>CAWADF010000001.1:0-11724 GCA_963780855.1 uncultured Acidobacteriota bacterium
TCAGCACCACCGCTGAGGCTGACTCCGTCAGCGACCGGGCTCGCGCTCGATCACCATCAGCGTGAACGTCCCGGGCAGCACCGGCGGTCGTCCCCGGCCGCCCGCCGGCGGCGGTCCGAACTTCGCCGACACGAGGAACACGCGATGATTGGTGGGATCGAGTCCCATGTTCCGCGACGCCGGGGGCGTCTGCACGGTCTCGACGACGTGGTACTGGTCCGGCGCGTCCTGGTGAATCACCGTCAGCGTGCCGTCGGCGTTCGACGCAAACGCGTCGCCGGAGGCGGCATCGAAGGCGGCGCCGTCGACGCCCGTGCCGATCGGCACCGTCGCCACGACCTTGCCGGCCTGAGTAGTCCGAGATCGCCATCAGGCCGCTGCGGCACCCGCTGAACAGCCGATGATGCGCGGTGTCGATGCGCCATCGAGACTGGCTGCTTGCACGGCGCGGTGGACCAGCGCCGCGACGACGGTCGCGGCCTTTGCGTCGATCTCGACGACCTCGCTCGTGTCCGTGAGATTCGCGTACACCTTGCCGTCGCCGGCCGACGCGCCGTATTCCGGTTTGCCGCCGAGCGGGATGTTCGTGATGAGCGTTCCCGCGCGGATCGATCACGGTCGACGAGTGCGCGTCGCCGTTGAACGTGAAGACGCGGTTGGACGCGCCGTCGTAGATGATCGGCGTCCGCGTCCTCGGCCGCCGGAATCCGGCCGAGCACCGCGAACGTCTTCAGATCGAACATGACCACCGACTGGTCGTTGCCCGACGTCGCGAATCCATGCCCGACCTTGGGCGCCAGCGCCGTGCCGTGCGCGCCCTGGATGCCGGTGACTTCGCCGAGGAGCGTGCCCGGTGTCCTCGTCGACCACCATCACGCGATTCTGCCGGCCGATGAACAGCCGATGGTTCGGCGGATCGGGGACGATGTAATCCCAGCTGCCGTCGCCGCCGAGCGGGTAGGTGTGGGTGATCCGATAGGCCGATGACGACTGCGCGGAAAGCGTTGTCGCGATGGCCAGCGTGACGGCGAGCGCGAGGATGCGCATGAGGCCTCCTACCGCCCGAACTCGATGCGATTCGCCGTTCGGTCGTGTCCCGCAGTCTAGCATCGCGAGGATTTGGCCGGCGGCCGCTTCATCCGTTCTTCAGGTTGACGGGGATGCTCAGGTGAACACGTCGAAACGCTGCTCGACGGCGTGCGCCTCGACACGCACTTCCGCGGCGAGATCATCGCCACCTACAGCCCCGGCACGAAGCGGCGCGTCGAGATCGCGCGCGCGCTGACGGGCGCCCGAAGGTCCGCCGGGCGCTCGTCGATCGGGTGAGCACGCGGTCGCGTGCGGCGGGACCCGTGTCGTTGTCGATGCGCTTCAACATCGCGGTGGCGACCAGACGATAGGAACACCGCACTCGCCAGCAGCTTCATCGTTCCGTCGGTCCTTGTCCCCAGGGCATCAGCCCATTCGCGACGATCACGAGCGGCGCGGCCTGATTGGTCGTGCGCTCGAGGAACAGGACGCGCCGTCCGTCGGCGGTGACGTCGAATGGCGACCGCGCCACGGACATGAGCGCGAGGTCGGCGAATCGCGCTGGTGCGTCGCTTTCGAATCCCGCGCCCGTGGTGCGCACGGCAGCCCGCAGGATCGCGTGGTCGTCCAAGGCGACAAAGAACAACGCGCGGCCGTCGCCGCTCCAGCGCGGCCGGCTCCCTCCCTGCGTGGATACCTGCCACGGCTGGTCCTGCGCCGCCGCATCGGACGGCGACCCGGGGAACCGGACGACGTAGACTTCGGGCCGGCCGGACTGCGCGGACTCGAACGCCAGCCAGTGCCCGTCTGGCGAGAGTGCGGGCGTCGTCTCGATGGCCGCCGTCTGCCGGACGGGGAACGGTTTGCCGTCGCCCGCGACCGACAGCGCCCAGATGTCTTCGCTCGTCGTCGCACCGTTCTGGGTATAGAAGATGTAGCGTCCGTCGCGGCTCCAGTCAGACGGCGTCTTGTCGCCAGGCCCGTCCGTGAGCGCCTGCGCGGGCTGGCCGCCGGCGACGTCCTTGCGGAAGATCTGGAGGCTGCCCGACCGGGGCGACGCGAACGCGATCTCCTGGCCATTCGGCGCCCAGATCGGGAAACGAGTTGGCCGCGTGGCGACGGTCTGGCGCGTCCTCGCATGGCGGGCGAAGTCCCAGGTCCAGATGGCCGGATATCCCTGCCCTTCCGTCAGTTCGACGACGGCGCGGGTGCCGTCGGGCGACAACCGGACATGGGTATAGAAGTTGTCCTGTTGCTCCTGTGGATCGGTCTCGCGGCGAACCGCGCCGTCCGCGTCCACCCAGGTCAGACGCGGTCGATCGGACGCCTCCGTGCGGTACGCGAGCACGCCTCCGGACGCTGAGGCCCAGAAGCTCGCATGAAAACCCGGCGGGAAGAGCGCCACGTTTGTCGCCAGCGAGATCGGCTCACCCGTCAACGCCAACGAGGCCAGGTCAAGTCGCCGAGCAAGAAGCGTGCGGTCCTGCAGGTACAGCAGGGCCGACTGACGACGAGCGGCGTTGGTGACGACGATGGCCTTGCGGTCGGTCGCCAGCACGAGGGTCTTGCGGTCTGGATGTGAGAGCGAGCTGACGTAGACGCCCTCTCGCATCGCGTCGTCGCTTCGGACGAAGATGAGGAACCGATCGCCGTCGGGCAGAAACTGCGGGAAGCCGATCCCGGTCTCCCTGCTGGCGGCGTCGACCGAGAGGATGAGCGACGGCGTGCCCCCGGCCGCGCCTATCAGATACAGGCCTTCCGGCGCCCCGAAGATGATCTTGCCGTTCGTGTTCCATGAACCGCCCGTGGTGGCGGTATCGGCATCCGACGCATCGGACAGTACGATCGGCGCGCCGCCTGAAAGGTCTACGCGCTCCAGGCGTCCAGCGGCGAAGAAGCCGAGCGAGCGTCCGTCGGCCGACCAGAACGGAAAGTCGGCACGCTCGGTGCCTGCAATCGGCCGGGGCTCAAGCGAGTCAAGCGACCGCAGCCACAGTGAGGGGGCGCCGGTGGACGAGGCGACCCGGAAGACCAGTTGCCGTCCGTCGGGCGAGATCGCGGTGGCCGAGTAGGTGTAGTTGAACGCCGCACCGGTCGGCGCGTTCAGCAGAAACCGCGTGCTCATGGTGTCGGCCGGCTGCGGGCGCAGGAACAGCCAGGCGACCGTGGCGACGGCAACGACGAGCAGAGCTGCCGGCCAGATCCAGCGCGATGTTGGGGCGCGTGGAGGCGCCGCCGGCGCCAGCGCCGCGTCGTCGACGAGGGTCATCGCATCGCCGATGTGTCGAAGCCGGCGCGCGGGATCCTTGACGAGGCAGGCGCGCACGAGCCGGCGCATCGACACGGGCACGGCATCGAAGTCCGGCTCGCGCGTGAGCACGGCCGCCATCGTGTCCGACATCGTCTCGGCGTCAAATGCGCGGCGGCCCGTCACCATCTCGACGAGGACGACGCCGAACGCCCAGATGTCCGTACGGGCGTCTACGGGGCGGCCCCGCGCCTGCTCGGGCGACATGTACGCCGCAGTGCCGAGGACGGTGCCCTCCGTCGTCGTGACGGGCGACGTCATGGTGGGACTGTCGAGGCCGTCCGAAGTCGATGCGCCGGATGCGGCCTTCGCCAGACCGAAATCCAGCACCTTCACCGTGCCGTCGTCGCGCACCTTCACGTTCGCCGGCTTGAGATCGCGATGCACGATGCCCGCGTCATGGGCCGCAGCAAGGGCGGAGGCGATCTGCCTGGCGACGTCGATCGCCTCGGCGGGTGCGAGCGGGCCCTTCGCGATGCGATCGGCGAGCGTGGGGCCGTCAACCAGTTCGAGCACGAGCGCGCCGGGCGCCGTGGATTCGAAGCCGTAGATCTGGGCGATATTCGGGTGATTGAGCGACGCGAGCACCTGCGCCTCGCGCCGTAGCCGGGCCAGCCGCTCGGGGTCCTGCGCAACCGAGGCCGGCAGCACCTTCAGCGCGACGTCGCGGTTGAGCGCCGTATCGCGAGCGCGATACACCTCGCCCATTGCGCCGGCGCCAATCGGCGCGAGAATCCCGTACGGTCCAAGTCTGGAGCCTCGAATGAGCGGCACGGTCCTAACGTCCGTCCGGGCCTTTCACGACCGGGTTCGGTGTAGGTCTTCTCCAGCGTCGGCGAGGTACTCGTCGAACAGGGCCTTGATGCCGTCGAACTCGCGCTTGACGGCCGCGCGATAGTCGGCGTGCGTCGCGAAGTCGTAGAGCAGCGCCGTCATCGCCTCGGCGTCGACCGTGAAGCCGTGGTGGCCGACCTCCGCGACCGCATCCGTCTCCATTTCGTACGTGTGATTCGGCGCGTTCGACGACTGCGCCGTGAACCCGAGCCGGGGATCGCGCGCGAGACGCTGCCGGTCTCCTCGTAGCCCTGCGGCTTGCCCGGCTCGGCCTGCACGCGGTCGCGCCGTACTGCTTCATGTACGCGAAGCCGACCTCGGCGAGCGTGGCGGCCGAGATGCCGTCGCGCAGCGCTGCCGTAGTGATCGATCTGAACCTTCGTGCCGGTGGACAGCGCCGCCGCCTTGGCCGCGTTGTCGGTGAACTCGCGGACCGTGCGCAGGTACACCTCGTCCGGATAGCGGATGTAGAAGTCCGCGACCGCGCGATCGGGAACGACGTTCGGCGCGGCGCCGCCTTCGAGTAATGACGCCCTGGATGCGCGCCTCCGGGCGGATGTTGCTGCGGACGCTGTCGATGTTCTCGAAGAGGTGAATGACGCCTTCGAGCGCGTTGCGGCCGTTCCAGGCCGTGAGCTGATGCGCCGGCGCGCCGCTGAAGGTGTACTTCACGCCGTCGATGTTCATGCAGCACGTCCCGAATCCCGGCGCCGGCCGCACGTCGTCGCTGGTCGAGTGACTGCGGACGATGATGTCGGCGCCCTCGAACACGCCCGCGTCGTACATCACCGTCTTGGCGATTGGGCGGCATCATCTCCTCGCCCGGCGTGCCGTAGACGACGATGCGGCCCGGCGTGCCCGACTGTCTCCATGAACTCCTTCATCGCCTCGGCCGCCGCCAGGCCGATCGGCCCCTGCGTGCTGTGCTGGTCGCCGTGAAAGGCGCCCTTGGTGCCGCGCAGCGCGTCGTATTCGACGATGATGCCAAGCGTCGGACCGCCGGGTGCGCCCTTCCAGTCCGAGACGAACGCCGTCTCGAGCCCGCCACGGCCGTCTCCGTCTTGAATCCATGGCGCAGTCAGCCACGCGATCAAGCTTCTTGACTCGACTCGCTGCTCTTTGAAGCCGATCTCCGGGTGCTTCGTGATGTCGTCGCCCAGCGCCAGCAGCTCCGAGTCCATCAGCGCCTTCGCGCGGGCGACGACCTCGTCGCGCGCGGCGTTCGGCGCGGTCAGCTTCGTCACCAGCGCCGGGACGTCGAGCGACTGCTCGAGCGCATCGAGCTTCTGGAGCACGTCCTTGGCCGCGTCGCGCTCGGTCGGCGTCTCCTGCGCGACGGCCAGCGAAGGGGCGAGGACCAGGACCAGAACAACGATGGAGGTGAGGCGAGGCATGGCGATCCTCCTGGCAAGCCGCCGCCAGGCTAGCGCAGCGGTTCGCCAATACTATCCGCGAGTGCCACTTCGAGCGGCGTGGCAATGGTGGCGCGCCGATACGAAGGGGGCGAGTCCAGACATTAGTCCCCTCTCCGGCAGAATTCTTTGTTGGCACCGCTCGCGGCCTTTCGGTCAGATCCGGTGATTTTGCTGCCAAAACAACGAAAGAACCGCCCTCGACGAGTTGCGTTCCGCAGGCGGCACGCCTTTGGCATCTTGAGTTCACGAGTTCCCCAGTTTCGGGGTCCTTTGAGGTGTAGCTGAATGCGAAGACTTGGACTTGTGCTCGGCGGATTTTTGGTCGCGACAGTGATGGCCATTGGAACCCCGGCCGCAGCATCGACGGTTACCTATCAGTTCATGATTGACCACTGCACGGGCGGCTGCGGTCCGACGCCGATCGGTCAGGTGGTCCTTGAAGACGTCGGCTCGGGAGCCGTGCAAGTGACGGCCAGCCTGATCCCCTCCACGGACACGTTCGTGAACACCGGTAACGGGATCGCCGCCTCGTTCGCCTGGAACCTTGTTGGCAACCCGACGATTTCCGTGACGGGCCTTCCGGCAACGTTCACGTTGAACAGCACGACGGCTGGGAACATCGACTTCGACGGGTTCAAGAAGTTCGATTACGGCGTATCCGTCATCGCGCAGGGCGGCGGGAATGGCGTTGCCGGTCCACTCGTCTTCACCGTGCATGCAACGGGTCTGACGATTGACTCTTTCGCGGAGCTGACCCATAACACTACCGGCCACGGCGGAGAAGCGGTGTACTTCGGCGCGGACATCCTGTCATCCGTGACTGGGAAGACCGGGCCCGTGGGCGCGCCCGGTCCTGGTATTGTGTGCATCGACTGCACGCCGATCCCGCACACCACGGTTCCCGAGCCGGCCTCCCTGGTTCTGCTGGGATCGGGCCTGCTCGCGGCGACCCGCGGCCTCCGTCGGTTCAAGCGCTAGGCTGACACGCGGGCAAGATCGCACGGCGGGGCCTCCACGGAGGCCCCGCCGTTTTCCTTTCCTCGCCACGGCATGTGATAAGAAGGAGGGTAGCGCCGCTGGATCGAGAAGGACAAGCGTGACACGTCTCCTCGCGTGTGTGACCCTCTCTGTGGCCGCCGCCGGATTGACCCTCGGCGCTGTGCAACAGCAGCAGCGGTTTCGCGGCACCACCGACACCGTTCGCGTATTCGTCACCGTCACCGATCGGGACGGCCGGCTCGTCAGCACCTTGACGAAAGACCAGTTCGAGGTGCGCGACGACGGCAAGCCGCAGCCGATCGACGTCTTCGACAACTCGCCCCAACCAATTCAGGTCATCGTCCTGCTCGACGTCTCTGGCAGCATGGCCGGCAACCTGACGCTGCTCCGCAGCTCGTCGGCGGAGCTCTTTGCCGACCTGGGCGCTGAGGACGTCGCGCGGCTCGGCACGTTCGGCCAGGACATCGTCATCAGCCCGGAATTCACGCGCGACGTCGACGCGCTCGAGGCCGCACTGCCCCACGAGATCCCCGCGAACGCCCCGACCCCGCTGTGGCGCGCGATCGACACGGCCATGAACACGTTCGACGCCAAGAGCGATCGCCGCCGTGTGGTGCTGGTGTTGAGCGACGGCAAGGACGCCGATGCAACGTTCAGCCGCCACGTGGTGAGCCAGGGCGAGGTCATCGACCGCGCGCGTGCGAAGGACGTGATGATTTACGCCGTGGGCCTTCGCAGCCGGAATGTGATGCCGCCGCGCGCCGGCCTCGGACCCGCGGGCCTCGGAGCGCTGCTCACCGCGGACCTGCCGGATCCGGGCCTCGCGCGGACCGCCGAGGAAACGGGCGGGGGCTACGCCGAGGTCACACTGCGCGATGATTTGGGTGCGGCGTTCGGGGAGATCGTCCGGGAACTGCACAGCCAGTACCTGCTCGGCTACGAGCCGCCGAAGCGGGACGGCAAGACGCACAAGATCGCGGTTCGTGTGTCGGCGCACGGTCTCGAGCCGCGCGCGCGCAAGAGCTACATCGCACCAAAATCCGGGGCTGGGCGACCCTGAGGCGAAGTTACTGGCCCGGACGGGCATCAACGCTGAGAATCACCCAGCCATTCTTGACCTCGCCGAGCGTGAACGTCCACTTCCGAGATTCCACTCGCATCTCGCGGGCACCGACTCTCTTGACGTACCTCGCGTAGCCGCGGCAGGACGCGAACGCACGCGCGCCGGCCAGCTCGATGTCGCAGTGATCGAACTGGAAGCGCTGCGAGTCGAGCTGAGCGAACGCGCGTTTGAGGGCCCGGACATCGACGTCGGGCCAGAATCCTTTGACCGCCGTCGCATCGAGTGAATCGAAGGCATTGCGATAGCGATCGAGCACCATCTGGACCGACGCCGTTCTGGCGACGCGAGCCGACGTCTCGGGCGGCGGCGCTGCGGGCGTCGCCGCCGGCGTGGGCGTCACGATCGGCGTGGGCGTCACGGTCGGCGTCGGCCTTGCCGTTGGAGTGGACTTCACGGTCGGCGCGCGTGTGATGACCGGAGTCGGCGTCGCGACACGTTCGGGCGCCGGTATCGCCGCGGATGGTGGAGGCGCGACCGCCGCGGCCTTGGAGGGAGTCGTCCGAGTCACGCCTGCCGAACGCGGCGCGACCGGGACGTCCCGTCGCGCCGGCGATTCAGGGGTTGGCGCAGGCGCGGCAGGACGAGCAACCAGGGCGATCGGCGTGGGTGCGGTGGCGAGCGGATCGACGGGATCACTTATCGATTCCTGGGACAGCGGTCCCCTGGCTGGGGGCGGACTGTCCGGGCGCAGCATGCTGACGACAACGATCGTCGCGCCGAGGGTTCCAAGCGTAAGCACTCCAAGAACGACACCTGCGGCGGCTGTCAGACGCTTTATCGGAACGTGCACACGCTGGGGAGGCGGGAACACCCGCTGCCGATCGACCTCGCTTGGCTCGACGACCGGACTGACGACGGGAAGTCTGATGGGCAGGTCCAAGACGGCGGGCGGACGCTGGAACTCGGACGGGAAGTTCGCGAGCGCATCGGGCTCGACCGGATGCGGCGCGATCGGAACGGACCTGTCGCTGAGCCAGCCGCCCGGCAGATCGATCCGTTCGTCGAGCGGGGCGTGATTCTCGCCAGCCGACGCCGATCCAAACGTGTGTGACGGCCGCTCCTTCATGACTCTGCTACTGGCCGAACGAGTAATCCAACGTCACCGTCGGAATCCATGAGGCGGTCAGTCCCACGGACGTGATCGACCGCATTCCGTTGACGCTGACCAGCCACCGGCCGGACACGTTCCAGCGCACGCCAGCGGCCATCAGCAGCCGTGTCGTCGCCTGCTCGGTGCCGACCAGCCGGATCGTGTCGACGCCGATCAGCTGCGGATTCGGCTCCACGACGTCGGTCAGACGGCCGCCCGAGCTGAATCGCTGTCCGATGAGCTCCACTGCGACCGTGCATCGCGGTCCGGGGACGAAGGTGACGGCGCTGCCGTAGTCGAGGTAGCGGGACGGCCCGGTCAGCACGACGCCAGCCTCACCATGGACGGCCATGCGGCCCTGCTCCAGAGATCCAATGACTCGCGGAAGAATCGAGAGTTGGCCGGCCCCGAGGAGGTTCTGCTCGTCACCGGTGGGCAGCGACACGGCGCCGCCAATGGCCACACCGCTGCCGCCGCGGCGCAAGACATTGTACTTTGCGAGCAGCAGGACGTCCCCGATCCCGGTGGCCGACGCGTCCGCAGTCGCTTGCAGCACCGACCGACCGCGATACGTGTCGACGCGCGCGCCTTGCAGCTTCACCGAGACGATCGGCACGGCGGCGCTGATATCCAATCGATCCGTGACGCCGTAGGTGGCGGCGGCCGTCAGCGTCTCTGTCTCGAGGTGCAAGCTCAGCGTCTCGACGTCGAACGGCTGCGCCTCACCGTGCAGCAGGCTCGCCGTGGCGACGAGCGTGCCAGTCGTCAGCGAGCGACCGTCGATCTGATCGAACGCCGCCCGCCGGAAGTTGACGGCGAAGGCCACCTCTCCTTTGCCTCCGGTGAGAGACCGCTGAATGAAGAACGGCCCGAAACTCTCACTGGATCGGACGTCCATGCCGAGGGCCGGATTGAGTCGATACGTGAATCCGCCGGCGGGCGAGCTCACCGGCAGCGTCGCCAGCTCCGTCTGCAGAAATCGGATGATCGTGCCGCGGGTCGACAGCGCCGCTTGCTCGTCGCGTGCGAAGTCGTCGGTCACGACCGATCGATTCGTCAACAGGAACGACAAGGCGTCGCTGATTCGCTGCTGCGCGGCCGCGGGTCCCGCGATCGTCAGGAGCGCGCCCGCGAGCCACGCGATGCGTGAGCCACGTGGCGACAGGAACATCATGCACTCACTTCTTCTGCTGCACCGTGAACGTCTGGCCAGCAATAATCACGACATCCGTGCGCGGCATCTCCTTGTTGGACGCGTTTGCGACCGCGATTCGCACGGTGCCATCACCGCTCCCGCTTGCGCCATTCGTGATCGTGATCCAGGCCGCAGTCGTCGTCGCTGTCCAGGCGCAGCCCGCGGTCGCGGTCACGGCGATGTCAAAGTTGCCGCCATGCGCGTGGAACGTGTGTGACGTCGGATCGATGGAGAAGAAGCACCCGGTCGCCTGCGAGACGGTGAACGTGCTGCCCGCGATCGTGAGCGTTCCAGAACGCGCTGGACCGTCGTTGGCGGCGACGAAGAAGGTGACGGTGCCGTTGCCGCTGCCGGCTGCTCCAGAGGTGATGGTTGTCCACTGGACCGTGCTGGAGGCCGTCCATGCACAGCCGGCACCCGCCGTCACCGTGATGGGTGTGCCCGCGCCACCCGCCGCGCCGATCGACTGCGACGTGGAGTCGATTGAGGGAGCACATGGGGACGGCGTCGGGGTGCTCGTCGGTGTCGGAGTCGGCGTCGGCGTGCCCGTGGGGGTGGGCGTTGGTGTCGGGGTCGGCGACACGGTCGGCGTCGGCGTGGGTGTCGCCGTGGGCGTGGGCGTCGGTATCGGGGACACCGTTGGCGCCGGCGTTGGTGTCACGGTCGGCGTCGGGGAGATTGTCGGCGAGGGCGTCGGCGTCGCAGGTGGCGGCCCCGACGGAGCGGCTTGCGACAGCGCGAAGGCGAGGCCCGCGATTGTCACCACGCCGCTTCGTTCTCCGCTCGTGTTCGATTGAACCGTGAACACCACGCGACCCGCGCCGGTCCCCGCTTGGCCGGTCGTGATGGTCACCCAGGACGCGGCGGCGGCGGCCGTCCAGGCACAGTCGCTCGCGGTCGTGACATTCACCTGACCGGCACCTCCGTCCGCGCCCATGGACTGGGTTCGCGGCGAGATGTCGTAGTGGCACGGCGTCCCATCCTGCTCCACCGGAACTCGCTGGTCGTTAATCGCCAGGTCGCCCTGGCGAGACGCGTGGCCCGGGTTGGCCTGGACCTGAAACTTCACCTCACCGTTCCCTTGTCCGGATGCGGGCGCAAGGTTCGTGATCCAGCTCGATTGCGTGGACGCCGTCCATGCGCACTCGGGCTCCGCAGCCACAGTCACCGAGCCCGTGCCGCCACTTCCGGCGACCTGACTGGCTGATGGCGCGACGGTGACGCCGCACTTCACCGGCGAGGGATAGGTGCTTGCGGCTGCGCCGCCGCAGGTCGCTGACGCGGCGCATGAGACGAAGAAGAAGGAGGTACACAGAACCGCCGTCCGCTCCGCGGCGACCTCGACGCCGGCGGCCGTGGTGCCTGCGAACTCATGACCCCGCCTCCCGACTGGCAATAACAGGACCAGCGCACGAGCCCGGTTTCGGGTCCTGCCGGCATCACGGTATGGCGTGCGCTGCCGACCTTTGGAAGCGTCCGTCGCACCCTCGGCAGGCTCAGGCCCTTGCTCGCCGACGTGGCCCGCTACGCGACGCGATCCTTCCAGCGCTCCGGCGCCAGAGTTCTACGTGCCGGCGCGCAGCACCAGCCAGCGTAGCGCCGCTGGCCAGCTCGAAGGGGACATTTCTATCGAGTTAAGACCGGGGACATTCCCATCCTCTCGATGCCGGCTCCCGACGACCTGGCTGGCGTCGTGACCACGAGCGATGTTGCCGGATTCGAGTACAATCC
>CAWADF010000002.1:0-561878 GCA_963780855.1 uncultured Acidobacteriota bacterium
GATTCGCGGCCCGACGGCATTCGCCACCCACAGCGGCAGGCGCTTCCACGTCTCGACGGCCAGACGGAACTTCGGATTCTTCGGCGTCTGGTCCGGGACCGCACCGCCGTCCATCAGGCAGGTACTCCCAATGCAGCGGCACGGGCCCGGCGCCCCATTGTTCCTTGAACTTGTACGTGCCCTCTTCCGGCGTCGACCGCCCGAAGTCGAAGGTGGACACGCCCTCCGCAACCGCGGTGTCGATCGCGTGCCAGTACAGCAGATGATTCGGGCACAGGTTGTTGTAGTCCCGAATCGAGGACGCCCACGGCACTTCGATGACCGCACGCGTGCGGAACGTCAGACCCGCGGCAACGGGCGCGCCCTGGAGGCGCACGACGATGATTCGCGCACGGTCCGGAAAGGCCCGCAGGACAGCCTCGAACAGCCGCTGCGGGTAGACCGGCGTGCCGAGGTCGCGCATGTTGCGGGTGAACACGGTGTAGAAGTCGCCAACCAGCTCGAGACCGCCGCGCTCGACGGTCAGCGACGACTTCTCGGCCTTGCGCACCTGATTGCGCACCTTGCGGTGCAGCTTCTCGAACATGCCGGCCTGCAGCGCCAGGCGCATGGTCACCTTGTGGTGCTTGTACGGAAGATCTTGAAAGCGGCGATCGAAGTGGCGCAGCTCGACGTGCCGGCTGCCCCGCGCCCGCGCTTCGGCGGCGGCCGCGTCCACGAGCGCGCGCGCCGTCGTGTCATCGTCGGCGAGCACACCGCCGTAGTTCACGAACGGCAGCGACGTCATCGTCCGGCCGAAGAGGAAGCTGCGGATTTCGACGATCGGAAGGACCCCGCGCACGCCGTGCTCGTCGGCCGCGATGAAGTACACCGCGCGGTGCCCGAACGTGCCGGCCAGGACGCCGCGCCACGCCCACTCGTGATATCCCGTCGCGTCCGCGCGAGTGGCCACATACGCGTCCCACGACGCACGGTCTGCGTCCGTTGCGACACCCACGCCAGGTCTCGAGGCAATCGAGGACCCGCGCGCCGACGGCGCACCGGCCTCCTCCAGTGCCCAGTGCCCAGCGCCCAGTGCCCGCTCTTCACTCCGCATTGTTCCTCAGCAGCCAGTAGTCCTTCATCAGGACGAAGCGTCCGAGCACCAGTGTGTCGATCGCCGACGAGTACACGGTGCGCACGGCATCGCGCGGCGTGCACGCGACCGGCTCGCCAGGTCCGCTGAGGTTGACCTCGATCAGTGCCGGAACGCCCGTGCGATCGTAGTGCGTCTCGAGCAGATCGCGCAGCTCCTTGGAGCGATCCGCGTCCGCGACGTGCACGCGGACTTCGTGACGCCAATCGAGGGCCGCCGTCATCCGATCGCGCCACTCGGCCGGCACCGCGGCGTCGAAGACGCGCGTCGCCGGCGCCGGCCGGCCGGTCACCTTCGACAGCGCCGAGGGCGCGAAGATCACCGGCAGCGTCTCGTCGAGCGGAACCTGCCGGAGGTATTCGTTCATGTTCTGCCGGGCGTATCGGCTGGACGGGTCGCACAAGATACTGCGCGTGCCCATGGCGCGCGGGCCGAAGCCCATCGCGCCCTGAAACCAGCCGACGACTTTTCCCTGCGCCAGCATCTTCGACAGCCGCGCGAAGAGGCGCGCCCAGTCTGGCTCGTAGACGTAGTCGAGCCGGCAGTTGTCGAGCGTGCGCTTGATGTCGTGATCGGAGAACGACGGACCAAGCGCCAGACCCGGCAGCTGATCGACAGCGTCGGCCGATTCAGACAGCGCCGCGCCAAGCGCGCGCCCCGCGCGCTCCGGCACCGCGGCGAACGTCAGGTCGTGACCGGCCATGCGCCGCAACTCGGCGCGCAGCCTCGCGTTGGCGAACATCGCGCCGCCGAAGGCGACGTCCCCGAGATCCGAGCCGGCCGTGATGGCGCGCGCGCCGTCGTGCAGCACCGAGGCCATTCGGACCGCGAAACTCGCCGCCAGCGCCTTCCGCGCGTTCTGCACGCGCACGTTGAGCGATCCCGCGTCGCGCAATGCGCCGGGCTGACGGCCGCCGATCGCGTCGAGCAGCTGCGTCAGGCGGTCGCGGTCGAAGTGCACGCCGGCGTCGCCGCTCCAGCGCAGCGCCTCCATCAACTCGGCGTCGAATTCGGGCTCGCCGCCCAGGCTCAGCCGGTCGATCCCACTATAGGAATCGCCGTTGCGGATGCCGAGCGTCGCCGCGACCACGCGCGCCGCATCGATCATCCGATCGCCGCCCGGCAGCGGCCGCTGCGCGCGCAGGACGTGAGCCTCGCGCTCGAACGACGCCATCGATCCCGGCTCGGTCCCGCACACGACGATCGCGCGGGCGCCGGGCGACGTCGCCGCGGCCTGCACCGCATCGGCACGCACGGCTTCGATCGGCCGAACCGGCAGCTTCCCCATCGCCTGCCGCGCGACCGCGCCGTCGTCCTCCCGCCCCGCCCCTTCGGCTTCGACGATGGAGACCTCGTCGAGCTGGGTGGCGTCCAGGCCGGCGGAGCGCAGGCACGCATCCACCGCCGCGGCCGGAAATCCGCCCGTCTGCGTGTAGCCGATGCCCGGCACGCGCGTGAAGCTGTCTTCGGACGCCGCGGCGACAATGCGGCCGTCCACGGCCAGGGCCGCGGCGGCGTCGCGATAGCGTCCGGAAATCCCGAGGATGTTCATGACGGTGTGATGCAATCCTCAGGCTCACCACGTAGCTCACGTAGGCTGGCCGCGTCGCCATCGATTCTGACGGCCGCCAACGGCGGCCCCGTCGATTGGTCGCGACCGCCAAGAGACAAGAGCGCGTTCAGATGCGGTGAGGCGCTCTTGTCTCTTGGCGGTCGCGACCAATCGAGCCCGGCAAGGCCGGGCGGTCAGATCGATGGCGCACATCTGGCGGCTCGGCCAGTGCCTGCTGCGACTGCGACGCGGCCAGCCTACGTGCCCTACGTGGTTCATGCTCTTCCCGACGGATGCTCGACGAGAAAATTCCCGATCGCCAGGTAGTCGAGATTTCCCTGCAGGAACGCGCGGATCGCGTCGTCGGGCGTGCAGACGATCGGCTCCTCGTGCATGTTGAAGCTGGTATTGATGACCGACGGAATGCCGGTGAGCCGGTAGTACTCCGTCAGGATGCGATGAAACCCCGGGCTGCCTTCGGCAGCCACGAGCTGCGGCCGCGCGGTGCCGTCGACATGGACGGCCGCGGGACAGTCGCGCTTCATCGCCTCGGTGCAGTCGAACGTGAGCGTCATGAACTCGGCCGCGTACTCCGCGCCCTTCGTGTGCAGATAGCACGCGTCGCGATGCTCGTAGAGCGTGGCCGGCGCGAACGGCATGAACTCCGTGCGGCCGAGCCGCTGGTTCAGCCACTGGTTCACGGCCGGCTCCTTCGCGTGATACAGAATCGAGCGATGGCCGAGCGCGCGCGGGCCGTACTCCATGCGGCCGTCGAAGCGCGCGACGACCTTGCCCGCGGCGAGCAGCATCGCGATCTTCGGCTCGATCGGCTTGTACTCGGTAAACGGCAGGTGCGCCGTGTTGAGCGCCTCGGCAATCTCCGCGCCCGAGAATTCCGGCCCGAGATACACGTCGTGCAGGCGCGTCTTCGTCTCCGGCGAGCCCGCGAACTCGAGCAGCGCCGCGCCCGTGCCGCAGCCGCCGTCGCCCATGTTCGGGTGGATGAAGATGCCCTCGACGCCTTCGATCTCGCGCAGCCGCTGATTCAGCTTCACGTTGGCGACGACGCCGCCCGACAGCACCAGGTTCCTGAGCCCGGTCTTCTTCAGATACTGCGCGACGTACGCCGCCGCGACCTCCTCCAGCACCCGCTGGTAGGCCGCGGCGACGTCGATCTTCGGGAAATGCGTCGCGAGCAGCCGGGCGAAATAGACGTTGTTCGTCTCGACGATGCGGAAGCCGCCGTTGTTCTGGACGAAGCGGCGCCGCAGCAGGTCGCCGAGCACGTTGGGATCGCCGTACGCGGCAAGGCCGACGATCTTGCCCTCGTGACGGCTCGGCGTGAACCCGAGCGCCGACGTGACCGACTCGTAGAACGTGCCGAGCGAATGCGGATATTCCTGACCGTGCAGGCGCTGGATCTTGCCGCCGCGACCGGCGTTGATGCTGCCGGACAGCCCGGAACCGTACCCATCGAGGGTCACGACGAGCGCCTCGTCGAAACCGCTCTTGTAATACGCGTTGGCCGCGTGGCTCAAGTGGTGCTCCACGCGCTTCAGCTTGCCGGTCACCCCCAGCTCGGCAAGCGCCGCCTCGAGCTCCTGCTGCCACTGAAAGTGAAACTTCGTCGCCTCCCGGCCCCACCGCTCGGAGCCGCGCTTCGCGACGTTGCGCGAGACGACGCCCTCGCTCGCGAGGACGCGGTACGCCAGCGTCTTCAGCATCCCCTTCTCGTAGCGCTCGTTGGGATCGGCCAGGCCCGGCACGGGCGGGCGCGACGAGGGCACGCGCGACTTCGCCTCGCGCAGCTCCTCCTGCGTCGCGTTCGCCTCCGTCTCGTCCAGGAAGTCACGCTCGTGCGCCAGGTTCTTCTCGAAGAGCTGCGTCTCCTGGTCGAACGTCAGAAACGGGTAGACGACGCGGTCGAACTCCGCCATCGTCGATCCCGTGACCTCGAGCGCGTTCTCGAGCGCCCGCCACGGAAACCCGCTCTGGAGCTTCACGCGCGTGAATCGCTCCTCCGCCGCCGCGTACCTGATCACCCCGTCCTCGACCACCGTCACGGTCGAGTCCTTGTCGAGGGGGGAAATGCCGAGGTACTTTCATAGAGTGTGATCCCTTTAATCTAAGTCCTGCTTCGAGCGAGCCAACGGGTCAGGCCCCGGCTTGCGCCGAACGGGGCCAGACCCGCGCTCAATCCGGCCGGCGGCCTTCTCTTCCGCCGTCAATTCATCGTACAAATCCGCGGGCGTAGTGGCCACGCCGCGCACCGTCGTGAAGAAGTAATTACAGTACCGATCGATGGTCTTGAGAAACGCGTCGCGCTCGGCGGCCGACCGCACGTAGCGCGTGCAGCCGGGCTTGAGGCTCGGGCTGTGGAACGTCAACGACAGCGTGCGCACGCCGTCCTCCACCAGGCTCTCGGTCACCGCGACCATCTCGTCGTACGTGCTGCCCTCGGGCGACAGCATGATCTTGTTGAGCGTCCCCGTGCGCGCGAGGACGCCGACCGCCTTGAAGCGCTGCAGAAACGGCGCCGACGCCGCGCGATGCAGGCTCGAGCCTAGCCGGCGCGCCGCGCCGACGAACGCCGTCGTGCACGGCAGCTCGAGCAACCGCCGCCGCTCGCCGAACCAGCCCGGCACCGGCTGAAACCCCTCGAACGACGGCCCGCCGTCGGCTTCGTAGTTCATGTGGGGGTTGACGCTGACGTCCACGTCGAAGCCCAGCGCCTCGAGCGTCGCGGCCGTCGTGCGGCCAAAACCGTAGCGGCCGGCCTTGTAGACGCGCGGCGCGACGCCGAGATTCGCGGCGATCGCATCGCGGAGCGCTGCGATCTTCGCGCGCTCGAGGTCGGCGCCGAGGTTGCACGCGTAGCTCGTGACCGTGCCGAGCGGCTCGGTGGCCGGCGGATTCACCCAGGGATGGAGATGGGCGCCTATCTGGCACTCGTCCTTCCCCGCAAATCGCGCCAGCCGCCGCGCCGACTCCGGCGTCGTCGCCACCGGGTAGTCGATCACGTACGTCGGTTTCACGCGGTACGGGCGCAGCACGTCCTGCAGCCGGCCGATCTCGTCGATCGCCGTCACGCTCACGTTCGCGCGCGAAAACGGCGCCGCCCAGTCGAACTCCTCCTCCGTGTCCACGACAATGAACAGGCGGGGCGGCGTATCGGCGGGGACGTGCACCGGCTGGAAGAAATCCGGGGACACACGATTCGTCGGCACGGCGACAGCAGAGGACGTCATGACCGGCCCGCCCTACCCCGCCTGCGACAGCACTTCGGCCGCAGGCGCGTCAAGCTCCGCTTCGGCGAGCACGTGCCGAAGCGGCGCGAAACGAAAATCCGCGAGCAGCCGGCGCAGGCGCGCCTCGGTCCGGTCCAGATTCCGATAGTGACGGAAGCGGCTGAGCCAGCTCGCCGGCAGCCGCGGCTGATCGGGATCGATTTCCCAGGGGTGCAGATAGAACACGGCCGGGCGCCCCTCGCGCGCGTTCACCTGGTGGATGCCCCAGCGCGTCCACGCGTACGGGAGGAGCCGGAAGTAGCCGCCGCCGCCGATCGGCACGTTCATGCCGGCGAGCCGTGCCGTCGACCCGGGCACTTCGACGATCTTCCCGTTCGGGCGAGGCAGCACGTAGGGATGCCGCGGCGACGCCGGAATGCCGTACCGATCGTGCCGGATCGGATAGATGCTGGCGTCGTACCGGTAACCCTCCTCGATCAGGATGTCGAGCGCCCAGAGCGAGGCGCCGGTAATCGAAAAGCTGGGCGCGCGGTAGCCCTCGACGGGCTGACCGGATCGGCTCTCGAGCAGGTCCTTGGCGCGGCGCACGTCCTCGCGGAACGCCCGCGGCGTCTGCTCGTAGACGAGTCGATGGCCGTAGCCGTGCGACGCGACCTCGTGGCCGAGGTCGGCGATGAGCTGCACCAGCGCCGGGTGCCGCTCCGCGACCCACCCGAGAACGAAGAACGTGCCCCGGACCTCGTGCTCGGCGAGCACGCCGAGCAGCCGCTCGGTGTTCGCGACCACCCGGCTGGGGAATTCATCCCACCGGCTCCGCGGCCACGACACGGTCGAAGGCGCTGACCTGGAAGTAGTCCTCGACGTCCACGGTCATCGCGTTGATCACGCGGGCGTCCCGCGACGGGCCGGCCGCCGGTCCGATCGGCGATCGCGTGGAGGTCACTGGGCCCCCCGGCGGAGAATCACGGTCTTGAGCGTCGAGAACATGACGAAGAGGTCGAACGACAGGCTCAGGTGCTTGATGTAGAAGAGGTCGTACTGGAGCTTTTCGAGCGCGTCTTCGACGCTCGCGCCGTACGTGTACCGCACCTGCGCCCACCCGGTCAGCCCGGGCCGCACGACGTGACGGAGCCCGTAGAACGGGATCTTCTCGGTCAGCTCGGCGACGAACTCGGGCCGCTCCGGCCGCGGGCCGACCAGGCTCATGTCGCCCTTGAGCACGTTCCAGAGCTGCGGCAGCTCGTCGAGCCGGGCGCGGCGCAGGAACCGGCCGATCGGCGTCACGCGGGTGTCGTTCGCGCGCGCCCACACCGCGCCCGTGGCCGCCTCGGCGTCCGTGCGCATCGATCGGAACTTGTGCACGAAGAACGTGCGCCCGTTGCGACCGACGCGCTGCTGGTGGTAGAGCGCCGGCCCCGGGCGACGTGAGCTTGACGAGCCCGGCGACGAGCAGCATCACCGGACTCAGCAGCGCGAGCAGGATCGAGCCGCAGACCACGTCCATCGTGCGCTTGGCGTACTCGAGCCAGCGCGACTTGCGGAAGCCTTCGGAGAAGATCAGCCAGCTTGGCCGCAGATTCTCGACCGCGATCTTGCCCGTGTACTCCTCGTACACCGACGCGAGGTGGTCGAACGAGACGCCCTCGCCGAGCTTCATCTCGAGCAGCTTGTTCATCGGCAGCTTGCCGCGCGCGTCGGCGAGGCTCACGACGACGCGGTCGACGTTCGCGGCTGCGGACGATGGCCGGAATGTCGTCGAGCGTGCCGATCACGCCGGGATTGATGACCGGCTGCCCGACCTTCGCCGGATCCGGATCGACGAAGCCGACGATGCTGACGCCCAATTCCTGGCGGCGTTCGTGCAGCTCGCGCGCCAGCGCGACGGCGGCGTCGTTGGTGCCCACCAGCAGCAGCCGCTCGCGCGGCGCGATCCGCTGGTCGAGCCAGGCGAACAGCAAGCCGCCACGACGCCATGAGCGAGATGATGAGGAGCGCCGAGAGGACGAAGATCCCGCGGCCGACCGCCAGGTCGGGCGAGAAGAAGTAGACCACGGCCAGCACGAACGACGCGGTGCCGAGCGCCTGGAGCAGGCGGACGAACAGCTCGCGCCGATCGCTCACGACCCGGAAGTCGTAGAGATCGGAGAAGTACAGACACGTCTGCGTGATGACGGCAAGCAGCAGGATCTTGTAGGGGCCCCCGTTCTTCGCGAGGACATCCCATCCGGCGGCCAGACCCAGGTACCCGAACGCCGACACCGCCACCGCGAGGACGATGAGCATCGTCTCGAAGATGACGAGCAGGACCTGGCGGGCCGTCAGACCGCGAATCATCGAGTCCCGCCTGAACCTGCCGCGGGCACGCGGTGGTAGTAGTCGCTGTACTGGTACGAGCGGCCGAGCTCGGGCTCCGCGCGATTGAGCACGACGCCCAGCACCTTGGACGGCCCGATCGTGTCCACCGCGCGCTTCACCAGGTCGTAAGGCGTCGAGCCGGCCTTCACGACGAGCACGGCGCCGTCCACCATCGACGCGAGCAGGTTGGCGTCGGTCAGCAGCCCGACCGGCGGCGTGTCGATGATGACCCACGCAAAGGTCTCGCGCGCTTCGTCGATCAGCCCCTGCATGCGCCGGGACGTCAGGCCGGCCATCGGGTCGGAGTTCGGCATTCCGGCGGGCAGCACGGTCAGCCGCGGCGAGACGTCGTGGAGCGGCAGCTTGGGCTCGTCGGCGGCCGTCAGCCCTTCATTGAGGCCGGGCGAGCCACGGACCTTGAAGATGGTGTGGATCGACGGGCGGCGCAGGTCGGCGTCGATGAGCAGGACGTTCCGGCGGTACGACTCGCTCAGCGTCAGCGCCAGGTTGGCCGCCGTGAGCGTCTTGCCCTCGTCGGCGACCGCGCTCGCGATCATGACGACCTTGACGCCGGTGGCCGCCTGGGCGTGGTGCAGCGCCGCCGCGAGGCGCCGATACTGCTCGCGCGAGGCCGGCATCATGTTCTCGTCCACGACGACCTTCTCGCGCAGGCTGCTGTCGATGTGATCGGCCAGCCCGTTCGGCAGCGACGACCCGGCATTGAGTGGCACGGAGGCGATGTCCTCAACCGCGTCGTCCACGGCGACGCTCGGTGTCTGCGTCAGCGACGCGAACGCATCGACGGCGGGCTCGCCGGCCGGCGCCGCATGGCGCTCCCCGGGAAACACGTCGGCCGCCAGCGGCCCGGCCTCGGACGCGAGTGGTCCTGCGACCGGCCGATCCGCCGCCGGGCGGCCCGCCTGGGCGGCCTCGGCGGCCCGGCGCATTGCTTCGTCTACCCTACCCATGTCGGACGCTCCTCAGTTGCCAAAGAAGGAAAAGCGCTTCCGCTTCGGCACAAATCCAGCAAACAGCTCGCTCTTGATCGGCCGCGCGATCGGCTCGTCGGACAGCGGCCGCGGCGCCACGTCGAGCAGCCGGCGGCTGCTGTCCACGACGTGGCCGTTGCCGGCCGTGACGCCGCCGCCTTCGTACGGCCCGCGGATGTCGAAGTCACGGCAGACGTCGCGCACGATCTGGCTGTTGACGGGCCGCAGCCCGGCCGCGAATCCGCCCAGCAGCGCGTTGTCGGCGATGACGCTGATCGTGCGCGGAATCCCGCGCGATCGCTCGTAGATCAGCTCGACGGCCTCGCGCGTGAACACGCGCGCGTCCACGCCGCCCGCCGCGCGAATGCGCCCGGCGATGTAGACGGCCGTCTCCTGCAGCGACAGCGGCCGGATCTCGCACCGCAGGGCGATGCGCTGCTTCAACTGGCGCAGCGACTGATCGTTCAGGTGCGTCACGATTTCCGGCTGCCCCGCGATGATCACGGTGACGAGCTTCTCGTCGTCCGTCTCGATGTTCGCGAGCAGGCGAATCTCCTCGAGCAGGTCGAACGGCAGGCTCTGCGCCTCGTCGATCACCAGCACCGTGGACTCGTTCGCCTCGCGACGCGCCTTGAGCAGCGACTCGAGCTCGAGCAGCATGCTCGTCTTCGAGTGCTTCGCTTCCTCCGACAGCCCGAACCGGGCGGCCAGCATCTGCACGAACTCGGTGCGGCTCAGCATCGGGTTGTGCAGGTGCACGCAGTGCACGCGCTGCGGCTGCCGCTCGAGCGCCGCCCGGATGATCGTCGTCTTCCCCGAGCCGGCCTCGCCGAGCAGCAGGGTGATGCCCTTGTTGCTCGCGATGCCGTACTCGAGGTTGCTCAGCGCCTCCCGGTGCGAGTCGGTCAGCACCAGGAACTTCGGGTTCGGCGTGAGATCGAACGGCCGGCGAGTGAAATCGAAGAATGCCTCGGTACATCGCGCCCTCACCGCACGAACGTGTAGATCAGGACCGCCAGGCAGCCGACGACCGTGCTGCCGAGCCCCAGGCCCAGATAGAGGCGGCGGCGACGCGCGCGCCGGCGCTCGTCGTTCGACTGCATCAGCGGCACGACCGCGAGGACCGGCAGCGCGAGCAGGCTGATGACCTCGTCATCCGTCTTGAAGCTGCGGTCGCGGTACTCGAGCAGCGCCACCAGCGCGAGGCCCACCCCGAAACCCGCCGCCATGCCGCCCAGGTTGATCATCGGCCGGTTGGGGCTGTTGGGCTTCTCGGGGATTCGCGCGAAGTCGATGATCTTGAACTGCTCGCCAAACTGGCGGTTCTGCAGGTTGGCCGCGAGCTTCGAGTCCTCGCGCTTCGACAGCAGGCTGTTGTAGTTCTGCGTCATCGTCTGGTAGTCGCGCATCAGGTCGGCCATGTCCGACTCACGCGCCGGGACGGCATCGATGCGCCGCTGCAGGTCGTCGTTGATGGCACGCAGCCGTTTGACGTCCGCCTGCTCGCTGGCCATCTGCTGATCGATCGCGGTGATCTGTTCCTTCGTTTCCTTGAGCCGCCGCTGGCGGGCCACTTCAACCGACGACACCGGCACCGGGTCGGCGGACACGGGTCGCTGCAGCGCTTCCGCGTCCACCTTGGCCTGAAGATCCGCGACGATGCCCTTCAGGCGTTTCACGTCCGGCTGGGCGTCGGTGTAGTGCTTCTGCAGCAGCGCGAGCTGCGCCTTCGCGAACTCCAACTGCTGAACGCTCGTGCCACCCTGCACGGATTCGCCGCCCGCCGACAGCGCCGGCGTCCCGAGCGGCGCCCCGCCCGGCGGCGCGCCCGCCTCGAGCTCCCGCGCCTGGCTGTCGAGCAGCATTCGCCGCGTCGTCTCCTGGCTCAGCGAGTCGGTGATCTGGCGAATCTGCATCTGCGCGTTGGCCTGCGCCTGCAGGTTCGCCTCGAGTTGGGTCGGCAGCTGACCCGAAAACTTCAGCTTGTAGTCCTGAAGCTTCCGTTCCTGCTCGATCAGCTGGCGCCGCGCCTCCTCGACCTGCGCCTCGAGGAACTGGTTTGTCTGATCGGCGGTGCTCTGCTGGTCGGTTGCGCTCTCGGTCACGAAGAAATCGGCGAGCTGGCTGGCCACCTGCTGCACGGTACGGGGGTTCGATCCCGAGAAACCGACACGGAAGACGTCGCCCTTGGGGGGGCTGATCGCGATGTCGCCTCGCATCTGATCGACGACGTCCTGCATGATCCCGTTACGACGCTCTTCCGGGTACAGGTTGAACTGAGTGATCAGGTGTTCGAGGCGCGTCCGGCTCAGCACCTGCGCCGACATCGCGACCAGACGATCCCCAACACCTTCCGTCTGCAGCGGCCTCACGTACTGATCCGGGACCTGCTGCGGCACCACCCGCACGAGGGCGTCCGAGTAGTAGCGATCCGGCAGCTTGCGCGCTACTGCGGCCGTCCCGGCCGCGATCAGGGCAAACGGAACCAGGATCCACCAGATCCGACGACGCAGGATCGTGAGCAGATCTTCTGGGGTGTACTTCTTACCGGGTAACATTGGCACTCCTGTTGCGCTGAATGAGCGGCTGCCCAGAAATTGAACATGGCGCTGAAGCTCTGCCGGTTGGTCTGCCGCGCGAGGCCCAGGGGCAGCTCGATGCCCGGTCCATAAGGTGTAGCGGTGGTACGACGTAGTTCAGGCTCAGACCCAGGTGCCGGGTGAACGCAAAGCGGATGCCTGCTGCGGCGTAGTAGGTCTGGAAGGTCGTTGGACGGCCCGGTAAATCCGACGCTACCGCGCGACAATCCCGATGGACGCGTAGAACTGCGTGTCCGGCTCAACAGGCCGCCGATGCCCACCAAGCACCGAATCGGTCAAGCGCCGGAGCGCGAAAGGTCTCGCGATATAAGACACCGACCGGTGGTAGCCAAGGCCTGCCGACCACGGTGCGACCGATCTCGTGGGTCAGCTGCGCGTTGCCAGTGACCGCGAAGTGGGTCTGACGCCGTAGTTGATCGCCGCAGGTTCCAGTCGCAAAGCCGAAGGTCGTCCTTCGCGAGAAGGACAGCGCCTTGTTGTAGGCAACTCCGCCGTCAATCGTGTGGCCCTCGTAGTTGGCGGGATCCCGCCCGGGTCGTTCGGTAGTCCGTCGTGCTGTAGCCGTATCCGCCGGCAGACCGAAGGTCCTTCGCAGACCGCGTAATTCAAACGACCTGCCCCGAGTGGGACTGAAAGGAGTGCGCGTGCCGGACCGTGAGTCGGACCGCCGATATCCGTAGCCCAGACCAGCGTCATCCGCTGCGTCAGACCCTTGAGTGAGGCCGACCGCGTTTGCGGACGCGAGGTAGTACTCGGCAATTGGAGGCGGCCGACGTGTCGGCGACGACGGCAGTTGATGACGAGACTTGCCGCCTGCCACGGCGTCGGCAAGGGTCATCGTCCCGGGATCGAACACGGGCTTCGCATCGACCGCGGCGCACGTCCGGATCGGCAGCCAGGACCAGAAGTACAGCGGCTGGTAGGTCTCGCTCTGGTTGAACGACAGCGCTCGTAGTGGCGCGCCGAGCTGGAATGACGCCCGCACGTTCGCGCCTGTGGAGTATTGACCAGGGACGGGTTCGTCGAGGCCCGGGATAGTGACCGACGCCGCGAGCCCAGGATCGCATTGAAGGCGAACCGCGACCGCGACGACGCTGTAACCAAGACTGCGCCGACCCACTGATGAAAGCCGTGCTGCCCTGGTTTGCCGTCCTCGACACCGGCACGCCTGAGACCCCAGCGCTGTCGGCGAAGATGTCGTCGTCGTAGCCGCCGCCAAAGGAGGCAGAAAACGTCAGCAGCTCGCGGCGCGTCGGCCGTGTCGCCGGCAAACAGGCCGCGATAAGGCCGCTCGGGCCTCGGGCCCTGCAGCGTCTGCGCGCCGGCAGGCCACGCGGTCAGCAGCAGCACCGCGACGACGGAGTGGGGAATCAGGCGCATCGCGGTCCTACGGAACGATGACGGTGTCGCCAATCTTCAACTCGATGTTCTGCTTGAGCGCTTCCGGCTTGCCCCGCATGAAGTCCTTGTAGTTGAAGAAGTAGCTCTTCTGCTGGCCGTTCTCGGTCCGGACGATCTGGATGCGGTCGGTGTGCGCGTACTCGCCCACGCCGCCGGCCAGCGAAATCAACGTGACGACCGTCATGTGCGGCACGAGCGGGTGCGGGCCGCTCTTGCCGACCTGGCCCGTGATGTAGACCACGCGGCTGTTGATCTGCTTGACGATGATCGAGACCGTCGGCTCCTCGGTGAGGAACTTCATCGACGCCTTGACCACGGCGGCGCGCAGCTGCTCGGGCGTCAGGCCCGCCGCGTAAATCTCGTTGAGGAGCGGCAGCGTGATCTTGCCGTCGGGACGGACGACCACGTCCGCGGACATGTCCTTGTCGCGCCAGAAATTCACGGTGAGGGCGTCGTCGATCCCGATGACGTAGTCGGCTGGCGGCGCTTCGGCCGTCGGCTTGGCGGCCGGGTCGGTCGGCTTCGCGGGCGCGCCACTCTGGCCAACCGGCGGCGGCGTCTGGGCCTGGGCGCTCAGCATCGTCGCGAGCGACAGCGCGGCCACGCACCCGATAGCGACACCCATCGCACGTCTCTGGAATGACATTTTTCGCCTCATCGTGCTTCGTTCCTTACCGATATTCCTTGAACGGGAGCTGGCAGTCGTGCTTGCGGAGGAAATTGAGGAAGCGCTTGTAGTCGGTCGCCTCCATGTTGAACAGCCGGAGCACGATCTTGTAGTTGCCGCGAGCCTCCTCGAGGCCCTTGTGCACGAGCTCGCGGACGTTGCTGCGCGTGATCTCACGGTTCATGTAGAGCGGATACACGGCGCTCCAGAACGACTCGCGCTCGTCCACGAGCTTCTTGAAGAGATCGTCGGCGATGGTCCGCCGGCGCTCGCGCCGCGGCCGCATGCCGAACTGACCCGGCGTGCGGATCTCCGGCGAGAGGTCGTCCACCTGAATGACCTCCCGGCGCCCCGTCACGACCATGCGCTCGATGACGTTCTCGACCTGGCGGACGTTGCCGGGCCACGAGTACTCGGCGAGCGCCGCCATGGCCTCCGGCGAGATGGCGCGCACCGGGCTGTGCGCCGTGTCGGCGTGGCCGTTGCCCGCGCCGTTGCCGTTGGCAGACGCGCCGTTGGCGCTCGTGAAGTTCCGCAGGAAGAAGTCGATGAGCAGGGGAATGTCCTCGCGCCGCTCGCGCAGCGGCGGGACGACGAGGTGAATGACGTTGATGCGGTAGAAGAGATCCTCGCGGAACTGCCCCTGCGTAATAAGGTCGGGCAGGTTGCGGTTGGTGGCCGCCATCACGCGCACGCGCGTGGCCTTCGCCATCCGCTCGGCGCCGACCTTCTGGATCTCGCCCGTCTCGAGGAAGCGGAGGAGCAGGCCCTGCATGCGCAAGGTCATCTCGCCGATCTCGTCGAGGAAGATGGTGCCGTTGTCGGCCATCTCGAGCTTGCCGGGCTTGTCACGGTAGGCGCCCGTGAAACTCCCCTTCACGTGACCAAAGAGCTCCGACTCGAGGAGGGTCTCGGGGATGCCGGCGCAGTTGACGGGCACGAAGGGCGCCTGGCTGCGCGGGCTGGACGTGTGGATCGCCCGGGCGACGACTTCCTTGCCCGAGCCGCTTTCGCCCGTGATCAGGACCTTGGCGTCCGACCGTGCCACCCGCTCGACTTCGGCTTTCAGTTCCGTAATCGCGGGGCTCTTCCCAATGAGCTGACTGTGTCCGTTCTGCCTCATAGTGCTCCGACGGCGTGGCCGTCGCGTTGGTCGTACGCTCTCCGCCTCCGGGCGGTCGGGGGCTGACATTGCAAACCAGCGTCCGTCCTGGCGGGTCGGGCGGACCAAACCGCTATCGCCTTTGCCGACAATGGTCTACGCGGGCGGCTCCGAGGCAGACGTCCGGCAGCCGGCAGAACGAAAGGTCCGGGACTGACCGACTTTCGGTCAAGAAAGTATCAATGTAGGCAGACTTTTTGGCCCTCGTCAGGTTGCCCTAAGGTAACCACAGATTTGAATGTTTACGAAGTCGGTGTACCCGTAACTTACACGTGCACCGACTACTTACGGGAAAATTACAAGAGTTGTAGTTGCGATGTTGTTGATTTCCCGGTAGTATCGCTTTTCTCCGACGAAAGTCGGCCTGTCTAAGAGAAGGCAACACATCGGAGGACACACCGTTTGACCGCTACCGGACGACAGCAGGAAGTCAGTCTCGTAGGTCGCAGCGATGCGATCCGCGCCATCGAGGCGGATGTCGATTGCGCCGCCCGCTCTGACGCGAAGGTTCTCATCACGGGTGAGACTGGCGTCGGCAAAGAAGTCGTCGCCCGGCTGATTCATCACCGCAGCCCACGGGTCACCGCGCCGCTCGTCACGCTCAACTGCGCCGGCCTGCCCGACTCGCTGCTCGAATCGGAGCTGTTCGGCCACGTGCGCGGCAGTTTCACCGGCGCGTATCGCGACAAGCCCGGCCTGCTCGAGATGGCGCCAAACGGCACGGTGTTTCTCGACGAAGTCGGCGAGATGAGCATGCGGATGCAGGTCGTGCTGCTCCGCTTCCTCGAGTCGGGCGAGATCCAGCGCGATCGGCGCGGACCGCTCGCATGCGCGGGTCAACGTCCGCCTGATCACCGCGACCAACCGCGATCTGCAGGCGCAGATCACGTCGGGCGCGTTCCGCGAGGACCTCTACTTCCGGTTGAACGTCATCCGGCTGTGGATTCCGCCGCTGCGCGAGCGGACGGAAGACATCCCGCTGCTGATCGACTACTACCTGGATTCCTATTCGCGGATTCACCGCGTGCGGCGCGCCGGAAATCACCGGCGAGGCCCTCGAGGCGCTCCAGGCGTACCGGTGGCCGGGCAACATCCGCGAGCTGAAGAACGTCGTCGAGCGAATCGTGCTCAAGGCCGCGGGCCGGCCGGTCCGGCCCAGCGACCTGCCGGCCGATGTCGTCCGGTCGATCGCGTCGCACCAGCCGGGCGGCGCGCACGGCGCGCTCGGCATTTCGGCGGCGCCGAAGCACTCGCCCGCCGAGGAACTGGCGTCGCTGATGTTCACGCAGGGCGAGTCGTTCTGGTCGGCGGTCTATCCAGTGTTCATGTCGCGCGACCTGACCCGCAGCGGACCTCCGCAAGATCGTGCAGATGGGGCTCGAGACGACGAACGGGAACTACCGGTCGCTGGTCCAGCTGTTCAACATGCCGGCCGCGGACTACAAGCGCTTCCTCAGCTTCCTGCGCAAGCACGACTGCCACCTGCCGTTCCAGCGCTTCCGCGCCGCGCCCGCGCGCCTGCCGATGCACCACCGCCAGACGGCGGCCGTCGGCAAGGCCTAGCGCGCCCGTCGGGGCGCGCCAACCCGCATGCTATGATCGTCGGTCTCCGCCGCGCCTGCGGCAGAGGTGGCGCCGCTGCGCGTCCGGTGTGCCGAGGTAGCTCAGTTGGTAGAGCACGTGACTGAAAATCACGGTGTCGGCAGTTCGATTCTGCCCCTCGGCACCAAGTAAGTTCTCGCCTCACAACAACTTCAACGATCAGCGCGATCGGCTCGCTGCGCTCGAATGTGCTGGAGGGCACATGGAGGGCACAAGCGGCGGGAGTTTGGCGGAGGCGATCTCCGTGTCGCCGCCGCCAGAAATGGCCGCAAGATACGCTTCGACCGGGATGACATGACGCCGCTTTCAGGCGCTTACTCTCTCGCAACACCCGCGCCAGGTCGACACGCGCCGCCGCGAGCGCCGGTTGGAGGCTCACGGCGAGCGCGAGAGTCAGAATGACGCTCGCGACGATTGCCAGCGTGAGCGGATCGAGCGGCTCCACTCTGAAAAGCATCGCCCTGACCGTGCCCGCTTCGATCCACGCGAGCACCAGCCCGGCCACCAGACCGATTCCGACTAGCCGCGCGGTGTCGAGAAGCACGATTGATCCCAAATCGCGTCCAGTCGCCCCCAGCGCCGCGCGCACGCCCATTTCGCGCGCCCGCGCGGACGCCATCGACTCTGCAAGCACGTACAGTTCCGAGGATCGTCAGCACCAGCGCAATGCTGCCAAGCGCGCCGAGTACGACGACGCCAAATCGCTGCGGTGTCATCGTCGACAGGATCTTTTCGTCGAGTGTCATGAGCGGCGTCGCGATCGGCGCCGGATCCAGCGACGGATCAGCGGCCTTGAGCATCGCCAACGTCTCGCGCTCGGCCTCCGAGACGCTCGTCGCCGGACGAATCAACAGCGTGCGCGATGAAAAGAGTACGGTTTGCGGCAGCGACATGTACATCGCCAGCGGCTGCGAACGATTGACGTCAGTGACGACATCGGGCACGACGCCGATCACTTCGATCATGGGCAACGGCTGTCCGGCGCGCCCGTGGAACGACCGGATGTGCATGCCCACTGGATGGCCGCCGTTCGCGAGCATTCGTCCGAACGATTCACTGACGATCGTGACGAGCGGCGCGCGCTCGTCGTCCTGCGCGGTGAAATCGCGACCGCGCAGAATCGGGAGGCCGACGGTGCGGAAGTACCGATCGTCGACGCCCGTTTCCGCGACAAAGGACGGAAAGTGCCGCTCGATGCCGTCAACGACGAGGAAGCCGCTCGTCGTCATCCCGAGTCCCGCAGAAATGATCGACGCGGAACGAATAGCGGGATTCGCTTCGAGCCGGTCGCGCAGGTTCGCAAAGAAGGGCTTCACGAGGTCGGGCGTGAAGCGGTATTGCCAAAGTTGCACGTCGGCGGTGACGAGCCGCGACGCGTCAAAGCCCGGGTTGAGACGTAGGGCCGCGGCGAGACTTCGCGCGAAGAGCCCGGCGCCCGTGACGAGCACCAGCGTGGCGGCGACCTGACACGCGACGAGCACGGCCCGTGTGCGGCGTCTTGTCACGCGCGGCGTCGAGCCAGCGCGCGTTCGTAGAACGTTCGCGACCGTCGCCCGGAACCCGAAGACGCCAGAGACCATGGTGATGACAAGCGTCGCAATTGTCGCGATGGCAAGCACGGCGACGAGCACGCGCCAGTCGAGTGAGAGACTGAGCGTGGCGACGCTCACGCCGCCTGGCAGGCGCAGAGACTCGAGTGCGCCGAAACAGGCCTCGGCGAAGGGCAACGCGAGCGTCGCGCCAGCAGTCGCCAACAGCGCCCCCTCGACCGCGATCCCCGCAATGAGGCGGCCGCGACTCGCGCCGAGCGCGAGACACATCGCAAACTCGTCCTGCCGCGCTTCGGTCCGCAAGAGCAGGAGCATCCCGACCGTGAGCGCGCCCACGAGGAGCAGTAGACCGATCGTCGACGCCAGTAGTCGCCCGAATTGCTGCATTGGTGCGCGCGCCGTTTCCGCCAGTGCGTTCAGCTGCACGGGCACGAGCGTCACGGGTCGTCCGCTCATGTTCGGCAGGACCGCTGCGAGCTTGGCGGCGACGACTTCCGCCCGATCGGTCGCGCCGAGCCGGCCGAATGCCGAGACCCACGCCGTCGGTGAATTTCTGATAGTTGATTCCGCAAACGGGTTGCTCTGCGTGCCGATCGCATCGCCGATGGTGTGGAGCGGCAGAAACACATCGGCGGGGGAGGTGACACTCATGCCGGCAAAGCCGCGCGCGGCGACGCCGATGACTCGTACCGGATGGCGGTCCACGCCAATGGTCTTGCCGACGATGTCCGGATCGGCAGCGAGCGATGTGCGCCAGAGCCGATCGGACAAGATCGCCACCGGAGCGACGCCGCGTTGATCGTCAGCGCCGGCGAAGTCTCGCCCCAATCGCACAGGCAGCCCGATCGTTTCGAAGAAGTTCGACGTCACGAAAAAGATCGATCTCGATCGCGTATCGCCCGCGGTGGTGACTTGCGCCGGCACCGTGCCGCCGAAGGTGACGGTCGCGAACGCGCCGCTGTCGCGAACCGCGGGCAGCATCGGATAGGTAAAGCCCGTGTTCATCAAGGGGCCTTTCGGCCCGGTCGTCGTCACGCCCACGACGACCAGGTGGTCGGCATCGGGAATCGGTAGCGGATGGAGCAGAACGGTCGAGAGCAGGGACCACGCGGACGCGGCCGCACCCATGCTGCCCGCAAGCACAACGACCGACGCGATGACCGCAGCCGGTCGCTTGGCAAGACGTCGAAATGCCAGCCGCAGCTCGTCCATGGCCAGAGGCTCCCGCGGGGAAAAGACGACCGGCGCGCCAGATTGGTTGGACACAGTATGCAACGACTTGGGTGTCCCCTGTCGTCTCCGGACTCAGCGTGGCCGCGCCAGGAAGGCGGGCCAAGTCGCCAGGCATGCCCGCTCGGCGAGCCCGGGTAAATAAACCCTCCGGCCATCGCAACTGCCCGCTCCGCGCGGCGCGCAGGAGGGGTCAAGGGCGGCGGTGCCGCCGAGCGGAGCGAGGGCACCTTTGACGCTGACGAGCACCGCGCTCTTAATCGAACGGCGATGGCCGCAGAGCGACATCAGTGCAGATCTCCTCCTCGGCGAGCAGCTTCCGAAGCGTCTTGTCGCACAGACGCGCCGTCTCCTGCTCTGTTTCACGCGCATGCGAACGCTCACTCGCGCCGCGCGACGTCGACATGGCTGCAGCCGTAACCCTCTGGAAACAAACGAGTTGCCGCATGGAAATCTTGTGTTCTCCAGGAAAACCTGACGGCCGTAAACCATTGACTGGACACGGGTTGGCGGATCGCCGACGGCGGTTTCCCTGCAGCACCCTGCGGGGGGTGATGTGTCCACCCCCAAGCCGCCGCGAAGCGGCGCCAAGGCGATGAGCCCCGTAATCGCGCGTTCGGTGCTCACCAGCGCGCGCTACGACATGGACGGGTGCCGCGCCTCGAGCTGGCGCAGACTCGATCCGCTGGTGGACATGCGAAGGAGCGAACGCGTGACGGCCGGCGGCGTTTATCGAAGGCGTGCTCACGACCGCTTCCTCGTCAAGCAGCCGCCGCGACATCGGCCCTGCCGCTGACGGAGCGAAGGTCACGATCGAGGCCACCGTGGTGATCGCCCTCGAGCACCAGGACGGTGTTCGATCAGGCGCGGGCGCGACCGCAGAGCACGACACGGGCATCGGCATGGCCGAGGGACGCCGTTGTCACACCGCCGCGCTGACCTTGGACTGAATCCAATCCGTCACTTCTTGCTCCACCCAGGCCATAGCGTTCCTCGAGATCCGCCGATGGCGCGGGAAGTTCCCCTCTCGCTCGAGGCGCCAGATCGTGGATCGAGAGAGCCCGGTCCGCGCACGAACCGCGGGGAACCTGAGCAGGCTGGGGCATGCAACTGGCTGCGTGGTCTCTCCCGACTGAGAGTCAGCTGACGCTTTGGTTTCGGTTCGAATGCTGGGCATAGATGATCCCCGGGGCGGTGTCGCGCACGAATCAGCGCGCTGGGCGGAGTAGCCCCTACTTCAGATCAGCCGAACCCAGCGCGAAAAGTAACAGGAGCAGCCCGACTCTGCGTCCGCTATCTGCGCAGCAGGGCCGGATGATGCGCCCTGAGCCACGCCGTGACATCGTCGCGCAAACGAACAGCGAGCGCACGCATCGCATCTGCGTCCTCGTCGGAAACGAGACCGATCCGTTCGTAACCCGTGATGTTGCGCTTCTTCCTGAAGGCGTCGAAGGTGGCGACGGTTCGTGCGTCGGTCCTCAGGGTCTCTGACAGCGATTGAATCACACGAAAATGATGGGCCTCCCGCGCCGCGCGGTATCCCGCTGCGGCGAGCCCGACCGTGGCGGCCTGCAAGGCCGCGTTGTACGCGATGTTCATGCGCCAGTCCGCGCTCAGGGCCTCAGTTGCGCTGTCCGCGAGGTCTCGGTCGACGACCTGCAGGAGATCGTGGATTTCGTTTGGTGTGGTCTGGTGTTTGGTCAGCCAGCCATTTCGCTCCCAATCCGACAAGCTCATGATTTCCCCCAGCGACGAATATCTTGGGCTCCTTCAGCACGGCCGTTAGGAAGTGATGTCGAGCCAGCAGTTTCTTCCGAAACTCCGCAGCCAGATAGACGGTCGGATTGATCTCTCGTCCCAGCCGCGCTTGTGCGCCCGTGAGCGCGCCGACGACCTCGCCGAAGGGAACGTCCCCGACGATCAAGAGGTCGATGTCGCTCGTGGCCCGGAGGTCGCCGCGAGCCGCGGAACCGAAAATGAATGCGACCACTACTTTCGGCCCGAGCGGCGCGAGCGCGCCGCTGAGGATGTCGACCAGGCCAGCGGTTTTGGCAAACATTTCCCGCAACTCCGGAAAGATTGCGGCCTCACGATTGGCTTGAAAGTACACCTGCTGGCCTCGAACTGTCCGCCGCAACAGGCCGGCGGTGGTCAATTGCTCCAACTCGCGCTGTACAGCACCGACCGAGGTTCCTGTCTGCCGAGCGATCTCGCGAAGGTAGTAGGACTCGTCGGCGTGACCCAAGAGCCAGCCGAGGACGCGGCGGCGCGTGAGCCCGAAGAGGACCGCTGCCGGGTCGGTGGGGGGCGTTCGAGGAGATGTTCCCAAGATGCGTACAATTGTACGCATACTGAGAACATCCCGTCAAATCACCGGCGCCCGAGTGACTTGACGGTCTCGAGATCTTCGCGGAATTCCTCGATGCCATAGTGAATGGCAATCTCACGCCGCGCCAGAGTGGCTTGAAACGCAAGCTGATCCACTTCGGCCAGGCGCGCAGCCTGGGAGAGCGTCAACCGCTCCTCACGGAACAAGGCTACGGCCAGTTCCATTCGCAATTCCGGCTCACTGAGATGTGCAGCCGCCAGGACGTCATCCGAGATTGTCACGGCCATCGCAAGGTCTCCGACTGCGTATTCTGTCTTGATTGGCTCGGGTCGACCAATATCACCTGTTACGAAACGGCACCACTCTCGACGCCTGACGCTCGCCCGCGACAATTCCTTCGATCGAGGAGTCGAGCCCACCGCGCCAGTGCGTCCCGCTTCTCGTCGTCGTACACATTACCGATCGTAGACACCCGTGACACCCGCCTCAAGGTGGTTCAGCACCCGAGCCACCGTGAATCTCGCGATCCTGCGAGATGTCGCTCCACTTCATGCGCAGGACTTCCCTGCCACGTTGGGCCGTCAGGAATCGAATCCGATAGAACGCCGCAATCAGGTAGCGGCCTTCCGCTACCTCTCCATCAAGCGCGTTCCAGAGCGATCGAATCTCGTCGTCATCGAGCACTCGATCGCGCGACTGCTCGCGGGCCGGCGGTTTGATCTTGTGGCAGGGATTGCTATCGACGAGATCTCACTCGAGCCAGAAATTGAAGACCTTCCGCGCAAGCGCCAAGGTGCGATTCGCCATGATCGGCGCTTTCCGATCGACGATCGCGTCGAGCACCTCGCGAACATCCCGACGAGTGATGTCCTTCGCCTTCCGATGCCGCCAGTGCGGCAAGAGCTCTGCCTTCGCGATGCGTTCGTCATCTAGCCACGACCGCTTGTTCTGCTTGGCGTGGCGACTGAAGTACTCGTCCCACAGACTCACCGAACGTCTCCGCGCGCCTGGCGACAGCCCGGGCGACAGCAGGATCGTCGCCGTCATCCACCTTGACCAGAACCGCCCGCGCCTTCGCGCGAGCGTCCGCCAGGCCAATCCGATCGACGTCGCCGATGGTCAGGCGGCGCATGCGCTTTCCGACGCGATACCTCACGAAGAACGTCTTCGTCTCCGCGTTCGACGTTCCGCTCCGGGATACTCGTACGCCGAAGCCCTTGAGCGTGGCGTCCCGGTCCTCGACCTGCCCGTCCTCGGTAAGCCTCAGGCCGTCGATCGTCTTGGCCGTGAGGTTCAATTGCGGCATGACAACGCTCGCCTTTCAGGCGCGATTTCCTGGACTGACGATGACCTGGCGCTCACCCCGCTGGCCGCGTGGAATGACACCGCGAACGAGCGGCGCGAGTGAGCCGCGCGAGCGGAGCGGGGCGTAGGGGCCCCCGCGAGCGAGCGCGTCAGGGGGGTGCGGCGGGGACGCAGTCCTCCCGCATTTTTCTGGAGGGCACATGGAGGGCACAAACGGCGCTCGATTGGCTGCAAAGCCACCGAGGCCGATGAGACCACATAACTAGCGTGCTGAAAATCACGGTGTCGGCAGTTCGATTCTGCCCCTCGGCACCAAGTAAGTTCTCGCCTCACGCTACTGCGTTTTCCGGTGGGGCGTAGCACGTCGTGCCGCCCTCCGGCTCGACGAGCCGGAAAAACGGCGCGGCACCGCGTTCGTCTTGGCGCGCTCGGCTTGGGTCCCGGTCACCCAAGCCTCGGTCACCCGGCTCCGCACCGTTTTTCGAGCGGCGGGTGTCGGCTCGCTCGATGGAATGGACTCCTCCCAGTACGGCTCCCGCAGAATGGGTGCATTGGACTGAGTCACATCAGTTCGCACCAGGAGGAGACCGTGATGAATACTACGACGATTGCCGTTGACCTCGCAAAGCACACGTTTGAAATCGTGATCGCCCCAGGCGGCGGCGCGGTCACTCGACGCCGATTGAGCCGGGCCCAGTTTGCGAAGTTCCTCCGGACCCAGCCGCCCGCGCAGGTGGTGATGGAGGCCTGCGCCACCGCGCACTATTGGGGCCGGGTCGCGCAGGCGTGCGGGCACCACGCGGTGTTGATGCCGGCCCAATATGTGACGCCCTTCGTGCGACGACACAAGACCGACCGCACGGATGTGGACGGCCTGCTCGAAGCGCACCGCGTGGCTCGGGTCGCCGCCGTCCCCGTGAAGACCGTCGCCCAGCAAGAGGTGGCCAGCTTGCATCGCCTGCGCGAGCAGTGGATGACCACCCGCACGGCGCGGATCAACGCGCTGCGGGCCCTGATGGCCGAGTTTGGCGTGATCGTCCCGCCCGGCGTCCGACGCGTCTGCCCCGCCGCCCTCGCGCTGCTCGATCCGCTCGACAGCGCCGTGCCGGCGCGCCTGCGGCGCGTGCTGACCGACGTCGTCGAGGAGATTCGGGCGCTGGAGACGCGCGTGGCCGCCTGCGAGCGCGAGCTGCAGCGCCTCGCCGACGCGGATCCCGTCCTCGCGCAGCTGCAGACGATTCCCGGCGTGGGGTTGGTGACGGCGACGGCCCTGGTGGCGGCCGTCGGGCACATCGCCGGCTTTACCCGCGGGCGCCGATTTGCCAGTTGGCTCGGGCTGACCCCCCGGGAGCACTCCAGCGGGAGTCGTCGCCGCCTCGGAGCGATCACCAAAGCCGGCAACCGGTACCTCCGGAGTCTGCTGACGCACGGGGCCCGCTCCGCGTTGTTTGCGGCGCGGCGGGCCGCGCGCGCCGACCGGCCGCTGAGCGCGCTGCAACACTGGGCCCTGGCGGTCCTCGATCGCCGCGGCGCCAATCGCGCCACGATCGCGCTCGCCAATAAACTGGCGCGCATCATCTGGGCCGTGTGGACCCGGGGGGTCCCCTACGCGGCCCGGCCGGCGGCGGCGTAGCGCCGCCGACCGACGGCTTCGATCTTTCCCGACGAGGTGCTGAGCGAGTGATCATTCCGATGGCCCACGCGCCGCGCGCGCGCCCGACCAGGCCGGCGACGGTGATGATGTCGATACATCGCTCGCTCGATTGGCCCCGGGTGCAGCGACTGTCCATCATGGCCCGGAGCCTTCGCAGCTCCACACCAAGGCCGGATATACGACTGCACCGGTGCTCCGCTGTCGCGCGATGATCACTCACTTGACCCCTGGGAGGAGTCCATATACGCAGTCGGGCGCGCCCGACGTACTACGCCCACTCCCGCGCGCTTCGCGTATGCGACAACGCCGAGGAGTCCGGTCACGGCCAGCCCCGATCTTCAGCGCCGCCGCGAGTTCCAAAACGCGTATCCGCCCGTCAGGGCCACGACCACCAGGCACGCGACCAGCAGATGATGGTGGAGATCAGCCACCAACCCGCGCCACCGATCACCGACGACGTAGCCGAGCGTCAGGAAGCAAGACGCCCACAGTGCGGCGCCGGCGTACGCAAACGTCATGAACGTTCCGACAGAGAGCTTCGATGCGCCCGCGACAATCGCCGTGAGGTGCCGCACGCCAGGAACGAAATACCCGCCGATTAACAGCCACTTCCCAGCCCTCTCGAACCACGCCCGGACACGGGTCACGACCGCTCCGTTCACGTGAAGCCGTGAACCGTAGCGCAGAAGGAGCGGCAATCCGGCGAATCGTCCCAGCCCGTAGCTCACGGTGATGCCCGTCATCGCGCCCCCGACGGCGGCAGCCGCAGTCGTGACTGGATGCAGGCGCCCTTGTCCGATGAGCACGCCCGCCAGCGCCAGTAGCGTTTCGTCCGGCAGGGGCAACCCGACGACGCCAAGCGCGAGCAGCGCAAACAGCGCTGGCGCACCGAACTCCAACAACCACGAGGCGACCGCCTGTTCCACGAGACTATCCGTGCTCCAGCGAGGGGTTGCGCCAGCCGCCGTCTGATGCGATGAGCGCGTCGGCCTCCTGGGGTCCCCAGCTCCCGCGCGTGTAGCGGTGAACCCGAAGATTTTCGAGGCCGGGATCGACCGCCGCCCAGGCCGCCTCGACGGCGTCCTCACGAGTGAAGAGCGCGCCACCGCCGGCCATGGCGTCGGTCAAGAGCCGCTCGTACGGCGCCTGCTCGCCGGGCCGGTCTTCGAACAGATAGAGTTCCCGCTGGGTCCCGACGAATTGCTTACCGGAGCGTTTGACGCGAGCGGCGAGGGCGACGTGGGAGCTCGCCGTCACGTCTGGCTCCTTCCGGTAGCCGGCGTACTGGCCCCGCACCACGTCATCGGACGTGAGCGGGCGCATGGCTGAATGCTGAACACGTAGTTGCGGCTCCAGATCGGTCGATCCGGAAGATGGAGCGTTCTGGGAACACAGTATGCGCGACGCGCGCGGCGCCTGTTCTCTTCGGCACAGGCCCCGCGCCAGGCTGGGTATCATGCTCGATCACCGGTTGAAGAGCAATCCCACAGGAGTGCGCCCCGTGCCGCGACATCCGGTGCGCCCGAAGGAGGCGGAACGTGCGATCACACATCAGGCTCGGACGTCTGTTCGGGATCACGATCGGACTGCATTACAGCTGGTTCCTCATCGCGCTGCTCATCGTGCTGTCACTCTCGTCTCAATTCCACGCCAGCAACCCGGAGTGGGGCGACAACGTCATCCTGATCGCCTCTCTCGCAACGGCCTTCCTGTTCTTCGCGTCGCTGCTGCTCCATGAGCTCGCGCACTCGTTGGTCGCAACAGCGAACAGCCTGCCGGTCAAGGAGATCACGCTGTTCGCGCTCGGCGGGGTCTCGCAGATTGAGAAGGAGCCCACGAGCGCAACCGTCGAATTCTGGATGGCGCTCGTGGGGCCGCTGACCAGCGCAGCCATCGGCGGGATGTGCCTGGCCCTTGTGCACGTCATCGGCGACCCCTCGTCCAATCCGTGGATGGCCATGCTGCTCTGGCTGGGATACATCAACCTCATGCTGGCCGGTTTCAATCTCATTCCAGGGTATCCCCTCGACGGCGGCCGCGTGCTGCGAGCGGCCATCTGGTGGAAGACGGGTGATACGGATCACGCGACGCAATTCGCGGCGAGGGTTGGCCAGGGAGTCGCCCTGTTGTTCATTGCCATCGGCGTATTTCGATTCTTTGGCGGCGCCGGCCTGGGCGGCCTGTGGATCGCCTTCATCGGCTGGTTCCTGCTGCAAGCGTCGCGAGAAAGCGCCGTGCAAGTCGGACTGATGCGCGCGCTCAAGGGCGTTCGCGTCGCCGACGTGATGACACAGGATTGCCCCACGGTTGAAGGTCGGTTGAATGTCGCCGAGTTCGTCGAGCAGGAACTGCTTCGCACGGGCCGGCGGTGCTTCATCGTGGTCGAGGGAAACACGACCATAGGCCTGGTCACGCCTCACGAGGTCAAACACGTCGACCGAGCGGACTGGTCCCGCAAGACCGTGCGCGACATCATGCGACCTCTGTCCGAACTGCGCGCGGTGACGAGGGACACGCCGCTGACGGGCGCATTGGTCTTGATGAGCCGCGGCGATCTCAATCAGCTTCCGGTCATTGCCAACGGCCGCCTGGAGGGCGTGGTGTCGCGCGCGCAGGTGTTCAACTACCTGCAGACGCGCGCAGAATTGAGGGGCTAGCTTCTCGCCCGGCGGAGCTACTCTGGAGACGACTCATGGGCTTCCCTTTGACGGGCACTGCCGCGCCGGACTCGGGACACGCGCACGCGATCAAACTGAAACTGCGTGACATGAACCAACTGTTCAACTCGATGGACCCTTCCCCGTTCATCGAAAGGGACCTCGACGACAATGCGGAGGAATTCATCGTGAGCTGGGCGCAGGAGTTTTCACCAACTGCGCCAGTGAGGCTGCGGATCTACCTGGAGCAATGGCCGGCCGACGATCCCAAGGAGGTGATCCGGCAGGCCGTGCACTCCTACTTCGCTCACCGGGCCAAACTCACAGAGCTGGAGTTCAGGCGCTTGATGAGACAGGGCCGGACCAGTCTCTTCATCGGCCTGGTGTTCCTGGCAGTCTGTTTGATCGTCATCAGGACGCTGCTGCTGCGTGAAACAGGCGCCTGGGCCGTCATGTTGCGTGAGAGTCTGACCATTGCCGGGTGGGTCGCGATGTGGCGGCCGATGGAGATCTGTTTGTACGATTGGTGGCCGGTGCGCCGGAGACGCCGAATCTATACGAAGTTGAGCCGCATGCCGGTGGACGTGATCCGGGAGGGGAAGGGTTGACCCTCTCCGACCAACGCGTCGGTCCGGGCGCATGACCCGGGCGCAAAACTGCAAGGGAGGTGGACATGGAGTCGACTGGGCAGGGCCGGCCGGACGCGGCGCAGCGACGTCGTGGTCCAACGCAATCGGCACCCGACTTCTTCGATCCCTCCCTCGAATGGCGGCGCGTCTTCGCAGAGACGTGGGGCACGTTCCTGCTGGTGCTGGTCGCCGCCGGTGGCGGCGTCGTTGCGGCGATGAGCGGCGGCAGGGTCACCCTCGGCATGATCGTCGTGGCGCCGGGAATCATGGTGATGGCGATCATCTACTTCATGGGCGCCGTGAGCGGCGCACATTTGAATCCGGCGGTCACGCTGGCGTTCGCGGTGCGGCGCAACTTCCCGTGGAGGCGAGTCCCGGGCTACATCGTGGGACAGGTGATCGGAGGCATCGGGGCGGCGCTCTTCCTGCGGCCATGTTCGGGACCGTCGGCGCGCTCGGCGCGACGCTGCCGGGTAGACGGCGTGACCGGCGGGAAAGCGCTGGCGATGGAAGTGGTGCTGACGGCCGGACTGGTGAACACGATCCTGGGCACGGCGTCCGGCGCGCGCAACATCGGCACGAACGGCGCCATCGCCGTCGGCGGGTACATCGCTTTGGCGGGACTTTGGGCGGCGCCGATTACCGGCGCCTCGATGAACCCGGTGCGCTCGCTTGCGCCGGATCTGGTGCGCGGCGACCTCCACACGACTTGGATCTACGTCGTCGGGCCCCTCGTGGGCGCGCTGATCGGGGTGGCCTTCGAGTGGATTCTCAAAGGGAAGCCCACGGCGGCCGGCAGGATCGCCGCGCAAGGCACGCTGGGCACCGACGATCCGGGGGAAGCCCGGGCAGTCGGGTCATCGAACGAGGGGCAGTAGAAATGCCTGCCATCGGTATTTGTCAAGAGCCGGGTTGCAGTCGTTCCTATCTGAGTCCCGTCCTGAACACTCTTCGTCGCAGGGTCCTTGCGGAACAAATGGTGGCCCGCAGTGAACCCCATTTTGTTCCGCGACGAGCTCCTCGACGTCGCGGGTCAACTGCAGACCTGGGGCATCCTGCCCTGAGCCGCCGGTTCTGCATTGACGTCCCACGACTCACCGAACGTCTCCGCGCGCCTGGCGAAACGGCGCTCGATTGGCTGCAACGCCGCCCTCTACTTCGCCAGAATCTGGACCTCCATGGGCCGGAGGCTGACCTCAATCATGCGCGCGGGCCCGGCGGTGACTCCGCCTTCGATCTCGAGGATGTCCAGACCGGAACGGGTCTCGACCGGTCCCGTCGCGAACGCGCCCGGCTCGTTGAGCACTCGAAATCGCTCGCCGTCGCTGTTGATGAAGAAATCGACCAGCACGCGACCGCGAAAATCCGACTGCGTACTGGCGTTAGCGACGACCAGCACCTCCTGGTTGTTCAGGATCCGTGAGAACGCCAGCACGCCCGGGGCGACGGTAGACGCGCCGAAATGGACGCCATCGCCCGAAAGCGGCCTGAAGTACTGCCGGCCGTACCGCAGAGCCGGCTCCGCGTTGCGAACAGCCGACAGTTGCCGGATGGCCGTGTAGAGCGGGTGACTCGTGTCGAACGCTCCGGGCTTGCCCCAGAGCGCCTCGCGCACGAACTGATCGCTGTCGCCCCGCCCGTGCAGCCCCTGCTCCGTCCCGTAATAGAGACACGGGATCCCCTGAAGGCCAAAGAGCACGGCGACCGCGAGGATGACCTGCGGATCGAACTGGTCGGCGGCGTCGGTCGCGGCGCCACGGAACCGCTCCCTCATATCGTGGTTGTCGAGAAACGTGACGAAAAAGCGTCCAGCCTCGCCATGACTGCTCAACACCTCGCGCTCGACCTGCTTCCGCTGGCGGAACACGTCGATCACGCTGGCGGGCGGCGCAAACCCCTTGGCAACCGAGGGCAGCGTGAAGAACAGCGGAAAGTCCAGGGCCGCATCGACGCCGACGAGGTCACCAGCATCGCGGGTGTTGCGGCCGATGAACTCCGCGATCCGATCTTCTCCGTCGAACACTTCTCCATACGAGAAGAAGTTCTTCTTGCCGATGCTCAGGGCGAATTCGCGCATGGCATTGCCAAACGTCTGGGCGAAGTCCCGCTCGATGAACTTGAGCGTGTCGATCCGGAATCCATCGACGTCGTATCGGGCGATGGCGTATTGATACGCGAGGATGAGCGCGTTACGAACCGGAAAGACGGCGCCCTCCCTGGCGTCCGTCACAAACTCCTTGAGTGACTCGAAGTCGCCGCCCCCTTCTCCGCCCTTGCCTGTTCGGCGGAAAAACTCATTGCGCTGGAGCTCCGCCGGCCACACCAAACCGTCCGGCGTCCGTTGCGCATCAGGGAGGTCTTCGATGACCGGGAAATCGGGTCGGGCCTGACCCGTCTCGTCGCGCCATTCGATCGTTCGGACGTCAGGACCGCCGGGGGCCGTGCTCCCGAAACCGGCGTAGCCGAACACGTCCCCCGCGTGGTTCAAGACGATGTCGAAGATCACATACAGCCCCAGCGCATGTGCCTCGTCGACGAGTGCGCGCAGTTCATCGTCTTCCTTGCCGGGCGCCGAGGCGAACCTCGGCTCCGGCTGGAGGAAGTCCTGGATGCCGTAGCCGTGGAAGGTCCCGCGGTCTGACTGCCGATTCTTCAACACGGGCGAGAGCCAGATGGCGCCCGCTCCCAGTTCCTTGATGTAGGGCAACCGCTGCCGGACGCCGTTGAACGTCCCGCCCTGAAAGTCACCAAAGGGGCGGTCGTAAGGCAGGCTGGCCGGGGGTTGGCCATCGGCCCGGTTGAATCGGTCGAGCAGGAGGAAGTAGATCCAGCCGTCGCGCCAATCCTCCGGTGATGAAAAAGGGGACGTGATCGTGCGGGTCTCGGTCCCGATCGTCACGGTACGTGTCGCCGGGATCAGCGCCGCGTCGAATGCTGCCCGAATCGCCTTGTCGTGTAGTGACAACATCCGTCGAATGTAGCGCCACTACATGACGACGGGGTAGCACAGTTCTCCGCGGGCTCCTTTTCGCCAGTGACGCCGAAGACCGTGTAGACTTCGTCCCAGTCGATGTCGCTCACCGCGGGTACACGAATTGGTCCCTACGAAATCCTGAGCCTGATCGGCGCCGGCGGCATGGGCGAGGTCTACCGGGCGCGCGACATGAAGCTCGATCGCGACATCGCCCTGAAGGTGCTGCCCGACAGCTTCGCCGGCGACCACGAGCGATTGACGCGCTTCGAACGCGAAGCGAAGACGCTCGCCTCGCTCAACCACGCCAACATCGCCCACATCTACGGCGTCGAGGAATCGCTGCCGCCGGCGGGATCGAGCCGAGCGCCCATCCGCGCGCTGGCCATGGAGCTGGTCGAGGGCGACGATCTTTCGCAGTTGATCGCGCGCGGACCGGTACCGCTGGCCGACGCGCTGCCAATCGCGCGCCAGATCGCCGACGCCCTCGAAGTCGCCCACGAACAAGGCATCATCCATCGCGATCTGAAGCCCGCCAACATCAAGGTCAGACCGGACGGCACGGTCAAGGTGCTGGATTTCGGCCTGGCGAAAATCTGGACGCAGGACTCCGGAGTGGGGACCCAGAACGACGTCTCCAACTCCCCGACGCTCACCGCGGCCGCCTTCGCGCAAGGCCACGGCGGGGCAGGCACGCAGATGGGCATGATCATCGGCACGGCCGCCTACATGGCGCCCGAGCAGGCGCGGGGCAAGTCCGTCGATCGCCGTGCCGACATCTGGGCGTTCGGCCTCGTGCTCTACGAGATGCTGACCGGCCGACGGGCATTCGAGGGCGACGAGATTTCGGACGTGCTCGCGGCGGTCCTCCGTCAGGACCTCGACTTCTCGACGCTGCCGCCAGACACCCCGCCGGCCGTTCGCCGCCTGCTCCGCCGTTGCCTCGAGAAAGATCCGCGGAAGCGACTCGGCGCGATCAGCGATGCACGCATCGAGCTGGACGATCAGGAGCTTGCGCCGGCCGCGACCGCTGCGGCACCGCGTGCCGCACCCTCGATCGCCGCCCGGCTGTGGCCGGCGATCGCGGCCGTCCTGCTCACCGCGGCGGTCGCGGCCTGGCTCTGGCCTAGGACCGCGACGAGCCCGAGCGGCACGCTCATGCGGCTCAGCGTGCTGCCCCCGCCGGGCGAGGAGCTGTATCCGGATTCGACAGGCGTGGCCCTGTCGCCGGACGGCACGACGATCGTGTTCGTCGTTGGCAGCGTCACGAGGTCGGAAACCCAGCTCTGGGTGCGACCTGTTGATTCGACGACCGCGCGCCGGCTCGAGGACACGGAAGGTGCGTCGCTGCCCTTCTGGTCGCCCGACAGCCGTCGCATCGGGTTTTTTTCAAGCGACAAACTGAAGACGATCGCGGTGTCGGGCGGACGCGCCGAGACACTGTGGGACGCGCCGGGCGGCCGAGGCGCGTTCTGGACGCCATCCAACGTGATCGTCTTCGCGCCGGACGCCACGGGCCCGATCTATCGCATTGCCGCGAGCGGCGGGACACCCGAGCCCATCACCAAGATCGATGCGGCCAAGCGGGAGGCCGGTCATCGCTTCCCGGCATTGCTGCCCGACGGCGATCACTTCCTCTACGCGGTGCTGCCCGGCAAGGCGGGCAAGTTCGACATCTACGCCAGCTCGCTGTCGGGCGCCGCGCCGAAGTTCATTGCGGCGATGGACAGCGCGCCTGCCTACGCCGAGCCCGGCTGGCTGCTCTACGTGCGGCAGGGCGTGCTGGCGGCGCAGGGCTTCGACCCGAGGACGCTCACGCTCCGCGGCGATCCGATCCCGCTTGGCGATGAGCCCACGAGCATTCTCGATCCGCTGACGTCCTTCACGGCCGGACGGGCGGTGTCGATATCGAATACCGGGTCGCTGGCGTACTATTCGTCGCCCTCCCTCAACACGACGGCCACCTGGTACGACGCCAACGGGCGCAGCCTCGGCGTGATCAATCTGCCGCCGGGCCACTACGAGAGCGCCGCGATTTCGCCGGACGGCACCCGCGCGATTTTCGTTCGGTCCACGTCTCCCTCCGAATCGACACTCTGGCTCGTGCACTTGACGGGCGGCGGCGCGACGCCAATCACTTCTGGTCACGGGCGCAACGACTCGCCGGTCTGGTCGCCGGATGGCAAGCGGATTGTCTTCGCGACCGATCGCGACGGCGCTCAGGACTTCTTCGTCAAGGCGATCGACGATGCGTCGCCGGAGCAGTTGCTGTTTCGATCGGAGGCGTTGTTCAAGAACCCGACGGCCTGGTCGCCCGACGGCCAATGGATCGTCCTGACGCAGCTCGATCCAGGCTCCGCGCAGGATGTCTGGCGGCTGGCGGCGTCCGGCCAGGGCAATCCCACGGCCCTCGTGCGCGGTCCCGACCGCGACAACAGCGGCCCGATTTCGCCAGACGGCCGCTGGTTCGCGTACCTCTCCGACGAAACGGGTCGATTCGAGCTGTACATCCAGCCATTCGAGGGCACGGGGCGGCGAATGCAAATTTCACAGAAGGGCGCGGCTCGAGTCTGGTGGAGCCGCGACACGCATCAGCTCCTCTTCGTGAGCGCCGACCTTCAGACGCTGTGGCGCGTGGACGTCGCGCTGACCGGCGCCGAACCGCACGCCGGCACACCCACGCAAATCGCCACGCTGCCGGCCGGCGTCATCAATGTCGAGGCGACGCCCGACGGTCAGCGCTTTCTCGCGATCGCGCCCGAGCGGACCGGCATTGGCTCGATCACCGTCGTCCAGCACTGGCTCGGCGCGCTGACGACGGGACGGCAGTGACTCTGGCGTTAGAATGACCGGGCTCGGCCAACCATCGCCGGTGCCCAAGCCGGCGCGCACGCAGGAGGTCCCATGAGTCGACGACAGACCCTCGCCGTAGCAATCGGCTGCTTCGTGCTCGGCGCGATGACGCACGCCGCGTCCGGGCAGAGCAAGAAGCCAACCTTCAGTCCAGATCTCTACCAGGGCAAGGACCCGAAAACGGCGGCGACCGCGCTGCTCGACGGCGCGCTGCAGCTCGCGGGCAACGGCAGCTGGGAGCGCATCGCCGTCGGCCGCGCGTGGTACCTCGGCGGCGACAAGGCCAAAGGTCAGCAGATCTTCGACGAGGTCACGAGCGGCAAGAAGGTCGAAGGCAGCGACTGGCTCCGGCTCGGACGCGTCTACGCGGAAGCCGGTGAATGGGACAAGGCGGTCGCGGCCTTCGATCGGGCCCTCGCGCTCGATCGCAACGATGACGCGGCGATGATCGAGTACGGCAGCCTGGCAAACATCAATCACGATCGCGCGAAGGCCGAATCGCTGTTCGCCCGCGGCCTGGGCGGAAACACGCGCGAGTTCTGGCACTGGGTCAACGCGGGGGGATCGTATCTGGGGGTCAGGCCGCAGGCGGAGTGACCTGCGCGTTGTAGGGGTTCTACGGGTTCTACAGGTTCTACGGGTTCTACGGGTTCTACAGAGATTCGCCCGAGCGAGCCGAGGGCGACAGTCGAGCCGGAGGGCGGAGCCGAAGTACCTACACGCAACTCGAAACCGCGCTCACCGCTTGTGCGACCGTGCCGTGTCCGGCGCGCCGTCTGGACAAACCCGGCAGGCGGCTACCCAGATCATTACCCGTGTTGCCCACGGCCGCCGCCGGACCGACCCCGACGGCCGGCCGGAGGCTGGACGCGTTATTGCACAGGTCGAGCGCAGCCGCGAAGCCGAATCGCCTTCCGGCCCGCGGAGCGTCGATCTGGAGCAACCTTCCTCCCCTGGTGGCCATACGGACGGCGGGCGTTGCCGCCTGCCCGTCGCGATTGCCCTCGCCAGCCTGCTGACCTCGCTGGCTGCGGCCCCATCGGCGTTCGCGCAATCCACAGCCGACCTCAAGCGGATGACGTTGAAAGACCTGCTCGATTTGCAGGTCACCACGCCGTCGCGCGGCCCCGAGCCGGCGGTTCAGGTCGCCGCGGCCATCTTCGTGATCACGCAGGAAGACATCCGCCGATCGGGCGCGACTTCGATTCCCGAAGTGCTGCGCCTCGCGCCCGGCGTGCAGGTCGCGCGCATCAGCGCCGGCGTCTGGTCGATTGGCGTGCGCGGCTTTGCCGACCGTCTGGCGCGATCGATCCTCGTGCTGATCGACGGCCGCGCGGTCTACTCGCCGCTGTTCGCTGGCACGTACTGGGAAACGCAGGACACGCTGCTCGATGACGTCGATCACATCGAGGTGATTCGCGGTCCGGGCGGAACGCTGTGGGGCGCCAATGCCGTGAACGGAATCATCAACATCATCACCAAGCGCGCCGCGGACACCAAGGGCCTGCTCGTCACGGCCGGCGGCGGCTCGGAAGATCAGGCCTTCGGCGGCGTTCGGTACGGCGGTCAAGCCGGCTCGCTGAACTATCGCGCGTATTTCAAGGCTTTCGATCGCGGCCCGCAGTTTCACCCCGACGGCAACGACTACGACGGCTGGCGCGCCGGCCAGGGCGGCTTTCGCGCGGACTGGACGCTCGATCGCGGGCGCGGCCTCACCCTGCAGGGCGACGCCTACGACGGACGCCTCGGCGAACACGTGACGCAGCCGCTCTACCAACCGCCATTCTCGGCATCGACCAACCTGGACGCGCCGCTGTCCGGCCAGAACGTGCTGGCGCGATTCACGAGCCCGACCCGCGCGCCCGGCGACCTGCAGATTCAGGCGTACTACGACCACACGAGTCGGATCCGAGATCCCGGTCGGCGAGCGGCGGTCGACCTTCGATCTCGACTTTCAGCAGCGCTGGCGAGCGTGGCCGCGGTTTCCCCTCGTGTGGGGCGCCGGCTATCGCGTGACCTCCGGCCGAATCACCGCCGTGCCCCCGAGTGCGTTCGTTCCCGACACGCGCACCGACTCGCTCTACAGCGGATTCGTCCAGCAGGAGGTCGTGCTCGTCCCGAACCGATGGCGGGTCACCGGCGGCGCCAAGATCGAGCACAACGACTACACGGGCGTCGAAGCTCAGCCCTCGATTCGGCTGCTCTGGACGCCGACCGCGTCGCAGGCGACCTTTGCGTCGGTGACGCGCGCGGTGCGCACGCCGTCGCGCGTCGAAACCGATTACACGACGACCAGCCTGGTCCGCGCCGGTAACGTTCCGACGTTCGTGCGGCTCCTGCCGAATCCCGGCTTCGTCTCCGAAAAGCTCCTCGCGTACGAGGTGGGGTACCGCGTCCAACCGGTATCGCCGCTGTTCGTCACGGTCTCGACGTTCTACAACCATCTGACGGACACGCTCAGCACCGAGCTCGGCACGTCGTTCATCGAAGCCGACGAGCGATCCACGCGGCTCATCCTCCCGGTGACGTTCCGCAACGGCCTGCACGGCGCGAGCTACGGCGCCGAGCTCACGAGCGACCTCCGGCCCGCCCCGTGGTGGCGCGTGACGGCGAACTACGCGTACCTGTCGGTGGCGATGACGAAGTCGCCAGGGAGCACGGACGTCTCGCAGGAAGGCCGGTACGAAGGGCTCGTGCCGCATCACACGTTCCAGTTCGGGTCGTCTGTCGATGTCGGCCGGCGCTGGTCTTTCGATTGGTTGTTCCGCCACGTCTCGGCGCTTCCCGCGGGGGGCGTGCCGGGCTACAACGCCTCGACGCTGCGGGCAGGCTGGTCGCCGATCCGGCAGCTCGAGCTGAGTCTCGTGGGCCAGGACCTGTTCAGCGCGTCGCACCTCGAATGGCCGGCGCCCGCCGACGCACCGATCGCGGTCGCCCGCAGCGTCTATCTGCGCGCGACCTGGCGCCGCTGATGGCGGTCTTCTCTGCCGCGCGACGCCTCGCCGCGGTGGCGCTCCTGGTTTGCGCGAGCGGCCGGATGGCGCCGGCGGCCTCTCAGCCGCAGTTGTCGGAACGCCGCGTCAAGGCGGCGTTCGTCTCCAAGTTCCCGCAGTTCGTCGAGTGGCCGGACCGGGTGCTGGCGCAGCGGACCGCCATCACGATCTGCATCGCTTCGCCGGATCCGTTTGGCGCCGATCTCCAGGAGCTCGTCGCCGGTGAATCCGTGAACGGTCGCGCCGTGGTCGCGCACCGGCTCCGGCCAGACGAGAGCATCGAGCGGTGCCACGTGCTGTATCTGCCGGCAGGCGTCGCGCAGCCTCTGCTCGACAAGGCCGCCGCGCTGCCGATTCTGACGGTCAGCGACGAGCGGCGCTTTCTCGACCGCGGCGGCGTGATCGCCCTGCACACCGAAAGCGGACGCGTGCGCTTCGACGTCAGCATGGCCGCGGCCCGGCGCGCGGGATTGCGGCTCAGCTCGCAGCTGCTCGAGCTGGCGTTCGCCATACGAGGGACCCGGCCATGAGTCACTGGTTCGCGTCCCTCCGGCTGCCGCGGAAGCTCGTGACCATCGCGCTCGTGGTCACGACCGCGGCACTCGCCGCGGCAATTGTCGGCCTCACGGCCTTCGACATCCTCCGGTTCCGCAGCTCGGCCAACGAGGAGGCGAACGCGTTGGCGCAGCTCATCGCCGAAAACTCCTCCGGCGCCATCCTCTTCAACGACAACCCCGCCGCTCAGCTGATCGCCGACAGCGTGCGCGTGCGGCCGGTCGTGTCGCTCGTGTGTCTCTACCGTGCCGACGGATCACTCGTCGCGTCCTTTCAACGCGCGGACGAGCGGTGTCCGGCGCAGCCGCAAAGCGGTCAGACGTGGCACGCGGTCGCCGCGTATGCCCCGGTCCGGCGCAACGATCAGACCGTCGGCGGCGTGCTCGTCGAGCGCACGCTGTCGGATCTGACGGCGCGCATCCTCGTGACGCTGGCCGCGGGCGGCGCGATGCTGCTCATCGCGGCCGCCCTGGCCGTGGCCCTCGCGAACCGGCTGCAGGGACTGGTGACGCGCCCGATCGTCGAGCTGGCCGCCGCCGCGCGAAGCGTCGGCCCCGACGACGCCTTCGAGATGCCGCCCATCCACGCCGCGCCGGACGAAACCGGCGACCTCGTGCATGCCTTCGAGGACATGGTGCGGCGGCTCACGCTCGCCAACCAGGCTCTGCGGCGTGAGGTGGACGAGCGCGCGCGCGTCGAGGCCGAGCGCGAAACGCTGTTCGCGCGCGAGCGCCAGGCCAGCCGGCTCAAGGACGAATTTCTGGCGGCCGTGTCGCACGAGCTCCGGACGCCGCTGACCGCCATCCTCGGATGGACTCACATCCTCGCGCACACCCGTCCGTCCCAGGAGACGATTGCCCGTGCCGTCGGCAGTCTCGCCAGGAGCGCGCAGGCCCAGCAGCGGGTCATCGAGGACCTGCTGGACGTCTCGCGCGCCATCACCGGCAAGCTGGAACTGTCCCTCGCTCGGGTCGACCTCCGCACCATCGTCGAGGCGGCGGTCGACGGCTTCGGACCGGCCGCCAGCGAGCGGCATCTCGCCCTCGAGACGACGCTGCCGGACCAGCCGTGTTTCGTCATGGCCGATTCTGATCGGCTCCGACAGGTCATGGACAACCTGCTGTCCAATGCCGTCAAGTTCACGCCCGCCGGCAGCATTCGCGTGGCGGTCGTCGAACGCGGCTCGGTCGTGGACGTCTCGGTCACCGACACAGGCATCGGGATTTCGCGCCAGTTCCTCCCGCATGTCTTCGAGCGCTTCCGCCAGGCGGACGGCTCCACGACCCGCGAGTACGGGGGCCTGGGTCTAGGCCTCGCCATCGTCCGCGAGTTGACCGAGCAGCACGGCGGGTCCGTGTCGGCCCGGAGCGACGGGCAGCAGCGCGGCTCGACGTTTACCGTGACGCTGCCCCGCGTTACGGTGCGTGCGGCCGGCGAGGCCCCACCGGCACCGGTGAACGACGACCGCGACCACCGGCTCGACGGCGTCACGGTGCTTGCCGTCGACGATGACCCCGACGCGCTCGAGGTGCTGGCGACCACGCTCACAATCTCCGGCGCGGTGGTCGAACGGGCGACGTCGGGGGCGACAGCGCTCGACGTCTTCGGCCGCCGGCCCGTCGATATCGTCCTCACCGACGTCGCGATGCCCCGGATGGACGGGTTCGCGCTGCTGCGAGAAGTCCGTCGGCGGGATTCCGAGGCCAACCGCAAGACGCCGGTGTTTGCCGTGAGCGCCTATGCCTCGGCGGAGGATCGCCGGCGATGCCAGGCGGCCGGGTTCGACGCGCACGTCGGCAAGCCGTTCGATCCGGACGCGCTGGTCAGGATGGTGGCGACGGCAGCGGGCGATCGCTGAGGAAAGACGAGAAACGCCGACACCGCCATGCGAGTCACGAGAGTGAATCGCGGGCCGCTCTTCAGGTGCGACTCCTGCGGCGGCCGGGGATGATCCGCAGTGGTGGTGCCGGCATCCCTATCGGTATGGACCTCGCGGTCCATGACGCCATCCTGTAAAGACAGGATACCGACAATTTCTTGGCGGTCTCCCGCCGCGCGCGCGGTCACCGGCAGCTTGACATCAGGCGGTCGGCGCCGCGACGTGCGCGTCCAGCCAGGCCTTGATGTCGGCCATGACCTGCTCCTTGCCGAGATCGTTGAGCATGTCGTGGTAGTGCCCCTCGTACAGCTTGAGGGTCTTGTCTTTGGAGGCCGCCGAGTCGTAGAAGAGCTGGCTGCCCTGGTATTTGGTCGCCTTGTCACCCGTGCCGTGCATGATCAGGAGCGGCAGGGTGAACTTCGCGAAGCTCCGCTTGAGCAGCTCGTCGGCGCGGACCATCTCCGCCACCGTCTTCGTTGGCTGCGTCTCGTGCGCGATGAGCGGGTCCTCGTTCATCATCTGCACGACCTTCGGATCGCGTGAGAAATCGGCGTTCTTGAGCGGCAGCACGTGCGCGTGCGGCGCGACATGGCTCAGCCCCTTGAGCACGGCCAGCGCGAAATCCGGCGCCGGCACCTGGAAGGCGAAACTCATGCAGATGAGACCGGCGAGCTGGGCCTGAAGCTCGAGCGTGTAGAGGCAGGACACGACGCCGCCGGCGCTGTGCCCGAGCAGGAACACGGGCACGTTCTTCTCGCGTGATCGCGCCAGCGCGACCATGTGCGCGACGTCGCTGACGTAGTCCTCGAAGCGATCCACGTAGTACCGCTCGCCGTCAGACTTGCCGCGCCCCCGCAGGTCCACGGCATACACGGCGTAGCCCTCGGCGGTCAGCTGGTCGGCCGCCCACAGGTAATAGCCACTGTGCGAGTTGAAGCCGGGCACGATGGCCACCATGGCCCTGGGCGGGCCGCTCGGGTGCCAGGACCGAAAAAAGATGTTGAGGTCGCCGTCGCCCTTGAAGCGCTCTTCGCTGGGGTTGCTGGTCGTCCCTGGGGTCATGAGGATCTCCTGGCCTGGGTACACTATCCCGGGCCCCGCCGGTCCGGGCAGTATCGAGGGTTCCCGGCCGCGACGATATCAAGGATCAAGGACATATGACGCGCACCTGCCAGCCAGGGCCGGTATTCGAGGCGCACCTTTCTCAGGCAAAATTCAGGCGCACCTGCTATTGTCTTGGCGTGTTTTCTCTGCCGGCGCCAGGATCGGCGCGCCGATCCGCCCCCACGCTGACATGAGACTGCCCATCGGCCGTCGAGGCCCCTCCCTCCGTCTGATTCTGGCCGCCGCGGTCGCCGGCGGCCTCCTGACCGTTGCCGCCTCGGAGGTCTTCCAGACGCTGGCGGCCCCCGACGAGAAGCTGACGCTGGACGGCGTGGCCAACTTCGGGCGCCTGACGCCGCATTTCTATCGCGGGGCGCAGCCGCGCGTGGATGCCTATCCCAGCCTGCTGCGCTACGGCATCGACACGGTCGTCCGCCTCAGCACGGGCGACGAATTCATCGAAGGCGAGCGCGGGCACGTGGAAGGGCTCGGGATGCGCTTCGTCAGCCTGCCCTGGCGCGCGGCGGATACCCCGAGTAGGGAACAGGTCGCAGCGTTTCTGGATCTGTTCCGGGAACAGCCCACGCACACGATCTTCGTGCACTGTCGCGAAGGCGTCGATCGCACGGGCGTGATGGTGGCCATCTATCGAATCGCGGTGGATCACTTCACGACCGACGAGGCCATCGCGGAAATGAAGGCCTTCCACTACCGGTACCTCTTCCACCCGCACCTGCAAACTTACGTCGAAGCGTTCCCGCTGATGCTCGCGCACGACGCGACGCTGCAGGCGATGGCCGCGCACTCGAGCGATTAAGCTAATGCGTTTTTCCACTTGCGCGTAGCACGTCGGGCCGCCTTCCGGCTCGACGAGCCGGAAAAACGGCGCTGCGCCGCGTTCGTCTTGGCGCGCTCGGCTTGGGTCCCGGTCACCCAAGCCTCGGTCACTCCTTCAGCAGCTCGGCAAACCCCGCGAACTGCGGCATTCGCTCGCACACGGATTTGAGTGCGGCGGTGATGGGCACCGCCAGCAGCAGGCCCCAGATGCCCCAGATCCATCCCCAGAACATCAGGCTGACGAACACCGCGACCGCGCTCATCCTGCCGGCGCGGCTCATCAGCCAGGGGGTGAGCACGTTGGCTTCGATGGCGGCAATCGCGATGCCGATCCCGAAGATCACGGCCACCATGCCCAAGGTGCCGAATTGCACGAACGCGGCCAGCGTCGCGGCGCCGATCAGGACCGTCGGCCCGACGACCGGCACGGTGAACAGCACGGCGGACAGCACGCCCCAGACGCCGGCGTTGTCGAGCCCCGCGAGTCGAAACGCCAGCCAGGTGCCGGCGCCGATCATCAGGCTGAGCGCAACGCGCGCAATGAGAAAGCGCTCGATCTGCGCGTCCATGTCGTCGAGGATCTGCACCGTGACCTTCTTGTCCGAGAACGTCGGCACCATCCGCACGAACTTGCGACGGTACAGATCGCCGGCGCCGAGCAGATAGTACGTCAGAAACAGCACGCTGCCCATCTGCAGCGCGAAAAACGCCAGGCTGCGCGATCCGCTCCAGATCCAGGTCGACCATCTGAACGTCGGCTCTTCGACGCGTACGGGCGTCGCGCCGTCGTTCGGCACCTTGGCCGCGTCCTTGGTCGCCGTCTCGAGCTCGTGCGCCGCCGCCTGCATCTTGGCCACGGTCCCGGGCGCGCCGCGCGACGCGCCACGAATCGCCTGCGACAACGTGTGGAGCGCCGGCGGCACGCGATTGACGAACGCGGCGGCCTCGCCACTCAATCCGTACGCGGTGAGGCCGAGGCCCGCGACCACCGCCAGGATCACGATCGGCACGGCCAGGCTGCGGCGCACGTGCCAGCTCACGAGCCGCGCCACGACGGGCTCCAGCGCGTAGGCGGTCAGCACGCTGAGCACGACGGGAATCAGCAGGATCTGCGCCCACCACAACGCGCCAACCAGCAGCAGGCCGGCGACGATCGGCAGCGCGTTGGCTGCGCGTTCGATTTCGCCGACGGAGGTCGCCACCTCCGATGCGTCGCCGTTCGCGGCGTCGGCCGGGTCGCCCGAAGATGGCGCCTGCCTGTCTTCCGGATCTTTGCCGCCGTAGCCGATCGGTCGCGTGTCCTGGGCCGACGCGCGGGGGACGGCCCGAGATGTGGAGACCGGACGCGAGAAGATCGAGCGGCGCAGCACGCCCTCCCAACGATCAACATTCGTGCCATCGATCAGGGCCGCATCGCGCACCCGCGCGCCCCCGGCGCTACCGTAGTTGGGTAGCGCCTTACTCATCGCGGCCCGAAAGGCTACAGCTAGCGCTTCTTGATCTCGTCCGCCAGAATCTGGAGGCGCGCGGCCAGCGTGGCCGGCGCCGGCGACGAGTAGCCGGCGTACTTCGCCGGCAGCGAATACCCGGCGGCGGCCTCCGCGGGCGTCTTGCCGGCCTTCAGCTCCCCTTCCGCCCACGTCACCAGGTCCTGATTGAAGTCCGCGAACTTCTTCAGGTCGTCCCACGTGGTCGTCGTCGCGTTGTGGCCGTTGATGACCGTGTCCACGTTCTTGATGCCCGTGTAGGCCTTGATCAGCGTCTCCGGATAGTGCAGCACGCTGCCGCCGTTGTTGGCGTCGACGAGCGGCAGGCCCTTCGACGCGAACAGATCGCCGGCGTGAACAGCCCGCAGCGCCGGGAACACGACCCAGGCGTCGCCGTTGGTGTGGCCGGGGCCGAAGTAGTAGAGATCGATCTCGTCCGCGCCACGCCCGATCGTCATCCTGTCCTTGAACGTCCGCTTGGCCAGGCCCTTTCCGCCGTTCTTGAAGGTCGGCATCTTCTCCATGTTGGCCTTCGTGTTCTCCTGCGCGACGATGTCGACCGTCGCCGGGAACTCCGGATTGCCGCTGACGTGATCGCCGTGCGTGTGCGTGTTGATCAGCATCGTCACCGGCTTCGGCGTCAGCTCCTTGATCTTGTCGAGGATCGGCTGCCCCAGCCCGGGTTCTTCGCGTCGACGACCACGACGCCATTCGACGTGATGAACACGGCGGTGTTGCCGCCGCCGCCCTTCAGCACGAAGAGGTTGTCCTTGACCTTGTCGACCTGGAGCCCGCCGGCTGCGGCGTCTGACGCGCGGCGGCGACCGCCACCGACAGAGCCCCGACGCCGACCAGCGTGCCGAGCACCGTCACTCGCTTCATCACAGGCCTCCAGGAAACAAGACCCGTTGCACGAACCAGAACGTGCCGGCCGCGATGACCACGATCGATCCGGCGAACGCGAGCCGGCGTCCGGCGATCTCGCTGCGCGCGCGCAGCGCGGCCAGCGCGGTCGCGACGACCGCGACGACGACCAGCTGCCCGATCTCGACGCCGAGGTTGAACGAGAACAGCGACCAGCCGAGCGCGCGTGCGGGCAGATCCATCTCGCGCAGCACGCTCGCGAATCCGAAGCCGTGGATGAAGCCGAACGCGAACGCGATCCAGACGCGCACATCGCGCCCCTGCTTCATCAGCAGGTTGTCGGCGCCGACGTAGACGATGCTGAGCGCGATCGCGGGCTCGATGACCCGCGCCGGCGGGCTGACGATGTTCAGCGCCGCGAGCGACAGCGTCAGGCTGTGCGCGACCGTGAACACCGTGACGATGAGCGCCAGCCGGCGCATCGATCCGCCGAGCAGCAGCAGCCCGACCAGGAACAGGAGGTGGTCCGGCCCGATGAGGATGTGCTGGATGCCGGCCGGCAGGAACCGGCCGACGACCGCGAGCACGCCCTGGCGCGATCCGCCGAAATACTCGAAGGCGTCCTGGCCGCGATCGAGGATCGCCTGCGTCAGCGCCTCGCCCTCGTAGACGTTCACGAATGTCTGGTGAGCCGGGTCGTACGGAAACATCGTGCCCCTGACCGCGAGACGGCCGACGGGCCGATCGACGGGCGCGCGCGCGTGGAGGCGCAGCGACTGACGATCGGCCAGGACCTCGACGCTTCCCCAATCGAGCCGGAGCGGGCGGCCGTCGGCGAGCACGGTCAGCCGCCGGGCGACGAGATCCGCCAGCGCCGCCGCGTGCGCCGCCGCAATCGCCGGATCGAGCAGCCGCTCCACCGGCGCCACGTCCAGGTCGTGAGCGGCGTCGAAGACGTGCACGACCAGCGACGCATCGATCGCCGAGGGCTCGACGCGGACGTCCAGGTAGCTGAACGGCACCGGATGCGCCGAGGCGGGCACCGCGGCCAGCAGGCCGATCATGGCCGCGATCAGCAAGCGCGCGCGAATCATCGGGAAGTCATGCTAACGCGGTGCGGCCCCGTCGCGGACCAGCCAGGCGGCCGGGCGCATCAAAAATGTCGCGTCGTAGCTCCAGACCGTGAACGCAATGCGCGCCTCGTCTGGCGACCACGCAGGCTGCGTCTTGTTCGACGGGTCGGTGGTCACCGCCGTGACCGGCCCGCCGGCCAGCGGCATGCGGAACACCTGAAAGAAGCCGTCCGGCGCCGGCGCCACGAACGCGACGTCGCGTCCGTCGGGCGACACGCCGAGCCCGGGGAAGCCGTGCTCGCTCGCAAACTCGTGCACGACGCGCACGGGCCCGCCGGTCCGCGATCCCACGGCGATCGCCTGGCGGCCGTTCGGGCGAACCAGGATCAAGACCATGTCCCGTCCGTTCGGCAGCCACGCCGCGTGATCGGCCTCGCCGTCGAGTCCGGTCACCGGCACTTCCGCGGCGGCTGTCGCGACCTCGCCCGTGCCGGGATCGATCTCGACGACATACGGCACCGCGCGACCGGTGGACTTGCTGGCCGACGTGAAGAGAATCGAGCGGCCGTCCGAGGACCAGCGCGGCCAGCCGGTCTCGGCGCCCCGTCCAAGGAACGTGATGCGGCGATCGTGCGCGCTGCCGTCCGCGGGCCGCAGCCACAGATCGTCGGACATCTCACGATGCGAGTGCAGCGCGATCCAGCGGCGGTCCGGCGACCACGCCATCGACTGATCTTCCGACGGTGACGCCGCCACGACCTGCGCCGGCGTCGCGGCCGGCAGCGTCCCGCCGAGATCGATGATCCCCACGTCCTGCGCGATGTCCGGGTATCGCGCGTCGTCCACGGCCCGCCGCCAGGAGCCGAAGGTCACCGCAATCGCCCGGCCGTTCGGATCCCACGACGGCGTCTCGGACTGGAAGGTCGCGAGCGTCCTGACCGGGCCGCCGCCCTCGGGCGCGTCGGCGACGTGCGTGCGGTAGCTCTGCACCTTGAACATCACGGCGCCGGTGGCCGTCACGGTCGGCTGGTAGGTGTCCCGCGTGAAGCTGGTCAGGCGCGTCGCGCGATTCGAGTGCAGATCGATTTCCCACAGGTCGAGCGTGCCGCTGTCGTTCGCCGACGACACGTATGCGCGGGCGCCGTCGGGAGAGAGTGCCGGCGGGCCGGTGAGGTCGAGCCCCGGCGACGTGTCGACGAGCGCGTGCTCGTCGCACGAGATCGACAGGCGCGCGCCGATGAGGCAGGCCGGCTCCGGGCGAGGTCCCCAGGCGGGAAACGCGACGCGCGGCACGCGACGGACCGTTGCGAGCTCCGCGCCAGGGCCGTACGTCCAAAGCTCGCTGCCGTCGTTTGCGTTGACGACAGCCGCGACGCGGCCGTCGGCGGCGATCGCCACCTGCCGCAGGTCGTTGATCTTCACAGAGCGCCGTTCGCCACCCGGCAGCGTCCCAAGAATCGACTCGACGTCCTCGCGCCACGGCGTGCGGGCGCGCGTCGTCAGGTCGTACACCCACCACCGCCGCACCGCGCCGCCGCCTTCGACCAGCACGCGCGTGCTGTCGCCCTGCCACGTCAGGTAGCGGATCTGTCCCTCGGCAAACGGGAACTCGACCGTGGCTCCTCCATCGACAGGACGAACCCGGAGCGCGCGTCCTTCGCTGTACGCCACCCACCTGCCGTCCGGCGAGATCGCGCCCACGGGATCGCGGTAGCCGACGACGCCGAGTTGATGCGCGGTGACGACGAACGTGAGCCGGGCCGGATCGACCGGCAGCGCGCGGCGCTGGCGCGCGATGAGATACGCGCCTGCGCCCGCCAGCAGGCCGAGCACGATGAGGCGGAGCCCTCCGGATCGCACGGTGTGCGCCTAGCTTAGCGACTGGCGCGCCCAATCACACCGTGTGTCTACTGATCCTTCAGGAGCACGGCCGGATCGATGCGCGCGGCACGTGCGGACGGGCGGAGCGCCGCCAGGGCCATGGCGATGGCCATTGCGCATTTAGTCATCTTGGTATATTAAAGTCAGACAACGGATCAGCCGCCCATGCCTCCACCCCCCGCCGTCGGCGAACTCGAGCAGCTCGTGCTGCTGACCATCCTCCGGCTCGGCCCCTCGGCCTACGGCGTACCGATCGTCGAGGAGCTGCGGCGACATACACGGCAGCCGGTGCTGCGGCCCTCGGTGTATCTGGCGCTGCGCCGACTCGAAGCAAAAGGCCTGATCCGCTCGCGGCTGGGCGAGCCGGAAGCGCGGCGCGGCGGCCGCGCCCGGCGACACTTCGCGCTCGAACCGGCCGCACGCGCGCTGCTCCGCGAGTCACAGCGCACGCTGCGCAGCCTGTGGACGGGCACGATTCTCGACGAGATGTGATGCGGCCCCGCCCGACCACACCCCCATCGGCGGCGCTCGCCCTGCTCGCCCACCGGCTGCCGGTCGATCAGCGGGACATGATTCTGGGCGATCTCAGCGAGCTGTACGCCGATCGCGTCGATGCCGGCCGGCGATGGAATCGCGCCTGGTTCTGGGCGCAGACTGCGGCATTCATCCTGGGCTTCGCGAGCGCGCCGCTCATCCCGCGCCTCACGGTCGCCCATCCACGGAGGTCGATCATGGGACGTCTCGTCACCAGCACGCGTCAGGCCGTCCGCCGGCTGACCTACGAGTGGCGCTACGCCGTCGGCGTCATCGCGATTCTCGCGGTCGGCATCGGTCCCGCCGCGGCGATGCTCTCCGTCATCCAGACGGTGCTGCTCAATCCGCTCTCCTACGCCGATCCCGATCGCCTCGGCATCGTCCGCATCAATCTCGGACAGATTCAGAATCATCCCGGCCTGTCACTCGGCGAGGTACAGGATCTCCGCCGGACGTCGGGCCTGTTCGACGGAGTGGAAGCCGAAGGCCGGCAGTCCGAGATGACGCTCGCCGCTGCGGACTCGCTGGAGCCGGTATCGGCGGTGGCGATCAGCCCGGGCATGCTTTCGCTGCTCGGCGTGGCGCCCGCGCTGGGCCGGCCGTTCGCCGACCAGGACGCGGCGCAGAACGCGGCGCCCGTGGTGATGCTCGACTACGGCCTCTGGCAGTCGCGCTTTGGCGGCGATCCGAACATCCTGAGCCGTCGCATCCAGCTCAACGGCGGCCCGGTGGACGTGATCGGCGTGCTGCCCCGCGGGTTCACGCTCGTGACCGGCCGGGCGGTGCCGCACGCGATCGACGTGTACCTGCCGCTGCGCGTCACCGACTTCCGCAACTTCTGGGGCTACCCGACGCTCGTGCGGCTCAAGGCGGGCGCGTCGATTCCACAGGTGAACGCCGCGCTGGACACGCTCGCGGCGTCGCTCGTGAAGCAGTACCCCGCGAACTACTCGGATGCGCGCCTGCAGTTCCTCGTCACGCCGCTCAAGGAGGACATGGTGCGCGGGACGCGACCCGCGCTGGTTGCGTCTATGGCCGGCGTGCTCCTCCTGCTCGCAATCGCGCTCGCCAACGCGACGGCGCTCATCGTCGCGCGACTCAAGACGCGCGAGCGCGATCTCGCGATCCGGCTGGCCGTTGGCGCGGGACGGACCTCGCTCATGGCCGATGTCTTCATGGAAAGCGTCATCGTCAGCGCGTGCGGCGCGCTCGCGGGCGCCGGGCTCGCCGTGGCCGGCACGCTCGCGGCGCGTGAGCTGGTGCCGCACACCGTGCCGCGGTGGGACCAGATCGCGCTCAGCTGGCGGCTGGTCGCGTACTCTGGCCTGTTTGCGCTGACCGGCCTCTTTCTGTCGGGTCTCGTGCCGGTCTGGCGGGTCTCGCGCCACCTGCCCTGGCAGGCGCTGCGGATGGCGACGGCCCAGGGCGGGCGCGCGGAAAGCTCCCTCTCGCGCCTCGTCCTCGTCGGCGCGCAGATTGCGCTGACGGTGGTGCTCGCGTTCGGCGCCGTGCAGCTCGTGCGGAGCGCGGACCGGCTGGCGCAGGTCGATCTGGGCTTCGACGCCAACGTGCTCACGTTCCGCGTGCCGCTCGATTTCATGCGCTTCCGCAAGCCCGAGGATCAGGCCGCGCTCTACCAGCGCGTGCGCGACCGCCTGCAGCAGATCCCCGGCGTGACCGCCGCGAGCGCGGTCAGCCACCTCCCGCTCAGCGGGTCGTTCCTCACCGACGCGTGGACCGCCGATCTCTCGAAGCAAGGCGAGGTCGGCTGGGACCAGCCCGTCGCCAACTACTACGCGACGACGCCGGGCTACTTCGCGGCGATGGACATCCCCATCCTGCAGGGCCGCGATTTCACGGACGTCGAGGACAAGACGCGCGCGGCCGTCGTGATCGTGGACGAGACGCTCGCGCGCGCGGCGTTTCCGGGCGTCAAGGACGTCACCGGCCGGATGCTGAAGCTCGGCTGGGGCCTGCCCAACTCGCAAATCGTCGGCGTCGTCGGGCACGTGCGCGGCGTGGACATCACGAAGCAACTGCACCCGCAGGTGTACGCGCCGGTGGGCACGTTTGCGTTCGGGCCGATGAACTTCGTGCTGCACGCCTCGAGCGATCCATGGCGGCTGGTGGACGCGGCGAGCGCGGCCGTTCGGGAGATGAACACCGGCCGGGCGGTGGGGGGCTTCGCGATGCTCTCGGACAACGTGTCCGCCGCCACCAGCACGCTGCGTTCGGTGACCGGACTCGTGACGGTGCTGGCGGTCTCCGCGGGGCTGCTGTCCGCGATCGGCCTGTACGTCGTCATCGCGTTCATCGTGCACCAGAAGCGCCGCGCCACGGCGATTCGGAGCGCGCTTGGCGCGTCACCGGCGCAGCTGATGCAGTTGCACCTGCGAACCAGCGGCCTCGTCCTCCTCGTCGCGCTGCCGCTGGGTCTGGCGCTCGCGGGCGGAATCGCGCCTGTCTTCGCGTCGCTCGCGTTCGGCGTCGCCGAACGCGACGTCTCGAGCCTCGTCGTGGCCGCAATCGTCGCCATCGGCGCGGCCGCGATTGGCACCTATGTACCTGTCCGCCGGGCCGCGGCGTCCGACCCGGTGATCGTGCTGCGGGAAGGGTAAGAGATTGACGATTGACGATTGACGATTGAAGATCGAAGAGATTGCAGATCGAAGAGATTGAAGATTGAACTTCGAACTTCAAACTTCAAACTTCCAACTTCATACTTCTCTTCTATTCGCGCCTGAGCGCCTCCATCGGATCCACGCGCGCGGCGCGGCGGGCGGGGAGATACGCGGCCAGAAGCGCCGCCGCCACGAGCGCGACGGCGCCGGCCGCGAGTGACCGCGGGTCGGTTGGCGAGACGTCGATGAGCAGCGTTCGGACGACGCGGCCGAGGCCGAGCGCGGCGGCGATGCCAATCGCGCCGCCGATCGCGGCCAGCCGTCCGCTTTCGCGAAGCACCATGCGCGTCACCTGACGCGCCCCGGCGCCGAGCGCCACACGGATGCCCAACTCCCGAGTCCGCGAGGCCACCGCAAACGACATGACGCCGTACACGCCTGTCGCCGCCAGCAGGAGTGCGACCGCCGCAAACACGCCGAGCACGCCGGCGAGGAACTTCGGCCGGGTCACGGCGTCATCCGATCGCTCGTCGAGCGTCATGACTTCGTAGATCGGCAGGCTGCGATCGACGCTGGCGACGCTTCGCCTGAGCGCCGGAGCCAGCGCGCCCGGATCCGATCGCTCGGCCTTCACGATCACCATCGTGTCGGGATACGCGAACTGCAGGTACAACGTGTAGAAATCCGGTCCGCGAGGCTCGGTGACCGCGCCGTACTTCACGTCGGCGACGACGCCGACGACCTCGACGGGGTTGGCGGGATCGGTGAAGCCGGTCGCCGATCCAAACCAGATGTGCTTGCCGATCGGGCTTTCGCCGGGCCAGTAGCGCGCCGCCGCGGTTTCGTTGACGACCGTCACCGGCGGCCGGCCCAGGCGATCGCCGTCGGTGAGCGCCCGGCCCTGAAGGAGCGCAATGCCAAGCACGCGGAAGTAGTCGGCAGAGACGTAGTGCCGCTCGACGACCGGCGGCAGCGGATCGGCCGGGCGCCCCGGAAAGAACAACGTCGTGCGGGCGCACGCATCGTTCATCGGCGAGCATCGATTCACCGCAGCCATCTGCACGCCGGGCGTCCGCTGCACCGCTTCGAGCACGCGCTGGATCACCGCCGGGCCGTCTTCCGGACGGTAGCGGGACGCCGGCGGCGCGATCCGGAACGTCAGCACGCGGTCGGGATCGAAGCCGGCGCGCAGCGACTGCAGTTGCCTGTAGCTGGTCACGAACAGCCCGGCGCCGGCCAGCAGCAGGACCGCCAGGGCGATCTCCGCGACGACGATGCCCGTCAGGGTGCGAGAGCCAGCGCGCGCGGTCGTCCGGTCGTCGTCGCGAAGCACGCCGACCAGCGGGAGCCGCGCCGCGTCGAACGCCGGAGCGGCGCCAAAGATCAGCGTCGTGATCACCACCGCCCCCAGCGCAAACGCAAGCACCGCCGGATCGAGCGACGGCTCGGCGAAGCCGGAGAGCTGGACGTACCCGGTCTGCGTCGATGGCAACGCGCTCGGCGACGTCAGTCCAATCAGCCGGACGCCCCACGCGGCCACCACGACGCCGACGACGCCTCCGAGGGCGGAGAGCAGCAGGCTCTCGGTCAGCAGTTGACGGATCAGCCGGCCGCGGCCCGCGCCAAGGGCGGACCGCACGGCGATCTCGCGCCGCCGGTCGCACATCCGGGCGACGAGCAGGCTGGCGACGTTGGCGCAGGCGATCAGGAGCACGCACGCAATGGCGGCGAACAGCAGGAGCGCCGATCGCCGCCGCGCGGGATCGACCCGGGCGTCGTCGATCGGCACCACCGAGCCGGACCAGCGGGCGGTCGCGTCCGAGCCAGTGGCGTCGCTCGACGCGACACGCGGACCGATGACGGCAATCTCCGCACTGGCCTCGCGGACCGACACGTCAGGGCGCAGGCGCGCGATCACCGGGATGAAGTGCTGAGGCGTCGTGCGGTAGTCGGCGTAGGTCAGGCGCGGCGCCATGGCCGTCGGAATCCAGAGGTCGGACCGGCCGCTCAGCCCGTTGAACCCGTCCGGCAGCACACCCACGATCGACAGTGGCACGCCGTTCACCGGCAGGAGCCGGCCGATGATGGCCGGATCGTTCGCGAAGTACGTGCGGCGCAGCCGCGCGCTGATCACGACCACGGGCGCGGCGCCGGTCTCGCCGTCGTCCTCGCGTTGGAAGGTCCGGCCGGACGTCGGTCGCATGCCGAGAAGCTCGAAATACCCGGCGGACACCACTTCGCCGTCCATCTGTCGAGGCTCGGGCAGCTCGACGGCCAGACTGGTGCGGGAGAACGTCTCGACCCGCTCGAACGAGCGTGTGTCGGTCCTGAGCCGGCCGGCCTCCGCGTAGGACCACCGCACGCGGTCGTCGCTGCCCCGCGGCGTCTCGCGCGACAGAAAGAGCATGACGAGGCGCGCGGGGTCTGGAAACGGGACCGGGCGGAGCAGCGCCGCATAGACGACGCTGAACATCGTGGTCGTCGCCCCGGCGCCGAGTGCGAGGGTCACGACGGACACCACAGCCGCGGCGCGCATGCGGCGGATCGTCCGCCACGCCAGCCTGAGGTCGTACCACCAGCCGTTCATGACGCTCTCCACACAGACGGCATCCCGCGATGCAACGTTAACCGGTTCCCTGGGCGACCAGTGTTGATATTCTCGCCACAGATGCCCGCCGCCCGGTGGCCCGCGCCCGCATGGGCCGCGCTGATCTTCCTCGCCTTTTCCGCGTTATACGTGGGCATCTCGCCTTCCCTGGCCTACCAGCACTGGGATTCGCTCGAGTACACGTTCGCCTGCGAGACGCGCGGGCCGCTGGCGACCTGGGGCAACCATCCGCTCGGGCAGTTGATTCAGTGCGGCGCGTTCGAGGTCGCGAAACGCGCCGGCTACGCGGGTCGCGCGCTGCCCGTACTCAAGGCGGTCAGCGGCGTCGCCTCGGCCGGCGCCGTCGCCGCGTTCTTCCTGCTGATGGCCAGAACGCTCGGCGGCGGCATCGGCCGGGCGCTCGGGTGGAGCGTCGTCCTCGGCGGCGCGTTTGGACTCTGGCAGTACCCTCGGGCACCGCCGACATCTACGGCATCTCGCTGCTCGGGCTCGTCATCGCGTGGCGGCGCCTGCTCGACGACGTCGCGACCGGCGGCGCGCGGTCGTCAGCGACGCTCACAGTGATCGCGCTCGGCCTCGCGTCGCTGATCCACCAGTTCAACTTCGTGATGCTCGCCTGCGGCATGGCGGGACTCGCCGTGTTCGGATCCGCCGCCGTCCGCCGCCGCCTTCTGCGCCTGGCGGTCTGGACGACGATCGTCTCCACGGTCGGCTTCACGATGCTCGGCGCGCTCAGCCTGCCGACGCACTCGCCGCTGCGCATCGTGAAGTGGATCGTGGGCTATGGCGGCGATCCGACCTACGGCCGGTCGTTTGGATTGCGCGGCCTGGCGCCCGCGCTCTACTCGGTGGCCGAGACATTCCTGCGCGATCCGTATCTGCCCGGCCCGCGACTGCTCTGGAGCGCGGTCGTGCTGATCGGCATCCTGCTCTTCCTGGCGGGCCTTGCCCGGCTGCGACGGCTGCCCTCCGACGAGCGTCCGCTGCTGGCGGCGACGTCGCTTCAGTTGCTCGTCGGCTGGTCGCTCATCGTCTGGTGGTGGCCGTTGATGTACGGCAAGTGGTGGATCCTGACGCTGCCCATGATGGTGATCTGGTGGGACCGCGCGCTGGCGGGGCTGACCGCCAGCTTCAGCCTTCGCGCGCCGCAGGCCGCCCCGCGGATCGCGGGCGCCGCGCTGGCCGCGCCGCTGGTCACCGGCGCGTTTCTGCTGGTCTTCAACTTCGTCGTCGCGCTCGACGGCGAGCGGCGGCCGGACGCGGCGTTCGAGCGCAGTCTGGCCGAGTGGGTCGCGCGATCCGCGCCCGACGATCTGCTGATCGAGAACGGCCGGCTCACCGCGCACCTGATCTTCTGGAGTCATCGGCCGAATGCGATGAACGTGTACCGCGTGCTGCAGGTCGGCTTCCGCGCCGGGGACCCGCTCGGCGCCGTGCGGCGGCTGATCGACACCGCCATCCGCGACGGCCACCAGGTCCTCTTCGGCGGCGGGCTGGATCCGTACTTCTTCACGGACGATCTGCTGGGCCTGGTCGGCACGAACCGTCGCGAGCTGGAGCGGTGCTTCGACGCGTACCGGCACGAGGGTCCGGTCTTCTCGTACCAGGAATGGCCGGCATCGCCGCCGACGCCTGTGTTCCGGTTGTTGCTCCCGGCGGGCCGACCCTGACGGCGATCCTCGTTATATGATCGGCGCGCTCGATGTGCCCGCCTGACGCTCAGCAGTTCAGCGCGTTCCGCCTGACAGTCATCGTTCCCGTCCACAACGAGCGGCACGTCGTCGATGCGAGCGTCCGGCGGCTGCTGGCGGTGCGCGATCCGCTCCTCGCCGATCTCCAGGTGATCGCGGTGGACGACGGCAGCACGGACGGCAGCGGCGTCGTGCTCGCGCGACTGGCCGCCGGGGACTCGCGGGTCCTCGTGCTGACGCACGCGAAGCCGCGCGGCAAGGGCGCATCGGTGCGCACGGGCCTCGCGCGGGCCTCGGGCGACATCGTTCTGATCCACGACGGCGATCTCGAGTACGACCCGGCCGACATTCCGGCGCTGCTGCAGCCCTTTGCGCGCGAGGGCGCGGATGCCGTCTTCGGGTCGCGGTATCTGTCGGGCCCGTACCGCCGGGCTTTGCGCTATCGGCACACGCTGACCAACAAGTTCCTGACGGCCGTCAACAACTGGCTGACCGATCTCGATCTCACCGACGTCGAGACGTGCTACAAGGCCGTCAACGCGGAGCTGCTGAAGTCGATCCCGATCCGCAGCGACGATCGGCGCGTCGAGGTGGAGCTGGCGATGAAGCTGGCGAAGCGCCGCGCGCGGGTGTTCGAGGCGCCGATCCGGTACATGCCGCGCACGGCCGCCGACGGCGCGAAGATGCGGGCCGTGGACGGGCTGCTCGCCCTCGGCGCGCTGGCGAAGTACTGGTTCGTGGACGACATGTACCACGACGACGAGTACGGATCGCGCATCCTGGTGGAACTCGAGCGCACGCGGCGATTCAACGGCTGGATGGCCGACGTGCTGCGCCCGCACCTGGGCGATCGCATCCTGGAGATTGGCGCGGGCATCGGCAACCTGACGTCGCAGTTCATCCCGCGCGAGCTGTACGTCGCCTCGGACATCAACCCGCACTACCTGCGGTATCTGCGGTCGTATTCGGCCGGCAAGCCCTATCTGCACGTGCGGAAGGTGGACGTCGAGCAGCGGGAGGACTTCGCGGGCCTCGAGGGGCAGGTGGACACCGTCGTCGCGCTCAACGTGATCGAGCACGTGCCGCATCCCGACGTCGCGCTGCGGAACCTGTTCGACACGCTGGCGCCGGGCGGCCGGGCAGTGATTCTCGTTCCGCAGCACCCCGCGCTCTTCGGCACGCTCGACACGGGCCTCGGCCACCATCTGCGGTACACGCCGGACGGCCTGCGGTCGCTGATGACCGGCGCGGGCTTCGAGGTCGCGCGGATGTTCGACTTCAACCGCGTCTCGGCGCCAGCCTGGTGGCTGAACGGGCGCGTGCTCAAGCGCCAGACGTTCTCGCGCCTGCAGCTCAAGACGTTCGACGCGGCGCTGCCCATCCTCCGGCGGCTGGACCGGCTGCTGCCGTGGACGGGCATCAGCGTGATTGGCATCGGGACGAAGCCCGATCGGGTACCCTCTTAGGCCATGCCGACGTCCCGCGGCGCCACCTTCTGGCTCGGTCTCCTGCTCGTCCTCGGGCTCTTCGCACTGCCCCTGCTCGTCGGGCTCAACGAGCCCGAGATGCGCAACGACGAAGCGATCTACTCGTATGCCGTCGAACGCATCCTCGACACCGGGAACTGGCTGACGCCTCGATCGATTCCGAATGACGGTCCGTTTCTCGAGAAGCCGCCTCTCAAGTTCTGGATCACCGCGGCGGGCATCAAGTCCGGCCTGCTCCCGAACAACGACAAGGGATTGCGCTGGTTCGACGCGCTGTTTGGAGGCATCGCGTTCGTCTACATCTTCCTGATCGGGTGTCGGCTGTCGGGACCGACCTGCGGCGTCGTCGCGGTTCTCGTCCTGTTCACGCTCGACCCGCTGCTCTTCGAGCACGGCTTGCGCAGCAACAACATGGAAGCGTCGCTATTCCTCGCGTACTGCGGCGGGCTCTACCACTTCATCCGCTGGACCGAGTCCGACCCTGGGCGAGGGCGATTGCACGCGTTCATCATCGCCGGCTATTTCGCCCTCGCGTTCATGACGAAGTTCGTGGCGGCGCTCTTCCTGCCAATGATTGCGATGGTCGCCTTGCTCTGGCGGCCGGGCGGCTGGACGATGGCCCGACGGCGTTGGCCGGAGTGGGTGCTTCCGGCTCTCGGGGTCATCGTCGTCACGGCGCCGTGGTTCATCTACCAGTCCCGAGTCCACGCCGACGAATTCTGGCAGACGATCTTTGGTGTTCACGTCTTCAAGCGTTTCACGGCGTGGCTCGATCCCGGACACCTGCATCCCTGGCACTTCTACTTCACGCAGACGTGGCTGGAGATCGGCGCCAGTCACAGCCAGGTTCTCGTAGGCCTGGGTCTCGTTCGACTGGCCGTGGCGGCGGTGCGCAACGAGTCGTGGGTCGCACGCCTCGTGTTGGTCTGGGGCCTGCTACCGACGGCCCTCATCTCCGCGGGCACGTCGAAGCTGCTGCACTACGAGTACCCGTTCTGGCCTCTGGTTGGCCTCTCGGCCGGGTTCGCGTTCGCGTGGATCCTGGCGGAGGTCGAGCGTCACGGCCCGGCGATCTCCGAATGGTTCGCCAGGTTGCGGCCGCGCCGCGCGGCGGTGCTGTCGCAGCGCAGCCACCGAGTGCGCGCCGTCCTCATCGGGATCGCCTCCGTGGCGTTCGCCCTTGCGCTGTGGACCGCCTTCGTCGGTGCGGTGCGGATCGAGATTGGCGGGACAACGATCTTCCGCAACAGCTCGTTCCTGCGCCCGGCGTTCGTGGGGGCCGTGCTGCTGTGGCTCGTGCAGCAGACCCGGACGGTTCTCAGGCTTGTGGCCGCCTTCGGACTCGCGCTCCTGCTGCCCCTCAGCACGGTACATGGACAAGGTGCATCGCTTCGGGCGGCCTGACCATCCGATCCGCGCCGCGCGCGATTGCATGAACGATGTCGAGCAGTCCGGCGCCGCCGCGGGGCGTGGCGTGTATATCGCGTCGGACGAAAGCATCCTGCACCACGCGTTCTACTTCTACCTCTGGCGCACCGGACCGTACGAGATCGCACCGAAGTTTTCTGTCGACGACACCCTCGCCAAGCTCACGACCGCGGGAGAGCAAACGCCCGTCATCGTCTCGCGGCTCGACTACACAACGCTTCTCGACACGCTGCCGCCGGCGCCGGCGGCCACGTCCGACTCTGGCGCCCCCCCGGACGACCACGCCGCGCTGCGCCAGACCTTAACGAAGAACGCCGTGACGTTCGACGACAACGTCGCGATGTTGCTGCCCGGACCGTACGCGTCGTGCACCGCGCCAATGCTTGCCGCCGACGGCAAACCGATCTGGCGCCGCCCGCCGTTGACCGCCTCCGGGCAATGAGCGCGGGAGTCGGCCTGTCCATCGTGATCCCGGCCATGAACGAGGCCGAGCGCATCGGTGAAAGCCTGCGCGCCCTCCAGGCGGGCCTCCCCGATTCCGCCGGCCCCTGGGAGATTCGCGTCGTCGACGACGGCTCGACCGACGACACGCCGAAGATTGTGGCCGACGCGGCCGTGCGAGATCCGCGGGTGATCCTGCAGCGCGAGCCGCATCGCGGCAAGGGCGGCGCGCTCCGCGCCGGGCTCCTCGCCGCCCGCGGCGATCTCCGGTTCATGTGCGACGCCGACCTCTCGATGCCCGTGTCGGAGCTGCCCCGCTTCATCGCCGCGGTACCCGCGCAGTGCGACGTCGCGATCGGATCCCGCGAGGGCGAAGGCGCGCGACGTGTCGGCGAGCCGGAGCACCGTCACACCATGGGACGCGTGTTCAACCTGCTCGTGCGATTGAGCGGCGTCTCGGGCATCCAGGACACGCAGTGCGGATTCAAGATGTTCAGCGCCCGCGCAGTCGAAATTATTGTTCCGCGCCTGACGCTCGATGGCTGGGCCATCGACATCGAAATGCTGGTGATCGCCGCGCGCCACGGCCTGCGCGTGCGCGAGATTCCGATCGAGTGGCACTACCGCGAGCGGTCGCGGGTCTCACCGATTCGAGATTCCATCCGCATGTCGCGCGACGTGTTGCGGGTACGGCTCAACGCGTGGCGCGGCTTCTACGACCGGATACCGCCCCGCTGAATGCGACCAGCGGGGGTTTTAGGCTATCCTCCCCCAACCGATGGCGGGCGACACCAAGCAGAATTTCACGGGCCGGCACCTGCTCAACATCAGGCTGACCGGCCCTGGATCAGAAAAAGACACGCGGCACCACGAAATCGCGATCGAATCGCCGGGCGCAACCTATCTGCCGGGTGACGCGCTCGGCGTGCTGGCCCAGAACGATCCACGCCTGGTCGATCGCGTGATTCGCGCCGTTGGCGCGCGCGGTGACGAGCAAGTCACTATCACAGGCGGCGCGACGATGCCGCTGCACGTGGCGTTGCGAGAGTCTACAACCTGTCCACGCCCAGCCGGCAGCTGATCGAGTTGTTCGCCTCACGCGGCGCCGCGGACCTGGCCCGCTGCTCGATCGCGCCAACGCCGAGGCCTACAAGCACTACCTCAGCGGCTGGAACGAGGCCCACGACGTCGCTCGATGTGCTCGAGGACCACGCCGTCGATCCGCCTCACGCCGGCCGAGCTCGTCGGGGGTCTCCGCAAGACCCTGCCGCGGCTGTACTCGGTCGCCTCGAGTCTCGCGGCGCATCCCGGCCAGGTGCACCTGCTCGTCGTGTCCGTCCGATACACGATTCGCGACCGCGCTGCGCGAGGGCATCTGCTCGACCTGGCTCGCCGACCGCTGGCCGATCGGCGCCGCGCGCCGAGATGTACCTGCAGAACCAGCAGAAGCACTTCGCGATGCCGGCCGACCGCAACACGCCGATGATCATGGTCGGTCCTGGAACGGGCCTCGCGCCGTTCCGCGCCTTCATCGAGGAGCGCCGGGTCAGCGGGCGCGCAGGGCCGCAACTGGCTCTTCTTCGGCGAGCAGCGCCGCGCGTCGCGACTTCTTCTACGAGGACGAGTTCACGGCGTACGTCGCGCGACGGGCTCGCTGCGGCTCGACGTCGCGTTCTCGCGCGATCAGGCGCAGAAGGTGTACGTGCAGCACCGCATGCGCGAGCGGGACGCGATCTCTGGGCCTGGCTCGAGGAGGGCGCCGAGTTCTTCGTCTGCGGCGACAAGGAACGCATGGCCGCCGACGTCGAGCGCGAGCTGCTGGCGATCGTCGAGACCCACGGCGGCCGCACGCCGGATCAGGCGAAGCGAGTACGTCGAGACGATGCGGCAGACCAAGCGACGTACAAGCGCGACGTCGTACTGACGGCTGACGTCAGCGGCCTCGTTCTCTCCCAGCGGCGCGCCAACAGCCGCGCACACCGCGTCAGAAGACACCGTCGTGAGCGCCACCAGCACGGCAAGACCTGGGGCCAGAGCGTCGACGAGCGGCGCCTCGCGCCAGAAGACCTTCAGGTAGCCGTCGAGCGCCCAGGCGTTGAACGTGACCAGGCCGAGCTTCTGCATCGTCTCGCTCATCAGGAAGCGCGGGAACATGCTGCCGCCGACGCGCCGACATCGTCAGGATGATGATCGTCGACATCCCGGAGAGCTGCTCGCGCGACCGGCTGACCGTCGCGAGCAGCAGGCCGAACGCGGCCGCGGCCGCGGCCGTGACGACCGTCATGACGACGAAAGCCCGCCAGGTGCGCCGCGAGCGGCAGGCGGAAGACGGCCGCGCCCCACAGGAACATCACCGCTGAGTTGCGCGATGCCCAGTCAGCGTGAGGAAGATCCACTTGCCGAGCGAGCACGCCGCGCATGCCGAGCCGCGATCCGAGCAGCCGGCCGAGCGTGCCCGACTCCTCCTCGTCGAGCAGCGCGCCGCCGGCGCCGGAGCACGAGAACAGCAGGAACATCACGCCGATGCCCGCGGCGTAGAACGAGATCGTCGCGACGCTGCCTCGCCGCTCGGCTGCATGACGTTGACGATCGTCGTCGGCAGGCCGATGCGCAGTCCCGTCGGCGCTGCCGCGCCGCCGATGCGTCGCCGACGAGATCCTTCAGCCAGTCGGTCGACCGGACTGCCGCTGCGCGGGCGTCAGCGGCCCGCCGTACCGCTCGAACATCGCGATGCCCTCGTCGCGCCAGCGCGTCGGGCGCCGCCGTGAAGCCGACCTTCTGCAGCAGCCCCTGCACCATCTGCGGCGCGACCGGATCCGACACGTCGGCCAGCAGCTGCACCTTCGGCGTCGCCGCGTCGCCGCCGCCCCAGAGACGCTCGGCGCCGTCGCCCAGGCCCTTCGGCAGCACGATCGGCGACGGGCACGGTGCCCGTCCTTGACGAGCGCCTCGGCCGGCGCGCGGTCGAGCGGCGGCCCGGTCGGTCGCCGTCGCGCTCCGTCGTCTGCGACGGCGCAGGCCGCCCTCGGCCGCGAGCGCCTGCGACGAGCTCGCGTCGAGTACGCCGACCGGTCCTCGTCCACGACGGCGACGTCAACCTTCTGCGTCGGGTTGCGCTGGTTGCCGAAGACCATCGCGAAGATCGAGAAGAACATGATCGGCAGCACGAACGTCATCGCCTGCGCGACGCGATCGCGCCTGAGGTTGATCCAGCCGATGCGCAGCAGCGTGGCGATCATTCGCGCAACTCCCGCCCCGTGAGGGCAATGAACACGTCCTGCAGCCTCGCACCCGCCAGGCTGCACGTCAGCCACGCGCCGCGCCGGTCGGCGCCATCGCCGCGAGCAGCGCGGCAGCGTCGCGGCCGACGTCCGCCACGGGCGCGCGTGATGCGTCAGGCGCGCTCGGCGTCGAGGCTCGCGCCGGCGCGGCACGCGGCGCCGCCGGAAAGGGCGCGGCGAGCTGCACCGCGAACTGCCCGCTGCACGCCGAGCGTCGGCCGTCAGCAGCTCCGGCAGCGTGCCCGACGCGACGATGCGGCCGTGATCGATGATGACGATGCGCTCGCAGCGCCGCTCGGCCTCCTCGAGATGGTGCGTCGTCAGCACGATGGACACGCCGGCCCGCTGCAGCTCGGCGAGCATCTCGTAGATGCGCTCGCGGCTCTGCGGATCGACGCCCACCGTCGGCTCGTCGAGCAGCACGAGCTGCGGCTGATGCAGCAGGCTGCACGCGATGTTGAGCCGGCGCTTCATCCCGCCGGAGAAGCGCTTGCGCGGCTCGTCGCGCGCGATCCTCGAGGTCCGACCACGTCAGCGCCCAGTCGACGCGCTCGGCGAATCTCGCGGCGCGCCACGCCGTAGAGCTCGCCGAACGCCTCCAGGTTCTCGCGCGCCGTCAGCAGCTGATAGAGGGCCAGTTCCTGCGGCACGACGCCGAGCTCCGGGCGCGGGTCGTCGCGGCCTGACGCGTCCGGCCGAACAGCACGAATCGTGCCGGCGTCGAGCTCGCAGCGCGGCCCGCAATCGCCCTGATCATCGTCGTCTTGCCGGCGCCGTTCGGCCCGAGCAGGCCGACGCAGTTCGCCCGGGCGCGACCAGCGAGCGACGCACCGGCGAGCGCCTGGACGTCGCCGAAGCGCTTGACGGCGTCGCTGGACGACGAGCGCCGGTGGGCCCGCGATGGGTTCGGTCATGATGACTCCCGACAGCCTACAACGAAGCCGGGCGCCGTCCGTTCGGGTGGATCGGCGAGTGGTGGCCGGAGGCCGGCGAACGGCATGAGGGCAATGCATGAAGGACGTGAAGGGGATGAAGGACATGAAGGGGATGAAGGACATGAAGATGACCGCTCGTCGACCTTATGGCCGCCGGAGGCGGCCATGCGCTGGTGTCGAAGGCCCGGCGACAAGAGCTCGGAAGGCAGAGGGACGGCTCTTGTCGCCGGGCCTTCGACACCAGCGCGCCCGGCGGTGCCGGGCAGTCAGATCGACGAGCGGCTTCCAGCCTTCTTCTTCATGATCTTCTTCATGACCTTCATCATCTTCATGACCTTCATGATCCCGAGTGGCCGCGCGTCTTGCGCATGTGCCTCACGGACCGTTCGATGGTCTTGACCTGCCGCTTGGCGTCGAGCATGGCGCGCTCGTCGCGGCGCCGTTCGTCGGCGGCCCGCTCGCGCGCGAGCTTCAGAAAGCTCGCGTACCGCCCCGCGTCGAGCGTGCCGGCTTCGACGCGCGGCTTTGACGGCACAGCCCGGCTCCTGGTCGTGCTGGCAGTCGCGAAACCGGCAGCGCTCGCCCAGCTCGGCGATGTCCTGAAACGTCTCGTCGACGGCGTCATCGACGTCCCAGAGCTGCAGCTCGCGCATGCCCGGGCGTGTCGATGAGCACGCCGCCGCCGTCGAGCGATCACCATCTGGCGGTGCACGCTCGTGTGGCGACCGCGGCGCATCGGCGGCGCGGACGTCGCCCGTCGCGAGCACCTCCCGGCCGGCCAGAGCGTTGACGATGGTGGACTTGCCCGCCCCCGACGGGCCCAGCAGCGCAACGCGTGCGGCCCGGACCGGCGAGATACGCGCAGGGCCTCGAGCGCCGGCGCCCGTCGCGCGCGCTGCACGGCCAGGACCGGCACGTCCGGCGCGACGGCCGTGACGTCCGCGACGGCGCCGGCGACGTCCGCGCTCGACGTCGGCCTTGTTGAGCACGACGACCGGCGTGCGCGCCGCTGCGCCGGGCCAGGACCAGGTAGCGCTCGATGCGGCGTGCCTTGACGGGCGCGTCGAGACCGGAGACCAGACAGCACGATGTCGATGTTGGCGGCCAGGACCTGCTCTTCCGTGCTCGCGGCCGGCGGCCTTGCGCGAGAACCACGTCCGGCGCGGCAGGACCGCGCGAATCACGGCACGATTGCCCGGCCGGGTCGGGACGAAGCGCCACCCAGTCGCCAACCGCGGGCAGCGCCTGCCGGCTGCGGCCGCGATGCTTGACGCGGCCGGCGGCTTCGGCGAGCCACTCGCGGTCGTCCGTCCAGACGCCGGTAGACGTGGTTGTGCTCGAGCGTCACGCGGCCGGGAAGGCGCGCGGCTCGTTCAGAGCGGCGAAGGCTGCCGCCCAGTCGTCGGTCCAGCCGAGGGACTGAAGGGTCGCGCTCATGACTTTCCGGTCACACATTGCCCAGGGGCAGCGTCATCTGTACTCGCCTTGGCGCCGGGCGGCGCGTGGCGGCTGCCTGGCTGTTCGCGCACCTCCTGGCGGTGCCGCGAGACCCTCCAGCTCGTCAATTCGACGACACGCTAAACCACTCACCCCCGGTTTTCGTCCAATCCCACGACACTCCAACTGCGATCGGGGGTAGTGTGGTCGCCGGTCGGCAGTTGCGCGTCCCCTGAACGGGATTCCCGCTTCCCGAAAGCGCGTCGAACACCGAGGGAGGTTGCCTGAGTGAGATGACTAAGACCTTACCGTGCAGTTGCTTACGAAGATCGGCGAAACTGGCACGCGATCTTGCATGAGTTGACGTTATGGCAATGGACGTCAAGCGGGACCCCGCTATTCTGAAGCGCAAGAAGATTCGCCGGGCGATCCTCGGCGGCGTCGGCGATGATCGCGGTGATCGGCATTTCGGTGGCCGTGTCGCGGCTCAAGCCAGCGGCGCCGAGCGTGTCGGCCACGCACGTTCTGGTTTGGCACGGTCAAGCGGGGACCGCTGGTGCGCGAGGTGCACGGCGCCGGCACGCTCGTCCCGGAGGAAATCCGCTGGATTCCGGCGACGACGTCCGGCCGCGTGGACAAGATCGTCCTGCGGCCGGGCGCCCTCGTGAAGCCTGGCACGGTGATCCTCGAGCTGAGCAACCCGGAGCTGCGAGTCCCAGGCTCGCAACGCGGAGCTGCAATGGAAGTCCGCGGGCGGCCACGCTCGACGAACGCCGCGCGCGACCCTTCGCTCGCAGCGTCTGCAGCAACAGTCGGCCGTTGCCGATGCCGAATCGCAGCTCAAGGTCGCGCGAGAGCGGACCTCGACGCGAACAAGCAGCTCTTCGACGCAGGGGCTCGTCAGCCGACCTGACGATCAAGCAGCCAAGCAGGCGACCGTCGACCAGGCGCAGCAATCGAGCTCGAGCTGGCGAAGCAGCAGCTCGCAGATCGCGCGAGGAGAACGAGAAGTCGCAGCTCGCGCCGCAGGAAGCGGACGTCAACCAGAAGAAGGCGCGACTACGAGCTGGACGGCGGCAGCTCGACGACCTGCAAGGTCAAGGCGGGGATGGACGGCGTGCTGCAGGTCGTGCCGGTCGAGGTCGGCCAGCAGGTCGGCCCGGGCGCCAACCTCGCGCGCGTCGCCAACCCGAACGACTCTCAAGGCGGAGCTGCGGATCGCGGAAACGCAGACGAAGGACATCCGCCGATCGGCCAGGCGCCGAAGTCGACACGCGCAACGGCATCGTGAAGGGCCACGTCATCGCGCATCGACCCGGCCGTCCAGGGCGGGACGGTCGGCGTGGACGTCACGCTGGAAGGCGCGCTGCCGCCGGGCGCGCGGCCGGACCTGAGCGTCGACGGCACGATCCAGCTCGAGCGAGCTGACGAACGTCCTGCAGGTCGGCCGGCCGGCGTTCGGGCAGGAGAACAGCAGGTCGGGCTGTTCAAGCTGGTGCCGACCAGCGGCGCGATCTCGCCGGCCAGGAGGCCGGGACGAGGCGGTGCAGACGACGGTGAAGCTCGGCAAGGCGTCCGTGCAGCATACAGGTGCTCGACGGGCTGAAGGCGGGCGACCAGGTCGATTCTCTCGGACATGTCGCAGTACGACGCATTCAGATCGCATCAAGTTGAAGTTAGGCAGAAGGAGTGGAAGATGAACACTCCGACGCAGCCGCTGATTCACCTCGAAGGCGTCACCAAGGTCTTCTACACCGACGAGGTCGAGACCCACGCCCTGGCCGGCATCCACCTCGAGATCCAGCGCGGCGAGTACATCTCGATTGCCGGGCCGTCGGGCTGCGGCAAGTCCACGCTGCTGTCGATCCTCGGCCTGCTCGACACGCCGACCGAGGGCAGCTACATCCTCGAACGGCACGCTCGGTGGCGGACCTGCCGCTGTCGGAGCGCGCGCGCGTGCGCAACCGCGAGATCGGGTTCATCTTCCAGAGCTTCAACCTGATCGGCGACCTGACCGTGTACGAGAACGTCGAGCTGCCGCTCACCTACCGCGGCATGAAGTCGGCCGAGCGCAAGGAGCGCGTCATGGCGGCGCTCGAGAAGGTCGGCATGGCGCACCGCGCCAAGCACCTGCCGAGCCAGCTCTCCGGCGGTCAGCAGCAGCGCGTCGCCGTCGCCCGCGCCGTCGGCGGATCGCCGTCGATCCTGCTCGCCGACGAGCCGACCGGCAACCTCGACTCGAAGAACGGCGAAGCGGTCATGGAGCTGCTGCGCGAGCTGCACCGCGAAGGCGCGACGATCTGCATGGTCACGCACGACCCGCGCTACGCGCGCACGCCGAGCGCTCGATCCACCTCTTCGACGGCCGCGTCGTCGAGGAAGACGCCGCGAGGAGCGGATTGAAGGAACTCGAAGAGAGCGGCTTCCACCTCGGCAACTAGTCCGCCCGAGGATCGCGCCTGGCGCCACGTCCGGCCCTGACCGCCGGACGGACGCCGGACGCGGAGCGTGCCGAAAGGGCGCGCCGGCGGTAGCTGTGTCTGAACGACGGAAGCGCGTGAGCGCAAAGGAGTAGCCCACCAGCATGATGCTGCTCGTCCTCCGCCAACCGATGGTCGTCGTCGGGGTTGGCGTATTCCTCGGCCTCGCCGTCGCTCTGGTCGCCGGCGTGGCGTTCGGTTCCCAGCTCGCCACGTTTCTCGTGCGCGTGAACCCGACAGACCCGCGGACGCTTGCCGGAACCGCGGGAGGCCTTACGCTCGTGGCCGTGCTCGCCTGCCTCGTGCCGGCGCGACGGACCGCGCGCATCGATCCACTGCTTGCTCTGAGACAGGACTGACGTGCCATGACTCCTCTTGATGCCGCTGTTCTCGATCATCCCGCTGCCCCGCCGCTCGTGCCGCCGCACGCGGTGCCGTTCCGCGTGCTCGTCGCCGACGACCAGCCCGACGTGATCGAAGCGATCCGTCTGCTGCTCGGCGGCCGGGATTTCAACGTCGTCGGCGCGACATCGCCGGCGGCAGCCATGTCGGCGGCGTCCTCGCAGCCGCTCGACGCCGCCCTGGTCGATCTCAACTACGACAAGGGCCGCACCACGGGCGAGCAGGGCCTCGAGCTGGTCGCCTCGCTGACCGGCGCGGACCCGACGCTGCCCGTTGTGGCCATGACGGCGTGGAGCTCCGCGGATCTCGCGGTCGAGGCCGTCCGGCGCGGCGCGCGCGACTTCGTCGAGAAACCTTGGGAAGAATCCCGACTGCTCGCCATCGTCCGCGCTCAGGCCGAGCTGGGCCGCGCGCTCAGGCGCGTCGCCGAGCTCGAAGCCGAAGTGCGCCGCCTGACGGGCGCCGCACCGGGCGCGAACGGCTCGTCCGCGTACAGCGAGATGAAGCTCATCGAGGTCGAGGGCCTGCTCGTGCGACGCGCGATGGAGCGCTTCCAGGGCAACGTGAGCCGCGCCGCGCGGGCGCTCGGCCTGAGCCGGTCGGCTCTCTACCGCCGGCTCGAGCGCCACAAGATCTAGATTCGGTCCGACCCCACGCGGCCCCCGATTCCGGGTGGTTCCCGGCCAATCCAGGCGACTCCTCCTCGTCTGGATCGCCGGGAACCGGCCTGGAAGTGCGTAAGAGTGTGTAAGATCGTTGGTCCGTGAGCCCCTGGCTGACCCTTTTCGAACACGCGCCGGACTGGAGCACGGTCGGCGGCGCGGTCGCGGTCGCGATCGTCGTCGCCTGGGGCGTCGCGGAGCTCCTGACGCGCCTCGCCGCGCGCGCCATCCCCCGCCGCACCCTGCCGGATCGCCCCGGCATGCAGATCGCATCGCGCCGGTTGATCCGGCTGCTTCGCCTGGGTTTCTTCCTTGTCTTCATCGTCATCGTCCTGCCGCCGATCCTGGAGCTGTTCGGCGAGCCGGTTCGGACGGGCCTGCGCGTGCGAACGGTCGGCGCGTGGGCGCTGGCGGGCGGCCTTCGCCTGCTCTTCATCGTCGTCATCGCCCTCGTCCTGGCGCACATCATCGGCATCTCGACCAATCGCTTTCAGCAGTACGTCGTGGACTCGCAGGGGCCCTCGGCCGAGCAGCTGAAGCGCTCGAAGACCGTCGGCGGCCTGGTGCAGAACGTCGCGCGCGCGTTCATCTTCGCGGCCGCGGGCGTCATGATCCTGAACGAGCTGCACATCGATACGCAGCCGCTGCTGGCCGGCGCCGGCATCGTCGGGCTTGGCTCGGCTTCGGCGCGCAGACGCTGGTGAAGGACGTCATCAGCGGCTTCTTCCTGATCCTCGAGAATCCAGGTCCGCGTCGGCGACGTGGCGGAGATCAACGGCGACTGGCGGACTGGTCGAAGCCATCAACCTGCGGACCGTCGTGCTTCGCGACATGCGCGGCGCCGTGCACGTGTTCCCGTGCGGATCGATCACGACGCTGACCAACCTGACGAAGGACTACGCGTACGCGGTGCTCGACGTCACCGTGGCCTATCGCCACGATACCGACGACGTCGTCGAGCTGCTGAAGGCCGTCGGCCAGGCCGTGCAGGGCGATCCGGCGTTCGCGCCGTCGATCCTCGAGCCGCTGGAGGTGATCGGCATCGAGCAGCTCGGCGCACTGGGCGTGACGATCCGCGCGCGGATGAAGACGCTGCCGGCTCAGCAGTGGGACGTCGCGCGCGAACTGCGGCGGCGGGTGAAGCAGGCCTTCGACGCGCGGGGCATCCAGATTCCGGTGACGAGCACGCCGACGATGCCGCCGTCAGGCATGCCGGTGCCGCCCGGGCGCCAGGCGCAGCCACCCGCCGGCGCCTCAGTAGCCGGCGCCTGGCCCGGCCGCAGTTGTCTCGCCCGTTCGACTCCTGACGATCTTGCACGCCGGCGCTGGCGCCGACGCGGCGTCGCGCCGGCGGCGACCATCGCCTTCAGGCCGTCGAGATCCTGCACGCCGCCCGCGGCCTTCACGCCCATCTCCGTCGCCGACGACGCGGCGCATGAGCGCCACGTCGGCGACGGTCGCGCCGCCCGGCCCGAATCCCGTGGACGTCTTCACGAAGTCCGCGCCGGCGGCCTTGGCCAGCGTGCAGGCGGTGACCTTCTCCTCGTCGGTCAGGTACGCGGCCTCGATGATCACCTTGCTCGATGACGCCGGCAGTCGCGGCACGGGCGCGGTCACGGCCTCGATGTCCTGCTCGACCGCGCGCAGGTCGCCGGACTTGAGCGCGCCGATGTTGATCACCATGTCCACTTCGCGCGCGCCGTCGAAGATCACGCGCCGCGTCTCGAAGCTCTTCACGTCCGCGGTCGTCGCGCCCGAGCGGAAAGCCCACGACCGCACAGACGCCGACGGGCGTCGATCCGGAGCAGGCGGCGCGCACAGCGCCACCCAGGTCGGGTTCACGCACACCGTGGCGAAGTGGAACTCGGCGGCCTCACGGCAGAGCTGCTCGATGTCGGCGCGCGTCGCGTCCGGCTTGAGCAGCGTGTGATCGATCAGGCCGGCCACGCCGGTCGGCGCGCCGCCGGTCGCGTGCAGGCCGAGCCGCGCGGCGCCGGCGTCGATGACGCCCTGCAAGCGTTCCGGGCAGCAGTCTTCGCTGCACGCGATGGCACGCACAGCGCGCCGACGGGCGCCGCGGCGCGGCGCATCACTTCCTCGGCGATGATGCGCGATCAGCCGCGCGAGATCGACCGACTGCGTGTCGCATCAGAAACGCTCCTCCAGGCGGCGTATCTTCAGCAGGCGCCGGAGGTACCGCGCCTCGCTCATCGGCGTCGTGGAGAAACGTGTCCACGATGTCCGTCGCCTCGGCCGACGTCGACGAGCGTCGCGCCGAGCGGCGAGGACGTTGGCGCCGTTGTGCTCGCCGGGCATACCGCGCCAGCGTCGGCGTCGTGCACATCGCCGCGCGGACGCCGCGGACCTTGTTGGCGGCGATCGCCGACCCGAGACCGGCGCCGTCGATCACGATGCCCGGCGTCGGCCTCGCCGCGGGCGACGGCGCGTCGCGACGGCCGCCGCGATGTCCGGATAGTCCACGGGATCGGCACCGATGGTGCCGACGTCGATCGCCTGCCGCCCGCCCTGCCGCAGGTGCGCGACGAGCGCGGCCTTGAGCGCGACGCCGGTATGATCGGCGCCGATGGCGACGCGTACGACCGGCGAGACCGGCGCGAGGTCCGCCGGCAACGCCGGATCGGCCGATCCGGCCGGCACGACCGTCACCCGCCGCGCGCGCAGCGTGTCGGCGGCCAGCGGCGTGACGTGCCCGCCCGGCTCGAGTTCGACCGTCGAGCCCGGCTCGATCCGCCGGGCGTCCGCTTCGCTGATCAGCCAGAACCGCAGCACGCGCCACGGCTACGTGCCGCTCCGTCGACGACGCCGATGTAGCGGCAGATTCGCGATAGCTGCTCGTCGAAGTCGAGCCCATAGCCCACGACGAAGCGGTCCTCGATCGTGAAACCGACGTACTCGACCTGCACGTCCACCTTGCGCCGCGAGGGCTTGCTCGAGCAGGCACGCGGTCCGCAGCGAACGCGGCGCGCGCGCCCGCAGGATCTCCTGCAGGTAGGACAGCGTCAGCCCCGTGTCGACGATGTCCTCGACGATGACGACGTCGCGGCCTTCGAGGCTGCGGTCGAGGTCCTTGGTGAGCCGAACTTCGCCCGACGAGCTGGTGCCGGAGCCGTAGCTCGACACGGCGATGAAGTCGCACGTGACCGGCCCGTCGATCGCGCGCATGAGATCGGCCAGGAACATGAACGCGCCCTTCAGCACGCCGACCAGGTGGACGGGCGTCGTCCGGCCCGATGGTCGCTGGCGAATCGCGCGCGCCAGAGTCCCGCGACGCGCGTCTCCAGACTCGCCTGGTCGATCATGATCTCGACGTTCACGTCAGGGCTGCTCCTTGGCCGGACGGGCGGGCGTGACGGCCTCGCGAACGCGCACGGCCATGGCGCGGGCGTCGCGCAGGACGTCGGTCGCGTTGAGCGTCAGCACCTGGCGGTCGCGCATCAGCACGCGCCCGGCGACGATCGTGTTCCGCACATCGTCGCCGCGGCTGACGTAGACGAGGTGCGAGATGGCGTCGTACATCGGCGTCTGCCGCGCGCCGTCCATCGTGACGGTGATGACATCGGCCTGCTTGCCGGCCTCGAGGCTGCCGATCGACCGTGCCCAGGCCCGAGCGCGTCCGCGCCGCGGCGCGTCGCCAGTCGACAGCGCCTCGCGCGCCGGCAGCGCCTGCGGGTCCATGGTCGCGACCTTCTGCAGGAGCGCGGCGAGCGCGCATCGGCCTCGAACATGTCGAGGTCGTTGTTGCTCGCGGCGCCGTCGGTGCCGAGGCCGGCGTGGATGCCCGTGCGCCAGCCACTTGGGCACGGCCGCGATGCCGCTCGCGAGCTTCATGTTGCTCTCGGGATTGTGGACGACGCCGACGCCGCGCGCGGCCAGCGTCGTCATGTCCGCGTCGTCGAGCCAGACGGCGTGCGCCGCGACCGACGCGTCCCGTCCAGACGCCGAGCGACTCGAGATACTGCGGTCGGCGACATGGTGATGGGCGTCGGCGATCTGCTTGACCTCGTCCTGCGTCTCCGCGAGGTGGATCAGCAGCGGCACGCCGTAGCTGGTTGGCCAGCGCCGCGACCGCCTTGCAGCGTCTCCGGCGTCGACGCGTGTACGGCGCGTGCGGCGCCACGGCGGGCGTGATGAGCGGATCGTCCTTCCACTTCTTGATGAACGCCTCGGCTCGCGCCAGCGCCTTCGGCCGGCGTCTTCGCGTCGGCGACGGGAAACTGGATCACCGACTGGCCGAGCACCGCGCGCAGTCCCGCCTCATGGACGACGTCGGCGATGTCGTCTTCGAAGTAGTACATGTCGGCGAACGTCGTCGTGCCCGACTCGATCATCTCGAGCGCGGCCAGGCGCGTGCCGACGCGCACGAAGTCCGGCGAGACCGTCTTGGCCTCGGCCGGGAAAGATGTAGTTGCTGCAGCCAGTCCATCAGCGCCAGGTCGTCGGCCAGGCCGCGGATACAGCACCATCGGCGCGTGCGTGTGCGTGTTGATCGAGCCCGGGCAGGACGACCTGCCCGCGCGCGTCGATGCGTTCGGCCGCCGTCGTACTTCGCGTCGATCGCCGCCGCCGGACCGACCTCGACGATGCTGTCCGCGGTCGACGGCGACGGCGCCGTCCGGGATCACGTCGCTGCCGGCGTCCATCGTGACGACCGTGCCGCCCGTGATCGAGCAGCGTCGACCGGCGTGCCCGCCTGGCCGCGCACGGCCAGGACCAGCGCACGCGGTCGGCCGCCAGCAGAGCCGGCGAGCACGACGCCAGTCGAAGCGCGCGCATGGCAGGCCGATTCTATCGCGTGGCGTCCGGCGCGCGCGGTGGATCCTGGCGTATAGTGCCCCGTGCCCGTTCATCTCGTCGATCACCCCGTCGCGCAGGACGCGCTGCGTCGGGCTGCGCGACAAGGACACCCGGCCGAGTCACTTCCGCCGGCTGGCCCATCGGCTGAGCCTGATGCTGGCGGTCGAGGCGACGCGCGACCTGCCGACGCGCGCCGGCGCGCGTCGAGACGCCGCTCGAGACCGACGGACGGGCGCATCGCTCGCAGGCCGACGTCGTCGTGGTGCCGGTCCTGCGCGCCGGGCTGGGGATGGTGGAGGCGGTGCTCGAGCTGCTGCCCCACGCGCGGGTCGGCCACATCGGGCTGCAGCGCGACGAGCGGACGGCGGTCGCCTCGCGAGTACTACGCGAAGCTTCCGCCGGACCTGTCGTCGAGCACGGCGCTCATCGTGGATCCGATGCTCGCGACCGGCGGCAGCGCCGTCGCCGCGATCTGCGATGACTGCACGCGGCCGGGGCGCGCGACGTCCGGCTCGTCTGCATCGTCGCGGCGCCGGAGGGCATCGCGGCCGTGGAGGCGGCGCACGCCGGACGTGCGGATCTTCACGCCGGTGATCGACCGCGAACTGAACGCGAGCAAGTTCATCCTTCCGGGGCTCGGCGATTTCGGGGACCGGCTGTATGGCACCACCTAGAACACCAGGCGCGCACTCCGCCGCCAGCGAACGCTGGCCACGGCGCTCACCTACATCGAGCCGAACCGCATCCTCGTGCGCGGCTATCCGCTCGACGAGATGATGGGGCGCGCTGCAGTTCGGCGACGCGATCTACCTGCTGCTCACCGGCGAGCTGCCGACGCCGTCGATCGGCCGCCTCGATGGACGCGATGCTGGTATCGTTCATCGACCACGGCGCCACGCCGCCGTCGACGCTGGCGGCGCGCAACGCGGCGACGACGGGCTCATCGCTCCGCGGTGCGGTCGCGGCGGGCGTGCTGGGCTTCGGCCGGCACCACGGCGGCGACGTGCTCGCCTGCCGGCAGATGCTCGACGATGGCCTGACGCTGGCGCGCACCGGCAAGTCGCTCTCGGAGGCCGCGACGGCGCTCGTCGAACGGCTGGTGGCGACCGACGAGATCCCGCCGCCCGGCTTCGGGCATCGGTATCACACGACGGATCCGCGCGCGACGCGGCTGCTGCAGATCGCGCACGAGCTGGAAGCTCGATCACGAGCACGCGCAGCTCATCCGCGGCGATCGAGCACGCGCTCGCACGGCACCCGGCGCTCGCCGGCCAGTCGCTGCCGGTCAACGTGGACGGCGCGATCGCGGCCATCGCGCGGCGACGTGGGGCTGCCGCCGCGAGGTCGCCGACGCGCTGCTGATCATCTCGCGCGTGCCCGGCCTGGCCGCGCATGCGCTCGAGGAGCAGGGGCGCGAGGCCCCGATGCGCGCCATCGACCCGACGTCGCACACCTACGACGGACCGAGCGAACGGCGGCTGCCGGAACGGCGGAAATAATTCAATGGGCGAACCTGTGAATCAGCGAATGGGTGAATAGTTGGACCGCTGGGGGCCCATGGCGCAATGAGCCAGTGGACAATTCAATGGCCCGTTGGCCCATTGGCCCCTTGGCCCGTTCCATATTGGCCCGCTGGCCCCTTGGCCCGTTAGCCCCTTGGCCCGTTAGCCCCTTGGCCCGTTAGCCCATTGGCCCGTTAGCCCATTGGCCCCTCGGCCCGATCGCCCAATGGCCCAATGGCCCAATGGCCCTTGCCAATCGCCGATCGCCAATCGCCAATCGCCAATATGTCGTGGTTGGTGGGCGCTAGTGGACTCGAACCACTGACCCCCGCCGTGTGAAGGCGAAAAACCTGCGTTGTCGTTTGACCGCTCCTGACCGCTCCTGACTCGAAAAACACACGACACTCTGAGCGTTCTCGCCGTTTTCTCGTCGAGCGGCTCGGGGTGCTTCATAGCGCGTGTGATACCCTGTAGCCCGCGTCGAGCACCACCAGTGCACCACTGGGAACTTCCACGACGCAGCAAGGAGCCCGGATGCGGGCGCTCATTACGCAAGACTACGTGGCGCGCAAACTGCCCCGCCGCGCGGTCGACGTCCGAGACGTCAAGCTCGGCGGGTTTCTCATTCGCTGCCGCCCATCCGGCCGCCACAGCTACCTCGTGGTGCTCGGCCGGGGCCGCGTGGTCACGATTGGGCGCGTGAAGGGCGCCGACGCAATCACGGCGGCGGCGGCGCGCACGGCCGCGGAAAAGCTCAAGGGCGACGTCGGTCACGAGGCGCTCGTCGCCGTCGCCGCGGACCCCGCGTTGACGCTCGCCGACGCGAGGAAGAAAGCGCGGGCGTCGGTCGTCGCCCGCCGCCGCCAGCGTCGCCGGAGCGGCACGTTCGGCGCCTACCTCACCGATCATTACGGCCCGTGGGTGAAGGCGAACCGCAAGACGGGCGAGGAGACGCTCGACCGCTTGGAGGCGACGTTCGCCGCCATGCTCACGACCCCGCTTGCCGAACTCGCCCCGTTTGCGATCGAGAAATGGCGGAGCACGCGCCTTAAGGCCGGGCGCACCCCGTCGACCGTGAATCGCGATCTCGCGGCGCTCCGCGGCGCGCTCTCGAAAGCCGTCGAGTGGGGGTTGCTCGCGGCGCACCCCCTCGCCACCGTGAAGGCCGCGAAAGTCGACGCGACCGGCCATGTTCGGTTTCTCTCGGCCGACGAGGCGACGCGCCTCACGGCCGCGCTTACCGCGCGCGACGATCGGCGGCGCGCCGAGCGCGTGAACGCGAACGCCTGGCGCCGCGAGCGCGGATATGAGGAGTGGCCCGCGCTCGGGAAATACACCGATCACGTCTCGCCCGTGACATTGCTCGCGCTCAATACGGGGTGTCGGCGCGGCGAGCTGCTCGCGCTCCGGTGGGACGACGTCGACATGGGCGGCGCGCGCCTCACCGTCCGCGCCTCGGGCGCCAAGTCGGGGCTCTCGCGCGTGATCCCGCTCAATAGCGAGGCGCTCGCCGTCCTCAAGGCGTGGCGCCCGCACGCGGACCTCGACGACGGCGCCCGTGTTCCCGGGCGCCGACGGCCAACCGTTGCAAGAGTTCAAGGGCGCGTGGAAAGCCGTCATGACGGCGGCGGAAGATCAAAGGCTTTCGCTTTCACGACACCCGCCACACGTTCGCGTCGAACCTCGTCCAAGCGGGCGTCGACCTGAACCGGGTACGCGAACTGCTCGGCCATGCCGATTTGAAAATGACCCTTCGGTACGCGCATTTGCGGCGCGAGGATCTCGCCGCGGCCGTGGCGCTGCTCGGGCGACGATGACCGTGGCGCCGAAACCTACCTGGACGGAACTCGCCGATCAATTCGCCGCGCTTACCACGCGCTACAAGTGGGGCTGGCAGAACCTTCGCGCCCACTGGCGGCGCGCGGGGTTCGACGACACGGGGGTGTGCTGGAAGTTCGTCCATCAGATTCAAGGCGTGTTCGATTTTCAACAAGTCACGCGCCGCGCCGTCGACAAACTCGGCCAACCCGACGGCGACGACGCGTTCGCTCGTTGGTTCGAGCGGATTCATCAAGACGTGCCGCCCCCGGGCTGGCAGACGAGGGGCGACGAGTTCATTTCATGGGGCGTCGACCGCCTCTCGGTCGACGCGTGCCGCAAGTACGCCGTCGACGAGGAACTCCGGGCGGGGACGTCCCGCGCGCGCCGCGCCCCGAAGGACAAGCGCTATCCCGAGCGGGCGACGTGGCTTTGTGAACGGATCACGGGGCAGAGTGGCCCGCCGCTGTCCAAGATCCAGCGACTGAAGATCCGCGAGTTCGCCGACGAGCATCGTTTCGAGGCGCGCACGCTTGTTGAGATGATCGAATTGGGGCGCGGCGTCCAAGAGGACGTACTCGACCGCCTCGTCGACGTTCTCAAGGTCACCCGGCGAGACATTCCCGATAAGTAGCAAAGTATTTTCTGGAGTTTTGGTAGTTCCCGAAACTCCATTCCGACTGGTGCGACCGTTAACGCGGTTGCACCATGCCCAAGAAAATCCCGCCCACTCACGAGAACGCCGCCCGCACGCTCCGCGAATCCGCGGCTGCGGAGCATATCGGGCTCTCTCCCTATTTCCTTCGCGCCGGGCGCCGCGGGTTGAACGCGGCGGCCACGTTGCCATTTCTCCGCCTCGGCCGCGCGATCGTTTACGACACGCGCGATCTCGACGCCTGGCTCGCCGATCGCCGCGTCGATCCGCGAAAGTGGGTCGACCGTGATCGGTGATCGAGCTCGCACAAACGTTTGAGCCCGCGACCGAGGAGCACTCGGCGGCGGGCTCAATTCAACGGCGCGCGCGTTGTGGCCGAGCGCGACGTTGCGCCTCATTCTGCCACGACTGGATCACACCATGCCCAACTTCAGAACCGCGTTTCCGAGCAAGTACCTCAAAGCGGCCGACCTCAACGGGCGTCCCGTCGTCGCCACAATCGAGCGGGTGAAGCTCGAAGATATCGGCACCGGCGACAACCTCGAACGCAAGTTTGTCGTGCACTGGAGCGAGGAACTCAAACCGGTCGTCCTCAACTTGATCAACAGCGAGACGATTGCCGACCTGGCGGGGAGCGGCGAGACCGAGGATTGGGTCGGGCTGCGCCTTGAGCTGTTCCCCGACAAGACGCTGTACGCGGGCAAGCGCGTCGACTGTATCCGCGTGCGCCGCCCGGTCGCGTCGCCGAAAAAGATCGGCAAGTCGTCACGGCCGGTACCGTCGTCGCCAGATCAAATCGACGAGGCGTTGCCCACTCTTGACGCCGACGACTTCGACGAGGTCGCGCGGTGACCGTGCACGAGGCGGCCAGGCGTGCGTACCGCGCCGGGCTGTCGCTCTTGCCGGTGACCGAGGACGGGAGCAAACGCCCGGCCGTCGCGAGTTGGCACGACTACCAAACACACCGACCGACCCCGGCCGAGATGCGCGCGTTCACGTTTGCCGCGCGCGCGGGCCTCGGCATGATCGCCGGGATGGCGAGCGGGCGCCGAGAATGTTGGGACTTTGACACGGACGACGTGTTCGCGGCGTTTGTCGAGGCCGCGGATCGAACGGGTCTCGGCGACGTCGTCGCGCGAATCCGCGCGGGCTACGAAGATTCGACGCCGGGCGGGGGACGACGGTGGATCGTGCACTACCCGGACGGCGTCGAGTGGCACGACTGTACGCTCGCGCGTCGTCCTGGTCGCGACGGCGAACCGGCCGTCAAGACGTTAATCGAATTGCCGACGTTTGCGATCGTGGCGCCGAGCAACGGCGCGACGCACCCGAGCGGGAAACCGTACGTGCGGGTGTCGGGCGACTTCGACACGATCGCGTCCTACACCGCCGACGAGCGTGACGCGCTCCTCGAGCTCGCGCGCTCGTTCGACGCCATACCGCGACTCGCGTGCACCGCGCGCAAAACGACGCGCGCGCGCGCGTCGACCGCGCGGCCCGGCGACGACTTTTCCCGCCGCACAACGTGGCCGGAGTTGCTCGAACCCGCCGGGTGGACACGCGTGTACCAGCACGGCGACGTCACGTACTGGCGACGGCCCGACAAAGCGATCGGCGTGAGCGCGACGACGAACTATGGCGGATCGGATCTGCTGTGGGTGTTCTCGTCGTCGACCATGTTCGAGCCCGATACGAGTTACACGCGGTTCGGCGCGTACGCCGTCCTCGAACACGGCGGCGACTTTTCCAAGGCCGCCGCCGTCCTCGCCGGGCGTGGGTTCGGCAGCGACGCGACCGCGACGCCCGCCTCGACGACCGAGGGCGGCCCCGTGGTGGTCGTCCTCGCGGACGTTGCCCCGCAAGCGGTCGATTCGATTGGCCGGGGCGACTGGCGCGCGGCAGGTACACGCTCTGCGCGGGCGACCCCGGGGTCGGCAAGTCGACGCTCTTGATTCGACATCGCGGCTCGGCTGTCGCGCGGGGACGCCTGGCCGGACGGCGGCGACGCGCCCGACGGCCCGGTGTTGCTCCTGAGTGCCGAGGACGGGCTCGCCGACACCATTCGGCCCCGGCTCGACCGGGCGGGCGGCGACCCGCGACGCGTGCATGTGTTGACGGCCATTCGTGACGGGAAGGGCGAGCGGCCGTTCAACCTCGAACGCGACATCAATCAACTCGTCGATGCGATCGCGCGCGTGCGTCCGATCCTCGTCGGCCTCGACCCCGTCACGGCGTACCTCGGCAGCACTGACGCGCACCGGGACGGCGAAGTCCGCGGGCTGCTGGCGCCGCTCGTCGCCGAGCTGGAATGCGCGCATATCGCGCTCCTGGCCGTCGGCCACCTGTCGAAAGACGCGCAGCGCGCGGCGCTGCATCGTCCGGGGGGCAGTATTGGATTCGTCGCCGCCGCCCGCGTGGTACTCGCCGTCGCCGCCGACCCGCACGCCCCCGAGCGGCGCGTGATCGCGTCGCTCAAGAACAACCTCGCGACACCCTCAGCGTCGCTCGCGTTCACGTTCGGGCCGACGGGCCGCCTGATCTTTGACGCGGCGCCGGTTGACATCAGCGCTGACGCGCTCCTGCGCCCGCTCGTCGACGTCGAGCACCAGACCGACGCCGAGAGTGTGATCCGTGACCTGCTCGACGACGACGACTGGCCGCTCGACGCTAAGCGCGCGCTCGACGCCGGGCAGGCCCATGGCATTGCCGACCGGACGCTCCGATGGACCGCCAAACGGCTCGGCATCCGGATTTCACGCGTCGGGTTCGGTTCACGTGGCCGATGGGTTTGGCACCGGCCCATAGATGCAACCGTTGCACCTAAGCACTCTGTCCTTGCCCCTATTGCCCCTTTACGGGAACCCGAGCAGATACCGGCAAAACAAAACAAAGAGGCAACGAAAAGTTCTTTCCCGCGCGCGCGCGAGGACTTCTCGGCGTCCCCCCTCACCTGACGACGCGCCCGCGTGGGTGACCGAACCCGCGGCGCCCGACGACCGCGACCCGATCGGGGCGCATGACGCCCCCCCCGTTGCGGGCTCGTCCGATCCCTGGGCGCGCCTGCCGCAACCGCCTGGCCGGATTGAGGCCGCCGCCGCGGTCGCACAGCACAAGGCCGCGCGGCTCGACCGGCACCGCCCTCGCGGCCGTCGTCGAGCGCGCACCCCGTCACGCGCCGACGACGCTCCGGGCGAGGAGCCGGGATGACGCGTTCGATCTTCGGGCGCCGCGAGGCACGTCCTCGTCGCGTCCTTGTCGCCCATGATGGGCACCGTTCCTGGGGCGGAACGGGGCGCCCGAAGTTGTTTCGTTTGACCTGAGGAGGACCTAATGACGACCGCAGGTACGCGACCTACTCGAACAATACGAAGCTGTCGGCGCGGTGAAGATTCTGTTTGCCGGCAGCCGGCATGTGAACGGCCTCGACGACGCGCGCCAACTGTTTCCCACGCTCGGCCCGGGGCAACTCGCGGAAATCCGCGACTCGATCGCCCGCCTGGCGCCCGCGGTTGCGCAACGGCAGAAGTTTGAGGCCGACGAACGCGCGCGCGACGCCGAGCGGGCGCGGCCGCAGGCCGACTGGGAACGCGAGCAGTCGGAACAGTTGGTCGCCGCGGCGAACGAACGCGCGAGGTATCGTGCGACGCCTGGCGGGCAAGCGGAGCGGCAAATCGAGTTGCTCGAACAAATCCTCGACGCGCTCGCCAAGCGGGGGCGCCTGTGAACAGACCCGATTAACGCCGCCCTCGAACTCACGCGCCAGCCTCGTCAGATCTCTGCCGACCGAGCATCCGCTACCGCCCGCTTGTCGCGCGGGAATTTGGGATCGGCTCAACCGGCACGAGCCGCCGGAGGACGTCCTCGCGCGCGTCGGCGCGCGGACGATCGACGGCAACGGGGGGCGACGCGCCCTTACCGTGCAGGACGTGACGGTCCTCGCGCAACTTCATCACCTCGCCGAACTCGCCCGCGTCGACGTGACGGCGGAGATCCATCGCGGCGACGCCAATCGGGTCGTGCAGCTTGCCCGGCGCCGCGCCCCTCGAAGAACTGCTCGGCGAAGTAACCGCGGCGCCGCTTACGGCGGACACGCGACGAAAGACCGGCTGATGCTCGACACCTGGCGGTCTCCCAATCTCCTCCACCGTGCGTCTGACTTCTCGGCGCTCGTGGTCGATCTCGGGTACCCGACGGTGAGCGTGGGCACCTTGCGGATTGACGGTCGCGAAGCGGTGGGCCGACGTGTTGAGTCGCCCGTGGACCGCTGCCGAACGCCTCACGGTCTTGCAGTCGGCGGGGGTGCGCCGGGGCGTTGCTGCTCGTGAACGCCGCCGCGCGCCAACGGGTCCGGCACTGGTTCGCGACCCCGACGCGCATCCCGACGGCGCCCGCGGCCCGGGCTGCCTGGTTGCACACGGCGGTCAATCTCTTCGGCGACGAGGCGTTCCTTCGGATCATCCTCATCGGCGGGTTGCGGACGTTGCCCGATTGTGTCGTGACGTCAATCGTTCGAGATTGTGCGTTCCTGGCCGTCGGCCGTGGGGCCATCGCCTGGTTCGCGGGCGGACCCTTCGTGCACCACGAGGGCGCGGCATTCCAACAGGGCCATCTTGCTCGGGTCGAACGCCAATGCGGAAAGCGTCCGGCATGAAGCCGCCCATGCGTTTCTCGCGTCGCCGCCGACCGGGACGGATCTGCCGCTGCTCCGGGCGCAAGCGAGTCGGGCCGTGCGGGAAATCGCGACCGCGGAAGGGTGGCTCGCGCAAATCAACGAACGCGACGCGCGCGAAGAACGGCTTGCGGCCGCGTTCGCCCTGGCGTGGGCGCCGGACGCGCGGCCATGACGATCGACCTCGCCGCTCGGCGTGCGGCGAAATCCTGGTGCCCGCCGCGGCGCCAGTGTCGGCCCGCGGTCCGGTTCTCAAACGCCGGGCCGCGGGCACGCGGCGTTGATGAAGGGATCTGAGATGGAAGGACCCCGCCGGGTCGCCGATGACAGCGAGCCCGGCGGGTCGAACGCAAGACGCGGCACGGGAGGCCGCCTCTCATGAAGAAGCATATGACGAACGCCCCATTTCTTTCGTCTGGCGAGGATCACGATCCCGTTGTTGCGGATGCCATCCGTCGTGACGAGATCAGACACGTCCCGATCCTGCTCGCGATGTTTGACCGCGAACTCCGGGAGGAGGCCGATCGCGCTCGTGGCCTCGCTTGCCGCCGTCTCAAACAGGCGAGCGATTTGGATCAGTTGCGACGCGCGCGGCAGATCGCGCAGGCAAGCGGCCCGCCATCCGATCTGGATGCGGCAGCGTACGTCTTGGCTCATGCTGCTCCTGACCTACTGGCAATGTCTGACGCCGAACTTCAGGGGCGGGCCGAATCGCTGCTGCGAGACGTTAGTGTTCTTACGGCCCGTCTGAACCGTGTGAAGCGCATTCAGTGGGAACGCGAGAAAGCGCGCGGCGAAGAACCTTGAAGGCCCCTGGGGGGGTACCCGCCAAAGGGACGGGCTCGCGAATCGGTACGGCAACAACACGTACGCGCGCGCAGTACGCGAGGCCAGTACGTCGATCGACGTCACGAGTACGCGCGTGTCGAGTACGCGCGACGCGTCACGAGGTCGAGGTCGAGCGCGGGGGGTGGGGGGCGCGTCAAGGTTCTCCGCGAGTCGCGCGAGAAACGGGCGAACGGGACCGCAGGATCCGCATGAACTTTTCGGGACATTAAGGGCAAGTGGTTTGAACCGCAAAGCTGTGAACGGACGATCGACCAACGGCCCGCTGCTCACGCGGCGCGAACTCGCGCCTCGGCTCGGCGTGCATCTGCAATCGATCACGCGGTGGGAACGTGAGGGGTTGCCGTGCAAGCGGCCGGGGCGACGCGGTCGACCGTCGCAGTTTTCCGAGCCTGAGGTACGAGCCTGGCTCAAAGCGCGCGAGGACGCCGCCGCGTCACACGGGATCGTCGACCTGGCGCGCGAACGGGCGCGGCGCGAACGCGCGGCGGCGGAACTCATGGAGCAAACCCTCGCGGTGCGAGCCGCCAAGCTCTTACCGGCCGACCAAGTCGAGCGCAAGTGGGCCGAGGGGATCAAAGGCGCGGCGAATCTGCTGGTGAACTCGCTAACGTCGAGCGCGGATCGGATTTGGCGCGCGGCGATGATGGGCGGCGTGGCCGCGGTCGAGCGCGAGATGAAGGCGATCGCGCACGCGACGCGCCTCGAACTCGCCGGGCCGGATACGGCACCGACGACGAACGGCACAAGGCCGAAACGGGCGCCCTTGACGCCGATCAACGTCGTCGACCAGGTGCCGACGCTGTCGCTCGACGGCATCCATGAGGCGCCGCCGATCGTCGTGGATCCTGAGGGCCAAGCGTCGACCTCCACGACGATCGACGCCGAGGACCAGGCGCCGCCGACCGTGTCTGTTGACGCCGACGACGAGGTACCGACCGTGCCTGTTGACGCCGTTGACGAGCCGCCGACGACGCCGATCGACGGGAACGGTAGGGAGCCCGGGCAATGACGGTCCCGACCTGGGCGCGGCGCGTGTTCGGCTGGTTCCGCCGTCGGCCGAAGGCGCCGAGCGCGCCCGCGGACGAGTGGGGCGAGGTTGTCGAGGTCGACCTCGCCGAGCTGCGCGCGCGCCGCGAGCGCGAGCGCGAGGACCGGCCGCGCTGGATCGACAAACGGAACGACATCAAGCGCTGGTCATGAACGGCGATCTCTGTGAGACGGCGGGGTACGGTCCCTTGGCGGTCGCCGTGTTCCGTCTCGCGATCGCCGACGCCTGGCGGCATGATCCTCGCGGGCAACGCGCGCGGGCGTTCCTCGCGGGCGAGGGCACGTTTCGGATCTGGTGCGGCTGGATCGGCTGCGATCCGGACGTGCTCGCCGCCGCGCTCGCGCCCGACCTGGCTGCGGTCGAAGCATCGCAACGGCAAACCGCGCGGACGTTCGGCGTCGGTGAAACAACGATCCGTCGGGCGCTCGGCAAAGCGACTGCGCCAAGTGGCGCGCTACCGCTAGAAAGCGACGAAAACGCCGAGCAAAACAACGCCGACGATCAAGCGACTGCGCCGAATGGCGCGCCCGCGCCGTGGTTCGACGAGGACCCCGCCGACGTCGGCGCAAGCGAATGAACACGAAAGCGAAGGGCAGCCGCGGCGAACGTCGAGCCATGCGCGTGCTTGAGCACGCGGGCTATCTATGCACGCGGAGCGGGGCCAGTCTCGGCTTGTTTGACGTGATCGCGATCGGGCCGAACGACGTGAAGTTGATTCAAGTGAAGACCGGGACCGCGCGCCTCAGTGCGATCGAGCGCGAACAGATCACGGCGCTCGCCGTGCCGTCGAACGCCTCGAAAGAGGTGTGGAAGTTTCGCGATCGGGCGCGGGTCCCGGATATCGAGCGGCTGTGATTTGAGCGCGTTTGTGTCGAACGCGCGGCGCGGCGTGGCTCCGCGTTCCTTTGCAACGCGCCGATCGTTAAGGTTTGAGAGTGTGAATGTTGACACAACGCGAGGCGAGTTTCTACCTTCGCGGCGCCCCCCCGGGAACCGTGAACGTTGGAGGTCGCCATGACTCCGAACCCGCCGCCGCGTCTGCGTCTCGTCGTCTCCCATCGATCCCGATCGTTCGGCCGCGCGCGCGTGACGCCGTGGGCGCGCGCGAGGTACGTCGGCGCGCTCGCCGGACTCGCGTTCCTTGAGCGCGTCGAACCGCTCGCGGTCGACGTCGTCGCGGACATAGTCCGGGGCCTCGTCCGATCGCGCCGCCACAAGGCGCCGCCCGAGGCCGCGTGAGGTTCAAGCTCAAGGACGTTCTCGGCGACCAGTTGAAAGCGCTGCGTCTGCCGGTCCTTCCGCGAACTTCGAGAGTTTCGGCCGTTGACGGTCGGCCGACCGCTTGGCGGACGGGGCGATCGCCAAGCTAGGCCCGGCACGAGACTCGCGCCGCCCCTCGACAACCAAACCCCGTACGCGCCCGCTACACGCGCGACGCCGCCCGAGCAATGGAAAGACTCGGGCGCCCGGGCGATCGTCGCCCTGGCGCCGTCCAATTCGGGCGAGGGCGTGCCGATGGCCTCGACCCGTCCCGAGCACCACCAGTGCACCACTGGCCCGGGCCGTCGAAAACGGCCCCGCCCGCGATTGCGAGTTTGAGGCCGTATTTATTGGGTGAGGTTGGTGGGCGCTAGTGGACTCGAACCACTGACCCCCGCCGTGTGAAGGCGATGCTCTACCAACTGAGCCAAGCGCCCAACCGTTCGTGCGTGTTTCAGCTTATCGCAAAATCGCGGCGGCCTGCCGCCGGCGAGGGTCCGGAACGCTAGCTGGACTTCTTCAGCCCGTCGAGGAGCATCGTCAGCAGCTTCGTGTACCGGGCGTCGGCCTCGGTGTAGGCCTTCAAGTAGTCGGCCTGCGAGATCTTCTTGTCCTTCTTCTTCTTGGGATCGGCGAACTCGCCGTCGAAGGCCTGCTTGTCCGTGCCGATCGTGACCGCGTCGTCCACGCCGTTGGTGGGCATCACCAACAGGCCGTCGCACAGCCGATCTTCGAAGAACACCTTGTCTTTCGCGAGGACCGAAGAGTTCAGGTCCATGTAGGCGTTCATGAAGTCCTTCGTGTAGATGCGGTACTCGACATCGGTCGGCCGTTCGTAGCCGGCCGAGACGAGCATCAACTGGACGCCCGGCACGAGCAGCACGGCCACGAACCGGGTGGCGTCGCTTGCGTCGCGGACCGCGTAGGCCTCGAGTTTCTTGGACTGCAGGAGCGACACCAGTTCCTTGACAGGCGCCGCGGACGTGGCGGGCGGCTCCTGCGCACGAATGGTCCACTGAGCGACGCAGGCCGCCGCGCACGCCGCCGCGACCCACCGAACACGCGCGCGCCGACGGTCATCCTGCATGCTGGGGCTCCTTGTCCATGATCCGGCCGTCAGTTCTACCACCCAGGCCAAGACCGGGTCAATCGGCGTGTCAGCCGACGAACAGCGCGTCTTCCTCCTCGCGAGTGTGCGCCCGGCGCGACTGACGGGCGCTGAGCATGGCCAGCGCGGCCTTGGCCGCGGCCAGGACCCATGACCCGCGCCGCAGCGGACCGAGGATCGCGCCTTGCAGCAAACCGAACGTCTCGTCGACGCGATCCGTGGTCGCGCGCACGAATGAATCGAGCCGTTCGACCTGCAACGCCGCCAGCGACGTCGTCCGGGCGGCCTCGTCCGCGATGCGGTGGGCTTTTTCAATCAGCGGCTGGATTTCACGCTGCAGCTCCCGAAGTGTCTGGCTCGTCTCGCGCGCCAGCCGGGTCGCCGCCATGACGGCCGTCCATTGGAGGACCGTCATGAGGGCGACCGACACGGCGATGACGCCGAGCCAGATGACGGCCCAGTCGGTCACAGGCTCTCCTTTCGAGCCTGGTCGAACGCCTCACGGCCGCGATCGACGGCCGCCGACAGGTTGTCGCGCTGGCGGTTGAAGTACTCGCGCCCCTCGCGGGCCAGGCCCTCGGCGCGCTCGCGTCCCTCGCGGGCCAGGGCCTCGGCGCGCTCGCGCCCTTCGCGGGCCTTCTCGGCCAGTTTTCGGCGGGTTTCCTCACCGCTTGCCGGCGCGAACAGCAGGGCCACGGCCGCGCCCGCCACCGCCCCGATTGCGAATGCCACGATCACGCCCCCGACCGAATTGCCATTGTTGCTCGCCATGACCGTCCTCACTCTCTAGAAGATGCTGACGCTGACCCGGAGATACTTCTTCGGATCCTTGCGGATGTCCGCCAGCAGATCGCGCAGTTCTCCGGCCGCCCGATTCATCGTCTCATAAAGCTGCTGGTCGTGCAGCAACTGCCCCGCCGTGCCCTTGCCGGCGTTCAAATCGGTGACGAGCTGGTCCAGCTTCGTCGTCATCGAATTGAGCCGGTCGTACACCTGCTGATCCGTCAGCAGCTTACCGGCCGTGCCCTCGCCCCGCCGCAGACGGCCGGTGACGTCCTCGAGGTTGGCGCCGGTCGCGCTGAGGGATTGTCCAAGCGCGTCGTCGTGCAGCAGCCGGCCGAGCGGACTCTGCTCGTCCTTCATCCGGTCGGTCACCGTCTGCAGGTTGGCGAGCGATGCCTTGAGCGAGTCGTGGACGGTCGGGTCCTTGATCAGCCCGCCGATCGTGCCTTTGCTGTTGTTGAGCGCGTCGGTGACCGCGGTGGCCGACGTCACGAACTCCTGGATCTGCCGGTAGAGCGCGTCATCGGTCACGAGCTTGCCGAGCGTCCCCTTGCCTTGACGCAGGTCGGCGAGAAGCTGGGACGCCTGCTCGAGCCCCTGTGTCGCCGACTGCTGCAGCGCGCCGAGCGGTCCGCCGCCCAGGCCTGACTTGACGTACTCCCAGTCGTTGAGCGGCCGGCCGGTGGTGGACGCGGTCAGGTCCACGATCGACTCGCCGAGCAGGCTGAGCGACCCGATGGTGGCGACCGACCCGGTGGTCACGAGCGGCCGGACGTCCTTCGAGATCTCCATCGTGACCTCGATGCGCGGCCCGACGAACTCGACGGCGGTCACCTTGCCGACTTCCTTGCCGCTCAACCGCACGACCGTGCCGCTCTTCATGCCCTCGACGTTGTCGAACTGCGTCTTGAGCGGGTACCGCTGCCAGAAGAACCCGCCCTGCCCGCCGATGGCAATCACGAGCACCGCGACCATCAGCACGGCCACGACGCCCACGACCCCCAGTTTCAGCTCCGACCAGGCGATCGATCTTGTCCGCGGCATACGTTCGACTCCTTGCCTCTGCGGGCGCCTCGCGCCCGCGAAGCTCAACTCAGGAAGGACTGGAGGTATTCGTCCGAGGAGTGGCGCAACTGGTCCGCGCTCCCCTCGAAGGCGATCCGGCCTTCCTTCAACATGATGAACGCCGTTCGCGCCGGATGATCCGGCCGCAGCGGTACGACCTCGATCCGGCCGTGGTCGTTGACGGCCTGATGGCCGGCCACATAGAACGCGTCCCGCAGCTGGTGCGTGACGACGATGGACGAGACGCGCTCCAGATCGCGGAGCTTCACGACTTCGGCGTCGATCGTCAGCGCCGTAATCGGATCGAGCCCCGTCGTCGGCTCGTCGTACAACAGGATGCGCGGGCGCGAGGTCAAGGCGCGCGCGATCGCGACGCGCCGGCGCTGCCCGCCCGACAGTTCGGACGGCATGCGGTCCCCGTACTCGCCGAGACCCACGAATCCCAGCACTTCCTGGACGCGGGCATCCACCTCCGCGATCGGCGCGTTGGATTCTTCGTAGAGCTTGTAGCCGACGTTCTCCCGCACGGTCAGCGAGTCGAACAGCGCGCCTTCCTGGAACACCATGCCGAGATTGGCGCGCACCTTCATGAGCGCCGCTTCGTCCATCTGATCCACGCGCTGCCCTTCGACGTAGATCGCGCCGGCGTCGGGTTTGAGCAGTCCGAGGATGAGCCGGAGGATGGTGGACTTGCCCGCGCCGCTGGCGCCCAGGATGATCTTCGTGTCGCCCGCGGCCAGGGTGAAGCTCACCTGGTTCAGGATCACCTTCTCGTCGAACGCGAGCATCACCTGGTCGAACACGATGACCGGCTCGGCTCGTGGCCTTCGGATCGGACGGCGCGGGCGCGGGGGGCGACTCGGTCAGCATCGTCAGTAGATGGTCGCAATGAGCAGCTTCGTCACGAAGAAATCCACGGCGAGCACCGCCACCGAGCCGGCCACGACCGCGTTGGTGGTGGCGCGGCCGACGCCCTGCGTCCCGCCCTTCGTGCGCAAGCCAACGTGACAGGCAATCGTCACCAGCGCGAATCCGAGCACGACGGGCTTGATGAGCCCCATCCAGATGTCCTGGGCGTAGAGGCCCTGCACGACGTTGTTCCAGTACACGCTGCCGGCCACCTTCAGCTGCGTGCGCGAGATGATGGCGGCGCCGCCCATGCCGACGGCGTCGGAGATCACGGTCAGCACCGGCACCATGACCGTGCCCGCCACCACGCGCGGCACGACCAGCTTGCGCACCGGGTCGGTGCCGAGCGCCCGCAGCGCCGCAGATCTGCTCGGTGACCATCATGGATCCCAGCTCGGCGGCGATGCCCGATCCGACACGACCCGTGACCATCAGCGCGGTCAGCACCGGCCCCAGCTCCTTGACCATCGACGCGCTCACGAGACGGCCGACCATCGACCGGGCGCCGAACTGATCGAGCGTCAGGCCCGACTGCAGCGCGAGCACCATGCCCGGTGAACGTCCCGGTCAGCAGCACGACCGTCATGGAGCCGAGCCCGATCGAGTCCAGCTGCTCGATGATGTCGCGTCCGTAGATCGGCGGACTGACCAGACCCCGGGCCACGTGACCGAGGAGCCTCATGTACTCCTGGACCTCGAGGACGGCGCGTTTGAGCCAGTCCATCGTCAGCGCCAGCCTGGACGCGGCGTCTGAGGTCCGGGTTGCGCAGCCGCTTCAGCCGGTCGCGCAGTGAGGCCGCGCGCTCGAACTCGAGGTTGGCGGCCGCTTCGCGCATCTCCTTCTCGAGCCGCCCGATGAACGCGTCGAGCTCGGCCTGCGTCTTGAAGGTGTCGCGCTCGTCCAGGGCCTTCGGCACGGTGACGTAGTCGCGCTCGTAGACGCTCGACAGCACGTCCTCGATGTTCTTCACGATCGACGCGGGCGTGATGCCATGCTCCGTGTTGTACGCCTCCTGCACGCGCCGGCGCCGCTCGGTCTCCCCGATCGCCGCGCGCATCGAGTCCGTCATCGCGTCGGCATAGAGGATCGCCCGCCCGCGCACGTTGCGCGCCGCACGGCCCATCGTCTGGATCAGCGCGCCCGCCGACCGCAGGAAACCCTTCCTTGTCGGCGTCGAGGATCGCCACGAGCGACACTTCCGGCAGGTCGAGGCCTTCCCGCAGCAGGTTGATGCCGACCAGCACGTCGAAGACGCCGAGGCGCAGGTCTCGGAGGATCTGCACGCGCTCGAGCGTGTCGATGTCCGAATGGAGGTACCGCACGCGCACGCCGAGCTCCTGGTAGTACTGCGTCAGATCTTCCGCCATGCGCTTGGTGAGGGTCGTCACCAGCACGCGCTCGCCGCGCGCCGCCACGTCGCGAATCTCGCCCAGCAGGTCGTCGATCTGCCCCTTCACCGGCCGCACGTCGATGGCGGGATCGACCAGGCCGGTCGGCCGGATGATCTGCTCGACAATGACGCCGCCGGCCTGGCGCAGCTCGTACGGCCCGGGCGTCGCGCTCACGTAGATCGACCTGCCCGACGCGCGCTTCCCATTCGGCGAAGTTCAGCGGCCGGTTGTCGAGCGCGGACGGCAGGCGGAAGCCGTATTCCACCAGCACTTCCTTGCGCGATCGGTCGCCCGCGTACATCCCGCGCACCTGCGGCACGGTCTGGTGGCTCTCGTCGACGATGATGATCGCGTCCGCCGGCAGGTAGTCGAGCAGGGTCGGCGGCGGCTCGCCCGGCGCGCGGCCCGACAGATGCCGCGAGTAGTTCTCGATGCCGTGGCAGTAGCCGATCTCCTTGATCATCTCGAGATCGAACATCGTCCGCTGGTGCAGCCGCTGCGCCTCGAGCACGCGGCCCGCGCTCTCCAGCTCGGCGAGCCGCTGGCGCAGCTCGATCTTGATGCGTCTCGATCGCCTCGTGCGTGCGCGACCGCGGCGTGACGAAGTGCGACTTCGGATAGACGACGATCCGGTCGTGCCGGCGGATCTCGCGCCCGGTCAGCGGATCGAACGTCACGCAGCTCGTCGACCTCGTCGCCGAAGAACCCGATCCGCAGCCCGACGTCGTCGTACGACGGATACACCTCGACGATGTCGCCGCGGACGCGGAAGGTGCCGCGCGTGAACTCGTAGTCGTTGCGCTCGTACTGGATTTCGACGAGCTTGCGGAGCATGCCGTCGCGGTCGATCCGCTGGCCGCGTTCGAGCGAGACCACCAGTCCGTAGTAGCGCCTCCGGCGACCCGAGGCCGTAGATGCACGACACGCTGGCGACGATGATGACGTCGCGCCGCTCGAACAGCGACCGCGTCGCCGACAGCCGCAGCCGGTCGATCTCGTCGTTGATGATGGCTTCCTTCTCGATGTACGAGTCGGTCGCCGGCATGTAGGCTTCCGGCTGGTAGTAGTCGTAGTAGCTGACGAAGAACTCGACGGCGTTCTTCGGGAAGAAGCGCCGGAACTCCTGGTAGAGCTGGGCCGCCAGCGTCTTGTTGTGGACCATGACCAGCGCCGGGCGGTTCACCCGCGCCAGCACCTGGGCCATCGTGAAGGTCTTGCCCGACCCGGTCACGCCGAGCAACACCTGCGACTTGTCCCCGCGGCGCAGCCCTTCCGTCAGCTGCTCGATCGCGCGCGGCTGGTCGCCACGCAGGGCGAAGTCACTCTCGAGCTCGAAGCGATCGGAGACAGTTCGCATGAGTGGGCTGGGCCCAAACCTCTCATGCTACTGCGTTTTCCGGTTGCGCGTAGCACGTCGGGCCGCCCTCCGGCTCGACGAGCCGGAAAAACGGCGCGGCACCGCGTTCGTCTTGGCGTGCTCGGCTTGGGTCCCGGTCACCCAAGCCTCGGTCACCCGGCTTCGCACCGTTTTTCGAGCGGCGGGGGGTCGGCTCGCTCGATGGAATGGACTCCTCCCAGGTACTGCTCCCGCAGAATGGGTGCATTGGACTGAGTCACATCAGTTCGCACCAGGAGGAGACCGTGATGAATACTACGACGATTGCCGTTGACCTCGCAAAGCACACGTTTGAAATCGTGATCGCCCCAGGCGGCGGCGCGGTCACTCGACGCCGATTGAGCCGGGCCCAGTTTGCGAAGTTCCTCCGGACCCAGCCGCCCGCGCAGGTGGTGATGGAGGCCTGCGCCACCGCGCACTACGGATGTGGACGGCCTGCTCGAAGCGCACCGCGTGGCTCGGGTCGCCGCCGTCCCCGTGAAGACCGTCGCCCAGCAAGAGGTGGCCAGCTTGCATCGCCTGCGCGAGCAGTGGATGACCACCCGCACGGCGCGGATCAACGCGCTGCGGGCCCTGATGGCCGAGTTTGGCGTGATCGTCCCGCCCGGCGTCCGACGCGTCTGCCCCGCCGCCCTCGCGCTGCTCGATCCGCTCGACAGCGCCGTGCCGGCGCGCCTGCGGCGCGTGCTGACCGACGTCGTCGAGGAGATTCGGGCGCTGGAGACGCGCGTGGCCGCCTGCGAGCGCGAGCTGCAGCGCCTCGCCGACGCGGATCCCGTCCTCGCGCAGCTGCAGACGATTCCCGGCGTGGGGTTGGTGACGGCGACGGCCCTGGTGGCGGCCGTCGGGCACATCGCCGGCTTTACCCGCGGGCGCCGATTTGCCAGTTGGCTCGGGCTGACCCCCCGGGAGCACTCCAGCGGGAGTCGTCGCCGCCTCGGAGCGATCACCAAAGCCGGCAACCGGTACCTCCGGAGTCTGCTGACGCACGGGGCCCGCTCCGCGTTGTTTGCGGCGCGGCGGGCCGCGCGCGCCGACCGGCCGCTGAGCGCGCTGCAACACTGGGCCCTGGCGGTCCTCGATCGCCGCGGCGCCAATCGCGCCACGATCGCGCTCGCCAATAAACTGGCGCGCATCATCTGGGCCGTGTGGACCCGGGGGGTCCCCTACGCGGCCCGGCCGGCGGCGGCGTAGCGCCGCCGACCGACGGCTTCGATCTTTCCCGACGAGGTGCTGAGCGAGTGATCATTCCGATGGCCCACGCGCCGCGCGCGCGCCCGACCAGGCCGGCGACTGTGATGATGTCGATACATCGCTCGCTCGATTGGCCCCGGGTGCAGCGACTGTCCATCATGGCCCGGAGCCTTCGCAGCTCCACACCAAGGCCGGATATACGACTGCACCGGTGCTCCGCTGTCGCGCGATGATCACTCACTTGACCCCTGGGAGGAGTCCATATACGCAGTCGGGCGCGCCCGAGTGCCGAGTGCCAAGTGCCGAGTGCCCGGTGCCTTGCCTACTGCCAGGTGCCTAGTGCCTCGTGCCCATTGCCTGAGCGATATACCCCGGCCGGGTCCGGACCTTGGCGCCCTTCAGGCCTGGATCGGCGAGCTTGACCTCGACCTTGTGGAAGCGGCCGTCGGCGCTGGTCTCCGCCGGCACATAGCCGATCGTGTAGCGCGCGCTGAGCTCGTCGAGAATTCTCGCGTAGATGCCGGCCAGCTCGTCCGCTGATTGCGGAAAGAACGCTTCGCCGCCGGTCTCGTGCGCGATCGCGCCGAGCCGCACCTCCTGCTGCAGCCGCTCGCTCGACGACACGCCCTGGGTGTACCCGACGACGTAGGCCATGACGTTGCCGAGACGCAGCAGCTGCTGCAGCTTGCCGTAGCTCATGGAGCTCGTCGAATCGCCGCCGTCGGTGTAAATGAGCACGACCTGCTGCCCCGTCTCGCCGAGCATGCGCTCGACGAACACCCCGAGCGCGTCGTAGAGCGACGTGCCGCCGGTGGCCTTGCGCTCGCGAATCCGCTCGAACAGCCGCGGATAGTCGTCGGGAATGAATCGGCCGAGATGGATGGTCGAATCGAAATCGACGAGCGTGACGTCCGTGGCTTCGTCGAGATCCCTGACGAAACGCACCGCCGCGCTGGCCGCCCCGCTCAGATCGTCATACATGCTCTCGCTGCCGTCGAGCAGCAGCCCGAGGTGCAGCGGCAGCGCCTCGCCGGGCGCGCCTTCGCAGAAATACGCGATCTTCTGGGGCCGGCCTTCTTCGAGGATTCTGAATCCGTCCGCGTCGAGGCCGCGGACCAGCCGGCCGTCCTTGGCCGTCACGACCACCGGCAGCCGCACGAGCTCGATGCCCGCACGAAACGTCTGCTGAGCCGCGAGCGCGGCTCCGCCACACAACGCCACGACCGGCACGAAACGCCAGGCATGGGCAGGCATGCGGGCGTATCTTAACGCCGCTGGCGATGGGACGGGGAGAATTTCAGTGGCTGGACCCTGGACCTTGGACGTTGGACCCTCAATCGCGCCTGCGCCCTCCCGTATAATGCGAGATCGTGCGTGCACTGGCCGTCTGTCAGGACGAGCTGGTCATCAGGACGCTGCACCGGGTCCTGTCGGGCGCCTTCGACATCGAATTTCTCGTCGAAAGCCGGCCGCTGGCCCGGCGCCTCGCGGACGATGGCGTGCCGACGACCGTCGCCGACCCCAAGCGGGTCGATGCCTACCTCCGCGCCGATCTCACCCCGAACACCTGCGTCATCGTCGAAGACAACGGCCGCAAGAGCCTGAAGCGCGTCGTCAGCGCGATTCGTGACGCGGGCGGGAGCCTCCTGTATATCCTGCACGTCGCGGGCAAGGAGAAGAAGCGCGGCCATGATGACCTGCGGTCCGTGGTGCCGGAAGTCACGCACCTGGATCTGTCGGAGCTCCTGGCGCCGTCGCTCACGACCGAGCTGGGCCGATCGCTGACGCGCGCGCGCGTGCAGCAGTACCAGCGGTACTTCGCCGACGCCGACCGCGTGCTGATCCTGCTCCACAACGAGCCGGACCCCGACGCGCTCGCCGCGGGCCTGGCGCTGCGCAACCTGCTGCGGCGGACGCGCACGACGGCCATCATCGGCGCGCTGCAGGGCATCACGCGGCCCGAGAACCTGCGGATGGCCGACCTGCTCGACATCCAGGTCGAGGTCGTGACGGCAGACGAGTTCGCCGGCTTCGATCGCATCGCCACCGTGGACGTGCAGCCGCACTACTTCGGCGGGCTGCTGCCTCGCGTGGATCTGGTCGTCGACCACCATCCCGAGCAGCCCGGCTACACGGCGGTCTTCAAGGACATCCGCGCCAACTACGGATCGACATGCACGATCCTCACCGAGCACCTGCGCGCCGTGGACGTCAACATCTCGGAGCGCACCGCGACCGCGATGCTCTACGCGATCAAGTCCGACACGCTGTTCTTCGCGCGCCAGACCAACCGCGTCGACCTCGAGGCGTTCACGTTCCTCTATCCGCTCGCCGACCCGGCGCTGATCCGCAAGATGGAGGGCGCGGAAATCACGATCGAGCGGCTCGAGCACGTCACCCGGGCGCTGGCCACGAGCCGGCTGCGCCACCAGGTCCTCTCGGCGTTCCTCGGCGAGACCTCGCGCGAGGACTTCATCCCCTACACCGCCGATTTCCTCCTCCAGGTCGAGGACGTCAAGTGGACGATCGTCTCGGGGATCGTCGGCGGGCAGCTGATCGTGAGCGTGCGCAACCTCGGCTACTCCCGCAACGCCGGCGAGTTCGTGAAGACGGTGTTCGGCGACATCGGCAGCGCCGGCGGCCATCGTGCGATGGCCAAGGCCGTCGTGCCAGTCGAGCGCTTCCGCGGCAAGTTCGGCGATCTGTCAGGCGTGGGCATCGCCGCCCGCATCGGCGAGCTGGCGGAGGAGTTCCTCAAGGAACCCGCGGTGGAAAAGGCCGAGAAGAAGGTCGGCGCGAAAACCGAGTAGACCTACCCACCCAGCGCCGCGTCCAGATCCGCGATCAGATCCTCCGGCGCTTCGAGACCGACCGACAGCCGCACCATGCCGCGCGTGACGCCGGCCGCGTCGAGCTGCTCGTCGGTGAAGCCGTACTGGGAGGTCAGCACCGGCAGGCTGACGAGGCTCTCGACGCCGCCGAGGCTGGCGGCGCGCTTGAAGATCTTCAGCGCGATCGTAGAACCGGCAGGCGGCCTCGTAGCCGCCCTTGGCGTCGAAGCAGACCATGCCGCCGAACCCGCGCATCTGGCGGGCGGCAATCGCGTGGTCGGGATGCGACGGCAGGCCCGGATAGAAGACGCGGGCCACGCGCCGGATGGCGCGCCAGCCGTTCGGCGACCGCCATCGCGTTCGCGTTGTGGCGCGCCATGCGAAGCGAGAGCGTCTTGATCCCGCGAGCCAGCGCGTACGCCGACGCGGGCTCGAGCACGCCGCCGAACAGCCGCCGCGCCCCCTGCAGCGAGTCGATCAACGCCCGCGACCCCGCGAGCACGCCGGCCGTGACATCGCTGTGCCCGTTGAGGTACTTCGTCGCGGAATGCATCACGAGATCGACGCCGAGCGCGATCGGCTGCTGGTTCACCGGACTCGCGAAGGTGTTGTCGACCGCCGCAATCACGCCGCGCGCCTGGCACGCGGCGGCCACGCGCGCGATGTCCACGCAGCGCAGCGTCGGGTTGATCGGCGACTCGAACCAGACGATGCGGGTCTTCGGGCCGATCAGCGACTCGGGCGCCGCCAGGTCCTCGAGCGACGCGAACCGCGCGGCGACCCCGAACCGCTCGAGAAACTCCGTGATGACATGCAGCGTGCCGCCATAAATCGCGGCGCTGCAGACGACCTCGTCGCCCGCGCGCAGCAGGCCGAAGAGCGCCGTGGACGTCGCCGCCATGCCCGACGACGTGACGAGCGCAGCCTCGGCGTTCTCGAGCACCGCGACCTTCTGCTCGGCTGCCTGGACGGTCGGATTGGCGTAGCGCGTGTACAGGAATTTCCCCGACTTGCCCCGCTGGTACGCTTCGAGCTCCGCGGCGTTCTTGAAGACGAACGTCGTGGTGGCGTAGATGGGAGTGTTGAGCGGCGTGGCGGCGTCGCTGGCGCCTTCGCCGCGATGCAGGACCTCAGTCTCGGGGCGCATCCAGGCATCTTAGCATCGCGCCTCGCCGCGGCCCGGCGCCCGTCAGAGCGCTTCGACCTTCTCGCCGGTCGCCACCACGGGCTCGATGAATTGCCGGTAGGCGTCGTCGTAGCCCTGCCGCATCAGCTCGGCGATCGTCCGGCGCCGGTCGGACGCCTCGTCGTACGCACCGGAGAAGTCGAATGGCCCGATCGGGTTGTGCTCGGGCCGGATGACGAAAAGACCGGAAAAGCGCGAGGCCGCCGCGGCCCACGCGTCCTGGAGCACCGCGGTTTCGATGGACCGCACCACCTCCCCCATCCGTCCCCGCAGATCGATCGGTCGGCCTCGCATCCCGTGAGGGACCGCGGGCGCCGCCGCGGCGCCGACCAGGATCACTTGTTCGATCCCGACCACGGCCGCTTCCTCGACGAGCCGCACGGCCAGCTCGGGACGATCGCACACGCGGTGCACTTCGCTTCGCCAGTAGCTGTCCGCGGGAAACGACATCAGGTGAGGCGCCGAGGCGACCGGCAGCTGCTGCGCGCCGAGGAGGAAATCGACGACCAGATCGCGCCCGCTCGCGGCGAAGTTCGCGATCTCGGCCTCGCGCGGTCCGGGGCCGCCGCGACCCGCTTCGAACGCCCGGCGGGCGTCGGGCGCCACCAGCCCGCCAATCAGATCGCGACGGGCGTCGAGATCGTGCAAGCCGAGAAGCACTTCGCGGAAGCCCGGCTGCCCGAAGTTGTCACTGAGCAGGTCCACGTAGCGCCGGCCGATTTCGGCCGTGGCGGGGCGCGGGGCGCTCGACGCGCCGCGCACCAACCGCCACAGCTGGTCAACCAGCGTGGACCCGGGCTCGCCCGCATCGAGCGGCGCGCCAATCAGGCGCCACCAGAACGCGCCCGACAGCCTCCGCCGGGAGCGCTCCTGCGCCGCCGCCCGCGCGGCAGCCACGACCAGCACCGCGAGGATGACGAGGAGCGCCAGCACGAGTCCGCGCGGCACGATCGTCGGAAGCCAGGGCGGGCTGAACAGCGTCTCGAGAGACGCGCGGTACACGTCAACCAGACGCGCTGACAGGCCGGAGAGGCTGACGAGCGCCGCGAGGAGACTCGCGGCGTAGACGAGCGCCGCCCAGACCAGCCACAGCAGCGGCAACAGCAGGAGCGTGGCGGCGGCCCCGAGACCCCACGCCGCGACCCTCAAGGCCGGGCGCCAGCGATAGGCGTGGCGCAGCCGCGCATCGCTCCACGGCCCGTTCGCGTCCCAAAGCCGCGCGCCGCCGTCGATCGCGGCGCAGAGCGCCGTCATCGCGCCGGCGCCGTGCCCGGCCAGCAGATCGATCTTGACGCCCGCCTCGGTCAGCGCCTGGAGCGCACCGGCCTGATATGCCCCTGCCGTCCCCGTGCCGCACAGGATCACGCCCGTGCGCAGGCGGGGCGAATAGGAACCGTCGGCCACGTCTACTCTTCGTCGTGAATGGTCACGAGCCTGATGATCTCGAACACGCGCACGCCCGCCGGTGTGGGCGCTTCGACTTCATCGCCCTCTTCCTTCCCGACCAGTGACTTGCCGATTGGGGACGCCACCGAGACGAGCCCGCGATCGGGGTCGGCGTCCTCGGGCATCACGAGCTCGTAGGTGAACTCCCGGCCGTTCTCGCGAATGGTCAGCTTGGAGCCGAATCCCACGCGGTCCGCGGGGATGCGGTCGAGCTTGATCAGCTGGATCTCGGCGACGCGCTTGCGCAGCATGGAGACGCGCGCTTCGACGAACCGCTGGCGCTCCTTGGCGGCCGCGTACTCCGCGTTCTCGCGAAGGTCGCCCAGCTCGCGCGCCCGTTGAATCTCCTTCGGCAGCTCGCGCGTCAGCTCGCGCTCGAGCACGGAGATTTCCTCTTCGAATCGCTTGATGAGACGTGCTTTCATGACCTGCCGCTGAGGCTAACACAAAGCCGTGTTCGAACGGCAGGGCCGGCGTTTTCCGGGATGAGCCGGGATTAGAATGAGCGGCTTGACGCTGACGTCGACGATCACGAGCCGCCGGCATCCGCTCGTGCAGCGGTGCCGGCGCCTGGCCGCGGGACGCGGCGAGGACGCCGAGATCCTGCTCGACGGCGAGCACCTGCTCGACGACGCGATCGCGGCCGGCGTGCGCCCGAGCGAGGTGCTGGCGCGCGATCCGGCGTCCCCGGCGGCCGCCCGCGCCGCCGCCGAAGGCGCGCGCGTGTACCGCGCCACGACGGACGTGCTGGAGGCCGCCAGTCCCGTCCGCACGCCGAGCGGCGTCGTCGCCATCGCGGCCTGGCGGCCGGCGGCGCTCCCGTCCCTGCTGACGGCCGGATCGGGCGTCCTGCTCGCGCTCGTCGACGTCCAGGACCCCGGCAACGTCGGCAGCGTCATCCGCAGCGCGGATGCGCTGGGCGCGTTGGGTGTCTGCGCGGTGGGCGCGACGGCCGATCCCGGCGGCTGGCGCGCGCTTCGAGGCGCCATGGGCAGCACGTTCCGGCTGCCGATCGCACGTGCCGGGCTCGATGCGCTGCTCGAGCACGCGGAGCGAGCCGGCGCTCGGGTGCTGGCCACGACCATCACCGACGGCGAGTCGATTGCCGCAGCCTCGCTCGACGGCCTCGTCGTCGTGCTGCTCGGGAGCGAGGGATCCGGGCTGCCGCCGTCCGTCGTCGAACGGGCCGAGGGCCGCCTGCACATCCCGATGCGCGAGGGCGTGAACTCCCTGAACGTCGCGGTCGCCGCGGCGCTCATACTGTACGAGGCTGGCCGCGACCGATCGGCCAGCCGGAAGCCTTCACGATGACCCGCCCGCTGTTCGAGGAAGACGACAGCCTGCTGCCCGGCACGCCGCTGGCCGAGCGGATGCCGCCCGCGGACGCTGGACGAGTTCGTGGGACAGGAGCATATCCTCGGTCCCGATCGGCCGCTGCGCCAGGCGCTCGAGAGCGGCGCGCTGCACTCGCTGATCCTCTGGGGGCCGCCGGGCACCGGCAAGACGACCCTGGCGCGGCTGCTCGCGACGCTCACCGGCGCGGAGTTCGTCGCGTTCAGCGCGGTCACCGCGGGCATCAAGGAAATCAGGGAGGTCATCGCGACGGCGGACCGGCGGCGGCTCGATCGCGGGCGCCGGACCATCCTGTTCGTGGACGAGATTCACCGCTTCAACAAGGCCCAGCAGGACGCGTTCCTGCCGCACGTCGAGGCGGGGACGATCGTCCTGGTCGGCGCCACGACGGAGAACCCGTCGTTCGAGGTGAACTCGGCGCTGCTCTCGCGATCGAAGGTCTACGTGCTCCAGCCCCTGCCGCCCGAGCGCATCGTCGAGATCCTGCAGCGGGCGCTGGCGAGCGCCGAGCGCGGGCTGGGCCACTACCACGTGCAGGCCGAAGACGCGGCGCTGCTGGCGCTGGCAGTGTACGCGAACGGCGACGCGCGCGCGGCGCTCAACGTGCTCGAGCAGGCCGTCACGAGCCTCAAGCCGGCGGCCGACGGCACGCGCCGGCTCGACAACGCGACGCTGGCGGCGCTCATCGAGCGGCGCGCGCTGCTGTACGACAAGTCGGGCGAGGAGCACTACAACCTCATCTCCGCGCTCCACAAGTCGATCCGCAACAGCGACGCGGACGCGGCGGTGTACTGGCTGGCGCGCATGCTCGAGGCTGGCGAAGACCCGCTGTACGTCGCGCGCCGGCTCGTGCGCTTCGCCTCCGAGGACATCGGCAACGCCGACCCCCGCGCGCTCGATCTGACGATCGCCGCCAAGGACGCCGTCCACTTTCTCGGCATGCCCGAGTGCAACACGGCGCTCGCCCAGGCCGTGACGTACCTGGCCGCCGCGCCCAAGAGCAACGCGGTCTATCGCGCGTACGGGGCCGCCGCGCGCGACGCCACCCAGGATCTCGCCGAGCCGGTGCCCCTGCACCTGCGCAACGCGCCGACGGGCCTGATGAAGGAACTCGGCTACGGGCGCGGCTACCGCTACGCGCACGACGAAGCCGAGGGCGTGGCCGAGATGTCGTGCCTGCCGCCGCACCTCGAGGGCCGGCGGTACTACGAGCCCACCGATCGCGGGCTCGAGCTGAAGATCAGAGAAGCGCTCGAGAAAGCCCGGGTAGTTCGCGAAGCGAACGAGAAGAAGCGCTGATTGAGCGGGGTCTGGCCCCGACTGACCCCGTGGTTCGTTCGAGGCGAGACGTTGAATCGTGAAACCCTGGAGGCGCTATGCGAACCCTGACGTTCGTCGTCGTTCTGGCCGCGTCGGTGGCTGCCCAAACCTCCCCCGTGACCGTCGGCACCGCCAGTCCCAGAGCTGGCGAGGTCGCGTACGGGGCGCTTCAAGTACCGGCCGGCTCCGATGCGGCGACGACCATCCCGGTTGCCGTGATTCGAGGAGACAGCCCTGGGAAGACCGTCGCGTTCATCGCGGGCAGCCACGGGACCGAGTATGCGTCGGTGGTCGCGCTCACGCGGCTCTCGGCGAAGATCGATCCGCACGCGCTCTCGGGCACCGTCATCGTGCTCCCGCTGCTGAACGTCGCGTCGTTCGAGCAGATGACCGTGCACGTCAACCCCGTGGACAAGAAGGGCATGAACGGCGGCTATCCCGGCAACGCCGCCGGCACGCAGACGGATCGCGCGCTCGCGCTCGTCGCCGACCAGGTCGTCAAGCCGGCGGACGTCGTCGTGGACCTGCACGGCGGCGACCTCGACGAAGATCTGCGGCCGTACAGCTACTGGACGCGCACGGGCAACGCGGCGCAGGACGAGGCGGCCAAGGCGCTCGTCCTGGCGTTTGGCTTGGATCACGTCATCCTGCGCGACATCGATGCGGGCAATCCCGCGAGCGCGCGCAGCCTCGGCGGCTACGCGCTCGCGCACGGCAAGACCACGCTCATCGCCGAAGCGGGCCGCAGCGGGCTCGTCCTCGACGCCGACGTGGACGCGCTCATCAATGGCTGCTTGAACGTGCTGGGCGTGCTGAAAATGACGACGCGCGCGGTGAAGCCGGTCGCGCAGCCCGTGTTCGTGACCGGCGGCAGCCGCGTCGCGGCCGACGGCCCGGGCATGTTCTACGCGACCGCGAAGCGCGACACGATCGTGAGGGAGGGCGACGTGCTCGGGTACACGACCGACTATCTCGGCCGCCGGACCGGCGACATCAAGGCGCCCGTCGGGGGCCTGATCACCTTCATTCGCGGCGTGCCGTCGATGTGGCAGGGCGCGACGCTCGCGAACGTGTCGCCGATTCTCACGACGGTGCCGCCTTACCGGAAACCGTCATAGATACGTGCGGAGTGCCTCGTGCCGAGTGCTCGGTGCGGTGCCGAGTGCTGGTGCGGTCGTGTGTCCGGTGCGGGCTCGTCGAGCCGGAGGGCGGAGCCGAAGTACTACACGCAACTCGAGACCGCGCTAGACGCGATCGAAGTTCCGCTCGATCTCGCGCCGGGTCAGCCGCAGGACGACCGGCCGGCCGTGCGGACAGACGGACGAGTGGGCCGTCCGCCGCAGCTCGTCGAGCAGGTACTGCATCTTCTCGCGCGTCAGCGGGTCGTTGGCCTTGACCGCCGCGTGACAGGCCATCGTCGCGGCCAGCCGCCGGAGCGCCTCGGTCACGCCGGCGCCGGGCGCCAGCCCGTCAAGATCGCACGGCGACGGCGCGCAGCGCGGCCTCCGATCGGCCCCAGTCGAGGATGGCCGGCACGGCCCCGACGCGGAGGTGCCCGCCGCCAAAGTCGTCGATGTCGAAACCGAACCGCTCGAGCGCCGCGCGATGCGAGAGCAGGGTCGCGTGCTCCCCCGCCGAGAGGTCGAGCACGACGGGCGTCAGCAGCCGCTGCGACTCGAGCGCCCGCGTGGTCAGGCGCTCGGAGATCTGCTCGAAGAGAATCCGCTCGTGCGCGACGTGCTGATCGACGATCGCGAGGCCTTCGTCGTCGACCGCGATGATGAAGGTGTCGCGAAACTGGCCGAGCGGCGTCATCGGCCGCAGCAGCGTCGCGATCGTCTCGCGCCCGGCGACGGTACCGACGCGCGGATCGGCCGAGCTCGCGGCCCCCGCCGTTTCGACGGCGCGCGCGAAGATCGGCTCGTCGACGCCGGATCCAGACCACCCCGGCGCCGCCGGATCGAACGACCGGCCGCCAAACCCCAGCGGCAGCGCGGCAGTCGTCACGGCCCGCAGGCCCCGGCATCGCGGCCGAGAGCACGAGCTCCGGCGCGCCGTCCGCGCCGAGCGCGTCGACGATGGCGCGGCGCAGAATCTCGTGCACGAGACTCTGATCGAGGAAACGGACTTCGGCTTTCGTCGGGTGCACGTTGACGTCCACGCGATCGGCGCGGCAGCTCGATGAACAGATGGACCTCGGGGCTGCGCTCCTTGATCGTCGCGACGCTGTAGGCCTGCTGGATGGCGTGCGCGATCGTGCGGTCGCGGACGATCCGGCGGTTGACGAAGACGTGCTGCGGTCCGCGGGCCGGGCCCTGCTCGCCCAGGGCCGCGACGAAGCCGGTGACGGCCATGCCGGCGGCCTGCTTGCCGACCGCGACGAGATCGGCCCGGTCGCCGTACAGCTGGAAGAAGCGATCCTCGAGCGACCGCGCCGGCGGCGCTTCCAGCAGCGCGCGCCCGCCGCTCGTCAGCGTGAAGCCGACACTCGGGATACCGAGCGCCAGCTGCGTGACGAGGCGCGAGACCTGCGCCGCCTCGGCCGTGTCGGCCTTCAGGAACTTGCGGCGCGCCGGGCAGGTTGAAGAAGAGATCGCCGACCTCGACCAGCGTGCCCTCCGGCGCGCCGACCTCGCCGACGCGACGCGATGCAGGCCGCCGTCGACGCGAATCTCCGTGCCGCTGAGAGCGCGCCGCGCGCGCGCGTCCGGAGCCGGAAGCGCGACACCGACGCGATCGAGGGCAGCGCCTCGCCCCGGAACCCGAGCGTGCGGATGGCCGGCCAGGTCCGCGGCGCGTCCGGATCTTGCTGGTGGCGTGCCGCTCGACGCGCCAGGCTCGCGTCCTCGCGCGACATGCCCTCGCCGTCGTCCTCGACGGCGATCGAGCTTCTTGCCGCCGAACTCGACGTGATCGCCACGCGCGTGGCGCCGGCATCGAGCGCGTTCTCGACCAGCTCCTTGACGACCGAGGCCGGGCCGCTCGACGACCTCGCCAGCGGCAATCTGGTTGGCCAGCTCGCGGCAGGCGCGCGATCTTGGACATGCCCTTGCGGCGACGCGTGAATCCGGTGAATCGTGAACCGGCCGAACGCGTGAAGCGGGCAGCCTCTGCCATTCGCCCAGTCCTCGCGCACGCATTCACCAGTTCACACGGTTCGCCCCTTGCGTCTGGTGAGCGCCGCCTGCGCGGCCGCGAGCCGCGCGACCGGCACGCGGAACGGCGAGCGCTCACGTAGTCGAGCCCGACCTTGTCGAAGAAGTGGATCGACGACGGGTCGCCGCCGTGCTCGCCGCAGACGCCGAGCTTCAGGTCCGGCTTGGTCTGCCGGCCCTTGCTCGACGCCGATCGCGCACGAGCTGCGCCGACGCCCTCGATGTCGAGCGACGCGAACGGATCCCGCTCGAGGATCTTCTGCTCCTGATAGACGCCGCAGGAACTTGCCGACGTCGTCGCGCGAGAAGCCGAAGGTCAGCTGCGTGAGGTCGTTGGTGCCGAACGAGAAGAACTCGCGCCTCGCGCGGCGATCTCGTCGGCCGTCATCGCGCCGCGCGGCACCTCGATCATCGTGCCGACCAGGTACTTGCACCTTGACGCCCTGCTCCTTCATCACCTCGTCGGCCACGCGATCGACGATCGGCCTTCTGATCGCGCAGCTCCTTGACGTGCGCCGACGAGCGGAATCATGATCTCGGGCACGACCTTCACGCCTTCCTTCGTTCAGCTGGCAGGCCGCCTCGATGATCGCGCGCGCCTGCATCTCGGTGATTTCCGGATAGGTGATGCCGAGCCGGACGCCGCGATGGCCGAGCATCGGGTTGAACTCGTGCAGCTGCTCGACGCGCGCGCAGCAGCCGCTTCTTCTCGTCGAGCTCGCTGGCCCGTCTTGCCGGTCGCCTCGAGCCTGCGCGATGTCCACCATCAGGTCTTCGCGCTTGGGCAGGAACTCGTGCAGCGGCGGGTCGATCGTGCGGATCGTCACCGGCGTAGCCGTGCATCGCCTTGAACACGCCGTAGAAGTCGCCGCGCTGCAGCGGCAGCAGCTCGTCGAGCGCCGCGCGCCGGTCGGCTTCTCGTTGTCGGCGAGGATCATCTTCTGGACGATCGGGATGCGGCCCTCGCCGAAGAACATGTGCTCGGTGCGGCACAGGCCGATGCCGCGCGCGCCGAACGCGTACGCGATCTCCGCCTGATCGGGCTGGTCGGCGTTGGCGCGGATGCCGAGGCGGCGGAACTTGTCCGCCCAGCGTCAGCAGCTGGTCGAACCGCTGGTAGATGTCGGACTTCTTCGGCCTTCAGCTCGCCGTTGACGCACCTGGAGGATCTCGCTCGGCTTGGTCGCGACCTGCGCCGACCTTCACTTCGCCCGATCAGGCCGTCGAACGAGAGCCAGTCGCCTTCCTTGACGGTCGTGCCGCCGACGCGGAACTGTCTTCGCCGTGCTCGTCGATCTCGAGCGCGCCGGCGCCGACGACCGACGGCTTGCCCATCTGCCGGCCGACGACGGCCGCGTGCGACGTCATGCCGCCGGTCGCCGTGAGGATGCCCTGCGCCACGAACATGCCGTGGATGTCGTCGGGCACCGTCTCCTTGCGGACGAGCAGGACCTGCTTGCCCTTGCTGCGTCCACTCGACCGCGTGGTCGGCGGTGAACACGACCTGGCCGCGACGCCGCGCCCGGCGACGCCGGCAGGCCCTTGGTCGCGACCGGCAGTCTTCTTCCACTCCTTCGGATCGAAGCCCGGCGCGAGCAGCTGCGACGAGCGCCTCGGGCTCGACCAGCAGCACGGCTTCCTTCGGCGTGATCGAGCTTCTCGGCGACCAGATCGGTGGCGATGACCACCGCGGCGTAGCCGGTGCGCTTGCCGTTGCGCGTCTGCAGCATGTACAGCCGCTCGTCCTGGATCGTGAACTCGAAGTCCTGGACGTCCTTGTAGTGCTTCTCGAGCCGCGTCGTGATCTCGCGCAGCTGCTTGTAGGCCTTCGGCATCACCTGTCTCGAGCTCGCGGATCGGCTGCGGCGTGCGGATGCCGGCGACGACGTCCTCGCCCTGCGCGTTGATCAGGAACTCGCCGTAGAACTCCTTCGCGCCGGTGGCCGGGTTGCGCGTGAAGCCGACGCCGGTGCCCGAGCGGTCGCCGGTGTTGCCGAACACCATCATCTGCACGTTGACGGCCGTGCCGATGTGATCGGGGATGTCGTAGATGCGGCGGTATTCCTTCGCGCGCGGGTTCATCCACGACCGGAACACGGCGTCGCGCGCCAGTCGCAGCTGCTCGAGCGGATCCTGCGGGAAACGCGCTTGCCGGTCGTCTTCTGCACGACCTTCTTGTAGCGCGTCGACGACCTCGCGCAGCGCCGCCTCGTCGAGGTCGGTGTCGTGCTTGACGCCGCGCGCCTTCTTCACCGCGTCGAGCTCGTGCTCGAACGTCGTCCTTGCGGAATCTCGAGCACGACGTTGCCGAACATCTGGATGAAGCGGCGGTAGCTGTCGAAGGCGAACCGGCCGTTGCCGCGTCCGCGCCTTCAGGCCCTCGACGGTGGCGTCGTTCAGGCCGAGGTTGAGGATCGTGTCCATCATGCCGGGCATCGAGAACTTCGCGCCCGATCGCACCGACACGAGCAGCGGGTTCGTCGGTCGACCCGAGCGTCGCGCCGGCGGCCTTCTCGAGCTTCTTGAGGTGCGCGAGCATCTCGCTGGTCGATCGCGGCCGGCATCTTGCCGCCTGTCGCTTGTAGTAGATCGTGCAGACGTCGGTCGAGATCGTGAAGCCGGGCGGCACCGGCAGGCCGGCGTTGGTCATCTCGGCGAGGCCCGCGCCCTTGCCGCCGAGCAGGTCCTTCATCGTGCGATTGCCGTCGGCCTTGCCGTTGCCGAAGAAATACACGTACTTGCGGCTTCGGCGCTTGCCGCCTTGCCGCCGACTGTCTTGCGACGCTTGTGACTGCTTCATCAGCGATTCAGGACTCCGACGCGACGATTTCGGAAATGTCGCCGAGTTGCAGAATGAGGTGTTCGCAGTTCGCTTCATGAGCCGCAGCCGCGCGCGCCGCAGTGCCGGATCGTCGGCCATCACGAAGACTTCGTTGAAGAATCGTCGCTACCGCCGGCTCGAACGCCGGCCGCCTCGGCGTAGGCGGCGCGGAATCCGCGCCCGGCGCCGACCGCCTTCGCGATCACGGGCTGACGCCGGCTCGATCTCCTCGAGCAGCGCGCGCTCGGCCGGCTCCTTGAGCGCCGCGGCGCAGTCGTCGCCGGCGCCCGCGGTCTCGCCGGCGGCTTCGCGCGCGATGTTCCGCACGCGCTTGAACGCCGTCGGCGAGCTGCCGGAACTGCTCCGACCGCGCGAACTCCGGCAGCGCCGCGAGATTCTCGCTGCAGGTCGCTGACGGGCACGCCAAGCGCGACCGCCGTGCGCGGGCACCACGGCCCGGACGTTCCGGCGATCGGCGCCGCGCTGCCTCGAGGACGTAGTCGAGCCGCTCGACGCAGGAACGGCATCAGCCCGTCGTGCAGCTCGGCGATCTTCGCCTCGTCCGGCACGCCCGTAGCCCGTCGACCGCCTGCGTCGACAGAGCGCCTGCAGCGGCGTGCGAACGCGCACGCCCGTCAGCGGCTCGGCGTCGACCAGGATGCGGAGCACGCCGTGCGCCGCGCGACGCAGCCCGAACGGATCGCGCGATCCGGTCGGCCGCTCGCCGGCCAGGAACAGCCCGACGAGCGTGTCGAGCTTGTCGGCGAGCGACACCGCGGCCCACGTCACGCCGGCCGCCCCGAGCGCTCGCCGGCGTCGGCGGCCGCGTCCGCTTCGACGGCGATCGGCAGGTAGTGGTAGTAGATCGCCTTCCAGACCGCCTCGGGCTCGCCGGCCTCGCGGGCGTAGATGCCGCCCATCGTGCCCTGCAGCTCGGTGAACTCGCGCACCATGTCGGTCGCCAGGTCGGCCTTGGCGAGCCTGGCCGCGCGGCGCGGCTGCGCGGCCGGCGTCCGGGCGCTCGAACACGTCAGTCGGCCAGCCAGCGCGCCAGCTGCTCGATGCGATCCGCCTTCTCGGCGGTAGGAGCCGAGCTTCTTGTGGAACAGGACCGTGGCCAGCCGTTCGAACCGCGGCTCGAGCGCCGACCGTCCGGTCGGCGTCCCAGAAGAACCGCGCGTCGCGCAGCCGCGCCGCGACGACGCGCTCGGCGTTGGTCGCGATCGTGCGGTCGTTGGCCGGCTGCGGTGTTCGTGACCGCGAGGAACGCCGGCATCAGCGCTCCGTTCGCGCCGGCCACCGGGAAGAAATGCTGATGATGAATCAGCGTCGTCGTCAGCACCTCCTGCGGGCAGCGTGAGGAACTCCGCGCCGAACGCGCCGGCCACGACCGCCGGGAACTCGACGAGATCCGGCACTTCCTCGAGCAGCGCCTCCGCCTGCGGCGTGGCCGCTGCAGCATCGCACGGCCGCCCAGCCGCCGCGCGTGCGCGTCGAGGTCGCGCATGATGCGATCGCGGCGCTCGATCCGCGACAGCAGCACGAAGTTCTCGGCCAGCTTCTTGCGGTACTCGTCGAACGTGCGGACCTTGATGGCCCGCCCGGCCCGTCCGCTCGTCGCCAGGAAGCGATGGCCGTAGGTGACGGCGCCGGCGGTGACGTCCTGCACGCGCGGGCTCGACGCCGTCGCCAGCCGCGAGATCGTGAACGGCACGACGCGGCCGCCGTAGAGGAACAGCAGCCAGCGGATCGGCCGGCCGAAGAGCAGCTCGCCCTTGCGCGTCGTCGAGCTCGGCGTCCCAGTGCATCTGCTTCGGGAACGTCAAGTCGCGCAGCAACGACGCCAGCACGTCCGGCAGCACGTCGACGGTCGCGCGTCCGCGCTTGCGCTTGTGATACGCGAGATACTTGCCCTTCGGCGTGTCGGTCTGAATCGAGCGCGTCGAAGTCGGCGCCGTGCTTGCGCGCGAACCCGAGGCCGGCGTTCGTGGGATGCCCGTCCGCGTCGAACGCCGCCGACACGGGCGGGCCCATGATCGTCTCCTCGCGATCTTCCTGCCGATCGATCAACTCGGGCGCGCAGGCCGTCAGCCGGCGCGGCGTCGCGTACGCCTCGACGCCGTTCTTCGGCCCGAGGCCGCTGCTCGTCCAGCCGCGCCTGCAGGCGCTGGCGCGAGCTGCGTCGTCAGCGGCGGCAGCCACGACGCCGGCAGCTCTTCGACGCCGATCTCCAGCAGCAGCTCACGATCCATGCATCGCCTCCTCTGCGGCGCCGACGACTCCACCCACGCCTGCGCGATCGCCACGGCCAGCTGCCGCACGCGCAGGATGTACGCCGTGCGCTCGGTCACGCCGATGCTGCCGCTCGCGTCGAGCACGTTGAACAGGTGCGAGCACTTCAGGCAGTAATCGAGCGCGGGCAGCACCAGGCCCGCGTCGACCAGCGACTTGCGCGAATCCGTAGTACCTGTCGAACATGTCGCGGTGGAATTCCGCGAACGCGCCGGCCGGCATCGGCGACCTGGCCGAACGCGTACTTCGACTGCTCGATCTCGTCGCGCAGCCGCACGTCGCGATACGTCACGCCCGGCGCCCACTGCAGGTCGTACACGTTATCGACGCCCTGCAGCGACATCGCGAACCGCTCGAGGCCGTAGGTCAGCTCGACGGAGATCGGCGACAGGTCGATGCCGCCCGACCTGCTGGAAGTACGTGAACTGCGTGATCTCCAGGCCGTCGTACAGCACCTGCCAGCCGATGCCCCACGCGCCGAGCGTCGGCGACTCCCAGTTGTCCTCCTCGAAGCGGACGTCGTGCGCGCGCAGGTCGATCCCGCACGCCTCGAGGCTCTGCAGATACAGATCCTGCACGTCGTCGGGCGCGGGCTTGAGGATCACCTGGAACTGGTGGTGCTTGAAGAGCCGGTTCGGGATTCTCGCCGAAGCGGCCGTCGGCCGGTCGGCGGGACGGCTGCACGTAGGCGACGTTCCAGCGCTGCGAGCCGAGCACGCGGAGGAACGTTTCCGGGTGCATCGTGCCGGCGCCCATCTCGACGTCCAGCGGCTGCTGGATGAGACAGCCCTGCGCCGACCAGTAGTCGGAGAGTTTGAGGATGAGGTCCTGAAGCGTCACGACTCGGGTCCAAGCTCCTTCACCACACGGGCCGATCGAAGCTCGCTGCTCGAGATGGAGCGCCATCAGGCAATCGTGCACGCCTTCCACTTCGCGCAGCACTTTGGACGACACGGCGCAGGCCGCGGCGTCGGCCGGGGCCTGCCGAGCGAATCCCCGCACGCAGGCCATGGCCTCGGGCGACAGCCGTGGCCGCCCCTGACCGCATTCGAGGCAGACGAGCGCGCGCTCGCCCTGCGCCAGCCAGGCCCCGCGCCCGAGGGTCGGCTGACCGCAGCGCGGACACACCACGAGCGCGGGATACACGCCCTCGAGCTTCAACAGCCAATACTCGAAGTAGCGCGCCAGCGCGTCGATCGATCCGGTCCGGCAGAGCGCGTCGCTCATCGCCGCGCCCAGACGGAACAGGCGTTCGTTCGGGGCGCACTCGGGCGACCACTCGTCGATCAGCTCGGCGAAATAGGCGGCGTGCCCGAGCACCTGGGCCCCCTCGCCGACCGGCCGCCCGGCGGCGGCCTTGAGGGCCGTCATCTTGGGCTCGATCCGGTCCACGCGGACCAGCTCGCGCGTCTCCCGCTCGACATACGCCACGCGCCCCAAGGTCAGGGGCTCCAGAGCCGCGCCAAAGCGCCGGCGTGACGTTGTGGCATTTTTTGCCACACCGCGCTTCTTGCCGCGGTCTTCCGTAAGGAAGACAACGATCCGATCCGCCTCGCCGTAGCGATAGGTCCGGAGCACCAGGGCGTCAGATATGTAAGTCCGCATCGAGAATGCCAGCCGCAGACGGGCATCTGCGGCTGGCGCATAATTTGCTCATCATAACCCGAGGACCGTGCCTGGTGCCTGGTGCCGAGTGCCCAGTGCTCGTGCTTGGTGCCGTGCCGGGTGCTAGTGCCTAGTGCCCAGTGCCTAGTGCCTGGCCCAGTGCCTATTGCCCATTGCCCGATTTATTTCCTGCCCAGGCCCAGCTCGTTCAACAGGCGGTCGTCGTCGCGCCAGTCGGCGCGGACTTTCACATGGAGGTCCAGGTACACCTGACCGCCGAGCATCCGTTCCAGCTCCCGCCGGGCATTGATGCCGATTCGCTTGATCTTTTCGCCGCCCTTCCCGATGACCATCGCCTTGTGCGATTCCTGGTCCACGAGGATTGACGCGAACAGCCGCGTGACCCCTTTGGGCCCGGACGGCTCCTCGAACTGGTCGATGGCGACGGCGGTCGTGAACGGCAGCTCGTCGTGCGTCTCGGCCAGCACCTGCTCGCGAATGAGCTCGGCGGCCAGGCTGCGCTCGGTCTGATCGGTCAGATAGTCCTGGTCGTAGAGCGGCAGGCCGTCGGGCAGGGCCGCCAGGATCTCCTGCTGCAGCGCCGGAACGCCGCTGCCCGTCCGCGCGGAAATGGGCACGACGGCGCGAAAGGCATGGGCCTTCGCGTAGTGATCCATCAGCGGCAGCAGGCGCGGCTTGTGGACGACGTCCACTTTGTTGAGCGCGAGGATCGCGGGCGCGTGCACGCGTTCGAGCAGACGCAGGACGAACTCGTCGCCCGATCCCGGACGCGCGGTGGCATCGATGACGAGCACGACGACATCGACTTCGCGCAGCGTGTCGAGCGCGGCATCGACCATGCGCCGGTTCATGCGATGCATCGGCTTGTGGATGCCCGGCGTGTCCAGGAAGACGATCTGCCCGCTCGGGCAGTTCGAGTACGCCCGTAATCCGATGACGCGTCGTCTGGGGCTTGTCGGAGACGATCGCGAGCTTTTGTCCGACGAACTGATTGAGCAGCGTGGACTTGCCGGCATTCGGCCGGCCAATCAGCGAGACGAGGCCGGCTTTCATCCGGACGCCTCTGGCGGCGCGGCCGGCGTGCCGGCGCGGCGAATCCGCACCTTGTGGATGCGGCGCCGCTCGGCCTCGAGAATCTCGACCTCGAGCCCGTCGAACGAGAACTTCTCGCCGGCGAGCGGCACGCGGCCCACGCGGGCCAGCACGTAGCCGCCAACGGTCTCGAAGCTGCCATCCTCGATGCCAAGCCCGTCGAGCCCGAGGCGATCGATGAGATCGCCGATGCCGACCTTGCCGCTGAAGACGTAGGTGTCGTCCGCTTCGTGCCCGATCGGCTCGGCCTCGAGATCGTACTCGTCGCGAATCTCGCCGACCAGCTCCTCCACGACGTCCTCGACGGTGACCAGGCCCGCCGTCCCGCCGTATTCGTCCACGACGATGGCGAGCTGAAACCGGCGCTGCTGAAACTCGCGGAGCAGCTCGGCGACGTGCTTGGTCTCCGGAACGAAAGCGGCGGGCCGCATGATCTCCGAGACGCGCTTGGCGCTCGCCGAAGGATCGATCATCTGAATCAGATCCTTCACCACGACCAGGCCGACGATGTTATCGAGGTTGTCGGTGTAGACGGGGAGCCGGGAGTACTCCTGCTCCTCCACCAGCTTTCGAAGCTCCGCGATGGTGGACGTCGGCGCGGATGGCGACGATATCCGGCCGAGGCGTCATGACCTCGCGCACGAGCGTCTCGCCGAAGTCGACGACGGACCGCAGCAGCCGGCTCTCTTCCGCGCGGCCGGGCGCGGATGGCGTCTGGAGCGCGCGGGTCTCGGCCGCGCGCATCGCGCTGCTGTTCGTCCCGGCGCGCGGGTCGGCGGCCCCGACCGACGCGATCACAACGGCGGTGACCGGCGCCAGCACGTTCGCCACGGCCGTAAACATGGGCAGGAGCAGTTCCAGCACGTGCTCCGGCGATTTCGAGCGCCGGACGATGATTGCCGGCAGCATCTGGCCGACGCCGATGGCCAGGGCGGCGCCTGACAGCACGAGCGTCAGCACACCGGCCCAGGACGGCCCGGCCGGGTCGGCCAGCAGCGCCATGGCGATCACCAGGAACAGACCGCGCATGATGCGCGCGGGGACGAAGAACTTGAGGGGATCGTCGAGGTACGCGGCAAGCGCGTCGCCTTCGCTCTCGCGCTCGGCCTCGAGCCGCTGCGGCAGCCGCATCAGCAGCGCAAACGCCGTCTCGACGACCGCGAAGAACAGCAGGCCGGCTGCCGCGAGGAAGACCAGGACGGCGATCACCATCGTCCGCTTCCGGTGCGCCCGATGAGCGCGCGTGGCAGGCCGGCACGCCGGCCGAGGCGCGCCTCGACGCGCGCCATCTCGCCGCGATCGACGTCGTGATCGTAGCCGAGCAGGTGCAGCAGGCCGTGCAGCGCCAGAATCCGGAGTTCGACATCCACGGCATGTGCGTGTTCCCGCGCCTGACGGCGGGCGACGCCGATCGCAATCGCGAGATCGCCGAGGTGAGGCCCCGCGATGCCGGGGTGCGGCAGGATCGATGGCCCGGCAGGAAACGACAGCACGTCGGTCGCGGCGTCCTTTCCGCGATGCTCGCGGTTGAGCCGGCGGCTGACGGCATCGCCGACGAGCGCCACGCTCACCTGCCCGCGCGCCTGTCGTGGCGCCGCCCGTTCGATCCAACGCGCCAGTCCAGCCGCAGATACGGGACGGCCCTTCGCGTCGGTCACGACGACGCGCAGGCGGCGAGAGCGACCCCGGACCTGGCGCGCCCGCATCTCAGGACTTGATCTGGCTGCCGTACGTCTCGTACGCCTTCACAATCTGCTGCACGAGCGGGTGGCGCACGACGTCCCGCTCGTCGAAGTAGACGGTCGCAATCTCGTCGATGCCGCCGATGACCTTGAGTGCCTCGATCAGCCCGGACATGCGGCCCGTCGGCAGATCGATCTGCGTGATGTCGCCGGTCACGACCGCTTTCGACCCGAACCCGAGCCGCGTCAGGAACATCTTCATCTGCTCGGAGGTCGTGTTCTGCGCCTCGTCGAGGATCACGAATGCGTCGTTCAGCGTGCGCCCGCGCATGAACGCGATCGGCGCGACTTCGATCACGCCGCGCTCGAGCAGTCGCTCGACCCGCTCGACGTCGATCATGTCGTAGAGCGCGTCGTAGAGGGGCCGCAGGTACGGGTTGACCTTCTCCTGCAGATCGCCGGGCAGGAACCCGAGCTTCTCGCCGGCCTCGACCGCGGGCCGCGCGAGGATGATGCGCGAGACGCGCTTGCTGAGCAGATACGCGACGGCCTGCGCCATGCCGAGATACGTCTTGCCCGTCCCCGCCGGTCCGACGCCAAACACGATGTCGCGCTGGTCGATGGCTTCGAGATAGCGCCGCTGGTTGAGCGACTTCGGCGCGACCTGCCGCCGTCCCGCGGCCTTCGACGCGCTTTTCAGAAAGAACTCGTGCAGCTCCACCGCGGGCGGGTTCGTCAGGAGCTGGGCGGCCGTTCGCACGTCGCCTGGCGCGAAGCGGTAGCCGTCGCGCAGCAGGTCCGCCAGCTGCTCAAGGGCCCGCTCGGCCCGCGCCACGGCGTCCGGCACGCCTTCGACGACGACGTCGTGGCCGCTGGTCTTGAGCCGCACGCCGAGGGCCGCTTCCAGGCTGCCGCAGATTTTCGTCCCGCGGGCCAAAGAGCGTCTCGAGGCCCTCGTCGGGCATCGTGACGCGGCGCAGGGCTGAAGTGGGCATCCGAGATGTTCAGAGTAACACGGGGAAACGGGTTCGACGGGTCCGACGCGGTTCACCAGAGCCAGGCGGCGCCCCGGACGCCGCTCGCGTCGCCGTGCTGCGCCGGCACGAGGCGCGTCACGACCCGATCGGAAAAGATCCACGCGCCCCACTGCGACGGCACGCTTTGGTACAGGCGCGCGAGGCGCGACAATCCGCCGCCGACGACGATCACGTCGGGATCGAGCACGTTGATGATCGTCGCGAGCGCGCGCGCGAGCCGCCGCTCCCAGATCTCGAGGACCGCGGCGGCCAGCGCCTCGCCGGCTTCCGCGCGCGCGACGATCGCCTCGCCGCGCGCCGCTTCGCCGCCGCGCCGCGCATAGTCGGCAGCGAGGCCCGGCCCGGAAAGAAATGACTCGATGCAGCCGCGGCGCCCGCAGTAGCACGCCGGCCCGGGCCGCTCGTCGTCGTCCGGCCACGGCAGCGGGTTGTGACCCCATTCGCCGGCGATGGCGTTCGCGCCGGTCAAGACGTCGCCGGCCACGACCACGCCGCCGCCGACACCCGTGCCGAGAATCACGCCGAAGACAATCCGCGCGCCCGCCGCGGCGCCGTCGGTGGCTTCCGAGATGGCCAGGCAATTCGCGTCGTTGGCCAGTCGCACGGGGCGCGCCAGCCGGCGCTCGAGATCCTGCTGGAACGGCCGCCCGTTGAGCCACGTGGAGTTTGCGTTCTTGATGCGTCCGGTCGCGGGCGACATCGTGCCGGGAATGCCGAGTCCCACCGAACAGGAGGCCGCAACCGCGCGCTCACCGTCCGCGACCAGCCCGGCGATGGCCTCGACGGTCGCGTCGTAGTCGTCGCGCGGCGTCGGGCACGCGCGCCTGCCATCGAACGTCGCCGTCGTCGGCAAGGACCATGGCCGCGATCTTCGTGCCGCCGAGGTCGATGCCGAGGCGCAGCCTGGCGTTCGCCACGGCGTCTCAGTCGCGAATCCGGATGTGCAGCTCGCGCAGCTGCCGCTCGTCCACGGGCGACGGCGCGCCGGCCATCGAGATCCACCGCCTGCGCGGTCTTGGGGAACGCGATGACCTCGCGGATCGACGCCTCGCCGCACATCAGCGCGACGATCCGATCGAGGCCGAACGCGATGCCGCCGTGCGGCGGCGTGCCGAACTCGAGCGCGTCGAGGAAGAAGCCGAATCGCGCGCGCGCGTCCTCGTCCGAGATGCCCGAGCAGCCGGAACACCTGCCGCTGCACCTCTGCGCGGTGGATTCGGATGCTGCCGCCGGCGATCTCCGATCCGTTCAGCGCGAGGTCGTACGCCCGCGCGCGCACGCGGTCCGGCGCCGACTCGAGCAGCGACACGTCCTGCGGGCGCGGCGACGTGAACGGATGGTGCATCGAGTCCCACCGCTTCTCGTCCTGGTTCCACTCGAAGAGCGGGAACTCCGTGACCCACACGAAGCGGAAGTCGTCGGGGCGGAGCAGGTTCTGCTTGCGCGCGACGTTCAGGCGCAACTGGCCCATCACCTTCGCGACCAGGGAGGCCTCGCCCGCGGTCAGCAGGAGCAAGTCGCCTTCTCCGCCGCCTGGCAATCTCGAAGGCCTGCGCGCAGCGGCGCCTCGCCGGCCGCCTTGAGCGCCGAGCTCTGAATCGCGCCCTGCGCCAGACGCACCCACACCAGCCCGCTCGCGCCCAGCTGGCGCGCCTGCTCGGTGAGGTCGTCGAGCTCTCTGCGCGAGAACGTCGCGCCGCCGGCGACGACGAATCCGCGCACGACGCCGCCGCCCGCCACCGCATCGCGGAACGGGCCGAACGACGACTCGGCAAAGGCCACGCTGGCATCCTCGATTGGCATGCCGGGACGCAGGTCGGGCTTGTCCGATCCGTAGACGCGCATCGCCTCGTCGTAGCCCGATGCGCGGAAACGGCGATCGTCACCTGATGCCCCGCCGCGCCGAACATGGCGGCCATCGCGCCTTCGACGACGCCGTAGACCAGCTCTTCGGTCGCGAACGACATCTCGACGTCGATTTGCGTGAACTCGGGCTGGCGATCGGCTCGCAGATCCTCGTCGCGGAAGCAGCGGACGATCTGCACGTAGCGGTCCATCCCCGCGATCATCAGGATCTGCTTGAAGATCTGCGGCGACTGCGGCAGCGCGAAGAACTCGCCCGGGGTGCACGCGGCTTGGCACGAGGTAATCGCGCGCGCCCTCGGGCGTCGACCGGGTGAGGATCGGCGTCTCGATCTCGAGGAAGCCCTGCTCGTCGAAGTACCGGCGCGCCGCCAGCGTGACGCGGTGGCGCAGGACCAGGTTGCGCTGCAATGCCGGCCGCCGCAGGTCGAGATAGCGATAGCGCAGCCGCGTCTCCTCCGAGACCTGGGCGTCCTCGTTGATCGGAAACGGCGGGGTGCGCGCCTCGTTGAGAATCTCGAGCGAAGTGACGGCGACTTCAATCCCGCCGGTATCGAGCTTCGGGTTGACCGTGGACGGCGGGCGCGCCTCCACCGTGCCGCGCGACGGCGATGACGAACTCCGGGCGCACGCGTCCCGCCACGTCCGCCGCGGGACTCCCCGACTTGATCACCAGCTGCGTCAGCCCGTGGCGATCGCGCAGGTCGAAGAACAGTCACGCCGCCGAGGTCGCGGACGCGATGGGCCCAGCCCAGCAGCACCACGCTCTTGCCGACGTCGCTCGGCCGGAGCGCTCCACACGTATGCGTCCGATAGGTCAACGAAGCGTCATCTCATGCCAGGGCCGTCCCGAACCGTCTCCACGGCTGCCGCGCGCGGAACTGCGCGCTGATCGCCGGTCTGCCATGTCGCGGAGGGTCACTTCCCCCCGCGCCAGCTCGTCGCCGCCGACGATGACGGCGACTCGCGCCTGCGCCCGATCGGCGCGCTTCATCTGCGCGCGAAGCTGCGCGCTTCGAATTCCATCACGGCCGCCAGGCCGGCGAGCCGCAACTCGCGCAGCAGCCGCATCGCCTCCGTCCGGCCATCGTCGCCAATCGCCACGACGAACACGCGACGGGCCGCGCGTCAATCCTGCGTGTCGTGCGGCACGCGCGAGGACGAGCCGCTCGATGCCCGGCCGCAAAGCCGATCCCCGGCCGGTCGGGACCGCCGAGGTCCTTGACCAGTCCATCGTAGCGTCCGCCGCCGAGCAGCGCGTTCTGGGCGCCCAGGGACTCCTCGTCCGGCGGCGCGTCAGGCGATGACACCGCGCCCAGGATCTCGAACGTCGTCCGCGTGTAGTAGTCGAGCCCGCGCACCAGCCGGTGCGACATGCCGCCAGGGAATGCCGAACGCGTCCAGGTGTGCCTGCACCCCGGCGAAATGCGTCGCGCAGGCCTCGCAGAGGTAGTCGACCGAGTGCGGCAGCCGGTCGATGATCGGCTGGTCGGCCGGCACCTTGCAGTCGTAGATCCGCAGCGGGTTCGTCGCGGCGCGCCGCTGGCAGTCTGCGCAGAGCTTCGGCAGGTCGTCGCCGAGCGCCTCGAGCAGCGCCGTCTGGAATCCTCGGCCGGCACGTCGCGCGCAGCCCGACGGAGTTGATGACGAGCGCCGCGCTGGCGGATGCCGAGCTCCGTCGACGAGCGACCAGGCCAGATCGATGACCTCGGCGTCGATCGCCGGATCGGTCAGCCGAAGACCTCGACGTCGAGCTGATGGAACTGCCGGTACCGTCCCTTCTGCGGCCGCTCGTACCGGAACATCGGCCCGATGGCGAACAGCTTGGCCGAGCGGCAGCGCCTGCTCGAGGCTGTGCTCGACGTAGGCGCGCACCATGCTCGGCGTCGCCTCCGGGCGCAGCGTGATGCGCTCGCCGCCCTTGTCGGTGAAGCTGTACATCTCCTTCTGGACGATGTCGGTGGTCTCGCCGGTGCCCTTCGCGAACAGCTCTTCGCGCTCGATGATCGGCGTGCGCATCTCGACGTAGCCGTAGCGCTCGCACAGAGCGCGCGCGACGCGCTCGACGAACTGCCACCGGTCGACCTCGCCGGGCAGGATGTCGTGGGTTCCGCGGATCGCGCGAATCATCGTTCAGGGTCCAGGGTCCAGAGTTCAGGGTCCGCTGCTACTCGTAGTCCGTCTTGTACCGAACGTAGTTCGCGTCGCGTACTCGAGGATCTCCGCCACTTCGGCGTCGGTCAGCGATCGGCGCACCTTGCCCGGGCTGCCCATCACGAGCGATCGCGGCGGCACGACCGCGCCCTCGGCGAGCAGCGTGCCTGCCGCGACGATCGCATCGTCGCCGACGTCGCGCCGTTGAGCAACGATCGCGCCCATGCCGATCAGCACGCGCGACGCCGATCGTGCACCCGTGCACGATCGCGCCGTGGCCAATCGTCACGTCGTCGCCGATGTGAGTCGGGTGCGTCTCGTGCATGACGTGCACGATCGTGCCGTCCTGCACGTTCGACCGCTGGCCCATGCGGATGACGTTGACGTCGCCGCGGATCACGACGTTCATCCAGACGCTGCTGTCGGCGCCGATCTCGACGTCGCCGATGACCTGCGCGCTCTCGTCCACGAATGCGGTCGGATGCACCCTCGGCAGGCGACCGCGGTACGGACGCAGCATCGCTTCGATTATAGATGAGTGAATCGGTGAAACCGTTTCACTCATTTCTGTCGGATGGTTCGGTACACGATCCCCAGCTGTTCCAGGTACGTCTTGTACTTCGTCGGATCGAAGTAGTACTTCTTCATCTGCTCGCGGAAGCGCGCCATCGTGTCCTTGTTGAGATCGATCGCGGGCTGGTCCTCGGGGCGAATGAGCGGCTCGTACTTGATGGTCGCTGTCTGCACGTTCTTGAAGTAGTCCCAGGCGGCCTGCACCAGCGCGGGCTTCGTCAGGAGGTCGATCATCGTGATGGCCTGCACTTTGGCGCCGGCGGTGGCGCCCTTGTGCGCGATGGGCGTCGCCATCGCGATGCCGTCCGCCCAGTTGTGGCCCGGCAGGCCGGGAATGTTCGACGGATAGCGCAGCGTGATCGTCGGCACGTTCCACGAGACGTCGCCGATGTCGTCCGAGCCGCCGCCGGTGTTGTCGGCCTGGCTCACCGGCCCCTGCAGCGCGTTGACCCGGGTCGCCAGCCCGGTCTCGCGCACGCCCAGTTCCTTCTGCACGGCGCGCGCGAGTGTCTGGTCGGCCTCGCTCCACTGCGGCAAGCCGACCTTCTCGATGTTGGCGTCCGCCGCCTGCGCGATGGCGCGGTTGAAATGCTGCGGCCACGCGGCGCCGAGCACCTTGGCCGGAAGCAGCTCGGTGTTGGTCATCATCGCCGCGCCGCGTGCGATGCGATCGCCCGTCGCCCAGAGGTCCTTGATCCCCTGGAACGTCGTCTGGCGGAAGTAGTACCAGACCGACGCCGTCGGCGGCACGACGTTGGGTTGATCGCCGCCATCGGTGATCACGTAATGCGATCGCTGGGAGATCGGCAGGTGCTCGCGCTGGAAGTTCCAGCCGACGTCCATCAGCTCGACGGCGTCGAGCGCGGATCGGCCGCGCCACGGATTCGCGGCGGCGTGCGCGCTCTCGCCCTTGAAGCTGTACTGCACCGACACGAGGCCCGACCCGCTCCGATCGCCCCACGACACCGCGAGGTTGCGGTCGACGTGCGAGAACAGCACGACGTCGACGTCCTTGAAGAGCCCGGCGCGCACGTAGTACGCCTTGCTGCCGAGCAGCTCTTCCGCGACGCCCGGCCAGATCCGGATCGTGCCGGTCAGGTGCTCGCGCTGCATCAGCTTCTTCAGCACGAGCGCCGCCGTGATGTTGACGGCCTGGCCGGAGTTGTGGCCTTCGCCGTGACCGGGGCCGCCCTCGAGCATCGGATCGTGGTACGCGACGCCCGGTTTCTGCGAGGCCTGCGGGATGCCGTCGATGTCCGAGCCGAGCGCGATGACGGGCTTGCCGCTGCCCCAAGTCGCCATAAACGACGTCGGAATGCCGGCCACGCCCTCCTCGACCTCGAAGCCGTTCTTCTCGAGCACGTCGACGAGGTACTTGTGCGTCTCGAATTCCTGGAAGCCCAGCTCGCCGTAGCTGTAGAGCTGGTCCACCATCTGCTGCGTGAACTCGCCCATCCGGTCAATCTCGCCGATGGCCTCGGTCTTGAGCGCGGTGATTTTCTCGGTGTCAGGCGGCAGATCGAGCGGCGGCAGCGCGGCGCCGCCGCGCCCGCCGCGGCCCTGCGCGGTCAGAATGACGCTCGCCATGACGGGTACGAATAGCGCAAGACGAAGGGCTCGCACGGGCACCTCCAAAGGACGGGTACGTCGGGTACGCGGGTACGCCGGTACGTCAGGTCCAATGAACCTGAAGTCGGGTCATCTTACGCTGGATACGCAGGTAGGCGGGTACGCAGGTACGCGGTACGGGTACGTCGGGTCCCAGGAACCTGCATTCGCACCATCGTTCTTGGTTAGGGCTTTCGGACTGAAGAAGTTGACGCGGGCGTGTCCGGAATTCTGTGTGTGAGGCGGTTTGAGCTTTGCGGCTGTGGGCGGCCGGCCGCTCTTTGCCGGCCGCCCACAGCCGCCACAGTGTAGGGCATTTCAGACCATCACCTTCGTAAATCGATCCTCGTACAAGATCGCGAATTGATTCATGGCGGCCCGCCAGTGGTGCGCGGGGCGCCGCCAGTCGGCCGTGATGTTGCGCAGCGCCAGCCAGATAAGGTTCGTCGCCGCGTCGTCCGTTGGAAAATGGCCGCGGGGCGTACCGCGCGAGAATCTTGTCGTCGAAGCCCGTGAACCGGCGCTCGTGCTTGCCGATCAGCTGGGGCTCGAACGTCCCTTGGCGATCGCGAGGCACCTCGATCGGCAGCGGTCCGTCGTCGGTCAGCACGGTCTTGCCACTCGTCCCGTTCCGATGATTCGGCGTGTCGTCGGGTTTGGGCCCGCCGGGCCGATACCCGATGGCTGAGCTCGGCGCCCAGCGCGCGCTCAATGATGGCTTTCTTGAAGCGACGAGTCGCGGCCTCGACCTCGCCCGCCGTCAGCGGGCCTTCTCGAACGAACTGGTCCAGCACCTCGACCGGAACCGGGGCCAATACCTCAGCGTCTCGCGTCTCACTCTTCCGTCTGCGCGGCATAAGGACTCCTCATCCTATGCCTCACACACAGAATTCCTGACAGGCTCGTTCATTCCTCGGACCTGGCGTACCGGCGTACCCGCGTACCCGACGCACCCGACCGCTCCCGAGACCCTGCATTCGCACCACCTTTCTTGGCAGGGGCCCTTGAATTGAAGAAAGTTGACGAGCGTCAGTTGGTTCCTCGGACCTGGCGTACTGGCGTACCCGCGTACCCGACGTACCCGTCCAAGATGTTGACAAGCCTCACGTTCCTCGGACCCGACGCACCCGCGTACCCGCGTACCCGACGTACCGGTACAATGCCTCCCAGATGCCTCTGACCGACGCCCTCGGCCGGCCGATGCGGAGCCTGCGGCTGTCGGTCACCGACCGCTGCAACTTGCGGTGTCACTACTGCATGCCCGAGGACGAGTACCTCTGGCTGCCGCGCGAGGACGTCCTCACCTTTGAAGAGATCGTCCGGCTGGCGGACTTGATGGCCGAGGTCGGCGTCGATCGCCTGCGGCTCACTGGCGGCGAGCCGCTGCTTCGTCGTGACGCGCCTGATCTGGTCGCGCGGCTCGCGGCGCGTCCGTGGGTCCGCGACCTGGCGCTCACGACCAACGGCGTGCTGCTCGCCGACGCCGCGCCCGATCTCAAGCGCGCCGGGCTGCACCGGCTGACGGTCAGTCTCGACACCCTGCAGCGCGATCGCTTCCATCGCCTCACCCGCATGGACGCGCTCGATCGCGTGCTCGCGGGCATCGACGCCGCGCGCCAGGTGGGCTTTACCGGTCTCAAGCTCGATACCGTCGTCACGCGCGGCGACAACGACGACGAGCTCGTGGACCTGCTGAGGTTTGGCCGTGAGGTGGACGCCGAAGTGCGGTTCATCGAGTACATGGACGTCGGCGGCGCGACACGCTGGCGGCCCGAGGCAGTCGTTTCGCAGGCTGAGATTCTCGCGCGCCTGACAGATCACTACGGACCGATCGCACCAGTCGGCGACCGGTCGTCGGCGCCGGCCGAACGGTTCCGCCTGCCCGACGGCCGCACGTTCGGGATCATCGCGTCCACGACCCAGCCGTTCTGCCGGTCGTGCGATCGGGCGCGTCTCACCGCGGACGGGGTGCTGCTGCTCTGCCTCTACGCGCAGCACGGCACCGACCTGCGCCGGCCGCTGCGCGCCGGCGCGTCGCACGAGACCCTGCGGCGCGTTGTCGAGGCCGTCTGGGCCAGCCGGGCCGATCGCGGCGCCGAGGAACGCCGCGCCGTCCGCGACCGTGGAGCCTTCATCCCGCTGAGCGTCCTCAGACGGGACGCCCACCTCGAGATGCACACGCGGGGGGGATGAGAATCCGGGGGGTTCCGAAAGTTGCGCGGTTCCGCAGGTTCCGAGGTGGGCCCGGCACGGCATCTTCTCGGCTTCGATGAACCCTCGGAACCCCGGAACCCTCGGAACCCTCGGAACCCCGGAACCCCGGAACCCCGGAACCCCTGAGGCCTTCTACCCAATCATGCCGACGTCCGCCCCTCGCGCCGCGCTTCGCGTCCTCGCCGCCGTCAGCGTCAGCCATCTGCTGAACGACCTGATGCAGTCGCTGCTGCCGGCCGTGTATCCGCTGCTGAAGATCCGCTACGGCCTCGACTTCTGGCACATCGGGCTCATCGCCCTGGCCAATCAGCTCACGGCGTCGCTGCTCCAGCCGGCGGTCGGCTTTTATACGGATCGGAAGCCGCAGCCCTACTCGCTGGCGGTCGGCATGACCGCGACCCTCGGGGGCCTGCTGCTCCTGGCGTTCGCGAACCGATTTGCGCTGCTGGTGCCCGCGGCGGGATTGATTGGCGTCGGGTCGGCGGTCTTTCATCCCGAGTCGTCGCGCATCGCGCGCGCCGCGTCGGGCGGCCGCCATGGCTTCGCCCAATCGCTCTTCCAGACCGGCGGCAACGCCGGATCGTCGCTCGGCCCGCTGCTCGCGGCATTCATCGTCGCGCCGCGCGGCCAGACGAGCATCGCCTGGTTCTCGGTCGCGGCGTTCATCGGCATCGCGATTCTCTGGCGAGTGGGGCGATGGTACGCGCACACGGGCGTGAAGCGCGCGGCCGCCGTCGTGCGTGAGACCGGCCCCGCGCTCCCGCGCCGCGAGGTGCGGCGGGGGCTCGTCATCCTGCTCGTTCTCGTGTTCTCGAAGTACGTCTACCTGGCGAGCCTGACGAGCTACTTCACGTTCTTCCTGATGCACAAGTTCCAGATCTCGGTGCAGGCCTCGCAGCTCTACCTGTTCGGGTTTCTCGCGGGCGTCGCGGCGGGCACGTTCGCCGGCGGGCCGATTGGCGATCGCTTCGGCCGCAAGTTCGTCATCTGGGGATCGATTCTGGGCGTGCTGCCCTTCACGCTCGTGCTGCCCTACGCGAATCTGTTCTGGACGGGCGTGCTGAGCGTGCTCATCGGGCTGATCCTCGCCTCGGCCTTCTCGGCGATTCTGGTCTTCGCGCAGGAGCTGCTGCCCGGGCGCGTCGGGCTCGTGTCCGGCCTGTTCTTCGGCTTCGCGTTCGGCATCGCGGGGCTGGCGGCCGCCGCGCTCGGCCGCCTCGCCGACGCGACGAGCATCGAGCTCGTCTACCGGCTCTGCGCGTTCCTGCCGGCCTTCGGCCTGCTCACGGCCTGGCTGCCGGATCGGCGCCCCCTCTTCCGTCCCATCGAAACACAACGGGCCAGCTGAGCCGCCTCAGCCGGTTGGCGCGCCAACTCGAGGCGCACCCTTCACGCACCTCGCGTCGAGCGCGCGACGGCGTAGGCGTCGAAGTATCGCTGCAGCGATGCCGGCGTGGATCGGTATTGATTGGGCCCGGCGAACAAATCCACCACCACTTCGCGCGCCCGGGCGATCTCGCGCAGACGCGGCGGTGACGCGCGGTGTCGGGGGTCGTCGAGCATGAGGTCGAACAGTTCCAACGCTCGGTAGAGCGCCGACCGGGAGAGGTCGGGGTTGCGCGACGCCCATTTGGCCGCGCGGCTGAGCTCGCTTCCCACGTTCCCGAGCTGCTCGGCCAGCGACATCGTCCACCAGCGGCCGGCCGCGAGGTCCCGGTGCTGCGGTTCGGTCATCGACGCACCAGGCGAAGCACGAGCACCCGGATTCGGTCCCGCGTCGCTTCGTCGTCCACGCCACGCGACCGGTTGCCGAACGAGGGCCGCAGGTTGATCATCGAATCAAACTCCAGCCAGTCAGGCTCGGCGAGATCCGGATACAGGTTGATGCCCCAGAGATCCCGTTGTTCGGAGCCCTCGACGAGCAGCTCGGCCTCCTGGTCCGCGTGCATGTCGGCGTCGAGGAGCAGCACCTCTCGCCGCAAGTCCACGACGCCTTTCACCATGTCCCCGAAACGGCCTGCGGCCAGCTCGCGGAGCTCGTCGATCCACACGGGGTGTTCCTCGGTCACGCGGCGCATTCGACGTAGGACGATACTACAGGCGCAACCGCCTCACGGAAACACGCCGAGCTCGAGGTACGAGCGCGCGATCTTGTCGATGGCGGTGCGGAACGCGGCCGCACGGAGATCGCCCAACGCGGGCGTCTGCTTGAGCAGCGTCCGGATCGCATGGTACGCCACGATCATCGTCTCTTCGAGACCGGAGTTGACGATGTCCTCTTCGTCCGATCCGTGCACGAGCCGGCGCCGCTCCTCCTCGGGCAGCGAGCGGCCCGTGAGCCGTTCGAGCGCGCGGACGAAGGCGGCTTCGTCACGCTCCTCGAGCCGCTTCTCGAGCCGCCCGAAGCGGACGTGTGACAGGTTCTTGAGCCATTCGAAGTAAGACACCGTCACGCCGCCGGCGTTGGCGTACAGGTCCGGAATCACCATCACGCCGCGCTGGCGGAAGACAGCTTCGGCGTCAGGCGTCGTCGGGCCGTTCGCGCCCTCGAGGACGATCTTCGCCTTCACTCGTGGAGCGTTCTCCGCCGTCAGCACGTTCTCGAGCGCGGCCGGAATCAGGATGTCGCAGTCGAGCTCGAGCGCGGCGGACGACGGCAGATCCTTCGCGCCGGCATACTTCAGGATCGACTTCGTCTCGCGGCGATGCGCCACGACCTTGTCCGGATGGAGGCCCTGCTCGCTCGCGATCGCGCCCTCGAATTCGGCGAGCCCCACGATGACGGCGCCGCCCTCATGGCAGAACTTCGCGACGTGGTAGCCCACGTTGCCCAACCCCTGGACGACGACGCGCTTGCCCTCGAGGCCAGGACTGAGCCCGAGCGCCTTCATGTCGTCCTCGAAGCCGCAAGCCTCGCGCAGCGCGAAGTACAGCCCGCGCCCCGTCGCTTCGCGGCGCCCGCGCACGCCGCCCTGCGTCACGGGCTTCCCGGTGACGCAGCCCAGGCCGTCGAGCGACCCGGGGTGCAGCGCGAGGAACGTGTCGACGATCCACGCCATCTCGCGCTCGCCCGTGCCGTAGTCGGGCGCCGGCACGTCCACGCCCGGCCCAATGAAGCCCTTCTTGATCAACTCGTGCGCGTAGCGGCGCGTGATGCGTTCGACCTGCTCGGGACGGAACTTCTTCGGATCGATCTGGACGGCGCCTTTCGCGCCGCCGAACGGTACGTCCACGATGGCGCACTTGTAGGTCATCAGCGCGGCGAGCGCCTTGACTTCTTCCTCGTCGACGAATTCGGCGTACCGGATGCCGCCTTTGGTCGGGAGCTTGTGGTGGCTGTGCTCCACGCGCCAGGCGTTGATGACCTGGAGCGTGCCGTCTTCACGGCGAAACGGAAACGTGAAGCGATAGACGCTGTTGCACTGCTTGATCACGTCGAGCAGGCCCGCCGGGTAGTCACCCGAGGCCGTCGCGCGATCGAAGTACTGGTTGACGAAGTCGAACATGCTGCCCGCCGGAGACGACATGGCGCCCTCCACGGCCTGAAGGTATCGTGTTCGGCCGGCCCGCGCCAGTGGCCAGACGTCCGCTTCGAGCCCGGCACCGCGTCGAGCCGTGACAAAAAGCCGTTAGAATTGGGACATGAGGAACGTCACTCGCCCACTCCGTCGATTCGGCCTCGTCCCGGGACTGGCGATCGTCGCCGTCGTCCTTTCGGGCTCTGCGACCGGCCGGGGCACGGTCACGGCGCAGGCATCCGGACCGTGCGCCTTGCTCACGATCGACGACATTCAACCGCTCGCGCCCAACACGAAGATCGCCGACGGCCTCGCGACCTCGGTACGAGGTTGGCTACAGTGCGTGTCGATACACGTGGGGCACGGGCCTCCAGCACTACACGCTCGACGTCACCGTTGGTGAGGCGTCCCGGATGTTTTCGGGCACGCCGCCCGAGCTGGTGAAGCCGGCCCTTCAGGCGCTGATCGCGGCGGGAACGGCCGACGCGGTGATCCCGGACGTGGGCGACGCTGCCATCTTCAAAGCGGATTCTCCCGCCTACGTCTGGGCGAGCGCCTACCTCAAGGGCCGCATCCTCCAGGTGCACCTCGACGGAATGGACGCGCGAGAAAAGAAGGATCAGGCGATCTCGCTGCTGAAAGCAGCCGCCTCGCGGTTTTAGTATTCGCGGCCGGCGCCGCGCGCTGAAGGACAGGGCGCCGGCGCCTCATCCGCCCAGCGCGATCGTGAGGCCCACGAGAACGACGCCGATGACGACCATGGCCAAGCCTCTCGGCCAGGCCCGGCGTCCGGTCAGCCGTCCGAAGGCGTAGCCCGTCAGGAACAACATCACGATGGCGACCGCGTTCGACAGGCGCAGCGCCACGGAGACGGTGTTCACAACGATGAACGGGATCACCACGGGGAACGTGGTGAGAAACACCAGGCTGAACACGCCGACAGCACCCTTCCAGTCGTCCCGCTCGAGGCGCGTCTGGCCGCGCGACTCCGGCAGGGCCTGCAGGCGCTGGCGGAGCCGCTCGAAGTCGGCCGGATCGAGGATCGAGGCGATGGCCGGCGGCAAGGCGTCGGCGAGAATCCGGTGCGCGCTGTCCGGATCAGCGGCCCGCCGCACCGCGCGGAACATGACAAGGGCCCGGCCTCGTTCGGCCAGGCGCGACATCAGGTAGAACACGGCGTCGATGATGCCCCACGCGAGGTTGCAGCCCAGCCCGGCGACGAGCATCGTGCGCACGTCCTCGCGGCCGCTTTCGGCGACGCTGATCGAACCGGTGAACGTCAGGATCATGATCAGACCGAACAGGACTTCGGTCTCGCGATCGAACGGATCCAGGACGCGCCTGGGGGACTCCAGCACGTCCTCGGAGCGACGCGGCCCAGCGGGCGGGATCACCGGGTCGTAGTATAGCCGGCGCCACGGCCGCATCGCATGAGCCGCCGCTCTTCATCGCGGCGAACGCTCGAAAGCCATTGACGCCTCGCGTCTATCGACAGCGATGTCGAACCGCCTTCGCTCAGTGTCCAAGCGCGAAGTTCACGAAGTCACGCAGCGCGTAGTCTGGTCCGCCGGCCGGATGCCAGTGCGGATCGAGCGACAAGAGCGAGTTCGGATCGCCGAACAGCAGTCCCAGGAGCACTTCCGCCACGATCCGTCCGCCGACGGGGCCAAGACGAGGCGTCTTGATCGTGACGCTTTCCTGAACCGGGATCCTGACGGTTTCCTGGTGCTGCATCGCTTCCGCCAGAATGTACGTCCACAGCGGGCAGTTCTTCCTGAAGACGGCCGGCAGGTTCAACGACGGGTCAAGGATGCTGGTCGCATCGCCAGGCACGCCCGTCGCCTTGCCAATCAGAATGTCTGTGTCGTCGAGGGGCCTGACGCCCATCGCGAACGCCACGTGCTGACCGGATGGCAGACCGAGCCGCCACGCACGCAGCAGGTTGCGGGCGGCAAGCGACGAGGGGTTGACGGCCACCGCCGGCGGCAGGTGGCTCAGGGGATTCACCACCGAGGTATCGAGCCGGTAGGCCAGCTGCAGGCGCCGCGCATTCTCCGCGGGCGCGCCGTCGTACGTCCGCGTGTCGATGTCGATGAACCGGCCCCAATCGATGCCCCAGGCCGGGTTCATCGCCCGGAAACCCGGTCAGTCCCTCCGGCAGGCCCTCTGAGGGCACCGGGAAGATCGGCAGCCGCACGGCGTCGTTCAATCGATAGCCGGGGCGAACCATGGAATGGCCGAGGCGATAGGCCGCGACCGAGAATTCGACCGGCATGAACGGGTTGCGCCGCCAATGGAAGAAATCGAGCCGGCGGCGATCGTAGTGGCCGTTCACCTTCAGCGCGTTGATCACGCTCGAATGCACGATTCGCGGCAGGAAGTCGTTGATGACAAGGTACTGGTAGTGAAAACGCACCTGGCGCTGGACGTCGGCAAACGGGAGCGCTGGATGCTCCTGCATCATGCGGTTGTGGAAGCGCAGGAACAGGCCCTGGAGCTGCGACACGATCGTGTTTTCGTCATTGCGTGGATCGCCGATCACCGCCCGTGGCGGACTTGCGTTGTTGCGCGGCAGATCGCGCGCGTCGGCATCGCCGCCGCCGTGAATGGGATCGCCCAGGACGAACCGGTCGTTCGCGTCATACATGTACGGCTGGTCGTCCGGTCCGCGACCGTAGACGTTGTCCAGATCGAAACCGGGCGTGCGGAAGTCCGTGAGCGCGTCCGGATCGTTCTGCTTCTGGAGGCTGCTGGCGGGATCGAACGTCAGGTCGTGGTCGATGAACTGGCCGAGGTACGTGTAGAGCGCCGGCACGCCGCCCTCTTCATCGTCCTTGCCGTCTTTCGGCGCATCGAACGCGGCGGACATCGCCTGGCCGAGCGCCAGCAGGTTCTGCTCGTTCTCTGCATCAGTCGAGCCGAACGTGGCGGGGGGCAGCGTCCGGAACATTCGCCCAAATCTGCCCTCGAACAACGGAGAGCGACCGGCGGCCAGCAATCCGCGTGGCGGTTGACCGTGTCGTTCGCTCATGGGACCTCTCTTATCATGCCGACCGCGCGCTTCAGGTATCTGACTCGAGGCCCCGCTCCGATCGTGCCTGTTACTGGATCGTCCGTTTGAGGAGCAGAGTTCTTGCGCCGCCGAACTCGGCCCACACCTTGTATTCCCCGGCGACAAGGCCGGTCAAATCGGAACCCGCCCCATGAGTCGGTGGTCGTGAACGCGACCATCTTGTCGGAGCGCTCGAGGATCACGATTACCTTCGGGAGCACGCCGAGACCTGGATTGATGGCCACACCGCTAATCGTCGTCGGCTCAAGTAGCGCCGGTTCCGTGGCCGGAGGCGGTGTGGCCGATCCGGGAGGCGACGGGACGGGCTCGGGCGAACCGCGAGGCTCCGCCGGCGGGGGGACGGGGGTGGACGGCGCTTGGAACGGAGGCATCACCTGCGTCACCGGCAACTTCGGCAACTCAGAATCCGGCGCGATCGGCAGAACGGGTGCACGAGAGGGGGGCGGCGTGCCCGGTCTGACCGGTCTTCCCGTGGCCGGCGCGGGCGTCGTCGTGAACAGGTACTCAGGGGATGTTGCTTGAAGGCCGACGCTGTTCGTCGACGTGACCCGAAAGCGATAGAAGGTCCCCGGCGACAGCCCGCCGAGCCTCGCAGAATGCTGAGCGACCAGGCTCCAATCCGTTGGCAGGCTGCTCACCGGCGAGTTCAGGCCGTAAACCACGCCTGAGGTCGACGGTTGATTCGTCGTCCAGGTGATGACGACGGAGGTGCTCGTCAGACCGGACGCCGCCACCGCGGTGATTTGCGGCGCGGTGTTCTCCACTGTCACGGCGACGGGCGACGACGACGTCATGCCGCCGCCGCCACCGTATGCCAGGACCGTCAGCGCATACGTGCCATCCGTCACGGCCGTGGTGTCCCAATTCAGGCTGCAGGAGCCCGACGTGATGGAAGGACCGAGATTGACGCCGCTCAGTTGAAACTGCAGCGCGGTGGTGTCCAGGCTCGCGGTCGCCGAGACTACCACGTGGCCCGACACGATCTGCCCAGGGGCCGGGGAGAGCACCGACGCGGTCGGCGCTGTGGTCGGCATGGCACTCCGGGCGCGGGCGGCCTCGAGCACCGTGATGGAAGAAGACGCGACGGCAAATCCGAGCGTCAGAGCGAAGACATCGCCAAGCAGCAGACGGGCATTGCGCGGCATGAGATCCCCAGGCGTCCGAGGTTGTGCGGGGGAGGCTTGCCGGGAGCACCCATACTCTAAGCCGTCCGGGACCAAATGAGTAATGAAACTAAAGATTGCGAAGATGCTCAGCACGGTCACGGCTGATCCCGGCGCGTAGCTCCCGCCCGCCGGCGCCACACGGCCGGGGAGCTGCCGGTGAATCGCTTGAAGGCGCGGCTGAACGCTTCCTCCGAGCCGTATCCGACGTCGGCCGCAATCTGACCGACACCAGCCCGGCCATGCCGCAGCGCCTGCGCGGCCAGTTGCAGGCGCCACTTCGTCAGATACCGGCCGGGCGACGTTCCAAGCAGCTTCCGGAACCGGTCGTCGAGTGCCGATCGCGAGAGGCCCACCTGCCGCGCGAGCGCCGGCTTGGCCCAGGCCCGCGCCGGCTCGCTATGGAACAGATGCAGCACGCGCGAGACCTGCGGGTCCTTCAGCGCCGCCAGCCAGCCGACATCCATCTCGCCGAGGCCGGCCAAGTGCAGGCGCAATATCTCGATGAAGAGCAGCTCGGTCATGCGCGCCAGGAGGCAAGCACTTCCGGCGGTTCCACGATTGGCCTCGGCGATCAGGTAGCGCAGGTTCGTGTTGAGCCACTGCGCCGAGCCGTCCGGGCCGGGGCGCGCCACCAGGACCTCGGGCAGGCCGTCGAGCAGGGGGTTGAAGACGAGATCGTCGCAGTGCAGGTACACGCAGACGATGCGCGTGAGCGCTCCGGTGTCGCCTTGCCGCAGCACGGGCAGCTCTCTCCACGGCTGCGGCGGGAACAGGCTGGCAATCGGCACGCACGTCGCGCCATCCCCCGCGCCCATGGTGTGCGCATGGCCGTGCGGAAACCCGACGACGTCGCCCTGCTCCAGGCGGATCCGAGCCTGCCCGGCAATCTCCACCCAGCAGCTCCCTTCGGCCACGATGTGAAAGATCACCAGCCGCGTCGCCCCGGGATGAAGCATGGCCGCGATCGCGCTCGCCGGCGGCGTGACCCAGGACCATGGCGCACGGAAATCGCCGCGGAGCAGCGCGGCACCCGTCACGCGAAAGACCCGCAGGACGTCGGAGAGCACGTCCGTGCCGCTCGGACCAGGCACCGCTTCCGTTCGAAACGGCGTTTGGGTCAGAAGATTCGGCGGTTCGGTCATGGGGTCTGGCGCCGCGGATTGATAGGCTGGAACGACTTAATCTATATCCATCAGTCGTCGAGCGGAGCATCCGCCGGTCTGATGCATTCCTGGAGGCGTTGATGACGACCGAAATCCTCCGCGAAACCGAGCGCGCCTGGCGCAGCGATCCTGACAAAGCGAAAAGCCGGCCCACGCTGATGGCGCGCAGCAATGGCGCGGCCGCCGTTCTGGAGGCGGGCGCCTTTCAGTGGCGGGCTGATCTGCCGCCCTCGCTCGGCGGCACCAATCAGGCGCCGAGCCCGACGGCCGCGCTCCTGGGCGCGCTGGCCGGGTGCGCGGTCGTCTTCATTCGCGACACGCTGGCGCCCCAATTCGGTGTTCCCGTGGAGGGCGTCGAGGCGACCGCGCACTGCCGCAGTGACGCGAGGGGCTTGATCGGCATCGACGGCGTGGACCCCGACCTGGCGGAGATCGAGATCGAAATCGCCATCCGATCGTCCGAGCCAGAAGCCCGCGTGCGCCGGCTGTACGACGCCTGGCTCGAGCGGTGCCCGATTCTATCTGGCGCTCGTCAAGCCCATGCCGGTCAAGACCGCGCTCACGGTGCGTCCGTCATGAGGCCGGAGGTTCTGCGCGAGGAGTCGGTCATGACCCCATCTCTCTACCAACGCCTGGGCGGCGCGACGGGCATTGCCGCCATCGTCGACGACGTCGTGGCGCGCCATCTTGCCAATCCGGTGATCAAGGCGAGGTTTGCAAAGATTGACGAGGCGAGGCTCGTCGAGTTGAAGGAGCAGATCCGCGACTTCTTCGGCGCGGGCAGCGGAGGCCCCGAGGTCTATCGGGGCCGCGACATGGTCGCGGCGCACCTCGGCATGAACATCAACGAGCAGGAGTTCATCTCGACCCTCGACGACATCCTGGCGGCCCTCAAGCAACATGGTGTCGGCCAGCCGGAGCAGCACGAGGTCGTCGCGATCCTGTACTCGCTGAAGGATCAGGTGATCCGCGTCTGAGATCGGTGGGTGCAGTCCTCCGGGGCGGCGGCGATCGGGATGTGCGGGCGCCCCCCCGGGATTGGTGCCGGACCCTTCTCTCGAGACTCCAGTTGCTCGCTCGCTCGGCGAACGGGTGCCCGGTACACGACTGAGGCGACCTCGCGGTCGCCTCAGTCGTTCGAACCGTGCAGTGCGGTGCTTACTTCTTTCGGCGATACCGACGCAAGGCGGTCCCGGCCAAGCCCGTACCGAAGAGGAACAGGGTGGCGGGCTCAGGAACAACGCCATTCTGAATCGGAACGCCGCCCACGGCGGCACCGGCAATGGCCAGTCCGCTGTCGAAGGCGATGTCGTTGACGTTCACCACTCCGAATTGCAGCGTGTAATTGCCGGCCGTTGGAATTGTGTACGACATGTTGATCGAGCCGGAATTGCCGCAACCATTGCCGAATCCCTGCCAGCACGCACCGGAGGAGCCTCCAAGCGGAGACCACACGGTGGCCCCCGATGTGCTGTTGATTGGTGTGGATGGCGGAATAAGCGTGACGCCGGCGGCGAGCGGAGGCATCCCAGGTCCTGGCACCACGTTAGCCCCGGAGGCAGTCCGCGCGGTGAAAAGCAGGGTTGCGTTGTTGCTTGAGTCCACAAGCTGGACGTAGGCGTACTCCGGGAAGCCGGGGCCGTCAGATGTCACGTAGTTGAAATCGAAGGTCAGCGCATCGAGAGCGTTCGCGGAAAAGACCGCCGACGTGAGAAGCGATCCATTGGTCTCGTTGAAGCCGAGATTCAGACCTGAGAAGGTCGGTGCGCCAGCGGTCGATACCCAGTCATACACGCCGCCGCCAGGCGGTGTCGGGACGGCGCCGTCGGCCCCGAGCGTTCCGCAGTTTCCACTGCAGGTCCAACCGATTGGGAGGCCGTACGAGCGCGTTGGGACGAGCAGAAGTGCGCCTAGCGCCACTACGACGCTTGCGGTTCGTGAAAAGGCCCGAAGACCCATCGTCATTGTTGATCCCTCACTGATGCCTTGAAATCACCCCTGGGGTCACCCTGACCTCTATCCAATGCTCCAGAGTTTGCCCTTGAGTCTTGCATGCCGCGTGCCAGGAGCGGACCACGGGAGCGACGAACGCTAAACTCTTGTAGCACAGCGACTTGTTCCTGTCAGAATTTCTGGCGATCGCGCGCTCCCCAGGCGGGAAGTCTACCTCCCACTGCCCTTCATTCCGTCTTGCGGACGACAAGGAGGACAAGGGTGACATTCGTCGTAGCGACCTCCCCTCTAGCGCAAGGACCGACCTGACGCGGGTTCGGCACGAGAACCCTTGCGTGCACGAGCCTGACGCCAAGGCTAGGTCCACAATGCCCGACGGCACGGTCTCGGCACGCCTTCCGTCACAACCGTTTGCCGGTCGAACCCGTCGAATACGGGCAGCCGCTCCCCAGGGGTTTCATGGTCAACCTTCGCTTTGCGTTTCGGATGCTCTTCAAGGCGCCGTTCGTCACGACGGTCGCCGTCATCTCGCTGGCGCTCGGCATCGGGGCCAACGCCGCAATCTTCTCGCTGTTCAACCAGGTGCTGATGCGCCCGCTTCCGGTCGAGCGGCCGGGCGAGCTCGTCAACCTCGGATCGCCCGGGCCGAAACCGGGGTCGCAGAGCTGCGGCCAGCCCGGCGACTGCGATGCCGTGTTCAGCTACCCGATGTTTCGTGATCTCGAAAAGCAGCAGACGGTGCTGACGGGCATTGCCGCGCACGTCTTCTTCGGCGCGAACCTCGCGTTCAACGGACAGACGACGAGCGGCACGGGCGCGCTGGTTTCGGGCAGCTACTTTCCGGTGCTCGGCCTGCGCCCCGCGGCCGGACGAGTGCTCAGCCCGTCAGACGATCTGCCGCCGGGCGAGCCGCATGTCGTCGTCCTGAGCCACGCGTACTGGCAGACCGGATTTGCGGGCCGCCCGGACGTGGTCGGCGAGACGATGACGATCAACGGCCAGTCGATGTCGATTGTGGGCGTGGCGCCGGAGGGCTTCCGCGGCACGACGCTCGGATCGGATCCGAAGGTGTTCGTGCCGATCAGCATGCGCGACCAGATGATTCCGTTCTTCAAGGGCTTCGACAATCGCAGGAGCTACTGGGCGTATCTCTTCGGCCGGCTGAAGCCGGGCGTGACGATCGATCAAGCGCGCGCGTCGCTCAACGGGCAGTACCACGGCGATCATCAACGGCGTCGAGGCCGCCGAGCAGAAAGGCATGAGCGAGGCGACGCTCGCGAAGTTCAAGACGAAGGTCCTGACGCTCGAGAACGGATCGCGCGGCCAGAGCGACGTGCACACCGAAGCGCAGGCGCCACTCACGCTGCTCTTCTCGGTCACCGGCGTCGTGCTGCTCATCGCGTGCGCGAACATCGCCAACCTGCTGCTCGCGCGGTCCGCGGCGCGCTCGGGCGAAATGGCCATCCGACTGTCGATCGGCGCGAGCCGTGGGCGGTTGATCGGACAGCTGCTGTTCGAGGCGTGCGTACTGGCGGTGCTCGGCGGCGCGGTCGGGCTCCTGGTCGCGCGATGGACGCTCGGCGGCATCGCCGCCCTGCTGCCGGCCGACGCCATCGAATCGCTGTCGTTCTCGCTCGATCCGGCAATCCTGTTGTTTGCGGCCGCACTGTCGGTCGCGACCGGGTTGTTCTTCGGGCTTTTCCCCGCCCTGCACAGCACGCGGCCCGATCTGGCGTCGACGCTCAAGGACAACACGCGTCAGTCGGCAGGGACCAAATCGGCGGCACGATTCCGCAAAAGCCTGGTGGTCGCGCAGATCGCGTTGTCGATGGCGCTGCTCGCCGCCGCGGGGCTGTTCACGCGGAGCCTGCTCAACGTCAGCCGCGTCGATCTCGGCATCAAGATCGACAACATGGTGACGTTCAGCATCTCGCCGCAGTTGAGCGGCTACGATCCGGCGCGCACGCGCGCGCTGTTCGACCAGGTGGAAGATCGGCTGCGCGCGCTGCCGGGCGTCTCAGGCGTGACGGTCTCGATCGTCGGACTCCTCGTGGGCAACAACTACGGCCAGGGCGTCTCGGTCGAGGGCTTCGCGTCGGGACCGGACACGGACAACGGCAGCCGCTATGACGAAGTCAGCCCGGGATTCTTCAAGACGATGGGCATTCCCCTTCTGGCGGGACGGGAATTCACCCGCGCCGACGTCATCGGCGGCCGCAAGGTCGCCATCGTCAACGAAGCGTTTGCCGAGAAGTTCAAGCTCGGCAAGAACGCCGTCGGCAAGCTGATGGCCCGCAGCGTGGGCGACGCCGTCAAGCTCGAGATCGAGATCGTCGGCCTCGCCCAGAATGCCAAGTACAGCGAGGTGAAGGCGAAGATTCCGCCGGTGTTCTACGTCCCGACGCAGCAGGACGACCAGCTGGGCTACGGCACGTTCTACGTGCGCTCCGGGGGCGATCCCACGCCGCTGCTCAAGGCGATTCCCGGCGTCATCTCGAGTCTCGACGCGAACCTCCCCGTGGAAAGTCTGCGCACGATGCCGCAGCAGGTCCGGGAGAACGTCTTCCTCGATCGCATGATCACGACGCTCTCGGCGGCGTTCGCGCTCGTCGCGACCGTGCTGGCCGCCATTGGCCTCTACGGCGTCCTCGCGTATACCGTCGCGCAGCGCACGCGGGAGTTCGGACTGCGGATGGCGCTCGGCGCCGATCCGCAGCGCGTGCGCGGCATGGTCCTGCGGCAGGTGGGTTGGATGACGCTCATCGGCGGCGCCGTCGGGACGGGGCTGGCCCTGCTCGTCGGCATGTATGCGACGTCGCTCCTGTACGAGATCAAGGGCAACGACCCGACGGTACTGGCGCTGTCGGTCGCCGCGCTCGCGGTCGTCGCGCTCTCGGCGGGTCTGATCCCCGCGATTCGCGCGTCGCGCATCGACCCGATGCGCGCCCTGCGCTACGAGTAGCTCACGGCAGACGGCACGCCCGTATCGGAAGTCTACGTGAGCTTCGCGATGAGTGCCTGAAACCGCGGGTCGTCGCGCAGCGAGTCATAGTCCGGGTCGTGCGCGATCCAGTCCTTCTTGCCATAGCCGCGCGCGAACGTCTTCTCGAGCAGATCGAGAGCGCCCTGTTTGTCGCCGGTCAACGCTCGAAAACACGTCACGTTGATGAGCACGCCGAGATCATCGGGGTGCAGCTCGATGGCGCGCGCCGCCCACATCCTCCCGCGCTCGGTTTGGCCGCGCCGGAGGAGCATGGTGGCGCCCATCGACAGCGCCCGCGCGTCATTCGGGTCCAGATCGAGCTGACGCTCCGCACGCCGAAGGCCTTCAGCCGTCGCGGCGTCGGCTTCATCGCGACGGCCCAGCATGTCCAGCGATTGCGACATCAGGCTGAGCGCTTGAAAGTCCTCGCGGCGCACGTCGCTGGCGCGCTGGAAGAGATCGACGGACCTTTCGATCCACCCGGCGGCAAACGCCGCCCGGCCGTAGAGATGGTACGCCTCGAACAAGTTCGGATTGAGACGGATGGCCTCGTCGAATTCACGCGCGGCCTCGTCATATCGTCGGCGTGCCGACAGCGCAAACCCGCGCGAGGCGTGCGCCTCGGCGAGCTCAGGCGAGAGTTCCAGCGCCCGGCGGCTGGCGCGGTCGGCCATTTCGAGGTCGGCCTCGCGGCTGCCCCACCACTCGAAGAACCAGGAGTGCGTGTCCGCCAGGCCCGCCCACGCGGGCGCGTAGGTTGGATCGATCTCGATCGCCCGCTCGAACATCGTCTTGGCCTGGTCGAGCGTCGCCTTCTGAAACTGGTGCTGGCGCTGGCGGCCTCGCAGGAAGTACCTCGGTAGGCCTCCATCGCCGTCTCGGGCCGGCGCAAGGCCTCGCGCTCGCTCGGAGTGAGGAGGCCGCGGAGCGCGGTCGCCACGCGCTCGGCGATCTCGTCCTGGATCGCGAAGACGTCCGCCACCGTGCGATCGAAGCGCTCCGACCAGCGCTGGTACCCGCTCGCGACCTCGACGAGCTGGACGGTGACGCGCAAGCGGTCACCGACCCGCCGGACGCCGCCCTCGAGCACCGTCGCGACGCCCAGCTTCGCGCCGACCGCCTGGATGTCGGCGCCCGACGATCGGAATTGAAACGACGAGCTGCGGGCGGCGACGCGCAGGCCGTCGATCCGCGAGAGCATGTTGATCAACTCGTCAGCCAACCCCTCGCACAGCCAGTCCTGGTCGCGCGTCGCGCTCATGTCGGCGAACGGCAGAACCGCGATCGACGCGCCAGCCGGTGCGCTGCGCAGGACCGGCGACGCGGCGCCCGAGTCACCAGCCAGCGAATCGAGCGCGAACCCGAGATCGGCCGCGGTCTGGAATCGCTCCGCAGGATCCTTGGCCAGGCAGCGCTGGATCACGCGTTCGAGGCCAGCCGGGACGTCGCGGCTCGCCGCCGAGCTTGGCTGTTCGTGGAGAACAGCGGCGAACGTCTCCGCCACGCTCCCACGGCGGAACGGGCTGGCCCCGTTGACCATCTCGAACAGCGTCGCGCCAATCGCGAAGATATCGACGCGCTCGTCGGGTGGCTCGCCGCGGACCTGTTCGGGCGCCATGTAGGCGGGCGTACCGATCACCTGGTCGGGATCCGCGGTCGCAAATTGCGTCGTGTCCATCCCCCCGCGAGACTCCGGACGGAGCTTGGCGAGGCCGAAGTCGAGGATCTTCAGTGTGCCGTCGCGTGTGACGAACAGGTTCTCAGGCTTCAAATCGCGGTGGACGACGCGGACCGCGTGGGCCGCGGCGACGCCGCGCACGAGCTGCAACGCGATCGCAATCGCGCGCGGCACGTCGAGCGCCTTCCCACTGGCCAGGTGCTCCCGGAGCGTCCGGCCGTCGAGCAGCTCGGTCACCAGATACGGCTGCCCGTCATGCGTCCCGACGTCGAAGATCGTGACGATGTTGGGGTGAGACAGCGCGGCGGTCGCGCGCGCCTCCCGCTCGAACCGCGCCTGTTGCTCGGCGTCGGGCGCGGCCGGCATGACCTTGACGGCCACGTCGCGGCCGAGCCGGTCGTCGCGGGCACGATACACCTCGCCCATCCCGCCCGCCCCGACGAGCGCGACGATCCGGTACGGGCCGACGGACGTGCCCGGTTGAAGCCGCATGGAGGTCTTCATCCTATAGCGAGGAAGCGTCACTCGCCCGGTCTTGATCTCGAAGACCGCGCCGACCAGCTTCATCACGCCCTCGGCTGTACGAACCTTGGCTTCCGGCGTTTCGAGCACCTGGCGCATCGACCAGCGAACATTCGCTTCGACCGCGGCGCGCATGAGCGCGTCGCCTTGCAGGTCCTTCGAGAGGCGTCCCAGTCCGGGGGTGATGTTCTGCAGCAACCGCTCAATCCGCGACCGCTCACGATTCCCGCGCCGGATCGCCGCGAGCGCGGCGGCCACCGCGCCACATCCTTCGTGCCCGAGGACGACGAAGAGCGGCGTTTCGAGGTGGACGGCGGCGTACTGCAGCGTGCCCAGGACCTCGGGCGACACCACGTTGCCCGCGACGCGGACAATGAAGAGCTCGCCGAAGCCCGCGTCGAAGACGAGCTCGGGGGGCACGCGCGAGTCGCTGCAGCCGAGGATCGTGGCGTAGGGCTGCTGTCCCTTGGCGAGTCCCGCGAGAACTTCCTTGCGGACAGTCGGGAAGCGCGCGCGCCCGGCGACGAAGCGCGCATTGCCGTCGACGAGCCGCGCGAGGGCCTCGTCCGCGGTTCGCGGACGCGTGGTGGTGCGAGCCATTGGCGGCCCTATTATGAGCCGGGCGGCTCCGGCACGCGGGCGCTTGCCGTCTAGAAGCCGAGGCGGAAGCCGAGGCGCACGCTGCGTGGAGGCTCGACGGCCGAGGTGGCGCGGAAGTCGGGCGACGAGGCCGTGATCTCCTCGACCTCGCGCGTCGTGTTGAGCAAATCGAAGGCGTCCAGGAAGACGCCGAGACGCGCGCGCCCGAGCGTGAAGTCCTTTTGCGCGCGCAGATCGAGCGTCAGGACGAACGTGAACCGCGTGCGGCCGTTGGGGAACGCCCGCACCGGCTCGGCGCCCTGCGCGAGCGCCGTCGCCTCGGCGAGCCGCGCGAACGGCTGCCCGTCCTGGTAGCGGACGAGCGTCCCGATGTTGATCGCGTATGGAAGATGGAGCGCGAGCCCGACCTTGGCCGTGTACCCGCAATCGTGGAACGGGCGGCCGCGCCCGTTGACGAGCGCGTTCGGGTCGGCGGACACGTCGAGCACCGCGGGGTCGTTCTCGTCAACGCGGAACCCACGGACCGCGGCCGTGGCGAAGGCGCGGCCCGCCGTGGCGCCAACCGACAAGGCCACCCGCTCCGACCGAACCTGCACCGTCAGGTCCAATCCCTGGAACGTGGGCGTCAACCCGCTCGTGTTCGTGAGCAGGTAATGGTCGAGACCGAAGCTCGACGGCTCGCGGCTGTACGTGTCGAGCACGGTCGTCTTCGGCCCCGGATAGTCGAGGCCCTCGTCCGGCACCTGGATCAGCGTGTAGCTCGCGCCGGAGTCCGCGACGCCAATGGGACTCGACTGGCGCCGAATGATCCCCGAGAACGCCACCGCCCACCGGGGCCGATCGATCGTCATGCCGAACACCGTCTGCGTCTCGACGGGCCGCGCGAGTGCGGCGTCGATCTCCGACAGTCCCGACGTGCCGGCGCCTGGCCCAATGCGCTGGACGAGCGGGCCGACTTCGCCGACTTCGGCGATGCCGTCGTGGTTGGCGTCCATCCAGGTCTGCACGCGGCCGGTCGGCGACGCCGGATCACCGAATGCCAGCGCCAAGGGCGGCAGCGGCAGCCCGGCGCGTGAGACGTCCACGAACACGCCGAGGTGGGCGCGCTCCGACACCGTCGCCTCGACACGGCCGCGCGGATAGACATCGGCCCACGAGACGCCCGTGGCGCCGCCGTTCGAGCCGGAGATCGTCTCGAGGCGCACGCTGCCTTCGACGTGCACTCGCGAGCCCAGCGTCACGCGGTCCGACGCGAAGATCGCCGAGGTCGTTTCGTGCCAGACCGACGACGAGGCCGCCGGGTCGAGCAGCCAGACGCGCGCGGCCAGGCCATCGACGGTTTCGGCCGCACCCGGCGCCGCGAGGATCTCGGGGTGCATGACGTCGCGCTCGAATGTCACGCCCACGCGCCAGTCGTGCGGAGACGATGACGAGGGCCGCTGGCGGAGATCGCCGGCCAGCCGCAAGACCGTCGCGGCGCCCGCCGGCTGCATCACGATCGGCAGGACCGCGCCGTCGTTCACCGAATCAATCGTCGGCATCGTCGCCGTGGCCGCCGGATCGAGAAACGCGTGCTGCACGCCGCCAGCGACGCGCCACGCCAGGCGGCCGGGTGCAGTCCGCTCCCAGGCGACTTGCGCGACCGACAGGTGATCCTGCGCGCGCGCGGCGTGCTCGAGCGGGATCCACGCGTCGTTCGGGTGATCGGCCCGCTGGTAGACGCCGAGCACGCGGACCTCGTCGTGCGGGCGCGGCGTGATGACGACGTGCCCGGTAAACGAGGCGAGCTTGGCAGTCTGATCAGGTGGCTCGTGGCGATCGGTCCGCGTCGCCTGTGACACGTGCGCGGCAAACACGCCGCCCGCACGCTCGCCCGCAATCGGCCCGCTCAGCACGAGGCTCGCGTCCTCGAGCGACTGGAGCGCCGAGATCGCCGGCGGATCGGTCGGCGACGCCGCCCACCCCGACGGACTGAAGACGCCCTGCACGACCATGGCGGCCTGCGTGCCTGGCCGGAGCGGCGCCAGTTCAAGCCGCGGACCCGTGGCACTCACGTCAACGGCGCTCGGGGCGGTCGTGATCGACGCGGACTCGAGCGCCGCCGCATCCGGCAGCACGAGCGGCGTGCCGGGGCGGAGCGGATTGGTCAGTTCGAGATCGCCCAGCTTGTACGACGTCTGCGTCCACGAGCCGCCGTACGCGCCCAGCTTCGGCGCAATGCCCACGCCGGCCCCCGTCGCATCGAAGCGATCGCTCGTCACCGCGGCCACGCTGGTTTCAATCGCCCCGAAGACGCTTCCGCTCGAGGGAAAATTGCCTGGAGCCGCGACCGGCAGCGTTGCGGGTGCGTGCGGAAGGACCAGGGCACGCGTGAAGAGCCAGACGGCCAGCGACGCGGACGGCATGAACGCGGGCTGATCGTCGTCGAACAGGCTCGGAAATGCAACGGCGGCGGCGGTCGGCGCGGATCCAGGTCAGGCCGGCGGCGGGCGATGCCGGCGGCGGGCGATTGACTAATCTTGCTAGGGCACATACACTAGCAAGATTAGGCGATGCCAGCCAAAGCCGCCCTGGGCGAAACCGAACACCACGTCCTCCTCGCCGCCGCCAGACTCGCCGAGCGGGCGTACACGGTCTCGATCGTCCGGGAGATCGAAGCCCGCACCGGCCGCTCGATCGCCCCCGCCGCGGTGTACATCGCTCTCCGGCGCCTCGAGGAGCACCGGCTCGTGAAGTCGCGGATGGTCACCGTGCCGGGCGACTGGCGCAGCCGGCGCCACTTCGAGATCACTCAAGCCGGCCGCCAGCTGCTCCGGACCTCGCGCGCGCGCCTCCTCAGGCTCTGGGACGGACTCGATCCGCTGTGGAAGGCTCGGTGACATGAGGCCGGCGCTGCCGCCGATCGTCCGCGCGCTGTTCCATCTGCTTCCTGACGACGACCGCGATCAGGTCACTTCGGACATGGCGGAGCTGTACGACGATCGGTGCCGCGCGACCGGCGAGCTTCGTGCCCGTGCGTGGCTGCTCTTCCACGCCGCGCGCCTGGTGTGGCACTTCCGCCTGAACGCGCGCCGAGAGCGCGCGGGCTCGGCCGGACTGCCGGCCAACCTCGCCCTGGACCTGCGCGACGCGTTTCGGCAGATGGCCAGGGCGCGCGCCTTCACCGCGACGATGACGCTCACGCTCGCGCTCGGTATCGGCACCACGGTTGGCGTGTATGCGATCGTGGACGCGGCGCTCCTGGCGCCGCTTCCCTACCGCCAGGCCGACGACCTCGTGCTCGTCGGCGAGCGCGCCGGCGATCGCGACGTCTCCGTCTCGTACCCGAACTATCTCGACTGGCGCGGCCGCGCGCGCGCATTCGCGTCGATGGCGGCCTATCAGGTGGACACAGGCACCCTCCTCACCGGCGGCACGGCGGTCGGCGTCAAGTCGTATCGCGTCACGTCCACCTTTTTCACGACGCTCGGCGTCGCACCGGCGCTGGGCCGCGCGCTCGGCGAGGCCGACGCCGCGGCCGGCGTGGTGGTCCTGAGCCACGCGCGCTGGATGACGACGTTCGGCGGCGACGCCGGCGTCCTCGGCCGCTCGATCACCCTCGACGACGAGCCCTTCGTCATTGTCGGCGTGATGCCGGCGGGCTTCGAGTTCTATCGCGCCGCCGATCTCTGGGTGCCCATCGAGCATTTCGTTCCGGGATCGGATCTCGAACGGCGTGAGGCCCGGGCCGGCACGGCGGTCGTCGCGCGGCTGGCGACCGGGCGCCGCGAGGACGACGCACGCAGCGAGATGCGCGACATCGCGCGCCAACTGGCGATCGAGCACCCGGTGGAGAACGGCAACGTCACGGCCACCATCGAGTCGCTCCGCAACGCACAGGTTGGCGGGGCGCGGCCGGGACTCCTGGCCCTGCTCGCGGCAGTCGGCGCGCTCCTCGCCATCGGCTGTCTCAACGCTGCGAGTCTTCAGACGGCGCGGATCTCGTCGCGCGCGCAGGAATTTGCCGTCCGGGCGGCGCTCGGCGCGGGCCAGCGGCGTCTCGCGCGCCAACTGATCGTCGAGGGTCTCGTCCTGGCAAGTCTGGCCGGCCTGGCCGGCCTCGCGTTTGCGCGGCTGCTGATCGGCGCGACCGCGGCCCTCGATCCTGGCGGGATTCCGAGGCTGGCCGAGGCCGCGATCGACGGACGCGTGCTGGTCTTCGCGCTGGCGCTCTCCGCGGTGGTGGGTGGCGCCTTTGGTCTGCTGCCGCTTCTGCAGACGCGACCGCACGCCCTGGCCGCGGGACTGCTCGACGCGGGGCGATCCGGCGTTGGCTCGCGGCGGTGGGCACGACTTCGCGCCGGCCTTGTCTTCAGCCAGGTCGCCCTGTCGCTGACGCTTGTGACCGGCAGCGCGCTGATGATCCAAACGATGGTGCGGCTGGCGCTCGTCGAGCCTGGCTTCGATCCATCGCGGGTCCTGACCGTGCGGCTGCAGCTCTCGACGCCGGGCACGCGCGAGCAGGGCCAGCAGCGCACGCGCGCCTTCTACCACGAGCTCATCGCGCGGGTCGCGCAATTGCCCGGCGTGGCGGCCGCGGCGGTCGTGAATCCACTGCCGCTCAGCGGCAGCAATCGGCAGAATCGGTACCTGGTCGAGGGCCAGCCGTTTCGCACGGCCAGCGATCTGCACCGCGTGGACACAGCCGCGGTGAGCGATCGGTACTTCGAGACCATGCAGATTCCTGTGAAGCGCGGGCACGCGTTCGAGGCGTCGGACGCGGGGCCGCTGTCGGTGGCCGTCGTGGACGAGACGTTCGCGGCCCGATTCTGGCCCGATCGCGATCCGATCGGGCGGGAAATGCAGATGGGCGTGCCGGGGCCGGCGGCGCCCCGGCTGCGCGTCATCGGGGTCGTCGGCGCTGTGCGGCAGTATGAGGTGAGCGAGCCGCCGCGGCCGCAGATTTACCTCTCGCAGAACCAATGGCCGCTGGGCGGCACCTTCGTCGTCCGCGTCGACGGCGACCCGAACGCGCTCGCGCCGGCGGTCCGGCGGCTCATTGGAGAAGTTGACGCCGGCGTCCCGGTGATCGCGATCCGGCCGGGCTCAGATCTCGTTCGCGAGTCCGTCGCGGCGCGGACATTTTCCGCGTTCGTCCTGACGCTCTTCGCCGCGCTCGCGCTCGGCCTGGCCGGCCTCGGCCTGTACGGGTTGATGGCCTACGAGGTCTCCGAGCGTCACCGGGAGATCGGCGTGCGGATGGCGCTCGGCGCCACGGCCGGCGCCGTGCGCGCGGAGATTCTCCGCCGCGCAATGGCGATTGTCCTCGCCGGATCGTCAGCTCGGACTGGTCGGATCGCACCTGCTTGCGCGAGGACTGACGACGCTCGTCTTCGGCGTCACGTCGAGCGACCCGTCGACCTATGTTGCAGCGCTGGCCGTCATCATCGCCGCCGGCCTGGCCGGCAGCCTGGCGCCGAGCGTGCGTGCCAGCCGGGTCGATCCGATCGCGGCGCTCAGGCAGAGCTAGTCTGAGATCAGCCACGCCGGAGTGCTTCGAGCGGATCCCGGTGCGACACTCGTCTCGCAGGGAGATAGCTGGCCGCGATGCCCGCGGCCACGAGTGTCAGAGCGACACCGGCATAGGTGAGCGGATCGGTGGGGCGTACGCCGAAGAGCAGCGTCGTGATCAACCGGCTGAGGCCCAGCGCGGCCGCCCAGCCAATCCCGACGCCAATCAACAGCGGCTTGAGTGAGCCGAGAATGACCACACCCAACACACGAGAACGGCCTGCGCCAAGCGCCATCCGGATGCCGATCTCGTGCGCACGCGCGCCAGTTGTAAACGCGACAACCGAATAGATGCCGATCCCGGCGATGGCCAGCGCGAGTATTCCGAACGCCCCCAGCACTCTCGCGCCCATCTGTTCGAGCGCCATCGCCGAGGCCATAGCGTCCATTGCTCTGATGGGATTGAGCGACGGGAGATCAGGAACCACCGCGTTGATCGCCCTTCGCAGATCCGGTGACGTGAGGCGGCCACCGCGCACGTGGAGCGCGGACGTGGCTTGGTACCACTGGTGCGCCGGCACGAACAAAAACGGCCGCGCCTCCGCGCGCCAGCTTCGATAATACCGGCCGTTTTCGACAACGCCGACGACGAGGAGGGAGCGATCCAATTCACGCGGATTCCACGACCAGACGCGTTCGCCGATCGGGTCGGCCCCGGGCCACAATCGATCCGCCATGGCGCGGTTCACGATCGCGACGTCCGGTGAGGCCGGGCCATCAGCTTCCCGGAAACCGCGGCCGCGTACGATCGGAATCTTCATCACATCGAAGTAGTCCGGGCCGACGACGTTCATGTCGACGTTCGTACGTCGGCGCTCCGGGTTGTCGCGTGGGAAGATCCAGAAGACGTCGTTAGCCATTCGCCTCGGGCTGAAAGGCGTGATGAACCCAAGTGCAGCGGCAGTCACACCGGGAAGCGCGCGCACACGGTCGACCAGCTCGGTTTGAATCGCCTGGCCGGCCTCGGGCGTCAGCTTCTTCTGCGTCAGATCGATCGTCGCGAGCCAGAGGCCGTTCGGCTCGAATCCGAGCGGGAGCGATCGGAGGTGCTGAAGCGTCCGCAGCGTCAGGCCAGCGCCGGTCAGCAGCACCATACACAGGGCCACCTGCACGATGACGAGCATGTGCCGCAAGGTCCAGCGGCGGGATCCGGCCTCGATCCGGGCGCTGGGTTTGAGCGATTCGATAACCGCGGTCGACCATGCCGAATGCGCGAGTGGCAGACCGAAGGCCACGCCTGACGCCAGGGTGAGGCCGACGGCGAACGCGAGCACGCGGAGATCGACGCGCGAGTCGAGGCCCGGAAGTGACGCGGTCACGTCAATGGTCGGCAGGAGCGCAGTCACCAACGCCGCCAGCGCGATGCCGGCGGCGCCACCGATGCCGGCGAGCAGGACACTTTCCGTCAGCATCTGACGGATCACGTGGGTGCGCGTGGCGCCGATCGCCAGCCGCACGCCCAGCTCATGTTGTCGCGACGCCGCGCGCGCGAGCAGCAGATTCGCGACGTTGGCGCACACGATTGCGAGGACCAAGCCGACCACCGTGAGCAGCAGTCCAGTCAAATGGACCACGGCGCCGGCAGCCGTCGGGTCGAGCCGGCCATCTTGAGCCGGAATGCTGACCACCGTCCAATCCTCGTTTGTCTCCGGGTTGGCCGCCGACTGACGATCGGCAATCACGCGAAGCCCCGCGGTCGCCCGTGCGATCGACACGGCCGGTCCGAGTCGGCCCGTGAGGTCGAGCCAATGCGTTCCGCGGTTCGCGAACAGATCGGTACCGAACGCTCGGAATGACGGCATGGCCGTCTGGTGCATCATCAACGGCACCCACACCAGCGGATCGGACGCCAGCTCGAGTCCCCTGAAGGTTTCCGGCGTGACGCCGACGATCGTGAAGTCCTGGCCGTTCAGAGGGAGTGACCAGCCGACAACGTTCGGATCCGATCCAAAATGTCGCCTCCACAACGCGTGGCTGATCACGACGACTGGGTGAGTGCCGGGCGTGAGGTCTTCTTCTGCGCGGAAGACTCGCCCCCTCTCGGCCGCGACCCCCAGGACGTCGAAGTAGTTGCCGGACACAATCTGGGCCGCGATGCGCTCCGTGGACGGCCGGCCGAGATCCAACTCGATCGTGGACCAGGCGGCCAGGCCCGAAAGCACCTCGTTCTGATCTCGGAGTTCGAGGTAGTCCGGATAGGAAAACGACGAGTATCCGCCCCGATTCCGGCCGACATGGAGGACTGAAACGAGCCGCGCGGGCTCTGCGACGGCGAGCGGCCGGAAAAAGAGCGCGTTGGCGAAACTGAAGAGCGCCGTGTTGGCGCCGATGCCGAGCGCGATGGCGGCAAGCGCCACGAGCGTCACACCGGGCGTTCGGCGGTAGCCTCGCCAGCCATAGCGCAGATCCATCCACAGCCTCGCCATGACCCGCCTTTCTGATTGACCGGCCCGCGGCCCGCGACGCTCGGGTCGTCTGGCTCGATCAGATCGCGCGCCGATCCCGTGACGAATCGCATCCGCGACCGCCGCGATCCAGAGGATCGCGCGTGACCAGAGGCCGGTCGTCTCGCGGAGGCGATCTGCGAAGAGACGCGCCATCTCGTCGCCGTCGGCCTGCCGAATGACTGGAGGAAATGCCCTCAGCAGGACGCGATAGATCCGTTCGGCGATCGATCGGCGCCGCGGCATCCGATCACTGCCGACGAGTGTCGAACAGCTTCAGCGCCCGCGCTTCGGCCAGCAGCCGGCGCAGGCGCTCCGATTCCCGCCTGGCGGCGCGACGTCCGATCGCGGTGACCCTGAAGTATCGACGACGCTCGTCGTCCTCGTCCGGCGTCGGGCGCCCCTCAGACTCTTCGATGAGGCCATCGGCGCGCATGGCGCGCAGCGTGCGGTAAAGATTGCCCGGGAGAATCCGCCGCACGCCGGCGCGGCGGTCGAGCTCACGCGCCAGATCCCACCCGTGCCGGTCCTCGTCGAGCAGGATGATCAGGATCTCGTAGACGAGCGGTTTGAGTGGCGAGGCAACGGCCGTCATGCTTCGACCCTGAGCCCAATAGAATCAAAATGATTCTATTTGAGCGCGGCCGATGAGATCAAGGCCTGCACGTCTGGCAGCGCGGCCCGCCTCTAGCGCAGCGCGCCGATCGCGATCTGCGCGCAGAGAATCTTGAGGATCGTCAGCGACGGAAAGACCGTCGCGTACGCCGTGTCAATCCGATCGCTCGGCTGCACCTTGTTGGCGTAGACGAGGATTGCCGGATTGCCGGTGATCCCGGACACGATGCCGAGCAGTTCATCGGTTGCCATCCGCAGGAGCAACTGCCCGCCCAGAAGCCCGACGACCACGGCGACCAGGACGATGGCGGTGGCGATCCACAGGAACAACAGCCCGACGCTCGCCAGCGTCTCGACAAACGGGGCCCCGGAGCCCAGACCCACGGCCGCCAGAAACAGCGTCAAGCCGAACGCGCGAAGCGTGAGGTTCGCCGGCAGCGGCATGTGCCAGGTCAGGGGACCGGTCCGGCCCAGCCTGCCAAGAATGAGCGCCATCAGGAGCGGCCCGCCCGCGAGGCCGAGCGTGAAGCGCCCGAAGCCTGGGAGCGGGATCGGAACGAGCCCCAGCAGCACGCCGAACGACATGCCGAGGCCGACCGACATGTACGACACCTCGGTGGTCGACTTGATCGAATCACCGAAATACTGGCGCAGCCGCGGCACGGCCGGACGCGGCGCGATCACGGCCACGCGATCGCCGTACTCGAGCGTCAAACCGGGATCGGCGAGCAGCACGCTGTCGCCGCGGCGCACTTCGACGATCCGCGCGTCGATCCCATCGGGAAATTTCATCCGGCCGATCGGCGCACCGGTCAGCGCGGCTCGCGACACGAAGAATCTCGCGATATCCAGCGCGCGGCGATCGCTCGCGACGTGCCCGGCTTCGACGCGACCGAGCTGCTGGCGGGCCTGCTCGAGTGCGCCGGGTTCACCGAACAGCAGCACGCCATCTCCGGCCTCGAGCTGCATCTGGGGATCAGGCAGCTTGTTCCCGCCGCCCTGCCGGATGGCCACGATGTGCACGTTGGGCGGCAGGCCAGCCGTCACTTCCGCGACCGTCGTCGCGCGCCGGATGTCGAGCAGAATCTCGACCGTGGCAGGCGCGGCCGGCGCCGGCGCCAGCCTGGCCTTCACGAGCTTTGAGAAGACGAAGATGCAGAGGATGGGCCCGATGATGCCAATCGGATAGGCGGCGGAGTAGCCCACTGCGGGCGAGCGATCGCCGGCGGCGTCAATCGCGGCCTGCAGCGCCGGCGTGCTGGTCAGCGCGCCGGCGAACATGCCCACGGCGTGCGCGGGCGAAACGCCGAACGCGCGGCCAAGCGCCAGAGCCACCGCGAGCGCGCCCAACACGCCGGCGGCCCCAAGGGCGTTCCATTTCAAACCGGATCCACGTAGGCCCGAGAAAAACTGCCGGCCGTACTGGATGCCGATGCCGTAGAGGAACATCACGAGCCCGATGGAGCTCACCAGAGCCGGCGGCGCCGCCTTGGGAGCGATCGCTCCGATCGCCAAGCCAGCAAACAGCACGCCCCCGATGTCGAGTGAGAAGCCCGCGATCGAGATCCGGCCGATCGCGTAGCCGATGCCAATCGCCGCGAACAACGCCAGCATCGGCGAAAACTCGAGGAGCGAGCGCACGGAATCCAGCACCGTGGGGGGCCGCGTAGTATGCCTGAAGGCCGACCTGGCGAAAGACGTCGCACGCCTGCTCGGCCAGCTCGGCGGACGGCGGTTCCACGTGGCCAAGCGCATAGTTGAGACCCAGCCGTTCCCACTTGTAGCGGCCCATCTGGTGGAACGGCAGGACCTCGACGCGCTCGACGTTGCCAAGGCCGGCCGCGAACTCCGCCGTCTTTGCCAGGTCGGTCAGGTCGTCCGTCAGCCCCGGCACCAGCACGAAGCGAATCCACATCGGCCGCCTGCGCGCGGCAAGCCGCCGGGCGAACTCGAGCGTGGGCCCGTTCTCCTTTCCCGTGAGCGCGAGATGACGCGCCGGATCCCACGTCTTGATCCCGAGCATCACCAGATCGATGCGTGTCCAGCTCGGCGTCGGACAGCCGATCGCCGAAGAAGCCGTTGGTCTCGATCGTCGTGTGGATGCCCATCTGCTTCGCGGCCGCCAGCAGCTTGACCGCGAAGCGGTGCTGCATCAGCGGCTCGCCGCCGCTCAGCGTGAAGCCGCCCGACATCACCTTGAGGCCGTGGCGGTACTTGCCCAGCTCCTCGGCCGCCTTCGCGACCGACACGGGCATGCCGTTGGTCAGCGTCCACGTGTCGGGGTTGTGGCAGTACTGGCAGCGCCACATGCAGCCCGACGTCCAGGCCACGACGCGCACGCCCGGGCCGTCGACGGCGGAGCCGGTCGTGAAGGAGTGCAGGAACCCCATGTCGCCGCTGGCCAGCGCTTCGCGAACGGTCTGCTCGGGAACCGCATCGCCCAGGTGCACCCGGAGCTCGAACGGGCTCGCGGCTTCCAACGAGACGGCAGACGCTTCAGACATGGGTGTCTCCGTGGAAGGTGCGGTTGATGACGTCCATCTGCTGCTCGCGCGTGAGCCGCACGAAGTTCACCGCGTAGCCCGAGACGCGAATCGTCAGGCTCGGGTACTTCTCTGGATGCTCCATCGCGTCCAGCAGCGTGTCGCGGTTCAGGACGTTGACGTTCATGTGGTAGCCGGTGGCGCTGAAGAAGGCGTCCAGAATGCCGGTGAGGTTCGTCGATCCGATCCTCCGCAATCGCGGCCGAGGCCGGTCGGGCACCAGCGTGGCCGTGAGCGAGATGCCGTCCGCCGCGTCGCGGTAGGGAATCTTCGCCACCGAGGCGCCGGCCGCATGAATGCCGTGGGTGTCGCGCCCGTGCATCGGATTGGCGCCGGGCGCGAACGGCTCGCCCTGCCGCCGGCCGTCCGGCGTGTTGCCGGTCGCCTTCCCGTACACGACGTTCGACGTGATGGTCAGGATCGACTGCGTGTGCAGCGCGTTCCGGTACGTCGGATGCTTCCGCAGCTTGCCCATGAAACTGCTCACGAGATAGCTGGCGATCTGGTCGACCCGGTTGTCGTTGTTGCCGAACACCGGAAACTCGCCTTCGATCTGGTAGTCGGTCACGAGCCCGGTCTTGTCCCGGATCACCTTCACCTTGGCGTACTTGATCGCCGACAGGCTGTCGGCCACGACCGACAGGCCCGCCATGCCGAACGCCATCGTCCGCATCGGCGCGTGGTCGTGCAGCGCCATCTCGAGCCGCTCGTAGGCGTACTTGTCGTGCATGTAGTGGATGACGTTCATGGCGTTCACGTACACGCTCGCCAGCCAGTCCATCATCTTGTCGAAGCGCTCGACCACGTCGTCGAACTCGAGGTAGTCGCCCTTGACCGGCTCCGAGGCGGGGCCGACCTGCTTGCCGCTCATCTCGTCGCGGCCGCCGTTGATGGCGTAGAGCAGGCACTTGGCCAGATTGGCGCGCGCGCCGAAGAACTGCATCTGCTTGCCCACCAGCATCGGCGACACGCAACAGGCGATCGCGCCGTCGTCGCCCCACGTCCGCCGCATGATCTCGTCGCTCTCGAACTGGAGCGAGCTGGTGTCGATGGCGACCTTCGACGGCAAATCTCCGGAAGCCGTCCGGCATCCGCGCGGAGTACCAGATCGTGAGATTCGGCTCCGGCGCCGGGCCCAGGTTGTAGAGCGTCTGCAGCAAGCGGAAGCTCGTCTTCGTCACGAGCGATCGGCCGTCGTCGCCCATGCCGCCGATCGACTCGGTCACCCAGGTCGGGTCGCCGGCGAACAGCTCGTCGTACTCCGGCGTTCTGAGGAACCGCACGATGCGGAGCTTGATGACGAAGTCGTCGATGATCTCCTGCGCCTGCTCCTCGGTCAGCCGGCCGGCCTGCGAGATCGCGCTCGAAGTAGATGTCGAGGAAGGTCGAGCAGCGGCCCAGCGACATCGCCGCCCCGTTCTGCTCCTTCACCGCGGCCAGGTAGCCGAAGTACAGCCACTGCACGGCTTCGCGCGCGGTCCGCGCCGGGCCCGAGATGTCGAACCCGTAGCTCGCGGCCATCGTCTTCAATTCCTGCAGGGACCGGATCTGCTCGGACAGCTCCTCGCGGTCGCGGATGATGTCTTCCGTGGACGGCTCGGGATCGAGCGCCAGCTTCTCCTGCTTCTTCTCCGCGATCAGCCGATCGACGCCGTAGAGCGCCACGCGCCGGTAGTCGCCGATGATGCGGCCGCGCCCGTAGGCGTCCGGCAAGCCCGGTGAGCACGTGCGAGCTGCGGCAGGCGCGAATGTCGGCGGTGTAGGCGTCGAACACGCCCTCGTTGTGGGTCTTCCGGTACTTGGTGAACGCCTCCACCACGTGCGGGTCCGGCGTGTAGCCGTACGCTTCGAGCGCGTTGAGCACCATGCGCAGCCCGCCGTTCGGCATGATGGCGCGCTTCAGCGGCGCGTCGGTCTGGAGGCCGACGATGATTTCGTGGTCGCGGTCGATGTAGCCGGGCCCGTGCGCGGTGATCGACGCGGGGATCTGAGAGATGTCGAGCACGCCCTTCTTGCGCTCCTCGACGAACAGCGCGGTCAGCGTGTCCCAGATGTGCTTCGTCCGCGCGGTCGCGACTGCAAGAAACGACGCGTCGCCCTCGTACGGCGTGTAGTTGAGCTGAATGAAGGCGCGGACGTTGATCTCTTTCTGCCAGAGCGCTCCGCGGAACCCGCCCCACGGCGAATCAGTGGCGGCGTCCTTCGTTGTCGTCGATGCGGTCGAACTCATGTCACCCTCCAAGAGCGCCGCGCCTCACGCGCGGCGGCCGGCAATACCGAGCAGCGCGCCCGTGTGCCGGGCGATCATCAGCTCTTCGTTGGTCGGAACGACCCACGCCGAGACGCGGCTGCTCGACGTGGAAATCCTGGGCCCGTGACTGGCGTTGGCGCTGGCGTCCAGCGCGACGCCGAGCCAGGACGACGCCTCGCAGATTCGACGGCGGATCTCGGCCGAGTGCTCGCCGATCCCGGCGGTGAAGACCAGCGCGTCCACCCCGCCGAGCACGGCGGCCAGCGCGCCGGTGTGCTTGGCCGCCTGGTAGACGAAGTAGTCCACCGCCAGGCGCGCCGCCGGATCGGGATTGCCGAGAAGATCGCGCATGTCGTTGCTGATGCCCGAAATTCCGATGAGGCCCGACTGCTTGTAGAGCAGCGTCTCCACTTCGGCCGCCGACCGCCCCATCGTCTGGAACAGATGCAGGATCACGCCGGGATCGAGCGAGCCGGGACGCGTGCCCATGCAGAGCCCGTCGAGCGCGGTGAAGCCGAGCGTGCTCTCGACGCTCTTGCGCGCCTTCATGGCGCAGAGGCTCGCGCCGCTGCCCAGGTGCGCCACGATCACACGGCCGTCGGCGATGTCCGGCGCAACTGACGGCAGCACCGAGGCGATGTACTCGTAGGAGAGTCCGTGGAAGCCGTAGCGCCGGACGCCGGCATCACGAATCGCCTTGGGGAGCGGCACCAGTTCCGCGACGGCCGGCTGGCCGCGGTGGAAGCTCGTATCGAAACAGGCCACTTGTGGCACGCCGGGGAGCTTCTCGCTCAACGTCTCGATCGCGGCGATGTTGTGCGGCTGATGGAGCGGCGCGAGCGGCACCAGTTGTCGAAGGTCGTCGAGGACGGCTGGCGTGACGATGACCGGCGCCGCGTATTTGGTGCCGCCGTGCACGACGCGATGGCCCACGCCCAGCACACGCGCGCCGCCGTAGCGGCCGCGAAGCCATTGACCCAGCACGCCGAGCGCGGCGCGGCCGTCGCCAATCGACGCGTCCAGTTTCTCGTCGGCGACCGAACCGCCGGCCCCGTCTTTGGCGGTCAGTCGCGGCGACGTCCCGATGCCGTCGATCTGGCCGCGCGCGTCGAGCCGCCACTCGTCTTCGGCGGGCCGCCGGTACACGCAGAACTTCAGACTCGACGAGCCTGCATTGACGACGAGCGCATAGTCGTCCATGGCACCTCGCCGCGGTCAACGAGGCGGCTGCCGCCGGGCGTGGGCCGCGAGCACCGCCACCGCACAACTGGCGACTCGCGATCGCAAGCTGTCGGCGCGGCTGGTGAGGATAATCGGCACGCGGGCGCCCAGCACGAGGCCGGCGCTGTCCGCGTTGGCCAGGAAGCTCAGCTGCTTGGCCATCATGTTTCCGGCCTCGAGGTCCGGCGCGAGCAGAATGTCGGGATCGCCCGCGACCTCCGACGTGATGCCCTTCATCTTTGCCGCCTCGCGGCTGATGGCGTTGTCAAACGCGAGCGGGCCGTCCAGGATCCCGCCCCGGATCTGTCCGCGCTCGGCCATCTTGCAGAGCGCGGCGGCGTCGAGGGTCGCCGGCATCTTCGAATTCACCGTCTCGACCGCAGCCAGAATCGCGACCTTCGGCCGTTCCACGCCAAGCGTGCGTGCCAGGTCGATCGCGTTCTGGCAGATGTCCACCTTGTCCTCGAGCGTCGGCGCGATGTTGATCGCCGCGTCGGTCACGATCAGGACTTTATGGTACGTGGGCACGTCCATCAGGAACACATGGCTCAGCCGCCGGCCCGTGCGGAGTCCAGTCTCCCGCGCGACGACGGCACCCAGCAGTTCATCCGTGTGCAGGCTGCCCTTCATCAGCAGCTCGGCCTTGCCCTGCCGGACCAGTTGCACCGCCGTCGCCGCCGCGGCGTGGCTGTCGGCCGCGTCCACGATTTGCGCACCGCCAAGGTCGATGCGCTTCGCCTTGGCGATGTCCGCGATCGTCGCGGCCGGTCCCACCAGGATGGGCACGATCAGGCCCTGCGTGCCGGCGTCGATCGCGCCCGACAGCGCGGTTTCTTCGCAGGGATACGCGACCGCGGTCGGGATCGGTGCCAGACCGCGGCACCGCTCGAGCAGTTGTTCGTACTTGCCGGTTCCGGGATGAGTCACAAGGCTCCCGCCGGGCGTCAACAGAGCACCACCGACACGGCCAGGCCGCCTTCTGACGTTTCCTTGTACTTCGAGTTCATTTCCTTGGCCGTGAGCGCCATCGCATTGACCGTCGTATCGAAGTCCAATCGGCGATTCACCGGGATTTCGTTGCTGGCGATCATGAACCCCGTCCACGCCTTGACGGCACCGAAGGCGCAGCGCTCGATGCACGGGACCTGCACGAAGCCCGCGACCGGATCGCACGTCATACCCAAGTGATGTTCGAGCGCCGATTCGGCGGAGTTCGCCACCACCTGGTGATCGAAATCGTGCGCCTGCGCGATCAGCGCCGCGGCCATCGCCGAGGCCACACCGATCTCCGCCTGACAGCCGCCCTCTGCTCCGGCCAGCGTCGCGTTGTGCTTGCACAGGTAGCCGATGACCGCGCCGGCCAGCAGTCCGTCGCGGATCTTCGCCTGTGGCAACTTGCGGCCGCCCTCGCCCAGGACGTACACGACCGCAGGCATGACGCCGGCCGACCCGCCGGTCGGCGCCGTCACGACCAGGTGGCCGCGCGCGTTTTCCTCCGAACCGGCCAGGGCGTACGCAGCGACCACACCCACGCCGCGCTGACGCTCGTACTCGTCATCCATGGCCCGCTTGTAGACCTCGCCGGCCTTGGTCTTCAGCTTGATCGGCCCGGGCAGCGTCGCGGTGGGCGCCGCGAGACCCGACTTGACGATGTTGACCATCGCCGTCGAGATCTTGTCGAGAAAGGCGGTGATTTCGGCCTCGGACTTGCCGGACACCGCGACCTCATTCGCCATCGCCAGCTGCGCGATCGTGAGCTTGTTGTTGACGGCGTGCTCCTGCAGCTCCTTCATCGTGGCGTACGGATATCTCGGCTGGCCCTTGTTCGGTGGCTGATAGCCTTTCCATTCGATGAATCCGCCGCCGACCGAGTAGTACTCCTGCTCGAGCAGCACCGTGTCGCCCGCCAGCAGCTTGCACGTCATCGTGTTGGGATGCGGAAAGTCGCCCTTCGGTGCGTCGTAGATGATGTCCTTGAGCGAGGAGTTGAATGTCGCGCTTCCGAGCTTCACGGGGAATGTCTGATCGGGTTTGGCCGCCAACTCGTCCAGGAAGAGCGGATCGATGGTCGCGGGCTCTTTGCCGATGATGCCGGCGAGCGCGGCCCGCTCGGTGCCGTGGCCCTTGCCGGTGGCGCTCAAGCTGCCGAACAGGTGGACGCGCAGCGCCGTGGCCTTGGCCAGCTGATCGGCCGGCAGTTTCGTGCAGCGCTGATAGAAGTCGTAGGTGATCCGCATCGGCCCGATCGTGTGCGAGCTCGACGGCCCCGGGCCGACCTTGTAGAACTCCTCGAGCGTCGTCATGACCGGGCCCTTCGACTTCTTGACGACGTCGAGATCCGCGGACATGTCGGTTTTTGAACCGACGGGGGCAACGGGCGGGGCGGAAGCGGCCTGGTCGGCGGTTTCTTTGGGAGTCGGCGGACTGCAGCCCGATAGCACCGCAACGGCGCCGATCATCGCGCTCCGCATCATGAACGCCCGGCGATCCCAACCCTCGGGCACGGTTGCCGACGCCAGGTCGTCGTCCGGAACGAACCCGTCTTCCTTTACATTGTCGACACTCATGAGTGGCTCCTTCGCTGGTAGACCGTCCGTCCGGCTGCCCGCCGGTACTGCAGCGCATAACGCGTGCCAGTGGCTGGATGCGATGCGGGCGCGTGGAGCTTCGCGCGCCCATCTCCGAGCCTCCGACCCGTCGTGGATCACCGCGGGCTTCGGAGACTCAGGGAGCGAGTATCATCCTCCGCAGCTCCAGGCCGCACACAACCCCTCTACATGGCGGAAGCAGGCGTCAACACTCGATTGGAAGCGTTTTGCGACGGCGTATTTGCCATCGCGCTCACGCTGCTGATCATCGACATCAAGCTCCCGTCAACCGAAAGCATTGCAAGCACTTCTGAGCTGTGGCGTGCTCTTCTGCACCTTGCGCCGTCGGTGTTCGCGTTCCTCTTGAGCTTTGGGATCATCCTCGTCACCTGGGTGAATCATCACGCCACGCTCAGCCTGATCCACAAGTCGTCTGCGCCGTTCATCTATGCCAACGGCCTCCTGCTGCTGACGGTCGTGTTCATCCCATTTCCCACGGCCTTGCTCGGCGAGTTTCTCTGGACGGACCACGCCGCTCCCGCAGTGGTCTTGTATGACGGCCTGCTGGCAGTTCAAGCGATCGCCTGGGTCGTCGTCACCGGTGCCGCATTGAAGGACCGGCTCACGACCGACGAGCGATCGAGGGCGACGATTCGTGAGAACAACAGGAAGGGGTACGGGGCGTTCGCGCTCTACTCGTTGCTGGCGATCGCCGCCTTCTGGTTCCCCGTCGTCATCGCTGTGATTACCACCCTGTCCTGGATCTTCTGGTTGATGCTTGGCGTGCGCATGAAGCGCGTCTAATGAACCATGCGACGCCGGTTCGTCGTCCTGCTCGGACTCATCTGTGTCTTCGCTCTGGTGCTGTTCGACGGCGGCTACCCCACCACGCGGAAATCAGTTCTTCGCAATCCTGATGTTGCCGATGAACATCTTGTCTTCCGCTGAGGTGCCCGTCAGATCGAACGACATGGCGTCGAACTGAAGTCCGGCGGGGATGCCCTTCTCGTACTCGGCGACTTTGGTCTGGCCGATGAACACCTGCAGCAGATCGCCCTTCTTCTTGATCGTCACGGTGACGCGGTTGTTGACGGCATCGTTCGAAAATCCCGGCGCGCCCACATACTTCGTACCGCTCAGGTACCCCGATGCGCCCGGAAACTGGCCTTCGATCACGACCTCGCCTTCCCTCCCGCCGAAACCCGGACGAATGCGCATGTTGAGGAACGACTCGCCGGCGCCGGCCGCGGGGGCTTTGGACAGCCTCATGGTCAGGCCGCGCGCGCCCCAGCGGTAGTTCTGCGCGGCGACTACGTCATAGCTCAAGTCGAAGTCACGCGGCAGTGGTGTCTTCAAGCTGCGTGGGCGTGATGCTTCATGCCGCCCATCGACGCCCAGTGAGCCGTTCAGTCCTTTCAACTCCGTGACGACGCTGGAGGTGCCGGTGTTGTCCAGGGTGCTATTCCAGTTGAGCGGCTTCTTGCCGACGGTCGCCCGACGAGAAGTCCTCGAAGAAATGCACCGCCGGATCCGCGCGCGTTCCGGGTCGCCGCCTCGGAAAGTGTTGCCGGTGACCACTGCGGCGGCAGACGGGGATCGGAGGGGTTTGTACGGCTGCCCTTTCACCTTGTCGGGATCGAAGAAGTAGTCGTAGATGTACTGGACGTTGACGTTGTTGAGGATGGCCTCGTGCAGGCTGCGGCTGACCGGGTCGTTCAACTGCGCCGTCCACGACATGACGATCCACTGGGGTGCGTCGGTCTTGCAGAGTTCAGCCAGCCGCGGATCGATCGTGTAGACGGGCAGCCGCATCTTCGTGCCACCGTTGCCCTCGAACACATCCGGATAGTTCTCGAGCATCACGTCAGGTTCGTCCGTCCAGATCTCGGCCGTTTCCTGCAGGCGGGTCGCTGTACTTCTGCCGGGTCTGTTGCCAGCCCCGCCCTCCGCTTCGCCGTCCGTGCATCGACGTCCTTCATCGCGACGTCGATCCGCTTCTGATCGCCCTGCTCCGCCTCAGTGATCCGCTTCATCTCGGCGCTGCGTTTGCGGGCAATCGCCACGCCCAGGGCGTCGAGGTATTGCCCCTTGGTGATCGTCACGAACGGGAGTCGATGGTCCTTGGACAGCAGGACGTACTTGCGGTTCCCGGTCGCCGAGTTTCGCCGGAAGAACGTGGGAAACTGTCCCAGCACGGGATGGCGTGAGACATCGGCCGCTGTTCTCGAGGTCGCGCACTGTATCCCTGCTGCGCGAAGGTCGGCAGCGTGAAGTAGTAGTGCTCGGGCGTGCTGAGGGCGTCCGCGGAAATCCCGTAGAACCCGTTGGCCTCGATGGTCCAGACCAGGCCGTCGTTCGTCAGGGGCTCGATCTTCTTGTTCGCGCCGTATTTCAGCTGCGTGTAGAGCTTGGCGAATGCGCCGTAGCTCTGGGGCAACGCGGCCAGGTTCTGGTTGTAGGGGCTCAGCTTCTCATTGCGGATCTGGATCACGTCACCCAGCGCGCCCGTCGGCAGATAGCTGGCCTGCATCCAGTTGGCAAACAGCTGCGCGATGGAGAGCTGCGCGGATGAGTACACCCTCGTGTCCACCGTGATCGGCTGCGTTGCGCCTTTGTAGTCGTAGATCTTGATCCATCCGAGCACCTGGTCCTCGACGAGACTTCGGAGGGATGGCCTGGGCCGATGGCGCTGTCCCGGACAGCAACCACGCAACGGCCAGCGAACCAATCAACGTCGCAGCTGCTTTCATTGTTCCCCTCAATCCTTGGCGAGACTGGCCATCAGACGCCGCAAGTCGTCGAGGCCTTCTCCGGTGTCGCTCGACACCGCCAGCGGCGTTTGGCCCAACGCGTCGGCGATCGCGCGGAAGTTCCGCGTGCGCTCGGCGCGCGACAGCTTGTCCACTTTCGTCGCGATGACGTGTGGCACCGCCGCGTTGGTCACGATCCACTCATAGGCCTCGGTGTCGGAGGAGAGGCCCGGATGCCGCGAATCGACCAGCAGGAAGATCCCGCCGCGGCGAGCTTTCTTGGACAGTGCGCGTTCCGGAGACGGTCGTCGTCCTGCGGCGAAGTAGGCGTCAACGACCGCCGCCATTTCGGTGATGGACGCTTGCCCGCCGCGTGCGTAGCCGTAGCCCGGCAGATCCACCAGGTAGGCGCTCCAGGCCGCCGGGTGACCGAGCCCGGCGGCGACGGTGATTTGGTAGATATTGGTCTGCCGCGTCTTGCCAGGCGCCGCGCTGGTGCGAGCCAGCTTCTGGCGCATCAGCGCGTTGAGCAAGCTGGATTTTCCGACGTTCGAACGCCCGACGAATGCAAACTGCGGGATGTCGTCGCGCAGCAATCCCTCACGCGGGCCGGCGACGGACGCGCTTGTCACAAACGTGTTCACGGGAGTGAGTCTACGCTAGCTGAGCGCGCGCTTCGCGAATCGCGATCATCGAGCGGACGGCGCCTATCTCTGCGTCGCGGCTTCAACCGCGTTCTTCGTGTTGGCGAGGTAGCGTTCCATGCCGGTCCGCGCCCGGCCCCTGACGATCGAGCGAATCAGGGTGCCGATGAAACTGGTGAGGCCGTTCACGCGCGATCGGCTGGCGTAGAAGAGATAGAAGCCCTGGCCCGGCCTCGCCGCGTCGTCCACCACGGTGCGCAGCTCGAAGGTCGCGCTGAAGTAGTGCGTCGAGTAGATCTGCGTCGTCGCGATCGCGAAGCGAATGCCATCGGGCCGGGCACCGGCCGGGGCCACCTGATAGACCGAGACGTGGTTGAGGCGGGTGGTCGGCTTCATGCCGAACTCGCCCATGTTCCAGTAGTAGAAATCCTCGACGTTTGGCGGCGTCGGCGCCGGAAAAGCCGTGACGTACGCGGCCAGGTGCGGCAGGGCCGGCAGCAGATCCTTCGTCACGTGCAGCCGCCGGAACTCCTCGCCGGCCGGCATCGGCGCGGGGCCGTCGGCGTACGGCTCGAGCGCCGCGAGCCCGCCCGTCCGGGTACCTGCAGAAACCGGTCGAACAGCATCTCGCGGAACAATCGATTCGCCTGCGCGAACGCGTCGGGAGCGCGCCAGGGCACCTCGGACGCGAACCGGCGCATCATCTCGGCGGAGAGCTGCAGGTCGCAATCCGCCGGACGGCAGTGCCGCAGCGCCTGGAGGTCGTCGCGGTCGAGCGCGAGGGCATCGAGGTCCGCGAGCTGCGGGGGGTCATGGAACTTCCCGACTTGCAGCACGCCCAGCCGCCGTTCGTAGGCCTCGATGTCGCGAAGCTGATCGATGAAGGCGCCGGGCGGGGCGGCGATGCGAACGGCCCCGAAGATGGAAACTTCCTCCGGCCCGGCGAGCGTGAGTTGACGCGCCACGGCGTGGCCCTGGGTGAGGAGGCGGATGTCGCTGTCGCTGAATCCCTTCGTGTCGCGCAGCCATGTCAGCACTTGGCCGTCCGGCGGCCGCGACGGATCGACGGGCGCGACGCCGAGCCACGCGACGCACGCGCCGGCGAGCCAATGCACGCGCACGGTCAGGGCGTCACGATCAGACGATATTCGGCCGAGCCGGGCTCGAGCCGCAGAAACACGCGCTGAAAGCCGCTCGTCGCGCGGCCGGCCAGGATGAGGGCCGCTGCCTGGTTCCGTTGAACGCTCAGGACATGGCTGGAGTGGCCGTTCGCCGACACGCGGGAGACCTGGTAGTTGCCGCCCTCGGCTTCCTCCACCAGAATGTCGCCCGCCGAGTAGATCGGATCGCTTGGCAGTGGGCGGGGGTCAGTCATCCTTCAACGATACATCGTACGGCGCACGGCTATGGCCTTCATCTGGTGGGATGCGAAGAAGGCAGCAAGTGCTGTTCTACGGCGGAATTGGTGTATTCCGACTGGGCGTCGGGCTCGACTTCGGCCTCGCCGCGGGCGCCGGCGCGCTGGCGATCGTCGGCGGGCGCCGGATGGGCGCGCGTCGGATGGGACGCGCGCCGGACGGGGTTGACAGATCCGTAAGGCATAGATAATCTAGGCATGTCATGTCTATGCAAAAGAACGACATGCCTTCGGGCGCCCTCGTCCTCCTGATCCTGCGCGTGCTGCGATCCGGACCGCTTCACGGCTACGCGATCGCTCAACGAATCCACACCTTGTCGGCGGACGCTCTTCGTGTGGAGGAAGGGTCGCTCTACCCGGCCCTCCAGAAAATCCTGCGCAAAGGCTGGGTCACCGCGGCCTGGGGCACGTCGGAAACCAACCGCAAGGTCCGCTTCTACAAGCTCACGCGAGATGGCATGAGACAACTCGAAGCGGAGGCGTCCCAATTCGACCGCCAAACCAAGGCGATCCAGGCCATCCTGCGGTCGGCGTGACGGGAGAGTGTCCGTGAGAGAACTCCTGCGCCGCCTCCACTACCTGCTCAATCGCCGCCGTTTCGAGGATGAACTTGCCGAAGAGATGGCGTTTCACCGCGAGATGGCTGAAAAGGCCGGGGGCGTGCCACTGGGCAATGCGTTGCGCCTGCGCGAGGACGCCCGCGAGGCCTGGGGTTTCCTGTGGTTCGACCGCCTCGGCCAGGATGTGCGGTACGCGTTCCGGGCGATGCGGACGTCGCCAGGGTTTACCCTGGCCGCGATCCTTGTCCTCGCGATCGGCATCGGGGCCACGGTCGCGGCGTTCTCAGCATTCAACATCGTGGCGCTGCGTCCGCTGGCGGTCCGCGATCCCCAGAGCCTCCTGCGGTTCGGGCGGCACGCTCCCACGCGCGCCTCGTCCGCGGTTCCGTATCCCGCCGTCGCGTTCTATCGCGAACACACACGCACCCTCTCGGCCGTGCTCGCCGCGACCACATCGCGCCTCAACCTGGAGGGCACCGAGCAGGCACCGAGCACCTTCTTCGTCACCGCGAACTTCTTCGACGAACTGGGCGCCCGACCCGTGCAGGGACGGCTCTTCAGCGTTGGCGACGCGAAGCCGGATGCGGCGCCAGTGGTCGTCGTCGGCTACGGCTTCTGGACCAGCTACTTCGGATCGGATCCGGCCGTGGTGGGCAGGTCTGTGCGGCTCAACGGACAGCCCGTCACCATCATCGGCGTCGTCGCTCGCGAGTTCCCGGGCCTGGGCGGCGACGCCCCGGCGTTCTGGGCGCCGCTCGAGCACCATGGATACTTCGTTCATGGGAGCCGGCTGCTCACCGACTTCTCGAGCGGGGTCGCGATGTGGGGCCGACTGAGTCCGGGATCGTCGTCTCAGATGGCCGAGGACGAACTCGCGACCCTCGCCGCCGAACTCCGGCGGCAATATCCGCAGGACGTCTGGGAGGGCGAGCGGCTGCTGAGCAAGCCCGGCGGCTACCCGCAGGAGCTCATTGGGGCGGCGGCGGTGTTCGGCCTCGTGGGATCTCTGGTCCTGCTGATCCTCGCGGTGGCGTGCGGAAACCTGGGCAGTCTGCTGCTGGCCCGTGGCGCCTCGCGTCAGCGCGAGATGGCCTTGCGCAGCGCCATCGGCGCCGGCCCGGGCCGCCTCGTCCGCCAGCTGTTCACGGAGAGTCTCGTCCTGGCGCTGATCGGGTGCCTCGGAGGCCTTGCGCTCGGCTCCGTCGTGCTCAAGGGCATCCTGGTCTGGAGCGGCGCGCCACCGTGGCTCGATTCCACGCCCGACTGGCGCGTGGTGACGTTTGCCATCGCGATGGGTTTCCTGTCGTCGATGTTCTTCGGTCTGACGCCCGCTCTTCACATCGCGCGGCAGAGGCAGAAGACGAAGACCTTCGGCCGGACCGTGCTGATTGGCGTGCAGGTCGCGTCGAGCTGCGTGCTGTTGATTGCCGCCGGGCTCCTGACGCGGGCGGTCGAACGCGCTGCGTCCACCGATCCGGGCTTCGAGTACGAGCATGTCATCGTGGTCGAGCCGGCGCTCTCCGAACACGGCTACACCGCGGCGCAGGCCCGCGGTTACATCCGGGACCTGAGCGCGCGGCTCCGGGACATCGCCGGCGTTGAAGACGTCAGCGTCACGTCGACGCCTCCGCTCAGCGGCCTGTCGATCTCGGCGGCTCTCGAGCTCAACGGTCGGCCGTTCGATGTCTACATCCATCAGGTCGATTCCCATTACCTGTCCACGATGAAGATCCCGCTCGTCCGCGGCCGAAACCTGGTCGAGGGCGACGAACACGGTGTAGTAGTGAGCGAGTCGCTCGTCTCGAGGTACTGGCCGGACCGCGACCCTCTCGGTCAGCCGATCAAGATCGGGAACGACACGCTTACCGTGGTCGGCGTCGCCGGGAACGCCCGGTCGGTCGCGATCGGCGACGTGGATGCGACCGAGTTGTATCGCCTGGCCCGCGACAACGACCTGACGCAACTGGCCGTGGTCGCGAGGACCTCCAGTCCAACCGAGACCCTGGCCTCCACGTTCTCGGCCGTCGCGACCAGCGTCGATTCGCAATTCAAGCCGCGCGTGGTCCTGCTGAAGGATCTCTTTCACGACAACGTCCGCGATATCGAAAACGTGGCTGTTGCGGTCAGCGGGCTCGGGGTGATCGCGCTGGCGGTGGCGTGTCTGGGCGTCGTTGGGCTCGTGGCCTACTCGGTCGCGGCGCGCACGAAGGAAATCGGCATCCGGTTGGCCCTCGGCGCACAGTCCGGTCACATCGTGGCGAGTCTCACCGGTCAGTTTCTGGGAACGCTCATCGCGGGCCTGGTCCTCGGCGTGCTGGGCGCGGCGGGGCTGGCCCAGCTGCTGCGGCGGCAGCTGTATGGCGTGAGCACGATCGATCCGATCGCCTATGTCAGCGCCATCGTCCTGTTCCTGTTCGCGGTTGGCCTGGCCGCGATGTGGCCGGCCAGGCGCGCGCTGCGCGTCGATCCACTGATTGCCCTTCGCTGCGATTGAAGGTACCGGAATGGCGACGCGAGGTCCGCATCTGTCTTGCGATCGCCGTCGGCATCGTGCTCCTTCAGTCGATCATCCCGCTGGCCTGCGAACAATTCGTCGATTCGGACCAGGCCGTGTACGGCCTGATGGCACGTGGCCGCCTGGTGCGTCGTGCCGCCTGGCTAGGTCGGCGCGCCCATCGCGTGGCCCGAGGCCAGAGCCTGACGGACGCGCATCAGCACCTGCTCCGGCGTGATCTGCTTCAAGCACACGTTGTCCGTGCATGGGGACGTCCGGTGGTTCGCGGCCGAGAAGCAGGGGCTGCACGGAATGCCTTCGTAGCAAACCTCGACACGTTCTCCGATCGGCGCGTACAGGGCGGGCGTCTCCGGGCCGAACAGGACGATGCGCGCGATGCCGGTGAGCCCGGCCAGGTGAGCGGGACCGCTGTCGATGGTGACGAGTGCCGCTCCTCGCTCGAACAGTGCCAGCAATTCGTCGATGGTCTGCGTCTGTCCGGTCAGATCGAGGCCGCGGCCCTCAGGCAGGCCGGCCAGGATCAGACGCGCGATCGGCCGCGCCCGCGCCACGCCGACGACGGCGACGACCACGTCCGGCTCGAGGCTCGTGAGCAGCAGGCCAAGTCGCGTGAAGTGCTCGATCGGCCAGCCGCGGAGCGGCAGCAGGCCGGCGTCCGGGTTGAAGAAGACGATGCGTCCGTCGGCCCGAAGCGATTCGAGGATGTCGTCCACCCGGCGCTTCGTTTCCGGTGAAACCGGGTATCGCGGCAGGACGAATGGCTGGTCCTCGATCCGATCCTTCAGGAACGGCTGTTGTGACGATGGCGGCGCGAATGCCGCACGCACGAGGGCCCGGTACACCCGCGTCATGTGGTGGTGCGGGGTGTAGAGCACCGGGTGCGTGAACAGGTGCCCGCGGTACAGCCCTTCGCCGCCAAAGGTGGACAGCCCGCTGCGGGTACGCGCGCCTGACAGATACGCGATGAGCGCCGTGGCGCGCGAGAAGATTTCGAGGTCGATGGCCGCGTCGATCCGCGCCGCGCGGCAGCGGGCCAGCGCATTGAGGAGCGTGCTCGCGAATGCCAGGAACGACCGGTCGCTGACCGTGAGGATGTGATCGTCGGGAATCAGCCCGAGGACAGATACGCCCTCACGGTTCCGCTCGAAAATCATGAACCACACGTGCTCGCGGCCGAGGCGGTCGACCGCATCGCAGATGGCCGGGTACGCCAGAACGGCGCTGCCCATCTCGCTCAGCTCGATCAGCAGCAGGCGCGTCGGGCTCGCCGGCCGGCGTCCGAAGAGCACGCGCAGCCGTTCGACCGCCGACAGCACGAAGCACAGCGGGATGCCCAGCCAGTAGTCGATACGGTGCATGAACCCGAGGTTCATGACTGGATTATGGAGGGGGTCCGCATGCTGTCAAGCATGCTGACTCCCATTCGCGGGCATCCTCGCGGCGACAAAAGTGCTCCAATGGGCCGACTTCGCCAGATCGGTCTCGGCCCGATCCCGTGAGAATGACGGAATGGCTGCCCGTTTGAGGTTCGTCTCGATCTTGCATGCCCCGATCACGTCCGTCACTCAAACAGAGGAGCAGGGACGATCATGAAGCGCATCTTTATCGTGTTGCTGGCGACGGCTTTCATCGGCTTCAGTGGACGTGCGGCGTTCGCGTCACCAGTCTTTACTTTCAACATCAACGGCACGGCGTTCGACGCCGCCATGCTCAATTGCGGTCAGCCGGGCAATCAGTCCGTTTGTAGCGGCACCAACCTTTCTGGAAGTGGCTTCGTGCTCAACAGCTGGCAGTTCGTCCTGGACCCGGATCCGAGCATCGCAGGCAGCTTCACTCTCACAAATCTCTCGAATGCCACGCTGACGTTCACCGTCAGCGCAACGCTGGGGGTCTCCCCGGTGAGCGGGCCACTCTCCATCAGCGGCTATGTCGGCGCCGGAACTCTGACGGACCTGAACGGTGGCGGCGCGACGCTCTCCGATGTCGGCGTCTCGCTCTACGGCGCAATGATTGACGGCTCGTCCGTTCACACGCTGCTCGATCCACCCCAGTCGTACACGGTCGTCCCTGGCCCCCTCGGGCCCGGTGCCCCGGTGACGATCCCGCTGGCCAGCTTCGGACCCCAGGGGCTCAATCAATCGATCGGCAGTTCGATCGGCGTGGCCTTCCCAGGGTTCTCGCTCACCGCAGGTGACAGCATCCAGTTTCCCTTCGGATTCGATGCGACGCCAGCGACACCACCGACGGTTCCGGAACCTGGCTCACTGCTGCTGCTGGGCTCCGGCCTTGCCACGCTCGCGGCCCGTCGTCGAAGGTCCGCGTAGGCGGGGCTGAATCCGATGGCGACGGGCCTAGGTCGCCTATAATCGGCCTCCTTGCCCCTCGTCCCAGGCACTCGTCTTGGCCCCTACGAGGTGGTCACCTCTCTCGGCGCCGGGGGCATGGGGGAGGTCTATCGCGCGAGAGACACGAAGCTCAATCGCGACGTCGCCCTGAAGATCCTGCCGGAAGTATTCACCGCCGATTCCGACCGGCTCGCGCGGTTCCGCCGCGAAGCGCAGGTGCTGGCCTCGCTCAATCACCCGAACATCGCGGCGATTTACGGCTTCGAAGACTCGGGCGCCACGCACGCGCTGGTGATGGAATTGGTCGAGGGCCTCACCCTCGCGGAACTCATCGACGCGGCTGGCGGCAATGCGCCCGGTCTGCCGTTGGTCGATGCGCTTCCGATCGCCCGCCAAATTGCTGAAGCGCTCGAAGCCGCGCATGAAACCGGAATCATCCATCGCGACCTGAAACCGGCGAACATCAAGGTCCGCGCCGACGGCACCGTGAAGGTGCTCGACTTCGGGCTCGCCAAGGCGATCGATCCCGCCGAGTCGTCTCCGTCGGCCATGGCGAACTCGCCGACGCTGACCGCCCGCGCGACGCAGCTGGGCATGATCCTCGGGACCGCCGCCTACATGGCGCCCGAGCAGGCGCGAGGCCGCGCCGTCGATCGCCGCGCCGACATCTGGGCGTTCGGCGTGGTCACCTACGAGATGCTCTCGGGCCGACGCGCGTTCGATGGCGACGACATCTCCATCACGCTCGCCAGCGTGCTGAAGGAAGACGTGCGCTGGGATGCGCTGCCGGCCGATCTGCCGGCGCCGCTTCAGCGACTGCTGCGCCGCTGCCTGGAGAAAGATCCCAAACGGCGGCTGAGCTGGATCGGCGAGGCGAGGCTGATCCTCGAGGATCCTGCCTCCCTCAATCCCGATGTCGCGATTTCGTCGCCAGCCATTGCAGCCGCGCCGCCGCTTCCGCTTTGGCGTCGAGCGATGCCCTGGGCGTTCGCCGCGCTTGGACTCGCCGCGGCGCTGGTCTCGATCGCCCTGTGGGCGCCGTGGCGCACCACGCCTGTACCCACACCGCGCAAACTGCTCGTCAGCATCGGCGTAGACGCCTCGATGGGCACAGTTCTCGGTGCGCCGGCGATCCTGTCGCCAGACGGGACGACGCTGGCGATTGTGGCGCAGACCACTGGTCGCCCCGCAGAGTTGTTCATCCGCAAGCTCGATCAGCTGCAAGCGGCGCCGTTCGCCGGGACCGAGGGCGCCGCGAGCCCGTTCTTCTCGCCGGACGGCCAGTGGATCGCGTTCTTCGCCGGCGGCAAGCTCAAGAAGGTGTCAGTCACGGGCGGCGCCCCGGTCATCCTGTGTGATGCGGAGGCCGGCCGAGGCGGCACTTGGACCGACGACGATACGATCATCTTCTCGCCGAGCGGCTCGCAGCCTGTCAAGCTGCTCCGCGTCTCCGCTTCTGGCGGCGCGCCGGCCGTGTTCGGGACGCTCGGCCAGGGCGCGGTCACGCAGCGATGGCCGCAGGCCCTGCCTGGCGGCAAGGGTGTGCTGTACACCGAGCACCGTGCCGGGAACGGGTTTGACAGCGCGAACCTCGTGGTGGCGCCGCTCGCCGGGGGTGTGCCGAAGATTGTGATGCGCGGCGCGTACTACGGGCGCTACGTGCCGAGCGGGTCGGACTCTCCTGCCACGCCGAAGCGAAGCGAAGGCGGGCACCTGCTCTACGTGCAGCAGGGCACCCTCTTCGCGGTGCCCTTCAATCTCGATCGCCTCGAAACGGCCGGCCAGGCCGTGCCGGCGATTGACGGGCTCTCGGCCAACCAGAGCATCGGCAGCGCCTCAGTTGCGCTCTCCGCCGACGGCACCCTGGTGTACGTGCCGGGGTCGGCGCAGTCGAATGTGAAGTCGATCGATTGGATGACGCGCGACGGCAAGACATCGACACTTCGCGCGGCGAAGACCGGCTGGGCGAATCCGAGATTCTCGCCCGACGGCCAGAAGCTCGCGTTGGACATCACGGACGGCAAGCAGCGCGATATCTGGGTGTACGACTGGGCGCGCGACACGCTCACACAATTGACGTTCGATGCGGGGAACGATCGATACCCCGTGTGGACGCCGGATGGCAAGCGGATCGTGTTCGGCTCAGATCGGGCGAAGCCGGGCGTCATCAATCTCTACTGGGTCAACGCGGACGGCACAGGCGAGCCGACGCGACTGACCGACAGCCCGAACTCACAGGAGCCGCTGACGTGGCATCCAAGCGGCAGGTTCCTGGCCTTTCACGAGAGTCGCGGCGGCTCGACCGGCCTGGACCTGATGATGCTGCCGATGGAAGGCGACGCGGTCCGCGGATGGACGCCGGGCACGCCTACGGTCTTTCTCGCGACGGCGGCCGTCGAAGTGCTGCCGACGTTCTCGCCCGACGGGCGTTGGCTGGCCTATCAGTCGAACGAGGGCGGCAGCTTTGATATCTACGTGCGCGCCTTTCCAGGGCCAGACGGCAAGTGGCGCGTCTCGAGTGACGGTGGAATCTATCCGGCCTGGTCGCCGGCATCGCGCGAACTCTTGTTCCTCAGTCCGACGCAGTCCAACGTTATGGTCGCGCCGTACACGGTGGAAGGCGACTCCTTCAAGGCCGGCAAGCCGCAGCTCTGGTCGCCCACCGGCTACCAGACCGTGGGCGGCGCCGGGTTCGGCCCGTATGCCGTTCATCCGGACGGCAAGCGTCTGGCGCTCGCCGCCGCAGAGCAGACCGCGCCGGGAGCGGTCCAGGACAAGGTCGTGCTCGTCTCGAACTTCTTCGACTACTTGAACAAGATTGCGCCGCCCAAGAAATAAGGATGACGGACCTCCTCTCCACGTTCACGAATGACGCGCGGTTCGCGCTCCGCCAGATCTCACGAACGCCGCTGTTCTCGGGTGTGGTGATCGCCGTGATTGGGCTCGGCATCGGCATCAACGCTGGCCTGCTCACGACCCTCGACACATACGCCTGGCGTGTCGCACCGGCTATCGAGGACACGCCGCGGCTCGCCCGCTTGAGCGCGACCATCCAGCGCGGCGAGACCGGCCGGCCCGCGGTCGTCTCGCTCTCATACCGTGACATCCAGGACCTCCGCAGCCAGCGCGACCTCTTCGACGACGTGGCCGGCTGGCAGACGACTGCCCTCGCCGTAGACTTCGGCGATGGCGCGACGTCAGTCATGACGTCGTACGCCTCAGCGAACTATTTCCGCGTGCTCGGCGTCGTCATGGCCGCCGGCGTTGGGTTCCCCGACGGTGCCGATCGGTCGCCGGATCCAATCGTCGTCATCGGGAATTCCCTGTGGCGGACGCACTTTGGCGGCCGGGCCGACGCAATCGGCAAGACGATCCGCGTCATGAACCGGTCCTTCACGATCGTCGGCGTTGCCCCGCCGCGGTTCGCCGGTGTGAACGTGTCCAGCATGGGCCGCGCCGCCATCTGGATTCCGCTCGGCGCGCGGGAGCTGCTGGAAGACGACCCCCTCTATCTGGTCCCATCGCCCCGCGTGTCCGATGGCGCGGCGATGGTCAGGAGCAGGCGGGCTAGCGCAGGCGGACCCACGTGCCATCACCGCCCTGGCGCTCAAAGGTGGTTGACGCCTCGTGTCGCGGATGCGTTTCGTCGCACTCGTCGTAGAGCGTGATTTCGTTGTACCGCGCAGCGCCACCCCGGCGGCGTACGGCAGGCGCAGCTGGCGCGTCGCGTAATCCGCGTACGGAAACACGCTGTACTCGATCTTCGGCGACGCGTCCACGCCCGATGAACCGCAGGGCCGTCTCGCGACCACCACCGCCGGTCTCGCTCGTGCGGGCCAGCAGGTGCATGTCGGCGTCCTGGGGCTGCCGGACGAAGTCGACGAACTTGATCTCGTCGCGCAGGAAGTCCTCGTAACAGTCGCAGTCGAGGAAGACGCGCAGACGCGTCGACGCCGTCTGGGGTGCACCCTTCGCCGCCTGCGTCGTCTGCGCGGCGGCGTCCGCCGCCACAGCGATGAGCAGGAGTCCGGCACCGGTCACCGCAGCGAACATGCTGGCCATCGGCCTCTTCAACAGATTTCGAGATTTCGCGAAGTTCGCAGTATGGTCAATTCAGCGCAGATTCGATGGAGCGCACTGTGGCGAGGACCACGCAGTCAACCGGCGGGTTGACAGCCGGTTGCGCTATTCTCAAGACAACGCGCCAGAGGTGCCGATGAGGCGTTGGTTCCTTGGTTCCACGATGAGCAGTGTATGGCTGGCGACGATGCTGGCAGGCAGCGGGCCGGCGTTGAAGCCGGCGGCGCCAGAAGTAGGGCTGGCGGCAAGCACGCCGTGCGACGACTTCGTCAGGCACCTGCTCGACATTCCATCGGACGCTGGGTGCGACTTCATCAGGTGGCACCTGTCGCTCCGAAATGATCTCAGAGAGTTCGAATTGCGGGTGGAGTTCGGCGAGGCAGAGCCGAACACGCTCGGGTTCATCAGCGGTGGGCAGGCCCGATCCTTCACTGGTGCGATCGATATCGCCAGCGTGCAGCGCGATGGCGGGCGGGCCGACGTCTATCGCCTCGCACGCAGCGGCGCGCCGCCGATTTCGCTCCTGAAGCTGAACGACAACGTATTCCACCTTTTGGCGACGGACGGCGCGCCCGTGATCGGAAACGGCGGGTGGAGTTACACGCTCAACCGCGACGAGCCGGTGGCGCTCGCCCCGAATCCCACCTTCCGGCTGAGTCGATCATCGCCAAACCATGACGCCGGACCGGTCGTGTACGAGGGGCGCACGCCGTGCCGGGAGATCGCGGCGCGAATTGGCCTCGGCGCCGAATCCGGCTGCTTCAAATTGAAGTGGCGTCTCACGCTGCATCGAGACACCGCGACCGGTGGGCCGACGACGTACGTGCTCGACAGGACCGGTCATCGAAACGAGGCGCTCCAGGGCCGGTGGATCATCCTGTCGGGCGGGACCGGCCATCGCGGCCCCGTGATCTATCGTCTGGATCCAGACATTCCCGCGCGATCGCTGTCCTTGCTGGCGATCGATGACACCCTGCTCTTCTTTCTCGACGAGCGCGGCCGGCTGCTGACGGGCAACGCCGATTTCAGCTACACGCTGAACAGGAAGCAGTAGACGCGACACGACGTACAGCTCGTCGATCTCTTCGGTCGTGACGAGCAGATCGGCGTGTCCATTTCCTCGAAGATCGGCAAGCGCCACCCGATGGGGCGACGACATCACGTTGACGGTGCCGCCATACCGTAGACCGGCGCGCGATCCGTACGCGACGCCGACGGTGTCATCCGCGGCGTTGATGAACGCGGCGTCGGCGAAGCCGTCACCGTTCAGGTCGCCAGAGGCGATGTGCCAACTGCCGTGACCGAGAGCGCTGCGGTCGGGGAACGCCGTCAGGCGGCCCGCACCGTCGTTGCGGACCCACGTCAGCCCGTCGCGCGCCGTGTCGGTGATGTGACCGGAGTAGTTGGCGACCAGCAGATCGGGACGCCCGTCGCCATTGAGGTCCCCGATCGCCACCATGAAGGGCGCCGGACCCGCCGCAATCGGGGACTGCGGCGCGGGATGGAACCGTCCATGGCCGTCGCCAAGGAGGAGCGACACGGTGTCGGACGGCGAGTCCGGCACGGCATTTGGAAACGCCAGGTCCGCATGGCCATCACCATCGAAGTCCGCCGCGACGACGTTGACGTACGGCCCGCGGCCCGCGTCGATCGGCAGTCCAGGCGAGGTCCATCCGCCATCCGCGCTGGCCGGGAGCCAGAGGAGGGCACGATCGCCCCAGCTGTCGGTGATCACGTCCACACGGCCATCGTCATTCAAGTCCGCGGCCGCCACGGTGTGCGGATGCGGATTCGAGCGCACGGTCAGCCGGCGCGACGAAAAGTGACCATCGCCCCGGTTGCCAAGGACGGTGACGTACTTGGTGTCGTGATTGGCCACCACGACATCGATGCGCCCGTCGCCATCGAGGTCGGCACTGAAGATGCCGGACGGATGCGCGCCGCACAGCTCCTCCGCGCCTGGTTGAGGCACGGCCCGCAGCGCGCCGCGGCCGTCGCCCGCCAGCAGCAGGAAGCTTCCCGCCTGGCCACACAGGGCGGCGTCAATCTTTCCATCGCCCGTGAAATCGGCGGCGGTGAGCGCGGTCGGATGGAATCCGGCCGGCAGCGGGATTTTCTGAGTATCCGCTGGCAGCGTCGCCGCCGGCTGGCGGGGGTTGAGGTCGGTAACACCGGATGTCAGCAGCACGCCCGTCGCGAGAACGGGCGCGAGAATCGCACTCGACATATCTGAAAGACGGATGAGGGACCGCGGCGTTAACGCCCTGCCCTCGCAAATGGCTTTCCGCGGACCGTCGGAAAATGATGCCTTCGGGCTCGAGTTCCTCGTGGGCGCGCTGCCGCCCAGATCGGCGGGAGGACGAGGGCGCGTCGCGGCTCGACTACCCGCCGCAGCGCAGCCGGGGAAACCGCCTGGCGCGCGCTGACATCTTAAGGGTAGGGCCCCCCACGAGGTGATGCGTCATGAATGTTGCGAGACGAACGGTGGGTATTGGCGGCGCGGCCGCGCTGGTACTGTTCCTTGTCGGATCGGCGTCTGCCCAGACACCTGCGCCGCCAGCTTCGCTCGCTTCGATTCGGATCGAGAACTTCGGCCAAGTCGACGCGACCTACTACCGCGGGGCGCAGCCTGACGCCCGCGACTATCCGGCGCTCGCCACACTGGGGGTCAAGACCGTGATTGATCTGACCGAGGACGGGCGAGGCGACGAGCCAGGGTTGGTCGCGCGCGCCGGGATGAAGTTCTATCGGATTCCCCTCACGACGTCGGATCGGCCCAGCGAGGCCGCCGTGCAGCAATTCCTGAAGCTCGTGAACGATCCCGCCAATCAGCCCGTGTTTGTTCACTGCCAGGGAGGGCGGCACCGGACCGGCACGATGACGGCGGTGTACCGCATCACCAAGGACGGCTGGACCGCCGAACGAGCGTACGCGGAGATGAAGCGGTACCGGATTCGAGACGTTCATCGGCCATCCGGTCCTCAAGAAGTTCGTGTACGACTTTGCCGCGAGCTTCGCGGCGCATTCAGGAAGGTAGAGTCCCCGCTATTCGCTCCGCAGCGCCTGAATCGGGTCGATGCGAAGAGCGCGTCGGGCGGGAATCGTCGCGGCAACGGCCGCGACGGAGATCAGCAAAATGCTGACCGCGGCCACCGTCATCGGCCCCGACGACTGCCACCCGAAGACGCCGGCCCGCGCGAGGCCCTCCAGCGCCCACGCGCCGCCGAGGCCCGCCACGAGTCCCGCGGCCGTCGGTGCCACGCTCTGTCCGACGACGTGCCGCCAGATGGCCGTCGCCCGGGCGCCGAGCGCGATTCTGATCGCATACTCGCGAGTCCGCTGCTCGACGAGGTAGGCCACCAGACCAAAGAGGCCGACGCCGGCCAACACGAAGGCGAACAGGCCAAAGACGATGACCACCGGCCGCTGGAAGTACGCCTCACCGACGTCGCGAACGAAAAGATTCTCGAAGGTGACTGGCGTGACGACGGGTTTGAACCCCGGCACCGCCTCACCGACGGGCGCAACGAGCCTCTGCTCCAGATCACCAGCCGTGAGACCAGGCGCCCACACAATCATCGTCTCCCGCTGATCGATCTTCGGCCGCGGCACATAGACGACGCCGGCGGTCTCGACCGACAGCCGGCGGCGTTCGTGCCGCACGACGCCGATGACCTCGCGCGGGGGCCCGCTCCCGATCCCGATGCGGACGCGGCGGCCGATTGGATTCCCGCCCGGCCAGACATGCGCGGCGAACTTCTGGTCCACCACCGCCACCGGCGCGTCGCCGGCGACTTCGTCGCCCGTGAACGTCCGGCCGGCAATCGGCAGCGCGCCCCATGCCTCGAAATAGCCGTATCCGACATCGGCGGCGCGGACGTCGCGGCTGGGCAGCTCCTGCTCGTCAACCACGATCGGTCCCGTCGATCGATCGCGAGCCACGCCGGCGGCGCGGACACCGGAGGCGTCGCGCACCACATCAACGATCGGCCCCCAATTCGCGCCCAGTCCGACGGCGCCGCGGACCGGCGGCTCGAGATAGACGCGGAACCGATCCGTGATGTCGAAGCCGAACGGTTGGTTGAGATAGCGCCAGATGCCGACGCTCATGAACATCGTCCCGGCCATGATGATGGTTGCGACCGCAACCTCAGAGGCAAGGATGACGCGCGACACCCGCGTCGAGATCTCGCCACCGCTCGCGGCGCTTCGGCGGGTGATCGCTCGAAGCGGGCGGCGGGTCGCATGCCACGCCGGCCACACAACACCGCACAATGAGATGATGACGCCCACGACGATCGCCACAACGGTGACGCGCGCGTCGAAGGCCATCGGCACGAGCGCCAGATTGCGTCCGCCGCTCGGATAGCCGGGTACCGTCGCGGCAATGACGCTCGAAAGCCATGCGCCGAACAGGAGGCCGCCGGCAATGCCGAGCGCGCCCAGCAGTAGCGTCTCGACGAGGAACGTGCGGACGATTCGCCAGCGCGACGCGCCGAGCGCCGCGCGCGTGGCCACCTCGGCGGTCCGCGCGGCCGCGCGCGCGAGCAGCAGGTGGGTCAGGTTGATCGTGACCAGCGCCAGCACCAGGATCGCGCCGGTGAGGAACACCTCCGCGGTGGGACGACCGCCCTCCACCTGGTACTCATAGAGCGACGCCAGCCGGACGGCGCGTGTCCTGCCGGGAGCCGCGGGCGCAACGGCCTGCAGCGCCGCGCCGATCGCAGCCTGCGCCTGTGGCACGCTCATGCCCGCCGGCAGCCGCACGATCGGGAACGAAAGCAGATTCGGTCCACGGTTCTTCAGATCCATGTTCGGGGCCACCATCTGCGGCGGCTCGTTGTTGAGATCGAAGGCCGTGACTCGGCGATCCAGGACGCCGACGACGACAATCGCACCATCGCGCGCGCCGCCAATAATCGGGTACGTGCGCCCGAGCACGTCCGGATCGCCGCCGAATTCGCGCTGCCAGAATCGATAGTTGAGCCACACAGGCGTCGGCGAGATGCCGCGATAGTCATCGTCGGTGAACAAGCGGCCGAGCGCGAGCGGCACCTGGATGACCTGGCCGAATCCCTTGCTGATGCCCTCGATGAACACCGGCACGGGCCGATCGCCTATCTGCAGTGTGCCGACGCCGGGCACCGGCGTCTGGCCGCCCCATTCGACGAACCCGAGATCGGCGACGCTCGTCTGGCGCAGCGCGAGCACCTCCGAAGTCGTGAGCGCCGAGGCCACACGCGCGTCCGGATCCCGGACGAAGAAGAGCCGATCGCCCTGCGGAAACGGCAGCGGTCGAAACAGGTACCCATCGGCGAAGGCGAAGATGGCTGACGCCAAGCCCAGGCCGAGCGCCAGCGTCAGCGTGATCGTGAGCGACAATCCAGGCGCGCGGCGCCAAGTGCGCACGCCGGCTCGCACGTCTCCCCTGAGGTCGCCAAGAGGCCGCCGGCGGCCGGGGTCGACGCGGCGCTCGCGGCCCGCCGCGTCGATCGCGTCCACGAACCCGCGGATCCAGAGCACGAGCATCGCAGCCAGGCCGCGGCGGCGGCGTTCGTCCTCGAGCATCGACGCGAACGAGCCCGTGAACTCGGCCTGGTAGGTCGCGCGAAAGCGCGCCGGCGCGAGTCGAAGGGCCGCGCCGGCCACTCGAGCGAGCAGTTGCGTCAGTCGGTCCGGCATTGGATGCCGTCTCAGCGCAGGAATGCCCTGCCGAGCCGGACGAGCAGCGCCAGGCGCTCGGTTTCCGCTTCGGCGGCCAGCCGACCGCGTCTGGTCACCCGGTAGTAACGGCGGCGGGCGTCGTCGGAGGCGGCGCCCGCCGGGGCATCGACTTCCTCGATCAGGCCCTCGGCAAGCATCTTCTTGATCGTGCTGTACAGCGTGCCGGGCAGCACACGAATCCGGCCGCGGCTCTCGACGGCGATGTCCTGCATGATGGCGTAGCCATGCTTGACCTCGTCGCCGAGCGCTAAGAGGACGTGCAGCACCGGGCGGTTCAGGGCCGCGTCAGTTCTCATGCGCCTGACTATATTTCATCGGAATATAGTTTGGCAAGTCTCGCGCGCCAGTTCAAGCAAGAAGCGCTGGAACCGCCGATCGAGCCCCAACGCGTCCTGCCATGTCACGCGGATTGTGGTCGTCGTGTCAGCTTCGCCACCGCGGCACAGAGCGCCTGCCCGCGCGAGCGCCAGAGATCGACGCCGCGCAGCGCAGGCACGTCGACCTCGCCCACTGGTAGGTCTTCGTGAGACCGAGCACTTCGAAGAGCGGCCCGGTCATGACACGGCCTCCGTGTCGTCGGCCGCGCTCAGCCGCTCGAGCATTTCAGACAGCGTGGCGGTCGGCGAACTCGAGGTCTGCACATCGAGAGCCGTAGCGTCGAGAGCCGTAGCGTCTGGAAGGCCGCACGCTCCGACGCGTGAGCCTCTGTCTCATGGCTCATGGCTCATGGCTCATGGCTCATGGCTCACCTGACGATAAACATGGGGCCCGCCCGCTGGCTGCGGAGCCAGGAGCGCGAAGCGATGTCGATTGACGGCGATGATCATTGATACCAAGTGTCCACAAGTTCGGCCGGCTCGCCTTCCGACCGTCGACTGCTTGCGTGGCCTTGCCGCATCCGCCGTGGTCTGGTTTCATGTCACGAATGGCAACTCCGCGCTGCAAACGCCAGCGTGGCTGAAGGCGTCCGGACGTCAGGGCTGGCTGGGAGTCGATGCGTTCTTCGTCATTTCGGGGTTCGTTGTTCCCTACGCGCTGTACCGAAGCGGGTATCAGATTGGCCACTACGGCCAATTCGTCCTGAAGCGAATACTCCGGCTCGATCCACCGTATCTGGTTTCGATGGTCCTGGCGATCAGCCTGACCTATGTTTCGGCGGCATTACCCGGGTTTCGCGGCCAGCCGCCGTCCTACACATCGGCACAAATTCTGAGTCACGTCGCGTACATGAACCGGTTCTTCGGTCATGTCTCGATCATCGAGGTGTACTGGACGCTCTCGTTGGAGTTTCGGTACCTACCTATTGCTTGGCATCGTCTTCCCCGTGCTGACGCATCAGCGGGCTTGGATTCGAGCCGGTGCATCGTTGGCCTTTTCCGCAGCGGCACTGGTGGTGCCCAGTCAGCTGCTTGTATTTCGCTGGCTGTTTCTGTTCGCGCTGGGCATTCTGGCGTTCTACTATCGGCTCGGAAGAGTGCGCGCAGTCTGGTATCTGGCCGCCGTCTTCTCTGCGACCGTGGGAACGTTCCTGACGATCGGCCTGGCCCCCGCGCTCGTCGGCGCCGGGACGTCGATGCTCGTGGCGTTCACCGATCTCCGTTCGGCGCCGCTGCTGTTTCTCGGCGAAATTTCCTATTCGCTGTATCTCATTCATATGCCTGTCGCCGGACGTGTGATCAACCTGGGGCAGCGTCTGCGGTTGGGTGAGGTGGGAACAGTCGTCCTGACTCTTCTTGCGCTCGTTGTCGCCGTCACGTCGGCGTACGCGTTCTACTGGTTCATCGAACGGCCCGCCAGGACGTGGGCGGAAAGAATTACCTACCGACCGGCCTCGCCGGGAAGGATGTCGGCCCGCCAGGCCGTTCGCGGCGCCAGCACCCTGTGAGAGCACAGCAGATCGACCCGCGGGCGCGGTCGCCGCCGGCACAAGAGCTTGCGCTTGACGCGGGCTTCGCTTCCGCGGAATCATCCTGCCGCATCCCCCGGAGTGCGCCGATGTCTCCTGCGATCCGCGCGCGTCGCGCGTCCGTTGTCTGCCTGCTGTTCCTTACCTCGGCGGCCGGTGGGTCTGGCTGCGGTGGACCAAACAGCCCGACGACGATCGGGTTCGTAATCTCCTGTGCCGCTCAGAGTACCTGACGGCGGTCGGCCAGACGACGCAGTGTTCCGCCATCGAGAATCGGTCCGACGGCTCGACGGCCGATCGGACGGCGGCCTCGCAATGGTCGTCATCCACGCCGGCGACCGCGACCGTGAGCCCGGCCGGGCTGGTTACCGCCGTCCAGGCTGGCAGCACGGGGATCACGGCCAAGTACAGCGCGTTCAGCGTGACGTCGACGATCCAGGTGTCGACGATCACCGCGGTGATTCGATCGATCTCGCTCAGCACACGGAGCGCGAGCGCGATCGCCGGTGCCACGAAGGTGCATTTCGACGTCACCGGAAGCACGGGCACGACGATCGAGATGAACTTCGGCGATGGTCAATCGAGCTCGAGCCCGTCGGGATCGATTCCAGGGTCGAGCATCTTCTTCGAACACACCTACAGCGCGATCGGAGGCAAGACCGCGACGCTGACGGTTTCGGACGCCGCGCGCCAGGTCAGCGCGACGGCCACGCTGGTCGTCATCGACCTGACCGGCACCTGGATCAACACCATTCTGAACCCGTCAAACGGCCAAATCGAGACGCGGACGCTGACCCTGACGGGGGGCGGGGCGTTCACGGGCGCCTACACGGGCCCGGAAGGCACAAGTCTGCCGCTCACGGGAACGGTGAACAGCTTCGGCAGCGTCAATGTGAGCATCAACACCGGGGCACTCACGATGCAGGGCGTGGATCTGGACGACAACGGCATTCGGGGCGATACGTCGATGCGGCTGATCGTCACCGGGGGCACGGCGAGCGGCTCGACGCTCACCTACACCAAGCAGTGAGCTCGGCGGCCCGCACGAATCAGGAGATTATCGGGAATTGCATGGGACTCCCCTGACCAGACGCCCGCGCCGGAGGTCGTGCTGCGCGAGGGCGTCTCGCGGCGGCTCTTCGGCAGCCGACGAGACGTCGTCGGCCGAACGGCCATGCTCGACGGCGGGCCGTACGAGGTAGTGGCGTCGTTCCGGCGATTCCCGGACTCAGCAATATGGACGGGCGTCCGATCGTGCGGACCGGATCGGCGGCGTCGCGCCGCACTCACGGCTATCGGGCGGTGGAGCGGCTGCGCGCGGGCGTGACGCTCGCGGCCGACGCCGCCCAGCCGCGAAGGCGCCCTGTCCTACGTCTCACCGCCGCAAGACGGCGTAAACGTCACCTCGGCGGGAGAGCCGTCTGCAACGACGAACACGGCGTGCAGTAACCCGGTGAGCACCTCGCCTGTGCACGGTTCGGTTCCACTGAAGGTCTTGGCGAGGTGGAAGGTCTGCGCGTCACTCTTCTGAGCAGGCATGGCACCTCTCGATGTGATCGAGACGAGCAGCGTGACAAAGACGAGGCCCACCATCTGCGTCCCACAACACGGGGGCGCCGCCTGGCCCGCCTGGCAGACCAGTCTTACATGTGATAAGACTGGCCCAGTGCTACCGCCTCTCGAAGCGCTCATCCTCGACCTGCTCACCGCCCGGGGCCCGACCTACGGCCTTGATCTCGTCGCGGCGTCGCGCGGCCGGCTCAAGCGCGGCAGTGTGTACGTCACGCTCGGCCGGATGGAGAAGAAGGGCTTCGTGCGCTCGCGGGTCGACCAGCGCCCCGCCGAAGGCCCGCCCCGCCGGCTATACGAGCCCACCGCGCTGGGTTTGCGCGCCCTCGTCGCCGCCCGCCTGCTCGACGGCGACCTGCCCATGGGAGCACGTATCTGATGCGCCTGCGGCGGGCCTTCGGCGAGTGGCATGCCCGCGCGCTCGAGGAAGCGCTCGCCGATGCGGTGTACGAATTCCGTACGGCGCCGACGACGATGCGGCGCCTGTCCCGAATCGCGAGCGGCGTGGCCGCGGTGGCTCGCATCGTCTTTCACCACGTCTGGTTCTTCGAGGAGCCGCCCATGCGCCACGTCAGCCGCGACCTCACGCACGCCGTCCGGCGCCTGCGACGCGCGCCCGCCTTCGCGCTCTTCTCAATCGCCACGCTGGCCCTGGGCATCGGCATCACGACGGCAGTCTACTCCATCGTGCACGTCATGCTTGGCCCCACGCCGGGTGTGACGACGATGGACCAACTGGTGACCGTGAATCACTATCCCTCCGGCAGCATTCCGATGACGGCGTTCTCGTACGGCGACTACCTGGACCTTCGCGGCAGCCAGGCGGTCTTCAGGGATCTCGCCGGCTGGTCGTACTTCCGCGGGTCCTTTGTTACCAATCACCAGGCGGAAACAAACTGGTGCGAGGTCGTCAGCGGTGAGTACTTCACGGTACTGGGCGTCCGCCCGGCAATTGGCCGGCTGATTCAGCCCTCGGACGACACGCCGTCGGCCGCCCCGGTCGCGGTGATCAGCGACAGCGCCTGGCGGCGGCTCTTCGATCGGTCACCGGACGCCGTGGGCCAGGTGATGAAGCTGAACGGCTCCGCCTTCGAGATCGTCGGCGTGGCCGAGGCGCCGTTCGACGGTCTCTTCAACAATGGTTTCGTTCCAAGCGCCGTGTGGGTGCCGATGGCGGCCATCCCTCATCTGCCGCAGGCCGGCTCCAACAAGACGCTCGATCCGAGTGACCGTTCGCACCACTGGGTCCAGGTTCGCGCCCGGCTGGCGGACGGCGTAAGCATCGACCAAGCGCAGGCGCAGGTCACCGCGATTGCGGCGGCGCTCGATCGCGAGCAGCCGATCGGCACCGACCTGCCGCCCGGTTTCCGCGCGTCCTATGCGGTCAGTCGTCCGTGGCTGGTGCGCCGCTCCGGCGACATCAGCATGAACGAGGCGTCGGACCAACTCGTGAAGTCGCTCGCGGCCATGGTGATGACCGGCGTCGGGCTCGTGCTGCTCGTCGCCTGCAGCAACGTGGCCAATCTCACGCTGGCGCGCGTCGGCACCCGGCGGCACGAACTCTCGGTCCGGCTTGCGCTCGGGGCATCGCGCTGGCGGCTGGTGCGCGAAGTCGGCGTCGAAGGGCTGCTCCTGACGTTCGTGGGTGGCGTGGCCGGCCTGGGTGTGGCTCGCGCGCTGCTGGTGGCGCTCGGCGATCAGGTGTCGCTCTTCGGCACACCCCTTCACCTCGTGCCGCGGCTCGACGCTGCGGCGTTTGGCGTGGCGGCCGCAGCCACGCTCGTCTCCGTGCTCGTCGCCGCGTTCGCGCCGGCGCTGCAGTCCACCCGCTCCGACGTCCGTTCCGCTCTGGCGGGCGGCGCTGCGCACAATGAAGCGGCGCGCTGGCGCGGACGACGCGTGCTCGTCTCGGCGCAGGTCGCCGTGTCGCTGCTCATCATCTCGGTCGCCGCGCTGAACCTGGCTCAGCTCGGTGCCGAAGCCCGGCGAGAGACGGGCCTGGAGCTGGACCGCATCGCCGCCGCCCAGGTCGACTTTGCCAGCCAGCGTTACGAGCCCGCGCGCGAGTTGGAGATCGTCAACGCCGCGCTGGGGCTGATGGGACGCCGGCCGGACGTGAAAGCCGTCGCAGCGTCGTCCGGACTGGCGTTCGGCATCCTCAGCAACCCGGGCTGCCGCATCGGGCCGGAGGGGCCTGGTGGTTTCTTCGGTGCGACCTCGCCGCCACACCGGACGTTTTTCGGACGCTGGGAGTCACGATCGTCCACGGACGCGGGTTTACCGACGGCGACGTCGAGGGGGCCGAGCCGGTCGCCGTCATCAGCGAGCAGACGGCGCGTCGACTCTTTGGGCGGACCGAAGTCGTCGGCCAGCTCGTGCGGGTGCAGCGGCGGCGATGGGCCGGCGAGTCGGCGGACCATCCCTTCCTTCAGCTCACGGTCGTCGGCGTCGCCAGCGACACCGATTCGGGTGCCATGGGCGTGCGGTCGAGCGGTACCGTCTACGTGCCGCTTGGGCAGCAGTACCAAGGCAACCTGCTGCTGCTCGCGCGCGCGGCGGACGATCCAGCGGCGCTCATCGGACCGCTCAGGAAGGCGATCGCGTCGATTGATCCGGAGGTCGCGGTGACGCAGGTCGACACCGGCGAGCGGATGGCCGGCATCACCGATACGTTCTTGACCGTGGTGTCCGTCGTGAGCAGCGCGCTCGGGATCTTCGCGCTCGTCCTGGCGCTCGTCGGACTCGTCGGCGTGCTCTCACACCTGGTGGCGCGCCGCACGCGCGAAGTAGGCGTCCGGATGGCGCTTGGCGCCACGCGCGAGCGGATCCTCGGCATGATCCTGCGCGACGGGCTGCGGCCCGTCGCCGGCGGCATTCTCGTGGGACTTGCGTTCGGCGCCATCGCGCGGCTCGCGATGCGTCCGATGTTCCAGCGGCTCGTGCCGGCTTTCGACCCGTGGATCGCCGCGGCCGTGCCGCTGGCGCTGCTCGGGGCCGGTACGGTCGCCTGCTATCTGCCCGCCCGACGGGCCGCGCGAATCGATCCGTACACCGCGCTGCGTGAACAGTAGGCAGCGCGTCCAATCTGGCGGCCAGAGGCGATGACTTTGTATTGTGAAGTCATCGCCGGTAGCGCGCATGGCCGAACCTACATGCGTTCGGCAGCACTTCCCCGGCGGCGCCAGACGACCAGATAGATCACGGCGTTGACGAGGATCAGCACCGCCGCCAGGGCGAGCTGAACCTCCCGCGTGAGGCTCGGTGGATAGACGATCGCTCCGAGGACGTGCCCGACGAAATCGCCTTCGTAGGTCGACCCTCCCCCGGCGCGGCGCAGCCAGTTCTCGAGGGGCGTCAACGGACAGATCCGGCCCGTGACCTCGACGAACCCGCCCCAGACAGCGGCCGGCAGGTGGACCCAGGGAAACCAACGCCACCGCAGGGTCAGGAGCCCGCCGACACCGGTGAACAGGATGAAGGCGAGGTGCAGGGCGACGACGAGATCCGCGAGCAACTGGTAGACCACGGAACGCCCTTCACAGCGCGCGCAGAAATGCTACCAAGGCTGCCTCGTTGTAGAAGTCCACGACGTCTTCCAGTGTTTCAGCCGAGCCGCGCGCGCCGTACTTCCACAACGACCTACGGATCGATGATGATCACCGGATCGGAGTGCGCGGTGGCATCCTTGCCGTCGATCTTGACCTTGTACTGGACGCCGATGATCGTGTCCTTGGCCGTCTGTTCCTTGGACGCGGACCTCTTGTGGATCTTCTCCTTGTCCACCGGGCCGTCCTCGAACACGCCAGATGGAACACTCAACTCCGCGTCGTGGTCGTCGACCGTGTTGACGAGCTGAAATTTGTCGCCCTTGTTGAGGATCACGACTGGTGGATAGACCTTGTACTCGTCGATGAGCCCCGGAACCTTGTAGACGTACGCTTTGACTTTTGCCATCACCGTCGCTCCTTGTCCGTCACTTCTTCAAGCGCGCGTACCGCTCGTCCTTCCGCAGCTCCTTGAGCCACGGCGAGCGCTCGATCTTCTTGATTGAGTACCCTGCTTGTATTGCCTGCCCAAGCGTATCGAGTGCTTTCTGGCGGTCTCCCAATTCCTCGTAGGTTGTGGCCAGGGTCGAGAGCAGGCTGGCGTCGCGAGGTTGCTGCTGTTCGACGATCTCGAGGATCTTGCGCGCGCGCTGCCGAGGCACCTCGGCCGCCGGGCCGGGAGTCAGCAGCGCCAACACCGCGTAGCCCGAGGCAAGCTCTGTCAAGAACGACGCGTCCACCTTGGGCGCCGCCGATCGGGCCTCCTCGCCGAGCGCGACGGCCCGTTCGTAGGCCTCCTTCGCGCGCCCACGCATGTCCGGCGCCCAGTAGCATGCCGCGCCGAGATTGAACCAGTGCACGAAAGTGGCGTCGGGCAAGGCCACCGCGCCTTCGAAGGAGCGCGCGGCGTCGGCATATTGGCCCTGCTGATACAGCGCGGTGCCGAGATTGGAGTAGGCCGTCGGGTTTCTGTCGAGCGACAACGATCGTTCGTACATCTCGATCGCCTTGTCGAAGCGGTCTTGATTGAAATAGGCCGTGCCGAGGTTGTTGTAGGCCCTCGTGTTGTCCGGCGCGAGAGCCTGCATGCGCTCGAACTCGCTCACGGCGTCGTCGAACCGGTTGAGATTGAGGTACAAGGACCCGAGGCTATTGTGGATCGTCCAGTCGTCCGGGGCGAGGCGGGCCGCGGTGCGGAACTCCTTTTCGGCTTCATCGCGCCGGCCGAGCCGAAAGTGCACACGGCCGAGCTCCCGCCACGCGCGGCCGTTCTTGGCGTCGAGTGAGACCGCCCGCTGCGCCTCGCCGAGCGCGCCGTCGTAGCGGCCCTGACCGTAGTTGATCATGGCCAGGACGACGTGAGCGGGCGCGTACGATTGATTGCTCGCAAGCGCCAGGCCCGCCTCTGCGCCGGCGCGATCGGCCAGGGTCGCGTCCTTCGTGTCGGATTCGAACTTGCGCCAGTACGCCTCGGCCAGAAGCGTGGACGCCACGGGATCGCGGCCGTCCGGCGAGATCGAGGAGAGGAGCGCAATCGCGCGATCGACGTTCGCCGGCTTGTCGTACCGGTCGAGCAGCGCGCGCGCCTGCGCCAGCGGCGCGTTCGTGCGATTCCACAGCGGCAGCGCGACCGCGACAGCCAGGATGAGCGCGCCGGCGGCGGCAGCCCAGGCCCATCGACTCCGCGACGTCCGGCGGGACAGCGCGGCGCGCGACGTGCGCGATCCTGGCGACGTGCCGCGGAGATCGCGCAGATCTCGCGCGAGGTCTTGGGTCGACGCGTAGCGATGCGCCGGGTCTTTTGCCAAACATCGCTCGACGACCGTCAGGAGTCCATCCGGCGTCTCGGGCGAGAGCGTGGCGATCGACGCGGGCTCGGCCTCGATGATGGCGGCCATGGTCTGCGCGGCGGAGTCCCGCTTGAAGGCGCGCCGGCCCGTGATCATTTCGTACATGATCGCGCCCAGCGCGAACTGATCGGTGCGGAAGTCGATCGAGCGGCCGGCGGCCTGTTCGGGCGACATGTATCCAGGCGTGCCCGCGGCCTTGAGCGTGTCGCTCGAGCCGGCCTCGACGGTGGGATCCTCGGCGCCTGGCACCGGTTGATTCGTCTTGCCGATGCCGAAGTCCACGATCTTCGCGCGGCCGTCCTCGGTGAGCATGATGTTGCGCGGCTTCAAATCGCGGTGCACGACGCCCGCCGCGTGGGCGGCCGCCAGGCCCTCGGCTACCTGACCCGCGATGTCGATCACGCGGGTGGGCTTGAACCGTCCCTGCAGCAGCGCGGCATGGAGCGACTGCCCTGCGACGAACTCCATGACGATGAACGGCCGGCCTTCCAATTCCCCGACGTCATGGACCGTGACGATGTTCGGGTGGTTGAGCAGGGAGGTGAGTTTGGCCTCGCGCTCGAGACGGTCCGCGGACGAGCGGTCCGACGCGAACTCCTCCGAGACGAACTTGATCGCGACGAGCCGGCCGAGGCGAGTGTCGCGCGCTCGGTAGACCTCCCCCATGCCGCCGGCTCCGAGCGAACCGACGATCTCATACACGCCGACACGCTGGCCTGCCGCGAACGGCATTGGGGAAGCGAAGGATAACACCTCGCGCGCTAAGACGACTCCGCGTCGAACGTCAGGCCCGGATCGCCCAGCATCTCGGGGCGCGGCGGCGCGATCGAGGCCATGCGGACCGAGGTCGCCGAGGCGACGCGGCGGTTCGGCGGCTGTGGCGACGGAGGTCGCGAGGAGCGCGACGCCGCCGGTCCGGACAATCTGCGTAAAGTTGGCGGCCCTCATCGACCCGGCCAGGGGGACGGTTCCGCTATTCTGCGCGCAGTGTCCTCGCGGGGTCGACGCGCAGCGCGCGCGCCGCCGGAATGGCGCTGGCCAGCGCCGCCGCTGTCGCCACGACGAAGGCACGCATCAGGATCATGCGCAGGATCGCGCGGGGTTTGGCCCCGAGAGCCAGCCGGATGCCGATCTCGCGAGTCCGCTGGTTCACCGTGAACGCCATCACGCCATACACGCCAATCGCGGCGAGCAGCATGCCCAGGGCGCCGAACCCGGCCGCGAGCACGGCGCTCAGCCGCGCGGGCATTTCACGCCCACGCCGAGGCCGAGCGACCGTGCTCGACCGGGTGCGCCGCCCCTTTCCGGTCGAACCGATTCGCACCCTCGACGCCCTCCACCTGGCGACCGCGGAGCGTCTCGGCGAACCACCGCCGCTCGTGACCATCGTCACACGGGACGCCCGCGTGGGCGAAAATGCCAAAGCGCTGGGCTATCCCGTCGAATAGGTTCGACGCCTGTCGACGATAGTCCAGGTTGGTGGCCTGTTCCAGGTCAACAGAACGCCTGTCCCCGGAGGCTGACGCCCGATCGGGGGCCTGATAGTCGGGTCGCGCTCGCGACGCTATGCAGGGATGCCAGACGAATCGACGGCGACGTTGTGCCCGTTCTTATCTTTCGCCCCCGCGAGCGCTCCGTTCTGATATCGATATCGCAGGAACTGTCCCCGGCCAGCCGGCGGCGTCAACAGCAGGCTCACTTGGTCGTCCGGTGAGGGGCGCTTGCAGCAGTTGTTGTGTCGCGGGTTGGCCGCGCGGCCCCACGAGTCGTCGCCCGCGTAGGCGGGCGCGATCTTCGGAAGGTCCCACCTGGGAATCCGCGCGTAGTCGACCTCCGTGAAGTAGGCCCCGAAGTTCGGGCCGTTCGGGTCGCCGTCGGAATCGGCGCTCACGATCGCCCTCAGGCTGGTGATCGCACTGGCCCAGGCCTTCAACGCCGGATCCTGACCACTTCCCGTCCGGTCCACGGCGGCCGGGTGGGCGAGCTTGAAAACCGGCAGCGCCTTCACGGCTGGATTCGACGCCGACCACAGGTCGTACGCCAGATGCGCGACGTCGCCGAACGCGATGATGGCCTGCAACGCGCCACCGGCGAGGAGGCCGTTGTACAGCGCATGCCGCGCTGCTCCAATGGCTGCATTCTCCCGCAGCAGCTTGAGGCCCTTGGTCTTCTGGCTTGGGCGCAATGCGACCGCGAACGCGTTCACCAGCACATACGAGCGGGTGAGTCCGAGCTTCGCAAGGAAGCCCTGCGTTTTCTGGCCGGAGTCCCCGATGAGCGTGCGCCGAACGAACGGCAGGCACTCGGACGGTCCCGGATCGGACGCTATGCAGAGCACACGCGCGCTGCCGTCCAGTCGCCCGCGATAGAGCACGGGGCCGAAGGCGTACCAGAACGTCGTGGAATCGCCCACTTGAGCCTTGTAGTCGGGCGTCGCGTCCATCACCGCCTTGACGACGCCCGTCGGTCCAGGGTCCGACTGCGCCGTCTCAGCAGGCGGAATCGGCCGCAACACCACGCGCGCCAACTCCAGAGTGGCGCCATCCACGGTGCCCTTCAAGAGGCTCCGCGTGACGATCTTTAGCTCGAGAACCGATCCGGGCGCAGTGCCCCGAAGTTTCTCCGTGGACGGATCACCCGTCACCGCCCACTCCCCGCCGCCGAGCGCGAGCGTGCCTTGGGTGGCGTTCGTCATGCGAAGCGTGGCTTCCCCGACGAGCACTCCGCCGCGCTGAGCGGCGAAGTAGCCGGCGGAGGTAACAGTCGATGGTGCAGCCATGGTGCTACTCCCTTGACTAAAGACGAACGCGGCGGCATATACCGGGTATCCTCAGCCGGTCACGAGACGATTGGACGATCTCATGCACAACGAGCGTACATGGTTTCCCTTGGCCCACCGGTCGACCGGATCCCCCGGGCGGGCGACCCCACCACGGAAGGCGGCAGAGCCGATTGATCCTCTTGCCGGTCCGCCTCTTGCTCTGGCGGGACGCGTCGTCACGATGAGCGAATCGTTTGCGGTGCGACCCGATGCGGTCGTGTACGTCGAAAAGGGCGCGATCGTCTCGGTTCAGGATCGGACGCAACCCGCCCCGCCCGGGTTTGACGGGGTCTCGGTGGTTGACACCGGCGGGACGATATTCCCGGGGCTGATCGAACTGCACAATCATCTCAGTTACAACGCGCTTCCGGCGTGGTCGCCGGTGCCCAAGCGCTTTACCGATCGGGGACAGTGGCCCAACCATAAGGACTACCGCCCGCTCGTCAGCGGTCCGATGACCGTCCTTGGACGGTATCAGGACGCGCAGGGCCGGTTCCCGCTCCTGCGCCCTTGATCCGCTACGTCGAGTGCAAGTGCCTGCTCGGCGGCGTCACGACCAGCCAGGGCGTGAAGCTCGCCGAGCAACGCCGGCATTCAGCGCTTCTATCGCGGCATCGTTCGCAATGTCGAGCAGACCGATGATCCCGAACTGCCGGAAGCTCAGGGTCGCATCCCGGACCTCGAGGCCAAGGAGACGCCGCCAGTTTTCTCGCACGCCTCGAGAAGGACGGAGCTGCTTTCTGCTCCATCTGAGTGAAGGCGTCACCGATCCGGCGCAGCCGCTCTCCGCGGCCCGGAAGCACTTCCTCGCCCTCGAGGTGGCTCGCGGCGAATGGGCGCTCAACAAAGTGTTCACCGGGATCCACGCTGCCGGACTGTTGCCGGAAGACTTCGACGTGCTCGCCAGTCACAGCAGCTCGATGATCTGGTCGCCGCTCAGCAACCTGCTCTTGTACGGGGGCACGGCCCGTGTGGACGCCGCCCGGAGCGCCGGCGTCACGATTGGTCTCGGCAGCGACTGGTCGCCCACGGGAAGCAAGAATCTTCTCGGCGAACTGAAGGTGGCCTGGCTGCACAGCCAGCAGTCGCTCAACGGCTTGTTCTCGGCTCGGGACATTGTCGGCATGGCCACGCGCGACGCGGCACGCATCCTCAAGTGGGAGAGGGTGCTGGGGACGATCGAAGCCGGAAAACGCGCCGACCTCGTCGTGATCGACGGCACGGCGGCGGATCCTTACGAGACGCTCATCCGAGCGCGGGAGACGGACCTCCGCCTGGTCATGATCAATGGCATTGCCCGCTACGGCATCCCTCAGTTGATGCAGCGCCTGGCACCCAGCGACCAGACGGTCTCGGTCGGCGGGCAGACGCGCCGGCTGTTCCTGGCGCAGGCCACCGCGGACCCGGATGTGGCCCAGGTGTCGCTGAGCGCTGCCACGTCGAGACTCAAAGCGGCGCTCCAGGACATCGTCCGGCTGGCCAGGGAGACGGAGAAGCCCCTCCCGCCGCGCGCAGCGAAACGCATTCTCGACGCCCGGGTCGCTCCGGTTTGGACCCTCGCGCTTGATGAGATTCACTCCGACCGGCATCGAATTCGGTGCGCGGTTGCCGTTCAACGGCCCGCGCGACCACACCGGCCCCGATCGCGCCCCGCGTGTGCCAGCAAGGGCCGCGCCGCCACTCTCGACCATCCTGAAGCCGATCGAACTGGATCCGTTGACCGTGGCTGACGACCGCAATTTTCTGACGAAGATGGGCCAGCAGCCCAATGTGCCGGTGCCGCTCAGAACGGGCCTGGGCCGACTGTACTGAACGGCCGAAGTGCCACTGGGCAGAATGATCCAGCCGACGAGCGACGGAACGAATGGCCGCGCGGACCGATTGATGCCGCAGCGCACGCAGCGGATCCGTCCGCGCCACGCGCCAGGCGGGCAGGATGGTGGCGACAGCCACGCCGCCGAGGACGATCGCCAGCGCCCGCGCGAAAGAGACGAAGTCGGTTGCGCTGACGCCGAACAGACGCTGCCAAGCAGTCTGCTGGCGCTTGAGCGCCGCGACGCGCCGGTTTCTAGGATCCGCCCTTCCAGTTCGTGATCACGTCGAGCGTGGGCACGCTCTCGCCGATCGCGGGCCGTTCTTGAACGCGTAGACGGTCGGGATCGATGAGAGATGCCATGGGGTGGCTCCTTGGTTGGCCGGCAGCGTCTTGACCGGGACCGTCCGTTCGAGGCGGATGTCGCGCGTTGCCAGGTTTGAGATCGCGGTGCACGATGCCCTGCCGATGCGCGGCGGCCAGAGCGTCGGCGATCTCGCCGCCGTAGCGCAGCACCTGCGTCATGGGCAACGGCCCCTTCGTGAGACGCCGCGCCAGCGTCTCGCCTTCGAGCAGCTCCATGACGAGGTACTCGACGTCGCCTTCGTGACCGACGTCGTAGAGGGCGCAGATGTGCGGATGCGACAGCCGCGAGATCGCCTTCGCTTCCCGCTCGAAGCGCTGGCGTGCGTCCGGCGAGTCGGCGATGCTGGCGGTCAGCGTCTTGATGGCGACGGCGCGGTCGAGCCGACGATCCCGGGCGGAGTACACCTCGCCCATGCCGCCGGCGCCAATTGCCGCGACAATTTCGTACGGGCCGAGTCGAGTCCCGGGAGCCAGAGGCATTCGTCAGACGCCTGCGAGAGCTGGCATTGTATGCCCTCCCGTTGACAGTCGACGGGAGGACATATTGGTGGCCTGTCCCAGGTCGACAGAACGCCTCTTCTCAGACGCTGACGCCCGATCGCGGAAATCCTCGCTGCCTTCGACGGTGTCCGTGAGCGGAAGAATCTTGCGAGTGTCCGGATTCAGTTCCTTGATCTCCCACGACGTCGCGCCGCGAGGCTTGTGCACATAGACGAGCGTGCCTTTCCCTGGCCGCATGGTCAGTGATCGACCGACGCTCGACTCGATGATCTCCGCGGCGCCCGTGCGAAGGTCGACGGGCTGCAGGGTGCTCGGATCTGACGCCTGCGCGCCAAGGACAAACACCGCGAGCCGATCGGGCGAGATCCACGCGTGATAGCCGCCCTTGCCCGTGTGCGCGTAGGCCAGACCCGCGTGCGGTCCATCCAGGTTGAACTTGGTGATGTTGATCGCTTTGCCGACGTTCAGGCCCAGCCACTGGATCCCGATCATGCCGATCTGCGTCGTCTTCGGCTCGCCGTGGGCCCGCATTGTAGGACGACCGCGTCAATTCGTCGGGTTGTGTCCCCAGACAACCAACATCTGCAGCCGGCGAACGGCGGCAGCGCTGGGCAAGCCGATCGGAGCGCGGGCTGCAAGGTCCCTGCTGGTGGCAGCACCACTTGAGAACGGGCGCTCAGACGATCTCTTCGATTTCGAGCAGGAACGGGTCGCTGTCGACGAAACACATGAACGTGGCGCCGAGCGGGCCTGCCTTGTTGTCATAGATGAACGACAGCGTGTGGCTGCCCTGGGCCACACCGTCGGCGTAGCCAACCAGCATGAACCCCGCGTAGTACGAAAAGAAATTGGTCCCGACGGGCAGCAGGCCAAACAGCATTCGCAACCCCGTTGGATTCGCAATCGCGACATTGTCGATTCGCCCGACGACAATAGCGGTGCCACCGTTGTTCGCAACTACGGCAGCTGTGTCCTTGTAGGTAATTCGCAGGCGCGTCGTGCTCGACTTCTTTGTGAATGTCACGCTGCGAAGGACTCTTTGGTCGCACGGATTCGGTGTCGGGGCGAGTGTGGTCCCGCTGGGGAACGGCATCGGCGATGCGCCGGGCGTACTTCCCGTGAAGACCTGCACCGCACTGGATGGAGATGGAGACGGCGCTGCACAGCCGCCGGCCCACATGAGGAGCACGACCCCTGCCAGCGCGGACAAACCGTATCGAGTACCAATATTCCTGCTTGTCATCAGAGGTTCTCCTCAGCACGAGCGTGTTGCACTCGGCAGTCAGCGGCTGTTCAATACGGTACAGTCGCTCACTGGTCTCGGGAATAGAGTCGTCGTCGTGATGCGGAGTGTACTCGCGATCGTCGACAGGAGGATCTGATGACTGGCATGTGGGCGGGGTTCATATTCGGAGAGTTCGCATCCGTGAGCGCGAACTGGGAGCCGCCTCGCCTCATCCTGGCTGACGCCTCGCTGCACCAGCTCGACACGAGACGAGCCAGATCTGGCGTTCAGGCAGTGGCGTGGGTGCGCTCTGTGACCGTGCGGGATCCGGCTTCCGGAGCGACCGTTGTGAAACCGTCATCGAGCACGGTTCCAATGCGCTTCGAGGACAACGCCGTAGGCGTCACCTTTAGCATCAACACGACAGCCGGCGTCGAGGCTGAAGGGCTTCTTCACGTATTCGGGTGGCCGTAAATGAGCAGCAAACCCATCAACGATGATGTGACACACGACGTCGTTTGTGTCCTCTACGCTCAAGACACGGGGCAGATCGTCTCCGTGCACCGTTTCGTCACCCTGGGGGCGGCCCGGCCGCCGCGCGAGGAGGACATCGAGCGTGAGTCCCGAAAGACTCTGCAGGCGCCCGTGACATCGCTCGAGACAACGCCGTCCGGCAACCTTGGGGCCCTCATCGTTGCAACGGACAAGTTCGAACGCGGTCGCAGCTACGCAGTGGACGTCAGCACTCGCTCCGTGATCGAGCGGCCGCAGGCGCCAGCCCCGACGGACTGACCACAGTCGAGGGCCGCCGTGTCGGATGGCGGTGTTGCCCGGTGTTCAGCGTGAACTTTGATCACAGATTGATCACGGAGCAGGCCCCGCTCGGCGCTTGCGATCCAGCGCACGAACGGCTCATGGCCGAGGCGCTGGCCGAAACCGGCCCGTTAATCCGACCGCAAGGCGACGGCGGGATCAACACGGGTGGCGCTAAGTGTCGGCCTCAGCCCGTGGAGTTGAGACTGGAGCGAACGCGTCGCGACCCACGCCAGCGCGCACCCGAACGCAGCACCCGCTGCGAGCCACCTCCCGACGTCGATGATAGACCGCATTAAGAGGATCCCTGCGGCGACATGACCTCCATTCTCAGACGCTGACGCCCGATCGCGGGCCGTCTCACGATCGACGCGCTGCCAGAAGTGGTGTAAGGAGCGGGCGGTCGCGTGCCCGTGCTCTTCGACGGCGGCGTGCGGCGCGGCACCGGCGTGTTCAAGGCGCTGGCGCTCGGCGCCACGGCCGTCGGCATCGGCCGTGCCGCTGAAGGACATCACCGCGAAATCGCTCATCGCCAGCCGTCTCTGATTACTGTGCGCACGCAGCAGCGCCGCCTCGCGTCCGCCGGGCTGTCGTATCAGGAGCTGCTCGACGGGGTGCGTCGCGACAGCGCCGAGCGATACATCGCCAGCACGGCGCTGTCCATTGATGAAATTGCGTACCTGCTCGGCTACTCCGAGCCCGCCGCCTTCCATCGCGCCTTCAAGCGATGGCATGACGTCACACCGCAGGCGTTCAGGGAACAGCGGCGGCGCGTCGTGTAGTCGCTGCGGAGCGCCTCCACGCTAAGCGGGATTCCTTCCCGACCCCAAACGACGTGCACGCAAGGCGGCAAGCGCGATCGCGAGCAGTGCAATCATCAAGCCAATCACGAACGATACAGGCAAGACCGGGACTGGGAGTGGACCGATTTCGATCGGACTTACAGCCGTGCTGTTGTCAGGGTTTGAATCCCCGCCGCCTGATACCACCGCGCCGTTCGCGATCGTGCCCCCCGCCCCGGGTGCGACAACTGCCGTCACCGTGATGTCGGGGTAACTCGCCGTCGGAGCGAGCGCATCAGCGCGAAGGCACGTCCGCGTGGCGACGACGCAGGTCCAGCCGGAGCCAACGAGCGAGGTAATGGTCAGGCCCGTCGGCGGCGCTTCCGTCACGGTGACGGTGCCGCTCGTCGGCCCGTTGCCGACGTTCGTCACCCTGATGGTGAACGTGATCGGTTGCCCCGCCATGACGATGCCCCCGGTCTGGAGCTTTGTAAGCGCGAGGTCGGCTCCTAATACCGGAGAAGTGATGACCGTTGGATCTGTCACCGTGTTGTTGGCGTTGTTCGGGTCGCCGCCGCCTGATACGACCGCGGTGTTCGTCACCGTGCCAGGCGCCACACCTGCACCGACACTCGTCGTCACCGTGATATCCGGATAGCTCGCCGCCGGGGCGAGCGCGTCGCTTCGAGTGCAAGTCAGTGTGGCGACTGTGCAGGTCCAGCCGGCGCCGGAAAGCGCCGTCACCGTCAGTCCCGCCGCCGGCGTCTCGGTTACGGTCACCGGGCCGCTCGACGGTCCGCTCCCCACGTTCAACACGGTAATGAAGTACGTGAAGGTCTGTCCTGGTACGACGGTCGACGGGCTGTGCGTCTTCCTGATGGTCAGGTCCATCCCTGGAGCCGGCGCGGCGATGATCGTCGGGTCTGTAGCCGTGTTATTGGTCGAGTTCGAGTCGCCGCCGCCTGAAACGACGGCGGTGTTCGTCACCGGCCCGGGCGCCGCACCGGCGCCGACACTCGTCGTCACCGTGATCGGTAAGTAGCTCGCTCCCGGGGCGAGCGCGTCGCTTCGAGTGCAGGTCCCTGTTGCGACTGCGCAGGTCCAGCCGCTGCCAGAGAGCGCCGTAATCGCCAGGCCCGGCGGCGGCGTCTCGGTCACGGTCACCATGCCGCTCGACGGCGAGCTCCCGACGTTTGAGACCGTCACGGTGTACGTGATTGTCTGCCCGGGAATGGCGACGCTCGGGCTGTGCGTCTTCATAATGGTGAGGTCGCTCGCCCCCGACGGCGGCGGGTCGATGACGACCCCATCGGTCTCCAGGGACCCGAGAGCGGTTTGAAATTTCGCGGGAATCGGCGTGATCGTGACCCCGTTCGTGAAGGTGCCAGTGATCGTGACAGCGTAGGTTTCGTTCGTGCTTTCACCCTGATTGAGACCGCCATTCCCTCCACCGGCGCAGCCGCCGCCGCTCGCCAGACACACGTCGACGCGTTGGAACGCGGGGAAGTTCGTGAACGCCCATTGGTAGACGGTTCCATTGACCAGAGCGCTGAAGGTGCCGTCCGGGATCAGACCGAATCCAAACGCCGTAAGCCGGGCGTTGATATCGGGGCTTGTCGGCATCGTGTTCCTGACGTTGGTGACCGTCATCACGAATGACGTGCCCGTCCAGTTGCTGACGGTGAACGTGGCCGTGGCTAAGAGCGTGGCGCCTGGTTTCACGCCCTCCCAGGTCACGGTGAACGTCGTGTTCCCATTGACGAAAACGGTGGCCTGCGCTGAGCTGGGAGCGACCGAGGCCAGGATGAGCAAGAACACCGAGACCGTCATCCGTAGAGTCTTCACAAACGTCCCCATGGCTCGTGCTCTCCTATCTAGTCGGTCTCACCGTGACACGTTGCCGCACGTCGGGTGGCGACGGTTCGCGCGGACGGAAGGCGCCTTCCGCGGTCGAGGGTCCGGACATCTACATGGTCTGCCTCAAACCACGCGCGCAGCTGGCTTTCCCACGCCCAGGCGCGCGGCGATCCACAGCAATACAGACTGATGGCGGCGAACTGTGTTTCCGGATAGGTGTGCACCGCCAGGTGTGATTCAGCGAGCAGCCACAGACCGGTGATGCCGCCGGGTGCTGGGAACACCTGCCACAGTGGGTCCAGAATCGGGCGCACCCCGACCTCGCGGATGAGGCGCGTGATGATTGTATTCAGGCGGTCACGCGACCGCAGAAGATCCGGATCGCATCCGTAGAGGTCGACGACGTATTCGACACCGGATCCAGTGATCGCTCGATCATCGCCCGTCATGGATCCTCCGCTCGGGCTTGATACCGACCGAGGCCAACAGATAGCCGTGTCGCCGGACGAGCGGCACATGGCGATCGAGCCAGGCACAACCTGCGACCGCCGGCCTTGTCAGCCATGTCAGGGGACGACACCAAGAGTGTAATGCCAGATCGAGCATGCGCAGCCACCCTGGCATGAAAAGGATGCCGGTCTCGGCGACCACCTCGACCCCCGACCGTTGAAGCATCTCTCGTAGCTGGCGACGGGAGGTACCGACTTCTCGAACCCATACGCATACAAACCGAAGCGGGACAGGGCGGCCACGAGCAGCGGCCGGCCGAACGGGTCGTGCCGGTTCGGCACGCCGAGCACGAGGCGGCCACCTGGTCGCAGGACGCGGATCATCTCGACGAGCGCAGCCTCCGAGTCGGCAAAGTGCTCGATCGTACCCATCGAGTAAATCGCATCGAAGCTGTCGTCGCCGAACGGCAGCCGGCGAACATCCGCCACACTGGCCCCGAGCGGAGCCTGTCCGAACGCCGCGCGCGCTTGTCCGACAATCGCGGGCGACACATCGACGCCAAAGACGCGCGCGCCCCTGGCGGCGGCCCACTGGAGAATCCGCGTGTTCTTCGCCTCGTCCCACAGATCGGACTTGAGCAGTCGGCAGCCTGCGAGCGGCGGCAACTGCTCGGAGAGGAGCCGCGTCTCGTTGCGGAAATAGTAGTCGGTCGAGGCGGCGCCTGTGAGCACAGGAAAATCGTGACCAACGCCATCCCAGAATCGGCGATAGGTGGCCGGATCATCTTCCGCGGCGGGCGTCACGAACAACAGCCACGCCAGCGCCGCCGGCACCCCAATGGCCCACGCACGGATGACGAGGACATGCGGCGCCACGCCCAGGTGGGTCTGTGCCGCGCCAATCAGCGCGAGCATCCCGACGTCCCCGGCTGCAAGAAGGCCCAGCGCGATCAGGACCCGACCGGGTCGGCGTGCGTTCGTGAGGACGATCCAGAATCCCGCGAGCAAGCCGAGGTGGTAGGTTGGCAGCGTGGCAAGTGCCCCCTGAAAGGCGTCGGGCGGGATCATCGTCAATGTGTGCGTCGCCACCGCGCTCAGAACGACCGCGCATGCCACCACGAGGCGCGTCCAGGCACTACCGGCCACGGCTGCTGTCACGAACGCGCCGGCAATGCCAGCGGCGAACGACCAGCCGGCCCTCCAGCGGAGCGCGCCGCCACTCGTCGACGGCGTCAGGTGGCGCGCCGCCGCCGACGCCACACCGATCAAGGCAATCCCACCGACGAGCTGATAGAACCCGTGGACAATGACGAGCGGCGTCGTCGCAATCGCGGCCGGCAGGGCGAGCGCGATCAAGCGTGTGACCCCGAGCGCGAAGAACAACGGCAGCATGAGTGCGACCGCGAGCATGCGCCGGCGGAGAGACCAGGGCATCGCCACGATCGCCGCCAGAGCCACGGGCAAGAACGGTGTGAGGAGGCACTCTGGGGTGACCTGGAATGAACCGCGCGGTGTGGCCATGACATCGCCGACACTCGAAGCGGGCAAGCCAATTGACTGAAGCACAGCCGCACCTGAGGCCACAGTCCACACCCCGGCGCGGGCCACGGTCGGGCTCGTCATCGTCCATGGAACGGTGGCGGCGAACAACACGAGCAGGCATGACGCTACGGCGGCGAATCGCGAGGTGCGCCATCTCGATGATGCGCCATGCCGATCGGCGGCCCGCATCCACCAGGACACGTACAACGCGAGCGCGAACACAATGACGATCGGCCAGACGGCGATATGGAGCTGCTGGATCGACCGAGATGAGGAGGCAAAGAGCAGCGTGACGATGCGGAATGTGTTGAGCGTCGGGATGATGGCCAGAGCGCCGGCCATCCCGCCCAGGCGGCGGCGCCAGGAGACGGGATACGCGAGCAGCACACCGAGGCAGAGCGCCATGACGTCTGCGCCGCTGCAGTCGGCGGTCACCGCGATTGACGCTCGCTCCGGAGCGCCATACCAATGGGCGATGGTCTCTTGAGCCCTGGCGAGCGGTCCGAGCATGTGCTGTTCCACCCAGGCCTGCCTGAGAAGCGCGAAAAAGATCACTTCCAAGAGGAGCGCCGTCCCGAGGAAGCGTCCTGAACCGAACGTTGATCGTGCAGCACGCCCAAAGAGGTCGTCCGAAGTGCCCCGCTTCTGAAGCCCGGGCGTCATCATACGAGGAAGTATTGAGGACCGACGTCAACGTGGACTATGCAGAAACGGCAATCACGACAGTCCCTATCGTCCGCCGCCATCTGGCCTGGAACAACGAGTTGGTCTATGGTCTATCCTTCCACGAGTTTTCCTTCACCAGGAATCGTGGGGCGTGGGAAGCTGAAGGGGCGCCTGCAAAGTCTAGCAGATCACGGCCGCGTCGTGTGGGCTCGGCTAGTCGTGGAGAAGCGATGACCCCGCCTTCGACACGTCGCGGGATTGGAAACATTCTTGCCCTCAGCACGATCCTCACTGTGATCATCGCGCTGCCTGTCCTCCTCAACCCCCAAACGTTCATCTTCGGAGTCGAGACGGTCGGGCGGCACTACGACCCCTTCGTAGTCATGCAGCAGTTCGCCCAGGGTGGCGCAAGTGGAATCACACGACAACCGCTGGTCGACGACCTGGGCGCATGGCTCGCCAAGGGCATCGGTCCCGTCGCGGCGTACAACCTCATCGTCCTCGTCACCTTCCCGGCGGCCGCCGCGGCGACCTATGCGCTGGCGCGATTTCTGACAGGCGTCCACCGCTCGTCGCTCGTCGCCGCTCTCGCCTTCGCGTTTGCTCCCGTCCATGTGGCGCACGCCGCCTATCATCCGCACATCGCGCAGGTGCAATGGATTCCGTTGTATCTCCTCGCGCTGTTCGCGGCGGTCGATCGTCCATCGCTACCGCGGCTGGCATGGCTGGTGGCGGCGGTCGCCGCGCTGGTGCTGTCGAACTACTACGGCGCGCTCATCGGTGCGCTCGTCACACCGGCAGCTATGGTCGCGTACTGGTGTGTGATGCCGCGCGAGCGGCGCACATGGTGGGGTCTCGCCGCGCCCTCGCTTCTGCTGACCGCGCTCTGCCTGTCGACGTACACGGTGCTTCGGATCGCACACCCTTCGCTCCTCACTGAGGCATGGCAGCCGCGGAATCCGCCCGAGGCTCTCGTGTTGTACAGCGCGAAATGGGAGGCGTACATCCTTCCACCTGTCGACCACATCGTCGTGGGTCCGCTCAGCCGACGCATCTGGGACGCGAAGGGCGTCAACGTGGGTCTCCTCGAGCAGCAGTTATCGCTGGGGGTTGGGTTGCTCGGCTTGGCGGTCTTGGGGTTGTGGCGATCCGTGCAAAATCGCAACAGCCGCGCTGCCAAACGCACGGTGCTCATGTTCGCCGTCATCGGTGCCTGGGCGTTTGTGCTCTCCTTGATGCCCGGAGTTGATCTCAATGGACAGTTCGGCACGGCTCTCAGAGCATCCCTCCAGGAACTTCTTCCGATGTTTCGCGGCTACGCGCGCTTGGGCATCGTCGTGGCGCTCGCGGTCGCGATTGCCGCCGGCGTTGCCGTGGACGACCTGCTGACGAGGTCGCAATCGCGGTCCGTCACAACGCGCCGCATCGCCCTCGCGGCGACGGTCTGTCTGCTCGCGATGACGGTCATGGAGTTTGCTCCCATCCCCTGGCGAGCGCGGGACGTACTCCCTACCCAGGCCCACCGCTGGTTGACCGAGCAGGGCGAGACGGTGCGCGCGCTCGACTGCACGCGATTCTCCCTCGCCGATCAGTCCGTGCCATGGCTTCTTGGATCGCATGCGATCGAGTTCTTGTGGCCGCCGTTCGAGGATTGTGGCGATCCGCTCCTCGTGGAGAGCATGATGGCCAAAGGATTCACGCACCTGATCGTCCGAACGGTTCACGATCGCGACACCTCTGGCGTAGACGCGGCGCATGGCTTCACGTTGGTGCGCAGCTATCCGGATTCCCGGGTGTACCGCGTGCCGTCGGGAGTGCCGGTGGTGACACGCGACGTCGAGGGGTTCTACCCATGGGAGCGGGAGCCCGAGCTCAGGCGGTGGATGGGACAGAAGGGATTGTGGCGGGTGCGGAATCTCACCGGCAGGCCGGTCCACGCGACACTGCGCGTGGAGCTCAACGCGTTCGAGCACACGCGAACACTGGACGTACGACTGGCGGACGTCTCGATACAGCTCAACGTCGTGCCCGACCGCCGCGCCTATTCGATCGGTCCGTTCTTGCTCCCGGCCGGTGACAGCGAGCTTGCTTTCCGCGGTCTCGAACCGGCTACCCGTCCCGTTGATGTAGAGAGGAGCGACGATTCCCGGCAGCTCACCGTCATGTTCGGCGTCTGGAATTGGACAACGGACGTCGGATCGTGATGTCGCATCACCGAGCCGCGAACCAGACTCCTTACGGCTGCTTGTTCTGGACGTTGATGATAGACCGCATTAAGAGGATCCCTGCGGCGACATGATCTCCATTCTCAGACGCTGACGCCCGATCGGGGGCCCTTTGGGCAGGTCAAGGAGTCGCGACGATGATCCGCTCGGTCGAGGCGACCATCAAGGCCCGCAGCGACGCGCGCCGGTTGCGGCGTCGGCGGTGTGTCCGGCAGGTGCAAGTGATGGAAGATGCGCGCGATCACCGCCGGCGCCTGAATCAACGCCACCAGCCGCAAGCGGCCCAGGCAACGCGGACACGCCAGCACGTCGAACCCAATGCCCCGTCGCATCAGGTCCGGCCACGTCCGATTCGGTGCGGGTCGAGGGTCGGCCGCCGGCATGGCCTGGTCGGCTCCCGTCCCGTCGACGGCCGGCACGACGTCCCGCCGCCAGGCGGCCCGCGGCGCCAGCACACCGTGATACAGGATCAGATTCACCCGTGGCTGGGGCACGAGTGCGGCGAGCCGCTCGAGCAGTTCGAGCGGTTCGAAGATGATGTGCGTCGTCCCGTGGCGCCAACGCCGGTGCAGCTCGAGCACGATCGTCCCGTCCGCCATCGGCCTCGAGCCGGGTCTGCCCCACCGGCGGCCGGAGCGCGTAGCGCGCGCGGGCGATACTCGCCCGACGCCATGGCCACGCGCAGCGCACAACCCGTGCCCGCCGCGCGGCCGCACAAACGCCCAGAACCCACCCCTTGGCAGCGTCTCACCACCCTGATCGTGGCAAGCCCGGCGATCTCGCGACCGGCCGCGGTTGCAGATTCTGCAAAACACCACGGGCCGGCTGAAGCATTTTCAGCCGGCCCGCAGCGTGGCTTGGCCCGCCTCGCCGAAGCCTTCGGCAGAGGCGGGTTGTTGAGGTAGAACCCCGGAACCCCGCGCCTCGACAAGCTCGGGGCGCCCTGAGCTCGTCGAAGGGCGGAACCCCGGAACTCCGGAACCCTAGTGGGTAACGACTTCAGTGTCCTTCTTCTTCCCGAGCCCCTGAATCTGCAGCCCGCTCGCCACTTCCGGCTTGGCTTCCTTGAGGACCACCTGCCGGTACAGCTCGGCCATCTTCTGCTGTTCCTGCTGCGCCTTGCGCGCGCGCAGCTTCTCTTCACGCGCGTTCTTGGCGATGCCCTTGTCGTCGAGATCCGTCTGCCGGCCCTTGGCCACGGCTTCGGCGTCGAGCTTGAGGCTGTGATCGGCCGACTCGAGCGCGACCGTCTTGCCGCCGGCGAAGATCTCGTGACGGCCGTGCTCGTCGTACCACTTGGTGAGCGTCGCCGTCATGTGCATCTTCTCGATGATGTTCCGCCAGCCGATGCCCGTGAGTCTCTACCAGTTGAGAGACAGACCTACTCGCGCCCTCTACCTACCGTCCTGCTTTCAGATCAACCAGAAGCCGGTCGCCGGCACTCAATCTAACCCGCGTTGCATTTCGGCTCAACAACGCCAAGAACTCAGGTTCCATCCACCGCTCCCGAACATCTCGAATGCTGGCGACAACGAAGTAATCGGCAGGTGGCAGACCCACGGCCCGATAGGTTCCAGATGTTGCAGGCCTGACCTGCCGAATTCTCAACGGAAAAGGCCCGAAATCTTGCCACAGTGACTGATTCTGGGGAAAGACATAGATCGAGGCCAGCGAACTCGGCTTGTTATCCGGCCCCGTAACGGTGCCGTGAATCTCGGTATCAAGATCCGTAACTGAGACTCGGACGCTATGCGCGTCCTTCTCGCCCAGGCTGATAGTTTCACTGCCCGGCGATACCTCCAGGCCCGTGATCCCTGAGATCCGCCAACCCGGCGGAAGGGACGGCAGCCACAACACGTACCTGCCAGGCGGTAAGCCAGCAGTTTGGAAATTCCCGTCACGGTCCATGCCTGCCACGGGGAACGTCCCCAGGGCTCGGCCGTCGGCTGACTGAACAGGTACAGGGAGCCCGGTCAATCCGGGCAGCGGCGCCCCCGACTCTGGAACGACGCGCCCCACAATCCGTCCGGCTTCGCGAGGACTGATGACAAGATCCTGTACGTCACGGTCATAAACACTGACCGGCACCTGCGCCCACAAGGTCGGCTCCCCGGGCACTGGCCCGAGGCGCGAACCGCCCTGTCGGAGCCCTCCGCCGGCCCACGTGGTTCCGGCGCCAGTCTGATAAGTTGGCAGGACACCGACAAGAGAAGGACGTGGTCGAGGGAAGCTCGCAACGCGAATCGCGTACTGCCCTGGAGGAACCCACCGAAACGTGAACGTCCCGTCAGGCAAGACCTCAGCCTGGTTGAGTTGGAGATCCAAAGACGGCTCTGCGTCAGACGCCTGCACGAGGTTGATTGGCACTGGCAGCCGATTGCGATCAAGGCCAAGGATTCGACCTGATATCTTGAACAATCCAGTGAGCTCAAGGATGAAGTCGATCCCGGAACGTTCCTGGCAGAGCTCCGAGGGGCCGCAGATCGAGTCCCCGCAGTACCCGCAGTCTCCGCAGTTCGCGGCGTTTTCGCCCAGGTTCGTTTCGCAGACAAGGTTGTCGTTGCACGAGAGCGACGCGGCGGGCGTCACGCCGTTCGCCCAGAATCCGATAATCAGGAGCGCTGCGAAGCGAGATAGCTTGGCAGTAGTCGTCAATGTCTGCATGTGTCACCTCACTCCTTCCGCGCGTTAGCCTCACGATCGTGGCGAGTCCCGACGTCGATGGCTTCACGAACTTCTTCCTGACGCATTGTGCTCAGCTGACCCTGCCAGGCTGCCTGAACCATTCCGTGGCGGTCCACCAGCAGCACCGTCGGCGTGCCCCGAATCTTCAATCGAGACAGCGGAAGCGAGACAAATAGATCCGCTTTGAGCCCTTTGCGTTGGAGTACGGTCTCGACACTAGCTTCGTCCGCCGGCAAGACCGCAATCACTCTCAGCGGTGCGGCCATTGCGCGGTCAGCGACGAGCGTCCTGTAGAACGGCAAGCTCTCATCGCAGTACCTGGCAATTGGCACTTATTACCAGGACGAGCGTCTGAGCCGATGACGCGAAGTCAACACCGGCCAGGCCTAGTTGGTCGCCACGCCGGTAGACGTCCGCCAATGGGCCGTTGGCTTGGGGATCCGATCGCCCCGGAGGCTGAACGTCCGGGATCGCGACTGTCCCAGCCTTAGGCTGCAAGCTCGGCCTATGCAACACGACGGCACGCGCACCGAGGATTGCGCACCCCACCAGGAGTGCCACGCTGACGCCAGCATCGAGGAGCCTACGATATTGGGAAATCACAGCCGCTCTCCGTCAGTTCGACGCGGAGATTAGCCGGTCGAGTTCTCTGGCGAACTCCTCGACGGGAACCGAGCCGTTTAAGCGTGCGAGAACCTTGACTGTGCGATCCGGCCCCAACAGGCCCAGGAAGAACGTGGGCGTACCTCGGATGCCGAGGGCCCGCGCCTCGGCTGCATCGTTGCTGATCTTCTGTGCCACTTCCTGGCCGCTCACGCACGCCTTGAACTGCTCTGGAGGGAGACCCAGCACCGCGGCGTGCTGCTCAAGACTCGGCGAATCCAAGTGCTGCTGGTCTCCGAAGAGCAACGCGTGCATTTCCCAGAAGCGTCCCTGCTCCCCGGCGCAAGCGGCTGCCCGCGCGGCTCCCTCAGCCGCCCTGTGAATCGGCAGCGGCAAGTGCTTGAACGCCAGCAATACCTTCCCTGGCCGCACGTACCGTGTTTCGAGCGATGGGAGCGTATCGCGGGCGAACTTGCCGCAGTAGGGACACTGGAAATCGGAGTACTCGATGACGGCAACCTTGGCGCCTGGGCCGCCATCCGTAGCAGCCCCGGCCAGCGAAATCGGAACCGAAGGAACGGCTGCCCCTACTCCAGGTGGGTCCACCACCGTCCGCGTGCCGAGTCGTGGCCCAAGCATAACGACCATGAACACTGTGCAGGCGCCAACGGTGGCCAAGGCGGTCGCAGTTTCTAGAATTCGATTGACCCTGAACCAAACATTCGAATCACTCATGGGAGCACCTTCGTTCAAGGGCATGCCATGCTCCGATGCGGCCAACGATCCAACTGCCCGCATCGGAATCTACAAGGTCGTATGTGCCGCTCTGTAATTAGACGGCGGTCCGGCCAGGTTTCTCACGCCGGCGCCAAAGGCCATCTGAGAATGTGAGCCAACAGCGCGGCTGGTCCGTGACCGCATGAATCTGACAAGAGGAAGTTTGCAATGGGAAGTCTGACGTTGACCCGCTCGACGGTGGCTGCCACACTGAGGTCGTCCCCGGCGAGTCCGATCTCGAGGGCAGGTGTGGCCAGCGATCTCTACGTTCGCCATGTCGCGGCGATTGAACGAGTCGTGTCAATGATTTGCCGACGGTTCGGGTTCAGCGAGTCGGATCGCGAGGACTTCGCGCAGGACGCGCGGCTGCATCTCATCACGCGCGGTCTGCCAGCATTCAACGGTCGCAGCGCGCTCGACACCTACGTGTGGAGAGTAACCTTCAATTTCGCGGTGGATTGGCTGGAGGTCCGCAGGCACCAGTGCTGCTTGACCGACCCGCGCCGTCCTTCGATGTCGCTCGACCAATTCCCGCTCCACAGCCAACCGCGCGACGGCACCCCCGAGGACGAGTTGATCCGCGTCGAGAACATGCACATGGATGAGCGGCGTCTCCGCTACGTGGCCATTGCCGTCGAACGCCTGCCACCGGTCGATCGTCTCCTCTTCACGCTGAGGTACGTCGACGGCATGAACGTTGCGTCCATCGCGGCACGCCAGGGGCTGACGCGGCGCGCCGCGTACCTCCGCCTGTACCGCATTCGCGATCGCGTGCGCCACGACATAGAGCGCCTCGAGCGCGAAGAAGGAAACAAACAAGAAAAGGAAGGAAGGAAGGAAGGAAGGAAGGAAGGAAGGAAGGAAGGAGGGGTGATCGCCACGTGGGAGTATGACGACGTACTTGGCAGCACAATCTTCACTACTCGGCTGCCCGGGTCACGTTCCAGACATCGCGGGCCCAGCAAGAAACACAACGGACCGGCTGAATCGCTCCAGCCGGCCCACTGCCTAGCTTGGCCCGCCTTCGCCAGAGGCTTCGGCGAGGCGAGTTTGCTGAGGAACTCTAGTGCGTGACGATTTCCGTGTCCTTCTTCTTCCCGAGGCCCTGAATCTGCAGGCCGCGTCGCCAGTTCCGGCTTCGGCTTCCTTCAGGACGACCTGGCGGTACAGCTCGGCCATCTTCTCGTGCTCCTGCTGCGCCTTGCGCGCGCGGAGCTTCTCTTCGCGCGCGTTCTTGGCGATGCCCTTGTCGTCGAGGTCCGTCTGGCGTGCCCTTGGCCACGGCCTCGGCGTCGAGCTTGAGGCTGTGATCGGCCGACTCGAGCGCGACCTTCTTGCCGCCGGCGAAGATCTCGTGCCGGCCGTGCTCGTCGTACCACTTGGTGAGCGTGGCCGTCATGTGCATCTTCTCGATGATGTTCCGCCAGCCGATGCCCGTGTTGTAGGCGCAGAAGCTGATCTCGCCTTCCTGCGTCGCGTACGGGATGATGCAGCGCTCGGTGCGGCGGAAGTCGTAGTTGAACAGGTCCTGGAACCACATGCCCGCGATGAACAGGAAGTTCCAGCGATCCGACCGGCGCTTCTCGATGTCGCTCATCGTCCGATCGCCCGTGACCTTGCCGTAGTCGCGGCCCGACGCGTTGAACGTCTTGTCGAACTTCTTGAGCAGGTCGGTCAGCTTGAAGTGCGTCGGCGACTTGAACGGGTCGTAGTTCTTGATGCAGCGCGAGCGCCATGCCGAAGACCGACAGGAACCGGCCGCGCGCCGCGTCGTTGATCTTCGTGATGTCCTTGGCGAGCGAGTCCAGCTTGAGGAACTCGGTCACCGGCACGCGCTTCCTTCGTTTCCTTGTCGATCATGACGGCCATGCCGACGCCGCAGTTCGGGTGGCAGCCGCACGAGAGCTGGCCCCAGTCGTGCTCGCGGTCCGTGGACGAGGTCGGCCCAGTCGCCGAACGTGCCCATGAACGAGATCGGGAACCAGTCGCGCACCGGCTCGCCGAGGCCCGTCTGCTTCTTCACGTCGTGCGCCAGGTGCGACAGCGTGTAGCGCTGCGCGTGCCGGCGCTCGTCGGTGATCTCCTCGTCGCGGCCCGTGAACGACACCGGCTGGAACGAGAGGAAGCTGATCTTCTTCGGGTTGTCGAGCGCGAACTGGATGATGCGGCCGACCTGCTCGTTGTTCACGCCGTTGACGATCGTCGTCACCGGCACGATCTCGACGCCGGCCTTCCACAGGTTCTCGATCGCGCGCAGCTTGACGTCGAACAGGTTGCCGACGAGCCGGTGCGAGTTGGCCGCGTTGCCGATGCCGTCGAACTGCAGGTAGGCGTAGCGCAGCCCCGCCTCGGCCGCCGCCTTGGCGAACTCCGGGCTCTTGGCGAACTCGATGCCGTTGGTCGCCGCCTGGACCGAGTTGTAGCCGACCTTGCGCGCGTAGCGCACCGCGTCGAGGAAGTACGGCGAGAGCGTCGGCTCGCCGCCCGAGAACTGCACCGACATCTGCCGCTTCGGCTTGATCGTGATCGCGTTGTCGAGCAGCGTCTTGATCTCTTCCCAGCTCAGCTCGTGGACGAACCCGACCTGGTTCGCGTCCATGAAGCACGGGTCGCACATCATGTTGCAGCGGTTCGTCAGGTCGATCGTCAGCACCGAGCCGCGGCCGTACTTGATCGTCGACGAGCCGTGGTTGTGCAGCTTCTCGTCGTTGTGCGCGCGCATGTCGGAGCCCGGGAACGACTCCTCGAGGTGCTTGAAGAACGCCGTGTCCATCGCCATCACGTCCTCGAAGTGGCCGTGGATCGGGCAGTCCTTGACCATCAGGATCTTGCCGTCGCGCTCGATGATCTGCGCCTTGATCTCGCCGATCTTCTCGGTGAGCAGGACCTTGTAGTCGCGCTTGCCGTCGAGGATCTCCTGGCGCGCCTCGCGCACGCACGTCGGGCAGAGCGAGTCGGTCTCGCGCGGCCAGCCGAGCGGCGGCTTCACCTTCTGCCACGACTTCAGCAGCGGCTTCTCCGACCACTTCGGCGTGAACGACTCGTTCGGCTTGATGCTGTTGAGCGCGTCGAACACCACCCACGCGCCCTTGGCGGCGCACCGTCAGGCCCTTCTCGACGTACTTGACCGGCTTGTGCATAACCCTCCGCGTCCGCGGGCCCGACGCACTCGTCCTGGCCTCGAAACGGACGAAATCCTCTCGCAGGCAGGATATCGGCGGGCCTCGGTCGGCACCTACAGATTTGTCGCCAGCGGGCGGATTTCCGCCCTGAGCGGGCGGGATCGGCCAGCGAACGGGCAGCCTCTGGATGAGACCAACCCTAAATTTACTCAAACAGCTTACGGGTTTTCTGACGTCGCGCCCGGCGCTTCTGGAGCGTCACGCCCGCACGCGGATCAGGAGCGAGGACGAGCAGCCAGAAACCAAAACGGAGCGGCTCGCGGATGTCCGATCTTCTGACTCCAGATGAAGTGGAGACGCGGCGACCGCCGCGACGTACACGAGCCGGTGGAGGCGCTGCCAGTTCTTCTTCAGCCGGCGCACCCACCCGTTCGTCGAGGTGATTGCCAGCACCAGCAGGATGGAAAACGCGAACATCCCGACGAAGATGAACTGGCGCTTGAGGAGGTCGTCCCAGATCGCATGGAACTCGCAGGTGCCGAGCGAGTAGCAGCTCTGGTCGAACACCAGATACATGCAGAGGTGGAGGACCGCGTAGGTGAACGACCAGACGCCGAGCATCCGACGCACGCTCTGGAGACGATTCGAGCCGTGCAGCAGCCGACGGACGGGCGTGACCGAGAGCGTGATGAGGAGCAAGCGTGAGCGCGTGAGTCCGGTCTCGTGCTCGAGCGTCTTGACCGGATTGACGCCGAGCGCCAGTTCCTGACCGAGCGCGAACGCTTGGTGCGCGCGGTACGCGAGCCAGGAACCGGGCGCCAGGCAGCTCACAAAGACGAGCGGTTTGAAGAAACGCCAGCCCGACGAGGATCGTCCGAGAACGCGGCTCGAATGCCGGCGCGGCAGCGGCCATCTCAGAAGTTCTTCCTCAGGTCCATGCCCGCGTAGAGGCTCGCGACCTGGTCGCCGTAGCCATTGAACATCAGCGTCTTGCGCTTCGAGCAGCTCGCCGATGCGCCGCTCGGTCGCCTGGCTCCAGCGCGGGTGGTCCACGGTCGGATTGACGTTGGCGTAGAAGCCGTACTCGTTGGGCGTCTGCACGGCCCACGTGTTGTGCGGCTGCTTGTCGGTGAACTCGAATGCGCACGATCGACTTGCCGCTCTTGAACCCGTACTTCCACGGCACGTGAACGCGGAGCGGCGCGCCGTTCTGATTCGGCAGCACCTTGCCGTAGAGGCCGACGACCATCGAGCGTGAGCGGGTGCATGGCCTCGTCCAGCCGCAGGCCCTCGACGTACGGGAACGGAAGCCGGCCGTCTGCAGGCCCGGCATCTCGCTCGCGCGCATCAGCGTCGTGAACTCGACGAACTTCGCCTGCGAGGTCGGCTGCACTGTGTCGATGAGCGTCTTGAGCGGGAAGCCCACCCAGGGGACCACCATCGACCAGCCTTCGACGCAGCGATGGCGATAGATGCGCTCCTCGAGCTGGTTGAAGTCTGATCAGATCCTCGACGCCGTAGCCGCCCGGCTTGCCGACCATCCCGTCGATCTTGACGGTCCAAGGGCGCGTCGTGAGACGGCCGGCGTAGTGCGCCGGGTCGGACTTCCCGGTGCCGAACTCGTAGTAGTTGTTGTAGTTGGTGATCTGCTCGTAGGTGTTCGTCGGATCGACCTTGGGATCAGGGACGAACGAGGTCTGCTTGACGTTGGGCAACGCGGCCAGGCCCTGCGGCGTCTGGCTCGCGTCGGCGCGTCCGAGGACCGAAGCCGCGACGGCCCCCACCGTCCCGGCCGCGGCGACTTTGATGAAGTCGCGCCGGGAATGATACGCGCCTTCGGGCGTGACCTCGGAATACGGCAAATCCCAGGGCTTCTTCGATCGAGTCAGCATGGAACCCCCACGGTCGGTACTGTAATTACACCACACCGCCCGGTTATTCCGGCCGGGACCGCATCTCCTGCTACCATACTGAGTTCGCCGTGCCTTCCGGGTGTGATGCCTGGACCGCGCAGGACGTTACAACTCATGGCGCCAACGTTGACCACTCTGCCCGCGACCGCTGAAGCGCTTCGCCACAAACTTGCCTCCCGCACGGCACACGTCGGGGTGGTCGGCCTCGGGTACGTCGGGCTGCCGCTCGCGGTCGAGTTGGCGCGCGCGGGATTCAAGACGACCGGCATCGACCTCGACACGCGCAAGGTCGACGCGATCAACCGCGGCGAGTCCTACATCCAGGACGTGCCGACGGCCGACGTCGCCCAGTTCCAGAAGGCCGGCAAGCTCTCCGCTACGACCGACCCGGCCGTCGCCGCCACGCTCGACACGATCAACATCTGCGTGCCGACGCCGCTGCGCAAGACCAAGGACCCGGATCTCTCCTACGTCGTCTCGGCCGTCGAGATGATCGCCGCGCACCTGCACCGTGGCCAGCTCGTCGATTCTCGAATCGACCACCTACCCGGGTACGACGGAGGAAGTCGTCCAGCCGATTCTCGAAAAGGGCGGGCTGAAGGCCGGCGAGGACTTCTTCCTGGCGTTCTCACCCGAGCGCGTCGATCCCGGCAACGAGAAATGGACGACGAAGAACGTGCCGAAGGTCGTGGGCGGGCTGACGCCGGCATGTTCGGCGCTCGCCAGCGCACTCTACTCCGCCTCGATCGATCGCGTCGTCGAAGTCAGCTCGCCGAAAGTCGCGGAGATGGTGAAGCTGCTCGAGAACACGTTCCGGGCGGTCAACATCGGCCTGGTGAACGAGCTGGCGCTGATGTGCGACCGGCTCGGCCTGAGCGTGTGGGAGGTGGTCGACGCGGCCGCGACCAAGCCGTTCGGCTTCATGCCGTTCTATCCGGGGCCCGGGCTCGGCGGCCACTGCATCCCGATCGATCCGTTCTACCTGTCGTGGAAGGTGAAGGAAGTCGGCTTCGAGGCGCGCTTCATCGAGCTGGCCGGGCAGGTGAACGGCGCGATGCCGCATCACGTCGTGGACAAGGTGGCCGACGCGCTCAACTCGCAGAGCAAGGCCGTGCGCGGCGCGAACGTGCTCGTCGTCGGGATTTCCTACAAGCGCGACATCGACGACATGCGCGAGTCACCGGCGCTCGACCTGATGGCCGTGCTGCAGCAGAAGGGCGCGAAGATCAGCTACCACGACCCGTACGTGCCGACGCTTGCCGCGCGCGACTGGCCCGGGAGCACGGATCTGGCGTCCGTGCCGCTCGACGCGAACACGCTCGCGGCAGCCGATTGCGTCGTGATCGTGACCGACCACAAGGTGCTCGACTACCCCGCCATCGTCTCGGGCGCCAGGCTGATCGTCGACTCGCGCAACGCGATCAAGACGCCGCACCCGCACGTGTTCCGGCTGGGCGCGCCGGCGGCAAAGTAGCTGAGCCCGGCACTGGGCAAGAGGCACTGGGCACTGGCGCGCGTCGTCATGCTGAGCAATGCCCAGTGCCCAATGCCTAAAGCGTTTTTCATGATCCTTTAGCGACCACCGTAGCCGCAGTGGCGAAAATAGTTGCGGCACTCGGCGGCCGAGAAGCGCGTCAGGCAGTCGCCGAGCAGCGGCCACAGGGTCTCGGTCGACCGACAGCGCGCCGCTCGAAGGATCGCCTTCAGTTTCGCGAAGCAGAGTTCAATCGGATTGAAGTCGGGGCTGTAGGGCGGCAGGTACCAGAGCTCGGCACCGGTGGCCGCGATGCGGTCCTCGATGCCGTCGACGCGATGGGCCGGCAGATTGTCAGCCACAACGATGTCGCCGGCCTGGAGCGTGGGCGCCAGGATCTGGTCGACGTAGGCGAAGAAACTCTCGCCATCCATCGGCCCATCGAACACGCCGGGCGCCGTCAGGCCATGCACGCGGAGGGCGGCGATGAAGGTGCTCGTCTGCCACCGGCCCTGCGGCGTGTGGTCGGCGACGCGCTGGCCCCGCAGGCTGCGCCCGTATCGACGGAGCAGATTCGTGGTCACGCCGCTTTCGTCAAGAAATACAAGGTGCGCCGGGTCCAGCGTCGGCGCGATCGCCTGCCAGTGGCGCCGCGCTGCCCGAATGTCAGGCCGGTCGTGCTCGGACGCGCGTACCGTTTTTTTTGACCGTAAATGTGAGGGCATCTACGGCCCGCCATATCGTCGCGAGACTGGCGTCGGTGGCCAGGGCGGCTTTCAATTCCACCAGCGTCTGGTCGGGCTGCGCCTGGATGAGCTCGGCCAAGCGGTGCAGGTGCGGCTCGAGCTTCCGCCGCGGCCCATGCCGCTGCGCACGCGGCGCCACTTCGCCCGTCTCACGACGGCGTTGCTTCAGCAACCGCACCCACGATCCGCTCACCTGGTACTTCGCCGCGACGTCCGCCGCCTTCATGCCGGCATCACTATCGCGAAGCGCCCGCACGCGCAGATCCATCGAATACGCTCGCATCGGTCCCTCCTCCGCGTGCGGACAGAGGTACCATCCGGCCGTCTTCAGGTACAAGACCTATCTGAAAAACGCTTTAGTGCCTGACTGTTACCTCACCCCTGAGCCTGATGTCCTTCGACGACGCGCCGATCAGAATTCGAAAGGCGCCCGGCTCGACGACCCAGTGCAGATAGCGATCGAGCAGCTTCAAATCCTCGCGTCCGACGCTGAACGTCACGTCGCGGCGCTCGCCTGGCTCGAGATGGACGCGCTGAAACTGCTTGAGCGCGATGATGGGCTGTGCCACCGACGCCAGCAGATCGCGGATGTAGAGCTGTACGACTTCGTCGCCCGCGCGGCGGCCTGAGTTCGTAATGGCGCAGCGCACGGTCGCCGTGCCGTCGGGACCAATCTCCGCGGGCTCGATCGAAAGGTCCGAGTACTCGAACGTCGTGTAGCTCAGGCCAAACCCGAACGGAAACAGCGGCTGGCCAGTGAGATCGACGTAGTCGTCGCCGCGGCCGGTCGGCTTGTGATCGTAATAGAGCGGCAGCTGGCCTTCGGCGACGGGGAAGGTGATGGGCAGCCGGCCCGCGGGATTGGCGTCACCGACGATCACGTCGGCCACGGCGTCGCCGCCCGCCTCACCCGAATACCACGCGTCGACGACCGCCGCCACGCGATCGAGCCACGGCATCGTGATCGCGCTTCCGCCGACGAGAACGACGATGGTTGGCTTCCCCGTCGCAGCCACCGCGCGAATCAACTCGTCCTGCCTGCCCGGCAACCCGAGGAGCGCGCGGTCGCGGAACTCGCCTTCCTCGATTCCCGCGACGACGACCGCCTCGTCTGCGTCCTTCGCCACGGCCACGGCGTCCGCAATGGCGCGATCGGAGTCGTCGACGATGCCGGCGTTCCAGATCAGCCTGAGTCGGGCGTTGCCGGTCTCCTCGAAGTACTCGAGGCGGATCGCGTGACGCGAGCCCGGCTCGAACGACACCGGCGTCGTCTTGACGCCGTACGACTGCTTCTTCCAGTCGTCGATCGCCAGCCGATCGTCGAGGTAGAGGCGAAAGCCGTCGTTGCCCTCGACGCCGATCCGCGTCACGCCCGACGCGGGCACAACGACCGTGCCGCTCCAGCGCACCGAATACCAATCGAACGGGATGCCGCGGCCGGGCGCGTTCAGCGTCCAACGAAAGTCCATGCGCGCGTCGGTGCGCGTCAGTCGAGGTGCGCCGTCGAGCTTCGGATTGTCGAAGTACTCGCCCATGAGACCCTGCACGCCCTGGCCGTTGAGCTGTGACGCGAGCGCGGCCACGGGCACGACGTCGAATTCGCGAATCGTGCGCCCGGGGCCTCGCGCGTAGCGAACGGCGCCGGCCGTCGTGAGCGCCCGCTCGAGACCCGCCCGAATCGAGACGGTGTGGTTGCCGGGGCCGCTGTAGTCGCCGAGCCGCACCTCGTCGGCGTCGGCGCCGATGAGCGCGATCGCGCGCGCGGATCGGGCGATCGGCAGCACGCCCGCGTCGTTCTTGAGCAGCACGATCGACTCGCGGGCGGCCTCGCGGGCGAGCGCGCGATGCGCGTCGCTGTTCGCCTCCGCGGCCGCGCGATCGGGATCGGCGTACGGGTGCTCGAACAGCCCCAGCTCGAACTTCACGCGCAGCACGCGCGCCACGGCGGCGTCGATCACCGCCGTCGGAATCAGCCCGCGCCGAAAAGCATCCAGATACGGACGCTGCTGGCCGTACGCCGACTGAAAGACGACGTCGAGCCCCGCGTTGAAGGCGTCGGTCGCGGCCGCGGCCGTGTTTGGCTCCGTCATGTGGAGCACCGTCGCCCCGCTCGTCCCGGAGGCGTCCGAGATCACGAACCCGGGAAAGGCCCAGTCGCCCTTGAGCACGTCGGTGAGCAGGTGCCGATTCTGCGTCGCCGGCGTGCCGTCGACCGAGTTGTATGCCGCCATGATCGACCGCGCGCCGGCCTGAATCGACGCGACGAACGGCGGGTCGTACCGCTCGAGCAGCGCGCGCTCGCTGCGATCGATCGGATAGCTGTCGCGCCCGCCCTCGCCCACGTTCGCGACGAAGTGCTTCGGCGTGGTCACGACGCCCGCCCGCTCGAACGCCGTCACGAACGCGCGCGCCATTCCCGACGCGAGCACGGGGTCTTCGCCGTACGTCTCCGCCACTCTCCCCCAGCGCACGTCGTCGGCGATGTTGACGACGGGCGAGAGCACCTGACGGATGCCGCGCGACGCGGTCTCGCTCGCGATCGCGCCGGCGACGCGCGACATGAGCGCAGGATCCCACGTGGCCGCGAGCGCGATCGCCGACGGATACACGGTGGCGCCGTCACGCGCGAGACCATGGACGGCTTCCTCGAAGGGGAGGATCGGAATGCCCAGCCGCGTGCGCTCCACGAAGTAGCGCTGAATCGCGTTGATGCGATCGGCGTGCGCGCGGGCCGCCGCCGGCGCGGACTGCTCGGACCGGCCGCGGGTCGTGCCAACCTGCAGCCCGAAAATGCCGTGCGAGTAGTCGTTCGCGGGATTGTCCAGATCGCCCGGGATCATGAACAACTGCCAGAACTTCTCCTCGAGGGTCATGCGCGAGACGAGGTCGCGCACGCGCTCGTCGATCGGCCGTGACGCGTCCTTGTACGGCGGGACTTGCGGAACGGCACCCCGCCACGCCGCGGTCGCTGCGACCAGACAGATCGCGATGCCCGCTCGCGCGACGGCGAATCTCGTCGAGCCGATCACGGCGTCCCGTGCCGCAACGCGCTAGCGGAGATTGAGCTTCTTCGCCGCGAACGGCCGCACGAACGCGCCCGGCGGGTTGTGCGCCGTGGCGTTGTCATAGGCAGTCTGATATTCCGCCTTGGCCTTGTCGGCTTGGCCGAGCTTCTCGTACGTCATTCCCAGCAGGCAGTGCATGAACGGATCGTTCTGGTTGCCCTGCAGGCCGACGGCCTTGGTCAGCTCGGCCTCGGCCGTCTTCAGATCGTTCGTGTAGAGCGCGACGTAGCCGACCATGTACGGGAAGAAGCGCTCCTGCTGCTCGGCCATCTTGGGATCGCTGTCGAGGAGGCGTCGCGCCTCGGCGATCTGCTTCTTGGCTTCGGCCGCGTCGCCGCGACGCGCGGCGATTCGTCCGAGCGCGTGCGCCAGGCGGTAATCCCAGAGGCTCTTCGGGTGCGTCTCGTTGCCCGGCTCCTTCAGCCCGAGGCGCGCCCCTTCGCGGTACCAATGCTCGGCCTCGTCGAGCTTGCCGGCGTCGATGCAGACGCGCGCACCTTCGTTGGCCATCTCGCCTTCCTGGTAGAACGCGTTCTGCGGCTCGGCCTGCTCGCGCGTCACCCAGTAGGCGATCACCATCTGCTCGTACTTGATCGTGTTGGCGCAGTCGCCCTGAAAGGCATACGACATCGCCATCCCGCGCTGGGCCGCGGCCTTGGCGGCGGGATCGGTCGCGGTGTCGATGATCCGCTGGAACACGGCGCGGGCGTCGTCGTGCGCCCCGAGCGTGTCGAGCATGTTGGCCGCCGACGTGGACGTCGGGTTGGCCTTCAGCTCTTCCCGCACGGCCGCGAGCGCATCGGCCGTGCGTCCGGCGCGCATCGCCTCGGACGCCTGGCGCAGGTTCGCCGACTGGTTGCCGCGGCCCTGCGCGCCCGCGAGGGCGGGCGCGACGGAGCACGCGACGAGAAAGACGAACAGCCGCTGGAAACGAGGGGAAATTGTCTTCATCCCGCGATTCTACGCCCGGCCGCGCTACTTTCGCATCCGGTTGCTGATGACATACCAGCTCGTGCCGGCGAGGCCGATCGCGCCCCCGATGAGGAACGTCTTGTCTGGCCCGATTTCCTGCCACAGGTAGGCGGCCACGATCGGCGCCGGGAAGAAGGCAAAGGACCGCAGCCCCCAGTAGAGACCAACGGCGCGCGCGCGGACGTGAGGCGGGAACCCGGTGGCAATCAAGGCCTTGCGCGCCGGCTCCCCGAGCTCGCGCAGGCCGTTGACGATGTACGTCAACACGAAGCCGAGGACGACGGGCAAGCCGAAGGCCTCGCACAATCGCGGGAGCAGCACGAGACAGATGGGAAACAGCGAGAACAGCAGGAACGTCGTCCCGATGAACGGCCGCGGTGACGCCGAGCGATCCACCCACTTCGCGACGGGCACGTACGTCGCGAGTGCCACCAGGCCCATCAGCGCGATCAAATAGCCGGTCGTGCTGTCCGCGGCCTCCTTGGTCCAGCCAAATCGATCGATCAGCACGGTCACGACGTACAGCGGCGCGAAGCTGCGCGCGAACCAGTCGCCCCAGCGGATGAAGATCTCGGCGCTCAGGAGCAGCCGGAGTTCGCGCGGCATGTCATGAAGGATGGTTCGGAACGGGACGTGCGCCGGATCCCTCTTGGCCTTCATGCGCGACGTGAGCCCGAGCTGCAGGACGACGGACAGGCCGACGAGCGCGAACGCCAGGGTGAGGTTGAGCCAGTAGCCGACCGCGCCGATGAGGATGCCGCCGATCGCCGGCCCGATGACCTTGGGCAGGCGCTTCTGGATGCTCTGAACCGCGAAGGCAATCGTCCGGCGATTCTTGGGCACCTCGCTGCCGACGACGTCGAACGTCGCGGGCACGGACAGCGGTTCCCAGTTGGTCATCAGCAGCGCGCCGGCCGCAATCCACATGGGATTGTGCGTCGAGAGCATCACCGTGAAGCCGATGGCCATCGGTACCGCGGACACCGCGAGCGCCACGCGCGGCCCCATCTTGTGGGCGATCGTGCCGCCGATGATGTAGCCGAAGCCCTCGAGCAGGTTGGTGATCGAGGCGATGACGCCGACGTACGCCGCGGCTTTGAGCACAGCCCCGGTGACGTCCGCCAAGTGCAGCGACAGGAAGTTGTTCCAGAGCTCTTCGCTGAGGCCCAGGCAGCCGATGACGACGAGGACGGCGACGGTTGCGCGGTTGAGGCCGAGCCAGCTTGCCAGGGATTCGCGCGGCGCGGCCGCGCCTTGGACAGGATCGCTCATTCGTTCTGCGCCACTATAATGGCGACTCCTCGACGATGTCGATTGCCATCGTTCCGAACTTCGTCGGCGGACGCTGGGTCGATGCCGGCACGGCGTCGACGGTCGACGTGCACAACCCGGCCCGCGGCACGGTCATCGCGCGGACGCCGCTCTCCGGCGCGCGGGAGGTGGACGCGGCCGTCCAGGCCGCGGCCGCGGCGTTTCCAGGCTGGCGCGACACACCGCCAGTCGTTCGCGCGCGCGTGATGTTCGCGTTCAAGGCCGCGCTCGAGGCGCACTTCGAGGAGATCGCACGCATCATCACCACGGAGCACGGCAAGACGCTGGACGAAGCGCGCGGGAGTCTGCGGCGCGGCATCGAGTGCGTCGAGGTCGCGTGCGCCGCGCCGTCGCTGCTGATGGGCGCCGGGCTGGAGAACGTCGCGCCCGCCATCGACTGCACGCTCGTGCGCCAGCCCCTGGGCGTCACCGCGGCCATCGCCCCGTTCAACTTCCCTGCGATGGTCCCGCTCTGGTTCCTGCCCTTCGCCGTCGTCTGCGGCAATACCTTCATCCTCAAGCCCTCGGAGCAGGTCCCGCTCTCGATGCAGCGCATCGTCAAGCTGCTGGCCGGGTGCGATCTGCCGCCGGGCGTCGTCAATCTCGTCAACGGCGGCCGCGAAGCGGTCGAGGCGCTGTGCGATCATCCTGGCATCCGGGCTGTGTCGTTCGTCGGATCGACGCCGGTCGCCCGCGCGCGTGTACCAGCGCGCAACGCACGCCGGCAAGCGCGTCCAGGCGCTGGGCGGCGCGAAGAACTTCATTGTCGTGCTGCCGGATGCGGACCTCGATCGCGCGATCCCGGCAATCGCCGAGTCGCTCTACGGGTGCGCCGGCGAGCGATGCCTCGCGGGAAGCGTGCTGCTGCCGATCGGATCGGCCCGCGGCGAGGTGCGGGCGCGGCTCGCCGGGGTGGCCGAGTCGATGACCATCGGTGACGGCCTCGATCCGGGCGTGCAGATGGGACCCGTGATCAGCGCCCGGCATCTCGAGCGCGTGCGCGGGTACGTCGCGCAAGGTGCGAGCGACGGCGCCCGGCTGGTGGTGGACGGGCGCGCGCGGTCGCTTCCGAAGGACGGCTTCTTCGTCGGCCCGACGGTGTTCGACGAGGTCGCGCCGGCGATGACCATCGCGCGCGACGAGATCTTCGGGCCCGTCGCGTCGATCTGCGGAGTCAAGGACATAGACGAAGCGCTGCGGATCATGGACGCCCATCCCAACGCAAACGCGACCTCAATCTTCACGACGAGCGGCCGCGCGGCCCGCGAGTTCGCGCGGCGCGCAACGGCGTCGATGGTTGGCGTCAACATCGGCGTGGCGGCGCCGATGGCGTACTTTCCGTTCGGCGGCGCGCGCGACAGCTTCTTCGGCGACCTGAAGGTGCACGGCCGGGACGCGTTCGAGTTCTACACGGACAAGAAGGTGACCATTGCCCGATGGTAAAACCGCCGCTGCGGCGTCCATGACGAGCGAGGAGATGGTCGCACTCGCGCGGCGGCACACGATGTTCGAGTGGTCCGCGCAGGACTCGGTGGACCCGATTCCCGTCGCGCGGGCCAGAGGCGTGTACTTCTGGACGCCCGACGGGCGCCGGTTCCTCGACTTCAACAGCCAGCTGATGTGCGTGAACATCGGCCACGGCGACCCGCGCGTCGTCCGCGCCATCCAGGCGCAGGCCGAGGTCCTCGCCTACGCGAATCCGTTCATGGCGACCGAGCCGCGCGCGCGGCTTGGCGCAAAACTCGCCGAGATCACGCCCGGCGACATCGACGTCTTCTTCTTCACGAACGGCGGCGCGGAGGCGAACGAGCACGCGATGAAGATTGCGCGCTGGGCCACCGGCCGGCAGAAGATTCTTGCGTTCTACCGTTCGTACCACGGCGCCACCGCCGGTGCGATTGCCGCGACCGGCGATCCGCGGCGATGGACCGAGCCGCGGCTTCCGGGCATCGTCCACGTGCTCGATCCGTACCACGGCATCGAGCGCGGCTGGGACACGGTGGAGACCGCGCTCGCCTACCTCGACGAGGTCATCCAGCTCGAGGGACCCGCGACGATTGCCGCGTTCATCCTCGAGCCCGTCACCGGCACCAACGGCGTGCTCGTGCCGCCGGACGGCTATCTGCAGGGCGTCAGCGCGCTCTGTGATCGCCACGGCATCCTGATGATTGCCGACGAGGTGATGTCGGGCTTCGGCCGGACCGGCGAATGGTTTGCCGTCAATCACTGGGGCGTCGTGCCGGACTTGATCACGATGGCGAAGGGGCTGACGAGCGCGTACGTGCCGCTCGGCGCGGTCGGCATGCGGCGGTCGATCGCCGAGAAGTTTCGCGATCGGACATTCTCGAGCGGCCTGACCTACAACAGCCATCCGCTGGCGTGCGCGGCCGCGCTGGCGACGATTGGCGTCATGGAAGAGGATCGGCTCGTCGACCGCGCGCGCGAGATGGGTCGGTTGATGGCGTCGCTGCTTGCCGATCTCCAGGCGCGGCATCCCTGCGTCGGCGCCGTGCGATCGATCGGATTGTTCGGCATCGTCGAACTGGTGCGCGGTCGTACGACGCGCGAGCCGCTCGCGCCGTTCGGCGGCACGTCGCCGGAGATGGCGGCGCTCGGCCGGTTCTTCCGCACCAAGGGCTGTACACGTTCGTCCGCTGGCACTCGTTCTTCACCAACCCGCCGCTCTCGATCACCGAGGCGGAGCTGCGCGAAGGCTTCGCGATCATCGATCGCGGGCTGGCGGAGATCGATCGCGCGATCGCCTGAAGGCGATCGCCACGCGGTCACACCGAATCGACCGCCGCCGGTTCGGCGGTGAGGATCTCGATCTCCAGGTGCGTCACGGCGGTCAGCGACCGCGTGATCAGGCACGTCTCCTCGGCGCGGGTGAGAATCCGCCGCGCCTGCTCCTCCGACGTGCCGGCCGGGATCCTCAGGCGGGCCCGAATCACGAGATCCGTGAATCGGGTGACGCGTTCGGGGCGCTCCAGCCGACCGGTGACGTCGCATGCGAGCGACTCCCACGCCATCCGGGACGCGCGCGCGATGCCGCGGAACGTCAGCAGGAAGCAGTCCGCGACGGCCGCCACGAACAGCGTCTCCGGCGACCACCGACCGCCCGGGCCGTCGAATTCGGCCGGTGTATTGGTGGCGAGCGGCGGAAGCCCCGGACTCTGAAGCTCGATGTCGCCGTCGGAACTCGCGGCGGCGCTGACGTTGTAGAGGTGCGGGAACGGGTGCATATGGTGATGTTGCAGCAACAGCCGTGCCGGCCTGGCGCCGGGGCAGTTTCGGCTCGGCCGCACCGGGAACAGCCGACAATTCCACGCCCGTGCGGAAATTTCCCCAGCGGCCGGCCGCTTGACCCTGGAACGATTCCAGCCTGTAGTGTGGGGAGCGGGCTCGAGGAGGCCCCCCTCATGCGACTCGCTTTGACATGCACGGCGTTGGCATTCGGTACTGACCGCTGCTCCGATGGCGGCTCGGCAGGATCCGCAGATGCAACACCGCGGCGACATGGTGATGGGCTTCGACCAGACGAAGACGACGCATCACTTTTCCCTGTATGAGGACGGCGGCGCGATCGAAGTGTCGGTGAAGGATCCGAAGGACACGACGAATCGCGACGCCATCCGCGCGCATCTCCCGCACATCGCGCAGATGTTTGGCGAAGGCAATTTCGACGCGCCGATGGAAGTGCACGCGCAGCAGGTACCCGGCACCGCGGAAATGACGAAGCTCAAGGACAAGCTGGCGTTCACGTACGTCGAGACCCCGCGCGGCGGACGCGTGGACGTCGTCACGCAGGACAAGGACGCGCTCGCGGCTGTTCATGCGTTCCTGACGTTTCAGATTCAGGATCACAAGACCGGCGACTCGACGCGCGTGACCAAGCGGCCGAAGGGGCCTGGCGATGAGTGACGGCACGATAGGACCGGCGGGACTCGCGGCCGAAACCGGCGTCAGCACGGATACGCTGCGCCACTACGAGCGCAAGGGGCTGCTCGCGCGCCCGCAGCGCACGCGCGCGGGTTACCGGCGGTATCCGGCGCACGCGGTGACGCGCGTGCGCCTCATCCAGCGCGCGCTGGTCGTCGGGTTCAGCCTGGACGAGCTGGGGCGCGTGCTTCGCGAGCGCGACCGCGGCGGGACGCCGTGCCGCGGCGTGCGCGCGCTGCTTGCGACGAGGATGAGCGATCTGGACGCGCAGCTCTACGCGCTCAAGACCTTGCGGCGCGAGCTGACGGCGCTCGCGCGCGACTGGGACGCGAAACTGGCCGCGACGCCCCCGGGCGTCGCGGCGCGGCTGCTCGACGATCTCCCAGATCGCCGCGGGCTCGACCGGCCGGCCCGGCGAGAGCGCGTGCCGCGCCCTACTTCTTCTCCGCGACGCGCTTGAGGTTGTCGAGCTGGCTCGCGAGCACGCCGTCGACCGCCGGCGCGAGCTGCTCGAAGCCGCCCGGCTGGTAGCCGGTGACGGCGTAGGTCCACGTGAGATCGGTGCCGTCGCCGGCCGCCTTGAATTCCCAGGTCATCGCGCCGGTGGCGGCCATCGACTGCAGCGGGCCGAGGCCGCCCGCAAAGCGCAGCAGCTTCGCGGGATCGACGAACACCACCTCCATGTGGCGGACGCCGCCGCCGTTGACGAGCTGCTCACACCAGCAGCCACCCGGCTTCGGGTCAATCGTCATGTTGCCGGCCACGCCCGAAAAGGTGTGATCCGATCCCCACCAGGTGCCGATGGCCAGCGCCGTCGCGAAGGCCTTCGCCGGCGGCACGGCCACGTGCCTGACGATTTTGATGGTGAAGCCGTTCGCCCCGACGTCCACGACTTCGGCGCGAAGCCGCGGCGCCGCACCGACCGTGATCGCGAGCGCGAGCCCCGCGACGCCCATTCGCACACCCGTCATGTCGTCCTCCCGGCGGTCGTCGCCGCCAGCCCTAGAAACTCCGCGCTCGCCTGCCAGATCGTCTCGATCGAATGCGTCAGCTGATGCTCGTCGTCGAGCAGCCGCAGATCGACGGTCGATCGCGCGCGCGCCCAGCGTTGGACCATCGACGGATCGACGGACGCGTCGCGCACGCCCTGGAAAACGAGCGCCGGCAGCCCGAGGTTCACGGCGAACGCGTCATAGCGCGCCGCGTCCTCGTAGAGGGCGTACCCGACGTCGCGCTCGGCGTGGTGTGCGTAGTGGAACACCCGGAGTGTGCCGGCGCGCCGCCACTCGTCGATGCCGTGCTCGCCGAGCCGCCGCAGGCGGTTGCCGCCGAAATCGAGCGCGGGCGCCATCAACACGAGCCGATCGACGCGCGGGTGCGCGCTTCGCGCGTCGCTGACGGCTGCGTGAACCGCGACGAACGCGCCCAGGCTCGAGCCGACCAGCGCGACCGGCCCCGCCGGCGCCCCGGCAATCGCCGCGGCTGTCTGGTCGAGCATGCGCGTCACCGTCAGCGTCTCGAACACCGGCTCGTTGAAATCGGGACACGAGTACGCGACGCCGCGTGCGTCGAGCTCCGCGGCAAAGCGATGCGCCTTCGACGAATCGGGAGACGAGGCGAAACCGTGCAAGTAGATGACTGACCGGACTGGGCGCATGGGACGGCCCTATGGTATCGGACCGTGCCGGCCTCTCAGGTCGAGCGCCCCGAAGAGCCGGGCCGCACAGACGAAATTCGAGAACACCGCATCGAACGGCCCGCACAGATTGCCGCCGCCGTCGATGAAGCCATCGAGCGGTGTGAGATACGGTCCGTTGGAGTCGCCCAGATCGTTGCCCTGGATCAGGTTGCGCTGGACACTCCCGGGCATCGTGATCCGGATCGCCGGACTCTTGGTGCCCGTCGACGTGCCCGGCGCCGGATCGTGAAACAGGTTGCCGACGAATTGATTGTCACTGAACGCCGCCGGCACGATCGGCCCGCACTTCGACCCGGTGTCGTAGAAGATGTAGACGAGCCTCGGCGCGGATGTCACGCTATTCCCCTGCGCGCTCGTGTTCGTCCACGCCGTGCACCAGTACCAGGACACGCCCGCCACGCCGACGTTCGCGATCGTGTTGTTCGCCAGCCTCGCGCCGATGACCGAGCCCACGCCTTCGATGCCGGCGTCGTAGTAGTTGCTGATGGCATTGTCTTCGATCACGTCGCCGCTTTCGTTGGCGATGATAACGCCGTCATCCGTGCCCACGTCGGCACTGCCGCCGTTGTACCCGCCGGTCATCGTGTTGTGCAGCACCTTGTTGTTCGAGCCGCTGTCGAGGACCACCGTCGCGCCGAGTCCGGTGCCCGTCACGGCGAGCGTGTTCCCAGTGAACACCACGCTGGTGCTCTGCACCGCCCACAGGATTCCCGTGAGTATCGTCGACCCGGAAACCGTGACATCAACGGCACTCGTCATCTTGATGTTCGCGGCCACGGTGCAGCCTGTGATGGTGGCGTGGCTGACGTGGTCGAGCACGATCGCTCTCATCCAGTGGCCCAGACAATCGATCTGCACGTTCGCGATGTTCGACAACGTGAAGCACGGCGATTTGTCGGGCATGTCGCGATCGACGACATACCGGCCCGGGCTCGTGATGTTCGTGCACGCGGTGAGGACGATCGTCGAGCTCCCGGACGGCTGGACGAGCACCGTGGTGGAGCCGCGGCCGTTGACGGACTCGGCGGTGGCGGTGATCGTCGACGTGCCGTCAGCGATCGCCGTGACGAGTCCGTTCGGCGAAACAGTCGCGACGGCTGGCGTGGCTGAGGTCCACGTCACGCCGGTCACCGTCGAACCGTCGAGTCCGCGGGCCGTCAGCTGACTGGTCATGCCGGCGCTGAGAATCGTCTGGCCGGCGATGTCGAGCGCGACCGCCGCTGGCGCGGGCGTCTGAGACGGTGCCGGCGACGGTGCCGCCGGCGCACCGCTTGAGCCGCACGAGGACGCCACGGCCGCAATCAGGCAGGTCAGACACGCCCGAATCGCGAGGTGGTAGGAGTGCATCTCAATGGTCCTGCGGTTCGACGCCAGGGGATGGTAGCCCAGGGCACGAGCACGCTGCTTGTTATACTGACGTGATGCGCCTGCTGCGCAAGGCCGGCCGGAATGCCCGCGTCGTGCGGAAGTTCGTCCACGGCCTCGTGGACACGGACCACCCGCTGCTCGTCCACATCGTCCCGATCCGGCGCTGCAACATCGACTGCGGCTACTGCAACGAGTACGACAAGGTCTCGCCAGCCGGTGCCGACGGAGGTGATGGAGCGCCGGATCGCGAAGCTCGCGGCGCTCGGCACTTCGGTCGTCGCGTTCAGCGGCGGCGAGCCGATGCTGCACCCGGACCTCGACGGCATCGATTCGCGCGATCCGCCGGCACGGCATGATGGCGGGCCTGATCACCAACGGCTACTTCCTGTCGCCGAAGCGGATCGAGGCGCTGAACGACGCCGGGCTCGACTTCCTGCAGATCAGCATCGACAACATCGAGCCCGACGAGGTCTCGAAGAAGAGCCTGCGCGTGCTCGACAAGAAGCTGCAGTGGCTGGCCGAGCACGCCGAGTTCGACGTCAACATCAACTCCGTCCTCGGCGGCGGCATCAAGAACCCCGAGGACGCGCGCGTCATCAACCTGCGCGCGCGCGAGCTCGGCTTCTCGACCTCGATCGGCATCATCCACGACGGCGACGGCCTGCTCAAGCCGCTCGGCGGCCCGCGAGCGCAAGGTGTTCGACGACGTCACGGCGGCGGTCAACGGTCCGCGGCAGGTTCTCAAGAACCTGTACACCGGGCATCCGCGGCTTCCAGGAGAACCTCGCCGACGGCAAGCCGAACGAATGGTACTGCCGCGCCGGCGCGCGCTACCTCTACATCTGCGAGGACGGGCTCGTGCACTACTGCTCGCAGCAGCGCGGCACGCCCGGCATCCCGCTCGAGGACTACACGGTCGACGACATCCGCCGCGAGTTCATGACGCCGAAGTCGTGCGCGCCCTACTGCACGATCGGCTGCGTCCATCGCGTCTCGACGATGGATTACTGGCGAAAGCCGCAGGACGGAAGTTCGAAGTTGGAAGTTCGAAGTTAGAAGGTCGAAGTTCGACGCGGAGCTTCGAGGGTCGGCCGCGCCCTCTGATTCTGAACTTCACACTTCATACTTCGAACTTCTAACTTGATCCCGATCGTGCTAGAACCTTCCGTCATGACCCCTCATGTTGCCCGGCTGTCCACGCTCAGTGTCGTCTGCGTCGGATTTCTCATGGCGTTGGCCACGCTTGGCGCCCACCAGGGGCGCGGGGCGGGCGCGGCGCCGGCCGGCCAGCAGGCGGCCGGACAGGGCCGAGGCCAGGGGCGCGGGCGCGGCGGCGCGCCGGTGACGATCCATGCCGCGCGCATCCTCGACGGCAGGGGCGGCGTCATCGACAACGGCGTCATCACGATTCAGGGATCGAAGATCACGGCCGTCGGCCCGGCCACCGCGGGCGCGACGTACACGTACGACCTCGGCTCGGCGACCGTGCTGCCGGGCATGATCGACGTGCACGTCCACCTGAACTGGTACTTCGGGCCGAACGGCAAATACGGCGAGCCGAACGTCCCACCGGACTACGTCGGCCAGGCGATTCAGGCCAACGCGCGCGCCACGCTGATGGCCGGGTTCACGACCGTGCAGTCGGTCGGCTGGAACGGCGATCCGGCGCTGCGCGACGCGATTGCCGCCGGCATCATCACCGGCCCGCGGCTGCTGACGTCCGTCCTGCAGATCCAGGGCGGCAACTCGACGCCCGACCAGCTGCGCGAGCGCGTGCGGCAGGCCAAGGCGCAGGGCGCGGACCTGATCAAGTTCTTCGCGTCGGGCAGCATCCGCGACGGCGGCAAGATGAACGTGACACAGGAACAGGTGGACGCCGTCTGCGGTGAGGCCAAGGCGCAGGGCCTCCGCTCGCTTGTCCACGCGCACGATCCGCAGTCGATCATCGCCTCGGTCAAGGCCGGCTGCTCGGAGATCGAGCACGGCCTGTTCGCCGACGATGCGGCGATCAAGGCGATGAAGGACGCCGACGTGTATTTCGATCCCGAACATCGGGCTCGTGCTGCAGAACTACCTCGAGAACAAGGACAAGTTCATGGGCAGCGGCAACTTCAACGCCGAGGGCTTCGCGTCGATGGAAGGCGCGCTGCCCAACCTGGCGGTCGTCTTCAAGAAGGCGCTCGCCGCCGGCCTCAAGATGCCGATGGGCACTGACGCCGTCGCCGGCGCGCACGGCCAGAACGCGCGCGAGATCGTCGCGCGCGTCGCCGCCGGACAGAAGCCGATGGACGCGATCATCGGCGCGACTTCGCTCTCGGCCGACATCGATGAACCTCGGCGACACGATCGGCACGATCGCGCCCGGCTTCGAGGCCGACATCGTCGCCATTCCGGGCAACCCGTTGACGGACATCTCGGCGGTCCGGAACGTGAGCTTCGTCATGAAGGGTGGCCGAGTGTACAAGAAGTAGGTTCGACTCACTCGCCGCGCGACGGCGCTGCACGCATCAGCAGGTTGCGGACACAAGCTGACAATTGACGATATCCGTAGCGGACTCTCGGAAGTCAACAGAACGCGGGTTCTCAGACGCTTGCACCCCATCGCGGGGCCTGGTCCGAATCGAAGAACTGTTCGTAGGTGAGCGAAATGATCGACTGAAGGAGCACGATGCCGGCCGCGACCGCAAGACAGAGGCCGAGCCCGTTTCGCCACGCGATGCCGTCGGAGCCTCGCAAGAGCGGGGGGGGACGATGCCGATGGAGCCGCGCTCACGGTCGCCGCATTCTATGGCAGCCGGTAGCGGGAAGAGACAGCCGTATGAAGCGCGGCGCCCGAATAGCCCACGGCGCTGAAGAGAGCGGCAGCCTCGGTCGGCCTAGTCGACGACTCTGAAGATCTCGCGATGGCCCGACTCCACATGCGGCGTGAATTTCTGGTACGCCGCCTGCCAGCGACTCTCGCCGGAGATCTTCGGCATGGTCTGCTCGAACGCTGCGAGGTTCTCGAACGTGAGCTCGCTGACGATGGTGTAGTTCGTGCCGGTCACGTCGGTGAGGACGCGGATGGGCACGGCGTTGACGGTCGTCTGTCTGGCGATGCCGACGACTTCCTTGTAGGCCTCCATCGCGTCGCGAGCCTTGCCAAACTTCACCGTGAACACGTTGCGGACGATGATCATGAGAGCTCCTGTGGGATGAAACGCTTTCCTGGTCGGGTGCCCGCCCAATCAAAGCACATCCCGTGCGCCTTGGCGAGTCAGCGACGACGCGGCAAGCCCGTCGCGCCGCCTGCGCGTCAACCCTGCCGCAGCTGATACGTCCCTCGCGCGTGCATGGTCGCGAATCCTTCGGCGACGAGCGCGCGGTTGCCGAGGCCGGCGTCCGGTCGGGTGAGGCCGGTCACGCGCGCCAGCTCGCCTGGGACGGTCAGACCCGCGCCCGTCAGGAAACAGCGGGCAATCTCGCGGAGCGCTGTCTCGCGGCTGATGCGCCGGCGCAAGCCGTCGGGAAAGCGGCCGACGCCGAGCGTCCAGATGTAGGTGAACGGCGTGTAGACCACGTCGCCCGGGATCACGATCATCGCGGCCTGCAGCTCGTCGAGTGCGCGCGTGAACGCCGCGCGATCCTTCACGCCGGACTCGGCGCGCAGATCGGCCGTGCCCATCTCCCATTCGTGCCGGAGCACCTGGAGGATCGCCGATAGTCCGCATTAAGGGGGTCTCTCAAGTCAACAGAACGCGGGTTCTCAGACGCTGACACCCGATCGCGGGGGTACATTAGAGACACGGCGTGGATCGGAGCGATGATCCGCCCGCTTCGCCTCGGCGTCAACCCCAACCGACACGTTCTGAGCGCCCCCTGGGGCAGGCCTCCGTCCCTCTGCGACAGCGCGATGAATGCCGCCGTGCTGATGTGGCTCAGTCCGCCGCGGCGACAACGTCCCCCTCCAGCTCGTGCGGTGGCGCCCGCGATGGCCGTGCCACGGGCATGGCCTCCGGCAACCCCAAGTGACGCAGGATGCGTTCCACCACCGGCTTCGCCTGAATCAGCGCCACCAGCCGCAAGCGCCCCCGACAGCGCGGACAGGCCAACACGTCGAACCCGAACCCCCGCCGCATCAGTTCCGCCCAAGTCGAGTTCGGCGCGCGCCGTGCGTCGGCGGCCGGCGTGGCTCCCTTGGCCTCCTGCGCATCGACGACCGGCGCCGCCGGGACGATGTTGCGCCGCCAGGCGGCTCGCGGCGCCAGCACGCCGTGATACAGGATCAGATTCACCCGCGGCCGCGGCACCAGCGCCGCCAGCCGCTCGAGCAACTCGATCGGCTCGAACAGCACGTGCGTCGTGCCATCACGCCAGCGCCGGTGAAGCTCGAGCACGATCGTCCCGTCCGCCATCGCCTGCAGCCGCATCTGTCCCACCGCCGGTCTCAGCGCGTAGCGGCACAGCCGCTCGAGCCGGTCGCGCGCCTTCGCCGGGACGCGAATGCCGGCGTGCAGATCGAAGCCCTCCTCGTGCGCGTGCCAGGCCATCGCCGTGGCCGCGCCGGGCGCGTCGATCGCCTCATCGCCGCCCCAGCGCCGCGCCGGGACGCCTGCACGGCGACCGAGCGCGGCGACGCCATGGACCGAGGCCGCGGCGAGTCCCGCCAGTGCCGGCGCCGTCTCCGTCCACGCGTCCGGCACGTCGTCGGCACCGAACCCGCCCGCCAGGCCGCGCCGGGCCAGGAGGCGATCGATCCCCCGCGCGATGCGACCGAGCAGCCGTGACAAATCCGGCGACGTCCCGCGCGGATCGCGCCAGAACCGCACGCGCCCGCCCGGGCCGCGCGCGAAGACGCCGTCGAGCACGAGCGCGTGGACGTGCACGTTGAGATTGAGTGCGCTGCCGAATCGCTGCACGATCGCGACCGCACCGAAGCGGCCGCCGACCACACCGCGTCGGCGTGCCCGGGCCCGGAGCCAGCCGCCCACCGCGCGCAGATACACACCGACCACTGCGCGGCAGAGGGCATGGTCCCACGCGAGCAGATACCGCAGCCGGAGCGGCAGGGTCAGGACCCACTGGCGCACGGGCACCGACGGGAAGACACGACTGGCCAGGTGCGCCGCGCGCCCGGTCATGCGCCGGCCGCCGCCCCTCGACGATGCTCGGGGTGGCCCTGAGCCCGGTCGAAGGGCCGCAGCTCGGACAGAAGCCGCGGCCCTTGCAGGAGAACGCGACGAGGCGATCGAGGCCGCACGCCGGGCAGCGAAACCGCGCGAAGCCGCCCGCGAGACTCCCGCACGTCAAAAACTGACGAAACTCCCGCTCGATGAACGCCGGCAGGCGGTCCCCGCGCCGCCGCGCCGCGCGGGCGAGAAATGTCTCGAGGTGGTCCCGCACGAGCCCATGCAGGATCTCGCGCTCGGGCGTGCGTGGGCGATAGGCGGCCGACGCCATGGCCGCGCCCGTCGCACGACGCGTGCCGGGTGCGTCAACGCGCCAACCACCATCCCGTCAATCAGTAGCGCCTCGGCACCCGGGAGACGGTAGCAACGGCGGCGATCAGGCACCTGGTAGAGATCGCAGAAACTTCCACGTGCGGACGTCGGCATTTGACCTCGGCTGGAAACGAAATGGATCAGCGGCGCCGATTCGATGGTCCCGTGCAGCGTCACAGCTCGCTAGTAGAAGTCGTGTGACGCGACCTCCGGCCCTTCATGCCGGAGCGCGTCCACACGATCGGCTTTGACCGAGACCGCGCCATCCTGATTCTGCAGCACGCCTTCGACCAGCAGATACGGCGCGTCGACGATCGTCCGCTTGTACGCGCCGAACACGTCGGGCGTGACGATGACGTTGGCGATGCCGGTTTCGTCCTCGAGCGAGAGAAAGACAAAGCCCTTCGCGGTGCCGGGACGCTGGCGGACGAGTACGGCGCCGGCGACGCGCACGCGCCGGCCCGCGCGCGCGCGCAGCAGATCGATCGCGCGCTGCACGCCGCGCGTCGCGAGTGAGGCGCGCAGGAACGACATCGGATGCGGCCCAATCGTGAGGCCCGTCCCGTCGTAGTCCGCACGGACGCGATCGGGGAGGGACATGGCGGGCAGAGGAGAGCTCACGTCGGGCACTGGGCATTGGGCACTAAGCACTGGCGTTGGCGCTGGCGCCGGCTCAGCGTGATCCTCACCAATGCCCAATGCCCAATGCCCAATGCCTGATCCGTCTGTGTCCATCAACAACGGCCCGGCCGGCCGGCCCGCGCGCTCGGCCTGCCAGAGCGCGGATCGGCGATCGCCGCCGAGCGACGCGAGCGCGCCGATCTCCGCAAGCGTGCGCAATTCGTCCTGGCGCAGCCCGGCGCGCGCGACCAATTCGTCCAGGGATCGAAAGCGCATGAGATCAGGCACGAGGCATTGGGCGCTAGGCACTAGCATCGCACGCGTGTCACTCGCCAGTGCCGAATGCCTAATGCCTGGTGCCTGACTTTCTATCCTCTTCCCCACGTCATCTCTCAGCCCTCGTACGTACCGGAGTCCCAATCGAATCGTCCCGTCGTTTTGCACGACGCAATTCCACTTCGAGATCTGCACGTCAATCGGCGCGAAGCGCACGCCGTGGCGCTGCGCGTCCTTGACGAGCGTGGCCGGCGAGTAAAACCCCATCGGCTGGTTGTTGAGCAGCGCCGTGTAGAACGCCGCGGGGTAATGCGCTTTCAGATACGCGCTCGCGTAGACGATCAGCGCGAAGCTTGCCGCGTGCGATTCGGGAAACCCGTAGAGCGCGAACGACGTGATCGACAGCACGATGTCGTCGGCGGCCTGACCGGTGATGCCGTTCTTCGCCATGCCGTCGCGCAGCCGCTGTTCGATCTGCTGCATCCGCTTCACCGACCGCTTGAAACCCATCGCGCGCCGCAGCTCCTCCGCCTCACCGCCGGTGAAGCCGGCGACGACCATCGCCATCCGCAGCAGCTGCTCCTGGAACAGCGGCACGCCGAGCGTCCGCTCGAGCACCGGCTCGAGCGCCGGATGCGCGTAGGTCACCGGCTGGTCGCCCCGGCGGCGCGCCAGGTACGGATGCACCATCTTCCCGACGATCGGCCCGGGCCGGATGATCGCGACTTCGACGACCAGATCGTAGAAGTGCTCCGGCTTGAGCCGCGGCAGCGTCGCCATCTGCGCGCGCGACTCCACCTGAAAGACGCCGATGGTGTCGGCGGCCTGCAGCATGCGATAGACGGCGGGGTCGTCGGGGGGAAGGTGCGCGAGATCGACACGATCAGGCCTCAGGCATTGGGCACCAGGCACTGGCAAGCGGGCATTGGGCATGAGGCATTGGGCACTCGACGCAGACAGCGGATCATCAGCCACTGCCTGATGCCTGACGCCCGATGCCTGCTCTTCTAGTGCCCGATGCCCAATGCCTAATGCCTGCTCTCCATTGACAATGACAAGCGCTTCTTCCAATGCCGCCATCATGCCCAGCCCCAGCAGATCGACCTTGATGATCCCGAGGTCCGCGCAGTCGTCCTTGTCCCACTGCACGACGACGCGGCCGGGCATCGACGCGTTTTCGAGCGGTACGATCTCGTCGAGCCGGCCCTGGCAGACGACCATCCCGCCCGAGTGCTGGCCCAAATGGCGCGGCAGGTCCTGCATCTGCTGCCACAACCTGGCGAAGAGTCGATACCGCTGGTCGTCGGGATCGAGGCCGGTCTCGCGCAGATTGCGCGCGATCGTTTCTTCGGGATCGACGAACTCGAACTGGCTCATCAGCCGCGCCAGCCGGTCGATCTCTGCCGCGTCCAGGTCGAGCACCTTGCCGACTTCACGCGTCGCGCTGCGGCCGCGATAGGTGATCACATTGGCGGTCATCGCGGCGCCGAGCGTGCCGTAGCGCTCGTACACGTACTGAATGACGCGCTCGCGCCGGTCGCCGCTCGGCAGATCGAGATCGATGTCCGGCCACTCGCCGCGCTCCTCCGACAGAAACCGCTCGAAGAGCAGCTCCATCCCCACCGGATCGACGGCCGTGATGCCGAGCGCGTAGCACACGGCGCTATTGGCGGCCGACCCGCGCCCCTGCACGAGAATCCCCTGCTGCCGGCAGAAATTGACGAGGTCCCAGACGATGAGGAAGTAGCCGGCGAGGTCGAGCTTCTCGATCAGATCGAGCTCGCGCTGGATCTGTGCGCGGGCGCGGTCGTGATACGGCCGGTAGCGATCGCGCGCGCCGACCTGCGCGAGGCGCCGCAGGAACGACGCCTGCGTCTCGCCGTCGGGGACCGGGTAATCGGGAAACTTGTAGCCGAGATCGGCGAGCGTGAACTCGAGTTGCTCGGCGAGCGCCTCGGTGCCGGCGAGTGCCTGCGGATGATCCGAGAACAGCCGCGCCATGTGGTCGGGCGGTTTGAGATAACGCTCCGCGTTTGCCGTCAGCCGCCGCCCCGCCCGCGCGAGCGTCGTCTTGTGCCGCAGGCAGGTGAAGACATCGTAGAGCGGACGACCCTCGGGCGCCGCGAAGCGCACGCCGTTGGTGGCGACGAGCGGCACGCGGAACGCCGCCGACAAATCGACGAGCGATTGCAATGTCGTCTGCTCGTCGCGGCGGAAGTGGCGCTGCAGCTCGATCCACACGTTGCGCCGGCCGAACAGGCCGACGAGCCGATCGACGAGGCCGCCGACGCCGTGCCGACGCGCGTCGAGCGCCGACGACCCGACGATCGCCCGCAGCCCCGCGGTGTGGCCGGCGAAGTCGTCCAGATTGAGCCACGACTCGCCTTTCGGCGCGCGCAGCTTCGCGCGCGTGATGAGCCGGCAGAGGTTGCGATAGCCCTCGGCGGAGGCGACGAGGACAGGGAGGCTCCAGGCAGGCATTAGGCACTGGGCATTAGGCACTCGCATTGCACGCGCGTCACGCGCGTCACTCGCTAATGCCTGATGCCTAGGGCCCAGTGCCTGCTCTCCAGTGCCCAATGCCCGCTCTCCAGTGCCCGCGCCTATCGTCAGTTCCGCGCCGACGATCGCCTTGATTCCCGCGGCGCGCGCGGCGCGATAGAACTGCGGCGCGCCGTAGACGCCGTCGCGATCGAGCAGCGCCATCGTGGGATAGCCGAGCGCGGCCGCCCGCTCGACGAGCGTCTCGGGCAGCGATGCGCCATCGAGAAACGAAAACGCCGACGCGGCGTGCAGTTCGATGTACACAGCGATCCCGTCCGCGCCTCGTCAATCGACGAGTCCCTCGATGACCCACTGCCGCGTCGCGCGATCCCGGGCGAGGCGATAAATGCCGCCGCCGGCCACCTCGACGTCCCACTCTTCCCGATCCCACTGGGCGCCGTCGAAGGTCCACCAGGCCCCCGATGTTCGCCAGGGGCCGGCGCAGGCGAGCACGCGGCCGCCGGCCAACCCGCGCGCCGACGGATCGACGCGCACCGGCGCGCCCTCGGCCACGACGACACGCGCGGCGATCGGCAACCGAAGGCGCCGAAGACCGGCCGCCGGCTGCGCGCCGGACGTTTCGCGATCGTCGAGCCGCGCGTCCGGCCGCATGCGCGCGACGTGCGCCGGCACGCGGAACTCGGCCATCGCGACGGCGCGATCGTCATAGGTGTCGACGAGCGCGGGCGCGCCGACGCGCGATTCCCCGGCGAGCGCGCGCAGCCGGGCCACGAGCGTCGCGAGATCCTCGGCCGACGGCAGCGTCCGGCCGAGCAGCGATCCCTGCAGGATCGCGCCGGGCGCGACGGCCACCTCGACTTCGACCCAGTCGATGGCCGCCGCGGGCGGGTGCGATTCGAGGTCGAGCAGGATGAGCGTCCGCAGCACGCGCGCGTCGCGCATGGGTGCCGGCAGATGCAGCGCGCGCACGTGCATCGCGCGGGTAACGAGCCGCAGCCGCAGCTCGACGTCCACGGCGCCGCGATCGGCGCGCTCGAGCGATCCCGACAGGGCCTCGCACAGCCGCGCCAGCACGAACGACAGCGGCTCGAGGCCCTCGATTGGCCATTCCAGCTCGAGCCGCTCGACGAAGCGCGGCGTCTCGGGATCGGGCACGAAGAGCGCGATCGCCTCGCCGCACGCCGCCCGATGCCAGCGCACGCCGAGCGGCCCGAGCCGCGCGTGCACGTCGGCGCGCGGCAGCCGGGCGAGATCGCCCAGCGTGACGAGCCCCCAGCGGGACAGAATCCGCAGCCCTTCGGGCACGGTTGCGACCGCCGGCGATCCGAGGCTCAGCTCGAGAATGGCCAGCGTGTTGATGGACAGTTCGCGCACCGCCGCGGCCGCGGTCGTCGGCGCCACGGTAATCCCCGGACGCGCGTGGGCGAGCAGCCACGCGGCGGTCGAGGTGCCAGCCAGCGCGATGCGGGCGTCGAGCCCCCGACCCTGCGCCAGCCGCTGCACTTCCCGCGCGATGTCGGCGGGCAATCCAATCGCGCGCGCCAGGCCGGCGGCGTCGAAGACGACCGCGCGCGTGCCGTGCCGCTCGACGCGCGGCGAGCAGGCGTGCGCGATGGCGTCGAGCGCGTCGGGCGCGGGCGTCGCCGAGACGAGGCAGCACGACAGAGCCCGCGCGGGAAGCGTCGACGGCGCCACGGCTCTACTCGACCGCGGCCCGCGCGGCGGTCACGCCCGTGCGGAATTGCACGCGCAGTCCCGTCAAGCGGCGGCTCTGCCGGCTCTCGCCGGTCCAGCACGACGTCGTCTCGAGATGCACGGTGGCGCCGCGCGGGCTCTTGCCCATCGGCGCGGCGCCGACGAGCAGGCCGACCGTGTCGCGGCCCTCGTTGGCATGGGCCAGACGCAGCCAGGTCGTCCAGGGCAACGTCCGCAGATCGCGTGCGGGGATGTCCGCCAGATCGAGCACGACGAGCGCGAACCCGCCGGCGCGCACGATCAAATCGAACGCGCGCACGGCCTGATGTACGGCGCGCGCAATCATGGCCGAACGCGCCAGCTCGACCGTGAGCATCGGCCCGCGCACCCACAGCACGCGATCCAGATCGAGCCCGGTCCCGGCCGCCGCCCGGGGATCGAAGCGATCCACGGCATCGACGAGCCCCACGACATCTCCCCGCGCGGTCGCCGCCGCCATCGTCTGCCACAGCACGCGGGTCCGGCCGCTGGACGGACGCCCGACGACTTCCGAGACCTCCCCGCGGCGCCAGCCGCCTCCAAGCACGGTGTCCAGATCAGCCAGCCCCGAGGAGACCACACGCGCCCTCAGGTCGAGCCGGGACCCGACGAGCGTGCCATCCAGCTTCTTTGTCTGGAGCAGCGATTCGAGGCGGAAAATAGCTGTGGATTTCATGATTTTCGCTTTGTTTTCGCCTTAAGAGGAGTCAGTATAGGACGAACGCGCGAGGCGATCAAGAGGCGAAACTGCATCCATGGAAATGGGGAAATGAGTGAAACGGGTGAATGGGTGAATGGGTGAGCGTGGAAATGGGTGAAACCGGTGAATGGAGGAAAGGGTGAATGGGAGGTGGGGAAATGGGTGAATGGGTGAGTGGGTGAATCGGAACGGGCGAGGCGTCATTCACTCATTCCCTCATTCCCTCCTTCACCCGTTTCACCCGTTTCACCCGTTTCACCCGTTTCACCCATTTCACCCATTTCCCCGTTTCACCCATTTCACGAATGAGCAGAGGATAAGATCGGCCATCCGTGTCCCCTGAGTCTCCCGCGACCACTACAGCCGCAGATGCCGAAGTCGCCCGCCCCTGGCTCCAGCGGGTGGCCGGCGCGCTGACGCATCGCAACTTCCGGCTGCTCTGGCTGGCGGCACTCGGGTCGACCATCGGCACGTGGATGCAGAACTACGCGCAGGCGTGGCTGGTGTTCGACCTGACCAAGTCGAATTTCTACCTCGGCCTCGACACGTTTCTCGCCCAGCTGCCCGTGCTGCTCTTCATGCTCATCGGCGGGGTCATCGCCGATCGCCACGATCGCCGGCGGCTGCTCACCGGGTCGCAGTACGTGCAGATGTTCTCGGCCTTCACGCTGACCGCGCTGATCCTGTCGGGCCACGTGAAGGTCTGGTACATCTTCCTCCTCTCGTTCATCTCCGGCTGCGGTCAGGCGTTCGGCGGGCCCGCGTACCAATCGCTGATTCCGCAGCTGGTGCCGCGGCGCGATCTGCCGAACGCCATCGCGCTCAACTCGACGCAGTTCAACCTCTCGCGCGTCCTCGGCCCGACGGCCGGCGGCGTCGTGCTGGCGCTCATCGGCACGGCCGGCTGCTTCGCGGTCAACGGCCTCTCGTTCTTCTTCGTCGTCTTCGCGCTGGCGTCGCTGCAGCTGCCACCGCACTTGCCGCAGACGGGCCGCCCGGCGCTGGCGGAAGAGCTGAAGAGCGGCCTGCGCTTCGTGCGCAACGACCGGCTCCTGCTGACGCTCACGATCCTCGTCTTCGTCAGCACGTTCCTCACGATGCCGATTCTGACGATGCTGCCGGCGTTCGCGAAGGACGTGCTGACGGCCAACGATCACGCGCCGGAAATCCGGCTGTCGATGCTGCTCGCCTGCCAGGGCATCGGCTCGATCATCGGCGCGCTCACGATCGGGTCGCTCGGCCGCTTCAAGCACATGGGCCGCGTGCTGCTTCTCGTGCAGGTCGTGCTGGGCGTGCTCATCGCGGCGTTCGCGGTGTCCACCACGCTCTCGCTGAGCCTCGTGCTGCTGCTCGTCGGCGGCACGTTCTTCATGGCCGTGTTCTCGATCAGCTTCTCGCTGGTCCAGCTGACGGCTCCAGATCACCTGCGCGGGCGCGTCGTGAGCATCTACATGGTCGCGCTGCGCGGCGGGTGGCCAATCGGCAGCCTGGTCGCGGGCGCGATGGCCGACAAGTTCTCGGCGCCGCACGTCATGGTGGTCAACGGCCTGCTGCTGTCGGTGGTGGCGGCCTGCCTGCTGCTCTTCCGTCGCAACACCGCGCTGATGCGCGCGTAGAGCGCCGCCGGGGCCGACACTCGAAGGGACGGACGCGCAGGTGAGCCGCATTCTGGTCGTCGAAGACAGCCCGGACATCGCGGATCTCATCCGCCACTACCTGACGCGCGCGGGGCACGAAGTCGAGGGGCTGTCGGTGGGCACGCAGGTGCTGCCGCGCGCCAGGAGCTGGCAGCCGGCGCTGATCATCCTGGATCTCATGCTGCCGGGCATGGACGGACTGCTGGTCTGCCAGGCGCTCCGCCACGACCGCGCAACGGCGGCCATTCCCGTGATCATGCTGACCGCCCGCGGCGAGGAGAGCGACCGCATCCGGGGTCTCGAGCTGGGCGCCGACGACTACGTCACCAAGCCGTTCAGCCCGAAGGAGCTGGTCGCGCGCGTGGCCGCGCTGCTGCGCCGCACGCAGGCGCCGTCGGTGCCGTCCACGATCCTGCGCTACGGCCCGCTCACGATGGACATCGATCGCCATCAGGTCCATCTCGACGACCACGAACAGCGACTGACGGCGAAGGAGTTCCTGCTGCTCCGCTACCTGCTCGAGCATCGCGGCCGCGTGCTCTCGCGCGACCTGCTGCTCTCCGACGTGTGGGGCTACCGCTACACCGGCGGCACGCGGACGGTGGACGTTCACGTCCGCCGCCTGCGCGAGAAGCTGCCGCTGCTCCAGACCGCGCTCTCCACCATCAAGCAGTTCGGCTACAGACTCGAAGATCAGCCGCCACGCGCGTGACGTTCCGCACCCGCACCTTTCTCGGCGCCATGCTCGCGGCTCTGCTGGCCGTCGGCGCGGCCACGTGGGTCACGGAGCGGGAGGTCCGGGCATCGCTCTACGAGGAGGTCCGGCAGGGACTCCTGACCGAGGCGCGCCTGGCCGCCGTGCTCCTGGGGGCGCGACCCTCACTGGGCGATCCGGATGACGAGGCCGATGCCATCGGCGCGCGGATCGACTCGCGCGTCACGTTCATCGCCGCCGACGGCGTCGTCCTCGGCGACTCCGAGGTCGCCAAGGCCGACCTCGGCACGCTCGAGAACCACGCCACGCGCGAAGAAATCCTTCAAGCCGCGCACACCGGCGAAGGGACCGGTCGCCGGCAGAGCCACACGACCGGCGTCTGGACGATGTACGCGGCGGTCAAGGTGTCGAGCGGACCGATTGCGTTCGCGCGGGTGGCGCTGCCGCTCACCGAGGCGGACGCGCGCGTGGCGCACGTCCGCCAACTGGCGCTCGTCGGCCTGGCCGCCGGCCTGCTGAGCGCCGTGGCCCTCGGCTGGATTACCTCGGTGCTGCTCAATCGGCGCATTCGGGCCGTCGCCGAGGTCGCCCACCGGTACCGGGCCGGCGATTTCGACGAGGCCGCGCGCGACTACGGCCGCGACGAAATCGGCACGGTCGCCACGGTCCTCGACGAAACCGCGCGCGAACTGGGCGCCCGGCTCGCCGAGATCGCGCGCGAGCGCGCCCACATGGACGCGATTCTCACGGGCATGGCAGAAGGCGTCGTGCTGGTCAACCGCGCCGGCCGGCTCGTGCTCACCAACCCGGCTGTGCGCGCGATGCTGCGCCTGCCGGCCGCCCTCGGCGAACAGCACTTCCTGGAGGTCGTGCGGCAGCCGGATATCGCCGCGCAGGTCGCGCAGGCGCTGGCCGGCGAGCAGCCCGCGCCCGTCGAGGTGCAGCTCGACCGCGAAGGCCGGCGGACGCTCGTCGGCCACGCGGTGCCGGTGGCGCGCGAGCGCGGCGGCGGCGCCGTGCTCGTGCTCCACGACGTCACCGAACAACGGCGCGCCGATCAGGTGCGGCGGGACTTCGTCGCCAACGTCTCGCACGAGCTCCGCACGCCGCTGACGGCGATCCGCGGCTACGTCGAGGCGCTCGCCGATCAACCTTCGGCGGAAGACACGCAGCGCTTCGTGGACATCATCGCGCGCCACGCGCTGCGCATGGAGCGACTGGTCCGGGATCTGCTCCGGCTTGCCCGCCTCGACGCCGGCCAGGAGTCGCTCGAACGGGCCGAGTGCAATCTTGCGACGCTCGTGGCCGGTGTCGCGCACGATCTGGAGCCCGCCCTCGACGGACGCCGCCAGGACGTGATCGTGCGCCTTGCCGACGACGCCAGCACGGTCCCCGGCGATCCCGCCAAGCTGCACGACGTCCTCCGCAATCTGATCGAGAACGCGAGCAACTACAGCCCGGAGGGCGGCGCGATCGAGGTGGAGTCGCGGCGAGACGAGTCGACGGTCGCGATTACGGTCGCCGATCGCGGCCCGGGCATCCCCGCGGCCGACCTGCCGCGCATCTTCGAGCGCTTCTACCGCGTCGATCGCTCACGCACGCGCGACCCGGGTGGGACGGGGCTGGGCCTGTCGATCGTCCGGCATCTCGTCGAGCTGCACGGCGGATCGGTCGCGGCGGCCAACCGCGACGGCGGCGGCGCGATGATCACCGTCAGGCTGCCGGCCGGCGGGCCCCCGGCATGATCCCGGGCCTCGCGGCGTACTCGTCCGTGACGCTGATCTTCGCGCTCACGCCCGGGGCGACGACCGCGGTGGTGGTGCGGAACGCCATCGAAGGCGGCTGGCGCACCGGCATGCGCGCGGCCCTTGGCGCCGCCGGCGGGAACACCTGCCAGGCCCTGGCCGCCGGACTCGGCCTCGCCATGCTCGTCCGCCAGGCGCCGCGCCTCTGGACGACGGTGCAGGTCGCGGGCGTGGCGTACCTCGCATGGCTCGGCGCGCAGAGCTTCCTGCGAATGTGGCGCGGGGCGCCGCGCGCCGTCGCACCGACCGCGGCGGGCTCGTCGTCGAGCGGGGCGGCCGTCCGGCAGGGCTTCCTCACGAACGTGCTCAATCCGTCGATCGGCACGTTCTATCTGGTGATCGTGCCGAGCTTCCTGCCAGCGTCGCCGCCGGCCTCGCTCTTCGCGCTGTTTGCGGTCGTCCACATCTCGACGGCATTCATGTGTCACTGCTTCTGGGCGGCGGCGTTCAACGCGTTGCGGAAGGCGTTCGCGCAGCCGGGCTTCGTGCGCGCCGTGGAAGGACTGACCGGCGCCGCGCTGCTGCTGCTCGCGTGGCGTCTGGCGGTCAGAATCTGAAGAGCCGCGCAATCGAGTACGTCAGCGCGCCGATCAGCGCGGACGCCGGAATCGTGAGGATCCACGCCCAGACGATTTGGCCGGCCACGCCCCACCGGACGGCGCTCAACCGGCGCGTCGCGCCGACGCCGACGATGGCGCCGGTGATCGTGTGGGTCGTGCTGATGCCGACACCCATCGCCGTGGCCGTGTAGATCGCGACCGCCGCGCCCGTCTCGGCCGCAAACCCCATCGCCGGCGTCAGCTTCGTAATCTTCGAGCCCATCGTCTTGATGATCCGCCAGCCGCCACTCAACGTGCCGAGGCTGATGGCCGTATAGGAGAGCAGCTCCACCCAGAAGGGCACCTCGAACTTGGACAGGTAGCCGCCGGTCATCAGCGCGCCCGTGATGATCCCCATCGTCTTCTGCGCGTCGTTCGCGCCGTGCATCAGGCTGTACGCGGCCGCCGAGAGGAGCTGCAGCTTCCGGAACCACCGATCGACGCGCGCCGGAGTCGAGTCGCGGAAGCCCCAGTAGATCGCCGTCATCACGAGGAGCCCGACCACCAGCCCGATGAGCGGCGCCACGACGATGAAGACGATCGTCTTCGTCCAGCCGGACGCGATAATGGCGCCGAAGCCCGCCTTGGCCACGGCGGCGCCCGCGTAGCCGCCAAACAGCGCGTGCGACGAGCTGGTCGGCAGGCCGGAATACCACGTGATCAGGTTCCATGCGATCGCGCCGGCCAGGCCGGAGAGGATCACGGCGTAGGTCACGGCGTTGAGATCGACCATGCCCGTGCCGACCGTCTTGGCGACGCCGGTGCCGACGCCGAAGGCCGCCGCGAAGTTGAAGAACGCCGCCCAGGCCACGGCCTGGAGCGGCGACAGCACGCGGGTCGACACCACGGTCGCGATCGAGTTCGCGGCATCGTGGAACCCGTTGATGTAGTCGAACACGAGCGCGACCGTGATGATCGCGACGATGACGGAGATCGCCGGCGTCACAGGTTACCCGTGCTTGACGACCACGCCTTCGATGACGTTGGCAACGTCTTCACACGCATCGGTGACCTGCTCGAGCACGTCGTAGAGCTCCTTCCACTTCATGATGACGATGGGATCGGTCTCGGTCTCGAACAGCGTCCGGATCGCTTCCTGATACTCGCGGTCCGCTTCGTTCTCGAGCCGGTTGACTTCGACGGCGTGGGGCTGCACGGGCTTGCGGCTCGCCAGCGCCACCAGCGCGCTGTGCAGGCTCTCGGCGGAAAGCGAGACGATGTGCGCCAGCTCGCGGGCACCCGGGCGGATGGTCTGAATCCCGTACAGCCGGAGCAGCGTCGCGACGTGGTCGATGGCGTCCATGACCGTGTCGAGCGACGTGGCCAGGGCGTACAGATCCTCGCGATCGAAGGGCGTCACGAACGTGCGGTGGAGCCGCTGGATGGCGTCGTGCGTCAGCGTGTCGCACCGGTGCTCGGCGTCTCTGATGAGGTCCGCCTTGCGTCCGTCCGGCCCCGCACCAGCGAGCATTTCCTCGAGGAGCTTCGCGGCCGCGCGAATCTCGTCCGCCATCTGGTTGTAGAGGTCGAAAAACTGCCCGTCCCGGGGAAGGAAGCTGAATTTGAGGGGCACTGGTCGCTCGCGGGCGAAATTCTAGCAAAGAAACTGTAACGACTGTGCAAACGGCGGGCGCGTAACCGACATTTAACGGGCACGATACGGCCGGGAAACCCCGGTTGGCTACCCTCTGGCCAGGGGATTGCCTGTGACCACTGCCTCACGCATTCTGGTCGTCGAAGACGAAGTCGACATCGCGCAGCTCATCAAGCACACGCTCGAACGGGGGGGCGACACCCAGGTGGAGGTGGTCACCAGCGGAGACGCGGCGCTCAAGGCCGTCGGCGATCGCCAGCCCGATCTCGTGATCCTGGATCTGAACCTGCCCGTTCTGGACGGCACCGAGGTTTGTCGCCTGCTGCGCGCGCGCCCGGCCACGGCGACGCTGCCGATCATCATGCTCACGGCGCGCACGGGCGAGGCGGACCGCGTCTCCGGGCTGGACCTGGGCGCCGACGATTACGTGACGAAGCCGTTCAGTCTGCGCGAACTCGCGGCGCGCGTCCGCGCGGTCCTGCGCCGCAAGGCCGGTGCCCGCGGATCGGCGATGTCGATCTACCGCGGCAAGCACCTCGTCGCGGACTTCGACGCGGTGTCGGTGACCGTGGACGGCGAGCCGGTGCGGCTCACGCGGCGGGAGTTCGAACTGCTCAAATGCCTCGTGGAAAACCGCAACCGCGTGCTGTCCCGCGACCGCCTGCTCGAGCGCGTCTGGGGCTACGAGCAGTTCATCGAGACGCGATCAGTGGACGTGCACGTCGGCCGCCTGCGATCGAAGCTCGGCCCGGCAGGCGACCAGATCGAAACGGTCGTGGGTCTGGGCTATCGGTTCGTCGAGTAGAAAGCGGCGTCGTCCAGCGTCCAGGGTCCAAAGTCCAGGGTCCAAGGTCCGCGCTGGACCTCCCTACCTCGCCCCTTCGTCGCGGCAGTTCAGTTCGAACACCCGGATGGCGCGCTCGACGCGGTGCCAGTCGGTGTAGTTGATGTCGCGGACGACGCGGTCGTCCTGCTCCTCCCGCACCGCCCAGCCGGCGTCGCTTCTCGTGATGGTGACGCGCTTGGTGTGTCCGGCGTGCACGAACTCGCGGGTCAACATGTCAGCTCCTGGCCCCATGTCAGCTCCTGGCCCCATCGGGGGGCCCATTGATACCGCGAAAGGCCGGGTCGGCATGTAAACTCTTCGTAACATTTGGGCCAACCGCTGCAGGACTGGCGGTTTCCGGCCGACATTCTTGACTTGCCTTCAAGTCCGACGTGCTCGCATAGGATGTACGCCACATGAACGACGTGCTCACCATTGTCCTCGGCGGTGGCCGGGGCACCCGGCTCTTCCCGCTGACGCACCTGCGATCCAAACCCGCCGTTCCAATTGGCGGCAAGTACCGCCTGATCGACGTGCCCATCAGTAACTGCCTCCACGCGGGCCTCAAGCGCATCTACGTGCTGACGCAGTTCAACTCGGCCTCGCTCAATCGGCACGTGGCGCAGACGTACCGGATGGACTTGTTTTCGGGCGGCTTCGTCGAGGTCCTCGCCGCCGAGCAGACGCCCGAGGGCGAGCAGTGGTTCCAGGGCACCGCGGACGCGGTGCGGCAGGCGGCGCGCCACTTCCGCGATGTCGAAGCCGAGTACTACCTGATCCTCGCGGGCGATCACATCTACCGCATGGACTTCGCGGAACTGATCGAAACGCACATCGAGCGCGACGCGGACATCACGATCGCCGCGCAGCCCGTGACGTCCGACGACGCGACGCAGATGGGCATCTTCCGGTTCGACGCCACCGGTCAGATCCTCGGCTTCGAGGAAAAGCCGCGCTCGGAGCGCCTGGCGCAGATGGGCTCGAGCGCGCCGGCGCATTCACCGGCGGGCCTGCTGACGGCCGACAAGCCGTTTGTCGCGTCGATGGGCATCTACGTGTTCTCCCGCGAGGTGCTGTACGACGTGCTGGCGCGCGATCGGGCGGTCGACTTCGGGCGCGAGATCATCCCGCACGCGCTCGGCACGCACCGCGTGCACACGTATCTCTACCGCGGCTTCTGGGCGGACGTCGGAACGGTCAGCTCGTTCTACGACGTCAACCTGATGCTGACGCGGCGCGGCGCGCCGTTCAGCTTCTACCACCCGACGCGGCCCATCTACACGCGACCGCGCTTCCTCCCGGCCGCGCGCGTGCACGCGTGCCGCATCGACGAGTCGCTCGTCGCCGATGGCGCGTACCTCGACACGTGCGAGATCGAGCAGACCGTCGTCGGCGTCCGGATGTCGGTCCATCGCGGCACGAAGGTCACCCGGTCCGTGCTGCTTGGCGCGGACTACTACGAGGAGCAGGTCGGCGATCTGCCGCTCGGCGTCGGGCGCAACGTCGTGCTCGACCGGGTGATCGTGGACAAGAACGCGCGCATCGGCGACGGCGCGCGACTGGTGAACGAACGCGGAATCCAGGACGTGGACGGCGACGGGTACTACATCCGCAGCGGCATCATCATCGTGCCCAAAGGCGGCGTCGTCAAGCCGGGTACTGTCGTTTGATTGAGGGGAAACCGGTGAATTTGTGAATGAGGTGAATGAGTGAATGCGGAGCATTCCGTGATTCACCCGTTTCACCCATTCACTAGTTCACCCGTTTACGAGAGCCCTGTCACGCGAGAGCGCGAAGCATCTTGGGCGTCGCGAACCAGACGAGCTGGCCGCCGCGCCCCGAGGGCTGATCCGGAAAATCGATCCGGCAGATGCCGCCCTTGCGGAACGGCAACGGGGTGCGCGCGCTGATGAACCACGCGGCGAGCTCGCCGAGGCTCGGCTCGTGGCCGACCAGCGCGACGGCGCGGGCCTCGCGGTCGAAGGTGATCGCCTCGGCCACCTTCGGGGGAGCGCCTCCCGGCGCGAGCGGCGTGAGCGGACGAAGGATCGGCGCCGGCTTCAGTCCCGCGACCAGAATCTCGGCCGTCTCGATCGCCCGCACGAGCGGACTCGTGTAGACCAGCTCAATCTTGACGTCGAGCTCGCGCAGCCCCGACACGAGCTTCCGCATCTTGGCGGCGCCTTCGTGCGTGAGCGGCCGCTTCGTATCATCCGGCCAGTCCTCGCCGCGCTCGGCGGCGATGGCGTGACGGACGAGATATAGCGTGCCTCCGGCGCTCATCGGTCCCCCGTTCGGCGCGCGGATCGCATCGCGTCACGCGCCTTCGACGCGCCCACCGTGGCCTTGGCCATGCGCGGGCGCCGACCAAGCAGCGCCGCGAGGACCTCGTTGGTCCCGCGTGTCGCGAGGTCCCCGAGCGCCGCGCGCTTCGCGAGAAACGTCGCGTGCAGCTCGCGGCATTCGCGGTCGAGCGACAGCGCGATGTCTTCCTGCCGGGCGGCCGATCGCTCGCCCAGGCCGATCGACATCCCGCGGACCCGCAATGCCAGCACCTCGAGATCGTGCATCCGCCCGAGCGTGTCCTGCTGCCGCCTCAACGGGGCGACCATCGGCTCGACCGGCAGGCCAATGGCATCGCGGACCACTTCCAGGGTGTACCGCAGTTTCTTGGCGGCGATCCGGACGGCGTGCAGCGCCTCGGTCGCGTACAGCGTGCCGGCCGCCTCGATCGCGGCCACGAGGCTCGCGGCTCGGCGCTTCAGGCGGCGTGCCACGGCGCGTTCCGCGACCGACCGCGTGCGGTGGTCCGCCACGGCCTGTGCGATGTCTTCGAGCCTGGTGCGGAGTCGATCGGCATCGATGGCCTCCAGCCGTCGGCGGACGTCGTCGGCCAACCTCCGGCGCTCGTCGTCGAGCTGACGGCCGATGCGGTCGACGACGACGGCGTCCCACGGATGCTGCTCGGCCCCCTGCGACAACTCGGCGATCGCGACGTCGAGCTCGCGGACTTTCCCGAGCAGCCTCGTCACACGGCGCACGTCGCGACGCGCCCGATCGATCCCGGCCCCCGGCGCGGCTGAAGCCGCCACGGGCAGCAGCTCGCGCAGCCGCCGCGACGAGGTCCGGGCGAGGTGCACGCCGCGCGGCTCACCGCGGCGGGCACGCCCCAGCTCGGCCGAGAGCGTGAGTGTCTGCGACGTCAGCGCGTCGGCCAGGGCCGATCCGGACGTCGTGGTAGCATGAGCCATCAGTTTCGGTCTCCACCCGTAACACCTGTGTAACACATGCGCATCGCGGCCATCGACATCGGCACCAACTCGGTCCACATGATCGTGTGCCGGATTCGGCCGGATCTGTCGTTCGAGGTCATCGACCGCGAAAAGGACATGGTCCGGCTGGGCGCCGGCGGCCTCGACGGCCGGAATCTGCGCCGACTCGAACATCACCGCGGCCCTCCAGACGCTGGCCAAGTTCCGGCGGCTGGCGGAGTCCCACGGCGTCGACGAGATCATCGCCGCCGCGACGAGCGCCGTCCGCGAGGCCGAAAACGGCGGCGATTTCATCGCAGCCGTGCCGCCGCGATGGGCATCCGCGTCCGCGTCATTTCCGGCACCGAGGAGGCCCGCCTGATTCACCTGGCGGCGGCCTACGCCGTCGGCGTCGGCCGCCGGGCGGTCGTCGTCATCGACATCGGCGGCGGCAGCACGGAGATCACGCTCGGCACGGCATCGCGCGTCGAGCTCGGACGCAGCTTCAAGCTCGGCGTCATCCGCCTGACCGAGCGGTTCGTGCAGATCCGATCCGCTGATCGGCCGCGACGAGCGCAAGCTCGTCCAGCATCATACGCGCGAGACGCGCGGCTACCTCGCGACAGATTCGCGAAGCGCGGCTTCGAGCGCGTCATCGGCACGTCGGGCACGATCCTCGTCGCTCGGCGCGCTCGCCGGCGCGGCGCCAAGCGGCCGCCGGGCGAGGTGCGGCAACCGGCGCGTCAGCGCCAAGGCGATCCACGCGTCTGCGCCGGCCGCCTGACCTCGATGACGCTCGACGAGCGGCTGCAGCTGCCGGGCCTCGATCCGCGCCGCGCCGATCTCGCCGTCGCCGGCGGCGTCCTGCTCGACACGCTGCTCGGCGGCTGCGGCGCCGACGAGATCACGCTCTGCGACTTCGCGCTGCGCGAGGGACTCGTCCTCGACTACATCCAGAGCAACGCGCGCACATCCGGACAGGTCGATCGCTATCCCGACGTCCGGCGGCGCAGCGTCGTCGAGCTCGGCCGAGCGGTGCAGCTACTGGCCGGCGCACGCGCAGCAGGTCGCGCGGCTGGCGCTGGCCCTCTTCGACGAGACGCGCGGCGAGCACGGCCTGGGCGACCGCGAGCGCGAGTGGCTCGAGTACGCCGCGCTCCTGCACGACATCGGCGTGCACATCAGCTACGAGCGGCACCACAAGCATTCGTACTACCTGATCAAGAACGGCGACCTGCGCGGCTTCGAGCCGGACGAGGTCGAGATCATCGCGCTCGTCGCGCGCTATCACCGGCAGGCGACGCCCAAGAAGGACGCACGACGGCTTCGGCGACGCTGCCGCGGCGGCGCGGCGCACCGTCCGGATGCTCGCCGCCATCGCTGCGGCTGGCCGAGGGCCTCGACCGCAGCCACGCGCAGGCGGTCGCAGGCGTCGACCGTGTGCCACGACAGACGGCGCGACTGCGTCGTCCGGCTGCGGCCGGCCGGCGACGCCGAACTGGAGCTGTGGGCCGCGCACCGCCACGCGGCGCCGCTCGCAGCGCTGCTCGACCGCCGCATCCGCTTCGAAGCTGCGCCGGCGCCCAAGCGGCGCCGAAGGACCCGACTGCCCATGCTCAACAACCTCGACCACGCCGCACGAGTATCCGGGCAAGCTGTTCGTCGTCGAAGGCATCGACGGCTCGGGCAAGACGACGCAGCTCGGCGCTGCTGGCCAAGTGGCTGAGCGCCGACCGGCCATCGGGTGTTCGTCACCGAATGGAACTCGTCGGCGCTCGTCAAGGCGGCCACCAAGACCGGCAAGAAGAAGAACGCGCTGACGCCGATGACGTTCAGCCTGCTGCACGCGACGGACTTCGCCGACCGGCTGCTCTACAAGATCATTCCGCCGCTCAAGGCCGGCATGATCGTGCTGGCCGATCGCTACGCCTACACGGCGTTCGCGCGCGACGCGCGCGCGGCGTCGACCGGCAGTGGGTGCGCGAGCTGTACAGCTTCGCCGTGCAGCCCGATCTGGCGGTCTACTTCCGCGTGCCGATCGACGTCTCGCTCGACCGGCTGCTGGCGCGGCGCGTGAAGCTGAAGTTCTACGAGGCGGGCATGGACATGGGCTGGAGCGCCGAACCCGATCGAGAGCTTCCGGCTGTTTCAGGGCAAGGTGCTCGACGAGTACGACCAGCTCGTGCGACGGAGTTCGGCCTGGAGCGTGATCGACGCGGCCGGCAGCATCACCGACCAGCAGCGGCGTGTTCCGCCAGCTGGTGTCCGCAGCATCTGGAGACCGACAGCACTGGAGCACGAGCGCATGACGACCGCAGACGAGCCACGGGCGCTCACGGCGGCGTGCACGCCCGGGCCACTACTACGGCCACGGCATCCCGTACCTGCCGATCGACAGCTATCCCGGGCAAGCTCATCGCCATCGAGGGCACCGACGGCGTCGGCCGCTCGCACGCAGATCCAGCTGCTGCGCGAATGGCTCGAAGTGCAGGGCTACGGCGTGGTCGAGACCGGCTGGACGCGCTCGCCGCTGATGCAGCCGACGATCGAGCTGGCCAAGTCGAGCAACACGCTCAACAAGCTGACGTTCGTGCTGCTGTACGCGTACCGACTTCGCCGACCGGCTCGAGAAGGAGATCATCCCGGCGCTCAAGGCCGGCTTCATCGTGCTGGCCGATCGCTACATCTTCACGGCGCTCGCGCGCGCCGGCGTCCGCGGCGTCGACCGCGCAGTGGATCCGCAGCCTGTACGGCTTCGCGATCGCGCCGCACCTGGTCTTCTACCTGAAGATCGACGCGAAGACGCTCATCGCGCCGCGTGCTCGAGGCGCGCGGCATGGACTACTGGGAATCGGGCATGGACATGAAGCCGGCGACGACATCTACGACAGCTTCCGCAGCCTACCAGCGGCAGCTGCTGAAGGAGTACGCGTCGATGGCCGACGAGTTCGGCTTCCGCGTCCTCGACGGGCGGCGGTCGGTCGAACGCGATCCAGGACGAGCTGCGCAGGCAGGTCGGCGAGTTCCTCGACCGGGTCGAACGAGCCCGCGGTACGCCGAGTCTCGATGCCGGGACCGCAGCCGTTACACGGAATTTACACGGCTGAAACCGGCCGTGAAACCAGCCGTCCGGTAGACTGACAGCCGATGACGGTCCCCGCTGCGTCCGCCCGTCCGGCCGGCCCCGCCGCCGCGCCGCCGGCGCCCGCCAGCGACGGCCGCCGAGCAGACGCCGCGTCAAGATCGACGTCGGACGGCTGAACTTCTACTACGGCGCGAAGCGGGCGCTCGACGGACATCACGGTCGCGATGCGCGCCAACGTCGTGACCGCGCTCATCGGGCCGTCGGGCTGCGGCAAGAGCACGTTCCTGCGCACGCTCAACCGCATGAACGACATCATCCCGGGCGCGCGCGTCGAGGGCGCAGGTCCGCATCGACGGCCAGGACATCTACGCGCCGGCGATCGACGTCGTCGACCTGCGGCGGCGCGTCGGCATGGTGTTCCAGAAGTCGAACCCGTTTCCGAAGTCGATCTTCGACAACGTCGCGTACGGCGCTGCGCATCAACGGCCTGGCGCGAGCCGCGCGCGAGCTGCGACGGCGCGGGTCGAGAGCGAGCCTGAAGGCGGCGGCGCTCTGGGACGAGGTCAAGGACCGGCTGCACGACTCGGCGCTGGCGCTCTCGGGCGGCCAGCAGCAGCGGCTGTGCATCGCGCGCGCGCTGGCGGTCGAGCCCGAGATGCTGCTGATGGACGAGCCGGCCTCGGCGCTCGACCCGATCGCGACGCAGCGCATCGAGGAGCTGATCTACCAGCTCAAGACGCGACTACACGATCGTCATCGTCACGCACAACATGCAGCAGGCGGCGCGCGTGTCCGACGTCACGGCGTTCTTCTGGCTGGGCAAGCTCGTCGAGTGCGGACCGACGGACAAGATCTTCACCGCGCCCGTCGGAGAAGCTGACCGAGGACTACGTCACCGGACGGTTCGGCTAATGGCACGATCGACCGAACGCGACGTTCCGCATTTCCAGGAGGAGCTCGAACAGCTCAAGGCGCGGCTGCTCGAGATGGGCGGCCTGGCCGAGGAGCGCGTGCGCCTCGGCGGTGCGAGCGCTCGTCGAGCGCGACCGCGGCGCTGGTCGAGCGCGTGCTCGCGCGGCGACGGCGCCGATCAACCAGCTGCACATCGAGATCGACAACCGCTGCTTCAAGCTGCTGGCGCTGCACCAGCCGATGGCGGTGGACCTGCGCGCCATCGTCTCGGCGGTGAAGATCAACACCGACCTCGAGCGCGTCGGCGACCTCGCCGTCAACATCGCCGAGGCGGCGCGGCGCTACCTGCAGCACCCGCCGGTCAAGAAGCTGATCGACATCCCGCGGATGGCGGACATCGCGCAGGACATGCTGCGCGACGCGCTCGACGCCTTCGTCCGCCGCGACACCGAGCTCGCCCAGCACGTGCTGAACGAGGACGACGAGCTCGACGCGCTGAAGACGCAGATCTTCCGCGAGCTGCTCGACCTACATGCTGCAGGACCCGGCCACGATCGAGCCGGCGCTCGACCTGATCCTGGTCTCGCGCCACCTCGAGCGGATCGGCGACCACGCCACCAACATCGCCGAGGACGTCATCTTCATGGTCTCGGCCAAGGACGTCCGCCACCACGCCGGCCGAAGGTCGGCAGCCTCGCACCGCGTCGTCCGGTTGGCCGTCCGGTGCCTGAGGCCTATAGAATGGCCGGATGCGAGCCGCGACGCTGTGCGTCGTATCTGCCGGCAGCGTCCGGCGGATCCGGCCTGGCGGCCGTTCTGCAGCGAGCGCTGCAAGCTGGCGGATCTGGCGCGCTGGCTGGCGGGCGACTACCGGGTCCGGCCGCCGACGAGCCGCCGACGACCGACGACCTCGATGACGGGAGGCTGACGCCCTGACGGCCACGCTATGGCCGACACGCTGACGATCACCGACAACCGCACCGGCAAGCAGTACGAGCTGCCGATCCAGGACGGCACCATCCGCGCGATGGACCTGCGGCAGATCAAGGTCGGCGCCGGACGACTTCGGCCTGATGACGTACGACCCGGCGTTCATGAACACGGCCGCCTGCCGCAGCCGCATCACCTACATCGACGGCGACAAGGGCATCCTGCTCTACCGCGGCTATCCCGATCGAGCAGCTCGCCGAGCACAGCGACTTACCTCGAGACCGCGTACCTGATCCTGTTCGGCGAGCTGCCGACGGCGGCCGCAGCTGCGACGCCTGGACGCAGCGAGATCACGCATGCACACGATGCTCCACGAGAACATCAAGAAGCTCATGGAGGGCTTCCAGTACGACGCGCATCCGATGGGCATCTTCCTGAGCACCGTCGGCGCGCTGTCCACGTTCTATCCCGGACGCCAAGCACATCTTCGACGAGGAGTCGCGGCGGCTGCAGACGCACCGGCTGATCGCGAAGGTGCCGAGCATCGCCGCCTACGCCTACCGCCACAGCATCGGCCGGCCGTACGTCTACCCGGACAACGACCTGAGCTTCACCGGCAACTTCCTGAACATGCTGTTCAAGATGACCGAGCTGAAGTACCAGCCGAACCCGGTGCTCGAGCGCGCGCTCGACGTGCTGTTCATCCTGCACGCCGACCACGAGCAGAACTGCAGCACGAGCGCGATGCGCGGCATCGGCAGCTCGCACGCCGATCCGTACTCGGCGCTCGCCGGGCGCGGCCGCCGCGCTCTACGGCCCGCTGCACGGCGGCGCGAACGAAGCCGTGCTGCGGATGCTGAACGAGATCGGCTCGGTCGAGCACGTGCCCGAGTTCATCAAGCGCGTGAAGCGCGGCGAGGGCCGGCTGATGGGCTTCGGCCACCGCGTCTACAAGTCGTACGACCCGCGCGCGAAGATCATCAAGCGGATCGCCGACCTGGTCTTCGACGGTCACCGGCAAGAACCCGCTGCTCGACATCGCGCTCGAGCTCGAGCGCATCGCGCTCCAGGACGACTACTTCGTCATCGCGCAAGCTCTACCCGAACGTCGACTTCTACTCCGGGCCTGATCTACCAGGCGATGGGCTTCCCGGTGGACATGTTCCCGGTGCTGTTCGCCATCCCGCGCACGGCCGGCTGGCTCGCGCAGTGGGAGGAGATGCTGCGCGACCCCGACCAGAAGATCGCGCGCCCGCGCCAGATCTACATCGGGCGCCGCGCAGCGCGACTACGTGCCGCGGGACCAGCGGACGTAGACGTCATAGGCCGACGCCCGACGGAGGCACTGTGGTCGCGCGCGTCGGCTCCTGGCAGGCGCTCGTCGCCGCTCGCGGCCGGCGTCGGGCGCCCGCTCCGGCTCGGCGCGGCCGGCGCCCCGCAGGCTCCCGCCGTCGATCGCGGAGTCGCCGTTCGACGCGGCCGTGCGTGGGAGCACCTGCGCCAGATGGTCGCGATCGGCCCGCGGCCGGCCGGCTCGGCGGCCATCGAGCAGACGCGCGCCTACATCACGCGCCAGCTGTCGGCGCGCCGGCCTGACCGTCGAGGAGCAGCCGTTCACCGCCGAGACGCCGATCGGCCCGTCGACATGGTGAACCTGATCGTGACGCTCCCCGGCCGCCGGACCGGATCGCGATCTGCTCATCGCCGGCCACTACGACACGAAGCTCTTGCCGAATTCGCGTTCGTCGGCGCGAGCGACGGCGCGTCGAGCGCGGCGTTCCTCATCGAGCTGGCGCGCGTGCTCGAAGGCCCGGCCCCACGAATCCGACCTACGAGCTCGTCTGGTTCGACGGCGAGGAGGCCATCTGCCGGACTGGGACGATGCGGCACGCCGGACTCCCCGACAACCTACGGCAGCCGCCACTACGTGCAGGCCGCGCAGCAAGGCCAACGCGCTCGGCTCGATCAAGGCGCATGATCCTCGTCGACATGATCGGCGACCGCGACCTCAAGTCCGGCGCGAGACGGCAACTCGACGCCGCTGGCTGACCGACATCGTCTGGGCCGCCGCCAGGCGCCTCGGCTACGCACGACGTTCCTCGATCGGACACCGACCGATCGAGGACGACCACCTGCCGTTCCTCGACGGCCGGCGTCCCGTCGGTCGACATCATCGATCTCGACTACCCGCAGTGGCACACCAGCCGCAGCGACGACCTGCGCACGTCTCGGCGCAGCAGCCTGCAGGTCGTCGGCGACGTCGTGCTCGCGGCGCTGCCGGACATCGAGCGACGCGTCTGGCGATAGCGACGGCGCCGCGCCGTGGTCCGGCGCTTCAGCCTTCAGCCAGCTCCGAGCCTTCGATCTCGCCCTCGGTCAGCACCGCATCGGCGCTCTTGGCTTCCGCGAAGATCCGATCGACGCGCTCGTCGGTGGCCTCGAGGCCGCGGCGTCTCCAGCCAGAAGACGACGTTCGACTCGCCCGGACATCGGGCCGATGTCGATCGCCTGCTCGCGGCCGACCAGGCTGGCCGGCACGCCGGAGTACACGGCGTCGACGAGCGCCGCGTCGCCCTTCTTGAACGCCTTGATGACGGCCGCGGCGTGCACGCCGGTCGCCGTGCGGAACGCGTCGCGCCCGACCACGGGATAGTTCGGCGGGATCGGCACGCCGCACGCCTCGCGACACGGCCGTCGCAGTACTCGCCGAGCGTCGTCAGGTCGCGCGTCGCGGCGTCCCATCAGCACGAGGTTGACGAGCAGCAGGTCCATCGGCGTGTTGCCGACGCGCTCGCCGATGCCGATCGCCGCGCCGTGCAGCCGCGTGGCGCCGGCCTCCATCGCCGCCAGGCTGTTGGCGACGCGCGAGGTCGCGGTCGCGGTGGCCGTGCCAGTCGATGCCGATGCCGCCGCCGCACTCGTCGACGACCGACTGCGACGAAGCGCACGACCGCGCGCGCGCCCGGCCGGCGTCGCGTGGCCGACCGTGTCGGCGATGCACACGCGGCGTCGCGCCGGCGCGGATCGCCGTCGAGTACAGCGCGCGCAGCGATTCCGGGATCGGCGCGCGTCGTGTCCTCGGTCACGTACATCACCGGCAGGCCTTCGCGCGACCGCGAACGTCACCGCCTCCTCGGTCAGCCGCTGCAGCTGGTCGAGCGTCCAGTCCTCGGCGTACTGGCGGATCGGACTCGATCCGATGAACGTGCAGCACTCGATCGGCAGGCCCGACGCGCTGCGCGATCTCGACGATCGGGCCTGATGTCGGCGATCACCGTGCGCGCCGCGCAGTTGGCGCGCGACGCGCAGCCGCGCGTCCGACGATCTCGCGCGCCAGCCGCTCGACGTCGCGCGACGACGTGCGGTCCGGCGCCGGGCAGGCCGATGTCGGCCGTGTCGATGCCGAGCGCGTCGATGAGGTGCAGGATGCGGATCTTCTCGTCGATCGTCGGCGTGCGCACCGACGGCGACTGCAGCCCGTCGCGCAGCGTCTCGTCGTCGAGCAGGCACCGGCCGGCGGCCGGGCGGCCGACGGGTTCCAGTCGTAGATCAGCGGATGCATGGTCGCCTCGATCCGGCGGTGCCGTCGGACGTCGCGCCGTGCGCTGCGAGCACGATCGTCGCACGCCGCGCGATGACGACGACCGCCCAGATCGACGCGGCGACGATGCCGTCGTGCGTCGCGTCGCCATGACGTCGGCCATCGACGCGCGGCCCGAGCCCGAGATCGGCTTCGGCCGCTTCTGCCGTACTCCCGCGCGCCGCGCGAGACGTAGAGATCGAAGAAGCCGTTCCAGACGGCGACGCCGACGACCAGCCAGAGCGCGCCAGCGCGCGGCCGCACGTCAGGCGCCCGGCCCAGGTAGCGGAGCACCATCACCGTGATGTCGTCGCTCTGCGGCGCGCCGCGGTGAACGCGCGCACGGCGGCGACGACGCGCTCGACAGCGCCGCGGGCGATCGCCGACGGCATCGACGCCGCCTGCAGCCGCGTCGTCGCCGAACTCCTCGCCGGCCGCTGTTGAGCGCCTCCGACACGCCGTCGCTGAAGATCACGACGGTGTCGCCCGGCGTCGAGCTGCACGGTCTCCTGCTCGTACGGCGCGAACTCGAGCAGGCCGACGACGGGCCCGCCCGGCCTCGAGCCGCCGCACGCCGCGACTTGCCGACGACGAGCGGCGGATTGTGGCCGGCGTTGCAGTAGGTCAGCGCGCCGTCGCGCCGAGACGATGCCGAACATCAGCGTGACGAAGCGCGACTCGATGCCCGCGGCGGCACAGCGCCTTGTTCATGTTGCGTCGACGGCCGTCGGCCGGGCCGTCGGCGTAGCTGCGCCTGCGCCGCGAACATGCCCTGCATCAGCGCGCTCAGCAGCGCGGCCGGCGGTCCCTTGCCGGCGACGTCGCCCGAGCGTGAAGCCGAACGACCGCCCGGGCTGGTCGACGTAGTCGAAGAAGTCGCCGCCGATCGACCGGCACGGGAAGCTGGCCGCGGCGGCCTCGACGAACGCCGAGGCTCGCGACGCGGCTTCGGCAGCAGCGCCTGCTGGATCTCGGCGGCGATCCGCATCTCCTGCTCCATCTGCGCCTTCTCGAGCGTCTCGCGGTAGAGCCGCGCGTTCTCGATGGCGACCGCGGCCTCGGCGGCCAGCGTCTCGAGCGCCGAGCGCGTCGCGCTCGAGAGCAGGCTGCCCCTCTCGCGGCTGTCGAGATACAGCACGCCGATGCGGCGGTCCTCGCCGCGCGCGTCGGCCGACTCGACGTACTGCACGAAGTTGCAGCGGCACGCAGAGGACGTGGCGGATGCCGAGCGCGACGGTGCCCATGTGCACGTCGGCGAAGGTCGCCGTCGAGCAGGTCCGCCACGACCTCGCGTCTGCCCGGTCCGGAACACCTCCTCGGGAATCTTGCGGCTCGTCGCGAAGGTCGCTGTCCGTCAGCGTCTGCTTGTCGCGGCCGCGCGCCAGCTTGAACTCGAGCTCGCTCGTCCGGCGTCGCCAGCATGATGAACCCGCGCTCGGCGCCGGACACCTCGATGCGCCGCGTCGAGCACCAGCGCCAGCACTTCCTCCAGCACGCGGCCCGATCCGAGCGCGCGGAAGCCCTCGAGCAGCGCCGTGATCTGGCGCAGGTCGTCGCGCGCGCCGGTCGACGATCGGCCGCTGACGCGACGCGGTCGTCGTCGCCGGTCAGGAAGACGAGATCGGCGCCGCCGCCGCGGCCGAGCCGGATGCGGTCGCCCGGACGGAGCTCGCATTCGGTGACCGGCTCGCCGTTGACGAACGTGCCGTAGCGCGACTCGCGGTCGCGCAGGACGTACGCGGCCGTTGTCCGAGGACGATCTCGGCGTGCTCGCGCGACACCTCGCTGCCGCCGAGCCGCAGGTCGTTGGTCTCGCGGCGGCCGATGGTGAACGGGAAGCCGATCGAGCGGTCACGACGCGCTCGCCGAGCACGTCGCGCACTTCCAGCCGGGCACCGCCATGTCAGCCGTCAGTCTACACGAAGCCCGCCGGTGCGGCAGGTCGAGCCGCGGCCAGCGCGGATCGACAGCGCCGACACGAGCGGTGGCCGCCAGCCCGCCGACGACGCCTCGATGAACGCGCGATGCTCAGGCCGCACGCCGACCAGGCGACGACCGCCGCCAGTGAGCGCGGTCGACGGTCGCCGCGGCCAGCGCCCGGGCGCCGTCGCCGCGCGGCGTCGGCTCGGCGCGACCGGCTCGGCCGTCGGCGTCGCCGCACCGGTAGCAGACGATGGCCTTGTCGGCGATCTCGCGTCCGCACGACCGGCACTTCACCCGACAGCGCGACGCTCCCTTATACTGACGGGCTGGCGTACGCGTCGATCGCCGCCCGATGATTCCGCTTCGAGACGTCATCCCGTCGCGCACGACGCCCTGGGTCACGCTGCGTGCTCATCGCCGTCAACGTCGCCGTCTTTGTCTACGAACTGGTCCTGCCCGCCGCGCGCGCTGCCGCGCTTCTTCTACGCGCACGGCCTGGTCCCGCGCCCGTTTACCTGGGCCACGGCGGTCACCTCGATGTTCCTGCACGGCGGCTGGCTGCACATCGGCGGCAACATGCTGAGCGCTCTGGATCTTCGGCGACAACGTCGAGGATCGGATGGGCCACGTGCGCTTCCTGGTCTTCTACCTGCTCGGCGGCCTGATCGCCGCGCTCAGCGCAGACGCTGGGCCGACGCCGGCTCGACCGCTGCCGGTCGTCGGCGCCAGCGGCGCGATCGCCGGCGTCATGGGCGCGTATCTCGTGCTCTTCCCGCGTCGCGGGTGCTGGTGCTCGATCTTCCTGTTCTTCTTCGTCGACGTCGTCGAGATGCCGGCGGTGTTCTTCCTCGGCTTCTGGTTCCTGATGCAGATCGTCGGCGGCGTCGGCCGCTCGGCAACGCGACGGCGGCAGGCGTCGGCGTTCTGGGCGCACGCCGGCGGCTTTCTGTCCGGGCATTGCCGGCGTCTGGCTGTTCAAGCGCCGCGAGCGCCAGCGCGTGGACTGGTGGAGCCAGGGAAGTTGAAGAGGTGAGAAGTGAAGAGAGCCAGAAGTGCGAAGTCAAAGCTGTCGCGCAGCGCCCGGACCCGCAGATCCATCGAGGTAGGCTCGCATCGGCCTCCTCCTCGCGCCGGAGAAGACCTACTTGAACAACGCCTTAGAACTTCCAACTTCGAACTTCTGGCTTCTCACTTCTCTTCTCCCCCCTTGCGCCTCACATCACGCGAGACGACCGAGAGCTCGATGATGAGCTTTTCGAACTCCGCGTCGATACGCTTCGGCGGCGTCATCGAGGGACGCCGGCGCCGGAGGTCGTCCACCTGCTCGGTGAGCGCGCGCTGGCGCTCGAGGAGCTGCTGCATGCCGGGGTCGCTCGACGTCGCGCGACCGCGGCGTCCAGATACGTCAGGCGCGGCGACCGTGCCGGCGCCGCCGTCAACCGGCTTGTCGTGGGGCGCGCCGTCGCCGGTGTCGTCGAAGACCGCGTGTTCGGTGGCGATCCGCCGCGACTGCTCGTAGGACTGTTCGACGAGGTCGCGACGCGTAGACGAACGCCTCCGAGCAGCGAGACCCGGCCGTTCTTGTCCGTGGTCGGCGGCCGCCGCCGACAACGCCTGGATGAACGCGTCGGCGAACACGGTGTGGTAGTGCTGCGCGAGCGTGCTCGTGGCCGTGATGATCACGCGGCCCGGCGCCGCCAGCCCGTCAGGAACGGAAAGCTCGCGCTGGTCGCGTCCACGAACGCCAGATGCCCGGCCACCGGCTTGAGCAGGTCGTTCCACTCCGACACGCTCAGATCGGGGCCGACGAGGTTGAACTTCGCGTCCGTCGCCGTCACCGCCGCCGTGTCCAATCAGCATCACGAAGAGCGAGGTCGTCCGGCTTGGTTGCTTTGGCGAACGTCGCCGAGCGCCGCCTTGACGCCCTCGGCGGTGGATTTCTCCTCGCCCGCGCTCGGGGTCTCCGCCAGCACGACCAAATGCGCGGCGTCGAAGCCGAACTTGGTCTTGAGCAGCGTCGACCAGCGCGTCGAGCCACTGGCGATGCAGCGTCGCGTAACTCGTCGTCGCCCGACACGCCTTCGACGACCAGCGCGTACCGCTGGCCGGCTGCTGAGCGAGCGCGGGTGCGACTCGCGACGGCGCGGCTGACCGCGGCCACGACCGCCGCGGCAGAGACCGCCCGCCATCGCGCGGCGCGCAGCTGTGCGGGTCCAGGAGGCGCGGGTCACGTCGACCCTGCCCAGCGCGGCAAGCAGCAGATCCTGCGCGCGCGCGAACGTCGGCGCCTCCTTCAGCGCGAGCGAGCGCCTGCCGCTTGGCCTCGTCGCTGCCGGCCGAGCTTCAGTAGAGCCTCGGCGACATCGGCGTGCGCGTCGGCCGCGGTTGGCCGGTCCGAGTCGCCAGCGCCGCCTGGAATTCGACGAGCGCGGGCGCATTCGCTGCCTTCGCGAGCAGCCGCTTGCCGAGCGCGCCGTGCGTCTGCGGCATCGAACGGGTCCAGATCGGCCACCAGCCGCAGCGCGAAGTCCTCGTCGTCGGTCGCCTGGCCTCGGCGGCCAGCTTCGCCAGCTCGCGCGCCGCGTCGACATTGGCGTGGTCGTACGTCGAGCAGCGCGCGCAGCTCGCTGCGCGCGCCTGTGTCCGGTCGTTCGGCTTTGATGGCAATTTCGGCGAGCAGCGCGTGCGGACTGCCGTCGCCGGTCGCCATCGGCGCGAGCGCCGCGGCGCGTTCGAGCGGCGCCTGCGGCGCCGGCGAGGTCGCCGGCCTTGAACAGCGCCTGGCCGTAGCGCCAGCTGGCTGACGAAGTTGCCGGGCGCGGCCTGGCGCGCGCGGCGCGAAGACCGGCGAGGTCGTCTGGGGCCACCTCACGCGGGCGGCGGCGCCATCGCGTCGCGCAGCGCGCCGTAGTTCTTCTCGACGAACGCGTTGTACGACGCGTCGACCTCGTCGAGGCTCTTGCCGAACGCCGTCGTGAACGCCTCGGCGTCGGTCGCGCCGTCGGCGTACGCCTTGAGCAGCGTGCGCAGCCCCTCGTCGCCCTTCAGCTCGACGAGGTGCTCGACGACGAGCGACGCTTCGAAGTACGCGAGCGACAGGTTGCTCGGGATGCTTGAACGCCTCGGGCAGCCCCTTGACGCCGAAGGTCTGGCCGCTGCCCGAGCTCGGCGCGCGAACTCCAGCGTCAGCTCGCGGCCCCACGCCGGGTTGCGCCGGTGCTCCTCGAAGACCGAGATGCCTTCGGTCAGCCAGCGCGGCACGCGGTAGTTCGACAACTGCAGCGTGAAGACGTGCGCCAGCTCGTGCCACAGCGTCGCCTGCCAGCTGAATCTCGCCGGGCTGGCGCGCGCTGCGGCGAGTCCATCGAGACGACGCGGCCGAAGCAGGCGCCGAGCGCGCCGGCGATGCCCGGCAAGCCCGAGCGTGCGCACGGCGAAGTCGTCGTGCTTGCGGAAACACCTCGATCAGAATCGGCCCCTTGGGCGTGAAGCCGTAGCGCTGCTGGAAGGTCTTGATACGCCTCGCTCGCCGAGCGGCAGCGCGTACGGCTCGCAGCGCGGCCGACCTCCTGTCTGTCGGGAACTTGAAGATCGATCGGCCGTCGGGCACGACGCTCGAAGTCGTCGAGCTTGTCGAGCATGGTCGAGCAGGTTCTTCGTGACGCGATTGCTCTTGTCGAGCTCCCACGACGCGCTCGAGCGCTGGTCGCGCCGCCTTCTCGTCGCCCGGTGCGCAGCAGGTACAGGCCGAGATCGGACGTGCGCATCGGCGTCGTCGGCATCGATCGCGACGGCCCTTTCGCGCAGCGCCGACGGCGTCGTCGAACCGGTAGCTTCTGCGCGGCCTGCCCCGCCCGCCGCGCGGTACGCCTGCAGCCGAGAGCGGATCGATCTCCTTCGACGCGGGCCAGCGCCGCGTCGACGTCGGCCGGATCGTGCTGCTGATACGCGAGCGACACGCGCATCGCCGCCTCGTCCATCGATTCCGCTCGGACTTTGGCCAGCGTGATCGAGCGCGTCGGCCGCGGCGGCGTAATCTTCCTCGTCGATCGCGCGCTCGGCGATGAGCAGCCAGACGTCGGGACTGTCGGGCGCGATTTTCTTCGCGGCCTCGAACTCGGCCTCCGCGGACTTCGGGTCGTCGTCGGCCGAACGCGCGCGCGAGCCCGAGATGCGCCGGGACCCACGCCGGATCGGCCGCCAGCGCCTTCTTGTAGTAGTCGGCCGCGTCGGCCGGCGCGTGGCGCTGCAAGAACAGATCGCCGTACTCGGCGTCTGAATGTCGGCGCGTCCCGCGTTTTCGATCTGCTGGAACGCGTCGTTGGCCAGCAGGTACTCGCCGCGTCCGCCGGCGGCCCGCGCCGAGACGGAAGTAGTCCTCGGGACCGGCCAGGTTGCGATTGCTGGCGATGACGTCGAGGCGCCGCGGCCGTCCGCGCGCTGGCCGTGCCGCAGCTCGAGCAGGCCCAGTTCGAGCGCGGCGTCGCCCAGGGCGAGGCCGTCGCGATCGGCGTCAGCCGCGTCCGCGCCTCGTCGTCCTTGCCCTCGTAGATGTCGACGAGCGCGGCCGCAGTGTCGCGCGCCTCCGCCGACCCGGCGCGCCGCTCGCCAGTCGGCGCGCCTCGGCAAGGTTGCCGTGACCGAGCGCGGCGCGGACTTGTCGAATCAGCGGGTCCGGCTGGCCCGCCGTGCCACGGCCGGCTCTGCGCCGCCGCGGCCCGGCGGCCAGCGCGATCACCAGCGACAGCGCGGTCCAGCGGCCGAAGTCGTCGAAGACTCGAATCTCATCGTGCGTGTGGACTCATTGCTATGACGCACGGACGCGTCCGCGGCTTACGCTTGCCGAGCGATCCCGAGCACCCGGCGCTCGAATCGCACGCGCGCCCAGAGCGCCAGTCCGAATGCCAGGATCGCCATGGGGCCCGGCAACGCGCGCTCCCATCATCATAGCCGCGCCGACCAGCTCGCCGACGACGCCGATGTAGTTCGGATGCGCGACATACCGATAGGGACCGCTCGTCACGAGCGGACGGCCCGGCAGGATGAGCACGCGAAACGACCAGCGCTCGCCCAGGCTGCGGATCGCCCAGTACTTGAGCGCCTTGGCCGCGACAAACAGCAGCACGCCGGCCGCGGCCATACGGGCCTGGCGACCGGCATCGCGCCGGTGGCCTGCGCTGCAGGCGCGCCACGAGCCTTCGAGGCCCATCGCCAGAAACGCCGCGGGATACAGCACCGCCAGGGCGCGAGTACACGTCGCCCGGCGGCGCGACCGCGCCGCGAGCGCGCAGGCGCGGCCTCGTGCTGGCGCGACACGCCGGCTCTCCGCGAGCATCAGCCCGACGATCGACGGCCAGTCAGTGAAGAGCGGCAGTGTTCATGCGGCGTCGCCGGCGTAGCGGACGACGCGGCCGACCAGGCCCGGCGCGACAGGCGCCGGCCACTCGGCCAGCGCGAATGGCCACGCGCGAGCCGACGAGCGCGCGCAACCGTGCGATTGAAGCGCAGCTTCGCGCCCAACTCGGTCTGCCGCGCGTCGGCCAGTCGGCAGGACGCGCCGATCGAACGTCCCCGACTTCGAGGGCGCGCAGGACCTCCTCGCGCGGCGAGCACGGCGCCGCGCATCGCGAGGTGGAGGCCGTCGCCCGTCATCGGGTCGATGAAGCCGGCCGCGTCGCCGGCCAGCAGCAGCCCGTCAACGCCCGGCGCCGCGCCTCGACCGCCAGCGGCCCGAGCACGCGACCGGCGCGACGAATTGAGCCGCTCGCGAAGCGGGTCGGCAGCGCGCGGGTCGCGCGCGATCGCCCGCCGGATCGACGTCGAGCGGCGTGCGCCCGACGGGCCGCGGGCCGGTCACGAGCGCAGACGTTCGCGCAGGTCCGTCGGCGAGCGGCGCGATGCCGAGGTAGTCGGCCCGGGCGAACGTGCATCTCGCCGACGTCCGACACGTCCCGCGATGCCGGTCGCGTACGCGCCGAACGCCCAGCGCCGCGGCCGCGCGGGATGCGCGGCTGAGGCCGAGGCCGCGCGCGACGGCCGACCGGCGGCCGTCGGCGGCGATGCGTCATCGCCGCGGGCACGCGGGCGCGTCGGTCGCCGTGCCCGCGCCGGCGCAAGGACGAGGCCGCGCACGAGCCGGCCCGCTGTGCGTCGTGTCGAGCAGCGGGCCGCGGACGACCAGCCGCGGCTCGAACCGCGCGCCGGCGCGCAACGCCTGGTCGAGCAGCCAGCGCGTCCAACATCGCGGCGCGTGATCGCGCGCCCGACGTCGCCCGCGCGGGTAGCGGCCCGCACCCGCTGCGTGTGGCCGGTCACGAGCATGCCCGCGCAGCGGCGGCGCGCCGCGCCAGCGGGCCGCCGTCAGAGCCCGAGCGACGCGAGCAGGGCCACGCCGCCCGGATTGAGCGTGTCGCCGCACAGCTTGTCGCGCGGGAACGCCTCGCGATCGACGATGAGCACGCGCGCGCCCGCGCGCGCGAGCAGCAGCGCGGCGACCGACCCGGCCGGCCCGGCCCCGCGATGAGGACGTCGAGCATGCGTGGCGCTCACCGACGTGCGCCCGAGCACGAGCGCGCTGTTCTTCGATCCGAAGCCGAGGCAGTTGCAGAGCGCGGCCTCGACCTGCGTCGCGCGCGCCGTGTTCGGGATGAAGTCGAGATCGCACGCCGGATCCGGATCGCGTGAGGTTGATCGTCGGCGGCAGGACGCCGCGATGACAGCGCGAGCGCCGCCGTGACGACGCCGGCGGCGCCGCTCGCGCCCTGCGGATGGCCGATCATCGACTTGGTCGACGATCCCGGCCAGCCGATCGGCGTGCCGCCGAACACCCGCCGCACGCACCGCGACTCGACCGCGTCGTTGAGCACGGTCGACGTGCCGTGATAGTTGACGTAGCCGATCTCTTCGGGCGGCGCGGCCGGCCCGCTCGAGCGCGAGCGTCATCGCGCGGACGATCTCGGCGCCGTCGGGATCCATCTGCACGCGATGATAGGCGTCGCAGGTCGACCCGTAGCCGTCGATCGTCGCGTAGACGCGCGCGCCGCGCGCCCGCGCGCGATCCTCGCGCTCGAGCGTCATCATCCACGCGCCCTCGCCGAGCACGAAGCCGTCGCGGCCGCGGTCGAACGGCCGCGACGCCTCGCGCGGGCCGGTCGTTGTAGCTGCGTCGACGACGACGCGCATCCGGCAGAAGCCGAAGATCATGCCCGGCGTCACGCACGCGTCGGCGCCGCCGGTCAGGAGCACGTCGGCCTCGCCGTGGCGGATGAGCGCCGCGGCGTAGCCGATCGCGTCGGTCGAGCTCGTGCAGCCGGTCGACAGCACGTGGCTGACGCCGCGCAGCCCGAGCGCGATCGAGATCTCGCTCGACACGATGCCGACGATCGACACGGGAATCGCGTACGGCGAGACGCGGTGCGCGCGCCGCTGAAGTAGTCGCCGTACTGCCGCTCGGCGACGTCGATGCCGCCCGCGCCGCTGCCGACGACCACGCCGGCGTCCTCGGCGCCCGGGTCGAGGCCGGCGTCGCGCAACGCCTCGCGCGCGGCGAGCACGGCGATGCGCGAGACCTTGGCGTAGCGCCGCGGATCGGCGCGGCCGCGCGTTCGGCGTCGGCTCGCCCGCATCGGCGCCCTGGGCGCCGAGCTGCGTCGAGCGCCGCGTCGGGCACCGAGCGCGGCGACCCGACAGGCCAGGTGCGACGCGTCGAAGTCGGTGATCGCGCGCGTGCCGCTCACGCCGCGCGCGACGTGGCTCCAGAACAGCGTCGCGGCCGACGCCGAACGGCGAGACGACGCCGATGCCCGTGATCGCGACGCGCGGCCGCGGTCCGAGCCATCCCGTCTCTATAATACGACTCGGATGTCACGCGCCGCCGCGCAACGGTCCGCCGACCCGCGATGCTTCGCCGCTAGCCGGCGGGCTGCTGTTCGTCGCGTCGCTCCTGTACTTCGGCGCGAGCTATGTCGTGGCGGTTCGACGCCGTGCCGGCGCCGGACGATCGCCTGGCTGGCGCCACGCTCGATCGATCGTCGCGCTGTTCACGGCGTTCGCGCTGCACCACTCGGTGTTCGCGCGCGCCGGGCTGAAGTCCTGGATCCGACGCGCCTGGCGCCGCCGGCGCTCGAGCGATCGATCTACGTCTGGATCGCGAGCCTGCTGTTCGTCGCCGTGTGCGCGTGCTGGCAGCCCGTCCCCGGCGTGTGGCCTGGCCGGCCGGCGAGGCGGGCGTGTCGTTCTGCGCAGCCTGCGGCGGCCGCGCATGATCGCGGCGATGCTACTCTGGCCCGCCGGCTCGACGTGCTTCGATGCTCGCCGGCGTCCGGCAGGTCCTCGCCCGCGCGCCGCGCGAGCATCGCACGCGGCTCGAGCAGACGCGGTCCGTACGCCCTCGTCCGCCACCCGATCTACCTCGGCTGGTGGCTGCTCGTCGTCTGGCCGGCGCCGCGTCATGAACGGCACGCGGCTCGTCTTCGCCGTGAGCCGAGCATCGCGTCGTATCTCGTTCGCTGGCCGTGCCGTTCGAGGAGCGCGATCTGCGCCGATTCTTCGGCGCGTCGTACGACGCCTACGCGCGGCGCGTGCGCTGGCGCATCGTCCCGGCGTGTACGCAGCGCCGAGTTACAGATAAGACCATCGACTGATGCGACGGATCTCGAACCGCCGGCGGCAGCGCGAGCAGTTCACGAAGTCGTCCACGCGATAGAGTGATCGCGCAGCTTCGCGTAGAGCGCGCGATCGCGCTCGTCCGCGCCCGGGCGGCAGCCGATCCTTCTTCGTCCGTCGCACCCACTTGATCTGGTAGTCGTCGCGATGCCGGCACTGCGGGCACGCCAGCGACATCGGCTTCGTCTCGATCTTCTCGGTGAAGAAATCCCGCTCGTTGAGCGACATATCGCCGATGTAGCACATGCGCGCGGGTCCCATGCACGGCATCGGGGCGCACCGTGACGCCCGGCGTCCGTTCGCTGTAATGACACGCATGAAGACTGCTCTTCTTCATCTCCGGCCACGGCTTCGGCCACGCGTCGCGCGACGTCGAGGTCATCAACGCGCTGGGCGCCCTGCCCCGCCCGCCGCGGATCGTCATCCGATCGGCCGTCGCGCCCGATCTGCTGGCGCGAACGCTCCGCGGCCCGTACGAGCTGCGCCCGGGCGCCTGCGACACCGGCATCGTCCAGGCCGACAGCGTGGCGCACGACGACGCAGGCGACGGTGCGCGAGGCGCTGGCCTTCTACGCGACCTTCGACGCCGGATCGACGCCGAGGCGCGAGCGCTCGCCGGCGACGAGCGTCGCGCTCATCGTCGGCGACATCCCGCCGCTCGCGTTCGAGGTCGCGGCGCGGCTCGGCGTGCCGTCGCGTCGCGATCGGCAACTTCACCGTGGGACTGGATCTACGAGGCGCACCGCGGCATTCGCGCGTCGAGGCCGCGGGACTGCTGCCGCGGCTGCGGCACGCGTACGCCAGAGCCACGCTCGCGCTCGAGCTGCCGTTCGCCGGCGGCTTCGACGTCTTCCCAGCGCGTCCGCCGCATGCCCCTCATCGCCCGGCGGCCGACCCGCGACCGCGCGACGACGCGCGCGCACTTCGGTCTGCCGCTCCACCGGCCCGTCGCGCTGCTGTCGTTCGGCGGCTACGGCCTGCCGTGCGCTCGACCTCGACCGCCTCGACTGCCTCGACGCCTGGACCGTGGTCGACGACCGATCGATCGGCCCCGTCGGCCACGCACGGCAGCCGCCATCGGGTGGTGCATCGCGGAGACGCGTGTTCGCTGCCACCGGCTTCCGGTACGAGGACCTGGTCGCGGCCGTCGGACGTCGTCGTCACGAAGCCGGGCTACGGGATCATCGCCGGAGTGCATCGCGACCGGCACGGCGATGCTCTACACGTCGCGCGGCGCGTTCCGCGAGTACGACCTGCTCGTCGCCGAGATGCCGCGCTACGTGCGCTGCCGGTTCATCAGTCAGGCGGATCTGTTCGCCGGCCGCTGGCGGGAGGCGCTCGACGGCCCTCGCAGCCGCACCGCCTCCACCGAAACGCCTGGCGACGAACGGCGCGGAGGTCGCCGCGGGCATCCTGCGGGAGTTCCTGGACAGCTAGCCGGCCGACGCCGCCAGCGCAGCACGAACGCCGGCGGGAAGTTCCGCAGCGACGAACGTGCGCTCGGCGCGCTGCCCCAGGCGCTCGCTCAGGTCGCGGCGGAAGGCGATCGCCGGCGGCAGAGCGAAGCCGTGCACGTACTGGAACGTCGTGAACGTGCCGCCCGGCCGAAGCACGCGCGCGATCGCCGTCGAGAATCGTCCGGGTGGTCGTCGCACCGGCAGACTCGCGAACGGCAGGCCGGACACGATGTGATCGACCGGCGTCGAGCCCGTGAGCGGCCGCGAGCTGAACGAGCTCGACGGCCGACGCGCACACGCACCGTCGACCGCCGGGCAAGGACTGTCCGAGCCTGCCGGACGAACGCGGGTTCGATCTCGACGGCGAGGAATCGGCCGGTCGATCCGAGGCCGATCGACGATCGCGCCGGTGAACGCGCCGGTGCCGGGACCAAGCTCGACGACCGGCGCTGCGCGCCGCCAGCACCCAGGCTCGCCACCATGGCGGCCGCGAGGTGACGGCTGCTCGGCGTGACGGCGCCGACCGTCCCGGGCTGCCGCAGAAATGTCCGAGGAGCAGCGCCTGTTCGCGCCAGCGGGTTCGGACCGGACGACTCAGCCATGGCGCGCCGTCACGCCGCGATCAGGACGTGCGCGCGCGGCGCCGAGCTCCGTGAGGACCCGCTCGGCGGTTTCGGGCGAGCCGTGCAGCGACGTCATCTGCACGCCCTCCACGCGGTCGCGCAGCCAGCGCGCGATCTCGACCGTCGCCGCCAGCGCCTCGTCCGCGGGACGCTCGGCGCTGCGCAGCCGATCGAGCAGCGCGTCGGCCACCCGCACGCCGACGACCTCGCTCGCCAGGAACTCGGCCTGCCGCACGCTCTCGAGCGCCGCGACGCCCGCCAGCGACGGGCAGGCCGGTCGCACGTCAGCCGCGGCCAGACCGCGTCGAACGCCGTCGAGATCGAGCACGGGCGGCGTCACGAGGAACTCGGCGCCGGCCTCGACCTTGTGCGCGAGCCGCCGCCACTCGGCGTCGGGATTCGGCGCGAAACGGGTTGACGCGCGACGCCGATGTGGAACCGCGTCGGCGCGCCGATCGGCTGGCCGCCGATGTCGAGCCCGTGGTTGAGCCGCGGCGACCATGTTGGTGAGGCCGATCGGCGTCGACGTCGAAGACCGAGGTCGCGTCCGCGTAGGTGCCCTGCGGCGCCGGGTTGCCCGTCGTCAGCAGCACGTTGCGGAGGCCCATCGCGTGCGCGCCGACGAGATCCGACTGCATGCCCGATCAGCGTGCGATCGCGGCACGAGTAGTGCAGCAGCGTCTCGACGCCGGCCTTGCTGCTCGATCAGCGACGCGAGCGCCAGCGCGCTCGCGCGCGCGCCGGCCTTCGGGTAGTCCGGCACGTTGACGGCCATCGCGCCGAGGTCGCTGGAACCGGCGCGCCTGCGCACGACGGCGGCCGCCAGATCGAGTCCGCGCGGCGCGGCGACCTCGGCGAGCACGACGAACTGCCGGTCGGCGAACGCGCGCGCCAGCGCGCGACTTCTCGCGCCGATCGACGGCCAGCGGCGTCGGCGGCCGGCGCCTCGACGACGACCGCCGGCGCGGGCCGGCGCGCGCCGGCGGGCGCCATCGCGCGCACGGCCAGCGCTGATCTGGCGCATGTGATCGGGCGTCGTGCCGCAGCAGCCGCCGACGAGCCGCACGCCGGCCGCGATGAACCGGCGCGCGTAGCTCGCCATGTACTCGGGCGAACCCAGATACAGGTTGCGGCCGTCGACGTCGCGCGGGCGGCCGGCGTTCGGCTGCGCGGACAGCCGCGCGCGCGTGAGCCGCGCCATGCGCTCGATCGTCTCGAGCATCGCCGCCGGCCCGACGCTGCAGTTGACGCCGATCACGTCGGCGCCGGCCCGCTCGAGCTCGGGCGCGAACGTCTCGGGCGGCGTGCCGTCGAGACTGTTGCCGTCGTCGTCGGTCGTCATCTGCGCGACGATCGGCAGCGGCGACACGCGCGCGCACGGCGCGAATGGCGGCCTTCAACTCGTTCAGGTCGCGGAACGTCTCGAGGATGAACAGATCCACGCCGCCTTCGGCCAGCGCCGCGGCCTGCTCGCGAAAGGCGGCCTCGGCTTCGTCGACGCCCGTCTGGCCCCACGGCTCGATGCGGACGCCGAGCGGGCCGATCGATCCGGCGACCCAGGCGGCGTCGCGCGCCGCGTGCCGGGCGATGCGCGCGCCCTGGACGTTGATCGCGCGCGACCTGGTCGGACCAGGCCGAAGTTGGCGAGCTTGAAGCGGTTGGCGCCGAACGTGTTCGTCTCGAGCACGTCGGCGCCGGCGCGCACGTAGTCGCGATGGACGCTCGGCGACCAGGTCGGGCTGCGTCAGGTTCAGCTCGTCGAAGCAGCGATTGAGGAAGATGCCGCGGCGCGTACAGCATCGTGCCCATCGCGCCGTCACACACGAGCACGCGGGCATCGAGCGCGTCGAGAAAGGAGGGGGCACGCTGGATCTACAAGGTTCTACAGGGTTCACGGGTCACGGGTCACCAGGTCGGCATGTTCTGAGCCAGCGAGTCGCTGAATCGCCTCCGCACATGTCGCAGAACCTGGAGAACCGTAGAACCTGTAGACCCGTGAACTTGTAGATCTCGTTGTCGCTACTTCCCTGTCGCCGCGGGCACGAGCAGGTCCTGCTTGTCCCAGATGAAGTCTTCGTTGCTGTAGACGGCCAGCTCGTAGTCCTTGCCCATGAAGATCGCCGACACCGGGCAGGCTTCTTCGCAGTAGCCGCAGAAGATGCAGCGCGTCTTGTGAATCTGGTAGATCGACGCGTAGCGCGGCCCGGCCTGGACGGTGCCGTCGTTTTCGGCCGGCTCGAGGTAGATCGCGTCGGCGGGACACGCGACGGCGCACAGCCCGCACGCGACGCACTTCTCCAGGCCGTTCTCGTCCCGCATCAGCACCTGCTTGCCGCGGTACTTCGGGAACACCGGGCACCTTTTCGGCCGGATAGTTCACCGTGTTCGGCCTGCTTGAAGATGTGCTTGAACGTCGTGGCGAAGCCGATCAGGAACGGCCGGATCATGGGGGCAATCATATCAAACGTGCCTGGTGCCAAGTGCCGCGTGCTTGGTGCGGTGCCCAGTGCGTGCTTGGTGCCGTGCTCGGTGCCGTGCTTGGTGCCGTGCTTGGTGCCGTGCCCTGCGGGTCCTGTGTCCTGTGCAATGACTGCGCCTTGCTGAGTGCTGAGCTGGCGCCTTGCTCATCGTTCATCACTCATCCACGATCCGAGCCTGGACCGAGCGTCCTGTCGTCCGGATCTGGTGTGCTTCGGAGATCGCGATGGAGGGCGGTGAGCGACGCCATCGCCTTGCCGGCGAGCGCGTCCAGTGTTTCAGCTTCGTCGCTGGTGATAAAGCCAGACTCCTGCGCCTCGATGAGGTGATCCATGATCTCTCCCAGTGACGCGTGACTGGACGTCAGGGCATCGCCGCCATGCCCGCAACTCCCGCGGCTGCCTCGCTCCCACGGATTCGTCCCCTGCAAGAATCGCCGCGGTCGTCGGACAGCGATTCTTGCGCTGTCGCGCGCGACGCGTGCAGTTCCTGCGATCGCGGAAGGATTCGGTGTCTGCAGAATCTTGCAACCAGTCGCGCGCGACACCGCGCACCGCGCGATGTCTCGACTCAGGGATCGAGACCAGGCACTCTTGGGGCAACGGCACCGACCCCGCCCGCCCGCCGGGGCACCAAGCACCGCACGCGACACGGCACCGCCCAGGCACGGCACCAGGCACCGCACCAGGCACGCGCACCCGGCACCTGGCACCCGGCACCTGGCACCATCTCGCAGTGCTATATTGATCCTGGCCTGATGTCCCAAGAGGCCCGGTCGCTTTCTGCCGAGCAGTTCCTGCTCACGACACTGGTCGTCAAGCTGGCCGTCGCGGCCGCGCTGGCGACGTGCTGGTGCGTTTCCGCTGGTTCCGCCGCATCCTGCTCACCGAGAAACGAGACTGGCCCGAGCGGCTCATCTTCGCCGCCGGACTCGGGCTGCCCCTCGTCGTCGGCGTCGCCTGCCGGCTGCTGCTGCACTACGACGCCGCGGACCTGTCGCTCCCCGGCTCGTTCCTGGCCGGCCTGATCGCCGGGCCCCTACGCGGGCGCGCTGGTCGGCGCCGCGGTCGGCCTTCCGCCGCTCTTCGCCGGTGAATGGGCGGCCCTGCCCTTCGCGGTCGGGTGCGGATTTGCCGGCGGCGGCCTGCGGGAGATCTGTCCGAAAGAAGAGATCTGGCGATTCACGCCGTTCTTCGTGACGAAGCTGCACGAGTCGGCGTGGCGTCTGGTTCGCGCGTTCACCCTCGACTGGCAGGTCATCCTCGTGAGCGCGCCGGTCGCCGCTGGAGGTGCTGCGCCAGACCATCGCGCACCGCTACCCGCTCCGGCTGTTCGACTTCGAGCCCACGACCTGGTGGCTGCGGCTGCTGGTGCTGCTCGACACAGTGCTCGGCGTCGCGATCCCCATCAAGATCTGGAACAGCGCCCGGATCGAGCATCGCCTCGCGGAGCAGGAGAAGCTGCTGATGGCGGCCCGCGTCGAGGCGCTGGCCAATCAGATCAACCCGCACTTCCTGTTCAACACGCTGACGTCGATCTCGTCGCTCATCCGGTCGAAGCCTGAGACGGCGCGCATGCTCATCGTCAAGCTGTCGGCGCTGCTGCGGCGCCTGCTGCGCAGCCAGGAACACTTCGTGACGCTGCGTGAGGAGCTGGACGCCGTGGACGAGTATCTCGACATCGAGCGCGTGCGTTTCGGCCCCAGCCTCGTCGTCGAAAAGAGATCGACGACGCGAGCCTGGAGGTGGTCGTGCCGAGCATGATCCTGCAGCCGCTGGTCGAGAACTCGATCAAGCACGGACTGGGCCGCAAGGTCGGCGAAGGCCGCATCACGATTCGATCGTCACGCCGCGCCGGACACGCCGTCATCGAGGTCATCGACAACGGCGTCGGCATCCCGAGCGACCGGCTCGAATCGACGTCTCGAGCACGGCATCGGCCTGCGCAACGTCAACGAACGGCTGAGCGTGATTTACGGCGCGAACTATGCTCTCAAGCTGAACAGCGTGCCCGGCGAGGGCACGTCGGCGCGCATCGAGATCCCGGAGCTCCTGGTGTCGGAACGGGCCAGCGCATGACCTCAGACGCCCTTCGCGTGCTCGTCGTCGACGACGAACAGCTGGCCCGGGAAGAACTGTGCTTTCTGCTGGACCAGATCGGCGGCATCGATCTCGTCGGCCAGGCGGCCGACGGCGTGGAGGCGCTGCGTCTGGCGGGCGACCTGGTGCCCGATCTGATCTTCCTCGACGTGCAGATGCCCGGCCTCACGGGCTTCGAGGTGGCCCGGCGCCTGGTGCAGGCCGACGTCGAATCGCAGCTCGTGTTCGTGACCGCGTTCGACCAGTATGCCGTCGACGCATTTGCGGTCAGTGCCGTGGACTACGTGCTCAAACCGGTGGACGCGGGCCGGCTCGAGCAGACGGTCGACCGCGTGCGACGCCGGGTCGCGGAAACGCAGGCCGCGCGCCACCCGCTGTCGGCGGCCGATCTGGAACGTGTCGTCGAGGCGGTGCAGGCGCGGCAGGGCCGCCGCGATCAGCTGGCTATTCGCGTCGGCGAGAAATTCGTGCTCGTGCAGGCGAGCGACGTCGTCCACGCCTCACTCGTGGACGATGCCATTCACGTGGTAACAAATTCGGTATCCGGGACGTCTAACTACAGGACGCTCGATGAATTGCAGGGGCGGCTCGACCCCGCAGTTTTTTGGCGCGTCCACCGGTCGCATCTTGTTAACATTACAAAGATCAAGGAGATCGTGCCCTGGTTCAGCCGGAATTTCCTTCTGAAAATGAGAGACCCGAAGGCGACCGAAATCCCGGTCAGCCGGGCGCAAACGAAGCGCCTCCGGGAGTATCTCCAGCTCTGACGTCCGGCACGCCGGCCGACTCGGACTGGTCGCGGCAGGCGTGGTCCGCCGATTCCGGCTACTCCTTCAAGCCCGCGGTCTTCACGCCGGCCGTGTTCACGCCCGCATCGCCGCCGTCGGCCGGGACCCCGGTGGAGCCAGGCACCCCGATTCAGCCCGGCCCGCCGGCGCGGCCGGTCTCGGCGTCGGCCGGATCGACGCTCGCGCGCATCGGTGAAGAGCTGTTCGCGTGGTTCAAGACGCTGCTGTCCGCGGCCGTCTACGCGACGCTGATCGTGACGTTCGGCTTCCAGGTCGCACGCGTCGAGGGTCAGAGCATGGCGCCGACGCTCGAGGATCAGGATCGGCTGATCGTCAACAAGCTCATCTACCGCTTGCCCGGTCACAAGCCGCAGATCGGCGACATCGTGATGCTCTACTATCCGCTCGACCCGGACAAGTCGTTCGTCAAGCGCGTGGTCGCCGAGCCGGGCGACACGATCAAGAGCATCGATGGGCGGGTCTACCGCAACGACGTGCCGCTGCGCGACGACTTCATCCCCGAGGAATACAAGTCGCTCAACGACACCTGGGGCCCGCGCACGGTCCCGCAGGGCAGTACTTCGTGATGGGCGACCACCGCAACAACAGCTCCGACAGCCGCACCTGGGACTGGGTGCCCGAAGAAGTACATCATCGGCAAAGTCGAACTCCGCTGGTGGCCGGTCAACCACGCGCGATTCTTCGAAGACGACCTACTGCCGAAGACAGTCAATAAATAAAGACGGGTACGTCAGGTCAGGAAATTCGCGTCGTACGCGGGTACGCCGGTACGTCAGGTCCAACGAACCTGCATTCGCAGTAGGAGTCCCGTGTCGTACGACAGGTACGCGGGTCCGCGGGTACGTCGGGTCCCAGGAACCTGCATTCGCACCATCTTTTCTTGATAGGGCCTTTGAATTGAAGAAGGTTGACAAGCGTCAGTTGGTTCCTCGGACCTGGTGTACCGGCGTACCCGTGTACCCGACGTACCCGTCCCCGCGTTAGCTCGTTCCTCGGACCCGACGTACCTGCGTCCCCGCGTACCCGACCGACCTGCATTCGCACCATCGTTCTTAGACAATATGGAATGACCGGCTCGCGATCGCGATAACGTCGTCGTGCTGCGAAGCACGCGACAAGGAGAGCCCTGACGGGCCTCCGAGATCGCGGGTTAATGCCGAGGCATCAGAGCCGCAGGCGAAAGGAGCCGGTCATGAGCAAACATTACCACGTACGTTGGAGTGGATGCACACAAGAAGGAGTTGCTACGTGGCGAGGCTGATCGGTGCGGCCACGGCGCCGATGGCGTGGACGGTCGCGAACGAGCCGAAGGCCGTTCGACCGCTTGCGTGCGCAAGCTCGAGCGCGAGGCGCCGGGGCCCGTGCGCATGTGCTACGAAGCGGGGCCGTGCGGCTATGCGTTGCAGCGGCAGCTCACGGCGCGGCGCGGTCAGGTGCGTCAGGTGATCGCGCCGGCGCTGATGCCGCGGAAGCCGGGCGAGCGGATCAAGACCGATCGGCGCGATGCCCGAAAGCTCGCCGAGCTGCTGCGGGCCGGGTTGCTGACGGAAGTCCGGCCGCCAACGCCCGCCGAGGAAGCGGTCCGCGATCTGTGTCGGCCCGCGATGACGCGCGTGAAGATCTGCAGCGCGCGCGCCATCGCCTTGGCAAATTGTTGCTTCGTCGGGGCCTGCACTTTCCAGGGCGCGGAATTGGACGAAGGCGCATCGGCGATGGATCGACAGCGATCAATGGACGAGCATGCGGCGGAACGCGTGGTCGTCGACGACTACCTGTTGGCGATTGAGCAACTCGAAAGCGCGGCTGGTTGAGCTCGACGCGCGGCTGGCCGAGATCGGCGCAGACCGAGCCCCGTATCGAGAGCCGGTCGGCGTGGTTGCGGTGCTTCCGCGGGCATTGACACGTTGACGGCGATGCTTGATCCTGGCGGAGCTGCATGACTTCCGCCGATTTCCGACTCGGCGCGCGCGCTGATGGCCTATCTGGGCCTCGTGCCGGGCGAGGATTCCACGGGCGAGCGGCATCGGCGCGGCCGAATCACGCGGACCGGCAACAGCCTCGTGCGCCGCTGCTGATGGAAACGGCGTGGCACTATCAACATCGGCCCGAGCATCGGCGTCGGCCTGACGCGGCGCCGCAAAGGCCAACCCGCGCGGGTGATTGCGATCGCGGACAAGGCGCAGCAGCGACTCTGTCGCCGCTTCCGACGCCTGCTGGCAGAACACAAGCCAGCGCCGAAGGTCGCGGTGGCGATGCGCGCGAGAACTGGCCGGCTTCATCTGGGCGGCGCTGCAACCATCCCGATGCCGGCGGCACTGAGGCGCAACGGGCGCGAGGACCGGGTGTCGAGTGACGCGGGTCAGTGACGCGACCGCGAAGGCGGCGGATGATCAGCGGCACGAATTGAGAGGATCGGCGAGCTAGCAATGCGATACGGATTTCCATCCCAACTCGCGACCCTAGACTGCACGTCCTCCCGACGAAGCACTGTCATGTGTGCTCTGCTGCGGGCGACCGCGGTAACCACCGAATATCAGCGTGACTCGTCGTCGAAGCGCCCTCGATCGTCCGTCGTCTTCGCGGCGCGATCCCCGCGTGAGGAGAGGGCCAGGGCAACGCCCCGCCGGCTGCGGGCGCCGCCCTGGCCCTCTCCTCACGCTTGTTGTTGACAACCGGTCATTCCATATCAGCGTCAGTTGGTTCCTCGGACCTGGCGTACCGGCGTACCCGTGTACCCGACGTACCCGTCCCCGCGTTAGCTCGTTCCTCGGACCCGACGTTACCTGCGTCCCCGCGTACCCGACCGACCTGCATTCGCACCATCGTTCTTGGTTAGGGGCCCTTGAATTGAAGAAAGTTGACGAGCGTCAGTTGGTTCCTCGGACCTGGCGTACCGGCGTACCCGCGTACCCGTGTACCCGACAAGCATCACGCGTACAAGCCGTCGATCACCGGCTTGTATGCTTCTTCGATCACTCGTCGCTTCACTTTCAGCGTCGGCGTCAGCTCGCCGCGCTCGACGGTGAGCTCGCGCGGCAGCAACGCGACGCGCTTGATCCGCTCGAACTGCGCCAGCGGTTCGTTGACCGTGTTCACGAGGCGCTCGTAGAGCGCCTGCACGTCAGCGCGCGCGACGAGCGCCGCGGCCTCGGTGTCGCCGCGCGGCACTGGAGCGCCAATCGCCCGGCAGAGCTCGGTCAGCGCCGGGACGATCAGCACGCTCGCGAAATGACGGCCGTTACCGACGACGACGGCTTCGGCGACGAGCGGGTCGTCTTTGAGCGCCGCCTCGATGGGCTGCGCGGCAATCTTCTTGCCTCCGGACGTCGACGATGCATCGCCTTCTTGCGCCCGGTGATGCGCACGAAGCCGTCTCCGTCGATCGACCCGAGATCCCCGGTGTGGAACCAGCCGTCCTGCAGCACCTCGGCCGTGGCCGCCGGCTGCCGGTAGTACCCGCGCATGACGTTCGCACCGCGCGCCAGGATCTCGCCGTCGTCGGCAATCCGCAGCTCGACATTGGGCAGGGCGCGCCCGACCGATCCAAAGCGAATCGTCTCGAGCGGCATCAGACACAACACCGGCGACGTCTCGGTCAGGCCGTAGCCTTCGAGGATCGGCAGGCCGACGCCGTAGAAGAGGCGCCCGATGTCCGGCGACAGCGCCGCGCCGCCCGAGACGACGTAGCGCATCCGGCCGCCGAGGCGGCTCCGCACGTCCCGGAACACGAGCCGGTCGGCCACGGCCGACTGCGCTCGTCCCCACCACGAGAGTTGGCCGCCGTCGGGCAGCACCGCGCCGCGCCTCCGGGCGACGCGAAGCGCCCATTGAAAGAGCTGGCGCCGCGGCGCCGGCAGCGCCCGGCCAACCGCCAGCACGCGCGCCTGCATCTTCTCGAAACACGCGGCACGGCGGTCATCACGGTGGGACGAACGAACAGCAGGTCACGGTCGATCGTGTCGATCGACTCCGCGAACACGACCGGCACGCCGTACAGCAGGTAGACGTACGCGACGATCCGTTCGAACGCGTGGCACAGCGGCAGGAACGAGAGCGCGCGATCCTCGTCGCTCAGATCGAGCACGTCCTTCAGGCCGTCCAGGTTGGCGACGAGGTTGCCGTGAGTCAGCAGCACGCCTCGCGGCTCGGCGGTCGTGCCGGAGGTGTAGATGAGCGTCGCCGGGTCGTCGGGCTGAACACGCCTGGCTTCCTCGTGAAACGCCCGGGCGATGCCCCACCCGCCGAGGATCGTCTGATGCCCGCGGTCGCTGACATCGGCGAGCGTGACAATCGGCGCCGCGCTTGCCGGCAGCGACCCGATCGGATCCATCACGACAATGGCACGCAGGGTCGAGCCCTGGGCGACGGCCAGCAGCGTGTCCAGCATCGCGCGCGTCGACACGATCGCAATCGTCGGCTCGCTGTCGCGAAGCATGACGCCGATCTGCTCGCGCGCAAGCGTCGGATAGAGCGGGGTCGTCACGGCGCCGGCGGTCAGGATCGCGAGGTCGGCGAACAGCCACTCCGGCCGGCTCTCCGACAGCAGCAGAACGCGATCGCCACGCGCCATTCCGAGCGATGTCAGCCCGAGGCTCAGGTCGCGCACGCGATCGACGAGATCGCGGCCGCTCGTCCACGAGATGCCGTCGCCCGACGCGCGGCCGATCAGCTCGGGCCGTGGATACCGGCCGGTCGTGAAGAACGGCAGGTCCGCGAGCGTTCGGAATGTCAGTACCCACGCGCCTTGTCCACGACGTTCAGCAACGGCTCGCCGCGCCGGAAGCGGCCAAGATTCTCGACGAACACGTCGACGATCGGCGTCCAGTAGTCGCCCGTGAACGTCGCGCTGTGCGGGGTGATGAGCACATTGGGGAGGCCCCAGAGGCGATGGCCGGGCGGCAGCGGCTCGACCCGAAACGCGTCGAGGCCCGCGGCGGCAATCCGCCCGGCCGCCAGCGCGTCGGCGAGCGCGTCCTCGTCCACCAGCCGCCCGCGGGCGACGTTGATCAGCATCGAAGACGACTTCATGCGCGCGAGCTCCGCGCGCGCCGAGCAGGGCGCGCGTCTCGTCGGTCGTCGGCAGCGCCAGCACGACGACATCCGCGCTCGCCAGGCGATCGAGCAGCGCGTCCGGACCGGCGACGCGCGACACGCCCGGCGGCGCGGGCGCGGCCGGATCGCGGCGCACGGCGGTGACACGCATCCCGAGCGCGGCCGCCATCGACGCGACGCGCTCGCCGATCGTCCCGAGCCCGACCAGCAGCAGTTCAGTGTCCGCCAGGGTCGGAACCACCGGCGCCTGCAGCTCCGCCTGCGCCCACACGCGCTCGGTCTGCCGCCGGACGGCTGTGTGCAGGCTGCGTCGCAGGGCGAGGATCAGCGCGATGGCGTGCTCGGCGATCGCGGGGCTGTGGACCCCGCGGGAGCTCGTGACCAGGACGGAACTCTGGACCAGCGCGGGCGACAGGATCGGACCGACGCCGACCGCCGAGCTGTGCACCCAGCGCAGGCGTCTGGACAGCGCGAACTCCTCCCCGCTCAGTTTCGTCGCGAAGAAGACCTCGGCGTCCGCGAACGCGCGCCGCCGTTCCTCCGGCGTCCGCGCGTCCACGATGTCGTCGCCAGGCAGCAGGCGGGCCAGGCGCGCCACCTGCGCCGGCGGGATCGTCCAGACCGGCAAGTCGTGAATGGCAACGGCGACCTGCATGTCCGAGGGCCTCAGCGGCGCCGGTACACGCCGCTCCGGCCCCCGCGCTTCTCGAGCAGCCGGATGCGGCCGATGACCATGCCGCGGTCCACGGCCTTCAGCATGTCGTACAGCGTGAGCGCCGCCGCGCTCACCGCCGCGAGCGCTTCCATCTCGACGCCCGTGCGGCCAACGGTGGCCGACACGCGCGCGGATGCGGTACGCCGTGACGCCGCCGGAGCGATCTCGACGTCCACGTGCGTCAGCGCGAGCGGATGGCAGAGCGGGATGATCTCGGCCGTCCGCTTGGCCGCCATGATGCCGGCCAACCGGGCGGTCTGAAGCGGATCGCCCTTGCTGACGCGCCCGCGCGCGAATCGCGCGGCGCGCGGCTGCGCTCATCCGGATTTCGCTTTCCGCGACGGCTTCCCGCGCGGTCTCCGGCTTGGCGACCGACATCGACCATCCGGACGCGGCCCCGCGCGGTCGACGTGGGAGAGCCGCCGTGCCGGCCGGCGCCGGTTAGCCGTTCTCTGCATCTCCGTCTCCCCGCGCCAGGAAGAACGACAGACTCTCGAGCGACACGGTGAGGTCGACGTTCTTCAGCTTCACGCCCGGCGGCACCTTGAGCGTGCCCGGCGAGAAGTTCGAGAATCGCCCGGATGCCCGCCTGCACGGCCGTGTTGACGACGCTCTGCGCGGATTCGGCGGGCACGGCCACCACGGCGATGTCGATGTGGTCGCGCTTGACGCTCCGACGAAACTCGCGCGATGTCGCCAATCCGCACGCCGCCGCGCGACTTCCGCCCGATCTTGCGATCGCTCGGTGTCGAAGAGCGCGACGATGGCAAAGCCTTCCTGGCGGAAGCCCGGATAGTCCGCGAGCGCCAGGCCCAGGTTGCCGGCGCCGAGGATGGCGACGCGGACAGTGCGGTCGAGCCCCAGGATGGCGCGCAGGTGCCGCTTCAGCTCCTTGACGTAGTAGCCGACGCCGCGCACGCCGAACTCGCCGAAATACGCCAGGTCCTTGCGGATCTGCGCCGCGTTCAGGTGGAACTGCTCGGCCAGCGCCTTCGACGAAATGGTCTTGACGCCCGGCGGCGTCGAGCGTGTTGAGACAGCGCAGGTACACCGACAGACGGCCGGCGGTCAGTTCGGACACCTGCTCGCCGACCGCACGGGGCTTGTTCCGTCCAGTCACAAGCGCAGGATTCTACTCCGGTTTTTCGTCACTTGTGCGACTGCCGCCACGTTCGAGGCCGGTTTCGATCGCGCGCCGCACCTCTGCGACGACCACGTCTCGATCGTCGAACGTCAGCCCGGTGGTGGACACCGGCGCGCCGAACGTGACGCGTCACCGTCGCCGGCCAGATCAGCGCGACTGCCCTTGCGCATCGCGGCCCGGCCGCCGGAGACGGCGACGGGCACGATCGGCGCCTGCGCCTTGATCGCCATGACGAAGCCGCCCTTCTTGAACGGCAGCAGTTCGCCGGTCCGGCTGCGCGTGCCCTCGGGAAAGATGAGGAACGAGTTGCCGGCGCGCAGCGCCTCGGCGGCGCGGTCGACTGGCCGGCAAGCTCTGCTCCGGTTGGCGCGCTCGAGCGGCACGAACCCCGCCAGCGTCGAACGCCCAGACGAGCACCGGCAGCTTCCGCAGCTCGGCCTTGTAGAGGACGCGCAGCCGCGGAAACAGCCGGCGCAGCGCGAGAACGACGGCCGGCGGCTCGACGTTGCTGCTGTGATTGCTGGCGTAGACGGCGCGCCGCCGGGCTGGATGTGCTCGAGCGCCAGTGACGCACGACGCCGGATGCCCGCGAGCGCGAAGCCGAGCCGCACGCCCAGGGCGCCGGCCGCGTAGAGCGCAGCGCGGCTGACGCGTGACGCAGAGCGTCCAGAGCAGGAGCGGGCGGCCCGCAGGAGACAGACGTAGACGAGACCGCGACCAGCGCGGTCGCGAAGGTGCCGGACTAGCCGCGATCGCGGTCGTACACGACCGCGCTGGACCTAGCGATCGGCGCCGCCGGCACGACGCGGCGCACCGCCTACGAGGCGCGCGCCGCCCGCCGCGGCGTCGCGGCGCAGCGGCCGCGTGCGTCGGCGCGTGCCGCCTTCGCCGCCTTGGCCCGCGCGGCATTGCGCGCCTTGGTCGCGAAGCAGCGCTCGAGCGCGCTCTCGACCTTGTCCTCGACCTCGGGCGTCTTCTCGCCCAGCACTTCGGAGATCTTCGGAGACGACCAGGAACTTCGCCCGGTCGAGCATGCGCTTCTCGCGGAACGACAGGCTCTTCGACTTGCTCAGGAACGTCAGGCTCTTCAGCACCTCGACGACGTCGTAGATGGAGCCGGTGCGCATCCGGTCGGAGTTGTCCTTGAAGCGCCCTTTCCAGTTCTGATGGCTGTCGATCTTGCCGTCGCCGAGCAGGCCGAACAGCCGCTCGACTTCCTCGTCGCTGATCGCCCGCCGCAGGCCGACGCCGTCGACGTTGTCGACCGGAACGAACACCGTCGTCTCGTTGGCCATGCGAAGCTGATAGAAGCCGCAGGTCGTGCCCATGATGGTCTTGGTTTCGATGCGTTCGACGATGCCGAGACCGTGATTCGGGTAAATGACCTTGTCGCCGATCTCAAATGCCACGTGTCCCCCGAGTATTGAAGGAATCGCCTGAAGGTTGGCTTTCCCCGAGCAGGAACGTCCCTACAGTGTAACCGAATCAGGAGGGATACACAACTGGAAATGCCTGTAGATCAACGGGTTCCGGGGACCGAACCAAGCCAAAACTGACGGCACCGGCCGCAGGTTTCAACCACCCGACGACCGCGGCCGCGCCTGGCCCCAAGGCTAACCTCAATCGGGGCGGAGGGTTACAGGGACACAGACAGCAGGTCCGCTGGTTCGACAGGTTCGACTGGTTCGGCGCCTGACTCAGTGAACCTGCCGAACCGGTCGAACCAGTCGAACCCTCGAACCCGTAGAACCTCTAGCTCACTTCTTAATGACTTCCGCCTTCGTCCCGAACCCCGTCCGCGGCCCCTTGTTGTCGCGCGTCAGGACGCGGTCGGTGTTCGCGATCGAGAAGCCGGCCTCGTAGACCAGCTGTGCGATGCGGGCCATCTTCGGGAACAGTGATCTTGTCCACCGTGTCGCTTACCCGGTGGTAGTCCTGGTGCAGCCCCGTCGTGAAGAACGCGATCGGAATGCCCTTCGCCGCGTAGCTGTAGTGGTCGCTGCGCGTGTAGACGCTTTCCGGATCGGCCGGATCGTTCAGCTCGTAGTCGAGCGTGAGCGGCTTGGCCATCGTCGTGTTGGTCTCGACGATGATGTTGTGCAGGTCGGTGCTGATCCGGTCGGCGCCGACGATGAAGAGCTGTTGGTGTAGTCGCCTTCGAGGTTGTCGCAGTCGTCGCGGCCGACCATGTCCATGTTGAGCTGCGCCTGCACCTTGTCGAGCGGCACGACCGGGAAGTCCGCGTTGTAGCGCGAGCCGTAGAGCCCGGCCTCTTCGCCGGTGTGCCACACGAAGACGATCGACCGCTTCGGCTTCGGCCCGGTGGCAAACGCCTTCGCGATCGCCAGCTCCGCCGTCGATCCCGACCCGTCATCGTCCGCGCCGTTGCTGATGAAGTCGCGCTGGTCGAATGGGATCGAGTTCACCGCCGGCTGCGCGCCGCGACCACCGGCGGGCGCGGCCGCCGCGCCCTGGCCACGGCCACGCCCGCTCCCTGCGCCGCCCCGCCGCCTCGGCGTCCCGCGTTCTGCGGGGTCTTCCCCGCCGCCGCGAGCGCCGCCAGCGCGGCCGGACCGCGCTGCCGGCAGCCGCTCGGGCTCGGCTGGTTGCCGCCGCCGGTCTGCGCTGTAGCCGATGTGATCGAGATGGGCGCCGAACATCACGTACGTGTCCTTGAGCTTCGGATCGCTGCCTTCGATCATCCCGACGACGTTTCGGGTGAGCTGCTCGGAGACGACGGTGAAGGTGTTGTCGATCTTGATCGTGACCTTCGCCGGCAGCGTCACCGGCGGAATGGGCTCGCCCTTCTGCGCCTTGGCGAGCACGTCGGCGAACTTCACCGGCCCGCCCGCGAACAACGCTTCAAAGAACGTCTCGTCACCGGAGAACTGCGGCGGCACGATGTTGTCGACCTTCTGCACGGTCGTGAGGTCGGCCGGCGGCAGTTGGCCGCGGCCGCGGCCTCCCCCGCCGCCAAAGCCCCGACCGCCGGCGCCGCGTCCGGTCAGGCTCTGCTGCGCCTGCTGCACGGCCTGCGTCGCTTTCTCGAGCGCATCCTGCGCCTGCGCCAGCGCCTGTTGGGTTGCGGTCGGCGCCGCGGGCGTCGGGACGAACTGGCCCACGGCCTTCGCGCCATGCGTGTTGACCGCGGCGACCGACGCATTCGCCCCGCGTCCGCCCCGGCCACCGCGGCCGCCAGCCGCGCCGCCGCCGGCCTGCGGGGCCAGATTCGGCACCCAGACGACGAGCTTGTCCTTGACGTTGTGGGCCTGGAAATCCGCGTCCTGCCCGTAGCCCACGAACTCGACGGCGTCGAAGGTGAGCGTCTGGTCGCCGCCCGAGTTGGCGCCGAACGTGACGTGCTCCGGATACTTGAATGTCTTGGTTGTGCCGCCGGCATCGATCGTCACCGTGGAATTGCGCGTGACGTCGTAGCCCTTGAGCTTGACGTTCTCGAAGTACGTGCCGTCGTCGCCAAGCGGCTTGATACCCCACTCCTTGAGGTGGTCGGCGATGTACGCGGCGGCGAGGCCGTAGCCTTCGGTGAACACCTGGCGTCCCTGCAGCTCGTCGGACGCGAGGTAGCTCAGCCACTCTTTCATGTCGGCCTGACTGATCTGGGCGTACTTGACGCCCTTGGCGGGCTCAGGCGCCTGGGCGAAGAGCCGCCACGGCCCGGTGCCAGCCGCGGCCAGAACTGCGAGCGAGACGATCGCCACACGCAGCGATTGCGGACGAGGACGAGACATCATTACCAGCCTCCACGTGCGATGAAATGCGGCGGGCGCGGCGACAACAGCCGTCCCGGCGCGCGGTCAGGATCCGCGCGACCAAAGCATATCCGAAGGCGGACATGGGAACGACCGAGGGAGTATGCCTACATGCCGAAGGTCTGCCCGTCGCGGACGACGTCGGGCGCATCGATTTCGGCGTTGGTGTGGTTGAGGTGGATGAACCACAGCTGGGTTGCCAGCCCCCTGAGCAAGGCGCGCGTCGATGGCATCAGGGGGTGCGGCACGTCCGCCATGGAGCGACCCGGCAATTCCGAGGCGGACGCAAACGTGCCGTCGAGCAGGGCGATGTCCACGGTGGCGGCGATCGTCGCGGATGTTGCGGGACCATTTCTGCCATTGGTCGATGTCGGGAATGTAGAGCGCCTTTTTGCGCGGGCCCTCGATCAGGTAGCCGACCGTGTCGGTGAACTCGTCGCGGTGTGGCACGCTGATGGCCGTCACGCGGATCCCGTCGCCCAGCCGAGACGGGCTGGTCGGGCACGAGCGTGCGCACGTCGATGTTGTGCCGACTCACGAGCAGGCTCCATGGACCGTTGTTCGTGAGAAACGCGGCCATCCGCTCGGTGCCGTACACGGGCACGCGCGGAGGCGTCGATCGATTCCCGGCCCGAGGTACATGAGCCCCGTGTAGTGGCCAATGTGGCCGTGCGTCAGGAAGATCGCGTCGGGCGTCCGGCCGCCGGTGAGCGACTGCACCTGTGAGACGAAATCCGGCGTGGCGTCGAAGAGATACGCCTTGCCCAGCGCGGCGTTGACGAGCCCGATGCTGGCGACCCGCTCGGGCTTGCGGCGGCCTTCGCGAATTGTCCGGCAGACGCCTCGATCGCATCCAAGCTGCGGAATGCCCGCGTCCTGCGCGATGCCGAGCACGACCAGGCGCCACTCGCCGGCGGCGGCCGGCTTCGTCGACTGCCGGAATCCCGTGGCAAGCAAGCACCCGACGGCGACCACGGCCGCGACCCCTGCCTGCCGCCGCGAGGCCATCAGTGGCTCGCCTTGCTGAGCAGGCCGTGAACGAACGAGCTGAAGATGCTCACCAGCAGCGACGCGAACAGCGTCGTCCACACGCCGTGGATCATGAAGCCCGAGTAGAACTGCGACACCAGCCAGAGGCAGAATGCCGTGACGAAGAAGTAGAAGATCCCGAGGGTCAGGATCGTCAGCGGGAGCGTGAGGATGACGAGGATCGGACGCACGATGGCATTGATCAGGCTCAGCACGGCGCCGGCGATGAGCGCCTCGCGGAAGGACGGGACTTCGACCCCGCGGATCAGGTACGCGACGGCATAGATGGCGACGGAATTGGCAATCCAGGTGATGATGATGGCGGCCACAATGCCCCCTTGGAGAGAAGGAAGCCTGGAGTCTAGCCTGAGGTCCGTCCGATGAACAACGCCATGTACCCGAACGCCCGGCTGGTGGCCGCCCGGGCGGAAGCCCATTTCGCGCGGCACATCGCGCTCGCCCGGGCCCGGGGACGCGCGGACGTGGCCGACCCGCCGGATGCGGCCACGATCGAAGCGATCATCGACGCCGCGTTCTGGGCGAGCCTCCGGCGCGAGGAGGGCCTGACGCCCGAAGATCTCGCTCGCGATCGTCTCCGCCCGACCGGACCCGGCAGCCGCTGCGCTTCGAGCGGCCGCTGTCGCTGACCGCCACGGGACTCGCGAAGCTCGCACCCGCCGTCGAGCGGCCCGGCATCCACCTGGGCGTGTGGCGCACGTCGACTGGGGAGCTGAGGGTCTGGGGCACGACCCGCGCGATCTCCGCCGCTGACCTTCGTGATCGAGGTCGTCGAGATCGGGGCTGCTCGTCATCAAGCATCGGCGCGGAGTCGTCGGCAAGTTCGTCAACATCGCGGTGCTCGAGGGCGACGAGCTGAAGATGGTGGACGAGGGCGGCGCGCGCATGCCGGACTGCCCGGCGCTGCTGAAGCTGCTGCTCGGCTTCGAAGGCGCGCGCCAGGCGGACGCGCCGGTGAACGTGCTCGTGCTGCATCGCCGCGTCGATGCGCGCGCACGGCCGCGGCGGCATGTTGCTGGTCGTGCCGGCCGGATCGACCGACTGGTGCGGAGTCGATCGTCGCGCCGATGCTCTATGCCGTCGCGCCCGCCGTTCGCGGAGCTCGCCGAGCTCGTCGGCGCAGCACAGCCGTCGGCGATCGGCGCGAATGGCAGGAGGACCTGCGCGCGCGCGGTTGAGGCGATCGCCGGCCTGACTGCGGTCGACGGCGCGACGCTCGTGGACGATCGCTACGAGCTGCTGGCCTTCGGCGCGAAGATCGCGCGTCGCCGGGGGCAGCCGCCGGTGGAGCGGGTGATCGTCACCGAGCCAATCGAAGGCAGCATGGCGGCGGAGATGCACCCCGACGCAGCTCGGCGGCACGCGGCATCTCTCCGCCGCGCAGTTCGTCCACGACCAGCGCGACGCGGTCGCGCTGGTGGCGTCGCAGGACGGCCGATTCACGGTGTTCACGTGGTCGCCGTACAGCACGGATGCGTCCACGCGCATCGGGTGGAGGCGTTGCTGCTGTGAGTTACAAAACTGCGCGTATCGTGCCGCCTGTGTCGGGCCGAAACGCCGAAGGTGGAGCCGTCTCTCGATCGAGCATCGGCGCTGCTCATCGCACTCGTCCCGGCTGCGCTGACCTGGTGGACCGGGCGCGGGCTCGCGCGGCGCGTCGACGACCCGCTGCCGCCCGAGCGCCTGTTCTCGAGCCGCCGTCGGGCGATGCTCGCCCTCATCGGTTGTCTCGCCGCGCTCGGTGCGCTGTGTCCCCAGCAGGCGTGGTGGGCCGTGCCGATCCTGGTCGTGCTGGTGGGCTGGCAGGGGCGGTCAGGCGACGTGCTCCGCGCGCTGCTGCATAGCCGGCCCCTCGATCACCCGGCGGTCGTCGCGCGGCTCGAGCAGATCGTCTCGACCACGTCCCTGCCGATGCCTCGCTTCGAGCAGATCGATCTGCACGGCGGCGTCGTCGCCAACGCGGTGGCGCTGCCCTCGCTTCGCCGTTCGACGGTGCTATTCAGCGAGACGCTGGTCGATCGCTTCGACGCCGACGAGATCGTCGCGATCGGCGCGCACGAGCTGGCTCACTTCGAGTTCTACACGCGCCGGCGCCTGACCTGGATGCGCGTCGTCTCGCTGGCAATGGTCGGGCTGGCCGCCGGCGTGCCGGTCGCGATTCACGACCTTGGACTCCAGGTAAGCTGGTACTGGTTCGGCCTCGGCGCGTTGCCGTTGTTCCTCGTGCTCGCGTCGACCGGGCGCCATCGCCAGCGGCACGAGACGGGAAGCGACCAGCGCGCCGTCCAGCTCACCGGCGACCCGGACGCGCTCGTCCGCGCGCTCACGAAGCTGCACGTCATCGCCCGCCATCCGCGGCGCTGGGATCCGAAACTCGAACAGCAGGCCACGCATCCGAGTCTCGCCCGGCGGATCCAGGCGATTCGCGCCCTCCAGCCCGCGGCGGAGGCACCGGCCTTCGAGCCGGCGACGTTCGTGGCGCCCGGCGGCACGTCGTCCGTCACGCTCGACACTCGCGAGATCGTCTGGCGGGAGACGCCGGCGAGCGCGCACACGCTCGGCTACGCGATCTCGAACAGCTGCGCATCGTGACGTCGCGATCGGCGCCGGCTGGCCGGACCGTCGGAGTATCAACCTCGACCCGCGGCGGATCGATCATTCGCGTGTTCGCGCTGCACTGAGGGCACGACTTTCTCGTGGACTTGGCCGACCCGCAGCAGTATCTTCTGAGGCCGCTCCCCACAAGCGAACGGAAGCTCTGCGTTTCGGCCACGCCGAAACACTGGCGGTCGATCGCCGGAGGAGGTACGACATGGCGAACGAGCAGGTCCGGAAGCCCAGATGGCCAACGCTCGACGAGCAGCTGAAAGAGTCGAACGTTAAGAAGGACAGCGCACTCGAAAAGCTCATCAAGGACAATCAGAACTTCGCGATGCTCCGGCCCGAGGAGGCCACCGACAAGCTGCGCATTCCGCCGTGGCTGCGCGTCCACTTCCGCAAGGCCCATCCCGAGCTGACGTTCAAACCCGGCGATCCGACCGGCGGTTATCCACTGGCCCTTCGCGGATCTCTATCTCTGGATGATCCAGAACCAGGATTTGAAACCCCAGGGCAAAGCCAAAGCCTGACAGACGCGCCAGGAGGCGAGCATGGCGACCAACGTTCGAATCTCCGGCGCCAACGCCGATTCGCGCCAAGAGTCCGACATCCGGTTCAACTACAGCAACATCAGCGAGATCATCTGCGCCTCGACCAAGCTCGGCGCGCAACCAGCCGATGTCGTTCTCGACCGACGGCGGCGCCACGTGGTCGCAATCGAGCCTGCCGGGCGTCACGGGCGACGCGCGCCAGGGCGATCCGACGATCGACTGGACCTCGGACGGCACGGCCTGGACGGTCACGATCGGCATCTCGCCGACCAACGCCACTTTCATCTTGCGAACGTTCAAGTCGGTCGATCAGGGCGCCACGTGGACGTTCGACTCCGACGTGGACGGCGGCCAGAGCGCGATGGACAAGCAGGCGCTCTGGGTCGATCACAACGCCAGCTCGCCGCATCAGAGACAACATGTACCTGATCTGGCACAACGGCAGCCCGCGTCTTCGTGTCCAGGCGCGTGGGACCGGGCGGCACGTGGAGCGCGCCGCTGCAGGTGAGCGGCTCGGAGACGACGGGCACGGGCATCGGCGGCGACATCAAGACGAACGCAGAACGGCGACGTCTTCGCGTTCTGGCCCGACAGCGGCAGCCGGAATCTCTTCGTCGCGAAGTCCACCGACGGCGGCGTCACGTTCGGCAGCCCGGTCAAGATCGCCACGACGAGCGGCGCGTTTCAGGTCGGACGTCCCCGCGCAGCACGGCCGGCTCGTGCTGATCTATCTCTCCGGCGGCGCCTGTCGCACGGCGACCGAGGATGTCGTCTTCGCGTGCTGGATGGATCTTGCCGGCGGCAGCGACTGCGATTCGTCGGGCGACGCGCCCGGGCAGCGACGTCACCTCCGACTGCAAGACCAGAATCTTCTTCTCGCGCTCGACCGACGGCGGCGCGACGTGGGAGATCGCCGATCAAGCTCAGCGACCAGAACGCGAAGAACGACCAGATCTTCTCAGCGCCTGGCGGTCGATGAGAGCGACCGGCGCGCTGATGGTCGTCTACTACGACACGATCGACGATTCCGGGCCGCGTGAAGACCAACCTCTGGATGCAGCAGATCGTTCGACCGCGGCGTGACGTGGACGGCGCCGGTCCGAGTGACGACGGCCGAGACGGATGAGACGTCGGCGGGCGCCACCAGCAACTTCCAGTACGGCGACTACATCGGACTGACGGGCTTCGCCGGCAATTTCTTCCCCTGCTGGACGGACCGCCGGAGCGGCGGCGGCCGAGGAGATCTGGGGCGCGCCCCTCGCGACAAGCGAGATCTACTTCATCATCGAGAAGAGCACGTTCGGCAAGGACGAGGTCACGGTCGGCGCCTCAGTACGCGTCCGGCGTACTGGCTGCAGGTGTCGGGCTTTCTCGAACAGCCCAGCTGGGCCTGACGAGCGCGGGCGCGCTCAACCAGCCGCCAAATCCCGCGCCCGTCATCACGGTGTACGCTCGATCCGTCCCTCAACACGGGGCTGACGCCGACGCAGCTCGCGCAGATCGCCGGCGCCCTGCCGACCGTCAATCAATTCGGGCCGCTGCCCATCATGCCGACCGATCCGACGCTCGCGCAGGACCCGCAGACGTTCCTCTACCCGTACACGAGTCGCGTTCAGCTCGGTCGCGGCGTTCGACGCGCTGCTGCCCGATCGAGGCCGTCGTGCTGACGCTGAACGCGTCGCTCACCGTCGGGCCAGATCACACGCACGGCGTCGGCGAACATCGAGCTGGTCGCCGGCGAAAACCCCTACTACGAGAATCGTCAATCCGGCGGATCCCGCGCGCTTCCCGACCTGGCTCAGTTTCGACCTGCGGCTCTTCAAGATGACCGTGCCGCCGAGCCAGACGGCCGATCGCTTCGGCGCGACGATGACCACCAATCCGGCGGACGCGCCGGGATTCATCGCCAGCGTCATCGCCAATCTGACGGCCGGCGGCGGCAGCGTCGGCGGCGACAGCTTCGAGTCCGGCCTGCATCCAGGACGAAGCCGGCTCGGCGCTCGAGTTCCTGCAGAAGGACTACGAACGGCAACTTCGTCTTCAACTTCGCCGTCGCGCGCGTGCGCCTCAAGGGCAACACGCCCGGCGCGCAGGCCGTCAAGGTCCGCGTGTTCTTCCGGCATGTTCAACGCCGCGACGACGCACAGCGAGTTCAACCCGAACACCACGTATCGCTTCCATTCCGACGGCGTGCTCAACGGCGTGAAGGTGCCGCTGCTCGGCGTCCAGAACGATCAGAACGGCCAGCCGGAATACGTGACGATTCCCTGCTTCGCCGTGCCGCGCGTCAATCTCGACGACGCCGGCGGACATGAACAATCAACCCGAGGACACGCCGAATGCCTACACGATCGACGTCAATCCCGGGGTCGGAGGTGGATTCGTTTTTCGGCTGCTGGCTGGACATCAACCAGCCGCAGCAGAAGTTCCTCGTGCAGACGCCGGCGGCCGGCAACCTGGACGGCCCATTCTCCGGGCACGTTGGTGTCGCTGAACGAGGCGATCACGCGGGCGCCGCACCAGTGTCTGATCGCGGAGATCAGATTCGACGACACGCCGATCCCGTTCGGCGCGAACTCGGCGACGTCGGACAAGATCGCCCAGCGCAACATCGCGTGGATCGATGGTCCGAACCCGGGCGTGATCGAGTCGCGCCGAATGCCGCATCCGTTCGAGATCCGGCCCTCGTCTCTGAAAGCCGCGCGCTCGACGAGCTGATGGTCCTGTGGGGCAACACGCCGGCAGGCAGTCAGGCGCAGTTCTACCTGCCGTCGCTCGACGCCCAGGAGATCGTGCGTCTCGCGCAGGCGGCTTCCGGCTCGACGCGACTCGACTGTCGTCGATCCGCATACGCTGCAGGTGCCGGTGGGCGGCGTGACTTTCATTCCCCTTCCGCGCGGCACGGCGCGAACCGCCGGTCTGCTGACCGTCGATCTGCCGGAGGGCGTCAAGCGCGGCGACATCTACGAAATCGCCGTGCGTCAGATCACCGAGGCCACCGCGACCAGCCGGACCCCGCAGCCCGGTCCGGACGTGATCCTGCTGAAGGCCGCCGCGCAGACGCCCGAGCGGCGGTTCAGCTGGCTGCGTCAGCTCGGCGCGTTCCAGGTGACGATCGCGATCAGCACCCGGCAGCTGCTGCGGCATCCGCGAAGAGCGCCTGTATGCGTGGCTGCTGTTCATCCAGAAAGCGATCTCACAGAAGAGCCGCTGGTATCCGGTGTTCACTCGTTATCTCGATCAGATCCGCGGGCGCGTGCGGGGTTTCGGCGGCGACCCGGACACGATCGAGCCGTCGGCGACCGGCGACGTGCCGAAGCCGGAGCCCCATGGCGACGAACACGACAGACATCATCTGACCGGCAAGGTGACCGGCGTCGTCTACGATCGCTTCGGCGACTTCGAGGGGTTCCACCTGCTGACGGAGGACGGGCACGAGCACGCGTTCCACGCGCGCGAGGGCGCGATCGAGGGGCTCGTGCGGCAGGCCTGGCTCGAGCGGATGGTCGTCACGGTGTTCGTCGATCGGCGGGAGCCGACGCGGCCGATCTCGATCGTCCTGCTTCGGGCGCCGCGGCCCTACAAGCCCTGAGCGCCTCGCCGCCCTCCGTCATCGGAAGGTGTCGGCCATCGGGTCCCAGAAGTCGCCGCGAAGCCCGAGGTCTTCGAAGATCCCTTTCATCTCCGGAGGCGCCGGCCGGCGGGCTTCGGGTTGGAGGCGCGTGCCGTACCAGGTGACCGCCAGTTGCCAGAGCTGGTCCATCCTGACGACCGGCCTGGGCGCGACGCCGCGCTTCTGACAGCAAAGCCGCGGGAATGCCGAACGCATCCCACGCGCAGTTGGCGTAGCTCAATCCCGTCGACGGTCACGCGGTGCTGCGTGGGCACGCCGGAAAACGGCGGCGCCATGCGGATCGTCTCGCGATCCGGGTTGAGGACGAGCAGCCGGCTGGCGGCAAGCCCGTCGTAGGCGGCTCGAACATCCGCGATCGGCGCGCCGAGGACGTCCGCCACGTCGCGTTGAGACGGCGGGCCGCCGCGCTCCGCGGTGAGGCGATAGATCGTGAGCTTGACGGGCGTGATGAGGTCCATGGTTTGTGCACCGTCAGCTGATACACTTCACCCGACGTCCTGACCACACTTCGTGCCGGAGTGGCGAAATTGGCAGACGCGCGAGACTCAACCACATGACGCGATTTTCCTCCGCGTTCGTCGCCGGCGGTTCGCTGGTCGCGTCGGCCCTGACGTGCGCCATGCTCTCACAGAGCGTGTCCGCGGAGCGCCCGCCGGCTCTCGCCCGCAACGCGTTCCAGCCCGCATCCGGACTGGTCACGACCGCCGCGACCGTGCGCGAGCGGGACGGCCGGCTCGTGACGAACCTCGGCGAGCGCGACTTCGTCGTCACAGAAGACGGCCAGCCACAGGCGTTGGCGCGCTTCGCGTCGGAGCGGACACCCCTCAGCGTGGCGATCGCGATCGACACGAGCCAGAGTGTTCGCGGCGAGCAGCTGCAGGCGACGCGCGCCGCGGTTCAGCGATTCATCGACACAGCGCTGCGACCGGACGACGAGGTGGCGCTCGTCAGCTTCAACCACGCGGCCCAGGTCATCGCAAACTGGACCCTCGATCGCACTCGCCTGCGGGCGAGCCTGGACGCGCTCGATTCGAGCGGCAGCACGGCGCTCTACGACGCGGTGTTCAAGACCCTGTCGCTCTTCACCGCGCGGAGCCTCCAGCGCGCGGCCATGATCATCGTGTCGGACGGCGCGGACAGCGCCAGCGACACGACGCCGACGCAACTCAAAAAGCAGCTCACCGGCACCGACGTGTTTCTCTACTGGATTGCGGTGGATCGCGTGGATGCGCGCCCCGCGACCCGCGTCAACCCGTACACGCTCGCGTCAATTGCGGCGCAGGGCAACGGCTACAGCGACGTGATCCACGACACCGCGGACCTCGGCGCCGCCCTGGCCCGGGTCGCCGACGAACTGGATCACCAGTACATGCTGGCCTACGAGCCCACGACCCCCGCGAACGGAACGCTTTCACACCCTTCGCGTCAAGGTGCCGAGCCGGAACTATGTCGTGCGCGCGAGGCAGGGAATCCTCCGGTAGGCGCGGACGTTTGATCGCCGTTCGGAAGACGAGAAAAGCGGTCAGGAACGACATGCGGGAGACGTCACTTCCGCCGTACGGCCTCTGACGCGACGACCTGCTCTATCGCGTCACGCGGCACTCGCTGCGCTACACCGGCCTTCGACCCGTTCTTTAACCACTTTGGTAACCAAGGCAGGTGGCGGACTCATGTTGCGACACATCATCCCTCTGCGTTCGCGCTCATCGTGGCGACCCAATACTTCCTCGTCTGGACTATCGACGTTCTATTTGGGGGCCCAACGCGCGGTCGACGGCTTCAAGCCTTCGCGGCGAATGCCGACCAGCACCTGCTTCGCCGAGCCGGATGGCCGTGTGTAGGTCACCGCGTACTGCGAGCCAATTACGTCCGCGATGTTCTTGAGTGCCGATTCGAGCGCCGCGACGTCCACGATCGTGAAACGCTTGCCGCCGCTGTACGGGCAGAGCTCGTTGAGCACGTTATCGCGCAGAAATCCATTGGCCGCGTCGTTGTGGATGGACAGGGCAAAGAGCGTCACGTCGGCGTTCTGCACTGCGTCCTGGACGTGCTGCCCCGGCATCCTGCTGACCTCGACCGACACGTCGGTGTTGAACGAAACGATCACCCGGCGCCTCTCGGGTCGCTTCGCCAGCTTTTTCGACGCGCTGATGATGCCCTCGAGCAGCGCCGATCCGACGACATTTTGTTCCGAGCCCTTGGGAAACAATCTCGTGGTCCCGTGCTGGAGCTTGGCCGCGTCGGTCGTCAACTCGACGATCGGAATGTCGGCGTCGCCGAATTCCCACAGTCCGAGCGACGACCCAGGGTTCTTCTCGAAGAACTCCTTGACGAAGGCTTGCGTGCCCGTGCGTAACTCGCCCGCGTATTTCCCGAACGCCGACGTCGTATCGGCAAACAACACGGCGGCGACGGGGTCGGTCGCGCGCTCGACTTTCACGACTTCGCGATCGAGGTTGTCCTCGCGGATACGGAAGGCGTCAGCCGGCAGGCCCGTGACTGGCTTGTTCTGCGCATCGAGGACCGTGACGATGATGCGCTTTTCGCGGGATTCCTGGGGCACACGCGCCGTCAGGGCCACCGCGCATGCGAGAACGGCAAGGACGGTCAGGACAGGGACCTGAAGCGTCGAGCGGAGACGCATCATCGTTGAACCGCCAATTGTCGCCGCACCATCAGGCCAGTGCCCGTCGCATAGGAGCCCCACGACATCCTAACCGAATGGGAGCACGGCTCAAGCTCCTGCTACACTTGACGTTACGTCCCTGCCCTCTCCCTGTGCCGGAGTGGCGAAATTGGCAGACGCGCGAGACTCAAAATCTTGTGGGGTTTACCCCCCGTGTGGGTTCGATTCCCTCCTCCGGCACCATCGCGACGACCGCAATGACGGGCGCCAGCAGCGCGGTCCCCGCCGCAAGCACGGCGGCGGACACAATCATCGACCTGAAGCCATCTCAAATCGAAAGGCCCGGATCCCCCTCGACGACCTGCTGGCGCAGCACAGGCCGCTCGCCAGGTTTCCAGAGCGATGCCGTGTGGACGACCCGGTAGCGAAGCGGACCGCCGTCGGGACGATCGCTGCGCGTGATCGGGCGCGGAATGCAGACGAACTCGGTCCGCATCTCGTCGCTGGTGAGCCGCACCGTCGCGTAGCCGTGACCGCCCATGTCCACGAATTCAAGGTGCGGGGAAAGATCCGGATTAGACAGGGCGTGCGCGCGCTTCAGGTCGAAGCTCCTGGCGTATTCGAGGCACGAGCGGACGCCGTGCTTGAGAAGCATGTTGTACGTCCACTCGGGCGGAGCCTCTTTCGCTCCGGCGTCCCCCGCGCCCCGGACCGGCCGATCGGCCAGGAACAGCGGACGAAGCGGATGATCCTTGGGAAGAGTGTGCTCCAACGCCTCCATTGCCCCGGGGCTGGTCAGCGAGGCGCCGACGAAACTGATCCCGACCGGCTCGAACCGGGCGGGGGGCAGGCGCGACGCGGCATAGCCGGCCCAGAAGCTGTGACGGTCGCCCGACACGATCGCGAAGCCGGTGATCTTCGCATCGCGGACGAGGTCGTAGATTTCGCCGCGCTCGTGGTACGCGCTGCCCCAATCGCCGCTGCCGATCTGCGCGAAGGTGTCGGCCGGCCACTTGTTCTTCGTCATTCCGTCGGGAAGGTTCTGCGGATCGGCGCGCAAATCGAGCGTGCCGAGCGAATTGCCCCAGATCTTCCAGGTGGCCGCGGACCGGCGGAGCTGGTCCATGAACCACTGCTTCTGATGGGCCCCGAGGATCGTGCGCGGCGGTGAGTCCTTTCGCGGATTCGGAATGCTGACGTCACGAAAGCTGAGTTTGGCGGGCGGGTGGCCGCCGTTGAACGTGCGGCCGGCATCGAGCGCGATCATCGCCGGCTCGGAGAACATCCCGTTGAACGCCGGATCGTAGATCTTGCCGACGTCGTCCGCGCCCGTCGGATCGTCGCCGCAGAAGCTGTGCTGGTCGGTGAGAAAGAGATCGAGGTGCCTGCCGTAGCGCAACGACCGGTAGGCGATCAGGCTGTTGATGGCGGTCAGATTGTTCGGTTCGATCCCGAGGCCGCTGTCGTCCCACTTCTCGATCGGCACATTCTTCACCGCCACGGAGCCGAACGTGTCGAGCGATCCGCTCGGCGCCTTCACGCGCGCGGGGACGTACTCGAACCAGGCCTGGTTGGCGGCGACCTTGACCGTCTGGCCCGGTCGCGGCGGGCCGCCGGCCTGCACGATGCTCTGCCGGCCCTGCCAGGAGAACTCGTGGTTGTCCCACATGCAGACGAACGGCCAGCGCGCTCGCGCGTCCTGCAGGTCGGGATCGGCCAGGTAGCCCTTGTAGACGACGCGATAGCCCTCGACCGTGAGCGGGTAATGGAACTTGCCGACTCCGCCGAGGCCGCCATCGGGAATCCGGCCGACGTCGTAGATCGTGCGGTCGTACCGCGTCGGCAACTCGTCGGGGTACTCGACGATCTCGTAAATGAAGTCGCCGAGGTGCAGCACGAACTCGAGTCGATCGGCGGGCGCCGCGCGCTCGTCCTCGAAGATCATCCGGCGATAGGCATTGAGTTTGCCTTCATTGACGTCCTGGCAGCTGACGAACGCGAAGTTGACCGGCCGTGGATTGTTCGCGAGCGGCGCGGTGATCGTCCGGCCAACGCGGCTGCCGTTCCCCTCGCCGTCGGTGAAGCGGTACCAGTAGACGCGCGCAGGCTCGAGATGACCGACCAGCACGCGCGTCGTCCAATCCGATTCCGCGGAGACCGGCGCGGACGCGCTGGCGATGACCCGCCGGAACGCATCATCCTCGGCAACCTCCACCGTGAGCGCTCGCCGGCCGCCCGACTCGAACGGCCGCCGGGTCCAGAGGATCACGCTCGTCGGATCGGGATCGCCGGACGCGACGCCCTCCGGATAGAGGTCGCGCCGCTCATTCCAGCCGGTGGTTGACGCTCGAGCCTTGCCGCCCCACGCGAGCGAGGCGCCTATCGCCACGGCCAGTTGAACGAACTCGCGTCGACTGAGCGTCACGTGTCATCCCCTTCGCAATCTCTCCGCATGCCGGGCAACGTGATCGGGCATGCACTTCGAGATGAAAATAATAGCCGTGGCCGTACGATGCCTCCAACAATTCGGCTGCGATGTTCAGTGAACGTACGTGTCCGGATCTAGACAGGCTGCGCTGCGGGGTTTGTGAGATGGCTTGCGAATCGACCTGGCGCGTCGATCGATTCAGTGACGACCGGCGACGGCCGCCAGCCTGCTGATCCAGCGACCTCGGCTCCGCGCCGCCTCGTGGTCGTCGAGCGCCCGGCGCGGCAGGTGAATCTTGAGCACCATGTCGCCGGAGGGTTGCGCCTCGATCCATAGATGCCCGCCGGACTCGGCGACCAGTGACTGCAGCACGCCCAAGTCGAGTCCCGGCCGTTCCTGCGTGTCCGCGCGCGGATCCGGCGCGATCAGCGCCGGCGGGTTCACGCTGCGCTGCTCGGTCACCATGAACAGCACATGGCCGCCCGGCCGCACGTTCGGATATCGCTCGACGAACTCGCGATCGACGACGGCCTGGGCGATTTCGATGAGCAGCCGGCCGCCAAGCGGCATCCGCTGGCGCGCGAAGGCGGCGACGTTCACGAAGATCCGCTCGACCTGCTCGGCGTCGACGTCGAGGTTCAGCGGCTTCGAATCTGTCGGCAGCACGAGCGCGATGTGGTCACCCGCCACCCGCTTGAGCACCGACGCCAGGTCCTGGAGCACGTTGTTCACGGCGACGCGCGGAGCGACCTGTTTCTGCTTGTCGCCGTACTGCGTCAGTTGGCGCAGGAATCCACGGACCCGGCTCACGTCCGCGACCAGCTGCTCACCCTGGCGGCGCGCGGCGTCGTTGCCCGCGCTCGACAGCCATGTCTCGACGCCTTCATTGACGTCCTTCAAGAGGCTCTCGCAGGTCACGGCCACTTCCGACGCGAACCGCGCGACCGCTTCGAGGCGCTGCGCGTGATTCAGCTTCTCCGCGAGCGCCTTCACCGCCGTGACATCCTCAGCGGCGAGGTCGATCCCGCCGTCTGAGGCGGACGAGGCGACGAGTCGCACGAGAATCCGGCTGCCATCCTTCCTGGCCCAGGTCGTCTCGATTGACCGCGGCGACCGGGACGACCGACAGCGATCGATGAGCCAGTGCAGCTCGTCGCTGGATTTGAAGACCTCGGCGCCGAAATCCACCCGGCGCAGGTCCTCCGCGCTGGCGTACCCGAGCAGCCTGGCCAGCGTGCGGCTCGCCTGCGTGATGGTGCCGTCCGCGGCGCACCGGCAAATGCTGACGGGCGCTTCGTCGAACCGGCGGACGTGCTCGTCGACCGTTTGCTGAAGATCCGCGGACTCCCGGCGAAGCTTGGCGAGATCGGCATCGGCAGTCGCCCGCGCGCGATCGAAGTTCGCACGCTCCGTGTCGTTCGCGGTCTGCAGTCGTTTGATCTCGGTTTCCCTCGACGCCAGTGACTGGCGCGCGGCGTCGAGATCATTCTGGAGCTGCCCGATCTGGGTCCGGTGACCGGCGAGTGTGGCCTCCCACTCGGCACGTTCGCGCGCCGCGCGCGCCTCGAGCTGGCGCGTGTGCTCGTTCGCGCGCTCGCGGATCTCGGCCACGCCGTCCAGGAACTGACGCGAGGCCTGCTCGGCCGCGTTCCGCGCCTGCTCCAGTTCGCGCTCAACCGCCTCGCGCGTCGAGGTCTCCTGGCTGAGCCTGGCGGTCAGCCGCGTTTGGTGTTCGCTCGCCTCTGCGGCCGCGTGCGCGAAAGCCTCCGCGTCCTGTGCCGCGTGCTGGCGCCTCGCTTCCGAGTCCTTCAGCTGCTGAGCCAGCGCCTCGTATTTCGCGGCCGATTGCGCCCGCTCCGCCTCGAAGGCCGCCTGCTGCGCAGCCGCGGCAGCGGTCGCGGCCTGACGGTCCGCCGACGCGTGCTGCTCCGCGCGACGGAGTGCGGCAGTGGTGTCGTCAAGTTGCGAACGCAGCGCAGCACGCCCCGCCTCGGCCTGTTGTTCGGTCTCGGCGAGCCGGGCGGCCGCGTGCGCCAACTCCGCCGTGCGGCGCTCGCTTGCGGCTCGAAGATTCGCTTCCGCTTCGGTCAGTTGGGAGCGCAGGGCGTCGGCCTGACGCGTGACTTCGTCGCGCGCCGCGAGCGATTGCGCCCGCTCGGCTTGGAAAGCCGTGTTCTGTGCGGCTGCAGCATCGATCGCGGCCTGGCGCTCAACCGACGCCTGCTGCTCGGCGCGACGAAGCGCGGTGGTCGTGTCGGCCAGTTGCGACTGCACCGCGGCCAGCGCCGCCTCGGCCTGTTGCTGGCTCTCGGCGAGCCGGGCGGCCGCATCTGCGAGGCGCGAGGCCGCGTCTGCCTGTGCCGCCTGGTGTTTGGCTTCCGCGTCTTTCGACTGCTGGGTCAGGGCGGCGAACTGCTGAGCCGAGGCCGCCAACTGCTGAGCCAGCGCCTCGTGTTTCACGATCGCTTGTCCGCGCTCCGTTTCGAAGGCCGCGGCCTGTGCGGCCGCGGCCTCGATCCCGGTCTGACGGTCCGCCGACGCCTGCTGCTCCGCGCGACGGAGCGCGGCCGCGGCATCGTCGAGTTGCGCCCGCAGCGCGGCACGCGCCGCCTCCGCCTGTTGTTGGCTCTCGACGAGCCGGGCGGCGGCCTCCGCGAGCCTGGCGTCCGCGTCGGTTGCGGCCTGCTGATGTTTCGCCTCCGCGGTTTTCAACTGCTGCGCCGAAGCCGCCAACTGCTGCGCCAGCGCCTCGTATTTCGCCGTCGATTGCGCCAGCTCGGCCTCGAACGCCGCTCTTTGCACGGCCGCGGCATCGATCGCGACTCGCCGATCAGCCAACGCCTGCTGCTCGGCTCGCTCGAGCGCGGCGGTCGTGTCGGCAAGCCGCGACCGCAGCGCAGCGAGCGCCGCGTCGGCCTGTTGCTTGGTCTCGGCGAGCCGCGCGGTCGCACCTGCGAGCTCGGTCGCATGACGCTCGTCGTGCTGCCGCAGAGTCGCGGCGGCGTCAGCCAGCTGCGCCTCGGCGTGCTTCTGGACCTCGGTGAGCCGGGTCGCCGCACCCGCCAACTCGAACGTGTGGCGTTCCCTGGCGTGCTGGAGATTGGCTTCGGCTTCGACCAGTTGCGAACGGAGGACGTCGACTTGCTTCTGGGATTCCGTGAGGCGGGTCGTCGCACCGGCCAGTTCGAGGGCGTGCCGTTCCTCCGCCTGCCGGAACTCCCGCTCCGCTTCGGCCGCCTCAGTGCTCAGCGCCTCGCGGTTTCGGGCGGCCTCGGCCAGTTGTTGTGCGGCGTGCTGTTCGAGATTCGCCAGCCGCTCGGTGAGCTCCGCCACTTCGGACGCGTGCCGCTCGGCTGCGGCCGCCTGTCCTGCTTCGGCGTTGGCGATCTTCTGTTCCAGCGCCTGGCGGTTGGACGTCTCGCGGAGCACGTCGCCCTCCGCCTTCGCCTGGCGGCGCGCGGCGTCCTCGGCCGCGGCCTGGCGATCCGTCGCCGCCTGCTGCTCGGCCTCTTGCAGCGCGGTCGCCTGGTCCACCAGCTGCGCGCGCAGCGCGTCGAGCGCCGCGGTCGCCTGCGATAGCCGCTCGTCGGCGTGCGCGCGCTCTTCGGCCAGCCGCGCGGCGGCATCCCCCACCTCCGCAGCGAGCCGGCTCTCGGCACGTTCGAGCGCCATCTTCGTGTCCCCGAGCCGCCGCTCGGAGTCCGTCAGGGCGGCTTCTGCCCCGGCGGCCGCTTCCAGCGCCTGGTTCAGACGTTCTTGCAGCGCTCCACCCGTCTGGCCGAGCTGGGCGAACGGATTCGATGGGACCGCGCCAGGCTGCGGCGGAGCTGGACGAGGCGCCACGTCTTCGGCGGCTGCGGGTCCGGGCAGCTCGAGCGCTTTTTTGACAACGGACGGCAGATCGCTCAGCAAATACGGGGTCTTTGCGACCGTCGTCTGGGCCAGGGCTTGCAGGGACGCCGGCGCTGCCGGCGCGGCTCCACCGGCAACGACAATGACTGGCGGCTTCACGCCCTGAGCGTTGATCTCGCTGATGAATGACGCATAGTCAGGGCCATCAGGCTCCATCTGGACGATGAGGACGGCGACCTGGCGATTCTGATGGATCCAGGGCCGAGCCTGCACCAGGCTCGCGGCCCATGCGACGACCACTCCCGGGGCGACGCTCCGGAGGGCGAATGCAACAAGCTCCGCGTCGTTGCTCTTCCCGGCGATATATAGAATCTTCATGCGCCTGCGGCCGCTTCGTGATCACCGGTCCTTATCGGTCCGACGCGACTCGGATTGCAGAGATTCTTGGGGGGGGGCTGGTCCTGGCTCACCGCCAGAACCCCCGCCGCGCGGTGGCGTGCTTCGTCCCGTCCTGGCGCGCGACCCGGGTCGATCCGCTGACGGTGTTGCGGGAGAGCTAGGCGGGCCAGGCCAATCAGCACGCGCTGGCGCACGCCAAGCCCGTCCTCGCGCCCCTCCCCGCTGGCCTAGCCTGGCGGCGGTCAGGGCGGTGCCCGCCGTATTGGCCCGATGCGACACCGGGTCGTGGTTGGAGTAGGCTATGGCCCCCGGCGCGATCCCCCGGGGATATCTCGATGGCCAATCACTTCCCGCCTTCGACCACGCCCCAGCTCCCCGCGAGCTCGCTGCGCGTCCTCGTCGTGGAAGACAACGACGACGCCCGCGACATGCTCGCCAGCCTACTGTCGGTCTCCGGTCACCACGTGTGGACCGCAACGAACGGGCTCGAATGCCTCGATCTGGCGGAACGTCACCGGCCGGACGTAATCCTGTGCGACCTCGGCCTGCCGGATACGTCGGGGCTGGAAATCGCGGCGTCCTTGCGGCAGCGGTCCGCGACCCGGCGAATTCATCTGATTGCCCTGACCGGCTACGGCCGGCCCGAAGACATGGCGCGCTCGCGTGAGGCAGGCTTCGACAGCCATCTGACGAAGCCGATCGACATCGACACGCTGACGACGGTGTTGTCGTCCATTCGCACGACGCTGCCGGAAGCCTGAGCCGCGATTGCCGCCCAATCGGCCGCTGCTCCAGCGCTCCACTCGGCTGAGTTGGCAGGTGATCACGTTGCGAATGCTGCGAGACTGCCCTGTAGAATGCGGTGGCCCGAAATGACTTCGGGCCCGCGACACGACGCCGCGTCGGTCATCGCCAGCCGCCTCCGCGGCGCCAGCCGCCTGCTCGCCGAGCGATGGCTCGCGCAGCTCCGCGAGCTGCTGCCCGTCGAGGCGAACGAGGTCTTTCCGTCAGACCTGCTGCTCGATCACGTGCCGGCCCTGATTCGCGAGATTGCGGATCACGTCGGCCAGCAGTCAGCCGACGCGGTCGCCGGCAACACGGCGATTCTCTCCAAGGCCCAGGAGCTGGGCGAGCTGCGATTCGCGCAGCGCGCGTCGGTGCACCAGCTGCTGCGCGAGTACCGCCTGCTCGCCGAGGTGCTCGGCCAATTCGCGCGCGACGAAATCGACGCGATCGGGACATACCACGCGTCCGAGTGCATCGCGGTCATGATGCGGCTGAGCGAAGCCGTGATGATCCTGCTGCAGCGCACGGTCGACACGTTTGTCGATCGGTACAGCGCAGAAAATCGAGCAGCAGACCATCCGTCTCGACGGCTTCAACCAGATGGTGAGCCACGAGCTGCGGCAGCCGCTGGCGAGCGTGCAGCACGCCCTCGATCTGCTGCGCACGGCCGTGGCCGAGGATTCCGCCGAGCGGCAGCGCGTCGTCGAGGTCGCCGGCCGCAACGTCCGGCGCCTGGCGGACCTCATCCGGACGCTCGGGCTCATCGCCGGGCCCAACCACGACACGCCGCAGCTGCAGGTGATCGACCCGCGCAAGCTGGTCGCCGACGTCGCCGAGCAACTGCGCGAGGCTGCGGACCGGAAAGGCGTCGAGATCGTCAGCCATATCGACGTCGCGGAGATGTGCGTGGACGTGGCCAGATTCGAGCTGCTGCTCGTGAATCTCGTGTCCAACGGCATCAAGTATCGCGATCCAGCCAAGCCGGCGGCGAGAGTCGAAATCCGCCTCGATCCGACTGACGCGGGATGGCTGATGACTATCGCCGACAACGGCCTCGGCATTCGGGCGGAGGATCAGGCGACCGTGTTTCGCCGCTTCTATCGAGGCCACGCCGAGCGAGACGAAGAGCTCGGCAATTCAGGGTCGGGACTGGGACTGGCGATCGCCTCGGAGTGCGCGCGCGGCCTCGGGGGGACGATTCGACTGGAGTCCGCGGAAGGACGCGGCACCACGTTCATCGTCACCTGGCCGAAGCGATCGCTGACGGACTAGATTGGGCGGCGGACCGCAAAACGCCGCGGCTAGGCGCGCAGGCGCCGAAGCGCGGCCAGACCGAGACCACTCGCGATCAGAAGCACTGTCGACGGCTCGGGCACGGCGGGAATGGTCGCCGTCGGCGCCAGTGTCGTCTGCAGGGCGAGCGGTGCCGGTTCGTCGCCGGACGTCCCGTCGCCCAATGGCGGCGTCAAGACGGCCAACGGGTCGGACGAGATCGACGCCAGACCCGATGGCGGCGCAGGCGGGAGCGGCAATGACGACGTCGTTTCCGAAGAGACGACCGTCGGCAGCGGCGAGACGAGGCGCAGCGCGCCGAACGCGTCCTGCCAGTCGCCGTCGGCATAGCCGATCTGGATGTCCTCGAGGCCCCACACCCACGCGTTGGCGCCGGTTTGCGCGAACGCCCACTGCTCGCCCGTGGAGTCCGCGTTCGAGAGCGACGGCGTATCCGCCCAGAGCGTCCAGGAATCGTTCGCGGTGAAGGTCAACGTGGTGTCGCTGGCGATTGTGCCCGGATTGAAGAGCGCCGTCCGGCTGCCGTCGTTGTAGCCGATTGTCGTGAAGTCGCGCCACGCCGTGATGCCGCCGTCCCAGCGGATCTCGTATTGCCCGGCGCCGAACGTCGGCAGGCCAAAGGCAAAATCGTTGGTGTTGGTGATATCCGCCAGCGTGCCGGGCGATGGCCCGTCCCAGGACGTGCCGATCAACGGTGAAGCCGCGGCGGGAAGCGCGGCGAGCGAACAGACAAACGTCAGCGCCAACGCCGGGGAGCGGAACGTCATCACGCGTGCACCTTGTTCCCGGGTCGCGCCGCCAGCGTCAGTAGACGCGTGCGATTCTCGTGGGACAGATTCTGAGCGGGATTACCAAATCGTAATTTGGCGTTCCCGTCGGGACCGACTCACGAGGGTCCGGCCGAGTGGCCGACCACGACACGATCGACACGGATTGTATCAGATGGGCGACGGGCGGGCGAACGCGCCCGCCCGCCACACCTGACGACTACTTCGCGGTCATCTGATCCGGCCGCAGGTTCTCGCGGAAGAAATCGTCCACGCGGTGCCACGCGTCGCGCACGACGAAGGCTGCGATCGAAGTAGTGGAACTCGCCCGGATACATCATGAAGGTGCACCAGATTCGCCCTTCCCCGCCTTGAGCAGGTGATCGATCAGCAGCGACCGAGTGGATGAACGGCACGTTCACGTCGGCCGTGCCGTGCAGGATCAGCAGCGGATGCTGAATCTGATCGACGTGCGACATCGGCGCCGCCTTCGCGTACACGTCGGGGTGTTCCTCGGGCGTGCCGATGCGGCTCGTCGTCCACCCGCCGTGGTACGGATCCTCGTAGTACAGCGCGTAGTCGGCGACGCCCGCGACGTCGACGGCCGCGCGGAACCACGTCGGCTCCTGCGTGATCGCGAGCAGCGTGAAGAAGCCGCCGTAGCTCAAGCCCCACACGCCGATCGCGATCGCTGTCGACGTAGCCGCAGCGTCTTGAGATACGTCGCCGCCATCCGCGCGTCCTTCGCGTCGTTGCCGCCGACGTCCATGTAGACGTCGTTCCGCCAGTCGCGCCCATAGCCGATGCTGCCGCGATAGTCCGGCGCGATGACGACGTAGCCCTGCTGCAGCAGGTACTGGTGGAACTCGTAGTAGACCGCCTCGTTGCGGTCCGTGTGCCAGCCGTCGTAGTTCTGGTTCACGCCGTCGGGATGAATCCAGACGATCGCCGCGTGCTTCTTCGTGCGGTCGAGATTCTTCGGCACGAACAGCCACGCCGGCACGGGCTTGCCGTCCGGGCCCGGGATAGTGAATCAGCTCCGGCGCGACGAGCGCCGACTTGTCGATGCTCGCCGGCATCGACGAGGTCAGCCGCGTCGGCTTCGCGTTGGCGGCCGCGTCGGCGACGTACAGATCCGCCGAGTTCTGGTAGTCGGTGTGCTGGAAGAGGATCCGCGTGTCGTCGGGCGACCACTGCGGCGCGGTGTTCGTGCCGCTGCCCGACGTCACCGTCGACGATCGTCGCGCGCGCCGGATCGTCGCCGATCGTCGCGACCTCGATCTGTCGCGTGCCGGGCTTGGCCTGCGTGTTCGCGTCCCAGCGCAATGCGACGGCTGTCGTGCGACCACACGGCGCGCCAGTGCTCGCCCGGCGCCTTGCGTGATCTGCACCGGCGTGCCGCCGGCCGTTGGCACGACGTAGATCTGATCCCAGCCGGTGACGTCGCCGTGTAGCAGCAGCCACTTGTCGATCCGGCGAGATCGCGTTCGCCGTGTTGTTGACGGCGCTGAAGAACTTGTCCGCGGTCTCGTCGTGCAGCACCTTCGGCTGGCCGCCGTTGATGTCGACCGCCTCGGTCGTGCGCGTCTTGCCGCCGTTCGACGTGCGCGTCGCCAGTGAGGTGCGTCGCGTCGAGCCACGCGCCGCCGCCGCCGCGCCGCCACCGCCGGCCGCCGCCGCCGGCAGCGGCACTGGCTTCGGCGCGCCGCCCGCGTCGCGGGCACGATGAAGCTCGCGCCGCCGCCACCGCCGCGCCTCCCTCCGTCGCGACGAAGATCAGCTTGGCGCCGATTTCCGGCGGCGATGACAGATGTTGAATCGGCCCGCCGCCACCGCCGCCGGTCGAGTAGATGAGGTTCGCGCCGTCAGGCGTCCACGAAGGCGCGCCGACCGGACCGCTCTCGACCGTCGTCGTCACCGTCGCCGATCCACCCGACATCGACGCCACGTGCACCTGAGACGTCGAGCCGGCGTTGGTCGTGTATGCCAGACGCGAGCCGTCCGGCGACCAGCTGAGGCCGCCAAAGCCGCCGTTGACGTGGGCGACCGTCTGATCGGCATCGGTGGCGAACGCGTGGACGATCAAGATCCGCGCTCCCCGCTGTCGCTGGCGGTGCCGCGCCTTCAGCCGCCGCCGCACCACGGCCGCCGCGACCTCCGCGGCCGCCGCCCGCCGCGTCCGCCGCCCTGTCCCACGATGAACGCGACGCGCGTGCCGTCAGGCGATAGCGAGAAGCTGCTCGCGCGCGCCGCCGACGGCCACGCGGCGTGCGGCGTGCCGCCGGTCACCGCCACCGCCAGCAGTCCGCCGTCCCGCTGAAAGAAGAACGTCTGACCGTCGGCACTCCAAAAGCCACCCGCGCCGGACTGGCCGTCGGGATAGGTCGTGAGCGCGACCGCCGGGCGGCTGCCGTCGGCGGGCGCTGCCCAGACGTTGTTCACACCGCCGTCGTCGTACGTGAACCAGACGTGCCTGCCGTCGGGCGTCCACTGATGCCCGGACGGATGTTTGATCTCGACGAGCTGGTCGATCGTGAGCCTGGAACTGCGGGCGGGCGCGGGAGTCTGCGCCATCGCCAGCACGGAAAGGACGAGAACCCCGGCAATCGTGAGAACACGGGCTGTGCGCATGCGCCAACGCTAGATCACGTGGGACGGCGATTCAACTGTCCGGCAGCCGACCTGTCCGGCAGGCCGCCCCGCCCCGCGCCTACTCGTACCGCAGCGCTTCCATCGGATTGAGCTGGGCGGCTTTGCGCGCCGGGTAGTAGCCGAAGAAGATCCCGACGGCGGCCGAGAAGAAAAAACCGCCAAGCACCGCCCACAGCGGCGTCGACGTCGGCCAGCCGGCGACCGCCGAGATGATGCGCGACGCCGTGAAACCGACGAGAATCCCGGCGATCCCGCCGCCCACGCTCAGCAGGACGGCTTCCTCGAGAAACTGCCACAGCACGTCCAGCCGCCGCGCGCCAATGGCCATGCGCAGCCCGATCTCCCGCGTGCGCTCCGTCACCGACACCAGGAGGATGTTCATGATGCCGATGCCGCCCACCAGCAGCGAGATGGACGCGATCGACGCGAGCAAGACGGTCATCACGCGGCTGCTGCTCTCCACGACGCCGGCGACCTGGCTCAGATTGCGAATCGAGAAGTCGTCGTCCTCGGGAGTGGCGATGTGGTGGCGGAGCTCGAGCGTGCTCGTGGCCTGGGCGATCGCCGCGTCCACGTCGCCGGGCCGCGCGGCCTGCAGATAGATCGAGTGGACCATGCCGGTCAGCCGGGGCTGCAGGCCGAAGGGATTCTGGGGCGAGACGGTCGCGGTCGTGTCTCCAGCCGCACCCGCGGCGGCGGTCGCGACGCCGAGCACCTTCCGCTCCGCCGTCGTGAACGGAATCATCACGATGTCGTCCTGGTCCTGGCCGAACGCCGTCTGCCCCTTGCTTGCGAGCAGGCCGACCACGCGCATGGGCGATCGCTTGACGAGCACGATCGCGCCAATCGGGCTTTCGGCGGCCCCGAACAACTGGTGGAACACGGTCTGTCCGATGAGCGCGACCGATGCGCCGTCCGTCTCGTCGGTCTCGGTCAGTCCCCGGCCGGCGGCGAGATGCCACGCCGTCAGGTCCGGATAGTTGGGCGTGACACCCCAGACGGTGGTCTGCCAGTTCCGGCTGCCGATCTGGACCTGGGCGGACTGCCGATTCACGTACGCCACATCGAACACCGCGGGCGCCTCACGCCGAATCGCCTCGGCGTCGTCCACCGTGAGCGTCGGGGCGCTGCCGAAACCGGACCGGACGCCGCGGTATCTCGACGCGCCGGGCAGGACGACGACGAGGTTGGTGCCGAGGCTCTCGATCTGCTGGCGCACGGACTCGCTGGCGCCCTGCCCCACGGCCACCATCGCCATCAGGGCGGCCACGCCAATGAGCACGCCCAGCATCGTGAGCGCCGACCGCAGCGTGTTACGCCGCACCGCCTGAAAGGACGACACGATGGCCATCCACGCGAACGCCACCATCGAGGAGCGGTCCCGACCCGCCGGCGGCGCCTTCGGCAGGCGGGACGCGTCGGCCAGCGGCGTAGGCTCGGCATTGACCTGGTCGGCTTCAATCAGGCCGTCCCGCATCGTGATGATTCGATGGGCGTAGGCGGCGATGTCCGGTTCGTGTGTCACGAGCACGATCGTGACGCCCTGCGTGCGATTGAGCACGGCGAGCGTCTCGAGCACTTCGTGCGACGTGCGCGTGTCGAGGTTGCCGGTCGGCTCGTCGGCGCAGATCAGGCTGGGCGCGTTCACCAGCGCGCGCGCCATGGCGACCCGCTGCTGCTGACCGCCGGAGAGCTGCGCGGGCGTGTTGTTCTCTCGATCGCCGAGGCCGACGAGCGACAGCATCGCGCGGGCGCGCGCGGTCCGTCCGTCCCGGGTCGCGGGACCGTGCGAGGCGTAGTACAACGGCAACGACACGTTCTCGACGGCGCTCGTTCGCGGCAGCAGATTGAAGCTCTGAAACACGTAGCCGATGCGCTCGCTTCGCAGATGCGCGAGGTCCGGCTCGCTGAGCGTCGAGACGTCCACCCCCTCGAACAGATAGCGGCCCGATGTCGGCCGATCGAGGCAGCCGAGGATCGCCATCAGTGTGGACTTCCCTGAACCCGACGCGCCGACGATGGCCACGAACTCGCCAGGAGCGATCTTCAGGCTGACGCCGTTCAGGGCGTGAATGTCGATGTCGCCGACGTGATACGTCCGGGTCAGATCGCGGACGTCGATGAGCGGCGCGGTCATGTTCTCATCCTGTCAACTCAGGGGCGTCCGGCGCCGCCGGCGCCCGACTCGTCGCCGCGTGTCTCGGAGACGATCACCTGATCGTTCTCCGAGACGGCGCCTTCCAGGACCTCGCTGTTCGTGTCGTCATCGAGTCCGATAGCCACGGGCACCTGCACAGGCTGACCGTCGCGCAGCACGTAGACGCTTGCCGTCTCGCCCTCGCCGCCGGCCGGCTGGCGTGCGGCCTCGGGCCTGTTGACACGCCCCGTTCCCCGCGCGGTGAATCGCCCGAATCCGAGGAAACTCGGCGGGCGGGCGGCCGTCGCCCCTTCACCTTCCCCCGTGACCCCGCCCGGCACATACCGCAGCGCCTGATCCGGCACACGGAGGACGCCGCGTCGCTCGTCGACAACGATGCGCACGTTCGCCGTCATGCCCGGCTTGAGCAGCAATTGCGGGTTCCCGACCGTCACCACGACGTCGTAGGTGACGATGTTCTGCACGGCCTGAGGCTCCAGCCGCACCTGCGTGACCGTGCCGTCGAAATGCCGGCCGGCGAACGCCTCGACCGTGAACGTCACCGGCGCGCCCTGTCGGACGCTGCCGATGTCGCCCTCGCTGACGTTCGTGTCGATCTGCATCTTGGTCAGGTCCGTGGCGATCAGAAATAATGTCGGCGTCTGAAAGCTCGCGGCGACGGTCTGGCCGACCGTGACGTTGCGCGAGACGACCGTGCCGTCGACCGGCGAGGCGATGTCGGTGTAGCCGAGATTGACCTGCGCGGACTTGAGTGTCGCCGTGCGCTGCGTGAGCGCGCCCTGATCGACCTGGATCTGCGACTTCGCCTGCTCGTCGGTGGCCTTTGCCGAATCGAACTGGTCCTGCGAGAGCAGCTGCTGATCGAACAGCGCCTGCGCACGCTTGTAGTTGGCCTCCTGGAGCGCCAGGTTGCTGCGGTCCTTCGCGAGCTGCGCCTGCGCGGCCTCGACGTTGGCCTGCGCCTGATCGACGGCACTCTGATAGGGACGCGGATCGATCCTGGCGCACAACTGCCCCTTGGTGACCCGCGTGTTGTAGTCGCAGAGGACCTCTTGAACCGTGCCGGAGACGTACGAGCCGACCTGCACGGTGGTCTGCGGATTGACGGTGCCGCTGGACGTCACCGCGCGGATGACGTCGCCGCGCGTGACGGGCGCCGTCACGTAGTGCACCGGCGGGCCGGCGCCGAGCACGCGCCAGATCAGCAGCGCCCCGGCGGCCACGACGACCACGGCCACCACCGAGACCCAACGCCGGCGGCGCTGGCGGCGACGAAGGGACTGGGAGATCGTCGAGGACGCGGCGCTGGTGGCGGGGGCCTCGGTCCCCGCGTGTTCGACGGCGCGAAGGGAGAGCGTCTCGTGTTGGTCCACACGACCTCCACGCTGCCCTGCCCAATTGAAAGAGCAAGAAACGTGCCTCGATGCAGGCCTCCATCGGCCGGCGCTTCGTCGTGCACCCCGCCCAATGGTGGACGACCATCGACCCAAGGTGAGTACCGATGGCAGCGCGGATAGAATGATCGCGCGATGCAGACGGGCGCGATTCTCGAGGAGCTTGACTGGCGCGGCTTGTACGCGGACTGCACCGACCGCGACGCGCTGCAGCAGCGAACGGCCAGCGGGCCGATCACGCTCTATTGCGGGTTCGATCCGACGTCCGACAGCCTGCACGTCGGCAACCTGGTGCCGCTCTTCGCGCTGCGCCGGTTCCAGCTCGCGGGCCACCATCCCATCGCCCTGGCCGGCGGCGCCACGGGCATGATTGGCGATCCGTCCGGCAAGGCCGACGAACGCGCGCTGCTGACGGCCGATCAGCTCGCCCATCACCTCGACGTGCATCAAGCCGCAGCTCGAGCGCTTCCTCGACTTCACGACGCCCGTCAATCCGGCACGCCTCGTGGACAACTACGAGTGGACGTCGACGGTGCCGGTGATCGAGTTCCTCCGCGACGTCGGCAAGCACATCACCGTGAACTCGATGGTCGCGAAGGACTCGGTGCGGACGCGCATGGAAGACAGCGCGGGCATCAGCTTCACCGAATTCAGCTACATGCTGCTGCAGGGCTTCGACTTCTACCACCTGCGGAAGACGTACAACTGCGAGCTGCAGATTGGCGCGACGGACCAGTGGGGCAACATCACGGTCGGGACCGAGCTCACGCGCAAGAAACTTGGCGCCACCGTGTGGGGCCTCGTGTTTCCGCTCCTCGTCAAGGCCGACGGGACGAAGTACGGCAAGACGGCCGAGGGCGCCGTCTGGCTCGACGCGAAGAAGACCAGCCCGTACCGCTTCTATCAGTTCTTCGTGAACGCGGACGATGCGGACGTCGTCACGCTGCTGAAGCGCCTGACCTTCCTGTCGCGCGAGGAGATCGAGGCGCTCGAGGCCAGGGTGCGCACGCGTCCTGAAGCGCGCGAGGCCCAGCGCGCGCTCGCTCGCGAGATGACGACCCTCGTGCACGGCGCCGAGGCGACCGCCACCGCGCTGGCCGCAAGCGAGATCCTCTTCGGGGGGGCCGTTCACGACGTGTCCGAGGCGGCGTTCGCGGAGGTCGTCGGCGAGGCGCCGACGAGCGATCTCGCGCGGACGGCGTTCGAAGGCGCGGGCACGCCGATCGTCGACCTGGTCGTCCGCGCGGGACTCGCGCCCTCGAAGGGCGAAGGCCGGCGCGCCGTGGAGTCCGGCGGGGTGTACCTCAACAACGTGCGCGTGGATGGTCCGGCGCGCGCGGTGACGACCGCCGACCTGCTGTTCGGCAAGTTCGTGCTGCTGCGCAAGGGCAAGCGGTCCTACGCGGTCGTGCGCGCGAGTTGACCCGCGCCCGCGCGCGGTAACATGCCCCCCGGGAGTGGACGATGAGACACCGCCCGTTCGCTTGGACGCTCGGAATCAGCTGTGGAATCTGGCTGCTCGCGCCGGCGCCGCCGCGCGCCGCCCAGGCCCCGGTCACGGCCATCGTGGGCGCGACGGTCATCGACGGCACCGGCGCGGCGCCGATCCGCGACGCCGTGATCGTCGTCACGGACAAGCGGATCACGGCGATCGGATCGCGCGAGAAGGTCGCCGTTCCGGCCGGCGCGAGACAGATCGACGCGCACGGCAAGTGGATCATTCCCGGCCTCATCGACACCAACGTGCACCTGTCGCTCTACGGCGGCCAGAACGAACGATACGAATCGATGGTGCGTTACCAGCCGCGCTTCGACGACATCGTGCTGGAGGCCGCGCAGATCGACCTGAGCTACGGCATCACGACGCGTGCGCGACAGCTACGGCGCGCTGGTGCCGCTCACCCGCGTGCGCGATCGCATCGCACGCGGGCGAGAAGGTCGGGGCGCGCATCTTCGCGGCCGGCAACATCCTCGGGTGGAGCGGGCCGTACTCGTTTTCGTTCAGCCGGGTCACCGGGCTGCTCACGCTCTTTCAGGAGCAGATGAACGACTTCATCGCGCAGGGCGGCGGCGAGGAGCTGATGGAGATGACGCCCGCCGAGCTGCGGCGTGGCGATCAATGCCTACATGGACCGCGGTCCGGACTTCCTCAAGTACGGCGGGACCAGCCATTTCTCCGAGCCGACGTTCATCGGCTTCTCGCCCGAGGCACAGAAGGTGATCGTGGACGAGGGGCACCGCCGCGGAAAATTCGTCGAGACGCACTCGACCAGCGTCGAGGGCCTGCGCGTGTCGATCGCCGCGGGCATCGACGGGATTCAGCATCCAGAGCTGCTCGACGGCCGCGACATGCCGGACGATCTCGTGGCGCAAATCACGAGCCGGGGCCTCGTCTGCTCCATGCTCGTGAGCACGATCAGCGGTCCGGCCTGGGAGCGTCACCTCAAGGCCAAGGCCGAGGCGGAGAAGAAGATCGCCGACGCGGCGAAGGACCCCCGCGCCCGGCCGCACGAGAAGACGACGTCCGAGAAGCGCAAGGAGGCGTCCGACACGGGCGCCGATCTCGAGGCGCGCCGCCGTAATGCGCAGAAACTGATTCGCGCGGGCGCGCGCATCACGCCCGGGACCGACAGCTACTGGGCCGCCGCGCCCGAGCTGACGCGCACGCCCAAGCCCATCGACCAGGATCACGGCATGGGGACGATCCTCGCCGTCGAGGGCCTCGTCGAGCTCGGCATGCCGCCGCTGCAGGCCATCGTGTCCGCGACCCGCAACGGCGCGTTCGCCGCGCGAGGCGATAGGGACTTCGGCACGCTCGAGGCCGGCAAGCTCGCCGATCTCGTCATTCTTTCCGCGGATCCGCTCGCGGACATTCATCACCTCCGCGACGTCGCGACGGTGATGAAGGAAGGCCGCGTGATCGACCGGCAGTCGCTGCCCGAAGTGCGCGTGCTGTCGGTGCCGCCGCCGAAGAACGCCGGCGCGCCCGGATCCGGCCCGCACGACCGGTGACGGCGGCGTCCGTTCGCGTCCTCAGCGTCCACGCGGCCTATCGCTGCGCTCGCGCTGGGGCGTGCTGCACGTCGAATTGGCCGATCGCGATTGAACCGGACCGGCTGGCGGCCGTGCGGTCCGCACTCGCGACCGGCCAACTCTCGGCCGCCCGCGGTTTGTCCCCTCGAGTGCTGTTCGTGACAGCCGACTCGCCCACGGAGCGCGACCCGCTCCTCGCGACGGCCTCCGGCGCGTGCGTGTTCTTCGACGACACCGGCGGACGGGCGTGCGCGATCCATCGCGCGCTCGGTCATGATGCCCTCCCGCTGGCCTGCCGGCAGTTTCCACGCGTCACGACGCGCGACCCGCGCGGTGCGTCCGTGACGCTGTCGCACTACTGCCCGACGGCGGCGGGGCTGCTCGAACGTCCGGGCCGCGTGACCATCGTCACCAACGCTCCGGCGTTCCCAGCCGCCGGCGAATACTCCGGACTCGACGCCACCCGCGGCCTGCCTCCGTTGCTCCGACCCGATGTGCTGATGGACTGGGACGCCTGGTGGGATCTCGAGGCGCTGGCCGTCGATCTTCTCGCCAACGGCGACGGCCCGGTCGAACACCGTCTCGCACGCTTGACGTTCGTGGTGGAGACCGCGCGGCAATGGCGGCCGGGAAGCACGAGTCTCGACACGATTCTGCGCGACGCGGCCGCGACGGCGCTGACGGTCGGCACGCCGACGCGACGCACGCCGCTGGCCGAGCGGATCGACGCGCTCGCTGGGGCCGCACGCGGAGCCGTTCCCCATGAGTTTCGCGGACAGATCCCGCCGGCGGGCGATCGGCGATCCGACGTCGACGAGGCGGCGCTCGGACGCTATCTGGCCGCGCACGCCTTCGCGAATTGGACCATACATCTCGGCCGGGGCCTGCGGTCGTGGCTCACCTCGATCGACATGGCCTGCGCCCTGGTGCGGTCGGGCCTACAGTTCCGTCACGCAGACTTGATTCTTCGACATCTGGCCGATCCCCGCGAGGTCGCGTCGGTGTGCGCGCGCGAAGAGCAGGCCGCGGACTGAATCGCGATCAGCCCCGGGTCGCGTCTTTTCCCGGGCCGCCCGGTGGCGCGACGGAGGGCCTCGACGGCTGGGGTACGATCGTCCAAGCCATCCCGTGACCGAACATCACAAACACCACGACAAGGAAGACGAAGATCAGTCCGTCCGCCGGTTGCTCGCGCCGCCCTCGTCGGACATGAACGTCACGCCGCTCATCGACGTACTGTTGGTGCTGCTCGTGATCTTCATGGCCACTCTGCCGCTCACACAGCGCGGGGTGGACATCAACCTGCCGCTCGAGGTGAGCCCGACGACGACGCCGAAGGACATCGAGGATCAGATCGTCGCGGAGTACACCGCCGACCACCAGATCAAGCTGAACAAGCAGGTGGTGACGGTCGACGTGCTCGGATCGCGACTGCGCGACCTGCTCATCAACCGCAAGGACAAGACCGTCTTCGTGAGCGGCGTCGGCTCGGCGCGGTACGGCGAGATCATGCCGATCATCGACGCCGCCATGGGTGCCGGCGCGCGCGTCGCGATCGTCACCGAAGGGATGAGGACCGAAACCCGCAAAGGCCGCTGACCCGAAGGGAGTTCCCATGTCGCAGCGTCGTCACGTGCGCTCGCTGACGCTCGCGCTCGCGTTGTCGTCAATCGCTGTCGTCGTCCACCCACAGTCGCCAAGCCCCGTGATGACGGCGGCGCTGACGCAGTCCGTCCCGGTCGATCCGGCGATTTCACTGGGCAAGCTGCCGAATGGCGTCTCCTATTACGTCCGCGCCAACGCCAAGCCCGAGAAGCGCGCCGAGCTGCGGCTCGTCGTCAAGGCCGGGTCCGTGCTCGAAGACGACGACCAGCGGGGCCTCGCGCACTTCGTCGAGCACATGGCGTTCAACGGCACGGCGCACTTTCCCAAGAACGACGTCGTGGCGTTCATCGAGTCGATGGGCATGCGGTTCGGCGCGGACGTCAACGCTTACACCGGCGTTCGACGAGACGGTCTACATGCTGCAGGTCCCGACCGACAAGCCCGAGGTGCATGGACCGTGCGCTGCTCGATCCTCGAGGACTGGGCGCACAACGTGACGTTCGACCCGGCCGAAATCGACAAGGAGCGCGGCGTCATCATGGAGGAGTGGCGGCTGCGGCCGCGGCGCCGGCGCGCGGCTGCAGGACAAGCAGTTCCCGATCCTGCTGAAGGGCTCGCGCTACGCGGACCGCATGCCGATCGGCAAGACGGACATCATCCAGGGCTTCAAGCCCGAGCGGCTCAGGCAGTTCTACACGGACTGGTACCGGCCCGACCTGATGGCGGTCGTCGCGGTCGGCGACTTCGACCCGGCCGCCGTGCAGGGCGTTGATCAAGACGCACTTCGCGGGCATTCCGGCGCCGCGCGACCGAGCGCCCGCGGCCGACCTACGACGTGCCCGACCATGCCGGGCACGCTCTACGCGATCGTCGGCCGACAAGGAGACGACCTCGGCGTCGGTCGAAGTGGACCGGCTCCTGCCGGCTGAGCCCGACGGACTCGTCGGCGCCTACCGCGACAAGATCGTCGAGCGCCTGTTCACGGGCATGCTGTCGGCCCGACTCGCCGAGATCGCGCAGAAGCCCAACGCGCCGTTCGTCTTCGCGGGCGTCGGCCGCGGGCTGTTCCTGGCGCGGACCAAGGAACAGGCGTCGCTGTTCGCGCAGGTCAAGGAAGACGGCATCGAGCGCGGTCTGGACGCGCTCCTGGCCGAAGCCGAGCGCGCGGCGCGATTCGGGTTCACGCCCACCGAGCTCGATCGGCAGAAGCAGAACCTGCTGCGGAGCTACGAGCGGCTGATTGCCGAGAAGAACAGCCGTGTCTCCTCGAGCCGCGCGGACGAATACATCCGGAACTTCCTGACCGGCGAGACGCTGCCGACCATCGACGACGAGTACGCGCTGCACCAGCGCTTCCTGCCGCAGATCACGCTGAACGACGTCAACGCGCTGGCGAAGGACTGGGTCGGCGAGAACAACCGGCTGGTGATCGTCACGGCGCCGCGAGAAGCCCGGGCTCGTCGTGCCCGACGATGCGACGCTCGCCGGCGTCATGAAGGCGGCGGTCGCCAAGCCGTTGACGGCGTACGTGGACACCGTCTCGACGGCCACGCTGCTCGACGCGGCGCCGAAGCCTGGCGCGATCGTGAAGACCACCACCAACGACGCCGCGGGCATCACCGAGTGGGAGCTCTCGAACGGCGTGCAACGTCGTGCTGAAGCCGACGACATTCAAGGACGACGAAATCGTGTTCCGCGCGGCGAGCCCCGGCGGCACGTCGCTGGCCGACGATGACGATTACGTCCCGGCCACCACGGCGACGCAGGTGCTCGGCGCCAGCGGCCTTGGCAAGTTCAACGCCATCGATCTGCGGAAGGTGCTCACGGGCAAGGTCGCGTCGGCGACGCCCTTCATCGGCGAGCTCGAGGAAGGCGTGAGCGGGTCGAGCTCCAGGAAAGACCTGGAGACGATGTTCCAGCTGATCTACCTGCGATTCACGCAGCCGCGCGCGGACGCCACGGCGTTCGGCGTGCAGACGTCGCAGCTGAAGGCGCTCCTGGCCAACCAGACGGCGTCGCCGGACTTCGCGTTTGCCTCGGCGCTGCTCTCGGCGCGCTTCCAGGACCACCCGCGCCGGCAGCCGCTGACGCCGGCGATGGTCGATCGGATGAACCTCGACAAGTCGCTGGCGTTCTACAAGGACCGCTTCGCGGACGCCAGCGGCTTCACGTTCGTCTTCGTCGGCAGCTTCGACCTGCCGACGATGAAGCCCCTCGTCGAGCAATATCTCGGCAGCCTGCCCAGCCTCCACCGCAAGGAGACATGGAAGGACGTCGGCGCGCGGAATGCGACGGGCGTGGTGACGCGCAAGGTGGAGAAGGGCATCGACCCGAAGAGCCAGGCCGCGATCATCTTCACCGGGCCGTTCCAGTACAACCAGACGCAGCGCGTCGCGATCCGGGCGATGGCGGAGGTCCTGCAGGGCCGGCTGCTCGAGGTGATTCGCGAGGAGCTCGGCGGCACCTACAGCATCACGGCGTCGGCGTCGTACCAGAAAGTGCCGCGGTCGGAGTACTCGGTGGCGATTCAGTTCGGCTGCGACCCGCAGCGCACCGACGCGCTCGTCGCGCGCGTGTTCGACGAGATCGCCAAGTTCCAGGCCAGCGGGCCGACCGCCAAGCAGGTGGCCGACGAGACCGAAGCGCTGCTGCGGGATTTCGAGACGAACATCAAGCTCAACAACTTCCTGCTCAGCCAGCTCGCCGTGAAGTACCAGGTACGGCGAGGACCCCGCGACGCTCTGGAGCGTGCCGGACTACTACAAGAAGATCGACGCCGCCATGATCCAGCAGGCGGCGAAGACCTACCTCAACCCGAAGAACTTCGTGCAGGTCACGCTGTTCCCGGAGAAGAAGTAGGGCCGCCTACTCGGCGGCCATGAACGGATACTTGTAGTCGCGCGGCGGCGCGAAGGTCTCCTTGATCGTCCGCGCGCTGACCCAGCGGATCAGGTTGAGCTTCGAGCCCGCCTTGTCGTTCGTGCCCGAGGCGCGCGCGCCGCCGAACGGCTGCTGGCCGACGACCGCGCCGGTCGGCTTGTCGTTGATGTAGAAGTTGCCGGCCGCGTTCCGCAGCGCGCTCGTGGCTTCGCGCACCGCCTGCCGATCGTGCGCGAAGACGGCGCCGGTCAGCGCGTAGGGCGACGTCCGGTCGACGACGTCGCAGCGTCTCGCGCCACTTCGCGTCCGGGTAGACGTAGGCGGTGACGACCGGTCCGAAGATCTCCTCGCAGAGCAGCCGGTAGGCCGGGTCGTCGGTCTGCACGAGCGTCGGCTCGATGAAGTAGCCCTTGCGCTCGTCCATGGCGCCGCCGCCCTGGAGGATCTTCGCGTTGCTGCTTCGCGTCGGTCAGGTAGCCGCTGATCTTGTCGAACGCGCTTCTTGTCGATGACCGCGCTCATGAAGTTGCGGAAGTCCCGCGGGTCGCCCATCTTGATGTCCTTCATCATCGCGACCGCGCGATCGCGCACGTCGCTTCCAGATCGACTGCGGCACGTAGACGCGGCTGGCCGCCGAGCACTTCTGGCCCTGGTACTCGAACCCGCCGCGCACGATCGCCACCGCGAGCGCCTCGGCATCGGCCGAGGGGTGCGCGACGATGAAGTCCTTGCCGCCGGTCTCGCCGACGAGGCGCGGATACGACCTGGTAGCTGCGCGATGTTCGCGCCGACCGTCTTCCACATGCTCTGGAAGACCTCGGTGCTGCCGGTGAAGTGGATGCCCGCGAGATCCGGCGACGCGAGCAGCGCGTCGGTGATCATGCCGGCGCTGCCCGGCACGAAGTTGATGACGCCGGGCGGCATGCCCGGCCTCCTCGAGCACGCGCATCACGTAGTAGCGCGCACAGCATCGCGCTCGACGCCGGCTTCCAGACGACGGTGTTGCCCATCAGCGCCGGCGCGGTCGAGAGGTTGCCGCCGATCGCCGTGAAGTTGAACGGCGACACGGCGTAGACGAAGCCCTCGAGCGGCGCGGTACTCGAGCTGGTTCCACACGCCGGCGCTGTCGTGCGGCTGCTCGCTGTAGAGCTCCTGCGCGTAGGCGACGTTGAAGCGCCAGAAGTCGATCAGCTCGCAGGCCGCGTCGATCTCCGCCTGGAACACGGTCTTGCGCCTGCCCGAGCATCGTCGCGGCGTTGACGGTGGCGCGCCAGCGCGTCGCGAGCAGCTCGGCGGCCTTGAGCAGCACCGCCGCGCGGTCTTCCCAGGGCCACGCCGACCACTCGCGCCGCGCGTCGAGCGCCGCGGCGATCGCCTGCTGCACGTGTTTCGGCTCGGCGAGATGGAAGTCGGCCAGCACGTGCCCGTGGTTCGAACGGCATGACGGACTGCTGCGTCTTGCCGGTGCGCACTTCTTTGCCGCCGATGACGAGCGGGATCTCGATCCGCTCCTTGGCCATCGACGCCAGGCGGGCCTTGAGCTCGGCGCGCTCGGGCGATCCGGGCGCGTACGACTTGACGGGCTCGTTGACGGGCGTCGGCACGGCATAGACGGCGTTGGTTGCGGCAAGCTCAGGCATGAACAACCTCTCAGGAAAACGTGCAGCCCTCGATTGTACTCGAAACACACGCGCGACGGCCCGGCGCGGCGCGTCTGCCCCGCCGGGCCGCTCGCGTCAGCGCGCCTCGTTTTTCCGCTCCGCGAAGGTGATCACGTAGCGGCATCACGACCCGGCAGCGCGCCTCCAGATCCGGCACGGTCTCTTGACCGTGAAGCCGAGGACGTCACGCTAGAACGCGAGGGACCGATCGATGTGGGCGGTGAAGAGATTCGGGGTACGGCGGGCGACGCCCTCCTGCCATGCAGACCGGGCACGGGCTGGCTGCCATGTCTTGTACAATGACGCGCGCCATGGAAATCCGCGAGCGGCAACTTGGAGCGGCGACGGTAGTCGAGCTGTCGGGACGGCTCACCGTCAACGACCAGCCCGGCCTGCTCAAGGAGGCCGTCGCGGGGGTGGTGGCGCGCGGCGCGCGGCACGTGCTGCTCGACCTGTCTGGCGTCGGCTACATCGACAGCACGCGGCTCGGCGAGCTCATCGCGGCCCACGTGACGGTGTCGCGCCAGGGCGGTCGGCTGAAACTCGTCGGCACGCCGGATCGCGTCGTCGAGCTGCTGCGGATGGCCGGCCTCGATGGCGTCTTCGAGCAGTACGCGACGACCGAAGAGGCCGCGCGCAGCGTGCCCGCGTCGAATTGAGATTCTCTACCCGGCGGCGGCGCCCGCCGGGGCCGGCTTGCGAGCGCCCAGCTCGCGATCGAGGTCGAGCAGCGACGCCGGGTCGTGCTTCACCATGTGGAACTTGGCCACGATCTCGCGCACGCTCTTCTCTTCCTCGACCTGCTCGGTGATGAACCACTGCAGCTCGGCCATCGCCGCGAAGACCTTCTCGCGGAACGCCAGCTCGTAGAGCTGGTCGATCTGCGCGCTCACCTTCTGCTCCTGCGCGAGCGCCTGCTCGAAGACGTCGACGATCGACGCGAAGTCGCTGCGCGGCTGTTCGATGGCCGCCAGCGTGACCTGGTGGTTGCGGGCCAGGACGAAGTTGAACAGCTTCATGGCGTGCGTGTGCTCCTCTGCGCTCTGCAGCCGGAGCCACTGCCCGGCGCCCATGAACTTGTGGTGCTCGCACCAGGCGGCCATGGCCAGATACGAGAACGACGCGGTGAATTCCGCGGCGACCTGACGATTGATCGCCTCGAGGACGGTCGGAGTCATGGCGGCATTTTATGCCCTTTGCCGTATCATTCCGCATGCGCAAGTTCCTGGTTGCCGCCACACTCGTCGTTCTCGCCGCCGGCGTCGTCGCCCGGGCGCGCGTGCCGGGCGAGCAAGCCGCCGCGTCCCCCGCGGACCGGTGGCGACGCGCCCAGGACGCGTGGGACGCCGGCCGCTACCCCGCCGCGCTCGACGATCTCCGCGCGATTCTCCAGTCACCCGCGGCCGCTGAATTCCGCGAGCGCATCGCGCTGCTGACGGGCGAGCTGTTCGTCACGACGGAGCTCACGACCGACGGCCGGGCGCCGAAGATTTCCGCCACCGGCAAGTACGTGGCGTTCGAGACGGGCCCGGCGGCGCGGCCGATCACGCGCGTCGTGAGCGTCACGGGCGGGCAGCCCCACACTGCGGCGGAGCTGCCGGGCATCGACGCGGCGTTCGACGCGGCGGAATCGCGAGTCGCCTGGCTCCGCCCGAGAGTCACGCCGGAATGGACCGCGGCCGCGGCCGCCCTCGACGCCGCGACCTCGACGCCGCAGCGTCAGGCGGCGCAGGCCCAGCTGAACGCGATCACCGCTCGCGACGGCGACATCGTCGTGCGGAACTTGCAGGACGGCGCGGAACGCGTCTGGCCGACCGGTGGCTTACGCAAGGCGGCGCCGGTCTGGAGCGGGGACGGGCGCACGCTGCTGTTCGTCGGCGGCGACCCGAGCGATCCGTCGCGTGACGACGTCTACGCGATCGACGGCACCGCGGCTCCCGTGCGCCTCACCGATCGACCTGGGTTCAAGTCCGGGCTCCAGATCGACCCTCGCGGGCGCGCGCTCGTCTACACGGTGGCCAGCACGTCGGCGTTCCCGGCCCCGGGCGCCGGTCGCGGGGCCGGTCGCGGCGGCCGTGGCGGCGCGCCCGGCGGTGCCGGTCGTGCCGGAGGCGGAGGCGCGGCTCCCACGGGACCGAATCCGTGCGGCGGGGGCGGTCGAGGCGGCGGAGGCGCGGCGCCGGAGTTCGGCGTGGTCGATCTGACCGCAAGGACGACGCGCACGATCGCCGGGCAGTCGGTGACGATGTCCGCCGATGGCGGCACGATCGCCTGGCTCGCACGCGACGGCGCGACGTGCACGCTCAGCATGAGTCCCACGCTCGGCGGTACGCCGACGGAAGTCCGGACGGCCGGGCGGCTCGACTCGCCCGCGCTGGCGCCGGACGGATCGCTCGTCGCGTACGACATGATGCCGATCACCGACTGGGAGATCTTCGTCTCGGACGGCAAGACCGAGCGCCGGATCACGCACGAGATCCAGCACGACATCCTGCCGCGGTTTCTCACCAACACGACGCTGCTTGGCATGATTGGCGAGCCGCGCCATCGCCGGTCGCAGGTCTACGACATCGCGACCGCCGAGCGGCGCCACGTGTTCGGCAACAACACGCTGCGCACGATCAGCCCGGAGTACATCTGGCTGCCCTCGGCGGACGGGTCGCACCTGGCGATTCAGGCCGAGCGGGACGGCGACACGATCTCACCCGAGCGCGGCGTGTACCTGGTGGATCTGACCCGCCAGGTCGCACTCGCCGATCTGCGGGCGCGCGTCGATAGCCAGATGGCGGCCGAGGGCGTCCTCCGGTCGCGGATGACGCAGGCGTTCCGTCCGCTGTCGGATCTGATTGCGCGAGTCGTGGGCAAGATCTCCACGACGCGCATCTACGAGTACGAGCGCGCGATGTTCGCGTTCGACTCGAAGTACCTCGGGCGGCCGGGCAACACGAAGGCGATCGATTACCTGACGGCGACCTACACGTCGTTCGGCTACACGCCGGAGCAGCAGTGGTTCGAAGCGCGAGGCGCACGCACCGCCAACGTCGTCGCGACGCTCAGGGGCACGGAGAATCCCGATCTCATCTACGTCGTCGGCAGCCACTTCGACTCGGTGACGGCCGGTCCGGGCGCCGACGACGACACGTCGGGCACGAGCGTGCTGCTCGAGACCGCGCGGACGCTCAAGGACACGCCGCTGCCCGCCACCGTGGTTTTTGCGTCCTTCACCGGTGAGGAAGCCGGCGATCTTGGCAGCGCCGAATTCGTGCGCCTGGCCGCGCAGGCCAAGTGGCACGTCGCCGGCGCGCTCAACAACGACATGATCGGCTGGGCGGGCGAAAGCGCGAGGATGGACAACACGATCCGGTACTCGAACGCCGGCATCCGCGATCTGCAGCACGGCGCCGCGTTCCTCTTCTCGAATCTGATCACATACGACGCGAAGTACTACAAGGGCACCGACGCCTCGGCGTTTTTCGACGGCTGGGGCGACATCGTCGGCGGCTTCGGCTCGTATCCCGTGCTGGGGAATCCGAACTATCACCAGGCGACGGACACGATCGAAACCATCAATTTTCAGCAGGTCGCCGAAACCGCGAAGGCGACCACGGCGACGATTGTCTACCTGGCGTCGAGCCCGTCGCGTCTGACCGACCTGCGAGCGGCCCGTGCCGCCAGCGGTGTGGACGTGACCTGGACGGCCAGTCCCGAACGGGGCGTCACGCGTTACGTCGTGGCATACGGCCCTGCGGTGGAGCCCCTGCGCACGCGCGTCACCGTGGCGACAAACCGCGCGACCCTGCCGGCCCTGCCCGCCGGCACGACGATTTCGGTGAAGGCGGTCAATGCCAAGGGCTTGGAAGGCTGGGATTGGGCCCAAGTCGTCGTACAGTAGGAGATGATCCACAGGTAGACTCATGGCCCTCGACGACCTCCCGCTCGAACACACGGATAGCCCGCCCCCGCCGGGCATGCCGCCTCGTCCGGCCTCCTCACCGGTGCGATGGGTCGTGCTGGGCGCGGCGGCGGTCGTCGTCGGCGCGGTGCTGGTGTTCTGGTGGCTGAATCGCGCTCAACCGGGCACGGTGACGCCCGCGGCCACGGCCGCGACGGACGTCGCGGTCACGTCGAATCGGCCCAAGCGTCAGAATCTCGACCTGCCGTCGCTCGAAGAGTCCGACAGCTTCCTGCGGCCGCTGGTGTCGGCACTCTCCAGACACCCGATGCTGGCGAAGCTCGTCGCGACGCGCGATCTCATCCGCAACGCGACAGTCGCCACGGTGCAGATTGGCGACGGCAAGACGCCGTCCACCCCGTTGGTGGTGCTGCGGCCGGCCACGCATGCGGCCATCACCGGCAACGCGGCTACAGGGCATCTCGACCCGGCGACGTACGCGCGCTGGGACAGCCACACCACCGCGCTCGTGTCGGTTGACCCGAAAGAGCTGGCGCAGCTCTACGTCAACGTGAAGGTGCTGTTCGACCAGGCCTACGGCGAGCTGGGACACCCGAATGGGGATTTCGACGAGGCCATCGTCAAGGCCATCAGCACGCTGGCGGAGACGCCGCGGTTCGACACCGAGCCGACGCTGATCCGAAAGCAGCCGGGCTTCTACGAATACGAAGACCAGGCGATGCGGACGCTGCTGCCCGTGCAGAAGCAGTTCCTGCTGATGGGCCCGGACAATCGCCGGCGCGTGCTCGCATGGCTGCGGGAACTGGCCAACGATCTCGATCTGAAACTCGACTGAGGCCGCATCCCCATCGCTCGTGGCGCAAGGCCACGAAGGTCCCCGGATCCCGGCCGGGCAGCTGAAAATGCTATAATATTCGGGCCTTTTGCCGCGCGACCGCGGTCGTACGCGATCACTCGAACCGAACGCAGGACGATCGATGACTGAAGTGGCCCTGAAGCAGAAACACTACGACCCGACGACGATGTGGCCGTTCGTCGTGTTCCACGCGTCGGCGCTCCTGGTGCTGACGGTGCCGTTCGACCCGCGGTACCTGCTCTGGCTCGTGGGCTCCTACGGCCTCCGGATGTTCGCGGTCACCGCGGGGTACCACCGCTACTTCAGCCATCGCGCCTTCAAGCTCAACCGGTTCTGGCAGTTCGTGCTCGCGTTCCTCGCGCAGACCTCCGGACAGAAGGGCGTCCTCTGGTGGGCGTCCCATCACCGCGATCACCATCTCAACTCCGATCGTGAGGCCGACCTCCACTCGCCGGTGCACGAAGGCTTCTGGTGGTCGCACCTCGGCTGGATTCTGTCGGACGAGTACGACGGCTACGATCCGCGGCGGATCGCCGACTTCAGCAAGTTTCCCGAGCTGCGCTGGCTCGACAGGTACCACCTCGTGCCCACGGTGGCCTATGCCGTCGCCGTCTACCTGATCGGCGGCTGGGGCGCGTTCCTGTGGGGCTTCCTCGTCGCGACCGTGGTGCTCTACCACGGGACGTTCCTGATCAACTCGCTGGCACACATCTGGGGCACGCGCCGGTTCGCGACGCCGGACGAAAGCCGCAACAACTTCCTGCTCGCGCTCGTGACGTTCGGCGAGGGCTGGCACAACAACCACCACTACTTCATGTCGAGCGTGCGCCAGGGCGTCCGCTGGTGGGAGATCGACATCACGTACTACGTCCTGCGCGCGCTGTCCTGGGTGGGCATCACGCGCGATCTGCGCGACTTCAGCGACTGACCACCTACTTCGGGTGGTACGAGTACCGGCTCATCGCGTCGCGGAAGGGCGGCATCAGGATGAGCACGATCGCCCGGGCGTAGCTGTCCGTCCCGTCCGCGACGCGATTCGCTTTCAGGTACTGGTCGTAGACCCGGTTCGCGGCGAACTGCATCGACGGGCGCCGGCTCTTGAGGCGCTCCGCGATCGCGTCGAGGTCGGATCGAACGCCCGGATCGAGCTGGCTCGTGATGAACTGCGCGCGCTCGGGCGGCAGCGCGTTCCGCGCCTCCATGATCAGGAACAGGCTTGCGCTGTAGGCCAGCGGCGCCGGGCCGTGCATGCAGGCGTACCAGCCGACCGCGCTGGCCTCGGCCTCATCGGCTTCGCCCGACAGGTGCGCCCATTCGTGCGACAGCACGAACGGCCGCTCGAACGGCAGCAGGTCGGGCTGGACGATCGTCTCGAGCGCCAGCGGGTTGACCATGCCGTCCACGCCGGTCCAGGTGAAGAGCGGCGTCATGACCAGCGAGTACTTGGGCCGCGCGAACGCCCGCAGCGGCTCGCGGTTGAGCGCCTGGAGCGACTCGTTCATCGGGTCCTTCAGCTCGCGCACGACCTCGTCGAAGCTCAGCATGTCGCCCGAGCTGCCGAGGCGCAGGCGCGTGGCCAGGGCGCTCGCGTCGGCGATGCCGCTCTGCAGGAATTCGGCGGTGACCGGCACGTTGGCCGACGTCCGCATGTTGAACTCGATCGTCAGCCGCCGATAGTTCAGGCCCCAGAAGCACATGAAGAGGATCGTGACGACGGCGACCGCGCGCGCCAGGCGGCGGAGGCCTTCCCACAGCGCGTCGATCACGCTGACGTGACGCGCGACGCTCAGCAGGCGCAGCGTCCGGCGCAGCGTGAGATAGGCCACGAACACGATCATCAGATCGAGCAGCGCGAACGGCACGAGGTTGCTGGCGAGCGTCATGAGCCGCTGCATCTGCACGTAGACGCCGCGGGAGTAGAACTGCTCGACGACCCAGCCGGGAATCGGCAGGACCACCAACAGCGCCGCGAAGAGCGGCGCCCCCAGCCAGAACGACACGGGCTCCGACCGGACTACGGTCTGCTGCGCCATGGGTCTTCTCCGGTGATGAGACGCACCGATCGCTGGTACGTCAGGTACGAAAACGCCCACTGCGTCATGACGGACAGCCGGTTGCGAAAGCCAATGAGGTTGAAGATGTGCACGAACAGCCAGAAGAGCCACGCCGGGTAGCCGGTGAGCTTGGCGTGCGGCAAATCGCTCACGGCGGCGTTGCGTCCAATCGTCGCGAGGTTGCCGAGATTGCGGTAGACGAACGGCTGCGGCGGCTCCCCTTTCACCGCGCGCTCGATGTTGCGCGCCGCATGGACGCCGCCCTGAATCGCGACCTGCGCCACGCCCGGCAGCGGCCGGCCGTGCGCGTCGGTCGACACGGCGAGATCGCCGATGACGGCGACCTCCGGATGGCCGGGGATCGTCAGATCGGGGTTGACGATCACCCGACCCGCCCGATCGGCGGCCACGCCGAGCGTGCGGCCGATGGACGACGCCGACACCCCGGCCGCCCAGAGGACCGTGCCCGTTTCAATCGTCTCCGCCCCCAGATGCACGCGATCAGCCTCCACGTCCGTCACGACCTTGTTCGTCCACACCGTCACCCCCAGCCGCTCCAGCGCGCGCCGCGCGAAGGCGGACAGCCGCGGCGGATACGACGCCAGCAGGTGCGGGCCCCCCTCGACGAGGAGGATGCGCGCCGATTCCGGGTGAATCGTCCGGAAGTCGTGCTTCAGCGCGTGCCGCGAGATCTCCGCCAGCGCGCCCGCCAGCTCGACGCCGGTCGGCCCGCCGCCCACCACCAGGAACGTCAGCAGGCGGCGCTGGCGCACCGGGTCCGTCTCGCGCTCCGCTGCTTCGAAAGCGAAGAGAACCCTACGTCGTATATCGAGCGCATCCTCCAACGTCTTCAGACCCGGGGCGTTCGGCTGCCACTCGTCATGGCCGAAGTAGGCATGCGACGCGCCAGCCGCGACAATCAGATAGTCGTAAGTGATACGCCCGTCGCGCAGCACCACAGTTTTGTGATCCAGCTCGATGCCGGTGACCTCGGCCAGCCACACCTCGACGTTCGACTGGCGGCGGAGGATCCAGCGGATGGGCGACGCGATGTCGCCGGGCGACAAGCCGGCCGTGGCGACCTGGTACAGGAGGGGTTGAAAGACGTGGTGGTTGCGCCGATCGACCAGCAGCACGTCGACCGGCGCCCGATGCAGCGCTTTCGCGGCGTTCAGCCCGCCGAAGCCGCCGCCGATGATGACGACGCGCGGGCGCGCGGGGGCATCCACTCCGTCTACGTTACATGAATCGGCTGCCGACGCCCGCGCCGGCCGCGGTGATGAAGCCCGCGATCAGCGTCACGCAGAACATGATCACCCACGCGATGACGACGACGATCACGGCCTTCATCGTGTCTTCGTAGTCGAGCGCCTGCTTCACGCCGATCACCATGGCGATGATCTGCCACACGGCAATCGCGAGGAACAACAGGATGTTGAGGATGGGAATGATGCCCAGGATGCTGAACAGGCTCGGCGACATCGCGAAGCCGGTGACGCGCAGCAGCTGTCCGAGATCCGCCTGGGTGTTCTTCCCGGGCATCATCTTGGTGCCCACCATCAACAGGACCCAGGATCCCACCGCCCAGCCGATGACGGCGAACACCACGCCGAGCACCAGCCCGACGATCCCGAAGCCCAGCCCGAGCATCGCCGTCGAGATGGCCGTGGCAATGCCGCGCAGCGCCGATCCGGCGACGACAATCGTCGCGGCCTGCGACGTCGCGGACGCGTCGTTCTCGACCTCTTCGTACGTAGATGCTTGCAGCTTCAGCGCACCAAGTACACGTTCTTGGAAGCTCGCCATAAGTCCTCCGGGTTGGGAATGGGCCCGGCACATTCTACGTGTACCCGAGCCGCACAACATGAGGACTTTTCGACGGTCCCGCGGGACGCGGCTGCTAGACTGGGCCATGGCCGAGCCCTCCGTCACGCCGCCCCGATCCTGGGGGCGGTCGACCGTCCAGACCGCGTGCCCCCTCGACTGCCCGGACTCCTGCAGCCTGGACGTCACGATCGAGCGCGGCCGGCTCGTCCGCATCGACGGCAACACCCGCGCGGCGTCCACCGACGGCTACATCTGCGGCAAGGTGCGCCGCTTCGACCGGCGCGTGTACCACGAGGATCGCCTGCTCTATCCGGCGGTTCGCCGGGCCCGAAAGGCCGCGCGTCGTTCGAGCGGGTGACGTGGGACGAGGCGCTCGACATGATTGCGGAGCGCATGCGTCACGCGCGGGACGCGTTCGGCGCCGAGTCGGTGTTGCCCTACCACTACGGCGGCTCCAACGGCGTGCTCACCAACGAGCTGGAGGACGCGCGCCTGTTCCGGCGGTTTGGCGCCTCACGGCTTGCGCGCACGCTCTGCGCCGCCCCGACCGGCCTCGCGGCCACGGCCATGTACGGCAAGATGGCCGGCGTCGCGTATTCAGACTACGAAGCCGCACGGCTCATCGTCGTCTGGGGCTGTAACCCCGCAGCGACCGGCATCCACCTCGTCTCCCACATCAAGAAGGCACAGAAGCTGGGCGCGAAGCTGGTCGTGATCGACCCGCGCCGCACGCCGCTCGCCCGCCACGCCGACCTGTACCTGCCGGTCCGACCGGGTACCGATCTGCCGGTCGCGCTGGCGGTGATCCGCGAGCTGTTCGCGACCGGGCGCGCGGACGAAGGCTTTCTGCAGGCGCACACGCATGGGACGGACGACCTGCGCCGGGCCGCCGAGCCGTGGACGATCGATCGGGCCGCGGCGGAAGCCGGCCTCGCGCCGGCGGATCTCCAAACGCTCGCCGACTGGTATGGGACGACGTCGCCCGCCGTGATCCGCTGCGGATGGGGCCAGGAACGCAACCGCAATGGCACGGCGTCGTCGCTGGCGATCCTGGCGCTGCCCGCGGTCGGCGGCAAATTCGGCGTTCGCGGGGGCGGCTACACGATGAGCAACTCGGGCGCCTGGGGCATCCGGCAGGAAGCGCTCGTCGGCGTGCCGCAGCCCCAGACGCGCGTCGTCAACATGAACGAGCTGGGCCGCGCGCTGAACGACCTGACGGACCCGCCCATCTCCGTGCTGTTCGTCTACAACTGCAATCCGGTCGCGACCGTGCCCGATCAGAATGCCGTGCGCCGCGGCCTGTCGCGCGACGATCTCTTCACCGTCGTTTTCGAGCAGGTGGCCACCGACACCGTGCCGTACGCCGACGTGGTGCTGCCGGCCACGACGTACTTCGAGCACTACGACCTCGCCAAGGGCTACGGCGCGTATCACCTTCACGTCGTGCAGCCGGTGATTGCCGCCGCCGGGGAAGCACGGCCGAATCACGAGGTGTTCCGCGAGCTCGGCGTTCGCCTGGGGCTGAGCGAGGCCGGCGACGGCATCGGCGAGACGGGCGCGCTGATCGAGGCCCTGCCGAAGCTGCCCGACGCGCTGTCGGCGGCGCTGGCCGAGGGACGCATGGCGCCCGCACCGGGTGACGGCCATCCGATTCAGTTCGTGGACGTGCATCCCAACACGCCCGACGGGCGCGTGCACCTGCATCCGCGCATCGCCGCCTCACCGCGCGGGCCGTACGACTATCAGCCGGATCCCGCGACCGACCGGTACCCGCTGGCGCTCATCTCGCCGGCAAGCGAGCACACGATCTCGTCGACCCTCGGCGAGCTGCGTCCGGGCGTGGCGCGCGTCAAGATTCACCCGGACGACTCTGGACCACGGGCGATCGCTGAGGGCGACACCGTGCGCATCTTCAACGCGCTTGGCGAAGTGCACTGCGAAGCGTCGGTCACGCCGGAGACACGGCCCGGAACCCTGTCGCTGCCGAAGGGACTGTGGGCGAAGAGCACGCTCAACGGCGCGACCAGCACCGCGCTGGTGCCTCAGACGATCGAACGGCTGTCGGGAGGCGCCTGCTTCAACGACGCCAGAGTCCAGGTGGAACTGCTCGCACGACACTAGGTCCGGGTCGACGTTCCGACGTTCCGGGGTTCCGATGTTCCGACGTTCCGACGTTCCGGGGTTCCGATGTTCCGACGTTCCGACGTTCCGGGGTTCCTGAGTGCTTGCTATTCGCGTAGCGTGACTGCGGGATCCACGCGGGCGGCGCGTCGGGACGGGTGCCACACCGCCGCGAGACAGGCGATCCCGACAGCGACGGTCGCGCCCAGATAGACCGCGGGATCGAACGGGCTCACGCCGACCAGCGAATCTGTCAGCCAAAACCCGACGGCGCCGGCGAGCAGGAGGCCGGCTATCAGGCCCCAGCCGGCCACGGAGGCAGTCTGCCTCAGGACGTCGACGACGACATCGCGCGGTTGGGCGCCGAGCGCCATGCGCACGCCAATCTCGCGCCGGCGGCGCGTCACCAGGAACGAAATCACCGCATACAACCCAATCAGGCTGAGCGCCAGCCCGGTCGCCCCGAGCGACATGACCGTGGTCGCCAGAATATGAGCCTGGTACATCGCGAAGCCCAGGTGCTCGTCCAAGGTCACCATGCTCTCGATCGGCATGCGCGGGTCGAGTCGGGCGAGCGCGGCCCGCACCGCCGGCGCGACGGCGGCGGGCTCCGGCGCGGCGACGACAAACGTCAATTCGCCCGACAGCATCTGGTCGTTTTCGAAGAACATGTACGGATCCGGCGATTCCGTGACCGACAGGTATTTGCCCGTCTCGACGATGCCGACGATCTGGAAGCTACCGGCATCGGTGACGCGCAGTGTCTGGCCCAGCGCGTTGCCAGCGGGCCAGTACTTCTGCGCCATCGCCTCGTTGACCACGACCAGCTTGGGGTCCGACGGCCCGAGGCGAGCCGGGAATCCCGAGCCCTGCACGATTCGCGTGCCCATCACCTGAAAGTAGTTCGGCGCAACAGCGTTGAAATGAATCTGCGGCAGCCGCCCCTGGGCATCGCGGGCGGTCGGAATGTCCACTTCGCGCGCGGCGCCTCCGCCATTGGGCGAGAGTGGAATCCGCCGTGCGCTCGTCACGGCCCTCACGCCGGGAATCGCGCGCAGCGCGTCGGCGAAATCATGGAAGAACCGCTGCGTGAGGTCCCCGCGATACGACGAGACGACCGACGGGGCGATGGTCACCAGCAGCGCGGGTGGCGGCGCGAAGCCGAGCGGGATCTTCTGCGTGTTCCAGAGATTTCGCAGCAGCAGGCCGCTGCTGATGACGAGCGCCATCGCGACCGCGACCTGGCCGGCCACGAGCACGCGCCGGAAGGTGAGTCGTCCGCCGCGCCAGCCGCTGATACGGTCGAGCTTCAGCGGATCCGTCAGGTTCAACCGCGTCGCGGACAGCGCGGGAAACACGCCGAACACGCCGACCGTGGCGAGTGCACAGAGCGCGGTCACACCGAGCACGCGCGCGTCGAAGCGAAACTCGAAGCCCAGCGGCACGCCGATATTCGGCAGCAGCGCCGGCACCGCGCGAATGAGCCACCAGCCGGCGAACAAACCGAGGAGGCCGGCGCCGGCGGCGAGCACGAGGCTCTCGGCGAGAAGCTGCCCCACGAGTCTGGCGCGCGTCGCACCGAGCGCCGCGCGCATCGCCATCTCGCGGCGCCGCGTCTCCGCGCGGCCAAGCAGCAGCCCGGTGACGTTCGCGCAGCCGACGAGCACGACCAGTCCGATGAGCGCGACCGACCATGCCGGTCAGTGCGCGGGCCAGGCGCTGGCGGAAGTCGCGCTCGAGCACCACCTGCAGTCTCGCGTCATGCCGGATGTCCGGACGAGCCGCCGCCATCGCGGCTGCGGCGCTATCGAGTTGGGACCTCAGCATGTCGACGGTGGCACCCGGCCTCAGGCGGCCCATGATCGTGAACTGCCGATCGTTCGCGAGCGAGGCCGCCCACGTCTGTTCCGTCTGGCGCGTCAACTGCCGCCACGTGCCAAGCGGGACCCACAGATCGGGCGCGACGAGCTGGTTCAGCCCGGTAAACGTGGCGGGCACGACACCGGCCACCTCGACCGGAAGGCCATCGAGATCGATCGAGCGGCCGATGATGGTGGGATCGGCGGCGTAGCGCCGGCGCCAGAGCCGATCCGACAGCATCGCCACGGGTGCCGCGCCCGGCGTATCGTCGTAGTCCGCCAACACACGGCCCGCGGCGGCCGGCACGCCCATGACGGAAAAAAAGCTGCCGGAAACGACGTCGACGAGGGCGACGGTCGGCGGCCCCTCGGGTCCGCTCAAACCGGCGCCGCGCATGGCGTCTACGATGACGTCCGACAGAGCGGGCGCGTTGCGGCGGACATAGACGGCATCGCCGGCCGCGGCGCGATCGGAAACCTCGTTGCCGACGCGCAGCGTGATCCGCACGAGCGTGTCTGGATCGCCCACGGCAAGGGGCCGCAGTCCCAGGGAATCGAGCAGGCTGACGCTGGCAGCCGCCGCGGCCAGTCCCACCGCCAGCGAGAGCATCGCGGTGAGCGCAAATCCTGGCGCGCTCACCAGCGAGCGAACACCAGATCTCAGGTCGTTCCGGGCTGATTCAAACCATCGCATGACCGGTGCCTACACGCGCGACGGCGTCACGCTAACAGACAATACGGCGTTGCGGGTCACCGGTTCACTTCACCGGTAGCGCCGGCGGCACCCGTTTCTTCGTCGCTTGCTCAAACGCGTACGCGATGGTGAACAACTTCGGCTCGCTGCACGGCAGACCGACGAACGCCGCGCTGTAGGGCGACGGCTTCAGCTCGAAGCCTGGCGGAAACGGATTGCCGGCCGCTCCGCCTCCGCCGCCTCGTCCTCCGCCGCCGGTCGTCATGCCGATCGGCACCACGATCTCCGGGTAGCCAGGCCGCGACGCCAGATTCGAAACGGCCCACCCGGGAAACATCAGCGCGTCCAGATGGTGCTCGTCGATCGCCGCTTTGAAGCCGCGCTCGCCAGCGAGACGCACGTCGCGCGCGCGATCCGCCTCGTACCGCGCGCGGTCGGCGGCGACATCCATCTCGTCCGAGATGTCGAGATTGCACTGCCCGTAGCGGATCGCGCCGGCGTTCGCGTGCGCGGTGTTCCACGCGCGCAGTTCGGTCAGCGACTTCACCGGCGCCGCCGGGCCGAGCGAGGCGAGATACGCGTTGAAGTCGCGCTTCATCCCGTACTTCAGCACGACCGTGCAGTCGTCGTCCTTGCCCTTCGCGTTGTTGACGCCCGAGCAGATGTCGAACGACAGGATGTTCTGTGCCGGGTCCGCGATCGACCACGGTCGGCAGATTCGGCCGGATCGACGACGATCGCGCCGTCGCGCTTGAGCACGTCGATCGCCTCGGCCATGAGCTTCGTCTGCGCGTCGCCGAGGCCGCCGCGGCCGCGCCGCGTCCGCCGCGCCCCGGCGGCGGCGGCGCGGCTCACCGTCGGCCGATCCGCTCGTAGTAGTACGCGCGCGGAATGCCGATGCGCGCGCCGCGCAGCCCGTCGGCGTCGAGGAACTTCGTGTAGTCGCGTCCCGGCGGCGGCGTGCAGCGCGTCGTCGCCGCGTCGTCCGGATCGGGCGAGGGGCTCTCGAGCGCGCCGAAGCAGAATCGCGGCGTCGGTCACCGTGCGCGCCATCGGCCCGGCGGTGTCCTGATCGGCGGTGATCGGAATGATGCCGTGCCGGCTGATGCGGCCGGTCGTCGGCCGGAGCCCGACGAGCATCGTCAGCATCGCCGGGTTGACGACCGAGCCGGCCGTGTCGGTGCCGACGTTGGCCGCCCAGAAGTTCGCCGCGGTGCCGGCGCCCGAGCTCGATCCGCCGGTGCTCAGAGCGGGGCGGCCGTCGACGTCGACTCGCGCGGATCGGGCCGCGGATCGTACGGATTGAAGCGCGAAGCCGCCGACGGCGCTGTAGTTGCCCGGCATCGGCGTCGGCGCGCCCGCGACCCAGTTGGCGAGCTCGGTCAGCACGGTCTTCGCGATGATGATGGCGCCGGCGTCGCGCAGGTTCTTCGTGAGCGTCGCATCGAACGGCGGCATGAAGCCGCGAACGCGAGCGCGCCGCCGGTCGTCGGCATGATCGGTCGTGTGGATGTTGTCCTTCAGCGCGATCGGAATGCCGTGCAGCGGCCCGCGCACGCGCCCGGCGGCGCGCTCGCGATCGCGCGCGTCGGCGTCCTCGAGCGCGCGCGGGTTGATCGAGATCGCCGCATTGATGCGCTTGTCGTAGAGCGCGATTCGCGCGAGGTATTGCGTGACCAGCTCGCGCGACGTCAGCCGGTGCTCCGCCATCGCGCGCTGCATCTGGGCGATCGTGGCCTCGACGACGTCGAAGGGCGCCGGGCGCGTGGATGGCGCCTGCGCCACGATCGCCAGCGACGCCAGACCTCCGACGAGCATTCCCCACCGCATACGCACCTCCCATGGGCCGTACGAGGGCCGCCGACTCAGCGCGGCCGCGTGGCGACAACGAGTCTGGGATCGAGGCGCCAGAGCGACGACTCCGACGCCGCCAGCCACAGCGCCTGCTGGCCGAACGCGATGACGCCGCCCCCCGAACCGGTGAACTGCTGGATCACATGATTGGTGCGGGGGTCGATCCGCGTGAGCGGCGCGCCCACACGGCTCACCCACACCGATCCGCCGCCGACGACGACCTGGCCGGCCGCGCCGGGCGTGCCGATCGCCATCGTCTCCGTCACCTTGTGCGTCTTCACGTCCACGCGCGAGACGCTGCCCGCGCCCCGGTTGAGCACCCACAGCGCGCCTTCGCCGAACGCGACGCTCGATGGGCCCTTGCCGACCTCGATCGTCCGCGCGATCAAGTTCGTGTAGGGGTCGAGGCGTGTCACCGCATCGCCAGCCGGACTCGCGATCCAGAGCGCGTCGGCGCCAGACGCGATCGCCGCAGAGCCTCGCGGCAGATAGACCTCGGCCACGGCCTGTTCGGCGTCGGGATCGATGCGAACGAGCGTGCCGTTCGGATCCGTCAGGAGCCAGACGCTGCCGACGGCCGTCGCGATTGACGCGGGCTGCGGAGCGACGCGTGTCGCGAGCGACGTCACCGCGGACGTCTTGAGATCGACGCGCGCGACAGCGGCCTTGCCGCACAGCGGCACCCACAGGCTGCCGAACGCGGCAACGAGGCCGCCGCACGGCTCGGCGCCCACCGCGACAGGCTCCCCCGCCTTGTTCGTCTGGGGATCGATGCGCGTCACCGTGCCGGCCGCACGCTGCCTCACCCAGACGGCGTCGTCGGTCACGAGGATCGCGCGATCGCCGCCCAGGTCGAACGCCGCGTCGGCTTTGAGCACGGCGAGCGGTATGGTCCAGGCCGGTGGCATGGGAGCGGGCGTGCTCGCCGGCGCGGGCGTCTGGACGGCCGCCGCAAGCGCCAACGTCACTAGAGTCAACACGTTGCCGGATGGCGGCATGCGCCGTCATAATACCCGGCACGGTGCCAGGACGCATGCGTTCGTTGACCGGACTCCCGGCCGCCAGGACGTGGTGTGTGGGCCTGCTCGCCCTCGGCTTGTCAACCGCCGTGACCGCTCGTCAGGCTGCGCTCGGCGCCCAGCCAGGGCAAGCCGGCGACGTCTTCGAGGCGCGCATCCGGCCGATCCTCGCCGCCAACTGCTTCGATTGCCACGGCCCGGACAAGAAAGGCGGCCTGCGGCTCGACTCGCGCGAAGGGATGCTCGAAGGCGGAGAATCCGGCCCGGCGATTGTCCCGGGCAAACCAGACGACAGCCTGTTGATTCAAGCCGTCCGGCAGATCGCGGGCGCGCCGAAGATGCCCTACGGGCGCCCGAAGCTGAAACCCGAGGACATCGACGCGCTGGCCGAATGGGTGCAAGGCGGCGCGCCGTGGCCGGCCGCCACGGTCTCGACGACGGCGGCACCGGTCGCGTCGCATCGCCGCGAAATCACGGCCGAGCAACGGGCGTTCTGGTCGTTCCAGCCGTTGCGGACGACGCGCCCGCCGGCGGTGCGCGACGGATCCTGGCCGCGCAACGACATCGATCGCTTCGTGCTCGCGCGGCTCGAACATGACGGGCTCAAGCCCGTGGGCCCGGCCGACAGGCTCGCGCTGATCCGGCGCGCGACCCTCGACCTCACGGGCCTGCCGCCGACGCCCGAGGACGTCGATGCGTTCCTGAAGGATCGATCGCCGGACGCGTTCGCCAAGGTCGTGGACCGGCTGCTCGCGTCGCCGCAATACGGCGAGGCGTGGGGCCGCATGTGGCTCGACGTCGCGCGCTACGGCGAAGACGACTATCGCAGTCTCGATCCCAAGGGCCGCGGCCTCAACCCGTATCCCAACGCGTACCTGTATCGCGACTGGGTCGTGAAGGCGTTCAACGACGACCTGCCGTACGATCAGTTCGTCCGCGCCCAGCTCGCCGATGACCTGATCGACGACAGCTCGCGCCTGCGCAATCTGGCCGCGCTGGGCTTCCTCGGCCTCGGACCGTGGTACTACGACAACGGCGCCGTGGAAATCACGCACGCCGACGAGCGCAACGATCGCATCGACGTCGTCGGACGAGGCCTGCTGGGGTTGACGGTCGCGTGCGCCCGGTGCCACGACCACAAGTACGATCCGATTCCCACGAGCGACTACTACGCGCTCGGCGGCGTCTTCCTCAACACCGAGTACCACGAGTACCCGCTCGCGCCAAAGGCCGTCGTCGACGAGTACAAGGTCGAAGAGAAGAAGATAAAGAAGAAGCAGGACCTGCTGGACGACTACCTGGAGAAGGAGTCGTCGCAGCTCGCCGAGACGCTCGCCTTCCAGGCGTCGAAGTACATGCAGGCGGCCTGGCAGGTGACCGGCGAGCCGAAGAAGGAGAAGGCGCAGGTCATCGAGTCGGAGAAGCTCGACTACGAGCTGTTCGATCGCTGGCTGCGCTTCCTGGAGAAGCCGCCGTCGTTCTATCCCTATCTGACCGACTGGCAGGCGATGATCAAGCGCAGCGGCACGAAGGCGGAGGCGAAGAAGTTCGCCGACGCCTTCCAGGCGACGCTGATCGACGTCATGCTCGCGTACGGCGAGGTCAAGGACCAGAACGACATCATCCGGGCGAAGGCGCTGCCGGGCACGAAGAAAAAGGAACGCGCCAACCTGCCCAACGAGTTCATCACCAACGATGATTTCTGTCCCGGATGCGGGCTGGAGCTGAAGAGCCTGCCCGCCGCGCAGAACAGCCTGTACGCGGACGTGTTCCAGCGCGATCTCGACAGCGCGCCGGTGCCCGGCAAGGCGCCAAAGCCCGCGCTGCTGTCGTTCAGCGGCTGGGGCCTCGAACGGCAGCTCGGTCCCGATCGCCGCGCGTCGATCCAGGCCATGCGCGACGACGTGGAGGCGATGGAGAAGGCGCTGCCCGAGAAGTTCGCCTACGTGCACGGTGTGCGCGACGTCGAGAAGCTGCAGCAGCCGCACATCAACCTCCGGGGCAGTCCGTACCGGCTGGGCGACGAGGTGCCGCGCGGGTTCCTGTCGATCTTCAGCGGCGACGAGCCGCGCGCCTTCACGAAAGGCAGCGGGCGCCTCGAGCTGGCGGACGCCATCCTGGCGCAGCCGATCGCCATGCGCGTGATCGTCAATCGCGTCTGGAAGGGGCACTTCGGCACGGGGATCGTGGACACGCCGAGCAACCTCGGGAACAACGGCGAACGGCCGACGCACCCTGAGCTGCTCGACTATCTGGCGCGGTACTTCATCGATCACAAGCTGTCGATCAAGGCGCTGCACCGCGAGATCATGCTCTCCGCCACCTACCAGCTGGCCTCAGCGTCGTCGCCCGCCAACATGGAGAAGGACGCCGGCAATCGTCTCTACTGGCGCGCCAACGAGCGGCGGATGACCGCCGAACAAATCCGCGATTCCGTGCTGCGCGTCGCCGGCACGCTCGATCTCACGATGACCGGCCCGTCCGCGCCGCTCACGCCGTACTTCACGCGCCGGACGATCTACGGGAAGGTCAGCCGCTACCGCCTCGACGAGTACCTCCAGCTCTTCGACTTCCCCAGCGCGAGCCAGAGCGCCGAAAAGCGCTTCTCCACCAACGTGCCCCTGCAGCGCCTGTTCTTCATGAACAGCGACTTCATGCAGCAGCAGGCCGAGCACCTGGCCGAGAGAATCGCCGCCGAGCCGACCGACGACGCCTGCATCCAGAAGGCGTACCGGCTGATCTTCGACAGACCGGCGACCCCCGAGGAACTGGCGGCCGGCCGCGAGTTCCTGGCGAGCGAGCCGATGCGTCAGTACGAGGACGCGAAGACCGAAGCGGACAAGGCCAGGATGGACGCCGAGAAGAAGGCCGGGAAGAGCACGGACGAGGCGAAGGCTGGCGAGGCGACGGCGCCGAAGCCGGACGCGCCGCCCGCGGCCGAGGGCATGATGGCGGGCGTCAAGCCCGGCGCCGGAGACCCCGACGCCGCCGGCAAGAAGCTGCCAGTGACGACGCTCGGCCGTTATCTGAAGCTGCTCTTGAGCTCGAACGAATTCATCTTCATCAGCTGAGGCCGAGGCAGCCCCCGATGTCACACTGGCGTTCCCGTCCACTCACCCGCCGCGACGCGCTCTGCCGGATGGGCAACGGCTTCGGCATGCTCGCGTTTGCGAGCCTGGTGGGCCAGTCGCTCGAAGCCGCGGGCTTCACCAGCGGACAGACGACGGAAGGCGCGCACGCCCTCGACCATCCGGCGCGCGCGAAGCGCGTGATCTTCCTCTACATGAACGGCGGGCTCTCGCAGGTCGACAGCTTCGATCCGAAGCCGATGCTCGAGAAATACCACGGCCAGCCCCTGCCGGGCGGCTCGGTCGCCACCGAGCGCAAGACCGGCACGCTGCTCAAGTCGCCGTTCACGTTCAAGAAGTACGGCCAGAGCGGCATCGAGGTCAGCGAGATCTTCCCGTACGTCGGCGGGTGCGCGGACGACATCTGCTTCATCCGGTCGATCTACACCGACATCCCGAATCACGAGCCGTCGATGCTCATGATGAACACGGGACACAGCCAGGTCGGCCGGCCCTCGCTCGGATCGTGGCTCACCTACGGGCTCGGCACGGACAACAGGAACCTGCCGGGCTTCGTCGTGCTCTGCCCCGACGTGCCGACGACCGTCGGGCCGCCACTGTGGAACAACGCGTTCCTGCCGGCGGTCCACCAGGGCACGTACATCTCCGACAAGGTCGAGCGGCCCGATCAAATCATCGGCAAGGACTTCGACCCGAAGAAGCTCGTCTCGTTCATCAACAACCCGGAGTTCACGCTGCCCGAGCAGCGCCGCGAGCTGGACCTGATGGAGACGCTGGACAAGATCCGGCAGGGAGGCCAACCGCAGGATCCGCAGCTGGAGGCGGCGATCAGCTCGATGGAAACCGCCTACCGGATGCAGACCGAGGCGCCGGAGGTCTTCGACATTCGCAAGGAGAGCGAGGCGACGCTCAAACTGTACGGACCGGGCAGCACGGCGCGCGGCTGCCTGATGGCCGTGCGCCTCGTCGAGCGCGGCGTGCGCATGGTCCAGGTCTACTATGCGAAGGGCGACCCCTGGGATCACCACGCGGACATCCAGATGCACCGTCAAGAACGGCGAAGAACTCGGACCAGGCGTTTGCCGCCGTGATCAAGGATCTCAAGTCACGCGGGCTCTTCAAGGACACGCTGGTCGTCTGCGGATCGGAATTCGGCCGGACGCCGGTGGTCGAAGTCGGCGGCGGCGCCGGGACAGCGCAGAACGGGCGGGATCACAACCCGTTCGGCTTCACGATGTGGCTGGCCGGCGGCGGCGTGAAGGGCGGCATGACGTACGGCGCGACCGACGACTTCGGCTTCAAGGCGATCGACAAGCCGGTGCACGTGCACGATCTGCACGCGACGATTCTGCACCTGCTGGGCATCGACCACACGAAGCTGACCTACCGGTACAGCGGGCGCGACTTCCGGCTGACGGACGTCTCTGGCAACGTGATCCACGACATCATCGCGTAGCGCCGGCGACGATCGACGAGAAGAGCCTCCACCACGTAGGACACGTAGGCTGGCCTCGCCGGAATCTCGTGTATCCCGCGAATCTGGCGTGTCTGGCGTGCGCCGTCGATTCGGCGGCGCCACCACCAGCCTACGTGAGCTACATGGTGAATTCTGGCCTGCGCCTCGTCCGTGTACGTCGGGGCGATTCGGTCGCTACCGCGGCGAGTTCGCGCACGTGCTGTTCCCCGCCGCGTCCGTGGCGCACACTCGATGCGCCGTGGCCGCGGTGAATCCCGGCGGCATCACGGCCCGCCAGAGGTCCTCGCCGTACCAAACCATCGTCGTCGTGGTCGGGCCCTGGGCCGACGTCCATTCGACGTAGACGCGGCTCAAGTCGAAGTTCTCCGCCGGACTCTTGCGGTCGTGCACGCGTGCCCGGACCTGGAACCCGCCTGACGCGTTCGACCATGTGCCCACCAGCCCGACGTACGGTGGCGCCGTGTCGGGCGCGAGGCCGGCGCGAAGAACACGCGCTCGTCGAGCGCCTCGGGGTTTTCACCTTGCGCCTGGACGACGTCGATGCGGCGATCGCCGTCGAGATCGGCCACGGCGAGGCCGAGGGTGCCCGGTGTCGGCTTGCCGTCCAATACGTCGACGGCCGCGCGCAGGTGCCCTTTCCCATCGTTGATGAGCAACCGGTCCGGCCCGGACGCCTCGGGCGGCCACCAGAGCGTCGTCGCATCACGGTACCGGCCCTTGCCGTCGTTGCGGAACACGTGCTCGCGGCGGTTCGCGCCCTGTTCCTTGAGGAATCTCGCCGTCGTTGATCGTCACGAGGTCGAGGAACCCGTCCTCGTCCAGATCCATCGCCTCGAAGTCGTAGTTGTTCGTGTACTGCGGAATCGCGTCCGGCGTGTCCGTAAACTTGCCGGCGCCGTCATTCTTGAACAGATACCCGCCGCCGCACCGCTTGCAGGAGACGACGACATCGAGGTCGTAGTCGTTGTCGACGTCCACGGAGATCGAGGTCCCACGAGAAGCGGACGAGCGCGTTCGGCATGCGCTTGTCGGTGGCATCGGCAAAGCGGCCCGCGCCGTCGTTGAGCCAGAGCAGCGTCCGCCCGCCGGCGTTCGTCATGTTGTTGCCGGGGCCCCAGTCCGCCAGGACCAGGTCGAGATCGCGGTCGCCGTCGACGTCGCCAATCTCGACGTCGCCGACGCTCGCCACCATGTGCGGAAGATTCGAGTCGGTGGCCTCGTGAAACTTCCCGCCGCCCATCCCGAGGTACAGCCGGCTCTGGGTCTGGAACGTGTTGCCGACGATCACGTCGACGATGCCGTCGCCATTCAGATGGCGCGCCTCGATCGCGCGCGTGAGATCCGGCGTCCCGAACACCTCCTGGCTGCGATCGGCGAACGGCCGGCCCGGGCCGCCGTTGACGAACGCGCCGTTCAGCTCGGGCGTGCCGGCGTCGGAGTAGTTGCCGCCGTTCGCGAACAGCAGGTCCGGCCGCCCGTCCCCGTTGAGGTCGGCGATCTCGACAACGAAAGGAGCGCGATGCGGCGTCCAAGCGTCACGAGAGTCTCCCATCCACCGGGCCGGGCGCGCCAATCCTACCCCGGCCGAGGTCAGAAACCCTGGCGCAAGCCGAACTGCCAGTACCAGTGGTTGTTGAGGCGATCGAGCGGATGCGAGACGGCGGCCTCGAGGACGAGGAAGCCGAAGACGTTGATCCGGGCGGCACCGCCGAAGCTCCGCAGCAGGTCGCGCGTGCCGCCGGCAAAGGCGGGCCGCGAGTCGTGGGTCCACGTGACGCCGGCGTCGAAGAAGCCCGCCACTTCGACGGGCAGGCGGCCGTACTGCAGGTCATTCTTGAAGATCCCGTAGAGCGGCGCCCGGACTTCGACGTTGGCGACCAGCATCCGGCTGCCCATCAAGCTCTGAAACACCGTGCACTGGCTCGAATCCCGGAAGCACCAGACAGTCCGCGGACGTGAACGACCCGAAGCCGTAGCCGTGGACGAGATCCGGATAGCCGGCGTACAGCGGGACGAGCCGCGGGTCCTCGGCGTCGCCGCCGTACCGTCCGTAGTGCAGGCCGCGGATCGCGAGGGTGTACGGCCGCTTCGGCATGAAGTACCGGCGCCAGTCGAGCAGCAGCGTGTTGTAGTTGAGCGTGCCGATGCTGCGATCGATCTCCAGGCGGTACCGCTCGCCGTAGATCGGACTGGTGGCGCCAAAGAACGACGTGTCGTGCACGAGGGCGGCGCCGCCCTGGGTCAGGTACAATCGGATCGCCGAGGGACGCCTTGACCCGCGACTCGTCGCGGACCGCGCCGGTGATGCCGTCCACGGTCGCCGTGTGGAGCTCCTGGCTGAACGTCAACTGCCGCGTGCCGCCCGTCAACTCGAGGCGCGTCGCGGGGTTGAGCGGGTACGCGGCCGAGACCAAAGCCGCCCCGGCTCGTCTGGCGCAGGATGGTCTCCGAGACGGAGACGTCGGTGCTGCCCGGCACGCTCGACAGCGTCAGGTAGTTGGCGCGATACGGGATCTGCTCGAGCGAGGCCGCCCAGTTCCAGCGGTGCTTCCGATTGACGTAGACGATCTGGCCGCCGATGTCGGAGAACGTGCCGCTCACCGACGCGCCGATGCCGAGCGCGCGATCGCCCAGCATGTCGCCGAACAGGAACGACACGCTGCCGCTCGACGTAGGCGCCGTTCGAGCTGGCGCCGAAGCCCACGGAGGGCTGCCCGACCGCGTCGAGCGTCAGCTTCGTCCGATACGACGTGGACGCGGGCGTCACCGACAACGGCGGCAGCCCGTGCGCGTAGTCGCCGAGCAGCCGCGCGACCTCGCCGTCGGTCGTCGTGCGGCCGGGCAGCAGGGCGGCGCGGCCGGTCGCGGGCGGCGGCACCAGTCCGGTCGTCTCCGCCTGATCGAGCACGTAGATCGACTGGCCGTCGTCCTCGAAGACGCTGAACGCGAGCCGGCCGGCGCCAGCTTCGCTCAGCGCCGGACTGGACGAGGTGATGCCGGCGACGCCGGTGAGGAACGACGACACCTGCTCGATCGGCCCGCCGTCGATCGACATGCGATAGAGGTTGCTGACGCCGTCGGGCTCCGCGATGAACGTCAGCGTGCGGCCGTCCGCGGACACCTGCGGGCTCAGGTGCTTGCCGTGCAGGAACCCGGAAATCGGCGACACGGCGCGGGAGGCGAGATCGAGCCGCGCCAGCCGCAGCGGTCCGGGCTCGAGCGTGGCCAGGTCCGTGCTGTAGCGCTCGGTGACGAAGATGATCGAGCGGCCGTCTGGTGTGAACGTCGGCTCGAGATCCGCGAAGGGATCCTGCGTCAGCTGCTCGATCTTTCCAGTCGCGATCGTCAGCTGGTACAGGTCCATCAGCCCGCCATGATTGCCGCTCAGCACGACGGTCCTGCCGTCGGGCGAGTACGACGGGTTGATCGCATCGTCGAGCCCCGGGAGGTTGATTTCGCGCCGCACGCTGCCCGACGACGGATCGAGGAGCGCGAGGACCGGATGCCCCCCGCGGATGGCCGTCAGGGCGAGCGTCCGGCCGTCCGGGCTCCAGGCCCCCGCCGAATCGAGGAACTCGAGACTGTCGAAGTGCGGGTCGGTGGCCGAGCTCGACAGCTTGTGCAGGACGCGCCCGCTGTCGGCGTCGGCGATGAAGAGGTCGATGGAGAACAAATCGCGCTCCGAGAAGAACGCGATCTGTCGTCCGTCCGGACTCACACGCGGGCCGATGTTGTAGCGGCCGCTGCCCGTTGTCTTGTTGACGAGCAGCCGCGGCGTGCTTTCGATCGACGGCCGATTGGCCGCGACCTCGCGTGCCGACGCCGCGATCGCCGCGTGCCACTCGGCGTCGAAGCCGTCGGGGTCCGTGCCGAGCTGTCGCATCAGACCCGGCAGATCGAAGCGAGGGTTGGCTGACGACCGAATGAGCGAGGCGACGGCGCGATCGCCGTATTTCGCGCCGACGTACGCCCAGAACGCGTGGCCCCAGCGATAGGGAAAGTACTTCGGGTTGTCGAGGTCGCGCACGCTCGGCAGCTTCTCGCGCAGCGCGGCGTCGCGCAGCCACATCGCCGTCTGCGCATCGACCGGACCGAGCGACAGGTACTCCGCCATGCCTTCGACGAACCAGAGCGGGAACGCCAGAATCCCCGGCGCCGTGCCGGGCGCGTTCGTGCGGGTCTTCGCCCGTGATGTCGAACTGGAACGCATGCACCAGCTCGTGGCCGAGCACGTGGTCGGTGTCCGCGAGCGAGCCCGAGACCGGCAGCACGATGCGCCGCTTGAGCGCCTCGGTGACGCCGCCGGTGCCTTCGCCGATCAGCCCTTCGATGACGTTGGTCTGGCGGAAATGCGACGGCGCGGCGTAGAGAATCACCGCCTGGCGGCTTCGCAGCTGATGATTGAAGAATTGCGACAGCCGCGAGTACCAGCGCTCCGCCAAGCGGCGACGTCAGCGTCGCGGCTTGCTGCTCCTCCGGGTAGTAGTACGAGGTCGAAATGTTCGGTCGTGAGGACCTGGAAATCGAACGTGCGGTACTGAACCTTGTTGCGGCCGAAGTACTGCGCGCCGGCCAGCCCGGGCAGACCGGCGAGCACGAGCAGCGCCAGCCACGACGCACGCCAGACTGCCCGCGTTGACGTCACCACCTAGAGATACCACGGCCGAATCGAACCCGGCAGGGTTTTTGGCGCGTTCGGGCCTCCGGACCAGTCGATCGCAGTAAGATGCTGGTGCGTCTGCCCGCCGGCGGGCGGGGAGACACTGTCGTATGGCCGCTGTTGAACGTTCGGGCTCCCGCATCGTGCACTGCGTCAAGCTGCAGCAGGACCTGCCTGGGCTCGACGCACCGCCGTGGCCCGGTCCGCTCGGTCAGCGCATCTACGAGCACGTGTCCGCCGACGCCTGGGAGATGTGGGAAGAGCGGATGAAGATGATTCTCAACGAGTACCGGCTCCTGCCCTTCCAGAAGGAGGCGCAGGAGCTCATCGCGAAGCACATGGAAGAGTTCTTCTTCGGCGAAGGCGCGGCGCTGCCGCCCGGGTACGTGCCCGACCAACGGTGACGATCGACGCGGCCGCCGGCACGCACGCCGGCCGGCCGTCGCGCTGCTGCTCAAGGAGGTTACTTGGCCACTGCCCCGCTTACGACTAACGCGGACTCGGCGACGCGAAGTCGACCGCGCCTTCTTCGGCCATCCGCGCGGCCTCTCCACGCTCTTCTTCACCGAGATGTGGGAGCGCTTCCGCTACTACGGGATGCGCGGGTTCCTCATCCTCTACATGACGGCGCCGTCGCCGCCGGCGGCATGGGCCTCGACGCCGCCACCGCCGCGCCGATCTACGGCATGTACACCTCGATGGTGTACCTGATGAGCCTGCCGGGCGGCTGGATCGCGGACCGGCTGCTCGGCCAGCGGCGCGCGGTGCTCTACGGCGGCATCCTCATCGCGTCCGGCCACTTCTCGCTGGCGGTCGCCACGACCGCGACCTTCTACCTCGGCCTCGTGCTCATCGTCCTCGGCACCGGCCTCCTCAAGCCGAACATCAGCGTCATCGTCGGCCAGCTGTACGCGCAGAAGGACGTCCGCCGCGACGCCGGCGTTCTCGATCTTCTACATGGGCATCAACCTCGGCGCCTTCCTCGGCCCGCTCGTCACCGGGTATCTCGCGCAGACCGACAGCTTCAAAGCGCGGCTCACCGGCTGGGGCCTCGATCCGAACTCCGCCTGGCATTGGGGCTTCGGCGCCGCGGGCGTCGGCATGACGCTCGGCTTCATTCAGTACGTGCTCGGCGGCACGCGCGCTCGGCGCCGCGGGCCTGCACCCGACGTCGGCCGGCACTCCGGCCGCGGACGCGCAGTACCGTCGCCGCGCCTGGCTCGGTCTTGGCGCCGCCGCGCTGGTGCTCGTCGTCGTTCGGCGTCGGGCTGGCGACCGGCTCGCTTCCGATCACGGCCGAGCAGATCGTCGGCGCCTACGGCTACCTGCTGCTCGCCATCACCGTCGGCGTTCTTCGCCTGGCTGTTCCTCGGGATCGAGCTGGACGCGCGAGGAGCGCGGCCGGCTTATCGCTGATCGTCGTCTTCTTCGTCGCCGCGGCGCTCTTCTGGTCGGTCTTCGAGCAGGCCGGGTCGACGCTCAATCTCTTCGCGGATCGCAGCACGGACAACACGATCTTCGGCTGGTCGTTCCCGAGCAGCTGCTTGCAGTCGCTCAACGCGCTGTTCATCTTCATGCTCGCGCCGGTCTTCGCGTGGCTGTGGGTCAGGCTGGGGCCGCGCGAGCCGACGAGCCCCGCCAAGTTCGCCGTCGGCCTGGTCGGCGTGGGCCTCGGCTTCCTCGTGCTCGTGCCGGGCGCGCAAATCGCCGGCACTGGCGTCAAGGTCGGCGTCATCTGGCTGTTCTCGTCTACCTGATCCACACGCTCGGCGAGCTGTGCCTCAGCCCGGTCGGCCTGAGCTCGATGACCAAGCTCGCGCCCGCGCGCGTCGTCGGCCTGATGATGGGCGTGTGGTTCCTCGGCGCGTCGGTCGGCAACTACCTCGGCGGCCAGGCCGCGTCGTTCTACGAGTCGATGCCGCTGCCGACGCTGCTCGGCCGTCGGCGATCCTGCCCATCGCGGCCGGCGTCGTCATGTTCGTCTTCCGCAAACCCCTCACGCGGCTCGGCGGCGACGCGCTCTGAGATCGCATGGCGCTCGACGAATACCGGCGCAAGCGCGACTTCTCGAAGTCGCCCGAGCCCACGGGCGCCGAAGGCAAGGGCCGCGCTCGAAGAAGCCGCAACGCGGTTCTTCTGCGTCCAGAAGCACCTGGCGAGCTCAGCTCCACTACGACTTCCGCCTCGAGCACCACGGGGTGCTGCTCTCGTGGGCCGTGCCGAAAGGACCGTCGCTCGACCCCAAGGTCAAGCGGCTCGCCATGCACGTCGAAGATCATCCGGTCGAGTACGGCTCGTTCGAGGGCGTGATCCCCGAAGGCTACGGCGCCGGCATCGTCATGCTGTGGGACCGCGGCACGTGGACGCCCGAGACCGACGACGTGGACGCGGCGCTGGCCAAGGGCGACCTGAAGTTCACGCTGGACGGCTACAAGCTCAAGGGCTCGTGGGTGCTGGTGCGCACGCGGTGGCTACGGGGGATCACGCGGTCAGGGCAAGAGCTGGCTGCTCATCAAGCACCGGGACGAGTGGTCGGGCGACCTCGACATCGCGACCTTCGCGCCGCTGAGCGTCAAGAGCAACCTGGACTTCCACGAAATCCTGGCCCAAGACGACCCGGCCGTCTGGCGAACGAATCGCCCGGCCGAGGGCGTCGCCAATGCTATGCTTCGCGAGGTCATCGAGAAGGCGGCGGCGCTCAGGCTCGGCCGGAAGGTCCGGCCGGCGCGCTCGACCCGAACCAGGCCGGCGAGTGCGACGCGACCGGCCAGGGGCAGCGCGCGACCCAAGGCGCGCGCCAGGCGGAAGCCGTAAGCCCGCGTCGCTCGGGGGAGAGTAAACATGAAGAAGACGCTGCTCGTCGCCATGGCCGTCGCCCTGGCCGCCTCGCTGCCGGCCCGCGCGCAGCAGGCCCAGGACAAACCCGCCGCGCCGCCGGAGAAGGCGGCTGGATCGGTCGCCGGCAAGTGGGATGTGACGATCGAAACCGACCAGGGTCAGATGCAGTCGCTGCTCGAGATGAAGCTCGAGGGCAAGAAGATCACCGGGACCATCACGAGCCCCCAGGGCGCCGCCCCGCTCGAGGGCGAGTTCGCCGACAGCAAGCTGACGTTCTCGATCGCGTTCGACTCCCCGAACGGCTCGATGAACATCGCCTTCAGCGCAACGTTCAAGGACGACGCCCTCACCGGTACGCTCGATTTCGGTCAGGGCCAGATCCCGTGGCACGCCACGCGCTCCAAGAGCTGAGCCATGCGCACCCGTCACACGGTCATCGCGTTGGTTGTGCTCGCGAGCGCGTTGGTCGCGCGAGCCCAGACGCCGACGCCGGCGCCAAAGGCTCCTGACCTCACCGGCAAGTGGACGATGTCGCTCGAGCTGTCGATTGGCCCAGCGACGACGGCGCTGGATCTGAAACAGGACGGCGAGAAGATCACGGGCACCTACACGGGCCGGTACGGCACCTCCCCGCTGCAGGGCACCCTCAAGGGGCGCGCGCTGCAGTTTGCCGTGCAGCTCAACGCCGAAGGCCAGGACGTGACAATGAACTTCAGCGGCGAGGTCGCCGCCGACGCCCAGTCGATGAAGGGACAGGCGACGATCGAAGGACTCGGCGACGCGACGTGGACCGCGCGTCGTGACAAGGGCGGACCGCCCTAGCCCATCAGCAGCCGGTCGGCGAGCACGGCCCAGATGGCGGCGCGCAGCCGCGGGCGGTCGTGCCGCGCGATCGGCCGCCGCCAGAACGATCCCTCGACCACCCGGCAGCTCGGCGGCACCTTGCCGAGCGGCAGCGGCGATTTGTGCTCGCGCGCGTAGCGCTCGAGCACCTCGTCGCTCGGCGCGCTGACGTTGAACACGAGCACGTCGATCGGCCGGCCGATGGCCTCCGCCAGGCGCGCGGCCTCGGCGCCGGCCGTGAAGCCCGCCATCCCCCGGCCTTCGGTGAGCAGATTGGCGATGCAGATCACGGGACCTGGCATGTCCGCGAGCGCCTCACGCACGCCGTTCACGAGGAAGATCGGCAGCAGGCTCGTGTAGAAGCTGCCGGGGCCGATGATCACGGCGTCGAGCGATCGGATGGCGTCGGCCACGCGCGCGGATGCAGCGCCACCGGCGGATCGAGCCACAGCCGGCCGATCGGCCGCCCGCCGGCCTGTCCCGCGTCCACTTCGACTTCGCCGCGCGTCGTCGATCCGTCGGCGTACTCGGCGCAGAGCGTCGCGCGCTCGACGGTGATCGGCCAGACGTGGCCCCGGCAGCCGAGCAGCGCGCGAAGGCCGTCCACCGCCGCCATGAAGTCGCCGGTGTACTGCTCCATCATCGAGAGCAGCAGGTTGCCGCCGGTGTGGCCGGCCAGCCTGCCGTGTTCCAGCATCGGCAGCCGCGCGAGCAGGATCTCGCGCGCCTCGCGCTCGTTTCTGGCGAGCGCGAGCGCGCATTTCAGCACGTCGCCGGGCGGCAGCACGCCCAGCTCATCGCGCAGCTGGCCGGACGAGCCGCCGCTGTCGAACATCGTCACGATGGCGTGAAGGTCGACCCAGGGATTGTGCTTGAGGCCGCCGAGCAGGCTGGGCAGACCGGTGCCGCCGCCGAAGCAGCCCACTTTGAGAACGCGCAACCGCACGCGGCTATTCTAGTCGGAGCGACGGCTCGCCCACGGAGGCCCGCCGCGCGCGGCCCGCATGTGGCAGGCCCCGGTACAATGCGAAGACGATGGCGACCCTGGAACTCTCCAAGACGTCTCGGCACGCGTTCGAGCAGATGGCGGGGGATCTCCGCCGCATTTTCGGTCAGCGGCTCGTCGCGCTGGTCGCCTTTGGCTCGTCGGCCAGCATGGCATTTGCGCGATCGCATCGCGGCCGAGGATCTCGACGCGTGCGCGGCGCTGGTGGAGTCGTGGCGGCGCGACGGCCTGGCGCCGCCGCTCGTGATGACGCCCGAAGAGTTCCGCCGATCGCTCGACGCCTTCCCGTTGGAATTCGCGGCCATGCTCGACGCGCACGTCGTCATTGTCGGCGACGACCCGTTCGCGGGCGTCGCCATCGATCCCGAGCGATCTCCGTCGGGCCTGCGAAGTCCAGGCGAGCGGGCTGCTGATTCATCTGCGCCAGGGCTGGCTCGACGCCGCCGGTCATGCGCGATCGGCACGCGGAGCTGGTCGAGGAGTCGTCGGGCCCGCTGCGTCAGCTGCTGAAGCACGTGGCGCGCCTCGAAGGCGCCCGCGCGACCGACGACGACGCACTGGCTGACATTCGCGACCGAGCGGCTCTCGGCTTCCGGGGGATCTGATCAAGGCGATCCTCGCGCTGGACGAGGCACCGGAATCGGCGCGTCACGTCGCGGAGCGGCTGCCCGAGTACCTGGCCGCCGCCGAGCGTCTCTGGACGTTCGTGGATTCGTGGCGGTCGCGGTGACCCGCAGGATTGCCGCCCTGATTGTCGTGTGTCTGGCGCTGGCGGGCGCCCCCGCCCTCGCGCAGAGCCTGCCGGCCCTCACGGGCCCCGTCAACGACCTCGCGCACGTCATCGACGCGGACAGCGCGCGCGAGCTCGATCGCCGGATTCGCGCGCTCGAGACGACGACCAAGGACGCGGTGGTGGTCGTGACGGTGCCGTCGTACGCGCCGTTCGGATCGATCGAGGAGTACGCCGTCGCGTCTGTTCGAGCACGCCGGCATCGGCCAGCGCGGGCAAGGACAACGGCGTGCTGATCGTGGTCGCGGTCAACGAGCGCCGGGTGCGGATCGAGCCTGGCTACGGTCTGGAGGAGTTCATCACCGACGGCTTCGCCGGCGACACGATCCGGCAGGCGATGCTCCCGGAGTTCCGGGCGGGCCGCTACGGCGCGGGGCTGGTCGCCGGCACGACGCGGGTGATCCGCAGGATCGCCGACGGCCGGGGCGTGACCGTTCCGGACTTGCCAGCGGCGCCGGCAGCCGCGCCGTCAGGGAGCGCGCCGCGGATTCCGCTCGGCCTGATCATTACCGTGATCATCGTCATCATTCTGATGTCCCGCCGATCGCGGCCCGCCGGGGTACCGTCGCCGCGGACCGTGGGGCGGTTGGATGGGAGGCCTCGGCGGATTTGGCGGCGGCTATCGCGGCGGCGGCGGATTCGGGGGCGGATTCGGCGGCGGATTCGGCGGCGGCGGATTCGGCGGATTTGGCGGCGGCCGCAGCGGCGGCGGCGGCGCGTCGGGCGGCTGGTAGCGCGACGCCCGCGCCCGCAGTACAAGTGACATCGTAGGAGCAGGATCATGAGACAACGTTGGACGCGCGTACTGGGTCTGGCCGTGCTCGCGGGCGCGATCGCGCTCGGCAGCGGCTGTTCGTACAACAAGTTCACGACGCAGGAAGAAGCGATCAAGGCGCAGTGGAGCCAGGTCGAGAACCAGCTGCAGCGGCGCAACGACCTCATCCCGAATCTCGTGGAGACCGTGAAGGGCTTCGCGGCGCAGGAGCAGAGCGTCTTCCAGTCGGTCGCCGACGCGCGCGCCAAGATGGCCGGCGCGCAGACGCCGACCGACAAGATCGCCGCCGCCAACGCGGAGTCCAGCGCGCTCGCCCGGCTGCTCGTCGTCGTCGAGAACTACCCTCAGCTCAAGTCGGATGCGCAGTTCATGCGCCTGCAGGACGAGCTCGCCGGCACCGAGAATCGCCTGGCCACCGAGCGCATGCGCTACAACCAGGCCGTCCAGGACTACAACACGTCGCGACGGAAGTTCCCGGCCAACATGACCGCCAAGATCTTTGGATTCAAGGAGTACCCGTACTTCGAGGCGCCGGACGATGCCAAGGCGGTGCCCAAGGTGAACTTCGGGCGCGGCAGAGGCGGCGGAGGCGGCGTCTAGCCAGCGTCGCGGCGGACCGATGACGCTGAAGGACTGGCTTCTCCCGGAGTTCGATCACGAGATGGCGATCACGCGCCGTCTCCTCGAGCGAATTCCGGAGGCCGCCTTCGACTGGAAGCCGCACGATCGCGCGTTCTCGCTGGGCCATCTCGCCACGCACCTGGCGAAGCTGCCCCACTGGGGCACGGCAATCCTCGACCATGACACGCACGACCTGCGCGAGGGCAACGGCCAGCCGCCATCGACCGAAGCGACGCGGGCAGCGGTCCTCGCGCTGTTCGATCGCAACGTCACGGAGGTCCGGCGCGGGCTCATCAACTGCAACGAAGCCGATCTTCAGGCGCCGTGGACGCTGACGCAGGGTGGAAGGACCGTGATGTCGCTCCCGCGGGCGTCCGCGTTTCGCAGCTTCCTGCTCAGCCACGTCATTCACCATCGCGGCCAGCTGACCATCTACCTGCGCATGCAGAACGTGCCCTTGCCGCCCATCTACGGCCCCTCGGCCGACGAGACAATGTGACGCCGCGGGTCGGGCTGCCGCTGGCGGCGATCGCCTTTGCGATCGTCGCGACGGCCAATGCCGGCGGGTACCGATTTGGCGTGTCCGATCAGGCCTACTACGAGCCGGCGATCGCGCGCGTCGCCAATCCCGCGCTCTTCCCGCGTGACAGCGGGCTGCTGGAGGTCCAGTCGCGATTCCTGGGCTCCGTCCACCTGCTGGGCGACGTCGCCGGCCTGACCGGTGCCGGCCTGCCGGCGATCTTTCTCGTTACGTACGCGCTCACGATGGCCGGGCTGTTCGCGGCGTCGGTGCTGATCGCGCGGCGGCTTGGCTTGTCGTGGTGGGCCGCGGCCGCCTTTCTCGTGTTGCTGACGCTGAGGCATCGCATCGCCAGGACCGGCGCGAACTCGATCGAAGGCTACATGCACCCGCGGATGCTGGCGTTCGTCTTCGGACTGGCGGCAAGTGCGGCCCTGCTCCGCGGGCGCGCCGTCGCAGCCGTCGCTTGGACGCTCGTGTCCGGCGTCATGCATCCGACCACGGGCCTCTGGTTTTCGGTCGTCGTGGCCGTGGCGCTGGCCTCGGCGCGTCCGGCTTGGCGGAAAGGCGTGGCCCTGGCCGCGGCAGTGGCCGTTGTGGGTGCGTGCGTGCTCGCTCTGGCTGGACCGCTCGCCGGACGTCTCACCGTCATGGACGCTGACTGGCTGAGCGTCCTCGCCGACAAGGACTACGTGTTTCCGTCCGAGTGGCCGGCCTATGCGTGGCTGCTCAATCTTGCCTACCCGATCGTGATCGCGCTCGTGTACCGGGCGCGCCGGCGGGTCGGCGTCGCACGCCCGGCCGAGGGCGCAGTCGTCACGGGTCTGCTGGCACTCGTGCTGCTGTTCCTGCTCTCGGTCCCCTTCTCGGCGGCACGCGTGGCCATCGCCGTGCAGCTGCAGGTCAACCGCGTGTTCTGGGTCACCGACTACTTCGCGATGGCGTACCTCGCGTGGTGGCTGGTGGACCGACGGGCCGCCGGCCGCGCACGCGGCGTTGCCGTCGCGGTGCTGGCCACGCTCGCCATCGTGCGCGGCGCCTACGTGCTCCGCGTGGAGGCCGACCGTTCGCTCTTCCAGGCCTCGCTGCCCACCTCGACGTGGACCGACGCGTTGACGTGGCTGCGATCGCAGCCGGCCGACTGGTTCGTCCTCGCCGACCCCGGGCACGCCTGGAAGTACGGCGTCAGCGTTCGCGTGGGCGCCCATCGGGACACCCTGCTCGAGTCTGGCAAGGACTCGTCGATGGCGATGTACGATCGGAGTGTCGCCCTCCGCGTAAAGGACCGCACGGCCGCGCTGGCGGACTTCGAGACCCTGGACACCGCTGGCGTGCGCGCGCTGGCCAGCCGTTATCATCTCGACGTGCTCGTCGATCACAAGACCCGTCGCCTGGACTTGCCCGTGCTCTACGAAAACGCCGAGTTCGCGGTCTACGACCTCCGATGAGCGTCGCCGCCTTGCCGCAGGTGACCGCGCCGTCGTTCGTCCCACGGCGCTGGCTCGAGAACGGCCACGTGATGACCGTCTTCGCCTGGGCGCGACCGCGGGAGTTTCCCGGCCTGCCCGCCGCCGAGACGCCCGGCTCATCCAGATCGCCGCGGACACGCAGGTGCTCGCGCACTGCTACTGGCAGCCTCGCCGTGCGGGACGGCCAACGCTGCTCGCCCTGCACGGCCTCGAGGGCTCGAGCGATGCCCACTACATGCGCGGCCTGGCCGACAAAGCCTTCCGGCGCGGCTGGAATGCCGTCCTGCTCAACCAGCGCAACTGCGGCGGCACGGAGGCACTCACGCCCGGGCCTGTACCATTCGGGGCTCACCGACGATCCCGCGCGCGGTGATCCGCGCGCTCGTCGCGAGCGACGGGCTGGGGCTGTTCGGCGTCGTCGGCTACTCGCTCGGCGGCAACCTCGCGATGAAGCTTGCGGGCGAACTGCCGGACCATCCGGACCTCGCCGATGGCCGCCGCCGTCGCCGTCAGCCCGACGATCGATCTCGAGCGATGCGTGCGGGCGATCGAACGACAAGGTCAACCTGCCGTATCAGTGGAACTTCGTCCGGCATCTGAAAGCGCGGATGCGGCGGAAGGTCGCCGCCTGGCCCGGGACGTTCGATCTCGCGCCGCTCGCACGCATCTGCGACGATCCGGCAGTTCGACGAGGTCTACACCGCGCCGCACCACGGCTTCGCCGGCGCCAGCGACTACTACGACCGCGCGAGCGCGATGCGCGTCGTCGATCGGATCGCGATTCCGGCGCTGATCGTGTCGGCGCAGGACGATCCGTTCGTGCCCGCTCGCGCAATTCGACGACCCCGCGCTCGCGAACAACCGCGCCGTCGTGCGGTCGCATCGAGCGGCACGGCGGGCACTGCGGGTTCATCGCCAGCTCGTCGACGGACGACGACGGCTACTGGGCGGAGGCGACGGCGGTCGAGTTTCTCGCCGGCGTGCCTGTCAGCGTGAGGCCGTAGCCGGCCAGGCGTTCCGAGGAACGCGCGCGCGAACTCCGGCCCCTTCCCTTCCTCCTCGTGCTTGAAGTACACGAACACGTCGTCCCAGGCCGTCTGCTGCGCCGCGACGATGTCCGGCCCACTCGTCGAGATCGGCAGGCGTGTAGCCCTCGTCGCGCAGCCGGAAGTAGCCGTGCCGCGCCGTCGGCGCGGACGGGCGTGGTCTTGTCGCCGAAGTCCGCGATGCACAGGGCGACGCTGGCGGGCGGTCGAGCGCAGCGATAGACGTCGTCGGTGAGCCAGGAATCGTGGCGGAACTCGAACGCGGCCCGCAGGTCCGTCGGCAGCAGTGCGAGGAATTCCTGCAGCCGTGGCAGGTCGCACTTGAACGTCGGCGGCAGCTGAAACAGGAGCGTCGCCAGGTGCGCCTCCGAGACCGCGCGCGGCCTCGCAGAAGAACTTGAGCGGTGTCGCCGCAGTCCTTCAACTTCTGCTCGTGCGTGATGCGCCGCGGAGCCTTCAGCGTGTACGTAAACCCCTCCGGCGCCTGATCGCGCCACCCGGCCGTCATCTTCGTCGTCGGCATCCGGTAGAACGTGTAGTTGATCTCCACGGTCCGGAACCGCTCGGCATAGAACGCGAACATCTTCGCCGGCCGGGAAGCCTTCCGGGTAGAAGGTGCCGCGCCATTCCGGATAGTTGTAGCCGGACGTGCCGACGTGCACCCGCATGACCTACGCTCGTTTCTGCGACCGGAACGCCGCCAGCGACAGCACGACAGTGCCCCAGGCGGCGAGCGCCGCGAACTGGGGCCAGAGGACGTCGAAGGCCACGCCCTTCAGGAAGATGCCCCGCACGATCACCAGGAAGTACCGCAGCGGGATCAGCATCGTCACCCACTGAATCACGCGCGGCATGTTCTCGATCGGAAAGATGAAGCCCGACAGGTAGATCATCGGCACCAGGAAGAAGAACGTCGACGTCATCATGGCCTGCTGCTGCGTCGAGGAGATCGTCGAGACGAACAGCCCGAGGCCGAGCGTGCAGACCAGATAGACGAGGCTGCCGGCAAGCAGCAGCGCCACGCTGCCCCGCAGCGGCACCTCGAACCAATACACGGCGACCGCCAGCACCAGGAGCACGTCGATGAAGCCGATGAGCCCGTACGGCAGCAGCTTGCCGAGGATCAGCTCCCAGCGGCTGAGCGGCGTCACGTTGAGCTGCTCGAGCGTGCCGATTTCGCGCTCGCGGACGATGGCCATCGACGACAGGTTCGCCGTGATCACCAGCAGCAGCAGCGCCAGCACGCCCGGCACCATGAAGTCACGGCTCTCCAGCTCCGGGTTGAACCACACGCGGACCCGCCCGTCGATGGCGCCCGGCCGGACGCCGCGCCCAGCCAGCAGGCTCATGTTGAACTCGCCGACGAGGCCCGACGCATACGCCAGCGCGACGCCCGACGAATTCGCGTCCGTGCCGTCCGCGAGCATCTGGACGACGCGCTGGCTGTCGGCGCCATGACCGGCCAGCGCCTCGCCCAGGCCGTGGGGAATCACGATCGCCAGCCACGCGCGCCCGAGCGCGAGCTCGTCGTCCACGGCGGCCGGACTGAAGGCTTCCTTGACGATCGAAAAGTACGTCGACGCGGCGAACCGCTCGATCAGGGCGCGACTCTCGCGGCGATCGGTCGCCATCGACGACGACGATCGGCACGTGCTCGACGTCGGTCGTCGCCGCATAGCCGAGCAGCGCCAGCTGCAGCAGCGGCGCCACGAGCACCAGGCCGAAGCAGCCGCGGCGTCTGCCGCAGCTCCAGGAACTCCTTCCAGATGAGCGTGCGGATGCGTCTCATCGCCGCGCCAGCCTCGCCGCGGACAGCCCCAGCGTCACCAGCGCGTAGACAACCAGGGCCGCGAGCGGCTGCCAGAGCGCGCCGAGACTCAGGCCCTTCAGCACGACGCCTCGCAGGGCGACCAGGAAGTACCGCGCCGGCACGACCGTCGTGATGTACTGCAGCACGACCGGCATGCTCGCGATCGGAAAGATGAAGCCCGACAGGATGAACGTCGGCAGAAACGCCACGAGCATGGCCGCCTGCAACGCGATCTGCTGGGTCTCGGCCATCGTCGAGACGAGCAGCCCCGTCCCGAGCGCGCCGACGAGGAAGACGGCCAGGACGATCGACAGAGTCGATCCAGCTGCCCCGCATCGGCAGGCCGAACAGCACCATGGACGCCACGATGACGAGTAGCCCGGACACCTGCGAGAGCAGTCAGGTACGGCAGCGTTTTGCCGACGACGAAGGCGGGCGTCGAGATGGGCGCCATCCGCACCTGCTCCATCGTGCCCGTCTCCTTTTCCCGCACGATCGACAGCGCCGTCGAGACGACCGCGGTGATCATCGAGATGTAGGCGATGAGCCCGGGCACGAGAAACAGCGTGCTGCGCAGCTCCGGGTTGTACCAGACGCGGGACTCGACGGTGACGATGGGCCCATGCCCGCGGGCGCCGAACGTCGCCGACGCTTCGAGCAGCACCGCGTTGGCGTAGCCGAGCACGGTCGTCGCCGTCTTCGCGTTGTCGCCGTTGAGGATGACCTGCACGATCGCGACGTCGCCGTCGCGCAGGCGGCGCGAGAAGTCTTCGGGGATGACGAGCACGGCGCGTACGCGACCCAGGTCGATCAAGCGGTTGATCTCCTCGTCGGATTGCACGGTCGCGACGTTGTCGAAATAGGTGGAGCGCACGAAGCTGGCCACCAGCTGGCGGCTCTCCGACGAGTTGTCCCGGTCCTCGACCGCGAGCGCCACGTGGCGGATGTCGAAGTTGAGCGCGTAGCCGTAGAGGAACAGGAAGAACGCCGGCAGGAACAGCAGCACGAGCGACGTCCGCCGATCCCGGCCGATCTGCCGCAGCTCCTTCACGGCGACCGCCCAGGCGCGTCTCATGCCGCCCCCCGCTCGGCCAGGCGATCGACCACGTCGAGAAAGACGTCTTCGAGCGACGGCACGACCGTGCCGATGGACGTGACCGTCAGGCCGGCGCCCCGGAGGGCCGCGACCAGGGCGTCGCCGGTCGTCTGCCGCGTCCGGCCGACCGCGTGCACCGCCGTGCCGAACAGGCTCGTCTTCTCGACGGCGGGCAGGCGCGTCGAGCGTCGCCATCGCCCCCACGGGATCGCTGCGCGCGAATCTCGAAGATCGGGCGGTCGGCGAAGCGCGCCTTCAGCTCGGACGTCGTGCCGAGCGCCGCGAGCCGGCCCGCGTGGATGATGGCGACGCGATCGCAGCGCTCGGCCTCGTCGAGGTAGTGCGTCGTGACGAGCACGGTCGTCCCGTGCTGGGAGAGGTCGTCGATGAGGCGCCAGAAGTCGCGGCGCGACACGGGATCGACGCCGCCGGTCGGCTCGTCGAGGAAGATGATCGGCGGCTCGTGCAGCAGCGCGCAGCCGAGCGCCAGCCGCTGCCGCCAGCCGCCCGAGAGGTTGCGCGCCAGCTCGTGCTCGCGCCCGGCGAGGCCGGCCATGTCGAGGACGAACTGCCGCCGCACGCGCGAGCCGATCGGCCGACAGCCCGTACAGCCCGCCGTAGAACGTGATGTTCTGGTCGACCGTCAGCAGTTCGTAGAGCGAGAAGCGCTGCGACATGTAGCCGATGCGGCGCTTCACGCCTTCGGGGTCGCGGCCGACGTCGAGGCCGCCGACGTCCGCGCGGCCGGCGCGTCGGCTTGAGCAGGCCGCACAGCATGCGAATCGTCGTGGACTTGCCGGCGCCGTTGCGCCGAGAAAACCGAACACCTCGCCGCGCCGCACGTCGAACGAGAGATCGTCGACCGCGACGAAACTCGCCGAAGCGGCGCGTCAGGTGATCGACCAGGATGACGGCAGGGGCGTCGGGCATCAGCAGGCTCCCGACGGCGCGGAGGAGGCGCGCTTCGTTGACGCGCAGCGCGGCCATCAGCTGCGTCCGTTCGAGCTCGGCCTGCAGCAGCGCGAGCTGCGCGTCGAGCACGTCGGTGCTCGTCGCCACGCCGGCGTTGAAGCGCTCGGCGACGACGCGGTGCGCCTCGGTGGCGGCGGCGACCGCCTCGTCCGAGGCCGTCGAGCGCCGCGCGGCTGGCGTCGAGGTCGAGCAGGCGCTGCCGGATCTCGACGGCGAGGCGCGCGTCGAAGTCGTTCGATCCGATGAGCGAACGCGTCGGCCTGCGCGGTGACGGCTGCAGCGTCGGCCTTGGCTCGCCCGCCGTCCCACAGCGGCCACGTCACGTTCACGCCCAGATCCCACGAGCGTCTTCCACTGGTCCGTCTTGGGCACGAAGCGCTGGTTCGGCCGGGCGGGCTGGACGCCGGCGAGCGCGCCAATCGTCGGCCGCGTCGCCGGCCAGCGGCCGCGCTCGCGCTCGCCAGCAGGCTCGACTGGTGCGCCTGCAGCGCTGAGCCGCTCGCCGCGCTGCTCGCGGCCGGTCGAGGCCAGCGCCGCGGGCGGCTGACCGACGAAATCGGCGACCTCCGGCAGCGTCTGATCGACCGGCGACGTCGGCTCAATCGTGGCGTCCGGCCCGACGCCGATCAGCCGGCCGAGCGCGACCTCGCGCGACCGCGGCGTCATTGGCGGCGCTGGATGAGCTGGACGGATTCCCGCGCGCGCTGTGCCTGCGCGGACAGCAGGTCGTTCGGCGGCAGCACGCCGGCGTCCACGCGCGCGCGCACGTCGCGCACCCAGGCATCCTCGCGATCGAGCGCCTGCTCGAGCACCTTGACGCTTTCGCGCGCCGTCACCAGGCCCCAATACGCGCGCGTGACATCCAGGCGCACGTCCTGCTCGCCGGCGCGAAGGTCAGCGGCGGTCGCCTGTTCGTCGGCCCGCGCCGATTCCACCAGCGCGTCCACGCGGCCGGCCGTGTAGAGCGGCACGTCGACTTCCGCGCGCAACCGGTAGTTGTTGGGAATGTCCGGGAAGATCACGTTGAACGCGCCGTCGGCGAAGACACGCCGAACGGCGGCACGTGATTGGTGCGCAGGTAGCCGGCCGATCCGGAGACGGTCGGCCGGCCGAGCGCGGCTTTGGACGACACGGCGTCAGCCGCGGCGGCGTCACGCGACTCGCGCCTCGCTCAGACGCGGGGCGTGGCCGACGCCTCGCGCGATCGCCTCGTCGAGCGTGAGCGAGAGCGTCGTCTGGGCCGACGCCGGCCGCGGCAGCGCCGCGGCGCACGTCGGACGAACAGCAGGACAGGCCTCGCGCGCATGGTTGCTCTCCCTCGCGTCATGGCCGAGCCGCCGACCCGGTCGTCTCGGGGGCGCGGCCGGCGCTTCGCGATTCCGCCAGCACGCTCGATGAACACGTCCTCGAGCGTGGGCACGATCGTCCGGAGGCGCTCGCCGTGCAGCGCCGGCCCGCTCCAGGTCCGCGAGCAGCGCCGCGCCGTCCGCCTCGCGGTCCACGCGGACATGGAGCCGATCGCCGAACAGCTGCACGCGCTCGCCGCCGAGCCGCTCGCGCAGGACCTGCAGGGCCTGTCGCGGCGGCGTCGCGACGATCTCGAGCGATCGTGCCGGTCATCGCCGCCGCCAGCCGCGCCGGCTCGTCAAGCGCGAGCAGCCGGCCCTCGCTGAGCAGCGCCACGCGCGCACAGCGTTCGGCCTCGTCGAGATAGGGCGTGGCCATGACGATCGTCAGGCCCTGCGCCAGGAACTCGGCCAGCAGCTTCCAGAACTCGCGGCGCGACACCGGATCGACGCCGGTCGTCGGCTCGTCGAGGACGAGCATCGGCGGCTCGTGCACGAGCGTGCAGGCGAGCGCCAGCTTCTGCTTCATGCCGCCGGACAGCCGATCGGCCAGACGCGATCGCGGAAGGCCGCAGGCCCGTGAGCTCGAGCAGCCGCGTGCGGCGGGCCGTCGAAATCCGTGACGCCGTGGATGCGCGGCGAAGAACGCGATGTTCTCGTCGATCGACAGATCGCCGTACAGGCTGAAGCGCTGCGACAGGTAGCCGATCGCCGCCGTCGCGGCGCGCCGCGCGCGAGACGGGATCCGCGCCGAGCACGCGCACCGTGCCCGGCGTCCGGCTTGAGCAGCCCGCAGATCAGGCGGAGGGTCGTCGTCTTGCCCGCGCCGTCCGGACCGATGACGCCGAACATCTCGCCGCGACCGATGTCCAGCGTGAGGTCGTTGACGGCCACGGTGGCGCCAAAGCGACTTGCGGACGCGCGACGAACTCGACGGCACGTGCCGGCGCGGACGTCACGGCTCGGCCTCCAGCCGTGCTGGCGCCACGCCGAACTCGACCTCGACCGGCATGCCGGGCTTGAGCATGCCCTGCGATTGTCCACCGTCACCTTGACGCGATACACGAGCTTGGCGCGCTCGGCCGCCGTCTGCACGTTGCGCGGCGTGAACTCCGCGCGCGGCGAGATGAAGGCGATCCGGCCGGCGAGACGGTCGCCGGCGTCGGTCACGACCGTCGCCGGCTCGTCGATGCGCAGCGTCGGCACGAGCGGCTCTTCGACGTAGGCGTTCGCCCAGGCGTGGTCGAGATCGACGATGACGATGAGCGGCGTGCCCACGGCGACCAGCTCGCCCGGCTCGACCAGCCGGGACGTGACGATGCCGCGCTGCGGCGCGATGACCGTGGCTTCCGCGCGGTCGTGCTCGAGCGTGGCGATCTGCGCATCGCACGGCCGCCACGTGCGCGCGGGCGGCGTCGATTTCCTCGGGCCGCGCGCCGGCCTTCAGCCGCGCCAGCGTCGCCTCGACGCGCCGCGCACGCGGTCGTCGGCCGCCTGTGACCCGCGCTTCGGCCAGTTCCCGGCGCGCGACCGCGTCGTCGCGCTGCTTGTCGCGCCGGCGCGGTTCGCGAACGAGCTGCTCGAAGCGCGTTTCGTCCGCGCGCGGCGGCCAGTTCCGCCTCGGCCGCGTGCTTGTCGGAGCGTTGCCGCGGCCACCTGGGCTTCGGCCTGCTGGATGTCCTCGGGCCGGCTGCCGGCCTGCAGCAGCCGCAGCTGCGCCTGGGCCTGCGCGCGCTCGGCCTGCGCGCGCGCCATCGCCAGAGTCGGTGTCCGTCGTCTCCAGCGTGACGACCACCTGATTCGCCGGTCGACGCGCGCGCCTTCGACCACGCGCACGTCGGCGACCCGGCCGGGCACCTTCGAAGCCACCTTGATCTCGGTGGCTTCGACGTAGCCGCTGGCCGTCGGCGGACCGGCGGCCTGCTCCCCGCGGCAGCCGGCGACGAGGACGAGCGCGGCGCCAACGAGGACCGCGAGGGTGCGAGTCATGACGTGTGTCTCCTTGGCGAAACGGCGCGAAGAGGGGGCGTGCCACCGGACAGGCTGACGGCGGCGAGCGTCGCGTTGAGCACGTGAGCAGCCATCTCCTGGCGCTGCGCCTCGGTGACCGATCTGGGGACGAGACCGCGGAAGCGCTCGCGCACGGGAGTGGCTGCCGAGAAGAACAGCAACGGCGCCACCAGGCACACCTGCACGACGAAAGGATTCGCGGTGGTGAACGCGCCGACTGCCCGCCCTTCCGCCATGATCACACCGAGGATCTCGATGATCCGGCGCATGTGTGAAACCACGTTCGGCGACAGATGCCGGCCACCATCGGCGACTTCGCGCAGCCAGAGCGACGGAAACTCCGCCTGGGCCAGCAGTTGCTCGGTGACGGCGTGAACGAACCCGCGAAGCTGCTCGTCTGGCGAGCCCCCCGCGTCGCGCACCGCGGCGACCGCGGTGGAGACGCGCCGGAACTGCTCGAGCAGGATCGTCTGGTACAGCTCCGCCTTGCTGCGGAAGTGGTAGTAGACCATGGCCTTGGTGAGGCGGGCGCGTGTCGCAATGCGCTCGACCTTGGTCCCGTCGAACCCGCGGGCGGCAAACTCGGCGGTGGCGGCGGTCAGGAGGCGATCGCGGGTCGGGAGGGCGGCCGCACGGGCGCGGGGGCGAGCCATCTTTATTAACTAACCGGATAGTTAATTAAATGCCCGGACGCTGTCAAGTGGCCCTTAGATCTCCGTCGCCCCCCGGAAGTGCCGCGCCAGCTCCGACGCGTAGCGCGACCCGACCCGCTGCCGGTAGTCCGCCAGCCACGCGCTCAGCCGCGTCGTCCCCGTCGCCTCGCCCTCCACCATCAGCAGGTTCGACATCAACCCCCGGTATTCGTCCCAGGTCAGCACCACGTCGCCGACGAACCATCCCGTCACCTTCGTCGCCAGATACGCCGCGGCCGCCGGCACGTGAACCATGCCCGGCCGCTTCCCCACTTCGCCTGCCACCTGCTGTACCAGCCCGTCGAAGCTGTACACCTCCGGCCCAATTGCGTCCGTCACGCTGTTCTCGGCCGAGGACAGCCGATCGACGATCAGCGCCGCCAGGTCTTCGACGTAAATCGGCCGCAATCGGTATTGTCCGTCGCCGGGAACCGCAAACAGCGGAAACCGCCGGACGAACCACGCGACGTTGTTGATCAGGATGTCCCCGACGCCGAAGACGACGGTCGGGCGCACGATCGCGTAACTCAGTCCCGATGCCGCCACGATCCGCTCGGTCTCCGCCTTGCCGGCGTAGTACGGCAACGGCGAGTCCGCCGAGGAATTGGCGATGCTGACGTGAACGAGGCGCTGGACGCCCGCCTCCACCGCGGCGTCGACGAGCACTCGCGTCTGGTCGATCGCACTGGCGAACGTGGCCTGCCCGTACGCAAATCGCACCCAGTAGGTGTTGACGAGCGCGCTCGCGCCGCGAATCGCGTGCGTCAGCTTGTCCGGACGATGGAAGTTGTAGGGATATGCCTCGACGCGATCGCCGAAAGGATTGGGCCGATCCGGATGGCGCGTCAGGGTCCGCACGCGCCAGCCGCGGTCGAGCAGCAGCTTCGTGACGTACTTGCCGGTGAAGCTGAACGCGCCAGTGACGACCGCGACTTTGGCGGCGTCGTCCATGTCAGCCCCCGGCGCGGGCAGGGCCAGTCAGCAGCAGCAGCGCGCCCGGCCCGATGCCGAGCACGGCGCACGCGAGATAGTCGGCGAACGGGCTTGGGCCCGGATGGCTCAGGACGAGAGACGAGCAGGCCGTGAACGCGGTGAACGCCAGCGCCCAGCCCAGCCACGTCGGACGCCACAGCTGCAGCGCACACGCGGCGAGCACGGCGAGCGAGGGCCAGAGTCGAAGCCACGGGCTATCGCCTGGACCGGCCAGAACGCCGGCGGCGAGGATTGCAGCGGGCGCAGACACCCACCTGGCGCCGCGAGCGGGCCCGAGCGCCAGTGGCAGGGTCCTCGACGTCATGCAGGCTCCTCGCGATCGTTCAGGCGCCGTCGAATCTCGGTAAGGGCGTCAATCGCTTCCTGCCGGAGCGAGCGGCCGTCACACTCCGCGTCGCCGAGTTGATCGACCAGGCTGGTGAGGACGCCCAGGCCCTCCGGGGCGCCAATCTGCCCGAGGGCGAAGATGCACCAGTAGCGGACGCAGTCGTGGTCGTCGTCGAGTGCATCGACGAGGGACGGAATCGATCCTGGATGGCCGATGTAGCCGAGCGCTTCAGCCGCATGGCCCCGCACGTTGGGCTCCTCCCAGCGGTCGCGCACGCGCTCCTCGAGGTCGGGGCGCGCGATGGTACTGCGCGCAAAACCAAGCACATAGGCGGCGGCCGCCCGCGTCTCGGCCCTATCGGCGGTGCCAAGCAGCGCCAACAGCCCCGACGTGATGTCCAGATTGAGCAACTCGAGGCGCTTGGCGGCCTCGAGAATCTGGCGGGGCTCGCCGTGCTCGATCCGGCGAAGCTGGTAGGCGACGTCCTCGTTCATGCCGGTAGATCCTCGAGATCCACAGACCGTGCCAGCCGGCCGGGCGCGTCAAAGCAGCTGTTGGAGGCGCTGGTAGCCCGCCCGGCTGAGGGGCAGCTTGGTCCCGTCCGTCAGAATCGCGATCCGGCTGTCCTTGGCGTAGAGCTCGACTCGCGCCAGCCGGTCGAGGTTGAGGAGGTACGACCGGTGGATGCGGACGAACCGGCGCGGGTCGAGCCGCGCCTCGACCTCCGAGAGCGTCTGCTCCTTCAGCAGCGCTCCGGCCGCCCGTATGGAACGCGACGTAGTCGTCCTGCGCTTCGACGTAGTCGATCTTCTCCACCGGCACGACGTGCACGTTGGCGCCGTCGCGAATCACGACGCGCTCGATCGGCCGCCGATGCGGGCCGGGCGGCCTCTCGCAGCGCGGCCGGCGCCGGACGCGGCGTCGTCCGCGCGCGCGCCCGTCGCGAGCGCCTCGCCGCAGCCGCTCGCGGCTGAACGGCTTCAGCAGGTAGTCCACCGCGTGCACGTCGAACGCGCGCAGCGCGAACTCGTCGTACGCCGTGACGAAGACGACCGGCACGTCGCGGCCGACCAGATCGAGCACCTCGAACCCGTCGAGCTTCGGCATCTGCACGTCGAGAAACAGCAGGTCCGGCGCCAGCTCGCTGACCGCCTTCACGGCCTCGAAGCCGTTCGCGCACTCGGCGACGATCTCGACGCCGCCCTCGTCGGCGAGGTCGTGCCGCAGCGCCATTCGCGCCGGCTCCTCGTCGTCCACGATCACCACACGCAGCGGCCGTCGGTCGTCGGTCATGCGGTCGGCTCCTCCACGGGCAGCGACACCGCGACTCGGTACGACTCGGGCGCCGCTTCGATCGACAGCGCGGCGCGCGTCGCCAAACGCGGCCGCCAGCCGTCGTCTGGACGATATCCAGGCCGAGACCCGTGCCCTTGCCGCGACGCGTCGGGATCGCGCGGATTCGACACGACAATGATCGCCCGATCGCCGGCCCGTCGCGCGGCGATCTCAATCGCGCCGCCGTCCAGCCGCGTCGCAATGCCATGCCGGACGGCGTTCTCGACGAGCGGCTGCAGAATCAGCGCGCGGCACGATCGTCGCGCCGCCGTCGGCCGACATCGACGTCTCGACGCGCAGCCGTTCGCCGAAGCGGACCTGCTCGATGCGCAGGTACTGCTCGGCCAGCGCCACCTCGCGCGCGAGCGGGATGCGCGCGGCGCCGCCCAGGCTGAGGCTGTCGCGCAGAAAGTCGCCGAGCATCTGGCACATCCGCCGCGCCTTGGCCGGGTCGGCCGCGATCAGGCCCGAGATCGAGTTCAGGCTGTTGAAGAGGAAGTGCGGATCGATCTGCGCGCGCAGGGCGCGCAACTCCGCCTCCCGCTGCCCGATCTGCGACTCGAGCGCGCGCTGCGCCACTTCAGCGGAGTGTTCGAACGCCTGCGACAGGTACTGCGCCGTCACGCCCAGCAGGTACGACAGCGCGCCAATCCCGACGATGAGCGCGGTCAGCGACTCGAGCGGCGCGGCCAGCATCGGCGGGTGGTAGCGCCCGAGCCACTGCCACCACGCGCGCCCGAGTGCCGCCCAGACGACGGCCGTGACGAGCGCCGCGGCCAGCGCCGACACGATCACGCGCGCCGGCGGCGTGCGCGGCAACGGCATCGCCCGGCTCAGATAGGCCGTCGAGAGCGAGACCGGCGTGGCCGCCAGGCCGAGGGGCACGCCAAACAGCATCGACCATGTCCAGGCGACGCCGGTGAGCCAATGGGCCAGCACGCCCAGCACGACGCCCATGGCGACCCATGCCAGCGCGTGCGCCCGGAGCTGCCAACGCTCGGCGACCGTCGATGCCATGACGAACACAGATTCTAGGCGGTTGCGGTGGCCTCGGCGGCGCCTACGTCTTGACCTCGACGCCGCCCATGAGCACGAAGCCGCGGACGATCAGCCGCTGCCGGGCGTCGGCCGTCGCCGTGCTCTTGTCCTCGACGCCGCCCATGATGGCGGTCGCCTGATTCGACACGCTCCAGTCGGGCGGCACGCGGATTTCGATGCCGCCCCACATCGCGAAGACGTCCACCACGGCCTCGCCGTTGGCGGCCGTGGCGCCCCGGAGGTCCAGCTCGACGCCGCCCATGACGGCCGTGAGGTCGGCGCCCTTGAAGGCCGACGACACAATCCGCCGACGCACCGCCGACCAGAACGCGAAGGCGTGCACGAACTGGTCGGTTGCCGCGCCAGCCGGCGAATCGAGCGCCATCCTGGGCCGCGAGCGCAGGATCACGCGCACGCCGCATGAACACGAAGACGAGCGGCCACCAGTCCAGGACGCTGGCGTGGACGATCCCGAGGTTGTCGAGCACCCACCACGCGCCCGCGAACGCAAACACCGCGCCGGTCACGCGCCCGGCGGTCGTCTGCGAATTGAACACCTTCGTCAACCGCCCGCGACGATCACGAGCGGCCAGTACGCCATGAAATCGCCCGTGCGCACCCAACCGAGATTGTCGGCGGTCAGCAGCAGACCGATGACCACGATGCCCAGGCCGACGACGACCTGGGGCGTGATCCTCGAAGGGCCGCGTGCGTCGGGCGTCACGGGCGCGGCCTTTCCGCGGACGTGTCGCATTTGCGGCCGAACGCCAGCGACAGCCCGCCGGCGACAATGAACAGGGGCCAGGAGTCGTGCAGCGGAAAGATGTGGTAGTTGCTCAGCAGGAACAGCACGCCGATCAAGACCAGCCACAGCCCGGAACGCTGCCACCCGCCGTCGGCAAACCGCCCCAGACCCAGCACGATCAGCAGGACCGGCCAGAGGCGGCCGAGGTCGATCGTTGGCACGAAATTCTGGCGCTCGCCGAGGAAGATCAAGCCGAGCGCGATCAGCAGCACTCCGGTGGCGATCTGCGAGCCTTGTCTGGTGCTCATGGCGTGTCCTTCCGACCCGCGATTCTGTCAGAGTCCCCGGCCGACGAACGAGGCGACTTCCACGGGATGCCGGAACAGGAGCCAGAGCAGGCACGCGGCCAGCGCGCTCGACAGCACGCCCGCGGCGCCAATCACGACCAGCCAGACCTGCATGCGCGTCATCTCGCCCTCCGCCTGCACCCCGAGAATACGCAGCCGCGGCCCGCAAATCCCGGCCGTTCCGGCCAGCGGCGGCCGATCCTCGGTGAATGGCGCCAGCCCCGGCGACTGGCGCGTGGACCAGCCCTCCGGATTCGGACAGTCCCGGCCTGGGGGCGCGGCCTGACCGGCGCGGAGGTTTTCCGGCCCGACTTCTATACAATTGAAGAGTCGTCGAAGGAGTCGCCATGGCGTTGTTTTCTCGAAGCTCGTCGTCGCCCATGCCAGCCGAGACGGAGCCGCTCGGCGGCGAAGCACTCGTCTCGCTGCGCAACATGGAGAAGTCGTACGCGCACGGCACGAGCCGCACGTGGGTGCTGCGCCGGATCACGCTCGACATCAAGGACGGCGAGTTCGTGTCGATCATGGGGCCGTCGGGCGCCGGCAAGTCCACGCTGCTGCACATCATCGGCATGCACGACAGCGCGTGGACCGGCGACTACTACTTCGCGGGCCAGCCGGTGCACCGGCTCGGACCCGAAGGACCGCGCGCGGCTGCACAAGCAGCACATCGGCTTCGTCTTCCAGAGCTATCACCTGCTCGACCATCTGACCGTGTACGAGAACCTCGACGTGCCGCTGTCGTACCGCGACATCAAGAAGTCCGAGCGGGACAGCATGGTCTGCGACATCCTCGACCGCTTCAGCATCGTCGGCAAGAAGGACCTGTATCCCAACCAGCTGTCGGGCGGCCAGCAGCAGCTCGTCGCCGTGGCGCGCGCGGTGATCGCCAATCCGAAGGTCATTCTCGCGGACGAGCCGACGGGCAACCTGCACTCGAGCCAGGGCCGCGAGATCATGGAGCTCTTCAAGAAGCTGAACGAAGGCGGCACGACCATCGTGCAGGTCACGCACTCGGAGACCAACGCGTCCTACGGGTCGCGGGTCATCGAGCTGAAAGACGGCTGGATCGTCAGCTGACCCCGCCACCGGCGGGCCAATCGTGGACGTGGGTGCGAACGTGAATCTCCGAACGATTGCGCTGGTGTGCGCGCTGGCCGCGGCCGGCGCGTGCGGTCCGTCGAGCACGGCGAAGCGCTACGAGCTCAAGGGCCAGGTCCTCGCCGTGAATACCGATCAGCCGGCCCTGACCATCAAACACGAAGACATCCCCGGGTACATGCCCGCCATGACGATGACCTACCTGGTCGCGTCGAAGGCGCTGCTGGACGGGCGGACGCCCGGCGAGCTCATCACGGGCACGCTCGAAACGAGCGATGCCGGCCCGAAGCTCGTCGCGATCACGCACGCCGGCGAGGCGCCGCTGCCCTCGGCGAACGAAGTGGGCCTGGCGAGCGGGCTGCTGGACGTCGGCGAGATCGTCCCCGACGTCGCGCTGATCGACCAGACGGACACGCGGCGGTCGTTTGCCGATTGGCGCGGCTCGCTGACGCTCATCACGTTCATCTACACGCGCTGCCCGCTGCCGAACTTCTGCCCCCTGATGGACCAGAACTTCGCGGCTTTGCAGGGATACATCGCCAAAGACCCGTCGCTGGCCGGCCACGTGAAGCTGCTGTCGATCTCGTTCGACCCTGACTACGATACGCCCGCGATTCTGGCCGACCACGCGAAGAAGAAGCACGCGGATCCGAACGTCTGGACGTTTGCGACGGCGGATCGCGTGACCGTCGACCGGCTCGCGGCCAAATTCGGCGTCAACGTCGTCCGCAGCCCGGACAACGCGAATCAGATCACGCACAGCCTGCGGACGACGCTGATCGACGCCGACGGACGCATCCTGCACTTCTACACGGGCAACGACTGGACGCCGAACACGGTGCTGGCCGACCTGCGCGCCGCCGTCGCGAAGTGACGCCGGCGTTCACGCCGGCCGAGCGGCGCGTCATCGCGCGGCACCGCACCCCCGCGGCCGTTCAGCGCTATCTCAACGCTCTCCCCTACAACACGGAGCCGCCGCCCGATCCGGCGACACTCCGGTCGTTTCGCGGCGTGGTGCGGCATCACACGGCGCATTGTCTCGAGGCCGCGATCTCGGCGGCAGTGATTCTCGAGCAGCACGGCTACCCGCCGCTCGTCATGAGCCTGGAGTCGATCGACCAGCTCGATCACGTGATCTTCGTCTACCAGCGCGCGCGGACGCTGGGGCGCCGTTGCGCGGTCGCGCGACCTGGGCCTGCACGGCCGCCGCCCCGTCTTCGCCACGCCGCGCGCGCTGGCGCGGAGCTACTTCGATCCGTTCGTGGACTTCACCGGGCGGCTGAAAGGCTACGCGGTCGCCGATCTACGCGCGCTCGATCCGTACGACTGGCGACTGTCCGAGCAGAACGTGTGGAAGGTCGAGCGGTACCTGCTCAACATCCCGCACCACCGCATCGTCGGATCCGACGCCCGCGTCCGCCGGCTGCGCGCGCGCTACCGCGCGTTCCGGCGCGCCCATCCCGGCGGGCAGCCGGACTATTACGACCAGCGGACATGGACGGCGCTGCCAGAGAGACAGGCACTGGGCGCTGGGCCCTGAGGCACGAGGCACTAGGAAAGCACCGAGCACGGCGCGGGGCATCACACCAGGCCCTGGGCACTGGGCACTGGACACTAGGCACTGGGTAAAGCACCGAGCACGGCACGGGGCACGACACCAGGCACCAGCACGTGGCACCCGGCACGTGGCACCCGGCACCTGCTAGTCGAGATCAAAGTCGCGCGACGGCTTGGTGATCGGCTCGTCCTTCGCCTGCTTGAGTGCTTCCTCGAATCGCTTCGAGAGTGCGTCTCCGCGCGTGCGCTCTGATTCGACGGCCTGGGCGAAGATGGACTCCCGGCGCGCCTTCGCTTCCTCGAGAATCCGGTGGGCCTCGTCGAGCTTGGGCTTGTCGGCGCGCTCGGGCTCCACGTGGCGGACCACCCGCTTGAGCCCCTCGTCGATGACGAGCGTGGCCTGACAGCACGGGCACGTGACCTCGTATTCGGTTCGCAGCTTGGACATGACCGCCCGCCCCTTTCGCGCTTCCTAGCCAATTATGATACCGGCATGTCGCCTCCGCCGCGTGACACCGTGGATCTGCGCGTGGCGACCTACAACGTGCACCGGTGCCGCGGCCTGGACCGGCGGGTGCGTCCGGAGCGGATTGCCGCCGTGCTGGCGACGATCGACCCCGATGTGGTCGCGCTCCAGGAGGTGATCGGGCCCGGACTCTCCGGTCCGGGCCACGCCGAACGGCTCGGCGCCGCCCTGGGGATGGGCTGGGTCATGGCGCCCACCCGCGAGCTGCGTCGCCACCAGTTCGGAAACGCCCTCCTGAGTCGGTATCCGATTCGAGAGCACCAGCAGCACGACCTGTCATGGAAGACCTGCGAACCGCGATCGAGCCAGCGCGTCAGCATCGACGTCGGCGGCGGCCGGCTCGTTCACGTCTACAACGTGCATCTGGGCACCGCGCTGCTGGAGCGTCGGTACCAGGCGGCGCGACTCGCGTCGTGGATCCATGCACGCCGCGGGGGCCCCAAGCTCGTGCTCGGCGACTTCAACGAGTGGTCGCGCGGGCTGGCGTCCGGCGCGCTCGCGGAGAGCCTGCAGAGCGTGGACCTGTCCCATCACCTCAGGCGGCGCCGGACGTATCCGGGCTTCTTCCCGGTCCTGCACCTCGATCACATCTATTTTTCTGGGGACGTCGAAGTCCGGAGCGTGGAGCTGCCGCGCACGCGGCTGGCCATGGTTGCGTCCGACCACCTGCCGCTCGTCGCGGACGTCAGGATTCGGTTCTAGCCTTCATTCGGTTCTAGCGGTACAGCGGGACTAGCCTTCGTCGATGTCGGCCTGGGGCGGCGGCGGCACGCGGGTCGAGGGCCGCAGCGCCTCGCGATGATCGAAGACGGGGAGCCCGCCGACATGCAGCGAGACGGGGCACGCCTCCGCCTTGCGCGACACCACGACCGTCACGGGGCTGCCTTCCACCCCGGCGCGGAACGCGACGATGCAGCCGCAGCCCAGGCGGGCGGTGGTCGGAGGATTGACGGGCGGCCGGCGGGAACGGGCCATCAGAAGAGCGCCTTGGCTTGCTGTTCGAACCAATCGTGGGTCTGCGTGCCTTCCCACCTGAGGTACACGGTGCCGTCCGGCTTGATGAACCAGGACACGGGCACCGCGAAGGTCGCCTCGAAATTCTCGAGCATGTCGTCGTGACCGGCGCCGACGAGTACCGGGTAGTTCATCGAGTAGGCCGCGGCGAACTTCTGAAGATCTTCCGGCGAGTCGTCGATCGAAATGCCGAGGACCGTCAGGCCGCGATCCTGGTACTTCTTCGTCAATTCAACCAGGCCGGGAATCTCATCCTTGCACGGCCCGCACCAGGTCGCCCAGAAATTGAGAATCAAGGGCTTGCCGGCATAGTCGGCCAGATGGACATCCTTGCCGGACATGTCCTTGAGCGTCCAGTCCAGCTTGACCTTGGTGGCCGGCGTACTGCCGGCGCCGCCGGGCGTCGAGCGCGCGCGGCACGCGCCCGGCCAGGTGGCGATAGCGCCCGCGGCAATCGTCGCGAGCACGATCTGACGCATCCAGGTGGCGCGGCCGGGGGCATCCATCAGGTCAACATTACTACACTTGTCCGAAGCGGCCACGACATCTTACGGGGGCGGAGTGTCCTCGCCGGGACACGACGCAACGCGCGATCGCGGGCCTGCTTTCGACGCGGCGTCGAGGCACGACCTTTGCTGTCACGACTCGTGGTGCCTTCGTGCCGCCGCGGCCCGGCGGCGGCGCGTGCCCCGGAACGAGCGCGAATCCGGGTGTAAGATGCGAGAACGGTCCTCTGGCTCGGTTTGATCTAGTCGAGGTGATATCTATGCGGATGCGCTGGCTGCGCATTTCTCCTCTGCTCCTGGGCGCTCTGACTTTTGCGACGGCGGGTGTCGTCCCGGCGCGCGCCGAGGGACAGACGCCGTTCGTGCCGTACTTCGGGAAGAACCAGGTGCGCTACGACCGATTCGACTGGCACATCTACAAGACGGACCACTTCGAAATCTACTACTACCCTGCGCTCGAGCAGCATCTCGAGCGGGTGGCGTCTTACGCGGAAAGCGCCTACCAGCACATCAGCGCCGAGCTGAAGCACGACCTGGCGGAGCAAGGTCCCGCTCATCATCTTCAAGACGGAGAGCGAGTTCCAGGAGAACAACATCATCGGCGGCGAGATGCCGGAAGGCGTGCTCGCGTTCGCCGAGCCGGAGCGCAACCGGATGGTGCTGCCCATCGACCAGCCGTCCGACCAGCTCTACCAGCTGATCACGCACGAGCTGACGCACATCTTCGAGTTCGACATCATCCCGCGCGGGCTCGGGCTGATGCAGCTCGCTGCCGCTCTGGATGGACGAAGGGCTGGCCGACTACATGGCCGGCGCCTGGAATCCCGCTGGATCTGATGGCGGTGCGCGACGCGGCGATCACCGACAACGTTCCGCGGATGAGCCAGCTCGAGAGCCAGCCGCTCTCCGGTCGCACGCCGTATTCGCTCGGCCACGCGGCGTTCGAGTTCATCGAGTCGCAGCTGGGGCAAGGAAGGGCTGCGCCAGTTCCTGTTCTCGCTGCGCAAGAGCGCGCATCGGCGGCGGCGAGAGCGCCTACGAAGAGGCGCTCAAGCTCAAGCCCGAGGACTTCGACGAGCAGTTCGACCGGTACCTGAAGGAGCGGTTCAAGCCGTTCCGCGACAAGGAGCGGCCGGCCGACTACGGCCGCAACCTCGCGCCGCGGCCCGGACAAGACGCCGTACGTCGTCGGTGCTGTCGATCGAGCCGTCGCCGACCGGCGACATGCTGGCGGCGGTCGTCGGCAACCGGCACGACCAGGAGCTGGACATCATCCTGATCTCGGCGCGAGGACGGCCAGGTCATCCGCAACCTGACGAAGGGCTTCGACAAGGACCGCGGGCTTCGAGTACATCGCGACGGCCGGCGGCCTGCGCGGCAACCTCGTGCCGTGGATCGCGTGGGCGCCGGTCGGCGACCGACTCGCCTACTTCGTGCGCACCGAGAAGGACAAGACGCTCATCGTCCAGAACGTCGTGACGCGGCAAGACCGAACAGCGAGATCGACGCTGAAGGCAGTCGACGAGCCCGGAGTCGCCGGCGTTCAGCCCGGACGGCACGAAGATCGCGTTCTCGGCGCTGCAGAGCGGCGTCGGCGACATCTTCACGGTCGACCTCGGGACGCAGCAAGGTCGAGAACCTGACGAAGGACGCATTCGCCGACTACGCGCCGACCTACTCGCCCGACGGCAAGACGATCGTGTACACGGCGCGCGTCAGCGGCAACGACAAGCTGTTCCAGCTGGACCTGGCGACCGGCCAGAAGAAGCAGCTGACGTTCGGCACGCACGACGACACGGCGGCGAAGTTCTACGACGACCACACGATCGTCTTCACGTCGACGGCGACCGATCCGAACGTGCCGATCTGCCGCCCGAGGTCGCGCAGAACGGCGACATCCCGAACGTCTGGACGCTGGATCTCACGCACGCAGCGAGCTGAAGCAGTGGACCGACACGGCGACGGGCAACGTCTCGCCGGTCGTGCTGCACCAGAGCGCCGCGCCTGAAGGTGGCGTTCGTCTCGTACTACAAGGGCGAGAACGGCATCCACGACATCGTCGGCGACAAGCCGATCGCGACCGTCGGCGTCGAGCGACTTCGGCGCGCCGGGCCCGGTCATCGACTTCCCGCCGCCGATCAGCCACACGCTGATGCGCGACAACATCCACAAGAAGGGCGCGTTCGAGAAGATGACGCTGGCCGGCCGGCCGCCGGTCAACCTCGGCGTCACGAGCAGCGGCAACTTCTACGGCAACACGCGAGCTGACGTTCGCCGACGTGCTCGGCGACAAGCAGATGAGCTTCTTCGCCCAGTCGGTCGTCGCAGTACCGCACGACCGCGTTCACCTACGCGAACATCGAGCGGCGGCTGCAGTACGCGCTGCAGGGCTTCTCGCAGGACGACGTTCTACTACGGCCAGAACGCGGGCGCGCTCTACGACCCGTCGCTCGCGCCGTACATCGACCGCAACCTCGCGCAGGCCGGTCAGAGCCAGCGCGGCGGCACGGCCTTCGTGATCTATCCGTTCAACCGGTACCGCCGCGTCGAGCTGTTCGGCGGGCTACATCCACCTCTCCGAGCGCTACACCGAACCGACTCGCTGCAGGCGCTCGCCGATGCAGTACCAGACGGATCAGTACGGGCAGCCGCTCTTCCGCAACGGCAACATGCTGCCGCTCGGCGTCTCGTTCGTCCAGGAGACCACGATCTTCCGCGAGTACGGGCCCGGTCGTCGGGCAGCACGATGCGGCTGGCCTACAACGCCTCGCCGCACTTCGGCCGATTCGCTGGCTGTCGCGGCAGACGCTCGACGGCGACGTGCGCTACTACATCCGCCTGGCGGCCAACGGCGTGCTCGCCGCTCCGCCTGCGCGGCCTCAAGAGCGTCGGCGGCGAATCCCGGACTTCCTGTACTTCGGCGGCAACTCGGAGATGCGCGGGTACGAGTACCTCGAGTTCCTCGGCCAGAAGGCTTCTTCGCCAACGCCGAGCTGCGCTTCCCGATCGATCGAGGCCATGCTGACGCCGTTCGGCGTGCTCGGCGGCCTGCGCGGCGTGCTTCTTCTTCGACCTCGGCGGCGCGCGGCTTCAACGGCCAGCCGTTCACGCTTCGCCAGCAACGGCACGACCACCTACACGGCCGATCATCGGCTACCAGGTGATCGACGCGGTCGGCAACCTGCGCCGGTCTATGGCGACCCGGTGACGATCTCCGGCTTCCGCCTCGTGGACGGCCGCGCGTCCTACGGCATCGGCCTCGAGAGCTTCCTGCTCGGCTTCCCGATGCACTTCGACTGCTCGTGGAAGACGCTGTTCAACAAGCAGTGGGAAGACGCCCTCTTCGCCGTCGGCGGCGGCCAGCTCGGCGTTCCGGAAGATGAAGTTCAGCCTTCTGGATCGGGTACGACTTCTAACGACACTGGCGATTGGCGATCGGCGATTGATGATTGGCGATTGGATCGGCGATTGGTGATTGGGTGACTCGATTGGGCGATTCGCCGATCGTCGATCGGCTTACCCACTACCCATCACCCACTCACCCACTCGCCGATTCCCATCCCCCATCATCCGTCACCCGTCACCCAGTCGCCCAGTCGCCCAGTCGCCCAGTCGCCCAGTCGCGCAATTGCGATCGCCGATCGTTCGATCGACAATCAACAGATGATTGCGAAGCCCCCGTCCGCGTCCTTCACCGAAATGGTGCAGGTCGTGCTGCCGAACGACGCGAACCCGCTGGGGTTCATCCTCGGCGGCACGGTGATGCACCTGATCGACATCGCCGGCGCCATCGCCTGCCATCGGCACACGCGCAGCCTGCTCGTCACCGCCGCGGTCGACGGCCTGCAGTTCCTGCACCCGATCAAGGTCGGCGACCTCATCATCCTGCGCGCGACCGGTGACGGCCGCGTTCACGACGTCGCTCGAAGTGGAAGTCGAGGTGTTCTCGGAAGAGACGCTGACGGGCGAGCGGCAGCTGACGAGCCGCGCGTATCTGACGTTCGTCGCGATGGATCGCGACCGGCGCGGCCGCGTGCCCGGTGCCGCCGCTGCTGCTCGAAACCGACGCCGAGCGCCAGACCGCGCGCGAGGCCGAAGCGCGCCGGGCCGCGCGTCTGGCCGCCAAGAGACCCTCGGCGTGTCGTAGCCGACGGCCGACGCTCAGAACCGTCCGCAGCCGCACCCGCCGGACCGCGTGATCCGCGCCTTTCTCGAGCACGAGCCGCGCGCGCTCGCGCGTGGGACGGATGTTCTCGCGCAGGTTGACGCCGTTGATCGTCCGCCAGATCTCGCGCGCCGTCTCCACGGCCTCCGCGTCGTCGAGCGCCGCGTAGCGGTGGAAGTACGACGTCGGATCGCGGAACACCGTCTCGCGCAGCGTCAGGAAGCGCGCGACGTACCACGCCTCGATGTCGCGCTCCTCGGCGTCGATGTAGATCGAGAAATCGAAGAAGTCCGACACGAACACGCCGCGCCGGACGGCCCCGCGCTGGCCGTCGCCCGTCTGCAGCACGTTCAGGCCCTCGACGATCACGATGTCCGGCCGATCGACGACCTGGAACTCGCCGGGGACGATGTCGTACGCCTGGTGCGAGTAGACGGGCGCGCGGACGCCGGCCCGGCCGGCTTTGACGTCGGCCATGAACTGCACGAGCCGCCGGACGTCGTAGCTCTCGGGAAAGCCCTTGCGCTGCAGCAGGCCGCGCGCCTCGAGCACGCGGTTCGGGTAGCAGGAACCCGTCGGTCGTGACCAGATCGACGCGCGGATGCGCCGGCCAGCGCGCGAGCAGCGCGCGCAGGATGCGCGCGAACGTGCTCTTGCCCACCGCGACGCTGCCGGCGACGCCGATGACGTACGGCGTCGGCGTCGGCAGCGTGCCGAGAAACGTGTCGGTGGCCTTGTGCGAGCGTCTGCGTCGCGGCGACGTGCAGGTTCAGCAGGCGCGACACCGGCAGGTAGATCGCCTCGACCTCGCGCGAGCGAGACGCGCTCGTTGAGGCCCTGCAGCTCGGCGAGATCGGCTTCGCCGAGCGTCAGCGGCGTCGCGGCGCGCAGCCGCGCCCACGCCGCGCGATCGAAGTCGAGGTAGCGGGACTCCACGACGCTGCGCTCCCGGCACGTCCTACTTCTTGAAGAACGCCGCGTTGACCTGGATGTAGTCCTTCCACTTGTCCGGGCACTTCGTCGAGCGCGAAGATGGCCTCGACCGGGCACGCCGGCACGCAGGCGCCGCAGTCGATGCACTCGTCCGGGTGGATGTTCAGCATCTTGGCCGCCTCGAACGCCGGCTCGTCCTTGCGCGGATGGATGCAGTCCACCGGACAGACGTCCACGCAGGCGGTGTCCTTGGTGCCAATGCAGGGCTCGGTGATGACGTAGGCCATTCTCTCCTCCGAAGTCGGCCGGTCCGCCTGCCGCCGGGTGGCCGCGGACGCGCATTCCGCGAGTCGGCACGGTGCGTGCCAGCCGCGCGTCGCACGCCGATCGGTCGAACAGGCATTCTTACATGCCAGCCCCGGTCATTCAACAGGCCGGTGCCGGGCGCGGAGGTAAGATCCAGCGGATGCCGCGCCGCCGCAGGATCCGCGTCCGCGCTGGCGGTCGTGCCGCGCTCCTGGCCGGCGGATCGCGGCCGACGCCCGCGCGCGGCGCAGGCCGCCCGACCGCCTACGTCTCCGCGGGCGGCCGCGTCACCTGTCGGGGGCGACGTCACCGTGGTCGCCGGACCGACGCGACGACACGGCGTTCTTCAACTACACCGACTACGAACACAACGCCTTGCGGGTGGCCCGCCTGCGGCTGCTCGGCGAGTGGCGCTTGCCCGACGCGCTGTCGCGTGCTCGGCGAGCTGCGGACCGAGAACGGCGACGGCGTCCAGGTCTCCGGCGCTGTACCTGCGCTGGCAGCCCTTGGCCGGCCGCGACTTCGACGTCCAGGTCGGGCGGATTCCGCCGGTCATCGGCGCGTTCGCCCGCCGCGCCTACGGCCGCGACAACGCCGTCATCGGCTCGCCGCTCGCCTATCAGTACCTGACGTCCCTGCGGCCGGACGCGCTGCCCGCCAACGTCGACGACCTGCTGCGATGCGCGGCCGGGGCTGGCAGCCCAGCTTTCCGATCGGCTCGCAGGACGCTGGCACCGGGCGTGCCGCGTCGTCTCGTCCTTCCGCTGGGACACGGGCGTCGAGGCGCACGTGGCGAACGGGCGTGTTCGATCTGGCGGGCGCGGTCACGCTCGGGATCGCCCGCCGGCGCCCCGTCGTGCGCGATACCAACGACGGGCTGCGAGTGGTCGGGCCGTGCGGCCGTGCCGTCTGCCTGGCGGCTTACGCGTGGGTGTCTCGGCGGCGCGCGGCGCGTGGATCGACCGCAGCGCGATGAGCTGGTTCCTGCCGGATCTGCGGCACCACAACAGCGCAGACCCTCGTCGGCGTCGACGTCGAGTGCGGGCGTCGGCCACTGGCTGCTCCGCGGCGGAGTGGGTGCACGCGGTCTTCGACCTGCCGTTCGTCGGCGACGCCGCGATCCTGCGGCCGCTCGGGACCTCGTCCGGCTTCGTGGAGGGGCGCTATCGGTTCCATCCGCGCTGGCAGGTGTCGGCTCGCGTCGAGCATCTGGGATTCAGCGAGATTCGCGGCACACTCAACGGCGGCCTGCCCACGTCCTGGGAGGCGCCGGTCAGACCGGGTCGAGGGCGTGCTCGGCTTCCGGGTGCGCCGCAATATCGAGGTGCGCGGCGGCTATCAGTAGAACTGGCGCGACGGCGGCCACGTGCAGCGAGCGCGGCTACCCCGCCCTGCTCGCGTCCATATGGTTCTGATGCGCGCCCCGCTGCTCCTGCTCGTCGCCGCGACGTCCGGCCTCGCGCTGGCCGCGCGCCCGTCGCCGCAGGCGCGGGACGGGCACGATTCGCGGTCGCGTTCAGATCGCGAGCGTGCCGCGCGCCGGCGGGCGTCCAACTATCGCCGATCTCGCCGCGCCTGCCATGGATCCGATCGATCGCCGGCGCTGCGTCGCGTACCTGGAGTCGGCGCCGCGCCAGGCCTTCGACGCAGCTCCGGACCGGACGCGTGCGCATGGATCAGCGCAACGAGCAGTTCGTTCCGCATCTGCTGGCGATCACCGTCGGCACGATCGTCGACTTCCCCAACAGCGACACGACGTTCCACAACGTCTTCTCGCTGGCGCGCGGCAACGCGTTCGACCTCGGACGATACCCGCCGGGCCACACGGGCGGTCCGGAAATTCGACACGCCGGGCATCGTGCCCGTCTTCGTGCGACATCCACTCGCACATGAGCGGGTACATCCTCGTCTTCAGTCATCCGTTCTTCGCCGTGACCGACGATGACGGCCGATACACGATCGGCGGGGTGCCGCCGGGCACCTACACGCTGCTGGTCTGGAGCGAGCTGGGCCGCGCCGACCCGCGCAACGTGACCGTGAGCGACGGCCAGATCGCCGAGGCCGATTTCCGCGTGGCGCGCTGACCGGCATGAGCCTCCTGTCCTCGCTCACCAACCGCATCTTCCTGGCGAGTGCGCTGGTCGTCGTGATGGCGATCGGTGCCGCCGTCTACCGCGTCAACACGACCGTCACGCGACCAGGCCGAGCACGACCTTCGGGACGGCCTCGCGGAATCCGCCTCGCTCGTCGATCGAGCTCAGCCAGCGGCAATTCGCGGATTTCGCCGCGAAGGGGTCGCTGATCGCCGACCTGCCCAAGCTCAGCAACGCCGCCGCGCTCGACGATCCGCCGACGGTCCAGCCGATCGCGGAGGACTACCAGAAGAAGATCCTCGCGGACCTGTTCGTCGTGCTTGGCAGCAGCGATCGCGTGCTGGCCAACGCCGGCCGCATTCGCCCGCAGGCGGGCGACATCGAGGAGATCGCCAGCGCGTGCCGCCGGAGTCCCGACGGCACCACGTTCTGCGTCGTGCCCGGCGGCGTCATCCACGCCGTGGCGCTGCCGCTGGATCCCGATCCGGCAGCCTCCTCGTGTCGGCTTCGGCCTGGACAAGCAGTTCGCGGCCGGCATCAAGGCGGTCACCGACAGCGACATCGTGATCGTCGCCGGCGACCGCATCGTGGCGTCGACGCTCGATCCCGAGAAGACGGCGGGCCTGCTCACGCCGGGCCGGCCGACCGGCGAGTTCGACCGCCAGCTCGGCGACGAGCGACTACGTCGGCCGTGTGCAGCCGCTCGGAAGCGGCGAGCAGCGGCGAAGAGCCGGTCGCGCTGGTCTTGCGGTCCCGGACGCAGCGGCTGGACTTCCTGCCGCGTCTGCACTGGCAGATCGTGGTGACCGGCGTCCTGGCCGTGCTGCTGGCCACGCTGGTCGCGTATGCGATTGCCCGGACCGTCACGCGTCCCGTGCGCGCGCTCACGGCGACCATGAGCGAGATGGCGGCCACGGGCGACCTGGCGCGCACGGTGCCGCCCGGGGGCGCGTGGGACGACGAAGACGCGCGCGCTCTGGCGGCCACGTTCCGGCAGCTGACGGGCGCGCTCGATCGCTTTCAGCGCGAGGCGGCGCAGCGCGAGCGGCTGTCCTCGCTCGGCCGGCTGTCCACCGTCGTCGCGCACGAAATCCGCAACCCGCTGATGATCATCAAGAGCGCGGTGCGCAACCTGCGCCGGCACGCGTCGCCAGATGTGGTCGCGGTCGCGGCGAACATCGACGAGGAAGTCCAACGACTCAACCACGTCGTCACCGACGTGCTCGACTTCGCCCGTCCGATCCGCTTCGAGCTCGCGCCGGCCGACCTGCTGGAGATCTGCCGCGACGCGGCCCAGGCCGCGCAGGCCGGGCCCGGAAGGCGTGCCGATCCGCCGTCGACACCAGCCGAGGCCACGGCGCCGATCGTGACGGACGCCGAGCGGGTGCGCGCGGTGCTCGTCAACGTGCTGGCGAACGCCCAGCAGGCCATGCAGTCGGTCGGCGCGACGCGACAGCCGGCGGGCCCGCGCCGCTCGATCCGAGGGCCCGGCGGGTGCGCGGCGACGGCCGCTGGCGGATCGAGGTGCAGCGACCGAGGGCCGGGCATCGCCGCGCGAGGACCTCGCCGCGATCTTCGAGCCGTTCTTCACGACCCGCCGCACCGGCTCCGGGCTCGGCCTGGCCATCGCGCGCAATATCATCGAGGGGCTGGGCGGCAGCGATCACCATCGACAGCCGGCGTGGACGCCGGCACGGTCGTCCGCATCGAGCTGCCCGACCGGCCCCCGGCAAGCGGAGGCATCCGCGTGACGCGAGGATCGATCCTGCTCGTCGACGACGAGCCGAAAATCCGCCAGGCGCTGGCTGCAAGCGCTGCGCGACGAGGGCCACGACGATCATGGCGACCGGAAGTCCGCGCGAAGCGCTGCGGCTCGTCAACGAGCGGCCGTTCGACCTGCTCGTCGTGGACAACCTGATGCCGGAGCTCGAGCGGCCTCGAGCTGATCCGCGAGGTGCGTCGGCGGCGCCGGCGCCAGCGAACGGCCGCAGATTCTGATGATGACGGCGCACGCGACCGATCGAGAGCGCGATCGAGGCGATGAAGCTCGGCGCCATCGACTACCTGCAGAAGCCGTTCGAAATCGACGAGTTCCTGGTGGTCGTCAGCCGCGCCATCGAGCACGAGCGGCTGCGCACGCACCACGACTACCTCATCACCGAGCGCGACGAGCAGCTTCAACCACTACGGCATCGTCGGCGCGCAGCCGCGCGATGCAGGAGGTCGTGCGCATGGCGCCGCTCGTCGCGCAGTCGCGCAGCACGGTGCTCATCACGGGCGAGACGGGCACGGGCAAGGAGCTGGTCGCGCGCGCGATTCACGACTGGAGCGCCCAGCGCGAGCTGCCGCTCGTGCGGGTCAACTGCGCGGCCCTGCCGGAGACGCTGATCGAGTCGGAGCTGTTCGGCCACGTCCGCGGCGCGTTCACGGGCGCCGTCTCGAACAAGAAGGGCCGCTTCGCGCTGGCCGACGGCGGGTCGATCTTGCTCGACGAGATCGCCGCCTGATCGCCCCGCCCGTGCAGGCCAAGCTGCTGCGCGTCCTGCAGGAGCGCGAATTCGAGCCGCTCGGATCCGAGCGCACGGTCAAGGTGGACGTGCGGTCATCGCCGCGACCAACCGCGACCTGCGCCAGCTCGTCGGCCGACGGCAAGTTCCAGGAGGACCTGTTCTACCGGCTCAACGTCATCCCGATCACCATGCCGCCGCTGCGCGAGCGGCGCGGAGGACATCCCGCTGCTCGTCGAGCACTTCGTTGCGCCGGCACGCGCAGCCGCGCCGGCAAGCGCGTCGACGGCATCGCGCCGGACGCCATGACGCTCGCTCGCGGGCGCGCCGTGGCCCGGCAACGTGCGCGAGCTCGAGAACACGATCGAGCGCGCCGTCGTCCTGGCGCCCGAGCCGATGATCCAGCGCGCGCGACATCTGATCGTGAGCGCGGCGGCGCCAGCGCTCCGCCGGCCTGCCGTCGATGCATGCTCAAACAGAACCTGGAGTGGACCGAGCGCGAGACCGTCCGTCGCGCGCTCGAGGCGGCGCGCGGCGTCAAGAAGGACGCGGCCGAGGCGATGGGCATCAGCCAGCGGGCGCTCAGCTACTACCTGGCCAAGCATCGCCTCGACGCGCCCGACGCCTGACTCTGCGCCGGACGAGCCGGCTTTACGCCGTGAGTAAGGGCTTACCGCCGCCGTAAGGAATCGCCGTCGCCCGGCCCGCAGATCGGGCATTCCCGAGGCGCGGGCCCCGGCATCAACCTTGCTCTCTGATGACGCGTGTGATCGCAGATTCCACAGGGGGCGAGGCGGTGCCGCGCTCGTCGTGATTGGGGGACCGACGGTGCCTCGGTTTCGGTGCCGTGCCGAGGCCGCTGGAACGATCGCCGGGCGTTGCCTCCCTGCCTCGCTCCCTTTGGAACCTGCCGGGACAGATCGTCATTCGATGAGGCGCAGATCGACGACACCGGGCGCGGGCCGGGTGACGAACGTTTCCGACCGGCTGAGCGCCGGATAGCTCGACCGATAGGCGTCGAACCAGCGCGCGGCAAAGGCATCGGCGTCGGCCGCGTGTGCGAGCGCCCATACGCTGCCGCCAAAGCCGGCCCCGAAGCTGCTCGACGCGAACGCGCCGTGCTCGCGCGCGAGGCCCGCGAGCAGCCTCGTCTCCGGAGTCTGGTTGTTGAGCAGGCGATCGGCGTCGGTCTGCGACGCGAGCGACAACTCCCCGATGGCCGCGACGTCGGCGCGACGGAAGGCGTCGGCCGCCTGCGGCACGCGCGCGTCCTCGGCGAGAAAGTGCGCCAGCCGCGTCTCCAGATCCTGCGCGGTGAAGCGGCCGCCTCCGCGATGGGCCGCCGCCAGACGGTGCAGTTCGTCGGCCGCGTCCGGCGCGCTGTCGAGAAACGCCGCGAGCGTCGGCCACGTGCCGCGGCCGACCTCGTTGGCCAGGTTGACCAGCGCGCGCGTACCGAGCGACGCTCGGTTGTAGCGATCCTTCGCGCTGCCCGCCTTGTCCGCCTGGATGCCGCTGGCCGCGACAACGAATCGCCAATCGTCGGGCACGCGGTCGTCGCTCAGGTGGCGCACGGGCACATAGGCGTACGCGCTGACGTGGTCCGCGCGGCCGGCCAGAATGGCGGTGTGGTCCTCGCTGCCGCCATGGGTGCCGACGCCGCTCGTGCCGGGCAGGGCGTTGAACGACAAGCCGTTCTCGACCGCGCCCAGGTACCCGGCCAGATCCAGCGTGGTGCCAATGGCCTTGCGCCAGTCGTCGCGCGCTTCGAGCTCGGCGCGCCGGATCAACGCCGTCGCCACGCCCACGACCAGGGCGCTCGAGCTGCTGAGCCCGGCCGCGCGCGGCAGGTCGCTCAGCACCGTGATGTCGGTCCCCAGATCCGCACCCGGAAAGTTGTACGCAAGGCGGCGCGACACGACCGCCACGTAGTTCGTCCAGCCGACGAAGCGCGTCTCCGGGTCGCGCGGGTCGATCTCGACGGCATCGCGCCAGCGGGCGTCAATCGCGCGCACGTGCCCGTCCGATCGCGGCGCGGCGACCACCGCGAAGCCGCGCGGCACGGCCGCGACGAGCGACCGGCCGCCCGCGTAGTCGGTGTGCTTGCCGAAGACCTCGATGCGTCCGGGCACGAACCAGCCCCACCGCGGCCGCCGGCCGGTGAGCCGCACGAACGTCGCGGTGGCGTCGCTGACGAGGATGGCCCGGCTGCCGGCTTCGACGTCGCCGAAGCCGAGCGCGTGAAATCGGCGAACCAGCGCCTCAATCACGCCCGCGCCCTCGAAGGCGACGCGCCCGCCGTCGCTGCCCCATCAGTAGTCGTAGACGCCCTTGCCGACCTTGCGGCCGAGCCGTCCGCCTTGGACGTACTGGGCCAGCAGCGGGCACGGCCGGTACTTCTCGCCAAGGCTGCGGTGAAGATACTCGAGGATGCTGAGGCGCGTGTCGAGCCCGACGAGGTCGACCAGCTCGAACGGCCCCATCGGGATGGTTGAGCCCGAGCTTGAGCGCCTTGTCGATGTCGCGCGCCGACGCGACGCCCTCCATCAGCATGTAGAACGCCTCGTTGCCGATCGAGGCGTTGACGCGCGTGGTGATGAAGCCGGGCGACTCGCGGACGAGCACCGTCTCCTTGCCCATGCGCCGCGCGACGGCTTCGACGGCCTCGAGCGTCTCGGGGCTCGACTCCAGCGCGCGGACGATCTCGACGAGCTTCATCTTGTGGACGGGATTGAAGAAGTGCATGCCGGCGACGCGCGACGGGCCGGCGGAGCGACCCGGCCATCTCCGTGATGCTGAGCGCGGACGTGTTCGTCGCGATGACCGCGCGCGGCCGGCGCGGCCCGCTCGATGTCCGCGAACAGCTTCAGCTTGAGGTCGATGCGCTCGGGCGCCGCCTCGATGACGAAGTCCGTCCCGCCGAGCGCGGCCGCGATGTCGCTCGAGGTCGAGAGACGCGCGAGCCCGGCGTCGGCATCGGCGGCCGTCGCCTTGCCGAGCTCCACGGCCTTGCGTGAAGATCGCCGTCGATCGAGCGTGCGCGGCGCGCTCGAGCTGGGCGATCGAGACGTCGAACAGCCGCGTCGTCATAGCCGGCGGCCGCCGCGGCATGCGCGATGCCGTGGCCCATCGTGCCGGCGCCAAGCACGGTGACGGTCTGCAATGCGCCATCAACGTCGGGCGGTATCAGCCCGCGAGACAGGCGTCGATGACGCTGACCGCGCGGTCGATGTCGGCTTCGGTGTTGTAGAAGTGCGGCGCGATGCGGATGCCGGCGTTCGGCCGGTAGTCCACGATGACGTCGCGGGCGATGAGCTCGTCGGTCACGCGCCGCGCCGTCCGGCACGTCGATCACCACCGAACCGCCGCGCTCCGCGTCGGCCGTCGGGGTATTCAGGCGCCAGCCGCGCCGGGTCGGCTGCGTCCATCAGCCGCCGCGTCAGACGCAGCGACTTTTCGCGGATCGGCGGGCACGCCAATCTTCGCGACGATCTCGTAGCCAGCGCGCGCCGAGTACAGGGACGGCACGTTTGGCGTGCCGCTCTGAAAGCGCTCGACGCCCTCGGCGTACTCGGATCGGCGCCCGTCTCGAACGCGAAGGGCGCGCGATGGCCCGCCCAGCCGACGACCGCGGGCTCGACCGTGGAGACCAGGTCCGGACGCACGTAGAGGTAGCCGGCGCCCGGTCCGCCGCACAGCCACTTCACCGATCCGCCGACGGCGAAATCCACGCCCAGGGCCGCCAGGTCGAGCGGCACCGTGCCGGCGGCCTGGTACACGTCGAGCACGACGCGCGCCCCCACCCGGTGCGCCTGCTCGACGACGGGCCGCACGTCCTGAAGCGCACCGCTCCGGAAGAGCACGAGCGACAGCGGGCACGAGCGCCGTCCGATCGTCGATCGCATCCACGAGCCGGTCGATCGGCGCGCGCATCGTGTCGTCCGACGGCACGATCTCGACTTCGGCGCCGACGCGGCGCAAGCCTTCGAACAGGTAGTGGTTGGTCGGAAAGTCCAGATCCTGCAGCACGACCCGGTTGCGCGAGCCACCGAAGGCGAAGAGCGACGCGACGATCGACTGCGCGACCGTCGCGTTCTGGTGCATCGTGATCGTGTCGGGCCGCAACGCCCAGCGATCGGCGCCAGCAGGTTGCCGGTCTCGACGCCGATCTCCCACCAGCCTTCGTGCCAGGCCCGCACGCCGCGGCGGTCCCACTCGTCGGCAAACTGCGCGAGGTAGTCCGCCGCGCGCCGCGGCATCGCCCCGAGCGAGTGGCTCACCAGGTACGTGCAGGTGTCGACGATGGGAAATTCCGCGCGCCAAGTGAGGAGCTCATCCATGATCGGGCATCAGGAATCGGGCATTGGGCATTGAGCACTCGGCACCGGGCATTGAGCACTCGGCACCGGGCATTCCAGCGCACGTCGCACGGCACATCGCACCAGCACGCAGCACGTAGCACTCGGCACCCAGCACTATGTCAAGTCCACCCACACGGTCTTGACCTGCGTGTAGTAGCTCGAGCGCGTGCACGCTCATCTCGCGGCCGAAGCCGCTCTGCTTGTAGCCGCCGAACGGCGCCGCCGTGTCGTAGACGTTGTAGGTGTTGATCCAGACCGTGCCCGCCTGCAGCTTGGACGCGACGTAGTGCGCCTTCTTGATGTCGCGCGTCCAGATGCCGGCCGCCAGGCCGTAGATCGAGTCGTTGGCGCGCGCGATCGCCTCGTCGACGTCGGCGAAGTCGATCGCGGCCAGCACGGGCCCGAAGATCTCCTCGCGCGCGATGGTCATCGTCGGGCGTCACGTCGGCGAAGACGGTCGGCTGCATGAAGTAGCCCTTGCCGGTGCCGATGTCGGCCCGCGCGCCGCCGGCAACGAGCGCCGCGCCCTCCTGCTTCGCCGAGCTCGACGTAGCTCAGCACGCGGTCGAGCTGCGCCTTGGAGGAGATCGCGCCCAGCCGCGTCTTCGGGATCGAGCGGATCGCCGGGCACCATCTTCTTCGTCCGCGCGGCGACCTTGGCGATGAACTGGTCCTTGATCGACCGATCGACCAGCAGCCGCGATCCGGCCGCGCAGACCTCGCCCTTGCCGTAGAAGATGCCCGTCGTCGCGCCGCGCACGCGCCGCGTCGAGGTCGGCGTCGGCGAACACGATGTTCGGCGACTTGCCGCCCAGCTCGAGCGTCACGTGCTTGATCGTCTCGGCGGCGTTGCGCATGATGCCGCTTGCCCGTGTTGCGTGTCGCCGGTGAACGCGATCTTGTCGACGCCAGGATGCGCGACGAGCGCCTCGCCCGACGGTCGCCCCGCTGCCCGTGATCACGTTGAGCACGCCGGGCGGAAACCCGACCTCCATCGCCAGCTCGCCCGAGCGCGAGCGCCGTGAGCGGCGTCTGGCTCGCCGGCTTCAGGATGACCGTGTTGCCCGTCGCGAGCGCCGGCGCGACCTTCCACGACGGCCAGCAGCAGCGGGAAGTTCCACGGCACGATCGCGGCGACGACGCCGAGCGGCTCGCGCAGGGTGTAGACGAGCGCCTGCCCTTGACCGGCACGGTCTCGCCCTGGACCTTGTCCGCCCAGCCGGCGAAGTACTGGAGGCACTCGGCGGCCATCGGAATCTCGATGTGCCGCGACTCGCATGATCGGCTTGCCGTTGTGCAGCGTCTCGAGGCGCGCGACCTCGTCGGCCTGCTCCATCAGCCGCTCGCCGAGCTTCCAGACGAGCCGGCCGCGCTCGCGCGCGGACATCTGGCCCCACGGTCCGCCGAGCGCCGCGCGCGCGGCCGCGACCGCGGCGTCGACGTCGGCGGCCGTCGCCGACGCGACGTCGGCGATCACCTCTTCGGTCGCCGGGTTGACGACTGGCATCGTCGCGCCACCGGCCGCGTCGCGCCAGTCGCCGCCGATGAGCAGCTGCTTCTTCCCAAGCATGGTCACGTGTCTGCCTCTGGGTCAGCGCCTCGCTTCGAGCGATTCACCGGGTCGGGCCTGGCTGACGCCGGTCGGGGCCAGACCCGCGCTCATCTTCGCGCGTCACTCGCCGGAGAACCTGGGCGTGCGCTTCTCGAGATTGGCGGCGATGCCTTCCTTCGCGTCGCTCGCTCTCGAACAGCAGCTGCTGCAGCTCGCGCTCGATCGCCAGGCCCTCGCCGAAGCCGGCCTCGGCGCCCGACTGCACGGCGCGCTTGATGCGCCCGACCGCGCTGGCTCGCCTTGTGCGGCGGCGTGAACGTCCGGGCGTACTCGACGACGGCGTCCACGAACGATCGCCCGTCGAGCTCGGCGTCGTCCCAGACCTCGGTGACGAGGCCGAGCAGCGACGGCCTCGTCCATCGTCAGGAGTCTGCCGGTCGCCATCAGCTCGATGGCCCGCGCCTTGCCGACGAGCCGCGCCAGGCGCTGGGTGCCGCCGGTGCCGGGCAGCACGCCGAGCGCGACCTCGGGCAGGCCGATCTTGCCGCCGCCCGCGCGCGCGATGCGCAGGTCCGCGGCCATCGCGACCTCGAGGCCGCCGCCCACGGTGTGGCCGTTGAGCGCCGCGATGACGAGCTTGGGCGTCTGCTCCAGGCGGTTGAGCGTCTCGTTGGCGTGCAGGCAGAAGTAGTACTTGAAGTCGGGCGTCGGCGTCCCTGAGCATCCCGATGGTCGCGCCCGGCGCAGAAGAACTTCTCGCCCGCGCCGGTCAGCACGATCACGTGCACGGCGCGATCCATCCGCGCATCGAGAATCGCGGCGTCCAGCTCCCGCATCATCTCGTAGCTGTAGGTGTTGGCCGGCGGCTCGTTGAGCGTGACAGCCACGCCGCCACGCCCTCGCACAGGTCCTCGCCTCGCTGACCCATTCACATTCTCCGTCCGCACGTAGTCGAAGTTGACGGGCGCGCCCTTGATGCCGCGGCGCGGCGGCGCGATGTAGTTCGCGAACCGGCCGGGCTCGTAGATCGACGCGTTCATGATGCTGAGCAGAAACGCCTTGTCCGCCGGACTCGGCAGCCATTCGTGCTTGCGGCGCGCCCATTCGTCGTCGGACAGCTTGCGGCCGTCCGGATCGAAGTGAAACGCCCGCGAACTGGCCGATGCCGCGGTTGAACTTGCGGTCCGGCAGCCGCAGCCGATCCGACATGCCGTGCCGCTCGAAGATGCTTGTTCCAGCGCGTCACGCCCGCCTGGCAGTCGCCCGACGTACCAGTCGCGCAGCACCTCGTTCATCGCGTTGCGCATCGGGACGTCGACCGTCGTCGATCGCGCCGTCACGCACGTCTTCGAGCGGGTAGGTCCGTCGACGACGCGGTGATCGCTCCCACTTGGCTTCTTCCGCGCGGCCCTTGAGGCCGTTGGCGAAGTACGCCGCGGCGTTCGTCGAGATCTCGTTGCCGTGCAGGTCGAGGCTCAGCGAGAACCAGAGGTTGATGTGCTTCTGGATCGTCGGCAGGTCGATGCCGCCGAGCGGCCGGACGTCCTCCGAGAAGCCGGCCTCCTTCATCAGCTGGCACGTGCGCTCGACGATGCGCGCGATGCCGGTTTCGCCGACGAACATGTGGTGCGCTTCCTCGGTCAGCATGAAGCGCGTCGTGCGCGACAGCGGATCGAGCGAGCTCTCCGAGAGCGACAGCAGCTGCGACTTGCCGTCGCGGTCGGTGAACATCGTGAACATGAAGAAGTCGAGCCACGTGTCGATCGGCTCGTTGAACGCCTCGAGGATGCGCGGCTTGTCGCGGTTGCCGCTCTGGCGCGCCAGCAGCTCCTCCGCCTCGTCGCGCCCGTCGCGGCCGAAGTACGAGTGCAGCAGGTACACCATCGCCCAGAGGTGACGGCCTTCCTCGACGTTCACCTGGAACAGGTTGCGCAGGTCGTAGAGGCTCGGGCAGCGGTGGCCGAGCCAGCGCTGCTGCTCGACGCTCGCCGGCTCGGTGTCGCCCTGCGTGACGATCAGCCGGCGCAGCTGGTTGCGGAACTCGCCCGGCACTTCCTGCCAGACCGGCTGGCCGAAGAAATCGCCGAAGCCGATGGTGCGGTTCGACGACCGGGTCGGCGAGGAAGATGCCCCAGCGGTACTCGGGCAGCCGCACGTACTCGAAGTGCGCCCAGCCGGCCGGATCGACGCTGACGGCCGTGCGGACGTACACCTGGTGGTAATGCTGGAAGCCCTGCGGCCCCATGTCGTGCCACCACTGGATGTAGTGCGGCTGCCAGTGCTCGAGCGCCCGCTGCAGGCGCTTGTTCAGGTGCAGATCGACGTTGTTCGGAATTTGTTCAGCGGAAATCATAAGCGCCGCGTCGTCTTAAGATTAGATCCGAGGTCCAGAGTCCAGGGTCCGGGGTCCACCCACTGCATCTTGCCCGTCGCCAGCCGAACCCTCGACTTTGGACCCTGGACTTCCTAGGTTCTTCCAAAGTCGAACTCCGCCCGGTCGGCCGATCCGTAGGACGTCAGCGCGCCCTTGGGACCGACGGCGTTCGGACGCTGGAAGATCCAGTTCTGCCAGGCGGACAGCCGGCCGAAGATCTTCGTCTCCATCGTCTCGGGCCCGACGAAGCGGAGGTTGGCTTCCATGCCGGTCAGCGCGTCCGGCGAGAGCGCCGCGCGGCTCTCGATCGCCAGCCGCACCTCGTCGTCCCAGTCGATCTCGTCGGGCGCAAACGTCACGAGGCCGGCCGCGAGCGCCGCCGGCGGATCGAACGGGCCGTCCTGGGTCGAGCACCTCGTCCACGCGCGCGGGCGTCGCCGTAGAATCGCGCCGCCAGCCGCGAGAGCCCGTTGCTCATCGGCAGCGGACCGGCGTTCATGCGCGAGAGCTGGACGGCGTTCGGTCTGATCGGGATCGTCGAGCATGTACGAGCGATCCGCCGCGAGCGCCAGCTCGAAGAGCGTGCCCGCGAACGCGCTGCCAGGCTCGATGATCGCGAAGAAGCTGCGCGCCGACAGGTCCACGCGCTTCAGCGTGCGCTTGATGAACAGCACGACCTCGCGCACGAACCAGTGCGACTGATGCGCGAGCAGCACCGCGTCGGCCTGCAGGACGGCGCTGGGATCGCCGATCGCCTTGATCACGACCGTGCCGACTTCCGGCTCGTTCACCCGCAGCCGAAGCAACGCGTCGTCCAGCTCGCGGAACACGCGCAGCGGCCAGAACTGGTCGCCGGCGGCAACGATCGCGGCCGGCGTCGATTCCACCAGCGCTCGACGGCGCGGAAACGACGAGCGTCGCGACGCGCTTCGCGCGGTCCACGCGTGAGCGACACGCACGAATACGTGACGGCGTCAGCCGACTCGGTCGGATTCAGCGGACCGAGCGTGACACCCGGACCCGCGGCCGGCCGATCGGAGGTCGCGGCCAGCTCCGCCGCGCGTTCGGCGACGGCCTCCTTGAAGCGGCTGGCCGGCGCCACGGCGTCCACGAGCCGCCAGTCGACGGCGCGCTTGCCCTTGACGCCCTCCGCGAGCGTGCCGAAGACGTCGGCGAGATCGCGGCGGACCTTTCGCTTGTCGACCACGCGCGTCAGGCCGCCGGTGCCGGGCAGCACGGCCAGGAGCGGCGTTTCGGGCAGACTGACCGCGGAATTCGAATCGTCCACGAGGATGATCTCGTCGCACGCGAGCGCCAGCTCGTACCCGCCGCCCGCGCAGATGCCGTTCAGCGCCGCGAGGAACTTGATGCCGGAGTTCGCGCTCGCGTCTTCCATGGCGAGGCGCGTCTCGTTGGTGAACTTGCAGAAGTTCACTTTCCAGGCATGCGTGGACCCGCGCAGCATGAAGATGTTCGCGCCCGCGCAGAAGATGCGTTCCTTGAGGCTCGTCACGACCACCGCGTGCACTTCCGGGTGCTCGAAGCGAATGCGCTGGATGGCGTCGGCCAGTTCGATGTCCACGCCGAGGTCGTAGGAGTTGAGCTTGAGCCGGTAGTCCGGCGAGAGCCCGGCGTCTTCCTGCACGTCCATCGACAGCGTCGCGACCGGTCCGTCGAAGGTCAGCTTCCAGTGACGGTAGCGATCCGGGATGGGTCTCGAAGTGACAGCGGGGTCAGGACTCGGTGACGTCGCAGTGGCCATGGTCCAAAACACAAGCCTACCGGCGTGCGAGAATCGTGTCAAGGCACTATAATGCACTCTGCGAAACGAGTATGAAGCAAACTGCTACACCAGACACTCCCGCCGTGCTCGTCACGCTGAGCCAGCGCTCGCGCGCGCTCCGGCAGCAGCGCGGCCTCACGCTGCGCTCCTGGCGGACCGCTCGGGTCTCTCCCTGCGTTTCCTGATGGACGTCGAAGCGGGCCGCGGCAACATCTCCGTCCGCCGCCTGGCCGATCTCGCCGCGGCACTCCAGACGACCGCGGCCGATCTCGTCACGCCGGAGGCGGGCGCCGGCGCGCCCCGTCCGATCGCGCTGCTCGGGCTGCGGGGCGCGGGCAAGACCACCATCGGCCGCCGGCTCGCGCGGCGGCTCAAGCGGCGCTTCGTCGAGCTGGATCGGCAGGTCGAGCTGCGCGCCGGACTGACGCTGAGCGAGATCTTCTCCCTGCATGGCGAGGAATACTATCGGCGGCTGGAGCGCGAGGCGCTGGTCGATCTTCTGGCCTTGCACCAGGCCATCATCGTCGCCGTCGGCGGCGGGCTCGTGACCTCGCCCGACACATTTGCCCTGCTGCGCCGCGACGCGACAACGGTCTGGCTCAAGGCGCGATCCGGAGGACTGCTGGAACCGGGTGATCCGCCAGGGCGATCGACGGCCGATCGACCAGCATCCCCAGGCCCGCGAAGCGCTTCGACAGCTGGTGGCGCGGCGCGAGCCGCTCTACGCGAAGGCCGACCACGCGCTCGAGACCTCCGGCCGGACACCCGCTCAGGTGCTGGACCGGATCGTGAGAGTCATGGCCCTGGCGGACACTCCCCCGGTTCAGCCTGGACGATGACTGGACGGTAAACGGACAGCGTGCCTTTTTCCTACTTAGGGTAGGATTGCTACGTTTTCCGCCCGGCAGGCGTCCCTCGCCTGCCCCCTCCAGGAGAGATGGTGATGCGAAAGGTCAGCTCACGACTTTCAGTCTGGACAGTGGTCGTTGGGGTGCTCGTGGCCTCGGCCGCATTGGTCGTGGACGTCACCGCGCAAGGCCCCGGTGGCGGCGCGCCCGAACGGCCCACAATCAACGTGCCGACTGACCCGGCCCTGCAGGGCTTCACGTGGCGCTCGATTGGCCCGGTCGGCCAGGGCGCTCGCATCGACGACTACGCCGTCGATGAAAAGAAGCCGTCGCGATTCTTCATCGGTTACGCCGTCAGCGGCGTCTGGCGCACGATGAACAACGCGACGACGTTCGATCCGATCTTCGATACGTACGGCACCGGCACGATCGGCGACCTGGCGCTGGCGCCATCCGATCCCAACGTCCTCTACGTCGGCACGGGCGAAGCGAACAACCGGCAGTCAGCCTCGTTTGGCAAGGGCGTCTTCAAGAGCACGAACGCGATGGCCCCGGCCGATCAGGTCAAGTTCGAGTACGTCGGCCTCAAGGAAACGCAGTCGATCGGCCGGATCGATCGTGCACCCGACCAACCCGAACATCGTGTGGGTCGCGGCGGACGGGCATCTGTACGGACCGAATCCCGAGCGCGGCGTCTTCATGACGACCGACGGCGGCAAGACGTGGACGAAGACGCTCTTCGTCAACGACAGCACGGGAGCGCAGGACATCATCATCGACCCGAGCAACCCGCTGAATCTGTGGGCGACGATGTACCGAGCATCAGCGCACGGCGTGGGGCTACAACGGCGGCGGGCCGGGCAGCGGCATCTATCAGAGCACCGACGGCGGCAAGACGTGGAAGAAGGTGACAGGCAGCGGCCTCCCCAACGGCACGATGGGCCGCATCGCGATGGACATTTGCCGGACCAGCCCCAACGTGATCTACGCGCAGATTGAAGTGGCGCCGGACAAGGAAACGGGCGCGGCGCTCGATCAGCCCGCGCCGGCGGCGCCGGCGGCCGGACGTGGCGGTGGTGGTGGTGGCGGCCAGGGCGGCCGCGGTGGTCGCGGCGGCAACCAACCGCCCGATCCGCAGTCGAACGGCCTCTGGCGCTCGCTCGACAAGGGCAAGACGTGGACGTTCATGTCCAACCAGAACCAGCGGCCGATGTACTTCAGCCAGATCCGCGTCGATCCGAATCGGCCGGATACGGTGTATGTCGGCGGCGTCAACCCGCAGAAATCGACCGACGGCGGCAAGACGTTCATGCCGATCCGCGGCATGGGCCACGTGGACAACCACGCGATCTGGATCGATCCGCTGAGCGGCACGCCGTCCGCGGGCAAGACCGAAGCGGTCGAGAGCCAGCACGTGTTCTACGGCAACGACGGCGGCATGGACGTCTCGTACGACGGCGGGCGCGACGTGGGAGTCGATCCGCATGCAGTCGGTCGCGCTGTCCTACCACGTGTCGGCCGACATGCGGCATCCCTACTGGGTGTGCACGGGCCTGCAGGACAACGGCAGCTGGTGCGGGCCGAGCTCGACGCGTTCGGGCGGCATCCACCAGTGGAACTGGATCAGCGTCGGCGGCGGCGACGGCTTCCAGAGCCAGATCGATCCCGACCGACCCGAACGTCTTCTACACCGAGTCGCAGAACAACGGCATGCAGCGCTTCGACCTGAACACGGGCCAGACGCAGAGCGTGCGGCCGAGCGTGCCGGGCGCCGGCGGTCGCGGCGGTGGTGGCGGCGGCGGACGCGGCGGCGGCCGGGGCAACGTGATCAACACGCCCGAGCCGGACACGATCGTGCAGTTCAACTGGAACACGCCGATCCGGCTGTCCCCGCACAACCCGTCCACCGTGCTCGTCGGCGGCCGTCAGCTGTTCATCTCGCGCGACCGCGGCCAGACCTGGACGATCAGCAAGTCGCTCGGCAAGAACATCGACCTCAACCAGCGGACGATTCTGGAGGACAAGTACAGCCTGCCGAGCTGCGGCCGTGGCAGCCGAGGGCAGCCCTGCATCCTGTCGCGCCATGACGGCTACGTCGAGAACGAGTACGGCTCGGTCACCGAGCTGGCCGAGTCGCCGGTCCTCCCCGGCGTGATCTGGGCTGGCACCGACGACGGCAACCTGCAGGTGAGCAAGGACGACGGCCTCACGTTCACCGAAGTGGGCGTCAAGATTCCGGTGTCCAACCACGAGTACTACGTCTCGGGGATCGAGGCGTCGTGGTACGACGCGGGCACGGCGTACGTCGCGCTCGACGGCCACCGCAACGACGACGCGAAGCCGTACGTGTTCAAGACGACCGACTACGGCCAGACCTGGAAGTCGATCAGCTCGGACCTGCCCGATTACGGCTGGGTGAACTCGATCCGTCAGGATCCGGTGAACCAGAACCTGCTGTACGCCCCGACCGAGTACGGCTTCTACATCTCGTTCGACGACGGCGCGCACTGGAAGGCCTTCATGCCGAACCTGCCGACGTTCCGCGTCGACGAGGTGCTCGTGCATCCGCGCGACCACGACCTGATCCTCGCGACGCACTCGCGCGGCATCTGGATCATGGACGACATCACGCCGCTGCAGCAGATGACGGCCGAGACGATGGCGAAAGATGCCGTCGTGTTCGCGCCGCGCGAGGCGATCCAGTGGAAACCGGACCGCAAGAACCAGACGGAGGTGCCGGGTGACAAGTGGTGGGAGGGCGAAGTCGCGCCGCGCGGCACGGCGATCGCTTACTGGCTGAAGAGCGCGGCGTCCGACGTCAAGGTCACGATCACCAACACGGCGACCAACCAGGCCGTGCGCACGTGCATCGGCACCGGCAACGCCGGCCTCAACCGCTTCCAGTGGATGCTGACGGGTGACCCGCAGCCCGGCGGGGGCGGCGGCTTCGGCGGACGCGGCGGCGGACGCGGACGCGGCGCCGCCCGAACAGCCGCCGGCGCCCACCGGTCCGACGTCGTGCACCGCGACCGCTGGCGGCGGCCGCGGGTTCGGCGGCGGCGGGGGTGGCGGCTTCGGCGGCGGCGGGAACAACATCGGTCCCGGCGTCTACCGTGTGACCATCACCGCAGCCGGCCGCGAACTCGGCTCGGAGACGTTCCAAGTGCTCGAAGACACCTGGCTGAACGAAAAGTAAGACGGGGGTTCCGGGGTTCCGGGGTTCCGGGGTTCCGGGGTTCCGGGGTTCCGAGGTTCCGAGGTTCCGAGGTTCCGAGGTTCCGAGGTTCCGAGGTTCCGAGGGTGCTTCCGAAGGATGTCAAGACCAGAACGCGGCGCCGGGCACGAGCCTGGGGCCGCGTTTCTTTTTGAGTGAGCGCCAGCGGCCCCTCGGACCGGCAGGGTCGAGAAACGTTGGGGGGAACCGCGGAACCTTCGGAACCTTCGGAACCTTCGGAACCCCGGAACCCCGGAACCCCGGAACCCCGGAACCCCGGAACCCCGGAACCCCGGAACCTATTGAGTCGCTTCCCCCACCCTCAGCTCCAGCACCTCGATCGACGTCCCCGCCAGCTCCGCGCGCAGCATCCCCGGCGTCCCGGTGAGCAGCGGGAAAGTGCCCCAGTGCATCGGCACGACCTGACGAACGCCCAACCACTTCGCCGCGATCGCCGCCGCCTCCGGACCCATCGTGTAGTGATCGCCGATGGGCAGGAACGCGATCTGCGGCTGGTAGATCTCGCCGATGATCTTCATGTCGCCGAACAGGCCGGTGTCGCCGGCGAAGTAGATCGTCGGCAGGTCGGGCGCGCGAAGAACGAACCCGGTGGCTCCGCCCGTATAGATCGCCTGGCCATCCTCGGTGATCGATCCCGAGTGCGTCGCCGTCGTCATCGTCACGCGCACGCCGGCGACCTCCTGCGTCCCGCCGATCGCCATGTCGCGGACGTCCTGCAAGCCCTTCGCACTGAAGTACTGGCCGAGCTCGAACGGACAGACGACCGGTGCGCCCGTCGCCCGCGCGATCGCAACGACGTCGCCCGCGTGATCGTTGTGGCCGTGCGAGACAAGAATCGCGTCGAGCGGCTTGAGCGCCTCGGGCTTCCGCCACTGGGGCGGACAGTTGGGATTGCCGATCCACGGATCGAACGCGATGCGCTTGCCGTTGGGCAGCGTCACGTGAAAGGCGGAGTGGCCGAGCCAGGTCAAGGACAAGGACATAGTGCTGGGTGCCGGGTGCTGAGTGCCAGGTGCGGGTGCCGAGTGCCGTGCCGAGTGCTGTCCCGAGTGTTCGGCCGAGCGCTGTGCCGCGTGCTGCGTGCTTTGCTACGTGCGGGGCTCTGTGCCCGAAGCCAATGCCCAGTGCCTAATACCCAGTGCCTGATCCGCTACTATAGTCCCAGATGCCTGACGTCGCTCCCCTGCAGTTCATCCGCGGCCGGCGCGTGAAAGCCGACGTCCTGTCGCGCGCGCGGAAGCCCGAGTGGCTCAAGGTCCGGGCGCCGGGGTCGCCCAATTACCTGCGCCTCAGAGCACTGATGCGCGGGCTCAAGCTGCACACCGTGTGCGAGGAAGCGCACTGCCCGAACATCGGCGAGTGCTGGCACCACGGCACGGCGACGTTCATGATCATGGGCGACGTCTGCACGCGCGCGTGCGGGTACTGCAATGTCAGGCACGGAGCACCGATCGCACTCGATCCGGACGAGCCGGAGAACCTCGCGCGCGCCGTCGAGACCCTCGCGCTCGACTACGTCGTCGTGACGTCGGTCGATCGCGACGATCTCGAGGACTTCGGCGCGGGCGTCTTCGCCGCCACCGTCCGCGCCATCAAGGCGAGACGGCCAGCGTGCCGCGTCGAAGTGCTGATCCCGGATTTCCAGGGACACGAGGCGCCGCTGCGAACGGTGCTCGAGTCCGGTCCCGACATCCTGAACCACAACACCGAGACGGTGCCGCGGCTCTATCGCACGGCGCGGCCGGGCGGACGGTATCCGCGCGCGCTCGAGCTGCTCGACCGCGCCCGCCGCTGGGCGCCTGACATCCCCACCAAGACCGGCGTGATGGTCGGCCTCGGCGAGACGACCGACGAGCTCATCGAGGTGTTCCGCGATCTTCGCCAGGCCGATTGCCAGATCCTGACGGTCGGTCAGTACCTGCGCCCCTCGCTCGCCCACCTGCCGATGGATCGGTACTACACGCCCGAGGAATTCCGCGAGCTCAAGCGCATCGCGCTCGAATCTCGGCTTCGGTCACGTCGAATCGGGCCCGCTGGTGCGGTCCTCGTACCACGCGCACGAACAGGCGGAGAGCTATCGGCAGAGATAGCAAAGGGGTTCTGATGGGTTCTACCGGGGCACTGGGGTTCTACCGGGGCACTGGGGTTCTACCGGGGCACTGGGGTTCTACCGGGGCACTGGGGTTCTACCGGAATCGTCGCTAACCTTCGAACCGCCCATCCCCGTGAACCGCGCTGCCCCCATTCAACCCCACAGAACCTCACGTTCCTGTAGAACCCCACTGCCCTCGTAGAACCCGAGAGAACCCCTACCCGCATCCCCGGTGTCTAATTGGCCATGCTCGAAGTCCGCGACGTCACGAAACGCTACGGCGCGCTCACGGCCGTGCGCGGCGTCAGCTTCACGGTGGCACCAGGCGACGTGCTCGGGTACCTGGGTCCCAACGGATCCGGCAAGTCCACCACGGTGAAGATGGTCGTCGGCCTGACGCCGCCGACGACCGGGACAATCCTGCTCGACGGCGCCGATATCCAGTCGAACCTTCCCGACTACAAGGCTCAGATCGGCTACGTCCCGGAAGAGGCGCACGTCTACACCTATCTGACCGGCCCCGAATATCTGAGGCTGGTCGGCCGCCTGCGCGGCATCGACGGCTCGGCGCTCGAGACCAAGGTCGCGAAGCTGCTGAAGATCTTCGGGCTCGACGGCGACTACCACGCGCTGCTGTCGGCGTACTCCAAGGGCATGCGGCAGAAGGTGCTGCTCTCGGCCGCCCTGCTGCACAACCCGCGGATTCTCGTGCTCGACGAGCCGGCGTCGGGACTCGACGTCTCGACGGCGCTCGTGCTGCGGACCGTCCTCCGGGCGCTCGCGGCGGACGGCCGGATAATCTTCTACAGCTCGCACGAGCTCGAGACCATCGAGAAGATCAGCACGCGGGTGATCATCCTGCGATCCGGCGAGGTCGTCGCCGACGACTCGGCGGCACGCCTGCGCGAGCTGATGCAGGCGCCGTCGCTCGAGGACGTGTTCGCGCAGCTGGCGGTGCGCGAGAACCTGGACGAACTGGCCGCCGCGCTCGTCGAGGCGATCCGATCGTGACGCCGCGACCGCCCGGCGAGATCGCACAGGGCCGGGCACTGACGCGAGCCTTCCTGTTCCGCTTCTTCGAGAACGAGATCACCGCGGGGTCGCACGACCTGCGATCGTCCTTCCTCTGGCTGCTGAGCATCGTCGTGCCCCCGGGCCTGTGCGTGCCGGCGCTGGCGCTCTTCAACTGGGCGGGCGCGGCGGCGTTCTTTGGGCCGGACATCTTCCGGCGGCTGTCGTGGGCGGACAAGACGCTGTACATGGGCTTCGGCATGGTCGTCACCGGCGCCGTGTCCGCGGTGGTCTGGAACGCGCTGCTGGTCGATCGCCGGGACGTGCTGGTCCTCGGCGTGCAGCCGCTGCGCGCGCGCACGATCGTCGCCGCCAAGCTGGCCGCGCTGGCGACCTACATCGGACTGCTCATCGCGTTCATGCATACGGGCGCGGCGGTGTCGTTCGGTCTGCTGGGATCGTTTCGTGACCTGCCGTACGCCTTTCGGAGCATCCTCGCCCTCTTCGCCGGCGCGTCGCTGGCCTCGGCATTCGTGTTCCTGGCGGTCTGCGCCGTGCAAGGCGTCTTCGTCGCGGCGCTCGGACCGCGTTTGTTCGCGCGTGTGTCGCCGTTTCTCCAGCTGCTGCTCGTGCTCGCCGTCCTGGGCGGTCTTGTGGCGCTGCCGGCGATCAGCCAATCCGCGATTCCCGCGGTGCAGGGGCTGGGCGTGGCGCCGATCCCGCCGCCCGCGCGCGTCCTCCGGCGCCAGCCGGCGGCCGCGGCCCGCCTCGCGATGGCCACACCGGACTCGTGGGTCGCCCGCACGCCGTCGATCTGGTTCCTGGGCGTGTATGAAACGGTGCTCGGCACCAACGAGCCGGTCCTGCATCGACTCGCGGCCCTGGGCGTCGCCTCGACCGCGGGCGCGTTCCTGCTGGTGCTGATCGTGTACCCGCTCGCCTATCGCCGGATGGCGGTGGCTGCCCTCGAAAGCCCCGCCACGAGCGGCGGCAGACATCCGCGGCTCGCACGCGTTGCGCCGGCCGTGCTCGCGCGCCGCCCGGCCACGCGCGCGGCCGTGCAGTTCTTGCTGGCGACGATCGGCCGCGTCGATCGGCACCGCTTTGTCCTGGCCATGGCCACCGCCGTCGCGGTTGCCCTGGTGCTGCCGGCGGCCGCACGGTCGCTCGACGGCGTCATTGGACCGCCGAGCTGGAGGATCGTGCCTGTGCTCGCCCTGCCGTACTCCGTGATGGCGTGCCTCATCGTCGGGTTCAGGCTCGCCGGCGCGCTGCCAGGCGATTTGAGAGCCGGCTGGATCTTTCAGGTGATCGAGCCAGACGCGTGGGAAGCGCGCGCGGGCTGGTGGCGCGTGACCTACGCGATTGCCGTCGTGCCGGCCGTGCTCGCCGCCGGCGCGCTGACGTGGCGCCTCTGGGGCCCGGCGTTCGCGGTCGGCAACGCCGCGGTCGGCCTCGCCATGGGCGCCCTCGCGATCGAGATCGTTCTCTTCCGATCGCGCGGCGCGCCGTGCGCGGCGCCGTGGCGCCCGCGGCCGGGGCACCTGCGGGCGTGGTGGCCGGTCTACCTGTTCTCCTTCCTGATATTCACGGGCCTGTTCCCCGCGCTCGCGCTGCTCGCCGCCGGGCCGCTGGCGGTGGCGGTCGGCGTCATCCTCCTCGCGACGATCGCCCTGCGGCTGGCCTCGCGGCAGACGGTCCTCGTGGAGGACAATGATCCGGACGCGCCACGACTCGGCGTGCTCGACCTGAACTGATGGCCGACCTGTCCTCCGTGCGACGCGCGATCGTCGCGTGCGATCGGTGCCCGCGCCTGCGGCGCTACTGCGAGCGCATCGCCCGCGAGAAGCGCGCGGCGTATCCGCGACGAGACGTACTGGGGCAAGCCGGTGCCGGGATTCGGCGATCCGGCGCGCGCGAGTCGCGTTCGTCGGCCTCGCGCCGGCGGCGCACGGCGCCAACCGGACGGGCCGCAACTTCACCGGCGACGGCGCGGGCGGCTCCGGCGACTTCCTGATGGCGGCGCTGCACGCCAACGGCTTCGCCAATCAGCCGATCTCGCGGAGCGCCGGACGATGGCCTGAGGCTGCACGACGCGTGGATTGCCGCGGCGGTCCGCTGCGCGCCGCCGGACAACAAGCCGACGCCCGCGGAAATCGCGCGCCTGCCTCCCGCACCTGCGCGCCGAGCTCGGCGCCCTGCCGAATCTGCGCGTCATCGTCGCGCTTGGCCGCATCGCGTACGACGCGTGCTGGCGGCTGGTCGCCGAAGGTCACTCCGAGCGGCTGCAACGCGAAGGACAGTGGCCGCGCAAACGCCCACCGTTCGAGCACGGCGGCGTCACCCGCCTGCCAGGCGCGCCGACGATCGTCGCCGCTTACCACCCCAGCCGGCAGAACACGCACACGGGCCGGCTCACACCGGCGATGCTCCGGCAGGCGTTCCGCGCAGCGCGCAGGCACGCCGCGGGTGACGCACGTCCTTCGGCCCCTTGACGCCTTTCACGCCTCAACGGAGGAAGCTCTTGATCCCCTCCACGATCCGCGGCACGTTGAAATTGATGATCAGCCCCTGACGAAGTCCCGACAGCCTTGCGAGAGCGGGACCTGCCGATCGAACGACAGGCCTTGTCTGTTCAGCTCGTGTGCGAGGCAGCGCTCGTATACCGACTCGAAGAGACCGGGCCCCAACCCGCGGTGGACGGCGATGGCGGCGCCGATCACCCGCTGAACAGCTGGATTGACGACGAGTGCCACAGGAGGGCTTCGCTGCAAACCGCGGGCCGTCCGGGGAACGTGCCGCCATAGCGAGGAAATGAATCGCGATGGCAGTTATTGCCACGTCGTGTGCACGACCAGTTGGCATGAAGCGCGTGAAGGGAATGAAGAACATGAAGGAGGCGCGTCGATCTGACGGCCCGGCTGCGCCGGGCTCGGGTGGTGGCGAAGGCCGAGAAACGAGAGCCTCGAGCAGCGGGCAGGTTCTCGTTTCTCGGCCTTCGTCACCACCCGGAGCCGCCTCCGGCGGCCGTCAGATCGACGCGGCTCTCCGTCTCCTTCATGCTCTTCATCCCCTTCACGATCTTCATGCTCCTTCGACGCGCGCGCGGAGCGCCGCAAGATACCCGTCAATCGACGCGTACGGCGAAAAGAAGAGCTTCTGGACCACGCGGAAGATCGGATTGTAGACCTCGCCCGCCTCGGTGATCGTGATCGAGGTCCCGGCGCCGACCGGCGCCAGCTCGTACGTCCACGCGCCGCCGTACGGCAGCGAGGGATCGTCGATGCGCATGACGAGCTTCGACGGCGCGTCGAATGTCTCGACGCGGTACGGCACGACCCCATGCCGCCCGTGCTCGCGGACCACGCGGCCGCGGCCATCATCGGGCACCGTCTCCACGCGGGTCACATCCTTGCGCCACTCCGGCGCGCGCGCAAAGTCGGTGATGACGGCGAACACCGCGTGTGGCGGCGCCGGGAGTCTCGCGGCGCGCGACACGCGGTGCGCTCTCGGCAGCCGCATGCCCACGAGGGCCGCGACCGCGACCAGGCTCGCCAGCGACGCGAGCGCGATGAGCGTCCACGTGAGCATGGTTACCTCCCCGTCCTCGATGGCGCGAACCGCGCCGCACGCGCGAGCAGGCAGAGGCCCGTGACGACGATCCGTCGATCGCGCGCGGACAGCCGACCGAGTGCGGTCCGGAGGCGCCCGGCTTCCAGCACGGACGACCCTCGCACCGCCGCGACGCCGTCGGCGGTCAAGAGCAGCCCGATCCGGCGCCGATCGCCCGATGCGTGCGCGGCCTTCGTCACATAGCCCAGCTGCTCGAGGGTCGCCACCGCCTCGGAGAGCGTCGAGCGCGCCCGATCGAGATGGCGCGCCAATGTGGCGAGCGTCAGCGGCTCGGTTCGGTCGAGGTGGACGAGGATCTCGGCATCGCGCTGCGACAGACGATACCGGCTCGACCGGCGTCGCGTGTGGCGCGTGTGGCAGGCATAGTAGATCTGCGGATACGCAAACTGGGTGCGCCGAGTGGCCTCGTCGATCGTCACGGGCCAGAATCTAGCGGGCCGCGAGTCGTTCGTCAAAACGAACGACTGGCTTCTGCCTGAAGCCGCGTCAGGCCGAGCGACGAATCGCGCTGGTCTCCTGCGCCGGCTGCTCGAAGATCCGCACGCGCCTGAGCCAGATGTCGAGCAGCCAGAGGCCGAGCGCCGCAATCACCAGCGCCGGCCACAACGCGCGCCGTGAATCGCGATGGGCGCCGGTGTTCCTGAGCGAGTCGGCCGTGGGCCTCACCGTGCCGCCCGTCGCGTTGGCGACCGACTTGAGCCCGGCCTCATCGGCCGGCCGCAGCCGGTATTCCGCGCTGGTGTCGGGGACGACGACGCGTGTCGTGGCGGCCGCGTCCGAGCCGGCTAGACTGAGCGTCAGCGCGTCCGAGGCGTCCACGACCACCGACGCCTCGTAGCGCCCGGGCGACGTCTGGTGCGCGACGACATCGCTCGACAGGCCGCGCGACGACTCCACGTGAACCGTCGGCTTGAGCAGATCGCGATAGCGGCCCGCGTCGTCGCGGGCCTCGACGGCGAGCGCGACCGTGCGCGTGCCGTTGCGCGCCGGACCGGCTTCGACGTCGAGCGCCAGCGGCGGCTGGCGCTGGCGTTGCAGCGCCCGCACGGTGGAGGCGAAGAACGGCCCGTAGCCGCGCCACTTGATCCACTCGCTCGCCCATCGGTCCTTGACGTCGGATGCGAAGACGGCCGTCCGGCCCAGCCCGATCGGCCAGAACGCGAGGAGCGGATCGTTGTCCGGCGTCTCGACGAGCTCGAGCGCGCCGTCCTTCAGCACCGTCGCGGTCCGGCCGCGCAGGGCCGGCGCTTTCGTGAGATCCACGCCTTCCAGGAACCCGCGCGTCTTGAGCACCGGCCTTCATCGGCTTCTCGTCGAAACTCGGATTGGTCGCGGTCTTCGCTTCCTTGACGAAGATCTGCGGCACCTCCTTCGCGTCCTCGACGATGTAGCTGCGTCCCTTGCCCCACGTCGCGATGTTGGTGAGCAGTTCGACGTCCGGCCGCGGGCCCGACCGCAATCGACGAGACCGTCATCTTCTCGGCGACCATCTTCTTGACGAGCCCCTCGTAGTCGTCCGGATACGACCGGCCGTCCGAGAGGAGCACGACGTGCTTGGCGCGCGCCTGCGCGTTCTTGAGCGCGAGTACGCCTGCTCGATCGCCGGGATAGATCAGCGTGTGGCCGCTCGGCTCGATGGCCGCGATCGCCTTCTTGATGTCTGTCGCGGTTCTTGCCGACGTTGCGCAGCGTCACGTCCCAGTTCAGCTCGTCGTTGAACGTGATGACGCCGACCGACTGCTCGTCGGCGAGCACGTCCACCGCCGCCTGCGCCGCGGCCTTGCACAGCTCCATCTGCTGGCCGGCCATGCTCCACGACTTGTCGAGGACGATGATCAGCGCGACCTCCGGCTCGTCGCGCCGCTCGAACGTCACCGGCGTGAGCCGCTCGAGCTCGGTCTTGCGATAGCCGCCCTGCGCCTCGCCGAACACCGACTCGCCGCCGGCCACGAGCAGGCCGCCGCCGTCGCTGCTCGACCCAGGTCGCGATCGACGACATCGACGCGTCGGGGATCGCCGCCCGCGGCACGTCGCTCAGAATGACGGCGTCCTACGGCTCGAGGGCGTCGCGGTCGATCGGCAGCGTCGCCGGGCCGCGCGGCCGTGACGTCGAAGCCGGACTCCGTCAGCGCGCCGGCCAGGTACTGCGCGCTGGCCGGCGTGCCTTCGACGTACAGCACATGCGCGCGCGGTCCGACGACGACCTCGCGCCGCAGCGTGTTGTTGGCGGCGAGCGGATCGCCTTGAGCCGCGCACCGACGCCTCCAGCACGCGCGCGCCCGGCCGGTCGAAGGTGACGTCGAACGACACGGCCGTCTGACCCACGACCACGGGCACGACCTTGCTGCCCAGAACCTTCGTGCCGTCACGCAGTTCGACCAGCGCCGACGCCGCCCGCTGGCTGCCGACGACCACGGCCGTTGCGGCAAGCGCGCCTGGCGCGACGCGCGCCGGCACCGTGATGGCGTCGACCCACGTGTCGCCGATGTCGCGCGTGGCCATCGGCTCGACAGACACGGGTACGCCCGCCGCCGCCAGCCGCTCGACCGCCGCGCGGACCTCTCCCGCCGTCGAACGGCCGTCTGAGAACAGCACGACCCGCGGCACCGCGCCCGGCCGCAACTCGGCGCGCGCCGCGTCCAGCCCGCGCTCGAGATCCGATCCCGTCCGATCGACGACGTCGCGCTGATCCGGGCGAACGTCGCGCCCGGCCAGGGCCCGGAGCGCCTCCGTGCCGTCGAGCACGGCCGCGTCGGCGCCAAACACCACGATCTTCGAATACGCGGGCGCGAGCGCGGCGGTGATCTCGTCGATCCGCCGCGCGGCGTCGGCGATCGCCTTGCTCGACACGCTGGCCGAGACGTCGACGGCGAACACCACGGATTCCTGCGACGAGGCCAGCGAGATCACCGGTCGCGCCACGGCCAGCGCCAGCGTGATGATGATGAGCGAACGCACGACCGTCTGCAGCACGCGCTGCCGCGGGTTGAAGTTCGTGCGCGAATACGCGCGGCCCACCCACACCACCAGCGCGATGGCGGCGAGCCACAGCGCGGCGGGATGCGGTCAGCGGATCATGCGCAAGGCCTCATCGGATTGCTCACACGGTGAGCCGACGGTTCCACGTCCACCATTCGACGGTCACGAGCGTCAGCACGCCCAGGGCGAGATACAACCACCACGGGCGGCCGGACCGCACGTCGCCGCCCGCCGCGCGCGCCGCGCCGGAAAGCGTGGAGTCCGCGAGATTGGAAATCTCCGGCCCGCCGGCATTCACCGCGATGCGTCCGGTGCGAGCCGCCAGCCTGGACGTCGTAGAAACCGGGCGCCACCAGCCGCGCGTAGGCCGCCGTGCCGGCGTGCGAGACCGGCACCGGGCGGCTGTCCGGCCCGGTGACCGCCGCGGTGCTCGCCGCGAGCGTCACGAGTCCGGGCGCGCGCGGCTCGCCGCCCACGGGTCGGGCGAGCCACTCCAGCGCGTTGCCGATGAAGACGGGAAACGCCGGGCGCCAGGACGAGATTCGAATCGGCCAGCCCGAACGTCAGGATCACGAAGCGCCGATCGGGTCGATCGACGACCGCGACGAGCGGCGTGCCCTGATCCGACCTGGCGATGGGGTCGATGCCGTCGCCGGCGTAACTCATCGCCCGCTTGATGTCGACCGTCAGCGGATCGATGCCCGCCAGCACCTCATGCGCGGTCGAGGCCGTCCAGCGCGGCGTGCTCTCAACACCGCTGGCCTGACCGAGCCAGGCGGCGGCCGGCGGCGCCACGATGCAGCGCCGGCTTGCCCGGCGCGGCGGCCGGCAGCCAGCGGTCGAAGATCACGACGTCCTCGCGGCCGGGGCGATACGTCCCGGGCGTCGCGAGCGTGGTCGTCACGTTCGATGCCCGCTGGAGGACCGCGGCAAACGGCGTGGGCTGGTCGGTGACGAGCGTCACGGCGATCGACTGCGCCTCGCCAATCCACGCAACGGCCTGGTTGTCCTCGGCAAGTGCATCGCGAGGAGCCGCCGCGCTCGCGCGCAGGCGCGGATCGCCCGCCGCCGCGAGCGGCACGACCTGCCGCACCGCTTCGCCCGCGTTCATGTTCACCGTCTGATCCACGAGCGTCTCGGTGCCGCGCGTGAGCGAAATCCGCACGGATTGGGCGACGTCGGCGTAGTTCGCGACTTCGAGGTACGCCTCGCCGCCGCCGGTCGCGGCCGTCGCGGGCCGGACGGCCAGCGCCGTCACCGCTACGTTTGGCGCCGCCTCGAACACGGAGTGGACGACGACGGCGGGATCGATCGGGCGCGCGTGCGCGCCATCCGTGATGAAGTGCACGGTGTCGCCGTCCGACACCCGCGGCCAGGGCACGCTCGCCGCCGCCGACCGGCGCGAGGCGATCGAGCGCGGTCTCGATGAGCGCGGTGTCCGGCGTCGGCCCTTCGACGAGGCCGTCGGCCGTCGTGGCGAGCGAGACGTCGCCGCCGGCGGCCGTCGCGAGCCGATGCGCCGAGCGCCACGGCGTGCTGCCAGCGCGTACCGGCCATCGGCCGTCGCGGGCGCGCATCGACGGTCGAGGAGTCGAGCACGATGAGCACGCGGCCCCGCGCGGTGGCGCCGACGCGCGGAATGGGCCGGGCCACCGCGAGCGCGAGCATCGCGGCCGCGAGCACGGTGGCCGCCAGCGACACCGCGCGGCGCACGCGCTCCCACCAAGCTCAGCGCCCGCGAATGATCGAAGACACGCTGCCACAGCAGGAGCGACGGCACGTCCACACGCGGCGGCCGGACCTTCCGCAGGAACAGCCAGGCCGCCAGGGCGCCCACGCCGGCCACGCAGCAGCAGCGCCTGCCACACCGCCATCGCGGCGAAGCTCATGCCAGGAACCGCCCCTTGCGGAACGTCTGCAGGATGACGTCCTCGAATGGCGCAGCTCGGCGTCGGCCCGCACGAAGCCGAGGTCGTAGCGCCCGCAGAAGCGCTCGAGCTCCTGCGCGTGGGCCTGCCACGCCTCACGGTAGGCCTCGGCGAGCGCTGGCGTGACGTCCACGTCGCGAATCGCGCCGGTCTCGGCGTCCACGAATCGCACTTCCCCGAACGCGCCCGGATCGCAATCCTGCTCCGACGCGACGTGGACGACGAACACGTCGTGGCCGAGGGCGCGCGAGAATCTTCAGCCCGGCCTCGAAACCCTGCGGATCGAGGAAATCCGAGATCACCACGGCCAGCCCCCGCTGACGGCCGCGCGCCGCAAACGTCGCGAACGTCTGCGCGGAGATCGGTCGGGCCCTGCGAGTCCAGCCGCTCGAGCTGCTCGAACACGCGGAAGATGCGCCCCTTGCCGCGCCCGGGGTGCACCTCGTCGCCGAGCGTGCCGGCAAACGGCAGGATCGTCACGCGATCGAGGTGCGCCAGGCCGACGTAGCAGAGCGCCGCCGCGATGCGCCGCGCCTGGTCGAACTTCGCGGTCTCGCGCCATCGATCGGCTCGCGTCGAGAACAGGTAGATCGGCAGGTCCTGCTCCTCGTCGAACAGCCGCAGCAGCAGGCGGTTCAGGCGCTGGTAGGCCTTCCAGTCGATGTGGCGGAAATCGTCGCCGGGCGCGTACTGGCGATGGTCGGCGAACTCCAGCCCGCGGCCGCGCTTGGGCGCGAGGCGATCCGCGCGGTTCTGCCCGGCGAACGCGCGCTTCGAGACGACGTGCAGGTACTCGAGCTTCTTGAGAAAGTCGTCTTCGAACCGGAGCGCCATATCTCTTCGGCCATTCCGCCTGTCGGCGTCTTACTCGGCGGGCACGGACGTCAGCAGTTCGTTGACGATGGTGTCCGGATTGACCTGCTCGGCTTCGCCCTCGAAGTTCAGCAGCAGGCGGTGGCGCAGCGCCGGCAGCGCGAACGCGCGGATGTCGTCGACCGACACGAACGCCTGGCCGCGCATGAGCGCGTGGATCTTGCCCGCGAGCACGAGCGCCTGCGCGGCGCGCGGGCTCGCGCCGTACCGCACGTACCGCTTCACGAGCGGCGATCGCGTACGGCGACTCCGGATGGGTCGCGAGCGTCAGGCGGATCGCGTACGCACTGCACGGGCTTGGCGATCGGCACCGAGCGCGACACTTCGCGCATCTCGAGGATCTCGCGGCCGTCCATCACGCGCGCGACCTCGATGTCGCCGGTCTGTCGTCGTCCGCTCGATGATCTCGTGCATCGCCTGCTCGGTCGGATACACGACCTTCAGCTTGAAGAAGAAGCGGTCGAGCTGCGCCTCGGGCAGCGGGTACGTGCCCTCCATCTCGAGCGGGTTCTGCGTCGCCAGCACGAGGAAGGGCTGCTCGAGCTGGTAGGTCGTCTTGCCGACCGTCACGCTCATCTCCTGCATCGCCTCGAGCAGGGCGGACTGCGTCTTGGGCGTCGCGCGGTTGATCTCGTCGGCGAGCACGACGTTCGCGAAGATCGGACCGGGCTGGAAATCGAAGAACATCCCGCCGTGCGCGTGCTCCTGCACGATGTTGGTGCCGACGATGTCGGCGGGCATCAGGTCCGGCGTGAACTGGATGCGCGAGAACTTGAGGTGCAGCACGTCGGCGAGCGTGTGCACGAGGCTCGTCTTGCCGACGCCGGGAATGCCCTCGAGGAGCACGTGCCCGCCCGCCAGCAAGCTGGTCATGGTGGCCGCCACGATGTCCTCGTGGCCGACGATGCGGCGTCCGATTTCCTTGGTGATCCGGACGAAACGCTCGCGGAACAGATCGATGTGCTGGGCGACGGTCGGTGAGGTCATTGTCGGCGGATAAAGTACTGCATAACGAGCGATTTGCGCGCGTCTGGTACCGGCGGCGGTGGAAGTGTCCGGCTTGGGTCAACGGCCGGCGGCGCGACGACGTGCGTGAAGCCGAGTGAGGACTTGCCCTGCTCCGTCTTGCGGCGGATGTCCTCGGCGCTGACGTTCTGCCCCTGAGTATCCGCGCTGGCTTCGATCAATTCCTGCCGCAGGGCCTGGGCAATCGAGGCGGCGCCCGCGGCGCCGGTTCGCGCGCCCTGATTGCCGCCGGAGCCAGCCTGCGACCCGCCGCCCATCGATCCCGCCCCCGCCAGCATCATCTGACCGTTGGACGAGCTGGCGGCTTCGCGCGACAGCTGCATCGCCGCCTGGGCCGCATTCGCCTGGCTCGCCTCGGCGCCGGCCGACGCCTTGCCGAGCTGCCCCGCGTCCGACGAAGCCGCGGCCTCGTTCGAGTTGCCCTGGCGCTCGCCCACCCGCGGATTCGCCAGCCGGTTGGCCATGTCCTCGAGCTGCTGCCGGAGGTCGGCCGGCATGTCGGACTTGGCCGCTGCCTTGGCGCGCTCGGCCAGCGAGCGGGCGTCGGCCTTGCCGCTTTCGGCGGCGGCCGCCTGCGCGCTGCGCTTCGCGAGATCCGCGAGCGCCGGCTCGAGGCTCGGATCGATCTTGGACAGCAGGTCCTTCAGGTCTTCAAGCTTCGCGGCCGCGGCGGCCGCCTCGATCTTGCCCGCTTCGATCTGCGACATCAGCTCTTCGAGCCGCTTGCGAACGTCGGGCGGCAGCAGTGCTTCGAGCGGCACTTGCGAGGGATCGACCTGCGCGGCAGCGCTCTTCCCGGTGGCGACGCGCGCCTGCCGCGCCGGCAGCCGAATGGTCACGACCGCCGCCGCCAGCGCGAGTCCGATTGCGATCGCCCAGGACCGCGTCGCACGGACCCGCGGGTAGAAATCCGCCCACGGCACCACCGCGAGCCGCTCTGCGGCCCGCTCGACGTGAAACGCCGCCCAGCTCGTGTGTTCCTGCTGATCCGTAAACCAGAACGCGCTTCGCAGCTCGCCGCCGAGCGCGGCGTCCCGATCGAGCGACGCGGCGATCACGTCGGTGGGCGCCGGCAGCCGCCGCAGCCACAGGAACCAGCCCCCGAGGCCCATCGCCGCGATGGCCAGCGCCATCCACGACACCGACGTCGGCCACGCCAGGAGCCGCCCGGCGACCGCAAGCGCAAGCGTCGCCCCGGCGACCCACGGCGCCACCCGAGCCAGCGCGGCGACGGCGTGCCTCGCCCGCCGGCGACCCAGACCCTCGGCCACCTGGTGGCGAACGACGTCGCGGGCCGAGGAACTGGGGAGCATGCCGTGTCCTACGCCCGCCGCTTGGGTTTGTAGACGTGCGTGGACTGGCCGAAGAACATCTCGGCGGCTTCCATCAGCGTCTCCGACAGCGTCGGATGGGGATGGATGCTCAGCTTCAGGTCGGTCGCGAGCGCCGCCATCTCGACCGCGAGGACGCCCTCGGCGATCAGCTCGCCCGCGCCGGCGCCGACGATGCCCACGCCGAGCACGCGCTCGGTGGCCGGGTCGATGACGAGCTTCGTCAGGCCGTCGGGCCGATCGATCGCGATGGCGCGGCCCAAGGCGCGCCCACGGAAACTTGGCGATCTCGACGCGCCGGCCCTGCTTCTGCGCCTCGGTCTCGGTGAGGCCGCACCAGGCCACTTCCGGATCGGTGAAGACGACCGCGGGAATGGCCTGCGGCTCGAACGCCGCGCGATGGCCCATCGCGGCCTCGACCGCGACGCGCGCTTCGTGCGACGCCTTGTGCGCGAGCATCGGCTCGCCCACGACGTCGCCGATGGCGAGGATCGTCGGCTCGGCGGTCCGCCTCGCGGCGTCCACCACGATGAACCCGCGCTGCGTCGACCGCGACCTTCGTCTTGTCGAGCCCGGGCACCGCGGAGTTTGGCTTGCGGCCGACCGACACGAGCACGCGATCGAACGTCTGCTCCCGGTCCGCCGGCCGCGAGCATCGGCGCCGTCGATCTTCACCTTGACGCCTTTCCCCGTGTCCTTCATCTCCGTGACGCGCGCGTTGAGCAGCACCTTGTGCATCGCCTGCTCCAGGCGCTTCGCGAGGATGGCCACGAGATCGCGGTCCGCGCCGGGCAGCAGCCCGGGCGTCATCTCGACGACGGTGACCTTGGTGCCGAGCGCGGCGTAGACCGATCCCAGCTCGAGGCCGATGTAGCCGCCGCCGACGACGAGCAGCGTCTTCGGAATGTCCGGCAGATCGAGCGCGGCGGTCGAGTCCATGACGCGCGGGCTGTCGATGGACAGGCCGGGCACCGCCGCCGGCCGCGATCCGGTGGCGATGATCGCGTGCTCGAACGTCAACGTCTCGGTGGCGCCAGGCTTCCCGTCCTTGCCGACCGCTCGATGGAAATCGACGTCGGGCTCGTGAACGTCGCGCGGCCCTGGATGTAGTTGACCTTGCGGAACTTGCCGACCTGGCCGATGCCGCTCGTCAGCTTCTGGACGACCTGGTCCTTGAAGGCGCGCAGCTTGTCGAGATCGATCTTCGGCTCGGCGAACGTCACGCCCCAGGTCGCGGCGTGCTTGGCTTCGCTGATCACGTCGGCGACGTGCAGGAGCGCTTTCGACGGAATGCAGCCGCGATACAGGCACACGCCGCCGGGGTTGAGCTCGGGATCGACGAGCGCGACCGAGAGGCCGAGGTCGGCGGCGTAGAAGGCGGCGGCATATCCGCCGGGACCCGCGCCGATGACGACTAGCTGGACTGAAGACATAGACTCACGAGAAATGGGTGAATGAGTGAATGGGAGCCGGGCCCGACCGGTTTCCGGCTCGATCATAACGACATCGTCAGCGGCTGCTCCAGGCCATCGGCGACGAAGCGCAGGAAGCGCGCGGCGTCGGCGCCGTCAATGGCGCGGTGGTCGTACGACAACGACAGCGGCAGCATCTGCCGTGGCACGAACGCGTCGTCCTTCCAGACCGGCTCCACGCGCCGTCCGCGAGACGCCGAGAATCGCGACTTCCGGCTGGTTGATGATCGGCGTAAATGACGTGCCGCCGATGCCGCCGAGATTCGTGATCGAGAACACGCCGCCCGCCATCTCGTCGAGGGTCAGCTTGCTTGTCGCGGGCCTTCTGCGACAGCGCGGCAAGGTCGAGCGGCGATCTGCGTGATGGTCTTGTTGATCCGCGTCGCGGATCACCGGCACGAGCAGCCCGTTGGGCGTGTCCACCGCGACGCCGATGTGCGTGTACTTCTTGAACACGATCGTGCTCGTTCGCCATGTCCACCGACGATGCGAACTGCGGGAACTTCGCAATGGCCATCGCGACGATCTTGATGAGGATCGCGGTCACCGTGAGCTTGCCGCCGGCCTTCTCGACGCGCGCGCCGTAGGTCTTGCGGAACTCCTCGAGCGCGGTGACGTCCGCCTTGTCGTGCTGGGTGACGTGCGGCGCCTGCCAGGCGGCGGACAGATGCTCGGCCGTCTTGCGCCGGATGTTCGACATCGGCCGGACGTCGACCTCGCCCCACTTGGCGAAGTCAGGCAGCTCGCCCCCGGGCATCGCCGGCACGGCGCCGTTTAGCACCGTCCTTGACGTGGTCCTTCACGTCGTCCTGACCGATGCGTCCGCCCGGGCCGGTGCCCGGCACGCTGGCGATGTCGACGCCGAGCTCGCGCGCGTAGCGGCGAACCGACGGCGCCGCGGGCACGGGCGGCGCCAGTTCCCCGGCGGCTGCCGCGGGCGCTTCCACGGCACGCGACGGCGGCTGGCGTCGATCGCGCCGTGGTGATATCCACGACGTCGGCCGGCTTCGACGCTGGCTTGGCCGGCTCTGCCAGCCGCCGGCGCAGGGGCCTCGGCGCGGCCTGGGCGCGGGTCGGGAGCCTTCGCCGGCGCCGCTATGGGCGCCGCGCCGTCGACCACCAGCACCACCTGCCCGACCTTCACCTTGTCGCCGGCTTGACCCTCACTTCGGTGACCTTGCCGGCGACCGACGACGGCACTTCAATCGTGGCCTTGTCGGTCTCGAGTTCGAGCACGGGCTGCTCGGCCTTTACGACGTGTCGCCGGCGCCACCAGCACGCGGACGACGTCGCCCTTCTCGACGTTCTCGCCAAGTTCGGGCAGCTTGAACTCAACAGGCATGGACATGCTCCAAGAGATCAGGCATCAGGCGTTGGGCACTGGGCATTGGGCCGGCATCGGTGCCCCGGCGTCACGGGCGCTGCACTTGACGCACTCGGCACGGCACGTTGCACCCGCACCCGGCACCCGGCACCCGGCACGGTGCACTAACTGAGCGTCGGATCCGCCTTCTCCGGCTCGATCTCGAGCTCCTTGAACGCCTTGGTCACCACCGTCGCGTCGATCTTCTTCTCGCGCAGGAGCGCGACAGCGTCGCGGCGGCAATGTAGCGCGCGTCCACCTCGAAGAAGCGGCGCAGCGACGCGCGGTCCTCGCTGCGGCCGAAGCCGTCGGTGCCGAGCGTGACGATCGGCCGGCCGATCCAGCGCGCGATCATGTCCGGCTGGCTCTTCAGGTAGTCGCGACGCGGCGACGACGACGCCTTCGGTCGTTCCGAGGCAGCTCGCGACGTACGGCACGCGGGGCTTCTCGGTCGGGTGCAGCAGGTTCCAGCGCTCGACGCGATGCGCCTCGCGATAGAGCTCGTTGTAGCTCGTCGCGCTCCACACGTCGGCGGCGACGCCGTACTTCGCGAGCAGATCCTGCGCGTGCCGGACTTCGTTCAGAATCGCGCCGCTGCCGATGAGCTGGGCCCGTGCGGCCTTCTTGCCGGCGTCGGCGCGCGCCGCTGAAGCGATACAGGCCCTTGATGATGCCCTCGCGCGCCCCTTCGGGCATCGGCGGCATCTGGTACTGCTCGTTCATCACGGTGATGTAGTAGAAGGCCGGCTCGCCGTCGCCGTACATCCGCTTGATGCCGTCCTCGATGATCGTGGCCAGCTCGTAGGCGTACGCCGGATCGTAGGCGCGGCAGGTCGGCACCGTCAGCGCCAGCGCGTGGCTGTTGCCGTCCTGGTGCTGCAGCCCCTCGCCGGCCAGCGTCGTCCGGCCCGGCCGTGCCGCCCAGCAGGAAGCCGCGCGCGCGCGCGTCCGCGGCGGCCCAGATGAAGTCGCCGACGCGCTGGAAGCCGAACATCGAATAGAAGATGAAGAACGGAATCGTGTTGATGCCGTGGGTGGCGTAGGCCGTGCCCGCCGCAATGAACGACGAGATCGATCCCGCCTCGGTGATGCCTTCCTCGAGGATCTGCCCGTCCTTGGCCTCCTTGTAGTACAGGAGCGTGTCCATGTCCACCGGCTCGTAGAGCTGGCCGATGCTCGAGTAGATGCCGACGGCGCGGAACAGCGACTCCATGCCGAAGGTGCGCGCCTCGTCGGGGACGATCGGCACGACGAGCTTGCCGATTTCCTTGTCGCGCAGCAGCTTCGCCAGCATCTTGACGAACACCATCGTCGTCGATGCCTTGCGGCCTTCGGTGCCCTTCCGAAACTCGTCGAAGACGTCGTCCATCTTCGGGTGGATGGCCGGCGCGGCGACCACGCGCTTCGGAACGAACCCGCCGAGCGCGTCGCGGCGCTTCTTCATGTAGCGCGACTTCGGCGCTGTTGTCGTCGGGACGATAGAACGGCGCGGCGCGCGATGCGGTCGTCCGGGATCGGCACGCCGAAGCGATCGCGGAACGTCCGCAGATCGGTCTCGTTCATCTTCTTCTGCTGGTGGGTGATGTTCTTGCCTTCGCCTGCCTCGCCCAGGCCGTAGCCCTTGATCGTGCGCGCGAGGATGACGGTCGGCTGGCCGCGGTGCTGCACGGCCGCGCGGTAGGCGTTGTAGACCTTCACGGGGTCGTGGCCGCCGACCCGCAGCTTCCTCAGGTCGTCATCCGAGAGGTGCCGCACCATCTCGAGCAGGCGCGGGTCGGCGCCCCAGAAGTGCTTGCGCAGGTACGCGCCGTCCTCGACGACGTAGCGCTGGTATTCGCCGTCGACGACCTCGCCCATGCGCTCGCAGCGAGCACGCCTTCGGTGTCCTGCGCGAGGAACTCGATCCCAGTCCGATCCCCACAGGACCTTGATGACGTTCCAGCCCGCGCCGCGGAAGACGGCTTCGAGCTCCTGCACGATCTGGCCGTTGCCGCGGACCGGGACCGTCGAGCCGCTGCAGGTTGCAGTTGATGACGAAGATCAGGTTGTCGAGCTTCTCGCGCGCCGCGAGCGTGATGGCGCCGAGCGCCTCGGGCTCGTCGGTCTCGCCGTCGCCGAGGAACGCCCAGATCTTCTGATCGGACGGCGCCTTCAGCCCGCGATTCTCGAGGTACTTCGCGTAGCGGGCCTGATAGATGGACATCAGCGGGCCGAGGCCCATCGAGACCGTCGGGAACTCCCAGAAGTCCGGCATCAGCCACGGGTGCGGGTAGGACGACAGGCCGCCGCCCGTGCGCAGCTCGTGGCGGAAGTTGTGCAGATGTGTTTCGTTGAAGCGGCCCTCGAGGAACGCCGCGCGCGTAGATGCCGGGCGACGCGTGGCCCTGGTAGTAGACGATGTCGGCGTCGCCGCCGGCGTCCTTGCCGCGGAAGAAGTGATTGAAGCCGACCTCGTAGAGCGTCGCCGACGAGGCGTAGGTCGAGATGTGGCCGCCGATGCCGTCCGACTCGCGGTTGGCGCGCACGACCATGGCCAGGGCGTTCCAGCGGACGAGGCTCTTGATGCGGCGCTCGATTTCGCGGTCGCCCGGGTAGGCGACCTCCTCGCTGACCGGAATCGTGTTGACGTAGGGCGTGGCGGAGGTGAACGGCTCGCGGACGCCAGCCTGCCTGGCGCGCGCGCGCAGGGCGTCGAGCAGCCGGATCACGCGCGCCTTGTCGCCCTGGCGCAGCACGTAGTCGAGCGATTCGAGCCATTCGCGCGTTTCAACCGCTTCGAGCGCAGCCGCGTCGGCGGGCGCAAGGTTTTTCATAAGGAGGCCTTCCTGAGATGAACGGACATCCTTCTATTGTAGTCCCCGGAATGTAATCGAGGATACCCAGGCCGGGTAAATGCGTGCAGAATTAAGCACATGCATGATGCGATTCACGCCGTTGTTACCCACCGCGCCGCGTGGATCACCGTCCTCGCGGCATGTATTGCGGGTCTGACGCTCAACTGCGCGCCGTCCTCCAACGCGCCGGCACCGGCGGCAACCGGCGCGAGCAGCTCAGCCAGCGCGCCGGCCGGCGGAGCCTCGCCGACACTCGCCGGGCTCGAGGCCCAGATCCGTCGCTTCGCGCCGGTGGACATCACCGCGGACGTCAGCGCGCTTCCCGACAGCGAACGCCAGTCGCTGGCGGAAATGCTGCGACGCCGCGCAAGTGATCGACGGACTGTTCCTCGAGCAGGTCTGGGCCGGCAACACGACGGTGCTGACTCAGCTGGCGGGCGACCGCACGCCGGAGGGCCAGGCGCGGCTGCACTACTTCCTGATCAACAAAGGCCCATGGTCGCGCCTCGACAAGAACGCGTCGTTCCTCGATCCCGGCGCCGGCGTGCCCGAGAAGCCGGAACAGGCCAACTACTACCCGGCCGACGCGACGCGCGACGAGGTCGACAAGTGGATCGCCGGACTCAGAGGCCCGGCGCACGAGGAAGCGGTCGGCTTCTTCAGCGTGATTCGCCGCGGCGCGGACGGCCATCTGCTGGCCGTGCCCTACAGCGTGCACGTACCGCAACACGCTGCTAATCGCCGCCGATCATCTGCGCAACGCCGCCGCGCTCACGACGCAGCCGACGCTCAAGCACTTCCTCGAGACTGCGCGCGGCTGCGTTTCTCTCGAACGACTACTACCCCAGCGACATCGCCTGGATGGAGCTGGACGCGTCGATCGAGCCGACGATCGGCCCGTACGAGACCTACGAGGACGAGTGGTTCGGCTACAAGGCCGCGTTCGAGGCCTTCATCGCGGTGCGCAACGACGCGGAGACGAAGAAGCTCGACGTGCTCGACGCGCAGCTGCAGGGCCTCGAGAACGCGCTGCCGATCGATCCCGCGTTCCGCAATCCCGAAGCTCGGCGCCCTCGCGCCGCTGCGCGTCGTCGATGTCGTGCTCTCGTCGGGCGACGGCAACCGCGGCATCCAGACGACGGCGTACAACCTGCCGAACGACGATCGCGTGATCACGCGAAAAGGGCTCCAAGCGCGTGATGCTGAAGAACATCCAGGACGCCAAGTTCGAGAAGGTGCTCGTGCCGATCGCCGCCAAGGCGATCGCCGCCGCGGATCGGAACAAGGTGTCGTTCGACGCGTTCTTCACGCACATGGTCATGCACGAGCTGATGCACGGCCTCGGGCCGCACAGGTGACGACGACGCGGCGAGGCGCTGCGGCTGGCGCTAAGGACACCTACTCCGCGCTCGAGGAAGCCAAGGCGGACATCTCGGGGCTGTGGGCGCTGCAGCAGCTCGCCGACAGGGGCGTCGATCTCGGCCGACGTCGCGCGACACGATGTACACGACGTTCTCGCGTCGGCCTTCCGATCGATTCGCTTCGGCGTCACCGAAGCGCACGGCAAGGGCATCGCGCTGCAGCTGAACTACCTGCTCGATCACGGCGCGGTCGCGGTGAACGCGGACGGCACGTTCTCGGTGATCGACGCGAAGATCCGCGACGCGGTGGCCGGGCTCACGCACGACCTCATGACGATCGAGGCCGAATGGCGACTACGCCGGCGGCCAAGGCGCTGCTCGACCAGATGGTCATGGTGCGGCCCGAGGTCCAGCACATGCTCGACAAGCTGACGGACGTGCCCGTGGACATCGAGCCGAACTTCGTCACGGCAAAGCAAATACTTGCAAAGTGAATCCGTCGTACAACGAGTACGCAGGTGCGCGGGTAAGTCAGGTCCAAGGAACCATCTGACGTTTGTCATCCTCTCTTTTTGGGCCACACGAGCGACGGGTCCACCAAGCCTGCCGCGCCGATGCCCTGAACGGCACGAAGCACCGCGTACCCGCGTACCGGCGTACCGCCAAGCGAAGCTGACAATCGCCAGCGCGTTCCTCGGACCCGACGTACCCGCGTACCGCGTACCCGCATACCGTCGTGCCCGACTACTTCTTGATCTTCGCTCCCGTGAGTTGCGCGATCGCGGCGAGCGTCGTTTGCGCCGCGTTCAGGCCGAGCCGGAAGTCCTTGTCCGTGTAGGTCGTGAAGACGTCGGTGGGCTGGTGCCAGTTCGGATCCCAGCCGGCGCCGATCTGCGCGCCGCGCTCGTTCTCGCGCAGGCTGATCGCCGGCACGAGGTCCTTGAACGGGTCGGAGTCCGTGTTGGTCATGTGCGGGCCGACGCTGCGCCGGGTAGTCCGTCGCGTACTTCTCGTTCGCCGACTTGAAGAACCACGCGAGCGTCATCGACGCGTCCGCCATCTTCGACGCGGACTGGAACTCGATGTTGACGTCGGCTTCCGGCCGCTGCTCGCGGCGTCACCGTGCCGTCGGCGTGCGGCATGCCGTGGTCCCACATCATCATGTCGTGCTGCATCATGCCGAGCCACTTCGGCTCCGGGTACTTGCCGGACCCGGCGGGCTCTTCCTTGCCCTGCAGCGCCTGCCGCTGCGTCGACGTAGGCACGGGCGCCGTTGAGGCCGCTCTCTTCGTCGTTCCAGAGGCACGAAGCGAATCGAGCGATCGGTCTACGACGTCGGGCGAGCGAAGACGCGCGCCAGCTCCATCACCAGCGCCGTGCCCGATCCGTCATCGTTGGCCGCCTGGCTGTAGCCGATGTCCGTCCATGTGGCCGCCGATGATGTACATCTCCTCCGGGTGGGTCGTGCCGACCTTGGTGCACGTAGACGTCCTCCGCCCACTGCGCGACGACCGGCTGCGAGTCGAGCTCGCGAATCGCCGCGTCCGGCTGCAGCGCCGGATCACAATTCACGCCAGTGCGTGCCGTGTAGCCAAAGACGGTGCTGCCGCCCGACTGCCCCCGGCCGCGTCCCACCTCGCCTCCCGTTGGGGTCGGACGCCCGGCGCCCTGATCGCCGCCGCCGCGTCCCTGCGCCCCGCCCGCTGGCGCGGCGCCCTGACGCTGCCCGCCCTGGCCGCGCTGGCCGCCCGCCCGGCCGGCTGCACCAGCCGGAGCGGCCTGCCCGGGCACGCTCGGACCGCACGGCCGCGTCGCCACCGCAAAGTCGTACCGCACGCGAGCGGTGTCGGTGTAGCCGAAACTCTTGAGCTGCCCTTCAATCCAATCCACGGCGTCCTGATTGCGCTTCGTGCCCTGACGCCGGTCGCCGAAGTTCGTGAGGCCCTTCACCGTGCCCTTGTAATTGGCCAGCGTCAGCCGCCCGACGAGCTCGTGGATCGCCTCGTCCGCGTCGCTCGCAGCGGCCTGCCCGCGGCCGCCCTGCCCCTGCGCGGGAGTGGCCAGGAGGCGGACCGCCATCCAACTGCCGACCGTCATGACGACCGCGCCCCCCAGAACGACGAGCCGATTCGTGCTGCGCATGCGTGTACCTCCCCACTCTCCGGGCCGAGTCTACCCCTACGGCCGCACGAGGTGCCAGCGCTCGGTCACCGCGCTGCGGATGTCACTGCGGTCAACGCCAGGAATCGGGCCGATCGGAGATCAGCCCCGTCACGCCCCACTCGAGCAGCCGCTCCATGTCGGCCGGGTCGTCGATGATCCAGGCGTGGACCGGCACCGCGGCACGAACGGCCTGGCGCACGAGCGCCGCGCCCCACATCTGCTTGCCCTTCAGACGGAACGGCACCTGCAGGACCGCGTACGCGTGCCGTCCCAGCGGCAGACGAAAGACGGCCCGCCGGGCCGCGGCGTGCGCCTCGGGGCTCGAAGCGCCGGTGGGCACGCCAGGGGCGAGCGCCCTCACCGCGTCGAGCACGGCCTGGCTGAAGGCGCCAAGGACCACGCGATTCATGGCGTTGGCGTCACGAAGGATGCGCAACACGGGCGCGACGATCTCGGGCCGCTCGCCCTTGAGCTCGATGATCCAGGGCAGCTGAGGGTAGCGGTCGAGCAGGTCGGCCAGCCGCGGCACGCCGAATCCGCGATCTCTGAACGGAAACCCGCCGGCGTCATCGAAGTGGAATCCCGCGTCCACCGCCGCAAGCTCCCGCGCCGTCAGCGCCGCCACCGGGCCACGCGCATTGGTCGTTCGATCCAGCAACGGGTCGTGGATGACGACGACCTCGCCGTCACGTGAAAGGTGAACGTCACACTCACATCCGGCGACTCCCAACGAGACGGCATGATCGAAGGCGGCGACCGTGTTCTCCGGCCTCAGCTTCGACCCGCCGCGGTGCGCGATGGCCACGGGCGACGACAGGAGCACCTCAATCACCAATCACCAATCTCCAATCATCCAATCTCCAATCTCCAATCTCCAATAGTATGTGGGTATGGCTCTTCCCACTTCCCTCGGCGAGCTGCGGAGCGCCGTCGCCGCCGGACGCGTTCCGCATCGGTCCGTCAAAGACGAGCTGCGCGAGAATCTGATCGCGCGCCTGCGCACGCGGCGCGCCGCTCTTCCCGGGCATCGTCGGCTACGACGACACGCGTGGTGCCGCAGGTCGTCAACGCGATCCTGTCGAGACACAACTTCATCCTGCTCGGCCTGCGCGGCCAGGCGAAGACGCGCCTGCTGCGCGCGCTGACGGATCTGCTCGACGAGCAGATTCCGGTCGTGCCGGGCTGCGAGATCCACGACGATCCGCTCGCGCCGCTCTGCGCGGCGTGCCGCGCGCGCGTCGCGGTCGAGGGCGACGACACTGCCGATCGCCTGGCTGCCGCGCGAGCGCCGCTACGTCGAGAAGCTGGCGACGCCGGACGTGACGATCGCCGACATGATCGGCGACCTCGATCCGATCAAGGCCGCCCGGGCCGGCCGCGAGCTGGGCGACGAGCTGACGATGCACTACGGGCTGCTGCCGCGGGCCAACCGCGGCATCTTCGCGATCAACGAGCTGCCGGACCTGGCCGAGCAAGGTGCAGGTCGGCCTGTTCAACATCCTGCAGGAAGGCGACGTCCAGATCAAGGGCTACCCGGTGCGGCTGCGGCTCGACGTGCTGCTCGTCTTCAGCGCCAACCCGGAAGACTACACGGCGCGCGGCAAGATCATCACGCCGCTCAAGGACCGCATCGGCTCGGAGATCCGCACGCACTACCCGCGTCCCGCCAGGACGCGCATGGCGATCACGGCGCAGGAAGCGTGGACCGACGCGCGGCGCGGCGGCGTGCCGGTGGAGGTGCCGCAGTTCGTGCGCGAGGTCGTCGAGGAGATCGCGTTCCACGCGCGCGCGCGATCAGAAGGTCGACAAGCGATCGGGCGTCAGCCAGCGGCTGCCGATCACGACGCTCGAGCACGTCGTCTCGAACGCCGAGCGCCGCGCGCTCGAGAACGGCGAGCCGGTCGCCGTGCCGCGCGTGAGCGACATCTACGCCGCGCTGCCCGTCGCTGACCGGCAAGATCGAGCTCGAGTACGAGGGCGAGCTGAAGGGCGCCGAGGACGTCGCGCGCGAGCTCGTGCGCGCCGCGATTGCGACCGTGTTCGACGGCTACGCGACCGCAGGCGGATACCCGCCCCGTCATCGACGTGGTTCGAGCGCGGCGGCACGATCGAGCTGGCCGACACCGCGCCGGCCGCGCGAGCTGCTCGGGGCGGTCCACGCGGTCGACGGCCTGGATCGCGTGACGGCGGTGGCCGGCGTGCCGCCGCAGGCCAGCGAGCCGCTGCGCGCCGCGGCGGCGGACTTCGTCCTCGAAGGCCTGTGCGCCCTCAAGAAGATCAGCCGCACCGACGAAGGCCGGCTGCAGGCCGTGCCGGCGCGCGGCCGCGCGGCCGCGAGGACGCGCGTTCGCTCGAAGAGCTGATGGAAGAAGACGACGCGCCGATGCGAGGCGGGAAGAAGAAGTACTTCAATTAGGGTGATCGCCGAAGTCCGGGAGGCGCGGCTGGACTTCGCGAAGGCACGCTGGACCTCGCGAAGCACGTTGCTGGTGACGCATGAAATATCGCTACTCGCGCTACGTCGAGGACGCGCTCGACGGCATCGACATGGAGTCGCTCGTGTCGCGGCTGTCGGATCTGCTGCTGTCGAGCGGCTTCGACCATCCCTGGGATCCGCAGAACGACGATGACCGTACGATGCAGGCGCTGCACGACGCGATCCTCGACGCGCTCTTGAATGGCGGCGTGCTGTCGGACGAGATGCTGGACCGGCTGATGTCCGACCAGACCTCGTCGGGCTCGCCCAACCAGGACCAGCGCGACTCGCTCGAAGAGCTGATCCAGAAGATCATCGAGCGGCTGACCGAACAGGGCTACATCAGCATGGCGGGCCAGCCGCGGCCGCAGGGCCTGGGACCCGGCAGCGGCGAGGCGTCCGGCGAGTCGCGATTCGAGGTCACCGACAAGGCGATCGACTTCCTCGGCTACCGCGCGCTGCGCGATCTGCTCGGATCGCTCGGGCCGCAGCAGCGCCGGCCGTCACGACACGCGCGAACTGGCGACGGGCGTCGAAGCCGGCGGACCGCCGCGCCCCTACGAGTTCGGCGACACGATGAACCTGGACGCGGCGGCGACGATTCTGAGCGCCGTGCGACGGCAGCATGACGAACGACGCGCCGGCGACGCGCCGCGTCCGGCCGGGGCCGGCGCGGGGATCGCGATCGACTACGCGGATCTGATGGTGACGCAGGGCGACTACCAGAGCTCCTGCGCGACGGTGCTCATGCTCGACTGCAGCCACAGCATGGTGCTCTACGGCGAGGACCGGTTCACGCCAGCCAAGCGCGTCGCGCTGGCGCTCGCGAACCTGATCCGGCACCAGTATCCCGGGCGACGCGCTGAACGTCGTGCTGTTCCACGACTCGGCGGAGGAAGTGCCGCTCAGCCAGCTCGGCCGCGTGCGCGTCGGCCCGTACTACACGAACACGCGCGAGGGGCTGCGCCTCGCGCGGCGCGTGCTCGACCGCCAGCGCAAGGACATGCGGCAGATCATCATGATCACCGACGGCAAACCGTCGGCGGTGACGCGGCCCGACGGCCGGATCTACCGCAACGCGTTCGGGCTCGATCCGTTCGTGCTTCGCGAGACGTTCGCGGAGGTCGCGGCCTGCCGCCGCGCCGGCATCATGATCAACACGTTCATGCTGGCGCGCGACTACGACCTGGTGGCGTTCGTCCGCCGCGTCGCCCGCATCTGCCGGGGCAAGGCCTACTTCACGACGCCCTACACGCTCGGGCCAATACGTGCTGATGGACTACCTGACGCGCAAGACGCGCACCGTTCACTAACGGACGACGGGCGGTCAGAAAACGCGCGTTTCACCAGCAAATACGGCATCGATCTGCGTTTGCCGCGCCGCTGGTCACGCGCCCCGTCGCCCCGGTCCCATTCCCCTTGCGGGGGATGTCACACCCACGTATCCTCGACCCCAGCAGCAGTTCGGTGGCGTCCGCCATCGGGTGTTTGCGTTCGCAGTGACTCTCACTGCCAGGGGGAAGTACAACCTATGCTTCGCAAGCTGGGTCTGTTGGGGATCCTGTCCGTACTGTGTCTCGCTGTGGCTGCCCCGGCCGCGGCGCAGATTCAAAACGGCAGCATCTTCGTGAAAGCCAGTGACGAACAGGGCGCCGCCGTCCCGGGCGCGACTGTGACCATCACCGCGCCAGTGCTGCCGGCTGCCGTAACCGGTGTGACCGACTCCACCGGCAACTACCGATCACCGCTCGTGCCCGTCGGCACGTATACGGTGAAGATCTCCCTCCAGGGTTTCCAGACGATTTCGCGCGAGAACGTCGTGCTCGTGCAGAGCCAGACGGTCACGCTCGAATTCACGATGAAGGTCAGCACGGTGAGCGAGGTGCTCACCGTCAAGGGTGAGTCGCCGGTCGTGGACACGAAGAGCACGAAGGTCAACGTCAACCTCGATTCCAAGCTGCTCGAGAACACGCCGGGCGGCAAGGACATCTGGAACATCCTCGAGTACAAGGTGCCGGGGCTGATCTTCGATTCGCCGGACGTGGGCGGCAACCAGGCGGGCCTGCAGCGATCGTTCACGGCGCGCGGCACGCCGAACTCGCAGAACGTGCAGCTCATCAACGGATCGAACGTCGGCGACCCGGCGGCGATCGGCTTCGCGATGAATTACTACGACCCGAACTCGTTCGAGAACATCCAGGTGTCCACCGGATCGCAGGACATCTCGATGGGCACGTCGGGCGTCGTCGTCAACCTGGTGAGCAAGAGCGGGACCAACGTGTTCAGCGGGCTCGCGCTCTACACCTACCAGGGCGACAAGACGCAGTGGGACAACGTCGACCCCACACTCAAAGGGCAGGGGTTCCGGCCGAACGCGAACGCGGTGGACTACATCACGAACACGAACGTGCAGGCCGGCGGCCCGGCGATCAAGAACAAGCTGTTCTACTTCGGGTCGATGAACTTCCAGCCGACGCACGTGCTCGTGCCGGGCTTCCCGATTCCGGCGCCGAGCAACTTTCAGACGCAGCTCAATTCGAGCGACGAGGACACGACGGACATCCTGACGGGCGCCGGCAAGTTCACCTACCAGATGAACGGCAGCAACCGGTTCGATTCGTACATCCAGAAGCAGCGGTACGACAAGCCGAACCGCGGGGCGGGCCAAACCGTGACGGAAGACTCGGCGTTCAAGGAGTACGACATCGACAACACGGCCCAGATCCTGTGGAACTGGGTCGTCAACGATCGCGTCTTCGCGAACACGAACCTGAGCTACAACAACGTGCACTTCCCGCTCTACCAGAAGACGGACACGCAGACGTTGTCGGACAACAGCTCGGGCACGACGCTACGGTATGGTGCGGCGTCACAGACGCAGATCATGTTCCGCCGCCGGATCCAGTTCACGAGCAACTGGCAGTACTTCGTCCCGCAGCTGGCGGGCGGACGCCACGAGTTCAAGTTCGGATTCGACAACGCGTTCACGCCCGAGGACGTGACGCTCGAAGCCAACGGCAACGTGCAGCTCACGGGCACGCTGAACACCTCGACGAACGTGATGGCGCCCGCGCGCGTGACGATCGTCAACTACCCGCTCTACATCAAGCGGGCGGTGAACAACAGCGCGATCTACGGCCAGGACTCGTCACTCGATCGGGCGGCTGAACGTGATCGCCGGCATCCGTTGGGAGCGCGTCGAGGGCAGCATTCCGGCGCAGACGCATCCCTCGAGCCAGTACTTCCCGACCGGGCTGGTGATCAACGGCCTCAACGTCAACCTCAACACGGGCGGTACGCTGACGAGCTACACGGTGCCTGATTCGTTCACCGAGGTTCGGAACTCCCCGATCTGGAAGAACTGGGCACCGCGCGTGAGCGGCATCTACGACCTGACCGGCGAGGGCAAGACCGTGCTGAAGGCCTCCTGGGGCAAGTACTTCGACCAGATCGGGACCGGCACGCCCGGCCCGAACCCGAACGGCACCGTGTCGCAGCAGTACAACTGGAACGATCTGAACAACGACCTTCAGTTCGAGCCAGGCAACGCGGTGTGGGACGGCACGAAGTACGTCGGCGGCGAGTTCGGCACGCTGCGCACGACGGGCATTCCGAACCCCAACCCGTTCGACCCGACGCTGCGCCGCACCTACCGCGTCGAGACGACGGTGGGACTGGACAAGGAAGTTTTCGCCGGCGTCCGGGGCAGCATCACGTATATCCATCGCCGTGATCGCGACCCGCAAGGCACCGTCGACACCGGCGGCGTCGAATCGTGGCCGACCAACTACACAGCGGTCTCGCTCGTCGACCCGGGCCCGGACGGAGTTCTGGGCACCAGCGACGACGCGCCGTTCGTGGCCTATGACCGCAACGCCGGCGCCACCGTGGTGACGAAGACCGTGAACGACGACCGGCTGTCGACGTTCTACAACGGCCTCGAGCTGACGGTCACGAAGCGATACGCCAACGGCTTCTCGCTCGTGAGCGGATACACGTACTCCCACACGCACCAGGACGCGAACAGCATCTCGTCGCCGAACTCACTGATCAACGCGTCAGGCGAGAACGGCGGACGCCGCCACCTGTTCAAGTTGACGGGTTCGTACCTGTTCCCGTATCAGATCACCTTCGGCGCCAACCTCCGGATGCAGTCCGGCTTGCCAACCAACCGGACCTGGTCGATCCAGTCGTGCAGCGCGAATGTCACGACCAACTGCATGGTGAACGGTGCGACGGTGAACGCGGAGCCTCGTGGAGGCTTCCTGTTGCCGAGCCTCCACACGCTCGACTTGCGCGTGGGCAAGCTCTTCACCTGGGGCAAGCAGCGCTTCGAAGCCGATCTGGACATCTACAACGTGTGGAACTCCAACACGGTGTACTCGATCCGGACCGGCACTGGTCTGACGACGGTGGTCGACTACAACAATCCGGCCGCGCTTGACGCCCTGAACAACAACACGCCGCCGCCGACGGTCGTCGTTCCGACGTGGAACTCCGCGACCGGCGCACTCGGACCGCGCATCATCCGGTTCGGCGTCACGTTCTGGTTCAGCAAGTAAGTCTGCACCATCGACCCACGAGCCGACAGCCTTCGGGAGTCGGCTCGTGGTTTGTACAAGCACTTGTCGTTGGTCGGGTACGCAGGTACGCGGGTACGCGGGTACGTCGGGTCCGAGGAAGGCGCTGGCGCTGGTCAACGTCAATGACCGGTACGCGGGTACACAGGTACGCCGGCACGTCGGGTCCGAGGAACGCGCTGCGCTCGTCAACTTCATCGGTCCAAAAGTCCTTTGCCAAGAAAGATGGTGCGAATGCAGGTTCCTTGGACCTGACGTACCCGCGTACCCGCGTACCCGACGTACCCGCCCTATGCCATGACCCGTTGCGCGATGTGCCGGATGGCCACCTCGCCGTGGAAGCGGCCGTTCTCGATGAAGATTCTCCCGCTCTGCTTGCCGGCCACGCAGGCGCCGATCACGTACAGCCCCGGCACCGTCGTCTCGTAGGTCTCCGCGTCGTGGACGGGCGCCCGAATCGTCTCGTCGATCGCCGCACCCGCCTGGCGCAGCAGCGTCGTGTCCGAGCGATAGCCCGTCAGCAGCAGCACGGCGTCAGCGCGCTCGCGTCGCGCGGCCGTCCGGCCCCTCGACGACGACCTCGGTCGGCGTGATCTCGAGGACTCGTGTGTCGAAGCGCGCCGGGATGGAGCCTTCCTTGATCCGGTTCTCGATGTCCGGCTTGACCCAGTACTTGATGGACTCGCCCATCGCCGGGCCGCGATGGACGATGCGCGCTTCCCCGCCGTTGCGGTAGATGTCGAGCGCGGCTTCCGCCGCCGAGTTCTTGCCGCCGACGATGACGACGCGTCGCCGGTAGTAGAGGTGCGGCTCGCGGTAGTAGTGCGAGACGTGCGGCAGATCTTCGCCCGGTACGCCGAGCCGGTTTGGCGAGATCGTACGCGCCGCTCGCAATCACGACGGCCCTCGCGGTCCGCGTGACCGGCGGCCGGCCTTCGGGCGCTGACACCACGGTGAACGACTCGTCTGCCCCGCGCGACACGGACGTCACCGGCTCACCAAATCGCACGTCAATCTTCTCGGCGTCCGCCACCTTCCGGTAGTACTTCAGCGCCTCTTGGCGTGTCGGTTTCTCGTACGGGCTCACGAACGGGTAACCGCCGATTTCGAGCAGCTCCGGCGTCGTGAAGAACACCATCTCGGTCGGGTAATGGAGGAGCGAGTTGACGAGCGCGCCCTTCTCGAGCACCACATACGACAACTGCCGTCGGGCGGCGGCGATCGCGGCCGCGAGCCCGGCGGGACCGCCTCCCACAATCAGGACATCGAACACGTCGGACATCGGAACCTCAGACGACAAACTGGACGACGGACCGTGGACCTTGGACCGTGGACCGTGGACCCTATCGATACTCAATCCGCATGTTGCTGACGATGGCGACAGGCCGGCCCGGTGTCGTGAACGCTGCGTGGGCCAATCGGGTCTCGATGTCCTGGCGCAGGCCGACGATGCCGATGTCGGACACCCCGGCGGGAATCGTCACACGCACGGCCTGCGCCGGACCCGGCGCCACCGCCTTCACGCCGGCCGGCCCGCTGCCGGTAATCCGGTCGAACAGATCTTCGACGGTGCGGAACTCGCTCGTGACGACAGCGCGCTCGATGATCTCGCCGGTCTGCCGGATGACGGCGACAATCGACGTGTGGCGCTGGAAGGCCTGTGCCGGATCGACGTCGGCGGCGCCCGGCGCAAACCGATTGTGCAGGTCGAAGAGCAGCGTCGCGGTTCCGGTGTGCTTCGGAATCGTCATCGCCACGCTGCGATCCGCGCGCGTGGCGACCATGACGTCGCAGAATTCGCGTTTGCTCTTGACGCCGGCGCCGAGCGAGGCCGCGCACGTGGCCGCCCGCGACAGCCGCGTGGACGCCGCGCGGCGCGCCGCCCCGGGACTCTGCCCTTCGAACACCGGCGTCCCGACAGCAAGCCAGACCACGATGGCGACCAGCGTCGTGCGCGCCATGCCTGGGAGTATATCGAGGGACCGGGGCCGCGATCGAGCGTCGAACGTCGTCGCACACGATCGCGGCGTGTGGCGAGGCGACGCTCTGCGCCGGGCGTGGCGGATAATCAGGTCGTGGCCTCCTACCCGCAGCGTATCGTGTGCCTCACCGAAGAGACGACCGAGACACTGTACCGCCTTGGCGCCGGCGACCGCGTCGTCGGCGTCTCGGGCTACACGGTGCGGCCGCCCGAAGCGCGCGAGAAGCCGCGCGTCTCCGCGTTCCTCAGCGCGAAATTCGAGAAGATCGAGGCGCTGCGGCCCGATCTGGTGCTGGCGTTTTCCGATCTGCAGGCCGATCTGGGCGCCGAGCTCGTGCGCCGCGGCTACACCGTCGTCACGTTCAACCAGCGGAGCGTCGCCGAGATCCTGCAGATGATCCGCATGCTTGGCGGCCTTGTCGGTCTGCAGGCCAGGGCCGAGGCGCTTGCCACCGAGCTCGAGCGCGGGCTCGAGGCAATTCGCGAGAGGGCCGCGGGCTTCCGGGTCCGACCACGCGTCTACTTCGAAGAGTGGGACGACCCGCTGATTTCGGGCATCCGCTGGGTCGAGGAGCTGGTCGAAATCGCAGGCGGGACGCCCGTCTTTCCGCACCTGCGGGGCGCGGCGCTCGCCAAGGATCGCATCGTCACCGCCGACGCGGTGCGCGACGCGCGTCCGGACGTCATCCTGGCGTCGTGGTGCGGCAAGAAGGTGCAGCCGGGCAAGATCCTCGCGCGGCCGGGCTGGTCGGACATCCCCGCCGTCCGCGATGGCCACCTCTACGAAATCAAGTCGACCTACATCCTGCAACCCGGCCCGGCGTCACTTACGGACGGCGTCCGGCAGATTCACGAAATTCTGGCGTCTGTCGCGGCACGAGTCCCACAGGCTCCGCCAGCGTAACTTCCACGCCCTCCACCCATTCACCCGTTCACCCGTTCACCCGTTCACCCATTCACTCATTGCAAGCGTCACTCAATCCGTGACGCACGCGTCTTCCGAGAACGTGTCCCCGACGACCGTGCCGGGGGCCGGCGTGGCGAAGGAGCTGCAGGAATTCGTTGCGCGTCCGCGCATCGGCGTGAAACACGCCCAGCATCGCGCTGGTGATGGTGATGGAATTCTGCTTGGCGACGCCGCGCATGGCCATGCAGAGGTGGGTCGCCTCGATGATGACGCCGACGCCGATCGGCTTGATCTCGCGACTCGATGGTGTTGGCAATCTGTGATGTCAGCCGCTCCTGCACCTGCAGCCGTCGCGCGAACGCATCGACGATGCGCGGGAGCTTGCTCAGACCGATGACCCTGCCGTCGCGGGATGTAGGCGACGTGACATTTCCCGAAGAACGGCAGCAGGTGATGCTCGCACAGGCTGTAGAAGTCAATGTCCCGCACGATCACCATCTCGTTATACTCGACAGTGAAGAGGGCATCGTTGATGACCTCGTCGAGATCGGTCCGGTATCCGCTCGTGAGGAATTCCAGCGCCTTTTCGACCCGGCGCGGTGTATCGCGCAGGCCTTCGCGGCCAGGGTCCTCGCCCATTTCCGCCAGCAGACGACGAATCGTGTCCTGCATCGGTCGCATTTTATATCGCGGCCTTCGGCCTGCTGACCGGCCCGGTCGCGGCCACCTGGCAAACCACCCGCACCCTCCCCGGAAGAACTCTACGCCCGTCGCGAGGACCTGCCGTCGGCCAAGCAGGCCGCTGATCTCTGGGCGCAGGCGGCGGCGACCGGCCAGAATTTCGACGCGTCCTGGAAGCTGTCGCGCGCGTGCTACTGGCTGGGGACCCAGGGCCCGGCGGCTGAGCGGCGTGCGGCCCTCGATCGGGGTGTCGCGGCGGGCGAGCAGGCCGCCACCCTCGCGCCAAACCGGCCCGAGGGCCACTTCTGGCTGGCGGCCAATATGGGCGCGCTCGCCGAATCCTACGGCCTGATGCAGGGCATCAAGTACCGGGGACGAGTCAAGAGCGAGCTCGAGACGGTGCAGAAGATTGACGAAAGCTGGCAGCAGGGATCCGCCGATCGCGCGCTCGGCTGGTGGTATCACCGCGTGCCCAGCCTCTTCGGCGGCAGCGAGTCCAAGGCCGAAACGCTGCTGCGCAAGTCGCTGACCTACAACCCGCAGAGCACGGTTTCGCTGTACTTCCTGGGAGAGGTCCTCATCGACCGCGGGAAGAAGGACGAGGCTCGCGAGACCTTGCAGCGCGTCCTCGACGCGCCGCTCGATCCGGACTGGACACCGGAGGATCGCGACTTCAAGCGCAAGGCGCGCGAAGCGCTCGCGAAGCTCTCCGGGACTTCACGAGCCGCTCCGGACTAGTACTTGTAAAATCCTTCGCCCGACTTTCGGCCGAGCTTGCCGGCGAGCACCATCCGCTTGAGGAGCGGGGGGGCCGCGAACATCGCGTCCTTGTACTCATCGAACATGATGTTCGCGATGTAGTACGTGGTGTCGAGACCGACGAAATCGAGCAGCGTAAGCGGCCCCATCGGGTAGCCGCAGCCCAGCTTCATGCCCTTGTCGATGTCTTCAATGGTCCCGAGGCCGCGCTCGTAGCAGCGGATCGCGTCGAGCAGGTACGGCACGAGCAGCCGGTTGACGATGAACCCCGGCTTGTCGGGTGCGGTAATCGGCTCCTTGCCGAGCGCCTGCGCGAACTCGTAGAGCGCCTGGTAGGTCTCGTCGCTCGTCGTCAGCGCCCGGACAACCTCCACCAGCTTCATGAGCGGGACGGGGTTGAAGAAGTGCAGCCCGCCGAAACGATCCGGGCGCCGGGTCCTGGCCGCCAGCTCCGTGATGCAGAGCGACGACGTGTTGGAGACGAAGATCGTGTGCGGCCCGACGCCCGCCTCGAGCAGCGTGTAGGCGGCGGCCTTTTCCTCGACGTTCTCGACGATGGCTTCGATGATCAGATCGCAGTCCTTCATCGCGGCGAACTGCGTCGTCCCCGTGAGGTTGGCAAGCGTCGTCTCGCGCTGCTCGGCCGTCACTTTTCCCTTGCTGACCCCATCGTCGAGGAAGCGGTTGATGCGAGCCATGCCCTTGTCGAGCACGCCCTGATTGACCTCACGCACGATGGTCTTGAACCCTGACGCCGCGGCCACCTGAGCGATCCCCGCGCCCATCAATCCGCACCCCAGCACTCCCACGGTCTTAATCGTCATGGATCGCCCGCTCTCCCTCTCGGCCGCCGGCCCTGATTCGTACCGCCAACTTCCAACTTCGAACTTCCCCCTTCAAACTTCATACTTCGAAGTTCGAACTTCACTTCATACTTCGAACTTCAAACTTCGTACTTCGCCCTAGATTCGCTCCACAATCGCTGCAATTCCCTGGCCGCCGCCGATGCACGCCGTGGCCAAGCCGTAGCGCTTGCCGCGCCGGCCCAGCTCGAGCAGAAGTGTAAGCAGCAGACGGGTCCCGGTCATGCCCAGCGGGTGGCCCAACGCAATGGCGCCGCCATTGACGTTGGTCTTCTCGCGGTCCAGGCCCAGCTCCTTTTCCACGGCCAGATACTGGCCCGCAAACGCCTCGTTGACCTCGATCAAATCGATATCGGACAGCTTCAACCCGGCGCGCGTCAGGGCCAGGCGGGTGGACGGCGCCGGTCCCATGCCCATGTAGGACGGATCGACGCCGACGACGCCCCAGGTGACGAGGCGGCCGATGGGCTTCAGCGACTTCTCTTTCACGGCCTTGTCGTTGGCCAGGATGATCGCCGCACCGCCGTCGACGATGCCGCTCGCGTTGCCGGCGGTGACGGTGCCGTCCTTGGAAAACGCCGCTGGCAGCTTGGCGAGCCCCTCGAGCGTGGTGTCGGGCCGCAGGTGGTCGTCCTTGTCGACGACGGTCACGCCCTTGCGCGTCTTGATTTCGACCGGCGTGACTTCGTCCGCGAACTTCTCCGACGCCCACGCCGCCGACGCTGCCTGCTGGCTCCGCAGTGCGTAGGCGTCCTGTTCCTCGCGGGAGACGTTGTACTTGGCCGCGCACTTCTCCGCCGTCTGCGCCATGAACAGCCCGCAGTACGGGTCGAGCAGCGCCTCGTAAAGCGAGTCTTCGAGCTTGCCCTGATTCAGGCGAAGCCCGTTGCGCAGCCCGCGAAGGACGTGCGGCGCCTGGCTCATGCTCTCGATGCCGCCGGACAGCACGATATCCGCCTCGCCGAGCTGAATCAGCTGCGCGCCGCTCACCGCGGACTGAATGCCCGACCCGCACAAACGGTTGACGGTGAGCGCCGGCACATCGATGGGCACGCCGGCCTTGAGCGCGACATGCCGCGCGCCGTAGATCGCATCCGCGCTCGTTTGCATGACATTGCCGACGACCGCGTGGTCGATCCATTCGGGCTTGACGCCCGTGCGGGCAAACGCCGCGCGCGCGGCGACGGCGCCAAGCTCGAGCGCGGACACATCCTTGAGCGCGCCGCTGTAGTCGGTCATCGGCGTCCGCGCGCCGCCAAGAATGTAGACGTTGGTCATGAAAATCGCCTCAAATTCAGGCATTGGGCATCAAGCATGGCGTTGGGCATCAGGCATTGGGCACTAGGCCGCGCTCGTACCACGTGGCTGACGCGTTCGAGCCCTTCGTGGCTGACGCCCAGCGCTTGATGTCCGCTCTGCTTCTAATGCCCGATGCCTAATGCCATGCTCTAATGCCTAGTCGCCTACATGCCTAGTGCCTGCTCTAATGCCTAGTGCCCAATGCCCAGTGCCTGATCTCTGATCCAATCCCCAACTTGTGATGTTCCCAGCTTGCCGCCGATGTCGGTCGTCGTCTCACCGGCGAGCACGGCCGCCTCGACGGCGGTCTCGATCCGCCTGGCCTCATCCTTCCAGCCCGAGGTCTCGAGCATGAGCGCCGCGGACAGCATCGCCCCCATCGGATTCGCGATGTTCTTGCCCGCAATGGGCGGTGCCGATCCGTGCACCGGCTCGAAAAGCGACGTGCGGCCGGGATGAATGTTGCCCGACGCCGCCATCCCCAGCCCCCCCTGCAGGGCGCCGCCGATGTCCGTGATGATGTCGCCGAACAGATTGTTCGTGACGATCACCTGAAACTGCCCGGGATCGCGGACGAGGAAGAACGCGAGTGCGTCGATGTACAAGTGCGTCGGCGTAATCGCCGGGAACTGCACGGCGACGTCCTTGAACACGCGCTGCCACAACGCGTGACCGTCGGGCATCGCGTTGCTCTTGTCGGCCATGCACACCTTGGTCAGGCCGTGCTGGCTCGCGTACTCGAACGCGGCCCGGATGATGCGATGCACGCCCTTGTAGGTGTTGATTTCCTCCTGCACCGCGATCTCATCGTCGGTGCCCGGCTTGAAGCGGCCGCCGACGCCGACGTACAGGCCCTCGGTGTTCTCTCGAAAGACGACGAAGTTCACGTCCTGCTTGCCGCGATTCTTCAACGGACAGAGCCGATCGTCGATCAGGCGCACGGGCCGGAAGTTGATGTACAGATCGAGCGCGAAGCGAGTGCTGAGGAGGATGTCGCGGGCCGTGCACGGTTGTCGGGCACCCGCGGGTCGCCGAGCGCGCCGAGCAGGATGGCGTCGAACTCGTCGCGCAGCATGTCATGGCCGTTGGGCGGAATCGTGATGCCGGTCGCGAGGTAGTAATCCGCACCCCACGGCAGCGTCTCCAGATCCAGCGTGCGGCCCGTCGCCTCCGAGACCGCCTTGAGGACCTTGACGGCCTCCGCCGTCACTTCCTTCCCGATGCCGTCGCCTGGTATGACTGCGATCTTCATCGACGCTCCAACCCCTGATCATATGCCATCGGGGCGTGGAAGCACAGAGCGGCCGGATCGCTCAGGGCCGTTCCACGGCCAAGGCCATGCCCAGGCCGCCGCTGACGCACAGCGTCGCGAGACCGCGCCGGGCTCCGCGACGCGCCATCTCGTAGAGGAGCGTGACCAGAATGCGCGTGCCCGTGCACCCGATGGGATGGCCGAGCGCGATCGCGCCGCCGTTGACGTTGAGTCTGGACGGATCAATTGGAATTTCGCGCAGCACGGCGAGCACTTGCGGCGCGAACGCCTCGTTCAGTTCCACCAGATCGAAGTCCTCGACGCCGAGCCCCGTCCGGTCGAACAGCTTGCGCATCGCCGGTACCGGTCCGATGCCCATGACCCGAGGATCGACGCCAACCGTCGCCCACCCGACGATGCGGGCAAGCGGCGGTCGGCCGCGCCGGCGCGCCTCGTCGGCGCTGGCCAGCACGACGGCCGCGCCGCCGTCGGTGATGCCCGACGATGACCCGGCCGTGATGATGCTGGGCCTGCCGTCGACCGGCGCGAACACGGTCGGCAGCTTGCGCAGGCCCTCGATCGTGGCCCCGGCGCGCGGGTGCTCGTCGCGATCGAGGTCCACGGCCGCGCCCTTCGCATCCCGACCGGGCGCCGGCGTGATCTCGTCGTTGAAGCGCCCCGCGGCGATGGCCGCTTCCGCGCGACGCTGGCTCTCGAGCGCATACGCGTCCGATTCCTCGCGGGTGATCTCGTACTGCTGGGCGAGGACCTCGGCGGTCTGCCCCATCAGCAGGTCGGACAGCGGACAGAAGAAGCCGTCGCGGTACATCGCGTCCACGAGCGGAACGTTGCCCATACGATGACCCCAGCGAGCATCTTCGCTGTCGATGAGATAGGGCATGCGGCTCATCGATTCGATGCCGCCGGACACGACGATCGTGGACTGACCGAGCTGGATCGCCTGCGCGCCAAGCGCGACCGTCTGCAGACCTGACGCACACGCCTGGTTGATCGTCTGGGCGGGCGTGGTGTCCGGGAGTCCGGCCCGGCGGCCGACCTGCCTCGCCGGATTCGGACCCGACCCGGCCTGGCGGCCGTGGCCGATGAAGACTTCATCGACGTCCGCGGCGGGGACCCCCGCGCGATCGAGCGCCGCGCGCACGGCGCGCGCCCCGAGCTCCGCCGGATGGGTCGCGCGAAGCGTGCCGCCGTAGCGGCCAATGGGTGTGCGTGCGGCCCCGAGAATCACGACGTCGGACACGGACATGACGTCGATGATATGGCGTCAGCGCGGACGCCGCCAAACGACAACGCGGCGACCGCCAGACGACGGCCACCGCGCACAGTGTCGATCCCGGACTCTGGACTCTGGACTCTGGACTCTGGACGTCTTCCTACTTCTTGATCGCTCCGCCGTTGAGCCGTCCGAGGGCCGCGACGCCATTCAGCATGTCGAGCATCTCGTTTGGGACGACGAAGCTGACGGCGACGTCCCTGCCCGTCCCGGAGACCTGCACGGAGTTCATGACGGCGGTGATGCGGGCGTCCTGTCCAGCCATCATGCGCGCAGCCGCGAGGCCACCCCGGACGACGTCGCGGAGGTTTTCGGCCGACTGATCATCCTTGGCGATGGCGCGCGCGACGCCGTTGACGCCGCCGTCCACGTGGAGATTGATCATCGCCCACTGGATGTTCGCGATCTGATCACGGGCCTGCTGCGGCACGTGGGCATCGGTCGCCAGGGCGGCGATTTGCCCGACGGCCCACGCGGTGTTCTGGCCCTCGAGCTCGCCGACGTACTTCATCAGGTCGGCGTTCTTGGTGACGTTCTGGCCGTTCGCGCCGGCGTCAATGGCCTGCTTGACCGAGGTCGTGTTGCCAAGCGCCAGCAACCCGGGCTCGAGCATGCCGACCGCGGCGCCGTCGCCCTTCATCTCGCCGTGGTCTTTCATCACGATCAGCCGCTTGTTGCCATACTGTTCGACCGTCGCACCGTGCTGGACGGCCACGTCTTCGATCTGTTGCGTGTTGAAGCGCCCGCGCACCAGCACGATCGCGTTCTTCTCATCGGCCGTCGTCCCTTTGAAGCCCGCGACGACGGTGTCGATGTCGTGCTCGATGTCGACGCCGATTTCCTGCTGAATCTTGTCCTTCTCTTGACCGGTCGGGAAGGCCTGGCGCAGCTTCTGCCGGAACTGCGAGTTCATCACGTCGTGCACGTTCGCGTAGGCGACCGCCATGGCGCTGTCCGGCACGTAGGCCAACTCCGCCGGACCGACCGACGAGGCCCGCATCGGCATACTGCCGTTGTAATAGGCCACCAGGCCCGTGCAGAGCCCCACGACGAGCACGAGGGACGAACCAAGCAGGAAGTAACGGGTGCGCTGGGTCATGAACCGCTGCCTCTGTTCGGATTATACGGGCCCAAGGGGGGAGGAGTTCCCCCAGTGTCAAAAAAGTGGCCAGGCTCCCATTCACCCATCCACCCTCACCCATTGCTGATTGGTGATTGGTGATTGCTGATTGCTGATTGGTGATTGCTGATTGCTGATTACTGATCGAGCACGTACTCCCGCCGCGAGACGTTGGAGCTGGCCAGCCACAGGCAACCCACGGTGATGACAGTCAGCGCAATCAGACTTTCGGGCAGCGACGGGATCTCGCGAAAAATCGACTGGATCAAGCTCACGGCCGAGTCGCTCGGCATCGCGTGCGGCACCAGGCCCTGCAGGTAGTACGCGACGGAAAGCCGCTTGAGGTAGCCCGGCAGCGCCATGACGAACGTCTCCCAGCCGAACACGAACAGCAAGCCCACCAGCAGCGGCCGCTTCAGCGCCGTGCCGACGAAGGCAAACAGCGCCCCGTAGACCGCCAAGCCGAGCGCCAGCAGGCCGAGGTCCGTGAGCAGATCCGGGAAGCCCTGGCCGAGCGATCCCCCGATGGGCACGATCAACAGCCAGATGAGCAGGACCGAGGGCAACACGACGAGCACCGTGCAGGCCAGATAAGCCAGGTACTTGCCGAGCAGCACCGCGCTGCGGGAGATCGGCCGCGTGAAGAGGTAGGTGATCGTCTTGTCCTCGACTTCATCCGCGATGAGCGCCGTGCCGTAAAAGACGCCGAGCACCGGCACGGAGATGCGGACGAAGAAGAACCACATCATCAGCCCGAAGATGGTCGGTCCGGAGGCTGCCGCGTTGTTGACGCGGAGCGGCGCGCCCGCCGCGATGAGAATCCGCAGGATCAGCGCGATCAAGACCGGCAGGCCGACGACCAGGCCCATGAACACGGTCCGGCGCGACCAGAGCATCTCGCCGAGCGACAGATCGAAGACGCGCGCCGCCGAGGACCAGAGACCCACGCGAGAAACCGGGCGCTCGCTCATGTCTTCACCAGGAACTTGAATACGGCCTGCAGGTTATCGTCAGGCGACGTCACTTCTTCGACGGCACCGCTCTCTCCCGCGGCCACCAGCTCGGTCAGGCGCGTGTAGAAGAGGTCCGGCTTGGCCGTCTCGACCACGACCGCGCCCGGCTCGAAGCGCAGGCTGATCACGTCGTCGCGCGTCAGAAACTCGCGCGCGAGGCGGCGCGGATCGTCGGCCCGCACGAACACCGAATGCGGGTGCGTGTCGATGAGATCGCGGATCTGGTGGACGTTGCCTTCCGCCAGGATCCGGCCGTTGTTGATGAGCAGGATATTCGGCGTCATCGACTCGATCTCGTGCAGGATGTGGCTCGAGACGAGCACGCTCTTGCCCTGCCTGGCCCACTCGCGAATCATCCGGATGGTCTTGCGTCGGCCGAGCGGATCCATGCCGGAGAGCGGCTCGTCGAGAATGAGCAGATCCGGATCGTGGACGATCGACTGCGCGAGCTTGACGCGCTGGCGCATGCCCTTGCTGTAGGCGCCGATGCGCTTGTTCGCCGCCTCCATCAGATCGACGGCGGTCAGCGCCCGTTCGGCGGCCGCGCGGGCCTCGCGCTCGCTCAGGCCGTTGAGCCGCACGAGCGCCGACACCCATTCGAGGCCCGGTCATCCGGTCGTAGAAGGCATCCTGATCGGGACAGAAGCCAATCCGCGAGTACAGCGCCGGATTGCCCCAAATCGGCTGGCCGAGGACCTTGACGACGCCCTTGCTGGGCTGGAGCTGGCCGGTGATGAGCTTCATCAGCGTGCTCTTGCCCGCGCCGTTCGGGCCGAGCAGGCCCGTGATGCCGGGCCCGATCGTCACGCTGACGTCGTTCAAGCCGATGACCTGGCCGTACCACTTCGACACGTGCTCGGCCGAGAAGATGGCGTCGCTCACTTCACCACCTCCACGCCCCGAACGCGCCGCTCGAGCACGGAAATCGACAGTGCGACCAGCCCGAGCAGGACCAGCAGGCAGACGATGACCGGCGTCTCGTAGCGGAGCGGCTGCCGGAAGATCGAGTAGGTCACCTGCTCCAGGCTCGCCGTCACGGACACCCAGGCCATGCGGGTCGAGCCCGTGATGGCCGTCAGCACTCCGAAGATCGCTTCGGAAAAGAAGATCACGCCGGTGTAGAGCACCGCCGCGTAGCGGCTGCTCTTCGACAGCGACGACAGCGCCAGCATCGTCGAGGACGCGACGGCGACGCGCAGGAGCGACGCGAGGACGATCGCCGGAATCAGGAACGCATTCTCGCGGATGAAGTCGAAGCTGCCCGAAAAGAGCACCTGCAGGATCAGCAGGAGCAGGCCCGGCAGCAGCGTCACCTCGAGCAGGTAGATCGCGAGGATCGCGAGCTTGCCGCCGATGTACTCGGTGCGCAGCAGCGGCTTGGCCAGGTAGATCTGCAGGGCGTTGGCGCGTCGATCGTTGGCGATGAGCCCGGATCCGACGTAGATCGTCACGAAGTAGACGAACAACCCCTGCTGCTGGATGAAATCCAGGAACATCTTGGGATCGACGGGCACGGCCTGGCGCGCCACGGGGTACATCGTGACGACGTAGATCTGCACGGCGCGGACGATGAAGGGCACCCAGGCGAGCAGCATCACGATGAGAAAGACGCGGCGCGCCAGAAAGGTCATCAGGCCGGTGCGCATGATGACGGCCCAGCCGCGGCCCGGGGGCTCGCGCGTGCCTTCGTAGCGGCGGTAGCTCTGATCGTGGATGGGACTCATGCGTCGCCCACCGCGCGCGCGAAGACGTCCTCGAGCGTCGGCACGCTCGGACGTAGGTGACGGACCTGGACGCGGCTGGCCAGCGCGATCTCGCAGATGCGGCGCTGGTCGTCGCCCGCGGCGTGCACGTCGCCGGGCACGAAGACACGCATGATGTCTTCTTCGGTTTCCTTGCACTCGAGTCCGGCGGCCGTCACCGCGGCGACGAAGGCGCGGCAGCTCGCCCTTGACTCGCACCTCGTACACCCGTCCGGCCGGCCCCTTGAGCGTCTTGATCGGTCCGGACGCGGCGACGGCGCCCTTGTCGAGCACGACCACGTAGTCGCAGGTGAACTCGACGTCGGGCAGCAGATGCGACGACAGGATCAGGTCCATGCCCTTGTTGTGGGCCAGGTCGCGAATGAGCTCGAGCATCTCGTCGCGTCCCTTCGGATCCATGCCGTTGGTCGGCTCGTCGAGAAACAGCAGGTCGGGATCGTGCACCAGCGCCTGCGCGAGCTTGATCCGCTGCTTCATGCCCGTCGAGTACGTCTCGACGTTCCGATAGCGCGCCTCACCGAGCCCCACGTAGTAGAGGACTTCGTGCGCGCGCTGGATGGCGTCTTGCCTCGGCAGGCCGGCGAGCCGGCCGCAGTAGGCCACGAATGTCACGGCGTTCATGCCCGGAATATGGCCGTCGGATTCCGGCATGTAGCCAAGACGCGCGCGCACCTCGAGCGGGCGCCTGGCGACATCGAGGCCGAGCACCTGGAGGGTGCCCGAGGTCGGGGCCACGAAGCCGAGCAGCGCCTTGAGCATCGTGCTCTTGCCTGCCCCGTTCGGCCCCAGCAGGCCGACCGCGCCTTTCGGGAACGTCGCCGTGACGTCCCGGAGGGCCGGGTTCCTGCCGTAGATGACGGTGACGTGATCGAGTGCGACTGCGGGGGTCACTGGGTCTCGGATGGCCTCGGTTCTGGCGCATCAGCTTATACGAAGACGCGTGATCGACAGTTCGTGTACGGGCATCCGACCCGCCGGATCCGCGAATTTTGGGCGCAAACCGCCCGCTTCGCGGGCGGTACCGGGTTTGCACCCTCCAAGGTCGATGACAAAAGTGGGGAGAATTGTCCCTCGGTCCGGAGGTGTCCTGTGAGTACGACGCAGGAAGCTCCCGCGCTCACCGAAGCCGACTTCGAGCGGCTCTTCGCCTTCCTCGACGCGGATCTCAAACGCGCGTCGGCGAAGGTACGACCAAATCCGCCTGCGCCTCCACAAGCTCTTCACCTGGCGGGACTGCGCGCCTGCGCGCACCTTTGCCGATCAAGCCATCGAACGTGTCGTCCGCCGCGTGAACGACGGCGAGCATCGCGTGGCCGAGCCGTTTCAGTTCTTCTACAGCATCGCGATGGGCGTGGTACAGGAACACGTCGCCGCGAAGGCGGCCGAAGCGGCCGCCAAGCCCGCGGATGCGCCGTTGCCGCTCGACGAATTCGACACGCCGCTCCAGCGCCCGTCCAAGGATCCGACGATGCTGGCCGAGGCCAGGCGGCGGCTGCCCTTGCTGCAGGGCCACCTCGATGACTTGCTGCCGAAGTATCGACGACTGCTCGTTGACTACCACCGGCGCACGACTTCCGTCCGACGGCGCGACGAGCTCGCGCAGGCCAACGCGGCGCCCGCGAGCGCGCTGCGCCTGCGCGTGCATCGATTGCGGAACGCCCTCGATCGCGCCGTGGCGGCCGATCTTGGTCAGCGTGTCGATGGTGACGACACGTCGCATCAGGAAGGACTCCTCACGTGAGCGCCTCTCGCGACGCCGAACGGCTCCGACAATTCCTGCTCGGTGAAGTCTCGGACACCGAGCGTGAAGCCATTGAACGGCAGTGCCTGGCCGAGCACAGCCTGATCTTCGAGCAGCTGGTGGCGATCGAAGACGAGCTGCGCTTCGACTACCTGCAGAACCGCCTGTCGCCCGCGGACCACGCGCGCTTCGAGAAGCGCTTTCTGGCCGACAGCGAAGGCCGCGAGCGCCTGGCCTTCGCGCAGGCGATGCTGATGGCGTCCGACAGCGCCCCGGTAGCCGCGGCGCAGCCGTCCGGCAATCCGTGGCCGCACCGGATCGCGATTGGCGTCCTCGGTCTCGCGGTGCTCGGCCTCAGCGTTCTCAGCTGGGTACAGTTCAACGACGGCCGTCACCTGGAGCGCGACCTCGAGAAGGCCATGGCCGGCGCCACGGAAAGCTCGGCCGCGCTGGTCGCCGCCCAGGCCGACACCGCCAAGGCCCAGGCGGAATCTGACGGCCGTTCGAGCCGACATGGCCGCGGCCCGCGAGGAGTTGTCACACGAACAGGCGCGCCGCCAGGACGTGGAGTCCCGGCTGACCGCCACGTCACATCTGGCGCCAGCCGTGCCGTCTCACACGGACGACGGGATGTCGGCGCTCACGCTCAAACCCGGTCTGATCAGCTCCGGCAAGGAGCTGAGCAAGGTCGACCTGCCGTCGGCCTCGAAAGGGCTGAACTTGACGCTGACCCTGCCAGGCGGCGCTGCGGCCTATCCGATGTACGCCGCGGCGCTGTTGAGCGCGGAAGGCAAGCCGATCTGGACGGCGGCGCATCTCGCGCGGAGCGGCAAGAGCGTGCCGTTCGTCATCCCCGCCGGCCGGCTGAAGCGGGCGGACTACCAGGTGCTGCTGCGCGGCGTCCTGAACAACGGCCATCCGGAAGATCTCGCGGGCTACGCGTTTCGCGTCGCGGCGAGGTAGCGCGGATCCGCGGCGTCAGAGCGTTCCGCGGAGTCCGAGCGCGTCGGCGCGCTCGCGCATGAAGCCGATGACGTTGGTAATGTGCTCCTCGAGCGGCAGCCCCAGCTCTTCGGCGCCCTTCCGGAGATCCTCGCGGGGCACGGCGCGGGCGAATGCCTTGTCCTTCATCCGCTTGATCACCGACGACGCCTCGAGATCGAGGACGCTCTTGGACGGCCGGACGAGCGCCGCGGCGGCGATGAAACCGGCCATCTCGTCGCAGGCGAACAGCGTCTTTTCCAGCCGGCTCTCGCGCGGCACGCCGCTGTAGTCGGCGTGCGACAGGATCGCGCGCGTGACCCATTCAGGGTAGCCGAGGCCCTGCAGGATCTCGACGCCGCGGAACGGATGGTTCTCGCGGTCCGGGTGCTTCTCGTAGTCGAAGTCGTGCACGAGCGCGACAAAGCCCCACGCGTCCTCGTCCTCGCCCCACTTCCGCGCGTAGCCGCGTACGGCGGCCTCAACGGCCAGCAGATGCTTGCGCAGGCTCTCGGCCTGGACGTGCTCGGTGACCAGCCCCCACGCGCGCTCGCGCGACAACAACGCCCCGGTGCTCGAATCTGTCATGAGTCGTCAACCTCGCTCGCTCACGCTCGTTCGATGAGATGCCGGGCCCGCGCGATCACTCCGCGGGCCTTCTCGGTGAGTCCGTACGCGTCCAGCGCGTCCGGATCGGCCAGCAGGACATCCGCGACATCCGACCCGGCCTGGAGTGTACCGTGTCGGGCCCGGCAGAGATAGTCGATCAGCACAAAGTGGTACTGCACCGCCGCGTGCTCGTCGAGCAGAATGCGATCGAACACTTCGACCACCGGACCGACGTCCACCACGAGACTCGTTTCCTCCCGAATTTCCCGGGCGACGCCGGCCTCGAGCGTCTCACCCAGCTCGAACGTCCCGCCAGGCAGACTCCACTGACCGGCGAGCGGCTCGTGCCGGCGCCTGACGAGCACGACGCGGTCGTCCTCGGCGAGCACCACGGCGCCGACGCCGACAATCGGTCGCTTGGGATAGCGTCGCGTCTCAGCATCGACGACGGGCGTCGCCGGCGAGGCCAACGCCTGAACCGCATCCAGCGGCTGGCTGACACCGCGCTGTCGCCGAATGCGGCCGTCTTCGACCCAGAAGTGCGAGTAGCCCGACGCGTAGCGAGGGTCGCCGCCCGCGACGGGCTGCCGGCCGCGTAGCCAGGTCGCCCGGACCCACCCCCAGCCGGCTTCGAGACCGCCGATCAGGCGCACGTCAACGCGGCCGCCGCCAGGCAGGGCGCCGCGGTACGCCGCGAGCTCGGCAGCCCAGTACGCGGCGGTGTCCGTCACGCCCACCGTCACCACACGATCCGCGCCGTCCACGTGCTCGACGACGCAGTCGGGGTGGTACGCGCCGACCACGGCCTGGAGATCGCCGCGGTCGAGCGCGCGGTACCACTCCCGCACCACGTCGAATGCGTCCCTGGACACCGACATGCCTGGGTCTCCCGCCAGTCGCCGGCGGTCGCCCTACTCCCCCATCACCTTGACGATCACGCGCTTCTTGCGCCGGCCGTCGAACTCGCCGTAGAAGACCTGCTCCCACGGGCCGAGGTCGAGCGCGCCGTTGGTGATCGGCAGAATCACCTGGTGGCCCATGAGCGTCCGTTTCAGATGGGCGTCGGCGTTGTCTTCTCCCGTCTGATGGTGCCGGTAGCGCTCGCCGGCCGGCGCGAGATGCTCGAGCCACGTATCGAAATCGTGCAGCAGCCCGTCCTCCCAGTCGTTGACGAACACTGACGCCGTGATGTGCATGGCCGACACGAGCGCCATGCCTTCCTTGACGCCGCTCGCCTGGACGATGCGCGCGACGTCGTCGGTGATGCGCACGAATTCGCGCCGCTGCTTGGTGGTGAACCAGAGATACTCGGTGTGCACGCGCATGAGGTGGGACGGGCGAATCAGCGGATCGGCAGGGCGGCGTCCGCGTTGAAATCGAGGCGCGATCGCTCGCCGCGCTCCAGCTGGCGAAGCCCCGCGGCCGCGATCATCGCGGCGTTGTCGGTCGAGAGCGAGAGCGCCGGCACGAACACCGGCAGGCCCTCGCGCGCGCCGCGCGCCCGGGCGTCGTCGCGGAGCCGGCTGTTCGCCGACACGCCGCCGGCGATGCCGATGCTGCGCGCGCCAAGCCAGCGCGCCGCCGCAAACGTGCGATCGATCAGCGTTTCGACGACCACCCGCTGGAAGCTCGCGCAGACGTCGGCGACGTCTTTCGGGGAGAGCGGCCCGGCATCGGTCGGCACATCGAGGCCGGTCTGCACGGCGACGCCGCGATCCTGCAGGTAGCGCACGACGGCGGTCTTGAGTCCGCTGAAGCTGAACTCCGCGAGATGCCGGACGCCGGCCGGGAATGCCGTGGTCAGATCCGGCGGGGGCGGATTGCGATCGGCGTGCGTCAGGCGCGCCCGCGGCAGGTCCACCGCCTGATCGTCGCCCTCCCGGGCGAGTCGATCGACAACCGGCCCTCCCGGATAACCCAGGCCCAGCAGCCTGGCCACCTTGTCATACGCCTCGCCCGCCGCGTCGTCACGCGTGCGGCCGACGAGCGGCATATGCGCCGGGCTCGGGCACGAAATACAGGCTGGTGTGGCCGCCAGACACGACGAGGATGGCGGCCGGCAAGGGAATCTGCCCGTGCTCGAGAAAGATCGACTCGATGTGGCCGGCGAGGTGATGCACGGCGACGACGGGCTTGTCCAGGCTCGCCGCCACCGCCTTGGCAAACGACACGCCGACGAGGAGCGATCCGACGAGACCGGGTCCCTGGGTCACGGCCAGGGCATCGACATCCTTCCACGTGACGCCAGCGTCGCTCAGCGCGCGCTCGACCACGCCGCAGATGTCGCGGACGTGCTGCCGCGACGCGATCTCCGGCACGACTCCGCCCCACTCGCGGTGGATCTCGACCTGTGAGGCAATCACGTTCGACCGGATCTGCCACGGCCGCGCCGCCTCGCCGGTCGTCCCGACGATGGCGGCAGCGGTCTCGTCGCACGATGTTTCGATGCCGAGGACAACCATCAGGACAGGTTCGGCGGCACGCTAGGACGCATTCGCCACACTCACATTCCTCGAGCCTGGCGAACCGGACGGACCGGATGCGCCGGCCGGACCAGGTGAACCTGTCAGCGTCGCCTCGAACAACGCCCGCAGGGACTGTTCGGTACGGCGGCCGGGCGATCCCGCGCTCGGTGATGATGCCCGCGACCAGGCGCGCGGGCGTCACGTCGAACGCCGGGTTCCAGACGCTGGCGCCTTCCGGCGCCAGGCGGGTCGCGCCAAGATGCGTGACCTCGCGCGCCTCGCGCTGCTCGATCGGAATGTGATCGCCGTCGGGCGTCGCCAGATCGATCGTCGAGAGCGGCGCCGCCACGTAGAACGGCACGCCGTGCGCCTGCGCCATCATCGCGACGGTGTACGTGCCGATCTTGTTCGCGACGTCGCCGTTCGCGGCGATGCGATCGGCGCCGACCACGACGAAATCCACGTCGCCGCGGCGCATCAGCGGACCGGCCATGCTGTCGGTGATGACGGTCGTCGGCATGCCGTCGCGCACCAGCTCCCACGCGGTGAGCCGCGCGCCCTGCAGGAACGGCCGCGTCTCGTCGGCAAACACCTGGGTCACCTTGCCCTGCTCGGCGGCCGCGCGAATCACGCCGAGCGCGGTGCCGTATCCAGCGGTCGCGAGCGCGCCCGCGTTGCAGTGGGTCAGAATCCGCGCGTTCGCGGGCACGACAGCGGCGCCGAACTGCCCCATCGCCCGGCAGCTCGCGACGTCCTCGTCGTGAATGGCCTGCGCCTCGCGTTCGAGGCGCGCCTTCAGCTCGTCGACCGATTCGCCCGCTCGCGGACGCTGTCGCCAAACGCACGCTTCATCCGTTCGATCGCCCAGAACAGATTGACGGCCGTCGGCCGGGTGGCGGCCATCAGCTCGCACAGCTTGTTGAACTCGACGGCAAACTGCTTGGTGCCCTGGCGCCTTGCTGCGGCGCATGCCGAGCGCGATCCCCATCGCGGCGGCCACGCCGATCGCCGGCGCGCCGCGAATGACCATCGTCTTGATCGCGCGGGCGACTTCGCTGTGCGGTCTTGCAGCGAACGTAGATTTCCTGGCCCGGCAGCTTGCGCTGGTCGATCATCACGACGGCGTCGGGCTGCCATTCAATCGTCGGAAGCATCGAAGAAATGATAGTGCATGGTGCAGGCGGCCGGGTGCCAGGTGCTCGCCACCGCCCTGTCGATCGGGCCCGAATGCCCAGTGCCGCGCCCAATGCCCAGTGCCTGCTCGCCTGGCCCAGTGCCCAACGCCCAGTGCCCGCTCTATTTGAGCAGGCGGCGATCGAACGGCAGCGGCAGCAGATCGCTCAGCTGATGCTGGCCGCGGGTGGCGGTGAGGTTGGCGAGGACGACCGGGATGTCGCCGCAGTACTCCCAGAGCATCTGCCGGCACGGGCCGCACGGCGGCGTCGGCGTCGTCGGTGTCGGCCACGACGGCAATCAGCGTCGAACTCACGCACGCCCTTCGGACAGCGCCTTGAACAGCGCGACGCGCTCGGCGCACACGGTCAGCGCCGTAGGTGGCGTTCTCGACGTTGCAGCCGGTGATAGATCGTGCCCGTCGCGGCGTCAGAGCGCGGCGCCGACCTTGAATCCGGAATACGGCGCGGCGGCGTGCTCGCGCGCCGCGCGCGCGGCCGCGACGAGCCGATCAGAGTCGCTCAATGATGCCCTCCAGCAGCGCGATGAACTGATGCCGCGCACGCGGCCGGTCGTCTCCATCACCTCGTCGTGGTCGAGCGGCTGCGGCAGGACGCCGGCCGCCATGTTCGTGATGCACGAGATGCCGAGCACCTCGATGCCCATGTGGCGCGCGACGATGGCCTCGGGCACGGTGGACATGCCGACCGCGTCGGCGCCGATGCGTGCGAAGGGCGCGGATCTCGGCCGGCGTCTCGTAGCTCGGGCCGGTGACGGCGACGTAGACGCCGTGCTCGAGCGGCAGGCCGATCGCGCGCGCGGCCTCGTCGGCCATCGCGCCGCAGCCGCGCGCGAATACACCTCGGACATGTCGGGAAACCGGCGGCCGAAGCGATCGTCGTTCGGGCCGACCAGCGGATTGGTGCCGAGCAGGTTGATGTGGTCGTCGATCACCATCAGCGCGCCCTGCGCGAAGCTGCGTGTTGATGCCGCCGGCCGCGTTGGTGAGGATCAGCGTCTTCACGCCGAGCCGGCCGAGCACGCGCGTCGCGAACGTCACCGTGCCGAGATCGTGTCCTTCGTAGAAGTGGCACGCGGCCCGACAGCGCGAGCACACGACGCCGTGCCGCGAGCGTGCCCGACGACGAGCTTGCCCGGCGTGGCCGACGACCCGCGACGCCGGCCAGTGCGGAAGCTCGTCGTACGGCATCGTCACGCGCGCCGGTCAGACGTGTCCGCGAAATCGCCGAGCCCCGAGCCGAGCACGACCGCGACGTCGCGGCACCGTCGCCCGACTGCGCCGCGCAGCGCACTCGGCCGCCTGCGTCGATCTGTCGTCGATACGTGAGCGCCATGATCGTCGACCTAGAGCAGGATCGCCGCGATGCGTCGCCGTCATGAAGTTGGCCAGCGTGCCGGCGAGCATCGCGCGCAGGCCGAGCCGGGCCAGATCGTGCCGGCGGTCGGGCGCCAGCGCGCCGATGCCGCCGATCTGGATGCCGATCGAGCTGAAGTTGGCGAACCCGCACAGCGCGAACGTCGCGATCGTGAACGACCTCGGATCGAGCGTGCGCCTTCATCGGCCCGAGCTGCGAGAAGGCGACGAACTCGTTCAGCACCATGCGCGTGCCGAGCAGGTTGCCGACGACGTCGGCGCGTCGCTCCACGGCACGCCCAGGCTCCAGGCGACCGGCGCGAACACCCAGCCGAAGATCTGCTGCAGGCTGAGGTCCGGCATGTGACCAGCCGCCGAGCCAGCCGAGGATCGCGTTGACGAGCGCGATCAGCGCGAGGAACGAGATCAGCATCGCGATCGACGTTCAGCGCCAGGTGCAGCCCTTCGCCCGTGCCGCGCCCCGCCGCGTCGATCACGTTGACGTCGGTCGCTCGCACCTCGAGGCGTCACGGTGCCCATCGTCTCGGGCACCTCGGTCTCGGGCACGAACATCTTGGCCATCATGATCGTGCCGGGCGCCGTCATGATCACGGCCGTGAGCAGGTGCTTGGCCTCGATGCCGAACAGCGATGTAGGCCGCCATGATGCCGCCCGAGATGTGCGCCATGCCGGACGTCATCACGGTCATCAGCTCCGACTGGGTCATCTTCGGGCAGGTACGGGCCGGATCGTCAGCGGCGCCTCGGTCTGCCCCATGAAGATGCTCGCGGCGACGTTCAGCGACTCGGCGCCGCTCGCGCCCATGACGCGGTTCATCACCACCGCGAAGAGCCGCACGACGACCTGCATGACGCCGAAGTAGTAGAGGATCGCGAACAGCGCGGCGATGAAGATGATCGTCGGCAGCACCTGGAACGCGAAGATGACGCGCGTACTGCGCGCCGTCCGGGCCCGAGCGCGCTCGTCATGACGTCGGCCCCAGACCGGCTGATCGCCGAGCGGCCCGAAGACGAACGCCGACGCCGACGCCGGCGAAGCCCAGCAGGTCGCGTGATCCTGTCGCCGAGGACGCTCGAAGACCGCCTGGCCGATGCTCGTCTTCAGGACGATGAGCGCGAACACGAACTGCAGGCCCGAAGCCCCAGGCGACCGTGCGCGGGCGGATCGCGCGCCGGTTGGTGGACAGCGCGTACGCGATGGCGCGAATCAGCGACGAGTCCGCAGATGCGGCTGCAGACCGTGCCATGAGCTTCCCTCGTGTGGGTCAGCGCACCGTGCCGATGACGAGCGGGCGAACGGGGCCGGCGACGTCGCCGATCTCGATCGCCCGGTCGAGCAGCGTCCGCGCGGCGGCCACGCGGTCGCGCGGCATCGCAGGCGACGACCAGCACGGGATCGCCCTTGTGCACGCTCGTCGCCGGGCTGGCGCCAGGATCTCGATGCCGACGCCGGGATCGACGCGGTCGTCCGACGCGGTCGCGGCCGGCGCCGAGCGCCACCGGCGGCGCGGCCGACCAGCTCGGCGTCGAGCCGCGTCACGACGCCCGCGCGCGGCGCCGTCCAGGGCTCGCGCTGGCGGCGCCGCGGGCAGCCGCCCGTAGTCGTCGACCACCTGCGGGTCGCCGCCCTGCGCCTCGATGATCGCGCGGAACGTCTCGACGCCGGCGCCGCTCGCGAGCGCGCCGCGCACCTGCCGGCGTCGCCGCGCCGTCGTCGGCGCGAGCCCGCCGAGCACGAGCATGCGCGCGGCCAGCGTCACCGAGAGCGCCTCGAGATCGGCCGGCCCGCGGCCCTTCAAGGTCTCGATCGCACTCGATGACTTCGTGCGCGTTGCCGACGGCGCGGCCGAGCGGCGCGTCCATGGCCGTGATGAGCGCCTCGGTCCTCACGCCGCTGCGATTGCCGATCGCCGCACAGCGACTCGGCGAGCTGCCGCGCGTCCGCCTCGCGTCTTCATGAACGCGCCGCTGCCGGTCTTGACGTCGAGCACGAGCGCGTCGATGCCTTCGGCGATCTTCTTGCTCATGATCGACGCGCAGATGAGCGGAATGCTCTCGACCGTGCCGGTGACGTCGCGCAGCGCGTACAGCTTCTTGTCGGCCGGCGCGATCTCGTCGGTCTGGCCGATCATCGCGCAGCCGCGTCTTCGCGAGCGACCGCGTCGCATCTCGTCGAGCGACAGGCGCGTCCGGAAGCCGGGGATCGATTCGAGCTTGTCGAGCGTGCCGCCGGTGTGGCCGAGGCCGCGCCCCGACATCATCGGCACGATCGCGCCGCAGGCGGCGGCGAGCGGCGCGAGCACGAGCGACGTCTTGTCGCCGACGCCGCCCGTGCTGTGTTTGTCGACCTGGCACGCCGGGAACTGCGCCGAGAGATCGACGCCGCATGCCCGGAGCGCACCATCGCGTCGGTGAGCACCGCGGTTTCCTCGAGCGTCATGCCGCGCAGCACGATGGCCATCAGCAGCGCGGCGACCTGGTAGTCGGGCCACGATCCGTCCGTGACGCCGGCGATGAACGCGCGGAGATCGGCCTCGGCGAGCGCCCCGCCGTCGCGCTTCTGCCGAATCAAGTCCACCGCGCGCATGCGGGGGCCAGTATAGTGGGAAACCATGACGGACACGGCGCGCGTCCTGCTGACGGCCGCGGCGCTCTCGGCCTCGGCAATCGCCATGCTCGCGTGGCGTGTGGCGCGGTCGGATCCGAGCCAGCCCGAACGACTGATCGGCGAGCTGCGCGTCGCGCAGTGGGCGGCGCTCCTGCTGGCCGCGACTGGCGGCGTGCCGATCGGCCTGGCCGTCGCGCAGCCGCTGATCCCGGCCGAACACTTGGACGCCGCGATTGGCATCGTCTTCATCGGCGTGGCGGGATTGATCCTGCTGCGCGATCCGCGCGAGGGCCTGCTGCTCGCCGCCGGCGCGTTCGGACTGCATGCGCTCGTCGACATCGCGCACCGGCCAGGCTGGCTGTCGCCGGACGTCGCGCCCCGATGGTTCATCGTCGGGTGCGCCACGTACAACTTGTTCCTCGCGGCCGCCTGCTACTGGGCGCGCCGCCGTTAGCCAGAGGAAGGATGGAAATGACGTCGTCGGTTGTGCGCCGTGCTTCCCTGGTCCTGATCGTCATCGTCGCCGCGCTGACCGCACTTGGCCGTGCCGGCGCCGCCACAGAGCGCCCGGCGCGCGCGGTGTCGATTTCCACGGAGCCGCCACGTCTCGTCGTGCTGCTCGTGATCGATCAGTTTCGCGGCGACTATGCGGATCTGTACGGCCAGCAGTGGTCGCACGGCCTGGCCCGGCTGTTCGGATCGGGCGCGACTTTCCCGCTCGCGGCGTATCCGTACGCCAACACCGTGACCTGTTCGGGCCACGCGACCATCGGCACCGGGCTGCTGCCGCGCACGCACGGGATGATCGGCAACACGTGGTACGACCCGGCGTCGCGACGGCTGCCGGAGTGCACGAGCGACCCTGCCGCCACCTCGGTGCCGTTCGGCGGATTGCCGGGCGTGGAGCATCACAGCGGTCGCGCGCTCGTGGCCCCGACCTTTGCCGACGAGCTGCGATTGCAGACGCGCCGCGCTCCGACGATCGTCTCCATCTCGCTGAAACCACGGTCGGCCATTGGCCTGGTCGGCCGCGGCGGTCCTCGCACGATGGTGTTGTGGGAGGAAGACAACGGCACCTGGGCCACGTCCGATGCGTTCACCAGGACGCCCTGGCCGGAAGTCGACGACTACGTGCGCGCACATCCCCTCGCGGCCGCGTACCGGTCAGACATGGTCGCGCCTGCTGCCGGAATCCGCGTACCTGTTCGATGACGACGGCGTGGCGGAAAACGCGCCGTCCGGCTGGACGCGAACGTTCCCCCACGCGCTGCAGAGTCCGTCCGGCAAGCCGGACAAGGCCTTCGTCAGCGCCTGGGAGCACTCTCCCTGGAGCGACGCGTACATCGCCGACATGGCGACCGCGCTCGTGACGACGCTCAAGCTCGGGCAGACGGGCGGGACCGACATGCTGGCATTGAGCTTCTCGGCGCTCGACCTCGTCGGCCACGAATTCGGCCCGCGCAGCCACGAAGTGCAGGACGTGATGGCGCGCCTCGACGTCGCGCTCGGCAAGCTGCTCGACACGCTCGACAAGAGCGTCGGGACCGGCCGGTACGTCGTCGCGCTGTCGGCCGACCACGGGGTGGCGCCGATTCCCGAGCAGGCCACGGCACTCGGGATGAGCGCCGGCCGTCTCCGGACCGCCGATCTCCGCGCCGCGGCGCAGGCCAGCCTGGCGAAGCTGCTGGGCGAGGGCACGTTCTACGGCGGCTTCTCGGAAACCAACCTGTATCTCACTCCGGGCACGATCGAAGCGCTGCGGGCGCACGCCGGCGCCGTCGAGGCGTTCAAGGCCGCGATGACGGCCGTGCCAGGCGTCGCGCGCGTCTACGGCCCGGATGAACTGAACGCCACGACGCCAACGGATGACGCGGTGCTCGACGCCGTACGACGGGGATACTTTGCCGGCCGCTCCGGAGATTTCGTCGTCATTCCCAAGCCATACTGGACCGTCGTCGGCGCCGGCACGACGCACGGGACGCCCTACGGCTACGACCAGCGCGTGCCGGTGGTGTTCTATGGCGCCGGGATCGAGCCGGGCCGCTATCTGACGCCCGCCACGCCCGTGGACATCGCGCCGACCCTGGCGGCGGTCGTCGGTCTCACGCTCGCCGAAACCGACGGGCGGGTGCTCGCCGATGCGCTGGCGAAGTAGCGCGGTGCGAGTCTGACCGTCATGCGCGGATCGATCGCGGCGGCGGTCGGGCTCTCCGGCGTGCTCGTGGCCGCGACGCCGCACGACGCCGCCGTGTGGCAGCCGGCCGCGGGCCGCCAGATCATCGCGAGCGTATCCAGCCTCGACCGTGGATACACGGACATCGGCGCGCTAGTCGAGCTGCGCGGATGGAACGCGCAAGTCGAGGATTGGCGACAGGCCGGCGAGCTCACGCGCGTGGCGATCGAGGGCGATGCGTTCGTGCCCGGCCGCGTGCACGAGCGCTTCCAGCAGACCCATCGCGGCGTGCCGGTGTGGAGCGGCGACGTGCGGCGGCAGCTCAACACCTTCGGGCAGGCTGAATCCATCTTCGGCACGTTCTATCCGGGTGCGGACATCGACGTCGTGCCTGGGATTCCGGCGAACCGCGCCGCCGAGCTGCTCAATGTCGCCGGCCACGGCACGCCGGGACCAGCAGTGCCGACGGATCTGACGATCCTGCCGACCGCCGACGCGTTCCGACTGGCCTGGACGGCGCGCGTCGTGTCGCTCGACGATGGCGTCATGCGCCGGATTTTCGTGGACGCGGCGTCGGGCGCCGTGCTGCTGGCCTACGACGACACCTGGAGGCAAGGCGCGCTCGTGCCGCTCGAGGGCCAGGTGATCGACGAACGCGGTCAGGCCGGCGACATGCTGCGCGTGCTGGCCGGCCTCCAACGCCCGGGCGCCACCGAAGGACCCCTCGATCGGACTGAAGGGCGCTTACCACGTGCCGCCGCGCAGACTGCGCTCGACGAGACCGCGCGCCAGATGGCCGCACGCTTTCACTGGCCGGCCAACGCGGCATCGGGGAATGCCGTGCGGTTGTTCATCAACCCCGACGACGGTCCGGGCGGATCATCGCCGGCCGCGGGCCTGGCCGCCTTTGACGTGTCCGGCGCGTACTACGGCGGCGGCGACATCGTGCTTGGACGACGAGCCTCGACGCTCAGGGGCGACGAGTTACTCGCCCTCGTGGCACACGAGGTGGCGCACGCGATCGTGGAGCGCACGACCGGCTTGATCTATCTCGACGACTCGGGCGCCCTGAACGAAGGCTTTGCGGAGATCATGGCCCTGGCGGTTCAACCCGACGCGGCCGCTCGCTATTTGACGCTGAGCCGCGGCGTTCCCGCCGAAAGCCTCGCGTCGCCCGTCTCCCCGGACGACAACGGCGGCGTCCACCGGCGCGCCGATCGACTGGCGCGAGTGGTCGCGGCCGCGGTCACCGGCGCCGCCGAACGCATCGCCGGCCTTGACGCCAACCGCGAGGCGGCGCAGCGGGTCGAAACGCTCGTGTTCCGGACGATCACCCGTCTGCTTCCCGCCAACGCGACGTTCAAGATGGCTCGCGCCGCGCTGAATCAGTCGGCCGTGGATCTGTACGGCGGGACCGGCCCAATCGCCCGCGCGGTCGCCGAGGCGGCGCGCGGCCTTGATCTCTGATCCGGACCGATGACGCGCTTCGCGCGGCGTGTTCTGCACGTGCTCCGGCGGATTCCGCCGGGCCGCGTCATCACCTATGGCGACGTCGCGCGGCTGGCGGGCCGGCCGGGCGCGGCACGCGCCGTCGGCAACATCATGCGACAGGCCGATGCGCCGGGCCTGCCGTACCATCGCGTCGTGGCTGCCGGTGGCCGCGTGGGCGGCTACGGTGGCGCGCCGGGCCTCAAGGCGTCGCTGCTGGCCGCGGAGGGGCTGACGATTCGCCGCCACCGTATCGTGAATTTTGCCCGGCATCGGTGGCCGGCCCCAGACTCCCGGCGGCGCTAATCAGGAACCCCCGGTGCCGCGCCCTCGTTGTAGGTACAGAGTTGTTGTGATTTCCGCGATTCTTCCCGACATCCGCGTCCGGCGGCGTGCCCCGGCGGCGGCGCCGGCAGGCAACGTCCGAGGCCCGGCGGCCCGTCTAACCCTATGAACGACGCCCGATCCGGCCACCCGGATTTGGGACTGGCAGCGAGGTGCCAGGCGGGTGCCCCTGAGGCGTTCGAGGAGTTGTATCGAGCGCATGCGCCGCGCCTGTTCGGCTTGGCCTGCCGGATGGTCGGCCGCACCGAGGCGGAAGATCTGCTCCAGGACATCTTCCTGACCGCCCACCGGAAGCTCGGGCTGTACAAGGGCGAGTCGTCGCTCGGCACGTGGCTGTTCCGATTGGCGACGAATCAATGCCTCGACTACCTGCGCAGCCGGGGCGCCCGGCTCGCGCAGCTGACCGAGACGTTCGACGAGGAACCCGTGTCGGCGGCCACTGGCACGATGCGAAGCGTCGTGGATCGCGTGGATCTCGAACGAGCCCTCGCGACGCTGCCGGCGGGGTGCCGCACGGTATTCGTGCTGCACGACGTGGAGGGTCTGGAACATCGCGAGATCGGCGAGCTGCTGGGCATTTCCGACGGCACGTCGAAATCGCAGCTGCACAAGGCGCGCCTGCGCCTGCGCGCCATGCTGACGGCGCAGACCGCGGGCGCGCCGGGACACGATCAGGGACACGCTCGATGACTTGTCAGGACGTCGAAGCCCGGCTCACCGAATATCTCGACAGCGACCTCGAGGCCGCCGATCGCGAGGCGATCGCGGCGCATCTCGAGACGTGCGCGCACTGCCGGGGACTGACCGACGACCTGACGCGCCTGCGCGCCGCGGCGCGGACGCTCGGACCCATCGCGCCGCCCGATCATCTCTGGCTCGAGATCGCGGGACAGATTCGCCTCGCCGATCGCCCGACGCCCGCCGTCGTCCCCGCGCCGCGCCGCGCCGCGCGCCTCTCCGGATCGTGGCAATGGCTGGGCCTCGCGGCGGCGCTCGTGCTCGTCACGCTGGTGTCCTATCTGGTGCTCCATCTTCGCGAGGTGGCGCCCGGCGCCGCGGCCGGCAAAGCGCCCGCGACCGGATCCGTCGAATCGGTAGCACAGGAGCTGTCGCTGGCGCTCGAGCACTACGACAAGGCGATCGCCGAGCTCGAGGTGCTCGCGAAGAACAACGACGGCACGATCGATCCGGAGACAGCCGCGGCGCTGCAGAAGAATCTCGGCGTCATCGATCAGGCGATCGCGGAAAGCCGCGCGGCGCTGGCCAACGATCCGCAGAGCCAGCCGGCGTTCGACAGCCTGATTGACGCGCTGCGGCAGAAGGTCGGCGTGCTGCAGACGACCGTCGCGCTCACGAACGAGATGCGGCGGAACAGCCCGAGTCCGCCGGCGCGATCCGGTGGCGGCAGGTCCTGACGGGCGATTTTCGACACGAGGTGGGTATGCGACCGACGAGGATGATTCGCGCGGCGATGGCAGGCGGGCTGGTGCTCGCGCTGGCCGCGCCGGCCTTCGCGCAGGACGACGTGCGCATCCGGGTCAGGGTCGATCCGCAGATCGCGGCCGAGATCCGCCGCGCGGTCCGCGAGGCCCAGCAGTCGGACGTCGCGCGCGAAATCAACGAGGCGCTGCGTGACGTGCCGTGGGCCGACGTCGGGCGCGAGATCGACGAGGCGCTGCGCGATGGCATGCGCGAGACGAGGCGGGCGCTCCCGGCCCTGGCCGACGCCGCCGGCGCCTGGCAGGACCGAAACTTTCGCGCCGAGCAGAAGGACACGCAGACCAGGACGCTGGCTATCGGCGCCAGCGGCACGCTCGATCTGAAGAACGTGAGCGGGGACGTCACGGTCACGGCTGGCGGCGGACGCGAGGCCACCGTCGAAATCACCCGCGTCTCGCGCGGACGCACGGACGCCGACGCCAAGCTCGGCCTGGAGCGCGTCACCGTGGACGTGAACACGCGCGGCGACCGCGGCACGGTGGAGGTCCGCTACCCGAGCGAGAATCGCCCGGGCTACAGCGTGTCGGTCGCCTACACGGTGACCGCGCCGGCCGGGACGCGCGTCAACATCTCCAGCGTCTCGGGTGACGTCGCGGTGAAAGGCATCACGGGCGACGTCGTCGTCAACGTCATCAGTGGCAACATCAAGCTGACCGACGGCGTCAACGTGTCGTCGGCGACGACCATCTCCGGAGACGTGACCGTGTCCAACGCGAACGTGAGCGGCGCGCTCACGCTCAGCACGGTCAGCGGGACGGCCACGCTCGATCAGGTCAAATGCCGGCGGCTGTCGGCGAGCGTGGTGAGCGGCGACGTCATCGGCCGCGACCTGACGTGCGACGGCGCCGAGTTCAAAAGCGTGTCAGGAAGCGTGGAGTACGCCGGCCCGCTGACGCGCGGCGGCCGGTACGAGTTCCAGACGCATTCAGGCGACGTGAAGCTGACGGTGAGCGGATCGGTGGGATTCGACTTGAACGCGAGCACGTTCTCGGGCGGGATTCGCCTGACGCCGCCCCTGCAGCTGCAGGCCGCCACCATCTCGCGCCGCGCTGCCCGCGGCACGGTCGGCGACGGCGGCGCCGTCGTGACCGCGACCGCGTTCAGCGGAGACGTCGTAATTACTAAGAGGTAGCCAGCGTGAGGTGGATCAGGTAGTTGGTACCGCCCTTGTTGATCCACACGCGCACGTAGTCGGCGCCCTTCAATTCCTCGACGCGGCTCATGCCGGCCCCCGGCGGCTTCTCCTTCGACAGGGTCTTGATGTCGGCGGCGCTCACGACGGTCGCCAGTTCCTTGCCCTTCACCTCGCCGCCCTGAACGAACTCGACCCACTTCTCGCCTTCGGCCGACTGGCCGACGACCGACGACACCGATTCCGATGACAACCGGACCGTGTAGGTGCCAGGCGCCAGGGGCTGGCCGTTGGCCATGACCTTGTGGGCGATCTTCACCGAGCCGAGCGACTGCGCGGCCTGGGCGCTCGCGCGAGCCGGCAACGCCATCAACGCCGCGGCGCAGGTGACACTTGCAAATGTCAGCAGTCTTCCTCGAGCCATGAACCCCTCCATCAGCGATTATACAAATCAGGCGGGCATTAGGCATCAGGCATTGGGCAGGCCTGCCCTAGTGCCCAATGCCTGATGCCTAGTGCCCGCACTTCAGATCGCCATCAGGTCGAACTGCTCGTGATGCAGCTGCTCGTCGGACCGGACGGTGACCGGCCGGCCGACGGACGCCTCCAATTCCTTGAAGACGCCGCGGCTCTCCTCTTTCAATGCCCGGGCAATCTCGGGATTGACCCTTAGGACGAGGCTGTAGCCATCGAGGTCGCCGCTGACCTTTTTCACTTCGGTCAGGATGTCGTAGCAGATCGTCGCGCTGGTCTTGATCGTCCCCGTCCCCGAACAATATGGGCAGGGCTCGGTGAGCTGGCGCTCCAGGCTGCTCTTCACGCGCTTTCTGGTGATGATGATGAGACCAAAGTCCGATACCTGGACGGACTTGGACGGCGCCCGATCCTTGCGCAGCTCCTGCTCGACGGCCTGCGCGACCTTCTGGCGGTTCTTCTTCTCCTCCATGTCGATCAGGTCGAGCACGATGATGCCGCCTAGATCGCGGAGCCGAACCTGCCGGACGATCTCCTTCACGGCTTCGAGGTTGGTCTTGACGATCGTGTCCTCGAGGCGGCCCGCCGACTTCTTTCCGATGTAGCGCCCGGTGTTGACGTCGATGGCGACCAGCGCTTCCGTCTGGTTGACGACGATATAGCCGCCCGACTTCAGCCAGACCTTGCTGCGGAGCGCTTTGTCGATCTCGCTCTGCACGCCGTATTCGTCGAAGATCGGAAAATCCTTCGTGTAGCGCTTCACCCGGGTGAGCATGTTGGGCATGATGCGGCCCACGAACTGCGTCACCCGCCGGTACTCCGTCTCCTCGTCGATGCGAATCGCCGAGAACTGCTCGGTCAGCAGGTCGCGGAGCAGCTTGGTGACGAGGCTCTCTTCGCGGAAGAGCACCGCCGGCGTCCGCTCCGTCTCCTTGCGCCGCTGCACGTCGTTCCAGACCTGCTGGAAATACGTCAGGTCGGCGAGCAGATCCTCTTCCGAGCGATTGGCGGCCGCGGTCCGGATGATCACGCCGCCCGGCAGCCCGGACTGCTCGCGGAAGCGCTGGACGACGCCCCGGAGGCGGCGGCGCTCGTCGCGCGAGTCGATCTTGCGCGAAATGCCGATGTGGTCCACGGTGGGCATGTAGACCAGAAACCGGCCCGGCAGGCTCAGATGCGACGTGATGCGCGCGCCCTTCGTCCCGAGCGGCTCCTTGACCACCTGGACGACGACCTCCTGCCCTTCCTTCAGCAAGTCTTCGATGCGGGCCGACGGCGGGGTGCGCTCGCGGTCGCGCCCGCGGCGTTCCTGGCGCGCGTTGCGGGAGGAGGACTCCGCCGGAGCGGACGCGGCCTCATCCGCGGCTGCGTCGTCGCCATTGCCGTTCGACGCGCCGTCCGGCACCTCGGCCCCTGCGGCGGGCGACTCTTCGTCGTCCTCGAGGGCCTCCTCGGTGGGGCTGATGACGTCGGAAACGTAGAGAAACGCGTCGCGCTCGAGACCGAGGTCAACGAACGCCGACTGCATGCCCGGAAGCACCTTGGAGACGCGGCCCTTGTAGACGTTGCCGACGACGCCGCGCGAATGCTCCCGCTCGATGAAGACTTCGACGACTTGATCGTCCTCGAGAATCGCCACACGCGTTTCGTGGCTCGTCGAGGAGATAATCATCTCCTTGTTCATTCCAATAACTCCACGCGGCCGCCTCGCCGACGGCCCGCGCCCGCACCCCGCGCGACTCGACGGCGCACGCGCACAGCAGCGCGCAGAGCCCGGCGAGCAGGTAGAGGGCAGGCATGTCCACGGGACCGATCATGGGTGGCTCGCTAATTCGTAAACCTCCTCATCCGCACATTGAGGATGAGGCCGAACCCGGCGAGCGTCGCCACGAGCGACGACCCGCCATAACTCATCAACGGCAGGGTCAGCCCCTTCACGGGGGCCAGCCCGGCCGACATGGTGATGTTGTACAACACTTGCAGGGTAAACCCCGAAATGATTGCCGTGACGAGCAGGGCGCCGGTTCGGTCGCGCGCCAGCTTGGCGGCTTGCAGACTGCGCACGATCACGAACAAGTAGAGCCCCAGGGCCACCAGCACCCCGACGAAACCCTGCTCCTCGGCCAGAACCGAAAACACGAAGTCATTGTGGGCCACCGGCAGGAACTGGTAGGCCCCCTGGGTCCCCTGCCGGAACCCCTTGCCCATCAGTCCGCCTGACCCGACGGTGACGGCCGCCTGAATCTGCTGGTAGCCCGCCCCGCGTGGATCCTTGGACGGGTTGAGGAACGACTCGACACGCGCCTTCTGATAGTCGTGCAACCCGTAGCGCCAGATGAGCGGCGACAGGGAGGCGAGGACCATCGCCGCGATGACCAGCCAGCGCACGCGCATGCCCGCCAGATAGGCGACCCCCAGGAACACGGCGAGGAGCGTCGCCGATGTGCCGAAATCCGGCTCCTTGAAGATCAGGATGAACGGCACGCCGACGATGACGGCGCCGACGAGCAGCTCCCCTATCGATTGCGCGCTCCGCCCGCGCTCACCGTAGAACATCGCGAGGGCGAGCGCCACCGAGAGCCGGGCGAACTCCGAGGGCTGCAGGCTGAGCCCGCCGAAGGCAATCCACCGTCTGGCGCCCATGCGCGTCGCGCCGAAGAAGTGCACGTAGGCGAGCGCGCAGACGACGGCGCCGTAGATGAGCAGAGACCGCCGGGAAAAGGTGCGGTAGTCGACGAACAGACAGGCGACGAGCGCGGCAAAGGCCACCGGCAGCGCGTAGACCTGCGTCCAGAACTCATTGCCGGGCCGGTCGTTGCGAAAGTCCCAGGTCACGCTGTAGATCGTCATCAGCCCGAACAGCGTGAGGACGACGAGCGCGCCGAGCAGACGCGTGTCGAGGTGCGGCAGAAGCCGGCGATCGACGATCACCGCGGCCCTCCCGTCCGGCCGGTGCCCGACGCCGTCGCGGGCGGCGCCGGCGGCGGAACGATCCCCGCCGACTCGAGCGTCGGCAGCGGCTTGCCGTCTTTCCTGGCGAAATAGGTCGAGAGCACGTACTTCGCGATTGGCACCGCCGACGCCGCGCCGTACCCGCCGTGTTCGACGAATACGACGCCGGAGATTTCGGCGTCGCCGACCGGCGCGAAGAACTCGAACCAGCTGTTGTCGCGCAGATCGAAGCCCTTCCCTGCGGCGGCCGCCCGGCCTTCCTTGGAGATGACCTGACTGGTGCCGGTCTTGCCCGCGACGTCGCGTCCTTCGATGCGCGCGCGACCGGCCGTGCCCCCGCCGTTGACCGCCAGCCAGAGCCCGTCACGGAGCGGCTGCAGCACGCCCGGCGGGAACGGAAACACCGACCGCGGCGCCGGCGCCTCGAGCGACTTCCACCCCGTCCCGTCGTCGTAGGCCTTGACGACGTGCGGCGTCACGACGGTGCCGCCGTTGGCCACCGTGGTGATCATGGTCGCCAGCGAGATCGGCGTCACCGAGACTTGCCCCTGACCGATCGCCACCGAGATCGTCTCGCCCGGGTACCACTTTTCGCCCGTGGTCTTCATCTTCCACTCGGTCGACGGCACGAGGCTCTCGACTTCGTTCGGCAGGTCGATCCCGGTCTTCCCCGCCAGCCCGAGCTTTTCGGCGTACTCGTGAATCTGATCGATCTTGAGCATGTTGCCGACGGTGTAGAAGTACACGTTGCAGGACTCCGCGATCGCGTGTCGCAGGTCGAGCGTGCCGTGGGCTTCGTGCTTGTCGCACAGGAACGTGTGGCCGTAGAACGTCGCGTAGCCCGGACAGGTCACCTTGAAGTCGGGCGTGATGATGCCCTCGCTCAGCGCGGCGGTCGTGATGACGACCTTGAAGGTCGATCCGGGCTGGTATTTGCCTTGAATCAGGCGATCCTGGAGCGGCAGCAGCGGATCGGAATTGAGCTTCGCCCACGTCGCCCGGTCGATGCCGTTGGCGAAGGCGTTCGGATCGAACGCGGGCTGGCTCGTCATCGCCAGGATCTCGCCGGTCTTGGGATTCATGAAGACCGCCGCGCCGGCCATGTTGCCCGCGCGGTACGCCTCCTCGAGCGCGCGCTGCAGGTCGTAGTCGATCGTGAGCTGCAGCCGCTGCCCGTCGACGGGCGGGTCCTCGTTCAGCTCTTCGATCTCGCGTCCCACGCTGTTCACGACGACGTTGCGGTCGCCGTCGGCGCCCATCAGCCGCTGGTTGTACGTCTTCTCGAGGCCCGACTGACCGATGATCGCCCCCGACTCCATGCCCGAGTACTCGGGTCGGTCGAGCTGCGCTTCCTGAATTTCGCTGACGTACCCGAACAGATGCGCGCCCAGCGCGTCCGCGGGGTACGCGCGCGTCGGCACCGGTTGAACGACGACTTCCGGCAGCTCCAGCCGCCGCGCCGTGACGGCGGCGACCTGCTCGAAGGTCGCATGTTCGATGACCGGAATCGGCGCAAACAGCGGATCGCGCCGGTGCCGCTGCATGACGTCCTGCAGCCGCGCTTCCTCGACGCCGGTCGCCGCGGCGAGCCGCGCAATCGCGGCGTTGACGTTGCGGCTGCGCTCGCGGATGACCGCTATCGTGAACGAGCTCTTGTTCTCGACCAGGACCTTCCCGTTGCGATCGAACAACACGCCCCGCGGCGCCCGGAGCGGGATCGTCCGCAGGAAGTTGTTGTCCGCCATTTCCTTGTAGCGGTCGTGCTCGGCGACCTGCAGGACCCAGAAGCTGACGGCGAGCGCGGCGAAGCACACGGCCGTCACGGTCATCAGCACCGACAGCCGGACCTCGAATCCCCGCCGATCTTCGTAGGCACCAGGACTAAACATGCGTCCGCCTTACCACGTCCGCCGGCTCAAGCTCGACCGCCGGCTCATCCGGCTGCGGCTGATGACGCCCGGGAGCCCCTCGCTCGCCTGGAACGCAATCAACCCGCACAGCGCGTTGATCACCGTCTCGGCAAGGATAGCCGTCCACGGGATCCCCGACCAGTGCCAGTTTGGCTTCGACGAGTCGATTACCGCGTACATCCCGATCATCACCAGCCGGTGGGCGATCGTCGCGCCTGCGACGATGATCATCCGCGCGCGCGGCCGCACGAGGACGAACTGCGTGCCGACGACGCCGGCCGCACACCCGACGAGCGTCTTGGCCAGACCGCCCACGCCCACGATCGCGTCAGAGAGCGTGTCCTGCAGCAGTCCGCCGAGCGTGCCGGCCACCATGCCGGCCACCGGGCCCCACTGCAGAGCGGCATACACCACGCCGACCAGCACGAGGTCGAAGACCCAGCGGCCCCCGACCGTAAATCTCGCCAGTGTGACCTGCAAGACCACGGCCACGACGACCGTGACAAGGACCGAGGCGAGCCTCACGATGGCCCTCGACCGCGGCCGGGAGCCGCGCCTGGTCCGCCGGTCGCGCCGCGCTGAGGTGCCGGAGCGCCTGCCCCGGCCCCCTGACCTCCCGCGCCGCCCGTCCGTCCAGAGTCGAGCAGAGCCGATTCCTCAGATGGCTTGGCGAGGACGACCAGCACCAGCTCGATGTGCGAGAAGTCCACCGCAGGCCGGACCTTCACGCTCCGGTAGGTGACCCCCTTTTCCGATCGCTGCACGAATCCGACGACGAAGCCGGGTGGATAGATGCCGTCCTGTCCCGACGTCAGGATTCTTTCGCCAACCTGGATGTCTGCCTGATTCGACACGTAGTCCATCGTCAGCAGGAAGTCGCTCCCGCCGCCGATCACCAGCCCCCCGGCACCGGTGCGCTCGAGCGTCACGGCCGCCGCGGCGTTACGGCCGATGAGGAGCTGGACCTGGGCGGCGTGGGGCGCCGGCTCGTTGATGACCCGGCCCACGATCCCGCTGCTCGAGATCACGGCCATGTCCGGCGTGACCCCGTCCGCACTGCCGCGGTCGATCGTAACCGTCAGGGACCCAGGCGCCGGGCTGCCCGCGATGACGCGGGCTGCCAGCGTGGGCGCCGGCAGGCTCTGCTGGAGCTTCAGCGTCGCCTCGAGGAGCCGCGAGCCGTCGGCCACGGCCTGTTCCTGCTGCAGCTGGCCCTGGAGAACCAGGAGCTGGCGCTTCAGCTCCTCGTTCTCGGCGGCCACGCCGCGCAGAGCCACGTAGTGCGACCAGAGCCCCCGCAGACCGTCCGAGACCGCGGCCGTCCCGCTCTGCGCCTTGGCAAAGGCGCCGAATGCCACCGCGTCCATCAGCGGCAGGCCGGACTTCGACTGGACCTGTGCAGAAATGAGCAACACATGGCCCAGGCAAAGGACGGCGAGCAGTACGAGCATCCGGCGTGGCAGCATGACTTCGCGGGTCGAACCCGGGAGAGGGCCCCCCGGTGTAGTTATCGGAACTTCCGGGGATTAACCCCCAACCAGGCTACGTACTAATCTAACGAGATTTTCCTCAGAAGTTCGAAATTGGCGAGCATTTTTCCCGCGCCAAGGACGACCGTGGAGAGGGGGTCTTCGGCCATCGAGACCGGCAGGCCGGTCTCCTCCCGGAGCCGCTTGTCCAGGTTCTTGAGGAGCGATCCGCCGCCGGTCAGCACGATGCCGCGATCGACGATGTCGGCCGACAGTTCGGGGGGCGTGCGCTCGAGCGCGACGCGCACGGCGTCCACGATGACGTTGACGGTTTCGGCCAGCGACTCGCGAATCTCCTCGTCGGTGATCGTGATCGTCTTCGGCACGCCTTCGATCAGGTGGCGTCCCTTGATTTCCATCGTCAACCGCTCGTCGAGCGGGAACGCGGAGCCGAGCTCCATCTTGATCTGCTCGGCCGTGCGCTCGCCGATGAGCAGGTTGTACATCTTCTTGATGTACTGGATGATCGCCTCGTCCATCTCGTTGCCGGCGACGCGAATCGCCTTGCTGTAGACGATGCCCGCGAGTGAGATGACGGCGATGTCCGTCGTGCCGCCGCCGATGTCGACGACCATGTTGCCGGAGGCCTCTTCGATCGGCATGCCGGCGCCAATCGCCGCGGCCATGGCTTCTTCGACGAGGTAGACCTCGCTCGCCTTCGCGCGATAGGCGCTGTCCTTGACGGCGCGCTTTTCGACCTGCGTGATCTCGGACGGCACGCCGATGACGATCCGCGGGCGCACCCACATCGTGCGGTTGTGCGCCTTGCGGATGAAGTGCGCCAGCATCTTCTCGGTCACTTCGAAATCCGCGATGACGCCGTCCTTCATCGGCTTGATGGCCACGATGTTGCCGGGCGTGCGCCCGAGCATTTCCTTGGCTTCCTTGCCGACGGCTTCGATCTTCCCGGTGACTTTGTTGATCGCGACGATGGAGGGCTCGTTGACGACAATGCCCTTGCCGCGTGCATAGACGCAGGTGTTAGCGGTGCCGAGGTCGATTGCGAGGTCGCTCGAAAATAGTGAAAACAGTGAACGAAGCGTCAATGCAGCTCCTGCTTTTCTTCCGTGAGCGGGGCGCTGTCGCTTTCACTGCCGGCAACGTAGATGCCGTTCTTCCCCGTCACCTTGATACGGTACATGGCCGCGTCGGCTGCTTGCAACAACCGTTCCGCCGTGTCCGCCGCATCAGGGAGCGTGGCGACGCCTATGGAAGCCGTCAGCCGATGGCCGTTGGAGCTGTCGGCCAGGAACGTATACCGGGCAATCCTGTCCCGCAGCCGGCGGGCGACCATAAGTGCGCCATCGGCGCCGGTTTCCGGGAGCAGGATCGAAAACTCATCGCCACCAAACCTGGCCACAATATCGGTTTCTCGGGCGCTGGCTTTAATGATGGCGGCGGCCTCGATGAGCGCCCGGCTCCCCAGCAGGTGGCCGTAGGCGTCGTTGATCCGCTTGAATCCGTCGAGGTCGATGAAGAGCAGCGACAGCGGCCAGCCGCTGCGCATGGCGCGCTTGGTTTCCTTGCGGAGCGCGTCGTTCAAGAACCGTGAATTGTAGAGCTGCGTCAGGTCGTCGGTGACCGAGAGCGCCTCGGCCCTGGCCACCCGCATGGCGTTGGCGAGGGCGTAGGCCGCCGGCTCGATGAGCGTCGCCAGCGAGTCGGCGAGCGGCTGCGGCAGCCTCGGCAGGCGGCGCGCGCGACCGCGATCGACGCCAACCAGCGCCCCGACGACCGAGCCGTTGGCGACGAGCGGCCAGCCGAGCGCCGACGCCTCGATCGACTTCGCCTGCCGGGCTGGTCCGGCCACCCGGTCGTCCACGTAGTTGGTGACCCTCACCGCCGACTGCCCCGTCTGGACGATGACGTCCCCGAACGACTCGACGGCCGTCTTGAGTCCGGTCTCGGGAATCTGCTTGCCGAGGAGCTTGATGGCGCCGTCGGGCTCCGCGGAAATCACGTACCACGCGGAGAGCGGCAGCCACTCGCTGACGTGGGTGACCAGCGCCGAGGCCACCTCCGCGGGATCGAGCGACGCGTTGACGGCGCGGACCAGCGCGCCAATCGTCTCGGGCTGCGCGGCCAGGCGCATCAGGCCCGGTGCCGCCGCCTCGATCCGATCCGCGAGGTCGATCGCCTCGCGCAGGCCGAGCGCGCGCTCGACGTCATCGAGGCGCAGCGGCGTCGTCAGGTGCGCGCGGAAGCCGAGCGCGCTCGACAAGTCCGCGAGGGCCGGCTGATTGGGGGCGCTGAACGACGCCGCGGGCACCGTGCCGATGAGCGCCGACACGAATCGATGCGATCCGTCATCGGGCGCGAGCTCCCACAGCACGCCCCCGACGTGCGTGGGGACGCGCCACAGCGAGCCCTTCTTGAAAAACTCGAGCCGGATGCCGGTCGCGGGCTTGAGCGGCGCGACCTGCCGCTCGATGTCATCGCTCCGATGAAACACCGCCAGCGTCAGGACGCCGTCAGGCGCCGCCGTCTCGGGAGCAGAAGGCCTCGGCACGCGTCGTCCAAGCATCGGGTGATCGGCGTCAAACAACATGGGAAGCCGACGCCGCTAGAGGCAAGACTATAGCATGGAGAATTTGAAGAAACTGGCGAGTACACGCGTGTTTTGCGCGCGCCGGCGCACCGAGTCGCACGTTTCTGAAAGCTCCGCCCGGGCAGACTTTTCTCGTCGAACCGAAATGGACGCGCGCCGGACGGTCCTGTGCGGCATCGTGGCATAATTTGTATTTGCCCCGGTGGCAACCGGCGGCACCAGGGACGGCGTCGCGCGCCCTGGGGCGCGCGACGCGCGAAGGAGCGTGTTTCACCATGACGATGCTCGACCGGATGCGTCAACACAGGAACTGGCTCAAGTGGAGCCTGGGAATTGTGGTGGCGACGTTCATCCTGCTCTACGTGCCCAGCTTCCTGCGCCCGGCCGGCATCGGCGCCACACCGAACGACGTGCTGGCGACCGTGAACGGACGCGAAGTGTCCGTGGCGTCCTACCAGCGTGCCTACGACAACCAGATGCAGTCGCTGCGCACCGCGTACGGTGACAAGTTCGACGAAAAGATGCTGCAGCAGCTCGGGATCCAACAGCGGATCATCCAGCAGCTGATCGACGAGGAGGCCGTCCTCGCCGAAGCCGATCTGCTCGGCATCACGGTCAGCGACGCCGAACTGAACGAGCGCATCGTCCGGATGCCCGGCTTCCAGGAGAACGGGCAGTTCATCGGCTTCGCCCGCTACCAGCAGGTCCTCGCCTACCAGCGGCCGCCGCTGCGACCGTCCGAGTTCGAGACGCAGTACCGCGGCGAGCTCATCGCGGAGAAGCTCCAGGCCGCCGTCACCGGCTGGATCACCGTGTCGGACGCCGAGGTCGAACGCGAATACCGCCAGCGCAACGAGAAAGTGAAGCTCGATCTGGCCATCTTCACGGCCAACCAGTTTCGCAACGGCATCCAGCCGACCGACGCCGAGCTCGCGGCGCAGTTTGCGGCGCACCCCGACATCTACAGGATTCCCGAGAAGCGCCGGGTGCGCTACCTGAGCCTCGACGCGGAGGCGCTGAAGGCCAAGATGACCGTCACGCCGCAGGAAGTCGAGCAGCGCTACAAGGACAACCAGCAGATGTACTCGACGCCCGAGCAGATCCGCGCGAGCCACATCCTGTTCAAGACCGAAGGCAAGGACGACGCCGACGTCAAGAAGCTGGCCGAGAGCGTGCTCGCCAAGGCGAAGGCCGGCGCGGACTTCGCGGCGCTCGCCAAGCAGTACTCCGATGACGACTCGAACAAGAACAACGGCGGCGATCTCGACTACTTCGGCCACGGCACGATGGTGAAGGAGTTCGACGACGCGGCCTGGGCGCTCCAGCCGGGGCAAATCAGCGACCTCGTGAAGACGCAGTTCGGATACCACATCATCAAGCTCGTGGACAAGAAGCCGGCGACGACGCGCACGCTCGATCAGGTGCGCGCCCAGCTCGAAGACCAGATTCGCCTCGAGAAGGCCCAGGCTGAGGCGCAGAAGACCGCCGACGCGATCGCGAAGGAAATCTCCACGCCGGCCGATCTCGACAAGGTCGCCCGCGCGCGCGGACTGGTCGTCGGCGACTCGGGGCTCTTCGCGCGCGACGAGCCCCTCGCCGGACTCGGCTTCCAGCCGTCGATCGCGGCTGAAGCCTTCACGATGCAGCCCGACAAGGTGAGCGGCGAGCTGCGCACCAACACCGGCTTCGCGTTCATCGCGCTGACGGAGATCAAGCCGCCGGCCACCCCGAAGCTCGAAGAGGTCAAGGACAAGGTCCGCAACGACGTGGTGACCGCGAAGGCGCTGGAGCTGGCGCGCGCGAAGGCCGCGACGATGGCCCAGTCTGGCAAGGGCAACTTCGCGGCGGCCGCCAAGAGCGCCGGCGTGGAGGTGAAGTCCACCGACCTCATCACGCGCGGCACCGCCTACCCCGAAGTCGGCGTCAGCGCCAAGGTGGACGACGCGGTGTTTGCGCTGAAAGCCGGGGACGTGAGCGCGCCCATCGCCACTGACAACGCGATCGTCGTCGCCCGCGTCAAGGACCGCCAGGACGCCAACGCCGCGAACGCGGCGTCGGAGAAGGACTCGATCCGGCAGCAGTTGCTGGATCAGAAGCGCGGCGAGTTCTTCGCCGCCTACATGAGCAAGGCGAAGCAGAAGCTCAAGATCGGCTTCAACGAGGCGTCGATTCGCACGATCCTCGGCGGGTAGCGCCGGGCCGGCCAGCGGGCAATCACTGGACCGGCCGGCGGTCGGTCACCGGACCGGTTCGCGATCAATCAGAAGAGCGCGCGGATCGATCGCTCCAGCTCGTCGCTCGAGCTGATGCCGACGCGCATCTCGCTGATGGTGCCATCGCGCCGGATGAACCAGGACGTCGGAATGCCAATCGTCTCGTAGGCCGATTCCATCTCGTCCGTACCGAGCAGCAGCGGATAGGTGATCCGGTAGGCCGAGGCGAAGTCCTTCATCTCCTTTGGCGTGTCGGAGAACGAGACGCCGAGCACGATGAAGCCGGTGTCCTTGTATTTCTCGTACATCGCGACCAGAATCCGGCGTCTCCAGTTTGCACGGCTCGCAGTAGGTCGCCCACACGTTGACGACCACAGGCCGGCCCTTCAGGCTCGCGAGATTGAGCGGCGTGCCGTTCATGTCCCTGAGCATGAAATCGAGCCTGGCGTGCTGCGCGGCGACCGCGGGCGTGCGCGACGCCATCCCGGAGCACGCCGCGAGTCCGAGGGCCGCGACCGCCAGGCCGACCGCCGCCCAGTGCCGCCAGCCACCCATCGTGGTCGTCACAGTTCGCGTCATCATTACAGTCAAGAACACCCGACCGCCCGGGTTTATTCCCGGCGTCAGTGCACGAAGACGTTCGGCATCAGGGTGAGCGGCTCGCCCCGGCGGAACAGCCGGAACATCGAGGCCGCGGCGTCGATCAGCCGCGTCGCCGGCGACCCGGCGGCCAGACGGAGGCGCATTTCGGCCGACGTGCCGAGCGGATTGGCGAGCACGTCGAAAATCGACCGCCTGCCCGGGTACACGACGAGCTCGACATCCTTCTTGGGGTCGATCTTGGCGCGCTGCTTGGCAATCTGGATGGCCGCGTCGAGGCCGCCCAGCTCGTCCACCAGGCCGAGGTCCTTCGCCTGACGGCCGGTCCAGACGCGGCCCTGCGCCATGGTGTCGATCTTGGCGGGCGTCGAATGCCGCCCTTCGGCGACGCGCGACAGGAACAGCTCGTAGGTGGATTGCAGCTGCTCCTCGACCTTCGCGCGCTCTTCCTTGGTAAACGGCCGGAACGGCGAGTTGATTTCCGCCATCTTGCCGTCGCTCACCGAGTCGAGGCCGATGCCCAGCTTGTCGAACGTCCCCTGCAGGACGAACTTGCCCGTGACCACGCCAATCGAGCCGGTGATCGTGCCCGGCTCGGCGACGATGACGTTGGCGGGCACGGCCATGTAGTAGCCGCCGGACGCGGCGACGTCGCCCATCGAGACGATGACCGGCTTGACGTCGCGCGTGAGCATCAGCTCGCGCCAGATTGCGTCGGACGCGACGGCCGATCCGCCCGGGCTGTCGATTCTCACGACGATCGCGCGGATCGAGGAATCGACCCGCACCTTGCGCACCCACGACGCGAACGTCTCGGAGCCGAGGACCTCGCCGCTCGGCGAGTCGAAGGAGCTTTTGCCGCTCGCGATCGTGCCGACGGCGTACAGCAGCGCGATGCGATCGGCGCTGGCCGACGGCCACGTCGACGCCGCCCGCTCGTAGGTCTCGCCCTCGATCCGCCGCGTGCCTTGCACGGGCGGCGCGTCGTCGATCTGATCTTCGTAGCCCAGGTCGTCCACGAGCCCGGCCTCTTTGGCGCCGTCGGCCAGATACGGGCCGCCGTCGATCGCGCGGCGCACGACGTCGTCTGGCTGCTTGCGTCCCGCGGCAATCGCGCTGACGAGCTGATCGTACCAGTCGCGATTGAGGGAGCGATCCATCTCGCGATGCGCGGGCGTGTAGCCCTTCTCGGCAAAGGTGTTCGAATAGGTCTTGTAGTCGCCGATGTGCAGCAGGTCCGGAAAGACGCCGAGCTTGTCGAGGGCGCCGCGGAAGAACAGCTCGTAGGTCGCCAGCCCCGAGAGGTCCAGCACGCCGGCGGGCATCAGGATGACGCGGTTGGCGGCGGACGCGATGTAGTAGTCCTGGGCGCCGGCGGCTTCGAGGTATGCCACGACCGGCTTGCCCGACTGGCGGAAATCTTCGACCGCCGCGCGAATCTCCTGGAGCTGCGCCCAGAGCGCGCCCTCGGCCTGCGGCTGGATGACGAGCACCTTGACGCGCGAGTCGCGCTTGGCGCGGTGGATCGCGTCAATCATGGCCCGCAGCGTCGGCGCCGGCGTGCCCAGCGCGTTGAAGACGTCAATACGTTCGATCTCGCCAAGGGGCGCGCTGATCTTCAGGTACAGCGCGGCGTTGTCAGGCACGGTCGGCGGCGCGCCGGTTGCCACCAGCAGGAGCAGCATGGAGCCAGCCGAGACGCCGATCGCCAGGACGATCAGCAGGATGACGATCAGGAGACTGCGTTTCGAGTTCGAGGAGGACACGAAGCTGATCTTAGCAGGGGTGCTACGGGGTTCTACCGGGGACTCGTGCTTTCCAGCCGTTCTATGGGGGCCTGTGGGGGCAACGTGGCACGCGCCACCCCAAGCGAACCCTCGTAGAACCGTTCGGCCCCGTAGAACCCCGTAGAACCCCCGTAGAACCCCGTAGAACCCTATCGAATCTTTGCTACCAACCGTATCGTCCCCGCGGCCTCGCGCGCGCGGAGCACGGCCATCACGTCCGCGAGCGGGAGCGGAGTGAACTCGCCGGACAGGAAATCGCGAATCTCGAGCGCGGTCTTGTGCTGGCCGAGCAGGATGTTGAACTCGGCGTTGTATTCGGTTGGCAGCGACGGCCCCGCGTTGCCGCGGCCTCCGCGCCCGCCGCCTCCGCCCGCGCCGGCGCCCGCCGCGCCGGCGCCGCCGCGGCCAGCCTGCGCTGCCGCGCCACCCCGGCCCTGGCCCGCCGCCGCGGCCTGTCCTCCAGCCGCGCCGGCCCCGCGCCCTGCGCCCGCCGCGCCACCTCGTCCGCCGCCCCCTCTGCCGCCCGCGCCGGCGACCTGCTCGACGACGAGATTGGCCGCCTCACGCTCCTCGGCGGTCATCGCCGGCTCGGTCGGCGGCGACGCCGCGCTGCGCCGCCTGCAGCTGATACGCCGCCTTCACTTCATTGAGCAAGCGCGGCGGCGCGCTGATCGATCAGCGGCTCGAACGCGGCCGTCTTCTGCTTGCCGGCGTCGACGTTCGTCCAGAGCACGCTCGCCGAGTCGCACCACGCCCTTCTCGACCTCCGCCTGATGCTGAATCGCGACGCGCGCTTCCTTGTAGGCGGTCGCAAGGCTCCTGGCGTCCGTCGCGTCGGCCATGTAGCCGAGGCCCTTGGTGTGCGACTCGCCCATGCGCGCGAGGCCGCGACCGAGGTTTTCGTTCAGTACGCGCGCGGCCATCTCGTCGGTGCCGGTCGCGAGCACGGCGAGCGCGCCCAGTGCCGACGACCGCCGCGCGCTTGTACTGCGTCGGGTCCTGCTTGTCGGGCGTGTCCTGCGACGAGTGGTACCACATGTCCGGCCACGTGATGAACATCACGGCCGGAATGCCGTGCTGCATGTAGGTCACGTGATCGCTCGAGCCGTAGTGCTTGTCGATCTTGATGTAGAACGCGTCCTTGCTGCCGTTGGGCGACTCGACCGGCTGCGATCGGCGCGTAGCCGTTGCCGCGGAAGCGCACGCGCTCGCGCGAGATGTCCGCGACGTACTCCATCATGCTCTGCGCGATGTCGTTCAGGTACGACGGGAACGTGTCCGGCGTCCGCTGCAGCATCCAGTAGCTCCGGCTCTCGGTCGAGCGCGGATGCGCTTCCATGTCGAAGTTGAGGTCGCCGATGATGACCTTCTGCCTTGTCGGGGTGCGCGTTGAGCCACGCGTTGGTGCCGCTGATCTCCGGCACCCACTGGAAGTTGATCGTCCGCTTCGGATGCGGCAGCTTTCCTTCCTCGATCAGCTTGATGTACGCGCGGCCGATCTCGAGCGTGAGCGCGCAGCCCGGAGTTGTCGTCGTTCGCGCCCTGCTTGATGTAGCCCTCGTACAGGTGGCCGCCGATCGCGACCTCCTGCGTCGTGCTGCCGTCGCCGGGAATCTCGGCGTGGACGATTTCCTGCTTGTTCGGCACCTGCTCGGTCTTCGTGATCGAGCGAATCGTGATCGGTCTGGCCGCGGTTCAGCAGCGTCTCCAGCTCGTGCGCCGCGCGCGGCGAGAGCGCCCACGCCGCGGTGTCCGGCTGCGCGTTCACCGTGGTGGACACGATCTCGTTCGGGTAGTCCACCGAGCGCTGCCGAGCCGATCGCGCTGATGCCGAGCGACGCCGATGGCGCCGGCCTGGACGGCGCGGTTGTAGATGGCGCCGAGCCCGCCCGGCGCGAGCGACAGCGCGAACTTGCCTTTCACGATCCTTGCCGTCGAAATCCTGCGCCGTGCCCTGCCCGACGTTCACCAGCTCGCCGCTGATGTCGCCGTTCGCGTTGGTGGACGCGAGCGACTCGGGAATGTCGTGGATGTCGTAGAGCTTCGCGCTCGTGCGGCGTCGGTCATCCACAGCTCGCCGACCACCGGCTGCCACGTCTGGCCCGTCGGATAGTCCTCGATGGTGACGTTGCTGAAGCCGTACTCCTTCGCCATGCGCTCCACGGCGACGGCCTCACGGAAGTGGCCCTGGTACTCGGAGGGCGGCCGGACGAACTGGTACGGCACCTGCTCGAGGACGTTGTGGTACGCGCGCTCGCCGCTGGCCTCGTTGATGATCGCCGTCATCTGGTCCTGCGTGAGCAGCGTGCGATCCTCGCGCTCCTGCGCGCCCAGGACGGCCGCGGCCGCGACGACGCTCATCCCGACGATCGTCCATCTGCGCGCCATGACATCTCCCTCCGAGGCGCACAGTAGAGGGTTCGCCCGGTCGCGTCAAGTCGGCGGGGCGCGGGGGAATCGCGGGCTGGTCGGGGACCACGACCGGCGATCGGGTTTCCCGTTCGGACGAAGCTCGACGGGTTGACGGAAAGCCGCGCTCGTGAGAATGTAGTGTAAATAGGTAATTACGATGACTCTGCATTCCGTGTCCGCCGCGAACGCCAATCGCAACTTTTCAGCCGTACTGCGCGCGGTGCGCGGCGGACGATCGTTCGTCGTGACGTCGCACGGCCGGCCGGTCGCGAGGATTGAGCCCGTGGGGCGCACGGAGACGACGACCGGTGCGGCGCGGCGTGCCCTGTTCAATCGGCTTCGCGGGCGGCGAATCACCAGAACCGCGGCGTGGACGCGCGCGGAGCTGTACGAGCGGTCCCGTGAACGTCGCGATTGACACCAACGTCCTGGTCTATGCCGAAGGCCTGAACGACCCGCAGAAGCGCGAACGGGCGCAGGCGGTCCTCGAGGCGCTGCCACCCGAGTCCACGTTCCTCCCGGTGCAGGTCCTCGGTGAACTCTTTCAGGTCCTCGTCAGCAAGGCGAAGCGCACGCCGCAGGAGGCTGGCGCGGCGATCCTCAGCTGGGGCGACGCGTTCCCCCTGATTGAAACCACCGCCGAGGCGTTGCTGGCGGCGTCGGACCTGTCGCGCGCCCATCGACTGGGGATTTGGGACGCGCTCATCCTGTCGGCAGCGGCCGACGCGCGCTGCCGCCTGCTGCTGTCCGAGGATCTTCACGAGGGGTTCACCTGGCGCGGGGTCTCGGTCACCAATCCGTTCCGCACGGACACGCACCCGATGCTCGCCGGACTGCTCCGCCAGGTGTCAGGCCCTGCGCTTGTCAGATCCCGCCGCGCTCGACGGCGCCGGCGTCCCCCGCGGCAGGCATGAAGGGCGTGAAGGGGCCTTCATGTGCTTCATCCCCTTCACGACCTTCACGCCTACGCCAGATCGAAGCGATCGAGATTCATGACCTTGTCCCACGCGGCGGCGAAGTCGCGCACGAACGTCTCCTTCGCGTCGTCGCACGCGTAGACCTCCGCAAGCGCGCGCATCTCGGAGTTCGATCCGAAGATGAGGTCGACGCGGCTGCCGGTCCACTTGACCTCGCCCGTCGCGCGGCTGCGGCCCTGGAACGTGTCGCCGGCCCCGGACGTGGGTTTCCACTCCGTGTCCATGTCGAGCAGGTTGACGAAGAAGTCGTTGGTCAGCGCCCCGGGCCGCGTGGTGAACACGCCGAGTGCGGACGACCGGGCGTTCGCGCCGAGCACGCGGAGGCCGCCGAGGAGCACGGTCATCTCCGGCGCGCTCAGCGTCAGCATGCGCGCGCGCTCGAGCAGCAGATGCTCGGCCGGCAACTGCTGTCCCTGACCGAGGTAGTTGCGGAACCCATCGGCTGTCGGCTCGAGCACCGCGAAGGATTCCACGTCGGTCTGCGCCTGCGCCGCGTCGGTCCGCCCGGACGCGAACGGCACCGTGACGTCGTAGCCCGCCGTCTTCGCCGCCTGCTCGACCGCCGCACACCCGCCGAGCACGATCAGATCGGCGAGTGAGACCTGCTTCTTCCCTCCGGGCTGCGCGTCGTTGACCGCCTTCTGGATCCCTTCGAGCGTGCGCAGCACCTTCGCCAGCTCGGGAGGATTATTGACCTCCCAGTCCTTTTGCGGCGCGAGGCGGAGGCGCGCGCCGTTGGCGCCGCCGCGCTTGTCGGTGCCGCGGAAGCTCGCCGCCGACGCCCACGCGGTGGAGACCAGCTGCGAGATGGACAATCCTGACGCGAGAATCTGGCGCTTGAGCGCGGCGATGTCCTTCGCGTCGATCGGCGCGGACGAGGCCGCGGGCACCGGGTCCTGCCACAACTGCGGCTCGGCGGGCACCAGCTTGCCGAGATACCGGCTGCGCGGGCCCATGTCGCGGTGCGTCAGCTTGAACCACGCGCGCGCGAAGGCGTCGGCGAGTTCGTCCGGATGTTCGTAGAAGCGCCTCGAGATCTTCTCGTAGGCCGGATCCATCCGCAGCGAGAGATCGGTCGTCAACATCGTCGGCACGTGACGCTTGGACGGGTCGTACACGTCCGGGATCGTGGCCACGCTGCCCTTGGCCGTCCACTGGTTGGCGCCGGCCGGGCTCTTCGTCAGCTCCCACTCGTGGCCGAAGAGATTCTCGAAGAAGCCGTTGCTCCACCGCGTCGGCGTCGTCGTCCACGTGACCTCGAGTCCGCTCGTGATGCAGTCGGCGCCCTTGCCGCTGGCGTAGCTGCTCGCCCAGCCGAGTCCTTGCGCCTCGATGGCCGCCCCCTCAGGTTCGCGACCGACGTGGGTCGCGGAGCCTGCGCCATGCGTCTTGCCGAACGAGTGTCCGCCGGCAATCAGCGCGACGGTTTCCTCGTCGTTCATCGCCATGCGGCGGAATGTCTCGCGAATGTCGCGCGCGGCGGCGATCGGATCCGGCTTGCCGTTCGGCCCTTCCGGATTCACGTAGATGAGGCCCATCTGCACGGCCGCCAGCGGATTCTCGAGTTGCCGATCGCCACTGTAGCGCTCGTCTCCGAGCCAGGTGCTCTCGGCGCCCCAGTAGATGTCCTGCTCGGGCTCCCAGACGTCCTCGCGTCCGCCGCCGAAACCAAACGTCTTGAATCCCATCGATTCGAGCGCGCAATTGCCGGCGAAGACCATCAGGTCCGCCCACGAGATCTTCCGGCCGTACTTCTGCTTGATCGGCCAGAGCAGCCGGCGGGCCTTGTCGAGATTCGCGTTGTCGGGCCAGCTGTTGAGCGGCGCAAAGCGCTGCGTGCCCGACCCTGCCCCGCCGCGGCCGTCGTGAATGCGGTACGTGCCCGCGCTGTGCCAGGCCATGCGGATGAACAGCCCACCGTAGTGGCCGTAGTCCGCCGGCCACCAGTCCTGCGACGTCGTCATCAGCTTCTCGATGTCCCTCTTCAGCGCATCGAGATCGAGGCTCTTGAATTCCTCGGCGTAGTCGAAGGCGTTGCCCATCGGATCGCCCGCGGGCGGATTCCGGTGGAGCATCTTCACGTTCAACTGGTTCGGCCACCAGTCGCGATTGGACGGGCCGCTGTGAGCCTTGGCGGAGAACGGGCACTTCATTTCGCTGTCCATGACGTTGACCTTTCCTGTGTTGGGTGTGGAGCCCGGACGTCAGTCCGGAGATTTCGTGGTCCCCCGCTGCCGTCGGCGCGCCGGTAAAGTGGCGCGGGACGCCGCTCTGGAGCGGGCCGCGCACTTCGGGCAGCGCCCCCAGTAGACGACCTCGGCCTCGTCGATTTCGTAGCCGTGGTCGTTGGCCGCGGTGAGACATGGGACGAGGCCGACCGCGCAGTCGACGTCCACCACGCGGCCGCAGCTTCGGCAGATGAGATGGTGATGGTTGTCCCCGACGCGATTCTCGAAGCGAGCGGGCGACCCGGACGGCTGAATGCGCCGGATCAGGCCTTCGGCGACCAGAAGGCTGAGGGCGTCGTAGACGGATTGGAGCGAAATGGCGCCGATCTGGGCTCGAACGGCGTCAGCCACGGTGTCGGCCGTGCCGTGCGGCTGGCGCGACACCGCCCGCAGAACAGCTAGCCTCTGGGCGGTGACCTGAATACCGCGTTGACGAAGCTGCTTCGCGGGGTCGAGCACCACGCCACGAAGAATATATCAAGTTATTGAATGACTCAAATGCTGTGACGGATCCTGCGCACGCTCGAAGTGCTGAGCGTGCCGCCGACGACGAGCCGCCCGGGCGGCGGCTCGTCGTGGGCCGGCCTCGGACTAGAAGGGATTGGGCGGCGGCACGGCCGTCCGGTTGGCCGGCACGATCTGCGGCTCGTAGCTGAAGACCTCACGGCTGTGCGAATCGACGACGACCTTCAGCCAGTTGACGTCGTTGTTGCCGTTGGCCTGGTTGTCGCCGAACGTCTCGACGCGGGTGAAATTCTCGAGCCGGCGGCCCTGCGCGTCCAGGAACGGCTTGTCCACGCGGAAGTAGTGCGAGTCGCCGTGGACATAGGCGACGGGACGGCGGAACGCGATCACTTCGTCGCGCAGCGCCAGGAGGAAAGCCTGGTACCCGTCCGTGGTGGAGTCGGTGTACACCGGCGAGGCCGGCGGCAGCCACGACGCCAGGAGCTTCTCGCCCAGCGTCATCGGATCGCGGAATGGCGCCCGCATGCCGTCGTTCAGGTCCCAACCCGGATCCGCCTGCGTGATGAGCATCACCGCGGCCGACTGGTGCTGAACGGCGTGCGCGAACGTCTCCTGCAGCCACACGATGTTGGCGTGGTTGCGTGCGGCAAATTCCGCAGGGTCCGGCGCCGTGTCGCAGAGGTTGTTGCACGAACCCTGGACGTTGAGCGTCGCGTAGGTCACGCCGCGGACATCCCAACGGCGGTTCTCGACGCAGGGCACGTTCGTCTTCTGACCGTTGACCCACCCGAGGCAGAGCGGGTCGGTCTGCACCTCCTGGTGAAGGCGGTGCTTGCCGAGCGTGAACGGCGTGTTGAAGATGACGGCGCGTTCGTGGCCGAGGCGTTCGAGCGAGTCGAAGCCGCCGTTGTTCGGCCGGTCGCAGTCGGTCCAGTCGTTGTCGCCGGGCGTGAAGGCCGCAGGCGCGTCCAGCGAATTGAAGCGCGCCAGCGAATCGATGTAGAGCTGGTCGTCGCACGGGCTGTTCGATCCCTGCTTGAGGTCGCCGTCGTGTGCGGTGAACGCGAGGTCCTGCGCGTTCATGTCGGCGATCAGGTTCGGCACGCCGGTCGTGGCCTGCGTCGTCGAGTACGGCAGATCACCCCACAGTCCAATCGCGTACGTCCTGCCACGATCCCCGTCGTCGCCTCGGCCATGGTCGCGATCCTGGGAGCTGCCATAGGCCGCCAGCGACACGGTAATCGCAGCCAGCCCAACGGCGACGATGGCGGGGAGCAGCAGGCGCGGCGAGCGACGGGCCCGCGCCGGAGCGTGAGACCAACGATCGAGTGACTTCATGAGGCCTCCTCGGTTGACGTGCGACAAGGGGCCTGACTTCACCACGCGGTGCCAACAGCGCTGCAACGGCCGTGCAAAGTTCTCGTAACGTGCCGTCACGTGCGCGGCGGGCTTCGGCCTTGCCCGGACCGATCTACCGGCGGAACTCGAAGACGGTTCGGTTCAAGCTGAAGAAGTACTCGCCTCGGGCACCCAGGGTCCGTAGGTCTTCGACCCAGGCGGTGGCGACCGCCTCGTCCAAATGCCGGTGAACGTAGGCGGCCAGCATGTCGATCGCGCCGGCGCTGTACGTATCCGGATGGAACGCGGCGTTGACGATGGGGATCGCGCCGACTCTCGTCACCGTCAGGCCCGCCTCGCGGGCGAGCGGCACCAGATGACGCGGCAGATGCGGGTGCGGGCAGTGCCCTTCCCAGCAGGTCAGCACCCGCCGCATGCGCGCGTCGTCGCTCGAATGCCAGACGCAGGATTCCCAGTCCGTGTCGATGACAATCGCGCGGCCGCCCGGCGTCAGAACGCGATGCAGCTCGCGAAGCGCCCGGCGGACGTCGGGGACGAACTCGTAGACTTGCACGCAGACGGCCACGTCGAACGCCCCGTCGCCAAACGGCAGCGCGGCGACGTCGCCCCGCTGAAGCTGGACCTGGTGCAGCGCGGCGCACCGGCGCTCCGCCAGGGCCAGCATGTCGGGCGACGCGTCGATCCCGACCACCCGGCCCGTCGCGCCCACGCGAGAGGCCATCTCGGCCACGAGCAGACCCGGGCCGCAGCCGAGATCGATGACGCGCTCGCCTGGCTCGAGTACCAGCTGCTCGAGCACGCGCGCGCGCTGTTCGACGACGTCCGGCGTCTGGTAGACCTTCTCGAGGCGCTGCGCGGCTGCCGCATCGAACGCGAACGCCTTCGAGCTGGATCCGTGTGACACGGGTCGGCTGGCATCCCCGGGGGACTCAGGTGTGGACATCGCTCGGCCTGCTAACCCTGTCGCAGCACCCTGACGGGATCGATGCGTGAGGCGCGGCGGGCGGGAAGGTACGTCGCCAAGATCGCGGCCGCGGCCAGACTGGCCGTGATTGTCGCAAGCGCGATCGGCTCGCTGGGCCCAGTCAGGGCGACGAGCGCCCGGATCGAGTGCGTCGCGAGCAGGGCCAGCGGCAAGCCGGCGGCCAACCCCGTCAGCGTCAGCCTGGCGCCGCGCCACAGGACCATGCGCCGGATGTCCGCGGGCGACGCGCCCAGCGCGAGACGCACGCCAATCTCGCGAGCGCGCTGCCTGACCGTGTACCAGAACGTCGCGTAGACCCCAACGAGCGCCACGACGAGCGCCAGGCCCGCGACGGTGGACATGAGCGATGCGGCAAAATCGACGCGCTGGTTCGAGTTGGCGATCGCCTCGCTTCCGGTCGTCACGTCGATGACCGGCGCCTCGGGCATGATCTCGCGCAGGACGTCGCGGATCGCCGGCACCGCACGCTCCGGCGCTCCCTGCGTGCGCGCGACCACGCCCTCGAACCACCACGGCGTCGACTGACGCCGAGGCGTGTAGAAGGCCAGCGTGGTCCAGCTCGAACCGAGGCCGCCATTGGCAATGTCGCCGACGACGCCGACCACGGTGAGCCAGGGCGCGTCGGGCGATTCGCGGAACCGGAGCCCGATGGCCCGTCCGTCCGGCGCCAGACGAGCGGCCAGCGCCCGGCTCACGATCGCAACGGGCATCGATCCTGGGGCGTCGCTCGAGTCGAAGGCTCGGCCCTCGACCAGGGGGATGTCGACGGTCCCCAGAAACGCGCTGTCGATCCGCGCATACGCCACCTCGCCGTCCGTCGCCAACGCGCCTCCCGACGGCAACTGAAGGCGGCTCGCGGGCACCTGGCTGAATCCCGTTGGAATCGTGTAGGTGATCGTGGCGTCGGCCACGCCCGGCAGCGACGCGACACGCTCGCGCACGCGGCCGAGCGTCCCCTCGATCTCAGCCGCGTCCGCGTAGCGCCAAGTCGGGATCTGGACCACGACGTGCACGAGCCGAGTTGCGTCGAAACCACGATCGAAGGCCGACAGGCGCCGCAGGCTCGTCGCAAGCAGACCCGCGCACGCGACGAGCGCCAGCGCGACCGCCAGCTGCCCGGCTGTCAGGACGTAGCGCGCACGCGATTGATCCCGCCGATCCCACCCTTGGCCGCGCAACGTGGTCGCCGCATGCAGTCGGCGGGCTCGCGCCACCGACAGCCAGGAGGCGCCGAGGCCGGCGAGCGTGGCGGCGACGACGCCAAACACGAGCGCCCGCCAGTCGAGGGCAATCGGGCGCAGCGCCTGGAACGTGAGCAGGTAGGGAATGCGCGCGACGATTACGGCGAGCGCCCATTGCCCGCAGACCAGCGCCACGCCTGCCGCGACGGCCGAGAGCGCGAGCGTTTCGAACGCGACCTGACGTGCGAGTTGCAGCCACGTCGCGCCGAGCGACGCTCGAATCGCCAGCTCGGCGTCACGGCGCACCGCATCCGCGAGCAGCACGTTCGCGGCGTTCGCGACAGCCAGGCCGAGCAGAAGCACCGCCGCCGCCAGCACCAGCTCGAGCGCCAGCGTCGCCGTGCGGTCCTTCCGCACGAACGGCGTGACGGAGATCGCCTCGCCCGGGCGGCTCGTCGTGAGGACGGTCGGAGTTCTGCCGATGCCAAGCGCCGTCAGCCGGTGCCCGCCGGGATCGGGCCGATACGGCCGCCAGAGCGCGACGCGTCCGACCGGGAAATCGAACGCGTCGGACATGACGCCGACGATCGTCTGCGGCACGTTTTCGAGCCGCAGCGTCCGGCCGATCGCCGCCGCTGGCGGTTGACCCGGCGCCAGGCGTCGCCACAGCGCGCGACTGATGAGCACGACGTCCGGCCGGGGCACGGCCTCGTCCGGAGTGAACGTCCGACCCGCATCAGGGCGGACCCCGATGGCTTCGAGCAGCCCCGGTGCAAGGAAGCCGAGCGTCACCGCCTCCGCTTCCGGTCCGCCCGTCACGATGCCCGAGTCGAGCGCGAAGGGATAGACGCCCTCGAACCCTGCTGATGCGCGCGGCCAGGCGTCCAGAGCAGAAAGCGCTGATCCATCCGGCGTGTACACCATCACGCGCGCGAGGCGATCGGCGTGGCGGAACGGCAGCGGGTGCCAGAGCACGGCGTCGGCGACGCTGAAGGCCACGGTGGCGGCGCCAATGCCGACCGCCAGCGTGACCACGACGATGACCGAGACGGCCGGCCGCCGCACGAGCAGGCGGATCGCGTGGCGTACGTCCGCGAGCAGGGGCATCGTGAGAGTGTAGCGCCTGCGGAGCCGCGTTCGGAGGTCGCCGAGAGAGTCGCCGTCTGAGCGCGGCTCGATCATTCGGCCGTAATGCTACTTGCCGGGCCCGGTAGGCGGAATGACGTGCCGATTGGCGCGGGCCGTTGCCCCCGGATGTGTGGTTGTCACTTGAACGCGCAGTGGTCCATGACCACCTTCCGGTGGAATCCGTATTCCAAGTTGATAGAAAGCCGAGGTCTCGCTCAGGATGCGCTGCACGAATCGCTTTGGCTGTCCGACCACGAGGAATGCCTGGCCGCCCGTCGTTTCGACCGCGGTCTGAAGGCCGGAGTTGAGAAAGGCAGCCTCCTCCCGTATCGCCGCGCCTCGTTCCGGCGACGTGTCACTCATGCTGGCGAATCCCGGCGCCGCACCGAGGCCGTACATGATCACGCCGGCGCTGGCGGCCACGCGACTGAGCGAGTCGATTCGTTGCGTGAGATCCATCTCTCCCGTGCGCATGACGAGGCCGGCCGAGATCACAATGACCATCTTCGGTGAGGGGCCGCCGCGAAGAGCGCTCACCACGCGCTCCAACGCTTGCAGCTGCTGCCGGCTCCGAAACACGTCCGCCTGAGCCATGTCCTTGGCGCTCTTCTCGAGAGCGCTCTCACACATCGGGTCCTTCATCTTCACCAGAATGTCGGGGATCACGCATTCGCGGTCTGCAAGATTCTCGAGCGCGCCGGGAGCATCCTCATCCACCTGGATGGCTTCCTGCGCGCCTATGACAAATCGGCCAGCCCGGCGAAGGGCGCGTCCCGTCATCGCTTTGTTCAAGAGCGCCGCCTTCACCGCAGATCGGTCCCGGGTCGGATTGACAACGGGGCCAAGACCGCTCGTGGTCACGACGCCAGCCAGGTCGTCGGGAGCCAGCATCGAGAGCATCTCGAGAGCCGGCTGCATCACCTCCTTGAGCGGGCGCGCGGGCATCGACAAGTCGTCGATCAGGAACACGACAACGCGGAAGGGCGCCGACACACGGGTGTCAGGGGCGCGCGCCGCTCCGGCTCTGTCATCGCGAGGCGCCGACCCTTCGCCAACGCGAATGTTACTGCAGCACTTCGACTGGCACCTTCCGATCATCGATCGTCACGGCGAATTCATCGGGCCGAAGCCCTTCGACAGGATGGCCCTTGTCGTCCGTAACCGTAACGTCGAGGGCTGCAAGGTCGAGGGTGCTCTTGAAGACCGGGGACTGCTGAGCGCGCACCGCACACACAGCGGACAAGACGACGGCCGCCATCGTGCCAGTCGCACATTGCGATCGTCGCGACCGTGTCAAAGGCGCCGGTCCCTTCCACGTCAGAGCCACAGGCGCTGCCTCCCTCCTCTTGCAAATTAACGGCAGCTGGCGGCGCGAGAATCGAAGGCTGGATCAGCGTGGAGGAATTGTCAAGACGACGTCTCGCGCCTGTCAAAGCTCGTTAGAAATGTCCCCGTTCTCAACTCGATAGAAATGTCCCCTTCACGCTGGCCAGCGGCGTCACACGGGCCGGTGCTGCGCGCCGGCCCGTAGGACTCTGGCGCCGGGGCTGGAAGGATCGCCTCGCGCGGCCGCAAGCACCTACCCTTCGCCGCGTCTCACGAAATAGGTGATCGGTGATTGGTGGATCGGTCAGATCGACGAGCCAATCGCCTAACTCTGCATTACAATGCGCGCGTTTCCCCTCTGGAGGTCTTCATGCGCCATGTCATGACCCGCTCGATTCTCTTTGCCGCACTCACCGCCAGCGTGCCGGCCGCCATCCTCGCGGCTCAGGCCAAACCCAACGTCAAGCTCGGACTGTGGGAGACCGTGATGACGATGGAAGGCATGCCTCCGGGCGATCCGCAGAAGCTCTGCGTCACCGCCGCCAAGCTCGCGACCGGCGCGTTCGACGAACCGCCGGGCGCGGACTGTAAGCGCACCGTCACGGGCTCGACCGCGACGACGATGGACGTCACCGAAACATGCGCGAACAAGAAGGATCCGGGCATGACGGGCACCGGGATGCTTCACATCCAGGTCGTGAGCCCCGAGAGCGTCAAGGGTACGCTCGTGACGAAGATGGCGATGGAGGGCCGATCGATGACCTTGAATGGCACGTTCACGTCGAAGTTCGTCTCGGCGGACTGCGGCAACATCAAGTGAGAGCGCCGCGATCACCTGGTTCGATGAGGTGAACGCGGCGATGGCGAAGCGCCGAGCGACGGGTGGATCCACGTCGGCTTCGTCGGGTGCGCGCGGTACTTGCGCAACTTGACGTACTCGTAGGTGAGAATGCACGAGAACGGACACGCGACCCACACGAACACCGCTTCGATGGGGAACGGCCATGACGGTTCCCGCGTCCAGGCGTTCACGTAGAGTCCCAGCATCGCTGACGGCTTGTAGCCCCACCAGTGCCGCGGCACGGCGAGCGTGGCTTCCCAGATCAGCGACGTGAGCAACACGTACAGCGTCGTCACGCCGAAGGCGCGCCAGTTGACGTGCTCGCGAATCCGCGAGAACAGAAGGACGGCAGGCGCCAACGCGAGCACCACGAGAAACGTGTAGTACGCGGGCACCGGTCCCGTGCCCTCGGGGTTGTGGCGGAAGACCAGGATGCCGGCGACCAACATCATGGTGGCCAACACGGCCGCGAGCGCGGACACCGAGACGGCCTGACTGGATGTCGCGCCCGGTGTGTACCGCGGCGTGTAGTCCGCGAGCCAGTACTCCGATGCCCAGCCGTACACCAGGAGGATCGCGATCGGCGCCATCGCGTAGAAGAGGAACTCTTCGTACGGCACATGCACGCCGAACCGCGCGATCGTGAACCAGCCGATGTAGCTCGCCTGCGGCGACTCATCGAACTGCAGAATGCGTTGCCCGAACACGCAGTCGAGCAGGATGCCGAGCCCGACGATGCCGCCGGTGGTCGCGAGCATGGCGGAACGCCGACGGCCTCCGGGATCGGTGTACTCGAGGAACCGCGGCAGCAGCAGGATCGTCGGGACGAGCCAGAAGAGCAGACTTTGGACGTAGGTGAGTCGCGATCGGCTGTCGAGCAGGAACGGCACGACCCACGAGATCAGGAACAGCCACAGCCAGTCCAGATCCCGTACGCGCTTGAGGGAAAACGCACTCGCCATGCCAGGTGACCGCGGGGAGCGGGAGGAGTATAGGCCAAGGCCGTTGACGGGCCAGGCATGTAAGTGCATGATAAGTGCATGGCCGTGAAGACCATTACCATCGACCTCGAAGCCTATGGATTGCTGGCCCGTGAGAAGGCCGAGGGGCGATCGTTCTCGGACGTCATCAAGGCGCACTTCGGGCCGGCACCCACGGCGGGCCGGTTCCGCGCGCTTGTGAGGGCGACCCGGATGAGTGAAGACGCCCTCGATGCCGCAGAGCGGCAGGTCCGCGCGCGGCGCGCCGATCGCGCACGCGTGCCGGGCCGGTGATCCATCTCGACAGCTCCCTGCTGATCGACCTGCAGCGCGAGACCGCCCGGGACCGTCCAGGTGCGGCGTTCGACGCTCTGGAGGCGATTGACGACGACGAAGTGCTGGGCGTCTCGGTGCATGTCGTGTGCGAGCTGCGCGCCGGTGCGGAGCTGTCGCGCAAGCCCCTGCGCGAACACGCCGCGCTCGACCGGCTGCTGTCCGGGCTCTTGATCCGGTATCCAGACAAGCGCTTCGTGCCCACGTACGCGCGTCTACTCGCGTCGATCGACCGGAGCGGGCGATCGATCGCGGCCATGGATCTGCTCATCGGCGCTGCGGCCGTCGTTGACGACGCCACGCTCGTGACGCGCAACGTGAAGGACTTCTCGCGCGTGCCCGGGCTTCGAGTGCTGGGGTACCTGACGACGGTCGGCGCCGGCGATCCAGGACCGGGGGGCCGCCGCCTCACGGCCGGCGTGCACACGAAGCGTTGACGCGGCTGATTCGCGACCTGCTCGTCGACGTGACGCCGAGCGAGCCGCGTCGATCCGATCGTCGTGCTTCGAAATCCGCACCGAGCGGCCTACCGGCGGACGGGGCCGAGCGTCCGATCCAGCCAGTCCAACGTCTCCCGGATCGCTTCTGCCGGCGGCAGATTGTGGCCGGAGTCGTACGACACGCGCCGCTTCTGGTCGGCCGGCGTGCCGAGCCACTGGAAGTACGGCAGCTGCGAGCGCTTCTCGGGAAAGAGGAAGTCGAATCGTCCGCTGAGCATGAGCGCCGGCTGCTTGACGTGCGGCAGGAAGTTGATGATGTCGACCTCGGGACCGGGATGGCTGAGGTACAGGCCCGGAATTCCCAGCACGGCGGCCTTCAAGCGCGTGGGCTCGAGCGCCAGCACGATGGGCGCCAGCGCGGCGCCGCGGCTGTAGCCGAGATAGCCCACGTGGTCGTGATCGATGTCTGACCGCGTGTCCAGGTAGTCGAGTGTCCGGAGGACATCCTGCGCGTAGGCGACGACATACTCGCGCCAGAGCGCGCCCTCACGGCGTGTCAATGGCGTGAAGCGGTCGGAGCTTCGCTCGAAGGCGCCCTTGATGATGGGCAGCACAACGGCACGACCGCTTCGCAGCACGGCGGCGGGGCCCCCCTGGACCTCTCCCTGGCTCGACTTCATGCCGTACTGGTTCGACCCGGTGATGAACACTACCGTCTGGAAGGGTGGCGTGCCTCGTTTCGGGAGATACACGTACGCGATCACGGTCTCATTGCCATACACGGCGGGGAAGGTCACCTTCTCGATGCGCCAGTCCGGATGCGCGTCGTTCACCACCGGTGCCGTCGCCACGACCGGCGTGCGGTCGTAGGCGTAGAAGCGCCGATACGCCTCGAATACCGGTGTGGCGACCGGAGCCTCCCTCGTGTAATCACGGTCCGGCTTCGCAATCGTTCCCCCGAGCGTCTCGGGCGACGTGTCGCCGGCATCGAAGCGCGCGCCACGAATACCGAAGTTCGCCGCGCGCTCGAGCGCAGAGCGGGCGTCTGGCTCGTCGAACATGTACGCCGGTTCGTCCCAGGCGCCGCCGGCGATGTACCGAAGATCGCCGGTGGCAGGGTTCGAGACCCATTCCTTGACGTTGCCGGCCATGTCTTCAACGCCATACGAGGAGACCGCGCGCGTCGTGCCCACGGCGAGAGGGCCGTGCCCATCGAAGTTGGCGCGCGTCAGGGTCTGCGAGAGGCTGAGGAAGCCCGCGGCCCCGACCCAGTGTGCGAGCGTCGGCATGCGCTTGCCGACGTACGTCAGGTACGCGTGCGCTTCGTACCAGCTCACGCCGGTGACGGGGAAGTCGCCCTGGCCGGCAGCGTAGGCGCCGCCTTGCCACGTCGCCGGTCCGGGCCGGCCGGTGGCGTCACGAAACAGCGCCTGGGCTTCCTCCCAGGGCACAACGCGGCCGTTCTTGACGATCGGCTGGGTCCAAAGCTCTTGCTTGTCGTAGCCGCCGGCATCGACAAACGTCTTGAACTCCTGATTCGTCACCTCGCGGCGATCAATCCAGTACGGCGGCGCGGTCATGGTCTCGAGATCGGCCCCGGGATACAGGGGTAAGGCCGCCTTGAATCCGAGCGTTCGCGCCATTCCCGGTGGATTGTCGCGCTCGGGGACGAGTGGCACCGAGAGGTTCGGTGACAAGACGCTCACCGGGACGAGGACGTTCTCGAACACGCTATAGCCGGCCTTGGTCACACGGATCTGGAACGGCGTGTCCGGCAGGTCGATCGACGTGAGCGGCGTCTGACCGATCACGGTCCAGTCGTCGGGTCCGCGGTTGTATGGACTGATCGCCACTTCGGCGCCCGGCGGGTCGGTCACGATCGACCTCGACGTCGTCAGCTCGTGCCACAGCGCTGCGAAATCCGGATCGTTGGCGGCCGCAGGCAGCGCCGATCGCGCTTGCAGGAATGCGTCGTACCTTCGGCCTTCAGTCACGAGCCGGCGCATCTCCGGGATGACTGACGCGCGCGCCTGTGCGTCGGCGCTCCGCTTCCAGAGCCACGCGCCGGCCGCCACGACCGAGAGAACGGCGACCGCGGCGACCGCTCGCGCCGACGCCGGCCATCGCCGCGGCGCCGCCGGCGCGGCGAGCACGGCGATCGTGCGCTCGGCGTCGCTGGCCGTGGGACGCAACGCGGGATCGCGTTGCAGGCACGCGGAGACGAGGCGGCTGAGATTCGGAGGCACGTTGCCGCGGATGGAGGTGAGCGACGAGGGCCGCGCGGCCAGCACACTCGTGAGCGTCGCCATGGCGGTCTCGCCGGCAAACGCCCGGCGGCCCGCCAGCATCTCGTACAGCACTGCGCCAAATGAGAAGATGTCGGACCGTGCATCGACCGTCCGTCCCTCGGCCTGTTCAGGCGACATGACGCGACGGTGCCCAGGACCGCGCCGATCTCGGTCGCCGGATGCGCCGCCGTCAACGTGGCCGCGTCGGCCGAGGGGATCAGCTTGGCGAGGCCGAAGTCGAGCACCTTCACCTGGCCCGTGTCCGAGATCATGACGTTCGACGGCTTCAGATCGCGGTGGACGATGTTGGCTCGATGCGCGGCATCGAGCGCCTGCGCGATCTGACGCCCGTAGTCCAGCGCGCGATCGATCGGCAGGCCGCCGCCAGGAATCAGCTGGTTGAGCGGCCGCCCGGTCACGAGCTCCATGACGATGTAATCGACGCCCTCGTGCTGTTCGACGTTGTAGATCGTGACGATGTGTGGGTGGTTGAGCGCGGCGACCGCGCGAGCTTCCTGCTCGAATCGCGCTCGCGCGCTGGCGTCGTGCTCCCGCTGCGCGGGCAGGATTTTGACGGCGACCTCGCGCTGCAGCTTGGTGTCGCGAGCCCGATAGACCTCGCCCATCCCGCCGACGCCTAGCAAACCGAGGACCTCGTAGTTGCCGAGGTGCGTGCCGGTCGGAAGCGGCGGCATGGCTCGCGCATCAGATACTGACCGCAGGTACCTGGCGAGTCAAGCGCGAATGGTGAGACCCCCATCGAGACGCGGGCCGCCGAGCAAACCGAGAACTGGCGGCTCGTGCACGTCATGAGCGACGACTGTCGTGAACCGGACCCCGTGCTCTTGTGGCGGCCGGTCGCGCGCTCGCCCTATGGGCATCAGCGCTTCAAGGGACCGGATGTCGCCGTGCGCAAACCCGCGGGCCTGACACGGATCATGGCGTACGGCGACTCCAACACGGACGGGCCGATCGACGGCGCGTGGCCGAGCCGCCTGGCGGCCATCCTCCGGAACGAGGGTCCCCGGCGCGAGGTGATCAACGCCGGCGTGACGGGCTACTCGTCGTACCAGGGACTCCAGCGGTTCCGCGAGGACGTCGGCGTCTACTCGCCCGATGTCGTGCTGGTCTCGTTCGGCTGGAACGACGTCGCGCCGGCGTTCGGGCCGCCGGACCGCGCGTTCGTGGCGTCCAGCCGGTTCCGGTCACTGGACGCGACGCGCGTCTGGCTGCGCCGCCTGCTGTTCGGGTACCAGTTCTACCTGGTGGCCGCGCACTATCTTGCGCCGCCGCCGGCCGAACCGACGGCGACGACGCCCTATGCGCCCGCTTGTCGCTCGATGACTACGGGACGAATCTCACAGCGTTCGTGACGACGGCGCGCGCGCATGGAGCGGAGGCCGTCCTGCTGACGCGTCCTTATCGCGAACCCACCGAGACGCTCGAGCACGGCACGGGGGTGGCGGCGCTTCGTTCCCGCCTACAACCGCAAGCTGCTCGAGGTCGCGGCCGCGTCGGGCGCGCTCGCGGTCGACGTGCAGACCGCGTTTGCCGATCGCCCCGACCTGTTCGTCGATGAATGCCACTTCACGCAGGAGGGACACGCCATGATGGCGCGCCTGCTGGCCGACCGCCTCGATCGCCGGCGCGCGCCCTGAGCGCGGACTCACCGCGGAGCCGCGATCAGAAGTCAGGGTCTCGCGGGCAGGTCCGCGACGCGCCGATCGACCGGAACGTCGAGGGCCAGCGGCTGTCGCCCGTCGCGCCGAACGGCCGACGCCGTCACCTTCGAGAGGACGGCCTCGAGCAGCGGCGTCATCGCGGCCAGCTGTCGCGCGCGGATCACCAGATCCCACAGCGGCTCGAACTTCTTCCATCCCGCCGCGTAGAAGAAGTGCTTGGCCTGATGCTTCAGCGAGCCGTGCGCGATGCGACGCGCGCGCGATCGACGACCAGCGATAGAACTCGCGGTACGCGCGCCAGTAGCCGGCTTCGAGCGCCGCCGGGGTCAGACGCGCCGGCTGGTACACGACATGGCGCGTGTCGTAGCAGATCCCAGTCGCGCGTCGATGATTCGCCCTTCGCGTCCGCCATCCGCGCGAAGAGCCGCGTGCCCGGATACGGCGTCTGGATGTGGAACGTCGCCGTGGTGATGCCGTGCGCGACGGCCCAGTCGACCGTCCGCTCGAAACACGTCCTCGCTCGTCGTCGTCCATGCCGAAGACGAAGCTGCCGTTGATCATGATGCCGAGGCCGTGCAGGCGGTCGGCGACCGCGGCGTAGTCGCGGCCGAGGTTCTGCCGCTTGTTGCTGCCGGCGAGGTTGGCGGGCGACAGCGTCTCGAAGCCGACGAACAGGCTGCGCAGGCCGGCGTCGGCCGCGCGCTCGATCAGATCGCCGCGGAGGACCGAGTCGACCGTCGCGGCGCCCTGGAACAGGCGGTCCATGCCGCGCATGCCCGTCGAACAGCGCCGCGGCGAAGCGCCGATCGCCGAGCAGATGATCGTCCAGGAAGTACAGGTGCCGGCCCGGCAGCCGCGCGATCTCCGCGAGCGCGTCGTCCACGCGCTGCGTGTAGAACGAGCGGCCGCCCTCGAAGAACGCGTCCTTGTAGCAGAAGTCGCAGTGCTGCGGGCAGCCGCGCGTGACGACGATCGAGTTCGGGCACGAGGTAGCGGCGGCGATCGATCGAGATCGCGCCGGATCGGCGGCAGCCGCTCGAGCGTCCGGCCCGCCGTGGACTCGTAGCGCCGCCGCGGCGCGCCCGGCGCGGAAGTCCGCGAGGAACTGCGGGAACGTCTGCTCGCCCGGGCCGAGGAAGATCGGCGTCCGCGTGCGCCGCCGCCTCGTCGGGCAGCGACGTCACGTGCAGGCCGCCGAGCGCGACGAAGACGCCCGCGCGCGCGGTAGCGCGTCGGCGATCCGGTAGGCGCGCCACGCGTTGGTGATGTAGACCTGGATCACGACGAGATCCGGCGCGTCGTCGACGTCGAGCGCGCTCGACGTGCTCGTCGACGATCTCCGCCTCGTCGTCCGGCGCGAGGTAGGCCGCGAGCGTCGCGAGACCGAGCGGCGGAAACAGCGAGTACTTGATCGGGCGCCAGTACGGGCTGGTCGCTTCGGTGAGCGCCGGCAGGATGAACTTCACGCGCAGCGGGCGCGTCATCGCGGTACTGCCAGGCCCTGGGGCGCGCGGGAGCTGCGAGCCTGCAAGACGGTCGCCAGGATCGGCGCGGCCATGAGCACGACCGCGAGCCAGAAGACCGGCCAGTTGAATGTCTGCGGCAGGATGGTCGTGACGTCCAACCCGTCACGCAGACCGCGAAGCGCGTCGGCCATGAAGACGTACAGCGCCAGCGCAATGCCGGCCCATGAGAGGCGCCACCATCCGCGCGCGATGGGCACGACGCTCCCGCTGCCGGCGTCGCGCGTGACCAGCGTGCCGCCGACGACGAGCAACACCGCGATGCACACCGGCGCCAGGACCGGCCCCCACCACGGCAGCGGCAGGAGGAACAGGATGTCCCAGTCGAAGCAGCGAGCGCGGCCAGCCGTCGAACAGCTGCAGGAAGACGTAGTAGAAGATGTCCCAGACGCCGAACGCGATGGCCGCATAGCCGATCCGCGCGGCCGCCAGTCTGCCCGCGAGCAGCCGACGACCGCGATCATCATCAGCGTGGCGGCTTCGCGCGCGAGTTCGATCTGGCCGAGCGACGCCGAGGATCGGCAGCGGATTCGGCTGGTACAGGATCGATGCGATCGACGAGCACGCGGAGGTAGTACACGCAGGCCGCTTCGACCCACGCCATGGCGACGGCGAAGGCCGCGACGATCAGCCAGCGCGCTGCGCCGGCGAAAGCCGCCGCCTCATCGACCGGCACGCCGCAGTGCGCGCTCTCGTCGCCGCGGCGAGCTGGCGCAGATCGCGCTCGACGCGATCGATGACTTCGATCCGGCGTGGACGTGCCGGCGGTGAGGCCGACGGCGTCCGCGCCATCGAGCCACTCCGGCCGCACGTCCGATTCGCTCTGGACGTGATGCACGCGCGCGCAGTGCGCGGCGGCACGTCTCGACCAGCTCGCGCGTGTTGTTGCTGTTCGCGCCGCCGACGACGATGACGACGTCGGACTGGCGCGCCAGGTCGATCGGCCGCGGTCTGCCGCTGCTTCGTCGGCTGGCAGACCGTGTCGAGCCAGCCGGACGTCCGAGTCCGGGAAGCGCCGGCGGATGAGCGCGACGAGCGTGCCGCACGCGCTCCAGCGGCTGCGTCGTCTGCGCCGCCACGCCGAAACGCGGGCATGCGGCGCCAGCGCCGTCGACGTCGTCGCTCGTCGAGGACGACGTCGAACGCGTCGAGGTCGTCGGTCAGGCCGCGCACCTCGACGTGATCGCGCTGGCCGACGATGACCGGGTGATAGCCGTCGCGCGACGAGCGCGGCCGACGGCGCGGTGGGCGACGCGCACGAGCGGGCAGGTCGCTTCGACGACCTCGAGGCCCGGCGCGCGCGTGCGGGCCAGCGCGCGATCCGACGCGCCATGCGCCGTCACCATCACGTCGCCGTGCTGCACCTGCGGCCGGATCGGCGGCGATCGCGATGCCCCTGGCTCGGAGGTCGTCGAGGACCGCGGGGTTGTGGACGAGATCGCCGAGGATCGTGAGCGGCCCGGCGTCAGCCGTGCTCGAGCGCCAGCGCGATGGCGTCGCGGACGCCGAAGCACATGCCGAGGTGGACGGCGCGGAGAATCCTCATAGAGCGCGGCGCAGTCGAGTTGCTCGTGCCATGAACTTTGCACAACAAAGTAACGCACATCACCGAACAAGTCAACCGCCCGGGATGGAGCGTGGGATGGAACGCGAAGGTCCTCGGGCGGCGCGGCAATTCCCGCGGGGTCACGCCCCAATCCGGGCCCACCGGCCACGGCATATCGGGTCCGCCTCCGGAAGACCGGAGGCGGTCGGACGCTGGACCGCCACCCCGTTCGGCGCCAAACCGCTCGAACCCGCAGCAGTTCGCCCTCGGCCGGCTGCTCCCCACCGCCATCGCTGTGGCAAGGTATCTGCAGTAGGGGTTGCACGGCGAGGCGCCGCCCTACGCGATGGGGCGGGCGCCCCACCGGTCGGGCCTACGCGTCCCGGCGCGGGGCGGAATGTTGCAGGAGGAGTCACCATGAAGCGAGTGTTCGTCGCGACCGTGGCGATGCTGGCCGTTGCGGCCGTCGCCCAGGCGCAGGATGTCCGATACAACTTCGACAAGTCAGCGGACTTCGCGAAGTACAAGACCTTCAAGTGGGTCGACAACGCCAACAGCGACAAGCTTGACGACCTGACGAAGAAGGACGTGCAGAGCGCCATCGAAGCCGAGCTGGCCAAGAAGGGACTCCAGGTGACGACCGGCGACACGGCCAATCTCTACCTCGCGTTCGAGGCGTCGGTCACCACGGAGAAGCAGGTCAACACGTTCGACAGCGGCTACGGCGCGGGACCGGGATGGTACGGACCGTACGGGTACGGCGGCTGGAGCGGCGGATCGAGCACGTCGACGACCTCTACCATCTACACCGGCACGGTGGTCGTGGACATGTACGACGTGGCCGCGAAGAAGCTCGTCTGGCGGGGCGCGGTATCGAAGACGCTCGACCCGAAGGCCAAGCCTGACAAGCGGCAGAAGAACATCGTGAAGGCGTTCGCGAAGCTGTTCAAGAACTACCCGCCGCCGCCGCCGAAGGACAAGAAGTAACGGTCGAGCCCGACAGCCGCAAGGTCGTCATCGCCGCTCCCCGCGGCGGTCATGTGGTGACGATTCTTGCGGACTGGCGGGTGGCGTCGGCGCACGCGTCCCCGGGCGGCCCGCGCCGGCGATCGCTCACGATCCGCCGGCGAGCTTGTTCCAGTCGGCGATGTACTGGTCGACGTTGTCTTTCGTGACGACGTCGACGCCCGAGTCGATGATGGGGCTTGCGGGCCGCTTGCCGTGGACGATGTCGTAGAGCAGCTTGACGGTCTCGCTGCCCCAGCCGAAGTACTTCTGGCCGAGCAGCACCTGCACCTTGCCCGCCTTGAGCAGGTCGGGCGCCGGCGGGATCGTGTCGAACGAGATGAACTTGGTCTTCGCCGGATCGACCGGCGTCGAGCGCGTTGGCGGTGAACACCGGCCAGCCGCCGACGGAAATCCAGGCGCCGAGATCCGGATACCGGTTCGTGCCGGTCGCGATCATCTCGGCGCAGCGCACGCCGTCTTCCTTGATGTCGAACGTCTCGACGATCTTGATGTCCGGGATACTTCGCGAGCGCGTCCTTCGCGCCGTCCAGCCGCCGCTGGAGGTTGTTGGCGCCGAGGCTCGTGATGAACGCGACCGTGCCCTTGCCGTTCAGCAGCTTGCGCGGCCTGCTCGCCCATGATCTGGCCGGACTTGAAGTCGTCGACGCCGTAGAACGCGATGCGCTTGGACGTCGGCGCGTCGGAGTCCCACGTGACGACCGGGAATGCCCGCGTCGATGGCCTTGTCGATCGTGCTCGTCAGGAAGTCGGCGTTGAGCACGGAGATCGCGATGCCGTCCACGTTCTGCGTGATGAACGACTCGAGGATTTCCTTCTGCTTCAGCTGGTCGGCGTGATCCGGTCCGCGGTAGATGACCTCGACGTTGCCGAGCTCCTTCGCTTCGCGCTCGGCGCCGTTGTTCGCGTAGTCGAAGACCGGGATGTCGAGCGACTTCGGGAATCAGCGCAAACCGCAGCGTCTTCGGCGCGGCGGTTGGCCGGTCGGGCCAGCCCCGCCACTGCAAGCCACGCCCAGGGCCAGCGGCTGCCACACTCAACATCAAGGCACGTCTCATCTTGGCTCCTTCGCTCGGCGGTTCCGAGGTTCCGCGGTTCCGACGAGTTCCGGAGTTCACAGTCACACTGCCAGCGCACCGCGGAACCGCGGAACTCCGGAACCCGGAACCCGGAACCTACGATTCTCTTCTCACTGAAGCACCTGATCCATCACCACGATCACGATGACGACGAGCCCGACGATCAGCCGATCGTAGAACGTCGCGCCGGGAATCTGCGGCAGCGCGTTGCGCAGCACGCCGAAGATCAGCGCGCCGAGCACCGCGCCGACGACCGATCCGCGGCCGCCGGCCAGGCTCGCGCCGCCGACGACCGCCGACGCGATGATATCCAACTCGTAGCCGTTCGCGAGATCCGCCTTGCCCTGGCCCTGCACGACCGCCAGCACGACGCCGGAGACCGCGGCCAGCAGGCCGGCGATGACGTAGGCCGACGTCTTCACGCGGCCGACGCGAATGCCCGAGAACAGCGCGGCCGTTTCGTTGCCGCCGACCGCGAAACCGCGCGGCCCCACTGGAACCGCGTCATCAGGACCTGGAACACGCCAGCGCGAGCAGCGAGCATGACGATCGGCGCCACCCAGTCGACCGAGCACGCCGGCGACGTGCCAGTCGCGCGGCAGCTTCGCCGACAGATCGTAGAAGCGCGCCTCGGTGATGATGAACGCCGCGCCGCGCCAGATGCCCATCACGCCGAGCGTCGCGATGAACGGCGGCAGCCGCACGCGCGACGATGAGCCACGCGGCCGACGAGCCCGGCGCCGATGCCGACCAGCAGTCCCGCCAGCGACGCTTGCCGCCGAGCGACCAGCCGTGCTCGACGAACAGTAGCCCGGTGACGACCGTCGTCAGCGCGATCACGGCGCCGGGCGCCAGATCGATGCCGCCCGAGATGATCACGATCGCCGCGCCGATCGCCGCGATGCCGTAGATCGACGAGTACTTGAGGATGAGCAGGACGTTGCCGACGTTCAGGAACGGATGCGGCCGCCCGGCCTCGGGCCACAGGTACCAGGTGAAGAAGAGCACCTCGAGCGTGAGGATCGCGACCGTGCTGAGCTCGCGGACGTGCCAGAAGCGCTTCATGCGGAGGCCTCGACCTCGTGCGTCGCGAGGCGCATCACGGCTTCCTCGGTCGCCGTCGCGCCGGCGCAGCTCGCCGCGCACGCGGCCCTCGCGCATGACGACGATGCGGTCGGCCAGCGCCAGCACCTCGGGCAGATCGCTCGAGACCATCAGGCAGCGCCATGCCGGCGGCGCGCCTGCTCGCGGACGATGTCGTGGATCTCGAACTTGGCGCCGACGTCCACGCCCTTGGTCGGCTCGTCGAGCAGCAGCACGCGCGGCGACGTCGCGAGCCACTTCGCCGGCGACGACCTTCTGCTGGTTGCCGCCGCTGAGCGTATCCGGCAGCCGCGTCGACCGACGGCGTGCTGATCCGCCAGGTCTTCGACCTGCGCGCTCGGCGAGCGCGCGCTCCTCGCGGTCGCGCGATCCGACCGGACGCCCGCCTTCGCCGGCACTGCGGCAGCACGAGGTTGTGCCGGATGCGTCAGATTGAAGAACAGCCCCTGCCGCTGCCGGTCCTCGGGCACGAGCGCGAGGCCGGCGCGCGCGGCCGTCGCGCGCCGATCGCAGCGCCACCGGCTGGCCGTCGATCGCGATCGCGCCCGCGCGTCGGCTGCGCGCAGGCCGAAGATCGGTTTCGAGCAGCTCGGTCCGGCCCGAGCCGACCAGCCCGAAGAGCGCCGACGATTTCGCCCGCGTCGCACGTCGAGCGAGACGTCGCGCAACGCACGGCGCCGGGTGAGACCGCGAATCGAGCAGCCGGGCGCGGCCGCCGGCGGCCGCACGCGGCGCGCCACGCGCGCCGGCGGCTCGCGGCCGACCATCGCCCGCACGATCGTCGTCGGGCGGCGTCGTCGCGCGCGTCGAACGGTGCCGACGTACGGCCCGTCGCGCAGCACCGTGATGCGATCGCAGAGGCGAAACACCTCGGGCAGGCGGTGCGAGACGAAGAGGATGCGTGACGCCGCGCGCCTTGAGGTCGCTCGAGCACGCCGAACAGGTGATCGACCTCCGCGTCGGTCAGCGACGTCGTCGGCTCGTCGAGCACGAGCACGCGGCAATCGAAGGCCAGCGCGCGCGCGACCTGCACGCAGCTGCGCGTGCGCGGCGGAGAGCGTGCTCCATGCGCGCGTCGGGCGCGATCGGCAGGTGCAGCTCGCTCGAGCAGAGCCGCGCGTGCGGGCGCGCATCGCGGCCTCGTCGAGCCGCCCGCCGCGGTCCGATGATCTCGCGGCCCGCGAAGATGTTGGCCGCGACCGTGAGGTTCGGGAACGCCAGCATCTCCTGGTAGACCATGCCGATGCCGCGCTCGAGCGCGTCGCGCGGGCTCGGAAGATGCAGCGGCACGTCGTCGAGCCGCACGCTCGCCGCGATCGGGGCGGACGATGCCGGCGAGGATCTTGAGCAGCGTGGACTTGCCCGCGCCGTTCTCGCCGACGAGCGCGTGCGCCTCGCCGCGCGCGACCGTGAAGCGTCACGCCGCGGAGCGCCTGGACGGCGCCGAACGACTTGTGGAGATCGTTGAAACGAAAGGCCGCCCATCGCTCAGCCGCCAAACACGCTGGCGGGCCGGCCCGCGACGCCCGGACGCAGCCGGAACAGCCCGCCCGCGGTCGGCTGACGCTGCACGCTGGCGCTCGTCCAGATCGATCCAGGCGGTCGTCATGTACAGGTCCATCAGATCCGGGCCGCCGAAGGCGGGCTTGGTCGACGAGCGAGACGGGCATTGGGATGATCGCGTCGAGCGTGCCGTCCGGCCGATAGCGATGCACCGCGCTGCCTCCCCAGATGCGCGAGCCACAGGTAGCCGTCGGCGTCCACGACGAGGCCGTCGGGCGCGCCCAGGTCATCGGGAATCGTCACGAACGGGCGACGGTTCGCGATGGTGCCGGTCGGCTCGTCGAAGTCGAACACGTCGACGCGCCCGAGCGCCGTGTCGGCGTGGTACATCAGCGCGCCGTCCAGACTCCAGTCGATGCCGTTCGAGATGCCGACGCCGGTAACATGGCGGGTGACCGTGCCGTCTGGATCGAGGCGATAGAGCGACCCGCGCTCCTTGGCGCCGTGCAGCCCCATCGTGCCCGCCCAGAATCGACCGCGTCGATCGACGTAGCCGTCGTTCATCCGCGTGTCCTGCTCGTCGCGCTCGACGTGCGAGACGAGCGACGCGGCGCCGGTGGCCGGATTCACACGAAAGAAACCGTCGCGCGTCGCGACGACCCAGTCGCCGCGCACCGTGGGCGTCACCGCGCCGACCGGCTGGCCAATCTCGACGACGCGATCGTGGCCGGTCGACGGATCGAACTCGTGCACGTGCCCGCGCATGATGTCGACGAACAGCAGGCGCTTGCGTCACGGCATCCCACATTGGCCCCTCGCCCAACTGGGCGCGTACGTCGAGCACGAGTTCGACGGTCGCCAGCTCCTCACCCATTCGCCCCCTCACTCATTCACTCATTCCCCCCATTCACCGATTCACCCATTTCATCGCCTTTCCCACCCAGGTTCGAACAGCCGAATCCGCCCACCCGTGCGGGGATGCTTCGCGCAGGCGGCGTGGTCGAGCCTGAGGCCGAGGCCCGGGCGCTCGGGCGCGACAAAGCAGCCGTCGGCCGGATCGATGCGCGGCGAGTGATCGACGAGATCGTGCGTCCACGCGTCGGCGAAGTCGTTGAAGTGCTCGAGCACCTTGTAGTTCGGCGTCGCCACCGCGAAGTGCAGATTCGCCATCGTCCCGACCGGACCACAGACGTTGTGCGGCGCCATCAGCAGCGCGTAGGCGTCGGCCCAGCCGGCGAGGCTGCTTCATCGCGAGGAAGCCGCCGAAATGCGTCGAGATCGACCTGCACGACGTCGACGACGCCGCCCTCGATGAAGCCGCGGATGTCCTCCATCGTGTGCGCGCGCTCGCCGGTGGCGATCGGCAGCGGCGTCGCGTGCGCGGACTGCCCGGTACGCAACCGCGTTCTCCGGCGGCGCCGGCTCCTCGATCCACTCGGGAGCGAACGGCTCGAGCAGCCTCGCGACGGCCGACGGCGGTCGCCGACGTGAAGCGGCCGTGCATCTCGATCATGATGCCGACGTCCGGGCCGACCGCTTCGCGCACGGCCGCGACGATCGCGACGGCGCGGCCGCGCTCGCGCCGCGGAAAGCTCGGCGCTGGCGTGGCCAAACGGATCGAGCTTCATCGCGCGGTAGCCCTTCGCGACGACGGTCGTCGCGAGCGCGGCGATCTTGGCGGGCTCGCGCTCGGTCTGGTACCAGCCGTTCGCGTAGGCCGGCACGCGCGCGTGAAACTTGCCGCCGATCAGCTTCCAGACCGGCACGCCCAGCGACTGGCCGATCAGATCCCAGCACGCCACGTCGAAGCAGGCGAGCGCCGACTGCGACACCTCGCCGGGCCGATCGTAGTCGCCGCGCTGGATGTTCCAGGCGAGCCGCTCGACGTCGAACGGGTCGGTGCCGAGGACGTGACGCGGCGCCAGCTCGTCGAGGCACGCGATGAGCGTCTCGGTGCGGCTGACCATCCGCACTTCGCTGACGCCGATCAGGCCCGTGTCGGTCTCGAGCTCGAGGAACACCAGCTCGCGCCACGGCGTGCCGACGACGGTGGTGCGCAGCGGTCGTGATCTTCATGCGCGTCCTTTCGCGGGCATCGGCGACGCCTTCGCGTCCGGGGACTGGCGCGCGAGCATCGCGAGGCTGATGGCGGCGCGGCGCACGCGCTCGCGCGACAGCGCGACGCACCGTCGCCTCGAGGTGCTGGCCGCTCGGGTAGAGGCCAGGCGCGTTGCGCAGGCCGTACTTCAGGTAGATGGGCGCGCCGACTCGCACCAGCTCCGCCGCCTCGTAGTGCCGGACGGTGCCGCCGAAGTCGTCCGGGGCCTCGACGTAGAAGTCGATGGCCGCGTCGATCGCCTGGCGAACCGCGGCGATCTGCGGCAGCGAGAGATCGACCGGCAGGTTGATCGACGTCGCGCCGAGGTCCTCGAGCAGGCGCGCCGTCGCGGGATTGGCCGCGGCCAGCGTCACGGAGATCTTCAGCACGAAGTCCGGCGGCAGGTCGCCGGTCTTCTTCATGTGGCCGAAGATCGTGCAGCTGGCCGAGGTCGGCGACGAGAATCGAGCGCAGCCCGAGCGACGCGCCGTGCAGCACGTCGTCGATGCCGAACGCGAGTTGGTCGGCGCCGCGAAGCGACGAGCCGAGCACGCGGCCGTTCACCGACGCGGCCTGCACGCCGGTGTCCCAGTTCGCGCGCGGTCCGACGAACAGACAGACCTCGATGCCGTGCGTCCGCCCGATCGCGAGCATCTCCCGAATCTCGTCGTCGGTCTGCAGCATGATGCCGCTGCCCTGGCTGACGCGATGGATCGGCACGCCGCGCGCCGCGGCCGCGGCGACGACCGCCTGCATCGCCTTCGGCCCCTCGCACGACGGAATCTCGATCGCGATACTGCCCGCCGTCCGCGAAGCGCTTCGCGGACGTCGGCAGGTCGTACGCGTCACGCACGGGCAGGTTCAGCGCCCCCAGAACGGTCTTCGCGTCGGTCATGTCAGCTCCAGAAAGGCGTCAGACAGGAGATCAGGCATCGGGCACCAGGCACCCTGCGACGCCGCAAACCTCGTCCGCAATCGACCGCCAGCGACGCCTGCCGGTGATCGCCGACGCCTCATCGGAGGCGACGAACGCAACGAGGTTGGCGATTTCCGCGGGCGTCGCGATGCGCCGCATCGGATGCGCCGCGCAGGATGCTCGACTCGGCGGCGCGCGGATCGGGCTGGCGCGCAAACCACTCCTCGACGAGGTGCGTGCGCGTCCAGCCGGGCGACACGGCGTTCACGCGGATGCCGCGCGGCGGCGTAGTCGAGCGCCAGACTCCGCGTGAGTCCGACCAGGCCGGACTTCGCCGCGGCATACGGAAACATGCCGGCCATCGTCAGCGTCGCGTGGATGGACGCGATGTTGACGATCGACGCCTCGGCGCCTGCGCGATCATGCCGGGCAGCACGTGCTTGGCGCACAGCCACGCTCCCTTGAGGTCCACGGCAAACACGCGCTCCCACTCGGCGTCGGTCATCCGCGTGGCGTCGTGGTACGCGTTGACGCCGGCGTTGTTGACCAGAATGTCCACGCGGCCGTGGCGGCCGACGATGGCCTGAACGCCCTGGGCAACCGATGACTCGACCGTGACGTCCACGCCCCAGCCCGTCACTGCGCCGCCGCGGTCCGCGAGCAACGCCGCGACGGTCGTCATGGCGTCTGCGTCGACGTCGAACGCGGCCACAGTCGCGCGCTCCTCGGCGAACTTCTCCACAATCGCCCGCCCGATGCCGCGCGCGCCGCCGGTCACGATCGCGACTTTGCCCTCGAGTCGTCCCACGCGCGCGCCATCGTAATACGATATGCGGGACGTGTCTGCCCCCCTTTCTCCCGAGGTGTGCCTCATGAACCGACTGGTCCACGTGATGGTCGTCCTCAGCGGCGCGGCCGTGCTTGCCGCGGGCTGCTCGCGTGACTCATCATCGACGCCGATGCCCGCCGCCCAGACCCGCGTCACTATGGCGCCCTTCGCCCGCACGCCCGACGATCAGGCCGTGGACCTCATCACGCTCAACAACCCGAACGGGATCCAGATCCGCGTCATGACCTACGGCGCGACGATTCTGTCCATCAAGACGCCGGACAAGGCGGGCCAGACGGACGACATCACGCTGGGCTTCGACACCTTCGCGCCCTACGTCGACAAGTCGCCCTATTTCGGCGCCGTCGTCGGCCGGTACGGGAATCGAATCGCCAAGGGCAAGTTCACCCTGGACGGCCAGACCTACACGCTGGCCACCAACAACGGCGAGAACCATCTGCACGGCGGGACCAAGGGCTTCGACAAGGCGCGTGTGGAAGGCCGAGCCGTTTCAGAACGCGTCAGGCGTCGGCGTGAAGTTGACCTACGTCAGCCCGGACGGCGAGGAGGGTTACCCGGGCACGTTGACCTCCACGGTCACGTACACGCTGACCGACGACAACAAGCTCGTCGTCGACTACCACGCGACGACGGACAAGGCGACCGTGGTCAACCTGACGCAGCACACCTACTTCAATCTGGCGGGCGCCAAGGCCAACGACATCCTCGGCCACGAGCTGATGATCAATGCCGACCGCTACACGCCCGTGGACGACACGCTGATTCCGACCGGCGAGCTGGCGCAGGTCGAGGGCACGCCGTTCGACTTCCGCACGCCGACGGCCATCGGCGCGCGCATCGAACGGGACAACGAACAGCTCGAAGCGCGGCAAGGGCTACGACCACAACTGGGTGCTGAACGCGCACGGGCGACGGCCTCGCGCTGGCGGCACGGGTCGTCGAGCCGACAACCGGTCGCACGCTCGAGATCTCGACGACCGAGCCCGGCATCCAGTTCTACTCGGGCAACTTCCTGGACGGGACGATCACGGGCAAAGGCGGGCGCGTCTACCCGTTCCGATCGGGCTTCTGCCTCGAGACGCAGCACTTCCCCGACTCACCGAATCATCCGAACTTCCCCACGACCGTCCTGAGACCGGGTCAGGAGTACAGGTCCCAGACGGTGTTCACTTTCGGGACCACGAAGTAAAGTCGCCGGCGGTCGTCGGCGGCCGCGCGGGTTTCAGGTTCTTGCCGTAGTAGATGTCGCCAGGGATGTGGTGGCCCGGGTAGACGCGATCGAGAACCGCGTACAGCGCCGGATCGTACGCCCGGAACTCCTCCGGCGTCTGGATCCGGGCCTTGGTCGTGCGGTCGTAGAACTCGATGTTGGACCAGAACCACCACTGCGTTCCCTCCGCCCAGTACTCGGCCACCGTGTTGATCGCGTACTGGCCTTCGTACAAGTTCTTTGCCTTGGCGTCGGCGTAGGCGGCTTCGACTTCCTGCACCAGCGCCGGCTCGACCGTCCTGAGCGCGCCCATGATGTTGTGGCTGAACTCGTGGACCAGGATGTGCTCGCCGAAGTAGCGCGTGCCAGGAATCCCGAGCAGGTTCTCTTCGGCGGCTGACGTGATGTTGCCGCCCATCCCGCGCGCGCGGCCGTTCCAGTACCTGCTGGTCGGTCATGCTCGCGATGCCGCCCGGCTGGTTGTAGCGCGCCCGCTCGCCCGGTGTGAGGCGACGATCGGTGATCGCGGGCTTCTTCCAGTCGCGCCGCTCCGGCAGGTCTGTCTCGCCTTCGCTGATGGCCATGATCAGCACGCGCGACTTCCGCGCGAGCATTATCCCGCGCACGTCCGGCCGCTTCAGCAGCATGTAATTGACGATGTCGCGCGCCATCAGGAGCGCGGCGTCCGCGACCTTCTCGGAGGACACGATTGGAATGCCGAAGGCGTCCGTGTACTTCCTGTAGAACGGATCGAGACCCAGCTCGGCCGGCGGCGCCGAGATCATCGCCGCGTCGAAGCTCGTGACGAGCGGCGGCCCGGTCGGCCTGCCGCCGATCGGTCGCGGTGTCGTCGTCGGCGTCGGCGGGCCCTGCCGGGCGGTCAGCGTGGCCACAGCGGCAAACGCGACGAGCAGGATCGAGGCGGCAGGGCGCATGCCGCATTCTCGATCATTTCCGGGTCACTTCTTCCAGAGCGGACTGGGGTAAACCCCCTTTTGCGTGAGCTCGTGGAGCCCAGCGGCCACCTTGTCGCGGTCGGCCGCGTGCGTGATGCCAAACCACGGGCCGGGGGCCTCGATCACCCGGATGCGCGCCTGTTTGGCCTGAACGAGGGCGTTGATGGCCTCGGGCAGGGGCGACTCCGCGTGCTCGTCGTGCCCGTGGGCGCGGAGGAACTCGTCGAAGGCGGCCTGCAGGCCCGTGAAGATTTCCGGCGTGAACACCCAGCAGTTCATCGACGCGACTTCGGCGCCGGTCAACGCGCGCTCGCCGTCGGGAAAGCGTCCGCGCAGGCCGCTGGGCGTCATGCCGACGTCCCGCACTTCATCGAGCCAGACGAGCTCGTCGCCCTCGGTCACGCACACGCCGCGCGCCACGGGGCCCGAGGGCGACAGCGTCCGATCCAGGCGCATGCCGACCAGGGCGTACGGCCCGCCGGCCTCGGCGTCCGCGCACGCCTTCGCCGCCAGCTCGTACGCGGCCCGGCCGTAGAAATCGTCGGCGTTCACGATGGCGAACGGCACGTCGAGGTCGCTCCGGGCCGCCAGCACGGCGTGGACCGTTCCCCAGGGCTTGGCCCGCGAGAGCAGCTCGCCGCCGGTGATCCTGGCACTGGCCGGCTGCGTCGTGATCGCGTACGTCAGATCGGCAGGAAGGCGCTTGACGAGCGCCTGAAAGTCCTCGACGAGATCGGGCCGCGTGATGAACACGATCTTCTTGAAGCCCGCACGCTTCGCGTCGAACACCGCGAATTCGAGCAGCGTCTCGCCCTGGGGGCCGACGCCCGCCGTCTGCTTCGCTCCGCCGTACCGCGAGCCACGGCCTGCCGCCATCACGAACAATGCTGGTCCGGTCATCGCGTTTATTCTGTCACTCTCACCCACGTCGCGTCTTCAGCGGCCCGGAAGAGTGCGTCGATGACGCGCAGATTCGCGCGGGATTCCTCGAGCGGATACGGCTGCGGTGTACCGTCGATGATCGCCCGCGAGAACAGATCGCCCTGAATCGTGTACTGATCGCAGGTTGGGATCTCGATCGTCTCGATCGACGATCCGTCGAGCGCGCCGCGCGGATCGTAGAACAGCCGGCACGGCCGGTCCGGCGGCGCGTTGACCGGAATCTCGACCGCGAGCCGCGCGTCCGATCCGAACAGCTCGACGCGCTGGTACGGCGTCGTCTGCGTCGCGCACGTGCCGGCGAACGTGCCCGCGTCGTACTCGAGGATCACCGACGTCCGTCGATCCACGTGGAATACCGGGTCGCGCTCGATCGACGCGGCCACCCGCCGAGGCTCGCCGCCGAAGATGAATCGCGATGTCGCCACGAAGTAGCAGCCGATGTCGAAGAGCGCGCCGCCGCCGTAGGCCGCGACGTTGCGGATGTTCGCGGGATCGGTGTTCATGTAGCTGAAGCCGGCAGTCATCGTGCGAAGCGCCCCCAGGCGGCCGGATCGCACGAGATCCCGCGCACGCAGCCACTGCGGATGCGTCACGACCATGAACGCTTCCTGGATCCGCCGCCCGGTGCGATCGCGGGCGGCAATCAGGCGCTGCACGTCCGCCGCGCTCAAGCCGATGGGTTTCTCGCAGAGCACGTGCTTCCCCGCTTCGACCGCGCGCGTCGTCCACTCGACGTGGAGGTGATTGGGCAGCGGGTTGTAGATGGCGTCGATCGACGGGTCGTCGAGCAGCGCCTCGTACGATCCGTACGCCGTGGGAATGCCGAGCGCGGCCGCCGCGGATTGGGCGCGCGAGAGATCGCGCGAGGCGATCGCGGCGACGGTCGTCCACTCGCCGCGCTGCATCGCCGGCAGCACCTTGATGGTGCCGATCGTCGCCGTGCTGAGGACGCCCCAGCGGAGCTTACTTGCCAATCTTCACCAGCACGACGCCGTGTCGCGGCACTGTGGCCGAAAACCGGTCGCGCGCGGTGCCGAGATTCTTCTGCTGCCACAGATCGCGCACCGGGTGGGATCCCTGTAGACCGAGGTCAGCGAAGTTGACCGCGATTGTCGCCGCCTCGGGCGATCGGTTGAACAAGCCCACCGCCATCGACCCGTCTTCCAGCGGCCGCGCCCACACGTCGATCCAGCCGTCGCTCGAGAGCCGCCCGGCGGGCTTGCCGAGCACGTCCTGATTGACGGTCAGCACCTCGCGATTGCCGAGCACATTCGTCGTCCAGTCGTCGATCTTGGAGAGGTCGGCGCCGATGAGCATCGGCGCGGCCTGCAGCGCCCACAGCGAGATGTGCGTCAACTGCTCGTTGGGCGTCAGATTCGTCGGCCGCGATCCTTGGCTCCATCCCACCATGCCGACGACGAGCATGTCGGTGTCGTTCCAGTGACCGGGCCCGGCGTACTTCTCGCGGCCCGTCTGCTGGAAGCCGATGCCCGCCATGCTCGCCCACGAATCGCGGATGTCTCCGGTCATGCGCCAGAGGTTGCCGCGGATGTCGGGGTCGTTGCCCCACTCCCACACGTTGCCCGCGCCGTACTGGCACAGGCTGTAGATCATGTCGCGATCGATGTCATTGAGCGCCGCGCGCAGAATCCGATACGGCGTCTTCCGCTGCTCGAGCGTTGGGGTTGGCGCAATCCCGCTGTACCGAGCACCAGTCATATTTGACGTAGTCAAATCCCCATTTCGCCCACGTGCGCACGTCCTGCAGCTCGTGCTGATACGTCGCCACGAGCCCCTGACACGTGGTCGGCCCTGGCGACGAGTAGATGCCGGCCTTGAGACCGAGGCCGTGGATGTGATCGACGAGGCCCTTCATGTCTGGGAAGTTCGCGTTCGTGAGAATCTCGCCCTTGGCGTCGCGGCCGGCGGCGACGTTATGCCCACGGCCCGTGGCAGGATTGGGCTCGAGCCCGCCCTCCCAGACGTCGTCGATGTTGATGTACGTGTAGCCCTGACGCGCGAGGCCGCTCTTGACCATGCCGTCGGCGGACGCGAGCACCTTGTCCGCCGTGACCGTGTTGCCCCACGCGTTCCAGGAGTTCCAGCCGAGCGGCGGCGTCAGCGCCAGCATGTGATCGCCGCCGACGATCGTGATCTGCCCGGTTGCCCTGCCTTGGGCATTCGTCACGGTCACGTCCACGACCGTGCGGCCAGCCTGCTCGAGCGACCCGGTGATGAGACCGGTCCTGGCGTCTAGCCTGAGACCGGCGGGCAGGTTGCGCGCGACGAACGCCAGCGGCTCCTCGCCGGATGCGGGAATCTGGAACATGAACGGCCGGCCGGGCGTGGCGCCGGTGATCCTCGGCGAGTTGAGCTGCGGCACGACCGATTGGCTCGACGCGATGGCGGGCGCGGCTTCGACGGCGGGCGCAAGAATTTCCGGCCGGATCTGCGTGCCGCTCTTCATCGTGACGAGCGCACCGGCCCAATCGGCGTTGTCAGCGCCCGTGCCGTCGTTGCCGTCGTTGACGGCGAGGACGAGACGTCTGGCGCCGGTCAGATCCGCGGTCAGGAGCCTGGGCGCGTCGCCGCTCTTCATCACCGGCGTGTCGGCGACTTTCCTGCCATCGACCCACACGCCAAACTGCACGCTGCCGCGGCCCGCTCCGGCCGCATCGTCGATGCCGACCATCGCGGCGAACTTCACGGCCTGGCCCTTGAGGTCGATCGCGAAGTCCGTATCGGAGGTCGTCGGCACCGTGTGGGGGTACGTCGTGCCGCCGAGGGTGTAGACCGGGGCCGGCGGCGGCGTCGCGACGGCGCCGCGGCCGCCCCTTCCGCCACGGCCGCGTCCGGCCTGACGGACGGCGACCTTGCCGGTCAGGTCGAGTGAATCCACCCAGATGCCGTTGGCAGGGGCGTCGGACGCGCTGAGCTGGGTGGCGTCCTGCGGTGTGCCGGCGAACGGCACGGCACCGCTGGTCAGGGCAAAGGCGACGCCGGCGACGATCAGAATGTGGCGCATGGGATCCTCGTGCGGGCCGAATTGTATCGCGCGCGACGAGAGATTCGCGCTACCAGTGATCGTGCACGTGCGGGCGAATTCTGGTGTCGTAGATCTCGCGGACCGCGGCCATCGTCTCGGCGTCGATCGCCGGCTGGCGGGCCGCGCCGGCATTCTCGCGCGCCTGGGGGGCGGTCCGCGCGCCGGGAATGGCGCAGGTGACCGCATCGAACATCAGGATCCAGCGCAGCGCGAACTGGGTGAGCGTCGAGCCGGCGGGCGTCAGCGGTCGCAGGGCGTCCACCGCGTCGAGCGCGACGTCGAAAGGCACGCCGGAGAAGGTCTCGCCTTTGTCGAAGCTCTCGCCCTGCCGGTTGAATTGCCGATGGTCATCGGCGGCAAACGTCGAGTTGCGCGTGAGCTTGCCGGTGAGCAGGCCGCTCGCGAGCGGCACGCGGGCGAGGATACCGACCTGACGCGCCCGGGCCGTGGCGAAGAACTCGTCGGCCGGTTTCAGCCGGAACATGTTGAAGATGATCTGCACGCTCTGCACGCCCGGGTAGCGGATGGCCTTCATGGCCTCGGCGACCGTCTCGACGCTCACGCCGTAGTAGCGGAGCTTGCCGGCGACGACGAGGTCGTCGAGGATGCCGAAGACTTCCGGACGATCGTAGACGGCGGGGTGCGGGCAGTGGAGCTGAAGCAGGTCGAGCCGATTGACGGCGAGGTTGACGAGGCTGCGGTCGACCCACGCGGTCAGGTTCCCGCGCGTGTACGCGTCGGGATCCTGGGCGGGCAGCCGGCGGCCGGCTTTCGTCGCGACGTAGATTTCACCGGGTCGGTCCTGACGCAGCTTGGCAATGAGGCGCTCGCTGCGACCGTCGCCGTAGACGTCGGCGGTGTCGATGAAGTTGACGCCGGCATCGATCGCGGCGTGGAGGGCGCGGAGCGACTCGCTGTCGTCGACGGCGCCCCAGGATCCGCCAATGGCCCAGGCGCCGAAGCTGACCGCGGACACCCGCATCCCCGTCCTGCCGATCGCGCGATAGATCATGGAGAGATTGTAGGGGACGGGGCTTTTTTCCACAGATCCGGCCTGACGGGGGACGGAGGTCGGCCGGCGCGTCAGCGCGGCGGCCGGACCTCCGTCCCCGGATTTGCCGGATCTGTGGAAAAAAGCCCCGTCCCCTATCGCTCGGCCATCAGCTTCTCGATGTCCGCCATCTCGATCGGCACGAAGGCCGACAGATTCTCGTAACCCTGCTCGGTGATCAGAATCATGTCCTCGAGACGCACGCCCTGGTGCTCGTCCTCCAACCGCATCTCGGGCTCGATCGTGAAGATGCGACCGGGCTCCAGCGTCGGCGCCTGCAACCCGCCGACGTCGTGCACCTCGAGGCCGACGTTGTGACCGAGGCTCGCACCCCGATTCGCGCGGTACGACTCGACGAACGCGGCGGCGGCAGCTTTGATCTTTTCATCAGTGAAGGGATACGACGCCATGATGGCGTCCATCTTCTTCACCGCGGCCACCATGACGTCCTTGGGCGTGACGTGGACCTGAATCGAAGTCATGAGCGCCTGATACAGCTTCAGGTAGATGCCATAGTACTCGCGTTGCCGGGGCGTGAACTTGCCGCTCGCCGGAAAGACGCGCGTGACGTCCGACTGGTAGTACTTGTAGTCAGGCGCGTAGTCGAATTGCACGAGATCCCCGGCGTGCAGCACGGCCGTGTCCTTGTTGTAGTGCGTGTAGTACGTGTTCTGCCCCGTCGCAATGAGCGCAAAGTACGATCCGCCGAGCGCGCCTGACTTCTTGAATACGAATTCCGCGTCGGCCTGGAGCTCGTACTCGTGCATGCCGGGCCGCGCGTCGCGCATGGCCTCCATGATGCCCAGACCGGCAATCCGCGTGGCTTCGCGGATCACGGCAATCTCGCGCGGGCTCTTGACCGCGCGAAGCGCGTTCACGATTGGATCGAGATCCTTGACCTCGAGGCCTGAGGACGCCGCGCGCAGCTTGGCGACGAACGTCTGCTCGCGCGAGTCGCGCCCGTCCCAGACGTCGCGCTTGTTGGCCGCCCACATGCGGCTCGGATCGCCCTGCGACTGGCTGCCGAGCACTTCGGCCGCGAACGGCGTGAAGATCGTTCGATGATCGGCCAGCAGCGCGTCGATCGCCGGCGCGAACGCGTCGCGCGGCCGGATATCGTCGATCCCCGTCTCCTTTGACGCGTCTGGGCCAGGCGACAGCGCCGGGCCGAACATGCTCTGCTCGCGGCGCTCGTTCCTCGGCAGCAGAAACAGCGTCGTCGTCTTCGTCCGTCCGTCAATCATGAGGACCGCGCGAGGCTCCGCGACGCCCGTCAGGTAGAAGAACTGGCTGTTCTGGCGGAAGGGCATCTCGCCCGGCGGTTCGGACGTGCCGAGCACGATGGCAACGCTGTCGCCAATCCTGTCGACGACCTGCGCCCGTCGCGCCGCAAACTCCTCGGGCGGAAAGATCTCCGAACCGCGAAACACCGGCTGCGCGAGGAGGGCGACAAGAAGGAGGGGGACGGGGCTTTTTTCCACAGTTACATCCGGGATTTGGGGACGGAGGTCGGCCGTATTGTGCCTCAATACGGCCCGACCTCCGTCCCCAAACCCCGGGAAACTGTGGAAAAAAGCCCCGTCCCTAAACTATGTTCTGATTCACCCGGAACAGGTTGCCGGGATCGTATTCCCGCTTCAAGCGCGCCAGTCGCTCGTAGTTTGGCCCATACGTCGCGCGAACCCGGTCGGGCCCTTCCTCCATCATGAAATTGACGTACGCGCCGCCCCCGGAGAACGGATGCACGGCTTCCCAATACTCCCGCGCCCAACGGGTGATCTTGTCGCGATTCTTCGGATCGGCATCGACACCGACGATGACGCCCATCCACCGAGCATCGCGAAATCCCCATGGCGTCGCGTCGCCCTTCACCCGCGCCGCCGCCCCATCGATCGGATACAGGTGCATCGACGACTGCCACGTCGGCATCCGGGTCCCGTGCTCCACGTGCTTCGCAATCGCCTCGTCGGGCAACTCCCGAAACGCGTCGGCCTTCCAGTACCACTGCAACCCCGGCGGATAGATCGGATCGAACATGCTCTGCAGGACCGGCAGCGGCATCGGACCGACCAGATCGAGCGCCGGCGTCTTGAACGCGCGAATCGGTGCGAACACGCGCTCCGCCTGATCGAGCGGTCCCGTGTAACACCACACCAGTCCGCACATCTTCTGATTGCGGAGCGGCTCGGGAAACGGCGGACCGGGGGGCACCACGAGAAACGCAAAGACGCTGGTCAGATCGTCTGGAGCATTCGGGATGAACTCGCGATACCAGCGCATGATTTCCGTGGCCTGATCGATCGGATACAGCATCGGCCCCGCATAGACGGTGTGGATGTCGTGCGCGTGGTAGAGAAACGACGTCACGACCCCGAAGTTGCCGCCCCCGCCTCGCACGGCCCAGAACAGATCGGGATGCGACGTCGCGCTGGCCGTCACCATTCGCCCATCGGCCAGCACGATGTCGACGGCCAGGAGATTGTCGATCGTCAAGCCGCACCGGCGCGTCAGATGGCCGAGTCCGCCGCCGAGCGTCAGCCCGCCCACGCCCGTCGTCGAAAGGATGCCCGACGGCACCGCCAGCCCGTACGCATGCGTCGCATGGTCGACATCCCCCCAGGTCGATCCGGCGCCCACGCGAACGGTCTTGGCTTCGGGATCGACACGCACCCAGTTCATCGGCGAAAGGTCGATCGCGAGCCCGTCGTCGCACATCCCGAGACCGGCGCCGTTGTGGCCGCCGCCCTTCACCGACAGCACGAGCGCGTGCGCGCGCGCGTAATTCACCGCCGCAATCACGTCCGCGGCATCCTTGCAGCGGACGATCAGCTTGGGCCGCCGATCGATCATGCCGTTGTAGACCTTGCGGGCCTGGTCGTAACCGGGGTCACCAGGCAGGATGACCTCGCCACGCACCGCCTGCTTCAGCGTGGCGACATCCGCGTCAGCCTGCTTGAGTGCACCCGCTCTTGAATCAGTCATAAGGACCCTCCCGGAAGAAGCCGCTGCCCGTAGATAGTTTGAGTCCAAACTATCTTCGCTGTCGACCCGCAAGTGGTCGATCAGGCGATGTTGCGGCGGCAATCGTGTCTTTCAGGGATGCCGGACCGTCGGCCGGCGCGGAGAGGATACGCACGTCGGCGGCCGCCGGCGCGGTGGCGCGGACGAAGGGCGGGTAGGTTTCGTGGCATAGACGAACAGCGAGAGGCCCGTCAGGATCGAGTCGGGCGTAGCCGGGCCGAGCGTCCAGAGCCGGGCGGAGCGGGTCGCCGCCGATCACGACGGATCAGAGCCGGGCCGAGGTGCGTCAAAACGGGGTCGGGCAGAGCCGGGTCAGGGCGGGGCCGAGTGAGGCACGTCAGGACGGGCCGGGCCGAGGCGCGTCAGCGCGGGGTCGAGAAGAAGCACATCAGAACGGGGCCGGGCCGAGGCGCGTCAGGACCTGTCGGAACCGATCACGGCAGACGACGACCGCTGGAACGCGACGAAGGTCGGCCGATCCCAATGGAATTGGCCGACCTCCGTCCCAAAACCCCGGAAACTGTGGAAAAAAGCCCCGTCCCTACTTGATCACCAGCTTCCCCGCCATCGCCTTGTTGAAGGCGGGGACGTCGGTTTTTTCGAGCTGGTCGACGCCGGCGCGGGCGCGGGCGAGGTCCTTCTCGAGATCCGCGAGCCACGCCATCGCCGCGGCCGTCGGCCGGTACTCCGCGCCGCCGGCAACGTCGCCCGCGCCAAAGCCGATCACGCCGTTGAGCCAGATCAAGTTCATGTACAGGTGGTAGTGCTCGACGTACCACTTGTCGTCGCTGTACATGTCGTGCTCGCTCAGCATGATGCGCTCGACCTCGACCATCTTCTTGTCGAGCTCCAGCAGCGGCTTCTCGAGCTCATCCTTGCCGCGATTGGCCTTGAGCTGATCCTCGATCTGCTTCCGCAGGACCTCGACGCGATTGGCCAGCTTCGCCGTCTCGTCGAGCGCGTTGCGCACGCGCACCTGCGCCTTCGTGCCCTCCACCAAATCCGCGTCGCTCGACGGGATCATCATGTCCTTCACGACCTCGAACGGCTGCGTGTACGTCATGCCTGCCGCCACGGTCATCCGCACCGTGTACTTGCCGGGCGCCGCGATGGGCGCCGCCCGCTGCGCACCCTGGATGCCCCAGTGATTGACCGGACGGGTCTCGCCGCGGAAGCGGTTGCCCTCCCAGATGTGTGGGTTGTCCGGCGGTGTCGTGCGCAGCTCGACGACGCCCGGCGGCTCGTACCGCAGGTCCCAGGTCGCGACATTGAGCCCCGCGTGCGCCTGCGCCTCGAACGTGCGCACGAGCGTGTTGGACGAATCGAGGATCTCGAACTTCACCGGCCCCGACGGCGCGCTCGCCAGCGAGAACGTGAGCTTCGCCTCGCCGCCGCGCGCTTCGCGCATCGCGCGCGGCGTGAAGAGCTTGTTCTCCGTCGCCGCCGGCGACGCCTGCCCCGTGTCCTCGAGCCTCGTGATGTCGTCCATCACCCACAGCCCGCGCCCGTAGGTGGACACGATCAGGTCGTGGTAGTTCTTCTGCACGACGATCCACGTCACCGGTGCGCGCGGCAGGTCGCTCTGGAAGTTCGTCCAGGTGCGGCCGTCGTCCATCGAGTAGTAGAAGCCGTGGGCCGTGCCCGCGAAGAGCATCCCCTTCTTGTTTGGATTCTCGGCAATCGACTTCGTGTAGTCGAGCGGGTGCGCCTGCGGCAGCCCGGTGCTGATCTTCGTCCAGGTCGCGCCGTAGTCGTTCGTCTTGTAGAGGTACGGCTTGCGATCGTCCACCAGATGCGTGTCGATCGCGACGTAGGCCGTCCCCGGATCGAAGCTCGATGGCGAGATCTGCGAGACCGTCCCGAGCGGCGTGATGCCGGTGATGTTCTTGGTGACGTCGGTCCAGTTGCCCCCGCCATTGCGCGTGTACCAGAGCTTGCCGTCGTTCGTGCCCGCCCAGATCAATCCCTTCTGGATCGGCGACGGCGCGATCGCGAACACCAGCTCGCCGTAGAACTGCCCGAGGTTGTCGCCGACGATGCCGCCCGACGAAACGATGTGCGCCGGATCCTGCGTGGACAGGTCGGGACTGATCACCTGCCACGTCTGGCCCTTGTCGCTCGTCTTGAAGACGACGTTGCAGCCGTAATACACCGTCTCGTCGTCGAACGGATCGAGCACGAGCGGCGGCGTCCAGTGACAGCGATATTTCAAGAACGGCGGCTCCGAGTCGAGCGTGTGAATCCACGGCGAGACCGACCGCGCGCGTCCGACGTTGGCGTCGTAGCGCGTCACTTCGTCGCCGTAGCACGACGCCCACACGATGTCCGGGTTCTTCGGCACCGGCAGCGTGAAGCCGGACTCGCAGCCGCCGATGCTCGGCTGCCACGTCGACGCCGCGCCACCGCGCCCGCGCCCGCCGCCTGGTTGGGCCGCAAACGCGCCGGTGTCCGCTGGCGTGCCGGCAGGCGCCGCGCCACGCGCGCCACCGGCCGCTCCGCGCGCCCCACCCGCCGCGCCAGCCGCGCCCCCAGCCGCTCCAGCCGCGCCGCCTCGTGCCCCACCCCCGCCGCCGCCACGGCGCCCGCCGCCGCCACCGCCGCCCGCGACGCTGGCCGGCACGGCGCTACGCTCGGCATAGCTCGGGACGTTCGGCACGGACACCGGCGAATTCGACGGACCGCGCATCGTGCCGTCATCCTGACGATTGCTGTAGACCCAGTACGGCATCCGGTTGTCCGTGCCGACGTGGTACATCTGCCCGATCGGCAGCGACACGCTCAGGCTGCCCGTCGGGCTGGTGATGCGCGCGCCGCCGTCGTCGGTCAGCACGAAGCGGCGGCCGTCCTTCGGATCGATCCAGACGTCGTGGCAGTCGCCGCACCCGCCGCCACCGCCGCCCGCGCCCCCGTACGTCGCGCCGCCATCTGACGAACGATGGAAGCCGCTGTTGAGGATGAAGACGTCATCCGGATTCTGCGGATTCACCTTCATGCTGATGTAGTAGCCGGCACGGCCGATCAACGTGCGATCCCAGCTCACGGTCTTCCAGCTCGTGCCGCCGTCCTCCGATCGCCAGAGCGATCCTTGATTCGCCGTCTGGATGAGCGCGTACATCCGGTTGGGATTCGACGGCGCGATGGCGACGTCGATCTTGCCGACCGGTGGGCGCGGCATGCCGTTCTCGAGCTTCTTCCAGCTCTTGCCGCCGTCGTGCGTCAGGTACACCCCGCTCCCCTGGCCGCCGCTGTACATCGCCCAGGTGTGCAGCTCGACCTGCCACATCCCCGCGAGCAACGTGTCGGGATTGTTCGGATCGAGTGAGATGCCCGAACAACCGGTGTTCGGATCGACGAAGAGCGATCGCTCCCACGTCTGCCCGCCGTCGCTCGTCTTGTAGACCCCGCGCTCCTGCTGCGGCGCCGTGACGCGCCCGATCACGCAGGCGTAGACGATGTTTGGATTGGTCGGGTGAACGAGGATGCGGCCGATCCGCCCGGCCTCAGGCAAGCCGACGTTCTTCCACGTCTTGCCCGCGTCGGTGGACTTGTAGATGCCGTCGCCGCCAATGTCGCTGTCGCGGATGACCCAGGCCTCGCCCGTCCCCGCCCACACTTGATTGGGATCGGAGGGCGCCACGGCCAGCGATCCAATGGCCTGCACCGGCATGCTGTCGAAAATCGGCTCCCAGGTCTGGCCGCTGTCGGTCGACTTCCACACGCCGCCCGCCGCCGCGCCCAGGTAGTAGGTCGTGGGATCGCCGGGCACGCCGGCGACCGACGCCACGCGGCCCGCGGACTGCGGGCCGATGTAACGGAATCGCAGCGCGGGCACCGGCTGCGTGACCTGCGGCCCCGCGGGCCCGCCGCCACGCTGGCCGCTGATGCCGGCCGCGAACACACTCGCCATCAGCGCCATCCCGACGAACAGCCGACGGCAGAAGGACATCCTCCGGTCCATGGTCTTTCCTCCGATCGTTCGCGCCGACCGTAGCAAGAAACGGCCGGCGACCGCAATGCTCCCGGCCCGATGCCCGGCGCTTATGTGCTGATAACGACAACGTCCCCGGCGCGGCTTACTGCCCCCCGCCAGTATCCCAATCCTCCGCAGCGACCCACGGCATCGCGTCTTCCTCCAGCACGCTGACGCCGCCGACACCCGGCGCCGGTGCGGGTCCGGCCTCCCACGGCGGCGGAATGACGCCGCGCAGGTGCAGCATGAAGAAGTCGAAGCGCTTGTGATCGCCGTACGCGCCGCCACCGGTGTGGTCAGCGTTTGGAATCACCAGCAGGTCGAAGTTCTTGTTCGCCTGAATCAGCTTGTTGACCACCTGCATCGTGGACGACGGATCGACGTTCGTGTCCATCTCGCCGACCAGCAGGAACAGCGCGCCGCCGAGCTTGCCGCGTTCTCCATGTTGGACGACGCTGACGTACTCCGGGCCGAGCGGCCAGCCCATCCACTGCTCGTTCCACCAGATCTTGTCCATCCGGTTGTCGTGGCAGCCAGCCGAGGCCGCCGCCGCCTTGTAGAACTCGGGATGGAAGAGCACGGCGCCCAGCGCGTTCTGACCGCCGGCCGACGTCCCGTAGATCCCGACCCGCGTGATGTCGTACCACGGGTACTTCGCGGCCACGGCCTTGTGCCACAGGATGCGATCCGGGAAGCCCGCGTCGCCGAGGTTCTTCCACGCGACGTCGTGGAACGCCTTGGAGCGGTTGGCCGTGCCCATGCCGTCGATCTGCACGACGATGAAGCCGAGTTCGGCGAGCGTCTGCATGCCCGTCTGCGTGGAGAACGTCTTCGGCACGAACGAGCCCTGCGGCCCCGCGTAGATGTTCTCGATCACCGGGTACTTCTTCGTCGGCGTCGAAGTTGGTCGGCCGGACGATGACGCCCCAGATGTCCGTGATGCCGTCGCGGCCCTTCGAGACGAAGACCTCCGGCGCCTTCCAGCCGGTGGCCATGAGGTCGGTCGCGTCGCGCCTGCTCGAGCGTCATCACCAGCGATTGATCGCTCGCCTTGTGCAGCTCGCTGACCGGCGGCAGGTCCACGCGCGAGTAGGTGTCCACGTAGTACGCCGATCAGGCGACCAGCTCACCGTGTGCGTGCCGTCGCCCCGCGTGTAGCGCGTGAGGCCAGAGCCGTCGAAGTTGATCCGGTAGTAGTTGAGGAAATACGGATCCTTGCCTTCGTCCACGCCGGTGGCCGTGAAGCAGACCTGGCGATTCGCGTCGTCCACGTGATCCACGCCGCGCACGACCCAGTTGCCCTTGGTGATCTGGTTCTTCACCTGTCCGGTCGCGCCGTCGTAGAGATACAGGTGGCTCCAGCCGTCGCGCTCGGACATCCAGATGACTTCCTTGCCGTCGTCGACGTCGTACCGGTACGTGCGGCCCGAATCCGACAGGCCCGGCGACGCGCGGCGATAGTCGATGAACGCCTTGCTCGTTTCCTCGATGACGCACCGCGGCTGGCCGTTCGTCGCGTCCACCTCGATCACGCGGTACAGCTGGTGCCCGCGCTGGTTGTACTCGAACGTGAAGGCGCGGCTGTCCTTGCGCCACACCAGCGCGGTGATCTGATACGGGTTCGGAAAGAGCGCGTTGTCCACGACGATCTGCTGCTTCGTCTCCACGTCGAACAGCACGGCTGATCGAGGTCGACGACGTCGCCAGGCTTCTGGTAGAAGCGCGACGACGACTTCGGCTGCAGCTGGTCGGGCGGCGAGGACTGCACGTAGTTGACCATCCGCTGATAGCCGGGCCGCCGGCGATACGCGGCGATCTTCTTCGAATCCGGCGACCACTGGATCGAGTGGAACGTGTAGCTGTTGGCTTCCGACCCGTCGTAGCTCAGCGCCGTGGCGGGCGCGGGCCGGCCGCCGTTGCCGACCGCCCGCAGGTAGACGTTGTAGTTCTCGATGAACGCCTCGGTCCGGCCGTCGGGCGACACGCGCACGGGCGTCTCGGCCGCTAGGCCCGCCGCGCCACCCGCGCGACCTCCGCCACCCCGGCCCTGGCCACCGCCCGCGCGACCCTGTCCAGCGCCCGCCGGACCGCTCGTCGGCGCCAGCCGTTCGCACTTGTAGTCGGTGAGCGTGCACCGGTACCGCGGCGGCTCGGGCTGCCCCGGCGCGCCGCCTCGTCCGGCGCCGGCCGCGCGGCCCGCCCCACCGCGCCCCCCGCCCGGCATCAGCGCGAACTCGATCGACTGCAGGTCGCTGCCGTACGTGAACGTCGCGAACGGCAGCGCGAGCGCCGTGTAGTTGCCGCCTGCGGCCGTCGAGATCGCCGCGGCGAGCTTCGCGTGATCGAACGCCGGCGCCTTCGTCGATGTCGCCGGGTCCACCAGCACGAAGCTGTTCCCGCCCTTCACGGACTTGCGATACCAGAACTTGTCCGTGTGCTCGATCCAGTTGGGGGCTTCGGCGACGTCGTAGATCTTGTTGCGGACGCGCTCGGCGAGGCCGCTCGCGCGATCGTAGTCCGCCTTGACGTCCTGGCCCTGGGCCCCGATGAAGGACGGCAACCCGACAAACGCGACGACCGCGAGCAGCCCGCCGAACAGCAGCTTCGTTCTCATGGACGTTCCCCTCCAGCCAGCCTGAGATACACGGATTTCGCCTGATCGAGTTGCGCCTGAAATGCCGCGCGGTCGGCGTCGCTGCGCCACGGCGATCGGGCCGTGCGCGCGCCAATCGCCTCCACCACCGCCGCCAGAAAGCGCGCATCGTCTTTCGACACGTAGCGGCGGTCGCCCCGGACAACGTAGACGGGACTGGTCTGGGCGAAGGCGTAGCTGTCGCCGACGTGCCTGGACGGCGGGCCCACGACTCGCGCGGCCACCCACCCGCCAGCTGGCACCGACACGGTGCCCGCATAGTGTCGCGACGCCGCCAGCGACATCGTCGGTCCGACGACGCCGTTGACGATCAGCTCGAGGCGATCGACGGGTGCGATCGACACGACGTCGACCGTCACGGGCAGCTCGGCCGGCGCCGTGGCCGACAGGTGCAGCTCGTCGCCGGGATCGTGGCCGTCCACGCGCAGGAAGACGAGCGGGCCCGTCGTGCTGAACGTTCGGCCGGCCTTGATGCCGGCAAACCACGACGCGAGCGTGAGCGGCCCGCTCACCTTGACGTACGTGCGATCGGTACCCGGCGGGGGATCGCGCCACACGTCCGGAAAATTGTCGGTGCCGCCGGTCGCCGGTAGGTGAAAGCCGCAATTGAGGAAGCGGTAGTACATCTCCGCCGATCCGAGCTCGTCCGAGGTACAGGCTCGAGACGTCGTAGAAATCGCCCTTGCCAAGCGCGACGTCCACGGGAATCAGCGAGTTGTCCCATTGCGCCGGGACCGGTGACGCGGGATTCTGCGACGCCCGCGTGTAGGGGTGCATGAAGCCCGCCAGACCGCCCTGCGCCTTCGCGCCGTCGAGGTACGGCACGTCGCTCGCGACCTGCGCGTACGCCGTGTTGTTCTCGCCGCCGGTGAGCGGCAGGACGTAGTGCTTGATGCCGATCATGCCGATGTGCCCGAGGGATCCGCGAAACTCCTCGGCGAACTGCATCAGGTGCGTCGGCGTCGAGAGCGGATCGAGCGCGCCGGTCAAATCGGCCCAGCGGCCCATGATGCGGGTGCCGTCCATGTGGATCAGCACGTTGGTCACGTGCAGGTCCTCGGCGAGCGACTGATCGAAGAGCGTGCGGTGCGTCAGGCCGAAGCGGCCCTGGTGCAGATCGTGCGCGTGCGTGTCGCCGCCGTACCAGCCCTGGGCCGGGGCGTCGACGAGGCGGCGAAGCGTCAGCGTGACGTTGGCCGTCGCACCGGCTTTGACCTCCACGGTGGACGAGGCTGGCGTGTACTCGAAGCCGCGCAGCGCCGTGATCGTGAGCGGACCGGCCGGCACGTCCAGATCGAAGGCCGCCGTGGCGTCGAAGTAGTGCGTCTCGCTGACGGCGATGACGCGCGCGAAGCCGGCATCTGGCGCGTACGATCGGCCGTCGCTGGCCGCGACTTCCACGCGCGCGGGCATGGCCGCGCCGCTCGCATCGACCACCACGCCGCGCACGCGGCCGGTCGGCGTCGCGGCCTTGCGCTTGACCACGGAGAGATCCCGCCAGGAGCCGACAGGCCCGCCGCCAATGGGCGCCACCTCGAGCGTCATCGGACCGCGGCGATTCGAGACGAACGCCAACGACTTCCCGGCCGGCGCGACCGCCGGCGCGAACTCGCCCATCGGGTCGTTCGTAATCACGAACGGATTGCCGCCAGAGGCCGGCACGACCGCTACGTCATTCGAGCCCATGACGTCGGACCCGTACAGCAATGCTTTGCCGTCGGGCGTCCAGGCGGGCTGCATGCGGTACTCGGATTCCTCGGTACTGCACGAGCATCGGCGCGCCGCCGCCGAGCGGACGCGTCCAGATCCCCCCGGTCCCTAGCCGTCCCTGGACCGGCGAGACGTACGCCAGCGTGGCACCGTCCGGCGACACGGCCGGCTGCACCTGGTCGCCCGGGTCGGTCACGACCGGCGTCACCGCGCGGTCGGCGACGTGCAGCTTGAAGATGTCGAATCCGCGGCCGCCGCGCGCGCTGACGAAGAACACGTCCTGACTGTCGCGGCTCCACGCCGGCTCGATGTCCACTTCCCGCGCATCCGTGAGCCTCGTCTCCGCGCCTCCGGCAGCCGGCACGAGGCCGAGGTCCAGATTGCCGTTGGTGTCGCACGAGAACGCGATCGATTGGCCGTCCGGGCTCCACGCCGGCTCGAAGTGGTACGCCGGACCGTGCGTCAGCGCCACGGCCTCGCCCCCGGCGGCGGGAATCTTCCAGATGTCGCCCTGCATCGCAAACGCGATCCACTGCCCGTCCGGACTCCACGACGGGTGATCGGGGCCGGTGGTCACCTCCGGAAACAGGTGCCGTTCGACGCGGTCGGAAAACCCGTAGCGCGAGGGACCGGCGACCAGCACGGTCGTCCATGCCGCCAATGCTAGAATCGCGAGGTTTCGTCTCGTCATGCGATCTCTGGTCCTGGCGCTCGCGCTCACGTCCGCTGCCTGGCTCGTGCCCCGGCAGGACCCGTCACTGCTGTTGAAACCCGACGCGCCGGAGTTTACCGCGCCCGCGCCCGCCCGGTGCGTCGTCCGTTTCGACACGAGCCGGGGCGCCATCGACATCGAAGTCACACGCGACTGGGCGCCCAGGGGCGCCGATCGCTTCGTCAACCTCGTGCGGTACGGCTACTACGACGCCGCCCGGTTCTTCCGCGTCACGGCCGGCCGCTGGGTGCAATTCGGCATTGCCGCCGATCCGAAAGTCGCCCAAGCGTGGCGCACGCGCACCTTCCCGGACGATCCCTTCACGCAGTCGAACGTGCGCGGAACCGTGGCTTTTGCGTTCGCCGTGCCCAATGGCCGCACGACCCAGATCTTCATCAATCTCCGGGACAACTCTGCCACACACGACGCGGAACCCTTCACGCCATTCGGCCGGGTGATTGCGGGCATGGACGTCGCCGACGCGCTCACCAGTGAGTACGGCGAAGGGGCGGGCGGCATCCGCGCCGGCCACCAGGATCCGGTCTTCGAGGGCGGCAACGCGTATCTGCTCGAGAAGTTCCCGCACCTCGACTACATCAAGACGGCGCGGGTCCTCCCTCGCGAGGGCCGCTGACCCGGACGCGAGCCTTCGCGACAGACTCGCGCGCGTTCGCGACACACTACCGGAGTCCGCCAGCTGAATCCAGCGCGTCAGATCACAAACGGGATGAATCGCTTGCGGGTTTTCATAAACCGGCGGTATGGCTCGCCGATCGTCCGCAGGAGCGCCTGTTCTTCGACTCTGACGCGGTACGCGTACGTCGCAGCCGTCATCCCGAACATCAGTCCGAAGCTCAGCCAGTTGCCAAGCGCGAGTCCGATGCCGCCAAAGATCAGAAAGCCGGCGGTATAGGAGGGATGGCGCACCCACCGATACGCGCCCCGATCGACGACCGGCTGCTCCGCGCGCACGCGAACGTCCCCCGTGAAGTGCTCGCCGAGCACACGGAAGCAGTGACGACGGAGCGCGCTGCCGGCGACGACCAGCGCAAGGCCGGTCCAGAAGTACCAGGCTCGGTACGCCAGTGGCATTACCGTGGGTCCAAGTCCGGAAACCACGACCGCTGCGACCATCGCCGTCTGGCCGCCGGCGAGGATCACGCGAAGCGATCCGCGATCGTCCGACCCTCGAGTCCCCGCCGACTGGCGGGCCCGTTTCATCAGCCGGCGTTCCGGAATGAACATCCACAGCGTGACAACCGAAAAGATCGCCGCGTACGGCCACGTGAACACCAGCGGGTGGACCTGGAACAGCGTCCTCACACCAAGGCCTCCCGGCGTTCGAGCAGGCACACGCCGCTCCACGGGCGGTTGCCCGGACGCGGCGCTTCGGGCAGCCACGAGATCAGCTTGAGCCCGAGCGGCAGGCGTCCGAGCGCGCCGGCCGTCTTGAGCATCGAGTGGACGGACACCGGACGCCACCCGTGCGCGAGGAAGAACTCCGCGCCCTCCATCGGGCCGAACTTCATCGTCGCGCCGGCCTCCGCCAGCGGCTCGCCGATCTCGCGCGCCAGCATCTTGAGCAGCCCCGGCGAGACGAGATCAGTCACCCAGCGAGTAAACGACGCCGGCTCCGCGAGATCGCGGGCCAACTCGCCCACCTCCTGTGGGGACAGGTACACCAGCAGGCCTTCGGTGATCACGAGCGCGCGCTTCGCGCGCAGCGCGACCATGGACAGCAGTTCCTGGCGCGACACACGATCCGCCAGATCGAGCCGGACGCGCTCGAGCGCGCAGCGCGGCGTCCCGCCCGCGAGCAATTGCGCCTTGTAGTCGACGAGCGCCGGCAGATCCACTTCGATCCACGGCAGCGACGGCGGCAGGGTCATCCGGTACGGCCGGGTGTCGAGTCCGGCCGCCAGGTTGAGCACCAGGTCGGCTTCCTGAGTGATCGCCTCGCTGATGACGCGATCGAACAGGACGGTCCGCGTCACCCACGGCCAGGCGCGCTGCGCGCGGCGCGGCAGGCTGGCGCGAATGGCGCGTCCGCGCTCACCCGCCAGGCGCGAGGCCAGCGGATCGCGGAAGAGCGCGTTCGGCCGCGCGGTCTCGTCGGCGCGGTAGACGGCCGCCCAGAGCGCCGTGTCCGAGATGTTGCGGATCGCCGACTCGTCGGCAGCCATCGTCGCGTCCTTCAGGTCGATTTCGGCTCGACGGGCTCCACGACGGCGGGATCGCGCTCCCAGCCCTCGTGCTCGAGCGTGATGGACTCCAGCGCCGTGCAGGTGGCATCGGCCTGCAGATCGGGCAGCGCCTGGTACTTCGACGGCCAGCAGCGGTGCACCAGGTACGCCTTTACCACCTGGCCGGCTTCGTTGTGCAGCTCGATCACGATGTCCTTCCGAAAGTTCGCGAGCGCGATCTCGCCGCCGGCGGCGCCGAGCAGGAAGACTTGATTGACCCAGGCCTCGAATGCCGCGTCGTGCGTGACGCCGCGCTCGAGCGTGATGGGCTCGTAGGCCGTTCGTCCCGGCGATCGTCGCAGCATGCTGGGATCGCCGCCCTCTCGGTGCTCGACGACCTCCGTCGATCGCCGCAGCGCGCTCACGTGGCTGACTCCCGCCATGTACTGGCCGTCCCATTTCACGCGAAATTTGAAGTTCTTGTAGGGATCGTGCCGTCCTGGGTTGACTGCGAACTCCGTCATGTCGCTCTCCAGCCGGGGATTCCGCCACTTCTACCACAGCTCCGCCGACGAGGCGCGCGCCTATTCGATGACCGCGAACTTCGCCAGCGCGTCCTCGTTGATCGCCAGGCCCAGCCCCGGGACGTCGTCGGCGAGGTCGATCGCACCATGGACCGGCGTGGGCTCGCCGTCGAAGATGTACCAGAACAGCTCGTTGCCGACCTCGACGTCCACCCGCGGAAAGAACTCCGCGATCGGCGAGTTCAGGCTCGCCATCACGACGTGGTAGTTGTGCATCTGCCCGGCGTGCGGCACGACCGGCACCGCAAAGGACTCGGCGAGTGCCGAGATCTTGCGCGCCTGCGTGATGCCGCCAACGCGGTTGGTGTCGAACTGGATGTAGTCCAGCGCGCGCATCTCGAGCAGGTCGCGGAACTCGTACTGCGTGAACGCGTGCTCGCCGCCGGCGATGGGAATCCGGCCGAGCGCCTTGAGCGACGCGTAGCCGTGCAGGTCGTCGGGAATGACCGGCTCCTCGAGCCAGCGCAGGTTGAAGGGCTCGAGCCGCGGGATCATCCGCCGGGCGTAGTCGAGCGTCCATCCCATGTAGGCGTCCGCCATCAGGTCCACGCCGTCGCCGACGACGTCGCGCACAGTCTTCACCAGATCGACGTTGTGCTGCATGCCGGCCGCGCCGTCCGCCGGTCCCCAGCCGAAACGCAACTTCATGGCCTGATAGCCGGCGTCCGTGTACTTCTTCGCTTCCTCGGCGAGATCCTCCAGGGGCTGGCTGTAGAGCCGGCTCGCGTAGACGGGAATCCGCGGCTTGGTGCGCCCGCCCAGCAGTCTGAACACCGGCTGCTTCGTCGCTTTGCCGAGCACGTCCCAGATCGCGATGTCCACGGCGCTGATCGCGGTCATGCCCACGCCCTTGCGTCCGAACGCCATGGTCTTGCGATACATCAGCTGCCAGAGGAACTCGACGTCGAACGGATCGCCGCCGAGCACGAGCGGCTTCAGGTAGAGATCGATCGCCTGCTTCGTGAGTCGCGGCGACAGCGCGGCGTTGCCGATCCCGACGATGCCCGCGTCGGTGAAGATCTCGACGATCAGCCATCCGTGAAAGCGGAACCCGGCCATCGAGTCCGTGGTCGCTCGCGCCTGGAGCGCGGGCTCGACCAGGTCCATCGGGTTGGTACAGAAGTGGGGCTGCGGCGGGACCGTCGGGCCGCGCCATTCCACGACACGGGTGCGAACGTCGGTGATCTTCACGCGGACTCCATGGGCACGAGCCTCGCCTCGGGCGGGGCGAGGGGCTGAATGCGCGGGACCATCAGCAGGATCACGACAAAGGCGATCGCGTGCAGCGTCCCGACGATGGCAAAGACGGTCTGATAGCCGAAGCCGAGGTCGAGCAGCCGGCCGGCGGTCAGGTTCATCACGAGACCGCCCATCGCGCCGCCGAAGCCGACCAGCCCCGCCACGGACGCGACGATTCGACGACCGAACAGATCGGTCGGCACGACCATGACCAGCGTGGACCACGACTGCTGCCCGAAGAAGGCCGCGCAGAAGAGCACGATGGCCCACTCGACCGGCACGTGCGTGACGAAGACGATGCCGGGCATCAACGACGGCGCTGAGGCCCAGGGCGATCTTGCGCGCGGCGTTGACGCTCGATCCACGCGCGATCAGCCGGCTGGAGAGCCAGCCGCCAAGCAGGCTGCCGACGCCCGAGGCCGCAAACGGCAGCCACGCGTAGGACCCGACCTGCTTCACGTCGAAGCCGCGTGCGTCGTACAGATACTTCGGCAGCCAGGAGATGTAGAAGAACCAGGCGGCGTCGGTGAGGAACTTCGCGATCACGAGGCCCCAGACCTCACGGTACCCGAGCAGCGACGCCCAGGTCGCCGCGGCCTCGCCGCGCGCTGGTGCGGACGCTTCGCGCGGCGGATCGGGTACGGTCGCCCACCAGGCGGTCCACGCCAGTCCAGCGGCCGCGCACGCGATGAACACCCAGCGCCACGTGCCGACGGTGAGGATCGCGGCGATCGCCGGGGGCGCGACGACGCCGCCCACGGCAGTGCCGGCGTTCACGAGGCCCATGGCGGTCGACCGTTCGCCGATCGGAAACCGCTCGGCGATCACTTTCGTGGCTGCCGGAAAACCGCCGCCCTCGCCTACGCCGAGCAGCAGGCGGCTCGCCGCCAGCATCCAGAAGCCCGTGGCGAGACTGTGGCTCGCGCACGCCAGCGACCAGAAGATCATGATGAACAGGAACGCGCGCCGCGTGCCGAGCGCGTCGGTCAGCGCACCGCCGCCCGCATACATGATGGCGTAGGCAAACAGGAAGACCGACGACAGCGCGCCGAACTCGGTGTTGGTGAGCGGAATGTCGCGTTGAATCGCGGCGACCGCCACCGGCAGCGACTGGCGATCGAGATAGCTGATCGCGATCGCGACGGTGACGATGCCCGCAACGCGCCAGCGGCCCATGACCGGGGTATACGATATGACGTCTCCTATGAACTCGATAGCGTTTCTCGGCCTGGGAACGATGGGCGGCGGGATGGCCGCGCGGCTCGTCGATGCGGGGCATCGTGTCACCGTCTGGAATCGTCACCGCCGCCGCGCGGACGCGCTCGTCGCGCGCGGCGCGCGCGCGGCCGACACGCCGAGGGAGGCCGCGGCCGGGGCCGATCTCGTTCTGGCGATGGTGGCCGATGACGCCGCGTCGCGAGCCGTCTGGCTGGGTCCCGACGGCGCGCTGGCCGGCGTCCCGCGCGGCGCCGTCGCCGTCGATTCCAGCACCCTGTCGCCCGGCTGGATCGCCGAGCTGGCCGGGCACGCCGCCGGCGCCGGATGCGATCTCCTCGATGCACCCGTCACGGGCAGCCGCACGCACGCGGCCGCAGGACAGCTGCTGTTTCTCGTCGGCGGCAGCCAGGGCGCGCTCGATCGCGCGCGACCCGCACTCGAAGCGATGGCGCGCGGCGTCGTGCACGTCGGCCCGACGGGCACGGGCGCGCAGCTCAAGCTCATCAACAACTTCGTGTGCGGCGTGCAGGCCGCGGCCCTGGCCGAGGGCATCGCGCTCATCGAGCGCCTCGGTCTCGATCCGGCGAAGGCGTTTCCCGTGCTCGCCGACGGCGCGCCCGGCAGTCCGCTCGTCAAGGGCGTCGGCGTGCGCATGCTCGGACATGACTACGCCGTCAACTTTGCCCTGGGGCTCATGCACAAGGACCTGAGCTACGCGATCGCGGAAGGCGCGCGCGCGGGCCTGCCCCTCCGAACGGCCGAGACCGCCCGCGCGCTGTTTGCCGACGCGATCGACGCCGGCCTCGGCGACGCCGACTTCGCGGCCGTCGTCGAACCAATCAGGGATGGACGAAAGGGACAGTCCTAATCGGGGCGAAGGCGCTCGCAATCCCGATACCGAGGTCACTCCATTCGAAGCGACAACGCCCACGCGATCGCAACATCGTGAGCGACTATTTCAGTTCCGCGTCGCGCTTCTGAATCGTCGAAGCGCAGGCCCGCATCCGTGCGGCCTCGATCCCCGTCGCCGCGGCGGCATCCTTGGCCAGTTCGGCGGCCAGGCTGTCGAGCCGCGTGACGGCGGCCCGCCGGGCCGATGCACTCGCGTTTTCGACCTGCTTCATCGCCGCGTCGAGGGCGTCCGCGCGTTCCTGCGGCAGCGCCTTGTCGCGGGTGAGCTGATCGAGGTACGCGCGAGCGACGACGAAGCTGGCCGGCCAGACGTAGTGCGGCTGGCACTGCACGTTGAAATCGTTCGGATGCGCCGCAGCCTTCGCGCGTTGCCAGCTTCGCGGCGTCGATCTCGTTCTGCGAGAGGTACTCGCTCGGCGTCAACTCGAAGACGTCGAGGCCGCGCGCAATCTCCGAGCCGTAGAGATAGCCGTTGTAGTAGTAGACCGACCAGTAGCCGCCGATGATCAGTTGATCGGCGTCGATGGGGCCGCGGTCGAAGTACGCGATTTCCTGGATGTGGGCCGGGTCCGTGAAATCGAAAACCGTCGCGCCGCCCTGATAGAACGCCTGCGACATGATGTCGCGCCCGGGCACGGGCACGAGGCTGCCGTTGTGCGCCACGCAGTTCTCCGTCGCGGTCTGCCATGCCGGCATCTTGTAGTAGCCGCCGAAGTGCAGGTGGCGGCCATCGCCCGTGCCCTGGATGTTGTACACCGCGTCGCCGCCCCACATCGGCGGATCGATCGACTGGCACATCGGCTGCGTGCCGCCGCCCCACTCGTCGGAGAAGAGCAGCTTCGTGGCGTCGTTGTTGAACGTCGCGGAGTGCCAGAACGAGAACGCGGCGTCGGCGACGTCATCCAGCCGCTTGGGGTGCGGCGAGGTCTTGGATGTCGAGCAGCAGGCCATTGCCGGCGCACGCGCCGCCGAGCAGCGCGGCGAACGGATAGCTGGTCACGTCGTGGCAGCCGGCGGTCGGATTCGGGCTGGGTTCGCCGGTGCCCTGGCGGCGGCCGTGGAGGCTGGCGATCTGGCCGGTGTTGGCGTCCGCGAAGATGTAGGCGTGGTTGACCACCGCCGCCTGTTCCGGGTGCGCGAGCGGCACCTTGATCACGTCGATGCCGTAGCTCGACGTGTTGGGCGCGGTCGGATCGGCGACGCAGCCTGCCTTCTCCTCGGACGAGCGGATCCCGGCGGTGCCCGAGACGTAGATGTAGATGTCGTCCTTGTCCTTCGGGTCCGTGACGATCGAATGCGTGTGCGAGCCGCGGCAGGTCTGCACGGCCGCGACCTGTCGGGGTTTCCGCGGATCGGTGATGTCGAAGATCCGCACGCCGTACATGCGGTCCGGATCGGCGGGAGCGGTGCCGCGACCGCCGCCGCGTCCGCCGGCGCCCCGAGCCGGCTGATTGGCCGCACCCGCGGCCGGCGGCGTCGCGCCCGCGGCCGGCGCCGCCGCGGCGCGGCCGCCCCGTGCGGCGTTCGGGGCCGGCGGCGCGCAATCCAGCCGGCCGTAGCTCTCGACGGACATGAACGCGAGGTTGCCCCAAATCGAGACGTCGCCCTGTCCGCCTGGACACGTCACGATCGTCTGCAAGCTTGCTCTCGCCGGGTCCTCGATGTCGTAGAAAATCAACCCGTGGAAGTTGCCCTGGAGGGCCAGCCTGCCGTTCATGCCGAAAGCGAGATCGGAGTTCGCGTAGTCGAGGCTGCGGCCGTTCGGGCTGGGATTCGGATCGAACATGCCCTCGGGCTGTTTCATGCTGGTCGACGAGCTTCATGTTCTAGCGCGGCCTCGCCGGCGTCGTACTGGCCGGGCTTTGAGGCCTTCGCGCTTGTCGGGCATGTGGCAGGGCACGCCGCCGCCGCGACCGCCGCGGCCTCGACCGCCGCCCTGCGCCTCGGCGGGCGCCTGTCCGGCGGCGGCCGCTTCGATGGCGGCAATCTGCTCGGGCGTGCAGGGCTGCGGAATCGCAATCTGTCCCGGCGTGCCACCGCCGCGTCCTTGTTGCGGCGCGGCCGCGGCCGCTGGCGGCGGTGGCGGGAGGATTCTGCGCCAATACCGTCGGCGACGGCCGCACACATGGCCGCGCGTGATGATGAGCGGAAGGTGAGTGCGCGTGTTCATGACTTGTCCACTGGCCTCCCCAACAGTCCGTACATGCGAACGATTTCCATCCGCTGATCGTTGTCCACCCGGTTCATGAAGTCGCCGATATTCGGCTCCAGGCCGCCGCCGGCCCCGCGCAGATCGGCGACCATCGTCAACGCGCCTTTGTGGTGCTGGATCATGCCGGTCAGAAACAGCTCGTCGAACTTCGCGCCGCGCGCGGCGTCGAGCGCCTTCATCTGCTCGGGCGTCAGCATGCCCGGCATCGCGGCCATGTCCATCTGGCCCATCATCGCCGAGCCGTCGGCCATGATCATCGGCACTTCCTGGTGCCGGTCGGTGAGCCAGTCCTTCATCGCCTGAATCTCGCCGCTCTGCGAGATCTGGATCTTCTTGCCCATCGCGATCAACTGCGGCGTCTCGGTATGCGTCGGGATCATCGCCACCATCAGGAGCGCCTGATTGTGGTGATGGATCATCCCCTGCATGAACTTCACGTCGGCGTCCGTGTAGTTGTTGTCGTGAAACGCGGGGACGCTCGAGACGACAGATCGAGGCCTGGCCGGGCGCGCCCGGCTGAACAATGGCCGGAGCCTGGGCTGTGGGCGCCGATGCCGGCTGTTGGACCGCCTGATCGGATGCGCGATGACAGGCGCACAGTCCGGCAACTGCGGTCAGCACGAGGCTCGAAATCGACAGTCTCTTCGTAGTTCTGCTCCTCGACGGCGGCAAGGAGCGCAGCATACACCGCGGAGGCCGTTTCCGAACACACTTCCGCGGCATCAGTCGAGGCCACGAATGGCGCCGCTTCGAAGAATCGCGACGACGCGGGCCGTACCGCCGACAGCGAAACGCCAGCTAAGTCGTTGAACCAACCTGATTTTGCTCTGACCTTGGACTCACTTTCCCCCGCCGCCCGTCCGCTTGCCCCACGTCGGCGGCGGCGGCTCCTTGCTCAGCCGGTTGACGGGGTGTTCGTTGAGCTGCTTCATTGCCTCGGCGACCGCGCGCTCGAGTTGGGCGTCGTGGCCGGCGATCGCGTCCTTCGGCCAATTCTCGACGTCGATGTCAGGCGCCACGCCCTCGTTCTCGACCGCCCACTTGCCGTCACGCGAGAAGAAACCGCCGCGAGGCGCAATCATCGACCCGCCGTCGATGAACGCGGGCGTGTCCGCCGTGTGCACGAGGCCACCCCACGTCCGCTTGCCGACGAGCGTGCCGATTTTTCTCGCGCGGAACATATAGGGCATCAGGTCGCCTCCCGATCCGGCCATTTCATTGATGATCATCACCTTCGGCCCCCAGATGCCGGCGGCGGGGCTGGTGAACGGATACCGATCGCCCGCGACGTTGTTGAAGTAGCCGTCGAAGGTCCGCTCGAGGGCGTCGATGATGTAGTCCGCGGCGGATCCGCCGCCGTTGAATCGCTCGTCCACGATCACGCCCTGCTTGTCCTGCTGCGCGAAGTAGTACCGGTTGAAGCTCGTGTACCCCGGTTGGCCGGTGTTCGGCAGGTAGACGTACGCCAGCGTGCCGTTCGACAGCTTGTCCACGAGCCGGCGGTTGTCCTCGACCCAGGCGCGCGTCCGCAGCGTCTGTTCGTTGGCCACCGGCACGACAGTCACCTGCCGCGTCCCGTCCATCGCCGGCCGCGGCCCGACCGTCAGCACGGTCTGCCGATTGGCGGTGCCGTCGAGCAGCCGGTAGATGTTGTCGGGAGCACGCAGCTCGACGCCGTTGATCGCGAGGACGTAGTCGCCGACGTTGACGTCCACGCCCGGCGTGGCGAGCGGCGCGCGCAGATCCGGATTCCAGCTTTCGGTGTCGTAAATGCGCGTGATCTTGTAGCGGCCGCCGTCGATCGTGAAGTCGGCGCCGAGCAGGCCGCCGGGCACGGTGTTCGGGACCTCGGGCATGTCGCCGCCGCGCACGTACGAGTGGCCGATCGAGATCTCGGCGCCCATCATGTCGAGCAGATAGTTGAGATCGGCGCGATGGTTCACGTACGGCAGGAGCTTGCCGTACATCTCGCGATCCTCGCCCCAGTCGGTGCCGTGCATGTTCGGCACGTACAGGTAATCGCGCTCGTTGCGCCAGCCTTCGTTGAAGATCTGCGTGAACTCTTCTTTCGGCTCGAGATACATGCGCAGCGACACGTCCACGCGGCCCTGCCCGGTCTGGGGCGGGTTGCGATCGGCGTCGACCACGAAGAGCGAGACGGTCGAGGGCGCGCCCGCCGGTGCCGCCGCGCCCGCCGCCGCCACCGGTGCGGTACACGAGCTTGCGTCCGTCGGCGCTGACGTCGTACGTCGCGACGCCCTGCGCAAACGGCGCGGCACGTCGGTCGGCGACACGGAACCGCACCAGCGTGTTGCCGCCGCCGGCGCCGCCGCGACCTCCGCCGGCGTCGAGGTAGAACACCGTCCCCGGCGCGCCTGCCCGCAGTCTCGAATACTGGCGCGCCGCCACGCCGGGAATCGACAGAATGCGCTGGCCGAGTCGATCGAGATCGATCTGGACCGTGACCGGCGCGCGCGCCTGCCGCGCCGGCGCCGTTTCCTGACCGCCTGCCCCGCCCTCATCAGCCGGCTGCGGCGCCGCGCCCCCGGTGCGACCCCCGCGGCCGCCGCCAGGCGCCGCCGGCACGGCCGATCCAACGCCGCCATCCTCGTCGCTCTCCGGCAGGAACGGCGACGGCTCGCCCTTCTTGAGCACCGCCAGGTACACGCCGAAGTTCTCGGTGTGATCGTACGAGGTCATGTCCAGCCACTGCGACTGCAGCCCGAAGTCGGTCGACGCGAGGAACCACAGGTACTTGCCATTGGCGTCCCAGGCGGGCCAGACGGCATCAGACAATCCATCCGTCACTTGCGTCGACTCGCCCGTCTCGACGTTCGCGATGAAGATCGCGTGGTAGAGCGACTTCAATCGGCTGGAGTACGCGACCCACTTCGAGTCCGGGCTCCAGACGGGATTGAGGGTGCGCTCGGGCACCATCCACGGATCGTTGCCGACGACCTTCGCCTGGCCGCTGGCGACGTCGAGCACCCACACGTGCAATCCCGTGTCCGTGTAGAGCAGCTTCTTCGAGTCCGGCGACCACGACGGCGTGTAGAAGTGCGCGGGGTTGGGCAGCGCGATCTCGCGCGGCGGCGCCAGGCCGTCCTGCGATTCCAGGACGAGCTTGTACTCGCCCGACTTGTCGCTGAAGTACGACACGTACTTGCCGTCGGGCGACCACGCCGGATCGCGCTCGGCCGATCCGCTCGAATGCGTGAGATTGCGGATGTCGCCCTTCTCGGCGGGAATCGTGAACACCTCGCCACGCGCCTCCGCCGCCACCCGCCGGCCGGTCGGCGAAATCGCGAGATTCGTCATCCGCGAGGTGACGTCCTCCCAGTGCGGCATCATCCACGGAAAGTCGCCGGTGGCCGTGATGGGCACGATGTGCTCGCGGCCGGTCGTCGGATCGAGCTCGTGCACGTAGCCCGCTTGCTCGAACACGACGGCACCCGCGCCCGAGTCGATGGCCTTGACGTCGTAATCCTTGAACTTCGTGAGCTGCGCCAGCTTCTTCGACTTGCTGTCGAACGACCAGACGTTCATGACCCCATCGCGGTCGGACAGGAAGTACACGACGTCGCCAACCCACACGGGATCGACGTCCTTCGACGTCGTCCAGGGCGGCGTGATCAGGTCGAAGGACTTGAGATCGACGATCCGAGATCGGACGATTCTGGCCGCCGCGATAGTTGCGCCGCTCTTCGTCCCACGAGTTGTTCATGCGGTACGCGACGTGGCTGCCGTCGGGCGAAATCTTCCCCTGGTAGGCGCGCGGCAGCGCCATCGGCGCCTCGACGCCGCCTCCGACCGGCACGGTCCAGAAGCGAGGCGCGCCGCTCGGCGCCCACGTCGCGCGGCCGGACGCGAAGACGATGGCCGAGCTGTCGGGCGTCCAGCCCTGAACGTCGTCGGCGCCGGGGTGCCACGTCAGCCGGCGCGGCTCGCCACCGTCCGCCGGCAGGACGTAGACGTCGGTGTTCCCCGCGTACTGCCCGCTGAACGCGATCCATTTCCCGTCGGGCGAAAAGTGCGGGTCGGTCGTCAGGCCCTGGAAGCTCGTGAGCCGCCGCGCGCTGCCTCCAGCGCGGGCGACGCTCCAAATGTTGTTCGCGTAGGCAAAGGCGATCTGCGACGAGCTGACCGTGGGCGCGCGCAGCAGGCGCGTGCCTTCTGGCGCGGCGTCGAGACGCGCGCGGGCAAGAGTTCCGGCGAACAGCACACAGAGAAGCGCGGCGAGAAAGCGCTGCAAAGACATGGCGAAATCCTCCGAGTGTGGCGTATCGTAGCACCCCATGAACCATCCCACCCGACGTGACGTGCTCCGCCAGCTTGGCGTCGCCGGCGCTGGCATGGTGATCGCCCCGACGATCATTCGCGGCCAGGGGGCCGATCTCGCGATGAACGGCGTGCCGGTCGAAATCGCCGTGTCGTCGCTCAGCGCGTCAACGGTACGCATCACGCTGCAGCCGATCGCCGAGGGCCAGCCCGCGGCGATCCCCGACGATGGCGTGCTCGTGCAGCGCGAGTGGGGCAAGACGCTGGCGCGGGCGCGTGTGGGAACGCCGCTGGCCAGCGTCAGGGCCGGCGATCTCACCGTGCACGTCGCCTCGAGCCCACTGGCGGTCACCGTCGAGGGCCGCGACGGCCGGGACGTGCAGACGTTCACATTCGACGCGGCGGCACCGGGCTTCACCTTCCTGCTGCCCCGCGGGCCGCTCCTCGGCCTGGGCGAAGGCGGCTCGCAATTCGATCGCAAGGGCGCGACCGATCGCATGGCCAGCGGGCAGGTGAGCTATCAGCCGACCACGCCGCGCGGGTACCGGCTCCAGACGCACGGCGCGCGCGTGCCGATCCAGTGGCTGGTCGGCACCGACGGCTGGGGTGTCTACATCCACCAGCCGCTCGGGGCGTTCGACTTCACGGGTGACGTCGGCAGGTTCACGCCGCCGGCCGGCGCGCACTGCCGATCGATCTGTTCGTCGTGTCGTCCCGCGACCCGGCGGTGATCATGCGGCGAATACGCGCGCATCACGGGCCATCCGGAGATGCCGGCGCTCTGGACGCTCGGCTATCTGCAGTCGCATCGAACGCTCGCTGGCCCTGACGAGGTCGAGTGGGTGGCGAAGACGATCCGCGAGAAGAAGCTGCCGTGCGACGCGCTGATCTACCTCGGCACGGACTTCACGCCGTCCGGCTGGAACACGCACAACGGCGAGTTCACCTGGAACGCGAAGAACTTCCCCGATCCGAAGGCGATGATCGACGACCTGCACGCCGAGCACTTCAAGGTCGTGCTGCACATCGTCGTCGAAGGGCAGACGCTCACCGGCACCGTGAACGATCCGTGCACGGCGCGCGCCGCTGCCGACCGGCCGGACGCCCGGACGGCAAGTGGCCGCCCGAACGCGCAGATCAGCTGCTACTGGCCGGCGCACAAGCCGCTGTTCGACCTCGGCATCGACGGCTGGTGGCCCGACCAGGGCGACGGCTTCGACGGGCCGTCGCGGCTCGCGCGCATCGCGATGTACTGGGAAGGCACGCCAGCTCTGGCGGCCGAACGAGCGGCCGTTCGCGCTGCACCGCAACGGCTATCCAGGCATGCAGCGATACGGCGGCGTTCCTCTGGTCGGGCGACGTTTACTCGACGTGGGAGACGCTGAAGATCGCACGTGCCCGATGGCGTCAACACGGCGCTCTCGGGCGTGCATCTGTGGGGCACGGATATCGGCGGCTTCGTGCCGACGGCGGAGTACACGGGCGAGCTGCACGTCCGCTGGTTCCAGTTCGGCGCCTTCTGTCCGCTCTTTCGCGCGCACGGCCGTGACTGGCATCTGCGGCTGCCCTGGGGCTGGAACACCGGCGAGCTGGGCCCGCAGGAGGTCACCGGTTACACCGGCGGCGCCGCGAATCCCGACGTCTCGCAGCTGCACAACGCCGCCGTCGAGCCGATCTGCCGGAAGTACCTCGAGCTGCGCTACCGGCTGATGCCGTATCTCTACTCCGCGCGTTCGCGAGTGCGCGGAAACGGGGATGCCGATCGTGCGCGCGATGTGGCTGCATCACCCGGACGACCCGATCGCCATGATGCGCGGCGATCAGTACCTCTGGGGCCGCGACATGCTCGTCGCGCCGGTCGTCGAGAAGGGTGCGACCATCCGGCGCGTCTACCTGCCGAGCGGGACCTGGTTCGATTTCTGGAGCGAGGAACCCATCGGCGGGGGCCGCGATCTCGATCGCAAAGTCGATCTGGCGACGATGCCGATTTACGTGCGCGCCGGCGCCATTCTTCCGATGGGCCCGGTCCGGCAGTACACGAGCGAGTCGTCTGACGCGCCGCTGACGTTGGTGGTGTATCCGGGCGTTGACGGATCGGGCATGGTCTACGAGGATGACGGCCAGTCATTCGCGTACCGGCAAGGCGCCTGGATGGGCCTGCAAACGGTGTGGCGCGATCGCGACCGGCAGTTGACGCTGCAGCTCGCCAGGAACTCGCGAATGCTGCCGCCGCTGACCCGCACGATCAGCGTGCGCCTCGCCGGGTCTCAGGTGACCCGCGACGTCACGTTCAGCGGGAAGCCCGTGCAGGTCAAGCTGTGAACGCGGTACCATCAGCCATGGCCCGATTCATGATTGAGGTCCCGCACGACAACGCTCCGGAGCCGGTCGCCTGCTCGAAGGTCGTCCAGATCTTCCAGCAGACCGGATCGCACTGGGTCACCCATGCCGACTGGGGCTGCCGGGACGGCAATCACAAGGCGTGGCTCGTACTCGAAGCGGACAGCAAGGACGACGCCCGGTTCGTCGTGCCGGTGCAGTTCCGAGACGACGCGCGAATTACGCAGCTGACGAAGTTCTCCGTCGATGAGATCGACAACTACCTGAGGCGGCACGGCGGCTGATCCCGGGCCCCGGCCGGGCCCCCGGGGACGGCCGTTCGGCTCGGCCTGCTGAGCCAACGGATAGGCGGCAACTTTGCCGGCTGGGCGCCCGTCTCAAGTGCTACGATCGCCGTCCCCGGAGTAGCCCATGACTCGTCTTGCCACCGGATTGATTCTCGTCGCGTTGCCCATCTCGCTCGCCGCCCAGCAGACGGCCAAGCCCGCGCAAACGCCCGCGCCAGCCAAACCGCCGGCCGCGGCGTCCACGACCACGACGTTCCCCAAGGGCGTCTACACCGTCGCCATGCAGGACGGCTCGACGCTCGAGGTGACGTTCGGTGACGGCGTCTATTCGGCGCTGTCGGACGGCCAGCCGGTCGCCAACGGCAAGTACTCCACCGAGGGCAGCCAGATTGTGATGTCGGACAACTCCGACGCCTGCAACATGGCTGGCGAAGGCACCTACACGTGGGCGTTCGACGGCAAGGCGCTGACGTTCAAGGGCAGCCAGGACGGCTGCGAGATGCGGCTCAACATCCTGACGGCGTACACGTTCGTCAAGAAATGAGAAGACGGCGCCGCCGGCGGATCGCGGCGACGAGTCCACCGCCGACGAGCGCCAGCGTCGCGGGCTCCGGCACCGCCGACGGAGCCGGAGGCGTGATCGCGTTCGCGCCGATGGCGCCGAACATGCCGCCCGTTTCGCCGTTCGGTCCCGCCGTGAAGAACAGGTTCAGCGGGTCACCGCCGTTGCCGCCGTTGCCAAACCGCAGGCCCCACAGCCCGTCGAGCGTGATGGGCTGGCTGCTGGTGTCCACCAGCGTCTCCACGTACGTGCCCGTCAGCGGATCGTAGGCGTTGATGCGGCCGTCGCCGAAGTTGCCGACGAGCAGGTCACCGCCGACGTCGCCAAATCCGGCCGGCGCCAGGGCGAGGCCCCACGGCGAGTTCAGCAGGCCGCCGGTCACGAGCCGGCGATTGAGCGTGCCGTCGAGATTGAAGACGTCCACGATGCCGTTTCCCGGACCGGGGAGATCGTCGTTGCCATTCTGGACGGCGTACGTCACGTAGAGCTCGCCGTTGAGATTCTGGATGTCGAACGGTGCGTAGCCGGACGGCAGATTGGGATCGATGAAGTTGCCCGCGAGATCGGGCGCGAGGGTGTCGCCCTTCAGCACGTCGATCGTTCCCGAGTGGAAATCGGCCGCGTACAGGTACTCATTGCCGCTGACGTTGGCGACGGCCATTCCTTTGTAGACATTGGTCGGATCCGCCAACGCCAGCACCTCCGCGTTGGTGCCGAGGGCGCCGCGCCAGCCGGAGACGGTCCCGTCTTCGCTCACGAACAGGAATGCGTCGCCGTTGAACGCGCCCGCGACATTCGCAAATGCGATGCCGGTGACCGACCCGTCACCGGGAATGGTCACGGTGAGGCCCTGCTTCACGCCTGTCCCGTCATAGATGACGGACGTGCCGGTGCCGTTGGCGGCAATCCAGATCGGGGACATGGCGCTCGACGCCATCCCCCACGGATTCACGAGATTGGCGTCAGTCGAATTCGTCGCCAGAACGGACACGACGAATCCAATTGGACTGCCGGCGGCCGGCGCGGCGACGGCCAGCAGCAACAGGATGACGAAGACAGCAGGCGTCAGCCGAGTGCGCATGATGACCGGGTGGAAAAGCAAGAATGTCACCGTTCGCGAGGGTGCAGCCTGTTTGGGCGATCGCCCATCCCCCCGGGTAAAGCACGACGCCCGGCAGACAAAAGTCAGCAGCGCGCCGCTAGCCGACCCGCACCGCCAACATGGACACGGATCCGCCGTCGACGCCCTCGACCGGGAAGGACAACGCGTCATCCCGCTGCCGCGTGGCGACGATGTAGAGCAAGGGCAGGTAGTGATCGGGGGTCGGAATCGACAGGTGCGCGTCCCGTCCGAGCCGCTCGTACTCGACGAGCGGTTGGTGCTCCCCCGACGAGAGCAGGCCGCGCGCTTCGTGCTCGAACCGTTGCGCCCAATCGAACGGCTCGACGTCGTGCCGGCCCCACGCGAACGCGTGCAGGTTGTGGACGAGGTTGCCGCTGCCGACGATGAGCACGCCTTCATCGCGGAGGACCGCCAGCCGCTGACCGACCTCGTAGTGGAACGAGGCGGGCTCGCGCTCGTCGATGCTGAGCTGGACGATCGGGATGTCAGCCTTTGGGTATGCGTGCGTGAGCACGGACCAAGTGCCGTGATCGAGGCCCCAGCGCTCGTCGAGCGCCACCGGCAGCGGCGCGAGCAGCTGCTGGACCCGGCGCGCGAGTGCCGGATCGCCAGGCGCGGGATAGGCGACCTCGTAGAGCTCGCGCGGAAATCCGCCGAAGTCGTGGATCGTGCGCGGCGCGGTCGACACGGTGACGCCCGTCTCGGGCACGAACCAGTGGGCGGAGATGCACAGGATCGCGCGCGGACGCGACAGCGCGGCACCGACCGCCGCCCACGCGCGCGTATACGCGTTGTCGAGAAGCGCGTTCATCGGGTTGCCGTGGCCGAAGAAGATCGCGGGCAGGCGCATTTACCCTGACTCTAGCAGTACGTCGGGTACGCGGGTACGCGGGTACGACAGGTCCGAGGAACCTGCGTTCGCACCATCTTTCTTGGTTAGGGCTCTTGAACTGAATAAGCTGACGACCGTCAGCTCGTTCCTCGGACCCGACGTACCGGCGTACCCGCGCACCCGCGTACCCGACCGACAACGTTGACGCGCGTCAGTGCGTTCCTCGGACCCGACGTACCGGCGTACCCGCGTACCCGACGTACCCGACCGACAACGTTGACACGCGTCAGTTCGTTCCTCGGACCCGACGTACCGGCGTACCCGCGTACCCGCGTACCCGCGTACCCGACCCACAACGTTGACACGCGTCAGTTCGTTCCTCGGACCCGACGTACCGGCGTACCCGCGTACCCGACGTACCCGTCCCGAGGTTCGGCCGCGAGAGCTGGTGACCCGCGCCTGCCGGTGCGGGTCATCAGCGACCGTAGCCGGTGTTGAGCAAGATTGAGATCGAGTTGTCGAGGTAGTTGCTGACGACCAGATCACGACGGCCGTCGCCATTGAAGTCCCCCGTGGCGAGCGATTTCGGGTAGCTATGAACGGGAATCTCCGTTTGCGCGGCGAAGGTGCCGTCGCCCTTCCCCATGAGCACGGAAAGCGACTTCGCATGCGCGTTGGCGGTGACGAGATCCGCAACGCCATCGCCGTTGAGATCGACCGCGATCACGTCGAGCGGCGCCGCGCCTGTGGCAAACGAACGCGGTGCGTCGAAGGTGCCGTCGCCCTTCCCCATCAGCACAAAACAGAGATTGTCATCGAAGCTCGTCACGGCCAGATCCGTGCGGCCGTCGCCATTGAAGTCGCCGGTGGCAATCCCGGAGGATCCTTGACCGAGTTCATATCTGGCGCGGGCCACGAACCCGTCGGCCGACTGCCCGAGCAGAATCGACAATGTGTAAGGAGCAGCCGGATCGGACCCCGGAGGAGGCTGCCCGGTGACGTTGCCAACAACCAGGTCCGGTACCCCGTCGCCATTGAAGTCCGCCGACCGGACCTGGTAGGGATTCGTCCCGACCGAGAGGCCTTCGAGCGAGCGCAGCACGCCGCGTCGATCGAGAAGTATCGAAACCCCGTGCTGCATCGAAATCGGCCGCCACGAGATCGGGCGCGCCGTCGCGGTCGAGGTCGACAGCCGTGACGCCGCGCGGCGCCTTGCCGACGTGATAGTCCATCCGCGGCTGAAACGATCCATCGCCATTGCCGTGAAAGATCGAGATCGTGTCGGACCCGCGATTGCCGGTCGCGGCATCGAGGTGGCCATCGCCGTTGAAATCCGCGACGACGACGCCGTCCGGCTTCAGACCGCTCGCCGCCTCCGAAGCGTGCCGGAACGTGCCGTCGGGCTGTCCCGTGAGCGAGTGGACCAGGTTCGTCTGATAGGCGGTCACCACCAGGTCGAGCCGGCCGTCGCCGTTCAGATCCCCCGCCGCGATCGAATATGGCGAGTCGAGTGCGACGTCTTGAAGCACGAAAAGCGGTTGGCCAGCCAAGCCGGTCTGGTGTGCGGGTGAGGACCTCGGCACGCTGAACCACGCGACCATGGCCAGCGCCGACACGCCGAGCACGACGGCCGCGGCCCATCCCGCGCGGACGGGCGAGGGAAGGACGACAGGAGGCGCGGGCGGCGCTCCGTCGGCATCGGTTGTCCGGCCTGGTACGTCCGGTCCGTCGAGCGGACGTCCCGTCAGCCAGGCATCGATTTCCGATTTGAGGGCGAACACGGCCTGGCGCTTGCCGCCTGGCAGGCGGTGGACCGGCAGTCCCTTGTCCCGCTCCCAGCGGATGACGGTGCTCACATCGCGCCCGAGGTAAGCGGCAATGGCCTTCCAGGAGTCCAATCGGCTGTCCGGTGCGTGGGATGCCACTTACAACGACCAATGGCGCATTCGTGCGCGTTGCTCACCTTAGCAAGCGGCGTCACCGTGGGCAAGGAGGGAGGCCGTGATGTCTCATTGTTCCTGGCCCACTGGCTCGCGGCGCGGGCGGCTCGTCGTACTGATCGGCGTGACGATGGCCTCGATCCACTGCGGCAGCACGCCGACCTCGCCCACCGCACGGGCCCAACCCAGGACCAGGCCCCGCGCCGTCCGGCACGATCGTCTTCGTCAGCACGCGCGGCGACGATACGAACGCCGGCTCCCAGGCAGCGCCCATGCGCACGATTCAGCACGGAATCGACGTGGCCGCGGCCGGCGGCGGGGCGGTGCTCACATGTACGGGCGGCAGTTTCAATGAGTCGCTGACCCTGCGCTCGAACGTGCAGCTCGAGGGCGGCTATAACCCGGACGCCTGGGCGCAGGACTCGGCAAACTTCAGACCGTCATCACCGGAGGAATCCTGGCCATCGTCGGCACGGACATCAATAACGCTGCCTTGCGGCACCTCACGATCATCAGCGCTGACGCCGTACTCGGGCAGCTTGAACGCGATCAGCATAAACTCGGTCGCGGTGCTGCTGAATCGCGCCATCGGAATCGAGATCGCCGATTGCGTGATTACGGCCGGCCGAGGAGGCGATGGTGCGGGATCGCTCGGCGGCGCCCCAGGTTCAGCGGGACTCAAAGGCGCGAGCGGCGGCGATTCCGGCGGCAGCGGCAAGCGGTGGCAACAACATCGTCCAAGGCGCCGACAATGTTCCTGGCAGGGGCGGCGATGGCGGCAACGGCGGGTTTGGCATCGCCGCCAACGGGCAGACGGGTCATGCGGGCGCCGCGGGTGATCGTGGATCGCTTGGTGGATTCGAGCGGCGCTGGGTGGGTTCACCGGCAATCCTACATTGAACGGCGGCAATGGGTCGGATGGGGATCCCGGCGCCGACGGCGTCGCTGAAGCGGCCGCGGACCAACTCGGCACCATCGATTCGGACGGGCACTACGTGCCGGCAACGCCGCGAAGAGCGGGACGCGGGGGTCGACAGGCGGCGGAGGCGGCGGAGGAGGCGGCGGCGCGGTCATCGCTCCGTTGATTCCACTGCAGGCGGCGGGCGGGGGCGGCGGGGGCCAAGCCGGAAGCGGCGGGGGCGCGGGCGGCGCCGCCACGGGTGGTGGCGGATTCGTTCGGGATCCTGCTGGCGGGCGGTAGTCGGGCCACGATCTCGAACAACACGATTTCGACGGGCACAGGAGGCGCCGGTGGGCACGGCGGCCTCGGCGGCCCGGGCGGTGCTGGAGGCGCGGGCGGCAGTGGCGGAGGGTCAGGAGCGTTTCAAGGTGCGGGCGGCAGAGGCGGAGCCGGCGGCAGGGGCGGGCGCGGCGGAGACGGCGGAAGCGGCGCGGGCGGGCCGAGCATCGGCATCGCGATGACCCCGACCAGCACCTTCACGGGGAACAACTCGATCACGGTCGGATCGGGCGGAACCGGCGGATTCACGCCGGGCGCCGCCGCAATCACCGAAGCGCCATCGGGCCTGTCGGCACAGACCCGGCACGATCAGCGGCATCTGAGGGGGCCCGCACAGGAATCGCTACGCGGGCCCTCACAAGGAGCCACGCCTGCCAGCCGGGATGCCGCCGCCGCCGTTCAGCTTCCTGCTGTTCTTCGCTCTGGCCGGCCCGGCCGTCCACGCGCAGAATCGCAACGATTTCTCGATCGTCAGCGAGGAGGGCCACGTCGCGCTCGGCCTCACCGTGCGGAAGCTCGAGGTATCGGCCACGTTCCTCCACGCCCGGGCGCCTCCCGACGACGAGACGGACGCGCTGTGTAAGAGTCTTTGAACTGAAAACGTTGACGCGCGTCAGTTGGTTCCTCGGGCCCGACGTACCCGCGTAACCGTCAACAACCTAATCAAGTTGACGAACGTCAGCGCGTTCCTCGGACCCGACGTACCCGCGTACCCGCGTACCCGCGTACCCGACGTACCCGACGTACCTGTCTATCGTCCTCGTCTTGGCGGATTGGCAATCGCCTTCACGCGGGCGCGCCAGTCGGCAGGCGAGAGCGTCTGCAACTGTCTCTGTTCGGCGGCTGCGACGACCAGCTCGCGCATGGCGGGGACGAACGGGAATTCGAGCGCGGCCTTGGGACGCGCGACCTGGGCGAGCGCCGCGAGCCGCGCGTCACGCCAGGCGGTGTCCGGCACGATGCCGCGCGCGAGGCACGCCAGCGCGTCCAGGCCGACCGTGCCCAGCTGGGCGAGATCGTCCGCCAGCGGCCTGGCTTCGGACAGCGCCGGCGCGCCGTCGATGACGCCGATCACGTCCGCGTGGGCGTCGCGCCAGGCAGCAAAGCGCGCCTGCAGATCCTCACGGCCGATCGCAAACCGCGGGATGTCGGACAGCACCGCGTCCACGCTCTTGCTCACCGCGCGCGCCTCCGCGCTGTCGGTGCTGACCGCGTCCACCAGGTGCGTCAGCGGACCGGTCATCGTCATCGCCGGCTGCTGCGCGCCGCGCTGGTAGCCCTTGACCGGCTCGACGACGTCGGCGAGCACCTCGAGCGCGTGGACGTCATCGCGCGCGGCCAGCCGCCGCAGCAGGACGTCGCGGTTGCGCAGGTGCGTGAGCCCGAGCTCCTCGAGCTGGACGCTCACGACGCGGAGCCGCCGGTACATGTCGTCCACGTCCGCGACCTCGCGCGGCGACCAGAATCGCTCGGCGATCGCCGCCGTGCGCGGCCAGATCCGCGAATCGATCGTCTCCGGCCCGACCCACTCGCCCCACATCGTCGCTTCCCCGCCGAGCACGTGCGCGGCCTCGGCCGGCGACAGCTCGCTCGTCGCCGGCAGCGGATCGACCGCGTAGTGTGACGCGGCCGTATTCAGCAGATCGATGTAGTAGCCGGCGGAGAGCACGCTGTCGTAGCCCTGCTTCGCGGCCTCGACCATCGAGCGCTGACCGCGCCAGGACTGGATCACGGCTTCCTTCGGCAGGCCCGGCTGCAGGATCTCGTCCCACCCCATCATCCGCTTGCCATGCTTGCGGAGGATGCCGACGAGCTGCTGGTTGAAGTAGGTCTGCAGCGCGGCAACGTCGGCGATGCCGTGCTTCTGCATGAACGCCTGAATCTTCGGGTTGGCCTTCCACTCCTTGCCGTTGTTCTCATCGCCGCCGACGTGCCAGTAGGCGTCCGGAAACAGGCGCGAGATCTCGCCCACGAAGCTGTCGATGAACTTGTAGGTCTCCGAGCGCGTGGGATCGAAGACGGCGTCGAAGACGCCGGGCTTGCGGGCGATCGCGAACGGCCCGGGCGCGCTGGCCAGCTCCGGGTAGCCGACGACCCAGCTCATCACGTGCCCGGGCATGTCGAATTCCGGCACGACGCGGATCGCGCGCATCCTCGCGTATTCGACGACGTCGCGGATCTGGTCCTGCGTGTAGTACAGGCCGTCGGATCCCAGCTCGTGCAGCTTCGGATACTTGCGGCTCTCCACGCGGAACCCCTGGTCCTCGCTCAGGTGCCAGTGCAGCACGTTGAGCTTGACCGCGGCCATCGCGTCGAGATTCCGCTTGATGACGTCGACGGGCTCGAAATGACGGCCGACGTCGATGAGCAACCCGCGCCAGGGAAAGCGCGGCCGATCTTCGATGTGGACGGCGGGAATGAAGGACCCGCTACGATCGCCGGAGCAGCAGCTGGAGCGACGGTCTCGAGTCCGCGAAGCGCGCCGACGGTCGTCGGCGATGTGAGCGTGACCTGCCGGGAGACGTCGATGGTGTACGACTCGTCTTCGCCCAGAGCCGGCAGGGCTGGGCCCGGTTTCTCAGAGGTGACGACGAGCGTCGCGTCCGCCGCCGAGGCCGCCAGAATCGCGATTCAGCACGAAGCCGGTCCGTCCCTGGAGGCGGACGATCAGGCGATCGACGGCGGCGCGGAGCCGATCGTCGGTGGCGCCCGTCAGAGCGACGCGCATCGACGCGTCGATCGCGACGCGGCCGGCCCCGGCGCGGACGAGAGCCGGGATCGGCATCAGCGACGGCAGCACGTTGACCGCCGGCGCCTGGGTGAATGTGCTCGCGCTGGCCAGCCAGACGAGCGCCAGTGTCAGCGTGCGCAGTTGTGCGGAGGAAGCGGCGCCTCTGGTCATGCCGGACCGACGCTTGCGCGTCGCGGCCCAGAGTCTACCGCGTTTCGTCTGAGGCGATCAGGCGAGCGCGCCGTTGCCGACCGGCTCGGCCGACGCGGCCGACCGCTCGCGGAGCCAGCGCAGCGCCTCCACCTCGCTCCGGGAGACGTGCATTTCCATCGGCCCGGCCATGAACACGCTGAACAGCTCGGCGACGAGCGCGTTCACCGCGCTGCCGTTGATGACAATCGCGCGCGGCGCGGGCGCCTCGCCCATCACGTCGCGGGCATGCGCCGCCAGGCGCCGCAGCTCGGAAAGCGAAGGCGGCGGCCCTTCGACCCGACGCGCGTCGATAATCTCCGGCCGCGCGAACGCGCCGGCGCGCGCCACCGCGTCAATGTGCACAATCATGTCTTCGTACGTCACCCGACCAATCAAGACCGTGCGCAGCGGCTCGTTGGCGTCCCACTCATGCAAGATCGGCATCTTCACACACACACTCTCAGACGGCCAGCGCCCACGGCGCTGCCGTCGTTGCAGTCAACCTCTTCCCGGCTCGATCAGAAGGTTGTTATGGAAAGACGAAACGGACGCGCGGCAGACTTTGACGGCCGCACGCGTGAATTCCAGTATAGCGGAGATCTGTCCCGCCCACGCACGGTTTTGCGGCCCAGGGGGCCGGCTGAGAGAAGGACGTTCAAAGATCCGCGAGTCCGCGTGCTATTCTGCCCGCCATTGTGCGCCTGCGATCGATCCTGATTGGCCTTGTGACCAGTGCGGTATGTGCGCTCTCGCGCACCCAGAGAAGGAGCGAGCGATGAGATCCCTGTTGCGCGAAACCTGGCTGGCGACGGCGTGCGCGGTCCTCGCCGCGTGGAGCGCGTCTGTGGGCGCGCCATCGGCGGCGCAAGCCCGCCAGAATCCGCAGTTCATCAACATGGTCGAGCCCTGGCCGTATCCGTTTTCCTCCGCGGTGCGGACCGGCAACCTGCTCTTCGTCTCGGGCCAGATCGGCTCGCGCGTCGAGAACGGCGCGGCGGTGCTCGTCCCCGGCGGTATCGAGCCGGAAGCCAAGCAGGCGCTCGACAACATCAAGGCGATCGTCGAGAAAGGCGGATCGACGATGAGCCGCGTCGTCAAGTGCACGGCGATGCTCGCGGACATGAAGGACTGGCCGAAGTTCAACGAGATCTACGCGACGTACTTTCCCGGCCCGAAGCCCGCACGCGCGGCGTTCGGCGCGAACGGCCTCGCGCTCAACGCGCACGTCGAGGTCGAGTGCATCGCCCAGGTGAACTGATGGATCGCCGACGCCTTCGTTTCGGGGGGATCGCCGCCGCGGGCCTCGCGCTGGTCTCGACCGTCGGCGCGACGCTCCTCGCCTCGCCGCAGGGCCGCGGTGGCGGCGCGCAGGCGCCGCGCGGGCGCAGCATCACGCTCGGCGACGTGACGGCGTTCGACGTCGAAGGACAACGTCATCACCGTCAGCGCCGGGCCAGGATCAGGTCCGCATCATCTTCTATCGCGACGACATCTTCCGACTCTGGCTCGGCCCGGACGGGCAGTTCACCGAGGCGCAGCCGAACCCGGCCGACGCGCAGATGGTCGTGTGCAAGGGCGCGCCGATCGCCGTCGCCTCGCGCGACGCCGGCGACTACTATCGCGTCGACAGCCGGCGCGCTCGTGCTGCGCGTCTACAAGCGGCCGCTCCGCTTCGCGATGTTCGACAAGACGAACACGACCGTCATCTGGCAGGAGACGAAGCCGCTCACCTACGGCCCGTCCACCGTGCAGACGCTCAAGCGCGGCGACAACGAGAACTTCTACGGCGGCGGGATGCAGAACGGCTACTTCTCGCACCGCGACACGTCGGTGAACATCCGGCTCAACACGCGCGGCTGGAACGACGGCGCGACGCCCAATCCCGCGCCGTTCTACATGAGCACGGCCGGCTACGGCGTCTTCCGCAACACGATGGCGCCCGGCCGCTACGATTTCCTCTCGCCGCTCGCGCTCTCGCACGACGAATCGCGCTTCGACGCGTACTACTTCTACGGGCCGTCGCTCAAGCAGATCCTCGACGGCTACACGCTCGTCACGGGCCGGCCGTTCATGATGCCGCGCTGGGGCCTCGGCTTCGGCGACTCCGACTGCTACAACAAGACCGGCAAGACGATCGACGTCGTCGACGAAGGTCGCCGAGAAGTACCGCGCCAACGACATGCCCGGATCGGTGGATCATGCCGAACGACGGCTACGGCTGCGGCTACACCGATCTGCCCGAGACGATCCAGGCGCTGGCGCACGCTCGGCTTCCACACCGGCCTGTGGACCGAGAACGGCCTCGAGCGCATCGCGACCGAAGTGCGCGATTACGGCTCGCGCGTGATGAAGCTCGACGTCGCGTGGGTCGGCCGCGGCTACCAGTTCGCGCTGAACGGCATGCGCGACGCCTACGAAGGCATCGAGAAGAACGCCGACGCGCGCGGCTTCGTCTGGACGACCTGCGCGTGGGCCGGCGGCCAGCGCTACGCGACGATCTGGTCCGGCGACCAGTCGGGCAACTGGGAGTACATCCGCTTCCACATTCCGACCGTGCATCGGCGCCGGGCTCTCGGGCTACAACGCCGCAACCGGCGACGTGGACGGCATCTTCGGCGGCAGCGCGCAGACGCAGGTGCGCGACCTGCAGTGGAAGGCGCTTCACGCCCGGCGTGGATGATCATCAGCGGCTGGTCCAAGCAGACCAACCTGATGAAGCAGCCGTGGATCTTCGGCGAGCCGTACACGTCGATCAACCGCAAGTACCTCAAGCTCAAGCAGCGGCTGACGCCGTACCTCTACACGTACTCGCGCGAGGCCTACGACACGGGCGTCCCGACCGTGCGCGCGATGGTCCTGGAGTTCCCGGACGACCCGGCGACGTGGTCGAAGCGCACGCAGTATCAGTTCATGTCCGGCGAGTCGCTGCTCGTCGCGCCCGTCTACGAGGACGCGCCCATCCGCAACGACATCTACCTCCCCGCCGGCCGCTGGATCGACTACTGGGACGGCACCGAGTTCAACGGCCCGACGACGCTCAACGGCTACGCCGGCGCCGCTCGAGAAGCTGCCGCTCTTCGTCAGGGCCGGCGCCATCATCCCGATGTACCCGGAGATGCTCTACGACGGACAGAAACCGGCCGACCCGGTGACGCTCGACATCTATCCGTCCGGCAAGACGTCGTTCTCGCTCTACGAAGACGACGGCACGACGCAGAAGTACCGGACGGGCGCGTTCGCGCGGACGAAGATCGAGCGTGGACGCGCCGGCAACTCCCGACACGGCCGGCGACTCGATCGGCGTCACGGTGTCGCCAGCCGACGGCCAGTACGACGGCATGCCGGGCAGCCGGGCGTATCTGCTCGACGTGCACGTGCCGCACAAGCCGGCGAAGGTGACCGTCGGCGGCCGCACGCTCGCCGAGATTCCGCAGACGCGCGCAGGGGCGTCAGGCGCTCGCCAAGCTGAAGGCGGATTTCGAAGCCGCGAAGGAAGGCTGGTACTTCGACGCCGCCGATCGCCGCGGTGTGCTGCATATCAAGCTTGGCCCGCAGGCGCTCAGCAAGGGGTTTGGCGTGGACATCGTCCAAGCTCCGGGGTCCACGGTCCAGAGTCCGGGGTCCGGGGTCCAGGGTCCAAAGTCCAGGCGTCAGTCCGAACGCAGTGCGTCGACGGGACTGACGCGCGTGGCGCGGTGAGCCGGCACGAGGCACGCGATTGCGCTCGCGGCCAGAAGAAGGCCCGCGGCGCCCGCGAATGTGATCGGATCGCGCGCGGAGACGCCGTACAACAGCCGGCCGAGAATGCCGGCGCCCGCCATTGCGGCCAGCGCGCCGGCGAGCGTGCCGGCCACCGCGGTGCTCAAGCCTTCGACCAGGACGAGCTTCGTGATCGTCCCCCGACTGCCACCGAGCGCCGCGCGAATCGCGAACTCGCGCGTTCGCAGCGCCACGGCATACGCCATCACCCCGTACATCCCCACGACGGCCAGAACAGCCGCCAGCAGCGCAAACGCCGACGTGAAGAACGTCGGCAGGCGCTGGCCGGCGAGCGAGGAGCTCACGACCTCCGCCATCGTCCGAGGCTCGACGACGGGCACCGAGCTGTCCACGGCGCGAAGCTCCCGACGAATCGATCGCAGCAGCTCCGACGCGTCGCTGTCCAATCGCACGAGGATTTCGTACCCGCCCACCGGCGCCTGCCACGACGACAGGTACACGCCGGGCTCGTACTCTCCGGACGGGGTCTCTCGCACGTCGCCGACGACGCCAATCACGGTGCGCCAGACGCCGTCCGTGTCGGCCACTTGCAGGCGCTTCCCGAGAGGATTGTCGTTCGGCCACCACTGCCGGGCCAGACGCTCGCTCACGACGGCGACCGGTTCGGTGCCTTCGCGGTCCGCGGCGGTGAACGTCCGGCCGGCAAGCACCGGTGTGCCCACAGCCTGGAAGTAGCCGTCCGACACCCGCGTGAGCGGCACGGTTCCGCCGCCGGACTGGCCGTCGAGCTTGATCGACGCGTGATTCCACCCGTTCCAGGGCGAGACGGAGATCATTCCCGCGTCGCGTACCCCCGGCACCGCGCGGAGGTGCTCGAGCCACGCGGCGAAGAACTGCGCGCGGGCCGGCGGATCCGGGTACGCGCGCGAGGGCAGGCTGACGATGAACGACAGCACGTGCCGATCGCTGCTGTAGCCGACGTCCGCGCGTTCGAGCGAGAACAGCGCGCGTCCGAGCAAGCCGGCGCCGACGAGCAGCAGGACCGCGAGCGCCATCTGGCCTGCGACGAGCAGCCGCCCGGCGCGCACGTGGCCGCCGGCCAATCCCCTGCCCGACGCAGTAAGGGCCTCGGAGAGATTGCCGCGCGCGGCGACGAGTGCCGGCACGACGCCGACAACGCAGGCAGTCGCAAGCGCTGTGAGCGCGGCGAACATCAGTACAGTGCCGTCGATAGCCGGCGGCGGCCCCGTGCGTGGCAACACCCGCCCACCGAGCGCGACGAGCGCGTCCTGCCCCCACACGGCCATCAGCAATCCCAACATCCCGCCGGCAACGGAGAGCACGATCGCCTCGGCGACGAGCGGACGGACCGCCTGCCAGCGCGTCGCGCCGAGCGCGGTACGCACGGCCACCAATCGCCGCCGCGACATCGCCCGGGTCAGGTTCAACCCGGCCACGTTGACGCCGACGAGCGCCAGCACGAGGATCGCCGCGCCCATCACGACGAGGAGGACCGGCCGCACGTCGCCGACAATCGCGTCGCGAACGGGCACCGCCGTGACGACCCAGCGCGAAGACGCCGCCCCCGACTCCGGCGCCTCGCCAGGTGGCACGAGCGCGGCAAGCTCGGCATTGGCCTGCGCCACTGTGGCGCCCGGCGCCAGACGGCCAACCGCCTGCAGCATCCGGCGGTCCAGGGCGCGCGCGTCGTTGATCCGCTGAAGATCGAGCGGCATCCACAGCTGCGGCGCGCGCGCCGGCGAGACGAACTCGCGCGCGGTGACGCCGGCGACGACGTGCGGCGTGTCGTTGAGCCGGAGGACGCGTCCGACGACGGCCGGGTCGCCGCCAAATTCCTCCTGCCAGATCGCGTAGCTGATCACGACCGCCGCCGGTGCGTCCGGCGCCATGTCCCGCTCGTCGATCAACCGGCCGACGGCCGGCACGGCCCCGAGCGCGCGGAAGAATCCCGGCCCGACGGTCACAGAGGGCCAGGCGCGCGTTTCCCGATCGCCGGCATAGGTGACGCCCGCGTAGAGTCCGAATGCGTCGACATCGGCGAGCGTGCGGCTCGATTGCTGGAGGGTCGCCACCGTCCGCGGTGAGACGAACCCGCGATCGGCGGGCCGCTCGGGCGTGATCGAGGTACAGGAGCACGAGCCGGCCGGCGTCCCGGTACGGCAGCGGGTCCAGAAGCGTTCGCGAGACCACAGAGAAGATCGCGGTGTTCGCGCCTAGCCCGAGCATCAAGGTCGCCAGCACCGTGAGCGTGAATCCGGGCGACCGTCCGAGCGCCCGAACCGCGAATCGCACGTCCTGCAGGACATTGCCCATCGATTCCCTCCGGTGGCTGTCGCGGAGGCGGCCGAGGTCGTGACGCGTCAGCGCTCGTCGCAACCGGTCGGCGTCGCCGAAACAATCTCGCGCCAGACGTTCGGCGTCGCCCGGCGAGTGCCCTTGCGCCTGGTACTCGGCGACGCGAGCGTCGAGGTGAAAGCGAAGCTCTTCGTCGACCTCGTCGCGGACGTCCGCCACGGATGGTGAGTGACGACGCCACCATCTCGAACCCACGTCACACCTTCGGAGAGGCGCCGGCGCGGAGCGCGCGGGTGACGGCGCCGGAGTACTTCGTCCATGCCGTGGATTCGGCGCGCAGATGCGCACGACCGGCCGCGGTCAGCTCGTAGAAGCGCGCGCGGCGGTTGTTCTCCGAGGTCCCCCACTCGGATCGGACGAAGCCCTTGTCTTCGAGGCGGCGCAGGGCCGGATATAGCGATCCTTCCTCCACGCGCAGCACGTCGTCGGTCGCCTGCTCGATCCAGCGGGCGATGCCGTAGCCGTGCGTCGGCTCGACGTGAAGCGCGTGGAGGATAAGCACCTGCAGGGTGCCCTGCAGCAGATCAGCAGCGCCAATGGCCACGGGCTGCACTTCTCCCTGTCACGTCTAGGGAAGTGTAACATACGTCGACCTGTGAGGGACACCACGGCCCGCGTTGCTGCATAATCCGGAACATGCCGAGACGGTGGGCGCGGGTCCTCCGGGTATGTGCCGGCGTGCTGGCGCTCGTGGTGGCGCCAGGTGTCGTCGGCGAAATGGCGAGGGCCCAAAGCCAGCAGCGCGAAACGCCCATAGCCAATGCGGCGGCCGGTGCGGATTTCGTCGCGCGATCCGCCATCGCGCCGATGACCGCTGGTGTGTCCGTCGTCACAAACAGCGTCGAGAATCGATCGAACACGCCACTCGCGATCGACTGGGAGCGTGGAGGGATCTACTGCGCCGGGCGCTCGCAGATTCTGCCCCATGAGACACAGAAGGGTGCCAACTCGGGGAGTCAGCTGATCAATGCGACGGCGGTCCCTTCAGACGTCAAGTATGGCGTCCTGCTTCAGTACCCCGGCCTTGCCGACGTGTTCATCCAGCCGGGCACCACGCCGACCTCGGATCACCTTGAATCTTCGTTTTACCGTCAGCGTCCCGATGGCGCGGTTGCGATGCGCTTTGCGGTGACGTCCGACCTCGAGGGTGGCGCCGCCAGTTTCTCGCTGGAAGCCCCAAGCAACCAGATTGTTGCCGTCCCACTTGCGCTCGGCGCGTTGCTGCGCGACAACGCACAACTCGCGGCGTCGGGCTGGCGCGTCATTGGAACGATCGATGCCGCCCAGATCGCGCTCGCCGATGGCACGTTCGGCAACATCGCGCGGCAGCGGCTCGGCACGACCGGCGTGCTGCAGATTGCGCCAATCGCGGCCGGGGCCGGCGCCGCACCAAAGTTAAGCGTCAGGCTGAGCGGAAGCGGCTGGGCGCCGCGCCGGATCTTCCTGGCCGCATACGACCCCGACCGCACGGGAATCGTCGCCTTCGCAGTCGGCGTGTTCGTGCCCGTAGGCCGTGGCGGGGCGGCGCGATGAGCGACGAGAGCGGCGAGTTGACCGGAAACTGGAAGGTGGCGCTCGGCACGATCAACCTGGCGCTCAGCGGCGGTCTAACCATCAAGTTCGATGCCTTCAGACCGCCGGCCGGGTTCGAGACCCTCTGCCTCCTCCTGGCCCCCGTTGCCATGCTGGTCGGCATGGCCATCGCGTTCAGTCAACGGGTATTTCGGATCGCCGCGAGCGTGATGGCACTTGTCATGGCGATTGGCGCGGCGTTCTGGTACTCGACGCTCGTGGCCCGAAGCGGGCTGGTGACTTGGGAACAGGTGGCCTGCGTTTCGTGCTACATCGGCGTTGCCGGCCTCGTGGCGTACTTGCTCGCTGCATCCGAGCGAACAATCGCCGGCCGCCCTGGGCCGGGACCGAAAACGCCGGGCCCCATCAAGGGCTGAGACACGCCGAAGCGGAACGTCTTACGGCAGAATCCGAATCGTCTTCATCACCGGCGGCGTGGTCGGCCGGCTCATGTTGCCATCCGCGCCCATCGTCGTCGCCGTGTCGGCCAGCGCGTCGACGACCTCCAGGCCCCTCGTCACACGCGCGAAAATCACGTAGTTCGGCGCGAGCCGATAGTCCTGGTGCATGATGAAAAACTGACTGCCGTTCGTGTTCGGACCGTGGTTGGCCATCGCGAGCAAGCCGCGGTGGTACCCGCTCTGGTAGAGATCCGAGTTCGGATCGATCTCGTCGTCGAACTCCCCGCCCCACGCGCTCTCCCCGCCCGTGCCGTCCCCGGCGGGATCGCCGCCCTGGATCATGAAGCCCTTGACGATGCGATGGAAGGTGAGGCCGTCGTAGTAGCCGTGCTCGGCGAGCAAGCGGAAGTTTTCGACTGCCTTCGGCGATTCGCGCGCGAAGAACTCGATCTCGATCGGGCCCCTGTCCGTTTCGATCACGGCGTGCAGGCCGCCGGAACTCTTGGCGCCCGCGGGCACCTTCGGATTGCCGGGTTTCGACGAGCACCCGACAGTCCAGAACAGCGCGGCACACAGCGCGAGCGGCGCGAAACGCTTCATCCGACTGACTATATCAGGCCGGCCTTCACGGCTTGCGCTTGCCCGACGGCACCACCATGCGCTTCGTGACCGTTCACGGCAAACGCGCCGACCGCTCGCGCCGGCGTTCGCGGAGCAGCGCGGCCCCTCGAACAAGCAGCGCTACGGCCGGCCAGGCAGCCAGCGCGGCGCAGGCGTACCCGAATCCCCGCGGAAACACGAAGGCCAGCGCCCCGAAGCCCGTGAGCGCGGCGCCGGCGGCGAGCGCGATGTACGCTTCGACCGGTTCGAGCAGGCGCCGGTTGGTTACGGCAGCCGAGACGGTGCTGCCGATGCGCATGGCACCGGCCATCGCCCGCCCCCCGCTGCCGCCGCCAGAAGTCCGCGCGCGCTCGCGCTGGCCTCCACGCGGCCGCCGCACCCGATTGCGGGGGTCGAGCACGATCTCCGTCGCGTGGCCGAGGTCCTCGAGGTACATCTCTTCCATCTGCCTCGCGAACGCCGCATCCTCGACGACGACGTCGAGCTCGCGGTTGCCGATCCAACTCGTCAGATTCAAGTTCGTCGAGCCGACCCGCGCCCACATGCCGTCGGCGACCGCGGTTTTGGCGTGCAGCATCGAGCCGTTCCACTCGAACACCCGGATGCCCGCTTCGAGCAGCGGCCGGTACCCGGCGCGCGAGAAGGGGCTCACGATCGGCACGTCGCTCGCCCCGGGCACGAGCAGCCGTACGTCCACGCCGTCGCCCGCCGCGGCGCGCAGCGCCTGGACGTACGGCGTCGTGCCGGCGTAGTAGGCGTCGGTGAGCCAGAGCGTGCGTCGCGCGAGCGAGGCGACGAGCTGATCGACGCGAAACAGCCCGCCGGTATTGGGCAACGTGGCGACCACGCGCATCGCGACCGTCAGCCCTCCGGTGCCGGCCAGCGGGATCCCATCGTTCGTCTCCCCGGGCACCGCGTCTTCTGGGGCAAGCGGCTCGCCGGCGGCGGCCCAGGCTTCAGCGAACGCGTCCTCGATGTCGGCCACCGCCGGGCCGCGCACTTCCACGCCGGTATCGCGCCAGGGATCCTGCCCGTGCGCCGGATCGCCGACCCACATGCGGCCGATGCACAACCCGGTGACGAACGCCACGCGGCGATCGATGCTGATCACCTTGCGGTGATCGCGATTGATCCAGCCAAGCGGGCTGTCGAAGCGTGGAGGATTGAAACAGCGCACGTCCACGCCGCCGGCGCGGAGTCGGTTCCAGAACCTGCGCGACGTGTTCCCCCAGCCGCCCAGCCAGTCGTACAGCAGGCGCACGCGAACGCCTTCGCGCGCCTTGGCGATGAGCGCGTCGGCGAAGAGCGCGCCCTGATCATCATCATGGATGATGTACATCTCGACGTGGATCGTGTGTCGTGCCGACGTGATGGCTTCGAGCCAGGCCGGGTAGTTCTCGACGGCGTTCTTCAGGAGCCGAATGCCGTTGCCTTCGCGCAGCCGCGCGCCGGAGGCGCGCGAAAACATTTGATCGGCCACCTGCCGAAGGCCGAGTGTGGACGCGCGCTCGGCCGCGCGAGACTTCACGGGCGCCATGCCGGACGATCCCGCAGGAGCGGAGCGTCGCATCCCTGCCAGTCTAACGAGAGTCTTATCGGCCCTGCGGCTTCGCCGCGATCCACGCGTTGACGCGATTTTCGAGCACGTCCATCGGAATCGCGCCCTGGCCGAGCACGAGGTCGTGGAACGCGCGGATGTCGAACGACGCGCCCAGTTGCTGCTCGGCCTTCGTGCGCAGCTCGCGAATCTTGAGCTGCCCCATCTTGTACCCGAGCGCCTGGCCCGGCCACACGATGTAACGATCGACCTCGACGGTGATGTCCTGCAGCGTCTTGGGCGTGTTCGCGAGGAAGTAGTCAATCGCTTGCTGCCGCGTCCATCCCATCGAGTGCAGTCCCGTATCGACGACGAGCCGGACGGCCCGCCACATCTCGTACGTCAGCTGTCCGAACTTCGAGTACGGGTCCTGGTAGAAGCCCATCTCGGGGCCGAGGCTCTCCGAGTACAGCCCCCAGCCTTCGACGAACGCCGTGTAGCTCGTGTTCTTGCGGAAATCGGGGAGATCCGGGATCTCCTGTGCGAGCGAGATCTGCAGGTGATGCCCGGGCACCGCCTCATGCAGCGTCAGCGCTTCCATCTCCCACTTCGGCCGCATGTCGAGCTTGTACGTGTTCACGTTCATGTACCCGGGTCGGCCCGCGGACAGCGCCCCCGGGTCGTAGTAGCCCGTCGTCTGCGACGGCGCGATCGCGTCGGGCACCGGAATCACGCCGTACGGTGTTCGCGGCAAGGTGCCGAACAAGTGCGCGAGCTGCGGATCGGCGCGCTTGGCGATGTCGCGATAGCCGGCGACCAGCGACGCGGCGTCCTTGAAGAAGAACTGCGGGTTGGTGCGCAGGAACGTCTTGAAGTCGTCGAAGCTGCCCTTGAAGCCGGACGAGGCGATCACGGCGTCCATCTCGGCGCGAATCCGTTTCACCTCCGCGAGCCCGATCTCGTGGATCTCCTTCGGCGTCTTTCCCGTTGTCGTGTGCCAGCGGACGTTGAACGCGTACATCGCGTCACCGTTCGGCATCGCGTCCACGCCAATCGAGTCGCGACACGCCGGCAGGTACTCCGTGACGAGAAACTCGCGGAAGCTCCTGAAGATCGGCCCGACCTTCTCGCGATAGGCCGCCTGCGCCGCCTGCGTGAGGCGCGTACGGTCCGCCGCGCTGAGGCTCGGAGGAAAGCTCTTGAAGGCCGCGAGCAGCGGGCTCGCCATGGGATCGTCGACGATCTGAGCTGCCGCCTGGTCCGGCACGTCGCGCATCGTGATCGACGGCGGCGTCATCTGCTTCTCGATGCCCTTCCGCATCAGCGCCATCGTCTGCGCGGCCAAATCGGGAAGCGCGTTCAGACGCTTGAGGATGTCCTCGTAGTCGCCGACGGTCGCCGTCGGCATCATGGCGATCGTACGCGGGACGTCCTGAAGGAAGCCCTCGAGCTGGTTGACCGGCATGTACAGGTTGTGCGGAATCACCTGCCGCAGCGGGAGCGCGTCGTTGCCGAAGTCGAGTCCTGTCACCGCCGATTGGAGCATCTCGAGATACAAGTCGTAGTCGAGCTGGTCCGGCGCCTCGAGACCCGCCCGATCGATCGCCTTCAGGCGATCGACGCTGCGCCGCAGGTGCTCCGCCCGCGCGCCAATGGGCCCCTCGGCATAATCGGTCCAGCGCGCGTTCTGTCCCGGAAACCCGAGTGCCGTCGCCGTCTCCGGGTACTGCGCCATCCAGGTACTGCCAGTCGTCGTCCAGGAAGGTCCGAAGCGCCGTCCTGGAACTGCCCGGCGCGTGGGCCACGCACGACGCCAGCGCGGCAAGTGCCGGCACCAGCCACGCGATCGTCATCGTCAGGCGCATACCGCCCATCGTACCTCCGGGGCCCGCTACTTCCCGCCGCCGACGTCCAGGATCGCGCCGGTCACGTAGGACGCCTCGTCGGAGAGCAGCCAGAGAATGGCGCGGGCCACCTCGAGCGGCTGGCCGCCGCGCCCGAGCGGCACCGTCGGACCGAGCCGGTCAACGCGATTGGGCTCACCGCCGCGCGCGTGAATCTCGGTGTAGGTGAAACCGGGCCGCACGGCGTTGACGCGGATCCCCTCGGCCGCCACCTCGCGGGCCAGACCGAGCGTGAACGTGTCGATGGCGCCCTTCGACGCCGCGTAGTCGACGTACTCACCGGCCGATCCGAGACGGGCGGCGATCGAGGACACGTTGACGATCCCGCCGCCCCGCCCGCCGTTCTGCGTGGACATGCGCCGCACGGCCTCGCGCGCGCACAGCATCGACCCGACGACGTTGACGGCGAACATGCGGCTGATGCGCTCGGCCGTCATGATCTCCAGCCGGCTCTGCGGCTCGACGATGCCCGCGTTGTTGACCAGCGCGGCGAGTGGACCGAGATGCGAGTCGCTCTCGTGAAAGAGACGAAGCACATCGGCATCCGAGGCGACGTCGGCGCGCACCGCCAGCGCTCGGCCGCCGGTCGAGGTGATCGCCTTGACGACGGCCTCGGCGGCGTCGCGGTGGCGCTCGTAGTTGACGCACACGGCGTAGCCGCGCTCGGCGCCCAATTTCGAGATCGCCGCGCCGATGCCGCGGCCGCCGCCGGTGACGAGCAGAACGCCCTTGTCGCTCACGCCGCCGCGCCTACTTGACCTTCCATTCCTGCACGCCGGCCGACCACGTTTTCTGCATGGTCACCTCCAGCCGGAGTGCAGTGGTGGTCACCGGTGCAAACGCGACGACGTTGTACTTGTTGATCGCGACGCCGTAGGCACCCGAGGCCTGGACGGGCTTCCAGTCGTTGCCGTCCTTGTAGAGCACGCGCCACGACGCGGGTACCCGCACCTCCCCGCGGCCGGTGTCGTCGAACCAGTAGACCTGGACCTCGGACACCGCCGTCGCCTGCGGGAGGTCGTACTGCAGCCACTCGGTCGTGCCCTTCGTCGGCCACCAGTCGAACGACGATCCGCCGGCAGACGACCGCGTCGGCTCCTCGCCGTCGTTGATCATCGTCTCGCTCAGATGGCTCTTGCGCGAGACCGAGACCGTGCTGCTCATCGCCAGCGTCGGGAACGGCCGCGGCGTCGCGCCGGCCTCCGTGCGCGGCATCCAGATCATCATCTCGCCCCGGCCGCGATTGGCCCACGCGTAGTAGGGAATCGCCGTGAACGGCTCGCTTCTTCGCGACGACCTTGCCGACCGCGTCGTACGAGAGCGATGTCGATGTGCCGCGGACGACGTTCACGCCGCCGAGCAGCGCGGGCTGAAACTCAGTCGTGAGCGGCGTCGCGTCCTCGACGACGAGATTCCTGACGTGGCCATCGGGGTTGTCCGGCCATTCGGCCGCATAGACGATCGGCCCGCGCTGAATCGCGACGCGCCCGCGATCGGCCGCAACCTGGTCGTTGGCGACGATGCGCCGGACGGGCATCGGCAGATTGAGATCGATGACGTCGCCGGCCTGCCACGTGCGGTTGATGGACACGTAGCCCTTGACGACGGTCAGCGCGACCGGTTGGCCGTTGACTTTGATCGTCGGCGCCGCCCCGGCCGGATCGAGATAGCGATAGAGATCGCCGGGCACCGGCTCGTTGCGCGCCCACCCGGGGATGCGGACGTTGATCGTGAACTGGCCGCGCGCGGCCGGCGCGACGGTCATCTTCACCGCGCCGTCCCACGGGTACCGCGTGACCTGCGTCAGCTTGACCTTGCGGCCGCCGTCCAGCTCGATGTCCGCGGACCCGCCGGCGAACAGGTTCACGAAGATCGCCTGTCCCTGCTTCGCGTAGACGTAGCCGGGCACCGACGCGATGAAGCGCGTGATGTTGCCCGGACAGCACGCAACGCCGAACCACGCCTGCCGCGCGTGCTGTCCCTTCGACTCGAGCGGGTTGGGATAGAAGAACGTCTTGCCGTCGAGCGACACGCCGGAGATCAGGCCGTTGTAGAGCGTGCGCTCCATCACGTCCACGTACTTCGCGTCGGCGTGCAGCAGGAACATGCGCTCGTTCCAGAAGTCGTTGCCGACGGCCGCGCACGTCTCGCAGTAGGCGGTCATGTTCGGCAGCACGTACGGCCCGCCAAACGCCTCGCCGGCGCCGCTCGCGCCGATGCCGCCCGTGATGTAGAGCTTCTTGGTGACGACGTCGCTCCAGATGGCGTCGACGGCCTTGAGGTACGCGGGGTCGCCGGTGAGCGCGGCGACGTCCGCGACGCCGGAATAGAGGTACGTCGCGCGCACGGCGTGGCCGACCGCCTCGGTCTGCTCGATGACCGGCTCGAACGACTGGTTGTAGGTCGCCGGATGATTGCTCGAGGCCGGGGCGTCGGGCTTGCGCGAGTCGATCAGGAACTTGGCGAGCGTCAGGTACTGCACGTTGTCCGTCGCGCGGTACATCCGCACGAGGCCCATCTCGGTGATCTCGTGGCCGGGCCAGATCGCGCGCTTGCCCGGGCCGAACGTCGCGACCAGCAGATCCGCGGCCCTGACCGCGACGTCGAGGAACGTGCGCTTCCCCGTCGCCCAGTAGTGTGCCGTCGCCGCCTCGAAGAGGTGGCCCATGTCGTACAGCTCGTGGCTATCGACTTTCTCGAGCTCCCAGCGCTCCTTGCCGGCCCACGGATGCGGCGCGGCCGGATTGATCGTGCGCGTCGTGTAGAGGTAGCCGTCTTTCTCCTGCGCCGCGGCGATTTTGGCGATCAGGCTGTCCACGTACGCGTCGAGCTTTGGATCGGGATGCACTGCGAGCGCGTAGGACGCCCCTTCGATCACTTTGTACAGATCGGTGTCGTCGAACGGGTAGCCCGGCGGCTTGGTGTTGGCGAGCGGCTCGCCGCGCAGCGCCGTCGCCGCGCGGATGAAGTTGTCCACGCGCCCGCTCAACTCGCACTGCTCGAACGCGGCCGGGATCGTGGCCGTGCGATTCGTCTCGATTTTCGGCGCCCAGAAGACGTCATTCAGATGCACGGACGTGAACGGCACCGGCTGGACGGGATAGTCCTTCTCCAGCCGCGCCGCCTGCGTGATCTCGGCCCGCGGCGTGGTCGACGAGGCGCTGACGAGCGCCAGCAGGCACACCAGAACAGACGCTCTACGAATGGTCATCGCTCGTCCCTCGCGGAAAGTGGCACCCGCTGGGTGCTGCGTGCTTGACGCCAATGCCCCGTGTTCATTGCCAGATGCCCGACCTGATGCCCATTGCCTAGCGCCCAGTGCCCGATCGTACCGTGCGCACGTCGAAGATCGTCGCCGTCGTCGCGACCGCTCCGCCGCGGCCGCCGCGACCGGCGCCACCCGCTGGCGCGCCGGCGGCCTGCGGTGACGGCGCGGGCGTCTCGAAGCGGACCGTCACCTGCGACTTGCCGCGCGTGAGCGCCTCGGGCAGCGCGTATTCCTTGTCGAAGAATTCGCCGGTCGGCGACGAGAGCGTCTCGCTCGCGATCTTCTGGCCATCCACGAGCACATCGAACGTGCGCGGGAATGCCGCGTTCTGGATGCGATACGTCACGACGAGGGCGCCGGCGTCGGGCGCGACCTTGAGCGTGTAGCTCAGGAAGCCGCTGCGCGCTTCCCGGCCGCGGCGGCCGTCGAGCTCGGTGGCCTGCGCGGGACCAGGCGGCGCAGGCGGATTGTTGCCGCCGCGCCCACGGCCCAGGCTCTGGCTCGAGAATCCGTGCGCGGCTTCGCTCGCGTCGCTGCCGACGTCGACGAAGTCGATCGTCTTCGCTTCGATCGCCTTGCGCCGCGCGGCCGCGTCGTTGGCCGCCTTGGTCATCGCCGCCCACTCGGCCGGTGGGTACACCTTCCAGTAAATCGTGTACCGCGGCTCGAAGAGCGTGTAGAACGGCACGAGCGTCACGGCCTTCGGCTCAGCCAGCCCGGTCGGCGCCGCAAACGTCAGCGGTTTGCCCGCGACCGGCTTGATCTTCGACAGGTCCTGCTTCAGGTCCGCGCTCACGAAGACCGGAATGTCGACGTGCGCGGCCGGCGGCACGAGGTTGCCCTGCGGGACGTTCGGCCCGTACCGGCGCGCGTCCTCCATGCCGGACGTGCCGAGATCGCCCGCGAGCACGACCGGACCATACATGAACGCCGCGTACTGCTTCGAGTTCGGCAGCGGCTCGACGTGCAGCGTCATCGGCGTCTGCACGGTCACCGTGTCGCCGGTCTTCCACTCGCCGTTCACCGTCGCGTAGCCGGTCGCGTCGGCGGTCACGGCTTGCGGCTTGCCGTTCACCGTCACCTTCAGCGCCGATGCCCAGCCGGGCCGCCGGATCTTCAGCGCGAGCTTCACGGGTTTTGCAACCGTGAACGTCAGCTTCGTCGTGTCCGTGGTCGGAAACGTCGTTTCCTGCCGCACGGTCAGGCCCTTGTCCTTCCAATTCAGTTCGGACGGAATGAACAGGTTGAGGTACAGCGACGAGTCGTCATGGAAGTAGATCGTGTCGTTGTACTTTCCGTGGTTTTCCATGCCGGTGCCGACGCAGCACCAGAAGTTGTCGTTGGGCGTCGAGAACACCTTGAACGCGCCGGGCCGCAGCGGCGTGTAGTAGATGACGCCGCCCGTCTTCGGGTCCTGCGACGGCAGGATCTGGTTGAACAGCGCCCGCTCGTAGAAATCCATCGTCTCGGCCGTCGGCTCCCAGGAGAACAGGTGCCGCGTGAGCTTCAGCATGTTGTAGGTGTTGCACGTCTCGGCGCTCGACGTGCCGAGGTGCTGATCGAACGTGTCCACCGGAAAGAAGCTCTCGCCGTCGGTGTCGCCGCCAATCACGTACGAGCGCTTCTCGGCGACGATGTGCCAGAAGTTGGTGGCAATGGCTTTGTAGTGCGGATCGGCGGTCAGCTCGTACTCGCGCGCCGAGGCGATCATCTTGGGGATCTGCGTGTTGCCGTGCACGCCGCGGCCATTCGCGTCGACGAGCGGGTCGCGATTCTCGGCGAGCGGATCGAACATCATCTTGTCGTCGAACTTCTCCGCCACGCGCAGCCACTCGGCGTCGCCGGTGACGCCGTAGAGATTCGCGAGGACTTCGCCCATGCCGCCGAACTCGGTGCGCAGGTCGGCCTGCTGCTGCGCCTCGGTGAGCCGATCGACGCGGAAGCGCACCCAGCCCGCCTGCTTCTTCAGCACGTCGAGCGCCTGCGCGTTGTGCGCCTGCTGGTACGTGTCGAGCAGGCCGGCCATGATCTTGTGAATCGTGTACCACGGCGCCCACACCTGCGTGCGCGCGTCGAGGCGATCGAAGAATTCTTCCGGGAACGCGGACAGGTAGCCCGGATGGAATGTCGCCGACTCGGCCGCCTGGACCTTCGCCAGCTCGGCGACGATCAGGTCGCCGCGGTCCTTGAAGCGGCGGTCGCCCGTGCTCGCGTACATGATCGCGAGCGCCGAGAGGTAATGGCCCATCGTGTGCCCGCGCAGCTCGGTCGTCGGACTCTCCCACCCGCCGAGCGGCTCGGCGGTCGAGGGCAGCCCCGCGGTCACGCGGAACATGTGCAGCAGCCGATCGGGATCGAGGCTGAGCAGGTAGTTCTGGTCGCGGATCATCGCGTCCTTGAACGGCCCGTCGAGCAGGCGGACGTCCTCGAGCTGGAAGCTCACGGCCTTGAACGCGACCTTGTTGGGGACGGTGACCTTGCGGCCCCACTGGTCCTGGGCGGCGAGCGTGGTGGCGAGGGCGAGCAGGGCGAGAGCGGCGATCTTCGGCGTGCGCATCGCGTGCCTCCGGGGCGGGTGAATTGTGACATGGAGAGGGGGGGGAATTGGGTCATTGGCTCATTGGGTCATTGGGCTAGAAAGAAGTTCCACGCCAACTCGAGATGACGGTGGCAGATTCTGCGTCGAGTCTGAAGCTCGCCCATCGACTTGGGACCGATTGGTGGCACGAGGATTGCGCTACCGCCACGCATGACGCCAAAAGACCTTCGCGAGCGATCCGAGGCGTTTGCCCATGCCACTCGACAAGCCTGTCGGCCCTACCTTCACGACGATGACACTCGCAACGCCGCGAGCCAATTGACGCGGGCGGGAGCAGCGGTCGGGGCCGGCTACCGAAACGCCTGCCTCGCGCGATCGCATCGGGAGTTCGTGGCGAAGATTGGCCACGTTCTCGAAGAGGCAGACGAATGCGTGTACTGGGCTCAGTACCCTTATCGCCGGCGGCGCTGGTCTAGGAGCGTTCGCGGACATTCGCGAGGAGGCGCTGGCCCTGACGCGAATCTTCAGCGCCTCGCTCCGCACCGCACGCTCCCGTCCGAGCAAACTCCGCCGCCCATCGAATCACGAAGGCTCGAACCGACACCGCGACGGCAAGCCACCAGACCCCCAATGCCCCAATGCCCCAATGCCCCGATGGCCCCCGCCGCTCGCATCCTTCCGTCCCATCCTTTTTGCTATGATTGAAAGTTCCGGCCCACGCGGAAGTGGCGGAATTGGCAGACGCGCAAGCCTCAGGAGCTTGTTGGAGCAATCCAGTGGGGGTTCGAGTCCCCCCTTCCGCACC
>CAWADF010000003.1:0-515547 GCA_963780855.1 uncultured Acidobacteriota bacterium
CCGGACGTCACCGTCAAGGTCAAGGTTCACCGTTGCGTCTCTGGGTCCCGCACATAATCGCCGCAACGACGACGCACGTGACCGCGTCGAGCGGACCGGATCCGAAGAGCACCGATTTTCACGAACCGCGTGTGGGCACCGTGGATGCCGATCACGCCGAGCGGTAACACGGTCGCAGCGGCAATCGCCAATATCACAAGCGTGAATACCGTCGTGGCCATGGAATTGAAGTTGGAATGGTCCCCGCGAGTGACCGCGTAACAAAGGGGTCCGTCGGAACGAAGTCCCCCGGACTAATTTTGGTACCGGTACGGGTTTTTGAGAAAGGGTGTTCCTCGGAGAACGTAGACTGTGTGGGCCATCGCCGCGTGAGCCTGAATTCAGACGCAGCAGGAACGGCAGTCACGCCCGTAGCCGTTGGTCAACGCCACGGCGTTAGTCAGAACTGACGCCGCATCGTCACTCCCACGTCGCCTCGATTCGGCGCGGCCGGCCTTTGTTCAGTCGATCCGAAGCGCGTCTGCCGGCTGAATCGAGGCAGCGCGGTTCGCTGGAATCGCGGCGGACATCATCGTCAGCGACAAACAGCACCAGGCTGACGGCGACGAGCACGACCGGATCGTTCAGATTGCCGATCGACCACCGGGCGACAACCTTGTTAAGCCCCACGCTCAATGCGAGACCAGCGAAGAGGCCCGCGACGATGGCCAGGACCGCCGGCTGCACCGCAGCGTTGACGATGCGCCCGCGACCGGCACCGAGCGCCATACGGATGCCAAATTCTTTGAACCGGCACGACACCGAGTACGACACGACACTGTAGAGCCCGACGACTGCGAGCATCAGCGCACACATCGCGAAGCCGAGCAACAGCAACGTCACAAACCGCTCACGGGCCCAGCCCGCGTTTGCCAGCGCGCCTTCGGCTGTGTAGACGCTTACGGGTTGATTGGGATCGACGGTACGCACGGCTTCCCGAATCGAACGGGTCATCGCAAGTGGGTCGCGACTCGTCCGCAGGATCACATTCAGGGAATCGCTCAGCATGAGCGTGTACGGCACGTAGATCGACGGCGCCGGCGGCTCATGGAGACCGACATTGGGTGTGTCGCCCACGACACCGACGATTTCGAACCAGCCGTCACTGCCGGGCGCCGCCAGCCTGAATGGGTTGGGTGGCTTGACGTAATCGGGCATTCGAACGCGCCGTCCGATCGCGGATTCGTCAGGCCACCACGCACGAGCCATCGTTTGGTTGACGACGGCGACGTGGGGCGTTCCACCGCTCTCTGAATCTGACCACACGCGGCCTCGAATGAGCGGGATCTTCATCGTCGAAAAGTAGTCGGCGCTGATCCGTTGGACAATCGGTGCTTCGTCTCCGGGCGTGTCCCGGCCGGGAACTTCGACCACCGACCGTTCGCCCGACTGCGGTGGTATCCCGCTGTAGGTGGCGAGCGCGACCGACTCGACCTGGGGCACCTCTGCCAGGCGATCCCGCAGGCGCTCGTAAAACGTGGCGCGGCCGGCCCATTCCCTGTACGTGTTCTCGGGAAGGTTGATCGTCGCGACGATCACATCGTGCGGATCGTAGCCAAGCGATGTCCGGTACAGACCGATGAGCACCCGGACAGCCGCACCAGTGCCCGCGAGGAGCAGCACCGTCACCGCGATTTGAGCCGCGAGCAGGAGGTGATGCGCTCGCCGGCTTTCGACGCCGGCGGTCGTCCGGACAGTCGCCGTCAGGCGTGGGCGCGAAAACGACAAGGCCGGTGACAGTCCAGAAATCAGGGCCGACGCCATCGCCAGGCCCGCACTGAAGAGCAAGACCGGCATACTGACGGGCACGGCGGCGATGGCGATGAGGTTCTCGACCGGAACCGAATTGCGGGGCAAGAGTCGGAGCATAGCCGGCAAACCCCAGTAGCCCGCTGCCACGCCCAGTGCGGCGCCGCTGAATGCCAGGAGCAGCGATTCCACGAGGAGCTGCCTCATCAACCGTCCACGACTTGCCCCTAGCGCGGCCCGCACGGCGAACTCATGCGCCCGCGACGTCCCGCGCGCCAAGAGCAGGATGGACACGTTCGCGCATGCGATCAGGAGCAGCAACATCGACGCCGCGAAGATCAAGAGGAGGGTCGGCACAAAGTCGGCTGCCCATCGTGTCTGCACCAGACTTCGGACGAGCGGACGCACCTCCTTCGGAAAGCGTTGCGGGGCCTCCTTGGCGAACTGGTCGAAGAGCGGCTGAAGTCGCTGTTCGGCCATGCGTGCACTGACGCCCCGCTTGAGACGGGCTTGGACGGGCCGTGCGACGTTCGGATCGAACGTCAGATCCAGGGGAACGAGAATCTCCGGGCCCGCGGAAAAGTATTGACGTGGCAGCACGCCAATCACGGTGTAGGGTTCGCGGTTCAGATAGATGGTCTGCCCAAGTGCCTCCGGCCGCCCGCCAAAGTGTGACTGCCAGAACCGATAGGTGAGCACGACGACCCGTTGGGGCTGCTCGCCCGCCGGCCCGTCCGCCTCGTTGAAGACTCGTCCGAGGAGCGGCGGAACCCCAAGTACGTTCAGCGCGTTTGCTGAAAAAGACTGGGTGGACACGCGCTTCTGCCTCGCCGGTCAGCGTCATCTCCCAGGTGTTCGAGACGAAGGCGCCGTCGAAGACCTCGCTGTGTTGAAGGGCGACGAGCTGTCGCGCCGTGACAGACAGACCACGCGGCTGGCCTTTGTCGATCATGCCAAGCCTGACGATCCGATTGATGTCGGCGAAGGGGAAAGGATTCAGTAATGCCGCATTGACGATGCTAAACAGCCCTGTCGCGGCGGCAATCCCGACTGCGAGGGAGACGACAGCCGTCGCGGCGAAACCGGGCGACCGGCGGAGGGTCCGCACCGCGTATCTGGTGTCGCGCCAGAGCGCGTCGAGCCAGGCGCCCGTACGCGCGCCCCGGGCCCGCTCCTTCACTTGCTGGATCCCGCCGATCGACACGAGTGCCGTTCGACGCGCCTCTCCTGGCGTCATGCCCTCGACGATCCGTGCGTCCATTTCGTGCTGAAGAAATGATTCAAGCTCGGCATCGAGCGTCCGGTCCCTGGCATCAACGCCCAGCCAGCGTCGGGCCATGGCGAGCAGCCGTGAGGCATGGCGATTCATGCGCCCTCCAACACTCGTGAGACGGCTGTCGTGATCGCTTTCCAATGATCCTCTTCCCTCACCAGCTGCCGCCGCCCGGTCTTCGTGAGGTGTAGAACCGCGCCCTTCGATTTTTCTCGGACACGCCCCACTCGCCGGCGATCCACCCGTACTCCTCGAGGCGCTGCAAAGCCGGGAACAGCCCGCCCGGCGTTACCTGGAAGACATCGTCCGTGAGCTCGCCAAGACGCTTCATCAGGCCCCAGCCATGAACGGGTCCCCGCGCGACGACACACAGTACCAGCATGTCAAGGGTGCCGGAGGGCACGTCCTTCCTGGCTGTCACGTTGCGCCTCCTATCGTGACACGATAGAAGCTACCGGCGTTCCTGTCGCACGTCAATAGGAATGAGAGGAATCACTCCCGACTTGTCGCCAAGGGCCGAGGAATACCGAAAGCACCGGTCCCTCGTCGGATCGGCGTTTGTCAGGACCTTCGCGACAAGCTCACCCGAGGATGCCGGCGATGTCTAGCCATCATCTGGCATGCGGAGCGCCGGACGCCTATCGACACGACAGCTAGCGCCGACCTGCGAGCGACGGTTCGCCTATGCGGGCCAGCGACTGTGGGATGTCTCGAGTTCGCATGAACGCGAAGCGCTTAGGCCAAATCCTCGACCGAAACGAGCCTGCGCCTGAGAGCTTCCGCGATCGCCTGGGCGCGGTTGTCGACGTGCAGCTTGGCGAGCACGTGACTGACGTGCGTCTTGATCGTCTCTTCGCCGATGCCGAGCAGGTCGGCGATGTCCGCATTCGAGCGTCCACCGACGAGGTGTCGGAGGACCTCGGCCTCGCGCGGGGTCAGCGGCTCTTGGATCGGCGACGGTCCCACTGGCGTCGTCGCGATGGCCGGATCGATGTACGTCCTGCCACGCGCGACGGCTCGCACGGCCGCGACAAGCTCCTCCGGTTCGGCGTTCTTGCGGATATAGCCCGACGCACCCGCGCGCAGGACGCCCATCATCCGCGGCTCGTCAAATCGACGCCGTCAGGGCGATAACGCGGACGGTCGGCCACCGGTCGCGAATCCGGCGCGTGGTTTCGATGCCGTCTAGAACGCCCGGCATCGGCAGATCCTGGAGGACGACGTCCGGCTTCCAGGCGTCCAGGTGTTGGAGCGCTTCCTCGCCGCTGGCCGCGATGCCGACGACGGTCAGGTCTACAAACGTCTCGAGCCAGGCCTCGAGACTGCGCGTGACGCCGGCCGGCTGGAGGCGATCGTCATTACTCCTTCGCCGTAACGGCGACGCGGACGCCCCGACTGGACACCGGAGTGGGGTTCAGCGAGCGCAGACTAACCTCGGCTGAATCCTTCCTATCGTCTCGCGACACGGATCGCATCTTGGGATATAGTCCCCTCGCTTTTCAGGTCGAGCCCCAAGGAGGCGTCATGCGCAGGATATTCCCGCTTCTCGCCGTTGCTTTCATCGTCTCGTCGTGCGCGCAGACCGTCAACGTCGAACAGGAAAAGACCGCGCTGATGGCCAGGGACGCGGAGTGGTCCAGGACGCTTCCCGATGTCGACAAGTGGGCGGCCTACTTCACCGACGACGCGACCTTTGCGACGGCCGGGGCACCGGTCATGGTCGGGCGGAAGGGAATCATCGACGGCCTTGGGCCCATGGCGAAGGCGCCGGGCTTCAAGGTCTCGTGGACGCCGACCGGTGCCGACGTGGGGAACGACGTGGGCATCACCACCGGCACCTATGAAGTGACGACGAATAACCCGACGGGTAATCCGACGATCGAGAAGGGCAGCTACGTCACGGCGTGGAAGAAGGTCAATGGCACGTGGATGGCCACGCACGACATCGGGGCGCCGGCGTCGATAGTCCCGGTCATGCAGGCGGTCGTGATTACGCCGGCGGCGGCCGTCAAGTGGGGGGACGTGCCGCCCTTCCTGCCGAAGGGCGCGAAGCTCGCCGTGCTGGTCGGCGATCCGAGCAAGGCGGAGCCGTTCACGCTGCGGCTGCAGATGCCCGACGGCTACAAGATTGCGCCGCACACGCATCCAAATGATGAGCACGTCACGGTGCTGTCCGGGACGTTCAGGGCGGCGATGGGAAGCAAATGGGACGACAAGGCGCTCACGGATTTCGCGCCGGGCAGCTACGCGAACATGGCGGCCACCATGCCGCACTACGCGATGGCGAAGGGCACGACGGTCGTGCAAGTGCACGGCTTCGGGCCGTTCGTCATCAACTACATCAACGCGGCTGACGACCCGTCGAAGCAGAAGTAGCCTGGGCCAGGGGCTGCGCGCAGCGCAGCCTCGCCTCGACGCTCGCCGCGGTCGCCTCGTCCCCGCCCCAACCTCGTACGGGCACGCCCGCCCGGCGGCCGAGCGCCGCGACGCCCTGCACCGACGCCGCGGCGAGCCCCGCGAGCGCCGGCGCGGCGTCCACCCACGGGTCGGGCGCGTCATCGGCACCGGGGCCGCCCGCCAGGCCCCGTCGCCCCAGCAGTCGGTCGATCCGCCGCGCGATGCGACGAAGCAGTTGCAGGAGGTCCGGCGACGCGTCGCTGCGATCGCGCCAGAACCGGACGCGCCCGGTCCGGTTGCGCGCATAGACGCCGTCGAGCACGAGCGCGTGGACGTGCACGTTGAGATTGAACGCGCTGCCGAACCGTCGCTGTCGCGGCGCAGATGATGCGACGGATTCTGGTGGAGTTCGCTCGCAACCGCCAGCGCCAGAAACGTGGTGGCGGTGCGGTTCATGTGAGTCTCGATGACATGCAAGAGCTGCCGGACTCGCAAGAGCGCGACCTCGTCGCAAATTCAGCGATGCGCTCAACGGACTGGCGACGATCGATGCACGGATGAGCCAGGTCGTCGAGTTGAGATCTTTTGTTGGCCTGACCGTCGAAGAAACAGCGGAGGCCTTGAGAGTATCGCCGGAGACCGTCATGCGGGACTGGAAGACTACGAAGGCCTGGCTCCTCCGTGAGATCAGACGAGGCCACCTTACCGCTTCGAGCTAACGTCGAACGCCGCGCACAAGACTACGAGAGGATTTTAAGCGTCGGCCATAACGTCGAGAAGGCTCTGCTGGACGGTCCCGCCTGTCCGCAGCCATTACTCCTGGAAAGTCGCCAAGTGTTGACCGGCCGAGCGGCACGGACGATGTTGAACCCGACGAGCGCGAAGGCGACGACGGCTTTCCGCATCGGTGGGATTCTGACACGCCGACAGATCGAAACCGGAGGAGTCTAGAACCTTTGAAGCGAAGCGCGAGTACTCGCGAGCGAGCCGCGCCCCGAGCAACTTCGAGGGGCGCGAACGCCCTTCGACAAAAGCTCAGGGCGTCCCGAGCCCAGTCGAGGGACGGAGCGCGACTTGCCTAAGTGCCTTTCATTGGAGGCGAGTCGCCGCGAGTGAGCGTGTAAGGGGGGTGCGGCGGGGACGAAGTCCCCCGGATCAAGTTCCGCGAACGAGCGAAGCGAAGTGAGCCACGCGAACGGAGCGCGACTTGCCTAAGTGGCTTTCATTGGAGGCAAGTCGCCGCGAGTGAGCGTGTAAGGGGGTGCGGCGGGGACGAAGTCCCCAGGATCAAGTTCCGCGAACGAGCGAAGTGAAGTGAGCCACGCGAACGGAGCGCGACTTGCCTAAGTGCCTTTCATTGGAGGCGAGTCGCCGCGAGTGAGCGTGTAAGGGGGGTGCGGCGGGGACGAAGTCCCCCCGCCTAAAGCTGGTACCGGTACGGGGATTCGAACCCCGGTCCCGTGGCTGAGAACCACGTGTCCTGACCCCTAGACGATACCGGCATTCGCCGACAGGAACTTTTGAACGTAGCATCCTGGCACGCGCGCGGTCAAGTCGGTCATAATCTCCGGTGCCTCACAGCACTGGATCGCCGGTGCCTTTCGGCACCGGGAATCGTTTCTGGAGCTTTTTCCGGGGAAAGGCATCCCGGAGTCCTGAATCAATGCGCACACGATTTTTCGCTCGACTCGCTCCCTGGCTTCCGGTTCTCACCATGACCTCAGCGCTGGCGCTCGCCGGCGCCTGCGGCCCCAAAGAGGCGCCGCCTCCCGCTGAGACCGGCGGAGGCAAGAAGGTCGACGCCGCCACCGCGGGCAGCCTGTCTGGCCGCGTGGTGCTGAACGGCACGCCGCCGCCGGCCGGGGTCATTCGCATGAACACCGATCCGGTCTGCGCACAGAACGGCGCCACGGCGCCGAGCGAAACCGCGATCGTGAGCGACACCGGCGGCATCGCCAACGCGTTCGTGTACGTGAAGGACGGCGTGGATCCCGCCTACACGTTCGACGTGCCGACGACGCCCGTCGTAGCTGGACCAGAAGGGCTGCCGTTACACGCCGCGCGTCCTCGGCATCCGCGTCGGCCAGCCGCTCGACGTCGTCAACAGCGACCCGACGCTCCACAACGTCCACGCGATGCCGATGGTCAACCAGGAGTTCAACCAGGGCCAGCCGCTGCAGGGCGTGCCGCTGCACGCAAGACGTTCACCGCGCCCGAAGTGATGGTGCGGTTCAAGTGCAACGTCCACGGCTGGATGCGCGCCTACGTCGGCGTCGTGTCGAACCCGTTCTTCGCGGTCACCGAAGGCCGACGGCGCATTCAAGATTGCCGGACTGCCGCCCGGCACCTACACGATCGAGCGTGTGGCACGAGAAGTTCGGCACGCAGGAGGCGAAGGTCACGATCGCCGACAAGCAGGACGCCACGCTCGACCTCACCTACGCGACGAAGTAGCACCGACCGCGCCGTGATCTGGCTCCACCGCTACGCGCGACTGCTCGCCTCCGCGACGCTGCTGCTCGTCGCCGCCGGCGGCATGGTCACGAGCACGAACTCCGGGCTCTCCGTGCCCGACTGGCCGACGACCTACGGCTACTCGATGTTCTCGTTTCCGCTCAGCAAGATGGTGGGCGGGATCTTCTACGAGCACGGCCACCGGCTGATCGCCACCACCGTTGGCTTGCTGACCATCGGCCTCGTCGTCTTCATCTGGCGCGTCGATCCGCGGCCGTGGATGCGGCGCTCGGCTGGTCGCGCTCGGCGCGGTCATCCTGCAGGGCGTGCTCGGCGGCACTGACCGTGCTGTACCTGCTGCCGGCGCCGGTCTCGATCGGCCACGCCGGCCTCGCGCAGGTGTTCTTCGGCCTCACGGTCAGCATCGCGCTGTTCACGTCGCGCGGCTGGCTCGCGCCGCACGGCCGCGCCCGTGGACGATCCGGCGCCTGCGGTGGCGCACGGCCGGCCTCACCGGCGCTGATCTACGTGCAGATTCTGCTGGGCGCGACGATGCGGCACATCGGGCGCGGGGCTGGCGATCCCGGACTTCCCGCTGGCGTTCGGTCGCGCTGATGCCGCCGACGTGGTCCACTGCAGATCGCCGTCCACTTCGCGCATCGCGTCGTGCGCGCTGGTCGTGACGTTCATGATCATCGTGAACCTGGTCTACGTGCGCCAGCGCGCACGGCGGCGGCCCGAGCTCGACGCGGCCGTCGGCCTGGCTGCTCGTCGCCGTGCTGGCGTCCAGGTCGACGCTCGGCGCGCTCGTCGTGCTCAGCGCGAAGGCAGCCGGTCATCAACACGCTGCACGTCGCAACCGGCGCCATCGTGCTTTGCGACGTCTTTGGTCGTCACGCTGCGCGCATTTCGAGTACGCTTTCCCCCGGTGCCTGCCCGTGAAGCCGGACGCTCATCGTCAAGCCCCAGGCGCTTGCCGTGGTCGCCGCCGACGTCGTCGAAGCTCGCGGACCTCTTCGTCCTGACGAAGGTCCGGCTGAACTCGCTCGTCGTCGCCACCGCGGTCGGCGGCTACTACATGGCCGCGCCGGACGGCGTTCGACCCGCTCGGCTCTTGCCGCCGGGCTCGGCACGGCGCTGGTCGCATGCGGCGCCGCGGCCATCAACCAGGTGTCCGAGCGCGACATCGATCGACGGATGGATCGAACGCGGTCGCGGCCCGTGGCCGAAGGCCGCATGAGTCCCGCCGAGGGCCTCGCAACCGGCGCCGTCCTGGCCGTGCTGGGCGCGGCCATCCTCTGGGCCGGCGCGAACGCGCTCGCGGCGGCGATTGGCGTTCGCGACGCTCGTGATCTACGCCTGGGTGCTACACGCCGCTCAAGCGGCGCACGTCGCTGGCGACGATCGTGGGCGCCGTGCCCGGCGCGCTGCCGCCGCTCATCGGCTGGGCGGCCGCGCGCGGCACGATTAGCGGCGTCGGCGCCCTGGACGCTGTTCCTGCTGATGTTCCTCTGGCAGCTGCCGCACTTCCTGGCGATCTCGTGGATGTGCCGCGACGACTACCGCGTGGCGGGCCTGCCGATGCTCTCGGTCATCGATCGCGACGGCAGCATGACCGGGCGCCAGGCCGCGCTGTGGACGGCGACGCTCGTGCCGTTCAGCGTCCTGCCGTTCCTCGTCCTCGCCCACCCCGCGTACATCGCGGGGGCGCTGCTGCTCGGCGTCGGCCTGCTCGTCGCGGCCGTGCGATTTGCGGTCGAGCGCGTCCGATGCGAGCGCGCGCACGCTGTTCTTCGGGTCGATTCTGTACCTTCCGCTGCTCTGGACGCTGCTCGGCGATCGCGCGCATTTGAGCCTCCTCCGCACTCAACGCCACGCTCAACGCCACGTCGGCCGTGCTGCTCACGACCGGCTGGTTCATGATCAGATCCCGGCGGATTGCCGCGCACAGGCGGTGCATGATTGCGGCGTTTCTCACCTCGTCCGCGTTTCTCGTCTCGTACGTCATCTATCACGCGCAGGTCGGGTCGAAGCCGTTCCCGGGCACGGGCGCCGTGCGATATCTGTACTTCTCGATCCTGATTCCGCACGTCATGCTGGCGGCGGTCGTCCTGCCGATGGCCATCGTGACGCTTCGGCGCGGCCTGCGCCGCGACGACGCCCGGCATAGGCGGCTGGCGCGATGGACGCTGCCGCTCTGGCTGTTCGTGTCGGTGACAGGCGTGGTTGTGTACCTCATGCTGTATCAGCTTTACTAAGATTGGGACGATCAGCAGGCGATGAGGTGGTTATGGCTGAGCGAAGCAGCGACGAGTCCGTCCTGAGCAAGATTCAGCAGCTGGTACACGAAGAGCAGTCGATTTACGGCAAGAGCGATGTGACCGATCACGATCAGACGCGGCTGCAGAAGATCCAGGTCGAGCTCGATCAGTGCTGGGATCTGCTGCGCCAGCGGCGCGCGAAGCGCGAGTTCGGAGAGAATCCGAACGACGCGCACGTGCGGCCGGCGTCGGTGGTCGAGAAGTACGAGCAGTAGCGCCCGGGTGACCCCCACTCGAGCCGGCCGGCCGGTCGCGTGGAGGCTCGCCGCGATGGCGGCGGTCGCGGTCGTCGCGACGCGGTGGCCGTTCCGCAGCCACGCCCTGTTCAGCTGGGACTCCGCGAACTTCGCGCTCGGCATGGCGCGGATCGATATCGCTGCGCACCGGCCCCACCCGCCGGGATACCTCGGCTACGTCATTGCCGGACGTCTCCTTGACGGCCTGACGGGCGACGCGAATGCCGCGCTGGTGGCGTGGAACGTGATCGTCACTGTCCTGGCGGCCGCGGTCTTGATCGCCTGGGCGGGGGAACTGGCCGACGACGCCTCGAGGACGTTTCTTCCCCTCGCAACGGCCATCATCTTCATCACCGGCCCGCTGCTCTGGTTCTACGGCGAGGTCGCGGAAATCTATCCGTCCGAGCTTCTCGTGTCGCTGCTCGTGGCGTACACGGCGTGGCGCAGTCTGCGCGGTCACGCTTCGAGCCTCGTCTGGTGTGCGGCGAGTCTGGCTGCCGCAGCCGTCTTCAAGGTGACGGCCGCGATCCTTATCGTTCCGCTCGCAGCCTATGCCTGGTGGCGCGCCCCCCCGCTCGATCGCCGGCGCGCCGCGATGACCGGCGGCGTCCTGTTCGCGATCGCGGCGGGCATCTTCCTGACGTTGCAGCCGGACCTGCCGGCGGTGATCTGGACGCAATTCGCCTCCGCGACGGCCGGCACGCGCGTCGTCGGCGGAACGACTGGCGCGCTCCGAGCGCTCAACATCAACGCCCGCGACACGTTCACCGCGGCCCTCTCGGCGCTCGGCGTCGTCAATCTCGTCGTCCTCGCGATCTGGCTCGTGGCGGATCGGCGGTTGCCCGCCGGATTGTCACGCCCGGTCGCGGCGCTGTGGGCCGTGCCCTGGCTCATCCTCGTGCTCGCGATCCACATCGGTCGCCGCGGCTACATCCTGCCACTCGTTCCGCTGGCCGTCCTTGTGATTGCCGGGTGGTACTCGCGCCAGCGCCGATCGATTGCCATCGGTCTCGTGGTGCTGCAATTGATGGTGAACGTCGCGCAATTCGCCTGGTTGAAACCGGCCGAGGCGCCCGACGTCACGACGCTCTACCGCAACAAGTCGATCGCAGCGCGTGTGATGAGCGACCTCGAAGCGGTGAGGTACCCAACGGCCATCACCATCGCCCGATCGGATCGCCGAGCCGCCAACCTTGCCGAGTTCGTCCGGGCGCGCTGTCCGTCTGGCGATCCTGTCATCGTCGCTGACGCGGATTGGCGCCGCATTCTCTGGTACTTCCCTGAGGCCACGGCCATTCACGCGAGCGGGCGAACGGTCCTCTTCAGCGGCCACCAGACCGACGCGACCGCCATCCCGCCAGCGGGCATCACGCTGACGACGTCATGCCCGGTGATCTGGGTCGCCGATGAAGAGGGCCGGGCGCCGGATCTGATGCCCGCCGACGCGGCCACTGTGCCGGGCGTCGGCTGGACGACGGGCGTGGGAGCGATCACCGTGACGCCGACGTCGATCTCGGGCTCCGCGACTGCGGGCGGACGTTAGAACTCGCGCTTTGGTGGCGTCTGGTCGGGACCGACGCGGCCGGTCTGAATGTCGGCGCGGAAATAGTTCTCGCCGCGGATGGGCACTTCGGCCAGCCGCCTCAGCAGCGCGATCTGCCCGACATGCGTCAACGCGTCCGCGATCGGCCCCTGAAAGAGCTGCTCGTCAGGCGCGGCGACCGGCTGGCCGGAGGCCAGGTAGTCGTCAAATGCAGCGATCGCCGCGTGGAATCGGGCAACATCTTCAGCCCACGTTCGCGGCGCCGAATCCCGCCAGCGCTGCTGGCCTTTCGCGATCGACAGTCCCCAATCCATCAGGTCGCCGACATGCGCGAGGATCTGTCCGGCCGTCCGCGATCCCGGCCCGGGTTGGAAACTCGAGAAGCTCTCGGGCGCTCCGCGAACGGCCTTTCCGCCGCGGTACGCCAGGGTTGCGAGGGTGTGGCGAAGAAACGTGTCGTCAGGCATTGGGAACGGTCCAAGCTCCAGGGTCCAAGGTCCACGACGCTAGTACAGCAAATACCCCGCCCTCATCCGCCGCCAGCGCGCCTCGGCGGCTGCCCAGCTCGCGGCGATCGACGCCGGATCGTCGCCGGCCTTGATGCGCGTCAAGCCGTTGGCCGATCCGAAGAGCCGCTGCGCGCTGTCCACCTTCAACTGCCCTGGAAACAGCTTCACGAGCGCCGACGCGATCTCGACGCCGACGCGCACCGGGCGCACGGCCGTGCGATCCGTGATGACGATGAAGACGCCCTGACACTCCTCGTTGGCGAACACGCTGGACGTCGGCGTAAGTCGCACCGGATAGAAACGCACGCCGGCGAGATGCCGCGCGTTCAGCGCGTCCGCCAGGCGGCTGCCGTCGATCCACGGCGCGCCGACCTGCTCGAACGGCGTCTCCGTCCCGCGTCCGACCGAGATGTTCGTCTGCTCGAACGCGCCAAGCCCCGGATACATCGTCTCCGCATAGAGCGTGCGCATGTTCGGCGACGGGTTGACCCACGCAAGCCCGGTGTCGTCGAACCAGTCGTCGCGGCGCCAGTTCTTCATCGCGATCACGGTCAGGTCGGCGCCAATCTTCTTCTCGGCGTTGAAGAGCCGCGCGATCTCGCCGATGGTCATCCCATGGCGAATCGGCATGGCCTGGAAATAGCCGGTGAACGTGGGCGTCGCGGAGTCCTGCGCCGGCCCCTCGATTTGCACGCCGCCAATCGGATTGGGCCGGTCGAGCACGAACACCTTGATCTTGCGCGGCGCCGCCTCCTCCATCACGTAGGCCATCGTCGTGATGTACGTGTAGAAGCGTGCGCCGGCGTCCTGCAGGTCGATGACGATGGCGTCGAGGCCGGCCAGCATCTCGGCGGTCGGCCGTTCCGTCGCGCCATAGAGCGAATGGATCGGCAACCCGGTCTTCTCGTCTTTCGACGACGGAACGGAGGCGTCGACGATGCCGCGAATGCCATGCTCGGGACTGAAGAGCGAGACGAGCGTCACGCCCGGCGCGGCGGCCAGCAGATCGATCGTCGACACTCCGTCTCGAGCGCGCCCGGTGTGATTCGTGACGAGCCCGATCTTCAGGCCCTTCAGCGGCGCAAAGGCCTCGGCGCGAAGGACGTCGATGCCGGCGAGCACCGGCGGGTGCGGCGCCGCGGGGACCGCGGGAATCTGCGACGCGAACGTCTGGCGCGGGAATTCGAGCGCGCGCATGGCCTCGCTCGACACGCCAGTCAGCGACGACGCGACGATCGTCGCGACTTTCGCGCGAAGCGGCGTCACGTCACCCGTCCCGTCCGGGTGGACGCGATTCGACATGAAGACGATGAACACGCGCGTGGCCGGGTCAATCCAGATCGACGTACCGGTAAACCCCGTGTGGCCGAACGAGCCGAGCGGCAGCAGCTCTCCGCGATTCGACGAGTACGCCGAGTCGAGATCCCAGCCCAGGCCGCGAAGGTTCGGTTCGCTCGCGGCCGTGGCCGGCGAGGTCATCCTCGCCACCGTGAGCGGCGACAGCACGCGCGCCTGACCGAGCGACCCGCCGTTCAGCAGCATCCGGCAGTACTTCGCGACGTCGTCTGCCGTGCTGAACAAGCCGGCGTGACCGGCGACGCCGCCCATCCGCCGCGCCGTCGGATCGTGGACGACGCCGCGGAGCATGGTGCCGGGCGCGCAGGTCGGGTCGTTCGCCCCGCAGGCCTGCGTCGGCGCGATGCGCGGCAGCAGCGACACCGGCGGCAGGAACATCGAGTCGCGCATACCGAGCGGCGCGAAGACCGTGGCATTGACGAACTCGGCAAACGGCCGCTGGCCGACGCGCGCGACGATCTCGGCCAGCAGCAGGAAGTTGATGTCGCTGTAGACGAAGCGCCGGTCCGGCGACGGCACTTCATCTGACGCGAGCGCGATGGCCGTCTCGGAGCCCGTCCAGGGCTCGCCGAGATCGAGGTCCGGGCGGAGGCCAGAGGTGTGCGTCAGCAGGTCGCGCACGGTGATCCGGTCCTTGCCGTACTTGCCGAACGACGGGATGAACGACGCCACGGGATCGGTGAGGCGAATCTTTCCGTCTTCGACCAGCTTCATCACCGCGGGCGTCGTCGCGAGGACTTTCGTCAGCGACGCCATGTCGAAGATGGTGTCCACGGTCATCGGCTCTTGCGCCGGCACGAGCGCGCGCGAGCCGTAGGCCTTGCGCCACACGATCGTGTCGCCGCGGCCGACGAGCACCACGGCACCCGGCAGCTTCTTCGCGGCGATCGCCTCAGCGACGACGCCGTCGATGCGCGCGAGGCGGGAGCGATCGAAGCCGGCGGACGCGGCCGGCGTGCCGGGCCGCGACGGCGATTGCGCGATCGATCGCGGCGCGGCGGCGGCGATGGCGCACGTCAGTGCGATGACGAGTCCGCGCCAGCCGGGCCGCATAGGCGTGGATTATACTGGCCGAGTCCGCGTTTTTCGCGTGCCGATGGCTCGACCGCCGCGCTCCGCGCGCAAGCCGCCCCGCCCAGTTCCGCCGCCGCCGCGATCGCGCCGCCCGCTCGCCGCGATCGTGGCCGTGACCGCGATCGTTGCTGCCCTGGCCATCGGCGCCTGGCTGTGGCTGCGGCCCGCGCGGCCCGGCGCCGTCATCCTGATTTCGATCGACACGCTGCGCGCGGATCATCTGCCGATCTACGGCTACACGAAGGGACAGACGCCCGCGATCGATCAGCTCGCGAAAGAGAGCGTCGTCTTCGACCGCGCGTACAGCCACGCGCCGCAGACGCTGCCCGCGCACACGTCGATCCTGACGGGCCTTCTGCCGTTCGAGCACGGCGTCCGCGACAACCTCGGCTTCACCCTCTCCGCCGACAAGCCGACGCTGGCCGAGCGGTTCAAGCAGACCGGGTATCGGACGGGCGGCTTCGTCTCGGCGTACGTGCTGCGACCGGAGACCGGCATCAGCCACGGATTCGACACGTACGACGCGGCGCTCCCGGCGGCGGCCTCCGACGTCTCTCCCGGACAGGTCCAGCGGCCCGGCGATCAGACGCTGGCGGCGGCCGACGCGTGGCTGAACACGCAGCCCGACGACCGCTTCTTCCTGTTCTTCCACATCTACGAGCCGCACACGCCGTACACGCCGCCGGCCAAATTCCAGTCGCTCGCGCCGTACGACGGGGAGATCGCCGCGGCCGACGAAATCGTCGGCAGACTCTTCGCCGAGCTGAAGCGGCACGGCTGGTACTCGAACGCGACCATCGTCCTGCTGTCCGATCACGGCGAAGGCCTGGGCGATCACGGCGAGCTGGAGCACGGACTCTTCGTCTACGAAGAGGCGATCCACGTACCGTGGATCATGAAGATGCCGGGCGGCGTCGATGCCGGACACCGCGTCTCCGATCTGATCCAGCACATCGACCTGGTGCCGACCGTGACGGCCATCGCGCACCTCCAGCCGATTGCGGGGCTGCGCGGCCGGGATCTCGGCGGCCTGCTGGCGGGCACGAGCCATCCGCCCGCGCAGGGCGTCTATTCGGAAGCCCTGTATCCGCGCTACCACTTCGGTTGGAGCGAGCTGCTGTCGCTGACCGACGAGCGGTACAAGTTCATCAAGGCGCCGCACGACGAGCTGTACGATCTGCAGGACGACCCGCACGAGCGGACCAATCTCGCGGGCGAGCGCGCCGAGGCCGCGGCCGCGATCAAGTCCGGGCTCGAGGCGCTGGTGGCCGGCCGCGACATCGACGCACCGACAGCCGTGTCCGCCGAGGACCGCGAGCGGCTGGCCGCGCTGGGCTACATCGGCACACAGTTCTCGGCCAAGCCCAGCAGCAACGGCAGCGCATTGCCCGACCCGAAAGACATGGCCCCGGTGCTCAAGGCCTACCGCGAGGCGGTGACGCTCGTCGATCAGCACCAGCTCGGCGCCGCGGCCGACCGCTTCCGCGACCTGCTCGAGACGAACGGCGACATGACCGACGTCTGGGTGCAGTACGCGGTGGTGCTGACGCGTCTCGGCCGGACCGCCGAGGCGCTCGAGGCGTACAAACAGGTCGTCCGGCTCAAGCCGGATGAGCCCAGCGGGCTGCTGGGCGCAGCCACGGCGCTGCTGGCGCTCGGACGCTACGACGAGGCCCGTGCCCACGCCGAACTTGCCGTCTCGAAGGCGCCCGCCAGCGCGCACCAGACGCTCGCGACGATTGCCCTCGCCAGGAAGGACTACGCCGAGGCGCAACACGAGGCGGACCTCGCGGCGCAGGCGGATCCCACGCTGCCGATGCCCGTCTACGTGCGCGGGCTCATCGCCTACAGTCAGCAGCACTACGCCGAGGCGCTGCCGCTGCTGATGGAAGCGCGCGACAAGTGGGCCGCGCGGACGATGCAGCCGGCGGACTTGCGATATTACGTGGGCGACTCGCTCGCCAGGCTCGACCGCTATCCCGAGGCCGAGCGGTTTTTCCGCGAGGAGCTGTCGATCTATCCGAACAGCCTGCGCGCGCACACCGGCCTGGCCATGCTCTATGCCGCGAACAATCGCGCGGACGAGGCGGACAAGGTGATCGCCGACTTGCTCCGCATCGCGCCGTCGCCCGCGTCCTACGGGCAGGCGGCACAGTTGTTCGACATGTTCGGCCAGCCGGACCGAGCCGCCGCCGTGCGCGCCGAGGCGAAGGCGAAATTCGGGAAGTAGGATGTCGAAGAAGAAGACGGCCCGTCCGCCGCAATCGCAACCGACGCCGCCGCCGACGGCCCGGCGCCGCGGGCAGTTCGCCACCATCGCCGGCGCGGTCGCGATCCTCGCCATCGGCGCGTCCTGGTGGTGGACGCGCGGGTCGTCGGTCACGATTGCGCCTCGCGCCGATCGCAACGTGCTCTTCATCTCGATCGACACGCTGCGCGCGGACGTGCTCGGGTCGTACGGCGGCCGCGCGCTGACGCCGAATCTCGATCGGCTGGCGGCGCACGGTGCCCGCTTCACGTTCGCGCATTCGCACGCGGTCGTGACGCGCGCGTCGCACGCCTCGATGCTCACGGGCCTCTATCCCTACGAGCACGGCGTGCGCGACAACACGGGCTACCAGCTCTCGCCGGACCAACCCACGGCGGCGACGCGCCTCAAGGCGCTCGGATTCGCGACCGGCGGCTTCATCGGGGGCTTCCCGCTCGACCACCGCTTCGGCCTCGCCCACGGCTTCGACGTCTACGACGACCGCGTCGGCGAAATCGGGTCGCAAGTGGACTTCGCGCTGCCCGACCGGCCCGCCGATCAGGTCGTCCGCCCGGCACTGGACTGGATCCACAAGCAGTCCGGCAAGTGGTTTGCCTTCGTGCACTGCTACGATCCGCACGCGCCGTACCGGCCGCCGGCCGAGTGGATGGCGAAATTCCCCAGCGAGCCGTACCTCGGTGAAGTCTCCTGGACCGACTTCGCGCTCGGCCCGCTCCTCGACGCGCTGGCCGCCCAGCCTCGCCCCACGCTCGTCATCGTCACCGCCGACCACGGCGAGGGCCTGGGCGATCACGGCGAGCTGACGCACAGCCTGTTCGCCTACGAGTCGACGCTGCACGTGCCGCTCATCATCGCGGAGGTCGGCGGCTCGCCCGTGTCGCGCGGCGTGACGATCGACACGCCCGTGCGGCACATCGACCTCGTGCCGACGATGCTCGACGCGGTCGGCGCGCCGGCGGATCCGTCGCTGCCGGGCTCGTCGCTGCTGCCGCTCATCGCCGCGGGCGATGGTCCCGACCGGCCGGAGTACTTCGAGGCGCTGACGGCCAATCTGACGCGCGGGTGGGCGCCGCTCCGTGGCGTGCTCACCGGACGGACGAAGTACATCGACCTGCCGATCCCCGAGCTGTACGATCTCGCAGCCGACCGCAACGAGCAGCGCAATCTGTACGCGTCGAGCGGCGACCGCGCGCAGGTATTGCTCCAGACGCTCAAGACATTCGACACGAACCCGCCTGGCCGCCCGCACGACGAGACGCCGGCCGTGACGGAGCGCATGCGCGCGTTGGGGTACGTCACAGGCATCGCGCCGCCGCGCGATCGCTACACCGAAGAGGACGACCCGAAGCGGCTCGTGGACATCGAGCAGGCGATGCACAACGCGACCGAGGCGTACGAGGGCGGCAACCTCCAGGGCGCGATCGACCTGTACAAGGGCGTGCTTGCGCGCCGGCCGGACATGGAGGACGCCTATCGCTATCTCGCGTTCATGTACTGGCAGGCCGGGGACACGAAGCTCGCGATCGGCACGCTCGAAGACGCGCTGCGCCGCGGCTTGAAGCAGGCCGAGCTGCGCATCAAGCTGGGCGAGTATCTCTCCGAAACCGGACAGGCCGATCGCGCGATCCAGCTCCTGGAGGGCGCGACGAGCGACGACCCCGACGCACTCATCGCGCTCGGCATCGCGTACGGCACCGCGGGCCGCACGCAGGACGCGTTGCGAACGTTCACGCACATCCTCGACGTCGACCCGACGAGCGGGCTCGCGTATCAGAACATCGCGACGATTCAGGAATCGGCGGGCGATCATCGCGCCGCCGAGGCGACGCTCCGCAAGGCGCTCGCGATCGACCCGAAACTGGCTGGCGCCTACACGACGCTCGGCGTCGTGTTGTCGCGGACCGGGCGCAAGGCCGAGGCGATCGACGCGTGGAAGCAGGCGGTTGCGCTCGATCGCACGGATTTCGACGCGCTCTACAACCTCACGGTGGAGCTGGCGACGGGCGGCCGCCTCGACGAGGCGCGCAGCTACGGGCAGCGCTACGTGGACACGGCGCCGCCGGCGCTACACGCGCGCGAGATCGCGGAGATCCGCCGGTTTCTAGGCGGTGGTAAGCTCTGAGGAGCAGTGCAAGGTGCCGGGTGCCAAGTGCCAGGTGCTCGCCTGCAGCGCCGTGCGGTGACTGCGCGAGATGCCCGAGGCTCGCCGGTGCCCAGTGCCCACGGCCCAGTGCCCGGGTCTGAGCCAGTGCCCAGTGCCCAAAGCCCAGTGCCCGCTCTTATGTTGCGCGTCCTGACGTTCCCGGTCGCGGTGATGATGGCGGCGCCGATCCTCGCCGCACAAGCTCCAGCCTCGCAATCCGCGCCGGCGTCCGATCAACCCGTGTTCCGCGCCGGCGTGGACGTCGTGCGGCTCGACATGCGCGCGACCGACGCCTCCGGCAAGCCGGTGCCCAATCTCCGCGCTGACGAAGTCGAGGTCATCGACGACGGCGTGAAGCAGCCGGTGGTGCTGTTCCAGCACGTGGCGGCCGCGGGACGCACGTACGTCGAAGCGGCGCAGCGGACGATCGCGGGCGAGGTCTCGACCAACCAGGGATCGCCGCGCGGCCAGCTCTACGTTCTCCTCTTCGATCAGCTGCACATCACGTCTGGCGCCGAGCAGAAGGTCCGCCTCGCGGCCGAAACGTTCCTTCGCAAGCGCTTCCGCCAGGAGGATCGGGTCGCCGTGTTAGGCCTGCCGGGACCCGGGCCCTCGCAGCCGTTCACGCCGAATCTGAACGCCGCGCTCGCCCAGCTCCAGTATGTTCGCGGCGACATGCAGCGTACAGGTCACGGCCGGCGATCGCGACATGACCGTCAATGAGGCCTACGAGATCCTGCGCGGCAACGAATCGATCACCGACCGCTTCATGACGCCGGCGGGCGCCAACGGCTCGCCGGCGCGAACCGGCGTGCTGCCCGACGTCGCGGGCAAGTTCGGCGGCGGCGATCCGAACATCCTGCGCGATCTCGTCAAGGATCAGGCGCGATTCGTCGTCGCGACTGCCGATGCCGATTCGCGGCGCTTCCTGGACATGACGGCGCAGATGCTCCGGGGCTTCCGCGGCATCGACGGCCGCAAGACCGTCATCCTCTTCTCGGAGGGCTTTCACAGCGACAACATCGGCCGCACGATCACGGACGTCGCCGCCGCGGCCGCCGAGACGTACTCGGTCGTGTACACGTTCGATCTGAACAAGCGAACCGACACGCTCACGACCCTTGCAACCGGCGCGGATGCCGCGTCCGAGATCTCGAGCCGTCTCGAGCCGCTCGGCACGCTCGCCACCGACACGAACGGCCAGCTGATCTTCGATGCGACGACGCACCTGGACGAGGCGCTCGACGCGCTGGGCGCGGCCGAGCCTGACTACTACGTGCTCGGCTTCCCGGCACCAGCCGCCGCGCTGGCCGCCCGCGGCGACTACCGGCACGTGACGGTGCGCGTCACGCGCCCGGGCGTGAAGGTCAGCACGCGCACGGGCTACGTCGCCGGACCGCTACAGACGCCCGCCGATCGCCGGCGGACCATCGACACGGCGTTGTCGGCGCCGTTCGGCGAGCAGGGTTTACGCGTCGAGTACACGACGTACACCGGGCAGTCCGAGCACGGCGGCAGTCAAAGCGTCGCGCTGAGCCTCGATGCCGATCTGCCGGTGAACACGTCGAACGCCGAGTCCTACGCGGACGTCGTGTTCGTCGTCCGGAACTTGCTCACGCGCGAGGTGGCGGCGAGCGGCACGGACAAGATCGCGCTGCCCCACCAGGCAGCACCAGGCTCGACCGCGGGCGTCGGCGCGTGGCGCACGCGCTTCGACCTCCCCGCCGGCGGCTACCTGATGCGCTGCATCGTCCGCGAGCCGGGCGGCCTGGTCGGCAGCGCCGACCGCCAATTCGTCGTGCGGGCGCTCAACGGGCCGGATCCGGCCGCGAGCGATTTGATTCTGGGGACGCCAGGCGAGGGTCTGCCCGTCCGCACGCTGGCGTACACAGCCGACATCCTGAGCGGCGCCGTCAGAGTCTACGGGCGAAGCGAGGCGCAACTCGCGGGGCTGACGGCCTCGCTCGATCTGCTGTCGATGGCGGCGGACGTGGAAGACAAGCCGACCCGGACGGTGTCCGCCGCGGTCAGCGCGCCGCTGGCGAACGATCAAGGCCTCATGCGCGACGTCAGTTTTTCAGTACCGATGGCGGGCCTGGCGGCCGGCGAGTACCTGACCCACGTGACCGTCCGGGCGGGCGGTGAAGTCGTGGCCGACCTTCGCCGGCAGCTGGAGCTCGTGGACGGCGCCCGTCCGGCCGCCGCGGCCGAGACCGCGCCCGCCGGCAGAGCCGCCCTTGTTCGCCCGCGCGACGTGCTGCGCGGCGCCGTCGTCAAACAGATGGTGGACAGAGCGTCGCAGAGCCAGGCCGCGGCGGTACGCCAGGCCGCGGGAGAAGCCAGCGGCGGTCACTGGCAGCAGGTCGCGGCGCTGCTGGGCTCGGCGCCCGCGTCGGATCCGGAAGCGGTACGGCTGCGGGCGCTGGCGCGCTTCGACAGCGATGACTACGCCGGCGCGGCGGAAGAACTCGGGCAGCTGTTCGACGCCGACCCGAAGGACCCCCGGTTGGCGTTCGTACTTGGCTGGGCCCGGGTCGGCGCGGGGAGCCAGGTCGCGGCGGCGTCGGCGTTCCGGAGCGCGGCCTTTCTCGATCCGACGCTCGTGCCCGCACATCTCGCGCTGGCCGAGACATACGTGCGTCTGAACCAGCCGGCGCTGGCCGTGCAGGCGCTCGAGACGGGGCTGGCCGCGCAGCCGCAGTCAGTGGAATTGCGACGCATGCTGGAGACAATCAAGAAATGAGCCACGCCATGAAACCCGTGCTCGTCGTCCTGGCGTCGGCGGCGCTTGCGGCGCAGGCGGCCGTCGCCACGCAAATGAAGATCGCGCCTGGCGAGGTCGCGCAGATCGACGTCGGACGGCTCAACGGCAACATCGTCCGGCAGCTTGCCTGGTCGCCGGACAACACGCAGCTCTACCTGCAGACGATCACCGAGGACAAGCAACGGCTGCCCAAGGACTACTACCACTACGTGATCCCTGCGGCCGGCGGCGAGCCGAGGAAGGTGTCGGCCGCGCCCGAGTGGGCCAGTCGGTACTGGACGTGGAAGTCCGCCCAGACCGCGCCGGACGATGCGTCGTTCAAGATCGAGATCTCGCAGGACAAGCGCGTGCAGTCGCCCGTCGCGATCCCGATGGGCGGCGACCTCGCCAAGGGCGGCAGCACCTCGACCACGAGCGGCGCGTCGGCCGAGTCAGTCGCGGCGGCCGCCAACGCGTCCACCAACTCCACGGTCTACGACATGCACCTCAAGGGCGAGATCGTCGGCGAGTGGGTCGATCACGCGATCGTGCCCGGCCTCACGTTTGGATGGGGGCCGAAGGGCAGCCACGTCATCGCGTACGCCGACAAGGGCGGGCACCTGGTGATCATGGATTCCACCGGTGCGAAGGAGAAGGTGGATGACACGCACAACGTCATCCTGCCGGCGTTCACGGCTGACGGGACGAAACTCGCGTATCTCGAAGGCCGCGGGCGCAACAAGTACACGCTGATCATTGCGTCGGTAGGCAGGTAACAGTCCCGGGTTCCGTCATGCGAACCGCGGCCGTCGTCTCGGCGTTGGTCGTCGCGTGCGCGGGTACGCTCCTGGGCCGGCAGCAACCGTCGCCCGCGACGCCGCCGGCACCACCACAGCAATCGCCGCCGCAGTCATCGCCCTCGCCGGCGCCGCAATTCACCGCCGGCGTCAATCTCGTGGAGGTCGACGTCTCGGTGACCGACAGGAATCACGAGCCCGTCACGAATCTCACGTCGAAGGACTTCGAGATCCGCGAGGACGGTCACCTGCAGCCGATCCAGCTCATCTACCTGACGACGCTCGACCGGATGGTTCTGGCGTCCGCACCGCCGGACGCGTCGGCGGGCGTGCAGTCGCCCGACCGGCGCGCGATGCAGCAGCGCGTCTTCATCTTCTTTCTCGACACGGCGCACCTCTCCCCCGCCGGATTCGCGCGCAGCCGCGACGCGCTCGTGACCTTCATCAAGGCGCACCTGCCATCAGCCAATCTCGTCGGCATCGTCGCCAACGGTCAGATGCTCGGCAAGCGAATCGGGCTCGGGCGCGACGAGCTGCTGGCGGCGCTTGCGGAGGTGAAGCAGCCGAATCTGGCCCGGTACAACGAGATGCGAACGTTTCCGAAGCTGCTCGACGAGGCGGAGGCGTCCAAAATCGCCAGAAGCGACGAGCGGGCGCTCGACGACGCCGCTGCCCGCGCCTGCACCGAGCAGCCCGGGCAGTGCCGCGGTGCCGGCGGCGACGACCTCGTGCGCAACGAGCTCGTGGCGAAGGCGGCGCACCTCGCGGCCGAAATTCAGCGCGATACCCTGACAACCCTGGCGGCGCTGGAGTCGCTGGCCAACGGACTGGGCCGGATTCCCGGCCCGAAGCAGGTCACGGTGTTCTCGGAAGGCTTCTACACCGACGACACGACCGCGTGGCTGAAGCAGACGGTGACGATGGCGGCGCGTAACGGCGTGCACTTCTCGACGTTCGACGCGCGAGGCATTGCGCGGGATCTGCGGTCGACGGATTTCCTGGATGCCTCGCCGCTCGCGGCCAGCGGCGACGTCACCGCGCTCGGATCCGACCCGAACGCCGATGCGCTGACAAGCCTCGCCCTCGACACGGGCGGGCGTCGGTTCTTCAACTACAACAACCTGACGGAGCCACTCGAGCAGCTGTCGCGCGAGACCAGCACGTACTACGTGCTGGGCTTCCGGCCGGCGAAGGCGTTTGACGGGACCTATCGGACACTCGACGTGAAGGTGCTGCGACCGGACGTGACGGTGCGAGCACGGCGAGGCTACGTAGCCGTCCACCAGCCGCCGACCCCGGCCCCGAGCGCCGAGGCGTCGATACCTGGATCCACGCCGGGCACACCGAACGCGTCCATGCCGTCGCCAGGCGACAAGGGGACGTCCGCCCTCGAAGTGTTGCGTCTGGCCACAGGACGGTCGGGAATCGGCGCCGTCCGGCCGCCTGACGACGCGCCGGTGAGCCGGCCGGACAGCCTCGCCCTCGTGACGAAGCTCGCCGACGCTCCAGCCGGTGCGGGCGCCAGCGCTCCGGCCGAGGCCTCGCGCCTGGCGCATGAGGGCTGGCAGCTCTATGCCCGAGGACAGGTGGAAGACGCGCGAGAGAAGCTGGCCGCCGCGGCGGCGGCCGCGCCCGGCGTCGCGTGGATAGCCTATGCGCTCGGACAGGCGGAGTTCACGCTCCAGCACTTGGACGCGGCCGCAAGCGCCTTCGAGCAGGTGCGCAAGGCACTGCCGGCCTACGAACCGGCCTATTTCGATCTGGCCGACAGCTACCTGCAGCTCCAGCGCCAGGGGGATGCCCTGGCGGTTCTGCGCGAGGCCGCTCGCCGCTGGCCCGACGATCCGGAGACGCATCTCGCGGTGGGCTGCGTGCTGGTCCGCCGCAATGCGCTCGACGACGCGGTGGACTCGTTCAAGCGTGCGATCGCGATCGCGCCCGACAACGGCAACGCGCACTTCAACTTGGCGCTGACGTATCACCTCATCTACATCCGCTTCGTCGGGAGCAGCACGTCGAACGCGCTGGCGGCGAGCATGCTCGGCGCGCGCAATCGCGATCTCGCCATCGCGGAGTACCGGAAGTACCTCGAACTCGGCGGGCCCTTTGCCGAAGACGCCAGGAGGGCGCTCGCGGCGCTGGGGTGGAGCGCTGGCGATTGACGATTGGCGATGGGTGATCGGCGATCGCGATCGGGGATCGGCGATCGGCGATCGGCAAGCTCGATCGGGCGATCGGCAAGCGCGATCGGCGATCGGCAAGCGCAACCGGCGATCGGTAAGCGCAACCGGCGATCGGTAATCGGCAATCGGCAATCGGCAATCGGCAATCGGCAATCGGTAATCGGCAATTGCTTAGTCCCGCGGTCGTCCGAGTCGGCCGTGATTGGCCCGTCGTGAGTGAGCGTCGGCCTCGTCGCGTCGCCGTGCGGTGCTGTAGGACCTGCCGAGGATTCGCGTCAGTTCCTGGCCCTCGCGGATGAGCGGCTCCGTCGAGGCGATGTCCACGAACCTGCAGGCGCGCAGGTGCTCCAGCCAGCCGACGGACTCGTCCACTTCCTCCAGGGCGACGCTGACCCGCGCCGTGAACTCCCGGTGCGAGCGGGCGCGGCAACACGATCGGTAGTTTGCGCTGGCAGCAGACGCCGATCTCGAGAGCTGGTCGGCGGCATTTTCCGTGAGCTTGCGGTCGAAGAGCGGCGCGGCGAACAGGACCACGTCACGGGCGTAGATTTCCAGCCGCGCCTGCAGTTCATCAGGCGTCATCGCCCGGCAGTACCGCAAAACCGGGGCCAGGACCAGTAATTGAAAAGAGGCTGTATTTCAACGGGAAACCGCGCCGGAGGGCAAAAAGCTCAACATGGCAGGCTCAGTGCGAGGCAGATTCTGCAAGACCACTCAATCGCCAATTTCGCGTCAATCCCCAATGGTCAATCCCCAATAGTCAATCGCCAATCATCAATCACCAATCACCAATAGAAAAGGCGCGTCCGAAGGACGCGCCTTTTCCCCTTGCCCAGCCGGTGCTTACTTGAAGCCGAACCGCACGCCGATGCGGAGGATCCTCGGGTTCATGATCTCGAGGACGTTGTTCAGGTTCGGCGCGGTGACGTCGAACTGACGCTGCAGCTGCGTCGCGTTGTTGAACAGGTTGAAGATGTCGAAGTCGATGTTGGCCGTGAACGTCTTGTAGTTCAGCGCCTTGCTCACCCGGAAGTCGAACGAGTTGACGGCCGGCAGGTGATAATCCTCGACCGGCACGACGACGATGTTGCGACCGCCGGCGGCAAGCGTCGGATCAGCCGTCTCGGGATTGCTCGAGCCGTAGTAGAACGGCGCGGCCGAGCCCTGGCGCAGCAGGTAGTTCACGCCGAGCGTGACATCCCACTTCATCTGGTACGCGCCGGTCATCACGAACTGATACGTCGGCGTCGTGATGAAGATGTTGCTCTTGCCGCTGCCCGACGAGGGCAAGAACGTGATGCCGCCGTCGACGTTGGGCGAGCCGAGCGTCCACTCGGACGTGCCAGGCAGCGTCGGCGTCGGATCCGCGTGCGCGTCGATGTTGTCGAAGTACTCGCGGTTGCTGCCCGTCGAGTACGCCACACGAGCCATCCAGTTGTTGGCCATGCGCTTGGTCGCGACGAGTTCGAGGCCCTTGTACGACTGGTGGTATCCGTCACGCGCTTCGAAGACCGTGCCGAAGTCGGCCGGCGCGTCGGCGGGGTTGACCGAGTACACAGGCACGGAGAACGCGCCCGTCGCCACGCTCGAGCCAGTGATGGTGCCCGTCTGCACGTAGTCGCTGCCGGTGACGCCGCGGTAGTGGTTCCAGTTGAGGTCGGTGCGGCGGCGGTAGGTATAGGACGCGCTCAGACCGAAATTCGGCATCAGCTCGTGATCGACGCCCAGCACGAACTCGTTCGTCTTGGGCGTCTTGTAGTTGCCGACGATGTTCGGCGTCGAGTTCGGGTTGGCCGGGTTGAAGCCCGCCGTCCCCAGGAACTCCGTGAACTCGTTCGGCTGCGCCACGTGGTCGTTGTTGGCGTCGACCGCCCGGTAGTACACGTACCGAGTCGTACGGGATGGTCGAGAGCGACAGCGAGAACGGCGCGTTGGAGTCGAGCTGATCCGCGAATTGCGCGTAGCTCGCGCGGAGCAGCGTCTTGCGATCCGTGCCGAGCGCGTAGGTCGCCCCGAGCCGCGGCACGACCGCGTTGTAGACGATCACGTTGTCCGCGGCCGACGCGGTGATCGACGGCAGGATGTCCGGCGCCAGCGGGTTCGCGGGAGCCGTCGCGCCTGTGATCGACGCGGCCTGGCGATCCCAGCGCAGGCCCACGTTGACCGTCAACCGATCCATCGTGATCGCGTCGCCGAGGTAGCCGTTCCAGTAGGTGCCGTTGCCTTCGTAGATGGCATCGCGCACGAGCGTCGCGGTCATCGTCGGGTAGCCGGTCGCCGTGAACTTCGTCCAGACGCCGCCCGGCCAGCCGGAATCGGAGCTGACCGACGACTTGCGCCAGCCGAACCCGAATTTCAGCTCGTGATTGCCCTTGAACGCCGTGCCTTCGAGCTGCACCGTGTCCTGCGGGCGATCCGTGGTGTAAAAGAGGTACGAGTTGTGCCACACACCGGACCCGTCGCGGTAGGCCGACGTGTCGAGGCCGCCCTCAGGCGTCAGCGAGAAGCCGCCGCTGATGTGCGCGTAGCGCGCCGTCAGGAAGACCGAGTTCGACAGCGTGCGGTTGCCCTCGACCTTGTACATCGACGTCGGCCCCTTCTGGTCCCACGTCGTCTCGGCCGGGCGCGTCGCGCCTGCCGAGCGGCCGAACTTCTGCTTGTCGCCGCGGAAGAACGTGAACGACGCCCGCGTGGCCTGGTTGATGTCGCCGTTGAACTTGAGCGACGTGTTCTTCAGGATCGTCTCGTCCTTGGCGGTCTGCGTGAAGCCCGGAATCGACGAGTTGAGGCTATAGATTTTCAGCTTCGGCTCGGTCTGACCGTAGGCGCCCCAGCCGAACAGCCGGTTTTTGATGATCGGCCCGCCCACTTCGAAGCCGGTGTCGAAGTAGGACTTCATGCGGTTGTAGTTGTGGACCTGGTCCGGCGACGAGAGATCGGAGAGCAGCGGCGCGTTGTCCGCCTGCATCGAGTCGTTCTCGAAGTAGTAGCGGGCGGAGCCGCGCAGCCGGTTGGTGCCGCTGCGCAGGACGAAGTTCATGCCGGCGCCCGGCGTCGGCGTGGTCACATCCGCGCCGCCCGTCGTCACCTGCATTTCCTGGAACATGTCGAAGTCGTAGTAGGTCGGCGAGGACCCCAGCGCAGCCATGTCCGTGATCGCGACGCCGTCCATGTTCCACGTGTTGTCCTGCACGCGCGCGCCCTTCGACGTGTAGTTGGACTGCTGTCCCGACTCGGCGCCGCCGACGTTGACGCGGTCGACGACGATGCCAGGAATCGTCTGGAGCACGACCCAGGGGTCGCGCGACGTCGGGATGTTCTGCAGCTCGTCCAGCGTCACGTTGGTCGAAATCGCGGTCTTCTTGACTTCCAGGACCGGCGTCTCCGCCTTGACTTCGACTGAGGTCGCCACGCCGCCGACGGTCAGCGTCAGCGAGAGCGGCACGACCGAGCCGGCACCGACCGGCACGTCGTCGTTCTTGTAAGGGTTGAATCCGGACAGTGTGCCCGTCACCGTGTAACGGCCGGGCGGCAGGTTCAGGAAGTGCGCTTCTCCACGCTCGTCGGTCACCGAGCTCGTGGCCTGCGGGCCGGTCAGCTCGATGGTGACGCCCGGGAGCACGGCGCCCGTCCCATCCTTCGCCGTGATGTCAATCCGTCCCGTAAATACCTGAGCGGATGCGACCCCGACGAACGTCATCAGGCACAAGGCCACCATGGCCGCTTGTACCAGTCGTTTCCTCATGAGTTTGCCTCCATCTCACCCCGCTGGCGCTTTCGAACCGCAAAAACGGCCGTTCGCACCTGCGAGGATCGTAAGTAGTGGCTTGGATAATGCAAGATCCCGCCCACCTATTAGGTGGAGGTCATAGCTACATAAGTTGTTGAAAAGAAAAGCCAAACACAGTGAGCGTACAGACCAAACGAGCCTCAATCCAAGGGGTTGGAGAGGCCGCGTTCACTCTATTGGGTAATGCGGCCGCCTACTTGGCGAATCGGTCGAAAATGTCCACCAGCTCGTTGAGCTGCTTCTTGCGCTCCACGTCTCCCTTGGAGACGCCATCGGTGACGCAGCTGTCCACGTGGTGCTTGAAGACCGCGAGGCTGATGCGGTTGAGCGCGGCCTCGGCCGCCGCGAGCTGCTGCAGAATCTCGATACAGAGCCGCGGTTCCTGAACCATGCGCCGAATGCCGCGAATCTGGCCTTCGATGCGATTCAGGCGCGTGACCAGGGCCTGCTGTTCCGTTGCACCCAACATAGCGATCCACCCAACTCCCGGCGTCTGTGACCTTCGGCTGGCGCGAAGGGGGCGTCGGTACACGGTCAATACGACACGGCCGGGGCCTGGCGTTGCACCTCCCGTCCAGTACCCAGACGATTCTCCCGCTGTTGTTCCAAGGATCAACGCTTGGACACCGGCCGGTCCGATGGCCGGGATCGCCGGCCGCGTCAGGATCTATAATGAATGAACGTTCATTCAGTCATAGCCTTGGTCAGGATGCCTCGCCGTCCGCTCCCCGCCGCGCGCCGGCCCACGCGTCGCCGCTCCTCCGCGCCCAAGCGCGACGCCATCCTCGACGCCGCGACGCGGGTCTTCGCCGAACGCGGCTTCTTCGCCGCCCAGGTGGCCGACATCGCCGACCGCGCCGGGGTCGCCGCCGGCACTGTCTACCTGTACTTCCGGAACAAGGACGACCTGCTGATCTCAATGTTCGATCGGGCCATGCGCGGCGCTATCGAAGAAGGCCGGGCGCTCCTCACGACTGTCGCCGACCCGGTCGCGCGCCTCCGCCACTTCGCCGAGCTGCACCTCAGCCGGCTCGGCCGCGACCGGCAGCTGGCCGTCGTCTTCCAGGTGGAGCTTCGCCACTCGACGAAGTTCATGGCCGAATTCTCCACGACCCGCCTGCGCGAGTACCTCGGGCTGATTCGTGACACGATTGCCCTGGGACAGGCGCGCGGGGATTTCCGCGCCGATCTCAGCGCGACGCTCTGCGCCAAGCTGCTCTTCGGCGCGCTCGACGAGATGGCGACCAACTGGATCCTGAGCGATCGCAGCGACGCGCTCGAAGCCGATGCCGGCGCGGTCGTCGAGGTGTTCCTCCACGGCGTCCAGCGCCAGCCGGCACAGCGGTCTGGTGTCATCCGGAGCACGCGCCCGTGACTCAGATCCGGTCGGCGGCGGTCGTCGGCGCCGGCACCATGGGCGCCCAAATCGCGGCGCATCTCGCCAATGCCGGCGTGCCGGTTCGCCTCCTCGATCTGACCGCCGATGCCGCCCGGCAGGGCCTGGACCGCCTCAAGACGCTGCGGCCGGACCCGTGGTTCGCTCCAGACGTCCGGTCACTCGTCCAGCCAGCCGGGCTCGACGCTCTCGCCCAAATCGCCGGCGTCGACTGGATCATCGAGGCCGTCGTCGAGGATCTGGCGGTCAAGCGCGACTTGCTGGCGCGCGCCTCGGGATTGGCGCCGCAAGCGATCGTCTCGTCCAACACGTCGGGCATTCCGATCGCGGCGATCGCCGAGGGGCTGCCCGCGGCCAGCCGGCCGCGTCTGGTCGGCACGCACTTCTTCAATCCGCCCCGCTATCTGCAGCTGGTCGAACTGATTCCGACGCGCGACACCGATCCCGCGATCGTCGGCCGGCTCTCCCGCTTTCCCGACCACCGTCTCGGCAAGGGCGTCGTCGTCGCGAAGGACACGCCGGGCTTCATCGCCAACCGCATCGGCGTGTTTGGCGCGTGTCGCGCCCTGGCGCTCGTCGCCCTGCGCGAGGCCACCGTCGAAGAGATCGACGCGCTCACCGGGCCGGCGATCGGCCGGCCGAAGAGCGCGACGTTCCGGACCATGGACATCGCCGGCCTCGATGTCTTCTCCACTGTCGCGCGCGATCTGGCGACGCGCCTGCCGGCGGAGGCCGCGGCGTTTGCCCTGCCGCCGTTCGTCAACGGCATGCTGGCGCGCGGCATGACGGGCGAGAAGGCCGGCGCGGCTTCTACACGCGCGAGACCGGTCCGCAAGGCACGTCGCGCGTGCTCGCGCTCGATCCGGCGACGCTCGAATATCGCGACCGCGCGGAAGGATCGCGGGGCGGCGCCGACACCGGTGGATCGGCCTCGATTGGCGAGGCGCTGCGCGCGCGCTTCCTGGCCCGCGATCGTTCCGGCGACCTGCTGAGGCGTCCGCTCGGGCCCGCGCTCGTCTATGCCGCCACGGTCGCGCCCGACATCGCCAATGACATCGACGACGTCGATCGGGCGATGCGGTGGGGCTTCGGCTGGGAGCTGGGGCCGTTCGAGACATGGGACGCGATCGGCGTCGACGCCGTGCTCGAGGCGTGTCACATCGCCGTGCCTCCGCCGCTCGTCGCGCGTCTGCGCGAGTCTGGCGCGATCGCTTCCGCGACGCGGCGCTCGGCCCGGCGGATTCTGGCCGCCTGATGCTGCAGACCGCCAGACGCGCTCGCGGCGTGATGCGACGAACGCCGGCGCGAGCCTGGTCGATCTCGGCGACGGCGTGCTCGCCGTCGAGTTCCACTCGAAGATGAACGCGATCGGCGGCGACACGATCGAGATGATGCACGCCGGCTTGCGCGAGGCCGTCGAACTTCAGACGGCGCTCGTCGTCGGCAACGACGCGGCGAATCTTCTCCGCCGGCGCCAACCTGATGCTGCTGCTGCTCGAGGCGCAGGAAGGCAACTGGGACGAGATCGACCTGATGGTCCGCGCGTTCCAGCAGGCGACGATGGCGCTCAAGACGTCGGCGGTGCCGGTCGTCGTCGCGCCCGCGGGGCTGACGCTCGGCGGCGGCTGCGAGATCTGCCTGCACGGCGACCGCGTGCAGGCGGCGGCCGAGAGCGTACATCGGGCTGGTCGAAGTCGGCGTCGGCCTGATTCCCGCCGGCGGCGGCACGAAGGAGATGCTGCTGCGCGCCGTCGATCGCGCGGCCGGCGGCGACGCCACGCCGCACCGTTCGCACGGCGTTCGAGACGATCGGTTCGCGGCAGGTCTCGACGAGCGCCCCGGATGCGCGCCGCCTCGGCTACCTGCGCGACGCGGACGGCATCACGATGAACCGCGAGCGGCTGATCGCCGACGCGAAAGCCGCGGCGCTCGAACGCGCGCCGCGGGCTACCAGCCGTCGGCGCCGCGACGGCGATCCCGGTCGGCGGCGAGGACCGTACGCCGCGCTCGAGCTCGGCGTCCACCTGGCGTGGCGCGCCGGACGGCTCAGCGATCACGACGCGCTCGTCGGCCGCGCGCTCGCGCGCGTCCTCGCCGGCGGCGACCTGCCGCACGCGACGACGGTCACGGAAGCAGTACCTGCTCGATCTCGAGCGCGAGGCGTTTCTCGCGCTGTGCGGCGAGCGCAAGACGCTCGAGCGCATCGGGCACACGCTGAAGACCGGCAAGACGCTGAGGAACTGAGCTACATGCCGCCGTCTACGCGAATGGCATCGACGATCGATCGAGGACACGGCCCGCCACTCGTGCTGATGCCCGGCCTCCAGGGCCGCTGGGAATGGATGGCGCCGACCGTCGAGGCGCTGGCCGCGCGCTTCCGCGTGCTGACGTTCTCGCTTGGCGGCGTGACCGGCGCGGACGCCCCGGCGCGCGGCGTTCGATGCGTGCGTCGAACAGATCGACGCCATGCTCGATCGCGCGGGCGAAGCCCGCGCCGCGGTCTGCGGCGTGTCGTTCGGCGGCCTGGTCGCGCTTGCACTTCGCGGCCGGCGACCGGATCGCGTGTCCGCGCTCGTGCTCGCCTCGACGCCGGGGCCCGAATGGCGATGCGGATCGCCCTGTCCGCGGGTCACGTCCGCTACCCGCGGCTCTCGCTGCCGGTGTTCGCCGCGCGGGCCATCGCCGGTTGGTGCCCGAAGTCCGGCGCGCTCGAGAGTGGCGCCGCGCCCGCGCTTTCTCGCCGAGCATCTCGGCCGGGCGATCCGCTTCCCCGCCTCGCCCGCGCGAATGGCGCGCGCGTCCACGCGTGGAGCGCCACCGATCTGGTCGACGCCTGCCGGCGCGTCACGGCGCCGACGCTCGTCGTCACCGGCGAGCCCGAGCTCGATCGCGTCGTGCCGGTCGACAGACGCTGCGAGTACGTCGACGCGATTCCGGAACGCGCGCGCCACGCGTGCTCGAGCGCACGGGCCACCTGGGCGTGATCACGCGACCAGCGCGGCTTCGCCGATCTCATCGACGCCTTCCTTGCGTCCCCTTCCACGGCTGCGGCGTCGCCGGCCGGGCGCGTCATCGACAGGGCAGGTTGACGTGCACGAGACCGTGACGGGACCCGCGGGACCGCTCGAGGCGCTGCTCGACGGCGACAGTCAATCGCCGCGCGCGGCCGTGGTCTTCGCGCATCCGCATCCGCAGCAGGGCGGCACGATGCACACGAAGGCGGTGTATCAGGGCGCGAAGGGGCTCGCCCGCATCGGCTGCGCCGTGCTGCGCTTCAACTTCCGCGGCGTCGGCGGCAGCGCCGGCACGTTCGACGACGGCGCGGCGAGCAGGACGACTTCCGCGCGGCGCTCGACTACATGCGCGGCCGGTATCCGGGCGCGCCGCTCTGGGCCGCCGGCTTCTCGTTCGGCTCGTGGGTCGCGCTCGAGGTCGGCGCGGCCGATCCGCGCGTGTCCGCGCTCATCGGCATCGCGCCGCCGGTCGCCGCGCGGCGTACGAGTTTCCGCTGCACGCTCGAGCGACCAAGCCGAAGTTCTTCGTCCAGGGCGAGCCGACGAGCTGTGCCCGCTGAAGGACATGTGGGCGTTCTACGCGAGCTGCGCGAGCCGAAGGAGCTGGTCGTCATCGACGGCGCGCGATCATCTGTTCGACGGCCAGACGCGCGAGGTCGGCGACGCGCTCGAGGACCTGCTGGGAGACTTCGAGTCATGACCGCCATGCAGGACGCCGTGATCGTCTCCGCCGTGCGGACGCCGGTCGGCAAGGCGCCGCGCGGCACGCTGCGCTGCGACGCGGCCCGACGAGCTGGCGGCGATCGTGCATCGCCGAAGCGCTCGCGCGCGCGCCCGGGCGTCGACCCGGCCGAGATCGACGACGTGATCCTCGGCTGCGCGATGCCGGAGGCCGAGCAGGGGCTGAACGTCGCGCGCATCGCGAGCCTGCGCGCGGGCATGCCGGTGACCGCGTCGGCCGTGACCGTCAATCGGTTCTGCTCGTCGGGCCTGCAGGCGATCGCGTACGCCGCCGAGCGCATCATGTGCGGCGATCGCCGACGCGATCGTCGCCGGCGGCACCGAGTCGATGAGCCTGGTGCCGATGGGCGGCACACAAGGTCGCGCCGAACCCGACGCTCGTCGACGGCTATCCCGACGTGTACCTGACGACCGGACTCGTCGCCGAGAACCACGCGCGCGAGAGCGCGCATCTCGCGCGAGGAGCAGGACGCGTTCGCGCTGCGCAGCCATCAGCGCGCGATCGCCGCGATCGACGGCGGCCGGTTCGCCGACGAGATCGTCCCGGTCGCGGTCGCAGGCCGCTGGACGGATCACACGGCCGACGCCGTCGCGCGACGGCGTCGTGTTCGCCGTCGACGAAGGGCCGCGGCGCGACACGTCCGCCGAGGCGCTCGCGCAAGCTGCGGCCGGCGTTCCACGCGACACGGCACCGTGACCGCCGGCAACTCGTCGCAGACGAGCGACGGCGCCGCGGCGGTCGTCGTCATGTCCGGCGAGCGCGCCGCGCGAGCGCGGCCTGACGCCGCTCGGCCGCTTCGTCGCCTTCGCGACCGCCGGCGTCGAGCCGGAGCGGTTCGGCATCGGCCCGGTGCCGGCGATCCGCAAGGTGCTGAAGCCGACCGGGCTGACGCTCGACGAGATCGATCTCGTCGAGCTGAACGAGGCGTTCGCCGCGCAGGTGCTCGCCTGCCTGCGCGAGCTGCCGATCGATCCGCGATCGGCTGAACGTCAACGGCGGCGCGATCGCGCTCGGCCATCCGCTCGGCTGCACCGGCGCCAAGCTGACGACGACGCTGCTGTACGAGATGCGCGCGGCGGCAGGCCCGCTACGGCCTGGTGACGATGTGCGTCGGCGGCGGCATGGGCGCGGCCGGTATTTTCGAGCGTCCGCTGATCGATCGACGCGACCGCGAGAGACACGACCATGACGATTCAGCGACACGCGAGGCGGCGAGTGGCTGCTCGAGCGACGCGGCGGCCGGCGGCGTCGTTCACGCCCGAGCGGCTGACCGACGAGCACCGGCTGATCGGCCAGACCGCAGCCGAGTTCGTCGACGAAGGAGGTGCTGCCGGAGCTCGACCGAGCTCGAGACAGAAGGACTGGAGCGCTCGCGCGCGCGCTCGTCCGGCGCGTGCGGCGAGCTCGGGCTGCTCGGCGTCGACGTGCCCGAGGCGTACGGCGGCCTCGGGCTCGACAAGGTCGCGTCGCATCGTCGTCAGCGAGCGTGGCGAGCGCCGCGTCGTTCGCGCACGACCTTCGGCGCGCAGACCAACCTCGCGATCCTCCCGCTTCTGCTGCTTCGGCACCGAGGCGCAGAAGCAGCAGTACCTGCCGCGGCTGGTGACCGGCGAGATCGTCGGCGCCTACTGCCTGAGCGAGTCCGGCTCCGGATCGGATGCGCTCGGCGCGCAGGCGCGCGCCGACGCGACAGCCCGACGGCAGCTTCGTGCTGAACGGCGAGAAGATGTGGATCACCAACGGCGGCTTCGCCGACGTCTTCATCGTCTTCGCCAAGGTGGACGGCGAGCAGTTCACCGCCTTCATCGTCGAGCGCGGCTTCAGGGCGTGACGAGCGGCAAGGAAGAGCACAAGATGGGCCTGCACGGCTCGTCGACGACGCCGATCGTGCTGCAGGACGCGAAGTGCCGGCGGAGAACCTGCTCGGCGAGGTCGGCAAGGGCCACAAGGTCGCGTTCAACGTCCTCAACTTCGGCCGCTTCAAGCTGGGCGCGATGTGCAGCGGCGGCGCGAAGGCCGCGATCGCGCGAGGCCGCGAGCTACGCCGCCGCGCGCACGGCAGTTCGGCCAGCCGATCGCGTCGCTTCGGCGCCATCCGGCACAAGCTCGGCGAGATGATCGCTGCGGACGTACGCCGTCGAGAGCCTGATGTACCGGACGGCCGGGCTGATCGACGCGCGCGATCGGCGGCGCCGGCGCGACGACGGCCGCCGTCGCTGGCCGCGCTCGAGGAGTACGCGATCGAGGCGTCGATCGCGAAGGTCGCCGGCAGCGAGATGCTCGACTTCGTGCTCGACGAGAACGTCCAGATCCACGGCGGCAACGGCTTCGTCGCGCGACTACCCGGCCGAGCGCCACTACCGCGACGCGCGCGTGAACCGCATCTTCGAAGGCACCAACGAAATCAACCGGCTGCTGATCCCGGGCATGCTGATCAAGCGAGCGGGCAAGGGCGGCCTGCCGATCATCGCCGCCGCCAGGGCGCTGCAGGACGACCTGATGGCTCCGCCCGCGACGGTCACCGAGCCAGACGACCCGCTGGTGAACGCCCGCCGGACCATCGGCGCCCTGAAGAAGACGGCGCTGCTGGTGCTCGGCCTCGCGCTGCGAGACGTACGGGGAAGCGCTCCAGCACGAGCAGGAGGTGGTGATGCTCGTCGCGGACATCATCATCGACGTGTTCATCGCCGAAAGCGCGGTGCTGCGGGCCGAGCAGGCCGTGGCCGCCCGTCTCCCGCTGGCCGCGCTCCAGACCGATGCCGCGGCGGTCTACGCGCACGACGCGGGGCTGCGGGCGGACGTCGCCGCTCGAACGCTGCTCTCGACGCTCGGGTCGGGCGACGCCCTCCGGACGTCGCTGGCCGCGCTGCGTCGCGTGCTGAAGGTCGCGCCGGTCAACACCGTGGCGGCCCGCCGCCGCATTGCCGACGCCGTCGGCGAGCGCCGGACGTATCTGTTCGCCTGACGACCATGCGCATCGCGCGAGCGGCACTCATCGGCACCTGGCTCATCGCAAGCGCCTGCAGCTCCGGTCCGCCGCCACCGGTCGAGACACGCCCGTACGACCAACAGATCCTCGACTTCCGCAAGGAGAAGGACGACGCGTTTCGGGTCGGGCGAGACTCGCCGCTCACCGACCAGACGAAAGCCACGTTCCAGGGCCTGCCGTACTACCCGATCGATCCGTCGTATCGCGTGCCGGCAGCGCTCGCGGAGGATCGATCCGGCCCGCCGGTGATCCTCGAGCTGCAGACGTCCACGGATCAGCGGCGGAAGATGCGACGCGTCGGCACGCTGAGCTTCGCGCTGGGCGCGGCGTCGTACACCCTGACGGCGTTCGCCGACATCGACGCGATGACGATGAACCGGTTGTTCGTGCCGTTCGCGGATTTGACCAGCGGTACCGAAACGTATCGCGGCGGCCGCTATCTGGAGCTGGATCGGACGCCGACGGGGCTGTACGACCTCGACTTCAATCGCGCCTACCACCCGTTCTGCGTCTACAACTCGTCGTACGACTGCCCGATTCCGCCGCGCGAAAACCGCCTGCCCGTGGCCATTCGTGCTGGCGAGCGGCTCGGCGCCCCCGAGAAGTAGCGCCAGGAGCACCGCGCCGGAAGCAGCCGACGCCGGCGGGCGGACCGGGACCTGTGGCAGCAGGCCCTGGATGCAGGCTGGCTGCAAAGATCGCCGAACGTCGGGCTGTCTCCCGGCTCTCCATCCTTAGACACCGGTTTTTCGAAAACGCCCCAGCCGCGCGGAAGTCATAAGGCCTCCCGGCTAACCAATTCGTCCTGATGAAGTCCAATGCATAGCGGTCCTATATGTCAGAGCGCTCCGCCATCGCCGAAGCCAAGAAAGGCAGCACCGAACTCTTCATCCTGGCCCTGGTCGAAGAGGAAGACCGGCACGGCTACGACATCGCCCGTCTGATCGAGGAGCGATCGGGCGGCACGCTGACGTTCACGCTGGCGTCGCTCTACACCGCGCTGTACCGGCTCGAAGCGCGCGGATGGATTCGGGGCCGCTGGATTGAGCGGCCCGGCGTCCGCCGCCGCCGGTGACTACCGCATTACCGACGGCGGCCGGCGGTTCCTCGCGACCCAGCGGGAGGACTGGCGGCGGTTCGTCGCCGCCCTGCACTTGGTCGCGGGGGTGAGGTACGCATGAAGGCGCCCATCGACTGGGCAACGCTCGTCCGGGACCACGCCTCCCGGAGCGGGGCGACCTTGCCTTCTACCACCGTGGACGAGCTGGCCGCCCATCTCGACGACCTCTACAGCGCCGCGCGGCGTGACGGCGCGCCGCACGAGGTCGCCCATCGTCGGGCCGCGCGCGCCCTGGAGGAATCCGCCCTGAGCACGCTGCCGCCGCCGCCCGATCGCCGTGAACATCAGACGCGCCAGGCGGAGGACCGCGCGCGCGCCGCTGTTTCGAGGAGCCTGTTCGTGTTCTACGACCTTCGCATGGCGTTGCGGCAGTTCCGTCACCATCCTGCTTTCGTGCTGTTGACCGTCCTCGTGCTCGGTCTCGGCATTGGCGCGGCAGCCGCGGTCTACACCATCGTGGACGGTGTCGTCCTGCGGCCGCTGCCGTTTGCCGCACCCGATCGGCTCGTCGCCCTCTGGGACGTCAACTATGAGCAGGGCCTGACGCACGAGCGTGTGTCGCCCGTCAACTTCATGGACGTTCGCGCCCTCACCGGCACGTTTCAGGACGCGGCCGCCTGGTGGCGCCCCGACGTCAACCTGACGGACGAGGCGATCGCGCCCGTCCGCGTCAAGACGATCGAGGCGAGCGCGAATCTCTTCCAGCTGCTCGGCGTGACGCCGCAGCTCGGACCGGGCTTCCTCGCCAGCGGCTCCCTCTACGATCGCAACCTCGTCGCCGTGATCAGCGACCGGCTCTGGCGCACGCGCTATCACGCGGACGCGGGCATCATCGGCCGGCAGATTCACCTCAATGACACGCCGTACACGGTGATGGGCGTGATGGCGCCGGGGTTTACGTTCCCGGACGAGGTCGACGTCTGGGAGCGGCTGCAGTGGGATCTCACGCAGCACAGTCGGTCGGCGCATTTCATGGAGGCGATCGCCCGCCTCGCGCCCGGAATCGAGGTCGCGCAGGCCGAGCGCGACGTCAACGCGCTCGACGCGCGCCTCGCCTCGACGTATCCCGCGACCAATCGCGCGTGGAGCTCGCGGCTCATTCCCCTGCTCGAGAATCAGCTGGGCTTCTACCGGCCCGCGCTGCTGGTCCTGCTGGGCGCCGTGCTGCTGCTGATGCTCATCGGCGGCTTCAACGTCGCCGGCCTGCTGCTCACGCGCTCGCTCGATCGGCGCCGCGAGCTGGCGGTGCGGATTGCGCTCGGCGCCTCGCCGGGCCGGCTGGTGCGCGAGCTGATCGCGGAGAGCGCGGTGCTGTCCGCCGCCGGCGGCCTCGTCGGGCTGGCGCTCGCCTGGTCCATGGTCCGCGTGCTGGTGGCGACGATGCCGGTGGCGATTCCCCGTCTGGCGGACGTCGCGCTCAACTGGCGCGTCGCGCTGGTCGTGCTCGGCATCATCTCGGCGATGACCGTGGGCTTCGGTCTCGTCCCGTCGCTGCTCACGCTCGGCCGCCGCCAGGCCGCGATGCTCCGGGACGGCGACCGCGCCTCCACCTCGAGCGGCCGGCTGGCGCATCGCGCGCTGGTCATCGCGGAGGTCGCGCTCGCCTGCGCGCTGGTCACCGCGTCCGCGCTGCTCATCAAGAGCGTGACGGCGCTCGTCTCCGTGCCAAGCGGCGTGTCCTCCACGGGCGTGCTGACCGCCAATCTTCAGCTGACCGGTTCGACGTACCGCAACTGGGCCAACGTCGACGCGTTCTACGCCACGTTCCTCGATCGCCTCCGTCAGAAGCCCGGCGTCGCGTCGGCCGGCGCGACCACGTTTCTGCCGTTCGAAACCGGGTGGCGGATCGCCTTCGACATCGTCGGCCGGCCGGCGGCACACCCGGAGGACGCGCCGCTGGCGCAGCATTTCTCGGTGACCGACGGCTATTTCGAGTCACTGGCCGTGCCGCTCGTGGACGGCCGGTCGTTCACGGCGCACGACACGGCGGCGACGCAGGGCGTGGTCGTCGTCAACGCCTCATTTGCGCGGCTGCTTTTTCCGGGCGAGCGCGCGGTCGGGCAGCAGCTGCGATCGCACGTGACGGTCATCGGCCCGATGGGGCGCAATCTGCTCGTGGACAAGCCGTTCGAGATCGTCGGCGTCGTCGGCGACGTTGCCGACACGCCGCCGGGACAGCCCGTCGAGCCCGCGATCTACCACACGGCTCGACAGTTCCCGTATACGTCGATGTTCCTGACGGTGCGCGGCCACGACGTGGCAGTGCTGCAGGGCGCGCTGCGAGCAGCGCTGCACGAGACGAACAGCAGCCTGCCGCTCGACCACGTGCAGGCACTCGACGATCGATTTGCCCAGTTGAGCGCGCAGCCGCGGCTGCTGATGCGGCTGCTCATGGCATTTGGATCGCTCGCGGTGCTGCTGGCGGTCGTCGGGATCTACGGTCTGCTCTCGTGGACCGTGACGTCGCGCCGGCGCGAGCTGGCCGTCCGGCTGAGCCTCGGCGCGCGGCCGGTGGACGTCGGCCGTCTCGTGTTGCTGCAGGGTCTGGGACTCGCCGGGCTCGGGCTGATTGGCGGCTGGATCCTCGTGTCCGCCGCGAGCCCGCTGCTCGAGCGCGTGCTCTTCCACGTGTCGCCGATGGCGTTCGCGCCGATGGCTGCGGGCGGCGCGGCGATCCTGGCCTGCGCGGCGGTGTCGTGCCTGATTCCCGCCGTCCGCGCGTCCGGCACGGACCCGGTCAGCGTGCTCAGGAGTGAGTGAGGAGCGTGCGCCCTTACTTGATAAACAGCATCTCCCTGTACGTCGGCAGCGGCCAGGTCTCGTGCGGAATCATCAGCTCGAGCAGGTCGCCGGTCTCGCGCAGCGCCGCCATGGCGGGCACGATCGTGTCGCGCATGTACTTCGCGTGCTTCTCGGCCGACGCCGCGTGGTGTTCGAGCGCCTTGGCGAGCTTGTCGGTGCGCGCGCGCAGGTCGTCCACCGCCGTGGTCACTGCGTCCAGCAGCTTCTTGGACTCGCGCGCGGACCCGCCGGCCTCGCGGACCGCGCTGACCGACTCGGCGACGTCCTTCTGGAACTTCAGGGCCGCCGGCAGGATGTATCGGTTGGCCATCAGCACCATCAGCTGCGCCTCGACGTTGACGGTCTTCACGTAGGTCTCGAGTGCGATCTCGTATCGCGCGTGCAGCTCGCGGTCGTTGAGGACCTTGTGCTTGACGAACGTCTTGACGGACGCCGGCTTGACCAGTTCCGGCAGCGCGTCCACCGTGTTCGTCAGGTTGAGCAGGCCGCGCTTCCCCGCTTCCTTGCGCCACTCCTCCGAGTAGCCGTTGCCGTTGAAGATGATGCGCTTGTTCTCCTTGATCAGCTGCGGCAGGAGCTCCTTCACGGCCGCTTCGATCGTCTTCTTCCTGGCCACGGCCTGCTCGAGCTTCGTCGCGACGTAGTCGAGCGCGTCTGCGGCCGCGACGTTGAGCGCGATGTTCGGGAACGCGATGGACTGGTTGGACGAGACCGCGCGGAACTCGAACTTGTTGCCCGTGAACGCGAAGGGGCTCGTGCGGTTGCGGTCGCCGGCGTCGCGCGGCAGCTTCGGCAGCACGGACACGCCAGTGTCGAGGATCCCGCCCGTCTTGGTCTGCTTCGCGCCGCCCTTCTCGATCTGCTCGAAGATGTCGGTCAGCATGTCGCCGAGGAAGATGGAGATGATGGCCGGCGGCGCTTCGTTCGCGCCGAGGCGGTGATCGTTGCCGGCGCTCGCGATCGACATGCGGAGCAGGCCCTGCCAGTTGTTCACGGCGCGGAGCATCGCCGCGCAGAACACGAGGAACTGGATGTTGTCGTGCGGCGTGTCGCCCGGGTTGAGCAGGTTGTTGCCGAGGTCGTCGCTCATGCTCCAGTTGAGGTGCTTGCCGCTGCCGTTGACGCCGGCAAACGGCTTCTCGTGCATCAGGCACGCGAGGCCGTACTTCGGCGCGATCCGGCGCATCGTCTCCATCGTCATCATCTGGTGGTCGGTCGCGACGTTGGCGTTCTCGAAGATCGGCGCGAGCTCGTACTGGCTCGGCGCGACCTCGTTGTGGCGCGTCTTGACCGGCACGCCGACCTTGTACAGCTCCGTCTCGACGTCGTGCATGAACGCGAGCACGCGGTCGGGAATGGCGCCGAAGTACTGATCCTCGAGCTCCTGGCCCTTCGGCGGCCGCGCGCCGAAGAGCGTGCGGCCGGCGTTGATGAGGTCGGGCCGCGCGAAGTAGAAGCTGCGATCGATCAGGAAGTACTCCTGCTCGGGCCCGCAGGTCGTGATGACGCGCTCGGCCTTCGAGCCGAAGAGCTTGAGGATACGCACCGCCTGGTTCGACAGCGCCTCGATCGAGCGCAGCAGCGGCGTCTTCTTGTCGAGCGACTCGCCGGTCCAGCTCACGAACGCCGTCGGAATGACGAGCGTCGTGCCGTTCTGGCCGACGAGCAGCCACGGCGCGCTCGTCGGATCCCACGCCGTGTAGCCGCGCGCCTCGAAGGTCGAGCGCATGCCGCCCGACGGGAAGCTCGACGCGTCCGGCTCGCCCTTGATGAGCTCCTTGCCGCCGAATTCCGCGACCGCGCGGCCCTCGGCGGACGGCACGATGAACGAGTCGTGCTTTTCGGCCGTGATGCCGGTCAGCGGCTGGAACCAGTGCGTGTAGTGCGTCGCGCCGTGCTCGAGCGCCCAGTCCTTCATCGCCGCCGCGATGACATCGGCGACCGACGAGTCGAGCGGCTGGCCCTGCGTGATCGTGCGACGGAGCGCCTTGTACACGTCGCGCGGCAGACGACGGCGCTGGACGTCGTCGTTGAAGGTGAGCGATCCGAAAATTTCGGTCGCCTGCGGCCGCGGCTGGGCCGACCCTCGTGCCTTTGCCCCATTCGATGATCCCTCGTGTGGCGTCCTTCAGCGCTGACGAACTCATTGCGGCCTCCAACAAGCAACAAGATGATGTGTCGCAAACGGCCGGCACGCCGCAAAAAAACACCATGCACGACCACCGTGACTGGTCACGGCGCTCGTCGATGTCTCCTCGTTGGGCTTCGGCCGGGTCCCGGGCCGGGAACCGGCGGGCGGGACTTCTTATTCTGCACACAAAAGAAAAAAAGTAAAGAAACGCGCAAACATTGACGATTGGCTGATTGGAGATTGGCGATTGAATTGGGCGATCGGGCGATTGAAGGATTGTATTGGGCGATCGGCGATTGAGCGATTGAATTGGGCGATCGGGTGATTGAACGATTGAATTGAGCCATCGGCGAATTCGCTATCGCATCGACCGATCGGCGATCGCGCGACCAAATCGGGCGCTAGAACGATGCGATCGCCTGATCACTCGATCGCAAATAGCCAGATCGCCAATCTCCCAATCTCCCCCAATTCAATCGCCAATCACCGATCGCCAATCGCCAATGCGCGAAACAAATCCTCCCGTTCCCCCGTCTCAAGAGGCCATGACGACGCTGCTCCAGGACGTTCGCTACGCGCTGCGCCTGCTCGTCCGGCACCGGGGCTTCACGGCGGCGGCCGCGGTCGTCCTGGCGCTCGGCACCGGCGCGACGACGACGGTTTTCTCGATTACGGACGCGCTGCTGTTCAAGCCGCGCGTCGGCCGGCCGGACGGACAGGTTGTCGGCCTCTACACGCGCGATCGCACGCACCCCGATTCGTATCGCGCGTTTTCGTATCCCGACTACGTGGAGCTGAGATCGCGCACGGACGTCTTCGCCTCGCTCACGGCGCACAACGTGACGCTCGCGGGCCTCACGGAGGGCAACCGCACGCGGCGCGTCATCGCGGACATCGTCCCGGCCAACTACTTCGACACCTTCGGCGCGCCGGTCGCGCTCGGTCGCGCGTTCACCGCCGAAGAGGAACGGCCAGGCGCGAACATCTACGTCACGATTCTGAGCGACGGCACGTGGCGGCGCATGGGCGCGCGGCCGGACGTGCTCGGCCAGACGATCCGCGTGAGCGGCCGCACGTTCACGGTCGTTGGGGTTGCCGCCCCGGGATTTGGCGGCTCGCTCGGCTTCATCACGCCCGAGCTGTGGGTGCCGACCGGCGTGCACGACGCCATCACCGAAGACGTCATGCGGGGCGGCGCGGGCACGGCGTTTGGCGATCGCGAGCAGCACAGCCTGATCGTGCTCGCGCGCCTCGAGCCCGGTGCCACGATCGCGTCGGCCACCCCCGCGCTGCAGGCGGCGAGCGCAGAACGCGCCGCGGCGCATCCCGACAATCGCGACCAGGAGCTGCTCTTCGCGCCCCTGTCGCGCCTGTCGATCAGCACGCAGCCGACGAACGACGATGAGGTCACGGGCATATCGGCGGCGCTCATCGTGCTCGGGGCCATCGTGCTGGTCATCGCGTCGTTCAACCTGGCGAACATGCTGCTGGCGCGCGGCGGCGCGCGCCGCAAGGAGATCGCGATCCGCCTCGCGATCGGCGGAAGCCGCGCCAGGGTCGTGCGGCAGCTGCTCGTCGAGGGTTTCGTGCTGTCGCTCGTTGGCGGCGCGCTCGGTCTGCTGGTCGCGGCGGGCGCCGTGCGCGGGCTCATCGGCGTCCTGACGCCGGTGTCGCCCGTGTCGTTCATGGTCGACGCCGGACCCGACGCCCGGACCCTCGTCGCGGCGCTCGTCTCATGCATGGTCGCAACGCTGGTCTTCGCGACGCTGCCGGCCTGGAAGCTGGCGCGCACGGACGCCGTCCCCGAGCTGAAGGATCAGAGCGGTGAAATCCGGCAGCGCGGCCGGCTGTCGCTGGCCAACCTGCTGGTGGCCGGACAAATCGCCTTCTCGCTCGTGATGCTCACCGTGGCCGCACTGGCGACCCGCGGCGCTGTCGAATCAGCCTCGGCCGAGCCCGGCTTCAGCTTTGCCCGCGGCGTGATGGTGCAGGTCGACACGAATCTGGCCGGCTACGACGTCGCGCGCTCGCGCGATCTCTACGCCCGCGCGCTCGATCGCCTCCGAGCGCGGCCCGACGTCGCCGCCGCGTCCGTCGCGTCACTCATGCCGTTCGGAGAAATCTCCGAGAGCGAGGCCGTACAGAAGGCCGGCGCGCCCATCCAGGCTGGCGACCCGCGCGCCGCCACCGAGCTGGTGGACGCGACGTTCACGAGCATCTCGGATGCCTACTTCCAGTCCATCGGCCTGCAGATGATCGCCGGCCGCGAGTTCGGACCATCGGAGGGGCTGACGAGCCAAGCTTCGCGCGGCGCCATCATCGACGAGCCCCTCGCCCGCCGACTCTTCGGCGCCGGCAATCCGGTCGGTGAGGCCGTGCAGGTACTCGACTCGCGACAGTCACGATCCGCCGGTCGTGCTGACCGTGGTCGGTGTCGCGCCCGGTCTGCGTGACAACCTTTCGGACCAACAGCCGAGACCGCATTTCTACGTCCCGTACGGCGTGTCGTTCCGCACCAACGCGTACCTGCACATACGAACGACGGCGCCGGACGCCGCCGCCGAATCGCGGCTGTTGCCGGACATTCGGCGCGAGCTGGTCGCGCTCGACGCCGATTTGCCGATCCTGTCCGTACAGACGCTGGAAGGCTGGCGGACCACCAACACGCTGTTCGCGCTGACTCGAGTGTTCGCCGCGATTCTCGGGACGTTTGGCGCGGCGGCGCTCTTCCTCGCGACGATTGGACTCTACGGCCTCAAGGCCTACGTCGTCTCGCGACGAACGCGCGAGATTGGCATCCGCATCGCCCTCGGCGCGACGCCGTCGCGCGTCGTCTGGCTGGTCGTGCGCGAAGGCCTGGCGTGGTCGAGCGTCGGCTTGATTCTGGGCCTGGGGCTGTCCGTCCTGGCGGGTCTCGGCATGCGCGCGATGACCTACCAGGGCCGGGGCCCCGACCCGGCGATCCTGGCGCTGGCCGCCATGGTGCTGACGTCCGCGGGTTTGATCGCCAGTTGGCTGCCCGCCTGGCGCGCCACGCGGATCGCCCCCACACAGGCGATCCGCAACTCCTAGCCGCGTGGATCGATCCGCCGCTCAGTCAGCCCGCAGCGCTTTCAGCGGATCGACGCGCGTCGCCCGGCGCGCGGGCGCCAGGCAGGCGACGGTCCCGGCGACCAGAACAAACACCGCGACGATGGCGTAGACGCGCGGGTCGGTTGGCCGCGTCTGGAACAGATACTGCGCCAGCACCCGGCTGAAGAATATCGCCGCGACGGCCCCGAGCGCGAGCCCGACGGCCAGCAGCCGCGCCGCCTGCCCAAGCACCAGCTGCAGCACGGATCCGCGGCTGGCGCCGAGCGCCATCCGGACGCCGAACTCGCGCGTGCGCTGCGAGACCGACGTCGCGATCACCGCGGCGATGCCCGCCAGCGTGATGATGAGCGCCAGCGCCGCGAAGGCCGTCAGCAGCGCCGTCGTGAGTGCCGGCGATTCCAGCTGCCCCTGGCGCAGCTCGGCCAGCGTCTGGATGTCCTCGACGGGAATCTGATCGTCCAGATTGCGCACGACGGCTTTGATCGCCGTGGCCAGGCTCTTCGGATCGCGCGCGGTGCGCAGCATGATTTGCGCGCCAAAGCCGGGCGTCTGGGCCATCGGCACGTAAAACTGGGCCATCGTCTGCTGGTCGATGGCGTACTGCTTCAAATCGCCGACGATGCCGACGACCGTGAAGCTCTGCAGCCGCGGCTCGCCGTTTGGAGCGGTACCCACGGGCACGGTGAACTCGGTGCCAACGGGATCGCGGCGATCCCAGAGACGGGCCATCGACTGATTGATCATCGCGACTTTCGGTGCCTCGGGCCCGTCCGACGCGGTAAACGTCCGGCCGGCAAACAACGGCACGCCCAGCACGTCGAAGTACTCGCTCGTGATGATGTTGCCGTCCACGGTCGGCGCCGGTTCCTGCTTGGCCTGGCCGCGAATCGTGAGCGGCAGCGGCCCGGGCGCGCCGGTCATCGGCACCGCATTGGTCACCGCCGCGGCCTGCACGCCGGGGATCGCCTTCACACCGTCGAGCACCGCGGTGTGGAACTGGACGAACTGTTCCGGCGTCTGGTTGTGCGAGAAGTTGCCGTGCAGCTGCGCGGTCAGGACGTGCGCGTCGTCGTGAAACCCGAGGTTGACGGTGGACAGCCGGTGCAGGCTCTCGAGAAAGAGCCCGGCGCCGACGACGAGCGCGAAGCAGACGGTCACTTGCGCGACCACGAGGCCCGCACGGATGCGCTGGCGCACCGGCAGGTCACCCGCCTGCGATCCGCCGTCCTTGAGCGAGGTCACGACCGTGCGCCGCGCGGCCAACGCCGGCGCGCTGCCGAAGACCAGGCCGGTGATTACGGCGATCAGCACCGTGAAACCGAGCACAAGGCCGTCGATCGACGGATCGATCGCCCGCGGCGTGAAGCGGCTCGCGAACGCGGCGAGCAGACGAGCGGTCGGGAAGGCGATGGCGAGACCGAGCGCGGCCCCGGCGGTCGCCAGGATCAAGCTTTCGGTCAGCAACTGGCGCGCCAGACGCCCGCGGCCCGCGCCGAGCGCCGAACGCAGCGCCAGCTCGCGATCGCGCCGGAGCGTGCGGGAGAGCGACAGATTCGCGACGTTGGCGCACGCGATCAGCAGGACGAGCGCCGTCGTCGCAATCAGCGCGAACAGCATCGGGCGCGCCTGACGCGTGATCTCGTCGTCGAGCGAGACGGCCGACGCGGTCAGGCCGGACAGCTGCTGGTAGCGCACGGGATCCTTGCCGGGCCACGTCCGGCTTTCGGCCGCGGCTTCACTGCTGATGCGGTCGAGCCGCACGCCGGGTTTCATGCGCCCGAAGGCGAGCAGGGCGCTGAACGCCCGGTGGTTCGTCTTGCTCACCGGGTCCGCCTGCGCGCGGAATGGGCACGCCGACGTCGGCATGTACACGTCGTCGTTGTTCGGGTACTGGGGAATGGCCGGCAGGACGCCGACGATCGTGTGGTTGTTGTCGTTCATCCGGACCGTCCGGCCGATGACGTTCGGGTCGCTGCCGAACTGCGACTGCCAGAACGCGTGGCTCAGAATCAGGACCGGCTCGGCTCCCATGACGTCGTCGGCCTCGGTGAACGCCCGGCCGAGCATCGGCTTGATGCCGAAGAGGTCGAAGTACTGCGACGACACGACGCCGGTGTTGACGCGGTGCGGCTCGCCCTGGTTGAGCAGCACGAAGTGCATCGAGTGGTACTCGACGAACGACTCGAGGTCCGTCAGGCTCGCGCGCAAGTCGCGCGTCTCGGCGATCGAAACGCCGATGTTCTGACGATTGGCCGCCGGCGCGTCCTCGCGGATGCGGATGAGACGGGCGCTGTCGCGGTACGGCAGCGGGTGCAGCAACTGCCGTTGATCACGCTGAACATCGCGGTGTTGGCGCCGATGCCGAGGCCGAGCGTGAGCACGGCCGCCAGCGCGTAGCCGGGCGAGCGGCGCAGCGTGCGCCAGCCGTAGCGGAGATCCTGCATGAGGTGATCCCAGAACGTGATGCCCCGGACGTCGTGGACCTGCCCCTCGACCGCGGTCGACACCGCCGAAATCGCGGAGCGCCGTGCGGCGCGCTTCCTCGGGCGACGCACCCGCCTTGATACGGTGATCGATTTCCATCTGCAGGTGGGCGGTAATCTCGCGCTGGATGTCGTCCTGCATCGCCCCGCCGCGGTGGAAGGTACCGGAGGCCCTGCCGAAACTGCGTCCACATGGTCGATCGTCCTTTCGTGCGTCAGGAGGTCTGCAGGATCCGCGTCACCGCCGTGGAGATCTGCGCCCAGCTCTCGGTTTCGCGCGCCAGCTGGCGCTCGCCCGCGCGCGTCAGCCGGTAGAACTTGGCCTGGCGGTTGCTGTCGGACGTGCCCCACTCCGAGGCAATCCAGCCCTGCTCTTCGAGACGATGCAGCGCGGGGTACAGCGATCCCTGGTTGACCTGCAGCACTTCCTCGGACATCTGATGGATGCGCTGCGAGATGCCCCAACCGTGCTGGGAGCCCAGCGCCAGCGTCTTCAGAATCAGCAGGTCGAGCGTGCCTTGCAGGAGATCACTCTTCGCCGACTTCGCCATTGCGCCTCCCTTGTAGACGTTCGACAAGTGTAGCCGGTTCCGTTGTCGAATGTCTACACGAGAGGCGCGGCGTCGGCGGATCGCTCGACGGTCCGGATCCGGACAGCGGGCCCGGCGCCGTCGCGTTCCCGGCCGACTATTTCACGAGCAATGCGAGGTTTTCGCGGCGCGGACCGAGACTGCGGGACGCGAGATCGACCAGCGGCCAGGACACCGCGAGCGCGAGGCCGAGCCAGCCGATCAGCAGCACGGGCGCGAGCGAGGGCCGCAGCAGCCAGAAATTGGCGGTCACGACGATCGCCACCGGCGGGACGATGAGCGCCATGATCAGCACGAGGCTTGCGAGCATGGCGAGCGGATGGGGGTTGCCTTTCGCGCCCGCCCGGCTCAGATCGGCGGCCACGGGCAGCAGCGCGGAGATCCACACCGCCATCGGCGCCAGCAACGCCCAGGTCGCGAACACCGCCAGCGGCACGGCGATCCAGCCGCTCCACACGCCCGCCGGCGCCAGCAAGGCCGCCCCCACGAGGCACAACGACATCGAGAGTGCGAGCAGCAGCCCGCATCCAAGAACCTTGCCGCGCGCCAGATCGCGATCGGACAGCGGCGACAGGAACAGCAGCGTGAGCCCCGATCGATCGGTGCCGAAGAGATTCATCGTGAAGGGCTGCAGCGCGTGGAGCGCGAACACCGAGCCTACGCCGAAGATCAAATCGCCGCGGCTCAGGACCGCCGTGATGCCGGACGGCAAGTCGGGCAGGCGCCGGAGAATTACCGACATCGCGAGAAGCAGGGGCCCCGGCAGCAGGATCGCCAGCCGTCCGCGGACGGATCGAATCACGGTGCGCACGTAGGTCAGCGCCACCGCCGCCACCGCCGGCTGGACGAAGGGCAGGTCGAATCCGCCGAGCGGCCTGCTCGCGCGCCGGCGGCGCCCCTGTTCGTTCTCAAGCGAGCCCACCATCTTGCCGTGGACGACGTAGGACGCACCGAAGAGCGCGGCGGCTTCGGCCAGGAGCAGCGCCACGGCCAGCCACGCCATGGACGGCCGGCGCTGCCAGGCGGCATTGAGCGCGGCGCCGTACAGCTCCGAGGGCACGCCGCGCGTCCACCGCGGCAACGACGCGTCGATCTGCTGAAGCGTGACCGACGGCACCGATCGTCGCGCCGCGCGGCCGGTCGCGCCGGTCTCGGTCGATCGCCCGCGTGACGACAGACGCTCCGTCGACAGCAGCGCCGGCATGATCGACAGCATCGACACGGCCAGCACGAAGATCAGCGTGAACAGCTCGCCCCGCCGACGGCTCCGCAGCAGCCAGCCGAGCAGGAAGCTCACGAGCGCCCCGATCGAGACGAGCACCAGCACGAACGCGATTCCGGCCACGGCGGCCAGGATTGCGGCTTGCGGCCGTCCGCCAACGGCCAGGCCGATCGCGAACGCCGTCAGGCCGGGCACGGCCATCAGGATCCACGGGTCGGTCAGGTTGGCGGCGACTTCGACGACATGCAGGGTCGCGCGGGAGATCGGGAGAAGCAGCAACCGCGTGTAGCTGCCCATCGTCGTCTGCGTCGGCGCGACCACGGTCAAGATGATCGTCAGCGCGACCAGCACGCCGAGCACGACGCGAAGCACGAGGATGACCGACGCCGGCGCCAATAGCCCGCCCGCCAGCGCGCGGCCGGAGATGAAGCCCAGGACGCCGGCGGCCACGATCGACCCCGCGGAGAGCGCGCCGACGGCGAAGGGCGCAATGGCGCCCACGGTCCGTGAAATGCGCTCGAGCAGGTCACGCCGCTCGCCGCTGCGGATCGTGTTGACGAGCAGCCGCCAGCGCAGCCAGGCAAACGCGCGAAGGATGCGGATCACCGGGCGAGCCAGTCGAGCGAGGGCGGCGGCCTGATCGGCGCCGACGAGCTCGAAGAAACGATCCTCGAGCGTGCGCCCCTGACCGGCGCCGCCACGCAGCTCGGCAATCGGCCCCTGCGCCACCAGCAGGCCCTTGTTGATGATGCCGATGTGGTCGCAGAGCCGGTCGACGATCTCGAGGATGTGGGACGTCAGGAAGACCGTGCCGCCGCCGCGGACGAAGTGCGCGAGCAGATCGCGAATCTGACGCGACGCTACGGCGTCCACGCCCTCGAACGGCTCGTCGAGGAACAGCAGCCGCGGCGCCGGCAGCAACGCGGCCGCCAGCGCGATCTTCTTGCGCATGCCGTGCGAGTAGTCGGCGACGAGATCGTTCTGCGCGCGGGTGAGATCCATCAACGCGAGCAGCTCCGCCGACCTGGTGCGAACGTTCGCGGCCGACAGTCCGTGGACCTGGCCGACGAACGCCAGCGTCTCGGCGCCGCTCAGCCGATCGAACAGCGCGAGATCTTCCGGCACCACGCCGATGCGGCGCTTGACTTCGACGGGCTGCGCAATCGGATCGAGATCGAGGATGCGGATAGGACCCGCTCGTCGGTCGGAGCAGGCCCGTCAGGCACTTGATCGTGGTCGATTTCCCCGCCCCGTTCGGCCCGAGAAAGCCGTAGAAACTACCTGCGCGGCACGGCCAGATCGATGCCGCTGACGGCGACCAGATCCCCGAACGCCTTCCGCAGCTGCCTCGACTCGATGGCGAAGCCGTTCGTCACAATTCGTCCCGATGGACGGTGTCCGGTGAAAACGCTGGCAGGCACACGGCGATGTACTCGGCCCCGCCGGGCGCCGGGCTGCTGTACCTGATCCACTCGCCCGGATGCGCGACGACCGCCTGTCCGGCCGCGACGTCGAGGCTGCCGCTTTCGTGCTCGACACGAAGCGTGCCCTTCAGCACGATGGTGATCTCCTCGAACTCCGGCCGCTGCCCCGGCTCGCTCCAGCCCTCCGGCGAGACCATGTGCGCCACGCTGACGCCTGCATGTCCGGAGTTGACGCGACCGGCGAACTCCTCGATCACCTTCGGCTTCGTGCCGGCAGCCTGGATCACGGTCGGACGGGCGATGAGCGTGGGCATACGTTTCAGTGGCCGCCGGCGTCAACTTGCGCCTGCCAGCGGGCGCGAGCCGCGACCAGTGCCTCGCGGACGTCTCCGGACTGCGCCAGCTTTCCAAATGCGAACGTCCGCCGACGCCCGCCGCGCGTCACGATACGGCCGCCCCCATCGTCTACGGCAATCTCCGCGATTTCAGACCAGCGGGCTCTGAAGGTGCGAAAGAACTTCGCGCCGGCGCTGACACCGTCGTCGTCCACCCGGAGGGTGAAGTGACGGAGCGCGCGGGCTGTAATCCGGCCGTGCAGCATGCCAAACGTCAGCATCGTCGCGGCCAGCAGCAGCGTCGGACGGCGAATATGCCCGGTTTCTTCCCGATGGACCACGACCTCGACGAGCAGCATCAACCCGAGAAAGATATCGACCCAATCGACGCCCTGGTGCACGTGCGCGCCGGCACCCGGCTTGACCGCCTGGCGGACCGCCCGCCCGAACGCCATGACGACGAGCGCGCCGGTCGTGATTTCGGCCCCGGCGAGCACCAGGGGCAGGCCGGCCGCCTGCCCGGCCAGCCGGCTCAGCCCGTCATAAATCAGGACCGGCGCGGGGATGACGTGTTGAAGCTTCTGGACGATCAGCGCCGTCTCGCGGCGTTGCGACCGGAGGGACACCGCGATGTCGTTCACCGGACCGAGATGCTATCAGCGGTCGAGGCCGGCCGCCAGCAAGGCGCGGACGTAGAATGTCGCGTCGTGGCGTCCATGCGCGTCGTCGAGATCAGCGCCCCCGGCCCGCCGGACGTGCTGCGCCTCGCGGAGCGGCCGGTGCCGGCTCCCGGCCCCGGCGAGGTGCTGATCGAGGTACACGCGGCGGGCGTCAACCGCCCGGACCTCATGCAGCGCGAAGGCCGGTATCCCCCGCCCCCGGGCACGTCGGATCTGCCAGGTCTGGAAGTCGCCGGACGCATCGCGGCGATCGGCCCGCCAGACGATCAAGGCGAGCCGCGATCGGCCACGGGACGGATGTGGCGGCCGGGCGATGAGGTCTGCGCGCTCGTCGCCGGCGGGGGCTACGCCGAGTTCTGCGTCGCGCCAGGCGTGCAGTGCCTGCCGCTGCCGCGAGGCTTCGCGTTCGATCGGGCCGCCGCGATTCCCGAAACCTACTTCACCGTCTGGACCAACGTCTTCGATCGTGGCCGCCTCGCGTCGGGCGAATGGCTCCTCGTCCACGGCGGCACGAGCGGCATCGGATCGACGGCGATTCAGTTGGCCGCCGCGCGGGGCGCGCGGGTGCTGGCCACGGCGGGGTCGGACAGGAAGTGCCGTGCGGTGCTCGACTTCGGAGCCGTCCGCGCGATCAACCACCGCACGGAGGACTTCGTCGCGGTCGTCGCCGAGGCGACGGGACGTCGCGGCGTGGACGTCGTCCTCGACATCATCGGCGGCGCGTACGCGCAGCGCAATCTCGACTCGCTCGCCCGGGACGGCCGGCTCGTCCAGATTGGCGTGATAGGCGGATCGGCGGCGGAAATCTCGCTCCGGACGATCATGCTGCGGCGGCTGACCCTCACTGGCTCCACGCTGCGGATCCGCACGCCGGCGGAAAAGGGCGCCATCGCGCACGCGCTCGAGCAGCAGGTCTGGCCCCTCCTCGAGGCCGGTCGTGTCCACCCCGTCGTCGATCGCAGCTTCCCGCTGGCCGAGGCCGCGGCGGCCCATCGCGCGCTCGAGGCCGGCGAGGTGATCGGCAAGGTCGTCCTTCGCGTGCGCTGAGCGCCGCGTGCGACCGATGCCGGCCGACGCGCCGGTTGCGTCTGATGCGTTATCCATATATCGTGAATCCACATATCATGGCCCCGTTTTCCAAGGAACTGAAGAAGGGCAGCGCGGACCTGCTGATCCTCGCGCTCGTCGAGGAGCGGCCGCGGCACGGGTACGAGATCGCCCGCATGATCGTCGAGCGGTCGAAGGGCGCCCTGAGCTATCACGTCGCCTCGCTCTACCCCACGCTGTACCGGCTCGAGGACCGCGGCCTTCTCGAGGGCCGCTGGGTCGAGCGCGCCGGCCAGCGTCGGCGGCGCTACTACCGGATCACGCCGCAGGGCCGCCGCGTCCTGGCGAGCGAGCGATCCACATGGCAGCAGTTCTTCGCCGCCATCGATCGCGTGGCACGCGTCGGCCGCGCCTGAGGAGGGAGCTTCGTGGACTGGACCCCGATCGTGCGCGCCGCGCTCACGCGGCACCGTTCCCATCCTGACGAGAACGTCGTCCTCGAGCTCGCGCAGCACGCGTATGCGGCGTGGCGGGCCGCCCTCGCCGAGGGCGTAGCGCCCGACCGGGCCGAAGTCCAGATCCGCTCACTCGTGGACGGCTGGTGCCAGGATCCGGCGATCGGCCGGCGGCCGGCGCGGCCGCCTGTTGTAGAGCCGCCGCGCACGACCTCGCGTGGCGCGGCCGGCGGATGGCAGGACGTCCGGTACGGCGTCCGGCTGATCCGCCGGCAGCCCGGCGCCGCGGCCATCACGGTGCTCGTGACGGCGCTGGGCATCGGCGCGGCCGCGACGCTGTTCAGCCTCGTGTACGGCGTGCTGCTCCGCCCGCTGCCGTGGCCGGACGCCGACCGCCTGGTCCAGATTACCGAGTCGCGCGAAGGCGCAACGCGTCAGCTGCCCAATGTGCTGACCAATGCCACATATCTCGCGTGGCGCGACCAGCCCGCGACGCTCGAGAGCCTCGCCGCGTTCAGCGACGGCCAGGTCACGCTGACGGGCACGGGCGAAGCCGAACGGGTCCGCGTGGCCGCAGTCACCGCGAGCCTGTTCTCGACGCTTCGCGTGGCGCCGCTCGTCGGCACGACGTTCAGGGAGGCGGACGAAGCGCCAAATGCCGCCAAGGTCGTCGTCCTGTCGTACGGGCTCTGGCAGCGCCGCTTCGGCGGCCGTGCGGACATCGTCGGTCAGCCCATCGAGCTCAACGGCGTGCCGCACACGATCACCGGTGTGATGCCGCGAACGTTCTTCTTTCCCGACCCGGGCGACGTCGCGTGGCGGCCGTACAACGTTCCGCCCGTGCTGAGCGCGGATCCCGACATGCGATCGCTGACCCTGTTCGGCGCCATCGCGCGGCTCGGGCCCGGCGTGACGACTCAACAGGCGGACGCCGAGGGCACCGCGCGCTGCCACGCGGCGCCGGATCTCGGCCTCGTGGGCATCGCCGTCTTCGGCACCAAGGGCGCGGGGGCGGTGCACACGACGCCGTATCTCGCAGCGGTCACCGCGGACGTGCGTCCCGCCCTCATCGTGCTCTTCATCGCCGTCGGCCTGCTGCTGGTCGCGGCCGTCGCCAACATCGCCGGGGTGCAGCTCGCGCGCGCGGTGGCACGACGACGCGAGGTCGCGATTCGATCGGCGCTCGGCGCGGGATCCGCGCGCCTTTCACGGCAGCTGCTCACGGAGAATCTTCTCGTCGGCGTGGCCGGTGGCGTTCTCGGCCTGCTGCTCGCGGCCGGCCTGCACCGCGTGCTGCCCGCGATGCTTCCGGCGGACTTTCCGCGACTGAACGACGTCGCCATCGACTGGCGCGTCGCGGCGTTCAGCCTGGCGGCAGCCGTGTTGTCGAGTCTGGCGTTTGGCGTGATGCCGGCGGCGTTCACGCGGCGTCTCAATCTCGTCGAAGCGCTCACCGAAGACAGCCTGGCGCCAGTTGGCGGAAGCCTGCGCACACGCGTGAGCCGCGCCCGGGCATCCGTCATGGTGGGCCAGGTGGCCATCGCCGCCATGCTCCTCGTCGGCGCGCTCCTGCTGATGCGCAGCTTCGTCGGTCTCCTGCGCTTCGATCGCGGCTTCGACGCGCACAATCTGCTCACGGTCGACGTGCCCCTGCCCAACCGGCTGTACACCAGTGCGCGACGCGCGGCCTTCGTCGATTCCTTGATCGAGCGCCTCCAGAAAGTGCCGGGCGTCACCCACGCCGCGGCCACGACGGTGCTGCCGCTGACGCCGCGCGACGTCATGATGGGCTTCCGGATGCCGCCATCCGCCGGCACGAGCGAGGGGGGCGCCTCGATCCAGACGAGCCTGCGCGTCGTGAGCGCCGACTACTTTGCCGCGATGGGCGTGCGCGTGCTCGACGGCCGCGGATTCGAGCCGTCCGATACGATCGCGGCCGAGCACGTCGCCGTCGTCAACCGTACGTTCGTTCGCCGGTACATCAACGGCTCGCCGTTTTCGGTGCGGCTCCCCGTGCGGGACAACGAACAACTGCCAATCGTGGGTGTCGTCGAGGACGTGCATGGCACGAAAGCGACCGATCCGGCGCAGCCGGAGCTGTACCTCTTGTACGACCAGTCGCCGAAGAGCCTCGAGTACGAGACGCCGACGCTTGTCGTGCGGACCGCCGGCGATCCGAACGATCTGGTCGGCACGCTGCGCAGTCTCGTCCGCGAGCAGGATCCGTCCGTCGCGCTGCAATCAGTAATGACGATGGACGCGCGGCTTGGCACGACGCTGGCAAAGCCACGGCTGTACGCGGTCGTGCTGGGCGCGTTTGCAGGTTTCGCGCTGCTCGTGTCCGGGCTCGGACTGTTCGGCGTGCTGTCGTACAGCGTCGCGCAGCGGTCGCGTGAGATCGGCGTGCGGTCGGCGCTCGGCGCCACGCCGCGCCACATCGCCGCGCTCGTGCTGCGGCAGGGCTTGACGGTGACGCTGGCCGGCATTGCGATCGGGCTCGCGGCCGCGTTCGTGCTGGCGCGCAATCTCGGCGCCCTGCTCTACGGCGTCGCGGCGGCGGATCCGATGAGCTTCGCGGTCGTGCCCGTGACGCTCGTCATCGTCTCCGCGCTCGCGTGCTACCCACCCGCACGGCGTGCCGCGCGCGTCGATCCGCTGTCGGTGCTGAAGGGTCAGTAGCCGCGTTATTCGCCCGCGCTCTCGCCCGGCCGTACGGGATCGTCCGCGGCCGGCGGGTCGACGACCGCCGGGGGCGCCGGATCCGCGAGCCCCAGCGGCGGCGGCCCGGGCGTCGCGAACGCCGCGGGCTCGAGGCGGCGCGCGGCGCGACTCAGGAACCACCCGGCACCCAGCGCATACACCCAGTACGCGATGACGAGCGGCCAGCGGTAGGTCGGGTCGAGATTGGTCGGCGACATCCGCTCGCCGATCTCGAGCGTCATCAGGGCCGCCGACAGAAAGAGCGCCAGACGCGCGAGCGGACCGGCCGAAGGACGGCGCGTCGAGAGCCACCAGCCGCTCGTGAGCTGCATCGCTCCGACCAGTCCGCGGAACAGAATCAGCGTGGTCGACGCCGGGTCGCGCCAGCCGAGAGACGGCGCGAGCCGCACGAGCCAGAACAGCGTCGTCACACCCTCGGCCACGAGGAGGAAACCAAGCAGACGGACGGCAATCACGTGGTCTATCGTATGTGCACTCGCGATGCGTCGACAGCCCGGCTTGACTCGGCGGGAGTTTCTGGCGCGAGCCGCGCTTGCGCCGCTCGTTGGGCCAGCGATCCGTCAGGGATCCGCGCAGTCTAGCCGCTCGCGACCGCGGCCGACGCCGGCGCAGCTCGCCTGGCAGCGGGACGAGCTGGCGCTGTTCCTCCACTTCGGCGTCAACACCTTCACCGACCGCGAGTGGGGCGACGGCGGCGAGGACCCGCGGATCTTCGATCCCGCCCGCCTCGACGCCCGGCAATGGGCGCGAGCGGCGCGGGCGGCCGGCTTCCGTGCGATGATCCTCACCGCCAAGCACCACGACGGCTTCTGCCTCTGGCCGACGAGGACGACGACGCACTCGGTGGCGTCGAGTCCGTGGCGCGGCGGGCAGGGCGACGTGGTGCGCGAGTTCACGACGCGTGCCGCGAGGCGGAGCTGAAGGCCGGGCTGTATCTCTCGCCCTGGGATCGGAACGAGCCGCGTTACGGCGACTCGCCGCGCTACAACGACTTCTACGCCGACCAGCTCACCGAGCTGCTGACGCATTACGGGCCGATCGACGAGGTCTGGTTCGACGGCGCGAACGGCGAAGGGCCGAACGGCCGGAAGCAGGAGTACGACTGGCCGCGCACGTGGGAGCTGGTGCGGAGGCTGCAGCCGCAGGCGGTGATCTTCTCCGACGCCGGACCGGACGTCCGCTGGATCGGCAACGAGCGCGGCGTGGCGGGCGATCCCAACTGGTCCACGGTGGATCCCGCGGTCGTGCCCGTGCCGGGCGTCGGCGGACCGGCGGTGTCCGCGATGCTGCAGCACGGCGACCCGAACGGCAGCGTCTGGCGGCCGGGCGAGACCGACGTCTCGATCCGGCCGGGCTGGTTCCATCACCCGGCCGAAGACGGGCGCGTGAAGTCGGTGGACGACCTTGTCTCGCTCTACTTCACGTCGGTCGGCCGGAACTCGAAGCTGCTGCTCAACGTGCCGCCGACGCGCGACGGCGTGCTGCACGAGACGGACGTCTCGACGCTGAGCGGCATGCGCGATCGGCTATCGCGGCTTTTCGAGCACGACGTCGTGGCCGGTCGATCCATCAGGTGGCGAACGACGGACGAGCGCACGACCATGGCCGAGATCGATCTCGGCCGAGCCGGGCCCATCGCCATCGTTGATCTTCGCGAGGACATCGCGCGCGGCCAGTTCGTATCTCGCCACGTCGTCGAAGGACGGGATGAGAGCACGGACTGGCGCACGCTCAGTCGGGGCACGACCATCGGCTATCGCAAGCTCGACCGGTTCGAGCCGGTGAACGTCCGGCATCTGCGCGTGCGGATCGAGGATGCGCTGGGGACGCCGGCGAGGATTGGAGTGTCGGCTTACCGCCCCCCGCCGCCCCGTCCGCCGGAGGCCGACGGCTTGACCACCGCCGTCTGCGGGTTCTTCACGTACTTGTCCAGCCACGCCGCCCAGCGCGCCCACAGATCGAGCAGCGTCTCCCGCGCGGCAGGTCCGTGATCCTCGAGCGGATACCGGTACATGCGCCGTCGTCTTGCCCAGTTCGTTCAACGCCTGGAACAGCCGCTCCGAGTTGATCGGGTCGGTGCCGACGTTCTGATCCGCCAGGCCGTGATACATGAGCAGCGCGCCTGTGAGGTTGTTCGCGTACAGGAACGGCGACATCTCCAGGTAGACGTTCGGCGCTTCCCACAGCGTGCGCCGCTCGTTCTGGAAGCCGAACGGCGTCAGCGTGCGGTTGTAGGCGCCGTCGCCCGCGATGCCCGCCTTGAAGAACGGCGTGTTGACCATCGCGTTCACCGTCGAGAACGCGCCGTAGCTGTGGCCGCCGATCGCGAGCCGCGTCCGGTCGATCAGCGCCGCGGCGATCGAGCTCGTCGATGGCGGCCGCCAGGTCGTTGCGCAGGTCGTTCACGTAGTTGTTGTTCTGCTGGCCCTGCGGACCGACGATCGGCATGCCCGCGGTGCCGCTGCGGCCGGTCGTGTCGGTGATGACGGCGTAGCCCAGGCGCACGAAGAACTGCATCGAGCGCGTGCCGAAGTTCGGGAACGCGTTCTTGTTGTACGTGCGATCCGGCGCGTCGTAGGCGTCCTGCGTGTCGTACTCGGACGGGTAGAACCAGAAGATCGCCGGCAGCCTCGTGCCCGGCGGCAGATTCGGCGGCGACATCACGCTCAACGAGAACGTGAAGCCATCGGGCCGCGCGATGTCCACGATCTGCTTCGGCGCGTTCGTCAGATCCGGCGCGATGTCCTCGTTGTTGGTGAGCTGCTTGCGCGTCGAGCCGTCGACGAGGATGTTCTGCGGCGGCGTCGTCGGACTCTCGCGCAGGACGACGAACTTCTTGGTGTCGGGATCGAGGATCGTCGTGACGCGCTCGAAGACGTTGGTGTTCTCGCTCTCGTAGATACGCGTCTTCTCGCCGGTCTTGATCGCGACGCGATCGATGAACGTCTTGGGCCCGACCGCGTCCGCGTTCTTGTCGTAGATCGTGCCCTGATAGAAGACGGCCGTGCCGTCGGCCGAGAGCAAAACCGGACCGTTGCCCGCGCTGCAGCCGCCGCCACCACCGCGGCCGCCACCGCCACCTGCGCCGCGGCCGCCCCCGCCGCCGCCCGCGCGCGCGCCGACCAGCGCTCCTGGATTGGTGTAAAAGTCGCTCGGCGTGCAGCGCATCACGGCGTACTTCGTGGCCGGATCGCTCAGGTAGAAGGCGTAGTCGATCGTCGTCTGACCGCCGGATTCGGTGTAGAAGACCGTTTGCATGTCGGGAGTGAAGCGCACGCCGGTCATGCGCGTCGGGTTTTCGTAGATCAGCTTGGTGCTCGCCGCGTCGAATGGCGGCAGCCAGCGCATCAGCCGATCCGGGCGCGGCGGACCCTGTGGCGCAGCGCCGCGACCGGCCGCGCGGCCACCCTGCCCGCCGGCGCCGCGACCGCCACCGGCGACGTTCGCGCCGCCACCCGCGGCGGTCGCGTCACCCGCGGTGTTGCCGCGCGCGGGCGCCGGCTCCTGCTCGAGGTACGTCAGGCCCTGGCCGTCGGGCGCCCAGGCCAGCTCGCGCTTGCCGTTCTGGTTGGCGCCGCCCCGGCCGCCGCCACCGCCCTGCGGCGGCGCGTTCGGATCCGGATTGTCGGGGACCGCGCCCAGGTTGAGCGCGCGCTCGGTGACCTTCGCGAGCGGCTTGCCGGTCATGTCCCAGATCTCTTCGATCTGGCCGAAGTTGTTCACCGGCACGATGTAGGAGAACGGCTTCGTCATGCGCGTCACGCGCACGTACTGACCGGTCGGCGACAGGTCGAACGCGCGAATCATCGCGGGCGCGCCGATCTTCTTCACGGCCTTCGTCGCGACGTCGATCACCGTGAGCTGACCCGTCGCGTGCCACTCGAGCAGCGCGAAGTCATGCGGCGTGTGCATCAGGCTCGGGAAGGTCCGCAGGCTGCTGCGCCCCGCCAGCGCGACCTTCACTTCGGGGCCCGTCGGAATCGTCGCCTCGGCCGCCGGCATCGGCGCGCGGTTGTCCGGAATCAAGACCGCCGCGATCTGCTTGCCGTCGGCGGTGAAATCGAAATTCGACACCAGCGTCGCGAGCACGGGCGTCGTCGTGATCTGCCGCGACACGCCGGTCGCGACGTCCGCGAGATAGATGTGCGTCGCGTCGTCAGAGAGCCCGTAGTACGCGATGCTCTTGCCGTCGGGCGACCACACGGCGCCGCGGACGCGCAAGCCGGCGGGTACCTGGATCTTCTTCCGCGTGCCGTCGGTCGCGGAGATGATCTCGATCCCCGCGTTGTTCTGGATCGTGAACGCGCGCGAGCGGTTGGCCTTGAAGTCGATGAACACGCCACCCAGCTCGTGGAAGGGCTTGGCAAACGTCTTCATCGGCACGGGGCCATCGCCAATCTCGTCGATGAACCACTTCTTGTCGGGGCTCGCGGCCGTGAGCGTCACGTTCGCGTAGCGCGGCGCGAGCACCGCGTCCGCCAGCTCCTTCTGCGGCGTCTGATATCCCTCGGCCTTGATCACCTCGTCGGCCCAGGAGGTGGGGGCTTTCGGCGGCGCGGGCGGCCCGCCGGCGCGCTGCGCCACGATAGTCAGGGGCAGCAGGGCCAATCCGACGACGACAGCAACCGGTGCGAGACGCGACACGCGCCGCAGCAGGGACGTACGGGCAGTCATAGAGCCTCCGTCAGGGGGTCGAACGAGAGAGATCGGGCGGAATTATCACACACCTTCGGGGGGCATGAAGGACATGAAGGGGCCCGTCGATCTGACGGCCGCCGGAGGCGGCGCCGGGTAGTGACGAGGGCCGAGAAACAAGAGCCTCCGAGAGGTGGCGAGCTCTTGTTTCTCGACCCTCGTCACTACCCGGGCCCGGCGCAGCCGGGCCGTCAGATCTCGACGGGCCCTCTCACCTCTGCTTCTTCTTCATGCACTTCATCTCCTTCACGCTCTTCATGCCCTGTCGTCGTCCACGGGCCGCACTTCCACCGATCCGTGCCCGACGTTCGGCAGGCGCTTCGCCCACTCGATGGCTTCGTCCATCGAATGGCAGTCGATCAGGTAATAGCCGGCCATGACCTCGCGTGAGTCGGCGAACGGGCCATGGACGAGGATGCGCTCGTCGCCGCTGATGTTCCGGAGCGTCCGCGCCTCGCGCCGCGGCCGGAGCCGCACGGCCTCGATCAGCCGGCCGCGCATCGTCAGCTCGCGCTCGAACGCCTCGTACTGCTCGCGCGCGCGGTCGTTCTTGCCCGGCGGCGCGTGCTCCCATTCGTCTTCCACCAGCGTCAGAATCAGCAAGAATCGCATTGTGTCGGGAGGAGCCTCGACTCTCCGCTTTCTGCCAGTCGTGCAGTGCGCGAGCTACCGCGGCCAGAGCCAGCCGAACGTACCGGCCGTCAGCGACGCATACAGCAGCCCGTCGAACATCGAAAGCAGCGTGGTCCCCCAGTTCCGGCGGTACCAGATCGAGAACTGCGGAAGCGCCATCGCGTAGCCCATGAACGCCGTTGTCCCGGCGAAGCGGAACACCTGCAGGTAGTCCGCGCCGGGCGCGACGGCGCGGCTGGCCATGTACGCCGCGAAGAAGCTGATCGCGAGCGAGTACACAAACCACTGCAGCATCGGCCCGCCCATGCTCATCGGGCCGCCGGGCGCGACCGTCATGAAGACGAGAGGGCCCTTCTTCATCTTCTCCTCGAACTCCGGGCTGCGCATTGCGGCCATCGAGGCGGGGCGCGGCAGGCCGTAATCGCCCGGCGGAATGTTGAAGCCGCGGAGCGCGGCCATCACGTCATCTTCCCTGGGCACGGCGCGAATGTCGTTCTTGTGATAGCCGAGCACCATGTGGATCACGAAGCTCGCCACGAAGACGAAAACTCCCGAGAGGACGATCGGCAACCAGAGTGACGACAGGCTCACCACCACGGCACCTCCCTGAGCGAGTGATCGGAGACCGACGGATGCGGACTGCGGAACGGAGCATGCTAGGGCCAGGAGGCCCGGCGGCGCAAGGGCGCCCGATCAGCGCAGATTCCAGCCGGTGACCTTGACCGCGGGCGGCGCGCTTCCAAGATCGGCGAGCCGGTAGCCGACGGCGACCTCGCGGACCTCGCCCGGCAGCAGGCTCACGTAGTTGTCCTGCCAGAACGCCGGCAGGACTTCCTCGCCGTCCGGCCCGCGCGTCACCTGCAGCCGCAGGAAGAACGCGATCGCGCTCCCGGTGTTCCGAAGCGTCACGCGTGATTCGCCCTCGCCGCCACGACGGCCGTGCTCGACGGACCAGGTGACGGTCGCGGCCGGCAGGTCCTTCAGCGCCGTCAGATCGGCGTAACGCTTCGTCGGCGTCACGTACCACGTGGACTTCGGCCAGTCGAGCTCGTCCGGCGTCGTCGACAGCCAGTAGAAGTTGGAGCTGACCGGACCGCCCACGGGCGGCGTGAGCCGCAGGTCCACAAAATAGGTGGACGACAGGCCGCCGATCGCCGGCAGCGTCTCGACCCGCGTCACCGAGTCGGGCGGCGCGTTCACCGGGACGGTCTTCGAAAAGCGGCCGCGCCCGTCGAGGTTGAGCACGCTGATTACCGCCGACGCCTCGACGCGCTCCGCCGTGTTGTTGACGACGACGATGGAGTGGTCGTCGTAGGAGTACTGGATATGCACGGGCTCGCACGCCTTCTTCGTGCCGAAGTACCCGCCGCCCGGCCGCAGGTAGTAGTCGTAGAGATGCCAGATCATCGATGGCCACGCGTTGTTGAGCATCCACTGGATGACGCCGGTGGCCGCTGGCTGGTTGCGCGCGTAGCCCTCGAACATCGCGCGCTCGCCTTCGTACGTCATCAACTGCGCCTTCTGCGCGTAGTCGTCGAGGCTGGTCGCCGCGCCGTACCGTGCCGAGAGCGCTTCGGTGAACGTCTGGATCGTCCTGAACTGGCCGCCGCCCGCGTGGTAGTTCCAGACGTCGTCGATCGGCCAGAGGTGATCGGCGGGCAGCATGCGCTTCAGCGACTCGACGGGCGGGACCGCGGCGCCCGGGCTGATCTCCGTCGCGAAGCCGCGCGCGCCGCCGTGCGAGTCGTCCGTGAGCCAGTAGTTCGGCGGCACCCAGTCGTACGGGCCGTTCATCTTGACGCCGGTCTCGCCGGTGACCGTCGTCTTCTTCGCGGTCGCCGACGACACGTACGGATTCGGCCACAGCAGCTGCGTGAGGATGTCCACGTAAACGCGCTCGACGTCGGCGGGCGGCGGGTTGTCACTGCCGTTCATCCAGGCAAGCACGCTCGGGTGGGCGCGCAGGCGGCAGATCTGATCGTGCTGCGACGCCGCGGCAATTGCGTGCGTGTCGTCGGCCCACTGCGACCACTGCTCCCAGCGATCGCAGCAGCACCAGCCGGCGAGCACGAGGATGCCGTACTCGTCGGCCTTGTCGAAGAAGCGCTCGTCCTCGAGCTTGCCCTCGAGGCGAATCGTGTTGAGCCCCATCTCGCGGACGTAGCGCAGCTCGGCGTCCTGCCGATCTGGATCGGGCCGGAGCAGCATGTCCGGCGCCCACCCGCCGCCGCGGATGAGGATCGGCCGGCCGTTGATCTTGAACTGCCGCCCGCCGCCGGCGACCAGCTCCGACGTGATCTCGCGGAGGCCGACCTTGATGGCGATGCGATCGGACAGTCGGCCGCCGACGCTCACGTCGAACGACAGGTCGTACCGCGCGGGCGCGCCCATCTGCACGGGCCACCACAGGTTCGGATTGGCAATCTGCAGCGTCGGCGTCGTCACGGGCGAGAACGTCACGACTTTCGTTTCGTGCGCCGCGAGATCGACCTTCTGCGTGAACGGCACCGCGCCCAACCGGCCGGCAACCTGTGCCGGTGCGCGCGCTCGCGGTCAGATTCGTCAGCTCGGCCGACACCGTCACATCCGCGCGATTGCGCGCCGGCGAGATCGTCGAAACGATGTGCGGGTGGCGCACGATGACATCGCCGCTGGTCGTCACGGACACCGGGCGCCAGAGGCCCATGTTCTTGTCGGGCGGCGCGGGATTCCAGTCCACCCACGTCCAGGCGAGATCGGCCGGCGTCGGCGGAAGGATCTCGATCGCCAGCACGTTCGCCGCGCCGCGACGCGCGACACCGGTGATGTCCAGCTCGAACAGCCGGTACATGCCGGCGAGATCCTCGGCGCGGCCGATCTGCCGGCCGTTGAGCCAGACGTTCGCGCGATAGTTGAGGCCGTCGAGATGGAGCGCAGCGTGATCGCCCGGGCGCGCAGCCGGCAGCCGGAACTCCGTGCGGTACCACCACGCGACGCGGAACGGGCTGTCCTCCGGCATCGGCAGCGCGGAGAAGTTGCGGCCGATGGGATACGACGTCCCGGGAATCGATCGGAGATTCATGCCGAAGTACGGGTCGTCGTAAACCTTGTTCGCGACGAGCGCGGCCAGCACCGTCGCGGGCACGCTCGTCGGATACCAATCTGCCGGCTGAAACGCGGTGGTCGAGATCTGGGCGCCGGTGGCCGCGATTTTCGCCGAGGACTGCACCCGCCAGTCGTGTGCGAGCGGGATCGGCGCCGGCGCCGCCGTCGTCTGGGCGAGCGCGACCGCCGGCGCGACCAGGGCGACGACCACGGCCGCGGCGATTGCGTCCTTCACGCGCCTCATGCCAGCCTCCGGGCGAACGGCCATTGCGCCAATCGTCGCGACCATATCAGAAAACTCGCGAGGCCGATGACGAGCGCGCCCAGGCTGAAGGCAATGATCCTCGGGCCGGTGGTCACGAAGATGAAGGTCCAGCCGGCGAGCGCCACCAGCGCCGGCAGCGGGTACAACCACATGCGATATGGCCGCGCCATGTCGGGCCGCCGCCGGCGCAGCAGGACGAGGCCGGCGACCTGGCCGATGAACTGGACGAGAATGCGCGTCGCAATCAGCGTGTCGATCACGACGTCGAGCGAGAGCGCGCTGGCCGCGATTGACAGCAGGCCGAGCACGACCAGCGAGACCGCCGGAAAGCCGGCCGTCGGGTGGACGGCGCCGAACGGCTTGAAGAAGTACCCCTCGCGCGCCGCGGCAAAGGGAATGCGCGAGTAGCCCAGCAGCAGCGCGAAGACCGATGCGAACGCCGTCCACAGCACCAGCAGCGTGAACCCCTTCGCGACCGCCGCTCCGTACGTGCGCTCCATGAACAGCGAGACGACGAAGTCCGAGCCGGCACGCTCCCCCGCCGGCACGAACTCGCGCCACGGCACGACGCCGACAATCGACAGGTTCATCGCCAGATAGATCACGGCCACGGCGATGGTGCTGAAGAGGATCGACCGCGGAATCACCCGCCCGGGATCCTTCACCTCGTCGCCGAGGTAGCACACGTCGTAATAGCCCAGGTAGTCGTAGACGCCGATCCGCGACGCCGCGCCCAGGCCGAGCACGAAGCCGAGCGAGAATCGAAACGCGCCAGGCGGAAAGTCGAAGGCGACCTGTCGATCGAAATGCACCGCGCCCGTGGCGATGACCACCGCCGTCGCGATCAGCACGCCGGCCCAGAGCGCCACGGTGAGAATCGCAATCGACGTGATCCGCCGGTACAGCAGCACGACGTTGACGATGCCGACGGCCGCGGCGACGAGGAACACGCGTGCCGGCGTCGATCCGGCCCAGAGATACGAGAGGTACCTGGAGAAACCGATGTAGCCGGACGCGATCTCGAGCGGCCCGGAGAGGACGAACTGCCAGACGAACAGGAACGCCATCATGCGCCCGAACGACTGCGCGCCGAACGCCTCGCGCAGGTAGCCGAACGAGCCGCCCGACGCCGGCATCGCCGCGCCCAGCTCGCTCCAGACCATGCCGTCGGCCAGCACGATGACGAGCGCGACGATCCAGCCCAGCATCGCCTGCGGGCCGCCGAGCGTCGTCATCAGGAGCGGGATCGTGATGAACGGCCCGATCCCGATCATGTTGATCATGTTGAGCGCCGTGGCCTCGACCAGGCCGAATCGGCGCGTGAGGCCGGACGTCATGGCTGCATGAGGCGCCTGTCCGACTTCGGGACGAGTCGGATTTCGAAGAGCTTCGGCCAGCGTTTGCCCGTGACGAAAAGGCGATCGCCCGCGGCGTCGTACGCGATGCCGTTCAGAACGTCGGTCGATGGCCGGCGGTCCGCCAGGGGCAGCAGGCCAGTGAGATCGATCCAGCCGGTGATCTGGCCTGTCGTTGGAGTGATGCGGACAATCGCGTCCGTGCCCCACACGTTGGCGAGGACCTCGCCTTTGACGAACTCGAGCTCGTTCAGCATCGTCACCGCCCGGCCGCGATCGGTCACGGTGATGTGGCCGGTCTCGGTGAGCGTCGACGGATCGAGGAAACGCAGATTCGCGGATCCGTCGCTCATGACGAGCCGCGTCTCGTCGTGCGTGAGGCCCCAGCCTTCGCCGGCGTAGCCAAAGGTGCGGATGGGCGCGAACGTCGCCAGGTCATACACGAAGCCGATACGGGTCTGCCACGTCAGCTGGACCAATCTGCCGGACCACTCGGTGAGGCCTTCGGCGAAGTAGCGCGACTCGACGTCGCGGCGTGCGAGGACCTCGCCGGTCTCGAGCTTCACTTTGCGCAGGCTCGACTCGCCGTTGAGGCCGGTGCTCTCGTAGAGCACGCCGTCGCGGAAGATCAGGCCCTGGGTGAAGGCTGCTGGATCGTGCGGAAACGTGTGGACGATTTCGTAGCCGTAGCGTGCGGGCGCGGCCTGGGCGCGCGCTGCCGCGACGTGACCGGTTGGACTACCCAAAAAGATCGTCATTCCGATCGCGACTGCAGGGATAGCGCGCATATCAACCGCTGCGCCGGAATCCGCGTGGACATGCGCTTCGGTTATCGCGGATCACGAACCGACCGTCAGTGCCTGCGCGAATCCTATTTCCGTCCGCCGAGCGCCCACACGCTCAGCAGGCCCGCCCCGGCGACGAACGCCCAAGACACCCAGATTGGCACCTGCGTGTCATTGACGAGAATCGGCCAGCCGGCGATCGCCCGCACGCCGTGTCCAATCGCGACCAGCGCAAACACGAGGCCGGAGAGCTTCCGATAGGACATGGCAGATCTCCTCGATCAGCCACTAGGCAATGGGCCCTAGGCAGAAGGCACTTTGCTCCGCACCCAGCACGGCACCTAGCAGTCCGCCTCGGGCTGCCAAGAGGATGCGGTGCAGTCGGAATGCACGCTGCTGCCGCAGCACCGGCGCCTGGCGCGGGGCACCAGCACTGCCGGCTACTATGCACCGAGTCTGTCGAATTCCGCTTTGATCGCGTCCAGTTCCTTCTTCAGCTCCTTGTACCGCGCGATCGCGTCGCGGCCGATCTTCTCGTCGACGTTCGACGTCATGCTCGCCAGGTACTGGACGTGCTCCTGCAGGCCCGGCTTGTTGTAGCGGACGCCCTCCGGCGTGTTGACGATCTTCTCGTAGATCGCCTGCACCTGCTTCGCCTTGGCCGCGTCGGCGCCGGTCGCGTTCTGCAGCCGCTGGCGCGCGGCGTTGACGCGCGCGAGCGTCTGCTGCACGTCCGCCTGGAGCTCGCGCATCTTGACGTTGTGCTCGTACTGCTCGACGAGGTCGGCGGCGCGTCACGCCGCCGGCCGCGATGCGCGGATCGATCAGCACGGTTGAACGGCTGCGTCTGCGGCGCCGCGCCCTCGACCGTCAGCCGCGCCTGGTATTGTCCCGGCGGCATCGTGAGGCCGTTGCTTGCCGCGCACGTCCCACACCGACGCGGTTCATGCCGACGGTCTTCGTCACGCGCGTGACGACCCCGCCGCCGCCGCGGCCGAAGCCGCCGCCACCGCGCGCCGGCTTCCGGCTGACCGCCCGCGGGCGCGGCACCTGCGCCCCCGCCCGCGCCGCCGCCACCGCCACGGCCGCCGCGTCCCCCGCGCCCGCCGCCCGCCGGCGCATCGCGTGTTGTAGCGAGTTCACGACCGCGCCCTTCGAGTCGAGGATGTCGAGCGTCACGCGTCCCGACGGCGCCGCCGGCAGGAAGTACTCGATCGTCGGTCCCAGCAGGTTCGGGCTCACGCGCGTGCGGTACCCGTCGCGCGGCGCGAACAGGTGCGGCGACGTCGGCGTCACCTGCGGCGTCAACTGCTCGACCGCGCTGATGTTGTCGAGAATCCAGAACGCGCGGCCCTGCGTCGAGACGATCAGGTCCTTGCGATGGATCTTGATGTCGGTGATCGGCACGTCAGCGGCATGTTGAGCTGGAACGACTGCCAGTGCGCGCCGTTGTCGAACGAGATGAACATGCCGAACTCGGTGCCCGCGTAGAGCAGGCCCTCGCGATTCGGATCCTCGCGCACGACGCGCGTCGGCCAGTCGGCCGGAATGCCGTTCTTCCCGTCGGTCAAGCCGCGTCCACGTCTTGCCGTAGTCGTCCGTGCGATAGAGGTACGGCTGGTAGTCGCCGAGCAGGTAGCGATACGACGGCGTAGTAGGCCGAGCCCTTCCGATGCGGCGACGGCGTCGATGTACTGCACGCGGCCGCCGTCCGGCAGGTCCTTCGGCGTCACGTTCGTCCACGTCTTGCCGTCGTCGCGCGTGACGTAGAACGGCCCGTCGTTCGAGCCCGTCCAGATCACGCCCTTCTCGAGTCGGCGACTCGGCGATCGCGTAGAGCGTGCTGTAGAACTCCTCGCCGGTCACGTCGCGCGTGATGGGCTCGCCGCTCACGCCCTGGCAGCACGCGGGGTGCGCGGTCAGATCCGGCGAGATCTTCTCCCACGTCACGCCCTTGTCGCGCGTGCGGTGCAGGTACTGCGAGCCGTAGTACAGCACGTTCGGATCGTACGGCGACGTCGCCATCGGCGACACGCGCTGGAAGCGATAGATCAGATCGCTCGCCGGGTTGCCGTAGAGCGACTGCGCGCCGATCCAGTAGTTCTTCTCCTGTCCGGTCTTCAGGTCCATCACGCCGTACTGCCCCTTGCACGACCCGTAGACGATGCTCGGGATTGCCGGGATGCGGCATGATCGGCCCGGTCTCGCACCCGGGACCGCGCTGCCAGTCGTCAGGTTGTACGGATTCGGCGTTGCTCGCGATGATGACCGTGTCGTCGTCCTGCTGCGCGCCGTAGAGCTTGTAGGGGAACTGGTCGTCCATCCACACGCCGTAGATCTCGCCGGTCGGCTGGTTCATCTGCGTGGACCACGTGCGTCCGCCGTCGGTCGAGACGTTGGCGCCGCCGTCGTTCGACTGGATCATGATGTTGCCGTCGTGCGGGTTGATCCAGATGTCGTGGTTGTCGCCGTGCGGCGTCCGCATGCGTCGTGAACGACTTGCCGCCGTCGCTGGACTTGTAGAAGCCTTCCGCGCCGCCGTAGACGACGTCGGCGTTGGTCGGATCGGCGCCGAGCGTGGCGTAGTAGAACGGCCGCTGGATCATCGCCGGCCGGCGACGTTGCATCGCCGTCCACGATCTGCCCCGCGTCGTCCGATCGATAGAGCCCGCCGCCCGGCTTCGCTTCGACGAGCGCGTAGATGCGATTCGGATTCGCCGCGGTCACGGCGAGGTTGCGCCTTGCCGATCAGATCGTTCGGCAGGCCCGCCGGTGATCTTCGTGAAGTGCTCGCCGCCGTCGGTGCTCTTGTAGAAGCCCCGCCGTCGCCGCCGGGCCGCCGCTGATGATCGTCCACGGCTTGCGCTCGAGGCGCGACATCCACGCGTAGACGACGTTCGGGTTGCCGGGCTGCAGCTCGACGTCCATCGCGCCGATCGCTGTCCGAGACGAAGAGCGACCTTGTGCCACGTCGCGCCGCCGTCGGTCGTCTTGAAGACGCCGCGCTCGGCGTTCGGCCTTGAACGCGTCGCCCTGCGCGGCGACCCACGCGGTGTTCGGGTCGGTCGGATGGATGCGCACGGCGCCGATCTGGCCGCCGTCGTAGAGGCCGACGAACTTCCACGTCTGCGCCGCCGTCGGTCGTCTTGTAGATCCCGCGGCCCGTCGAGACGTTGCTGCGCACGTCGTCCGATCCGGTGCCGAGGTAGATCGACGTTCGGATCGGAATCAGCGACGGCGATCGAGCCCGTCGATCCGAGCGGGCACCTTGCCGTCGGTGATCGGCACCCAGGTCGCGCCGCCGTCGGTCGTCCGGAACAGTCCGCCGCTCGCCACGCCCATGTAGAAGGTCGTCGGCTGGGACGGCACGCCGGTGACCGTCGTCACGCGGCCGCCGCGCGACGGCCCGACGAGCCGGTAGTGCAGGCCGTTGAAGAGCGCCGGATCGACGCTGGCCATCATCGGCATCGAGGCCGGCCGGCTGGGGGTCTGGGCATGGAGCGCGGCAACCGTCGTAACAACAACGAGCAGCAGGGACGTTCGGCGAAGCATGGCGTGGTCTCCGGAAGTGCGGAACGGGGCGATCCGCAGGCGTTATACCACGACCTTGGACGATCGCGCTGTCGCGCGCGCCTACTCTGCCCTGAGGACGGCGATCGGATCCACGGCTGTCGCGCGGCGAGCCGGCAGGTAGACGGCGCCGAGGGCCACGACGAACATCACGGCCGCGCCGACAGCAAACGTCGCCGGATCGAGCGGCGTGACGCCGTAGATCCAGCCCTCCATGTAGCGCGTCAGGCCAGCCGCGGCGGCGGCACCGGCGAGGACGCCCGCGGCCGCGAGAGCGGCCCCCTGCCGGATCACGAGCCGGAGGATCCTGACGCGCGACGCGCCGAGGGCCATCCGCACGCCGATCTCACGGGACCGCTGCGTGACCCACCACCCGATCGTCGTCGTCAGCCCGATCGCGGCGAGCAGGAGCGCCAGGCCCGCGAAGAGCCCCAACAACCACGCGCCAAACCGGGGTGTCGCGACCTGCCGGTCGATCATTTCGCGCAGCTCCGACGGCGGCGTGAGCACGAAGCCAGGCTGGACCTCGAGGATCGCCCGCCGCACAGACGCGGCGGCCTCGGCTGATCGGCCGGGCTGGTAGTCGACGATCAGGACCAGGGCGGGGCGCGGATTCTGGGCGAACGGCAGGTACGCCTCGCTTCGCGGCCGGACGTCGATGCCGCTGCCTCGCGTGTCCGCGATGACGCCGACGATCGTGCGGAGGCTCGGCGGCCCCGGCATGCCGATGCCGGCCAGGCGCATCTGGATTCGCCGGCCGATCACCACGCCGTGCGGATCGATCCGCCTCGCCAGCGTCTGGTTCACCATCACGACCGGCTCGGCGTTGGCGGTGTCGGCCGCCGTGAAAGCGCGACCGGCGGCGATCGGAATCCGCATGAGATCGAAGTAGTTGGGCGTGATGCAGTTCGTGAGCGCCCGGCCGGGCGTGCCGGCGACGTCGATCACTGAATCGCCAGAGAGCCCGATCATCGGCACGTATGTCGTGCCCGCCACGTCGCGGACGCCGGGCGCCAGATGCAGTCGCTCGAGCACGCTCGCGTAAAACGCGGCGTTCGTCTCCGGCGTCGCCCCTCGGAGGCGCGCAGGCTGCCAGAGTTTGTGATCGGGATCGAAGCCTGGCGTCGCCGGGCGCAGCGTCAGGAACGTGCGGATCATCAGGCCGGCGCCGACCAGGACGACGAGCGAGAGTGCGATCTGACCCACGGCCAGCCCCTGACGCATCCAGCCTGTCCGCGCTTCGGTGACGCGCGCGGAGACGGCGCCCGGCGCGCCGGAAAACTGGTGCATCGCGAACAGCGGGAAGATCCCCGAGAGCAGACCGGCAGCCGCGCCCGCGGCAATCGCGACCGCGAGCGCGCGCTCGTTCAGTCCGATTTCGGCGAGGTACGGCAGGTTGGGCGGGAGGATCGAGACGAGCGCGCGGAGAGTCAGCGCGGTGGTCCCGACGCCCGCCGCCGCGCCCGCGAACGCGAACACCAGACTCTCGGTCAGGATCTGGCGTGCGAGGCGCCCGTGGCTGGCGCCGAGGGCGAGACGAACGGACAACTCGCGCCGCCGCGCAAGCGTCCGCTCCATTTGCAGGCCGCCGACGTTGAAGCAGGCGATGAGGAGCACGCACGCGACGGCGGCGCCGAGCACCTCGAGCGGCGTCCGCGCGCTGTCCATCCAGACCGATTCGAGCACTTCGAATCGGAGCCCGGGTGTCGACGCGGTGGCCGCCTCGCGCGTCACTCCGGGGCGCAGACGCGCGACGACCGTGACGACGTCCGACTGCCGGCACCCGGCGTTCCCGCCGCCGTTGATGGGCCGATGATAGGGCAGCCAGCCTTGCGTTCCCGGCCGCGCCTGCGCACCGTAGTATCCACGCGGCATCACGCCGACCACCGTGACGGGCGTCGCATTAATGACGATCGCGGACCCGAGGATGTCTGTCGAACCACCCAGGCTCTTCCAGAACGTGTAGCTCAGCACCATAGCCGGCACCGCGCCGGACCGATCGTCGTCTGGCGCGAGCGCGCGCCCGATGAGCGGCGGCGTCGCGAGGATCTCGAACATCGACGGCGTGACGCACTCGATGTTGTCGAGGTTGCGCGGATCGCCGGCGCCGGTCAGCACGTGACTGCCCCCGCCGACCAGGGCCAGCGCCGCCACCATCGGGGCGGCGGCGACCCTAGGCAGTTGATCCTGGCGAAGGGCCGAGGCGCTGCCATGATCGTCAACGGCCCGGACGAAGGCGAGCCCGTCGGGATCGACGAACGGCGACCGCAACATGACCGCGTCGATCACGCTGAACATCGCGACGTTCGCGCCGGTCCCGAGGGCGAGCATGGCCATGGCCAGTGTCGTGAAGCCGGGCGCGCGGCGCATCGAGCGCCAGCCGTACTTCACGTCCTGGCGCAGCACGTCGGCCTGCTCGCGGACGATCGCCTTGACGAGCCCGGGAATTTCGCTGGTCCACCAGTCGACGCCGGGCCGATCGAGGTCGGCCCGCATGTCGTCGCCGAAGTCGCTTCGAAAGTCCGACGGCAGCGCCCGGAGCAGACGCCGGAATACGCGCTCCCCCACGCCGGGCCGGCGCCTCGTCATGCCTGCGACCGCCGGAACGAGCGCGTCGCCCGGACGGCGCTTACCATCGCCTCGAGCCGCTCAGTCTCGGCCGCGACGACCTGCCGCCCGAACTCCGTCAGCCGGTAGTACCGCCGCCGCTCGTCGTCGTCAGCGGCGGGGGGCCGGCGCCGAAGCTCGTCGACGAGGCCGTCCGCGAGCAGGCGCTTGATGATGCCGTAGAGCGTCCCGGTGGAGAGCCGGACCCGGCCGCCGGTGCGCTCCGCGACGTGCTTGAAGATCGCATAGCCGTGCGCGTCGCCGTCGGCGAGCGCGACAAGGACGTGGAACATCGCCGGGGTGAGCGGCAGCAGCGAGCGGGGGTCGCGGCTCGGGGGTTTCGATGGCATGTGACGTGACACACTATAGTGTGTCGCGACACACTTCAAGCCGTCCCGACCCGGACAGCCGGCGCGTCAGTCCCGGCGCAGCGCGGTCAGCGGATCGACGGACGACGCGCGAAGCGCCGGCATCAGACTCGCCAGCGCGCCCGAGGCGAGGAGTGTCGCGACGGTGGCGCCGTACACGACCGGATCGACGACGGCCGTCGTCGTGAGCAGCGCGCGCATCTGGGTGGCCACGAACCAGCCCGGCCACAGGCCGAGCGCGATCCCGAGGGCGACGCGCCAGCAGCCCTGCCAGAGCACCATCCTCAGCACCCCGCGACGGCTGGCGCCAAGCGCCATGCGCACGCCAATCTCCTGCGTGCGCCGGCGGACGGTGAACGCCATCACGCCGTAGAGGCCGGCGGCGGCAAGCAGCAGCGCGGCCGCGCCAAACAGGAAGAACAGGCCGCCGAACAGCCGGTAGGCCCAGCCGCGCCGCCAGAACTCGCCGGCCAGCGAGTTCGGAAGGTTCAACGGACTCTCCGGGCTCACGCCGGCAAGGGCGGCGCGCACCCGGGCGGTGATCGCCAGCGGATCGCCAGCGGTTCGCGCGAGCACGACGAACGAACGCTGGGGCGCCTGCGGGAAGGGCACGTACACCGTTTCGAGGGTCTGCTCCTCGCGCTCCCGCTCCGCCAGCGCCGGCACGACGCCGACAATCGTCGTCCAGGGCGCCTTGTCGTCGCCGAACTGCACGCGTCGTCCCAGCGTCGGACCGTTCGACAGGAACTTCGCGACAAACGCGTCATCCACGATCGCGACCCGCTCTGAATCGGCCGTGTCCGCGCGCGTGAACGACCGCCCGTGCCGCAGGTCGACGCCAAGAACGTCGAAGTAGGCGGGTGTCACCGCGATTCGCGCGGCCCGCGGTCGAGCCTCGTCCGACGAATAGGTCTCGCCCTCGAGTCGAAAGGCAAGTGCAAAACCGGAGCCTGGCACGGCGGTGCCGAGCGACGCGGCGCGGACGCCCGGGACCGCGGCCGCCGCGTCCACGAGCTGATCGACGGCGCGGACGAGGGAGGGCGGATCCGCCTGCGTGCGTCGCTCGAACGTCACGTCACCGTAGAACACATCACGCGTATGGAAGGCGTAGTCGGTGCGGCTGGTCGCCAGGATGCTGCGAATCATCAGGCCGGAGACCACGAGCAGCGTGCACGAGACCATCACCTCGACGATGACCAGCCACCGGCTGAAGCGGCCGATCGACAGGCTCGTCGTGCCGCGCGTGTCGTCCTTGAGGATCGCATTCGCGTCGGCCCGCGCCACGCGCCAGCCGGGTGCGAGGCTCGAGATCAGCGCCGCCGCCATCGTGACGGCCGTCACGAAGGCGAGCACCACGAGGTCGAGCCGGACGTCGATCCAGAACGGCGGACGCGTATCGGCAATCGCGTTCATGAAGTACACGACGCCTGCCTGTGCGATCACCAGGCCCAGCAGCGCGCCGCCGGCCGACAGCACGAGGCCCTCGGCGAGCGACTGCCGGACGATGCGCCAGCGCCCGGACCCGAGCGCCGTGCGGATGGCGAATTCCTTCGCGCGCTCGGCCGTGCGCGCGATTTGCAAATTCGTGACGTTGACGCACGCGATCAGCATCACTCCGAGCACCGCCGCCATCATCGTGTAGAACGTCGTGCGGATTCGCTGCGGAATCGACTCGTCGATGAACGGCGAGACGCGCGCGATGATGTCCTTGTTTTCCGGGTGCGCCGCGGCCAACGTGGCGGCGATGGCCGTCATGTCGGCGCGGGCGCGTTCGATCGTGGCCCCGTCCCGGAGCCGGCCAATCACCTGCAGGCGTGTGCCCTCCCCGCGCTTGGCGTTGCGTGAGACCGTCGCGGGCAGCCAGAATCTCGTGCGACTCGGGAAAGCCGAACTTCTCGGGCAGCACGCCGACGACCGTGGTCGCCACGCCGTCGAGCCGAATCGTGCGGCCGACCGCCTGCGGATCGCCGCCGAAGCGCCGCTGCCACAGCCGATACCCGATCAGCGCGACGCTCGGGGCGCCGGGTGCCGCGTCCGCCTCGGAGAAATCGCGGCCGAGCACGGGACGAACGCGAAGCACGGAGAGCGTGTTGGGCGTCATCCCGACGCCGCGCAGGCGCTCGGCATAGTCGCCGTCGCTCGTGAGCGAGGCCATGCGGTCGTAATAGCCCGCGAGAGACTCGAAGGCCTGTTGTCCGTCGACCCAGTCCAGGAAATCGTCGGGCGGAACGCTGTCGCGCCGCGCCGGCTCCTTGGCCGTCGCCCGTGACACGTACATGATGCGCTCGCTCTCGTCGAACGGCAGGCCGCGCAGAATCACGCCCTCGACGATCGAGAACATCGTCGTCGTGAGCCCGATGCCCAGCGCGAGCGCCACGATGGCAATCGCCGACGTGCCGGGACGTTTCGCGACCATGCGGGCGCCGTAGCGCACGTCCTGCAGCCATTCGCGCATCCGGGTCCCTCCAGCGGGATGTGCCCATAGACACCGCCGGCAACGAAATGGGTCCGGCCGGAAATCGGGCTGTCGGTAATACGTGCGCAGGTGGGGTGCGGTTAACTGGCTCACCGGGGCGACGGCCCTGCCCCGCCCCGCGTTGGCTCGACCGGTGCGGAGGTCTCAGCCGGCGTGCGGCGCCTGCTTCAACGCGGCCTCGATCGCCTGCTTGAACTCGGGCCGGACGACGCACGAGGTGTGCGTGGCGTTGGGCACGACGACGATCGGCCACTCCGGGCGGGCCTGCGCGAGCGGATCGACGAACAGCTTCTTCACGGGATCCTCGTCGCCAATGACGATCGTCACCGGCACGTGAATTGACTCCATCTCGTCGGCCGAAAGCGCGAGACGCCCAAGGCTCTGCGCGCACACGGCCGGCGTCTGCCCTCGGCCGCCGTTCTCCCAGCGCTCCCAGAACATCGCGAGCAGCGTGCCCTGCTGCATCCAGCCCATGCCGCCGACCACTGCGGAGGCCACGCGATCGGGATGCGTCGCCATCAGCTTCATCGCGATCATCCCGCCCATCGAGTAGCCGACGACGTGGACCCTGTGAATCTTGAGGTGATCGAGGAGCAACACGACGTCCTCGACCATCTGCAGGCCATAGGCATCGATGCGATCGGGCTTGTCGGACGCTCCGTGACCTGGCAGGTCGAGCGCGACCACCTGGTGATCGGCGGCGAGCATCTGCAGCGTGCCTGGCAGCTCCCAGTTGCGACGCACGCTCGAGTAGAGGCCGTGGATCAGCAGCACCGGCTCGCCGCGGCCTTCGACCGTGTACGCCAGGCTGACGCCGTCCGCATCGAAGCGACCGGGCGGCGCACCCGACATGTCCGCTGCCGACATCGCGAGAATCGCGACGAGCCCTGCGCCGATGCGACGCCTCACATTTTCAGTATATGACCGCTGACAAAGCTGGCATCGCGCTTCGCCTTGACCCTGCTTGCAGGCGGGCCCAATAATCGAAGTTTCCGGTCCGCGCGGGATCGCCATTCGAGGCTCAGCATGTCATTTCGCGTCCGCAGTCAGCTCCTCCTGCTCGTGGTCGCCGGCGTCACCGGGATGTGTCTGGTGGCCGTGCGGGCGCAGACGCAGACGGCGACGATCCCGAGCTCCGCCAAGACCGCCGCGCTCGGCGCCGCGGTGCCGACCGATCCGCAGATCACCGTCGGCCGGCTGCCGAATGGATTGAAGTACTACATCCGGACGAACCGCAAGCCCGAGCATCGCGCCGAGCTCCGGCTCGTCGTCAACGCCGGGTCGGTGCTCGAGGACGACAACCAGCGCGGGCTCGCGCACTTCGTCGAGCACATGGCGTTCAACGGCACGCGCCACTTTCCGAAGCAGCAGATCATCGCGTTCATGCAGTCGATCGGCATGCGGTTCGGTCCCAGCATCAACGCCTTCACGAGCTTCGACGAGACCGTCTACCAGCTGCAGGTTCCGACCGATCGCCCGCAGATCATGGACCGCGCGATGCTGATCCTCGAGGACTGGGCGCACAACGTCCTGTTCGATCCGACGGTCATCGACAAGGAGCGCGGCGTCATCACCGAGGAATGGCGGCGCGGACGCGGCGCGGCGGCGCGGATGAACGACAAGCAGTTTCCGGTGCTGCTGGCCGGATCGCGCTACGCCGATCGCGTGCCCATCGGCAGCCTGGACGTCATCGCCAAGTTCGACCCGGCCCTGCTCAAGAAGTTCTACGACGACTGGTATCGACCGGACCTGATGGCCGTCATCGCGGTGGGCGACTTCGACAAATCCGCGGTCGAGGCGCTCATCCGGCAGCACTTCGCGCCGCTGCAGAATCCGCCCCACCCGCGATCGCGCCCGGCCTTCAACGTGCCCGATCACGCGGGCACGCTCTACAGCGTCGCCACCGACAAGGAAGCGACGACGACGAGCGTTCGGGTGTACGACATGGAGCCCGCGCCCGATCAGACGACGATCGGCGCGTACCGCAACCAGATCGTCGAGACGCTCTACTACGGCATGCTGACCGCGCGGCTTTCCGAGCTGGCGCAGAAGCCGGACGCGCCGTTCATCGCGGCCGCGGCCAGCAGCGGCCTGTTCGTCCGGACGCGCGAGGCCGCCACGCTGACGGCCGTCGTCAAGGACAACGGCGTCGAGGGCGGCCTGAGCGCGCTCTTCACCGAGACAGACCGCGTGGCGCGCTTCGGCTTCACGGCCACCGAGCTGGCGCGTCAGAAGCAGCTGCTCCAGCGCGCGTTCGACCGCGCGGTCGCGGAGAAGGATCAGCAGGACTCGGCGTCGTTCGCGGCCGAGTTCATCCGCAACTTCACGACCCAGGAGCCGATTCCGGGCATCGTCTACGAATCGGAGCTCCACGCGCGATTCCTCCCGGAAATCACGCTCGCCGAGGTCAACACGGTCGCCAAAGACCTGGGCCAGCGACCGCAACCGCGTCGTCGTCGTCAGCGGCGCCCGACAAGCCCGGCGCGCCGATGCCCGACGCGTCCAAGCTCGCGGCGGTCATCAAGGCCGCCTCGGCCAGGAACATGAGCGCCTACGTGGACTCGGTGACGACGGCGCCGCTGGTATCGACGCCGCCGACGCCTGGCACGATCACCCGCGAGAACACGCTCGCGCCGTACGGCATCACCGAGTGGCAGCTCTCGAACGGCGTCAAGGTCGTGCTCAAGCCGACGACGCTGAAGGACGACGAGATCGTGTTCCGCGCGTTCAGCCCGGGCGGCACGTCGCTCGCCAGCGACCAGGATTTCCTCGCGGCGCAGACGGCCGCGCAGGTCGTGAGCGCCGGCGGGCTCGGCAAGTTCAGCGCCGTCGATCTCCGGAAGCAGCTCACGGGCAAGGTCGCGGTCGTGCGGCCGTTCATCGGCGACACCGACGAGGGCCTCACCGGCAGCGGGTCGCCGAAGGACGTCGAGACGCTGTTCCAGTTGATCTACCTGACGTTCACCGCGCCGCGCGCCGATCGGGAGGCGTTCGGCGTGATGACGTCGCAGTTGAAGGCGCTTCTGTCGAATCAGGAAGCGCTGCCGGCGTTTGCGTTCGGCCGGGCGTTGACCGAAGCCCTCACGCAGAATCACCCGCGCTCGCAGCCGATCACCGCCGAGCGGCTCGAACGAGATGGACCTCGACAAGTCGCTCGCGTTCTACCGCGATCGGTTCGCGGACGCGAGCGACTTCACGTTCGTCTTCGTCGGCACGATGGACCTCGCGGCGATGAAGCCGCTGGTCGAGCGATACCTCGGCGGCCTGCCGGCCACGCACCGCAACGAGACATGGAAGGACGTCGGCGTCCGGACGCCGACGACCGTCGTCGAGCGGCGCGTGGAGAAGGGCATCGAGCCCAAGAGCGAGGCGGCCATCGTCTTCAGCGGGCCGTTCCAGTTCGACGCCATTCATCGTGTGGCGCTGCGCGCAATGTCACTCGTGCTCGAGGGCCGGCTCCGCGAGGCCTTGCGCGAAGAGCTCGGCGGAACGTACAGCGTGACGACCAACGCCAACTCCGGCAAGGTGCCGCGCGAGCAGTACACAATCGCGATTGAGTTCGGCTGCGACCCCGGGCGCACGGACGCGCTGGTGAAGCGCGTCTTCGAGGAGATCGAGGCCATGAAGGCCGAGGGCGTCACGGCCGCCCAGCTCCGCGAGGTCCGGCAGGGTCTGATTCGCGAGTTCGAGACCAACAGCCAGCAGAACGGCTACCTGCTTGGCCAGATCTCGCTGCGTTATCGGTCCTCCGAGGATCTCGAGGAGTTCTTCAAACTGCCCGCGATCTACAACGCCATCACGCCCGCGATGATTCAGGACGCCGCGAAGACGTACCTGAACACGAACGCGTACGTGCAGGTGACGCTGTATCCGGAAAAGCGGGCACTGGGCATTAGGCACTAGGCACTGGGCCAGAGGACACCCGGCGCACAGCACCAGCACGCGGCACCCGCGCGCACAGCACCAGCACGCAGCACCCGGCGCCCCTCCGTCGCCTCGACCAGCGCCTCGAATCGGCGGGTGCCAGCCCCGGAACAGACGCAGCAGCTCGGCCTTCTCCGAATCGGGCGCGCGCGACCCTTCGGGGGCGTCGTTGGTCGCAAACCAGTAGACCTGCCCGCCGCTCATGCAGATCTGGCCAAAACCCCGGCCCGGACCGCATGACTCGCCGGGGAGCAGGCGCGTGTGATCGAAGCCGACCACCCCCCGCCACGCCGTGTAGCCGGCATCGACAGGCGGCGCCGCACCGTGGAGAGCGGCGCGGATCACCGAGTGGAGGCCGTCTCCAGCGCGCGAATCGCGTTGGCCCAGAGCGAGATTCCCGCGCCGATCTCGCCCAGCGCGCCCGCGCGCTCGTGCACCTCGACGGCCACGCCCGCGCGATCGAGCGCAATCGCCGTCGTGAGCCCCCCGATGCCCGCGCCGATGATGACGACCGTCATCCGCCGCTCACGTCATCGCCGCCATCGATCCAGGCGCTGACGATGGGCACCGCGTCGCGAAGGGTGGGCAGCACCGCCGCGGCGAGCGCCGTCACGTCCGCCGAGGGCACGCGGAGATCGGGCACCATCACGACGCGCATGCCCGCCGACCAGGCCGCGCGCACGCCCGCCTCGGAGTCCTCGAACGCCACGCACGCGGCCGCGGGCACGCCAAGCCGGCGCGCCGCTTCCAGGTAGATGTCTGGTTCGGGCTTGCCGCGGGCGATCTCGGTCGCCCGTGATGCGGAGCGGGAGTCGCTCCGCAAGGCCCGCCGCTTCGAGGCTGAACGACGTGAAGTGGCGGTCGCTCGACGTTGCCAGAGCGACTGGCACGCCGCGCTCGTGCAGCAGCGCGAGCAACTCGCCGGCGCCAGGCTTCGTGACGATGCCGCCGGCCACCTGCTCGCGCCAGATCACGGGCCAGCGCTGGCGAAATGCGTCGATCGGAAACGCGCTTCCGAACCGACGTGACACGATGACCTCGGACTCGGCGTTGCTGCGCCCGATTAGCGACGCGTAAACCTCATCCGTGACGTCGAAGCCCAATTCGCGGGCCGCGCGCTGGAAGGCGAGCTTGTAGGCCGGCTCCGTGTCGATGAGCAGGCCGTCCATGTCGAGAACGGCGCCTTCCGGACGGCCACGCGCGCGCATGCTGCCGTAGCATGACCTGCTGGCCGGCCAGGATTCAACGGCGTCAGTCGGTCCGAAGCGCGACGAGGGGATCGACGCGCGACGCCCGGCGTGCGGGCAGCACGCAGGCGGCGAACGCGACGGCGGTGAGCGCCGCGCCCACGCCGACGAACGTGGCCGGATCGTGGACGTCCACGCCATACACGAGATTGGCCAGCACCCGCGCGACCGCCAGCGCGCCCAGCGTGCCGGCCGCAATCCCGGCAAGGCCGACCACCATGCCCTCGCGGACGACCAGCCGCAGCACGCCGCCAGGCTCGGCGCCGAGCGCCATGCGCACGCCGATTTCCCGCGTGCGCTGCGTGACCGAGTACGCGAGCACACCGTACACACCCACGGCGGCGACGACGAGGGCCACCCCCGCGAACGCGCCGAGCAGCACCGCATTCAGTCGAGGCTGCGCCGCGCTGGTCGAGACCCAGTCGTCGAGGGTGCGGACGGTCGCCACCGGCACGTCGCGATCGAGCTCGCGGACTTTTTCGCGCACGCTCGGCAGGATCGCCGTGGGATCGCCGGCCGTCTTGACGACGACGTCCATGCGCGGCCAGACACGCTGCGACAACGGGTAGTACAGCGCCGGCGTCTGCTGATTGAGCGCGGCGTTGCGGACGTCGCCGACGACGCCCACCACGGCGAACACGCGGCGGTCGGCGACGCGCGTCAGCGTACGCCCGATCGGATCGTCGTCTCCCCAGAAGCGCGCGGCCGTGGCCTGACTCACGACGGTGATGGGCGGTCCCGGGCCGTCGGCATCCGTGAACGCGCGCCCGCGGACGACCGGGATGTCCAGTGCCTGAAAGAAGTCCGGGCTCACGATGCGCCAGTCAATCGGCATGGGCGTGTCCGGCGGCAGCACCGACTTCCCCGTCGTTCTGAATGGCGTCGTCGTGTAGTTGCCCTGGCCGAATGGCACGCCGCTCGAGATCGCGGCGGCGCGCACGCCGGGCAGCGATCGGAGCGACTCGAGGAGTGTGGAATAGAAGATCGGCGCGCCAGTGTCGAGCGGGTACTTCGACACGGGCGGCGAGAGCTGAAACGTCAGGATGTGATCGGATCTGAAGCCGACGTCCACGTGCTGCAGCGCCACGAGCGTGCGCGCCAGCAGCCCCGCGCCGACCAGCAACATCGTGGCGATCGCCAGCTCCGAGGCGGCCAGCGCGCGGCGCACGAACGTGCGCGCGCGACCGGGCGACGTCGTGCGATCCGCCTGCCGGAGTGCGCGCACCAGCTCGACCCTCGCCATCGACCACGCCGGCGCAATGCCGAACAGCAACCCCGTGGCGATCGTCACGCCGAGGGCGAACGCGAGCACCGTCCCGTCGACCTGCACGGTCGAAAACGGCAGCACGTTGGGCGGCAGTGCGACGTCGATGAGGTGTACGGCCCAGAACGCCGCCATCAGGCCGAGCGCGCCGCCGGCGCCGGACAGCACGAGGCTTTCGACGAGCAGCTGCCGCAACAGCCGCGGACGGCTGGCGCCCAGGGCCGTGCGCAGCGCCATCTCCTTCTCGCGCGAGATGGCGCGACCGAGCAGCAGATTGGCGACGTTGACGCACGCGATGAGCAGCACGCTCGCGACGCCGCCCAGCAGCACGAGCAGCGACGTCTGGAGCGCCGTGCCAACGATCAGCTGCTGGAACGTCACCAGCCGAATGCCCCAGTCCTTCACCTCGGGGTACTGCTCGCCGACCGCGCGCGCCACGGCGTCCATGTCGGTCTGAGCTTGATCGATGGAGAGGCCCCCCTTGAGCCGGCCGATTGCGAGGACGACGTGATTGAGGCGGTTCTCGCGGCCGGGATTGTTCGGCAGCGGCACCCAGACGTCACCGGGCGACAGCACGGCAATCGATGGCGGCAGCACGCCGACCACCGTCCGCTCGCTGCCGTTCAGACCGATCGTCCGGCCGACGAGCGACGGGTCCGCACCAAACCGGCGCCGCCACAGGCTCTCGCTGATCATCGCGACCGGCGGCGCGCCCGGCAATCCTCGCCGTCATGGAACACGCGACCGGCGACCGGCCGCACGCCGAGTATCGGCAGCACCGACGGCGTGAGCGTGCCGCCGGTCAGCTGCTCGGCTTCGCCCTGCCCCGTCAAGTTGAAGCTGGCGAAGCCGACCGCGCCAAGATCCTCGAACGCATGCGCACGCTCCTTCCAGGACAAGTAGTTGAGCACCGACGCCGTGAACGTCGGGAGGTTGAGCCGGTCATTGCGCTCGGCCACCCACACGAGGCGACCCGGATCGGCAAACGGCAGCGGCCGGAGGATCACGGTGTTGACGACCGTGAACATCGCGGTCGTCGCGCCGATGCCGAGCGTCAGCGTCAGGACAACGGCCGCCGTGAACAACGGCGTCTTGCGGAGCGTGCGGATCGCGTAGCGGAGATCGTTCAACACGACGCGAGCGATCTTACGGCAGGCCGGACGGCGCGGCGTCCGGGAATTGCGGCTGTCCGGTTCCGGTCGACGTGCGCGGGCTAGCCGATGCCGACGACCTCGTAGTGCACGACGTGCGGCTCGAACTCGAGCAGGAAATCACGATCCTCGGGGTAGTACTTCGCGGCGCTGACGTCGTTGCCGGCGAACGTGCGAATCGCGTCGAGGCTCTCCCAGAAGCTCATCGTGACGAAGTGTGTGATCTCGCCGTCCGCGCGCTCGAGGATGTGGACGCTCAGGTTGCCGGGGATCGATCGAAAGTCCGGCACCGCGCGCCGATTCAGGAACTCACGATACGGCTGCGCGCGCGCGGTCGACACGCGCCCGTGCCAGAAACGGACGATCACGACACACCTCCCGATTCGTCGTCAGAAGTCGAACGGCTTGCCCGACACCACGGCCTGCCACGCCCGCGCGATTCGTTCGGTCGGCAGCCACGACGTCGGCGCGCCTGGCGCTTTCAGGCCGGCGGCGTGGCTGGAATGTCAGCGTCTTGAGATCGGCCACGAAACCGGACGACTCGTCGATTGGCCGCAGGCTCGATCCGCCGGCGTCGCCGGTCCCGAGCCGGAGCGGCAGCACGTCCTCGAAGAACATCGCACCAAGATCGCGCGACCGGCCCACCGCGTGCGCGACGCCTGGTTCCATCGTCAGGGCCCAGAGCGCGCCGCCACGGCGGTTGACGGCAAAGAGACCGGTGATCGTGTTCGTGCGGAACTCGAGATCCTTCTCGCCGACGAACAGCAGCGCCGGCACGCTTCGAGCCTCGCGCGACACCAGCGCCGTGTAGTAGATGTTGCCCTTGTTGACGACGAAAGCGATGACGCGATCGGGTTTCCAGGCGGCGAACTCGTAGTTGAACTCGCCGCCGGCCGACATGCCCCAGAACAGGAGCGGGGCGCTCGCGATCTCCGGATGTCCCGCGCGCGCGGCGAAGCGCCGCCAGGGCCGCCAGCAGCGCCTGGCCCGATCCCTTCGACACGTCCACGTACTCTTCGATGAAGCCCTGATCGTGCGGCTTGTCCGTCAGCCGGCACGCCACGATCGCGAGGCGGTGCTTCGATCGCGAACGCCTGCCAGAACGCGTCCTCCGCCATCGAGCGGCCGTCGGCGTTCGATCCCGGCACCAGGACGAGCACCGCGTCAACTTTCGCCACGCCGGCCGGCGCCCAGAAGCGGAAGTCCGCCTTGTCGTAATTCGCGCCAGGCGGCACCGACTCGTCGAGCGTGCCCGGCGCCGGCGACTGGGCGCGAGCGACCCATCCGGATGCCAGCGCGAGCCCGACCGCGACAACGGCCGCGATCCACGCTCTTCGCCTCATCCCGATCCTCCTCCCGCCGGCACCGCCGGCTTCAGCGCGCGCATGGTTGCCGAAAACGCCCGGCGCCCCGCACGTGCATCGTAGACGATCGCCGGGCCGAGCTGGCCACGGATTCGGTCCGGGCGCTCGCGAGCGTAGTTCATGAGCGTGCGTGCCAGCGTCAGCCGGCGCTGGTGACCCGCCGGATCGGCTGGCAGCGACGTCAGCAGCTCATTGAAGCTGACCGGCCACGGCTCGCTCCACATGATGGCGTCCACGACGATGCCCTTCAGCACGTTCTGCGAGAAATTGAAGAAGAGCGCGATCGGCGAGTACGCCGCTTCGACGGGCCTGAACGGCTCGAACTCGTCGGTCAGGGCCTGTCGGCGCGCATGCAGCCGCTCCCGGAGGGCCGCATGCTCGGCGGGGGCCGGCGCGAACGCGGACACCGGCCGCTCGTCCAAGAACGCGTTCGGATCGGCGCTGAGACCGCTCGCGAGCGCTTCCACCGCACGGCGACGCGCCCCCGCCTCGCCGTCCCCGGCACGGAGTCGTTCGTAGTCGGTCATGACCACCCCGAGCGCGTACGACAACCAGCGGTAGTCCACGCCGTTGTCGTCGCGCATGAGGGTGAAATCCTGACCGTAGGTGGACTCGATGCCGAAGCGCAGATGGCTCCCGAGGCAGCACGCGTGGACGTACGCGATGCGGCGCTGCTGCGCCACGCCGAGCGTCCGCGCCCGATCGAGCAGCCGATCGTAGGCGCCATCGTCGGACTCGTAGTGCGACGTCGCGAGCAGCATGAGCGTGGCCGCATCGGATACGAAGCGCTGACCGCTGCCGCTCTCGCCCTGCAGCAGGTCCACGAGGCGATCCAGTCGATCGAGCCTGGCGTCGGCGTGGTCGTCGATCCAGATGTTCAGCGAGAGCAGCGCAAGAACGTAGAGGAAGTAGTAGTCGAGCAGGACTGCCAGCACGCGGCGGTCGGGCTTGCCCTCGGCACGATGCTGAAGCGCGTAGTTGACGACCTCCATCGCGATGGTGTCGTCATTGACGCGCTCGGCCTTGCCGTCCCAGTCGTGGATCGCGTGAAACCCGTCCGCGCGAACGCGATGGTCGAAGGCGTCGATGGCGTCCTGGAGATCGAGTCGCGGCGCGCCGCTGCCCCACTGATTGGCGCGCATGCCGTCGAGTAGCGTCCGCAGGGCCTGTGTCGCATGCGGCGCCCTGGCGGCCGCGTCGATCACGGTACCGCGAAACTGGCTCGCAAGCGCTTCGTCGAGCGACGCGCAGATCTGATCGAAGGCCGCCGCGTCGATCACCGCCGGCGCTCCTGTCGAAAGCCCGTCCACGAGCCGCGCGTCTTGCGCATCAGGATCTCGTCATGATCCGGCACGACGTAGCCGCGCAGTGTGCCAACGACCTGGTAGCCGAGCCGGGCGTACAAGCGCTGGGCATCGGCGTTGAACGAGGACACGCACAAGAAGACGTTCGGACTGTCGCGGAAGATTCTCGCCTCCGAGTACTGGATGAGCACGGTCCCGAGTCCGCGGCTGCGGCAGTCGGACCGGACGCAAATCGTCTGCAGGTAACCGGGAAACGGGCCGTGAAGATCGAGGATGACGAAGCCGGCCACGCCCGCGGCGTCACGCGCGCCGTACACTTCCTTGTCGGGCGATCGAAGGACGGTCAGCGCGGAGGCCTCGTCGCGGCGCAGCGTGATCCACGGCTCGGACGCCGCCATCATCCGGGCGCACTCGCGCGTGTCGCCCGCACCGGACAGCGGCACCACCACCCAGGCACCCGGCGACGCGGCGGGATCGGCCATGCGAGACGGGCACGATGGTAGCCCATCGGCGCCGCGGTCACGAAGCGGGACCGCCCTGCACCATCCCGCGCGCGAAGCGCCATCGGCCGTCGTCGCCGCGCATGAGCACGACCGCCACTCGCTGACGCTGGTTCCGCGCCTCGCCGCCATTCTTCGGCCGGACCGTCTGCACGTCCCAGCCCCACTCGAACGCCAGCTGGTAAGCCTCGCCCCAGGCCCGGTAGAGCGCGTCGATGTCGCGATCGGTCTCCGAACGAGTCATCTCTCCTCTCGACTAGCAGAACGGTCGGCCCACCGGAACGACGCCGCCCGTCATGACTCAGACCCCGATCCGACGGTGGCTGGCCCGCGCGCCCGGGGAGTCGACGACGGTCACGCGCGGCTCTCGGGAAAGAGGCGAGCGAAGTTGCCCCCGAGGATCAACGCGCGCGATTCCTGCGTCAGGCCGAGCGCATCCATCACCGCGGTCTGCGCGTCGAACAGCGGCCGCTGCCACCCGCGCGGGAAAAACGACGAGTCGGTGCCGAACAGCAGGCGCCTGGGACCGACGACGTCGATCGCACGGGCCCAGACGTCGCGCAGCGTCAGATGCGGGTGAAACGCGATCCAGGAGTTCGAACTGGACGTGTCGATCACGATGTTCGGCGCGGCGCTCGCGGCCATCAGCGTCTCGGCGAGCCGCCCGGCTCCGAAGTGGGGAATGATGACGGGCACGTCCGGATAGCGCGCGGCGACGGCCGCGACGGCCAGCGGATCGCCCTGTCGCAGGTCGAATCGGCTCGGCAGGCCCAGCTTCTTGCGGGCGCCGACGGAGAGGACGCCGCAATGCACGAACACCGCCCGGCGATGCCGTGACGCGGCCTCGAAAACCCGGACGCCGGCCGGATCCGCCGGGCCGATCACGTGCATCGCTGGAAACAGACAGACCGTCGCGAGGCCGACCTCGAGAAACGCACGCTCCAGTCTCGCCTCCGCATCCGAAGCGCCCGGATTGAACATGAACGCGCCGACGAAGCGCGTGGGATGCGCGCGGACCGCGGCCGCGACCGCCGCCTCGTCGCCCGGCACGCTCGCGATGAGCATGGCACGGTCCACAGCGTGCCGATCGAGCTCGACGACCCAGCGATCCGCGAGGGCCTCGTCCGATCCCGGCGCGTCCCACGCCAGACGGTGCGGGATCTCCAGCGACGCGCCGGTCGCCACGCCGGCCTGACGGCCCACCTCGTCGAAGAAACCCGCAGAGAAGAAATGGCAGTGCGCGTCGGCAATCATCGCCGGACTCCCCCTGGCATGCTTTCGTCGAGTCTACCTCGCCGGGTCAGGCACGCGCTATTCGAACAGGTCGGTCTGCGGCGGCGCGTACCACAGCACCCCGTCGACGATGCGCGCGGCCGAGGTGTACGGGTGCGGTTGGACCTTGCCCGCGCCGATGATGTGGACCACGTCGTGTCCGTCGGCCTTCAGTCGATCGGCGATCAGGCCGCGATGACACTGCCACCACAGCGCCTCGGCGCACATGACGGCCGTGCGCGCGGTCTCCGCCATCGCGACCAGCCCGGCCATCGCGCGGTTGAACTCCGGGCTCGCCATGTAATCCGCGTATGCACGGAACGACGGATCGCGCCACGCGGTATTGGGCGAATCCGGCCGCGGCGTCCGCCGGCCGCCGAGATCGGGCAGGTGCTCGTACCCGAGGCCTGCGGACTCGAGCGACGCCGACAGCGCCTCGCGGCCGAAGTGCGGCAGGCGCCGCGATCCCGGGAACCGGCGCACGTCGGCCAGGCGCTCGATGCCGTTGGCGGTCAGGAGCGCCAGGAAGGCGTCGATCGTCCGCGTCGAGTGCCCGATCGTCCAAAGGCGCGCCATCGGTCACGGGGCGCGGCGTCGCGCCGCGCTACCTCTGAAACAGCAGCGGCGCGAAATCGCGCAGGTTCCGGCGCCAGACGTGCCACGTGTGCCCGCCGGGAATCACGACGTTGACGACCTTCACGCCGTGATTGCCGAGGACCTCGGCCAGCGTCCGGTTGAGCGTGACGAGGCGCGTCTCCTCGCGTCCGCACGCCAGCCACACGAGCTCGAGCGAATGGTCGGCCACGGCCTCGTCGAAGATTGGACCGTACTGCGCGTCGATCGCGGCGGCGGTCGCGTCCCCACCGGCGACGGAGATCGAGCCGCTCAACGAGACGATTGAATGAAACAGATCGAGCCGGCCGAGCCCGATGACCATCGCTTGATTGCCGCCCATCGAGAAACCCGCGATCGCACGCTGATCGGGCTGCGACGACACGCGGTACGTGCGCTGGACGAGCGGCATGACGTCCTCGATCAGATCGCGGGCGAACGCCGCCGTGTCTCGAGCGGTGAACGTCGCCGCGCGCCCCACCTGAGGGCTGGGCTCGGGATGCCCGAACGGCATGACGACGACCATCGGCTTCGCCTTGCCCGCGGCAATCAGGTTGTCGAGGATGACGTTCGCCGCGCCAATCGACACCCACACGTCCTCGGCGCCGCCGCTGCCGTGCAGCAGGTACAACACCGGCAGCGATCCGCTCGCCTTCTCGTATCCCGGCGGCGTGTAGACGTAGACGCTGCGCAGCACGCCGAGCGGCTTCGACTCGTACCAGTGAACGTGTACGGTCCCGTGCGGGACGTTCTGCGGATGCCAGGCTTCCGGCGAGCGCCCGACCACTTCGACCAGACCGGCGTTGATCGAGACGCCGTCCACGAGAAACGCGTACGTGTAGATGTCGGCATCGAGCGGACCAATCGTCCCGGTCCAGATGCCGCGCGCGTCTCTAACGAGACTCACCGCCGCGGACGGCGGCATCGTGTCCACGTATGCCGCCACTTTCGTGGCCTGAGGCGCCTGCAGCTTCACGACGATCGTTCCGTTCTCGTGGACTTCTGGATCGAGCGGGCGCAGGACTGGCGTCGCCTGCCTCGCGCCAACCGTTGTCGTGGCGATCAGCGCGACCGCGGCGAAGAGAACGGACCGTGTCACTCGTGCCACGCCCAGCCCCGCAGCTCGTAGTACCGCCGCCGCGGCGTTGCGTGCAGCGGATCGATGCCGTGATGCCGGCACCAGATCGTGTGGCCGACGACGCCCGCAACACCGCCGGCGATCGGCAACAGCAGCGACCAGTGTCCCACCCACACCGAAAGCGCAAGCGTCAGTCCGACGACGATCGACCATTTGAGGATCTTGCGCCAGGCCGGCGTCTCCACTTCGAACACGGCAAACGTCGCCTGGCCCAGCACCGCGATCGCGAGCAGCACCCCGAGTTCGAGTCCCACGTCATCCTCCGGTCTCCGCCGAAGCCAGCGCCTGCCGGGCGCCGGCAAACTGCCCGGCATCAGCGTACACGCCCCGGTAGGCTTCCGGCAGCAGCGCCGCGATCGCCAGCCCGATGGCGTCCATCATCACACGGCGATCGCCGCCGGCTGCGGTCCGCAGCGCCCCGACCGCGAGCGGCGGGCCGATCTTCAGGATGATCCGCGCCGGATGGAGCGCCTCGTCGCCGACCGGAAACAAATCGTCGGTCCCGACGATCCCGATTGGCAGGACGCAGACGTCAACGTCCTCGAGGTACCGCGCGACCCCGATGAGCAGGGGCTGCATCCCGCGCGTGCGGCTGCGCGTGCCCTCGCCGAACAGCAGCAGCGCGTCGCCCCGGCGCACGCGATCGAGCGCCGCGTCGATCGACTGCCGCGACGCAATCGCGACCTCGCGCGGGCTCATGACCGCTTCTCCTGACGACAGATCCGCGTTCTGCGGCACCTTGATCGTGCCGAAGCACAGGCTCGAGAACCGTCGCCGGCGGCTGGCGAACACCTTGGGCCCGGCCAGCGCGGTCAGCCGTCCCGCGAGCGCCGATCCGCCGGACCGCTCGAGGAGGATCTCGAGCAGATTCGCGTCCGCGTAGGACAAGTGATTCGCGAACGCCACGACCGGCGCGCCAGCCACCGCCGTCACGTGCTCGATGCCGCTCAGAGAAGACCCGGGATGCAGGAGCCGGTCAGCCAGGAGGTGATGGATGCGGCGGGCCAGCGGATCCGGCGGGTAGTAGCTCCAGTGATCGTCAGGCGCGTCGAGACGCCGCTTGAGCTCGGCGACCGCCGCCAGACCTGCGCGATCCACTTCGCGCTCGAGCGCGCCGCGGATCGCGTCGAGATCGCGCGGATCGAGGCCCGTGAGAAAGGCCATGATGGCGCCGACGAGGGCCTCGCGCACGACACGCCTACTCGACGGGAGGTGTGGCGACGGAAATGTCCTGAGGATCGTGCGCGCGCCAGCTGGCCAGCGCGACGAGCGCCGCGCCCGCGAGAATCGCGACGTCGGCGACGTTGAAGATGCCAGTGCGCACCGGCCCGAGTCCGACGTTGATGAAATCGGTGACCGATCCACGAGCGAGGCGATCGGCGAGATTCGACGCGCCGCCCGCGACGAAGAGCGCCAGACCGAACAGCGTCGGCCCGGACCAGCGCAGCCGGACCGCGGCAATCACGAGGGCCGTCAGAATCAGGCCGTTGCCGACGGTGAACAGCCCGGTCCGAATCGCGAGCGACCAGTCAGCGCCGAGACCGAGAAACGCACCGGCGTTCTGCGTCCACTCCAGGCGGACCGTGTCCGCCAGGTACGACTGCGCCGGCGCGCCGGCGAGCGTCGCCTCCGCCATGTGCTTCGTCACGCGATCGCATCCGATTGTCGTCGCGATGACGACGAAGAGCGCCAGCGTCGTGGACGCTTTCGCCAGCGGCGACGTGATGCGGGCCAACGGATCGGTCATGCTGGATACGCCATGATGGCATCAGGGCCAGGCGTGCGCAATCGAACGCGCGCGGCTAGCGCCGGGACTCGCAGAACTCCGCGTCGACCTCGGGTGCGCTGACCGTGGCGCCGCCTGGCGGCGGGAACGGCTCCCGGAACGTAAACGCCTCGGCCGTCGAACCGAGGGCCGAGAGCAGCACAATTCTGGCTTTCGCGTCCTGCACGCTCGGCAGCGCTCCCGCGGGCACCCACCACATCACCAACGCTGGTCCCTGTGCAGGCTCGAACCACTGCCGTCGCGATCGCAGCGGACCGAGGTGATCAGACTCATAGACGTAGTGATGGAGCGCTTCGATGGACTCCCACACCGACATGTTGAACAGCAGGCGGTCGTTTTCGAACACTTCGAACACCGTCGTGTCCGTGGAATCGGCCTGAAAGCGCCAGACGAAGCCCGGGCTGCGATCGGCCGCAGCGTTGATCGCGTCGAGCTGCGCCACGAAATCCGCCATCAGCGGATCATCGAGCGGCGCGACGGGACGCGCGATGTTCGCCTGGGCCAGGTGATGCCGCATGTCACGCTCCTGCGCTTTCAGACGTTAGACGATGGCCGGCAGACGATCAGGCTTCGACCGCCGGCCTGCCGTCCGGTTCCTGTCACTTCCAAGCCCGCGCCGGCGGCCAGCGCCGTGAATTCCTCGAGCGTCCGGCTCTTGCCCCCGGCCAGCACGAGCATCAGCAGCTCCGGACTGGCGACGCGCGCGTCGAGCGTCACGCCGCCAACGACGACGATCTGCCCGGCTGGCCGCGCGGCTTCGGCGCACCGTCCCAGCAGAAGCGCCGCCTCGCGATCCGGCCAGTCCGCGAGGACGTTCTTGATCACGTAGAGGTCCGCGCCGGCGGGCAGTGGATCGAAGAAGCTTTGCCCAACGGTTGTCACACGATCCGCGACCCCGGCAGCCTCGAACACGCTGAGCGATTGCGCGATCGTCGGTGGACGATCGACGAGCGTGCCTCGCACGTCTGGGTGTGCGCGAAGGATCTCGGCGAGCAGCATGCCCGTGCCGCCGCCGAGGTCGACGACGGTGCGCACGCGGGACCAGTCGCCATCGGGCAGCACCGCGGGATCCGGCGTGCCGTGACCCGGGCCCATCAGCGCGTTGAAGTCGCTGGCGATCCGTGGATGCGCGTCGAGGTCCTGCCAGAACGATCGGCCGAAGACGCGATGGTGACTGCGGCGCTCCCGTACGCACCGCCGCGAGCAGCTCGCTCCACGCGTGGGCCATGCGCCCGCCGAAGCCGTCGAGATCGAGCCCCAGCCGCGCGGCGGGATCGAGCAGCACGCGCGCGCCGTCGTTCAGCGCGAAGCGGCCAGGCTCGGGCTCTTCGAACACGCCCTTGGCAGCCAGGTGGCGAAGCACGCGGGCGAGCGCGTCCTGGTTGGCACCGGCTTTCTGCGCGAGCACGTCGATGCGATCGACGCCTTCGGAAAGGTACTCGGCGATGCGGAGCGTGACCACGACGTGGACGCACCAGGGCGTGGCGAGATCGCTCAGCGTCCAGACGTCGCCCGGGGCCATCCCCCCAGCTTACTTGATTGGCCCCTGGACATTGCGCGCTAGGATTGGCCTCGTGGCCGCTATCCGCCGCGACGGGCTGATCGCCGAATATCTGTTCCATGGCAGCGCCGCCGACACGAGCGGCGCCGGCCGCCACGGGGTTGTCCACGGCGCTTCGTTGACGGCGGACCGGTTTGGCCGTACGGCCAGCGTGTACCGCTTCGACGGCATTGACGATGAGATTGTGGTCAGTCCGCCGCCCGCCATGACGGCGGAGGCCATCACGGTGTCGGTCTGGGCGAAGTTCGAGCCGCGAAACCGGCGCCGCAGGTGGTCGGATTGCATCATCGCGCAGGACGACGGCAACGACGACGATCAGTCGCGGCGCGTCTTTCAGTTGAGCACGCTCGATCGCCACATCGTCTGGCATCGGATGACGTGCGCGCGGGATCCAGAGTGCAAGCACTGGATTCGCGACGGCGAAGTGGTACGACGTCGCCGCCACGGTCGCCGACGGCCGCCACACGCTGTACGTTGACGGCGAGCGTCATGACAGCGTCGACGCGGATTTCGCGGCCCACTCGGAGCAGCCGCTGCACATCGGCCGGAAGGGCACGGTCGAACCATGCTTCTTTTTCCGCGGTGTGGTGGACGACGTCCGCATCTACAGCCGCGCCGTTGGCGAGGACGAGGTGCGCGCGCTCTTTCAGGAAGGCGGTTTCACGAAACCGCGGCGCGGAGGTCCGGCCGCGCGGGATCCATTGTCGGGCCGCTGGGGACGACACGGTGTGAACGTGCTCGACCTGCGCTTCGACGGCGCGCGCGGCGTCACCGGTCACGTGATGGACGGCGAGCCGAACCGGCGGGCGACCATCACGACAGGGACCTTCGATCGCGAGACCGGCGCCATGCGGCTCGAGGGTTTCGGGCGCCGCCGCAAGACGAACGAGCCGGTGCCGTATGTGATCGACGGGCGACTGGACGACGGCGAACTCGCGGTGACCGCGAAAATCGACCGTTGGCAACGTAATCGGCACCTCACCAGACACGGCGCGCGCTGGCCCTGGCGGTACTCGCTCGCGCGCGGGCTCACGCGCGCGATCCACCGCGCGCTGGGATTGCAGGCGGACGGCGACTGATCGACGACCCCTGCAACGTCCGACGGTAACCACGCCAATGGGCAGATACCGCCGGTCGCGCGATCGACTACCTGGTGAATGCCTTCAGCATTTCTTCTTCCGTCGGCGGGTGCAGGATGTTGCGCGAGGCGAACGTCTCCGCATCGGGATAGCCGCTGGCGCGCACGAGACGGGCGAGAGCTCCGAGATCGTAGGGCGTCAGGGTCGTACTGCGCCGCCGTTTACCGGAGGATGGTGCGGACGGGTCCGGCCAGAGCCGCGGGTTCGACCCAACCCTTTCCGTGCCGCCGCCGTCTGATGATATTACCTACAGACGAGGCATTATGCGGCGCCGCCACCTCGGGGAGTTCGAGCAACTGCTGCTCTACGCGGTGGTCCACCTGCAGGGCCAGCAATCCGGCGCGTGCGGCCCGACCATCCGCCAGGTTATCGAGGCGCGGACGGGCCGCGCCATTTCTCCCGGCGCCATCTACACCGGCCTCGAGCGGCTCGAGCGTCGCGGCCTCGTTCGATCGGCGCTGGGCGATCCGACCCCCGAGCGCGGGGGCAAGCGCAAACGGCTGTATCAGATGCGGGCCGCGGGCGAGGCGGCACTGCGCGCGACCGAGTCGGCCATCGAGAGAATGGCGCGACTGGCGCGCCATCAGGGATAGGCAGCAATGACACCGCACGACCGCGACGACACGCCCTCTCGAGCCAAACCGCCTCGGCTGGCGCGGGCTTTGGCCGCCACGTGCCTGCGCGGTGAGGCCCGCGAGGTGATCATCGGCGACCTCGATCAGGAATTCGCCGAAGCCGTGGCGAGGGGCACCTCAGTCCGCCGCGCCCGGCGACGTTACTGGCGCCAAAGCCTGGCGTCGATTGCCGCGACGAGACGCGCGGCGCTGGAGGCCGCCGTGCCCGAGTCGTCTGGGTCGTTTCGTCCGTTGCCGGGACTGGCGCTCGATCTGCGAGCGGTGCTGCGTGTGTTGCGGCGCAGTCCCGGCTACGTGTTCGTCGCGGTGCTCTCGCTCGCGATTGGCATTGGCGCCAACACCGCCGTCTTCAGCGTCGTCCGACAGCTGCTGCTGGAGCCGCTGGCCGTCGATCGCCCGGCGGAGCTGCGGCTCCTGGTACTGGACGCCCAACTCGAACGATTCGCTCGGCATCAACAACATCAACTCGAGCGGGTATCGGGATCCGGCAGGCAGGTTCTACCGCAGCAACTTCTCCTACCCGCAGTTCACCGCGCTGCGTGCGGCCGTGCGCACCGCCAGCGACCTCTGCGGGTTCAACAGCACGCCAGGTGTGACGATCTCCGCCGAGGGCCGCCCGCCCGTCGCAGGCGCGGGCCTCCTCGTCTCGGGCAACTTCTTCGCGACCGTGCGACCCCCGATGGCCCTCGGCCGGCCGATCGCCGACGCCGACGATGCCCCCGGAGCGCCAGCCGCCACGGTGATCGGCTACGGCTTGTGGACGCGTCTGTTCGGCAACGACCCGAAGGTCATCGGACGCACGATTCGCGTGAACGGTACGCCGGCCACAATCGTCGGAGTCACGGCGGCCGCGTACCGCGGCCTATCGCCGGGCGGATACGCCGCCGACACGGACGTGACGCTGCCGCTCGCGCTGCAGCCGGCTGTCACGCCAGAGTGGGCCGAGGCCGGGACGTCGTTGTTCACCGAGGCCAAGGTGTACTGGATTCGCGTCGTCGCGCGCGTACCCGCGGCTGCCGAGTCCAAAGTCGCCGACGCGCTGCGGACGACGTTCCGCGCCGAGCTGGTCAACAGCGGGGTGGTGCCGGCCGCGGCGGCCATCGCCGAGCCGCGCCTGTTTCCGGGCGCGCGGGGTCTCGATTCGCTGCGAAGCAGCGCGGTCCTCCCCCTCCGCATCCTGTCGGTCGTCGTCGGTGTCGTGCTGCTGATTGCGTGCACCAACGTGGCGGGGCTGATGCTGGCGCGCGCCGTCGGGCGCCAGCGTGAGATCCTGGTCCGCCGCGCGCTCGGCGCCGGCCGCGGCCGCATCATGCGGCAGCTGCTGCTCGAAAGCGTGATCCTGAGCGCGCTCGGCGGCGCGGCCGGACTGCTTCTCGCCCTGGCCACCGCGCCCGCGCTCCAGTCGATGCTGTCGTCCGGCCTCGGCACCAACGGCGTGGGCCTCGCCCTCGACTGGACCCTGCTCGGCCTCACGGCCACGCTGGCCTGCGGCGCCGGCGTGCTCGCCGGATTGCTTCCCGCCGTGCGCTTCAGCCGGCAGAGCGACGCCCTGCTGAAAGATTGCGGTGGCGCGGGCGCGCCGAAGCTCCTGATCGGCCGCGCGCTGCTCGCGCTGCAGATCGCCGTGTCGCTGCCGCTCGTCGCGGGCGCCGGACTCTTCCTCCGCACGATCCACAACCTGTCCAACGTCGATCTCGGCTTCAACCCGCGCAACCTCGTGCTTTTCGTCGTCGATCCGACGATGTCCGGCCGCGCGCCGGAGCGGACCGCGGACGTCTACCCGCGCCTGCTCGATCGGCTCGAGGCCATTCCGGGCGTCACCTCGGCAACGCTGATCGAGAACGCGTTGATCTCCGGCTGGGAGTCGGACTCACTAATCACGCTCGAGGACGGCAAGCAGGCCCACATGTACATGAACGCCGTCGGCCCCCACTACCTCGAGACGATGGAAGTGCCGCTACTGGCCGGCCGCGCGATCGGTTCCACCGACACCGGCGATACGCCTCGTGTGGCCGTGATCAATCAGACAGCCGCGCGTCTCTTCGGCGACGGGTCGCCCATCGGGCGACGCTTCCGAAACGGCACGCGCGACGTGGAGGTCGTCGGCGTCTTCGCCGACACGAAGTACGACGGCCTGCGCAACGACATCCCGCCGACGATGCTCCAGTCGTATCTGCAGCGGCGAATGGGATCGATGCACGTCGCCGTGCGGACGCAGGCGCCGATCGCGGCCGTGCGCCCGGCCATCGAACGGGCCGTGCACGAAGTGGACGCGTCGCTGCCCGTGACCGGGTTCCGGACACAGGAGGAACAGATCGATCAGACGATCGGCAAGGAACGCGTCTTCACGCGCCTCCTGACGGTGTTCGGGCTGTTTGCGCTGCTGCTCGCGTGCGTCGGCCTGCACGGCGTCACGTCGTACTCGGTGGCGCGGCGCACGAGCGAGTTCGGCATCCGGCTGGCGCTGGGCGCCCAGCGATCGCAGTTGTTGTGGCTGGTGCTGCGTCAGGTCGTCGTGCTGGCGCTCGTCGGCCTGGCGATTGGGGTGCCGGCCGCGTGGCTGGCAGGACCGGCGGTGCGGTCGCTGCTCTACGGCCTCGAGCCGACCGACGTCCTGACGATTGTCGTGTCCGCCGCGATCATGCTGGTCGTCGCGGTCGCCGCCGGCCTCTGGCCCGCGAGGCGCGCCGCGCGCATGGAGGCGCTGGCTGCGCTCAGGACGGAATGATCGCTACGCGTCACCTGGCCGCGTGACCAGGATCAGGGCAAAGCCGTCGTGGCCTTTCACGCCGACCGTCTGGATCGCCGTCGCCGTGACGCGCGACTCGCGCGCCAGCGCCTCGTTGAAACGCCGGATGCCCTGCGCGTTCGCGTCGTCGGATTTGGGATCGGTCACCTTGCCTTCGCGGACGACGTTGTCGGCGATGATGACCGTGCCGACGCGAGACAGCCTGATCGACCCACTCGAGGTAGTCGGTGTAGCCGCCCTTGTCGGCGTCGATGAAGATCAGATCGAACGGCGCCTCGCTCGCGAGTGTCGGCAGCGTCTCGAGCGCGGGGCCGAGCCGCAGGTCGACGCGGTCGGCCGCGCCGGCGTGGGCGACACTCTGACGCGCGACGTCGGCATGCGTCGCGTCGATTTCCAGCGTCACGAGCGTGCCGCCCGGCGGCAGCGCGCGGGCCAGCCAGATCGTGCTGTACCCGCCAAGCGTGCCGATTTCCAGAATGCGGCGCGCGCCGATGGCACGGGCCAGCAGGTGCAGCATCTTCCCCTGCGCCGGCGACACGGCAATCTCCGGCAGGCCTGCGGCCGCGCTGGCCGCCAGCGCGGCGTCGAGCGCGGGATCCGCCTCGAGAAACAACCCGGTGATGTAGTGATCGACGTCAGTCCAGATCCGGTCGGTCACGAGCCCACTCCCTCGTCGAGCTAGCGAGATCCGCGCTAGCGGGCTCGCTTGCCGGTCGCTCGCCTGGCCTTCGGCTTGTTCTTGCCCTCGAGATTGAGTGCCACGGCCGCGCGGATCAGATTCTTCAACGCCGCCTCATCGATCTTGTCGCCTTCGTGGAGATCAATGGCGCGCCTGACATTGCCGTCAAGACTCGAGTTGAACAGGCCTGCAGGGTCCTTCAACTCCGCTCCCTTGGCAAATGTCATCTTGACGACGTTCTTGTACGTCTCGCCCGTGCAGACGAGCCCGCCGTGCGACCAGACGGGCGTCCCCATCCACTTCCACTCTTCGACGATCTCAGGGTCTGCATCGTGAATGATGTCGCGCACCCTCGCGAGCGTCTTCCCGCGCCAGCCCCCAAGTTTCCTGATCCTCTCGTCGATCAACGCGGAGGCAGACTCAGCCGGGACGGACCGTTTCATGTTGCTCTCCAATGCTCGCATTCCTGCGCGTCAATGTTTCGGGGACTCCATGGCTGAAATACACCTGACAAGGCGTATACGTGTCAAGGCACGTACGATGGCGCCTCTCTCCGCGCCCGGCCGGCCGCGCGTCCTCGTGCGGTGCTGGTTGAGATCTAGTGTTCGAGCTCGGCCCGCGTGCGCAGCACTTCCAGAAGGTGTGAGCGCGTCACCATGCCCTCGAGGTGATCGCGATCCACGACGGGCACCTCGGCGACGTTGCCGCGGGCGATCAACTCGAACGCATCGCTCGCGGGCGCCGCAGACGACACCGTCTGGGCTCGCTCGAGCGGATGCATCACCTCGTCGACGATCCGCTGATTCCACTCCTCCTGCGGAACGCTGGCGACGTCGCGGACCGTGACGATCCCAACGATCTCGCCGTCTCTGGTCACGGCGGCGGACCGCGCGCCCGTGTGGCGCAGGTCTTCGGCGACCGTGCGCAGCGTCGTGTGCGTCGGCACGGCCGCCGGCTGGCGGATCATCACGTCGGATACGTGGATCCCGCGCAGCCGATCGAGGATGACGACGTGCGCGTAGCTGGTCTGCGCGGCCTGCAGCAGGAACCAGCCGATGAAGGCAATCCACAAGCCGCCGAAGCCCGCGCCGGAAAACGCCCGGAGCATCCCGAAGAAGATCATCCCGAGGCCGACGGCCTGACCGACCCTCGCAGCCTGCCGCGTCGCGCGCTCCATGCTGCCCGAGGCGCGCCAGAGGAGGGCGCGCAGCACCCGGCCGCCGTCGAGCGGATACCCCGGAATCATGTTGAATGCCGCGAGCGCGAGGTTGATGTAGCCGAGCCATCCAAGCACCGGACCGGCGAGCCCCGACGCGCCGGGTGTCGGCCACCCCAGCGCCCGCGCCGACACGACGCAAATGCCGCCGATGATCGCGCTCGCGATCGGACCGGCGATGGCCATCCAGAACTCCGCCCCCGCCGACGCAGCGTCGCGATCGATCCTGGCGACGCCGCCCAGCGCAAACAGGGTGATCGATGACACGGGCAGGTCGCCGGCCCGCGCGACGAGCGCGTGCGACAACTCGTGGACGACGATGGACGCGAAGAAGAGAATGGCCGTCACCGACGCCATGATCCAGATCGTCGATCTCGCCCACGACGGCTCGGTGATCGTGAACTGCCCCACCAGCGACAGCACAATCAGCGCCGCGATGATGAACCAGCTGTAGTGCAAGCCAATCTCGATGCCGAAGATGCGCCCGAGTCTGATGCTGGCAGGCATATGTGCGCGCTCGCTTTCTGTCCGAGGCTGGCGGCGCACGGCCGGATCTCGCGCGCCTCGTTCGAAGGATGCGTGAGCAGCCGTCTGCCCACAACCCCAGTACAATCTGCAACTGCCGTACCACGCCGGGGATTCGACAGAGAGCGCGGCCACGCGGGCCGGGCGGGGCGATGTCCCCAAGGAACACAGAAAATCCCGCGGCAGGGCAAGTTGTGGCACGCGCTGCCTCAGCTCCACATCCCCGATCTAATTTAGGCGGTCGATCCGTTCATCGCCACGAGCACGCTGCACATCACGCCGTCACACGCGGCGCCACCGTGTCGGTGCCGATCGCCTTGTAGAAGACCACCGTGTCGCACATCACGCCGGAGGGATCGAGAGCGTATCCGGGAATCACGCCGGCGGCGGTCCAGCCGAGCCGCCGGTAGAGCCGGTCGGCGGCGCTCTCGCGCACGGTGTCGAGCGTCAGCAGCGTGAAGCCGTCGGAGGCGGCCGCCCGCTCGATGGCGTGCATCATCGCCGCCGCCAGGCCGCGCCCGCGTGCGCGACGATGCACGATCAGCTTGGCGATGTCCGCGCGATGCGGCTGGTTCGGCGCCCACGCCGGGTGGAGCTGCACCGAGCCGGCGATGCCTTCAGCGTCGCGCGCGGCGACGAAGATCGCACGCGGCCGGGCGGTCGCGATCGTCTCGCGCCACCACGCCTCGGCCGCTTCCAGCGTCAGCGGCGACATGAAGCTCACCGAGGCATTCGACTCGACGGCGTCGACGAGCAACCGCGCGAGGTCGCGCACATCGCGGTCACCGACCGGCAGGGGCAGGCGTTCAATGGTGACGCCAGCCACGGTCTCACCGCCCGCGCGCGATGCGCGCTTTCAACAGTTTCTTCACGAGCGCCGCGGGCAGCGGATCGGCGGCGTCGAAGCGAATCGTGCCCTTGCTCGTGCCGTACCGCTTCAACTCCGTCTTGAAGTCGTTGACGAGGCCGCCCGGGTAGAACGCGCAGTGGCGGGCTGCCGCACCAAACCACGCAATCACCTTGCCCTCGTGACGAAAGCCCGGCATGCGGTAGCTGATGCACTCCTCGAGGCCCGGCACGGCGGCATGAATGTCCTTCCGCAGCCGCTGCAGCGCCCGGCGCTGATCGGGCGGGACCCGGGACAGGTAGTCATCGATCGACGTGGCGGTCGGCCCAGCCCTCATGACCGGGCCACGCTCCTGAAGCGAGCGACGCGGCCCTCGACCGGCGTCGGGGGACCGGTCGCCGGGTCGGGCGCGACGTTCGTCCTGGCCCGCGGAAAGCTCTGCCGCTTCAGCATCCGGTTGAAGAACACGCTGCGAACAATCGGGCGCACGAGGCCGGGAAACAATGGCATGTCACTCCGTAAATCGGGTCGCAGTTGATCCGCCATGCGCGTCCTCGTGACGAGGCTCTCAGAATCCGGCCGGCCGCTCCGCGCTCACGCCAAACGCGCGTTCGAGCGCCAGGCCGACCTGCCCAATCACCCCGTCGTCGAACAGCCGGCCAACGATCGTGACGCCGTGGGGCACGCGGCGAGGCGGGTCGAACGTCGGCAGCGGGTGTGCGGGATCCGGCGCCCAGTCGCTGCGGGCCTCGGAGATGTTGACGAAGCCGGCGCGCAGCGTGAGCGACGGATGCCCCGTGAAGTTCGTCACCGTCAGCTGCTCGTCGCGGAGCGACGGCACGATCAGCACATCCACCTCGTTGAAGACGCGCGCCATTTCCAGCGCGACCTTGCGGCGCAGTCGATCTGCCTGGACGATGTCAATTGCCGACAGGAAGCGCGCCTCGCGAAACAGATTCGGCCAGGCGTCCTTCACCTGGACCTTGAGCGTGCCGAGCTGGTGGTCGAGCGCCAGATCCTCGAACGACGCGGCGCCCTCCGCGAAGAGAATCGGCATCAGCGAGCTGTAGGGCCAGTCTGGCAGGGACACCTCCTTCAGCGTCATGCCGAGCCCGCGCATCGTCTCCATCGCCGCGCGATCGACGTCGGTGGCCGGCGGCTCCTTCATCCACTGCGGCAGGTAACCGACCCGGAGACCGGACACGGGCGCCGTGGCGTCAAAGGCGAGCCGGCTCGGCACGCTCGAGGGATCGCCGGCGTCCGGCCCAGTGATCGCCTGCAGGACGAGCATCGTGTCCTCGACCGACCGCGTCATGGGTCCGAGCTTGTCGAGCGACCAGCACAACGTCATCGCGCCGGTGCGCGCGACGCGGCCGAACGTCGGCCGCAGCCCGGTCACGCCGCACCGCATCGCCGGCGCCACGATCGATCCGCCGGTCTCGCTGCCGATCGAGAATGCGACGAGTCCGGCCGCCGTCGCGGCCCCGGGACCGGCGCTGGATCCCGACGCGCCCTCTTCGAGCACCCACGGGTTCATCGTCTGGCCGCCAAACCAGATGTCGTTGAGCGCCAGGGCGCCGAGCGACAACTTGGCCACGAGCACGGCCCCGGCGTCGTCCAATCGCCGCACAACGACGGCCTCGGCGACGGGCACGCGATTGCGGAACGGCTCGGCGCCGTATGTCGTCGGGATGTCCTTCGTGTCGAGCAGGTCCTTGACGCCGTACGGCACGCCGTGGAGCGGACCGCGGTACCGTCCGGCGGCGATCTCCGCGTCGGCCTGCCTCGCGCGGGCGAGCGCGTGATCTTTCGTGACGGTAATCACGGCGCGAATCTTCGGATCCAGCCGGCTGATTCGGTCCAGATAGATGTTGGTCAGCCGCTCGGACGGGAGCGCCTTCGATTCGATCCAGCGCGACAGCTGCGTCACCGACGCAAACGCAATCCCGTCATCTGACGCCGGCAGCGGCAGACCGTCCGGCGGCGAGCGGACGAAACGGTCGGCGGCCGGACCGGCGGTGATGCCCGGCAGGCGCGGATTCCAGAGGGTCGCGGGCGCATCGGTTGCCGCGATCAAGACCTTGCGCGGCCCCGTGCGGCGCTCGAGGTACGGCGCCATCGCGCTGCGCCACGACTCGGCGGCCTGCTGGCGCTCGGCCGGCGTCATCGTGACCTGCATCAGTTTTTCGGCTTCCGCAAACGTCCCGGGCGTCACGGCCGGACCGACGCCGGCGGCGGTCGCGAACGCGGGCGGCGCGCCAGGGGTCGTCGGCGTTCCGGCCGCGGGCGTTGGCTGCGCGGCTGGCGGCCCGCTCTCGTCGCGGCATGCCGCGGCGGCGACGAGCACACCCAGGGGTGCGCGGATGAGGAACTGGCGGCGGGTGTTCATCGCTGGCGGGCGGCCACGGCCCGCATCAGCCGGATCCTACTCCGGATGCAGCACTCGTGCAGGACTCAGCCGCGACGCTCTCCATGCCGGGATCATCGTCGCCAGAATCGCGATGGCGACGACGAGGACAATCGCGGCGGTGAGCATCAGCGGATCCGAGGCGCGGATGGAGTAGACCTGGCTCGAGACGACACGTCCGGACAGATAGGCCGCCAGCAGGCCGATGCCGGTGCCGACCAGCGCCAGCGCGGCGCCCTGCTTCATCACCAGCCAGAACACGCCGCCGGGGGTCGAGCCGAGCGCGAGCCGGGTCGCCAGCTCGTCACGGCGCTGCGCGCCGGCGTAGGCGACGACGCCGTAGATGCCGACGGCCGCCAACAGGACCGCCACCGTGCCGAAGATCAGCATCAGCGTCATGCCCAGCTGCTGACGCCGCGTCGTCGAGCTGACGACGTCGTCGGCCAGCTCGAAGTCGAGTGCCATCTGCGGATCCTGCTTCCGGATGATGTCGCGGATCGCGCCCTGGAGCGATGCAGGATCGGCGAGCGACGTCGAGACGACGAAGGTCATGCGCCGCAGCGGTATCTGCGTCAGCGAGGAATAGAACGCCGGCTCGGCTTCCAGCTCGAGCGACTTCTGCCGGACGTCGTCGATCACGCCGACGATCGTGACTTCCTGCGTGGGATTCGGCTGCGGGTATCCCGCGGAGAACTTGACACCGATGGGATCGCGGCCGTTGAGGTACCGATTCACGAACGTGCGATTGACCACGACGGTCGGCTCCGTGTTCGGCAGATCCTGCGGGCCGAAATCGCGGCCCTGCTCGATCTTCGTGCCCATCGCGGCGAACAACCCTGGCGAGACGAAGCGCTGGCGCGTGCCCTTGGGGTTGGTGGGATCGAGCGGCTCGCCGTGGATCTGCATGAGCAGGGAATTCTCGAGCGTCCCGCGCAGCGGGTAGGCGGAAATCGCGCCCACCGCCGTCACGCCGTGGACGGCGCGGACCGCGTCGATCAGATCGTTCCTGGCGACGTGCACGGCCGGGGGGTTCGGGTAGCGCTGCCCTTGGAACGCCACGTCGAAGAGCAGGCGCTTGTCGGCGGTGAACCCGGCGTCCACGCTGCGCAGGCTCGAGAATCCGCGGACGAGCCAGCCCGCGCCGGCCACCAGCATGATCGCCAGCGCGATCTCGGCGACGGTCATCACCCCGAGCCAGCGCGCGGTCGCGCGGCCGCCGCTGTTCGAGCGGCCGGTTTCGTTGAGAAGCGTGCGCACGTCCGTTCGCGCGAGGCGGATGGCTGGGGCGAAGCCCACGATCAGGCCGGTCACGACGAGCGCGCCCAGCGCGAAGAGCAGGACCTTGCCGTCGAAAGCGACCGCGTCGAGTCGCGGCAGCTTGGACGCGCCCAGGGCGAGCAGCGCGCGGACGCCGGCGTACGCGACGGCGATGCCCAGCAGCGCGCCAAGGGCCGCCAGGAGCACGGATTCCGTCAGCAGCTGCCTGACGATGCGGCCGCGGCCGGCGCCGAGCGACACGCGCACGGCCATTTCCCTCGCGCGGGCCGACCCGCGCGCCAGCAGGAGATTGGTCACGTTGACGCATGCGAGCAGGAGCAGCAGGCCGGTCGCCGACATCACGATGATTAGAATCGGTCCGAGATCCCCGACGATGGATTCGACGAGCGGCCTCGGCACGTACGCGCGGTTGAAGTCGGACGCCGGAAAGTCCTTGGACAGGCTCGCCATCACCGTGGCCATCTCGCTCTTCGCGCGGTCGATCGTCGTCCCGGGCCTGAGCCGCATGAACGCCTCCTGCCCGTGGTTGACGTCGTCGGGCGGCGTGCGCTGCGCGAACCAGAAGTCCGCGCCGTGCGGCGTGTCGAAGTCGCGGGGCGCGACGCCTGCAACCGTCGTCGAGATCGGAATCTCGGAGAACCGGATCGGCTTGCCCGCGACTTGCGGGTCGCCGTTGTACAAGGATTGCCAGGCGCGTACGAGAGCACGACCCTCGGCGGCAGCCCGGGCGTCGGCGGCGTGTTGGGCGGCGGCGGCGGAATCGGCACGAAGTCGTCGTGCGCGAAGCCCCCGACGGTCATCGGCAGCCCGAACAGCTCGAAGAATCCCTCCGTCACGCCATAGACCTTCACGTGCTGGGGCGTGCCGTCGTCGTGGAGCAGCGTCAGGTCGGCAGGCACGTACGCCGCCGCGCGCTCGATCGACAGATTCGGCGCGTTCAGGCGGTAGACTTCGCCGCCTGAGAGCAACCCCGTCGTCACGCGTCCGTCCACGAGCGTCGTCCGCAGGCTGTAGAGATCGCCCGCGTTCGGATACGGCAGCGGCTTCAGCAGGACCGCGTTGAGCGTGCTGAAGATCGCCGTGGTCGCGCCAATGCCGAGCGCCAATGTGACAATTGCGGCAAGCGGAAACGCCGGCGCCTTGACGAGACTTCGTACCGCGAAGCGCAGGTCCTGAATGAGGTTGCCCATGAAGACTCCTGACCGGTGATTCTAAGACGAGACGTGCGGCGGCGCGGCCGTGTTCAACAAACAGGGCAAGTGTCCGTTCTTGACACACTGCGTCGAGCTTCTTTATCGTCCTTCCTTATCGTCGAGGCGAGTCAACGACCATGGCAACCGCGTGGCATCTCAAGGGAAAAGTGCTGATTTCCTGCAATTGCGACTGGGGCTGCCCCTGCAACTTCAACGCGCGGCCCACGGCGGGCAAATGCGAGGGCGGCTGGACGTGGCATATCGAGCATGGCGAGCTGGACGGCACCAGCCTCGATGGATTGAGCTTCTCCGTCTACGCCAACTGGCCCGGCGCCATTCACGAGGGCAATGGCGAGGCGCTGATTCTCGTCGACGAGCGGGCCGACGCGTCGCAGCGATCGGCCATCGAAGAGATGCTGGGCGGCAAGGTCGGCGGTCCGTGGGCGGTGCTCGGCTGGACCTGGCCGAAGATCTACGGTCCGCACACGGCGGCCTACGACATTGTCTTTGACGGCGTGAACTCGCGCCTGAAGTGCGGAGACTACGTCGAAGTCGAAGGCGGGCCGATTCGCAATCCCGTCAGCGGCGCCGAGGCCTACCCCGGCGTCACCCTTCCGCAAGGCATCATCCTCAAGCGCGCCGACCTCGGTGCGACCACACGCTTCCGCGTGTCGCACGGTGTCGAGTACGACCACTCCGGGAAGTACCTGGCGGTCGGAGACTTTCAGTACGCCTGGCCCTGAAAGGACGAGGCCTATGAGCAGGACTCGGTTGGTGGCGGCGTGCGTCATGACGTTCGCCGGTGCGATCGGCTGGGCGGCGCCCGCGCGCGCGCAGGCTACCCCGGCTGGCTCTCGGACGACTCGGGCGTCATGGCCTGAAACGCCGGGTGGCTCGTGAACGACCAGTGCGAGTGGATGGCCTTCCAGTTCCCGCCGCGCCGGTGATACACGGTGGTCGAATTCCAGCGCGTGCCCGCGACTTCGACGCCGTCGGGGTCCGTCACGTAGTTCACCAGGTTGTACGTGAACACCGCCATGTTGCCGTCCACCACGATGTGCGGGTTGAGCATCTCGAAACGTGCGATGCGGATCTTGCCGATCCACGGCGCGTAGTACGCCGCCATCGCGTCACGGCCGTCGATTCGCGCCGGCGTCGTGGGATCGAAGTAGGTCACCTCCGGCGCATACAGCTCGAGCAGCCCACCGGGATCGCCGTGCCCCCAGCGGTCCAGGGCGTCGTATTCCAACCTCACAATCGCTTCCGCACTCGCCTGCGCGTCGATGGCACTCGTCAAGGCATCCTCCGAGCGGTCGTTACGTTTCAAGACCTCCAGATTGTCGATCGGCGACCGGCGCCGCCGCAAAGACCGGCTGCCGCTCCCGCGTTGACCTGTCGTACCCTTGCGTGAGGGCGGAGTTGACGCACGAGCGTCTGGGGGCAGCATGCGGTTCGCTCGATTCTTCGTGGCCATCTGGCTGCTCGCGGGCGGCGTGCTCGCGCAACAGCCCTCGCGTGAGTCCAAGCCTGAGAAGTTCTCGCCGCTCGGCTTCTACGACTTGCGGGCCTACGAGCAGGCCTTTCCGGCGCCGGTCGGCGATTCGCGCGTCACGCAGGCTGCGGCGTCGCGCTACTGGGTCTATCGCGGAGTCGCATATCGCGGCGCGAGTGCGATCGGGGCCGCCTGGTCCAGCCTCGGTCCCCTGACGACCATTCAGGATCCCGATTCGGGCGGCACGGAAACCGTCTCGGGCCGCGTCGCGGCGCTCGCGATTTCGCCCACGTGCATGACGTCCGGCTCGTGCCGGCTCTGGGTCGGCACGGCGGGCGGCGGCGTCTGGCGGACCGACGACGCGATGAACCCCGCGGATCCGCAGTGGCGCTGGGTCTCGACCGGTCTCGGGACCAACAGCATCGGCAGCCTCGCGGTCGATCCCAACGATCGCACCGGCGACACCATCTTCGTCGGCACGGGCGAGACGAATCAGCCCAACAACTCCGCGGCCGGCACCGGGGTCTACAAGTCCGTCGACGGCGGCGACCACTGGACGCGGATTCCCACGATGATCGTCGACACGGCGATCTGGCCGGCCGCGATCGACTTCACCTTCACCCGCGGCGTCAGCTCGGTCGTCGTCGAGCCCGGCAATCCGCAGACGATCTACGTCGCGACCACGAGCGCGATGCTCGGCATGACGGCGGTCCGCGGCGGCCAGACGCAGGCGACCGGATTCCTGCAGCCGCGGGTCGGGCTGTACAAGACCGTCAATGGCGGCGCGAGCTGGTCGCTCGTCTGGACGCCGCCGCTCGATCCCGTCGTGCCACCCAACCCCAACATCGGCGAGGGCGTCGGCGACACGATGTTTGGCGTCCGGCAGGTCAAGCTCGATCCCGGGAATCCGCACATCGTCTATGCCACGGCCTGGAACAATGCGATCCACCGATCCGCGCCGTCGCTCGAGGGAGGCGACGCCTCCTTCAGGCCGGTCTTTGCGATCGTCGGCGGGCAGCGGTTTCGCGACCTGGCGATGTTCGACCTGACCACCAAGGACGGGCACACGCGCGTGTATGCGTACAACGGCACGGAGAACACCAGCGACCAGGCGCTCTATCGGCTCGACAATGCCGATGTGCCGGCGGCGGCGCTCGTCACGACCAGCGCCGGCACGCTGGTCAACGCCGGCGGATGGGTCAAGCTCTCGTCGAACTCGACGATCGATCCCGGCTCGACGAGCCGGGCGATCTGCGGATCGCAGTGCTTCTACGATCTTCTGGTTGCGGTGCCCGACGGTCAGCCCGATACCGTCGTCATCGGCGGCGTGCAGAGCCCGGATTTCGGCGAGCCGACGATGCGATCGACGAACGCCGGGGCGACCTTCAGCGGCTTTGGCAACGACGCCCAGAATCCGCGCAACTTCAGCCACGTGGACGTCCGCGCGATCGCGTTTCACCCGCGCGATTCGAACATCGCGTTCGTCGGATCCGACGGCGGGGTCGTGCGGAACGACGGCACCTTCGTCAACATCACGAGCCGGTGCTCCCAGATCTTCAACACGGTGCCGCGGCAGTGCGGCGTTGCGCTCGCCGCCGTGCCCCAGCGGATCTACTTCCTCAATCGCGGCCTGCAGACGATGCAGTTCTACAACGTCGCGCTCGATCCGCACGATCCGCTGCGCCGCCTCATGGGCGGACTGCAGGACAACGGCACGATCTGGCTCGACGGCGCCGGTCCGGCCGGGGTGTGGAAGGAGGTCTTCCCGTTCGGCGACGGGACGTCGGCCAGCGGGTTCCACCCCGAGCGCGCCGGCGTGCTGTTCGCCAGTTTCCAGAGCAGCCGCTACTTCACCAATTTCCGGAACGGCTCGCTGCTCTTCTGGGCGCGCACCGACGACCCCATCACGACGAGCGGCGAGCGGACGACCATCACGCAGTCAACGGGCCGGCAGTTCATCACGTTCGACCGCGCGCGTCCCGACACGCAGTTCACCGGCTTCCAGCACGTGTGGCGCACACAGAACAACGGCGGCAGCCAGTCGTTTCTCGAGAGCAATTGCCGGCTGACGGCGCCGGCGGCCGGTGCGTTCTGTGGAGACTGGCGGCCGCTCGGCGTGGCGTACCCGTTCCCGAGCGGCTCGACGCCGGATTCGACGCCACGCAAGCCGGCCGATCTGACGAGCGATTTCTACGGTCGCGATCGCACGGGCGGGCTCATCGTCGCCGGCGAGCGCTCCCCCGCCGACGCGGGCACGCTCTGGGCCGCGACGAACTTCGGCCGGCTGTTCATCTCGAGGAACGCGGACGCGGCCGCCAGCCAGGTGGAGTTCGTGCGTCTTGACGACGGCGGCACGCCCAACCGGTTCGTCACGCGCATCGTCGCGGATCCGTCCAATCCAGACGTCGCGTTCGTCGCCTACTCCGGCTTCAACACGATCACGCCCGCCACGCCCGGCCATGTCTTCCGCGTCGTCTACGATCCGGCCAGCGAGCGCGCGACGTTCACGTCGTCGGATTTCGACCTCGGCGATCTGCCCGTCAACACCATCGCGTACGACGACGTTCGCGATGACTTGTACGCGGCCACCGACTTCGGGCCGCTCGTGCTGACACACGGAGCGTCCACCTGGCAAGCCGCGGGTTTCGGTTTTCCGGAAGCCGTGATGGTCGATCTGAAAGTCGCGCCGGCCCAGCGGCTGCTCGTCGCGGCCACGCATGGCCTCGGAATCTTCTACATGACCCTGCCGGACGCGACGCCCGGACTGCCGCAGAAACGGACGCGGTGACGGTCAGAAGCGGCGGAAGATTCCGATGGTCACGAGGACGCGCGTGTCGCGCCCGGCCCCGACGGCTTCGAAATCGCGAATGGGCGCGCCGCTCAAGGTGGACTGGCGGCCGGTCGACGGGTTGTTGCTGAATTGGACCGCCGGGTTCGTGAACGACTCGATGAAGCCGGCTGGCGTCCCGGTCGTCACCGACGGAGTCGCATCGAGGAGCAGCCGCGGACTCTGGCCGCCGAGAAACACGCGCGCATCGACCTGCCAGCCCCACCGATCCGACACCACGCGACGGAGGCCGCCGCCCACGACGCCGATTGGCCGCGTCGGACGCTCGTAGTGCAGCACCACGCGATCCGATTCGGCGATGGGCACCGATCCGAGAATGGACGCGTGATAGCTGTCCTCGATCGTGATCGACGGCAGGTCGCCCACGCCCGCGAAGACGCCGCCCCCGCCAATGACGTACGGCGTCCAGCCGCCGGTCGATCGCAGACGCCACACCAGCGCGCCGGTCGTGATGATGTCCCGGTGACCACCGTGATCGGTCGAGCTGCTGGCGTCAACCCCGACGTTCGTGAACGGGCCCGTCGCGAGCAGCGCGCCGATCGCGGCCCTCGCCGAGTCGCGAGTGGCGTTGGCGGCATCGAGCAACGCGTCCGACACCTGGACTGATCCGCTGAGCAGATCGACGCTGACCTCGAGCGACAAGCGCGGCGTCATCGTTCGCCTGGCGCGGAACGACAGCCCAAGCCCGGTGGTGTCGAGCCCGAGTGCCTGCAGCGCCGAATCGAGGGGCTGGACCTGCTCGGTCAGCCCGAAGGCGGCAGTGGTGCCGTTCAACAGCGTCGCGCCGTCGCCAAACAGCCATGACGAGGCGGCGCGGCTCGGAAAGATCGGGCTCGACGTCGCGATCGGTGGGCCGGGCGCAGGCAGCGCGGTGCCGCCGCTCGAGATCCAGCCCGTCCCGACCCCGGCGGCGCCTTCGATCTCCCAGCGCGAGGCCGCGCCGGACGGCGCGCGGCTCGCGGTCTGAAGGGATGGATTTCCCGATGACGCCGCCGGGAGCGCGGCGCGCTGAGCGCTGGCGGGCGCGACGGCGGCCGCCGCCGCGAAGGCGGTCAGCGCCAGAATCCGGCGACACGCAGCGATAGCGGACACGGGCGTGACATTATCGCGCGAGCGCCGGCCCCGCCATTGTGCAATCCACGCGACGACGGTCGATGCCAGTCAGCGCGGCGATGCGTCGGGCCGTCGCAACAGCACGCGGGCAAACGCGACGCCGGCAAGAAGGATCAAGACGTTCCCGATCTTGCTGAGACGAACGTCCGCCAGGACAATCTCCCCAAGAATCAGGAGCGCCCCAAGCCCAAGCACCGCGGCCGGCCAGCGGAAGGGATCGCCGGATGACGCGAACGCCCGGACGACCAGGGCCGTGCCAGCGAAGAACGCCAGCAGCACCGGCCCGATCGCCGCGGCGATCGCCGGTGATTGAAACGTGTCGAGCAGGGCCGTCGCCGCCTGCTGGTCGCCGCCGTCGGCCAGGAAGCGCCCGATCAGCATCTCGAATCCCAGGACAGCCGAAAACGCGCCGACTGACGCCAGGACCAGCAGGCGCGCGACGTATCCTGCCGCGGGCCGGCGCTCCATTGCCGCGCCGGTCAGCACCAGAAGCCCGGGGACCAGCAGAATCATGCCGAGAAACAGGAGGAGGTGCGCCGCGTACCATCGCGACATCGATTCGGCGACGATCGCGATCTGGTCGACCGCCACGTGCGTCTCCGCCGGATGGAGGAGATCTCCAGCGCTCATCAGCGCGGGGCCGACGATCAGGCTCGCGGCGCCCGCCGTCGTCCGGTACCGTGCGTGGGAAACGTCCATAACGGCTCCCGGCAGTTGTTCATCGCCCCTTCGGCTCCTCGACACCAAGCGTGCGGGCGATCGCCGTGATCGTATTCCAGTTCCGCGTTGTCGCCGGCGCGCCAAACATGCGATCGAGCGCGCCGAGATAGCGGATGGCCTTCATCTCCCGCCTGTACACACCGAATACGTACCGGCCGTGGCGGGCGAGCACCCGCAGCGCCCACCGGCCGTCGTCTGGCAGACTGAGCGGCACGGCCGGACCGGAGCGGGGCGTTCGAGCGAGCACCGTGACGAAGCGAACGAGATCGGATCGCGGCGGATAGCCTTCGAACACCGGCCGCGAGAGGAGGCGCACGATCTCCCGGCCCGGGCAGATCATCACGTGCGCGTCGAACGGCAGGTGCCGTCGGACGTCGGCCAGCAACTGCGCCGGCGATTCGGCCTGCCGGACGACGAACGTGCCGGCGGCGCCGATGTTCACGACGTCGAGGTGTTTCAGGCGCGCGGCGAGCTGTGCGGGCCGGAACACCCGGTGCCCGCCGACGTTGACGCCGCGGAGCAGGACGACGTGCGCCATGGATTCAGCGACCGGAACGCATCACCGCTCGAACGACTCCGCCCGGGAGGCCGGCGTGAGCTTGATGAGGTACCGCTCGGGCGCCGCCTGGAAGAGGCGCTTGAGGTCGTCGAGCGAGTCGGCGCCGCCGTAGCTGATGGCCGAACACAGGTGTTTGAGCATGTCGTGGAGCACGGCGCGAACCGATCCGCGCGCGGGCACGCTCACTTCGAGTCCTTCCGCGCCCAGGGCTTCGAGCTCGCGCGGGTCGACGTCCTCGAGATCGAGCCGGTCGCGCACGGCGGCCACGGACGCCATGCCGCGAAATACCTTGAACGGCACGCGGACGAGCTTCTGCGATTCCGGGAGGAGCACCGACTTCGGCACGATCTCGCCCGGCGTCTCTTCGGTGCCGGCCAACGCGCTGCCCAGCATGACCGTGTCGCCGCCGAACATCAGCGCCTGGGCGATGCTGCCGTCGCGGCGGATGCCGCCGTCGGCGATGAGCGGGACCGCGTCGCCGATCGCCATCCGGCACTGCACCAGCGCTTCGGCCTGCGGCACGCCGAAGTTCGTGCTGAGCCGCGTCGTGCAGCCGCCGCCGGGGCCGATGCCGACCTTGACGGCGTCCACGCCGCGATCGACGAGAAACCGCGCGCCTTCCGCCGTCGCGACGTTCCCGGCGACGAGATCGACGCCCTCGACCCGGTGCCGCAGCGCTTCGATCGCACGCGCCATGACGACCGAGTGGCCGTGCGCGATGTCGATGATAAGCGCGTCGGCGCCGGCGCGCACGACCTCCGCGGCGCGCTCCAGGAAATCGCCCGTGGCGCCAACTGCCGCGCCGACGCGCAGGCGCCCGTGATCGTCGCGCGTCGCGAACGGATGGCGGCGGTGCTTCAGCAGATCCTTGGCGGTGATGAGTCCGAGCAGCGTGCCGTTGGACTCGACGAGCGGCAGCTTCTTGATCTTGCGCTCCGCCATCAGACGCTCGGCGGCATCGAGCGACAGCGGGCCCACGTGGACGACGAGTGCGTCGCGCGGCGTCATGCGATCGGCGACCGTCGCCTCGTTCGAGGCGAACCGCAGGTCGCGCTCGGTGAGCAGGCCCGTCAGCCGGCGGGCGTTGTTCACGACCATCAACGTGCCGACGCCGATGCGCTCCATCAGACGCCGCGCGGCCGCCACCGTCTGACCAGCCTCGATCGTGTGCGGGTCGGCAATGACGCCATGCTGTGTGCGCTTGACGGCCAGCACTTCCGCGACCTGCGGGTCGATGTCGCCCGCGCGAAACCCCCGGTCGATGACGCCGATGCCGCCCTCTTCCGCCAGGACCGCGGCCATCGCCGCGCGTGTGACGGTATCCATGTTGGCGGACACGATCGGGCGCTTGAGCGTGAGATGGCGGGAAAACCGGGTGGAGAGATCGATCGTGTCCGGATTGCGGCTCGGCAGGACGCCCAGCTGCGGCGTCAGCAGGAAGTCGTCGAACGTGCAGCCGCGAACGAGCTCGAGGAGATCCATCGAGCCTACCCTACACCGAGATCGGCCCGTATAATTCACACGTTGTCGATGCCCACGTCCACGTCTCGGCGGAAGTTCTTTGCAAGCGTGTCGGCCCTCGGTTTCTCGGCGCCCTTCGCCCGGGCGCTGTGGGCGCAGGCCCAGCAGGCACCCGCACCGCGCGTAACGCCGGCGATGATTCGCGAGGCCGCGCGGCTCGCGGGTCTCGACTACACCGACGCGCAGCAGCAAGACATGACCGCGTCGCTCAACCGCATCCTGATGCGCGCGGAGGATCTCCACCAGCACTCGCCCGCCAACGACGCGTTCTCGCCCCTGCTTTTCGACCCGCGCGTCCCAGGCATGCCCCTCGACGTTCCACGGCGCGTTCATCGCCCGTCGACGCCGACCCGCCAGACACGGCCGGCCTCGCTCCAGGATCTGGCGTTCTGGCCTGTCACGCAGTTGGCGGATCTCGTCCGCCGGCGCGCGGTGTCCTCCGAAGAGTTGACCGGGCTGTACCTTGGACGACTCGACCGCTACAACGGCACGCTCAATTGTGTGGTCAACCTCACCCGCGACCGCGCGCTCGCCACCGCGCGCGAGCGGGATCGCGAGCTGGCTGGCGGCCGCTACCGCGGGTCGCTCCACGGCATTCCCTTCGGCGTGAAGGACATCATCGCGGCGCGCGGCTACCCGACGACGTGGGGCGCGGCGCCGTTCGAACATCGCGCCATCGACGAGGACGCGGAAGTGGTGCGACGGCTGACCGACGCCGGCGCCGTCCTCGTCGCCAAGCTCACGACGGGCGAACTGGCGTTTGGCGACCAGTGGTTCGGCGGCCGCACGAACAACCCGTGGAATCCGGCGGAAGGCTCCAGCGGATCGTCAGCCGGATCCGGGGCAGCGACGGCCGCGGGCCTCGTCGGATTTGCGATCGGCAGCGACACCGGCGGATCCATCCTCTCGCCCTCGGTGCGGTGTGGGGTCGTCGGACTCCGGCCGACGTTCGGACGCGTGAGCCGGCGCGGCGTCATGAACGCGGGCTGGACGCTCGACAAGATCGGCCCGATCTGCCGCTCCGTCGAGGACTGCGCGATCGTGCTCCACGCAATCGCCGGCCCGGACGGCTACGACCTGGCCGTGCCGGACGACAAGCCGTTCGCCTGGGACGCCACCGAGTCAGCGAAGGGCCGCAAGGTCGGTCTGCCCACCGGTTTGCTCGAGCGCGAGCGAGACGAGGCGGTGCGTGCGAACAACGCGCGCGCGGTCGACGCGCTCAAAGCTGCCGGCCTCGAGATTCGTCCGGTGGACGTGCCAACGAGCGATCTCAGCTACTTCATCGAGTACACCGAGCGGGCCGCCGGCTTCGAGACGCTCGTCCAGTCCGGCCAGGAGGCGGGATTGAAGTACGCATTCCTGCACAACGACCTGCGCGCGTATCACCTCGTGACGGCCGTGGATTATCTCCAGGCCAACCGCGAGCGGCTCCGCCTGATGGACGCCTACGCGCGAGCGACGCACGACGTGGACGTCGTGATCTGCGGCCAGGTGACGCTCGACGCCAACAGCCTCAATCCGATCACGAGCCTCACGGGTCATCCCTGCATCGCCGTGCCCACCGGCTTCCGGTCCAACGGCACGCCGACCGGCTTCACCCTCGCCGGCCGTCTCTACGACGAAGCCGGCCTGCTCATCGTCGCGCGCGTCATCGAGCAGGCGACGGGTCTCGGCGGCCGGCGCCCGACGATTGGCGGACGCTGATCTGGGGTACTTCGCCGCACGTTCCGACAACTTCGACGCCGGCTTTCGGGAAGGCGATCGTTCACCCAGGCTGCGTTGTCCATCTCTCTTGCTCCCGAGAGATAGGACGCCGTCGGCCGGGTCATTGGCTGTGCGCTTCCGTCTGAACACGAATCGAACGGGTGGGTGAGCGGACGCAGATTCGCCCTACTCAGACGGATAGTGCTCGTCGTAGTCGGCAATCGCCGCGCGAACGACGGCGAGCGCGTGCGCCCGGCCGTACACCTTCGCCACGCGAGCGCGCGGCCGCCGCCCCGGCACGAGCTTGTAGGTCTCAAAGTAATGCTGAAGGCGCTCGACGAGGACCCTCGGCACGTCTTTCACATCGCGCGCATCACCCCAGGCGTCGTCGTTCTCGAGCACGCTGATGATCTTGTCGTCGGCCTCGCCATCGTCGACCATCTGCAGTCCGCCGATCACGCGGCCGCGCACGATGATTTCACTGCGGGCAATCGCCCGCTCACTCAGCACGCAGATGTCGAGCGGATCGCCATCGCCGCGTTTCGCGCGAGGCGCGAGCCGGCACACGCGGTCGGCACAGTACGTGCGAGGCACGAAGCCGTAGAGCGCCGGGTGCTGCGCCGAGGATCGCTGCGGTCGATCGACGCGCAGGTACCCAGAGACCTTGTCCACCTCGTATTTCATCAGGTCGAACGGCGTGATCTCGATGTACGCGTTCAGAATCTCCGGCGGATCCGGTCCGACGTCGAGCCCGTGCCACGGATGCGGGCGATATCGACTGACGCCGCTCGATGTGCCGGCCGGTCGCCGTGGAGGGAGTCGTCTTCGCGAGGGCATCCGGTTCTGCTCCGATCTGCTCGGCGACGGACGTCAGCCCGCCATGGCGGCACCGCAGCTCGGACATCTTCCGTCCTGCTTCGGAAGCACCTTGGTGCCGCATGCGATACATCGTCGAATTGGCGACCGCCCGCCTGATGGCTGCTGCTGCTCTGCGGGCGGAAGCTCGATGCCAACCTCTCTCGCGAGCAGAGCCTGGTACGTGCGGCTGAGCGCCTCTTCCTGGGCTTCGACGTCCGGAAGAAGGCTTGCCGCCGATGGCTGCGGGTCGATCGACAGCGCCTCGGTGGCCACCTCGGATACCGACAGATTCAACGACTCGAGCCGGACGGCGAGGGACGGATGGGTGTCGGTCGGGTGGCTCGTGTGCGCGTCGGCAATCCCGGACAGCGCGGCGGACGTCGCGTTGTTCTTGACGACATCGGCGAACACGACGCTCGCGTTCTTGAATGCTTTGCCCTCCCGCATCCCCTTCAGCGACGCCCCCTGAACGGCACGCCATGCACCGGCGAACGCGTGCACCTTGACCAGCGCCACGGCCATCGTGCGCGCGGAGCCGACTTCGACGCCAGCCTGGTCCGCGAGCAGCTCACGCGATCGGCCGTGCTCCCGCTCCGCTGACGAAAATCGCTCGAGGAAGAACCCGAAGATCGCCATCGCGGGCAGAAGCGACACCACGCCCGATCCCCGGCCTCCAGCCGCCTGCAACCTCGCCAGAGCCGTCGCCGTGCCCCGATAGATGGGATAGAACTGCTCGCTGAACTGCGTGTCCTCGCCACGGAAGTGGCCGAGTTCGTGACCGACGATCGCCGTCAGCTCTTCAACCGTGAGAATTCGCGTCAGCGGCAGCGAACAGAAGAGCGTCCGGCCGGTCAGCACGCCGTTTGGCGTCACGACGTTGGCTTCGGTGACGAAGAACGTCGGATCGAGCCCGACGACGATGTGATCGGGCTGGAGCGAGCCGAGCCGGCGCGCGATGGCGGCGACGTGATCCCACAAGACCCGTGCTTCTCCTGGCGCCAGTGCGGTCCCGACGGCTGCCGTCTCGGCCTTCCGCACCATGCCAAACGCGCTTCTCGCCACCGCGGCAACGCCCGCGATGGCCCCCAACCCGATCGCGAGAATGAAGCCGCCGTGAACAGTGTTCACCAGAGTCGTTTCACCGTAGTAGATGACGGTGATGGCGATGATGGCGTGAACGAGGATCAAACCGGTGGTCGCAAGCGCCGCGACGTACAGACCCGGACGGAAGAGCGACAGCAACCGCGACCGGTTCGATCGCGCGGCGTTCCCCGCGACGGCGATGGCAGCGACCAGAGCCAGGCCCGCCAGCCCGGCGCCCAGCGAGGCCGTGCGCATGAACGCGAGACCCGTGTCTGTCTGACACAGCTCGGTGGGAACGGGTCCTTGGGACGCACAGAGCTTCGCCACGGTCACCCCAGCGAAGAGCGAGGGATTGGCCGCCGGCGCCTCCCTGTGTCTGGAGGCACGGAGCTCGTTATCGAGGTGAACACGCAGACCGCTCGACACGGCCAGGCCCACCAGCGGCACGCCAAGGATCAGACCGAGCAGTACGACACGCGCACGCACATCGGTCAGGACCATGTCAACCCACCTCGTTAGCGCGATCCTCCATCCAGTACCGCCCCGCGCGCGACCGCGGACTGATCACAGCCACGGGCGGCGTAGCGGGGAACGACCAGTAGATAGACATCGTTGCCCGCAACCCTGCCTCGCATCTAGCCCAACTCATACTCCAGCGTGAACGGGTGTTCCATACCGTGTCCCACGGCCGAGCGGCCTTCGCCGGCGAGATCGTGCAACTCTCCCGTGCCAGATCCGGCGACGACCGAGTACTGCTCCTTCGCCTCGCCGCCCTCGAAGACGCCCGTGCGCTGAAGCACGAAGCTGCCCGTCCTGCCAGCGATGCGGCCGATGACGCGCTCGAGCCCGACGAACGTCGCCGAGCCGTCACCGCGGTACATCATGAGGTACTCGACGTGCCCCTCGCCTTCGATGTCGCCACTGTAGGACTTGGTCACGCTGGCGCGCTTGAGCTTGGGGAGATCGTCGTCGTCGTCGTAGGGCTTCTCGTCCCAGCCCTTGATGGCAAATCGAGCGTTCGCGGTCTGTGTCATATGCGGGGCTCTCCCAGAAGATACTCCTCCATCGACTTCCGCCCCTCGCGGACGTGAAATTCGCCATAGCAGAGCTTGCTGAGCACGGCGTCTGGACGGCCGTACCAGCTCGCCCACCCGAGCGGCGTGTCGCCGTTGACGTCTCGGGCATCGATGGTAGCGCCCGCGTCGATGAGCAACTGGATTGTCTCCTTGCTCGCGAAGGCGGCGGCGCGATGGAGCGGCGTCTCGCCCTTGGTCCGACAGTCGCGCATGAAGCCACCGGTCTCCCTGCCCGGCTTGGTCGCATGATTCGGATCCGCGCCTGCAGCCACCAGTACCTCTGACCGCCACTCCGCAGCCCGGCCGATCCGCCGTACAGAGCGCCGCGTGCAGCGCGCTTTCACCGGTGTTCGGGTCGACGTCGTTGGCGCCGGCGCCGTGTTCGAGCAGGAACTCGCACAGCCGCCAGTGCCCGTGGAACGCCGCCGCGTCGAGACCGAAGTTGCGACCGAGCGACTCGAGGCGCTCGCCCTGCGACAGCAGGAAGCGAATCGCGCTCACGTCGCCGTGGTAGGCGCACCAGGACAGCAGGCTGGTCCCGTCCGCGTCGCGAGTCGTCGCCGGCCGGCCCGCACTGACGATGTCGAACACGAGATCCGTGCGGCCGCTCACAATGCGATCGATCACTGTTGCCCCCATTCAGCCATTCGCTCCTTCCATCCACCCATCCACCCATTTACTCATTCACTCATTCACTCATTGCCCATCACGCAGTCACGCGCACACGAGTTGCGTGAGCGTCAAGCGAGCGTCTTGCGCATGATCAGATTCCTGTGGCCGCGCGGTTGATCATCCAGCGCCGCCACAATCGCAAACCCGTGGTTGGCATAGAACGCCGGCGCCTGGAAGTCGAACGTCGCGAGCACGGCCTGGCGGCACCCGCGGCGACGCGCTTCCTGCTCGGCGGCCGCGAGCAACTTCGTGCCCAGACCCTGGCCGCGCCGCGCTTCCTCGACACAGAACTGGCGGATTTCCAGGCACCTGCCCCACGTGTCGCCGGCAATGCCAGCGACGATGCGATTCTCGTCGTCTCTGACGAAGATCGCCAACCACTCGCCGTCTCTGATGCCCGTCGCGGTCGAGTTGAACTCGTAGATTCGATCCTCCAGATACTGCACGTCGGCAGGCGCCGGCTCGCTGACGATGACGAACTCGGAAAGACGATTCATCGCAATCCTCGCTGGACTTCCTCGCGAAACGCCTCGCCGGCCGCGTAAGTATCAAAGAACTCCTGAAAGCGGATCACCAGACCGTCTTTCAGCGTGACGACGTGAACGAAATCGGACTCGTAGATGCGCCCCGTGCGTCGGACGCGGCACCGCAGGCAGCCGATGACCGCGACGTCGTCGTCACCAGCGAGGAATCGCTGAGGTTGCAGCAACTCGATGTCCTCAGCCTCTAGCCCAATGCGGGCCCATTCGAGAAATCCCGCGTGGCCGAGGCGCGTACCGGCCGCAGGATTGAATGGATTCGGAGGCTCGCTCCACACGACGTTCGGGCTCAGCCTCCTCAGGATCGCGTCGAGGTCCCGTCTGGCGAACGCTGCGTAGATGTCCTGAACGATCTCGACGTTCGTCATCTGTCGTGTCCCCTTCACCAGCGAGCGAACGCCCGCCGACCGCGGTCCCGAGGAAGAACTGCGCCAAGGACCATGGCACTGCCTCCACGACGTCTGGCTGGCATCTCACGCAGACCAGTCCAAGACGCGCAACGCCCTCAGCGTATTCCATCGACTCGGCCGGCCTTCGGCGTCATCAATCTCGACCGGCATCTGGCCGGGGTGCCGGACCTCGAGCGGCCAGCGGCCGTCGGCATCGCGCTTGGACCGCACGAGATCGATCGCCTCAGCGACTCGATCGTCGGGCGCGACCCCGGCGCTCCGCAGATAGTCGAGACCCCGCAGCACGTCGTAGTGCCACCAGGTCGGAAACGCGAAGCGAGTCCACACGGCGCCGCGAGCCTTGCGATCTTCGATCACTTCGCCCGTCGATCGGCGGCGGAAGAGGCGGCGTTCGATCAGATATTCCTGCCCGCGCAGACGCGCCTCGGTCATCGCGGGGCTGCCGCGTCCGGTCCGCTCGCATTCGAGCAGGGCTTCGAGCACGCAGACCGTCGTGTGGAACGACGATCGCACGGAGCCGCGCTCCGCCTCGCAGTTCCAGCCGCCGTCGGCCAGCTGCTCGCCGAGCAGGCGATCGACGATTTGCCGGACATCCTGGTGGAAGTAGGCACCAGCCAGCGCCACCTGTCCGTTGATGCAGGGCTCGATTTCACCGGCAAAGAAAGGATGGTCGTCGCACTCGGGCGGAGCGCACCCGCGCCAGGTCACGCGATCGCGAACAAGGCCCACCGCACGGCGCGCCTCGGGACTCGCGGGATCGAGACCGAGCTCGCGCAACAGCATGAGGGCGTGCATCGTGGAGTTCCACCCGCGGTTCCACGCCGCACCTCCCCATCGCCCGTCGGCGCCCTGCAGGGCGAGCAGCTGGGCGCCCACGCCCTCGGTGGCGACGCGCGCGCGCTCGGCGGCGACCTCCTCGGCGGGCGCGTCCAGCAGATCACGCATGACTTGCCAGCAGATCGACGGATCGGAGTCGAGCAGCCAGCGAATGAGGTCAGGAGACGCCGGTCGAGGGGATCCGCAAGACATGCTCAGCTCGCCAGGCGAGAGGCCCGCAGCAAACTCATTGAGTGTATAGCCGCACGAGCGTACCAGGCGACGACCTTGGCGTGAACCGCAACGGCGTCGGCAAACGTCTGGTCGCGCCTCGCTAGAACAACGGCGTCGTGACGACCAGCGCCGGGACGCAGGCGATCGCCCAGGCCCCGATGACGCGACCGGCCTCTCTCGGACGCCGCCGTGAGAGTTCCCGGATCGCCGCGGGCACGCCGATCACGACGACCGGCAGGAACACGAACCATGCGGACTCGACCGGTCGATTGCCGACCTGAAGCGCGCCGCCGAGCGTCCACGCCGGGACGAGCCCAAGAACGGCCGCACTCCCTCCGTTGGCCAGCAGCCGCCACGCCTGAAGAACACGCACCCTCCGGTACAACAGCGCGGCGGCCACCGTGCAGAGGCCGATCCAGACCACGCCACGGACGATGATTGGCTGGAAGAGGCGCGCCAGACTCAGCGATTCGATGTCCTCTGTCGCATTCGCGGCGCGCACGGCTGCCATCTGCCGGGCCATGGCGCGCACGCGATCCATCAGTGCTCCAGTGACGCCAGGCACCGCGGCCAGGTCGTCGAGCGACGCAAACGGCGCCCGGCGCTGAATCGCGTCCGCCAGATCGATCGAAACGCCAGGCACAGTGAGCAGGTCGACCACGGATGCCGCGTTCAGATCGAACGTATGCACTCTCGGCAGCGCCCGGTACTGATCGAACATCGTCGTGCCCGTCATGAACGCGTCGTTTGCCAGCCACAGCTCCGGAACGCCAGGCAAAGGCCACGCGAAGCCCGTGCGGCGCATGAGCGCGCCGATGGCGTCGGCCTCCGCAGGAAACGCGGCCGCGTAGTCCGTCACGACCGCCGCGACGTCGTGCGGACGACTATCCGCGAAGACCGTGAAGAGCTTCAGGTAGGCGTGCTGCATCGGCGTCGCGTCCTGCGCGTCGATCCCGAATCGCGTGTAGAGCGCGTCCGTCGCCGGCTGCTGCATCACCGGATCCATCACCCAGCGCGAGAACAGCGCGGCGACGACGCCTTCGGTCGCGAGCAGCCGCGGCGTGGACTTGAACGGACCCTCGTCGGTGCCGGGAAGGATGTTGTCGAGGAGATACGCCTCGTACAAGTCAGCGCCGCCGATCCGAGCCAGCCGGATCGACGCCTGCCGCGCGAAGCGGTTGGCCTTGACCGCGTGATACCGGAGCACCTGCTCCATCTGGCTGAACCAGGCGACGAAATCCACCCGCGCGGGTGGCGCCGGCGCCCACCAGGCATCGAGGGCACGATGGTACCGGCGAAGGCGTTCGTCGGCGTTCGCAAGCAGCGAGGCGTTGGTGCGCAGCGACCGCGTGGCCGGGACGGCGTCGGGGTCGTCGATCGCCATCACCTGCGCGTGCTCGGCAAACCCTTCGTCGAAGGCCGTGACGCGGTCGGTGCGAACGCCGATCGCGTGCACCTGGTTCGCGCCGCTCGCGCCGGGCGGCGGCGGCTCCGCGAGCTGATGGACGATCACGTGCATCAGCTCGTGCGGGAAGATCTGATCGAGCGCGCCGAAGCGGCCCGAGTCGGCCAGTCGCGCCTGCAGGTCGACGTAGCCGACGCCCGCTTTACGTGACGCGTCCAGCCAGAAGCCGAACCTGGGGAATCCACCTTCGTGCGACGAGAGGAGGAGATATGCCGGCTCGACCGCGAGGCCGTCGCGCCGGGCGAGGAACTGTTGCTCCCAGCGATAGAGCTGCAGCAGCCGGCCGGAGAAGCCGCGGCCGAGCAGCGCCTCGTACGCGGCGCCGTTCGGATGGCGCGTGTAGACCGGCAGGCCGTTCCGTTCCGCGCCGGCTGGCGCCAGCACCACCAGCAGCGGCGGCACCGGCTCGGCACTCGGCGCGGGAGCGGCCCGCGGCAGCTGCGGCGGCGCCCCCGAGAGCGCCGCGACCAACACTGAAACGACCAACGGGATCATCCTGCGCTCATAGGACGCAGCGCGACACCAGGGAGTTCACCTGGAGCGGCCCTCACAGCCGACCACGCTGGCGACTCGGACGCGAGACCTGGGCGACAGCCACCAGCCGATCCGTCGCGCTCGCCTCGATGTCAGGGTCGTACGCGCCGAAGACCTGAATCCTGTCGAATCCGTGCCGAACGAGCGTCGCATTCAGCTCTTCAGGTTCCCAGCAGCGCATGACGAACTCATATTCGGTGACGCGTTCCTTCCCGTCTTTCGCCAGGGCGTGAGACTCGGAGATCAGCAATCGCCGCGTATCGGGATCGAACGTCGTGATACTCGTGAACGTCAGCTCGCCGCGATCGGTCGAGACGCGCTTTCTGAACAACGGCTCGCGGGCTTTGCGCTCCGCCGACGCGCGCCACTCGCGCACGTCCAGGATAAGCACGCCGTCCGGTCGAAGACTGTCGGCGAAGGCACCAAACACCGCATCGCGTCCCTCGTCGCCGACGATGTCGTTGAGGACGCCGCGGCACAAGACGCCGTCGAACCGCCCCGCCGGCAAGAACGCGATATCGCCGACCGCGAACGAGACTGAGCCATGCTGCGCGTCGGTGGCCGCCCGGGCGATGTCAATGAGATCCGGCGACAGGTCGATCCCTTCGACGCGGTAGCCGCGTCGAGCCAGCTCGATCGCGTACCGTCCCGTCCCGCAACCGGCGTCGAGAATCGTCGCACCCGGGAGAACGTCGCGGTCCACGAGCCAGCCGGCGATCGCCGCGCATTCCTTGCGGACGGGACGGTCGATGAGCAGGTCGAACGCCCACGCGTACTCGGTGTAGAAGGGCCGGGGGGTCATGGGCTCGTTGGTGGTTGCACTCGTCGCCTACATCGTGATCACGACGTTGCCCTTCTTGTGGCCCTGGTCGACATAGGCGTGAGCCTCCGCAATCCGCTCGAGCGGGTAGGCTCGGTCGATCACGGCCTTGATCCGCCCCGCTTCGAACAGCTCCCTGAGCAGTTCCAGGTCCTGCATGATCAGCTTCGGCATGCCATCGTCGATCGTGATGTGCTTGCCGTTCGGCGCCAACACGCCCGCGCACTGCAGGATCGCCTTTCTCTTGCCGACGGCATTGAAGACGAGGTCGTACCGCGTGCTTCCAGTCGCGAAGTCTTCATTCGTGTAGTCGATCACCGCATCTGCGCCAAGCGACCGCACCAGTTCCAGGTTTGCGGTGCTGCACACCCCGGTCACGGCCGCGCCGAAGTGTTTGGCGAGCTGCACGGCGGAAGTGCCGATGGCGCCGGAGGCGCCGTAGATCAAAACGCGCTGTCCGCGCTGGAGGTTTGCTTTGCGGAGGAAGTGGAGAGCGATGTTCCCGCCGAAGGGCAGCGCGGCGGCCTCCTGGTCGGTGGCATTGGCCGGCGTGCGGGCGATTCTCCCCTTTGAAGAGATCGCACAATACTCGGCATATGCGCCAAACCGGAGAAGCGCCGTCCACCCGAATACCCGGTCGTGTTCGGCGAATCGGCGGACGTTCCGGCCGGCAGCCACCACCTCTCCGGCAAAGACGGCACCGAGTATGGGTCGTCGCGGTCTCGAGAATCCGATAGCGATCCCGGCGAGCAGCCGCCTCGGCGGCCACAGACCAGACCTGAACGCGCGGATCATGCAGTCGCTCGCGGTGACAGCCGCCGCGTGAAGCCGAACGAGCACGTCGCCCTTGCCCGGAACCGGCGTGGCCACTTCCGCGAGCTGCAGCACCTCGGGCGGCCCGTAGCGCGTGCAGAGGACCGCCCTCATCGTCGGCGACCTGAGTGCCGGGCTGAAACGCACATGGCGACGCGACGGCGCTTGCTCAGGTGATGGTCGCCGCCATTGCGCTCGCCGCCGGCTTGGGTTTGCCGGAGACCGGGGCGTTCGAGCTCGCGGCCCTGAACGGGGTTTTCGTCGCACTGTTCGTCGGATCGGCCGTGCTGTTTCAAGCGGCGGCTCGAGGGCGAACCGTCGTGGGCCCGCCGCTCGACAGCCACAGCGGCAGGTGACGCGGCCCCGTGCCGGGCGCGCCGCACCGTTGCGTCACTACACGTCATGCCGGCACGACGGCGTGCGCCTGATGGATCACCTCGCGATGATCTCGCCGCATGTGATTCGATGTCCGTCAGGTGTGCGGAGGCCGAACTCCCGCAGGCCCCAGGGCTTGTCAGTCGGCGTGGACGTGACGAGGGCGCCGTTGGCCGCAAGCTCCCGGTACAGATCGTCCACGCGTTCGACATTCCAGTACGCGAAGTAGGAGTGGTCGCCCAGCTCGCTCGCGGGCAGCGCGTCCGGACACTCGCCGAGCATCACTCTGAAGTTGTCGCGGGTGAGAAAGCACCATCCCTCTGCTCGAATCCCGTCTTCGGTGAAGCCGAGCGCGTCGATGTAGTACCGCGTCGAGGCCTCCAGGTCCCGCACGGCGAGAACGTATCGCGAGTTGACAATGCGTGCCATGTCCATCTCCGGCCGGATGTTCGATCGGCCGTAACGAGCCGCTCGACCCCAGGGGGCGACCGTCAATTGATCACAAGTCGGTCAGGCGGCCTGCACGTGAGCGGAGGCCCGGCGGACGGCGGTACCGCCGTCGAATTCCATGAATTCGGCGCCCTTCCTTCCTTTCACCTCGAAGAGCACGACGATGCTGTCCACGCCCTGGTAGACGGCGACGAGCTCGATCTCGAGGTCGCCTGGAAAAGCGGCCAGCGCCTTCACGAAATAGGTTCTCAGGTTCTCCTTCCCGCGAACCGTACCCGAGGGGTCGCCGAGCAGTCTGGCGGCCAGCGATGAGCGGAATTCGACGTCCTCGGAGTAGTGGCTCAGCAGCAGCTCGAGATCACGACGCTTCCAGGCGGCGATCCACTGCTTCGCGAATGCCTGGGCGGCCGAGGGTTCCATCAGGCGCTCTCCCTCGCTCGGACGCGGTCAGTCAGCGGACGGAGTCGCGCCAGGCGATCGCCTTTTCGAAGATGGCCGGCGACTTGTCCGTTGGAACGATGGGGCGAACCGTGAAGTCCAGGAAGGTGGCCCAGGGCGCAGTCGCTTCGAGAATCGCTTCCGCAGAATTCGACTCCGCGATCGCGATGCCGCCATTGCCGTCGGCGTAGTCGTAGAAGCCTTTGAATTCCACGCCCGCCGGTGGCTGCCAATTCTTGAACAGCTTCAGCGTTCGCTTGTCGGTCTCTTCAGTTGCGCCGGGTCGATTCGTCCATCCGATGGCAAAGAGCATGCTTCCTCCAAGGCCGCAGGCAGTTCCGGGTGTGATGTTTCTGACGGCGGCTCAGCATCGCACCAACTCGCCTGGACCGCAAGCTCCCGGAACCCGATCGTTCGTTGTCACGACTTCCGCACGTCGTAGCGAAGTGCCACCATGCCGGTCTTGTATGCCGTCGCCTCGACAAGGTGCAGCGCGATATCCCTGTCGAGCCCCTCGAAGAACGAGATGCCATCGCCAATGAGGATGGGCATGATCGAATAGCGAACCTCGTCGGCCAGTCCGAGGCGAAGGCAATCACCGGATAATCTGCCCCCTCCGACGAACCAGATGTTGCGGAAGTTCGGTTTCAATCTCTCATCGACCAGGAGCGCGAGATCGCCCGAGTAGAACTCAACGGTATCCCTGGTCTTCCGGAGCGTGCGACCGGTGAGGACGAAGGTCCGCGTGTCACCGTAAGCCCAACCGAGCCCTTTCGCCTCGAAATCCACTGCCGTCTCATACGTTCGGGAGCCCATGACGTAGCAGTCAATCGTCTTGAGGAACGCCTGAACGAACTCCGGGGCCAACGTGTCGCCACCTTCGAAGTTGTCGGTGGTCTCCAGCCAGTCCACACTGCCGTCCCGTCTGGCGATGAAGCCGTCGAGACTTGCCGCCATGTGGATCGTCACGCGGGGCTTCGTATTCTCCATCGCCACCTCGAGGGGCCTGGCAGCCGTCGCCCGCGGCCTCAGATCCCCGCATACCACGCATATCCGTCGTTCGCCGCTGACTGCCCCGATCCGTTGCCGAACCCCTCGAGCGTGTCGGTCAGCACCATGCGGTCGAGGAATTTCACGCTCTTGTACCCGAGTTGACGCGGCACGCGCAGGCGTAGCGGACCCCCGAAGGGCACCGGGAGGTCCGCGCCGTTCATGCCCCATGCGAGCAGCGTCTGGCTGTGCATGGCCTCGTCGATGTCGATGCTCTCCCACCAGTCAGGGTCCGACGAGTAGTAGACCAGGTAGCGCGCCTCGGGGCGTACGCCGATCGCGTTCAGCACCGTCGGCAACGGCGTGCCCGTCCACTCGGCGACGTACGACCACCCCTCTTCGCACGCCACCTCGGTGATCTGCGACCGCACGTCCATCGAGCGCAGCTCGGCGAGCGAGAGCGTCCGTGGTTGCGACACAAGACCCTCGACCCTGAGCCGCCAGGTTGCAAAGTTCGTCGCCTGATGGCGATTGAACGCCTCGGTGGGCGGGGAGATCGCGTTCGCGAACGGCCTCGCGGAGATCATGCTCGGCGGAAACTCCCGCGCCATGGCATTCCGGCCGAAAACGCGATGCGCGGCGTAGGCGAGCGTTTCGCCCGGGCCAAAGAAGCCGCCCGAGTCGGGAGGCACGAGTCCGAATCGGCGGCCGCCGGCGTTGAGCGCCGCGCCGAGCGCAGCGCCGGCAGCGACCACGCCACCGGCCAGCAGGGAGCGACGAGTGATGTTCTTCATGGGCGTGCCTCTGCTTGTCCGGTGATCATTGCGCGCACACGCGATCGGAATCCCGCGAGGACGATCATCGTGACGTGAACGATGGCGAAGAGGACGAGCGCGATCGTGACGAAGAAGTGCAGACTGCGCGCCGACTGGCGTCCACCAAGGACGTTCACCACCCAGGGAAAGACAGCGGTGAAGGCCGGCGCCATTGCGAGTCCCGTCCAGATGACCAGCGGGAAGAGCACGAAGACGACGGCGAGGTACGAGACGCGCTGCAGGGCGTTGTACGACCAGGGATCCCCGAATGCCGATGGCGTAAACCGCAGGTGCTCAGCGATACCCGTGCGTAGCGCACGCCACGAACGATCGGCTTGCGCGGGGACCAGGTTCTTCCGGAAATGGCTGCCGCGCAGGCCCGCTGAGACGTAGACCAGGCCCGTGAACAACAGCAACCAGGCCGACTGAAAGTGCAAGTGGCGGCTCCAGCCGTTCTCGTCGGGCAGCACGAAGCCATAGCCTGTGGGTACGGTGCTGCGCGAGGACGGTACCGGAATCGAGAAGAGCGGCGTCGTGTTGACGTTGCCGATTTCGCCCCAGTAGAAGCGCGGGTGGGAGAGGACGAGCTCGAGGCCGCTCAGCAGGAGCGAGAAGAATGCGATCGTCGTGAGCCAGTGTGTGACTCGGACGAAGCGCGGGTGGCGCACTGTCGCCACCGCAGCAACGTTGCTGGCGCTCATCGGGCATGCTCCTCGGCGGTTCAGCAGGTGTCGAGACCTGCATACTCGCCTGATAGGTCGTCTGACGGACTGTGCTCGAGCTGCGGCGCCACACTCTAACATTGCACAAACGAAATCCACCCCGACGGGCCCCTCAGCGAGGCTTCGCTCTCGATCGAACCCACGGGCACGCTCAATCTCGTTCAGCTCCGTCATTCGTCGCCGCCGTCAATGCCTTGACGGCGACCGCAGAAACCAGAGCCGTCAGCAGCACGCCGCAGACCCCAATGACAATCGCCAGCGTGCGTGTGAGCGGTGTCTGGGGCGCAAGATCGCCATAGCCGATGGTCAGGCCGGATACGAAGGCAAAATAGATCGACTCGTGTAGCGACCAGCCTTCACGCAAGCCAACAACCACGCCGAGCGCGATGATCAGTCCTATGAGGACTGACAGGATGGGCCACACCACGCGTAACCCGGCGAGCAACCCAGCGACGAATTTCCCTCTCAAGGTGCGCGCGGCCATTGGCGGCGAGTATACCGTCGTCGACCCGACGGCGCCGACAGGCGGCATGAGCAGCGGTGAAATCGTCGATTCCGTCGATATGTCCGTTCAGCGTTCTACCGACGTGCCTGCACGCGCCCGAACGCCCACGCCAAAGCTGCATTTGTGCCGAGCGCGACAAGAAACGCTGGAAGCGCCGTGATGACCGGCCAGATCCCCAGTGAGAGCAGCAGGAGGTGTTGGTGCTCGCTGGGCGATCCGGTAGAGAGTGAATGGACGTTTGCGCCAACAGCAAGCCCGAAGGCTCCAAAAGCAACGGCGAAGGCGACGTGCAGGGCGGCCGAACCAGGCGAGTTCTGCAGCCGAAAGCGCTCATAAGCAATGTGAGCCGCGTAACCAAGGGCACTCACTACCCATGCTGCCACGCGCCACCCCTGCACGTGAGTGGCCGGCATCGCGAACACGATACCAACGAGGGCGTACCCGATACCCAGGAGAACGGCCATAGGCACCCACGACTGACGAGGTGATTCGACCCTCACGGATCGCACCTACGCTCAAACGCGAGGGGAAGCACGGCGCCGTTTTGGGGCCGGTTTCTGTGCGCGACGCTTCAGCTCGCCGAGCATTGAAGCCGTGAGCTTCCGGCAACCGCACGCTTTCGCATGCGCGAGGTGCCACCGGAGCCGCTGCTTAGGCGTGGCGTGCGCGGGCATGGGATGACCCTTGTGCCAGGTCGCGTTGATCACGTTGCAACTCCTTGTCGCAGCGGACTCCGGTCAGTCCACGCCGAAATCGAAAAACAGGCGGCCGACGACGATGGCGTATTCGCCAGGCTCGAGCGCAGAGGGTCTCAACCGAAGGACGTGCGGCGTCGCGTCTGCCGCGGCGGTGACCGTCGTCCCGACGATGTCGGACGTGTCGTAGGGATGCTCCAGCGAACTGGTGTGGCCCACTTCGCGCGAGCCGTCGTTGAGGTGCAGCCGCAGGACCCAGATGTCGTCGGCGTCGACCGGATCGGGTCCAGTGAATTCCAACAACGGCGATCGTTCGGACAGACGCACCGTGGCACGGGCACCCTTGAACCTGTAAACGTCCCTCGAGAAACCCAGGAATAGGATGCGACGGTTGTGCGAGACTTGCTCGGGCGCGCTGGGTGCCAACAGGAGCGACGAGGTCGATCCGACGACCCGCACTTCGGTACCTTTTGCCGCTTGCGCTGCGGGCCTTCCGTGCAGCCCAACGGCCAAGGCGGTGGCAGCTGCGAGCGTGGCGAACGGTTTCATGTCCCTTTTGACGGCGCCGCCGGGCGGCCGGCCGCTGATCTCTGCCGGATTCGGCGGTAGGTGGCGCTGTCCCCGTTCGAGAGGAGCTGCCGCGGCTCGAGTCTCAAGAGTCGGACCTGCATCGGTTTAGAGAGCTCGTTCATGTCCGGTCCGTGCAGCCTAACGCCACGCTCGGATTGCCAGAATCCCGCCGAGCCCCAGGAACCAGACCAACCCGGCAACGGTCGCTAGATATTCGACTCGCAAAGGACCCGCGCCTGGTCTGACTGTGGATCCCGCACCAACGGTGAGAACCAGCGCGACGACCGAGATCGAGCCGAGCCACCGATGCTCGCCGCGAACCAGGCGCCACGACACAATCAGCAGCCACGCCGCACAAACCCCGAGGCCCAGCCACTCGACCGTGAAGGTCGTGGCAATGTCCGTTGTGATGTCATCGAACGCTGCGAATGCGATCAGGACCGCCGTGAACGTCAGCACCGCGTCACGCAGTACCTGGCCACGCGACGGTCCAGCGCGATTGAGGTGCGTCATTCTTCTCTCCTCATGCGGGCCAGTCGTTCGCTCAGCAGTCTAACGCCAACGAATGAGCCGCGCACCGCGGCGAGTTGAGAGCACCGACGATGGCGCGAATGAATAGCCAACTCGAGGCTGAGACCGCACAGGTTTGCCGGCCGCGGCGCGCGAGCGGCGCAGGCGGCGTCGGGTGCAGTGCATGTCAGGCAGCGGAATGTCCAACCACGGCCCAGCGCGGCTCAGTTACGGCGAATGTCCGGCGCAAAGTCGGCGGGCGTGGCGGCGAGATCTCGGCGTTTCAAACCGGCGTTGATGCGAATCGCTTCCGTGATGACAGAACCGCGCTTTACGCCGCTGTGATAGTTGACCCGCCGCATCGGAAAGCGAACGCCTGAGAACTCCTTCCAGTCTTCGTATCGCATCTCCGAGGGAACGGGACGGTCCGGATCCGCCAGCGACACGCCGGACGAGGACACCGGCAGGTTCGTCGCCGGGTCGATCGTGAAGTCGTTCGCCGCGGCGTCGTGCTCGATCCGTAGGACATTCGGCCGTGGCGATGTCACCACGTAGCCGGGCACCTGATCCGCGAGCCACAGGCGCAGCTCGAACCCGGAGAAGTATCCTTTCGCGAATTCCAGTTCGCCGCCGGCCAGATCGATCGCCGCGCCGGTCGTCCTGTACAGATCGGCGCTCCGCATGTCCGGCAAGATCTCCCAGCCCGATCGGCCGTCGAAGAAGAGTACGTAGGTGCCGCGCGGGCCGATCTGGTCGAGACGCAGCAGACCGGGAGTCCGAATCCAGCGCGTGCGCTTTCGCACTTCGCCCAGCGATGCGCTGTTGGCGTCCCACGCTTCCGCGCGGATTGTTTCCTCGAAGTCGCGGACTGCCGCAATCTTCTCCGCGCCACCCAAGGCACCCTGCATGACGCGCAGGAGCTGCAGTCCGCCCGAGGTGGACCGCTGCGGCAGGCCAAGAGCGCTGGCGAACGCCAAAAGAGCGACGTAGCGAGCGACGGTCAGCATCATGCTGCCCACTCCGTCATTTGTACACCGGCGATGAGATTCAGGCTGCCTAACGCTTGCGTTGAGCTACGAGCGGCACATTTCAGAAGATGTCCGCGCGAAAGCGCGCGACCACGATACGCTGCTCATCAGCTGCAACGCGTACTCAAGTCATACGGCCCAGTAGACTTTTCCTATCGCCACCGGCGAACAATCTGCGTTCCACCCCGTCCCGGCGCGCCGCGCCTCGCGATCGCGGCCAGGGTCAGGGTTCGCCACCCTGCGACGGGTCCTGATCTCGCTCGAGACGCCACCATCCCGCCGAATGCACAAACAGGCCCACGAACCCAGCGACGCTCTCTACTCCCTCGTATGCCGCCTCATTCGCTGTGGCGCCGCCTAACACTGGGGATAAGCTGCGAACCGGTGCGCCCGTCCGTCCTTGCCGCAGCCGCACGAGGCGGCGCTTGAAGCTCGCCGGGCGCCGCCGAGAGGCTCGTCAGCTTCCTCCCCTTGTTGGGCGGCCTCGTGATTGAGACCGCCTCGAGTACCTGGCGAACTGACAACCCAACGCCTTTGGGGGCCATTGCCTGCTCAGCTCTGCTCCAACACGGTCGCGCTGAAGTGTTTGAACGAAGGCCGCGCCGCGAGGAGCGGTATGAGCTGCTCAGCGATCTTCTTCACCACCGGGCCCTTTCGATACTGCGCGAAGGCGTCGTCGGAGTCGAACTCCGCGTAGATGAAGAACCCAGGTTCATCATCAGGAGATCGGTACCAGTCATATCGAGCGCAACCGTCTAGCTGACGGGCTTCTGTAACGACCTGGTGCAGGAGCTGCTGGAGCCGCTCCACATTGTCGGGTTTCGCTTGAACTGACACCTGAACTACGATCACGTCGCCTCCGATTCGTCATTCATGCCGCCAACTGGCGCACCGTCCGCTGGCCATCCTCGCACACCCAGCGGTCCGCCCAACGTCACGAATGAGCCGCGCGCCAGCGCGACATGATGGTACGAGACGATGGGCGCGTCGGCTCCATTCGTTGGTTAGCCCGCGTGCCGGCGAAGCCCCCGGCGGTAGCAGAGGACATCTTGCGTGATGCCGGCCGCGATATTAGGGAACTCCACTTGCCGGTTCCAGCTCCGATCCCGTTCGAAGCCGCACTTCTCCAAGACGCGCCATGATGCTCGGTGCTGCGGGTGACACAGCCCATAAAGTCGCCTGACGCCGATGTCGGTCGCGACCTCCACCACGGCGGTGAGCGCCTCTGTTGCATAACCTTTTCCCCAAGCGTCCGTCGCCAACACGTAACCAGTGATGGCTTGCCCGCCTGGCTCCAGGCCGAGACCAGTACTACCGAGCAATTGACCATCGGCCCGCGCCCAAATGAGATAGGGCCCAGCCCCTTCACGCTCCCACTGAACGGCGCTGAATGCCAAGAACCCCTCCGTGTCGGCGACCGTTCGATGCTTGGGCCATCCCAGGTACCTTGTCACGTCATCGTCACTGGCGTACCGTCGGAATACAGCTTCGGCATCCGCAGCAACGGGTGCCGATAGCACGAGCCGAAGAGTTTCCACTAGCGGCGGCGCCTTCATGAGTTCTTCCCGGACCCTGTTCCCCTCCAAGCGGTCGCCGCGGGCCGACAGCTTCAAGCGCAGGTTAGCCAGCCGCTTGGGGCGTTTGGCCGCCCTTGTATCGCTCGCGAATGGTCCTTCCAGATAGGGGGCCTCCGAGTACTGCGCTGATGTAACAGACGTCGAAGCCGCCGGCAGTGAGCGGCAGGATGCTCCAAAGCATCGAGACCACGCCGAGGGGATGAGCCCGCAAGAAGTATCCGACGATCAGGAACGCACCGCCTGTCGTGAGGCGGAAGACCCGGCCTGCCGAGCTGTTGATGAAATGGGAGAAGGCTGATCGATTGAAGTCTTCGTGGAAGGCCATGCGGCTCCCCTTTGCTTCCCTGTTGCTTCTCGCCTGCCCACGGCCGTCTAACGTTGGGCTTCAGCCGCGGCGGGTCGCGATTGCAACAGGCGCCGTCGGCTGCAAGCCATGTTAGGCCGATTGTTGACTGTCGTTCTCGGCAACGTGGATCTCATTCGCTTCGCACCACCGGCGCAGGGCTCGCTCGGTGGACTCCGCCTCGAAGGCGTACCACTTCTCAAGAAACCCTTCCGCCGCCAGAAGTTCTTTGAAACGCGCGTAAGCTCCGCGGCGCCTGAAGAAGTCCTCGACGTCCGCGTACCGGTTCGGCAACTGCTCTTCGACAAACCGAAGCGCGAGGTTGTTGCCCAGATCGAGATCGTTCTTGTGAGGAATCGCGAGGTATCGATCCGATGTTTCGAGATCGTCCGGTAGATCTTCCTCGTCGAGCGGACTTGTTTCGGACATCCAGTGAATAGCGCCCGTGTCGAGAGAAACGAATGCTCGGTGCTCGAACGGAGCCGCAAAGCTGACGAAATCGAATGCCGCCGATAGATCGTCGTATTTCACCTTGACCATCTCGGATTCCATTCGGCCTTACGAGTATTGGACCTGCGACGCCCGGCCCTCGTCACTGCTAAACTCGCAGCGTTTCGCAATAAAGTCCACCGCCACTCCGATCCGCGCAACATTCTGAAAGACCGGATGTTACACCCGGAGAAGGCCCGTCGCCGAGCATCCGCCAAAGGCTGCAAATCTCGCAGGGTTGTTCCGATCGGCGCTCGCAGCCTAAGGCAACGCTGCTCGACGCTCGATTTCAATGCCGGCGGTCGAGCACCCTCTACAGTCGATCCGCCGGACTCCGTACGCCCATCGCCCCCCGATCGAGCACGTGCGCGTAGATCATCGTCGTGCTGACGTCCCGGTGACCGAGGAGCTCCTGCACCGTCCGGATGTCACAGCCGTCCTCGAGCAGATGCGTCGCAAACGCGTGCCGGAACGTATGACAGCTGACGCGCTTCGAGACCCTCGATGCCCGGACGGCGCGCGTGACCTCGCGCTGCACCGCCGTCTCGTGAAGATGAAACCGTGTGGGCTCGCCGTAGGTGGGGTTCCGGCAGACGCGCCCCGCGGGAAAGACGAATGGCCAGACTCACTCCGTCGCGGCGTTTGGATAGTTGCGCGCGATCGCCAGCGATCGTCAGACCGTGTTGATCTTCACCGCGGCGACAGCACCACCTTCGCGCCTCCGAGGCCCGAAGACGACGCCTTGAGAGTGACGGTTGCCGCCGGGTCCATGATCCGGAGAATGACGAGGCCGCGTCCCTGATACGTCCGGTGGGCCGCGTTCCCGGTCTCGATGTTGTTCAGATCGCCGTTGCCGATCCCGAGGATCCGCGCGGGACCGTCGACCTGGAACGTCACGACCGCGTCGGCGTCCGGCACGCGCACACCCGCCTCATCGACGATCCGGAATTCGATCTGCTTCGTCAGCCGGCTGTCAGAGAGTACGGCCGAAACGTCCGGCACCAGCTCGATAGCGCGCGCGGCGCCGGCGGTGCGCAGCGCAAAGTCCGCGACCGCCTTGCCGTCCGTCGTCGCCACCGCCTTCAGCACGCCTGGCGCGTACGGCACGGTCCAGCTCAGGACTCCGGCCGCGGCCTCGGCCAGTCGCTGCGTGCCGAGCGAGCGGCCGTTGAGCGACAACTCGACCTCCGCCGCGTTCGTGTAGGCGGATACCGTGACAGTGGAACCGGCCGGCCAGTTCCAGCGTTCCTCGGGCCTGGCGCCACGCCCGGACGCGGCACCACCGGCCTCGGCGGCGGGCGCCGACGCCAGGTACACCATCGGCGTCGCTGCTCCACAGACTCTGCCGAAACCACGCCGGCGGCTTCTTGAACCCGGCCAGGTCGAGCAAGCCCGCGCCGTTGGCGCGGTTCGGGAACGCTCGCGCCTCGCCGAGATAGTCGATGCCCGTCCAGAGAAACTGCCCGCGACGTACGGGTTGTCGCGGACGACCGCCCAGTTGTCGAACGCGTGACTGGTCTCGCTGCCGAAGATCACGCGCTGCGGATATTTCGTGTGGTCGGCGGCGTAGCGCGATTCCTGATAGTTGTAGCCGACGATATCGAGCAGCTCGCCAGCCCGACGGCGTCGGACATCGCCACGCTCGCCAGCGCCATCGTCACCGGGCGCGTCGGTCGAGCGATTTCACGGCGTCAATCAGCGGCTTCGCGAGCGTCACGAGTTTGTCGCCGGCGGATTTTGCGGACGATAATCCGCCCGAGCACCGGATGGGAGAACGGGTCGTTCGCGTAATCAATCTCGTTGCCGATGCTCCACATGATGATGATGGGATGGTTGCGGTCGCGCCGGACCATGTCCTGCGAGGTCGGTCACCGCCCATTGGCTCGAAGTTCTCCGCGTAGCCGAAATGGCTGGGCACGCCGTCGTTCCGGCCGGTCACCCATTTGTTCTTCGCCGGCGTGAATTCGTCAAACGCCTCGTCCTTCACCAGCAAACCCAGCCGGTCGCAGAAGTCCAGCAACTCCGGCGCGGGCGGATTATGGCTGGTGCGGATGGCATTGACGCCGATTTCTTTCAAGCGCGCGCAGGCGGCGCTTCCAGCACTTTGTCCGGCACGGCGGCGCCGACGGCGCCGGCGTCGTGATGCAGGCACACGCCCTTGAGCTTCAAAGGCTTGTCGTTGAGGAAAAATCCCTTGTCCGGGTCGAACCGGATCGTGCGGATGCCGAACGTCGTCTCGGTTTCGTCGTGACGACGGTCTTCCGCCGGATTGGACGCTGGCTTCTGAACGTGTAAAGTGTCGGCGAGTCGGGTCGACCACCGATCGGGCCGCGCGACTTCGATTTCTGCACCAGCGTCTGGCGGCCGCCTGCGCGATCGTGCCGGTCAGGCGTGACCGCGCGACGACTTCGCCGCCGCAGCGACGATCTCCGACTCGCAGCGAAAACTGCCGCTTGCTCGGCGAATTGTTTTCAATCGTCGTTTCGACGCGGACCGTTGCCGAACCGCTGTTGACTTCGGGCGTCGTAACGAAACGTGCCCCAGTGCGCGATGTGCAACGGGTCCGTGAATGCGCAGCCGGACGTGCCGGTAAATGCCGGAGCCGGTGTAACAACGCGAGTCGGCAAACCGCGAATGGTCCACGCGCACGGCGATGACATTGTCCGCGCCGCCGAATTTGACAAAGGGCGTCAGGGACAATCGAAGCTCGAAAAGCCGTAGGGCCGCTCGCCGACGAACTGGCCGTTGATCCAAACTTCGGAGTAGTCATAGACGCCGTCGAATTCAATCGCGCCGACGTTGTCCTTCTAGCTGGCCGCCAGCGTGAAATGCTTGCGGTACCAGCCGATGCCGCCGGGCGCGTAGCCGTTGCCGCTGCCGTAATCGGCGCTGAACGGTCCGTCGGTGCTCCAGTCGTGCGGCAGGTCCACGCGCGCCAGCCGTGTCATCGAACGCCGGGCATCGCGGCGCTGGCGAAATCGCCGCGGCTGAACCGCCAGTCGTCATCGGCGCCTTCGACGATCCGCGGCCCTGAAACCCGCGCCTGGGCCTGCGCGCGCGGGCCAACGCGGCCGCTGGTCGCGGCAACGAGTCCCAACGCCAGCCACACGGACCAGCGACGACGGAAGGACAGGTGGAGGCTCATTCGCAATCGCCAATCTCAGGCAGCCCGGCTTCCCGACGACATTATCCTCGGCGCCGACGGCTCCGGTGCGTGGTGAGGCCGCCGGGGTGGCGTGTCGGCGAGGCACGGGGCGCACCGCTCCGAATGCGATGAAGCAGTTGCGAGCTACTGCCGGACGATGATTGTGGACGCGGCTGCACGTCCCACGCACCCGGGGGCAGATAGTGGAATCGAATCAGGTAGACGTTGTCGCCGCGACCGTGCTTCGCCGTTTCGAGCAGGTCCCTTACTCCGCTGAAACCAGACTCGCGCGCCAGATCGTCGCTGATATCCGCGAGCCGAATCGGCGCGATTGAATCGACGACAATGTGGCCCTCGTCCATGCGGTAACGGCCGCCCGCTTTGACCTGCGGCCGCGTCCAGATGCGGACGCTGCACCGGATCCGTCCGCGTCGAATCCCCTCGCGAAGACGCTTGGTGAAGACCATGATGAGCGTCCGCCCAACGCACTGCCGCGTCAGGCTTCAGCGATGACGGCAATTGAGACCTTCAGTCCCGGGATGCGCGCTGGGAGCTTGGCTCCCTGCCGTGCCGGTGGGTCTGACGGAAACCACCTGAGCCATTCCTCGTTCATGCCGGCAAAGTCATCCTCGTCGGCAAGCACGACTGTGGCGCTGACGATCTTGTCCAGTGAGCTGCCAGCGGCGTCAAGGATTGCAACGATATTGGTCAGACATCGCCGAGTCTGTTCCTGGATCGTCGTGCCTGTGATCGCACCGGTGGCCGGATCGTGCGGGGCGGTGCCCGAAACGAAGACGAGGCCCGCGGCTTTCACAGCCTGGCTGTACGTGGCTGGCGGCTTGGCGGCGTTTGGCGTGGCAACGATGTGACGTGGCATGTGGCTCCTTCGGGGGGCGAAGGCTAGCCCCCATGCTATAGGTCCTCGCGTCACACTCCACGTCCAGGGAGCGCGCCGCATGCCTTCTGTCCCCGGAAGCACGACGAACCGCGGCTGCCAATAGACCAGACTCCAATCGAGCACCACTCAATCGAGCACGTTGAAGGTCCCAAACATGACGGCGAGTGAATGAACGCTGCCGCAAAGGTCACAGTGCCTCGTATGCGCCCCCATTGGTCCCCATTTGTGTCGGATGTCGGGCGGACCGTGGACCAAGGAGTCAGCCCCTCGCCCGTCGCCACCGCTTCGCGATCGACGCGACGAAGCGTTGCAATTGGGACGAACTGATCGCGCTGCTGACATCCAGAACGAGGCTCTGGGCATCGAACGCGCCCGCCTTCAGGAACCCGACTTGAACGGCTGCCTCGAACCGGGAACCGCGCACGCTCGTGGTGTGAGGAACAAGGGTGACCAACGCACGGTCGGCATCGTTCGCCGGAATGCTGACGACCAACGCCGGACGAACCTTCGCAGTCATGCCGAGGTCCACCAGCGAGACCTCGCCGCGCTGCGGCGTCTTCACCGCCGCTGCTCACGCCGGTCGAGTTCCTGAGACACTTGATCCGCCACCGCGATCATGTCCTTCTCGTTCGGTAGGTCGTGCGGTGCGGCTGCCGCGCGTCGGAGCAGCTCGGCCAACACCTGTTCCCGGTCTGCCTCGGGCAGTGCGTCGAACTCACCGACGAACTTCTTGGCGGTCTGGGTCATGGCCTCAGGGTAGCGCAATCCGGTACGGAATCAAGCAGGACGCGAATTCCGAGGTCTAACGTCTGCGCCTCAGCCGCGGCGCAAGATGTTCACTGAGAGGATACCGCCGACGCCGTCGGCTGCAGCCGCTTGTTAGGCGGCACGTCGGGTGCTACTCTGCCCTCGTGACGATCAAAGCTCGGGTCCACGGCGGCCGCCTCGTGCTCGACGAACCGACCACCCTGCCGGAGGGCACCGAAGTGGAATTGCTTCCGCTCGATCCCGGTGACTGGCTGGACGAGGGCGACCGGGCTGCTTTGCACGCCGCTCTCGCCGAGTCTGACATCGATGTGTCGGAAGGTCGCTTGGCGGACGCCGCCGACGTGCTCCGAGAGCTTCGCTCCCGTTGACGGAACGCCGCGTTCGTTTCACACGAACGGCCGCGCGCCATGTGAAGAGCGAACACGAGTGGTGGTTGGCCAACCGCGACTACAAGGGGCTCTTCTCCACAGAACTTGAGGAAGCCACCAAGCTCCTCAGGGCCCTTCCCGCCGTCGGCTCCTTCTATGATCAAACGCCAGTGCCTGGACTTCGTCGCGTCTACGTCCGGGCGCTCGGTTGCCACCTGTACTACACGTTCGACAACGCGGAAGTGATCGTCCGCGCGTTCTGGCCCGCGCGTCGGGAGCGCGGCCCGCGCCTCCGGTAGCCTCGTCCGGTTTGTCCGCCTAACGCCCGGAGTTAAGCCGCGGCGCCCTATCAACAATGCGGCAGGCGAGCACAGCGAGCCAGCCGCTTCCATAACGCACCGCCAGCTTCAACTCCTCGTTCGAGCGCGACAACAAGCCGAGCATCGCGTGAATCTAGCGCCGTGACACCTCCTCGAAGCCCGAGTACGTGATCGTGACCTTCCCCTCGGTGCGCCTGGCGGGATTCGTCCGCGACGGCCGCATCGTGAACGGCCCGCCGACGGGCATCCGCAGCGTACCGCCGGCGACCGGGACGTCGGCGAAGTCCACGCGGACGGTCCCGCGCGAATCGACGCCGTCCACGTACTCGAGCTCGAGCCGTCGGGCGAGATACGTCGCCGAGTCGAGCCAGATCGTGCCGAGAATGTCGAGGAAGTCCCGGCGCGTGCGCAGTGGCCGGAAACGCAGTCCCACCTCACCCTCGCCACGTGCGGGCGCCGCGACGAAGCAATGCGTTTTCAGGAAGTCCTCGTGCAAGACGTCCAACTCGTTTGGCACGTAAAACCCGTCGCCCGAGTTGTTGCTCGGACCGTAATAGCCGCGAGAGAGCCGCTGCTCCCGGTTGCGCGCGGCGGTCTTGACTGCCCACTTCGGGTCGCTGACGTAGGGCTGATCGATCGTGCCCGGCGCGGTCGGACCGTCGGCTCTCAGTTCGTATGACTCCTCATGATTCAACACGTGGTAGCGGAATCGTGCCATGAGCTCCGTGCGGACCGACGCTCCAGCTCGCGCTTGTTGCCAGAGCGTCTGGAGCTGTGGGTGTTCCTTGAGATTCTTTGCCGGCACGCAAACGTCCGCCGTGACGGTGACCGAGACCGGCGGCAGCATCAGTGGCTGCGAAGCCACGCGGAACTCGAACTGTACGGTCTGGCCGGCTGCGACTTGCACTGGGTCTGACAGCACCGGTCGGAAACCTATACGCAGCAGTTGCACACGATAACGTCCGGGCGTCACTCCCTCGAACCGGTATCGCCCATCAGCGTTCGTAATCGATTGCGGTGGACTTTCTGAAGGTACCGGGCTGGAGTCGGCGTGGACAAGCTGTACCAGCGCGAACTGTACCGGCGCGCCACCCTCCGCGCTGGCGCGGCCTTCGACGGTGGCCTTTTGGGCAATCGCGTCAGGCGTCGCGCTCATGCCGAGTATCAGCAAGGCGGCGAGCAACGCGATCGGGCGGCAGCGGGTCATGCGGGCCTCCTCTCGGCGGATCGGGTCGGAGCTTTCTCGAATGTCAAACACCCGAACCCGGCGAGACCCTATGCGGTTCAGTTCCAAGGTCATGCTGGAAATCCAACACACTCTGGACTGTGGCAAAGAGCGTACTCAGACATGCATTGCCACCTTGTGGTCGCTCTGACGATTGCCGCTCAGCCGCGAACGGCGCGCTCGGTGTTCGCTCTACCTCGATCTTCCCGCCGCTCGTCGGCTGAGCGGCCTGTTAGGCCGCCCTCCACACATTGGCTACGACGAGGGCTGAATGATCGCCTCTGGCGCGGGCAACCTTGCCGCGTCCAGGTACAGGACCTCCACGAACGAGCCGATCTCCGGGAACCGGAAATAGCCGAACTCGAACATCTCCCCACCGCTGCCTTCCTGAATCGCCTCTCGCCCCTGTCGACGGAGCTCCGCCTTGGTCTCCCGTACCGCCTTCAAACTTGGATAGACGAGACAGGTATGGTGGAACCCCTCTCCATGCTGCTCGAGGTGCTCGTCGAAGACGCTCCGACCGCTGTGAGGGGTGATGAGTTCGTAGGTCCCGCCGCCGACTGTCGCCAACGCAACACGGAACGAGAAGGGTCTCACCTGCCCGCGCACCCAGCACTCTGACGGTGCGATCGTCCAGATGTTCCACGGACCAATCCCCAGTGCATCTGCCATTCTCTGCGCGGCCCCCGCCAAGTCGCGAACAAGGAAACAGGTATGGTGGAGCGCTGCAGGAATCGGTCTGGTCATCTATTCCCCCATTCTCGGTACGCCGACGACTTCTGGGCGGCGTCTGATCTTCCCTGATCGGTGTCGGCCTAACGACGACGAATGAGCCGCGCGCCTCCGCGATCCAGAGCGCGTCGGCTCCATTCGTTTGTTAGCCATCGCGCTGCTTCGCCCGATCGGCGGGGCGCACGGCCACGAGGTCGTTATCCTCAACGGCCCGCAAGTCCGAGGGCCGGAGCGTGACCAAGGCCTGGGTCCGCCCGGAAGCCGTCACGAACTCGACTCCGACGGCGTCTGGGCCATAGACCTCGACAACGGCACCGAGATCGCCCCGGCGCAATCCACGGTCGGACAGGTCGCGAGTGAGCACGACAACGTCAAGGGAATGTAGCGTCACTTGGCTTCTCCCGGGTAGGCGGTAACGAAGCGCGGCGCCGCACCAGCGTTCGCCAAGAACCACACGCTGAGCACGAGGGCCGCCTGTCCGTTCGGTCCCTTCAGAATAGCCCGAATCGTGAAGAGCTGGCCGTACGAGGTCGCTTCGCCCGCGTCGGCGTCTTGCGTCAGGTGTTGGCCCCGCAAGTCCGCCTCCAGCTCCTGCCAACGCTCGGCCGAATAGCCGAGCGCTGCAAAGAACCGGGCTTTGAACCGTCCGACAGGATGGCTCGTCGAGAGCAGATACCCGTGCAGTTTCTGCGGGTCGATTTCTGCAAGTCCGGCGTTCGGCAGCAGCACGCGCAGATTCTACCGTCGTCCAGCAATCCGCCTGTCGCGGATGCCTAACGCTCGCGATGAGTCGCGGCGCGCTCGTTCCTCAGATCTTGCACACGATGACAGCGCGCCGTCGGCTCCATTGCGTGGTTAGCCTGCGTGGCTACAAAGTCGCGCTCTCGATCTTGCCGCCACTTGGCAAAATCACGGGCCCATGAAGAAAGGCTCTGATGACCACGCGGCCCTCGTGCACGCGATACAGAAGTCGGTAGTCGTACACGAACAACTCCCGAAGCGAGGCGTCCCCGACTTCCGGCACCACGCGACCGCGTTCTGCCAAGGACGTCAGGCTGTCGGCAGTTTCTAGCGCACGCACCAGAACCCGGGTGGCGCCATCCGGCGAATCCGCGGCGATGTCGCCGAGAACGTCGTCGAGCGCATCGCGCGCGGATTCGGCCCAGACTACTTGGCGTGTCCGAGCAGCCACTTCCGCCGAAGCTCCGCCGCGACTTGTTCGTGCGGGATCATGCGCCCGGCTTGTTCGTCGGCCTCGCCACGAGCGGCGGCCTGAACGACGTAGAGGTGATACTGCACGTCATCGAGACTGCAGTCGTCAGGCAGCCGATCGAGAAGGGCGCGAACCTTGTCTTTGTCCGTCATGACGAGCGCTCCGGCAACCCGAAGGATGCCGCCAGAATACGGCCTCGACGTCCGAAACTCAAATTGCGATCAGGCAACGCGTCCACTCAGCAGGCTAACGGTTGCGCTTAAGCTGCGGGGTGCGGCGGCCGCAATCAAGAGGGCCTCTCTCCCAATCAAGCGGCCGCCGCGCCCCGGCAGGTTCAAGCGCAGGTTAGGCGGCGTCGTGGTATCGAGCGCAAAGATAACCCCTGCGCACGAGCCTAGGACCCAGCCACGATGTCGCCGGCATGAGTTTCGAGGGTGATTCGCTCCATGATCCCCACCCTGCGCATCCAGGCACGATATTGTTCCGCACCGGTCCTGCCAAGCTCTTCGGATTCCCACTCGGCCACGGCGATCGTCGTCGTACTATCGGCCCGCATGAGTCGGTAGCGAACGAAGCCAGGCTGCGCACGGAAGACGGTAATGCCGTCGGTATCAATCTGATGGAAGGCACGTTCCGCTTCCGCTGAGTAGAGATTGATATTCCACCGAGCGATGGATACCCGCAGATATCGAGGCGCGACTGGCTGTTGTTCCACAGGTGACACACTCCGGGAAGTCGTTACGGCCACAGATGCGAGCCCGAGAAGGCTCGTGATGAGGGTGCTTGAACGTCACATGGTGACCTCGGGAGACGCCGCCTAACGTGCGCGATGAGCCGCGGCGCGCTCGTTCCTCAGATCTTTCTCAAGATGATACCCGCGCCGTCGGCTCCATCACGGGGTTAGGCTGCGAATTGACCTCGTCGAGGAAACATGTCATATTCGACATATTCGAGATGCAATGCGTCAGCCCGATAAGCCGCTTGTGTGGCTCCGCGGCGAGATCAAGACCCCGCCATTCAGCGCCGCGGCTCGCATAGAGGCGGGCTTCCTACTGCGCCGGTGCGGCAGCGCGAGCTCTTGGATTTGCCGCACTCGAGACCGACGCCAGCCATTGGAGGGCAGTGCCATGAACTCCGCGTGAACGATGCCGAGGTGACGTGGCGGATTGTCAGCGCCGGTTAGCGGCGTATCGCAAGATTGTGTCCGGCAAGGAGTAGACCGATGAAGCGTGACAAGAAGACGCGACTGGAACGAGCCGGGTGGGCCGTCAGCAGCACGGCCGAGTTCCTGCAATTGGATGCGCACGAAGCGCGACTGATCGAATTGAAGCTCGCGTTGGCCGCTGGCGTTCGCCGGCTCCGGGAGCGCCGCGGCATGACACAGGCGACGCTGGCCAAACGTCTCGGCTCGAGCCAGTCACGGATCGCCAAGATGGAAGCCGGCGACGCCTCGGTGAGCTTCGACCTGATGATTCGCACGCTTCTCGGAATTGGGGCGGGCCCGGCGGACATCGCCAAGCTGATTCGCGGCGCCCGTGCTCATCGAGCAGCCTAACGTGCCAAATGAGCCGCGCGCCGCGGCGACATGATGCCATCGGACGGGCGGCGCGTCGGCTCTATTCGTCTGTTAGGCTGCGCCCGCCAGTTTGTGCCAGATGCTGATGCTGGTGGCGGGCTCAACGCGTCCGGTGAGAACGTACACCGTGCCGCCAAAGGAAGGCGGACAGAACGGCGAGCACCAAGCCGACACCGACTTCCCACCGGATGACCGCAGGCGACCATGGCGTCCGAGCGACGAACCTGGAGTGCCTATCGAGGTTGTAGCCGATTGTGCCGGCAACGATGAACATGATCGATGCCGCTGTTGCGCTGAATGCCAGCCACAGCGGCGTCCACATGCGACCACGTGACAGTCGGTACTGGAACCAGACGCCCGTCGCCACAATCGTCACTATTGCCAGCACGGCAACGACTTGTTCCATTCGCTCCTCTTGTCGGAATCCTAGAAGCGGCCGCTCACGCTGTCAACGGAACCCTGACGGGATTCGGCGGCGAATCTCCCGAGGAGGGTCAGGCGCTTGTCAATTCCACGGATGTTTCGTCAAGCAGCCCAACGACTCGCGCTTCAGCCGCGGCGCCTAAATGCTCTCTTCCAAATGCGCTGTCGGCTCCAGCGCGTTGTTAGGCCTCAGCGCCTCGATTTCCAAGTCACGGGGTCGCGATGGCCATGTACCACCCCTACAACAACTACCGTGTCGTCAACCAAGGCGAAGTACAGTCCGTATGGAAACCGCGGCACAAGTGCCCTCCGCTTCTCTCCGTGAACAAGCGGAAAACTACCCGGCAAGGCACTCACCCGCGCCAACGTCTCATCAAGGGCCACGCGGAACTGGTGACCGAGCCCGGTTCGGCGGCTCTCGTACCAACGCTCGGCGTCGAGAACCTCGCGCTCGGCTTGCGGTCGAAAGACGACGGGCCGACTCATCGGCCGCCGATAAACTTCTTCCGGACCTCTTCCCAGGGAATCGCACTGGACGGATCGGCTCGATGGTCCGCCAAACGCCGGTCGAATTCCGCGATCTCTTCGGGCGTCAGCTCGACTGCAGCTTCGCGGTCGGCCTCAGCGAGGCTCTCCCACAAGGCCAGCGCCAAATCGACTCGCTCACTCGCCGGGAGCTTCAGCAATTCAGCCATCTGTTCGGGCGCCACAAGCACATCCTGCCACGAGTCTTGCGGACCAGCAATCTGCCAGTCGCGTAGGCCTAACGACTTGCCGCTCAGCCGCGAGCGGCGAACTCGACGCTCACACTACTTCGATCTCCCCGCCGCTCGTCGGCTGCAGCGGCCTGTTAGGCGTCCCAAGGCGGTCCCCGGACCTCGCTCCCAACTACTTCGATGCCCGAACCCGACCAATCCGCCGGTATCGGCTACGAAGCGTCGACCAGGGCGCGCCCGGCTCTGAAGGCCGCGTACTCGTTTCGATGATTAGCATCCCGTCTTGGCTCAGCGACAGCGTTCGCGTATGACTCACGTGGGCCGGGAGGTTTCCCCGCCATGTGGCGGTGATGACAAGTGCCCCGGCATCCCAAGCGGCCGTATCTGTGATTCGCGTGACAGACCCTGATGAAGCGATGGTCGTCAGGTTCGACTCGGTACCATCGAACGGGAATTCCGAATGGACGGGCCGATAGACCAGCTTCCCAGATGCGCCTCGTCCAGCCGGACTGGTCGAATGCCAGTCGATCATGAGGCTGGTCGAGGATTGCGTGGCGACGAACACCTCCCCAAAAGCGCCCATAGGTTCACCGCGGATGTCGTCCTCATGAGCCAGCGCCCAGGTTCCCGCAAAGTCTGGATGGGCCTGTGCGCCGATTGATATCGAACCGGCAAGCAGGCCGATCACCAACACAATCCTGCACTTGCGCATGTTCACCTCCGCTGCCACGTGCCTCCGGACTGAGCGCTGGCTCGGACCGCCTAACGCCTGCGTTTCAGCCGCGGCGCGATCTTCACTGAGAGGATAACGCGCGCGCCGTCGGCTGCAAACGCTGGTTAGGTTGCAGCTCCCTCGGTGTAGCGAAGCAACAGCTCGGCGACGCAAAGACATCGGCCGCCATATTCCTTGGTCACGGCCGCCAGATCGGCGTCGTCGGTCACGAACACATGACCTCCCTTGATCGACGTCTCGGCGATTAGCGCATCGTGCACGTTGTTGGGCTTGCCTCCGTTGATGTTGTCCAAGCGGCCTTTCAACGCTGAGTAAAGGTTATCTGCAGCACTGTACTTGGCCTGACCGTGCCTCGATATGCCATAGACGGCCGACTCAGTCGGAACCACTCGCTCGCCACTCAACCGAGCCTCGCCGACGCGCGACACCCCAACCACAGCGGAATCTGTCGACAGGGACTTCGCAACAACGTCGTGGAATACCTGAGCAAGCGCTGCCCGCCGCTCTGGATCCTTTGTGCTGTTGATCTCGTCCCGTTGAACATGCGTTGCATAGGCTACGACGCGACCCGTCAGCGTCTGAAGCGATAGCACGCCGTCGAGAATCCGGTTAAACACGTTGGTGTCGAACATGTACGTAGGCAACGCATCCATTCTGCAACCTAACGACTACGAATGAGCCGCGCGCCTCGGCGACATGATGCTATCGGACGGGCGGCGCGTCGGCTCCATTCGTTTGTTAGGCTGCGCCCGCCAGTTTGTGCCAGATGCTGATGCTGGTGGCGGGCTCAACGCGTCCGGTGAGAACGTACACCGTGCCGCCAAAGGAAGGCGGACAGAACGGCGAGCACCAAGCCGACACCGACTTCCCACCGGATGACCGCAGGCGACCATGGCGTCCGAGCGACGAACCTGGAGTGCCTATCGAGGTTGTAGCCGATTGTGCCGGCAACGATGAACATGATCGATGCCGCTGTTGCGCTGAATGCCAGCCACAGCGGCGTCCACATGCGACCACGTGACAGTCGGTACTGGAACCAGACGCCCGTCGCCACAATCGTCACTATTGCCAGCACGGCAACGACTTGTTCCATTCGCTCCTCTTGTCGGAATCCTAGAAGCGGCCGCTCACGCTGTCAACGGAACCCTGACGGGATTCGGCGGCGAATCTCCCGAGGAGGGTCAGGCGCTTGTCAATTCCACGGATGTTTCGTCAAGCAGCCTAACGACTGCGAATGAGCCGCGCGCCGTTTCGACTCAGCGGCGCGTCGGCTCCATTCGCTTGTTAGCCCGCTGCTGATCGCGTGCGTCCCAAGTGCTGGCTCGCTTCACCAGCTCGTCCCGCACCTGCGGCCAATCGTGCAGGGTCGCCGGGTCGAAGTCGGCCCCGTTGGGCCACACCAGCGTTCCGACCTCCGCGTCGAGGCGCACCGCGTTGAACTGCGCCAGGTCTTGGAGCGGTCCGAACAGCACGCCGTGGAGGACAGGCCGGAAGTCGATCACCTGCTCAGTCCCGTCTGCGAACGACACCGCCAGTGTGTAGGGGCCCACGACGTCGAACTGGGTGACCCGATGGATGACATGGACCATGCGCTACCTGAGTGGATCAATCTTGACGGGCGGTTGGCCCGATTGCAACAGCTCCCAGTCCGCCTGTAATTCCTGGCGATGAATCTCGACCCACGCCTCGACAAGGCGGCGCTGGGCAATCGGAAGCTCACCGCCCAGACACTCCACCGTGTCGATCGCAAAGACCGCTGCTTGGGCCTGGTATACGCGTGGAAGTGCGGCCGATGATGCTGCCCGCCCGCTTCGACGAACATGCGAATGACGATGCCGAAGAACCGCGACAGCTCGGGCATCCGTCCAACTTACCATCGTCGTGCGTGGCGCTCGTCGGGCTAACGACTGCCGCTCAGCCGCGAGCGGCGAATTGGACGTTCACTCCACTGCGACCTTCCCGCCGCTCGTCGGCTGCAGCGGCGTGTTAGGCGGTCGCCCCTCGGCGTGCTCACCCTTTCTTATAGATGTTCCGGACCGGAGTCGGCGACGGCGCTTCATGCGCCCACGGCAGCGGGTCGGCAACCGTCAAGCTCTCGACCACCAGCGTGCCGTCGGCGTTAAGCGAGAACGCCCGTCTCATGGTCTGTCGTGTCTCACTCACCGACGGTGTCAAACCCGCGGCGGTCCACTTGACCCGGTTGTACGTCATGACAACGAGTTGCGGTCCGGCCCAGGTTGCCTTGGAAACAGACTCCTCGGTGATGCTCGACATCGTCGAGCGAAACGTCCATGCCGGCGGGTTCGTGGTTGGCTGATTGACGATGACCTGACTGGGATGTTCGATACCGTCGAGGACGTAGACGGTTCGAGTCGGGACCGGCGTCGCGGTCCATCCACCAGTCGTTTCGCCGTCATAACGGAACGCCGTGAAATCGATCCGCAAGGTGGCTGCATCCTGGGTGATCGAGAAGTCACTGCCAAGCACGCGAGTGCCAGCTGGCTCACTTGAAACGAACACCCACTTGCCCGACAAGTCAGGCGGACTTTGGGCGTCCAGCCGAGCCACAATGACCGCTGCTGCTACAACACCGACGACGAGGCTGGTACGTCCCATACGTCCTCCGTGTCAAACTGTCCGCCTAACGCCCGGCTTCAGCCGCGGCGCGCTCGTTCCTTAGATCTTTCACACGATGATACTCGCGCCGTCGGCTGCAAGCCGAGGTTAGGCATCACTGTCGGCTGGTTTCTTTGTGCTCTGCTTTGCCGATCCGTGACCGCGATGCTCAGAAAGTGGTTCGGCACAATGATGAATGACCTTGCCATCGATTGGGTCCGTAACGCGTTCGAAGTACTGATTCTGTTCCCGGTCGATCACGCGCACTCGGTTGAACCACTTGCCTGATTTCCGATGAAGCGAGTCGCCGACTTTCTGTTTGATGATCGGCTTCTTCACGCCTTGACGCTTGGCCTTCATACCGAGATCTGAGTGACAAGCGAGAGCACTGTGAAGGCCGACGCGGAAATGACGAGCGCGAGATCCGCACGATGGGCAGGGTTGTCGATTCGCATTTGGCAGCCCGGGAGCCTCGTCGAGGGCGCAGCCGCAGTTTCCGCAGTCAACGCCCATCGATGTCCGCGCCATGTTCTCCTCCGTCATTCGTGAATGCCTAACGCCCAAATGAGCCGCGCGCTGCGGTGAAATGATGGCATGGAACGGTCGGCGCGTCGGCTCCATTTGGATGTTAGCCAGCCCTACAGCCATCGCGCCACCCGCGCCCGGTACCTGAATCCAGACGTCCCCGAACATTCGGGCGAGCCGCGGTTCCTCGTGGAGCACGACGCGAAGGTGGAATGCGACTAACACCACAATGGCGTACAGCGCCAGCGGCCACGACTGGAAGCCAATTGCCCACCCCAAGAGAATGAGGAACACCGCCACGTACATTGGATTCCTCGACCATTTGTACAAGCCCGTGCTGACGAGCGTTGCCGGGGGCGCCCACGGCGCGAGTGTGCCCCGGCCGGTAATATAGAACTCCCGAACGCACGCGATGAGAAGCACGATCCCAATGCCGAGTGGCGCCACGCCCCACGTGTTCGAGAAGGCCAGTACACCTGGCTCGAAGAGGAGGAGCGGCACGAGAAACGCGACCACACCTGGCAAGACGAGGAACGCAAGCAGGGCTCGTGCGAAGAGACCGTTCATGGCAGCCAGCGCCTCGGCATATCGGTTGTCTGGCTAACGACCGCGCTCACCCGCGGCCGCACACCGCCTGTGACATCGCGGCCGTCGGGTGCAGCGCATGGTTAGACAGCGGCCCACCCACGACGGTATTGTAGGTCTGAGGATCCTCCATGCATAACGAGTTCACCGCCGTCTTCGAGCGCGATGGCGAAGTGGTACGTCGCATACTCCCCGGAAATCCCGGGTGCCAACGGCCAGGGCCGGACCAAGGATGAGGCCCGCCAGAGTCTGGCCGACGCCATTGCCCTGATTCTCGACGACCGCCGCGAGGACGGTCTTCGAGGCGTTCCGCCTGATGCCGAGCGCGGGACGGTGACGATCCGGTGAAACGCAGCACGCTGCTGCAGCATCTTCGGAAACACGGCTGCGTCCTCAAGCGCGAAGGTGGTTCCCACTCGCTGTGGACCAACCCAGCCACCGGTGCGGTCGAAGCGGTGCCGCGCCACACTGAAATTGGCAACAATCTCGCCAGGAGGATCTGCCGCGGCCTGAGCATTCCTGAAATCGGCTGACGGCTGGCGCCGCTGTCTAACGCCCGGCTTCAGCCGCGGCGGCTCAGGATCGCACCGGCCGCCGTCGGCTGCAAGCCGAGGTTAGGCAACGGCCAGCTCGATACCCGGCCCAAGGACCACGCCCGTAGCGTATTCGAGATGAAGGACCCGCCGCGGCAACTCACTGGTCGACTTCGATGACGCGTGCAAGAGCAGCGGCCGCATGGCCACAACCGCCCCGGCCGGCGCGACACATTCGACTGGGATGGCCTCCCGCGCGAGCTCAGCGATCCGCGCCGCCGACAGCCGTCCCCACCGGTGGGTGTCGGGCAAGACCCGAAGCGGCCCATTCTCGTGCGTGCTTGGGTCGAGATGCGCGCGAAGCGCGACCACGTGTGCCAGCGCCTCGGCCGAAGCGAGGGCATGCAGGCGGCCGCCTTTTTCCGTCCATGGTCCCCAGCCGGGCACCTCGACGCGCGCGCGAACTGGGAGCGCGAGGTCTTGATGCCACGTGACGAGCCAGTTGGCGGCGGGCGACTTGTCGAACAGCGTTGCTTTGAACGCGAGCGCAGGCGCCCCAAGGAACCTGGCCGCGAGTTCAACGAGGCGACGATCCTCGGCCACCTTCCGGACCGGCGGATGACTCAACACGTGCCGAGGCGCCCGCCTTGCCTCGCGGTATCGACTCGACCCAGGTACGAAGCGCCTCGGTCTCAGCTTCAACCAACACTCTGGGAACGACGAGGAAGCCTTGGTCTACAGTCAAGCGGTACGCCTGTGCCGATTGCCTAACGTGCGCGTTCACCAGCGGCGGCTCATGATGGCATCGGCCGCCGTCTGGTGCAACGCGAGGTTAGGCCGTTGCTGCCCATAGCCCGCGCCCACTCAGGCCAATCGGATCGAAATGTGCGTCGAGGCCCGCGCGCTGAAAAGAATGCCCCATCTCGTCGCGAGTAAACAGTCCGAGCTCATGGACCTCCGTCAGGCGCCGCTTGCCGTCAGGGGCATCGACTTCGTACTCGAAATGCAACCGAGAGATTTGGCCCTCCACTTCGTTTCGACCGACGCGAGTGATGTTCGTGCCTTCGTGCGTGCCAGCCAAACGGAATAGCCGACTCGTGTCCAACGCACCGGGCGGAAACCACGGCTCGACCAAGAGCACCCCGCCGGTTGCAAGGTGCCGCCGAAAACACTCCAGCGCACGCACGACCCGTTCGAGTGTCACCAGGTACCCAATCGAGCTGAACAAGCACAGAATCGCATCGTATCGTCGGTCGACTGTGAAGTCACTCATGTCAGCCTCGAAGAACCGACCCGACGGATGCTTCTGCCGTGCCGCGCGAAGCAGCCCCGCATCGAGGTCGAGACCGTCAACCTCGAAGCCGTGGCGTTCAGCCAGAAGCCGGGCATGCTCTCCAGTACCGCACGCGATGTCGAGGATCGTCCTTGCCTCGGGCCGCACCGAGCGGATTCGGCCCGCAATCTGTGTGGCTTCAGCCACATAATCCTTGAAGCTGTAGATCGCGTCGTAGAATTCAGCAGACTCGGTGAACATTTCGCGTAATGGTTTGTCGGCCTAACGAGAGCGCTCAGCCGCGGCGCGCCACCATCAGCCAGAGAATATCGCGCGCCGTCGGCTGCAGCGCGTGGTTAGGCCTCACTGTCGGGACTTCCATTGCCGAGGGTGTCTCCGCCCGCGAATGACTCCGAGAATGATGATTTCGTCCGAGGTTGTTCGGAAAAACACGCCGTACGGAAAGCGGCTCAGGATGGCCCGACGCATGTCGCCGCGGACTTTGGGGAAACTCAGCGGCCTTGCCGCTACCGCCTGAATCGTTTCCTTGAGGTCATCGACGAATTCCAACCCAAGGCCGACCCGCTGAGTGTCTGTACCAGTCCCTCGCCGCGAGCAGTTCCGTCTCGGCCTGTGGCCGGACGACGACGCGCGAGCTCACCGCCGAGTTCGAAGCCCCTTCTCGACTTCGTCCCAGGACCGGGCGCTGCCCGGCGTGGCCTGATGCTCGGCGAACCGGCGGTCGAGTTCGGCGATCTGCTCCGGAGTGAGTGCCAGTTCCGCACCGCGCGACGCGTCGTCCAGGCTCGCCCAAAGCGCCATCGCCAGTTCGGCCCGGTCAGCCGGTGGGAGCTTCAGCAGTTCGCTCAGAGTGTTCGGCGCCATGCCTTCATCCTGCCACCCGACATCGTTTGGAGCAAATCGCCGGGTCGTGAGGCCTAACGCTGCGTTTCAGCCGCGGCGCGAGCCGCTCACTGAAAAGATAGAGGCTCGCGCTGTCGGCTGCAAACGCTTGTTAGACGGCAGTGTCGGCGCCCCCGGACCGCGGGTCAGTCTCGATGCTCGCGACGGTGGCCCAAACGAGCAGACCGCACGCCGGGAAGAACGCGGCGCCGATCGAGAACCCCGTCACCAACGAGAAAAGGCCAAGCACTCCGGCCATCAGACCGAGGAACACTCTTCGACAATGCCACGCAGCCCAACTCGCGCCAAGTGCTGCCAGCACCGGAACACTGACCATGCCGAGCGCTTCCGTGACCGACGGGTGACGTCCGCCGCTCATCATCGGTGTCGCGGTCATCCAGACACCCACCACAGCGGACCACGAGATGGCTGTCGTCGAAAGGCCAAATGCCAGCCGATTGGGGATTCGCACCTGATACCCCGGTTGCCTGCCGTCTAACGCCCGGCTTCAGCCGCGGCGGCATCAAATGCTTGCACCAGCCGCCGTCGGCTGCAAGCCGATGTTAGGCTGTGTTCGCAAGGCTGGCCCTGGCTTCTTATCTACAACAAGCAACCAAACCCAGTCGACGCGCCACGCGCATTCGTCTGAATGGTCGGTTTGTCGCATCGGCTGATGCTAAATCGGCCAGCGCACGCCGGGTTTCCGCATGGATGGCTGTCATATGAAAAGCGAAACACAACGCCGTCGGCGTTTCCAAGCAAGCCTTCGAACACCTCAGAGTCGATGCCTTGCAACTGGACCACCGTCACAAAGGGTCTCTGACGTTTCGCGGAATCTGTTGCGCACGAGAGGAATCTCTGCCAGTCGCTTGCGGGGAGGGGTTCGAATGGTCTGGCGAGAAGATGGCGGCCGCAATCCACAGTGTCGGGCCCGGAAAACTTGCCAACGTACGCTGTGAGATCAAGCGGGAGGCGAGGCGTGGGTGCTTGCGCTCTGAGGCCGGTCGAGAGCAGAAGGACCGCCACACAAGCAGCAACAGATGTTGTCGGCCATGGCCGGCGGACCTGCTGTGACGACTGCAACATGAGTGCTCCTATCAGCCTAACGCTGCGCTTCAGCCGCGGCGCGCTCGTTCATTAGATCTCTTACACGATGACACGCGCGCCGTCGGCTGCAAGCGCCGGTTAGGCTGCGACGCTTCCACTGCCTTCACTTGGCCCTCGTAAGCCACTGCGTAACCATGTTCGCGCGGCCTGCACTGATCTCGACGCTCGTCTCCAACTTCAACCGGTCGCCGACAAGCGAGTACGTTGTCGTCGTCCGGCGTGGGCTCGGCCGAGCATCGGGAATCACGAGCCGATCGCCAAACCAAGTCGGCACTGAGGGCGGTTGAGGCCCCCCAGCTCCCGCGCCACCCGAACGCTCAGGCCTCCCAGAGAGCCGATAGATGATGGTCGTGTAGAACCGCCCGTTGACGCTCAGTAGGGGATCCAGTTTGTCGTCCGGCAGTGTGATGGTCACCGTGAGCCTGTCCGAGCGTTGATCGATCGTCAATTGACCGTTGCCGGGAATGGTGGTGAGCCCGACCGCGAAGAGTTCGTCGCTTCGTGCCGGCTCACTGGGCAGCCAGGTGCCGGTGAGTGATGGATGCTGCACGGCACCAGCGGACTGTTGGGCGAAGGGCCGCGAGCCGGTACACAGAAGAGCCACGATGGTCAGAATGAGCATGCCCGACCTGCCGGTGACAATCGCTCCTCGATCCTTGTCTTGCCAGAATCCGAGATCCCGCACAGCCATACGGTCCTCCAATCAATGCCGAGCAGCCTAACGACGCGCGATGAGCCGCGGCGTGCTTCTCACGCCGTCGGCTCCATCGCGATGTTAGACCGATTTCGTGACATCTGTGGAGGGTTCAGTGATTGCGAACGCTCTGGCTACCAGTTGCGCGTATTCACTCGCCACAACAGGATTCCTCGAGGCGTCCCAGCCCGGCCGTGGCTCGCGTGCTGCGGTCTTGATGTCCGCAACCACCATGCCGGCCTCGAGCCTCTGCGCCGCTCCGAGTACGGTCCCACTTCGGCCGACAATCCCAGATGATCCGTAGGACACGAGATCGCCGGTTCGCCCGACCACATCCGCACGCACGACCGACACGCCGTTCTCCACCGCCCGGGCGATGTCCTTGCTCCTTGCTTCCGCGGGCAGTTCGGGCCCACCTCTTGTAGGAGGCATGCCATTGTTCGTCGGCACAAACAAGGCGGCCGCCCCCTGCGCAGCCATGATTCTGGCTGGTTCATAGTAGGTTGAGTCCAGACAGATAACGATCCCGAACGTCAGATGGCCGACGGTGAAGACCGGCATCTTGTCGCCAGCCGCATAGACCGAATTGTTGATGGCCGGATAGAGCTTGCGATACACGCCGATGACGGAACCCCTTTGAAAGACCGCAGCGGAGTTGAAGAGCCGACCCCGTGATGCACGCTCCGTGAATCCGACGATCGTTGTGACTCGATTGCTCGCCAGAGGCGCCAGCGCGGTGTGCAGCTGTCCACCTTCGACCTCGATCGCGAAGGCCATCGGCTGCGGCGCGTAGTCAGCGAGGCCTCCCAGTACGCCCTCTGGGCAACACAAGATTTCCACGCCCTCGGATTCGCACCACTCGACTCGCTCACGAATGAGACCCAGGGCGAGCTCTGTCGAACCAGCGGGAAGTAACGGAGCTTGGTAGGCAGCGACTCTCAACTGTTTGTCCGATTGGATAAATACGGTCTAACGTGCGCGATGAGCCGCGGCGCATTCCTGTCCTCTTCCAGAATGCGCCGTCGGCTCCATCGCGGGGTTAGCCGGCCGTCAATCGCGGAGTTTCCTGGCGGCTCCATCTAGACACGCTCCTGCCAACTCCCAGTCGCACGCGCCCAGGAAATACTGGTCAGGACCGGCCTCCTTCTCAATCTTGAGACCATCCTTGAACACCGTGAAGTTGGTGATCTTGCCGAGTCCGATGCTCGTATTCTTCTTGGCCCCATCGAACAGGAGCCGCGTGCTCGTCACGTAAAGCTGTCCTGAGTCGAGTCGCGTCATTACGTCCGTTGCCACTCTCTGCACAGCAATAGACCCCAACCGCCATCTCAGCCCCTTCACGATCTTGATACTGGCCGTTGGACCACTGTAGTTGATGCGCTTCGTAACGGTCTTGATCTGGTGCTGAGTCGCGGGACCGGAGTAGTGGCACGTTTCGCCTCGCTTGAGGAGAATCGGTACGGTAATTGACGGAAGGTATCCATCGTCAATCTGAGCCATCAATCTGAACTTCGCCACCAAGTCAGCTGTCCCGGCGTCGTGAGTCATCGTGACCCCGAGCGACTTTGCCAAGGCCGCGACGTGAGCCTCCTCGTCCTTCGTGTAACGTCGGTCAGCCATGGCGCTGGTAAAGGCCGCTTGCACCGCAGAGACCGCCGCGGCTCTGTACAGCCGTGCGGTCTGTTGGCCACTCATGCCCAGCGCGGCTGAGGTGGCTTCTAAGTTGGCCTTCTCCTGTTCTGTGAACTCAGCATCCGATAAGGCCTCACGTAACGCCCGCTCAAACACCTGACCGACCGCTGATTCCATCCCCGAGGCCGCTTCCGCGTCCGTCAATTCAAATGCGTGCTGGAGAGACCTCAGACCGCGCCGGTCGATTTCGCTCAGCGCACGATCCTCGACCGCCAGCAAAGCGGCATGTTCGAAGATCAGAAGGAGCTCCTTGGTCACGTCGCGACAGCCCAGCTTGGCCTTAGCAAGGGCACTCGAGACGTCGGCTGACTGAACCTGCTCGAGCGTGGTAGTCGCCAGGATGTTCCGGATTTCCACGAAGGCCGCTTCTCGTGGCACCCGGCCGAGCAACCGCCCGATGATCCCAGCCTTTGGCGGGGATTTCACCTCGAAGCGGCCGAAGCGATCGTCTGGCACTTCTCGCTCCTTATCGAAGCATCAATCGCTGCGGAATGGCAGCAGTCGAGTTGGTCCGGCTAACGATAAGTAGGTTGAACTCAGTACCTCCAATCGCCCAACCAGCTCGCAGTCTAGCACCGGGCGCTTGTCGAAAATGACAGCCGGATCGGCGCCCGCTTCGGCAATAGGCAGATCGGTATATCCGAATAGACCGGACGGCCGGCGGCCTATTTCCGCCCGGGCACCAGCCCCATCCCAGGACCGTCCAGCGGGCTCCGCACCCCTCGCCCGCCCCGGTTCAACACATGCGTGTACACCATCGTCGTCGACACATCCCGGTGGCCCAGCAACTCCTGGATCGTTCGGATGTCATACCCGGACTCGAGCAGGTGCGTCGCAAACGAGTGTCGCAGGGAATGACACGTCGCCGGCTTCGCAATCCCCGCGGCCCGCACCGCGTCCTTCACCGCGCGCTGCACCACCGACTCATGTAGATGATGCCGGCGCCGCTCCCCCGTCGCGGCGTCCCTATACCACCGCGTTGCCGGAAACACCCACTGCCACCCCCACTCGATCGCGGCGCCCGGATACTTCCGGCCGAGCGCCCCCGGCAGCGCCACCGCGCCACGACCCGCAAGCAGGTCCGCCTCGTGCTGCGACCTGACCGCCGTCAGGTGCGCACGCAGCGGCTCCACCAGACCACTCGGAACCATCGTCACCCGATCCCTCCCACCCTTCGGATCCCGAACCCTCAGCTCCCCGCGGTCGAAATCCACGTCCTTCACCCGCAGTTCCGCGCACTCGAGCAGTCGCAGCCCAGAGCCGTACAGCAGCGACGCCATCAGCCACACCGGCCCGCGCAGCCGCGACAGCACCGCCGCCACCTCGCCGTGGGACAGCACCACCGGCAGCCGCGCCGGGCGCCGCGCCCGCACGATCTCGGTCATCCACGGCAACCGCTGAAGCAAGACGGCCTCGTACAGAAACAGAATCGCGCTGAGCGCCTGGTTCTGCGTCGACGCCGCCACGTCCCTCCGGGCAAGACTCGACAGGAACGCAGTGACCTCTATCGTGCCCATCGGCGGAGTGCCAGGTGCTGGGTGCATGGTGCTACGTGCGCGTGCCAGGTGCGGTGCCCGGTGCTCCCGCGGATGTCGCTTGCCGTGAAAGAGAATGAAGCGCCGGACCCACGCCACGTAGGCTTCTTCCGTGCGCGGACTGTAGTGGCGCACGCGAATCGCCTCGCGCACCCGATCGAGCAGCTTCGGCGGACGGGCACCGGCATCAGACACACCCGGCGAGACGAAAATGCCGTGCCAGCCAGCGGACGGCGACCTCCCGGTCAATCGCGCGCCGACATTGCCGAATCTGCAGTACGACCGCGCCGAACTCGGTGCAGAAAGAGCCACGCTAACGCTTCGACATGCTACGCGACAGCTACGCGAACGCCGCTTGACTCCCCACCGACGACGATGCCATCGTCGTCGTCCTCGGCAGAATTTCGAGGATGCCCATGATCGCGAGACCGACAAGACAAGGAGGTGCTCGATGACACGTTAGGAGAAGAACTGCGATGAAGATCAAGATTCACGGCGGTACCGCGCGCGACGATGAGCCGTCGCTCTGCCTGACCTGCCGGCACGCCTCGGTCGTGCAGGGCCAGAAGTCCGCGGACCAGATCGTCCGCTGCGGCCGGCTCGAAGAGCGCATCCGCTTTCGCGTGTCGTCGTGCACCGACTACGTCAGCCACGACCACCCGTCGCTCTGGCACATGGAGGACATCGCCTGGGTGCTGCGGACCGACCCGAAGCGCAAGCAGATTGGATTCGTGCGCGGAAAGGACCTGGCCTTCAAGGACCGCATGCTGCTCGACGAGGACTAGGCGCCCGCCGGGCAACCGGTAAACTACTCGGCCGGCCCGGGCTGCGACATGCCCCGCGCGAACCGCCACACCCCGTCGGTGCCGCGCCGAAGAATCAGAAACACGCGCTGGCGTTGAACCCGCGTCTCGCCGCCGGCGCGCGGCCGCGCCCGCTGCACGTCCCACCCCCGCTCGAACGCCAGATCGCCAGAGACGACCTGCTCCTCGCGCTCGAACGACGGCTCGATGTCGTACTTGTCAATCGCCGCCATGAGGAGCGGCCGGAGCGCGTCGCGCCCAACCGGCGCCGTGCCCGACGCAAGGAGCACGTAGTCGGGCGTGAGGAGATTGAGCACACGGTCGACGTCGCGCCTCGCCATCGCATCGCGTCACGACGCATACAACCTCTCGATTCCAGAATCCACGCTCTTCAATCGTTCGATCGGCAATCTCTCGACTCGATCGCCCAATCCCTCCCTTCAATCACCTAATCCCTCGCGACAATCACTCAATCACTCAATCCCTCGAGACAATCACTCAATCACCAATCCCCCAATCCCCCAATCACCAATCCCCCAATGCAATCCCCAATCCCCCAATCATCAATCACACGTCGAGCTCCTCCGCCTCCTCCGCCCGCTCCATGATGAACTTGAACCGCGCGCTCGGATCCTTTCCCATCAGCTCGTTGATCACCCGATCGGTCACGATCTGATCCGTAATCTCCACCCGTAGGAGCCGCCGCGTGCGTGGATTAAGCGTCGTCTCCCACAGCACCTTCGGCATCATCTCGCCGAGACCCTTGAACCGCGTGATCTCCGGCTTGGCCCGCGCGTCCGCGCGCTTCAGAATCGACGCCTTGTGCGCGTCGTCGAGCGCCCAGTGCGTCTCCTTGCCGACGTCGATGCGATAGAGCGGCGGCTGCGCAAGGTAGACCTTGCCGTCGCGGATCAGCTGCGGCATGTGGCGATAGATGAACGTGAGCAGCAGCGTCGCGATGTGATGGCCGTCCGAATCGGCGTCAGCCAGGATGATGACGCGGCCGTAGCGCAGCTTCGCGATCTCGAAGCCCTTGCCGATGCCGCAGCCGAGCGCGGTGACCAGGTCCGACAGCTCCTTGTTCTCGAGCACCTTCGAGACCGACGCCGACTCGGCGTTCAGCACCTTGCCGCGGAGCGGCAGGATCGCCTGCCGGGCGCGGTCGCGCCCCTGCTTCGCCGACCCGCCGGCCGAGTCGCCCTCGACGATGAAGATCTCGCTCTCGGCGCGGCCGGGCGACGTGCAGTCGCTGAGCTTGCCGGGGAGCGTCAGGCGAGACGAGGTCGCGCTCTTGCGCGTGACTTCGGCCTGTGCCGCGCGGCTTGCCTCGCGGGCGCGCGCCGCGAGGATGATGCGCGCGACGATCGCCTCGGCGGTGGACCTGTTGTGATTGAGCCAGTGCTCGAGCGCCGGCCGCACCATGCCGTCGACGATGGCGGCGACCTCGGGATTGTTGAGGCGATCCTTCGTCTGGCCCTGGAACTGCGGCTCCTTGAGGAAGATGCTGAGCACGCCGACGAGGCCCTCGCGGATGTCCTCGGCGGTCAGCGTCACGCCTTTCGGCGAGAGACTGTGCGTGTCGATGAAGTTGCGGATCGCCTTGCCGAGCCCGGCGCGCAGGCCGTTCTCGTGCGTGCCGCCCGATCCCGTCGGAATGCCGTTGACGTAGCTGCGGACGTGCTCGTCGGTCGCTTCCGTCCACTGCAGGAGAAGATCGAGCTTCAGCCCGGTTTCGTCGTGCTCACGCGTCAGCGTGAACGGCGCCTCGTGCACCGGCCGCGCCTTCCGCTCGGCGAGAATCTTCTTCTGATAGTCGGCGAGCCCTTCCTTGTGCTCGAAGACTTCCTTCTTCGGCTGCGCGCCCTCCGCCGTTTCGTTCTCGAAGACGACCTTCAGCCCCTTGTGCAGGTAGCTCGCGACCTCCAGCCGCTCGCGGATCACCTCTGCGTCGAACGTCGTCTTGGGAAAGATCGTCGGGTCGGGCCGGAAGAAGATCGTCGTCCCGCTGCCGCGCGCGGCGCCGACCTTCTTCACGCCGCCGACCGGATTGCCCTGCTTGTACTTCTGCTCCCAGGTGTGACCGTCGCGCTTGATGGTCGCGACGAGCTCGCGCGACAGCGCATTCACGACCGACGCCCCGACGCCGTGCAGTCCGCCGGCCGTCTTGTAGTTGTTCTGCTCGAACTTGCCGCCGGCGTGGAGCGTCGTGAAAATCACCTCGAGGGCGCTCGTCTTCGTCTGCGGGTGCTTGTCCACCGGGATGCCGCGGCCGTCGTCTTCGACGGTGATCGAGGACCCGTCCTTGTGCAGCGTGACGGTGATGGTCGAGGCGTGGCCGTTCATCGCCTCGTCGACGGAGTTGTCGAGGATCTCCCAGACGAGGTGATGGAGGCCGCTCGATCCGACGCCGCCGATGTACATGCCCGGCCGCCGGCGGACGGGCTCGAGGCCTTCGAGGACGGTGATGTCTTTCGCGGTGTAGGTCGCCACTAGCAGCACAGGATAGTACAGGTTCGACGCGTTCGACGGGTTCGACGGGTCAGGAGGGCTAGCCTCCTCGGATCCACGTGATCGCGCGCGTGACCGTGGCGTCGGCGTCGGGCAGCACCTCGTCTGGAACAATCGCCGAATCGTACGTCACGTGATTGCGATCGGCGTCGCGCGCGGTGGTGAGAAACAACTGCGCGCCATCGCCGAGCGCAAACGTCCGGTTGGCTGTGGGCACGCCGCAGGTCCGGGCGCCGAAGCTGCGGGTGTTGCATCGGCCACAAGTTGCCTCCGCCGTTGCCGCGCACGTCGACGATCCAGCCGGCGAGGCCGAGATGATCCTGAGCGGCGATGCGCGACTGGATGTCTGTGGCGAACGCCGTCTCGGCCGCACCGCTGCCGCCAAACGCGCCGACTCGCACGTATCCAACGTCGCCGGGCACGAGCACATCGGCCAGCGCCGGCACCGAGCAGCCCGCCGGAAACTTTGGGTTCAAGATGCTCCCACCGCCGGCCTTTGCGTAGAAGCTGTGGTGGTCGCGAGCAGTCCGAGCGCCACGGTGATCGCCGGATACGTGTCGGCCACCGTTTGCGCGGACGCGGCCGCCGCCAGCACCTGCGACCGAAAGCCCGTCCAGTCGATCGCGAGGCGATTCACAGAGTTGGCCTTCATGACATCGACCAGCTCGTTCAGGTAGCTGGTGGCCGCGCCAGATGGCTGGACGGGAGACGGCGACAGCTGCGACGCCGAGCTGCCGCCACACGCGGTCGCGATCAGACAGGAAAAGAGGAGGAGCGGCCGCGTAGAGTTCCCCTACTTCGCCGGACGCACGATCACCTGCCGGTATTCGATCGGCCCGTGATCGCCCTGGAGCATGAAGGGACCCGGCGCGCCCTCGTCGCTGTCGATCGCGCCGCCGGTGATGCCGGGAATCGTCTGGTTGGCGATGATCGTCGTGCCGTTGAGGATCACCGTCACGAGGCGGCCGGTCAGGACGACGTCGAACGCCTGCCACTGGCCCGGCGAGCGCGCCGCGTCCTCGCTCGGCGTGAGGAAGCCGTAGATCGCGCCAAGATGCGTGCTCGCCGGCTCCTGCCCGGCGGTGTCCTCGATCTGCACCTCGTAGCGGCCGCGCAAGTAGACGCCGCTGTTGCTGCCGGCGGGATACCGGAACTCGACGTGCAGCGTGAAATCCGTGAACGCGCGGTCGCTGATGAGGTTCGCGCCAGACCTCGGACTCGTGAGCGTGTGATCGATGACCGCCCACTGATTGGCGCCGCGATCGACGTGCCAGCCGCTCGTGTCGTTCGTGTTGAACAGCCGCACGGGACCGCCCCACTCGACCGGCGCGGTGCGCCGCAGCAGCGGCGCGCGGGCGGCCGTCCAGGTCGTGCGAGTGCCGTCAGGATTGATGAGCGACCCGCTGAGCCGATCGCCCTCGATCTTGCCCTCGACGCGCAGATCTCCAGTGCCGCGCTCCCACTGCGGCGGAATCGAAAAGCTGAAGGTGTCGCCGGTCGCGTCGATCCGGGAGATCGGCCGCGCGCTGCCGGCCGTGCCGACGAAGCGGCCGACGAGCGTGCGCGTGCCCGACAGCTCCACCTCGAGCCACGACGGCCTCGGCCCGGTCGTCGTCGTCAGCGTCAGGTCCCAGCGGCCGATGAGCGGCGACGTTGACGTCTGCGTCGCACCCGCACGGAGCGCGAGCATCGCGACACAGATCGCGGCCATCATGGCGGCGCCTCGGAGCTGTCGCGCTACTGTCATCGAGATTCCCCGACGAGGCCGCGCGGATTCGCGTGACGACTCGTCATGTCGAGCCGAGGCGCTTGAGCCCGGCCGCCGCGCGCGGCATCAGGCCGTTGGGATCGCCGGCTGGCGCGTCCTTGCGCACGGCCTGCCACGCGGCCACGGCGGCGTCGCGATCGGACGCCGCTTCTAAAAGCAGCGCGACACACGCCTCGCGTGTCGCGCGCTGGGCCGGGTCGACGTCGGGGCGATCGACGAGCAGCGTGCGCACCGTCTCGGCCTGCTCGGCCGGCGGCGCGGCGGCGACGATCGTCCGCATGTCGGACGCACTCTCTCGATAGCCGCACGCCGGCGCGTAGATCTGATAGAGGTCCGCCCGCATCCGCGCGTCCACGTCCTCGCCGGCCTTGCGCATGTCGTTGACGGCCGCAACATACGGCCCGTCGCCCTCGGACCCGCGGTTGCGCAACGCCGCCAACTGCAGCTCGCGCACGTAGTCCCTCGCGCGGCCGGACGCGAGCGCGGCCGTGAACTCCGCCTCGCCGTCCGCAATCGGCTTGCCCTGACCGAGCAGCCAGTGGCCGAGATATGCATGCGCGTACGGGTTGCCGGGATCGACGGCGAGCGCGTCGCGATACTGCTGCGCGGGATCGCCCGCGGGCCGGCCGTCGCGCGACTGCAGGTACGACGCGTAGCCCAGATGCGCCAGCAGATCGCCCTTGCGCGGACCGCCGGCAAGCGAGACCCCGCGCGTCATCACCGGCGCGATTCTGTCGACGACGGACGAGAAAGTCTGAGTCGGGCCGATGCGGATGTTGTCGAGCCACGCCATCGCAAGGTCTTCCTGCGCCTTCCGCAGGTCGCGCGTCTCCTGACTCAACTGGCCCGTGAGCTTCGCGAGCAGCCCGCCGGACTCGGCAATCTTGATCGCCTGATCGTAGCTCGCCCACGCGCGTTCGTAGTCGCCTGCGCGCTTCGCGATCGCCTCGGTCGTCGCCAGCTCGACGATCTGCCGCCGGCGATCGCGGGCATCGGACACAGTGCGGACGAGCTGCAGGATGGCAAACGCCAGGGCGAGGATCGCCGACAGCCGCGTCACCCACTTCATGACGCGGTCACCTCTATTTGATGCGGTCGCGGAATCCGGCACGTCCTAGAGGATACACAGGACGGCCGGCCCACACGCGTCACCCGCGGCCCTGGTACCGGATGGCGAGCAGCGTGAGGTCGTCCTCGGCCGGCGCGCCCGCCTCGAATCGCTCGACCGTCGTCGTCACGTGCCGGACGATGTGATCGGGCGAGCCGGTCGCGGCGTCGGCGATCGCGCGATCGAGCCGATCGACGCCGAACTGATCGCCCGCGGCGTTGCGGGCGTCGGTGGCGCCATCGGTGTAGATCACCACCGTCGTCCCCGGCACGAGACGCCGGCCGCCCTCGATGTACACGAGGTCCGGCACGACGCCGAAGGCGACGCCCTTCGGAATCTCGAGCTGCGCGACACGACCGGAGGGTCCGATGACCATCACCGGCGTGTGGCCGGCATCCACGATCGTCAGATCGCCGGTCGCGAGATCGAGGCGCCCGACGATGGCCGTGACGAATGTTATTCGCTCGTTGTCGCGCGCCAGCTCGTCGTTCATCCGCCGGGCCATGTCGGCGACCGTCGTGTCGCCGACACCGGTCATCGCACGGAACAGCGTCTTGGCCACCGCCATGTAAAGCGCGGCCGCGATGCTCTTTCCGGCAACGTCGGCGACGATGAACCACAGGCTGTCGCCGTGGAGCACGAAATCGTAGAGGTCGCCGCCGATCTCGCGCGCGGGCTGGAGGCGCGCGGCGAGCGCGAGATCCGGCCGGGACGGCAGCTCGCGCGGCAGCATGGACATCTGCAGGTCGTGCGCGATCGACAGCTCGTGCTCGAGCACGCGCCGGGCGGCCGCCTCCTCGGCGAGCGCGACGTTGCGCACGCGCAGCGCGGCCGCGGAGGCGAGCGAGACCAGCAGATCGAGATCGCTTTCGGAAAACCGTCGCACGTTCGCGCGCGAGCACAGCGCGATCAGCCCGAGCGTGCCTGACGCGTCGACGAGCGGCGCGGCCAGCACGCTCCGGATGCCCGCGCCGATGATCGATTCCGACCCGGCGAAGCGTTCGTCGAGGGCGGCGTCGAGGACGAGCGCGGGCTTGGCCTTGCCGGCCACCTCGTCGATCAAGCGGCGGGAGACGGTCATCGCGTTCTTGATGACCGGCAGGCGGCGGCTGGCCGCCAGCGCGAACTGGCCGTCGGCGCCGCGCAGCAGGATCACGCCCTCCTCGGGCCGAAGCACGTCGAACGACCGATCCAGAATCAGCTGCAGCAGCTCGGGCAGCGAGATGGCGGTCGCCAGCGCGCGATGAATCTCGTTGAGCGTGTTGAGACGCGCGGCCTGCTTCGTGTTCGCGCCCTCGATGGACGAGGCCACGCTCGCGTCGAACGGGTTGGTGCTGCTCGCCGAGTCGGCGAGCACGTGCAGGACCGTGCCGCCCAGCTTCAGGCGGTCGCCCGGCGACACGCGCGTCGCGCCATTGATCGTCTCGCCGTTGAGCTGGGTCCGATTGGTGGCGCCAAGATCCTCGATCCACCAGTCGTCGTCGCGAAACACGAAGCGCGCGTGCTGGCGCGAGACGCTCGAGTCGTTCAGCACGAGCCCGGCGGCGGTGCCGCGCCCGACGATCACGTCGGTGCCGGTCAGCTGGTGCGTGAACGGCTCGACGCCGGGCGGCTCCACGCGCAGGCGCATGCTCATGGCCCGGCGACGCGCGCGACGGCCGCGTCCCGCGTGCCATCCACGGCAAAGAGCGGCAGGAATCCGGCCAGGCTGAACACCGTGCGCACGGCGTCGCCCATGCCGCACAGCGCGACCTGGCCCCTGGCGTCCTTCATCCGCTTGGCGAGCGCCAGCATCACGCGGAGTCCCGCGCTGCTGATGTACTCGACACCGGCGAAGTCGACCACCATCTTCCGCTCGCCGGCGGCGACCGCCGCCGCCAGGTACTGCTCGAGCCGATCGGACGTCGTGCTGTCCACCCGGCCCACGGGCGCGACGATCATCACGCCGCGCTCCCGTCCGTCACGAATCTCCATCGTTGGTCCCCGAAGGCACCCCCGCGGCCGACTCGGGCCGCAGGTGCCACGTCAGCTTCAGATGATTGTGCGCATCCCGGCGCTCGTACGCCAACTCGTCGACGAGCGATTCCACCAGGACGATCCCCAGCCCGCCCGGCTGCCGTGCCTCGAGCGGCAGCGTCGTGTCGGGTGCCGGCGCCTGCCGCGGATCGAACGCCGGGGCGTCGTCCACGATCTCGACCGACACGCTGGACGGGTGCCGCTCGAACGTCAGCGCCACCGTCGAGCCCGCCGGCCCCGACCCGTGCCGCACGGTATTCGACAGGATCTCATCGAGCGCCACCTGAAATCGCCAGCGGGCGGCCTCCGGCACTTCCCGCACGCGGCAGAACTCGTCGAAGGCCGCCGAGGCCTGGGTCAGACCGGCACGCGTGGCCGGCACGGTGACCGTCGCGGGGGCGGGCATGGGCGGATCGCGCGAATACTAGCAGGTTGTGTTACAACCACACCGCGCCAACTTTTCCAGACCTGGCGTGTATTTCATGGTGGAGACGCTCGACGACGTCGTGCTGGTGGCCCGTTGTCTGGCCGGCGACCGCGAGGCGTTTGCCCCGCTGGTGAGCCGCTACGAACGGGTCCTCTTCAGCGTGGCGTGGCGGCTGGTGGGCGATTACGAAGACGCCCGCGACGCCACACAAAGCGCGTTCGTGCGAGCGTACCTGCACCTCGAGACGTTCGACCCGGAACGGCGGTTTTTCAGTTGGATCTACCGGATCGTCGTCAACGAGTGCCTCAACATGCGACGCGGGCGGCACCAGAGCGAGCCGCTCGGGGACGGGATCGAGACCGAAGGCGGCGCGTTCGAAGCCGTCGCCGCCGCCGAAACGCACGATCGGGTGCAGGCGGCGCTGATGGCCCTGACGCCGGAGTATCGCGAGGTCGTCGTGCTGCGGCACTTCGCCGAGCTGTCGTACGAAGAGATTGCCGAAGCCCTGGGCGTGCCAGACAAGACCGTGAAATCACGCCTGTTTTCCGCTCGACGGCGCCTGGCCGAGCTGCTGGCCGAGGACGCCCGGGCCGGACGAGGGAAGAAATGACGGATCCGCAGGACACACACGAGGCGTTGGACCAGGCTATCGACGAGGCCCGGCGCCACGATCCCGCGCCGCCCCCCGGCTTTGCCGCCTCGGTGATGCGGCGCGTGGAAGAGACTGACGGCCGGCTGACCTGGATTCAGCGCTGGCGCCGCGCGCGCCGCGCCCGGGGCACCAACTTTTCACGGACCAGCCGTGTAGGTTCAACTGTTGACACGCAAGCTTCGGGTGCGGGGCGTCTTGCCCGGGAGGGGGTTGTCGTGACGAAAAAGGTGCTGTGGGCCATTGCGGCGGTGGGCGCGGGCGCAATCATTCTCGCGTTGTGGACCGGCTTCCCATCGATGAAATCGGGGACGGAAGCCACGGTTGGGGCAGCCAAGCGCGACGTGGCGTCCCAATCCTCGAGCGTCGTGCTGGGATCGATGGACGTCCAGCAGTTTCTCCAGAGCGACACGTTCGATCGGCTGACGCGCAATCCGTCCACCCGCTCGATCCTCGAGAAAGCCGCGAAGGACCCGGCGTTCAGAGCGGCGCTGACGGATCCGGCCATCCAGGCGGCGTTCAAGAATCCGGCGTTCAAGCAGGCGATGTCCGAGCCAGCCTTCGTGAAGGCCATGGCGGAGCCGGCGTTCCGACAGATGATGTCCGAACCGGCATTCCAGGAGGCCATGGCGCACCCGGCATTCGAGGCGGCGCTGGCGGATCCGGCGCTGGCCAGGGCGCTCGCTGAACCCGCGCTGCAGAAGACGCTGTCTGAGCCGGCCCTTCAACAGATGCTGGCTGAGCCATCGTTCCAGGAGGCCCTGTCCACGCCGGCATTCCAGGAGGCCTTGAGGCGACCCGAGCTGCAGAAGTCGCTGAGCGACCCGGCGCTGCAGAAGGCGATCGCCGAGCCCGCGCTTCAGCGGGCGATGAGAGAGCCGGCGTTCAAGGCGGCGATTGCCGAGCCGGCATTCCAGGCGGCGATCGCTGAGCCGGCCATGCGGCAGGCGTTCGCCGATCCGGCGCTCCAAAAAGCGCTCGCCGAGCCCGCGCTCCAGCAGGCGATGAGGGAACCGGCGTTCCAGGCGGCAATCGCCGAGCCGGCGTTCCGGACGGCCATGTCTGAGCCGGCCCTGCAGCAGGCGCTCGCCGAGTCGGCGCTGTACAAGGCGCTGTCCGAGCCGGCCCTGGCGTCCGCCCTGGCCGAGCCCGCACTCCAGTCCGCGCTGAGCGAGCCGGCATTCCAGGAGGCCCTGGCTCAGCCCGCGTTCGCCGCGGCGCTCGCGAGCCCGGCGTTCGAGGCCGCTCTCAGGCGGTAACCCGTCCGACCCCAACGGTCCTGTTACGGCCCGGCGTTTCCATCAAGGAACGTCGGGCCGTATGCTTTTGTGGCGCTCACTCGATCGGACCGCCCATGCGCTTCCCTCTTGCGATCGCCCTGCTGACACTGCTCGGGTTCGCCGCGCCCGCCGCGGCGCAGCTCCAGAAGATCGAGACCGGCGACCTCCGGCTGGTCTACGTCTCGCCGAGTGAGACGTACATCGTGCCGCACGCGGGCCGGACGTTCATGCACTCGGTGACGTTTCTCGAGCAGCTGTTCGACTACCGGCCGACCGAGAAGATCACGGTGCTGCTCACCGACTTCTCGGACTCGGGGAACGCCGGCGCCTCGAGCGTGCCGCACGACACGCTGCGGATCCAGATCGCGCCGCTCAGCTTCACGTTCGAGACGATCGTCGCGCGCGAGCGAATGGCCACGATCATGTAGCACGAGACCGTGCACGTGATCGCGATGGATCAGGCCGCTGGCCGCGACCGGACCTTCCGCACGATCTTCGGCGGCAAGGTCATCCCGATCGATCCGCAGCCGGAGTCGATCCTGTACTTCTACCTCACGACGCCGCGCGTCGCGGCGCCGCGGTGGTTCCACGAAGGCGGTGCCGTGTTCATCGACACGTGGATGGCCGGCGGCGTCGGGCGCGCGCAGGGCGGCTACGACGAGATGGTCTTCCGCGCGATGGTCAAGGACCACACGAGCTTCTACGACCCGCTCGGCCTCGTGTCCGAGGGCACGAAGATCGATTTCCAGACCGAGGTGAACTCGTACCTCTACGGCACGCGGTTCATGACCTGGCTTGCGCTACCAGTACTCGCCGGCGAAAGTCGTCGAGTGGCTGGGCCGCAGGCCGGGCAGCAAGGCGTACTACGCGAGCCAGTTCCAGCACGTGTTCGGCGACGACGCTCGAGAACGCGTGGGCCGACTGGGTCGCCTTCGAGCACACGTTCCAGCAGGCCAACCTCGACGCGATCCGCAAGTACCCGATCACGCCCTACCGCGACCTCTCGCCGCGCGCGCTCGGCTCGGTCTCCCGCGCCTACTTCGATCCGGCGTCGCGACGATCTACGCGGCGTTCAACTACCCGGGCGTCGTCGCGCACGTCGGCGCGATCTCGATCGAGACGGGCGCGACGCGCGCACCTGACGGACATCAAGGGACCGCTCATCTACACGGTGACGTCGCTCGCGTACGACCCGTCGGGCACGACGCTGTTCTACACGACGGACAACGTCGCCTACCGGGACCTGGTGGCGCTGCGACGTCACGACGGGAAGCGGCAGGTGCTGATGAAGGACGCGCGCATCGGCGACCTTGCCTTCGATCACGTTCGGACAGGAGCCTCTGGGGCATCCGGCAGCTCAACGGCATCTGCGACGATCGTCACGCCTGGCGCCGCCGTACCACGAGTGGACGCGCGCGTCTGTCGCTGCCCGTACGGCACGAGCGTCTACGACCTCGACGTCTCGCCGGACGGCACCCTGCTCTCGGCCTCGTTTGGCGAGCTCGACGGCAAGCAGAACGTGCGCGTGATCCCGGTGGCGAAACTCCGCCAGGGCGACGCGACGCCGGATGGCGACGTTCGACTTCGGCCCGAGCGTGCCCGACGAGCTTCGTGTTCTCGCCGGACGGCAGGTACCTCTACGGCAGCTCGTACTACACGGGCGTGTCGAACATCTTCCGCTACGAGATCGCGACGAAGCAGATCGAGGCGGTGCTCGAACGCCGAGACCGGCTTCTTCCGCCCGATTCCGCTGGGCGACGACGACCTCATCGTCTTCCGCTACACGGGCGAGGGCTTCGTGCCGGCGCGCATCAAAGCCGCGCCGCTCGAGGACGTCAGCCCGATCACGTTCCTCGGCGAGCGGACGATCGACGAGCACCCGGAGCTGCGGACGTGGGAGGTCGGCTCGCGCGGCGTCGGTGCCGTTCGACGTCGATGCCGAAGACGGACGGCGCGTACCATCTCGGCGGCAGCCTGCGAGCGCGAGTCGTTCTACCCGATCGTGCAGGGCTACAAGGACACGGCGGCGGTCGGCATGCGCTTCAACTTCTCCGACCCGCTGCAGTTCAACCGCGCGAACTCTCCCTGTCCTACGCGCCCGCAGGCGATCTGCCGGACCAGGAGCGATTTCACGCCCGCGGCGAGTACCAGCGGTACGACTGGGACGCGGTCGCGCTTCGTAGAACGACGCGGACTTCTACGACCTCTTCGGCCCGACGAAGGTCAGCCGCAAGGGCTATTCGGTCGGGCTCGGCCACACCAACACGCTCATCTTCGACGAGCCGCACCGGATGACGCTCGAGCTGAAAGGGCGCGTCGCCGGCAACCTCGATCAGCTGCCGGAGTACCAGAACGTGCCGGTCGACGTCGATCACCTGGTGTCGTTCGCCGCGACGCTGTCCGACACGTTCGTCCGCTCCTCGCTCGGTCACGTGGACGACGAGAAGGGGCGGACGTGGACGGCGGCGCTCGAAGCGGACTACGTGAATTCGGCCGCGTTCGTGCGCGCGCACGCGACGTTCGACGCGGGCCTCGCCATGCCGCTTCCGCACTCGTCGATCTGGCTGCGGACGGCCGCGGGCTTCTCGCCGCAGGACCGCAGCGAGCCGTTCGCGAACTTCTACTTCGGCGGATTCGGCAACAACTACGTGGACCACGGCGAGACCAAGCGCTACCGGGAGTACGACAGCTTCCCGGCGCGGCGCTCAACGAGATCGGCGGCCGCAACTTCACGCGCGCGATGCTCGAATGGAACCTGCCGCCGATGCGCTTCAAGCGCGTCGGCACGCCCGGCGCGTACCTCAGCTGGCTGCGGCCCGCGCTGTTCGTCAGCGGCCTCGCGACCAACCTCGACAGCGCGCCCGATCGCCACGAGGCGCTGTCGGTCGGCGGGCAGCTCGACTTCCGCTTCACCGTGCTGTCCGCGCTGGACATGACGCTGTCGTTCGGCGGCGGCGTCCGCACCGAGAGCGGCGTGCCCACCCGAGGCGAGGCCATGGTGTCGCTGACGGTCCTGAAATAGGCGGCATCGCGCTTTTCGCGGTCCCCGGCGGCTTCACCGGGGCCTGCCTCCGCTAAGATCGGGCGCAGTGGCCCTGCTCGTCTCCCTGCTGCCCGTCACCGCTTTCCTGCTGTTGCTGGTGGTCTTCGACAGCTTCAAGCTCGTGCCGCGGCTGATGATCGTCCGGGCGATGGTGATGGGTGCGTTGGGCGCCCTTCTGTTGCTGCCGATCCACGCGTGGCTGCTCGACGCCACGGGCTTCAGGGCGGAGGCGTTCTCGCGCTACGTCGCGCCTCTGACCGAAGAGACGATCAAGGCGCTGTGCCTGCTCTACCCGCTGCGCAAGCGCGAGATCGGCTTCCTGGTGGACGCGGCGATCGTCGGATTCGCCATCGGCGCCGGCTTTGCGCTCGTCGAGAATCTCGAGTACCTGAGTACGCTGGGCGAGCCGCGGCTGCTCGTGTGGATCGTCCGCGGCTTCGGCACGGCCGTCCTGCATGCGACGACCACCGCCATCGTCGCCATCACCGCGAAGTCGCTGGGGGATCGCTTCCCGGCACGCGGCTGGCTCGTGGTCCTGCCTGGCTGGGTCGCGGCCGTGCTGCTGCATGCCGCGTACAACCACGCGCTCGTCTCGCCGGTCCTCGCCGCGGCGCTGCTCGTCTTCGTTCTTCCGCTCGTGGTGATTGACGTCTTCGGGCGCAGCGAGAAGATGACGCGTGAGTGGGTCGGCAGCGGTCTCGATCTCGACGTCGAGCTGCTGCAGCTCGTGACGTCCACCGAGTTCGGCGGCACGCGGCTCGGCAAGTATCTCGAGGAGCTGACGACGCGGTTTCCAGGTCCGGTCGTGGCGGACATGTTCTGCCTGCTGCAGCTGGATCTGGAGCTGTCGATTCGCGCGAAGGGCATGCTGATGGCGCGCGAGGCCGGCCTCGATCTCCCGGTGGGCGACGACCTCAAGGATCGGCTGGCCGAGCGCCAGTACCTGCACGGCACCATCGGGCCGACCGGGCTGCTCGCGCTCCGGCCGCTGCAGATGACCAGTCACCGCGACGACTGGCATCAGTACCTGTTGAAACACGCGCGGAAGTAGGCGCTCCGCCCGGGCGCGGCGGCTGGCATCGGGCCCGCCCTCCGGCGAGCCGACGCGGAAAGACGGCACTCCCGCATGTTCGTCTCGGCACAGCGCGCGCGCCCCACGACGCGCGATCGTGTCGTCGCGGGGCCCCGACGCGCGCGCGGTCGCCCGCGTCCGTGCCGTCTTTCAGACTTCGCCCGGCCGGGCTCGCTGTCGCGTCGCTCGATGTCGGGCGGCGCCCGACGCCACCCGCCGCGCCCGGCCGAATGCGACGTCACGTCAACGCCAGTCGATCACGAGGCCGGGCCGTGCGATGGCCTCGTCGCGGACGAACTCGGCCGGCCGCGACAGCGCCAGTCTGAAACCGGAGCGGAGGGAGCGCGGCGTTCGAGTGCCGGCTCCGTCGGCCGACCGATCACTCGGCCGAATCGGAGCGGCACGATATGCGCCAGGTCGAACGCCGAGCGGACGGAGCGACGGTTTCCGCGGCCAGGCCGGTGAGACCGCGGTGAGGTCATCGCATGGCCCGGCCGGACGGCCGGCCGCGGCGGGTGGCATCGGGCCCGCCCTCCGACGAGTCGCCGCGGAAAGACGATCCGACCGGGCGCGTGGGTGGCGGAGGGCGCGAGGATTTCGACCCTTCGACAAAGCTCAAGGGCTACTGCGGCAGGATGCAGCTCTTCAGGACGACGTCGCCGGCGAGACCGGCGCAGAAGCACTTCAGGCGCAATCGCTGACCGACGGCTGCCGTTTTCAGAATCTCCGACGCCGTATCGTCCAGCACGAACGCGCGGATGCCCGCGTCGCCTTCCACGACGAAGCGCACGGCGCGCGGGGCGGACGGCTCGCCGAGGATCGTGCTGACCTTTCCGCTCACCTCCACGGCCTTGCCCCAATACTGGCGATCGGCCGCACGGGCATCGTCCTTGTACGCTTTCCAGAGGTCCTCGACGGGCAGCTTCGCGATCGCGGGCGTGACGGTGATGCGGCGATCCTGCTCAGGCAGGGCGCGCTCGCAGCCAGCAAGCAGGCAGAGGCACGCGACGAGCGCCAGACGCGGGGAGCAGAGCACGGGGCGAGTCTAGCGCAAGATCACGATTCGACGAGCAGCACGCCGGGATCCTCGACCAGCTCCTTGACCCGCACGAGGAACTGCACCGCTTCGCGGCCGTCGACGATGCGGTGGTCGTAGGTGAGCGCGAGGTACATCATCGGCCGGAGCGACGACCTGGCCGTCGACGCCGACCGGCCGCTCCTCGATCGTGTGCAGGCCGAGGATGCCGACCTGCGGCGGGTTGAGGATCGGCGTGCTCAGCAGCGAGCCGAAGACGCCGCCGTTGGTGATCGTGAACGTGCCGCCGCGCAGGTCGTCGAGCGTCAGCGTGCCGTCCTTGCGCCTTCGCGGCGAACTCGCGGATCGCCGTCTCGATCTCGGCGAACGACATCCGGTCGGCGTCGCGCAGCACCGGCACGACCAGGCCCTTCGGCGCGCGCCGACGGCGATGCCGATGTCGTAGTAGTGCTTGAGGACCATCTCGTCGCCCTGGATCTCGGCGTTGAGGCGCGGGAACTCGCGGAGCGCGCCGACGGCGGCCTTGACGAAGAACGACGCGAAGCCGAGGCCGACGCCGTGCTTGTCCTTGAACGCTTCCTTGCGGCGCTCGCGCAGCGCCATCACGGCCGTCATGTCGACCTCGTTGAAGGTGGTCAGCATCGCGGCGGTGTGCTGCGCCTCGACGAGCCGCCTGCGCGATCGTCGCGCGGCGCTTCGACATGCGCACGCGCTCTTCGCGGCGGTCGGCCGGCGTGCGGCGCGCGGCGACTGGCGCGGGCGGCTGAGCCGGCGCCGCGGGCGGCGCGAGGCCGGCTTCGGCGGGCGCAGGCCTGAGCCGCGTGGCACCGGCGCGCGGCGCAGCGGATTGCTCGACGTCGGCCTTGGTCACGCGCGGGCCGTCGGCCTTCGACTGCCGCCAGCTCGACGTCGTGCTCGCGCGCCAGCTTCGCGCGCGGACGGCGTCGCGGGTACCGGCGCGCGACCGCCGCAGCCGGACTTCGCTGGCCGTGCGCCGGACCTCCGGCGTCAGCGGCCGGACCTCGCGCCGGCGCCCGGACCGCCATCGATCGTCCCGAGCACCTCGCCGATCTTCACGTCCGCGCCGTCGCCGGTGCGCGATCGTCGCGAGCACGCCGCTCTTCGGCGCGCGACCTCGAGTCGACCTTGTCGGTCTCGAGCTCGACGAGCGGCTCGCCGGCGGCGACCGCGTCGCCTTCCTTCTTCAGCCAGCGCGCGACGCGCGCGTCGACGATCGATTCACCGAGTTCGGGAACGACGATGTTCACAGCCATGAAGGTGACTCGGAACCGTCGTTACTTCTCGGACGTGCTCGACTCACGCGGCTGGCGCGTGCCGACCTTGACGTCCGCGCCAGGCGTCGAACGCCTGCGCGATCGAGCCGCTCCTGCTTCTGCGCGTGGCGCGCGGCGGATCCTTCGGCCGGGCTCGAGCTGCGCGGCCGCGCCAGCACGGCCAGCCGGCGGCGTCCCGACCAGCCCCTCGAGCGCCGGCCGGACGAAGTCCCACGCGCCCATGTTCTCGGGCTCTTCCTGCACCCACACCACTTCCTCGAGCGTTCGGGTACGCGCTCGATCACGCGCGAGCATGTCGTCGCACGGCAACGGATAGAGCTGCTCGACGCGGCAGATCGCGACGCTGCGGCGACGCCTGGCGCGCAGCGGACTGCGTCAGCAGGTCCACGTAGATCTTGCCGCTGCAGAGGACCAGCCGGCGCACGTCGCCGCACGTGCTCGCCGCGTCGCGCGTCGTCGATCACCTGGCTGCCAGCGGCCCTCGGCCAGCTCGCGCGGCGACGGACGCGACGAACGGATGGCGCAGCAGGCTCTTCGGGCGTGAGGACGATAGCGGCAGCGGGTCCTTCTGCGAGCAGCGCGGCCTGGCGGCGCAGCAGGTGGAAGTACTGCGCGGCGCGTCGTGCAGTTGGCGACGCGCAGGTTGATGTCGGCGGCCAGCTGCAGGAAGCGCTCGGGGCGCGCGCTCGAGTGATCCGGGCCCTGGCCTTCGTAGCCGTGCGGCAGCAGCAGCACCAGCGACGGCGTCTGGCCCCACTTGGCGCGCGCCGACAGCACGAACTCGTCGATCATCACCTGCGCGCCGTTGACGAAGTCGCCGTACTGCGCTTCCCAGATCACCAGGCGGTCGGGCGCCTGCACGTTGTAGCCGTACTCGAAGCCGACGGCCGCGTTCTCGCTGAGCGGGCTGTTGTGGATTTCGAAGCGACGCCTTCGCCTGCGGCAGCGCCTGCAGCGGCGACGAACGGCCGCGCCGGTCTCGCGTCGTGGAGCACCGCGTGGCGATGGCTGAACGTGCCGCGCTCGACGTCCTCGCCGGTCAGGCGGATCGGCGTGCCGTCCTCGAGAATCGACGCGAACGCCAGCTCCTCGGCGGCCGCCCAGTCGATCGTCCGATCGTCGAGCGTCGTCGAACGCTTGCGCGGCGCCGATCGCGGCCGCGCTCGAGCTTGCGGTGGAGCGTGAAGCCGTCGGGCACCGTCAGCAGGCTCGCGTTCAGCTCCTGCAGCCGCTCGAGCGGCACCGCCGTCTTCGCCTGCGCGCGCCGTGCCGGGCGCGGCGACTACCGGCGTCGGCTCGACGAGGTGCTTCTCCGGGTCGAGCGGCTCGAGCACGTGCTGCAGCGCCGCATCTGCTCGCGTCGACCATCGCTTCGGCGCGTCCTGCGCGATCAGCCACGCCGCGCTCGACCAGCGTCGTCGCCCACAGCTCGCGCACGGTCGGGTGCGCGGCGATCTTGCGGTACATCACCGGCTGCGTGAACGACGGCTCGTCGCCTTCGTTGTGGCCGTAGCGCCGGTAGCCGACCAGGTCGATCAGCGAAGTCGCGCTGGAACGTCGCGCGGTAGGCGCAGCGCCAGCCGCGCCGCCGCGATGCAGGCCTCGGGATCGTCGGCGTTGACGTGAACGATCGGAATCTTGAAGCCGCGGGCCAGGCCGCTCGCGTAGAGCGTGCTGCGACGACTCGTCCGGGCTCGGTCGTGAAGCCGATCTGGTTGTTCGCGATGATGTGGATCGTGCCGCCGGTCGCTGTAGCCGGCGAGCGCGAGCAGGTTGAGCGTCTCGGCGACGATGCCCTGGCCGGGGAACGCCGCGTCGCCGTGGATGAGGATCGGCAGCGACGCTTGTCGGGATCGAACGTCGGCGCGCCCGGCCGTGCGCGCGTCGGTGCCGGCGGCGCGCGCCATGCCCTCGACCACCGGGTTGACGACTCGAGATGGCTCGGGTTCGGCGGCATCGAGACGACGAGCGCGACGGCTCGTCGCCGCCCTCGACCGCGCGCGACGCGCCCAGGTGGTACTTCACGTCGCCGGTCCAGCCGCAGGTCCTCGCGGAACTCGAGCGCGTTGCGGACCGGATCCTTGAACTCGGCCAGGATCTGCGCGTACGGCTTGCCGAGCACGTGCGCCAGCACGTTCAGCCGGCCGCGATGCGCCATGCCGATGAACGCCTGCCGCACGCCCGCTTCGGCCGCGTCCGCGATGACCTCGTCGAGGATCGGCACGAGCATGTCGAGGCCTTCGATCGAGAAGCGCGTCTTGCCGGGGAACGTGCGGTGCAGGAAGCGCTCGAACGACCTCGACCTCGGTCAGCCGCTCGAGCAGCGCCACCGGATCGATCGGATCGACCGGCGCGCGGAACGCGGCCGGTCTCGACCGCGTCGCGCAGCCAGTCGCGCTCTTCGGGCACGAAGATGTGCGCGAAGTCGTAGCCGGTGGTGCCGCAGTAGATCGCGCGCAGCCGCGACGACCACGTCCCACATCGTCGGCGCGCCCTCTGACACGGGCCCGCCGATGAGCGAGCCGGGCAGGGCGCGCAAGCTCCGCCTCGGTGACGCCGTGGGTCTCGGGCTCGAGCGCCGGATCGCCGAGCGGCCGCGCGCCGAGCGGATCGATGTCGGCGGCGAGATGCCCGTAGCGGCGGATCGACTGCGCGAGGTTGACGGCGCCAACGACGATGGCCGCGGGCGCGTCGGACGCCGCCGCGGCCGACACCTCGGCGCGGCGGTCGGGGACCACCGGCGCGGGCCGCCACGTGCGGAACAGCTCGCGCGCCGACGCGTCCACGGCGTGCGGGTCGCGGAGGAAGCGCTCGGTACAGCTCCCTCGATGTAGGCCTCGTTGACACCCTGGAAGTCTTGTCGCGCCGATGACATATCGCGTGTCCCGCCGAAGTCCCCGGAATCTTCGATAATACCACCCGATGCCGCGTCATCCGGTCGCGCGCGGGCTGGCATTGCCGGCGGTCGTGGCCCTCGCGGCGCTCGCGATCGCGGCGGGCCCTGCGCAGGTCGCCGCGCCGCCCGGGCCGCGTCACGCAGACTGCGCACCAGTTCCGCAGCGCTGCGCTCGACCAGCCGCTCCGGTACATCGTCGTCAGGCCAGCAGCCGACCGCGGGCCGGGGCCCTTTCCCGTGCTGTACCCTGATGCACGGCTACGGCGGGGACGAGACCAACTGGACGACGCACGCGCACGCCGCCGACCTCGTGGAAGCCGCGGACCTCATCGTCGTGATGCCGAACGGCGAGAACTCCTGGTACATCAACGGTGCGAATGGCGAGCGCTGGCAGGACGCCGTGGTGATCGATCTGGTCGCCGACGTCGAGTCGTGGCTGCCGGTCCGGCGCGATCGATCCGGCCGGGCGATCGCCGGGCCTCTCGATGGGCGGCTATGGCGCCGTGCGCATCGCGCTGACGTTTCCGGATCGCTACGTGCTGGCCATGAGCCTGAGCGGCGCCTTTGACATCACGCGTGAGGATTCCGTATTCGGCGGGCGATCGAGGCCGGATGTGATCGACGTGTTTGGCGCGCTTGGGAGCGCGGTACGGCAGACGAACGACGTCTATCAGGTCGCGTCGAGCGCAGCGCCGGCCTCCACGCCGTATCTGTATCTGACCTGCGGCGCGAGCGATCCGTGGCTCGAGGCCAACCGCGAGCTGGACCGGGCGCTCGCTTCACGCGCGATCGCGCATGAGTACCATGAGAGCGCGGGCGGCCATGATTGGACCTTCTGGGACGGACAGCTGCCCGGCCTGCTGGACGTGATGCGGCGGCGGCGCTTCGTGAACTGACGCCCGCGGCTCAGTCGGCCCGCAGCGTCGTCACGGGATTCACACGCATGGCCCGCACGGCCGGACTCCAGACGGCCAGCAGCGCCACGAACACGATCAGGATCGTCACGCCGCCGAACGTCGCCGGGTCGCGCGGCGACACGCCGTAGAGCACCGAGGCGGACGCCTGCGCGAGCGCCAGCGCCAGCACGAGGCCGATGACGACGCCGAGCGCCGTGACGCGCAGGCCCTCGACCAGCACCATGCGGCGAATCGTCGACGGTGCGGCGCCCAGGGCGAGGCGCACGCCAATTTCGCGCTGACGCTGACCGACGGAATACGAGATCACGCCGTACAGCCCCGCCGCCGCGAGCACGAGCGCGAGCACGGCAAAGCCGCCGAACATGCCGTTCACGATCCGGTTGTCGCCGGTGTTCTCTTCGACGAGATCGGCGGTCGTCTTTGGCGTCGAAATCGCGACGTTCGGATCGACCTGGCGCATGGCCGCCCGCACGTCCGCCACGCGCTGATCGGGCGCATCGGATCGGACGAGGACGGTCACCTGCCGCGTCGGCCACTGATCGAACGGCACGTAGATCTGCGGGCTCGTGCGCGTGACCTGCGAGTCGCGCGTGTTCGTCACCACGCCGACAATCGTCACGGCGCGATCCTTGACGCCTTGCCCGTCGAGCCGGAGCGGGCGGCCGACGGCGGCGGCGACGCCGCCCAGGTGCTGCTCAGCGGCCATCTGGTTGATCACCGCCACGGGCTCCGCGCCGGCGACGTCGCCCGGCTCGATCCCTCGGCCGGCCAGCAGCTTGATATCCACGGTCTTGAAGAACGCTGGCGTCGCTGCAAACCACGTCGTCCACGGCCGGTGCTCGTTGTCGCCCGCGTCGTGGAGCGTGCCGGACAGCGAGTACACGACGTCGCCGTCGAAGGTCGGCAGGCTGCTGATCGCTGCGGCAGACACGACGCCAGGGGCCGCGCCAATTTGACGAGTCACGTCGCGCATCAGCCGCGCCCGCGCCGGGTCGTCCGGGTACCGGTCGGCCGGCGGCTCGATCGTGAACGTCAGCTCGTGATGGACGTCGTAGCCGATGTCCAGGTTCTGGAAGGCCATGACTGTCCGCAGCACGAGGCCGGACAGCACCAGGAGCGACAGCGCCAGCGCAACCTGCGCGGCGACGAGCACGTTGCGCCGGCGGGCCGACTTGCGGCCGCCGCTCGATCGCGCGTCGCGCAGCGTTTCCGCCGTGCCGCCGCGTCCGGCGCCGAGGGCGGGGCCGAGACTGAACAGCAGTGGCGTGATGACCGACAGCAGCGCTGTGAAGACCAGCACGTTGCCGTCGATGTCGATCTGCTGGAGCAGCGTGTCGTGCGCCGTCGCGTTGATCAATCGAAGACCGGCTTTCGCGACCGCCAGGCCGGCCGCGCCGCCAATCAGGCCGAGCAGCAGGCTTTCGGTGACGAGCGGCCGCACCAGCTGCAACCGCGAGGCGCCCAATGCCTGGCGCACCGCAAAGTCGTGACGATGTCGGACAACGCGCGCCAGGACGAGGTTGGCAAGATTTGCGCAGGCGATCAGGAGGACGAAGGCGACGACGACGGCCAGCAGCCCGAGCAGGACCCAGGTGTCCGGACCGGTGATCGCGGTGTGCGTCGAAACGACCTGCGGCGTCCAGTTCTCGTTGGTGTTCGGGTGCTCGCGCGCCTGCGTCGCGCCTAGGGCCTTGATCTCGGCATCCGCCATCGCGAGCGTCGCGCCCGGCGCCAGCCGGCCGACGACGCGCAGCGTGCGCGCGTCGCGCGGCTGCGAGGGATCGAGCGGCAGCGGCGTCCAGAGATCGACCTTCGAGTAGCCGTAGACTTCGATCTCAGGCGTCATCACGCCGACGATCGTCAGCGGGTGACCGTCGAGGAAGAGCGTAGTGCCGAGCGCGTCCGGACTGCCCTGAAACGTCTTCTGCCAGTAGTGGTAGCTCAGCATGCCGACCGCGGGACGGCCGGGATCGTCTTCGCCCGGCTGGAACAACCGACCAGCGACCGGGCGGAGGCCCCAGATGTCGCAGAGGTTGGCCGTCACGCGTGCGATCTGTACGTGCTGCGCGTCGCCGCGGCCGGTGAGCGTGGCGCCACGGAGGTCGCGGGCGCCGATCGCCTGGAACGCCTTCGCGCCGGCCCGCCATTCGAGGAAATCTGGGATCGAGGCGCCCGTCCGCATCGCGCCCGTCGCGGCATTGTCTTCCCAGATCCAGCCAAGCCTGCCGGGATCCTTCAGCGGCACGCCGCGGATGATGAGCGGATTCGCGATGCTGAAGAGCAGCGTGTTGGCGCCGATGGCCAGGGCGAGCGTCACGATCGCGATCGCACTGTACCCTGGCGACTTCCACGCCGTTCTGAAGCCCAGCCGAATGTCGCGCCAGAAGTTGCTCATGTCGACTCCGTTCCGTTTGCTCTCACGTGCCGCGGGGCGCCGCGCCAGAGATCGGCTGTGCCACGCGAGTGTCAGCGCCTGGCGCCAGTAGTATCGTCCTGCGGTGGCGCGCCCGAAGGGCAGGCGCCTCTCGAACTGTTCCTGCAAGTCGCCCAGCAGGAACTCGCGAGGCGGCTCGGGAACGGCCGCGCGAACGATCAACTCGGCGACGCGTGGCGGGCGCATCAAATCGTCAGGTTCGCCTCGAGGCCCTCGGTCATGGCGCGCAGCGCGCCAATCGACGCAGCCAGCGTCCGCTGCCCCGCCGCGAGCACGCGATAGTGCTTCTTGCGGCGGCCGCCGCGTTCGGCGGTCGGCTCGCCCACGCGGCTGGCGATGAACCCTTTGTCCTCGAGCCGTTCGAGCGTCTTGTAGACAGCGCCAAGCGAGACGTCGCGGCTCGTCCTCGACGCGATGTCCTCGCAAATCGAGACGCCGTAGGCCTCGGCGCCCAGGCGCACCAGCGCCAGCAAGACGATTTGTTCGAATTCCCCGAGGACGGCGTCAGACACCGGATTTGTTAGACGATGTCAGGGAAAGAGCAGTTCCAGGAAAGGCGGGGTTCTACGGGTTCTAACCCGTCGAGCCCTTCTTAGCGCCCCGGCTCCGTCATCTTCCGCGGATCGACCCACGCGTCGAACTGCTCGGCGGTGACGAGCCCGAGCGCGATCGCCGCTTGCTTCAGCGTGGTCCCGTCCTTGTGCGCCTTCTTCGCGATCTTCGCGGCGTTGTCGTAGCCGATGTGCGGGTTGAGCGCGGTGACGAGCATCAGGCTGCGCTGCAGGTTGTCGGCGATGCGCGCGCAGATTCGGCTTCGATGCCCGACGCGCAGAAGCGCGTCGAAGTTGGTCGCAGCGTCGGCGAGCAGCCGGATGCTCTGCAGTACGTTGTAGATGATGACCGGCTTGAAGACGTTCAGTTCGAAGTTGCCCGACGCGCCGCCGATGCCCACAGCCACGTCATTGCCCATCACCTGCGCCGCGACCATGGTCATCGCCTCGCACTGCGTCGGGTTGACCTTGCCGGGCATGATCGAGCTGCCGGGCTCGTTCTCGGGGATCAGGATCTCGCCGAGGCCGGAGCGCGGGCCGGAGGCGAGCCAGCGGACGTCGTTCGCGATCTTCATCAGCGACGTCGCCAGCGTCTTGAGCGCGCCGTGCAGCGCCACGAGCGGCTCGTGGCCGGCCAGCGCCGCGAACTTGTTGGGCGCCGTCTTGAACGGCAGGCCGGTAATCGCCGCGATGTGGTGCGCGCTGCGGTCGGCGAACTCGGGATGCGTGTTCAGTCCGGTGCCGACCGCCGTGCCGCCGAGCGCCAGCTCGTAGACCGCCGGCAGCGCCGCCTCGATCGCGCTCCACGAGAGGTCGAGCTGCGCGACCCAGCCGGAGATCTCCTGCCCGAGCGTCAGCGGCGTCGCGTCCTGCAGATGCGTGCGCCCGATCTTGACGATGTCCGCGAAGCTCACGGCCTTGCGATCGAGCGTCTCGCGCAGCCGCATGACGGCCGGCCGCAGCTCGTGCACGACCTGCTCGGCCGCCGCGATGTGCATCGCCGTCGGGAACGTGTCGTTCGACGACTGCCCGCGGTTGACGTGGTCGTTCGGATGCACCGGCTTCTTGCTGCCAACGACGCCGCCGGCCAGCTCGATGGCGCGATTCGAGATGACCTCGTTGGCGTTCATGTTCGTCTGCGTGCCGCTGCCGGTCTGCCAGACGAAGAGCGGAAAATGCGCGTCCAGGCGGCCGTCGATCACCTCGTCGGCAACGCGCGACGATCAGATCCACGACCGACGGCGGCAGCATGCCCAGCTCGCCGTTGGTGAGCGCCGCGGCCTTCTTGAGGACGCCCAGCGCGCGGATCAGCGGCCGCGGAAAGTGCTCGGTGCCGATGCTGAAGTGATGGAGCGATCGCTCCGTCTGCGCGCCCCAGTAGCGATCCGCCGGGACGGCAATCTCGCCCATGCTGTCGGATTCGGTGCGCGTCTTCCGGATCTCGTCGGCCATGACAGGAAAGACGTTATCAGAAGCGCCGCCGCCCGGCTCGTCCGGCCCGGCCTCAGCGGGCGACGCGCAGATCCTGGGTGCGTTTGCCGCCGTCCGACAGCGTAATCCGCATCGAGGCGCCGGCGAACGCCTTGAGGAACTCGGGGTCGTACTGGGTGCCCGGCTCGAAATCCAGGACCGCGCCGATCATGTAGTCGCCGGCCGCCAGATTGCGGAACTGGTACTTGCCGTCCGGCCCCGGCCGCGACGTCTGGATGCGCCGCGACCCCGGCATCCAGAACCGCTGATCGGCCGACACCACGACGATCGTGTAGTCGGACGCGGGCTTGCCCGATCCGTCGCTCAGCACGCCGGACAGCTCCGTGAGCCGATCCGTCATCGTGATGAGCGCGCCGGCCGCGTCCTGGTCGGCGGAAAACTCTAGCGGGTCGTCAAGCGTGTCCTGGCCATTGACAACGGCGCTCTTCTGCACGACCGGCATGGTGGCCGTGCCGCCCGACATCGACGCGCGCAGGACGTACCGGCCGGGCGGCACGCCGTCGATCTGGAACCGGCCGTCGGTCGTGACCTGCACCTGCGGAATCGGACCGGTCGAGATCTGCTGCGGCGCCGGCGCCTGCTGCACGCTCACCATGACGCGCGTCTTCGACAGATCGGGCACGACCGTCGTCTCGAAGACGACGCGACCGGAAATGGATCGGCCCGGCTGCAGCGCGAGCACGAGATCTGGGGCACGTTCTGGCCGTCCACCGTGAGCAGCGACCGGCCCCAGAGGCGCGGCATCTCCTCGGGCCTCACCGGCGCCGAGGCCTGGACCTGTCCGTTGATCACGGTGATGTTCGGCTGCGGCATCGTGTACGCGTAGACGTTGTATTGCCCGGGCGGCACGTTCCGCAGCGTGAACCGGCCATCCTGGCCCGCGCGCGTGCCCGGCAGCGACAGCGCGCCGACGAGCGACGGATCGGCCGTGGAGAGCGAGATCTGCACGCTCCCGACCTGCGGCGCGCCCATCACCGCGCCCTGGACGTTCATCGCCCGCACGTACTGCACGGACACGTCCACGTTCGGATGCTCTTCGCCCGCGTTCACCGTCACCGGCGCCGCATTCGCGATCGTCGTCGCGCTGGGGTAGTAGGTCGCGGTGTAGCCGGCCGGCGGACCGTTCTGGACCGGATTCATGATCGTCATCGGCACGTTGATCGTCATCGGCACGCCGTTGGCCGGCGGCTGCACGTTGGTGGCGGCAATCGCGCTCTCGACGGCGTCCGCGTCGGCGAGCGAACGATCGAGATTGAGATCGTTCGGATTCTGTGTCGCCGCCACGACGTAGTCGCCGGGCAGCAGGCCGAACATCCGGTAGATGCCGCGGTCGTCGCTGCTGGCGAAACCGACCTGCTGCAATCGCCGGAAACCCGACGATGAGTCGTAACGCATCGCGCGGACCTGCGCGTTGACGACCGGATCGCCGTCCTCCCCAATGATGACGCCGGTAATGACGCCGCCCCGAGTCATCGGCAGCTTGACGCTCAGCTTCTGGCCTTCGGTCAGCGCGACTGGCGTGCCCGGCCGGCCCGGCTTCTTCTGCCCGTAGGACGTGCTCAGATACTGCTCGCGCGTCGCGCTGATCGTGTAGACGCCGGCGGGCACTTTCTGGAACGCGAACTGCCCTTGCGCATCGGTGGCGACGACGCGGCTGACTCCGAAGTTGTTGCTGCCAATCTGGACGCCGTTGATGACCGTGCCGCGGCCGGCAACCGCGACGCTCGCCGACGCGACGCCGGGCGTCGGGCTGCCCGCGCTCTGTCCCTCCGGCACCGTCGCCGCCCCGCTCAGCACGACGCGCGCGCGGGCAATCGGCCGGCCGGTGTCGGCGGCCAGCACCATCCCCGTGATCGCGCCGGTGCCGACCGGAATCGCACGGTTGCGGATCTGGCTGGGATCGCGACCCGGCACCTGACCCGGCGCAACCGGCGCCGCGATGGCCGCCGAACGCACCTGCGCCAGGGACGATCGAGTGATCGCCGGGGCGGCCAACACCGTCAAAAGGAGCGCGAACGCGGCGGTCCGGGGCATGCCAGGATCCTGGAGAAAGGTGAACGGTCCCCATTTTGACACCGCCGGCCGGCCGGCGGTTGGCGTGGCACGATGGACCGGGCGGGCTCGTCCAAGGGAGAAGAAACACGTGTCGTCGGAGATCCTTCGGTCGTTTCGTCGGAACGCCGTGCACGTCCGGCAGGCGCTCGACCTGTTGCAGAACGAGGGCGGGCGGCTGCAGGTGGACTCGGGCTACCTGACCGACGAGGGGCTGCTCGAGCGCTACAAGCGGCTGTCGATCCCGGTGCGCCGCGCGCTCAATCCCGGCGACCGGGCGTCGTTCGAACAGGCGCTCGCCGCGCTGGGCGAGGCGCCCAATATCGCTGCGGCGTCGCTCGGGGCGGTGACCGATGCGTGGCGGCGGCTGCAGCAGGAGCTCGACAGCCAGGTCGGTCTGGGCGGATCGAAAGTCGCGCGGCGCAGAATTCTCGCGGGCTGGCTCGACGTCGCGGCGTTCTACGACAAGCTCGATCGCGATCGCGCGTACGATCACCTGATCGATCAATGGGGCAAGGCCGCCGAGGGCATCGGCGCCCAACTCATGGAAGACGCGGCGCGGGTCATCGTCGAGCTCGACGAGCAGGCCGCGGCCGCGCTCGGCGAGCCGGTGATCCTTCCACCCCCGGCGAAGACGCCCCCGCCGCCGCCCGATCCGAAGGAGCGGTGGTGGATCAGGTTGTTCAAGAAAAGCTAGTCGGTACGCGGGTACACCGGTACGCGGGTGCGTCCGGTCCCAGGAACCAACTGACGCTGGCCGGCTTCTTCCTCTAGAAAAGTTGACGCGCGTCAGTTCGTTCCGCGGACCTGGCGTACCCGCGCACCCGCGCACCCGCGTATCGACAAGCGCTTCTCTAACGAAAGATATTTTTCGCGACGAACCAGACGTTCGCCGGCCGCTCGGCCAGGCGGCGCATGTACCACGGGAACCAGTACTCGCCGTAGCTGATCAGGCAGCGCGTGCGGATGCCCTGCTTGCCGAGCTGGAGCTGCCGCGGCGTCTGGATGCCGTACAGCATCGCGAACTCGTAGCGGCTGCGTGGGAACTTTCCGGTCGGCGATGACCTGTTGAAGTCGTTCCTGGAGGCGCGATGTCGTGCGTGGCGATGTGCAGCAGCGCGCCAGGCTTCGTGTTGTCGTCCTGCAGCAGGCGTGAGGCGATCTTGAAGTAGTTCGCGTCCACGTCGCCCTTGTTCGGGAAGGCGACGGACGGCGGCTCGAGGTACGCGCCCTTGACGAGCCGGATCGCGGAGCCCAGCGGCACGAGGCCTTCGATGTCCTGTTCCGTGCGATGCAGGTAGGCCTGAATGGCGATGCCGACCTGATCCGAGTGCGCGCGCAGCCGTTTGAACAGCGCGATCGTGCCGTCCACGTACGGCGAGCTTTCCATGTCGAGCCAGAAGAAGCTCCTGGTGGACTCGCACTTCTTGAGCAGACCGAGGCAGTACTTGAAGCACGACGTCGGGATCCTGGTCGTAGCCGAGCTGGGTGGGCTTCACGGAGACGTGCGCGTCGATGCCCGCGGCCTGGATGAGATCCGCGACGCGCATGTAGTGATCGGAGACTTCCTTGGCGTCCTCGATGCGGGTGATGTTCTCGCCGAGGCGCGTGAGAATCGAGTTGAGGCCGGACGGCTTGAGGGTCTTGGCGGCTTCAATGGCCTCCTCGACGGTCTCGCCGGGCATGAACTTCACGACCGAGCGGCGCACGAACTTCGTCTTCATCGCGCGCTCGCGCATCCACGGGTTGGTGGACGCCCAGAGCAACGACTTCCGCATCACGCTCATGTGTGTTCTCGACTGAGGATCAGACGGGGTCGGATCCCGGCCCGGATCCGCCGGCGCTGGCGGACTCGAGTCCGGATCCGATCCTGGGAAATCTCAGAGACCTCCGCCGGCGGGTGGAACCGTCAGCGGCTTGGTCGACCCGCGATGGCAGGTGTAGCACGTGACCTTCTGCTGGCCGGCCGGCGCCGGCTCGCCGACGTCCTTGAGATAGTCGTCGTTGATCGCCATCATCATCTTGATCATCTTGCGCGCCGTCGCCTTTTCCGGCTTGTCGTCCTTGGCGCGATCGGCCTGCGTGCCGACGTGGCAGTGGTCACACATCACCCCGAGCCCCTGTGCGAACGTGCGCATGAGCGTCACGACCTGCTGCTGGGTCATGTCCTTCGGCAGAACCTGGAGATTTGTCGGCGCCTGGCCACCCCGCCCGGCGGGCGGTGTCTGCTGTCCCTCCGCGTAAGCGGCGGGCGTCGCCCGGACGAAGCCGGCCGCGACGAAGGCACATACGAGCACGGTCAGACCAATCGATTGACGCATCACGCTCCTCCTCAAGGGGACGAGCAAAAATCTTAGTCGAAAACGGCCGTCGGCAGGACCCGGACGAATTCGCCGCGCTGCAGCAGCTCGCGGCCCTTGCCGCCGCGGCTGGTGACGCCGTACTTCGCTGTACTGATGGTCTGTTCCGCGCCCCGGGTAGTCTCGACGGTGAGCAGGTCGCGGTCGCCGGCCGAGGCGATGAAGCCGAGCAGCCGGTCATCCTGCTTCTGCAGCTTGATCAGGATGACGCCGCGCCCGGGTCCGCCGAGGAAGTTCACCTCGTCGACCTTGCAGAGCATCGCCCGGGCCTGGCGGGTCGCCGCGATGACGACTTCCGTGCCGGTCACACGCGCCACGCCCACGACCTCGGCGCCGTCGGCGACGCGCGCGAACTTCCGTCCCGCGCGGGTGCTCGGTTCGACGAAGGGCTCGAGCGAGAATCGCAGGCTGTAGCCGTCGCTCGTGACCGCCAGCGCGTGCACCGGCGGCGGCTCGGGCTCCGCGTCGGCCTTCGCGGGCGGCGTGCCCTTGATGTCGCCTACGTTCCGCGCGTCGAGGCTCAGCGCCGCGACGACCTTCTCACCGTCCTTGAACTTGAACAGCCGCTGGATCGGCTCGCCGTAGCCGGTCGAGGCCGGCACGTCGGCGATCCGCGTGGTGTACGCGACGCCGAAGTTCGTGAAGAACGCGGCCGTCGCGCGCGTGCTGCCCGGCACGATCGCCAGCACCGCATCGCCCTCGCGCAGCCGCGTGGACGCGACGTCCTTCACTTCCTTCTGCCGCTTCACCCACCCGTCGCGCGTGACGATGACGACGTTGTCTTCCTCGATGATGAAGTCGTCGGCGGTGTACTCCTCCTCGGGCGCCTCGCCGGTGACGACCGAACGCCGCGCGTCGCCGTACGTCTTCTGAATCTCCTCGATTTCGTCGCGGACGATCTTCCAGAGGTCGGCGTCGCGCTTCAGCAGTCCGCCGATCTCCTTCGCGCGCTTGCGCTTCTCCGCCAGCTCGTTCTGGATGACGAGAATCTCGAGACGCGCCAGGCGGTAGATCTTCAGCTCGAGGATCGCGTCGGTCTGCTCGGCGTCGAGCTTGAACCGCGCCATGATCTTCCCGGCCGCGTCCTGCTTTCCTTCGGACTTGCGGACGATCTTCAGGATCTCGTCGAGCGCGTCGAAGACCAGCTCGAAGCCCTCGAGGATGTGGATGCGCGCCTTGAGCGCCTCGAGCTCGTGCTTGAGCCGCGCGCGCACCACGTCGAGCCGGAAGTGCAGGAACTGCCAGAGAATCTCGTGCAGGCCGAGCCGCTCGGGCTTGCCGACCAGCGCGTTCTCGGTCGGGACGAGACACGTCAGGTTGACGGGGAAGTTCGACTGCAGCGGCGTGTGCTTATACAGGTACGCCATCACCATGCGCTTGTTCGCGTCGGCCTTCAGCTCGAGCGCAATCCGCACATCGTCGGTGGACAAGTCCTTGACGTCCAGCAGGTGCGGCAGCTTGCGCGAGAGCGCCACCTCGGCGATGCGCTCGACGAGCGTGGCTTTGTTGACGGCGTACGGCACGCTGGTGATGTAGATCGTCTTCGTGCCGCGCGTGACGGGACCCTCTTCCCACGTCGCGCGGATGCGGACCGTGCCCGATCCGGTCTTGTAGAGATCGCGAATTTCCTGCGGCGTGTTCATCAACTGGCCGCCGGTCGGAAAGTCCGGGCCCTTGATGTACTTGCAGAGATGCGCGCTCGTGAGCTCGAGGTCGGCGTCGATCATCTTGACGAGCGCCGTGCAGACCTCCGTGAGATTGTGCGGCGGGATATTCGTCGCCATGCCGACCGCGATGCCCGTCGCGCCGTTGACGAGCAGGTTCGGCACGCGCGCCGGCAGCACGACGGGCTCTTCCCTGGTGCCGTCGTAATTCGGCCGGAACGCGACGGTGTCCTGGTCGATTTCTGACAGCAGCTCGTCGCTGATGCGCGCGAGCCGGCATTCGGTGTAGCGCATCGCCGCGGCGTTGTCGCCGTCGAGCGATCCGAAGTTGCCCGAGCCGTCGATGAGCGGGTACCGCAACGAGAACGGCTGCGCCATGCGGACGAGCGTCTCGTAGAGCGCGGCATCGCCGTGCGGGTGGTAGTTGCCCATCACGTCCCCGACGACCTTCGCGCATTTGCGATGCTTGGCGTCGGCGGTCAGGTTCTGCTGCCACATCGTATAAAGGATGCGGCGCTGGACCGGCTTGAGGCCGTCGCGCACGTCGGGCAGCGCGCGCGACGTGATGACGGACAGCGCGTAGTTGAGATAGCGCGATTGTGCGGCTTCGTGGAGCGCGACGCGCTCGTCGCCGCCGCCGCCTGTCGAGCCACCTCCGCCAGTGCTTCCGTCCCCGCCCCACCCGCCCGCCGGGCGCGTGATGACGTTCGAGTCGTTTTCCATGCGGTCGAACAGCGACGGCGACTTCGACTTCCGCTTGGCCACGGGGAATTGTAGTACGGCCGTACGGGCGTTCACCACGTAGGACACGTAGGCTGGCCGTGGCCAAGATCCTGAGACGACCTCAAATCGAGCCGGGAATCGACCGAGCGCCGTCAATCTGACAGCCCGGCCTTGCCGGGCACGGTGGGCTGGCCGCCGGAAAGACGAGAGCCCGACACGAAGACACGCGTGCTCTCGTCTTTCCGGCGGCCAGCCCACCGCTCACGCCGCCTCCGGCGGCGGTCAGATCGACGGCGTCACGGCCAGCCTACGTACCCACGTGGTGAAATCCGCGAGGCCTCCACGTCGCAGTTACTGCAATGCCGGGCGCACGGCGAGATCGCAGAATCTGCAAGCCTGGAGCGCACACGCCGCCACGGATGCCAAATCGGTCCTGGAATGTCCCTTGCACTATGACTCGGACGTGCTCGTTCAGCCTGCAGCACTGGTCGACACCGTGATCGGCAGCGCCATCGAAGTGCACCGCGCGCTCGGACCGGGCTTGCCCGAATCAACCTACGAGACCTGCCTGGCGCACGAACTGACGCTGCGCGGCGTGCCGTTCCGGCGCCACGTGCCGGTCCCCGTGTTCTTCAAGGGCGTGCACCTCGACTGCGGCTATCGCGCGGATCTGATCGTCGGTGACGACATCCTGGTCGAGCTGAAGAGCGTCGAGCGCCTGCTGCCTCTGCACCAGGCACAGCTGATCACCTATCTCAAACTGCTGGAGGTGTCCCAGGGCCTGCTCATCAACTTCAACGTCACACGACTCGTGGACGGACTGCGGCGGATGCTCGGCTGATCGGCGCGGCGCCTGGCGGGTCAGTCGTTCCTCAGCGCGATCACGGGATCGACCCGGGCTGCCCGGAGCGCCGGCGCGAACGCCGCTACCAGACCGACGGCGAGGAGCGTCACGGCGACGGCACCGGCAATCACCGGATCGTCAGGCTGCACCTCGAACACCACCGCGCGCAGCACGCGGCCGGCGAGTCGCGCGATCGCGACGCCGATGACGACGCCAAGCGCGACGGGCAGCGCCGCCTGTCCCAGCACGAGTGCGACGATCCGCGCGCGCGTTGCACCGAGCGCGACGCGCACGCCGACTTCCCGCGTGCGTTGCGCGACGAGAAATGCCATCACGCCGTACACGCCGAGGGCGCCGATGCCGACGGCGATGACGCCGAAGGCGGTCATCAATCCGGCGCTGAACCGGCGGCTGGCGGTGAGCTTGTCGAACTGCGCCTCGAGCGCCGTGGCCTCGACCGGTCGCGCGCCCGCGGGCTGCAGCGGCTGCAGGGCGGCCTGGACGCGCGGCACGAGCGCGTCAGCCGACCCGGCCGCGCGGACGACCAGATTCGTCAGCCCGAAGCCGCCGAACATCGTCAGCCCCTGATCGAGCGGCACGTAGACTTCCGGCCGTGCTGGAATTTCGGGACCGACGAGCCGTTGTGCCTGCACGACGCCGACGATCGTGATTGGGCCGAAGAAGTCGATGGTCTGCCCGAGGGGATCCTCGCCGGGAAAGAGCCCGCGTGCGGCCTGCTCGTTGACGACCATCACGTGGGTCGCCGTCGAGGTGTCCTGCGATTCGACGAATCGCCCGTGGACGAGACGCACGCCCGTGACGCGGGCGTAATCGGGCGAGACGGAGTGCACGGACACACTCGGGAGCGAGCGGCCGGCCGGCGTCTTGAGCGCGTAGCTGACCCCCAGGGACAGGAGCGGCAGGCCGCCGTCCGAAATCGCGGCGCCGGCGACACCGGGCACGGCGACGGCGCGACGCATCACGTCGGCGAAATACAGCGCGCGTGCGGCCGGCTGATCCTCTTTCTTGACGCCGCCAAGCGGCGGCGACGGGAGGCGGAACGTCACGAGATGCTGCCGGTCGAATCCGAGATCCGTGCGGACCACGCGCACGAAGCTCGTCACGATCACGGTCGTCGCGATGAGAAGCAGGGCCACGAAAGCGATTTCCGAGATCAGCAGCGCCGACCGCCACGACACGCGACCCGGGGCGCCCGCCGTGCGGCGGCCGGCACGCTGCAGCACCGAAAGCAGGTCGACGCGGGATGCCCGCCACGCGGGGATCGCACCGAACGCCAGGCCGGTGATCACGGCGACGGCGATAGACACGACCGCCACGCGGACGTCGAGCGCAATCGTCTCGGCACGCGCGATGCCAGCCGGGAGGACCGCGCGCACCAGGCGCACGCCCCAGACCGCAGCGACGAGGCCGACCGTCGCCGCCGACAACGAGAGCAGTGCGCTCTCGAGCAGCAGGGTCCGGAGGATGCCGCCGGGCGACGCACCCAGCGCCGCGCGCATCGCCAGTTCGGGCGCGCGCACGGTAGCGCGTGCGAGCAGCAGATTGGCCACGTTGAAGCACGCCACCAGGAGCAGCAACGCGACGGCCCCGAGCACGAGCAGCATCCAGCTCCTCGCCGGCCCGGCGACGGCTGCCCGAAGGGGTTGCACCACCGGACGCGCGTCCTGCCACGTACTGCGCTCCATCGGGTATTGCCGGGCCAGCGACGCCGTCACCTGCTCCACGGCCGCGCGCACCGAGTCCAGGCGCGCGCCCGCCTTCAGACGGCCAACCGGCAGAAACATGTAGCTGCGTCCGCGCGACTCGAGGTCGCGATCGCGATCGCGAATCACGATGGGCACCCAGACATCGGTGGGATCGCTCGCGGTCACGGGATAGTTGAAGCCCGGCGGCATCACCCCCGCGACCGTGCGCGACTCGCGGCCGAACGACACGGCGCGCCCGACGATGGCCGGGTCCGCGCCGAATTGCTGGCGCCAGACGCGGTCGCTCAACATGACCAGCGGCTCGCTGCCCTCGCGCTCCGCGTCCGCCGTCCACATCCGTCCGACTGCCGGCGCCACGCCGAGCACGTCGAACAGGTTCCACGTCGCCCCGAACGTCCTCAAGACAACCGACCCGTCCGTCGTCGTCAGTCGCAACGGAACCGCGCCGCCAATGGTCGCCGTGTCGGACTGGTCCGCCAGGCGCACGACCCACGCGAGGTAGTCCTGCGGCGCGACGAATCCCGGCTCCGGGTGGTCCGTCGTCGACTGCCCGATCGTGAACAGCCGCCCGTCGTCGGGGAAGGGCAACGGACGCAGCACCACGTGATCGACGACGGAAAACGTCACGATGCCTGCGGCAAGGGAGATGACCAGCAACAGGATGATGAGCGTCGTCGTGCCCGGGGAGGCACGAAGACTGCGGACGGCGCTGCGCAGCCCGGTCGGCATGTCTTTCTCCTGACGCGAGATCCGGCGGCATTCTCGCCGATTCGCGGCCAGGTGGCGAGAAAATTTCCAAGTCGGATCGCCAGGCGAGCGCCCGCGTCCGCTCGACTCTAATCAATTTGATTAGAATTAAACCAACCTCAGAGCCGGCGCGCCCGTCCAATCCCGGAAAGCGTGGCCCGCGCGAGTCCGCTGGTTTCATATGCCTGCTGCCCACGACGTCGATCGCCTGCTCCCTCTCAAGCCCGTCGCGTTCCAGGTCCTGCTGTCGCTGGCCGACGGCGAGCGCCACGGCTACGGCATCACGCTGGACATCGCGGCCCGCACGTCCGCGAGGATGCGCCTCGAGCCGGGCAACCTGTACCGGTCCCTGCGCGCGATGCTCGACGACGGGCTGATCGAGGAATCCGAACGCCGGCCGGCCCAGGATCTGGACGACGAGCGCCGGCGGTACTACCGGCTCACCGCATTGGGCCGCCGCGTGGCGGTGGCCGAGACGCAACGACTCGAGGCCGTCGTGGCCGAGGCGCGGACGAAGCGATGGCTCCGCGCGCGCTGACGGTCTATCGCCTGTTCCTGCGCGCCTATCCGCGCCGGTTTCGCGATCGGTTCGGCGACGACCTCGCCGACCTGTTTGCGGATCGCTGGCGCGCTGCGCACCGCCGGGGACGGCTGGCCGTCGGCGCGCTCTGGCTGCGGACCGTCGCCGACATCGCCCAGCACGCATCGGCGGAGCGGCGCGACGCGCGTCGAATCCACTCGCCCTCGGGAGGAATCATGTCGGGACTTGCCGCCGATTTCGTCACCGGTCTGCGCGGGCTCTGGCGGCGGCCCGGGTTCACGCTGGCCGTCGCGCTGATGCTCGCCGTCGGCCTCGGTTTCAACACCGCCCTGTTCGCGGTCGTCCAGAGCGTGCTGCTGCGGCCGCTGCCGTACGTGCAGCCGGACCGCATCGTCATGCTTTGGACCGGGCGCAACCCCGACGGCACGGGCGGCGTGAACTCCTACGCCGATTACCTCGACTGGAAGGCCAGGGCCCACAGCTTCGAGTCGCTCGCCACCTACAACATCTCGTTCGGCACGCTCACTGGCGCGGGCGACCCGGAGGAAATCGGCGGCTCGGTCGTCTCGCCCGAGTTCTTCCAGGTGCTGCACCCGCCGATGTCACTCGGCCGCGGCATCGAGGCGGGCGACGAGACGGTCGCCATCGACGCGGGCCGTCCCATCGTCATTTCGTACCGGCTGTGGCAGCAGCGCTTTCACGGCGATCCGGCGATTCTGGGGACAACGCTCACGCTGGGCGGCCGCACCCGCCGTATCGTCGGCGTCATCGGGTCCGGCTTCGTGCACCCCGAGCCGTTCTGGAACGAAACGGCGGAGTACTGGTCGCCGCTGGCCGTCAACGATCAGATGAGAACGGCGCACGGCAACCACTACCTGCGCGTGATCGGGCGGCTGGCGAACGGCGCGACCGTCGCGAGCGCGCGGGCCGAGATGGACCAGATCGGGCGGACGCTGATGAACGCGTATCCGACGACCAACACGGCGTCGGTCGTGGTCGCGTCGCTGCACGACGAACTGGTCGGCGACACCCGCCCGCTGCTGTGGATGTTCTTCGGCGCGCTCGTGCTCGTGCTGTCGCTGGCGGTCGCCAACATCGTGAACCTGCTGCTGGCGCGTGCGAGCCGGCGCCGCGGCGAGCTGGCGATTCGATCGGCCCTCGGCGCGAGCGGCGCTCGTCTGATGGCGCAACTCATCCTCGAAAGCGTCGCCATCGGGCTCCTTGGCGGTGCAATCGGCCTGGCGCTGGCGGAAATCGGCATTCGACTCGTCCTCGCCTACGGCACGATCGACGCCCCCGGAATTGCTGACACGCGGATCGACGCGACCGTCGTCGCGTTCGCGGTCGCACTGTCCATGGTGACCGGAGCGATCTGCGGCGTGCTGCCGGCGTGGCGCGTCTCGCGGACGCGCTTCTCGAGCAGCCTGAGCGACATGCGCGGATCGACCGGACTCGAGGTCTCGCGCGCGCGCATGTGGCTCGTCGCCGGCGAAATGGCGCTGGCATTGCCGCTGCTCGTCGGCGCGGCGCTGCTCACGCAGACGCTGATCCGCGAGCAGCGCGTCGATCCCGGCTTCGACGCCGCCCACGCACTACAATTCCGCCTGACCCTCGGCGGCGACGCGTACAGCGACAGCCAGGCGCGAGCGGCGTTCTTCGACGTCCTGACGACGCGCCTCGCCGCACTGCCCGGAGCGCAAAGCGCGGGCATCGTCAGCAGCCTTCCCCTGGGCGGTCTGAACAACACCGGCGGATCGTTCGTGTTCGATCGCGAAGACGGGACGCCATCGCAGCTGGGCATGGGGTTTCGGGCGGCCAGCGCGGGATACTTCTCGGCGCTCGGCATCCCGCTCAAACGCGGGCGGCTCTTCACGACTGCCGCGGCTGACGCCGACGCACTGGTCATCAACGAGCGTGCCGCGCGTGCAATGTGGGCAAGCGCCGACCCGATCGGCCGGCGCGTCCGCTTCGGCGAGCTCGCAGATTCGCCTGACAAAGTGAAGTGGCTGACGGTCGTGGGCGTCGTCGGTGATCTCCGGCACGAGATGCTCACGCGCCCGCCGAGCCCGGAAGTCTTTCAGCCCTACCAGGCGAACGCCTGGACGACGATGACCGTGGTGACGCGGACGGCGGGAGATCCGTCGTCGCTCTCGACGGCGGCGCGCGAGATCGTGCGCGACCTCGATCCGCGGCTGGCGATGGTCGGGCTGGGACCGGCGAGCGGATTCATCGACCATCAACTGGCACGCCCGCGCTTTGGCGTCGTGTGCGCGACGGTCTTCGGCGCGCTGGGCCTGGCACTTGCCGCGTTCGGCACCTTTGCCGTCCTGTCGGTGCTGGTCGCGCAGCGCACGCGCGAGATCGGAATCCGCATGGCGCTCGGCGCGGCGCCGGGCCGCGTGCGCGCGCTCGTCCTGCGCGACTCCCTGGTGCCGGCGCTGGCCGGGTGCCTGGTCGGCGGCGGGCTGGCGCTGTGGACCGCGCGCGGGCTCTCGGCTCAGCTCTTCGGCGTTACGCCCGGCGACCCGACGACGTTCGCCGCGGTCATCGCGACGCTGCTCGTCGTGACGGTCGCGGCAAGCTGGTGGCCCGCTCGCCGCGCCATGCGCGTCGATCCGGTCAAGGCGCTCAAGGCGGACTAAGGGTGCAGGGTGCCGAGTGCGAGGTGCTTGGTGCGGGTGCCCGGTGTTTCTACACGGTGCTGAGCTCGGGCTGCGGCACGAGACCGATGACCGGGTAGCGATAATACGCGCCATCGCTCGCCTTGATCGCGCCGACGACGGGCAGGGCGATGGCGGCGAGGCCGAGCACGATCCAGAACACGATCACGAGCGGGATGAGGATCAGCGTGATCCACAGCACGGCCGACGTGCAGAAGAGCAGGAACACCACGAGATTGAGGAGGACCGCCTGCTTCGCGATCGTGGAGATCACCGGCGAGTCCTTCTTCACGAGCCAGATGATGATCGGCACGAGCACGCCGCCAAACGGAATGACATAGCCGGCGAGCCCTGAGAGGTGCGTGATCGCGGCCATGCCGCGCTCTTCCGGTCGAATGGTCACAGCCGTCGGTTCCATGGGCGCCTCAATTCTGCCAGTCGGCCACGAAGATGTTCGTGTCGGTGCCGTTGGCATCGTGACGATTCGACGCGAACACGAGCTTCTTCCCGTCCGGGGAGAACATCGGAAAACCGTCGAATGACTGGTTATACGTGACCTGCTCCAGCCCTGTTCCGTCCAGGTTGACGAGGAAGAGATCGAAATTCCGCTGCGCCGGATCCTTCATGTTCGACGCGAAGATGATGCTGCTTGCCGTCGGGCGTCCAGTACGGCGCCCAGTTGGCTTTGCCGAAATGCGTCACCTGCCGGAGGTTGCTGCCGTCGCGATTCATCACGAAGATCTCCAGCGACGTCGGCCGCCACAACGCCTCCTTCAACAGCTTGAAGTAGTCGTCGAGCTCCGCGCCGGGCGATGGATGGTGGCCGCGGAAGACGATCTGCGATCCGTCGGGCGAGAAGAACGGCGCCGCCGTCGGGCCCGGGCAGGTTCGTCAGGCGCCGCACGTCCGAGCCGTCGCCGTTCATCGAGTAGATCTCCATGTCGCCGTCGCGCACGCTCGTGAACACGACGCGGCCGTCCCTCGCGATCGTCGCTTCCGCGTCGTAGCCCGGCGTGTTCGTCAGCCGCACGGGATTCGATGCCGTCGGGATCCGTGCGAAAGATGTCGTAGCTGTCGTAGACCGCCCACACGTAGCCGTTGGCCATGCTCGGCGGCGGCGGACAGGCGTCCCCGGCCAGGTGCGTGGACGCGTAGATCAAGTGCTTGCCGTCCGGATAGTAGAAGCTGCACGTCGTGCGGCCCTTGTCGCCGCTGATCAGGCGCAGGTCGGAGCCGTCGATCTTCATCGTGTAGATCTGATCGCAGCGGTGGCTGCCGCGCGTGCTCTGAAAGCTGAGCCGGGTGCCGTCGAACGAGAAGTACGCCTCGGCGTTTTCGCCGCCGTCGGTGAGCTGCTTCAGATTCTTGAGATGATGTTCCTCGGGCAGCGCGACGGGCGATCGCGCGGCCGGCGCTTGCGTCGCGACCGCCACGGGTCTGGGCCGCAACGAGGACCACGGGGAGGCAGAGCAGGGGCAGGGACCGGATCACAAGCCGCATACGTGCGATCATACTGCCGGCGCCCGACCGGGCGCTGCGTAGCGCCCGCCGCATGACGCGCCGCATTCTTCACGTGGACATGGACGCGTTCTACGCGTCGGTCGAGCAGCGGGACCGGCCGGAGCTGCGCGGGCCGGCCCGTAGCCGTTGGCGGCCGCCCGGAGTCGCGCGGCGTGGTCGCGGCGGCCAGCTACGAGGCGCGGCAGTTCGGCGTGCGATCCGCCATGCCGATGTCCCGCGCGGTCCGGCTCTGCTCCCGCACTGGTCATCGTCCCGCCGGATTTCGCGAAGTATCGTGCGGTGTCGCAGCAGGTCTTCGCGATCTACCGCTCGGTCACGCCGCTGGTCGAGCCGCTGTCGCTCGACGAAGCGTATCTGGACGTCACCGAAAACGCGTGGGGCGAGCCGCTGGGCGTGAACGTCGCGAGGCGCATCAAGGCGCTGATTCGCGAGCAGACGCGGCTGACCGCGTCCGCCGGCGTCGCGCCCAACAAGTTCCTGGCGAAGATCGCGTCGGCCTGGCGCAAGCCGGACGGCCTGACGGTGATCGCGCCCGAGCGCGTCGAGTCGTTCCTCCAGCGGCTGCCGGTGGACGCGTTGTGGGGCGTGGGCCCGGTCACGGCGACGCGACTGCGCGAGCGCGGCATCGACAAGCTGGTCGACGTGCGCGCGGCGGATTCCACGGTGCTGCGCGCCGCCGTCGGCAGCTGGGCCGACTGGCTGATCAAGCTCGCCCACGGGGAGGACGACCGCCCTGTCGAGCCCAACCGGCCGTCCAAGTCCTCATCGTAGCGAGTGCACGTACTCGCACGATCTGCGCGACCTCGAGAAGATTCGCGAGGAGATCGACGCGATGGCGCGCGAGAACGCGGTGTGGCTGCGCAAGCGCGGACTGCTCGCGCGCACGGTCACGATCAAGGTCCGCTACAGCGACTTCACGACGATCACGCGCAGCGACACGCGGGCGCCGACGAGCGACGCCGACGATATCGCGCGGCGCGCCGTCGCGCTGCTCGACAAGACCGAGGCGCACGCGCGGCCCGTGCGCCTGCTCGGCGCGGGCGTGTTCAACATCAGCGGATTACGGAACAACGACAGCGATGGACCCGATAAAGCGCGGCTATTCTGAGTCTGGGGCTATCGCCGCCCGGCCGGCGGCTTTACCGGGCAGGTCGAACGAAGCGCGGCCAGGCTCTGCGTCGCGTCGGCCTTGCCGCTCTTCGCGACCGCGGCGCCACTGACCGCGGCACCGAGTCCGTCCGCGGCGTGCGTGAGGGCGGCGCAGTCACGCGTCCGGTCGAAGACATAGAGCGACTGGGCGCGCGGCGCCGCGGCGAGCTGGTCGGCGACTTCCTTGATTTTCGCGGCCGCCTCGTCGACGTGCCGACCCGTCGGATGGCGTCGCAGGTACTCGCCGTCGAGCTTGTTCAGCGCCTCGACGTAACAGACGAGCGATCCCGTGCACTCGCCGGGCAGGCCGGTCTTCGCGGCCAACCACGCAATCTCGTCGGCGGCGGCGGTATCCGCGTGCTGGTCGTGGATCTGCCAGACCGCCGCGTTCGAGAGCAGCCAACGGCCCCCAGGCTCGTCATAAGCGATCAGATCCTTGTGTCGATCCAGCCACGACAGATACGGATCGTGCTTGCCGAGGTTGAGCCGAATCGTCGCGAGCACGGTCGCCACCGCGCGCAGCCGGTAGAGATCGAATCGCGCCGCGGCTTGCGCATCGGTCACGCCCGGCAGCTCTCGCTCGATGAAGTCGGCGACTTCGATCGTCGCCGATGGCCCATCGCCACGCCGGCCCAGCCGATCGAGGATGATCGCCTCGATCGTCGACGTGCGGCGCCCGGGCTCCACGACGCGCGTGAGATTGCCGAGCAGCCAACCCTCGCGATTGTCCGCAAGCCGCACGTGGATCCACGTCTTGTCGAGGTCCGCCACCGTGGCGTCGGTCACTTCGGTGCCGATCGGCAGGAACGCCAGCACCGCTGCGTCCGCGCTCGGCGTCTGACGCAGCGTCAGATTCGTCGCGGCCGTGATCCGCTGCGGACCGGCGGCGCGAACGGGCGACGCGGCGACGAGGCCGACAACGACGATCAGGCCAAAACCGGTGAACAGCGGACGGCGGGCGATCATGACTGACCCCTTCAAGGGTGGCTTCGCCCCCTCTCCACTGCAACCCGCGTACCGTCAGTTTTTGGCTGATTTCCGGCAGAAATCGCACGTTTCCGGTCCTCGCACTTGGGACCACGTCAATTCTTCACGGTCTCTTCTTCTCACTCCGCGAGCATTGGCGCCCTCGCCACCCTGGCCAGGACGCCCGGAACTTTCATTTCTTAGACATCGTCTAGAATATGCGGATGGCGGACCTCGTCCTCGGCGAATTCGAGCAGCTCGTGTTGCTGGCGCTGGCGCGCCACGGCGATCAGGCCTACGGCGTGCCGATCACCGCCGAGATCGCCGAGCGGACGGGTCGCGACGTCTCGCTCGGCGCGGTCTACAAGACGCTGGAACGACTCGAGCTGAAGGGCCTGGTGGCCAGCGCCGTCGGCGCGCCGACCGCCGAACGCGGCGGGCGCCGGAAGAAGTTTTACCGGCTGAACGGCCACGGGCAGCGCGCCCTCCGTCAGTCGCTCGGCGCGCTGCGACGCATGACGGACGGCCTGGAGTCGGAGCTGAAACTCTAGGCGCCCAAATGCTGCCGCCCCGCCTTGCGCGCTGGGTCGTCGTCGCCGCCGTGCCGGAGCAGGCACGCGAGTTTCTTCTCGGCGATCTCGAGGAGCAGTTCAGCCATCTGCTGCAGACACGCGGCCGCGTGACCGCCTGGCGCAATTACTGGAGCCAGGCAGTGAGAACGGCCATCCACGCGCACAGGCTCGGCCGGCAGGCGCGCCGGCCCCAGCCTCGAAGGAGCCTCGAGATGTCCACGATCTGGAACGAGCTGAAGCAGGCGGCACGAGGCGCCATCAAGACCCCCGGGTACAGCGCCATCGCCATTGCGACACTGGCGCTCGCCATCGGCGCCAACACGCTGCTCTTCAGCATCGCCAGTCCGCTCGCGATTCGTCCGCTGCCCATCAAACACGCCGACACCCTCGGATGGATCTGGGAGAAGAACAAGCCGAGCGGCGTGGAGCGCGGCACGTCCTCCGTCCCCGAGCTGCTCGACTTTCGCGCGAGCGCGCAACAGTTCGAGATGATCGGCGGCATGGAAGACAGCGCCGGCACGCTGACCGGCCACGGCGACGCGCAGCACGTGCAGCTGATGCGCGTCACCGCGAATTTCGGCGATCTCTGGGGGCTTGCATCCGATCATCGGCCGTCTCCTGCAGCCCGGCGAGGACGCGGTCGGCCATCCGCTCGCCGGCGTGCTCAGTCACCGCTATTGGCAGAAGAGCTTCCAGGGCGATCCCCGCGTGCTCGGCCAGACGTTCATGCTCGACGGTCAGCCGATCACGATTGTCGGCGTGATGGAGCCGGAAATCGAAATGGGCAGCCTCGTCAGCATCGATTTCTGGGTCCCGCTGTCCCTCGATGCGTCGCTGCCGCGCGACCAGCGCAACGTGCGCGTCATCGGCAGGCTCGCGCCCGGCGCGACGCTCGCATCGGCGGACGCCGAGATCCACGGCATCGCGGCGCGAATGGCCGCCGAGCATCCCGGCACGAATCTCAACTGGGACGCAAGCGTCGTCTCGACAAAGCAGGCGATCGTCGGCACCAACACCTGGGTCCTGATCCTGCTGCTCGGCGTCGTCGTGACCTTCGTGCTGCTGATTGCCTGCGCCAACCTGGCCAATCTCGTCCTGGCGCGCGTCGTGTCGCGCCGGCATGATTTCGCCGTCCGATTGGCGCTGGGCGCGTCGCGGCTCCAGGTGGTGCGGCCGCTCCTCTTCGAAAATCTGCTGCTCAGCCTGGTTGGTGGCCTGGCCGGCCTCGGCATTGCGCGCGCGGGACTGCGCGTGATCAACGCCACCGCCACGGACGTCGATCCGTACTTGAAGCAGGTGGGCATCGATGGGTACGTGCTGACGTTCGCGATCCTGCTGTCCGTGCTCACGCCGTTTGTCTTCAGCCTGTGGCCCGCCGTCGGCGCCAGTCGCACCGCCACCGCCGAAACGCTGCGCGGCGGGCGATCGAGCGGCGGGCCCCGCGCGCGGTGGCAGCGCAATCTGCTCGTGGGGTCCCAGGTCGCGCTCGCCCTCTCGCTCCTCGTCGTGTCCGGTCTCGTCGTCCAGACGATGCAGAACATCCACGAGGTTCACATCGGGCTGGACGTGAAGCACGTCCTGTGCTTCAACGTGTCGCTGCCGCCGAATCAGTATCGCGATGCCACGGCGCACGCGCAGTTCGCGCAGGAGGCCATCGCCCGGCTCGACGCGATCCCCGGCGTGGACGCGGCGGCGGTCGTGAGTCAGATGCCCGTGTTCACGGGAGACGTGGTCCGCTCGCTCACCGGCACGCTTCACGACGGCGCGACGGAGGCCGATCGGCCCTGGGCGGCGTGGTTTGCCGCGTCGCCGGAGGTGTTTCGCGCCGCCGGCATTCCGCTGCTGGCCGGCCGGGCGTTTACCGCGACCGACGTCGCGAACGCGCCGGCCGTGGCCATCGTCTCCCGAATGACGGCGGAGAAGTACTTCGATGACGTGACGACGGCGGTCGGGCGCACCGTCACGCTGCACGGACGCGGCACCGCCGATCGCACGGTGACCATCGTCGGCGTCGTCGCGGACACGAAGAACTCGGAGGCCATCAAGACGAGCCCGCAAATCTGGGTGCCGTTCGATCAGGCGGCACTCCCGACAATGACGTTCGTCGTCCGGTCGGCCGACCCGGCGGCCCGCGCGCAGGCCGCACAAGCGGTCATGCGCCAGATGAACCCGGACGTCGCCATTTCCGAGCCGGTGACGCTGACCAAGATGGTGCAGGACGTCCTGGCCGACGACGCCATTCTGACGGGCTTGTTCCTGGGTTTCGCGCTGCTGGCGCTCGCGCTGGCGGCTGCCGGCCTCTACGGCGTGATCTCGTACTCGGTCGGCCAGCGGCAGCGCGAGATCGGCGTGCGCCTGGCGCTCGGCGCCGCGCCGTCCGCGATTCGCCGCATGGTGATTGGCGACGGATTGAAAGTGACGGTCGCCGGAATCGCCGTCGGGCTCGGCCTGGCCTTCGTCCTCGCCCAGGGCACGGCGTCGTTCCTCTACAACATCACGCCGAACGACACGCGGACGTTCATCGTCGTGACGGCAATCCTGCTCGTCGTCGCCCTGGTCGCCGTGTGGAGTCCGGCGGCGCGCGCGATGCGCGTCGATCCGGTGAAGACGCTCAGGAACGAGTGACCGGCCGGGCTACTTCACGACGGTCGCGCGTGTGAGGACGAGCGGCGCTTTCGGCGTCTCGCCGTCCACGGGCACGGCGGCGATGGCGTTTACGGTGTCCATTCCCGAGACGACGCGTGCGAACGCGGTGTACTTGGCGTCGAGCGAGTGGCACTCGCCGATGCAGATGAAGAACGACGTCGAGCCGCTGCCGGGGTCATCGCCCCGGGCCATCGAGACGAGCCCGGGGACGTTCGGCGTCTCGCTGAACTCCGGCGGCAGGTTGTGGACGAGCTTCTGCTGCTTCAGGGTGAGCGGCTTGTCGCGAAACGCGAGCGCGCCGGTCTGAATCACGAAGTTCGGCACCACGCGGTGGATGCCGACGCCGTCGTAGACACCCGCATCGGTCATGCGCAAGAAGCTGCGCACGGTCTCGGGCGCGCGGTCGGCCAGCATCTCCAGCTCGATCGGCCCCTTCGTCGTCTCGAGCTGGACGTGGTACCGCGCGAGGTCCGCGGCGCTGTCGTGGACGAACGGCTCGGGCGGCGTGTCGCGAATCGTCACGTCCTCGATCACGACTCGCGTCGTCGGCCGGCCGTTCGCGTCGGCGTCGACGGCGGAGATCTGCTGGACGACGTCGAGTCCGTCCACGACCCGGCCGAACACGGTGTACTGGCCGTCCAACGCCGGCTGGTCGGTAGCGCAGATGAAGAACTGCGCGCCGGCGCTGTCGCGCTTGCCGGGCGCGAGCACGGCCGACACGGTGCCGGCGACGTGCTTCTCGCTGTTGAATTCGGCCTTGAGCACGCCGAGCCCACCCGTGCCGTAGAGCGCGCTCTTGGCGGGATCCTTCGAGAGCGGATCGCCGCCCTGGATGATGCCGTAGCGGATCACGCGGTGGAAGATCGTGCCGTTGTACGCGCCGTCACGGGCGAGCTTGATGAAATAGCCGACGTGATTGGGCGCGACGTCGGGCAGCAGCGCGATGACGAAGTTGCCAGCGCTCGTGCGCACGACCGCCTGCTTGCCGCGCATCTGGTCGAGCGGCAGTGTGTTCTGGAAGAAGGCAGGCGCGGACGCCGCCTGCCCCGCCAGCAGCAGCACGGCCACGAACGCTCTGATCATTCCGTCCAACCTCCGCGCGACCGCATGCCCAGTCGAGCTGCTCGTTCAGGCCGCCGAACGCCGGCGCGTGCTGTCGCGATAGTGGTCGAGGTTGCCGAGCCTGTCAACCGAGTCGGCAACACCGAGTCGGCACCGAGTCGGCGTCCGGATGGTCGACGAGACGCATGAGAGCTCCTTGGCGAGAACGGGACGGAATCAACAATAATGTGGCTATGACTGAGATTTCGGCTCGCGGTTACGTCAACGCCAGTGTGCTCGTGTCGACCGACTGGGTCGCCTCACATCTGAACGATCCCGGCGTGCGCATCGTCGAATCGAACGAGGACGCACTGCTCTACTCATCCGGCCACATTCCCGGCGCCGTCCAGGTGGACTGGACGGCGGATCTGAACGACCCGATCCGGCGCGACTACATCACGCGCAGGGGCTTCGAGGCCCTGATGTCGCGCATCGGCGCCACGCCGAAGACGACCGTCGTCTTCTACGGCGACAAGAACAACTGGTGGGCCTGCTACGCCTTCTGGGTGTTCCAGCTCTTCGGCCACACCAACGCGAAGGTCATGGACGGCGGCCGCGTGAAGTGGATGAAGGAAGGCCGCGCGCTGACGCGCGAGCGCCCGCAATCACGCCGGCGAAGTACAAGGCGAAGGAGCGCAAGGACGCGCCGATCCGCGCGTTCCGCGACGCAGGTGCTCGCCCACGTCAAGGCGCAAGGGCCAGCTCGTCGACGTGCGCAGCCCCGAGGAGTACACCGGCACGCGCATGCACATGCCCGACTATCCGAACGAGGGCGCGCTGCGCGGCGGCCACATCCCGGGCGCGAAGAGCATCCCCTGGGCGCGCGCCATCAACCCCGACGACGGCACGTTCAAGGACGCCGCGGAGCTCAACGAGCTCTACGTGAAGACGAACACGGCTGCAGCAAGCAGAAGCCGACGATCGCGTACTGCCGCATCGGCGAGCGCAGCAGCCACACCTGGTTCGTGCTGAAGTACCTGCTCGGCTTCAAGAACGTCCGCAACTACGACGGCTCGTGGACCGAGTGGGGCAACTCCGTCGGGCTGCCGATCGAGAAGTAGCGCGCTCATGGCTGTTCCCGAAAGACTGCAGGAGGTCCTGGACACGTTCGCGATGTTCACCGACCAGGCCGATCGCATCAACCTGCTGCTCGGCTACGCCGACCAGTTCAGGGAGGTGCCGGCGTCGGTGGCCACGCGGCCGTTTCCCGTGGACCACCTGGTGCCGCACTGCGAGTCGGAGGCGTACGCGTGGGTGGAGCGGCAGCCCGACGACACGGCGAAGCTCTACTTCGCCGTCGAGAATCCGTCGGGCGTGTCGGCGAGGGCGCTCGCGGCGATCCTCGATCGATCGCTCTCGGGCCTGCCGCCCGATCAGATCGCCGTGAATCCGGACATCGTGGAGCAGGTGTTCCGCCAGAACATCTCCATGGGCAAGGGCCTCGGCCTGATGTCCATGGTGCAGCTGGTGAACGTTCTCGCCGCGCGACTCAGAGAGGTAGAGTGACGCCATGTTGATCCGCAGAATCGCCGTGCCGTGCGCGTTGTTGCTGACCGCTGCATGTTCCTCGGAACCCGCCAGGCCGCTGACGTTGGCGCAGATGCCGGACATCGATACGGCCGCGGTGCTGGCGGACACGAAGAAGCTGTCGTCGGACGAGTTCGGCGGGCGGCGCGCCGGGCACGAACGGCGAGGAGCTCACCGTCCAGTACCTGATCGATCAGTTCAAGGCGGCGGGCCTGGAGCCGGGCAACCCGGACGGCACCTGGACGCAGAAGGTGCCGCTCGTCGGCATCACGGCCGGCGCGCAGTCGCCCCTCGTGTTCACGAAGCGGGGCGGCGGCGTCGCTGACGCTCAGGCGGCACGACGAGGTCGTGGCGTTCAGCCAGCGCGTGACGGACTCGATCGCGCTCGACAGGACTCCGGCGTCGTGTTCGTCGGCTACGGCGTGCAGGCGCCGGAGTTCAACTGGGACGACTACAAGGGCGTGGACGTCAAGGGCAAGACGATCGTCATGCTCGTCAACGATCCGCCGGTGCCCGATCCGAACGATCCGTCGGCGCTCGATCCGAAGACGTTCGGCGGCAAGGCGATGACCTACTACGGCCGCTGGACCTACAAGTACGAGAAGGCGCGCCGAGAAGGGCGCGGCGGCCGTGCTCATCGTCCACGAGACCGGGCCGGCCGGCTACGGCTTCAACGTCGTGCAGGGCTTCGGCGGCGAGCAGTTCGACCTGGTGACGCCCGACAAGAACATGGGGCGCGCGGCGATCGAGGGCTGGATCTCGCTCGACGCCGGCGAAGGCGCTGCTTCAAGATGGCCGGCCAGGACTTCGACACGCTGAAGGCGCAGGCGGCGACGCGCGACTTCAAGCCGGTCGCCGCTCGGCCTGACGGCGCTCGATGACGTTCGAGAAGACGCTGCGGACGATCGACTCGCAGAACGTCGTCGCGAAGATCTCCGGGCAGCGACCCGCAGCTGAAGGACGAGTACGTCGTCTACACGGCGCACTGGGACCACTTCGGCGATGGCGACGCCGGTGAACGGCGACAAGATCTACAACGGCGCGCGCGACAACGCGAGCGGCACGGCGATGGTCCTCGAGATCGCGCGCGAGTTCAAGAAGGTGCAGCCGCCGCCGAAGCGGTCGATCCTGTTCGTCGCGGTGACGGCCGAGGAGCAGGGGCTGCTCGGATCGGAGTACTACGCGAAATTCCCGCTCTATCCGCTGGCGAAGACGCTCGCGAACATCAACATGGACGAGATCAACGTGTGGGGACGAACGAAGGACATCACGATCATCGGCCTGGGCGCGTCGGACCTCGACGACTACGCCGCGGGACGCGGCGGCCGAGCAGGGCCGCACGCTGACGCCGGACTCCGAGCCGGAAAAGGGCTTCTACTACCGGTCGGATCACTTCAACTTCGCGAAGGTCGGCGTGCCCGGCGCTCGATCCCGACTCCGGCGTGGACTTCATCGGCAAGCCCGCCGAGCTACGGCAAGCAGAAGCGCGACGAGTGGACCGAGAAGTTCTACCACCAGCCGACGGACGAGGTGCAGCCGTGGTGGGATCTGTCGGGCGCGGCCGAGGACGGCAAGCTGTTCTTCGCCGTCGGCTACCGCGTCGCCAACGCGGCCACGTTCCCGGAGTGGAAGCCGGGCAACGAGTTCCGTGCGATCCGCGAGAAGTCGCTCAAGTAGCGTGGCGACCCGCACGCGATGACGCGCACGCGCTGCCGCTGGGCGGGCACCGACCCGGACATGATCCGGTACCACGACGACGAGTGGGGCGTGCCGTCGCACGACGATCGCCACCTGTTCGAGATGCTGATCCTCGAGGGCGCGCAGGCCGGTCTCAGCTGGAGCACGATCCTGCGCAAGCGCGGCGCCTACCAGCGGGCTTTCAGCCGCTTCAATCCGGCGGCCGTCGCGCGCTACGACGCCGCGAAACGGCGCGCGCTGCTCCGCAACACCGGCATCGTCCGGAACCGCCTGAAGATCGACGGGACCATCCGCAACGCCCGCGCGTTTCTCGACGTGCAGCGCGAATTCGGATCGTTCGACGCCTACATCTGGCAGTTCGTCGGCGGCCGGCCGATCGTCCGTCGGCGCCGCGGTTCGCGAGAGGTGCCGGCCACGACGCTGGAGTCGGACACGATGAGCCGCGACCTCAAGCGCCGCGGATTCACGTTCGTCGGATCGACGATCTGCTACGCGTTCATGCAGGCCGTCGGCATGGCCGACGACCACGCGGCGACGTGCTTCAAGGCCGGCATTACCCGAGATTCGGGCCGAGCCACTTCTCGGCCTGCTCGATCGGCACGCCCTTGCGCGCGCGTAGTCCTCGAGCTGATCGCGTCCGATCCGGCCGACGTTGAAGTACTTCGCCTGCGGGTGGCTGAAGTACAGGCCGCTCACCGAGGCCGGCGGCAGCATCGCGAACGACTCGGTCAGCGTGATGCCGACAGCCGGCGCGTCGAGCAGCCCGAACAGCGTGGCCTTCTCGCTGTGATCGGGACAGGCCGGATAGCCGAACGCCGGCCGGATGCCGCGGTACTTCTCGCCGATCAAGTCCTCGTGGCTCAGAGCGCTCGCACATTGCCGTAGCCCCAGTCGCGCGCGCGCCTGCGCGTGCAGGTACTCGGCGAACGCCTCGGCGAGGCGGTCGGCCAGCGCCTTGACGATGATGGCGCTGTAGTCGTCGTGCTGCGCCTCGTACTCGCGCGACGAGCTCGTCGGCGCCAATGCCCGCGGTGACGGCGAACGCGCCCGAGGTAGTCGGGCACCATCGACTCGCGCGGCGCGACGAAGTCGGCCAGCGACCGATTCGGCCGGCCGTCGGCGATCGGCTCCTGCTGCCGCAGCATGTGGAAGCGCGCCAGCTCCACGCGCCTCGCGTCGTCCTTGTAGACGACGATGTCGTCGCCGATCGGCGTTGGCGGGCCAGAAGCCGTAGACGCCGCGCGCGGTCAGCCGCTTCTCCTGCACGATCCGCTCGAGCAGCGTCTGCGCGTGCTCGTACAGCTCGCGCGCGGCCGCGCCGTACTCCGGGTGATCGAGGATGGCCGGGAACCGGCCCTTCAGCTCCCACGCCGCGAAGAAGAACGTCCAGTCGATGAACGGCACGAGCTCCTCGAGCGCCGGCTCGACGACCCGGCGGCCGACGAACGACGGCGCCGGCAGCTCGAGTGTGATCCCAGTCGGTGACGCAGATGATTCGCGCGCGCGTCGGCGAGCGGCAGCAGCGACTTTCTGCTTGCGCGCGCCGTACTTCTCGCGCACGGCCTCCTGGTCCCGGGCGACGGTCGCGATGAACGCGTCGCGCTGCTGGTCGCTCAGCAGGCTCGGGACACGACGTCCACGGCGCGCGAGGCGTCGAGCACGTGGACCGTCGGGCCCGCTGTACTCCGGCGCGATCTTCACCGCCGTGTGCTGGCGGCTCGTCGTCGCGCCGCCGATGAGCAGCGGCGTCGTCAGCTGCCGCGCCGCTCCATCTCCTTCGCGACGAACACCATCTCGTCGAGCGACGGCGTGATGAGGCCGCTCAGGCCGATGAGGTCGGCCTTCGTCTTGGCGGCCTCTGCAGGATCCGATCGCACGACACCATCACGCCGAGGTCGATCACCTCGTAGTTGTTGCAGCCGAGCACGACGCCGACGATGTTCTTGCCGATGTCGTGCACGTCGCCCTTCACCGTGGCGAGCAGCACGCGGCCCTGCGGCTGGCCCAGCGTCGCCGGCCGCGCGCTTCTCTTCCTCCATGAACGGCTCGAGGTACGCGACCGCGCGTTTCATCGCGCGCGCGCTCTTCACGACCTGCGGCAGGAACATCTTGCCGGCGCCGAACAGGTCGCCGACGATCTTCATGCCGTCCATCAGCGGCCCTTCGATGACGTCGAGCGGGCGGGCCAGCTTCTGGCGCGCTTCCTCGGCGTCCGCTTCGATGAAGTCGACGACGCCGTGCACGAGCGCGTGCGGCGAGCCGCGCCTCGACGGGCTGCATCGCGCCACGCCGAGGTCGATCTCGCGCTTCCGTGCCGGCGCCCTTCACCTGCTCGGCGAACGTGCACCAGCCGCTCGGTCGCGTCCGGCCGGCGGTTGAAGATGACGTCCTCGACGTGCTCGAGCAGGTCCGTCGGGATGTCCTCGTAGACCGCCAGCTGGCCGGCGTTGACGATGCCCATGTCGAGGCCGGCCTTGATCGCGTGGTACAGGAACGCCGAGTGGATCGCCTCGCGGACCGACGTCGTTGCCGCGGAAGGAGAACGACAGGTTGCTGATGCCGCCGCTGATCTTGACGCCCGGGACAGGTGGCCTTGATGAGGCGCGTCGCCTCGATGAAGTTGATCGCGTAGTCGTTGTGCTCCTCGAGGCCGGTGGCGATCGCGAGGATGTTCGGGTCGAAGATGATGTCCGACGGATCGAAGCCGGCCTGCTCCGGTCAGCAGCCGGTACGCGCGCTGGCAGATCGCGACCTTGCGCTCGATCGTGTCGGCCTGGCCCTGCTCGTCGAACGCCATCACGACGACCGCGGCGCCGTAGCGGCGGACGAGCCGCGCCTTGTCGCAGGAAGTCGGCTTCGCCTTCCTTCAGGGTGATCGAATTGACGACGCCTTGCCCTGCACGCACTTGAGGCCGGCCTCGATGACCGACCACTTCGAGCTGTCGATCATGATCGGCACGCGCGCGATCTCCGGCTCGGTCGCGATGTAGTTCAGGAACGTCGTCATCGCCCGCTCGGAGTCGAGCATGCCCTCGTCCATGTTGACGTCGATCGATGTTCGCGCCGCCGCGCACCTGCTCGAGCGCGACGTGCGGCCGCCTCGGCGTAGTTGTCGTCCTTGATCAGGCGCGCGAACCGCTTCGAGCCGGTGACGTTCGTCCGCTCGCCGATCATCTGGAAGTTGCTGTCGGGGCGGACGATGAGCGGCTCGAGCCCGGAGAGCCGCGTGCACGCCGTCGGCCGAGGCTGCGCGCGCCGGTGCGCGGACGCGCGATCGGTCTGCGAGATCCGGCCGACGCCTTCACCGCGCCGCGATCGCCGCGATGTGATCGGGCGTCGTGCCGCAGCAGCCGCCGACGATGTTGACGAAGCCGCTCGTCGGCGAACTCGCGCAGCAGCGCGGCCGTCTCGGCCGGCAGCTCGTCGTACTCGCCGAACGCGTTCGGCAGGCCGGCGTTCGGATACACGCTGACCTAGCAGTCGGCGCAGGCGCGCCAGCTCCGCGAGGTACGGCCGCATGTCGCGCGCGCCGAGCGCGCAGTTGATGCCGACGCGACACGGCCGCGCGTGCTCGATCGAGATGTAGAACGCGTCGAGCGTCTGGCCCGACAGCGTGCGGCCGCTGCGGTCGGTGATCGTGACCGAGATCATCAGCGGCAGCGCGGACGCCGCGTCTCGTCCAGCACCTCCTCGATCGCGACGATCGCCGCCTTGGCGTTGAGCGTGTCGAAGATCGTCTCGACCAGCAGCAGGTCGACGCCGCCGTCGATGAGGCCGCGCACCTGCTCGGCGTAGGCGTCCTGCAGCTCGTCGAAGGTCACGCGCGCGGAACGCCGGGTTGTTCACGTCCGGCGAGATCGACAGCGTGCGGTTGGTCGGCCCGATCGACGCCGGCGACGAACCGCGGCCGGTCCGGCGTCCGCGCCGTGCACTCGTCGGCCGCGGCGCGCGCGAGCCGCGCGCCGTCGACGTTCAGCTCGTAGACGAGCGGCTCGAGCCCGTAGTCGGCCTGCGCGATCGCCGTTGGCGTTGAACGTGTTCGTCTCGATGATGTCGGCGCCGGCTCGAGGTACTCGCGATGGATGCCGGCGATGATCGTCGGGCCGCGTCAGGACGAGCAGGTCGTTGTTGCCCCTGAGATCGCGGCGCGTGCGCCGCGAACCGCTCGCCGCGGAAGTCGGCTTCCGTCAGCCTGTGGCGCTGGATCATCGTGCCCATCGCGCCGTCGAGGATCAGGATGCGCCGGGTGAGGATGGCGTCCAGTTGCTCTCGTGTCGTCATCGTGTGCTGGTGTCCTGGTGAATGGGCAGCCGCGCGGTCGCCGATCGCCGGTCCGTCCGGGGCCGCCGGGCGCCCGCGGCAATCAGCACGGTGAAGGGATCGCCCGGAACGCCGCGCGCCCGACGCGGACGCGTGACGTCGTCGAAACCGGCGGTCCCATGAGCCGCCTGCAGCTCCTCGTCGTCGAAGCCGAGCCAGCGATCGCCGAGCTGCGTCGCGCACCCAGGTCTCGTCGTGCTCGCGCAGATCGAGCACGAGCACGCGGCCGCCCGGCCGCAGGATGCGGTGCGCCTCGGCGAGCGCGCGGCCGGGATCGCTCGGCGTGGTGCAGCGCCTGCGACAGCAGCGCGACGTCGACCGACTCGTCGGCGAGCGGCAGCCGCTCGAGCTCGCCGCGCTTCCAGGTGATGTTCTTCACGCGGCGCCGCGTCGGCCAGCGCCTTGCCGCGCACGAGCACGTCGGCGGAGCGGTCGATCGCGATGACCTGCCGCGCCCAGCGCGCGGCTTCGATGGTCAGGTAGCCTTCGCCGCAGCCGAGGTCGGCGACGTCCAGCGGCGGCAGCAGCAGGCCGAGCGCGCGCGACCACGCCGCCCAGCTGCGGCCCGGCACGAGCTGACGCTCGCTCGCCGTCGCCGCCGTGCTGCGCGAAGTTCTCCTTGCGCAGCCGGCGCACTTCCTCCAGCCGCGCATCGTCGGCGCGCGTCGCGGCCGTCGCGCGGGCGAACTCGGCGCGAGCCACGCCCAGAGCGGCGCGCGGCTGCCGTCGCGCGCCTCGAACTCCGGCGCGAGGCGGTACTAGGTGAACGTCCGGCGCGCTGCTCCGTCGACGAGCGCCGGCTTCCTTGAGCAGGCCGAGGTGCCGCGACACGCCCGACTGCGCGACGCCCAGGATGGCGGTCAGCTCCGACACGTTCAGCGCCTCGCGGGCGAGCAGCCGCAGCAGGCGCAGCCGCGTCTCGTCGCCGAGCAGCCGGAGCAGGCCGGAGGCCTCATTCATATCTATAAATCTACATGCATTGATTGACGATTGTAAAGCCGGCCGGCTGCCGGCGCGTCCGAGCGGCGCCGGCGCCCACCCAGCCGGCGCGCCTTGCCGGTCCACGCGGCGGTGTGCTCAAGTGCGCCAATGACCAGGGGACAACGGGGCCAATGACCCGGCGATACGACGCGGCGGCTGCCCACGCGCCGACCCTCGTCCTGGGTCATGGCGCGGGCGGCGGACAGGCGCACCCGTGGATGACACGCGTCGCCCAGGGCCTCGCCTCCCGAGGCGTGCACGTGGTCACGTTCGATTTTCCGTACATGGAAGCCGGGCGGCGCGTGCCCGATCCCGCGCCGGTGCTCGAGGCCGCCTTTGCGAAGGTGTGGGCGGAGACGGCGGCCTCGGCGCGCGGTCGAGTGTTCGCCGGCGGCAAGTCGATGGGCGGACGGATCGCCTCGCAGGCCGCGGCCCGGACGCTGCTGGATCCGGCGCCGGCTGGACTGCTCTTCTTCGGGTATCCGCTGCATCCGCCTGGCAAGCCGGCGCAGCGCCGCGACGGTCATCTCGGCAAGATTGGCGCGCCACTGCTCTTCCTGCACGGCACGCGCGATCCGTTCGGATCACCCGAAGAGATGCGGGATCTCGCGAGCCGCCTGCCGAACGCGCGCCTCGAGCTCATCCTGGACGGCGATCATTCCCTCGTGCGGCCGAAGCGCGCCGATTCGTCCGGCGCGTCCGTCGATCACGCGCTGGATCTGGCCGCGTCCTGGATCAACCCCTGAAGCCAGCGCGACACGCTTTCGCGAAGCGTGTCGGTCCATTCGTGGCCGCCGTCGAAGCGAAGCGCTTCGTTTGGTACGCCGCGCCGGGCCAGAAACGTCACGTCGGCGTCGAGCCGCGCTGGCGTGTACCACGTGTCGCGAAGGCCAGCGCCGATGAACACCGGCGGCCATCGCGCCGTGTCGCCCTTGGCCTTCAGCTCCGGCGGAATGTCGCCGGCGAGCGCGACGACGGCGTCGGCTCGATGACGACCGAGCCGCGCGGCGCGATAGGCCATGGCCGCGCCCTGAGAGAAGCCCATGTACACGAGGGGCGCGTCGACGCCGATCGCGTCCACGACGCGATCGACGTACGCGACGTTGTCGGCGATCGCGTCGTCGCGATCCTGCCGGGTCATCCAGCTGGCCACGACGTTCTCGGCGCCGCGGGCATAGAAGCGATGCAGGCCTTGAACGGAGGCAATCGTCCAGTGATCGGCGCCGGACAGCCGGCGCACGTCGTTCATCATGTCCTCGGCCGATTGCGCGTAGCCGTGGAACGCGAGAATAAGAGCAGTAGCGGGACCACGGACGGGATCCTGGACGAGCACCCGCCCGTGGGTGACGGTTTCAATGGCAAGCGAGCGCATACCGTCATTCTGCCAGACGGGCGCTCGGCCGGCGACAATCGCGGTCGCCGCCCACATCAACCTCAGAATCGCACGCCGAAGGTGACCTTCGTCTCGCGGGCGACCATCCGGTAGTACTGCGACTCGCCAAGCTCGCTCTCCGACACCGGATCGCGCTGGTCCGAGAGATTGCGGGCGTCGAGCCGGACCTCATAAACCCCGAAGCGGTACCCGACCCCGAGGTCGATCGTCGCGAAGCCGGGCGCCAGCGCCGTGTTGCGCTTGTTCAGGTAGCGATCGCCCGTGTACTTCACGATGACATTGCCCAAGAATCCCTCACTCGGGGCGAGAATCAGGCCCGCGGAGAAGAGGTTATTGGCCGACATCTCGATCCGGTTGCCGCCGAGCTGCACCAGCTCGCCGTCGAAGTCCTGGACGAAGTCCACGAACTTGGCGTTGTGATAGCTGTAGGTGGCGCGCGCCGTCACCGCGTAGGGCATGTTGAAATCCGCCGCGAGGTCGAGCCCCTGGAATCGCGTCTCGCCGGTGTTCTGCAGCGCCGGCAGGCCGTTGATCGTGGTGGCGGAGACCAGGTTGTTGAAGTCCATGCGGAAGACGCTGGCCTCGAAGTCCGCGCGGCCGTCCAGCGCTCGCACCTTCACGCCGCCCTCATAGCTCTGCGCGGTCTCGGGTTCGAGCAGGCCGCCCTCCTCGCCTTCGCCTTCGCCCAGCCCGAAGTCGAACGCCGCCGGCTTGAACGTGTTGCGGTAGTTGGCAAAGACGCGGACGTGGTTCACGCCCTGCTCCCACACGCTGTAGATGGCGCCAACGCTGCCGCTCGGCCGGACGTTCGTGCGGCCTTTGTCTTGCTCGCCCGCCGGCTTGTTCGCCTCGTTCTCCCCTTCGCCGCCTTCTTCGAACGTGATGTTCAGGCGCAGCCCGCCTGACACCGTCAGCCGCGTCGTCGGCCTCCACTCGAGGAGGCCGTAGGCGCCGAAGAACTCCCGGCGGTCCTCAGATCCAATGTCGAGCGTCGAGGGCTCGGGCACGACGATGGCCGGCACGCCGCCGAGCGGCACGGTGTACTCGAACGTCGCACCTTCGGCGTCGCCCTTGCCGTGCAGGAAGTCGCCGCCCGCGACAAACTGCACGTGCGACCGCACGGGCCAGATCACGTGCGCGTCCGCGTACAAGTCGTTCTGATCGATCTTCTCGCGCAGGCCCATCGCGTTGTTGGCAACGTCCTCAATCTCCTCGATGAAGCCGCGGAACTGGTCCTGGTTGGTGTGCGTGAAGGATGCCGTAATGCTCAGCCGCAGCGTCTGGCCCAACGGCCGTTCGGTGCCGAAGTTGAACGCGAAGCGGTTGTCATTGAGAAACGCGCTGCGGGGTTGTAGTTGGCGTCGAGCGGCACGTCGGGCGAAAGCGTGCTGCCCTCGCGCGGATGCGGGCTGGCCGGATCCTGCCGCAGGATGTCGAGATCGGCGCTGAACCACATGTGGCGGTCGCTCTCGGTCTTGGCCGTGCGGAAGAAGGCGTGACCGCGGCCGAACGAGGTCCGCGGATCGGCGAACCCCTGCCGATCGAGGTCCACCGAGAGCCGCGATTTCCAGTCGCCCATCGACGGCAGCGCCAGATCCACGGCGCCGCTCCCGCTCTTGCGCGTGCCCAGATCGGCCGTCGCGTAGCTGCGGCTGGCCGCCGCCGCCTTGTGCACCACGTGGATGACGCCGACGAACGACGTGGCGCCGTAGGTGACAGGCGCGGCGCCCCGCAGAATCTCCACGCGCTCGACGTCGCGCATGCTGAGCGACGTCAGCGCCGGGTTGAACGCGCCGCCCCATGGGACGTCGTCCACGACGAGCAGGAACGCGTCGAACTCACGCAGGCCCCAGAACTCCGGCACGGCGCCGGCCGGCCCGGCGTCGCCGCCCGGCGCGATCGCCACCCCGGCCGCCAGCGAAAGCGCTTCGCCCAGGTTCTTGGCGCCGATGTTCTGAATCTGCTGGCCGGTGATGACCTCGATCGCCGCCGGCACCTCGTGAGGCGCCTCGGGAAGCTTCGTGGCCACGACCTCGACGGTTTCGGTCACCTTCGGCGGCGTCTGCGTCGGTTTCTGGGTCTGCGTTTGGGTCTGGGTCTGGGTCTGGGTCTGTTGCGCGGACCGGGGGGTCGCTCGGACGGGCTGGGCGGCCGCGGGAATGATGAGGGCGGCGCATCCCAGCGCAAGAACGGTCCTCGGAATCATCGAATGCTCCCTTCCAAGAACCCATTGATAGTGTCTGCGGGTCGACTACTACCAGCGGTCGTTGCTGCGGGTAGCGGGTCCCTTTGCATAAGGCGATGCTGATATTCAGTCCCGGTAGTGATGACAGATAGCGTTGACACCTGTCATCATTGGGCCATGCCAAAGCCGGTTAAGAAGGCCGCGAAATTCAAGACACCGCCGAAGCCTAAACGCCCGTCCGATCCCAATAGGGCTGGCCACGCGGTCCTAACTGAGCACTTGGCCCGCATAGGCGATAGCGACCCGACGGGGCAACCCCAGGACTTCAAGGAGCAGCTCTCGGCCTATATGGCGAAGCTTGGAGCCAAGGGGGGGAAGATCAGCGGGGCGAAGCGAATGGAGATGCCCGCCAACCAACGAAAGGCCATTGCCAAGAAGGCGGCGTCGGCGCGGTGGCGCAAGAAGTCCTAGAGCGGCGGAGCCTCGCAAAGTAGCGTTAAGCCAGGAAGTCCCTCAAAGTCCTTGCGGTTGTGAGACACAAGTGGAATGCCATGATGGATCGCGCACGCTGCCACCCATCGGTCATTGTGGGCCACCGTCCGCGACGATCCGTCCTTATTCTTAGCTTCCCAAAGATTTGCATACACGCGACACACTTGCATGTCGTAAGGAATCACTGTAAGAGTTCGGATTGCGGACTCTAACTGTGCGACCTTCGCGGATCCCCATTTCGCTTTCGCGGCGCCCTCCAAAAGCTCACCGACGACGACGAAACACAACGCCTGCTGTTGACCTTCCAGATGCCGGTCGTAGAGCCGAGCGATCGGGTTTTTGTTGATGATGTAAGAAAAGATGTTAGTGTCCAGCAGGACGGCGCTCAATCAGCAGCTCTCCAATCGCTTCTAAGAACGATTCCACGTCTTCGTCAGCAGGCCATGCGTTTTCAAGCGTTCGCAGATCGAACGCGGGATTGATGCCCTGCGCTTGGGTCAGCTGCTGAATAGTGTGAGGGGCAAAGAAATCGTCTTGTTCTCCAAGAAACGGATTCAGCACCTTGACGTCAGAAAGGTCAATGTGTTCCGATCGTCGCGTATTCAGGTTGACTCTTGCGATTCCAGTCACGCGCGCAACATGTCTCAGCGCCTTGTAGACGTCCTCCTCTTTCTCAGCCGGGAAAGAACACGTAATTCGCTGATTGTCTGAAGTGTGGATAACGCAGGTCAGGTCCTCCATTAGGAAATCCGCCGCTTCTAGGCGGCCATCAAGAGTCACCGGCTTCGTGGATGTGTCCTTACGTTCGTTGATGCGTTCCCATGCCTCGTAATCGAACTTCGCGACAATCCGAGACTTGTCTTTCTTTCCTCGCTGTCCAGGGACAATGAACTCAATGCTGCTCACGCCATTGGCGAGTAGTTGACCCATCTCCTGAAAGGAACGGCGAACCCCAGGGTCCATGGAAGGTCCTCCTTTTTGGTGGGTACTCCGCAGTGATTTCACGACCTCTCTGACGGCGGCTTCGCCAAGGTGCTGGAGGTCGATATCCAACACGCCTTGCGGCTCTACCGTTGGCTCCGGTCCTGCAAACGATATCTGTGCCGAGCCACGGCTGATTTTGAAAAGATCGAGGGTGCATTCCTCCTTGACGACATTTGCAGTCGGACCAGGACGTAGCCCCCGCTTTCCGCGCAAAACCTCGGCTTGTCGATTCACTGCCTTCTGAGCCTGATCACAAATCACCAATAGTTCAGGGATCGGAATGCGACCCGGCCTGATATGCGGGCCTTTGACCTTCAGCCGAAGGATGCTCGTGGGTGTTTTTCGCTTCGGCATTTGTGAACCTTACTCCAATCCGATTGACACGAGGATCACGAGTCCATATCGGTTTGACGCCGTGATGAATTACGTTACAAACGTAACATATGTTACACTGAGACGCAAGATGAAACACGACACTCGACCGACCCAACCCGCCCTAAACATCCGCGACTTTCCACATGACCTGCGATGGCGCCTGAGAGAGCGAGCGAACCGGGAGCAGATGTCGCTCCGAGAGTTCGTGATCACGTCGCTTCAGAGAGCCGCCGAAGATGGATTACAGGCCCAGAAATAGGCCTGAACTCAGCCTTGACAAGCTAAAGCCGCTTTAGCATAAATAGACCCATCATGAATCGCTTGGACCGAGACACCCGCACCCGCGTTGTTTCCGCCCTCCTCGAAGGCTGCTCGATTCGCTCCACCGTCCGGATGACCGGCGTCAGCAAAAAGGCCGTGTCACGGCTGCTCGTGGAAATCGGCACCGTCGCGGCTGAGTATCAGGACCGCATGTTTCGTAACCTGACGTGCCGTCGCGTGCAGGTGGATGAAATCTGGACGTTCAACTACTGCAAGCAGGGCAACCTGACGCCGGAGATCGCAGCCAAGGTGCCGAATGCGGGTGACCTGTGGCTGTGGGTTGCGGTCGATGCGGACACGAAGGTCGTGCCGTGCGTGCGTCTGGGCGGTCGGACCGCCAGCGATGCCTACGAGTTCATGCAGGACTTGGCGTCACGGCTGAAGCATCGCGTGCAGCTCACCACGGATGGCTTCCGGCATACCTCGACGCGGTTGATGCGGCCTTCGCTACCGAGATCGACTACGCGACTTTGTCCAAATGGTACGGTGCCGAACTGCCACACAAGCGCCGCTACAGCCCGCCTGTGGTCGTCAGTGCGATCAAAAAGATCATCACGGGCGACCCCGGACCGGGCGCATATTTCCACGTCCTACGTGGAGCGTCAGAACTGGACGCTACGCGGAACGATGCGCCGCTACACGCGGCTGTCGAATGGATTTAGCCGGAAGGTCGAGAACCATATGGCGGCCGTCGCGCTGAACTACTTCGCGTACAACTTCATCAAGGTTCACAACACGCTGCGCGTGTCGCCCGCCATGGCTGCGGGCGTCACAAACCGGTTGTGGGACGTGGCGGATCTCGTGTCGCTCCTGGTCGAATCAGAGTCTAAGAAAGCGGCCTAGCGAGCGGGTGTAGTATCGGTCGGATGGCAACCGCTCCCACGGCTCGTAAATTGCGGCTTATCTTCTGGTCGGCGGTCGCGTGCTTGGCCGTCGGTTGGCTCATTGTAATCGCTGAAGTTGCCTTGGGCATGAGGGTTCCGTTGCCGCTGTGGTTCATGCTGATTTCTGGCTGCATGACCCTCGCAAGCACCATTGTGCGACCGACACGCCCCAAGCTGAGTGCGCATTCCACCCATCGTGATCAGCTCGTCCACGCCATCGTGATCACGGGGACCACGTCATCGTGATCGGAGCGAAGCGACGTTGAGCTACGGGATAGGTTAACCGGTGTTCGCCTCCAGTGATAGCGGTTCCGGGTTGGTGGTCTTCGTTCTGCTGTCTTTCTCCTTTCTCCAACCGATGATGGCGGTGGGCGGTGTGGGAAACCGCGTCCGCGCGGTTTTCCAAAGACCTGTGGGCGCGTCTGCGCGTCCATAGGTCTGGCACCGTCCACGGCCCGTCGTGCCGATCAGGCCTTCTCCTTCCGGCGCGACGGGCCCTTCAACGTGATCGGATACGCATTGTGGACGAGGCGATCGAGGACGGCATCGGCGACCGTCGGGTCGCCCAGATAGGCGTGCCACTGATCGCGCGGCAGCTGGCTGGTGATGATCGTCGAGCGCGTCGCGTCGCGATCCTCCATCACCTCGAGGAGATCCTGGCGCTGGACATCGGTCACGGCGGCGAGGCCCCAGTCATCGAGGATCAGGACGTCCACGCGCGCCAGCCGCGCGAGCACCGTGGGGTACGACCCGTCGGCGCGCGCGAGCGCCAGTTCCTGAAAGAAGCGGGGTAAGCGCCGGTAGATCGTCCGGGAGCCCTGCCGACACGCGTGCTGGCCCAGCGCGCACGCCACGTAGGTCTTCCCGACACCGGTCGCGCCGGTGATGAGGACATTGCGGTGTTCGGCGATCCACCGGCCGGTGGCGAGCTGCCGCATTAGCGCCCGATCGATCTCGCGTCGCGGCGCGTAATCCAGGTCCTCGAGACACGCGTTGGGGATCCGCAGCTTGGCCTCCTTGAGGCGACGGGTGAGCTTGCGATTGTCGCGCGAGAGATGTTCGGCGTCGACGAGCATCCCGACGCGTTCGTCGAAGCTGAGTGCCCCAATCGCCGGGTCCTGCAGTTGCGTGCGATAGGCGTCGGCCATCGCGCCGAGGCGGAGGGCGCGGAGGCGGTCGAGGGTCGGTTCCGTCAGCATGGGCGGTCTCCTTCGGTGTCAAGCGGTTCGTAGTAGGCGGGCCCGCGGACGTTGGCATGCACGGGCCGCGCGCTCGGCGGTGCGGGCTCGGCGTCCAGGGGCAGCCGGTCCAGACCGTGTTTGAGGATCGAGTCGACGTGGCGATACGACCGCGCGCCGGCGGCGAGCGCACGGGCACACGCGGCGTCGAGTCGCGCGGGCCCGTGCTGCTTCGCCAGCCGCAAAATGCCCAGGCACGATCGATAGCCTTGCTCGGGATGGGGCCGGCTCTCGAGCAGGGCCTGGACGAGCGCCTCCGTGTGGCGCCCGATGCTGGCGCCCCAGCCGATCAAGCGGGAGGGACTCCACTCCAGATGCGCGCGGTGCGCTTTCGGCATGTGATCCGGGATGGTCGTGTGACGACCGGGCACACAGCTGCGCACGTGGAGCCACACGCGCACCCCGCGCAGCAGCACGTCGACGGTCGTCGCCGTCAGGCAGATCTCGACGGCCGTGTGAATCAACGCGTGCGGGACGGAGTAATAGTGCCGGTCGACCTCGACGTGATAATCGATGTTGACGCGCGCGTGACTCCAGTCGGCGTGGACGTAGCGATCCCGCGGGAGCGGCTGCAGCGCCGGCCGATCGAATCGCTCGAAGAGCGCGCGCCGCGAGGCACCGCCGTACCCCTTCATCGGCCGGTCATTGAGGTCGGTGAGGAGCTCGGCGATCCGGGCGTTCAACGCCGCCAGGGTGAAGAACGTCTCGTGCCGCAGCCGCGCGAGAATCCAACGTTCGGCGACCTGGACGGCGACCTCGACCTTCGCCTTGTCGCGCGGCTTCGCCGGTCGCGCCGGGACGATCGCCGTGCCGTAGTGCCGCGCCCAGTCCGCATAGGTTCGCTGGACCCTCGGCTCATACCGACACGGATCGGTGACGCCGGTCCGCAGCTGATCCGGCACGACCACCGCGGAGACGCCGCCAAAGTACTCGACGGTGCGCGTGTGACTCTGGATGAAATCGACGCTGCGTTGGGTGAGCGTGGCCTCGGCGTAGGTGTAGTTGGAGGCGCCGAGCACGGCGACAAAGAGCTCGACCGGGACGATCTCGCCGGTCGCCGCGTCCACCAGCGACGGCCGCTGCCCCGCGTAGTCGACAAACGTTTTCTCGCCCGCCGTGTGGACCTGCCGCATCGAGGTCCGTTGCTGCGCCAGCCACCGCCGATAGTGCCCGCAGAACGCCGAATACCGATAGCCGTCGGGATGCGCGGCCAGATACTCGAGATGCAGGAGCTCCAGCGTCACGCCCGGCCGCCGCAGTTCCGTGTGCATCCAGACCAGATCGGGACCTGGCCTGACGACCGTCAGGGCCAGCTTCGGCCCGTACAACGTCCGCTCCAACGCGTCGTCGCTGAGCGTGCTGACGGCGTCCCAGGTGAGCGCCATCGCCGTCGCCCGCGTCACCACCGAGGCGACCGCGCCGGCACTGATCCCCAGACTCCGGGCCGTCTCCCGGTGGCTCCGCCGTAACGTCCACTTCAACCGAAGAATCTCGCGAATGTGTCGCATGAGCAGTCGTTCCGTGGCCATCGCACTCCTTGGGACGGGATGTCGCCCAAGACACGATGGCAGAACCCTTGCTCAGCGTCGCCGACCGGTGATCACGAGGCGTGGAATCGGTGATCACGACCCGTGGAACGAGTGATCACGATGCCGTGGAATGAGTGATCACGATGGCGTGGAACAGGTGATCACGATGGCGTGGCGCGCGCACTGAGCGAATACTTCATCGTTGCGGCGGCGCTGGCATCGGTTTCAGCGGTCATCTTCATCGTGATTTTGCATTCCTGGTAAGACGACAGTTTATGCAGTCCGGAAAGTCAAAGTAGCCCACTACCTTGCTGCGGCTCGTCTTGGCCTGACCCACGCGCGTGCCGCGCAGAAACAAAACGGGCGGGGCGCGCGAGCACCCCGCCCGTCGGATCGAATACGTCCGGCTGACTACTTGATCGGCGCCGGCACGTTGAGGGCGACGTCGTACTTCTTCAGTGCCTGGCTGACGCTCATCGCCTTGACGAGAAACGCGTTGCTGTCGGCGATCGCCTTGGGCAGCGCGAGCTTCACGTCGGCGTACTGCTTCATCAGCGTGTCGCTCGGCGTCTCGGCGAAGGCCATCATCTGGCCCTTCAACGCGCCGGCCTTCGCGACAAGGTCGTCGGGATTCGGCGGAGCGCCGCCGCCGAAGCCTCCGCCGCCACCACCGCGACCCTGCGGCGGCGGTGGCGCCGCCTGGCCGGCCGCACCGGCCCCGCCTGCGCCAGCCGCTCCTCGTCCAGCTGGCGCCGCACCTGCCGCGCCGCCTCGGCCGGCGCGTCCGCCGCCGGCCGCGCCACCGCCGCCGCGTCCTCCGCCGCCGGCGTTGGACGGCACGCCGAACTTCACGCGCAGCGCGTCGAAGTCCTTCTTGAGCGCATCGAACTGCGCCTTGACGGGTGCCGGCACGTTGCTCGCGCTCGCGAGTTTCTCCTCGACGTCGTTCATCTGCGAGTACATCGGCTGCAGGGCGGCGGCCATCTCTTCGCCGCGGCGCTGCATCTCGTGCAGATCCATGACGGTGTCGTAGTACTTCTTCCGCTGCACGTCGTTCATCTGCTGCTCGGGGTCGAGCACGATCTTGATCGGCTTCGTCTCGATACGTCTTGCCATCGACCATCAACGTGACGTTGTAGGTGCCCGGCAGCACGTACGGTCCCTGCGGGCCCGCGCCGCCGCCGCGTCCGCCGCCGCCGCCGAATCCGCCGCCCCCGCCGCCGCACACGTTCTCGGACGAGAAGCCTGGCTCGGGCTGCGGCACGGCCATGCTGTTGCCGCCGCCGCGTCCGCCGCCCGCGCCGCCGCCGCCGCGCCCGCCAGGACCGGCGACGTTGCCTCCACCGCCTGCCGGCGGAAGCGGCTCGACGCGCATGTCCCAGCACGCCGTCTGAATTCCCGGCTGGAGGCGATCGCCGGCGACCGTCAGCATCGCGCACCTCCTTGCCGGCCGCGTCGGCGATCTTGAGCTTCACTTCATTGGCCTTGCTCTTCAGGAAGTACTGGATGACGGCCTCGTTCGGCGGGTTCTCGCCGACGAAGAACTGGTGGCCCCAGAACTCGTCGTTCTTGTCGTCGAACGTGCTGCCACTCAGCGCCGGGTCGATCGAGAACAGCGTCGCGCGTCGGCGCGCCTGCGCGGCCGTGTACTCCTGGATCGGCGACAGGTGATCGAGGATCCAGAGCGACGCGGCCGTGCGTCGCGAGCGAGCATCGCGTTGTCGCGCGGGTGGAGCGTGATCTCGTCCACGCGCACGTCGGGGAAGTTGCTGCGCAGCCGCGGCCAGCTCTTGCCGCGATCGAGCGACACGAACAGGCCCGTCTCGGCGCCGGCGTAGATCACGTCCGGGTTGCGCTGGTCTTCGGTCAGCGTCTTGATCGCCTCGCCCTTCAGGTTGCCGTCGAGCGACTGGAACGTCGCGCCGAAGTCGTGGCTCACCCAGATGTGCGTCTCGTAGTCGTGCGAGCCGGTGCGCGTCCGACGCGATGTACACCGTGCCCGCGTCGTAGCGCGACGGCAGCACCTTGGACACCCAGGCGCCCTTCACGAAGCCCGGCATCCGATCGGCCAGCGTCTTGTCCCACGTCTTGCCCGCGTCCTTCGACACGCTCACCGTGCCGTCGTCGGTGCCGGCGTAGTAGAGCGCCGGGCTGCTTCGGCCGATTCGGCGAACGACACGATCGTCGGCCACGCCGAGATGCCGTCGTTCTTCGAGATCTTCACGTCGCTGCCCTTGAGCCCATCGTCACGATGTCGTCGCGGTTGGCGTTGGTCGTGAGGTCGGGGCTGATGGCCGTCCACGAATCGCCGCGGTCGGTCGAGCGGAACACGTGGTTGCCGGCGATGTAGAGCACGCCCGGATCGGTCGGCGAGAACACCATCGGCGTGTCCCAGTTGAAGCGATACGCCGCGCACGGCCCGCCGCCGCCACCGCGACCGCCGCCGCCGGGATTGGGCGGGTCGCAGGCCAATGCGCCCTCCTGCGCGTTCGAGACGTTCTGCGGCGTCGGCCGGATGCTCTTCGACTCGCCGGTCACCCGGTTGTGACGCATCGTGTTGCCGTCCTGCGTCTCGCTGTAGACGATGCGCGCGTCGCGCGGGTCGATGAATCGCGACGAAGCCGTCGCCGCCCTGGATCGATTGCCAGCGATCGTTCGAGATGCCGTTGCGCGTGCGCACGGCGCTCGGCCCGCACCAGTCGTAGTTGTCCTGCATGCCGCCGCACACGTTGTACGGCGTCTCCATGTCGTAGCCGACGTGATAGAAGAGGCCGACCGGCAGATTCGGGAACCAGATCCACGAACGCGTCATGTCCCAGCTGACGTACGCGCCGCCGTCGGTCGCCGATCAGAATGTGATCAGAGTTGTTCGGATCCCACCAGAGCGCGTGCTTGTCGTCGTGCACCGAGGGGTCGGCGCTCAACTGCGTCTTGCCGCCGTCGAGCGAAATCGTCATGCGCACGCCGCCGAGGATCATGCGGTCCGGGTTGTTCGGATCGACGCGCACCTGCGAGAAGTACATCGGGCGCGGGTTGTTCGTGTTCACGCGCCGCCACGTCGTGCCGCCATCGTCGGTGCGATAGATGCCAGCGTCGCCCCCGCCGGCACCGCCGCCCCCACCACCGCCGCCGCGTCCGCCGCCGGCAGCGCCTTCGGCTTCAATCGTCGCGTAGACGATGTTGGAGCTGCGGCGGTAGACGTCGACGGCGATGCGGCCGAGCGATCCGGCCGGCAGGCCCCGCCCGACAGCTTCGTCCACGTGTCGCCGCCATCGGTGGACTTCCAGATGCCGCTGCCCGGGCCGCCGCCGTTCATGCAGCACTGCGTGCGCCGGCGCTGATACGTGGACGCGTACAGGACCTTGTGATCGCTCATGGACATCGCGACGTCGTTCGCGCCCGTGTCGTCGTCGACCTTGATCACCTGCTTCCACGTCGCACCGCCGTCCGTCGTCTTGTAGAGACCGCGATCGCCGCCCGGACCGAAGAGCGCGCCCTGCGCCGCGGCGAAGACGACGTTGTCATTGTCGGGATCGATGACGAGCCGCTGAATGTGGTACGACGTGGCCAGCCCGATGAACGTCCAGTGCTCGCCACCGTCCGTGGACTTGTACATGCCGCTGCCCCACGAGATGCTCTGGCGGTTGGTGCCCTCGCCCGTGCCGAGATAGACGAGGTTGGGATTCCGCTGCGACACCGCAACGCGCCGATGCTCATCAGGCCGTTCTGCTGGAACTGCCCGGTGAACGTCGCGCCGCCGTTGGTGGTCTTCCACACGCCGCCGTGGGCGGTGCCGACCCAGAAGATCGACGGGTTCGCCTCGTACACGGCGAAGTCGCTAATGCGTCCCGACATGCTCGCCGGGCCGATCGATCGGAAATGCAGCGATTCGAACTGCTGGGCGATGGGCGCGGGGCCCGCGCTCTGCTGCCCGCGCAGGGCGGGTGACATCGCGACGACGACCACGGCGACAGCGCCGGCCAAAACCAGACGAAGGTGCCTCGTCATTGAGCCTCCAGGCAAGTTGCCGGCCGAATTATAGCCACTACTGCCGGTCGGAGCAGCCGAGGGAGTATGCTTCAGGCACATCCCAACCCCAACGCTGCCCGCCGGCCGGACGCCGCCGGCGCCGGAGGAACCGACATGGTAATCAAACGAGTCAGTCCGTTGTCCGTCGCGAAAATCGCCGGGTTGCTCTACGCGGTTATCGGCCTGTTCATCGGGGGCATGATTTCGCTCGCCATGCTGATTGCCCGCGGCGCGGCGACGGCCACGGGCGACCGCGAGGCCCAGTTCGGGTTCCTCGCGCCCATCTTCGGGATCAGCGCCATCGTGATCATGCCGATACTCTACGGCTGCATCGGCGCGGTTTTCGCGCTCATCGGCGCGGCCATCTACAACGTCGCGGCCGGGTGGGTCGGCGGCGTGGAAGTCGACGTCCAGTAGCGGGGCCGGGGCAATTCGGGATTGATAGAATCGAGGACGTGACCTCATCCGCACCCGCCCGCCCCCGCAATCGGGCCGAGATCGACGACGGCCACAAATGGAATCTCGACGACATCTACCCGGACTGGGACACTTGGGAACAGGGCCGGGTCGAGCTCGAGCGGCGAATCGACGAGTACGCGGCGCTCAAAGGCACGCTCGCCCAGGGACCGGATCGCCTGCTCGCCGCGTTCCGCCTCAATGACGCGCTCGGCCAACTCGCGTACAAGGTCTACTTCTATCCGTCGCTCAAGTACGACGAGGACCAGCGCGACAACCACGTGAACGCGCGGCGCCAGCAGGTGCAGGCGCTCATCGCGCGCTGGCAGGAAGCGACGTCCTGGTTCAGTCCCGAGCTGCTCACGATTCCGCATCGAGACGATTCGCGCGTGGCTCGACGCCAACGCCGATCTTGCGACCTACCGCTTCGCGATCGAGGAGGTGTTCCGCCAGCAGGAGCACGTGCTCAACGAGCAGGGCGAGCACCTGCTGTCGCTGTCGTCGCGGCTGTCGGGCGCGCCGGGCGAAGCCTATCTCGCGCTCTCGACGGCCGACGCGAAATTCCCCGAGGTGACACTCAGCACGGGCGAAACGGTCACGATGTCCTACGGCCAGTACCGCGCGGTGCTCGCCACCAACCGCAACCAGGCCGATCGCCGCGCAGGCGTTCCTCTCGCACTACGGCACGTACGCGGCAAGTCGCTCAACACCTACGCGACGCTCTATCACGGCGTCTGCCAGCGCGACTGGTTTCACGCGCGGGCCCGCGGTTACCCGACGACGCTCGACGCCGCGCTGCACGGCAACAACATTCCCCGCGCGGTCGTCGACAACCTGATCGCGACGACGCGCGCGGGTGCCGAGCCGCTGCGCCGCTACCATCGCTTGCGCCGCCGGGCGCTGAAGCTCGAGACGTACTTTCCGTACGACTTCTCGATTCCGCTCGTCGAATGGGACCGGCGGTACGGTTATGACGAGGTCCTCGCCCGGATCGTGCGGTCGGTGTCGCCGCTGGGTGCCGAATATCAGGCGCGAATGTGGCGAGGCTTTCGCGAGCGCTGGATCGACGTCTACGAAAATGACGGCAAGCGCAGCGGCGCCTACTCGGCCCCCGTGTACGGTGTGCACCCGTACATGCTGCTGAATTGGGCAGATACGCTGGACGACGTGTTCACGCTGGCGCACGAGATGGGCCACTCGATGCACACGATGCTGTCGCACGAGCGCCAGCCGTTCGTCTACTCGGATTACACGATCTTCGTCGCCGAAGTGCCGTCCACGCTGAGCGAGGCGCTGCTGCTCGAGCAGTGGCTGGCTGACGCAACCGAGCGGGACGAGCGCATCGTCCTGCTGCAGCACGCGATCGACAACATCACGAGCACGTTCTACACGCAGGTGCTGTTCGCCGACTTCGAGTTGGCGGCCCACCTGCGGGTCGAGCAGGACGAGCCGATCACGGCCGACGTCCTGAACGCCCTGTACAAGGAGCGGTTCGACGCCTACTACGGCGACGCCGTGAACATGGACGACCTGACGCCCATCACCTGGGCGCGCATCCCGCACTTCTTCAACACGCCGTACTACGTCTACCAGTACGCAACGTGCTTTGCTTCGGCGGCGCGGCTGGCGCGGGAGATCACCGAAGGACCGACAGCCGATCGCGACAGCGCTCGAGCGCGCTACCTCGACCTGCTCGCGGCGGGCGGGAGCGACCATCCCATGACGCTGCTCGACCGCGCGGGCGTCGATTTCAGCGAGCCGTCCACCGTCCGTGCGGTGGTAGATCAGCTGGATGGCCTGGTCAGCCGGCTCGAGGAATTGATCTAGGCGGTCGATCCAGGGCTCACGCTTTTGGATTTTGAATTCAGTCCGCTGGATCCGGCTGCCGGCGGCGCTCATCCCCCAATTGGCAGACTTTCCGCAATTAGCTGAGCCACAAGGAACAATGTGACATCAGTGATCGGGCTTGATCCCGATTCGGTACGGCACGTTCTTTCCTTATTGTCTGGAAGCCCGACCACTATGGGTCTTCTCGACAAGCTGAAGCCACAACCTCGATGGAAGCACGCGGACGCGTCGGTCCGGCTGGACGCCGTTCGCGAGCTCGAAGATCGGATCGAACTGGCGTCGCTCGCCGAAACTGACGCGGACGTGAAAGTACGCAGGGCGGCGGTCGCCAAGCTGACCGACCCTGCGGCGCTCGGCCGGGTTGTTGCGGCGGAAGCTGATGGCGAGGCGCGGGACCGCGCCGCCGACCGGCTGGCCGCCTATGCCACCTCGCCTGAGACCGACGAGGCGACAGCGCTCCTTGCAGCCCGGGCACTCAGCGATCCCCGACGCTTGTCGGCGGTCGCCAAGAGCGACGGGCTCGAGTCTGTGCGAGTTGATGCGCTGGCTCGGCTCGGTGAAGAGCGGTCGCTCAGTTCGGTCGCCCGGAACGCCAGACATGAGGCGACGGCCATGGCCGCGCTCGATCGCGTGACCAGCCGGGACGCGCTGATCGAGATTGCCGAGCACGCCGAGCACAAGGACGTCGCGCTGGCGGCGTTCGAGCGTGCGGTGGCCAACGGTCACGACCTGTCCCTGCTCAAGTCGGTCGAGTCGCGCGCTCAGCAGAAGGCTGTGGGCAAGCGCGCGCGCGTGCTCATCCAGGAGATCGAAGACGCCGAAGCTGCCCGTCGGGCGGCCGAGGAGGAGCGGCGGAAGCGTCAGGCGGCCGTGCTGGAGGCCGTCGAACGGCTGGTTGACGCTCCGGACGCGGCTGCGGCGCGCACCGACCTCGCGCGGCTGACGGACGAGTGGACCGCGCTGGCCGTAGCCGACGCGGTGTCAGTGGAGCGCTTCGACCGCGGCGTCGCGCTCGTGCGCGAGGGGATTGCCCGGCGCGAGCGTGAGGCCGAAGAAGCCGCCGAACGGGCGCGCGTGCGCGCCGAAGCGATCGCGACGCGCGAGGCGCTCTGCGCCCGCGTCGAGACGCTCGACGGGCGACGACGCGCTCGAGCAACTGGTTCCGATTGAAGAAGAATGGCGATCGCTCCTGCCGCTCGTCGGTAATGGCCCGGAGGCCGACCGACTGGCGGAGCGATTCGCCATGGCGGTGGCCGCGTGCCGGAAACGGCACGAGATGCGCGCCGGTGCTGGCGGAGATGCGGACGCAAGCTCGAGACGCTCGTCGGCAGAAGCCGAGGCCCTGCCGTCCCATGACGGACGCGGCCGCAGCCGCCGCCCGCTGGCAGTCGCTAGCCGGGAGGCACGCGGCCTGACCGCCTCGTTCGTCCGAAGCGGCGCGTCCGCCCGACGATTTGTCGGCGCGGCTCACGGCGGTCGAGACGGCGCTGGCGGCGCGCGACGCCGCGCGCCGCGAAGCCGTCGCCAAGGCGCAGCAGGACGTCGTCGCCGCGGCTGCAAGCGGCTGGCGGAGCGCGCCCGCCGTGCGTCGGAAGCCGAGAGCGTCACGCTCCGCGAGGGCGACCGGCTGATGCGCGACATCAGCACGGGTCTCGACGAGGCGAGCCGCGTCGAGTCCAGCGCGCGAGATCGAAGACGCCGTCGGCCGCCTGCGCGCGCTGCAGGAGAAGGTCGCGCCGCGCGTGCGCGAGCTGCGCGAGATGGACGAGTGGCGCCGGTTCGCCAACGCGCCAGCGGCAGGAACAGCTGATCGCGATGGCCGAGGCCATCGTCGCGTCGCTCAAGAGCGAGGAAGAGAGCGGCAAGCCGTCGGACCTGCGCGGCGACCGCCCGCGCGCTGCGCGAGCTGCACACCAAGTGGCAGGAGGTCGGCCGAAGCACCGCGCCACTCCGCGCAGCGGCTCTGGGATCGGTTCCGCGCGGCGACGGACTTCATCCGCGCCGGTGCGAGACGCACTTCGCGAAGATGCGCGAAGAGCGCTCCGCGAGCCTCCAGAAGAAGACCGCCATCGTCGAGGAAGCCGAAGCGCTCGCCCAGTCGAACGACTGGGCGCAAGGCGGCCGCCCGCTTCCAGGCGCTGCAGACCGAATGGCAGCAGCTCGGGCCCGTCACCGCGCGAGCAGGGCCGCGAGCTCGCGCATCGCTTCCGGCCCGCGTGCAACACGTTCTTCTCGCGCCGCCGCGAGGACCTCGCCGGCCGCAAGAAGGTGTGGGCCGAGAACTTGGCCCGCAAGGAAGCGCTGTGCGAGCGCGCCGAGAGCGCTCGCCCAGTCCACCGACTGGGACGCCGCCGCCGCGGAGATGAAGCGGCTGCAGGCCGAGTGGAAGACCGTCGGACCCGTGCGCCGCAACAAGTCCGACGTCGTCTGGAATCGCTTCCGGGCCGCGGCCGATCAGCTTCTTCGAGCGGTACCACAACCGCCACCAGATCGCGATCGCGGGCAAGCTCGCCGAACGCGAGGCGCTCGTCGTCGAGCTGGAGAGCGTCGCGGGCGCCGACGTCGCTGGCCGCCGGCCGAACTGGTCGAGCGCGTCCAGCAGCTGCGAACGACGTGGAACCGCAGCGTGCCGATTCCGGCCGCCGAGATGAAGCCCATCGCCGATCGCTGGCAGGCGGCGTTCTCCAGGATCCTGACCGAACGGCCCGAGGCGTTCGCCGGCACGGACCTCGATCCGGCGGCAGTCCGGCAGCGGATGGAGAAGCTCGTCGACGCGCGTCGAGGCACTCGCTGACCGTGTCGGACGCCCCGGTCGGGCGGTCGCAGACCGAAATCCTCGCGGCGCGCCTCCGCTCGGCCCTCGCGTCGAACGCGATGGGCGGCCGCGTCGACGAGGAAGCCAAGTGGCGGGCGGCGGCCGATGCCGTGAAGGACGCGCAGTCGGCGTGGCAGCGCCTGCTGCCCTTCGCGGGCGCCGACGCGCGCGCACTCGACGCGCGATTCCGCGAAGCGTGCCGCAAGGTCAACGACCAGGCACGGCGTCTTGCAAGTCCCGCCAGAAGGCCGTCCAAACCGGCCGCGGCGGCGGTGTAGTATCTCGGGGTTCGGGAGGAGCGGGCCGGCAGGGCTCAAGGCTTGGCGAGCATTGGCTCGACGGGCGGACTGGCTGAAGTCCTAATGGACTGACGGAACCGGACGAAGCCGCAGGGGTCGGCTTTGATCGGCTCGCTCCTCACGAACCCCAAACCCGTGCCGCCCACCATCCACGTCGATCAGCTCAGCAAGACCTTCGGCGAGATCAAGGCCGTCGACGGCATCAGCTTCGACGTCGGCGAACGCGAGATCTTCGGCTTCCTCGGCCCCAACGGCGCCGGCAAGTCCACGACCATCAAGATGCTCGCGACGCTGCTCAAGCCGACCGGCGGCCGCGCGACGCTTGCCGGCTACGACATCGCGACGCAGCCCACCCAGGTGCGCCAGTCGATTGGGCTCGTTTTCCAGGACCAGTCGCTCGACAACCGGCTCACCGCCGACGAGAATCTGAAGTTCCACGCAATGCTGTACGACGTCCCCGCCGACGTGTACCGCGCGCGAGCGGACCAGGTCCTGAAGATGGTCGACCTCGTCGATCGCCGGTCGTCGATCGTGATGACGTTCTCCGGCGGCATGAAGCGCCGGCTCGAAATCGCGCGCGGCCTGCTTCACCACCCGAAGGTCCTCTTCCTCGACGAGCCGACGCTCGGGCTGGACGTGCAGACGCGCAACGCGATCTGGCGGCACGTCCGGTCGCTGCGCGACGAGGTCGGCACGACGGTGTTCATGACGACGCACTACATGGACGAGGCGGAGAATTGCGACCGCATCGCGATCATCGATCACGGGAAGATTCAGGCGATCGACACGCCCGCCAACCTGAAGCGATCGATCGGCGGCGACACGGTCGATCGTCGTCGGGCGACGAGCAGCTCGGCCCGGACATCGAGTCCAAGTATGGCGTGACGGTGCGGCCCTCGGGTCGCGAAGTGCATTTTCAGCAGGCCTCGGGCGCCGAGTTCGTGCCGCGGCTGATTGCCGATTTCGGCGGGCGCGTGACGTCCGTGCAGGTGAAGCAGCCAAGCCTCGAGGACGTATTCCTCAAGCTCACCGGCCACGCGATCCGGCCAGAGGAGGGCTCGGCGATGGACCTCATGCGGCAGGGGATGGCGTTATGGCGCAGACGTTAGCGGCGCACCAGTAAATCAGTGAATGCGTGAATTGGCGAATGGGTGATCAAGTGACGAGTGGCCGAAGATGACGCGCGCGCTGAAGACCATCTACACCATCTGGCTGCGTGAGGCGAAGACGTTCTGGCGCGAGCGCGCGCGGATCGTCGCGATGATCGGCCAGCCGCTGCTGTATCTCGCTGATCCTCGGCAACGGCATCACCGCCGGCATGCGGCTCAACCGCGCGGGGAACGTCGGGTACATCAAGTTCCTGTACCCGGGCGTCATCGCGCATGAGCATGCTCTTCACGTCGATCTTCTCCGCGCTCTCGATCATCTGGGATCGTGAGTTCGGCTTCCTGAAGGAAGTGCTCGTCGCGCCGGTGCCACGCTGGGCGGTGGCGATGGGCAAGGCGTTCGGCGGCGCGACCGTCGCGATGGTGCAGGCCATCATCATGATCGCCATGGCGCCTCTCGTCGGCATCTCGCTGTCGGTGGCCATCGTGGCCAAGCTGCTGGTGCTCGCGTTCCTGATGAGCTTCGCCGTCACCAGCCTCGGCATCGTCATCGCCTCGCGCATGGCGTCGATGCAGAGCTTTCAGATGGTGATGAACTTCCTGATCATGCCGATCTATTTCCTCAGCGGCGCGATGTTTCCGATGACGTCGGCGCCCACGTGGCTGAAGTCGCTGATGGCGGTCGATCCGCTGACCTATGGCGTGGATGCGATTCGCAACGTCGTCTTCTCGAACACGACCATCGCAACCGGCGAGCTGATGCAGCCGCTCATCGACGTCGCGCGTGCGGGTGGGCTCGTCCGCTTCCAGCTCGGGTTCGACGTCACGTTGATGACGGTGGTCGCGATCGTGCTTGCCTGGGCCGGCGCGTGGTCGTTCAGCAAGGCGCAGGCGGGGTAGGAAGAGCGATGAAAACCAGCCTGCTCGCCGCCATTGTTCTTTCGGTCGTCGCGACCGCGCAGGTCGTGAAGAAGACGGCGGCGTATGACGACGTCATCCTGGGCAGCACGACCGACGCGAAGCCGCAAACGCGCGGCGGCCTGCAGCTCGAGGGCGGCGGCACGGACCAACCCGAGGCGTTCAAGTGGCTGATCGACCACGCCGGCGGCGGCGACATCGTCGTCATCCGCGCCTCGGGCACCGACGCGTACAACCCGTTCATCGCGAAGATCGGCCCGACCAACTCCGTCGAGACCATCGTGTTCCACGACCGTTCGGCAGCTTCGGATCCCGAGGTGCTGGCACGGCTGAAGCAGGCTGACGCCGTCTTCCTGGCCGGCGGCGACCAGGGCAACTACATCAAGTTCTGGAAGGACACGCCCATCGAGGACACGATCAACGCGCTTGCCGCGAAAGGCGTGCCGATCGGCGGGACGAGCGCGGGGCTGGCCGTGCTCAGCCAGTTTTCCTTCGCGGCGCTGAACGACGGCATCACGTCGAAGGACGCGCTGGCCGATCCGTACTCGCCGAAGGTGACGATCGAGCACGACTTCCTCGACCTGCCCTACCTGAAGGGCGTCATCACGGATACGCATTTCGTCGAACGCGATCGGCTCGGCCGCACGCTGGTGTTTCTGGCGCGGCTGGTGCAGGACGGCCTGGTCTCGCCCGCGCGTGCGATTGCCGTGGACAGCACGACGGCCGTGCTCGTCGAAGCCGACGGCACGGCCTCCGTGGTTGGCAAGACGAGCGCGTATTTCCTGACGGCGACGAAGCGCGCGACCATGTGTCAGCCGGACACGCCGCTTTCGATCGACGACATCGCCGTTTATCGCGTCAAAGCCGGTGACACGTTCAATCTCAGGACGTGGACGGGCACGGGCGGGATTGCGTACACCCTGTCGGTAGACAAGGGCGTGGTGAGGTCGAGCCGTGGGGAGCTGTATTAGACAGCATGAGCTTCATGCATCCACGCTAAGATTGCGCCCGTGATGACCCGACGCGAGTGGCTCAAGCTGACGACGGCGGCCGGTGGGGCGGCGCTGCTCCCGAACGTCACCGGCGTGCTCGCGCGCGCGGGCGCATCACCGCAGGGCGCACCAGCGAGCGGCCGCGAGCGCCTGCTCGCCGACTTCGGCTGGCGCTTCCACCTCGGGCATGCCGACGACGTCGCGAAGGATTTTGGATTCGGCCGCGGCGGCGCGTTTGCGAAGTCCGGCAGCCTGATCGGCGGGCGCGGCAGCATCACGCAGGCGGCGTTCGACGACAAGGCCTGGACCGCCGTCGATCTGCCGCACGACTGGGCGATCGATCTGCCCTTCGTCGAGGATCGCGGCTTGAACGGCCACGGCGCGAAGCCGCTCGGCCGCGCGTATCCCGAGACGAGCATCGGCTGGTACCGCCGGACGTTCGACATGCCGGCGTCCGACGCGGGCCGGCGCATTGCCCTCGAGTTCGACGGCGTCTTCCGCGACGCGATCGTCGTCCTCAACGGCCACTTCGTCGGCCGCAACCTGAGCGGCTACGCGCCGTTCCGCTTCGACGTCACCGACTCTCGTCACCTGACGGCGGCCGGAACACGCTGCGTCCTCCGCGTGGACGCGACCGAGTACGAAGGCTGGTTCTACGAGGGCGCCGGGATCTACCGCCACGTGTGGCTCGAGAAGACGGCCCCGCTCCACGTCGCGCACTCGGGCACGTTCGTGACGAGCGAGGTCAGCGGAAACGACGGCGACGGTGAACATCGCGACGGAGATCCAGAACGATGCGGATGCCGCGGCGCGCTGCGTGCTGGTCTCGACGATTGTCGACCCCAGCGGCAAGACGGTCGCGACGCAAACGTCCGCGCTGCTCTCCATCGGGGCCTGGAGCCGGGCAGACCGTCCAGCAGCGCGCGACCGTCGTCGGCCCGACGCTCTGGTCGCTCGAGGCGCCTGAGCTCTACAAAATTCGCACGGAGATACGCGGTGGAGCAGATTCGACGGGTTCGACGGGTTCCGTCGTCGACATCTACGAGACACTGTTTGGCATTCGCACGGTCCACTTCGACGCCGACAAGGGCTTCTTCCTGAACGATCGGCCGGTCGAAGATCAAGGGCACCTGCAACCATCAGGATCACGCCGGCGTCGGCGCGGCGCTGCCCGATCGCCTGCAGTACTTCCGCATCGAGAAGCTCAAGGCGATGGGCTCGAACGCCTACCGCACGTCGCACAACCCGCCGACGCCGGAGCTGCTCGACGCCTGCGATCGCCTCGGCATGCTCGTCCTCGACGAGACGCGCATGATGGACGCGACCGACGAGGGCCTCAGCCAGCTCGAACGGCTCGTCCGCCGCGATCGCAATCATCCGTCCGTCTTCTGCTGGTCGATCGGCAACGAAGAGCCCGAGCAGGGCACCGAACGCGGCGCGCGCGTGGCCGCGACGATGAAGCGCAAGGTCCGCGAGCTCGATCCCACACGCCTGGTGACCGAGGCGATGAACAACGCCTGGGGACGCGGGCTCTCGGCGGTCGTGGACGTGCAGGGCTTCAACTACCGCGGCGGCGCGGCAGCGGCCGACTTCGGCAAGGCACTCGACGACTACCATCGCCAGCATCCCACGCAGCCGACGATGGGCACCGAGGTCGCGAGCACGGTGTCAACGCGCGGCATCTACGCGAACGACGAGACGCGCGGGTACGTCAGCTCATACGACCGCAACTTCCCGCCGTGGGCGTCCACCGCCGAAGAATGGTGGTCGCATCTACAACGCGCGGCCCTGGGTCGCGGGCGGCTTCGTCTGGACCGGCTTCGACTACCGCGGCGAGCCGACGCCGTACGGCTGGCCGTGCATCAACTCGCACTTCGGCATCCTCGACACCTGCGGCTTCCCCAAGGACCTCTTCTACTACTACCAGGCCTGGTGGAGCGACGAAGCCGGTGCTCCACCTCTTCCCGCACTGGAACTGGGCCGGGCAAGGAAGGCCAGGACATCGAAGTCTGGTGCTTCACGAATCTCGATCGCGTCGAGCTGTTCGTGAACGGCACGAGCGCGGGCGCGCAGGACGTGAAGCAGGACTCGCACGTCGCGTGGAAGGTGCCGTACGCGCCCGGCGCGATCGAAGCCCGCGGCACGACAGGACGGGCGGCCCGCTCGTCCGACACAGCGCGAGACGACGGGCGCGCCGGCGCGGATCGTCCTCGCGCCGGACCGACCGACGATCGCTCGCCGACGGCGAGGACGTCTCGGTCGTCGTCGCGCAGATCGTCGACGCGCAAGGCCGGATCGTGCCGACGGCCGACGACGAGGTGGCGTTCGCCGTTACGGGTCCGGGCCGCGTCATCGGCGTCGGCAACGGCGATCCGAGCAGCCACGAGCCCGATCGCGCGACGCAGCGCCGCGCCTTCAACGGACTCTGCATGGCGCTCGTCCAGGGCACGAAGGGCACCGGCGTCGTTCGCGTCGAGGCCAGCGCGCCCGGCCTGGCGTCGGCGGTCGCGGTCGTGACCCTGGCGCCCACGACCGCTCGACCGGCGCTCTGAATCACGATCCCGTCGCAGCTGCGTCGTATGATGTCGGCATGGGCGCCGGCATCAACGCGCAGTCGCTCTCGCTGCCAGACGCCCTTGAGGGCGACATCGACACGCGCCTGCGCGCCTGGGACGTGAGCAACAGCACGCGGCGGCTCTTCGCCGGCGACCCCGCCCTCTGGACGAACAGCGACGAAGCCCGCTGGATCGGCTGGCTGGGCATCGTCGACGATCAGCTCGCTCATATCAAGGCGCTCAACGACGTGCAGCACGACGTGCGCACCGCAGGGTTCAACGACGCGGTCGTCCTCGGCATGGGCGGGTCGAGCCTGTGTCCGGAGGTCTGGGCCGAGACGTTCGGCAAGATCGCGGGCTCGCCGCGGCTGCACGTGCTGGACTCGACGGACCCGGCGCAGATTCGATCGCTCGAAGCCAGGCTCGACTTGTCGAGCACCCTGTTCATCGTCTCGTCCAAGTCCGGCTCGACGCTGGAGCCCAACATCTTCAAGGCGTACTTCTTCGACCGCGTCGCGCACGCGATCGGCGCGGCGGAGGCGCCGCGGCGGTTCATCGCAATCACCGATCCCGGATCGAGCCTCGATCGCGAAGCGGCGGCTCAGAACTTCCGCCAGGTGTTTCATGGCGTGCCGAGCATCGGCGGGCGTTACTCCGCGTTGTCGAACTTCGGCATGGTGCCGGCTGCCGTCATGGGTCTCGACGTGCGCCGGCTGCTCGATCAGGCGGCGCGCATGCTCCGCGCTTGCGCCTCGGATCTGCCATCGGCCAGCAATCCGGCGGTCGTGCTGGGCGTCGTGCTGGGAAGTGCGGCACTGCGCCAGATCGACAAGCTCACGATCGTCGCGTCGCCCGGCATTCGCGATCTGGGCGCCTGGCTCGAGCAGCTCGTCGCCGAATCCACCGGCAAGCAGGGCAAGGGCATCATCCCCGTCGATCGCGAAAAGGTCGCGGCGTCATCGACATACGGCGACGATCGCCTCTTCGCGTACCTGCGGCTGGAGGACGCGCCGGACTCGACGCAGGACGCCGCGGTCGCGGAGCTCGAGCGCACGGGCTGGCCGGTAGTCACGCTCCACGTCGCGACGCGATACGCGCTGGCCGAAGAGTTCATTCGCTGGGAGATCGCCACGGCCGTCGCAGGCGCGCTCCTCGGCATCAACCCGTTCGACCAGCCGGACGTCGAGGCCAGCAAGATCGCGACGCGCGCGCTGACCGACGAGTACGAGAAGACCGGCGCGCTGCCACCCGAGGCGCCGTTTTTCGAGCGGGACGGCGTCTCGCTCTTTGCCGACTCGCGAAACGTCGAGGCGCTGACCGCGCTTGCGGGCCCCTCACCGTCGATCGGCGCGTTTCTCCGCGCGCATCTCGGCCGGCTCGGACGCGGCGACTACTTCGCGCTGCTCGCGTACCTCGAGATGAACGCCGAGCACGAGGCGGAGCTGCAGGTCATCCGCCACCGCGTGCGCGAGCTGCGCCAGACGGCCACGTGCCTCGGGTTCGGACCGCGCTTCCTGCACTCGACCGGCCAGGCTTACAAAGGCGGTCCCAATCGCGGCGTCTTCCTGCAGCTCACCTGCGACGACGCCGACGATGTGCAGGTGCCGGGACAGTCGTTCACGTTCGGAATCGTCAAGGCCGCGCAGGCCCGCGGCGACTTCCAGGTGCTCGCCGAGCGGCGGCGGCGGGCGCTCCGGGTGCACCTGGGCCGCGATGTGCTGGGCGGCCTTCGGACGATCGCGACGTCGTTCGCGTAGCGCCCGCCGCCGGCCGCTCGCCGCGAATCGGAGGAATGCGTATGCAGCTGGGAATGGTCGGGCTCGGGCGCATGGGCGCGAACATGGTGCGTCGGCTGATGCGCGCGGGCCACGCGTGCGTCGTCCAGGACGTGTCGCCCGACGCCGTCGCCAGGCTGGCGACGGAAGGCGCGACGGGCTCGTCATCGCTCGAGGACTTCGTCGGGAAGCTTCGCAAGCCGCGCGCAATCTGCATGATGGTCCCGGCGGCCATCGTCGATTCAATCCTCGATCGGCTGACGCCTCTGCTCGACGCCGATGACGTCGTCATCGACGGCGGCAACTCGCATTATCACGACGACATCGCGCGCGCGACCAGGCTCAAAGCGAAGGGGATCCACTACGTGGACATGGGCACGAGCGGCGGCGTGTGGGGCCTCGAGCGGGGCTACTGCCTGATGATCGGCGGCGAGACCGACGTCGTGACGCGTCTCGATCCGATCTTCAAGGCACTGGCACCCGGACCCGGCTCGATCCCGAAGACGCCCGGACGCGAAGGACGCGGCGGCACGGCCGAGCACGGCTACCTGCACTGCGGGCCGTCAGGCGGCGGTCATTTCGTGAAGATGGTGCACAACGGGATCGAGTACGGGTTGATGGCCGCGTATGCAGAAGGACTGAACATCCTCAAGCACGCGAACGTGGGTATGGACGCGCACGCGCACGACAAGGACGCGGAGACGACGCCCTTGCGGCATCCCGAGCATTACCAGTACGAGTTCAACCTGGCGGACGTCGCGGAAGTGTGGCGGCGCGGCAGCGTGATCGCGTCGTGGCTGCTGGATCTGACGGCACAGGCGTTCGCGAGCGATCCCGGACTCGACAACTTCGGCGGGCGCGTGTCGGATTCGGGCGAGGGCCGCTGGACGATTGCGGCGGCCAACGACATCGGCGTGCCGGCCCACGTGCTATCCGCGGCGCTCTTCGAGCGCTTCGCGTCGCGCGATCTCGATCGGTTTCAGAATCAGGTGCTGTCGGCGATGCGATTCGGCTTCGGCGGCCACCTGGAAAAAAACGAGAAGAACGAGAAGAAGTAGCGCGCCCGCATCAGCTCTCCTGCGAGAGCCATCGGCTGAGACCGATCAGGCCGGCGAGGATCAGGCCGGTCGTTGCGTACATCCACGTCTGTCCGCGGCTGGCCTCCGTCAGGGCCGCAGCGAGCACGGGCCACTTCACGAACGACAGCAGCACGGCGGCAATGGCCGCCAGCACGAGCCCGTTGGTGAGCGTCGTGATGAACGAGATCTTCGACTCGACGTTGATGCGGCGCACGTGACGCGCGCACGCGAAAACCGCGCGCGGCTCGACCCCGGCGGGTGGCGGCGTCGGCGACGCGGCAAGCGCGGCGGTCACCAGCCGGACCTCGCCGCAGATCCCGCAGGACGCGGCGTGCGCGGATAGGTCCGCGGGCCATCGACCGGACGTCGTGGCCGCTCGCACCTCGTCTTCGTGTCGGCAAGCGCGGCTCACCGTCCCCCTCCTGCGAAGGCCGGCGCCAGCCCGGCCTCTGACAGCACGTGCGCGAATCGCTGCCGTGCGCGGAAGAGCAGCGGCCGGATACTCGCGCGCATCAACCCCGTGACCTGCGCGATCTCGCGATGGGTCAGGCCTTCGACGTAGGCGAGCAGCAGCAGCTCGCGATCGCGCGCCGAGACCCGATCGAGCAGCGGCCACACGTCACCGTGGTCCACGGACGGCTGCACGGCCGGCAGGCTGGCGTCCACCAGCGGCTCGCGGCGCTTCCGCGCGCGGAAGTGATCGCGCGCCAGGTTCGTCGCGATGCGGTACAGGTAATTCTTCTGATGATCGTCGTGCTCGGGGGGCCGGCCGATCGACAGGAAGCGGATGTACGCGTCCTGGAGCAGATCCTCCGCCAGCGCCGCGTCGCCCGTGAGCCGGCGCAGGTAGCCCATGAGCGGCCCGGCCGTTCGCGCGTACAGGGTGAGGAATTCGGATTCAGTCAACGGCAGACGTCGGGCGTCCTCGCCGGTGAAGGCGGTCGCAATCGCCGACGAGGGCGAGAGACGCGGCCTCAGGCGTTCGCTCCTGACTCAGCGTGCATGATCTGCCGCCACAACCGCGCGACGACGAGCGCCGCCACCGCCGAGAGAAAGGCGCCGATACCGAGCGCCACACCCATCGTGCCCAGGAACAGGAAGAACTCCTGGTCGCCTCTGAACATGTAGCTGCGGATGTAGAGGCAGGCGCCGCCGGCCGAGAGCAGCAGAAAGCTGATCTGGATGGCGGTCAGCATCCGCATATACGGGGCCGGCATCCGCGGTTCCGCCACGGGGACCTCGAACAGCCGCTGCTGCGCGTCGCTCTTGAGATATTCGAGAAAGGCGGCGTCGGACCCGAACCGGTCCAGCATCCGGGCGTTGGCCTCGGCCTTGAGCTGAAGGGTCTTGATGTAGCGGACGTGCTGCAGGTGGGACCGGTAGATCGACGCCAGCACCAGCGGAATTCCCACGAAAATCCCCAGCATCACGAAAGCTTCACCGCCCACGTCGCCCTCCTGTCCCTAATACGGAAACGGGAGGCGAATGGTTAACTGGGGTATTCTCCTGGGCCAAAGCGGCCTCCTCGGGCCTGCCCGCCGGGGGCGCCGCGGACCCGGCGGCGCGTCCGGTCCGGGCCCCTCGTCGCCTCCGGAGGATGCCATGAAGAAGATTCTGATCGCGCTCGCGGTGATTGTCGTCCTGGTCGTCGGCGCGCTGTTTGCCGGCGGCTACTACGTCTACAGCAAGGCCCGCGCGTTCCTCGCCCCCATCCAGCAGTACGCCGCGCTCGACAAGGACGTCGCGAACACCGCGTCGTTCACCGCGCCGTCGAACGGCGAGCTGACCGAGGACATGGTGAAGCGCTTCATGGCCGTGCAGGAGAGCATGATGACGAAGCTCGGGCCGACGGTCGACGAAATGAAGGCGAAGCAGGACGCGTTCCTTCAGCGCGAGCACGACGAACATCGCGACGCCACGCCCGGCGAGAACTTCACCGTCGTCACCGACATGATGAAGTTCATCCTGATAGCCAAGAACGCCTGGACCGACGCGCTCAACCAGCAGCACTTCTCGATCGACGAGTACCACTGGGTGCGCGGGCGGGTCTACGCCGCCGCCGGGATGTCAATCGAAGAGCTTGGCTTGCGCAACCTGAGCCAGCAACTCAAGGCGGGCGGGATCGGCAGCAATCCCGGCAGCATCACGCTCACCAACGAGGTCGCGAGCAACGAGCCCGTGCCGGATCACAACCGCAAGCTCATCGCGCCCTACGTCCCGAAGATGCAGAACTGGGCCGTCTTCGCGTTCTTCGGGCTGTAGCGATCGCTGGCGCGCAGTACCGGCCGACCGGTCGTCCGCTATTTCTCGACCCAATACCCGCGCTTCGCGCGCACCTCGTAAGACGGGAACCTGGGGATCGTCACGGTAATCTCATGCCAGCCTTCGCGGGCAACACCTCGCGCCGTGTAGCGGAGCACGTATCCGTGCCGGAAATCTTCGTACAGCTTCGCGAAGATCGCGGTCGCCGTGCGGTCCGTGAACACGCCCGGCGGGTGAAGCGCGCCGCCGGTCATTTCCGCCGCGTCCTTCAACGCATTGAACGCCTCCAGCGTGCGGTGCGGCGGCGGGTCGTAGTGCGGAAGTCAGGCGCGAGTCTTCGGCTGGGTCCGCTCCGTCGCCCCTCGACTGTAACGCTCGAGGTTCTCGAGTTTTTCGAAGATCAGCTGCGCTTCTCTGAATCCCTGCCGACGTGTCGACGGGAACAGGCGCCACTCGACGGCGATACCTTGCGCGAGCACGAATCGGCGCTCGCCGGGAAACTGTCTTGCGACATGACTGAGATGCTCGATCTCATCCTTGGTGTTGGCGCGCGCTTCCCACGGACTGCCGAGGAGAAACTCGAAGTCCTCCGCGCGATCGGCAACCGCCAGCGCCGCAAGCTGCCACGTGCGCTCGGCTGATTGCGGCACGAGGTCCTGGCGCAACAACTGACAGCCCCATTCGAGCAGCTGCGCCGGCGGGCGCCAGTAGATGTTCTCCAGGCGCATCCAGTTCTGCACGAGCTTCCAGTCGTCCATCTCTCCCGCGCGTGACGCCTCGAGCGCAAACATCGCCGCCGCCAGCCTGCGTCGCTGGCGGTCCGCCGGTCCGCTTGCCTCAATCCAGGCGGGTCCCTCACTCCGCAGCTCCTTGTAGATGGCACTGAAGTCCCTGACCGTGCCGAGAGTCGCCGCCATGTCGTCGAACTCGCCGCGCGCATAGCGGTCGAGCAGCGCCAACGCCTTCGGCGCCTGGGCGGTGGACACACCGACCGACGACAGCGCGATCGCCGCCGCCAAGAGCCTCGTCTTGAAGCGGGACACCTCGGCCGATTATAGGCGTCCTCCACTCATTCCCCCAGGACGCTCGCCGTTCTCGCTGTGCGTCGAAGCGGGCAAGGGCCTGGGCGGCGGCGGCTACGCCGTGCGGACGTCCATCATGCACGGCACCAAGGCCAGCGTCTTTGGCGCGATCGGTCTCGACGTGGGGCCTGCCTCGAGCCCGGTTTCAGTTGCCGCCGAGCTGCAGGTGCAGGTGGTGGGCGACGGTCTCTACGGCACGACGAGCATCCAGGCGCGCTTGCACTTCTGAGGGCGCTTATTGCGCCTTGTAGACGACTTTGCCGCCGATGATCGTGTACGCGACCTTCGCCGTCCGAATCTCGTCGTCCGGCACCTTGGTGATGTCCTTCGTGAGGACCGTGACGTCCGCGAGCTTGCCGACGGTCAGCGAGCCCTTGATGTCCTCCTCGAACGCCGCGAAGGCGTTATCGAGCGTGTAGGACTTGAGCGCTTCCATGCGGCTCATCTTCTGGTCGCCGTAGAAGACGCGCCCGTCCGCCAGCTTGCGCGTCACCGCCGCGTAGTAGTTCGGGATGGGATCGACGTTCTCGACCGGCGCGTCGGTGCCGTTCGCCACGACGGCGCCGGACTTCATGAGCTTCTGCCAGACGTAGGCGCCCTCTTCGGATCGCTTGTCGCCAAGGCGCGCGGGCACGAACGATCGCGTCCGACGTGCAGTGGATCGCCTGCATCGACGGCGATCACGCCGAGCTGGCCGAAGCGCGGGATGTCGGCCGCCGACAGGTGCTGCGCGTGCTCGATGCGCCAGCGCAGGTCCTTGCCGTTCTTGTTGTTCTTCTTGAACGTCGTCCTCGTAGATGTTCAGGACCTCGCGGTTGGCGCGGTCGCCGATCGCGTGGATGCAGAGCTGGTAGTCGTGCTCGATGGCGATCTGCGCGCGCCTGGCGGATCGTCGCGAGCGGCGTGGTGTTGAGGCCCGTGCTGTCGGGCTTGTCGGTGTACGGCTCGAGCAGCCACGCGCCGCGCGAGCCGAGCGCGCCGTCGATGTACATCTTGATCGCGCGCACGGTCAGGTGGTTGTCGCCGTAGCCGATCATCCGGTGGCTGTCGAGCCCGGCGCCAAGCGTGGGCGCGGTGCTGTTGCTCACCATCACCCAGAGGCGCACGTTGAGCTGATGCGCGTCCACCGCGCGCTTCATGCGCTCGATGACCTCGAACGACGATCCGGCGTCCACGAACGTCGTGATGCCCTTCGACGTCACTTCCTCGTCGGCCAGCCGAGCACGCGCAGGCCGCGCGCCTCGACTTCTTCGGGCGTGAGCCTGCGGCTCGCCGCGCGCCGCGCCTGCACCAGGCTCGACGCCGTCTCACGCAGCAGGCCCGTCGGATTGCCGGCCGCGTCCTTCAGAATCTCGCCGCCGTTCGGATTGGCCGTGGCCTTCGTGATGCTCGAGAGCTCCATGGCCTTCGCGTTGACGAATGACGCGTGCCCGCTCGCGTGCGTCAGCACCACCGGGTTGTTCGGCGAGACCTTGTCGAGCGACGCGTGGGTCGGAAATCCCTCGACGTTCGGCTGCGGTGCTCGAGGTCCACTTCTCCTGGTGCCATCCGCGGCCGATGATCCACTGGCCCGGCTTCGCCTTCTCCACCGCCTGCGCGACCATCTGCACGATCTCGTCCCAGCTCTTCGTGGACATCAGATCCAGATTGATCCGGTTCTCGCCGATGCCCGTGAAGTGCGCGTGGCCCTCGATGAAGCCAGGAATCGCGAGCTGGCCGTGGAGGTCGATCACCTGCGTGGACGGCCCGAGGTAGCGGGCCAGATCGGCCGTCGTGCCGATCGCGACGATCTTCCCGTCGCGCGCGGCCAGCGCCTGCGCCTCGGGCACCCGCGTGTCAACGGTGACGATGCGGCCGTTCTGGATCACGAGGTCGGCTGGCACGACCTGCGCCGCCGAGCTTGCGACGCGGGCACCCGCGGCCGCCACCACACCCACACCGATTGCCAGAAGCCCGAGCGTCGTTCGTGACATATCGCGCGATCTTATGCCCTTTTTCCCCACACGAGCTTCTCGGCCACCAGAAAGTACGGCACGGCCAGCACCGCCAGCGCGCCGGCGCCGAGGAACGCCGGCCGGTAGCCGAACGCTTCGATCATCGTGCCCATGGCCGTCGATCCGGTGCCGAGGCCCGTGTCGAAGGCCGCGATGATGGCGCCGAACGCGGCGCCTCGCCGCGCCGCCGGCACGTGCTCGATGACGTAGGCCGCGAACGCCGGATACATCAGGCCGAAGCCGCCGCCGAAGATGATCGCGGCCGTCAGGAACATCGCCGTGCCGTACGTCACGCCGAGCAGCAGCAATCCGATTGCCGGCATCACCAGGACCGGCAGCAGCACGCGCCGGTGCCCGATCCTGTCGAGCGATCGGCCGATCGTGATCCGGCCGATCAGCATCGCCGCGGCCATGGCGGACAGAAACGCGCTGCGCGGCGTGATGTGCAGATCGTCGGCGAACATCGCCGAAAAGCTCGTCAGTCCTCCGTAGCCGAAGGCAATCAACCCCAGCGTCACGCCGAGGACAATCACGCGCCACTCGACCATCGCGCCGAGCCCGCGCGGCGTGAGATCGCTCGCCCGTACGCCCGACGAGCCGGATCGCCAGGTGCCCTTCTCGTCCGCGGTCGCCGGCGGCGTCTCTCGGCGCTCGTGCTCGTGAGGCAGCCGCCAGGCGATCACCGTCATGATCAGATTGAGCACGACGATCTCGACGCACATCGTCACCCAGCCGTGCCGGTAGACCCAGAAGCCGATGGCCGGCGCCGTCGCGATGGCGCTGACCGACGCGAGGCCCCAGTAGCCCAGGCCCTCCGCGCGGCGGCTGGCCGGAATCGTGCCCGCCATGTACGCGCTCGACGCGCTCAAGAGCGCCGACCAGAACATCCCGTGCACGACGACGACCACCAGCATCACCTTGTAGCTGGTCATCAGCGCGTAGCTCGCAGTGATCGCCGCGAGGATCAGGCTGACGCTGACGAGCACGCGGCGCTGGCCGAAGCGATCGGCGATCGTCCCCGTGAGCGGCGCGGAAAACGCCGAGGCGTACGTCAGCAGTCCCAGGAACAGCCCGGCCTCGGCCGTCGAGCCGCCGAGCGCGATTACGCGGTACGGCGCGGCCGGAAGCAACTGAAAGAGCGAGATGAATACGGTGAAGCTGTACGACCACATCGTCAGGAAGCGTGGCGTCAGCAGGCGGTCGGTCATGGGCGGAGCGATCTTACTCCGGCGCGAACTCGGGCTATGATCACCGCATGCTTCGTCCGTCGCGCCTTTGGCGAGATCTTCCCCTCGACACACGCCTGCGACTCGCCGACGCGTTCTGGCGCGACGAGCGGTCGCAGGAGATCCACGCCCCCCGCGTCGAGGCCATCGTCGCCATCGCGCGGCGCATGAACTTCCGCGGCAAGAGCGTCCAGGCGTTGCCGGTCGAAAAGCGGGCGAAATACCTCGCGCAGATGCCCGACGTCTCGGACATCGTCGCGTCGCACGCGCTCATCGCGTATCACTTTCGCGACCAGCGGCCGCTGATGGCCGCCTTCCTCGACGCCGTCGGCATCGCCCATGAGGATGGCCTCATCACCGCCGAGGACGTACCGGCGCCGGACAAGGCCAAGGTCGTCGCGGCGGTCGAAACGCTCGGTCAGACGTTCCCGGCCGCCGACGTCGATGTCTACCTGCGCACGTTACTCGCGGTGGACGGCGACACGTGGAAGGATCTCGAAGCGCTCGTCCCCGACGCGAATTAGAGGCCGTCCGTCCCGGCCTGGCTGGAAGGCGTCTTAAGAGGTATGCGCGATCGACTGTGGCAATTGGCCTCGATGGGAGCGCTCGGCGTCATGCTGGCGGGCGGCGTGCCCGCGGCCGGCCAAACGCCGACCCCGACACCGACGCCGACCGCGCCGATCACTCCCCCGGAGGATCTCAACCGCATCCGCGCGGCGCTCAGCCATCCGCCCGCACTCAATCTCGCGGGCGACAAGCTGCGTTTCTATCTCGAGGTTCACGCCACGCCGACGCCGTTCTGGTCCTTCGTCGGGCTGTACGACCTGCAGAACGGCCCCGTGAAGCGCGCGCCAATGACCGGCCAGGAATTCCTGGACATGATGCGGCCCAAGCAGCTGTACAGCTCGGCGGGCATTACGGCGCCCGAGCTGCTTCAGTTCGCGCTGACCAACGTCGCGGCGCAGGCGCTGATCCGCAAAGCGATCCACGACATCCGCGACGCCCGTACGGAAGCCGAAGTCCGGCAGATCCGCGAGCGAATCAACCGCGAGCTGCTCGCCCTCAAGGGCGGCGGTCAATGATCTTGCCGAAGATGCCGTTCCACGGCGGAATGACGATCGACACCGCGCCGCGCGCTCGCGCCTGACAGGCCAGGCGAATCACCGGCTGCGGCTCGTCCGAGTCGAGATACCCGAACACGCGCATGCGCCGCGCTTCGTCGCGTTCGACCACGGGCGAGAGCTTCTCGGCGCCGCCAAGGACACCCACCCAACAGGTGCCGCATGACGCCGCGCGGCATTCGACCGGGATCGGTCCCTCGCCCGGAATGCAGCGCTGATCGCGCGATCGGTAGTCGCGCTTGTCAGCCTGGGCGGCCGTCGCCATCTCCTGGTTGTCGATGAGCGGAAACGACGCGTCGGGTTCGTTCTCGTCGAAGGTGACCGTCCATCGCTTCTTGAGACCGCGCAGAAAACCGAAAGGACCCTGGCTGTCGTCACGCGCGCGAGCGCGCAGGATCTGGTGCGGGGATCGGGCGCGCGCGCGATCCGACAGGTGAATCGTGCCGGGCGCCGCGTCAAACGCCTCGGCCCCGACCTGGCGGTACGTCATCAGGCCGACCGCCGTCATGCCAAGCACCAGGTCGCGATCGACGCGCGCGGTCCGCGTGGCCGCGGTCGCCACGGCCGTGATGAGCGCGGGCAGCGGCTCGGGCCACTCCGTCGTGCCGGAAATCGCGGACTTGACCTGCGGCCAGGACCGATGCGCGAACAGGAACCGGTGGGAACTGTCGATCTGCTCCGCCAGCCGCCAGTTCCCCATCAGGCCCAGCTTCTGCGCGAGCGCCTGCTCGCCCGCCTCGCCGCCCTCGGACCGTGCCTGCTCCAGCGCCAGCTGAACGTCCAGAGGGAAGAACGCAAACCAGATGCGCGTGGCGGTCTGATCGATGACGTGGATGCTGGGCACGAGCGTGTCCACGGCCCGGCGCCAGTCCTGCGATGTGAATCGGGTCAGATGCGCGTGAAGCGACGGCGGCGACGACGGCATGGAGGGGAGTATTGTAATGGGGGTTCGGCAGGTTCGAAGCCTATGACGACGACACGCGTCCACATGTCTATCGCCGCCGTCTTGATTGCCGCGGCAACTGTCGCGGCGTCCCGCGCAGCTGACCAGGCGGTCGCACCTGCCAAACTGGCGGCGGCGCGGGCAGAGATTGAACGGCTCGCGTCCGCGGCCGGCGCGGAAATTTCCGTCGTCTGGCGGCCGCTTGACGCACGTCCGGGCGAGGCCCTCGACATCGACCCGACCGTGCGGTACCACGCGGCCTCGACGATGAAAGTGCCCGTGATGATCGAGCTGTTTCAGCAGGTCCACGACCTCCGGCTGAAACTCGACGACGAGGTCGTCGTCACCAACAGCTTCCACAGCATCGTGGACGGCAGCCCATACGAGCTGTCAGCGACCGAGGACTCGGACGGCGAGACATACAAAGCCATCGGCAAGCCGCTCAGCCTGCGCACGCTGTGCGAGACGATGATCACCGGCGTCGGGCAATCTCGCAGCGAACGTCCTCGTCGAGAAGCTCGGAGCGAAGGCGATTCAGGCGAAGGTGGATAGTCTTGGCGCCGGCGGCATGCAGGTGCTGCGCGGAGTCGAGGACCTGAAGGCCTTCGACCAGGGGATGAACAACACGACGGACGCCGCCGGGCTCGCGATGCTCTTCGAGAAGCTCGCGAGTGGCCAGGCCGTCGGTGCGGAAGCCGACGCAGAAATGATCGCCATCCTCAAGCGCCAGAAGCACAACGAAGGCATTCCGGCCGGCTTGCCGCCCGGCCTGGAGGTCGCGCACAAGACCGGCGAGGTGACGAAGATCCACCACGACGCGGGCATCGTCTATGCCAGGCGGCCTGTACGTGCTGGTCTGTACTGACGCGCGGAATCGAAGATCAGAGCCTCAGCGGGCGTCTGATTGCCGACATCAGCCGCGTCGCCTACGGGCTGCTACTGTGATCGAGGATCGGCTTCTTTGGAGCGTGCGCGGTCGGCGGATATCGATGCTTTCGACCTCCCGCTTGGAAGGCCCTCTATGACGTATGACGTCACCGCCCTTGTTGGATCGATGCCCTGCGTTCGACGAGCGTGGTCGGCCAGAGCGAGCGAGGCGTCCGCCTCAAGGCATCGGTGTGCCGTGGCTCGTAGCACCCGCAGGGCGATCTGCGCCACGTATTCCGAGTAGGTGATTCCTGCGCTCGCGAACTCGCGGCGCAACACCGCCTTCGCATGGGCGACGTGCTTGTCCGCCGCGGTACGGCTCAGGCCGAGCCGGGAAGCCTCCGCCGAGTACTTGCGCGGCCGGGTCAGCTTCAGCCAGAGGACCACACGATCTGCCGGCGATAGCCGTGCGAGCGCAAGGCTGACCGCGCATCGTACGGCGAGCGGCGTCCCATCGCCTCTAAAGCGGATCTCAGGCGTGTGCGGTGGTGCTTCCGCAGTTTGCAACTGAGCGCCGACCTCAGGGGCCACTCGATCGCGGCGCCGGCGTGCCGTCCACCGGTAGCCGAAGCGCATGAGGCCTGTGACGAGGTAGGTGCCCAAGCTGCTCTTGCCTCGGAAGATCCGAAGTACGTGTTCACGATGTTTGAGCAAGTGGACAAGCGCGTCCTGGCGAAAATCCTCTGCGTCCGGGAAGCGGAACCTAAGTCGCAGGCTCACCGTGCGAATGGCGCGCTCGATGACGTCACGATTCCGCCAGGTACAGTGTACCGCCGTCCCCTTCCATAGCCGCCCTGATTCTGAATTCTGAGCCGGGAGGCAGAAATCCTGCCACGTGCTGTCCTTTCCGTCAACCGAAGGCGATTCGAAGTGATTCGAAGGCGATTCGACGAAGGCGATTGGACGACCGGAGATCCGAAAAGGGAAGGTCTCTAAGCTAACTAGCTTGTCGGCGCTCCAGAGACCATATATGTCGTTCAACACGCGGTTTTGCGCTTGAGGGCTGCAGTATTGCCCCACGTCGAGGGTGAGCGGTTTCGATGCCCCTCTCTCGGACAAGCACGGACCCGATCGTCCTGGAGCCAAAGGGGGAACGATCGTGGATAAGCACCTACACGTTCGCGGGGGGAAGCGTCATTGGAGATCCTGGCTCAGCGTTGCCGCGATCGTGCCTCTATGCCTCGGCTTGACGGGATGCAAGCTGTGGGATTTGTTCACTGGAACGCACTATGACGAAGGCTACGTCTACGTCGATCCGTACACGTACTACGCGGAGAGCGGCTATGGCAGCGCACCGGCGGTGATCAAGATCTGGCAACAGCACTTCAACGGCAGCTCAGATTCACAAGCCGACATCCATACCTGGCTCAGCGACAACGCCGGGAGCTTCGGTGGAGGTTGGACTCTCGACGGTGTAGGCACCAACCTGATGACCGCCGGGCTCGCACACTTTGGCGGGTTTTGGCCCGACTATGAGGAATACGATTCGACGCAGACTTGCAATGGTGGCCGCAATTGCTTTCAGCAACGGATCGCGGACATCGAGAAGGCCATGAGTGACACACACGGCCCTGTGATCATTCCGGCCTATGATTCGGCGTACGGCGTCATCAAGGAGTACGGCGGGACGCGTCAGTGCAACATCCCCGGCTGCCGACCTTCGTTTGACTTCATGTATCTGGACGTACCCGGCGAAGGCTCAGGCATCTACGTCACGGCGTCGAACATGGTGAATGTGTGGTCCGTCAACTCGGACGTCCATCCTGTGTGGCTCCCATGCAGCGTCAGCTGTTACGGGGACGTTACGAATGCCGATTGGTCGGACGCTGATGACGTCGCACTGACATATTACGGGGATCCGGACCCCCCGGATCCGCAGTTTTCAGATGAAGAGGCCGGCGGAGGGGAAGGAACCGCGCCCCCGATATTCTCACCTGCACGGTTTTCAATTTTCGCCACTCCGCTTGAGGCCATGCGAACGGCTCGGGCGGCGCGGGCCAATAACCTCGTCGTCCCGAATCCGACGTCGAACATCGACATCATGGCTGACATCTTGGCGGGTTTGCGTCGAACGGGACTGGCCCGACACAGGACTCTGCAGGGTTTCACGCTTGACGACAAGCGCTATCGAGCGACCGAGATCGTGCGGGTGAAGTCGCTTGAGTCGCGTCAGCAGGACTATTACTTGGTAACGTTCGTCGATAGCCTGACCAAGGCACCTGCGTACGAGGTGTCCTTGTCGGTGTCCGGCCTGCTGCGTGCTCTGCGGCTGGTCCCGCCATCTGAGCACGGTCGCACCGTCACTACTCTCGATGCCGCGACCAGCTTGTTGCGCGATCGTTTCGGGTCGCTTACGAGCGCACCGACTCTGGCGTACGGCCGCTTCGGACTCGGGGCTACCGAGTTCCGCCCTTACTATGTCGCTTCACGAGGGGCTGGACAGTTTCTCGTGGCCACGCAAGACGGTCGCACTTATCGTGCTGAAGCAACGACGTCGCTTGCGCCCGCAGGGCAAACATTGTCCACGCCTCGCCAATCGATGAGAGTGGTTGCAGTCGCGGCCAACCACCGCTGAGCCTCTCGGAGGACGCGGCAGCAGATGCTCGATCGCCGCGTCCTCACCCGCCCAGGACGTGGAGAGGCAACAAAACAGGCAGAATGGGCCGGCGCCCGGTCGCAATACACCTGAGGCCAGTCATGTCAAGTCAGCTCCGCTTGATAGCCGGTCTGCTTGTGTGCGTTCTCAAAGGCACCACGGCTGCGGCTCAGGGTGCGTCACCACCGCTGCGAATCGACGTAGGGGGGCAATTCTCGCTGTCGGGTGTCTCACTCAACAACTCGGCTGCCGCTGGCGTGTCCGTCGATGTCAATCTCTCGAGAATCTTGGCTATTCACGGTCGCAGATTGTGGATCAACGAAGGGCCAACGACGCGGACGCAAACTGGCGTAGGGGTCCGGACGACCTTTATTCGCGGCCCACAGTACGCTGTGTATGGTCTCGCGCTGCCGTCCTGGTACCGAGTAAAGGACTCCCCGATCTTCTTTGATCGCTCGAACTTCGTTCTCGACCTTGGAATCGGGATCGCCTTTCCCATCGTCCGCGGGCTCGCCGGGCGGATCGAGCTCGATCGCGACATTCACGTCTTTCGGTCCACCTCCGTACCGAACCCAACGTATCTAAATGAGCCGGATCTTCCCGCTTTCATCGGAAGCCGATGGAACTTGACGTTCGCGGGCACGTACGGGTTCGGGGCGCCGCTGACGGTCGCGTCGGCGACGGTTCATGATCGCCGGTGGTCCGCCGGTCCGGAAGCCGGCGTGGTGATTTCCAATTCGGCGATACCGATGGGGGTCATTGGAGGATTTGTTGCCTACTCGATAACGCGATATGCAGACCTTGATTTCTCCTGGGCCAATTCGTGGAGCGCGAATCAACCGCCGACCGTTTATGAGGGTGGCCGTCTGACCCAGGTGCTGGCTGGCTTCAAGACGGGCGTCCGGCGAGGGCGGATCGGCGTCTTCGTCAAATTGCGTGGGGGCCTCACGAGTTGGGCCGACACCTTGACGAAGACCGCGCCGCACGCTCGCGCAAACCACTTTGCCATCGATCTCGGCGGCGTCGTCGAGTACCGACCTCAGACACATGCTCTTCTTTCGCCTAGATATTGGGGAATCGGTAATCTTCGTCTCGCAGAAAGAGCCGGGCTACAGCGGTGCCGTGATTCTGCTGCACGGGGCCGGGTTATATGCCTTACCGATGACCGCTGGCTTCGGTTTGCGGTTCTGATGTCCGGCAGAGTCTGGAGTTCCCCCCGGGATCCTGCCCCCAGAATCAATCCGACCGTTAGGTACCGACGCCGTGACTATCGGACTGCATAGCCAGGTCTATGCAGGGCGGGGCATCATCTACTACCCGCTGTCGTGACCGACGCCGTCTATTCCCGCAACAGATTGCCCGGATCGACGCGCATCGCGCGGCGCGCGGGCAGCCACGCGGCGGCCAGCACGGTCGTGGCCACGAGCGCGGTGACCAGCATCCAGCTGAGCGGATCGTTGGCGGTGACGCCGTACTCCAAGGCCACGAGCGCCCGTCCGAGCGCCCACGACGCCAGGCCGCCGATGGCGAAGCCCGCGACCGCGACCCGAATGCCGTCGCCAAGCACCATGTTGCGGATGCTCGCCGGCGCCGCGCCGAGGACGACGCGGATGCCGAACTCGCGGCGTCTGAGACCGACGGCAAAGCTCAGCACGCTGAACAGCCCGCCGGCAGCCGTCAGCATGGCGATAATCGCGAACGCCGACGTCAGCGTCGCGGCGGCCCGCGGCGGCGCGACGTCCTGGTCGTACGCCGTTTCGAGCGGGCCCAGGTGCACGATTTCGGCGCGAGACACCGCCGACAGCAGCGCCTGCCGCATCACGGCGCCGTCAGGGCAGGCGCCGCCGCAGCGGATGCTCATCATCACGTACATCGATCCAACCGTCAGCGGCTGATAGAACTCGGGCAAGTCATAGATCGGATTGAGCGACGGGTGGTTGATCTCGCGCGCGAGGCCAATCACGTGGTACGCGTCCTTCTCGTAGGTGAACGTCCGGCCGATGGGATCGATGCCGGGCCAGAGCGCCGCCGCGAAACGTTCGCTGACGACGACCTCGGTGTCGGCGTCGCCTGGCTGGAAGACACGTCCGCGAAGGATCGGGATGCCGTAGAGGGCAAAGAACTCCGGCCCGACGTTGTAGCTCTGCACGTCCATCTTGAGGATTGGCGCACCCGGTGTGTCCGCATGCCAGTCGTCTCCGAAGTGAATCGCGCCGCCGTCGGGCGGCAAGCCGTACGACAGCGCCACGTGCGTGACGCCCGGCAGCGAGCGCATCGACGACTCGAGCGCCGCGGTCGCGGTCAGGCGCGACGGGCGATCGGGGAATTGCCCGCGCGGCAGCGAGATCCAGGCGGTCGTCACGTCGCGGGTGTCGAGCCCGCGATCGGCGCGCACGAGGTTGACGAAGGACCGCGCCAGCAGCGTGGCGCCGACGAGCAGCGTGCACGCGAGCGCGATTTCGGTGACGAGCAGCGTGTTCGTCGCGAGGCGGGCCGCGCGTGATGGGGTCTCGACGCGCTCGGCCAGGCGCAGCGATTCCGCCGACTCCGCCCGGGTGCCAATCCACGCGGGCAGCACGCCGGCCGCGAAAATCGCGGCCAGTCCAGAGATCGACGCGGCCAGGAGCGCCCGCGCGTCGATCGCCATCGGATTGAGCGTGCGCAGCAGGAACGCCTGGGGCAGCACGCTCCGGCAAATCGAGACGAGCGCCCACGCCAGGAGAATGCCGCCCAAAGCACCGCAGACGCCGAGCACGGTGTGTTCGACCAGCGCCTGGCGCAGCAGCCGGCCGCGCGACGCACCCAGCGCGCTGCACACGCCGAACTCGCGCCGTCGCGCGGCGTACTGCGCGAGCAGCAGGCTGCTGACGTTCGTGCACAGGACCAGGAAGACGAGCACGACGCCGCCCACCAGGTAGGGCATCGCCCGCCGGTAGTAGCGATCGACCCGGACGCCCGCCAGCGGCACGCCGTCGATCCGCTGATCGGCCCGCATCGTCGGATCCGCCTGGCGCGCCAGGTCGGTCGCCACGCGGAACACGTCCGCTCTCGGCACGTCGTGCGGCAGCCTCGCGTACGGCCAGGGTTGTCTGAGGGCGCGCGCCGGCGGTGGTGCCTGATAGTCGATGGGCATCCAGATGACGGTGTCCCAGGCGGGGAATCGGAATCCGGCCGGCATGATGCCGATGACGGTCGCCATGGCGCCGTCGATCTTGATCCGCTTGCCGACGAGATCGGGATCGCCGCCGAAGACCGATCGCCAGACGTCCTCGGAAAGCATGACGCGATCGTCCGAGCCCGCGCGGCCTTCATCGGGCGCGAAGGCGCGGCCGCGAATCGGCCGGACGCCCAGCATCTCGAAGACGCCCGTGCCGACGACCGCGCTCGGCTTTGCCACGAGGCCGCTCGCGCCCTCGAGCAGCGACGTGCCGGTCGTCACGGCGTCGACGGCATCGAAGATCCCGCTCGCTTGCCACGCGCGCAGGACCGCGGGCGGCACGACGTGGTGCGCGCCGTGCTCGTACACCACGTCCAGCTCGACGAGGGACTGCGGATCGCGGAAGGGCGCCGGACGGAACAGCAGCGCGTCCATCAGCGTGAACATGGCCGTCGTCAATCCCACGGCCAGCATGAGCATGCCCACGGCGATGGCGGACGTGCCCGCATGCGAGCGCAGGCGGCGCAAGGCGTGTCGGAGGTCGTCGAGCATCGTCATTCCTCGTAGTTGATGCGGCGAAATCGGTGGGGCGATCGAGCGGCCGTCGCGAGAGGCCGAGGCGCCGCGTGCCCTGACCCGCGCGGCGCACCACATCAGGTCGAACCAGCCGGCGAGACCTTCGGCGGCTTGTGCGGGGAGGCCGGCTCTCGCGTATGCGGCGTCGCAAGCCAATCGATACGTCGCGAGTGCATCGTCCTCTCGCAGCAGTCGTTCGGAGGCAGGCGCGAGCCCCGCGAGTCGACGGAATCCCGCGTCCAGCCAGCGCTGAAGCGCGTTGCGCATCTCAGGCCCTCCCCGGGCGGCCGAGCACGCGCTTGCGCCGTGCTTCACCGACGACCTGCTCCAGCCGCCGCGCTTCCGCCTCGAGAACCGCGCGGCCGAGCGATGTGATGCCGTAGTATCGGCGCCGGCTGTCTTCGTCCTTGCCGCGGCCCCTGGCCGGCTCGATGAGGTGCTGGTCGAGCAGTCGCTGGAGCAACACATAGAGCGTGCCGGTCCGGAGCGTGATCAGCCCGCCGGTCCGCGCGCCGACATCGAGGATGATGCCGTAGCCGTGGCGCGGCTGGTCGGCCAGGGCGAGCAGCACCTCGGACACGAGCGGCGTCAGGGGCAGAAACGAGCGAGGATCGGGCGTCGGCATCGGGCTTCCGGTCAACTGCGTAGATTATCTATGCATTGACCATCGGCAGATTAGACAGGAGCGCGGACCGGGCGGTTGGGTGCGCGGGCGGATCTCGGCCCCTACCGCACGTTCACGAGCACCGCGTCGCTCACGAGCCGCGGGCCCGTCGGGTCCGACGGCTTGTTGACGATGCGGCCCTTCACGACCATTGTCGTCGAGCCGCCGCCGTCGAGGTTGAGCGCGTCCTGCAGCTGCAGGCGCTCCGCGAGCCGCGCCAGCTCGGGCAGCGTCATCCCCAGGCTGTAGTCGTTCTGGCGGCCGTCGATGGCGCCCATCCAGATCGTGCCGGACGCGTCGACGCCAATCAGCGTCCGCGGATGGCGCGTGTTGATGAACGCCTCGGCATTGAGGCCCTCGCCCTCGTCCCAGTTGGTCATCGTCTTTCCGTGCAGCCGCAGCAGGCCGGCGCCGTTGACGATGGACTCCGCCTGGTCGAGGTGCTGCGCGGGCGTGCCGTTGAGCGTCGTCCAGACCGTCTCGAGCGTCACGCGGACGTCGTTGGTGAGCGCGGCGAGCGCGGGCGGCAGATCCGTGCCGCCGTAGGAGAGCACCGCGCCGTGCGGCGGGATGGGCGTGTGACCGGCCAGCCGCCGCAGGTTGACGACGTGCAGCGGGTTGCCGTCCAGCGCCCACTCGGTCCCGGTCGCCGCCGTATCGGTGTCCGCGTGGTACCGCGGCGTGTAGAGCATCAGCTTGCCGCGCTCGCGCGTCGTGTCGACGCCATCAATCGGCACGCGCCAGGTCTTCGCGGCCGCCTTGAACACCAGCTCCATGTGCACGGACAGCTGCTCGAACTCGAGCGTGGTCGGTCCAGTGCGCGGCGAATGGATCAGCACGACACCGCGGACGATCCGGTAGTCGCTGACGAGCTCGCTGCCGATCTTCAGCACGCCGACGGGCTCGCCGTTGACGCGGTTGAAGTAGCCGCCGTTGATTGCCGCGACCGCGTTGTGTCGCGCCGCGATGTTCGTGACGGTGTCGTAGCCCAGCACCTCGCCGGTGGCCAGCGTGTCGGTGAGCCGCACGCGATTCGGATCGAGCTTCAAGAGGTAGACGGCAATCGGCCCGACGTTGTCGAGGAGCGATCGATCGGTGGACGTGAAGTACTCGACGCCCGGGGCGATGGCTTCAGGAGCGCTGAGCCAGCCCGCCTGCGCTCGCAGCACGGGCGGGCCGGCGAGCGCGACCGCCCACGCGAGCGCGGCCATCGACGCCACAGCGGCCGCCGCTCTCGCGGCCCGGATCTGCCTCTCCGCTGCGGCGTACCGGCGCATACGCCGATTGTAGATGGAGCCCGGCGGAATCAGCGAATCGTCACGCCCGCGATCTTCGCGCCCTCGAGCACCCCGTCCATCACCTCGAAGCTTCGCGCGCAACCGGGACCGCGCGTGTCAATCTGGCCGATGACGGTGTAGTCGTCGTTGAGCCGCGGCTGGTCGGTGAGATCGAAGAACACCTGGCCGTCAGCGGTGTCGCGGCCGCGGGTCGAGAGCCCGAGCGCGCCGCGCACGTGCCGCGCGAGGTTGATGTCGTCGCGCCAGTAGCGCGCGTCGCCCATGTATTCGTTCGCGCCGGGGCTGCCGCCCTGGATGACGAACAGCGACACGACGCGATGGAAGGTGAGGTTCGCGTAGTAGCCCGCGCGCGCGAGGCTGGCGAACCGCGCGACGGCGACCGGCGCGTCCTGGCTGCGCAGCGCCGTGCAGATCATCCCGCCGTCGGCCATCTCGAACACGGCGTGGTCCGGCGCCGTGGCGACCTCGCGTTCGGTCGGCTGCACGGGAGCCCGGCGCGTCGCCGCGGGCGCGGGCCGGGTGCTCTCGATCACCGCGAGTACGTCGGCGGCGGCAGCCGCGACCGCCGGATCGAAATCGGTGAGATACGCGCGCAGCTCGGTCGCGCGATCGGCAAGCGGCGACGGGCCGCCCGGCGGCGGCGCGGCCAGCTCCTTGAGGCGCACGAGCAGCGCGACGCGCGGGTCGCGCGACGTGTCCTTGCCGCCTTGGGTCAGCCGTGCGAGCGCGCCGAGCATCGGCGGCGCAATCGCTGCAGCGTCCTTGCGGCCCTGCAGCGCGAGCGCCGCCTGGCGAATCAGCTGAAAGTCACCGCTGTCGAGCGAGCGAATCGCCACGTCGACCGTCGACGCGCTGCGCAGACGCGCGAGGCCGGCGAGCGCCTCCGTGCGGACGTTCGGCTCGGCGTCGCTCGCGGCGAGCACGAGCGCGGGTTCGTCGCGGATCGCGGCGGCCACACGCGCTGCCGCCGCGCGGACCTGCCAGACCGCCGCCGGCAGCGCAACATCCGTCATGATCCGGCGCGCGGCGCCGGCGTCGAACTTCGCGAGGGTCTCGAACGCGCGCGCCGGCACGTGCCACCTGCCGCTCGCGATGGCGTCGGCGAGCGGCGTGGCGGCCGCCCTGAGCGCGCGGCGAATGTCGTCGCCGTTGTCGCACGCCGGCGCGAGCAGCGACATCGCCTCCATGCGCGCGATCGGTTGCTCGAGATCGTCCATCGCCGTGTCGATGAGCGCGCCGCACTTGTGCGTGCGCGCGATCGCCGCGCCGGAGCGGCGGAGCGCGGCCATCCGCACCTGGAGCGACCCGTCCCGGCGCGCGGTCGCAAGCGCCGCGTCGAACGCGGGATCAGCCGCGTCCATGCGGTTGACGGCGGCGTAACGCACCTCCCAGCCGCAGTCGTCCCCGCCGCGCGTGCAGCGGTACGTCGACGCCCACAGCGTCAGCGAGGCGTCGGCATCGCCGATGAGGCCGAGCGCCTCGATGGCGTCGCGGCTCGGCACACCCGTCATGCCGTCAGGCCGCGCGGCGCGTTTCAGCATGGCTCGGACGTCGTCGCCCACCGGCAGCTTCGGATCCGCGCGCAGCAACACGACCACGGCCTCGGGGTGCGCGCCGAGAGCCGCAAGCGCTCTCGTCTCGGCGGCGGCGTCGCCCGCGTAGTGGAGGCGCGCGATCGACTCGCGCATCACCGCCGCAGCGGCGGGATCGGGCTCGCGCCCAACACGCGCGATCAGCAAGTCAGCGCCCGGAAGGACGTCCGCGCCGCGGCTGTGTACGAGCGACTGCACGATGGCGTTCGCGGCCTCCGCGCGCACGGACGTGCGCTCGTCGCCAAGCAGGGGCGCGATCGCCGCGACGAACGTGGGATCCTCGAAGCGGCCGACCCCACGCACGGCCTGCCGGCGCAACGCCTCGCTACTGGAGGCCAGCGCTTCAACGAGCAGGCGGCTGTCCGCCGACGCGCCGCCGAGCGGCGACGCCGCGTTCGGATACCAGCGATCCGCAAGCAGCCGATCGATCGCGAGCGCAAGCGCTGCGGGCGACGTCTGCTGGATTGCGCCGCCCGCCAACGCCACAATCGCCGCGCCAGGGAGCGGCGACCCCCCGGCCGACCGGCCGACCTCCGTCCCCAAAACCCCCGGATCTGTGGAAAAAAGCCCCGTCCCCTCGAACGGCGCCGCCAGTGCGTCCAGCTTCGTCGCAAACGCCGGCGACGCCGGCCCGACCACCACGCGTGCTGCAGATTCCACGGCCTCGGCGTACCACTTCTTCCACGCCGACACGATCTGATCCTCGCGTAGCCGCGCGGCGTCGACGTTCGACTCCGCGGCCGCGAGCCGCGCGCCCTCGCGCTCCTCGAACGCCAGGCGGGCGTGGCCCGCCTTCGCCACCAGATCCGCGATCGCCAGCGCCGCGGGCTCGCGCGCGGACGCGAGCAGCCACGCGGTGGACGCCGCGGACGTGCCGACATTGCGCATCTCCGCGGCGCTCGACTTGTCCGCCGTGTCGAGATTCGTGTGGTAGTAGCGATCAGTGAAGTGCCAGTCGAGCACCGACGGAATGCCGGCGCTGCCGAACACCGTGTGGTCGCTCCCGCCCTCGTACGGATTCGTGTTCACGACCCAGCCAGTCTTGCGGGCGACGCGCAGGCACACGGCCAGGTGCAGGTCGTTGAGCAGGTCGCCTTTCAGCTGATCCGCGCGCACCTGCCCGCGCCCCCACTCCGTGTGCGGATCCCACGGCCGATCCCAGACCGCGCCGGGATCCGGGTAACGCTCGATCAGGAACGACCCGCCGGTCTTGCGCACGTCCTCGCCCGTCATGTCCATCGAGAACATGTACCGGACGCCCTTCGCCTCCTCCGGATGGCTCGACAGCCACTGACGGCTGCCGGCGATTTCGTCGAGCCACAACAGCGTCAGGGTGCGGCCGGGGCGCGGAATCCGGCCTTGCCCGATGCCGAGCGCGAGCGCGCGCGCCGTCTCGGCCAGCGTCGCGACGCCGCTGGCGTTGTCATTCGCGCCGGGTTCCTGCACGTGCGCGGCAAGCACGACGCGCTCGTTCGGCGCGACCGCGCCGGGAATCTCGGCGACCAGCGTCCGCGCGGGCCTCGACGAAAACGTGCTCGCGATCGTCACGCGCACCTCGACCGGCCCGGCCGCCAGTGCCTTCCGCAGCGTCGTCATCGCATGCGGCGTCGCCTTGAAGCCGAAGCCCTTGCGCGTCTCGTCGTACGGGATGCTGCCCCACTGCAGGATGTTCCACGATTCTCGCGGCGTGGCCTTCGCGCCCGGTGGATCCGGATTGACGTAGTCGCCCATCGCGCCGGAGATGACGCCAATCGCACCCTTGCCCTGCACGCCGCGGCGCCACAACTGCCCGACGTCGGCGTCGCCGACGATGACAGCGCCGGTGAGATCGGCTGTGGCGTAGTCGGCGTCCTGATCCCCTCGGCCGACGTCCACGAGCCGCGCCGTCACGCCACCCGGTGCGGTTGAAAAAGAATTGATGCAGAGCGCGAGCCGCTGGTTCGCCCTCGACAGCACCGTCTCATCCGGCTTGCCGGGATGGACGATGGCGAGCGTGCCGATCGAGTGATCCCAGCCTTTGCCGGGATTCGGGTACTCCTCCACCCACACGCTCGGCGCGGCGGCTGCCGCGGCCGCACCCGGCAGCCGGTCATGGAAGCCGGACGCGACCAGGCGCGCGTGGACGCGATCGATCGTCGCGTCAAAGCCCGGATTGCCCGGCAGCCGCCAGTAGCCCGTGACGAACTTCACGTGCTCCTGCGCCGCGCGCAGGTCGAAGTGGGACCAGATCGCGTCAATGACGGGATCGATCTGCTTCGCGAGCGCCGGCGACAACGACGGCCGGGGCGCCGCCGGCGGCGTCTGGGCTCCCGTCGCCGCCGCGCACAGCGCGGCAACCATCAGCGCAACGGCCAGCCGCCTCACGAGCCGGCCCTCCCGGCTGCCCGCTTCCCGGAAAACTCGAGCATCTGCGCCTCCAGATCGAGGGGATAGGAAATCCGGACGTCGACGACCGCGCCCGTCTCGTCGGTAAGAGGCTCGAGCTTGGGCTGCACGAATCCCGTGTACGACGGCAGGTTCAGGCGATCGACGCGGGCGACGATCTCGTCGCGGAGCGCCGGGTCGAAGTGCACGCCGTAGCGCTCGAAGAACGCACGCGCGGCGTCGTAATCGCCCTCGGACTTGATCCGCTGGATCTCGCCGAGCAGGCGCCCGACGCCGTCGCGGAAGGCCGCGGCGTCCACCATGACGTAGTAGGTCTTGCCGTCGCGCCTGCGGACGTCGATCGCGTGCGTATGCTCGATCAGCCAGTTGACGATCGCCTGGCGGTTGCGCATGTGGTCTTCCTCGATCGACGTGCCCTCGCGCACGCGCCGAAGCTGCACGAGCGCGTTGCGGGCGTAGGCCTCGTACTCGGCCTGGACGACCTCCGCCTGGTGCGCGGCCGGCAGCAACCCGACCTCGGCGGACTTCGGGTCGGGGATGAAGTACAGCGCGACCAGATCCGCTCGCGTCTCCTCCAACGCCGAGTACTGCTCTTTGAGCGCGAGCTGCGGCTGGCCGTCGAGGTGCTCGGCCACGCGTCCCGAGCCGTGGCCCAGCACCTCGTGGATCGCCGTCACGACTTCACTGGCGAGCGCGCCCCACTTCTCCGCGCGTGCGACTTCCTCCTCCGACCACGCGAACTCGCGGCGGTACGCGGGCGACTGTGACTTGTCGTACGCCTCGTTGATGTTGGCCAGCGACACCGACTTGCTGCCGCGCGTCTCACGGATGCGCTGATCGTTCGGCAGATTGATGCCGATCGCCGTCACCGGTCCCGCCTCGCCGGTCTCGATGACGACGTCGATGGCACGCGCCGTCACGCCGCGCACGTCGCTCCGCCGGTACTTCGGATCCCACGGCATGCGCGCCTCGAACCACGGCGCCGCTTCCGCGAGCTTGCGCAGGCTCTCGCTCTTGCCGGCGTTCACGTAGCAGACCAGGCCCTCCCACGCGCCCTTGACGCCGCGGGCGTCGAGATAGTTCTCGACGAAGCCGTTGATCGTGTCCACCGGCGAGTCCTTGTCGTCCACCCAGGCCTCATCGTAGGCCACGCGATCGGCGTCTTCACCCGACGCGTAGAAGCGGATCAGCGCCTCGAGGGCCGCCCGCATCGGCGGCGGCGCGTACGGCAGCGCCGACCGGAGGTGCGCGACGATCGCCTCGATCTGCCGTCCGTACTTCCCGCCAACGCGGTACACCTCTTCTTCGAGCTTGCCCTGCCGCTTGACGAGCCGCGAGTTCAGGCCGTACTGCTCGTCGAATCCCTCGACGTCGGCCATCGTCACCGACTCGTACAGGTTGTTGGCGCTCGCGGCGAGGATGTCGCGGCCGTGCTCGGGCGTCTTGCTCGTCACGAGCGCGTCGGCGGAGGGGTCGAAGAACGGCCGCTCGAGGCGCGCGAGCAGCGCGTCCAGCGTCTCGCCCTCGCGCAGCGGGAACCGGGCGCCCGCGCGCTGGGCCGCCTCGGCCGCCGCGCGAAACGCCCCCAACGAGCACCCGAGCACGAACTTCCGCGCGGTCAGGTTGTTGTGCGGGCCGGAGTTGATCCAGAAGAGCTTCGCGTAGCGGCGGATCTCGGCCAGCGTGGCCGGGTCGACGTCGCGGCCGTGGACGAGGATCTCCTCGACGATCTCGCGCATGTCGAGCGCGTGGCGGTAGCGCTGGTCGTAGTAGATGTCGCGGCCGGCCAGGGCTGCGCGCGACAGGTGCCAGATCAGGATCTTCTGATCGCGCGGCAGGGCGTCGAAGCCGTCGGCGTAGTACTGGACGACGGCGGCGTCGTTGACTTGTTCGATGAGGTACTGGCGCGTCACGATGGCAGCTCGAAGGTTTCCAGGTGATTGGGGGTCTTCACGGTCCAGTGCAGCTCGCGCTCGATGCGCGCCTTCAGCGCGTCCATCGGTCCCGGCTCGCCATGGACGAGGCATGTAAGCTTCGGCGGCTGCGTAAATCCGCGCAGCCAGCGGAGGATCTCGTTCGCGTCGGCGTGCGCGGACATCGCGTCGATCGACTGAATCTCGGCCGCGACCGGGATGTCGCGGCCGTGAAGGCGCGTGAACTTCGCGCCGTCCTTGAGCTTCCGCCCGCGCGTGCCCTCGGCCTGAAACCCGCAGAAGAGCACCGTGTTCTTCGGATTCGGCAGGGCGCGCTCGAGGTGGTGCAGCACCCGGCCGCCCGTGGCCATTCCGCTCGACGAGATCACGATGGCCGGCTGCGACGATTCCTGCACCGCCCGTGACTCGGGAATCGACGCGATCACCTTCAGCCGCGACGTGCAGAACGCGCACATCTTCCGGTGCGCGCGCTGCCAGCCGTCCGGCGGCGCCTGTTCGGCCACGTCGGGATCCAGCTCGGACGCATGCGCGCGGTACTGCTCCAGCACGGCTGACGCCATCGGGCTGTCCACGTAGACCGGCAGCTCGGGAATCGCCCGGCGGGACTCGAGCTCGTGAATCCAGTACAGGATCTCCTCGACCCGGCCCAGCGCGAACGCCGGCATGATCAGCTTGCCGCCGCGTGTGATCGTCCGCGTGATGATGCCCGCGAGCCGCGCGCCGCCGTCGTCGGCGTCGTGCGCCCGATCGCCGTACGTCGATTCCACCAGCAGCACGTCCGCACGCGCAATCGACGTCGGGTCCGGCAGCACCGGGCGGCCGAAGCGCCCGAGGTCGCCGCTGAACAGGAGCACCTGACCCGTGGCTTCGATCGTAATTCGCGCGTACGCCGATCCGAGCAGATGTCCGGCGTTGACGAACTCGACCGTCACGCCCGGCACGAGCGGCATCGGCCGGTCATAGCCCACCGGCTGCAGCATCGTCATCGCCCGCTGCGCCTCTTCGGTCGTGAACAGCGGCAGCGCGGGACTGTGGCGCGTGTAGCCCTTGCGATTGGCGCGTTCCGCGTCTTCTTCCTGGAGCTTGGCGGCGTCGGCCAGCACGATCTTCGCGAGGTTGGCCGTGGCGGGCGTGCAGAAGATCCGGCCCTTGAATCCCTGGCCCACCAGGCGCGGCAGATACCCGCAGTGATCGAGATGCGCGTGCGTCAGCACGACGTGCTCGATCGAATCGGCGCGAACGGGCAGCGGCTGCCAGTTGCGCAGGCGCAGCTCCTTGAGGCCCTGGAACAGGCCGCAGTCGACCAGCACGTGGTGGCCGTCGATATCGAGCAAGTGCTTGGAACCGGTAACGGTGCGCGCGGCACCGAGGCACGTCAGGGTCATAGGCGGTCGGCCAAAACTCAATGCTAAATGAAATTCGCCACCTGGCCGCCGGTGTGCCAGAACAGGACAGTCTGATCGTGCGAGAACTCGCCGCCGCGCACGCGGGCGAAGAGGCCGGCCATCGCCTTGGCGGTGTACACGGGATCGAGCAGGATGCCCTCGCGACGCGCGGTCAGCTCGAGCGCCTCGGCGGATGCCGGCGTCGGCACCCCATAGCCGTCGCCCACGAAGGCATCGTCCACTTCGACAGGCGCGCCAAGACCGACGGTCACCGCCTTCGCGCCGACACGTTCGGCGATCGCGGCGAGGAGCGCGGTGATGACGCTGACGAGCGAGGCCGACGGATCGTCGGCGCTGATCCCGACGATGCGCGGCTGAAGACCGAAGAGCGCGCAGCCCGCGATGAGGCCCGCCTGCGTGCCACCAGACGAGGTGGCCGTGACGATGACGTCGGGGCGGAGGCCGTCGGCCGCCAGCTCGGCGACGCCGCGAGCGAAGCCGAGCGCGCCCGTCGGCGTCGACGCGCCGAGCGGGACGACGAACGGACGGCGGCCGTCACGCCAGAGCCTCGCCGCCACGTCTTCCATCGCTGGCGCGCGGTCCTCGCGCGTCGCCACATAGTGAATCGTCGCGCCGAACAGCCGGTCGAGTCGCGTGTTGGCGGTAGGTATCGGCGGTGCGGATCCGTTCAAGACCAGCTCGACCGACAGTCCGAGCGCGGCTCCCGCCGCAGCCGTCACACGGGCATGGTTGGACTGGATGCCGCCGCAGGTGACCAGCGTGTCGGCCCCGGCCGCCAGCGCCTCGGCGGCGACGGCCTGCATCTTCCGGACCTTGTTGCCGCCGGCCCCGAACGACAGCAGGTCGTCGCGCTTCATGAACAGCCGCGGCGCGCCGGACCCGAGCGCGGCTTCGAGGCGCGTCAGCCGATCGATTGGCGTGGGGTGCGGAGCGAGGGCGACGAGCGGGAGTGACGTCAGGGCGGAGAGCGCGGTGGCCACGGTCCTGCCCATGATATGGGCGGCCGGCGCCGGCGTCATCCGAGACGGTTGTCTATACTCAACAGGATGTCCACTCCGCTGGTGGCCGCGCTCGGGGAGGGGTCGTTCGGCTCGTCGGTCGAGCTGCGCCCGCCGCGGGCCGAGCTCGACGCCGCGGCCGGCAGGGACGCCTGGATTGACACGTACCACGCGGTGCGCGGCCTGGTGCGCAACGGCACCTTCGTGTTTCTCACCGACAGCGCCGTGGGCGCCCACGAAGAGCAGAACCTGCGCCATCTGGTGATCAACCTCGGCACCGATGTGCCGCGCGATCGCGTGGTGCCGTTTCTCACCTCCAAGCATCCGCTCGAGTTCTGCCTCGGCTACGCGGAACGCGCCTGGCAGGAGGGCTTTCGGTCGCTCGTCGTCCTGGGCGGCGATCGGACGGTGGGGCCGCCGCGCTGCGTCGAGCACGCGTGGCAGCTGCGCGAAGCGATTCGCGAGCACGTGCCGGATCTGACGCTGGGCGGCTGGGCCAACCCGCACGCCGACGCCGCGCGTCAGGTCGAGTACCTCGGCGACCGGCAGTTCCACGGCGAGTTCTTCCTGACGCAGGTCGTGTCGCACCACGACCGGGCGGCCGTCGATCGGTTTCTCGGCGAGATCAATCGCCAGCAGATGACGGTGCCCGGCATCTTCGGCGTGTTCTACTATCGCAGCGCCAATCCGAAGACGCTCGCGACGCTCAGGCGGTTCCTGCCCGTGCCCGTGGACGCCCTCCGCGCCGAGTTCGCCGCCGGCGCGTCACCCGAAGAAATCTGCGCACGCACGATCCGCACGCTGCGCCAGCAGGGCGTCTGCCACGTCTACGTCTCGAACCTGCCGGTCGGACGCGCCCGCGACACGCTTCGCGCGATCCTCGACGCTGCCTGAGATCGTGGAAATGTGTGAATCAGTGAATGAGTGAGTGTCGATCGCCCAATCATCCAATCGCCAATTTCAATCGCCGATCACCACTCGCCAATCACGAAATCGGCTGGTTCCATGTGTTTTCGAAGACGAACTCTCTGATCGGCCGCCGGGTGCGCGGCTGGCGCTCGGCGTGGCGGTGCGATTCGATCGCGAGCGACTCGGGATCGCCGGCGTAGCCGATTGCCATCACGACGGCGGGGGTGAACGCGTCTGGCACGTGGCACACGCGCCGGGCGGCGTCAGCGTCGAACCCTTCCATCTGGCGGACGGCCAGATCCATCGAGGTCGCCTGCAGCGTCAGGAACGCGACTGCCTGGCCGGCGTCGTACCAGGCGCCGGCACGCGGCGCGCCGCTCGACACGCGTTCATGATGCACCGCGACGAGGACGGCGATGGGCGCCGATTCAGCCCAGGCGCGATTCTTCGGCAGCAGCGTCGCGACGAGTGCCGCAAACTGGTCGGGCGACCGCAGCCGCGAGACGGCGACGAACCGCCACGGCTGCTCGTTGCTCCCCGACGGCGCCCAGCGGGCGGCCTCGAACAGCCGCAGCAGGTCCGCCCGCGCGACGTCCCGCGCCGGATCGAACGCGCGGGGACTCCACCGGCGTTCAATCACCTCCAGCACTGCATGATCCGCGCGGGCCGCTTTGGGATGACTCATTCAATTAGCGATTGGGGATTGGGGATTGGGGATTGAAATTGGGCGATTGAACAATTGGTGATTTGAGTGATCGGTGATTGGGCCATTTCGGTGATTGGGCAATTTCGGCGATTGGACAATTAGCCTTTGAGTGATTGGCGATTGGCTGATTCGGATCGCACCCGATGACTGGGGTCGCCCGTGTCAGCAGCGGAGCGCACGATTCTGCCCGCCGGGACGCGCGAATCGCCGAGCCACAATTCAGCGATTCACTGGTTTCCCCAATTCAATCGGCCAAGCGTCGACTTCAAATCGCCAATCGGCCTATCGCCAATTTCAATCGGCAATTCGGCCAACGGGCAATTTCAATCGCCAATCGGCCTATCGCCAATTTCAATCGCCGATTGCCCAATCGCCCATTTCAATCGCCAATCCCCAATCGCCCAATCGTCAATTGATATCATCGTCCGAATGGCTCGGTATCTGGACGATGTACCCTTTTCCGGGATTATTCGGATTCGCGACATGATGTACACGGTCGAGCGGCCGTTCCGGCTCGACCAGGGCGACGTGTCGTTCGACGCGCCGGCCTCGGTGAAGGCCGCGCTGGTGCGCGGCGTCGAGGACAACCGCACCCATTACGTCCAGACCACCGGCATCCCGCCGCTCCTCGAGCAGCTGGTCCAGAAGCTCCGCACGCGCAATCACATCCCCGTCGAGAGCCCCGACGAGATCATGGTCACCTCAGGCGGCATTCACGGAGTCTACGCCGCGTGTCAGGGCCTCCTCGAGCCGGGCGACGAAGTGCTGATCCCGGATCCCGAGTGGCCGCCGGCGGCCGGCAACATCGCCTGCGCGCACGCCGTGCCCGTGCCGTATCCGCTCCGGGAAGCCCGAGCCTGGCGTCCCGACGTCGACGAGATGCGCGCGCTCTGCACGCCGCGCACGCGGGCGATCTACGTGAACTCGCCGCACAATCCGACCGGCGGGGTCCTCACGCGCGCTGACCTGGAGGCCATCGCCGCACTCGCCGCCGAGCGCAACCTCTGGGTGTTCTCCGACGAAGCCTACGAAGACGTGGTCTTCGACGGACGCGAGCACGTCAGCATCGCATCCCTGCCCGGCATGTACGCGCGGACGATTCCGATCTACACCTTCAGCAAGACGTACGCGATCACCGGATTACGCCTGGGCTACCTCGCCGTGCGCGACCGGCAGATTCGCGATCGCATCCGCAAGATCCTCTTCTACACCGTCTCGAACACGTCGTCGCTGATCCAGTATGGCGGCGTCGGTGCGCTGACAGGACCCCAGGACGTCGTCGCGGAGTTCCGGCGCGAGCTGGCCGCGCGCCGCGATCTGTTCTACGCGGGCATCGCCGACGCGGGGCGCGGCATCTTCACCGGCGCGCCGCCCGCGGGCGCCTTCTACGCGTTCATGAAGATCGATCCCGCCTGGAAGTCGCCGCTGCCCGACGCGCCCGCGTCGCTGTCGTGGGCGGTGACGGAATTCCTGATCAAGAAGTGCCGGATTGGCTGCGTGCCCGGCGTGGACTTCGGAGCTGCGGGTGAAGGCTATCTGCGCTTCTGCTTCGCGCGCGATCGCCAGGAGATCGCCGGCGCGCTCGCGTCGATGAAGGGAGCGCTCCATGGCGTAGGGGTTCTGTAGGGGTTCTACGGGGGCGGTGGGGTTCTACGGGGACGGAAGGCGTTCTATTGGGTGCGCTGCCCCGCCAGAACCGCTAATGCCCAGTGCCCAACGCCCAGTGCCCGCTCTAATTCACGTGCCGACCGCCGTCCACGCGGATCGTCTCGCCGGTAATGAAATCCGACTCGATCAGCGCCAGCACGGCTTTCGCGATCTCCTCCGGCCCGCCCCAGCGCCCCAGCGGCGTCGACTTCTCGACTGCGGCGCGCTCTTCGGCTGAGGTGCCGGGCGGCGCGAGAATCGGTCCCGGCGCGATCGCGTTCACCAGAATCTGATCGGCCGCCAGCTCGAGCGCCAGCGCCTCGGTCAGCGCCTTCACGCCGGCTTTCGCGACGTAGTACGCCACGTAGCCCTTGTAGCGCGGGCGGCCGCTCGCGGCGACCCAATCCGAAAAATTGATGATGCGTCCGCCGCCGGACCGCCGCATCAGCGGCACCGCCGCGTGACTGCAGAGAAACGCCGCGCGCAGGTCGACGCCGATCTGCGCGTCCCAGGCCTGCACGTCGAGCGAATCGAACGGAATCGCGCGATAGACCGACGCCATGTTCACGAGGACGTCGAGCCGCCCCAGCTCGAGGCCGACCGCTTCGACCATCCCCGCGCACGCCGCCGGATCGCCGAGATCGGCTCGCACCGTGAAGGCGCGGCGTCCGAGCGCCCGTACGGCGGCCGCCGTCTCGTCCGCTTCGGCACTCGACCGGTTGTACGAGAGCGCGACATGCGCGCCGCGCGCGGCCGTTGCCGTCGCCACCACGGCACCCACGCGCTTGGCGCCGGTGATCAGGACCACCCGACCGGTCAGTTCCATCGTCGGCCATCCGTCAGAGATCGACTCATGCGTTCTTCCTCAGCCGCGCTCGGCCCGCGGCTCTCGAAGCCTGCCAGCTGGCGCGCCGCCCGTCGATCGACAGGTCGCCCGGTCCGGCCAGCACCAGACACGACAGGGCCGCGGCGATGACGACCAGGTACTCGATGCCCTGACCTTGCCCCGAAGCGCCGGTGTAGTTCAGAAACCAGCCCCACTTCCAATGAACCGTCCAAATGCCGATGCCGACGTCGATGAGGCACGCCACCGCGGCGTAGCGCGTCAACGCACCAAGCGCCAGCAGCACCCCGCCGAGCAGGTGAACGACGCCCCCGACCGTCGCCAGCAGGAACGCGGGCTCGAGCCCGGACGCCGCAAGATGCGCCGCCGTATTCGTCAACCCGCCGGGGCCGATGCCCGGGCCGGCCCAAATCCCGAACAGCTCATGGGCGCCGTGTGCGACGAACACCGCCGCCAGCGCGAAGCGCAGCAGCGCAAGAGCCAGGCTCGTCATTGGGCTACCATACCTCATGCCTGTCGGAAGCCAGGTCCGCATTGCGGCCCGGATCAGCGGCTTTAGCTACGCCATCCGCAACATTGTCGCCGAAGCCCGGAAGTTGGAAGCGGCTGGACGAACGGTGCGCTACCTCAACATCGGCGACCCGATTCCCTTCGGCTTCAAGACGCCGCCCCACCTGATCGAAGCGGTGGCGAAGGCGATGCGCGACGGCCAGAACGGCTACACGGCGTCGGTCGGCATCGCGCCGGCGCGCGACGCTGTCGCCAACGAGTACGCCCGCCGCGGCGTGCCGGTGTCCGCCGATCGCGTCATTCTCACGTCCGGCACGTCCGAGGGCATCGAGCTCACGCTCGGCGCGCTCGCGGACGTCGGCGACGAAGTGCTGGTCCCCACGCCGACCTACCCGCTCTACACGGCGGTCCTGGCCAAGCTCGGCGCGCGCGCCGTCTATTACCGCACCGACCCGTCCAATCACTGGCTGCCCGATCTGGACGACGTGCGGCGGCTGGTGACGCCGGCGACGCGGGCGATCGTCGATGATCGATCCGAACAACCCGACCGGCGCGGTCTACCCCGAGGAGACGCGCCGCGCGTTCATCGACCTCGCGGAGCGCACGGGCGTGCCGATCCTCGCCGACGAGGTCTACAGCGATCTCGGCTTCGACGGCCCGACGCCGCTGCTCGGCAGCCTCGCGCCGGACGCGCCCGTCATCTCGTTCTCGTCGCTCTCGAAGGGTTTCGTCGCGCCGGGCTGGCGCGCCGGCTGGCTCGCGGTCGGCCGGTCCGATCGGCTCGACGACGCGCTGGCGGCGATCAAGAAGCTGGCCGACGGCCGGCTGTGCAGCCCGGGGCCGATGCAGTTCGCGATCGAAGCCGCGCTCAACGGCGACCGCTCGCACCAGCGCGAGCTGGTGCGCGAGCTGCGGCTGCGCGCCGATCTCACGATGAGCCGGTTCGGCGCCATGCCGGGCATGAGCTGCGTGGCGCCGCGTGCGGCGTTCTACGCCATGCCGAGCGTGCGCCTGCGGCCCGGCGACACCGACGAAGATTTCGTGCTCGGCCTGCTCCGCGCGACGGGTATCCTGTGCGTCTACGGCTCCGGCTTCGGCCTGCCCGCCGGCCAGGGATTCTTCCGCGTCGTCTTCCTCGCACCTCCCGACGAGCTCAGCGCGATCTACGACGACATCGCGACGTTCACGGCGAGCTATCTGTCGGGCGACTCCCTCAATCGCGCGTGATGGCTTCGCACGGGCGCGAACGGCAGCTGATTCTCTTCGCCGTCACCGCGCTGCTCGGCGGCGTTGTCCTGTTGTGGACGCTCTACCTCCTCAGCGACGTCCTGCTCGTCCTCTACGTCAGCGGCGTCCTCGCCATCGGATTCAGCCCGGTGGTCGGCCGGATCGAGCGACGCTACCGCAAGTGGACGCACCGGCATCTGCCGCGCTGGGCGTCGATTCTCGCGCTCTATGTCGGGTTGCTGTTGCTGGTCGTGGTCGTTGCGGCTATCGTCGTCCCGCCGTTCGTCGCCCAGGCCGAGGGGCTCTCGAGGGACCTGCCGCGATACCTGGATCTCGTGCAGGACGCACTGGTGCGGGCCGGCATCATCAGCCAGCCGTGGACGTCGACCGAGCTGCTGGCCAGGATCCCGGCGCCGGGCTCCGCGGTGGCCGGCGTGCTGGGCGCCGTCCGCAGCGTAGCGGGCGTGCTCGGCGCGATCGTGACGGTGGTCGTGCTGCCGTACTACATGCTGCTGGAATCCAGCTCGATCCGCACCACGTTCCTCAAGCTGCTCCCCCGGGACCAGCGCCCGCAGGTCGGCCGCGTGATTCAGAACGTCACCGAGAAGGTCGGGGCGTGGCTCGGCGGCCAGCTGCTGCTCTCGGCCATCATCGGATCGTCGACCGCGGTGGGTCTCTGGCTGCTGGGCGTGCCGTACTTCTATGTGCTGGCCGTGGTGGCCGCCGTCGGCGAGGCGGTCCCGGTTGTCGGCCCAATCGTCGCCGCGGTGCCGGCGGTGCTCGTCGCGTTCGGCGTCTCGATCCAGACCTGCCTCTTCGTCGCGGTCTTTTTCGGGCTGCAGCAATTCATCGAGAATCACTTCATCGTGCCGCGCGTGATGGAAAGGCAGGTCGGCGTGAGCGCGGTGACGGTCATCGTCGCGCTGCTCATCGGCACGGAACTGCTCGGTATCGTCGGCGCGCTGCTCGCTGTGCCGACGGCCGCGATCGTGCAGGTGCTTGCCGGCGAATATCTCGAGCGTGACTGACCGTCCCGTGCGGCTCCTGCAACTGCGATGACACGACTGGCCGGCGCGCGGCGTCTCGGTCGTTCGAGCGGCACGTCTCTCGCGCTGATCTACACCGCGATCGCCGTCGTCATGACCTGGCCGCTGATGCGCCATCCCGCGACGCGCATCGCCTCGGATCTCGGCGACCCGCTGTTCAACTGCTGGGTGCTCATGTGGACCGGCGGCCAGGTGCTGCGCGCGCTCAAGGGCGACTTCAGCGCGATCGGCGACTACTGGAACGGCAACATCTTCTACCCGGCGCCGCAGACGATCGCGTACTCGGAGCACCTCACACCGCAGATGCTGCAGATGCTGCCGCTCTACGCGGCTGGCGCGAACATCTTCGTCTGCTACAACCTGCTCTTTCTGTCCACGTTCGTCGTCGCTGCGCTGGGGATGTACCTGCTCGTCCGGGACATGACAGGGCGGCCGCTCGCGGCCTTTCTCGCGGGCCTCGCCTTTGCCTACGCGCCGTACAGGCTGGGACAGTTTCCGCACCTGCAGATCCTGTCGATTGGCTGGATGCCGCTCACGCTCGTCGGCTTCCGCCGGTACTTCGCGACCGGACGTCTCAGTCCGCTGGCGTGGGGCGCGGCGGCGTTCGTCGTGCAGTCGCTGTCGTGCGGGTACTACATGTTGTTCTTCGCGCCCGTGGTCGCGGCGTTTGGTCTCACCGAAATGGTGCGGCGCGGGCGGGCGCACGAGTGGCGCGTCTGGATGCAGTTGGGCGTCGCCGCTCTCGGCGTCGCGCTCCTGCTCTGGCCGTTCCTCCGCCCGTACCTCGCGCTGCAGGCCACGGGCATTCTCGGCACGCGGTCGCTCGGCGAAGCGGACATGTTTTCGGCCGACACGCACGCCTTCGCGACCATCGCGCCGAGCGCCCGCATCCTCGGCCCGCTGCTATCCGGCTTCCCGAAACCCGAAGGCGAAGGATTTCCCGGATTCACCATCCTCGCGTTCGCGCTGGTGGCGGTCATCGTGGCCATCGCGCACACCGCCCGACGACTGCCCTGGGCCTCGATGCGGCTCGGCGCGCTCGCGCTCTGGTCGGCCGCCGCCACGCTGTGTGCGCTGTCGCTATCGGCTCTGGTGATCGTTCTGGCCAACGGCCGGCTGATGCTGCAGACGCCCGGTAGCATCGTCACGATGCAGAACGCGACGCCATTGCTCTGGCTGGTCGGCGCGTCCGGGTTGATCCTCGCGATCGCGACACGCGTGCTCGCTGGCGCGGTCCCGGGTGACGCGCGCGCGCTGTTCTGGATCGGCGTCGCCGCCGCCGCGTCGCTCCTCGCCTTCGGACCGACCATCCACGCGGCCGGGCATCGCGTGGGCGCCGGCCCGTACACGTGGCTCTTCGCGCACGTCCCGGGTTTCAACGGCCTGCGGGTCCCCGCGCGCTTTCTCACGATCGTCACGCTGGCGCTGGCGGCGCTGGCCGGCGCCGGGGCCGCGGCGACGCTCGACGGCCTGCCTCGTCCCGCCGGCGCCATCGTCGTGCTGGCGGGCGCCATGACGCTCTTGCTCGAGAGCTGGATCGCGCCAATCGGCCTCGACCAGCGCGTCATTCCCGAACATCTCGTCGCACCGGGCGTGCCCGCCGTCGGTCGCAGCCTCAATCCGCTGTACCGCATCGTCGCGACGTCGCCCGATCCCGTCGTCCTCGTCGAGTTCCCGTTCGGCGAGCCGGCGTACGACATCCAGGCCACGTTCTTCGCGGGCATTCACCGGCGTTCGCTCGTCAACGGCTACTCGGGATTTTTTCCGCCGGCGTACGGCGACTTGTCGAGCGCGCTCGGCCCGGCGCCCGCCGATCCGGACGCCGCGCGCCAGGCGCTCGCGTCGTCGCGCGCGACGCACGCGCTCGTGCACGAAGGCGCCTTCCCTGACGGGCGCGGCAGAGCCATCACCGCGTGGCTGATCTCGATCGGCGGCAGGCCGATTGGCACGTCCGGCCTCGACACGCTCGTCGAGCTGCCGAAAGATCTCGGCGGCCGCTAGGGCCGTCGTCGCGCGGCGCGTCGGACCCTCCGCCAACCGCTCGCATATACTTTGAGCTCATGCGCCCCGATCCGCTGACCTATCTGAATGCCGAGCTCGACGCGCTGCGCGCGCAGGGCGTCTACCGCCACCTCCGCGTGCTCGAAAGCCGCCAGCAGGCCAGATCCACCTTCGACGGCAAATCCGTCGTCAACCTCTCGTCGAACAACTACCTGGGCCTGACCACGCACCCGCGGCTGATCGAGGCGGCGCTGGCCGCGGTCAAGGAATTCGGCGTCGGATCGGGATCGGTCCGCACGATCGCCGGCACCATGGAGATCCACATGGAGCTGGAGCGCCGGCTCGCGGCGTTCAAGAATGACCGAGGCGGTCGTCGTGTTCCAGAGCGGCTTCGCGGCCAACGCGGGCACCGTCTCGGCCATTCTCGGCAAAGACGACGTGATCATCTCCGACGAGCTGAATCACGCGAGCATCATCGACGGCTGCCGGCTGAGCCGCGCCGCAATCAAAGTCTTTCCGCACAAGGACGCCGCGGCGGCGCGCAAGGTCCTCGAGTCGCTGCCGGCCGCGCAGCGCAAGCTGCTCATCACCGACGGCGTCTTCAGCATGGACGGCGACCTGGGCGCGGTGCCGGAGCTCTGCGCGCTGGCCGAGGAATTCGGCTGCATCATGATGGTCGACGACGCGCACGCGAGCGGCGTGTTCGGCAAGAACGGGCGCGGGACGATCGATCACTTCGGCATGCACGGCCGCGTGGACATCCAGGTCGGGCACGCTGTCGAAGGCGATCGGCGCGCTCGGCGGCTACGTCGCCGGCTCGCGCGCGCTGATCGAGTTCCTGTATCACCGCGCGCGGCCGTTCCTGTTCTCGACGTCGCATCCGCCGTCGGTCGCCGCGACGTGCATCGCCGCGCTCGACGTGCTGGAGAAGGAGCCGCAGATCATCGACCGGCTCTGGGAAAACACGCGGTTCTTCAAGGCCGGACTCACGGCGCTGGGTTTCAACACCGGGCCTCAGCGAGAGCCCCATCACGCCGGTCATCGCCGGCGAGGGCAGCCTGGCCATGAAGCTGTCGGACCGGCTGTTCGAGGAAGGCGTGTTCGCGCAGGGGATCGCGTTTCCGACCGTGGCGCGCGACAAGGCCCGGGTCCGGACGATCGTCACGGCCGACCACACGCGGGACGAGCTGCAGTTCGCGCTCGACGCCTTTGCCAGGGTCGGCCGGGAGCTGGGGCTCGTCAACTGAGGTTAGGGCGATCGGGACGGACCCGAATCCCGTATCTATTTCTTGTATGCCGCGGCCACGATCGGGCTTCTTCGATCAGTACACCCAGGGGCTGACGCCGAACGATTTTCAGCGCCTGTTCACGCGCGATACGCCCGAGGCCTATCGATATCTTCGCCGCGGCACATCGACGCCGAAAAACTCGCGGCCGAGCCCTGGTACCGCCGCTGGTTCATCCACGCCCGGCTGATTTTCACGGCGTTCGCGATGCGGCTGTCGCCCGCGCGACGCGTGCTGTACGGCGTTCGGCGTCGCCGCGCTGTTCGTCGGCATGCTCCAGCTGTTCCGCGGCGTCGGGCCGGTGCGCGTGCTGCTCTTTCCGTTCTCCGTCAACATCCTCGCGCCGGTCTGGGTCCCGGGCACGCTCTGGCTGTTCCTGGCGTTTGCCGCAGTCAACCTGCTGATCCTGATGGAGGTCGCCGACCGCCTGTCGCTCAAGGGCGATCTCGAGATCGCGCGCGACATCCAGCTGGCGATGCTGCCCGGCGGCACTCCGGCAGGCCGGCGACGCGGTGGTCTGCGGCGTGACGCGTCCGGCCAACACGGTCGGCGGCGACTTCTACGACGTCCTCGATCGTCCGGACGGACGCCTGGTGATTGCGCTCGGCGACGTCGCCGGCAAAGGCAGCCCCGCGGCGCTGCTGATGGCGCTGCTGCTCGCGATGCTGCGCACGCTCGTCGACGAACAGCTCGAGGCCGGCGCGCCTGCTCGAGCGGCTGAACGTCCAGGTGGCGCGCCACAGCCCGGCATCGCGATTCATCACGTTGTTCTACGGCACCTACGATCCGCAGAGCGGCGCGCTCGAGTACGTGAACGCCGGCCATCTGCCGCCGATCGTGCGCCGCGCCGACGGACGCTTCGAGCGGATCGAGACGCCAGGCACGAACGGCCTGGCGCTGGGCATGTTCGAAGGCGCGCGCTACGACACGAATGTCGCGCAGATCGATCCTGGCGACGTGCTCGTGCTCTTCAGCGACGGCATCACCGAGGCGGAGAACACGTCGGGCCGGCCCTTCGACGACCACGGGCTCGAAACGGTTGTCGCCAACGAAGCGGCGAACGATCCCGAAGCCATCGGCCGCGCGATCCTCAAGGCCGTCGAAGCCCACGCCGGCGATGCCCGGCTGGCCGACGACTTGACCGCGCTCGTGCTCAAACGAAGCGCGTAGCGTTTTTTTCGGCTTCAGGCATCATAAGATCCAGTGATGCGCCGCTTGGCGCTCGGACTCCTCGCGCTGGCGCTCGGATCCGCTCCCGCGGCCCAATCGCCACAGAGCCGGCCGCCCCAGGCCGACGCGGTCGTTCGTCTGTTGGCGGACCTCGAGGCCGCGATCGGGGCAAATCGGCCCGGCGATTTGGGCGTGCTGACGGCTGCGTCACTCGATCGCGCGCAGCTAGCCTCACTCCAGCAGACGCTCGCCCGCGGCACGATCGTCGAGGCCACTGTCCGGGAACGCGCACGGCGTCCGATTTCGAACGGTTTCGAAGTACTCGCTGACGTCCTCATCAGCTACGGGCGCACGGGCCGCATTTCGACCTGGGACCTCACCGTCCGCCAGGACCCGGACACGCCGGATCGATACGAGATCGCCCGCTTCCAGGAAATTGCCGGCCTCGACGGCCTGCTGCAGCTCGCGCTCGATACCACGAAGGCCTACACGATTCACAACCTGGTCGTGCAGGCGCCGGATTTCACGCTGCGGATGGCGTCCGGCTCCGCGTACGTGGCGGAATCACCGGGCGGCGTCACCGCGCTCGTGCTGCTCGGCAAGGGCGACGTCCGCTTCGCACCGCCCGACAGCGGCGAGCAGGGCCAGCTGCGCATCTTCAGCCGCAACCCGGCGCTCGACACGAGCGTCGACACCGCGTTCATCCGCCTCAACGCCGACGAGTTCGCGTCGCGCGTCAGCGAGCACGGTCTCGTGCCCGTGAAGGGCCCGCTGCGCGACCTGTCGCGCGCCCAGTCCGTGTTCGACGAGATGTCGCCCAAGAGCTTCAACATCGATCTCGGCGATTTCACCGACGAGCACTGGTCGATTCAGCCGTCGGCCGGCAGTCTCGTCATCGAATTCCACACGCGGCGCTACAACTGGCTCACCTACGCACGGTCGCCGTCCGATCCGGAAGACGTCTCGCTCTTCGATCGCGCCCACGTCCGCGTCATCTCGTCCTACGCGTCGGCCGAGCGTCTGGCGACCCGCGGCCGCTTCTACAGCGAAGACGATGACGAGGCGTACGATGTGGAGCGGTACGTCGTGGACCTGTCGTTCGACCCGGCGCGGGCCTGGATCAGCGGCCACGCGTCGCTGCGCCTTCGCATCAGGAAAGACGCGGTCTCGTCGCTGACGTTCAAGCTCGCGCAGCCGCTCGCGGTGAGCTCGGTGTCCTCGCCGAACTTCGGCCGCCTGCTTGCGCTGCGCATCGCGGGCCAGAACAACGTTCTCGTCAGCCTGCCGTCGTTCGTGACGAGGGACACGGATCTCGTCTTCGACGTCGCCTACGCCGGCCGGCTCGAGCCCCAGCCGCTCGAGCGCGAGGCGCTCGTCGTGGCCGGCCAGCAGGTCGGCCAGCAGGATCCCAGCTCGATCACGCCGATCATCGAGCCCGAGCGGCGCTACGTCTACAGCAACCGCTCGCTCTGGTACCCGCAGGCGCCCGCCACCGACTACGCCACGGCGTCGCTCCGGCTGACCGTGCCCTCGCAGTATCAGATCGTCGCCAGCGGCAGCGTCGTCGGCGCCAAGACGACGGAAGTGCCGGAGGGCGGGCGCGGCGACACGCGGACGATGCGGACGGTGGAGTACGCGGTCGATCGGCCGGCGCGGTACCTCTCGTGCGTCATCAGCCGATTCGTCGAGGTCGCGCGCGAGCGCGTGGACGTGCCAGCCGTGGCGGCGCCGGCACAGAACGGTCGCGCGGGCGGCGGCGAAGTTGACCAGGCTGCCGTGAACGTGGAGGTCGTGTCCACGCCGCTCATCGCGTCGCGCAATCGCTCACTCGTCGCGCGCGTCACGGACATCGTCAGCCAGTACGCCAGGATGGTCGGCGAAGCGCCCTACCCGGACTTCACGCTCGCGGTGCTCGAGGACAACCTGCCCGGCGGTCACAGCCCGCCGTATTTCGCGATGCTGCTGCAGCCGCTGCCGACGTCGCCCTATTCGTGGGGCAGCGACCCGGGCGCGTTCGACTCGACCTACCAGCCGTTCGTCCTGGCGCACGAGGTGGCGCACCAGTGGTGGGGCCAGGCGATCGGCTGGAAGAACTACCACGAGCAGTGGCTGAGCGAAGGGCTGGCGCAGTACTTTGCGGTGCTCTACGCCGGCATCGATCGCGGCGCCGACACGATGCGGTCGCTGCTCGTGCAGATGGAGCGGTCGGCGATGCAGTACGGATCGCAGGGCCCGATTTCTCTCGGTTACCGCCTGGGCCACATCCAGGGCGAGGGACGCGTCTTCCGCGCCGTCGAATACAACAAATCGGCGGTCGTCTTGCACATGCTGCGCGGGTTGATAGGAGACGACGCGTTCTTCAAGGGCCTCCGGCGGTTCTACGCGCGATGGCGCTTTCAGAAAGCCGGCACCGACGATCTCCGGCAGGCCATGGAAGCCGAGACGCCAATCAAGCTCGCGCGGTTCTTCGATCGCTGGGTCTACGGATCGACCGTCCCGCGCCTGTCGATCTCGTCGCACGTCGATGAAGCCGCCAGAACGGCGCTCGTGCGGATCGAGCAGCAGGGCGAGGTCTTCGATTTCCCGTATACGGTGACCGTGCAGTACAGCGACGGCCACATCGAGGACGTCACCATCCCGGTGACGGAAGCCGTGGTCGAGCGCACGATCGCGCTCGCCGGCACGGTCAAGAAGATCATCACCAAGGACGACCTGGCGCTCGCGGCGTACGCCAAATAAGCGGGCCTTTCTTGCGGGTCCGGGGCCGGGCGGACGCCTGCGATATGATTTCCTGGATATGGAAACGGTCACGCTCACGATAGACGGCCGGCCGGTCACGGTCGACAAGGGGAAGACGGTCCTCGAGGCCTCGATCCAGCACGGCGTTCAGGTGCCGTTCTACTGCTACCATCCGGGCCTCGGCGTGGACGGATCGTGCCGCGTCTGCATCGTGAAGATCGAGAAGATGGCGAAGCTGCAGACGGCCTGTTCGACCTTCTGCACCGACGGCATGGTGGTGACGACCAACACCGCGGACGTCATCGAGGCGCGCGCGAGCGTGTTCGAGTTCCTGCTCGCGAATCACCCGCTCGACTGCCCGGTGTGCGACAAGGGCGGCGAGTGCCCGCTGCAGGATTTCGCGTATTCGTTCGGCCCCGAGCGCAGCCGGATGGAGTTTCCCCGGCGGGTGTTCGACGGCGAGGGCGTGAAAGCCGACGTGGACTTCGGGCCGACGCTGCTGCTCAACCGCAACCGCTGCATTCTCTGCACGCGCTGCGTCCGGTTCATGCGCGACGTCGAGGGCGACGCGCAGATCGGCATCGTCTCCCGCGGCTACGGCAGCGAGATCGCGACGTTCGAGGAGCGCGGCGTCGTGTCGCTGCTCTCCGGCAATCTGATGGACGTCTGTCCGGTCGGCGCCATCACGACGCGCGACTACCGCTTCAAGGCGCGGCCGTGGGACAACCCGCAGGCCGTGGACACGATCTGCACGCTCTGCGAGAAGGGCTGCAACACGACGGCGTGGATCAAGGCGAAGCCGGAGTGGGCGAAGGGCGCGCAGCTCATCCGCATGACGCCGCGCCTCAACCCGGAGATCAACAGCTACTGGATGTGCGACATCGGTCGCTTCGACTATCACTGGATCGAAGGCGATCGCCGCCTGCGCCAGCCGCATCTTGGCCGCGGCGGCTCGCTCGACGCCGTGCCGTGGGCCGACGCGCTCGTCGCCGTCAAGACCGCGGTGGACGCGGCCGGCGGGCCGTCTGCCGTACGCTTCTTCGTCTCGGCGCACGCCTCGCTCGAAGAGCTGTTCGTGCTCAAGCAGATGGCCGCCGGCACCGGCGGCGTCACGATCGGCTGGCGGCATCGCGAGAAGCCACAACCGAAGAACGTGAAATTCACGATTCCCGCGATCGACGCGCCCAACGTGCGCGGCGCCCGCGATCTCGGCTTCGACGTCGGCAGCGGCACCGGTCCGGCGGACGTCTCCGCGCTGCGGTCGGCCGTCGATGCCGGTCAGGTGAAAGTGCTCTACGTGCTCGATGGCGGTCCGGACGGATCGATCGGCGAGACGGACTGGATCGTCGCCGCGCGGCAGACGGGCAAGATCCAGACGCTCGTCGTGCAGGGCGTGCTGCACACGCCGCTCGCCGATGCGGCCGACATCGTGCTGCCGGGCTCGGCCTTCGTCGAGAAGGACGCGACCTACACGAACATGACCGGCCACGTGCAGGCCGCCTCGCGCGTCGTTACGCCGCCGGGCGAAGCGGGCGAAGACTGGCAGATTCTGACGAAGCTCGCGGTGGTCTTCGGCACCACCGTCAGCTACGCGTCGTCGCTCGCGGTGCGCGAAGGCATCGCTCAGGCGCTCTCGGCGGTGCCCGGCTACGCGGCGCTCTCGAACGTGTCGTTCGCGCGGCCGATCCCGGCGCGGAGCTGGCTCCAGGCGTCGAATCCGTCGGAGCGCTGGAAGTGGGACTTCATGTTCCAGGACCTGCCACCCGTGAAGTTCGGCGAGGAATACGGCCCGCTGCCGCGCGCCGAGGTCATACCGCTGAAGGAAGTCAAGTAAGACGCTCGTCGCCTTCCTTCACTCCGGCCGGGTGGAATACCCGGGAAGGCGCCGCCGATATAACGAGAGGAAACAAATGTTGACGCGCGTCAGCTCGTTCCCCGGACCTGTCGTACCTCGCGTACCCCGCGTACCCGACGTACCTGTCTTTTATGCCTGACGTCTCTCTTGTCGCAGCGTTTGGCGGCGGCATCCTGTCGTTCATCTCGCCGTGCGTGCTGCCGCTCGTGCCCGGCTACATCTCGTTCGTCTCCGGCGTGTCGTTCGACGAGATGCGGTCCACCGACGCCGCGAGCCGCGCGGCCGCGCGCCGGCGGATGCTCGTCACCTCGCTCGCGTTCGTGCTGGGCTTCTCGATCGTCTTCATCAGTCTCGGCGCGAGCGCGACCGAGATCGGCTACCTGCTGCGGCATCACAAGACGATCTTCGAGCGTATCGCCGGCACCATGATCGTCGTCTTCGGTCTGCACCTGACGGGGATTTTCCGCATCAAGTGGCTCGACAAGGACACGCGCGTTCAGACGTCGTCGCGGCCGGCGAGCCCGATTGGCGCGTTCCTCGTCGGCCTCGCGTTCGCGTTCGGGTGGACGCCGTGCATCGGGCCGATCCTCGGCGGCATCCTGGCCATTGCCGGCTCGAAGAACTCGGTCGGCGAAGGCATCCTGCTGCTGGCGGTGTATTCCGCCGGCCTCGGCATTCCGTTCCTGCTGACGTCGCTGGCGATCGATCGCTTCTTCACCGCATCGGCAAGAATCCGACGCTATTACAAAGCGATCGAAGTGGTCGCCGGCGGGCTGCTGATCGTGCTCGGCGTGCTGATTTTCACGAATCGCTTCACGATTCTGTCGAACTACTTCTCGAAGTTCCTGCCGACGTTCTAGCCGCGCGCGCGCCGGAAGGCGTCGCCCCGGCGATCAGCAGCGCGTGGGGCCGGAGAAGAATCTCCACCGTGCCCGACGTCTGGAACGGCTCCCCGTCCACGTGGCAATGCATCTCGTCCGCGGATACGGTCGCGCGTCGAATCCGCGCGCGGCGCACGCCTGACGCCGGCGCGTCCGGTCGGAACGCCAGGCGGCGGCCGCGCCAGAGCTGGGCGAGCGGCGACCCGCCGTCGGCAATGACGACGTTCAGCCAGCCATCGCGGGGATCGGCGTGTCGCTCCAGCACCAGCCCGTTGCCGTACTGGGGCGCGTTGGCAAAGGCAATCACGAACCGCTCGCCGCGCAGGCGCTGGCCGTCCAGATCGATGTCGTAGACGCGATTACGATACGTCCACACGCGCGACAGGCCAATCGAGAGGTAGCTGAGGACCCCGCGGCGGGCGCGCCGGGCGAAATGCTCGGCAATTTCCGCGTCGAAGCCGATGCCAGCGACGTTGAGGAACGGCCGCGCCCCGAACATCCCGACATCGATGGGATCCGGCTCGCCGTGCAGCGCGACGCGCAGCGCCTCCGCCGGACGAGTCGGCAGGCCGAGCCCGCCGGCCAGGCCGTCTCCCGATCCCGACGGCACGATTCCGAGCACGGTTTGCGTGCCGATGAGAGGTCCGGCGACCTCGTTGACCGTGCCGTCGCCGCCCCAGGCGACGACGCGTTCCACGCCCGCGGCGGCAAACGCCGCCGCCAGCTCCGCCGCGTGGCCCCGCCGCTCGGTCACGGCGACGTCGGCGTCAATCCCGAGCGCGTCGAGCGCCTGCCGGGCGGCGTCAATCCGCGCGCCGCCCTCGCCCGCGCGGTGGCCTCGCCCGCCTGAGACCGGATTGATGATGACGCCGACTCTCACGCCTGCCGTGCCCTCCTGCGCCGCGCGCGGCTGCGCAAAACGCGGTGCTATAGTAACGGCGACTGGACCGCTATGCGGAAACGTGGCTTCGGTGTGCTGTTCGTCCTCACGCTCGTCATTGGCGCTGGCACCATCGTTCAGGATTTCCGATTCGACACGCTCCTGCAGCACAGTCGCGACGCCGCCATCCAGACGGATCGCCAACTGAGCGACGCGTTCACGACGCTGGCCGACCTTCGGACCGCCCAGGCCGGCTACGTGGCGACCGGACAGGGGCCGGCCTTCTGGATGGATCAGGCCACCGCCCTGTTCAATCAACTCGACACGACGCTGTCCACGCTGCGGTCGTCGGCGGTCGGCACGGCAACCGCGCAACACTACGACGCCGCCATCTCCGCGCTCAAGGATCTGAAAGGCATCGATGCGCGGGCACGGACGGACGTCACCGCCGCTCGGACGTACGAGGCCTCGGATCGCCTGTTCACCGACACGCGCGAGGCGACTGAGCGGCTGACCGCGGAGATCGGTGCCGCGCGCGCGGCCCAGCTCTCGGAGGCGCAGGCGACGCTGGCGCGCATCAGCCGGCTGCGGCTCGGCATGAACGGCGTGGCGATGGCCTTCGTGCTTGCCGTCGCGATGTTCTACTGGCGGGCGCGCGTCCCGGCGACGTCAGCCGCGCCCATCGAAGACGCTGGCGCCTTGACGGCCGCCGGCTCGCTGCGGCTCACGCCGGTTGTCGTGCCGCCGGCCGCGCCCGCACCACAAGTCAATCTCAAGGGCGCGGCGGAGCTGTGCATCGATCTCGCGCGCGTCATCGACAGCCGCGACGTCCCCGGGCTGCTCGAGCGTGCGGCCGCTGTGCTCGGCGCGAAGGGCATCATCCTCTGGATGACCGATTCAGGCGGCGCGCTGCTCCGCCCGTCGATCGCCCACGGCTACTCGGATCGCGTGATCACCAAGATGGGTGCCTTGCAGGTGGACGCCGACAACGCGACCTCGCTGGCGTTCCGGTCGCTCCGAAGCCAGACCGTCAACGGCGCCGGGGCCACGTCGCCTGGCGCCATTGCCGTGCCGCTCATCACGTCGACGGGATGCGTCGGCGTCCTGGCGGCCGAGGTCCACTGGCAGAAGCCAACAGCGGACATTGTGGACTTGGCGCGCATCATCGCCGCGCAGCTTGCGGTCCTCGTCGTTCCCTCCGCTGAGGCATCGCAGGCCGCCCAGGGCTGACCGACCGTCCCCTGGATCGTCCACTCGCTCGGTCGCGAGCGACCTCCAGCACAGACAGCTGCGGACGGAGCCGCGAATTCTTTCGAGATTTCTGATGTCTGGCGGCGGTACGAGTCTTGATATCTGAGGACGACGGAGCCGCCCGACGTCAACGGGGTGCGTAATAATCGACAGGCAGGCGCTGGCATCGCCGCATCCCGTCCGCTCCAGGTCGACGTTTGGCGGCTCTTTTATCCTTTCCCTGGCTTGTTGTCGCTGCCCGGTTCCTGCGCGGTCTGTCGAATCGCGCGCTGGCCGTCATCTTTCCTCGCGAGCGACGAACGCAGGCCGACGAGATCCTTGAGGATGTTGTACCAGAAGGGCGCGCCCAGGCTGAGGAGCAGGATCGACAGCAACATGCCTGGATACTTGCGGAGATCGCGCATCTGGTCGATCCAGCTGCCGCTCGGCAGCGTGATCAATCCGGCCGTGCTCAACAGGTCGTAGTAGGGGCGCGGCGACACGCGCGGCACGCCAGATTCAGTCGTCGTGGCAGGCGCCGCGGCTTCTTCCTTCTTCTCTCCGTAGTCTTTCGTGGCCATCTCGACGATCGACGTCCGGAACTGGTCGTCGATCGACAGTCGGTCAATCACCGCGATGGTGTCGAGCTGCACCATCAGCACCACGACGGCGGCGATACCGAGTGTGACCGCGTGCGTGTAGCGTGTGAATCGCTCGCTCACGCGGTCCATCGTCTGATCGAACCAGGCGTTCATGCGCGCGACATAGTCGCTCTTGGCGGACCGGAGAATCGCCAGCGTCTGTCGCGCGTCAGTCGCGAGCTCCGGGTGGGCTTCCTCGAGATCGATCGCCATGAGGTGGATAGCTTTCAGCGTGTCGCCGGGATTGGGCACGCCGTTGTCCTTCAACATGCGTTGAAGCGCGGCCTTGGCGTCGGCCTGCAGCATGGAGGGGCCGGTGCCGCTCGACAGGTCGAGCAGCAGCTTCGTGAGCTCCTCGCGCTGGATGACGGTTCCGAGTCGCGTGCTGGTGCCGGCAATCAGCGGGTGCGACAGCACGCCGGTGGCGATTTCGTCCGCGGTCTTGCGATCATCGATGCCCAGCTGGAGCAGCAGATCGGACAAGCCTGCCCTGAGGTGCTTGCCGCGGCGGCCGAAGAACGACGACATGGCTTGCGTGACGACGGTGACGGCCATGCTGAAGACGAGGATGACCGTGGTGGCGCCGATCAGAATGTCCAACGTCTTGGGCATGACGACTCCTGCGACTGGGACCCGTTTGGGGCAGGGGAAGCATAGCGCCAAGGGAGAAGGGATGAGGTCTGTGGGGCGAGGGTGGGCGGGGGTTGGCGGCGGGGGTGCGGGTGGGGGCCGGAGTCGGGGGCCGGGGTCGCGGGCCGGGGGTGCGGGCCCGGGGTCGGGGGCCAGGGTCGGGAGTCGGGGGCCTAGGTCGGGGGATGTGTTGACGCTGCTCTCTATTTGGAGATATTTTCTCCATTTAGAGATTCACCGCGAAGTGGCAAGGGGCCGCTCAAGGGCCCTGAGCTGCCGGCAAAGCCCGCGAACGCTGCCGCAAGGCTCGCGAACGCCGGTCGCTCGACCAATCCTCAGGAGTCGCGATGGGAGCGGAAGGCTCAATCCACTGGCCCGCTGACGACGGCCTCAACCGCCGCCTCGCCGCCAGGCTCGTGCAGCTCCGCACCGAACGCGGTTGGTCGCTCGATGCCCTCGCCAAACGCGTCGGCCTCAGCCGCGCCACCCTCTCCAGAATCGAGCGCCTCGAGCTCAGCCCAACCGCCGCCATGCTCGCCCGGCTCTGCGGAATCTACGGCTGGCCGCTCTCTCGTCTCGTCACCGACGCCGAAGGCGCCCCGCCCACTCTCATCGCTCGATCCGACCAACCTGACTCGATCGACCGCAGCACCGGGCTGCGGCGGCGCGCCGTGTCGCCGCCGGCGCCAGACCTCCACGGCATGCTGGTCGAAATCCGGCTGCCCGCCGACAGCGTCGCGGCCCTCGAACTCGCCTCTGGCGGCGGCCTGGAGCACCATCTCTGGCTGCTCGACGGCACGCTCACGCTCGATTTGAACGGCCAACTGTTCCGGCTGCGATCGGGTGATTGCCTCCGGTTTCCGCAATCGACAGGCACCGGCCTGCAAACCGCGGGCAAACGCGGCGCCCGCTACGTTCTCGCGACCATGCGGCCCTGAATTTTAAGTCTGCGCAAGCTTGAGGACGACGACGGTGGTGTCGTCGTTGGGCGCGATGCCGCCGCGATGTTCGTCCACGGCGGTCGACGATGCTCGCCACGATTTCCTTGGCCGACAACTGCCGCGTCGCGCGGACGATGTCCATCAGCCGATCGCTGCCGAATTCCTCGCCCCTCACGTTCATCGCCTCCGACACGCCGTCCGACGAGAACACGAACACGTCGTCATTGGCGAGCGGCAGGCAGATCTCGTCGTAGGTGATGCCGAAGAACGTCCCGAGCGGGACGCCCGGCAGCTCGATCTGGGCGACGGTGTCGCCGCTGGCGCGCACCGGATACGGCACGCCGGAGTTGGCGAGCGTCAGCGTCCGGCGCTTCAGATCGAACAGCGCGTAGCACAACGTGCAGTAGTACTCCTCGAGCTGGCGCTCGTGAAGAATCGTGTTGATCGACGTCAGCACGTTCGCCGGCGACGACTGTTCCGGCACGTAGCGGCGCCGGAACGTGCGCCCGCGCACCAGCTCGCCGGCGAACACGCTGTAGAGCGCGGCCGGCACGCCCTTGCCGGACACGTCGCCGAGCGCGACGATCAGCGTGTTCGAGTCGGGCAGCAGGAAATCGTGGAAGTCGCCGCCCAGCTCGCGCGCCGGAGCGAACGAGACCGCCAGATCGACGCCCTTCAGGCGCTTCGGGAGCTGCGACGGCAACAGCGCCGCCTGCACGCGCTTGGCAAATCGCAGCTCCTTCTCGAGGCGGGCCTCGTTGGCGGAGACCTCCTGATAGAGCCGCGCGTTCTCGATCGCGACCGCCGCCTGGCTGGCAAGCAGCGTCAGGATCTCGACGTCGCGCTTGGTGAACGCGTCGAGCTCCGGGCTCTCCAGATCGAAGACCCCGATGCAGCGATCCTTCAGCAGCATCGGCACGGCCAGCTCGGACCGCACGTCCTCGACCACCTTGATGTAGCGCGGGTCCTTCGACACGTCGGGCACGAGCACTGCCTCACGATGGAGCGCCGCGTAGCCGACCAGCCCTTCACCCAGCGGCACTTTCGGCAGCCCGACCTTCTCGCCGTATTGCACCGCCGCCTTCATCTCGAGCACTTGGGTCTCGTCGTCGAGCAGCAGGATGCCGAACGTGCGATAGTCCACGACCCGCCGCGTCAGTTGCGCAATCCGCGACAGCAGCTCGTCGAGATCGAGCACGGCGGCCACCTCGCGGCCGATCTCGGCCAGCGTCTCGAACGCCTCGGCGTCGAGCCGCTGCTGTTCGAACAGGCGCGCGTTCATGAGCGCGGTCGAGACGATCGCCGCGAACTGGCGCAGGATCGACGCATCGCGCTCGCTGTAGGCCCGGGGCTCGCGGCTGAGCACGTTCAGCGCGCCGATGGGCTTGGACTTGTAGACGAGCGGCACCGCCATGGACGAGGAGATCCCGGCACGACGGCGATGTAGTTCGGGTCCGTCGCGACGTCGTCCACCACGATCGACTGCTGCGTCGTCACGACCTGGCCGACGATGCCCTGCGTGCGCTTCACGCGGAAGTCGGGCAGATCCGGGTAGCCGACGGCGTAGCCGATGCGCAGCTCGCCGCGCTTGTCGTCGAGCAGATACACGGCGAAGGCGTCGAACTGGATCAGACGGCGGATCAGGTCGGGAATCCGCTCCAGCAGCTCGTCGAAATCGACCACGGACGCGACCTGGCGGCCCAGGTCGAACAGCGTGCGCAGGACGTCGTACTCGCTGGCGCTCGTCGAGTCTGGGGTCGGCGTGGGCGAATGGCTCATGAAAATACTGGAGGGTCGAACGTTAGAATTATACTTGGCGTCCGGCGCCCATTGCATGACACCTGAATTGCCACTCGATTACGCGGCTATCGAACGCATCCTGCCCCACCGCTACCCGTTTCTGCTGGTGGACCGGGTCACCGAGCTCGAGCCCGACCGGCGCATCGTCGGCATCAAGAACGTCTCGCAGAATGAGCGGTACCTGTGGCGCGGACCGGGCGAGCGGCCGGTGCTGCCCGCGACGATCCTGACGGAAGCCATCGCCCAGGTCGGCGCGATCCTGATTCTGTCCAAGGCCGCCAACCGCGAGAAGCTCATCGTCTTCATGGGCATCGAGCGCGTGCGCTACCGCCGGCCGGTCCACCCGGGCGACGTCGTGGAGATCGAGGCGGTCGTCAAGCGACTGCGGAGCCGGATGGGGTCGCTCAGCGGCGCGGCGCGCGTCAACGGCCAGGTCGTCTGCGATGGCACGATGACGTTTGCGCTGGTGCCCAAGGGGTCATCGGCGGACGAGGTCCCGGCCTAGCCCTAGCTTGCCCAAGCGCCCGATCGGCGCTACCGTTGAGTGGGAAAGCGACACATGAGGCGTGCGTTGCTCGCCGTCGCCCTGACCGTCACCGCGCTCCTGCCGGTGCGCGCGGCCACGGACGCGCTGTTCGACGTGCGGGCGGCGCTCGGCGGCGACGCGGCCTTGTCGCAAGTCACCTCCATCCATGCGGTCGGCAAGATCGTGCAGACCAACGGCACCCGCGACGGCACGGTCGAGGTGTACTTCCGCGGGCCGGATCGGTTCAGCCGCGTGACCCGCGTCGCGATCACGCCCGCCGGCGCATATGCGTCGGCTGCGCGCTACTACGGCGAAGCGGCGAAGCGCGGATCCCCGCCCAATCTCAACTTCGGCTACGGCGCGCTTGAGATGCAGGGACCGATTTCTGATTTCACGATCACGACGACCCGCGTGGGCTTTCTTGGCGACCGACCAATTTCGAGCGGTCGCGGCGGCGCCCTGGGAATGGGCAGCGGCCTTCGTCAGTACGCGGCGTTCGTCATCCCGTTGCTCGCGCAGGTGACGTCCGCCTACCCAGCGGCGGTCAGGAGCTCGCCGACCGCCATCACGTTCGATGGCAACGACGGTTTCACGTGGACGCTCGCGCTCGACCCGGCGACGCATCTCCCGGCGACGCTTTCGTGGACGGGCGGCACGGCGACGGGCGCCGGCCCCGTGACGACGTTCAGCGACTATCGAAAGGTCGGCAACGTCACGTGGCCGTTCCGGCTCGTGACGCGGACCGCCGCGGGGTTGCTCGAGGACGTCACGATCAGGAAGTACGAGATCAACAAGAAGATCGACGACAAGGTCTTTCGCTGAGTGGAGGCGCGATTCCCGCGCCGCGATCGTCACATCAGTCTGCGCACCGCGGCCTCGAGCGGATCGAGCCGGCGCCCGATCGACTCGCCGAGATCGGCCAGCGCTCGATGCATTTCGGCGCGACTGGGGACGTCGGTGGGCAGGGCCGCGATACGGTCGATGACGTCCTCGTGCAGCACGTGCATGTGGCGGTCCAGATCGTCGATCCGCGTATCGAGGCGTGCGATGTCCACTCGCGCTTCGGTGCGCAGATCTCCCAAGTCCGTGCGCAGCTCTCCCAGACCGGTGTGCAGCTCCTCCTGGCCCGCGCGCAGTTCCCCCACGTCCGTGCGCAGCTCCTCCTGGCCCGTGCGCAGCTCTCCCAGACCAGTGCGCAGCTCCTCCTGGCCCGCGCGCAGTTCCCCCACGTCCGTGCGCAGCGCCTCCTGGCCCGTGCGCAGCTCTCCCAGACCAGTGCGCAGCTCCTCCTGGCCCGCGCGTAGTTCCCCCACGTCCGTGCGCAGCGCCTCCTGGCCCGCGCGCAGTTCGCCCACGTCCGTGCGCAGCGCCTCCTGGCCCGCGCGCAGTTCCCCCACGTCCGTGCGCAGCGCCTCCTGGCCCGCGCGCAGCTCTCCCACGTCCGTGCGCAGCGCCTCCTGGCTGGCGCGCAGTTCCCCCACGTCCGTGCGCTGCTCGCCTACACTGGCGCGTAGCTCCCCTACGCTGGCGCGCAGCTCCCCCACATCTGTGCGCAGCTCTTCCTGCCCGGTCACCAGCCGGTCGATCTTCTGCTCAATGGCTACCAAGAGTTCGTCGGACATGCTGGTCTCCCAGAACGAGGGGCGACGACGATACATCGTCGCCACCCGCATGGGAAGAGCAATGATCGTGCCCAAGGAAATGGCCGGAGCATTCGTGGAGGGCTCGCGCTGGATCGCAGAAACTGCGACGCGCGTGCCCGATACGTGTTGCACTACCTCGACGAGGACGCCATTGGCAATCCCGGCAACATCGCGCGAGGACTTGTGCCGCCGACGCAGGCCAGGACCAGACTGGGCTGGCAGACGTTGCCGCCGCCATCCACAAATCCGTCGGCTGGCAACAACACCGGACCACGCGCGATTGTGCCGAAGTCATTGTCCTGAAGCTTGTTGCGCTGCACGAGGGGCGACGGCCCAAAGGAATAGTCGATGAGGACCGACGGTGCCATCCCCCCGCCAATCGCCGGTGCCCGCGGCATGGGATCGCGAAGCGTGTTGCGGACGAACTGATTGTCGACCAAGGTCATTGAGGTAACGGTCGGCTTTGGCGTCGTAGGCGGGTGAAAGACGATGACGCTTGGCGTCTCGGAAGCGATGGCCGCTGCGCGCCCGTACGGTGTGCTCAGCGTGCGCTCCTTGCTCCCCCTTCGTGCGGGCGCAACGATCTCGACCAAGATGCCGCGAATCCCAGGCACGCAAGCGGACTGGCCGACAAGCAGATGTTGCCGCCTCCGTCGATAAAGCCTTCTGGTGGCACCAGCATCGGACCGGGACTCGCGTGCCCAAAGTCATTATGTTCGAAGACGTTGCCGCTAACCGTAAACGGAACGCCCCATTTCGTGTAGTCGATGAAAACGGCCGGTGCCTGGCCGCCGCGATAGATCTGCGGAAGGATCGTAGGGTTCAAGAGCACATTGTCCGCGAACCTGTTGTTCACCAGCGTGAGCATCGCCACGTGCTTGGACTGCGCGCCGGATCCGTCGAAATAGATAAGGCTCGGGGCGTTCGTGACGGTGTTTCCCGAAAACGTGGAATTCTGCCAGCCCGGAATATAGTAGCCACCGATGCCGGTGAATCCGAGATTGCTCATAGTGTTCCCCGTAATCGTCATCGTGGCCGGCGCCGGTCCCGAAGTGGGTTCGATCCCAGCATCAAACACGTTTCGGATTGTGTTGTTCTTGATGACCAGGTTTGTCTCGTCATTCGGCACAATGCCATCGTCACAGCCCTGCTGCTCGTAGGTCGCCAGGTTCCCGTCCCACCCGCCATCGATCGTGTTCTGGCTCACCAGGACGTTGACGTCAGAGCTGAGACAGAGCTCGCAGGCCACGATCGGACCTGATGAAGTCGGAAGCAGCGGATAGCGGAAGACGTTCGCCTCAAACGTGCAGTTCTGACAACCCTGAACGCCGACTTGTCCCAAGACGTTGCTGGCTCTGACGATGACGCCGCTACTGTTGAGGACCAGCAACGGCTGCGCGGCGCCGAAATGCATCAGGCAGTTGACGACAGTGAATCCCTGTGCATTGGCAATCACGACGCTGGACACGTCGTGGCCGCGACAATCCAACTGCCCGGCGATCGTGTTGGAGAATCTCAAACAGCCCGCGGAGACCGATGAGAGATCCGCGCCCACGACAAAGGGTCCTGCGCCCGAGTAGGTTCCACAAGCACTGATCTGGGCGTTGGCTGACACAGACACGTCAGTTGACCCGCTTACACCTTGGTATGTCGCCGTGATCTTCGCGGCGCCGACCGCAACGGCCATCACGAGGCCTGATCGCGACACAGTCACAGCATCCGGATTGGACGAAGTCCACGTTGCCGCGGTGGTAACGTCGGCGGTCTTGCCGTTGCTGAGGGTGGCGGTTGACGTAAGCTGGGTCGTCTGCCCGGGCAGGAAGTTCTCGCCGCCTGTGATCGCAACGGACGAGACCGTCGCGTTGTTGGAGGATGGAGTCGGCGCGCTCGGGCTCGAGGCACTAAATCCGCACTCGATTGAAAGAGTCACGGTGACAAGAGCGAACAACCGGAGCAAGAAATGGAAGGGGCGGCCTGGCAGCATGCACGGCCCCATCATCGTCCAAGATACCCACTTCGGGCGCGCACGTCATAATCGGGATGGCTCGGTACCTTCACGGTGACGGTGTGCCACCCAGTCGGTGGCACACCGGTCAGGGTGTAATGCAGCACGTAACCATAGCGAAGGTCGGTGAAGATCGCCTTGAACGTCCCCACGACGTCGCTGGCGTCGTGGACACCGCCCCCAGTGGCGGCGGTTGCCGCTACGATGGCCAGGCGCGTGTACTGGAGATTGGGCGCGTCGCTTACGCCGTTGCCGTACCGGCGGTTCCAGAGAGCGACATGCAACAGTGTCGTCGAGCGGACCGCGGCCAGATCGAAGAATGGCCCGTCGTTCAGCACGCCTCCAGCGTTGTTTCCCAGAACGAAAGCCATCACGACGTGACGACGGCCTGGTTCCTGGGGTCTGGCCATCGCAAAGAGCAGCGCGTCGAACAGCGAATCACGGCGGAGCTTCGGATCGTGTTTGAAATCCCATCCGCTGTCGTCAGGCCGGCCGACTTGCATCAGTCTGGCGGCCGTGCCGGACGCAGTGACGCCGGCGATAGCGCGGTTCCAGCCACTCGGAGACTGCATGGGAAGGATCTCGCGAACATCGGTCGCGAAACAAATTACTCGAAGCCGATCCCGTGTACGCAGCAGTGCTGCGATCTTTGCGAGATCCGACGCGAAGTTGAAGCCGATCCGCTGCTGCGCTGAACTACTTTGGTCGAAGACCAATGAGACATCGAGCGGAACGGTATCCACGGTCTCGAGGTCCGCGTGTTGTGGCACGCCGTTGTCGAGTACCCGTGAAATCCTCGGCGCCCAAGCCGGAGACCGGTGCATTGAGCCGGTGGACCGACACGTCGAGTGTTACCGCGTCCGTCGTGGCCCGAAAGGTCGGCGACCGCGGCGTCTGCCCCGCCGCCAGGAGCACGTTGCCGAAAAGCAACGCACCGAGGACCCAAGGCCGCGCCTTCTTCATTTGAGCGCCTGCCTCAACTGGGCCATATAGGCGTGCCACAGCCTCGCGTCGCCATGACCAAACTGAGCCCATGGGTCTTCGGAAACTTGGTCGGAATATGCACTCTGGAGGAGCTGGTACAGCCCGCGCGCCGTCTCGACCCAACAGCTCCGCGGCCAGCTGTGTTGCCGCCGAACGAGCATTCGGCACGATGTCCGCGGCGCGCTCGAAGGCAGTCACTGCCAACGTGTGATCGCCCGTGTTCTGGTACGTCCGTCCGATGAGGTACGCACTGAGGTATCTCAGGTACGCTTCGTTGGTCGTCGTGGTTACACGACTCAAATGCTCAAGGGCCTTCGCCCAATTCGTCCTGACCCCTTCGAGAAACCCGACATGCAGTTCGATCTCCGGCCGGAGGGTTGGCTCCGTACTCAATTCGAGATATGCCTGCTCAACTTCTGGCGCCCGACTCTCTACACCGAGAATGGCCCTGGCTTGGTTCCGCATGAATAGCGCCCAGTCAATCTCGCCTGGCTGCGGTTCTTCATCGACCCGATCTGCCGCATGCGCTCGAGCCAAGTTGACGAATGACGGCACGGCATCGTTGGAACTAAGCGGCCACTCCGACGCTTCGACAAGGGCCAGCCGAAGGCGCGGCTCGTCCGGAAATCGTCTCATCGCGATTGCGAGGTGTCCGGCGGCGCCAATGGAACGCGCGATCGGACCAAGCATCGAATTGCCGGTCGGTCCGCCCGCCGTGAGCGCCCAGGGCTCGTCGAGCTCCTCCATGCCAGCGACAGACGCGAGGTACCAGAGACGTTCCGCGACCGACGTGGTCGCGGGCGGGTTCTTCCGCATCACAAGGCTCGCCCACGCAAGGTAGCGCGCGGCCCGGTCGGCCGGCTGGTCGCGTAGGAGGTGAGCGATCTCCAGCGCGACCGAGGCGGCGACGATCGTGCGCCGCCATTGCGCGTCTCCTGTGACGGCCTTCACCCAGCGGTTGGCGTCGCTCTCGAACGCCGAAAAGAGGTTCTTGTCGACCGCGCCATCGCGGTTGATGACGTCGAAAAACTCCAGGTAAGCACCGCGGTCGTAGAGGCTGAGCGCCTCCGTCACGGACAGGTGTGCCGGCGCCGCTGCGTAACAAGGAATGCTGCACAGCAGCGCCGTCGTAAGACAGACGAAGCGCGACCGACACCGCTTTCTCAACCAGTCAGTGAACAGTGACATCGGTCGGTGACGCGCGTAAGAAGTGCTCGATCCGTGCATCCTCAAGAGGCGGCCTGACTGCAAAGGTCAATGGACTCCGAACCGAGGAGATCGAAGCGCTTACGCCTGGTATGATCCGACACGATGCCGCGCGAGAGCGGCGGAGCCTAAAACGTCACGCAAATGTTCGTGTTTGGATCTACGCAGCCGTATCCTCCCTCGTTGAACATGCATCGATCAGTCCCTGGATCGCAATAGGCATCGGCCGCATAGTATTGGCAGTACTTGGTTGAAATCGCAATTCGAGTCGTACCGATCCGAACAGGTAGCCACTGCAGGCGGGAGCATCAGGGCAATATGTCTGTTCGGGAATGCCGCAGTATTTCTGGCCAGGATCGCCGATACAAACGTCGCTCCCGCAGCACTGGGAATTGTCACTGCATGAACCGCCGCAAGCGGGCGTATGAGGAGCGTCTTGCGGCGGCGTGTACGGGGCACAAACGTGGGATGGGAGACGCACTTCTCCGCTCGAGCACTGGCTGGTACTTGTGCAACCGGAGCCACAGGTGGACTGATACCCGCAATCATCGGGGCAAACGTTGCAGCCCTCGGCCGCCGAGTCGCACCAGCCATCGCCGCAGCAGGCGTAGCCCTGGTCGCCGCACGTGGTGGACGGGTAGTTCTGATCGTAGTCGAATTGCGACTCCCAGCACTCCGCATCGCACGACGCGCCGCCTGAACACACGTCGTCACATACGTGACTGGAGACCACTCTGTGGGCCGCCGGCGCCGCCTGCAGCCAGCCAACCACCATCCACGCTCCCTGCCCGCACCACGTGCACTGTTCACTGGAACTGTGGAGAGGGCTACCGATGATCTTCGAGCAAGTCATCTATCGCAGTCTTGAACACATCGTAGGGTTGGGCACCCCTGACCCTTCGTTGGACCGCAACCTTCTGATTATCTCGTCGGTAGCCGATGAGAAATGTGGGCGTCGAACCGACGTCTAGCTGCCTCGCTTCGGCAACCAGCGCATCGATTGCAGGACCAATACTCGCCTTGCACTCCAAGAACGACTTGACCGAAATTCCCACCGCCTGCGCCTGCGCTTCAAGCGACTCGGGCGTCACCTGTCCAGGCTGCTGAAAAAGGCGGTGGTGCATTTCCCAGAACCGCCCTTGTCGAGCCGCACACTCAGCTGCGGCCGCGGCCCCGAATGCGAACCTGTGGAGTCGCTGCAGCGGGAAACTGTGAAACACGTATCGCAGCTTTCCCGTGGCCACAAAAGTGCGATCCAGCATCGGAAGTGTGTCCTGGAAATACCGACGACAATAGGGACACTGAAAATCTGCGAATTCAATGAGCACGATTGGCGCCCCGGCATCACCCCTCGTCGGCAGTCCGGCCGTGCTCACAAGTGGTCCTTCAACACCTGAGGACACTTTCAGGGCTTCCAGTTGACGCTGGAACCGCTGCTCGTGTTCCTCAAGAAGACGAACTCGGTCCGCGAGTGCCTGACTTGGCATCGCCGACTGCGATGCATTTCTGCAGCAACAGCCGGCCGCAATCAAGGTGAGCAGGAGCAAATGCCTTCCCGCGGCGTTAGAGTAACGGCGCAGGGCTGTTGCACTGGGCAGGGCGGTCTGGCCACATTGATCCCGCGTTCGTCCTTCCCCGCTTGAGAGGCGCGAACAATACATGGCGATGCTGATCGGGAATCAGACGACGCCGATCAAGACCCAGTTACTGGGAAGCGCCAAGCCGCGCCAGTCGAACCGTGTGGACCACCCTTAGGTGGATTCCGGACTGAGCAACGGCGTGCCGACGGAAACGATTGCCCCTGGAATCCGCCCGATCCGCAAGCATCGACGATCTAAGGTCGATGTTACTAATACCTGCAAATGCCAGGGACTGCAGCTCATTTTCCTCCGAAATGCCGTTGTGGTTCAGATCGGTCCAGAGGATGAGCTCCTGGAAAACGGCGTCGCGCGCGTCGATCACCTGGTCCGCCATTACTCGTCGGCTCGAGTTTACTGCATGCAGAGAAGTCAGGCCGTCGTAAGCGGCCAGAAAGGCGAAGCCGTCAGGCGGGCCGAATGCGCCGCCGACTAATTCGGCGCCGTTGTCTATTTGTCCGTTGTGGTTCTCGTCGATAGCCAGGAATGCGTCCCGACTTCCCTGTCTCGTCCAACCAAGCTTTTTCGGGACGCCCATCGCGTCAATATCGAAAAACACTCCTTCCTCGGCAGTCGTGAGCTCCGTCGCGGCATCGCCCAGCTCTATGATCATCGGTTCCGCTATTCTTTCGGGCTCGACTGAATCTCGGCGGGCGAAGAGGCCCGCGCCAAGGGAGGCAAGCGCCAGAGCAAACGCTACGACGAAGGAAGTGTTGCGCATATGAATCACTCACCATCGATTCGGGGTCATGGCCAGCCGAACGTGCGCTATAGGCCGAGGGAAGTCGACTCCGCGTTTCGAAACAAACATGTTGCCGAGGTATGCTACGGAGTTTCCCGATAGCATGAGTTGATCTGCTGCTTTCAGGCCGTGGTACATTGTGGCAACCGACTTGATCCCTGCAGCCTGAAGAGTCCTGACTTCCGCAGGTTCAGCGATACCGTTGTGATTCCCATCGATCCATAAGAGCAGTCGCGGATAGATTGAGTCGCCAGAGTCCAGTAGCCCCCCTTTCTGCACGCCGAGGCCGATGTACAGGTCAACAAGGGCATCGAAACCGTTCAGCGCCGCATTACCATCAGATTTCAGAAACGAAGTGCCGAAAAGTTCTCGCGCATCGTCGATTCGACTGTTTGAATTCAGATCCATCGCAATAAACCCATCGTTCGCCCCGCTCGCAGTCCAACCGACTCGGACCTTCGCGCCCGAGCCATCCAAGTCCAGCCGAACACCGTCAGCAGCGCTTGTAAGCTGATAGCCGTCACCGTCGAGATCGGCAATCAACACGCCGAGCGCTGGAGCAGACGCCTCAGTCGCGCGCTCCGAAACGTCACGCACGGCATGCACTGTCTTGTCAACGAGATGTGTACCTACACCTCCCGAAGCGGCCACGATGATTGCGACAAATGCACCCTTGACTTGCATCGGGCCCTCCTCTGAATCCCTTGCGTGCAGGTGGACTTGGGACTATTGGCGCTCGCTAGCGTGACCGAGGCCGTGCCGCCTCGAAATACACGTCAAAGATCAGCGGACCCATGTCGTACCCCCTGATGTCGATAAGGCGAGCGCCGAGACGAAATACGTTACCTGCCTGATCAATGCGGCGGAACTCCCGATAGGACAGCGCGATTCGTCGCACGCCCGCCTGTTGCGGACCAACAAGCTCAGTGGGCTGAGATACTCCGTCGTGATTGGCGTCAGTCCACAACATCAGCCGTGAGTAGACAGCGTCGCCGTCGTCAATCCACCCATCCCCATTTCCACCTTGCCTCGGCGAGTCGAAAACCGCCAATGCCGAGAAACCATTTGGATTCGACGAGGGTGGCTGCGACGTAAAATTGCCAAACATTTCTGCCCCGTTGTCTATGATTCCGTTCCCATTGCGGTCCAATGCCAGCCAAGCATCATCGCTTCCGAGAGAGGTCCAGGGTATTTGCTCCTTCGTGCCGTTGTCGTTCAGGTCAAATAGGACGCCATGCGCCCGATCGGTCAAGCTGAAGCCATTCCCGGCGACGTCGATGATTAGCGGCGAGTTGGGACAGGTACCGTATTCGTCACTGTCTCTGGCACCGTCGCAGTCGCGATCGTCGCCGCGGAGATAGCTGTCAGAGCAGTCCGTGTTGCCGCCAGGGTATGACTCGGGATCAAAATCATCACAGTCACCTTCATCCGATGAGAAGTTGTCACCATCTCCGTCGACTTCACTCTGGGCTATGGTCGTTTCCTTGTCGTCAAGTCCGGCAAGTGTCCATGCGGTGAACGTCGGGCTTCCCCACACGCATCCGACATAAGGAACGTAGTATTCGCACGCCACGTAGGTGTACCAGTGCTTCGAGTAGGCGTGGAATGTGCCGTACGTTGGGCTGTCGAAGTTCCACTGAAGGATCAGCGTCGCGGTATCCGCCTTCCAGAGATAGCCAGACGGCCCTCCGCCGTTCCACCAGCCTTCCGATTGAACCCCTGAACCGCAAGTGGCCTTTAGGTCAGGCGTGTCTGTATTCGTTGTGGCTGCCTTCCACCAGACATAGTTTGGATGCCCACTCGCGGCGATCAAAGCGGAGTGTGCAGCTTCGTTCTGGCTCTGCCCGGGATAGCACTGGGCGCGAGCTTCAACTGACAGACTCAGTACACCCACAACTAGAGTGACGACAAGAACGCCCTTGGCGTTCAACAGACGTTCATGTCCGAGATCGAACTCTCCCTGTGAGCGTGCATTTACTCGCGCATTCAGACCGGTAGCGTGACCGGGAGCGTCGGCTGCGAGCGTTTGGCCGGCGGCAGGGCGCCGCCATCGGGCGCCACCCTTCCGATTGCGGCCCACCCCACGAAGCCCGCCCATGACGACAACGACCGGCGTGTCTACCGTGGGCTGCCATCCAGAGCGCCGACCTGCGTCCGACATTGCGGGACCTCCGATTTCCGATTCCACGATGAATCGATGGCGATTCTACGGAGTTCCTGCGTCAAGACAAGACACGAACCGTCGGAAGAATCGTCGGAAGAATCGTTAGACGGAGACCCTGCCATCTGAAGCCGCTAGGACAGCAGGCCAATCAGGGCGGTCAGGCATTCACTATCGGCGACAATGAAGGTCTGGCGCGCCACCAGCTCCGCGACCGAGAGCCCGACAGGCGCCGCCCCGGTCAGCGCGGCCCGCGCGAGCAACTTCCGGTACGTTCGCCGATCGCTGACGTCGAGCAGCGCCTCCAGATGGCCGTGCTGAGATCGCACCAATTGCAGGGCGCGGAGGATCCGGGCCAGGTCACGCGCGTCGTGCGGCTGAATGCCGAGGAGGCGACACGTCTCGCACAGGGTCGTCACGCTGACGCCCACGAAGTGCGCCCACGCGACGATCGTCCGAAGATCGTCTGGCGAATCGACGACAGCCGCGATCCATCGAGCCAGGCGTTCGCCCGGCGAGGTCGCCGGACGATGACCGCCGCCGGTCCGCGCTTCGTCCATAAAGGGAGCGACCTGTCCGGAAGCAAGAGATCTGCCGATCGTCGCCATGCGTATTCACGCGATGGTCTCGGTCTCGGTCTCGGTCTTGGTCTTGAAGGACGGTCTTGGCGCGCGGCTAACAGTTCTGCACCTCGACGCCATCGCGCGGGATCACTGCTGACCTACGCGGCCCGCTCCCCTCCCTACCTTCCTGCCGCCGCCACGAGCACGACGCTCGCGATCTTCGCCCCTCGCGACGCCCACTTTGCCCACTGCGAATCCGGATGGAAGTACCGATAGCCGTCGAGCGCCGCGGGCGCGAGGACGATGACGCCGACGACCGGCTCGGGCCAGCCGTCGTTGCCGAGCGAGACCGCCATCCCAAGCGTGTCGCGCTCGTCCGGCCCGAACTGGCCGAACGCCGCGATGCTGTAGACCGTCGACGCCGCGAGATCGAACGCGAGAATGCCCTTGAGGAACGGCTGATGCTGGTGGCGCAGATCCGGCTTCGCCGACAGAATCCACTCCGAATCGGCGTACTGCATCCAGAAGCCCGCGGACGAAATCACGAACTCCTGCCGCCGCGTCACCGGATCGTGCGCGATCTTGAAGAACGGGATGAAGCCGTACCTGAGCGGCTCGACGCGCGGATTGGCATCGAAGATCGCGCCGAAGATCGCGTGCCCCGACTCGTGGATGCCGAGCCCCGCCGCGGCGCCGCCAAGAAACAGCAGCGTGGACGCGACGACGGACGGCCGCGCCTTCTGACTCGCGCTCGTGTCCTGGACGTTCGCCGCCTGTGCCGTTTGCGCGGACACCTCACCCGCGCTGCCGGACAGGCAGCACGCCAGGATCACGGCCCGACACACGGACTTCTCGAGTCTCAAACAGGCTTCTCCCCCGAACCTCGCACCGCGACCATCCCCATCGCGATGAGCGCGCCGGCCGCGATCATGCGCACGTGGAACGGCTCGCCCAGAATCAGCACGCCCAGAATCACGGCAATCACCGGGTTGACGTACGAATACAGCGAGACGATCGCGATGTCCAGATGGCCGAGCGCGTACGCGAACGCCGAGAACGCGATCGCCCCGCCGAACACCGTCAGATACGCGAGCGCGAACGTCGTCCGCGGCGTGAACGAGAGATCGGCCCATTCGCCGGTGATCGTCCCCACGACCAGCATCAGCACGCCGCCGCAGAACATCTGAATCGCGGCCGACCCGAGGATGTCACCCGGCAGGACGTGCCGCCGCGTATAGGCGGAACCCACGGCCCAACCCGCGCACGCGATCTGCACGGCAAGAAATCCAATCGCGAAGCCGCGGCCCGACGCGCCGCCCGCCATCAGGTCCGGCCATACGAGCACGACGATGCCGAGAAAGCCGACGGTGAGGCCGATCCACTGTCGTGCGTGCATCCGCTGGCCGGCCGGCAGCATGGCGTCCACGCCAACCATCCAGAACGGACTGGTCGCGATGAGCACGGCCGTCAGCCCGCTCGGGATGTACTGTTCGCCAAAGACGACGCCGCCGTTGCCGATGGTGAGGAGAAAGAAGCCGAGGATCGCGAGCTTGCCCCAGTGCTCGCGGCCCGGCAGCGCGTGACCGCGCGCGCGCAGCCAACCCGCGAGAATCAGTCCGCTCGCGATGTACCGCATGCCGCCCATGAGGAACGGCGGAATGGTGTCGAGCGCGACCTTGATGCCGAGGTACGTCGTGCCCCAGATGAGGCAGACCGCCGCCCAGGCGATCCAGGCGCGTCGCCTCGTCGCCGCGGAATCCGTCGCGCCGGCGGTCACGACTGCGGCGGCTTGTAGAGCACGCGCTCGAGATGGCGATGGTACGACGTGAACGGCCCGGACGAGTCGTCGTCGGCCAGGTGCCGGCGCGCCTGGTGGATCTTCGCGTCGAGGTCGTCAACGGCCGCGAGGATCATCGCTTCGACCGTCATCGGCAGCACCGGCGAGCCCAACTCGCGCGCGCCATGGTGCGAGAGAATCAGGTGCTCGAGCTCGATCGCGAGATCCGGCGGAAAGTCCGGCATCAGGCGGATGGCATCGCGCAGCATGCCGACGCCAATCACGATGTGCCCGACGAGGTTGCCTTCCACCGAGTAGTCCACGGCGATCTCGTAGTTCAGCTCGCGCAGCTTGCCGATGTCGTGGAGCAGCGCGCCGGCGACCAGCAGATCCCGCCGCGCGCCGTACCGCTCGGCCAGCAGCGTCGCGACCTCCATGATCTTGAGGAGGTGCTCGAGCAGCCCGGCGCGGTAGGCGTGGTGGACCTGGCGCGCCGCGGGCCAGAGGCGGAGCTTCGCTTCGTTCTCGGTCGCGATGCGCGTCAGCAGTTCGCGGAGCTGCGGATGCTCGACGCTTGCGAGCCGATCGGCCAGCTCCTGCCACATCTCGTCGACGTTGCGCGGCGACGACGGGATGCAGTCTTCCTCGCGAAAACCGCGGTTGGCGTCGTCGGGGATGACGCGCCGGATCTTGTCGAGGATCAGCTCGACGCGATTCTGAAAGAGATTGCCGTGGCCCTGGACGGCGACGAACTCGCCGGCGTCGAACTGGCCGTCGGCGACGTCCACGTCCTGAAACACTTTCCCCGAAATCTCTCCCGACACGTCCTGCAGCAGGAGCGCGAGAAACGCGCCGCCGCGGCCCGTGCGCTTCTCCTTGCGCGCGCACAGGAAGAAGCCTGTTCCGGACGAGGCGGCGATGAGTTCGGCGATGCGGGGAAGACGGGCCATAAGCGCGTCACGCGGCCAATCCGCCCAGTGTACCGCGAGATGGTAAGATTCCGGCATGACGTCACGACGATTTGTCCTCACGCTGTCGAGCGTGACCCTCGCGCTCGTGCTGGCGGTGGCCTGCGACTCGTCAGCCCCGCCGCCGGAGCAATCGCAAACCGCCAGTCTTCCGCCGCCGCCGCCCCAGACGCCGGTGCAGGTGGCCGCGGATTTGCCGCTGCTGCCGCCGGGCGCCAACGCGGGCGCGCGGCCCGTGGAGGTCGTGAAGGCCGCGTACGAATTCGCCGCACGGCACCCGGAAGTCCTCAAGTACATCCCGTGCTATTGCGGCTGCGAGCGGATGGGCCATCGCGGCAATGACGACTGCTTCGTGTCCAGCCGCGACGCGCAGGGCCATGTGAAGGAATGGGAGACCCACGGCATGATCTGCGAGGTCTGCCTCGACGTGAGCACCGAGGCGCGGCAGTTGTTCAACAGCGGCGCCTCCGTCTCGGAGATTCGGGCGGCCATCGACGCGAAGTACCACACCGACCAGCGGCCGCACACGCCGACGCCCAAGCCGCCCAAGTCGAGCGGCACGCCGCAGCACTGACGCCCGCTCGCCCGGTCCCCATGGCGAGCTCGTCCTCCTCCACGCGCGCGGGCACGCGGCTTTCGGCCGACGCGTTCGCGCGCTTGTTCGAGGCGCTGCACGAAGGCGTCTACATCGGCCTCGTCGCCGAGGACGACACGGCGACGCTGGCGGCCAATCCTCACCTCCGATTGATGTTCGGCTGGGCGGACGATGTGCCGGCCACCGACATCCGGCCGTTCGACCCCGATCGCTTCGTCGACGAGCAGGCGCGGTTGAGCTTCTTCCAGCAGCTCTCGCGCGACGGCCTCGCGCAGGACTACCTCCTGCGTCTGCGCCGCGCCGACAACTCCGCGATGTGGGTCGAGGTGACGGCGCGCGCGGAGATGCAGCCGCCGCGCAAGGCGATGCGCGTCGAGGCCGTCATCCGCGACGTCACCGAGCGCAAGAAGCTCCAGGATCAGACGCGCGAGCTGTACCACCAGCTGTCGCAGGCCGAAAAGCTCGCGGCGCTCGGCCAGACGATGTCCGGCGTCGCGCACGAGCTGAACAACCCGCTCGCGACCATCCTCGCCTGCGCCGAGCGGCTGTCGAATCGCCGGCTCGACGAGCAGACGCGACGCGATCTCGAGGCCATCCACAACGCCGCCGAGCGCGCCGCGCGCATCGTCCGCAACCTGCAGACCTTCGTCGCGCAAGCGGCACACGACGCGCACGACGGTCGATCTGAACGAGGTCGTGCGCGAGACGCTGGCGATCCGCGCCTACGAGCAGCGCGCGGCCAACGTCGTGATCCTCGAGGCGCTCGCCGCCGGCCTGCCGCCCATCTTCGCCGATCCGCACCAGATTCAGCAGATCCTGCTCAACCTCATCATCAACGCCGAGCAGGCGATGCTCGACGCGCACGGGCGCGGCATGCTGATCCTGCGATCGTGGCACGAGCCCGATCGCGACGCCGTGATCCTCGAGGTCAACGACGACGGCCCGGGCATGCCGGAGGCGCTGCAGCCGAAGATCTTCGATCCGTTCTTCACGACGAAGGCCGTCGGCAAGGGCACGGGCCTGGGCCTGACGGTCGCGTACGCGATCGCCCAGGAGCACGGCGGCCGGCTCACCGTCACGTCGCTCGAAGGCCGGGGCGCGTCGTTCTTCCTCGAGCTGCCGGTGGGCGGCCTCAACGTCCGGCTGCCCGAGGCGCTCGCGATCCGAGCCGTTGCCCGACGTGCCGCCGGGCACGCGCGCGCTCGTCATCGAGGATGAAATCGCGCTCGACGAGGCGGTCGCGGCTGCGCTCGCTGACGAAGGCTTCAAGGTCGATCGCGCGTCGAACGGCGAGGAGGCGCTCGCGCGCGTTCGCGAGGCGCACTACGACGTCGTGATCTGCGATCTGAAGATGCCGAAGGTGGACGGCATGACGTTCTTCCGCGAGGTGTCGGCGTCGATGCCGCAGCTCGCCCGCCGGCTGCTGTTCGTCACCGGCGACGTCGCTGGCACGGAGGCGGAGCGATTCCTCGAGGAGAGCGGCTGCCGCTGGATCCCGAAGCCGTTCAGGCTGCGGGATCTCGTGCGGGTTGCCAGGGAAACGCTCGGGTAAAGGGAGGAAAGTGTGAAGTACGAAGTATGAAGTATGAAGTTCAGAGGCGTCAGTGGATCGCGCTGATCCTCCGAAACTTCAAACTTCAAACTTCATACTTCGTACTTTTGCACGCCCTATGCGACGAGCCGCGGTGTCCCGACCTTGCCGGTCTTCTTCGCGGCCGCGGTGCGGACGAACTTCGGACGCGTCGGCTTCGGCACGAGGCGCGGACGCTCGAGCGGCTGGCCGGCCATCGAGCACCTGCTTCAGCCGATCGATCGCGCGCGCGTGCAGCTGCGAGACGCGCGATTCGTTGACGCCAATCTCCTCGCCAATCTGCTTCATCGTCGCCTCGCCGAAGTAATAGAGGCTGACGATGCGGCGCTCGCGCGCGCGGGAGCTGCGCCAGCGCCTTGCGCACGCGGTCGCGGATTTCGCGTCTGCTCGTAGAGGCGGTCGGGCGACGGCGGCTCGCTCGGCACGAGCACGGCCGGCAGCGTCGCGCTGTCCACGCCCTCGAAGTTGGCGAGCGGGGATGTCGATTCGATCGTGTTGATGCGCACGATGGTGCGCTCGAGGCGCGCTTCGTCGGATCCCACGCGGCGCGCGAGATCGGCCAGCGTCGGCTCGGCGCCAAGCTCGCGGCGCAGCTCCTCGCGCGCGGCTTCGAGCTCGCGGCGCACGCGGCGGACGCCGCGCGGCCAGGCGTCGCGGCGCAGCGCGTCAATCATCGCGCCCCGCACCCGCCGCTCGGCAAAGGTCTCGAACTTGATGCCCCGGCCCTCGTCGAAGCGGTGCGCCGCGTCGATCAGACCGAGCACGCCGTCCTGCACCAGATCGCCCAGGTCAATCGAGTGCGGCATCGTCGACGCCATCCGGCGTGCGAGCGACTCGACGAAGGGCAGACTGGCGGCGACGCGTTGCTGTTGATGATTCGCCAACGGAGCGCGGTGCATCGGGAAGCCTCCTCCGGGTCATGCCCGGGAACCTCCCTAGTGGCAACAGCGATGCCAGGCGATTTGCCGCATCAGCGCAGTCTGGGCTCCTGGAGCCTCTGGACGGGCGTTTGCCTCTAAGTGTCCATGAGTATTGAATTTATTTGTTTTACAGGAACCGTGAAGGAATGTGAAAGCGCGTGCGAAGGCGTGCCGGAGTGGTCAGATTATTGACGCAAGTACGATTTTTGTCATTGGCCTGACGGTTCTCCCTGTCGAGCGACAGGAGAGTGATCCGCGGGCTCGTTCAACTCGCGGCGCAGGTGCTGGACGGTATCGATGGCCTCGAGGACGCTTTTTACGACCTGGCCGGCACGCGCTTTTTGCGTGTCGTCGGTCAGGCGGCTTTCGAGGAGCTCGGCGTTGGCGAGGATGATGCCCAGCTGGTTGTTCAGCCGGTGGAACAGCCGAGGCCACTCCGACGGGGACGAGTTCACAAGTCCACCCGGGTAACGAGCCGGCGCTCGTCAGGCGCCCGGTCGAAGCCGGTGGCTCCAGGTCTGGCCATCGTCGGGGCTGGGCTCGCGCCAGAGCGTGTCGGCGAAGATTCGGACTGAGCCGCCGGCCGTCCGCACATATTGGATCTTTCCGGAGGAAATCCAGTTGTAGATGGTCCGCCGGCTTACGCCAACCAGCTCGCAGGCTCGAGGAATCGACACGGTCTTCCTATCCAGCATCATGATCGACGTACTCGCCGCCGAACTATCGGCCCGTCGAATGGAGACTTTAAGGGCGTCCCGTGTCAAAATACCGTCGCTTTCGATGACAGACGGCCCCCTGCACTTGCTCCTGGTCGATGACGAGGCCGCGTTTCGCGAGGTCATCGCCGAGCGGCTGGCGGAGCACGGCTTCAAGGTCAAGCAGGCCGGCACGGGCGAAGAAGCGCTCGAACGGCTGAGCGAGTTTGCGTTCGACATCCTGGTCACGGACCTGCGGCTGCCGGGCGTGGATGGCCGGCGTGTCCTCGACGAGGCCTTTGCGCGCTACCCCGACATCATCGCGATCGTGATCAGCGGGTACGGCACGCTGAAGGAAGCCGTCGAAATCACCCGGCTCGGGGCCGAAGGCTTCATCACCAAGCCGTTCCCCTTCGAAGAACTGCTGCACGAACTCAACGTCACGCTGGAGAAGCGCCGGCTGCGTGCGGAAAACGCGTACCTGCGCGCCCAGCTCCAGGACAAGTTCAAGATCGACGGCATGATCGGCAAGACGCCGATCATGGAGCGGCTGTTCGAGCTGCTGCGCACGGTGGCCGCGACGACGAGCACCGTGCTGATTACCGGGGAGACCGGCACGGGCAAGGAGCTGGCCGCGCGCGCGGTGCATGACGGCAGCGCGCGGGCCAACCAGCGCTTTGTCGCCATCAACTGCAGTGCGATTCCCGAGCCGCTGCTCGAGGCCGAGCTGTTCGGCCACGTCCGCGGCGCGTTCACGGGCGCCATCGCGAATCGACAGGGCCGCGTCGAGCAGGCCAATCGCGGCACGCTCTTCCTGGACGAGGTCGGGACGATGAGCGCCGCGCTGCAGTCCAAGCTGTTGCGCGTGCTGCAGTCGCGGGAATTCGAGCGTGTCGGCGACTCGCAGACCGTGCGCGTGGACGTGCGCATCATCGCGGCCACCAACTCGGATCTGAAGAGGATGGTGGCCGAAGGCACGTTCCGCGAAGACCTGTTCTACCGCCTGAACGTGATTCCAGTGCGAGTGCCGTCGCTACGCGAACGACGCGCGGACATCCCCATCCTCGCGCAGCATTTCCTCGATCGCCTGACGAAAGAATCCGCCCAGCGCGGCCGCGTAACGTTCTCGCAGGACGCGCAGCAGGCGCTGATGGCGTTCGAGTGGCCCGGTAACGTGCGTCAGCTCGAGAACGTCGTCGAGCGGACGGTCGCATTGTCGCCCGGCCGGACGCAGCTGACGATTGCCGACTTGCCCGACGAGGTCCGGGAGTACCGCCAGGTCGCGCCGCAGACGGACGTCATCATTCCCGACGAGGGCGTGGAGATGGAGCGTCTGGTCGCGGACTTCGAGCACAGCCTCATTCAGCGCGCCCTCGAGCGATCCGGCGGCAACAAGCGGCACGCCGCCGAGCTCCTGCACCTGAAGCGCACGACGCTGATCGAGAAGTTGAAACGCCTCGAGCGGCACTGACATGGCTCGTCATCAGGCGTTCTGGGTGATCCTTGCCGGCGCGGTGCCGACGGCGTTCCGGTCGCCGCTGCGCGACGACCTCGTGCCGACCTTGCATCAGCTGCAGCGGACCCAGCAGAACGTGACGCTCCGTTGGTTCGAACGCGGCCGCGTGTGGGACTCGCCCGAAGCCGCTCAAGCCGCGCTGATCGAAAAACGCCAGCAGTCGCGCGACCGCAAGGACGACTGGCGGCCCGGCGGCTCGCACAAGGACCCGCGCGCGCGGTACCAGTTGACGCGCGATCAGAAGCGCGCGCGGTACAAGCAGGGCTTCGGCCGTCCCGATCGACCACCAGGCGATCGACGGCCTGAAGGCCAGTTCGGCAAGCCGCCGGGAGTCGGCAGGCCGCCCGGCGCGCCGCCGAATCGCCCGCCACAGGATCGCTGGCGCAAACCGAAGCCCTTCGGCTCGAACCGCCCTTCTTGGAATCGTCCGGCCGGCCGCCCCTTCCGCGATCGGCCCGGTGGGGACCGGCCGCGCGACAACCGGCCGCGCGATGACCGCCCGCGCAACGACCGCCCACGCGACAACCGCCCACGCGACAACCGCCCGCGTGATGACCGCCCGCGCGATGCTCGAAAGTCCGGCGGCGATCGGCCTCGGAGCGATCAGCCTCGAAGTGACCGGCCTCGGAGTGACCGGCCACCTCAACACAGGTGGCCGAAGAAGCCATTTGACCGGGACCGCGACACCCGGGGCGGCAATCGCCCCTTCAAGCCGCCTGGACCAAGAGGCCGGCCGCAAGGTGGGAGCTTCCGCCCGCAGCGTCCGCGCGGACCCAAGAAGCCTCGATGATCGCCCACATCGTCCTGTTCAATCCAAAGGCCGATGCGTCAATCGAATCTCTAAGGTCATTCGCCAGAACAATTTTCGAGGCATGCCGAGGCATTCCATCGATTGCGCGAGTGCGCGTCGGACGCAGCACAGCAGTAGATGCCGGCTACGATCGAAATTTTGGTGATAAGACCTATAAATACTTGGCCATCTTCGAGTTCGCTGACTCAGATGGACTGAAGCAGTACCTCACGCACCCGCTCCACGCCCGGCTTGGACGGATGTTCTGGGAGGTCTGCGATTCTACCGTCGTCGTGGAAGCCGAGACGGTTGACGGAACCGCAGAAGGACTCGTTGAATTTCTATCGAAAGACCTATTCTAGGACTGGCTCGAGCTCAGGCGTCCTGGCTTCGGACAAGAAGAAGTCCTCGATGATCTTCCGGAGCTGAGGAATCGACTCGGCCGAGTTGATGGCGACGCGCAAATGCGAGCCGTCTTCGAGGCCTTTGGTGTACCAGGTTCCGAGCGCGCGCAGCTTGTTGATGACCCAGCGCTCCCGGCCGCGGGCCGGCGCGGCCGCGCCCGTCTGGCCCGGAGCCGTGTGACGGAAGCCGCGAGTCTCGGCGTGCCCTTCGTCGAGCAGCAGCTCGAGGTAGGCGAGCAGGAACTGGCCGCGCTCGGCGAGCGAGACGGACGCTGGGATCGCTCCCGACGCCGACTCTGCCGCCTGCCGGAAGATCCACGGGTTCCGGAGCGCGCCGCGGCCGACCAGCACGCCGGACACGCCCGGACACGCCGACGCGCGACACGACCTGGCTCGCTTCAACGCAGTCGCCCGATCCGAACACCGGAATCTTGACCGTGTCGGCGACGCGCCCGATCAGAGTCCAATCCGACTCGCCCGCGTACGACTGCGCCGCCGTGCGGCCGTGTACGGCGACCGCCGCGGCGCCGGCGTCTTCGACGAGCCGCGCGAGCTCCGCGGCGTTGATCTCCTGATCGTTCCAGCCCGCGCGCATCTTCACCGTCACGGGAATCCTGACGGCGTCGACCATTGCCCGCACGACCGACGCGGCGTGCGACGGCTCGCGCATCAGGCTGCACCCGGCGTTGTGCTTGGCAATCTTCGGCACGGGGCAGCCCATGTTGATGTCCACGATGTCGGCGCCCATGCCCTCGACGACGCGCGCGGCTTCGGCCATCACTTGCGGGTCGCCGCCGAAAATCTGGATGGAGACCGGGCGCTCTTCTTCCGTGTACTCCGCGTACTCGAGCGTGCGATCGATGCCGCGCACGAGTCCTTCTGAGCTGACCATCTCGGTCACGACGAGTCCGCAGCCGCCCATCCGCTTCACCAGACGACGAAACGCCGTGTCGGTCATGCCGGCCATCGGGGCCAGCGCGACAGGATGGTCGAGCTCGACGCGACCGATCTTCACGACTTGCCGGCCTTCACGGCGACGCCCTTCTCGTACATCGCCCTGAACGCGTCGTCCTTCCACTCGATCAGCGCCGTCCCGCGGAGTTTCTCGAGGAATTTCTGCGTTTCGCCGTCGAGCCGCTCGGAGTAGACCTTCTGCGCGATCTTGTCGCGCACCTTGTCGAACGCCTCGACTTCAGCCGGACTTCTCGAGTCCACTTCGAAGATCTGGTACCCGCCTTTCACGCGCAGCGGTTCGGTGGTCTCGCCCGGCTTGAGGCTGTCGACCTTGGCGCGCAGATCAGGGTTCATCTGGTCCAGGTTGATGACGCCGACGAGCCCGCCATTGGCCTTGCTCGCCGAATCCGACATCTCGCCCGCAACGGCGGCGAACGGCTCGCCCTTCGCGATGCGCGCCCGCGCGCTTTCCATTTTCTGTTTCGCGGCTTCGTCCGCGGCGACGTTGAACACATCCTGGCCGTCGCGCACCTCGGTGGGCACGTTGATCATCATCTCGCGCAGGGTGATGGTCGCCGGCTTCATGAACTCGGAGTGGTGCGCGTCGTAGTACTGGCGGGCTTCCTCGTCGGTGAGCGTCGCCTTTTGCATGATCTCGTTGCGCTGCACGGCGCCGATGATCATCTGCCGCTCCATCATCTGGCGGTACGTGTCCAGCGTCAGCCCTTCCTGCCCCAGCGCGGTCTTCAACTGATCGTCGTTGAGCTTGTTCTCCTTCTTGACCTGGTCGAGCACGTTCTTGAATTGCTCGTCGCTCAGCGAGTAGCCCAGCTCGCGGCCGTGCTGCACGAGCAGCAGGTCGTCGATGACGTCCACGAGGAGGCCGGGCGTGATGGACGCGAGCGTCGCTTTCAGGTTGGCGTCGTTCAGGTCGGTCGCGTTGACCTGCTGGTTCTTCTCGCGGAGCGCCTCGATCTGCTTCTGCTCGAGATCGGTCTGGGTGAAGATCTCGCCGTTCACCTTCACGATGATCCGCTCGATGACGTGCGAGCTGGACGACGGAGCGGCCGCCGCCGGGGGCGCGGGCGGAGTCGGGGCGTCTGCGCCAGCAACGGCGCAGCGCCCACCGCGAGAATCGACACGAACAGTACTCTGCTGACCATTGCTTGACTCCGCGGCGACAGACGACGCCGCAAGTTTCGAACTGTCAATATTTTACCCCGCCACCAGTGCCTCGGCGAGCCGCGAGAGCACGTCGCCCAGCCTCTCGAAGAGCCCGCCGGCAGACGACGGATCCACGGGGCGCTCGGCCAACACCGACTCCCGGCTGAAGCCCGGCCCCACCTCCGCGGTCGCCCTGGCAGTCCACCAGGACTGGCCCTCCGACGTTGGTCGCCTGCGCGAATCCGGACGTTTGGCAGGCGCGTCCGGCGCCCGGGTCAGGTCCAGCTTCAGCACAGCGGGGGGCAGCAGCGTCAGGTCCCCCCGGTCCTGAATCATTCGAAGCAGGAGCGTTGGGTCGATCCTGGCGTCCTGCCTGAACTTTAAGACAACGATCTGGCCCTCGCGGTCGAGACTTTCGAGGCCGATCTGGTCGGCCATCACGCGGATTCTGGCGTATTCGGCCAGGTTTCGGATGGACGCCGTCGGCGCGCCGTAGCGGTCACCCAGTTCCTCGAGAAAGCGCACCACGTCGTCGAGGCTGCGGGCGCTGGCCATCCGGCGGTACGCCGACAGGCGCTGATTCATGTCGGGGATGTAGCTGTCCTCGATGCGCAGGTCGATCCGCAGGTTGACGGTGGCGCGGCGGTCGTCCTCGATTTCCTCGCCCTTCAGCTCGCGAATCGTCTGCTCCAGCAGTTTCATGTACATGTCGAAGCCGACGGCCTCGATGTGACCGCTCTGCTCGCCGCCCAGCAGGTTGCCGGCGCCGCGAATCTCGAGGTCGAGCGCGGCGATGCGAAAGCCGCTGCCGAGATCGCTGAACTCCCGGATCGCGGCGAGGCGGCGTCGGGCGATCGGCGACAGCGTCTGCTCCGCCGGAATCAGCAGGTAGGCGTACGCGCGCCGATCCGCCCGGCCGACCCGCCCGCGCAACTGATAGAGCTGCGCCAGTCCGTAGCGATCCGCGCGATTGATGACGATCGTGTTCGCGTTCGGGATATCGAGCCCGTTCTCGACGATGGTCGTCGCGATGAGCACGTCGTGCTTGCCGGCGACGAAATCCACCATCACGCGCTCCAGCGCGTCCTCGGCCATCTGGCCATGCGCCACCGCGAGCCTGGCCTCCGGGACGAGGCGCTGCACCAGGTTGCCCATGGAGTGGATCGACTCGACCCGGTTGTGCACGAAGTACACCTGCCCGCCGCGCTCCAGCTCCGTTCGGACCGCGCGCGCGATGGTGTCGGTCTCGAATCGCACGACCTGCGTCTGAATGGCAAGGCGATCGCGCGGCGGCGTCTCGATGACCGACATGTCGCGAATGCCCACCAGCGACATGTTCAGCGTGCGCGGAATCGGCGTCGCGGTCATCGTCAGCACGTCCACCTTCTTGCGCAGCTGCTTCAGCCGCTCTTTGTGCACGACGCCGAATCGCTGTTCTTCGTCCACCACGAGCAGGCCGAGATCGCGGAACGTGACGTCCTTCGACAGCAGCCGATGCGTGCCGACGACGATGTCGACCTGGCCGGCGGCGAGTTGCTCGACGACCTTCTTCTGGTCCTGCTTCGACTTGAACCGGCTGATCATCTCGATCCGGACCGGAAAGCCGGCGAAGCGTTCGGCAAGCGTGCGGGCGTGCTGAAACGTCAGGACGGTCGTCGGCGCCAGGAACGCGACCTGCTTGCCGTCGATCACGGCCTTGAACGCGGCGCGCATGGCGACTTCGGTCTTGCCGTAGCCGACGTCGCCGCACAACAGGCGATCCATCGGCGTCGGGTTTTCCATGTCGCGGGTGATGTCGCGGATGGCCGACTGCTGGTCCGGCGTCAGCTCGTACTCGAACGCGTCGTCGAATTCCTCCTGCCAGTGGGTGGCGGGGCTGAACGCGTGGCCGACCACCGCCTTGCGCGCGGCGTAGAGCTTGAGCAGCTCCTCCGCCATGTCGCGCATGGCTTTCTTGACGCGTGTCTTGGCCTTCTCCCAGGTCGTGCCGCCCAGCTTGTCCAGCGCGGGGTTGGCGCCGCCGGTGTACTTCTGGACCAGGTCGAGGCGCTCGAGCGGGACGAAGAGCTTGTCGTCGCCCGCGTACCGGAGCTCCATGAACTCCTGCTCGGCGAGCCGGCCCTGCGCGTCGGGCGCGCCCGTGGCGAGCTTCCTGAGGCCGACGAAGCGTCCGATGCCGTTGTCGATGTGGACGACGAGGTCGCCGATCTTCAGATCGCGGAAGTCCGACAGGAACTGGTGAGCCGCGGACCGCCGGCGCTCGTGGACGCGGCGTTCCTCCTCGAACAGGTCGGCCTCGGCGAAGAGCGTCAGCCCGCCGGCCGGCAGGTGGAATCCGCGCGACAGCTGGCCGGTCGTGACGAGCAGCGCCGCGTGCGCGACGTCATCGGACGCGACGTCGCGTGCGCGGATGTCGTAGTCGCCGGCCAGCTCGATCGTGCGCTCGGCGCGTCCTGGCGTCGCGGCCACGAACACGACCGTCTCGTCGCGGCCGCGGGCGGCGCGGATTTCCTCGACCCAATCCCCGATGCGGCCGTGGTACTCGACGGTCGGCAGGCACGACACGTGCGTCACTCCCCCCGGCTCGTCGTCGAGCACGAGCTGCGTGACCGATCGGCCGGAGTCGAGCCAAGCCGAGATCTCGTCCCAGCGCATCGCAATCTCGTCGTACGGCGGCAGCGTGCGGCCTCGCGACTCCATGTCCGCGGCGCTCGAGCGCCACTGCGTTTCGAGCGCGCGTCCAAGGCTGTTGACGTCGTCGGGCTCGAACGTCACGACGATGACGCCGGCGTGGCGCACGTAGTCCACGACAGAGGCCGCGGGCGGCGCCTCGAGCAGGCGATCGCGCTGCGGAATCACGTCCACTTGATCCATCGCCGCGAGCGATCGCTGCGTGCCGGCGTCGTACTGACGGACCGACTCCACGATGTCGCCGATGAACTCGAGCCGGACCGGCTGCGCCGCGGCCGCGGGAAAGAAATCGACGACGCCGCCACGGATGCAGAACTCGCCGGGCTCGTCGACGGGATCCTCGGGCGTGAAACCGGCCAGCGCCAGCCGCTCCCCGAGCGTGGCCGGCGCGATCTCGAAACCGGGCCCCAGTGTCAGGCCAGCCGCCGCGAACGCGGGCCGATCACCCAGGCGCGGGACGAGCGACCGAGCGGACGCTACGACGAGTGTCGCCGTGCGCGTCGCGAGCGCGTGGAGCGCGCGGCCTCGGGCGGACGCGACGCCCAAATGCGGCGTCAGACCGCGATACGGGTCGACTTCCTGCGATGGCAGCGGCAGCACCTGCCGCTCGGCATCGGCCTCGGACAGCCCCTTGAGCGCGCCAAGGAAGAAACGGGCGTCCGACGTCATCCGGTCGACATCGGCGTCGGTCGGGACGATCAGAAACACGGGCGACTCCTGTGCGAGCGCCGCCGCATAGAAGGTGACGGCGGCGGGTGTCAGCCCGCTCAGGCGCAGACTGGTCCGTGTCAGTCCGGCTTTGGCAGCGGCGGACTTCAGAAGCGAGCGGAAGGCCAGCGAAGACGAGGTGTGGATCACGAACCCGTCGAACCCGTCGAACCCCTTATTCTGTCAACTATTCCAGTCGTCGACCACCCCGGCTCGACATCCATGCGCACGACTTTCCCGCCGCGCGCTTCCACGGTGTCGCGTCCGACGATTGCGTCGGCAGCCCAGTCCGCGCCTTTCACGAGCACGTCCGGCTGGATGCGCGTGATGATCTCCGCCGGCGTGTCCTCGTCGAAGATCGCGACGGCATCCACACACGCCAGTGCCGCGAGCAGCTCCGCGCGTTCGGCCTCCGGCGTGATCGGCCGCGACGGTCCCTTGTTCGCCCGGACCGACCGATCGGAATTGACGCCGACGACGAGGGCGTCGGCGAGCGAGCGCGCGTGCTGGAGATAGCGGACGTGTCCAGGGTGAAGCAGATCGAAGACGCCGTTGGTGAACGCGACGCGCTTGCCTTCGCGGCGCCACTGCTCGGCCAACGCCGCGGCGTCGTCGATCGTCATGTCTTCGTCCTCAGCTTCACGCCGCCGGAGAACGCCCAGCGGTGTGCCGGGCGGTACACGCCGACGTCCTTCAGCCGCGATTTCACCCGGAACGTGTAGAGCAGGCGGTGGTAGTCGTACGGCGCGCCGTCGCGGCGGTGCACGGCGACGTCGAGCTTGTACGTGCCTTCGACGAGATCCAGCGCGGCGATCTCGAATCGAATCGTTGCCTGCCCGTCGAGCGTGTCGGCCACGTACTCCTCGATGTCCGTGTTCGTGCCGTAGACGCACACGCCCTCGGCGTTGAACAGGCCGATGCCGAACACGAAGTCTTTGACGGGCCGAGTCGCGCGGACGCTGAACTCGAGCGCGAACGGCTCGCCGGTGTGGAACACGTGCGATGTCTGCCCGTCGGCGCCAAGAAAATGCACGTCCGAAATCTCGACGCCGCCCGACCCCCACCGGCCTTCGGTCGCGCGACTCATGTCCGCGGCCACGTCACCGGCGTGCGCGGGGCCGTCGCGCGATTCGCGTGCGGCCGGCTCGGCAGTCTCGAGCGCGGCCTTGGCCTCGGAGTCGGCAAGAAATTGCTCTTCCTGACGCTCGACGTCCGTGATGTAGGCACCAATCACGCGCTTCGGATCGCCCTGGCCCTTTTTCTTGCCGGCGTCCAGCCAGACCGCCTCGTCGCAGAAGCGCTCGACCAGGCCGAGCGAGTGCGTCACGAGCAGAATCGTCCTGCCCCGGCGCTTGAACTCGCCGAACTTGTCGAGGCACTTGTGCGTGAAGCCCTCGTCGCCCACGGCCAGCACCTCGTCCACGAGCAGCACGTCGGGATCGACGTGAATGGCCACCGAAAACCCGAGGCGCATGTACATGCCGGACGAGTAGGTCTTGACCGGCGCGTCGATGAACTCGGCCAGCTCGGCGAACTCGACAATCTCGTCGAAGCGCTTCTGGATCTCGCGCTTGGTGAGCCCCAGCATGATGCCGTTGATGAAGACGTTCTCGCGGCCTGAGATCTCGGGATGGAACCCGGCGCCCAGCTCGATGAGCGCGGAGATCCGGCCCTGCACCGACACCGTGCCGCTCGTCGGCTTCGTGATGCCGGCGACGAGCTTGAGCGCGGTGCTCTTGCCCGATCCGTTCCGGCCGATCACGCCGAACGTCGAGCCCCTGGGCACCACAAACGACACGTCGCTCAGCGCGGGAAACGTCTCGTTCGGCCGCAGATCCTGGAGCAGGCTCCGCTGCAGCAAGGCGCTCTTCAGCGTCGCAAACTGGCGGCCGCCGTATCGGCGGTACACCTTCGTGACGTGCGTCAGCTCGATGGCCGAGCTCACACGGCCTCCGCAAAAGAATCGCGCAGCCGGTCGAACAGCCAATAGCCGGCGAGGAACGGCACGACCGCGCCGGCCGCGAGCGGCCCCAGCCATTTCAGATGCCCGAACGGCCCAGGGAAGAACAGCAACTCCTGGTACGACACCGCAAGATGGAAGAACGGGTTGAAGTTGAAGAGCCAGGCGAAGCTCTGCACGCTCTCCATCCTGTAGTAGTAGATGATCGGCGTGGCGAAAAACCAGAGCGTGAGCAGGTTGGCCAGCAGATCGCGGATGTCGCGGAAGTGGACGGTGAGCGCCGAGAGCATCAGCGCCAGCCCGATCGAGAAGACGAGCTGGACGACGATGACGATCGGGAACCAGCCAGATGTCACCCCAGTCCGGAAAGTGCCAGTAGCCGATCATGAACGCCGCGAGAATCAGCAGGCCCAGCAGGAAATGCACCAGGTTCGCGAGCACGCTGACGATCGGCAGGACCTCGGCCGGGAACAGCACCTTCTTGATGAGGTTGCCGCCGGCGATGAGCGAGCCCGACGACTCGATGAGCGACGCCGAAAACCAGGTCCACGGCAGCAGGCCGCTCATGAAGAAGAGCGCGTACGGCCGCGTCTCCTTGACGTCGTTCGGCAGGAGGTAGCCGAAGACGAACGTGTAGACCGTGAGCAGCAGCAGCGGGTTGACGAACGACCAGAAGAACCCGAGGACGGACCCGCGGTAGCGCGCTTTCAGCTCCCGGGCGACGAGGCTTTGAATCAGACCCCGATAGCGCGGAAGCTGCGCGAGGTTATGCCACATCGACCTTCAGCATGGCGACCGTGATGTTGTCCGGACCGCCCGCCTCGTTGGCCGCCGCGATCAGCGCGCGACACGCCTCGTCCAGGCTGGACGCGGCCGAGACGATCGACTCGAAGCATTTCGAGTGGCACGACGCCCGACAGACCGTCGGAGCAGATGAGCAGCCGGTCGCCAGGCTGCACCTCGATTTCCGCGACGTCAACGTGCGGGTCGTCGCCGCCCGCCATCGCGCGCGTGACGACGTTGCGCCAGGGATGCCGGCGGGCGTCGGCGTCGGAGAGCACGCCCGCGCGCACCTGCTCGCCGACCCACGAATGATCCTGCGGTGAGCTGCTCGAGCTTGCCGTCGCGCGAGCCGGTACACCCGGCTGTCGCCGACGTGCGCGACCACCGGCGTGCCGTTCGCGATGAGCACCGCGGCGGCCGTCGTCGCCATGCCGCGCAGCGCGTCGTCGCGCGTCCATCGCGCGACGCGAGGCGCGCGGTTCGCGAGCCGGAACGCGGCCTTCAGGCGGTTGCCGTCGAGGCTGAGCGCGGTGTCGTACGGGAACGGCCACGTGCGGTTGACGTCGGCGTCGCGCGTGTCGTTGATGAACGACTCGATGACCTCGACCGCAAGCCGCGACGCGACTTCGCCGGCCGCGTGGCCGCCCATGCCGTCGGCGACGAGGTACAGGCCGAGGTCCGTGCCGGACGCAGTACGCGTCCTCGTTGCCCTCCCGGCGCAGGCCAGGATGGGACGCACGCCGCAGAGAGATCGCGCATCATCGTCTCAGCCGCGGGTGCGGCGTGCGGGCAATGTCGAGCCGCGCGATGGCGCGCAGCAGCGCGATCGCGCGCGCGTTCGAAGTCGATCTCGGCGACCGGGTCGGGCGAGCGCGGTCCTCGGCCCGCCGCTTGGCGGCTTCGGCGCGCTGGACGTCGATGTCCTCGGCGCGTTCGGCGACCTGCGCCAGGACCGACGACGCGATCGGCCAGCGACTTCGGCGAATCCGCCGGCGACGAACGCGTAGTGCTTCTCGTTGCCCTTGCGGTACCACATCTCGCCTGGCCGGAGCGCCGCCAGCAGCGGCGCGTGCCCGGGCAGCACGCCGAAGATAGCCCGTCTTCGCCGGGCAGCTCGACCTCGTCCACGTCATCGTGGACGATCGCCCGCTCGGGCGTCACGAACTCGAGCCGGAGGTGTGCGGAATGGCCATAGGATACGGGTTACCGCGCCCTTACTGCTGCTGGCTTCGCTCGAGCACGTCGTCGATCGTGCCGGCGAGGTAGAACGCCTGCTCGGGAATGTCGTCGTGCTTGCCGTCGACGATTTCCTTGAAGCCCGCGCACCGTGTCGGCGATCGGCACGTACTTGCCCTTGTAGCCGGTGAACTGCTCGGCGACGAAGAACGGCTGCGACAGGAACTTCTGGATCTTGCGCGCGCGCGTGACCGTGAGCTTGTCGTCTTCCGACAGCTCGTCGATGCCGAGAATCGCGATGATGTCCTGCAGGTCCTTGTAGCGCTGGAGGATCTGCTTCACCTGGCGGGCGACGGTGTAGTGCTCGTCGCCGATGACGCGCGGGTCGAGGATGCGCGACGTCGACGCGAGCGGATCGACGGCCGGATAGATGCCGAGCTCGGCGATCGCGCGCGACAGGTTGGTCGTCGCGTCCAGGTGCGCGAACGTCGTCGCCGGCGCCGGGTCGGTGTAGTCGTCGGCGGGCACGTAGATCGCCTGCACCGACGTGATCGATCCCTTGCGCGTGGACGTGATGCGCTCCTGCAGCTCGCCCATTTCGGTGAGCAGCGTCGGCTGGTAGCCGACGGCCGACGGCATGCGGCCGAGCAGCGCCGACACTTCCGAACCGGCCTGCGTGAACCGGAAGATGTTGTCGATGAACAGGAGCACGTCCTTGTTCTCGGCGTCGCGGAAGTACTCGGCGACCGTCAGCGCCGACAGCGCGACGCGCAGCCGCGCGCCTGGCGGCTCGGTCATCTGTCCGTAGACCAGCGCCGCGCGCGACTTCGACGAGTCGTTGACGTCGATGACGCCGCTCTCCTGGAACTCGAGCCAGAGGTCGTTGCCCTCGCGCGTGCGCTCGCCGACGCCGCCGAACACCGACACACCGCCGTGCTTCATGGCGATGTTGTTGATGAGCTCCATGATGATGACGGTCTTGCCGACGCCGGCGCCGCCGAACAGGCCGATCTTGCCGCCCTGCAGGTACGGCTCGAGCAGGTCGATGACCTTGATGCCGGTCTCGAACATCTTCAGCTCGGTCGACTGCTCCTCGAGCGTCGGCGCGGCGCGGTGAATCGGCCAGCGCTCCTTCGTGCACGACCGGCCGGTCCGGGAAGTCGACCGGCTCGCCGAGCACGTTCAGCACGCGGCCGAGCGTCTCGGGGCCGACGGGCATCGAGATCGGCCCGCCCTCGTCGGTCGCGCGTCATGCCGCGCTGCAGGCCGTCGGTCGGCTTCATCGCGACCGTGCGCACGCGGTTCTCGCCGAGGTGCTGCTCGACCTCGACGATCGATCGATGCGCTCGGCGCCCTTGCCCTGCCCCGCGCCGGCCACGTCCCCGGTGATCCGACGGCGTTGTAGATCGTCGGGCAGGTGGCCGTCCTCGAACTCGATGTCCACGACCGGCCCGATGACCTGGACGACCTTGCCGGTTTTCGCTGCAGCTGCAACTGTCATGTGCTGTGTCCTCGCCCTCTGTCAGAGCTGCCTGCGCGCCGGAAACGACCTCGATGATCTCGCGCGTGATCGCCGCCTGGCGCAGCTTGTTCATGTAGAGCGTCAGGCTGTCGATCATGTCCGTGCGAATTGCGGGTGGCCGCGTCCATCGCCGTCATCTGCGCGGCGTAGAACGCGGCGTTCGATTCGAGCAGCGCCCGCAGCACCTGCGCCACGACCAGCTGCCGGAGCAGGACCTCGAGGATGCGCTCGGGCGACGGCTCGTAGATGTACTCGGCCGTGGACGTCTCGCTCGGGGCCTCGGCGGCGTCGTCCGCCAGGTCCAGCGTGCGGCAGCGGCAGCAGCTGCTCGACGACGACCTGCTGCGTGCATGACCGACTTGAACTCGTTGTAGACGAGGTAGACGCTGTCGACGCGGCCCGTCGATGAAGTCCTCGATGCGCCGGCGCCGCGATGGCCTCGGCCTCGGCGAAGCGGATGACCTTCGGCAGGTTGACGTAGTCGAACCGGACCGGCAGGCCGCGCCGGCCGAGAAAGTCGCGGCCCTTGCGGCCGACGAGGCCGAGCGAGACGGGCGTGCCGCGGTGTTCTCGCGCAGGAACGCGCTGACCGCCTTGATGACGTTCGTGTTGAAGCTGCCGCACAGGCCGCGATCGGACGTGATCGACGATCAGCAGCGTGGCGCCCGTCGGGCTGCGCCGGCCGGGCCGCGATCGAGCAGCGGGTGCGCCGCCGGATCGACGCGCGACGCGACGCTGTCGAGCACGCTGCGCGCCTCGCGGGCGAACGGCCGCGTCGCGATCACGCGCTCCTGCGCGCGGCGCAGCTTCGACGCGGCGACCATCTTCATCGCCTTCGTGATCTGCTGCGTCGACTTGACGGCGCGGATGCGCCGCCGCATGTCAATCAGCGACGGCATGATCTAGGCCGCCGCGGCCTTCGCCGCGAACACCTGGCCGAACTCGTCGAGCGCCGCCTTCAGGCCGTTCTTCACGTCGTCGTCGAGGATCTTCTTGTCGGCAATGGCCGCGAGCGCGCCGCCTGAACGCGTCTCGAGGAAGCGGTAGAGCTCCTCCTCGGTACTGCCGGAGCTGCTCGACCGCCACGCCGTCGAGGTAGCCGTTGGTCGCCGCGAAGATGATCGCGACCTGCTTCTCGACCGGCAGCGGCTGGTACTGCGGCTGCTTGAGGATCTCGGTCAGCCGCTTGCCGCGGTTGAGCTGCTTCTGCGTGGCCTGATCGAGGTCGCTGCCGAACTGCGCGAACGCCGCCAGCTCGCGGTACTGCGCGAGGTCGAGCCGCAGCGATCCGGCGACCTGGCGCATCGCCTTGATCTGCGCCGATCCGCCGACGCGCGACACCGAGTTGCCGACGTTGATGGCCGGGCGGATGCCCTGGTTGAACAGGTCCGCCTCGAGGAAGATCTGCCCGTCGGTGATCGAGATGACGTTCGTCGGGATGTAGGCCGACAGGTCGCCGGCCTGCGTTTCGATGATCGGCAGCGCCGTGAGCGAGCCGCCGCCCAGCTCCTTCTTGAGCTTGGCCGCGCGCTCGAGCAGGCGCGAGTGCAGGTAGAAGACGTCGCCGGGGTACGCCTCGCGGCCCGGCGGGCGCCGCAGCAGCAGCGAGATCTCGCGATACGCCTGCGCGTGCTTCGAGAGGTCGTCGTAGACGCACAGCGCGTGGCGGCCGCTGTCGCGGAAGAACTCGCCAATCGTGCACGCCGAATACGGGCTGATGTAGAGCAGCGGCGCCGGATCGGACGCGCCGGCCGCGACGACGATGGTGTACTCCATCGCGCCGGCGTCCTCGAGCGTCTTGACGACCTGCGCGATCGTCGACTGCTTCTGGCCGATCGCGTTGTAGATGCAGATGACGTCCTGGCCGCTTCTGGTTGATGATCGCGTCGACCGCGACGGCGGTCTTGCCCGTCTGGCGGTCGCCGATGATCAGCTCGCGCTGGCCGCGGCCGATCGGCACCATCCCGTCGATGGCCTTGAGCCCGGTCTGCAGCGGCTCCTTGACCGGGCTGCGATCGACGACGCCGGGCGCGAGGCGCTCGATCGGCATGAACTGCTTCGACGCGATCGGACCCTTGCCGTCGATCGGCTGGCCGAGCGCGTTGACGACGCGGCCGACCAGCTCGTCGCCGACCGGCACCGAGATGATGCGGCCCGTGCGCTTGACGATGTCGCCTTCCTTGATCTCCGTCGAGTGGCCGAGGAGCACCGCGCCGACGCTCTCTTCCTCGAGGTTCAGCGCGATCCCGAACAGCCCGTGCGGGAACTCGAGCATCTCGCCCGCCATCGCCCGCTCGACGCCGTGAATGCGCGCGATGCCGTCGCCAACCGACATGACCGAGCCGACCTCGGCGACGTCGACGTCGGCGCGTGAAGTTGCCGATCTGGTCGCGAATGATCTTGGAAATCTCTTCAGCCTTGATCTGCATGCGCTGTGCCTTCTGCCTTGTCGCTCGCTGCCTACTGTGCTTCGGTCAGCCGCTGCTTCAACCGCTCGAGCTGTCGCGTGACGCTGCCGTCGAAGACCACGCTGCCCACGCGCGCGACGATGCCGCCCATGATCGCCGGATCGACCCGCGCGCTCAAGGTGACGTCGCGCCCCGACGCCCTGGCGATCGCCGCCTGGAGCGCCGCCCGCTGGCCGTCGGTGAGCGCCACCGCCGTCACCACTTCGGCCGGAACGACGCGCTGCGCCTCGCGCAGGCGATGGCCGTACGCGGCGGCCACGTCAGCGATGAGGCCGAGCCGGTCCCGGTCCGCGAGCATGCCAACCAGACGCGTCACTTCCCTGCCGACGCCGCCACCCGCCGCAAGGACTGCGATGAGGATGGCGCGCTTGCTGTTCGATCCGACGCCCGGCGTCGTGAGCACGCGCTCGAGCTCCGCGTTGCCGAGAATCAGGTCGCGTACCGCATCGAGGTCGCGTGCGGCAGCGACCGGATCGCCCGCCTTCGAGACGACATCGAAGAGCGCCGCGGCGTACCGCCGGGCAACACCTCGCGCGGTCATCGACGGACCTCAGCCGGGCGAAACGCGTTCGGTCGCGGGACGAGGCACGGAATCGACACAACCAAAAGTGATGTCACGGGTTCCTATACAGGATGGGCAAAACGCGCCGAGCAAAACGTCAATTTATACCATCCGCGGCGCGCTTCGGGCAAGGTTCGCGGACAGGACGGCGGGCCTTGAATCGCCCAGCTCGGCCGATTTCCTTAACGATTCTGTTCGATCGAACCGTCGCCCTCGAGCCGCAGCCGAACGCCCGATGGATAGGCCGCTTCGACTCGGCCAATCGCCGCCACCGGGACGTCCGCCTCGCGCAGCTGACCGATGACGTGACCGGTCGCCGCGGCATCCACCGCGAGCAGCAGTCCCCCTGACGTCTGGGGATCGAAGGCGATGAGTCGCAGGGCCGGGGCCACCGTCGGGGCTACCACCACCGCTGGACCGAAATGGCTCAGGTTCGTTCTGGCGCCACCCGGCGAGTTGCCGGCCGCGAGCGAAATCGCGCCCTCGAGCACGGGCAGCGCGCCCGTATCCATCACCAGGGTGACGCCGCTCGCGGCCGCCATCTCCGACCCGTGGCCGGCGAGGCCGAAGCCCGTGATGTCGGTCGCCGCGCTGACCATGCCCGGTGGCAGCCCCCGCACGATCCGCGCGGCATCGTTGTTCAGTCGCGTCATCGACTCCGTCGCGGCGTCGATCTGGCTCTGCGAGGCCCGTCCGAACTTGATTGCCGTCGCGATGATGCCGGTGCCGAGCGGTTTAGTGAGGAGCAGGACGTCGCCCACCCGCGCGCCGGCGTTCGTCAACACGCGCGCCGGATCGATCTCGCCGGTGACCGCGTAGCCGAATTTGATTTCGGTGTCGGTGACCGTGTGGCCGCCGAGGAGGACCACGCCCGCTTCCCGCAGCTTGTCGTAGCCGCCGCGGAAGATGGCCTTCACCACGTCCACGCCCGGTCCGTCTTTCGGCAGCGCGGCAATCGCGAGCGCTGTCCGCGGCTCCCCACCCATCGCATAGACGTCGCTGAGCGCGTTGGCCGCGGCAATCTGGCCGTAGTGATAGGGGTCGTCGACCACGGGCGTGAAGAAGTCGACGGTCTGCACGAGGGCCGGACCTGCTGGCCACCGGTACACACCCGCATCGTCCGCGGTCCGGTAGTCGACGAGGACGCGGGGGTCGTCGGTCAGCGGGATGTCACCCAGCACCTGGGCGAGCTCGCCTGCGGCGAGTTTGCTCGCTCAACCGGCGCAGGCGGCGTAGTCCGTCAGCTTCCTCATCGGAGACAGTCTAGCAAGAGAGTGCTGGGTGCCTTGTGCTACGTGCCGAGTGCTTGTGCCTCGTGCGGTGCACCTGGGACCCAGCACGCGGCGCCAGGCACGCTATTCGGTGAGCGCTTCGTACAGCCGCTGCAGCTCTTCTTCGCTCGTGAAGTCGATCTCGATCCGCCCGCCCTTGCCCTTGCGGATGATGCGGACGGTGGTGCCGAGCGCGAGCTTCAGCTGCTCTTCGGCGGCGCGCGTGTTGGGATCGACCTTGCGCGGGGGCGGAGGCGCGACGGGCGGGTGCGTTTCGCGCCGGACGAGCGCTTCCGTTTCTCGCACCGACAAACCGCGCGCCACGACTTCGCGGGCGAGGCGGCGCTGCGCGGCGTCGTCCGGCAGACCGACCAGCGCTTTCGCGTGACCCGTGGAAATCGTCCCCGCCGCGATCTCGCCGCGCACTTCGGACGGCAGGCGCAGCAGGCGGAGATAATTCGCGATCGTCGCGCGATCCTTGCCGACCGCGGTGGCCAGCTCATCCTGCGACAGTGCCTGCTCGTCAATCAGCCGGCGATACGCCTGCGCTTCTTCGATCGGGTTGAGGTCGTCGCGCTGAATGTTCTCGATCAGCGCGACCTGAAGCAGCCGATCGTCCGGCACGTCACGGACGACGACCGGAACTTTGAGGAGGCCGGCGCGCTGGGCCGCGCGCCACCGCCGCTCGCCGGCGACGATTTCGTAGCGATCGCCCGCCCGGCGCGCGAGGATCGGCTGGATCACGCCATTCGCGCGAATCGACTGCGCGAGCTCGTCGAGTCGCGCTTCGTCGATGAAGGCGCGCGGCTGGTGAGGATTGGGGACCAGCAGATCGAGATCGATCTGGTTCTGGCGCTCCGCACCTCGATCGACAACGGCCGGCGGGCGGGGCGCGTCCGGGATGAGCGCGCTCAGACCGCGGCCGAGCGCGGGGCGTTTTTCGGTCATTGGTCGCTCCCCTCTTGTGACGCCGGATGATCTCGCGGCGCCTGCGACGCGGCGCGATCGCGCGCGAGGAATTCATGCGCGAGCGCGATGTACGCTTCCGCGCCGCGCGATCGCGCGTCGTAGAGAATCACGGGCACGCCATGGCTCGGGGCCTCACCGAGCCGGATGTTGCGCGGGATCACGGTCTTGAAGACTTTCTCGCCGAAGTACTCGCGGACGTTGGCGCTCACCTGCTGTCCGAGATTCGTGCGCTCGTCGTACATCGTGAGCAGCACGCCTTCGATGCCCAGGGTCGGATTGAGCGCGCCGCGCACGCGGTCGATGGTGGCCATCAACTCGGCAATCCCTTCGAGTGCGAAGTACTCGCAGTTGAGCGGGATCAGCACGGTGTCCGCGGCCACGAGTCCGTTGAGCGTGAGCAGGCCAAGCGACGGCGGCGTGTCGATGAAGATGTAGTGGAACTCGCCACGCAGCGCGTGGACGAGACGGCGCACGCGGTGCTCGCGTCCGTCGAGCGTGACCAGTTCGATCTCCGCGCCGGTGAGCTGTCGGTCGGCCGGGATGATCGAGAGGTGATCGAAGCCGGTGGGGAGGACGAACGCGCGCGGATCGGGCGCGTCGGCCGTCAGCGCTTCGTAGATGGTGCCGGCGTCCGCGGCGCGACCTTTCAGACCGACGCCGCTCGTGAGATTGGCTTGAGGATCGAGATCGACCACGAGCACGCGCTGCCCCGCCATGGCGAGAGAGGCCGCCAGGTTGATGGCCGTGGTGGTTTTGGCGACACCGCCTTTTTGATTGGCGACGGCGATGATGCGCGCAGAATTGGTCATTTAACCAACCGTAGTAAGTGATTGGCTGGGCTATTGTGAAGATCCTGGCGCGGGCCGTCAAGATCAACTTCTGGGACCAGCAGTCGCCATAGCGAGTTGTTCCACGTGGAACGTTACGGCCCCAGCTCTGGAACCGTCCAACGATGCATTGATTTGACTGGTACGCGCCCACGCGGGGGTTCGTACCAACCATCAGATGCGTACAGCGTCCGCATGCTCGCCTTAGCCACCTGCCGCCTGCGGTTGGAGCTTTTGACAGTGAGGCCCAGCAACCCTGGAGCTCAAGAACGACATGCTCGAGCAGTCAATAACATCCAAATAGATTCCAATTGACAATTGCATACCATCTATTTACCATCCTGTGTGGCCGATACAGAAAAGGTGACCATCAACCTGAGCGTCGTCGACCTCGGGCGAATCGACGTTCTCGTCGATGAAGGCCTGTACTCGAGCCGGACTGATCTCATTCGAACGGCAATCCGCAACCAGCTCGAACGTCACGAAGTGGAGCTGACGCAGGCAATGGCCCGCGGCGCGTTTGTGGTTGGCGCGCTGGCTTTCGACCGGGAGTCGCTCGAGCGGTCCGTTGCCAGAAACGAGCGCCTCAAAATCACCGTCGTCGGGCTGTTGTCGATTGCCGCAGACGTGACGCCGGAGCTGGCTGCTCGGGCGATCGAATCCGTCAAGATCCGCGGCGTGTTCAAAGCAACCGAAGACGTGAAGGCCGTACTGGCGGACCGCACCGCGTAGAGCTTGGCATTCCCCGACCGCACCCAATAACCGCAATCCTGGATTCGTGCGATGAGAGGTGGACGGTTACCAGCGCGCGCGGCTGGCCAAGGAACCCGTGTTCCACGTGGAACAACTCGACCGGAAGGGCTCAGTCCAGGCGGCTGATGACAAACAGGCGGCTATCCAGCGCCGGCACCAGGGACTCATCCTGGATCAAGCGCAAATTCTCCGGCAAGCTCAGATTGACAGCATCGTCGGCTGTGCCGAAGAGGAATGCTCGGCCGTCAGCCTTCAGAATATTTCTGGTGTTCAACCAAACTTCACGTGTCATCCGAACCGCCCGCACCGTCACCACGTCAGCCGCACCCTGAAGGTCGCTGCGTCCCGCAAGTTCCTCGAACCGCCGGTTCTCCACGGCGAGGCCCTCCAACTCCAAGGCCCGCGCGACCTCACGCAAGAAGGCGGCTTTTCGCGCACGCGCTTCGACCATCACCACACGAGCCTGCGGCGCCATCACTCGCAGCGGAATCGCCGGCGACCCGCCCCCCGACCCGATGTCGACCAGCAGCCGCGCCGTGGCCGGCACGTGCCGCGCCGCCGCCACCGGCTCGACGATCAAACGGTCGATCGCGGCATCAGTCGGGGGCGACAGCTCGAACGCCGTCAGATTGCTCTTCTGGTTCCACCGGCGGAGCACGTCCAGGTACGCGGCCAACATCCCCGCCTGGTCGGGTGACACCTGGACCCCCGCCAGCGCCGTACGCAGCTGGATGCGCCGCACGTCATCGGGATACGCCACGTCTCGCGCTGTATTGTCGGCCCGCCGCTGGCAGGACACCAGCGCAGCAGGGCGCCATGACCCGGCGGGGAGACGAGACCGACGAGACCGACTAACTCAATCGCTCGCTCAGACGAGAGGCGACTCCGACGCCGTACGATCGCCGCGTGCGCTTCGCGCCTGACGAGCCACACGCGCCGCCACGATCGCCACCGCGGCCGGCGTCACGCCCGGCACGCGTCCGGCCTGGCCAATCGTCGCCGGACGGACCTGCGTCAGTCGCTCGACCACTTCCCGCGACAATCCCGGCACGTCGTGGTAGTCGAAGCTCGCGGGAATGGCGCACGCTTCCTCGGCGCGCGTCCGCGCAAGCTGCGCGTCCTGCCGCTTCAGATAGCCTCGGTACTTCAATTCCGCCTCGAGCGTCGCGACGTCCACGTGCGCGAAGTCGCCCATCGTCTCGATCCAGAATCCGGAGCTCGCCAGGCGATCGACAGACACACCCGGCCGTGCGATCGCCTGATCCGCGGGAATCGTCTGGCCGTCCACCGACACGCGTGTCGCCACTGCCCGCGCGTGATTGCGCGCGAGGCGATCGCGCCGCGCTTCGAACATCCGCCAGCGCTCGTCGTCCACCAGCCCGGCACGACGGCCGATCGGCGTCAGGCGCAGATCGGCATTGTCGATGCGAAGCAGCAGCCGATGTTCCGCCCGCGATGTGAACATGCGGTAGGGCTCCAGACAGCCCTGCGTGATTAGATCGTCGACGAGGATGCCGATGTACGCCTCGTCGCGCTTCAGCACGACCGGCGCCGCGCGCTGCGCGGCACGCGCGGCGTTGAGGCCAGCCATCAGGCCCTGCGCCGCCGCTTCTTCGTAGCCCGACGTGCCGTTGATCTGTCCGGCGAGAAACAGCCCAGAAATCCGCTTTGTTTCGAGGGTCTGGTCGAGCTCGGTGGGCTGAATGAAGTCGTACTCGACGGCATACGCATGGCGCAGCACGCGTGCGTCCGCCAATCCCGGCAGCGCGCGCACAATCGACTCCTGCACCGCGCGCGGCAGGCTCATCGAGAGCCCGTTGATGTAGATCTCGTCGACGTCCACGCCTTCGGGCTCGAGAAAGATCTGGTGCCGTTCCCGATCGGGGAAGCGCATGATCTTGTCCTCGAGCGACGGACAGTAGCGCGGCCCGATGCCCTGAATCTGGCCGTTGTACAGCGGCGACTGGCCGAGATGCTGCCGCACCAGGTCCCGCACGGCGTCGTTCGTGTGGAGCAGGTGACACGCGACTTGCGGCCGCGTGATTGGCGCCGAGAGAAACGAGAACGGCACGCCGGGCGTGTCCCCGTATTCGGCAGGGAAGCGGGAAAAATCGATGCTCCGGCGATCGAGCCGCGGCGGTGTGCCCGTCTTGAGCCGGCCCATGACGAAGCCGCACGCACGCAGCGAGTCCGCCAGCGCGCGTGTCGGCGGCTCGTCAGCCCGCCCCGCCGGGCGCTGCTCGTCGCCAATGTGGACCAAGCCGTTGAGAAACGTGCCGGTCGTCACGACAATCGCGTCGCACGACAGCGCGTGACCGTCCTCGAACGCCAACCCGGTGATGCGCCCGCCGTTGATGACGAGCGCGCCGGCGCGTCCGTACAGCCAGGTGATGTTCGGCTCGGCCGACAGCGCGTCGCGAACCCACGCGCCGTACCGGCGCTTGTCCGCCTGCGCGCGGGGCGACCACACCGCCGGACCGCGGCTGCGGTTGAGCAGCTTGAACTGAATGCCCGTCGCGTCGATGGCGCGCCCCATCAGCCCGCCCATCGCATCGATTTCCCGGACCAGATGCCCCTTCGCGGTGCCGCCGATGGCCGGATTGCACGGCATCAGCGCGACCGTCTCGGCTGACAACGTGCACAAGCCCACGCGACACCCCAACCGTGCCGCGGCCCAGGCCGCTTCGCAGCCGGCATGGCCCGCGCCGACGACCATCACGTCGAAATCAGACACGTCGCAGGAAATTCTAACGGTACCGACCGGCGCGCGGCCGCCTCAACACGCTCGAGGCCGGCTCAACCTACTTGCCGACGCAGAATCGGCTGAAGATGTGATGGAGCAGGTCGTCGGGTGTCCGGCGGCCCGTCAGCTCCTCGAGAGCCCTCCGCGCCAGGCCCAGGTCGCTCAGGATCAGCTCTTCGGTGGCGCCGTCGTCCAGCCCGCGGATGGCGGCATCGAGGGCGGAAGCCGAACGATCGACCAGCTCGAGGTGTCGCACGTTGGACATCGCCGGGACGTCGCGCAGTTCTTCGCGTTCAAACAGGGTCGCCGAGACCGTCTTGCGCAGAGTGTCCAGCCCCTCACCCGTGCGCGCGGAGACTTCGATGACGCCGTCGAGTGAGTCGATTGCGGCCTCCGTCGCCTTCCACGCGCGCGGCAAGTCGGCCTTGCTCCCGACGACAATCGCAGGGCGCGGTGACTCGGCGACAATCCGCCGGTCGTCGTCATCGATCGGCGCCGAGCCGTCGATCACGACAATCGTCAGCGCGGCAATGCGACGCGCCTGCTCGGCTCGCGCCACGCCTTCCGCCTCGATGGCGTCGGTCGCCTCGCGCAGTCCGGCCGTGTCGACGAGCGTCACTGGTACGCCGCCGATGTCCACGCGTTCGGTCAGCACGTCGCGCGTCGTTCCGGGCACGGCCGTGACGATGGCGCGCGCGGCGCCGGCGAGCGCGTTGAACAGGCTCGACTTGCCGGCGTTCGGCCGCCCGACGATCACGACCAGCCGGCCTTCGCGGACGACGCGGCCCATCCGGCCGGCGCGCGCGAGCGCGGCGAGATCGTCGATGAATCCCCGCGGCTCCGTTCTCGCGTCGTCCCGGGTGACAAAGTGAAATCCCTCGTCGGGAAAGTCGAGCGACGCCTCGAGGCGCGCGGCGAGATCGAACAGCGCCGCGTCGATCCGCCCGATCGCCGCGGTCAGCGTGCCTTCGAGCTGATCCATCGCGGTGCGCGCCTGGAGCGGCGTGACCGCCTCGATCAGATCCGCGACCGCCTCGGCCTGCACCAGATCGATCCGGCCGTTCAGGTACGCGCGCAGCGTGAACTCCCCGGGCTCAGCGAGCCGCGCGCCGGCCGTCATGGACAGCTCGACGATGCGCTTCAGCAGGAGCGGACTCCCATGACCGCTGATTTCGACGACGTCATCTCCGGTGTACGAGTGGGGCGACTGGAACCAGGTGGCGACGACCTGATCGACCGCGGCCGTCTGCTCCGATGACGCCGTGCCGACGACCCGTCCGAAGGTCGCGTGGCGCGGGACGAGCGGGTCCGCGCGTCCGAGCAGCATGCCGCCGATCCGTGCCGCCTCTGGTCCCGACAGCCGGATCACGCCAATGCCGCCGCGACCGGGCGGCGTGGCGATTGCGACGATCGTGTCCGTGGCCGAGAACGGCACGGAAGTACTTAACTTGAAAGCCCGCGCGGCGGGAAGGTCAAAGTCGTCGCCGGGCCGTCAGCTCTTGCGCGAGATGACGACGCTCTTGAGGAACGCGTCGCCGATGGACTCCGAGGTCAGGGCGGGGTCTTCGGCCACCGTCAGATGGACGATGCGGCGGGCGTAGGGGTTGAGCGGGCCCATTTCCTGGGGCGTGCCCGACGACCGGGCCTTGTCCATCAGGAACTGGGCCATCTGACGAAGCTCGGCGTCCTTGCCCTTGCGGAAGCCCAGCGCGTCCACCACGTAGTGGCGATCGCCGCGGGCATCGCGCCGGAACGCGGTGTTGACGATCACCTGGAGGGCGTCGAGGGCCTCGCCCTTGCGGCGGAGCAGGACGTCGGCGCCGTCGCCCGACAAGTTCAGCCGGATGTTGTCCGGCAGTTCCTCGAGGGCGACCTCGAGCGTCAGTCCCATGGCCGATGTGACTTGGCGGACGAACTCCGTGACCTTCTCGTCGAGCTCCTGCATGGCTGTAGATGTCCTACGACTTGCCCGCCGTGTTGTTTCCTCGCGTCCTGGCGGGAGGACGCGCCGGGGCGGCGATGATGCGATTCGTCAGGTACTGCTGCCCGATGGCGAGGACGTTGCTCGACAGCCAGTACAGCACGAGTCCCGCGGGCATCCACACGAAAGTGAACGTGAAGAAGATTGGCAGGAACAGGAACATCTTCTGCTGCGCCGGATCGGCCGTGGACGGCATCATCTTCTGCTGCAGGAACATCGTCAGGCCCATGACGATCGGCGTGATGTAGTACGGGTCGTGGAGGGAGAGGTCCTTGATCCACCACATGAACGGCGCGCCGCGAAGCTCGATGGACGAGTAGAGCAGGTCGTAGAAGGCAAACAGGATCGGGAACGTCAGCAGCATCGGCACGCAGCCGCTCGCGGGGTTGATGCCCTTTTTCCTGGTAGAGCGTCCATCATCTCCACGTTCATCTTCTGCCGCTCCGGATCGGTGAGCTTGTACTTGGCGTAGCGATCCTGGATGGCCTTCACCTGCGGCTGCACGGCCTGCATCTTCTTCATCGACACCATGCTGCGATGCCGCAGCGGGAAGATGATCACGTTGATGATGAACGTCAGCGCGATGATCGACCAGCCGTAGTTGCCGATGTAGCCGTTGAGCCATTTGAGCGCCTGGAAGAGCGGCACGACGAGCCAGCGGATGTATTTCCGGCCGAAGTCGATCGCGAGCGTCAACTGGGGATCGACCGCCTGCAGCACGCTGAAGTCCTTCGGGCCGATCAGGAAGGGCAACGTCGCGGCGCCGGGCATGCGGACGCTGTACTGGATGAACGACCGCGTGCGGTTCTTCGGATCGTTGGGGACCGGCAACGTGACGGGCTGAAAATCCACCTGGACTTTCTGCGCGCCGGGCAGCGCCACGGTCAGGAAGTACTGCTCTTCGACACCGACGTAGCGGAACGTGCCCTCGTAGTGCGGCTGCTTTTCGAGCGCGCTCGCGCTCAACCGGTCCAGTTCGTCGTCCTGATGCTTGATCGCGTCCACCGGCACCGAACGCGATCCATCCGGCTTGTAGCCGAGACCGAGCGCCGGACCCCACTTCAGCGTGATGGGCCGGGCGACGCCGCCGACGTCGACCTCGGCGTCCACGGTCAGGTTGTACGGCTGGCCTTCCGGCTGAAAGTGAAAAGTCTTGCGCGCACTGAGGCCCGAGGCATCGCGGTACTCGAAGCTCAGCGTCCCGGGCGACGATCCGAGCGTCAACGACGCCACGCTCGGCTGATAGAGCGCCGTGGCCAGGATCGGTGCAATCGCGGGATCGTCGGCGGACAGCGTGAACGGGCGCGGGAAGTTGCTCGGCAGATCGGGCGGCACCAGGTCGAGCGGCGCGCCGTCCTCGGTGCGGTATTTCTTGAGCACCCAGCTCTTGAGGGTCGCGCCCGCGGACGTGAACACGGCGTGCACGGTCTCGGTGTCCACGACGATGTCGCGCGCGGCCGAGTCGGCGACGAGCGCCTGCGCCGCGGGCGCGGGTGTCGTCGTGGCCCGCGAGGTCGACGCGGCGGCCTGCGCGCCTGCCGCGGGAGTCGCGGCCGGAGTGACCGCCGGCGTCGCCGAGGGCGTCGGCGTGGAGGCAGGCGTGGCCGCCGCTTCAGTCGGCGCGGGCGTCGGCTGATCGGGCGGCTTCGGTGCGAAGTACGCCTGGTACACCGCGAGCACCACGAAGCACAAGAAGATCGCGAGAAAGACGCGTTTTTCCATGAACGTCTACCCGCGCCCGCCAACCGAGGTGCGCGGCGGAACCGGATCGCTGCCGGCCTGCCCGAACGGATGGCAACGCGCGATGCGCTGCACCGCGAGCTTCGTGCCGCGCCAGCATCCGTGCTCGACGAGTGCCTGGATGGCGTACTCGGAGCAGCTCGGATCGAAACGGCACGCGCCGCCCATGAAGGGTCCAAGCAGTAATTGATAGGCACGGATGAGCGTCACGCCCACACGTGCGCCGGTTCCTATCGAGGGACTAGTGACCGCGGAGTTTTCGGAATGCGCCATGGACGTCTGCACTGACTTCGGCAAACGGCGCGTCGACGAGATCGCGCCGGGCAATCGCCACGACATCGAAGGATCGGCGGCCCGACCCGGAGGCGAGATCCGGATCGGTGCGGCGAAAGATCTCGCGGAGCCGGCGCTTCGCGCGGTTTCGCACCACGGCCGATCCAATCCGCCGTGAGGCGATGATGCCGAGCCGATCGCACGTGCGATCGTTCGGCCGGCCAATCAACGTCACGTACCGCGATGCCACACGACGGCCGCGCTTCTGCACGACCTCGAACTCGGCGTGTGACGACAGCCGAACGTCCGATCCGAACTTGTGGGACATGGCCGATCGCGCCTGCCCGACGGCCGCGCGCCGCGTGCGTCCGATTACCGCGACGAGACCGTCAGCCGCTTGCGCCCCTTGGCGCGCCGCCGCTTGAGGACGATCCGGCCGTTCTTCGTGCGCATCCGCACGAGGAAGCCGTGCGTGCGGCGACGGCGGCGGCGGTTAGGCTGATACGTGCGCTTCATTGGGCTCCCAGCGGGGTGTTGTCACCCGTTCCGAAAAAGGGATCGTAGCCAAGGCGTGAAAAGCGTGTCAAATGAGCGTTGTGGGGTTCGACACGCTATGGTAGATTCGCCAGCCTTCCCGTGGCAGGCGACCACGTGGCCAGTTTTCCACACCTGTGGAAAAAACTGTGGAAATCCTTGGGTTTCCAAAGGGTTTTCAAAGGCTGACCCAGATAAGTCCTTGTTGCTGTTGGTGTTACTGGTATGACCGGCACGATCTGGGACGATGTCCTCAGCCGAATCGAAACGAAAGTCAACCGGTACACCTACTTCACCTGGTTTCGCGCCACCTCCCTGGCGGCCGACTCGGGCCACACCCTCACGATCCGCGTCTCCGACCGGATGGTCGTCGATTGGCTGACCAAGCACTACCTCAGCGTCATCCAGGAAGCGTTGACGGAGGTAGGGCGGCCCGGCGTCCGGGTGGAGTTCCTGCCAGACGGGCAAGAGGTCCCCGCGGTCCTGCAGGCGACTTCTGAGCCGGCGCCCGAAGAGTTGGATCTCGAGGTGCCGGACTCCGATCTCGCCGAAGATGGCGTTGGTCTCAGCCCCCGATATTCGTTCGACACGTTCATCGTCGGCTCGTCGAATCAGTTCGCGCACGCGGCCTGTCGCGCGGTCGCCGAGGCGCCGTCGCGCTCCTACAACCCGCTGTTTCTCTACGGCGGCGTGGGCCTGGGCAAGACGCATCTGATGCACGCGATTGGCCACTACGTGCTCAGGCACAGCACCGGGCCTGAAGCTGACGTATGTCTCCGGCGAGCGTTTCATGAACGAAGTCGTGAATGCCATCCGGTACGACCATATTCTCGAGTTCCGCGAGCGCTACCGCGGCGTCGATGTCCTGCTCGTCGACGACGTGCAGTTCATCGTCGGCAAGGAGCGGACGCAGATCGAGTTCTTCCACACGTTCAACGCGCTGCACGACGCGCAGAAGCAGATCGTGCTCAGCAGCGACTGCCCGCCGCATCAGATCACCGAGCTCGAGGAACGGCTGCGAAGCCGCTTCGAATGGGGCTTGATTGCCGATCATCCAGCCGCCGGATCTCGAGACGAAAATGGCGATTTTGAAGCGGAAATCCGAATCCGAAGGGGTGCCGCTGCCCGACAACGTCGCGCTGTACATCGCGGGCCGGATCAAGTCGAACATCCGCGAACTCGAGGGTTCCCTGGTCCGGCTGCTGGCGTACGCGTCGTTGACCGGCAGGGAAGTGTCCATGCCGCTTGCGCAGGAGGTGCTGCGCGACGTGCTGAGGCACGAAGAGCGCGCCGTCACGATCGACATGATCCAGAAGTTCGTCGCGGAGTACTATCAGCTCAAGCTGGCGGACTTGAAGTCGCGCAACAACTCGAAGTCGGTGGCGATGCCGCGGCAGGTCGCGATGTATCTCTGCAAGTCGCTGACGAGCGCGTCGCTTCCGGAGATCGGGCGAAGTTTTGGCGGCAAGCATCACTCGACCGTGATCCACTCGATCCGGAAGGTCGAGGACATGCGTCAGAAAGACTCGGCTTTCAACACCCTCATCAACACCTTCAGCCAGTCGTTTCGTAGTAAAAATCGCCGCGGGATGCAGGCGGGTGAGTTTTCCACAACCCGAGCCCTGTGGACGGCTGTGGAGAGCGAATCCGGGGGTGGATTTCCGCAGCCGGCCGGGGCGAAACTCACGAAAAACATCCACAGAAATGTCCACAGGTTAAGTGATTGATACTAAATAACTTGCAGATAACGTCGCGTGTACCAACAGGCCCTTGTTTCTGTTATAATTTTTGGTCTTTTCTGATCTGCTGTCAGCAATCAAGATCCCCGCGCGCCGCGGGCCAAGTATGAGGTCGCTCCAGCCCATGGAACTGGTCGTTCGCAAGACCGATCTGCTGAAAGAGCTCTCTCTGCTGCAGGGCATCGTCGAGCGAAAGAACACGATTCCCATTCTCGCGAACGTCCTCTTGAATGCAGCGACGGATCAGCATGTCGCTGCTCGCGACCGATCTCGATGTCGGTCTTCGCAGCCGGTGTGATGCGACCGTCTCGAAGACCGGGTACGCTGACGCTGCCGGCCAAGAAGCTGTTCGAGATCGTCGGCGCGCTGCCGGACACCGAGATCCGGATCTCGGAGGACAAGGGCGGCAAGAGCGTGACGATTGCCGCCGATCGGTTCGAGTCGCGGATGCAGACGCTGCCGGTGGGCGAGTTTCCGACGCCGCCGGAGGATGGCGGAAGTCCGGAAGCCGTGCTGCCGGGGCCGGCGCTGAAGCGGATGATTTCACACACGCGCTTTGCCATTACGAGCGAGGACACGCGCTATTTCCTGAACGGCGCGCAACTCGTGCTGCGGCCGGATTCGATGAGTATGGTCGCGACCGATGGCCATCGGCTCGCGTTCATCAGCGTGCAGGAGTCGCCGGGCAAGGGCGTCAAGACCGAAGTGCTGCTGCCGCGAAAGACGTTGAACGAAGTCGCGCGGCTCATCGACGGCGGGTCGGCGGCGGAATTTTCGCAGGGGGAGAATCATCTGTTTTTCAAGGCCGACGGTCGCCTGCTGATCTCGCGCAAGATCGACGCGAACTTTCCCGCGTACGAGCGCGTGATTCCTAAAACCAACGACAAACGGATCGAGTTCGACCGCGATCGGCTCGCCGCGGCGGTGCGGCGCGTGCGCCTGCTCTCGAACGAGCGGTCCAAGGCCGTGAAGTTCGTGATTGGCAAGGACCAGGTGGAGATCACGTCGAGCACGCCCGAAGTCGGCGAGGCGCACGAAGTGCTGCCGGTCGACTACAGCGGTCCGGCCACGCAAATCTGCTTCAACGCCGACTACGTGGACAACTTCCTGGGCGTGGTGGAAACCGAGAACGTCCAACTCGAGTTCAAGGACGAAATGAGTCAGGCCGTCATGAAGCCCATCGGCGCCGAAGGCTACGAGTACACCTACGTCATCATGCCGATGAGGATTTGAAGTCTTTCATGTCAAAGACAGAACGCCAGCCCGGCCGGGGAACACCCGCGTCGGGCACCGTTGCGCCGGGCGTCGAAGACTACGGCGCCGACAAAATCAAAGTTCTCGAAGGGCTCGAGGCCGTCCGCAAGCGGCCTGCGATGTACATCGGCTCGACCGGGCCGAGCGGGCTGCACCACCTCGTCTACGAGGTCGTCGACAACTCCATCGACGAGGCCCTGGCGGGCTATTGCCGCAACGTCAACGTCACTATCCACATCGACGGCTCGATCACGGTCGTCGACGACGGGCGCGGCATTCCCGTGGACATGCACGAGAGCGGCAAGTCCGCCGCGGAAGTCGTGCTGACGGTGCTCCATGCCGGCGGCAAGTTCGAGAATTCCGCGTACAAGGTTTCGGGCGGACTGCACGGCGTCGGCGTCTCCGTCGTCAACGCGCTGTCGGAGTGGCTCGAGCTGGAGATCTGGCGCAACGGTCTGGTCCACCAGCAGCGCTACGAGCGCGGCACGCCGATGGGCGAGCTGTACGTCACGGGCAAGACGGAGAAGCGCGGCACCAAGATCACGTTCAAGGCCGACGGCGACATCTTCGAGTCCACGGACTTCAGCTTCGAGACGCTCTCGCAGCGGCTGCGCGAGCTCGCGTTCCTGAACGCCGGCGTCACGATCACGATCGACGGACGAGCGCGACGGCCGCAACCACTCGTTTCTGTACGAGGGCGGCATCCGCGAGTTCGTCGAGTTTCTGAACAAGAACCGCACGCCCGTCAACGAGAAGCCGATCTACATGACCGGCGAGCGCGACGGCATCGTCGTCGAAATCGCGCTGCAATGGAACGACGCGTACACGGAGACGACGTATGCGTTCGCGAACAACATCAACACGACCGAGGGCGGCACGCACCTCTCGGGCTTTCGGTCGGCGCTGACGCGGACGATCAACTACTACGCGTCGAAGAACAGCCTGGCGGAAAAGCTGACCGAGAGCGTCAGCGGCGACGACATTCGCGAGGGCATGACTGCGGTGATCTCCGTGAAGATCCCGCAGCCGCAGTTCGAGGGTCAGACCAAGACCAAGCTCGGCAACACCGAAGTGAAGGGCATCGTCGAGGGCATCGTCAACGATCGGCTGGGCGCGTTCCTCGAGGAAAACCCGTCGGTCTCGAAGCGGATCGTCGCCAAGGCCGTCGACGCGGCGCTGGCCCGCGAAGCGGCGCGCAAGGCGCGCGACCTGGTGCGGCGCAAAGGCGCGCTCGACAACATGGCGCTGCCCGGCAAGCTCGCCGACTGCCAGGAGCGCGATCCCGCGCAGAGCGAGCTGTACATCGTCGAGGGCGAGTCGGCCGGCGGATCGGCCAAGCAGGGCCGCGACCGGCGATTCCAGGCGGTGCTGCCGATCAAGGGCAAGATCCTGAACGTCGAAAAGGCCCGCTTCGACAAGATGCTGAACCACGAGGAAATCCGCACGCTCATCGCGGCGCTCGGCTGCGGCATCGGCGAGGACGAGTTCGAAGCCGGCAAACTGCGCTACCACCGCGTCATCATCATGACGGACGCGGACGTCGACGGATCGCATATCCGCACGCTGCTGCTGACATTCTTCTACCGGCAGATGCGCGCGCTCGTCGATCACGGCCACATCTTCATCGCGCAGCCGCCGCTGTTCCGCGCGAAGCGCGGACGGCAGGAGACGTTCATCAAGGACGAGCGCGAGCTTGAGCTGTTCCTGATTCGACGCGCCGCGGAATCGCGCACGGTCGTGCTGCCAAACGGCCGGGAAGTCTCCGGCGCAGAGCTGGAGCGGCGGCTCGAGAAGCTGATGGTCTTCCGCAAGTTCCTGCAGGTCGTCGAGCGGCGCGGCACGAGCCGGCGCGCCATTCTCGCGCTGCTCGAGGGCGGCGCGCGCGACAAGGCGTTCTGGGCGGATCAGGCGAAAGCCGCCGCGCTGGCGGCGCACCTCACGGTGCCGAACGTGAGCGTCACGGCGGTGGAAGATCCTGAGCACGAGGCCTGGGCGGTCGAAGTGGACGATCAATCGGCCGGCTACGGACGGCGGTACCGCCTGGATCTCGACTTCGTCACGACGGGGGAATTCCGAACGCTCGCGACGGCGTATCAGGACGTGCGCGAGCTGATGATGGGCCCGGTGACGATTCGCACCACCGGTGCGACGAGCGAGCCAGTCGAGGCCGACGAGACCGAACAGGAAGAATCGGCCGACGGCGCGGCAACGCTGAAAGCCGCGAAAGCCAGACCCGGGGTGGCAGGCAAGGACACCGACAGCCGCGTCGAATCGCTCGACGAGCTGATGGAGTATTTCGTCGCCGCCGGTCGCCGCGGCCTCACGATCAATCGGTACAAGGGTCTTGGCGAGATGAACCCGGAGACACTCTGGGAGACGACCATGGATCCAGCGAAGCGCACGCTGCTCCAGGTGCGTGCCGAGGATCACACGGAAGCCGATCTGATGTTCACGACGCTGATGGGCGACCAGGTCGAGCCGCGCCGGAAGTTCATCGAGGAAAACGCGCTGGACGTGAAGAACCTGGACATCTAGCGCGACCGCATCACTGAGAACCCCGGAACCCCGGAACCCCGGAACCCCGGAACCGCGGAACCGCGGAACCGACAACGATCCGATCATCATTCATGGACCAACCGTCTTCCACCCGCCTCCCCGTCAACATCGAAGACGAGATGAAGCGCTCGTACATGGATTACGCGATGAGCGTAATCATCGGACGCGCGCTGCCGGATGTCCGCGACGGCTTCAAGCCCGCCAATCGGCGCGTCCTGTACGCCATGCGCCAGATGGGCCTGGCGTCGAACCGCGGCTACCGCAAGTGCGCGGCGATTGTCGGCGAGGTCATGGGCAAGTTCCATCCGCACGGCGACGTCCCCGCGTACGACACGCTCGTGCGTCTCGCGCAGGACTTCAACATGCGCTATCCCCTGGTGGACGGTCAGGGGAACTTCGGGTCGGTGGACGGCGATCCGCCGGCGGCCATGCGCTACACCGAAGCGCGCCCTGAGTCGCTCGCCGAGACGATGATGGCGGATCTCGACAAGGAGACCGTCGACTTCGTTCCGAACTACGACGAGACGACGGAAGAGCCCGTCGTGCTGCCGGCGCCGTTCCCGAACCTGCTGGTGAACGGATCGACCGGCATCGCCGTCGGCATGGCCACGAACATCCCGCCGCACAACATGCGCGAGGTCATCGACGGCGTCGTCCAGGTGATCGAGAAGCGCACCGCTACGAAGGACGAGCGGGCTCGCGCGCTGCTGGCCGCGATTCCCGGTCCGGACTTTCCGACGGGCGGCACGATCGTCGGCCGCGGCGGCATCCTGAAAGCCTACCGCGAGGGCCGCGGGGGCATCATCGTCCGCGGACGCGCGACGTTCGAAGAGCACAAGCGCGGCGAGCGCGTGTCGATCGTCATCACCGAAATCCCGTATCAGGTGAACAAGAAGAACCTGATCGAGGACATCGCGGAGCTGGTCAACGACAAGAAGATCGACGGGATCTCCGACATCCGCGACGAGTCGAGCCGCGAGGGCATGCGGATCGTCGTCGAGCTGAAGCGCGGCGAGCTGCCGGACGTCGTCCTGAACAATCTCTACAAGCACACGAAGCTGCAGATGGGCTTCGGCATCACGCTGCTCGCGATCGTCGCGGGCCGCCCGCGCGTGCTGAGCCTGCTCGAGATCATCGAGCACTTCATCGAGTTCCGGCGCGAGGTCGTCCGCCGGCGCACCGAGTTCGAGCTGCGGAAGGCCGAGGCGCGCGCGCACATCCTCGAGGGCCTGAGGATCGCGCTCGACCACCTGGACGAGGTGATCAAGCTCATCCGCGCGTCGAAGACGCCGCCCGAGGCCCGGACGGGTCTGATGGCGACCTTCGGCCTGACGCAACTGCAGGCGCAGGCGATCCTCGACATGCAGCTCCAGCGTCTGACCGGCCTCGAGCGCCAGAAAATGCTCGACGAGCTGGCCGAGCTCGCGAAACTGATCGCGAAGCTGCGAGCGATCCTCTCGAGCGACGAGCTGCTGATCGGCATCGTGGTCGATGAGCTGCGCGCGATTCAGGCAAAGTACGGCGACGACCGCCGCACCGACATCATCGAAGAGAGCGGCGAGTTCCGCGTCGAGGACCTGATCGCGGACGAAGACGTCGTCATCACCGCGACCAACACCGGCTACATCAAGCGGACAGCGCTCGAGTCGTACCGGAAGCAGCGGCGCGGCGGCAAGGGCCTGATTGGCATGCAGACGCGCGAAGAGGACTTCGTCGAGCACCTCTTCGTCGCCAACACGCACGCGTACATCCTGATCTTCACCGATCGGGGCAAATGCTACTGGCTGCGCGTGTACGACGTGCCCGAAGTCGGCCGCAGCAGCAAGGGCAAGGCGATTGCCAACCTGGTCCACATGGGCGACGAGGAGAAGATCGCGGCGTTGCTGCGCGTGCAGGCGTTCCCGGACGAAGACGGCAAACGCTTCATCGTGATGGGCACGCGGAAGGGCACGATCAAGAAGACCGACCTCACCGCGTTCTCCAACCCGCGCTCGGCGGGCATCATCGCGATCCAGATCGACGACGACGACCGGCTGATCGCGGTGGCCGAGACCGACGGCACGAAGGACCTGGTCATCGGCTCGCGGAACGGGATGGCCATTCGCTTCTCGGAGGCGGACGCGCGGCCGATGGGCCGCAGTGCCTACGGCGTGCGCGGCATGCAGCTGCGCGAGGGCGACGAGGTCGTCGCGATGCGCGTCGTCAGCAACGACGCCACGCTGCTCACGGTCTGCGAGAACGGCTACGGCAAGCGCACCGAGGTCAGCGAGTACCGCAGCCAGACCCGCGGCGGCATCGGCCTCAAGAACGTGCAGACGAGCGATCGCAACGGGCAGGTGGTGGACATCGCGTGCGTCACCGATCGCGACGAACTGCTGCTCGTCACGAGCCAGGGCCAGATCATCCGCATGAAGGCCAGCGATCTCCGGCCGATCGGCCGCGACACCCAGGGCGTCCGCGTGATGGATCTCGCCGAAGGCGATCGCCTCGTCTCGGTGGCCACGCTCACCGAGCCGGACGAGGACGGCAACGGCGGTGAGTGATTCGCCGGTCCGTGGGGCGCTCGCGGCAGCGAAGCTCCGCGCCATGCGCATGGCGCTGCTCGCGCTGCACAAGGCGCTGCTCGACTACGAACGCGGGCGTTACGAGCGGATGCACGGCCGGGTCGAGAGTCCCGGCCAGATGCTCAACCTCGTGATGAACGATGCCTGGTTTGCGTGGCTGCGGCCGATTTCGGCGCTCGTCGTGCAGGCGGACGAGCGGCTGGACAGCGACGAGGGCGTGACCCCGTCGCATGTCGCGGCGTTCGGCGCTCAGGTGCAGTCGCTCCTCAACGGCACATTTGCCGGCGGCGATTCTACGGCCTATCAGCGGGCGCTGCAAGAAGCGCCGGACGTCGTCCTGGCCAGCGGCCGGCTGGCGGCGGCGCTCAAGGACTGAAGGGCGCGTCAGGCACGCTCGAGACCGGCGAAACTCGCGATCAGCTTCTTCGTTCCCACCGACGCGAATCGCACGGTGACCTTGTAGTCGTCACCGTGTTCCTCCACGGCGAGCACGGTCCCGACGCCGAACTGGCGGTGGCGGACCCGCATGCCGGGCCGGACCTGCGGTGACGACTGGTCTTCGTCCTCGTACGCATACGTCGCCGGCGATTGCGCGTCGCGAACGCGCGAGCCGCGGTTGAACCGGCGGCCGTACGGATTGCGCAGCTCGTAGCCGCCGGTCCAGCGGGGCGCGGCGGCCGCCGGCTCGACGCGATCGACGAGCGGCGCGGGAATTTCCTCGAGAAAGCGCGACGGCTCGGTCGGCTGGTACTCGCCGAAGACGCGGCGGCGCGCGGCGCTCGTGAGCACCAGCCGCTCGCGCGCGCGCGTGAGGCAGACGTAGCACAGCCGGCGCTCTTCCTCGATGTCGTCGGCGTCTTCGGTCGCGCGCGAGTGCGGGAACAGGCCTTCCTCCATGCCCGCGACGACGACCATCGGAAACTCGAGCCCCTTCGCGGCGTGCATCGTCATCAGCCAGACGCGCGCTTCGGCGGCGCCGTCGGCTTCGTCGGCCTCGGACAGCAGCGAAAGTCGATCGACGAATCCGCCGAGCGAGGGCTCGGCCTCGCGCGACTCGTACTCGCGCGCGGCGGAGACCAGCTCCATCAGGTTCTCGATTCGCGCCTCGGCATCCTCGGTGCGCTGCTCGCGCAGATCCTGGAGGTAGGTAGTGCGATCGAGGGCGAGGCCCAGCGCGGTCGAGACGGTCGCGCCGGCGATCGTGTCGGTGAGCGACGTGATGAGGTCGCGGAAGCCCGCGAGCGCCGTGACCGCGCGCGGCGACACGAGCTTCCTGTCGATGGCCAGCGTCATCCGCGTCCAGAGCGATCGAGGCGCGACGGCCGCCGGCAGCGCGGCCGCGAGCAGCGGCGCGTCGGCGTGACTCGATTCAGCCACAGGATCGACGGCGTCCAGCGCGTCGAGCACGGACTTGCCGACTCCGCGCGCCGGCACGTTCACGACGCGCCGGAAGCTGACGTCGTCGTGCGGGTTGATGATCAGCCGGAGGTACGCGAGGACGTCTTTGATTTCCTTGCGCTCGTAGAACCGGACGCCGCCGATGATGCGGTACGCGACGGCCTCGCGCATCAGCGCGTCTTCTATCGCGCGGGACTGCGCGTTGGTGCGGTAGAGAATGGCCGTCATCGACTCCGGGCGCGTCGCGTGCATCTGGCGAATCGTGCGGGTGATGTAGTCGGCCTCTTCGATCTCGTCGTTCGCGCGGACGTAGAGGATCCGCTCGCCGCCGACACGGTCCGTCCAGAGTCTCTTGTCCTTGCGGTTGCGATTGCGGCTGATGACCGCCGAAGCCGCGTCGAGGATCACCTGCGTCGATCGGTAGTTCTGCTCCAGGCGGACGATCGTCGCGTCGGGAAAGTCGCGCTCGAAGTCCAGGATGTTCCGCAGATCCGCGCCGCGCCACTTGTAGATCGACTGGTCCGGGTCGCCGACGACGCACAGGTTGCGATGGACTTCCGCGAGCCGGCGGATCAACAGGTACTGCGGCCGATTCGTGTCCTGGTACTCGTCCACCAGGATGTACTTGAACTTGTTGGCGTAGAACGCGCGGGCCCGCTCGCTGGTCTCGACCAGCTCGACGGTCTTGAGCAGCAAGTCGTCGAAGTCGAGCGCGCCGGCGTCGGCCAGCGCGCGCCGATAGTGGTCGTAGATTCGGGTGATTTGCTGGTCGCGCAGGCTCCCGCCGCTGGCCCGGAGGTCCTCGGGCGACTCCATCCGGTTCTTGGCCTGGCTGATCCGGGACAGGGCCGCGCGCGGCTGGATCAGCTTGTCGTCGACGTCCAGCGCCTTCATCGCCTGTTTGACCACGCTGAGCTGGTCGGACGAGTCGTAGATGACGAAGTCGCGTGACAGGCCGATGGCCGGCGCCTCGCGGCGCAGCAGGCGCGCGCACAGCGAGTGGAAGGTCGAGAGCCAGATCTGACGGCAGTCTTCGCTCAGCAGACGTTCGACGCGCGCGCGCATTTCCTCGGCGGCCTTGTTGGTGAAGGTGACGGCCAGCACTTCATCGGGCGCCGCGTACCCGTTGCCGATGATGTACGCCATGCGCGTCGTGATGACGCGCGTCTTGCCCGACCCGGCGCCGGCGAGAATCAGCAGCGGGCCGTTGACGTGGAGGACGGCGTCGCGCTGGGAGGGGTTAAGAGAAGAAAGTAAATCCACAGATCAGGCACTGGGCATTAGGCACTGGGCATTAGCTTAGGCGATGGGCGATGGGCGATGAGCACTAGGCGATGGGCACCGGGCAATAGGCGCTGAGCAAGGGGATCACGCAATGGCACTAGGCGAGGGCAACCACAACCAGATGCCCACTGACATTATCACCGCGAACGAAGTGGCCGAAGGGCGCGCCACAGACCCTGACCGAGGCGCCCGACCGTTTCGCATCGGGCCAGCAGGTCGTCCGCGAGAGAGTCGGCAAAGTACGAGAGTCGCTGTGCGAGTTCGATCTGGGTGGAGACCTCCGAGGTGGACCCGAGGCCGAACGCCACGTGCAAGCGGTACGCGCTGCGCGAATGCCGACTGAAGCCTTCGGCGACATTCGACGGAATCGAGCTCGCGGACCGGCGCATCTCGCGCCCCAGCTCGAAGCGTTCCGTGTCCGGCAGCGTCCTGGTCGCGAGATGCACCCGCACGGCCAAGTCCATGGCCTCCTGCCAGAGTGTCAGCTGTCGAAAACTGCGTACCTCGGACGCGGGGATCATCGCAGAATCTGCCATGGTTCTTTCCTCCTTCAAGTCGACCGAGTCGACGACCAGCGGTAGCACCGCACGGCATACCTGAACTGCCAGTGCCCAATGCCTATTGCCCAGTGCCCAATGCCCGCTCTTATAAGCAAGCGCTATGCCCCAATCACCCGTCGCGCGTGCCTGATACGATGGCCTCGTCGTGGCCGACACGCTGTTTCGCAAGGTCTGGGACCGCCACGCGGTCCGCACGCTGCCGAACGGGCAGACGCAGATCTACGTCGGCCTGCATCTCGTCCATGAAGTCACCAGCCCGCAGGCATTCGATGAGCTGAGGTCACGCGGCTGGCGCGTCCGATCGCCCGAGCGGACGTTCGCGACCGTCGATCACATCGTGCCGACGCGCGCGCAGGTCCGGCCCTTCGCCGATCCGATGGCGGAGACGATGGCCGAGGCGCTCGAGCGCAATTGCAGCGAGCACGGGATCCCGCTGTTCGATCTCGCCAGCGGGTCGCAGGGCATCGTGCATGTGATCGGCCCGGAGCTGGGGCTGACGCAGCCGGGCATGACGATCGTCTGCGGCGACAGTCATACGTCCACGCACGGCGCGTTCGGCGCGCTTGCGTTCGGCATCGGCACGTCGCAGGTGCGCGACGTGCTGGCATCGCAGTCGCTGGCGATGTCGCCGCTGAAGGTGCGGCGAATCGACGTGAACGGCGCGCTCGCGGCCGGTGTGTACGCGAAGGACGTCATCCTGACGATCGTCGGCCGGCTCGGCATCAAGGCCGGCGCCGGCTTCGCGTACGAGTACGGCGGCGACGCCATCGACCGGATGTCGATGGACGAGCGGATGACGATCTGCAACATGTCGATCGAAGGCGGCGCCCGCATCGGCTACGTCAACCCGGACGACACGACGTTCGCGTACCTGAAAGGCCGGCGGTTTGCGCCCGCGGGCGACGCGTTCGAGCGCGCGATCGCCTGGTGGCGCCGGATTGCGTCCGATCCCGACGCGCGCTACGACGATCGCGTGGCGATCGACGCCGCGGCCATCGCGCCGACGGTGACCTGGGGCATCAACCCGGGCCAGTCGTCCCCGTGGACGGCCGTCTTCCGAAGCCGATGGACGCCGGTGCCGACCGCGCCGGGATCGAGGAAGCCCTGGAATTCATGGGCTTTCAGGCGAGCCAGCCGATGGCAGGGACGAAGCATCGACGTCGCGTTTCTCGGGTCCTGCACGAACGCGCGGCTGTCCGACCTGCGTGAGGCGCGCGAAGATTGCCGCCGGACATCGCGTGGCGCCGCACGTGCGCGCGCTGGTCGTGCCGGGATCGCAGGCCGTCGCCGCGGCGGCCGAGCGCGAAGGCCTGGACGACGTGTTCCGCGACGCCGGGTTCGAGTGGCGCGGCGCCGGCTGCTCGATGTGCCTGGCGATGAACACCGATCGACTGAACGGGCGCGAAATCTGCGCCTCATCGTCGAATCGCAACTTCAAGGGCCGGCAAGGCAGCCCGACCGGCCGCACGCTGCTGATGAGCCCGGCGATGGTCGCGGCCGCTGCAATCGCCGGCGAGATCGTGGACGTTCGCGCCTGGCCGACGCGCGAACTGCAGCCGGCGGAGAGCGGGCGATGAGCGCCTCCGCCCGCACGATCGTCAGCGGCTCGGGTGTCGTGCTGCGTGGCGACGACATCGACACCGATCGCATCATGCCCGCGCGATTTCTGCGCGCGATCACGTTCGTCGGCATCGAGGCGCACCTGTTCGAAGACGACCGTCGCAGTCTGGCGTCGCAGGGCGCGATCCACCCGTTCGACGATCCCGCGAGGCGTCAGGCGCGCGTGCTCGTTCGTCGGCGCGAATTTCGGGTGTGGATCATCGCGCGAGCACGCACCCCAGGCCATCGCCCGTCGAGGCATCCAGGCCGTGATCGGCGCGTCGTTCGCGGAAATCTTCTTCGGCAACAGCATCGCGATCGGCCTGCCGTGCGTGGCCGTGGGCAGTGGCGATCTCGATCGGCTGATGCAAACGTCCGAGGCCGATCCGTCAGTCGTCATCACCGTGGATCTTCCTGCCCGCACCGTGACGTGCGCGGGCGCGACGATGGCGGCCGCGATTCCCGAGAGCGCGCGCGAGGCGCTCGTCGCCGGCCAATGGGACGGGACGTCGCTGCTGCTCGAGCGCTGCGACGACGTCGAGCGCGTGGCGGCGTCGCTGCCGTACCTCCGGCAATTCCGCGCCTGACTGAAGGATTCAGTCGGCCGCAGTTTTCTTGCCAGACGAATGCGCCATCCGGCGCGCGACGTCGAGGAACGCCTGCGCGGCGTGCGACAGCTCGCCCTCGCGACGATAGACGAAACGCACGTGCCGGGGCGATCGCAGCTCGGGCACGCGGACTTCGACGAGCTGGCCCCGCGCGATCTCGCCCTGCGCGCAGCGGCGCGGCAGGAGCGCGACGCCGAGTCCCATCTCGACCGCGCGCTTGATGCCGTCGAGACTCGGCAGCGAAATGCGGATGTTGAGCGGCGCGTGGCGCTGCTTCGTACAGCCGCAGCACGCGCTCGCGCGCCGGCGACGGATCGTTGTGCGCGATGACCGGCTGCCGGCCCATCTCCTCCATCGTGATCTGCCGGCGGTCCGCCAGCGGATGCTCCGGCGGGACGAGCAGCACCAGCTCGTCGGCCCCGAGCTGCAGCGACAGCAGGTCGCGCTCCGACGGGTTGAACGTCAGCACGCCGAAGTCGACCGTGCGCAGCAGGACCTCCTGCGCCATCTGGCGCGCGTGCACGCGCCGGACGTCCACCAGGATGGTCGGATAGTCCTTCTGGAACGCGGCGATGAGCGGCAGCAGACTGGGGACGCCGGCCTCGTTTGCGCCAATCAGCACGCGGCCCTTGCGCACGTCGCGAAGCTCGGCGACGGCGTTCGAGGCCTCGTCGGCCAGCCGAAGGAGGCGCGTGGCGTAGTCGAGCAGGAGCTCGCCGGCGTCGGTCAGCGTGCCGTCGCGGGACGACCGGTCGACGAGCCGCTCGCCGCTCGCGTCCTCGAGCCGGCGGATGGCCTGGCTCACGGCGGGCTGGGTCCGCCGCAGCTTGCGGGCGGCGCGCGAGAAGCTGCGCTCGGACGCGACGGTGACGAAGACGCGGAGATCCTCGAATGTCATGGCCTGTGGGGGCCCGGGAATGCGGGCGACGTCGGCCGCCGCCGGCAGTGGGGGCGATAAGTTATTCTACTGCAAATCTAAGTATCATAACTTTGACTTCTGCCTGGCAGCCGCGCAGACTGCCAGCATGGAATCGACGCTGATCGTCTTCGACACGACCCTCCGGGACGGCGAGCAGGCCCCGGGGTTTTCGATGCGGGTGGACGAGAAGGTCCGGCTGGCGCGGCGCCCTGGAGGCGCTTGGCGTGGACGTCCTGGAGGCGGGCTTTCCGATGGCGTCCGAGGCCGACGCCGAGGCCGTCCGTCGCGTCGCCCTGGCGCTCGAGCGGCCGGTCGTCGCGGCGCTGGCCCGGTGTGCGGCCGGCGGACATCGACCGCGCGGCCTGGGCGATTGCGCCAGCCCGCCGCGGGCGCATCCACACCTTCATCGCCACGTCCGACCTGCATCTGGAGCGCAAGCTGCGCATGACGCGCGAGGCGTGTCTCGAGGCCGCGGTCAGCGCCGTCTCCCGCGCGCGCGGCTACACCGACGACGTCGAGTTCTCGGCGGAGGACGCGACGCGGAGCGACTGCGATTTTCTCTGCCGCGTCATCGAGGGCGTCATCGCCGCCGGCGCGACGACGATCAACCTGCCCGATACCGTGGGGTACTCGACGCCCGACGAGATTGCGGCGTTCTTCCGCGACGATCATCGCGCGCGTGCCGAACGCCGATCGCGTGGTGTTCAGCGCGCATTGCCACGACGACCTCGGCCTGGCGGTGGCGAACACGCTGGCCGCGGTCGGGGCGGGCGCGCGTCAGGTCGAATGCACGATCAACGGCATCGGCGAGCGCGCCGGCAACGCGTCGCTCGAGGAGATCGTGATGAACACCCGCGTGCGGCAGGATCGTCTGGCCAGTGGAGACCGGCATCGACACGCGCCGGCTGTTCGCGGCGAGTCAGCTGCTGACGGAGATCACGGGCGAGCGCGTGCAGGCGAACAAGGCGATCGTCGGCCGCAACGCGTTCGCGCACGAGGCGGGCATCCACCAGGACGGCATGCTGAAGGACCGGCGGACGTACGAGATCATGCGGCCCGGAGGACGTCGGCGTGCCGCAGACGACGCTCGTGCTGGGCAAGCACTCCGGGCGGCACGCCGTGCAGAAGCGCTGCGACAGTTCGGGGCTGACGCTCTCGCGCCGCGATCTGGACGACGTGTATCGGCGCATGGTGGCGGTGGCGGACACGCAGAAGCACATCAGCGACGAGGATCTGCTCGACATCGTCGGCCGCCGTCTGCGGCATCCGCCCGGTCGTCGCGCACGCGCGACACGACCGTGCACGAAGCCGGGTACGGGTTCGGCGTGTAGGGGACGGGGCTTTTTCCACAGATTCGGCCGGTTCGGGGACGGAGGTCGGGCGGGCGGGCCCCCGACCTCCGTCCCCGCCGAGGCCGAATCTGTGGAAAAAAGCCCCGTCCCCTACTCCACGGTGACACTCTTCGCGAGATTGCGGGGCTGATCGACGTCGCAGCCGCGGCGCACGGCCATGTGATACGCGAGCAGCTGCAGCGGCACCACCATCAGCACCGGCAGCAGCAGCGGGTGCGCGTCGGGGCACCGTCGAGCAGCACGTCCCGCGCCTTGTCGAGCAGCCTCGTCGAACGCCGCCGCCTGCGACGTCGTCGTCACGACGATGATGCGGCCGCCGCGCGCCTTCGCTTCCTGAATATTCCCCATCGTCTTCTCGAACAGACCATCGTCGGCGGCCAGCGCGACGACCGGCAGGTCCTCGTCGATGAGCGCGATCGGCCCGTGCTTCATCTCGCCGGCCGGATAGCCCTCGGCGTGGATGTACGAGATTTCCTTCAGCTTCAGCGCGCCTTCGAGCGCGATCGGATAGTTGACGCCGCGCCGAGGTACAGAGCAGTCGCGCCGATCCTTGAGCTGCTCGGCGACGGCCAGAATCGCCGTCGTCGCTCTCGAGCGCCTGTTCGATCTTCACGGCAGCGCGTCGAGCTCGCTGAGCAGCACGCGCGCCTGCGTCCTGCGCGAGCGTGCCGCGGACCTGGCCGAGATAGATGGCGAACAGGTGCAGCGCCACCAGTTGTGACGTGAACGCCTTCGTCGAGGCGACGCCGATCTCCGGGCCGGCGTGCGTGTAGACGGTGCCGTCCGCCTCGCGCGTGGCCATGCTGCCGACGACGTTGCAGATCGCCAGGCTGCGCGCGCCGCGCTGCTTGGCCTCGCGCATCGCGCCGAGCGTGTCGGCCGTCTCGCCCGACTGCGTGATCGCGATCGCGAGCGTCCGATCGCGTCCACGATCGGCCGCCGGTAGCGGAACTCGGAGCTGTAGTCCACCTCCGACCGGCACGCGCGCCAGCTCCTCGATGAGGAACTTGCCGACCAGGCCCGCGTGCCAGGACGTGCCGCACGCGAGAATCGACGACGCGCTCGATCTCCGCGAGCGTCGGCGCGTCGATGCTGCATCTCGTCGAGGAACACGCTGCGCCCGCTCGAGCGACAGCGCGGCCGAGCACGGTCTCGCGCACGGCCCACGGCTGCTCGTAGATCTCCTTGAGCATGAAGTGGGCGATAGCCGGCCTTCTCGGCCATCACGGGATCCCACGTGACGTGCCGCGGCGTCTTTCTCGATGGGATGGCCCTGCGAAATCCGAGAACGTCACGCCCCGATCGCGTGACGATCGCCATCTCGCGGTCGTCGAGAAAGACGACGTCGCGGGTGTGCTCGAGAATCGCGGGGATGTCCGACGCCACGAAGTACTCATCCTTGCCCAGCCCGATGACGACCGGCGGGCCGTTGCGCACCGCGACGATCGTGTCCGGGTCGTCCGCCGAGATCAGCACGAGCGCGAACAGCCCGCGCAGCCGCGCCAGCGCGCGACGCACCGCCGCCGCGAGACCGTCGCCGCGCGCATCTCCTTCTCGACCAGGTGCGCGACGATCTCCGTGTCCGTTTCGGTGACGAACGTGTGGCCTTCGGCCGCGCAGCTCGCGCTTCAGCTCGAGGTAGTTCTCGATGATGCCGTTGTGCACGACGACGATGCGGTTCTTGCAGTCGCGGTGCGGGTGGGCGTTTTCCTCGGTCGGCCGCCCGTGCGTCGCCCAACGCGTGTGGCCGATGCCGAAGGATCCCGTCGAGCGGCTCTTTGGCGAGGACTTCCTCGAGACGCGAAAGCTTTCCGGCGCTGCGCCGGACCTGCAGCTCGCCGTCGCGCACGACGGCAATGCCGGCGGAGTCATAGCCGCGATATTCCAGCCGGCGCAGGCCGTCCATGATCACCGGCAGGAGCGGTTTGGATCCGACGTAGCCGACGATGCCGCACATGTCAGTGGTCTTTTGGCGTCTTGGTCTGGAGCGCGCGTCGTTTGGCGGCCCACTCGGGCTTGTTCTCCTGGCGGCCTCGCGAGATGGCGAGCGAGTCGGCTGGAACGTCCGCCGTGATCGACGAGCCGGCCGCGACGTACGCGCCCTTGCCCACGCGAACCGGCGCGATCAGCTGCGTGTCGCTGCCGATGAACACGCTGATCTTCGATGACGGTCGGATTCTTGGCGACGCCGTCGTAATTGCACGTGATCGTGCCCGCGCCGATGTTCACCTGCTCGCCGATTGTCGCATCGCCGAGATACGCGAGGTGATTGGCTTTGGATCCGCGGCCGAGCACCGTCTTCTTCAGCTCGACGAAATTGCCGACGCGCGCATTTTCCTCGACGATCGACTGCGGCCGCACGTGCGCGAACGGCCCGACCTGGGCGCCGGCCTCGATCGTCGAGTCCACGATGACCGACCGGTCGAGCACCGTGACGCCGTTGCCGAGCGTCGTGTTGGTGAGGCGCACGCCAGGTCCGATGCGGCAGCCCCGGCCGATACGCGTGCGGCCCTCGAGCAGCACGTGCGGGCCGATGGTCGTGTCCTCGCCGATGACCACGTCCTCGTCGACGTACGTCGTGGACGGATCGTCCAGCGTGACGCCCTCGAACATCAACGATCGATTCTTGCGCGCCCGCAGCACGCGGCTGAGATCGGCGAGATCGACGCGGCTGTTCACGCCGCGCAGCTCGTCGGGTTTCTCGATCAGGAGCGTCTCGACGCGCATGTTGCGGCGCCGGTAGATCGACGACGAGATCGGTCAGGTAGTACTCGCCCTGCGCGTTGTCGGCCGCGAGCCCGTCGAGCGCCTCGAAGAGCGGCGCGAGGGCAAAGGCGTAGATGCCGCTGTTCACTTCCCGGATCGCGCGCTCCTCGCCCGACGCGTCGCGCTCCTCGACAATCCGCACGATGCGGCCCGAGCGATCGCGCACGATCCGCCCGTAGCCGTACGGGTCGTCGAGCTCGGCTGTCAGGACGGTCGCCGCGGCGCGCGCGTTCTGGTGCACGTCGAGCAGCCGGCGAAGCGTGCCGGCCTGCAGGAGCGGGACATCCGCGTAGAGCAGCAGGACCGTGCCCGTCTTGCCCGCCAGCGCGGATCGCGTCTGCAGGAGCGCATGGCCCGTCCCGAGCTGCGGCGACTGCACGACGAACTGGAGGTGCGGCCGCGCCGAGAGCGCCGCCGTGACTTCGTCCGCGCCGTGGCCGACAACCAGCGTCGTCGACGCCGCGGACAGCTCGTCGACGGTCCGCAGAACGTGTTCGATGAGAGGCCGGCCGGCGAGGGGGTGAAGCACCTTCGGCAGCGCCGACTTCATCCGGGTGCCCTTGCCGGCCGCGAGGATGACGACGTGCAGGTCACCGGTCACTGACTGACCATCTTATCGCTCGGGACGGCCGCGCCTGAGACGACGGGCGCCCGCGGGAAACGCCCCCACCGGCGTCTCGGTCAACTCGCGAAAGGCCTCGTTGTCGCGCAATGGCTCGAAATCCGGATCGAATCGAGCCTGGGCCCGGGCTTCAGGGCTGATGGCGATCGCCTGCCCCAGATAGGACAGCGCGGCGTCGAAGCGGCCGCGACGCGCCTCGACGGACGCCAGCAGGTACAGCGCGAGGTCCTGATGCGGGTCTTCCGCCAGCACGGCTCGTGCGAGTCCCTCAGCCGCGTCGTAGTCGCCGTTGTTGAGAGCCGCGGTGGCTGCCGTCAGCCGCTCCTCCAGCGTGTTCGGCTCAGCCGGGCGCCGGCTGGTCGCAAGCTCGGCCCGCGCCAGAAAGACGCGTCCCCGGTCGAGGAGGGCCCCCTCCGTGGGAAAACGCTCGAGAAGCGATCGGAATCGGTGCGCAGCGGTGGAGTAATCGTGGCGCTGGAGCGCCTCCATCGCCTCCTGGAACAGGGCGACGGCCTCCGGAGCCGGCCCGGGTGGCGGAGGCTGAAGAGCACGAGCCGGCACGACGGCCGAAACCGCTGACTGCTCAGAACGTTCGAGCCGCGGTTCGCTCGGCCGGCCCTTGGGCCGCGGACGCTGCTTTGCCATGGCTGAACGCGCCAGCGGCTGGAAACTGACGCTGGGTCGAAACTTAACAAAAGCTCCGCAGCCAGGTCAAGGCAGCCGGCTTTGCTGTTTCTTTGCCTCGATTCTGGCCTTCTTGACGATGTTTCTGACCCTGGATGGAGGAAGTGAGAGATACTTGGCGATGACATCTGTCGCTAGGTCATCATCAATTGCTCCATTTATGGTCATACGCACAAATAATTCATTAACATGATGTGTTTCAATGACTTGAGCACCATCATATGGGCTTTGATAGATGACTATCACAAACTCGCCTTTACTAATTAAAGTATCAGTTTCAATATTATTCTGTGAATACACCAATTGTTCGTGTGTCTTGGTAAGCTCTCGCGCGACAAATATTGGTCGTTTAACAAATTTATGCAGGTCATCGAGGGTCCGTCGGATTCGGTGGGGGGCCTCGAAAAAGACCGCAAGCCGCCTTTGGTTCTGCAAGTCTTCAAACCACTCCTGACGAGCCGCCCCGCTGGCAGGCGGAAATCCCAAGAACACGAACTGATCAGCGGATGCCCCGGCCACGGAAAGTGCGGTGGCGACGGCGCTCGGCCCGGGAATCGGAACGATTGGCAGCCCGCGTTGGCGAACCGCACGGACCAGCCGAGCCCCTGGGTCGGAAATCCCGGGCGTGCCCGCGTCGGTGACCAACGCGACACTGGCACCAGCCTCGATGCGGGCGGCCAACCGTGGTGCCTCGCGCTCCTCATTGTGCTCGCGGATCGAGACAAGGGGCTTACGGATCTCATAGTGGGCCAGGAGCTTGGCCGTTCGGCGGGTGTCCTCGGCGGCGACGAGGTCCACCTCACGCAGGGTCCGGAGCGCCCGGAACGTCAGGTCTTCCAGGTTGCCGATTGGGGTGGCGACGACGAAGAGCGTGCCGGGCATGGGCCGAAACTATAATGGCGGTTTGGACGACCCTGCGTCATGCCTCTCTACGAATACGAGTGTCAGTCGTGCGGCCGGCGGATCGAGCGAATCCAAAAGTTCTCCGACCCGCTGCTGACCGAGTGCCCGCACTGCGGCGGCAAACTCGAGAAGTTGGTGTCGGCACCGGCGTTTCAGTTCAAGGGCACCGGCTGGTACGTGACGGACTACGCGCGGAAGTCGGAGAAGCCGGACGCCGCGAAGCCCGCTGAGGGCGCCAAGACTGACGCCGCTGACAGCAAGAGTACCGGCGCCGACAGCAAGAGCGGTGGCGCCGACAGCAAAGGCGGCGGCGCCGACAGCAAGAGCGGCGGCGATGTCGCCAAGCCAGCGACTGACGGCGGATCGTCATCCGGGAAGTCGGCCGGGACGTCTGGCGCCTCCACCACCTCGAAGAAGGACTGAACCATGCTCGATCCGAATCTGGTCCGCGATCATCTCGCGGACGTCGAACGTCGGCTGCGCCTGCGCGGTCTCGATCCGTCGAAGGACCTGGGCGAGCTGGCCGAGCTCGAGGCGGAGCGCCGCCGACTGATTCCCGCGGTCGAGAGTCTCAAGCGCGATCAGAACGCGGCAGGCGAAGCCGTGGCGCGCGCGAAGAAAGCTGGGGAAGATCCGAGCGCGATTTTTGCCGAGAACAAGGCGCGGGCGGGGAAGATCCGCGCGCTCGAGGCCGAGCTGGCCGAGGTCGAACAGCGCCGCGACGCGGGTCTGCTGACGCTGCCGAATCTGCCGCACGAGAGCGTGCCGGCGGGCAAGTCGTCGGCCGACAACCAGGAGATCAAGACCTGGGGCACGCCGCCGGCGTTCGACTTCGCGCCCAAGCCGCACTGGGAGCTTGGTCCGGCGCTCGGCATCATCGACTTCGAACGCGCGACGCGGATGTCCGGCGCGCGATTTTCGGTCCTGCTCGGCGCGGGCGCGCGGCTCGCGCGCGCGCTGATCAACTTCATGCTCGACCTCCACACGCGCGAGCACGGCTATCGCGAGGTGGAGCCGCCGTTCCTCGTCAACACCGCCGCGCTCACCGGCACCGGTAATCTGCCGAAGTTCGAGCAGGATCTCTTCCGCATTGCCGGCGATTGGGATCTCTATCCTGATCCCGACGGCCGAGGTGCCGCTCACGAATCTCCACCGCGAGGAAATCCTCGACGGACGCGATCTGCCGCTCAGGTACACGGCCTATACGCCGTGCTTCCGGAGCGAAGCGGGATCGTACGGCGCGGACGTCCGCGGGCTGATCCGCCAGCACCAGTTCGACAAGGTCGAGCTCGTGAAGTTCACGACGCCCGAACAGTCGCACGCCGAGCTGGAAGGGCTGACGCGCGACGCGGAAACCGTGCTCGAAAGGCTCGGCCTGCCGTACCGACGCGTCCTGCTCTGCGCGGGCGACATGGGCTTCGCGTCGGCGAAGACCTACGACATCGAAGTGTGGCTGCCGAGCCAGCAGACGTACCGCGAGATTTCCTCGTGCAGCAACACCGAGGCGTTCCAGGCGCGGCGCGCGGGCATCCGCTTCCGGCCCGACGGCACGGGCAAGGCGCAGTACGCGCACACGCTGAACGGATCGGGCCTGGCGGTCGGGCGCACGCTGATCGCGATCCTCGAGAACGGCCAGCAGCGCGACGGCTCGGTGGCCATTCCCGGGGCGCTGCGGCCGTATATGGGCATGGAGACGATCGCCGTGACGCGACCGCCGGCCTGAGTCCTGCGATCTGCGCCGGTCGAGAAGCGGCACACGCGGTGACCGGTTAGATCGCCTTGAGAATGACGATCACCAGCCATGGGCCGCCGACCAGCACGGCCAGCAGCAGCCACGTCGACGGGTGGCCGAAGTTGAGCGTGTATCCGATGCCGAACCGCTTTTCGATCAGCAGCGCGGGGTCGGCTGGATCGAAGTAGAACAGGCCGGCCTTCCAGCGGCGGTCCGCCGTCCGATCACCGACGGGCGAGCCGGGCGTAGCGGGGACCTTGCCGGGCCGGTTGCGAATCAGCAGCGTTACGACGACGACGGCAAACGCCAACGCGGCGACGAGCACGCCGGCCACGGACGGCTGGACGTCTGGCTGTTCGCGCAGCGGCAGCAGACTGACCCACCCGGTCATGGCCGCGACGAGCGCACCCGCGAGCAACAGCACGGTTGCCACGGTCGTTCTGAAGCGGTCTTCCTGTACGGCGGCCGGGCCGGTGGCGTGGATGCGCCTCGACCATCGCAACGTGGCATACGCCGCCAGACCCATGACGCTGCAAACCAGCGCGCCGGTGACGAGGCCTCCATAGACGCCGGCGATTGAACGGTCCGCCCATCGGTCCGGTGCGCCGGTAACACTCCAATGGGTGGCGAAGCGCTGCGGGATCTGGTCCCAGTGATCACGGACATAGAGCGCCAGGCCGCCGAGCGCGAGGACCGGTAACGAGAACGACAACTGCAGCAGTCGCGGGACCGCAGCCTGCGCCGTTCGCGGCCGCAAATCGGCCTCGCGCATGGTGGCGGGTTCCACGGCATGCGGCCGCACCCTCCGTCGGGCCCGAAGGAAGGCAATCATGAGGCCCGCGAATTGCCAGAACATGCCGGCCATGGCTAACGTGAGCCTGCCGCCAGCCATGCCCGCCAGGATTAGTGCGACGGCGATCGCCGCGTGCGCGCCGGACTCCACCCGGAATCCTCGCAGGATGGCCTGCCCGAGCGCCGTGCGGCGAAAGTCAGCCGGCACGGTGACGGCGAAGAAGATGTCCTCGCGCGTCAACTGCGGCAGGAATTGGATGAACACGGTCGCCAGGAGTACTTCGCCCACCAGGAACAGGTAGATCGGTGACAGGTCGGCCATGAGTGCCTCGGCAACGCTAGTAGCCCTCAACCGCGCTAGGCGCCCTCAACCACGTCGTTGGCGAGTGTGCCCAGGTCGCGCGCGAGAGCCTTCCTGGAGACGCCCCTCGAAATCGCCTGCGCCGTCAGCTCCCGCGTGCGCTGCAGGAACTCCGCCCTGGCGTGCTCGGCGTCGGCGGTGTCTCGCGGCGACCGGCGCTTCCGCACGATTGCGCCGCGACGGCGCTGCAGGTCGATCCATCCCTCGTCGGCGAGCATTCGGTACGCTTCGGCGACCGTGTTGTGGTGCACGTTGAGATCCGTCGCGAGCTGGCGGACGGTCGGCATCCGATCGCCGGGCGCCGGCGTGCCGGCGACCAGCAGCAAACGGAGTCCGTCGCAGATTTGCCGGTAGACCGGAGTCGGCGAGGCGAGATCGACGCGCAGGATCGGCACGGCGCTATTGTCTGCTGTCTATATACAATGTACAGACAGGCGGCCTCTGTCAAGTCAGGATTTCCGCGCGCCTGATCGGCATCCGGCGGAGTTATGGTGGCGTTGAGTTCCTCGTCACGCCCCCGGGATCAACTTGCTCCAGATCTCCATACGCTTCGAGATCTCGTCGCCGGTCGCTCCGTGAATCGCTCCCGCGGCTTCCAGATGGAGCGCGGCGCGCGTCATGTGGGTAATCCAGTCGCTGGAGGACGCAAGGGTGTGCAACTGCGCGGCCGAGCCCTTGATCAGAAAGAACCCGTTCAGATCGCCGCCGTGCGGGTCGAGGAACACGACGTCGAACCCGTCGATCGCCTTCTTCTGTTCCAGCCCGGTCAGATACTGCACGAAATCCCCGAAGTGGGCACGGCTTAGGGGCTCGCGCCCTGGAATCGAGCGGTTCCAGCCGAACAGAATGACGTGTGAGCTCATGTGGCCTCCTGAAGGCAGGTCACGGATCTTAATGCGATTCCTGCGGGTCCGCAGTGACGCCGGTCGGGGCAGCCAGCGGCTCGCGTGCTCCGCGCGATCCGGAGTGAGTCGTCTTCAAACGCCTACCGGCGGAGGACGCGCGCCGACTCGACGCTTGCGGCCCGGCGCGCGGGCGCAAGTGTGGCGCCGACCGCCACCAGGAGCACCGCAGCGCCGCTGGCGCCAAGAACGATCAGATTGCCAGGCGAGACGTGATACACGTACCGGCTCATCAGTTGGCCGGTCCACCACGCGAGCACGAGGCCGATCAGGAGCCCCGTCGCTGCCAGCCTCAGCATGTCGACCAGGACGAGCCGGAACACCTGGCCGCGCGTCGCGCCGACCGCGAACCGCACGGCCATCTCGCCCAGCCGCTGCGCGACGACGAACGCGATGACACCGAACACGCCCGACGCGGTCAGCACCAGTCCCGCCACGCCGAACGTCGACATGAGCATCAAGCCGAGCTTCGGCCACGTGAGGGCCGAGTCCACGCCGTGCGCCATCGTGTCGAATTCCACCGGCACCTGGGGATCGAGCGCGCGCAGCGCCGATCGGATCTCCGGCACCAGCCGTTCCGGCGCGCCATCGGCCGCCTGCACGACCAGACTTCGGCGCCACGTCGGTACCTGCGCGTCGGACACGTAGACGACAGGTTCGGGATCCTGCGTCAGGCTCGAGTACTCGACGTCGCCGGCGACGCCCACGATCGCGGCCGGATCGATCACCACGCGTCCGTCGACTTGCTTGACGAAGTATCCAAGCTCGACGCGTGTCGCGAGTGGATCCTCGCTCGGGATGAACTTGCGGACCCAGGCGCGATTCACGACGACAACGGGCGCGCCGCCGCGCCGGTCGTCCACGGAAAATCCTCGGCCCGTGACGATCGGAATGTGCAGCGCCTCGAAGAAGCCCGGGCTCACGATCCGAATCCGTCCGTTCGGCCGGTTTTCCGGCGGCATCGGATGACCGACGATGTCGACGAACGCCGTCGAATCCAACTCCGGCCGGAGCGGGAGCGATGAGGCGGTCGCGACCGAGGTCGCGCCGATCTCGCGCAGACGACGATCCGCGTCCTCCGCCCACGCGGCGACGCGCGCCGGATCGCGATAGACCGCGCGCGGCAGCAGCACGTCCACGATCAGTCGACTCCGCGCGTCGAATCCCGGCTCGACGGCGAGCAGGTGCGACATGCTGAGCAGCAGGCGGCCGGCGCCCGAGACGAGCGCAATCGCGAGGGCCAGCTCGACGACGACCATCAGCCCGAGCACGCGCCTGGTGCCGCGGCCGTGCAGCCCGCCACGCCCGCCTTCGTTCGTGGCCTCCGCCAGGTTGATGGCGGCGACTCTCGCTGCCGGCAGCAGGCCGATGGCAATCCCGGAGGCGGCCATCACGCCGGCCGCAAAGATCCAGACCGCGGGATCGAAGTGGATGCCTGCACTCCGCGGCAGGGCGCTGCCGCCAATCGCCGCGATCAGCCGAACGGCCGCGTAGGCCAAGGCGACGCCGACGGCCGTCGCGGCCGCCGAGATGACGAGCGACTCGGCGAGAAACTGTCGGACGAGAGCGCCGGTCGTCGCGCCCAAGGTTTTTCGCACGGCCATCTCGCGGCCGCGCGCGGCGCCACGGGCGAGCTGAAGATTGGCGACGTTGACGATCGCCAGCAGCAGGAGGAGACCCGTGGCTGCGAGGGCGATGACGGCGATGGGTCCGAGATCCCCGACGATCGACTGCAGCAGCGGCCGCAGGACGAACGCGCGGTTGCGCTCCATGTCCGGGTGCTTAGCCGCCAGGTCCTGCCACATCGGTCCCAGTGTCGGCTGAAGGCTTGCGGGCGTCACGCCGGGCCGGAATCGCACGAACGCGTCGTAGCCGTGGCCGATCGTCTCGTCGAAGTGCATCGCGATCCAGAGATCGGCGTCCCGCGGGAGATCGAACGCCGCGGGCGCGACGCCGACGACGAGCGCGGGACCGCTGGCGAGGCGGATGGTGCGGCCGACGATCGCGGGATCCGCGCCGAAGATCGCGACCCACGCGCGGTGGGCGAGCACGACGCTGCGCATGGCCCTGTTCGCATGATCTGCTGGCGCGAAATTCCGGCCGCGCGCCATCGGCACGCCGAACAGATCGAAGAAGCCCTCCGAGACGCCGAACGTCGTGACCTGGCGCGACGTGGCTTCCGTCACGACGGTGTCGTCGAGACGGACGACGAGCGCGGAGGCGTCGATCGCGTCCGTGCTCCGCCGGAGCGCGCCGATTTCCTCCGACGCCAGCAATCCAATCGTGAACCGGCCGTCGGTCATCGTCGTGCGGACGGTGTAGATGTCCGCGGCGCGTGCGTACGGCAGCGGCTTGAGCAGGAGGGCGTTGACGAGTGTGAAGAGCGCAGTGGGTGCGGCGATCCCGAGCGCGAGCGTGGCGACGGCCGACGCGGCGAAGCCAGGCTGACGGAGGAGGCGACGAAGCGCCAGCCGCAGCGGACTCATCGAGGGAATTGTATCGCCGATGACTGAATCGCCGGGCGCCGGTCGCGGGCGGGCGGTGTCAGGACGCGGCGCGGCTGAACAGGAACGCCAGCACGAGCGCGGTCATCACGACGAGCGCGAGAGCAACGGCGCAGACCGCAACCGCGCGGCCGAGCGTCTTGAAATCGAGCGCCTGCCGGACCGCGACGATCATCGCCGCGAGCATCCACAGCCAGCTGGCCACGTAGACCGGAATGGCGATGCTTGGGAACGCCGCGAAGATCTGCAGCAGGCCCGGCGAGGCCGCGAAGCCCACCGTGCGCAGCAGCTCGCCGAAATCGACGCGTGTCTGACGCTCGGCGAGGCTTCGCCCCCCGATCTGCAGAATCATGGCGGCCCAGGCGATCCAGGTGACGAGCGCCACGCCAGTCACGGCAAGCAGAATGCCGGGCCGCGCGAGGTGCCAGCTGCTGGCGCCGATGCCCGCGGCCAGACTCGACGCGACGACCACCAGGGCCGACTGGAACGTCGCGGACGGATCGTGCTCGATGTCTTCGTACGCACCGCGATCGAGGACCGCGGCGCCCATGGCGCGGTAGGTAAACGACGTCAGTCTGGATCGGAGGGTGACCATGCCGACTCGTTCAGCTTGTCCGGGACCAACAGCGCGCCGGGATCACGCGTGTGCGACGCGCTGGAGCGCGTCGGGCAGCACGAACTCGTGTTCGGGCTGCCGAACGGCGAGGACGGGGCAGGGCGCCGTTCTCACGACTCTCTCGGCGACGCTGCCCATCAGGACGTGCGCCATCCCGCCCCGGCCGTGCGTCCCCATGACGATCATGTCGATCCGCGGCATCGTATCACGCGCGTAGCTCGTGATCGCGTGAGCGGGCGACGGGGACGTGAGCACGACGGCCTTGGCATGCAGGACGCGGCGGTCTTCGTCCGACAGCAGCGCATTCAGTTGAGCCAACGCGGACGCTTCGACCTCGGATTGGAGCTGACCGAGGTCGAAATAGACGGGGCCATTGGTGGCGAGGCGCGACCCGAGATCGTCGACGACGTTCAGGACGTGCAGCGTCGCGCCGAAGTTTCGGGCCAGCTCCCGGCCGTAGGCAAGAGCCGCATTCGAGGGTTCGCTGAAGTCGGTGGCGACCAGAATCTGTTTGAGGGCAATCATTGTCGTTCCCGGCGGGCCGGTCTGGGCGGCCGGGTCCTCCAGTCCTCTGAGCAGCAGGAGACGTGCCATCGCCGCGGGCCCGATTGGCCGCCAGATGCGGCCCGGGCGGAGAGGCGACTGCGGTCTTTTCCACACTGTGTGAGAATCCTCCCCGGCCGGGTGAGGTGGCGTACACTCTCGGCGGCATGGGGCGTGTCTTTCTTCTTCTCGCCGCGCTGGCATTGATCCAAACGGCCCAAACGACGCCGGCGTCGCAGCGTCTGCCCGGCAGCCAGCTCGATCGCCTGCCGGCCAACATGGAGGTGCTCACGCATTTTGGCGAGCGCGCGGACATCTCGCCCGACAGCCAGCGCGTCGCGTTCATGGCGAAGAGCTTTGGCGACGCGATGGTGATTGATCTGCGCACGCGCGAGATCCGGTGTCTCACGTGCAACGTTCCAGGCGCCGCGTTCCTGCGGGTCATGCATCTGGTCACGGGCGACTACGTCCTCATCGGTCCAGATCATTTCGAGAACATCAACGTCAGCCGGACGCGCGACAACGAGCTGTGGTTTCTCGGGCGGTCGCCTGGCGCCAGGCCGATCAAGTTCAACGAGAAGATGAGCGAGGGCATGGCGATCTCGAAGTCGTCGATGAAGGTGGCGTACTCGCAGGTGCACGCGCAGGTGCCTGAGGTGCCGGAGGGCGCGTCGCGTCTCATCGTCGCTGACGTGCAGGTGGCCAACGGCGTCCCGGCGCTCGTCAACAAGAAGGTCGTGTACCAGAGCAAGGATCGCGGCTGCACGCTCGAGGCGCAGGACTTCTACGATCACGACACGAAGATGACGTTCACGTGCTACGAGCCGAACAGCTCGGCGTCGGTGATGGGGATCGATCTCGCGACCGGCGCGGTGACGAACTTTTCGAAGGCGCCGGGCACGTACAACGAGGTCGAGGGCATCTTCCCGGACGGGCAGTACACGTGCGTCGAAGCGGATCGGCAGGTCGTGACGCTCGGCGGCCGCCACGGCTCGGGCAACATCGACATCTGGAAGCTGAAGCTGGACGGCAGTGGAAAGGACTTCGTGCAGTTGACGCACTTCAACGACTACGAGGCGGGGAAGGCGTCGAATCCGGTGGTCTCGACCGACGGCCGGTTCATGGCGTTTCAGGCGGCGAAGACGACCGATCCTGCTGGCGTCGGCTACGGCGTCGTCCTGCTCTGGTTCCGGAAGGAGTAGGCGGGCGCCCGGTGGTACGCTCTGAGGCTCGACCGCGGAGGGATGGGTGAGTGGTTGAAACCGGCGGTCTTGAAAACCGCTGTACGGGAAACCGTACCGGGGGTTCGAATCCCTCTCCCTCCGCCAGTAACCAATTGTCTGCCAGTAATATATGGGTCGGCTCTGTCTTCGTCACGTCGTCGGACTTCGTCTCCGAGATCGGGAAATTGCAAACGGATTGCAAACATCGAACTCCGGCACGCGCTGAGCGACCACCTCGAGCCGAGGGACATGTCCCTCTAAACCCTTGTCCGGCCGGTCCGATCCCACCCTCTCCGCCTTTTCTAATACCTGCGGGTAGATCCTCGTACGATGGCATCGACACATCTCGATCTCTCATCATGTCGGTCGTCCCGGGGCTTCTGCACAGAATTCACTACTGCCCGTGGTAATGTTGTTGGTTGAGTGACCAATTTGTACCGATCGGCACCTGCTGGTACACTCAAGCCGCCTTCATGACGCCGCTTCCGAAGTTCGACAACCCGCCAGTTGTCGAGGTGGCCTTGTCCGTCATGTTGGAGCCTCTTTCTGCCTTCCGTGCAGCACATGTCGGCCTGCTCTGGAGTCAGCTACGGAAACGATTCCCGAAGACGGTGGATCAACCACCCCTAGACACGCCCATAGAGCGTGAGACCGAGCCTCGCCGGCAGCTTGGTCCAACTTTCCAGTTTGAACCGGTTCCGACGCCGCCGCTTCGCTCATGGTTCTTGAACGAGCGTGAGACTGAACTACTCCAGATCCAAAACAATCGTGTGGCCCGCAACTGGCGACGAGCGAATACCTCAGACCCTTACCCGACTTACGAGCACATCCGTAAACCATTTCAAGAAGATTCGAACTGGTTCAAGCATTCTTCGAAAAGAACAACGTCGGCGAAATGAAGCCGGTACAATGTGAAGTTACGTACGTCAATCACATCGTCGCAGGACACGGGTGGACCTCGCACGCGGACCTCTCACGAATCTTCGTTGGTTGGAAAGAGTTCGACAGAGCTTTTCTTCCTCGGATAGAGGACGCGACGTTGTCCTGGCGCTACGTCATTCGAGAAGGTAAGGCTTTTGTCGGCCGACTTCATTTCTCGCTACAGCCCGCGTACCGAGGTGAGGGTGCCAAGGAAACGGAGATATTTGTGGTGACTCTCACGGCTCGCGGCAAACCGCTGGGCAAGGGCCTCGACGGAGCTTTGAAGTTTCTTGACCTCGGCCACGAGTGGATCGTGCGTGGGTTTGCGGAACTAACGACACCAGAGATGCACAACATATGGCAGCGACAAGCGTAGACCTCGTTCGTCCGATTGCGAGTTCCGCTGATGTGAACTCAGAGTACGGAGGCACGATCGCTGCGCGAAAAATCAAAGTGGCGGGCTCAGGTCACTTCCTGACTGGCAGTTACTTGGTCATGAGCCCAGGCCCGCTCGTCGACCAAGCTGCTGCCTCCGAGAGCTCTCTGAAGGCCACCTCAATCCCGCAATTCCTCGGGATCGTGGACACAAGCTGCATCATCGTGAGCGAGAGGACCATGGCGGCCTCGGCAAACGTTTCGGCTGCGACCATGTCGCGGGTCGCGTTCCGCTCGGCCATTCCATCGTTCTATCCCGACGTCCCTCTATCGGTGGCCCAGTATTGGTCAACCGGAGCGCAGCGATCATTGGCTGCGTCGATGAGGCTTCGGGACCGTCGCCTTGAGCAGTTCTTCGAGAAGCTTGACCGAATCGACGGCGGAGAGTGGGATGTCCTCCGCGGAAAGCGACCAAGCACAAGAGCAACGGCCAACACGAGAACTGTCCTTACACGGCTAAGCGGGGGAGCCATGGTGCCGAAGCGAGTTGTCGCGGCGGACGCAAGAGTCGTGCTCTACTTCACAACCGGCGAGAAGTACTCGAACGTGGAGATCCTCAACACAGGCGCGATGTTGCTGTTGAATAGCGACAGCCACAACGTCCCAGAAGTGAAGCGGTTCGCGCTTCGCTCGCTGCCACTAATTCTCGATCAGATCCGTGCCCACCTCGCTTGAGGAAATCGAGCGCCCTCTTGAGATGTTAAAAGGCGAAAGGCCGAATATCGATCCGATTTTCGATCCGGCCGAAGTCCTCTATCGCCGTTTTCATCCAGAAGACGTCGATCAATATGCACCTGGAAAGTATCGAGTCCTGACGACTGGATGGACAGATCTTCACAACATGTCCGTCGTTCGCAGTAAGTACGCACAGCCTGACTACGCGCGCTGGGATTCGGCTGCAGACCCCCAGAATCCAGCGGGATTCGTCCCCCAGCTATATCGCGATTGGTACGTTGTCCAAGTGGCGACAGCGGACGTGCCTGCTGGAATTGCCTCGCCAGGCGGCGTTGAGTATCAGTTTGCGTCCACGCATGTTCCCTTCGATGACCTGTACGCTCACTCGGAAATCCGAGCGTCAAAAGGCGGTGTCCGCATTGCCAAGCAGAACAAGTTCAAGAGCGAAGAGGTCAAGGCAAAGTACCGGGGGGTTCTGTCCGACAGGGCTGCAGTTGTGCTCGTCCCTGACCAGATAGTTGCTGAAGGTACGCCATAGTTCTTGATGTGGATGTCCGCGCTTCGTCCCGCCTTCTGGCGGCGATAGGCCCAACCAACTCCTGCACGCGGTCGCGACCACTTCGAGACGCAGGACATGAGTCTCTGAAGTGTGTCGCCGGTTCGAATCCCACCCTCCGCCATTCCAGTCAGTTTGGCTATATTCTTGTTGATTGTTCGCGTTTAACCCACGATTTAGCCCCCATTTTTCTTAGCCTCGGCGATCAAGTGGTGACCGAACAAGAGTTGCTTCAGATGCTTCTGTCGGCAACAGCCGAGAATTGATTGAGAACGTCCTTCCCTAGCAAGGGCCGTTGTTTCGTTGAAGCACAGGCTAGGATGACGATGTATCCTCGTGCCTCGTTTGCCTGCACCAAGTGACCGATATCCACAGACTTGATCGGCTTTACCAATACGCACTAGCGATCGCCGCCTCCTCAGACGATTTTAGGCAGCGGGAGCTCGGTCCCATCCATCTGCTGAAGTACGCCTACCTCGCTGATCTGGCCCACGCTGAGCGGCACAGTGGCGACACTTTTTCCGGCACGGACTGGCGGTTTTTCCATTTCGGTCCGTGGAGCAGCGCAGCCTTCGAGAGGGTTGAGCCGGCGGCGGTAGCGATTGGAGCTGAGCGCAAACTGATTCGCTGCGCTTCGCAGACGACAGCGTTCGATACAGGCTAGATCCAGGTGATGGGATACCTGTGGCCCGTCGCCTGGAGTCAGAACTGCCGTCCGAAGTATGCCGCGCGATCTCGTGGGGTCTTCGACAACATGGCACGGACACCGCCGACCTCTTGCGCCACGTGTACCTGACCGCTCCGATGCTGCATGCGAAGCCCAACGAGTACCTGGACTTTCGTACTGCCGCTCAGCGACACGAGGACGCCGCGCAATCGGTCCCGCAGACCGAACCCATGACTGGCCGCGAGAAGCGTAGGCGTGCGCAGCTGATTGCTGATGCTCGTGCTGAAATCGAGAAGCGTCTGGCTCTTGTGGCACGCAATCGAATTCGGCCAATTCCTGCACCTCGATACGACGCCGTCTTCCAAGAGGGAACAGCCGAGCTCGATCGATTGGCCGGAGAACCTGTCTCGGCGGTACAGGCCGAGGTCGAATTCGACGACACAGTCTGGGCTTCAGCGCAGCGCCGTGCCCCCGACGTTTCCTGAAGTTTGCGTCCAGTCGCTAACGCCCGGTGAATGGTGGGTGCGCGAGCCAAGCGGGCAACCCACCCGAGGGCGCCTGCTCAGAACGATCGTTCCCTACCCGGACATGAAACCGTACCGACTTGTCGCGTTGGGGCGGGGTGAGAACGCACGACAACACGCCACGGCGACGTTCAAGTTGGAAGAATTTCGTGTCGGCGAGCCGTCGCCCGACGAATCGACGATTCCAGTTGCTGCCCTGCCACTTCAGCCGAACGAACAGCGCCTCGTACGCCGTGGGAAAGTCAGGCCGGCACTGATACTGGCGACAGAAGGCGTTCCTGTCCCGGGACGCCATGATTGTGTCGGGTAGCAAGGTCTGACGACATTCGCACGTGACCGCCTGTCGCCATCGCTTGGCAGGCATTGAGCAGGAGATTCAGGAAGACCTGTCGCAATTCACGAGCGTCGCCAACAACAGCAACGGGCGTTTCAAATTGACAGTCGATCACGACATGTTGACTTTCGGCGTAGGCCTGAACGAGCTTGGTGGACTCGGTAGCCACCTCAATCAGATCTACGTCACTGAGCTCGAGCGTGCGCGGTCGGCTCAGGTTCAGGATGCCAGATACCGTGGCTTCGATCCTGTCAACCTCGCAGAGAATGTCCTCGAGCAAGGCGACCTTCTGGGGCCAGTCCGCCTTGCCCGTGATCACGTACTGGATGGTCGAGCGAATTGCCGAGAGAGGATTCCGGACCTCGTGAGCTACGGACGCGGCGAGCTGGCCGGCAACGACGAGTTGCTGGGCTCGATGAGCTGTTCGCAAGCGTTCCGCCGCAGCCCGTCTCAGGGCGACAGCTTCACAAGCCAGTGCCGCGTGATGGCCACATTCAACGAGAAAGCCCGAATCGGCTGCCTCCAAGTGCCAATTCCGGCTGGAGGCTGCGAGCAATAGAATCGCGACGAGTCGGCCGTCAGAGATCAGCGGAACACAGAGACGAACTGACAATTCCTCGAGCAGCTCGCGTTCCTTGGAACTGAGGAAGTCAGTAACGCCGCGATCATCAGGTATGGGCAGGCATTCTTCATTGACCCTCAACCACTTTGCGAGCGACGAGCGGGCGGGAATGGAGAAGTCGGGGACAGTCGTGTGCCGGCTGCTGCTGAGCAGCGCACTCACGTAGGCATCGCGTTCTTCTGCAAACCTACAGAGAATGACGTCCTCACAAGAGGCCATTTCTCGAAACCTGAGCGCGATCGTTCGCTGAAGTCCTTCGAGATCGGACGCGAGGGCAGTGGCTCGTCTTAGCTCATCGAGAAGTCTCTCCTGCCGAATGAGCGCCTGCCGTGAACGCTTTGACGTTGGCCGAGTCAAGGGGGCCTGCTAGGCCTGCATCCTACCTCAGATGAAAAGAAGGGTTTGGCGGCATCTGATGCCAAGGGGCTGTCAGAAACTTTGTGTGTGAGGCGGGATTTGACCTTGGCCGCTGTAGTGGCCGGCTGTTCTGTATCATCCCTGGCATTCTACGCCGGTCCTTTCAGGAACCCGTCTTCATAGAGGATCGCGAATTGGTTCATGGCTGCCGGCCAGTGATGGGCGGGCTTCGACCAGTCGGCCGTGATGTTTCGGAGTGCCAGCCAAATCAGCTTGGTGGCGCTTCGTCGGTCGGAAAGTGGCCGCGGGGTCTAGATGATCTTGCGGACACGGGCGTGGACACTCTCGAGCGCATTCGTCGCGTAGATCACCCGCCGGACCTCAGGCGGAAACGCAAAAGAACGGGATGACGTGCTCCCACGCTTGGCGCCACATCTTCACGATCGTCACGAATCTTCACGCGCAGGGCATCGAAAAACACGACGGGATACATTGGCTCAAGCGGCCGCGCTTGCCACGCCGTCACCTCGGCCAGGACCGCGTCGGTGACTTCGGCGATGAGATCTGGCGAGACCTCGATGCTGTAGATCTCGGCCACGAACGTCTGGATGGCGCGGACCGTCAGCCCTCGCGCATAGAGGGCCAGCACCTTACCGTCAAAGCCCGCCAGTCGTCGGGCATGCTTCGGAATCAACTGCGGCTCGAACGTACCCTCGCGATCATGCGGAATCTCAACCGCCATCGGGCCGTCGTCGGTCAGCACGCGCTTCTCACTGGTGCCGTTCCGGCGATTGGTGGTGTCCTCGGGCTTGGTCCCGCCCGGCGGATAGCCCAGGTGATAGCTCAGCTCGCCACCGAGCATCCGCTCCATCAGCAGCGCCTTCTTCTGCCGCCGACCGGCCGCGTTGATCTCCTCGGCCGCCATCGGCCGATCCGGCGCGAAGTGGTCCAGACCGCCAGGAACCGGTGCCGGACGATCAGCAGGTCGCTTCTCTCGCTTCGTGCGGGGCATAGGAACTCCTCACGCTAAACCCCAACACACGAAATTCCTGACCGGCTCGATGCCAATACGACAACAATGATCATCGAACCTGTCTGGGCTGCCTCAGCGATCTTCCCCTTTTCGAGATCTTGCAACAGGTTTTGCGGCGAACGCTGTATTGATGTGGCGGCGTTCTGAGTCAAGACTGTTACAGCTTTGCCAAATTGGCGAGCGTCCTCTAGCTTTCCAGCTCCGTCGCGTGTGAGGAACGACAGGACCGAGGGAGGAAGCGCATGAGAATGCAGGTTATGCGACGGGCAATCTGGGCGCTGATCTTTGCCACCGTCCTATTCGCAGCCAAGGCAGAGGCAGGCCAAGGTGATTACTACAGTTGCTGCGGCGCATCCGGCGACCAGACATGCCGGTACGTGGACATGATGGTTGCCTGCGAGTTGGACGACGAGTGCGAGGGCGACTATTCGGTCTGCTGCGCGCTCGCTTGCAGGATCGAGGGATCCCCAGAGATCAGATGAAGAATCCGATAGCGTTCTTGGCCAGGATCATTGAAATGCACAAGCTGCCTCGCGTGCAACAAGCGACGGTGGCGCTCTGACGGAGGTTAGCGATGAGACTGCGGGCCATACATCGAGCCCTTTGGGCGGTAATCCTTGCTACGGTCGTGTTCGCAGCAAAGGCAAAGGCAAGCCAGACTGATTACAACTGCTGTGGTACCGATTCAAGTGTTGGAACGTGCCGGTACCTGGATCGCCAAGTGGTGTGCGAATTTGACGTCAACTGCTTCGGCGACTATCCGGTCTGCTGCGCGCTCGCTTGCACAACCGACGGATCCCCGCAGGCGAGGTGAATGCTCCCACCTGGAAGGAGCGACCACGAAGACCGAGGCGACCATCATGAGGCTTGGAATCTTCCGTCGGGTTCTATGGGCGATTGTGTTCGCGACCGCCTTGTTCGCAGCAAAGGCGAACGCAAACCAGACTGGCCGCGACTGCTGCGGCAGCGACGAAACAGTCGGACAATGCCGATACGTGGATAGCTGGGGGACGTGCGGGTCGGAAGTCGATTGCACGATGCAATATCCCGTCTGTTGCGTGAATGCTTGCGCAAGCGGGGAGGCCCCAGAGAACTGATCTGTCAACGGCCAAGTTCCGTTCAAATCCACGTTCGCCGCCTAGGCGATCGCTAGCCTTCAAGTTTCGGGCGAACTGCCCACGGCTCCCCGCAGGTACGCCTGATGACCCCGATTGCCTACCGTGGCCGCGTCAAGGAAATTCTGCCGATTTAGCAATTGTGGGGCATTCCCGCCCGGTGGCTGGGGAAAGCATTGCCCATGCCGGACTATTTCAAAACTCACGGTTCAATAACGCCGCTGCTCTGTTTCTTGGCAGATGCATTGCACAAGCCGAAAGAGCCCGCGGGCTTCAGGGACGTTATCGTTTCGTGGAGGCGACCCGCGAGCATTGACAGCCACGCAAGGACCTAGAGGCTCACTGTTATGGAGCACTCCTGTCGCTCTTCTGGTGAATCCAACGTGCGGTCCTATGCCTCGGACCGATTGGCGGATGCAATCATCCGTGTGACCAAGCTGAATCATGATCCTCGAACATGCTCACAGTGGGCACAGGCGTTGTTCGTGACAACAGGCGTTTTGCACGCGAGATGTCGACTGGCCGGCTGCCGCGGGCGTGCGGCTCTGAGATTCGCCCGCATGCTACGCGTCGTTTGTTTGATGCCGACATCAAAGTGCCGCTACGAAGATCTGCTCGAGGTTGAAGACGAGAGGACCATGCGGCTCTTGTTGGCTGAGAGCAGCCTGCCGCCAAACTATCGGGACCACATTTCTGTGGTTGAGTTTGTTCGCAAGCAGCAGCTCCTGCGGCAGAACAACGTCTTATCCGCCATCCTTCGGCGGTTACAGCCCGCTTCGCAACAGGCCGAGACGTCCTTGCTCGATACGCGCATTGCGTCGTCGCCTAACAGTGAGCTTGACGATGACAAGATCTTGCGAAGGGTTTTCCGATAAGAGTTGCATTGATGACGAGCGGTGCCAGTTCGACAATAGTTTCGCCATGAGCAAGCTGTCGAAGATTCCGACATTTCTGAGCAGCCTTCTTCCGTCAGCGCCGTTTGTCGCTGCAATCTTGGCGACGGCAGCGTTTTGGGTAAGCCAGGTCGCGACAGCGGGCGCGGCGAAAGAGCTCAAGGCCGCGCGCCGAGCCGCCTCGCGGGCCATTGCGGTGAATGGCCTGGTTGTCGAGCTTGACCAATTGGTGCGTCCGATGAATTCGGCACGACCGGTGCCGCAAGCATTTCGCCTTCAAACCATCGTGTTGACGAGCGACGAGTGCCCAGTGTGTAGGAAGGTACTTCCGGCCCTGTGCAGTTTTCTTCACGATAACAAGTGGAACGACGATCTCGCCTGGGCCTTTGTGTCGGTTCAAGGCCAGAACATGCCATCGACTTTTGGAGCTTGCGCAGCGCAGGCGAGCGTGCCGCAAAACCTCTTGGAAGCTCAGGTGCGCGACGTAACGGTGTTTCTCTCTAGAACCGGGCTTCTAGGAACACCAATGATAGCCGTGCTTGACAGCCGACAACGCGTGGTCGCCACGTTTAGTGCAACGAAGTTGGACGACCTGAAAGAGTTCCTGACGCGTCAGTAGTGTGAAGCAATGCAATAAGGAGGGACGAATGAAGATAGCCAGAAACAGACTTAGCTTGGCGATGCTGGTGATTGTGGCATCCACGTTATACGCCACCGCAGCAAGAGCGGATGATCCGGCAACCGTCAACTGCTGCGGGCACAACTCGGGTGACATCAGCTGTCGTTACGTCGACACGGCCAAGAAGGGCTGCACCGTGAACAGCGACTGCACCGGTGTAGTGGACACAATTTGCTGTGTGAATGCCTGCAAGGCTGACGACGAAGGCGGCGGCGGAGGGCCAATCTAAGCCATGAAACTGCGAACCACTCGACACATTCTGTGGGCGGTAATGCTCCTCACGATGACATTTGCCGCAAGAGCCACAGCGGAAGAGACCACGTACAACTGCTGCGGCAATGAGTCAACGCCTGTCAAACCGAACCGGTGTCAGTACCCTGGACCGCTACACTCCGTGCGCTTTTGATTCGAACTGCTCCGAGAGCGGCTACGAATTGTGCTGCACCCAGGCGTGCGAAAAAGACCCCGGTCCGCCGATTTAGATCTGAGCGCAATCCTTGGCTGGCCGGGTTCGACTCAGAAGGCCAGACCAGTTTCGCGCTGATACGAGGGCGGGGGGCCGCCGGCCCCTCGCCTCATTTGTGCCGGCGTCAACCAGGAGCGACTTATGAAGGTTCTTCGTTCAGCGGTGCTATTGGCGATGGCGCTCGTCCTCGGGTGGCGTACCGCCGGCTCGGTCTCGGCACGCAGCAACCTGTTACAGCAGGCACTCTCATATCGCCAGGCAGTTGCCACGGACATTCGGGCTCTTGATCTTCCGTCAATCGCTGAGGCGAAACGGCTGTATCTCGATGAGGCAGGAGATAGACCGACGAGCACGGATGTTCGGCAGATCCTCGCGATTGTTCTGGGGGCGGACTCCCGGAAGAGTCATGACTCTGTGAAGCCGTGGAGCGCGTATCTTGCAAAGCTCCATTGGGAGCCGCACCAGGAACTGTGGATAGTAGTCGACCGTCCTCACACAGGCGCTCAGTTCGTGTCCACTCAGGCACTCGCCGCAGGGGCGCGCGTTCGAATGCTCGTGATGCGAGATCCCTCAGAGTTCATGAGGATCACGGGTTTGGAGGGCGTTCCAGTCGGCATCTTGACCTTGGACGGTCGTCTTCAGATGATGGTGAATGGCCCTGTTGCAGCCACCGACCTCGAGGCTCTTACGGACTACCTCGTTTCGAGACCGGCAAGATACCCTGCAAACCCGTTCCAGTTTGACCGAGAACCCGATTCGCTGATCAGTCCGCCAAATGTTCAAGATGTTTCCCCTGGTGTCGGTCGGCTGGAGAAGTGAAATGCGGGGGGCCTTGCGAGGAATACGCCGGAAGCCCTTTGGTCTACTGGCCAGCTCTGTGGCCGTGGTCATCGGAGTTGGCCTCAACCTCGCGGTTTGTACATTGCTCTATTCGGCGTTTTGGCAGCCTCTGCCTTATCGCGACGCCCAAGAACTCGTAGTGCCGGTGGTGGTGGATAACACCCAGGGCCAACGCTCGTTTCTCACCGATAGTGAATTGCTCCGTTTGCGCGAGCTTCCCTCGCTCTTTGCGGAGGTTGCGTCAATCGAGCGATGGCCGGCGAGCCGTCGGGCATGGCTGGATGTGCAACACGACGGTCAAGTTCGCCGCGTTCCCGGTGGCTTCATCACACCGAACTTTTTCGACCTCATCGGTATCTACCCGACGATAGGGCGACCATTGACATTTGCTGATGCCCAGTCGCAAGAACCTGTTGTGGTGATCAGCTACGAGCTTTGGATCAAGCTGTTCAATAGTCGCAGCGATCTCTCGGGTGCTGCCTTACGGATCAACGGTATCGCTTCGACAGTTGTAGGTGTGATGCCGAAGGATTTCGTCGCGCCGGTCCAACAGCTAACCGGTGTCTCAGGCGAACTAGATGACCTCGGCATTCTAATGATGCAAAGGCCTTCACAGATCACCGGCATTGAGGGACGCGCGATGCAGTATACGGTGATCGGACGGCTCCGCCGCGATCAAACGCCAGGAACAGCTACAGCCTATTTGAATGAAAGCGACGGTACTCGTCCCGCGAGCGGAAGATTCCTCCTGCTGCCCTTGCGTCAAGCAATGTTGGGGCAGCGAGCCGGAACGTACGTCCTTCTCGCCGGCCTAAGTTTCCTATTGCTCGCGATCGCCCTTTCAACCGTTGCCGCGGTTGTGTTGTTGCGTCAAGCCGATTCAATTGAAGAACTTTCCGTCAAAATCGCCCTGGGCGCCAGAGGGTGGCTGCTATGGAGCACACCTGTACTTGAGACGGTCATGCTAGGGGCTGGTGCAGGCGCAGCCGCGTCATTCGGCTTCATCGGCGCACGAAAACTACTAGTGCATTTGTTGCCTCCGGTGCCGTGGGGAGTGGTCAGTCTGCCTATTCTGGCGCTCGCGGGCGTCACCATGGCGTTCGTGATTCTCGTGACAGCTGTGGGCGCGCTCACTGCCCGGCAAGTTGGTCGGCAGTTAACGAAGGAATCAGGGGTGTCTCTCCTAGCGGGCAGAGCAGGTGGTTCCGCGAGGGACCGCGCTCAGCGGATCATTCTTGCGATTGACATCGGAATCATGATTGCGATTAGCGTGCCCGCGTCAGCATTGTGGAGTGGCGTAGCTGCCTTCCGTCATGAGAACGTTCACTTGGTCCGCTCCGACGTGATAGCGGCCGACATGTGGATAGTCGACCGTGTCGCGACGGACGAGTCACATGTGATTGATTCAGAAGACCGCTTGTTGGCTCATGCCAAGAACATTCCCGGCGTGATCAATGTCGGAGCCAGCAGCGAAACTCCACTGCTCGGTCCGGCGATTCCCACGTTTAATGTGGGCCTCCCGAAAGGAGCGGTCGGGGGCCGCGAAATGCGGTCGTTTGGTTATCACGTTGACCGGGGGTTCTTTGAAGTAATGCGCGTCCGCCTGCTTCAAGGACGGCTGCTTGGTTCGCAAGACACAAAGGCAGCACCACCGGTTGCCGTCGTGTCGATGACGTTTGCTCAGCGCGCGTTTGGAAGGCCTGACGTTGTCGGGGAACACATATCATTTCACGGTCGGCGGGAGATCGTGGGCGTGACCGAGGACGTCAATTGGTGGACGAACCAGGATCGAGTGACGCCCATGATGTACGTGCCGTGGCAACAAGATCCTTCAGTTCGGTTTTGTCTGTTAGTGCAGATCGGAAGCGCCGCCGAACTTAGCGCGGTGGCGCCACGCATCGCAGCTCTCGACGCTGACCAGCCTATGGATCGAGTCGCGCCGCTTGAATCTGTTGTCGACTTGGCCTTCTCCAGCCAACGCCTCTATGTTGCGGGCGCCGCAGTAATTGCTCTGTCGTCATTCTTGATTGGCTTAATGGGCGTGTATCTTGTGGTCGACTACGCCATCCGCACGAGACAACGAGACATCGGAATCCGCCTCGCGTTGGGAGCAACACGCCGTCGCGTGTGCGTGGACTGTGTGCGCCGATTCGGTACGTTCGTGATTCCTGGAGCGCTGGCATCAATTCCATTGGCGCTATGGACGCTGTCCTGGATTCGGTCGGTTCTGACTCCGATAGCCCTTCCAGGCAATGTGCTGGTTCTTGCTGCCGCAGCCGTTTTGATCACGATCGCATTGAGCGTCGTCGCCCTCAGTGCTTGGCGGCATGCCGGCCCTTCGGCGACGATCGGGCTCAGGGTGCAGACATAGAGTCGAAAGTCAGCGACGTTGTTTGACCAGCGCAGGCAATTCCCGGGAGCGTGAACCGTGAGTGAAAAACCTCCAAAACGTTGGTTGCAACTGTTTGGCGTAGCCGTGAACGCAGTCCTTGGCATCGCCCTTGTCGCCATCTTGATTGCAACAGGGGCAAAGTATGATTGGTTCGGGCTTCTGGCGTCACCCGCCAAACCGCTGCCAGAACTGCCGGTCCCAGCTGGCCTCCAGTCAATAAAGGACACACCTATCAAGGGCAGCGAGAACGCTCGTCTCGTGGTGATTGAGTACTCTGACTTTCAATGTCCCTATTGTCGGGCGTTCAGCAAAAACATCCTTCCTGGGCTAGAACGCGAATACATCGACACGGGAAAGGTTCGGTTCGCTTTCAAGCACTTGCCTCTTGAGAATCTGCACAATCTCGCCGTACCAGCTGCCAAAGGCGCGGAGTGTGCGCAGCGACAGTCTGCATTCTGGAAGGTGCATGACGAGTTGTTCTTGCGACCCCTCGTGGATGAGTCAAGCGTGAAGAAAGCCGCGGCGTCGGCCCGACTGGACGCGAACGAGTTTGGGGCGTGTATGAGCAGCAGTGAAGCCGAAGCGCGAGTCAGACAGGATGTCTTGGACGCCAGGCGATTGGGGATCAACGGCACGCCGACATTTCTAGTTGGCGTGGCTGCCTCAGCAGATTCCGTACGGATCGTGCGCGCTTTTTCAGGGGCCAGATCAGTGGCGGACTTCCGGGCGGCTTTCGATCAGGCAAACGCAACACTGAAGTGAGAGAACGTTTGGCTGGGACGGTACGCCGGCCTTGCACCGTACGGCGGGTGCTGAAGAGCCGTCTGGCACCCAGATTCGAAGGTGCCGCCGAACTGGCGTGATTGAGACCGTTCTGCTCGCTCTGGATGGCCGTACTGATGCTTAAAGATTCACCGCTCCGACTTCAGCTCAAAGCGAGCACAGCCACTCGTACAAAGCCAATACACTCCGCGTTGAGACATTCATTCGTGCGCAGCACACGATGAAGGCGAGTACCGCAACGGTGATGATTACTCGCGCTCCTGATGGTCCGAAGATGATTTCCAGTCGAGACCGCGTCGCTTAACGGCAAATCGAAGGAACGGATCCCCGTGATCGGCGGTGCCGACGGTGGCAACAGGTCGCATAACTTCACGATGCGGCGCCACGCCTTGCCAAAATCACACCACTCCGTCCGACTCATTGTCAACAATTCGAGCAGAGTCAACTCACGCTCGAATCTGCACAACCTTCCCTGCCGTTGCCGGCTTCGTCGTCGCGAACTTCTCCCAGGCGCTCATTAGGTCGCGTCTTAGCTCGAATAGGTCGCTCCTGAAATACGCCGCCTCCGTCTTGTCCTTCACGACATGGGCGAGGGCCGACTCGACGACTGTGCGTGGGGTGGTCGCCTTCATCTCCGCGGCCCAGTCACGAAATGAGCTGCGGAACCCGTGCGCGGTGATGTCCTCCCGCTGCATTCGGCGCAGAAGCATGAGGAACGCCATGTTCGAGAGCGGCGCCTTCGGCGAGCGTCCCGGAAAGACAAACGGGCCGCTGTCAGCGATGGCCTTGGCCGCCTCCAGAAGTTCGAGGCATCGCTCCGAGAGGGGTACCCTATGTTCACGCCCCGCCTTGATACGACTGCCGGGAACAATCCACGTCTTCGCCTCGTGGTCAATCTCTTCCCAACGGGTCTCGAGCACCTCGCTCGTCCGCGCGGCCGTGAGAATCAGAAACTCGAACGCCAACTTGATCGCCTCGCTCGTCTTGAACTCGCGGAAAGCGTAGATGAACGCCGGGACCTCTCTGTAGGGCAGGGCAGGATGATGCTCGCCGACACGGCCGGCCTTGGCAGTGCACTGCACCGCAAGTACAGGGTTTACCTTCAGGTGGTGACCGTAGCAACAGTCCCGTACAAGTACGAGGAACGACTCGTCGAAGTGTTTGCTGGCGAGTTCAAGCAATTACGTCTGTTCGTTCTCGATCCGTACGACCTCGCGCTGAGCAAGGTCACGCGAAACGCTGGCAAGGACGTTGAGGATGTGAAGCACCTGGCGAAATCGCTCAACTTGGATCTCGAGCTCCTCGAGAGTCGCTACCGTGAGGAGTTGCGCCCTTACGCCAGCGGTCTACCTGAAGCGCACGACCTAACGATCAGGCTCTGGATCGATGCCATTGCGGAAGAACGCAACCGCGCTGGAGGCTAACTGCTCCAGGCCCGGCGCTGACGCGATGGCGCCTTGAACATCGCTCGATAGGCAGAGCAAGCATAGAAGTCAGCGAGTCAGCTGACCTAGTGGACAGACGCATCCACGCTTAAACCAACGGAGCTGGACAATTCGTTGCAACTCGATTGCAGCTGAAGCTGCGTAGGCTGGCAACGTGGTCTACTGCAAGTTCGTGCGCATCGAACAAGATCGCACGGCGCGCGAAGTGTTCGACGCGGCCGGTATCCCGCGCCTGCGCTTCGTCTACATCGAACGTAACGGCCTCGTTCCGAACGACGCCGAACTCAAGCGTCTCGCCAAAGCACTGAAGTACAACGGCGACCCGGTGTGACCTGCTGAAACACGTCAGCGCAACCGCGCTCGGCCCAGGCGCCGAAAGGACACGACGATGCCTGAGTACAAGTTCAAGTACTTCAAAGCCAGATTCCCTCCTGACGCCGGTTTGGCCCACTGATCCGCGCAGGTCGCGTCGGACAGTCCGGGCTCCCTGCATCGTCGCCGCCGCGACATCCCGGCGGCGCGGGGCTTTCCCGTCAAGATACTACTTATCTTGGGGTGTTCCGGATGCTCGTCGAGGACTTTATCAAGTACCTGCGCAGGCCCGTGAAGCGAACACCGCCGCCCGCAGGTTGCCGACGCCTGCGGGCGGGCGGCATGGTACTCAACGTGTCGCGATGGGCTTCGTGCGGTCCTGGAACCCACCCTGACCGTAGGTGAAGAAATACTTGACGATCCTCTCGGTGTCGCCGTCCGACACCTCGAGGATGTTGTTGTCGCCGATCTGTCGTTGCAGTCGACGCAGGAGGGACTGGAAGCCGCCATGGCCACGCACCGATTTCCTGATGCGCCCGGCCTCGCTATCGCTGAGTTGAATCCTCATGTCAGACCTCAAAAGGGAAGATGTGCTGGCGGCAATGGGCCGCCAGCACTTTGGAAGAATCAAGCAGCCGCGGGATCGGCAAGCAGACCCCGGTACGCGTAGTTCGAGGGGACCTCGCAGACGAAGATGCTGTCGTCGCGGTCCATGAAGCCGAGGAAGTAATCGGCGACGCCTTTCGGCGTCGTGCTGCTGAAGCGCACGAGCCACTCGGAGTACAGGACCTTGATCGCCCCCGAGTTCTTCAGGGCCTCGATGAGTTTCGGGTAGTCCTTCTCCGGCTTGTGCAAGTCGTAACTAACAAGGAACAGCTGCATGCTCGTTCTCCTGAACAGATTTGTTACAAAAAAAATTGCAAATGCACCGTCAGACAGGTTACAAACAGCTAGCGCTGGCTCGTGCACTTGCTCGGTGAACAGTGAGGAGCTGGAGGCTCCCCACCGGCAGGGCGGCTTGATTCCCGGCTGACTGGCCGGTTGAAGGTCTTCCTAACTCACAGAGAAGTAACGGCCTATAGCCGTTTGATGAACCGAGGCTCCGCCGAGGAAACGGACGAGAGATCCGTACTGGGCACGAACCCCGAGCGCATGACGCGCGTCGGGTCCTCCAAGCGACCGCTGAGTTGTTGGCGGATTCGAGGGCCAAAATCTAGCGAGGGGCCCTGAACCGTGTAAGTAGGGTTCAGCAGTCCCAACCCCGACCCGTGAGTGGTTGCACCCGCTCACGGGTCTTTCTTACACCCCGCCGATCAGTCGCCGACAACAGCTTGAACTCCGCGACGTCGGTCAAGGGACCCACACCGCTCAGGCTGGCACTGTCCTCAAAGTACTACAGATTACAGGGTTGTCAAGTATCTGACGCATTAGGCCCCAACATGTAGTGGTACCGGCGTCCATGGACGGACTGGGCACGTTTCTTGCGCCTGATTTGTAAACGGCCGCTGGGCTTGTGCTTCAACCTGCGCCCTGACGGGATCAGATGGTTTGCAAGCGCTCCTCGATCACGAGACACTCCTTCCACGGGCATGGCTTCCTCCTGGCGGAAGGAGCGAGTGTCACCTATGTCTCCGGAATGAACCTTACCCTCCTGCGCAGAGCGGAGATCACCCAAGTGCCTGAAGGCGGGCTTGCTAAGACGCGCCCTCAGCTTCTCGGCCTTTCTGTTTTTCCGCGCAAATACTTGAAATCACAAGACCTTACAGACGTCAGCGTGTTGGCTGGCGTTGGCTGAAATTGGCTCTGCCTGGCCGGGCGCAGGGACAATTTCAGGGACAAGTGGAGTGCCGAAAAACCGTTGACGTCGTCCAAAACCGCCAGACGTAGACATCGAGAGTGCGCTGCTTTCCTCCGTGTACACGCAATACGGGCGGTGCTTGCTGACCTCCCAGCCAGCCGCTGTTGCATGGCTTACACGGCATCCGGACGGTGTGTTCCAAATCCTTCCAGACCAAGGCTAACTACCTGTCAGTCTCTCAATAGCGGTCTCTCAATAGCGGAGCACATGACAAGCCGCCGATCAGATGGCGATTCGCTCGATCTCGTCAACTGTGAGTTCGTCGGCCCTTCGATCATAGACTCGCCAGCAAGAAAGCCAAGGGGCACTGGCCGTGTCCGTGCGGAAGCATGAAACGGCTCCGTGACTGCCACGCCAAGCAGATCGCTGCACTGCGGGAAAGGATTCCCAGGCGAATCGCCGCCAGCGCGTTGACGCGCCTTGATAAATACGCTTGAGGTCGCCACGCACACGACCGTCATTTCTCTACTTCCACCGTGTTCAAGCTCACACTCAAACGAAAGGACATGCTGTTAGCCCACGTTGATGGTCTCTTGTCGCTCTTGTCTAAATAGAATCTCGGGATGGCTCGTTTTTGCTGAAGCGGTAGCGGCGCGTCTCCTCGCTGCATCGAAGCGACATTGTTGCCTTTGTCTGCGGTGGTGCGGCCAACGTATGCAGATCCACCACATTCAACCAGAAGCGGAAGGTGGGGAAGGAACCTACGAAAACGGAATGCCTGTTTGTCTCGACTGCCACGCCGAAATCGAAAGCCGGAGCAATATGGGACGGAGCTTCACGCCGGAGGAGTTGCGAATCCATCGAGACGCGTGGTTCCAAACGGTGCGAGATCGTCCTGACGTCTTGGTGCGAGCCGCAAGGACGCAAACGAAACAGGCCCCCTGGAGGCGCTTCTCGCCGAGCTGGACTACAACCGCATCGCCGTTTCTGGGAATCCGACCGAGGGCTTCCCGCCGTTGGCTACGGCCCAGCTGGAGAGGGCAATCGCTACCAATGCGCTGGCGGCGCTACCGGAAGACGTGCGCCTAGCCGTTCAGCAAACCTACGTGCTGGTCAGTCGAGTGAACTATCACTTTGAAGAGATGGCTCGAATGGACCGGTTCGGGGGAAAGGGAGGGTCGTTCGGAGCAACTCAGGACGCGCGCAACAGACTCCGCGTCGTTCTTGTCACCACTTTCCCTGAAACGCTCAAGTCGCTTGAAGGCGCTCTTGGTCGTGGCAAAGACGTGTGATCAAGCTGTAACGTACGGACTCCGGGCGATCCGATAAATCAGGCTCGGTCCGACACACTGTGAACAGCGCGCGGTTAAGGCTTCTAGTGTGCTTCCTGGCCCTCTTCTGTTAGCCAGCCTTGTTGATGTAGCACTTGGTAGGCCACGGAGACTTGCCTGCGACTGAACTGCGCCTTCCGGTCAGCCCAAGCGTAAACCGCCCTTTCGATGGCGTCGGGAGTTGCGGCTTTGTCGTGCTTGACCACCCAGTGAACAGTCGCCAGCAACTCGAGCCCGAATGGCGTTTCGAATCCACTGACCAGCCGCGCAACCTTCGCGAAGCGTTCCTTCACATCTACGTGGTCGCCTAGAAACGCTTCGCTGTCCTCGACGGCGCCAGGCACCAGACTGAGCTCCTTATCGGGTGCCTCACCGCCGTCTCCGTACCCGGCTACAAAATAGCCATCGATCGCGGTGAGTAAGTGGCGAAGGTTCTCTGCATATGGACCGTAGGCAGCTTTGACATAGCGCAGCCTCAACGGTTGTCCGACCTCCTGCATGAAGTACAGCAGTTTGTGAACTTCAAGCAACGAGATGGACGGATCCATTAGCCCGTCCAAGTACTGTTTGATAAGTCCCACGAGGGCAGCACGTCCGGGTGTCATCGACGGCGGGCTCTCCGACTTCAACTTCACAGGATCGACATTCGGATCGCGCGGTTCAAAAACGATGAACTGAACGTTAGGGAGTTCTTGTGCGGTCGTCTCGATCCGTGCCTTCACATCAGGCCAGTGCAGCCCGCCAAGTCCGCTACCGAGAGGCGGTAGGGCAATCGAACGGATCTTGTGTTCCCGCACCACCTCGACCAAAGCTCGAAGCCCCGACGCAATGTCTTCAATCCGGCTCTTGCCCTTCCAGTGGCGCTTTGTCGGGAAGTTGATGATGAACTTCGGGTTATCGACGAAGCCGGTTTCGTAAACGAACATCCGTCCCGGCTGAACTTCCTCACGGTCGCAAGCTGCCTTGTAGGCCCTGAAGTTCCCAGGAAAGGCATTCTTGAACTGGAGCGCGACTCCGCGCCCCATGATGCCGACGCAGTTCACCGTGTTGACCAAAGCTTCGGCCCCGGTGCGCAGGATGTCTCCGGTTCGGAAGTCGATCATCGGGGCTCTTTCAGGCGCCATAGTACCAGTCCTTCGTGATCTCGACCGGGGGCCGGTGCGAATGGCCGTCGAGTATCGACATGACCATCTGGCCGACCTCTTGCGAGCAAACGCCAATGCGCCGAATCAGTGTCCACGGGAAGTGCCCCTCAACCAGAAACTCGGCCTGCTTACCGTCCTTGACAGAGGATGGCACGCCTGGGCCGGACCACTTTCTGGCTGCGACTGCGGCCCAATCTACCTCATGAAGGGCGTTGAGGGCGTTCCGGTCCTCGAAATAGGTCGAGCCAGCATTGGACAACGTGAAGGCCCAACGCCGGCCCGCTTGCGTCGCCCACTCGACAGCCTCATGCAAATCCGACTCGAGGTGAAGGATCGGCCCTTCACCGCCCTTGTACGACAGTTCTGGGTGGTTTCGTTGCGAGATCAAGTACAGCATCACGGATCGCGGACAGAAGTAGAAGGGCACGCACTGGCCCACGAACAGGCCCGGATGCGACGCGAGGGTCAGTTCTTCCAGCCGCCGCCGCTTGATGTTCGACATTCCGATCACGGTGCCCGAACCGGCCTTCTTGGCCATCTCCCCGTCGCACCACAGGCAATCGGACTCCAACACGGAAGCAAGGCGGTCGACGTGCAGAATGTGGTAGATCCCCGGGTGTTGCGGCACGGCCCCCGCCATCTTCGATGGCCTCCCTGGAGGTCATTCTGCCCCAACTGCGCATTCCGGCCATCGTGATCGCTCAGTCCGGTCATCGTGATCGCCCATTCCGGGCAAGCTGATCACGCTCGGAGCGAAGCGACGCGAAGGTCAGCGCATGCAGGGCCCTCCTGTCATCGGGGACGTCATCTTACTGGTTCTTGATCGTTCGCGCACCCGAGCATGAGGGCCTGTGGAGCGTTGTGGGCGGCGCGTTCTTCGCGCCGTCCAAGGACCTGTGGGAAACGCGATCTCGGCGTTTTCCATGGGTCCGGCACGATCCATAGGCCGGTCCGGCGATCAGCGACCGCTCAGGATGCCCCAGGACCGCCGATCGGACACGAGGTCGACCCGTGATATCCCCTCGGACATCGCTCGAGGTCGAGTTCATGCCTTCCCCTTGGGTCCGCGTCGCGTGCCTGGGTCGCGCATCGTCGGCCCTTTCAGCGTGAGCCGATGCGCGTGATGGATCAGCCGATCGCAGATCGCATCGGCGACGCTGGGTTCGCCGATGGCGGCGTGCCAGGCCGTCGGCGGCAGCTGGCTGGCAATCAGCGTCGACGTCCGTTCGCTGCGATCTTCGAGGACCTCGAGCAGATCGCGCCGTTCGGCGTCGGTGAGCGGCGCGAGCAGCCAATCGTCGATGGCGAGCAGATCGAGCTTGGCGAGTTTCGCGAGCAGTCGGCCGTACGAGCCGTCGCCGCGACTGACGGCGAGGTCGTGCAGCAGCCGCGGCGCTCGGACGTACGTCGCGCTGAAACCGTGGCGACACGCACTTTGCACAAACGCCGACGCGAGCCAGGACTTGCCGATGCCGGTCGGCCCGGTGATGAGCAGGTGGTGGTGATCGCGGATCCACGCCGCCGGTGCCGAGGCTCAGGACGACGTCGCGCGAGAGGCCGCGCGGCGTGCTGAAATCGACGTCTTCGAGCGACGCCGGATAGCGCAGCTTCGCATGACGTAAGCGCTGGGCCAGTTTCCGGGACTCGCGGGCGGTCCATTCCGTATCGACGAGCAAGCCGAGGCGGTCATCAAAACTCAGCTCGGCGTGCTGGCTGGAGCTCGCGTTGTTGTTCAAAGGCCGCGGCCATCGCCGTCAGGTGGAGGGCGTGGAGTTTGTCGATCGTCGGGTGTGTCAGCATAAGCCTCCTCGTAGTAGTCGGCGCCGCGCAGGTTCTCGTGCGTCAGCGTCGGTCGCGCAGGCGCGGGCTCGTCGAGCGGGAGCCGATCCTGCTGGTGCGTGAGAATGTGCTCGACGGTGCGATAGCGGTAGGAGCGCAGGCGCTCGGCGCGCGCACACGCCGCGTCGAGGCGATCCATCCCGTGCGTCCGGCCCAGGCGCATCAGCCCCAGACACGCGCGATAGCCCTGCTCCGGGTGCGGCCGGCGTTCGAGGATGCCGGCGACGAGCCGGCCGGTCGCGGCGCCCGTCTGTTCGGCCCAGCCGATGAGGCGCGACGGCGTCCATTCCGCGTGCGCCCGATGCGCGCGCGGCATGTGCGCCGACTTGGGTGGAGAAGCGACCGCGGCCGGTCAGCCGCGCGTGCGACGCGACGCGCCGGCCCTTGAAGAAGACTTCGACGGTCGTGGACGTCGTCGCGCGCCTCGACCTGTGCGTGGACGAGCTGGTACGGCACGCTGTACCAGTTGTGATCGACCTCGACGTGATAGTCGATGTTCACGCGACACGGCTTCCACGTCGCCAGCTCGTACCGATGACTGGGCAGCGGTCGCAGCGCCGGTCGGTCGAGTTGCTCGAAGAGCGACGCGCCGGCTGACGCCCAGGACCTGCATCGGCCGGTGGTTGATCGCGTCGAGGCAGCTCGCGAATCGCCGCGTTCAAATCGGCGAGGGTGAAAAAGGTCCGGTGGCGCAGCACGGCGAGGATCCACCGCTGCGCGATCTGGACGCTGACTTCGACTTTCGGTTTGTCTTGCGGATGCGCCGCGCGGGCGGGCACCACCACGGCGCCGTAATGGCGCGCGAGCTCGGCATACGTCCGGTTGATCTCCGGCTCGTACCGATTGCGCCGTCGTGATGCCGCTCTTCAAATTGTCCGGCACCCAGATCGCCGTGCTGCCGCCGAAAGTACTCCAGCCATGTGCACGTGCGCGCCGATCCAGCGACGGCAGGTCCTGGCTGCGCGTGGCCTCGGCGTAGATCAAGCCGCTGGCGCCGAGCACGCCGACGAAGAGCTCGACGGGCACCAGCGCGCCGGTCGTCGCGTCGACCAGCGACGGCCGCTTCCCGGAGAAATCGACAAACAGTCTTTTCGCCGGCGCGATGCACCTGCCGCATCGACGGCTTCAGCACCCGCGCCCACTGGCGATAGCGCTCGCAAAACTGGCTGTAGGCGTACCCGGTCGGGTGCGCGGCGCGATACTCGGTCCAGAGCAACTGCAGCGTGACGCCGGGCCGCTTCAGTTCCTGATGGAGCTCGCTCCACGTCGGCACCACCAGGTCGCGGCCCGTGTCGGCCGGCCGCGCAAACAGCCGCGCCTCCAGCGCGGCGTCATCCAGCTCGGCCGGCAGCGGCCAGGTCAGCCCCGCCGCCCTTGGCGCGGGTCAAGCACGTCCGACACCGTGCCCAACCCCACGGTACACGCCTGGGCAATGGCGCGGTGGGTCAGGCCGGCCTCGTATTTCAAGCGCAGAACGTCGCGGAGTCGTCTCATCAGTAGCCGTGTGGCTGCCATCCAGGGGGTCCCTCCTTGCGGGAAACCTCCCAGGATCGCTCACAACGCCCGAGACGTGTTCAGCTTGGCCGGAATCGCTGTTCACGATGCCCGGAATCCGTGTTCACCTTGACCGGAATCGGTGTTCACGATGGCCGGAATCGCTGTTCAGCATCAGCGGAATCGGTGTTCACGTTGAATCGGAACGAGTGTTCACGATGGACCGGAATACGCACCAACCGGTCTACCGCGGCTAAATCGCTGACGGCAGCAGCTCTATTCAGCCGCGTCGCATCCCACGCCCCAGTATTGCTCAGCGGGGTGACGAGCCAGGTCACACCGCTCGACACAGGCGTCGGACGATCCCATCGAGCACAGCGAAGGCCCTCAGCAGCCCCAGGACTTCTTGGCCAGCGGAGCCGCGTTCAGCTCGGTCCGGCGTCGATGCGAACTGGGCAAATGCTTGTCCATCAGTTGAAGAAACTGGTCGTCGCGCTTCCGAATGACGAGGGGCGCCGCACGACCGAAGGAAGGGACGACGGAACGAACGATGTAACCCGTGAGCGACGCGATTCGGCGGAACGAGTTACAGGTCTGGTTCCTCGCCGCGCATCTGGTCGACCAACCGCTCGCCGGCGTGTCGTAAGTGTGCAGGTCGTGGCCGCCTTGGGCAGGCGCACTCTCGTTCCTTGATTCCGGATCTTGCCTAGCGCAACAGCCCGCTCAAGCAGACACGAAACCAGCCCCGACTCCCACTGCTATCTCATTGACGCCTGAATCGGCACGATGGTCGGTTTCTTGAGTTTCGGCATGATCTTGTCCGTCAATATTGGAAAGGAAACAGGGCTACTTAGGTCCAGGTGCTCATAAGCGTCGAAGTTCTTGCCCGGCAGCCTCTCCGCGCTGCAGATGTCACATTCAATGCGATGGACCGACTCCTTTTGAACAAATCCGTCAGAGTTATTGTTAAAGAACGTTCCCGCGTACACGGTGACAAACTTACCACCGACGGTCGGATAGACAGGGTTGAAGACGTTCTTGATCTGGCCGGGAGCAAGATAGTTGGCGCAGGCTATTTGATTCAAGCCCTCCTTCAAAGCTCCGCTGTTCGGAGTGCCGAGCAGGAACACGTGACCTAAAGCCGACACGAGGGGCTCCGCCCCGAGCTTTATCAGGGTCTACCTTGCTTGGTGAGATCGCAAACTTCTTGGTATCCACTCCAGTCCCCAGATTGAGCCTCACGAGCGGAAGCGACATCTGGTTTGGATAACGGACCGATGTGGTTGGCTCAGATCGATGCAGATGAATCCCGTAACGTATCGTCCCTCCCGGCTTCGCGCCGATCGAGTCCAGTCTCAGAGCCAGTTCGAAAATCCAATGCGGGGTAGGGTTGCTCGGCGATGAACGAAACGCGATGGCAGCGCGCGATTGCGTTGGCACTTCGGGACCGGTTTGTTCCAAGTGCTTGATCGCTCGACAGAAGATACGCTGACTCTGCTGGCTGACGGCACACGAGAGGTCGCCGTCGGAAATGATGGCGTCGTTGTTTCGATCGAACACAACCTCCAGAAAATCTCCCCACGGCTGCTCGTGTGCGGCGGATGATTCGTGGTGCTCCATCCAGCATCCGCAGCCAGGTAAAGGAATTTGTCATCATTGATCGTCAGAAAATCAGCGACGGGAGCGTTTCCTGGTTGGGTCGTGGTCCCGAATCTGAGGGCCTTTGACCACGACGTCTCCGTCAAAGCGCCGTCGATTTTCATTGGCTCACTGATGAACGGCACTTTTCGTCCACCAGAAGCGACAAACGCGTCCAAGCCGGTCGCTTCGTCCAGCGAATCTGCCTCATAGTGTGCAGGCACGGTCGGGCTCAATTCGACCTTGCCCGTTCGGACGATGTCGATGACAGGTACGGGGCCTCCTTCGACATAGGTCGATGGAAACATCGGGAAGAGCGCATGAACATTCTGCCCCGATGAGGTCTTGATTCTCACAACGGGAGCGAGGTAATCACCGCCATCGGCGAAAAGCGACAGGAACTGGGGTTTGTAAAGCCTATAGAGGTCGCCGAAAAGCGCTCGAGCTCGAAGTTCAGCCGAGGTCAAGAAGACGACCGGCCGTTCGGCCTCTGCTGATGAAACGAAAGCCGGCTGAAAAAACGTATCATCCTTAGCGGCTGACGACCGCCACGCGACTCTATCCAAACCCGCAACGTCAGTCGTGACTTTTGCGGCCTCGTCGAGAAAGCGATCGACAACGCGCTCTCGCATCTTGCCGAGAAAGAGAAGCTGTTTCGCCGCTCGCAGATTGTCTGGATCGTCGGTGTAAACGGTGAACGGGACACTCGCCCGCGCTCGAACTCGCGCAACCTTCACTGAAAAGGCCTTTGTCTCCTTTAGCGTGTCTGCAAAGGCTTGGTCGACTACCAGGTTGGATTCAACAACTTCGATACCTGCCTGAGACTCGCCCCGCACACGTGTCCCAGTGGGCAAGAAGCCGTTGAACGATACAAAGACATCGCGAGCTTCAGCCCTTCCGTCATTGGCGACCGTGCAGGTCAGTTCCGCAGGATTACCGTTAGCCGCTGAAGTGCAACTGACGGAGACGCAGGGCGACTTTTCCTGATACCAGATCTGCGCCACAGCAACGACGATCGCGGTCACAAGGCCGATGACGCTTGCAATGAGCGTCATGCCGCCCAAATCCAAATGTCGCCAGCAGTATCGACTGGCCGGTAGACGGCGATTGCGGCACCGAGCGCCTTCAAGTGTCGATGACCAGCAAAGGCGACGGTCGGAGGGGTTGGAATCCACAGGGATCGTATCCACTTCGGAACGTGTTCATGTGATCGGCCTCAAGCCATGAGGCCTTGAAAACTGCAAACCAATTGCAAAGCTGTCACGCTCGCGACAGCACAGGGTGACAGGCCCCCTTTTTTCAACACAGGCGAGCCATCGTAAGGCGGCCGATTGTCCCACTCCGAGCGCCGCCGGGGTTATTGCGGTATCAGTGCGAACGCTCCGCCCACGAAGAGGCTGATCACAACGGCGTTGGTGTCGGAGCGCCAGCTGCCGCGCAGGCCGCCGATGAGACCCCCACTGCTGTCCTTGAGGAAGTAGACCGGCACCAACACCGCTCCGACCTTCTTCTCGATGTCCCACTGCACCTTCGGCGAGATCGCGACGTCGCCTACCAGCTTCCGCCGCATCTCCGCTGTGGCGATTGCGCCCCGTTTCGAGGGCTCCGGCGCCTGGCGCTCCTTCCTTCTATCGGCTGACACAAGCTCACTGGATCGGCCCCAGGTGACGACGTCTCTTGGTAGCCGATACTGCCGATAATAAAACCGAACTCGGAAGTGAACAAGCCTCCGAGGACAGTGGCGGCGACGTCGGTCCGAGTGTCGGAGTCTTCCTTCAGGTCGGGGCGCTAGCCGGAACGTGTACTTCGTTATCGAGACGCCTTCATCGGTTCCCCCTTTCGGATCTGGACCGCCGAAGCCGCCACCTTACTCTAGTTTTGGACTGCCGCTGTTGTCGGCGGAACATCAGCGTTGAAAGGTGCAAACGGTTTGCAAACCTACGCCCCGGGATCTGACGGGACCAGATGACATTGAACGGGACGACAAAGCGATTCGGGGCCCACAGGACGGGACTCGATGGAACGGGAAGGGACCTGCCGAGAGTCGCTCACCAAACTTGAAAACCGTTAGCGGTTCAAAAAACCGCTTTGAAGCTTCAAGTGCCGTCTGTCTCGTAACATCCACGACTCCAGCGAGATATGAGTAGCCGCCCGACGCGGCCGGATCTTACGGTCCGGTGCGCGGGATCGGAAAGTGCAAGCGGATTGCAAACCTCGAGAAAGACAATGACCGGCCCGATACGACACGCAACCGGGTGGAAGTGATTGGAGATAAGGTACCGGACGCGGAGGGATGGCCGAGTGGTCGATGGCGGTGGTCTTGAAAACCACTGTGCCCGGAAGGGCACCGGGGGTTCGAATCCCTCTCCCTCCGCCAAATCTCTGAGGAAGAACCGCCTACCTAGCGCCGTCATTTGATCAACTTGTCGCGCCACGCGTTGATTTGAGCGCGCGCTTCAGAAGCGCGTCCAACTCCACAGTCTTTGCTATTGCAAGCCAGCGAGTGAGACGACACACCTGAGCGGACAGCCCTGGGTTCTATCAAGACGGCCAATATAGTGGCCATACCAGCTGATACGGCACGTCCTTGACTGGCTGTCAAGTGACTGCTAAAAATACACTTGTGGTCAAGAGAGAAGCGGCCAATGAACCGGCCAACATGGCGGGCGTTGACAGAGGCGAAAGCGAGACGGCTATGGAGCCGCTGGTCCTCACTGACGGTTCGCGCCACCGGGCTGGGCTGAGTGACCTCGCCCTCGAGCTGACCGCGGCGTCGGCCGGGTTTCGGCGCAGCCTTCCTCCCGGTGTTCGGCAGGCGTTGGCCAATCTGGTCCGGGCGATGAATTGCTACTACTCGAATCTCATCGAAGGCCACGACACCCACCCGGTCGACATCGAGCGGGCGCTGCGGAACGACTACAGTGCCGATCTGAAGAAGCGCAACCTGCAGCTTGAGGCGAAGGCCCATGTCACCGTGCAGGAGTGGATCGACCAAGGGGCCCTTGCCGGCAAGGCCGTCACGGCGGACGCCATCTGCGAGATCCATCGTCGTTTCGGCGACCTGCTCCCGCCAGAGTTGCTGAAGGTTGAGAATCCCGATACAGGCGAAGTCCTGGACGTCGTCCCGGGCGAATTTCGCCATCGCGATGTGAAGGTGGGCGTGCACGTGCCGATCAGTCCGGGCGCAGTGCCGCGGTTTCTGGCGCGGTTTGCGGAAATTTACAGCCGCCTGGGTCGCGCGGAGACGATCCTGGCTACGGCGGCCGCGCATCATCGCCTGCTGTGGATTCACCCGTTTCTCGACGGCAACGGGCGCGTGGCGCGCCTAATGTCTCACGCCGTCTTGCTTGAGGCGCTTGATACCGGCGGAGTCTGGTCGGTCGCGCGCGGGCTCGCGCGCGCGCAGGCCACGTACAAAGGACACTTGATCGACTGCGACGAACCGCGGCGAAACGACCTCGATGGCCGCGGGCACTTGAGCGAGGAAGCCCTTGCGGAGTTCACGAGGTTCTTCCTGGAGACCTGTCTCGACCAGGTCCGGTTCATGGAATCGCTCGTGCAGCCGGGTCGGCTGCGCGACCGAATTCTGATCTGGGCGGAAGAAGAAGTCCGCGCGGAGGCCCTCCCGCAGAAGGCAGGACAGATTCTCGAAGCCGTGCTCTACCGCGGCGAACTCCCGCGCGGAGACGTCGCTGCCCTACTGCACACAAGCGACCGGAGCGCGCGCCGCGTGGTTTCGGCGCTGATCGATCGCGGCGTGCTCGTGTCAGAGAGCACGCGCGCACCGTTGTTCCTGGCCTTCCCGGCGTCGCTGGCATCACGCTGGATGCCCGGGCTGTTCCCCGAAAAGCCTGCCTAGACTAGCCAACACGAATGGTCGACCTTATCACCTGCAGAATCGGACGTCACGTTGGTCGTTGAGCCCCGCCCTCGACGTAACTGGCATCGCTCGACCCTCGCCTGGTTCCAAAGTTGCGAAGACGATCAGCATGGCGATCGCCTCGAGGGAATACGAAAAATACTTTCCCGTTGGCGGACTCGAAGTGACCCGCCTCCCGGATACTTGGCGTCGAGCCGCTTGACAACCTCCGCAGATAGCTCGAGGCCAGAATGACTGGCGACCACTCCTGAGCTCTGGAGGTTGAAAATGGCACAGAGCCCCTTCTCTTTGCGAACCTCTTCGACAATAGGCAGGGCTTTTTCCTGGAAGTTGAAGCCAATCTTGGCGTCGGCCGGAAACGACACCGGCTGCGGCGCCGCCAGTTTGGAGGCTGGCGGCGGCACCTGCGGGGCTGCGAGTGGTGTCTGCGGCTGCGTGGCCGGCCGCGATGTGAGCGGCGCAATCTTGGCGAACGCCGAAGCCGTCACGACCAGGGCGAACACTGCCGTTGCCGTCGTCACGTGTGTCATCGTCTCGTCCGCATTTCTCCGGCGCCCGCCTACGACTCTCGAAGAATCTGAGCGAGATTCAGGCGACCGGCCGCGACGATCGGCCGCGCGCTGACCGCAAGCGCCAGCGCGAGGAGACTTCCCGCCACCACGCTGAGCGTCGTGATGTCGAGTGGCCCGACGCGAAAGAGGAACGTCCGGATTAACCCGGCCCCTAACCACGCCAGCAGGAGTCCGCTGATCAGGCCGGCGACTGTCATCGCCACGAGCTCGCGAAGCACGAGCGCACCGAGCTGCCGTTCGGTCGCACCTAACGCCGCGCGCAATCCCAATTCTCGTCGTCGCAGCACGATGGTGGAGTGCACGAGCACGAAGACGCCGACGAGTGTAAGGAGCGCGGCGATGACGCCCAGCGCACCCATGATGGTCGCACCAAGGCGTTGCGGTCCCATCTGCTCAGCCAACCGCTGCTCGACGGTGACCATCGCTGGTGCAGCGGTCCAGGGACTCATAGCGGTCAGAGCGGCGCGAGTCTCGCGCGCGGCGTCCGTCGCGGCACCAGCGGCGTGAATCACGACGACTCGTCCGGGAAATCGTGCGATCAGTGCGGATGGCACGTACAAGACCATCGGCTCGGCTTCGCGGACATCAGTGACGATGTCCGGGACGACGCCCACGATCTCGACGTTGTGCGGTTTCTCGCCGAACCAACTGAAGATCTCTACGTGGTGGCCGATCGGATTCTCCCCGTGCGCGATGAAGCGCCCAAAGGAGGCGCTGACGATTCCCATCGGTTGACCGGGCGATTGATCAGTGCGCGTGAGGTTACGGCCATGAGTGATCGGCAGGCCAATTGTGGAAAAGTAGTGTTCGTCGATCCCCCCGACCGACATGTTCGACGTCAGCGTGCGCTTCTGGCCATCGACCACCAGCGAATTGCCTGCTTCGATCTGGCAGCACATCGTCTGAATTGACGCCGATCGAATCGCAGGACTCGCCTCGAGGCGATCGCGTAGCTCGGAGAATCCACGGTCGGTCAAGCCCTGGCCCGTCGAGCTCACCGTCATGTATCCGATCAGCAGGTGCGACGTGTCATAGGCCGGATCCAGCGCGAGCGCGGCCGCCACGCTCCGAGCGAACAGACCGGCGCCAGATAGGAGGACCAGGGACACCGCGATGGTCGAAATCACGAGCGCGCGTCGAGTTCGGCGGCGGCTGACGCGCTGCGTCGCGCCCACACGCGAGCGGAGCGACTCGGCGACGTTCACCGACATACCGACGCCGGCCGCGACCAGCGCCATCAAGATCGTCGCGACCAGCGCCGCCACGGTGGCCAAGACAAACGCGCTCGCATCCAGGCGAACACGAACCACGCTCATGGCCACGCCGCCCGGGAGCTGAAACTCGCGAAGGCCGATGAGGAGCCACTGGCTCAGAGGAAGGCCAAGTGCGGCCCCCGATACCGACAGGATGGCGCCTTCTGCGACAATGCCGGCCGCGAGTCGGGCGCGCGACGCCCCGAGTGCGACGCAGACCAACAACTCGTCCCGCCGGCTTTCGGTTCTAACCAGGAGGAGCGTTCCAACCGCGAGACACCCAATAGTCAGAAGCAACGCGACCGTCGTGCCGAGCAGCCTGACGAACCGCGTCACGTCTCCGCGCGCGCTCTCGGTCAGGGACGCCGTTTCGATATCGGCGGTACGCAAGGTGCCGTCCATCACGCCGAGCGTTGAGCCAGCGCGCCCCGTGCCCCTGAGCGCCGCAAGCTTGGCGGTGGCCTCACTTGCCGTCGCGTTGGGTCGCAGGCGCCCGATGACTCGAATCCACGCCCCCGCCGACAGCTTCATTGGCCCAGATTCACTGAACCAGTCGAGTTGTGGCGGGGTGACCGTGCCAATGACGTGCAACGGCAGGTAGAGATCGGGCGGAGGACGGAGATCGACGCCGCGAAAATCGGCGGGCGCGACCCCAATGATCGTAGCCACGCCGCCCTGGAGCGCCACCGACTGGCCGACGACGTTGGGATTCGCGCCAAGGGCGGTCCGCCAAAGGCCGTCGGACAAGATCACCGTCAGCGGCGCGCCGCGTTGGTCGTCGGCCGGTGTGAAATCTCTTCCCGTCTGCAAGAGCCGATCGACCACGCGGAAGAAGCTCGCGGAAACAAATTGGAGTCGGCGTTGCGCCGGTACGCCGGCGATCTCGACCTGTTCGGCCCAGGTTCCGCTTCCGGCGATGTCTGCGAAGATATCGCTGGATCGGACCGCCTCGAATCCCGAGTAGGTGAGCCCGAAGGACAAGGGGCCGGGAGAGGATGTCGGCGACGATTGATACCGGCCTGCGACGACCGTCAGGTGTGACGGGTCATTGACGTCCAACGGATGGATCAATGTGGCAGACAGCAGCGACCAGGTGGCGACGACCGCACCAATGGCGCACGCGAGCGTGAGCACGGACGCGAGGGTGAACCAGGGCTGCCGCATCGATCGACGAAGCGAATAGCGAAGCTCATCGAGCATCATGAGCCGGCTTCTCGACGAACGAACGGCACCTGTTCGCCGGCCGAGTGACCAGGCGAGGGCAAGCGCTTGTCGCCAATACCACCACCGCGCGGCCGCGACGCCGTGGACTTCGCGATACGCGACGAAATCTTCGGCGAGGTCGCCGAGGACCTCGGCGCGATCGTCGGAGTTCAGGCATCGCGCGAGGAGCCAAGCCGCGACCCGTGGCGGTATCACCGCGCCGCCTTGTCAAGGAGCCGCTCGGCGTCGACCCACATCCGAACGAACTCCTCTCGCGATTGCCGAAGCTGTCGAGCGCCCGCCTTCGTCAGCTTGAAGAACCGCTTGACGTGGCCACCTCGCTCGGTTGTCGCGTCGCCAATCCGAGATGTGAGGAGAGCTTTTGCTTCCAGGCGCTTCATCGCGATGTACACCGCAGCCCGCGCGACCTCTCGCCCCGTGCGCTGGTGGATCTCACGCATGATCGGCACGGCATAGCTTTCGCTGCCGAGATGCAGCAGGGCGACGAGCACTAGGTGCTCGACGTCACCCAGAGAATCACGCGCCATTCACAGCCTCTTTGATCCGGCGGTAATGATAGCACAGCTATCTGTTCACAAATCGAAGGCAGACCACGTGAAAACTGCAAACCAATTGCAAGCCTATGCCCCGGGATCGGACCGGACCTGGTGCCACTGTTCGGGATGACGAAGCGATTCAGAGCCCAGAGGATGGGACTCGATTGAACAGGAAGGGACCAGAGGGGAGCCGCTCGCCAAACTTGAAAACCGCTGTACGGGAAACCGTACCGGGGGTTCGAATCCCTCTCCCTCCGCCAATACTATTATCTAAGCTGTTGCAATAATGTGACTTACGGTAATTAGGACAGTAGTATTACCCCTTTTACTCCCACATTTTTATCGCAGTGGCCCGCTGAGGGCGCGGTGAGGAACTCCCAACCTGCTGATTTGTCAGGCGCATGCGGTGCTGCAATTGTGTGCAGAGACGCTCGCGTTCAGTGCTGTCCAAACCGGTGGTCATCGGACCCACTTCGATCCGGCGTTCCCCCTCTCGACAGCAGGAAACCGCTACGCGCACAGCCGGTCCGCGCCTCTCCACGCCACCGACGCATAGCGCACCTCCGGACAGACCAAGCCCAGGCCGAGTCCTTGGCCCGTGGCGAAATCAGAAAGCGCGAAGGTGATGGCGCGGGCCCTCATCATTCAATGGTCTCCTGAATGGTTCGACAGGCGTCCGTCGCCGCCGCATACCGTGTCACGGCAGGGAGCAGGCCACTGCGTGATGCGGTGCAATCAATTGCAAGCTGACAAATGCGACTCTTGGGGATGGCCGCCATGCAGATGACGCTCACGCCCAATCGGGCCCAACGCTGGTTCGGCGGCGACACCAACTGCGACGAGGGAACGGATCAGGAGCTCGATTGTCAGCCCAGCTTTTTCTTCCCTGCCTTCTTTGCCGCCGCCCACCGGGCCTTCGCAGATGCCGCCAGCTTCGCTCGAAGGGCCTTTGAGAGACGTCGTTTCACTTTCTTCACGGTCTTCGTGACCAGGGGTCTTTCTTTCTTGGCCTGCTGAATCGAAACGACAGCTGTGTCTCCAATGTCAGCCAACATTTTCTGAGTCTTGCCCGCAAATTCGTGAAGCTCCGCTGCCAGTTCGGTACGCATCTTCACGAAAGCGTCATATTTGGAGGCCAGACGTCCCAGGCCCGCTCCTACCGTTTCCGCCGCTGTGGTCAATCCACTCTTTCGTCGTCGCCATTTAGCCATCCAGCGATTATATGAAAAACACTCCAGAGCTTGCTCCTTGGGGTTAGTTCTTCATGAGTGGCTCCCTTTGTTTGGCATTGATCCGGTTCACGAAATGCTGCATCAACCGTGACGGCAACTGGTCGCTGCCGGTATGAGTGCCCAGCCGGAAGATCGAGAACCACATGGCGGCTGTCGCGATTAACTTTTTCGCCTACAACTTCATCAAGGTTCACAACACACTCCGCGTGTCGCCAGCGCTGGCTGCGGGCGTCACGGACCGGTTGTGGGACGTGGCGGATCTCGTGGCGCTCCTGGTCGAATCAGAGTCTAAGAAAGCGGCCTAGCGAGCGGGTGTAGTATCGGTCGCATGCCAACCGCTCCTACGGCTCGTAAATCGCGGCTTATCTTCTGGTCTGGGGTCGCGTGCTTGGCCGTCGGTTGGGTAATTGTAATTGCTGAAATCGCCTTGGGCATGAGGGTTCCGTTGCCGCTGTCGCTCATGCTGATTTCTGGCTGCATGGCCCTCGCAAGCACCGTTGTGCAACCGACACGACCCAAGCTGAGTGAATATTTCATCGTTGCGGCGGCGCTGATATCAGTTTCAGCGGCCGTCTTAATCGTGTTCTTGCATCTCTAAGCCGGCAGTTTTATACAGGCCGGTTTCAAAGTAGCCCACTACCGAGCGCTGCAATTGTGTGCGGATGACGCGTCGGGGTTCGGTCAAGCGCCAAGGCGTTTGACGATCGGTCTTGTTGCAGCCCGAACCGGTCAACAACGCGTTCCAAAGCCCTGGAATCGCACGCCACAGAAAACGCCACACGCGCTGTTGAGACCGCTGCCGAGCAGGTCGATCTGCGGAAATCAGTCCAATGCTAGACTCTCGAACCGAAGTTGAGGCCGTATTTACTGGGTGAATTGAACGATACTGGAACTGCCTGGAAATAGCCGAGGCGGACTCTCCCTCCGGCAGTAACTAGTTGTCCGTCCGGTAGCGCCACATCCAGTCATCTTCACAACACCTATGCGCGGGCACGTCACCCGGCGATCACGGCCGTCGAATCGCGCGGCGCAACCGAAGGTCGATATGCTGTCGCCCATCCGTGCGCGGTGACGATCAACGCGCCGAGATTCCCGAGTATGAAGATGAGGCCCATGACATCGGGCCATTCATAGCCCCATGGCCAAAAGTAGCGGAGGATTCCGATCGAGCCAGCGACGCCGACCGCTACTCCCAACGTGGCACACCACCCAGACGGTTGCGTCGGCACGTAAAGAAGTAGGACGGTCCGGACCGGTCCAACCGGCGATGGAGTGGTTGGAATCTCCGCAGCGATCGTGCGCGACCACCCGCGTGCGCACACAGCAAGCAGCACGCAGACGCACACCGCGGCGCCGATGAACGGCAGGGCCCATGAGAGGTTTTCTGAAGAGAACGGATCCGGCTCGTCGAGGAACGGCGACGCGATCCAGAGAGGCAAGGTGAAGGTCGCGTACCAAAAACACCCGCGGGCAAAGAGATAGGCCTTCCTTCGACGTACGTGCATTGCCGTCGCGCCAGACTGTCGAGCTACCGTGTCCAAGGCTACTGCACGCCATCGGAGCAGCGTCGCGACGATAAAGAAAACGAGCGAGGCTACCAGATCCGATTGGGGATCATCATTCGCAGGGTCGAGTGCTTGTACCAAGGAGACGAAGGCGATCAGCACGCTGAAGAAGAAGAACACATGAAGCGCGAAGGCCCTGTTCGTCAATGGGATGAAGAGCAGAAACAGGCGTGCGCTGAGCGATCGAGGGGACGTTTCCCGCACGTCGGCCGGGCTCCGCTCGCTTTTGAGCTCTCCAGTGCGGATAAGGCCCGCATCATGCCTGCGTGTTGCAGATCGCCAGAGCAGCGCCGCGGGGATGCACATGGCCGCAAACACAATCAGACCTGTGAGAAGCTCCGGATCCTGTGGTTCTGACAGAACGCCGATCACACCGAAGAACACGAACGAGACGTTCAAGAAAAAGAGGACGTGGATGATCCACCCGGAGGCTGTGGACGGCGCATACAGGAGCAGCGCCCGAGCAAACGAGGAGCGGCGGGGCTGAACGTGCGGTTGTGCGGGCGAGTGGATGGGATCGAGCCCGGCGAGCTTAGAGAGTGTTCCGTCCAGCTCGGTGTCGACTTCCGCAAGCGCACGCGCAGTGGCCGGCGTCTGCGCCATCTCGGCGAGCGCGCGTCGGTGGGTCGAGAGCTCGGTGACGCGGTTTCGCAGTCGATCGCGTCGCTGCTGCACAGTGGAATCACGAAGCAGTTTCCAGAGTGCATTGATGGCCGGAATCAGGAGGCCGATGAGGGCTTTCGGGAGCTGATCGACCAAGACCTGTTGCCACATGGCAGGCGCCATCCAGCAAGAGGATACGTCAGACGCTCGGGAGTTGTTTGAACGGATTGAAGACCGTCAGACCGGGGCGCCGGAAGTCCCTGTCGTTGCCGGTGACGATCGTCAGTCCGTGTCGTCTGGCGGTCGCCGCGATGTAGCTGTCCTCAACCGGCATGCGCCGGCCGGCCTTCTCGAACAGATGTTCCTGCTCGGCCCACACAGGCGCGACCGACACGTTGAACCCAGGAATGCGGCCCTGCATCGCATCGACAAGCCTGGCGAGCCACGCCTGCAGCGCCGTGCGCCGACGCCCCTCTTTGCTCCGCACCCAATACGCCAACTGGGCGACCACGACCGCGCTCGTGTAGCAGGCGTCCTGTTCGCGTTCCAGCCACGCGATCACCCGAGCATCGCCCCTGCGCTTGGCCGGCTGGCAGATGACGTCGGTATCGAGCAGCCAGCACATAACTTGCGGCGGCGTGCGGGTTCTCGACGGCGCCGGGGCACATCGTCCATCCTGACCGGGCAGGATTTCAGCACCGCAAGCCAATCCTCTTTGCCAGCGAGCCGGCGAAACACGATGGCGTCTTCCTCGGCGTCGAACCGGGCGTCGAAATAGTCGCCTGGCGAGGCCGGGGCCAGCGCAGTGGGCACGGTCAGCCGGCGCTTGGCGTCAAGAGTGACGATCACGGTGGGATTATCCCACCACGCCAGGTCGGTCAAGCAGCGCCATCAGTCGGGATCGCGAGTGCAGCGGATCGAGATCGCGCCCGCGGGGTCCAGCTCCACGTCGCACCGGCGAAGCGGCAGCGGCCACTCGACTCGAACTGTCACGCCGACGTTCCCGTCAGCTCCGACGCCCGAGCGGCAGGCAACACGGCTCCCCGCCGCCGGGCGTTGCCCATGCACGCCGTCCCCAAAGACGACGCGGCCTTCCGGGTCGAGCGAGAACACGCGATCCGCGGGCCCGAAGTCATCCAAGCGCGCCACGCGCGTCCATCGATCGCCGTCGATAGTGACGTCGGCCGTGACAGGGACTTCCAGCCGCGACGCGGCGTCGCTGATGCGGGCAACGGCAGGGGCCGCGCGCTCGTGATCGATCGTGGTGTACGACACAGCGGCATCGAGCGCATAGGCCAGCAGTTCGAGCACCGTGATTCCCGGGTCGTGTGGGCTGGAGTCCGTCCAGTCCGGAATCTCGGCGGCAATCGTGTACCGCAACGCCGCCTCGATCTTCGTCCAGTCGCTCGGTGACATGCGGGAGGGTTTCATTGAGGCTGAAGATATCAAAGGGTCGTCTACGATAGATGCCGGTGTCCGCGCTCGCCGCCGTCCTCGAACAGTTCTGGGGCTACACCTCGTTCCGTCCGCTGCAGCGCGAGGCGATGGACGCGATCCTCGCCGGACGCGACTCGCTCGTCGTGCTTCCGACCGGCAGCGGCAAGTCGCTGTGTTTCCAGGCGCCCGCGCTCGTGCGCGACGGTCTGGCGCTCGTCGTGTCGCCGCTCATCGCACTGATGAAAGATCAAGTCGATACGCTCGTCGCCAACGGCATTGACGCGGCTGGATTCCACAGCGCGCTGGCGCCCGAGGAACGCGCGGTGGTCGTCTCGGGCATCCGCGACGGACGGTATCGATTGATCTACGTCTCGCCAGAACGGCTCGTGGGCGAGGGCCGCGACGGTTTTCTCGCGCTCCTCGGCGGCCGCGCGCCGCGATTCGTGGCGATCGACGAGGCGCACTGCATCAGCCAATGGGGCCACGACTTCCGGCCCGAGTACCGCCAGCTCGCGTCGCTGCGCGATCGGTGGCCGGAGGCGAGTCTCCACGCGTTCACGGCGACGGCCACCGGCCGCGTCCGGCGCGACATCGTCTCGCAGCTCGGCCTGCGCGCGCCCGTCGAGCTCGTCGGATCGTTCGACCGGCCGAACCTGGTGTATCGCGTGCTCGCGCGCTCGAATCTCAAGCGCCAGATCCAGGACGTCCTCGCGCGTCATCGCGGGCAGGCCGGCATCATCTATTGCCTCTCGCGCCGCGAGGTGGACGCGCTCGCGGCCTGGCTCGTCGAGACGGGCATGCGTGCGGCACCCTACCACGCCGGCCTCGCCGACGAGGAGCGCCACCGCCACCAGGACGCCTTTCTCAACGAAGAGATCGACATCATCGTCGCGACCGTCGCGTTCGGGATGGGCATCGATCGCTCGGACGTCCGGTTCGTGATCCATGCCAACGCGCCGCAGTCGCTCGAGCACTACCAGCAGGAGTCTGGCCGCGCGGGCCGCGACGGTCTCGAGGCCGAGTGCGTGTTGATCTACTCGGGCGCGGATTTCCTCAAGTGGCGCATGCTGCTCGATCGCAACGGCGAGTTGTCGGACGCGCGCCGCACGCTTCTGCGCGACATGGATCGCTACGCCGCAAGTGTCGGCTGCCGGCACCGCCACCTGGTCGGCTATTTCGGCGAGACGCTCGCGAAGGCCGACTGCGGCGCGTGCGACTTCTGCCTCGGCGAGCTCGAGCCCGTCGCCGACCCCGTCGTCGTGGCGCGCAAGATCCTGTCCGCGGTGGCTCGGGTGGGCCAGCGATTTGGGACCTCACACGTCGTCAACGTGCTGCGTGGGGCAAAGACCGAGTTGACGGCGTCACGCGGCCACGATCAGCTGAGCGTGTTCGGTCTGCTCGCAGCGATGTCAGTGGACGAGGTGCGCGGCTGCATCGAGCAGATGATCGCGCGAGATCTCCTCGAGCAGGCCGGCGACGAGTTTCCGGTGCTGCGCCTCACGGCCGACGGCCTCGCGCTGATGAAGGATCCGGCGCGCCTGCCGGACCTGGTGCTCGCGCGCCAGCGCAAGCCCGAGAAGGGCAAGACGCTGCGCCAATCGAAGGTGGAAGGCCAATCGTGGGAGGGCGTGGATCGCGATCTCTTCGAGCGGCTGCGCGCGCTGCGCCTGCGCGTCGCGCGCGATCGCGGCGTCCCGCCCTACGTCATCTTCCACGACACGACGCTGCGCGAGCTCGCCCGGCTCAAGCCGACGACGATGCAGGCGCTGCGGCATGTGTATGGCGTCGGCGAGCGCAAGGCGGAGGTCTACGGGCTAATGCTGCTGGCAGAGATCGCGCCGACGACCTCGTGACGCGTTGACACACCACGTGTCGATGATCGGGATCGGCATGCCGCTCGGCGCCGGTGCCGGCGACGTTCCGGGTCGCATGCGCGCGTTTCGAGCAGAACGAGGCGACCACCGTCTGGTCGGAGCCAGACGAACAGTCTGGTCGGAGGCAGACGAAGAGTCCGGCCGCCCGGACGGAGCGCGGCTGCTCAACAAGTTAGCCCGCCTTTGCCACTGGCACACGCCGTGCAGCTAGGAACGCGAGTTCACACGAGAGGCCCGGCTCGAAAGCCGAGACACAGATGAGGACAATGGGAGCGTCGAGCTATCGGGCGAGGAGGCACACGTAGATGTTCTGCACCCAGTGCGGAACCGCCGTGCCGGACACTGCGCGTTATTGCCACCAGTGCGGCTTCGCAATGCACAACACCCGTCCCGTCACGTGCACGACTGAGACTCCGGCGAAGGTAGACGAGCCCGCCGCAGCCCTCCGGTCGATGAGGAGGAAGGCACCGGCGTGGGGGTTGTCAGTTGCCGGGAGCATTGCACTGGTCTTGGCCGCCCTTATTCTGGTTGCTTTCGCGCTCGGGACCGGCGAGGGCTCGTGGCCTCGGTGGCTAGCCGCATTCGGAGGCGCGACGCTGCTGTGTGCCTACGCGGCAACCCTTTTCCGACGAGATCTGTATTTGAGAAACCGCGGAGCACTTCTCTTCGCGGATCCCATTGACCAGCCCCGCTCCGACCGCGACCCGAAACCGAACGGCCAAGCCGACGAAGCGCTGCTTGCCTTTCCGAGCGAAGGGCCGCCGGTTTCGCGATAGGCACTCACTCGCGCCCTTACGCCCGCGTCTCGAAGGCTTCGCGTATCGCGTACGCGATCGCTGCACGCCGTTGACGCGCACGGCCTATCACAACGATTTCGCATTGGGTCAGATCGTCGTCCGCCCGGATGAAGTTCGATATTCCCGACGCCGCGCCCACTGACCGCGATGACGAGCGCGAGGGAGGACGGAAACTGCCCGGCTCGAAATGAAGCGCAGCCGCGCGGTTGCCCCGGCAATCGTCGCCAGCGTCATGCGGGCGAAGCGAATCAGCAACGACCAACGACAATGACGTTCTGGTTGGCAGGTCGTACCTGGTGGCGGCGATCTTGATGCTGCTCGTCTCCTTCAGCCAACTCGATTCGACGTATCGTGGGGCATCAGTCCCAACCGCACGACAACCGCCCCGACGATGCCCGCGAGCGCCGACGCGCCAAGAATTCCGACCTTTGCCGAGTCGAGCAGGGGCGTGCCCTCGAACGCCAGTGTCGCGATGAAGAGTGACATCGTGAATCCGATGCCACCGAGCCACGCACACCCGTGCAGGGCGGTCCAGGTCACCCCCTGGGGGAGAGCCGCCAGCCGCGATCGGACGACTATGAGCGCCGCGGCCATGATGCCGAGCGGCTTTCCAATCGCGAGCCCCGAGAAGACCGCCAGCGTCACGCGATCGACGGACAAGCCACTCAGCGTGACGCCTGCGTTGGAGAAGGCGAAGAGTGGCATCACGACGAACGCCGACAGCCCGTGGAGGGCGTGCTCCAGTCTCAGCAGTGGCGCCGTGGCCTGTTCGCTGGCGCGTTCGAGCGCGAAGATCGCTTCCTGCTGTCCCTTGCTGGTCAGCACGCTGAGATCCCCGGTCTCGGCACGATCGAACGCGGCGAGCAGATTGCGCGTTCTGGCCGAGGTACTCGGCCGCATTGATGCGCGTGCGCACCGGAATCGCCAACGCAACCAGGATGCCGGCAACGGTGGCGTGCACGCCGGATTCGTGTACGAAGAACCAGAGCACCATGCCGACCGCAAGGTAGGGCGTCAACTGTCGCACGCGGAGGCGATTCATCGCGATGAGCACGGCGAGGCACAGGCTCGCCATCTCCACTGCGTGCCAGGAAATGTCGCTCGTGTAGAAGAGCGCGATCACCAGCACGGCGCCGATATCGTCGACAATCGCCAGGGCCGCGAGAAAGACCTTGAGTCCGACCGGCGCCCTCGGCGCGACCATCGCCAGGGCCCCGAGGGCGAAGGCGATGTCCGTGGCCATCGCGATCGCCCACCCGCGCGCGGCCTCCCCTCCGCCGCTGGCCAGGACGTAAATCGCCGCGGGCACGACCATCCCGCCGATCGCCGCGGCGATCGGCAGCGCCGCTTGGCGCAACGAGGCGAGCTCGCCGACCAGTGACTCCCGCTTGATTTCGAGACCGACCAGCAGGAAGAAGATGGCCATCAGGCCGTCGTTGATCCACTGGTGAAGCGTAAGGGTCAGATCGTGTCCACCTGCGCCAATCGAGATCCGCGTCGCCCAGAGATCATGGTACGCTGCCGACCATCCGGAATTTGCCGCGCCCAGGGCAGCGATCGCACACGCGACCAGGACGGCGCCGCCGGCGGTCTCTACACGGAAGAATTGCTGAAACGCGTCCGTCAGACTGGAGGGCTGAAGCTTCGACGGCATTGGGCTTCGCGGTGATTCGTTCTGTTCGACGACCCTACGCTCACGGCCCGCTCACCGTATGGCACGCGGCGGCCCGGGTTCATTGAACGGAAGATCGACGGTCATCGGGCTGTGATCGGAGATCGGCAACGGCAGAGCGTTGTTCAAGTCGCTCATCGTTCTGGCGAAGTGCGGTTCAAACCGATAGGGTCCTTTCAGATCGCGCGGATTGTCCAGATCAGCCTTGACGAAGATCCAATCGAGCTTGAACTTGGCCACCTGAACCTTCCCCCAGATCAGCTCGGCCGCGAACGTCGGCGCGAATCCGTTGCTGCCGCGCTCGTTGGAATCGGCCAGCGTGCCCGATCTGCCGTTGACCGTCTTTTCGGGCACGCCGCGGAAGTCGAACGCGTGTCCGTCCGCGAACCGGAATTGCTCGATGGTCGAGAATAACCCGCGCTCCAGGTTCGGAGACGCGCCAGGGATGTTGGCCGACGTGGGATCGACGCGGTACTGGATTCCGGACAGCTTGCGTAGGGCCCGCGCGCTGGAGTAGATGAGCCCCACACCGGTCGACCACTGAACGCCCTTCGTTGTCCAGAAGTCAATGTTCCCATAGCGCTTATAGAGCATGTTCTCGACGCTGGTCGGAGTCCCGTCGCCACCGGTGGAGTTGAAATCGCCAGCGACGATGACCGGATGGGGAATGTCGTGGATCTGCTTCAACAGTTCGTTCATTTGCTGCCGGCGAATCACAGGCTTGGCGCGGTTTTCCAGGTGCGTGGCGGCGACGGTGACACTCTGGCCGGGCGCCTCTGGCACGTCGAGATCGACGAACAACGTCGTGCGTTGTCCCCGACGCACCTCTCGGAGCAAGTCTTCGCCAATGAGGACGGCTGCTTTCCGCTTGCCCTTCTCCAGCGGGCGGATCTTGCCCTCTTGAAACCAGTCGTATCCGACCGTGAAGGGCACCAGCCGTGCTGACCGGATCGGGTACCGTGACAGCACCGCATTCCCGTGCAGCGCTCGCAGACGGCTCTTGTCAACCTTGAACTCCTCGAGAAGCTGCTGGCGGGACGCCTCGTCCTCGCCGGCGTCAAAGGTGTCGGTGCCCAGTTGCTTGGGATCGATCTCCAGAAACTCCACGCCGAACGCCCAATTCATGTTCAGTGTTTCGCCGAGCTCGCGGATCACTTCTCGGTACTGGCTCCGCTCCACGCCCCAATCGACCTCGTTCAGTATCCACACGTCGGCGGCCTTCAGGATCTCAATCTCCTGCGGGATCTTCTCCAGATCCACGGTTCTGAGCGGCCGACCTAGTTCCTTTGCATGCTTGCGCTCCTCGGCGACCTTCGCCATGAAGCGCTCCCGATCGGTCAGGAACAGTTGGATGTCATCGAGTTCGAGGCCGCGCTCGATGTTCCAGTACGCCACGCGCAGCGTCGGGCCCAGCCCCTGCACATCGAGCGGACGCGGCCTGGCGCCGCGATAGTACGCTTCGTTGTTCACGAAGGGGGTCGTCGTGAGGACATGAAGCTGTTCCGCCAGCTCGGGACTCAGTTCCTGGGACCCAAGTTGAACGAGCTGGTCGTACGCGAACAACTGAGGCCTCGAGTCGCGAGCGTACTCAGGCCCTGACGCGGCGCCGACAATGGCGAGATGTCCTCCGCCCGGCGCGCCAAGGGTTGCTTGCCAGGCGGCAAGCGCCAGCAGCCCCGCGAGCGATACACTCAGCAACCGCATGGTGTCCACCGAATCTGGTGACTCGTCTCCGCGCAGACAATTCTAGCGCCCGAAGATTTCGATGTCAGCCTCTCTCGCCGTGGAGCAGTAATCCGCGCTTGCGGTTCTGTCCGGGTTGCGGATAATCAGAGGGACCGGGACACCTGAAGTCAAAAGTAATCCGAGCCGCATACCTGTTGTCGCCGGGGTACGGACGCTTGGCGTTCGGAAACGAAGGTAACAGATCCGTGACAGGCGTGATCGCGCGAACGGAGCATAGGAGAATGTGATGGTAAGACGACGGTTGGTCATCGCGTTGCCGGCGATCCTCGCGTGTGTGTTCGCCTTCTCCACGTACCGGCGGGTGATCTCGCAGGAACCGCCGCCGCCTCAGCAGGCACTTCAAAGCGTCTATCCCAAGAAGGCACCTTATTCCCCCTATGCGGGTCGCCATTTCCCGGAGCGTGTGTACTTGGGGCGATACCCATCTGCATACGTCCTTTTCAATGGATGCAGGTGCGTTCGGAGCCCGGTTGACACCCAGGGATGCCTATCGGTTTGCGAAAGGTTTGGAGGTCACCGCCTCGAGCGGCCAACCAGCTCGGCTGTCGCGCCCGCTCGATTTTCTCGTCGTGGCCGACCATTCCGATGGTTTTGGATTCTTTCCGCTTCTGTTGGCGGGCGACCCGATGATTGTGGGCGATCCGCAGGGGCGGCGCTGGAACGACCTGATTCACGGCGGCCAGGGAGCGTCGGCGGCCATCGAGATCATCCAGAACTTCGGCAAGGGCATCCATCTCGAAAGCGATCCTGCCGGTGCCGGGAACGGCGAGCTATCAGAACGCGTGGCAGGAGGTCATCGAGGCCGCCGAGGAGGCCAACGTCCCGGGACGCTTCACGGCGTTCATCGGGTTCGAGTGGACGTCGAATACCGGAGGCAACAACCTTCATCGCAACATCCTCTTTCGAGACGGGGAGGCCAAAGCGAGCCTGGTCGAGCCGTACACGACGATGAAGCCGCTCGGCAGCGACAATCCACGCGACCTCTGGAACTGGATGCGCGCCTATGAGGACAAGACCGGCGGTCACGTCCTCGCGATCGCTCACAACGGTAACCTCAGCAATGGCCGAATGTTCCCCCTCATCGAGTCGTTCACCGGAAGGCCGATCGACCGCGAGTACGCGGAAACGCGTGCGCTGCGCGAGCGGATCTACGAAGTCACGCAAATCAAAGGCGACGGAGAAGCGCACCCGTTCCTCTCGCCGAACGACGAATTCGCCAATTACGAGCGCTGGGACAAAGGCAACCTCGATCTCTCTGAAAAGAAGCAGCCCGAGATGCTCGAGTTCGAGTACGCCCGCAGCGCGCTTCGCAACGGCCTCAAGCTCGAGCAGACGCTCGGGATCAATCCCTATAAGTTCGGGATGATCGGGTCCACTGATGCGCACACGGGGCTGGCGGCGATCGACGAGGACAATTTCTGGGGCAAGGTCACGACGTCCGAGCCCGGCCCAGATCGAGCCATCAAGCCGTTCGTGCAGACGGACAAGGCCGTCATCATGGGGTGGGAAGAGACCGCTTCAGGGTACGCGGGAGTGTGGGCGACGGACAACACGCGGGAGGCCCTCTTCGACGCGATGCAGCGCAAGGAGGTGTACGCGACGACGGGTCCGCGGATGATTGTGCGATTCTTCGGCGGCTGGGAGTTCGACGACCGCGATGGCCAAACGCGCAATCCCGCGATCGTTGGCTACGACAAGGGCGTACCGATGGGCGGCGATCTTTCGAACGCACCTGCTGGCAAGTCGCCGACGTTTCTGGTTGCCGCGCTCTAAAGATCCGATTGGCGCCAACCTCGACCGGCTCCAGATCGTCAAGGGTTGGCTCGACGCCCAGGGCCAAACGCACGAAAAGATCTATGACGTCGCGTGGTCCGGAGATCGCAAGCCGGACCCGAGGACGGGCAAACTCCCTCCCGTCGGTGACACCGTGGACGTGCCGAACGCGACCTACACGAACACCATCGGCGCGTCGGAACTGATCAAGGTCTGGAAGGATCCGGAGTTCGATCCCGCCCAGCGCGCGTTTTACTACGTGCGGGTGCTCGAAATCCCGACGCCGCGCTGGACGGCGTACGACGCGAAGTATTACGGGATCACGATGCCGCCAGAGGTTCCGATGAAAGGCCAGGAGCGGGCCTACACGTCGCCGATCTGGTACTCCCCGGCGGGACGATGAGAGGCGACGTCATGCGAATCGTTCGTGAGCCGTTATTCCACTTCTCATCATCGGCGCCGCGATCTTCGTGACCACGCCTGGTCACGCGGGTAGCACGGATAGTTCCCGGCGAGATCGTGGTCACGCAGGGCGCCATCGGGAACCTCGTCACGGGATTCACGCGCACCTGGCAGCGCCCACCGACGAAGAGTGAACTCCAGGGACTGGTGCGCGACTACATCCGGGAGGAAGCGGCCTATCGGGAGGCGATGGCCGAGGGACTCGATCGGGACGACATGATCGTGCGCCGCCGCCTTCGGCAGAAGCTCGAATTCGTCGCCGACGATCTGGCGACCCGAACGGAGCCGAGCGACGCCGAACTGCAAGGTTTCCTCCGAGGCCCATCGAGACCGTCTTCAGACCGAGCCGCTCTTTCTCGTTCCGTCAGATGTACTTCGATCCGGCACGGCACGGTGCCGATCTCCATCGCGACGTTCGCCGTGCACTGGATGAGTTGCGACGATCCGGCGCCCACCGCGGAGACCCGGAGATCGCGGAGATCCGTTTCTACTCGGCCAGACCTTCGCCAATCTCCCTCCGACGGACGTGAGCACACCTTTGGAGAAGCCGTTCGCTGATGCGATCCCGCTGTGCCGATCGGCTCGTGGCAGGGACCGATCCAGCTCCGGGTACGGCGCTCACCTGGTGTATGTCGAAAGCCTGGACGATGGCCGTCTGCCGCGCCTTAGCGGACGTACGTGAACAGGTCCGCCGGGAATATCTCGACACCAAACGCAGGGAGGCGACGGAGAAGCTTTTACCAGGCGCTCTTAAGCCGCTAACGCGTAAGAATCGAGCCGTTCGAAGAGCACGAAACCGGCGCAGGTGCAGTGATGCGTGTGCGCTCCCTGTTTCTGTCCTCGTGCTATCGTGCATGTCCGATACGCGTCGGCGCACGAGGTGCGCCCCGCCTATCTGCAACTCCATCAGACGGGAAAGACACCTACGATGTGTTCTGGAAGGTGCCGGCGGTGGGGGACACGATGCGATTGAGCGTCAATGTCGGGCTGCCGCGACCTGCGCCAGCCGTCGCACGGCCTCGTGGTTTCTTTGCCAACGGCGCATACACCGAGCAATGGAGCGTCGATTGCCGCGGAGGCCTCGCGGGATCCACCGTCTACATCGAGGGCCTCCGGCCACGCTCACCGACGTGCTCGTGCGCGTCGAACGTCTCGACGGATCGTCGCAGGTAACTCGCGTCACCTCGTCGTCGCCGTCGTTCGTCGTCGAACCAATGCCGCGCCGGTTCGAGGTCGCGAGAACGTATCTCGTCCTCGGCATCGAGCACATTCTCACCGGGATCGATCACCTGCTGTTCGTCTCCGGGCTGCTCCTGCTGGTGAGCGGGGCCAAGCGGCTGGTGGTCGACGGTCAGCGCGTTCACGCTGTCACAACGGTGACACTGACGCTCGCCACTCTCGGGTTCGTTCACGTGCCCCCCGCCCCGGTCGAAGCAGTGATCGCGCTCAGTATCTTGTTCGTCGCCTGCGAGGCCCTTCGAAGAACTGAGAATCCAAACGGACTCGCGCAACGAAGACCCTGGCTGGTGGCGTTCACCTTCGGCCTGTTGCACGGTCTCGGATTCGCGGGGGGGCTCGCCGCCGCCGGCCTGCCAGCCGGCCACATTCCCCTGGCCCTCGGCTTCTTCAGCGCGGGCGTCGAGGTCGGCCATTTTTCGTTCGTCGCGTCCGCGCTGCTGGTCATCGCCGCGTTGAAACACCGGTCGCCCCAGCTATCGCCCTGGTCCTGGCGGATCGCGCCGTATGCCATCGGCAGTTGCGCCGCGTTTTGGCTCATCGGCCGGGTCGCGGCATTCTAAGGACCACGTCGCGCGCACGCTAGTTGTTCCCCCAGTGGAACGTCAGTGAAAACGCCGGCCCGTACCTGTGCCAATGTAAATTGCACGTCGCTGATAACGACGTTGCCGCTCTTGGGCACGTTCCCGGTGGTGATGTGCAGCACGTTATAGCCGACCGCCAGCCCGATCCACGGTTTCGGTAGAAACTCGACCCCTCCGAGCGCGCTCCAGGTGACCGCCGAACCGCCGCCGATGTCGGCCTGCGTCAGAAGAGTCACCTTCTTCGCCAGTTTCGGACGATAGACAAAGCCGCCAACTCCGGCGATTTCGGTCTTGCTGACATCGATGTCGGCCAACTCGCCCCCTAACGGACCGGTGAAATGTGCGCTGGGCGACATCGTCCACGTGCGGATGCCGCCGACGAGCATGAACTTCGTGCCGGGCTTCACTTCGTACATCATCTTTCCGTTGACGATCACCTGGTCCAGCTTCAAGGTCCCGGCTATCGCGCCGCCGACGATCGGAGTGGTGTAACTCACGTCGCTCGACAGCCGGAGGAAGTTGGCGTCGCCCAGGATGCCCCAGCGACCATGCCTCGTCTCAACGTGCAGGGAAAAGGCGCCGGCGATGTTCGACTTCGCGTCGGCGAAGTCCATGTAGACGGGAATGTTTCGGTTGCCGTTGATCGCCAGGTTGCCGCTGGTGTTCGCGGCCCAGAAGTAAAGTGGCGCCAGGTCGACCTGCCAGCCGTCCGCGGTCTGGGCGAACGCCACCGGCGGTACGAATCCGCCCAGGGCGAGAAGCGCGCAGACGATGACGACGATACGTAGCGAAGGCAGTCTCATCGGCCCGACAACTCGCCATGCACTCGCGCCGTCATGTCGTGCCTCCAATCCGCCTGCGGACCGTCTGTTGGATCCCGGCCAAATGTTAGCAGAAAGTCGAGCTGTCCCAGGATCGACAACTCGCCGTTGGAGGTCGCACGGTCAAGTGCGAAAGGTGAGCGGGAGTGTTGCGAACGGGGCGGTGCGTAAACGGTCCGCCACGCGCACTCTGCAGGGCCTCAGTTCGAGCTCGAACATCAAGAGTGACGGCCAAGCGCCCAACGCAGTCCGCACTGATCCTTGCGATCGGGGATTGGCGGGCGTATGGTTGTGTCTCCCCGAGCTCGCACTCTTTTGATTTGATCGGCCACCATAGTCCGGCGAAAGCGCTGAGCAACGGAGAGGCTTTATGAAACAGGCATTTGCCAACGATGTGTCGGTGCAAGGTGTTGGCCGTCGACGTTTTCTTGCGACGGCGATCGCCGCAGGCGCCTTTGCTCAGATGGGGGCCCGGGCAGCGGGACAGACAGGTGCGCCAAGGACTGCCGCCCTTACCAAGCAAGAGCGCGATCGAATGACGCCCGCCCAGATCCTGGACGACCTGAAGAAAGGCAACGAACGCTTCCGAGCGGGAAAGATGGCGCTTCGAGACTACCGCGATCAGCAACGCACCAGCGCCGCCGGTCAGTATCCGACCACCGTCGTGCTCGGATGCATCGACTCACGCGCGCCGGCTGAACTCATCTTCGATGCGGGCATCGGAGACACGTTCAACGCACGCATCGCGGGCAACGTCGTGAACGACGACTTGCTCGGGAGCCTGGAGTTTGCGTGCGCAGTGGCCGGCGCGAAGGTGCTCCTCCTGCTGGGACATACCGCCTGTGGGGCCATCAAGGGAGCGATCGACGACGTCGAACTGGGGAACTTGACTGGACTTCTCGCGCGTATCAAGCCGGCCATGACCGCCACGACGTTTTCTGGTGAGAAGACCAGCAAGAACGCCGCGTACGTTGACGCGGTCGCTCAGATGAATGTCCGTCTCGGTCTCGATAACATCCTCCGGCGGAGTCCCATTCTGGCGGACTTGGAGAAGAAGACCACCATCCAGATCGTCGGGGCGATGTACGACCTGGCCACGGGCACGGTCCAGTTTCTGACCTGAGCACCGGCGGCCTGACTCGGGCTTGCCCGGTGGCGCGAAAGTCGGCAGGCGAGACAGTCGCGTCGGCGCTTGTCGCCACGACCGGTGCGACGGCAATGGCCCACGATCTCGGCGGGGTCGTCGAAATCGCGTCGCGGCCGGTCGGTTCGCCATCGACGATCCGCGATCGACCAGGCCCCGTATCGAAAACTTCACACGCTCGTCATTCCTCCGTCAGACCAGCTTGGTATTCCGATCGACTGGCGGCTCCCCGACAGTCCGCACGGATCCATCCGGGATCTCGGAGGGTGAAATGAAACGATTCAAACATTCCTTACTCTTGTGTGCAGTTGCGTTCGTTGGCGTGGCGATCACCAGCACCTCGACCGTCCGCGCCAAGGCCGTGAAGAACATCTTCGTCATCGCGATGGAAAATCACAACTGGACCCAGCCTGCCAACCAGTTCACCGGCGGGATCCAGCAGATTTATCAGAACGTCAACGCGCCATTCATCAATAGCCTCGTCGACGGATCAGCGGTCGGGATCAGCGATCAGGTCGCGTACGCGTCCGCATACCACAACGTCCTGGCCACCGAGAGCGGCAACAACCCCCACATTCATCCGTCCGAGCCGAGCTACATCTGGTCGGAAGCCGGCACGAACTTCGGCGTGCTCAACGACAACGATCCCTACGGCGCGAACGGGACCAACCAGAACACCACGCAGCACCTGAGCGCGCTGCTCACCCAGTCCGGTCAGTCGTGGCGGTCCTACCAGGAAGACACCGACGTCGTCGTCAACAACGCCGGCCGGATCAACATCCCGCTGCCGCCGAGCCTCTGGACGGTGCCGCTGAGCAGCTTTCAAGGCGTCTTCGCGGGCGGCATCAACGCGTACAACTTCTCGAGCCAGTTCAACTACGCGGCGAAGCACAACCCGATGCTGTTCTTCACGGACACGAACGGCGGCAACGACCCCAGCGTGAACAACCCGTTGTCGTCGCAGTACGCGCCGCTGCAGCAGCTCGGCGTCGATCTGGCGAACGACATGGTCGCCGACTACTCGTGGATCACGCCAAATCAGTACAACGACATGCACACGGGCCTGACCGGCGGCTTCCTTGGGCTGACGGGCGACGCCGCGAAGATCCGGCAGGGCGACTTCTTCCTGAGTCAGATCATCCCGACGATCATGGCGTCCGACGCCTACAAGCGCCACGGCGTGATCGTCCTGTGGTGGGACGAGTCTGAAGGCGACGGCGTCCCAGGTGACAATCAGGACAAATTCGATCACACCATCCCATTCATCATCATCTCCCAGGATGCGCGCAAGAACGTGAACGGCGTGCCGTATGCGAGCCCGTTGAACTTCTCGCACTCGTCGTTCCTGCGGACGATGCAGCTGATCTTCCGGGTTGGACCGTTTCTGAACGATGCGGCGAACGCGCTCGACCTGTCCGATCTGTTCAAGCCTGGCTCGATTCCGGCCAAGCTGAAGTAGGCAAACAATCCGGGATTGTTTTTCCGGATCGCCACGAAGAACAGTCCCGGATTATTTCAGTCGAAAGACCACGGTCTTCCCGCCCCCGCGCCATGGGAATGATCCCACCCACTGGAGATCGCTCCTGGCCTGGAGCGCGGCGACGTCCGCGTCGAAATTCCCGCGAATGTAGAAGACGCTGTGGACGAGCAGGTACGCCACGCCACGGTCGTGTAGGTACACAATCGCGCGACCGTCCGGAAACGCTTTGAGCGCGTCTAGCAGTTCGCCATACGACGCCGGCGCAAATCCGCTGTAGCCGTTGACGAGCGGCTGCCAGTGGCGGGTCGAATAGTACCATGTAGGTCGCGTCCTGCGGGCCGAGGCGGCCTTCGAGCGGCCCGACGGGATATTCGCAGACGACGGCGTGCGGCTGGGCGGCCAGCCAGGAGTAGACGGCCGGCGCGGGATCCGCGAGCGACTCCAGCACCTGGGGGCGCATGCGGCTCTCCCACGTCACGACGGCGATCGCCACCGCCACGAGCGCGGCCTGCTGCGCGCGTGAGAGCGATCGACAGACGCGTGCGACGCCAAGGCCCGCGAGCACGGCGAGCGCGAGCCCGACGAACATCGCAAACCGCGCCGGGACCCGCAGCGCGCGCAGCGGCGAGAGGTGATCGAACAACCATCCGTAGCCTGGCGTATTCACCCCGAACGAGAGATCGGCCGCCACGAGACCGCCAGCGGCGTACGCGATTGTCGCGGCGCCGACCGGCGGCACGAATGCCGCGATCGCCAGCGCGGGCGCCGCATAGCCGGGAAACAGCCGGCGTTCACCTTGTCCAGGATGCCCGTCGTCACCGTACGCGGCGTTTTCTGGATGGGCGCGCAGGTAGTCGTTCGCTACCGCGCTGCCGGCGGCCAGGTCGTCCGCATGGCGCTCGCCGACGATCAGCGAAGCCGCGCGATACTCGATCGCCAGCGGTGCGACGATAAGTCCGGCGATCAGTGTGCCTGCGCCAATCGCAAGAATCGCCGGCCGCCGCCGGTCGGCTGGTGCCATGGCCACAAGCAAGGCGACGATCACCGCCACGACGAACGCACCCATCACGCCGTAGTAGACGCACGAGTACGCCTGGAGTGCGATCGCCGCGGCCAGTCCGATCGCCGCGCGCCAGGACGCGCGATCGAGCAGGCGATGTACGGCCAGCAGCGCCAGCGGCCAGCCAATCAGCAGCTGCAACTGGACCTTGGGATACTCCTCGATGCGATACGGATAGAGCGCGAACACGACCGCGGCGACCAGCGCGGCGCCGTCGTGGCCAGTCACGCTTCGCACCAGCTCGAACATCACGATGCCGGACAGCAGGTACGCGAGCAGCAGCAGGACGTTCTGAACCAGGATCGGATCGGCGCCGAGCCAGCCGAGCGGCGCCAGCAGGAGTCCGGGCGCGAGCAGCGCTTCCGAGTACGCGAGCGTGAACCGCTCCGGATAGAACACGTTCGCGTCGAAGAGATGCGCCGGCTGGGCGACGACGGCGTGCCCAACCCAGGCGAGCGCCCACGCGTTCAGCAAGGGATCGCCAAAGTCGCTGACGCCGGTGTTCAACCGGACGGCCTGCGGCCAGGTGGCCACGACGACGACCAGCAGGACGACGAGCCAGACGACCGGCCGGCGCACTCGGACCATGGCGTCAGATCATGCGCCAGTCCGCGTCCGTCCGGCCGAGATTGTTTCAGGGCGCTACCAGATCCTGACGCGATCTTCCGGCTTGCGGTACATCCTGTCCCCGGGTTTCACGTCGAACGCCTCGTAGAACGCGTCGACGTTCGTCATCGGCACGGCGCCGCGGTACATCGACGGCGCGTGCTCGTCGGACGTCACCAGGAACCGCATGAACTCGTCGCGCGTCTTCTCGCGCCACTCCTGGGCCGCGCCGATGAAGAACCGCTGTTCGCCCGTAAACCCGTCGATCGTCGCGGACGGCTTGCCCCCGAGCGACGCCTTGTAGGCCTTGAAGGCAATCGACAAGCCGCCGAGATCGCCGATGTTCTCGCCGAGCGTCAGGTCGCCCTTGACGTGCAGGCCGGGCAGCGGCTCGAGCGCGCTGTACTCGGCGACGAGCATCTTCGCGCGCTTCTGGAACTCCGTGTCGTCTTCCTTGGTCCACCAGTCGCGCAGCTTGCCGTCGCCGTCGTAGTGGCGGCCCTGGTCGTCGAAGCCGTGCCCGATCTCGTGGCCGATGACCGCATCCAATCGCGCCGTAATTCACCGCATCGTCGGCCTTCGGATCGAAGAAGGGCGGCTGCAGAATCGCAGCGGGGAAGACGATCTCGTTCTGCACCGGGTTGTAATAGGCGTTGATCTCCTGCGGGACCATCAGCCAGAGCGATCGATCGACAGGCTTGCCGAGCTTGGCCACCTGGAAGTCCTGCTCGAACTTCGTTGCGCGCTCGGCGTTGCCGACGAGGTCGTCCGGCGCGATCGTGAGTCCCTCGTAGCTCCGGAACGTGTCGGGGTAGCCGATCTTCGTCGTGAACTTCGCCAGCTTGGCGAGGGCCTCCTGCCTGGTCTGCGGCGTCATCCAGTCGAGCGTCGTGATCGACTGCTTGTACGCTTCGAGTAGATTGCCGACGAGCTTCTGCATCCGGACCTTCGACTCGGCGGGAAGTACTTCTCGACGTACATCTTGCCGACCGCCTCGCCGAGCGAGCCGTTGACCAGCGTGACGCCGCGCTTCCACCGCGGCCGCTGCGCCTGCTGGCCGAACAGCGTCTTCGCGAAGAAGTCGAAGTTGAGGTCGACGAAGTCTTTGTTCAGGAACCGCGCCTCGGACATGATGATCTTTGCCCTGAGCCACGCCTTCCACGTCTCGAGCGGCACCTTCGCGGCCAGCGAGCCGATGCCCTTGAAGTACGATGGCTCGGCGACGACGACGTCCGGCAGCTTGTCGTAGCGCTGGGCGGAGATCCAGACGGGCCAGTCGAAGCCGGCGAAATCGGCGTCGAACTTCGCCAGGGCGATCTTGTTGTAGGTCTTGATCGCGTCGCGGCTCTCGGCGGGCGTCCAGCGGATCGTGGCCATCTGCGTCTCGAGATCCAGGACCGCCTTCGCGTCGGCGGCGGCGGTGGCGCGGCCGACCATCGTGAAGAACTTCGTCAGCGTGTCCACGTACTTCGCGCGGATGTCGACGTACTTCGGCTCCTTGCTGAGGTAGTACTCCCGCTCGGGGAGCGAGATGCCGGCCTGGTTGAACGTGATGATGTTTGCCGTGGGATTCTTGGCGTCCGGCTCAATCGACTCGCCGGAGATGCCGCCGACACCGATGTTGGACAGCTCGCCCGCGAGCTTGGCGAACTCGGACATGTTCTTGACCGCGGCGACCGCATCCAGATGGCCCTTGATCGGCGTCCACCCGAGTGACTCGGCTTTCGCCTCGTCCATGAAGCTGGCATAGAGATCGCCCACCTGCTGCGCCACGCTGCCCGGCTGGCGGTCTGCTGACTTCGCGGCGTCCTCGATCAGGCCGTGCACTTGTGCTTCGGTTGTGTCGAAGACCTGATCGAACGAGCCGTACGTCGATTTCTCCGCTGGCAGCTCCGTCTTCTGCAGCCACGTGCCGTTGACGTAGTGGTAGAAGTCGTCCTGCGGCCGGACGCTCTTGTCGAAGTTGGCCAGGTCGAAGCCCGCGGCGGGCGGCGCGGGCGGTGGTGTCGACGCCGGCGGCGTGTTCGATCCGCTGCACGCGGCGGTAATGGCAACGACGACGAGCGCGGTGGTGAGCTTGCGGGCGTCCAGGAGCCGTCCGTAGGTCGGTGGCATACGGGATGACATATCACGGGACGAGCCCGCAATGCAGCCTTGGTCTAGAAGATGAACCGCATCTGGAACTGGAACATCCGCGGCGGATCGATGTTCGCCAAGACGCCGGCAGCGCGTTCGACGCCGTGCCGACCGCGACCAGCTGGCCGAAGGTCGGGTTCGGCGTCGTGCCGTCGCCGTAGACGGTCTGCTGCGCGGCCGAGCAGGTTGGCGTGATTGAACAGGTTGAAGCCCTCGAGCCGCAGCAGCACCGTGTGCGTTGCCGCAGCTTGAGGCGCCCCTCGACGAACACCGACACGTCCTGCGTCCCGGTCCCGCGGAACGCCGACTTGCCGACGACCACGCCGTCGATCACCGGGCGGTCGTTGTTCGAGCCGTCGCCGTTGTTGTCGACGCCGGTCGTCGCGTTGAACGGACGCGCCGACGCGAGCTGCGTGACCGTGCCTGCGGTGATGTTGTACGGCAGCTGATAGGTGAACGTGATCACCGCGCGGTGGCGCTGGTCGAGCACGCTCGGCCCGCGCTCCTGTCTCGCCGAGCCGCGCGATGTTGCTCTGGTTCGGGCCGACGCCGTTGCCGTCCGGCTCGGTGGTGTTCGTCGCCTTCGACAGCGTGTAGCTGAGCGACGCGTAGAACTTCGAGTTGCCGCGGTAGCTGATCTGGGTCTGCAGGCCGTCGTAGTCGGCGACGCCGAGGTTCATCAGCACGTTGACCGATCGCACGCCGCCGTTGACCGGCAGGATCGGCCGCGTGGCGTTGGCCGCCGCGACGATCCGGGCCTGGCCGGGCGCCGTGCGGTCGAACACCGACGGCGCGTTCAGGTCGACGGTGCGATCGAGGTTGGTCCAGTGCTGGTGCACGTAGTCGGCGCCCGACGAACAGGCCCGGCGGACCTCGCGCTCCGCGCCGATCGACACGACCTGGCTGCGCGGGTTGACCAGCTGTGTCCGGGTAGTTCGGCAGCAGGTCGAAGTTCAGCCCGTACTGCGCGAACTGCTGCTCGTAGAAATCGCGCATGCCGGCACGGATCGTGATGTTGCGCGCCGGGCGCTGCGACGGCGGCAGCGTCAGTCGGATCGAACGACGAGCGGCAGGCACGAGCCCGTGAGGCAGGTCGGGAAGCCCGTCTGCCCGGGCGTCGCGGTGTAGGTCGTGTAGCCCGTCCAGGCCGCCGGTCAGGTAGCCGCGCGACCTGGTTGGACGCGGATCTGCGTGTAGTACATGCCGTAGCCGCCGCGGATGGCCAGTTCGCGCGTCGCCGTTGGGATGCCAGCCGAAGCCGACGCGCGGCGCGAAGTCCTTCGTGGCGTCGGTCAGAGCGTCTGCCGGTCGTAGCGCAGGCCGAGGTCGAGCGTCAGGTCGTTGGTCACGCGGTACGCTGTCCTGCGCGAACACCGGCGATCAGCCACTGCTTGAGGTCGTAGTCGATGATGCCGTAGCTGATCGGCTGCGTGTACTGCTGGACGTCGGCCAGCGTCAGCTGGTCGAACGGCGCCGTCGTGGTGTTCTTGAACGTGAACGTGCCGAGCACGGCCTGGCCCGGCTCGCTGCCCGTGCCGCCCGAGGTGTGGCGCGTCGATGCTGCCGCCGAGGCGCATCGTGTGCTGGTCGCGCGACCACGACAGCGTGTCGGCGAACTGCGGCTGGCGGCTGAACAGATGTCGGCGACGCGCGACTGCGCCGATCGTGAACGGCACCGACCCGCTGCGCGTGTAGGTCGTCGACAGCGTCTGCGCCTCCCAGCGCGTCACCGGATCGCCGTGCAGGTACGCAGAAGCGCGCTTCGTTGAGCAGCGTCGAGCTTGACGACCGAGGTGTGATTCGCCTGGCGCGTCCACGACCCGCGCGTGTACCGGCGCGCGACGGTCGGCGCGTTGGTGCCGCCGACCGCGTCGTTCGGATTGGTGTCGTAGAAGTGATCGACGTTGGCGCGGACCATCAGCGTCTGGCTCGGCGACAGTCTGTGATCCACCCGCGCGTCGACCAGCCCCTGGCGGTAGTTGCCGACGTACGTCGAGGCTGCCGTCGGCCGGCAGCACGAACGACGGCAGCGTGCTCGAGAGTGGCGTCGTCCGCTCCTGTCGCGTGTAGTCGGCCGTCGCGAAGAAGAACGTCCGGTCCTTGACGACGGGCCGCCCGACCGAGCCCGAGAACTGGTTCAGCGCGTCGGGGACGTCCGCCGGATTGATCGCCGTGAGCGTCGCCGGCGTGACGCAGCGTCGGGACCGACGGCGGCGCAGAAGCCGTCGGTCGAAAACGTCTTCGCCTGCCAGCCGCCGGCGCGGCCCATGTAGAGCCCTTCGCCATGCAGCGCGTTCGTGCCCGACTTGGTGACGATGTTCATCGCGGGGCCGGCGGTCCAGCCGAACTCGGCGGAGAACGCGTTCGAGAGCACGCGATCATTTCCTGGATCGCGCCGACGCGGCACGGTCGGCCATCATCGTCTGGCGGCCCCAGGCCTCGTCGTTGTTCGCGCCGTCGAGCATGAAAGTCGTCGTGCGGCGGCTGCCGCCGCCGGTGACGAAGTAGGTGGCGTTGACGAACAGGTCGCCCGTGCCCTTGGCCTGCCGGAACGCCGAGTTGAAGAGCGGCAAGCGTCGTGACCTTGCGGCCCAGGATCGGCGTTTCGTCGATGCGCGTGCTGTCGAGCCGCTGGCCGATCTGCGCGTCGGCGCGCACGCCCTGCGTTCGTGCCGTAGACGGTGACTTCGTCTGGTACCGCCCGTCGCCACGAGCTTGACCTTGACCGTCGCCGTTTCACCGGCGCGCAGCGTGAGTTCCGTTACGTCCTCGGCGGTGAAGCCGGCCTTGGTCACGTTGATTCGGTACGTGCCCGTCAGCGACAGCGCGCCGATGGTCGCCGATCCGTCGGCGCCTGACATGAGCTCGCGCACGGCGCCCGTCGACGTGTTCGTGACCGAGACCTTGGCGTCCTGGACCACCGCGCCCGTTTGATCGACCACGGTGACGAGCAGGCTCGCCGTGTTGGGTGACTGCGCGGCGGCGGGCGCCGCGACGAAGGTGAGTAACGCCATTAGGAACAGCGACCAGCACACACGTTTCTTGGTTGTCACAACGTCACCAGCAGATAAAAGGCGAATCGACGAGCAGGCAGAGCGCCGCGAATTACGCGCGTGCGACGACGCGCGACCGCACATCTCCTGCAAACACCGGACTATATGAAGCGCGCCAGACTTACTACCAGTGTCCGTAGTTATTGGGGTTTGCGCGGTCGCCAGCGGACACCCCGGGGCTCTGCCAGGGCGAATGCTGGCCCCCAGTGTCGCGTTCGGAGGCGCGAGTCGGCGATCCGCGGCGCCCGAAACTGGCGGGATATCATCCCGTCCATGCAGGACGTCGGGCGCGCCGCGCTCCGGGAGCTGGCGCGCCGAGAAATGCTCGCCAACGGGTTTCAGCCGGTCTTTCCGGCTGCGGTGGACGCACAGGTGCGCGCGCTCGGGGCCCATCCGCCGGCGGTCTCGGGCGACGGGCTGCGCGATCTGCGCTCACTCCCATGGTCGTCCGTCGACAACGACACGTCCCGCGATCTCGATCAGATCGAGGCGGCCGAGCGACTCTCGAACGACGCGGTGCGGATTCTCGTCGGCATCGCGGACGTGAACGCCTTCGTCCCGGCCCATTCGCCCATCGACGACCACGCCGCCATCGAAACGACGACGGTGTATGCGGGCGTGGTGAATTTTCCGATGCTGCCAGACGCGCTTTCGACGGGCGCGACGTCGCTGCTCGAGGGCGCGGACAAGCTGTGCTTCGTCATCGAGACGGTGGTCGCGGCGGACGGACGCGTCGAGTCGAGCGACGTGTACCGCGCGGTGGTGCGCAACCGCGCGCAACTCGCGTACGACGCGGTCGGCGCGTGGCTCGAGTCGCGCGGTCCGGCTCCGGCGAAGATCGCCGGCTCGCCCGAGCTGCAGGCCCAGATCCGGCTGCAGGCGGACATCGCGCAGGCGCTGCGCCGCGATCGCTTTCGCCACGGCGCCCTCGACATCGACACGATCGAGACGCGTCCCGTGCTGCAGAACGATCAGGTCGTCGATCTCGCGCGGCAGCAGACCAACGCCGCGACCGACCTGATCGAGGACTTCATGATCGCGGCGAACGGTGCGGTCGCGCGGCTGCTCGAGGCCAGCAAGGTCTCCTCGATTCGGCGCGTCGTCCGATCTCCCAAGCGCTGGGATCGCATCGTCGCGCTCGCGGCCGGACAGGGCACGACCCTGCCGGTTGAGCCGGACTCGAAGGCGCTGAACGCGTTCCTCGCGGCACGGCGCGCGGCGGATCCGGATCGATTTCCAGATCTCTCCCTCGCCGTGATCAAACTGATGGGGCCGGGCGAGTACGTGCTCGAGCGGCCTGGCGACACTGGCGACGGCCATTTTGGGCTGGCCGTCCAGGACTACACGCACTCGACCGCGCCCAACCGGCGATTTGCCGATCTGGTGACCCAGCGCCTGCTCCTAGCCGTGCTCTCGGGCATGCCTCCGCCCTACTCAGACGACGAGCTGGCGGGAATCGCCTCGTCGTGCACGGCCAAGGAAGACGCGGCGCGCAAGGTCGAGCGCGCGATGGCGAAGCGGATCGCGGCGGTGGCGATGGGCCGCCGCATTGGCGCCGAGTTCGACGCGATCGTCACCGGCGTCACTCCCAGGGGCACGTTCGTGCGCGTCCTCGATCCTCACGTGGAGGGGCTGCTCGCTCGCGGTGCCGAGGGCGTGGACGTCGGCGATCGGCTGCGCGTGCGGCTCGTGCGGACCGATGTCGAACGTGGGTACATCGACTTTCAAAGAATCGGGTGAAACGGGTGAATGGGTGAAACGGGTGAAGGGGTGAAACGGGTGAAGGGGTGTCGGCGGCCGCCCGGGTATACTCGGCGCGAACGATTGCCGATAGGAGATGCCCGCATGCGCGCTCGGACTTTGATGTACATCGGCGCGGCGGCGGTCGCCGCCGTGTTCGCAACGCCGCTCGCCGGACAGGCCCCGGGGACGGTTGACCCGGCTTGGCTGTCCAGCCTGAGCTTCCGCGAGATTGGCCCGACGAGCGTCGGCGGCCGAGTGGACGACTTCGCGGTGGGGCGCGCGCCCGGCCGGCCCGATGCCGTCTACGTCGCGTCGGCGAGCGGGGGCCTCTTCAAGAGCGTGAACGGCGGCGTGTCGTGGGCGCCCGTGTTCGATCGCGTCGACGCGATGATGTCGATTGGCGCCGTCGCCGTCGCTCGCACGAACCCGGACATCGTCTGGGCCGGCACTGGCGAGGCGAACACCCGTCAAAGCTCGTCCTGGGGCGACGGCGTCTACAAGTCGACTGACGCCGGCAAGACCTGGACGAACATGGGACTCAAGGACACGCGATCGATCAACCGCGTGCTCATCGATCCGGTCAACGCCGACATCGTCTTCGTCGCGGCCGCCGGACATCTATGGGGGCCGAATCCGGAGCGTGGCATCTTCAAGACGACCGACGGCGGCAGGACCTGGAAGAAGACGCTCTTCGTCGACGACAGCACCGGCGCGAACGACATCGTCATGGAGCCAGGCAATTCCCGCGTCCTGTACGCGTCGATGTACCAGCACGAACGTAAGTCGTGGGGATATAACGGCGGCGGGCCGGGGAGCGGCATCTACAAGTCCACCGACGCGGGCAACACGTGGCGCAAGCTGACGACCGGGCTGCCGACCGGCGACATGGGCCGCATCGGCATGGACATCTTCAAGGGCGATCGCAAAGGCGAGCGCGCGATCGTGTACGCCATCGTCGAGGCCTCGACCGGTGGAGCGGGGCGTGGCGGCGGACGAGGAGCGCCCGCCGGCGGACGAGGCGCGGCCGGCGGCGGAGGAGCCGCGGGTGGCGCGGCCGGCGGTGGCGCGGCCGGCGGTCGCCAGGGCGCCGCGGGCGAGGCGACTTCGCCCCCGAGTGAGGCCGGGCTCTACCGCACGATCGACGGCGGCGATCACTGGGAGCATCTGTCGCCGCTCAACACGCGACCGAACTACTACTCGCAGATCCGCGTCGATCCGAAGGACCGGAATCGGCTGTACGAGCTGGGCTCGAATCGCGGTTTCTACGTCTCGGACGACGGCGGCAAGACGTTCAGGGACATCTTCGCCAACGCGCCGGGCCAGAGTCTGATCCACGGCGAGGATCACGCGCTGTGGGTCGACCCCGCGGATCCGTCGCACCTGATCATCGGCGGCGACGGCGGCGTGTCGATCTCATGGGACCGCGGGCTGTCGTGGGACTTCCGCAACAACATTCCGCTCGGCCAGTTCTACGAGATCGACGTCGACAACAAGGTGCCGTTCACCGTGTGCGGCGGCCTGCAGGACAACGGCGAGTGGTGCCTGCCGAGCTCCGTTCGCGATCGCAACGGCATCGCCAATCGCGACGCCTGGAACATCGGCGGCGGCGACGGCTTCTACGTGAAGTTCGATCGGAGCGACGAGAATTTTGCGTACGCGGAGTCACAGAACGGCAACGCTTCGCGCGTCAACCTCACGACGCTGGAACGGACGCCCGCGCGTCCAGGCGGCGGACGCGGCGGGCGCGGTGGAGGCGGCGAGCAAGCCGGCGGTCAGGCGGCTGCGGCGCCGCGCTTCAACTGGGACACGCCGATCGAGCTCTCGCGCTTCAATCCGGCCGTCGTCTACATCGGCGCGCAGCGGCTGTTTCGATCGCCGGACCACGGCGCCACCTGGGAGCCGGTCAGCCCCGATCTGACGACCGGCATCGATCCGGCCACGCTGCCAATCATGGGCCAGCCGGTGCCGCCCAACGCGCTGTCGCGCAACGACGGCACGTCGCCGTTCGCGTCGCTCACGTCGGTTGGCGAGTCGCCGCTCGATGCGCGCGTCATCTACACCGGCGCCCAGGACGGCACGGTGCAAGTCACGCGCGATGGCGGAAAGACCTGGACGAATCTCACGTCCAACATCAGCGGCGTGCCGCAGCACACGTACGTCAGCACGGTGCTGCCGTCTCGCTACGCGGCCGGCCGCGTGTACGTGACGTTCGACGGCCACTACAGCGACGACTACCATCCGTACGTCTTCGTCAGCGAAGACTTCGGCCAGACGTGGCGCTCGATCGTCCAGGGGCTGCCGGAGACGGGCGTCAACCGCATCCGCGAGCATCCGTCGGACTCGCACTTCCTGGTGCTCGGCCACGAGCGAGGCGTGCATTTCTCCACGGACAGCGGCCGCACGTGGACCGCGCTGTCGCTCGCGACCAACCTGCCGCCCGTCCCGGCCGACGACCTCGTGATCCACCCGCGTGACAACTCGCTCGTCGTGGGCACCCACGGCCGCGGGATCTGGATCCTGGACGACGTCGGCCCGCTGCAGCTGCTGTCGGCTGACACGCTGCAGACCGACGCGGCGCTCGCACCGATCGCCCCGGCGTATCAGATCGTTACGCACTCCGTGCAGGCGTGGTACGGCGCGGGCGAGTTCTTCGCGCCGAATCGCGATTTCGACGCGGGCATCAGCTACTACCTGCGCGCCGCGGCGAGCGGCCAGGCCCAGATCGAGATCGAGGATGTGTACGGGAACCACGTCCGGACACTGTCCGGGCCGGCCGCGCGCGGGCTCAATCATGTCGGCTGGAACCTTCGAGAGGACCCGCCAGCGCCGGCGGCCGCAGCCGCTGGGGAAGCGGGACGCGCCGGTGGTGGGGCTGGTGGCGGCGGCGGACGCGGCGGCGGTGGACGCGGTGGCGGGGGACGCGGCGGCGGTCCGCCCGCTGGTCCGCTCGTTTCTCCGGGCACCTATCTGGTCATCGTCAACATTCCAGGTCTCGCGAAGACGCTGCAGGGCACGGTGACGGTCGCCGCCGATCCGATTGCTGACGCCGCGAGAGTGAGGCAGTAGCTCACGGCGCGACGGCGAGCCCGGCCGGGCGATGTCTGAAAGACGCCCCGGAAGCGGGCGATTGCGCGCGCGTAGGGGCCCCGCGACGTCACGATCGCGCGTCGTGGGGCGCGCGCGCCGTGCCGAGACGCGTGCGCTGGAGGGGCGTCTTTCCGCGTCGATTCGCCGAAGGGCGGGCCCGATGCCGTCCGGCGCGCCCGGTCAGCTCCCCACGGTTTCGAGCCTCAGCTCCGCGGACGTCTGAAGCGGCCACCCACGCGCCCGGGCGATCAGCTCTGCCCGGACGCTGTCGTCGCGGACCCGGCCGTCCGCCGACGCTACCAGCGCACCCCGCCCCTTCCGCGCCCGCCCGCGCCGGCCGCGGCCGCGGCCGGCCGCGTGCGCATGGCGCGCGGATCGAGGATCGTCGCGATCTCGTCGCGCGAGTCCTGCAGGTGCCGGTGCGTCACCTCGTCGGTGACCGACGGCAGCGCCGTCTGCAGCTGCTTGTCGAGCGCGCGCAGCTCGCCCTTGAGCAGCGAGCGGACTTCGTCGCTCGGCTCGGGCCCGTTGTTGAGCCGGTCGTCGATGATCGTCGAGATACGACCGCTGCAGGTTGCGCCGGTAGATGTCGATCGCGGTGCGCCGGCGTATCCAGCTCGACCCACACGCCCTTGCGCAGATCCCCGAGGAACATGCACCGGCGGATAGGCGACGTTGCCGTCGAGCGCCGTCTGCTCGACCATGCGATCGAGCCGCGCGGCCTGCAGCAGCCCGCCGAGAATCGACGCCTGCGACGTTCGCACGCGCTCGACGATGCCGGTCGTCTGGATGCGGCGCAGGATCTCGGGCCGGATCATGAACAGCGGCGTCTTGAACGCGTTCGCCAGCAGGAACTGCACGCGCTTCCTGCTGCTTGACGCGCGCCACGGTCGTGAAGCGCACGCCGTCCTGGCCGATGTGCTTCTGCTGCGAGTTGAAGCCGCCGACGACGCGGACGACGTGGTTCATCTCGGTCGTCCACTGGCCGATCATGCGGCCGTACACTTCCTCGAGGTCGTCCCACGGATCGCCGACGTGCGTGCTGGTCGCGCTGATCAGCATCTCCGAGACGCGCGACAGGTTCTTCATGCCGAGCGTCGTCGCGGTCACCGCGTCGCTGTCGCCGACGGCCTCGGTCTCGTCGCCGGGATCGGTGCCGCCCTGCCCTTCGGTCGAGAACCGCAGGTACGGCTTCGTCGTCCTGCTCGCGCGCCCACTTGTCGAGCGTCGGCTTCTCCTGGTCGGGCGTCTTCGCGCCGGGAATCGGCGCGTAGCCCCAGTGCGTGGCCCACTTGTCGTAGGGACCGATCTTCGGCACGAGATCGTCGATCGCGATGCCGTCCTCGGGCTGCGCGACGTAGTTGAAGCGCGAGTAGTCCATGATCGACGGCGTGTGGCCGTTTTCGTGGACCCACTTCGGATCGCGAATCTGCTCGATCGTGTACGTCGAGCTGGCCTTCATGTTGTGCTGGAAGCCGAGCGTGTGGCCGATCTCGTGCGCGACGACGTAGCGCATCAGCCGGCCCATGAGCTCGTCGGGCAGCGGCAGCTTGCTGCGCGCGCGGATCGAGCGGGCCGACCTGCACGAAGTACCAGTCCCGCGTCAGGTTCATGGACGTTGTGGTAGAACTGGACGTCCGCTTCGAGAATCTCGCCGCTGCGCGGATCGTGCACGTTCGGGCCCGACCGCGTTCTCGGTCGTCGACGGCAGCCAGCGCATCACGGAGTAGCGCACGTCCTCGGGCGCCCAGTCGGGATCGTCCGTTCGGCGCTTCCTTCGCGATGATCGCGTTCTTGAATCCCGCCGCCTCGAACGCCGGCTGCCAGTCCTCGATGCCCTGCTTCAGATACGGCACCCACTTGGTCGGCGTCGCCGGATCGATGTAGTAGACGATCGGCTTCACGGGCTCGGACATCGCGGCGCTCGGGTCCTTCTTCTCGAGCCGGTAGCGCGTGATGAAGCGCTTGGGCACCGACTGGTGCTCGTCGGTGCCGTAGTCCGTCGTGCCCTGCGTGAAGTAGCCGACGCGCTCGTCGAACAGCCGCGGCATCATCGGCTTCTCGGGCAGCTTGATCATGCTGTGGTAGATGAGCACCGTGCCGGTAGGCGCCGCGCATGCCGGTCGCGCGCCCGCCGCCTCGGCCGCCGCCCGCCGCCGCCGCGGCGTCCGTATTGCGCCGTGAACGTCTGCGTCACCTCGACGTCGATGTTCTGCGGGAACGACACGGCCTTCTCGAGGAACGACCGCGAGGGGTCGAAGCCGCGGCCGCCGATCGCGCTCGCGCACCGAGAACTCGGGGACGTCCGTCATGAAGAGCGACGTCACGTCGATGACCGGATCGCCGGAGGGCGCGTAGGCCGCGACGTTGAACGCCCGGATGATCGCCGGATAGTTCGCGTCGTCCACCGCCTGCGCGATCGGCGTCGACGGATCGGCGACGATGCTGTAGTCGATGTTGAGCGAGCAGGACGCGGTCGCCCTTCTGCATCCAGCGCACGACGCGGCTGCCCGACGGCCTGCCCGCCGTAGCCGACGCCGATCGTCGTCTTCTTGATCTGCGTGACCCAGAGGAAGTCCTTGCCCAGCTCGGCCTTCGGGATCTCGTAGTAGAGCGTGTCGCCGACGCGATGCACCTTGAAGATGCCCTCGTCGGTCTTCGCGGCCGAGGTGATCACCTGGTCGTAGGGCCGCGGCGCGGGGGCCTGATTGCCGCCGCGCCGCCTCCGCGTGCCGGCGTCGTTTCCTGTCCCTGCGGCGGGGGTGTCTGGGGATCCTGCCCCCAGATGGGCGTGTCAGGCGTGACCACGCCGCGCACCGCGCGCGCCGCTTCCTGAGCCGACGCGCCGACGACGAACGCTGCCGCCGCCGAGAACGCCAGCATCCAACCGGCCGATGTTCGCTGACCTGCCATGGGCCTACTCCTCCCGGTTTCCCAACGTGGGTGCGCGGATTATACCCAGCCCGCGCGGAAGACGGGGTGTATCATGCGCCATTGGAACCGACCCCCTCTGATCTCCAGGCACAGATTGATCGACTGAGCCTCACGGTCCAGATGGGGCGGGAAACGAAAGGCACGCTGGAGCCGGCCGCCCAGCAACTGGCGCGCCTCGCCGAGCGCTGCAACGAAATCCTCACCCGCTGGTCGGAAGCCGACGCGCTGCACGCGCACCTCGTCAACGAAGCCGAGACACGCCTGAGCCAGTGGGGGGCGATCGAAGACCGCCTCGAGCACGACTACGCGCAGCGCCTGCAGCAGCTCGAACAGGCGATCCAACAGGAGTGGCAGGCGCTCCGGCGCGTCCATGAGGAGCCGGTCAAACAGCTGCGCCAGGAGGCCACCGCGCTCAGCGAGGTCTGTGTGTCCGCGGCCAACCTGGCGCTGCAGGGCTTCGAGCGCGCCGAAGCGCGCCTGGACGCGTTCGAAATCAATCTTCAGAACCAGCTCGGCAAGCTTTCCGAGGACGTGCACGCGGCGCTGGTCGAGGGACGCCGCGACCCCCCTCGTCCCGCGCTACCCGAAGCGCCGGTCGCGCCCTTCCCGCTCGACGGCGTCATGCGGATTCACGACGACCTGCGCGATCGCGACGAGCTGCAGGCCGCGGCGGCGATCCGCGAGCTGCCGATGACCGCGGCGGACCTGTCGGCCCGCGTGGAATCGCTCGAGCGCGAGGTGACGACCGAACGCCAGGAGGTGCACGACGCGACCACCCGGGCCGAGGAGCTGCGGCGCACCTGGAAACTGGCGGTCGGCGGCCTGGGCCTGGCGATCTTCGCCGCCGGCCTCGTCTTCTTTCTGGAGCAGCGGAGCATCAGCGCGCGCCTGGACGAAGCGGGCGCGCGCGTGGCGGCGGCAGAGAAGCGCGCCGAAGACGTGTCGGCCGCGGCCAATCAGCAGATTGCCGCGACCCGCGCCGACGCCGAGCGCCAAATCGCCCAGGCGCGCGACGCGGCGCTTCAGGCAAACATCGTCGGCGGCGTCCTGGCGGCGCCCGACCTGATCCGCTTCAATCTCGTGGGCACCGACCGCGCGCCGCGTGCGTATGCACAGATCCTCTGGAGTCGATCGCGCGGACTGGTGCTGAGCGCGTCGCAGCTCCCGCCGGCCGCCGACGGTTCCGTCTATCAGATCTGGCTGCTGTCGGAGTCGGGACCGACGAGCGTCGGCACCGTCGCGCCTGACGCGTCGGGTCGCGCGTCCGTGGCGGTGGAGAATCCGCCTACGCTGCCGCGCGCCGTCAACGGCGTGAGCGTGACGCTCGAGCGCGGCGGTCCGCAGGCGGCGCCGTCGGCGAACTCCGTCCTCGTGCGCCTTCAGCCCCAGTAGCCGCGGCTACGCGGCCGGTCCGCCCTTGATCCTCGGGCGGAGCAGGATCGGAATCAGCTTCTGATACTTGACGGCGACGCCCGCGCGAGTCGCCGGGCGGTATTGCCAGTCCTTGGCGGCGGCGAGCAGCAGCGGATCGTACGCCGGATTCGCGGGCACGAGGAGCGACGCGCTCTCGACCTTGCCGTCCTTGTCGATCACCACGCGGAGAACGCCCCGGAATTCGCGATTCTGGGTGGGGTTGGTCGGGTTCCATTCCGGCAGCGGGCAGTTGACCTCGACCGGCGGCGTCACCTCCTTGTCTTCGACGGAGAAGACCGGCTCGACGGGCGCTTCGGCGGGCGCATTCTTACCGGCACCGCTGTCGGTCCCGGCGGCGGGCGTCGGGGTCGGCGCCGGCACGTTCGCGGCCTCGGCCTTCGCGGCGATCTGCGCGGTCGCGAGTTTCAGGAAGCCGTCGGCGAGCATCTTCATGTCCGCGAGCGAGGCCGCCTTGTCCGCCATGTCGTCGTCGGCCAGCAGCGTCATGAGCGTCTCGAACTCCCCCTTGGCGGCGTCGTAGTTCTTCTGCTCGAAGTCGGTTTTGGCCTTGGCGTAGAGATCGCGGACGACGTCGGGCAGGACGCGCTTGCGGACGTCGTGGAAGATCGAGACGAGGCGCGGCGATACCTCGGCGACCGACATCGTGAACAGCGGATTGTGCAGGACGAGCGCCTCGAGCGACGTCTGCGCCTCGGCGGTGCGGCCGAGCGCGAGCAGGCAGAGCAATCGGTACTCCTCGACCTCGTCGACGCTCTCATCGGCCTTGACCGACGCCAGCGTGCTGAGCGCGGTTTCGTAGTCGCCGGACGCGTAGAGGCTTTTTGCCGTGGCCAGCGTGCCCGACGGCGGGGACTGCCCGGCGTCCTGCACGACGAGCGTCCACATCACGAGGGCCAGCAGTGTCGAGAGCATCACGTCACTTCCTGAGATCCTGAACGATCCGCATCGGCGCCTTCGCCGTCACGATCACAGACTGCCGGCGCTCGCCGAGCTGCGGGTGCCGGAAGATCAGCTCGTGCGTGCCGAGCGGCACCTGCAGATTGGCGATCGGCGTCGTGCCGATTTCGCGCCCGTCGAGCAGCACGGTGGCCCACGGCAGCGCGTTGACCGACAGCGAGCCGTTGGGCGCGACGACCGTGTTCGAGAGCGTCCTGCCGGCCTGGATGTCCACGGTGGCCCTGCTCGCGAAGCCGAGCGTGGTGTTACGCAGCTCGAGCTCGTGGCGGCCGGCCGTCAGCATGAGCTTCGCGGTGTTGGTCGTGCCGATCAGGTTGCCGCCCTCGAGCACCTGCAGCTCGAACGGCGTCGTGAACGCGATCCACCCGGCGACCGCGCCCGCGGGCGCCATCGCGGCCATCACCGTGGACGTCGTGCCCGCGGCGACGGTGACCGATCGGCTGACGTTGGTCGTGCCGTCGGAGACGAGGATCGCGTGCGCGCCCGCCGGCAGGGGCACCGTCAGCGGCGTGACGCCGCGGCGCGTGCCGTCAATCGCCACGCGCGCGCCCGCCGGCTCGGACGTGATCTCGACCTGGCCCGTACCCGCCGCCAGGGCGGCGACGTCCACCGCCCCGGCTGCCGCGCCCGCGGCGCTCTCCGGCTTGAGGATGCGAATGGACTTCATCCCGGGCGTGATATTCAGCATCACCGGCGTCGGCGATTTCTTGCCGTCCACCATCACCTGCAGGTCCCCGATCTCCGACTCGAGAAGCACGAGCGGCGGCGGCGCGGCCGGCGCCGCCCGGGCCGCGCGGCGTTGATAGATCAAAGATCCCGATGACGACGGCTTCGACGAGCGCGACGCCGGCCAGCACCGCGGCCAGCCATTGCTTCGTTCCGCCTTGCCATGCCGTGACGGGCTCGGCGACGACCGGCGCGGCGTCCGGCGACTCGGGGGCGAACTGCGGGACCTGCTCCAGCACCTTCGTCGAAGGCACGGGATCGGGCACGATCGTCAATGCCTCGTCATCCGGCCGTGGATCGGCCGGGTCCGGCTTCGGCAAGGCGTGGAGTGACATAGTGAAATCCTCCGGCAGCTCGGACAGCGCGTCCTGCGCTTCCGAGGTTGAGCTGAACGTCCGACCGTCGAGTTGCAGCGCGTGCTCCAGCCACCATCGCAGCCGGAGCGACGCGAGCGATCCGTGCCCGTGCCGCTCCGCGAGCGTTTCGAGCAGGTCCGCGAGGCGATCCGGGTACTCCGCCGGCGCGACCCGGCGTCCGACGACGAGCGACAGCGCGACAAGGCCGAGCTGCCGCAGGTCCGCGCGTTGATCGAGCGATGCCATGTCGTCCGCTGGGGTGACGGCCAGGCCGAGCTCAGCGCCCAAGCGATGGACGGGAAGTTGCAGGGTCTGGAGCGCCGAGCCGAGCACATGCTCGACAATCACCAGCCTGCCTTCGGGTGTCACGACGATCCGATCCGGAGTCAGGGCGCCATGCGCGACGCTTTCGTCCTGCTGGTGGAGGGCGGCCAGCGCGGGCGTGAGCTGCCGGATCAGCTCGATGGCAAACGTCGGGCCGCGGGCCTCGTGCAGCAGATCCGAGAGCCGGCGCCCGGCCGTCTGGTTGGACACCAGGGCGAGCGCCGCGCCGGCCTCCAGCCATTCGACCGCGCGAACGCGCCCGACCGACGGATGACTGAAGCCGTTGAGCTGCTGAACGCGTTCGCGCAGTGCGGCTTCGAACGCCGGAGCGCTGCTGAACTCTCGCTTGAATCGCAGGAGCTCGAGCGGGGACGCGGTGCTGTTGTCGAACATCAGCAGCCGGTCGCCGAGGGCATCCGACAGCCCAGGCGTATACCAGCTCGCCAGACCAGACCGCGCACCGGCCGGCGGGATGGCGTCATCGACGACGAAGCTGCCGGCTCGTTCCATCAGGCCAATGGGCCTCAATTCTCCACCAAAGGGTCAGCTAGTACAAAAGAAAAAACTGCGGTACCTTAGGCCATGCACTCGCATCTCGACCACGTCGAGTTTGCCGAAAACCCGGATCCGCGCTGCCCGTGCGTGCTGCTCCTCGACGTCTCGTCGTCAATGAACGGCGATCCGATTGCGGCACTCAACGAGGGCCTGCGGGCGTTCCAGCGCGAGGTCTCCGCCGACGCCATTGCGGCGCGGCGGGTCGAGATTGCCATCGTGACCTTCGGGTCGGTCGCCCGCGTCGTCCAGGACTTCATCACCGTGGATCAATTCCTGGCGCCCGACCTGACGGCCGGCGGCCAGACGTTCCTGGGGGCCGGCATCGAAACGGCCCTCAACGCGCTGGAGCAGCGTAAGGCGACGTATCGCAACAGCGGCGTGGCCTACTACCGGCCGTGGGTGTTCCTCATTACCGACGGCGCGCCGGTGGGCGAGCCGGGGGTCGTGGTCGATGCGGCGCGGGAGCGACTCCTCGCCGAACAGCAGGCCGGCAAGCTGGTCTTCTTTGCGGTCGGCACCGAGAGCGCGGACTTCCAGAGCCTCGGCACGTTCACGACCTCGGCCCGGCCGCCCCTCCAGTTGAAGGGTCTGCAGTTCGTGGCGCTCTTCGAATGGCTCTCCAGGAGCCAGCAGGCGGTCGCGCAGTCCCGTCCGGGCGAGCAGGTCCCGCTGCCGCCCGTGGGCTGGGCCTCGGTGTAGACGTGTGGCGGAGCGTCGGCGCGAAAGCCAAGGGCATTGCGCATGCTGCCGACGGGTCACCCTGCCAGGACGCCTACTCGTACGCGTCGCTCGGCCCTGATCTCACCGCGATAGCCGTCGCCGACGGCGCCGGGTCCGCGCCGTTCTCGAAAGCCGGCGCCGAGATTGCCGTCGATCGCGCCGTGCGCTATCTCCGCAACGTCGCGCCGCTGGTCGAGTCCGACACGGGCGTCTGGCCGGTGGCCATTCGCGGCGCCTTCGACGCGGCGCGCGGATCGCTGCTCGATCACGCGCGCACGCAGGAGATCGACGCGCCGGAATTCGCGACGACCCTGCAAGTCGTGCTGCTTGGGCCGTCGGCGTGCTGCTACGGCCGGGTCGGCGACGGCGCCGGCGTGGGCCGGCTCCGCGGCTCGCTCATTCCGCTTGGCCCGGCGCCCGACAACGGCTACGCGAACGAAACACGATTCCTGACCTCGGTGGCGTCCGACCCCGACGTGTTCTTCCATGCCGCGCCGGTCTCCGAATGCGCGGTGTTCACCGACGGCTTGCAGTCGCTCGCGATGCACCTGGCCCAGTGGACGCCCCACGGGCCGTTCTTCAACCCCCTCTTCGATTTCGTTCGCACAGCCGCCGACGCCGCCCGGGCTGAGGACAGCCTTGGCGAGCTGCTCGGCACCGATCGTTTCGACCGGCGCACCGACGACGACCGCGCCCTGGTCATCACGGTCTGGACCAGCGATGCCGCCTGACGTCGCGCCGCCCGACCTCGGCGAGTGCCTGGGCCAGGGCGGCGAAGCCCGCGTCTTCGCCCTCCGATCGGATCCGGCGACGGTCGCCAAGCTCTACCACCATCCGACGCCGGTGCATGCGGACAAGCTCGCGGCGATGGTCGCGCATCCGCCGGCGCACACGGCCGTCAACGGCCAGACGGTGATCGCGTGGCCGACGCATCGCATCGTGGCGGCGAACGGTCAGGTGGCCGGGTTTCTCATGCCGCGGGTGGCAGCGGGCGTGCCGGCCGCGTATCTGCACAACATGCGCAGCCGGCTGGCGACGCATGCGCACTTCACCTGGCGTTATCTGCTGCGCGCGGCCATGAACTTGGCCCTGACCGTGCAGAAAGTCCACGAGCGCGGGTATGTGATCGGCGACGTCAACGACCAGGGGTACTCGTCACGGGCAGCGCGCTCGTCGCGCTCGTGGATTGCGACTCGTTCCAGGTGCGCGACCCGGTCAGTGGACGCGTGTTCCGATCGACGGTGGGCACGAGCCTGTTCACACCGCCGGAGCTGGCCGGCCGCAGCTTCGCCGACGTCGATCGCACGGAGACGCACGATCTGTTCGGCGTCGCCGTCCTGATCTATCAATTCCTGATGGGCTGTCATCCCTTCCAGGTGAAGGTCCCGTCGGCGGACGACGGTCTGTCGATCGAGGACACGATCAAGCGCGGGTGGTATCCGGACATCGCGCCCGCGGTTGCGCAATCGCCGCTGGCGCCGCCGCTCTACGTGCTGCCGCGCAACGTGCGGGCGCTCTTCCGGGCCGCCTTTGGTCCGACGACGAGCCGCCGGCCCTCGGCGTCGGTCTGGACGGACGAACTGTGGGCGCTCGATCGCGATCTCCGCGCCTGCCCGCGCAACGCCAACCACAGCTTCGGCGGGCATCTGTCGAGCTGTCCGTGGTGCGAGCGGGCGGCGTCGCTCGGCGGGCGCGATCCGTTTCCGTCGGCCGACGCGATTCGACGCGGCGAGCACCTGGCGCGGCCGGCATCCGAAGGACGGCGCTGGATCCGGCGGCCGCCGCGGCCGCGCGGCGTGCACGCGGGACCGCCGCAGGCGAGTCATCCCAACTACGTGGCGCGATTCCGGCAGAAGCGCGATCGATCGTGACGGCCGGAAGTGAAACCCACGGCCGCGCGGTGGTCGACGTGGCGAACGCTAGGCACTCGCCACGGCCGTGACCGGCCGGCCGCGGCCTTCGAGAATCTCGCGGTGCCAGTGTTCGAGCATCAGCAGCGACCAGAGCCGGGTCGAGTTGTTGCGCGTGCCCGCGCGGTGATCCTCGATGAGGCGCTCGACGGCGTCGCGCCGGAAATACCCGCGCGAGATAGACGCCGGGTCCAGCAGCAGGTCGCGGGTGTAGCCGTAGAGATCGCCCCGCAGCCAGTGCTTGAGCGGGATGCTGAAGCCCATCTTTCGCCGGTAGAGCACCTCGTGCGGCAGGATGCCTTCGTGTGCTTCCTTCAGGATCTTCTTGCTCTGACGGGCGGTGACCTTCCAGGCGCGCGGCAGCGAGGCCGCGAACTCCATCACGTGCTGATCGAGCAGCGGCGATCGTCCCTCGAGCCCGACGGACATCGCGGCGATGTCCACCTTCACCAGCAGCGTGTCCGGCAGATACATCAGCGTGTCGGTCCAGAGCGCGCGATCGACCGGGTCGGCGCCGACCGCATCGGCGCTCTCGACCATCAGCTGCAGGAAATACGTGTCGGCGTTCGCGCCGCGCAGGCTGGCCGCGAAATCGGCGGAGTAGAGTCCGGCGCGCTCGGTGGCCTCGAACATGCGGTGATGGAACATCCGCAGGGTGAACTCGTCGAGCGTCCCCCGGGCGGCGTCCGCAAACAGTCGCACCTTCGACAGGCCGGATCCGGGTGCGGTCCCACCCGGCATCGCGCGCGCCAGCCGTTCGGCGAGTCCGCGCAGCGACGGCGTGGTCGCCGCGTGGTAGAGGCCGCGGACCACGAGCGCGCGGTAGCGCTCGTAGCCGCCAAACCACTCGTCGCCGCCGTCGCCGTTGAGCGCGACGGTGACGTGCTGCCGCGTCATGCGCGAGACGTAGTATGTCGGCAGCGCCGACGAGTCCGCGAACGGCTGATCGTAGTGCCACGCGAGCGCCGGCAGGACCTCGACCGCGTTCGGCTCGACGACGAACTCTTCGTGGACGGTGCCAAACTTCGCGGCAACCATCCGCGCGAAGCGCGTCTCGTTGAAGTCGTCACGCGGGAAGCCAATCGAAAACGTCCTGACCGGATCGGGCGAGCACTCCGCCATCGCCGAGACGACGGCCGAGGAATCCACGCCGCCTGAGAGGAAGGCGCCCAGAGGCACGTCGGAGATCAGCCGGACACGCGTGGCATCGACGATGAGGTCGCGCAGCTGCCGCTTCGCGTCCTCGTACGACAAGGTCGTCTTGCGACGCCAGTCCGCGTGCCAGTACGTCTCGATGCGCGGCCCGGCGCCGGCCGTCCACGTCAGCGTGCTCGCCGGCGCCAGCCGGTGGACGCCTTTGAAGATCGTGCGGGTGCCGGGGATGGCCTCGTAGGCCAGGTAGAGATCGATCGCCTCTGGATCGATCTCGCGCGGACAGCTCGGGACGGCGAGCAGCGCTTTGATTTCGGACGCGAAGTAGAGCCCGCGGGCGTCTTCGAACCAGTAGAGCGGCTTCTTGCCGATCCGGTCGCGCGCGAGCAGCAGCGTGCGCGTCCGGCGGTCCCAGGCGGCAATCGCGAACATGCCGCGCAACGCACGAACCGCCTCGGCGCCGCGATCCCTGAAGAGATACAGGATGGCCTCGGTGTCGCTCTTCGTTCGGAAGCGGACGCCGCGGGCCTCGAGCTCGGCGCGCAGCTCGCGGAAGTTGTAGATCTCGCCATTGAAGATGACCGAGCAATCGCCCTGCTCGTCGGTCATCGGCTGGTCGCCGCTGACGAGGTCGATGATCGCCAGCCGCCGGTGCCCGAACCCGACGCCCGGCAGCGTCAGAAACCCCTCGCCGTCCGGGCCGCGATGCGCCATCGTGTCGGCCATCGCCTTCAGCAGGCGACGGTCGGGCGTGGACCCGTCCGCCGTGGCGAAGCCGGCGATGCCGCACATGGCAATAGGCTAGCGCGTTTTTCCGCCGGCGCCGAACCAGGCGCGGCGACATGCACTATTCTCCACGGTGACATGCCTGCGCTTCGCACCGTCGCCGGACTGGCCCTCCTTGCCGTGCTTGCGACGGCCCCGCCGGCGAGGGTGGCCGCCGACACCTACCCGCGACAGCCGGGCGTGGACGCGGAGCACTACGTCTTCCGGCTCGTTCTGAGTGACACGTCTGCCGAGATCACTGGCGACGCGTCGATTGTGGTGCGGCTGACGAGCGACACCGTGCGGGACGTCGTGCTCGATCTGACGTCGGCGCACGACGGCCGCGCGATGACCGTGACGCGCGCGACGCGCGACGGCACGCCGATCACCTTCGTCCACGCCAACGATCGGCTGACGCTGCCGCTCGGCACGCCCGTCGGGCGCGGACAGCTCGTGACGTTCCGTATCGCGTATCACGGCATCCCCGCCGAGCCCTCGCGGCCGGCCGGCGCGCCGCCGCCCGCGCCCAACGCGCGCGAGAATCCCGGCCTGCGCATCATGCCGAACAAGTACGGCGAGTGGAGCGCGTTCAGCGAGAACTGGCCCAACCGCGCGCGGCAGTGGCTGCCGATGATCGATCACCCGTACGACAAGGCCACGAGCGAGTTCCTGATCACCGCGCCGTCGAAGTACCAGGTCGTCGCGAACGGCCTGCTGCAGGAGGAAGTCGATCTCGGCGACGGCCGGCGCATGACGCACTGGAAGCAGAGCGTGCCCATCGCCTCCTGGCTGAACGCCGTGGGCGTCGAGCAGTTCGCCGTGCACCACGCGGGCATGGTCACAGGCGTCGAGCTGCAGACCTGGGTGGCGCACCAGGACGACGCGGCCGGGCGCGTGTATTTCGAGGGCCCGGCACGCGAAGCGCTCGAGTTCTACAGCGACCACATCGGGCCTTACGCGTACGAAAAGCTCGCCAGCGTGGCTGCCGCCGGTCTCAGCGGCGGCACGGAGCACGCGAGCGCGATCTTCTACGGCGAAACCGGCATCCGGCCGGATCCGGCGACGGGCGCGGTCCGGCCAGCGACCGGCCTCGTCTATCACGAGATCGCGCACCAGTGGTTTGGCGACTCCATCACCGAGCAGGATTGGGACGACGTCTGGCTGAGCGAGGGATTTGCGACGTACTTCACGCTGCTGTGCACCGAGCATTGGGCCGGGCGGGACGCCTTTGTCGCGGGCCTGCAGTCGAGCCGGCAGCGGATCTTCACCCTCGAGCACCAGAATCCCGGCATGGCGGTGACGCACGACAACCTCGCCGACATGAGCAAGGTGCTCAACCAGATCGTGTACCAGAAGGGCGGCTGGACGCTGCACATGTTGCGCCAGCAGGTCGGGACCGACACGTTCTGGGCGGCGATTCGCGAGTACTACCGCCGCTATCGCGACGGCAGCGCGTCGAGCGCTGACCTCCAGCATGTGTTCGAGGAAGTGTCCGGTCAGTCGCTCGGCTGGTTCTTCGATCAGTGGATACGACGCGCGGGATCGCCGACGATTGCCGGATCGTGGCGCTACAATTCCGCGACGAAGCAAATCGACATCCAGCTGGATCAGACAGAGACGGGCGCCCCGTACCGCTTGCCGGTGGATATCGGCATCACGGTTGACGGCGCGCCGCTGAGGGTCGAGCCGGTCGAGCTGACGCAGGCCCGTCAGTCGTTTCGCGTCGCGTCCGGCAAGGCGCCGATGAACGTCACGCTCGATCCGCTGACCAAGCTGCTGTTCGAAGCCGGGCCCTTTCGGCAGGCGCCCGCGGCGCCCGGCGGCACGCGCTGACGCGCGTCCTGACCGCCGCCTCGCCAGGCGCGTCGCGTGGGCCGCGCTCGGCGCCGGGTCTAGATGTCTGGCTCGGGGGACGTATCGCGGGTTTCGCCCGGACGAAGGGACGCGCGCACCGTCTTCACGCCGTGGCCAGAGATGGCGGTCACCTCGAGCTTGATCGGCCCGTAGTCCACGACGTCGCCCTTGACCGGCGGCCGGCCGAGGCGCGCCAGCACGAGGCCGCTCACGCTGTCCACGTCCTCGTGCTCGATGGCGACGTGCAGGTACTGGCCGAGCTCGTCCAGCCGGACCGTGCCCACGGCGGTCACTGACCCGTCGCTCGACGGCACGAGCGGCGGTGACGCGGGCTCGCCTTCGTCGATCTCGCCGACGACTTCCTCGAGCAGATCTTCGATGCTGACGATACCCGCGGTGCCGCCGTGCTCGTCGATCACGACCGCCTGGTGTGCGTGCGCGCGTTCGATCGTCATCAGCACGTCGTCGAGCGGGCTGGTCTCGGGGACCACCGGGATCGACCGCACGTCGGCTGCCGACACCGGCTCCTGGCTGATCAGCCGGCGCAGCAGGTCCTTCACGTGCAGCATCCCCACGATGTGATCGAGGTCGCCGTCGTAGACGGGGAAGCGCGTGTAGCGATGTCGCATCAGCAGCGCGCGCACGGTGTCCGGCGTGGCGCCAATCGGGATGCCAACCACTCGAACGCGCGGCACCATGACCTGCGCCGCGTTGAGATCGGCGAAGCCGAAAAGCTCTTTGATCAGCGATCCAGCCTCTTTCCTCAACGCCCCGCTGCGCGCGCTCTCATCGACGATGAGCGCCAGTTCCTCCGGCGTGTACGACTGCGCGTGCGACGTGCTCTGCCGCTGAACGCCGAGGAGCCGCAGCGCGCCGCGGGCCGCCAGGTTGAGCAGGGCCACAAAGGGATAGGTCAGGACGAACGTCACGCGCATCGGCCAGTACACGATCTGTACGACGGCCTGCGGGCGCTGGAGCGCGAGGCTCTTCGGCAGCATCTCGCCGGCGACGATGTGCACGTACGTGAGGAGCGCGACGGCGATCACGCCGACCAGGCCGTGCGTCACGAGGGTGTGCAGCACGCCCGGCACGTCGAGGTGGGGACCGAGCCACGCGGCGACGCCGTGCTCGCCGTACATCCCCAGACCGAGACTGGCCAGCGTGACGCCGATCTGCGCCGTGGCGATGTAGCGGCCCTGTCGGGCGGGCGAGCGGAGGATGGCGAGCAGGCGGCGCGCGACCGAGTCGCCCTTCGAGGCGCGATGAGCCAGCGTGGGTCGTGGCGCGCTGACCAGGGCGAACTCCGCCGCGACGAAGAGTCCGTTCAGCAGGACGAATCCGGCGATGATCGCGAGGAGCGTCGTCAACGGCACGGCGGCTACGCTTTCTCCGCGCCGACGCTCACGAGCGTCACCAGCACGTCCTGGATGGTGATCAGACCGACCACGCCGCCGATGGCGTCCACGACCATCGCCTGGTGAACTTTCCGTTCGCGAAGCACTGAGGCAATCCGATCGGCCGGCAGGTCCTCGCTGACGCGCTCGACCGGCCGCATCAGCTGCGTGAGAGGCGCCGGGCCGCCCCGCACGAATCGCTGGACGAGATCCTTCACGCGCAGCACGCCAATCACCTGATCGCGCGCGCCGCGGTAGACAGGCAGCCGGCTGAACGGACTCGACGTGACGAGTCCGACGAGGTCGTTCCACGGCAGGTCGTCGGCGATCATCGTCAGGCGATCGAGGGGCACCATCAGATCGCGCGCCGAACGGCGGCCGAGCCGGAGCGCGCGGTGCAGCCGCTGCTGCTCGTCGGGCTCGAGCAGTCCGCCGTCGCGGCTCTCCGCCAGCAGCAGGTCGATCTCGTCTGGCGAATGCACGTGGCGCTGCGGGGCGAGGCGCGCGCCCACGAGGTGCAGGACGAGCGTGGTCGCGCCGTTGATCGCCGCGATGAACGGCCGGAAGACGCGCAGCGACCAGCGCATCGGCAGAACCGTGGCGAGCGCGACTTCCGTCGGGAACTGCAGCGCCACCGACTTGGGGACCAGCTCGCCGGCGACGGCCTGCAGGGCCGCGAGCAGCACCAGCACGGCCAGCTCCGCGGCGTCACGCGCGCCCTCGGTGTCCAAGCCGAGCCCATGGCCCAGGAGGCCGGCCAACCCCACGGCCAGCGTGGCCTGCGCGTAGGCGCCGAGCACGAGGCTCGACACGGTGATCCCGATCTGAGACGCCGCGACGTAGCGGCTCAAGCCGGCCGGCGTCTCGATGAACGGCAGCAGCCGCCGGGCCAGCGGGTTGCCGCTCTCGCTCATCCAGCGGATGCGGCTCCGCCGCACGCCAACGGCGCCGAATTCGGCGGAAACATAAAAGGCGTTGACGAGGATCAGCGCCGCGATGACGAGCCACACGACGGCCGACATGAGTCGCTAGTGTAGCGGTCCTGCGGCGTGACCAGAACTGTATCAACGGCCGGCGACGCCTGGGGTAGGATGGCGCGACACGCTTCCCCGACGTCGTGCTGAGGGGCCCAGCCGGAGTACCCGCGCCTGCGGCCGCCCAGCGGAGGGCAACGCTGATGTGGAAGGAATTCAAAGCATTCGTCAATCAGGGCAACGCGCTCGACCTCGCCGTCGGCGTCGTCATCGGCGCGGCGTTCGGGAAGATCGTGAACTCACTCGTCAACGACATCCTCATGCCGCTCGTCGGGCTGCTGACTGGCGGCGTGGACTTCGCCAATCGATTCGTCGCGCTCAATGGCCAGGCATATCCAACGCTCGAAGCGGCGAAAGCGGCCAAGGCCCCCATCCTCGCCTACGGCGTTTTCATCAACACCATCGTCGAGTTCGTCATCGTTGCGTTTTCGATCTTCATCGTCGTTCGACAAGTGAACAAGTGGCGCGGCACTGCCACGCCGCCGGCGAAGGCCTGACCCGCCGCCCGCAAGACGCAGTTGCTCGAGATCGAAGGCGCGCCGCCGCGATGATGCGGTTCTGGGACCTGTAGGCCAGTCGAGTTGTCCTAAGGTCCCCACTCTGAAATCCGCTCGCTCTCCTGTCTTGCCGGGGCAGTTCTGCTTCTATTCCCGGACGGTGCCATCGGAAGTCATCCGCAGCGTTGACTTTCAGTCTTGATCCGACCGTTTTCTTGGGCTCCGACCCGGGCAGCAGGTGGTACGGGAACTGCCAAAGTAGACTTCGCAACCCCGGGGGAGCGCAATGACTTCGCTGGCTACGATGTTCTTGGTTACGGGCGCACTGGCAGGTGTTGGCATATTGATGTGGCTGACGTCCGGGTGCCGCCATTCGAATCCGCACTACGTCCGTCCGGAAACTCGTCGGGACGAGACGGGGAAAGAGGTTGTTGTCCATCCGGCCCAGTATTGCTGCTACGAATGCGGCAAGACCTGGATAGCCGAGCAGCGCGATCCGGCATGGAGCGCGTCGGCCGTGTCGCAGCGTTTCGAAGGCTACGACGAGCGGAAGGCGGTGCGCGCCGCGAAGCGCATCGCCGTGGAAGAGCGGCAGCGCCGGATGCTGGCGGACCGCCGCGTACGCTCGGCGGAAGCCGCGGCGTCGCCGATTCAGTTCCGGTCGGGCATGACGGCGCGTCGCCGGCGTCCGACGGAAGTTGTTGAAATCACGTCCCGCAAGCCAGCCTAGCGGCTGGTAGACTGCGGGTAGACGCGGCCACACGCCGAAAGCGGGCTCGTCCGAGCCTACAGACGTGCGTGGCCGACGTCGAAAAGACATACGACACGTCTGCCCACTCGCCGGAAGGTTCTATGAAAGTTCGCTCCCCGCTGTTTGTCGTCCTGGCGCTTTCGCTATTTGTCCTCGCTGGACGAACGACGGCCGGTCAGGCCCTGGTCGCGTTCGGCACCCGACCCAGTTACGATCTGGTCGTCCCGTGGTTCGCGGATCGCGAGGTCCTCAAGGTCGCATCGACGCTGGACGCGCTGCTGGCTGCGCCGAAACCCGCGGCCGACTGGCAGACTGACGCGTCGTTCACCCTCTGGCAGTTTGCTCATCAGCTGCAGGCATCGCGGCTGACGTCCACACAGGAGGCGTGGGTCCTGAGCCATCTCGACGGCATCGAACGCGATCATCCCGATGGCGCGCAGGCCGTCCAGAGAGCGCGCTTCATGCTGACGCAGCTGACGGTCGGTCGGACCGCGCCGGAGATCTCCGGCCAGGATCTCGACGGCCAGCCATTCCAGCTGAGCGACTATCGCGGCCGGGTCGTGCTCCTCGTGTTTTCGGGCGAGTGGTGCGGCATCTGCCGGAGTCAATATCCGTACGAGCGGCTGCTGCTCGAGCTCTACAGGAACTGGCCGTTCGCGATCGTCGGCGTTGACAGCGGCGCCGACCGGAATGCGGCGAGGTTGAATCACGATATGCAGGGACTGGCGTATCGGTCCTGGTGGGACGGCGGGTCGAAATCCGCGGCGGACGGTCCCATCGCCTCGGCTTGGAATGTTCGCGGCTGGCCGGCGACCTATCTCATCGACAGTCGCGGCGTGATTCGCTTCGTCGATCTCCGCGACGAAGATCTGCTCAAGGGCGTGCGCCAGCTGCTGGTCGAGCAGGCGTCCGCCACTCCGACCTCCACGAAATAGAAACGGGGCTCGAGCCCTCGCGCCCGAGCCCCGTTCCTCACTGCCTGGCCTAACGAGCGCTGGCCGTGCAGGTGTCGGACACCTGCGTCAGCGACTTGGCGGTGAACTTCGGCAAGTCCTTCTCGGCGATCTTCTGGCCGGCGGGCGCTGCTGGCGCCATCTTCGACTCAGCCGAGCCGGTGACCGTCACTTCATGATTGAGGTGAGACCGAAGCATCAGATCTTCGGTTCCCGCGACGAGCAGGTACGCCTTGCCCTTCTCGTTCGTGTCGCGCGGGTTCGTGCGCGCGTTGTCGAGAATGAAGACGGCCGGGCCGGAGCCCTGCGTCACGCAGCCGGTGACACTGATGTCCTTGGGCTGCTCTTTCGCCTGGTTCGGCGGCGGGACCTGCGCGGCAACGAGCGTGGTCGCAACGGCGAGGCTGCCGAGCATACCGGTGAGGAAGTTCTTCATGACGTGCTCCTTTTTCATTGCGTGTTTGCTCTAGCCTGCCCTTCCGGAGATATGCAATCAAACGACGTGCCACGTGCGAATCGGCCAGGCGCGACGGTCGAGCCGGGGCCTGCGGTCAGCGGATGCAGACGTACGGTCGGACGCTGCCCAGTGTGGGTAGCCGCCATCTGCACTTGGTGCCGGAATGCTGGCACGAACGTGGCAAGTGTCAGTGAGCGGAGGTGCGAAATGACCGTTCTCAAAGCGACCGCGCTCGTCGGATCCCTGGCCGGAGCCGTCGCGCTCGGCGTCGTGATGCGGCCGTACATCATCCACGATCGACCGGCCGCGCCCGAAGTGGCCGCGACCGCTCCGGCGCCGGCGTCCACGACGTCGCATGCGACCCCGGCGAGCGATCGGCTGGCGGATCGCGCCGCGTCTGCCGGCATCACGCAGGCGCTCGTTGCGCGCGTGAAACCGCTGCTCAAGTCGGGCACCGACATGCACCTGGCGATGGACGGCTTCACGACGGGCGAGCAGTTCGCCGCGGTGGCGCGCGCGTCGAACAACCTCGACATCCCGTTCGTGCTGCTCAAGCATCGCGTGCTGAACGAGCACATGACGCTGTCGGGTGCGATCAAGGCCTCGCGGCCCGAAATCGCCGCCGACATCGAAGCGACCCGCGCCCGCGCCGAGGCGCGGGCGGACGTCGTCGCCACGATGAACAGCCTGTGACGTCCGAGGTCCGGCCCGCCGCCGCGACGGGCGGGTCGGACCGCGCTCTGGTATCCTGCGGGTCGCTCCCTTCCCAGGAGGATTCACCTCGATGAACCCGGTACATCGCGTCGCCGTCGCGGCTGGTGTCGTGATTTGTTCGACCGTTATCGGCGCGCAAGCGCAGCCGTCCGGAGGCCTCGATACGGCCGCGATCGATCGCGCGCTGGGCACCACGGGACAAATGCAAGGCGACGTCTACCGCGTGGGTTTTCCGCGCACGGATCTCGCCGTGACCGTGCACGGCATCGCCGTCAAGCCCGGGCTCGCGCTGGGCAGCTGGGCGGCGTTCAAGCGCTCGGGCGCTCGCGCCGTCGTCCACGGCGACCTCGTGCTGACCGAAGCGGAGATCAACCCGTTGCTCTCGAAGCTGCAGGAGGGCGGACTGCAAATCACCGCGCTGCACAACCATCTGATCGACGAGACGCCTCACGTGATGTACATGCATTACTGGGGTGAAGGGCCGGAAGCGTCGCTCGCGCGGGCGCTGCATGCTGCGCTGGCCGTGACGAAGACGCCCCTCGCGCCGCCGGCGACCACGCCCGCGCCCGCTGGCGATCCGGGCTTCGACGTCGAAGCCGTGCAGCGCGCGCTCGGCCGGACTGGCGCCGTGCGAGGCGGCGTGCTGAGCGTGTCGGTACCGCGCCCGGAAAAGATCACGATGATGGGCGTCGATCTGCCGCCTGCCATGGGCATGGCGACGGCGCTCAATTTTCAAGCCGCCGGCGGCGGCCGGGTCGTCGCGACCGGGGATTTCGTGATGATCGACGACGAAGTCAATCCGATTGCGAAAGCGCTGCGCGCGCACGGCATCGCCGTCACGGCGCTCCACAACCACATGCTGCACGCTACGCCGACGCTATACTTCATGCACTTCTGGGCGGAAGGCACGCCGGCGGACGTGGGCGCGGGACTCAAGGCGGCGGTCGATCTGCTGGCGAAGTGATGACACACCGGGGGCACCTATGAAGATGCTGGGCATCATCTTGATCGTGGTCGGGCTGGTCGGCGTGATCTACGGCGGCATCAGGTGGACCACGCAGAAGAAGGTCGTGGATATCGGTCCCGTGGAGGTCTCGAAGGACGAGACCAAGTCCATCCCCTTGCCGCCAATTGCCGGCGCCGTGTGTCTCGTGGCCGGCACGGCCATGGTGGTGATGTCGGGTCGATCGCGCGCCTGAAGGCGCGCCGGGCGACCTACTCGGGCAGTTCGACGTTCAACTCCGCCCAGTCGAGGCGCTCCTCGACCAGGTGGAACGCGTCGTCGCCGATCTCGTCCGAGTCGCGCATCTGGACGAGGACCCGCCGTTGCTCGGAGACGATGCGGGCCCGCAGCTCTTCGCGCTGCGACCGGCGATGGGCGAGCGCCTCGTCCGCGGCGCGCCCGATCTCGGTCGTGAACTCCCGGCGCATGACGCGCGCTTCGAGCGAACCGTCACCCTCCAGCACCTCGATGGCGATTCGCGCCAGGCGCTGGGTCGTGAAGTGGACCTCTCGATCGACCGACTGATCCTCGGTCAGATTCAACCACCCGATCAGCGGCTTCAGCGTGAGGCCCTGCAGCACGAGGGTGCCGACCACGACAGCGAACGCGCAAAGCACGATCAGATCTCGAAACGGCACGCCGTCGGGCAGCGCGTACGCGGCCGCGAGTGTGACGATGCCGCGCATGCCGCACCAGTTGATGATCGTCGCGCCCTTGATCGTCGGGAGATTGGGTCCGGGCCAGCGTCCGGGACCGTAGCGCCGCGCCTTCCACAGCGCCATCTGCACATAGCCCAGCACCCACCCCCCGCGCACGACGATGACCACGCCCAGCACCGAGAGCGCGACGCGCAGGTACGTGAAGCGCTCGGCCGGACTGAGCGCCCCCAGAATCGGACGCACCTGCAGGCCGATGAGCACGAAGGCCAGGACGTTGAGGACGAAGACCACCGTTTCCCATACAGCAAACGACGGCACGCGGAGGCGGGCCGGCGTCAGGCCGGAGCGCCGCGCCGCCGCGACGCCGAAGACGACGACCGTCACAATCGGCGAGAGACGCAGGCGGTCCGCGAGAATCCAGATACCGAATGTGCCGACGAACTGCATCACGATCTGGCTCGGCGCGTCCGTGATGCGGTCGAGCGTGTACCTCGAGACGGCCGCGAGCGCGTAACCGAGGAGAATGCTGCCGCCGACGGCCAGCAGAAGGGTCGGCACCAGCTCCAGCGTGTTCGTCACGCCGCCCGCCAGCGCCGCGCCGACGGCAAACCGGTAGATCATCAGGGCGCTGGCGTCGTTGAGCAGACTTTCGCCTTCGAGGATGACGACCACCCGGTGCGGCAGCCGAAGGGGACGCAGAATCGCCGTCGCGGCCGCGGCGTCCGGGGGCGCCACGATAGCGCCGAGCGCGATGGCCGCGGCCCAGGGCATCGCCGGCACCAGCGCGTGGACGAGCGCGGCCACGATCCCTGTCGTGATGACGACGGCGATTACGACGAGCGAGATGACCGGCACCCAGTCGGCGCGCAGGTCGCGCAAAGACGTGTCGAAGGCCGCGTCGAGCAGGACCGGCGCGACAAACAGCGCCAGCGTCAGCGTCGGGTCGAGCCGAAACCCGGGCGACGTCGGAAGAAAGGCCAGGGCCGATCCGCCAAGCGCCAGGAGCGACGGATACGGCACCCCCAGCCGCCGTGCAATCGCCGTCAGCCCGACGGCGCCCGCGAGCAGCAGGAGCGTCCACTCAAAAACGGCCATGGTTTGGAAATTCTACCGGTATCATGCGCACAACCCGGCGCCGACGTGCCGTGGTCATAGGAGCGCACTCATGTTTCGCAGACTCTTGGGGCCCGCGCTGGCGGGCATGCTCGTCGCCGCGGTCAGCGCCGCACCGTCACAGGGGCGGCAGGGGGCCGGACCGCAGACGGTCACCGTCTGGGCGCCGCACACCGTCCCGGCGGAGAAGATCGATGAAGAGATGATCGCGAAGATCCGTGCCGAGGGCATGGAGCACTCGAAGATCATGTGGATCGAGCACTACCTCACCGACGTCTACGGCCCGCGGCCAATCGGATCGCCCAATCACAAGGCCGCCGCCGACTGGGCGGTGAAGACGATGACGAGCTGGGGGATGAAGAACGCACACCTCGAGCCCTTTACGTGGCGCGGCGTCGGCTGGCTGCCGGGACGCGCCAGCGGCTACATCACGGCTCCAGTGAAGGCGAATCTGAAATTCGAAGCGATTCCCTGGACGCCGTCGACCAACGGCACGGTGAGCGGCGAGGTGGTGCAGATCCTGCCGCCCGAGAATCCCACTGAGGCGGAGCTGACGGCCTTTCTCGCGACGCTCGCGCCGAAGGTCAAGGGCGGCATCGTCATGGTCGGCGCCTCGGTGACGCCGCCGGTGAACTTCAACGAGCCGCAGAAGCGCATCCCGGACGAGCAGGCGAAGGCGCGGTACGCGCCGCCCGATCCGAACGCGCCCGCGCGCGGCGGGCCGCGGCGGCCGGGGCGGCAGTCGGCGGACGAGGCGGCGGCGCGCCGACGCCCGAAGGGCATCTGTCGGCGCAGCAGGTGAACGCGCGCATCACGACGTTCCTGCGCGACAACCCGCCGGCGCTCCGGCTGGCGCAGCAGGGCGGTGGCCGCATTCCCGGCGTGATCGTGGCGCAGAACGGCGCGGGTCAGACCTACGAACAGGCGTCGCAGATCAGCCCAGGCGTAATCCTTCGCAACGACGACTACGGGCGCATCTCGCGCCTGATCGCGGACGGCACGCCCGTCTCCGTGGAGTTCAACGTGTCCGAATCAGTACTTCCCCGAAGGGACGACGTCGTACGTGACCGTCGGCGAGATCCCCGGCACCGACAAGGCCGACGAAGTCGTGATGCTGGGCGGCCACCTCGACTCGTGGACGAGCGCGACCGGCGCCACCGACAACGCGATCGGCTGCGCCATCATGATCGAGGCGGCGCGCATCCTGCAGGCCGTCGGGGCCAAGCCGCGCCGCACGATCCGCGTCGCGCTGTGGAGCGGGGAAGAGGAAGGCCTGCTCGGGTCGTTCGATTACGTGAAGCGCCACTTCGGATCGGCCGAGGCGCCGCTGCCCGACTACGCCAAGCTCGACGCGTACTGGAACATCGACGACGGCACGGGCCGCGTGCGCGGCGCGAACATTTTCGGGCCGCCGGAGGCCGCGAATCGCGCTCGCGCAGTTCCTCAAGCCGTTCGAGGATTGGGGCGTCTACGGGGCATCGGCGTCGTCGGCCCGCGTCGAAGGCGGCAGCGACAACGGCGCGTTCGCGGTCGCCGGACTGCCCGGCATCGGCGCGCAGCAGGATCCGATCGAATACAACAGCACGACCTGGCACACCGATCTCGACAACTACGAGCGCATCGTGCCCGACGACGTGATGAAGAACGCGGTGATCAGCGCCGCCGGTGGTCTACGGCCTCGCGAATCGCGACAAGATGATGCCGCGATTCCCGGCAGCCGAGATGCCGGCCGTGCCGCCCGCGCGTGGCGGCGGCGCCGGACGCGGCGGCGGACCGGCGGGCGCCGAGCCGCATCTCTATCTCGCGCCGAAGGGCAAGGCCCTCAGTGTTCCCGCGCCGGGCCTCGCCGGCATCGTCGCCGGCGCGACCGCGCTCACGACGCCCGCCGCGACGGTCGCGATGGGCACGGCGCCCGCGCACGGCAAAGTCGAGCTGAAGGCGGACGGCAGCTTCACCTACACGCCCGAGCGCGGTTTCAGCGGGACCGACACGTTCACGTACACGACCACGCGCGCCGGCGTCACGAGCGCGCCAGGCACCGTCACGGTCATCGTACCGTGACTGGGAAACGGGTGAATGGGGGAGTGGGTGAATTCACCCATTAGTCCTGTCGGAGTGCGATGAGCGGATCGACGGCGAGGGCCCGGCGCGCGGGAACGTAGGCCGCCACGGCGGCCATCGTGGCCATGGCGGCGGCGACGACCAAACGCGTCGGCACGTCGGCCGGGTGAATGCCGATCAGCAGGCTCTCGAGGAGGCGGCCGAGGCCGGCCGCCCCGGCGAAGCCGAGGGCAAGGCCGGCGGCGACGAGCATGGCCGTCTGTCCGAGCACGAGCGCGATCACGCGATGACGCGGCGCGCCGAGGGCGACGCGCAGGCCGATCTCGCGCGTTCGCTGCGCGACAGCGTACGCGAGCACGCCGTAGAGACCAATCGCCGCGAGCAGGAGCGCCACCGCGCCGAGGATCGATCCCAGCAGCGCGGCGACGCGACGCGTGAACAACGCGGCGCTCGTGTAGCGATCGAGGGTCACGACGAGATCGGTCGGCACCGCCGGGTTGAGCTCGCGTACGGCACGCTGCACGTCAGGGAGGGCCGTCAGGGGATCGCCCGCGGTCCGGACGTGCACGCCGAATCCCGTGCTCGGCCGGTAGTACTGCCGCATCGGCACCCAGAAGTACGGCGTCGCCGGCTCGGACAGCTCCGCGACCTTGATGTCGCGGGCGACGCCGACAATCGTGATCGCGTGGCCCCATCCCGTGAATCGCCGGCCGATCGGATCGGCCCCGCCAAAGTACCGCGTCGCAAACGTCTGGTTGACGACCGCCACCGCCGACGCGTTTGCGTCGTCGCGATCGGTGAAATCACGCCCGCTGACGATGGGAATTTTCATGGTCGCGAAGTAGCCGGGCGACACCAGGTTCCGGTAGATCTTCATGTTCTCGCTTGGCTGCGGCACGTAGCCGTCGACGTCGAGCGTCTCCCACGAGCCGAGCGAGAAGCCGAGCGGGACGTCTTCCGCGATGCTCACGTCCGTGACGCCGGGCATCGTGCGCAGGCGCTCGACGAGGCGATCCTGAAACGCGAGGCCGGTCTCCCGCGTGTACCCGGACGACCCGAGGTCGAAGCCCACGATCAGGACGTGGCGCTCGTCGAATCCCGGATCGACCGCGCGGGCGTTCTGGAACGTACGCAGGAGCAGCCCGCTGCCGACGAGTGCCACGACCGCAAGCGTCAGCTCGACGACGACGAGGCTGTGGCGAAGCCAGCGCGCTCGAGGTCCGGCGGTCGAACCGCGGGCCGCCGTGAGCGAGTCGGAAACCCGGACGCGCCGGGCCGCCATCGCCGGCAGCACGCCGAACAGCAGGGCGACGACCAGCGACAGGCCGAGCGTGAACGTCAGGGCTTGCGGATCGAGTCCGCCGCCAATCGCGATCGGCAGTTCCGTCGCGGGCAGCAGCGCGGCAAAGCCGTGTGACGCCCACGCGGCGACGAGCACGCCCGCCGCGCCGCCGGCCAGCGCGAGCACGATGGCTTCGACGAGCAGTTGGCGAACGATGCGCCCGGGCGTCGCGCCGACCGCGAGCCGCACGGCGACTTCGCGTTGACGGCCGACGGCCTGTGCGAGCAGAAGGCTGGAGACATTGGCGCTCACGATCAACAGCACGAAGCCGCCGAGGGCCAGGAGCACGATCACCAGCGGACCGAGGTCGTGCTGGGCGCCATACGGCGCGTCGACGAACGGCAGCGCCGCGGCCCGGACGTCGGCGTTGCTCTCGGGATGCTCCTGGATTAGCGCGCGCGCGATCGAAGCGACGTCCTCGTTGGCTCGGACGAGCGACACGTCGGATCGGCGCCGGCCGAGAATCTTGAGCGGCCGGCTCGACCGATTCGCGAGCCAGTCGCCGCTCTGTGAGAGCGTGCTCTCCATCATCAGCGGCACGTAGACGTCATAGGCGAGACCGGTGACCGTCCCGCGAAACGCGGCGGGCGCCACGCCGACCACGGTGAGCACTTGACGGTTGAGACGAAGCGTCGCGCCAATCGCCGACGGGCTGCGCGCAAACCGCGTCGTCCAGAGCGCGTCGCTGATGATCACGACGGGCGCGCCACCCGGGCGATCCCGCTGCTCGTCCGGGGCGAAGAAGCGGCCGGCCTCCGGCGTCAGGCGCAGCACGTCGAAGTAGTTCCCCGAGACGAACAGCGCCCACACCCGCGTGCTCGCGTCGTCTGGTCCGAGCCGGAGCGGACGGTCGGTGAACGCGAGGACACCGTCGAACGAACGCGAGCGGTCGCGCAAGTCGAGGTAATCGAGCCAGGACGAGTCGATGTAGGTGCCCGCGGGCGTGACGGACTCGACCGCAACGAGATCGGACGCCGCCGGAACACCAGGCAGCGGATCGAGCAGCACCGCGTGCATCCACGTGTACGCGGCGGTCGACGCGCCGATGCCGATCGCCAGCGAGAGGACGGCAATCGTCGAGACGCCCGGACTGCGGCGGAGGACGCGCACGGCGTACCGCGCGTCCTGCGCCACCGTCTCCACGAGCGGCAGGCCGCGCCGGTCGCGGACGGCTTCGGTTGCGGCGGCGACGCTGCCGAACCTGAGGAGCGCGGCGCGCCGGGCCTCGGGCGGCGTCATGCCGGCGCGAAGGTTGTCGTCGATGTGCAGCTGGAGGTGGCTTTCCAGCTCCGCGGCAAAGTCGTCGTCGTGGCGGCGCCCCGTGAGGGTGGCCGCCACGCGGAGCAGCCAGGCGCGAATCCGGCCGAATACGCTCACGATTCCTCCGGCGCCAGGAATTTCGCCAGGATGTCGGTCGTCCGCGCCCACTCCCGCGCTTCCTTCTCGATCTGCCGGCGTCCGACGGCCGTAAGGCGGTAGAACTTGGCCTTGCGGTTGTTCTCGGAGACGCCCCACGCCGACGCGATGAAGCCTTCCTGCTCGAGCTTGAGGAGCGCGGGGTAGAGCGTGCCGTAGTTGAGGACCAGACGGTTGCCGCTCGTCTGCTCGATGCGGCGGGCGATGCCGTAGCCATGAAGCGGGCCGAGCGTTTCGAGGGTCTTGAGGACCATCAGGGCCAGGGTGCCCTGCCAGACATCGCTCTTGTCGTCGCGTTTTTGGTCCCGGTCGGCGGCCATGGCTCTCCTATGGGAATGCCATAGGCATCATGACACGCATCCTATTGGAAGGCAATAGGGAGCATCAGCGCGGCCCGGTCGCGCGCGCGGGCGCCGGCTGGGCCACAAACGCCAGCCATTTCGCGTCCGGGCTGACGGCGAGCCGTGTGATGCCGGCTACGCCGGACGTCGAGAGGTCGGCGACGCGGTGCCACGGCGGGCCGCCGCGTGGATCGTGCTCGAACGCCATGAGCGCCGCGCCCGACGCCATCAGCAGTTGCCCGTCGGCGACCGCGGGATTCCAGGCGTAGTCTTCCGGCGCCGGCCCCTGACTCTTCGGCGCGATGGGGGCAATGGCGCCAACGGTGCGCCGAACGGGATCGATCGACGAGATGATCCAGGGCGTCACGGCCTTGCTGACGAACGTCACGACGGGCGGCGACGCGTGCGGCCGCAGGGCGAGCGACCGTCCGATGTTGGTCGCGACGATCTCCGCGCGTCCCGTCGTCGTGTCGGCGATCTGGAGTGTGGCAGGCTGGCCCGACGCGCCGAGCACGAACAGCGCCAGGTGCGTGTCGTCGATCCACGCGTGATATCCGACAGGCTTGATTTGATCGAGCACGAGGCGGGGATTGGTGCCGTCGAGATCGAAGCGCCACAGCCGCTGCGTGCCGTCGGCCTCGACGCGGATGACGGAAAATGTCCGCCCGTCGGGCGTCACGGTCGGCGAGTATTCGCTCTCGGCGGTGTGGGTGAGCTGTGTGAGGGCGCGCGAGGCGATGTCGTACCGGTAGATGTCGGTCTGCTTGCCGTCGCGCCGGGACGTGAACAGGACCGCGCGGCTGTCGGGCGTGAAGCTCGGCTGGTTGTCGGTACTCAGCGTCGTTGCTGATGTCGATCGCCCTCGAGACCGATGAGGCTCCGGTACCGTTCGACGTGAGCGACGCCAGGTAGACCTCGGTCGGCGGCGGCTGTTGGACGAACGCGGGCGGTGCGCCACCGACCGACAGGATGCCGAGCAGGGCGACGACGGGCGCGCGGAGTTGCACGGCTCGTGACAGTCTAGAACGTTTTCCCGTTGGGCGTAGTACGTCGGGCGCGCCCGACTGCGAGCGAGCCGACACGCGCAGTTCGAAAAACGGTGCGGCGCCGGGTGACCGAGGCTTGGGTGACCGGGACCCAAGCCGAGCGCGCCAAGACGAACGCGGTGCAGCGCCGTTTTTCCGGCTCGTCGAGCCGGAGGGCGGCCCGACGTGCCACGCCCAACCGGAAAACGCAGTAACGCCGCGGGTGTCGATCGGGCGCCGGTGCTTCGTCGGCGTGCGCGGAGTTGAGATCAGGCCGGGGGCTGACCCCCGGCCTGACCCATGTCATGTCTCAGCGGCTGAACCAGAACGTCACACCGAAGCGGATGATGCGCGGACCGAGCACGCCGGTCGGCGACAGATAGGACGGGATCGTGGCCGTCGAGAGATCCGGCGTCGTGTAGTCGGTGACGCGCGAAGTGCCGGTGTTCGTGCGGACCGCGTACGTCGTGTTGGCATTCGTGAGGTTGTAGATGTCCAGATCGGCCTCGAAGCGCTGCTTGCCGAACGTGAACAGCTTGCCGACGCGAATGTCGATCGTGTGAAGCGCCGGCAGCAGTACGCTGCCGAGCGGCGCCATGTTGAGCGTCACGCTGTTGGAGCCGGTTGGCGGCACGAGGCAGTCGCTCGTCACCGTCGCGCTGCACGCCGGCACCTGCCATGTCCGGTTGATCGGCAGGCCGGATTGCAGCCGCAGATTCGCACCGAAGGTGATCTGGTAGGGGAACAGGTACGAGCCCGTCAGCTTGAACAGGTGATGCCGCCCGCCATTCTCGCCCGCGGAGTTGACCAGCGAGTTGGGTGACTGCAGGCTGCGTGCGTCAGTGTGGGTGTGGGCGTAGGTGTAGCCGCTCACGAGCGACAGGCCGTTCGAGTACCGCTTCGTCACCGTCAGCTCGAGGCCGTTGTAGAACGTCGAGAGCCGGTCGTCGTTCACCGTGATGGGCGCGACGGTGATGCCAGGATTCAGCGAGTAGCCGACAATGGAGCCTTCGTCGCCGGTGCCGGCGACGCCATCGGTGCCGGGATCGGTCAGGGTGACGGCCGTGTAGTTGTTCGACCAGTCTTCGACCGCGGTGTCGACCGTGCCCTGCGGATCGCGGTCGCGGCGGTGGATGTAGGTCGCGCTGGCGCGGACGCCGGCCAGCAGCTCGTGGTCGATGCCGACCGTCGTCTCGACGCGATAGGTGCGGCGCAGCGTCGGATCGAACGGGTTGGGATTGGGGATCGAGGTGCTGCGGAGGGATCCGAACTCACCGCCGACGTACCGCTCGCCGTTCCAGGTCGCGTTACCTGGCTCGAAGACGAGGTCGCCGTTCGCGTCGTTCCAGTTGTACTGCTGCGAGACGGTGCCGTTCGGGTTGGGGCCGGGGGTGCCCGTGCCGATCTGGTCGAAGTACTTGCCCCAGGACGCCTTGAGCACGGTCTTGCCCTGGCCCGTCAGATCGTAGATGCCGCTCACGCGCGGCGCCCAGTTGCGCCAGAGCGGCGCGTTGTGCACGGGATCGAACGAGTCGGGCACCGTGTAGCTCGTGAGCGTGCCGCCGGTGCGGAGCGTGACATTCAGCCCGTCGATGACCATGCCGGTCGGGAAGTACTGACTCGACGGATGGGTCTGCGACGGGATCGAGCCTTCGACCCGCTCCCAGCGGACGCCGGCGATGACGTTCAGCCGGCCGACCGAGTACGAATCCTGCCCGTAGAACGCGCTGTTGTTGACCGCGCGCTTGATATAGAGCGGGTAGTTGTAGACCGTGACGCGTGACGCCGCGAGGTCGCCGGACGCGCCGAGCGTGCCGGTCAGCGCGACGTTGTCGGCGCGTTCGAGCGTCTGGTCTTCGGGCGTGAAGGCGTTGTCGAAGCCGATCTTGAACTCATGACGCCCGCCGGCCAGCTGCGGCACGAAGTACTGCCAGTTGGTCGTGAACTGGATGCGGCGCCTGAACATGATCTGCGTCTGCGACGCGTTGCGGTACCGGATGTTGCTGTTGTCGGTGATCGTCTGCTGATCGGTCTTCTGATACAGCGGGAAGTGCACGTTGTTGTAGCTGATGTTCGTGTTCGCGAACACCCGGTCGGTCACGACCCAGTTCCACAGCAGCTGCGCCGTGTTGTCGATGTCGTACTCCTTGAACGCCGAGTCCTGGGTGTTCGACGCGCCCGCTCCGCGGTTCGGCTTGTCGTACCGCTGCTTCTGGATGTACGAATCGAACCGGTGGCTCGCGTTCATCTGGTAGGTGAACTTGCCGGCGCCGGTCAGGATGTCCGTCGTGTCCTCATCGCTCGTGCCCGCGAGCTGGGTGGGCACGTTGTCGGGCGCCACGACGGGGAAGCCCGGCACGCGAACGTGCGTCGGCTGGAAATTGATCGACCCGAAGTAGAACAGCTTGTTCTTGATCATCGGCCCGCCCGCCTGCACGTTCGTGTTCGTGATGTAGTCCACGGCATTCGCGTTCGGGCGGAAGCCCTGCTGCTGCAGCGACGGCTCGATGTTGTCCCACTGCGTCTTGTCGCCCTGATAGGTGTAGAGCGCAAGGCCGCTGAACAGGTTCGTGCCGCTCTTGCTCACCAGATTGACGACGACACCCGACGTGCCCATCGCGATGTCCTGCGACCCGGTGGACACCTGGATGTTCTCGAACGAGTTCGGGTCGTAGTAGTTCATCGCGTACCCGATCGCCGCGGGATCGCCGACGTTCGATCCGTTGATCAGCTGCACGTTCTGCGAGTTCGGGGTGCCGCGCGCCGTGAACGCGCGCTGCAGACCCGCCTGGTTGCCGCCGACGTCGGGCGAGTCAAAAATGAGACCCGGGACCTTGTACTCGAGGATGTTCCAGATGTCCTTGCCGCCCGGCGTGTTCTCGAGCAGCTTGGAGTCCAGGTTGACGTTGACGTTCGTGCTCTTGGTGTCCACGACGGGCGACTCACCCTTGACGGTGACTTCTTCGCTCATCGTGCTGACCTTCATGACGAAGTCGAGCGAGACCGTCTGGCTCTGCAGCAGCGTGACGTTCTGGCGCGTGATCGTCTGAAAGCCCTGCAGGCTGACTTTCACCGTGTACGTGCCGACCGGCACGAGCGGGGACCGGTAGTTGCCGCTCGAGTCCGTGACGCCGACGACCGCCGACGGCAGGACGGGAGCGGTGATGGTGACGGACGCGCCCGGAACGGTGGCGCCTTGTTCGTCCACCGCTTTGACGAAGATCGATCCGTTCTGAATCTGCGCCCAGGCGCTGGACGGCACGGCCGCCAGCAAGAGCGCGAGGAAGGAACCGACGAGACGGAACCTGCGCGACATATCCGACCTTTTCTCGACGGCGGCGGCCGCAGGGGACGACAGACGCCGTCGCTTGGCTTGCTGAGCTGCGGCAGAGTATCAGGTCAGATAGTTTGAAAAGCAAGTATCCCGGGACGGCCAGTCGAATTGGCGGGTCCGACGCGTCCGGAGCCGGACAAGAGCCACGGCGCGTCTATGCGGCAGGCCCAACAATGGGCCCTTCACACCAGCAGCCAGGCGCCGACCGCCACGGCGATGCCGAGCAGCGAATCCACGAGGTAGTGGTAGCGGCCAAGTACTGTGGCGATGACAATGCTGGCCGCCGCCACGGCAAAGACGACGCTCGTGGCAGGCATGACCGAACTGACGGCGAGCGCCGCGGCCACGGCGCCAGCTGCGTGGCCGCTCGGCACGGTGTTCGCCTGAATGCTGGCATGGCGAACGATGCCGAGATTCAAGCGCCGCGAGCCCATCGACGTCGCCGGAGACGCCGGCTCGAGCACGCGCGGCGGCCGGGTCTGAATCCACGGCAGCATGCCGTAGCACGCGAACTCCGCGAGCAGCACGACGGTCCAGTAACGGGCAATCGCGTCAGCGTGTCCGCCCAGCGCGAGCACGGTGGCGCCGGCCGGCACCGCGATGTACACCGTGAGATAGCTGACCTCGACGTACTCGATCAGCAAACGCGGCGCGCGCCGATAGCGAGCGAGCCAGCCCGGTCGCACGAGCGTCAGGTCGTCGATCGTTTGAAGCCATCGCTCCATGCGCAGATCGGCGCCGACGAACAGCAGGCCGGACAATCGATAGCCGGCGACGAGCACCAGCGCCGGCACGATGATCTGCAGCGTCACCGGCCAGGTCGACGGATCGCCGATTCGATCGATGGCCGCCCAACCAATCCAGGCGAACGCCGCGCTGGCGGCCAAAGGCAGGCGGGCGCGGCGAAATCCCCTGCCCGTCCAGGACACCAGAGCCAAATAGGAGAGGTAGGCGACGGCAATCGCGAGCCAGACCATGACAAAGAGTTATGCGCGAACGACTGTCTTCTCGGCTCACGCGTGATGATGCGCGTCGATGAGCGCGTCAGCGCGCTAGTTCGTCACCACGCCGGGCGGCCAGGCGACGATTTCGTACAGCGACGCCTCATTCGATCGAACGATCGAGTAGACGAGCCCGCGCATCCTGTCCAGCGATCTTCGAATGGCGGTCGCACGCTCGGGCTCGTAGAGCGACCAGTGGATCAGCAGATAGCGCGCGTGCCGGTGGTGCAGGACCTGCCACGCCGTCAGATCGGGAAAATCTTCGAGCCGCCCCATGTCGTCGAACAGGCCGTCGGGAATGAAGTCGGAGTACCCGTTCAACAGCGGCATCCAGTGCGCCGTCGACGCCAGCATGTAGATCGTCTGCGTGACGGACGCGAGTTCCCGGCGGGGCGTTCGCATGCGAGCCTCCGCCGTCGGGTCCGCGACGGACCCGCGTGCTGGAGGGCGACGCATTCTACCCCAGAGTATTAGGCGTCCGCGACCGCCCGGGTGACGCCCCGTCCCGGGCGACCTGCGCGCGCCGCTCCAGGAATCGCCGCTCGTCCGGATTGCGCGCCAGCGCCGCCGCCGCGGCGAAATGGTCGCGCGCGGCTTCGTGGCGGCCGAGTCGCAGCTCTTCCTCCCCGAGCGCCGCCTGGTAGAACGGGTAACGCCGGAGCCGATCGGCGTCGGCGATCGCGTGCAGCGCGTCCAGCGCCGGTTGCGCGCCGTCACGCTCGCCGATCGCGATCGCCCGGTTGAGCGCGACCACAGGCGACGGCGCGATGGCCATCAGCCGATCGTAGAGATCGACGATCACCGACCAGTTCGTGTCCGCGAAGGTCGCGGCCGTCGCGTGCGCCGAGGCAATCGCGGCTTCGACGTGGAAGGCACTCAGCGTTGGTCCCGACGCCGACCGATCGAGCAGCGCCAGACCCTGCGAAAGCAGGCGCGCGTCCCACGTCGATCGGTCCTGATCGGCAAGCGGCCTCAGGTCTCCAGCCGCGTCGAGCCTGGCCGGCAGCCGGGCCGCCTGCAGGCACATGAGCGCGGCGAGGGCGTGTGTGTCAGGCGTCGCCGCCGGCGGCCACTCGAGCAGGAGCCGCGTGAGGCGGATCGCCTCGCCGCACAGCTCGCCGCGGACGGCGGTGGTCCGCGACGCGCCGTGATAGCCCTCGTTGAACAACAGGTACAGCGCACGCCGCACCGCGCCCAGCCGATCGTTGAAGTCGGCCGCGCCCAGGTCGAAGAGCCGACGCGACCGCGCCAGTGTCCTCCGCCCCCGGGCCAGGCGCTTTTCCATCGCAGCGCGTCCCGTCAGGAACGCGCTCGCGATTTCGTCGGCGCCGAAGCCACAGAGGATGTTGAGCACGAGCGCGACCTGCACGGCTTCGGGCAGCCGCGGCGAGCAGCACGAGAACATCATTCGCAGCTGTTCGTCACGGATCGCCGGCGCGGCAAACGCCTCGTGCACGACCGGTGCGAGCGTCCATTCCGACTCGAGCGCGCGCGCGTAGTCCGGCGCGAACGTGCGTGCCGATCGCTCGCGCCTGATGACGTCGATCGCACGGCGCTTCGCCGCCGTCATCAGCCACCCGGCCGGATTGTCCGGCACTCCGCGGATCTTCCACACCTCGATCGCCCGGCAGAACGCATCCTGGACGACGTCCTCCGCGAGCGCGAGGTTGTGAATGCCGAAGATCCGCGTCAGCGCCGCGACGAGCCGCCCGGATTCGCGCCGGAACAGATGCTCGTTGGGATCCACGGGCAAGCTACATGTCCATCTGCATGACGGGCCGCACTTCCACCGATCCGCCGCCGTCGAGAATGGGGCAGCCACGCGACAGCTCCACCGCCTGATCGATGTCCCGCGCTTCGACGATCGTGAAGCCGCCTACCAGATCCTTGGCCTCGACGTACGGTCCGTCAGTGACCGTCTTCTGCTGCCCGCGCACGACCTTGCCCGTCCGATCGAGCGGTTGGCCGCGGTCCTTCAGGTGGCCCTTCGCGTCGAGATCGCGCATCCACGCCATCCAGCGCTGCATGCTCTGCTGCGCCCGCTCGGGCGTGCCCATGGCCTCCTGACGGGCCGCGTCGCTGTTCCGGTACAAGTAGATGAATTGGCTCATAATCTGCTCCTCGTTGGGCCGCCCGTCTCGGGCGGCGTCATCTATTCGACGTTCGACGCCCGCCGGCCCGGACAACTATTCTGGCTTTTCTGGAGGTCCTGCTGACACTCGAAGTCCGGGTGGAGCAGTGAAGTCCGGGCGGGGCACGCGAAGTGCGCCGAAGTTCCCGCGGACGGCCTAGAATCGAAGGGTGAGCCCTGCGCCCTCCGGGCACGACCACCACGGGCATGCGCATCACGGTCACGACCACGCCCACGCGCTCGGCGCCGACGCCGACCGTCGCTACCTGACGATCGCGCTCGGGCTCATCGTCGGCCTGATGGCGTTCGAGGTGGTCGTGGGCATCGTCGCGCATTCGCTGGCGCTGCTGTCCGACGCGGGACATATGCTGACGGACGCCGGCGCGCTGGTCCTGTCGCTCATCGTGATTCGGCTCGTGCGGCAGCCGACGGGCGGGCAACTGACGTACGGCATGCGGCGCGCGGAGGTGCTGAGCGGGCAGGCGAACGGCGCGGTGTTGCTCGTGCTTGGCGTGCTCGTGATCTACGAAGCGATCTGGCGTCTGTTCGAGCCACCTGACGTGGCAGGCGGGCTCGTTGCCGCGGTGGCCGCCGTCGGCGTCGTCGTCAATCTCGTCGCCGCCTGGGTGCTCGCCAAGGCGAACCGGCAGAGCCTCAACGTCGAAGGCAGCTTTCAGCACATCCTGACGGACCTCTACGCCTTCATCGGCACGCTCGCCGCCGGCGTGGTCATCATCTTCACGGGCTTCAACCGCGCGGACGCGATCGCGTCGCTGTTCGTGGCGGCGTTGATGATTCGTTCGGGCATCGGTTTGCAGCGGAAGGCGATTCGCGTGCTGCTGGAGGGCGCGCCGGAAGGTATGGCGCCCGACGAAATCGGCTGGGCCATGGCGCGCGTGGATCACGTGAGCGAGGTCCACGATCTGCACCTGTGGGAGCTGGCGCCGGGCCATCCCATCCTGACCGCTCACGTGCTCGTGGCGCCCGAGGCAAACTGTCACGCCGTGCGCCGCGACGTCGAGCGGTTGCTGCGCCAGCGCTTTGCGATCGCGCACACCACCCTGCAGGTGGATCACGCGCCGCCGCAGCTGGTGTCGATCACCCGCCGCCAGGATCAGGCCGGGGCGTCGGGTCGCTGACGCCGGCGCGGGCTAGCGCGGGCTAGCGCGCGACGTTCACGTTGTGCCGATACGCGACCGTGTGGCCCGTGATCAGGGCGGCGGGAATGACCCACCAGGTGCGCCGGACCCAGGCGCGATCGGACGCCTTCATCTTCGCCGCCAGCGCCATCACGCCGATGTCGAAGGCCTCACCGGCGACGTACGTGGTCGCCTGCCCCTGCTCGACGAACGGCGCGACGACGAGATTGGCCTCGTAGCAGTCCGCGCATCGCTTCGAGACGTCGAACGTGCTCTTGGTGTCGAGCAGCATCGCCGTGTTGAGCGCGGCGCCCAGGATCCAGAACTTCCGGTCCCTGACCTTCGTCGTCGGCCGGGCCTCGTCGGTGTTGATCGACCGGGTTGGGCCGAGGGCGGAGGGCCCCTGCGCGTAGCTGGCCGTGGACGTCGCGAGCACGAGCAGCACCGCGCCGGCAACTGATTTCATCGGCCCTCCCTCGGACACCAAGCGCAAGGCCGGTACCGGCGAGGATGACATCAGGACTCGGCGCTTTTCGCGGAATTCGGCGGGACCGGGCAGGATGCCGTCTGCGCAGGTCCGGCTGACGCGGATATTTGCCGCGCTCCAGGCAGACTTCCGCTGAACGGCGGACCATTCACGGCCCCTATAATGTGACTGCGTCGTGGCCCTCGCACCCGGCACAACCCTCGGTCCGTACGAGATCGTGGCTCCGCTCGGCGCCGGCGGGATGGGCGAGGTGTACCGCGCGCGCGACACGCGCCTCAATCGCACGGTGGCGATCACAGTCCTGCCCGCCGCCGTCGCAACCGAAGCATCGCCGACGACGGGCGGGCCTGCGCGTACTCGCTAATCCGCCTTCAGAATCGCCTGGCGCTGGTGCACGGCGCACGGTAACAGGGAAGCCAGCCGCACGACGTGCGGGGTTGCGCTGCGTCAGCCCTGACTGCTCACTTCTGGCGCCTCACTTCCGACGTTTCCGATCGCATCCAGCTCGCGCTGAAGCGCCAGCCGATCGAGCGCTTCGAGTCGCAGGCTCGTGAAGATCTTGATGCGCGCGTCCAGTTCGTTGAACGCGCGCCGAAACGCGCGAATCCTGATCTCGTCGGAGCCTTCGACGGCCGCGGGATCGGCGATGCCCCAGTGCGCGGTCATCGGTTGGCCCGGCCAGATCGGACAGACTTCCTTCGCAGCGCGGTCGCAGACGGTGAAGACGAAGTTGAGGGTGGGCGCGCCGGGCGCCGCGAGTTCGTCCCAACTCTTGCTCCGCAGGCCGGTCGCATTGATGCGATGCTCGCGAAGAACCTGAAGCGCGAGTGGATGCACCGCGCCCGTCGGGTAGCTGCCGGCGCTGAAGGCCGCGAACCGGCCGCGGCCCCAGTGATTCATCAGCGCCTCGGCCATGATGCTGCGAGCCGAATTGCCCGTGCACAGGAAGAGCACATGATACGGAGGCGTCATTGCATTCACCCTTTCGCGCGTGCCTGCGGCAGTCTGCAGGTCGTCAGCCGCAACAATCCGGTCCGCAGCAGCCCGTCGCGGCCGGCTTGGTCGCCCGCACGAACGCGCTGATGAACGTGCCGTCGATCTCTCTGGCGAGCGCGTCGACGTCGAGGCCCTCGCCCGCGAGGAACCCGCGGGCGTCCTCGAGGCCGTACACGCGCGTGGCCTCGATGTCGATGCCTTCGAAGCCCGCGGACGTGAGCTTGGCGGCGTACTCCTGATCGCCCAGGGCGCCGGCCACGCACCCGACCCACAGCTCCATGCTCTTGCGAATGGCGTCCGGCACGTCGCCCCGCACGACGACGTCCGAGACGGCGAAGCGCCCGCCGGGCTTGAGCACGCGGAACGCCTCACGCAGCACGCGGTCCTTGTCGCCGGAGAGATTGATGACGCAGTTGGAGATGATCACGTCCACCGAGTTCGCGGGCAGCGGGATACGTTCGATCTCGCCGCGCAGGAAGGTCACGTTCTCGAGGCCGCTCTTGCGCTTGTTCTCCTCCGCGAGGGCGAGCATCTCGTCGGTCATATCGAGGCCGAACGCGTGGCCGGTGGGGCCGACCCGTCGCGCAGAGAGCAGCACGTCGATGCCGCCGCCGGACCCCAGGTCCAGAACGGTCTCGCCGGCGCGCAGCTCGGCGAGCGCGGTCGGATTCCCGCAGCCGAGCGACGCCTTGAGCGCGAGCTCGGGGACCTCGCCTTCCTGATTCCGGTCGTAGAGATTCGACGAGATCGGATCGTCGCCGCAGCACGCCGACGGCGCGGTGCCGCAGCACGCGCTGGGGGCGGCGCCGGTTCGCGCGCGCTCCGCGGCCTGTCCGTACTTCTCTTTCACGAGGTCTTTGATCGGTTCGTTGTTCATGGCGGGGCCTCGGACGGCTAGCGGCACACGGCCGCGATTCTCTTGGGCTCGATCGCTTTGTTGCGCGTGCAGCACTCCGCGTACAAGAAGCCGAGCAGCTCCTCCAGCGCTTCGGTGCTGGCGCGGTACCTGATGAAGGCCTTCTCGCGCTCGGCGGTCACGAGCTCGTCCACGCGGAGTTTTTCGAGGTGGTGCGAGAGCGTCGAGCCGGCGATGCCGGTTTCCGCCTGGATGTCGCCGACGACGAGGCCGTCGGGGTGGGCGGAGAGGAGAAGGCGCATGATGCGGAGCCGGGGCTCGGCGCCAAGGGCGGCGAACATATCGGCATAGCGGGTCACGGCGGCGTCGGTCAGCTTCATCACTACATTTCTACAATAGTAGAAATCTAGTGTCAAGCGCGCCGTGGCGCGCGCCTGGCGTCGCGTCGTACTGGCCGACGGACCCCTGACCTCCGAAAGAACATTCGTTCGGGTGACCCCGGCGTCGCTGTTCAGGCGATCAGCCCAAGCGACTTGCCGACCTGAACGGCGTTCGTCCGGCGGTTCGCGCCGAGCTTGACGAACAGCCGGCCGGCCAGCCCGCGGTCGTCAGCGGTTTCGAAGCGCGTTCAGCACGGCGCGCGCCGGTTCGTACGACGGATCGACTCGAAGGGCCTCCCTGAGTTGGGCGATGGCTTCCTCGCGGCGGCCCATCTGCTCGAGCAGGCGCGCGGCGGCGGCGTGCCAGTCGGCATGCGCAGGCTCCAGGCGGAGCGCTTCGAGGCATTCGCGCAGGCCGCCGGCGGCGTCTCCGGTCTGCGCGAGCGCCAGGCCGAGGTTGTAGTGCGCCAGCGCAAACGTCGGATCGAGCCGTACCGCCTCGGCGAATGCCGCCCGCGCGTCCGGCCAATCTCCAGATCGGGCGAGCGCGCTGCCGAGGTTGTTGTGCATTTGCGCGATGTTGTCGTACGAATGATGCAGCCGGATCGCCGCAGAGAATTCCGCCCGGGCCTCCGCCAGTTGATTGCGCCGCATAAGGACCACGCCGAGGTCGTTGTGCGTGGATGCCGAGCCCGGCAGGATCTTCAGGGCTTCCCGATACTCAGAAATGGCTTCGTCGAGCCGGTTCCTGGCGACGAGCGCGTCGGCCATCCCGACGTGCGCGCGGAAGTTGTATCCGGCGCGACGGCGTACGAGCGCTGCCAGAGCGTGAGACTGTCTTGCCAGTAGCCAAGCTGCACACGTGCGTCCACGGCAAGCAAGAGGAGCGCCGCAGCCACGAGAGGCGCCAGCGCACGCGGGTGGCTGACGAGGGTGGCCAGCCAGTCCGCAGCGCCCCACACCGTCGCTACGAAGAGGCCGATCGCTGGCAGGTAGGCAAAGCGATCGGCAAACGCGGCGTCGCTCACCTGCACCAGGCCAATCACGGGCAGCAGCATCACGACGTACCAGCCCCAGCCCACCGCAAGGTACGGCCGCGTGCGGGACCGCCGCAGGACGAGCCACGAAATGACGACCAGCAGTGCCAGCGCCGCGGCGACGAGCCGCCAGTCCGGACCGACGAACGGCCGCAGCGGATAGAAAGCCGCGAGCCCATCGGGCCAGCAGACCTTGAATAGATACCGCACATAGGACACGACGGCGTTGCCGGCCCGCAGCGTCCAGGGATACATGTCGCGCGAAGGCAGCACGCCGAATCGTCGTTCGGCTTCGAACGTGATCACGCTTGCGGCGACCGAGAGGCCGAAGAGCGGCAGCTTCTCGCCAACGAGTCGCATCCATTCACGCCGCGCGCCGGGGCGAACGGGCGCGCGCTCGAGCGGCCACGCGTCGAGCAGCAGCAGGACGAGCGGCAGCGTCACGGCCATCGGCTTCGCGAGCAGGCTCAGAATCATCAGCCCGGCGACGGCCAGATACCGCCACGGGCCCGGTCGGGCGACGTAGGCACGGTAGGCGAGGACGGCAAGCAGAAAGAACGTGGCACACAACAGGCCCTTGCGCTCGATCACCCAGGCGACCGAACCAACATTGAGCGGGTGCAGCGCGAACAGCGCGGCGACGAGCCAGCTGCGCCAGGGCCGGCCGGTCAGCGTGTAGCACGCGGCAAAGACCAACACGACGTTGACGAGATGGAGTGCGACGTTCATCAGATGATGACCGCCGGCCCAGAAGCCAAAGACTGTCACGTCGGCCAGGCGGGAAAGCCAGGTCAGCGGGATCCACTCGCCGCCGTAGGTCGTCGTCCAGGCCCAGGCCGCGCTCGTCCATGTCAGCCCGGGCACGACGTTGGGATTCGTCGTGATTAGCCCGTCGTCCCAGTTGACGAACTCGAAGCGGCGGACGGGCGCGTAGACGAACGCGGTGACGCCAAGAAGACCGAAGAGGACGATGAAGGTCAGAGCAAGGCCTCGGCGCGAGCGTGCTGCGCCGGGAGGGGTCGGGCCGTGGCGACGGCGTTGCGCAGGCCGGACAGCCGGCCGTGGCATGTGCAGTAGATACTGCGGGTGGGAACCAGTGTCAACACCGCGGTAATCGGCGTCGGCTCGATCAGCGCTCATCCTTCGTCCGTCGCGTCGACGTCGAGCCCGATGGATCGCATCAGCGCGAGCGCGTTGCTGGTCCGCACGACGCCCGGACGCAGCCGGTAATCGAAGCTGAGGCCGCCGGCGTCGAACGCGTCCGCGAAGTGCACGTTGGCGGCCAGCGGCGCCAGCCGCTCGCCAATCTCGCCGAGCGAGAGGTCGTGCGTCGTGATCATCCCGATCGCGCCGAAGGCGGTCAGTCCGCGCAGCACGGCCTCCGACCCGGCGCGCCGGTCGTGCGAGTTGGTGCCGCCGAGGATTTCGTCGAGCAGGAACAGGACGCCGCCCTGGCGCGCGCGCACGAGCTCCACCACCTGCTTCAGGCGCAGGATTTCCGCGAAAAACCGCGACCGGCCGTCGACCAGCGAATCCTGAATGCGGATCGACGCGCCAACGGCGATTGGCGAGAGCGTGAACGAAACCGCGCGCACCGGCGCGCCCGCCTGCGCCAGCACCACGTTCAACCCGACCGCGCGCAGCAGCGTGCTCTTGCCGGACATGTTCGATCCGCTGACGACCAGCAGGTGCGGCGCGTCGCCGCCGAGCGCGAGGTCGTTCGCCACGGCATCGTCCGGCAGCAGCGGATGCGCGAGGGCGGAGGCGGTGATGCTGTACGGCGGGCCGGACGATTCGGCGAAGATGGGGAAGACGTCGCGGGGATGTTCCGACGCGTATCCGGCAAATGCGGCGAGCGCTTCGAACTCGCCGAGGGCGTCCAGCCACCTCGGCACGTGCGGGCCCACATCGCGCCGCCACGCTTCGATCGCGAACGTCATCTGGGTCGCCCAGGCGAGCAGGCCCGCGAGCGGCGCGAACAGCAGGTTGGTGCGCGATTGCAGCAGGCCCACGAGTCGATCGAGCCGCGCGATTTCGACCGAGGCGGGCCGCGTCGTGCCGCCAATCTCCTGCGCGATGCGCGCGAGCCGCGGGCAGGATCCGGAATCGGACTCGACGACGCGAAGCACGCGCGAGAGGAGCGCGAGCTCGGCGGCAGGCAGATCGACGGCGTGCATCACGGCCTTGACGCGAGGCCGCAGCCACAACGCCAGCAGACCCTCGAGCGCGAGCAGAATCACCAGCGCTCGCCCTGCGGGAATGACGTACGCGCCCTGCATCGCGACTAGCAAGCCGGCGACGACGATGGCCGACGCAAGCGACGCCAGGATCGCTCGGAGCGCGGCGTTCTCGAGAATTGGCGGCGCGGTGGCCCAGCGGCGCAGGCGGGCAGCGTTGACGTTCCCGCCGATCGATTCGCCCTGCAGCGCCAGCTCTTCACGAAGGTCCAGCTTCGGGCGCAGCTCGCGGACGGCCTCCTGGCGCGCGCGTACTTCGTCTGGCGGCGCGGCCTCGAGCAGCCACCGCGCCAGCGTGTCCTGGCCCGCCTGCGTTCGCGTGGTGTCGAGCAGCTCGAACGCGCTGCCGCGGCCGAACAGATCCAGATCCTCGGCGTATGGATGTTCCGGCTGGCGGTAGCGCTCGCCCGTGTCGCCCGCGCCCATCCATGTGTGGGCCAGCCTGGCGAGGCCGCGCTCGTAGAAGCTCACCGCACGCGTCGCGCGCGTTCGTGCGTCCAGGATCCGGGCATGGACGACCACCGCGATCGCGAACGCGATGGCGGGGACCGCGTACCACCATCCGCCGGCGAAGCGCCACGCCAGGGCCATGGCGATGCCCGCGAGCAGGATGGCCAGGCGGATGCGGCTGAGGAGCAGATGCTGCCGCTCGCGCCGGTCGAGATCCTCGCGGCGCCGGGCCAGCCGCAATCGGTACTCGCCGCCGATAGGCGTGTTGGCGGGCGACGGCATCCGGGCGATGGTACTCCGGGTCTCGCGATCCGCCGCCATCGAGCGCAGGTGCGTCAGGCGCGCTTCAGCATTCGACTGATCGCGACGAGGAGGACGGCGCCGACGAAGGAGACGATGATCGACCCGAGCATCCCGCCGTTCGGCCAGACGCCGAGTGCACCAAAGATCCATCCGCCGATGACGCCCCCGAGAAGCCCCAGGATGATGTCCATCAGGACGCCGTAGCCGCCACCTTTCATGACCTGTCCGGCCAGCCACCCAGCGATGAGCCCAACGATGATCGAGTAGATCATGCGGTCCTCCTTCAGGTTGTGATGCGTGAGCGAGGGTGGCAAAGTCTACCGCGCGCGCCGCGGCCTGTCGAGTCGCGGGAATGATGGTCGCCGGGATGATGGGTGTCGCGGGAATAATGGGCTGGTGATGACGCAGGACGTCTTTCGGGTCCCCATCCTCTTCGACTACGCCGCCACGTTTTCCTGGGCGACGAGCGGCGCGATCGTCGCGATCCGGAAGCGTTTCGACATCACGGGCGTGTTCGTCGTCGCGCTGCTCTCGTCGATCGGCGGCGGCTTGATGCGCGACGCGGTGTTTCTACAGCGGACGCCTGCGTTCCTGATCGATCCCATCTACCTTCCGCTCGTCCTCGCCGCCACCCTGCTGATGGCGTTCTTCACCCGCCGGTTGCGGAACGTGCTGCGGCCCGAGTCGTTGCTCAAGCTCGTCGATCTCATCGACGCGCTCGGCACACCCGCCTTCGCGGTGGTCGGCATGCAGCTGGCGCGCGATCGCGGCATTCCGCTGTTCGGCGTCGTGTTCATCGGCGTGGCGAATGGCGTCGCCGGCGGCCTTCTGCGCGACGTCGTCGTCCGTGACGTACCCGCGTTGCTGCGGCCGGGGCAGTTCATCTCGCTGACCCTGCTCGGCGCCTGCTGCCTCTTTCTGGCGCTGACGATGAGATACGGCGTCACACCGACGCAGGCGGCGTGGATCACGGTGACGGCGTTCTTCTTCTTTCGCGTGCTCGCGGTCCGCTTCAACTGGCAGAGCCGATCGGTGCTCGACGAGGATGAAGAACCTGGCGCTCAAGCCGGATAGAATCCGCGCGTCATGGGTCTCGAGCGGTTCATCCGGCCCTCGTGTCGGGGGGTGGCCATCCTGCTGGTGACGCTGCGGGCCGTGCCGGCGGCGGCACAGGAACTGGAGCCGCGCGCGTACTCGGCCAGCCCGGTCGGCGCGACGTTCCTGGTGGCCGGCGTCGCGCGGTCCACGGGAAGCGTGGTGTTCGACCCGACGCTGCCGTTCCGCGACGTGAACGCCAAGATTGGCGTGGTGGTGGCGGGCGGCGGCACGACGTTCGGCCTCTTCGGAAAGCTGGCGCTCGTCACCGGCGTCGTGCCGATCTCGTGGGGGCGCGTCACCGGGCGGGTCGGTGACGACCCCAGCGTGCAGGCGGTCACGCGGATGGGCCTGGCCGACGCGCGCTTCAAGCTGTCGGTGAATCTGATCGGAAATCCGGCGATGGATGCCGCGCAGTTCGCCCGCGCCCCGCGCCGAGCGATCCTCGGCACGAGTCTGACCGTTGCCGCGCCCATCGGCCAGTACGACGGCACACGGCTCATCAACCTGGGTACCAACCGCTGGGCGTTCAAGCCCGAGGCCGGCGTGTCGATCCCGCGGGGCCGGTGGTTCATCGACGGATCTGCAGGCGTATGGCTGTTCGCGAAGAACGACGATTTCTATCCAGGGGGGCTGATGCGCACGCAGGCTGCGGTGGCGGCCTTCCAGGCCCACTTGAGCTATACGCTCCGGCCCCGACTGTGGCTGGCTGGAGACGCCACGTGGTACTCCGGGGGCGCCGTCCGGGTTGGCGACGCCGCGCCCACTGGATCGGTGAACAACTCGCGGATTGGCGTGACGGTGTCGCTGCCGGTCGGACGCACGCAGTCCGTGAAGTTCGCGTTCAGTAAAGGCGTGTCGGTGCGAACCGGCACGGATTTCACCGTGATCGCGGCGACCTGGCAGCGGACGTGGGTCGCGCGGTGACGCGGCGGGTCGTCGCATTCTCGATACATGCGGCGGCTAATCTGACGAGTGGCCTGCGTATGCGCGCTTCCTCGAGGTCCGCGCGGCTGGCGCTTCTGACGCTCGCGTCCGCGGTGGCCGCCGCCACGTCCGGCGCGGTCGGCGCTCGCGAGGCCGATGCGCCCCCGCCTTCGTCGTGCCAGATCCAGCCGGACAAGCACGTGGCCGTGAAACCGGCCGCCGGACGCGTCGTGCTCTGCGGGCTGGACGTCGGCAGCCGCACCGTGAAGCTCAGCGTCGTGTCGATGGAGCGCGGCCGGAACACGACGATCAAGGACGAGCGCCAGTGCAAGCGCACGCTCGGCATGGGCGCGATCGTCTTCGACTCGACGACGAGCGTGGCGAAACCGCTGCCGGCCGAGAACATCGGCTATCTCTCGGACACGATCGAGGAATACCAGCGGATCTGCACGCTCGACGGCGGCACGATCGTCGCCGCCGGGGCGACGCAGTGGGCCCGCGACGCCACGAACATTGCCGACGTCGTCGCGCGCGTCAAGACGAAGACGGGCGTGTTGCTGAGCGTGCTCACGCCGGCGCAGGAAGCCGAGTACTCATACGTCGCGGCCGCGGTCGGAGCGCCGGGCAGGATCGTCCTCGACCCAGGCAGCAACAGTTTCGAGCTGGCGTGGCAGGAAAAGAGCGCGAAGTCGATCGCGAGCATCCTCGTGAAGTACGGCTACGTTCGGGGATCGACCAACGACATCGAGCCGGCCGCCGACTACGCGTCGGGCCGGGCGGCTTACCAGGCCAAGGCCAGAGCGCTGATCGAAGAGGCGCTCGGCGCGCTGACGCCGCCAATGAGTCTGGCGTCGCTGCGCGCGCTGGTTGCACGCGGCGCCGTCGGATCGGACATCGTCGCGCTCGGCCAGGACGGCGCTGTGCAGCTCTCCGCCCGTGGGCTGCTGAAGACGACCGCCGGTACGTGGATCACGGACGCTGCCTCGTACGATGCCGTGCTCGCGAAGCAGCCCCTGACCGCCGATCCGTCATTCGGCATGCTGACCGCCCCGCCGCTGCGCCCGGCCGAGCTCGGCGCGTTCTTCGCCGGCATCCGTCCCGCTGATTTCAAGGCGCTGTCGACCGACCCGATTCGCTCGCTCTATGGCCAGCGCGCGCTCGTCGTGCCCGCGCTCGTCGACTTGCTGTTCCGCGAGCTCGGCGCGACGCGGCTGGTCATGGTGCCTCAGGAGCTCACGACCGGCCACATCATCGCGAAACTCCCGCGGTAGTCGATCCGGGCGCCCGGCTGCGCACAAGGGGCAACGCGGCGCCGGCTTCGGGCCCATGGCCCGCATAGCTGGCACGGCGAGTGCATTTCGTCCTCGATAGGATGCGTCTCAACTCCAGGACGTCAGCCGCGAGCGTGCTGCTCGTCAGCCTGGTCGTCGGCGGCGCGTCGTGCGCCGGGGTGACCGCGGCGGGCGACCGCAGCTCGCATCGGCTGACAGAGGACGAGCGCAAGGACGACATCAGTCGCGCGGGCGTCTGGAAGGCCACCGACGTCGCGCGCATGGATCTGCGCGCCGGACCGCAAGACACGGGCGCGGTGGCGCCGTTCGCCACGGTGACGTGCGATTACGTCGAGCGCGATCTCGGCGGCTCGTCGCTGAAGTTCGCGTGCGCGCTCGCGCCACACGACACCGTCCGCATCAAGTACGGCGAGGACAACTACGAAGTCGCGGGCGTCGTCGCTGCCAGCCGGCTGCTGTGGGCGCTTGGATTTGGCGCCGATCGCTGGTACCCCGTGCGCGTCGTGTGCCACGGCTGTTCGGCCAATCCGTTCCACGACAAGAAAGCCGTGCCCGGTGACACGGTGTTCGACATGGCGGCGCTCGAGCGGCCCTTTGGCGGCAAGGTGCTCGAGACGCATGACGACGAAGGTTGGAGCTGGACGGAGTTGGCGCTGATGGCGCGAGACGAAGATGGCCGCCGCAGGGCGCAGCGTGACGCGCTGAAGCTGCTCGCGGTGCTCATGCAGCACACCGACAACAAACCGCAGCAGCAGCGCCTCGTGTGTCTGGATGCCGAGCGCGCGCCGCCTGGCGCGCCCTGTCTCGCGCCGTTCATGTACCTCCACGACGTCGGCCTCACCTTCGGCAAGGCCACGGCGCTCAATCGCGCAGAGCCGAGCGCCGTGAACCTCGAGAACTGGTTGAAAGCCGACATCTGGGAGAACCGGGAGAAGTGCGTCGGCAACCTGCCGAAGTCGTTCACCGGCACGCTGAGCGATCCCGTCATCTCGGAAGGCGGCCGCCGCTTTCTCGCCGATCTGCTGCAGCAGCTTTCAGACGCACAGCTCCACGACCTCTTCGAGGTCGCGCGGGTGCCGAAGATGTCCGGCGCCACGGTGGACGACTGGGTGACGGCCTTCAAAGCCAAGCGCGAGCAGATCGTCAGCGCGCGCTGCCCGTCCTGAGCCCGTGCGTTGCCCATATTGGGTAAGGGATGTCACACCCGTTCCGTCGTCCGGGTTCCCGAGCTTGGCCCTGGCTTTGCACTTTGCAGCTGCGGCGACGAACGACCTGATGCTGGTGTGCGCGCGAGGACGTGCGGCGCGGAGGTGTCATGACACTCGCGGGACTCATGCTCATCGTGCTCGGGCTCGACGCCGCAGCCAGTCGGCGGAGAGCGACGCTCGTCGTCGCCGTCTGGTTCTGCCTGATCTTCTCGTCGCCGGCGTTCGCTCAAGCCCCCGACGATCGCGCGCCGGGGTTGCCGGCGGCGCAGAGCGCGCCGTTCGCCGGCATGAGTTCTGAAACCCTTCAAGGCACGCTCCAGCAGGTGAAGCTCGCGCTCACGCGGCTGCCGCTGGCCGCGGCGCTCGGCGCCGCGCTCGCGCTGCGCCCGCGCCGACGCGGCACGCCCGTACGCACGCCGGCGGTGGTCGAAACGCAAATCGTGCTTGCCGGCGTCGGCGCATTGATCATGCTCGTCGTCGGCGCCAGCCTCGCGCGCGCGTTCGGGATCGTGGGCGCCGCCAATCTGATCCGGTACCGGTCCAAGGTGGACGATCCCAAGGACGCGGTCGTCATGCTCGCCACCCTGGCGCTTGGCCTCGCGTCCGGTGTCGGCCTGTACCTGCTGGCGGTGCTGGCGACCGGGTTCCTGCTGGGTCTGCTCTGGACGATCGAGTCGTTCGAGCCGCGTGTGTACAAACATTTCGAGTTGAAGATCTCTTCGGACGGGCAGGCCGAGGCGCTGGGCCAGCGGATCGAAGAGCTCCTCAAGAGGCATCGGCTTCGGTTCGAGGTCCGCAGCCTGTCGGGCGACCAGCTCTCGTACGACGTGCAGCTGCCGCTCGAAAAGCCGACGGATCCGATCTCCAGGGAGGTGGTCGCCCTCGCCTCGAAGAAGAGCATCGCGGTCGAGTGGGACGAGAAGAAGCCCAAGGTCAGGTAGGCACCATGAAGCTGATCACGCAACCTGACGACGGGGTGGCGCCGCTGCTGATGGCGCTTCGCCGCGCCAGGAAGTCGATCGACATCGTGATCTTCCGATTCGATCGTCACGAGCTCGAGAAGGCGCTCGCGCAGGCGGTCACGCGCGGCGTCGTGGTGCGCGCGCTCGTGGCCAAGACCAACCGGGGCGGGGAGAAACGGCTCCGGAAGCTGGAGATGACGTTTCTCGATGCCGGCATCACCGTGTGCCGGACGGACGACGACCTGACGAAGTACCACGGCAAGATCATGATCGTGGATGGCGAGCTCTACGTGCTCGGCTTCAACTACACCGAGCTGGACATCGATCGCAGCCGAAGCTTCGGCATCGTCACGCGCGAAGCCGCGGTCGTGAAGGCCGCCGCCGCGCTGTTCGAGGCCGACGCGACCCGGCAGCCGTACGAGCCGACGTCGGATCGTTTTGTCGTCAGCCCGGAGTCGAGCCGGCGCCTGCTCTCGTCATTCATCTCCGGGGCGAAGAAGGAGCTGCTGATCTACGACCCGAAGGTCAGCGACACGATGATGGTGAAGCTCCTGCGCGACCGTGCGTCCCGCGGCGTCGACGTCCGGATCATCGGCAACGTGGCCAAGAAGGTCGAGGGCGTGGAGGCCCGGCGGCTCGACAGGATGCGGCTGCACGTTCGCGCGATCGTGCGGGACCGGCAGGCGGTGTTCGTGGGCAGCCAGAGCCTTCGCCGCCTTCAGATCGAAGGGCGCCGGGAGATTGGCGTCATCGTCCCGCGGCGGGCCATCGCGGCCGAGATCGCCAGCGTGTTCGACGAGGACTGGGGCAAGCAGCGGGAGGAGGCGGTCACCGCGCCTGCGGAAGCCGCGGCCGTCACGGGCTGACCGCTACTTGTTCTGCCGCTCGACGACGATGCCGGAGTCGACGATGGTGCCGGCGCGGGAGACGGCGTTGAAGACCATCTCGGTCTCGAAGATCTCCACGGCCATGAACACCTGCGCGTCGGCGTAGACCTTGGCCGAAAACGGCTCGTTCGGCGTGTAATCGCCCTTTCGAAGCTGACCGCCCGATCCGGACACGAAGTACTGAATGCCGTGCTGCGGCTTGATGCGCTCGTAGATGTGATCGTGGCCCGTGAAGACGACGTTGACGCCGTACTTGATGAAGAGCGGCTCCAGCGTCTCGCGGAGCTTCACGTCGGATCCATGCGTCTTGCCGGACGAGTACAGCGGGTGGTGGAAGAAGACGATCTTCCACGCCTCCTTGGCGTCCTTCAGCGTCTGCTCGAGCCACGCGATTTGTTCGGGCACCGGATAGGTGCTCTCGAGCGCGATGAACCGGACGTCCTGCTTGGGCGCCTTGAAGGAGTAGTACAGCTTGCCGTCCATGTTGAACAGCTTGTAGTACCGCTGCTCGCGCGAGTCGTGGTTGCCGAGCGACGCGTAGAACTTGACGCCGGCATCGAGCAGCGCCTTGTACGGCGTCTCGAACTTGTGCTCGAAGTCCTGCGGCCGCTCGGATCCGTACAGGTTGTCGCCGACGAGGATCGCGAGTTGCGCGGGAAACGTCTTGTAGAACTTCGCCATTTCCTGGGCGAGCGCGTACTGGCCGCTCTCGCCGGTACCAAAGTCACCGAGGACCAGGAACTTCAGCGAGTCCGGACGATTCGGGAGTGGCGTGGGCGCCTGGTTGGCCGGCGTGGCCGCGACCGCAACGCCGCCCTGGGGCGCCTGAGCGGTCTGATTCGGCCGGATCGGCAGGGCCGCGGTCGCGCACGCGACGAGCGCGACGAGCTGTGCGGCGAGAAAAGCGCGGCGCGTCATTTCGGGAGCACGGGCTCGAAGAAGTCGACGACGATGTGCGCGTGCACGTCGAGGAGGATCAGGGCGTCGCCGACGAAGCGGTACTCGAGCTCGGACGGCAGCGGCGGCAGCTCCGCGAGCACGTCAGCCGGCATGTTCGCGAGCGGCACCGTGTCCGGGTAGCGCCCGTTCACCGTCAGCCGGATGCGGCCGGGATTCTCGTCCATGATCGACGCGCGCAGCTTGCGCCGGTCGGCGCCGACGAACAGCCGATTCAGGATGTCGCGGATGACACGCTGCACGTCCGGCGCGAAGAGCTCTCCGCGCGGCGCGTGCGCCCGCTCCGCGGCAATCAGCGCGGCGAGCGCGCGCTGATCGCGATCGATCTGCTGCGGGGTGGCGTCTTTCGGGAGCTTGGGCAGCGTCGCCTCGAGCTTCTTGTGCAGCGCGTAGTACTCGTCGACGCGCGTGTGGAAGTCCGCCAGCGACTGTGCGTTCGCATTGACGCGCGTCTGCGCGGCGACGCCGCTGCCGCCGGCGAGGCACATTCCGCCGAGCGCGAGGATCGACGCCGCGATGTGTCGAGACAGACCGATGATCATGAGCGCGTCTCCTGTGGATCGAGGCAAGGACCGTGCCTGACGAGGTGTCAGCGATCCATCCGATTCTGAGGAAGATCGCGGGTCTGCCGACCCGCCGGCGACCCACCTTAGGGTAAAGGGTTACCGACGTTGGTCCTCCCGCCACCCCGCGGAGGTTTGACCCACGTGCCCGGTCGGGCTTACCGGCCTGGCCGCGGAAACCGGTCTCTGCGTCCGCTCGGCGTTCGACCTGGCGCATCTCGTCGCGCGGGGTTTGCGGGTGCCTCGGTTGAGGCTCTCTCCATTTGGAGAGAAGTTCTCCGGCGGCGCGCGTCTACCAACGCGATCGGCTCGAGCTGTGGGCGCGGCCGCTTGCGGCTCAATGGCGGCTCTTCAATCGTGGGCTCGGGGCCGCCGAGATGACTGCGGCGTGGCAGGGCTGGGCGTGTCCGGCCCGCGCGTCGTGCGCGACCCGTGGCTGCAGCGCGACGCCGGGACGTTCGATCGGCAGTACACGGTGCGCGTGCCGGCGCATGGCGCGGTGATGATCACGGTACGGCGGCCGTAGAGAGTCACGCCCGCGTGTCCGGGGCCGGACGTGCGTTCGTCGCGCGGGAAGGCGCGTCGCAGATAGAAGGTCGAACGGTCGCGACACTTGACAGGGGCAAGGGTCGCCATGAGACTTTTGACGACCGCGGTCGCTGACTCCCCAGGCGCGGCGTGTCGTCACTCGAGGGGGCGAACCATGGGAACTGGCGAACAGTTCATCAGCGTTGAGGTTCCGCACCCCACGGCGGCGGGCCCGGGCTCTTCTAACCAAACCGAACCGAACCGAACCGAACCGAACTCCAGCTCGCTGCCGAATCTGGCGCGCGCGGGTTGCGCGTGCTCTGGATCGACGACGAGCCGGCAATAACCCGGTACGCGACGCGGTTTCTCGGCAGCCAGGGGCTGACGGTCGAGTGCGCGCCTGACGGACGTTCCGGGCTGGCGATGGCCCGCAGCGCATCGTTCAGCGTCATCGTTCTGGATCTGCGCCTGGGCGACATCGACGGCGAGGACGTGCTTCGCGCGCTCCGCGGCGACGGCATCGGCACGCCCGTGATCGTGCTGACAGGCTGCGGGACCGCCACCACCGCGTTCGACGCGGGCAGACTCGGGGCCACGATGTACCGCGAGAAGCCCCTCGTCGGTGATGCGCTCCTCCAAACGCTGGCAGATGCCGCGCGCGCCGGCGGCGCCATCGCTCGCCCGCTCAAGCTCTTCAGGGATCCATGCGGCATTCCGGCGGCCCGCCTCATCGACCTGAGGCGGTCCGTCGGCTTGACGCTGGTGACAATTCCGGCTCAGCAGCGCGCGGGTTGGTTTGCGGCGCGACTGGCCCGCGTGCTCGTCGACCGCGAGCTGACATTCGAGGAATTTCGCGCGTGCGTGCGCGCCTTCCGCGTGACAGTCGGCGCGGGCACCGACCAGGGCCTTACTCCAGTTGACGTGCATCAGTTGTTCGACGACGTGCTCGAGACCGTGCGAGCGCCAGTTGACGATCGTGTCGCCCGCGTCGTCGAGCGCCTTGAAGCAGCCGGTCGAGCATGGCCCGAGTTGACCGAGAGCAGGCTCGCCGCGGATCTCGGTTTGCATCCTGTCACGTTATGGCGCGCGATGGCCACGTCCGGCCTGACGTTCGCCCGGTGCCGCCGGCTGGTCGTCGTTCGGCGCGCGCTCCTCGATCTGGCCGGGCGAGACGATCACGTTCGGCAGGTCGCGTATCGGGCCGGCTACGAGCACGCCAGCCAGTTCGACCGGGAGTTCCGGGCGACCCTGGACATCGCGCCGAAGGGATTTCGAGCGCTCCTTGCCGCGCAAGAATCTGTTCAGGATCCGGTCAAGCAATAGCCGTGGCGGTTCGTGCGGGTGGCGCGCACAATGTGGCGCTCCCAGATACGAGGTGCGGCCATGGTCCGGCGAACGGTATTTCGAGCGCTGTTGGCGGCGGTGAGGCCGTCCAAACGTGACCTTTGCGGTCGCCGGTTGCACGGAACAAGTTGAGGCTCGACTTGACCGTCGGTTCGGCAAGAAGTCCGTCTTCTCGACAAAGGAGTTTCGCTATGGACGCAACGCCTCGGTGGCTCAATGCGACAGCCGCGTTTGTGCTCGTCCTGTCGTTCTCGCTTCTCCAGCCTTGTTCTCTATTGGCGGCATCGCAAAGCGGAGCACAGCTATCCGCTAACCAACAGGCAACGATTGATCGATTCGTGACGATCCGACCACGAATTGCGAACATGAAACGGGACCGCTACCATATTGTGGCGCACCTCAACCGCATTGCCGCGCTGTTTGACGTGTTGAACCAGCGCGACGCGAGGCGCAAGCTGGAGATGCTGCAGGCGCTCGGAATCACGGTCAACAGCACGGCCGTTGAGGGCCGTGTGATCCTGTCCGCCAAGATCAACGCCTTCGAAAAGGTGCTTTGGAGCCGCCCGGCATTGTCACCGTCGATTGATTCGAGACGCAGAGCCCCCGAACAGCCTGACGGAGGGACACCGCCGACTCGCATGGACGACCCACAGAATCTTGACGAAGCTGAAACCTACGCAGCCGCCCAGTGGGCCGCCGCGGATGCGATGGAATCAGAGTGGACTGATACTGAAGCCGACTATCAGGAGTGGATAGATGGCGGCGCGGACTGCCCGTTGGGTCAAGTTGACGAATCTCCGGATGGCGGCACACCATTCGTGGTCGCGTCCAAGCCCTGCATGGACGAAGCAATAGACGCTCTTGAAGCATCCGCAGCAGCAGTTCTGGGAGCACGGGACGTGAAGACGGCGGTCAATACTGCAATTACAGAATTGAGGGGTCTCATCTCCAGTTATCAGGTCGCTTTCGAGGCGGGTACCATCACTGGTGAAATGATGGAGAATATGATCGGCGGGGCTCTGATCGACTTTGTCGCGACCATCGATATTGGTTGGATTGCCGCGGGCATCCTTGTGGCCGCGGCGGTAGTCGTGGGCGTGACACTCGCCGAGTGCATTATCAATCAGATGTTGCCGACACCTGCAATTGCTGAAGATGGATTCGCGCTGGGCGGTTTGTGAGGGGACGAAAGGGGATAGCCGATGACAAGCTCACTCTCGAGATTAGACCGAGGTTGGCCACTTCCGATCGCCCTGATGGCGACTGCTTCGGTTGCCGGCGCTTTGTTCCCAGCTTACCGGGCCGTCAGCCTTGCCCTGCTAGCTGTCGGCTGTCTGTGGCTCGTGGTCGTGCGGAGGGTACGCCCTTCGCTGCTGCAATCCGTGGCCCTCGTAGTTGGAGCATTGTGCGTCCTACTGGTGCGGTTAGGCTCTTTCAGTATTCTTGTTGAACGGTCCATCGGTTGGGTTCTCGTCGCGGCCTTGGCTGTCCTAGTTTTGTCAGCAGCGTCGCAGCTCTTTGCTGCTGGGACGGAAGCAAGGCGCGAGGCTCGGAGGATCCGGAGTCAACTGGAGTCTCTCAAACGATAGAGGCTAGCGTCGTTCGCCTGCGCGATGCGAAGTCGAAAGGCACATCTGTTCTAACCAAGAGACCAAGCATGCACCATCCGCGGTACATGCTTGGCCTTGGCGCGTCGGCGAAGAGGTAGCGATGGCGCTCCACATTCTGCTTCTTGCCTTGGCGGCTCGACGGCGATTACCAGACAAAGGTCACGGTCACGAACGTGGGCACGACGCCGGCGTTCTTCACCGCTCGCCTAAAGCACACCGGCGGGGACTACATTCTCGGCGCGCGGGAACTCGCACCCGGCGCGACGGCGGTCTTCGACCTCCGGGCGCTGCGCGACGAGCAGCGGCGCGACCAGCAGGGCCACGTCATCCCGCTCACGGCGACGTCGGGGCAGTTCTACTGGTCGCTGCGCGATGGCCGGCCGGGTGCGAAGTTCGCCGGCCGGTCGGAGATCGTCAGCGTGTCGCAGCACGTGAGCAGTTCGTACAGTTGCGCGTTGTGCTGCACGGATTCGTACGGCGGCGGTTTCATTTCCCCCAATCCGATCACGGTAGGCATCGACGGCACGCAGGCCGTCAGCGCCTGGGAGAACATGTCCAGTTGCTACGGCGGCCAGTATTCGGAACAGGCGCCCGGGGCGCAGTGGAGCGTCGAGAACTCGTCGATTGTCTCGGTGGACGGAAGCGGCGTGCACGGCGTGGCCGATGGGGAGACGACGCTCAGCGCTACATGGGATTCCGTCGAAGCGCAGGATGAAGACATCATGGGCGGCGGGTGCATCGTGGCCAGCGTGCCTGGGGACGCGGAGGCGGCTGCCCAGAGCGTGCGTGAAAACGTTGCCTACCCTGGTCCGCCCGGACTGTATTCCTGGCCGTATCCGATGGTCGCCACGTCAAACAATCCGACCAGTCCTGCCGGGCTTGCCGGGACACTTGGCCAGGCCCAGGACAATCAATACCCGCCGGCATCGTTCAGCTCTCCACTTGCCGAAACAGACTTCACGGCTACGCAGAGATACTTCTACTGCACTTGCGAAGATCAGACGCTTCATGGACTCTCGGGTAATCCTCACTCCATCACTCGCTATGTTCGCGAGAGAGACATCTGGTTCTACGGAATCTCGAAAGATTCTGATGGAAATGAAATCGAGCTCTACAGCCTTTCGCGGACACTGAAATCCTTGTTGACCCGCCCGCAGCCAGGGAAGTCACCGAGATGACCACCCGCGTGCATCTGGCCATTGCGTGTTGCCTCGTGGCGTGGATATCCGCCGAACCGGGAGCGCCGCAGACGGACGAGTTCATGACGTACGGACTGCGCCAAGAGATTACGCTTCATCAACCGGTTGTTCTGGATGTCACTGTCCGGAATGTCTTCGACGAACCCTTGATCGTCGAGCTCGGAATCGGCGATGTCGCGAATTTCGACTTCGAGCTCCTCCCGCCCGGTGGACGCCCCGTGGTCCGAAGACCGACCACCACCGCACCCGCGGGCGAGCGATCATCGTTCGAATCGACCGGGCATGTGGAGATCGCGCCGCGCGGTTCCGTCACGAGGTGGATTCTCCTGAGTCAATTCTTCGACTTCGACGCCGTTGGAAACTACTCGCTCGCGATCCGGTTCGTCGGTTCCATCACGAGTTCGGGAGCATCGCAGAAGAATCGTCCTGCTCGAACAGCAACATTGGCGGTTCAGGTCCTGCCCAGAAATCAGGTAGCGCTCGAGCGCTCGTGCGCTGTTCTGTTAGCGGCCTCGCAGGACGGCGACATTTCGACGCGCTTGCGTGCTGTCAGCGCGTTGGCTCACACGAACGACCCGGTCGCCGTGCCCTACCTGATGCGCGCGGCCGAATCCGATGTCGCTCCGTCGGTTGAAATCGACGGGCTCGTCCGCATCGGCGGCGCTGAGGCGAGAAGCGCACTGGAGACTCTGGCCAGAAGCACCAACGCGTGGACGGCAAGCTACGCCCGCGCTGCGTTGGCGCGGATCAAGGCGTGACGTCTTCGCGCGCGATCCAGAAGCGAATCAGGCTCTTGGCCGCGGGCGCAGCGGCGACAGCGTGCTCGTCGTGAAGCTCGACGCTGGTTATTCCGAGCCGACCGAGGAGCGCAACTGGATCGGCACGCGCTGGACCGGCGAGATCCTCCAAGTCATTCGACTTCTACCAGGCGATCCGTTCGTCGTCGGAGGCGCGATAAGTTTTCCCGGGAGACTGGTGATCTGGCCGTCGGCCGGACCGCTGTGCACGCCCGGCTGTCCTGGTTGCGCGAAATCGTGCCCAGGGGGAAGTATCTAGTCTTCGCCTCGTGGGATCCGCAACAATTGCGTGTCAGACCAAATACAGTGACGGGACTCCCCGCGTTCAGAGTGCGTTCTGACGAAACGCTGGAGGCTCCCGAACTGCCCGCCGGGCATCCGCCGGTGCCGCACCCGTTCGAAGGGGAATCTCTGGACCAAGTCGTTCAACAGATTCGTGACTGGGTGGCACAGAACGGACGATAGGCCTGGGATCTCCGACCCGCTGTCGTGCGAGACTTGCGACGGCAGCGCGAGGCTCACGCACACCGGCGGGGACTACATTCTGGGCGCGCGAGAGCTCGCGCCGGGCGCGACGGCGGTCTTCGACCGCCGGGCGCGGCGCGACGAGCAGCGGCGCGACCAGCAGGGCCACGTCCTCCCGCTCACGGCGACCGCGGGGCAGTTCTCCTGGTCGCTGCGCGACGGCCGGCCGGGCCCGAAGTTCGCAGGGCGGTCGGAGCCAGGCACCAACCTCGCGCGGGGTTTGCGGGTGCCTCGGGTGAGGCGCTCTCCATTTGGAGAGAAATTCTCCATATGGAGAACTGACACGGCGAAGCAACGCCGGGGGATCGGCACCCCAGCCCTCCGCGCGCCGCCGGCCCGCGGCGACCTCTTCAGCATCTGCGCGACGCCGCAGGAACCCGGTATCGCCGGCGCCTAAGCCATGTGAGACTTGCGGCAGGTCCCGTCGCTCCGTGCTCATCGCCTTTCACAAACCCTACGGCGTGCTCTCGCAGTTTCGGCCCGCCGACGGCCGGCGCGCGCTCGCGGAGTTCGGCTTCCCCCGCGCGTGTACCCGATCGGCCGCCTCGACGCCGACTCCGAAGGACTCCTGCTGCTCTCCGACGAGCCCGCGCTCAACGAGCGCCTGCTCCATCCCCGCCACGCCCACGCGCGCGAGTACCTGGGTGCAGGTCGAGCGGGTGCCGACGCGCGAGGCCCTGCGCGACCTCGAGCGCGGCGTCCCGATTCAAGGCCGCCGCACGCGGCCAGCCCACGTGCGGCTCCTCGATCCCGCGCCGCCGGTGCCCGATCGCGTGCCGCCGATTCGCGCGCGCAAGTCGGTGCCGGCCTGCTGGATCGCTCTCGAGCTGGTCGAAGGCCGGAATCGCCAGGTCCGGCGCATGACAGCCGCGATCGGCCATCCGACGCTGCGGCTGCTCCGCGTGCGCATTGGCGCGTTCGATCTCGATGACCTCGCGCCGGGCGAGTGGCGGACGTTGTCCCCGGCGGAGCGGGCGCGGGTGCTGGGGCAGTAAGATAAAGATGCCCGCGTCCGGTGACGCGGACAGGTTTCTCGTCAGGAGCTCCGGCATGTCACGCCGCTGGATCACGGTCGACGGCAACGAAGCCGCCGCCTCCGTCGCTCACCGCACGAACGACGTCATCGCCATCTATCCCATCACCCCGTCCTCGACGATGGGGGAGCTCGCCGACGAGTGGTCGGCCAAGGGCGTCACCAACATCTGGGGTCAGGTACCGAAAGTCGTCGAGATGCAGTCGGAAGGCGGCGCGGCCGGCGCCGTGCACGGCGCGCTGCAGGGCGGCTCGCTCGCCACGACGTTCACCGCGAGCCAGGGCCTGCTCCTGATGATCCCGAATCTCTACAAGATCGCGGGCGAGTTGACGTCGTTTGCCCTGCACGTCGCGGCGCGCACGATCGCGACGCACGCCCTTTCGATCTTCGGCGATCACTCCGACGTCATGGCGTGCCGGCAGACGGGCGTGGCGCTCCTGTCGTCCGGCTCGGTACAGGAAGCGCACGACTTCGCCTGCATCGCTCAGGCCGCGACGCTGCACGCGCGCGTGCCTTTCCTGCACTTCTTCGACGGCTTCCGCACGTCGCACGAGGTCGCGAAGATCGAGCGGCTCGACGACGACGATCTGCGGGCGCTGTTACCAGAAGACCTGATTGCCGCGCATCGCGGGCGCGGCCTCTCGCCAGACCGCCCGGCGATCCGGGGCACGGCGCAGAATCCTGATGTGTTCTTCCAGGCCCGCGAAGCCGCGAATCCGTTCTACCTCGCGTGTCCGGGCCACGTGCGATCCGTAATGGACGCGTTCGCGGCGCGCACGGGGCGGCGGTACCGGCTGTTCGACTACGCCGGTCATCCTGACGCTGAGCGCGTGCTCGTGATCATGGGGTCCGGGGCCGAGACAGCCGGCGCGGTCGCACGCGCGCTTGCCGCCCGCGGCGAGCGCGTCGGCGTCGTCACCGTCCGCCTCTATCGACCCTTTGCCGTTGAAGACTTCGCGGCCGTCCTGCCCCCGTCCACGCGGGCGATCGGTGTCCTCGATCGCACGAAGGAGCCGGGAGCGATCGGCGAGCCCCTGTACCTCGACGTCGTCGCCGCGGTGGCCGAGGCGGCGGCCTCCGGTGTCTGGAAGGGCGACGGCCTGCCGCAAGTGACCGGCGGCCGCTACGGCCTGGGATCAAAGGAGTTCACGCCGGCGATGGTGAAGGCGGTGTTCGATCACCTGTCGGCGCCGGCGCCGAAACGCCATTTCACCGTGGGCGTCACCGACGACGTCACGTATCTGTCGCTGCCCGTGGACGAGGCGTTCGACGCCGACGTGGCGCACCCGGAGGAAGTGCGGGCGATCTTCTACGGCCTCGGGTCCGACGGCACCGTCGGCGCGAACAAGAACTCCATCAAGATCCTCGGCGAGGATGAAGGACGCTTCGCGCAGGGCTACTTCGTCTACGACTCGAAGAAGGCCGGCGCCGTCACGGTCTCGCACCTGCGATTCGGACCGGCGCCCATCGCCGCGCCGTACCTGATCGGCCGCGCGCACTTCGTCGCGTGTCATCAGTACGAGTTCCTCGACCGGATGGATGTGCTCGAGCACGCCGACTCCGGCGCGGTCTTCCTCTTGAACGCGCCGTTCGGGCCGGAGCAGGTCTGGGAGGAGCTTTCCCGGCCGGTGCAGGAGGCGATCGTCCGCAAGCGGCTCCGCTTCTATGTGATCGACGCGTACACGGTCGCGCGCGAGGCCGGCATGGGGCGCCGCATCAACACGATCATGCAGACGTGCTTCTTCGCGATCTCGGGCGTGCTGCCGCGCGACGCGGCCATCGCCAAGATCAAGGACGCGATCCGCAAGACGTACGCGAAGCGGGGCGAGCATGTGATCGAGGCCAACTTCGCGGCCGTGGACAGCACGGTGGCCCGCCTGTACGAGGTGTCGGTGCCGGATCGCGTGCGCGCCACCCGCCCGCGGCCGCCCGTCGTGTCGCCCGACGCGCCGGCGTTCGTTCAGGGCGTGACGGCGGTCATGCTCGAAGGGCACGGCGACTGGCTGCCCGTCAGCGCGTTTCCGGTGGACGGCACGTGGCCGATGGGCACGGCGATGTGGGAGAAGCGCAACCTCGCCACGGACATTCCGGTCTGGGACGAGGCGCTGTGCATCCAGTGCAACAAGTGCGCGCTCGTGTGCCCGCACGCGGCGATTCGCGTGAAGGTCTATCCCCCGGCGCAGCTGGCGTCGAGGCCCGAGACGTTCAAGTCCGTGCCGTATCGCGGCCACGAGTTCGAAGGGCAGCAGTACACGGTGCAGGTCGCGCCCGAAGACTGCACCGGCTGCACGCTCTGCTCGATGGTGTGTCCGGCGCGCGACAAGAGCAATCCGAAGCACAAGGCGCTCGACATGCACCCGCAGCGGCCGCTGCGCGAGGCCGAGCGGAAGAACTACGCCTTCTTCCTCGACCTGCCGGAGGCCGATCGCGCGACGGTCAAGACCGATCTCAAGGGCTCGCAGGTGCTCGAGCCGCTGTTCGAGTACTCGGGCGCGTGCGCCGGCTGCGGCGAGACGCCGTACCTCAAGCTGCTCACGCAGCTCTTCGGCGACCGCACGATCGTCGCCAACGCGACGGGCTGCTCGTCGATTTACGGCGGCAACCTGCCGACGACGCCGTACCGGGTCAACCGCGAGGGCCGCGGGCCGGCGTGGTCCAACTCGCTCTTCGAGGACAACGCGGAGTTCGGGCTCGGACTGCGGCTGTCGCTCGACGCGCGCCGCGATGAAGCCCGGGCGCTGCTGTCGGTGCTGGCCGCCGCGCGCATCGTGCCGGCCGCGCTGGCCAGCGAGATCCTCGAGTCCGCCGAGGACTCGGAGACGGGGCTGGCGGCGCAGCGCGCGCGCGTGCAGCAGTTGCGCGCCGTGCTCGACGGGCGGGGCGGGGACCCACGCGTCGCGCGTCTGGCGATTCTCGCCGACGACCTCGTCAGGAAGAACGTCTGGATCGTCGGCGGCGACGGCTGGGCGTACGACATCGGCTTCGGCGGGCTCGACCACGTGCTGGCCAGCGGGCACGACGTCAACATCCTCGTGCTGGACACGGAGGTGTACTCGAACACGGGCGGCCAGCAGTCGAAAGCCACGCCGCTCGGCGCGTCCGCGAAGTTCGCGACGGCCGGCAAGAGCACGCCCAAGAAGGATCTGGCGCTGATGGCCATGGCGTACGGCTCGGTGTACGTCGCGCGCGTCGCGCTCGGCGGGAAGGACGCGCAGACGGTGAAGGCGTTCGTCGAGGCCGAATCGTACGCCGGGCCGTCGCTCATCATCGCGTACAGCCACTGCATCGCCCACGGCTACGACATGGCGTTCGGCCTGGATCAGCAGAAGCTCGCGGTGGATTCGGGATACTGGCCGCTCATGCGCTTCGATCCGCGCCGACGCGCGGCCGGCGAGCCGCCGCTCGTCCTCGACTCCGGACCGCCGAAGATCAATCTCGGCAAGTACGTCCGCAACGAGGCGCGGTACCGCATCGTCGAACAGGCGTCGCCCGAGCGGTTTGCCACGCTGCTTGCGGCCGCCGAGCGGCACGTGCGCGAGCAGTACGCGCTGTACGAGCAGATGGCCAAGCAGCCGTGACGGGGACCGTATGGATCTGACCACGCGCTACCTGGGTTTCGATCTGGCGCATCCGCTGATGCCGGGTGCGTCGCCGCTCGTCGACGACCTCGACACCGTCCGGCGCCTCGAGGACGCGGGCGCCGCGGCGATCGTGATGCACTCGCTCTTCGAGGAGCAGATCACGCGCGAGGAGCAGGGCTTCGTGCACGACATCTTCGTGCACGAGGACTCGTTCGCCGAAGCGCTGTCCTACTTTCCCAAGCCGGAGGAATTCGCGTTCGGCCCCGACCGTTACCTCGAGCAGCTGCGACGGGTGAAGGCCGCCGTCGGCGTCCCGGTGTTCGGATCGCTCAACGGTACCTCCCCCGAAGGCTGGCTCAGCTACGCGTCGGCGATCGAGCAGGCGGGCGCGGACGGACTCGAGCTGAACTTCTATCACGTTGCGACCGACGTCAACGAGAGCGCGGACGCAATCGAGCGCCGGCTGATCGAGATCGTCCGGCTGGTGAAGGCGCGGGTGCGGATCCCGCTGGCCGTGAAGCTGTCGCCGTTCTTCTCGTCGCTGCCGCATCTGGCCAGCGCGCTCGAGGATCAGGGCGCCGATGGGCTGGTGCTCTTCAACCGTTTCTACCAGCCGGACCTCGACCTCGAGGCGCTTCAAGCGGTGCCCCGGCTGCAGCTGTCGACGTCCGACGAGCTGCTGCTGCGCGTGCGCTGGCTCGCAATCCTCTACGGCAAGGTCCGCACGTCGCTGGCGGCATCGGGCGGCGTGCACACCGCCGTGGATGCGCTGAAAGCCGTCATGGCCGGCGCGAACGCGGTGCAGATGGTGTCCGCGCTGCTCCATCACGGGCCCCCGTACCTGGCGATTGTGCGACGGGACATGGAGCGGTGGCTCGAGGAGCACGAGTACACGTCGATTCGCCAGGCCCAGGGCAGCCTCAGTCTGTTGCGATCGCCCGACCCCGAGGCGTTCGAGCGCGGCAACTACATGCGGATTCTGCAGACCTGGCGCGCGCGGCCGCCCGCCGACTTGCCCAGCGACTGACACGCGCCCATCGGCGTCCGGGCGGTATCATTCCCCCCGGGGAGGCGGACCATGGCTGCACCAGCGGGAGTGATCAGGAAGACCGGAAGCTGGCTCATCGTCGTCGCGCTGCTGTTCATCGCTCTCGGGACCATTGCGATCGTCGAGCCGATGGTGGCCGGCCTCGCCGTCGCCATTCTGGCCGGCTGGCTGCTGATCGTCGGTGGCGTGGCGCACGCGATCGCCGTGTTCAGCGGCGGGGGCATCGGGCGGGTCGTCTGGCAGATCGTCCTCGCCATCCTCTATCTCTGGGGCGGCTGGTATCTCCTCACGCATCCGCTGCTCGGGCTCGGCACGCTGACGCTCGTGCTGGCCGGAATCCTCCTCGCCGAAGCGGTGCTCGAGACGATCGCGTACTTCCAGACGCGCGCGGAGCTGGGCGCGGGCTGGCGGCTTGTCAATGCCGTCATCACGCTCGTGCTTGGCGGCATGATCTGGTTGAACTGGCCGTCCAGCTCCGTGTGGGCGATCGGCACGATTGTCGGCGTGAACCTGCTGACCACGGGCCTCACCCGGCTGATGCTGGGATTCGCGGCCCGTCGCGTGGCGAGCCAGCTCGGCGGCTGACGCGATCGCGCGGCGTCAGCGACGTTCGCGGGATCCCGCAGCGGCGCGATGGGCGTATGGTGAGGTATGACGCCCTCGCAGACGTTCGAGTACTTCGCCCGCCTGAACGCGTACTGGCGCGCCGCCAATTATCTGTCCGTCGGCCAGATCTACCTGCTGGACAATCCCCTGCTCAAACACCCGTTGAGGCCGGCGCACATCAAGCCGCGGCTGCTGGGGCATTGGGGCACGACGCCGGGGTTGAACTTCGTCTACGTCCACCTGAACCGCGCGATCACCGAGCGCGATCTGAACATGATTCTCATCGTCGGCCCGGGGCACGGTGGCCCCGCGATCGTCGCGAACACCTACCTCGAAGGGACGTACAGCGAGCTGTATCCGAACGTCTCTCAGGACGAGCCGGGGATGAAGCGGCTGTTCACGCAGTTCTCGTTTCCCGGCGGCATTCCCAGCCACTGCGCGCCTGAGACGCCCGGGTCGATCAACGAAGGCGGCGAGCTTGGCTACAGTCTCGCGCACGCGTACGGGGCCGTGTTCGACAACCCGAACCTGATCGCCGCGTGTGTCATCGGTGACGGCGAAGCGGAGACGGGCGCGCTCGCCACGAGCTGGCACTCGAACAAGTTCCTGAATCCGGCGCGTGATGGCGCGGTCCTGCCGATCCTCCACCTGAACGGCTACAAGATCGCCGGTCCCACGGTGCTCGCGCGCATTCCCCGCGAGGAACTGGAGCAGCTCCTCAGAGGATGCGGGTACGACCCGCTCTTCGTGGAGGGCGACGTGCCCGAAGCGGTGCATCCGCTGATGGCCGAGGCGCTCGATCGCGCGCTCGACCAGATTGCCGCGATCCAGACCGACGCGCGCGCGCGCGGATTCGAGCGGCGACCCGTCTGGCCGTTGATCGTGCTTCGGACGCCAAAAGGATGGACGGGGCCCAAGGTCGTGGACGGCGTCCAGATCGAAGGCACGTTCCGGGCCCATCAGGTGCCGCTGGCCGAAGTCCGGACCAGGCCGCAGCACCTGAGGCTCCTAGAACGGTGGATGCGGTCCTATCGGCCGCAGGAGCTGTTCGACGAACACGGCGCGCTCAGGTCCGATCTGGCCGCGCTCGCGCCCAGGGGCGATCGGCGCCTCGGGGCGAATCCGCACGCGAACGGCGGGCGCTTGCTGCGGGACCTGAAGATGCCGGACTTCCGGTCGTACGCCGTGACCGTCGCGCAGCCCGGGGCCGTGAGGGCCGAGGCCACGCGCGTCGCGGGCGCGTTCCTGCGCGACGTGATGAAGGCCAATCGCCACGAGCGCAACTTCCGCGTCTTCGGGCCGGACGAAACAGCATCCAATCGTCTGACGCATCTGTTCGAGGTCACCGACCGCACGTCCACGGCGGAGATCCGCCCGACCGACGATCACCTCTCACCCGACGGGCGCGTAATGGAGGTGCTCAGCGAGCACCTGTGCCAGGGCTGGCTCGAAGGCTACCTGCTCACGGGACGCCACGGGTTCTTCTCGTGCTACGAGGCGTTCATCCACATCGTCGATTCGATGTTCAACCAGCACGCGAAGTGGCTCAAGGTGACGCGCGACATCCCGTGGCGGCGTCCCATCGCGTCGCTCAACTATCTACTGACGTCGCACGTCTGGCGGCAGGATCACAACGGCTTCAGCCACCAGGATCCGGGCTTCATCGATCATGTCGTCAACAAGAAAGCAGACGTCATCCGCGTCTACCTGCCGCCGGACGCGAATTCGCTGCTGTCCGTCGTCAACCACTGCCTGCGCAGCCGGCACTACGTCAACGTCATCGTCGCCGGAAAGCAGCCGGAGCTGCAATGGCTGGACATGGACGCGGCGGTGAAGCACTGCACGGCCGGCATCGGCATCTGGGAGTGGGCGAGCAACGACCGTGGCGGAGAGCCGGACGTCGTCATGGCGTGCGCGGGCGACGTGCCGACGCTCGAGACGCTCGCGGCCGTCAAGATGCTGCGGGAGCATTTCCCGGAGCTCAAGGTGCGCGTGGTGAACGTCGTCGATCTGATGACGCTACAGCCCAAGACCGAGCACCCGCACGGACTCGACGACCGCGACTTCGACGGGCTCTTCACGAAGACCCGGCCAATCATCTTCGCGTTCCACGGGTATCCGTGGCTGATCCACCGCCTGACGTATCGCCGGACGAATCACGCCAACCTCCACGTGCGAGGCTTCAAGGAGGAGGGGACGACGACGACGCCGTTCGACATGGTGGTGATGAACGACCTCGATCGGTTCCATCTCGTCGCGGACGTGATCGATCGCGTGCCTGCGCTCGGCGCCCGCGCGGCGTACGCCAAGCAGTTTCTGCGCGACAAGCTCCTCGATCACAAGCAGTACATCCATCGCTACGGCGAGGACATGCCGGAGATCCGTGAGTGGCGATGGACGCCGGACCGGCCGGCGGGAAAGACGGGGAAGACGCGACGGCGGGCGCGGCAGCGGGCTTGACGCGTCGGCGTCGCCGTCAGCCGACGAGCCTGCCGTCACGGGATGGCTCGGTTGGGGTTTGGGGCCCCGACTTGCCGGCCGCAGACGGTCACCCGCCTGCATGTGATAGCATGTGGGGCATCGGATTTTCCCACGTGCTCTGCGGTCTGTAAGCGTTGCGGCCTGTTCTGGCCCGCTCCTCCTTATATCCAGCCTGGCTCCGAGTCGAATCCGTCCGAAACCCGTGTGTTTCGGCCGACGCATTGACGCCATATCGGCGGCGTTGCGTCCACAACTCACCCGAGAGCGCCGCTGGGAAGCCGCTCTTGGGCACTCAAGGACGTTCCATGTTTTCGAAACTCGGTCTCGGCTCCACGGCCTGCGCATCACTCGCGCGGTTGGGTTACGAGACCCCCACCCCGATCCAAATCAAAGCGATACCTCTTGTTCTGACCGGCGTCGATCTTCTTGCCCGCGCGCAGACTGGCACGGGCAAGACCGCCGCCTTCGGCCTGCCGATGATCGATCGCCTCTCGAGGGCAGCGTCCGGCGCCGGCCGGCGTTCGCCCCGGGCGCTGGTCCTCGTCCCCACCAGGGAGCTGGCCGTGCAGGTGCACCAGTCACTTTCTGACTACGCCGCTTCGAGCGGCTTGCGCGTCACCGCCGTCTTCGGCGGCGTCTCGATGAGCGGACAGGTCCAGGCGCTCCAGCGTGGCGCGGACATCGTGGTCGCCACGCCGGGCCGCCTCATCGATCACCTGCAACGGCGGACCGTCGATCTTTCCGCGGTCAGCGTGCTCACGCTGGACGAGGCGGATCGGATGCTCGACATGGGTTTTCTGCCCCAGCTCCGGCGCGTCATTGCGGGGCTGCCGCGCCGCCGCCAGACGCTGTTGTTTTCGGCGACGATTTCCGACGCCGTCGTCCGTCTCTCCGCCGAGTTCACGCGGGATGCCGTGCGCGTGGACGTCTCGGCCCAGCAGGTGGTCGCCGCGACCGTGACCCACCACGTGCACCACGTCGCGGTCGAGCGCAAACGTGACGCGCTGACGCACATCCTCACGCAGCCCGGCGCGGGCCAGGCCCTCGTCTTCTGCCGGACCAAGCGCGGCGCCAACCGCGTTGGCGACGAATTGGGACAGCGCGGCGTGCGCGCCGGCGTCATCCACGGCAACAAGAGTCAGGGCGCGCGCAGCCGTGCGCTCGCCGACTTCAAGGCGGGCCGCGTGCAGGTGCTGGTGGCCACGGACCTCGCGTCCCGCGGCCTGGACATCGCGCATTTGCCGCTGGTCGTCAACTTCGATCTGCCGCTGGTCGCGGAGGACTACGTCCATCGAGTGGGGCGGACCGGTCGCGCCGGGCAGCTCGGGCGGGCCGTGTCGTTGGTGACGGCGTCCGAGGCCGGGCTCTTGCGCGAGATCCAGCAGGTGGTGACGGCGCCAATCGAGCGCGTCGCGGCGCCGGTCCTGAGCGCGACGGACGGACGCCGGCCGATCGAGCATGTGCCGGCCCAAACGCGCCCGGCTCACATGCCGCGGTCCGGGCGCGGCACGCCGCACTCACATCAGAATCAGCAGATTGACGGCGGCAGACGCCGCGCCGGAGCCAGACGGCCGGTCAGCGCCGGCCGGTGGTCAGCAGCGTAGCTTAGACGGGCTCGCGTTCGGGCGCTTCGAGGTGCGGCATCGGCGTCGTCACGAAAAGCCGCCGGGTAGCCAGCCCGAGCCAGCGCGCCCAGCGCGTCGATCGCGCGACGCGCGCGCTGTCTGTCGCGATGCCGGTGTTGGCGTACATCTGCCGGTAGAGTCGGGACACCAGCACGAACGCCAGCCGGGCCCTGAGCGACGTCACGACACGCGATCGTGTCCACACGCTCTTCCAGCTGTAGAAGCGATCCCAGGCGCGCTGCGTGCCGCGCCGGATCTCCTCCAGTGACATCAACGGGTGCGACGAATACAGCTTGGGCCGCTGGTGCTTGGGAATCAGCCAGTGGCGGGTGATCGGCATGCCGTGCACCTGCCGCTCTCGGTTGGCGGCGTCAGCGGCCCATTTCTCGAAGTCCACGGTGCCGGGAAACGGCGTGAGCAGCACGAACTGCGCGAAGGTCACGTTGGCGCGCTCCGCGAGGGCGACGGTCGCGTCGAACGTCGCCGGGTCGTCGCTCGGAAGCCCGAAGATGAAGGAACCGAGCACGTGGATGCCGTGTTCGCGGAAGGCGCGGAGCCGTTCCACGAGCGCATCGCCGGCGAGGTTGAAGCCCTTGTAGACGTCCTTCAGCCCCGCGGCGGTGACGGACTCGACGCCCACCAGCGCGCCGCGAATGTGCGCGCGGCGCATGGCATCGAGGAACGCGCCATCCTCGGCGGCCTCCATGGTGATCTGCGTGTAGAACACGAGATCGTCCGGCAGCTTGGCCAGCTGCGCCATGAGTTCCAAGCGTTCGTTGCGCAGCGCCTGCAGCTGCTCGAGGCGCGTCGGATCGGCGCGGCGGCGTGCCTGCGCGAGATCCTCGAATGACACCGGATAGAAATTGTCGTCGGCCAGCGCGATGAAGCGGAACCCGCGGCGTCGCAGCTCCACGACTTCCTGGACCACGCGATCCACGCCGCGCTGCCGCGGCTTCTGGCCGTCGGTGCGCCAGACCGAACAGAACGAGCAGTGCTTCGGACAGCCGCGTACGGTCTGCACGGAGGCCCACATGTACCGACCTTCGGGCAGCAGGTCCCAGCGCGCCGACGCAAAATCGTCGCCGTCGATGCGCCCGCCCTCGTAGAGCGGCAGCGGCCGCCCGGCGATGCAGTCCCCGACGACCTGCGGCCAGACGATGTCACCGTCCCCGCGGACGACGGCGTGAGCCGTGCCGTGCTCGCGTGCCTCGTCTGGAAAGAGCGTGGCGTGAATGCCGCCGAACACGACCCAGGCGCCGCGTTCCCGCGCCATCCTGCCGATCGCGTAGCCGCGCAGCGCATTTCCGGTGTGAATGCCGATGCCGACCACGTCTCCAGGCGACAGGTCCGCGGGATCGAGGAGTTCGAGCGTCTCGTCGACGACGTGAGGATCGCCCCACTCGGTCCCGGTGGCTGCGGCCAGGACGTACAACCATCGCGGCGTGATGACGGCGACGCCGAATGACACGTCGCTGGGGTTGATCAAGTGGACGCGGGGGTGGCCGGCGATTCGGCGAGAGACGCTCGCCGCGCCGCCGGTGTCGGCAGTGGATTCCCTGCGTGTCATCTTGTCGAATCGCCCCCGACGAGTTGACGCCACCGTCCTACCAGCGAGGCTCACGCCGACGCCCGCCACCGCCGCCGCCGCCGCCAAAACCGTCGCTGCGGGCGGCCTTCGGACGCGCCTCGTTGACCGTGAGATTTCGCCCACCGACTTGCTTCTCGTTCAAGTCGCGGATCGCGGATTGCGCGCCTTCTTCGGTGGTCATCTCGACGAACGCGAATCCGCGTGGACGACCCGTGACCTGGTCGCGCATGACATTGACCGAGTCCACCGGTGCCACAGCCGAAAAGAGGTCCTGCAATTCGGCTTCTCCCAGCTCGTACGGCAGATTTCCCACGTAGAGTTTCCGACCCATCACGCCACTCCTTCTGTCGCAAATGCGACCTTGACCCGATCACCGCGCGGAGGCAATCGGTGGATGTCGTCCGCAGCTAGTCTGAGCTTCAGGAGGAGCGAGTCGGCGTGACTCGAAACGCCCGGAGGCCGGCAGAATATGAGGCAAAATCCGATCCCTACTCTAACACAGAGACGGCTCCCGTCGCCGCGAGGCCACGCCTTCTGAGGCTGGCGAGGGCGTCGTTGCTCGTGCCTCCCGGCTTCGGCCGATTGCCGTGGACAAGCTCGAGGCCACGGGCGTGCTGACCGTCGCCATCGAGGCCGCCGTCACCGATGAAGTGACCGTGGCGGCGGGCATCGCGCCGAGCATCGAGGCGGCACCCGGCTCGGCGATGACGATGGTGTCGGCGCGCGATTTGTTCATCCGCGCTCCGGCAAACCTGATGCAGGCCGTCGAGAACGTGCCGGGCGTCAGCCAGGTGTCGGAGGGTCAGGCCGCCGTGCCCGCCGTGCGCGGGTTGGCCCGCGGCCGCACGTTGATTCTCGTTGACGGCAGCCGCGTGACTTCGGAGCGGCGCGTCGGTCCGAGCGCCACATTCATGGATCCGACCGTCGCGGAAGGCGTGGACGTCGCGCGCGGGCCGGGGTCGGTGGCGGGGGGGGGGGGGGCCCGTGTTTTCGCAGAAGGGGGGGAAGGACTGACAGACAGGCGGCGAGGCGACGACAGCGAAGGCGCGCGGCGCGAGCGCGCGGGGGACGCGAGTCGGCGGGCGGGCGACGGCGGGACACGAGCGGCCGCGGACAACTCGGACGTCGTGCCATACCGCGACGACCCACGCCACGTGCCTACGAGCGGCCGGCGACGGGAGGACAGCCGGTCAAGGCCCCGGACCTCGGCACCACCCAGCGGACGGACGACGGACCCACGGCGCGCGTCCGCGTGAGACACACGAGCTGACATCGACGCAGGGACTCCAGGTGCGGCGCGGCGACGGCCGGCACAGGGGGAGAGAGCTCGGGGTGGACGTGAACGGACGGCGGCCTGGAGGCCACGACATCCACAGTCACGCGGCCGGCGCCGTCGTCCGGAACCGACAACCTCGAGAGCGGCCCGCCGCGCCGACACGGGGCTGTCGTGCAGGGCTCGGACCGCTTGGCGCATCGTTGTCGGCGGCGGGCGGGCTCCGCGGCGACACGTGGTCACGTCAACGAGGGCGGTACTCGGCGATCGGACGGTGACGAACGGCGCCGCGGCGGGGTTGCAACGCTCACGGCCGGGCGTTCGCGAACCTGACGTTTACGGCGCAGATCGCGCGCGGCTTCCGCGATCCGACGTGTCCGACAGATCTATCGCGGGCCGACGGGCCGGGCTACATCACCGGCACCCAGCTGGAGCCGGAAACGAGGTGCAGGTCGACCTGGGCGCGCGGTATGTCACGCCTCGTGCGCTGGGCATCTACTCTACCAGACCGCATCGACAATCTCGTGAGCGACAGACCGAGCCGGACACTCGACTCGCAATCGCGGCCGTGCCGGATCGCGGGGGAGGGAAGGCAGGCCGACTCGGCGCGGCACGCGTGGAGGGGCGGAGGTCGCTCGCGGGTCGGTTGGAGAGACGCGGCGTCGACGAATAGGATATGGGTGTGGGAAAGTGGAGAGTGGTGGGGGGAGAGGAGAAGGGGGGGGGGGCGGCACCCGGGCACACCAACCTCGACGCGGGCGCCACCTGGACGATCGCCCGGCATCTGGACCTTCGCGGCGCAGCCACGAACCTGCTGAACGATGCAGTACTACGCCAGCCCGGATCCGCGGTGGGTGTACGCGCCCGGCCGGACGGTCTCGGCCACGCTGAGAGTCACGTTCTAGCCGCCCAGGATCGGGAACGATTAGCGCCGACTAAGCGCCGACTAACTCCAGTCCTCGACGAATAGCCCTGGGACTCTGATCATGTGATCGACGTTGGCCGTGACGAGCGTCGCATCGAGCGCAAGCGCATGTGCCGCGATGGCGGCATCGAAGTCCTCAATCCGCGTTCCACGGCGTTCCAGGGTCGCCTTGATGCGGCCGAACATCTGGCTGACGGCATCGGACCACTCGGCTCGTGGGAGCTCTGCGGAGATGAGATCGAACCGCGACTGCAGCGCCGCCCGGCGCTTCGACCGCGGCAGACGTTCGATGCCAAACGCGATCTCTGCAAGCACGGGCCGGGGTACGGAAATGTCGGCCGGCGCGGTCGCCGCCAATCGTTCGATGACTGCGGTGGTGCCTCTCATGAGCGCCGACACTGCGTTCGTGTCCAGGACGTAGATCACAGGTCGAGCGGTTTCTTTGAGCGACGTGCCTGTTTGATCGCCTTCAGCAGCTCGTCCGCTGCCGCGCTCGTCTCGCGATCCACGTGTCGCAGTCGATCGAGGAACTCTGGGGCCCACCCGGAACGCACGCGAACGGCCTGCTCCAAGGCGCGGACGACGAGACGATTTCGGCTGATGCCGAGCGCCTTCGCGCGACGGTCCACCGACCTCAGCAACGGATCGGGAATGTGCACCGTGGTCGACATGAATATATTCACGAATATATCACACGGCGCGGGCCCGTCACAATCCGAGGCACACTTGGCGCGTCGGCAGGACTGCTAGACGTCGACATTGAGCCGCGCGGCGCGCGCGACGCCTCATGTCAAACCCCTTCACCCTGCACCTCCACGGTCGCCCGCGGGTCTGACGAGGGATTCGCTTATGCGAACCGCTTGACGAACGCGAGCGCCTTCTCGGCGACCTCCCGCCAGCCGGCGTCGATCGTCAGCGAGTGCCCGCGGCCCGGCATCTTGACGATCTCGGTCACGCCCTTGTTGCGCTTCTGCTTCTTGTAGGACGCGTTCGCGATCGCCCAGGGGACCGTATGGTCCGAGTCGGCCGAGATGACCAGCATCGGACCCCGCTCCGGGTTCATCGAGTCGACCTTCGCCTCTGTCCACGGATTGAAGTTCGCGGACGCCGCCTGGAAGAGCGGCTCGCCGGCGCCGGGAACGGAGTAGCCGAGGTACAGCTCCTTCGCCTCGTCCTCGCCGACCACGTTCGCGAAGCTGTAGCGGAACTGCTCGTAGCTGAGCGGGACGGCGCGGTTCCAGTTCGCGGGGTTGCGCAGGGCGACGCTGGCCGTGCGCAGCGCCGCGAGCGGCAGCGGGAGCACGCCGCGGAACGGCGCAGGGCTGATCGCGACCGAAGCGGCGGCGAGCCCGCGCCCGGCGAGAATCATGGTCAGCAGGCCCCCGAAGGAGTGGCCGATGATCACGGGCTTCCGATCCAGCCGGCGGATGATCGCTTCCTCGTAGTCGGCGATCTCGGCGATCCCCTTGCCCGCGAGCGCTTCAGGGTGCTCTCTGGCCTCGGCGACCGTCTCGGGATCGTCGGGCCAGCCCGGCGTCAACGCCACGTAGCCGGCCTCCTCGAAGAGCGTCACCCAGCGATCCCAGCTCGAGGGCAGCAGCCAGAGCCCGTGAACGAAGACAATGGGTGTGGCGCTCGAGGCGTTCGCGCGCTCGACCTGCGCTGCCTCGTGATCAGTCAGGGTCCGTTCGATGGTCGCGATGGTCATCTCTTCCTCCTCGTCTCTCGAGAGAACAGCACGTGCGCCCGAGCGTGTCACCATTACAGCTTGACCATTGGCAACGGCGTCAGCGGATGGCTTCGGAACCGATCGAGAGTCAGCGTGACGAGACGCCAATGAAACCCGGCATCCGGCCATGTTGCGAACAGGCGTGCAACGAATGGACGCGGAATGCGAAACCTTCTGAGTCCACGTGTCACGTCGATCCAGTCGGCTCGCCGGAATGTCTCGATGAGCGAATCTGGATCGGCCGTCGACGGCGTGATCTTGTGGTGGTCCGCGATCATCCCTTCGATCTCGGCGGTCCAGCCCTCACGCGCGCGGGCGACCAGGTAGTCGTGTGCGAGGGCGATAGACGGCGCGATGTAGTCGAAAGTGCCGCTCGTCCAAATCCCGAGGTCGTGGAAGACTGCAGCGACAGCGATCTTCTCGAGCTCGCTTCGTCCAACGATCGCGACGCACAGATTCACGATCCGATACACGTGGTTCCGATAACCTAGGAAATCGTCGCGCAACGCCGTCGCGTGCTCGTTCAGCACGTCGTCGATGGTCGGGATGCGGGTCAGCAGAGCCTGCATGCCCGAACGGCGGAGAGGGCCGTGATGTCGTGGCCCCCTCCCCCTGCGCGGAGTCACGCGACCTTCCGCTTGCCCTGCTGGCAGAACGCGAGCAGGTCGCGATTGACGATGTCGGCGTGCGTGGCGGTGAGGCCGTGCGGCAGGCCCGGGTAGTAGATTTCCGCCGCCCCCTTGATCAGCTTTGCTGACTTCTTCGCCGAATCCTTGACGGGCACGATCTGGTCGTCCTCACCGTGCATGACCAGGGTCGGGACATCGAACTTCTTGAGGTCTTCAGTGAAATCGGTTTCAGAAAAGGCCTTGATGCTGTCGTATGAGTTCTTGAGGCCGGCCTGCATGCTCCAGAGCCAGAACTGGTCCAGCGTGCCCTGGGATACCTGCGCACCGGGTCTGTTGGCGCCGTAGAACAGAGGAGCGAAGTCCCTGTAGGCTTGCGAGCGGTCCTTGGCCAGGGCGTTCCGCAGGTTGTCGAAGACTTCGATGGGGAGCCCTTCCGGATTGGTCGCAGACTTCAACAGGATCGGCGGCACGGCCGCGATGAGGACCGCCTTTGCCAGACGCTTCGTGCCGTACCGTCCGATGTAGCGCGCGACCTCTCCGCCGCCCGTCGAGTGGCCCACCATCGTGATGTCCTTGAGATCCAGGGCCTCAACCACGGCTGCCAGATCGTCGGCATACCCGTCCATGTCGTTTCCGGACCACGCCTGACTGGATCGGCCATGGCCACGACGATCGTGCGCCACGACGCGAAAGCCGCGTTGTGCGAGGAACAACATCTGGCCGTCCCACATGTCGGAGCTCAACGGCCATCCGTGCGAGAGGGTGACGACTGGACCCGTGCCCCAGTCCTTGTAGTAGATCGTCGTGCCGTCCTTCACCGTGATCGTGCTCATGTGCGTTGACTCCTGAATGATCGGTCTGCGAAGCGGGGTTGCATTCACCAAGACCGGGAAGCACTGCAGGATGTGACAGCCGTGGCGGGCGTTTTACAAAGCCGTGTCGACCATGGACTTGTTGGTAAACGCCCCGTTTGACGAATAGCGCAGCAGGCCGTCTGACCCGGTCGCTGTGCCGTCAGCGAGGCTTCGCTGGTGGGATTTTCATGGCGCGCAGACGCGACGCGAGGGTCGTCGGATTGATCCCAAGCAGCTCGGCCGCGCCTCCCTGGCCGTAGATGCGACCATCGGCACGCTGGAGTGCCCTCATCAGGTTCGCACGCTCGCGCGCTCGACATTCGCGGTCCGTCAGGATGACCTCTGTCATGTCTGGGGCCGAGGTCGCTGTCGCAGACAGATCCGCAAGTGCGATGTCGAGGCGGAGCCGAGCGCCCTTCGACAAGATGACCGCGCGTTCGATGACGTTCTTGAGCTCGCGGATGTTGCCGGGCCATTCGTACTGTTGGAGTCGGGCGGCGTCGGCTTGCGTCAATGTGGGCGCCTGCATTCCGAGCCGCTTCGACACGTCCGCAATAGCGTGAGCCGCCAGGAGCGGGATGTCGTCGGGTCTTGCGCGTAGGGGTGGCAACGCGAGTGGGAACACGTTCAGCCGGTAGAACAGATCCTCGCGGAACCGTCGCGCGCGGACCTCTTCGCCCAGGTTCTGGTTCGTGGCGGCAATGACCCGAACGTCGACCTTGCGTGTGACGTCCGCGCCGACACGCTCGTATCTCCCTCCTGCAGCACCCGCAGGAGTTTGGGCTGCAGGTCGAGTGGAAGATCGCCGATCTCGTCGAGAAAGATCGTGCCCCCGTTGGCGATCTGAAAGCGGCCCGGCCGGTCGCGCATCGCGCCCGTGAAGGCACCGCGCACGTGGCCGAAGAACTCGCTCTCGAACATCTCACGGTGGATGGCACTGCAGTTGACGCGCACAAAGGCCCGCTGGGCCCGTCGGCTTCGTTCGTGGATCTCCCGCGCGAGCAGTTCCTTGCCCGTGCCGGACTCTCCGGTAATCAGAACCGTCGCGCCACTCGCCGCGACGTCGTCGACCTGCTGCAGGACGTGACGAAGCGCGCGGCTGCGGCCCACAATCCGGCCGAAGCTCAGGGCGCTGTGGACCTCCTCTTTCAGGTACGCGTTGTGGGATTCCAGCTGCTGCCGGAGCCAGTCGAGCTCTGAGAACGCGCGCGCATTCGCGACCGCGGCCGCCGCCTGGTTCGCAAACATCCGCAGCCAGCCGAACTCCTGCTCGCTGATGAGCGCCCGGCGAAATACGCCGAGTACGCCGAGTGTTTCGCCACGAAAGACGAGGGGGTGACCCGCAAAGCTCTCGATGGTTTCCTGCTGAATCCATTCGGGGTGCGCCCACTGGTTGCAGGCGGAAGCGTGAAGCAGCTGCCCCGTGCGATCGGTCGCGATCGCACTCACGGGAAAAGGACAGAACTCCATGCTCGCATTGCCGAAGGGGACTCGCCGGAAGGCGCCGTCGGTCCGTGACCAGTCTTCGCCGGTCAGCGACGTTCCCGCGCTCGCCGAGAGATGCAGGCAGGCCGTGTGATCGGGACAGGCAGCTCGCATCGGGCACGAGCCGCACACATCCCCCGGTCCAGTGACCCAGACGCGCACGAGGGCCACGCTGGGCTGCTGCCCTAATCCCCTGACGATCGATTGCAGGACGGCGTCAACAGAGCGTTCGCCCGAGACACGTCCCGCAAGTTCCTGCAGAGCCTCAAGGTGCACGGGGTGTCTTCTTCCAAACCGTAGCACATGCCGTGTTGCGACCATGAAACTTCGTGCTCCATGAGTTCTCGTGGCCCTCCCTGGTGGAAAATGCCCGCTCTTTGGTGCGTTCCGTTGGCGTCGATGTTGCGATGTCTTCATTCGTCATTCGTCAAAGCGGACGATGTGGATTGCAGCGCAACGGAGACCAGCATGACAGCGGCTCACGGTGTTCCATCTCAGCCTCCGCGAGCGTCAAACACCCGCACGCTGGAGACAGCACGCAAGCCGGGCCGCTTGCCACCGGCCCTGACGACGGCCTCTCGGCATTTCTGCGAGCCCGGCCGCGGCTCTTTGGCATTGCGTACCGGATGCTGGGCCGCGCGGCGGATTCCGAGGACGTTGTGCAGGACGTCTGGGTTCGGTGGCAGGCCACCGATCGGACCCGGGTCCGCAATCCACTGGCGTTTCTCGTGACGCGACCAGGCGACTTGCGATCGACGTGCTCCACTCCGCTCGCGCGCGCAGAGAGATTGTGCTGGCCCATGGGTGCCCGAGGTGGTCGACCTCACTGCCGATCCGGCCCTGGGGGCCGAGCGGGGCGAGACGTTGAACTCCGCGGCGCTGCTTCTGCTGGAGAGGCTCTTGCCAATCGAGCGCGCGGCGTATGTGCTTCGTGAGGCGTTCAACTATCGCTACCGGGAGATTGCAGACATCCTCCGGGTCGAAGAAGCCAACGCCCGGCAGCTCGTCACCAGAGCGCGCGAGCATGTGTCGGGCGGGCGGCGCGCACCCGTGAGTCCGGCAGGGCAACGGCACTTGCTGAGTGCGTTCGTTGGCGCTGCGAGGACCGGTGATTCCGCGAGGCTCGAGAACCTGCTTGCCTCGGACGTCGTTTCCAGTTCGCGTGCCGTCTCGAGATAGTCAGGAGTTCTTCGCGTTGTCACAAGTCGGTGCCCCACTCGGTCATAGGGGTACGTGCCCGGCAACATTGAATCGGAGCAGCACGGAAAGGACATCGGCCATGAAACTCGTCATCATCGGCGGCACCGGGCTCATCGGATCGAAGCTCGTGACCAGGCTGCGGGAACACGGCCATGAGGCCGTGCCGGCATCGCCAGACACGGGCGTCAACACCTCACCGGCGAGGGCCTGGCTGAAGTTCTCGAGGGCGCGTCGGTCGTCGTCGACGTATCGAACTCTCCGTCGTTCGAGGAGGCGGCGGTCATGGAGTTCTTTACCACGTCCACGCGCAACATCCTCAAGTACGCGGCAGCAGCCGGTGTGAGGCATTACGTCGCGCTGTCCGTGGTGGGAACCGAGCGGATACCCGACAGTCCCTACCTCCGGGCGAAGAACGCGCAAGAAACGCTGATCAAGGGTGGCGGGATTCCGGACCTCGATCGTTCACGCGACGCAGTTCTTCGAGTTCGTCAAGCGCATCGCCGACGAAGCCACGGACGGGACGACGGTGCGGTTGCCGCACGTACTCATTCAGCCGATGGCGGCTGATGACGTCGCGAACGCGGTCGCCCTGGTTGCCGTGGGCGCGCCGCTGAATGGCATGGTTGAAGTGGCGGGTCCCCAACAGTTCCGTTTCGATGAACTGGTCCGTCAGGGCCTTCACGCACGCAATGACCCCCGCGAGGTTGTCGTTGACCCGCACGCGCGGTACTTCGGGGCCGAGCTCGCCGAGCGCTCGCTGATTCCTGCCGGTGCCGCGCGACTCGGCGAGATCCGCTTTCAAGAATGGCTCAGCCAGCCGGTGCTCCACCAACGATGACAGTCTGCAGCATACAAACCTGCGTGCCTTGCGTCCGATCAGACGATGCGCCGCTCTGCCGCTCCTGCCATGGCTGTCGCGCGAGTGTGCTCTCGCACGAAGCGCGACATCGGACTCCACATCAGCCAGCGCGGGAACTCCCGGGCAAGAGCAGGGGGACCATCGACGACCACGGCGCCCGAGCGAAGCGCCACGTCGTATTCCACGTACCCCAGCCACAGGCGGTAGAAGAGCGCAAGATCCGCCCGAACGACGAGGTCGGAATCAAAGCCGGGCGGCGTCACGCACACTGACACCTCCAACGGTTGCATCACCAGCCATGCGCGGTGCGGGCGAGGGCCCGTGAAGTCGAACTCCACAACCGTACGTCTCTCGGGCAGCAGGTCGCGATTGATCCGTTGGTGAATCTTCCACACCAGCAAGGCGGGGTCGAGTTCCTCCGGCCTCGGCTCGCCAAATGCGCATCGCACCCCCCATGCACCGAGCGCCTCGATCACTTTCTTGAGATCCCTTCCAGTCTCCGACAGGTGATACTCCGCGAGCTTGGAGCGCGCACCGGGCAACCGCTCGACGATGCCCGCGTCAACGAGGTTGCGCAGACGCGACGAGAGCAGCGATCGCGAGATTCCGGGCAGCCCTCGTTCGATCTCGTTGAAACGGTGACTCCCGAGAATCATTTCGCGAACGATGAGGAGCGTCCATCGATCTCCGAGAATCTCGGTTGCGCGAGAGACCGGGCAGTACTGGTTGTACTTCTGCATCGCCCATGGTTGCACGCGCGATTTGCCAGGACCAGTCCAAAAAATGAACCGAATGGGTCCGATCGTTGCACTAGCGCAGTCTTCAAGCTGCCGATAGATTCGAGCCACCCAAGCGGCACTTGCCGTGGGACGCGTGTGCCGCGCGTCGCAGGGCTGTCTGGTTTTCGTCGACACGGGATCTGAACGCGCGGAAGGGAGAAGAGGCCATGCAAATCACCAAGCATCTGGCAATGGCCGTCATCGGCCTGCTGCTCATGTCTCCGGCCACACCGTCGCAAGTCCATGACGTTCCTCCCAGCGCACCCGCGAGCGCGTACGGCATGGACGTGCCGCTCGCGTACCTACAACCTCTCCTTCACGCTTTCGAAGCGCACGGGCGGCATCACCCCACCCGTGCAGGGTCGAATCTTTGCCTACATGGGACTGGCTCTCTACGAGTCGGTTGTCGGCGGCATGCCGCACAACAGATCGATTGCGAGCTCGCTGCACGGCATCGGGCCGCTCCCCGGAAACCACGGCGCCACGTACTGGCCCCTCGTCGCGAGCGGAGCGATGGCCTCGGTGATGCGTGGGCTCTGGGGTGACGCCACAAACGTCGCGGCGCAGAACATCGCGGACATCGACTCGCTCGAACAACAGATCGCCGACAGCTTCGATCTTCCGGCGCCGATCGCGCGCCGCTCGATCGACTACGGCCACGCGGTCGGCGTCGCGGTCTACCAGACCTCTCGCGGCGACGGCGAGGATCGGAGCTACCTGACCAACTTCCCAGCCAGCTACGTCCCCCCGGTGTGCGATGGCTGCTGGGTGCCCACCGCGCCCGGCCAGATCGCCCTGCAGCCGTTCTGGAAGGACGAGATGACCACGTTCGTGTTGACGCCCGGCGACTGCGGCGAGGATGGCCCACCCGCGTTCTCGACCGAGCCGGCCTCGGAGGCGTACCAGGAGGCGTACGAGGTCTACGTCACGCGGAACAACCTGACGCCCGAGCAGGCCATCATCGCGAAATTCTGGGCGGACGGCCCTGGCACGATCAACGGCCCCGGTCACTCGCTGTCGACCACGGGCCAGATCCTTCAAGTGATGGACGCGAATCTCGCTGAAGCGGCCGAGACCTACGCGCGGGTCGGGCTCGCGGTCGGCGACGGCGTGTACGCCGTCTGGTGGTCCAAGTACACCTACAACTGGATCCGGCCGGTCACCTACATCAACCGCTATATCGACCCGGCCTGGACCACGTTCCTGCCGACGCCACCGTTTCCCGAGTACACGTCGGCGCACTCGGGCCAGACCAGCGCCGCGATCAACACGCTGATTGCGCTCTGGGGCGACATCGGCTACACGGACCATACGCACGACGCCGATGGCTTCGCGCCGCGCGCGTTCGCGAGCCTGACCGACTCGATGAACGAGACGGCCGTGTCGCGCATCTACGCCGGCATCCACTATCGCTCGGCGATCTACGAAGGCATCGACCAGGGCCGCTGCGTGGCGGACCATGTCAACGCGCTGCCCTGGCGCAAGTGAGCAGTCGCCTGGCGGATCTCCAGACGATTCGCGACGCGTCCGGGCTAGGCCTCTTGGCCGTCTCGGACCGGGTTTGGGCCCTCGCTGAGGAGTCCGACCATGAAGATGGACGCTGACGAAAAGGAGTTGCTTGGCTCCGTCGAACGCGGCGAATGGAAGGCCGCCAAGGGCGGCAAGCGCGAGCGCGCCCGCTACTCTCGTTACGCGAAAGCCACGTTCCGCAAGGATCGACGGCTGAACATCCGGTTGTCGAGCAAGGACCTCGAGGCGATCCAGAAGCGAGCGCTCGCCGAAGGGCTACCGTATCAGACGCCGATCTCGAGCCTGTTGCACAAGTACGCGTCAGGACGACTCAAGGAAGTGTGACCGGATCGTGCCAGCCGCCAGTCGGGACCGCGGCCGTCTGCTGCAGCGCGGTCCGCGGCCAGCGAGCACAATGGTCCCGCTCGCCCGCCAAGCGTCTCCCGACAGGCAAGCGCTACTCCTGAAAAACACGCACGAGCGCCGGCCGCGTCCCCACGAACACGTCGTCATGCGGGCCTGGCACGATCATCGACGCCACAGGCGACGCGCTGCCGAGCGGCACGCGCAACAGTTCCCTTCCGTCGCGCGCGTCGAGCACGACGAACGCCTTGCGGACGTTCGGCCATTTCGGCCGCGACGACACACTCTCCATGAGCTGCTGCAGGCCGAGCCCCTCGCTGTGGTCGGTCGCATAGACATGATCGCGATCGGCGGCGACGGTGACGCAGTCGGTATTGACGATCTCGGCGCGCCAGCGCCGGCTCAGATCGCTCAGGCGGCGGGCTTCGAGAAAGCCCTTGAACGTGTCCCACACGAGGATGTCCCCTTGTTTCGGCGACACGACGACCGCATAGAACATGAAGCCGGGATCGACGCCCGAGAGATCGACGGACGTCTGCGGCGCGACGCTGTCGAGTTCCTTGCGGAACAGGCGGTAGCCGTGCTTCAGCCCGACGGGGAACGTGTTGTCGGTGTAGTAGACGACGTGGCGGTAGACGCACGGGCCGGTGCCTGGGAAACTGCCGTCGCCCCAGTGACGGTACCGCTGCGTCCACGACGGGTCGTACGTCAGCCGGCGGTTGCTGTAGCGCCAGCGCATGATGCGCTCATCGCCGGCGATCACCAGTACATGGCCGGTCCGCCTGGGACGGAAGAATTCCAGCCACGATGTCCGCGTCGCGACGCTGAGCGCCGCCGCGATCGCGGTTTCAGCGGCTCGGCGGCACGCGCGTGCTGCGCACAGACGCCCGAATCGTCGCGGCGACCAATCGCGATCTGCAGGGGGCGATCGCCGGCAAGCAATTCCGCGAGGAACTCGTTGCTCCTGCCGGTCCAGCGCGCCGCGGCCGAGTGTCCGTGGCTGAACGCGATGGTCGAGGCCGGCGAGATCTATCACCCGCTGCGGTGGACGCCGGCCGAGGCGTTTCAACTGCTGACCGATGTTCCCCGCCTCGAGGCCGCTGGCATCATCGTGCGTGTACCGAACGCATGGCGGGCCAATCGACCACCACGTCCGCAAGTCACGGCCACCGTTGGGGGCAAGCCGCCGTCGGGTCTCGGCACGGACGCGTTGCTCGACTTCAAGATGGACGTCAGCCTCGACGGCGAGCCGCTGACCAACGCGGAGGTTGAACAACTGCTCGCCGCGTCGAACGGCTTGCACCTGGTGCGCGGACGCTGGGTTGAAGTCGATCGCGAGAGACTCACCCGGATGCTCGATGCGTTCCGGGCGGTGGAGACGGCCGCCGCCAAGGACGGCCTCTCCTTTGGCGAAGCGATGCGCCTTGTCGCCGGCGCGCACGTGCTGGGCGACATCGTTGCGGCCCCCGCGCCTGACTGGTCGTCTGTCGTCGCCGGACCGTGGCTGACGAAGACGCTGGCGGGCCTTCGCGATCCCGCCCAACTGGCACAACTGGATCCTGGCGTCGCCCTGAAAGCGACGTTACGGCCCTACCAGCAGGCTGGGGTGCGATGGCTGCATCTGATCTCCAGCCTCGGCCTGGGCGCGTGTCTCGCCGATGACATGGGCCTCGGCAAAACGATGCAGGTGCTGGCGCTGCTGCTGATCCTGAAAAAGACAGCCGACGCGAACGGCGCGGGGCGGGGGACGCCGCAACCAAAAGAAGGTGAGACGCGGCGCACCAGCCTGCTGGTCACGCCAGCCTCCCTGCTGGCCAATTGGGCCGCGGAGATCGAACGCTTCGCGCCGACCCTCATCACGATCATCGCTCACCCTTCGGCGATGACCAGCGCGGAATTGAAGGCGTTCGATCGCGACCGGATCGGCGAGGCCGACCTCGTGATCACGAGCTATGGATCGCTGCTGCGCGTGCCCGCGCTGCTTGCCACGCCATGGCGCCTCGCCATCCTGGACGAGGCGCAGGCGATCAAGACACCCGGCGCCAAGCAGACGCGCGCAGCCAAGCAGGTCGATGCGCGGGCGCGCATCGCGCTCAGCGGCACACCGGTGGAGAATCGCCTGGGCGATCTGTGGTCCCTCTTCGACTTCCTCAACCCCGGCCTATTGGGGTCCGGGAAGGCGTTCTCGGCATTCGCCAAACGCCTCTCGTCACAACCGCACAACTGGTACGCACCGCTGCGCACGCTGGTGCGTCCGTACATCCTGCGCCGCCTGAAGACCGACAAGTCCGTCATTGCCGACCTGCCGGACAAGACCGAGATGAAGGCCTTCTGCCACCTGACGCGCAAGCAAGCGGCGCTCTATCAGCAGTCAGTCGCCGATCTGACAGCGGAGCTCGGTCGCGCCGAGGGGATGAAGCGTCGCGGCGTTGTGCTCGCGTCGCTGATGCGCCTCAAGCAGATCTGCAATCACCCGTCGCAATGGCTCGGCGACGGATCGCGGAGCGAGGCCGACAGCGGCAAGCTGGCGAGACTGCGCGAGGTCGCGGAGGTCATCGCAGCGAAGCAGGAGAAAGTGCTCGTCTTCACACAGTTCCGCGAGGTGACCAGGCCGCTGGCCGCGTTCCTCGAATCCGTCTTCGGGCGTCCCGGCCTGGTCCTGCACGGCGAAACGGCGGTTGGCAGGCGACACTCGCTGGTGCGGCAGTTCCAGGAGGACGAGCGCGTGCCCTTCTTCGTCCTCTCGCTCAAGGCCGGCGGCGCTGGGCTCAACCTCACCGGCGCCTCGCACGTCGTGCACTTCGATCGCTGGTGGAACCCGGCCGTCGAGGATCAAGCCACCGACCGCGCGTTTCGCATCGGCCAAACCAAGAACGTGCTGGTGCACAAGTTCGTCTGCCGCGGGACGGTTGAAGAAAAGATCGATCAGCTCATTGACTCGAAGCGCCAGCTCTCCCAGGATCTGCTCGAAGGGGGCGGCGAGGTGCTGGTGACCGAGATGAAAGACGACGAGCTGTTGAAGCTCGTCGCGCTCGATCTCCATACCGCGTCCGAGGAGTGAGGATGGATTACGACTACTACGGCTTCAAACCCCACGTCTCGGTCGCCGCTCGACGGGCTCGGGCTGCGCGCGAACTGGCAAAGCTCCAGAAGAAGGGCCGCAAGATATCGCCTGTGGTCATCGAAGGCCGCACGATCGCCGAGACATTCTGGGGCGGATCGTGGTGCGACAACCTCGAACGCTACAGCGACTTCGCCAATCGGCTGCCGCGGGCCGGACGTACGTCCGCAACGGATCGGTGGTCGATCTGCAGGTCGGACCGGGCCGCGTCACGGCGCTCGTCAGCGGCTCGACGATGTACGACGTGAAGGTGACGGTCGGAGCGGTGCCGCGAGCCCGCTGGAGCGCCATCTGCCAGGACTGCTCGGGCGCCATCGACTCCCTCGTCGAGCTTCTGCAGGGACGCTTCTCAAAGGGCGTCATGACGCGTCTCTGCGAGGAGAAGACGGGGCTGTTCCCGTCACCGAAGGAAATCCTCTTCACCTGCAGTTGTCCGGATTGGGCGTCGATGTGCAAGCACGTGGCGGCGGTGCTGTACGGCATCGGCGCGCGACTGGATCATCAGCCGGAGTTGCTCTTCACGCTCCGCAACGTTGATTCGCAGGACTTGATCGCGAAGGCCGGCTCCGATCTCGCGAAGAAGCACAAGGGACCCGCTGGCGTGAAGGTGCTCGCAAGCGACGATCTCTCGTCGATATTCGGCATCGAGATGGCGCCGGCGACGCCGCCGAAGTGCGCCGCAGTCCGCACGGTCGCGACGAAGCCATCCACCGCTGCAAGCTCGAAGGCATCGTCCGGGGAGACGAAGGTAAGCAGGCCGGCGAAACTCAGAGAGCCTACGCCCAAGCGCCGAGATGGGAAACAACGGCTGACACCGGCGAAGCGACGAGCGATATTGGAGCGCATGCGTAAGCATTGGGCAGCAAGGAGAAACCTGGTGAAGAAGCAGAAGGCTGCCCAATCGTCGTAACCATTCCGTCGCTGGGCGGCATGAACATGTTGATGAATATCTCAGGTCAGCTGCGGGCATCGACGGCGAGCGCGTCACAGAGGGCCGTCAGGTGTCGGGCCACCGAGAAGAAGCACGCGTGCTCGCTCAAACAGAACCGCGTCGGCCGCTCCGCGGACCACATCGTCGTCGAGCGCGTCCGCGTCGCGCATCGTTCGATACTGCTCGTCCGTCGCGACGTGGGCGGCCGGTCCGACGCGCGTGGTTGTCGCGAAATACGCGGCGAGTTGTTCGGCTGTGAAGATCCGCTTGATCGCGGTCGCAAAGAGCGGCAGCGTCGCGGCCCATGAAGGATCCGAATCGGACGCGCGAATGTGGTTCAATAGTTTTTCGCCGATCAGGTAGCCGAGCGCTTTCGTGGTTCCCCATGCCTCGCGGATCTCGCGCGTGGCGTCACATTGCTCAATCCAGATGTCGGCGAATTCACTCATGATCGATCCTCCGCACGTGAGGTCAACGCTGGTTTTGTCCCGGCGGCTGACGTCATTCTAGATCTGGCAATTGAGCTCTCGTGAGACGAAGCCTGATTGAGCGCGCCTTGCCAGGTTCACGTTCGATGAATCCGTGCGCGTGAAGCGTCGTGATCATCTGGTGTACGACAGGCGGCGTCACGTGAAAGAACCGACGACAATCTGCTTCCGCTGGCGGAATGCTGTGAATCTTCGTGTAGTAGTAAATGAACGCGAGGTATTGCCCTTGCTTGGCTGTGAACGGCTTCGCGTTGTCGACTGACGCGCATGGCGTCGCCTCGCCGGCAACGCGCGGGTCGGTCGGTTTCGGCGGCACGGCGCGTGTCCTCACCGGCGGCTACCTATCGGCTGTCGGGCGGGCGACGAGCCGGACGCGTCGTCCAATTCTCGAGCGTCAGCCCTTTCACGCGATTGAATTCGGCGATGTTGTTCGTGACTAGCTTGAGCCCGAGGCTGCGCGCGTGAGCGGCAATGAAGAGATCGTTGGCACCGATCATCTGGCCCCGTTTCTTCAGGTCAGCACGGATCTGAGCGTAGTGAGCAGCAGCGTCGTCAGGAAACTCCAGGACCGCGACGTGCGGAAGAAACGCCTGAAGGGCCGTGGCGTCCTGCGTTCGGCGCGGAGACACTTCAACTCCGTAGAGCAGTTCCGACTTCGTAATCACCGAGATGCAGACATCGGTGACTGGTACGGCGCGTAATCGTGTGATGACAGCCTCGCTCGAGCGCTTCATGATGTAGGAGCACGTGTCGGTGTCGAGCATGTACCGAGCCATCAGTGCTCACGCTCCTGGACGGGCAGATCCTCGACGTTGGTCATGAACGTGTCAGACGCGATGGGACCGCTCTCGAGATACGGCCCCCAATCCATCGGGCGGGGCGACAGGATCACATCCTCGCCGTCCTTGCGAATGAACACCTCGTCGGTATCGAATTGGAATTCCTTCGGCAGCCGGACCGCTTGGCTCCGGTTGTTCATGAACACCTTGGCTCGTCGCTGCATAGCAGCCCTCCGCGGACGCCGTATACAACAGTATATGCCATATGGCTCCCGTTTGGTAGCAGGTGAATGGTGGGACCCGTCCGCGACGGTTTCCGCTTGCGAGACGGCGGCCTCTGAGTGGTCGTCTGGATCGGCCTCGGCGCGTTGTCACGTGGGAAAGTCGGTCCGGGCGGAGGCCCGCGAGTAGGTTCGCAAATCGGGTCAGATTGAAGACGGCGCATCGCCAAGACGAGGAGGCCCTCCACGCGGCAAGTTACCGTCACGCACGACGCGGGCCCATCAGCACGCCCCGGTCTTGTCGATGTCTCCGCGAGTGTGCCCAAACTTCATGTGCTGTCATTGCGAAATCAGCCGATTCTTCAGCCGAATTCGGAGAGTGCGGCGGTTTGAAAAACCGCTATACGTTCGAAAGAAATAGTTGGATCCCGCAAGTGCCAATTTCACGTACACTTAGCGTCCGCGGTGAGGTGGCCGAGAGGCTGAAGGCGGCGGTTTGCTAAACCGTTATACGGGCTAAAACCTGTATCCAGGGTTCGAATCCCTGCCTCACCGCCATAAGTCGTTGAATCTAAACGATCGACGTCCGCGATTTTCACCCCGTCTCCAACACATCTCCAAAATTTCTCGACGCGCCTGAGGGCGCCGTGCGGAAACAGGCCGAATTTCGCAGCGTGGACAGGGGATTTCCCGGGCTGTTCCCTGCTTCATGGTGCGTATGGGATGTGCGGTTCAACTCCGTCCGGACGGAGCTCGGGCCTCCGAGCGAGACGTTGGATCGGTGGTAGATTGAACGATTATGGCGAACGCCATCCCGCTGCCGCCTCCAGGATTCGATGATCTCGACGTCTCCGATCAGGTCGAATATGTTCAGGCGCTCTGGGACCGAATTGCGGCCAATGAGGTCGCGGTACCTGTTCCGAGTTGGCATCGTGAGGTTCTAGACGAGCGATTGGCCGACATCGAAGCGAATCCGGATGCCGCGCGACCGTGGGAAGACGTGAAGGCGGATTTGCTGAGGACTAAGCGCGGGCAGAAATGACCCCCGTCACCGTTCGGCGTCTCGCCGAGGGCGACGTCGAGAGCGCTCAGCTTTGGTACGCCGAAAAAGATCCCAAGCTCGCGGTCGCCTTCGCGCGGGACTTCACCAGAACGGTGGACCGCATCGCTACCATGCCCGACCAGTTTCCTGAGGTCGGTCGCAGTGTCCGCCGGGCTCTCCTTCATCAGTTTCCGTACGCCTGCTACTGTCTTCGATTGGTCGACCATGCTGTCATCATTGCAGTTCTGCATCAGCATCGAAAACCAGGCGCCTGGCGGGATCGCGCCCGTCGCGAAGCTCGCTAGACGACGTGTGGGCAGCCCGCTTACGGACCCCGCCTGTCATGGTGTCATCCTTGCGTGCGCCGGCCGCGAGGGATCGACCGGCGACGACGTCGACGATCGCCCGGCGGACACCGAGACCACCGACGGCTATGTGCTCGCCGATCTGACGTGAGCGTAGATCGATTAAGGCGACGAGCCTCTCTTGCATGGAATCGAAGCGCCGATGCGACGAAGCCTCGGCGACCTCTCAGCGGCCCGCCGGGCCTACGAATCGGCCGTCGCGCTGGCCCCTCGAGAGGGCGCGTTCGTCGTCGGGCTCGCCGATGTCGTCGCGAAGCTCGGCGACCGCGCTCGGGCGGACAAGTTGTTCCTGAGAGGCCTCGAACTGGATACCTCGGTACCTCATGGCGAACTGGCAACATGGACTCTTCCTTGAACGCTCAGGTTACTTCTCGCGGGCGGAGCGGTATCTCGAACGGGTGCTCGCACGTGACGCCAATGATGACGATGATCTCAGCGAGCTGGGCCTCGGCTTCCGGCGTGAAACGGAACCGAGCCGTCACTTGCTGTGCGTGCGTCGAGGTCGAGCCTCGAGCCGTTTGTCGAGGCGCTCAAATACCTCGTGGCCATCGATCGGCTCTCGGCGCCGCGCCCGGAGCCAGCTCGTTCGATTTGCTCGCGCCATG
>CAWADF010000004.1:0-6084 GCA_963780855.1 uncultured Acidobacteriota bacterium
TCCGCTTCTGACAGCGGGGGACGAAATGACTCGATTGCACCGGACGTTGCTCGTCTCGGCGTCAATCGTGGCTGTGCTTGCGACTCCGGGCCACGCCCAGGATCCACAAGTCGGCCGTGGTGGGGCGCCGGCCGGAGGCCAACGCGCAGGCGGCCCGCCGTCGTTGATGCAGGCGCCGCCCAGGCCGCTCGTCGCCAACGTTAAACCCGTGCGATCGTGCGAGAGCCTGGCGACCGTTGCGCTGCCGGACACAACGATCGAGTCGGCGGCAGTCGATGCGGCGAACCCCAACCTCTGCCGCGTCATCGCGACGACGACGCACCCGCCGGCCGGCGACAACGTGCGCATCTGGATCGCGATTCCCACGGCGAACTGGAACGGCCGCTTCCTCGGCACGGGAGGAGGCGGGTTTTCCGGCGGCAGTGCAAGCGGAGTGAATCACCCGGCCTCGTTCGGATTCGCGGCCGGCGCGACGGACACGGGACATGAAGACGGGAGCGCGGCGTTCGCGCTCGATGCCGGCGGGCGATTGAACTGGCAGGCGATTCGCGATTTCGCGCACGTCGGCATCCACGAGATGACCGTCACCGGCAAAGCACTGACGCAGGCGCTGTACGGCGTCGCGCCAAGCCGCTCGTACTTCAGTGGGTGTTCGACTGGCGGCCGGCAGGGCCTGATGGAGGCGCAGCGATACCCGCAGGATTACGACGGCATCGCCGCTGGTGCGCCGGCGATCAACTGGACGAACCTGATGATGCAGTCGTTCTGGGGATCGATGCTGATGAACGCGGCCTCGAACCCGATCCCGTCGTGCAAGCTCGCCGCCGCGACTGCGGCCGCCATCACCGCCTGCGACGGCATCGACGGCGTGAAGGACGGCGTCATCGAAGATCCCAAGCGCTGCGCCTACGATCCGAAGGCGCTCGTGGGCACATCGGCCGGCGACTGCGGCGCGTTCACACAGGCGGACGTCGAGATCATCCGCAAGCTGTGGGACGGTCCGAGGCGCGAGAACGGCGGGCCGCTCTGGTACGGGCCAGCACGCGGCGCCGACCTGAATCCGCTCGCCGGGAGCCGCGGCACGCCGCTTGCACCTCAGGCGTTCGCATTCGCGGTCGACTGGCTGCGGTACTACCTCACGCAAAACCCGCAGTTCGACTGGACGACGGTTACGCCTCAGGCGTATCAGCGGCTCTGGGACCAATCCGCCGAGCAATACGGCATCGTCATCGGCACCGACAATCCAGACTTGACCGGATTCCGCGATCGCGGCGGCAAAACGATCATCTGGCACGGATGGGCCGACCAACTCATCACGCCTGAGGGCACGATCGATTACTACACGCGCGTCCAGCAGCGGATGGGCGGGGCACAGAAGACATCGGAGTTCGCGCGGCTGTTTCTCGCGCCCGGCGTCGGGCATTGCGGCGGTGGCGCCGGCCCCGCGCCGTCCGGCCTGCTCGATGGGCTGCTGTCGTGGGTCGAGGACGGCAAAGCGCCGGAAACGCTGACGGCCGTGAAGCGGGATCAGACGGGCCTTGTCACCCGGTCGCGACCGCTGTGTCCGTACCCGCTGGTCGCGAAGTACAAGGGCACCGGCAGCACGGACGACGCCGCCAACTTCGAGTGCAGCGGCGGCTTTTAGTCCGACCATGTCGCTCTTCCATCATCTGGACGCGCGCGTCATGTGGGCCGATGCCGACGCGGCGGGCATCATGTGGTTCGGCGTCTTCTTCCGGTACTTCGAGAACACCGAAGAGGACCTGTTCCGCCGTCTCGGCCGCGATCGAACGACGATGCTGCGCGAGTTCGGCGTCTACCTGCCGCGCACGTCAGTCGAGTCGCGGTTTCGATCGCCGGCGAAGCTGGGCGACGACATCTCGATTGGCATCGGCGTCAGCGACATCAACGAGCGCCGGATCGGCTACGTGTTCGATGTCTACGAACGCGGCACCGGACGCCTGATTTGCGAGGCCTCGTATCGGGTCGCTTGCGTCGATGCCGCGACGTTCGCGCCCAGAACCCTTCCGACGGCGATCGCCGAGCTACTGCGGCCAGCGAGGATGCCCACGCCGCATGGGACGCGCGAGTGAGCCTGACGGCCGCCGACGGCTTCTTCGGCGCGATCAAAATTGGCGCCGTCCCGGTTCCGCTCAACACGCTGTGGACGCCGGCGGACTACCAGTTCGTGCTCGACGATACGTGCGCTTCGGTGCTCATCGTCGGCGAGTCACTACTACCGCAGATCGCGAGGATCCCTGCGGTCAATCGCCGCTGGCTCCGGCACATCGTCGTCGCCGGCGAGCCAGGGGGCCTGGGCGATTTCCGGCTGGACGATCTCCTCGAGGCCGCGTCGCCGGAGCTCGACGCCGAGCCGACGAGCCGCGACGCGCCGGCGTTCTGGTTGTATTCATCGGGCAGCTCCGGCACGCCCAAGGGCTGCGTCCACCTGCAGCACGACATGACCGTGTGCGCGGAGCTGTTCGGCCAGCGCGTGCTCGGCATCCGGCCCGAGGATCGGACCTTCAGCGTCGCGAAGCTGTTTTTCGCCTACGGCCTAGGGAACGCGCTGTACATGCCCTTCTCGGTCGGCGCGACGACGATCCTGTGGCCGGGTGCCCCGACGCCGCCGGCGATCTACGATGTCATCGAGCGCCATCGTCCGACGTTGTTCTATTCCGTGCCGACAGGCTACGCCATGATGCTCGCGCAGAGCCCGCCCGCAGATCGGCGCGACTACGATCTGTCGAGCGTCCGGCTCGGCGTGTCGGCCGGCGAGGCACTGCCGGCCGCCCTGTACGAACGCTTCAAACAGCGCTTCGGCGTCGACATCCTGGACGGCATCGGATCGACTGAGGTGCTGCACATGTTCATCTCGAACCGGCCGGACGCGATTCGCCCGGGCTCGAGCGGTCTCGTCGTGCCCGGCTACGATGCGCGGTTGATCGACGATGCTCGCGAGCCCGTGGCGCGCGGCGAGATCGGCAATCTGTGGATCGACGGCGATTCAACGTGCGCGTGCTACTGGAACCAGCCCGACAAGACCCGCGAGACGATTGAGGGGCGTTGGATCCGCACCGGCGACAAGTACACGCAGGATGGGTCGCTACCTCGACGGCCCGCAGGTCGATCGTCTCTTCAAGCGGCGCGATCTCCTCGTCAAGCTCGCGAACCAGATGATCAAGGAGAAGGGCGAAGCGGCGGTGCTGTACTAGGCGAAGCTCAACCGCCCATATGCTGCATGAGCGTCAGGGGCTCGGGCGATGCAGGCGTGTTGATGAGAAATCGCTGACCGTCCGGCGCGACGGCGTAGGGGGCAAACGACTCGCGCACGATGTCGTTGGTGACCACACGGAACAGCACATGCCGGTTGCCCGATTGCCCGGTCCGCGAGAGCGGCGACAAGTCGACGGCGACAATCTCGTCGGTAGGCGACAGAAAGAACAACTCGAGGCCGTCGGCTCGCCACATTGGATGCTCGCCGCCATCGGCTGAAACCTGAATCGCTGCGCCGCCGCCTGACGGCCGGCGTAGATAGACCTCGGACCGGCCGCTCGGGTTTGCGGCGTACGCAATCCAGCCGCCATCGGGCGAGAACGCCGCTTGACTCTCGTCGGCGTCCGTGGCGATGAGTGGTGTGGCGGCGCCATCCGGAACGGTCACCTGCCAAATGTCCAGGCTTCTGTCCTCCTGCGTTGGGCGCGCGCCGTCGCGAGGAGGAGCGTGCCTTGCCGTGAGACGCTCGTGGGGAGCAACGTACGCGTGGTGAATGCGATGAGTTGACGCGCCTGGCCTTCGCCCGTCGCAGCCTTGATCCACAGCCCACTCTGATCGCGGTAGATGATCGTCCGGTCGTCCGGCAGCCACACGGCGCCAGCCGCGGACGCCACCCGCGTCTTCAGGTTCGTTCGTGCGTCGAGCGTCCAGATCGAATCATCAGGGTTCACCATCGCACGCTGCCCGTCGTGCGACAGCTGCAGCGTCCAGTAGCGGCCGGGCGCGCCCAACTGGCCGACGATGCGTCCCGATCGATCGACCCATTGAAGCCGACAGATCGGATCGCCGGGCGTGCCACCGGTCACCGCGACCGATGGGTTGAGCGCCACGACCGTTGAGCCCGCCGCGCTCACCGCGAACCAGCCTCTTGGTGTGCCGACCTTGTCGCCTATCGCCTTGAGCGCCCCGCCGACTTTCAGTGTCGCGGCGTCGAACGATCGCAGACTCAGCACGCCAGCGTTATTGAACAGGAGGTAGCCCGCGTCCGAGTACCCGAAAGCCGGGAGCGCCGCCGCTCGCGGTTACGTTTTGATCGAGCTCCTGGACCGCGACAGGCGCCTGACGCCCGTCAATGGATGCCGCAAAGATGCGAGCCGGGTCGCGGTCGCCGTTGATGTACAGAAAGTGCCTTCCGTCCGGCAACCATTGGGGATCGAAAACCGCGCCGTCGATCGGCAGCTTCGATGGTGCGCCGCCCGTCGTCCCGACGAGCTGGATCCCGGTGCTCTCCGAGGTGCTGAGGCTGAACAGAATCCCGCTCGGACCCCACGATCCGTGAGGGTATGGGCCCGGAGCGTCGGCGATGGTCTGCGCCGGGCCCCCGGCAATGGGCACGCGCTTCAAGCGAGCGTCGGCGAAGAACGCGACGTCGCGACCATCAGGGCGACCAGAACGGGTACCAGGCGCCCTCAGTGCCCGCGATCTCCTCGGCGCGCGGATCGGCGAGCCGGCGCCTCCAGAGACGGCGCCGGCCGTCGGACGATCGCGCGGCATACACAAGCGTCGCACCATCTGGGGAGAGTGCGAACCCGTGGACGAACGCCGAGATGGCTTCGGGCGCCGCGGAGATGCTGGTGACGATGGGCGCAGCGGCCGCGTGGGACTCGGTCGTCCGACCGGCGGGCCAGAGCCAGTGCGACGCGAGCGCGCCTATGAGGAGTGACGCCACGATCAGCGCGCCGGTGAGTCCGCGCGCGACTCCGTACGGCTGCGCTGCGGTCTCAGGTCCGCTGGTCATCGCCTCGTCGAGATCCAATCTCGCGGCACCGAGCGAATCGAGCCGTCGGCGACGATCCTTCGCCAGACAACGCGCGAGCAGCCGCCGGACGCCTGTGGGCGTTTCAGGGGGCAGTGCCTCCCACTTCGGCTCGGTAGTGAGGACGGCGGCAAGCGTCTCACTCACGTCAGGCGCGTCGAACAATCGCCGGCCCGCCAGCATTTCGTACAGCACGACGCCGAAGGCCCAGACGTCGGCACGTCGATCGGCGGGCCGTCCTTTCGCCTGCTCGGGCGACATGTAGGCGGCCGTTCCGAGGATCACGCCCATCGCCGTCATCGCGGGCGACAGCACGGTCGGCGACGTCGATCGGTCTTCCGAGCGTGGATCGCCCTCCGACGCGAGCGCCCGCGCCAATCCGAAATCCAGGACCTTCACCGTGCCGTCGTCGCGGACCTTGATGTTCGCCGGCTTGAGATCGCGATGGATGATGCCGGCCTCGTGCGCCGCCTCGAGCGCGTCGGCGATTTGGCGCGCGATGGGCAGCGCTTCGGCAAGCGGCACGGGCCCGCGTGCGATCCGGTGCGCGAGGTCTTCGCCCGGGACGAGCTCCATCACGAGCGCATTGCCCTCGATGCCGTAGATGGCGGCGATGTTCGGGTGATTGAGTGCGGCGAGCGTCCGGGCCTCACGCTCGAAGCGCGCGAGTCGTCCGGCGTCGTGCGCGAACGCGTCGGGCAGCGTCTTGAGCGCAACGTCGCGCCCGAGCTTCGTGTCGTGCGCCCGATACACCTCGCCCATGCCACCGGCGCCAATGGCGGCGACGACCTCGTAGGGCCCAATGCGTTGTCCGACTGTGAGCGGCACAGGGAGCGGCGAATTATCGCCGCCGACGGTCACTGGCCGCAAGCCCTACACGGGGGCTCCGGGAGGTCCGCAGGTTCCTTCAGGTTCCTGAGAACGTCTCGCGATGTTGGCTGGAGGCGAGCCGCCGTTCGAATTGCTGCAAGGATTGCGTGAACTTACTGATTCGCTAGCGGGCACCTGGCGATGCCGGTGTCGACGAAATATAGTGACCGCTCAGCTGCGAG
>CAWADF010000005.1:0-422636 GCA_963780855.1 uncultured Acidobacteriota bacterium
ATAAAACTTTGCCTGCTTGCCGTTTCCCAGGTCAAAATGTTGCAGTGAATTAAACAGATTATGCATGTCTTCTTGATTGTTATCGCCGAAATCCGGCTGGACAAAACTTTGAACGCTGCCCGCGCCATCGTCAAGCTAGGAGCGTAACCGGCCATTGGCATTTCATTCCGAGAATTTCATTTACGCTCTGGCTGGGCGGGGCATATTTGAGCGATGAATTGTGTGAGGCGTCTAGTATCCATTGGGGTTGGAATCGTTTTCGGTGCATTTTCTACGATGGCACAGGATGCCACCCCCGTGAACGGCACCAATCGGTGGACGGCGGAAGTGGGATTGCTGACCGATTGCTCGCCGGCACTCGCGCCGAATGGAATAATCTACACAGGAAGTTGGAGCGGGAAGTTTTTTGCCATCGGAACGAACGGCGCAATCAAATGGAAATTCAACACGGGTGTCGAAATCAAATCTTCGCCGGCCATTGCTGATGACGGGACGATTTATTTCGGCTGCCGCGACAATAATTTTTACGCGCTCAATCCCGACGGTTCAAGGAAATGGAAGTTCACCACCAAAGCCTGGGTGGATTCATCTCCAGCCATCGCCAAAGACGGCACGATTTACTTCGGCTCGTGGGACAAAGTATTTTACGCGCTCAATCCGGACGGGACCAAGAAATGGGAATTCAAAACAGATGGCGAAATCACATCTTCTCCAGCCATCGCTGCGAACGTCGAGGCATCGGCCCGAGCCCCGCTTCGCGGCGACGGCGGTGGCCGTGCCGTCCGTAGCCGCGTGACGACGATCGAATCCATCACGGCCTGGACCGCGCCGGTCTCGCCGTCGAAGAGGCGATCAGGCCCTGAATCGTGGTAAGACCGTTGCGCGGGATTCCGGGGAAATTCGCGTTCGTCTTGGCGCGGCCTGGAACCGGCCGTTCAATGACTCGAGCCCGGCGGCCTTCACGTGGAAGCTGCCGAGCGGCGCCTTCAGCGCAAGCGTGGCCGGTCCCGCGCTGGACCTGCGGCGTGGAGCACGAAGGCCTGCTCGAGGCCATGATGCACGCCTCGAGGCTGAGGGAGATTCGCGACGTCGCGCGCGCCGATGACGAGTGTGGGGCGCGCCACCCTAGCGTCTCTTCGCGCGCGAGACCTTCGGCGACCGCCGGTGCGGGTCAGGGTCGCCTCCTGCGTCATTCGTCGCCGCACGAAACGCGCGGTACATCGCTTCCAAGAACGCGATGCCCCTGTCGAGCAGCTCGGCGTCGCTGTCGTAAGTGCGGCGCAAGCCGTCCACGAGGATCGAAGATCGGCGCCTCGGGAGCCGCAAAGCGCCGGTCCTTGAGATCGACGTCATGGATGATGGCGGCGAGCCGGTCGAGGGCGTGGTCTCCAGGCCAAATCGCCCCGTCAGCGTCTCGAAGGTGACATCGATTGGCGGCGTGACCAAGTCCGCGCCATACATGTTGAAGGTGATCCGCCGCGTGCCGGACGGTCGGTCGGCGAAGGCGAAACGCGCGCGGGTGTCGATGAATCGTCGATCAACCACGCCGACGCCATGCGGTCGATGCCGGGCCGCGGCCTGGTCACCCAGATCCGGCCTCGGATAGGCCTTCGGGTCGAGGTCGACCGAGCCGGCCGCCGCGCGCGCCGGCAGGAGATTGTCGAGCACCCGCTTCACGGCTTCGGTGGCTCGCCGCTGGTTCGCCGGCGGGAAGTGCGTGAGGGCGGCCAGGCGCTCCAAGCGGGTCTCGAGCTGGCGAGCGCGCCGGAGCCGGCTGCGACCGCCGCGTGCCTCGAGCAGCGTGCGGGCGTCCCGTTCGAGGGCGTCGTAGTCGGGCGCGCGCGCCTCCTGAAACGCACGAACGATTTCATCCGAGCCGAACGTGTCGACGCTGTCCGCGGTAAAGACCATGGCTGCTCCTCCCGCCTCGCGAATGGCCGTGCGCACCCAGTCAACGTCCTCACGCGCCGGGCGGAGTCCGGCAACACCCAGACCGCGCTCTTGAGCGCCACCGCCCCCAGGGCCTGGAGCCGCCGCCACGTGCTCACGCGCAGGTTCGACGGCCGCGCCGGCAGCGCGTGGACGAGGAGCAGCCAGGGGTTGTGAGGCTGTAACACTTGTTACATACTAGAGTAACATTTATTGCAAGCGCCGCGAGCATTCTCCTGACGCGTCGCGGCAGGCACCGCGGTGTGTGCTGTCCGCATCCGCACCTCAAATGAGATGATCGCCGGGATGAAGCGCGCGGCGTGGATCCTCGTCGGTCTGCTCCTTGTTGGCACCGCCGTCTTGGGTACGGCTGCCGGTTTGACCTGACGCACGGCGCGCTGTTCGTGATGGTGGACGACGTCACGGACCGCGAGCATCCGCGTCCGGTCACCAAGGTCGACCTCGCCTTTCGCGACGCGAGCGGACGCGAACTGGCGCGCGCCTCTGCACGTGATCCGGCCGGCACGATCTTCATCGTGTCGCCGGCCGACTACGCGTGTCACGAAGCGGAAGTGCTCGCGTCCGCCTCGACGCAGGCCCGCGAGGCCTGGGCCGCTGTTTCGACCGTCAGTCGCGGTGGCTGCCGCAGTGGATCGACGACGCGACGGCCGTCGATTTCAGGTCAGGCGCGTGCACGATTCCACGGCTCCCCATCGTCATGCACAAGTATCCGGATACGTGGTGGCTGTGGTGGGTGCCGCTCCCGCACATCGGCGGTCGGCCTTACACCAGCTTCAGCGTGTCGATTCTCGTCGATCTTTCACGCTGCCAGGCGGCGGCCATTCGCTCAATCTCCTCCTCGAACAGACAGCTCGCCTGTCCGAGATTCGTGGAATCGATCTGGTAGTAAGCGGCGGTGCCCTGGCCGTTCGCACCGAGCGTGAGCAGGACAAACGCGTGGAAGTACGTCCCGTCGTGGTTCACCGAGAGCTGCGGGGCGCCGGTCAGAAGCGCCGGCGGCTGCCCGACCGGCGAGTAGTCGAGCTTCGTGTTCACCTGATACGGATCCTGGCCGCTGAAGAGCGGAATCGCCGACGCGCCGGCGCATCGCCCCTTGCTCAAGCCCAGATACGGCTGGAAGACCTCGAGATTGTGCTCGTGCCCCCAGAACCACGCGGCGACGTCCTTCAGGTGCGGCTGGAACGCGGTCAGCAGCTTCGAGTTGATGCCGCTGGCGCGGCCTTGCGCGTTGTCGCCGACGCCCGTGTCGAACGCCGTGAAGAGCTGATGATGCGAGCACAGCACGCTCCGCCGGCCCGACGCGTTCTGCAGCTTGTCGGCGTGCCAGGCGACCTCCGCCGGCTCGAGATAGGTCATGTTGGAATTCACGGTGAACGGGTCCGCGTCGTGCAGGCCGGTATCCATCGCCAGCAGCTGCCACGCCTGATTGCGAAGACAGAAATAGCTGGCCGGCTGTCGCAGCGCGGGCGTCGCGGAGTTCAGCTGGCCCAGCAGCCAGTAGAAGGGCTTGCCGCCCGATGAACATGTCGTGATTGCCAGACAGCGTGTAGACGGGCGTCGCGCCGCAGCGCTTGCTGACGATCTGGAGGAAGTTGCCGCGGACTTCCTCCTCCGTGCCCGCGTAGTAGATGTCGCCGAGATGGAGGAGGACGTTCGGCGTCGGCTTCGCGGCCATCACCTGCTGCAGGAGCCAGTCGGCGTCGTCCAGCCCCGTGCCCCAGTCGCCGATCACGCCAACGACGACGTCGGTGTTGGGCAGCGGCAGGACGAAGTCCGACAGCACGGTGTATTTCACGTACGGGATCGCCTTCGCCGACGCCTTCCACGCCAGGTAGATCGCCAGCGCGATGCTCCAGACGGGATCGCAGGTGCTGTAGCGGATCTCGTCCTCGAGCTCCTGCGCCCGCTGGCGATCCTTGCGGATTTCCGCCCAGGCGTATTCGGCGGCCAGCTTGGCGCAGTTGCCGATGGGCACACCGGCCATCTCGAGCGGCGCCGCCGTGCCGCCGCGTTGAATGGACGCGGCCGCGGCGTTGAACTGGGCGGTCTCCGACAGCGAGTTCGTCCGCTCCATCGCGCTCGCCAAGGGCCGCGACAGCCGCGCTTTCTGCAGGGCGGATTGCCAGACCGAGAGGATCGGATTGCGAAAGGTCGTCACTGCCGCCATGGGTCACCTTCCCGCTCGCCGGACGGTGCGCTCGACGGACGTACGGGCGTCGCGGGATCGCGGCCGGCCACGGTGGCCCATTCGCGCACGCGCCAGCGCGTGACCAGGCCGTTGCTGACGTAAGGATCCTGCTCGGCAAACCGCGCCGCGACGTCGGGCGAATCGCCCTGAAACAGCAGCACGGCGCCGTCCACGGGATCGGTGAGCGCGCCGGCCAGCACGAGCTCGCCCCGATCGTGGGCCGCCCAGGCGTGTTTCAGGTGCAGCTCGCGGAACGCGGGACGGCGCTCGAGGTAATCCGAAGAGGTCTCGTAGAACAGCAGGAAGTGCCTCGCCACTGGTGCAGCCTACGCGAAAACGATGGCCTCTGACAGATGGCGCACCTGAAGGTGCTCGAACGAGCCGGGCTCGTGCGGATCGGACAGGACGCGCAGCGGCGTCCGCGTCGGCTCGACGCGCGCCCGCTGGCCGACGCGAGCGCGTGGCTCGACGAGTACCGCCGGTTCTGGGAGCATAGCTACGCCCGGCTCGACGTGCTGCGATCGATGCCGGCGGGGCGATAGCGCGGCATCAGGCTCGGGCGGGACGACCGGGGATCGCAGACGCTTGCGGCACGCCGACGAGATCCGCGCTCGTCTCCCAGAGGCGGCGCGCCAGCTCGGCATCACGCGCTGCAGGCGCGGGCGGCACCGGCCGCCCCGACTCGAAGTACTGTCCCGTCACGCCGTCGAGGTCGGGACTGGCCACCAGCTGCACGATCGTGGCCGCGCCCTGCGCTGCCGGAATGAACATCAGCGGCGACGCGATCGCGATGAGGGGGCGCGCCCACAGCGGCGCCCCGGTCCAGATATTGGTCGCGACCGCGCCCGGATGCAGGCTGTTGGACGTGACGCCGGTGCCGGCCAGCCGGCGCGCCAGTTCGTTGGCGAACAGCACATTCGCCAGCTTCGATCGCCGGTAGGCACGCATGATCGAGTACCCGCGCGCGTAGCCGAGATCGCCGAAGTCGATCGTGCCGTCGCGGTGGCCAATCGACGCGACGGTCACGACGCGCGCCGGCGCGCTCGCAAGGACGAGATCGATCAGCAGATTGGTGAGCAGAAACGCACCGAGGTGATTCGTCGCGAACGTCCGCTCGATGCCGTCTGCGGTCAGCTCGCGCCGCTTGTTGACGCCGCCGGCGTTGTTGACGAGCACGTCGAGGCGCGCGTGGTCGCGACGAACGCTCGCGGCAAGCGCGCGAACGGACGCCTGCGACGCGAAGTCCGCGAGGTACGGCGTCGCGTCGGCGCCGGCGCCGGCGCGCGCGCGAATCGCCGCCACAGCGGCCGCGGTACGGCCCTCGTCGCGGCCCGCAATCAGCACCCGCGCCCGTCGCGCCGCCAGCGCGACCGCGGCCTCGAAGCCGATGCCGCGTGTGGCGCCGGTAATGAGGATCGTCTTGCCCGAGACCGTCCACATCGGCGGGCCCTCGGGCTGCCGCCCCTCAACGGTCGCGCTTCGATGGATTCTCGATTGGCAGGCCGCGCCGCGCCCAGTCCTCGAACGACCCGTCGTAGAGCAGCACTGGATGGCCGAGGGACCGCGCCGCGAACAGCGTGGCGGTCGCCTGCTGCCCGATGTGGCAGTAGGCCACGACGGTGTCGCCCGGCTTGACGCCAGCCCTCGAGAACAGCGCTTCGAGCTCGGCCGCCGACTTCAGGTGCATCTCGGCGTCCACGGTCTGGTTGAACGGCACGCTGTGCGCCCCGGCGATGTGACCAGCGACCCGGTGGTCCGCCGGACCGCCGGTGCTGGTCCCTTCATAGAACGCCGCGTCGCGGGCGTCCACGACCGTGTAGCCAGGCGCCTTCAGATGACTCTGGACGAATGCAGCATCGACGACGAGCGGCTTGACGGTGACGGCGGACAGCGTGCCGGCCTTCGCCGCCGGCACGACCGTCGTCATCGCCTGCCCGGCGTTCGTCCAGGCGTTCGCGCCGCCGTCGAGCAGCGAGACGTGCTCAATCCCCGCGTACTGCAGCGTGAATACAGCGCGCGTGGCGCCCGACAGCGAGTCCTTCGGGTAGTACACGATGACGTGCGATCCGTCGGACACACCGAGTGACGCCAGTTGCGTGCGCAGGACGCTGGCCGAGGACATCTCCAGCGTGAGGGCCGGCTCGCCGGACGCGGGCGTCGTGATCTGCTGCAGACTGACGAAGCGCGCGCCCGGGATGTGCCCGGCATCGTAGGCCGCTTGATCGCCGACCTGCCAGACGACGATGTTCGCGTCGTTGAGATGCGCGGCGAGCCACGCGGGCGTCACGACCATCGAGTCGCGCTGCGCGATCGCGGGCGCAGCCAGGCCCATGACGGCGAGTGCGACAGCCGACCGCGTCAGTGTCCGAATCCGCACCATGCGATCCTCCCCGGCCGCGCGTGACGGCCTTCCTGTAGATGTTCTACAACAGTCGGAGCGGCAAGTCCAGATGAAGTCGTCTTCACTTCCAACTTCGGGCTTCTCACTTCTCACTTTCCGGATATCGCTCCAGCGTCTCGTACGGGAGGTCGTGATACGGCGGCAGGTCGGCCGCCTGGACGATGAAGTCGAGACCCGACCGCTCGTGGAACTCGAGGCCGTCGCGATCGACCACGACCGCGTTCGGAAACTGCGGCGCGAGCCGTCGGAACTCCGCGTCGATGAGCCTAAAGCGCCGCACCATGTTGTCGAGGTCCTCGTGCGAGCGATTGCGCAGCATGATGTGCTTCTCGATCGTGTCGACGCTCGACGAGAGCACGATGATGCGATCGGGCTGCCAGCGATCGCCCGTCGCCGCGATGCGGCGCAGATCGTCGTGGACCTCCGGCGGATACTCCGCGATGTGGGCCTCGAGCGTGATGCGAGCGCCCTCGAAGAAGATCACCTTGCCCGGACGATCGTGGTCGAACGCGTCGCGGTAGTTCTCGTCGTAGAGCGCCGCGAAGTACGCGGTGACGCCGATCGGATTTTGCCCGGCCTCGATATCCGCCAGCACGCGCGGATCCCACACGCCCTTCTCGCCCTCGCCGTACGACCCGTTCCGGTAAAGATCGCCCAACTGGCGCACGAGCGTGCTCTTGCCGACGCCCGGTCCCCCGACAATCGCCACGCGCATGCGCTGATAGTACGCCGGGTCAGCGGGGCCGAAGCGTGAAGTACACGGCGGCTTCTCCACCGACGCGCCCCCCGTAGTCCGCGGCCACGCCGCGCGGCACGACCGCCAGACCGGCGCTCGCGCCCACCCCGGCGGCGACCGCCCCGCCCTGCCAGATCCAGCGGGTGTACCCGCCACGCAGCTTGGCGACTGTGAAGATCGGGTCGGCGGCGTCGGGAACTGCCAGGTCCGTTCCGCTCTTGCCGACGACCTCGAGCCTGGCGTACCAGACGCCGCGCGACGACGGCTCGAAGGTGCCCTCCGCCAGCCACGCCGACGAGGCATGGTCGGACTCGATGTTCCGACCCCAGGCGAGCGTGCCAGTCCAACGCCGCTCGCCGGACGTCCGCGCGTACGAGGCAGATGCCGTGACGCGGGTGAGGTCCTCGGCCGAGCCGTCGGGGCGGGTTTCCACCGCGCGCAATCGGCCCGCCGACGCCTGCACCGCCCAGGCCGACGAAGGCAGCAGCCAGACCCGAGCCGACCAGGAATCGAGGGCGGCGAGGTCGAAGCCGTAGCGCCAATCGTCGGGCTCGCGCCCGTTGAACGCCGACGCCTCCGCCTTCCAGCGGCGGCCGTACACACCGCCGGTCACGACGCCGAAGCTGACGTGGGTCGAGTCGAGCCAGTGATGGCCAATGGGTGCGACGGGATCGACCGCGCCGGACGGGCGGTGCGGATACCCGACGGGCCCAAGCGCCGGCTCGCCCGCCGAGGCGCCGTAGATCTCGAACGCGACCGACTCATTGATCGCACGCCGATAGTCCACTGCGGTCTCCATGAACAGATCGTGCGGATGCTGTCGATCGTGCAGCGCGGCGCCCCGGCAGCTCTCGCCGCTCTGCAGCAGATCTGGATAGCCGCAGCGCCCGACGGTCAGCGGCTCGAGGCTGAGCATCGCGCGAAACGTCAGCGCGCCTCCAGCGAGAGGCCGCCTGGCCATGCCCATCGCCCAGTTGACGCTGCCGAACTGCTCGTCGCCCCGGTCGGTGCCGGCATAGAGGTACTGGAGAAACCCCTGGCCGTGCAGCATGAGCATCCACACGCCGCGCTGCGTCATGGCCGCGTGCACCGTGGTCGCGTCTGGCAGCCAGGATGTGCCCGATCCGTCGCGCGCGTCGGCAATGCCGAGCGGTCCGGCCATCGTCATATGGTCGTGCCCCGCCATTTGCATGGACTCGGGCGCCGATTGGCCGGCCGAGGCCGCCGGCGTCTGCGCGCGCGCCGGCGCGGCCGACGACAAGAGGAAGATCACGTACAAGAGGAGACACAACGCTCGTCGCATGGAGATCCCTGGAGTTGTTCGTCAACGACTGACGGCAACGCGACACCCGGCATGCGCCGGGACGCAGGATCAAATGCGCAGCGGGCTGGACGTCGGCGAGGGGAGCGGCGGAGGCGCTGGACCGGTTGCGCGCGACGGTCGGATGAGGACGAGCGGCTGCGGCAGTACTGAAGCCGGCGCGCGGTCGACCACGGGTACCGGCGAGGCGAAGGTGATGGTTGCCGGTGGGGACCAGACGTGCGACGCGCAGTCGCCCGCCGCGCCGGCGATCGACGCGGCCGCGGGCTGGTGATGACAGCCGGCCATCGCCATCGGCATGTGGGTCGCACAGAAATACTGACACCAGGCGACGGCCGCCGGTGTCAGCCCAAGCACGATCAACGCGACGCTCGCGACGAAACGGAACCGCACGTCGATCGCAGTATAGCAAGGCGCCGCGTCCGACATCCCGCGTCGATCGAACGACCGCAGGGCCCTCACGCGCCGGCCGGGGCCGGGTGGCGGACCCACAGCCAGTTGACCACGGCCGCGAGCGCGACGACGCCAATCACCCACATGTGCGCGCGTTCCATGTTCGCGGCAATCACGATGCAGAACGCCAGGCCGAGCCCGGGAAACAACCAGCCGCCGGCGAGCTGGAACGGCGCGCGCACCGCCAGACGTTGACGCAGCATCGGCACCGCGCCGCACACCAGCGCGTACGTGAGCAGGCGCGCCGCCGCCGACAGCACCGCGTTCCAGATGAAGCTGCCGGCGATCGCCAGCGCGCACACGAGCACGCCGTGAACCAGGATGGACACATACGGCGTGCGAAACCGCGGATGGATGGCCGCGAAGAACGGTGGAAAATCTCGATGCTCGGCGAGAGCGAACGTCAGGCGCGGCGCCGAGATGAACTGGCCCGCCAGGTTGCCGTAGGCGGAGGCCATCACGCCAATCGCGACGAGCACGCCGCCGACGGGCCCGAGAAACACGCGCGCCGCCTCCGCGACGGGCCGGTCGCGTATTTCCGGCCGATCGAGCGTCGCGAGATCCGGAATCGCGCCCATCACGACGAGCTGCACCAGGACGTAGACGACGGCGGCGACCGCGAGCGCCGTGAACAGCGCGAACGGCGCGTCGCGCGCCGGATCCTTCGCCTCGCTCATCGGCATCAGCGCCGCCTCGAATCCGCCATAGGCGAAGACGAGCGCCAGAATGGCCTGCAGCCAATCGCCTGTCGGCGCGGACGACGCGCCGACGACGATGCGATCGCCGACCAGGAAGAGACCCGCCGCGACGAAGACCGCGATCAAGCTGAGCTTGGCAATCGCCAGGCCGTCGCTCAGCTTCGTGCCCGACTGCACGCCGATCAGGTTGACGGCCGCGAGAACGCCGATGAGCAGCACGAGCACCGCCGCACGCCCGACCGGGTCGGCCGCCGCCGGCACGAACAGCGCGCAGTACGCGACGAAGAGATTCGCGTTGGCGGCCGCCGACGTCACGCGAACCAGCCACGCAAACCACCCCATCTCGAGGCCCACGAATCGCCCGAAGGCCACCCGGGCATACAGGTACGGCCCGCCCGCCTCGCGAAAGCGCGAGGCGACCTCGGCGAAGCAGCCGATGACCACGGCGATGCCCAGCGCGGCAAGCACGTAGGCGAACGGCGCGGCGGCGCCGACCCGCCGCGAGATGTCGTCGGGCAGCCCGAAGATGCCGCTGCCGACGATCACGTTGATCGTGAGCGCCGCGAGGCTCCACCGGCCAATCGCTCTGACGAGCGTGGTGCCGGTCGGCCCGTCGATCGCCGGTTCTGACTCGGCCATTGGGGGCGTCAGGCTACCACGCCGGGCCTCCGACGACCGCGCGCCGCGGATTTATGGCAAGCTATCGGCCATGATTGTTTCTCGAGGACCGTGGAATTTCGATCGTCAGCGGTGGCACCGGCTCGGTATCACGGCCGGCGCGCTGACGTTGGCAGTGACGCTGGCCGGCCAGACGCGCACGACGCCGCCGGCCCAGGCGCAAGCCCAGCCGCAGGCGCCGGCAGCGGCGACCGGCGGGCCCGCGGCCCAGGGTGAGTACCTCGCGAATCGCGTCGCCATGTGCGTGCAGTGCCACACACCGCGCGACGCGCAAGGCAACCTGCTGCTGAGCGAGCGCTTCCGGGGCGGCGCCATTCCTTTCACGTCGCCGTGGCCCAACCGCGAATTCGCGTACCGCGCACCGGCGATCGCCGGCCTCCCCGGGTTTACGGACGACCAGATCATCACGCTGCTGACCGAAGGCCACGCCGGCGATCGCCCGTCGCCGCGCCCGCCGATGCCGCCGTTCCGGATGACCCGGGCGGACGCGCAGGCGATCGTCGCGTACCTCCGGACGTTCTGATCGGCCGTGCGAGCCGGCCCGCCACCGGCTCGCCGCCGCCTCCGGCCGGGCCACGCGGATGCTTGACGGCAAGCGCGTCGTCGTCGTGATGCCCGCGTACAACGCGGAGCGCACGCTCGTGGAGACGTGGCGCGAGGTCGTCGCGCACGAGATCGTGGATCTCGTGATCGTGGTCGACGATGCGAGCCGCGACGCGACGCTGGCGGTGGCGCGCGGCCTCGACCGCGTCGCCGCCTACGCGCATCCGATCAACCGCGGCTACGGCGCCAATCAGAAGACCTGCTACGCGCGGGCCCTCGAGCACGGCGCCGACATCGTCGTGATGATCCATCCCGACTATCAGTACACGCCGAAGCTGATTCCAGCGATGGCCGGGCTCGTGGCGAGCGGATTGTATCCGTGCGTACTCGGCTCGCGCATCCTCGGCGGCCAGGCGCTCGCCGGCGGCATGCCGATCTGGCGGTACGTGGCCAATCGCGCGCTGACGCTGGCCGGCAATCTCCTGCTGGGATCGAAAGTGTCGGAGTTCCATACCGGCTACCGCGCCTACGCGCGTGATCTCCTCGAGCGCCTGCCCCTCGACGCCAACTCGGACGACTTCGTCTTCGACAACGAAGTGCTGGCGGAAACGGTGTGGATGGGCGGACAGATCGGCGAGGTGTCGTGTCCGACCCGATACGCGCCGGATGCGTCGTCGATTACCTTCTGGCGCAGCGTGCGCTACGGCTTCGGCTGCCTGAGCACGGCGCTCACCTACCGGCTCGCGGCGTGGGGCGTGGCGCGATCGCCACGCTTTCCCGCGTCACGGCGAGGGGCATGGGCGCGGCGATGACGCCTGGCGCCACCGGACCGTCGAGCGGCCGCGATCGGATCCTGATTGCCGGCGGGCTCGTCGCGCTCACGGTGGCGGCCTTCGCCGGCGTGTGGCGATTCGGCTTCGTCAACTTCGACGATCCGCAGTACGTCAGCGAGAATCCGATGGTGCTCGCCGGACTGCGCTGGAGCGGCATCGTCTGGGCGTTCACGACGGGCCATGCCGCCAACTGGCATCCCGTGACGTGGCTGTCGCACATGCTGGACGTCACGATCTTCGGCCCGGCGCCCGGGCCCGCGCACGCCGTCAACCTCGTGCTGCACGTCGCGAACGTCCTGCTGCTGTTCGAGTTCCTCCGGCGAACGACGGATGCGCTCTGGCGCAGCGCGATCGTCGCGGCGCTGTTTGCCGTGCATCCGCTGCACGTCGAGTCGGTCGCGTGGATCGCCGAACGTAAGGACGTCCTCAGCACGTGTTTCGGGTTGCTGACGATGATCGCCTACGTCGAGGCGGCGCGGCGTCCACGGATCGGCCCGCGCATTGCCATGCTCGCGTGTTTCACCCTCGGGTTGATGGCCAAGCCGATGCTGGTGACGCTGCCCGTCGTACTGCTGGCAATCGACGTGTGGCCGTTGCGGCGCACGCCGTCGGTGGCGCTCCTGCGCGAGAAGCTTCCGCTGTTCGGACTGGCGCTGCTCGCGATGATTGCGACGGTCGTGACCCAGGGGCGTGGCGGCGCCATTGCGCCGTTCAATCCGTATCCGCTCGGCGCCCGCGTGGAACATGCGGTCGCCGCTTACGTCTCGTATCTCGTCGAGTCGGTCTGGCCAACGAAGCTCGCGGTGTTCTATCCGTTGCCGCTCGCGACGGCTACGTGGACGTTCCGGCTGGCGCTCGTCGTGATTGTGGCGGTGACCGTCGAGGCCGTACGGCTGCGACGCTCACGCCCGTACATCTTCACCGGCTGGATCTGGTACGTCGTGATGCTGCTGCCGGTGATTGGCCTCGTGCAGGTCGGCGGCCAGGCCATGGCCGATCGGTACACGTATCTGTCTCTCGTCGGCGTTCTGGTGATGGTCGTGTGGACCGTCGCCGACCTGACGGCCCGGCGACGCGCGGCGCGCGCGGCCGCGTCGCTCGCGGCCGCGACGGCCGTCATCGCGTGTGCGGTCATGGCCCATCGCCAGCTCCAGACGTGGCGCGACAGTCTCACGCTCTGGTCGCACGCGCTCGACGTCACGACGGACAACTACCGCGCGCACAACGCCGTCGGCGCGCTGCTGGTCGAGGAGGGGCGCTTCGACGAGGCGATCGCGCACTTGCGCGAGGCCGTGCGGATCGAGCCGCTCTACGCCGACGCCCACAACAACCTGGGCGCCGCCATCGCGCGCACGGGCCGATTCGACGCCGCCGCGGAGGAGTACCGTGTGGCGCTGCGGATCTCGCCGGGGCTCGCGCTTGCGCACAACAACCTCGGGCTCGCGCTCGCTCGCCTGACCGACCTGCCTGGCGCCATTCGCGAGCTGCGCGAAGCCGCGCGGCTGGCCCCCGATTGGCCGGACTTTCACTACAACCTCGCCGTCCTCCTGGCGAGCCAGGGCGACCGTGCGGGCGCGGTGGCGGAGCTCGACGCCGTCCTCGCGCTGCGTCCGGGCTATCCGCCCGCCGTCCGATTGCGGGCACAGCTCGGCCGCTGACGATCGGGGCCCGCGGCCCGCAGGCGCGATACCTTGAAGCGCTAGGTAACCTCCGCTATGATGCCTAGAAGCTTTAGGGAGGACGCATGCCGACGCCATCGCCAGCCGGGCTGCCGCAGGGCACGCTCGATCTCCTGATTCTCCGCACCCTCGCACGCGGCCCGCGCCACGGCTACGGCGTCGCGCGCTGGATCGAAGAGATCACCGACGATGTGCTGAGCATCGAGGAGGGGTCGCTGTATCCAGCGCTCTACCGGATGGAGCGGCGCGGCTGGGTCGCCGCGCGCTGGACCGAATCCGAGCTTGGCAAGGACATCAAGGTCTACGCGCTCACCGATGCCGGCCGGCGCGAGCTGCGGGCGCGCACGGCGGGTTGGGCGCAGCTGACCGGCGCCGTCAGCAAGGTCCTGCGCGCGCGATGAGCCAGGAGCGCCCGCGCCCCGGCGACCGCACGACGTCCCACGACGTGGACGCCGAACTCGAATTCCACCTCGACATGCAGGCGCGGCGGTACGTGGACGCGGGGCTCGATCCCGAGACGGCGCGCGCGAGAGCGCTGGCACGCCTGGGCGACCCCCAGCTCGCCCGGACCGCGTGCCATGCGATTTCCGCCGGCATGGAGATGCACATGGATCACTCGGCGTGGTGGCGCGGACTGCGCCAGGATCTCGGCTATGCGTGGCGGCTGCTCCGGCGGACGCCGACGTTCACGATGACGGCGCTCGTCACGCTCGCGGTCGGCATCGGCGCCAACACGGCCATCTTCAGCGTCGTGAACGCCGTGCTGCTCAACACGGTGCCCTACCCGGCCGGCGATCGTCTCGCCCTCATCTGGAATTCGTACGGCCAGGCGGGCCTGTCGCACGCGGCGATCGCCCCGCCGGAGTTCGTGGACTACCTCGCGCAGCAGCGAGCGTTCGACGGCCTCGCGGCGGTGCGTCCGCAGCCGACGAATCTGACCGGCGCTTGTGGAAGCGACGCCGGCTGCGAGCCCGAGCGTGTGCCGGCGTACGTTGCCTCGCCAACGCTCTTCGATGTGCTGGGCGTCGCGCCGGCTCGCGGGCGCAATTTCAACGCCGCCGACGGACTCACGGGCGCGCCGCGCGTCGTGATCCTGAGCGATGCGCTCTGGCACCGCCGTTTTGGCGCGGATCCCGACATCGTCGGACGGACCATCTCGGTCGGCGCCGTGCCCCGGACCGTCGTCGGCATCATGCCGGCGTCGGTGCGGTTTCCGGACGCCCCGGTCGAGTTCTTGAAGGCACCGGGCGACGTCTGGATTCCGTCGGACTTCGAGCAAGACGCGAAGGACTCGCGCGGCAACCAGAACCTGGCCGTGGTCGCCAGGCTGCGCAGCGATGCGACGTTCGCGCGGGCGCAGGCGGATCTCGACGCGATCGCCGAGACGTTTCGCGCACGCTTCCCGGCACGCTACGCTGGCCCGGCGCGCCACTGGCGGATCGCGCTGATCTCGATGCGCGACCAGATTGCCGGCGACACGCGCCCGGCGCTGCTGGTCCTGCTCGGCGCCGTCGGCGTCGTGCTCCTGATCGTCTGCGCCAACGTCGCCAACCTCCTGTTGGCGCGCGGCAGCGCACGACGCCGCGAGCTCGCCGTCCGCAACGCGCTCGGCGCCAGCCGCGCGCGCCTGGTCTCTCAGCTGCTGGTCGAAACGCTCGTGCTCGTCGCGGGCGGCGGCCTCCTCGGCGTCCTGCTGGCCGTCGGCGGCGTGAAGGTGCTCGTCAGGCTCGACCCGGGCACCATCCCGCTGCTCTCGACGGCCACCGTGGATGCCACCGTGCTCGCGTTCTCGCTCGCGCTCACCGTCGTCACGGGCCTGCTGATTGGCCTCGTCCCGGCCTGGCGGCAGTCGCACGTCGACCCGCAGGCGGCGCTTGCCGACGGCAGCCGCGGCGGCGGCTCCGGTGTAGTCCGCCAACGTCTGCGGCGGGCCCTCGTCATCGCAGAGGTCGCGCTCGCCGTGGTGGTGCTCGTAGGAGCCGGCCTGCTCATCCGCAGCTTTCTGGCCATGACGCGCGTGTCGCTGGGCTTCGATGGCAGCGACACGCTGGCGACGCAACTCACGTTGCCGCGCGCCTCATACGACACGCCCGACAAGATCGTGGACTTCAATCGCCGTCTCGTCGACGAGCTGCTGGCGAGGCCTGGCGTTACCGCGGCGTCCGCGATCTACCCGCTGCCGTCGAGCGGTGACGGCTGGAGCGGATCGCTGTTCATCGAGGGCCAGCCCGTCCCGACGGGGCAGCCCGAGCCGCATGCCGCGATGGCCGTGGCGCTGCCCGGCTATTTCAAGGCGCTGGGCATACCGCTCATCGACGGACGCGACTTCGCGCCCACCGACACGGCCGCGACGCCGCCCGTGGCCGTCATCGACGAGCTGCTCGCACGACGCCACTGGCCCGGGGTGTCTGCGGTCGGCAAACGCATCAGTCCGTTCGGTGAGCCAAGATCCGGCGACCGCTGGACGACGGTCATCGGCGTCGCTCGTCACGTCCATGCGTCAGGCCCGCGCGAGGACAGCGAGCCGTTGGTGTACCTGGCGCAGCTTCAGCAGGCGGAGTCGTCGTTGTTCTTCGTGGCGCGGGCGCCAGGCGCTGCGGGTTCGCTTCCCGCCAGCCTCCGCGCCGCCGTGCGCGACGTCGATCCGTCGCTGCCGGTCTCGCGTCTCAGCTCGATCGAGGAGCTCACCGCCGGGATGACGGCGCGCGATCGATTCAACGTCCTGCTGCTCACGCTGTTTGGCGCGGTCGCGCTGGCAATCGCCGCGGTCGGGCTGTACGGCGTGATGGCGTACCTGGTCGCGCAGCGGACGCGTGAAATCGGCATTCGCCTGGCACTCGGCGGGCGTCCGGGCCGCGTGTTGCGCGCCGTCATGGCCGAAGGACTCGCCCTGACAGCCCTCGGGCTCGTCCTGGGCCTTGGCGCCGCGTTGGCGCTGTCCACCGTGCTCGCGGATCTGGTGTTCGCGGTGCGGCCCTCCGACCCGGTGACCTACGCCGCCATCGCGACGATCCTGCCGATGGTGGCCGCCATTGCCTCGTACGTGCCGGCGCGGCGCGCGATGCGCGTGGATCCGATCGCCGTGCTGCGGGAGTGAGGGCCGCGCCGTGGGTTGACACGGCCGCGGCGCCCGACCATCATCGCGCGCCATGGCGGGCCGCGAGAGCCGTCTTCGTGCCCCAGGAGACGCGGAGCGCTTCCTCGAGAAGTTCGGCGTCGCGCTGCGCTACGCGGCCACCAAGGGGCTGCCGCTCGCGAGCCTCCGATCGGCGGCGGGCCCGGAAACGAACCGGGCCGCGCTCGTCCGAGCCATCGCGCTCACCAACCACCTCCTCGCCTCGGGCATCGGCATCGAGGTGAATGTCGTCGCGGATCGACTTGCGCTCGTGCATCGATCCCTTCTGCCCTCGCTGCAGGTGCTCGTGCGGCGCGGCCGGCCCGCCGACGATCTCGACGGGCTCGGCATGAACGCCCGCACGGCGCACGCGCTTCTCAAGCAGCGGCACCAGATCTCGGCCGGCGACCTGCGGCGGCATCTCGGCGTGAAAGCGGATCCTCGCCGCGATCCGGCCTACGACGCGCTGGCGGAGCTGCAGCGCGCGCTGCTGGCCGGACGCGGGCCGTTCGAGGTGACGAATTCGGCGATTCCGTACCTCAGCCAGGAGGGCTACCCATACCATCTGCTCCACGAGCGGCATCCCGATCTCGCGCGTCAGTGCCGCGGGCTCTCGGTGGACGCCGCAGCGGCGCTGTGGCTTCGCCGGTACCTCACTGCCGCGCCGGTCGTGACGTCCCGCAAGCTCGCGAGCATGTTCCGGCGGTTCCTCTCCGCCGATGAAATCGCGCGGGCCCTCGCCCGTCTATAATCGCGATCGTGACGACCAAGAAGATCTGCGACACGATCCTCGACGCCATCGGCCACACGCCGCTCGTGCGCATCAACAGCATCACCCGCGGGATCGTCCCGGCGACGGTCCTGGCCAAGGTCGAGACGTTCAATCCCGGCAACTCGATCAAGGACCGGATGGCGGTCAAGATGATCGAGGATGCCGAGCGTGAGGGCAAGCTCAAGCCCGGCGGCACGATCATCGAAGGCACGTCCGGCAACACCGGCATGGGCTTGGCCATTGCCGCCGTCGTCAAGGGCTACAAGTGCATCTTCACGACCACCGACAAGCAGTCGAAGGAAAAGGCCGACGCGCTGCGCGCGTTCGGCGCGGACGTCATCGTCTGCCCGACCAACGTCGATCCCGAGGACCCGCGGTCGTACTATTCCGTGTCGTCACGCCTCGAGCGCGAGACGCCCAACGCCTGGAAGGCCAACCAGTACGACAACCTGTCGAACTCGGCGGCGCATTACGAACAGACGGGCCCGGAAATCTGGGAACAGACCGACGGCCGGGTGACGCACCTGGTCTGCGGCGTCGGCACGGGCGGCACGATCTGCGGCGTCGGCCGGTTTCTGAAGGAGCGCAACCCGAAGATCAAGGTCTGGGGCATCGACACCTACGGCTCGGTGTTCGCCAAGTACAAGGCGACCGGCATCTTCGACAAGAACGAGATCTACCCGTACATCACCGAGGGCATCGGCGAGGACTTCCTGCCGAAGAACGTGGACTTCAGCCTCATCGATGACTTCGAGAAGGTGACCGACAAGGACGCCGCGATCATGACGCGGCGGATCACGCGCGAGGAAGGCATCTTCGCCGGCAACTCGGCGGGTGCCGCGATGGCGGGCCTGCTCCAGCTCCGCGATCGTTTCGCGGCCGACGACGTCGTCGTCGTGATCTTCCACGACCACGGGTCGCGCTACCTCGGCAAGATGTTCAATGACGACTGGATGCGGGAGAAGGGCTTCATCGAAAAGACGGGCCTGACGGCGCGCGACCTCGTCGCGTCACGGCAGCACACGCCGCTCGTGACGCTCGAACGCCACGACACCGTCACGCGCGCGATCCAGGTGATGACCGAGCACGATTACTCCCAGATTCCCGTCACCGACGACGGCCGCATCGTGGGCTCGGTCAGCGAGACGCGCCTGTTCTCCGCCATCGTCAAGAACCCCGAGATCAAGTCGAAGGCGATCGATCTCGTCATGCAGCCGGCCTTCCCGTTCGTGGACATCAGCGCCGGCGTGGACGCGCTGGCGACGATGATCACGCCCGAGAGCCCGGCCGTGCTCGTCCGTGACTTCAAGAGCCAGGACACGTTCATCATCACGCGCTGGGACGTGATGCAGGCGCTCAACTAGAAGAACTTCAGTTTCTTCACCGCGCCGGCCGCGGCGCGGAACATGTCGGCCACTGACTGCCCGGTCTTCACGCCCACGGTGACGACCGACCCGCCCACCTTCATGAGCGAATCGCCCGCGGTCTTGAAGCCGTCGGTGAGGAAGAACGAGTCGTCCGAAGACGATCCACTCGAAAACTGCCGCAGCGGGTCCTCCGTCGTGTCGACGCCCTCGCTGCCAGGGGCCGCGGGGGGCAGCGACAGCGCGACTTCACGTGCCGGCGGCGCGAGCGCGACGGCGGGCGGCACGACCTGCGCCACGGCGGGCGGCGGCGCGCTGAGGGTGGTGAGGGCTGCGGGCACGAGACTGGCCACGACGGCCACCGGCAGCGATGCGACCGGCGTCGTGGCCGGGCGGGCACGTCGAACGGTGGCGACCGCGTGCTCGATCACCGGCATCGTCGGCGGCACGGCAATCGCGCGAGCCGGCGACGGGATGCGAACGACGACGTTGGCGGGATGCGGCACGCGGACGTCCGTCGGCCAGTAGTCGACGAGCGCGCCGATGCCGGCCAGCAGGCCCAGGCCCACGATCGCCAGGGACTTCGCGTAGAGGTCCTGTCTGGAGTCCCCCCGCATGGGGTCAGTCTAACAGGAAGTCAAGGGCCGGGGGCAAGCGGTTTTGCGGGCCCCGGGGAGAGCATCCCGAAGGCTAGAAACACCGCCGCGAGCACGGCGGCACCGGCCCAGAGGGCCGCGGGCGGCCAGACCAGGACGAAGCCCCGAGGGTCCGCGTGGCTGACGAATCCGCCCGGATTCTGCCGTCCGGCTCGCTCCTCGGCGTCGGCCCGCTGCTCCGCCGGCCACCGGACGCCTGCCGGAGCCAGGTAGCTCCGGACATCCAGGACGGGTGCGAAGTACGCCTCGAGCAGTCGATTCTCGTGCCACGCCCGAGTGACATCGGTCGCCCACGCGTCATTGCGCGCCCGGACGTGCCAGAGTGCCTCGGCGAGGTATTGATCTTCGCGCGAAAAGCGGCGGAGCGTCATCGGCGGAGGATCGCGGCGCCAGCGCTTGGCGCGATCGACGGCCAGGGCCCGCAGTTCCGCGCCGGTGTAGCGCGACCGAAACGCGCCGATGTCGGCGTCGGAGACGACGTGGCCGAGATGCACGCCCTGCAGAAAGGCGCCCAGCGAGAGCACGACCGCGGCGGCGGCCACGCCCACGCCGCGCCGCGACGCGCCCGGCAGCCGCCAGGCCAGTGCCGCCGGTGGCGCAACCGCCACGCTGAACAGCAGCCCGCTCGCGATGGCGCCGAGGTTGATGAAGATGTCGCGCCACTCGCCGACGCGCTCGGGCACGAACCACTGCCAGGCCTCGTCCGCCGTGCCTACCTGCAGACCCGCGAGTACCGGCAGGATCAGCGTCGAGAGATCGGCGCGATCCCACCACACGCGGTAGAAGAGCCCGGTCAGAACGCCGGTACTCGACGAAATGAACGCGCTCGACGGCATTCTGCGCGGCGCTTGGCGACGCGGTCGCCAGAGCGAAGGCGGCCATGACGACGACGGCCGCGGCAAGTGCGGCCAGGCGCGTCGCGCGGCTCGTCCGGATGCGCCAGACGGCCGTGACGACGGCGCCAACGGCCACGGCCGCCAGCGCGGCGTTGAGCGCCAGGTCGAACTGCGCGGGAATCTCACGCCGCAGCCAGCTGCGCGCCTCGCCGACCCAGGGCGACAGCACGACCACGGCCGCCGCCGCGGCCGCTGCCTGGGCCAGTCGGCGCCGGGCGTCCGACTCCACGACGCGGCTCAGGCCACCATCGGGACGGCCCTCAGGCGGCGCGCCTGACGACGAGCGGCCGCGCGATCGACATGAGGATGAGGACGAGCCCGAACGTGCACACGATCGTCGCGCCCGTCGGCAGATCGAACTGCACCGAGAAGTACATCCCGAGCATCGATATGAGCACGCCCATCACCCAGCCGATCGCCAGGCGCGGTCCGATGCGCGTGGCCCAGAGCATCGCGCCGACCGACGGCACGATCAGGTAGCAGAACACGAGCAGCACGCCGGCGATGGCCACCGATCGTGTCACCACGAAGCCGAACGACGCGTAGAACAGGAAGTCCCAGAAGCGAACCGAGATTCCACGCGCCGCCACGGCCTTGGCGTCGAGCGAGATCTCGAGGAATCGCTTGCGGAACACCCAGTGGAAGACGCCGATGGCGAGATAGATCCCCGCCGTCAGCCAGACCTCTGGCCACTGCACCGAGAGGATGTTGCCGACCAGCATGTCTTTCAGGTGCTCCGCCTCCCCGGTCGACTTGCTCATCGTCAGGATGACGGCCGCGGAGGCGACGGCATACGTGATGCCGATGATCGCCTCCTGCGGGATCTTGGCCTCCTGGCCCTTGATCATCGCGAAGATCAGGGCGCCGAGCAGCGTGAACGCGAGGCTCATCCAGTAGATGGCGGGATCGTGCGGGTCGTGGCCCTGCAGGACCGCGATCGCCGCGCCGAGCGAGGCAATCTGCGCGAGCGACAGGTCCACGAAGATGACGCCGCGCTCGACGACGTGCAGGCCCAGGTACGCGTGGATGCCCGCAATGACGAGCGTGGCGACGATCGCCGGCACCAGGAACTGAAAGATTGTCCAGTCCATCCTCCCCTACTTTCCGGTCACGGTCTTGAGCGCCGCGGCCAGCAGGTTGACGTCATAGTCGAACAGCGAGATGTAGTCGGTCGCGTCTTTCGACGTCTTGCCGCCGCCCACCGACGGCGCCAGCACGACCACCTGGGTATTGCCGCCGACCTGGTTCGCGATCGCCTGCGGCGTCTTCAGATCGAAGTAGGGCTCGACGATGATGATGTGCACGTCCTGCTGCTTCATCGCCGCAATCAGATCCACCGTATGCGACGTCGTCGGCGGAATGCCCGGCTTCGGCTCCACGTAGCCGATCACGTCGAGCCCCCAGCGCTCCATGAAGTTCGGCCACGACCGGTGATAGGTCACGAGCTTGGTGCCCTTGTAGGGCGCGAGCGCGGCGTCCCAGCGGGCTTCGGCGGTCTTGAGACGCTTGTCGAAGTCGTCGTAGCGCTGCGCGTAGTACGCCTTGTCGGCCCCGTCGAGCTCGCTCAGCTTGTCGCGGATGGCCTGCGCGATCAGGCGCCCGTTGTTCGGATCGAGCCAGTAGTGCGGATTGCCCTGCGGATGGACGTCGCCCATGGCGCGGGTGATCTGGCCCGTCGGGATTTCCAGGATCCTCACGTTGAGCGACGCGTCGAGGTAGCCGTCGGCGCCGACCTGAATCTTCCCGTTGCGGCTGCTCGACTGCAGCGGCGGCAGCCAGCCGATCTCGAGCTCGCGCCCGACGACGATCAGCAGATCGGCACGGCTGACTTCGAGGATGAAGCTCGGCTTGGGATCGACGAAGTGCGGATCCTGGTAGCCCTTCGCGAGCGCGACGACGGTGATCTTGTCGCCGCCGACCTCGCGCGCGAGCGCCGCCAGGTCTTCCGTCGTCGCGACCACGCGAAGGCCGGCCGCCGCCGCCGGATGGGCGCCAAACGCGACCGCCGCCGCCGACAGCAGCGCGACGCCGAGGAGAGAACGGAGTCTGAATGGTTTCATGGTGGTTGCCTTTGTCAGAGAGTCTCAGAACACGTGCGCGCCGTGCGCGCCAATCGCGAAGTTGAACTGGAACAGGAACTCGTTGGCACGGACGCCCTCCGCGTAGTTGGTCAGCCGGTACTGCCCGCGAATCTGGCTGAATTCGCTCGGCCAGTACGTCATGAAGAACGAGCCGCCGTTGTCATGGAGCGAGCCGTCGAGGGTCCGCCCGGACCGGTCGTACCGCCCGCCGACGTACCAGCGGCGCGCGAACTGGTACTCCGCCAGCCCGTACCAGCCGAACGCCGTCATCTCGTCGCCGGCCGGCAGGTCCTGCCGGCTCCACACCATCTCGGTGCGCAAGTTCAGTCGCTTGTAGATCGCCCGGCGGAGGGGCCGGTACCGGAACGTCGCATCGAAACCGTACAGACTCTTGTTGAGCACCGGCGGCGTGACGCCGACTGGAAGCGGCGTCGCCTGGCCGACGTCGGTCGGCCCGAACGCGTACGAAGTGCCCAGGTCGATGTTCGTGCCCTCCGTCAGGTCGCGGTACGCGCGAACGCGTCCGACGTAGTTGAGCTTGGACCGCTCCTGACTCTGGAAGACGTTCGAGTCGCCCGCGTAGACCTCGCCCGTGAGCCTCGAGATACAGAAACGGATTCTCGACGAGGTGCGACACCGACATGCCGGAATCGGACAGACCGTCTTCGCCACCCACCAGGTTTTCCGTCACCAGCGGACGATCGACCGTCGGCATCACGTGGGTATGCAGGGTGTTGACCTTGCCGAACTGCGCGCGCATCTTGCCGACCTTCAGCAGCATGTTGCCGGGCAACGAGGTGAACGTCACGAAGCCTTCCTCGATGTCGAGCCCCTGCGGACCGGCGGACAGGAAGAAGTCGGCGCGGGCGTACGGATCGATGACCGCCTGGAACGAGACTTCCGCTTCGCTCAGCTCCATCGCCGGCTGCTCGCTCATCGGGTTCTTGCCGGCGGCGCCGACGAAGTTCGCGATCACCGACGTGTCGGGATTGAAGACCTTCGAGGATCCCGCCGGCACGCCCTGACCTGCGGCCGGCGGCTGCGGATCAGGCTGCGGCGCGAGGACCGCGGGATCGACCGTGGCGGGAAGCGTCAGCGGCACCGCTGGCGCCGCGGGCCCTGCCGGCGGCGCGGTCGCGGGTTCTGCCGGCATCGCTGGCGCGGGTTCTGCCGGCACCGCTGGCGCGGGCTCTGCCGGCGGCGCGGTCAATGGCGGAGTGGCTGCGGCCGGCGGTGCCGCGATCGGCGCCGCCTCCGGACCGCCGAGATCCTGCAACTTGCGTTCGAGCGTCGAGAGACGGTCGTCGTACTGCCGGCGGAGCCGATCGAAGTCCTGCTTCAGCCGGGCCAGCTCATCGCGCGCCTGCTGGACTTCCTGCGCCTGCGACATGCCGGGCGCCTGGGACGGCGCCGGCGCGGGCGGGGCCGCCACCTGGGCAAGCGCGGGCTGCACGGCGAGCAGCACTGCCGCCGCGCCGGTGACCGCGCACGTGGACAAACGGAAACGGGCCATGAACAACCTCGTTCGAATCAGAACGTCGCCAACGATTACGTCGTATGCGCCGCCGCGGACCGCACAGGCCGGCGACGTCGATGCACTCCGAAAGGCACAGCGCGATCGCCGCGAGCCCGGACGAACGCGAAAAAGAGGAACGAGAATGAATGCCGCTGAAGGCGGCGTTAGACGAGCGACGCGGGCGGCGCGCGCGAGGCGCGATGACTGACGACCGGATTGACTGTGACCCTGACGAAGAGGCCGCCGGAGGGAACGGCACCACCTCGAGGGTCGTCGTCACGAGCATGACGGGACCGGGCCGCGCGCCCGACACCGCGCGCAGCCAGTGGCACAGGGCGCAGTGCCCGACCGGAGCGGCGGTCTGGGTCTTCTGGATTTCAGGAGAGGCGGATGCGGCGACCCACGGCTCGACGTCGCAGGCGGCATCGTCGTCGACGGTGAAATACCGCGCGGCGACGAACGGCAGGGCGAGGCTGCCCAGGAAGGTGGCCAGCGCCAACCACGCCCGCACGCGGAGTCCGGCCGACCTCATGTGCGGTCACTGTACGGTGCGCGGGAGAGGGGCGTCAAGCCAGTGACCGGCGGCAAGCTGCCGGTCATCGCCACTGGTCGGCCGTTCACCGGATGATTCCGGACGCCGGGAGGTGCTGGGCTAGAGCTGGAGCAGGCGGCCGCGAAGCAGCCGCGACTGGATCCGGCTGACGTCGAGCTGCTGGCCGTTTCGAAGCTTGACCGTGTACATGCCGCCAGGCAACGGCGTCACCCGGACGATCTCCTCGATGTTCGCCAGCACGCCGCGGCCCAGCCGAATGAACCGGGCCGGATCGAGCCGCACTTCCAGGTCCTTCAGCCGGTAGGTCAGCGTGAAGCGCTCCTGACGCGACGTCGTCAGGTGCAGCAGTTCGCCCTCCGCCACGATGGAGGCGATGTGATGGGCCGGCACCAGCACGATGTCCTGCTTCTGACGAACGGGGATCCGATCGAGCCGCGCGACGGGTCCGTCGCGATCGTAGCGCGCGACGGCGCGCCGCAAATGGGTGTGGGCGGTGTCACGCAGGTCCTGGCGTTCGAGCCGCTCGCGCGCGCGTCGAATTGCCTCGCGCAGGCGCGGCTCCCCCACCGGCTTGGTGAGATAGTCCACGGCGTTCATCTCGAACGCCTTCACCGCATGCTCGTCGTAGGCCGTCACGAAGATCACCAGCGGCACGAACCGCCGGCGCAGCAGCCGCACGACGTGCAGGCCGTCCACCTCCGGCATCTGCACGTCGAGCAGCGCGACGTCCGGCTTCTCCTTCTCGATGACGCGGATGGCCTCGGCGCCGTTCTCGGCCTCTCCGACGATCGCGACGCCCGGCACACCCCGCAGCATCGCGGCCAGGAACGCCCGGGCCGGCCGCTCGTCGTCGGCGATCACGACGCGCAGCGGCGGCGTCATCCGACGCGCCTTTGGAGGTCCGCGGTCCGGCGCGGGCTTCGTTCGGCGGGAAATGCGATGTGCACGGTGGTGCCGGCCCCGAGGGCGCTCTGAATCTCCAGCCGGCCGTTGGCGCCGTAGTGCGCCGCCAGCCGCTGCGCGACACTCGCCAAGCCGACACCGGTCGACGTCGGCGACCCGCTCGTGTCGAATCCACGGCCGGTGTCGGCCACAATCACGTGCAGACAGTCTCCTTCCACATGCGCACGGATCGAGACCGCTCCGCCCGCGACGGTCGGCGCGAGGCCGTGCTTGACCGCGTTCTCGACGATCGGCTGCAGCAGCAGCGCCGGCACGGCCATCCGGCCGAGCGTCCTGGGAACGTCAATCGTGATGTCGAGGCGCTCCTCGAACCGGGCGCGCTCGATCTCGAGGTACGAGCGCACGAGCTCGATCTCCTCGGCCAGGGTCGTGAACTCCTTGGTCGATCTCCGCAGCACGCCGCGCAGGACCTGCGTCAGCCGCAGCAGGGTGTCCACCGCCCGGTCGGGGGCGACCTGAATGAGATGCCCGAGCGTGGTGAGCGCGTTGAAGAGAAAGTGCGGATTGAGCTGGGCACGGAGCGCGCGGAGCTCGGCCTCGGTCGCCAGCCGCTGCATGCGCTGCTCGCGCAGGTTGCGCTCCAGCCGTTCGTGCGCGACCCGCAGGGAATCGACGCGGCGGGCGGCCAGCGGCGCCATTGCCTCGAGCAGGCGGCGATCGTCGGACAGCAGGCGACGTCCGGCGTGGAGCGGCCCGACCGCGAGCGCCAGGTGCGGTTGTTCGACCGTGTGCAGGCGCACGACGACGGCCGGTGCGATGTCGGCGGTGGCAGCGCGCACTTCGGCGCCTTCGACGACGAGCCGGCGATCGGCCGGGGCGATCGGATCGGCAATCGGCCGCGGACTGGCCGCGTCGAGCGCGGCGCCCGCGGTCCGTCCGAGCAGATGCAGCACGTCGTCCTCCGATTCGGCGGCCTCCAGCTCGACGGCGAAGTCTCTGAAGAGCGCATCGAAATCCGGTCGCCGGAGCACGACGCGATCGACGACGCGCGTCGCGACCCAGCGCAGCGCCGGGTACGTCAGGGCGGTCAGCATCCACATCCCGACGAAGAGCGCGACGGCGCGCGGGTCCCACGTCCCGGTCGGATCCTGCCACCGCAGAAGCGGCTCGATGATCCCGGAGAACAGCGCGAGCGAGACCCCCATCAGCAGCAGTAACGCGATGGCGTTCTTGAGAAAGAGATCGGCCAGGGCGAACCGGTAGTCCTGATGCAGGATCGCCAGTGCGAGCGGCAACGACGCGTGATGGCCGATGAGCTCCACCCACCAGGCCTCGTTCCCTTCGTGTCGTCCGAAGTGGAGGGCCGAAACGGCAAAGATGGCGAGCGCCGCCACCCATACACCGCGCCGGCCAATGGGCTGGCGACGCGTGAGCAGGAGCAGGAGTCCCGTGAGCGCCGTAAACCCGGCCGTGAGCAGCCAGAGCGCCGGCCGCGACGGCACAATGCGGCCCGCGACGGCCGCGCCGACCTGGAGTGCCGCGGCGACAGAGCTGAGCGAATAGGCCGCGGCAATCACTGAGCGCGTGGCCCGCCGACCCGCGGCGGTTTCCCGGCCCTGCAGGAGTGCGTGAACGACCACCGCCGGCAGATACCCAAGCGCGCTGAACGCCACGGCCACCACCACTGGCACGGGCGCGGCCGCCCCGAGGATGCGCGGACCGAACGACAGGAGCGCGCCGACATTCCAGATGAGGCCCGCGAGGCCGGTGAGCAGCGGCAGCCGCGCACGGCTCGCGAGGAACGAACGCCCTTCGGCGCCCCGCTCGCGCCACACCATCGCGAGCAGCATGACGTAGAGCACCACGCCAGTCAGGAATCCGATCACGTCCACGATCTGACCCGTGACAGGCGGCGGCACACAGTCATTGTAGTGACCGGGACCATTGCGGCAACAGACGCAGGACGAATGGTTGCGCACAGGCTGTGAATGGGTGAATCAGGTGAATGGGTGGAGGGAATTCGCCTGCCCAGCCGCTCATCGGGCGAAGCCAGCCGTTCGTTGCGGGAAGCGGTCTTCCCGTCGGCGTTCGATGGTCAGCGTGTCTCTGCGTTGTTACGGTGACTCGCAGGCCGAAGCTTGTGTGCGGCCTCGAGGAGACCCATGAAATCGATGATGCGTGCGCTCGCGCTGCTGTCCGCCCTCGCGTGGCCCGTCTGCGCGACGACTGTATTGGCCCAGGGGCTCGGCGGCGCGGGCACCGTGCAGGGCGTCGTCAAGGACGCGACCGGCGGCGTGCTGCCCGGCGCCACCGTCGTGATCTCGAACGCCGTCACCGGCTTCAGCCGCAACATGGTGACCGACGCCCAGGGCCAGTTCGTCTTCCGCAACCTGCCGCCGAATGCCTACCGCGTGCAGGCGAGCCTGCAGGGCTTCAAGACCATCGAAAAGAATGTCGACGTCCGCACCTCGGTGCCCATCGATCTCGGGAGCCTGACGCTTACCACCGCCTTGAGCACGTCGGTGAACGTCGTAGGGTCAATCGAGCTCGTGGAGCGCGACCCGACGGCGCACACCGACATCGACCAGAGCCTGATTGCGAAGCTGCCGGTGGAGACGACCGCGGGCCTGAACCAGGTCGTCACGCTGGCCTCGCCTGGCGTCGTGGCCGACTCGAACGGCTTCTTCCATCCGGTCGGCGACCACGCGCAGACGCAGTTCTCGATCGACAACCAGCCGGTGACCGACCAGCAGAGCCGCATCTACTCGAACCAGATTTCACCCGAGGCGGTGCAGGCGATGGAAGTGATCACGGGCGTGGCGCCGGCCGAGTATGGCGACAAGAGCAGCCTGGTCGTGCACATCGTGACGAAGTCCGGACTGGATCACCCGAAGCCGACCGGCGGCGCGACTTTTGGCTACGGCTCGTTCAGCAGCCCGTCGACGGACGTCAACGTCGGCGCCGGGTCTCACACCGTCGGCGATTTCCTGTCGGTGACCGGCGCGCGCACGGATCGGTACCTCGATCCGCCCGAGTTCGACGCGATCCACGACCGCGGCCACAACACGTCGATCTTCAACCGGCTCGATCTGCACCCAAGCGACGCCAACTCGATCTTCCTCAACGTGCAGGTCGGCCAGTCGGGATTCGACGTCCCGAACTCCTACGACACGCTGACGCAGTCGCAGCACCAGGACATCAAGACGTACAACGTCGCACCGGGCTACTCGCGGGTGATCGGGACCAAGGCCGTGCTCACGGCGAACGCCTTCGTTCGCCACGACCACCTCACCTACACGCCGAGCGCCGATCCGTTCGATGACACGCCCGCCACGATCAGCCAGAATCGCGAACTGACGAACTCGGGCGCGAAGGTGGACTTCAGCTACTTCGCCGGCCGGCACAACATCAAGACGGGCGGCGCCATCACCGCGACGAAGCTCCATGAGGGCTTCCGCCTCGGCATCACCGACCCGACCGACGAGGCGTTCGCTGACGAGAACGGCGACTTCAACCCGGATTCTGGTGCCCTACGACCTCTCGAACGGCGGCGTGCCGTTCGTCTACGACCAGTCGTTCACCGTCAAGCAGCAGGCCGCGTACCTACAGGACGACATCACGGCCGGCCACGCGACGTTCAAGCTCGGGCTCCGGCTCGATCACTACGACGGCCTGGTCAGCAGCACGCAGGCGGAGCCGCGGTTGGGCGTGTCGTACGCCGTGCCGCGCAGCGGCACCGTGCTCCGCGGATCGTTCGGCCGGACGATGGAAACGCCCTACAACGAGAATCTCCTGCTGTCGGGCGGCTACGGATTGAACGGCCTGTTCGGCGTGGGCGAGCCCGTGCCCGTCGGCAAGCGCAACGAGGGGGAGATCGGCATCCAGCAGGCTCTCGGCCCGTGGGTCCTGGTCGACTTCGGCTACTTCAACAAGCACACCATCAACGCCTACGACTTCGGCGTCCTGTTCGACACGCCGATCGCGTTCCCGATTGCCTGGGACCACTCGCGGCTGGACGGCTTCACCGGCCGCATCAACCTCGTCGAACACCGGGGCTTCAGCGCGTTCGTCGTCATGGCCCACACGAACGCGATCTTCTCGCCGCCCGGCGTGGGCGGCATCCTCCTCGAGCAGGCCGAGGGGGACTTCCGCATCGATCACGACCAGAAGTTCAACGCCACGACGAACCTGCAGTACGTGCTCGACAAGTCGAGGGGTGTCTGGGCCGGCCTGGTCTGGCGGTACGACTCCGGCTTGGTCGCCGGCGCGGTCGGCAGCCTCGACGACGCGCTGGCGCTCAGCGCGGCGCAGCAGGCGGCGATCGGCTTCTTCTGCGGCGGCGCCGTGGCGACGCGGGATCAGGCCCTGACGAGCGCCGAGTGCACGGCGTCGAACTACGGCGCCACCCGCCTGCGGATCCCCGCCGAAGGGACGGCGGACGACGTCACGAACCCGCCCCGCATCGCGCCGCGGCATCTCTTCGACTTCGCGATCGGCGCGGACAACCTGCTCGGCACGAACAAGGCGAAGCTGCGGGCCAGGCTGACCGTCATCAACCTGACGAACAAGGAAGCGCTCTACAACTTCCTCTCGACCTTCAGCGGCACGCACTTCGTGACGCCGCGCGCGGTGACGTTCGAGGTCGGCGTGACCTTCTAGCGCTACCCTGGCACGATCCGTCTGACGGTTTCGTCAAATCAGGACGCCGCGCAGCACGACGAACGCCACCGAGAAGTAGATCACGACGCCGGTGACGTCCACCAGCGTGGCCACGAACGGCGCGGACGACGTCGCCGGATCGAACCCGAGGCGGCGGAGCACCAGCGGCAGCAGCGAGCCCGAGAGCGTGCCCCACAGGACCACGCCGACCAGCGCGATGGCGACGGTCTCCGCAATCTTCAGCCAGTGCGGTCCGTAGAAGTCGCCGAACGTGGACCAGACCGTGATGCGCAGCAGCCCGACCGCGCCCAGGATCGATCCGAGCGCGAGGCCGGCCAGAATCTCGCGCCGCATGATGCGCCACCAGTCGCGCAGCGTCACCTCGCCCAGCGCCAGCGCGCGGATGACGAGCGTGGAGGCCTGCGATCCCGAGTTGCCGCCGCTCGAGATGATGAGCGGCAGGAACAGCGCGAGCACGGTCGCGCTGTCGAGCAGCGGCCTGAACGCCTGAAGGGCCGACGCCGTCAGCATTTCGCCGAGGAACAGCGCCGTCAGCCAGCCGGCGCGCTTGCGAATCATCTTGGGAAACGCGATCTCCATGTACGGCTCGTCGAAGGCTTCCGATCCGCCGATCCGCTGGATCTCGCGGGTCGCCGCCGCTTCGGCGACGTGCAGCACGTCGTCGATCGTGACGATCCCGATGAGCATGCCGGCGGTGTCGGTGACCGGCAGCGCCACACGGTCGTTGGCGCGGAACACGCCAATCGCGGCTTCCTGATCGTCGGTCGCCTTCAGCGCGACGAAGTGGCGGTCCATCAGGTCCTTCACCAGCCGGGTCGGCTTGGCGAGGAGCAGCTCGCGGATGCGGATGTCGTCGACGAGCGCGCCCTGGTCGTCCACGACGTAGATCACGTTCAGCGTCTCGGAGTCCTCCCCGTGCTCGCGGACGTAGTCGAGCACCTGCTGCACCGTCCAGTCCTCGTGGACCGCGACGTACTGCGGCGTCATCAACCGGCCGATCGACCCCTCGGGATAGCCGAGCAGGGTCACGGCGACCTGGCGTTCTTCGGGCGTGAGCAGCGACAGCAGCTGTCGCGTGGCGGCGGCGGGCAGCTCTTCGAGGAACATCGTGCGGTCGTCGGGCGCCATCTCGTTCAGCAGTCCGGCAATATCCTCCTGAGCCATGGCCTTGAGCAGCGCTTCCTGGGCGTCCTGATCGAGGTACTCGAACACCGCCGCGGAGTCCTTGCGCGGCAGGACGCGGAAGACGACGACCTGGTCCTCGATCGCCAGATTGCTGAGCATGTCGGCGACGTCCTGGGGCGGCCGGTTGCGCATCATGTCGCGCAGCTGCGCGAAGTCGCGCGAGCGGACGACCGCGGCGACTTCCTCCGCGGGTCGTGCCACGTCCCGGATCGCCCCCAGGGCATCCTGCCGGTGGGGACTGTTCAGTTGTTGAGCCATTTGATTCAACGCCGCTCGGACGATGTCGTGATGGTGCACGTGCGGCCCGACGGCCTTCGCGGCGTCGAGCCAGAGGTGGTGAATGAGATCGAGATCGCGCTCGGAAAGCGTCGGCGCGTGCGCGCCCAGGAAGTAGCTCTGCGTGCCGCCGCTGCGATGGTGGATGACCAGACGCACGTGCAGGGGGTCGGTCTTGACCGCACGCTCCCACGCCTCGCCAAGCTGTCGAGCCTGTTCGTTGGCGGAGAGCGTCACGGACTCGCCGACGTGCACTTCCGCCGACTTCAGCCGGATGACCGTGGCGATCACCGCGTCGAACGCGTTCTCCGCCGGCACGACCAGCAGCTTGACGACGCGCCCGTACTGCTCGGCCAGCGCGGTGACCTGCGAAAAGAGGAAGCGTTCTTCCGGCGTGGGCGGCCCGGTCCAGGTCGCGCCGTCGTCCGGCACATCGCGTCCGAGAAGCCGGCCCGTCATCACGACCAGGTCCTCGTCGCCCGGATGCTGCAAGGCCGCGGCAAGGTGCCCGAGCGAATGCGGGTGCCGAACGGCCACGACGATGTTCTCCGGCCGTGCCTGGACGCGATCGAGAGACACTTGGATCGCCGGCAGCAGGTGGATCGCGTCGAGCGCCTCGTCATCGGGCGAGACCTCGGCGCGCCGTCCGGCGGCCGAAAACACGAGCGCAAGCACGAGGAATGCACCGGCACCCGCCCACGCGCCCACATCGCGCGTGACGATCATGGCGACACCCGTCAGACCGATGAGGAGGGCGATCGCCACCAGGCCCCAGGACGGCACCGCGCTTCCGGTCTCCACGAGCGCCCGAACCTGGGACGCCTCGGCGCGCGTGCGCTTCGACCGGAGCCGAACGAGGGCCATCAAGCTGAACGTCAGCGTCGCCGCCAGCAGGACGGCGTACGCGCTCGCCAGCCACGGCACGCGGCCGCTGCTGGCGACGATGGTGATCGCGACGGCCACGGCCGCGACGTCCGCGAGCCGCGCCAGCGTGCCGAAGCGAGGATGTGGCAGGCGGAGGGAACGACTGACGAGACCGTGCAGGGACAGCCTCGCCAGAATGGCCTCCGAGTCGCCGAGCGCGGCCTGGGCCGCGTAGGCGAGCACGACGACGCCCGCCCCGCTCAGCGCGGCGAGGGCGATCCCGTGCAGCCATCTCGGACCGGCCGCGTAGGTGATGAGGCCGAGCAGCGGCGCGTTCCACCATTGCGATTGCAGGGACTCGGGCACCAGACCGCCGAAGGCGAACGACGTGGCGCCGACGACCAGCAGGGTGAAGATGCCCGCCAGGGTGAGCAGGTTCTGAAGACTGCGCAGGCGCGGCTGCGGCAGCTCGCTCGCGCGGCGAGTCAGCGCCCCGCCACCACCGATGGCCGGCAGCGCCAAGCCAACCCCGGCGAGGCTCGTCAGGAGGATCGTCGCGAAGCCGCCGAATTCGGGCAAGGGCGGCGTCAGCGGCGGCAGCCCGGGAAACCTCGCGGCGTACGTGCTCAGACCCCAGAGGGCGACCACGACGAGGGTCACGATGGGCAGCCACGTCCAGCGGCCGAGCGCACGAACGCTCCAGTCCTGCCCCAGGCGCGTGCGCAGCCAGATCACCGCGAGCAGGATGATGGCCGCCAGGGCGGTCGCGTCCCCGACGCCGGCGTGGCGGTCGAAAAGCGCGGTACCGAAGAGCGATGCCAGTCCGGTCACCACGTACCGTCCAGCGACGATGCCGGCGAGGGCCACGAACAGGAAACGCTCGAGCAGGGCGGCGGCCGTGGCGACCATGGCGACCCGGCGGCCGAACGCGTCGTGGACGCGCCCAGGCAGGCCGCCCGGAATGAAGAGGGCCCAGTTCTCGACATCCACGACCCGGACGACAAGCCCGATCGTCACGGCGACCAGCACGAACCACGGACCGGCCGGCCCGAGCCGCGCCTGCGTGATGCCGGAGACGAAGAACGCGGCTGCGCCCAGCTCGCTGAGCGTCAGGACCGCGGTGCGCCACGTCGGCAAGAACTCCCTCAGCGTCGTGCCAGTCGGCACGAGGGACGCCGGAGGACGCCGAGGCGGTGGCGCGTTGAATGGCCGCATGTCGCGGCCCTCATGATAGATCGCGTACGAAGTCCCCCGACTAACGTTCGATGGGGACGATCTGCATCGCGGCGTCGGGCACTTCACGCAAGAACCGGTCGATGACCGAGCCCTTGAGAACGACCTCGAGCCGCGACCGTTGACTTTGTCCGAAGATGACGTGCGTGATGCCCTCACGACGGGCGAATTCGATGAGGCCATCGGCCGCCCGGTCGGCGTGGACGCGGACGAGCGTCGCCCCAAGCGACTCGGCCAGGGCGATGTTGCGCGCGAGCGCCTCCCGGCTCTTGGGGGTGATGCGTTCCGGCCGCTCGTGGGGCGTCTCGACGTAAACGGCGTACCACTTCGCCCCGAGCCGTCCGGCAATGCGCGCCCCCGTGCGGATGACCCGCGGCGCGTCTTCGCTCGCGCTCATGCAGACCATGACGCGCTCGGGGATGATCGCGGGCTCGAGCCCCTCGCGGGCCCGGTAAGTCGCGGCTTTCTCCCCCACCTCGTCGGCCACGGCCCGCAACGCCAGCTCGCGCAGGGTCGAAAGATTGCCCTTGCGGAAGAAGTTGCCGAGCGCCTGCTCGACCTTCTCGGGCCGGTAGACTTTCCCTTGCTTCAGGCGCTCGCGCAGCTCCTCGACCGTGACGTCGACGTTGATCACTTCGTCGGCGCGGTCGAGGAACGTGTCGGGCACGGTCTCGCGCACGCGGACGCCAGTCACCCGGGACACCGCGTCGTTGAGCGTCTCGAGATGCTGAATGTTGACCGCGGTCATCACGTGGATGCCGTGGTCGAGCAGCTCGAGCACGTCCTCGTACCGTTTCTCGTGCCGGCTGCCCGGGACGTTGGTGTGCGCCAGCTCGTCGACGACGGCCACCTGCGGCTTGCGCGCGATCACCGCGTCGAGGTCCATCTCCTCCAGCACGACGCCGCGGTATTCGATCTTGCGCTTGGGGACGACCTCGAGATCGCCGAGCTGCGCCTCGGTGTCCTGGCGCCCGTACGTCTCGACCAGCGCGACGACGACATCGAGGCCCTGGCCGCGCAGCTGGTGGGCGTCGCGGAGCATGCGATACGTCTTGCCGACGCCCGGCGCCGCACCGATATACACCCGGAGGCGGGCGCGCCCCTCTTCCTGGATTTTGGCCAGCAGATCGTCGGCCGACGGCTGCCGGGTCGTTTCCATCGGCCAATTGTACGGGCGGCAAGTCGGTCCGCCCCGAGGGTTTACGGACTTCTTATGTGTTTCTGACGCCTCCGTCACCCGGCGTGGCGTTACCGTCGGATTCAGCGAGAGCGCCGGGCGAGCCTCGGCGTCCTGCTCTGGCTGTTGTTCAGCCTGTGGCAGGGTGCGTCGATCAAGTCGCGACTCCGGCAGGGTCGGAAGGAAGGAAGTGCCATGACCTCGATTGAAGAATCGTCGTTACGCCTGAAACCGCGTCGCAATGACGGTTTCGCCGACGCGGATCGCGTCGTCCGGTTCTGGTGGGTGGCCATCTTCGTCGTCCTGATGGTGACGGCGTGGCTGACGCATGGCGGGCTGACGTGAGACCGCTCACCCGAGCGCGTCTGATGCTGTTTCGCGGAGAGATTCACGACGCCTCCTCGAAGGCTCGCGTGCTACGTTCAACTATTGTGAGCAGGCGGATCGCCGCGTGCTGCGTCGTTCCGATCGCGATTGCCGTGGGGGCTGCGACCGGCTGCGGTGGTGATGTCAACGCGGCGCTGGAGCAACTCTCGCAGGCGCGACAGCTTTCAGCAGACCTGCTCGTCCAGTTCACCAAGGCCGCTGATGCAGCCAACAGCGCCGTCATGGCGGACACTGACGACGCGTCCGTCGCCTATGCGCATGAGGCGGAGCAGGCGAAGCAGGCGGTTCAGCGGGACGTCGCTGCGCTGGGACCGCTGCTCCAAGGCCTGAACTACTCAGACGAAACCCAGCTCCTCCAGGAGTTCGTGACTCGATTCGCGGCCTATGAGACGCTGGACCGCAACATCCTCGATCTGGCCGTCGAAAATACCAACCTCAAGGCGCAGCGGCTCTCGTTCGGCCCCGCTCAGGACGCAGCCGATGCGTTCCGGGACGCGCTTGACGGCCTCGAGCCGTCAGTTCCGTCGAAAGACACGTGGCGGGCGCGAGCGCTTGTCGCCACGGCCGTGGGGGCCGTGCGCGAGATCCAGGCGCTGGAGGCGCCGCACATCGCTGAACCCGACGACGCCGCGATGGCGCGCATCGAGAAGCGCATGACGGCATCGGAGACGGCGGCGAGACGCGCGCTCGACACGCTCGCGACCATCGTCCCAGCCGGATCCCGCCCGCAGCTTGCCACCGCCAGGGCCGCCTTCGATCAGTTCATGACGGTCCACGCCGAGATTCTCGCCTTGTCGCACCGCAACACCAACGTCCGCTCGCTCGCCCTGTCGCTGACACAGAAGCGGGCGCTCGTGGCCGGGTGTGAAGAGCGCCTGCGCGCGTTGAACGACGCTCTCGCCAAACGCGGCTTCGGTATGTCGCGGTTTGGGAAGTAGTACCGGGAGTTTTCCCCTGCCGCTGCGAACAATCCAACACTGATGGTCGCACGCCGGGCCGGCATGCCGGCGGACGACCTCCGGACGACGGCACGTTGATTGCTGATGTAAACGCCGTTTGCATGCGACCTTACGGGTTCTTTACGGTCTCTTATTCATCCCCTTAGATCCCCGGGCGCTACCCTGAGCTTGTCAAGAAGGAGCAGCCATGATCGCCCGGTTGGTGCGTCCCATCACGATTCTCAGTCTGTGCGTCCCGGGAGCCGCGCTGGCTCAAACGCCGCCCGCGCCGGTTCAGACGCCGTCGCCGGCCCCGTCGCCAACCCCGACGCCCACGCCGGATCCGCTCGCGGGGTGGACCTTGTCCGGGACGTTCGAGGGCTACTACGAATGGAACACGAACCAGCCGCCTGATCGCATCAACCTGTTGCGCGCGTACGACACGCGGGCCAACACGTTCGGCATCCAGCAGGCCGCGCTCGTCGCTCGAGAACGCGCCGGATCGGAGCGCGAACCGGCCGCTTCGGTCTGCGGCTCGATCTGCAATTCGGCATGGCGACCGACACCGCGCAGGGATCGCCAGCCAACGAACCGCGTCCCGATGCGTATCGCAATTTGTGGCAGGCGTACGGATCGTACGTCTTTCCGGGATCGCACGCGGTCCGGCTGGACTTCGGCAAGTTCGCGTCGAGCCTTGGGTTCGAAACGAACTACGCCAAGGACGATAACAATTTCTCGCGCGCATATCTGTTCAATTTCCTGCCGTTCTATCACACAGGCCTGCGGCTCCAGATGCCGGTGAGCGGACAAGGTGGCCGTGAACTACATGCTGGTGAACGGCATCCAGCAGACCGAGGACTTCAATGACTTCAAGTCGAACTACGTGATGGCGGTCGTGACACCCGCGACGGGCGTGAGCTGGACGTGAACTACTACTTCGGCCAGGAGCAGCCAGACCAGGGGCAACCCGACGGGCCGAACGGCTGGTTCCACATCTTCGACACGTACGTCGCGTACACGGCGAACGCGAAGGTGTCATTCGGGGCCGACGTCAATCACACGACCAGTCAGGTCCACTCGGGCGATCCGACCGCCGCGCTGACGGCTTCGGGGGCTACGCGCGGTACCAGGCGTCTACACCCGACGCGCTCGCCTTCCGCTACGAGCACTCGAACGACGACGGCGGGCTGTTTGCGGGCCTCGCGCAGAACCTCCAGGAAGTGACGTTCACGCTCGAGCACAAGCTGGCGGACGGATTCCTCGTGCGCGGCGAATTCCGCCGCGACTGGTCGAATCAGCCGTACTTCCCGTCTCACGACGGCAATCTGAAGACGGGATCAGAACACGATCCTCGTCGGCCTGGTGTGGTGGATGGGCGGTAAGCAAGGAGCCTGGTGATGCTGCTGCTTGGGATGGTCCTGCTTGGGCTCGCGTCGTTCGTGGCCATGATCGGCTTCGTCGCGCTCTGCGACCGCGTGTAGGTGACGCCATGATGATCTGTCCTGTTGATCTTGAGCATCGTCATCGGCGCGTACCTGCGTGTACGCGATGCTGCGTCCCGAACGCTTCTGAGGGTCCCGTGACCACTGAATACATCGCCGTCGCTTTCACGATCCTGTTCACGATCGCGACGAGCATCCCGCTCGGCCGGTACATGGCGCGGGTGTTCACCGGCGAGCGCACGTGGCTCGATCCGGTCTTCGGTCCGATCGAGCGGCTGGTCCTGCGGCTCACCGGCGTCGATCCCGACCGAAGAGCCAGGACTGGAAGCAGTACTCCGTGTCGCTGCTCATCTCGAACGTCTTCATGTGGCTGGCGACGTTCGCGATCGTGACGCTGCAGAGGTGGCTGCCGCTCAATCCCGACGGCATCGGCAACATGGAGCCGACGCTCGCCTTCAACACGATCTCGAGCTTCACGACGAACACGAACCTGCAGCACTACAGCGGCGAGACCGGGCTGTCGTACCTCTCGCAGATGATCGCGATCACGTTCCTGCAGTTCGTGACCGCGGCGACGGGCATGGCGGCGTGCGTCGCGATCATCCGCGGCCTGGCCGGCAACCGGCTGAAGCACGCTCGGCAACTTCTACGTCGACCTGACGCGCGCCGACGGTGCGGCGTGTTCCTGCCGCTGGCGCTGCTCGTCGGCGGTCGTCCTGATGTGGCAGGGCACGCCGATGACGTTCCAGGGCGCGGCGAAGGCGACGACGCGTCGAAGGGCAGGAGCAGACGATCGCGCGCGGCGTCGTCGCGCCCGAGGTCGCCATCAAGCAGCTCGGCACGAACGGCGGCGGCTACTTCGGGCCGAACTCGACGCATCCGTACGAGAACCCGACGCCGATCTCCAACCTCGTCGAGACCTGGTCGATCTCGATCATCCCGATGGCGATGGTCTGGACGCTCGGGCTACATGGTCGGCCGGCGCCGGCTGGCGGTCGTCGTCTTCGTCGACGATGCTGGCGCTGTACCTCCCGATGGTGATCGTTCGGCGTCGCGCAGGAGCGCGGCGGCAACCCGGCGATCACCGCCATGGGCGTCGATCAGTCGACCGGCTCGATGGAGGGCAAGGAGGTCCGCTTCGGCGCCGGGCTCTCCGCGCTCTGGGCCGTGACGACCACGGTGACGTCGAACGGCTCGGTCAACGCGATGCACGACTCGCTGACGCCGCTCGGCGGCCTGATGCCGATGATCGGCATGTGGCTCAACAACATCTTCGGCGGCGTCGGCGTCGGCTTCATCAACATGCTGATCTTCATCATCGTCGCGGTCTTCGTCGCCGGGATGATGATCGGCCGCACGCCGGAGTTCCTCGGCAAGAAGGTCGAGGCCAAGGAGATGAAGCTGGCGAGCCTGGCGCTGCTCTGGCATCCGCTGGCGATCCTCGTCGGCACGGCGATCGCCTGCTACGTCTGGGCGACCACCGCCGATCCGGACACGGCGCTCGCGCTGGCTGCAGAACCCGGGCCCGCACGGCTTCTCCGAGATGCTGTACGAGTTCAGCTCGGCGGCGGCCAACAACGGCTCGGGCTTCGAGGGGCTGGGCGACAACACGCCGTTCTGGAACATCTCGACGCGGCCTGGTGATGCTGCTGTCGCCGCTACATCCCGATCATCGCGCCGCTCGCGCTGGCGGGCTTCGCTCGGCGCCAAGCCGGCGGCGCCGGAAACGGCCGGCTCGCTGCGCGCGGACAGCGGCGACTTCGGATTCACGCTGTGGGCCGTCGTCGTCATTCTCGGCCTGCTGATGTTCATGCCGGTCGCGGTGCTCGGGCCGATCGCCGAGCACCTGGCGCATGCGGTAGAGGGAGCATCGCCATGTTCAAGGAACTCAAGCGCGGCGTCGCTGTTCACGGTCGTCACGATGGTGCTGCTCGGCGGCGGCTATCACGTCGCTGCTGTGGGGCGTCGGCCGGGTGGCGTTTCCGCGTCGCAGGCCGAAGGCAGCCTGATCCGCCGCGCCGACGGCACGATCGTCGGCTCGCGCCTGATCGCGCAGAAGTTCACGCGAGCCGGAGTACTTCCAGCCGCGGCCGTCGGCGGTCGACTACAACGCGGCCTCGACCGGCGGCAGCAACTACGGGCCGTCGAATCCGGATCACCTGAAGGCCGTGCAGCGAGCGGCTGGACGCGGTGACGAAGCAGGAAGGCGTGACGCGCCGGCCAGGTGCCGTCGGAGATGGTGACGGCGAGCGGCGGCGGCATGGATCCGCGACATTCCGCCCGCCGCGGCGGAGCTGCAGGCGCCGCGCGTGGCGCAGGCGCGCGGCGTGCCGGTCGACCGCGTGCGGGACGCTGATCCGCGCGCACACCGAAGCCGCCGACGTTCGGGTTTCTCGGCCGGGCGCGCGTCAACGTGCTCGAGCTGAACCTGGCGCTCGACGAGACGCTCGGGGCGCCGCACGCCGGCCGCTGAGCGAACGAGGAACGTCACATGGCAGAACGCGCACACACGCATCTCGATTTGGGATCCGGCGCATCGTCCGGCAGGCGATCGTCGGATTCGTTCCGCAAGCTCGATCCGCGGATCCAGGTCAAGAACCCGGTGATGTTCATCGTCGAGGTCGGCAGCCTGCTCACGACGGTCATCTTCGTCCAGGAGCTGGTCGGCCGGACGCGGGCATCCGCTGTTCACCGGACAGGTCGCCTTCTGGCTGTGGTTCACGGTGCTCTTCGCCAACTTCGCCGAGGCGATGGCGGAGGGCCGCGGCAAGGCGCAGGCCGACACGCTGCGCAAGACGCGGACGGAGACCGTCGCGAACGCGCCTGCGCGACGGCAGCGGCACGGAGAAGCGTGCCGGCGAGCAGCGCTGCGCAAGGGCGACGTCGTCATGCGTCAAGGCCGGCGAGTTCATTCCCGGCCGACGGCGAGATCATCGAAGGCGTCGCAGTCGGTCGACGAGTCGGCGATCACGGGCGAGTCGGCGCCGGTCATCCGCGAGTCCGGCGGCGACCGCTCGGCGGTCACCGGCGGCACGCGCGTGCTGTCGGACTGGATCACGCGTGCGCATCACGTCCGATCCAGGCCACACCTTCCTCGACCGGATGATCGCGCTCGTCGAAGGCGCCGAGCGTCAGAAGACGCCGAACGAGATCGCGCTCAACATCCTGCTGGCGGTGCTGACGCTGGTCTTCCTGCTCGTCGTCGTGACGCTCGCAGCCGTTCGCGCTGTACGCGGGCACGACGATCCCGGTCCCCGTGCTGATCGCGCTGCTCGTCTGCCTGATTCCGACGACGATCGGCGCGCTGATCTCGGCGATCGGCATCGCCGGCATGGACCGCCTGGTCCAGCACAACGTGCTGGCGATGTCCGGCCGCGCCGTCGAGGCGGCCGGCGACGTCGACACGCTGCTGCTCGACAAGACCGGCACGATCACGCTCGGCAACCGCCAGGCGACCGAGTTCGTGCCGCTGCCCGGCGTCACGCGAGGCGAGCTGGCCGACGCCGCGCAGCTCGCGTCGCTCGCCGACGAGACGCCCGAAGGACGCTCGATCGTCGTCCTGGCCAAGGAGAAGTACGGCATCCGCGGACGCGAGCTGGCCGACAAGGACGCCGTGTTCGTGCCGTTCACGGCGCAGACGCGCATGTCCGGCGTCGACCTCGACGGCCGGCGAGATCCGCAAGGGCGCCGGCGGATGCGATCGACGCCTACGTCACGGCGAACGGCGGCGCGGTGCCCGCCGGAGCTGCAAGCCGATCGTCGATCGGATCGCGCGCGCCGGCGGCACGCCGCTCGTCGTCGCCGAGAACGGACGCGCCGCTGGGCGTCATCCACCTGAAGGACATCGTCAAGGGCGGCATCCGCGAGCGGTTCGCGCAGCTGCGCGCGATGGGCATCCGGACGGTCATGATCACCGGCGACAACCCGCTGACCGCCGCGTCGATCGCCGCCGAGGCCGGCGTCGACGACTTCCTGGCGCAGGCGACGCCCGAAGACAAGATGCGCGCTGATCAAGCAGGAGCAGGCCGAGGGCAAGCTCGTCGCGATGACCGGCGACGGCACGAACGACGCGCCGGCGCTCGCGCAGGCCGACGTCGGCGTCGCCATGAACACCGGCACGCACGGCCGCGAAGGAAGCCGGCAACATGGTCGATCTCGACTCGAACCCGACCAAGCTCATCGAGATCGTCGAGATCGGCAAGCAGCTGCTGATGACCCGCGGCGCGCTTGACGACGTTCTCGATCGCGAACGACGTGGCGAAGTACTTCGCGATCATTCCGGCGATGTTCATGCTCGCGTTCCCGCAGCTCGCGCGCGCTCAACATCATGCGGCTCGCGACGCCGGAGTCGGCGATTCTCTCGGCGGTGATCTTCAACGCCGTGATCATCATCGCGCTGATTCCGCTGGCGCTGCGCGGGATCGCCTACCGGCCGCTCGGCGCCGCGGCGATCCTGCGGCGCAACATGCTGATCTACGGCGCTCGGCGGCGTCGTGCTGCCGTTCGTCGGCATCAAGGTCATCGACGTCGCCGTGCGATGCGCTGCGTCTGGCGTAGGGGACGGGGCTTTTTTCCACAGCAATGGCGGATCTGGGGACGGAGGTCCAACGGGCAAATGCCCGAAGGACCTCCGTCCCTGATCCGCCATTGCTGTGGAAAAAAGCCCCGTCCCTAATCCGCCAGCCGGTACCCCACCCAGGGTTCGGTGAGCAGGCGCGTGGGCCGGGCCGGATCGTCCTCAATCTTCTTCCGCAGTTGACCGACGAGCACCCGCAGGTGCTCAGGCTGATCCACACTGTGCGGCCCCCATAGCGCGCGCAGGATCCTGCGGTGGGTGACCACCTGCCCCGCGCGCGCCGCCAGCAGCGACAGCAGATCGAATTCCTTGGGCGTCAGGTGCACTTCTCGGCCGCCCACCGTCACGTCGCGCCGCTCGAGATCGATGGCGATCGATCCGGCGGCCAACTGTCCTCGCGCGGTCTGCTCCTGCCCGAGCGCTCGTCTGAGCGCCGCCCGCACACGCGCGAGCAGCTCTTCCGGACTGAAGGGCTTGGTGATGTAGTCGTCGGCGCCGCGATCGAGCGCCGCAATCTTGTCCGGCTCGGTCAGCCGCGCCGACAGGATCAGAATCGGCACATCCGAACGCGCGCGAATCCGCTCGCATACGACCGTGCCATCCAGGTCGGGCAAGCCCAGATCCAGCACGACGAGATCCGGCCGCTCAGCGTCGACGGCCGCGATTGCGTCCTTGCCGGTCTCTGCTGTCGTGACCGTGTACCCGCGCGATCGCAGCAGTGGCACCATCGTCCTCTGAATCGCCTTCTCGTCGTCGACGAACAGGATCAATGCTGGTCGCATGGCACGGCGATCGTGAACACCGCCCCTCCGTCGGGATGACTGTCGGCCCAGACGCGGCCGCTCTGGGCGACCAGCAGGCCCTTGGTGATCGTGAGCCCGAGGCCCGACCCGAACGGATGCTGCACGCTCTCGAGGCCGCGATAGAAACGGTCGAACAGCCGTGCCCGGTCCTCCGGGGCGATGCCGGCGCCTCGATCACGCACATCGAAGCGAACATCCCCGCCGTCGATCGACGCGGTGACATCGATCGGCGAGCCGGCCGGCGAATATTGCACGGCGTTTTCGAGCAGGTGCGCGAGGGCCGAGGCCGTCAGCCGCGGGTCGATCCAGATGGGCGCGTCGCCGGTGCGATCGACGGCGCGCAGATCGCGGCCGCGAAGCGCCGGCTCGACCAGCCCCTCGGCCGCCTCGATGATCTCGGCTGCCGTCACGCGCTCGCGCTCGGGTGCGACCGATTCGGTGTCGATGCGGGCCATGTCGACAATATTCTGGAACAGCCGTGTCAGCCGTTGCACTTCCTCCCGCACGATCGCGATCTGCTCGGCGCGATCCGCGGGCGGCAGGTTGGCAGACTCGAGGTTGGCGGCCGCCACCCGAATCGCCGTCAGCGGCGTCCGCAGGTCGTGGCTGACCGACGCGAACAGCGCGCTCCGCAAGTCGGCCGATCGTCGCACCAGTTCGGCTTGTCGCCGCTCGTCGAGCAGCGCCAGCCGCTCGATGGCCACGGCCGCGACGCCGGCGATGACATCGCGCGTCCCTGGCTCGCACGACGGCCCCTCGATCACGAGCAGACCGAGCACCTCGGCGCCTCGCCGGATCGGCACGATCACCCGCTCGCGTCCGTCGGCGCGGCGTTCAACGTCGTGCCCCGCATACGTGCGTGTATGCGCGTCGAACTCGAGCGCGGCGCGCGACCGCGCCGCCACGCGATCGAGTGCGTCATCCGGCGCATCGCCGGCGTCGCCACCGCCATGGCGCTTCCATCCGTCGATGCCAGGAAGACAGATCAGGACGCGATCGAGCCGAAACCGGCGCGCAATGTAATGCGCGACCTGATCGAGCGCGTCCGGCCCGACGCCGACGAGCAGGATGTCGCGGGTCAGATCGAAAAGCCGCGCCAGCTCGTCGCGGCGCGAGCGCGCGTCGTCCGCCTCCCGCCGCGCCCTCGAGGACAGGTTGCTCGCGACGACGCTGACGACAACGAAGACCAGGAGCGCGACCCAGTTCTGGGGGTCGGCGATCGTGAACCGGCCGACCGGCGGCAGAAAGAAGAAATTCAGGCAGACCGTTGCCGCGACGGCCATGCCGACGGCCAGCCGAAGCGTGCCGGCCGTGGCGACGCCGAGGACGATGATCAGGTAGGTCAGCGCGACGACCGTCGCATTGGAGACCCCCAGACCGCGGTAGGCCGCGGTCGCGCCAGCAAGTGCGAGCGCCCCCGCCAAGAGTACGCGCCAGTCCGACGTCCCGGGCCTCGCCACCAACCGGTAGTGTAGCGCCCGCCCCTGCGCCAAACGAGGACTGGTAGTAGCCGCGGAGCGACGTCTAGAGTGGTCCGTCCGGGCGATGCCCATGAGTTCCGCTACCGCCGCCACGGGCGTCATGCAGATCGCCGGTCTCACCAAGACGTACGGCCGCGCCGTCGCGCTGTCCGACGCCAGCTTTTCCATCCGCCCAGGTGAGGTCCTCGGCGTCATCGGTCCAAACGGCGCCGGAAAGACGACGCTCTTCGAGTGTCTCGCCGGCGTCCTGCCGACCGATCGCGGCACGATCACGCTGGACGACCACCCGCTCAGACGCGCGGACGTCGCCGCCCACCTCTTCTACGTGCCGGACGCCATCGCGCCCTGGCCCGGGGAAACCGTCCGGTGGGCGCTCGACTACACGATCGGCTTTTTTGGCGGCCGCGCCGATCGGCGCGACGACGTGATCGGCCGGCTCGACCTGCGTCGCCTGCTCGACGCCCGCGTCGGCACGCTGTCCAAAGGCCAACGGAAGCGCGTCGCCCTCGCCATCGGCATGCTCACACCCGCGCCCGTGCTGCTCGCGGACGAGCCGTTCGACGGCCTCGATCTCCGTCAGAGCCGCGATGCCGGGACGGCACTACGCGCGCACGCCGCGGATGGCCGTACGCTGGTGCTGTCGATCCATCAGATCGCCGACGCGGCGCGCGTGTGCGATCGCTTCGTGCTGCTCTCGGGTGGCCGCGTCATCGGCGAAGGCGAGCCGGCCGAGCTGGCGGCCCTGGCGGCCGCGCGAGGCCGCGCCGCGGCCAATCCGTCGCTCGAAGAGGTGTTTCTTGCGCTCACCTAGCCGCGCGCTCGGGTGGCTGCTGGCCAAGGAATGGCGCGAGCTGCTCGCGTCGCGCGCCTGGTGGATTCTGCTGGCGCTGGTCGGGCCGTTCGTCGGCTTATCGTTCATCTCCGCGGTGCGCACGTACGCCGAGCTCAGCGCCGGCGCGGCGGGCGCGGGCGTCGCCGAGGTGTTCGCGCCGCTCGACGGCATCTGGGCGCCCACCTTCAGCGCGTACGAGCTGGTCGCCATCTTCCTGCTGCCCTTCGTCGCGATCCGTCTGGTCGCCGGCGACCGGCAGAGCGGCGCGCTCAAGCTCGAGCTGCAGCATCCGATGTCGCCGTTCACGCGGATCTTCGCGAAGGCGGCGGTGCTGGTCGCCGGCTGGATCATCGCGGGCGCGGCCGCGCTGGTCGCGATGGCCTTGTGGACGCTCTACGGCGGCGCGACGTACCCGCCAGAAATCGCCGTCGTCCTCACCGGCCACCTGCTGAACGGCGGCCTGACGATCGCGTTCGCCACGGCCGCCGCGTCGGTCGCGGAAAATGCCTCGACGGCCGCCATCCTCACGCTCAGTTTCACGGTCGGGACCTGGGTGCTGCAGTTTCTGGCCGCGATTCACGGCGGGTGGTGGGAAACGATCGCCGGCTACACGCCGATGGCGATGGTCGCGTCGTTCCAGCACGGCCTGCTCGAAGCGGACACGGCGATCGTCGCGGCCATCCTGATTTCCACCGGCCTTGCCGTCGCCGGCCTCTGGCTGCAGCTTGGCGTCGCCGTTACGAGGCGGGTGGCGCAGTCGCTCGCGGTCGTCGCGGTCGCATCCGTGCTGGTCGCCGGCGCCACGCTCGTGCGCGCGAGCTGGGATGCGTCCGAGAATCGCCGCAACTCCTTTTCGGAGGCCGACGAAGAGGCGCTGGCGCGGATTGCCGGGCCGCTCGGGATCGAGGTGCATCTCGCGCCTCAGGATCCGCGACGCTTCGATCTCGATCATCGCGCGCTCGCCAAGCTGCGGCGCGTCCGGCCGGACGTGCGCGTGACGTACGTGGCGGCGACGTCGATCGGCCTCTTCGAGCAGACCGCCGCCGGGTACGGCGAAATCTGGTACGACCTCGGCGGGCGCCGGGTCATGAGCCGCGTCATCACCGAGGAAGGCGTACTCGAGGCGATCTTCGGTCTGGCGAACGTGGCGCCACCGATCGACAGCGAGCGAGCGGCCCCCGGGCATCCGCTCGTGGCGCGCCCGGTGGGCGCGGCGGTGATCTTCTACGGGGTCTGGCCCGCACTCGTCGCGGGCGTCGGGGTGTTCGTCTCGAGGAGGCGTGTATGACCGTTACCAGAAACACTGCCTGGATCGCCCTTGCCGCGACGCTCGCCGTCGGTCGTCTGGGCGCACAGGATGTCAAGGTCGACATCAGCAGGGAAACCGTCGGCAAGCCGCCGGTCGTCTTCGAGCCCATCGTCGGCACGTGGATCGTCGTTCAGGACGGCGCCGACAAGGCCATCAAAGTCGACGGCACGCCATGGAAGGCGCACCAGGACGATCCCGACCAGGCTGCTCGTGGACACCGCGCGGCGCCTGTACGGCACGCGCAACGAGGAGCTGATGGACAACGCGAAGCAGTTCGCCTACTACCCGGTCGCGGTGCTCAAGACCGTCGACAACTTCTCGAACGGCAGCATCAGCGTGAAGTTCAAGACGCTGGGCGGCGATCTCGACCGGTGCTCCGGCATCCTCTTCAACGTCAAGCCCGACGGCGACTGGCTCGCCGTCCGCTACAACGACACCGAGAACAACGTCGCGCTGTGGGAGTTTCACAACGGCATCCGCCGATCGGTCCGCCGCGGCCCCGAAGGCAAGTGGATGCTCGACCGCGCCGCGTGGCACGAGCTGAAGCTGACCGTCAACGGCGCCGATTTCAAGGCGTACCTCGACGGCGAGCTCGCGCTCGAGTACACGCTCGGGGTCGACGCCGGGGCCGGGCCGCAATGGCAATCCGCCGAATCCCGATCTGATCCCGGCGAACAACCCGGTGCTTCGGCCGCCGGTAATGGGCAAGGTCGGATTGTGGTCGAAGACCGACAGCTCGAGCGACTTCAAGGATTACGTCGTCTCGCCGGCGAAGTAGAGCAACCGCTATGATGCTCGGGTGTCCTCGCGTATCTCGATCGCGTCGATTCGCCGGCTGAAGCCGGGTCAGGTCGACATCGATCAGGATCTCGTCGTCGTCGAGGCGCCCCTCGCGATCTTCGTTCGATCATCAGGCGGCACGGCGTCGTACCCGCTTGGCGTCGCGATGCGCACGCCGGGCGACGATCGCGAGCTCGTGCTGGGCTTGCTGCACGGCGAGCGCGTCATCCGGGCGACGCAGGACGTGGCGTCCTTCTCGATCCGGCGCGCCGCCGACGACATCGAGACCGCAGAAGTCGCGTTGCGACCGGATCTCGACCTCGGCGATGTCGCCGCGCGCGCCAGGGCGCTTCTCGGTACCAGCGCATGCGGGCTGTGCGGCCGGGTCGCCATCGATCGCCTGGACGCCGTCGCTGCCCGGACCGCGGACGCCGGACCTCGCAACCCGCTCTCGTGGCCGGCGAGCGTCATCACGGAGCTGCCGCGACGGCTTCGCGACCAGCAGACGGTCTTCGGCGCAACGGGCGGGCTGCACGCCGCCGCCTGGGTGGACGAGCACGGCGCCCTGATGATGGTCCGCGAGGACGTCGGACGCCACAACGCGGTGGACAAGCTGGTGGGCGCCTCGCTGGACGCCGGCGTCCTGCCCGCGACGCGGCGGCTGCTCCTGGTCACCGGCCGGGTCGCATACGAAATCGTGCAGAAAGCGGCGGTCGCGGGCGCCGCCGGCATCGTCGCGGTCGGTGCCCCCACGAGCCTGGCGGTCGAGGCCGCCGTGGAGAGCGGCGTCACCCTGGTCGGATTCGCCCGCGATGGCCGCTGCAACGTCTACGCGGGACACGATCGCATCCGGGCCTGACGGCTGGTCACGGCCCGTCGCACCGCCAATGGCCATGCGGTAAACTTCCTGCCGAGATTGGAGCGTATTTTCGACCATGACCCCCTGGTTTTCGCAGCCCTACGACCGCCCGGCCGTCGCCGGACGGCTTGGTCCGCTCGAATGGCGCGTGCTCGAGGCCTTGTGGGCGCGATCGACGCCGGCGTCGGTCCGCGACCTGCAGCCCGAGTTCCCTGAAATCGCGTACACCACGCTGATGACGACGCTCGACCGCCTGTACCGGAAGCAGGTGCTCGGGCGCACGAAACAGGGCCGCGCGTTCTTCTATCAAACGCGCCTGACCCGTCCCGAGTACGACTCGGTGCGGGCCGCCGACGCCCTCAAGATCGTCTTCGAGGGCGACGCTGCGGCGCTGACGCCGCTCATGTCCTTCTTCGTGCAGGCCGTCGGTGATCGCGACCACGAGCTGCTCGACGAGCTCGAAGCCCTGGTGCGCGCGCGGCGCGCCGCCATCGATCGCGGGTGATGGCGTTCGCTCTTCGCGTCCTCATCGTCGCGCTCTCCTCGTTCGCGCTGGGGAGCTTGCTGGGATCGGCCTGCGTGCCGTGGCTCTGGCGGCAGGTCGAGGGCGGACTGCCCGGGACGCGCGCGGGCACGCTGCTCAAGATTCGCGCGCTGCCATTCGCGTTCGGGACGGCGTCGCTCGTCCTCGCGGTGATGTCGTTCCTGCTGTTCGAGCCCAGGCGGTCAGACGAGCGGATGGGGATCGTCCTGTTCAGCCTCGCGGTGGTGGGCCTCACCTTCCTGATGGCGGCAGTCTGGCGGCTGGCGCGCCTGCTGATCCTCACCGCGCGTCTCGAGCGCGGCTGGATGCGCGACGCGGAGCCCGTGCGCCTCGAGGGCCTGGACGTGCCGGCATTCGCGGTGTCCTCGTCGTTTCCCATCGTGGCGCTGATCGGGTTGGTCCGGCCGCGCATGATCGTGGCGCGATCGGTGCTCGCCTCGTGCTCCCGGGCCGAGCTGCGCGCGATCGTGGCGCACGAGCGCGGACATCTGCTCCGGCGCGACAACGTGGCGCGCGCGGTGCTCGCGCTGTCGCCGGACCTGCTGGCCTGGCTGCCAATTGCCACCACACTGGCCGACGCGTGGCACGACGCCGCCGAAGAGGCTGCCGACGACCATGCGTCGGAGCTCGGCGCGGACGGCCGTCTCACGCTGGCCGAAGCCTTGATTCACGTCGCCCGTCTCGTGCCGAGCGGCGCGGCGGCCGTCGTCGTGCCGGCGAGCGCGCTCTATCGCGGTGAGAATCTGGATCGCCGCATCCGCCGGCTCCTGGGTCCGCAGGCGACGGCAACGCCGCCGGCGTCGCTCTGGACGCGCACCGCGCTCACGACGACGATCGTCGCGGTCAGCGCGCTGGCGCTGCACGGCATCCACGAGCTGCTCGAAGCCGCCGTGACGTTTCTGCCGTAAGCCCGGTGTTCTGGCGCGCGTTCCGCAAATCCCCGGCCCGACCGCACCTCGACGCGTGGTGGCGCGACGCCGAAACCGCGGCCGAGTCGTTGCGCGCCGACACGGTCGACGTGCTCGCCAACCGCCGCACCCTTGCCGACGATGATCCGGACGAGGCCGAGCGCCAGGAGGAGATGATCGACGGCCTGCGGCAGCTCGGCGCGATGGCCGCGCAGCAGACGCTGCCCGTCGTCGTCAGCCAGCATCGCGTCATCGGCGCCGACCAGTGTCACTTCGTCACGCCGGTCAGTCTCGGCGGCGACGTCTCCGCGCCCGGCAAGCTGTTCGTCACGGCGGATCGCCTCGTGTTCGCGGGCGCGCGCGTGCACACGTGGCCTTGGCATCGCATTCAGGACGTGACCCGCGCCGAGCGGCGCCTGCTCGTCGTGATGACCGGCGGCGCGGACGGCGTCCAGCTCCAGTGCAACTCGTACGGCGACGCACTGATCGTCCGCTATCTGATTGCCCGCCTGCGCCGGCGGCCGGCGCCGCGATGACGCGGGCCCGCTTGCCGTACCTGTTAGCCCGCCATGCTCCTCGCCCTCGGTTCGGACGTGCTCTTCGAGCGTCAGTTGCTCAGTGGACGCACGGTCGGTCTGGTCGCCAATCCCGCGTCGGTCGACGCGCGCCTCGAGCACGTCGCCACGCGCGCCCGGGCGGCCGGCGTGCGGGTGGGGGCGCTCTTCGGCCCGCAGCACGGATTCCATTCCGACCTGCAGGAAAACATGATCGAATCCCCGCACGCGACGGACGCGCGCCGGCAGATTCCCGTGTACTCCCTCTATAGCGAGACGCGCGAGCCGACCGCGACGATGCTCGAAGGCCTCGACGCGCTGGTCATCGACCTGCAGGACGTGGGCACGCGCATCTACACCTACATCTACACGATGGCCAACTGCCTGCGGGCCGCCGCCCGCCACGAGCTGCCCGTCGTCGTCTGCGATCGGCCCAACCCGATTGGCGGCGTCGCCGTCGAGGGACCGACACTCGATCCGTCATTCACGTCGTTCGTCGGGCAGTTTCCCATCCCGATGCGCCACGGCATGACGATTGGCGAGCTGGCGAGGTACTTCAACGAGCACTTCGGGATTGGCGCGAAGCTCGAGGTCGTGGCCATGAAGGGCTGGACGCGCGATCAGTATTTCGACGCGACCGGCCTGGCGTGGATCGCCCCGTCGCCGAACATCCCGACGCTCGACAGCGCCATCGTCTATCCGGGCACCGTGCTGCTCGAAGGCACGAACGTGTCGGAGGGCCGCGGCACGACGCGGCCGTTCGAATACGTCGGCGCGCCATGGATCGACCCGGATCCGTTTGCCGCCGGTCTGAACCGGCTCGGCCTGCCGGGCGTGCGATTCCGCCCGATGGCGTTCGAGCCGACGTTCCACAAACACGCCGGCAACCTCTGCGGCGGCTGCCAGATCCATGTCACCGACCGCCAGACCTTCGAACCGGTTGCCGTCGGCGTGGCCGTCATCGAAGCCTGTCGTCTGGCCGGTCCGGATCGGTTTCAGTGGCGAGACCCGCCGTACGAGTACGAATACACGAAGCCGCCGATCGACATCTTGTACGGATCGGCGGCCCTTCGAGACGGGATCGCCGCCGGACGGCCGCTCGCCGCAATCAGGCAGGACATGCGGCGGGATGCCGAGCGTTTCATCGAACACCGCCGGCCGTGGCTGCTCTACTGACGGCAACCGGCTGGTATCATGCTGCTGGGAGGATTTCTCATGCGTCGATCGTGGGTCTTGATAGTACCGGTCATCGTGTGGTTGTTCGCGTTCGTGAGCGTCGGTCGCGCGGAGCATGCGTCGCCGGCCCTGCAGGGTGCCCGGGGACCTGGCTGGACGATTCCTCCCACCGCGAGGGACGAGAAGAGCCCGTTGACGGTCGATGACACCGTCATCTCGAACGGCAAGAAGCTGTTCGGGAGCAAATGCCAGCGCTGCCACGGCGTGAGCGGCAAGGGCGACGGTCCGGACGGCGATCCGGCGCACGCCGATGACATGAACCTGACCAACCCCGCGCGTGCGGCGGTCAACCCCGACGGCGTCGTGTTCTACAAGATCTGGAACGGCCGCCAGTCGCCGAAGATGCCGGTCTTCTCGGAAGAACTGTCCAAGGAGCAGGTCTGGGCCCTCGTGGCCTACGTGCAGACGCTCCGGACCAAGCAGTAGGCCGCTAGCCGCCGACGTGTCCGATCCGCTTCAGGAACTCGGGGAACGCTTCGAGCAAAACCTGGTGATCGCCGCGACGCCGGCGGCCGTCCTCGAGTGTTTCTTTTCAGCAGAAGCGCTGCGGGCGTGGTGGCAGGCCGTGCGATCGGTCACCACGCCCGTGCCGCTTGGCGTGTACGCCATCGAGTGGGCCACGACGCCGTATCGCGACGACCTGCTGGGTCCGCTCGGCGGCGTCTTTCACGGCACGGTCATCGAGTTCTCGCCGGGCCAGCACTTCCTCGTGGCCGAGGCGTTCTGGATACCGCCGGAGGGTCCGCCGCTCGGGCCGATGGCCCTGCACGTCGCCGTTCAGCCCGAAGGCACCGGGTGCAAGCTGCATGTCCGTCAGGACGGCTACGAAGCGTCGCCTCGCTGGCGCCGGTACTACGCCGTGGTGTCGCGCGGGTGGCAGATCTCGCTGACCGCACTGAAACGATACGCGGAAGCACCGCCCAGCCCGGCGAAGCCGACGCCCAAAACCGCGCTCGGCTTCTAAAGCGTTTTTCATGATCCTTTAGCGACCACCGTAGCCGCAGTGGCGAAAATAGTTGCGGCACTCGGCGGCCGAGAAGCGCGTCAGGCAGTCGCCGAGCAGCGGCCACAGGGTCTCGGTCGACCGACAGCGCGCCGCTCGAAGGATCGCCTTCAGTTTCGCGAAGCAGAGTTCAATCGGATTGAAGTCGGGGCTGTAGGGCGGCAGGTACCAGAGCTCGGCACCGGTGGCCGCGATGCGGTCCTCGATGCCGTCGACGCGATGGGCCGGCAGATTGTCAGCCACAACGATGTCGCCGGCCTGGAGCGTGGGCGCCAGGATCTGGTCGACGTAGGCGAAGAAACTCTCGCCATCCATCGGCCCATCGAACACGCCGGGCGCCGTCAGGCCATGCACGCGGAGGGCGGCGATGAAGGTGCTCGTCTGCCACCGGCCCTGCGGCGTGTGGTCGGCGACGCGCTGGCCCCGCAGGCTGCGCCCGTATCGACGGAGCAGATTCGTGGTCACGCCGCTTTCGTCAAGAAATACAAGGTGCGCCGGGTCCAGCGTCGGCGCGATCGCCTGCCAGTGGCGCCGCGCTGCCCGAATGTCAGGCCGGTCGTGCTCGGACGCGCGTACCGTTTTTTTTGACCGTAAATGTGAGGGCATCTACGGCCCGCCATATCGTCGCGAGACTGGCGTCGGTGGCCAGGGCGGCTTTCAATTCCACCAGCGTCTGGTCGGGCTGCGCCTGGATGAGCTCGGCCAAGCGGTGCAGGTGCGGCTCGAGCTTCCGCCGCGGCCCATGCCGCTGCGCACGCGGCGCCACTTCGCCCGTCTCACGACGGCGTTGCTTCAGCAACCGCACCCACGATCCGCTCACCTGGTACTTCGCCGCGACGTCCGCCGCCTTCATGCCGGCATCACTATCGCGAAGCGCCCGCACGCGCAGATCCATCGAATACGCTCGCATCGGTCCCTCCTCCGCGTGCGGACAGAGGTACCATCCGGCCGTCTTGAGTACAAGACCTATCTGAAAAACGCTTTAGCCGCGCACGGCTGAGGCCTCGCGCTTGAGCATCAGGCGGCCGGCGACGACCGCCAACGGTGCCGCGAAGAAACTCAGCAAGGCGCCAATCTTCGCCTCGTCCTGTATCGCACCAGCCGGAAATGCCGCAGTCGTGAAGAACAATGCGACGGTGAAACCGATGCCGGCGGCGAGGCCGGTCACGAGCACGCTCCGGTCGTTGAGTTCCGCTGCGCGCTTGAACCCGCCCAGCTCGGCGATCTTCGTGGACAGGAGAATGCCCAGTGGCTTGCCCACCATCAGGCTGATCGCCACGATCCACGTGGTGGCGCCGACGCCCGTGAGCGTCACGCCGGCATTGGCGAGACCGAAGAACAGCAGGATCACCTGCACGGGAATGCGCCACCACTGCTCGAACTCCTGAAGCGTGGTGACGACTCTTACGGGCGACCGGCCGATCACGGCCAGGTCGGACTGCTCGTGAGGCATGAACGGCACGATGGGTACCAATGCGAGCGCGGGATGCACTCCGCCGCGAATCAAGCCCAGCCACGAGAGCAGACCTGGACCAAGCACGTAGATCCATGGATTCTTGACGCGGGATCGTCGTAGAAACCACGCGAGGGCGATGGCCGGGCCGAGCCAGAGCACCAGTTGCAGCAGCGAGACGGGGCCGCTCGGATAGAAGACCGCCAGAATCACGAGCCCGAGCGCGTCGTCGGCAATCGCGAGCAGGAGCAGGAACGGGATCGCCGGGTGCCCCCGGCGGAACACGAGGCGGACGACGAGATAGGCGAACGCGATGTCGGTGGCGGTCGGAATCGCCCAGCCACGAGTAAGGTCGTGCCGTCCGAGACCGATGGCGATCGCCGCATAGATCGCGGCTGGCGCGATCATCCCGCCGCCGGCCGCCAGCAGCGGCACCGCGGCCAGTCTCGGAGACGCGAGCGGGCCGCCCGGCAGCGTCGCTTCGTAGACTTCCTTGGTGGCCAGGGCGAAGAAGAAGACCATCCCGACGTCATCGACCAGGAAGAAGACGGTCCGCGAAAACCGCTGATAGCTGGGCAGGTCGACGTTGGCCCACACGAGCGCGGCCAGCGCGCCGGCAATCAGCAGCAGCGAGTTGTTGAGGGCGAACTCGATGATCCGCGATGACGTGGATCGCGCCATCGTCAGAGCCGTTCCACGTGAACGTAATTCGCGCCGTCGCGGCCCAGCGTGGGCCGCATCGCCACGAACACGACGGTGGCGCCAGCCGGGACGAGCGCGCGCGAGACGAGCACCTGGCGCAGCGCCGGGAGGCCGGTCTGGGGTGTGACGAACGTGGTGACGCCCCAGACCAGGGCGAGGCTGGCCGCGGTGCTCGCCTGGGCCGTTCCCGCAAGGATCCGCACGCTCGGCCGCAGGGACGCCAACAGCCGCGCCGTGTGGCCCGACTCGGTTACCGCGACGATCGCGGCGGCGCGGGACCGCTCGGCCAGCGTGACCGCCGCCTCACAGAGGGCGCGGCCGTGTTCGGTGCCGCTCGTCGCCGGACCGTTGTCCCGGCGCACGGTTTCGAGCGCCCGCTCCGCTTCGCGCATGATCGCGTCGAGCATGCTGACGGCGCGAACGGGATACTGACCAATCGACGTCTCGCCGGCGAGCATGATGGCGTCCACGCCTTCGTCGACGCCGTGCGCCGCGTCGGTGACCTCGGCGCGCGTCGGCCGCGGCTCGAAGCGCATCGACTCGAGCACCTGCGTCGCAAGAATCACCGGGACGCCTCGGCGCCGAGCCGCCCTGACGATCGTCTTCTGCACGGCCGGGAGCGTCTCGAGCGGCATCTCGACGCCCAGATCGCCGCGGGCGACCATCAGGCCGTCGGCGACCTGCAGGATGTCGTCGAGGGCGTCGACGGCCCCCGGCTTCTCGATCTTCGCGATGATCGGCAGGGCCGGCGCGCCAGCGGCCACCGTGGCCGCACGCGCCGTCCGCACGTCGTCGGCCGACTGGACGAAGCTCAGCGCCACGAGATCGACGCCCATCGCGATGCCAGCGCGCAGATCCTCGTGATCCTTCGGCGTCAGCGCCGACGTGCGCAGCGCGACGCCCGGCAGGTTGATGCCCTTGTGCGCCTCGAGTGAGCCCGCCGTTGACCACGCGCGTCATGAGCCGGCCGGGCGCCACGGCCGTCGACCTCGAGCTCGATTCGGCCGTCGTCGATGAGCAGTCGCTGACCGGCGGACACGGAGGTGAAGAGCGCGTCGAAGCTGCACGAGATCCGCCCGGGTCGGCCGGCTCGTCGCCGCGCTCGATGACGAGCGTCTCCCCGTCTCGAAGCGTGAACGGCGCCGCGAGGGGTCCGGTGCGGATCTTCGGTCCGCCCAGGTCCTGCAGCACGGCGATCTGGCGCCCGGCCGCGGCGGCCGCGTCTCGAACGAGCCGGCAGACGGCCGCGTGCTCGGCGGGGGTGCCGTGCGAGAAATTGAGGCGGAACGCGTCGGCGCCGGCGTCGATGAGCTGGCGAATCGTGGCGGCGTCGTTCGAGGCTGGCCCCACGGTCACGAGAATGCGCGTGCGCCGCACGTCAGGCCCAGGGATCGACGAGCGCCTTCGGGATCCGCAGCGCGGCGGCGTCCGCCAGCGCGTCGTTGATGCCGCCAAGGCCGTACGTCTTCGCGCCGATTCTGGCGCCACGGCACGTCCGCGTGCCGATCCAGCGCGTCGATCGCGCGCAGGAAGTGGCCGGCCTCGCTGCCCCAGCAGCCGCGGATGTCGAGGTGCTTCCGGTTGATGTGCTCGTGCGCGTTGATGGTGCTGTCGCCGGTGTTCGTGTAGTGCCCGGCGACGACGTACGCGCCGCCGTCGCGGGCAAACCGCACGCCTTCCTCGAAGGCCCGCGCCGAACCGGCCGCCTCGACGACGACGTCGGCGCCGACGCCGCCGGTCAGATCGCGGACGCGCTCCAGCCGCTCGTCCGGCGCCGTGGCGTCAATATCGATGACGGCGTCGGCGCCCATCGCGCAGGGCGAGCTCGAGCCGATTGGCGGGCGCGCCGATGACGACGACGCGGCCCGCACCGCTCTTCCGGGCGAGCGCGGCGGCGCTAAGACCCACTGCGCCGGCGCCCTGCACGACGACCGTGTCGCCCAGCAGGAGCCGCGCGCGTTCGATGATGTGCACCGACGTCACCAGGCCGCAGCCGCCGCCGATGTACGCGTCGAACGCCACGCGCTCCGGCAGGTGGGCGACCACCACGCCCGGCTCGAGGTAGACCTTCTGCGCCCAGCCGCCGAACAGGCCTTCGGTCGCCGAATCCGTGATGCCGTACACGCGCCGATGCGGACAGCGGGTCGGCGTCCGATGCACGGTGCACGCCAGGCAGCGGCCGCACGTGCGGTGCACGTCGAAAAACGCCAGGCGGTCGCCCTCGCGGAGCGGCGTGCCGCGCACGTCGGCCAGCAGACCGCGCACCGCCTCGAGCGTGCCCGTCGTCACGTGGCCGGGAATGATCGGATACGGCACGCCGGAGAGCCGGCCGTGCCACAAGTGCACGTCGGTGCCGCACACCTCGGACCGCGCCGTGCGCAGCAGCGCGCCGCCCGGCGGCAGATTCGGGCTCGGGAAACTCGCGGATCTCGACGGGCGCATGCGGCGCCGGACATGACGGCGGCAAGCACGGTGCGGGTCATCGTCGTGCAGTATTCTCTATCGAACACGATGGAAACGCCTACCTCGACCGACGCGCGCTGGACGCTGGCCGATGCCGCCGCCGCGCTGCGCGCCGCGGCGCGCACGAGCCGGCAGCTCACGGATGACAGCCTGCGCGTCATCGACGCGCGCAACGATCAGCTGCACGCGTTCATCCGGGTGGACGCCGACGCCGCGCGTCTCGACGCCGACCGCCTCGACGCCGAGCGCGGGCGCGGACGGGATCGCGGCCCGCTGCACGGGATGCCGATCTCGCTCAAGGACCTGATCGACGTGGCCGGCCAGCCGACGACCGCGGCTTCGCGCGTCCTCGCCGAGTCGGTGGCTCGAGCCGATGCGCCGATCGTGGCGCGCCTGCGCGAGGCCGGCGCCGTCCTCATCGGCAAGACCAACCTGCACGAGTTCGCGCTCGGCACGACCAGCGAGGACTCCGCGTTTGGCGCCGTGCGCCATCCGCTGGACCCGTCGCGCTCGGCGGGCGGATCGAGCGGCGGATCGGCGGTGGCCGTGGCGACCGGCATGGGCCTGGCGTCGATTGGATCGGACACGGGCGGCTCGATCCGGATTCCTGCCGCGTGCTGCGGCGTCGTCGGTCTGAAGCCGTCGTTTGGCGAGGTCTCGACCGTGGGCGTGATTCCGCTCAGCACGTCCCTCGACCACGTCGGCCCCATCGCGCGAACGGTGGCCGACGCCGGCGTGCTGTGGGCCGTCCTCGCCGGCCGCGCGTATCGCCCGCGGGCGCAGGAGACGCGCGCGGGCGGCGGTTCAGACGGCTGACGGGCTATTTCGACCTGATCGGCGCCTGAAGTCCGTGCTGCCTTCGACACCGCGCTCGATGACCCTCGAGCGGGCCGGAGCCGTCGTCGATCGTAGCGAGATCTCCGGCACCGGCGCGATCACCGACGGCGTACGTCAACATCGTGCTGCCGGAAGCCGCCGCGTGGCACGCGGCGTACCTCGACACGCGGGGCCAGAGCTACACCCCGGCCGTTCGCACGCGACTCGAAAGCGGGCGCACGACCTCGGCCGTCGACTACGTCAACGCCAAGCGGACACAGCAGCAGTTGCGCGACGCCGTGGACGCGGCGCTCGACGGGGCGGATGCCCTTGTCCTGCCGGCGCTTCCAATTGTGGCCCCGCCGCAGGGCGTGGCGGAGGTCGCCATCGGCCCCGGCCCGAAGGACGTGATCGCGGTCCGGGCCGCCATGCTCCGCAACACGCAGCTGTTCAATCTCAGCGGCCACCCCGCGATTTCCCTGCCGATTCGGGTGACCGGCCTGCCCGTCGGCCTGCAGCTGGTCGGCCGGCTCGGCGACACGCCCGGCCTCTTGGCGATTGCCTCGGCATGCGAGAAGATCGTTTCTTGAAGCTCGAAGAGAACCGCCATGATCAAACAAGCCTCCGTCTCGGAAGCGCACGAACTGCAGCAGCGAGGCAGCGCGTACGTGGACGTCCGCTCGACGCCGGAGTTCGCCGGAGGTCATCCCAAAGGCGCCCTCAACGTGCCGATCTTCGAGCCGGACGAGGACACGGGCCAGATGGCGCCCAACCCTGACTTCATGCGCGTCATGCAGGCGACCTTCGCGCCCGACGCGCCATTGCTCATCGGCTGCCAGGTCGGCGGCCGCGCCGTTCGTGCGGCGCAGATGCTGGCCTCCTTCGGCTTTACGGACCGTCACGGTGGTCCGCGGCGGTTTCCAGGGCAGGCGCGATCCGCTCGGCCGCGTGGTCGATCCCGGCTGGGCCGCTGCCGGCCTGCCGGTAGCCAGCGGCGCGTCCGCTGGCGCCGCCTACCGCGACCTGCTCGCCAAGGCCGACGCCACGCAGTGATCGCGTCGTTTTTCCACGCCTGGGAGCGCCGACTCGCTTCCGTGGACACCAACCGCGTCGTCCGGCCGTTCGCCTGGGGGCTGGACTGGCTGGGCCTCGACGGCGCCGGCGATCCCGCCGCGCAACTGGCTGACTGGTCGGCGCGCACCATGCGCGACACGGACGCGTTCTACGCCGCGACGCCCGCAGGCGCGTTCGAGCGCCGCGGCAATCTGTTGACATTCGCGTCCGCGATCACGACGCCGCACCCAGAGAACAATCTCGTTCGCGTCCGGATCTTTCCGGCCGCGCGAACAGACGGGCCAGCCTCGCCGCGCGGTGGTCGTGCTGCCGCAGTGGAACGCCGACGCGGCAGGCCACGTCGGCCTCTGCCAAGTCTTCGCCCGCTTTGGCCTCACCGCGCTGCGCCTCAGCCTGCCGTACCACGACGAACGACGGCCCGCGGATCTCGCGCGCGCCGAGTACATCGTCAGCTCGAACGTCGGCCAGCACGGCGGCCGTCAATCGACAGGCCGTCCTCGACGCGCGGCGGACCGTCGACTGGCTCGCGGCGCAGGGCTACGAACGGATCGGCATCGTCGGCACGAGCCTTGGATCCTGTCTGTCGATGCTGGCGATGGCGCACGACCCGAGACTTCGCGCCGGCGCGTTCAATCACGTCTCGCCGTTCTTCGCCGACGTCGTGTGGCGGGGCCTGTCGACGGCGCACGTCCGTGCCGGCCTCGAGGGCCACATGACGCTGGATCAGCTCCGCACGTTCTGGCTGCCCATCAGCCCGTCGCCGTTCATCGAGCGCGTGGGCGAGCGGCCCATCCTGCTCGTTTACGCAAAGTACGACTTGACCTTTCCGGTCGACCTGTCGCAAAGCTTCATCGCCGACTTCGAGAGGCGCGGCGTGCCGCACGACGTCGGCGTGCTGCCGTGCGGGCACTACACCACGGGCCGGACGCCGTTCAAGTTCATCGACGGCTACTACCTCACGAAGTTCTTTTTGAAGCGACTCTAATATTGGGACGACGGCTCTCAGGACGAACGGCGTCAGAGGTACTTGAACAGCCCCCGCAGCGCGTCGACGATCACGGCGCCAATGGCCTGCACGACGCCGCCCACGTCTCCCGACGACACCGAGTTGGCGACGGTGACCGGATCGGTGAACAGCAGCCACACCACGGCTCCCGCGACGGTCGCGGCGAAGATCCCGATGATGGCCACCAGACTCACGCTCCAGCGGGCCGCGCTCATGATCGTGTCAGTCTAATGCGGTTTCGCCTGGTTTTCACTGTGACGAGGACCGTCTCGCGGCGGTTCCGGCGCCGCTGCGGGTGCGTGGAAGCGCGCTACACGGTCAGGACGATCTTGCCGAACTGCTCGTGGCTTTCGAGTCGTGCCTGCGCCTGTGCGGCTTCGGACAATGAGAAGGTCCGATCGACGACCGGACGGAGTCGCCCGGCGAAGAACAACGCGGCAGCGCGGAGCAGCTCGGCCTTGCCGCCCATGTACGCGCCAATGAAGGTCAACTGGCGCGCAAACAGATGCCGCAGGTCGAGCCTGGCGTCGAAGCCGGTAGTGGCGCCGCACGTCACGAGGCGCCCGCCGCGCGCCAGGCAGCGCACGCTGCGATCCCAGGTCGCGACGCCGACGTGCTCCACCACGACGGTCGCCCCCCGGCCGTTCGTCAGCTTTCTGACTTCCGCGACAACGTCGTCCTGGTAGTGATCGATCACGGCGTCGGCGCCAAGGGCTCTCGTGCGCTCGAGCTTGGCGGCGCCACTGGTGGCGATCACCCGGGCGCCGAAAAACCTCGCAATCTGAACGGCGGCCTGGCCAACGCCGCTCCCGCCGGCGAGCACGAGCACCACGTCGCGCTCCGAGATCGCGGCGCGTGTCACGAGCATGTGCCACGCGGTGAGGAATGACAGCGGAAAGGCGGCCGCCGTCACGAAATCCACCGACGCGGGCAGGCGGATCAGGTTGGCGGGCGGCACGGCGACCAGCTCCGCGTAGCCACCGGCGGACTGGTAGCCGAGCACGTCATATTTCGGACACTCGTTGTCGCGGCCGGACAGGCACGCCGCACACTGACCGCAGCTGAGCCCCGGCTGGAGCATGACGCGCTCGCCGGTCTGCATCCCGGCGACGCCCGCACCGAGGCCCGCGACCTCGCCAGCCACGTCGGCGCCGGAAATGTGCGGCATCGGAATCTTCACGCGCTCGAGGCCGCGCCGCTGCCAGAGATCCAGGTGGTTTAGCGCGCAGGCCCGCACGCGCACGAGCACTTGGCCAGGTGCGGTGGCGGGATCGGACGCGTCTTCGTAGCGCAGGACGTCAGGCCCGCCGTGCTCGTGAAAGCGCGCGGCCTTCATCTCAGAACTCCGGTGTGACGACGTGGATCGGGCGGTTGAGCGTCTCGAGCTGCGGACCGCACTGGTCAGGATCGCCCACTACCACGGCCACCGCGCGATCGGGGCGAATGAACTCGCGGGCCGCTTCGACCGCGCTCGTCTCCGTCACCGCCTCGACGGCCGGCACGAATCGATCGTAGGTGTCGTCGTCGAGGCCGTACGTCGCCAGCTGAACGGCCGCGCGAGCGAGCTGATCGGCGGTTTCGAAATGACGGACGTAGCCGCGCGTGAGCGCGGCTTTGGCGCGCGCCAGCTCCTCGATCGTGATGGCGCCGTCCGTCCGGACGGCGCCAAACTCGGCCAGCACTTCCGCGATCGCTTCGCCCGTGCCGCTCGCCTGCACGCTCGACTCGCAGGTGAACGTCCCGCCCACCCGGCGGAAGTCGAACGCCGTGTGCACGCCGTACGTCAGGCCCTTTCTTTCCCGAAGCGTCGTATTCAGCCGGCTCGAGAACTGGCCGCCCAGCGCCGCGTTGAGCGCCAGCAGCGCGTGGTAGGCCGGCACGAGCCTCGGCGGGCCGACGTGACCGACGCGCACCTCTGACTGCGGCGCGTGCGGGCGCGCGACGAAGTACGTCGACGCCTCGCCCGACGGCACGGGCGCGGGTGGCTCCGTCCGGGCGACGGTCGACGCCGGGCGCCAGGCGCCCAGCGCGCCGCGAGCCGCCGAGACGACATCCGCGTGCCCGATGTCACCGGCGACGATGAGCACGGACGTTTCGGGACGGATCGCCCCGTCGTAGAACCCGCGCACGTCGTCCATCCTGATTCGCCCCAGGGCGGCCGTGGTCCCGACGACGCCGTGCCCGTAGGGATGCGAACCGAACACGGCGCCGTAAAAGGCGCGATCGGCCGCGGCGCCAGCCGAGCTGCTCAGCTGTCGCAGTCGGCTGAGCCGCAGGTCCCGCACCCGGTCGAGATCGGCCGCCGCAAACCGCGGTCGCAGCACGACCTCCGCCGCCAGCTCGAGCGCCTGAGGAAAGAAGCGCGACAGCGACGTGAAGCTGAGCGACGTGACGTCCGATCCCACTTCGATCGTCAGCTGCGATCCGAGCCGGGCGAACGCGTCGGCCAGCTGAATCGCGTCGTACGGACCGGCTGCCTCGTCGAGCATGTCCGCCGTCACGCCCGCCAGGCCCGGCAGTGTGGCCGGATCGTCGGCGGCCCCATGCTGCACGAGCAGCTGCGCCGTGACGACCGGCACGCTCGTGTGGGCGATCGACCAGACGCCCAGGCCCGAGTCGAGCATCGTGCGGTCGATCGACGGAAATCGCGCGGCGACCGGCGGACCGATCTCCGGCAGACGGAAGCGCAGCGTGCTCACGAGATAGCCACCGGCGTCGAGCCCGACAACGCCAGGTCCGCGCGCCCGTGTGGGACGACGGACAGGCAGACGGCGCAATCGAAGTCGAGCCATCGGCGGACGCTGGCCTGCAGGGTGGACGCCGTGGCCTCGAGGTACCGGTCGAGATCGACGGCGAAAGAATCCGGGAGTCCCCGGTACGTGTTGTAGGCGTTCAACTGATCGGACTGGCCGCCGAAACCGCCGAGCGTCTGCAGCCGGTAGACGAACGGACGCCTCGGCCTGGGCGCGGCCGCGCTCGAGCTCCGCCGCCGTGGGGCCGTCGGCCATCAGGTTGGCGAGCTCGCGCGCGATCGCCGCGCCAAGCTCGTCGAGCGTGTGGCCTGGCGCCGCCGTCGCGACGATCTGAAAGTAACTGCCCAGCTCGCGCGACGCCTGGCTGGCGGCCAGTTCGGTGGCCATCCGCGCATCGTGCATCAGTCGCTCGGTACAGCCGCGACGTCTTTCCGTTCGCGAGCAGATCCGCGACGAGGTCCAGCTCGGCGTCGCCCTCCGCGAACAGCGCCGGCGTCGGCCACGCCAGGTAGAGGCGCGGCAACTCGACGCGATCCTCGAGCACCAGACGGCGCCCGCGGGCGGCGACCGCCTGCGGCGCAAGCGGGCCAACGGTCGGGCCGGGCGGGATCTCGCCGAAATAGTCGCCGGACCAGCTCGAGCGCCTCGGCCTCACCGATGTCGCCGGCGACGCACAGCGACGCGTTGCCCGGATGGTAGTAGCGCGCGAAGAACGCGCGCGCGTCGTCGAGGCGTCGCCGCGTGCAGGTCCGCGGGATATCGCCGATCGTCGGCCAGTGATACGGGTGATCGGCGGGATAGATGCGCGTCGAGCATCGCGAACTGCGCCAGACCCGTACGGGCGGTTCTCGTAGCTTCTGCCGGCGTTCGTTGAGCACGACGTCGCGCTGGGTGGCGAAGCGCTCGTCGCTCAGTGCGGGCAGCAGCCAGCCCATGCGATCGGCTTCCATCCACAGCGCCAGTTCGAGCGCGCCGCCTGCGGCACCACTTCCCAGTAGTTCGTGCGGTCGGCGCTCGTCGAGCCGTTGAGCGACGCGCCCGCTCCCTGCAGCGGCTCGAAGTAGCCTGCGGCGTGGTGCTCGGAGCCCTCGAACATCAGGTGCTCGAACAGGTGCGCGAGGCCCGTCTGGCCCGGCGCTTCGTTCTTCGATCCGACGTGGTACCAGACGTTCACCGCCACGATCGGCACGCGCCGATCCTCGTGGACGATCACGTCGAGGCCGTTGTCGAGCGTGGTCTTGCTGAACGGTACCTGCACGCGCGTCCTCAGTTGACGGGCACGAGCGGAATCGCGCGGCGGGCGTAGCGACGCGATCGACACTTGCTGCGCGACCCGCTCGGCTGCGGCGCTGATGGCCCTGGACGGCGCGCGAATCCGGCTCCGCCATGACGACGGGCACGCCGGTGTCGCCGCCGTCGCGCATCGGCTGCGTAGAGCGGGATGCGCCCGAGGAAGGGCACCGACAGATCGGCCGCCAGCCGCTCGCCGCCGCCCTTGCCGAAGATGTCGCTCTCGTGGCCGCAGTCGGGACACACGAAGTGGCTCATGTTCTCGATGAGGCCGAGCGGCGGGATGTTGAGCTTCCGGTACATCTGCACGGCGCGCCGCGTGTCGGCCAGCGACACCTGCTGCGGCGTCGTCACGAGCACGGCGCCGGCGACCGGAACGGTCTGGCTCAGGCTGACAGCGCGACGTCGCCGGTGCCTGGCGGCATGTCCACGATCAGGTAGTCGACGTCGCGCCAGCGGACGTCGCGGAAAAACTGCTGCAGCGCGCCGTGCAGCATCGGCCCGCGCCAGATGACCGGCGCGTCGTCCTGTGTCAGGAACCCCATCGAGACGACCTGAAGGCCGTAACGTTCGGCCGGCACGATCTTCTGGCCGTCGGTCATCGAGCTGTGTCTGCAGGCCGAGCATGATCGGAATGTTCGGGCCGTACATGTCGCCGTCGATCAGCGCGACGCGGCTGCCGCGCTGTGCCAGCGCCACCGCGAGGTTGACCGCGACCGTCGTCTTGCCGACGCCGCCCTTGCCTGCGCCGACGGCGATGACGTTCTTGACGCCGTCGACCGGCGCGCGCCCGGTATCGGGCCGCGCGCCCGCGCGCACCTGCGCGGTCATCTCCACGTCCACGGCCGACACGCCCGGCACGGCGGCAGACCGCCGCCCGCGCCTGGTCGCGCATCAGGTCCTTGACCGGACACGCCGGCGTCGTCAGTTCGATGGTGAGTCCGACACGGTCGCCGTCGATGCGCAGGTTCTTGACGAAGCCGAGCGCGACGATGTCCTTGTGCAGGTCGGGGTCCTTGACGGCGCGCAGCGCGTCGAGCACTGCGGCCTCGGTAATGCTGGTCATGATCTGATTCTAGTGTGTTTGCTAGCGGACGTGCTGCTCGGCCCACTCCCCCACGTACGGGAGCTTGTACCGCACGCCGTTCATCGCCTTGAACATCAGGAAGATCCACAGGCCAACGACGGCGATGATGAACGGCAGGTTGAGCACCCAGCCGATGACGCCGAGCCCCATGAGCAGCAGGTCGGCAATGAGGACGATCAGGAACGTGATCGTCGATTGCATCGCGTGAAAGCGCACGTAGCGGTTCTGTTTCTCGAGCACGAGGAACACGATGCCGCTGAGGGCGCCGCCGAGGTACGCCAGCGCGGCCGCCAGATTCGGATCGAGCTTCAGGGTCGTCCCGCCCTCAGACGAGGGAGTCGTCGTCATGCGCTCTCGAGTGTCGGACGCGGTGGCGGCACCAATCCGTGCGGCGGGCGTCCGAAATCGCGCCGCGCGTCGTCGTTGAGCAGGGCCCAGACCGTGTAGACGCCGAGCGCCGTGCCGAACGGCACGATGACGAGGTTGGGCACGGCGCACGCGAGCGCCGCCACGCGCCCGGCGCCCCGCCGCCGAAACAGCCAGCGCCCGACGAGCATCATCAGCACGCCAAAGAGGACGAACACGGCGCCCGTGGCGAGGAACACCCACAGGGCCGCGTGCTCGGAGCCGCCAGCCGACCCGAGGTCGACGAGCGCGGCGTCGGTGCCGACGCCGAGCACCCACAGCGACATTCCGGCGAGGACGCCAACCGCTCCCCAGATGCCGTGGAGCCACGCGAGCACGTCGATGTGCACGCGCATGGAAGGAATCAGCCGCGCGCTTTCGGCGTGCCGAAGAACGCCGCCTGCATGCGGGCTACGACCTCAGTCATGTCCACGAAGTCCACGGCCGTGTCGGCCAGACCGGCCGCGACGCGATCGGCGGCGTCGCTTCCATCGGCGGCTGGGCGGGTGGCGTCCGGCTCGTGGGAAAAATCCGGGTGCGCGACGGGCGGCCGGCGGCGGCACGCGCGCTGAATATCGCGCGCCCTTGCGTCGGGAGACACGCCCAGAATTTCAAAGTAGTCGTGCACGGCTGACTCGTACGATAGAAACCGCTCCGGCGGAAGTCAAGGCGCGGGCGGCGGGGTCCTTCAGCGGACGCCGAGCGTGACCAGCAAATCGCGGCGTGTGGACTCGTCGAAGGTGTCCAGGTCGATGGTCGTGTCGCACTCGTCGCAAAGCAGCTCGACGAGAGCCGGACGGCCTTCCTCCTGCGGCGGCTGAAGCTGTCCACCGGCCACGCGCAGCAGGTGCATCTGCAGCGTTTTTACCAGAAAATTCTCGGCATTCCCGCAGTTCGGACACGTCAGCGACAAGAGGCGCTCCAGTCGGCCATCCAGGGCCGGCATGAGTGTATCGCACGATTTGTGGTCACGGGTACACGATCTTGAAATCGACGCGGTCGGGGCCAAATATCGCCCCGACCGCGGCGGCGTAGGTGGCCACCTGCGCCTCGTGTTCGGGCCGTGGCTGGCCCGTCTTGAACTCGAGGACCGTCACGCGGCCGTCAGGTTCCACCACCAGGCAATCGACAACGCCGCGCACGGCCACGTCGGGGCGGGCCGCGCCGCGATAAGTGAAGGGCACCTCGTAATGCACGGTCCCGCGGCCAAGCAGCGATCGGACGTCGTCACGAGCCCGCATCGCGGCGTAGAGCCCGGCTGCCCGGGCCGTGAGGCCCTCGACGTCGGACAGGTCGACCAGCTCCTCCGCCCGCAGGAGCTGTCTGGCAACGTCGACGACCGTCTCAGGCGCCGCATCCTCGTCGAGCCGCCGCTCGAGCAGCCGATGAACCAGCGTGCCCGTCAGCCGATCGCTCGTTGCCGCAACGGCCGCGGCGTCCAACACGCCAGCCGCCCGTGGCACGACGGTCGTCGTGCCAGCGGCTCCTGGCACCGGGTGCGGCGGCGTCGTGCCTAGTGGCAGCGCAGGCGCGGCCGGCATGGCGAGGCCCTCCGCGGCGGCGTTCTCCGCGCCGCTGTCGGGCCGGACGACGCGGAACGCGAACGTCCCGTCGGCGGTTTCCCACTCGCGCTCGACGGCTGGCGCGGCCGAGAACACCGAGCTGACGCCGGCGGGAAGCAGCGAGGCCAGACTGTGCGCTGGTTTCAGGAGCTGCCCATCCTCGCCCAATTCGGCGGCCAGGTAGAGACGATCGCGCGCGCGTGTGGCCGCGACGTACACCAGTCGCCGCAGCTCCTCCAGTTCGCGCCGATCCTCGACTTTCGTCTCCGGCGACGATCCGAAGGACACGTGCGGCTCGCCGTCCGATCCGCGTTCGATGACCGATACCGCCGTGCCGCGCCGGCCCGGCACGTGAAGGTTGACCACGAACACGATGGGAAACTCGAGGCCCTTCGCGGCATGGATCGTCATCAGGTTGACCGCGCCGGCCGACTGCACGATGGCGTTCGACTCGTCGCCGGCCTTGAGCGTCTCGAAGTAGTCCGCGAGGCGCCCAAGTGTGGCGTACCCGCGATTCTCGACCCGACGAATCAAGCCGCGCATCTTCTTGACGTTCTCGCGCGCCTGATCGAGCCGGCGGCCGCGCATCTCGTACGCGTAGGCGGTGTCGCGGAGGATCAAGTCCACCAGCTCGCTTGGCGTGATGCGGTCGGCGAGCGCGAGCCAGCGCCCGAGCGACGCGCGGGCGCGCTGGAGCCACCCGGCGTCGACGGGATCGAGGTCCGCCGCCGCGACGTCGTAGTCAGCGGCGCGCAGAGCCCGGGCAAACGAGGGCGCGAGTCGCGTCAGGCCGATGTCCGACAGCCGCACGATTCGCGAGCGCAGGAACTCCGCGGCCCGCAGATCCGACTCGGGCTCCGCGAGGTACCGCACGAGCGCCTGGAGGTCCTGTACCTCAGGCGCGTCGAAGAAGCCGAGGCCCTTGTAGACGTACGTCCGGATGCCGCGCGCCTCGAGCGCCTCCTCGAAGTACTGGTGCCCGGCCCGCGCGCGAAACAACACGGCGAGGTCCTCGGGTCTTGCGGGCCGCGGCGCGCCGTGCCGATCGCGGACGACGGCCGTTTCGAGCAGGCGGGCGGCTTCGGCGGCCACCGCCTGCGCGCACCGCGCCATGGACGATTCCGCGATCACGCCGAGGACCGGCTCCCCGTCGCGCCGCGCGCCGGCGGCGACGGCCGGCACCGGGAACCGATCCGACGCGCCGTACCGAAAGCGATCCGCGAGCTCCGCGTCGCCGGGCATCGCCTCGGCGAGCGCGTTGACGAACGCGAGCAGCTCCGGGACCGCGCGGAAGCTGTGCGTGATGGCGCGCCGCGGCGACGGCCCGGGCCGCAACGCCTCGATCTTGCGGGCGGCCTCGTCGAGCAAGGTGGCCTCCGCCTGTCGAAAGCGATAGATCGACTGCTTGCGATCGCCGACGACGAAGATCGAGGTCGGGTCGTCGGTGGCGCCTTCGCCCTCTCCCCACGCGTCGATGAGCAGCTCGATCAGGCGCCATTGCGCGCGGCTCGTGTCCTGGAACTCGTCGACGAGCACATGGTGGTAGCGCGCCTGCAGCTTCAGGCGGCTCCGCGCGAACTCCTCCTGACGCTCGAGCAGCGCCACGGCGCGATGGAGCATGCCCGCGAAATCGAGCAGCGCGTGCTCGTCGAGCAGGTCCTCGTAGTACCGCACGGCCACCGTCAGCACGCGGAGCAGCGCGCGCGCGAGCAGGCCGCTGACGTCCCGTTCGAGCGTCTCGATCGCCGCCGCGACGGCAGGCGCGAGCGCCGCCACCGCCGCTTCGTGCCGCTTGCGGGCCGCGGGCGCGAGCCGCTCGCCCGCCGGCCGGATCAGGCGCTGACGCGGCGATCCGCTCGTCGTCAGGAAGTACTTCTCGACCCGCCGCCGCAGATGCTGGACTTGCGCGGGATCGCCGCCCGGAAACTCGTCGAGTCCCTCGAGGTCCGCGCGAAGACGATCGAACTCGGGCAGCCCCTGCGGTCCGCCCTCGAGCAGCGCCCCCCGATCGGGCGCGGCAGCGAGCGCGGCGCGCAGGCTGCCGACGAATTCGGCGGCGACGTCCTCCGCGGTGGCGTGCCGGACCTGCCGGCTGACGAAGCGTGCGATCGCCGGCAGCGCCACCTGCCGCCGATCGAGGCACTGCGCCAGCGCGTCGCGCAGGACGGGCAGCTTCACGCGGGCGAACAGCAGGCGCACGTTGCCGTCCTCGACGATGAGCCGCCGCGCGGCGCGCATCGTGAGATCGAGCGCCTCGGCGGTGAAGCGGGCCATCTCCGTCTCGTCGGCAATCTCGAAGCCGGGGTCGACGTCCGCTTCGAGCGGAAACTCGCGCAGCAGGCCGAAGCAGAAGGCGTCGATCGTCGAGATCTCGATGTCCGCGAGGCGATCGCGGAGCGCGCGCCAGCGATCGGGCGCGATCTCGCCGCGATCGGCCCGCCGCGCCAGCTCGACCAGCACCCGACCGCGCATTTCCGCCGCGGCTTTCCGGGTGAAGGTGATCGCCAGCACGTGCCGGGGATCCACGCCTTGCTGCAGGAGCGAGACGTAGCGATCGACGAGCACACGGGTCTTGCCGGTCCCCGCCGATGCTTCGAGCACCACGTGGTGCGCCGGGTTGACGGCGAAGTCGCGCGCCGCCTGATCGGCGGGCGTGGACCGACCGGGCGGCTCCGGCGGCTCGGGCGGCAGGTCAAACAGGGTCGGCTGCATCGTCGTTCTCGAGACGGTACTCCTTGCGGCACACCCCGGCGTAGCGGCACCACCCGCAGTCGGAGGGCTTGCGCGGACGCGGCGGGAACTCGCCGGCTTCGATGTGTTCGATGAGGTCGGCAAACTGTGAAGCGCGGGCTGTGACCGCGTCGCTGGCGGCGGCGCCCGTCGCGAGCACGCCGTCGACGCGCCGATCGTCGCCAAAGGCCAGATACATGGCCGAGGCGACCGGATGGGCCCGCCCGTCGCGCGCCTCGAGCCACTGACGCGCGCAGTGCGCGTAGACGGCGATCTGCACCGACGTCTTCAGATCCGGCATCTTGCCGAGCTTGTAGTCGATGACGCGGAGCGAGCCGTCGCGAAACACGTCGATGCGATCCGTCTTGCCGCGGACGTCGATGTCACGCTGGATCAGCCCCGCCAGGCGCGAAAAGCGGAACGTCCCGCGGAGGTCGAATTCGATGAGCCGATCGACGACCTCGCCGCCCGCGTCGGCTTCGAGCTCGAAGACGCGCTCGGCGAGACCGCGACTCACCATCGACCCGAACAGCCGAATCTCCTCGAGCGCGCGATCCGCCTGCGGCAGGCGGGCCAGCGCACGCTCCGCGATCTGCCGAAACAGCGCGAGCGCGTCGCCCTGCGCGGCCGCGGTGACCGTCCCGCGGCCCTGCGCCTGCCACTCCCGGTAGAACTGCTCGAAGAGCGAATGAATCAGCGTGCCGCGTTCGAGCGGCGTCAAACCAGACATCTCCTCGCGTTCTTCCGGCAGGTCGAGCACGCTCTCCGCGAAGTACTTGAACGGACAATCGAGATACCGATCGACGCGGCTCACGCGGTACTTGCGCGCCGGCTGCGCCCCGACGAAGCCGCCGTAGGCGGGATCGGCGAGCGGCGGCCTCGCCAGCCGCAACGCGAGCCATGCCGCCGGCTCCGGCGCAAGCGGGCCCGCGAGCCCGCCGGGCTCGGTCAGCAGCTCGTCCGTGAAGCGAACCCGTGCTGCCGGCCCCGCCGCCGGGCGCGACGGCAGGTCCCGCGCGGCGTCCAGCATCGGCGAGGGTCCCACCACGGCGTCGCCCTCGAGCTCGAACGCATGCAGTTCAACCGTGCGCGCCGCCAGCCGCAGCAGGTCGCGGAATGCGGCCTGCTGCGCGCGGGTGTCGTCGGCTTCCTGCGGCCAGCCCAGGCCCTTGAGGAGCCCACTGCCGTAGAAGATGCTCCGCCGGAGACGCTCCGGCCAGTCGGTCTCGACCAGTCCGACGAGGTAGACGTGATCCGGCTCCGCGAATCGCGCGGCGACGGCGTCCACCAGGTGCACGCCGGCGCGGCCTCGCCTCGGCGTGAAGGTCCGGCCCTCGAGCGCGTGGTGGATCAGTCCGACGAGCGCACCGGGATCGCGAGGACGATCGTCGTGCCGCGCCAGCGCATCGGCGAGGCCGTCGAGCACGCCAAGCACCGCGGCGCGAGCGCGCAGGTGGCGATCGGCCGCTTCGTCGCGGTCGTCCGGCAGGCGGTGACAGTCGCGAAGGAACTGCGAGATCGCGTGAATCTGGACGGAGGCTCGCGTCGCCTCGCGAAAGGGCTGCAACCGCTCCCGGACGTGCGCGGCGGCCGAGGCGCCGCGCGCGGCGCGGCCTCGCTCGAATCGATCGCGGCGATCGTGATCGCCGAAGAACGCCGCGACTTCGGCCGGATAGGTCGACGCCTCGCCGCTTGCGCGTCGTTCCGCGAGGACCCCGTCGAGCGCCGCGGCGTCACGGAGGCCGACCCGCTCGCCCTCGACCTCGAATCGCAGGAGGTGCGAGCGCAGGACCGCCACCGCGCTCTCGCGGGTGCCGCCCGTTCGCGCGACGGTCAACACCAGATCGAGCGCCGCCGCAAATGGCTCGGCTCCAAGCGGCAGGGCGTCGAACGTCTGATAGGGCACCTGGCCGTCCGCCAGCACCTGATGGGCGAGATAGAGGTACGGCAGCGGTCGATGAAAGACGACGGCCATCGATTCGGCGCGCGCGCCGTCCTCGAGCCGCCGCCGCACGTCCCGGGCGACGTCCCGCAGCTCCTCCTCGCGATCGCGGCTCACGAAGCAGACGCCGTCAGACTCGTCCGGACGAACGACCACCGGCGGCGCCGACCGCCGCACCGGCGACCGAAGCTCGTCGATGCCCGGCAGCTCTCGCTCGATGCGGTCGCGAAAGCCGGCGTCGTGCGTTTCGTCGGTGACGATCACGTCGAGCCGTGCGACGCCGGGGAGCCGTCCAAGCAAGTTGAAGTCCGCGGGCCAGAGGCCGCGCGGATCGGACGGATGATCCGCCACCGCCACCACCACGTGGTCGAACGGCAGGACGGGCGGCCTCACGACGAGCTGCCGCCAGAGTGTGTGTTCGTCCAGACGGCCGGTGGCCGCGACGGCGCGCTCGTAGGCCAGGAATGCGAAGGCGAGGAAACATGTCTGGTGAATCAGACCCTCACTACCGCGATCGGTGCCGCGCTCGACGCGCAGTTGTTCTAGCAGCGCGCGCGCCAGGCGGCGTACCGAGCGCTCGCGACGCCGCAGCTCGTCGTAGAAGTCGAGCATGCTGGCGATCAGGCCCGGACGCAGGTGAAACGGACTGCCACCCATACGCGCCCGCGTCGCCGTCCGCCTGGCGGCTCGCTCGAGCAGCACCTCCCGCTCGATCCGCGTCAGCAGCGGCGCCGCGCCTGGCAGCGCCGCGTGAAACCGCGCCACCAGATCGTCGCGGGTGAGCAGTTCGGGCAGCAGGACGGCCGCCCGACCGGCCCGATGCGCGGCCGACTCGATCGTCTGACGCAACAATTCCGCCGCGGCGCGCGTGGGGACGATGACGAGCCGGCGGCGCGCGTCGAGCGGATCGCCCTCCAGCGCCCGATCGACGAGCGCCTGGCGGAAGCCGGCCAGATCGGCAGTACGAACGAGAACGCGCCCTTGCATCAGACGAACGATCTAATCACTGATTCCTTGGCGGGTAGAGCCTGGCCAGCAGCTCCTGCCGTCCTTCGGCGGCGAGCATCAGCGCGCCGGCCGCTGCGGCCGAGGCCTCGCGCGCCAGCGGCATGTCGTTGGCCGCCACCGCGAGCTTCCGGCGGGCACACGCCTCGGCAGCCATCGTGATGGCGCTCGTGAGCGTGGCGTGCACGTCGGTGAGATCGGGCGGCACCGGCATGTCGCGCATCAGCGGCACGAGGGTCTTCAAACGGCCGTCGGCGCGCATGAGCCAGTCGAATCCGGGGCCGGTCATGTCGCGGATGGCCTCGAAGATCGGGCGCAGCCCGTCGAGGGCCGAGAGCGCCGGGCGGGCGCGCTTCTCGTACGCCAGCATGTCGCCGCGCATCATCAAGTAGTGATCCAGCGTGAGGCGGCGCGCGCGCGCGGCGTCCAGGCGCGTGCCGAGGTCTTTCAGCAGCGCGGCCATCTCCTCGGGCCGCCGGGCACCGAATGACTTGTCGCGGGCCTTCGCCGCCTCCTGAAGGGCCATGACAGCCCGCACGTCGCCGGCCCTGGCCGCGGCGTCGGCCTTGGCAATCATGTCGGCCGACATCGTCGCGTAGGCCGCGTCAGCCGCGCGCTCGGCCTCGAGCCGCCGCGCGACGTCCTCGCGCAAGTCTTCGACCCCCGGCGCCTCAGCCGCGGCTTTCAGTGTGGCATTCAGAATGACTTCGCGACCCGAGGCGTCGCCGGTCGCCGCCACGGCCGCCAGCGCGAGCTCGATCGACTCGCGCAGCGTCGGCGTCGTCATCAGCGGCTCGCGCGCCGGCGTCGCCGGCCCCATCGAGAGATCGACCGCGAAGCGTGACTCCCCCGCGGCCGCGCGCAGCTCCGCGATGACCTGATCGAACAGATTCGTCAGCTCCTGCACGTCGGCCGCGCGATAGCCGTAGCTCTGCCGCGACCAATCGACGAGCCGCTGGCGCGCCGCCTCGGCAATCTTCAACCGCGCCTGCGGGTCGGTCGTCTTGGTGAGCTCGTCGAGCGCCTTCGAGATGTCCCCGGTCATCGCCGCGTAGTCGATTTCGCCGCGGGTGGCCGCGTAGCGCGAGGCCCGAACCGACTCGCCGTAGCGGGCGGTCTTGTCCAGATCGATGAGGCTGACAGGCAGACTGACCAGCTGCAGCTGCGGAGACCCGCCGGCATCCCCGATGACGAGCGTGAATACCAGGCGGCCGGCCACCTCCGCGCTTTCCCCGAAGCTGGGCAGCGCCTGCCCGTTCTTGAGGAAGACGCGCATGATCGGGCCCGAATCGGGCTCCTGCGCGGACGCCACCGCGCCCGAGAGCAGGCCCGCCACGAGCCAGGCGGCGAGAAATGGCCGTGTCATCGCGCGTCTATTGTGAGGTATCGGCCCGCCAGGCGCCATGCTCTATGTCGGTACTGTGGAAATCCTGTGCACCGACCGTGCATGGCCTGTGGACGAGCTGTCGGGGCAAAACTATTTTGCATCGGTCCTCGAACATTTCAGCGCGAACGCCCAATCGTGGTGCAGATTCGCATCGCGCTTCGCTTGCGCCAGTTCGCGGCGTCACTAGAATCGTCTTCGCGCACGCACGAGCGTGCCCGATCAATGAACGCCGTGGACGCCGTGCGCTTCAACGAAAACATCAACGGGCGACCGTATGTCATCGAGGTGTCGCCGGTCGGCCGCGACCGGTGGCGCGCCCAACTGGCGCGCGCGCCCCGGAGCACGACCGCGCTGATGCCGTTCTACGGCAAGACGCCCGATGAAGCGGCCCAGCGCCTGGCGGTCTGGCTGGCGCACGCCGTGCGTGTCGCAACCTGACGGCCGTCCGCTAGAGAGACGATGGACGGCCCGGCTCGGCCGTTGGAGCGGTCGGGCCCTACCGCGCGAACCGGCGCACGCGGACGGCCGTGCGATCGGCCCCCTCTTCGGTCCACGCGACAACGACGTTGCCGCCCGACATGGCCAGCGACGGATACGACGCCGGCCCGGCGTCGTTGACGAGGAGAGGGTCTTCCGGCGTCACCCGCCAGGACGGTCCCCGGCCTTTCCCAATCAGCCGGCGCAGTCGAACGCGGCGCTCTTTGGCCGGGGAGAGGTCGTCCCACCCCACGACGAGATCCTGCCCATCCAGCACGAGCGACGGATGCGCCGGGCTGGTCCCCTGCGGATTGTCCAGCCGACGGCGCGACGAGAACGACCGGCCGCCGTCGACCGAATACACGTAGAAGATGCCCTTGGATGGGGTCGGCCCCGGCACGAGCGTCGGCCACACGACGTGAATCACGTTCGAGGCATCCACGACCATCGACGGACCGTCATCGGGACACCCGCTCAACTGCCAGTTGTCCACGCTCACGCGCGTCGGCTCGCCAAAGGTGCGCCCGTTGTCCGTCGATCGCGCGACGGCAATGTCGCGCATGCTGTTCGGGTAGATGTGGCGCCACGCGGCGTACAGGGCGTGATCCGGACCAAGCGCGATGGCGGTCTTGCAGCAGAAGCAGACGTTCGAAGCGACGTGGGTTTCGGTGGCGCCGTCGGGCGTCCAGGTCGCCTCGACGATGTCCTGACGCGGCGAGGCGGGATCCATGGCGGCCTTGGCGACCGTCGGCCCGGCCGGGGCCGCGGCCGCGCCATCGTGATGATGCTCGGTCATGGCCGCCGCGTTCCGCCCGTCGAGCCAGAGCGCATGCACCGCCCCATCCGGACCGATCGCCACCGATTGCCAGCCGCGCGCGCCTGTGAGCGGCTCTTCGTGCAGCGTGATCGCCGGGAGAAAGCTGCGCGCGTTGTCGGTCGAACGCGCCAGGCGAATACGCGACGCCTCGCCGGCCCGCGAGGCCCAGACGACAACCACGTCGTGTCCGATGGCGACACGCGGCGGCTGTTCGCCCGACACGCGCGCGTCTCCGTCGAGGTCGTTGACGCGCACGGGCGCGCCGAACGTGGCGCCGCCATCCTCGCTCACGGCCGCATAGATATCGGTGGTGCCCTCGCTGGTCGCGGCCCACGCTGCGACGACCCGTGGGCCGTCGGCCGCGAGCGACACGCCGCTACTGCCGCGGTTGGCGATGGCCAGGGTGCCCACCGCGGCTTCCGGCGTGAGGCGCGACGTACATCCAGCGACCCCAAGCGCCGCGGCGACAAACGTCACGACGACCCTCCGACGAGTCGATCCGACCATCAGCTGTCCATTATAGAAAACTAGTCCAAGGGCCGCATTGTGATCGGCCGAATCCGTGCGACATCCTATGAGCGATGCCTACTCGGACCCCGATCGCTCAGTGCATTGCCCTGCTTGTCCTCGTGGCTTCGCCCTGGCTGGCGACGACGACGTTTGCTCAAACTCCTGTGGCGGCGCCGCCGCCTCCCCCGCCGAAGGTCTGGACCGTCAGCGCGAGCGCCGGCTGGACGTTCACGCAAGGCAACAGCGATACCTCGTCGGTCAACCTCGGGTACAGCGTCACGTACGATCCGCAGAAGAAGAACCTCGTCAAGTCCGAGGGCCTTTTCCTGCGGAGCAAGAGCGACGGCGACCTGATCGCCAACCGCCTGGCGTTCAGCGGACGGGACCAATACAAGCTGAATGAGCGCGCGTACGTGTTCGGCCAGCTGCAGTACCTGCGCGATCAGTTCAAGGGGATCGAGTACCTCGTCGCCCCGACCGGCGGCCTCGGCTACACGGTGATCATGCTGCCGAACACCGAGCTGTCGGTGGACGGCGGAGCCGGTGCGAGCTGGGAGAAGGACACAGGCGTGAATCTGCAGACCTCCGGCGCCCTGTCCCTTGGCAACAAGTTCACGCAGAAGCTCTCGAAGACCGCCACCTTCACGCAGACGTTAGGGGCGCTTTGGAAGACGAAGGACCTCGGCGACGCGCTTTACGTCACGCGCCTTGGCGTGTCTGCATCCGTCGCGGCGCACACCGAGCTCAAGATCGAGTGGCTCGACGCGTACAAGCGCAAGCCGGCTGCGGGCGCCAAGCCGAACGACATCGCGCTGCTGTTCGCGCTCGTGTTCAAGAACTGACCGCGCGGCGATCGCGGCGGCGTTGCGGCGCTGATCCTCGAGTGCCCGCGGGAGTCATCATCCCTCCCGCAGGCGCTTCAGGAGCTGGACCTGTCCAGCGTGATAGACCGCGTGGCAGGTGATGCCAAGGATCAGATCCAGACGCTCGGCCTCGGACAGCGCGGACGAGGCCGTGCCCGCGTCGAGGCCAGCGACGGCCTCCGCCAACTGACGCTGCTGGCGCTCGACCAGGTCGAGCACCTGAGGCCAGGTCATCGGGCCGGATTCGGAGAGTGCAAACCAATCATCGCCCTCGAGCGCAAACGGCTCCAGCGGCGCGCCGAGTCGCCCACGGACCGAATGGGCGTAGAACGCATGATGTACCGCGATTTCGGCGATGTTGTGCCGGCCGGCGGCCGGCCGCCAGAACGCGAGGTCCGGCGTCACGTCGGCGAGCGCCGCCTTCAGATCCGGGCCGTGCCAGGCGCCCGGCCCGTAGCCTTCGCGCAGCACTCGCGCGGCAAGGCCGGTTGACGTGGTGGGCGTATCGGTGGTCGAGTTCATGTGTGCCTCCATGCGACACTTATAGGTCGGCGTCGGAGAGTCGATCTTGGCGAAAATTGCCCTCGAACTCGATGCGGCCCTGAAGGAGCGGGCGAGGCTCGGCGCGCCCGGGCGCACGGCGCCACGTCTGGTCGCGCACGGCGAGGGCTGGACAGTCGCCGATGTCGTGTGCACCTCGGGCCCGCAGGACCGGCCGTTCGAGGAAGCCCACGGCCGCCACGCGATCGCGATCGTCGTCGCGGGCACGTTCGAGTACCGGTCCGAGCTCGGCGATGCCCTGATGACGCCAGGCTCCCTCATGCTCTGCAACGCCGACGAGTGCTTCGAGTGCGGACACAGCCACGGCAGGGGCGATCGCTGCGTGTCGTTCTGGTTCAGCCCGGAGTACTTCGAGCGACTGGCCGCCGACGCGGGCGCTCGCGGCCCGGCGCGCTTCCAGGCCTCGCGCATCCCTCCCCTTCGGTCTTTCGCGCCGGTTGTCGCGACGGCCGCGGCAGGCGTCACCGAGGTGCAGGATACGCCGTGGGAGGAACTCGCGGTCGCGCTAGTTGCCAAGGTGGTCCGTGACACGGCCGCGCGGAGACCGTCGCTCGACCCGCCGCACGCGGCGGCGCGCGTATCTGAGGTCGTCCGGGCGATCGAGCGGCATCCGGACGCCACGCTGACGCTCGGCCGGCTCGCGCGGATGACGGGCCTCAGTCCGTTTTATTTCCTGCGCTCGTTCCAGCGGTTGACGGGCGTGACGCCGCATCAGTTCATCCTGCGGGCGCGGCTTCGGGAAGCGGCGCTCGCCCTGCGTGACCCCGGCGCCCGCGTAGTGGACGTCGCGCTCGACTGCGGGTTCGGCGACGTGTCCAACTTCAACCACGCGTTTCGCGCCGAGTTCGGCGCCGCTCCGCGATCGCGGCGGCAGCCGGTCCGTTGACGCTGGCCGGGCGTGGTTCGCGCGACTCGGGCGGCTCCCTGCCGTCGGATCAGACGCGAGTCTTCGTCGGGGACCGCCGGCCGCTCTCCAGTTCCTCTTCGAAGCGCTGACGTTCGGCCTCTGGCATCGCGTAGGTGTGACGCTCCTCCGGAAACGTGCCGGCGCGCACCTCGGCGACGTACGCGGCCAGGGCCGCGCGAATCGTCCCCGCAAGGTCCGCGTACTGCTTGACGAACCGTTGCGGCGCTTCGAGCAGGCCGAGCAGGTCGTGCCAGACCAGGACCTGACCCGAGCATGATGGGCCGGCGCCAATGCCGATCGTGGGCACACGGACGGCCTGAGTGACGCGAGCGGCGACGGCCGCCGGCATCGCTTCAAGCACGATGGCGAAACATCCGGCGCGCTCGAGCGCCACCGCCTCGTCCACGAGTCGCTTCGCCGCGGCGGCCGTCCGGCCCTGTGCTTTGTATCCGCCCAGCAGCGTCGCTGATTGGGGCGTCAGTCCGACATGGCCCATCACCGGAATGCCGGCATCGAGGATCCCGCCGATCCGCGTCAGGGTCCGGCCCGCGCCTTCGAGCTTGACCGCGTCGGCGCCGCCCTCCTTCACGAACCGGATGGCGTTGGCGACCGCGCTTTCTTCGGAAACCTGGTACGACCCAAGCGGCATGTCAGCGACGACGAGCGCGCGGCGTGTGCCGCGGGCGACCGCGCGGGTCAGCATCAACATCTCGTCGATCGTGACGGGCAAGGTCGAGTCGTAGCCGAGGACCGTGGTGCCCGCCGAGTCGCCCACGAGCACGACGTCCACGCCGGCCTCGTCGGCCAAGCGCCCGCTGGGCGCGTCGTAGGCCGTTACCATGACGAGGCGCTCACCCCGCCTGACTTTTTCGGCGAGCGCGGGCAGCGTCAGTTTCGGCACCGCTCGATCAGCGGGCAGGTCGGGTGTCATACGTGCCGTCCTTGTCTACAGACCGGCGAGCGCTGGGCGATCCAGAGGGACATTATCGATCAGCCGGGTCGCGCCGACCCGCGCGGCAATGACGAGGGTGGGCACGCCGTGGAAGGTCGCCACGTCGGCATACTCCACGTCCAGGCCCGTGAGTTCGGCCCGCGCGGCCGACACGGCGTCTCCGCTCCGCTGGTAGGCCGCCAGGCCCGCCCGCAGAGCCGCCGGGATGGCCAGCGCACGCCGCCGCTCCTCTGGTGAGAGGCGCACGTTGCGCGATGACACCGCGAGGCCGTCGGCGTCGCGCTCGGTCACGCCGACGCGAATGTCAATCGAGAGGGAGAGGTCGCTGACGAGCTGCCTCAGCACCGCCACCTGCTGGGCGTCCTTTTGTCCGAGGTACACGATGTCGGGCGCGACCATCGTAAACAGCTTCAGGCAAACCGTGGCGACGCCGTCGAAGTGCCCCGGCCGATGCGCGCCCTCGAAACCCAGCGCCGGCCCCTGGACGAGTACGGTCGTGGCGAAGCCCTCCGGGTACACGGTGGCAGTGTCGGGCGCGAACAGCACGTCCACGCCGCTCTGCTCTGCGACGGCGGCGTCGCCGGCCTCCTGCCGCGGGTAGCGTGCGAAATCGCGCGGATCGTCGAACTGCTTCGGATTGACGAAGATGCTGGCGACGACGAGCGCGCCCGTGTCGCGAGCGGCGCGAAACAGGCGGGCATGGCCCGCGTGCAAGGCGCCCATCGTGGGAACCAACGCCACGATCCGCGAGGCCTCGCGCGCCTCCCCGAGGACGCGCGTGAGGTCGTCGGCCGTGCGCGACAGGATCATCGCGACGTCGCCTCGGCCAGCGCGCGATACACGGGCTCGAGGTCCGGCAGCTCCGCGTGCAGCGCGCGGAGGTGGGCGTCGATCGTCGACCAGTCGGCTCGCGCGATGGGTCCGGTCAGCTCGAAGTCGTTGTCGATCGTCCGGCGCATCAGCGGCAGCAGCGCTTCCGGAGGGGCGCCGGCGCGTTCCAACATGCGCGACGCGAGCCGATGGAGCGTCACGAGGTAGTTGGACGCCACGGCGGCGCCCGCATGGTAGAGCGCGCGCCGGTCGTCGTCGAGCGGGAACGGACGCAGTCCGAGCGTCGAGGCCAGCCACTCCCCGCGGGCGCGCGCCTCGTCGGACTCACCGGTGACGGCGGCCCAGGCGCCGTCGATCTGTTCCGGCCCGCGCGACCGCACGAATGTCTGGAGGGGATGTACGCCGAAGCGGCGCGTGTGGGGCGCGAGTCCGGAGAGCGGCGTCGCGCCGCTCACATGCGCAATCCACGGACCGGGCGCCAGGGCCCGCGCGACCTCCGGGATGGCGCCGTCTGGCACGCACAGGAGCACGAGGTCCGCGCCCGCGGGCGCCACCGCAAGCAGGCCGCGTTCGCGGAGCCTGGCGGCGAGCGCGCCGCCGACTCGGCCAAGACCGATGACGTGAATCTGCTGAAACATGTCGCTACCAATCGAGCCGGCTGCCGGGCGCGGCCTGATCACCCGTCGCCCCTGGCATCTCCCGATTGTAGTCGGCGGCGCCCGACCCCCGCAGTCTAGAGATCCAGCCAGCGCCGAAGCGCTTCGTCGATCTGCTCGAGGTAGAGGTCGTCGCACGCGCCGATGGCACGGTCGACGGCGGCGCGCGGAACGCTGCCCAGTTTGTCCACCATCACCTGGGACGCGACGGCAAGACCGGTGCGATCGCCAGGCGGCAATGCGAGTCGAAACAGCGGCGCGTCGACGCAATCGGACGTGATGGGACAGACGGTGATGCTCGCGTGCGTCGCATTGAACACATCCGATTGCACCACCACCGCCGGTCGGGGCTTGCCCGTGCAGGCGCCTCTCGGCGAGCAAGACGATGGCGCCGCGTGTCACTTCCACCCGCGACGATCGGCAACGGTGTCGACAAACGCGAGGACGTCGCGTTCAGACCGCCGCTTGCTGACGAGGAGTGACTGCCGGCGTGCTTCCGCCAGAACGTCGGGTTCGCTCGAGCCCTCGACGCGTTCCTGGAGGATGCGGCGCGCAATGTCGCTGCGCGTCGCTCGCCGCCGGCGCGCTTCGCGCGTGAGATAGCGGTGCACCTTGGCCGGAACTCGCAACGTCAACACGGTGGAGTCGGTCTTGGGCCGCGGCATATGTATACGGTATACATCGTGAGGCTGAATCGTGGCCCGCGGATGTCACCGTCAATCGCCTGCATGACCGGACACCCCGCCGTGTCGGCGCGAACCCTCGGCCCGAGCCGCAGACCGACGGAGGCGTCGGTCGTTGCAACTGTGACAAGTTCAACGGATCAATCGCGGAGCTCAAGCGGCTGTGGGGCAGCCGGATTCAGGCCCGGATCGTCGATCAGAACGGCCTTCGGCTGGACTAGTCTTTTGCCCGTCCAGAGCGCCGGACCCGCGCGATCAGGCCGCCGATGCCGAGTGCGGTGAGCGTCAGGGTTGTCGGCTCGGGAACTGGCGTAACGGACTGCCCCGTGATCGTCAGCGTCCCTTGCCCGAGCAAAATGTCGTTGGCGTCGCCCAGACCAGGAACCTCGTCGGAGAAAAGCGTGGCCCGGGTCGTCAACGAAGACAGGAAGTTCAGATCGCCGGGCAGCGCCAGGGTGTCCCAGGTGCTGGTCGGTCCGGTCAAAGTGCCGACAAAGAGGCGGGTGGTCGGCGTGCTGTCATCGATTATTGCAAGCAGCGCCAGTCCATCGACGAGCACTCCCGTTCCGAAAAAATCGGCGTCGTTGAGCACGAAGATACCACTGCCATCACTGGCGATGGGCTTTGTAAGGTCGATACCATCGAAAATCAGCTGGTAGGCCGTCGTGTCGTACTGGGCCAAACTGGTACCGTCCCCGTCGGTCGGAGCGCTGGTCGAATCCCAGGTAAAGAAGCCGCTGTAAGGCTTGTTGGCCAGGCCACCGGACGCCGACGCATCGGCGGTGCCGGCAAAGTTCAGGGTAATAGAGGCCGCGTACGTGGGTGAGGAGAGCAACAGCACGCCGACGATGACGAAAGCAACAGCCTTGGTTGCGCTCCAGACGTAAGCTCGAGTCACTTGGTCTCCCCTCCGCGGTCTGCTCGTATTTGCTGAGCTTGGGTTAGCTTGAGTTAGCAAGCACAATGCCATGCATTCTTATGAGCAAACACTTGCAGCTTCGGCACGGCGATCACCGAAGTCGGCGTGACAGCAGAGTTCAGTCTCCCTCACTAACCGCACCGGCCTTCAGCTACTTGCGGACGATCGAGGATGAGGAGGATGGGAATGAAGGTTTGGTGGACCAGACGGGAGTCGAACCCGTGACCTCATGAATGCCATTCATGCGCGCTCCCAACTGCGCTACTGGCCCACGTGGGACGTGCCGAACACCTGATTATAGGTGGAAAGCCGGGCGGCCGGCGAAACCCGCCCAACAAGGCCGAACGCCGGACACGGGCGCACCGCCAGTGTCCGGCGTTCCTGTCAGAATCCGACGCGTTACCGCGTCGCGTTCGCCAGGTCCCTGACGGCGTTGGCGAGCAACGTCGCCTTGGCCTTGTCGGTCGCGGTCGCGGCCGCGGCTTCCGACGCCAGCTGCGTCGCCAGCGCCGTCAGGCGCGACTTGCGCTCGGCGCCCGTGAGCGTCTCCGCGCCGTTGAGCTGGACGCGCGACACGGCAATCACGCCCTGCGGAAGCCCCTTGCTGCGCTCGAGCTGATCGAGATACGCGCGCGCGAGCGCGAAGCTCGGCGGCCACACGAACTGCTGCTGGTCCTGCGCGTTCAGATAGTCGAAGCGGACGGTCTTCGCCGCGTCGAGCTCGTTCTGCGTGATGAGGCCGCTCGGCACGAGCTCGTAGATGTCGAGGCCGCGTGCGATCTCCGAGCTCGACGATCACGCCGTTGTACCAGTAGGCCGACCACGAGCCGGCGCTCACGAGGCGCGTGGCATCCATCGGCCCGCGATCGAAGTACGCGATCTCCTTCGGGTGATCGACGTCGGTCCAGTCGAACACCGAGATGCCGCCCTGGTACCACGCCTGCACCATCACGTCACGGCCGGGGATCGGGATGAGCGAGCCGTTGTGCGCGACGCAGTTCTCCTGCGACGTCTGCGCGGCCGGCATCTTGTAATAGCTGTGGAACTTCAGCTTGTTGTTCTCGATGGTGAAGAGCGCGTCGGCGCCCCACTCCATCTTGTCGGTCTCGCGGCAGCGCGGCTGCGATCCGCCGCCCCACTCGTCGGTGAACAGCAGCTTCTTGCCGTCGTTGCTGAACGTCGCCGAGTGCCAGAAGGACATGTTTGCGATCGGCCGCCGCGTCGATGCGCACCGGGATGCGCGGCGTCGCGGATGTCGAGCAGCAGGCCGAGACCCGCGCACGCGCCGCCCGCGAGCCCGACTTGCGGATAGACGGTGATGTCGTGGCACTGATTCGGCCCGGTGGGCGTCGCGTGCCGCGTCCGCCGCCTCCCCACCGGCTCGGCCGGCGCCGCGGCTGCGGCACCGCCCGCCGCGCCGCCAGCCGCCGCACCAGCCGCGCCTCCCGCAGCCGCGCCTGCGGCTCCGCCGGCCGCACCGGCTGCACCGCCGCCCCGATTAGCACGGCTCGCCGCGTCCACGGCCGCGCGCTCTTCGTTGCGCGGCGGCACCGGCAGGCCCGTTGAAGATGCGCGGCGAGCTCACGATCGCCGCGTGTCTGCGGGCGCCGCGAGCGGCACCTTGATCACTTCGAGCCGGAAGCGCGCCGTGTTCGGATCGTCGATGCCGCCGTCCTGGCAGCCCGGCAGTTCCTCGGCCGACCGCACGCCGGCCGTGCCCGAGACGTAGATGTAGACGTTGTCGTTGTCGCCCGGCTGCGTCGACGACCGTGTGCGTGTGCGACCCGCGGCACGTCTGCACGCTCGTGACGAGCTTCGGGTGCACGAGATCGGCGATGTCGAAGATCGCGGATGCCGCGCACGCGCTCCTCGCTGACCGGATCGGGCACGCCGCCGAACCCGCAGTCCGTGCGGCTGTTGCGTCGCTTCCGACGACATGAACAGCAGGTTCTTGTACACCGACACGTCGTTCTGCGACGCCGGGCAGAGATACGTCGTGCACCAGCACCGGCTTCGCCGGATTCGAGATGTCGTAGATCTCGAAGCCGTTGTAGTTGCCCTGGATCGCGTACTTGCCGACTGAACGCGAGGTCCGAGTGCGTCGCGCCCAGCGACTTCGCGGCTCGGCGGCGTCGTCGAGATCATCTGCATGTTCCACGCCGCCTGCGCCGGCGTCCCAGCGGCCGGCCGTGAGGCCGACGCGCGGATCCGGTGTCGGCGCGGTCGTCGAGACGATCGGCGCGACCGGCGGCGGCATCACCGCCGGCGGCGGAGGCGGTGGGGGCGGCGGCGTGCCGCCTCGACCGCCACGCCCGCCGGCCGCGGCCGTGCCCGCGGGCGGCGCGGCCGCGGCGGCAGGCGGCGGCGTGGCCGCGTGGCGCGACGGTCGGCGGCGCCGGCGGCGGAGTGGCGGGCTGCGTCACCGCGGGCGCCGGCGGGGGCGGGCGGCGTCGACGTCGGGCTCATCTTCGGCCCGCACGCGGCGCCCGCCACGAAGGCGATCGCCAGCATCCGGGATCAGACATTTGACCAGTCTCATGGCTTCGGCTCCTGCTTCTTGTCGAGCATTTCACTGCATCTTCGTGATCTCGATCGATCTGATCGGCGAACACGTCCGACGCGAACTTGTAGATCGTCTTCGTCCTGCGCCGCGCCGTACGACGTCGAACAGCACGTTCACCATGTCGATCGCGCCCTGGTGGTGCTTGATCATGCCGATGAGGAACAGCCGATCGAACTCGGGGCCGCGCGCCTTGTCGAGCGCGGCCATCTCCTCGTCGGTCAGCATGCCCGGCATCAGCATGTCGTGCTCCATGCCGTTCATCTTCATCTTATGCGGGTGGACGTCGCGTCCGGCACCGGCTGGCCGCGATCGCGCAGCCAGTTCTGCATCAAGCAGATCTCGTCGCGCTGCCCGACGACGATGCGCTCGCAGAGGGTGGCGACGTCGGCGCGCGCGCCGTGCGTCTTGCGCCCAGCCGGCCATGATCACGGCCTGCGCGTGGTGCGGAATCATGCCCGACATGAAGTCCACGTCGGCCTGGTTGTAGGGCTGGCGCACGAGGTCCGGCCGAGCCGGCGGGTCGGGCTGCTGGGGACCCTGGCGCGCGGCGAGCGGATGTGCGGCGAGCGCGCCGGCGACGACCAGCGTCGCCGCGGCCCACGAAAACAGTCGAGTCATACGTCGTGCCTCCGGAACAGCAGGGAGCCCGCGCGGGTTGGCGGATGTCGGAATGTTACGAGATTCCGGAGGAAGGGAAAAGGCAGAAGTTACAAGTTAGAAGCCAGAAGTCAGAAGTCAGAAGTCGGAAGCCGGGAGGCAAGAAAGCAAGAAGCCAGAAGTCAGGAGTGACGCCCTGAGGGGCGGATCTCACTTCCAACTTCTGGCTTCGACCTTCCAACTTCCCGTTAGTACTTCTTCCAGGTGAACGCGCTCAGCATCGGGTTGCTGGGCGCGAACCCCTTGTTCTTGAGGGCGCGATCGTAGTGAAAGTGCGTGCCACCCGTATCCCCGACGGTCGCCGCAAGGATCTCGCCGTAGAAGTCCGATCCGCCGGTGAGCGATACATCGGCATTCGGTGCGAAAACCATCGCCGATGACGAGGTGCCGCCAGAGACTTTGAGCGTGCCCGTGCCGCCATAGAGGATCTGAAAATTCTCGGGCTTGAACGAGCCGTTCTGGAGCGATCCGCCCGTGAAATCGAGCGGTGTCGCCGTGCCCTGGCCCGCCACGTTCAGCGTGACAATCGAGTTCGTCCCGGCGATCAGGGGCGGGTCGATGACGACCGTCGAGTTACCGGCCAGCTTGACGCTGTTGACGTTGTACGTGCCGGGCATCAGGTGCAGGGTCGAACCGCCCGTCAGCGACACATTGCCCAGCAGGACGGTCGAACCGTTGGGGTTGATGGTAATGCTGCCGCCCGCGACACTGCACGTCGCCGGCGCCGCGAGGCCCAAGGCCGCGCACGACGGGCTTCCTGAAATGCCGATGCTCGTGGTCGGCGGCATCGGGCTCGGCGGCGGCGGCACGGGATAGCTGAGGGCCTGCGGCAGCTCGACGACGCCCTGGGTCACCGTGGCCTGGCCGTTGGAGGTGAGCGCGTTCACCGCGCCGCTCGAGCACTTTCCGGCGCCCGTGCGCGGCGTGTTGAGCGTGCCGTTGACGAGCGCGTTGCCGTTCATCGTCAGGTTGCCGTTGGTGCCCACGTCGCCGGTGTCGTTCGACAGCACCGGCAGCCCATTGGCGCCGAGCGCCGAGGTCGAGTCGTAGCTGTCGGTCACCTCGCCGCCGCCAAACGTCAGCGCGCCGCACGCCGCGTTGGTCGCGAACACGCCAAAGGTGTTGATGGGCACTTTTTCCTGCTCGAGCGTGGCGGCCACCTGCACCTGGGCCGGACGTGCGCCGCCGATGTTGCCGTTGGCAGTGAACTTCCACGTCTGCACGACTGCGACCACGCCCGAGCCGTAGGCCGTGAACGTCTGCATGGACTCCAACGTCGCGCTCGTCGTGTAGTCCACGTTGTAGCCGCCCACCGAGAGCGACCCGGCGCCCGCCTGGCCGAACGCCTGAACGACGGCCCCCAGCGGATAGTTCGACGCGACGTTGGGATCGGCCGAGAGCACGATCGGCTGGCCGTTGTAGGTCACCGGCGACTGTGTCATGTCGTAATTGGTCAGCGGATCGCCGGCGCCGCCAGGCGTCGGGTAGCCGTTGAACAGGTAGTTCATCGCCTTGTGCACGCCGGACTCGGCGCCATACCGCGCCTGCGACATCAGGCGATAGTTCATGCTGGAGTACGTCTCGGTGTTCGCCAGGAAGATCAGCGACACGGCCACCGATGACAGCACCAGCATCAGCAGCATCACCATGATGAGCGCGACGCCCTCGTCGCCCCGCGCACCCGTCAAGGATTTCGGCTTGGAAGACATTCGGGACCTCACTGGAGCAGGTTCACGACGGTCGGCGGCATCGGCTGGACCCGCTCGTCCAGGGCGAGGCTCGCCAGCTCCCACACGTTGAACACGTTGCGCGGAGACACGTTCAGCAGCGTCTTCGTCTCGGTCTGGTGCTGCTTGGTGATCGGGTCCACCTGCTGCGTCTGCACGGTCAGCGTGATGGCGACGTCGATCACGAAGTCGTTGCCCAGCACGGTGGCGACCTGGTACGTGAAGCAGGGCGTGTTGTTCGGGTTGGGCATGATGTTGTCGAGCAGGATCATGTTGTTGGTGAGCGCGGGCTTGTTCGCGGCGTCCCAGGCCATCACGTTGCGGTAGATCTTGTGGTTGACGGCGTCGCAGGTGTACTCGATGTACACCATGTTCCCGTCGCTGTTGATGTCGCCGTAGATCTTCATGAGCGTGCCGGTCGAGCCGTTCACCATGCCCGGGGGGACGACGCCGCTCGAGAAACCGCCCTCGGCGCGCACCGGCACGCCGGCGTTGTGCGGCAGCGTGAAGACGCCGGACAGCTGGCCATTGCCGGGCAGCGCCGTGATCTGCACCGTCTCCTGAAGGCTCGTGCAGGGAATCGCCGCGTCGCTGCAGCCGGAATCGAACACGAGCTTCTCGCCGACGTACATCCCCGTCGTCGAGCTCACCGTCACCGTCTGCGCGCCGGCCGCGCCCACCGCGGAGCCCAGCGTCACCGGCGCGGGCAGCGAGATGAATCCCGCCTGCCCGACTTCCTGCTGCAGCAGCTCGGTCACGCCGCGCACGCCGGAGTGCATCTCCGTGCGGTTCCACGTCATGCGCGACGCCGTGGTCGTCTGGAGCAGGCCGTCGGTGACGGCCCCGATGATGATCAGCACGATGGCCATGGCGATGATCAGCTCAGGCAGGGAGAACCCGTCCTGAGCCGAATCGCGAGCGGCGGAAATCGAAGGTGTGGGACGCATAGGTCTAGAACGGCCAGGTCTTGAGCGCCGTCACGGTGGACACCGGCGCCATCGAGCTGGCAAATCCCCAGCGGACGGTCGCGGTGACCTGAAGCTGTTTGAGGTTGGCGGACGGGACGGTCACCTGCCACACGCGCTTGTAGAACCAGTTCGCGGGCACACCCGCGTTCGACGGCAGCAGGTTGCCGTTCAGATCGAGGTAGTCCACGTAGCCGGCCGCCGGATTGGCGGGATCGGCACTGCCGCCCTGTGCGAGACCGGTGCCGCCGGCGCCCGCCGCTGGAAACACGGTCGTGTCGCTGACGCCGTCGCCGTACGTGAGTGCGAGGAGCTGCTCCATCTTGTCCTGCGCGTACTCGGTGGTTCGAGCGGCCAGGTTTCCCTGGTTCTCCGTGATCCTGAGCGCGACGGCGGCGACCGACATCAGCCCGGACATGAGCACGAGCAGCAGGCCCAGGGCAGCAATCGTCTCGACGAGGGTCATGCCCTCGTCGCCGGTGGCGCGAATCGGAGCGGGTCGAGTGTCCGTCATTGCTGTGTCCAGATTGGCGCCTGCGACGCGCCCGCCCGCCAGAGTCTCGTCTGGCCGGAAGCGGAGGTCGTCACGCCGTAGAGAGACGAGCCGTCGGTGATGTAGAGGTCGGATGCGGTCGGCGCGCCGAGCGTATCGACCGGCAGCCCGCGCGAGTTGAAGACGATGCACGCCGTGTTGGCGAGCGGGTTGTTGGCGGCATCGAGACACGGCGGCGCCTGCGCAATCGGCGAGACGGCGTCCGGCGGCGAGGCGGCCGCCTGGCCGAAGCTGAAGTTGACGCTCTGGGAGAGGTACGTCACGCCGCCTTCCTGGACCCACTGCTGCGGCGCGGTCTTCTGCCACACCTCGACGCGGAACGATCGCGCCGACAGATCCACGTAGAAGCGCGCGAGCGAGAACTCGGACGCGGCGCGCATCTTCGCCATCGACACGCCGTTGACGAGCGCGCGCGAGTCGCCGCCGACGCGGAACAGCGCGAGCGTGTTCGACGTGAACGGCGCGGCGATCGCGGCGACGACGGCGATCGTGGCGATCACGATGAGCATCTCGATCATCGTGAACCCGTTGGCGCGGTGGACGGAGGCGGCGGGCACGCGGCCCCCTCGACGGACGAAATGAGTAAGGTGAATCACAGTCGGACCCGCGCCCTTGAGTGGCAAAGGGCGTGCCACCAGGGAGATGGTCGGCTTTCTCCAACCTTCAGCGCCGGGGGTCAGGAGTGAGGGAGGCGATCACAGGTACTCTGGATCGCAGGGGAAAGAATTCGCCGCGAATCGCGTACACGATCCGCAGGCTCAGGGCCGGCGTGCGGCGCGTGCGCGGGAAAGATTCTCGCGGAACTGCGGGTTGTGCGGATCGAGCCGGACCGCGGTTTCGAACGCCGCAAGCGCACCGGGGCCGTTGCCGGTCGAAGCGAGCGCGATCGCCAACCCCGTCCAGCCGTTCGCGTCGCGCGGCCGCGCGCGCACGAAGTACTGATAGTGCGGGATCGCGTCGGCAAACGCCTGCTCGCCCGCGAGGGCGTCGGCGAGCAGGCCGTGCGCTTCGCAGTCGTTTGGATCGATCTCGAGCGCCTCGCCGTACGCGGCCACGGCGTCCTGAACGCGGCCGGCGGCCTCGAGCGCGTAGCCCTTCCGTCGCGCCACCAGGCTCAGATTGTCGCGAATCATCGGAATGTCCGGCTCGAGCCTGCGCGCCTCGAGATATTCGGCGCGCGCCTCGTCGAAGGCGCCAAGGTCGAGCAGCACGCTGCCGAGGTTGTTGTGCGCCTCGGCGAATGTCGGGTTGAGCGACAGCGCCGTCCGGTAGTGCGCGGCGGCTTCGCCGAGGAGCGCACCGGCCGACGCGGCATCGTCGCGGCGCGCGCGCTGCTGCAGGATCTGCCCCAGATCGTTGTGGGCCATCCAGCACGACGGGTTGCGGGACAGGGTCGTCCGGTCCAGCGTCTCGGCATCCCTATATTGGAGGGTCTGCTCCCAGGTCAGCGCGGCGAGCGGCTTTCTTCAGCTCGGACATCCATGCGACCGACTCGACCTCGACGGGATGCAGCACGAAGATCACGCCCGCGAGCCACGCGCCCGGCACGGCAAGCCGCTGCAACAGCCGGACGAACAGCCAGGCCCCCGTCGCATGGAGGGCGATGTTGATCAAGTGATAGCCCAGCGTGTCGTCGCCGAACAACCGGTGCAGGACCCAGAACGCGGAGTGCACGACCGGGTAGTACTGCTGCGTCGCGCCACTCACGAACCAGACGCGCCAGAGACCCGACAGCGGCTGCAGCGCCGCCGACGTGAGATGACCGTCGTCGTCCCACAATCGCCCGCCGTGCCACACGGACAGGTACACGGCGGCCGTCAGCGCGACGAGCGCGACATAGCCAAGCCGCGGGCTGCTGGACGCAGCGGTTGCCGGTGGGCGTACGTTCGCACGCGCGGCGATCCGCCGCGCGGCGCGGCTTCGGCCGTGCACGGATGTGAACGACTTCGACGACATCACGAGCATCTGGTGAGACGCGGCGCGAAATCGCCGGTTTGGAGCGTTGTTGCGTCGAAACGCTCAACGCACTCGTTTGTTCATTTTCGATCAGCGGTCAATCACTCATGACATGCGGTGATTCGCGCTGGCGCGGTCAGTGCGTCCCTCCATGTCGATCGATGTCGATGTGCGCCATCTGTCCGGCCGCTGGCGCCAGGCGTACGGACGAGTCGCCAAGCCAGCGCAAGCCGACACGCGTCGGCCGATTCTCCCGCGTCGGGGCCCTGTCGGACGACCGTGGCGGCCAGGTCACGGGGGGGGTGACCACCCGCGGACGGCCCGCCCCGGCTGGCTCTTCTGGGGGCCGGGAGCTTTCAAGGAATCCCGTTCATATCTCCTGTCGGCGTCTGTCGGCGCCTTGACTTGTCCAATCGTCCACCCTAGACTGACTCGGTTTCAGCCAGCACATCGGGAGGCGAACGGTCTCTCGGAAAAGGACCAGTCATGCCCAGTGGCACGATTGCTCGTTTGTTGATCGATAAGGGTTTCGGGTTTATCCGGGACGAAAGCGGCGTGGAGCACTTCTTCCACCGATCGGCCGTCCGGGGCGCCGTCTTCGAGCTGCTGCGTGAAGGCCAGCGCGTCGAGTTCACCAACGAGGACTCGCCCAAAGGCCCGCGCGCCGCAGACGTGCGCCTGCTCGACAGCTAGCCCGGGAACACGCCCCCCTTCGACCGGCCTCGTGACAAGGCCGGTCAACCCTCCGACCAGTTCGTCTCCGTCGCGATCGCCAGGCACGGAAGCCAACGGGGCCCGGTGGTCCTCCCGGTCTTCAAAACCGGTCGCTTCCCGCTGCGCGCGGGAAGGGTGGGTTCGACTCCCACAGGCTTCCGCCATAAGTTCGGGCACTGGGCACTGGGCATTAGTTCAGACCGGGGGCATCGGGCACTCGGCATCAGGCACCGGGGGCGAGCACCTGGCACCCGGCACCGCACTACCTTCCCACCCACCGCAGCACCGTCGTCCGATCCTCGAGCGTCGGCACCACGAGATCGGCGCCGGCGCGCGCGAGAGCCTCCGTCGAAAACGGCCCGGTCGCCACACCAATCGCACGCGCGCCGTGCGCGTGCGCGCATTCGACGTCGAGCGGGGTGTCGCCGATGACGATGACCTGCGCCGCAGATCGCACGGGCAATCCCGCGTCGCGCGCCGCCGCCAGCGCCACGGGCACGAGGTCGCGTCGATCGACGTGATCGTCGCCGTACGCGCCGAACGTAAATCGTCGATGGAGGTCGAAATGACCGAGTTTGATCGCGGCGCCGCGTGCGAAGTTGCCGGTCAGCAGCCCGACCGGCAGGCCGCCGGCTGCGGCGAGCGCGTTCAGCAGCGCCTCGACGCCGGGCAGCACGCCGCTCGGATCGCTCACCGGCCGATGAATCTCCCTGGCCAGGTGCTCGCAGTACGCTTCGCGGAGACGCTGCACCTCCTCGTCGGTCGGCTCGCGGCCGATCGCGCGGAGCACGTCGGCGACGATCGCGCGGTCGGTCCGGCCGGCGATCGTCACACCGTCCAGCGCGCGAGCGCGACCGTGCAAGCGCTCGAACGCCAGATTCATGCCGCGCACGCCGGCGCGGCCGGTCAGCACCAGCGTGCCATCGACGTCGAACAGAATCAGGGCCGGGTCGAGTGAAGTCACGTGCGGATTACCCCAGCAGGCGCCGAAGCCAGCCCGCTCGCGCCAGCGCGCCGGTCGCTGGATCGAGGGTGAGGCGCGTGCCGCCGGCGGCGCGCGCCAGGCGCTCGTCATCGGTCAGCACAATCCAGCCGAGTCCTCGCGTTTCGGCGATCTGGCGGAGCGTCCTGCCGAACGCGGCCACCGCCTCGTCGCCAAAGGGCGCGGTGGGATACTCCACGAGCAGCAGCGCCGGGTCCGCGGCAATCGCGCGGCCGAGGTGAAGACGCGCGCGCGCCTCCGGCGACAACTCGCCGGCAATCGTCGCGAGCGCCGCACGGCCAAGGCCGATCTCGTCCGCCAACCCCTCGATCTTCGGCCGCACGGCCCTCGGGATCGGATCGATCTCGAGGGTCAACGGCAGCGCGAGGTTGTCGCCGAGCGAAAGCCTGTCGAGCAGCACGGCACGATTGGTGACGAGACCGAAGCGATCGAGCGCCGCGAGCCATGCCGTATCCGTGGCGATGTCGCGCGTGCTGACTCCAGCGATGCGCACATCGCCTTCCTCCGGCAGCGCGGCGCCGGTCATCAGGTGCACGAGCGTCTCGGCGGAGGCGGCGTCGACACCCGACAGGGTGTAGCGCTCACCGCGATCGACCTGGAGACGCTGGAGCCGCAACGGCCTCGGTCCGGCCGCGTGCTTGACGACGCCCGAGATCTCGACGAGCGGCGTGCTCACGAGCGATTGCGCCGGTCAGCGGCCCGCGCTTCGAGGCGCGCGAAGTCCGCCGCAGGCAGGCTGACGCGGCCAAGCGCGGCCACCCGGCCGCTCCCTGGCCCGTGGTAGTCGGATCCGCCGGTGACGAGCAGTCCGCGCGCGGCCGCGAGCGCGGCGTAGCGCGCCACCGCGTCGGCGTCGTGATCGGGATGATGCACTTCGATGGCGTCCAGCCCGCTCGCCACGACACGCTCGACGATGCGCCTCGTCGTTCAGCTTGCCCGGATGGGCCAGCGACGCGACGCCGCCCGTGCGCGTGATGGCGGCGATCGCCTCCGCGGGCGCCGGCCCGACGCGCGGCATGAACGCGGGACGCCCCTCGGCGAGATAGCGATCGAACGCGTCGGCGATGTCCCGCGCGTGGCCTGCGGCGACGAGCGCCTGCGCGATCAGCGGCCGCCCCATGGCGCGGCCCGAGTCCACCGCGGCCTCCGCCAGCACGGGCGCCGCGTCGATGGGCGCCCAAGCTGTTCCAGCCGCCCGACGATGTCGATGAACGCGCTGGCGGCGTGACGCGCGTTGCTCGACTAGAAACGCGAGGAACTCGTCGTCGGTGTCGTCGACGAAGTAGCCGAGCACGTGCACGTCGCGTCCGTCGTCAACGGCGGTGACCTCGATGCCCTCGACCATGCCGAGCCCGGCCGGCGCGCGCCGCGGCACGCACGGCGGCCACGCGCCGCGACGTGTCGTGGTCGGTCACGGCGAGACGGTGCACGCCGGCGGCGGCGGCTTCGACGACGAGCTAGTCGGGGGAGGACCGACCGTCGGACGCGGTCGTGTGCAGGTGCAGATCGATCACGCCGGACCGGCGGCGCCGGCGCGCCTGGCGCCGCTTGGTCTCGCGCGCCACGAGCGCCTGGTATTCGCGGACCAGCAGGTCCAGGTGGTCGCGCTCCTCGTCGGCGAACTCGAGGAAGATGCGCTTGCCTTCCGATTCCTCGAACCGCTCGCCGTAGCTCTTGAAGAACCTGTGCGAGCCGCGCTCGCAGCGGATGCCGATGAGCAGCGCCTGGCGGTCGTCGACGCCCTGCTTGAGCTCTTCGGCGCCGGCCGCGAACAGCCCGTTGGCCGCGCCCTTGAAGAAGAGGAACGTCGGCTGCGCCTCGAGCTCGGCGTGTCGGCCGAGCAGCTCGCGATAGCGCGCCTCGAGCTTGGCCATGTGCTCTTTCTCTTCGTCGGCCAGCCTCTGGAACACTTGGCGGCCCCGCGCGTCGCGCGTCAGCTGCGCCGCGCGCGTGTAGAAGTCGAGCCCGCTCCGCTCGGTGGCGATCGCGATGCGCAGCGCGTCGCGCGCAAAGACGCGCGTCGGCCGGCGATCAGGGGCGGCGACGACTTCTGCCCGGCCCGGCAGGCCTCGCACGTGCCGAACACCTGCATCACGCTCTCCGCCGGCGCGAACCCGCGCGCGCCGGCGACTTCCTCGATCATGCGCCTCGATGTCGGAGCTGAGGAACTCGAACGACTGGTTGCAGGTCTTGCAGATCAGGTGAAAGTGCCGGGGATGCCGGTACGCGTGCTCGAAGCGGAAGCGGCCCTCGCCGAAGTCCACCCTGCGCGCGATGCCGGCGTCGACCATCCACTGCAGCGTGCGGTAGATCGTCGCGCGGCTGACGCGCGCGTCCTCGCGCCGAATCAGCGCCACCAGTTCGTCGGCACTGATGTGCCCTGGCTGCCGGAGGAACATCTCGACGATGCGCTCGCGCTTGCCGGAGCGCCGGCCTCCGGCCGGCCGCCGGGTCTCGACGAACTCCGTGGCGGATTGCATGGGAGAGTGCCTGCGGCTGAAGGACGGTTTCCGTTCACGACCCCGCGTTGACGTCAGGTCCGTTCACATCACTCGCCGCGAAATGGACTCAGGACCCTGGACCCTGGACTCCGGACCGAATACCCGTCCTACACATTGAACGACGAACCGCAGCCGCAGGTGGACTTGGCGTTCGGGTTCTTGATCGTGAACCCGCCGCCCATGTTGTTGTCCACGAAATCAACCTCGGCGCCCTTGAGATAGCGCAGGCTGATCGGATCGACGAGCAGGCGCACGCCGTTCACCTCGAACACCTGGTCCGAGGACGGGTCGCCCTCTCCTTCGTCGATCATCAGCCCGTACTGGAAGCCGGAACACCCGCCGCCCTGCACGAACACCCGCAGGCCGGCGCCGGTCTTCTGCTCTTCGACCAGCAGCTCGTTGATCTTCTCTGCCGCCGTTTCGGTGACATGAATCATGATCTGATTATACGGCCGGGCGGGGTCCCTCGACACGCAGCCCGATTTGCCCCCACACTGTGGGCCGAGGCCCGCGCATGCCAGACGCCCCGATCCTGGTCGCCGCCGCCAGTTGCCCCACGCCGTTCGGTCTCGAGGAGCCGCGTTGATGGCGCCGCTGGAGCTGCTCGACCGACTGGTCGCCGATCGCGTCGCCTCGCGGATCTGGGCGCGGGATCCGGCCGTGTTCGACACCGACGAGGCGGCCGCCAATCTCGCCGGGCGCATCCGGCAGCGGCTCGGCTGGCTCGACGTCCCCCAAGCGATGGCCGCGCGCGCCGCGGATCTCGCCAACTTCGCCCACGACTGCTGGGACGAGCAGGTCCGCCGCGTCTACCTGCTGGGCATGGGCGGCAGCAGCCTGTGCGCCGAGGTCTATCGCGACGTCGGACCGGCCGCGCCGCTCGCACCGCGCCTCACGGTGGTGGACACGACCGACGAGCGCACGATCCGCGAGCTGACGGAGACGCTCGTCCCGGCGCATGCGCTCGTCATCGTCGCCAGCAAGAGTGGCGGCACGGTCGAAGTGACCGCGCTCGAGCGCCATTTCTGGGCCGCGATGGACGCCTCGCTCGGCAAGGAGACGGGCCGGCACTTCCTGGCGATCACCGACCCGGGAACTCCGCTCGAGACGCTCGCGCGCGAACGCGCCTATCGCGAGGTGTTCATGAATCCTCCGGACATCGGCGGCCGCTATTCGGCGCTCTCGCTCTTCGGTCTCGTTCCCGCGGCCTTGCTGCGACGATCGATCGATCGCCTGCTCGAGAGCGCGAGCGCGATGGCGACCTCCTGCCGCGAGAACACACCGGAGAATCCCGGCGTGGCGCTCGGGGCGTTCATGGCCGCGGCCGCGGCGGTGGGCCGCGACAAGCTCACGCTGCTGGCAGCGCCTTCGTACGAGCCGCTCACGGCGTGGATCGAGCAGCTCGTGGCCGAGAGCACGGGGAAAAACGGACGCGGTGTGCTGCCCATCGTGGGCGAGCCGCCCGGCCGCCCCCGCGACTACGGCGACGATCGTGCGTTCGTCGTGGTCAAGTCTCGAACGGCCGGCCCATCGGATCTCGAGACGCTGGCGGCGGAGCTCGCGGAGTTGGGGCACCCGCTCTTCACGATCGAAACCTCGACGTCCGATCTGGGCGCGGAGTTCTTTCGCTGGGAGTTTGCGACGGCCGTCGCCGGCGCGGCGCTCCGGGTCAATCCATTCGATGAGCCGAACGTGGCGGAGGCCAAGCAGCGCACGCAGGCGCAGCTCGATGCGCGCCGGCGGCTGGGGGCGTTCAAGGTCGATCCGCCCTTCGAGCGCGGGCAGGGCTACTCGCGCCGCGAGCATCGGCCGGCCGGCGAGCCCGGCGAGACGGTTGGCGCGTACGTCGCCATCCTCGACTACCTCCCCCACGAGCCGAAACGCGCCGAGGTGATCGGCCGGCTCCGCGCGGCCCTGATGCGGCGCAGCCGGCTGGCAACGACCTACGGCGTCGGTCCGCGCTATCTGCACTCCACGGGACAGTTCCACAAGGGCGGACCGAACACGGGCACCTTCCTGCTGTTCACGGCCGTCGACAACAGCGTCACGGCCGTCCCGGACACGGCCTATACGTTCAGCGCCCTGAAGTTCGCGCAGGCCCTTGGCGATTTCGAGGCGCTCGCGGCCGCCGACCGGCACGTCGTGCACTATCACATCGAAGATCCGTCGGCCGACTATACGGCCGCGCTCGACTCGGTCCTGCGCGGGTACCGCTGATGCGCCGGCCGCGGCCGGAGGTACGATGGAGGGACATGCGCGCCGGTCTCGCGCTCGGTCTCGCGGTCGTCGCCGCCGCCACGGTGACCGCCCAGCAGGCGGACCCGCACACGCGGCTGTTCCCGCCGTCCGAGATCGGCATCCTCGAAGGCCCGGACCGCGACGACTGGCAGCAGCCGGACCGCGTGATGGACGCGCTCGGCATCGCCGACGGCAGCCAGGTCGCGGACCTCGGGGCGGGCGGCGGCTGGTTCACGACCCGGCTCGCCATGCGCGTCGGGCCGAACGGCATCGTGTACGCCGAAGACGTGCAGCGCGAGATGATCGAATCGATTCGCCGGCGCGTGGAGCGTGAGGGCCTGCGCAACGTGCGCACGATCCTCGGATCGCCGGACGACCCAGGGCTCCCGGGCGATCTGCAGGCCGTGCTGATCGTCGACACCTACACGCAGTTTCGCGATCCGGTCAGCATGCTCCGCCACGCGGGGCAGGCGCTCAGTCCGACGGGACGGCTCGGCATCATCGACTTCAAGCGCGACGGCTCGGGTGGGCCGGGCCCGTCGCTCGACGAGCGCATCGCCCCGGAAGCCATCGAAGCGGCGGCCGCGCAGGCCGGGCTGAAGCCGTACAGCCGCGAGACGTTCCTGCGCTATCAGTACCTGCTGGTCTTCACACGATGACCCAGGCGTCTGCCGCCCCGCCGCCATTCTTCCAGCCCCACTTCGATCGCGTTGGCCAGGCGCTGGCGGCGTTCCTGCCCGCCGACGGCACTGAAGTCGTCGTGGACGCGATGCGCTACACCCTGCTTGCGCCGTCCAAGCGCGTGCGCGGCGTGCTCGCGCTGCTCGCCGCGGATGTGTGCGGCACCGCCTCGCGCGCGCTGCCGGCGGCGTGTGCCATCGAGGCCGTGCACGCCGCCTCGCTGATGCTCGACGATCTCCCCAGCATGGACGACGCCCCGCTGCGGCGCGGGCGGCCGTCGTCTCATGTGACGTACGGAGACGCGATCACGATCCTCGCCGCCTTCGGACTGCTCAACCGCGCCTTCGGGCATCTCGCCGCCAACTACGACGCCTCGCTGTCGCAGCGGCTGACCGCGCTGCTGTCGAACGCCGTCGGTCTCGACGGACTCGTCGGCGGGCAGGCCGAGGACGTGCTGGCCACGGAGCGCACGCTGACCTTCGACTCGCTCGAGCGCATCCATCGCCGAAAGACGGGCGTGCTCTTCTCCGCCGCGGCGGCCGCCGGCGTCCTCACGGCTGGCGGGTCGCCCGGTGACCTCTCGGCGCTGACCGCGTACGCGAAAAACCTCGGCCTCGCGTTTCAGATCGTCGATGACCTGCTCGACGTCACCGGCACGACCGAGGAGACCGGCAAGGCGGTCCGCGCGGACGTGCGTAAGACGACGTTCGTGTCGTTCAGCGGGGTCGAGGGCGCGCGCGCACTAGCCGACGAACTGTGCCGCACGGCGGCCATGGCGCTGACACCGTTCGGGCGGCGCGCCGAGCCCCTGCTCCAGCTCGCGACATTCGTCGCGGCGCGGAGGCTGTAGTGGCCGATCAGCCCGATCGGCGCGTGGACGAGCTGCGCGATCAGCTGCGCGCGCTCGGCTATCTGAGCGCCCCAGTCGATCGCTTCGTGCTCGGCGGTGCGGCTCGACGCGATCGTCCGGCCGGCCTCGCCGCGGCGGCCAGCGCGAGGCTCGGCCTCCTGGCCGGCGTGCTGCTCGGTCCCGCCGCGGCGATTGGCTTGCGCGCGCGGCTGCCTGGACTCGTCACGCGCGCGGCCGACGCGGTTGTCCTCGCCGGCTATCTCGCGGTGCTGTTCGGGGTCGCCGCCGCGCTGGTCGCGTTCCTGTCCATTCTGGTCGCGGGCCAGATCGCGCGGCGCCGGGCCAACGCACCGGCGTTCGGCCGCCATGCGCGAACGGCCGCCACCGTCGCGGGACTCGTCGTTTCGGGCGCGTGTCTGATGTACCTCACGTTGTGGTGGCGGGCGGCGATCATGACGGCGGAAGGCGTGGGCATCGCCACGACCGCAGCCGCGCTCGCGGTCGCCGTCGCCATCAGCCTGCTGGTCGGTCACGGCGTGACCGTGACGGTCCTTGCGTATCTCGCGCGGATCGGCGGCGCCGATCGCGCGATCGCGCCGGGCCTGCCGCTGTCGTCGTGGCGCGCCTGGCTGCCCCTGGGCGCGCTGGCGTTCGCCGGCGCGATGGCCCTGCTCCTCGCGACCGCGCATGGCCTCGCCACCGGCGGCGACGTGCCGCGTCTGACCGTCGTCTCGACCGGATTGCGCGTGGACGTCATCGCGCTCGACGGCGTCGATCTCGCGACGGTCGACCGCCTGCGGTCGGCGGGACGGTTGCCGACGCTCAGCCGGCTGCTCGGTCAGAGCGTCGCGACGCTCGCCCCTGACGCCGACCGCGATCCCGCCAAGGTGTGGACCACGATCGCCACTGGTCAGCCGCCGGAGCGGCATGGCATTCGCGGTCTCGAATCGCGCCAACTTGCCGGGCTCGAAGGCCAATTCCGGTCCGAGTCGCCTGCCTGGTCGTCGCTGACCGCGGCGACCGACCTGCTGCGCCTCACCCGTCCGACCATCGCGTCCGGCGAGCAGCGCCTGATTCCGGCGTTCTGGGAAGTCGCGGCGCGTGCCGGATTGCGCACCGCGGTGATCCACTGGTGGGCGACGTGGCCCGCGCCGCCGGACCTGGGCATCGTGATCTCCGGATCGCGCGATTCTGCGGCTCGAGGCGGGCGGCCAGCTCGACGGCGAGATCGCGCCCGCGTCGCTGTACCCGTCGCTCGAAGGCACGTGGCCGGCCCGCCGCGGGCGCGCGGCGGTCGAAGCCGCCCGCCTGCGGCCGGCGGGACTCTCCGCGGACGCGGCGTCCGTCGTCGAGCGCGCGGCGGCCCTGGACACCACGCTGATCGATCTCGCCGGCGACGCGCGGCTCGGCCCACTCGACTTGCGGGTCCTGTACCTGCCCGGTCTCGACATCGTGCAGCACGCGCTGTTTGGCGCGACCAACGCCGGGGCCATCGCGCCATCGGAGGCCGCTCTGCGTCTGCAGGCGCTCGAGCAGTACTACGAGTTCCTCGATGCATTGCTGGCGCCGCTGGTCGGCCAGACGCCAATGGACGGTCGCCTCATCGTGCTGGTCACCGAGCCGGGCCGGGTGTCGCAACCGTTGAGCGGCGTGCTCGCGATCTCTGGCGCGCCGGCGGCATCCACCCACCCGTCGGGCGTGAACACGGCCGTGGCCGCGACGATTCTGTACGCGCTTGGCGTGCCCGTGGCACGCGACCTCGCGTCGCCGGCCGAAACGACGCTGTTTGCGCCGGCGTTCGTCGCGGCACATCCGCTGCGTGACGTCTCGACCTACGGATCGCGCCGTGCGAGTCAGGCGCCGACAGGGCGCGCGCTCGATCGCGAGATGATCGAGCGGATGCGGACGCTGGGTTACATCCGGTAGGACTGCCGCCCGACGAGCTTCCACGCCTGCGGCAGAATCGCCGCGGCGACGGCGACTTTGACGACGTCGAGCGCGACGAACGGCAGGAGGCCGGTGGTCAGCGCCGACGAGAGCGAGCCGGTGAGGACCGCCAGCCACGACACGCCGCCGATGAAGATCACGGCGAGCCCGATGAGCATCGCCGCGGCGGCGGACAGGTATCGGCGATCCCAGCCACGTTCGGCCAGCCAGCCCGTGACGAATGCCGCGATTGGATAGGCCAGCAGGTAGCCGCCGGTCGGCCCCATCAGCCGGGCGGCGCCGGGCGGCAGCGTGAGCGACGGCGCGAACACCGGCAAGCCGACGACACCGGCCAAGACGTACAGCACCTGCGTGAGCGCGCCGAGCCGCGATCCGAGCGCCGCGCCGGCGAGCAGCACGACCAACGGCGTCAGGACGAACGGCACGACCGTGAACGGCAGCGGGAGCGTAAACTGGGCGGCGGCCGCGGTCAGTGCCACACCGAGCACGACGGCCCCCGCGCGAATCGGCGTGGCCAGCGACGAATGTGCAAGCGAGACGTTGACGAGTGATCCGGACGAGGCGTTGGCGGCCATCATGCAAGATTCTAGCGAAATGCGAACAGCGCTGACAATCGCGGGCAGCGACTCGGGCGGCGGCGCCGGAATCCAGGCGGACCTGAAGACGTTCGCCGCCCACGGCGTGTACGGCCTGTCCGCCCTGACCGCGGTGACGGCTCAGAATACGACTGGCGTGACGGCGGTGCACGCGCTGCCGCCCGAGATCGTGATCGCGCAGATCGAGGCCGTCGCCGCGGATTTCGACGTGGCGGCGACCAAGATCGGGATGCTCGCCAACGCGGCCATCGCCGGCGTCGTCGCCGATGCGCTCGACGCGCATCGATTCGACGACGTCGTGCTGGATCCCGTGATGATCGCGAAAGGCGGTGCGCCGCTCGTCGACGAAGCGGCGATCGCGGTCCTGCGCGACCGCCTGCTGCCCCGCGCGACGGTCGTGACGCCCAATCTGGCAGAGGCGGCCCGGTTGCTGGGTCGGGCGATCGTCACGATCGCGGACATGCGAACCGCCGCGCAGGACTTGCGGGATCTCGGCGCCCGCGCGGTCGTCGTCAAGGGCGGGCATCTCGATGGACCCGCCGTCGATGTCTTCGCTGATGCACAGGGCGTCGTCGAGTTGTCTTCGCCCCGCGTGCCTGGGCGCCACAGGCACGGGACAGGCTGCACGTTCTCGGCGGCGATCGCCGCCCGCCTGGCCAGGGGCGAGGCGCTCCGCGCAGCCGTCGAAGGCGCGAAGGCCTACGTCACGAGAGCGATCGCCGACGCCCCCAACCTCGGCCGCGGCCACGGTCCGCTCGAGCACTTCCCGCGCGAACCGGGCGGAAGTTAGCGTCCCAATTCATCAAATCACTCAACGCCAATCGCCAATCGCCGATCGCCAATAGCGATCACCAATCACCAATCGCCAATCGCCTATACTCGTAAGGTGCGCCTGTCGATCGGACGCGAGCCGCTGTCGCTCGAGGCGTTGTCGCGCGAGGTCGAGCGCGAGGCCCGGGCGCGGGGCGAAGGATGCGGCGCGCTGTGCTCGTTCGTCGGCGTCGTCCGTGCGACGCACCGGGAACGCCGCGTCCGGTATCTCGAGTACGAGGCATACGAGCCGCTGGCGCTGACGGTATTCACCATGATCGAGCGGGAGATCGCGCGCGAGTGGCCGGGGGCCCTGCTGGCGCTTCACCACCGCACGGGCCGGCTCGACATCGGCGAGGCCAGCGTCGTCATCGTCGTGGCGGCCGCCCACCGCGCCGAGGCGTTTCAGGCATGCCGGTACGCGATTGAGCGTGTGAAACAGGTGGCGCCGGTCTGGAAGCACGAATTCTTCGCGGACGGCGACGCCTGGGTCGAAGGGGCCACGGCGGATCCCGACAACGAGCAGGCGCGGTTGGAGGCGCGGCGGCTGGCATGCGCGTGACCGTGCGTCTGTTCGCGCAGCTGCGAGACGCCGCCGGCCTCGGCACCTGGGACACGGACGTCGCTTCGGGCGCCTCGGTCCGCGATGTCTGGCGCGACGCGACCGTCCGGCATCCGGCCATCGCGCCATTCGAGTCGGCCGTGTCCTGCGCGGTGAACGCCAGCTTCGCCCGGATGACGGCGCCCGTCGCCGACGGCGACGAGATCGCTTTTCTGCCGCCGGTCTCCGGTGGCTGACGCCCGTCCAAGGATTCCCACGCGAGATGACACCGCAGGCCCTGGAGAAGCTGAAGGCGCAGGAAGCGCGCTATGACGAGCTGATGCGCCTCGTGGCCGATCCCGCGGTCCAGTCGGACCCGCCGGCGTACCGCACGCACACGAAGGCGCTGGCGGAGATGCAGCCGCTGGTCGAGAAGTACCGCGAGTACGAGCGCGTCGCGAGCGAGCTCGCCGAAACGCGCGAGGTCGCGGGCTCGGGAGACGCCGAGCTGAAGGCCCTGGCCGAGGAGGAGATTCCCGCGCTCGAGAAGCGTGCGGCGGCCCTCGACGAGGAGCTGCGCGTCCTGCTGATCCCGAAGGACCCGAACGACGACCGCAACATCGTGCTCGAAATCCGCGCCGGCGCGGGCGGCGACGAGGCCGCGTTGTTCGCGGCGGATCTGTTTCGGATGTACTCGCGCTACGCGGAACGGCACGGCTGGAAGGTCGACGTCCTCTCGAACAGCGAGACGGGCGTCGGCGGCCTCAAGGAAGCGATTGCGACGATCGAGGGCAAGGGCGTGTACGGCCGCTTCAAGTACGAGAGCGGCGTGCACCGCGTGCAGCGCGTCCCGGCGACGGAAGCGAGCGGCCGCATCCACACGTCGACGGCGACGGTCGCCGTGCTGCCCGAGGCGGAAGAGGTCGATGTCGTCATCGATCCGAAGGACCTTCGCGTCGACACGTTCTGCTCGAGCGGTCCTGGCGGGCAGAGCGTGAACACGACGTACTCCGCGGTGCGCATCACGCATCTGCCGACCGGCCTCGTGGTGTCGCAGCAGGACGAGAAGTCGCAGGTGAAGAATCGCGCCAAGGCGCTGAAGGTGCTCCGATCGCGGCTGTATGAAATCGAGATGCGGAAGCAGCAGGAGGCGATCGCGAAGGAACGCCGCGGCCAGGTCGGCACGGGCGATCGCTCCGAACGCATCCGCACGTACAACTTCAAGGAGAACCGGATCAGCGATCACCGGATCAACTTCACGATCCATCAGCTCGAGGACACGCTCGACGGCAATCTCGATTTGCTGATCGACGAGCTGGTCGCGCGCTCGCAGGAGCCGTGACGATCGGCGAGTGGCTGGCGGCGGCGGGCCGCGAGCTGACCGCGGCCGGTCATGACGAGCATGACGGCCGGCGGGATCTCGCCGTCCTGGCCCGGGCGGCGCTCGGCTGGACCCCGGCCCAGTGGCTGGCCGCGTTGCAGGATCCCGCACCAGACGCCTTTGCCGCGCAAATGGCGCCGCTCGTCGCGCGCCGGGCGTGCGGCGAGCCGGTCGCGTACCTCATCGGCGAGCGCGAGTTCTACGGCCGGCCCTTTCGCGTCACGCGCGACGTGCTGATTCCACGTCCGGAGACCGAAGGCGTCGTGGACGCGGCGCGTCGATGCCTCGCCTCGGTCTCCGCCGACATTCCCACGGTCGTCGACGTGGGCACGGGCAGCGGCTGTCTGGCGATCACCGTCGCGCTCGAATCGCCTCGCGCGCGCGTCGTCGCGACGGACATCTCAGCGCCGGCCCTCGACGTCGCGCGCGAGAACGCGCGGCGCCTGGGCGCGGCGGATCGGATCACCTTCCTGCAGGGTGCCCTCGTCGCGAACGTGCCCGGGCCCATCGACCTCGTCGTGTCGAATCCACCGTACGTCCCCAGCGGCGACCGCGCCTACCTTGCGCGCGATGTCGCGGACTTCGAGCCGGCGACGGCGTTGTTTGCCGGCGACGACGGACTCGACGTCGTCCGCGCGCTGGTGCCGGCGGCGGCGGGAATCCTTGGCGCGGACGGCCATCTGGTCGTGGAGATCGGCGCCGGTCAGGCCGCGGCCGTACGCGCGCTGATCGAATCGGCGCCCGGCTGGCAGCTCGTCGCCATCCACCCCGATCTCCAGCAGATCCCGCGCGTCGTGGTGGCACGCCGGGTCGCGGCGTCCCTATAATCGCCTCATGTCCAGCTGTCTGTTCTGCCGGATCGTCAGCGGCGAGATCCCGTCGAAGACGCTGTACGAGGATGCCCGCCTCATCGCGTTCGCCGACATCGCGCCCCAGGCGCCATTCCACATCCTGGTGGTCCCGCGCGAGCACATCGCGACATTGAACGATCTGACGCCCGCGCACGACGGGCTCGTCGGGGAGATGGTGCGCCGCGGGTCGCGGCTGGCCGCCGAGCACGGCTACGCCTCGTCGGGCTACCGGACGGTGTTCAACTGCAATGCGGACGCCGGCCAGGCGGTGTTCCACCTCCACCTGCACGTGCTGGCGGGCCGCAAGCTGGCGTGGCCGCCGGGTTAACGCATGAAGACCATGAAGGGGATGAGGCACATGAAGGTCGGATATGGTCTTCCTGATTGCGCTGCACCGTGAGCGCGGATTACAGTGAAATTTGCACCCCTTCAACAGGAGATGGATATGCCCCGTCGGCACCTGCTCTGGATTCCCGCGCTGCTCGTCGCTATCTGCGCCTTCGCTCAAACTCCACAGCGTGCCACGGCGACTCTGAAGAACGCCGAAGGCGCGGAAGTCGGCACCGCCACGATCACGCCCGGGCCGGGCGGCAAAGGCGTGCAGATCAACGCGACGTTCTCCAAGCTGCCGCCGGGAACGCACGCCATTCACATCCACAATGTCGGCCAGTGCGAAGCCCCGGCGTTCACGAGTGCGGGTGGCCATTTCAATCCGATGTCGAAGCAGCACGGCAAGGACAACCCGATGGGCGCGCACGCCGGCGACCTGCCGAACTTTGAAGTCGCGGCCAATGGCACCGGCAAGATCTCCTACACGGTGGCAGACGTCACCCTGGGCGACGGCGCGAACTCGCTGTTCCACCCGGGCGGCACGGCCCTCGTGATTCACGCGGGCGCCGACGACTACAAGAGCGATCCAGCGGGCAACGCTGGCGCGCGAATCGCGTGTGGTGTGATTCAGAAGTAGACCGTCAGGCGCGCGGCGCGTCGGTCGGGGGCCCGGCGGCAAGCACGTACCGGCCGCCGCCGCGCTCGCGCTCGAACTCGAAATCGACGACGCGATAGCCGCGCGCGAAGTACGTCGTGAACACGGCGCGCGTCGCCAGCCGCCACGCCAGCGCCACCGCCGGCTGTCGCTGCTGCAGCGCCGTGAACTGCGGTGGAATCGCCACCAGCACGCGTCGGACTTCGAGATCCAGCCGCGGCGTGGCCGGCGGCGCGGACTCGGCCCCGGCGGCCCGGCGGCCGAGCGCCAGGCGGGCGTCGGCGACTTCCGCGGATCGAACGATCGGACCCGTGCCTGTTGCGCGCGCGAGCCGTCGTTCCACGTGCGGCGATCCCAGGCGCCATTCCGCGATGAGTCGATCCGTTGGCGTGCCGCGGTGAAGCGGCCCGCTCATCCGCCCGTAGGCGTCTTCGAGGTAGGTCGTCGAGATGCACCCGAGATTCGTGATGTTCAAGTGCGCGTTGGTCGCCTGCAGCGGATCGAACGTCCACTCGACGATCTCGACGCCGACCGCGAGCGCGCGATCGCGCTGAAGCCGCTTGAGCGCCTGGCCGATGCCATGCCCGCGCGCCTCCGGCCTGACGGCCAGCATGTGGGACCACTGGGTCGCGACGCTGTCGCGAACGGCAGGCATCGACCAGACGAACCCGACGAGCCGGTCGCCCTCGTAGGCGCCGAGAAGAATGCCGCCGCGCTTCGCCGACGCGACCAGCAGCGATGCCGGCACAATCTCCGCGTCGCGCCCCCAGACCGCCTCCTGGACGCCGACGACGGCGTGGCAGGCGCCGATGTCGTGCAAATCGCGGTAGACGGTCACACCAGGGCCACCAGCTCGGACAGCGACCGGATCACCTCGATGTCCGGGTCGATCTGCGCCGGCACGCCGCCCCGCGCGAGGAGGATCCCGCGCATGCCCGCCTGACGCGCGCCGACCACGTCATGGGCGAGGCTGTCGCCGACCATGGCCGCCTCGGCCGCGGGCACGCCCATCAGATCGAGCGCTGTGCGGAAGATCGCGGGATTGGGCTTCATGACGCCGTGGTCCGACGACGAGACGGTCACCGAGATGAGGCCTCGCAGGTCGAAGTGGGCCTGAAAGGAGCTCAGGCAGCGATGCGAGTTGGAGATGAGACCGAGCCGGACGTCCCGGGCGCGCAGCGCCCGCAGGGTCTCGGCGACGTCCTCGTAGAGCGAGAAATGGTGGTGTTCGGCCCAGTCGGCGTAGATCTCGCGTGCGGCCGCGTCGAGGGCCGGGCCGGCGCCGCCCATCAGCTCGATGATGCGGCGCGTGTAGGCGACGAAGATCTCCGCGTCGTACAGCTGGTCGGCCGAGTCGAGCAGGCTGGCGGCCCCGACGACGGCCCGGCTGAAACGCGACGGATCGACCCCGATGCCGTGCCGGGCGCAGCTCTCCGCGTAGCCGGCGCCCTGAAACCGCGGCCCCGGCAGGATCAGCGTGAAATCGACGTCGAAGAAGACCGCGGCGGTGCGGGTCACCGCCACCAATTATAAAATGTGAGTTTCGGCCCCCGATGCGCGACTGGAAAGACACGCTCAACCTCCCACGGACAGATTTCCCGATGAAGGCGAATCTGCCCGACAGCGAGCCCCGCACGATCGCCCGCTGGGACGCCATGGATCTGTATGGCCGCCTCCGCGAGAAGCGCCGCGGCCTGCCCAAGTTCGTCCTCCACGACGGACCGCCGTACGCCAACGGCGCCATCCACATCGGGCACGCCCTGAACAAGATCCTGAAGGACCTGGTCGTGAAGTCCCGGTCGATGGCCGGGCTGGACGCGCCGTACGTGCCGGGCTGGGACTGCCACGGCCTGCCGATCGAGCTCAACGTCGAGCGCGAAGGCATGTCGGCGGCCAAGGCGCGATCGCCTGTCGAGTTCCGGCGGGCGTGCCGTGACTTCGCCGCCCGCTTCATCGACTCGCAGCGCGGGGACTTCAAACGGCTCGGTGTCATCGGCGACTGGGCGAATCCGTACCTGACGATGGCGCCCGATTTCCAGGCATCGATCCTGCGCGCGCTCGGCAAGTTCGTGGCGCGGGGCCTCGTCTACAAGGGCAAGAAGCCCGTCCACTGGTGCCTGCGCGACCGGACGGCGCTCGCCGAGGCCGAGGTCGAATACGAGCCGCACACCTCGCCCTCGATCTACGTCGAGTTCCCGCTCGCCGCCGACGATCACGGCACACTGGGCAGCCGCGTGCCCGAGCTCGCGGGCCGCGCCGTTACGGCGCTGATCTGGACGACGACCCCGTGGACCATCCCCGCCAATCTGGCGGTCGCATTCCATCCGGATGTCGAGTACGGCGCGTACGAGTTCGACGGACGCATCGTGATCGTCGCCGAGGCCCTGGCCGACGCCGTTGCGGCCGCGACCGGCCGGGCGTTCGGGCCGAAGGTCGCGTCGTTTCTGGGCACGGTCGCCGAGCGGCTGCGATTCCGCCATCCGCTCTACGAGCGCGACTCGATTGGCGTGCTCGCCGACTACGTCACGCTCGACCAGGGCACGGGCATCGTGCACACGGCGCCCGGCCACGGCGCCGACGACTTCCGTACGGGGGTGAAGTACGGCCTCGAGATCTACGCGCCCATCGGCAGCGACGGGCGCTTTACCGCGGATACCGGTCTGGTCGGCGGGTTGAAGGTCTTCGACGCCAATCCCGTCGTCGAGCAGGCGCTCCGCGAGCGCGGCCGCCTGTGGTTCGCGTCGAAGATCGAACACTCGTATCCGCACTGCTGGCGCTGCCACCAACCGGTGATCTTCCTGGCGACGTCGCAGTGGTTCATCAGCATGGACGGTCTGCGCGAAGCCGCGCTGGCGGAAGCCAACGGCGTCCGCTGGATCCCTGAATGGGGCCGGGAGCGGATGACCGGCATGTTTCTGACGCGACCCGACTGGTGCATCTCGCGTCAGCGCACGTGGGGTGTGCCGATTCCCGCCGTCGTGTGCCGCCGGTGCGGCGAATCGACGCTGACCGCGGCCCTGCTCGAACAGACCGCGCAGGTCTTCGAGCGCGAGAACGCCGACGCGTGGTACGAGCGCCCGGTAGAGACCTTCCTGCCGCCGGGCATGACGTGCGATCGATGCGGCGGCGACGCGTTCGACCAGGAGCGCGACATCCTGGACGTCTGGTTCGACTCCGGATCGAGCCACGAAGCCGTGCTCGCACGGCGGCCGGAGCTGACGTGGCCGGCCGACATGTACCTCGAGGGCACGGACCAGTATCGCGGGTGGTTCCAGTCGTCGCTGCTCGTGGGCACGGGCACGCGCGATCGGGCGCCCTATCGATCGACGCTGACGCACGGCTTCGTCGTCGACGAGCAGGGCCGGAAGATGTCGAAGTCGCTCGGCAACACGGTTGTCCCGCAGCAGGTGATGAAGGAGAGCGGCGCGGACGTGCTGCGGCTGTGGGTCGCGATGGTGGACGCCCGCGAGGAGCTGCGGCTCGGCAAGGCCGTGCTCGCCCGGACCGTCGAGGCGTATCGGAAGATCCGCAACACGTTCCGGTATCTGCTCTCGAACCTGTACGACTTCGATCCGGCACGCGACGCCGTTCCGGCCTCGCAGCTGCTCGAGGTCGATCGCTTTGCGCTGGCGATCTACGCCAAGGTGGCGCAGGACGCGTGGCGCGCGTATGAGGCGTACGATTTCCAGACCGTGTTCCAGCTCGTGAACGAGTTCGTGACCGTCGACCTGAGCGCCTTCGTGGTGGACGTCGCGAAGGATCGCCTCTACACGCTCCGCGCCGACTCCCGCGAGCGGCGCTCCGCGCAAACGGCCCAGTACGTCATCGCCGACGGCCTGACGCGTCTGGTCGCGCCGATTCTGTCGATGACGGCCGATGAGATCTGGCAGTACCTGCCGGGACCGCGCGACGCCTCCGTGCACCTCGCCGAGTTCCCGCGCGGCGTGGATGTCTGGCGCGACGACGTGCTGGAGGACCGCTGGACGCGGTTGCGCGAGCTGCGGAGCCTCGTGAACGGCCAGCTCGAGCTGGCGCGGACCGCCAAGACGATCGGCAGCAGCCTGGAGGCCCACGTCCGCCTCCACGTGCCGCCCGATCACTCGCTGGCCGCGGTGCTGGCCGCGCGCGAGGCGGACCTGCCGATGCTGTTCATCGTCTCGTCGGTCGAGATCGTGGCCGGCGGCCCTGAGTTGCGGATCGAGGTCGAACACGCGCCCGGCACGAAGTGCCCGCGCTGCTGGCGCTTCGTGACCGAGACGGTGCCCGACGGCGATCTGACGGGGGTCTGCACGCGTTGCGCGGACGCCCTGGGAGAAACGGTTGCGACCCCCCGCTGACGAACCGGCGGCGGCGGTCGTCCCGCCGGCCCCCGACGTCCTCGATCCCGTGCCCCACGCCGACGCGCCCGCGTCAGCGGTCGCCGGCGGCTTTCGCCTGTGCTGGTGGGTGAGCCTGACGGCGATCGCCGCCGATCAGATCACCAAGGCCATCGTGCGGGCAAGGCTGCCGCTCTACGACAGCCGGACTGTGATTCCCGGCCTGCTCGACGTGATTCACGTGCGCAACGAAGGCGTGGCGTTCGGACTGCTGAACGACGCGCAGCTGCCGTTCAAGGGCTGGCTCACGACGCTGCTCGCGGTCGTGGCGCTGGTCGGCATCGCCTTCTACGCGCGGCACGTGCGTCCGGAGGAACGGCTGGCCCGCGTCGGCCTGTCGCTCATTGTCGGCGGCGCGATCGGCAACCTGGCGGACCGGCTGCGCCAGGCGTACGTCATCGATTTCATGGACGTCTACTGGCACGGCTGGCATTTCTGGGCCTTCAACGTCGCCGACGCCTGCATCACGGTGGGCGCCGTGCTCGTCTTCGTCGATCTGCTCTTCGTGGCTCGTCATCATGCATCCCATCCTGTTTAGAGTCTTCGGCTGGCCCGTCTACTCCTACGGCGTGCTGCTCGCGCTGGCGTATCTCGCCGGACTGCAGCTCGCGGTCGTTCGGGCGCGCCGCGCGGGGCTCGACGCCACGAAGGTCATGGATCTCGGCATCTACCTGATCATCGCGGCGCTCATCGGCGCGAAGCTGATGCTGATCGTCGTGGACTTCGAGCACTTCCGCGCGCGGCCGGCCGAGCTGATGTCGCTCGTGCGCGTGGGCGGCGTGTTCTACGGCGGGCTCATCGCCGCCTTCCTGGCCGGCGTGTGGCTGATCCGCCGCTACCAGCTGCCGCTCTGGACGACGGCGGATCTGATTGCCCCCGCCATCGCGCTCGGGCACGTCGTCGGACGCTTCGGCTGTCTGCTGGCGGGGTGTTGCTACGGCGTGGCGACCAACGTGCCCTGGGCCATCACGTTCACGGACCCGGTCGCCGAAAACACGTCCGGCACGCCGCTCGACACGCCGCTCCACCCGACGCAGCTCTACGACGCGGGCGCCGAGCTCGTCATCCTCGCGATCCTGCTCGCCACCGAGCGGCGCGGGCGGCCGTTCCCCGGCCGCACGTTCTGGCTCTACATGCTGCTCTACGCGATCTCGCGATACATCATCGAGTTCTATCGCGGCGACAACCGCGGGATGATCCTCGGCATGTCCACGTCGCAGTTCCTGGCGCTCGTCATCGTGCCGGTGGGCGCGGTGATGCTCTGGCGGCTGCGCAATCGCGACACGGACACGCTGACGCCGCAGACGGCCCAATGACCGAGGGACGGGTGCGGCTCGTCGCGTCGGACGCGGACGCCGGCCGGCGGCTGGATCAGTTTCTGACCGCGCACCTCCCCGACTTCTCGCGCGCGCGCGTGCAGCGGCTCATTGACGACGGGCACGTGCGCCTCGGCCGCGGCAAAGTGCGATCGGGACTGGCCGTGACGCCGGGACTCGTCGTCGACGTCACGGTGCCGCCGCCGGCGCCGGCGACGCCGGAGCCGGAGGATCTCCCGATCGCCATCCTGTATGACGACGCCGACCTGGTCGTCGTGAACAAGCCGGCGGGCCTGGTGGTGCACCCGGCGGCGGGACACGCGCGCGGGACGCTCGTCAACGCGCTGCTGCATCACGTCGGCGGTCTGAGCGGCATCGGCGGCGAGGCGCGTCCGGGCATCGTGCACCGGCTGGACCGCGGCACGTCGGGCGTCATGGTCGTGGCCAAACACGATCGGGCGCACCGCGAGCTGGCGCGGCAGTTCCACGACCGCGAAGTGGACAAGGAGTACGTCGCGCTCGTCTGGGGCACGGTCACGCCCGGCCTGACGCTGGACGCCGCGATCGGGCGCGACCCGAAGCATCGCCACAGGATGTCCACGCGCGCGAGGCGCGCCAAGCCGGCGGCGTCGTACCTCGAGTCGGTCGAGGCGCTCCGCGCCGTGTCGCTGGTGCGCGTGCGCATCGGCACCGGCCGCACGCACCAGATTCGCGTGCATCTCGGCGCCGCCGGCCATCCGATCGTCGGCGACGCCATCTACGGCGGCGTGCGCAAGGGCCTGCCGGCCGCGCGGACGCTGACGCGGCCGTTCCTCCACGCCGCGCGTCTCTCGTTCACCCACCCGAGGACCGGTCAGCGGATGACGTTCGAGGCGCCGCTGCCCGAGGACCTGACGGCCGTGTTGGCGGCGCTGCGCCCGGTGGCGTCATGAGCGCGCGACAAGCGGTACCGCGGCGGACCAGGCGGCGCGTCGTGTTTTCCGGACCGATCTTTCGCGTCGAACGCGACACCGTGACGTTGCCGAACGGTCGATCGAAACACATGGACATCGTCCGACACCGCGGCTCCGTCGTGCTCCTGCCCCAGCCGGCGCCCGGCCAGGTGATCCTGATCCGTCAGTACCGCTACGTGATCGGCAAGTGGATCTGGGAGCTGCCCGCGGGATCGCTCGAGCGCGGCGAATCGCCCACCGCGGGCGCCCGCCGGGAGTGCGCCGAGGAAATCGGACTGGTGCCGGGGCGGGTCCGCCGCGTCGGCGTCTTCTATCCGACGCCCGGATTCTGCGACGAGCGAATGATCTTCTTCCGGTGTTCGGCGCTGCGCCGCCCCGGGCGACCGCGCGCGGGCGACGAGGACGAGCAGATCGAGCCGCGGGCGATGACGCTGGCCCGGGCCTGGCGCCTGGTGGTCCAGGGCGAGATCATCGACATGAAAACGGTTCTCGGATTAGTCTTGTTGATGCAGTCGGGGCGCTCGCGAACGCGCGCGAGCGCCTGGACCGGCCGCCCGACCGTAAGCGGACGCGTCCAGTCGCGGCGTATGCCCATCAGGCGTCCGCGATCCTGACATCTGCGAGGTTCATGTCTGTGTCACGCCAGTGGGGGCCGTTCGTCGTGCGATCGTCGGCGACGGTCGTCGCCGGTCTGGCGTTGTTACTGCAACTCAGCTCGTGTTCGGGCGCGGAGCCGGCGGCCGCCGGCGCGTCCGGCGCTGGGGGGCGAGGCGCCGGCCGCGGCGGCGGTGACAGCACGGCCGTGCCCGTCACGACGGCGCGCGTCACCGAGCAGGCCGTGCCGCTCGAAGTGACGACGATCGGCTCTGGTGAAGCGCTTTCGACCGTCGAGGTGCGGGCGCAGGTAACAGGCCAGCTCACGAGCGTCGAGTTCACGGAGGGCCAGGACGTCGTCAAGGGACAGCTGCTGTTCACGATCGATCCACGGACGTTTCAGGTCGCGGTCAAGCAAGCCGAAGCGGCGCTCGCCAAGGATCAGGCGCAGGCGAAGAACGCCGAGGCGGCGCGCACGCGCAGCGAGGATCTCTTCAAGCGCGAGCTCGTCTCGCGGTCGGACTACGACACGGCGACGGCCTCGGCGGCGGCCGCGGCCGCGACGGTGCAGCAGGATCAGGCGACGCTCGAAAGCGCGCGGCTCCAGCTGCAGTACACGAAGATCGAGGCGCCGGTCTCCGGCCGCACCGGCGCGCTGCTCGCCCACCAGGGGAGCCTCGTCCGCAACGGCGACGCGAATCCGCTCGTGGTCATCAACCAGATCGCGCCGATCCGCGTCGCGTTTGCCGTGCCCGGCCAGTACCTGAGCCAGGTCCGGGCTGGCCAGGGCCGGGCGCCGCTCGACGTCGTCGCGAGGCTGCAGGGCGGCACCCACACGGCGACCGGCAGGGTCACGTTCATCGACAACGCGATCGACACGACGACCGGCACGATCAAGCTGAAGGCGACGTTCCCGAACGCGGATCACCAGTTGTGGCCGGGCGCGCTCGTCGAGGTCCGGCTGCGGCTGTCGGTCGATCCGCACGCGATCGTGGTGCCGGCCACGGCGGTCCAGAACGGGCAGCAGGGGCAATTCGTGTTCGTCGTGGGGAGCGATCGCACGGTCGCCATGCGCCCGGTCGAGATCTCGCGACAGGCGGGCGCCAACGCGGTCGTGACCTCCGGTCTCAAGGTCGGTGAGGAGGTGGTCACCGACGGCCAGCTCCGCCTCGTCCCCGGAGCGAAGGTGACGGTCAAGGGCGGCGAGGACGGGGCGCGCGCCGATCCCCCGGCGAAGAGCCGCTCATGAATTTCGCGACGCTCTTCATCCGCCGCCCCGTCGCCACGACGCTGATTCAGCTGTCGCTCATCATCTTCGGCATCATCGGCTACCGCGCGCTGCCCGTCAGCGACCTGCCGACGATCGACTACCCGACGATCCAGGTGAACGCCAACCTGCCCGGCGCCAACCCGGACACGATGGCGGCGGCGGTGGCGACGCCGCTCGAAAAGCAGTTCTCGACGATCCCGGGCGTCAGCCAGATCACCTCGACGAGCAGCCTCGGCAGCACGCTCGATCACGCTGCAGTTCGAGCTCGATCGCAACATCGACGCCGCCGCGCAGGACGTGCAGACGGCCATCGCCCGCACGACGCGCCAGCTGCCGCCGGGCATGCCGGCGCCGCCCTCGTACAGCAAGGTCAACCCGGCGGACTCGCCGATCTTCTACCTGGCGCTGAGCTCGCCGACGCTGCCGCTCTCGCCAGATCGACGAGTACGCGGAGACGATCCTCGGCGCAGCGGATCTCGATGGTCGACGGCGTGGCGCAGGTCAACGTGTTCGGCGCGCAGAAGTTCGCCGTGCGGGTCGACGTCGATCCGCATGCAGCTGGCGTCGCGCGCAGATCGGCGTCGATCGAGGTGGCGAGCGCGATCCAGTCTGGCACGCGCGAGCCGCCCGACGGGCACGCTCTACGGCGCCGACAAGAACCTGACGGTGTTCGCGTCGAACGGCCAGCTCTTCGACGCCGGCGAGTTCGGCCCGCTGATCGTCGCCTACCGCAACGGGCGGCCGGTGCGGCTCGACGAGGTCGCGCACGTCTACGACGGCGTCGAGAACGACAAGACGGCGAGCTGGGTCAACGACACGCGCACCATCTACCTGGCCATCCAGCGCCAGCCCGGGACGAACACGGTCGAGGTCGTGGACGCGATCCGCGCCCTGCTGCCGCGACTGCAGGCGCAGCTGCCGGCGTCGGTCGCCGTGAGCATCCGGTCAGCGACCGGTCGCAGTCGATCCGCGAGTCGGTGCACGACGTCAAGTTCACGCTCCTGCTCACGGTCGCGCTCGTCGTCCTGGTCATCTTCCTGTTCCTGCGGAATCTGTCCGGCGACGCTGATCCCGAGCCTGGCGCTGCCGGCGTCGATCGTCGGCACGTTCGCGGCGATGTACCTGCTCGGCTACAGCCTCGACAACCTGTCGCTGATGGCGCTGACGCTCTCGGTGGGCTTCGTCGTCGACGACGCCATCGTCATGCTCGAGAACATCGTGCGCCACATGGAGCTCGGCGAGGCGCCGATGGAGGCGGCGCTCGACGGGCGCGAAGGAAATCGCGTTCACGATCGTCTCGATGACGCTGTCGCTCGTCGCCGTCTTCATCCCGGTCCTGTTCATGGGCGGCATCGTCGGCCGGCTGCTGCACGAGTTCGCCGTCACGATCGGCGTCGCGATCCTCGTCTCCGGCTTCGTCTCGATCAGCCTCACGCCGATGCTGTGCGCGCGGTGGCTCCGGCACGGACACGCACCTGCGCCACGGCCGCGCTGTACATGATCATCGAGCGGCTGTTCGAGTGGAGCCGCGCGGTCCTACGGCTGGACGCTGCGGGCGACGCTCAAGCACCAGGCCGTCACGATGGCCATCTCGCTGCTGCCTGCTCGGCGTCACGGCCTACCTGTTCGGCGTCATTCCCGAAGGGCTTCATCCCGACGCGAGGACACGGGCAGATCATCGGGCACGACGGAGTTCGCCCAGGGCATCGGCTTCGACGCGATGGCCGCGCACCAGAAGCAGGTCGCCGACATCGTCGCAGAACGACCCGAACGTGCAGATGTTCACGTCGAACGTCGGCATGGGCCCGGGCGGCAGCAGCAACCAGGGCCGGTTGAGCGTCGATCTGAAGCCGCTCGGCGAGCGCACGCTGACGGCCGACGAGGTGATCAACGAGCTGCGGCGGAAAGCTCGACGGTCGTGCCGGGCGTGCGCGTGTTCCTCCAGAACCCGCCCGCCATCCGCATCGGCGGCCAGCGGACGCAGCAGCGTCTACCAGTACACCCTGCAGGGCAGCGACACCGCGGAGCTCTACGCCGCCGGCGCCGAAGCTCGAGCAGGCCCTGCGCAACGATGCCGCGGCCTGGTCGACGTCTCGAGCGACCTGCAGCTCGCCAACCCGCAGGTCAACGTCAGCGCTCGATCGCGATCGGATTGCCGCGCTCGGCCTGACGGCCGACCAGGTGGAGAGCCGCGCTGGTCAAACGCCTACAGCACGCATGCAGGTCTCGACCATCTACGCGCCGACCAACGAGTACCAGGTGATCATGCGCGTCGCGCCGCGAGTATCAGGACCGGCCCGACGCGCTTGTCGCTGCTCTACGTCCGGTCCTCGCGCGGCACCCTCGTGCCGCTCTCGAGCCGTCGCGCAGCTTCTCACCGGGCGTGGGACCGCAGCTCGGTGAACCACACGGGCCAGCTGCCGTCGGTGACGCTGTCGTTCAATCTCGCGCCCGGCGTCGCGCTCGGCGACGCCACGGCGCGGGTGCAGACGGCGCGCGCGCGAGGTCCTGCCCGCCGACGATCGTCGGCGAGCTTCCAGGGCACGGCCCAGGCGTTCCAGGACTCACTGACCGGGCTCGGCGTCATCCTCGTGATGGCGATCTTCGTCATCTACGTGGTGCTCGGCATCCTGTACGAGAGCTTCATCCACCCGATCACGATTCTCTCGGGCCTGCCGGCGGCGGGCCTCGGGCGCGCTGCTGACGCTGCTGCTCTTCCACGTCGACCTCAACCTGTACGCGTTCGTCGGCGTCATCATGCTGGTCGGGCTGGTGAAGAAGAACGGGATCATGATGATCGACTTCGCGATCGAGGCGCAGCGCACGGCAGGGCGCCTCGGCGCGCGAGGCCATCTACGAAGCCTGCATGGTCCGCTTCCGGCCGATCATGATGACGACGATGGCGGCGCTGGTCGGCACGCTGCCGATCGCGCTGGGTCTGGGCGCCGGCGCGGAGGCGCGCCAGCCGCTCGGCCTGGCGGTCGTCGGCGGCCTGCTCGTGTCGCAGACGCTGACCCTCTACATCACGCCGGTCTTCTATCTCTACATGGAAGGCTTCGCCAACCGGCTCTCGCGCCGGCGCCGTCGCCCGATGGCCGTGCCCGCCAAGGCGAATGTCGCGTAAGCGGACGTCGCCAGGCTCAGGCGAGCGTCAGCCTTGAGCGCTCCTCGTGGATGGGGGTCACGGTCGAGGCCGTGCCGCGCGCGGGGACCAGCGCGAACTTGAGCACTTCGTCCATCTCGTCGACGTAGTGGACGGTGAGGCCGTGCTTGAGCTCCTCGGTCAGGTCCTCGCGCACGTTCTTCTCGTTCTGCCGCGGCAGGATCACTTCGTGGATGCCGTGCGCGCCTGGCGGCCAGCACCTTTTCCTTGATGCCGCCGACCGGCAGCACGCGGCCCGAGAGCGTGATCTCGCCCGTCATCGCGAGGTCGCCGCGCACCGGGCGGCCCGTCAGCGCCGAGGCGAGCGCGGTGACCATCGTCACGCCGGCCGAGGGCCCGTCCTTGGGAATCGCGCCCGACGGCACGTGCAGGTGGATCTCCGAGTCCTGGTAGAACTGCGGGTCGACGCCGTACCGGGCGGCGTTGGCGCGGAACCACGAGAGCGCGATGCGCGCCGACTCCTTCATGACGTCGCCCAGATGTCCGGTCAGCGTCAGCTGACTGCCGCCGGCCATCCGTGACGCCTCGACGAAGAGCACGTCGCCGCCGACCGGCGTCCAGGCCAGGCCAATGGCCACGCCCGGATCCTTCGTGCGGTCCTTCATCAGCTCGTCGAGATAGACGCGGCGCGCCGAGCAGTCTCCTCCACGACGTCCGGCGTGACGGTCGACGCTTTCGTCGCGACCCTCGGCCCGCCGACGGGCGAGCTTGCGGCAGATGGCGCCGATCTCCCGCTCGAGCTTGCGGACGCCGGCCTCCCGCGTGTAGCCGCGGATGATCGCGCCGAGCGCCTCGCTCGGTGAACGACCACGTGCTCGGGCGCCAGCCCGTGGTTGGCGAGCTGGCGCGCGACGAGGTGGTCGCGCGCGATGCGCAGCTTCTCCTCGCTCGGTGTAGCCCGGCAGCTCGAGCACTTCCATGCGGTCCCGCAGCGGCGCCGGAATCGTGTCGAGCACGTTGGCGGTCGTGATGAACAGGACCTCGGACAGGTCGAACGGCACGTCGAGGTAGTGGTCGCGGAACGTGTTGTTCTGCTCGGGATCGAGCACCTCGAGCAGCGCCGAGGCCGGATCGCCGCGGAAGTCGGCGCCGAGCTTGTCGATCTCGTCGAGGATGAACACCGGGTTGCGCGACTCCGCGCGGCGCAGCCCCTGGATGATCTGGCCGGGCAGCGCGCCGATGTACGTGCGGCGGTGGCCGCGGATCTCCGCCTCGTCGCGCATGCCGCCGAGCGACACGCGGACGAACTTGCGGCCGAGCGACGTCGCAATCGACCGCGCGAGCGACGTCTTGCCGACGCCCGGCGGGCCGACGAAGCAGAGGATCGGCCCCTTCACGTCGGGCTTCAGCTTGCGCACCGCGAGGTACTCGATGATGCGGTCCTTCGCCCGCTCGAGGCCCGAGTGATCGCGCGTCGAGCACGCTCTTGGTCTTGACGAGATCGATGACCTCGTCGGTGCGCTTGGCCCACGGCACCGCGACGAGCCAGTCGATGTAGGTCCGCGCGACGGTGTACTCGGCGGCGGCCGCCGGCATCTTCGACAGCCGGTCGAGCTCGCGCAGGGCTTCCTTCTGGACGTCCTCCGGCATGCCGGCGGCGTCGATCTTCTCGCGCAGCTCGTCGATCTCGCTTGGCCTGCTCGTCGCCCTCGCCGAGCTCCTTCTGGATCGCCTTCATCTGCTCGCGCAGGAAGTACTCGCGCTGGTTCTTGCCGACCTCGGACTGGACCTGCGACTGGATCTTCGATCCGAGCTCGAGGACTTCGAGCTCCTTGGTCAGGATGCGGTTGAGCTGGTCCATCCGCGCGCGGACGTCGGTGGTCTCGAGCAGCTCCTGCTTGGTCGCCGTCGGAATGGTGCTCAGGCTGGACGCGATGAAGTCGGCGAGCCGGCCGGCATCGGTGATGTTCGACGCCAGCGCCGTCGAGATCGTCCGACAGCACGGGCGAGAGCTGGACGACCTGCTCGAAGTTCGCGCGGACGTTGCGCTGCAGCGCGTCGATCTCGATCGTGTCGGCGTCCGCGGCGGTCTCGGGCGCCTCGGTCACTCGGCGCGCAGGTAGGGCCGCGTGGCCGTGAGCGTCGTCGAGGCGGATCCGGCCGAGGCCCTGCACGATCAGCCGCAGGCTGCCGTCGGGCAGCTTGAACATCTTGTGGATGTGCGTGAGCGTGCCGGTCGAGTGGAGGTCGGCCTGGCCCGGATCCTCGTGCGTGGGATCGCGCTGCGTGAAGACGCCAATCAGCTTGCCGCCCGCAATCGCTTCGTCGATGAGCTTGACCGAGCTCTCGCGCGCGACGGCCAGCGGCATGAACGAGTTGGGGAACAGCACCGTGTCGCGCAGCGGCAGCACGGGCACCTCGGCCGGCACCGTGTACGACCGCTCACCGGTCGCCTGGGGTGCGCAGGTTCTCTTCGGTCATGGAACCCTCCTTCGTCCAGTCAGAGCCCGCCCCGGAAGGGCGGACCCGGCGTCAGGCCGCCGCGCGCCCAGCGCGCGGCGGCCTGCATGAATCTCGGGCGGGAGTGCGGAAGATAGTCGCGCAGTCCGCCGCCGGCGGAGCCTGCACGACGTTCAGTGGAGGACGCCGGACTAGTTCAGGTCGAGCAGGAAGCCCGGCCGACCGACGCTGGGACTGCTCCGCTGCCGCCGCTCGGCCAGTTCCCGGGCTTCTTCGCAGTCCTTGCAGCGGACCGCGAACGGCAGCGCCCGCAGACGCCGCTCCGAAATCTCGTCGCCGCACTCGAAGCAGTACCCGAAGGTGCCTTCCTCGAGCCGCGGCGAGCGCTTCCTCGATCTTGTGCAGCGTCTCCGACTTCATCTGAATGAGCGCAAACTCGATGTCGTCCTGGATGTCGGCTTCCGAGGACTCGGCGGCGTCGAGCACGCCCTGTCCCTCGCCAGACGCCCCTTCCGCGCGGACGTCCCGCATCTTCTCCTGGACCTCATTCAGGATTTCCCGACGCCGCTCCTCGAGAATCCGCTTCAGCTCGACGTAGCGCTCCCGCGCCATTGCGGGCCGCTGCTCCGTAGTGCCGATGCGCGCCTTCATGACCGCTCTCCTCTCTCTCTGCCCGGCGGGTGCGAATGCACCCGCTATGAATGCTTACCCGCTAAGCAATAAAAATGCCAATCATAACATCTGCGGGTGGCCTAGCAAATACCCCGGTGGCCCTCCCATCACCCAACCTGATGTCGTAATTACTCAACACCGCTCGTCTATTCCTCGTTGCTTCCTTATTGCTGTTCAGCGGCGGCCATAACCCTTTCGATCAGTGTTGGTTAGCTCACCTAAGCGCTCCGACCACGGAGTCCTCGTTTCCCCTTAGACGTCAGCAGCCCGCTCCATGGTTCTACTATTGGGCTCCAGGATCGTCCTCAGCCGCGGACGCCTTTTGGCCAACGTGAGTCCGCCCCCTGCACATTGGCGGCTTTGGTATACTTGGATGTTTCGAGCGGCGTCTCCGTGTCGCTCAGTGTGGACGACCAATGGCAAAACAGTGTGAAATCTGCGGCAAGACGCCCGTCGTCGGGCGGGTTCTGAGCCACGCTCATAATGTCCGGTCCCGTCGGTTCGAACCGAACCTCCAGCGCATTCGCGCGGTCGTCAACGGCGGCGTCCGCCGCATCCGCGTCTGCACGCGGTGCATTCGGTCGAACAAGGTGACCAAGGCGGCCTGAGGGGCAGGCACTGGGCGTTGGGCACTGGGCACTGGGGCCAGACAAGCATCAGGCTTCGGCGCGCAGGACGAAGCACTCGGCGCGCGAGCACTGCACCTGGCACCAGCACATAGCACCCAGCACCCAGCACCCAGCACCCGGCACGTTGCACTCTTATGCAGCCCGTTTCAACCACTGACGCTCCCGCGGCCATCGGCCCCTACACACAGGCCATCAAGGCCGGCGATTTCCTCTTCGCCTCCGGCCAGATACCCCTCGATCCCGGCTACGGGCACGCTCGTGACGGGGGGCATCGCCGAGCAGACGCACCGCGTGCTCCAGAACCTGGGCGGCGTCCTGCGCGCCGCCGGCGTGTCGTTCGACGCGCGTGGTCAAGACGACGGTGTATCTGGCGGACATGGCGAGTTCGCGGCGATGAACGAGGTCTACGCGACCTACTTCCGCGCCCCGGCGCCCGCGCGGGCGACGGTGCAGGCCGCGCGCCTGCCGCGCGACGTCAAGGTCGAAATCGATCTGCGTCGCCCATCTGGGCGATCGGTGAGTCCGGCCGTCGAGCGGCTGCTGGCCGCGCGCTCGACGGCCAGGACGCCGTCGATGTTCTTGATCGACTTCATCACCCGCTCGAGGTGCTTGATGTCGCTGATCTCGACCGTCATGCGGATCGATCCCCGATGGTCGGCGTCCGACGGTGGCTTCGATGTCGCGGATGTTCGTGTTGATGTCGGCGATGCGCGAGCTGACGTCCGCCAGGATGCCCGCGCCGGTCGTCGACGCTGATCTTCAGCCGCACGGTGTAGGGCGAGCGCGTCCGCTGACTTGTCCCACTCGACGTCGATGCGCCGCTCGGGGTCGTAGAGCAGGTTGACGACGTTCGGGCACGTCGCGGCGTGCACCGACACGCCCTTGCCGCGCGTGATGTAGCCGACGATCTTCTCGCCGCGAATCGGGTTGCAGCACCGCGCGCGGAACACCATCAGGTCGTCGATGCCGCGCACCTTGATCTTCTGCTCGCCGCCGGTGCCGAGCACGCGCTTGACGACGCTCGTAATCGCGCCGTCGGGCGCGCGCTCCCGCAGCGCGTCCTGCGCCGACCAGCCGTGACGAGCAGCGCGCGCGTCGTGACCTTGCCGTAGCCGATCGGCCGCGTAGAGATCGTCGGCCTTCTGCAGCGCCGTACTCTCGCGCGATCGCCGTCGAGCGCGTCGTCGCTGACGCGTGACTTGTCGACGCTGAACCGGCGCACTTCCTTGTCGAGCAGCCGCCGGCCCAGCTCGATGCTGCGGGCCTTCTCCTCGCGCGTGGATGAAGTGCCGGATCTTGTTGCGCGCGCGCGAGGTGGCGACGAAGTTGAGCCAGTCGCGGCTGGGCGTGTGACCGGGCTGCGTCAGGATCTCGACGATGTCGCCGTTCTGCGAGCCGCGTGCGCAGCGGCACCATGCGGCCGTTGACGCGCGCGCCGACGCACTGGTGGCCGACGTCGGTGTGGACCGAGTAGGCGAAGTCCACGGGCGTCGCGCCGCGCGGCAGCGACTTGACCTCGCCCTTCGGCGTGAAGATGTAGACCTCCTCGGGGTACAGCTCGATCCGCAGGTTCTGCATGAACTCCTGCGGATCGCGGACGTCCTGCTGCGACTCGAGCAGCTGCCGGAGCCACTGGAAGGACTGCTCGTCGCGCGCGGCGCCGACGCGCCCTTCCTTGTACTTCCAGTGGGCCGCGATGCCCTCCTCGGCGATCCGGTGCATCTCGTCGGTGCGGATCTGCACCTCGAACGGCATGCCCGCGCTCGCTCACGCACCGACGTGTGCAGCGACTGGTAGCCGTTCGGCCGCGGCATCGCGATGAAGTCCTTGAAGCGGCCCGGCACCGGCGACCACGATCTGGTGGATGATGCCGAGCACGCGCGTAGCAGTCCTTGACCGATCGCGTGACGACGCGCAGCGCGACGAAGTCGTAGACCTGGTCGAGCTCGATCTTCTGCCGCTCGAGCTTCTGATGGATCGACCAGAGGCGCTTGATGCGGCCCTCGATCGACGACGACCGGGATCTGCGCCTCGTCGAGCTTGGCCGCGCAGATGCGCGGCTGCAGGTCCTCGATCAGCCCCTCGGTCGACCTTGCGCTTGCGCCTCGACCGCCGCGCGCAGCGCCTGATACGCCGGCGGCTCGAGGTACCGGAACGCCAGCTCCTCGAGCTCGTTCTTGATCTTGCTCATGCCGAGCCGGTTGCGCGATCGGCGCGTAGATGTCGCGCGTCTCCTGCGCGATCCGCGTCCGCCGGTCCTCCGGCAGGTGGTGGAGCGTCCGCATGTTGTGCAGCCGGTCGGCGAGCTTGACGAGGATCACGCGGATGTCGTCCACCATCGCCAGGAGCATCTTGCGGAAGCTCTCCGCCTGCCGCTCCTCGCTCGACGCGAACTGGAGCGACGCTCAGCTTCGTGACGCCCTCGACGACGTGGGCGACCTGCTCGCCGAACAGCTCGCGGATCTTCTCGATCGATGTTCGGCGTGTCCTCGACGATGTCGTGGAGCAGCCCGGCGGCAATCGGCGACGGCGTCCAGCCGCAGATCCGCCAGGATGTCGGCGACCTCGAGCGGATGGACCAGATACGGCTCGCCCGACCGGCGGACCTGCCCCTTGTGCTCGTAGGCGGAGAACACGTACGCCCGGCGGAGCAGCTCCATGTCGGCGTCGGGGTTGGCCGCGCGCACCTTCTCGACGAGGTCTTCGAACCGGATCATGGCGGTCGGTGTCTAAACGAACAGGGCGGGGAGTCCGACGGCCGCCGCTGCCGTCGTCAAGCTCATGATACCGGAAAGTGCACAGAGGCCTGAACGCGGGCTTCAAGACGGGCCTCGCAGGCCCGGCCGGTCGGCTTGACGGGGTTTTTTGCGGTTCACTATACTGGCCCGGCTTCAGACACCCGCGGAGCGCCGGGCATCGGTCCGCACGCCGCGAACGACAAAAAGGGGACAGCACATGCAATCTCGAATCAGCTTGCCGGAGCTCGTGCTGCTCGTCGGGCTGAGCCTCGCGTTGACCGGTGCCGCCTGCGGCCAGTATTCCATCAGCAACATCCGGGCGCTCAAGGCGTTCAAGGACGCCAACGACGCTCTACAAGAAGAGCGAGTTCAAGGCGGCCGCCGCCGGCTACCAGGAGGCGCTCGACCGGAACCCGGATTTCTTCGGCATCACCTACTTCTTCCTGGGCAACAGCTACGACAACCTGTACAAGCCCGCACGGGCAGGCGAGCCGGAAAACGACGCCTACCTGCAGAAGGCCGTCGAGAACTACAAGCTCGCGACCGAGAAGATCAAGGACACCGACCCGCAGGGTCCGCAGATCCGCAAGCTCGCGTTCGAGTACCTGATCGCCGCCTACGGCACCGACAAGCTGCACGACTTCGAGAAGGCCGAGCCGGTGGCCAAGCAGCTGATCCAGATGGAGCCGAACGAGCCGCCGAACTACCAGGCGCTCGGCAAGCTCTACGAGGATTCGGGCCGGTACGACGAGGCCGAGGCCCAGTTCCAGAAGGCCGTCGAGGTCAAGCCGAACGACCCCACGACCTACATGGCCCTCGCCGGCTACTACAACCGCCAGGGCCAGTTCGACAAGACGATGGACGCGCTTCGAGAAGCGCGCCGCAGCCGAGCCGAACAACCCCGAGGCCTGGCACACGATCGCGACCTACTACGCCGACAAGCTCATCCGCGACAAGCGGCTGGCCAAGGACAAGATGAAGGAGTACGTCGACAAGGGCCTGGTCGCCGAAGACAAGGCGCTCGCCCTGAACACCGAGTACTTCGAGGCGTTGAGCTACAAGAACATCCTGCTCCGCTTCGAAGGCCAACATGGAGAAGGACCCGGCGAAGCAGAAGGCGCTCATCGCACAGGCCGACGAGCTGCGGGACAAGGCCCTCGAAATCCAGAAGAAGCAGAACGCCGCCGCCGCCGGCTCCGGCGGCACCGCGCCGAAGAAGAGTGGCGGCGGAGGCGACTGATCCTTGTAGATGTTCTCAGCCTGTAGAACCCCGTAGAGCCTCGTAGGGTTCTACGGGGTTCTACGGGGTTCTGCAGGCTCTCAAGTCTACGAATATTCCACCCCAAGTTGGTCCCCAAGGGCGTCCTGGAGGCGCATAGAAGCGCCAGGACGCCCTGGGGAGGCTTGGATGACGCCCGCCGCTCGTCTTCATCGAGGGCTCGGCAAGAAACGGCGCGCGCAGTTCGACCGCCGTCGTCCGGCTGACGATCACCCAAACCGGAGGGAGGCGTCCGCCACTCGGACCTGCCGGACCTGCCCCAATGACACAACGGGCGCAGCCAAAAGGCTGCGCCCGTTGAACTTGTCGTAGGTTGAGCGCGATCTACTTGCCGCCGGTCCCGCGTGCTTCCTCTTTCATGCCCTCGGTCACGATGCCGACCTTGGTCACGCCGGCGCCCATGGCGGCGTCGATGATCTGCATGATCTCGCCGTAGCGCACCGCGCCGCGCGCCGATGATGAAGAGCGTCTTGTCGCTGCGCGTCTCGAACGTGTCTCGCAGGAACTGCTCGAGCGTCGGCCATCGCCACTTCCTGCTTGTTGACCGTCAGGCGATGGTCCGCCGTGTAGTCCGCGACGATCTGCGTCGAGCACCTCGGCGCTGTGGACCGAGTTGCGTCACATCGAGCGGCAGGTTGATGTCGACGCCCTTCTGTGTGAGCGGCAGCGTGGCCATGAAGATGACCAGCAGCACGAGCAGCACGTCGATGAGCGGCGTGACGTTCATGTCGGCCGACGCTTCCGGGAGCTTGCCCCGTGAAGACCTTCTCGGCGCCGTGGTGCATGATGGGCGTGCGCCATTACTGACCTCCTCCTGCCGCGCCGAGTTACCGCCCGGCCGTTCGGTGATCAGGCCGACGGTGTCGATCTGCGCCTTCCGCAGCGCGTCCATCATCTTCATGATGGCGCTGTAGGGCGCGTCCTTGTCGCCCTTCAGGTAGACCGTCTTTTCCTTCTTGTCCTCGAGGACCGTCTGGAGGCGGTCGACGACGTCCGCCTCCTGGACCGGGATCGTGTTGACGTACAGCCTGCTCGTGCGCGTCGACGAAGACGACGATCTGGTCCGACGTATCCGGCTTGTCGGTCGTGTTCATCGGCCGTCGGCAGCGTGAGCACGACGCCCTGCTGCAGCATCGGCGCGACGATCATCATGATGATGAGCAGCACCAGCATGACGTCGACGAGCGGCGTGACGTTGATGTCGGACTTGACGCCGCCTTTGGCGCCGCCAACATCCATTGCCATAATTGCGACTCCCTGGTGGTTCCGGGGTCCGGAGTCCGGGGTTCCGGAGGTTCAGAAGCTGGCGGCGCTGCGCCGAACCTCGGAACCCCGGCACCCCGGACCGCGGAACCTACGCGGTCTTCTTGATGAAGTAGTCCACGAGCTCCGACGACGAGTTGTCCATCTCGACGTTGAAGTACTCGAGACGGCCCGTGAAGTAGTTGTACATCCACACCGCCGGGATGGCGACGACGAGGCCGAGCGCGGTCTCGATGAGCGCTTCCGAAATACCGGCGGACACGGCGCCGAGGCCGCCCGAGCCGGTGGCCGCGATGCCCTGGAACGCGCGTGATGACGCCGACGACCGTGCCGAGCAGTCCGACGAACGGCGCCGTCGACGCCGATGGTCGCGAGCGACGGGATGCCCTTCTTCAGGTCGTTGGACGTCAGCGCCGTCGCGCGCTGAATGGCGCGGCGGACCGTGTCGACGAGGTCGTCGCGGTTCAGCGTGCCGCCCGCGTCCTGCTGGAACTGGTATTCCTGCAGACCGGCGAGCACGACCTTGGCGAGGTGGCTGTACTGGTAGGTCTTGGCCTGGGACACGGTCAGAGCGCGTCCTTGAGGCGGCCTTCCTTGAGGTGCTTGGCCACCTGCGGCGCGTACAGCTTCGACTGCTTGCGCGCCTGCGAGAACGTGTAATACCGCTCGATCGCCACGCCGAACGACCACATCGACATGAACACGAGCACGAACGCCACGGCCTTGGCCACCGGGCCCATCGTCTGCCCACAACTCCATCAAATTCAGTCCGCCCATTCCAGCCTCCGAACACCGATCTGAGTTCGCGCGTTCGTCGAACAAGTGAAGAGCGCGGTGACCGGAGTCCGCGCCGCGTCGGCGCTCAGGTTGATCTGCCGATCAACCGATGCGTGCTGCGAGCCGCCTCCTACTGCAGCGTGAAGTTCACGGTGACGGTCATAGACGACTTCCACCGGCACGCCGTTCAGCAGGGTCGGCGTGTACTTCCACTGTTTGACGGCGTCGAGCGCCGCCTGATCGAGCAGCGCCACGGACGCGCAGGACCTTCGCGTCCTTGACGCTGCCGTCTTTCCCGATGGTCGCTTCGATGATGACGACGCCCTGGACCTTCGCCGCCTGGGCGATCGGCGGATAGACCGGCTGCACGTTCTTGATGAGCTTCGGCTCCTTGATGTCGCCGCCGACGCGGACCGGCGCCTGGCGGCGGCGGCGGCGGCGGTGGCGCCAGCCCGCCGACCACGCCGCCCACGACGCCGCCGGGAATGCCGCCGGCGACACCGCCGACGACGCCTGTCATGCTGTGTTGGCGGACGGCTCGGGCTTGATTTCCTTCGGCGCCTCGACGGGCGCGGCGTTCGGGATTGACCGGCGCACCGGCTGCGGCGGCGGCGGCGCGCGACGGCGGCGGGGGCGGCGGCGGCGGCGGTGGCGGTGGCGGCGGCGGCACCGCCACGAACGCCATCATCGACTGCGGCGTCGGCAGGACGTCCGTCGCCATCAGCGGAATGATGATCAGCGCGCCCAGCACGACGACGTGGGTCAGAATCGAGAGCGGGACCGTGTACCACTTCTTCGTCCCGACCTTGATGGAGGGCTCCACGACGTCGCCGAACATCTCACGTGGCACGGTTGCACCCTCCTCTACGACCGCTTCGATTGGCCCGACCGTGCAACGAAGGCGGCGATTATAGTCAGACCCGAAAAACGGTGTCAACGAAGCCTGTCGCATGTTCGCTTAGACACCAGTTCCGGAAAAATGGCCCAGATCGGCGTCCCGACCGGCCTACGTCGCGCGCCGATCCGCATGCCGTAGAACGACCGCCACACGAAAAACGACCGACACGGCGAAGAAGGCCGCCGCCAGCACGCTCGGTGAGCGCGCGTCCCCTGCTCGGCGGTCATGCTGACCGCCAGCTCGACGGCCAGCAGGCCGAAGAGCGTGGTGAACTTGATGACCGGGTTCATGGCCACCGACGAGGTGTCCTTGAACGGATCGCCCACGGTGTCGCCGACGACGGTCGCGTCGTGCAGCGGCGTGCCCTTCTCCTTGAGCTCGACCTCGACGATCTTCTTGGCGTTGTCCCAGGCGCCGCCGGCGTTGGCCATGAAGATGGCCTGGAAGAGGCCGAACAGCGCGATCGAGATCAGGTAGCCGATGAAGAAGAACGGCTCGAGGAACGCGAACGCCAGCGTGCCGAAGAACACGCCCAGGAAGATGTTGAACATCCCCTTCTGCGCGTACTGCGTGCAGATCTCGACGACCTTCTTCGAGTCCTCGACCGACGCCTTGGTCGCGCCCTCGAGCTTGATGTTGGCCTTGATGAACTCGACCGCGCGGTACGCGCCCGTCGTGACGGCCTGCGTCGAGGCGCCGGTGAACCAGTAGATCATCGCGCCGCCCGTGATGAGGCCGAGCAGGAACGGCGGGTGCAGGAGCGACAGCTTGGCCACGAGCGCGGGCTGGAGGCCGGTTGGTGAGCGCCGACGATGATCGAGAAGATCATCGTCGTCGCGCCGACGACCGCCGTGCCGATGAGCACGGGCTTGGCCGTCGCCTTGAACGTGTTGCCGGCGCCGTCGTTCTCTTCGAGGTTGTGCTTGGCGCGCTCGAAGTTCGACGTCGAAGCCGTAGGTCTTCTTGAGCTCGGCCTTGATGTTCGGAATCTGCTCGATCGTCGAGAGCTCGTAGACCGACTGCGCGTTGTCGGTGACCGGGCCGTAGGAGTCGACGGCGATCGTGACCGGCCCCATGCCGAGGAAGCCGAACGCGACGAGGCCGAACGCGAAGACGGCCGGCGCGATCATGCCGATGTCGCCGAAGCCCAGGCTCACCCAGTAGCCGATGCCCATCAGCGTGACCATGGCCGCGCCGAGCCAGTAGGCGCTGAAGTTGCCCGCGACGAAGCCCGGACAGGATGTTGAGCGACGCGCCGCCCTCCCTGCGACGAGCTGACGACTTCTCGCACGTGCGCCGACTCGGTCGACGTGAAGACCTTGACCAGCTCCGGGATGATCGCGCCGGCGAGCGTGCCGCACGTGATGATCGTCGAGAGCTTCCACCACAGCGTGCCGTCGCCGAGCGTCGGAATCAGCAGGTAGGACGCGGCGTAGGTCAGGCCGATCGAGACGATCGACGTGAGCCAGACGAGCCGCGTGAGCGGGTGCTCGTAGTTCATCTTGTCGACCGTGCGCGTACTGCGCCTTGGCCATCACCTCGTTGATCAGGTACGACCCGCCAGACGCGACCACCATCACGATGCGCATCGCGAAGATCCAGACGAGCAGCTGGATCTGCGTCGTCGGGTCTGCTGACCGCGAGCAGGATGAACGAGATGAGCGCGACGCCGGTGACGCCGTAGGTCTCGAAGCCGTCGGCCGACGGCCCGACCGAGTCGCCGGCGTTGTCGCCCGTGCAGTCGGCGATGACGCCCGGGTTGCGCGCGTCGTCTTCCTTGATCTTGAAGACGATCTTCATCAGGTCGGAGCCGATGTCGGCGATCTTCGTGAAGATGCCGCCCGCGATGCGCAGCGCCGCGGCGCCGAGCGACTCGCCGATCGCGAAGCCGATGAAGCACGGGCCCGCGTAGTCGCCCGGGATGAAGAGCAGGATGAACAGCATGATCAACAGCTCGACGCAGATGAGCAGCATGCCGATGCTCATGCCGGCCTTGAGCGGAATCTGCGTAGCAGGGATACGGCTTGCCGCGCGAGCGCGGCGAACGCCGTCCGCGAGTTCGCGAACGTGTTGACGCGGATGCCGAACCACGCGACGCCGTAGCTGCCGGCGATCCCGACGAGGCTGAAGAGCAGGATGATGGCGACTTTCGTGAGCGTGTACCCGTGCACGATCGCCCCGGACGCGTCCTGTGTCTCGGCGAGCTCGCCGAAGTAGACGCGATGATGGCGCCGATGAAGAGCCACGAGGATCAGCAGGAACTTGCCCTGCTGGACGAGGTAGGTCTTGCACGTCTCGTAGATGAGCTCCGAGATCTCGCGCATCGACTGATGCACGGGCAGTTTCTTGAGCTGGGTGTAGATCACGAGGCCGAAGACCAGGCCGAGGGCGCACACGACCAGCCCGGCGAGGAGCAGCGTGTGCCCGTCGATGCCGCCCAGGAACGTGACCTGATGGAGATCCGGCAGGATCAGGTTGGCCTCGCCGCCCGCGCGGCGCCGCCGGCCTGCGCCGCGTCCTGTCCGCCCGCGCGCCAGGACCGACGCCGCACCGCCCAGCCACCCCGCGCCAGTCACGATCAGCGCCACCACCGCATTCCGCACACCTCGAGCCGTCATCGCCTGCTGTCCCCTTCTGGTTGCCTGCACGCGGCCGGACATCATAGTCCGGATCCGCCTGCCCACTGACCTTCGCGCGAATGTGCTCGGGCAGCCCCATGCCGCCCGTGAGAAACACCCGCACGCCCTGCTCCACCGTCAGGTCCGGAAACGTCGCACGCTCGGGCGGACAGACCACGACGTCACCCAGATACAGGTGATTGGTCGGCACGTACACCGCGAGCAGCGTCTCCGGGCCGCGCGCCGCGATCGACCGTGAACTCCCGGGTGAGAAACCCCAGCACGAACCCGCGCGCCGGGTCTTCGACGAGCACCACCCGCTTGAAGCCGAGCTCGTTGTCCGGCGAAAACGCGTCGATCAGCTGCTTGACCGGCGCGTACACGGTGCGGAACACCGGCACGTGCATCAGCAGCGACTCCGCGCGCCGCAGCGAGCCGCCGGCCGAACACGTTGGTCGCGATCGCGCCCGCCGCGAGCACGATCAGCGCCGTCGCGGCCAGCCCGAGCCCCGGCACGTGCCGCCCGATCAACCGCTCGCCGAGCCCGCTGGTCAGCCCGTCGGCGAAGCGGAACATCCAGACGATCGCCACGACGCTCACCACGAGCGGCACGGTCACGAAGAAGCCGGTGACGAAGCTGCGGCGCAACCAGGCGAACATCAACCGTCACAAGAGTGCAGCGTGCAGGGACCGGATGGAGCTGTCGGCTCAGGCCCGCCGCGCCTTCGCCTGCTGTTGCGACACGGTCTGCTGGGCCGGACGACGGCTCAGGATGATCGCGATGCGCCGCGGCGATGAACACCGTCGAGTACGTGCCGGTGAGGACGCCGATGATCATCGTGAACGCGAAGCCGCGCAGCACCTCGCCGCCGAACAGGTAGAGCGCGAGGACGGCGAGCAACGTGCATGCCCGACGTGATGACCGTGCGGCCGAGCGTCTGGTTCACGCTCTTGTTGACGATCTGGTCGAGCGGCTCGCGCCGCATGCAGCCGCTGGTTCTCGCGCACGCGGTCGAAGACGACGATCGTGTCGTTCACCGAGTAGCCGGTGATCGTCAGGATCGCGGCGATGACGTTGAGCGACAGGTCGTAGTGGAACCAGCTCAGGAACACGAGCGTGATGAGGATGTCGTGGAACGTCGCGACGATCGCGCCCACCGCGAACGTGAAGCGGAACCGGAACGCGACGTAGAGGAGGATGCCGCCGAGCGCGGACAGCGTCGCCCAGATGCCCTTGCTCTGCAGGTCCGCGCCGACGGTCGGCCCGACGAGGTCCTTGCTGATGACCTGGAAGTCGCCCGATGTTCGCCTTCTGCAGCGCCTCGGTCGATCTGGTTGACGCCCGCCTCGAGGTTGGTGCCCTGCTCCTGACCCTGGCATCATCGGCAGGCGGACCATGATCTGGTTCTGCCCGGGCTGGCCGTAACCGCTGGACCACCTTGTCGGCCGTCGACCGGGTCGAGCGCGTTGCGGACGGCGTCCTCCGGGCGTCGGCTGCTGGAACTGCAGCACGATCGACGTGCCGCCGGTGAAGTCGATGCCGAGCGGCAGGCCGCCCCGCAGGAAGCATGCTCGCCACGCCGGCCCAGATGATCGACGACCGACGCGATCAGCGCGTGCCAGCGCCACTTGATGAAGTTGTAGTTGGGATGCGCGAAAATGCGCATGGCGTAGAACTCCAGGCCGTCAGATGCTCAGCTGGGCCGCGCCGGCCGGCTTTCTCGAGAGGATGAACTCGAAGAGCGTGCGCGAGACGAAGACCGCGGTGAACACGTTGGAAATCAACCCGAAGAACAGCGTCGTCGCGAACCCGCGGATCGGGCCCGGTGCCGAACTGGAAGAGGAACGCCGCCGCGATGAGCGACGAGACGTGCGTGTCGACGATGGTGACGAACACGCGGTCGAACCCGGCCGCAATCGCCTGCCGCACGCCCTTCTTCGTCGTCGAGCTCCTCGCGGATGCGCTCGAAGATCAGCACGTTCGAGTCGACGCCCATGCCGATCGTCAGGATGAAGCCGGCGATGCCCGGCAGCGTCATGACCGCGCCCAGGTACGCCATGAACCCGAGCAGGATCATCAGGTTCAGCGCCGATCGACACGAACGCGTTGATGCCCGCCAGCCGGTAGTAGACCAGCATGAACAGCCGTCACGAGGCCCAGGCCGATGAGCGAGGCCATCGACGCCGGCGCGGATCGAGTCGGCGCCGAGCGTCGGGCCGACTTCGCGCTGCTCGAGATAGGTGAGCGACGCCGGCAGCGCGCCCGACCGGAGGACGAGCGCCAGGTCCTAGGCCTCCTGCGGCGTGAAGCGTCCGGTGATCTGCGCGTCCGCCGTCGTGATCGGCCGCTCGATGCGCGGCGCCGACTGCACGCGGCCATCGAGGACGATCGCCAGATATCGGCCGACGTTCGCGCTGGTCACGCGCGTGAACTTCTCGATGCCGTCCGCTGTTCAGCGTGAAGCTGACCGCCGGCGCGTTGTTCTGGTCGATCGACTGCTTCGCGCTGCGCAGGTCGCGGCCCGTCATCGCCGCGACCTTGCGGACGAGGTAGAACCCCGTGTCGGGTCCGCCGTGGACATCTGCCCCGGCACGACTTCCATGTCGTCGGGCACCTGGCCGTTGTACGGCTGCAGCAGCGTCGCCTGGTCAGGCGCCGGGCCCGCCTCGACCAGCTTCAGCTCGAGCAGCGCCGTGTTCTTGATGATTTCTTTCGCGCGCTCGACATTGGTCAGACCCGGCAGCTCGACGATGATCTGATCGCCGGCCGAGCCGGTACCGCGAGATCAGCGGCTCGGACACGCCCAGCTCGTTCACGCGCCGGTCGATCGTCTGGATGGCCTGCTGCACCGCCTCCGTGCGCCGATCCCGCTCGATGTTCGGCTTCATCTTGAACGTGTACGTGCCCGCCAGGCTGTCCCGGTCGAAGCTCGTCCCCGACGTACTGATCGGCGACTTGACGGAACTGCTGGTCCTTGTCCGGCGGTCACGCCCTCGACGGAAAACGACGTGAGACCGAGAATCTTGACGGCCGTCACCGGCACCTTCGCGCTCTTGAGCGCGTCGCGCAGCTGCTCGGACGACGTCTCCGTCTCGACCCGCAGCGCGTCGTCGGTCTGGACTTTGAGCACGAGGTGCACGCCGCCCTGGAGGTCGAGGCCCAGGTGGATCTTCTTCGAGGGCGGCACGAACAGCGCCACCGCCACCAGTGTCACGGCGGCGATGACAATCACTTTCCAGCGAAGGTTCTTGTACATGCGCTATAGCATTGCCGCCGTCCGACTGGACGACGGGCTCCTGCCCTTGATACCCGCCGATCGAGCGCGCGGGCGACTTCGATCCGGACCTTGTCGGCGATCTGCAGCTGCAGGGTGGTCGCCCCGTCCGCGACCCGGTGATCTGGCCGTAGATCCCGCCGGTCGTGATGACCCGGTCGCCCACCTTGAGACCCGCCTGAAAGTCCTGGACCTTCCGCTGGCGCTTCCGCATGGGCATCAGCACCAGCAGATAGAAGATGAGGAGCATCAGCGCGAACGGGAACAGCTGGACCAGAAGATCGTCTGCTGGCCAGACTGAGCCATGGCGACGACAAAGGGCGTGGTGACGTCAGTCATCGGATGGACGTGGCTGGCGGGAATAGGTTTCGAGGAACGCCTTCCTGAAGCTCTCGAAGGTTCCGAACTCAATAGCCTCCCTAATCTGCCGCATCGTGTCAAGGTAAAAGTGCAGATTGTGCAACGTGTTAAGGGTGGCGGCGGTCATCTCGCCCGCCACAAAAAGATAGCGCAAATAGGCCCGGGAGTGCCGGCGGCAGGTCGGGCAGGCGCACTCGGGATCGATGGGCCGGTCGTCCTCGGCGTACCGGGCGTTCTTGATGGAAATCGGCCCGGTCCGCGTGAACAGCTGCCCGTTGCGCGCGTTGCGCGTCGGCAGGACGCAGTCGAACAGGTCGATCCCCCGCGCGACGCTCTCGACCAGGTCGTCGGGCATGCCCGTCCCCATCAGGTACCGCGGCCGGTCGCTCGGGCAACTGGGCGCGCCGTGTGCGCGACGACGTCGTACATGGCATCGCACGGGCTCGCCCACCGACAGGCCGCCGATGGCGTAGGCCTCGAAGCCGACCGCCAGCGTGCCCGCAACGCTGCGGTCGCGCATCGCCAGGTCGGTGCCGCCCTGCACGATCCCGAACTGCGCCTGGCCCGGCGTCGGCCGTGGGCACGTCGCGATCGCCTGTCGCTGACAGCGCCAGAAACCGGTCGCGCCCGCGGCGCGCCCATCGCAGCGTCCGCGTCCACGGCTGCGCCGAGCGTCTCGGGCGTCGCCGGCCAGCTCGGGCACTCGTCGAGCATCATCGCGACGTCGGAGCCGAGCCGCGCCTGGATGTCGACCGCGCGACTCCGGCGTCAGCAGATGTCGCGCGCCGTCGAGATGCGAGTGAAAGACGACGCCGTCCTCGCCAAGCGTGCGGCGCGCGGCGAGGCTGAAGACCTGATAGCCGCCCGAGTCGGTCAGGATCGGACGCGTCCACCCGCATGAACGCGTGGAGCCCGCCGCGGCGCGCGACGAGCTCGTCGCCGGGCCGCAGGTGCAGGTGATACGTGTTGGCGAGCATGATGTCCGCGCCGAGCGCCTCGAGCGACTCGAACGTGACGCCGTGCACCGCGCCGCGCGTGCCGACTGGCATGAACGCCGGCGTGTCGACGTCGCCGTGCGCGAGGCGGAGCCGGCCGCGGCGCGCGGCGCCGTGGCGAGCCAGCACGTCGAAAGGCGAACCCGGCGCTCACGGACGCTTAGCCTATAATGACTCCCGCCGCTGGGACCGAGACGGCGGCGAGGCGGTCCACTCGTGTGAAGCGACTTCGTGTAGGCGTGCTCTACGGCGGCCGGTCGGGCGAGCACGAAGTCTCGCTGGCATCGGCGGCGGCGGTGTTCGCCAACCTCGACCGGAAACGGTACGAGCCCATCGCCATCCGCATCGACAAGGACGGGCGCTGGCGTGCTCGCCGATCGTCCGCCTTCCGCCGCCTCCGCCGCCGAGGTGATCGATCAGATGCGCAACGACGCGACGCGCGCGCGCGGCGGCCGCGAGGTCTTCCTGCCGCCGCGCCCGGGCGACGAAACGCTCGTCCTGGTGGACCGCCGCTCGGCGAGAGCGGACGAAGCGGAAGCGGCCGCGGCCGTCACGGGGCTGTCGCTCGACGTCATCTTCCCCGTGCTGCACGGCCCGTACGGCGAGGACGGCACGATCCAGGGACTGCTCGAGCTCGCCGAACGTCGCCTACGTCGGGTGCGGCGTGCTGGCCTCGGCCGTCGGCATGGACAAGGCCGTGATGAAGGTGCTCTTCCAGTCGGGCGGCCTTCGTGTGGCCGACTGGGTCACGGTGCTGCGCCGCGACTGGCGCACGAGGCCGCGCGGCGGTGGCCGAAAACATCGAAAAACGCCTGGGTTTTCCGCTGTTCGTGAAGCCCGCCAACCTCGGGTCGAGCGTCGGCATCTCCAAAGTGCACGGCCGGGACGAGCTGGCGGCCGCGCTCGATCTCGCGGCGGCCTATCGATCGAAAGATCGTGGTGGAGGCGGCGGTGCCCGACGCGCGGGAGATCGAGCTTGCGCGTCCTCGGCAACGACGAGGCCGAGGCGTCGGTGCCCGGCGAGATCGTGCCGTCACGCGAGTTCTACGACTACGAGGCGAAGTACCTCGACGCCGGCGTCCGCGCACGAGATCCCGGCGCGACTCGACGACGCCACGACGCGCGAGGTCCGGCGCCAGGCGGTCGTCGCCTTCCACGCGATCGACGGCGCCGGGATTCGCGCGCGTGGACTTCCTGCTCAGCCGCACGACCGGCGAGCTGTTCATCAACGAGATCAACACGATCCCCGGCTTCACGACGATCAGCATGTTCTCGAAGCTGTGGGGCGCCACCGGCCTCGACTACCCGTCGCTCGTCGATCGGCTGATCGCCCTCGCGCTCGCGCGCCACGCGGAGAAGCAGGAACTCGAAGACGACGGCGTTCTGACCCGCGCACCTCGCGGAAAGTTTTTGACACCGTGGTGCACTTTGTGCTTGACAGTGTTTTGCGTCCATCCATAATCTACATCTACGTGAGAACGATTCACGACAGACGTCGCGTGAGCGATCCGATAGCGTTCTCGATGCGCGAGCGATCGCGCGACGGCCGGTGAAAGATTGAGGGTGCGCCGCATACGTGGCGCGCCCTTTTTTGTTGACGTCGCAGACGCGTGAAGCGTCTGCCGAGTGCGACGGCGCTGCGCGTGGATCGGGCGTGCCGAAAGGACGCGATGCCGCGTCGCAGATGAGAGCCGACGCAGAACGCCACGGCGAAGGGAGGGACAGACCACAATGGCGAAGAAGATGGCCAAGGGCGGGAAGAAGAAGGGCGGCAAGAAGCGCTAGACCTGCCCGACCCGTAAGAGAAAGGGGGCGACGATCACCCCCTTTTTATTTCATCGCAACACCACGCCGTCCCAGATCCTCACCCGCTCGATCGCGTCCCACTGCGAAATCTGGTCCAGAATCGCCTGCCCCTGCACGACGCGACCGAACACCGTGTACCTGCCGTCCAGGTGCGGCTGCGGTGACAGCGTCAGGAAGAACTGGCTGCCGCCCGTGTCCGGCCCCGCCAGCGCCATCCCCATCGTCCCCCGCAGATATGGCAGCGGACTGAGCTCGTCGCGAATCGTGTACCCGGCCCGCCCTCGCCGTCGCCCCGAGGATCGCCCGCCTGCAGCACGAAGTTGGGCACCAGGCGATGGACGAGCACCCCGTTGAAGAAGCCGGACCGCGCCAGCTCCACGAAGTTCCGGGTGGTCAGCGGAGACTCGACGACATTCAGCTCCACCTCGATCGTGCCGAGACGGGTCTCGATGAAGGCGTGTGGGGAGTACGCCGGGTGCAGCAGCGCGGCCGACTCGAACACGTCCGCCGACTCGCGCAGGGGTGCCGGCCGCGGCGCCACGACGTCCCTCTCGCCGAGCTGTCGGAGGAGCTGTGCCGCGCGGAGGCGAATCGCCCACTCCTTGTCGCCGAGGGCCTCGTGGAGCACATCGGAGGCTTCCGCGGCGCCGTACTTCGCCAGCGCGACGAGCGCGGCTTCGCGCGCGACGTAGGAGGCATCGCTCGCCGCCCGAGCGAACGCGGTGCGCAGGCGCGGCGGCCCTTCGACCAGCCGCGTTTCGCCCACGAGCCGGGCGGCGGTGGCCCGCACGACGAAGTCGGGCGCCTCGAGCGCGTCGAACAGCCGCTTGGACAGGTCGGGCGCCCCGATGTGCACGAGGGCCTCGAGCGCCGGGCCGCGCACGCGCGCATCGGCGTCCACGGTCAGATCCTCGATGGCGGTGCGCACGCGATCCGCCGGCAGCGTGGACAGCGTCGTCGCGAGCGAGGCGCGCACGGACCAGTCGCGGTCGCGATCGAAGCTCGAGACGATCAGGAGGAAGCCGGTCGGATTGCACTTGGCCGCGGCGGCGAATGCCGCCGAGCGCATCGAGGCCCATGGGTCGGTCAGCTCGTCGAGCAGCGGATCGAACGCCCGCGGGTCGCCAATCGTGCCGAGCGCGGTCACGACCTCGAGCGCGAGGTTGCGCGGCGTCGAGGCGAGGTCCAGCAGGTGCGCGAGCGGGACGACGGCGTTCGACCCGCCGACCAGGCCGAGCGCGCGCACGGCGGCCACGCGCAGGCGGACGTCCGCCGTCTCCCGGGCGGCGACGGCCAGCGCCAGCGGCACGACCCCTGGCTCCCTGGCGTCGGCCAGCCCGCGCATCGCGAACGCGGGCGTGTAGACGCCTGCGCTCGAGCTGAGGGTCAGCAGCGCCGGCACCGCGCGCTTGTCATTGATGCGCTGGAGTGCGTAGGCGACGGGCCACCACCGCGAGATGGGCTGCCCCTGCTCGTCGAGGGCGACGCGCGCCAGCGCGTCGAACTGGCGGAGACGCACCAGCGCGAACAGCGACAGCCGACACACCTCGATGTCAGGCGTTTTCGGGTCCTCTTCGTCGTCGGGCTGGATTGCCGCGAGGGTCTGGCGGCAGCCGGTCGCGGCGTCGGCAATTGCCGTCGCGGCCCGGGTGTCGCCAATCAGGCCGAGGGCCTCGGCGGCCCGCGCGTGAACCATCGGCGAGCGGTCCGCGAGGGCGGCTAGGAGCGGGTCGATGCCCGCGGGACTGGCGAGCAGGCCGAGACCAAAGGCCGCGTATTCGCGCACGCCGGCGTCGGTGTCCTCGAGGCCGCCGATGAGCGACGCGGCGCCGTCGGCGACGCCGGCGCGCCCGATGGCCAGCATGGCGCGGCGACGCACCGCCGCGTCCGAATCGAGTGCGAGGGCCTCGAGGTCCGGCGTGATCGCGCCAAGCAGCACGCGTGGGCCGGACATCTGCAGCGTCTCGCGCCGCGACTCGCCGGGCTGCTGGTCGCGGAGGACGCGCTCCGCTTCCAGCCGGAGAATCCAGCCGACCTTCCTGTCGAGCGGCACGACCGGGCGCGGCGGCTCTGGCGGCGGCAGCGGCACCGGCGCCGGGTGCTTGCAGGCGCCGGCGGTGAGCGCGGCGACGAGCGCCAGCACTCCACGGCCTGGCCAGCAACGGGAGTCCAATCTCACGCGGGAAACCTTTCGCGACGGCGCGTCGCCTGGTCCAGTCGCTCGGCGACCGGCTCGACGCCGATGCCGGGCCCGGACGGCACGTCGATGAAGCCCTGGGGAGACACCTCGATTGGCGGATCGATCAGGTCCGGCACGAAATACCGGCGACTGGCGGCGACGTCGCCCGGCAACGTGAAGCCGGGCAGCGTGGAGAGGTGCAGGTTGTGCGCGCGTCCCACGCCGCTTTCGAGCATGCCGCCGTGCCATACCGGCACGCCGTGCGCTCGCGCGAGGTCGTGCACCGCGAGCGACGGGCCGAACCCGCCCATCCGGCCGGGTTTGATGTTGATGATGCGGCACGCGCGCAACGCCAGTGCGTCGGCCGCCGCTTTCGGTCCGGTGATCGACTCGTCGAGACAGATCGGCGTCCGGATCGAGGACTGCAGCCTCGCGTGATCCACGAGATCATCGTAGTCCAGCGGCTGCTCGATCATCATCAAATCGAAGGCGTCGAGCGCTCCGAGCGTGGACGCGGCGTCCGCGGTGTACGCGGCGTTGGCATCGACCATCAGTGGAATGCCGCCGAACTCGCGCCGGATGGCCTCGACGGGCGCGGCATCCCAGCCCGGCTTGATCTTGATTTTGATGCGCTGGTAGCCATCTGCGCGCTCCGCGTGCACGCGGTCGACGAGCGCCTCGAGGGACGGCTGGATGCCGATCGAGACCCCGGCCGCGATCGGCCGCGGCGAGGCGCCGAGCAGCGCGCAGAGCGGCCGGCCCTCGAGCCGGGCCTGCAGGTCCCACACGGCCATTTCGAGCGCGGCCTTCGCCATCCGATGACCGCGCACGCGCGTCCAGCACGCCGAGACTTCGCGCGCATGCGTGACCGGCCGCGCCAGCATCGCGGGGATCAGCACCGAAGACATGACGTACCAGGCGGTGGTCGTCGTCTCTTCGCTGTAGAACGGATCGACGTCGGCGACGCACTCGCCCCAGCCCGTGGCGCCGCCGGCGTCGACGGCCACCAACAGGAACTCGCGCGCGTCGATGCGTCCGAAGCTCGTCTCGAAGGCGCGAACGAGCGGCAGCCGGACGTCGAAGAGGCGGACGTGCTCGAGGCGCATCCTGGCGATCCTATCGCGGACGAGCGGAAGGGCAGGTTCACGGGTCAAGGTCCAGAGTTCAAAGTCCAAGGTCCGAGGTCCAGGGGCCGAGGTCCAAGGTCCGCAGTCCGAGGTCCGACCCGGCACCTGGCACCGCACGCAGCACCCAGCACGTAGCACCCGGCACTTTGTCTCGGCTATAGTTCGCCCACCGTGGACTTTCGCTATCTGGCAATCGAAGGTCCGATCGGGCTCGGCAAGTCCGCGCTCGCAGAACGGCTTGGCGCGCGGCTCGATGCCACGGTCGTCACCGATGACCGAGACAACCCGTTCCTGAACGACTTCTACGGCGGCCGCGCGGGTGCGGCATTTCAATCGCAGCTCTTCTTCACGCTGGCCCGCCACCGCCAGCAGCTGAAGCTCCGCCAGGGCGATCTGTTCAACCAGACAACGGTCTGCGACTATCTCTTCGAGCGCGACCGGATCTACGCGTTCCTGAATCTCGACGACAACGAACTGTTCATCTACCAGCGGCTGTTCGATCTGGTGTCGCGCGACGTGCCGGCGCCCGACCTGGTGATCTACCTGCAAGCCCCGACGGATCTGCTCAGGAAGCGCGTGCGGGAGCGCGCGAGACGGGCGGACGTCGAGGAGCCGTCACCGAGCGACGACTACCTGACGGAGCTCAACGAGGCCTACAACCATTTCTTCTTCCACTACACGGCCACGCCGCTGCTGGTCGTCGAGACATCGCAGTTCGATCTCAGCTGGGGCGACGACGCCATCAGCGATCTGCTGCGGCAGATCAAGTCGATGGGACGCGGCACCCAGTACTACGTGCCGAGGACTGGGCAGACTTAGTGACCTTAGTGAATGAGCGACTTAGTGAATGAGTGAATGGAGGAATGTCAGCTGAGAGGGCGCGCCGGCCGGGGATTGGAAACGCGTGGGGCCATCATCGAGACCGAGCGGCTCGACACCCGGGACGGGATTTCCCCCATGCCCCCCCTTCACCAATTCACGCATTTCCCTTTTGAAGTAAAGTGCGGACGTGGCGTGGTTCAAGAAGGCCCGCAAGCCCATGGCCGCCCCGGACAAGGCGAGCCGGGTGCCGGAGGGCCTGTGGGTCAAGTGCCCGGCGTGCAGCCGGGCGATCTACAACAAAGATCTCGCGGCCAACCTGCAGGTCTGCCCGAAATGCGCGCACCACTTCCGGATGACGGCCAACGAACGGCTGAAGATGCTGTTCGACGCCGGCGTCTACACGGAGCACTCTCCCGGCCTGCGCTCGATTGATCCGCTGAAGTTCACCGATACCAAGCCGTACAAGGATCGCCTGGCGTCGGCCGCGAAGGCCGGCGGCACGCGCGATGCGGTGATCGTCGGCAGCGGCACGCTCGACGACGTGCCAGTCGTGATCGCGGCGATGGAGTACGGCTTCATCGGCGGCAGCATGGGCGTGGTCGTGGGCGAGAAGATCACGCGCGGCGCCGAACTGGCGCTCGAGACGCGCGCGCCGTTCGTCGTCGTCTCGTGCTCGGGCGGCGCGCGCATGATGGAGGGCGCGCTGTCGCTGATGCAGATGGCCAAGATCAGCGCGGCGCTCGGCCGGCTCGATCGCGCGGGACTGCCGTACATCGCGATCCTCGCCGATCCGACGACGGGCGGCGTCACGGCGAGCTTCGCGATGCTGGGCGATCTCAACATCGCCGAGCCGAAGGCGCTCATCGGCTTTGCCGGGCCGCGCGTCATCGAGCAGACCATCCGTCAAAAGCTCCCGGAGGGCTTTCAGCGCAGCGAGTTCCTGCTCGAAAAGGGTTTCCTCGATGTCGTCATCGATCGGCGCGAGCTGAAGCCCCTGCTGGCGCGGACGCTGCGGATCATGCTCGGGTTGCCGGCGCCGGTGCCCGTGCGCGCGACGCCGGCACCCCAGAGCGAGAGCGAGCCGGCCGAAGCTGCGGGGTCCTGACCGCCCCGACGCCCGTGTCTTCCCGCGACTACCTGCTGTCGCTCGAGCAGATTGGCATCAAGCTCGGGCTCGATCAGATTCGCACGCTCGTCGTCCGACTGGGCGCACCCGAACGCGCGTATCCCAGCCTCATCGTCGCGGGCACCAACGGCAAGGGGTCGGTGACGGCGATGCTCGAGCGCGGCCTGCGCGCGGCGGGCTACCGCACGGGCCGCTACACCTCGCCCCACCTCGTCGATCTCGAGGAGCGCTTTGCGATCGACGGCCGGCCGATCGGTCCGTCGCAGCTCGATGCGGTTGCGGAGCGCGTCCGCGCGGCGGCGTCCGCCCTGGCCTACCCGCCGACCTTCTTCGAAGCGACGACCGCACTGGCTTTCGACGTCTTCCGTGACGAGCGCGTGGACGTCGCGGTCCTCGAAGTTGGTCTGGGCGGCCGGCTCGACGCGACCAACGTCGTCTCGCCCGTTGGCGTCGCCATCACGGCCATCGACCTCGATCACCAGGAATATCTCGGCTCGACGATCGAGCAGATTGCCGCGGAAAAGGCCGGCGTGATCAAGCCCGGCGCCGTTGTCGTCGCCGGCGCGAATCCGCCTGCGGTCGTGGCCGTGCTGGAGCAGGCGGCCGCGCGGGCCGGCACGACGCTCGTGCACGCTCCGTCGGGAGTGGAGGCGCGCTGGACGATGGATGAGGGCCGGGCGCGACTGTCGCTCCGGACGCCTCGCGCCCGCTATCCCGAGGCCCGGCTCGCGCTCCGCGGGCGACACCAGGTGGACAACGCAATCACGGCCGTCCGGCTGCTCGAAGAGCTGACGGCAGCGGACCGGCTCACGGTGCCGCCCGAGGCCGTCGTGGCGGCGCTCACCGACGTCGAGTGGCCCGCGCGCCTCGAGTACGTGTCCTGGCGCGGGCGCACGGTCGTCATCGACGCCGCGCACAACCCGGCCGGCGCGCGGTCGCTCGCGTCCTATCTTCTCGAAACGTATCAACGACGGTCGCCGATGGTGGTGGGCATCATGCGCGACAAGAAGATCGACGAGATGCTGACGGCGCTGGCGCCGGCGGCGTCGCATTTCGTGTTCACGGCGGCGTCGAGCGCGCGCGCCGCGCGCCCGGCCGATCTCGCGGACGTCGCCGCGCGCGTCGCGCCCGACGTGCCGCGGCGCGAGTTCGCGTCGCCGCTCGCCGCCCTCGAGGCCGCATGCCCGCTCGGTGACCCGATTGTCGTCGCCGGATCGCTCTATCTGGCCGGCGAAGCGCGCGCGAATCTCTGGTATTCTTCGACGACGCCACCGCCGCCTGCGACTGACGCCTGATGGTTCGCGCCGTCACTCTCGCTCACACTCGCCGCAGGTCTGCTGGTGCCGGCCGCTGCGTACGCGCAGAGCGGGTCGGCGCTGTCCAGCTGCAAGAAGAACTTCAGCGCCCGGCAGGACGACCCCGCGACCCACGAGTTGGTGGGCGATCCCAAGCCTGGCGAGCCGCGCGTCTTCAAGAACGTGCTGAACGGCGACGTGCGCATCGACTGCGACGACATGCAAATCTTCGCGGACCACATCGAGTGGCGCGACGACGAGGAGACCGTCGCGATCACGGGACACGTGCTGTTCGTGCAGCCGGGCGTGCGCATCTCGGCCGATCACGCGATCGTCAACCGCATCACGCATCTCGGCACCTTCTACGAGGCGTCGGGGTACACCGAGATCCAGGGCAAGCCGGCGGACCAGGCCCTGTTCAGCGGCCTCGAGCCCGACATGTACTTCTGGGGGGACGAGCTCATCAAGACCGGCGACCGGAGCTACCGGCTGGTCGACGGCGGCTTCACGTCGTGCGTGCAGGCGACGCCCCGGTGGGACATGGGCGGATCCACCGGCTCGGTCACGCTCGACAAACACGTGGTGCTCAAGAACGCCGTCCTGCGCGTGAAGGACGTGCCGATGTTCTACGTCCCGATCATGTACTACCCCATCAACAAGGAGAATCGGGCGACCGGCTTCCTCATGCCCAAGTACGGCTCGTCGACGGCGGGCGGCTTCACGCTGTCGAACGCCTTCTTCTGGGCGATCGACCGCAGCCAGGACGCGACCCTCTACCACACGTACTTCAAGAAGGGCGGCAACAGCGTCGGCACCCAGTATCGCTACGTCAACGCGCCGGGCTCGGGCGGTGAGGCGAAGTTCAACGTGATCAACGGCAGCGACCTGCTGGCCGACGACGGCACCGTGCTCTCGCCGGCGCACCGGTCGTACAACATCAGCGCCAACGTCAACGAGGCGATGCCCCACAACTTCCGGCTGCTCGCCAACGTCGATTACTTCAACGACGCGACGACGCAGCAGCTGTACCAGCAGGACATCATGGACATCTCGCAGCGCACGCGCACGGTGAACGCGACGCTGTCGGGCGCGGTGCAGCGGCTCCAGATCAACGCGACGTTCCAGCAGAACGACTACTACAACACGCTCTCGAGCGCCTCACGGCGCGGCTACCTGCCGCGCGCGACGCTGGGCATCACGCAGAAGCGCCTCGGCACGTCCCGCGTGTACTTCGGCGCCGGCGGCGAGGTCGCCTACCTGGTCCGGCAGGATGATACGAACGACCCGCTGACCGATCACAGCCTGTGGCGCCTCGACGGCGGCCCGCAGGTGCGCGTGCCGCTCAGCACCCTGCCGTTTCTGACCGCCACGACCACGGCCAACTGGCGCCTCACCGAGTGGTTCGAGAGCGTCGATCGGACCACGGGCGCCCAGATCGCCTCGCCCCTCACCCGCCAGATCTTCACCGTGCAGACGAGCATGACCGGTCCGGTGTTCTCGCGCGTGTTCAACTCGAACAACGGCTACGCCGAGAAGATCAAGCACCTGATCGAGCCGAACGTGTCGTTCCAGTGGGTGTCGCCGTTCAACGACAGCAGCCGCGTCGTCCAGATCGACGGCACGGACAACATCGTCGGCGGCACGACGCAGATCTCCTACGGCGTGACCAACCGCCTGCTCGCCAAGCGGAAGATCGGCGCCGGACCCGCGCAGGCGATGCCGATCCTGCAGGTGGACATCGGCCAGACCTACTACAGCAACGCGCTGGCCTCGGTGTACGACCCGAACTACCAGACGATCGGCCTGGCGCCGCCGACGCCGTTCTCGCCGATCCAGATCACCGTCGCCGCGATGCCGACGCAGACCATCACCGGCCGCTTCGTCACCGACATCGACTCGCAGTTCAAGGTGCCGCGCAGCTACAGCGCCTCGGGCACGATGAGCCAGAAGAACGTGCAGGTCACGGGCGGCTGGCTCAAGCGCCGGGTCATCCCCGGCCTGGCGGGATACAACGATCCGGGGTTCGCCGATCACTTCCTCAACCTCTCGACGACGGTCAAGCGGTCGGACAACCGCTTCGGCGGGACGTTACTCGTTCAGCTACGACATCCACCACAGCACGTGGCTGCAGCGGCGGCTCGTCGTGTACTACAACAGCCAGTGTTGCGGCATCCAGTTCGACTACCAGAGCGCGGACATCACGCACCTGGGCCTGGGCAGCACGACGGCCAACCGGCATTTCGGCATCTCGTTCACGCTGGCTGGCATCGGGTCGTTCTCCAACCCGCTCGGGTCGCCCACGCGATAAGGGATAATAGCGGCCGATGAAGGGCCTCATCCTGAGCGGCGGGAAGGGCACCCGTCTGCGTCCCATCACCCACACCAACGCCAAGCAACTGGTGCCGGTCGCCAACAAGCCGGTGCTGTTCTACGGCCTCGAGGCGCTGGCGGAGGCCGGCATCCGCGACATCGGCATCGTCGTCGGCGACACCCAGGCGGAGATTCGGGCGGCCGTCGGCGACGGATCGGCGTGGGGCGTGCGCGTGACCTACATCGAGCAGGACGCGCCGCGCGGGCTGGCGCACGCGGTGCTGATCAGCGAGCCGTTCCTCGGGAACGAGCCGTTCGTGATGTACCTGGGCGACAACCTGCTCAACCACAGCATCGCCCGGTTTGTCGAGGAGTTCGACCGGGAGAAGCCCGCCGCGCAAATCCTCCTGGCGCGCGTGCCGGACCCGCAGATGTTCGGCGTGGCGGAGCTCGAACACGGGCGGGTCGTGCGGCTCGTGGAGAAGCCGACGGCGCCCAGGAGCGATCTCGCGCTGGTCGGCGTGTACATGTTCGGCCCCGCGGTGTTCGACTCCGTGAAGCGCATCACGCCCAGCTTCCGCAACGAGCTGGAGATCACCGAGGCGATTCAGGACCTCATCGACCGCGGTCTCGAGGTCCGGCCGCACATCGTGCAGGGCTGGTGGAAGGACACCGGCAAGCTCGAGGACATGCTCGAGGCGAACCGGTTGATCCTGGACACGATCTCGCGGAACGTCGAAGGCACCGTAGACGAGGCCTCCCGGATCGAGGGCAAGGTGATTATCGGCAAAGGCACGACAATCGAGGGGTCGGTCGTACGCGGCCCGGTGATCATCGGCGCCAACGCCAACGTCTCCGGGTCGTACATCGGGCCGTTCACGTCGATCGGCGACAACGTCGAGCTGCGCGACACCGAGATCGAGCACAGCATCGTGCTCGAGGGCGCCAAGATTACCGACCTGGCGACCCGGATCGAGGACAGCCTGATCGGCCGCAACGTGCGCATCTTCCGACGGCCGGTCCGGCCGGCGGCCTACCGGTTCATGCTGGGCGACAACTCGGAGGTCGGCATCCGGTGGTGAACGTTCTCGTCACCGGCGGGGCCGGGTTCATCGGCTCGAATTTCGTCCGCTGGGCCCTCGCCCAGCACGACGACTGGGCGATCACGACCCTCGACAAGCTGACCTACGCCGGCCGGCTCGAGAACCTGCAGGACGTCGCCAATCATCCGCGCCACCGCTTCGTGAAGGGCGACATCGCGGACCGCGCGGTGTCCGCGCCGCTCGTGCAGGCGGCCGAGCTCGTCGTGCACTTCGCGGCCGAGACCCACGTCGATCGCTCCATCCAGGCCGCCGGCGAGTTCATCCACACCGACGTCTTCGGCACGTTCGTGCTGCTCGAAGCCGCGCGCGAGGCGCGCGGGCTGCGGCGCTTCATCCAGATCTCGACCGACGAGGTCTACGGCAGCGTGCCCAGCGGTCACAGCAAGGAGACCGACGAGCTCCGGCCGCGCAACCCGTACGCGGCGAGCAAGGCCGGCGCCGACCGGCTCGCCTACAGCTACTGGGCCACCTACGGCGTCAACGTCATCGTCACGCGCGCGTCGAACAACTACGGATCCCACCAGTTCCCGGAAAAGGTGATCCCGCTCTTCATCACGAACGCCATCGACCGGCAGCCGCTGCCGCTCTACGGCGACGGGCTGAACGTGCGCGACTGGCTGCACGTGGACGATCACTGCCGCGCGATCGATCTGATCGTCGAGCGGGGCGCGCCGGGCGAGGTCTACAACATCGGCGGCGGCAACGAAGTGAAGAACGTCGACCTGACGCACAAGATCCTGTCGCTCGTCGATCGGCCGGCCAGCCTCATCATGCCCGTGGCCGACCGGCTTGGCCACGATCGGCGCTACGCGCTCGACACGTCGAAGCTGCGGGCCCTCGGGTGGCAGCCGACGGTGGCCTTCGACGATGGCTTGGCCTCGACCGTCGCGTGGTACCGCGCCAACGAGTGGTGGTGGCGGCCGATCAAGGAGCAGGACCCGGCGTATCGCGCGTACTACCAGGCGCAGTACGGCGGCGGCCGAGCGACGACGTAACGCCATGGTTGGGGGGCCGACGCTCGTCACCGGCGCCACCGGGTTCGTCGGCGGCCATCTGCTGGATCGACTGGGATCGGCCGCGCCAGTCGTCGGCTGGCACCGGCCCTCCGGCCGCGCGCCCGAACACGCCACCGTCACCGCCTGGCAGGCGGTCGATCTGCTCGATCGCCGGCGCGTCCGCGAGGCGCTCGATGCCGACAAGCCGGCCCGGATCTACCACCTGGCCGGCGCGCCGCATGTCGGCGCGTCGTGGCAGACGGTGGTCGCGCATCTGGAAACGAACGCGCTCGGCACGCACCACCTGCTCGACAGTCTGAGGGAGCTGGCCCTGCCCTGCCGCGTCGTGGTGGTGACGTCCGCGCAGATCTACCAGGCCAGCGACGAACCCATCGACGAGGACGCGCCGCGCGTGCCCGTCAATCCGTACGGTTTCTCCAAACTGGCCGCCGATGACCTTGCGCTGCGCGCCGCCGCTGAAGACGGCCTCGACGTCGTCGTCGCCCGTCCGTTCAACCACGCCGGCCCGCGGCAGAGCCCCGAGTACGCCGTGTCGAGCTTCGCCCGTCAAATCGCGCGCCTCGAAGCGGGCCTGGCGCCGCCCGTCATCTCGGTCGGCAACCTCGAGGCGCGGCGCGATCTCACGGACGTCCGGGACGTCGCCGCCGCGTACGAGCGGCTGATGGAAGCGGCGCCGCGCGGCCGTGCGTACAACATCTGCTCGGGGCGCGCCTGGCGCATCGCCGATCTGCTCGACGAACTGCGACATCTCTCGTCCGTGGACGTGCGCATCGAAGTGGACGAGCAGCGGCTGCGGCCCTCCGACACGCCGGTGATGCAGGGCGACGCCACGCGGATTCGCACCGAGCTCGGGTGGTCGCCGCGTATCCCCGTCGAGGCCACGCTCCGCGACACGCTCGAGTGGTGGCGCGGCCAGGTCCGCCTCGCGGGCTGACGCCGCCATGTCCGGCTCCCGCGAAGTCACCCGGCAGCTCGTCCACATCCTGGTCGGCGCGATCGCGCTCGTGCTGCGATGGCTGACCTGGTGGCAGGCCGCGATCCTGGCAGTCGTCGCCGTGCTCTTCAACCTCTTCCTGCTGCCGCGTCTGGCGCCGCAGGTCTTCCGTCCTGGCGATCTCGATGCGCCGCTGAAATCAGGCATCGTCATCTATCCGCTGGCGGTCCTCGCGCTCGTGCTCGCTTTTCCCGTGCGGCCGGAGATCGCCGCAGCGTCGTGGGGCGTGCTCGCGGCGGGCGACGGTTTCGCGACGCTCATCGGCGCACACGTGCGCACGCGTCCGCTCGCGTGGAACCGGGCGAAGTCGGCCGGCGGCCTGGTCGCGTTCATCGTGTGTGCCTCCGCGGCGGCCATCGGATTGGCCGTCTGGACCACCGGCGGCCGGGCGATGCCGCCCGTGTGGTGGCTCGTGGCGGCCCCGGCGGCGGCCGCGGTCGTCGCCGGTTTCGTCGAAACCGCGCCGATCCGTCTCAACGACAACATCTCCGTCCCCGCCGTGGCGGCGCTCACGATGTGGAGCCTGAGCTTCGTGAGTGCGGACGCAATCTCCGCGGCAGGGCCGGTTGTGCAGGGGCGGCTGCTCCCGGCGATCGCGCTGAACACGCTCGCGGCCTCCTTGGGATGGCGCGCCAGGGCCGTGACGACGCCAGGCGCCGTCACCGGCTGGGTGATCGGCACGGCGATTTACCTCGGCGCCGGCTGGCAGGGCTGGACGCTGCTCATCGTGGCCTTCGTCGCGGTCGCGGTTGCCACGCGAGCGGGCTTCAAGCGCAAGGCCCTCGTCGGGATCGCCGAAGAACGCGGCGGGCGGCGCGGACCGGGCAACGCCATCGCGAATACCAGCTTGGCGGCCTGGGCGGCGATCGTCAGCCTTGGCATGGCGGACCCGACTCTGCCCAGACTCGCCATGGTGGCGGCGCTGGTGACAGCGTCGGCCGATACGGTCGCGAGCGAAGTCGGCAAGGCCTGGGGCAAGACGACGTGGCTGGTCGTCGGATGGCGCAGGGTCGCGCCCGGGACGTCCGGCGCGGTCTCGCTCGAAGGCACGCTGGCGGGCATCGCCGCGTCCGCGGCCCTTGGCGCGCTCGCCGCCGCGTTCGGACTGATCCCGGTCGGCCTGCTGGCGGCCGTGGTCGTCGCCTCGACGATCGCGTCGCTCGCCGAGGGCGCGCTCGGTGCCACGCTCGAGGCGCCGGGTATTCTGGACAACAACGCGCTGAACTTCGTGAACTCGCTGCTCGGCGCGGGACTGGCGCTCGCACTCGGAGTGATGCGGTAGCCTCATGTCGAAGGCCCGGTTCTACGTCGAGCTCGCGCGGCCGTTCACGCTCATCGCGCCGGCGCTGGGATTCGTGTCGGGCGCGCTGACGGCTGTCGGCGCTCATCCGCGCGAGGTCTGGCACGCCGGCCTGCTCGTGCCCGCAGCGATTGGCGCGGCGATGGCGATGATCTTCAACGCCGGCAACAACGCCCTGAATCAAATCTACGACCTCGAGATCGATCGGGTGAACAAAGGCCGTCGTCCGCTCCCGAGCGGGCGGCTCACGCTTCGCGAGGCGTGGACGTTCACGAACATCACCTACGCGCTGACGCTGGTGCTCGCGTGGCTGGTCGCGCCGGACGGACGGCACGAGTGCTTCTGGATCGTCCTCGTCGCGATGATGGCGACCTACGTCTACTCGGTGCCGCCGCTGCGGACCAAGCAGCGCGGCTGGTGGGCGAACATCACCATCGCCGTCCCGCGCGGCGTGCTGCTCAAGGTCGCCGGCTGGTCGGCGGTCAAGACGGTCGTCGGCGTCGAGCCGTGGTTCATCGGATCCATCTTTGGCCTCTTCCTGCTCGGCGCGTCCACGACCAAGGACTTTGCCGACATGGAAGGCGATCGCCTGGGCGGCTGCCGCACGCTGCCCATCGTGTACGGCGTACGCCGCGCGGCCTGGATGATCTCGCCGTCGTTCGTCGTGCCGTTCCTGCTCATCAACCTCGGCACGTGGCTCGGCATCTTGACGGGCCACGCGATCCTGCTCCACGCGCTTGGCGTGCTGATGACGTTCTACGGGCTCTACGTCTGCTACCTGATGCTGAAGCGGCCCGAAGACCTGGCCATCGACGAGAACCACGTGTCGTGGGCGCACATGTACCGCATGATGTTCGTCGCGCAGATCGGGTTCGCGCTCGCGTATCTGCTCTGACGCCGCAGCTATAATCGCCGGTGCATGACCGACCGGCCGCCGTTCGTCGTGCGCCTCGTCGCGCGGACGGTGTTCACGCTGCTCGCGGTCGCCCTCGCGCTGCTCGTCACCGAGCTGGTGCTGCAGACCTCGAACGCCTGGTCGCTGTACCAGGAAGTGCGGCGGCACCCGCCGCATCCGTTCCTGCAAGTGCTCCCGGGCATGACGGTCGATCACGTCAACGCCCAGGGCTTTCGCGGCGACGACCTTCAGCTCGTCAAGCCAGCCGGGACCTTCCGCGTGTTCGCGGTGGGCGGTTCCACGACTCTTGGCGTCACCAACCCGTACGCCGAGTCGTACCTGTACCTGCTGCAGACACTGCTGCGGGAACGGCACCCGGGCGTCGCCATCGAGGTCATGAACGCGGGCGCGCCCTGGTACACCACGGCGCACGACCTCGTCGGTTACGAAGTCGAAGTGCGGCAGTACCAGCCCGATCTCGTCATCTTTTTCGAAGCCATCAACGATCTCACGCGCAGCTTCTCGCCCCCGTGGCTCGCGACCGGCGACTACAAGCCGGACTACTCGCACTACCTCGGTCCGTACGCGCGTTTCCAGGGGCCGCAAGTCCAATTCGCCGGGCGACCGTCGGCGCTCCTGACCTGGGACCTGTTCAGGCGGTGGCTGGGCGGCGCGCCCAACCCGTTCGACATCCGTCATCCCGAGAACGTCGCCAAAGTCGCGGCGACGATGCGCGCCGTCGACAACCCGCCGTTCAGGAGCATCGGCAGCTTCCGGCAGTACTACGACGCCCTGATTCACGCGGTGCAGGCCGACGGCCACACGATCTTCACCGCGTCGCAGCCGTTCATCTATCGCGATGACCTCAGCGCCGACGATCAGCGTCTGCTCTACTTCGGCCCGCTGATGTGCGCCGACCACGGCACGTACCCGTCGCTCCCCGGCATGCGGCGCGGCATGGAGCTGTACAACGACGCGGCCCGCGAGGTCGCCGCGAGCCGGCACGTGCCTTTCCTGGATTTCGAGGGCGCGGTACCCAAGACGGCCGAGTACTTCAGCGATGACGTGCACATGCGCAAGGGGGCGAACACCATCGTCGCCAGGGTGGCCGCAGACGCCATCGACGCGGCAGGGCTGGTCGAAGCCGCCACGAGGGCGGATACCGGCGCCAAACCTCATAAGAAAGGATCCTGAGAAAGATCTTGACCCGCCAGGCGCCGATGGCGAAAATAAAGCGAAAGTATGGCGAGCTGCCAGCTCTCGCTTCTCCCGCCGGCGGAAACCCGGCCGTCGCTGCGGGATGTCGCCCAAGCCATCAAGACCGCCGGCCTGGACGGGCTGCCCGACGCGCGCCGGCGCGCTGACGAGGCGCGCTATCAGGAAGTGCACGTCAAGTCGGCGCTCACCCAGGCGGTCGGCATGCCCTTCCGCTGGGCGCTCAATCCGTACCGGGGCTGCACGCATGCCTGCGAGTACTGCTACGCGCGCAAGTACCAGCGGCACCTCGAGCTGGGCGCCGGCGACGAGTTCTCGAGCCTGATCTTCGTCAAGACGAACCTGCCCGAGGTCCTCGCGAAAGAAGTGACGCGCCGCACGTGGGCGCACGAGAGCGTGGCGGTTGGCACGGCGACCGACCCGTACCAGCCGATCGAAGGGCACTACCGGCTCACGCACCGGGCGATCGAGATCCTCACGGCGTCGCGTACGCCGTTCAGCATCACGACCAAGGGACCGATGGTCGTGCGCGACATCGCCGTGCTCGCCGACGCGACGCGGCACGCCGGCTGCCATGTCTACATGAGCGTGCCCTCGGTGGACGAGACCGCGTGGTCGAAGCTCGAGCCCGGGACGGCCTCGCCGCCGCAACGACTGCGGGCCGTGCGCCAACTCACCGACGCGGGCATCGACGCGGGCGTGCTGATGATGCCGCTCGTGCCCGGCATCACGACGCTGCGGTCGAGCGTGGAGCGAACACTGGAGGCGATCGCCCAGGCGGGGGCGCGATTCGTCGGCGCCAACGTCGCGCACCTCGAGGAAGGCGTGCGCGAGCATTTCTTCGCGTTTCTCGGACGAGAGTACCCGCAGCTGGTCGACGGCTACGCGCGCCTCTACCCGCGCGGGTACGCGCCGAAAGGATACGTGAGCGAGATCCTGACGGCCGTCAAGGCGACGGCCGCGCGCGTGGGCGCTACAGGCCGGGCCGCATCTCCATCAGCGCCTTGATGCGGGCGTCGGTCGGCGGATGGGTCTGAAACAGGGACATCAGGCCCTGCGCGCTGAACGGATTCATGATGAACAGATGCGCGGTCGCCGGCGTCGCGCCGTCCATCGGGATCTGCTTCGTGCCCGACTCGATGCGCCGGAGCGCGTTGGCCAGGCCCATGGGCGACCCGACGAGCATCGCGCCTCCCCGATCCGCCGGCGTACTCGCGCTGCCGCGAGACCGCCATTTGAATCAGCATCGCGGCAAACGGCGCGAGGATCGCCATGGCCAGCATCACGAGGGGACTCGTGCCGCCGCGCCGATCGTCGCTCGATCCGACGCCGCCGAAAATCGCGCCCCACCGCGCCATGTACGCCAGAAACATGATCGCCGCCGCCATCGTCGCGGCGACCGTGCTGATCAGGATGTCGCGGTGTTTGACGTGCGACAACTCGTGCGCGAGCACGCCTTCGAGCTCGTCTTCGGACAACAGGCGGAGAATGCCTTCGGTCGCGGCCACCGCCGAATGCTGCGGATTGCGCCCCGTGGCGAAGGCGTTGGGCGACATGTCCGGAATCACGTAGCAGCGCGGCATCGGCAGGCCGGCCTTCTGCGCCAGCCGCGCGACGATGCGCGCGAGCGGATGGTCCGGTCCGACTTCCTGCGCGCGATACATGCGCAGCACGAGCTTGTCGGAGAACCAGTAGCTGCCGACGTTCATGAGCATCGCGATGACGAACGCGATCACGACGCCGGTCTGGCCGCCGATGGCGCCACCGAGGACGATCACGAGCGCCGTCATGGCGCCGAGCAACAACGCGGTCTTGAGTGTGCTTGACATAGGCGGTGAAGGCGCGGCGACTGCCGCGACCATGGATGATTGATTATCGCACGTCGCCGAGGCGAGCCAGCAGACCCGCGACGAGCATCGCGCGATCGGCGAGATCCTTGATGATCACGTGCTCATCGATCGCGTGCGGGCCGTCGCCCGTCGCGCCGAGCCCATCCAACGTTGGGACGCCGAGCGCCGCCGTGAAGTTCCCGTCCGACGCGCCGCCGGTGGATCCTTCAGCCAAGTCCTCGCCGAGACCGCGCGCGACGTCGCGTGCCAGCGCGTACAGCCGCGCGACGCCGGCCGTGCGCTCCATCGGAGGCCGGTTGATTCGACCGGTGATCTCCAGCCGCACGCGCGGGTTCTCGGCACGCAGCTGCGCAAACGCATGCTCGACGCGCCGCCCATCGTCGAGTCGTGCGATGCGCACGTCCACGAGCGCGTGCGCCTCCTCGGCCACGACGTTCGAGCGAAGGCCGCCCTGCACGACGCCGACGTTGACGGTCACGCCGCGTGACGCGTCGTTCCAGCTCTCCACCGTCGTGATCGCGCGCGCCAGCTCGTGAATCGCGCTGGCGCCGGCGCCCGGATTCGCGCCCGCGTGCGCGGACACGCCATGGGCCGTCACGACGAACTCGCCGACGCCCTTGCGCGCGGTCTTCACGGCGCCACCCGGAAGCGCCGGCTCCAGCACCAGCACGGCGGCGCTGGCCAACGCAAGCTCTTCGATCGTCTCGCGCGACGCGTGGCTGCCGATCTCTTCGTCCGACGTCACGAGCAGCCACACGTCCGGCCGCCCCGCGGCCGGCACGGTCTCCGTAAGGGCGCGCGCAGCGAGGGTCCCGATGCCGAGGCCCGCCCTTCATGTCCAGCACGCCGGGTCCGTACAACTTGCCCTCCGCCTCGCGGATCGGCATGCGCTCGATTTGTCCGACGGGCCACACCGTGTCGTAGTGCCCGACGAGCAGGACGCGCGGACCGTCGCCCGGCCAGCGCGCCAGCACGTGATCCGCGGTGCCTTCCGCCTCGACGCGCTCGACGCTGGCGCCCGCAGCCGCCAATCGCGCCGCGAGGAAGGCGCCGCACGCGTCGAGCGGCGCGCGGTCGGTGCTCGGCGACTCGTACGCCACCAACTCGCGCACGAAATCGACGAGCCATTCGCGCTCGCGCGTGCAGACCGAATGGATGGCATCCACGGTCCTATAATAGCCAGAGGTGCAGATGAGAACGTTGGCCCTGGTCGTTGGCGTCGCCGTCGCGTCGGCGGCACTCTCGACGACGTCATACGCCGGTTGGGCGCAAACGCCGCCGCCCGCGCAGACGCCCGTGCCGCGCCCGTTTCCGGGTGCGGGCACCAGCGCGCCTCCCAAGACGACGGCCGCGTCGGATCCCGCGCCGCAGTCACCCGCCGCCCCCGTGGCGCCCCTTCCCGCGGGCCTGCCGCCCGGCGTCACTCTCGGCGCGCCCGTGTATCCCGGCGCGACGTTCCTAGAGTCGTTCGACGGCGGGCAGGGACAGCGCCTCTACGTCTTCGGCACCAACGCTGCGTACGCAGACATCGTCGCCTACTACAAGAACGTCCTGAAGCAGAGCGGGCGCGAGCTGTTCAAGGCGCCGGCCATGCAGCAGTTCGATACCGGCAAGTTCCAGGAAGACACCATGACCTTCCAGCCGGGCGTGGTGGTGAAGGACTACACCTGGAACAACCAGGACGGCTACCTGTTCGTGGACGGCACGAAGGAAACGCGCTTCAAGACCGTCATCCAGATCGTCCCGCCGACCATCAAGTAACGCCAGACGGCATGGAATGGCCGGGCCTGCCGGCACCTCACAGAGGACGTGGATGACTCGCGATATCCGCGACGCGTGGCGTCAACTTCGGCGACGGCCGATCCTGACGCTCGTCGCCGTTCTCACTCTTGCCATCGGCACAGGCGCGAACACGGCGTTCTTCAGTCTGCTGAACGCGCTGCTCCTGCGCCCGCTGCGCGTGCCCGCGGCGAGCCAGCTCGTCTCCGTCACCGAATCCGAACCGAACGGCACCCAGCACGGGCTCACCCCGCGGATGGTCCAGGCGCTGGCCGACCGGCAGAGCTCGCTGGCAGCGATGTCCGGATATGCCGGAGGTGGACCCGTACGGATCACCGTCGAGTCAGAACAGTTCTCCGGAGGATGGGAGATCGGCGGGCCTGGATTCCTGGAGACGCTCGGCCTGCGCCCGGAGATCGGTCGGTTCCTCGAGCCAGCCGACGAGGGACATCCCGTCGTCGTCGTGACCGATCATTTCTGGCGCCGACGGCTGTCGGGCGATCCTGCCGTGCTGGGCCGGCGCATCAGTCTTGAAGGCACGCCCGTGTCGATCGTTGGCGTCGCGCCCGAGTCGTACGAGGGGCTGCAACTCGAGAACCGCGCCGACGTCGTGCTGCTCCCCTCCAGCTACAACCTGATTGAAGGCACGCCTTCGGAGCCCGTGCTCTTCTCTGTGCTCGGACGCTTGCGCGATGACACCACGATCGCCACCGCGCGGGCGAACTTCTCGGCCATCTGGCCGGGCGTGATTGCGGACGCGGTGCCGCCGGATGTTTCCTCGGCTCAGCGAAGCGCGTACCTCGCGAGGCGCCTGGACGTCGACTCCGCGCGCAACGGCTTCTCGTTTCTGCGGACCCGCTATGCGGGGTCGCTGACGCTGCTCGTCGGTCTGACGCTGTGGATGCTCGTCATCGCGGGCGTCAACCTGGCGGGCACGTTACTCGCCGGCGCCGCGGCGCGTGAGGCGGAGTTCCGCGTGCGTGTCGCGCTCGGCGCGTCACGGGGCGACCTGGTTCGCCAGTTGCTCGCCGAAGCTGCGCTGCTCACACTGTTGGGCACGCTGGCCGGGCTGCCGTTCGTGACAGCCGCAACACCACACATGCTCACGCTGTTCTGGCCGACCGACGCCGCGCTGCCGATGTCGCTGGCGCCCGACTGGCGGGTCCTGGCACTCTCGGTGGCGACCCTCGCGGCAGTGAGCCTCGCCGCGGGACTGGCGCCCGCCTGGCTGGCGAGCCGGCATGGGGCTGCGGGCGCCAACGCGAACATTCGCACGGTCGTGCGGTCGACGTCGCGATGGGAGCGCGGCCTCCTGGCCGCCGAGATCGCGCTCTCGCTCGTCCTGCTCGCGGGCGCGGGGCTCTTCATCAGAACGCTGGTCAATCTCCGGCAGATGCCGACGGGTTTCGACTTGCGCGGCGTCCTCGAGGCGAGTCTGTCGCCGCGCCCGGGTCTGCCGCCCGATCCAAACGACCGTCTTCACGCGCGCGAGCTCGTCGAGAGCCTCACGGCCGTGCCAGGGGTTGCAGCCGTCGGGTTCACCACTCGCACATTGATGTTGGGCGCGGACAATCAGGACCGCGAGCGCGTGGCCTCCACAAGCGTGGCCGCCAGCGCGGGCGATCCCACCGCCATGGTGGAAATGGTATCGCCAGGATTTTTCGCGACGGTCTCGGTGCCTTTCGAGCGCGGCCGCGATTTCACGTGGGATGAGAGCGAGCACACGCCGCGCGTGGCGGTCGTGACAGCGACGGAGGCGCGTCGCTTGTTTCCCGGCGGGGACGTCCTCGGCCGCCACATCCGCGTCGGCGCAGCCGCGGGCATTCAGGACGTGACGATCGTCGGCGTCGTGGCCGATGCCGCGCTCGAGGACGTGCACGTGCCGCACCCCGCAGCGGTGTTTCTCTCGCTCGCCCAGCAGCCCGGCCGGCTGCCGTGGTCCTTCATGCACGTGCGCGCGGCCGGCGATCCCGATGGAGCCATCGCCGCGATTCGCGACCGCGTAGCGTCCCTCGGATATCAAACAGTGGGGAACGTCAATCCCGCGGCGGTCCACGTCAACATCGCCCTCACGCGCGAGTGGCTCGCGGCCATGCTGGGCGCGCTGTTTGCGGCCCTGGCCATGGCGCTCGTGGCGATCGGCAGCTACGGCCTGTTCTCGCACTGGGTCACGCGGCGGACGCGTGAGTTGGGAGTGCGCATGGCGCTCGGCGCGTCGCCGAGAGATCTGCGTCGCTGGATCTTCCGTCAGAGCGCGGGACTGACCGTCGCAGGCATCCTCGTGGGCCTGCCGGCCGCGTTTCTGGCGGCACGTCTGGCCAGCGCGTCAGACTATCTCTTCGGCCTGACCGCGCACGATCCACTCGTGTTCGTTGGCGCGACCGGGCTGGTTGTGCTTGCGGCCGTGTCGGCCGTCGCCGGTCCGGCCGCGCGCGCGTTTCGCTTGGACCCCGTCACGGCACTGAGGTCGGAATAGGGCCGCTAGCTTTCGCGTAGGGACGTTGCCGGACTGGTGCGCACTGCGCGCCACGCAGGTACGAGCGTCGCTGCGGCGACGGCGATCGCCAGCGCGGCCAGCGCGCCCACCAGCGCCGAGGCATCCCACGGATCGACGCCGAACAGGAGCGATTGCAGAACGCGCGTCGTCGCCAGTGCCGCCGGGATCCCAACAGCGACGCCGGGCAGGCCCAGGCGCGCGCCTTCCGCACACACCAGCCGCAGCACCTGACCCCGTTCGGCCCCAAGGGCCAGCCGGATGCCGATTTCCCGTGTGCGTCTGACGACCCTCGACGCGACGACGCCGTAGACGCCGAGGCCAGTGAGGACGAGCCCAACCAGGCCGAGGCCTCCCGACAGCGCGGCCGTCGCGCGGAACGAGCTCGCCGCATAGCCGACGTACTGCGCCAGGGTAGTGAGTTGACGCGGGTCGAGCCGTTCGTCCACCTGCCGCAACGTCGCGCGAACGGCCGGCGCGAGAGCCGCCGGGTCGCCGGCTGCCTCAATCAGGAACGTCAGCTCGCCGTAGTCGTCACGCCAGTACGGCAGGTAGATGTAGGGCTCCGGCGGTTCGTTCAGCTCGTTGACGACGGTATTCGCCACGACGCCGACGATCCGATACGGCGGGCTGTCCGCGGTGCCGACTCGAATCGTCCGCCCGACGGCCGAGCGTCCGGGAAAGAAGCCGCTCGCGAATCGCTCGTTCACCACGACCGCCCGCTCGCCCGTGGTCTCGTCGTCCGCGGTGAAGCCGCGTCCCTCGCGAATCGGGATCGCCAGCGTATCGAAGTACGATGCGCCGACGGCGTTGAACTTGATCTGGGGATAGCCGGCGGCCGGCGCCGACGTCATGTCCTCGGTCACCACTCGTCGCGCCATTCCGCCGCCCGACAGGCTCAACGGCGCGCGAATCGCGACCGCGACGCGCTTGACGCCCGGCAGCGCCTGCAGCCGCTCGACGGCCTGTGTGCCGACCGCCGGGGACACGCCCGATGTCGCCCAGGCCGTGAGCAGCGGCTTGCGCGCAAATCCGAGATCCGCGCGGCCGGTCTCGAAGAAGCTCTTGGTCAGCACGGCAGCAACGGCGAGCAGGACCAGCGACACCGCGATCTGACCGACGACGAGGAGGCCGCCAAGCCGCTGCCCGCCGCGGCGATCCGTGCCGGTGCGCGGATCGGCCTTGACGAGGGACGCGACGTCAGTGCGCGCGGCGACCACGCTCGGGGCCAGCCCGAAGAGGATCGTTGTGAGGACCGTCACGACGATGGTGAAGGTCACGACGCGCGCGTCGGTCTGGAACAACAGAGGCGAATGAAACCCCGGCGGCTGGACGAGCAGTGCGGGCAGGATCCGGATGAGCCACATCGCCACGACGAGGCCCGCAAGCGCGCCCGAGAGCCCAAGAAGCACGCTCTCGAGCATCATCTGCCAGACGAGCCGCCGGCGGCCGGCGCCGAGCGCGACCCGCACGGCCAGCTCGCGCGTCCGGCTGGCGCCGCGAGCGAGCAGCAGGTTGGCCACGTTGACGCAGGTGATGATCACGACGAGCAGCACCAGGGCCAGGAGCGCCATCGCGTTGACTCCGCCCTGCTCGAAGCGATAGTCGAGGTCCGACACCACGCGCGCACTCCGGCCGCGATTGCTGTCGGGAAACTCGCGCGCAAGCGTTCCGGCCAGCGCCGTCACCTGGTCGGCCGCCGCGGCCACGGAGACGCCGGGCTGTCGTCGCGCCATGACGTCGAACCAGCGGAAGTCGCGCCGGGTGAAATCGCTCGCGTTCGCCAGCAACTGCCACGAAGCCGGCGGCATCCAGAGATCCCGATCGGCGTCGGCCTCGATCTCGCGGAAGTCGGCCGGCAGCACGCCCAGCACCGTGACGCTCTTGCCCCCCAGCGGCATCGTGCGGCCCACGATGTCCGGATTCCCGCCGAACTGGCGCTGCCAGAAGGCGTGGCCGAGCACGATCACCGGCACCCGCGCGAGCGAGTCCTCGTCGCCCGGCGCGAACACGCGGCCATACGACGCGGCGACGCCAAGCGTCGTGAAGAAATTCGTCGAGACGACGTTGACGAGCAGAAGCTGCGAGGCGCCGTCCTTCCCCGCCAGCAGCGCGCCGCGGTGCCCCCGGGCGATCACGCCCGCGAACGACGACGTGCCGTCACGAAGCGCGGCGTACTCGGGATACGACCAGAGGCCGGACCGATCGCTGGCGGTCGTGGAGAAGATCCTGACAAGTGAGGTGGGCTGCTGAATGCCGGGTGGCCGGAACCACAGCCCGTCCACCAGGCTGAAGATGGCGGCGTTCGCGCCGATCGCCAGGGCGAGGGCGACGATCGCTGCCGTCGAGATGGTGGGACTGCGTTTCAGTGAGCGCAGGGCGTACCTGAGATCTCGCCACATCGAAGGCCTCCGCGAGAGACAACCCCGGCCGTTGCAAACGCCATGCCTCGCCGTCGCGCGCGCCGGCAGGCGGTCAGGCGCTCAATTGGCTCGTGTTGGATGCGGAAAAACCCGGGTGCGGCCGGGAACGGACGGTCGGGCTCCCATGCGCAACTCGCGGTTCTCTTTGCGCGGCCGCGTGAGCTCCTCGCGCTCCTCCCTCATCAGCCCGCTCTTGCCCTTCGTCCGCTCCGCCCTCGCGTGCCGGACCCAGAGCCGCAGCGCGGACGCGGTCAGATCGAGCCCGCGGGCGACCGCGCCGACCGTCTCACCTTCGTCCAGGACCAGCTGGACCGCACCTTCTTGGAACTCCTCAGTGAAGCTCCGGCGCGGCCGCCGGCCTCGACTCGCTCTTCGACATGCGGACATCGTATCCACCTTTCGGAAGATGTCCACGAAAGCGGATCAAGCGCAGTGACCTGCTCCCCAACGTTGGTCCAGGAATTATGTGACTCCGCCCGTAGTTAGTTCCGGCTCTTGATCTTGCGGGTGAGCCGGCGCAGCCGGCGAACCCGCCAACGACTTCACAAATTCCTCCGGCGTCAAGTAGCCCAACGCGCTGTGCGGGCGCACGGTATTGAAGTCCACGCGGAACACCTCGCCCAGGACCTGCACCTCACGGATGGAGGTGAACCAGTGCTCATTGAGAAACTCGTCCCGCACTTTGCCATTAAAGCTCTCGACGTGAGCATTCTGGATCGGCTTGCCGGGATCGATGAAGACGAGCTGCACGCCGTGCTGATAGGCCCACGCGTCCAACGCCTTGCTGATGAACTCCGGTCCGTTGTCGATCCGCAAGTACGTGGGATACCCTCGCCCCGCGACCACCGCCTCGAGCTCACGGATGACCCGCACGGCCGGCAACGAGAAATCGAACTGCAGCGACAAGGCTTCGCGCGAGAAGAGATCCTCGAGCGTGAACACGCGGAACCGTCGGGCGGTGCTGAGCTCGTCGAGCAGAAAATCCATCGCCCACCACTCATGGCAGCGGGTCGGCCGACAGATCGGCTGCGGGAGCCGCGCCACAGCGCGGAGCTTCTTCTTTCGTCGGCGCACGGCCAAGCCGGCCGCACAGTACACGCGATAGATCCGTTTCACATTTGCCTGCGTCCCGGACCGCCACACCAAGACCGCCAGCCGACGGTAGCCCCAGCGCCGACGCTCCCCGGCGAACTGGATCAGCTGCGCGCGGAGCGCGTCATCCGACGGGCGACGCGATCGGTACCGCACCATCGCGCGTGCCGCACCAACCAGCGCGCACCGCCGCCGCTCACTGAGGCCGGCCGTCTCGCCCGCCAGGCACACGGCCTCACGCCGCGCCGCGGGCGTCACCATTTTCGGCCCAGCAGGTCTTTCAACACCTGCTTGTCAAGCGTCAGCTCGGCGACCGCCTGCTTCAAGCGCCGATTCTCGTCTTCCAGATGGCGCAGCCGCTTCGCCTCGTCGACTTTCAGCCCGCCGAATTTCGCCTTCCAGCGGTAGTAGGTCTGCTTGTTGATCCCGTGCGCGCGGCACAGCTCGTCGACCTTCCGCCCGGCCTCGCCCTCGTGCAGGATCCCGACAATCTGCTCGTCCGTGAATCGACTCCGTCGCATCGGCTTCCTCCTTCGGAAGCGGCGCGGAGTCACATTATGGCTGGATCAACTTTCGGGGAGCAGGTCACGCAGCCTACGTCTTCCATCGCTTGGGTGGCATACTAGGCGAAGCAAGCGCGAAGAGAAATGCACAATAGTGATCATCGCTTGCAGACCGCTCGAATCGCGATAACGCGAGCCGCCGATGACGTTTCTTAGTCTTGAAAACGCTCGACTGCTCGCCCGAACGTTAAGACGACTTGCACTCAACCAATCACGTTTGCCGTACCCAGGGCGCGTTGCTCGCTTTCGGTTTTCGAGTCTTCTTGATTATGAAGGACGACTTACGGACTCGGAACGAACCTGACGCCGCTCTCGATGCTAGATAGGCTCTGGTATCCTGTCATCCATGCCTACTCGGAAAGGTACTCTTGCCCGCCTTGAACGAACGCTTCACAAGCTTGACGTTGAGCGACGTACCGTCATCGCCGCTATCGAGGCCTTTGTCGAAGGCTTGACGCATCCGGCCTCGGCAGATCCGATGCCGTCACCGAGCAGACCCTCTCGGAAGAACGCTGGGCGCAAGCTCAGCGCGGCTGCGCGTCGAAAGATGTCCCTGGCGGCCAAGAAGCGATGGGCAGCGAGAAAGAGAGAGAAGAAGACCCGCGTCTAAGCGCGGAGTCTTGTCTCGATGGAATTGCCGCATTTTTGCTGAATTGGAATCGGGCGAGAATCGTTGGCTCGGTTCGTCGCCGAACCCCGATTCGATTCACATTAGCCGTTCTTTTCGTGCTAAAACCGGTGCGGTCTAAGCGACATGTCCGATTGGTTCTTTGGGCGCCGAACATCGCGGTTATCCCTCACATGGGAGCGGCTTCTTGACGATTTGGCAGGAGCCGGCGACCTCCGACAGGCTCAGAGTCTCATTGTCGGGCGTGTTGTCGAGTTTGCGTCTGCTGATACAGGCATCTTTTGTGAGTACCGCCGAGAACAGGCATCCTACGTCTCCTGTGCCTTCAGCGGCTCAGCATCACAGAACAGTCCCCGCCTGACCTTTGCATCCGAAGGACGACTCGCGACTTGGCTTCGGTCAAACGAAGCATGCCTCAATCTCGCGGATCGAGATGGCGTGTTCGATTACCTCGAGGTCGTCGAGCAAGAATCCTTGGCCAGCCTCAGCGTCTCGCTGTGCGTGCCTCTTTTGTCGTCCCCGGGTCTGTCGGGATTTATCTTGCTCTCAGGCCACCAGGTCAGACGAGTTTCTGAACAAGAGCAGAGTTTCTTGGTCCGTTGCGGCCGTCGCGCAGCGGCAGTATGCGAAGTGGCTGTCGCTCGCGACGCTGAACAGCAGCGACTTCGTGCGGCGTACCGGGCCCAACAACTCGTGGTCGCCGGGCAGTTGGCCGCGAGCGTTGCGCACGAAATCCGAAATCCACTCTCAACAATCCGCTCAACGCTGCAGTTCACGCTAACTTCAGCCAGCAGCATGGACGACAAGATGAGCCACCTGTCACAGGCCTTGCTCGAGGTCGACCGGATTCAACAGACTGTGTCGAAACTCCTGGACTTGGATCGCCCGCATCAGTTGAAGGTCGAAAGACTGGAGCTAACGGATCTCATCAAAGATGCGATGAAGAGCGTCGGGCCGTACGCGGAGTCGCAGAACATTTCGTTCGAGCACGATCTCTGGCAGGTACTGCCCGTATCGGGCGATCGCGAGGAGCTTCGACGCGTCTTCGTGAACCTGCTTCTCAATGCCTGCCAAGCCATTGAGCATAACGGCCTGATCCGGATCTCGTCAGAGGTAAAGATCGCATCCAATCGGGAGCCAGCGGCTAGACGACGCGGCGTTGTCACAATTGCCGATACGGGGCCCGGCATCGGTGGAACCGATCTGTCCAGAGTGTTTGATCCTTTCTATACAACCAAGAAGAATGGAACGGGTCTCGGGCTCCCCATTTGTCTTGAAATCGTGACTCGTCACGGAGGTACACTCGAACTCCGGAATGGCGAGAATGGCGCTCTGGCCCTGATCGACTTACCGCTTCAGCAGGCATGACATGGCTAAAATCCTCCTCGTCGATGACGAGGAACCGCTCCGACGAATCGTCATAGCTCTTCTGGCCGAGCGCGGCCACGAGGTCACTCCTGCTCAATCTGGCGAAGCGGGTGTAGAAAAGCTTCGACAGTCAAACTTTGACGTAGTGTTGCTCGACTACCAGCTACCCGGTATTGACGGGCTCGAAGCCTGTCGACAGATGCGGGATCATGACCCGAGCCCGGTCTTCATCTTCTTAACGGCATACGGGACCGTCCGATCGGCTGTTGATGCGATGCGTGCTGGAGCCTTCGATTATCTCAGTAAGCCCTTCGACAATGATGAACTGTTATTGATCGTTGGCCGGGCCCTAGAAATGCGACGGCTGGCGAGTGAGGTGGAGTCTCTTCGGTCGGAGCTTGAATCGCGATACGGACTTGACGAGATCGTCGGAATCAGTCCGGCGATGCGCGAGGTCTTTCGCGTCATCAGTCGCGTGGCGCCCACAGCAGAGACGGTACTGATTCTTGGTGAATCTGGAACCGGCAAAGAACTGATTGCTCATGCGATTCATCGCAAGAGCCAGCGCGCGAGCGCTGCCTTCCTACCAGTTAACTGCACAGCGATTCCAGCCACTCTCTTCGAGTCCGAGTACTTTGGTTACGAACGCGGGGCATTTACTGACGCTAAGGTGTCCACCGCGGGGAAGTTCGAGACAGCCCATCGCGGAACCATCTTTCTCGATGAGATTGGTGACTTGCCCCTGGAGATTCAGGGAAAGCTCCTACGAGTCATCGAAGACAAGCAGGTAACCCGTTTGGGCTCACACCGGCCAGTGGCCGCCGACGTACGCGTCATCGCCGCAACCAATAGAGACCTAGAGGCTGCGGTCAAGAAGGGTACGTTTCGCGAAGACTTGTTCTGGCGCCTAAGCGTCGTGACGGTCACGCTGCCGGCACTCCGTGAGCGCGGCGCGGACCTGACACTCCTGATCGACCGTCTCTTGGCTCGGTTGAGCGCAGCGTTAGGAGTTCCACAGCTGAGCGTTTCGAATGAGGCCAGGCGAGCAATGCTGGCCTACGAATGGCCAGGGAATGTTCGTGAACTCCAGAACGCTTTGAGAAGTGCCCTCATCACTGCGGAGGGAGGCGCGCTGTTGTTGGCGGATCTGCCGATGCGAATTCAAGGGAATGTCTCTGCCGCCGTCGCCGGAGGCACGGATGATCTGCCGCTGGCCGAAGTTGTCCGACGTGCCACTGAGCGGATCGAACGTGCCTACATTCAGATGGCCCTAACGGAGACCGGCGGGAGCCGGGCGGCTGCCGCTCAGCGTCTTGGAATCAATCGAAAGACCCTTTTTAACAAGTTGCAGCTGTACGGCATGACTACTGAGGTCGACACAGACGCGGAGTGAAGTGTTACCACTGAACAGCCGCCTTCTTTGCTCCGACGATACATGCGGAGGTCCCAAGCGCTACGCACCAAACCAGGAGAACGAGGATTGGTGCGAGCGACTGCCGCACGCGTTCAGTCAGGGCTGTTGCCGGTGGCTGAAATGCCGGCACACTCGCAAGGTCGATGGGCTTCGCCCGAATGTAGTTGACCAGACTGCGACCGGTGCCTTCGGGCACGCTCAACGTCAGGCGCGGAGGATTGTCGAAGAGGGTTCTGTTCATCAGGTGTTGATAATCAGCAACGGTTGTGAGCCAGGCCATGGTTACGCTGTTAGAGGTACCGGTTAGGGTTTCCGCGGCAACCGCAAACTGAGAGGCGGGGTTCAGGAAGTCGAACTCCTGAACAAACCGCTGGCGGCGCACGAGCAGCCTGGCGCCCTCCTGCTCGCTCGCATCCAACTCAATTCTGAGCTTCTGAGCACCAGCAGCCCAATCAGTTTCAAGTTGTGCCTTGACTGGCGGTAACAGCAGCGCCTGATCCCAGTTCGATCGAGGTCCGGCAAGAGCGAGAAAGTGCGTGCCCATTGTCTCCTGAATGTGCCGCAGTGCCGAGTCGTACGCCACCTGTCTCTGATGTTCAACCAGTTGGACAGGTCGTGCGGCAATGACCGCATCCGCGATGAAGCTGGACACGGCTGGCGTCGCCCAAGCCAGGATGATCCACGCGATGAGTCCCGCCACTGCGGCGGCGGCCCTTGACGTTGCAATCGAGGCCGCCAGCAAACCCACAGTGAACATGACCAGCAGGTAGATTTCACCGCTGACTGCAAGGAGCAGAAGAACTACAAGAATCGCGTGGGATGAGGCACCTGGGTCGGCGGCAACAATCCCGAGCCATGAAGTGACGATCACAAGCAGGAGCGCCAGCAAGGCACTCGCTGCACCGCCAATGACCTTGCCGATGAAGAGGACTGAATACGGAAGTGGTTGGGCGAGGATTGCTGCTTGAACGCCGCTCTCGCGATCACCGGCCAACGACTCAACCGCGAGGAGAACCATGAGAAGCCCGAGCAAACCGCGGACGGCAAATTCCAAGTCGATGGAAACCGGGGACTTCTGAGTCGATACAGGAACCGTCCCAGTAACCGTTCCGGCTGGTCCGAAATCCCAGTAGGTGGGGACTTCGTGTTCGGCGCCATGCACCAAGATCGACGAGGGCTCCGGTCTCCGAATCACACGGAGTGCCGTTTCTGGCTGGCGGCCTTGTAGACCAAAGCGCGCTCGGCTCACGTCCAGCAGGCGCTCCTGTTCTAGAACGGCAGCCTCCTGTTGTCTGATTCGCAGTTCTTTGACGCCAACATACGCCGACCCAGACGACAGAAGACAAGTCAGTGTGACGAACAGGCTGAATGACAGTGAGCGAACCTGTCTTCTGGTCTCTCGCCAAGCAAGTTTGAGCGCGATGAGCGTCACGGTCACCTACGCACGGCCGGAAGCGCCGGCTCTAAAGTGCGCATCGGTGGCGCATCGCCCACACACTCGAGATACAGCTCCGTGAGGCTGAGGCCGACAAGCTCCGTCCGATTCCGCTCCGACGTCTTTCGGCCACTCTTGAGAATCCCGACGCGGTCCGCGGTCTGACTTGCGAACAGTACGTCTGAGGTTGCAATGATTACGGCCTTTCCGGTCGCCTTGATCTTGGCGATATACCCCGCCAAATGAGCCGACGCTTGGCCGTCGATCCGCGCCGTTGGCTCATCGAGGATTACCGCCAGACTGTCGCGAAGCAGGGCGACCGCAAGCCACACAGACAAAGCGACTTCAGGCCGGAGGTTGGAAACCCGCTCCGGAAAGGCCCGATCAGGTACCCCCATCAGACGAAGTGCCGTCCAATAGTCGTTGGTTGAGTGCGTTCGTGAGTTCGAAAGCGTTGCGAAGAAGGCCGCGTTTTCGTACACGCTGAGGCCGGGATCCAGGGAAGCTCGCCCGATGACCGCGGTGACGCAACCCCTCGCCTCAGCTGGGCGTTCCGACGAACGCACGCCATTGATGACCGCGTAGCCGGCATCTGGCGTCTCAAGGCCCAGCAAGAGCCGCAGAGCTGTTGTCTTGCCGGAGCGGGAGCCGCCGACAAGACAGTAGGTCTCGCCGGCGCCCACGGCAAAGCCAAGATCCTCGACTGCGGGATCCTCGTTAAAGCGCTTCGTTAGGCCGACGGTCTCAACGATCCAGCTTGGCACTCCGGTCGCTGCGGGTCTCACCACTCCTCCTCTCAATCAAGAGCGTTGCCAGCAGCAGGACTCGGCAATTCCAAGCGCTGTTCTCAACCTCGGGCAATGGATGCCCCACTTCGAGGGGCATGCCAACCCCACGAGATTCAGTGCGGCCTAGCGGGAAGCAAACCAGGTAGGCGAAGGTTAAAGAACCCAGACACTTCCCTTGCCAGACCGCCTGTATAGGCACCAAACCACGTCTTCAGGACGCGCCCGCCAGGAGCGACGACAAACGTCTCAGGCGTGGCGCCCAGCCGATAGCGGCGGCTGATGGTGACGTCCAGATTATCAACGACCTGGATTGTCAAGCGTCGATCGCGCAGGAAGGCTTCCGTCACAGGCTGAGTTGAGAAGGCGACGATCCGGAATCGATCTCCCGCCTCAGTGGCGATGGTGCGGATGTTCTCCCAATTGCGCTCGCACCAGGAACACGCTGGCGAAAAGTAATAGAGAACGGTGGGTCGGCCGGAAAAGTCTATCTGCATAGGCTGGCCCGATGGAGTTCGCGCCGAAAACGGTGCGGCCATCTCACCTGCGCGGAGTCCTGGGTGCGCTTGCTGTTCAATCGTGGCGACGCGTCGAGCCAGCACAACAACAACACTGGTCAAGATGATCATGGCCACAGTAACTACATGACGAAGAGCCCTAGCGCCGAGTATCGATGCCCACTTCAAATGCCACCTCCTCGAGAGTGCAGCTCTATGTGCAACGAGCGTGCCTCCTTCAATCGCTGGGCATAAGGACTATTCGTTCGCGCACGGGCAAGCGCGACCACGCCTGACGCTGCAGTCAGACCCCGCTGTCGGCCTTGGTCCAAACACACACTCGTGACACCTGCCAGATGCTTGATTGGCGTCAGCCTTGCACAGCGCACGCCTCCGGGAGGACACCATGAAAACACGTCGTTCTGTTGCAGTGCTATGTCTCTTGGTCGTCGGCTATGTCGTTACTCCACTTCTTGCATCTGAGCCAGCGCCTTCAGTCTGTTGTGCAACCAACGACGACTGCGCAGGCCAGGTGTGCTGCGATCCGGTCTACCTCGGCCTTCCGGACTGCGCGGACGGAGCGCCCGGCTACTGCAAGGCAAGCTGCATTCCGGGTACGGCGCACTAATGCTGGGCTCCGCGGGGCACGACTTCCCGAGCCCTCGGGCATCGCATTGCCCATGCACCACGGCGGCGACTTACCACGGTCGAAAAGCGGAACAGCGCAATTGGCGAGTTCCTTGCACAACAGCCAGCGGGCTTTCCTTTCGGAACGCACAGAAGGGCGGAATCGCTTCAATGAAGGTCATCGCCGTCGTCACGCTGTTCGCCGTCGCCAGTCTTGCCAGTGCGAAGGCATTTCAGACAATCCGACCGGGCTCCGTTATCTCAAGCGTGAATCCAGGAGATGTTCTGGTCTTGCGCGAATTGAGCAGGAGCACTGGTCAACCAACCGGAACGATGCCCGCCGGGCACGCGAATCTGCTCAGGCGAACTCTCAAGAACCTGGCAGATCTGGCGATCGCCGAGCCGGCGGGAGCGTCAGCCGGCGTAACTCTTGACCAGAAGTTTCGAGTTGACCGGCCTTTGCTGATCTCAGAGGTGACGGTTGACGTTCCGAGACTGCTTGGTCTGCAGGTGAGCGTCGGCCGGTTGTTTGAAGCGGGTGATCGTCACAGCGGCAGAACGGCCGGCGTCCTCGTCAATACCGCCTGGAAAACTCTACTGGCAGGTCGGCCGGACGTGGTGGGCAGCGTGGCCGTTCATGTACATCCGGGTGCCGATCGCGAGGTGGTGATTGTAGGTGTCCTTCAGCCCAGTGCGCTTGCATCTGTGCCGGAAATCGATTCGCACACGGAACTGCTGGTTCTGTCGGGGCATGACGTCGATCCGCCGTCACCTTCAGATCGGTGGCCCTCGCCGATCGTAAAGCCGCACACAGGCGTGACGTTAGTGCAGCTTCAGCGGGCGCTGGATGAGACCGCGTCCAGGATCAACGCAAGCGAGACGGGCTCCGACGTCGCGTATCGCCTGGAGTCGATGCGGCGGAAAGAACGTCACTCGTTCTGGTGAGGTCTGTCGGTTCATGTCGATTGAAGCGGTTTTCAAGGCGGCATAGGGCCGCGTGGAGGTTCCGGTGAGCGAGTCCGTCAACTCAAGCCAGGTCAGCCGTCTTCGTTGGCTCCGTCGAAGTGTGCGCTGGGTTATTCAGTCTCCAGTGCCACTCTTGGTTCTGTCGGTCGCTGTGAACGTCAGTCTCGCGACTCGCGTCACGACCCTCAATGCCGCTGTCAAATCGCTTGAAGAGGAAGGTCAGCTGCAGGCTGGCGCCAAAGTGCCTCAGGTCGATGGCACGCTGTTGAACGGAGCCTCAACGACCGTTCGCTTTGACGAGTCGGCAGCGCCGACGCTCCTCTACGTGATGCGCCCGACGTGCTCGTGGTGCCAACGCAACAACGCAAATCTGAGAGCTCTCATCAGCGGAGCCGGAACGAAGTACCGAGTCGTCGTGCTGTCACTCGTCGCCGACGGCACTGAGGACTACAAGAACAAGTACCAGATCGATGCGCCATTTGTGACAAACCTGTCCGAACAGACAAAGCAGGCGTACCATCTGGGCGGCACCCCTCAAACGATCCTTGTTTCCAATTCTGGTGTTGTCGTCAAGGATTGGGTTGGTGCGTACACGGGACACCTTGGACAGGAGGTCTCTGGCGCGCTCCAGATCTCGTTTCCCGGCCTTCTAGATCTGCCCAAGCCGACTAAGTAGGAGCCTTCGAGACCTCTTTTTCGAACCCGAAAGGAGGTGAAATGGCAATGCGAAAAGTCACACGACTGTTGGCAATCGCTGGGTTGGTCTACGGCGGAATCGTCGCGTTTCAGGGCGTCGCGTACGCGGGCGACCCTGAGTCCGGAACCTGCTGCAGTATTGGAACTGACTGCTCAGGCACTCTGATCTGCTGCACGCCGCAGTCACAGAATGCGCTGGCGTGCTCGCCGGCTCAAGCTGGCTATTGCTACGCTAGCTGCATCCCGCACTAACCAGCTCACGGACGGGGCCCGGCCCTGTCCGTGAATTGGTCGCTCGTATGAAAGGACGTGAAACGTGATGCGGAAACTAGCGAGGGTGTTAGCGGTTGTCGGTCTGAGCTACGCCGGTATCGTAGCGTTCCAGAGCCCAGTCGAGGCCGGAGGTGAGAGCGGTACCCGTTGTTCGTACTCATCGGAGTGCGCAGGCAGCCTGATCTGCTGCGATCCCAACGCCATCGGAGCATTCCCATGCTCGGCATTGAAGAGCGGGTACTGCCTCGAAACGTGTAAGCCTGCATAGGGTAAGTCGCGAGGTGGGCTCTTGACGAGTCCACCTCGCTTTTTCAACGAACACTGGAGGTCGACGTGAAGGGCGCAGACAAGAGACATGAATCAAGGCTCCATCCCTGGGTATCACTGCTCATTGCAGGGATCGTTGTGGCCTGCGTGATGATGGGTCAGCCAGCCCCGGCGAACGCGTTGGGCGAGTGCTGCAGCCCCGAGTCCAATTGTCCCGGTGACATGCAGTGCTGCAACTATCAGTCGCTGGGCAGCTTTCAGTGCAGCAGCGGATTCCCGGACTATTGTCTGCCGTCGTGTGAGCCTGGCGGGCATTAAGCCTCTGCGATCGAGCCACAGGAGATGAAGAAATGTTGGGACTAAGAGCGTTCCTTCGAGAGTGCAGACGTCGGTGGGCCCTAGTCGGCGTCATCATCGCCGTCACAGCAGTTTGCGCGACGGCCCTGACCTCAGCCTACGTGGTACTCGAACCGCGTCTGCGACACTTCAGCTACCCGAACGCTGCCTCGATCGCCGTCGTGCTGCAAAAGACCCATGATGGCAAGCTGACTCCCGCTCTTGGAGCTGACTCAGTGACAGATCTCGCAGCGGTGCCGAGCGTCGAGCAGGCCTTTGCGAGACCGGTGTCAGGGATGACTCTGACCGTCAACGCACTCATGGTCGACCTTCCGGGAGCGGAGATTTCGGCGAATTTCCTTTCGCTATTAGGTGTATCCGCATCCAGGGGTTCGCTTTCAGCCGCTCACGGAGTAGCGGGCACGATGCCCGATGTAATCATCTCTGATCGACTTTGGCGGACGGCCTTGAACGCCCGGCCGGACGTTCTGGGTTCCACACTGCAGACATCGGCCGGGCGCTGCGTCGTGGCTGCGGTGCTCCCGAGTCACTTCGTCTTCCCGTGGCTCGGGTTCAGTCAGCCAGACATTCTGTTCGTTACAGAAGTCGACAGCTTTGACTCCTTGCTTGCCTTTGTCCGAATGGGCCGCAAGGCCGCGAGTGACCAGGGACAGGCCTTCGGGCCATTTACCGTCATACCCGTGTCCAGCTACCTGCTGGGTGGCTTTGCGTCCGTCTCCAACGCAATCGTCGACGGTTTTTGGATTCTCGCGTTAGAGATGATCGCAACGCTCTACCTCCTCTTTGTTGCGTTTCACGTGCCGCGGCTCAAGAACCTCGCAATCGTGACGGCGCTTGGTCGGACGCGCGCGGCCGACTTTCGGGAACGAGGGCGAGAGATTCTTATCTTCGCCATGGGAGCGACTCTGCCGGCAATCTGGCTAACCAGCATGGCCGTTGATGCTGTCAGTACTTCGATTCCTCAACGACAAGTGCTGGACAATGCGATCTACTTCAGTTGGCGCGCAGTTGCGTTCGCTGTCGCTGTGAGTCTCATCTCCATTCTAGTCGCCTACAGTCTTGCCTACTTGTCTGTGCTGCAGGCTGTCCGTCGCAGCCGAGTGCTGATCAGACCCCGAGGTGCGCGCGTACTGGGTCTGGTAGCTTCGACGCAGTTAGTGATTGCTGCAATATTGATCACTGTAGCAGCGTCGCTAGTGCGATCTGTCGCGCCCATGCTGATTCGCGATTTGGGCTTCCGCCCTGGTGGACTCTACCTAGCGGACGCGATCGGCCCCTTGCCGGCTTCGACTCGACCCGAGCGATACGACTACATGACGAGTGTCCTCGCTCGACTGAGATCGACGACTGGCCTTGGTGGCGCCGCTGGAGTGGACGCCCTTCAGCTCAGTGGCGCGATGCCAGAGCGACCGGTTCTTAATCTGCCCCGAAGCGCGGGGGCCGCGATGGGCGCGATCTGGCGCGTAACGCCGAACTTCTTCGAGGTGATGGGGATGCAGATCGCGTCTGGCCGCGCCCTTTCCGACGCCGATGCTTCGTCTGACGAGCCGGTCTGCGTGTTGACGTCACAAGCGGCGGCTAGGATCTCACAGCGAATCACGTCTGCTGGTGTCGAAGTCACCTTGGGCTCTACGACGTGCCGAGCAGTCGGTGTAGTCGCGGAAGCAGCGGATTCCCTGCGAGGATCGCGGTGGTGGGGGATCTACATGCCATTTCGTCGCGGCGATTTCCGTCGGATGACTGTCGTCGCGCGGAGCGATCGCAACGCGGCGACGGCAAGCAGACTCATCGCGAGCGCCTTCGCCAGCCGTGGCGGTCCTGCACCACCGGTCAGGGTCTCGTCGGCGGAGCGCGTACTCACCGCTAGAGTTGGCGACCTGGCTCTCTTGGGCGCATTCCTTGGCGGCTTCACGGTTCTGGTCGTGTGCCTCACGATCGGAGGAACGTACGGGATCTCCGTTTCTCAGCTCGAGGCTCATCGGCGGGTGTACGCAACGCAACTCGCGCTGGGAGCAATGTACCGCCATATCGCTGTATCAGTCATGAAGGCGGTGTCCTGGCCGATCATTCGTGGGCTGGTAATCGGCGTCGTAGCGGGCTCTCTCTATCAGCGCTATCTGACTAGCCTCATCGCCGATCTTCAGCCCGTTGGCGTGATCTATCTGTGGGCTGTCGCTGGGCTACTTACGCTTGGAGCCCTGGCGGGCGGAGCTGTCGCCGCCCTCCGAGCGATGAAGGTGGATGTCCGGAGACTGCTCGCGGAGTCTCTCTAGGAGCGGCGCGATGAAGGGCGTCCATTTCGCAAAGTGCACGTTGGGACTGACGGCGGTTGTCGTGGGTCTTTTCTGCGGCGCCGCCGCCGCCGCCCATCTCGAGGAGTTTCAGATTCTGCGAGTGTACCCATTGAAGGTCGGCGAGGGGGTTTTTGCCTACGCCCGGATTTCTCCGGACGGAAACTACTTGGCCTATGCGTCGGAGACAAGGCGGACAGATGCCAGCGATGTGAACCAAACCATGACCATCGTCAATCTGGCCAGCCGCAAAGTTCTCGTTGCCGAGGCCGGAATCGATGCCTACTGGTCAGCTGACGGTAAGCGTCTGATCTACCTGGATCAATCAGCAGACGCACCGGGAGTAACCGTCAGACATTTTCCGACTGGTGCGGTCGTGCGGAACGTTGCTCCAGCTATTCTGGGTGACTACTTCAGCTGGGCGGTGCGCGGCGGCGCTGACACGATCATGACCATCCGCGGAAACTTCTACAGCCTCGTCGACGACCACGGCGTTCTACCCGCCAGATCGATCAAGCCCTGCCCTGGAATCGGCACCGGCGAGCGTCCTCTCATTTCAAAGGACGGTCTTCGGGTCACCGCTTTCAGTCATGGAACCGTCATCGTGCGTGACGTCGAGGACTGCGATAACATTCTTGGTAATTGATTAGCGGGGGTCAGTTCAGCTCTGCCAAGATCTGGGGCGTCCGGGCCTGCAGCATCGGGGCGAGTACGGCATGGGGATTGAGCGTGCGCTGCGTCGCGGTGCGGATCACGCTGGTGAGAATCTGTTGAGTCTCGGCGCCTGTCCACGATCGATTACCGCCGCAGACTTTGCGCGTGACGACCGCGGGACGGATCGCCTGCTCGGCACGCCAGTTGGTGGCGTCGATGGACGGATCGAACAGAAATCCCCAAATGGCCACAAACTCGCGCGTGAGATGCCGAGCGAAGCGATCGACCTCCGGAATGGTACCTGGCGTGGCCCAATCGGTCCGCGAGGCGGTTGATGAGATGCCCACGGGCGACGGCCAGTCCCTGATCTGACACGCGTCCGGCCCGATGACGATCGCGGAGCGTCAGCGCGCCGCGCAAGACTCTGCCGACGTCACGCACGAAGGTCGCGCGTGGATGATCCGCGAGCAGCAGTCGGCTGCGTCGTACCAAGTGCGCCAGACAGGTTTGATGCGCGGCCTTGGTGAATTGGCGGTAGGGCGCCCATCCATCGCGCACCAGCACGCCGGCGAAGTCGCGGCCCAGCACCGCGGCGGCTTCGTCGAACCCGCGACCGGGTTGAATGCGATAGACCGTGGTGGTCGGGGTCGCAAAGGCCCACAGCCATTGCAACTGACCGGCGACCTTCCAGCCCGTTTCGTCCGGACTCACCATCGGGCTGCCGCGGACTTGGGCACACAACGCGTGATAGGTCGGCTGGGCCTGTCGAGCCGCCCGATGCACCGCATGCACGATGCCGCTTCGCGTGACCGTCAGGCCATACAACTGCTGGAGCAGCGTGGCGATCTTCCCGCACGACAGGCCCAGTTGCTTGCTGAGCACGACCACCAACGCGATCACCTGTGCGCCCAGTTGCGCCGCCGCAGCCCCGAGGGCGTCGGAGGTCTGGAGCGGATGCCGGCCTTGGACACGTCGACCGCAATCGGCACACCGACCCACGTGGACATCAAATTGACGGACCACCACACGCGCGACCGGCAACTCCTCTTGATACTGTCGCGCCACACCGGTCTCGATGATCGGTCCGGTGCAGGTCGGACAGTGCGCCGGCAGCGGCGCCTGATGGCGTTCATCGATCTGTCGGGGCACGCGACGACGGGCCTTAAGGCCATACGCGTCGCCCGGCTTGCGGCCCGGCCGTTTCGGATGCGTGTTCAGCGGTTTCGCAAAGGGCGCCGCCTGTCGGAACCCGGCGCGACGCGCCTCGTCCAGTTGGCGCTTGAGGTGCTCCACGCGTTGGCGGAGACGTTCCGCTTCGCGCTGCAAAGAATCTCGCTCGCGTCGCAGCGCATCCCGTTCTCGTTCGGCTCGCTCCGCTCGCTCGCGGAGCCGTTCAGCGTCCGGCAATTGGCCATCGGCGTCTCGGGGACTTCGCGATTCCGGCACGCGCCAGTTATGCCAGAATTTCCTCGGCGGTACAAGACCCGCTAATCAATTACCATTCTTGACACTCACCTCCAGGGAGCAAAAGCAGACTTCTCCTCGGACGGTCGGTTCGTAGCCTTCCACGTCGCGAAGCCAGATCGGTCTGGATTTGAAGTGGTCGTGGTTGACACAATCCTGCGGACGATGCGGACCCTCTCCGGATTGCCAGGTTCGAGCCTCTTCCCAAGCTGGACTCAAGATGGTCGGCTTTGCTTTCGTTACGATGGACCGGACTATCGAGGCTTTGTAATCGCGCGTGGCGTCCTGAGCCTACCCGCCCAGCCACTACCGGCTGCTCGCGCCAACGCGAGCACCCTCCCGTGGGCCCAGTTATTCCCTACCGAGAAAGCGACTCATCGGACAAACGTCGTCATGGTTTGGTCCGATTGGAGTCCGCATTCTCCAACGGCGCTCGCTGATTTGCAGAACGTCGCCAATGACGTCGAGATGAAACACTTGGACATTGGCGTGATATCAGCGGTGCCTGTCGTTGAACAGGGTCCATACGTAAGCCGGATAAGGTCGGATTACCGAATCACGCTGCCACAGCTTGAGCCAGCACTCGACCAGCTGTCGAGGACCGGCGCCCTGAACCAGATTCCTACCGAGCTTCTCTTTCAAGACGGTGTGATGATCGCCGAACACTTGGGCCCAATGTCGGCCAATGAACTCAGGGCGTGGCTTCAATCTGAAGGCAAGACCGCTGTGTCCGCGACGCCTTTTGTGAACAACGCCTCTGTCCGACGCTGACTGAAATCAGCTCAACATACGGAGGCTTCCACCAATGTTGCAGCCGCGAAGCTATCGCCCGCCTATAGCAACCAGCCGAAGATCAAGTGCATGGGTCTCTTCCCGACCGAGCGGCTCCAGTGAGATGACGCGAAACATCCTTTCGGCGTGCGTGCGGGTCTCGACGAGCTTGCAAACAACGTGACGATCGAGCGTCGTTAACGCACTGGACGTTATTTGACAGTCTAGCTTAGCTACTCCACTTTAGAGCCTATCTCATAAACGGTTAGACGTTAGATTAGACTCGGCCCGTCGTACCGGACGGGCAGCGCAGGGAGGTTCGCGATGATGCGGGTGATTGGGAACTTCGCTGTTGCTTGGCGATTACGCTCTTGATGGTGACATTCCATCCAGCGAAACCCTTGGCCGACGCCAATTGCACATCGTGCCAGCCGCCGCGCGCTTTCACGACCTCCTGGTCTGGAACTCTTAACGTGTGCATCATGTGGGAGCAAGGGGCGGCGATTTCCTCGAATCAGGTCTCCTGGATCGAGCAGGGGATATCGAATTATTGGGGTTCTTGGCTCGCGAACAATAACATTAACATCTCGTTCAACTTTGAGCTTCCGGCCGACGAACCCGGGACCTGCACGGATCCGTCAGACGTCACGGTATTTGTCGACGGGAATTTGTCTGCAAGTAACACGATCGCCATGGGCTCGCCGACCTACGGCATTGGGATCAATCCTGGCTTCCTCGCCGAGTACTCAGACAATTCCAATTTTTGGCAGTGGGACGGAGCGCATGAGATGGGTCATGTGCTGGGGTTCGATCATGCGAATGAAGAGTGGGCCCAGACCTATTCAGTCATGGTCCCTGTTCACGACGAGAGTTTCGTCCTGGCGTCCAGCAGAGCACGAGGCGATGGGGACGCAAGCAGAAAACGCCGAGCAATCCGCTGACAGCGTGATTCGAAATCGGACTCGCCACAGTTGCCGCGACCAGTGGCCCAGTGCAGTTGAACAATTATTGCATTCCCGTCAAGGGCGGGATAATGATGCGGGAATCGCAAGTAGCGGAGTCGATCAAACGGCACGGCGCGCGCCCGGGGGTCTAACTTTCGCGGCCCTATCATCTATCAAGTCACCGATTGACAACCCCCGCAGCCCGACCCTAGCCCGGATATCGGTCCGGCTAGCGGCGCTCGCGCCGGTACTCGGCGGCCTTCTCGGCCAGCCCGGTCTCGACGGCCTCGGGCACCGACAAGCCCTGCTCCGCCGCGAAGTCGCGAATCTGCTGGGTGATCTCCATGCTGCAGAACTTCGGCCCGCACATCGAGCAGAAGTGCGCGACCTTGGCCCCGTCGGCCGGCAGCGTCTGGTCGTGGTAGGCGCGCGCCGTGACCGGATCGAGCGACAGGTTGAACTGATCTTCCCAGCGGAACTCGAATCGCGCTTTGGACAACGCGTCGTCCCAGGCCTGGGCCCGGGGATGCCCCTTCGCGAGGTCGGCGGCGTGCGCGGCGATCTTGTACGCGATCACGCCGGCTTTCACGTCGTCACGGTTGGGCAGGCCGAGGTGCTCCTTCGGGGTCACGTAGCAGAGCATCGCCGTGCCGTACCAGCCAATCATCGCCGCGCCAATCGCGGACGTGATGTGGTCGTAGCCGGGCGCGATGTCCGTCGTGAGCGGGCCAAGGGTGTAGAACGGCGCCTCGCTGCACCACGCGAGCTGCTTGTCCATGTTCTCGCGGATGAGGTGCATCGGCACGTGCCCGGGGCCCTCGTTCATCACCTGAACGTCGTACTCCCAGGCGATCTTCGTGAGCTCGCCCTGCGTCCGGAGCTCGGCAAACTGCGCTTCGTCGTTGGCGTCGGCAATCGAACCAGGCCGCAGACCGTCGCCGAGCGAGAACGACACGTCGTAGGCCCGCATGATCTCGCAGATCTCGCGGAAGTGCGTGTACGTGAAGTTCTCCTGATGATGCGCGAGGCACCACTTCGCGAGGATCGATCCGCCGCGCGAGACGATGCCGGTGACGCGCCGCGCGGTCATCGGTATGTACCGCAGCAGCACGCCGGCATGGACCGTGAAGTAGTCCACACCCTGCTCGGCCTGCTCGACGAGCGTGTCGCGGTAAATCTCCCAGGTCAGCTCCTCCGGCCGGCCCCCGACCTTCTCGAGCGCCTGGTAGATGGGCACCGTGCCGATCGGCACGGCGGAGTTGCGGAGAATCCACTCGCGCGTCTCGTGGATGTTCTTCCCCGTCGACAGATCCATGACCGTGTCGGCGCCCCAGAGCGTCGCCCAGCGCAGCTTGTCCACTTCCTCGACGATCGAGGACGTGACGGCGGAGTTGCCGATGTTCGCGTTGATCTTCACCAGGAAGTTGCGGCCGATGATCATCGGCTCGATCTCCGGGTGATTGATGTTGGCGGGCACGATCGCGCGACCGAGCGCGACTTCCGCCCGCACGAACTCGGCGGGCAGGCCCTCGCGCAGCGCGATGAACTCCATCTCTGGCGTGACGACGCCCTGGCGCGCGTAGTGGAGCTGGGTCGGGGCGCGGCCGGCCTGCGCCCGGCGGACGCTGCGGCGCGGCCCGGGCCGGATCGCCTCGGTGTCGGCGCGGCCTTCAATCCAGGCCGATCGCGGCGCCGGCAGGCCCACGTGGACGTCCACGCCTTGCGGCCCGCTCGTGTCGTACACGCGGGCCGATGCGCCGTTGGTCAAGCGGATTTCGCGGACCGGCACCTGCACCCCGCGCGGGCCGGTCTCATACATCTTCCGGGAGTTGGGAAACGCCCGTTCGAAGTCCGCCTCGCTCAGCGGCTGATAGGTGGCCATCGCCTGATTATCGCAGAACGACGCGCCGCCGGCGGGCGGATCCCGCGCGCTACTTGAACGCGTAGCCCACGGCAAACTTCACGGTCGGACTGTCGATCGCGCCGACCTTGAACTCCGTGAACAGGCCTCGCCGGTGTTGAAGCCCGATCATGAAGTTGAAGCCGCCGCCCGTGTCCGAGTCGTCCGGGCCGTGAGGCGGGACGTCGAACGAACGAATCACGAGCCCCGGCCCTCCGCCGACGTACACGCTCCACGGCTGATTGCGGAGCGGAATCCAGTACGCAAACTCGAAGTTCAACGAGACGAGCGTTTCGTCGTCACCGAAGCCGATCTCCGCGTTCGGCCGGAACGTCAGGTGATCGACGAGCGGGCTCGTCTCCACGTGACCGCCGAAGTAGAACTGATCGGGGTCGCCGCTGACGCCCACACGCACGCCCGCCGATGGTCCGGAGGAAGGGGGCGGCGCCGCACGCCGCTGCTGCGCGGCGGCCGGAGTGGCGCACACGACGGCAATGGTCAGAATGGACAGGACGCGATGAGTCATGCGGATGAAGGTGCAAGAACGACGCCAGATGCCCCCGCTCGGCTCCGTGCTCCGACGGACCACGGTCCGGGTCACGGGCCACTTCACGAGCCACCCAAACTGAGCAGGCTCGCGCCGCCCTGGAACGCGGGGGACGGCAGCAGGGTCACACGAGTTTCCGCAGCACGAGGCACTTCAGATAATGCGTCTCCGGCACGCCGAGGAGCACGGGATGATCCCGGGCCTGCGTGCGCGTCTCGACGAGCGCCGCGGTCACTCGGGCGTCGTTGGCCGCGGCGGTGACGACCTCGATGAACAGCGCTTCATCGACGTTGTAGGAGCAGCTGCAGCTGATGAGATGCCCGCCCGGCTTCAGCAGGCGGAAGGCGCGCAGGTTGATTTCCTTGTACCCGCCGAGGGCCCGCGGGACCGCCGCACGGTTCTTCGCGAACGCCGGCGGATCGAGCACGATCGTCTCGAAGTGCGCGCCGGCGATCTCCAGCTCGCGCAGCTCGTCGAACACGTTCGCCTCGCGCGCCTCCACGTTGGCGAGGCCGTTGGCCTCGGCGTTGGCCCGCGTGGTGGCCACGACCGACGCGGACGAGTCGAGGGCGAGCACCGACTCGGCGCGGCGCGCCAGATGCAGGGCAAAACCGCCGTTGTAGGTGAACGCGTCGAGGGCGCGCCCGCGCGCGTACCGCTCGGCCACCAGGTGATTCTCCCGTTGATCGAGAAAGAGCCCGGTCTTCTGACCGTGCCGCACGTCGGCCCGAAACGTGACGGTCCCTTCCCGGACGGTGATGGCATCGGGAATCTCGCCGGCGAGCACCTCGACCCGCTCGTCGAGCCCCTCGAGGCGGCGGACTTTCGGGTCGTTGCGCGCCAGAATGCCGAGCGGATTGGAGATCGCCTGGAGGCGCTCGACAATCGCGGGCAGCCGGCGGTCCATCCCCTGGCAGAGCGCCTGAAGGACCAGCCAGTGTCCGCGGTCGTCGCCGTACCGGTCGACGACGAGCGCCGGCAGCCGATCGGCCTCGCCGTGGACGAGCCGGCAGGCGGTGCCGTCGATCCCGAGTTCGTCGCGATAGGCGACGGCCGCGCGAAGGCGGTCGTCGAACATCGCGCGCTCGTCGATCGCGCCGCCCGCGGCGTCGCGATCGCCCGAGGCCAGGCCGGTCATCATCCTGATGGCGATCTGCGACTGGCTGCTCCAGAGCGCCAGGCCGAGCGCGCGGCGCCGCTCCTCGCGGACGCGCACGAGGTCCCCGGGCTCCGCGACGGCCTTCACGACGTCCGAGCGGTACACCCATGGGTGCCCCGCGCGCACGCGATCCGCCCCGCGTCGAGAGATCACGACTTCCGGCGTCATGCGTCCGGCCATTCTACGAAATACCGGCGCGCCCGCCGGAATCCGTTTGATATCATTCGGCCATGCGCATCGCGCTTGGCGCCGATCACGCGGGCGTCGCGCTCAAGGCCAACATCAAGCAACTGCTCGACGAGCGCGGGATCCCGTACGAAGATTTCGGCACCAACACCACCGAGTCGGTCGACTACCCGGATTACGCCGCGAAGGTCGCGCACGAGGTGGCGTCGGGCGCCTTCGATCGCGGGATCCTGTTCTGCGGGTCCGGGCTCGGCATGGCGATCGCGGCCAACAAGATTCACGGCATTCGCGCCGTCCCGGTGCTCGACGAAGAGTCCGCCAAGCTTGGCCGGGAGCACAACGACGCGAACGTGCTCTCGCTCGGCGAGCGGCTGACCGCCCCCGACGAAGCCCGGCGCATCGTCAACCTGTTTCTCGACACGCCGTTCGCCGGCGGACGGCACGAACGGCGCGTGAAGAAGATCGACGCGCTCGACGCGTGACGCCGCGCCGCCGCTGACCGATAACACCTCGACATTCATGGATCACCTCGCGCATCTCGCCGCCGCCGATCCCGACATCGCCGCCGCCATTCGACACGAGGAGCGCCGGCAGGAAGAGGGTCTCGAGCTCATCGCCTCGGAGAACTTCGTCAGCCTCGCGGTGCTGGAAGCCGCGGGCTGCGTGCATGACGAACAAATACGCCGAGGGCTACCCCGGCAAGCGCTACTACGGCGGCTGCGAGTTCGTCGACGTCGCCGAGTCGCTCGCGATCGAGCGCGCCAAGCAGCTGTTCGGCGCCGACCACGCCAACGTCCAGCCGCATTCGGGCGCGCAGGCGAACATGGCGGTCTACATGGCGGTGCTCAAGCCGGGCGACACGATTCTCGGCATGAACCTCGCGCACGGCGGCCACCTCACCCACGGCCATCCGCTGAATTTCTCGGGCAAGTACTTCAACATCGTGCCGTACGGCGTGCGCAAGGACGACGAGCGCATCGACTACGACGAGCTCGGCCGGCTCGCGCGCGAGCACAAGCCGAAGCTGATCGTCGTCGGCGCCAGCGCCTACCCGCGCGTCATTCGACTTCGCGCGCATGCGCGACGATTGCCGACGAGGTCGGCGCGCTGGTGATGGCCGACATGGCGCACATCGCCGGCCTGGTGGCGGCCGGCGTGCATCCCAGTCGCCGGTGCCGCACTCGGACTTCGTCACGACCACGACGCACAAGACGCTGCGCGGCCCGCGCGGCGGCATGGTGCTCTGCCGCGCGCAGTACGCCAAGGATCTCGACCGCGCGGTGTTCCCCGGCGTGCAGGGCGGCCCGCTGATGCACGTCATCGCGGCCAAGGCGGTGTGCTTCCAGGAGGCGCTCGCGCCGGCGTTCAAGCACCTACCAGCAGCAGATCGTCAAGAACGCGGCGCGTCTCGCCGCCGGGCTCGCCGCAGGCCGGCTTCCGTCTCGTCTGCGGCGGCACGGACAACCACCTGATGCTGGTGGACGTGAACTCCAGGGGCCTCACGGGCAAGGTCGCGGAAGCCGCGCTCGGCCGGGCCGGCATCACCGTCAACAAGAACGCGATCCCGTTCGATCAGAACTGCCGCCGATGACCGCGAGCGGCATCCGCATCGGCACGCCGGCGGTGACGACGCGCGGGATGCGCGAGGGCGAGATGGACGAGATCGCCGCGCTCATCGCGCGCGCGCTCGCGGCGCCCGACCAGGAAACCACCGCGCGGGCCGTGCGCGGCGACGTCGAGGCGTTGTGTCGGAAGTTCCCGCTGTACCCAGAGCTGGCCAGATAGATCTCGCACGCCGCGTCGACGCGGCGCTGGCCGACGACGGTCCGGTCGCCTCGGCCTTCGACGGCTTCGAGGCGCGGCCGGGACAGCGCGCGCTGGCGGCCGCCGTCGCGCGCGTCTTCGCGGCCGGCGGCACGCTCGTCGCGGAGGCCGGCACGGGCACCGGCAAGACGCTCGCCTACCTGGTGCCCGCCGTGCTCGACGGCCGTCGCGTGCTGATCTCCACGGGCACGCGCACACTGCAGGATCAGGTCTTCTACAAGGACCTCCCGGCGCTGGCGCGCGCGCTCGGCCTGGAGATCCGCGCGGCCTACATGAAAGGCCGGACGAACTTCCTGTGCCTCCACCGCTTCGATCGGCTCCGCGAAGCGGCGGCCGGCCTGCCCGCCGAGGCACGGCACTGGCTCGAACGGATCGCCGAGTGGGCGGCCGCCACGGACACGGGCGATCGCAGCGAGATCGAAGATCTGCCCGACGACCTGCCGCTGTGGACGGAGATCAGCGCCACGCGCGAGCAGTGCCTCGGACGCGAGTGCCCGCAGTACCACGAGTGCTTCGTCACGCGCATGCGCGATCGCGCCGCCGAGGCAGACGTCGTCATCGTCAATCACCACCTGCTGTGCGCGGACGCGGCGGTCCGCCAGAGCGAGTACGGCGAGGTGATCCCGGAGTGCGACCTGGCGGTGATCGACGAAGCGCATCAGCTCGAGGACATCGTCACGCAGTACTTCGGGCTGTCGCTGAGCACCTATCGCATCGACGAGCTGGCGCGCGACGGGACGTCGGCCGTGGCCTCGATTCCCGCGGATCAGGGGCGTGTGGCCGTGGCGATCGCCCGCGCGCTCAGCGACGTGCAGCACGAAGCCCGGCGCCTGTTCGACGCCGCGAAAATGGAGCTGCGCCGCAGTGAGGGACCGGGCGATCGCGTGACGCTGTCGCCGCCGGCGGCCGAGCGGCTGCAGGCGGCGGGCCTCGGCCTGTCCGAGGCACTGGCCCGCCTGGCCGCGACACTGGACGTGCCGGCGCCCGCGCCGGATCTGGGCGCCATCCGCACGCGCGCGATGGCCGTGCGGGCCGAGCTGGCGCACCTGCTGGCCGCCGACGACCGCGCGTTCGTGCACTTCATCGAGATGCGCGGGCGGGGCGTGTTCCTGCGGGCCGCTCCCATCGACGTCGCCGAGGTCATTCGCGACGTGGTGCTTGGCGGCCGATCGTCCACGGTGCTGACATCCGCCACGCTGGCCGTCGATGGCTCGTTCGACTACGTGATCGGCCGCCTCGGCCTGGAGGAGGCGCGCACGCTGCGCCTGCCGTCCGAGTTCGACTTCCGATCGCAGGCGATCCTGTACCTGCCGAGCGACATGCCGGACCCGCGGTCGGATGAATACAACGCGGCGGCGGCCTGGGCGATCGCGCAGCTGCTCGAGCGCACGGAAGGGCGCGCGTTCGTCCTGTTCACGTCGTACTCGGCGCTGCGCGACGTGCACGCGCGTCTGGACGCCCGGGTGGGCTGGCCGCTGTTCGTGCAGGGCACGGCGCCGCGATCCGCGCTGCTGCGCGACTTCCGGGCCACGCCAAACGCCGTGCTGCTCGCGACGTCGAGCTTCTGGCAGGGCGTGGACGTGGCGGGCGACGCGTTGAGCTGCGTGATCATCGATCGGCTGCCATTCGCGTCTCCGGGCGATCCGTTGGTCGCCGCCCGTATCGCCGCGATTCAGGCGCGCGGCGGGCAGCCGTTCCAGGAGTACCAGGTGCCGCTGGCGACGCTGACGCTCCTGCAGGGCCTGGGACGACTGATCCGGACCCGTACGGATCGCGGCGTGCTCGCCGTGCTCGACCCGAGGCTGACGCGCATGAGCTACGGGCGGCGCTTCCTGGCGTCGCTCCCGCCGGCGCCCATCACGGACGACCTCAACGCCATCGGCCGCTTCATGGCGCGCGGGTGAGTGAGTCCAGGGTCCAGGGGCCGGGTTCCCGTGACCCAATCCGTCACAGCGGGGATCGATCCTCGGCTGAGGAGTGACCCACCGTGCTGATCGCTCGCCGCGCAATGTCGTCGAAACCTGCGTGCTACAATCCGCGCGCACGCATGCCGTCCTCGCTTGCCGTTCGCGACCGCCTGAGTGCCGGATCGCGCACGAGCGCGGCTTCCGATACGACGACGATCCGACCACCGCTCAAGTGGGCCGGCGGCAAGCGCTGGCAGGTGCCGCTGCTGCGGGAGCTGTGGGCGCCCAACGCGCACCGCCGGCTCGTCGAACCTTTCTGCGGCGGTCTGGCGGTGGCGGTCAATCTCAGGCCGGCTCGCGCGCTGCTCAACGACGTCAACCCGCATCTGATCAACTTCTACCGGCAGCTCAAGCGCGGCTTCACCACGTCCGGGCCGATGAAGAACGGCCAACGCGAGTACTACCAGCGGCGCGACGAGTTCAACGCACTGCTCGCCGCCGGCGACGTCGCCACACCGCGCGCGGCCGAGCTCTTCTACTACCTCAATCGCACGGGCTACAACGGCCTCTGCCGGTTCAACCGCCGCGGCGTGTTCAACGTGCCGTTCGGCCGCTACAAGACGATCAACTACTGGACCGACGACGACTTCCGTCCCTACAAGAACACCTTCCGCAACTGGGAGTTTTCGCTCGGACAGTTCGATGCGATCCGGCTCGAGCCCGACGACTTCGTCTACGCCGATCCGCCGTACGACGTCGAGTTCACGCACTACTCGACGGGCGGCTTTTCGTGGGCCGATCAGGAGCGCACCGCGCGGTGGCTCGCCCGCCATCCGGGGCCGGTCGTGCTGTCCAACCAGGCCACGCCCGCAATTCTCGATCTCTATCGCTCGCTCGGCTACGACCTTGCCCTCCACCGCGCGCCCCGCCGCATCAGCTGCACCGGCGATCGGACGCCGGCCGACGAAGTGCTGGCGACACGCCACCTGCGCCATGGCACGTGACACCGCGACGGGCGGCGTGCTCGAACAGATGGTGCTGCCCGCGCTGCGCCTTGGGGGATATACCTGCGCTGTTCAGGTCGACGTCGGCCCCCGCCTGGGCCACGGGCGCCACATCGTCGACGCGGTGGCCGAGAAGGACCACCATCGCTTTCTGGTCTCGGTGAAATGGCAGCAGACGGGCGGGACCGCCGAGCAGAAGGTGCCTTTCGAAGTGATGTGCCTGGCCGAAACCATCCGCACGGGCGGCTTCACGCGGGCTTACCTGGTGCTCGGCGGGGAGGGGTGGAAGCTTCGCCAGTTCTACACGAGCGGGCGGCTGGCGGACCATCTGACGTCCGCCGGCCTGGTCGACGTCGTGACGCTCGAAGGCTTCATCGCCCGCGCCAATCAGGGCCGGCTGTAGGCCCCGCGGCTTCACGGCGGGTGTAGACTGCTCCTAGAGGTGTGAGGAGGCAGGCCATGACGAAGAAGGGGCTCGTCCGCGTTCTTGTCGCGAGTGCGTTCGCCATCGGTATGGCCGCGCTGGCGACGCCGGCCAGCGCCCAGCAGGGATTGCTGCGGGGCAGGGTCGTCGATGAAGCCGGCAAGCCGGTCGCCGATGTCGAGCTGACTCTCGACTTCGTGGGCGACTACACCCGGCAGTACAAGGTCAAGACCGACAGCAAGGGCGAGTGGGTCAAGGCCGGGATGCCGTCAGGCCAGGGCACCTGGACCATCACCGCGGTCAAAGGCGATCTGACGGGGATGATCCGTGGGGTCGCCGTCCGCATCGGCGAGATGTCGCGCACTGAAGACATCGTGATCAAGGCCGGCGGCGCCAAGAACACCGAAGCGGCCAAACTCAGCCAGGCCGAGATCGAAAAGCGGAACAAGCAGCAGCAGCTGCTGGAACAGCTCTTCACGGACGCCAACACGGCGGCGGAAGCCGGCAACTACGACGAATCGAACGCGAAGCTGACCGAGATGGCGGCGCAGCTGCCCAAGTGCGCAGCCTGCTACGCGAAGATGGGCGACAACTACATCAAGAAGAGCGAAGCGGACAAGGATCAGGCCGACGCGCGGCAGGCCGATCTGCAGAAGGCGGAGGAGAGCTACCTCAAGTCCCTCGAACTGGATCCGAATCAGCCCGGTCCGTACAACGCCCTCGCGTCCGTTTACAACTCGCAGAAGAAGTTCGACGACGCGGCCAAGATGAGCGCGAAGGCCAACGAGCTCGCCGGCGCCGCGGGCGGCCCGACCGGCGGCAGCGCGGAATCGATCTACAACCAGGGCATCATCTTCTGGAACCAGGGCAAGATCGCGGACGCGAAGACGCAGTTCGCCAAGGCCATCGAGCTCGACCCAAAGATGGCCGACGCGCAGTATTGGTACGGCATGGCGTGTGTCAATGAGGGAAAGCTCCCCGACGCGAAAAAGCCCTTCGAAGAGTACCTGAAGCTCGCCCCAACCGGACAGTACGCGGAGACCGCCAAGGCCATGCTCGCGATGATCAAGTAGCAATGCCGCCCGGCGCGGACATTGCCGAACACCTCGACGCCGTGCGCCGCCGCCTGAACGCGGCGGCGCAGCGCGCCCACCGCCAGCCCTCCGATATTCAACTCGTCGCGGTCTCCAAGACTTTCGGCGCGGACGCCGTGCGGGCCGCCGCCGAGGCAGGCCAGATCCGCTTCGGCGAGAACCGCGTGCAGGAAGGGCTCGACAAGATCGCGGCCGTGAACGACCCGCGCCTCACGTGGCACCTGATCGGCCACCTGCAGTCGAACAAGGCGCGCAGGGCCGCCGCCGCGTTCGCGTGGATCGAGTCGGTGGACAGCGTCGAGCTGGTCCGGAAGCTCGACGCGGGCGCGGTCGATGGCGGCACGCGACCGACGGTGCTCGTGCAGGTCGATCTGGCGCACGAGGCGACCAAGTTCGGCGCCGACGTGGCGGACGTGCGGGCCATTGTCGATGCCGCGGTCGATGCTCGTGCGCTGCAGCTCGCCGGGCTGATGACCGTCCCGCCGTTTCCGGACAATCCCGAGGACTCGCGGCCCTGGTTTCGTCAGCTCCGCGACGTGCGCGATCGACTCGTCGCCGACGGCGTGCCGGCCGCGCGGCTCGCGCATCTGTCCATGGGCATGAGCCACGATTTCGAGGTGGCCATCGAGGAAGGCGCGACGATCGTCCGCGTCGGCACGGCCATCTTCGGGCGCCGCCCGCCGCCTGCTGGAGCGTGACATGACGATGTCGGTGCTGCCCGATCTGACGGCGGCCGCCGGGGGCGTCCGGGTGAACGTCAAGGTCGTGCCGCGTGCGCGTCGCACGGCCATTGAAGGTGTGCGCGACGGCCGGCTCGTCGTGCGGGTGACGGCGCCGCCGGTAGACGGCGCGGCCAACGAGGCGGCGATCGACGCGCTGGCGGAAGCGCTGGACGTGCCGCGGCGTTCGGTGCGAGTCGTCGCGGGCGCCACATCGCGGAACAAGACGATCGAAATCGCCGCGGTCGGCGTGGACCACGTCGCCGCGCGGCTCCAGCGGTAAGCCAGTGACCACACCAACGGTCTTCATCGAGCACCTCGACGAGCTGTACTGCGTGGCCGGTCAGGCGCCGCGCGCCAGCGCGCGTCAGGGCGACCACGGCGCGCTGCATGACGGCGCGATCGCCTGCGCCGGCGACACGATTCTTGCGGCCGGTCCGACCGGCGAGGTCCGCGCGGCTGCCCCGCCGGGTCGGGAAACGCGCGTGATCGACGGCCGGGGACGGTCGCTCGTGCCCGGTTTCGTGGACGGCCACACGCACGTGGTCTTCGCGGGCGACCGGCGCGACGAGCTTCGGCGCCGGCTGGCGGGCGCCACGTACGCGGAGATCGCCGCGGCCGGCGGCGGAATCCTGTCCACTGTCCGCGCGACGCGCGCGGCAAGCGAAGCGGCCCTCGCGGCCGCCACGCGCCGGCGGCTCGCCGACATGCTGGCCGCCGGGACCACGACGTGCGAGGCCAAGAGCGGGTACGGCCTCGAGACGGCCGCAGAACTGCGGATGCTGCGCGTGATTGCGCGTCTCAACGCCGAGCAGCCGGTCGAACTCGCGGCGACGTTCATGGGCGCGCACGAAGTGCCGCCCGAGTACCGCGGCCGGCAGGCCGACTACGTCCGGCTGATCGTCGACGAGATGATTCCGCGGGCCGCGCCGCTCGCCGAGTGGTGCGACGTCTTCTGCGATCGCGGCTTTTTCACGCCCGAAGAGTCGATCGCGATTCTCGACGCGGGCGCGCGCGCGGGCATGAAGCCCCGGATCCACGCCGACGAGCTGGCCCCGAGCGGCGGCGCCGTGGTCGCGGGGCGGGTCGGCGCTCGGTCGGCCGATCACCTCGTGCATGTGCCGCCGGAGGGCATCGCCGCGCTGGCGACAGGCGGCGTCGTGGCCACCCTGCTCCCCTGCGCCGCCTTCTACCTCAAGCTCGGGCGGTTTGCGCCAGCGCGCGAGCTGATCGGCGCGGGCATCCCCGTCGCTCTGGCCACGGACGTGAATCCCGGCGGGGGCTTCTCGCCCTCCATGCCGTTCGCGATGACGCTCGCTTGTTTCGGCATGGGTCTGACATTCGAAGAGGCGCTCGCCGCCGCGACCATCAACGGCGCGGCGTCCCTGGATCGCCAGGATCGGGTCGGCAGCCTGGAGGCCGGCAAGCAGTTCGATGCGGTCTTGATCGATGGGCCGGCCGTCGGACTGCTCCGCGTGAACGCGCCGCCCATCGCCGCCGTCATCAAGCGCGGCGAAATCGTGGTCGGCCGCGTCTAATCTTGGGCGCGCCCGACCGCTCCGACTAGAATACGGGCCCAATGTTCACGAACCGGACGGTCGCCGACCTGCTCGACGCCTTCAGCTCTTCCGAACCGACGCCTGGCGGCGGATCCGCGTCCGCCCTCGCGGGTGCGCTCGGCGCGTCGCTTCTCGCCATGGTGGCCGGCCTGCCCAAGACTCGCGCGAACACGCCGGCCGAGCGCTCCACGCTCGACACCGCGCGGCGCCGCCTGCTGGCGCTGCGCGCCGATCTCGTCGCGCTGGTCGACCGCGACGCGAAGGCGTACGACCTGGTCGTCGCCGCCTACAAGCAGCCGAAGGGCACGGACGCCGAAAAGGCGACGCGGAAGACGGCCATCGCCGACGCGCTGCGGGTGGCCACGGAAGTGCCGCTCGAGACGATGCGCGCGTGCGCCGACGTGCTGGGGCTGGGCAAGACCGTGGCGGAGCACGGCAATCCGTCCGCCGCGAGCGACATCGGCGTCGGCTTGCACCTGACGATGACGGGGCTGTCCGGCGCGCGCCTCAATGTCGAGGCGAATCTCTCGGGAAGCAGCGACGCCGCCTACGCGGCTTCCAAGCGCGAGGAGTTGCTGCTGTTGATGGTCGGTGGCGGCGCGGACTTCCAGGCCGCCAACCGCGCGGCGGGGCTGGTCAAAGCCCCTGACACGAATTAGCGCGCCGCCGCCCTAGCGCACGGTGTTCAGGATGCGGCCCCACGCGACGCCGCCGAACGATCGGTTCGGCGTGGACGCATCCTCGATCGAAAAGTAGATGAACAGCGCGTTGCCCTTGACGTAGCTGGCGGGCATGAAACCCCAATAGCGGCTGTCCTCCGAGTTGTCGCGGTTGTCCCCCATCATGAAGTACTGGCCGGACGGCACCGCCACCGGTCCGTACTCCTCCCGCACGTCGTCGGGATGCGTCGGCCCATTGGGATTTGGCGCCTCGATGAAATGCGCGTAGGGCTCGTCGAGCGGCTGGCCGTTGATGAAGACCTTCTTGTGGTGCAACTCGAGCTTGTCGCCGGGCAGGCCGATGACGCGCTTGATGAAGTCGCGCTCCGGGTCCTTGGGGTACTTGAAGACGACGATGTCGCCGCGGCGAATCGGCCGATCGGGCAGGACCGTCCGCTCGAGACCGCTGATCGTCGGCGCGAAGATCATCTTGTTCACGATGAGGTGATCGCCAATGAGCAGGTTCGGCTCCATCGAGCCGGTCGGAATCTTGAATGCCTGGAAGACCCAGGTCCGCACGAACAGCGCGAGGATGACCGCGACGACCAGCGACTCGAAGTACTCACGGATGACGGACTTCTTCATAAGTGCTCATGTGGATTCACGGATTCTACCGCCAGTCTATCTTGGTTCGCCATCCTCTGTGAACGCGCCGAACCGGTCGAACCTCCGGAGTCGAATCGAACCTGCCGAACCGGTAGAACCCGTAGAACCCGTAGAACCCGTAGAACCCATCGTCACGTCTCCTGCCCCACCTTGAGCACGGCCAGGAACGCCTCCTGGGGAATCTCGACCTGCCCGACGCGCTTCATGCGCTTCTTTCCTTCTTTCTGCTTCTCGAGCAGCTTGCGCTTGCGCGAGATGTCGCCGCCGTAGCACTTGGCGAGGACGTTCTTGCGCAGCGCGCGCACGGTCTCGCGCGCGACGACGCGGCTGCCGATCGCGGCCTGGATCGCGATTTCAAACAGCTGGCGCGGGATCAGCTCCCGCATTTTCGCCGCCAGGGCACGGCCGCGCGCGTACGCGTTGTCCTCGTGCACGATGATCGACAGCGCGTCCACGGGCTCGCCGTTGACCAGGATGTCGAGCTTGACCAGCGGCGACTCCCAGTAGCCCGTGACATGGTAGTCGAGCGACGCGTAGCCGCGCGAGATCGTCTTCAGGCGATCGTAGAAGTCGAGCACGACCTCGTTGAACGGCAGCTCGTACGTGATGAGGACGCGATCCGTCGCGACGTATTCGAGGCCCTTCTGCACGCCTCGCTTTTCCTGGCACAGCTCGAGGAGGCCGCCGACGTGCGCCGACGGCGTCAGGATCATCGCCGTGATGACCGGCTCTTCGATTTTGGCGATCCGGCCCGCCTCGGGGAGCTTCGCCGGGCTGTCGATCTCCTCCACCACGCCGTCCGTCGTCGTCACGCGGTAGAGGACGCCCGGCGCGGTCGTCACGAGATCCATGTTGAACTCGCGCTCGAGCCGCTCCTGCACGATTTCCATGTGGAGCAGACCGAGGAAGCCGCACCGGAAGCCGAAGCCGAGCGCCGCCGACGTCTCCGGCTCGAAGAAGAACGACGCGTCGTTCAGGCGCAGCTTCTCGAGCGCCTCGCGCAATTCCGGGTATTGCGACGCCTCCACCGGGTACAGCCCGGCGAAGACCATCGGCTTCAGCTCCTTGAAGCCCGGAAAAGGCGAGAGCGTGGGCCGCGCGGTCTCGGTGATGGTGTCGCCAATCTTCGCGTCCGCGACGTTCTTGATGTTCGCGACGATGAAGCCGACTTCGCCGACGCCAAGCGACTCCACGGGGACGGGCTTCGGCGTGAACGCGCCGAGGTGCTCGACCTCGTAGTCCTGCCCGGTCTGCATCAGGCGGATCTTGAGACCCGGCCGCAGCACGCCGTCAATCACGCGCGTGAGGATGATCACGCCGCGGTAGACGTCGAACCAGGAGTCGAAGATCAGGGCCTTCAGCGGCGCCTCCGGGTCGCCCTTGGGCGGCGGCAAGCGCTGGACGATCGCCTCGAGGATCTCGGCCACGCCGCGGCCTTCCTTGGCGCTGGCAAGAATGGCGCCGTCGGCGTCGAGCCCGATGATGTCCCGAATCTGCCGCCGGACTTCGTCCGGCTGCGCCCCCGGCAGGTCGATCTTGTTGATGACGGGGATGATCTCGAGGTCGTTTTCGACCGCGAGGTAGGCGTTCGCGAGCGTCTGCGCCTCGACCCCCTGCGACGCGTCGACCAGCAGCAGCGCGCCCTCGCACGCGGCCAGCGACCGGGTGACCTCGTAGGAGAAATCCACGTGGCCGGGCGTGTCGATCAGGTTCAGCACGTAGTCCTGTCCGTCTGACGCCCGGTAGGCCAGCCGCACGGCGTGGGCTTTGATCGTGATGCCGCGCTCGCGCTCGAGATCCATGGTGTCGAGCACCTGCGCGGACATCTCACGCAGCTGCAGGGCGCCGGTGATCTCCAGAAACCGGTCGGCCAGCGTGGACTTGCCGTGATCGATGTGCGCGATGATCGAGAAATTCCGAATGAACCGTTGATCCATGCAATCCGAATCAGACCATTATGGCAGGCACTGGGCATCAGGCACTAGGCGTGAGCTCCGGCACTTGGCACAAGGCACTGGGGCACAGGCCACAGCACTCAGCCACAGCACTCAGCACCAGCACCAGCATCCAGCACCAGCACCCAGCACTCACCACCCAGCACTCCGTCCGCTATACTTGCCCTGCCCTGTCGAACCTGAGGACTTCCGCCATGGGACGGAGCGTGCGCGTCCTGCTCGTGACCGGCGCGGTGCTTGCCCTGCCGCCGGCACATGCGCGTGATCAATCGCCCCAGCCCGTCTTCCGCGCCGGCACCGACTACGTGCGTGTCGACGTCGTGGTCACCGACAAGGACGACCGGCCGATCACGAATCTGACCAAGGAAGACTTCGAGATTGTCGAGCAAGGCCGGCATCAGGCGATCGACGACTTCCAGTTCGTGTCGATTCCCGCCGCGACGCGCGCATCGCGCTCGACCATGCCCGCCGGTCCGCCGCCGGACGTCGCGACCAACGCGCCACCGTCGCCGAACAGCCGGCTCTTCGTCATGGTCATCGACGATCTGCACGTCCTCGAGCAAGACCTCGTGCACACGAAGGAGATCATGACGGACTTCATCAAGGCGCTCGCGCCCGACGACGAAATGGCCGTCGTGTTCACGGGACACTCGGATCTCAGTCAGAACTTCACGACTGATCGCGCCCGGCTGCTCGCCACGGCGGATCGCCTTCGCGCCGCGCTGGGCTTCGGTCTGGACGCGCTCGGACAATCGACGTCCGGACAGGTCGGCAATTCCGCCAAGTTCGTCCACTCGGTCGCCGTGCGATCCGACTTCGTCCTGAAGAACGTCGCGCTGTCGCTGGCCTGGTCCAGCCACCCGCGGCGCGCGATCATCTACGTCACCGCTGGATTGGTCGTCCCGACGGTGCCCAACCCTGACAACCTCTACCCGGACGACTTCGACGACCTGCAGGAGGTCTACACGCTCGCGCACCGGGCCGACGTGCCCATCTACACGATTGACCCTCGGGGCCAGGTGCTGCCCGAGGAGGCCGTGCGCGGCGGCATCGGCGCGATCGGCGCGATGACCCAGGGCGACACGCAAGGCGGCAGCGTGGGCGGAACACGGCGCAGCCTGATCGCGGCCAACATCCGCCAGCAGCACGACCGACTGGCGGAGGTGGCCGTGAACACCGGCGGCCGCGCGTTCACCAACCAGTCCAATCTCTCGCGCGCGGTGGGCGAGATCCTCGCGGACAACGGCAGCTACTACCTGCTCGGCTACTACCCGAGCCCGTTTGCCGCCGACGGCCGCTTCCACACGTTCGGCGTCACGGTGAAGCGTCCCGGCGCGCGCGTGCGCGCGCGCAGCGGCTACGTCGCCTCGACGCTCGAGCCCGCTGTCGGCGATCCGCAACCCTGTGCTCGACGCCGCGATGAGCGCGGGCGTCAACGTCTCGGCGGTGGCGCTCCGCGTGTTTGCCGCGCCGATCGCCCCCGGACCGAAAGGCATGAAGACGGTCGTGACCGTCGAGGTCGCATATCCGTCGCGCGCCGACGGGTCGCGCAGCCTGGACGATGACCTCGTGATCAACGTCGTCGCGATGGATCCGGACGCGCGGGTGAAGGCGACCTCGGGACGAACGGCGCACGTCGAAGGCGCGGCGCCCGGCCAGGGCCCGGTGACGGTGCGCGTGAGCGACGTGATCGATTTGCCGTCGCAGCCCCTCACACTGCGCGTCGCCGTCGCCAGCCGCGCGCTCGGCAAGGCCGGATCCGGTACAGACGTCGGTGGACGTGCCGAAGTCGTCGGACAACAAGCTGCAGCTGGGAGGTCTCGTTCTTGGCCGCACGCGCGGCGCTGCGTCGCCGGCGGCGAGCGAGGCCGGAGCCATTCGGGACCTCGTGCCGTTTCAGCCCACGACCGATCGCGTGTTCGTCGCGGGGGACACGCTGCGGCTCTACGCGCGCGCCTTCTGGCGATTGAAGGATACCGAGGCCGTCACCGTCACGATTGCGCTCGCGGGCCCGACCACGATGTCGCCTCGCACGCTGACGCTGAACGGCGCCCGCGACCCCGCCGGTCGCGCCGACGCTCGGCTCGACACGATCCTGCCGCTCGCCGGCCTCGCGCCCGGACGGGACGAGCTTGCCGTCACCGCCACCGTCCGCGGACAGACGGCGAAGCGGACTCTGCCGTTCGACGTCAGATAGCGTCGGATTCGCCGGGCCGGCTACCGCCCGCCTCTGCCGGCTCGCGGAGCCGGAACCGCGAGCACAACGAGCGTCGCCGGCAGCTCGGACGCGCGGTCGGCGACCCAGAACGCGATGAACTGCCGATTGCCAATCGCGTAGGTCATCGGCACGCTGCCGATGGCGCCCGGCAGCGCGATCTCCCAGACCTCCGCGCCCGTCGCCTTGTCGAGCGCGCGCAGCATCGGCTGCGCCGGACGATCGCCTCCGCGACGAACAGCAGCGTCTTCGTCGCGAGCAGCACGGGCCGCGACCGCGCGCCGGTTCGGCGGCACGGTCACGCCGGCGAGCGCCGGGTTGTTCCTGATGTTCGGCCGGCGTGTCGCCGCTCGGCACCATCCAGACGTGATCGCCAGTGTTCAGATCGATCGCCGTGATGCGGCTGTACGGCGGCTTGACGAATCGGCAGGCCCCGCACGTTGGGCACGCCGCCGCCGCCGACCCAGTCCATGTCCGAGCGCTGCGGATCCTCTGACGAGGCCCATGGATCGGCGATTGGTCCACGATCCGACGTAGAGCATGCCGGTCTCCGGGTCGAACGCGCCGCCCTCCCAGTTGGCGCCGCCGAGCGCGCCGGGAAGAATCAGCGTCCCCGTCGTGCCGTCCGGGCGCGTCGCGAGCGACGGCGGCGTGAACGGGTTCTCGCCGAGGCCGACACGCTCTCGACGGCCTTCACGGCCTCGGCGCGGAGCGCCGGCGTGAAGTCGATGAGATCGTCCGAGCGTCGACGCCCTGGCGATCGAACGGCCGCCGGCTTCGACGGAATCGGCTGCGTCGGGCCACTCCGTCTCGCCCGGCACGTCGCGACTGCTCGGCACCGGCCGCTCGTTGATCGGCCAGACGGGCGCGCCCGTCACGCGATCGAAGACGTACGCGTACGCCTGCTTCGTCAGCTGCACGACGGCTTCGATCCGCTTGCCGTTCACGGTGATGTCCGCAAGGATCGGTGCGTCGGGTTGTCGCGATCCCAGATGTCGTGGTGGACGAGTTGCTGGTGCCACACGCGCTTGCCCGTTCGGGCGTCGAGGCAGACGAGCGACGACGAGAAGAGATCGTTGCCCGGGCGGTGCCCGCCGTAGTAGTCGCCGGTCGCGGCTTCGACCGGCAGATAGATGTAGCCGCGCTTCTCGTCCGCGGCGAGCGGCGCCCACGACCCCGGCGTTGCCCGGTGTACTCGGCCGAGCCCTTCTCCCACGTCTCGTAGCCGAACTCGCCCTTCAGCGGAATCGTGTTGAAGCGCCATGCAGCTTGCCGGTGCGCGCATCGAACGCGAGAATCCGGCCGGGCACGTTCTTCATCGACGGCGGCCGCGAGCCCTCCTGCAGCGCCGGCGGGATGACGACGATGTTGTCGAAGACGAGCGGCGGCGAGCTGTAGCCGATCGCGCGCGGTGAGAAGATCGACGGTACGCCGAGCTGCGCCTTCAGATCGACGAGGCCGTGTCGTGCCGAAGCTCCGGCACCGGCAGGCCGGTCTTCGCGTCGAGCGCGGCGAGCATGAAGCCGGGCGTGACGGTGAAAATCCGCATCCGCTGGCCGTCCGCGCCGCCGTCGGACCAGAACGATACGCCGCGTCCGGAGTCCCGCCGCGGCGCCCGGCGGCCGCGGTCGCCTTCGTCCAGGTGCCACGTCCACTTGTCGCGCCGGTGAGGGCGTCGGCCGCCACGACCCAGCGCTGCGTGCCTGCGGTGAAATAGAGCGTGCCGTTCACCATGATCGGCGTGCTTTCATTGCGATATTCGCGGGCTCGGACCGTAGTTGTCGGATTCCAGCGCCAGACGACCTTGACGCGGCGATCGTGTCCTGCGGTGAGCTGATCGAGAGGCGAGTAGCGGCAGTTGGCCAGGTTGCCGACCGTAGTAGCGCCAGTCCGCGGCGTCCGCCGAGGGAACGCCTGGCGCCGGCGGCTGCTGCGCGGCCACGGTCACACACAGAACTGCGGTCAGGGAAGCAATGAGCGGCGGCGTGTTCACGGCAGCATCATATCCGCGGCAACGAGCGGCACGGCCGGGACTCCGGACTCTAGATGGACCTTGGACCTTGGACCTTGGACCTTGGACCTTGGACCTTGGACCTTGGACCTTGACCTTGGACCTTGGACCCTGGACCGATCTTCAGCGCTGGTCGAGCGGAGAAACTGCTGCGGATACTTCGGCCCGATGTAGTCCGTCGCGCGGCCGGATCAGCCGGTTGTTCGCGTACTGCTCGAGCACGTGCGCCGTCCAGCCGGAGATGCGGCTGACGGCGAAGATCGGCGTGTAGAGATCGATCGGAATGCCGAGCGCGTAGAACATCGACGCCGAGTAGAAGTCGACGTTCGGGTAGAGCCCCTTCTCGGCCTTGACGAGCTGCTCGATGCGCTCCGACATCTGGAACCACTGCGGCTGGCCGGCTTTCTCGCCGAGCTGCTTGGACAACCGCCGCAGATGCGTCGCGCGCGGGATCTTCGGTGCGGTACACGCGGTGGCCGAAGCCGGAGATCTTCTCCTTGCGCGCGAGCTTGCCGCGCACGTAGTCCTCGGCGCGCTCGAGCGCCGGCGTCCTTGCCGATCTCGAGCAGCATCTTCATGACCTCGGCGTTGGCGCCGCCGTGGAGCGGCCCCTTCAGCGTGCCGACGGCCGCGACGATGGCGGAGTGGATGTCGGTGAGCGTCGCGGCCGCGACGCGCGCGGCGAACGTCGAGGCGTTCAGCTCGTGATCGGCGTGCAGCACCAGCGAGACGTCGAAGGCGCGCGCCGCCAGCGCCGACGGGCGCTGCCCGGTGAGCATGTAGAGGAAGTTCGCCGGCGTGGCCGAGCGCCGGGTCCGGGTCGATCGGGCCGCCGCCCGCGGCCATCCGGCCCCAGGTGGCGACGAGCGACGCGAGCTGGCCGGTGAGCCGCACGGCCTTGCGGTAGTTGGCCTGCGGCGATCGTCCCGAGGCGTCGGGGTCGTAGTGGCCGAGCATCGACGTCAGCGTCCGCAGCGCGTCCATGCCGTCCACTTGCGGCAGCGACCGCATCGCGCGAATCATGGGCTCCGGCAGCACGCGCGCGGCCGCCAGCTGCGTCTGCAGATCGCCAAGCTCGGCGCGGGTCGGCAGCCGGCCGTGCCACAGCAGGTAGCAGACCTCCTCGAACGACGCGCCGCGCTCGGCGTTGGCGAGGTCGTGGATGTCGTAGCCCTGATACGCCAGCACGCCGCGCTCGCCGTCGAGGTAGCAGATCGCGGATTCGCCGGCGACGACGTCTTCGAGCCCGGCCTTGGGCTTCGCTTCGACGGCTCGATCTTGCCGCCTGGCGATCTGCGGCGCCTTCACGAGCAGGTCGTCGCCGCCGATCTGCTGGAGGATCGACATCAGGCCCATGTAGAGGAAGCCGAACTGGAAGAGCACCAGGAACGGCAGCGTGCCGTAGATGCCGTGGGCGAGCGCGTAGAGGACGGTCGCCGTGAAGTACAGGCCGAGCGCCAGCTCGATGAGCGGCTGGATCGGCATCGACTGGTGGTACTTCTTGTGCTGCCAGTCGTCGTGCGACCGCTCGATGCCGTACTTCGGCGTGCGCGTGAACTCGCCCGGTCTGCCCCAACAGCGCCTCGAGCACCGCGCGGCGTGTTGTTGACGGCGAGGCCGATGCCGACGGCCATCACGATCGGCAGGTACTTCACGCGCGACTTCCAGTCCGGATACACCTCGCGCTGGCTCATCAGGTAGAAGTTGAACACCGAAAGCGTCGCGGCCGCGAAGAGCGGCACGTCGATCAGCAGCATCTCCGTCCAGCCCATCTCGTAGCGGCACGACCATCGCCGGAAACATGCAGCGATCGACAGCGCGACCATCAGCAGGTAGTTGAAGTTCGCGGTGAGGTGGAAGAACGCCTCGACCTTCACCTTGAGCGGCAGGTCCGACTGCAGGATGTACGGCAGCAGCTTGCGGCACGTCTGGATCGAGCCCTTCGCCCAGCGGTGCTGCTGCGACTTGAAGGCGTTCATCTCGACCGGCACTTCCGCCGGCGTCGACGAGGTCGGGCAGGAAGAGGAATTGCCAGCCCCGCAGCTGCGCGCGGTAGCTGAGGTCGAGGTCTTCGGTCAGCGTGTCGTGCTGCCAGCCGCCGGCGTCGGCGATCGCCGTCGCGGCGCCAGACGCCCGCCGTGCCGTTGAAGTTGAAGAAGCAGCCCGAGCGATTGCGGCCGCCGTGCTCGAGCACGAAGTGGCCGTCGAGCAGGATCGCCTGCACCCTGGTCAGCAGCGAGTAGTCCTGATTGAGATGCCCCCAGCGCGCCTGCACGAGCGCGAGCTTGCGGGTCGACGAAGTACGGCACGGTCCGCCGCAGGAAGTCGGGCGGCGGCACGAAGTCGGCGTCGAAGATCGCGATGAACTCGCCGCGCGCGCCGTGCAGGCCGCGCCTCGAGCGCGCCGGCCTTGAAGCCCGTGCGATCCGTGCGGTGCAGGTACTTGATGTCGAAGCCCGCGGGCCGCCTGCCGGCGGACGGCCAGCTCGGCGATGTCGCGCGTCTCGTCGGTCGAGTCGTCGAGGATCTGGATTTCGAGCCTGTCCTGCGGGTAGTCGATCGCGCGCGACCGCGTCGATCAGCCGATCGACGACGTACATCTCGTTGTAGATGCGGCAGCTGAATCGTGACGACCGGCCACTCGTCCACCGCCGGCGGCGGCCCGGGGACGCGGTCGCGATGCTTCGTGTACTGGTAAACGAGGTAGTAGCGATGCCAGCCGTAGATCCCGAGGATGCTCAGGACGAAGAAGTATGCCAGCAGAATCAGAGCATCAGTCGAGATCATAGAATGGAGAGCCTGACGGGCAGCCGCTCCACATTCTAGGGACGGCGTCCGCGCTGAGTCAAACGCACCATGGCGCACCCATCTGATTCCCGCTCGCCGGCCACGACCTCGCTTCGGGGCCTGTTCGAGGCGGTCCGCGAGGGCCGGCTCGACCCGGCCGAAGCCGAGCGGCGTGCCCTCGCTGATCTCGACGACGCCGCCGTTCGAAGACCTGGGATTTGCGCGGGTGGATCATCAGCGAGCCGCGCGACAAGGCTTCCCAGAGGTCGTCTTCGGCCAGGGCAAGACGCCAGGGCAGGTTGCGCGCATCGCCCGGGCCATCGTGGACCGCGGACACGCCTTGCTGGTCACGCGGACAGACGCCGCCGCCTACGACGAGGTTGCGAAATTCGTGCCGGACGCCAAGTTCCATCCCGAGGCGCGGATCGTCGAACGCCGCGTGGAGATCCCCCGGGGCCAGGGTGTCGTTCTTATCGCCGCAGCGGGAACTTCTGACATACCCGCCGCCGAAGAGGCGGCGGTCTCCGCCGAGGTCATGGGCAACGACGTGGATCGGCTGTACGACGTCGGCGTCGCGGGGTTGCATCGGCTGCTGGCCGAACACGAGCGGCTGCATCGTGCGCGCGTCGTGATTGCCGTCGCCGGCATGGAAGGCGCGCTCGCGAGCGTCGTCGGCGGCCTCGTCAACGTTCCGGTGGTCGCGGTGCCGACGAGCGTCGGCTACGGCGCGAGCTTCGGCGGCATCGCGGCGCTGCTCGCGATGCTCAACTCCTGCGCGACGGGCGTGGCCGTGGTCAACATCGACAACGGCTTCGGCGCGGCCGCGATCGCGAGCTCCATCAACCACCTCGTCTGATCCGAAATGGACGCCTCGCTCGATCGCGTTGCGGAGGTCGAGGCACGAAGCGCGTCCTTCCGCCGCGAGCTCGGCCTCGCGACCCTCGCGCTGACGCAGATCATGTACGTCGTCGGGTCGGGCTGGGTCGGCACGGCCGCGAAGCTCGGCCCCTCGCACGTCGATCTTCTGGTGCGCTGGCCATCCTGCTCTACTACCTGCCGCAGGCCGCCGTGGTGATCTACCTGAACCGCATGATGCCGCTCGAAGGCGGGTTGTATCAGTGGGCGACGGCGGGCCTCGGACGATTCCTGGGTTTCCTCACCGCGTGGAATCTGTGGGCGTACTCGATCGCCGTCATGGCCGTGTTCGGCGTCGTCATCGCGACGAATCTCGCGTACCTGATCGCCCCCATGGGCGCGACGTTCACGACCGCGCCGATGGTACACGCCGGTGGTCAGCTCGGTCGCCGTCGTGCTGCTGTCGGGCGTCTCGCTGTTCGGCCTGCGCGTCGGCAAGTGGCTGCAGGACATCGGCGGCGCTGTCGCAGATTCTGATGTTCAGCGCGCTGATCGCGTGCCGTATCGTCGCCCTGCAGCCGCGGCACGCATGCCGCCTATCACCCGCTGCGTCGGGCGTGGCCGAGCCTGACGCTGCTGAGCCTCAACATCTTCGGCAAGATGGCGGTCGGCGCGTTCAGCGGCTTCGAGTACGTCGCGATTCTCGCCGGCGAGTGCCGCGCGCCCGCGCGCGTCGATCGGCCAGGCGGTGCTGATCGCGACGCCGATCATCGCGCTGATGTTCATCTTCGGCACCAGCAGCGTGCTCGCCCTCGTGCCGCAGGACCGCATCGACCTGGTCAGTCCGATTCCGCAGACGCTGCAGATCGGCTTCGCGGGCCTGGGCGTCGCGCGCTTCATCGTGCCCGTGCTCATCGTGCATGCTGCTCGCGCGGCAGATCGGCAACGTCACGCTCATCTTCGCGGGCAACACGCGGCTGCCGATGGTGGCCGGCTGGGACGGCCTGCTGCCCGCGTGGTTCACGCGGCTGCATCCGCGCTTCCGCACGCCGCAGAACTCGATCTTCTTCGTCGGCGTGCTGACGCTCGTGTTCACGCTGCTCGGCCAGATCGGCGTCGGCCTGCAGGAGGCCTTCCAGCTCCTCGACAACGCCGCGGGCATCTTCTACGCCTTCACGTATCTCGCGTTGTTCGCGATTCCGCTGGTCGGCGCGCGGCGCCTCGGCGTCACGCCGCCGTGGTGGCTCAAGGCGATGGCGGCGTCGGGATTTGCGGTGTCGCTGCTCTACTCGGTGTTGTCGGTGTTTCCGATCATCGACGTCGTCAGCTGGCAGAGCTTCGCGCTCAAGATCATCGGCGTGCTCGTCGCCGCGAATCTCGTGGGCGTCGCAATCTACGGGGCCGCGGCGAAGCGCGAGCCGGTGGCGCCGTAGGGCGTCATCCTGACAACCGCTCGACGCCGCCCGACCGACGGCTGCGGCCGATTGCCGCTTCCAGCTCCATGTTGAACAGGCCCGTCTTGCCCGGGGTCTCCGCAGCTCCGCCGCTGACGTAGGCGTTCACGAAGCTCTCGATCGACGCGTAGAAGCTGGTCTCATAACCGCCCGCCAGTGGGCGGGGCCGCGGCGCCGCGCGACCGGGGTGGGGCAACGACGTGGTCAGACGGCCGGAGAAGTCGAACAGGTTGATCCCCGTCAGGCTGGCCGCGCCGCGATCGCACGTTACGTCGATGGCGAGAAGAAAGCGGAGCGGGTCGTCCAGATACGACGACCCGAGCGTGACGAACGCCCCGGAGGCCATCTCGAAGATGACGGCGGCGTTCTTCGAGGGCACGTACAAGATGTCCTCGTCGAACAGGCTCCAGTCCGTTCCACCAAACGCGCGGACGGCGTCATCGGTCGCGTAGGTTGCGCGCACCGTGCTGATGGGACCAAAGAGGAACGTCACGAGGTCCAGCGCGTGGTGGTACGAGAACGCGTGGACCTTGATGTGCGCGAGCAGCACGTCACCCAGGCTGCCCGCGCGCGTCAGATCCCGCAGCGCCCGGACGCCGGCAATGAAGCGATAGTTGTAGTTCAGAGCCAGGACGCGTCCCTGTCCGGCCGCCAGGTCCACGAGCTCGCGTGCGTGGACAAGTCTTGTCGCCAGGATCTTTTCGCAGAAGACATCCCGTCCCGCCAGGAGCCCGCGCCTGACGATCTCGTAGTGCGTCCACTCCGGTGTGCAGACGGCGACGAGATTCCGGGCGCTCGACCTCGAGCATCTCGATTCGTCGAGGCGTAGGCCCGGCAGCCCGTGTCTCGCGCGACCGACGCCGCCTTGTCGCCATCGAGGTCGCTCGCCCCGGCAAGCCGCACGCCTCGCAGCCGGCGGAATCCGAAGGCATGGAGGCGGCCGGCATTGCCGCACCCGACGACGCATACGCGAAGCTCGCGCGACGGCTCCCGCTCGAGGACGACGCCTCCAGGCCGGGGCACGCGGATGTGACGATGGCTCGAGGGATACCAGCGCCGTCGCCAGGCGCCGTCGTGCACCACCATCGGCTTCGCGGAGCTGATTTCGGCGTGAAGGCGCTTGGCGGCGCGCGTGAGACCCGGACTGCGTTCTGATCTCGGCGACTGGATTGACGACCAGACGCCGGAGCAGCCGCGGCAGCCGGGCACCGCCGACGACCCGCGCAAGCGACGGTCGCGAGCCGGTCATCGCGTGCGTCAGGTGCGCGATGGCGAAGCGCAGCTCTTCGTTGCGGCGCGCGATCGAAGCGGATCGAAACTCGAGCTCCAGCGTCACGGAGGGATCGGCCCCGCCGGCGCGAAGGGCGTCGAAGAACGCGGCGAAGTCGATCTCGCCGCGGCCGGGCGTCACCATGCCGTTCGCCCCGACGCGGTCGCGGAGATGCACGTGGTTGATCCGCGACAAGCCGATGCGCTCGATAGCGACCGGAAGCGCGCCGTCGTACGCGCGAGCGACATGGCTTGTGTCGAACGTGCAGCCCAGCGTCGCCGGCGCGGCGTGGGCGAAGAAACGATGCACCTGATCTGGCGTGGCGAGCAGCGTTCCGGCGTGGGGCGCCTCGACGGACAGCGACACCCCGCGTGCGCGCGCCTCGTCGACCAGCCCGGACAGTCGATCGACCAGCGCCTGCACGGCGTCTTCCCACAAGCGATCGTCTTCGGGCAAGCCGGCCGGCAGCGTGACCGTGGGACAGCACAGCCCGGCCGCAAGGTCGATGGCGCGGCGGACCCGATCCGCCACAGGTCGCCAACCGGCTGTGTTGAGCTGGCCGGGATGGACGTTGAGGCTCGCCGCGGTCAGCCCGGCGCTGTCCAGCAGACCCGCGATCCGCGCGATCGACGCGACCCCGCACCGGTCGAGGTCGATGTGCGGACAGAAGCCGGGCACGATCCCGATATCCGCGCGAGCAAACCCTGCGGCGGCGATTAGCCGGACGGCCTCGTCCAGCGGGCGGTCCCGGAAGACGATGGTTGAACAACCAACTGTCTGGGTCGGGGGCATCGTGCCTCTGCCGGACAGGGACCACGCGCGAAGGCGGATTCTGCTCCCGGTCAGACTTTAGTCACACGCGTCTTGGCAGATCGTATGACTTCAAACGAACTATTCGTTTGTGCTCACACTTTACTGCATCCATGCGCCGGCTCGCCTCTTGCAGTACCGCCGTCGCGTCTACGTTGCCAGAGCAGCTCCCCAGGGCGCTCGTGTGGGGTGGCGCGGGGTTTATTGGAAGTCACCTCGTCAGCCGCCTTTTGACTCTGCCGTGCCAAGTGACAGTCTTGGTGCGGCGCGGTACTTCATGCCCCTTCGCGTGGCGCCCGGCCGTGTGTTGGCAGGAGCTGCCCTCTCATCGAGACCGGGCGGTCTACCGTGAGGCCGCGGCGTCCGCCGATGTGATCTTCAACCTGGCGGGGTCCTCCGGCGCGGTGGCCAGCAACGAGGACATCGCCGGCAGCCTCGAAGCCAACGGCCGCGCGCAGGTTGAGTTTCTCGAAGCGTGCCGCGAGACGCGCTGCCAGCCGCACGTCGTCCTCGCCAGCTCGTGGCTCGTGTACGGCCGAACCGGCGATGGCCCGACGGACGAGCGACATCCGGTCAATCCGCGCAGCGCCTACGCCATCCACAAGTACAGCGCGGAGCGGTACCACGCGATCTTCGCCGACCGCGGAGCGCTCACTTTCACCGTGTGCCGCATTTCCAACCCGTACGGCTGGGACCATGCGGCCGAGCGGAAGCGGCACGGCGTGCTCAACACGTTCATCACCCGCGCGGTCCGCGGTCTGCCCCTCACGATCTTCGGCGACGGCTCGCAGCTGCGCGACTACCTGCACGTCTCCAATCTCGTCGACGCGCTCGTCCGCTGCGGATTCAACTCGGCGGCGCGCAACCAGGTGTTCAACATCGGCCGCGGCGTCAGCGTCTCGCTGCGCGACGCGGCGCGGACGCTCGAGGAACTGGCCGGCGTCCAGGTGTCGTGTCAGCCGTGGCCTGACGAGTACGCCCATGTCGAGTCGGGCGATTACGTCGCCGACGTCCGGCTGGTGAGAGATCGGTTGGGCTTCACCTGCGCGCACGACCTGCGCAGCGGATTGCTCGTGAGCCTGAAGGCTGCCGAACGATCGCTCGCCCGCGAGCGCGACCGCGCGCTTCGGGCACCGCGACCGCGCGTGGCCATGGGTGGAGTGTAGTCGTTACCAGTGTCCGGATGAAGGTCTGGGGGACTCGATGAGAAGCAAATGTCTGGTCGTGGTTATCGCGAGTGCGTGTCTGCTGGTGTTCGGATCTCGGAGCGCGAGTGCCTCGCAGATCCCGTTCCTCGCCCTCTCGAGCGGCGTGCAACCGGCGTTTCACGTGTCGACGACGGATTTTTCGTTCGGGTCAGCCGATCAGCTCAACCCGATCTTCCCGGCCGATCCGGTCTATGGCATGTCCGCGCCGCTGGTCCTGCAGCAGCTGTTGCCGGTCGGCCCGATCGAATTTGGCTACCTGCACATGGATCCCGTCGCCCTGTTCGGTGTGATCCCGCCCACGCTGCCCACCGACCCGGTCGGGTTCGTCTACGGCCCGGGGACGTTCTCGATCGCGATGCTCGATCTGGTGACCCCGAGCCTCGTGCCGTACCTGCAAGCCAGCTTCACGGGCCTGGCCGTGTTCGTCAATACCGACGCCACGGGCACAATCATCTTCCCGTCGTCGATCACGTTCTCGGGCGTGTCGTTTGCGATGAGCCATCTCTACAACCCGGGCGCGGCCATTCTGCAGCTCGATCCGTACTTCGACGCGACCGGCGCCTTCAATGGCGACTTCATCCTGACGTCGGGCACGCTCTCGGCCTCGACGCCCGAGCCGGGCACGTGGCTGCTCCTGGCGACCGGTCTGCCGATGCTCGCCGAGGCGCGCCGGCGCCTCGCGCGATCGAGACGATAGAGCGCTCGCGCGAGAGCGCGGCCTGAATCGCGATGAAGACGCAGGGAGCACTGCTCCTCGGCTCCTCGGCGGTCCTCGATGCGCTGATTGTCGCCGGCAGCTTCGCCCTCGGGTGGCGCGCCGATCCACGTCAGCACGCTCCGGATCTGCTCGTGGCGTTGTTCGTCCTGCCCATCGGCATGTGGCTCTTCCGCCAGTTCGGTTTCTACGAGTCGCATCGGCTCGAGACGCTGAGGGGACTGACGGTGAAGGTGCTGTCGGCGCAAGCGCTGGCCGGCGTCCTGCTCGCCCTGCTCAGTCTGATCGGCGGGCCCGGTCGCCTGGCATTCGTGGCCCGGTTCCTGGCCGTCAGCACCGCGCTCCTGCTCTGTCAGAAGTGGATCGTCTACGCCTTCCTTCACCGGATCCGCACCCGCGGCTTCGACACGAGGAACGTGTGCCTGATCGGTCAGGCCGATGCCACGCGCCGGATTGTCGGGCAAATCGCGAGCCATCCCCACTGGGGTTTGGTGGTCGTCTGCGTCGGGGAAGGACCGCCGGCGGAACGCCGATTCCGCCGCTATCCCGGCGGCGACTGGTCGACCGGGTCTTTGCGGGAGGCGCTGGCCACCGACGTCATCGACGAGTGCGTCATCGCCTGCGCGGCCGACGACCTGGGCCGCGAACGCGAGACGCTCGCGATCTGCGACGAAGTCGGGGTGCTGGCGCGCGTGCTGCTCGAACCGGCGTCGCCCCATCTGGCCGATTCGCGCATCCAGGACTTCTACGGCCAGGTGACGATGGCGGTCGGCGGACGGCCGCGGGACGAGCGCCTCCTGCTGCTGAAGCGCGTGACCGACCTGGCGCTGGCGTCCACGCTGCTCGTGGTGTTGTCGCCGCTGATGCTGCTCATCGCGCTCCTCGTGCGGCTGTCCTCCCCCGGCCCCGTGATCTTCCGGCAGTTGCGCGTGGGCCTGCACGGTCGCCGTTTCCGGCTGCTGAAGTTCCGCACGATGGTCGACGACGCCGAACTGCAACGGCCGGCGCTGGCCCATCGTTCGATCACGAAGGGACCGGTCTTCAAGGATCCGACGGATCTGCGGGTGACCGACGTCGGTCGCGTGCTCCGGCGCCTCAGCCTCGACGAGCTGCCGCAGCTGGTGAACGTGCTGGTCGGAGACATGAGCCTCGTCGGCCCGCGACCGCTTCCCGTCCACGAATCGAACGCGATCTCCGGTTCGCATCGCCGGCGATTCAGCATGCGCCCGGGCTTGACGTGCCTGTGGCAGGTCAACGGCCGGAGCAGCGTCGACTACGTCACGTGGATGAACTACGACCTCGCGTACGTGGACGAGTGGTCGTTGCTGCTCGACGCCAAACTCCTGCTCAAAACGATCCCGGCCGTCATCTCCGGGCGGGGGGCCTACTAGCCTCCCATGCGCGTCGCCATCTACTATCCGTGGGTCTACCTGACGAGCGGCGCCGAGCGTACGCTCGTCGAGCTGACCGGCCGCAGCCGGCACCAGTGGACCATCCTCACGAATCGCTTCGAGCCCGACGCGACCTTCCCGGAATTCAACCGGCGGCACATCGTCGAGCTGCCACGCGTGAGCGTGACGCGGACGGTTCGCCATGCCGCGTCGGCTGCGCTGCGCCTGCTGTGCCAGAAATTGCCGCTCGACGGCTACGACGCGCTCGTCGTGCTGTGCGAAGGGCTCGGCGACCTCGCGGTGCTGCGCTCCCGGCCGACGCCCGCGATCTGCGTGTGCCTGACGCCCTTGCGGGCGGTGTTCGATCCCGCGTACCGAGAGCGCGCGTTCGGCGCGCGCGGGTGGGCCGGCCGCGTCGCGCTGTCCGCGGCGTCGGCCGGTTTTGCCGCTCTCGATCGCCTCGCTTGGCGGCGGTACGCGCGCGTGTTCTGCATCAGCGAGGAAGTCCGACAGCGCGCGCTGCGGGGACGGCTCGCGCCGGCCGGTCGACTGGAGGTCCTGCACGTCGGGCTCAGCTTCCGTCCGCTGGCGCCCAGCACGATCGACGAGCCGTTCTTTCTGCTGCCGGGCCGCATCATGTGGACGAAGAACCTCGAGCTCGGCCTCGAGGCCTTCTTCGCATTCCGGCGCCGCGAGCCCTTCGACTCGCCGTTCCGTCTCGTCGTGGCCGGCGCGGTGGATCGAAAGAGCGAGCCGTACATCACCCGCCTGCGGGCCATGGCCGCGGGCCGATCGGACGTCGAGTTTCGAGTCGCGCCGAGCGATCGCGAGCTCGCCGCGCTGTACGCGGCCTGCCGCGCCGCGCTGTTTCCGGCCTTCAACGAGGACTGGGGACTCACTCCGCTCGAAGCCATGGCCTTTGGCAAGCCGGTCGTCGCCACCAATCGCGGCGGTCCGCGCGAGTCGATCCGGCACGGCATCGACGGGTTCCTCGAGGAGCCGACGCCCGCCGCATTTGCCGACCGGTTGCGCCTCCTCGCCCATGAGCCCGTGACCGCCGCGAGGATGGGCCGGACCGCGTTCGAGCGCGCCGCATCGTTCAGCTGGGACGGATTCGTCAATCGCATCGATGCGGAAATCGACGGCGTCGCCCGCGCGCGCGTTGCGGCGAGATGGGCCGATTCGAGGCCGGCGCCGGCGTTCAAGGGAGATCGTTCGTCATGAGTCGAAATGCCATCCGTGCCGCGTTCAGGCGTCTGGCCGCAACGCTGGCCCCGGTCGCGCTGCTCGCAATCGCGCTGCTCGCGATCGGCGGCTGCGCGCCTTCGGCGGCGTCGAAGCCGCCGACCGTGCCGGCCGCCATCGCTGCGCAGCCAATCTCGCTGCCGCCGCCCCCCGCCGCCGACTACGTCCTGCGGCCCGGCGACATGCTGCAAGTCCGCCTCTTCGAGCACCCCGAGCTGGCCGAGCTGCTGCCGATCCGGCCGGACGGCAAGATCTCGCTGCAGCTGGTCGGAGACGTCGTGGCCGCGGGCCAGACGCCCGCCGAGCTGACCGCAGCGCTGACGAGCGATTACGCGCGGACGCTGCGCAATCCGAGCGTGGCGGTCATCGTGAAGGAGGCGGCGAAGAGCCGCATCTATGTCGCCGGCGAAGTGAATGTGCCCGGGCTGCTCGAGGTCGCCGATTCCATGACGGCCCTTCAGGCCATCTTCCAGGCCGGCGGGCCGAAGGACTCGGCCGAGCTCCACAACGTCGTGCTCCTTCGCTATCAGGGCACGAAGGAGCCGCAGTACCAAACGCTCGACCTGAAGGGCGACCTCAAAACCGCGGATGCGCGCCACGATCTCGTGCTCCGGCCGTACGACCTGATCTTCGTACCCAAGACCCGTATCGCGAGCATGAACCAGTTCGTGCGTGAGTACGTCACCCAACTGGTGCCGGCGACGCTGACGCTGGGTGTCACCTACTTCTTCGGACTCCGATGAGCGCCTTTCGATCGACATCCACGGACGAAGGCACGGCCACCGGCGCCGGCGGCGGGGCGGCGGCCTTGGCGGCCGGATCGACCGGTGAGGCCGCGAGTACCGCGGCGGCGCGCGACGAGATCCGGTCGCAGCCCGACCACTACCGATGGGAACCGATCGCGCTGGCGCCGTTCGCTGAAGACTACCGCCGCCTGGTCGCGACGCTGCTGGCCACGGCGGACCGGTCGCGGCCGCTGACCGTGGCCCTTGCCGGCGCGGTCGAACGCTCGGGCACTTCGACGGTGGCGGCCGGCCTCGCCCTGTCGCTGGCACGCCACACCGCCAGTCGCGTGCTGCTGATCGACGGCCACTTCGCGCGACCGGCGGTGTCGCGGCTCCTCGAAGTCGAGCCCGAGCCCGGCCTCGCTGAAGTGCTCGAAGGGCGGTGCGCAATGGCCGACGCGACCAGAGCCGCACGCGCCGCCAGACTGCACGTCATCCCGGCCGGACGGGCCCACCGGGATCCGATGCAGCTATTCGGCCTGGCGTCGTTCCGCGCGATGTTCGAGCAGCCGGAACCGGCCTACGACGTCGTCATCGTCGATGCGCCACCCATCATGCGCTGCGCCGAGTCGGTGATGGTGTCGTCGCGCCTGGACGGCACCGTGCTGGTCGTGCGCGCCTCATTGACGCCGTGGGAAGTCGCGCAACGCGCCGCCGATCGTCTGCGCGCCGCGCACGTGAACGTGCTCGGCGTGGTCCTCAACGGCTGCCAGCGGCAGATTCCCAACTTCCTCTACCGCCGGCTGTGAGAGACGAGATCTGACATGTGGGACGAACGACCGCTTGAACCAGCCACGTCGCCGCCGCCGAGCGCGCGCGACCTCGCGGGATTCGTGTGGCGCCATTGGAAGGCGCTGCTGCTCACTCCGCTCATCGCGGTCATCGTGGCGGTCGCCGCCGCTGAGATCCGCACGCCGAAGTACTACGTGGTACTCCACGGTCCTCGTCGAGCGCGGCCTCAGCCAGCACCAGCCGCTGGCGTCGAATCCTGCGCCCTATCTCGGCGATTTCAAGGCGGCGATCAACTCCGAGATGCAGATCGTTCTGAGCCAGCCGGTGCTCGAGCGTGTCGTCCACGAGTTCCCGGACCTCGACGCTCGGCTCGACTACGACTCGTCTTCCACGCGCCGGTCGGTGCAGGCGGCCGTCCAGTGGCCGGCCAATCAGCTGCGTGACCGCTGGCGCCGGCTGCTGGTGTGGAGCGGTTTGTCGTCGCCCACGACTCCGGCGACTCGCGCGGCCGTGGCCCGCGCGCGCGGGTTGGACCGTCTCCAGCCCAGAAACAACATCGTCCTGGGACCATCGGGCACGATCGTGCAGCCGGTCGATGATGCCGATGTCATCAACATCGGCCTCGTGGCCGGCAATCCAGACTACGCGTGCCGAGTGGTGGACGCCGTCGTCGGCGCTTACCTCGACCACCGGCTGAGCCTCGACCGATCGAAGGGGCCAGCGGACTTCTATCGCGATCAGGTGGCGTCGGTGCAGACGCAGCTCGCCGCCGCGCGCCAGCGGCTCAGCCAGTTCCAGGAGTCCGAGGGCGTCGTCTCGTACCAAAAGCAGGAGTCGCTGCTGCTCGATCAGGTCGCCGCGCTCACGACGGCCCAGCTCGACCTTCGACGCAGCATCATCGACCAGCAGACCGAGCTGGCGGCCATCCACCGCGCCGTCGCCGATCACCCGGATCGGCCGGTGCCGACGCTGGACATCGACCAGCGCCCGGAGATTCAGCGCCTGACGGCGCGACTGGTCGATCTGCAGCTCGAGCGCACCAAGGCGCTCGAGCAGTTCGTGCCGGGTGCTCCGCGCGTCGTCGAAGTCGAGTCCCAGATCGCCGAGACGCGAACGCGCCTCGCGTCGCAGGTCCAGGCCATCGTGGACCTCAAGACCCGGGCCCTCGAGACCGACCAGGCCAAGGCGAAGGCTCTTGAGACGGAGATGGCCTCGCTCAGGGCGCAGCTCGATGCGTACCCGCGCAAGGCCCGCGTCGTGACGTCGATTGCCAGCGACATCGACGACCAGCAAAAGCTGCTCTCGATGCTCGTGCAGAAGCTCGGAGAGGAGCAGGTCGCGGCGGCCGTCGATCGCCGGGTCGAAAACGTGAAGGTCCTGCGCCCGGCCGCGTATTCAATCACTCCGCAGTCCCCCAGCCTGTCGCTCTCGCTGCTGCTCGGTCTCGCTCTGGGTTTCGGAGCCGGCCTCGGCCTGGCGCTGCTCGGGGAGGCGCTCGATCACTCGATTCGCAACGAACGGGATGTCGAACGGTATCTCAACCTGCCGACGCTGACGTCGATCGGCACGTTCCCGTCCAGAGCCCTCCGCATCCGGGTGCAGAAGCGATGACGGAGGTGGCCGCCACACCCTCCGGCGTTGACCGCGCCGCCGGCGCCCAGCGCTTCGATCGGACGGCGTCGTCCATCGGCATCAACGCGAGTCTGTCCGTCCTGTTCATTCTGCTCGCGCTGGCGGTCCAGATGCTGTTCGCCAGCCGGCTCGGCGCGAGCCGCAACATGGACATCTTTTTCGCCGTGACGGGCGTCGCGGCGGCGCTTCGCAACATCATCTGCTCGAGCCTGCCGCAGTCGTTCGTCCCCGTGCTCAAGGACCTCGACCGCGGAGTCTCGCCGGACGCCGCGCGGCGCCTGGCCGTGGGGGTCTCGGCCGGACTGCTCGTCCTGTTCGGCGGCCTCGCGCTGGCCGTGATCGGCGCGGCGCCGTTGGTCATCGCGCTGCTCGTCCCGGGTTTCGACGCCCCCTCGCAAGCGATTGCCGCCGTCGTGTTGCGGATCGTCGCCCTGGCGTTCGTCTTCGACGCGCTGCGCGGCCTGGCGATCAGCTTCTTCTACGCGCGCGAGCGTTTCGCGCTTCCGGGTCTCGTGCCCTCGTTCCAGCACGTCGCTCTCGCCGCCGGCATTGTCCTCTGGTATCCGCGACTCGGCGTGCAGGGCCTGGCGTGGGCGTGGTTGTTGGGTTCCGCCGGCATGCTCGCCGGCCTGCTGGTAGCGGTACCGCGTGGCTGGACGCGCGTCCGGGTGTCTGCCGCCGATGTGTGGCGCGAGCTGGCGCGCCTCACACCCGCCGTGCCTGTGCTGGCCGTGGCCGCGTTGTTCGAAGCGCGCATGCCGCTCGAGCGCGTGTTCGCTTCGTACCTGGGCGAGGGCGCCGTGTCGTACCTGGGATACTCCAACCGCATCCTCCAGACGATGTACGCGTGTCTGCCGATGGCCATCGCGGTCACGTACTTTCCGCAGTTTGCCAGCCACTCGGCCCGAGCTGACGACGGCGCGCTCGCCGGATCGTTCGCGGAGGCGTTGCGGGTCAACGTGCTCGTGATCGTGCCGATGGTCGCGCTGTGCCTCACGCTCAGCCTGCCGGTCGTACAGGTGCTCTTCGAGCGCGGGCAGTTCGGCGCGGCCAACGCAGTCGCCGTCTCGCACACGCTGGTCGCGCACCTTGGCGTGCTCGTCGGGCTCGGCGCGAGCTCGCTCGCCTACAATGTCTTCTTCGCGCGCAAGTCCGTCCGACCGCTGGTCGCGCTCGAGGCCGGGTGCCTGGCGCTGCTGGCCGGCCTGGCCGCCCTTCTTGCGCCGCGGTGGGGATACGTCGGCGTCGCGGTCGCCAGCTCCGTCGTCGCGATCGCCCGCGGTGCGCTGAGCCTGGCGATCGTGGCCAGGCATCTCGGCCGCTTCGATCTGACCAAGGTCACCGGCAGCCTTCGAGCGGCGCTCGTCGGCGCCGCCGCGGCAACTGTCGCGGTGGCGAGCCTCGAGCGCCTTCTGCCGCTGGCGTTGGGCGGACCGTTGCGTCCAGTGGTGTCGGTCTCGCTCCTGCCAGCGGCCGGACTGGCCGTGTACCTGCTGATGCTGCGCGCGCAGCGCGTGCCCGAACTCGATGGCGCGGTCAGCTTCGTCAAGGCGCGCCTCCAGATGGAGCGGGCGTGATGCGCGGCGCCCGCTTGTTCCCCTGGGTCATTCTGATGACGGTCGCTTGTGCCGCCGCGCCTCCCGAGCCGGAGCGGTACGAGCCAACTGGCAAAGACCCGGCGCACGCCGCGCGACCCATGCTCGACGGCCCGTGGGACTTTCGTCCGGTCAAGGGCAAGACGCTCGGCTCGGCCCCGCCTGACGATTCCTGGCTCAACCAGGCCATCCGCGTTCCGGGATTCTGGGCGGATCGCGACGCCGCCGATCTTCACGGTTACCCGAACGGGTGGCAGCAGGACAACGCCGCCTGGTACCGGACGGCGTTCGACGGGCCGGCGGTGCCAAAGAATCACCGCCTCGTTCTCGAGTTCGAGAGCGTCGACTATCAGGCCGCCGTCTTCGTGAACGGCACGCGCGTCGGCGACCATGCCGGAAGCTTCACGCCCTTTGCCGTCGACGTCACGTCGGCCGTGCGGGAAGGCGCAGACAACTCGCTGGTCGTCGGCGTGGTGAACTGGTCGGCGGCCATCGCCGGCGACACGCTGGGCTCCGACCTCAAGCGATTGACCCGCCTCACCCCGGCCCGACTCACCGCGCCGGTCGGTATTCTCGACAACCCGATCGTCCCGAACGACGGGGGAATCTCCGGACACGTGCGGCTCGTCGTCCGCCCCGACGCGTTCGTGCAGTCCGTGGCGATCCGGACCTCGGTGCGCCGCAAGACCCTCGACGCGGATGTCGTCATTGGCAATGACGCCGACGTCGATCGAACGGTCATCGTCACGGGCCATGTGCTGGACGGAGGCCGCGCGGTGCTGTCGCTGCCTGACGCGCGCGTGCAGGTGCCGGCCGGCGGCACGACGTCGGTGACCCTGAGTCGACCGTGGACGAATCCGATCCTCTGGGAGCCCGGCACGCCCCACCTCTATCAGCTCGTCACGACCGCGAGCACCAGCGCCGACGCACGCGACGAGCACGTCGAACGCTTCGGGTTCCGCGAGTGCTGGATCGCCGGCCGCGATTTCATCCTGAACGGCAAGAAGGTCGTCCTGCGGGGCACGACCGACGGGTACCACTTCTTCTTCTTCTCGAATCGGCTCGCGGACTCTGTCGGACCTGGCGCGACAACGCCCGGCGCCGTGCGCGTCGGCGCGCGCGACAGCTTCGCCCGTCTTCGCCGAATCAATGTCAACACCGTGCGGCTCCCGGTGCCGGCCCGCGCGCAGCTCGACATCGCCGACGAAACCGGACTGCTCGTCGTCGACGAATCGATGGTGTCGGGCGTGCTGAACGAGATTCCGGCTGGGGACGGCGCGTTCTGGGAGGCGAGCCGAGCGCAGGTGCGCGACTGGGTGATCCACGACCGCAATCACCCATCGGTCGTGATCTGGAGCGTCGAGAACGAGGTGCTGCGCAATCGCCACGGCGACACGCGGTTTGTCGGCTCGCTCCTCGACCTGGCGCGCGCGGTTCGCGCGCTGGATCCGACGCGTCCGCTGATGTTCGAGGGCGATGGCGATCCCGGCGGGCTTGCCGACCTGATCAACCTGCACTATCCCGAGGCCACGCCGCCGGCGCCGTGCTCGATGCGGTTTGCAGGCACCCTGCCCATCGCACTCGACAGCTTCCCGGCGACGCTCGCGGCGTGGACCAAGCCCCTGTACATCGGCGAGTTCGGGTGGAGCCTCGACCGCGGCTTCTATACACCCGTGGAGTACCCGCAGTTCATTCGGGAGTACCCGGAACAGCGGAATCGCGGGCATCGCCCCGTTCGTCATGCCTGACGGGTCGGCCGACGCATTCCGGCCGCTCACGGTCTTCGTGGAGGCGTGTGCGGGCGGCGCGGCGCGCGCCCTGGTCCACAACGACCGGCTCGAGCCGGCCCAAGCCCGACTGACCTGGGAGGTCATGTCAGGCTCGCGGACAGTCGCAAGCGGAACGCAGGATCTCCGTCTTCAACCCGGCGAGGTGATCGCCGTTCCGACGCCGTGGACAGGCCTCGGCGGTGTCCGCGTGCGCGCGACGCTGACGCAGAACGGGACGATCGTGGCGACGGACGAGCAGACGTTCGACGATCCGCTGGCCGGAGGCCGGCGATGACGTCGCGCGATCTCCGGATCATCGTGCCGTCGCGTCTTGGCGCCCCTCGGCCGCTCATCGGATCCCTGGCCGTCACCCTCGGCGTCGGGGTCCTGATTGGAACGGCGGTCGCGCTCGCCCCGGAAGCGATCGCGATCGTCCTCGCGGTTGGCGTCGTCGCCTGGCTGGCGCTCAGCAACGTCTATCGCCTGTTCGTGATCTTCCTGATCGTTGGCACGCTCGTCCCGGACTTCCTGTCGGTCCGCGTGCTCGGCGTGACCATCTTTCCGGCCCGGCTCGCGCTGATGACGCTCCTGGCCGCGCTCGCCTGCCGCTGGCTCGTCTCGCGTGGCGGACTGCCGTCCCTCCGTACGCCGCTGAACGCCGCGTTGTTGATCTTCGTCGGCGCGGCCGCGCTCTCGCTCCTCGTCAACGCGCCGGCCATGAGCGTCGCGCAGGCCGTCGGCGGCCTCCGGGTGTGCTTCTTCCTGCTCTTCGACTACGCCGCACTGTTTCTGGCGACGACGCTGGTGATTCGCCTCACCGGGCGGCGGGCCATTCCGAAGATCGCTGTGACGCTCGTGGTGCTCCTCGCGGTCGCCGGCGCGCTGGGTGTGGCGGAGCATCTGAGCGGCGTCAACGCGTTCCAGCTGATCGAGCGGCTCTCGCCCTCGCTGCTCGGCGGGCAAGGCGAGGGCTGGGGCGAATACATCACGACGTACCGGCTGCGTGGCGCCGCCATCCGGTCGAGCGCGACCTTCGCGCACTTCCTCGATTTCGGCACCGCAATGGCGATGGGCATCCCGCTCACGCTGCACTTTCTGTCGCGGGCGCGAACGAACTGGCGGCGCGTGGCGTTCAGCCTGGCGCTCGCGCTGGAGGCGACCGGACTCGTGTACTCGTATTCGCGCGGCGCGCTGATTGCCGTGGGGCTGGCGACCGTGTGCTACCTCGCGCTGTCGCGTGACCGGCGGAGCCTGGCGGTGGGCGGCGGCGGCGCCGGGCTGGTCGCCGTCCTCTGCCTCGCCCTGCCCGGCGTCTCGACCGCGCTAGGCGGCGTCTTTTTCCCGCAAGGCGGCTACGCGTCGGAAGGCAGCCTGCGCGCGCGGCTCGACGATTACGCGCCCATGACCGCGATCGTCGCCGGGCATCCGCTGCTCGGAATCGGACCCGGCATGCTGCTCCGTCAGGGATTCGTGACGGACCATCCGCAGCTGCAGTCGCTCGCGGCGCTCGACAACTACTACCTCGTCGTCGTCGGGGAGACGGGTCTCGTCGGCCTGGCGGCCTTCCTGACGTTGTGCTCGCAGATCTGCCGGCGCGTGTGGAGACCGCGCCGCCGGCGGGCGCCCACCGACGAGCTGACGAGCTTCCGGGCGGCCGTCGTCTCGGCGGCCGTGGCGTTCTTCTTTCTCTCCGCGACGTTCGACGCCTGGGCGTTCTCGTCGGTCCGGGTGTTCTGGGTGTTGGTCGCGCTCGGCGTGGCGGCCGCCGACGTCTCTGGTCTTGTGCCTTCGTCGCCAAGGAGGTTGACGTGAGCGCTCCGCTCTCCGGCGCGATCATTGCCGCGGGTCGCGGCACGCGAATCCGACCGCTGAGTCTCAGCGTGCCGAAATCGCTGCTGCCGATCTGCAACCGGCCGATCATCGTCCACCAGATCGACTACATGAAGCAGGTCGGCATCCGCGACATCTACATCGTCGTCGGGTACCTCAAGGAACAGCTGCTCGATTACCTGGGCGATGGCAGCCGGTTCGGCGTGCGAATCACCTACGTCACGCAGGAGGAGACGAGAGGCAGCGGCCACGCGGTGGGACTGCTGGAGCCGCACGTCACCGGCCCGTTCCTGCTGTTCCTCGGTGACATCTGCATCAAGGTGCACGACCTGAAGAAGCGGCTCAACGAGATTGATCTGGAGTCGGGCACGAACTACCTGACCTGCCGCCGCGAGGACGACATCCGGGCGATTCGCAAGAACTTCACCGTTTGGGTCAACGGCGACGGCGGCGTCGCCAAGGTCATCGAAAAGCCGCGAATCCCCTTGAGCACGCTCAAGGGCTGCGGCGTCTACCTGTTCACGCCGGCGATCTTCGACGCCATCCGCCGCACGCCGATCTCGCAAATCCGCAGCGAGCTGGAGCTGACCGACGCCATCGGCACCATGATCGAGCAGGGCGTCCGCGTCTGTCCGCTCGAGATCGTCGAGTGGGACGTGAACATCACTTACCCGGAAGATCTCTTTTACTACAACTTCCTCTGGCTGGTGAGCATCGGACGCGAGCGGCTCATCGGCGACAACGTCATTCTCCACAAGGATGTGTGGATCGAGAACTCGATCGTGGGCGACAACGTCCGCATCGAGCGGCCGCTGCGCCTCAAGAAGTGCATGATCGCGTCCGGCCAGTCGGTGTGCGTGGACGGCGACGAGCTCAGCCACGCGCTCATTCTCGACGGCCATCGGTACCAAATGCAGGAGGACTTGATCTGATGAAGGTCTCCATCATCGTCCCGGCATTCAACGAGGAGGCGAGCATCGCCGCGGTCATCGACGCGGTGTTGCAGCTCGATCTCGACAAGGAGCTGATCGTCGTCGACGACGGCAGCCGCGATCGCACCGCGGAAATCGCCGGCCGGTACGGCGACGTCCGGCTGGTACGGCATCCGGTCAACCGCGGCCGCGGCGCGGCGGTGAAGACGGGGATGGCGCAGGCGACCGGCGAGGTGGTGTGCATCCAGGACGCGGATATGGAGCAGCTGCCGTCGGACATTCCGGCGCTCGTGAAACCGATTCTGCAGGGCGACGCGACGGTCGTGTACGGCTGCCGGCTGCCGGAGGGCGCCCGTCCGCCGGGCATGAGTCCGCTCCATCTGCTCGCCAACCGCGGGTTTGCGCTCGTCGGCAGCCTGCTGTGCCACCAGCGCCTCCGCGACGTCTATACCGGCTCCAAGTGCTACCGCCGCGACGTGGTCGACGCGCTCGGCCTGCAGTCCACGGGATTCGAACAGGAGATGGAAGTGCTCGCCAAGTGCGGCCGCCGCGGGATTCGAATCGTCGAAGTGCCGATCCACTACGCCTACCGCTCGACGGGCCGCAGCAGCATGCGGTTCAGCGACGGCATCAAAGGCTTGCTCACGCTGATGAGGTACCGCTTGGCGCGCGAGGTCGCCACGCCATGAAGGTCCTGGTTACCGGCGGGTGCGGCTTCCTCGGGTCCCACGTCTGCGAGTACTACGCGGCCCGGGGCCACGCGGTCGTCGCCTTCGACAACCTCACCAAACACGAGCTGACGCGGACCGGGTACGCGACCGAGGCGAGCCGCGACTTCAACCTCGCGTACCTCGAGGGCCTCGGCGTGGAGATCCGCGTCCAGGACCTGCGGGACCGCACGGTCGTCCTCGACGCGGCCAGCGGCGTCCAGTTCATCATCCACACGGGCGCGCAGCCGGCGATGACAATCGGCATCGAGGACCCCGTCCTCGACTTCGACACGAACGTCGTCGGCACGTTCAACGTGATCGAGGCGGCGCGGCGGCACCGCATTCCCGTCGTGACCTGCTCGACGATCCACGTCTACGGGAACGAGATCAACGACACGCTCGGCGAGAGCGCGACGCGCTACGTGCGCACGCCGCCCGCCATCGACGAGTCCTACCCGGTGAGCCGGGGCGTCATGACGCCCCTGCACGCGTCGAAGCGCGCGGGCGAGCTGTACGTCCAGACCTACGTTGATACCTACGGCGTCGAGGCCGCGGCCTTCCGTCTGACCGGGCTGTACGGCCCGCGGCAGTTCGGCGGCGAGGACCACGGCTGGATGGCCAACTTCGCGATTCGCGCGGTGGTCGGCCTGCCGATTCAGATCTTCGGTACCGGCAAGCAGACGCGCGACATCCTCTACGCGTCCGACGTGGCCGAAGCCTTCGACGCGTTCTACCAGACGCGGCGTCCGGGCATCTACACCATTGGCGGTGGTCTCCCGCATGCGATCTCGCTGATCGAGTCGATCGATCTGCTGGCCGAGATCACGGGCCGGCGACCCGAGGTGGTGTTTCGCCGGGAGCGTCCAGGCGACCTGCGATACTTCGTCTGCGAGAGCGCGCGGGCTCGCCGAGACCTCGGCTGGACGCCGCGCGTCGCCGTCCCGCTCGGCGTCGAGCAGCTGGTCGCCTGGGTGCGGACGAACGCGGACCTGTTCCGTCCTGCCTCCGTGGCGAAGTGACGCGATGACTCGGTCGCCGCGAGCGCTCGTCTGGGGCCTCGGCGCCATCGGCGCCGTCGGGCTGGCGCTCCGCCTCACGTCGCTCGGCACCCAGAGCCTCTGGATCGACGAAATCCGCGGACTCACCCTGGCGCAGGCGCCGACAACCGGCGCCCTGCTCGGCGGCGTGACCGACCTCAATCCGCCGCTGTACTTCGTGCTGCTGCGCTACTGGCTCTGGCTGGGCCAGAGCGACGCGATCGTCCGTCTGCCCGCCGCCCTCATGGGCGCGCTCAGCCTCGGCGCGGTCTTTCTCGTCACGCGGCGTTTGCTGGGCGCGGCCGTCGCCGTCGTGGCGACGGCGCTGGCGGCCATATCGCCGATGCACCTGTGGCATTCGCAGGATTCACGGCCATACACCTTGGCGCTCGTCCTGACGCTTGCGTCCCAGTGGCTGTTCCTGGAGATCGTGCGCCGACCGCGGCCACGGACGTTCGTCGCGTACGTGCTCGTGACGACGCTTGCGCTGTACACGCATTACACGGCGCTGGCCATCATCCTCGCGCAGAACGCGTGCCTCGCGTTGCGGCTGTGGCTCGATCGGCCGGCCGTCGCGTCCATTGCCCGGGCGTGGATCGCCTCGCAAGCAGCGGTAGCGTTGCTGTTTCTGCCCTGGGTGCTGTTCATCGTCCTGCGCGATGCCGCCACGCTCGCCTTCGACCGCCCGCTCAGCCTGTTCGCGGTGCCGTACACGTTCTTCGTCTTCTCGGTCGGCTATTCGCTCGGCCCCGGGGTCCGCGAGCTGCACGTTCACCAGGACCTGACGACGCTGCGGCAATTCGGACCGATCGTGCTCGGCGTCGCTGTCGTCTTTGGCGGCCCTGTGATCTACGGCACGTCGGTCCTGATCCGCCGGTGTCGGCACGAGGCCGCGTTTCTCGCTCCGTACCTGCTCGTACCGCTCGCGCTCGCGCTCGCGAACGCCCTCGCCTTTCACTCGCTTTTCAACGTCCGCTACGCGTTCGTCGGATTGCCGGCGTTCTGGGCCGTGCTGGCGCTGGGCGTGGTCAGCGTGCCTCGCCGGCCGCTGCGCCTGCTGCTCGCTGGCGCCATCGTGGGGCTCTGCGTGCTGTCCATCCGCAACTACTTCACGGCAGACGAGTACGCCAAGGCCGACGCGAGGGCCGCTGCTGCGGCGCTCACCGCGGACGTCGACCCGCGGGACGCTGTCATCGTGATGCCAACGGAGATGCCGTTGATCCTCGCGCATTACGGCGCAGGCGCGATGGACGAGTTCACCTTCAACGCACTCGACCCCCAGGCGCCGGGGCTCCGCGATCAGGCCCGGCGGCCGGTCGACTTGGCCGACGCGCTGGCGGGCCGCCGGCGCGTGTGGCTCGTGCTCAGCCGAACGTGGGAAGTCGATCCGGCCGGTCGCCTCGAAGCCTACTTTCAGGCGCACGCCCGGCTGGTCAGCGCCCGCGCGTTCCCGGGCGTCGAGCTCGCGTTGTTCGAAGTGCCAAGCGACGGCCGGCTGCCCGCGACCTGGCAGGATCGCCCATGACCCCGCCGCAATCGCCACTCGTCACCGCCGCGCATCCGCTCTCGTCGCGCGCGAACCTCGCCGAGCTGGATACCGCAATCGCTTGCAGCTTCAGGACCCCAAGTATGCGTCACTCGAACGATGGAAGGCGCTGACGACCGTCGGCACGCGGCGCATCGTGCCGTTTCTCGTCCAACGCGGGCTGGGCTATCACGGACGCGTGCTGGAGGTGGGCGCGGGCGCCTGCTGGCTGTCGGCGGAGATCTCGCGGCTTGACGCCGTCGAACACCTCCACGCGGTGGACTTCTCGCAAATGCTCCTGGAGTGCGTCGCGCCGGCGATCATCGCCCATGTGGGCGGTCGCGGCGACAAGATCACGCGCGTCGTCGGCGACTTCAACGACCTGGAGTTCGCGAATGGGACGTTCGACTTCGTCACCTGCGACGCCGCGCTGCATCACGCCAACGATTTGCCGTGGCTCCTTCGCGAGCTCCGGCGCGTGCTCAAGCCGGGCGGGCGGCTCATCGCGATCCGGGAGCCGATGCTCTCCGACTTGGCGCCGCTGGCGAACTGGCAGCGCCGTCGGTTCGGGCTCGAAGAGCGCGGCTTTGGCGTCACCGAGCGGATCTACTCGATGACCGAATGGCGGCGCGCGTTCGAGGATGCCGGCTTCGAGCTGCAGTTCGTCCCCTTCATTCACCACACGACGCTCAAAGGGCGGATCGTGCGCGCAACGCCCCTGCGCTGGCTCAATGGGTCGTTGTTCCGCGTGGGACCGCTGGTCGCGGGGAGGCGGGCGTGACTCCTTCGTCCGCAAGGTCTGCGCCGATCGACGTGTCGGTCGTCATCGTCAACTGGAACACGAAGGACCTGCTGCGACCATGCCTGCAGTCGCTGCGCGAGGACGTCCGCGACCTGGCCCACGAAATCATAGTCGTCGACAACGCCTCGTCGGACGGCAGCGCGGCGATGGTGCGATCAGCGTTCCCGGACGTCGTGCTGATTGAGAACGCCGACAACGTCGGCTTTCCACGGGCGAACAACCAGGCGCTGGCACGGTGTTGCGGCCGGTACGTGCTGCTCCTCAATCCCGACACGCTCGTCGAGTCGCCAGCCATTCCGCCGATGGTCGCCCGACTGGACGCGGACCCGGCATTGGGCGCGGCCGGCTGCCGGCTCGTCCGGCCGGACCGATCCGTGCAGTACGAGTGCGCGCGCAACTTTCCGACGCTCTGGAACGTGGCGTTCGAGCTGACGGGCCTGACCCGGCTGTTGCCGCGCCACCGGATCGTCGGCCACTGGATGATGACCGACTGGGATCACACGACCGACCGGCTGGTCCCGTGCCTCCTTGGCGCGTGCATTCTCGTCAGACGCGATGTCATCGACGCGCTGGGCGGGCTCGACGAGCACACCTACCTCGAGGACATCGACCTTTGCTATCGCATTCAGCAGACGGGCCGGCGGATCCTCTATGTTTCCGGCGCCACGATCCTTCACTACGGCGGCGTCAGCACCGAGCGATCGGGCGGCTACGCGTCGTACCGTCACGTGCAGGTCGCCTGGAACGCGCTGTGGCTGTTCTTTCGCAAGCATCGTGGACCGGCGACGGCGGGGGCGTACCGCGCGCTGGTGTTCGTGACGACCACCGCAGGCGTCGTTGGTCTCTGGGCGTGGTCGCTGCTGCGCGGCCGACGGCCGGGACGGACCACCGCCCGCCTTCACAAGGCGATGGCCCTGTGGCGATGGAGCGTGCGCCCACCAGCGGCCGGGGCGACGCCATGACACCGGCAAGAGTGCTGATCCTGAACACGACCTTCAAGGTCGAGGGACCGAACGCCGTGCTCTTCGAGCTCGTTCGTCACCTGGATCCGCGGCGCTTCCGCCCAATCGCGGCGTGCATGCACGCGGGCGGACCGGTCCGCGCTCAGTACGATCGGGCTGGAGTCGAGACGCACGATTTCGACATGCGCGCGCTGGGCGACGCGCGGGTCGTGCCTGCAATCGTACGCTTCATCCGGCGTCACGGCATCGACCTGGTCCACGCGCAGCTGCTCCGCGCCGAGTTCTACGGCACCCTGGTGGCGCGCGTGGCTGGCGTTCCGTCCGTCCTGACGGTCGCGAACACCGATCCGTACCGGGCGGGATGGCGTCATCCCGTGAAACGCGTGCTGAGCCGGACGGCCGTCGGTCTCGCCACGCGTGTGGTCGCTGCGTCAGAGGGGGTGCGCGAGTACGTGGCTCGTCATCAAGGGGTGCCCGCCAATCGGATGGTCGTCGTGCACAACGCGATCGACCCCGCGGCCTATGCGTCGAACACCCCGCCAGCCGATCTTCTGCAGCGGCTGCGCCAGGATCCGGGGAACGTCGTGATTTGCGCGGCCGGACGACTCGACCCGCAGAAGGGCCTCGAACACCTGCTGCGCGCGCTCGCGATCGTCACGAGGGACCGGCCGCACGTGAAGGCGATTATCCTTGGCGAGGGTCCGCTCCGCAGCCCGCTCGAGCAACTGGCCGCCGACCTCCGCCTTGGCGACCGCGTCACGTTCGGCGGCTTCCGCCAGGACCTGCCGGCGGTGTTCGCGGTCGCCGACATCTTCGTCATGTCCTCGCTGTGGGAAGGCCTGCCGATGGCGCTGCTCGGCGCGATGGCCGCGGGCCTGCCGGTGGTCGCGACGCGCGTGGCGGGTCACACCGACGTGGTCAGAGACGGCGAGACCGGCTGGCTCGTCCCGGCGGCCGCGCCTGACGCGCTGGCGAATCGCCTCGCGATGCTCATCGACCGCCGCGATCTGCGCCGGCGGATGGGCGAAGCGTCGCGGCTGCGGATCGCGCTCGAGTTCAACGCGCCGACGATGGCCCGCGCCTACGAGCGAGTCTACGATGCGTGTCTGGCGGAGCGCCGCGCTACCGCGCGTGCTTCAGCAGCGTCTCGACCTGCAGCTCGAACGTCCGCTGCTCCTGCTCCCCGCGAATGACGCCCGGCCGGTAAATCACGCGGCCCTGCGCATCCACGAGCGCGTTGGTCGGAAATCCGCGGGCGCCGTAGTTCTTCTCCGCCCAGTCGGTGTCCGTCTTGAGCGGACGAAAGCCGAAGTGGTTGTTCGTCATGTACGGCACGACGAACGCGTCCTCCTCGGGATAGACGTTGAGCGCGAGGATGACGAAACCCCGGTCCTTGTACTTGTCCAGCACGCGCTGCAGCGTGGGAAACTCACCGCGGCACGGCCCACACGACGGATACCAGAAGTTCACGAGCACCACACGCCCGCGGTAGTCGGACAGACGCACGTTCTTGCCGCCCGGATAGTCCGGCAGTGCGAACTCCACCGCGGGCTTGGCGTTGGCTTCGAGCCTGGCCCAGAGGTCGGCGTCGATGGCGGCGGGCGTCTTCCCGAGCTTCGCGCCGTACCTGGCCATCGCGGCGTTCACCGCGTCGGTCGGCGACCTGGCGGCCACGGCGAGCAGATCCTCGTATGCGGCCGCCGTGCGACCCGCGGCGTCCGCGGCGGCAGCTTTCAGGACATCGAGCGGCGTCGTGTCGATGTACTTGGGGCGCGGCGCCTTGTCGACGATCGCGATCGCGTCGGCGCCGCGACCGGCGTCGATCGCGCCGCGCGCGTCGACGACGGCGCGCGCGTACGCCGCGAAGTCCTGCCAGTTCTTCTTGTCCGACGGCGACGTCATCTCGGACGCCAGGCCCTCGGCGAGGGCGACGGCCTTCTTCGGGTCGGCACGCTCGTACGCCTCGAACAGACCGGACATCCCCGATTCAGACCATCCCGAATTGACCGGCGGAAACTCGCGGCGCAGCCGCTCGTAGATCGCGATCTTCTTCGTGAGATCCGACGTTTCGAACGCCGCCCAGTACAGTCCCTGGGCGCCGCGCTCCGTTCCGGGGTACTTGTCGGCGACCTGCTGCAACAGCACGATCGATCTCACCGGGTCGATCGCCTTCATCGCCGACGCCCAATAAAAGAAGTACTGCGGATCGGCCGGATCGACATCCGCCGCCTTGCGCAGGTACGCGACCTGCTTGTCCGCGTAGCCGCTGAAGTCTTCGATGAGACTGAGCTGCAAGTACGTGCGGGCGAAGTTGGGATCGAGCGCGATCGCACGTTCGTAGTACTTCGCGCCGGCTGCCCAATCCTTGTCCTCGAGCGACCCCTGTGCCCACGCGAGCACCGCGTTGCTGGGATCCGCCGCGGCCCACGCGGCATATTGCTTCTTCAGGCCGGTCAGCGCGCGGTCGATGACCTCGTCCGTCTTGGCCTTCGTCTCGTTGGCCTTCGCAATGGCGCTGCGGCGCACGGTGGACGCCAGTTGTTCGTAGGCGTCCGGGTAGCGCGGATCGGCCTCGACCGCCCGCTTGAGCAGCCCGACGGCCTGGTCGTAGTCGGGCGCGCCGCGCAGCACGGCTTCGGCCTGCGCCATGAGGGTTTTGGCCTCACTCGTGCCCTGGCTGGCGGTGGATCGGGCCGCCTGCCCCGCAACGAGCACCGACGCGGAGGCGACGAAAATGGCCAGTCCGGTCGGCAGAATTCGACCTGATGCGCGCATGCGAGAAGTATAGGGCGGGCGGCGGATCTCGTGCGATAATGCATGGTTGCCCTGCACCCCCAGGGCGCCCTCCATGCAAGCTGCGGCTCTTCGTGCCCTCGAGTTCGATCGTATCCGCGAGGCCTTGGCGCGCGAGGCGTTGACCCCGCTCGGCCGGGTCCGCGCCCTCGCGCTCGAGCCGTCCGGGGATCCGGACGAGGTGGGCCGCCGGCTCGCGCTGACGACGGAAGCGCTCGCGTACGTCCGGGCCGAAGGCTCGCTCGGGGTGTTCGCGCCCGAGGATCTCGAAGCGACGCTGCGCGCGCTTGAAGTCGGCGAACTGCCGCTCGAGCCGCTGCAGTTGCTGGGGCTGGCACGCTTCGTCGAGTCGGTGGAGGTCGTGGCCGCGGCGGTCAGACGGGCGCTGCCCGACGGAGGCGCCGGGCTCAAGGACATCGCCCTCGGAGCGGCCTCGTTCGCCGACGAGGCGCGAGCGATCGATCGAGCGATCGAGCCCGGTGGAGAGATCAAGGATGAGGCCAGTCCGGCGCTGCGGGAGATTCGTGACAAGCTCCGGCGCCAGCGCGCGAAGCTGCGGACGACGCTGGAGTCGCTGACGCGCGGTCGCGACGCGGCCAGGTATTTGCAGAGCGACATCGTGACGGATCGTCACGGACGGTACGTGGTCGTGGTGCGCGCCGAGCATCGCGACGCGATTCCGGGCATCGTGCATGGCAGCTCCGCGAGCGGCGCGAGCCTGTACCTCGAGCCGCTCTCGACCGTCGAGGTGAACAACGACATCGTCGCGCTGGCGGAGCGGGAGAAGGAGGAGATCTACCGGATCCTGCTCGCGCTGACGGACGCGTTCCGGGTCCGCGGCGACGATCTGGAGCGCACGCTCGACGCCGCGGCAGATTTCGACGAACTGCACGCGAAGGTGCGCCTGGCGGAGCGCCTGGACGCCGTCGCGCCCGCTCTCGCTTCGGACACGCGCCTCGAGTTCCTGGGCGCGCGTCACCCGATGTTGAGGGGGACGGGGCTTTTTTCCACAGATCCGGCCGGTTTCGGGGACGGAGGTCGCGCCGCGACCTCCGTCCCCGGATCGGCCGGATCTGTGGAAAAAAGCCCCGTCCCCCAACGATCTCCTGATCCTGCCGCCGACGCAGGCGTTGGTGATCTCCGGGCCGAATACGGGCGGCAAGACGGTCGCGCTCAAAGCGTTCGGACTGCTCGCGCTGATGGCGCAAGCCGGGCTGCTCATCCCCGTCGAGCCCGGCAGTCAGTTCACGCCGTTCCGATCCATCTTCGCCGACATCGGCGACGACCAGTCGATTGCCGCGAGCCTGAGCACCTTCTCGGCCCGCATCGCCAACCTCGTCGAGATGGATCGCGCCCTCGAGTTGCCCGCGCTCGTCCTGCTCGACGAAGTGGGCAGCGGCACCGATCCGATCGAAGGCGGCGCGCTCGGGACCGCGGTCATCGAGCATTTCCGCCGCCGCGGCGCCCTGGTCGTCGCGACCACGCACGACGAAAGCCTGAAGTCGTACGCGGCGACGACAGGCGGCGTCTCCACGGCCGGCTTCGGCTTCAATCCGGACACCTACGCGCCCACGTACAAGCTGAACTACGGCGCGCCAGGCCGCAGCCTCGCGCTCGAAATCGCCGAGCGGCTCGGCATGTCCGCCGACGTCATCGAGGACGCCCGTGCCCGCCGCTCGGGACGCGAGTCACAGCTGGCGGCGCATCTGGCGCAGGTCGATCAGCAGCTCGCGGTGCTCGATCAGGCCCGCGCGCAAGCGAACCAGGAGCGCGCCGCCCTCACGGCCGACCGTCAGCGCGTGCTCGAACGCGAGGCGCGGCTCGCCGAGCGCGAGGCCGTGCTCAAGCGCCGCCTCGACGATCGTCTGAACGAAAAGCTGCGCGAGGCTCGCACGGAAGTCGATCGCATCGTCGGACAGCTCAAGCAAAAGGCCGACGCCCTCGCCGATCGCGGCGCCGCACGCGACGCCGCCCGAACGACCGCGGTCTCGACCGGTGAGGTCGGCGCGCTGCGCGCCGAGGCGCGCACCGCGTTGAGCGCCATCGGCGCCGAGATTGGCGAGACAGACGCTGAGGCAGCGCCCGCCCTGGAGGCCCCGCCGTCGGTCGGACAGAAGGTGTTCGTGTCCCCGTTCGGCACGGAAGGCATCGTCCGCGGCGTGTCCGGCGACCGCGTGGACGTCGAGGTCCGCGGCAAGCGCACGCGGGTGTCGCCGGGCGACCTTCGCGCCACGCGGCCGGCCGATGCGGCCCGGCGGCCCGGCGACGCCACGGCTCGCGGCGCGCGCGCGTCTGCGGTTGCCGCGCCCGCACGCGCTTCCTCCGCGGCGACGCGGGAGCTGATGGTTATCGGCGCCACCGTCGACGAGGCCATCGCGCGAGCCGAAAAGTTCCTGGATGACGCACTCCTGGCTGACGAGCGCCGCCTGCGGGTCGTGCACGGGCACGGCACCGGGCGGCTGCGCGAAGGTCTGACGAAGTTCTTCCGCGCGCATCCGCTCGTAGCCACCGTGGCCCCCGCCGACGAGAAAGAGGGCGGCGGTGGTGCGACCATTGTCGAGCTCCGGGACTGACAAGACGTGGCCCTGTTCCCACAGTCGTTCCTCGACGACCTGAAGGCCCAGACGGATATCGTCTCCGTCATCGGGGACGTCGTGTCGCTCAAGAAAACGGGCGGCACCTGGAAGGGGCTCTGCCCGTTCCACCAGGAGAAGACGCCCTCCTTCAACGTCAACAAGGACAAGGGCTTCTTCAAGTGCTTCGGGTGCGGAGCGGGCGGCGACGTCGTCAAGTTCGTCGAGCTGCAGCAGAAGCTGTCGTTTCCCGAGGCCGTTCGGTACCTCGCGCAGCGCGCCGGCATCCAAGTACCCGAGTCGATCGGCGGCCCCGAGGATCGGGCCGAAGCCGCTTTGCGCGAGTCGCTGATCAAGCTCCACGAGCGGGCTGCGGAGTTCTATCGGGAACAACTGGCCTCGCCTGCTGGCGTACGAGCCAGGCGTGAACTTGAGTCTCGATCGCTCACAAATGAGACCATCACGACCTTTGGCTACGGATATGCGCCGGCGGCCGGACAGGAGACGCTGCACGGCCGCTGGGCCTCCGACAAGATCCCGATCGACCTGCAACTGAAGACCGGGCTGGTGTTGACGCGCGACGACGGGCGGGTGGTCGACCGATTCCGCAACCGCCTGATGATCCCGATTGCCCGCGATAATGGGGCAATTGTGGCGTTTGGCGGCCGGGCGCTCGAGGAGGGCCAGGTCCCGAAATACCTGAATTCTCCCGAAACGCCTATCTACACGAAGGGGCGGACCCTCTACGGTCTGGACGTGACGAAAGGGGCCATTCGGAAGCACAATTACTGTGTCCTGGTCGAAGGTTACTTCGACCTCGCCCAGGTGTGGCAGGCTGGCGTCCAACCTGTAGTGGCTGCCTGCGGCACCGCGCTGACCAACGCCCAAGCCCGTACGTTGAAACGGTTTACGTCCAAGGTCGTCCTCAGTTTTGATCCCGATGCGGCTGGCCAGGGAGCGGCCGCCCGGTCGTCCGAGCTGATGGTGGCCGAGGGATTTCAGGTGAACGTGGCACTGCTGCCCGAGGGCAGCGATCCGGACATGTTCATCCGGCGGGAGGGCGGACGCGCCTATGTCGAGCGGCTGACCGGGTCGCGTCCGTATCTGGATTTCCTGCTCGATCGAGCCGCGACGCGGCTCAACGTCTTGCGGCCGGACAGTCGCAAGACGTTTCTGGACTCGATGTTGAAGGTGGCCGCGACGATTCCCGATGCGGCGACGCGCGACGCGTTCGCCGATCGATTGGCGCACAAAGCCCGTATCACCGAAGACGGTGATCCGCGACGAGATTCGCAAGGCGGCCGCCAACCGTCGTCAGGAGGCGCCGGCCGTCGCGGTCCCGGTGAGCGCACGGCTGCGTCCGGATGAGGCGGGCCTGCTCTGGGCCCTCGCCCACCATCCGGTGGAGGGCCTGGCCGCGGTCGGGCAATTGCAGGCGTCCGACCTCGAAGGCCTGGTGAGCGCGCCCGTGCTGCAGCTCGCGGCGAGCCTGGTCGACGTGCCGACCGAGAGCCTGCCGGCGCTGCTGCGCGAGCGCTTGAGTGAAGGCGAGCGTGCGCTGTTCGACCGCGCGGCCCGGGCCGAAGCGCCCGTCGCGATTGCCGCCGAGTGCGCGCTCACGATCAAGCGGGACCGGCTCCGGCGGGAGCTGGCCGCCGTCCAGGACGAAATCGACCGGCTCGCGTCCGCCGCGCCGGGCGATGACGCCCTGATGCGCGCGTTGTGGGCCAAGAAGAAGGAGCGCCTGCGGGCGCTCGAAGACGCCGTGGGTCAGTGACCCGCGGCGAGATCAGCGTGTGACGATTCGGTGATTGAATTCAGGAGTCCGGCATTGTCCATCGAAGAAAAGTACGACGAGATTCGACAGCTCATCACGATCGGCAAGGAGAAGGGGTACCTGCTGTACGACGAGGTGAACGAGCTCCTGCCGGCCGACATCACCTCGTCCGAGGAGCTGGACGACCTGTTCAGCACGTTCGGCAGCGCGGGCATCGAGGTCGTCGACTCCGAGAAGACGTACCGCGACGAGAAGCTGCAGCGGCGAGGGCGGCGAGGAGATGCGACCTCGACCTCACGCCCGGCGCGCTCGACAAGACGAACGACCCGGTCCGCATGTACCTGCGCGAGATGGGCACCGTGCCCGCTGCTCACGCGCGAGGGCGAGGTCGCGATTGCCAAGCGCATCGAGCAGGGCAAGCTCGCCGTCATCAAGTCGATCTCGCGCACGCCCAAGATCACGCAGGAAGTCATCGAGATGGGCGAGCAGCTCAAGCGCGGCGAGCGCACCGTGCGCGAGCTGGTGGTGTTCAACGAGGAAGAGATCACCGACGAGAAGATCGACGCGCGCGCCAGCGCGAGTTCCTCGAAGCAGATCGACCGCGTGCGGGCGGCGCTCGAGGCGCGTGCAGAAGCTCGAGGAGAAGTACGGCGACGTCGCCGAAGAGCGACAAGCGGAAGTACCGCCGCGCGCAGTGGAAGCGTCGGCCGCGCCCGCGTCGAGCTGTCTCGGGCCATCCGCAAGATCGAGTTCACCGAGATGGTCAAGCGCCGGCTGATCGACGGCATGAAGTCGGCCGTCGAGGACATCCAGGCGAAGCAGCGCGACGTCCGCATCATCGATCAGAAGCTCGACGCCAAGGGCAAGCGCAAGCTGCGCGAGGAGGAGAAGAAGCTGCTCCTCAAGCACAAGGACGAGTCGCGCCAGCGAGATCCGCGAGCATGGCGCGCAAGCTCGAGCAGCCGCCCGAGGAGCTGACGCGGATGCTCCGCACCGATCCTCGAGGGCGAGGCGCAGGCCGAGCAGGCCAAGAAGGAGCTGGTCGAGGCCAACCTCCGGCTCGTCGTGTCGATCGCGAAGAAGTACACGAACCGCGGCCTGCAGTTCCTCGACCTGATTCAGGAAGGCAACATCGGCCTGATGAAGGCGGTGGACAAGTTCGAGTACCGGCGCGGCTACAAGTTCTCGACGTACGCGACGTGGTGGATCCGCCAGGCCATCACGCGCGCGATCGCCGACCAGGCGCGGACGATCCGCATCCCGGTCCACATGATCGAGACGATCAACAAGCTCATCCGCACGTCGCGCGCGCTCGTGCAGGAGCTGGGCCGCGAGCCGACCTCCGAGGAGATCGCGCAGCGGATGGACATCCCGGTCTCGAAGGTCCGCAAGGTCCTGAAGATCGCGCAGGAGCCGATCTCGCTCGAGACGCCGATCGGCGAGGAGGAGGACTCGCATCTGGGCGACTTCATCCCGGACACGAACGTCGTGTCGCCGTCCGACGCCGTCATCAACCTCAACCTGAAGGAGCAGACCGACAACGTCCTCAAGACGCTGACGCCGCGCGAGGAGCGGGTCATCAAGATGCGCTTCGGCGTCGGCGAGGGCTCCGAGCACACGCTCGAGGAAGTCGGCCAGAGCTTCGCCGTCACCCGCGAGCGCATCCGCCAGATCGAGGCCAAGGCGCTGCGCAAGCTGCGCCATCCATCACGCAGCCGCCGACTCAAGCCGTTTCTCGAGGGACGGTAATCACATTGGTGATTGGCGATTGGGGATTGGGGATTGAAATCGGCGATTGGACGATTGGAGATTGAGCGCTTGAGAGATTGGACGATTGGAGATTGGGTGATTGAGAGATTGGGCGCTTGAGAGATTGGCGATCGCGTCGGACGGTGACGCAATCGCGGACTAGGATGACCCAATCGGCGAATACGATTGCCCAACCAGCAATCGCCGATTACTATCACCAATCGCCGATTCCAATCGCCAATCGCCAATCGCCAATCACCGACTCAATCGCCAATCACCAATCGCAAGATCGCCAATATTTTGCGGGCCCCTAGCTCAGCGGTCGAGAGCTGCCGGCTCATAACCGGTTGGTCCCAGGTTCGAATCCTGGGGGGCCCACCACCCTTGTCGCCTAGCGCCGGATGAATCGCGACACCACGACGAGTGCCACGCCGTAGATCGCGAGCGCCATGAACAGCGTCGCCGCCGGCGCGCCGGTGAAGTCGCCCGCCAGCAGCTGCACCGCGCCGACGGCCAGGACCGGCAATGCCAGCCACCCGATCTCGCGTCCCCACGGCCAGCGCCGTGCCGCAGCCAGCAGCACGGCCGCGCTCGCGAGCACGGCCGCCCGCATCGTTGCCAACGCGACCGACGGCGGCGAGCCCGCGACGAGCGGGCCGCTCACCCGCAGCACGGCCCCGCCCAGGCCGATGAGCGCCAGCGCGTCGAGCAGCACGCGCGCCGTCGCCGCCAACCATGCCGGGTTGCCAAGCGGCCAGGCGGTCGCGCAGAGCGCCGCCACGGCCACAGCCATCAGCGTGACCGCCTGCGGGGAATCGATTGGCGGCCAGGTTGACAGCCGGCCAATCCAGACACCGAGCAGCGCGCCGGAGAGCCCGGACCCGACGAACGCGACCATCGCCAGCACCGCGCCGTGGACCGTGAGTACGGCCGCACCCAGGCGCCTCCCCCACCAGAGCACGGCGATGGCGCCCATCGACAGCAGCACTGCCGCGATTCCGTGCGGCAGCAGCTGTGACAGCCCGACGACGACGTACGCGAGGGCCACCGACGAGGCGGTATAGAAATTCCGGGCGGCGCCCTGCCGCGGCAGCACGCGCCAGAAGCTCAGTCCGTAGAGTCCGACGCCGCCGGCGGTCATGATCGCGCCGATGACGGCGACGCCAGCGTCCGTGAGGCGCGTGGCCACGCCGACCAGTCCGAAGAGCGCGATCGGCACCGCGATCATCGCCTGCACCGCGTCGAAGACACGCGTGCCGCCGCTGGCTCGAAACGCGCGGATCACGAACGGCGCGGTGGAGATCGCCAGGAGCACGGCCAGGACGCCCAGCGTGAGCGCCGCGGACTCGAGCGGCGGCGACGCCAGCGCGCGTGCAATCAGCATCACGGCCAGCAGAATCTCGACGAAGCCGGCGGGCCAGGCCAGCCAGCGCCAGCCTCGAGCCTCACCCAGCAGCCAGGTGGCGGCGACCAGTCCAATCGCCAGCCAGGCAAATGGGCCCGCCGCGTTGGTGGAGATCGCGAGCGTCAGCGCGGCGATGCCGACGCCGACGGTCGCCATCCCCGCCAGCGATTCAAGATGCCGGTGCCACGCCACGGTCAGGGCGGCCGCGGCGAGCACGCCGAGGGTGGCGGCGCCGGCCGTCGACGAGAAGAACTGAAACCGCGCCGTGGCTTCCCAGAGGAGCGGCAACGCGATCGCCACCGCCGCCATCCCGTGAAAGAGCCGGCTCAGCGGGCTCGCCGTTGCAGACTGACGATCGGCGACGGCCAGCCACAGAAACGCATAGACGAGGCCGAGAACGGCGCCGGTGCGGCCGGGCACGCGTCCCGACTCCGACAGCGCGCGCAAAAGAAACGCGCCGGCCAGCACGATGAACGTGCGCCCGACGAGCGGCAGGAGGTCGATCATCGACGCGCGAGTCGACTGGAGGTCCGTCGTCGGGACGAGCGATCCCGACGGCAGGCCGGCGGTACCCGGCTCGTGTTGCTCGATCGCGCTCAGGCGTCTCGACAGCGCCGCGACCGCGTCGTCGAGCGCGTGAAGGCGCGCTTCGATCTCCGACAGGCGGTTCAACATCGGCTTCTCCGCGGCGCGGGGATCGCGCCTGGTGGACGTCCGGAACCGGAGTGCCTAGGCCTTCGCCGTCACGTCCGTCTCCGGGCCGTGCTCCCAGGGCGGCAGCACGCGCAGCAGCACGGCGAGGATGGCGAACGGCAGCAGGCTGATGAGAATCGCGGGCAGCAGCCCTTCTCGGGTCGCGAAGGCCATCTTGTACGTCGTGTAGCCAAGAAAGCTCTTCGAGAACAGTTGGCCGCCGATGACGACGTTCCAGCGCATCGCGAAGATGCCGACGAGCGTCAGCGTGCCGGCCAGCATGTACAGCCGTTCCCGCGTGCGTGCGGCGAGGTGCGTCACCTGGACCCAGCCGAGCAGCGCAATCGGCACCAGCGTGCCGAGGCAGATCTGCAGCACGATCTGCGACATGAAGAGCCGCGTCTTGACCATGAAGTCCAGGGCGCGGAACGACTCGTCGGCTTCGTAGATGCGGTGAATCAGGTCCAGCATCTCGAGCGAGAAGTCGATGATGAACGCGTAGAGCAGGTAGCGGGCAATCGTGTCCAGGCACGCCATGTCCACCGGCACGCGGCGCCACCGGCTCAGCACCGCGTAGAGCAGCATGACCGTAGCGATGCCCGAGACGATCGCGGAGAAGATGAAGACCACGGGCATGAGCGGGCTCGACCACCACGGGTTCGCCTTGACGGACCCGAAGATGAAGCCGACGTAGCCGTGCAGCAAGAACGCGGACGGAATGCCGATGATCGTCAGCAGATAGCCGAGCCGATTGTCGACGCGGAGCGCCTCCGGACTGATGTCATCCGACCACAAGGTCAGCACGCCATAGGACCACCGCTTGAGGCCGGTGCTGGCGCGCCGCGCGAGCACGAGCTCCCGGCGGTAGTCGAACCAGATCTCGAGGAGGAGCACGACCATCAGGTACCAGAGGTACACGAAGCCGAACATCGCCATCGCGGACGATCGGTGCGGCGTGAGGTACATCTCGAACGACCGCTCCGGATGTCCGAGGTGCATCTGCAACGGCAGGGGCGCGACGATCAGGAACGCGAGCGCCGTAAGCAGCGCGAGGCGATAAGTCGGCCGCACGGCGGTCACATTGAAGACCCGTTCGAGCGACGCGAGAATGAACGCGCCCGCCACCAGGCCTGTGATGAACGGGTACAGCACGATCAGCACGCTCCACTGCAGGTCGATCTCGTTCGGATAGATGAAACCTTGCACGCCTGGCATGTCGCCCCCTAGCGCACCGATCCGTCGAGCGCGTTGTAATAGACCTTGGCCCCGGTCGCCATCTGCGGCTTGAGCACGTGCACCATGTGGGTGCGCAGATATTCGTGGACGGGGTCCTTCGGATTCTTCAGGTCGACGAGCTGTCGCGCGCCCGTCGGACACACCTCACAGCACGCTGTCGTCAGGCCTTTCGTGATGCGGTGATAGCAGAGTGTGCACTTGTCCACCGTATGCGTGCGCGGATCGATGTACCGGCAGCCGTACGGGCAGGCCTGCACGCAGTACCGGCAGCCCAGACAGCGCGACTTGTCCACGAGCACGACGCCGTCCGGGCCCTCGAACGTCGCGCCGACCGGGCAGACCTGCACGCACGGCGAGTGCGCGCAGTGATTGCAGAGCTTGGGCACGAAGAAGACCTTGACGCCGTCGCCTGCCGTGTCGATCGCCGGGAACCCGTCGTATCCGCCGTTGGGCGAATCCACGATCGGATGCTCGAGGTCGTCGTCTCGGACCTGATACCGCTCCACCCAGGTGCGAAACGCGCCCGGCTCGTTCAACACGTCGTTCTCGGCCTTGCAGGCCCGCACGCAGTTGCCGCAGCCGATGCACTTGTCGATGTCAATCAGCATGCCCCACCAGTGCTCGGTGACGTCGTAGTTGGGCGCCTGCTCGGGCGCGCCCTGCACGACGAACTCCCAGGCGAGGCTGGCGGCGCCCGTGAGGGCGATGAACTTCCCCGCCTGCGTGAGAAAAGCCCGTCGGTCTGCGTCCATGGGCGATGCCTCCGTCACTCGATCTTCGGACGGTGCGGTTTGTGGCAGGCCGTGCACTCGTCGCCGTAGTGGTCGGCCGGCACAATCTGCGGAAACGACGCGGGCCGGCCCGCGAGCTTCAGGTGACAGGTGACGCAGAGTTGGTGGCTGTCCGGCTCGGTGGGCAGCGTGTCCATCTGCCCGGCCGTGTGCTTCACGAGCGGACCGTGACACGCTTCGCACCTGACCTGCGCGTGCTTGCCGGCCCGCCGCTCGTCGGCGACCGTGTTGTGGCAATCGACGCACGCCGCCTCGCCCGCAAAGCTGACCGGTCGCGCCCTGGCGTCGTCGAGCGCGCCGGCGCGAAAGAAACCGTAGACGCCGAAATCGTGAGGGATCAGGACGCTGCGCATGATCAAGAAAGCGACGATGCCGACGCCGAAGAGCGCGGCGACGCGGAGGACGTGATCGTAGTGGCGCGGTCCGCCGGCCATGGGCTCCCTCCACGACGGCAACAACGCCGTCGCAGCACGGCATGTGCAAGAAGTAGACCGATGGGCGCAGTAAACAGCTACGTTTGAGAATCGATAGGCAGTATATCGCGCCATGGAAGAGCCGCGACATTTCGCCGGCCGCCCAGGGAAAGTTCCTCCCGGCCAACTCCAGGCGGCGAGCGACGCGGCGGACCCGGTGGCGGCCCTCGTCGCGTCGGTGCGGCCGGTCCAGTTCTCACGCTTTCGCCATGCGGCAGGAATGCGAGAACGAAGTTTTCCCCCGCGCCCGTGGAGACTTCGCCTACGCTAGGCGCGGGGAGGGCGATGACCATTCGAGCAGTGTGGTTCCTGGTCGCCGTCATGGCGGCATCGGCGTGCGGCTCGTCCTCGGACACCAGCGGAGCCCCCGCGCCTCCGGCCTTCGCCGTCGGATTGCAGGCCAAGATGAACGGCCTCAAGGACGGCATTGTCGTGCCCGTCCTCAACGTCTGGAACACGGTGCCGCCGAGCGAGGCCGTCTGCACGCTCCAGCACGACACCAGCGTGACCGTCACGGACGCGAAGTACAACCCTGGGGATAAGCACTGGTACCTGCAGATCGATAGCGGCCACGGATGCACGGGTTGGGTGCCGGAAACGTCGCTCTCGAAGTAGAGTTATGCCCGACCGGGCCAGCTGGCCCGGCAAAGGAGCACTGCTTCGTGAGCCAATTCCGTCTGTCCGTCGTCGCCGGCGCGTGTTGCGCCATTCTGTTCGGCTGCACCGCCGCCGCCTTCGCCCAGGCGGATGAAATCCAGGTGTACACGGGTGGTCTTGCCGACCCGCACGTGTTCAACCTCACGCTGCACAACAACTTCACACCGAAAGGCATCGAGGATCCGGCGTTTCCCGGCGCCGTGGTGGCCGACAAGTCCTGGAACGGCGTGCCGGAATGGGCGTACGGCGTGAACCGGTGGTTCGAGGCCGGGCTCTACCTGCCGCTCTACAGCAAGGACAAGGACATGGGCTGGGGCCTCGACGGCTTCAAGCTCCGAACGCTGTTTGCCGTGCCGGACGCGGACGACCGTACGTTCGTCTACGGATCGAATTTCGAGTTCAGCTTTAACGCGAAGCGCTGGGACACGACGCGGTTCACGTCGGAGATCCGGCCGATCGTCGGCTGGCACCTGCAGAAGGTCGATCTGATCTTCAATCCCATCTTCGACACGGCGTACGACGGCCTCGGCAACCTCGAGTTCGTGCCGGCCACGCGGGTTGCCTACAACCTGTCGAAGGCGTGGGCAATCGCGGTGGAGGAGTACGCGGATTTCGGCCCCGTCAAGAACTTCCTGCCGGCCGGCGAGCAGGCGCACCAGATCTACGCGGTGGTCGACACGACCGCCCGATCGCTCGATATCGAATTCGGCGTCGGCTTCGGCCTGACCGACGCCTCCGACAAGGTGACCCTGAAGCTCATCCTGTCGCGCGACCTCAATCCGAAGAAGGCGTCGGGCGGAAAGTGACCGGGACGAGCGGGACGATTTGAATGGTCTGCCCCGAACGTGGAACACTTAGCGCGGTGCTGCCGGCTCTCGCTGCCCTCGTCTCGCTCCAGGAGCTCGACAGCCTGGCTGATCGCGCGCGTCGTCGCCTCGCGGATCTACCGGCGGCCGAGGACGCGCTCAACGCGCGCATTGCGGAGGCCACGGCGGCCGTTGAGGCCCTCAAGGCGCAGCTGGCCGACAACCAGACGGCGCGCCGAACGCTCGAGAAGGACGTCGCGTTGGTGGACGCCCGGCTCGCGCGCTTCGACGATCACAAGGCCGCCGTCAAGACGAATCAGGAGTACACGGCGCTCCTCCATGAGATCGCGATGGCGAAGGCCGAGAAAGACGGCATCGAGGACCAGATCCTCGGTCTGATGGAGGCGGCGGACGTTCTGACCGCCGAGCGCAAGGCGGCCGAGGCGACGCTGGCCGACGCTCAGCGCGAAGTCGCGACCGCTCGCGCCGACCTCGGCAAGGAACGGATCGCCCTCGACGACGAGCTCTTGCGGCTGGTGCACGATCGCGCGCGCGAGGCGAAGGCCGTGGACGCGCCGTTGCTCGCCCGGTACGAACAGCTGCTGAAGCAGCGGCGCGGCATCGCGGTGGCGGCGATGAAAGGCGAGACCTGCGAAGCCTGCTTCGTGCGCCAGCGGCCCCACGTGGCCCAGCAGATCCGTCGCAATGATTCGATCGTGCAGTGCGAGAGCTGCCAGCGGATCCTGTACTACAAGACGCCCGCAGAGTGATGGCCGATACCAGGCCCGGTCCAGCGGCGTTCACGGCGTACACCGACGGCGGCGCCCGCGGCAATCCCGGGCCGGCCGGCTGGGGCGTCGTCGTGCAGTCGCCGTCGGGCGAGATCGTCGCCGAGTTGATGGGCGCCCTGCCCCACGCGACCAACAACGTGGCCGAGTACACGGGACTCGTCGCGGCACTCGACTGGTGCGCTCGGCATGGCGCGACCGCCGTCACGATTCGGTCTGACTCGCTGCTGCTCGTCCAGCAGATGCGGGGCGTGTACAAGGTGAAGAACGAAGGGCTCAAGCCCCTGCACGGCCGAGCGCGGCTGCTGGCGCATCAGATCGGCAAGGTCACGTTCGAGCACGTGCCCCGCGAACACAACAAGCCGGCGGACCGGCTGGCAAACCTGGCCATGGACGAAGCCGAAGGGTCGCATGTTCACACGTCGCCGGACGCCGACGCGCGACTAAGATAGGGTGACGTGTCAGACCGCAAGTACCGTCAGCGTGGATACCAGGACGACGATCGGGGCGGCAACCGGCCGCGTGGCGAGGGCGCACCCCGGAAGCCACCCGAACCGAGGGATCCCCGCATTCCGCGCGATCCCCGCGTGCCGAACATGCCGGGCTTTCATCAGCTCTTCCGGTGCGCCCGATGCGGCCATGTGGAAAGTCCGGAGATCGGCTCGCTGAGCAAGTGCTCGAACTGCGGCGTGGACCTGCGCGCCTGCATTCATTGCGAGTCGTTCGACCCGGGCGCCCGCTTCGAGTGCCGCGAGACGTTGCCGGCGCGCGTCAGCCCGAAGGACGCGGCCAACAACTGCCCGCATTTCGGCGCGCGCATGCAGGTCGAGCGCGAAACGCGGTCGGCTCCGCAATCGACGAGCAGCGCCAAGAAGGCGCTCGACGACCTCTTCAAGTTCTGAGGCTCTTTCTGACGCTCGTCAAGTTCTGAGGCGAATTCCTGCGGCCAGGCGGCCCGTCCGTCGGCCCTCCGCGCGGTACGAGAAGCAGGTATCCAGGTGATCGGCCGTGCACCAGCGCGCCACGGAGATCGCCTCGGGTGGAATGCCGGCGCCTTCAAGTTGATCCGCGTTCGCCTGCCACAGATCCAGCTTCCAATGTCCGGGGCCGTCTTCGGCGAACCAGGCCGCGGCGTCGGGCGTCATGCCGAGAAACGCCGTCCGGATCGCATCGTCCACCTGGTAGCAGCAGGGACCGATGCTGGGCCCGATCGCGGCGACCAGGTCGGCCGGCGGCACGCCGAGCGTCTCGATGGCGTCGATCGCCGCCGCGGCGACGGCCGCACACGTGCCGCGCCAGCCGGCGTGCACCGCGGCAACGACGCGTCGGTGACGATCGGCAATCAGAATCGGCACGCAGTCGGCGACGCGGACGGTCGCGGCGCGGGCCGGATCGCTGCAGACGATCGCATCGGCGTCTGCCAGCCCGCCAAAGGCGCCGCCGGGCGCGACCGTCACGACGGTCCGTCCGTGCACTTGCTCGACGCGGATGACGTCGTCAGCGGACACGCCCAGCGCGGCGCCAAGCCGTTCGACATCCCGCGCCGCGTCATCACGAAACGCCAGATCGCGCGTGGTGAACAGATGAGTGCACAGCGGGGCGAGCGACCGCGCGCGAAGCACCCGGCCGGCTGGTCCGTCCTCCCAGGCGAATCCGTCGGCAACTGCAGGTGTCGTCGTCACGTCGCAAATGGCCCCGAGGGGAAACTGCAGGCGTCGCTCGGTCGCGGACACCGATCCACGCCGGCCGTCTTCCGCAGTCTAACCCGCTTCCCTGCGAGACTTGCGGCGACGAGCGCCTGGCGACGGGAGCTGGTCTGCCGATTGCTCTCTGGTGGAGGGCCGGCCAAGCCGGTGGAGGCACATGATGACGGCGAAGTTCTTTCCCAACGACAAGGGCAATCCTCCGGGCAAGCTGGCGGACGCCGAGCTGCATTTCTCGGGCGGGCCGTTGGACGGCCTGAAGCTGGTCGGATTCGCGGTGTGGGAGCGCAAGGGCGGCGGGCGCAACGTCACCTTTCCCGCGCGACAGGTACTCGGTGAACGGTGAGCGGCGAAGCTTTTCGCTGCTGCGGCCGATTCAGGACGCGAAGTGCCAGGACCGGCTGCGCGACGAGATCCTGGACGCGTACAAGGAGCACGAAGCGGCGATGGCCGAAGCCGTGTAACGCGCCCGCCGGGCCGGCGGCCTAGGTGTCGGGAATCAGCGCGGCGTTCTCGCGTTGGCGCTTGGGCGGCAGCGTCCATTCGCCGCGCTCGCTCTTCTGGAGCTCCTGGCGGAAGAAGGCGGCTTTGAAACCGCCGTCGATCACCTGCCAGGGCAGGAAGGGATCGCTGCTGCGGTCGCGGTAGAGGTAGGCGTCCGCGTCGAGGCCGCTTTCTGCCACCGCCGCGCGCCAGTTCCCGCCGTTGGCTTCCGCGCGCTCGATGACGTCTGCCACGCGCCGATCGCCGAGCGATAGCAGACCCTGGTAGAAGGAGTGCCGCTCGGACTTGATGTTGAAGTAGACGTTATCCACGTCCGCGGTCAGCCGGCGGAGTCGCTCGATCTTCTCGTCGATGACGTCGGCCTTGGTCATGGGCAGCCACTGATAGGTCGTGCCAGGCTTCGGAACCAGCGGATTGACGGACGCGACGATGCGGCCGATCGTGCCACGTGGCCGGGCGTGCGCCAGCATCCGCTCGCGAATCTCGAGCGTGAGATCGCGGATCGCGACCAGGTCGTCGTCCGTCTCGCTCGGCAGGCCGATCATGTAATAGAGCTTCAGGTTCTCGAGGCCGGCTCGAAAGATCAGATCGGCGCGATCGAGGATTTCGTCGTTCGTGACGGTCTTGTTGATGACGCGCCGCAGGCGATCCGACCCGGTCTCTGGCGCGATGGTGATCGATCGCTCGCCGCTCTGTCGGAGCAGATCGACGATGGGCTCCGTCAAGTCGTCGAGTCGAAGCGATGCGGGACTGATGCCGTAGCCCATCGCGACGAGCCGTTCGAGGATCGTGACAATCTCGGGGTGATCGCAGAGCGCGATCGACACGAGGCCAACGCGCCGGGCGTGCGGACGCGCGGCCTCCGCAATCTCAAGGATGCGCGACGTCGAAAACGGACGGACGGGCAGGTAGTTGTAGCCCGCCCAGCAGAACCGGCAGAGGTTGGCGCATCCGCGCACGACCTCGATCAGCAGCCGCGATCCGAATTCGGTGTCGGGCGTGAAGATCGACGTGCTGGGCGGATCGAGCGCGTCAGTCGCCTTGACGGCGGCCTTCCGTACGACGGGCGGCGCGCAGGTGCCGGCCTTGGGTTGAATGGCCGCCGTCCGTCCAGGCCCGTCGTAGACGACGTCGTAGGAGGACGGGATGTAAAAGCCGCGCGTGCCCGCCAGCCGGGCCAGCAGGTCCTCACGCCCGTCAGCGTCGAACCAGGCGTCCACCAACGCCGGCGCGAGCAATTCGGCCTCGCCGGCGGCAATGACGTCGGCGAACGGTGCCAGCGGCTCGGGGTTGACGAAGGTCACGGCTCCGCCGATGACGACGAGCGGATCCCGAGGGTGCCGGCGCGCGGCGCGCGGCTGCAGGCCGGCCAGCCGCAGCATGGTGACGACGTTGGTGTAGTCCCATTCGAATGAGACGGAAAAGGCGAAGACGTCGAAGTCGTGAACGGGCGTCTGCGATTCAATCGTGACGAGGGGCTCGCGCCGCGCGAGCAAGGCCGCCAGGTCCTGCTTCGCGGGCAGGAACACACGCTCGCAGACGACGCGCTCGTCGGCGTTGAACAACCGGTACACCGTCTGGAGGCCAAGATTGGACATCCCGACGAAGTACGTGTTCGGGAAGGTCAGGGCCACCCGCAATCGGCCGCCGTGGGACTTCCGCACGACGCCGACCTCGCGCGCGAGCACAGCTCGCGCCTGCGCGTAGGCATCGCCTGCGTCACGGGTCGAACGGGAGGATCGCGACGGTCCCGGCATCACGGACGGATCCTCGTTCTGACGCCGCGACTGGCGCGGCGCCGGGCCCGGGGATCCTGGTACTTCCGATTGTACCTGCGACCCTAGCGGTCGCCTGGGCTATTCCTGCCGGCGCATGAACGCCGGCACGTCGAGCGGGGACGGGGCCTCGTCGTCGCCGGCGCTCGGCGTGCCATCGGCCGACCGCAGCGCCAGCGCAGGCAGCTCGAGCATCGGCCGGCGCGCCACCACCACGCGGCCGCCGTTGGCGACGAGCCGTTCCTCGGTCTGCGTGCGGGCGCTCGCGTACCGAGCTCAGATCGACCGGGGTGGACACGGCGGCCTGTGCGGCCGGAGAGGTCTGCGCGCGCACCCGGTCGAATCCGGTGGCAATGACCGTGATCTTGACCTTGCCGTCCATCTTCGGATCCATCACCGCGCCGAAGATGATGTTGGCCTCCTCGTGCGCGGCGCCAGAGACGATGTCGGATGCCTCGCTGACCTCGGCCAGGGTGAGGTCGGACCCGCCGGTGATGTTGATGATCACGCCGCGGGCGCCCTGCACGTTGGCGTCCTCGAGGAGCGGGCTCGAAATGGCCGCGGTGGCGGCGACCCGGGCGCGATCCTGCCCGGTCGCAATGCCCGTGCCCATGATCGCGAGCCCCATGCGCGACATGATCGTCTTGACGTCTGCGAAGTCGAGGTTGATGAGGCCCGGCACCAGGATGAGGTCCGAGATGCCCTGAATCGCCTGCCGCAGTACGTCGTCGGCGGTCGCGAACGCGTCCTGCATGCTGGTCGCGCGGTCGACGGTGGTGAGCAGCCGGTCGTTGGGAATCGTGATCATCGTGTCCACGGATTCGCCGAGCTCGCGCATGCCCACCTCGGACTGACTGGCCCGCTTGCGGCCCTCAAACTTGAACGGCTTGGTCACGACGGCAACCGTCAGCGCGCCAAGCTGATTCGCCAGGCTCGCGATGACGGGCGCCGCGCCCGTGCCTGTCCCACCGCCAAGCCCGGTCGTCACGAAGACGAGGTCGGCGCCGGTCAGGACCTCGAGGATCTTGTCCGTGTCCTCGAGCGCAGCGGCGCGCCCCACGTTGGGATCGGCGCCCGCCCCGAGGCCCTTGGTCAGCTGGGCGCCAATCTGTACCTTGATTGGCGCCGCGTTGTTCTGCAGGGCCTGCTGATCCGTGTTGGCGACGATGAACTCGACGTCGCCGAAGCCGGCCTGCACCATGCGGTTGACGGCGTTCCCGCCGCCACCGCCGACGCCAATGACTTTGATGCGGGCGCCAGTACGGACGACGTCCTCGTCCAGGAGAATGCGAAGCTTTTCGGCGGGAATGGTGGGTTGGCGTACATCCATAACGGTACTTCTCCTCGAAACGAGCGTCCTGGCCTAGAAGAACTCTTTGAACAGCGTGCGAAGCCGGCCGGTCAGCCGGCCGATTGTGCCGGCGCCCACGCGCGCCGGTTCAGTGAGCAGATGGCGATGCGCGTACACGACCAGCCCGACCGACGTGGCAAACGCCGGGTTGTTGACATGGTCCGCCAGACCGCCGACGCCTTCCGGCGCGGCGCGGCGAACCGGCATGTCGAAGATCTGCTCGGCGATTTCGGCCATGCCCTCAAGCATCGCACCTCCGCCGGTCAGCACGAGGCCCGAATTGAGGGATTTCTCATAGCCGGCCCGCCGCAGCTCGTCCCACAGCAGGTGGCACACCTCCTCGGCGCGCGGCTGGAGGATCTCGGACAACACGCGGCGCGGCATCGTGCGAGCGCGCCGGCCGGCGATGCTCGCGACCTCCATCGTCTCGTCTTCGGCGACGAGCGACGTCAGCGCGCATCCCGAGCGCCGCTTCAGGCGCTCCGCGTCCGGGATCGGCATCCGCAGGCCGACGGCGATGTCGTTCGTGAAGTGATCGCCGCCCACGGCGAGGACGCCCGTGTGCCAGAGGCTGCCCCGCTCGAACACGGCGAAGTCGGTGGTGCCGCCGCCGATGTCCACGAGCGCGGCCCCCAGCTCCTTCTCGTCGGGCGTCAGCACCGATTCGCTGGCCGCCAGCTGCTCGAGCACGGTTTCGACCACCTCGACGCCAGCGCGGTTCACGCACGCGATCATGTTCTGCATGGACGAGGAGCTGCCGGTGACGACGTGCACGTTGACCTCGAGCCGCGCGCCGGTCATGCCGACCGGCACGGCGATGCCGTCCTGGTCGTCCACGACGAAGTCCTGGGGCAGCACGTGCAGGATCTCGCGGCCGCCTGGCAGGGCGACAGCGCGGGCCGCGTCGATCGCCCGCTTGACGTCCTCGCGGGTGATTTCGCGATTCCGGCCGGCGACGGCTACGACCCCGCGGCTGTTGAAGGCCTTGACGTGGGCGCCCGACAGGCTCAGGTAGACGCTGTCGATCTCGATGCCGGCCGTGAGCTCCGCTTCGTCGAGGGCGCGCTTGATGGCTTCGGCGGCCGAGTCCACGTTGTTGACGACGCCGCGCCGGATCCCCTTCGAGTCGGCCAGCCCGATGCCGATGATGTCCAGGCCGCCGTCATCCATCACCTCGCCGACGATCGCCGACACCTTCGACGTGCCGACGTCGAGCCCCACCACATATCGCTCTCTTCGCGCCATGAACTCCCTCGTCACGCCTGACCTGCACCGACGCGGTGCCCTGCACGAGCGTTGACGTTCACTTGCCGATCTTCACCGTTTCCCTGTTGCGGCCTTTCGCCTTCACCACCACCGTCAGCGGGCCCGACGGGTCGGCCTCCGCACCTGGCGCCGGCACCCGCTCGGCGTACCGGAAATCGACGCTGTCGACCTCCGTGAACTGCGCGGCCAGCTGCGGCTCGAGGTCCAGATACAGCCTCAGCCGCTCCACGAACTTGCCGTCCCCGAGGTGCACGAGTGTCGGTCCATCGTTGAGCAGCACGACCACGTCGCGCGCGTCGCGGACGTCCACGATCGACACCCGCTGCCGCAGGTCGGGCTCGTGGCGCAGCGCTTCGACGTACGACGCCGTGAGCGCCGCGGCGGCCGCATTCACCGGCGCCGCGTTGGCCCCCGACGGCGGCCGCACGAGGCCGTCGACGATGGGCAGATCGAAATCCTTGTACCGCGGACCGTACTCGTCGATGATCGCACCCCGCGCGTCCACGAGATACAACTGCTGTCCCACGCGCGCGATGGCCATCGGCACGCGTTCGACGATCTGCACGCCGACCGTGGACGGCAGGACGCGCCACAGCGTCGCGTCCGCGACCCACGGCGAGTCCATCAGCCGTCGCCGATAGTCCGCGAAGTCCACGCGCAGGATGTTCGTGCCCGTCAGCCCCTCGAGCAGACCGCGCACGTCGTCCGCCGACATCTGCGCGTTGCCGCGGACGACGAGGTGCCTGACCGCCAGCAGCCGCGTGTTGAAGGCGAGCCGCGCGATCCACGCGCCGACGCCGATAATGGCGGCGAGGACGAGCAGCACGCGCGCCGCCCGCCAAGCGAGCTGTCCCAGGCGCCGGCGCCGCGCCGGCCGGACGTCGGGCCGCTTGAACCGGCGGTCCGCCCGGACGGCGACCCCGGCCGTCATCACGGGCAGGCCGCGGCGGTCGACGGCCGGCCTCACGACGCCACCTCCATCGCGCGAAGCGCGGCCAGCAGACGGTCCGCCACGCCGCCGATCGATCCGGCTCCGAGGGTCACCGCCAGATCGCCGGGCTGCGACAGGCCGGCGAGCGCGCCAGCGACGTCGTCGATGCGCCGCACGACGCGGACGTCCGGCACATGCCGGCGGACGGCGTCGGCCAGCGCGTCAATCGTGACGCCGGGAATCGCGGCTTCGCCGGCGGGATAGATGTCGGTGAGCACGACGACGTCCGCGAGCGCCAGGGCCGGACCGAAGTCGTCGAGCAGGTCGCGCGTCCGCGTGTATCGGTGCGGTTGAAAAGCCACGACCAGCCGTGTCGGACGGCCGTCGCGCGCGGCGCGAAGGACCGCGGCGATTTCGGTCGGATGGTGCCCGTAATCGTCGACGACGGTCACGCCGCGGGCCTGGCCGCGGACGTCGTACCGCCGCTCCGCGCCGCGGAACTCGCCCAGCGCCGCGACCAGCCTGTCGAACGGCTGGCCGATTTCGAGGCCGACGGCGATGGCCGCCAGGGCGTTCTGCAGGTTGTGGCGCCCGGGCACGGCCAACACGAGATCGCCGCCGCCCCGCGAGACGCCCGGTACGTCGAACGTGACCCGGCAGCGGGCCGATCGGCCATCGCCGGAGGGATCGACGCCCCGGACTTGCGCGTCCTCCGCAAAGCCGTAGGTCACCGTCCGGCGCGCGAGACGCGGTAGCAGGCCGCGCACGGGCGCGTCGTCGACGCAGGCGATCACCGCGCCGTAGAACGGCACGCGGTCCGCGAACGCGACGAAGGCGTCCACGAGGCGATCGAACGAGCCGTACGCGTCCAGATGCTCGCGGTCGATGTTGGTCACCACCGCCAAAGCCGGCGACAGACGGAGGAAGGACCGGTCGCTCTCGTCGGCCTCGACCACCATGTACTGGCCCCGGCCGAGACGCGCGTTGCTGCCGAACGCGCTCAGCCGGCCGCCGATCACCGCCGTGGGATCGAGGCCCAGCGCGCTCCAGCATGAAGGCGACCATCGACGTCGTCGTCGTCTTGCCGTGCGCCCCGGCGATCGCGATGCCGGCGCGCAGCCGCATCAGCTCGGCGAGCATCTCCGCCCGCGGGATCACGGGGATGTGGCGCGCCCGTGCTTCGACGACCTCCGGGTTGTCCGGCGCGATTGCTGATGACACCACCACGACGTCGGCGTCGCTCCACGTGTCGGGCGTCGTGCCCGACAGAAACCGTCACGCCGAGCGACGCCAGCCGATCGGTGAGATCGGACCGGCGCGCGTCCGATCCGCTCACGCGATAGCCGAGATTGGCGACGAGCTCGGCGATGCCGCTCATGCCGATGCCGCCGATGCCCACGAAGTGCACGCGTCGCGTCCGTCCGAACCACATCACTGCGCCAGCGCCATCACGCGATCCACGATGCGCGCGGCCGCGTCGGGCTTCGCCAGGCCGCGCATCGACCGGCTCATCGCGTCGAGCCGCGCCGGGTCGGCCAGCAGCCTGCTCACCGCCTCGGCGAGTGTCGCTCCGCTCAGGCCGGCTTCTTCGATCATCACCGCCGCGCCGGCCGCAGACGAGCGCGTCCGCGTTCTTCCGCTGGTGGTCGTCGGTCGCAGCCGCGAACGGCACCAGCACCGCCGGGCGGCCAGCCGCCGCCAGCTCGGCCAGCGTCGTCGCGCCCGCGCGCGCGATCACGAGGTCCGCGGCCTTCATCTCGCCGGCCACGGGGTCCAGAAAGGCGGCCGCGCGCGCCGCCACGCCAGCTCCTGCGTACCCGTCGCGCACCGCCGCCAGGTCGCGCTCGCCGGTCTGGTGCACGATTTCGAGGCCGCGGACCCGGCGTGCCAGCTCCGGCGCCGCCGCCACCACGGCCAGGTTGACGACGTGCGCGCCCTGAGAGCCGCCAAGAATCAGGATCCGAGGCCGGTCGCGTCGATCCGCCGCCCGCCGGCCCTCGCCCGCCGGCATCGTCGAAGAACTCCGGTCGCACCGGATTGCCTGTGACAATGGCCCTCCCGCGGAAGTACGCCGGCGTCTCGTCATAGGTGACGGCCGCCGCGCGCACCCAGCGCGCGAGCAGCCGATTGGTCAGCCCGGGCACGGCGTTCTGCTCGAGCACCATCGTCGCGATGCCGCGCATCGCGGCGATCAGCACGACCGGCCCGGAGCTGTAGCCGCCGACGCCGATCACGACCCGCGGCCGTCGCGCGCTGACGATGCGCCACGCGTCGACGAGGCTCAGCGGCACGAGCCGCAGCCCCGCGCAGACGCGCCGTTACCGACTTGCCCTTCAACCCGGCGCTCCGCACCAGGTCCAGCGGAAATCCTTCCGCCGGCACGACGCGCGCTTCGAGCCCCCGCGCGGTCCCCGCAAAGCTGACCCGGGCGAGCGGATCGCGCCGCATGATCTCGCGCGCCACGGCAATGCCGGGATACAGGTGCCCGCCGGTCCCGCCGCCCGCGATCACCACCGTCAGCGGCGCCGCCGCCTCCCGATCGCCCTCGCGCATTCACGCACTCACCCATTCACCCATTCACCCATTCAGCCATTCACCCATTCACCCATTCACAGATTGACCCACTCACGCATTGACCAATTGAGGTGCCGGCCTATCGACGATGGCGACGGCGCCGGGAGACGACTGCTGCGAGATGTTGAGCAGAATGCCCATCGCGATCAGGTTGATCACGAGCGACGATCCGCCGTTGCTCACGAGCGGCAACGGGATGCCCTTGGTCGGGAACAGGCCGATCACGACGCTCATGTTCACGAGCGCCTGGCAGGCAATCATCGTCGTGATCCCGAGCGCCAGCAGCGAGCCGAAGCGATCGGGCGCGACGAGCGCGGCCCGCAGCCCGCGCCAGGCGATCACGAGAAACGCGACCAGAATGAGGGTCGTGCCGATCAATCCGAGCTCCTCGCCGATGACGGCATAGATGAAGTCGGTGTGCGGCTCGGGAATGTAGAAGAGCTTCTGCACGCCCGCCATCAGCCCCTTGCCGAAGGTCCCGCCCGATCCCACGGCAATGAGCGACTGATTCAGCTGAAAACCCGCGCCGAGCGGGTCGGCGGTTGGATCAAGGAACGCCATCAGTCGGCGGCGGCGGTAATCGGACAGCATCACGACACCGAGCGCGGTCGGCAGCAGGACGATGAGCGTCGCCGAAGAGATAGCGGTAGCTGAGGCCCGCCGCGAAGATCAGCGCCGTGACGACGAGCACGATCACGACCGTCGTCCCGAAGTCCGGCTCCAGCACGATGAGCGCCGCGAGCCCCACGGTGACGACGGCGATCGGGACCAGCGCGTACCCGACGTCGTTCATCCGGTGCATCCGCCGCTCGAGCAGCGCGGCCGTGAAGAAGATCGCCACGAGCTTGGCGAGTTCGGACGGCTGCAGCGAGAACAGCCCGAGGGTCACCCACCGATGCGTGCTGTTGATCTTCGGAAAGACAAAGACCGCGAGCAGCCCGACGGCGGTGACGCCGAGCAGCGACCAGATGAGCGTCGGCCGCCGGTATTCGCGGTAGTCGATGCGCATCGTCGCCAGCATCAGGAAGATGCCGAGAACGGCCCACGCCAGCTGTTTGAGCAGGAAGAACACGGGCGTGTAGCCCTTGTCCATGGCCTGCACGGCCGACGCGCTGTAGACCATGACGACGCTGGCGCTGAGGAGCAGCAGCGTGGCCAGGAACAGCAACTTGTCGGACTTCAGCGTTCGCGCCATACTCTCGCCTCCAGGCTACCGGACTAAAGGTCTGCAGGCGGCCCGCCGAAATGAGGACGCGGCCTGCTCGCGTCTCTTGCCGGTGTCGACACCGGCCGCGGAACTGAGCGGTCAGCAGTCATCAGCCGGGCTGGACGAGGACACCAGCCTCACAGGCCGGGGCGGCTTGTGTTCCCAGCGGCCAACTCCTCATCGCCGGACCCGAACTGATGACTGCTCACCGCTCAGTTCCCGATCGCCGGGTCGGTCAACTCCGACCCCGACCTCCCTTCTCCGCCTCCGACGCCAGGCGGTGGACTTCGTCCTTGAAGCTCGCGCCGCGGTCGGCGTAGTCACGGAACATGTCGAAGCTGGAGCACGCCGGCGCCAGCAGGACCACGCCGCCCGGTCGCGCCAGGCCGAAGGCGACGCGCACCGCCTCGGCCATCGATGCCGCGTCGCGCACCGGCCGCACGTCGTCCAGCGCCGCGTGAATCAGCGGCGCCGCCTCGCCAATCGCCACGATCGCGTCCACGTGCTGTTCGCACGACGGCGCCGCAGGTCCTCGAACCGGCCGCCCTTGAACCGTCCGCCCATGATCGCGACGACCTTGTCGTCGAAGCTCTCGAGGGCCCGGCCGGCCGCGGCGATGTTCGTCGCCTTCGAGTCGTTGACGAACGACACGCCGTCGATCTTGGCGACGCGCTCGAGCGCATGCTCCAGGCCAGCGAACTGCTCGACCGCGCGGCGCATCGCGGCCGGGCGGCACGCCGACGACGACGCCGCGGCTGACGCCGCCAGCACGTCGCCAAGCAGGTGGCGCCCGGGCAGCCTCACGGACGCCGCGGGAAACAGCGGCGTCGACGCGCCCGCGTCCCGGCGCACGACCATGCCGTGCTCGACCGTGACGCCGTCGGCGAATCGGCGCGTCGAGCGCGAAGTCGAACCGCCGGGCGCGCGTGTCGCGCGCGAGCGCGAGCGGCGCCGGGATCGTCGGCGTTCACGACGGCCCAGTCGTCCGGCGTCTGATTGGCGAAGATCCGCGCCTTGGCCGCCGCGTAGTCCTCGAACGACGTGTGGCGATCGAGGTGGTCGGGCGACAGGTTGAGCAGCACGGAGATCCAGGGCCGGAACGTCTCGGTGGTCTCGAGCTGGAAGCTGCTGACCTCGACGACGTGCAGCGTGTCCGCGGTGGACGCGCCGACCTGCGCGCTCAGCGCCGTGCCCAGGTTGCCGCCCGCCGTCGCGCGGAAGCCGGCCGCCTCGAGCATCCGCGCGACCAGCGTCGTCGTCGTGGACTTGCCCTTGGTGCCGGTGATGGCGATGATGCGCCCTGCGAGCCAGCGCGACGCCAGCTCGATCTCGCCGATGACCGGCACGCCGGCGCGCCGCGCGGCCGCAATGGCGTCCTGGCTCGGCGGCACGCCCGGACTGAGCACGATGAGATCGGCCCGCGCGAACGCGTCGGCGCGATGCGGCCCGAGGGCGAGGACGACGCCGAGGCCGCGCGAGGCGCGCACCGCCCGCGATCGTCGGCGCACTGTCGGCCAGCGTGACGCGCGCGCCGCGCTGCCGCAGCAGCTCGGCCGCCGCCAGACCGCTTCGGCCGCCGCCCACGACCGGACCCGTTTGATCCTGCACGCTGAAGGTCATCGGCTACCTCAACTTCAGCGTGGTGAGGCTGAACAGCGCGAAGATGATCGCGAGGATCAGGAACCGCGTGATGACCTTCGGCTCCGCCCAGCCGATGAGCTCGAAGTGATGGTGGAGCGGCGCCATCTTGAAGACGCGCTTGCCGCCGCGGAACCGGTAGGACGCGACCTGGATGATCACCGATCCGGCTTCGATGACGAACACGCCGCCGACGATCGGCAGCAGCAACTCCTGCTTGATCAGGATCGCGACCGTCCCGAGCGCGCCGCCGAGCGCGAGCGACCCGACGTCGCCCATGAAGATGTCCGCCGGGTGCGCGTTCCACCAGAGAAAGCCCAGGCTCGCGCCGACGAGCGTGCCGCAGAAGACCGTCAGCTCGCCGACGGTCGGAAAGTGCACGAGCTGCAGGTAGCTGGCGAACACGGCGTGGCCGGTCACGTACGCCAGCGCGGTGAACGTGCCCGCGGACACCGCGAAGGTGCTGATCGCCAGACCGTCGAGTCCGTCGGTCAGGTTGACGGCGTTGGTGGCGCCGACGAGCACGACAACGGCAAAGGGCACGTAGCCCCAGCCAAGATCGGGGATCCACTGCTTGAAGAACGGGAAGATCAGGCGCGTGTTGTAGAGCGGCGGCCGGTGGTCGTCGAGCGCCATCAGCAACAGAGCCGACGGCCGCAGCGCACGACGATCTGCGAGGCGAACTTGTAGCGGGCGAACAGGCCGTGATGGCTGTGGCGCGTGACCTTGAGATAGTCGTCGACGAAGCCGACGAGCGCCGAACGCCGCCGTGGCGCCCGACGGCAATCCAGATGTACGGGCTCGTCAGGTCGGCCCAGAGCAGCGTGGACAGGAACACCGCCGCCAGAATCAACAGGCCGCCCATCGTGGGCGTGCCGGCCTTCGGCTTGTGGCTGGCCGGTCCGTCGCTGCGGACGACCTGGCCGATCTGAAATGCGCGCAGCCGGCGGATCAGCCAGGGACCGAGCATCAGGCTGATGAGCGAGCGCCGTCAGGCTCGCCGCCGCCGTCCGAAACGTGATGTAGCCGATCGACGTTCAGCACGTGCAGCTGGTCGCGCAGCGGATAGAGGAGGTGGAAGAGCACTACGCCCCCTCTTTCAGCCGGTCGGCGACCAGATCCGTGCGCGTGCCGCGCGATCCCTTGACGAGCACGAGATCGCCGGCGCCCACGAGCCGTGCGACGGCATCGGCGGCCACGGCGCTCGACGGCAAACCGATGCACGCGCGCCCGATCCAGGCCGGCGGCGATCGCGCCGGCGGCCAGGCTGTCGGCCGCCGGACCGCCGATCGACGACGAGCTCGTCGACGTGCGTGCGCGCGGCGGCGCGGCCGCACGGCGTCGTGCAGGGCCAGGGCCTGGGTCGCCCAGCTCGAGCATCTCGCCGAGGACGGCGATGCGCCGGCCGGCCGCCGGCGTCGCGGCCAGCGTGGTGAGCATGGCGGCCACGGCCGCGGGGCTGGCGTTGTACGAGTCGTCCACGAGCCGCGCGCCCGATCGCGAGACGCGTGACGCCGCCGCGCCGGGCCACGGGCGTGAGCGTGCGAACACGCGCGTTGATGTCCGCGAGCGGCACGTGGAACTCGAGCGCCACCGCGACGGCCGCCAGGACGTTGGCCAGCTGCGCGCGGCCGGGCAGCGGGACCTCGAGTCGCGTCCGCCCGGCCGGCGTCTCGACATCCGCGACCGTGCCATCGAAGCCGCGATCGACGATGTTGGTCGCGCGCACGTCGGCCGACGCCAGCTCGCCGAACGTCACCTGCCGTCCCGGAAATCGCCGCGACATGCGCCATCACCAGCGCATCGTCGGCGTTGGCGACGACGACGGTGTCGGGCGTCGCCTGCTCGAGGATCTCGGCCTTCGCCGCGCGCAATGGCCTCGCGGGATCCGAAGTAGCCGATGTGCGCGTCGCCGACGTTGGTCCAGACGCGAACGTCGGGCTCGGCGAGCGCCGACAAGCGCGCGGATTTCGCCCGCGTGATTCATCCCCAGCTCGACGACCGCCACATCTGGCCCGCGGCGAGCTCGATGAGCGACAGCGGCAGCCCGATGTGGTTGTTCAGGTTCCCGCGGTTGCGAAACACGCGGTACCGCGATTCGAGGAGCGCGGCCGTCACTTCCTTCGTCGTGGTCTTGCCAGCGCTGCCGGTAATGGCGACGACGCGCGCGCCCGATCGGCGCCGCACCTCGTGGCCCAAGCGCTGCAGCGCCGCGAGCGTGTCCGGCACCTGGATGACGGCAGCCTCGCCGGGCGCATGCACGGGCGACGACGACGAGCAGGCCGGCGGCGCCGCGCGCGAACGCCACGGCGGCGAACGCATGGCCGTCGAAGCGATCGCCCCGCAGCGCGACGAACAGCGCGCCGGGCGCGATGCGTCCGGCTGTCGGATAGATACGCCCGTGAAGACGCGGTCTGCCGCGCCGGCGACCAGGCGGCCCCCGGTGGCTTCGGCGACCATTCCGGCGGTCAACACGACAGCGGCCACGATGCTCGTCACACCCGTGACGCGGCCCGGCGCTGTCCCAGAGCTGCGCGCGCGACTTCGACGTCGTCGAACGGCAACGTCCGGTCGCCGATGATCTGGTACTTCTCGTGGCCCTTGCCGGCGATGACGATCAGGTCGCCGGCTTTCGCCTGGCGAATCGCCTGCTCGATCGCCTCGCGGCGATCGACGTTCACCGCGAACGGCGTGGTCGGCCGCTTCGGTGCGCCCGGCTCGGCCGTCGGCGCCAGGCCGCGCTGAATGTCCTCGATGATCTTCTCGGGGATCCTCCGACCGCGGGTTGTCCGACGTGAGGACGACGAGGTCGCTCAGGCGCGCCGCCACGGCGCCCATCAAGCGGACGCTTCGTCCGGTCGCGGTCGCCGCCGCAGCCGAAGACGGTGACCAGGCGGCCCTGCGCGAGCGGCCGCGCCGTCTCGAGCAGATTCTTCAGCGCGTCGTCGGTGTGCGCGTAGTCGACGACGACGCGCACGTCGTCGGCCCCGCCGGAGACGACCTGGAACCGGCCGGGCACGCGCTCGAGTCGAGCCAGGCCCTCCTCGATGGCGCCGCGTCGGCAGGTCGAGGGCGATGGCGGTCGCGACGACGCCGAGGATGTTGTAGACGTTCGGCCGGCCGACGAGGGGCGAGCGGATCGCGATCGGTCCGCGCGGCGTCGCGGCCTCGAACGCGAGGCCTTCGAGCGACGAGTGGATCGACGTCGCGCGCACGTCGGCGTCGCGATCGATGGCGTACGTCACCGGCGCGCGGCACGCTGCCGTGCAGCTCCACGCCGCGCGGGTCGTCCATGTTGACGATCGCCGGCGCGCCGGCGGGCAGCATCTCGAACAGCCGCCGCTTGGCCGCGAAGTACTGCTGCATGTCGCCGTGGAAGTCGAGGTGGTCGCGCGTCAGGTTGGTGAAGATCGCCGCCGCGAAGCGCAGGTACGCGACGCGGTGCAGCACGAGCGCGTGCGACGACACTTCCATCGCGCAGGCCTCGGCAGCCGGCGTCCAGCATCTCCCGCAGCAGGCGCTGGACCTCCGACGCCTCCGGCGTGGTGTGCGACGCGTCGCGCTCGGCCCGCGGTCCCGGACCGGTCCGGACCGTCACCGTGCCGAGCCGGCCGCAGGGCCAGCCGGCGGCGTCGAACACCGACGCGAGCAGGTACGTGGTCGTCGTCTTGCCGTTGGTGCCGGTCACGCCGACGACGGTGAGCCGTTCGCTCGGGTGGCCGAAATAGGTGGCGGCGAGCTCCGCGAGCGCCAGGCGCGCATCGGTCGTCCGCAGCCAGACGGTGGCGACGCCGGCCGGCGCCGGCGATTCGGCGACGATCGCCAGCGCGCCGCGCTTGATCGCGTCCGCGGCGAACGCCGTGCCGTCGTGGCGCTGACCGCGAATCGCGACGAAGACCGCGCCGGCGCTGACGGCGCGCGAATCGTGCGTGACGCCGATGACCGCGGCGTCCTGCCGCGAGGCGGCGGCCACGAGTGCCCGCGCGTCGGGCGCGAGCGTCCGAGCCGCGGCGATCAGGGCGCCAAGCGTCATCAGTTCCGGCCTCCGGGCGCGCGCGCGGCGGGAGCATCCGGCTTGCGCTGGAGCTCGAGCACGCTGACTTCGCCGGGATCGAACGGCTGTCCGGGATCGGGCGCCTGGGCGGCCACGAAGCCGGTGCCGCGCAGCTGCACCGTCAGACCCGCGGCGGTGAGCGCGCGCAGCGCGTCGGCCGCGGACAGCCCGCGCACGTCAGGCGTGATGCCCAGGGCCACCGGCGCAATGTTCGCGACGCGCACCACCTCGGGACTGGGCGCGGGCGTCGCGGACGTCATGATGAGCGCGGGCGCCGGCCGCAGTGTCTGCGGCACGCCCTCGCGCGGCAGGATCTGCTCGGCGATGCGCTTGAAGATCGGCGCGGCCACGGCGCCCCCGACGTACGGGCCCGCGCGCGGCGTGTCGATCAGGACGAGAATCGTGAACACCGGCTGGCGCGACGGCACGAATCCGACGAACGACGCGTTGTAGTCCGTCTTCGAGTAGCGGTGATTCTCCAGCTTGTGCGCGGTGCCGGTCTTGCCCGCCACCTGGTAGCCGGCCATCGCGGCGGCCTTCGCCGTGCCGCGCTGGACGACGCCTTCCATGAAGGTCGTGATCGTGGCCGCGGTCTCCGGTGTGATCGCCTCGCGCAGCGCCTTCGGCTGGACGACCTCGCGCTGTCCGTCTCGAATCACCGCATTGACGACGTGCGGCTCGTAGAGCGTGCCGCCATTCGCGACGGCGCTCGCAGCCGTCGCCATCTGCAGCGGCGTGACGCTGACGTTGTAGCCCATCGACATCGACGCGAGCGTGCTGTCGGTCATGTTGGTGGACGACCAGACGATGCCGGCGCTCTCGCCGCGGAAGTCGTCGCCGAGGGCCTGACCAAAGCCAAAGCGGCGGACGTACCGGCCGAGGCGTTCCGCGCCCACGCGCAGGCCCGCCTTGATTGCCCCGATGTTGCTCGACTTGACGATGACGTCCTCGAAGGTGAGCGCGCCGTAGCTGTGATGGCCGGCCTCGGTGATCGGCTTGCGGCCCGGAAAGGCGATGTAACCGGGATCGGTGTCGATGATGTCGCTGGCTTTGAGCACGCCTTCCTGAATCGCGGCGGAGGCGGTGACGATCTTGAACGTCGAGCCCGGCTCGTAGACGTCCTGGGTCGCACGGTTGCGGCGCTCATCCGCGCTGGCCAGGAAGTAGCTGTTGGGATTGAACGTGGGCGCGTTCGCCATCGCGAGGATCGCGCCGGTCCATGGCGACATGATGATGACCGTGCCGCCCTTGGCCTTGTTCGCGCGGATGCCCTCCTCGAGCGCGCGCTCGGCGATTTCCTGGTAGTCGCGGTCGATGGTCAGCTCGAGCGTTGCGCCCGGCGTCGGCGCGCGCTCCACGCGCGTCTCCATCCGGTGCTTGTTCCCGTCGCGCTGAACCAGCAGCAGACCGGGCTCGCCGCCAATCACCTGGTCGAAGGCGCTCTCGACGCCAGCGAGCCCGTCGTTGTCGATGCCGACGAAGCCCAGGACGTGCGCGGCCAGCTGCGTGTTCGGGTAGTACCGGCCGGGTTCAGTCCGGAAGCCGACGCCGGGCAGCTGCAGCTTGCGCACCCGGTCGATCTGCGCGTCCGACACGCTGCGCCAGCGCCGCAGGGACTCGAACTCCGAGTCGGCCGCCAGCTTGTCGGCGATGTCGGCCTCCTCCTTGGCCGTGCAGTCACCGAGCGCGCGGCAAATGGCGGTGGCGGTGCCAAGGGGATGCGCGATCTCGCTCGGGTCGGCGAACAGGGCGGTCGCGTCGGCCGACGTCGCCAGGATCTGGCCGTGGCGATCGACGATGTCGCCGCGCAGGCCGGTGATCTTGATCGTGCTCTGCTGTTGCCGCTGCGCCTTGTCGGCGTACATGTCATGTTTGACGACCTGCAGCCACACGAGCTTGGCCTCGACCGCCGCGGCCCACAGCATCACGGCCGCGAGCACCAGGATGATTCGGCGCTTGACGGTCGCTCGCCAGGTCGTCTCGAAGGACTCGGAGGGACGCTCGGCGGCGTGAAGGACGTCGATCATGGCGTAAGACCTCTCAGCGTGCGGAAGCCACAATGCCCTTGCCCGCGGTCGTGGCGGGCGCGCGCTCGTAGACGATCGTGTCGGCGGCCGACGGCGCCACCAGGTGGAGCTCCCGGGTGGCCCGTTCTCTCAGCTCCTCGGGCGCGAGGAGCGTCTCGATCTCGATGCGCAGCTTCCGGCTCGTGGACGTCTCCACCGACAAGAGCTGACGCGCGCCCTCGATCTGGTAGCCGTACGAGACGACATCGAGGTGCTGCCACGCGGTGAAGAGCAGCGTGGCAACGACGAGCACGGCGAGCCAGAGCGTCCGCTGGAATTCGCGCTTCTGTTCAAGATCGACCCCGCGGACGATCGGGTTGTTCCGGATGTCCTTCTTGATCGCGTATTCGATGTCGATGCTCATGCCCCGTTCTCCACGACGCGCAGCCGGGCGCTGCGCGCCCGGGGATTGGCTGCGACCTCCGCGTCCGCCGGGACGACCGGCTTGCGCGTCACGAGCGTCACCCGGCGATCGGCCGCCAGCCGCCGGAACGTGTGCTTCACCACGCGATCCTCGAGCGAGTGGAACGCAATGACCGCGAGGCGCGCGCCCGGTTCGAGCCGCCCGACCGCCGTCTCGAGAAACGTCTCGAGGCCGTCGAGCTCCCGATTCACCCAAATTCGCAGGGCCTGAAACGTGCGCGTCGCTGGGTCGATGCGCTGTCTACCCCGCCCGCCGGCCGCCGAGCGGACGACCGATGCCAGTGCTGCCGTCTCCACCAGCGGCTGCCGTTCGCGCGCCCGCACAATCGCGCGCGCGATCCGCCGGGAATGGCGCTCCTCCCCGTAGCGCCAGATCACGTCGGCGATCGTCTTCTCGTCCGCCGACGCCAGCAGGTCCGCCGCGGTCGGTCCCTGGGACCGGTCCATCCGCATGTCGAGCGGCCCGCTCGTCCGAAAACTGAACCCGCGCGACGCGTCGTCGAGCTGCATCGACGAAACGCCGAGGTCGACCACGATCCCCGCGACGCGTTCGACGCCCACCTCCGACAGCACGCGCGCGAGGTCGCGATAGTCCGCATGCACCAGCGTCACGCGAGCCGCAACGCCGGCGAGCGTCTCGCGCGCCACCGCGAGTGCCGCCTCGTCACGATCGATCCCGATTAGCCGCCCGGCCCCGGCCTCGACAAGCGCCCGCGCATGGCCGCCCAGCCCGACCGTCGCGTCCACGTAAGTGCCGTCGGGCCGCGGCCGCAGCATCGACACGACCTCGGCCGCGAGCACCGGCGCATGGCCCACCTCAAATGCCGAAATCGGCCAGCGCGCGGGCGTCGTCGTCGGTGAACGGCTCGCGCTTGAGCTTCTCGACGAAGCGTTCGTGGCTCCACACGTCGAGGTACGTCATCTGCCCGAGCACGTCCACCTCGCCCACCACGGCCGCGGCGTCACGCAACCGGACCGGAATCAGCACGCGGCCCTGAATGTCGAACTCGCCGACCTGGCCGAAGTAGTTCACGCGGTCGAGAAACTTGAGGCGTGCCGGATGACTGCTGGGCATCCGGGCGACCCGCTGCTCGACGGCCAACCACTCCGCCATGGGATAGATGCGAACCGAGTCGCCGCTGAGGCTGGTCAGGTACAGACCGGCTCCTCGCTGGTCCTCGACGAGCGCCCGAAAGGCGTTCGGAAGTTTCAGCCGCCCCTTGTCGTCGATCTTGGCGGGATAGCTTCCCCGGAACACATTTACTCCACTTTCTTCCAGATAACTCCACGCGCATGGTAGAAGTACAGGCTCAGGGCTGTCAATTGCAAAGTACAGAAACCACATGACTTACGTTTTTTATTCGCCTGCAATATTGGGCGAAGAATTAACGAATGTCTGGCGACGTGATAGCATTCAGGGTTTTCATGTTGCGCGCTGGGCTCATAGGTCTCTCCTCCTCCGGCAAGACGACGCTGTTCCAGTTGCTGACCAGCACGCGTGAGGCGCCGCGCACGCGCGGCAAAGCCGAAGCCAACGTCGGCATCTCACGCGTCCCCGACGATCGACTCGACCAGCTGACCGCGCTCTTCCAGCCGGAGCGGCGGGTGGCGGCGACCGTCGAGTTCGCCGACATGGCCGCCGCTGGCCGCACGGACACGAAGTCGCTGCTCGACGTCGCGGCGTATCGCAACGCCGACGCGCTCTTGCACGTGGTGCGCGCGTTTCGCGATCCGTCCATTCCGCATCCGCAGGAAACGATCTCGCCGGTGCGCGACGCGCGCACGATCGAAGACGAGCTGCTGCTGGCCGATCTGGGCGTCGCGGAGCGGCGGCTCGAGCGACTCGAGAAGGACCTCAAGAAGAGTCACTCAGCCGAGCTCATCAAGGAGCAGGACGTGCTCTCGCGCTGCAAGGTCGCGCTCGAGTCGGGCCAGCCGCTTCGCACGCTCGCGCTCGCAGGCGAGGACGCGCGGCGGCTGCGCGGATTCCAGTTGCTGTCGGCCAAGCCGCTGCTGGTGGTGGTCAATCTGGATGAAGCCGACGCCTCACAGGCGGACCGTACGGCGGAGGCGTTCGGTCTGACGCAGCTGCTGCGCGACACGCAGACGGCGGCGATTGGCGTCTGCGCGAAGATCGAGCTCGAGATCGCGCAGCTCGATCCGGCGGACGCCGCCGCCTTTCTCGCCGACCTCGGCCTTACCGCGTCGGGCCTCGATCGCGTGATTCGCGCGGCGTACGACCTGCTGGGGTACATCTCGTTTTTCACGGTCGGCGAGGACGAGTGCCGCGCGTGGTCGATTCCCCGGAACACGCCGGCGCAGGAGGCGGCCGGCGCCATTCACTCGGACATCCAGCGCGGCTTCATCCGCGCGGAAGTCGTGCCGTGCGATCGCCTGCTGGCGCGCGGCTCGCTCGCGGCCTGCCGCGATCACGGCGAGCTCCGGCTCGAAGGCAAGGACTACCTGGTCGCCGATGGCGACTGCATCACCTTCCGTCACGCCACGTAGACACGTGATACGATGCGGCCCGGTCGGGCCGCGACAGCGCGAATGATTCGGACCATTCTCGTGTGCGAAGCGCAGGTGCCCTTCGTGCAGGGCGGTGCCGAGTTTCACGTGCGTGAGCTCGTGACGCACCTGCGCCGGGCCGGGTACGACGCCGAGCTCGTCAGCGTGCCGTTCAAGTGGTACCCGAAGCGCGAGATCCTGACGCACAGCGCGGCGTGGCGGCTGCTCGATCTGTCCGAGAGCAACGGCCGGCCGGTCGATCTCGTGATTGCGACCAAGTTTCCGACGTATTTCGTGCGCCATCCGCGCAAGGTGGTCTGGCTGATCCATCAATACCGCGCCGCCTACGAGCTCGCGGGCACGCCCTTCAGCGACTTCGCGCACACTGAGGACGACGTGGCCACGCGCGAGCGGCTGATCGCCCTGGACACCGCGATGCTCGCGGAATGCGAGCGTCGTTTCGCCAACTCGGCGAACACGGCCGCGCGCGCTCGCCGCTACAACGGCGTCGACGTCGCGCCGCTCTATCACCCGCCGCGCCTCGCCGGCCGCCTGCGGTCCGGCCCGTACGGCGACTATCTGCTGTCGGTCGGCCGGCTCGAGGCGGTGAAACGCGTCGACCTGGCGATCCGCGCGATGGCCGCGGCGCCGCGCGATCTCACGCTCGTCGTCGCCGGCACGGGCACGCAGCGCGCCGCCCTCGAGGCCATGGCGGCGTCGCTCGACCTCGCCGATCGCGTCACGTTTCTGGGCGAAGTCAACGACGATGCCCTCATCGATCTCTACGCCGGCGCGCTCGGGGTAATCTTTCCTCCGTTCGACGAGGACTACGGTTACGTCACGATCGAGTCCTTTCTGGCGCGCAAGCCCGTCGTCACGACCGCCGACGCGGGCGGGCCAAACGAGTTCGTGGTCGATGGGGTCAACGGCTGCGTCTGCGAGGCCGAGCCGGCGGCCCTCGGCGAGGCGATCGGGCGCCTGCACGCCGATCGCCGCCGCGCGGCCGCGTGGGGCGAGGCGGGCTACGAACGCGCACGGACGATCACCTGGACGGGTGTGATCGAACGGCTGGTCGGGTGAGGCGCGAGCCCCGAAGATCGATGAAACTCATCATCCAGATTCCCTGCCTGAACGAAGCGGAGACGCTGCCGGACACGCTGGCCGATCTGCCGACATCGGTGCCGGGCATCGACGTCATCGAGACGCTGATCGTCGACGACGGGTCGCGCGACGACACGGTCGGCGTCGCGCGCGCGCACGGCGTCCGCCACGTCGTGCGCTTCCGCCGGCGGAAGGGCCTGGCCGCCGCCTTCATGGCCGGCATCGACGCGAGCCTCAAGGCGGGCGCCGACTTCATCGTCAACACCGACGCGGACAACCAGTACGCCGGCGCGGACATTCCCCGCCTGCTCGCGCCGCTCCAGAGCGGCGCGGCCGACATCGTCATCGGCGACCGGAACATCCGGGACCTCCAGCACATGTCGTGGCCGAAGAAGGTCCTGCAGCGGCTCGGCAGCTGGGTGGTCCGGCAGGTGTCGGGCACGCAGGTGCCCGACACGACGAGCGGCTTCCGGGCGTACACGCGCGAGGCGGCGCTCCAGATGACCATCGTGTCGGAGTTCTCGTACACGCTCGAGTCGATCATCCAGGCGGGCAAGAAGCGCATGGCCATCGCGCACGTGCCGGTCGCCAGCAACGCGCGGACCCGGCCGTCGCGCCTCTTCAACAGCGTCTTCTCGTACATCAAGCAGTCGGCGGCGACGATCGTCCGGATCTATGCGATGTACGAGCCGCTGAAGATCTTCACGTACGTCGGGATCCACGGTGTTCTTCGTCGGCCTGGCCATCTCGATCCGGTTCCTGTACTTCTATTTCTTCACGCACGAGAGCGCGGGCAAGGTCCAGTCGCTGATCCTCTCGGCCGTGCTCATGATCGTCGGCTTCCAGGTCATGCTGATCGCGCTCGTGGCCGACGTGATTTCCGGCACGCGCAAGCTGCTCGAGGAAGTGCTGTACCGCGTGCGTTCCATGGAACTGCGCGAGCACCGGCGCGAACGCGCCGAGGACGAGGCGCCCTGATGGCGGACGCCGGCGCCGTCTCGGTCGTCATCCCGGCGTGCAACGAGGCCGGCGCCATTGGCGGCGTCGTCCGCGAACTCGCCGCGGCCGCACGCTGGCACGAGATCGTCGTGATCGACGACGGATCGACCGACGACACGGGCGCGCAGGCCGGGGCGGCCGGCGCGCGGGTCATTCGCCACCCGTACAACAAGGGCAACGGCGCGGCGGTGAAGAGCGGCATCCGCGCCGCCAGCGGCGACTACATCCTGATCATGGACGGCGACGGCCAGCACCAGCCCGCCGACGCCCTGCGTCTCGTCGGGCGCCTCGGCGAGTACGATCTCGTCATCGGCGCGCGATCGCAGGCGACGCAAGCCGGCGCCGCGCGACGCTTCGGCAATGGCGCGCTCAATTGGCTGGCGAGCTTTCTCACCGAGCGCCAGATTCCGGACCTGACGTCCGGCTTTCGCGCGGCGCGACGCGACGCCCTGCTGGAGTTCCTGCACCTGCTGCCCAACGGCTTCTCGACGCCAACCACCACGACGCTGGCGTTCATCAAGGCGGGCTACAACGTCGCGTTCGAGCCAGTGGAGGCGCGCACGCGCGTCGGCACCTCGAAGATCCGGCTGTCGAGCGACGGACCGAAGTTCCTGCTGATCGTGCTGCGCGTCGTGACCATCTTCAGTCCGATGCGCGTGTTTCTGCCGGTGGCCGGCGCGTCGTTCCTGCTCGGCGCCGGCTACGCGATCTGGACGATCGTGACGCAGCGCCACGTCACCAACTCGTCGGTCCTGCTGATCGTGCTGGCCGTGATCATCTTCTTCGTCGGGCTGGTGTCCGAGCAGGTCTCGGCCCTCCGCTTCGATGGCCGGAAATAGGGGTCTCGCGGCGGCCGCGGTCCTCGGCCTCGCCCTGCGGCTCGCGTTCGGCCTGGGCTACTGGGTCCAGGAGGATCTGACCCGCGACGAGCGCGAGTACCTCTCGCTCGCCCGGAGCCTCGCCGCCGGCCGCGGGTTCGTCTACGACGAGGCCGTCGCGCAGGGTCCGGTCGATCCGTTCGGCCGCGCCCCTGGCTATCCGGCGTTCCTGGCGATCGTCGGCGGCGGGCGGGCGGTGACCGACGCCGTGCCGGCCAGCGTGAAGATCGCGCAGGCCGTCGTGGGCGCGTGCGGCGTCTGGATCGTCGGCGTGCTGGCCGCACAGCTTGCCGGCTCGCGCGCGGCGATCGCCGCCGCGATGATCGCCGCCTGCGATCCGCCGCTCGTCGCCATCGCCGCGCGCGCGTTCAGCGAGGCGCTGTTCTGGCCCATGGGCCTGGCCGCCGCGTGGCTCGTCACCAAGGCCATGCGTGGCGACGACCGGCGCGCGGTCGTCGCGAGCGCGATCGCGGGCGCAGCGATTGGCGTCGCCACGCTGGTGCGGCCGGCCCTGATCGTGTTCGCCGGCGTCACGGCGCTGTGGTGGCTATGGCGGCGCTGGCCGCGCCGGGTCGCCGCGATGGTCCTCGGCGTGGCCGTGATGCTCGCGCCCTGGACGCTGCGCAACTACGCGCGCGAGCACCGCTTCGTGCTCGTCGCGAGCGAAGGCGGCGTGACCTTCTGGACCGGCAATCATCCGCTGGCCGTGGGCGAAGGCGATCTGGCCGCCAACCCGCCGCTCAAGCTGGCGAGCCAGGCGCTCAAGGCCGCGCACCCGGATTTGACCGAAGAGCAGATGGAGCCCATCTACTACCGCGAAGCCCTGGCGTGGATTCGCGCGCATCCCGTGGACTGGCTGGCGCTCGAGGCGCGCAAGGTCTTCTATCTCGTCGTGCCCGTCGGGCCGTCGTACCGCCTGCACTCGTGGCGCTATCTGGCGGCGTCGGTGGGCTCGTACCTGATCCTGCTCGCGGTGGCTGTGGTCGGCATCGCCCGGGCCGGCGCCGCGCGCGCGCGGGTCCCGGGCCTCTGGTTGCTGCTCGCGTCGGCCATCGCGATCTGTCTCGTCTTCTTCCCGCAGGAGCGATTCCGGATTCCGGTCATCGATCCCGTGCTCATCATCTGCGCGGGCGCGGCGTGGGCCGCGTCGCGTGACGAGGCGGCTGCAGCATGACGCTGCTCGTCGTGCTGCCGACGTACAACGAGCGCCCGAACATCGAGCGCGTGGCCGCGGGAATCCTGCGCCACGACTTCACGCGGCTGCTGGTTGTCGACGACGGATCGCCCGATGGCACGGGCCAGATCGCCGACGATCTGGCCGCCGCCTCGGGCGGACGGATCGAGGTGTTGCATCGCACCGGCCCGCGCGGGCTCGGCCTGTCGTACATCGACGGGTTGCAGCGCGCGCTGGCGACCGACGCGGACGCGATCGGCCAGATGGACGCGGACCTGTCGCACGATCCGGCGTACCTGTCCGACCTGGTCGGGGCGCTCGACCGCGGCGACCTGGCGATCGGATCGCGCTACCTTCACGGCGTCAGCGTCGTGAACTGGCCGTTGCATCGAATCGTGCTCAGCGCGTTCGCGAATCGCTACATCCGGTTCGTCACCGGGCTCGGCGCGCACGATTGCACCAGCGGGTACCGCGTCTGGCGCCGCGAGGCCCTGGCGAAGCTGCCGCTGGACCACGCCGAGACCAGCGGATACGCCTTTCTCACGGAGATGCTCTACGAAGCGGCGCACGCGGGCTGCCGCATCGTCGAGGTGCCGATCGTCTTCGTCGAGCGGCGCGAGGGCTACTCCAAGGTGTCGAGCGGCGTGCTGCTCGAGTCGCTGCTGACGCCGTGGCGGCTGATCATGCGCGGCGGCCGCGTCCGGTCTCGCGCCACCTGATCTCAATGCGCCACGTCGTCGTCATGGTCGCCACGTCGTATCCGCGGTTTCCCGGCGACGGCATCGGCAGCTTCATGGAGCCGATCGCCAAGGGCGTGGCCGCGCGCGGCCACGACGTGCACCTGGTCGCGCCCTGGCATCCGGCGATCACGCGCCCCGAGGTCGAAGACGGCGTCTTCTTCCATTTCTTCCACTACGCCCCGGTGCCGTCGCTCGAACGTGTTCGGCTACGCGTCCGGGCTGCGGGCAGACACGTCGGTGCGCGGCGCGGCCTGGATCGTCGCGCCGCTCGCGCTCGCAGCGGGCGGCGTTCAAGGCGCAGCGCGTGGCGACGAAGAAACGCGCGACGATCATGCACGGTCACTGGGTCGTGCCGGGCGGGGTCATAGCGCTCGCCGCGCGCGGGTCGCGGCCGCTCGATCGTCAGCCTGCACGGCTCGGACGTGTTCGTCGCCGAACGTTCGGCGGTCGTGGGCCGCGCGGCCAGACGGACGTTCCGGCGCGGCCGCGCACGTCACGGCGTGCAGCGACGATCTGCGCGCGCGCGCGATCGCGCTGGGATCGTCCGCGGCCTCGACCGAGACCGTGCCGTACGGCGTGGACAGCCAGCGGTTCGCGCCGATCCGCCGACGCGCGCGACGCGGTACGCCGCGCGCTGGGCCTCGGCGACGCGCCGGTGGTGTTCTCCGCGGGCCGACTGGTCAGCAAGAAGGGCTTCGAGTATCTGATCGACGCCGCCGCGGCGCTCCGTGGCAGCCGCCCGACGCTCCGCGTGGTCATCGCCGGCGACGGCGACCTGCGCGAGGCGCTCGCGGCCCGCGCGCGTGAGACGGGGGCGGCGGTCACCTGCTGGGCGCGCAACCCGCAGGACCGGAGATTGCCCGGTTGATGGCGGCGGCCGATGTCATCGCCGTGCCCTCGGTTCACGACGAGGCCGGCAACGTGGACGGGCTGCCCGAACTTCGCGCTGGAGGCCTGGCCACGGCCACGCCAGTCATCGTCACGACGGCCGGCGGGCTGGCGCAGGTGGTCGAGGACGGACGGACCGGCGTCGTCGTGCCGGAGCGCGATGCCGCGGCGCTTTCCGGGGCAATTTCGACGCTGCTGGGCCAGCCCGGCCGCGCCCGCGGCCTCGGCGAGGCGGCGCGCAGCCGCGTCGAGCGCGACTTCAGCTGGGCGCGCGTCGCCGAACGCTTCGAGGCCATCTACGACGCGGCCCGCCGCTAGCGGCACGGACGCGCGAGTTTGTTGTGGCCCTCGGGCGGCCATGCTAGCGTGTGTGTGCCACGATGCCGGTCAGGCGCCTTCCCGCCCGACTGGGCTGTCAATCTTCTTTCCGGCCTACAACGACAGCGGCACGATCGCGAGCCTGGTGATCACGCGCCGTCCAGGCCGCGTCAGAAGCTGACGCCCGACTTCGAAATCATCGTCGTCAACGACGGCAGCGCGGACGCGACCGCCGGAGATCGCCGACGAGCTGGCGCGGACGTATCCCGAGGTCCGCGTCGTGCACCACCCGACGAACCGCGGATACGGCGGCGCGCTGCAGACCGGCTTCAGCCGCGCGACCAAGGAGCTCATCTTCTACACCGACGGCGACGCGCAGTACGACCCGGCGGAGCTCGCCGATCGCTCTGGCAGCCGATGACGCCCGACGTGGACCTCGTCAACGGCTACAAGATCAGCCGGTCGGATCCGCTGCACCGCATCGTCATCGGCCGCGTCTACCACCACATCGTCAAGCTGCTGTTCGGCCTGACGGTGCGCGACGTCGACTGCGACTTCCGGCTGATGCGCCGCGCGATCTTCGATCGCGTGCAGCTCGAGAACACCAGCGGCGTCATCTGCCTCGAGATGATGAAGAAGATCCAGGACGCCGGGCTTCCGCATCGTCGAGGTGCCGGTGCACCACTACCACCGCGCGTTCGGCAAGTCGCAGTTCTTCAACTTCCGGCGGCTGGCGCAAGACGGCCGTCGACGTGCTGCGCCTGTGGTTCGCAGCTGGTGATTCTCGGCCGCCACCGGACCGCGCCTCGGCGACCGCGAACGCGCGGCCGGGCGCGCAGGCCGACCCCGGAGCCGCCATCGGTCATGACCGAGCGACTACCGCGAGTTCTACCGCGGCCGCCGCGTGCTGATCACCGGCGGCCTCGGCTTCATCGGCAGCAACCTCGCCCGCGCGACTGGTCGACCTCGGCGCCGACGTGCTGCTCGTCGACTCGCTGATCCCCGACTACGGCGGCAACCTGTTCAACATCGACGGCATCGCCGATCGCGGTGCGGGTCAACATCGCCGACATCCGCCAGCAGACGACGATGAACTACCTCGTGCGCGGCCGCGACGTGATCTTCAACCTCGCCGGCCAGGTCAGCCACATCGACAGCATGCGGGATCCGTACACCGATCTCGAGATCAACTGCCGCAGCCAGCTGACGATGCTCGAGGCGTGCCGCCAGCACAACCCGGGCGTGAAGGTCGTCTTCGCCGGCACGCGCCAGGTCTACGGGCGGCCCGACTCGCTGCCGGTCGACGAGACGCATCTCGTGCGGCCGACCGACGTCAACGGCATCAACAAGGCCGCCGGCGAGTACTACCACCTCGTCTACAACAACGTCTTCGGCGTCCGCGCCTGCTCGCTGCGCCTGACCAACGTCTACGGCCCGCGCCAGCTGATCAGGCACAACCGGCAGGGCTTCATCGGCTGGTTCATCCGCCTGGCGCTCGAGGGCCGCGACGATCCAGATCTACGGCGACGGCTCGCAGCTGCGCGACTTCGTCTACGTGGACGACGCCGCCGACGCGTTCCTGCGCGCGGGCGCCACCGACGCCTGCAACGGCGAGGTCGTTCAACGTCGGCGGCGACGAGCCGATCAGCCACCGCGATCTCGTCGCGCTGCTGATCGAGGTCGCCGGTCGCGGGCCGCGTGCGAGTACGTCGCCGTGGCCGCCGACGAAGAAGGCGATCGACATCGGCAGCTTCTACGCCGACTCGACCAAGTTCACGCGGACGACCGGCTGGACGCCGGCGGTCGACCTGCGCGAGGGCCTCGCGCGGACGCTCGCGTTCTACCGCGAGCATCTGGATCGCTACGTGGACGACGCCAGAGCGCGGCGAGCGCGTCATGACGCGCTGCGCATTCCGTTCATGTCGCTCGCGCCCGGCGACGGACGACGCGGCCGTCCGCGCGGCGATCGAGCGCGTGATCGCGCGCGGCTGGTTCGTCCTCGGCCCCGAAGTCGAGGCGTTCGAGCACGAGTTCGCCGCGGCGATGCGGCGCCGCGTCATGCGGTCGGCGTCGGCAACGGCACCGACGCGCATCGCGCTGATCCTGCGCGCGCTCGGCATCGGCCCCGGCGACGAGGTGATCACGACGCCGCTGTCGGCGGCGTACACCGCGCTCGCCGTCATGATGGCCGGCGCGACGGCCGGTCTTCGCCGACATCGATCCCGATCGGCTGACGCTCGATCCGCGCGCGGTCGAGCGCGGCCATCACGCCGCGCACGCGCGGCGATCCTGCCGGTGCACCTCTACGGCCAGCCGGCCGACATGCCGGCGCTCGAGCGCCGTCGCCGCGCGGCACGGCCTCGCGATCGTCGAGGACTGCTGCCAGGCGCACCTCGCCACGTGCGGCGGGCGGCCGGTCGGCACGATCGGCGTCGCCGGCGCGTTCAGCTTCTATCCCGACGAAGAATCTCGGCGCGCTCGGCGACGGCGGCGCGGTCGTCACCGACGACGACGCGCTGGCCGACGCGGATCAGGCGGCTGCGCAACGGCGGCCAGACCGACCGCTACCACCATCCGGAGTTCGGCGTGAACTCCCGCCTCGACGAGATGCAGGCGGCGATCCTGCGCGCGCGGCTGCCGTGGCTGCCGGAGCTGGACCGCGCGGCGCCGCGCGCTGGCCGCGCGCTATCGGTCGGCGCTCGCGGGCGGGCCGGTCGACGTTGCCGCCGGAGCGTCGATCCCGGCCACGTGTACCACCTGTTCCCCGTGCTCGCGCAGAATCGCGAGGAGCTCCAGGCGCACCTGGCCGATCGGGGCATCGGCACGCTCATCCACTACCCCATCCCGATGCCGCGTCAGCCGGCGTTCGCCGAGTACTCGCCGCGGGAGTGCCCGATCGCCGATCGGGTATGCGCTGAGGTGTGCTCGCTGCCCCTCTATCCCCAGTTGTCCGACGCCGACGCGCGTGAGGTCGCAGCGGCCGTGCACGCCTTTCGCGATCGGCGCGGCTCGATGGTGTCCAGCGTGCGATGATCCGCATGAGTCTGGCGGCGCTGCTCGTCGCCTACCTGCCGGGCGCGCTCCTCTATCGACTGCCGATCGCCCAGCGTACGCGCCGCGCTGAACTCAACGTCGAGGAGCGTCTCTTCTGGCACGTAGTCCTGAGCGTGGCCTGGTCGCTCGTCGTGGCGCTGGCGCTGGCATGGATGGACGCGTACCGGTTCGAGCGGCTGCTCGTCGCCAACGGCGCGGTCTGCGCGCTCGTGCTGCTGATTGGGCGCGGCGCGCTTCGCTACAGCGGAACCGCGAGGCCGGCCACCTGGACGCTCGCGCTGCCGGTCGCGCTCGTCGCCCTTGGTCTCGCGCAGTTCCTGCCGACGTCGGAGTACATCATCGGCGGCAAGGATCCAGGCACCTATCTCAACGAGGGGATTCAGATCGCGCAGCGCGGCTCGCTGGTGATTCACGATCCGGTGGTCGCGCAGGTCCCCGCGGCGCTGCAGACACTGTTCTTCCCGCCGAACTATCCGGCCGAAAGCCTGCGGTTCATGGGCTTCTTCGTCGAGCACGTCAGGACGGGCGAAGTCGTCGGCCAGCTGCCGCATCTGTTCCCTGCGTCTATCGCCATTGGCTACGGACTCAATGGCCTGACGGGCGCGCGCGTGGCGGTGGCGGCGTGGGCGATTCTGGGCCTGGTCGCCGTCTACATGCTCGGCGCGCGCGTCGTCGGATGGCCCGCAGCGTTCGCGGCGGCGGTGCTGCTCGCCTTGAACGTGATCGACCTCTGGTTCGGGCGCTATCCGAACTCCGAGGTCGCGATGCAGGCCCTGGGCTTCGCGGCGCTCCTCGCGTTCACCCGCGCGCAACAGGATGACGACCGATTCTTCGGCCCTGTGGCGGGCGCGCTCGCGGCGCTCTTGATCTTCGCGCGGCTCGACGGCGTGATTCTGGTGGGGGTCCTGGGCGGCGTGCTGGTGCTGAGCTGGATGGCGACCGGGGCCCGACCCAAAGCCGGCTTGGTGCTGACGCTGGGCGCGGGCGTCGTGTTCGGTTGGGCGTATCTGGCCGGCCCGCTGCGCGATTACGCGCAAATGCCCCTCGACTACACGAGCGCGCTGGTGCGGCGCTTCGCCTGGGCGTTGGTACTCGGCGCTGTCGTCGCGATCCCGGCCGTCGCCTTCGTGCGCCGCCGGCATGCCGATCGCGTCAAGCGCTGGCTGCCTCACGCGCTGGCCCTTTTCGCCGCGCTTGCCGCCGCGTACGCCTACTGGCTGCGGGCTCCTGAAGGCAAGCTGACCGATTACGACGCGTACGCGCTCCGCACGTTCACGACGATGTTCGTCGGCCCGTGGACGCTCGTGGCGGCACTCGCGGGACTGGCGATCCTGGCGCGGCGATCGTTCTGGCGGGCGCCCGCGTTCCCGATCGCGGTGTCGGCATTTGCGTTCATGTTCTTCTACAAGATTCGCGTCGTGCCGGAGCACTTCTGGATGGAGCGGCGCATGCTGCCGGTCGTGCTGCCCGGCATGCTGCTGCTCGGCGCCTACGCGGCTATGGGCGGTCGCGCGCGCCCGTGGCAGGGGTGGCGCCGCGTGCATACGGTGGCCGGCGCGATCCTCGTCGCCTGGGTCGGCGTGCACTTCGCGGCCGCCGCGCGCCCCGTCCGCAATCACGTCGAGTACGCCGGCATCATTCCGTACCTGGAGGGCCTCGCCGCAAAGCTTGGCGATCGCGACCTGGTGCTGGTCGAATCGCGTGACACCAATGCGGACACGCACGTCTTCGCGCTGCCGCTCGCCTACATCTACGCCAAGCACGTGCTCGTGCTGGCGTCAGCCAGGCCCGACAAAGCCCGCCTCGAAGCGTTCATCGAGCAGGCGCTCCAGAGCTACGTTCGCGTGCTCTTCATCGGCGGCGGCGGGACGGACTTGATGTCCCGGCGGCTGGTCGCCACGCCGCTCGCGGATGGCCGGACGCAGGTCCCCGAGTACGCCAGCACACCGTGGAACGAATATCCGGAGGGCGTGCGTCGAAAAGACTTCGAATACAGCCTGTACGACCTGACGATCGGCGGCGCGCGCGCGGGCGGGGGCTTCAGCCTCGACGTCGGCAATCGCGACGATCTCTACGTGCTTCGCTTCAACGCCAAGGAGACCAGCGACGGCCGCTCGATCCGGTGGACCGGACCGACGTCGTACGTGACGATTCCCGGCCTCGCCGGCACCGAACGCGAGCTGGTGCTGACGATGCACGACGGCGGCCGGCCGGGCGGGGCGCCGCCGGCGCGCGTGACCGTCCGGTTCAACGGCACTATCATCGGAACGATCGACGTGCGCTCGGGCTTTCAGGAGTACCGCCTCGCCCTGCCGCCGGATTCTGGTCCGGGCGGCCGCCGAGGCCGCGGACCCGGCCCAGCTCACGCTGGAGTCCACCATCTGGGTGCCGCGGGACTACCAGGGCGGGACCGACAGCCGGCGCCTGGGCGTGATGGTCGATCGCGTGGACATTCACTGAGATGCGCCGCCTTCAGATCTACGAGCCTCGCGAGCGCGCGCTCGTCTCGGCCGCCGACGTGGCCCTGGCGCCGCTGCGCTGGACGCGTCGGGTCCCATCGCCGGGGGCGCCGGTCCAGCGCGTCCTGCTGCTGCGGCTCGAGCGGATCGGCGACCTGCTGATGGTGCTGGACGCGATCGCCGACGCGCGCGCGTCCTGGCCCGCGGCGGAGATCGATCTGGTCGTCGGCTCGTGGAACGAGGCGCTGGCGAAGCTCCTCCCCGGCGTCACGCGGGTCGAGACGCTTGACACGCCGTGGCTGGCGCGCGGCGGGCAGGCGGCGTCGTGGCCGGCCCTCGTGCGGCGAGCGCGATCCTGGCGCGCGCGACACTACGACCTGGTCCTGAATCTCGAGCCAGACGTGCGCAGCAACTTTCTGGCCTGGCTCTCGGGCGCTCCCCGCCGCGTCGGCTACTGGACGGGCGGCGGCGGCGCCTTGCTGACCGACGACCTCGAGTACGCACCGAAGACGCACGTCGCCGAGAACGCGCGCGCGCTCGTCGCGCACGCCGCGGGTCGCGTCACGCCCCCGCCGACGGCCGTCCGTCAGACCGCGCCCGCACTGGCCCTGCCGCCGGAGGTCGTCGCCCGCGCCGCGGGCCGGCTCGGCGCCGCGCGCGGGACGCTGATTGGCGTCCACGCGAGCGGCGGGCGCGAATCGAAGCAGTGGCACCTCGATCGGTTTGCGGCGGTCGCGCGGGAGCTCGCGACGTCGCGCGGCGCCACGATCGTGCTGACAGGGAGCGACGCGGACCGGCCACTCGTCGAGGCGTTGGCCGCGAAGCTCGCCGGCGTGCCAGTGCTGAACGTCGCCGGAAACATGGACGTGCCGACGCTCGCGGCGGTGCTCGCCCGGCTCGATCTCTTTGTCACGGGCGACACTGGACCCATGCATCTCGCGGCGGCAATGGGCACGCCGGTCGTTGCGGTCTTCGGACCGTCGCAGCCAGCGCGGTACGGACCACGCGCGGCGCGCGAGCGCATTGTCCGCATCGACTTGCCGTGCAGTCCGTGCGGCCGCGTGCGCCTGCCACCGGAACGCTGCCGCGGCCACGTGCCGGACTGCCTGGACGGCATCACGGTCGCCGCCGTCGTCGGCGCCGCCGTCGAGTTGCTCGACGCGACCCGGCCGGCGGGCCGGGCGGCGACGTCCTGAGATGCGCGCCGTCGTCTCCTGCGTGAGCGCGGCCGGGCGTGACACCCGCGCGGAGCTGGCCGCCTACCTCAGTCCGGACCTGCGGGAGGCCGCGCGCGGCGAAGCGAACGCCTGGATCAAGCGGCTGCGCCTCGTCTCGTATGGGGATCGCAGCCTGCGCGAGCGCTTCAGCTATCGCGGCGATTCGCTCTGGTGGTTTACCGAGCTGTACCTGCACAAGGAACGGCGGTTGGACGAGGCCGTCGCCGCGACGCTTGCCCTCGAGGCGGCTCGCGAGGCGCATGCGCCGGCGCGGATGATCGTGGAGTCGGGCGATCCGGTCGTGCCCGCGGTCGCGGAGGCGTTCGGACGCGCGCGCGGTGTGGACGTCGAGATCCGCGGCGGCGCGACGATGACGCGGCCCCACGCGCGCGAGAGTTACTTGATTGGTTTGACGGCCCAACTGTCGCGCCTGCGGGCGCAACGGCCGCCGGCCCGGCGCGGCACGCGCGTCGCCGCGTTCGTGCACACCGCGTTCTGGCGGGAAGGCGCCGTGGACGGCCCTGAACAGGAGAGCTACATCGGTCCGGTGCTGGGCGCGCTGGCGGAACGCGTCGGACCAGATGCGATCAAGTACGTCGGCGTCGGCCCGCGTCACAACTTCCGGGCTCGGCGCTGGTGGGATCCGGTCACGCCCTCCAGCGCGCGCCCGCTCATCACGCCAATCGAGCGGCTGTCGCGGCGCAGCGATCTGCGCCACTCGATGGCGGTCTGGCGATCGCGTCAGGATCTGGCGCGCGCGCTCACGAGCGGCGAGGCGATTCGGGAGGCCGCGTTCTTTCGCGGTCTCGATCTGTGGCCGGTGCTGCGCCCGCAGCTCGAGGGCGCCGCGCTGCTGCAGTGGCCCTGGTCGGCACGCGCGATGGACGAGGCTGGCGCCGCACTCGACGTGCTCGAGCCCGACGTCATGCTGACGTACGCCGAAGCGGGCGGCTGGGGCCGGGCGCTCGTCCTCGAAGCGCGCCGACGGGGAATCCGATCCATCGGGCTGCAGCATGGCTTCATCTATCGCCACTGGCTCAACTACCGCCACGAGGCCGACGAGATGCAGCCGGTCGGCGAGGACCGCGGTTTTCCGGCGCCCGATCGCACCCTGCTCTTCGACGGCTACGCCCTGGCGTGGCTGCGATCCGCCGGACACTTTCCCGCCGAGCGTCTCGCCATCACGGGCAATCCGGGTCTTGACGCGTTGCAACGCCGAGTCAGCGCGCTCGCGGACGAGGATCGGCGGACGACTCGGAAGGCCGTCGGGGCGGCGGCCGACCAGAAGATCCTGGCCTTCGCCGCCAAGTTCACCGAAGCGCGCGAATCGCTGCCCAATCTGGCCGCCGCCATCGCCTCACGACCCGGCGTGCGGCTCGTCATCAAGACGCATCCCGCGGAAACGCCGGAGCTGTACGCGCAGACCTTCGGCGGCACGCCGAACGTCACGATCACGCCTGCCGCGTTCGACCTGGCGAAGCTGCTCGCGGTGGCGGATGGCGTCGTCACCGTCAATTCCACCGTCGCGATCGACGCACTCACGCTCGGTGTGCCGGCGCTCGTGCTGGGCCTGCCGAACAACTTGAGTCCATTCGTGTCAGCGGGCGCGATGCTCGGGACTGCCGCCGCGGACGAGATCGGCGGCGCGCTCCAGGCGCTCCTGTATGATGAAGGGACCCGGAGTCGACTCCTCGCCTCCGCGTCGCGCTTCGTGCGCGAGCACGGCATGGCGGGAGACGGCCGGGCGGCCGACCGCGCGGTCAACGAGATACTGGCATGAGAGTCTTGCTCACTGGCGGCGCGGGCTTCGTGGGATCCCACCTGGCCGACGCCCTGCTCGATCGCGGGCACGAGGTGCTCGTCATCGACGATCTGTCCACGGGATCGCTCGACAACGTCGCGCACCTCCGCCATCGGCCGGGTTTCGAGGTCGTGGTCGACAGCGTCATGAACGAGGCGGCGCTCGGTCCGCTGGTCGATCGCGTGGATATGATCTTTCACCTGGCGGCAGCCGTCGGCGTCAAGCTGATCGTGGAAGCACCGGTCCACACGATCGAGACCAACGTCCATGGCACGGAGATGGTGCTGTCGCACGCGGCGCGCGGGCGCAAGCTCGTGGTCGTGTTCTCCACGTCCGAGGTCTACGGAAAGAGCACGATCGTGCCCTTCCGCGAGGACGCCGATCTGGTGATGGGCCCGACCGTGAAGCACCGGTGGGCCTACGCGTGCAGCAAGGCCCTTGACGAGTTCCTGGCGCTGGCCTACTACCGCGAGCGCGGCCTGCCGGTGATCGTCGTGCGGCTCTTCAACACCGTCGGCCCGCGTCAGACCGGACGGTACGGCATGGTGATCCCGACGTTCGTCCGGCAGGCGCTCACGGGCGCGCCGATCACCGTGTATGGCGACGGCCGGCAGATGCGCTCGTTCACGTACGTGGGCGACGTCGTCGAAGGGTTGATCCGGCTGGCGGCCGAGCCGCGCGCGATCGGTCAGGTCTTCAACATCGGTCACACGCAGGAGACGACGATCGACGATCTCGCGGAGCGCGTCCGGCGGCACGCCGGCAGCTCGTCGCCCATCGTCCACATTCCGTACGACGAGGCGTATCAGGCGGGCTTCGAGGACATGCCGCGGCGGGTGCCGGATCTGGCGAAGATCGGGCAGCTCGTCGGGTACGCACCGACGGTCGATCTCGACGGCATCCTCGCGCGGGTCGTCGATCACATGCGCACGACCCTGGAGCCGGCGCACCGCGCATGAGGAACGCAAGGAAGACGTGGCCCTAACGCGACGCGCCCGCACGACCGTCGAGCGGCTGCTCACTGCCAACGCGAAACCCGTGCGCCGCCTGCTGCTGGCTGCCGGCCGCGATCGCGCGCGCCGGCTGCCGGACATCGTCCAGATCGAAAGCACGAACCTGTGCAACGCGAAGTGCGTGTTCTGTCCGCGCGATGAAATGCATCGCCGCCAGGGCGTCATGGACGTCGAGCTGTTCAAGAAGATCGTGGACGAGTGCGCGGCGCTCGGCATCACCCACGTCCGCGTGCACAACTACGGCGAGCCATTCCTCGACCGCCAGCTCGTCGAAAAGGTCCGCTACGCGAAGCAGAAGGGCATCCAGGAAGTCGGCATGATCAGCAACGGCTCGCTCATCACCGAGGAGCTGGCGCGGGGCATGATCGAGGCCGGACTCGACGCGATCAACATCAGCGTCGACGCCGCCGGCAAGGACGTCTTCGAGCGCACGCGGCTGAACCTGGACTACGACACCGTCATTGCGAACGTCCGGACGCTGGCGCGGCTCCGCCAGGAAAGCGCGCGCACGCGCCCGAAGTTGATTCTGTCGTTCGTCCGCCAGAACAATTCCGACGAAGAGCGCGCGTTCATCGAGGAATGGCGCGGCGTGGCCGACAAAATCCACATCACCGACCTGCACAACTGGGCCGGCACGCTCAATGACAAATCTGACGTGCGGTTCCCGTGCTACCGGCTGTGGCTGACGTTCACCGTCCTCTGGGACGGCCGCGTCTCGCTCTGCTGCGCGGATTTCGACGGCCGACACATTCTTGGCGATTTGCGCACCTCGACCATCGCGCAGGTGTGGAATTCCCCGGCCTACCGCGCTGTCCGCCGGCAGCAGCTCGAAAGCGGCGGGCCAGAAATCTGCCGAACCTGCGATTTGCCGAAGAAAGACTCGCCGCTGTGGGTGGGCCGGCTGCTCTGACCGGCCCTGCCTCGCGCCGGACTTCCGGCCGATAGTCCGGAACGGACGTCGTATACTGAAATCGGGAGATCGACCATGCGCGCCAAAATGTTGACCGGCTGGCTCGCGGCTGGCCTGCTGCTTCTCGTCACCGTGCATCCCGCGGCGCAGGCGGCGGCCGAACGGAAGCTGCAGCTGACCTTCGAGAAGAACGGCACGGTCACGCTGATCGCCAGCAACGTCACGGTGCGCGAGATCCTGGCCGAGTGGGCGCGCCTCGGCAACACCCAGATGTTGAACGCCGACAAGCTCACCGGCGCGCCGATCACCGTGCAGTTCGAATCGCAGCCGGAAGCGGTCGTCCTCGAATCGCTGCTGCGGTCGACCGCCGGCTATATCCTCTATCCGCGCCTCGAAAACAGCAGCCCGGGCGCGTCGATGTGGCAGTTCGTCTCGATTCTTCCGACCAGCCACCCGACGACGCTCTACACGCCGACGTCGAGCGCGCCGCAAATCGCGCCGGTCGTCCAGGCGATGCCTGACGACGAGATTCCGCCGGTCGCCGTCGTGCCGAACAGACCGGCGCAGACGCAGCCGGCCCCCGGACAGAATCGTCCGGCGCCGCCAGGCCCCGGCGTCTACCTGCCGGTGACCGGATCGCAGCCGGGCATGTCGACCACCGCGCCCGGCACGTCGACGACGACGACGGGCCGGGGACGTGGCGGCGGCGGAGGGTTGTAGAATCTCGCGCATGCCCTCGCCCTCTTCCGTCGCCCGGACGGGGGAATACGCTGAACGCGGCGACTACCACCGCCAGCTCTCGCCCACCTGGGAGTTCTACCCGACCTATCTCGCGAAGCTGGCCCTCGTTCGTGCGTACCTGAGCGCGCTGCCGGCCGGCACACGGGTGCTCGACGCCGGCTGCGGCGAAGGCGTGCTCGTCGAGGAATTCCGCGGCCGGCTCGCCATTGCAGGCGTCGATCCCAACTACAGCTCGGCCATCGTCCGCCGCGAGTCGCTGACGGCGCTGTCCGATCGCGACGGCGCGTTCGATCGCGCGCTCTGCCTCGATGTGCTCGAGCATCTGTCGTTCGAGGATCAGCCCCGCGCGCTGGCCGAGCTGTTCCGGGTGATCAGGCCGGGCGGCGAGCTGCTCGTGACGGTGCCGAATCTCGCGCACCTGCAGTCGCGCGTGCACTTCCTGCTGGTCGGCCGGCTGATTCGCACCGCCGATCCGCTCAAACACCCGGGCGACCGCCCGATCGCGGAGTATCTGGACCTCGCGAAGCACGCCGGCTTCACGCTGGTCGAGCGGCGCGGCATCTTTCCGACCGTGCCGATTCTCACCCGTTGGATTCGCCAATCACCCGCGCGGCTGCAGTGGCTGCACCGCGGGCTGACGCGACTGTTGCCCGTTCCGGGCTGGTGCTTCCTGAACGTGCTGCGCTTCTCGCGCCCCTGATCGCCGACCTTGCGAGACCGGCTGAAACACCTGAGCAAGGGCGTCGCGATCTACGGCGCGGGCGACGCCGCCATCTCGATCGTCAACTTCCTGCTGCTGGCGGTGTACGTCAAGCAGGGGTTCCTGACAGCGGTGGACTACGGCGCGCTCGCGACGCTGGTCTCCCTCGAGGCGTTCATCAAGGTCATCAACCGCTGGGGTCTCGACGGCGCGTTCATGCGCTTCTACCACGAGCGCGAGGACGGACCGGCGCGGCAGCGGATGGCGAGCTCGATTCTCTGGTTCCTGCTCGTCGCCGACGGCGTGCTGCTCGTGTCGGCGCTGGCCGCGTCGGCGCGGCTCGCGGCGCGATTGTCGCTCGGCGCGGAGTACCTGCTGCCGTTCCGGCTGATGCTCGTGAACATGTTCCTCGTCGCGTTCACGTTCTTCCCGTTTCACGTGATGCGGCTGCGTGACGCGGCCGTCTCCTACAGTGCGTTCACCTTCACCCGTTCGGCCGGCACGCTCGTGCTGCGCATCATCCTCGTCATCGGCCTCCGCCTGGGCATCACGGGCGTCTACCTCGCGGATCTGGCCTTGACGGTCGTCCTGCTGCCGCTGCTCTGGCCCTGGGTGCGGCCGCTCGTCGCCGCGACGTTTTCGACCGCCGAGCTCCGGCAGATGCTGCGCTTCGGCCTGCCGCGGCTGCCGCACGGACTGGCGCAGCAGTCGCTCGAGAGCACGCCAAAGCTGCTGCTGGGCCAGCACGTGAGCACCGAGGCGCTTGGCGTGTACCAGAACGGCACGACGCTCGGGACGGGCATCCGGTTCTTCACGTCGGCGTTCGAAACCGCCTGGGCGCCGTTCTACTACGCGACGTCGCGGACGCCGGACGCGCAGCCGGTGTTCAGCAAGATGACGACCTACGGCGTCGCGGTCCTGGTGCTGCTCGTCGCCGGCACGACCGCCGTCGCGCACGACGTGATCCTCACGATGCTCAAGCCGGAGTATCTGGCGGCGTTGCCCGTCGTGCCGACGATCGCGGTCGGCATCGCGCTGCAGGGCGTGTATTTGCTGACGTCCATCGGGCTGAACCTGACGAGCCGGACGGAGTTCTACCCCGTCTCGACGCTGACGGCCGCGGGCGTCGGACTCGCGACGGGCCTCGTGCTGATCCCCAGGTTCGGCGTGGTCGGCGCGGCGGCGACCGTGCTCGTGTCCTATCTGACGCAGATGGTCGTGGCCTTCGTGTTCGCGCAGCGTCTCTATCCCGTCCACTACGAAGCGGGCCGGCTCGCGCGTCTGGTCGTGTCGGGCGTGGCCGCGGCGCTTGCCGCCCTCTGGCTGGTGCCGGCCCTGCCGCCGGTCGCAGGGCTCGTCGTCCGCGGCGGCACGTGTGTGGCCGTATATCTCGCGCTGCTCTGGATTACCGGCTTCTTCCGGGCGACGGAAGTGGCGTTTCTGCGGGAAGTCGTCGCACGCTTCCGACGCCGTGGGCGCAATGGCACGTAACGACGCCCGGCCCTGGACGCGTCGCGATACGACGCTCGCGACGCTCGCCGCGCTTGCCGCCGTGATCGCGTATCTGCCGGCGCTGGCGCAGTCCTTCACGTCCGACGACTTCTTCATCCTCGACCGCGTCAAGGCCCTGGGTGGACTCGCCCATCCGCTGACGTACTTCACCCGCGGGTTCTTCGAGTACTACCGGCCGCTGGCGTTTCTCTCGCAGGCGCTCGACTGGACGCTCTGGGGGCCGCACGCGTTCGGCTTCCACCTGACGAACGTGCTCCTGCACGCGGTCACCAGCGCGCTCGTGTTCGCGCTCGGTCGTCGTCTGGTCGATCCAAACGCCGCGTGTGCCGGCGCGCTGCTGTTCGCGCTTCACCCGGCCAGCCACGAGGCGGTCTACTGGATCGCCGCGCGTTTCGATTTACTCGCCACGCTGTTTCTGCTGGCATCGCTGCTCTGGCTCGGGCGCGACGGCACGCGCCCGTACTGGCTCGGCGTCGGGAGCTTCGCGCTGGCACTGCTCTCGAAGGAGTCCGCCCTCTCGCTGCCGGTAATCGCGCTGGGCTCTGACGTGCTGCTCGCGCGCCGCAGCGGGATCGACGCGCTGCGCCGCCTCGTGCCGCTGCTCGTCGTCGTCGGCGTCTACGTCCTGCTGCGCGCCCAGGGTGTGGACGTGTCGCTGGCGGGCGGGGGCCGGCGGCTGCCGAAGCTGCTGATGATCGTCGTCGCGATCGCGTCGCTCCTGCTGCTGGCCCTCGTTCGGCAGGGACGCGCGATTCTCCCCACGCTCGCGAGCTGGCGGGCCGTCCCCGCGGGCGCCGTCGCTGTCGGGCTCGCCGGCACGTGCCTGGCCGCCCTCGAGCTTCCGGCCACGCAGGCGGTCGTGCGCGAGAAGCTGGGCTTCGTCGCGTTCGCGGGCTTCTACCTGACGAGCCCGATCGTGCTGCCGCCACCACCGCCGTGGTTTCTCGATCAGACGACGAACATCTACGCGCTTGCCGGGGTGGCCATCGTCCTGGTGACCATCCTCGTCGCGCTGCGCTCGGTCCGATGGCTCTCGAGCGATCCCAGCGCGCTGTATCTGATGGTTTTCGTCGTCGCCGCGCTGATCCCCGTGTCCTCGCTCACGGGTGGCGCGCGTTACCTCTACCTGGCGTCGGTCGGCACGTCCTTGTTCGTCGCCGTGCTGTGGCGGCAGCCTGGCGTCGGGCGTCTGGTCGGGAACATCGTCATCCTGGTGCTGGCGATCTCGATGGTGCAGCTGGCGCTGGCCGCGCGAGCCTGGTCGTGGGCGTCGTCGATGAGCGACGACGGTCTCAGGCTGATGACCTCGGACCTCGAGCCGTGCGGGACGCGCGAGGTGCTGCTGGTGACCGCACCCGTCGGGCAGAAGGGCACCTACAGCAACTTTCTGTGGGAGGCGTTTGGCATGACGAGCGACTGCGCGCCGGCGACGTTTCGGACGCTGCTGCGGGTCGTCCGCACGGACGTCCACGTGGAGATCGCTCGGCCGGCACCGGACGTCATCGAAGCGCGCGTGTCGCACTACACGGGCAATATCCTGGCGTCTTCGGACTTGAGCACCTTCGAGATCTGGGTGCGTCCCGGCGCCTCAACCTCGGTCACCACGCCGATCGGGCGCCTCGAGATCCGGCCCGACGGCGATGCCGCGGTGTTTCGGCTGACGGCTCCGGCGTCGCTGGCCGACGCGCGAGTGTACGCCTACAGCGACGGGCGGATCGCGGCGGTACGGGGCGGCGGGTGACACCCACGGGTGACACCCGCGGGTGGAACAGGCGCGGGCATCCACGTAGAATGTGATGGTCGAATGACTGTCGCCCATCGCGTCCGCGAGGCCGTGGCTCGCCGCGCCCGGACGGTGCCCCTCATGACCGCGCTCTGGGCGCGCCTTCGTCGCCAGAAGTACGAGCGGACGATTGCCAAATTTCTCCGAGCGAAGGACGGCCGGGCCGGCCGCCTGCCGCAGGGTCTCGTCTACGAGGCGACCATGCGGTGCAACCTCAAGTGCCAGTTCTGCTACGTCGGCGACCTGCTCAACGTCGAGGGTGAGTGGCGCCAGGAACTGCCGCTCGACACCCTCCGAGCGGCGTTCCCGGCCGACGAGGGCCTGCAGGTGAGTCTGACCGGCGGCGAGATCTTCATGCGGAAGGACATCCTCGACGTGATGGACGTCTTCCGCTCGAAGGGCTACGTCTGCGGCTACATGACGACGAACGGCACGATCATCTCCGACGAGCGCGCCGAGGCGCTGGCGGACCTGGCCCTGGCGGGCTTCCTGAAGCACATCAGCGTCTCGATTGACGGGCCCGGCGAGCTGCACGATCGCGCGCGCGGCGTCGAGCGCACGTTCGAGCGCACGTCGGCCGGACTCCGCCGGCTCCAGGCGGCGGCCGCGCGCAAGCACGCGCCCCTGCGCGTCAGCATCAACACGACGGTCGCGCACGAGACGCTCGACGCGCTCGATCAGATGGTCGACGTCGCCGGCGAGCTCGGCGTGGATGCGATCGGCCTCAATCACCTCATGTTCAGCACGCCGGAAGAAGTCGCCGAAACGGTCCGGCTCACGGGCGCGCGCGATGCCTCGCTGATCTCGACGTACGTGACGTCCGATCCCGGCCTGGACGCGGCGCGCGTGCGGACGCAGGTCGAGCGCCTCGCGGCCAGGTGCCGGCAGCGCGGCATCCGCTTCGACATGCGGCCGAAGGTGCGGCCCGCGATCCTAAACAACTACTACACGCCCGGCACGCCGCTGGCGGGCCGGTGCCTGTATCCGTTCCTCAACGCGCGCGTGTCCTTCAGCGGCAAGATGTATTTCTGTCCGTTCATCCGCGTCGAGGTCGGCGATCTCACGAAGCAGTCGCTCGAAGAAGTCTGGACGGGCGCGCCGTACGTCGAGCTGCGGCGCAAGCTGCTCGACGCCGGTCTCTTCCCCGTGTGCCGCCGGTGCTGCAAGGTGGAGCTGTCGCCCGATCCCATCGGCGCGCCGGTCGGGGCGCCGGCGGACCAGGTGCTCGCGCCGGTGGGAGCGCATTAGACGTGCTCGGCGAACGGACGCTGCTCGTCAACCCGCCGCTCGTCGGCGGCATCGCGTTCACCCGCCAGGGTCGCTGTCAGGAACGCGAGGAAGTGCTCGGCACGACGAAGCCGCCCTATTCGCTGGCCCTGATCGCGGCGCTGCTTCGGAACCGTCCGGGATACTCGGTCCGTCTGGCGGACCTGACGGCCACCCACGAATCCACGCCGCAGCTGATGGCCAGGCTCGACGCGGAGGGCTTCCGCCCGACGCTGATTGTGTTTCCCAGCACGACGCCGACGCTCGACGCCGACGTCGCGCAGATGGCGAGGCTCAAGCACGCGTACCGCGCGCCGCTCGTTGACGTTCGGCCCGCACGTGTCGGCCACGCCGGCCGAGGCGATGGAACGGGCGCCGGTGGTGGACGCGATGATCGTCGGCGAGCCCGAAGACGGGCTGCTCGGCATCGCGGCGCTCGAGTCGCTCGAGGGCCTGGCCGACGTTCCCTCCGTCACGTTCCGCCGCGACGGACGGGTCGTCCCGCACCGCGCCCACGGGCAGTTCGCGGGATTTCTCACAGCACCGTGCCCGGCGTGGGACCTGCTCGACCTCACCCGCTATCGGCTCCCGCTGGTCGATCAACCGTACGTGATCGTCGAGGTATCGCGCGGATGCCCGTATTCGTGCGACTTCTGCGTCGCGCCGATCCATCAGGGCCACAAGTTTCGCGAGAAGAGCGCGAAGGCGCTGGTGGACGAGATCGAGCATGGCTATCGCACGTTCGGGCTCACGTTCTTCTACCTCTGGGGCGATACCGTCACGCTCAACGTGAAGACGTTCAGCGCGATTTGCGAGGAGCTGATCGCGCGGAAGCTGCCGATCCAGTGGCTTGGCAACGCGCGCGCGGACAACCTGGTCGATCCGGAATTCGTGAAGCGGCTCCGCCAGGCGGGCTGCTGGATGCTCGCGCTCGGCATCGAAACCGAGTCCGAGGAAACCCGCAAGGACATGATGAAGCGGCTCGAGGGCCAGAAGATCCGGACGGCCATCCGCAACATGCGGGCGGCGGGCATCAGCTCGTTCGGCTTCTTCATCTTCGGGTATCCGGGCGAGACGCCGGCGGCGCTCGAGCGGACGATCGACTACGCGGTCGATCTCGATCCCGACTTCGCCAATTTCTATCCGGCCGTGCCGTACCCCGGCACCGAGCTGCACGCGAAGGCCAAGCGCGAGGGCCTGCTGGCCAGCGAGGACTGGACGCGCATGGAGTACCTGGTACTACCTGCTGCGCGGCAATGGCCTCGACGAGAACGTCGTGATGGGCGCCATCAACCGCGCCAAGCGACGGTTCTACCTGCGGCCGTCCTACCTGGCGCGACACGCCGGCGACATCACGCGTCTCGCGATCACGAAGTGGGCCGTGGCCTGGCACGTCGCGAGCCGCGTGCTGTTCGGCGCGCCGGTCACCGACGCCGCCGCGTCTCCCGCGAAGCCCAATCAGCGCGCGGCCTGAACGATGGCCTCGACCTCCGAGGCCGACAGGCGGCGGTACGCACGTTTCGGGCGGCCGCGGCCCCGCCACACTTCGCCGTAGAGATCTCTCAGCTGCACCAGATACCCGGCCGCTTCCTTGAGGCTCATCTTGCTCTCGCCTTGCTCGCGATCGTCGAAGCGATAGGGAATCTCGACCAGGCGCGTCGGCCACGCGCGCACGAGGAGCTCGAGACAAATCTTGAAGCCGCCGGCCTGGATCGGGACGCCTTCGGCAATCGATCGACGAATGAGGAAGAACCCTGACGCCGCGTCACGAATCGGCGACAGCCCGCGCGCGGCGAGGCAGGCCGTCCGCGACATCACCCGGCGGAGAAACGGCCAGTCGGGCGTGCTGCCGCCTGGCACGTAACGGCTGCCGACGAGCACGTCGGCATTGGTGGCGCGGAAGACCGCCAGCATGCGCGGCACGAGCGACGGCGGGTGGCTGAAATCCGCGTCCATCACGCCGACGACGTCCGAGGTCGCGACCTGGAAGCCGGCAACCACTGCGGTACCCAGACCCAGCTTGGCGGACCGGTGGATCACCTGCATCCGCCGCGTCTTCGCGAGATCGTCGGCGAGCGCGCCCGTCCCATCCGGTGAGTTGTCGTCGACGATGACCAGCTCGAGGTCGATGCTGGATTGCCTGCAGGCGTCGAAGAGCGCGTTGGCGAGCTCGGCGAGGCGATCGCGCTCGTTGTAGGTCGGCACGACCATGACGAGGTCGGCCGGCTTGGAGGGCGCCACGTGAGCACTATAATTCAAGGCGCCGCCGCCACTGCCGCATGAGCGTTTCCAGGACATCGACGTCGCCGGCCCTCTGGGCGACGATTGCGCTGTGCCTGCTGCTGCTGAGGCTGCCGGCCTTCGCGCAGCCCGCTGGCGGCGATCAAAGCCTGTACGTCTACTCCGGCCAGCAGTTGCTCGACGGCGGCGTGCCGTACGAAGCGAGCTGGGATCAGAAGCCGCCGGGGATCTTCGTCGTCTACGCGTGGCTCTGGCGCGTCTGGCCGCACCAGTCGGTCGTCGCGCTCGGGGACCTGCTGGCGGCCGCGGTGACCGCGGCCATGCTCTTCATCCTCGGCCGCCGCGCGTTTGGCGCGACTGCGGGCGGGCTGGCGGCGTGCGTCTTTCTGCTGTTCGGCCATCCTGCGCTGACGCGCCTGGGCGGGGCGTACGTGCGCGGCCAGTGCGAGACGTACATCGCTGCCGCGATTGCCGCGGCGATCGCGCTCGTGGCCCGGCCGCACCGCAGCACGTGGACGCTGCTGCTGGCGGGCGTTCTGCTGGGCGCCGCCTGCTGGATCAAGTACAACGCGTTGGCGTATGCCCTGCCGCTCGTCGTGGCGATCTGGATCTGGCCTCGCGAGTCTCGATCGGTACAGGCACGCGCGATGGATGCCCTCTGGATCGCCGCCGGGCTGACGCTGGTGACGGCCGCGACGCTGATCTACTTTGCCGCACACGGCGCCTTGACGGATCTGAAGCTCGCGACCATCGACTACAACGTCCGCTATTCCGGCGAGACGTACGGCGGGTTCGCGCACGCCGTGCGCTACGTGCTGATGATGCCCCTCGAGCGCGCGCGCGTGGACATGTTGTGGTTTCTTGGCGCCATCGGCGTGCTGCTGGCGGTGACGCGCCGGCCGTTCGATCGCGTGGCCTGGCTGACGCTCGCCTGGCTGGCTGCGGCAACCGCCTCAATTGCCGTCAACGGCGCCCGCAATCTGCCGCAGTACTTCGTCCAGGCCGGGCCGGCGCTGGCGCTGGCGGCGGGCGCAGGCCTGACCACGCTCGGCGCGGGCACCGCCTGGCGCCGCTGGGCCACCGTCGCGCTGCTGGTCGCCGGCTTCTGGCGGGTCGGCGACGAGCCCGCTCTCGTGCTCGGCCTTCGCCTCGGCGGTCTGCCGCAGCTCGTCCAGAATCTGCAGTTCGATCTCGACGCCGCACGCGGGCGGATCGATCGCGCGTCCTACCTGGCGCGATTCAGCGGCGGCAAGTTCGACGCGGCCGCGAACGACGAGATGATCCGCTACGTGGATGCCACCACGCGCCCGACCGACTCGATCCTGACGTTTGGCTTCAGTGGCGGCGGAATCTGCGCCTGGAGCGGGCGGCGCAGCGCGTCGCGTTTCTTCTGGAGCCGTCCTGTGATGATTGGCTTTGCCGACGATCAGCCGGGCTACGGCGTCGCCGGCCTGCTCGGCGACCTGCAGCGCGATCCGCCCGCGCTCGTCATCCTGCAGAAGATCGACTGGCATCAGGGCGAGCCCGACCTGCCCAACTCGGCGGACTTCTTCCTGAGCAACCCGCAGCTCCGCGCGTGGCTGGATGCCGGCTACACGCACGACCGCGAGAGCGCGATGTTCGACGTCTGGCGGCGGCGAGGCTGACGTGTCGCGCCAGACGTTCGCCGCGACGCTGCTCCTGATCCTGGTCGCCGCGACCGGCCTGCGCACCGTGTGGCTCCGCGCCGATCCGCCGCAAATCGACGTCGTCGGCGTCGGCATCGTGTGGCACGACGAAGGGGCCTGGACGCACAACGCGCGGAATCGCGCGCTCTGGGGCACGTGGGAAACGGACCAGTGGAATCCCGTGTTCGTCGCGCCGGTGTTCACCGCGCTCGAATACCTGAGCTTTCGCGAGTTTGGCGTGGGACTCTGGCAGGCGCGGCTCGTGTCCGCGGTCTCCGGCATCGCCGCGGTTGCGTTCCTCGTGGCGGGACTCGCGGCCATCGCCAATCGCCGCACGGCCCTGATCGGCGGCGCGCTCCTCGCCACCAATTACGCGTTCGTGATGTGGAACCGCGCGGCGCTCATGGAATCGACCATGACCGCGTTCATCGTCGTCGCCTGGGCCGCCTACGCGATCGCCGACCGGCGTCCGTGGTGGGGCGCGCTCGCGGGCGCGTCGGTGACCCTCGCCTGGTTCACGAAAGCCGCGGCAGCGTTCTTCGTGGCGGCCATCGTGCTCGATGTCGCGACGACGCTGCTCCTGTCACGGACGGCCCGCGGCCGAAGCGGTCGGCCCGACTGGCCGGCGCCAGGCCGCGATCAGACTCGGGCGGCGGCAATCACCCTGGTCAGCCTCGCCGCCACCGCGCTCGGGATCGGTCTGCTGTTCGTCCTGCCGCACTGGACGGAGTACCGCTTCTACAACTGGCAGATGTCCGTGCTGCGCAAGCCCGAATACGACCTGCGCCACTTCCTCGATCGGGCGACCTGGGTGCCGATCGTGCAGGCAATCTTCATGCGGATGTGGCTGATCCTCGCCACCGCGGCGCTCGGAATCCTCGCGATCCTTGCTCGCTGGCGGTCGGCGCGCCCCGGGGAGCGCCTGCTCGTCTGGTGGGTCCTCATCGGCCTGCTCGAGTTGATCGTGCACGACTCGGGCAACGACCGACGGTACGTGATGTTCATTCCGGCGCTCGTGGCGCTGGCGGCGGTCGTCCTGGGCCGACTGACACCCGTCCTGCCGCCGGGCTTCGCCAGCCGCGCCGGCCGCCGCGCCGCCGCCGCGCCGCTGCTGCTGTTCCTCGGCTACATCGTCTTTGGCGCGGCCATCCGCCCGCTCTTCCTGGATGACATTGCCGCCAGCCATTTCCATCGCGTCGTGATGGCGGCGGCGGGCCTGGCGATCGTCGCGACGCTCCTGATCCTGGGGGCATGGTCGCGCGTGACGGGGTGGCTCGCGACCCGCGCCGTCACGCCCACCGTCGGGCTGGCGTTCCTGGCAATTGCGCTCGGCTGGAATCTCGTGGAGTTTTCCCGATGGGCGGCGACGCACCGCGACACCAACTATCAGGCGTCGGTCGCTCTTGGCCGCCTGCTGCCGGCGGATACGCTCGTCCAGGGCAAGCTGGCGAACGGCCTCGCCCTGGACAACCGCATCCGGCCGATCTTCATCGGCAACCACTTCGGCAACTACGACGACCGCCTGCAGCGCGACGACGTGCGCTATATACTGACGTACGATTTGCCCAGCGTTGGATACGAGAGTCAGGCCGACTCGGGGCTCATTCAGGAGCTCCTGGATCGCTATCCCCAACATCACATCGTCGCGACGTTCGACGTTGACGAAACCCCGGCCCCGGATCGCGCGGCGCTCATCGACAAGCGGCCGAAGTGATGGCGCCAGCGCCTGCATGCGAGAAATTCGAGACGACCTGATCAAGGCGCACGCGGATCGCCGGTTCCGATCCGAATACGACTACGCGCTGTTCGAGTACTATCGAAGTGCGAAGGTGCTCGCGTTTCTCGAGCGTGCGGGCGTCGCGGTGTCGGGCCGCGTGCTGGACGCGGGCTGCGGCGGCGGCGGCATGCCGCTTTCGCTCGCCGAGCACGCCGATCGCGTCGTCGGCATCGATCCGATCGATCGCTTCAGTCAGGCCGGCGTCAAGCTGGCGCGCGAGCGCGGCCTGAGAAACCTGGACTTCGCCCAGGCCGACGGCCTGGCCCTGCCGTTTCGCACCGGCAGCTTCGACCTGGTGCTCTCGCACGCCGTGATCGAACACGTCCCGGATGCCTTGAAGTACCTGAGCGAATGCCGGCGCGTGCTCGCGCCGGAGGGCCGCTGCTACCTGTCCACGGCGCCGTATCTGTCCTTTGCCGGTGCGCACCTGCCGCGGCTGCGCGTGCCGGTGCCGCTGCACCTGCTGCTGGGCCGGCCGATGGCGTTCCGGACGTTCCGCGCGCTGGCCCGCCACGCGCCCTGGACGCTGATGGAGCCCGCGCACGAGAACTCGTTCATCCGCGACGCGCGCAACGGCATCGTCAAGCACGACGACCTGCTGGAGAAGGTGCGGGTGCGGCGGCTGCGCGATCAAATCGCGCGCGCGGGCCTGCGCGTGATCCGCGAAGAACTGCACGTGACGGGCACGGTCCGGCGCCTGCCCGCCGCGATTGGACGATGGCTGCGAGACAATCCGGTCACGCAGGATGCGCTCATCGGCAACATCGAGTACGTGCTGGCGCCCGCATGAATCCCCACAGCTGATGGCTGACATCGACCGCTACCGTCCGGACGATCGCCGCCAGATCGAAGCGCTGTACCGCCGCGTGTTCGGCGGGGACATGGCCGACGCCAACCGGCTGCGCTGGGACTGGCAGTACCGGCGCAACCCGCAGGCGCCGAAGGACGCGCCGCTCATCTGGATCGCACGCGAGGGCACGACGATCGTCGGCCAGTACGCCGCGATGCCGGTGCTGGTCACGGTGAACGGCCGCGAAATTCAGGGCGCGTGGGGCATGGACGTGATGGTGGCCCCCGAGCGCCAGCGTCAGGGCCTTGGCGAGGTGCTCTTCCGCACGTGGGACCGCAACGTCGGCGCGTCGCTCGGCCTCGGACTCTCCGACTCCTCGTACAAGCTGTTTCAGAAGCTGCACTGGCCGGACATCGGACCGGTCCCGTGCCTCGTGAAGCCGCTCAGCCGGCGCGCGCTGCGCCGGCCAACCTGGCCGGTTGGCGTCAATCGTTTCGTGTCGGCGGTCACGCTGCCGTGGATTCGCCTGGTGGCGCGGACGCGTCCGCTCGAAGGCGAAGTGCGGCACGATCCGCAACTTCGACGAGAGCTTCACGCGGCTGTGGGAGCGCATCAAGGGCCGCTTTGCCTTTGCCGTCAGGCGCGACGCGGCGTACCTCAACTGGAAGTACATCCACGCGCCGCACGTGCGCTACCTGATCGCCGCCCTCGTGCGGGACGGCGAGGCCGCGGGCTACGTCGTGTACCGGCACGTGCAGGAGCCGCGCGGCCGGGTCACGCTGCTGGTGGATTTCCTGACCGATCCCGACGACACGCGCGGGTTCCTGACGCTGCTGCGCTGGATCGATCGGGAGGCTCGTGCAGCCGACTCGGACAAGATCCGCACGTTCGCCCTGCACGATGGTTTCCGCAAGCTGCTCAAGAAGTCGGGCTACTACTCGGTGAAGTCGACGATGGAGTTCGTCGCCAAGGTGAACGGCGCGGTCGTGCCGACCGGGTACTACGACGCCACCGAGACGTGGCACGTGACCCTGGGCGATTCCGATCAGGACCGATGAGCGCGCTCAGCCGGCCCGCGCTGCTCGTCGCGATTGACACCGAGGGCGACAACCAGTGGGACGTCGAGGCCCGGCGTGATCAGACGTTCGAGAATCTGTACGCGCTCGACCGGCTGCACGAGTTCTTCGAGCGCCACGGCGTCCGCCCGACCTACGTGATCACGCATCCGGTGGCCACGGACCCGCGGTCCGCCGAGGTCCTTCGCCGCCTGCTCGCCCGCGGCACCTGCGAAGATTGGCGCCCACCATCATGCCTGGGAGACGCCGCCGTGCTCGGCGGAGGACGTCGCCCGCCATCCGTATGCGCTGTCGCTGCCGATGCCGCAGTTCGACGCGCAGCTCGAATCGCTGACCGAGGCGATCGCGTCGAGCGTCGGCGTGCGGCCCGTGTCCTACCGGTCGGGCCGCTTCGGGTTTTCAGCCGCGCACGTTTCGTCGCTCGAACGCGCGGGCTACCTGGTGGAGTCGAGCGTGGCGCCGCTGTTCTACGAGGCGCACAAACAGGGCCCAGACTTCGTCGGCGCGCCGCTCGAGCCGTATTTCCTCGCGTACGACGACCCGACGCGGCCAGGCTCCAGCGATCTGCTGGAGCTGCCGATCTCGGCGGCGCTCAGCCGCCGCGTGCCCGCGGCCGTCGAGCGCTGGTACGGCCGCGCGCCGTGGCCCTACACGACGAAGCGGATCCTGCGCTGGACCCGCCTCGCCCACGTGCGATGGCTGCGCCCGTCCTACAGCTCGGCGGCAGACATGATCGCGCTCGCGCGCCAGATCGCCGGGCGCGGTGCGTCCATCCTCAATCTGCTGTTCCATTCGAGCGAAGCCATCGTCGGCGGCAGCCCGTACAACCGCACGGACGCCGAGCTCGAGGCCTTCTTCGACCGGCTCGGCCGGATCCTGACGTATGCGACCCGGGATCTCGGCGCCGAGCCGCTGACGTTCGCCGAATACCGTCATCGTTTCACGCGCGCGGCGCCCGATGCCCGCGCGTCGGCGTGAGGCGCGCGTCGTGCGCATCTGCCACGTGTCCCCTCATCTGCCGCCCGATCAGGCGGCCAACGCCCTGCTGCCGGCCGAGCTGGGCCGGTGGCGGGCGGCCCGCGGCGACGAGGTGACCTTCGTCGCACACGAGCCCGCGCAGGGCCGCACGACTGCGGAGACGCTCGCCGGACCGGTCACCTGGGTGCCGCGCCGCACCCGCGGGCGCGGCGTCACCCGGCTGCTCAAGCTCGACACCTGGAAGCACGCGAAGACCATCACCGCGGCGCTCGATCGCGCGGCCGCACACGCCGATCTGCTGCACCTGCACAGCAACGGCCTCATCATCGAGGTCGCCGCCAACTGGGCCAGGCGACGGCGCGTGCCGTACGTCTTGACGCTCTACGGCACCGAGATCTGGCACTACCGGCCGCGGCGGCCGATCGATCCGTTCGCCCGGGCGTACCGCCACGCCTCCACGGTCACGTTCTACAGCCAGCGACTGCTCGAGAAAGCGCGGGCGGTCGGTCTCGATCGGCCGGAGCTCACGGTGATCTACCCGGCTGTCAGCCACGCCTTCGCGCCGCACGACGACCGCACGCGCGCCCTGTGGCGCGCGGCGCTCGGCATTCGCGAATCGCGGGTCATCCTCAACGTGAAGCGCCTCCACGAGCTGGCGGGCCAGCGCTTCCTGATCGAAGCCTTCGCCCGGCTGGCGCGGACCCGCCGCGACACGCGCCTCGTCATCTGCGGGACCGGCCCGCTCGCCCGCGATCTCGAGACGCTGACCCGGTCGATCGGCGTCGCCGACCGGGTGACGTTCACGGGCCTGCTCCCCAACGACGAGATCGCGCGCTACGCCGCTGTCGCCGATGTGTTCGCCCTGCCCTCGCTCCTCGAGGCGCTGCCGACGGTCGCCGTGGAAGCGCTGGCGTCCGGCACGCCGGTGGTCTCCGCCGATCATCCCGGCGGCGTCGAGCTGCACGAGATCTTCGGCGACGACGTGCTCGTCGTCCCGAAGGGGCACGTCAATCCGCTGGCAGTCGCGCTCGAGGACGTGCTGTCGGCAGGGGCACGCGTCAGGCCGGCGACGCTCGAGCTGGTGACGCGACACTTCGGCGCCGCCGCCGTCGAACGCGCGTACGACGACGCGTACGGCCGCGCGCTCGCGCCGAGGCGAGCCTGACCCACGTGCTAGAGTGCGCGCTGTGACGGGAAAGCGGGCGCTGGCGTTCATCGCGATTGGCGCGGCGGCGTTCGCGTGGTCGCCCGCGCTCGTCAGCCGCTTTCAGCCGCCGGTCGTCATCGATTTCTCCGCGGACCCGCCCGCGCAGATCACGGCCGGTTTCTATCCGGTCGAGCACACACCCGAGGGCACGTGGTTCGCGTGGACGCAAGGCGCGTTCGGCCTCGCGCTGCCGACGCTCGACCGATCGACGCCATGGACGCTGACGCTGCGTCTCAGCGGATCGCGGCCCGACGGCACGAGGCCCGATCTCGTCACCAACATCGACGGCACCATTCGCGATCGATCCGCCCTGCCGGACGCCGGGTACGTCGATCGCACCTGGATCATCCCGGCGCTGCCTGGCGGGGGGCGCGGAGTCGCCGTCGTCTGGAACGTGACGCCGACGTTCGTCCCCGGCGGTGGAGACGCCCGCGTGCTCGGGGCGCAGATCGACACGCTGACGCTGACGCCGGCCGGTCCGGGCCCGCGCGCGGCCATCGAAATCAAGCCGCTCGTCATCGCCGGCGTCGCCAGCGGCGCGGCCATGGCCGTCCTCGCGCTGCCAGGGTTGGCCGGATCGGCGCTGCTCGTGCTGCTCGCGCTGGCGGTCGCGTTCATCCTCACCCGCGGCCTCGCGCCGTTCGTCGCGATCCCCTGGCTGTGGATCGCGCTTGGCACGTTCGCGTCGGCCGTCGTCACGTTGGCCGCGCTGCCGGCGAGGACGACAGGCGGCCGGGTCGTCGTCGCGGTCACGTACGTCACGGTGGCCATCCAGCTGCTGCTGCTCGCGCACCCGAACATGCCGATCGGCGATGCGATCTTTCACACGCACCGGTTCCAGGACGTCTTGGGCGGCCACTACCTGTTCGCCTCGCTGGCGCCGGGCAACTACCGCTTTCCCTATCCGATCGGGCTGTACCTGTTCGCGAAGCCGTTCGCGGCGTTCGCGCCAACCGAAGGCGACCGGATGATGCTGCTGCGCGTCGTGGTCGTCGCCGTCGACGCGTGCGCGGCCGCATTGCTCTACCGCCTGGTCAATCGATGGCGGCAGAACGAGCTGGAGGCCGTCGGAAGCGTCGTCGCGTACCACCTGCTGCCGCTCGGCTTCGGCGTGATCGTGACGGCCAACCTGACGAACATGTTCGGCCAGTCGTTGGCGATGATCGCGCTAGTGGCGACCGGTCTCGTCATCGCGAATCGGTCGGAGCGTGCGGCCGGCGGCGCGAGCGGGGTGGCCTGGCCCGGCGCGCTGCTCGTCGGCGCGCTGGCGGCGGCCGCGTTCCTCTCACACACGAGCACGTTCGCGGTGCTTGGGGCGCAGCTGACGATGGCGGGTCTGGCGCTGGCCGTCGCCCGCGACCGCGCGTGGCGGCCGGCGGGCCGGACCGTACTGGTCGCCGCGATGGGCGCGATCGTGTTCGCGATCGCGGTCTACTACGCGTACTTCATGGACGTCTATCGCGAGGCGTTCACACGCATCGCGTCCGAAACCGGGCATGCGACCGCCGCCGCCGGCGGGCGGACGCCGCTGACTCGACTGATCGATCTGCCACGCGGCCTGCTGATCACATTCGGCGCGCCGGGTCTGCTGCTGGCGGCGGTCGGGACGATCGCCATCGTTCGGGAACGACGGCCGTCGCCGATTCGCACGCTGCTGGCCGTGTGGCTCGCGGCCTGCGTGCTGTTCATGATCGTTGGCATTATCACGCCCGTCGATCTCCGGCACCTCCTCGCTGCCCTGCCCGTCATGGGGATCGTCGTGGCCGTGGGCTTTGGCGCGCTGTGGCGCGCGGGGATGGCCGGACGCACGGCGGGCGTCATACTGGCGGGGTGGATGTTCTGGGTCGCTGCGATAAGCTGGACGGGCATGCTTGGCGGGCGCTGACCCGCGCGACGGAGGTTGACGTGGCGACGTTGATGGAACGGGTGACGCAGGACATTGCCACCGCGATGCGCCAGAAGGACCAGGCCTCCCTGGCGCCGCTCCGGATGCTCAAAGCCGCGCTGATGAACCGGGAGGTCGAGCGCGGCCGCGCGCTGGACGAAACCGAATCGCTCCAGGTCGTCGCCGCGCTCGTCAAACAGCGGCGTGATTCCGTTGAGCAGTTCAAGGCCGGTGGGCGGCAGGACCTGGTCGATCGCGAACAGGCCGAAATCACGTTCCTCGAGCGCTACCAGCCACCGGCCGCGGACGCAGCGGCTGTCGAGCGGGCGATCGAGGCGGCAGTATCCGAGACCAATGCGAGTGGGCCCAAAGACATAGGCAAGGTGATGAAGGCCGTGATGGCGCATCTGACGGGCCAGACCGTGGACGGCAAGACGGTGAGCGACCTCGTCAAGAAACGCCTCGCAGGCTAGTCACCAAACTTTCTTCGATGGACCTCCGTCTAAGCAAATTGAAAGGCACGCAAGAGCCTCTCATCCATCCTCCGGGCAGGGGCCTCAATCGCAGGGGTTGAGGCCCCTACTTTTTTTGGGTACGCTGGCGTCCGTGCGGTGCCGCACACCCGTGACGTTCAGGCCCTCGATACGCTTCCTTTCAGCAGCCTTTCAAGCCATCGCGACACGCTTCGATGAGTGAGCGTCTCGCCAGGTCCGCCGGCCTCATCGGCGCCGCGACGCTTGCCAGCCGAATCCTCGGGCTCGTCCGCGACGTCGTCCAGGGGCTGTACTTCGGCTTCGGTCTCGAGGCGGACGCGTTCACGGTCGCGACCCGCATCCCGACTCTTCTGCGCGATCTGTTTGCCGAAGGCGCGATGAGCGCGGCGTTCGTGCCGACGATCACACGGTACCTGACCCAGCAGGGCAAGGAGGCGGCGTGGCGCCTCGGATCGCAGGTCGTGAACGGCCTGCTCGTCGTGACCGGCACGCTGGTCATCCTGGGGATCGTCTTCGCCAAGCCGCTCGTGGCATCGTACGCCGGGTCGTACGCCGAGATACCCGGCAAGCTCGAGCTGACCGTCCTCCTCACGCAAGTCAACATGCCGTTTCTGACGCTCGTCGCGGTCGCGGCGGCGTTCATGGGCATCCTGAACGCGCTGCGGCGATTCTTCGTGCCCGCGGCCTCGCCCGCGATCTACAACATCGTCTTCATCGTCTGCACGCTGGTGTTGGTGCCGGTCTTCACGCGCCTCGGCCTCATGCCCGTCATGGCGCTTTCGGCCGGCATGCTGCTGGGCGGCCTCTCGCAGATCGCGGTGCAGTGGCCGCTGCTTCGACGCGAGGGCTATCGACATCAGTGGGTGCTGGATCCACGCGATCCGGGCCTGCGCGAAGTGCTTCTGCTGATGGGTCCGGGCACGCTCGGCGTCGCGGCCGCGCAGATCAACATCTTCGTGAACACCTCGCTCGCGACGAGCACGCCGGGGGCGGCCGCCGCGTTGAGCTTCGCCTTTCGGCTGATGTACATGCCCGTGGGCATCTTCGGCGTGTCGATCGCGACGGCGGCGATTCCGGAGCTGGCGCGCCACGCCGCCGTCGACGCGCACGATCGCATGCGGACGACGCTGTCGTGGGGTTTGCGGCTGATGCTGATGCTGAGCGTGCCCGCAACCGTGGGGCTGATCGTGCTGGCCGAGCCCATCGTCTCGGCGATCTACGAGGGCGGCCGCTTCGACCGCACGGCCGTCACGATGATGGCGCAGGCCCTGATGTTCTACGCGGCCGGCATCGTCGGCTACTCGATCGTGAAGATCGCGGCGCCGACGTTCTACGCGCTGAAGGACGCGCGGACGCCGGTGCTCATCAGCGTCTTCTCGGTGCTGACCAATCTCGGGCTCAACCTCTGGCTCAACTCGGTGATGGGCTTCCGCGGGCTGGCGCTGGGCACGGCCATCGCGGCCAACGCCAACGCGCTCCTGCTGCTGACGCTGCTCTCGCCGCGCATTTCGGGCGTGGACGGACGGCGCGTGCTGTGGTCGTTCGTCAAGATCGTCCTGGCCTCGGCAATCATGGGCGTCGCCGCGCACTACGCGGCGGTCGGGCTGCACGCCGTGCTGCCAGCCGCCGTCGCGGGATCGGCCAGGCTGGCGCGCATCCTGGCCGTGGCCGGGGCGATCGGCGCGGGCGTCGGCACGCTCGCCCTGGCGGCGTGGACGCTGCACATCGAGGAGTTCCGGCAGGCCCTCAGGCGTGTTCTCAGCCGCGTCACGGGCTGAGTCTGTTAGCATCCGGGAGGTGCGTCGTTCTCCACCCCAGTTTGCCAACGTGATCGGGCCCGGCCCGTGGACGCCCGCCGTGCGGGCGATCATCCTCACCAACCTGGCCGTCTTCGTCGCGACGCTTGCGGCGCCCGCGCTCGTGATTGGCCTGTTCGGCCTGGTCCCGCGCGACGTCCTGACGCAGGCCCGCGTGTGGGAGCTGGTCACCTACCTGTTCGTGCACTCGCCCACGGACCTGATGCACATCCTGTTCAACATGCTCGCGGTCTGGATGTTCGGCACTGACCTCGAGCGGCGATGGGGATCGCGCGCGTTCACGACGTACTACTTCGTGGCTGGCGTGGGGGCGGGCATCTCCACGGTCCTGCTGGCGCTCGTCCCCTGGGCGCCGCTGCGCGCGGTGTACGACGCGGTGACCTTCGGCGCCTCGGGCGCCGTGTACGGCCTGCTGCTCGCCTGGGCGATGGTCTTCCCCGACCGCCAGATCCTGTTCATGCTGTTCATCGCGATCCCGGCGCGGGTCTTCGTGTTCATCATGGGCGCGATTGCCTTCGTTTCGGCGTTGGGCGCGGGCGGCGGATCGGTGGCGCACCTGACGCACCTGGGCGGCCTGCTGGCCGGCTATCTGTATCTCAAAGGGCCGACGAATCTCCGGCTCGAGCTGAAGTACCGCCTGACCAAGTGGCGGATGGAGCGCATGCGCCGCCGCTTCAACGTGCACCGCGGCGGTCGCAAGGACGACGACTGGGAGCGGCGGATTCACTGACGCTCACGCCATCAGCGCCATGGCCTTCAGCGCGGCAATCCGCCGCGCCATCGGCGGGTGCGTGGCCCACAGGTTGGCCCAGAGCGACTCTCGCCGATCGATCCCCTTGCCGAGCGGATCGGCGATGCAGAGATGCGCGGTGCCGCGCTTGATCGCGGGCGTGGGTGCCACCGCGTCCTCGATCTTCTCGAGCGCGTCGGCCAGCGCCATGGGGTTGCGCGTCAGCTCGGCGCCGGTCGCGTCCGCGAGGTACTCGCGCCGCCGGGAGACGGCCAGCGCCAGGAGCCGCCCGATCAGCGGCGCGAGGATGATCGCGACGATCCACAGCGCGAAGAACAGCAGGCCCGCGGCGCCGCCGCTGCCTCCGCCGCGTCGACGGCCGCCGCGGCCGCCGCCAAACCGCAGCGAGCGCCCCGACCAGTCGGCCAGGAGCAGAATCGCGCCGACCAGCGCCGCGACGACCATCATGAGCCGGATGTCGAGGTTGCGGATGTGGGCCATCTCGTGCGCCACGACGCCCTGCAGCTCCTCTCGATTGAGGGTCCGCAGCAGGCCTTCGGTGACGGCTATCGACGCGTGCGCGGGATCGGGTCCCGTCGCAAACGCGTTCGGGTCCTCGTCGGGGATGACGTACGCGCGCGGCGCGGGCACGCCGCCGGCAATCGCCATCTCCTCGACGACGTTCTGCAGCTGCCGATAGCGGAGCCGCTCGTTCTCGTCGGCCGCCTGCGCCAGGCACTCCTCCAGGGGCCTGGCGTCGGCGGAAGCCAGCACGGCCCGGTCGCCGTACCTGAAGCTCCACCATGCCCGCCCGCCGCCGAAGAGCAGCGCGATCGTCGTCCCGACGGGCACGTAGAACTGCCCGCCGCCGATGACGAACAGATCCAAGCCGGCGCCGATGACGCCGAGAACCAGGACGAACAGCGCCATCACCAGCCACGTGCGGTGGCGGTTGGCGGCCTGCTGCTCGAGGAGGTTCACGGCCGCTAGGACTTGCTCAGGCTCAGATCGACGTTCGGCACCTGCCGCTCCGCGGCGTCCTGGATCTCGAACAGCTCCGCGGCGTTGAAGCCGAACGTACTGGCGAACAGGTTCGTCGGGAACGTCTCGCGCGCGATGTTGAACTTGGTCGCGATGTCGTTGTAGAACTGCCGCGCGAAGCCAATCTTGTTCTCCGTCGGCGGACAGCTCCTCCTGCAGCATCTTCACGTTCTCGTTGGACTTGAGCTGCGGGTAGTTCTCGGCCACGGCGATCAGCCGGCCGAGCGCCTGCGAGAGCTCGCCTTCCTTCCGGCTCGCGTCGGCCGGCCCGGTGGCGCTCATCGCCTTCGATCGCGCCTCCATCACGGCCGTGAGCGTGCCCTTCTCGAACTCCATCGCGCCCTTGACGGTGTTGACCAGATTCGGGATCAGATCGTGCCGGCGCTTGAGCTGGACGTCGATTTGCCGCCAGCCGTTCTGCGTCTGGTTCTTGAGTCCGACGAGCCGGTTGTACATGCCGACCAGCCACAAGCCGATCAGGACGACGAACGCGAGCGGCACCAGCAGTATCATGTCGTGGCCTCCTCCATCTCCGTGCCCCGGATGTCGAGCACGAACGTGTCGTCGAGCGCTTCCGCCTGGTGCGGCGCGCCGGCCGGCACCTGCAAAACCTCGCCTTCCCGGACCGTGACGTCCTCGCCGTCCACGAGCGTTCGCAGCGCGCCCTGCAGCACGTAGATCATCTGCTCGTTTGTATGGAAGTGCTGCGGCACGAGCGTGCCTTTTTTCAGGTAGATCTGCACGATCGTCTGGCGCTCGCCGACGATCGCCTTGCGGGCGACCATCTCCGTCACCTTATCCAGCGATAGTGCGTCCCACCGGTACAGAGAGACGCGGCGGGTCATCGGAAAGTTCATAGGAGTATAATTGAAGGGTTGCCCGGTTGCCGCCGGCGCCAGACAGGGCCTCTTTGACGATGAAAAGCAGCACGCCGAGACGCCCCGCGCACCGCCACCGCATCGACGCCGTTCGGCACTTTCTCCCGCGACGAGATTCTCCGGTGCTACCGGACGATGCTGCTGTCGCGCCGGATCGACGACAAGGAAATCCAGCTCAAGAACCAGAGTCTCATCTTCTTCCAGATCAGCGGCGCGGGTCACGAGGCCATCCTCGACCGCCGCCGGCCTCCTGCTCGAGCCGTCGCACGACTGGTTCTATCCCTACTACCGCGACCGCGCGCTGTGCCTCATGCTCGGCATGACGCCGTACGAGATGTTTCTGAGCGCCGTCGGCGCCAAGGACGATCCGAACAGCGGCGGCCGGCAGATGCCCTCGCACTGGGGCCACAAGAAGCTCAACATCGTCTCGCAGTCGAGCCCGACGGGCACGCAGTGCCTGCAGGCCGTCGGCTGCGCCGAAGCCGGCGTCCTCTACGACCGCGTCACGGACATCCCCGAGCGCGACGACCAAGTTTGCGGGCGACGAGGTCGTGTACGTCTCGGTTGGCGACGGCACGACCAGCGAGGGCGAGTTCTGGGAGTCGCTCTCGAACACCGCGTGCGTCCGCAAGCTGCCCGTGCTCTTCCTCGTCGAGGACAACGGCTACGCGATTTCGGTGCCGGTCGAGGTGCAGACGCCGGGCGGCGGCATCTCGAAGCTCGTCGAGAACTTCCCCGGCCTCAAGGTCCTGCGCTGCGACGGCACCGACTTCCTCGAGAGCCATCGCACGATGACCGAGGCCGTCGCGTGGTGCCGCGCGCGCAAGGGTCCGGCGCTCGTGCACGCGAAGTGCATCCGCCCGTACTCGCACTCGCTCTCCGACGACGAGAAGCTGTACAAGACGCCCGCCGAACGCGCCGACGAAGCGCGGCGCGATCCGATCGCGAAGCTTCGCGGCGCAGTTGAAGGATGCACGGCTTCGCAACCGACGCCGAGTCTCGCGGCGATTGCCAAGGACGTCGATCGCGAGATCGCCGACGCCGCCGACGCCGCCCTCAAGGCGCCGAGACCGGGCAAGGAGACCGCCGGCGCTCTGGGTCTACTCGCCGGACGTCGATCCGACGTCCGAGGCGTTCGACACGCCCGCCGCCCCCGAAGGCAAGCCGGACACGATGGTCGCCGGCATCAACCGGACGCATGAAGGACGAGATGGCGCGCAACCCGCGCATCGTCGTCTTCGGCGAGGACGTCGCGGACGCGACGCACGCCGGCAACCTCAGCGAGGTCCAGGGCAAAGGCGGCGTCTTCAAGGTCACGCACGGCCTGCAGCGCGCGTTCGGCCCGGACCGCGTGTTCAACTCGCCGCTGGCCGAGGCCAACATCATCGGCCGCGCCGTCGGCATGGCGACGCGCGGCATCAAGCCCGTCGTCGAGATCCAGTTCCTCGACTACATCTGGCCGGCGATGATGCAGATTCGCAACGAAGTCTCGATGATGCGCTACCGGTCGAGCAACAATTTCTCGTGCCCGATGGTGATTCGCGTCGCGAGCGGCGGCTACCTCCGCGGCGGCGCGCCGTACCACAGCCAGTCGGCCGAGAGCATCTTCGCGCACTGCCCGGGGTTGCGCGTCGTGCTGCCGTCGAACGCGCAGGACGCCGCGGGCCTGCTGCGGACGGCGATTCGCTGCGACGACCCCGTGCTGTTCCTCGAACACAAGCACCTGTACCGCCAGACCTACAACAAGGGCGAGTACCCCGGCGCCGGATACATGGTGCCGTTCGGCAAGGCGGCCACACGCCGCGACGGCACGGACCTCGTCGTCGTCACCTACGGCGCGCTGGTGCAGCGCTCCTTGCTGGCGGCGCAGCAGGCCGAAAAAGACGGCATCAGCACCATGGTCATCGACCTGCGGACGATCATGCCGTTCGACTGGGACGCGATTGCGTCGGCCGTGAAGAAGACCAGCCGCATCGTCATCGCGCACGAGGATCAGCTGACGTGCGGGTTTGGCGCCGAGCTGGCGGCGCGCGTCGCGAGCGACTTGTTCGAGTATCTCGACGCGCCGGTCAAGCGTGTCGCGGCCATGGACGCGCCCGTCGCCTACTTCCCCGATCTCGAGGAAGCGATCCTGCCGAGCTCGGCGGACGTGCTGGCGGCGATCATCGAAACCGCGAAGTACCTAGACCGCCGGCCGCCGATCACGTGCGGTCCAGCGCCCATCGGGCAGCGCGCCCGAGATTGTGTATCCTCGAGGCATGCGCTGGATCCCGTTCGCTGCCGGCGCCACGCTGACGGCGTCGACCCTGGCGCTGGTCCCGGTCGCAAGCGCTCAGGCGGCAAACGCCTGCACGCCGATGCCGGTGATGTACCGGGCCGCCGCCGGCGATCCTGCGTTTGCGAGCCGGACGGCGTTCACCATCGCCAGCCTGAACATGGCGGGGCACGCGCGCATTGAACGCGAGGTGGCGCGCTGGGTGCGCGAGCGCACGTCCGACGTGCTCCTCCTGCAGGAGGTCGGCGGGGACGAGGTCGATGGCGCCGCGTTCGCCGCCTCGCTTGGCAAGCGTCTCGGGTACTCCGTCGCGTACGCTCCCGCCAATCGATTCGGCGACAAAACTCAGGGCTTGGCCATCCTGAGCCGTCAGCCCCTCGACGACGTCCGGACCTATCGGCTCGACTACCATCATCTTCGCTTCAAATCGCGATGCAGGATTGCGCTCGTGGCGGCGATCTCGACGTCGGCCGGCCCCGTCCGTGTTGCGAACGTCCACCTGGACACGCGCATCAACAGCAAGGAACGCGCGGCGCAGCTCGATGCGGTCCTCGACGCGCTCGACGAGGACGCCGGACCCCAAATCGTCGGCGGCGACTTCAACACGATGAATGTCGGCTGGTTCCGCACGATGTGGCCGTTTCCGTACTTTCAGCATCAGGTGTCTGCGGTGCGAGCGCGGATGGCTGAAAGCGCCTTCCACACGCCATTCACCGGCGGGCGTGCGACCTTCAAGTTCCTGGGCCTTCCGATCCGATTGGACTGGCTGTATCTGAAGAAGCTTGACGCGATCACCTGGAACGTCGACGACGTCCCGTACTCGGATCATCGGGGAGTCTGGGCTCGCGTCCTCGAGGCGGCTCAGAACTGACGTGCCGAGCGCGCCGGCGACGCGAGGAACGCGGGATCGGCTGGCGTCGACAACCCGACGTGCTCGACGACGACCGTGCCGGCGTCGGTGCGATCGAACAGCAGGCGCATCGTGGCCAGCTGTGTCGGGTCGAACGCCGGCGTCGCCTCGACGAAATCGGCGATGGGCATGACGAACGTCTGCGCGACCAGCTCGTAGATGTTCGTGAAGCGCTGCGCGTCGCGGCCGGCCCGGCGGTAGATGCGGGCATCGAACGGATGACGCGCGACGCCGTACCGGCTGATCGGCAGCCGGGCGACGTGCCCGTTGGCGTCGACGAGCTCCACGGTGAAGTCCACCGGCGTCAGGTCCGGCTCTTCCTTCTTCTTGTCCTTCGGCGGCGGCGGCGTCTTCGGCTTCGCCTTGGGCGGCGCTTTCTCTTCCTCGGCCTTGGCCGCGTCGCGCTTCGGCGCGCGCGGACCGGGCTTGGTGTTCGTCACGGCCAGAGACAGGTACACGGCGCTCGACGCGCCGATTCGCCAATCGGCGCGCAGGGCGTCGGGCACGGAGATCGAGTACGACGCAGGCGGTCCCAGCGGCCCCTCGTCGGGCGTCGCGGGCGAGGCCGCGCCGCCGCGGCCTCGGGCAGGCGGTGGGGCGCCACGCGCAGGCGGCAACGGTGTGGGCGCGGGGGCTGGTGTGGCCGCCGGGGCATTGGCCCCGCCTTCCTGCTGATCGCTCTTGGCGAGATGGTTGTTCCAGCCAATCCAGGCGCCGTTGTGATTCTGCGTGTCGTTGCCGCGGCCGCGAAACGGCACGGCCGCTTCCTTCCACGTGGACAGCTGATCGCCGGCGATCACGACGCCTGGCGCGGACCCGGTCGTCAGGTCCACGTCGTTGTCGAACTCGGCGAGCGCGTGATAGCCGCTCTCTTCGAACGCCGTCGTGTACATCGTCTTCGGCAGCCACGCGCTCGCGGTCCGGTGGTCGCGGAACATCGGCAGGTACTCGCGCTTGCCGTGCAGCGTCGCCTCGAGGAAGCCCGAGATCACGACCTTGGCGAACTGCCGCTGCGCTTCCGGATCGAGCAGGCCGCGCAGATCGAGCGAGCGGCCGCTCCGCGGCCCGTTGTCCTTGTTGCCCCAGGTCGTGTTCCACTGCCCGTGATTCGCGCGGTAGACGTAGAAGACCGCCTTGAACCGCGGCTCGCCGTCGGTGAACTTCAGCCGCTCGTACTGGCGCAGGCCGACCGCCGTCGAGACGTCGCCGTCGTGCGAGCCGTGAATCAACAGGTAGTTCACGTTCTGGAGCGGCGTGAACTGGCCGGTCGGCTTGTACTGGCCGTCCACCGGCGCGATCGCCACCACGCTCTTGATCGAGAAGTTGAAGTTGAACTCCTGCTTGAAGTCTTCCGGGTAGTACTTCAGCTTGTTGAACGCCGCCGCGACGGCCGCGGCTTCTCCGCCGCGCGAATGCCCCATCAGCGCGATGTTCGTCATGTCGACGCGGTGGAAGAACGGACCGTCGGGCGTCTCGTCGAACTGCTTCCACGCCTCCAGGTGCTTCAGCAGGAGCCACGCGCGACCGTCGTTCTCCTCGCTCAGGCCGTTGATGAAGTTCTCGTCGATCGACGCGAGGATGAAGCCGCGCGACGCCAGCAGCTCGCCGAGGTACGCGTACCCGGGATCGGAGAACTTCCGCCAGTCGTGGTTGCCGTGGACGATGAGGACGAGCGGAAACGGCCCGGCGCCGTCCGGATACCACACCCGCGCATTGAGCGGCGCTTTCTTGAGGTCGAATCCCCAGAACTTCCTGCGGCGATCCTGCTGGGCCTTGGGAATCGTTGCAAAGGGCGACACGTCCACGGTCTTCGTCTTGATCGTGACGCCCTCGCGATACTCCGGACGTTGCTTGTCCGTCCCCGAACCGTAGAAGAGCTTTTTGACGACGTAAGGGCCGCGGTCGGCGGGATCGGGCGCGGTGATGCTCTGCTTCGTGAGCACCGTCGCGGAATCATCGGGCTGCAGCTTGAGCGCCTGCGAGCAGGCGGCCGTCAACAGGAGCGCCACGAGGACGGTCCAGCGCATCATCGCCAACGCACCGTGACGCCGTTGGCCGTGTGGCCGTGCTCGAAGAACTGCACGCCATACTCGACGGTGAGCCGGTCGGCGGTGAAGGCCGCGCCGAACGACACCGGGTGCTGCGCGGGCGTGTCCATCCGGCGCGCGCCGACGCGCAGCGCGACATTGTAGCCGTCGATCCAGCTGTAGCCCACTTCCAGGCCGCCGCCAGGCGAGGTCCAGCCATCGCGCACGGTGATCTGGCCGAAGAGGCCCAGGTCGAGCGGACCCGCCGGCCGGGTGGCCGACCAGCCCGCGAGCAGCTGCCGTGGCAACGACGCGGCCGTGCCGTGCTCGGCGGTGGCGGCGCCCAGATTCTGCATGGACACCGCCGCGGTCCCGCCGAAGAGATTGCGCGCCATGCCGACGTCAGCCAGCATCGCGTGAACGTTGACGGCAGGCGACGGTGCGTCAGCGCTGGCCGGCGACACGCGATCGAGCGCGTACTTGCCTGAAGCGCCGACTCTGAAGCCCTTGAACACGACCGCGCCGCCAACCACGACGAGCGCGCTCACGCCATCAGACGGGCCGGCGGCGAGCACGACGTCTGGAGCGAACGGGTAGCTGGCCGTGCCGGGCGCGAACGTCAGGAGCTCGACGCCCCATCCAAGTGTCAGCGACATCTTGCCCGCGGCGAATGTGGACGAGAGCGTCGCCATGTGGCTGGAGGGGCCGTACCGGGTCACCGACAGCGCGAATTCCTGGCGCGTGCCGACGAGCTGCGCCGGGTTGTAGAAGATGACGTCCGCGTCGCGTCCGGCGACCCACGCGTTGCCGAGCGCGGCCGTTCGCGGACTCGAAGGCAGCCTGAGCACCAGCGGCGCGGATGGCGGCGCCTGCGCCAGGGCCGGATCTGCCGACAGCGCAAGGCCCGCGACGAGGATGAGCACGACAGCGGTCAGCGATCGCATGCGCTGACGTGGTCGTCGGAAATCGCTGCTCGCGGTCTGCTCATGCCTGGTCAGGGTCGCACAATCATGCCGATTTCGCGCGTCGCCGTCGTCCCGCCCGTCGAGGCGCTCGCGCGAACGACGTACACGCCGGGCGTCAGTCCCTTCAATACGATGGGCACGTCCACCTGGTTCGACGCGCCGAGCGGAGGCGTGATCGTCGAGACAACCCGCCCCTGATAGTCGACGACCTCGACGACCGTCTTCACGGGCGACGTGCCCTTTCGCGCGATTTCGAAGAACACCCGCACGGTGTCGGACGGTGTGAACTCCCGATCGAGCGACGGCGCAAAGGGCACGATCTGGATCGCCCCGGGTGGTTTGGCCTGCGTCACCCGCGAGCCGTCACCGTAGCCCAGGGCGAGGCCGCTCACGGTCACCGCGTCCTTGGTGAAATCGGGCACCTCGAGATCGAGGAAGACGCTGCCGCTCCGAGACAGTTTCGTGCTCATCGCCGAGGCGCGGAACTGATAGCGGCCGGGCGGCAGCTCCACGCTCATCGGCATCTGGTACTGCACACCGGCCGGCGCGCCGGGGTCCATCGGTTTCGCGGAGGACACCGTCGCGGTGTTCATCAGCTGCTTGACGACTTTCCCGTTCTTGGTGTCGGCGACGAGCAGCGTGTATCGGAGCTCGTCGGCCAGGCGGCCGCTCGCGTCCTCGATTTCCTGCGTCGGCGCGGTGACCTCAATCGTGGCCTGCACGCGCGCGACCTTGCCGTTCCCGGGGAACGGCACCGCCGCCACGCGGAGCGGCAAATCGCGCTTGGGCGCCATGCCGAGCGCCAGCGCGGTCAGCGGGTTGTTCGTCTTTGGCGCGGGCGGCGCGGCGCCGACCTCGTAGCCCTGGCGGAAGCGCAGCAGCACGCCCGGCTGATCGACCGTCACCATCAGCGCGCGGAAGCCCTTGCCGCTGGTGTCCTTGGGATAGAAGCCCAGCAGATAGTAGTTGTCGAGGTCCGACACGATGCGATCGACGCCGTGCTCGAAGTCGTTCGTGTTGGTGACCGCAAAGCCGCCGGACACATCGGCCGTGGTCTCGAGGCCCTGCTGCGCCAGACGGAGCGGGCTGTTCATGTGCGTGAGGCCCTGCGAGCATGGGTCGAGGGCGCCGAAGTCGCCGAGATGCGGCGAGCACTCGCGCATCAGGTTGTCGTTGGTGACCTCGCCGCGCGGATCGATCGCGTAGGTCGCGACGTTCGACCGGCGCATGGCGCGCATCATGTCGAGGATCGCGTAGTCGTGATAGCCGGTGACAGGCAGGCTGCCAGGGTCGCGTGTGACGTCCACCAGCGTGTCGCTCGGCGCCTGCAGCTCGGGCAGCCAGGCCATGTCCTTGCCGATGCCCTCGGAGAGCAGGACGAACGTCTTGCGGCGGCCGTCGTCGCCGGCCAGCATCTGCGACGCGTCCTGCATGGTGCGGTCAGTACGACATGTTGTCGAAGAAGTCCTGCAGGTTGGCGCCCTGGGCCGCGTCAATTCTCGCGCGGCGCGCGTCGATGTCCCCGGGATCGGCGCCCGCCATGCCGGGCATCTGCCGATCGACGGCCTGGGCCGGCCGGCGCACGCTCCGCATGCCCTTGAGCGTGTCGACCGCCGCCAGCACGAGGGCGCGGTCTTCGGTCACCGGAATGCTGTGCTTGCCGCTCGTGAACAGCAGCGCCATCGGCGTTCTCGGGCCGAGCTTGTCCACGAGCATGCGGATGATGTTCTTCGAGCGATCGGCCCGGTCTTTGAAGATGTGCAGGTCGTCGGCCACGATCACGACGAGCCGGTCGTCGAGCGTGACGTTATTGGACGCGACATCGTGCTTGAGCGCCGCGGGCAGGACGAACTCCGGCGTCGCGGGTGTGCCCTCGTGGCTGATTTCGTCGAAGACGTCGATCGACTGCGGCTTCTTCCGGTCGGTGACCGTGAAGTTCTCTCGCGTCAGGCCGTGCACCGGCTGATCGTTGGCGTCCACCGCCACGACGTACACCGACACCAGATCCGTGCGGGCGCGAAAGACCGGCTGACTGGACTGGGTCGATTGCTGCGCGCCGGCGACGGCAGCGGCCGTCGCAATCGCCAGCGTGACGAATCCCCAGAACACGAGCCGGCCGTACGGTCTCCTCATGAGCGTCCCCTACAAGTGCCGTGCTGGCGCCAGCCGCACGATTATGGCAGAAATAGGCGGTGACGCCCCGTGCCTCGCGCGTCGTCCCGATCGCCGCGCTCCTCGTGGCGGCGGGCCTCGCGACTGGCGCCCTGCGGGCCGCCGGACGCGTCGAGACGCTCAAGGCTATCGGGGGCCTTCCCGCGTACATGGTTGGACAGCTCGAGAACCCGATAGGTTTTGTCCAGACCACCACCGGTGAGTATCTGGTCCTCGACCGCCGGGCGCACACCGTCTACAGGATCGATGCGAAGAAGACGACGATGCGGAAGGTGCTGCAGGTCGGCTTCGAACAGGGCCGGGTGCTCCAGCCCGGCGTGCTGGCGCTGAGCCGCGACGACATCTTCGCGGTGGCCGATGCGCCGGGCGGCGCGGAGCGGATTCAGTACTTCGCGCTGACCGGACGGTTTCTCGGCGGCTTCTACCTCCAGTCCCGCATCGCGCCGCGCATCGTCATCGGCCCGCTCGTGCTGAACGGCGTGGGATCGATGGCGTTTACCCGCACGACGTTCCTGGTCAACCGCCCCGACTCGGGATCGCTCGTCTCCGAGTACGACGTGACGGGCGCGGTCGTCCGGCAGTTCGGCGCGCTGCGTCGCACCGGCTTCGAGTCCGACCGCGACGTGCACCTGGCGCTCAATATCGGCCTGCCGCTGCCAATCCCCGGCGGCGGCTACTACTTCGTGTTCCAGACGGGCGCGCCGGCGTTTCAAAAGTACGACGCGACCGGCGCGCTGGTGTACGAACGGCACATCGAAGGCGAGGAAATCGACCCGGCCATCCAGGCGCTGCCCACCGAGTGGCCGAAACGGGAGGGATCGCTGCCGATAGTGCCGCCGCTCGTGCGGGCCGCGGCCGTCGATGCAAGCGGCGCGCTGTGGGTGTCGCTGACCGCGCCGTTCACCTACGTCTACGACGCGCGGGGCGAGAAGGTGCGCACCGTGCAGTTCTCGGCCGCCGGCATCATCGCGCCCGCCAGTCTGTTCTTCACGGCGCAGGGCCACGTGCTCGTCACGCCCGGCTGCTACGAGTTCGACGTGCAATGATCCGGCGGCGTCAGGGCCGCGGGGCGTCGATCGCGCGCGCGTAGATGGCGCCGACGTCCTCGGCGCGGTCGATCGTGCAGTCCAGATCGCGCAGCAACCCGTCGTGGATGCCGTAGATCCAGCCGTGCACGACGAGCGGCTGTCCCCGCCGCCAGGCATCCCGCAGCACGGTCGTCTCCGAGACGTTGCGGACCTGATCGATCACGTTCAGCTCGCAGAGCCGGCTGATGCGGTCTTCCTCACTCCCGGCGCGCGCGATGGACGCCGGGTGCCGATCGCGCACGTCCTGGACGTGGCGCAGCCAGTTGTCCACCAGCCCGTGCGAGGACTTGAGATATGCCGACCGGACACCACCGCAGCCGTAGTGCCCACAGACGATGACGTGCTCGACCTTGAGGACGTCGATGGCAAATTGCACCACCGACAGACAGTTGAGGTCCGTGTGGACGACGACGTTGGCGACGTTGCGGTGGACGAAGAGCTCGCCAGGGAGCAGACCGACGATCTGATTGGCCGGCACGCGGCTGTCGGAACAGCCGATCCAGAGGTACTTGGGCGATTGCTGCGCGGCCAGGGCCTCGAAGAAGCCTGGCTCGCGCTCCTTCAGCTTCCGTGCCCACTCCCGATTGTTGTCGAACAGCCCCGCGAGCCGGTCCATGCGCCGGCCATTGTACGGGGTCCCGCCGTCTACCCGCGACCCGCGTCCAGGGACGCCAGACGACGCTCGATCTCGGCGAGCGCCTGGGTCAGCGCGGCTCGACGGCGCTCGTGGGTCGTCGCCTGAAGCTGCGCCTTGATCTCGGCGCGCGACAGCCGGAGCGACTCGCGCTGCTGCATGAGCGCCGGACTGGCGACGTCCGTTCTCCGTGCGTCCTTGCGCGCCTGCTCGAGCTCGTCTCGCCGCTCCTGAATACGCGCCTCGTTGTCGATCAACCCTTCGCCAGCATCACCCATGTTCTCTGTCACTCCCCGGCCGGTCCGGCCACTGCGCCCACCCTCGTCGGATGATAGGGGAATTCTGCTTGCAGTGCCTACTGTTCTCCGATCACTGGCCGGATGGGACGCGCGCGTTGGGAATCGTGAGCGCCGGCTCGATCACCGCCGGCCGCCCTGTCCGTGTAGACTCGGCACCCATGGCGACTTCCCTCATCCGTCACGTCACGCTCATCGACGGCACCGGCCGCGCCCCCGTCCCCGACGCGACCGTCGTCATTCGCGACCGGCGGCTGCATGCCGTCGGCGTAGGCGATCGAATCAGCCTGCCCGACGAGGACATCACGGAAATCGATGCGCAGGGCGGCTTCCTGCTGCCGGGCTTCATCGACACGCACGTGCACATGATCCTCGAGGGCTTCAACCTGGCCCGCGAGATGGCGACGCCCTTCTCGATGCGCTTCTACAACTCGGTCCGGCATCTCCGGCGGACGCTCGACGTCGGGATCACGAGCGTGCGCGATGCAGGCGGCGCCGACCTGGGTATGAAGCAGGCCGTGGAATCGGGCGTGGTCGCCGGCCCGCGGCTGCAGATCAGCATTGCGGTGCTCACGATCACCGGCGGTCACGTCGATTTCTGGATGCACTCGGGGAACGAGTTCAAGCTCCTGCCGGAATACCCCGGCTTCCCCGCCAGCCGCTGCGACGGCGTGGACGGCGTGCGCCGGACCGTCCGGGAAGTCCTGCGCGCCGGCGCGGACGTCATCAAGATCTGCTCGACCGGCGGCGTGATGAGCCCCACCGATCACCCCGAGTTCACGCAGTTTTCGCCCGAGGAGCTCGACGTGATCGTCCGCGAGGCCGCCTACCGCCGCGGCGTCAAGGTGATGGCGCACGCGCAGGGCACCGAGGGCATCAAGAACGCGGTGCGCGCGGGCGTCCACTCGATCGAGCACGGCATCTACCTCGACGACGAGGCCATCGAGCTGATGGTCGAGCGCGGCGTCTTTCTCGTGCCGACGCTGCTGGCCGCCGCCGCCATTCTCGAGATCGGCGAGGGGGGCGGGATGGCCGCGCACGCCGTGCGCAAGGCGCGCGAGGTCGTGGACGCGCATCGCGACAGCATCGCCCGGGCGTATCGCGCCGGCGTGAAGATCGCGATGGGGACCGACGCCGGCGTCATGCCTCACGGCACCAACCTGCGCGAGCTGGGACTGATGGCCGGCCTCGGCATGTCGCCGATGGAAGTCATCGTCGCGACGACGAAGACCGCGGCCGAGTGCCTCGGCTGGCAGACGGACGTCGGAACCGTCGAGCCGGGCAAACTGGCCGACCTGGTTGTCACCCGCACGAATCCTGTCCAGGATCTCCGATCGCTCGAGCACGCGGACAATATCCTGCTCGTCATCAAGGACGGCGAGATCGTGACGGATCGCCGGCTGCCCACGCCGATCGGGGCGTCGCTGGCGTCAGCCTAGACGTTGCGCAACGCGCGCAGAGGATCGACGCGCGCGGCGCGCCGCGAGGGAATCCACGCGGCCACGAGCGCCAGCGCCGCCAGGCCCGCGGCCACACCGGCGTAGACAAACGGATCGGTCGCCGAGAGACTGAACACCAGGTGCCTCATGAGGTCGGCCGCGAGGTACACGCCCAGCAGCCCGGCAGCAATGCCGACGCCAACCGTCGGAATGGCCCGCCGCAGCATCAGGCGCACGACCGATCCAGGCAGGGCGCCGAGCGCCATCCGGATCCCGATCTCCGATCGGCGCTGCTCGACGAGGTGTGCGAACAGCCCGTAGGTGCCGACGCCGGCCAGCACCAGCGCGATCACGGCGAATCCCGCGAAGAGGCCCAAGTCGAACTTGCGCTCCGAAAGCGACGCGCCGACGACGCTCTCGAGGGTGCGTAAGCGCGCCACCGGCTGGCTGGGGTCGACACGACGCACGGCCGCACGCGCGGCGGCAAACAGCGACTCCGGCGGGACCGTCGTGCGCACGATCACGGTATGCGGCACGAAGGCCGAGTGCGCCGACGCGACCTCGTAGAACTGCGGATACGGCGGCGCCTCGAGCGACCGCTGCGACGAGTCGGCGACGACGCCGATGATGTCGATGAGCGCGCCGTCGGCGACGCCGAGGTGGACGCGGCCGCCAACCGCATCGCCGGCCGGCCACGCCCGGCGCGCGAAACTTTCCGTCACGACTCCGACCCGCGACGTCTCGTGATCGGTGAACAGCCGGCCCGCGACGAGCCGGAGGCGCAGGGCGTCGAAACAGCCCGGCGTGACGGTGCGCGGGAATGCGCCGACGGCTGCCGGCGCGGGGCCGGTCTCGAGCTCCGGCACATACGTCATGTTGAACGTCTCGTCGAACGGGATGGCGTTGATGACGCAGCTCGCCGTCACGCCCGGCAGGGCGTCCACTTCGCGAAACACGCGGCGGACGAGCTGGTCCCGCTCCTCGAATCCGTTCGGCACGGTGAGATCGAAGGCGAACGCACCCGTAGGATCGAATCCTGGATCCACACGCAGCACGCGCGCGAGACTCGCGACCAGCAGTGTCGCGCTGATGAGCAGCATCACCGCCAGCGCGAGCTGGCCCGTCACGAGCGCGGTGCGCACGCGTGAGGCCCGACGGTCGGCGCTCGCCACGCGCTGGTGGATCCACCGAATCGCCCGGCCCGTCGTCCGCCACGCCGGCAGCGCCGCGAAGAGCGCGACGCTTGCCACGCCCAGTCCCCCCGCGCTCGCGACGGTGGCCCAGTCGATTCCGGCCGCCGTGACGCCGCGGAGCGACACGGGCGCGATGCCGGCCAAGGCCTGCAGCACCCACGAGCTCAGAAACACTCCCGCGAGGACGCCAAGCGCGCTCAGCACGAGGCTTTCGACGATCAACTGGCGGACCAGGCGACTGCGCGAGGCGCCCAGCGCCGTCCGAATGCCCAGCTCGCGTTCCCGCGAGAGGCCGCGCGCCAGTTGCAGGCTGGCGAGATTCGCGCAGGCGATCAGGAGCACGAAGGCGGCCGCGCCCGCGAGGAGCGCCAGGGCCGTCCGCAGCGTCTTGCCGCGCTCGGATTCGAGCGTCGTCAGCATCGCGGACGTCTCCCGGTTCGTCGCGGGGAACGCGGAGGCATCACGGGCCGCCGCGGCCTTCACGTCCGCGGCCGCCTGATCCAGGCTGACGCCTCGCTTCAGCCTCGCGACGGTGCCGAGATAGTGAGCGCCGTGGTTGGTCCGCGTGTCCGGCGACATGGACAGCCCCAGCCACACGTCCACGGTCGACCCGCCGGCGACGCCAAACGCCTCCGGCATCACGCCCACCACGGCGTGTGGGACGCCGTCGAGTCGAATCGAGCGGCCCACGACCGCCGCGTCCGCGCCAAAGTGCTGCCGCCACACGCGCTCGCTCAGCACGGCCGGCGACGCGCCCTCCGCGGCGACGTCGTCGTCGCCGAGCACACGGCCGACGAGCGGCGCCATGTTGAAGGCGCGGAAGTACTCGCCAGTCACGTAGCGCGTATCGAGCTGCATGGGCTCGCCGGCGCCAGTCAGGTCCAGCGTCGATCGCAACGAGGTGTACGCGCCAAACGCGTCGAACGACTGCGTATCGCGCTTCCAGTCCACGAAGTTGCCGGGCGCGACGACGTTCGAGATTTCCTGGCCGCCGCGCTGATAGGCCTCCCAGACGCGCACGAGCCGATCCGCGTCGGGGTACGGCAATGGCCTGAGAATCACCTGCCAGGCGACGCGGAACACCGCGGCGTTGGCCCCGACGCCGAGCGCCAGGGTGAGGATCGCCGCGGCCGTGAAGCCAGGTGCCTGGCGGAGCTGGCGCAACGCGTAACGTGCGTCGGTCAAGAGGTCGGACATCGGGCGCGTCCGTTCGCGTGGCGTCGTTGGTGGCGCCGCCAGGATTCGCGGATGGCGGCTCATTGCGGCGCGCCAGGCCTGGCGCCAGTACCAACGTGACGCGGCCTCGCGCCCGTAATGGGCCGATCGCGTCCGGAACTCCTCGTCGAGATCCCCGAGGACGAACTCGCGGCGATCGCGTGGCAGTCGAAGCCCTGCCAGACGCTCGGCCAGCCTCGGCGGTCCCCCGGAGCCGGTCCGCATCGACGTCGTCATGGGGTGTCCAACCGGTGTTCGAGGCCCTCGATCATCGCGCGATAACGCCGATAGGCCGCAGTCAGGGCACGGCGCCCGGGTGCCGTCAGCGCGACGTGCCTGCGCCGGCGGCCGCCCCGTTCGGCCGTGGGCTCGCCGACGTGCGTGCGCACCAGTCCCTTCGCTTCGAGGCGATCAATCGTCACGTACACGGCGCTCATCGCCAGGTCGCGCCCGGTGCGCTGCTCGATCTCTCGGCGGATCGTGGCGCCGTAGGCGTCGGGCCCGAGGCGAAAGAGCGCGAGCAGGACGAGCTGTTCGAAGTCCCCGAGCACGGGATCGGGCGTGTGAGACGACATATGCTTCACATCGTAGACGATATTCAGACGATCCCGCCTGCCGGGCGGTTAGGTCGCGGGTGCGCGGGCGGCCGGCCGCGGCGGGCCGGCGCCGGCCTCAAGGATCAGCGCGCGGCTTGCTGAACCTGCGCGAAGCTGGCTTTCACCTCGGCCAGGGTGGCGCGCATCGCGGCGGTCGGCGCCGACAACGTGCCCGTCTCGGCACCGGAGCCGACGAACGCGTTGAGCAGTGCGGCAAGCTGCTGCCGGATCGGCTGGGTACCGCCGCCGCGCCCGCCGCCGCGCCCCCCGCGCCCGCCACCGCCCACGAGCCGCTGCTCGAGCGTCCTGCAGCCGCGTCGCCTCCTCGCCTGCGGTCGAGGCCCGCCGCGTGCGGAGTCGCGCCGCGAGCGCGTCGACCTCTCCGGCGAGATCCATCACCTCGATGACGAACGCTTCGCGCGCCTTGTGCGCGGCCGGCGTCACGGCCGATTGCGGATCGGCGCGCACGTCGAACGTGCGCGGCGTCCGCCGGCGATGCCGTCCACCTCGAGCGTGACCTTGAACGTGCCCGGCGCGACGTGCGGTCCGCGCGGCGCCGATCTCGTGCGACGGAATCGGCAACTGGCCACGGCGCCGGCGCGCGCGCCAGCGGCGCCTCCGCCGCCTTCTCCCGCCGCCGCCACCGCCTCGCCCCCCGCGCCGCGAGCGGCGCAAAGCGCAGGTCCCAGTTCACGCGATGAATCACGCCGGCGTCGCCGGGCCGTCCACTCGCGCACGACCGGCCGTTCGCGCCGGTCACGATGAGTCGCACCTTCTGCGCCGGCCGGCCCAGCGAGTAGGTGAACGTCGCGCCTTCGGCGGGGTTCTCCGCCGCGTAGAAGGCCTGCGCCATGTTCGAGATGTCTTCCCAGTAGAGCATCAGCGTCGCGCGCGGCACGTCGAACAGGTGCGCGGGCTTGGCCGCCACCGCCGGCGTCCACTCCGCGATCGGCGACGCGTCGTCGAGAATCCAGATGCTGCGGCCGTGCGTGCCGAGCACGAGATCCTTCGTGCGCGGATGCACGAGGATGTCGTCGTAGCGCGTCGTCGGCAGATTCGCGGAGAGGCGCGTCCAGTGGGCGCCGCTGTCGTGCGTCACGAACAGCGCGCGTTCGGTGCCCGCGAAGAGCACGTTCGGATTGCCCGGGAATTCGGCCAGACCTCGGACCGACGCGTCGTCGGCCGGCAGGCCCGTCGTCACGGCCTTCCACGTCTTGCCGAAGTCGGTCGTGCGGAAGATGTACGGCGCGAAGTCGCCGTCGCGGTGCGCGTCGAACGCGACGTACGCCGTGCCGCGCGACGCCGACGAGGCGACGATCGTCGCCGACGAACGTGCCGTCCTTCACGCCGGTGATGGCGCGGCTCAGCTCCGTCCACGTCTGCGCCGCCGTCGGTCGTCAGCTGCACGTTGCCGTCGTCGGTGCCGACCCAGAGGATGCTTCGGGATCGAGCGGCGACTCGGCGAAGTTCGAGATCTCGCTGATGGCGTCGCCGTCGTTGCGCGAGAGCTTGATGTCGCGGTCGAGGACGCCCATGATCGTGAGCGTGTCGCGGTTGATCTGGCGCGTGAGGTCCTTGCGTGCGCGTCCACGTCGAGCCGTAGTCCTTCGAGATGAACAGGCGGTTGCCGCCCAGGTAGACCGTGCCGGCCGTGTGCCGCGACGCCATCACCGGCGCGTCCCAGTCGAAGCGGTAGGGCGGCTCGCCGGCCGGCGGGCCGCGGCTTGATGCCCATGCATGTCGCCCGTCATCGGATCGACGAGCGAGAGATTGCCGCCGCTCGACGACGAGTACACCTTGCGCCAGTCGGCCTTGTCGACGGCCTTGCCCGTGCCGTCGCTGAAGCCGATCTCGACCCAGTCCTGATTCAGGATGCCGAGCCAGTGGCGCGTGGCGCTCGGCCCCATCCACGAGTGGTTGTCCTGGAAGCCGGCGTAGATCCAGTACGGATCGCGGTTGTCCACGGCGATGCGGTAGACCTGGCCACCGGGAATGTTGTTGACGCGCATGTACGTCTTGCCCATGTCCCAGCTCTCGTGCAGCCCGCCGTCGCCGACCGACGTAGATGTGGCTGGAGTTGCGCGGGATCGACGCGCATCACGTGGTGGTCGGTCTTGAGGCCGACGTCGTACGTCGGCGACGTCGGTTCTTCCTCGAACGTCGCGCCGCCGTCCTCGCTCTTCACGATGTACGTGCCGGGCAGCCAGACGCGCTTGTCGTTGTTGGGATCGATCGTCGGCTTGCTGTAGTACATCGGCCGCGGATTGGTGCCGCTCATGCGCTTCCACGTCGCGCCGGCGTCTTCCGTGCGGTAGGTGCCGCCGGCCGGTGGCGTGCTCGATCGTCGCGATCGAGCACGTCGGGCTTCGACATGCGCGATCGCCAGGCCGATGCGCCCCTTGTCGCCGGCCGGAATGCCGTTCTCGAGCTTCTTCCACGTGGCGCCGCCGTCGGTCGTCTTGTAGATCGCGCTGCCCGGGTCCGCCGCCGTTGAAGCCGAACGCCTTCCGCAGCCGCTGATACGTCGCGGCGTAGAGCACGTTCGGGTCGCGCGGATCCATCACGAGGTCGGTCGCGCCGGTGAGCGTGTCGACGTACAGCACCTTCGTCCACGTGCGGCCGGCGTCGGTCGTCTTGAAGACGCCGCGCTCGGCGTTGCCGCCCAGAGATTGCCGACGGCGGCGACGTACGCGACGTTCGGATCGGTCGGATCGAGCACGACGCGGCCGATCGAGCGCGTGTCGTGGAGGCCGAGGTAGCGTCCACGTGTCGCCGCCGTCGGTCGAGCGATAGACGCCGCCGCCCCAGGACGAGCTCTGCCGGTTGTTCTGCTCGCCGGTGCCGGCCCAGACGATCTTCGTGTCGCCCTCGAAAATCGCGAGCGCGCCGAACGTGTTGTCGGGCTGCCGGCCGAAGATCGTCTTCCAGGTCGCGCCGTTGTTCGTGGTCTTCCAGATGCCGCCGGTCGCGGCGCCGACGTAGAGCACGCCGGGATTCTTCGGGTCGATCTGCAGGTCGTGGATGCGGCCGCCGGTGGCCGCCGGGCCGATGTCGCGGAAAGTGCAGCGAATCGAACGGGCCGGCCGACGTCGGCGTCGGGGCCTGGGCGGCAGGGTCTATCGGCGCCAAGACCGAGATCGCAATCGTCAGCAGACAGGCAACAGGACTGACCAGACGCATGGGTGGCTCCTCGTTGTCGCAGTCACGCTATGGTAGCGCCACTGAGACGCCCAATCGCCTACACTGTTGGGCTGAAACCGTGGCGACCATCCTCCAATCACTCCCGGCCGGCCAGCGCGTCGGCATCGCGTTTTCCGGCGGCCTCGACACGAGCGCCGCGCTGCACTGGATGCGCCAGCGCGGCGCGATTCCGTACGCCTACACCGCCAACCTCGGCCAGCCCGACGAGCCGGACTACGACGAGATCCCGCGGCGCGCGAAGCTCTACGGCGCCGAGGAGGCGCGGCTCGTCGACTGCCGGCGCCAGCTCGTGCTCGAAGGCATCGCCGCGCTGCAGTGCGGCGCGTTCCACATCTCGACGGCCGGCGTGCCCTACTTCAACACGACGCCGCTCGGCCGCGCCGTCACCGGCACGATGCTCGTCGCCGCCATGAAGGAAGACGACGTCAACATCTGGGGCGACGGCAGCACGTTCAAGGGCAACGACATCGAGCGGTTCTACCGCTACGGCCTGCTGGCCAACCCGAGCCTGAAGATCTACAAGCCGTGGCTCGACCAGGCGTTCATCGACGAGCTCGGCGGCCGCAAGGAGATGTCGGAGTACCTCGCATCCGGCACGGCTTCGCCTACAAGATGAGCGTCGAGAAGGCGTACTCGACCGACTCGAACATGCTCGGCGCGACGCACGAGGCGAAGGATCTCGAGCACCTCAACACCGGCATCAAGATCGTGCAGCCGATCATGGGCGTCGCCTTCTGGCGGGACGACGTCGTCGTCAAGCCGGAGACGGTGACGATTCGGTTCGAGGAGGGATCGCCGGTCGCGCTGAACGGCATGACGTTCACCGATCCGGTCGCGCTGATGGACGAAGCGAACCGCATCGGCGGCCGCCACGGCCTCGGGATGAGCGATCAGATCGAGAACCGCATCATCGAGGCCAAGAGCCGCGGCATCTACGAAGCGCCGGGCATGGCGCTGCTCTTCATCGGCTACGAGCGGCTCGTCACCGGCATCCACAACGAGGACACGATCGAGCAGTACCGCGAGAACGGCCGCCAGCTCGGGCGGCTGCTCTATCAGGGCCGCTGGTTCGACTCGCAGGCGATGATGCTGCGCGAGTCGGCGCAGCGCTGGGTCGCGCGCGCGATCACGGGCGAAGTCACGGTCGAGCTGCGGCGCGGCAACGACTACTCGCTCCTCGACACGGCGAGCCCGAACCTCACCTACAAGCCCGAGCGGCTGACGATGGAAAAGGGCGAGGGCGAGTTCACGCCGCAGGATCGCATCGGGCAGCTGACGATGCGGAATCTGGACATCACGGACACGCGGGAGAAGATCGGCATCTACACGAAAGCCGGACTGCTCTCCCCCGGGACGGGCTCGGCCCTGCCACAGCTGCCGAAGGGCAAGGGCCAGAAAGGGTAGCGGCCACCGGGGCGGCTTGACACGGGGTGCGGCCGTGCGGTATTGTACCGAACGTTCGGTTCACACGCCGCCCCGCGCGGCCGCCACAAGGAGATCGCTCATGCCCTCGACCCAGACCGCCCCCACCGCCATCGTCGTCCTCGCCGATCCCAACGGCGGCGAGGAAGCCCTCGGCCGCGTCTTCAACGCGCTGTCTGCCGCCTACGATTTCAAGCAGAAGCAGCGCGACGTCCAGATCGTGTTCCAGGGCACCGGCACCCGCTGGATCGGCCTGCTCGCGGATCCCAGCCACCCGGCGCACGCCGTCTACCAGGCCGTCGCCGACCGGGTCGCCGGCGTGTCCTCCGGCTGCGCGGACATCTTCGGCGCGCGCGGCGATGCGGAGCGTCGCGGCGTGCCCCTGCTCACCGCGAACGCGGTGCCCGGCACATCGGGCCTGCCCAGCCTCGAGGCCTACGTCTCGAACGGCTACACGGTGCTGACGTTCTAAGGTCAGGCGCGACGCCGTGGAGGGCTCGATGGCCGACGACGCCTTCAGCGTGGAACCGTTTCACGAGGGCGAGATCGCGGTGCAGACGCGCACCGGCGAGCGCGATCAGGCGCGCCGCCACGGCAGCGCCATCTCGACCGTCATCGTCCCGGGCGCGCGACCGTTCCTGGCACGCCAGCGTCTGCTCGCCGTGACGGTCGCCGACGACGACGGAGATCTCTGGACGTCGGTCTGGATCGGCCGGCCGGGCTTCGTTCAGAGTCCGGACGGCCGTCGTGTCACCATCGACCGCGACCTGCTGTTGAGCGCGCCGCACGATCCGGCGATTGGCTGGCTTGCGCCCGGCCGTGCGGTGGGACTGCTCGCGCTCGAGTTCGAGTCGCGACGACGGCTGCGCGTCAACGGAGAGGTCGAGGCGATGTCTGCCAGAGAGATCGTCGTCGTCGTACGCGAAAGCGTGCCGAACTGTCCCAAGTACATCCAGCGCCGCCGAGCGTACGAGGCGAGTACCGCGCCGGGCGTGCGGACAGCTGGGACGCCGGTCCAGCGCGGCCGCGCGGTTGACGACGTCCGGCGCGCGACGATCGAGCTAGCCGATACGGCGTTCGTCGGCAGCGTGCATCCCGCTCGCGGGCTCGATGCCTCACATCGCGGCGGCGAGCCCGGATTCATGCGCGTGATCGACGCCACGACCTTGCGGCTGCCCGACTACCACGGGAACAGCATGTTCATGACTCTCGGCAACTACGCCGTCGATCCTCGTGCGAGTCTGACGGTCGTGGATTTCGACGCGGGCCGGGCGTTGGCCATGTCCGGCTCTGCCCGGATCGACTTCGAGACGGAGCATGTTGATCACCCCACGGGTGGCACGCGCCGCTACTGGGAATTCGCCGTGCGCGAGTGGGTACAATTCGACCTGCCGCCCGACGTGCGCTGGGAGCGGCTCGATCCGTCGCCGTTCAACCCGCCGGCGCGCGCCAGCTAAGGAAGGTCCATGCCCGCTGCCCTGCTGACCCGCACGGAAATGCTCGACCGCCTGATGGCGCTCTTCCGCGCGAAGGGCTTCGACGGCGCGTCGCTCGCCGACATCTCGGCATCGACCGGGCTCGGCAAGTCGAGCCTGTATCACCACTTTCCCGGCGGCAAGGAAGAGATCGCGGTCGAGGTCCTGGCGCACCTCGAGCGGAGCCTGGAAGCCGCGCTGTTCGCGCCGATGCGGAGCGACGACTTGCCGGCGAAGAAGTTCGACCGGATGCTCGACGTGATCGATCGGTTCTACGAGGGCGGCGGGCAGGCGTGCCTGCTGGAGCGGCTGTGCGCGAGCGTGGACGCCAGACGCTTCAAGCGCCCCCTCGGTCGAGCGTTCCGCACGTGGATCGACGCCGTCGAGGCCCTCGGCGTCGGGTCAGGTCTGTCCCACACCGAGGCCCGCGCGCGCGCCGAGGATCTCGTCGTACGGATCGAAGGCGCCCTCGTCGTCGCCGCGGGCACGGGTGACACGCGCGTCTTCGCGCGCACGATTCGCGATCTGCGCGCGCACGGCCTTGCGCCGGCGACCCGACGCTGACTGGTTCAGCGCGCGAGCACGTCGGCGTAGTACGCCTCGTACTGCGGCACGACCGTCCCGGTGCAGTACTGGCGGTGCACGTGGTCGGCCGCCGCCGTCCCGATGGCGGCCGCAAGTCGTCGGTCGCGCAGGACGTCGACGGCACGCGCGGCCATCCCGTCGAGGTCGTTCATCTCGCAGAGAAAACCCGTCCGGCCGTCGTCGATGACCTCGGACAAGCCGCCGACACGCGAGGCGACGACCGGAACTTCGCAGGCCATCGCTTCGAGCGCCGCCAGGCCAAAGCTTTCCTGGGCCGACGGCAACAGCAGCAGGTCGGCCGACGACAGCCAGGAGACCAGGTCGAGCTGCTCGCCGATGAAGTGCACACGGTCGGCGACGCCGAGGTCGGCCGCCAGCCGCGCCGCGGCCTCGCGTTCGGGGCCGTCGCCAATCACGGCCAGCCGTGCCGGCACGTGCTGGCTGATCCGCGCAAAGACCTCAATCACGTGATCCACGCGCTTCACGGGACGCAGATTCGACACGTGCAGCACCAGCGACTCGCCCGCCCCGAGCGGGCGCGGCAGATCGACGCTGGCAGCCGGTCTCCGGCGATAGACGCCGCAATCGAGGAAGTTCGGAATCACGCGGATGTCGCGCGTGACCCCGAGCGCCTGCATCGTGTCCTCCGCCAGGCTCTTCGATACTGCGGTCACGCCGTGCGACCGCTCGATCGAAAACGCGACGACGTCGGCGTACGAGGCGTCGCTGCCCACGAGCGTGATGTCCGTGCCATGCAGTGTCGTGACCGTCCGAGGCGCGATCGCGCGGCAGGTCGTCGTCAGAATCTGGTGGGCCAGGTAGGCGGCCGTCGCGTGCGGCACGGCGTAATGCGCATGGATGAGGTCCAGTTGCCGCGCGCGCGATACCCGCACGAGCGTGTTCGTCAGCGCGAGCAGGTACTGGGGCTCGCGAAACAGCGGGTAGTCGGGGACCTGGACGCGCTCGAACGAGAGGCCGGGCACGCCGTCGCGCCAGCGAAACGGCGGCTCGCTGCTGATCAGGTGGACCTCGTGACCGCGGCCCGCGAGCGCATGCGCCAGCTCGGTCGCGACGACGCCGCTGCCGCCCACCGATGCGTAGCAGACGATCCCGACTCTCATGGCTGCGACTTGAGCAGCGACGCGCGCGCAATGGGCTCGCGAACGACGACGCCTTCGGCGAACGCGACGCCGGCGAGCGCGCCGAACTGGCCGTCGCGCGTCTCGATCAGCCGGGCAAAGGTCGGTGACGACAGCCGCGTCGCGACGGCGTCGTGATCGGCCGGCATGAACTGACTGCGGTAGCAGGCCAGCGCGCGCCGCTTCGTCTCGTAGGCGGCCGAGACGTCCACGACGAACGAAGGCGACGCGCCGTCGTTGATGAAGTAGTAGCAGACCCACTCAGGACGCCACGCCGGGCCCGGCGCGTCGAACCGGCGCAGGCCCGCCTTGAACACCGCGTCGTCGAGCACGGCGCTCGCGGCGCGGTGATCCGGATGGCGATCCTGCCAGTACGGCACGGCAATCGCACGCGGCTGGTGCGCGCGAACCAGCGCCGCGGCCGAGCGCACCTGCACGTCGGTCCCGGCGATGCCGCCGTCGGGCCACGCGAGATTCTCCCGCCACCGGACGCCAAGCACCTCCGCGGCCTCGTCCGCTTCGCGTCGGCGTTCGACGGGCGTGCCGTTGCTGCCAAGCTCACCTGCCGTCAGATCACAGAGACCGACGGAGAGGCCGGCGGAGGTGTGGCGCGCGATCGTGCCCCCGAGTCCGATTTCGATGTCGTCGGGATGCGGGCCGAAGACGAGCAGATCCAGAGCCATTCGTCACGATAGCACGCGACCTTCGCCGCTACGGGTCGCGCTGCCGCGCGGCGCGCACGGCCATGACTAGCGCCGCTCGGCCGCCACCGGCGGGCGGCTACCGAAGAGGTCAAAGAGGTACGAGAGCTTCGTCGACAGCGTGAGGTAGACGCCCTGGTCCCGCCCCTGGAGGTCGCGGCCGTACGGGTCGCGGGTGTCGTGAAAGTTGTACCCGAGGGCGACGCGCGCGTCGGCGATGGGCCAGAAGCCGAGCTCGAGTGCCGTGCCGTTGCGGTGCGAGTCCGACGCCGGCTGCCAGATGTAGCGCTGCTCGAGCGCGCCGTCGAACCGCTTCGACACCATCACCTGTGCGCGTCCTTGCCAGAGATACGTGTCGGTCGAGAGCCCGACGAGGTCATCCGTTCGCTGCCACGCGAACTTGCCATGGAGCTCGAGCCACTGCATCGGCTCCGCGTAGCCGTCGGTCGAGAGCAGATGGCGCCAGCCGCTGGCATCGCGGCCCGGCGCGACAGTCGGCAGCAGCAGACCACGATCGACGAATTGATAGGAGAGCAGCCATCCGAGTCGATCATTCGTGGACGGACGAAGCGCGAGCGCGGCGAGGACCGCCTTCGCGTCGCCAACGGTCGTCTGATCCGAGCTCGTCCACTGAATGCGCGCGAGTCCGGTGAATCCGGCGTAGAGTCGGGCGGCGGCCCCGGCCGTGAACAGGCTCGCGTATCCGCTCCGATCGCGCCCCTCGTACCGCGTGGTGGCTTTGAAGCGATTCGAGGGCAGCCAATCGACAGCGAGCGATCCGCTTGTGTAGCTGTCGTCCTGACCGCTGACGAGCTGGCCGTGCTCGAGGCCGAAGCTCGTGCCAAGCCCGCGGCCGAGCTTCACATGCGTGAGCGCGCCGATCATCGCGTACGCATCCGGCCCGTTGATGCCTTGCTCGACGCGGTACCCGCTCGTGAGCTGCGTGTTGTCCTGCACATGGGATTCGACGCCGACGTTCAGCTCGCCCTTGGTCCCCAGCTCGGAAAACCCTGTTGTCGCGTAGTCGCCGACCGGGACGATCGCCGAGTCGGAGATGCGTTGCGTGTAGAAAAGCGACGTGTCCTGCTTGATCTTCCAGCGCGCCCCGAGCGTCGTTTGGTTCGGATAGGTCGGATCGGTGTCGTCCTTGACGTTCTGCTCGCGGCCGATCCTCGCCTGGAAACGATCGCCGGCCGTGACCAGGGCCTGCGCGGTAAAGAGCCCGGAGTTGAGGTCGGTGCCGCTCTGGTCGAGCGACCGGCCGTCGTAGCCGCCTTTGAGCGTCACGTGGCCGCCCATCGTCTGGGCCCATTCGGCGGACAGCGTCGTGCGGGTCGCGTCGACGCTCGTGGTGTTGTAGCGCTCGGTACGCTCCGCCGAAGCGAATGCGCGTGGGCGTCCATGGCGAGAGCTCGGCGGACGCGTTGGCGTAGCCCGCACCCGGGGTAATCGTCGCGCTGAACGGGTTGCGGAAGTTGTCGTCGGCGTGCAGGAAGCTGGCGCGCAGCACGCCGGACCAGAATTCAACGGGTTGTTCGACGTCGGCCTGGATCGCGAAGCCGTCCGTGTTGCTGCCTGCGTCGACCGGCCGGGTGTCCACGCTGGCGGCGACGTTCGGCGTGCCGTGGCTGTACGGGAGATCGAGCCGCCATCGCCCGCCGTGCGGCAGCGACTGGACGAGATCGAGGCCGGCAACCGTGAACCGAGCGTTGTCCACGCCCTCTTCGGTGAAGAACGTCATGCCACCCTGGATGCTCCGGTACGTGCCGGCCGCGCGGCCGTTGAACACCATGTGGTCGAGTCCCTGATTCTGGTACTGGTACGTCACGACGACCTGCACGAGGTTCAGCTGAGGATCGAGGCCGCTCACGTTGCGTTGCAGGAACAGCGTGCCCGAGCCCGGCTCGAGCTGATAGTCGACGCCGCGAGCGAGCACGTCGCGCTCGAGCAACCGATCGGGCAGGCGCCGATCGCGCACTTCGAGCGCGACCGTCTCAGTTCCCTGCAGCACCTCGATGTGACCCAGTGTGATCAGCCCGAGCTGCCCGCCGGCGAAGACTTCGCGCGCGTACGCGGTCTCGGGCTGCGCGCCGCGCAGCGTCACATGGTCGCCCTTTGCATCGGCGACGCGAACTTCGACGCCCGTCAGGTGCCGCTGGTAGGAGGTCCAGCGGCCGCCGTCCGTGGCGCTCGACGGCAGATCACCGACGAGATCACCCCACATCACATGCGACGCGCCTCGCTCGAGCCGCGCGAAGACCTTGCTGTTCGCCGTCGCGAATTCCTGCCGCCGCGAGGCGTCGCCAAACAGCGGGTACATCCGGTCGTTGGGATCGAGCTCGAAGAGCCGGTCGCGATCGGTCGTGCCGTTCAGCCGGCGCCGGCTGTCGGCGGCAAACGTCAATTGATTTTTCGGCGAGCCGACGGTTCCTTGATAGAAGACGCTGCCGGTGGCCCACGCGTCCTTGTCCTTCTGGAACAGCTCGAACTCCTGGGCGGCGCGGCCGAACGAGACCTCGCCAAGGCCGATGAACAGACTCGATCCCTGCCGCGTCTCGTAGTCACGCCGAGGCGGAATGTTCCCGGCCGCTGGATCGTCGGGCACGCGATTGACGTCCGCGGCATCAGGCGGCGTGGTCGGGATCGTGGCGGTCGTCGCGGCGCCCGCCGCACGACGCAACGGGAAGTTCTGCGTGAGCAGCGTGCCGCCGCCGATCGGCGTTCTCAGCATCCTCGTCCAGGAGCGCCCGCCGGGGCCGTCGTCGACGGTGAGTCCCGCGGGAATCGTGTCGCGATCGAGCGAGACCGCCACCGTTCCCGAACCAATGGAGGGAATGTTGTACATGCCCGCCGGATCGGTCAGCGCCGCCTGGCCGGTCGATGTGATGACGCGCGCGTTCGCGATCGGGCGATCGCCGCCCCCAAAGAGGCCGTTGTCGTCGACGTCCTCGAACACGCGGCCGACGAGCGCCTGGAGCATCGTGAAGACTTCGGTCGTGACCTCGACGGTCGCGACCGCCGGTCCGGCGGTGATCTTTGCATTGAGCGGACCTGTCGCGTCGACCGTCGCCCGGTTGTCCTGCGGACCGGAGCGGGCGCCTGCGCCGACGATCGCCTGATAGAGGAGAGTCACCGTCTCCCCCGGCGCGAGCGACTCGATGGGCCAGTCGATGTTGCCGTCGCCGATGTCGGACGGCGCCGTCTGCCGCGTGCGAGTCGCCGATCGCAGCGCCGTCGATGACTTGACGAGCACGAACCCCCGAGGCAGGAGATCGTGGACGACGGCATTGAGAAGGATCGACTCGCCCGTGTTCGTCACGTCGATCTCGTAGGCCGCGACGCCGCCGATTTCCACACGCGGCGTCGTTGTCCTCTGGACGATCGACACACTGGACGCCGGCAGCACACTGTCACTGGTGTTCACGGCGACGTTGTTGTCGAGATTGCTGTCGGCGTCGTTCGCCACCTTCGCGGTCACCGTGATCGCCGTGGGACCCTGACGCACGAGCGTGCGGACCCGAATCGTCGAGAAGGCGTTGTTCGGTAGGCACTGTCCGATGCGCGTGCAAAGGAGGCGCTGACCGTCGATTCTGCACGACCACCCGTCGCCCAGCGCGGAGAGGGGCGCGAGCTCAGCGGGAAGCACCGTCTCGACGTCCGTCTGGCCGCCGAGCAGGCCGGGGCCGAGATTGGTCACGACCACCTGGTACTCTGCGTCTTGAAGAACGACGAGCGGCGTCGAGCGGCTGAGTGAGATCGTCGGGTCGGGCGACACGTTGATGCTGGTGTTGTCGCTGTCGGTGTTGTTGTCCGGGGTCGAGTCGCCGCCGCCGTTCACCGAGACCACGTTGGTCAGATTCGACGCGTTGGGCTCCACGTTGACGAGCAGGGTGATGTCCGGGAACGACGCGCCAGGCGCCAGACTGTCGCTTCTGCGGCACGTCACCGTTCGTGCTGCCACAGCGCAGGACCAGCCGCTGCCGCTTGCCGAGACCGGCGTCAACCCCGCGGGCACGGGATCGACGACGACCACCTCGCCGACGGTCGGCCCTGTGCCGGTGTTCGTGACCGTGATGTGGTACAAGGCGCTCTGCTGACCGGCGAGGAACGGATCGGCATGCCGCTTGGCGACGGAAAGATCGGGCGCCCGTGCGACGACGTGCGTCTCGTCGGTCGAAATGTTGTCTACCGCCGTCTGGTCGCCCCCTCCGGTCAAGCTCGCGACGTTGACGAGATTGGTCGCATTCGCGGCGACGTTCACGACGAGAACAATCAACGGAAACGAGGCGCCGGGTGCGAGCCCGTCGCTGCGCGTGCAGGTGACGCTCTGCGAAACCATCGTGCACGCCCAGCCGGATCCGGACGCCGACGTCGGCGTCAGACCGGCCGGAAGGTTGTCGGTCACCGTCACGAGCCCCACCGTCGGCGCCTGGCCGACGTTGGCGACGCGCAGCCGGTACGCGGCGCCCTGCTGACCCTGAGTGAAATCGCCGTCGTGCTCCTTCGTGAGGATGAGATTGGGCTGACCGGCGGGCGAGATGGGCACAGAGTCGCGCGCGACGTTGTCATCCGGCGTCGTGTCGCCGCCGCCGCTGACGGCCGCTTCGTTCACCGTGGAGGCCGCATCGGCCGCGACGTCCGCCCGAATCTGAATCACGGGATAGCTTTGCGCTTGAGCGAGCACGTCATTCCGCGAACAGGTCGCCGTCGCCGCGGCGATGCCACAGTTCCAGCCCGATCCGGCGGCATCGGCCACGGCCAGGCCCGCGGGCAACAGGTCCGTCACAGTGACGGTCCCCGTGGTCGGTCCGGTGCCGTTGTTCGAGACGAGCAGACTGAACGGCAAGCCGCGCTCTCCCTGGACGACCGGGTCGGGATGGGACTTGATGATCGTGAGCTGGGGCCGGCCTGCGATCGTCGTCGGGTCTGGAGGCGACGGACTTGGCTGCTGGGTTCCACCGCCGCTGACGGTTGCGATGTTGGTCGTCGTCAGCGCAACGGGCCCGACGTTGACGGTGATCGTGAGCGCGGGATACGTCTGTGTCGGAGCAAGGGCGTCGCTGCGATGGCATGCGACCGTTTGCGCCTCGACCGCACAGGTCCATCCGGGGCCGCTGCCGGATACGGGCGTCAGGCCCTGTGGCACGGGATCCTCGACGGTCACGTCGCCGGACGTGGGCCCGGTGCCGGCATTGGTTACCGACACCGTGTACGTCGCGCCCTGCTGGCCGACGAAGAAATCGCCAGCGTGGGACTTGGTGACTCTGAGATCAGGCACGAGAGCCACGGGAGTGATGCTGGTGAGGTCGGTCGCCGTGTTGTTGGCCGGGTTGACGTCGCCGCCCCCGGAGATCGTCGCGGTGTTGGTGACGCTCGCGGGCGCGGTAGCCGCGACGTTGACCGTCAGCGTCAGCGGCGGCGCGCTCGCGCCGGCGGCGATCGAGTCGCCGTGCGTGCACGTCAACGTCCCCAGCGTGCAGTTCCAGCCCGATCCACTCAGGCCCGTGGCGGTGAGGCCACCGGGCAAGGTGTCGGTGACGGTGACCGGCGAGCTGGTCGGACTGTTTCCGGAGTTGGTGACCGCGATCGTGTAGGTCGCGCCGATCTGGCCCTGGGTGAAGTTGCCCGGGTGCGTCTTGGTGACCGTCAGATCGGGCCCCGCGCCAATCGTGGTGATGTTCGTCGCCGTGTTGTTGGCCGGGTTGACGTCGCTCCCACCGGAAACCGCCGCGGTGTTGGTGACGCTCGCGGGCGCGTTGGGAGCCACATCGACCGTCAGCGTGAGCGTGGGTGCGACGGCGCCGGCAGCGAGTGGATCGCCGTAGGTGCACGCGAGGGGCGCCACGGTGCAGCTCCAGGCCGTTCCGTTCAGACCTGTCGCCGTCAGGCCGGCCGGCAAGGTGTCGGTGACCGTCACCGTCCCGCTCGTCGGCGTATTTCCCGCGTTGGTCACGGTGATCGTGTAGGTCGCGCCGGTCTGGCCCTGGGTGAAATTGCCCGCGTGGGTCTTCGCGATCGTCAGGTCGGGTCCGGCGCCGATCGTGGTCGGGTCGGCCGCCGTGTTGTTGCCCGCGTTGACGTCGCCGCCGCCCGAGACCGTTGCCGTGTTGGTCAGGCTCGCTGGCGCATCAGGAGCGACATCGACCGTCAGCGTCAGCGCGGGCGCGCCGGTGCCGGCGGCGATTGCATCGCCGTGCGTGCACGCGAGAGGCGACAAGGTGCAGGTCCAGCCCGAGCCGGTGAACGCCGTGGCGGTGAGGCCGCTCGGCAGCGCGTCGGTGACCGTGATCGCCCCCGACGTTCCCGCCCCGCCAGCGTTCCTTACTGAAATCGTGTAGGTGGCGCCCGTCTGGCCCTGCGAAAAGTGGTCTGTGTGCGTCTTCGCGATCGTGAGATCGGGCCCGGAGCCAATCGTGGTCGCGTCGGTCGCCGTGTTATTGGCCGGGTTGACGTCACCGCCCCCGGAGATCGTCGCGGTGTTGGTGACGCTCGCGGGCGCGTTGGCCGCGACGTTGACCGTCAGCGCCAGCGGCGGCGCGCTCGCGCCGGCGGCGATCGAGTCGCCGTGCGTGCACGTCAACGTTCCCAGCGTGCAGTTCCAGCCCGATCCACTCAGGCCCGTGGCCGTGAGGCCGTCGGGCAACGAGTCCGTGACGGTGACCGATGAGCTGGTCGGACTGTTTCCGGAGTTGGTGACGGTGATCGTGTAGGTCGCGCCGGTCTGTCCCTGCGTGAAGCCGCCTGCCTGCGTCTTCGCGATCGTCAGATCGGGCCCCGCGCCGACCGTCGTGACGTCCGTTGCCGTGTTGTTCGTCGTGTTGCTCTCGCCGCCACCCGAGACCGTCGTGGTGTTGGTCACGCTCGCGGGCGCGTTGGCGGCGACCGTCACTGTCAGCGTCAGCGGCGGCGCGCTCGCGCCTGGAGCGATCGGGTCGCCGCGCGTGCACGTCAGCGTCCCCAGCGTGCAGTTCCAGCCCGATCCGCTCAGGCCGGTGGCCGTGAGGCCAGCAGGCAGCGCGTCGGCCGCGGTGATCGTGCCGGTCGTGGCCGCTCCGCCGGAGTTGATGACGGTGACCGTATAGGTGGCGCCCGTCTGGCCCTGCGTGAAGCTGCCCGCGTGCGTCTTCCTGATGGTCAGATCCGGCCCGGCGCCGATCGTCGTGACGTCCGTTGCCGTGTTGTTCGTCGCGTTGGTCTCGCCGCCGCCCGAGACCGTCGCCGTGTTGGTGACAGTCGCAGGTGCGTTGTTCGCGACGTTGACCGTGAGCGTCAGCGGCGGAGCGCTCGCGCCGGCGGCGATCGGCTCGGTGCGCGTGCACGAGAGCGGCGCCACAGTGCAGGTCCAGCCGGTGCCGGCGAGCGCCGTGGCCGTGAGGCCGGCGGGCAGCGAGTCGGCGACGGTGAGGGTGCCCGTCGTCCCCGCGCCGCCCGAATTGGTGACGATGATCGTGTAGGTGGCCCCGGTCTGGCCCTGGACGAAGCTCCCCGTGTGCGCCTTCGTGATGGTCAGATCGGGCCCCGCGCCGATCGTCGTGGCGTCGGTCGCCGTGTTGTTGGTCGTGTTGGTCTCGGCGCCACCCGAGACCGTCGCCGTGTTGGTGACGCTCGCGGGCGCGTTGGCCGCGACGGTCACCGTCAGCGTCAGCGGCGGCGCGCTCGCACCGGCGCCGATCGGGCCGGGGTGCGTGCACGAGAGCGGAGACAACGTGCACGTCCAGCCGGCGCCGGCGAGCGCCGTGGCCGTGAGGCCGCCGGGCAGCGCGTCGGTGACCGCGATCGCACCGCTCGTCACCGCAGTCCCGGAGTTGGTCACCGCGATCGCGTAGGTCGCGCCCGTCTGGCCTTGCGTGAAGTTGCCCGCGTGCGTCTTCGCGATCGTGAGATCGGGCCCGCCGAGAATCGTGGTGGGGTCGGCGTCGCTGTTGTTCGTAGTGTTGGTGTCGCCGCCGCCCGAGACCGTCGCGGTGTTGGTGACGCTCGCCGGCGCATTGGCCGCGACCGTCACCGTCAGCGTCAGCGGTGGCGCGCTCGCGCCGGCGCCGATCGAGTCGCTCCGAGTGCAGGTCAACGTTCCCGGCGTACAGTTCCAGCCCGATCCGCTCAGGCCAGTGGCCGTGAGACCGGCGGGCAGCGCGTCGGTCACCGTGATGCTGCCGCTCGTGCCCACCGCGCCCGCATTTCTCACCGTGATCGTGTACGTCCCGGTCTGCCCTCTCGTGAAGTTTCCGGTGTGTGCCTTGTCGATCGTCAGATCGGCTCCCGCGCCGATCGTCGTCATGTCCGTCGCCGTGTTGTTCGTTGTATTGGTCTCGCCGCCGCCCGAGACCGTCCCCGTGTTGGTGACGACGCCCGGTGGAGCATTGCCCGCGACCGTCACTGTCAAGGTGAGCGGTGGAAAGCTGGCGTTCGGGGCGAGGACGTCGCCGCGGGTGCAGGTGAGGGTCGACAACGTGCAGCCCCAACCCGTCCCGGAGATGGTCGCAGCCGTGAGGCCGCTGGGCAGCACGTCTGTCACCGTGACCACGCCCGTCGTCGGCCCATTGCCAGAGTTGGTCACCGTGATCGTGTACGTCGCGCCAGTCTGGCCCTGCGTGAAGTTTCCCGTGTGCGTCTTCGCGATCGTGAGATCGGGACGGACGGGGGCGCCTGAGGTCGGAAAGAAGCCGATGTCATTGCCGGTGCCATCGCAAGCTGCCGGCACCTTCTCCGCATTACACTGGTAGCTGATCCGGAACGTCACGCCGTTCGCGGTGAAGGTGTCACCTTCGTTCAACCGTCTGTTGTCCGTATCCCGGAAGACGTTATTTGGAGAGTCCACCACCGGATCGGTGCCATCGTTCTGGATGATGATGATCGGGGTTCCGGCCGGCGGCACGTACCCGGCGGCGACATTCACTCTCAGTGTCGTGGTGCCTTGATCGCTGATGTGGACGCCTCCCGTGACTTTGAGCAGCCCGTGTCCTCCCGGGCCGATTGTCTCGAGGTAGTCCGTATTGTCGATCTCGAAGTTGCCACTGTAGGCCGTGCCTGGGGGGCCGCCGAAGCTTCCGGCGCCATTCTGCACACTGAGAGCGCCCACCCTTGCGCCATCCGCAAGGGCGAAGGAGCCGGCGTCAACGGTCACCAGCTCGATGTTGGCCACGCCAGCAAAGATCAGTGTGCCCTGCCCGTCTTTGACAAGTTCAGCCCCGTTCCCGCCCTCCAAATTGCCGCTGAACGTCGTGGAGGGTTTCAAGGGGGTGCCGCTCCTCGGTCCGACGGTGAAAACGGTTCCGCCGCCGAGCTCGATCGTCCCGCTGCCCTCGAGGCTGTCGACTCTGAACTCGTCCAGGATCTGCGACACGCTGTCTGCCGCGAGCTTCAAGCCCTTTCCGCTGAGTTCGTACGAAGGGCCCGAGACGATGATTCCGCCGAGCGCCGGGTCGTCCGGTAGATCGTTGATGGTCGCCGTTTGATTGCCCTTCTTGGGAAACTCCAGGATGTCGCCCGCTTGCGGCACGCCCTCCGGATCCCAGTTGGCCGCGACGCTCCACTTCCTTGAGTCCTGAGCTTGTGCGTTACCGGTCCAGGTCAGTGTCGGCTGCGGGGGAGGACCCTTTGGTTGTCGGCGGGAGATCCCGCTCGGCGGGGAAAAAACGAACGGATCGGCGATCCCGCTGGTGAACGTCAGCCTGTTCTTCGGGTCCTCGCCGACTGCCGGCGGATCCTGAATGGTCGTCGTCACCATCACGGCGTCGGCCGGTGTCGGCTCGTCGGGCCAGTCGATCGCGCCGTCGAGCGTCCAGCTCTTCGTCAGGTACCCACCAGAGATGACCAACTCGCTCGTGCCGGTCGCCGCTGCAGTGCCCGCGATGCGCTTGTCGACGCGCCTGCCGCCCAGGACGGCGATCGACGCCCGTACGCCGCCGTGCGCCGAGATGCGCACGGCGTTGCCGACCTTCCAGGCCGCCGGATAGCGGACGGCCTGTCCACCGATCGTCACGCTGACTTCGCCAGCGGACCACTTCACCGTGAACGGCTGAGGCGACTTCGACACGACCGTCGCGGTACGAGAGGTCTCGGTCTGCGCGGTGTCAGGGCCGACGCGCGCTTCGATCCGCGAGCCGTCGCCGGCGCCGCGCAACTCGATCCCGTACGTGCCGTTGGCCGGCTGCGCGCGTACCACCAGCAGCGTGCCGGAGACGACCAGCAGGACCGCCACAGCGAGCCATCGCGGGAAGGCGGTAGGCATGCCGGGCGCTCTGTGTGCAAGTCTGCTGCCGAACGGACCGGTGCGCTTCAACGCGTGCGGTATCGGCGATTCGAGATGAGAGCCTCCCGCGCCCCGATATGCCGGAGGCTCGGCGCTTGGAATAACCCTTGGCCTTTGGTGAAATTCCCACGTCCCGCGCGTCAACTGCCCGCGCTGATGCGCTACTGATCCCGACTGGCGCGCTCCAGCTCGGTGCGTACGGCGTGGTAGTCATCGTCGGCGTCGCGGCAATGCGTGGCGCCGTCGATCGCCCAGTCGATCGGCCGCGCGGCGTACAACGCGTCGCGAATACCTGCCGTCGCGCCGTGATCGAGCAGCAGCCGTACGATCTCGACATGACCGTGCCATGCGGCGTGGTGCAGCGCCGTCGCGCCGCCCGCATTCAGGCCGTCGGGCGGCATGCCGGCATCGAGCAGCACACGCGCGAGCGATCCGTTTGCCGTCACGGCCGCATCAACGAGCACGTCGAAGTCGCCCGCGCCGAAGCGACCGCCAAAGCCCGGATCGGTTGCAGCAATCGCGCGCGCGGTTGCCTCGTCGAGCCTCCTACAGGCACCGAGCCAGCGATCGATCAGCGACACGCTCGCCTCGTCGGCGCCCCGCGCCCGGAGCAGGTCGGCGACCGGGACGTTGCCGGCACGAACGGCCTCCGCGATCAACGTCCGCCCGGACGCGTCGCGCGCGTTCGGATCGAGGCCGCGATCGAGCGCCATCTCCACGAGCGCGACAGGGGCCGACCGCACGAGCCGGTGCGCCACATGCGGTGTGTCCACGTCGAGATCCGTGCGGCTCGCAACCAGCGCTAGGAGGCCGTTGACGCCGGGCAGGGCCGGCAGCTTCGGCCGATGCAACTCGCGCAGATCGAGGGGCATGAAGTGTCCCGGTGGCAGACCGTGCTGCGCACGCCAGTCATCTGCGGCGCGCTGCATGGCCTCGCGGATCTCCGGGCGCCGGAAGTAGTCTTGGACGACGTCTGCCAGGGGAAACGACCTCGCGACCTCGCGCATCCTCGTCGTCACGACCTCGCGCAGGGCCGGCGATTCGCCTGCGCCGCGCCGCTGCAGCAGAACGGCCACGGGCCGGTTGCCCGCGAGCAGCGCCCGTCCAAGCAGCGGAATCGGCAGCGCACCTGAGGTCGGGTCCGACATCGTCGTCGCGTCCGGATCGGCGCCGGCGTCGAGCAGGACCTCCGCACACTCGAGCAACGCAGACGAATGGCGCGCGCTCAGCCGATGCAGAGGCGACGCGCACACGTACGCGAGCGGCGTCCATCCGTCGTGCTCGACCGCGACACTCGACCCGCCGCGGGCGAGATGCGCGTCGAGCGCCTGGCGATTGCCAAGGGCGGCCGCGACGTGGAGGCTCTCGTGGACGAGGGGCGCAAATTCGGCGAGGCGCGCCGCCAGTCGCGCCAGCGCGCCGCCACGCACGGCGACGAGACACTGCGCGACGGGATTGTCGTGCCGCTTGAGCGCGGCCCAGTTCTCGTGGCCGCGCTGCCTCGCGATCGCGTGCTGGACGTCAGCGAGCCGAATCGTCGAACGGACGCCGGCATCGTCGAGTTTCGACATCGCGGGCAGGGCGGCGCGCACGCGGACCAGCGCATCCGGATCGCCTCGGCGACACGCGCGCAGCAGCTGCTTGGCTTCACGACGAAGGGTGTCAAGAGACGGGCCAGACGGACGAGGGGGGACGGACATACCACGACCTCCTGTTCACGCCCGTGTCCGCACAGCGGGCCAGAAGGTACGCGGCCTTCGTCGACGTGTTCGAGAGCAGGTGGGCAAGCCCTTTCCGCGGACGGCGGCGCCCTGCGCGCGGCGCAATCATAGCACCGCCGGAGACCCCGACGCCCGTCACTCAGTCCGCGTAGTACACCCTGGCGCGCGCGAATCGTCGCGTCCTTGACCTTCGGGACCCGCACGGCGATGGCGTGCCACCCCGTCGTCGCGACGCCGCGCGGCGAGTAGCGCAGCACGTAGCTCTGCCGGAAGTCGTCGAAGATGGCCTTGAACGCGCGGGCAATCGACGAGCTCCGGAAGAAACGCGACGGCTTGTGCAGCTCGCCGCCCGTCCGCTCGGCAGTCTGCGCGATGATCGCTTCGCCGTCCGGCCGCGCCCGGGGCGTACACGACCGCACGCGGTAGTGCGAGTCGCCGCCGCCGCCCGAGTAATCGACGAGATGCAGCACCGCGTCCGACCGGCCGGCCACGTCCAGCAGCAGAGCCGCCGGGATCACGCTCCCGCAGTCCTCGCGATCGGTCATGCCGACGATAAGGTGCCGGCGGCCGGGCTCGACCCTGTGAACGAGGGCCAGCATCAACGCGTCGTGAATGACCGAGATGCCGCCGACGGCCTCGAACGACGCGTTCACGCGCGTGCCCGCCGGCACCCAGTCCACGGGCGCATTGACCGCGTCGCCGATCGTCAGGAGCCGGAAGCGGTCGCCCGGCCGGAGCTGCTGCAGAATTGTCTGCACGTCCCGCCGCATCTCGTCGAGCTTCCCCGCCGTGCTGCCGCTCGTATCGAGGAAGAGCGTCGCGTCAATCGGCACGGACTCGATGGACACCGCCTCGACCGTCTGCGCCACGCCGTTGTCGGTGAGCGCGAAGTCCGACGCTCTCAGGTTGGCGACGACGTTGTTGCCGCGCTTGACGGATACGCTCACGGCCACCGAAGTCGTCGTGGCGTGGAACGATGGCTGCTGCTGCGCAGACGGCGCCGCCGTCAAGGCCGACGTCGCGATCGCCATCGACAGGCCCACGATGCCCGCCCGACTCCTCACGGGTGCACCTGCTTTCGAAGCTCGGACAGCCGCTGCGGCCATTGCGGGTAGTGCCCGTACAGAAACGCCCGCCACGGATCGACGTCGTCTGGCCGGCCGTGAAGCGCCGCGCGCGCCATGGCGTCGGCGCGCACGGCATCGCCGCGTTGAAGCATCAAAGCCGAAAGCGCCACGCCCGCGGACTGAGAATCCGGTCGCGCGGCGAGCGCCGCTTCGAGGTGCGGCACGGCCGCCGGGCCGTCGCCGCGCGTCATGGCCGTCCAGCCGCGCAGGAACTCGGCGAGATACCGCAGGTCCGCGTCCATCGCGCCAGCCGCCGCGTGCGCGAACTGCTCGTCCGCAGCCGCGTCGTCGCCAATCGCCCAGAGCAGGTAGCCGAGTCGCACACGCGCCTCCGCGCCCACGACGGGGTCGTCAACGAGCCTGGCCAGCATCGCCTCCGCGGCGTCCCGCGACGACGGGCGAGCCGTGGCGAGCGCCGGAAAACGACTCATGAGCCCCGGCGGGAGTGCGTTGGTGCTCGATCGATCGCCGTCAGTCGTCACGCTGAATCGTGAGGCGGCGGCCAGCGCCTGCTCCAGTTGCAGCGGCGCGTCACCGGGAAGACGATCGACGGCGCGATCCATCAGGCCCGCAAGGATGGGAGGCTGGGCCCTCGAGTTGGCCGGACGTTCGAGGTACCGCCAATCGCGGTCGCCGCCAACGAGAGCGGCGGCCGCGAGATACCACGCGCGCTCCGCGGGGTCTGGGTCGCCACGATCGACGAGTTGGCGCTGCGCCCAGTCGAGCGCGCACGCGCCGGCGCACGCGGGCGATCCAGTGGACACCGACCAGTCGCCGCGTTCGACGCGCAGGTGTTCGTTTTCGAGCGCCAGCGCCGCGGCCGCCAGCCGGCGTTGGGCCCTGTGGTCCGGGTCAGCCGCGATCCACGCGGCGCCGCCCACGCTCCAGTGCTGCCGCAGCGCGCGGCCCACGGTGTCGCCCGCGCGCGAAATCTGGCCGATCGCGTCGTCGAAGTGCCCTGCGGCGTAGGTGTCGAGAATGGCGGGCAGATCGAGGGGCGCGATTGGCGGTACTTCGACCTTTGAGGGCCTGCGCTGGCCGGCGAGCGGTGCGACGGCCACGACAACCAGGGCGACAGCGGCGGCAAACGACTGGCGACGCATTGTGGTCCGGGGCCGATCGCGGCATTCCCGCGGCCGCACCCAGCAATTAGACGAACAACGCTGGCATCAAGATGCCCCGAGGGCGCCAATCGTGATGCCGCAGCGATCGAGCAGACGCGCGACGCGGGTCAGGCCGTCGGCCGTGCGCGGGCGGAACTCCACCACGCTGAAGCCCACGATCTCGAACTCGCCGGCCAGTTGCTCGATGACGGCAATGACGTTGTCGAGCGACAGTCCGCCCGGGGTCCTGATCAGCGCGTCGGGAAACTCGATCGGATCGAGGACGTCGAGATCGAGGTGGATGTACGCGCGCGTGAATCCGCCAGCACGAATTCGGCCCGCGATGCGATCGGGCACGAGCGCGTCCGCGGGCGGCAGCAGCGAGATGGCCGCGTCGCTGACGAACGCGACTTCGTCGCGATCGAGGTCCCGCGCGCCCGCCAGGAAAATCTGCGTCGGTGCCAGCCGGCGTGGCAGCGGATCGACGAGCGCCGGCGGTCCGGCCCCAAGCAGGGTGCGCAGCACCATGCCGTGAAAGTGCCCGCTCGGCGACGACGCGGGCGTGTTCAGATCGGCGTGCGCGTCGAGCCAGACGACGGCGAGGTCGCCGCGATAGCGGGCGTTGAGGTACGACACGGGCGCCAGCTCGACGCCGCAGGTTCCGCCGACGGTGAAGATGCGGCGCGGCTGGCGCTCCGTGAGGGCCGCCAACGTGCGTTGCGCGCGCGCGGCGATCGAGGTCAGCCCGAACACGCCGCTTTCCACCGTGAGTGTCTCGGCGTCGGGCGCGTCGATCTCGACGAAGGCGGCCGCGGGAAACAGGCCCGCGATTTGGCGCGCGCCGTTCGCGACGGACGCGTCGACACCGTAGCCTTGCCACTCGGGCAATAACAGCGAAAGGTCATCTGAAGGCACAGGAAACGCTCCCGCCCATCATAGCGGGGGGCCGGCAGCCGCCTGTAGAATCTCGGCATGCGTGCGCGCGTCGTCGCGGTCGTGCTGGCCGCACTCGTGGCGGGCCGGCACCTGACGGCCCAGGAGCCGCCCACGCTCGAGTACGGGTCGGTCGTTCGCCTCCATTCCATCTCGCTCAACGAGGATCGCCGGCTCAACGTGTACCTCCCCAGATTCGTCGACTTCCTCGAAACCGAGCTCGTGCCGTACGTCACCAGTCACTACCGCACGAATCCGATGCGAACGCTGATCGGCCAGTCGCTCGGCGGCCTGCTCGCGACCCAGATCCTGCTTCAGACACCGCGGCTCTTCAGCCAGTACGTCATCGTGAGTCCGAGCCTCTGGTGGAATCGCGAGGCGCTGCTCAAGGAAGCGCAGACGGACCTCTCGCGCAACCGCGTCGCCGACCTCAAGGTCTACCTCTCGGTCGCCGACGAGCCGAGCGAGATGCAGGACGCCGCCGAGCGGCTGGCGCAGATCATCAGGACCACGCGTCCGGACATCGCCTGCTTCTACGAGTACCTGCCGTCTGAAACGCATGCGACGTCCCTGCACATCAGCCTGTACAACGCGATGCACTTGCTGAACAAGAAGTCGTAGCGGGCCGTGATGACTGCCGCGCGCGTGAGCGGACGCCAGCTCGTGATCGTCGCGGTCGTGGCCGTCATTCTTCAGGGAGTCTACGCCTGGGAAGGCCACCCGTTCGTCGCCGCACAGTACGCGGCCGGCCATGACACGTTCCTCTTCAACCTGATTCCCGCGCCAAGTCCGCGTCGACTCGTCGAGTACCTCGCACGCGCCGACGAGCTGTGGCGCCTGTTTCAGATCGGTTGGATCGCGATCGCGGTGCTGGCGATCGCGGCCCCGGCACTCGAGGCACCAACCGGACGCCTGCACGCCGCCTGCCTGCGATTCGGCCGCACGTGCGCCGCGCGGCCGCGCGTCTTCCTTGTTGTGGGCGCGGCGCTCGTCGCCGGCGGGACCGCTGCCATCGGCTGGTGGGTCCTGCGCCACTTCGCCAATTCCGGCGACGAGTATTGCTACCTGTATCAGGCCGACACGCTGCTCGCGGGCCGTTTCTCCAATCCGCCGCCTGCGCTGCGGGCATTCTTCGAGACGAACCACATCATCGAGCGGAACGGCCGGCTCTTCAGCGTGTTCCCGCCCGGCTGGCCGCTCATCCTCGCCGGCGCGCTGCGAGTCGGTCTGCCGGCGTGGATCGTCAACCCCTGCCTCTCCGCGGGACTGTTCATTGTCACGTTTCTTCTGGCCCGGCGGCTGACGAGCGATGCCGCCACGGCGGTGCTCGCCTCCATCATCCTCCCGTTGTCCGGTTTCTTCCTGGTGAACGGCGCGTCCTACTTCTCGCACACGGCGTGCGCCCTGCTGGTTGTCGGCGCGATGCTCGCGATGGTGCGGGCGGCCGATGGCGACGCGTGGAGCGCGGCGCTCGCTGGCCTGCTGGCGGGCCTGGCCGTGATCACGCGCTACTACACGCCGATACTCTGCCTTCTACCGCTGACGCTCGTGCGGCTGCGCGAGCGGCCGTGGCGCTGGCAGTATCTCGCGGCCGTCGCCGGGGCCCTGCCGCCGCTGGCGTTCATGCTCATTTACAACCACTCGCTCACGGGCAGCGTACTCACGTTGAGCAAGGAAGGCGTCGAGCGTTACGACGAGATCTGGTTTGCCCCCGGTTTCTGGCATCGCGGCGGCGAGTTCATGCTCGCGCACCTGTGGGACCTGGCGCTGTGGGCGCCCGCGGGACTGCTCCTGGCGTACGTCGTCGCGTTGCGCCGGACCGCGATTGGGACGAGGCTCGGCGCCGTCGGCGCCGGCTTTGCGTGTCTCGTCCTCGGGCTCTATCCGTATATCAATCGCGGCGGCAATCAGTACGGCCCGCGCTTCTACTTCGACGGCTTCCCGTTGCTGGTGATTGCCGCGGCCGCGGTGATCTTCGGCACGACACGGTACGACGATCGGCCGCGTGGCGGGCGCCGGCTCGTCTATGCCTTCTTCGCGACCGTCGCGGCGCATCTCGCGATCGCCGGGGGCCTGCTCTCGTCGATCCACGCCCAGGTGCACGAGCGGATGGACCTGCAGGTACAGGTGGAGCGCGCCGGGCTGTCCAACGCGATCGTCTTCGTCGCGACGCCGATTGGCGTCGAGCGCGCGATGCCGGCGAATGACTTCACGCGCAACGGCATCGACGTCAACGGACCGGTGCTGTACGCTCTCGATCGCGGCGACGCCAACCGCGAGCTGCGCGACTTCTACCCCACCCGCGCGTGCTTCATCTATCGATTCGACCCGAATAATCGCGCCGGGTCACTGACGCCGTGCGGCAGTCGCTGACATGAGATCGATCGCCGACGGCGCCTTCTTGCGGATCGTCGAGGACACGGTGCCCGTGACGGCGCCGCCTTCGACGATCGTCGCGCGGATCGTATAGGCGCCCGGCGCGAGCTGGCCGGTCGGCAGCGATGCCGATGCCGAGCGCGTCGCGCCGTCGCCCGCCGGCAGGATCTCGCGCTCGAGGATCGGATCGCTCGCGCCGGCGGGGATCAGCGCAAGCTTCACGATGACGTCCAGGGCCGCGCCCGGGTCGTCCGGGTAGATCTCGATCGACATGCGGAGCGTCTCTGCGCTGTCGGGCAGCGTCTCGAGCGCCAGAAACCGCGACACGTCGTCGGCGCCGGACCATGTGGTGAACAGCTCGCTCACGGTGCAGCGGCCGAAATGCGGCAGCGTCGCCTTGATGGGCTGCTCCACGCTGCCAATGTTGCCAGCCACGTCGGCGACCGCGAAGCGGAGTCGATAGGTGCCTGGCGCGAGCGGCACGGGCAGCGCCAGTTGATAATCCTGGGCCGGCGATCCGGCCGCGGCGGGCGGGACCTGCTTGCGACCTTCCTGCACGATCTTGCCGCTCTCGTCGACGAGCGCAAACATCGCGACGAGCGGCGCCTGGACCAGCGACGGGACCTGCACGTCCACGCCGAGCTGCAGGGCGGCACCGGGCGCGGGGTCGCGGCGCAGCGCGGTCGCCAGCGCCAGCGGCACGCCAAACGACGTGCCGCCCTGCGCGAGCGCGGCCTTGAGCCGATCGTCGATCGAGACCGCCTCCGCCGCGACGTTCTCCGCCAGGGCGTGCGGATTGGCGCGCACGGTCACGCCGGGCATCCGTACGCTCACCTTCGCGCTGATCAGGCGCTTCCGGTCCGGCGAGATGGGCGCCTCGACGCCGAGCTGGTAGAAGCCGGACGTCTCGCGCTCGATCCGCGTGAAGAAGCGATCCGCCTGTCCGATCACCAGAAACGACTCGCCGCCGGCCGCCGTCGCCACGGTCTCGGCGCCGCCGTTCAGATAGTTGGCCTCCTCGCGTCGCTCGAGGATCCCGCCCTTCTCCGAGAAATCGACCTCGGCGCCAGCATCCACCAGCGCGTAGAACTGCACGCCCGCCTCGGCCGCGGCCCGGCTGATTCCGTCGACCTGCTCCTCGAGATCGAAGACCGGCGACGTCGCGACGCCCTTCGTGAGCGCGACGATGACGCGCGGCTTGGGCGCGACGCGCATGGCCTCGATCGCTTCGCGATACGCGGCCATCTGCATCGCCGTGCGGTGCACGGTCAGCTCACCCAGGTGGCGACCGTCGGCCTCGACGAGGTTGGGACAGATGCTGTCGGTCGGCCGCTGCGGATCATAGTTCGGCATACCGCACTCGCGCGAAATTACGTCGTAGAGCGTTCGCGGCGGCATCCCGCTGAAGATGTCGAGCGCCTCGTGCTCCGCAATGAAGAACCTCGGCGCCGGGTTATCGTCGTAGCGGCCGATCAGCTTCTTGCTCTTGAGCGCCGTCAGAACCGCGGCGCGATCGCGCGTCGGCTGGATGAACGGGCCGAGACCGCTCGTCGTGATCAGGCCGATGAGGTCGTCGGGATCGAAGGTGCCGACCATCCGCTCGGCGGCGATGGTCAGGCCCTTCGCCTGCGTTGGCTTGCACGAAAGGTCGTCGAAGATGAGAAGAAACACGCGCCCGCCGCGCGAGACGCCGCGCGTCGGCGTCTGGTTGGTCGCCTGGCGCGCGGTCTCCGCGTCCACGCCGGACGAGGCGCCGAACTCGAGAAAGTCGAGCGCCCGCACCGGCCGCACCTGGCCATCGAGCGTGACCGTGAAGTCGGCGGCCGTCAGGCCCTTGACCGGCCGGCCATCCTTGTCCACGACGGTGACGTCGAGCCTGACGAGATCGACGCCCCCGCGAAACACGGGCGTTTGTTGGGCAGAGAGCGCGACGGCGATCGACCAGATCGCGGCCAGAACAAGGGCGGCACGGCGCATCAGGAACTCGTCGGTCGACGCTGGCAGCTCGAGTATAGCCTCTGTGGCCGCGGGCGCGGGCGCTCCCGGCGGGCACGTCGGTCAGCGCGACTTGCCGTGCGGCACGAACTCTTCGACCAGATCCCGGAAGGACGCTTTGACGGTGGCCCATGCGTCGGGATCGCCCTTCATGATGGCGCGGGCGTACGCACCGGCCTGCTCGAAGCTGATGTGCGGCGGCAGAGGCGGCACGTTCGGGTCGGTGACGGCTTCCACGACGACCGGCCGGTCCGCCTGGAATGCGGCCCGCCATGCGCCGGCGATTTGCGAAGGCCGATCGACGCGGAGGCCCTTGAGGCCCAGCGACTCGGCGTAGCCGGCGTACGGGAAATCCGGCAGGTCCTGCGAGGCGGGAAACTTCGGCTCGCCGACCAGCGCCCGCATCTCCCACGTGACCTGGTTGAGATCGCCGTTGTTGAGCACGAGGATGACCAGACGCGGATCGGCCCACTCGCGCCAGTACTTGGAGACGGTGACGAGCTCCATGTTCCCGGTCATCTGCATGGCGCCGTCGCCGACCATCGCCACGACCACGCGCTCGGGATACGCAAACTTGGCGGCGATCGCATAGGGCACGCCGCAGCCCATGGTCGCGAGGTTGCCGGAGAGCGTCGCCATCATGCCCTCGCGGATCTTGACATCGCGCGCGAACCAGTTCGCCGACGATCCAGAGTCGGCGATGAGAATGGCGTCGTCGGGAAGGGCCGGCGACAGCTCCCAGAACACCCGCTGCGGATTGATCGGCGTCGCCTCGTTCATGGCGCGCGCTTCGAGCACCTGCCACCACGCTTCGATGCGATCCTGAATCCATGCGCGCCAGGAGCGATCTGTCTTGGGCTCGAGCAAGGGGATGAGCGCCCGGAGCGTCTCGCGGCTGTCGCCGACGAGCGCCAGCTCCATCGGATAGCGAATCGAGAGCAATCGCCCGTCGATGTCGATCTGCACGCCGCGAGCCTTGCCTTCATCGGGCAGGAACTCTGGATACGGGAACGACGTGCCGACCATCAGCAGCGTGTCGCAGTTCTGCATCAGGTCCCAGCTCGGCCGGGTGCCGAGCAGACCGATGGCGCCGGTGACGAACGGCAGGTCATCGGGCAGCACGGCCTTGCCGAGCAGCGCCTTGGCGACGCCGGCCCCGAGTCGCTCGGCCACTTCGCGGACTTCCGCCGACGCGCCAAGACATCCCTGGCCGACGAGCATGGCCACGCGGCGGCCGCTGTTCAGAATCGCCGCGGCCTGTTCGAGATCCGCGGCACACGGCAGGACTCTCGGCGACGAATATCCGAGACCGGAATGCACCGTCGCGTGCGCGTGTGGCGGGACCGGGACGGCGTTCTCGGCCTGCAGATCCACAGGAAGGATGACGGCTGCGGGCGAGCGCGTCGCGCGGGCGATTCGGAAGGCCCGATCGATCAGATGCCGCACCTGCGCGGTCGCCATCGCCGTCTGCACGAACTCTCCGGCGACGTCCTTGAAGAGATTCTGCAGATCGACTTCCTGCTGATAGCTGCCGCCGATTGCCGGCCGGGCGGTCTGGCCGACGATCGCCACGACGGGCTGGTGATCCAGTTTGGCGTCGTAGAGTCCGTTGAGCAGGTGGATCGCGCCCGGCCCGCTCGTGGCCACGCACACGCCGACCTCCCCGGTGAGCTTCGCGTGCGCGCAGGCCATGAACGCGGCCATCTCCTCGTGGCGCACCTGCACGAACGTGAGGTCGTCACCGATTCGACCGAACGCGCCAAGCAGCGGATCGATGCCGTCTCCGGGGTAACCGTAGACTCGGCGCACGCCCCACTCGACGAGGCGGCGCAGTACGAAGTCGCTGACGTTCATGGACATCGTTCCTCACGATCGTGCGGGGCGCGCCCGAGGCCAGCCTCAATGCGCCTGATGCGGCGGCGCCGACTCGACGTGATGCGGGCCGCCGACGGCCGAGAAGCCGACGATGATCAGGAGCACGCCGACGGTGACGTCGTTGACCTGAAGGCCCCGGCCGGCGCTGAACACCGGCAAGAAGCCGGACAGCAGCAGCCAGATGCCCAGCAGCATCGTCACGACTTTCTGCCAGGCGTGCTCGGCGTCCAGGCTCAGGCCGAGCGCGATGGTGATCACGCCGATGGCCCAGTCATTCCACGTGTTGCCATGATTGGGCATGGTCAGAAACGGCGCGATGACCAACCAGATACCCAAGAGGCCGACGATCCAGGCATTCCACATTGCATTTCCCTCCTCTTGAGCCCACCTCCCGATCAAACGTGCAAGGCGGGTGCCGACGCCGGCCTGCGGCAGTCGAGTAAGGCCGGCTGTTGTCGCCCCGCAGGTCCGCCGTACGTGCACATTGCATGACCGTTTGTGGTGCCGGCGTTGCCACATTCTGGCAACCGGAACGAGTCGCGGGGACATTGCCGGGCGCCATGCGATGCGCGCCGATCGGAACGGCCCTTGCGTTGGATCCAAGTGTCGCCTTTCGCGTCTGCAATCCAATGGCTTTCGCTCCGTCGCAGTCATCTCGTGCCCCGCTCGAATCCGAGTCGCCATCGGCGTCCTCGCCGGCCTTGCGCTTGGCCGCGACGCCGGCGGATCTGGCCGCCGATCTGCGCCGTGCGATGCGCGGCGAGGTCCGGTTCGACGCCGGCAGCCGGGCGCTGTACGCCACCGACGGGTCCAACTACCGCCAGCCGCCGATCGGCGTCGTCATTCCGACGCGACGAGCGAGGACGTCATCGCGCGGCATGGACGTCTGCCGCGCGCACGGCGCGCCGATCTTCGGCCGCGGCGGCGGGACGAGCCTGGCCGGCCAATGCTGCAACACCGGCCGTGGTCTTCGACTTGTCGAAGTACATGAATCGCGTGCTGGACGATCGACGTCGGCCGCCGACTCGGCCGTCGTCCAGCCGGGCACGATTCTCGACGACTTGCGCTCGCGCCGCCGAGCCGCACGGGCTGACGTTCGGTCCCGATCCCGCGACGCACGACCACTGCACGCTGGGCGGCATGGTCGGCAACGACTCGTGCGGCGTGCATTCGGTGATGGCGCAGTTCGCCGGCCAGGGGCGCGCGGACCGCCGACAACATCGAGGAGCTCGAGGTGCTGACGTACGACGGCGTGCGGATGCGCGTGGGCGCGACCACCGACGCAGCAGGTCCGAGCGCGATCGTCGCGACGCGGCGGGCGCGCGGCGAGATCTACGGCCGGCTCGACGCGCTCCGCGACCGCTACGCGGACGCGATCCGCACGGGGTTTCCGAAGATTCCGCGCCGGGTGTCCGGCTACAACCTGCCCTACCTGCTGCCCGAGCACGGCTTCAACGTCGCGCGCGCGCTCGTCGGCAGCGAAGGCACCTGCGTGATGGTGCTGCGAGATGGTGGCGAACCTGATCCCGAATCCGACGGCGCGCGTCCTCGTCGTGCTCGGCTACCCGACGTGTACGCAGGCCGGCGATCACGTCGACCGAGATCATGGCGCATCGGCCGATCGGCCTCGAAGGCATGGACGACCGGCTGATCGAGGACATGAAGAACGCCGGCCTGCATCGCACAGGCCGTCACGCTGCTGCCCGAGGGCAACGGCTGGCTGCTCGTCGAGTTCGGCGGTCAGGACCGCGACGAAGCGACGCGGCCGCGCGCGGGGCTCATGCGCCGCGGCTCGGCGCGTGGCGCCAACGCGCCGACGTTGAAGCTGGTCGACGACCGCGGCCGAGGCGAAGCGGGTCTGGGAGATCCGCGAGTCGGGCCTCGGCGCGACCGCCGCCGCGTCCGACCGACCGGCCGACCTGGCCCGGATGGGAGGACTCGGCGGTGCCGCCGGAGCGGGTCGGCGAGTACCTGCGGGCGCTGCGGCATCTGCTCGAACGCTCGGCTATCGCGTGCGATCTCTACGGCCACTTCGGCCAGGGCTGCATGCACACGCGCATCGATTTCGACCTTTCACGCGCCGACGGGCATCGCGCGCTATCGCGCGTTCGTCGAAGCGGCCGCCGATCTCGTCGTGCGGATGGGCGGCTCGCTCTCGGGCGAACACGGCGACGGGCAGTCGCGCGGCGAGCTGCTGCCGAAGATGTTCGGCCCCGAAGTGATGGCGGCGTTTCGCGAGTTCAAGGCCATCTGGGATCCCGGCGGACGGATGAACCCGGCAAGGTCGTCGAGCCCGCCGGACTGGACGAGCATCTCCGCTCGGCGCCGCACCATCCGCCGCAGGCGTCCGACACGCACTTTCAGTTCCCGGACGATGCGCGGCAGCTTCGCGCACGCCACGCTGCGCTGCGTCGGCGTCGGCAAGTGCCGCCGGCTCGATGGCGGCACGATGTGCCCGAGCTTCATGGCGACGCGCGAGGAGCAGCACTCGACCCGCGGCCGCGCGCGATTGCTGTTCGAGATGCTCGAAGGCGATCCGCTGACGCGGCGGCTGGCAGGGCGAACCCGTCAAGGAGGCGCTCGATCTGTGCCTCGCCTGCAAGGGCTGCAAGGGCGACTGCCCCGTCGAGCGTGGACATGGCGACCTACAAGGCGGAGTTCCTGTCGCACTACTACGAGGCGCATCGCCGGCCCATTCGACGCCTACGCATTCGGCCTGATTCCGTACTGGGCGCGCCTGGCGTCGCGATGCCGCGCCTCGTCAACTTCGCCGCGACCAGACGCCGGGACTTCGGACGCTGGTGAAGCTCGGCGCCGGCATGTCGCTGGCGCGACAAATCCCCGCGTTCGCGCCGATGACGTTCAGCACATGGTTCCGGCGCGCGGCGCGAGCGCCGCGGGAGCGGATCAGACCGCGCGTGCTGCTGTGGCCCGACACGTTCAACAACTCACTTCCACCCGCGAAACGGCTGTCGCCGCGGTGCACGTCCTCGAACGCGCGGGCTTCGAGGTCACGATGCCCGTCGCGACCGCTGTGCTGCGGCCGGCCGCTCTACGACTACGGCATGCTCGACACCGCGCAGCGCTGGCTCGAGGAGATCCTGACCGAGCTGCGTCCTGCGCTCGATGCGGGCGTGCCGATCGTCGGTCTCGAGCCGAGCTGTGTGGCGGTGTTTCGCGATGAGCTCGGCGGGCTGTTCCCGCAGCGTGCGGACGCACGCCAGTTGCGGGAGCGCGTGAGCCTTCTCAGCGAATTCCTGCGGCACGCCGGCGTCGCGCCTCCGCCGCTCCGGCGCCGCGCGATCGTGCACGGCCACTGCCATCACAAGGCCGTGCTCGACTTCGAGGCGGAAGAGGCGGTACTGCGATCGATGCAGCTGGACCTCGACGTCCTCGACAGCGGATGCTGCGGGATGGCGGGTGCCTTCGGCTTCGAGGACGATCACGCCGACATTTCCCGGCGAATCGGGGAGCGCGTGCTGGCGCCCGCCGTGCGTCGCGCCGGCGATGACGCGATCATCGTCGCCGACGGTTTCAGCTGTCGCGAGCAGATCCGGCAGCTGACGGGGCGCCGGGCGCTGCATCTCGCCGACGTGCTCGACATGGCGGCGCGCGAGGGACCTGGTGGGCCCGCCGGCGCGCTCCCGGAACGCGCATACGCGCCCGACTACGCGGCCGCCGCGCGGAATGCCGTCGGACCCTCGCTGGCGGTCGCCGGGGCCGTCGCCCTCGCCGGAGTGGCCGCCTGGTACGGAATGCGAGACGGGCGACCCGCCGGCCGGCGGACGCCAGGAGGGCCGTCATGAGCGAGAACGCGGAACGGGCTGCGCTCGGCGCGCGGCGCTGGGCCATCCCCGAGGGGTACCTGCCGGAGTGGAGCCACGGTCCGAAACCCGAACTTGAAAGCCACGAGACGATCTGCCTGTTGAACGCGACGGACGCCGACGCCCATGTGGCGGTCACCATCTACTTCAGCGATCGCGAGCCAGTCGGGCCGTACCGCGTCACCGTCCCGGCAAGACGGACGCGCCACGTTCGCTTCAACGCCTTCGACAATCCGCAGCCGATTCCGCGCGGTGTCGATTTCGCCAGCCTGATCGAGTCCGATGTGCCGATCGTCGTGCAGCACACGCGTCTCGATTCGCGCCAGCCCGCGAACGCGCTGCTGTCGACGATTGCGTATGCCGATGCCGCCGGAGGTTGACCCCGAGGAGCACGTCATGCCCGCGACCCGCCTTGCGCCGCACTCCACCGTTCCGCTGCGTGAGCTGCGAGCGCGCGCGTTTGTAGTGCCGACGCCTACGCCGGAATCCGACGGCACGTTGGAATGGGACTCGACGACCCTCGTGGTCATTACCGCGCGCGCCGGCGACGTCTCCGGCCTCGGCTACACGTACGCCAGCACCGCGACGGCCGTATTCATCAACGACACGCTGTGGCCCGCGCTCGAAGGAATGGACGCCCTGGCAGTGTCCCGGTGCTGGCGCGACATGGCCCGCACGGTGCGCAACGCCGGCCGGCCCGGCGTGGCATCGACGGCCATCTCGGCGGTCGACTGCGCGCTCTGGGATCTGAAGGCGCGCATCATCGGCCTGCCGCTCGTCGTCCTGCTCGACGCCGCCCGCGAAGACATTCCCGCGTACGGCAGCGGCGGCTTTACCAGCGAGTCGATCGCCGATCTCTGCCGGGAGCTCGCGAACTGGGTGGACGGAGGCCTGACACGGGTCAAGATGAAAGTGGGTCGCGACGCGGCGGCCGATCGTGTCCGGGTGGCGGAGGTCCGGAGGGCCATCGGGCCGAGCGTCGAGTTGTTCGTCGATGCCAACGGCGCGTACGCGCGCAAGCAGGCGCTCGCGCAGGCTGAACAGTTCGCGGCGTCGGGGGTGACCTGGTTCGAAGAGCCGGTTTCGTCCGATGATGTCTCCGGTCTACGGCTGATTCGCGATCGCGCACCCGCCGGCATGACCATCGCGGCTGGCGAGTATGCCTATATCGCCGACGACTTCCGGCGTTTGATCGAAAACGGCGCGGTGGACTGCTTGCAGGCGGACGCCACGCGCTGTGGCGGCGTGACTGGATTCCTGACGGCCAGCGCGCTGTGCCAGGCCCATCACCTGCCGCTTTCGACGCACACGGCCCCATCGCTGCACGCGCACCTCGCGTGTGCGGCCCTTCCCGCCGTGCACGTCGAGTATTTCGCCGATCATGCGCGCATCGAACAGTTGCTCTTCGAGGGCGCGCGCGCGCCGCATGACGGGATGATTGGTCCGGATCGCTCCCGGCCGGGACTTGGCCTCGAACTCAAACAGGCCGATGCCGCCCGATACGAGGTATGAGGCGACCGCCCGAGACGAGGCCTGAGGCGACCGGCGGCGTGTCCTCAGGACGCGCGATGGCGCCAGCTCCGCGTCGCCATCCACACAGCGCCCAGCGCGGCAGCCGCAGCCAGCGGAACCCGGCTGCGATGCGCGGCAATCGTCGAGTCGAGCAGCAGGCTCCGCGGCCTCGCGCAGCTGTCGAAGCGACCGTGCACGCCGTGGTCGCCGGCCACCGGCTCGAACAGGTTGTCGGGTCGATCCGGGCGAGCGGGTTCGGCGGTCTGTTGCAAATCGTACCCGTCACGGCTCAGGATCCAATCCTCGACGCCCGGGGCCACGTCGTTGCCGACAATCGTCTTTACTGTGGGCCAGCCCACCCACACCTCAGGTTTGCGCGTGGTCGCCGCCCAGACGATGGCTTTGGCCGCGACTTCCGGCTGAAAGATCGGCGGGACGGGCTGGGCACGGTGCGGCAGGCGGCTGCGCGTCCAGTCGAACTGCGGCGTGTTGACCGCAGGCAACTGCACCATCGTGAGTCGGACGCGGCTTCCCTGATGTGCCAGCTCGGTCCGCAGCGACTCACAGAAACCGTGAATGGCATGCTTGGCGGCACAGTAAGCGGACTGCAGCGGTATGCCGCGATACGCCAGCGCCGATCCCACCTGGACGATGCAGCCGGCGTCGCGCGGCACCATGCGCTTGAGCGCCGCAAGCGTGCCGTAGACGACCCCGAGGTACGTGACTTCGGTGACCCGACGGAACTCCTCAGCGGTCATTTCGACGACCGGTGAGAATACGGACACCATGGCGTTGTTCACCCAGACGTCGATCTCGCCAATTTCGCGCGTCAGCGCCTCGGCCGCCCCTTCCACGGCTTCGGCGTTCGCCACGTCAACCGGCAGGATGATGCCGCGTCCTCCCGCAGCCTGGACCTCACGGCGCGCGCCTTCGAGCCCGTCGATCCCGCGAGCCAGCAGACCCACGGTGGCTCCCTGGCGAGCGAACGCAATTGCTGTCGCGCGGCCGACACCGGCAGACGCCCCGGTTACGAGGACCGTGCGGGGTTTCTTCATGGAGCACCTCGTTTCTATTTCTGGCTGCGACCGCGGCCGCACCTCTCTCCATCGATCGGTGCAAGCGCCGTGCCGACGCGGCGCCGGTCGGCATCCACCGGAATGCCATTCACGCACTGCGCGCGAGGGACAAACAGGGCAACGGATGGGATGATCGCGGCAACACGCTCGCGTCGCGGCGGCGACGCGGGCCCTGCTAAGATGCCCGTTCGATGAGTCGAGCGATCAGCCTCGGCCTGGCGGTGATGGTGTCGCTCGCCGTCCATGCGGGCGCGCAGGCACCGCGTTCAGGCAATCCGATTCTGTCCGGCTGGTACGCCGACCCCGAGGCGCGCGTCTTCGAGCACGAGTACTGGATCTATCCGACCTACTCGGCGCCCTACGGCGAGCAGACGTTGCTCGACGCCTTCTCGTCGCCGGATCTGGTGACGTGGACGAAGCATCCGCGCGTGCTCGATACGACGCGCGTGCCGTGGGCGACGCGTGCCGTCTGGGCGCCGTCGATTGTCGAAAAGGACCGCAGCTACTACCTGTTCTTCGGCGCGAACGACATTCAGAACGATTCACAGGTTGGCGGCATTGGCGTCGCGCGCGCGAGTCACCCGGGCGGACCGTTCACCGATCACCTCGGTAAGCCCCTCGTGGACAAGTTCCACAACGGCGCGCAGCCGATCGATCCGTTCGTCTTCAAGGATGTGGACGGCACGTACTACCTGATCTACGGCGGCTGGCGGCACTGCAACATCGCGCGCCTGAACGCCGATTTCACGGGCTTCGTCCCGTTTCCCGACGGCACGACGTTCAAGGAGATCACACCCGCGGGCTACGTCGAAGGCTCCTTCATGTTCGTGAGGGACGGCAAGTACTACTTCATGTGGTCCGAGGGCGGGTGGACCGGGCCCGAACTACGCGGTCGCGTACGCGATCGGCGCGTCGCCGACCGGACCGTTCGAGCGCGTCGGCAAGATCCTGCAGCAGGATCCGGCGGTGGCGACCGGCGCGGGCCACCATTCGGTGCTCCACGCGCCCGGATCGCCCACCTGGTACATCGTCTATCACCGCCGTCCGCTCGGCGAGACGGATCGCAACCACCGCGTCGTCTGCATCGACGAGATGACGTTCGACGCGAGCGGCGCGATCCTGCCGGTCGTCATCACGAACGACGGCGTGGCGCGTGACGCGCTGTCGAGGTAATCCGCTCGGCGCCCGCTGCTAGCGGCTGCCCGATGCCGCCTGCTTGGCCTGGGCGCGCTGGCGCGCCTCACGCTCGCGCGTGAGGTGCGGGACGACGCCCACCATCCGCTGCAGCAGCATGAGCTGCCCGCGGTGGTGCATCTCGTGCTCCTTGACGCCCATCAGCAGCTCGAAGCGCGTCTTGCTCGACGGTTGAATCGGCGGCGCGAACTGGACGTCGACGGCGAGATCGGCGTCGGTCAGCGCCTCGAGATCCTTCGCGAACTCCTCGCCGTTGGCCTCGAGCGCCTTCAGGATGACGTCACGTGACGTCAGCGTGCGCTCGTAGCTGCCGGCGGCGATGAAGTACGGCGCGAAATCCGGCGCCGCGAACGCCGCGCGCCGCTCGATGACGTGCATCTGGCGCTGCGGATGCGTCAGACCCGCGATGTGCGCGAGCAGCTCGGCGATCGACCGCGTGTCGGGCGAGGCGCGGAACGCCCACTTGTCCTCGGGAATCTCGTTGGCGATCTGAATGGTGTTCTTCCGAACGGTACGAAAACTGCGCGCGAGGTCTTTTCCTGAATATGGCATCATGCCGGACCAGCTCCTGGAGTTCCATGTTGTCGTTCGCTGACGCGCGCGTCAACGGCCTGGCTCAATGAAGCGTGCGGACCTCCCCACGCCGTCGCGCCGGCACGCTCCGAATCGGCTGCCGCCCGAGCCCGGCCGGCGGCTTCGACTCATCGGCCTCGGGACGTTGGCCGCCGGCATCATCGCGGCGTCGGTGACGTACTGGCTGGAGACACGCCACGTCGGCCCGAGCCTGGACGAGCTGCTGCCCGGGTACTCCCGCGCGAACTCGCGTCAGATGGGGATCTACTACGGTCATGCAGGCAAGATGATGTGGGAGTGGCGCGAGGTCCTCGCGCGCCCGGAAACCCACGCCGCGCTCATTCTCGTCCTCGCCGCCGTGATCGGCATCGGCTGCCTGCGCGTCGCGTGGCTCGACGCCGATCGCGCGAGAGACACATGAACCGCACGTCGCGGAGCGTCACGCGAGCAGCTAAGATGCTCTCATGCGCACGCGACTTCGTTCGTCCCGCTGGTTCCTGCTCTGCGCCGTCTTCGCCGTTTTCACACTGACCGGATCCGCACAGACGCGCGATCGCGCGTCCGTGCCCGATCAATACAAGTGGAATCTCGCCGATCTCTACCGAGCGACGACGCGTGGCGCACGGCGAAGGACGCGATCGCCAAGGTCGTCCCGACGCTGGCCCAGTATCAAGGGCAAGCTGGCGAGCTCGGCCTCGACGCTCGCCGACGCGCTCGAGAAGGCGTCGTCCATCGACAAGGACGATGTCGCGGCTCTACGTCTACGCGAGCCTGCTGTCTGACCAGGACACGCGCGACGCGGCGCACCAGGGCATGCGGCAGCAGATGGTCCAGCTCGACTCGGACTTCCGGCGCGACTGCGTCGTATCATCGAGCCGGAAGTCCTGCGGTTTCCCGAGGGCACGGTGGCGAGGTTCCTCGCCGCGGAGCCGCGGCTGAAGGTCTACCGCTTCTACCTGGAGGACATCGCGCGGCGCGCGCCGCACACGCTCAGCGACGCCGAGGAGAAGCTGCTCGCCGACGCCGGGCCGCTGATCGGCACGACGCCGTCGGACGTCTTCAACATCCTCGCGAACGCCGACTTTCCGTATCCGACGCGTCACGCTCGAGCGACGGCAAGACCGTCAAGGTCGATCAGGCCGGCTACGCCGAGCCTTCGGGCGCTGCCCAATCGCGCCGATCGCGAGAAGGTGATGTCGGCGTTCTTCAGCGCGCTCGGCAGCTTCAGCCGCACCGTTCGGCACGACGATGAACGGCGAGGTGCAGAAGGTGCTGTTCTACGCCAAGGCGCGGAAGTACGACGTCGGCGCTCGAGGCCGCAGCTCGACGGCGCCGAACATTCCGGTCATCGGTCTACACGCGCCTCGTCGACGGCGTGAACAAGAACCTGCCGACGTTCCACCGCTACCTGAAGCTGCGCAAGCGGATGATGGGCGTCGACAGCTGCACTACTACGACCTCTACGCGCCGCTCGTCGGCTCGGTGAATCTCGAAGTACACGCCCGAAGAGGCGCAGAAGCTCGTGCTGGCCGCCGTGGCGCCGCTCGGCCCCGAGTACAGCGACCGTCGTCCAGCGCGCGTTCGACGAGCGCTGGATCGATCTCTTCCCGACGCCGGCAAGGCCTCCGGCGCCTACTCGAACGGCGGCGCCTACGACGTCCACCCGTACATGCTGATCAACTACAACGGCGAGTACGACGGACGTGAGCACGCTGGCGCACGAGCTGGGCCACACGATGCAGAGCTACTTCTCGAACAAGACGCAGCCGTACCCGCTCGCCGGCTATCCGATCTTCGTCGCGGAGGTCGCGTCGACGTTCAACGAGGCGCTGCTCATCGACCACATGCTCGACGACGATCAAGGATCGACGACACGCGGCTGTCGCTGCTCGGCAACTATCTCGAGAACATCAAGGGCACGGTGTTCCGTCAGACGCAGTTCGCCGAATTCGAGCTGCGGATGCACGAGATGGCGCGAGAAGGGCGAGCCGATCACCGGCGAGGCGCTCGCCAAGCTGTACCTCGACATCACGCAGCAAGTACTACGGCCACGATCAGGGCGTCTGCATCGTCGACGACTACATCGCGCACGAGTGGAGCTACATCCCGCACTTCTACCGCGACTTCTACGTGTTCCAGTACGCGACGTCGTTCACCGCGTCGGCGGCGCTCGCCGAGAAGGTCAAGACCGGCGATCCCGAGGCGCGGAAGCGCTATCTCGCGTTCCTCAGCGCGGGCGGCTCGAAGTATCCGATCGATCTGCTGAAGGACGCCGGCGTCGACATGACGACCGACGAGCCGCTCGACCTGACGATGGCAAGGAGATGAACCGCGTGATGGACGAGATGGACAAGCTGCTCGCGGCCAGGAAGTAGACGCGCCCCGGGCGGCTGGCTACATCGCGCGAGCGCCGCCCCCACATCGACCGCCAAATCATTGATGCCGCAGGCGTTGCGGTCTCACATCGATTTGGCTTGCCCTGCCTCCGCGGCGATGGTCATCCTCGGCGAAGGAGGAGCACGTCATGATGGCAGGGGTACGACAGCAACGGGTTCGCGGGTGGCTCGGCGTATTGGCGGCGTTCGCGACCGCATGCGGCGGCCCTTCAGCGCCCGCGCCGACGGCCGTCGTCGTCATGATGCCTGCCCAGCCGACGGTGGCCGCCACCGTCTGTCCACCCGAACATTGCGGGCCGCTCGCCGGTCAGATGGAAGTCGTGACCTCCGTGACCGTTCGCGAAACCGCCGGCGTCGGTGGCGTGATCCGACAAGTGACCCTGGCGCTCAGACGTCAGAGCGACAACGCGAACATCGCAGGCGGCGCCGAGGGCCAGGGAGTGCGATTTCCCGCCAGGGGATCGGTGACCGTACCGCTTGCGATACATTACGACCAGTCGCTTGGCGAACGGAACATGAAGGTGGTCGCCACGCTCGAGGCTGACGATGACAACGGCCACCGGGTCACGGCGACAGTCGAAATCGAAGTCATCACCAATGCCGGTGCTGAGGTTCTCCGTTTTTGATCTGGACGCCGAGTCGGGCGAGTTGACGCGCCTCGGGCGCCGTGTTGCGCTGCCCCGCCAGGCGTTTCGCGTGCTCTGGCTGCTCGCATCGCGGGCGGGCGAGGTCGTGACCCGCGAGGAACTGCGTCGGGCGCTATGGAGCGAGGCAGGACACGTCGACTACGAGCGCGGTCTGAACTTCTGCGTCGCCAACGTCAGGCGTGCGCTCGGTGACGACGCAAGGCGGCCCGTGTTCGTGGAGACGGTGCCGCGACGAGGCTACCGGTTCATCGCGCCCGTCGAACGCCGCGACGTCCTGGTATCGCGGGCATGCTCAGAATCGATGGCGGCCCCGGATCAGCCGATGGCCGCCGGCCGGTCCACAAGCTGGATCGCATCGTTTCGCGGACGCGCGCTGGCGGCGGCGCTCACCGTGGCCGTCGTCCAGGGGCCTGCGATCCAGCGCGCCCACGACCGCGCCACGACCACGCCGTCGGCGCTGGCGGCGTTCGAGCGCGGCGACTACGAGGCTGCGCTGGCGCTCGACGATCACTTCGCGGAGGCGTACTTCGCGCTGGGTTCCCGTTACAAGGACCTCGGTGACGGACGAGCGATTCCGCGGCCCGTGGCGCTCGCGCGCGCGCGCGAGGCGGCCGACCGCGCAATTGCGCTGGAGCTGGCGCCGGAGTCACTGCGGCTGCGCGGCTCGCTGAAGCTCGAGAGCGACTGGGATCTTGCCGGCGCCAGGCAGGACCTTGCACGTGCGCTCGAGATGGCGCCCGCCTGGGATTCGGGCTGTCTGCCTACGCGAGCGTCCTGTCGGCGAGTGGTGACGACCCGGGCGCGCTCAGGGCGATCGCCCGCGCCGAAGCGCTCAGCCCGGGCTGCGAGCTCCTGGTCCGGGAATCGGCGGCGCTTCATTACCTGGCGCGCGACTACGACACCGCGAGGGCCTTGCTGCGCCGCGCCGAGGCGCTCGGCCGCCAGCGCTTTGCGGGCAACACGGCGTGGACGATCGGCCTGCACGATCTGGCGCTGCGCGTCGACGTGCAGCAGGAGCGCTGGACCGAGGCCCGCGGCGAGGCGCTCGCGCTCGCCGCGCTCCATGGGGCGGACGCCTCCTGGCTGGCGGCCATGGCCGCGCGGTCGGCCCGCGAAGCCGTGCGGGCATTCTTCGACAGCAGCGCGGACATCATTGGAGCCGCGGCGGATCGTGGCGAGACGCCGGCCGCCGCGGCGGCCCTCGTCACTATCCTGGCTGGCCGGACAGACGCGGCGCTGACGTGGCTCGAGCGCTCGGCGGCCGCGCGCGAGCCTGACTTTCTGCTCACGCTGCGGGATCCGGCGTTTGGCGCCGTTGCCGCTCATCCGCGGTTTCGCGCTCTCCGGCTTCGCGTCACCCGGCGGTGAGCGCGCGGCGCGCCTCGATACCACAACCCGGGAGTATGCAGCTCACCGCGACGTCCGCGCGCGGACCGACAGCGCATAGTCGCGTCGGCTGCGCGCACGCCTCCATATATGATGTCCTTCACGTATTCTGCCGTCCCGGCGAAAGGGGACTTCGGTCTTGCGCGCACCCTTCGTGGTCCTGCTCGCCTTCGTGGCTACGGTCGGCTGCTCGAAGGATCGCGGCGTCGCCGCGGCCGGACAGCAGGCCGCGCGGCCGGTCGTGGTCGAGTCCGCGGAAGTCCGCGACGTCCGCCGCGCCGTGGACGTCGTCGGCACCCTCAGCGCCCGCGAGGAGGTCGTCGTCAGCGCCGAAGTCGCCGGCCGGGTGTCAGCCCTGCGTCACGACCTGGGCGACCGCGTCGAGAAGGACGACGTGCTCGTCGAGCTCGATCAGCGAGAAGGCGCAGTACCGCGTCGAAGCGCAGCGCGCGGCGCTCGCGCAGGCGCGGGCGAAGTACGGCGCCGCCGACGCGGGCGAGCTGCCGCCGCTCGACCAGCGTGCCGGCAGTCGTCAGCGCGGCGTCGCAGCTGGCCGACGCGCGGCAGCAGCTCGAGCGCGCGAAGAGCCTCGCCGCCCGCAGCCTGCTCTCGGCGTCCGATCTCGACGGCGGCGCAGACGCGCTACGACACGGCGACTTGCGGCGCACGAGCAGGCGCTCGCGTCCGCGCGCGCAGCTGCGCGCGGACATCGAGGCGCAAGACGTCGGCGCTGCAGCTCGCGGAGCGCGAGCTGCGCGACACGGTCATCCGCGCGCCGTTCGAGGGCTTCGTCGCCGAGCGGCTCGTCTCGCTCGGGCAGTACGTCCAGCCCGCAGACGCCGATCATGCGCATCGTGCGGCTGCACCCGCTGAAGCTGACCGCGGACGTGCCCGAGAAGTTCGCGCCGTGGATCGAGACGGGCGCGACCGTGACGGTGCACGTGGACGCGTATCCCGACGGAGATGTTCCAGGGCAAGGTCGTCCGCATCGGCCCGTCGGTCGATCTGCAAGTCGCGCGCGTTCGCGATCGAAGGCGAGGTGCCCAATCCGGACGGACGCCTGAAGCCGGGCACGTTCGCGCGGCTGCAGATCACCACCGACCACGTCGATCGCGCCGTCACGATCCCGGCGGCCGCCGTGCAGAGCCGCTACGGCACGAACCGCGTGTTCGTCGTGCAGCGACGGCGTGCTCAAGGGACGGGAGTCGTCCTCGGCGACCGGCTCGGCGATCGCGTCGAGGTGGCCAAGGGCTCGACGCCGGTACGCCGCTCGTCGCCGCCGACGTCGAGCAGCTCGCGGACGGCATGAAGGTGACGCCGGGATGCCGAGCCTGTCGTCCCCGCGGTCGCACGGCTCGCGCTGAAAAGGCTAAAGGGACACCGCGATTTTTTGCGAAACATGGGGACCCCGAGACGAACGACAGTTGCAGGCTGTCCCATTTTCGAAAATGGTGGTTGTCCCTTAGCTCCACCATGTCGATAGCTGAATTCTGCGTCAAGCGTCCGGTCTTCACGACGATGCTCATCGACGCTGCTCGTCGTGACGGGAATCTTCTCGTTCCGCGACCTCAGCGTCGACCTGCTGCCGAAGGCCGACCCGGCGACGGTCGCGGTCAACATGACTGCTGCCGGGCGCGAGCCCCGACGAGCTGAACAGCGCCGTCGCCGAGCCGACCGAGCAGGCGCTCAGCAGCATCGCCGGCATCGACGAGATGAACACCGTGATCCGCGAGGGCAGCGTCGCGCATCACGATCAAGTTCGTCCTCGAGCGCGACATCGACGAGCGCCGCGCAGGACGTCCGCGAGAAGGTCGCCGCAGGCGATCACGGACCTGCCGCCCGAGCTGCTGCCGCCCGTCATCACGAAGGTCGATCCGGACGCCGATCCGGTGATCTCGCTTCGCGCTCTCGGGCCCGCTGCCGATCCGCGTGCTGACCGAGATGGCGGACAAGCAGATCGCGCGCGCCATCGAGACGGTCGACGGCGTCGGCGACGTGACGATCTCGGGCGGCCGCGCCCGGCGAGATTCGCGTCATGCTCGACGTCGAGAAGCTGAACGCGCACGGCCTGACGGTGCGGGCGTCAGCAACGCGATCGTCGTCGGAGAACGTCGAGATCCCCGGCGGCTGCATCGAGCAGGGGGACGCGGAGCTGACGCTGCGCACGCTCGGCCGCCTCGAGTCCACCGATCAGTTCGCGCAACATCGTCGTCGCCAACGCCGGCAAGACGCCGATCCGCCTGCGCGACGTCGCGATCGGTGGAAGACACGACCGAGGACGCGACGCACCGGCGCGTTCTTCGACGGCAACCGCGCCGATCGTCATGGACGTGCGGCGGCAGTCGGGACAGAACACGGTCGCAGGTCGATCGACGCGCGTCAAGGAGAAGATGGCGACGCTGCGGCGCGCGCTGCCGCCCGACATGACCGATCACGGTGACGCACGACGACTCCGAACTTCATCCAGGCGTCGATCGCGTCGCTCGAGGAGCACCTGGTCGCCGGAAGCCTGCTCGCCAGCCTCGTGATCCTGGTCTTCATCCGGAACCTCCGAGTCGTGCTCGGTCGCGTCGCTGGCGATCCCGGCGTCGCTCATCGCGAGCTTCGCGCTCATCCGCGGCCGCCGGCTTCACGCTGAACAGCATGACGCTGCTCGGCCTCACGCTCGCCGTCGGCATCGTGATCGACGACGCGATCGTCGTCCTGGAGAACATCTTCCGGCACATGGAGGAGGAGGGCGCCGCGCCGTTCCAGGCCGCGATCGACGGGCACGAAGGAAGTCACGCTGGCCGTCGTGGCGACGTCGATCTCGCTCATCGTCATCTTCCTGCCGGTCGCGTTCATGACGGGCTACACGCAGCGGTTCATCTATCCGTTCGGCTTCACGATGGCGTTCGCGGTCATGGTCTCGCTGATCGTCAGCCTGACGCTGACGCCGATGCTGAGCGCGCGCGTCGTCCGGACCGACGGGCGCGTGCACCGCCACGGCGAGGGCTTCTTCGGGCGGATCGATCGCTTCTACCGGCGCTGCCTCGAGTGGTCGCTCGACCACCGCGGCGTGATCGTCGCGGTCAGCCTGCTCGTCTTCGCGTCCACGTTCGTGCTGAGCACGGATGGTCGGGCGATCGTTCCTGCCGAACGAGGACATGGGCGAGTTCCAGCTCGTCATCGATACGCCGGAGGGCACGTCGCTCCAGGGCATGGCGAAGGCGGTGCTCGAGCTGACGCCGAAGCTGCAAGGCCGATGCCGGGCGTCGACGCACGTGATGCCGACGATCTTCGAGCGCGTGAACCACTCGCACATCCTGATCACGCTGAAGCCCGTCGGCGACGCGGCCGTCGCAGGAGGTCAGTCGCCGACAGGCGTCCGGCAGGTGATGGCCGCGTATCCGAGCCTACAAGCCGACGATCGTGATGCGCACGCCGCTCGGCGGCGGCGAGACGAGCGTCGTATCCGATCCAGGTGAACCTGACCGGCCCGGACCTGCGGCAGCTCTCCGGCTACGCGCTGCGGCTGCTGACCGACGTGCAGGCGATGCCGTCCATCAGCGACTCGAAGGCGGTCGTCAACCTGTCGCAATCCCGAGCTGCGCGTCACGGTCGATCGGCAGCGCGCGGCGGACCTTGGCGTGCGCGATCGCGGACCTCGGCCGGGCGCTGCGGCTGATGGTGAGCGGCGAGGACGAGATCTCGAGCTATCGCGAGGCCGGCGAGCGCTACCCGGTGAAGATTCGCGTGCGCGAGGACCAGCGATCCGACATGAACGCGATCGGCGGCCTGATGGTGCCGTCGGCGACGCGGCACGCCGGTGCGCGTGGACAATCGTCGCGCACGCTCGAGCGCGGCTTCGGACCCGACGATCATCCAGCGCTTCAACCGGCAGTTCTCGATGTCGATCTTCGCCGACATCAAGCCCGGCCAGCCGCTCGACGGCGCGCTGCGCGAGGTCGCGTCGCACGCCAGGGCCCTCGAACCTGCCGTCCGGCTACGCCGACGAAGTTCACCGGCCAGTCGAAGCTGCTCGACGAGACGACGAACAACATGGTGCTGGCGCTCTCGCTCGCGAGCATCTTCATCTACATCGTGCTCGCGATGCAGTTCGAGAGCTTCGTGCAGCCGCTTCGTGATCATGACGGCGCTGCCGCTGTCGGTCCCCTTCGCGCTGCTCACGCTCTGGATGACCGGGCCGCGTGCTGAACCTGTGGAGCGCGCTCGGCGTGCTGCTGCTGCTCGGCATCGTCAAGAAGAACTCGATCCTGCAGGTGGACTACACGAACGTGCTGCGGCGCCAGGGCCTGCCGCTGCGCGAGGCGCTCGTGCAGGCCTCCGAGACCCGGCTCCGGCCGATTCTGATGACGACGGCCGCCATCATCGCCGGCCTGATTCCGACGACGCTCGGCGTCGGCGCCGGCGCGACGCAGCGCGCCGACATCGCCGTGACCATCGTCGGCGGCCAGACGCTGTGCCTGTTCCTCACGCTGCTCGCTCGTGCCCGTCAGCTACTCGCTGGCCGAGGAAGGTGTCGAGCGCGCGCGCACGTTCTGGCGCGCGCGGATCGCGAAGCCGGCGCCCGCCGGCGGGACGTCGATGTAACGAGGCCCGGAGGGCCACCGGCCCCGGAGATGACCGATAATCGTCTTGTCGTGTTCGACAATCCGGTCATCGTCCTGGTCACCTCGCTCGTCGGCGCGCTTGCCATCCTGGCATGGCGGATCCGCGAGACCCAGCGGCCCATTTCCCCTCGCGGCATCCTGCTGCCGCCGCTCGGCATGAGCACGGGGCTGGGCATGTTTGCGATGCCGGCGTTTCGCGTGCCGTGGACGTGGGCGCTGGGCGCGTTCGCCCTGGGAGCCCTGGCCCTGGCCTATCCGCTTATTCGATCGTCGAAGCTGCGGATGGTCGACGGCGCGCTGATGATGCAGCGCTCGAGAGCGTTTCTCGCCATCCTGCTCGGTCTCGTCGCGGTCAGGCTCGCGCTCCGAGACTACGTGGGACAGGTGCTCCCGGCGCGCGAGACGGCCAGCGTCTTCTTCCTCCTGGCCTTCGGCATGATCGTGCGCTGGCGCCTCTGGATGTACGGCCGTTACCGCGCGATCATGCACGACGTGTCACCAGCCAACTGACCGCAGCGTTCGGCGTCCGGTTTCGCACGTACTCGGGTTGACCAACTTGACCAATGCTGTGGACGATCCTACGGTCGCGGGACGGGGTATGCGTTGAATCTGTACGAGGCCAAGACGCGGCTGTCGGCGCTCGTCGAGGAGGCTGCGGCAGGAACGGAAATCATCATCGCCAAGAACGGCCGGCCGCGCGCCAAGCTCGTGGCCGTGGGCGCCGTCACCCGCCGCCGGCCGGGCCGCGCGAAGGGCAAGATCCGGATGGCGTCGGATTTCGACGCCCCGCTGCCGAAATACGTGCTCGAGGGATTCCTCGGCGGCACGGCCGACGTGTGAAGCTGCTGCTCGACACGCACGTCGTGCTGTGGTGGCAGCGCGACGACCGCCGGCTCAACCAGGCCGCGCGCCGGGCGATCGCCCGGGCGGATCTCGTCTGGGTGAGCGCGGTCTCGGCCTGGGAGGTGTCAATCAAGGTAGCGCTTGGCCGATTGCGCCTCACCGAGCCATTCGGCGTCCTGCTCGCGGTCGATGACTTCACGGAGTTGTCACTGACGGTCGCCCATGCCGACGCCCTGGCGTCGCTTCCGGCGCACCATCCCGATCCGTTCGATCGCCTGCTCGTCGCCCAGGCGCGCGTCGAGGGCGCCACCATTGTCAGCCACGACCGCGCGCTCGCGCTCTATCGGGTGCCGATGATCTGGACGTGAGTCGTCTCGGGACGCGAGGACGATCCGCACGCAGACCCTCCGGCGGCCTCGTCGTGCCGCTGGCGCCATTCGCGTTTGCGCCACAACACTGGTACGCTCGAAGGGTTCCCCCCGAGACCGTCATGTCCGATTTGGAGTCCGTCCGATCCGCTGTCGACGCCGCGGAGCGCGCGGCCGCCGGCGGAGACTTCCAGCAGGCCGCTCGCCACTTGCGCGATGCGGTGGCACATCAGGAAGTCGCGCTCGGGCCGACGCACCCTGATCTGGCCAGCACGCTGAACAATCTCGGCGTCGTGTGCGAACGGCTGGGCGAGAACGACGAGGCCGAGAGGTGTTACCGGCGCGCCTGCGCGATCGTGAGCGCGGCGTTTCCGGCCGACCATCCGTTCGTCGCGACGAGCCGCCAAAACCTCGAGGCCTTTTGCGCGGCGCGCGGCGTCCCCGTGGAAGAGCCGACAGGAGCGCTCCCGGCGACGCCCGCGCCGGCGGCCGTGGCAGCGCCTCGGGTTGACCCGCCGCCATCGCTCGCGGAACGTCCGCCTTCGGTGACCGCGACGGCCCCACCCGCGGGCCCGCAGGCCACGTCACCGGCGCCACCGTTACCGGGGCCAGCCGCGCCCGCGCCGCGGTCGTACCGCGCGCTGATGACAGTCTCGATCGTGCTGATCGCGGCCGCCTTCTGGATGTCGCGTGCCAGCCGCACGAGTGCGCCGGCGTCATCGGAGGACACGCCGGTCGCCAGCGCGCCTCCGCCACCGGCCGCGGCGACGTCCCCACCAATCGAGCCGGCGCCCGCAGTCCCGGCAGCAACACCCGAGGCCCCGGCGCCGGTCGCCATGCCGACGCCTGGGCCGCCGCGCGCCACCACACCGCCGGCGGCCGCGGGTCCGATGACCGTCGTGAGCGCCGAGCTTTGCCGGACGCTGACGACTGGCGCCACCTGGACGTGCGCGCCGGTGGCCGATCCGGCTGGCACCGGTCCCGTCTTCTTCTACACCCGTGTCGCCAGCCCGCACGACGCCGTCATCGTCCATCGGTGGTATCGCAACGACGAGCTGGTGCTGAACCGCGAGCTGCACATTCAGGCCAATGCGAGCGCCGGCTATCGGACGTACAGCCGGCTGACCATGGACGCGAACAGCTCTGGCCAATGGCGAGTGGAATTGCGGACGCCGGACGGTCGCGTGCTGCGCGAAGAGCGATTCGCCGTGCGCTGAACGGCAGGGACGCCGGTCGGGTCAGTCGCGCCAAGGCCTCGCGGGTCGCCGGTCGTCCTCACCACGAGTCACGGCCATCCACGCGAACCAGCCGACGGTCACGAGCATCCCCATCCAGCCGAGACCGCGCGTCACGGCGGCAATGGCGCGGTCGTCGCCGAGCACGCCCCAGTGCGTGAAGAGAATCGTCCAGTCGCTCTCGTCGCTCCCGACGAGCGGCAGCGCCAATCGCCGCGCGTCCGCCATGTAGGCGGCGACATACAGCAGGTTCTCGAATCCCCAGAACGCACAGAACGCCACGGCCGTTGTCTCTCCCCGGCGAACGAAGAACAGCGTGCAGAGGAGCGGCACGAGCAGCTCACCAATCGTGCCGCCGAGGACTTGCGTGTAGTAGCCGGCCCAGCCGAACACCGCGTGCCCGGCTTCGTGGAACATCAGGTTGGCGTGATCGAGGACGAGGAATCCGGACCTGTTCGTCGCGGCGTAGAGCAGGAAGATCGCGTAGAACGCGCCCCAGCCAATCGACGCGGCGCGCGAAACTGGCGTCCAGCCGTTCGCGGGCCCGAGCCATTCGAAGACACGCACGACTGGGTCGCCATCTTACACGGCCCGGCCACGGCCTGCCGTTTGAGCAGTAGCATGACGCCATGATGATCGGCATGCGATGGATCTCCGTCGTCGTCGGCGCCCTCGCCGTTGTTGCCGCTCGACCGACGTCCGCGCCTGTCCAGGAACGGGATTTCCGGCTCGTCTGGGCCGATGACTTCGACGCGGACGGTCCGCCCAATCCCGCCAACTGGACGTACGAGCGCGGCTTCGTCCGTAATCAGGAGCTGCAGTGGTACCAGCCACAAAACGCCCGCGTCGAGCACGGCCTGCTCGTGATCGAGGCGCGACGCGAGCGCGTGCCCAATCCGAACTACGACCCGACCTCATCCGACTGGAAGCGCAACCGCGCCACCGCGGAGTACACCTCGGCCAGCGTCACAACGCGGGGCCTGCACAGCTTCACCTATGGCCGATTCGAAATGCGCGCGCGAATCGACACCCGCGCGGGCATGTGGCCGGCGTTCTGGACCGTCGGCGTCAACGGCCGATGGCCGCACAACGGCGAAATCGACATCATGGAGTTCTACCGGTCGATGCTGCTCGCCAACGTCGCCTGGGGCGGTCCGCAGCCTGGACGGGCGGTCTGGGCCGATACGCGCACGCCGATGGCCACTTTCCCGACCGACTGGTCGCAGCAGTTTCACGTGTGGCGGATGGATTGGGACGAGCAGGCGATCAAACTCTTCGTCGACGACCGGCAGCTCAACAACGTCGACCTTCGGCGAACGATCAATCAGGACGGATCGGGCGTGAACCCATTTCATCGGGCCGCAGCTGATCATCCTGAATCTCGCCGTCGGCGCAACGGGCGGCGATCCCTCCGCCACGACGTTCCCGGCGCGGTATGACATCGACTACGTGCGGGTGTACCAGAGGCCGGCGCGTCAGGCCAGTGCTGCCGCGGCCTTCTCCTTGCCTTTGCCGGTTGCCTTTTCCTTCTGACGCAGCTCCTCGAGCACGTCCGCCAGCTCGATTCGAAGGTTGTTCGGGTTGGTGGCGTAGCTCAGGCCGACGTCCGCGGAGATCGTCCCGGCGCGGATCAGCTTCTCCAGCTCGCCGTCGAAGTGCTGCATGCCGTCGTCGCTCGCCGTCTCGCATGGCGTCGAGCAGCGTCTTGCCGTCCACTTCGCCCTGCTGCACGTATTCGCGCGTGCGCAGCGTCGCCTTGAGGATTTCGAGGACCGCGATGCGGCCGCTCCCGTCCGCGCGCGGCACGAGGCGCTGCGAGACGATGTACTGAAACACCTTCGCCAGCCGCGTCCGGATCGCCTGCTGGTCTCCCAGCGGAAACGTGCCGACGATGCGCTCGACGGTCTTGGACGCGTCGATGGTGTGCAGCGTGGACATCACGAGGTGGCCCGTCTCCGCCGCTTCGATGGCGATCTCGATCGTCTCGCGGTCGCGCATCTCGCCGACCAGGATCACCTTGGGCGCCTGTCGCAGCGCCGCACGCAGCGCGAGGCCGAACGTCGGCGTGTCGCTGTGCAGCTCGCGCTGGTGGATGGTGGCCCGCTTGTGTCGATGCAGGAACTCGATCGGGTCCTCGATCGTGACGATGTGGATCGAGCGCTGCTGGTTCATCTCGTCCACGATCGCCGCGATCGTCGAGGACTTGCCCGAGCCCGTCGGCCCCGTCACGAGGACGATGCCCATGCGCAGCGGCACGATCGCGTGCAACGCCGGCGGGAGGCTCAGATCCTCGAAGGTCGGGATCTCCATCGGGATCACGCGCATCACGATCGCAAACGTCGCCCGCTGCCGGAAGATGTTCACGCGAAACCGGGCGACGCCCGGCAGCGCGTAGGACAGGTCCGCCGAGCCGTCGCGCTTCAGCTGCTCGGTCGCCGCCAGGTTGCCGGTCAGCAGGTCCTCGGCGATCTCCATCGTCTGGCGCGGCGTCAGGGCGTCGAGCCCGCGAAACGTCAGTTCAATCAGTTCGCCCTTGCTCTCGATCTGCGGCGGTTTGCCCGGAGAGAAGATCAAGTCGCTGACGTGATCGGCTGCGGTCAGCATCGCGGAGATGAGCTGCGGTGTCGCTAGACGTGCGTCCGGCTGGGTGGGCGAAGGGCTGGGTGGAGTGAAGGTGTCCATGTCGGTGTCTGCCTCTTCTTCTCGGCAGCAGCGCTGGAAATGTTTGGGTACAAAATGCACCACCGCCATTGTCCTGGGAATTGCGTCCGCGTAATCGCGATGACGAATCTGTCGGCCAGACGCGCGCGGCGGTTGCACGCGGGCGGGCAACCGTCGCAGAATGGCGCCTTCTGCCGATGAGACTCATCGACGGCGCGATCGCGACAACGGTGGCGGCACTTCTGTCGGCGGCGCCGTTCGCCGGGCAGTCGTCGCCGAATTCCGCCGCGCCGTGCACCGTCACAGGCGACGTCGTGGATGAATCGAATCAGCCGGTGGCCGGCGTCTCGGTCGTGGTCTTTCCCGTCGACCAGCAGCAATGGCCCGCGGCGCGCGAGACGAAGGCACTGCAGTGGGTTCGTACGGAGTCCGGCAGGTTCACGCTGGCCGGGTTGCCGGCGGGCAGCTATCGATTGAACGTCACACGCGACGACTTCGGAGCGTCCGGTCCGGACCTCACGCAATTGTCGGCCCTTCAACAACGCGCATTTCCCGTGCAATGCGCGAGCGGAACCGCCCGGCAGCTGAGGGCGATCGTCAACGAAAACCGTGAGATCACCCGCGTGATGATGTCGGCGACCGACGTCGCCCGCGCGGGGAGAGCCGGTGACGCCACGCTGCCACCGGCCAACCCGGCCGGCCAGACACCGGCGATCCCTCCCGGACCAACCGGACCCGGGGCGATTTCCGGAACGGTGACCGACGAGGCGGGCCGCCCGGTCGCAGGCGTGCCCGTACAGCGATTTACACGGCTCGTGCGCGACGGCGCGCCGCAGCTCGCACGTTCCGGGCCGTTCGTGACGACCGACGAGCAGGGAGCCTATCGCCTGGCCGGCCTGGTCGCCGGGCAGTTCTTCGTGGGCGCCGTCGCAAGCTCGGTCGAGACCGCCACCGGGCGCCTCACCACGGTACGACACATGCCGGCGCCCATCGTCGGCCCGGACGGCCGCAAGACCGGCTACGTCACGACCTTCTACCCGGGCACGGACGATCCGGATCGCGCTGGCGCCGTGGTCGTGGGCACGACGGAAGCCCGCGGCGTCGACGTCCGACTCGTGTCCCGCCCGCTCGCGGATGTTCGCGGAACGATCGCGGGCTGGTCCGGCGGCGCGTTCGATCCCCACGCCGTTCTTTTGCCGACCGGCGGAGGCCTGCTGGCCGGTTTCGGTGCGTCGTGGTGCCCGGTCGCGCCCGATGGCGCGTTCGCCTTCACCGACCTGCCGATCGGCGACTACGTGTTCGCCTACGAAGGCGAAAACGGCTGGGCGCGTGAGCCAGTCACACTGACCAGCCCGGATGGCACGACCCTGACGATCTCCTTGCGCGCGCCGCTCAACGTCCACGGCCACGTCGAGTTCCTGGGTGACACGCCGGCGCCGACCGGACCCGCCCTTCAGGCTCTCAGGGTGCGTCTCTCACGCGCGGACCCGGTGCCCGGATCGCGATCGGTTGAAGTAGCGATCGCGCCAGGCGGTGACTTCACGGTGCGCGGCATCGCGGCCGGCCGCTACACGCTCCAGACGCGTTCGACGCCACCGTGGACCGAGATGTCCGGCACGCTCGGCGGAGTCGACACGCTGGATCAGCCGGTCGAGATCCGCGAGAGCCGTAACGACGCGACAGTCGTCATGGTCGATCGCGGAGCCGGTGTCTCGGGCATGGTGCGCGACGACCCGAGCACGCGCGGGGACGGCGCGGTTGTTATCGTGTTCTCCGCCGAACGCGAGCACTGGTCGCCGGGGGCCCGGCGGACGCGGACCGCACAGGTCGTGCCCGGCGGCGCGTTCAGCATCGCGGGCCTGCCGCCCGGACGTTACGTCGCGATCGCCATTCCGGCCACGCTGCCCCGCCCGGCGCTGACGCCGGCCTTCTTCGAATCTCATGCGGACCGAGGGCAGCGGTTCGAGCTGGCCGCTCGCGAACGACGCGACTTGTCGCTGACGGTGGTTCGCGACCGTTAGCGCGGTTTCGAGTTGCGTGTAGTACTTCGGCTCCGCCCTCCGGCTCGACGAGCCGGAAAAACGGCGCTCTCTGATTAGGGATTAGGGCGCTCGTCCTGGCGTGCCGAGCACCCCTCGGGTGAACCAGTCCAGGTTGCGCTGCATGGCGGCGCGCTCCTGCGCGGGCTCCATCAGCACGTGCCCGCCGCGCGGATGGATGTCGAGTTCGACCACCTTGCCCAGGTCCTTGAGCGCCCGATAGAAGAGCCACGCCTGCGCCACGGGCACTCGAGGATCGCGTTCGCCGTGCTGAATGAGCAGGGGCGTCGTGACGTTCTTCGCGAAGGTGATTGGCGAGTGCGCCGCGTACGCGGCCGCGTGCTCCCACGGGGCGCCGAAATACTCGCCGAGGAACTCGCCGCCGTCGGACAGGTAGTACATCTGCGTCAGATCGCTCAGGCTTGCACCAGCCGACGCCGCTTTGAAGCGCGAGGTCTGGGTCACGATCCAGTTCGTCATGTAGCCGCCGTACGAGGCGCCCATCACGCCGAGCCGATCGGGATCGGCGAGGCCCTGCGCCACGAGCGCATCGACGCCCGACATGATGTCGCGGTAGTCGACCTCGCCCCAGCCGTTCACGATCGCCCGCTGCCCGGCTTCGCCGTAGCCCGCGCCGCCGCGCGGCATCGGGAACAGCACGGCGAAGCCGGCGCTCGCCATGGCCTCCGCGGGGTAGGGATCGACTTGCCCCCGCGTGTGCATGAATTGCGGGAAGATGCCGTACGTCACGCCGCCACCCGGGCCACCGTGCACGTAGACCAGCAGCGGCAGCTTCCGGCCGGGCGCCGTCCCGGGCGGCGTCAGGAGCAGCCCCCAGACCTCGAAGCCGTCCGTCGATCGCCAGGAGACTGGCTTCAGTACGCCGAGCGGAAGCGAACGGAGTTCCGGATTGACGTCGGTGATCGTCGCGGCCTTCCCCGTCGTGAGGTCGAGGACGACCACGTCGCCCATGGTGCGGCTCTGGACGCTGCGGAACGCCAGCCGGTCGCCGCTGGCGCTGAGCGACAGCGCGTAGTTGACCGTCGCCCCCGCGAACACCGTCTCTACGCGCCCGCTGCCGACGTCCACGCGCACGATCGCCTGCTCGAACATGTGCTCGCGCCGGCCGAACGTGCCGTCGTTGGCCTGCAGGTAGATCGCGCGGCTGTCGCGCGACCAGACGAACTCGTTCACCCAGGCATCGTCCAGGCCGAAGACGCGAGGCGTTGACGGGCCGCGGTCGTCGATCGTCGCGACCGCGAGGCTGCGCGGCGCCATGATCTCCGCGCGTCCGCTGGTCGAGATGAACGCGACGTGCCGGCCGTCGGGCGAGACCACCGGCCGCGTGTTCATGCCCGGCTGGTCGACGACGACGCGGCGCCGGCTGCCGTCGGCCGAAACGGCGAACAACCGCGTGGCGTACGGGCCGGTGAAGCCGGCTTTGATCGAAGCGGCGTACACAATCTCATCGCCGCCGGGCGCCCAGGACACGCTGTCGACAAACTGATCGGGCGTCGAGAGCAGCCGCGGCTCGCCACCGGAAGTCGCCTGGACCCACAGGCCTGATGGCCGATCGGGCGCGCCGGCATGAAGGACGAACGCCGGATCCGGCGGGGCGGGCGCGGCCTCGGGCAGCACGGCCGCCGTCGCGACGTACGCCAGTTGCCGTCCGTCCGGCGACCAGTCGTATGCGGTCACGCTGCCGGCAGCATGGGACACGGGCCGGGGCGCGCTGGTCAGCTGTTCGGCGGCGAGGGCGAGCACCTGCGAGCGGCCGTCGACGCCGGCCAGGAACGCCAACGCGGTGCCGTCGGGCGACCAGCGCAGCATCGGCGCGGCCGGCAGCGCCGCCGCGGCGGCAATGGGCGTCGCCGCACCGCCGGTGCCGGACACGACGAACAGCGCGACCTCGTGCGAGTTGCGAGCGACCGATGGCGTGGACACCGCGTACGCGACGCGCCGTCCGTCGGGCGACAGCCGGACGTCGACAATCGTCCGGAGTGCCATCAAGTCATCGATCGTCACGCGGGTGTCACCTGGCGGAGCGCCCGAGGAGACGAGCGCCGACAACGCGAGCGCGGAGATTGCAGACGACTTCACACGCCGGCCCGGAGCATGATTGACCGCGGGCCGGCGGACGTCAAGCGCGGGTCACTTGCCCCACGGCGCGAACGCGTTTTCGACCCCGGCCAGCATCGGCGCCAGCTCCGGCAGCTGCCGCGCGATGATCGACACCATCGTCGTGTTCTTGATGTAGTCGATCCCGAACGGCGTGTAGATCTCCGGCCGGAAGTCGTCGGTGAAGAAGCGATCGCTCTTGAGCCGCCGCGAGGCCATGAGGATGAAGATGCGGAAGGCCGTGTCGCTGAAGCCGAAGCCCTCGGGCAGCGGCTCGGCGTAGAGGCCCGTCATCAGGTCGACCTTGTCGATGTCGTTGTCGTAGACGCGCCGGATTTCCTCGCGCCAGACCGGATTGTCGGTCAGCTGCTCGAACGACGTGAGGCGCGGCTTGTGCACCAGCTCGCGGAATGTGTTGTAGCGCGGCACGCCGCGCTCGCGATCGCGAAGGATGTCCACGGCGGCGAGGTCGAAGTGCTCGCCGTTGTCGCGCGTCAGATTTTGCAGGTGCTTCGGGTAGTTGTGCAGCGTCACGGCTCCGGGATGCGCCACGGCAAACGAGTAGAACAAATTGGCGAGCGAGATCCGATCGAGGAGCGGCCGCACGTGCCGGCCGGTGACGTCGGGCAGCTCGTGCCGCTCGATTTCGGCGCCGGTGGCCGCCGACCGGAAGACGAACTCGTCGGGCATCAGCGGGTGCATGCGGTACACGGCCACGAACTCCTCGGTGAGCGAGTACGGCGCGCCGAACTGCTCGGCGTGCGACCCGATGATGCCGCCGAGCAGCTCATCCTCGCCGATGAACTTGAAGACCTCCTGCAGGTCCTCGTCGACCACACCCGACCAGTTGACGTGCATGGCCAGCTTGGTGATGGGATTTGGGAGGATCGCCGGGGTCCACTCGATCGTGTGAATCTTCGCGATGATCGCGGAGTTGATGAGCTTGGCCGTCTCGTAGAGCTGCTCGTCGGTCCACGTCGGATGTGTCGGGGCCAGCTGATCGCAGATGTAGTTGTGCTCGCGGGCGAAGAGCGTGTGCAGCATCGCGAGGCCGATCCACCAGTTGTCGGTGAAGCCGGTGTGGTCGATGCCCGACCCGGGCTCGAGCGGGAGGAGCCCGGACGCCAGGATCTTCAGCTTGCCGCCAGTCATGCTGCGCAGCGAATCGCACACGGCCTTCTCGCAGCCGTACACCTGGGACGCGTCCCACCAGTGGCTGTTCGGGTTTGCGTACGCGGGCGGGCGCGTGGACCCGGCCGGCATCGGCTCGGGCACGCTGCGCGGGACCCTCATCGTGCCGTCCGGCCAGTCGTCGCCGGGCGCGAGCGGAATCTCGATGCCGTCGGCCACCGAGGACCGCTTGTGCACGAACCAGTCGTGCACCATGAACTGAATCCACGCCGCGGCGAGCATGTTGAGGATTGTCGCGGGCTTGAACGTATCGCGCGTCATCAACTCGCGGCTGACGACGCGCGGGTTGGGCACGAAGAGATTGGCCGTGTCGGGAAAGGCGAATTCGAGGGGCACGTTGCGGCCGAATCGGCGCGTGGCCGCGCCCATCGGCGGGCAGGTCAAGTCGTCGTAGGTCCCGTCGAGCGTGCGGAACTTGCGCAACGCCTCGTCCACATTCGGCGGCACCGCCCCGATGGGCAGCGCCGGCTCCTCGGTGTCGACGAGGTTCTTGGCGCGCAGCTCGTTGCGGATTTCGATCAGCCGGACCATCGCGAAGAGCTGCGGCAGCTCGTACCACTGGCGTTCGTCACGGAGGAAGTCTCCGAGACGGTTGAGGGGTTGGGCGTCGGCCATGGGCCACCTCGCGGAGCGTCGGCGAACGGTTGGGGAGGCGCGCAGTGTGGCACGCGTTCGGCAGACGTGTCAATCGTCGAAGTGGGTGATGTCGAAGTGGGTGAATGTCGAAGTGGGTGAAACGGGTGGATGGGTGAAGGCGTGAATGGGCGGTGACTATAATGGCGTCGCCGCCCTCACTCGCGTGTCCGATCTCCGCCCCTCACTCGGCCTCACGCACGCGACCGCGATGGTCGTCGGCACCATCATCGGCGCGTCGATCTTCGTCCAGCCGTCGGAGATCACGCGACAACTGCCGTCGGTGTTCGGCATTGTAGCGGCCTGGCTCGTGGCCGGGGCCTTGACGCTGGCTGGCGCGCTGGTCTGCGCGGAACTGGCGTCGGCCTTTCCGCGCACCGGCGGCGTGTACGTGTTCCTGACCGAAGCATGCTCGCCGGCGCTCGGCTTCCTCTGGGGCTGGGCCATGTTCTGGAGCATGCACTCCGGCATCATCGCGGCCATCGCGACGGTGTTCGCGCGGTACGCCGCGCAGTTCTTTCCGCTGAACGACTCGGCCAGCGCCTGGCCGCCGTCGCGGTGATTGTCGTGCTGTCGGCGGTGAACTACCTCGGCGTGCGGTCCGGCGGCTTGGTGCAGAACGCGTTCACCCTCGCCAAGCTGCTGGCGATTGTCGCGCTGGTGTGCGCCGGCCTCGCGTGGCACGGCACGCCGCCCGTTTCGCACGTCGCCGCCACGGTCATCCCGGCCCGCGGCTTCATCCTCGCAATGGTCGCGGGGCTGTTCGCGTACGGCGGCTGGCACATGGTCACCTACGCCGCCGGAGAAACGACCGACGCGGCGCGGACGATTCCCCGCGCGCTGCTGATCGGCACGCTCATCGTGACCGCTTGCTATGCCGGGCTGAACGCGATCTACCTGCGCGTGCTGCCGCTCGAGACGGTTCGGGCATCGACGCGCGTCGCCGCCGACGCCGCGGACGTCCTGCTCGGCGGGCACGGCGCGGCGCTCATCGCCGGGCTGGTGATGATTTCCACCTTCGGCGCGGTCAACGGCATCGTCCTCGTCGGCCCGCGCGTGTACTACTCGATGGCACGCGACGGCCTGCTCTTCCGGGCGCTCGGCTCCGTGCATCCGGTCTTTGGCACGCCCCATCGGGCGATTGCGCTGCAGGGCGTCTGGGCGTCAATGCTGGCGCTGACCAACACCTACGGCGTGCTCTTCACGCGCGTCGTGTACACGGAGTGGATCTTTTTCGCGCTGATGGCCGCGGGGCTGATGCGGCTGCGGCGGCGCCCGGACTATCGGCCCGGGTATCGCATCCTCGGCTACCCGATCGTACCGGTGATCTTCGTCGTTGCCTCCGCGGTGGTGGTCGGCAATCAGCTCATGGCGTCCCCGCGTGACAGTCTCATGGGGCTCGGCATCGTCATCATCGGCCTGCCCGTTTATGGTGTGTGGTCACAGCGGCGAAGGAGCGCTGGCGCATGATTCTCGACGTCCACAATCACTACTATCCGCCCGAGTACCTGGACGCCCTGGAGCCGGCGGGGAGCTGCCTCAGGATCACGCACGACGCGGAGGGCAACCCGATCGTGCACTATCCCGGCGACTACAACGTGATGGTGCGCGGCCATCGCGACATCGCGTACCGCCAGACCGTCCTCGACGAGATGGGCGTGGACATGCAGGTGATCTCGCTCACGACGCCCGGCACGCACGTCGAGACGCCGGAGGTCGCCGCGCGGCTGGCGACGATCACGAACGACGCGTTCGCACGCGTTCGGGACGAGCGGCCGGCGCGATTCCTGCCGCTGGCCACGCTGCCGCTGTGCGACCCGGCAGCGTCCACGCGAGAGCTGACGCGCGCCCTCGACGAGCTGCGGTTGCCCGGCGCGATGCTGTTCAGCAACGTCAACGGCATCGGGCTGGACGACCAGCGCTTCTGGCCGATCTACGAGGTCGCCAACGATCGAGACGCCGTGCTGATGATTCATCCGACGGCGCCGGTCGGTGTCGAGGCCATGACCGAGTACTGGCTGATGCCGCTGAACGGGTTTCTGTTCGACACGACGCTCGCGGCATCCAAGCTGGTCTTCAGCGGCGTGGTGAAGCGCTTTCCGCGCATCCGGTGGGTGCTCGGGCACCTCGGCGGCACGATTCCGTACCTGGCCGAGCGGCTCGACCGCGGATATCGCGCCTTCAAGGAGTGCCGGGCGCACATCGACGAGCCGCCGACCGCGTACCTCAAGCGGCACTTCTAGTACGACACGGTGAACTTCGCCGCGGGCCCGCTGGAGCTGGCGATCGAGTTCGCGGGCGCCGACCATGTCCTCGCGGGCAGCGACTACCCGCACAAGATCGGCAGCATCCCGCTCATGCTGGAGGCCATTCGCGCGCTGCCGATCAGCGACGCCGATCGGGCGACGATCCTCGGTACCTCACTGTTCCAGGGGCGGCTCTAAAGCGAGGGTTCCGGGGTTCCGGGGTTCCGGGGTTCGGCAGCCACGCGGTTCCGGGGTTTGCGCTGAACCTCGGAACCCCGGAACCCCGGAACCCCGGAACCCGCAAGAGTCACCCGTCAGCAGATTCTCGGCAGCTGCTCGCCGCTCAGCATGTCGACGACTCGCATCGCGCCGATGGCGCTGCGGGCGGTGACGACCCCGGCGGGCGCGGTATCCACGACGCCAATCATCACCGCGCCGGCGCTCACGTCGAAGGTCCGCAGAATCGCCAGCGCCGCGTTAGCGGCGCCCGCGGGCACGATCGCCAGGAACCGGCCCTCGTTGGCGACGTACATCGGATCGAGCCCGAGGATCTCGCACGCCCCGCGCACGTCCTCGCGGACGTCAATGGCCGTCTCCTCGACGTGAATGTGCCTGCCTGACGTCTGCGCGATCTCGGCGAGGGCGGTCGCCAGTCCGCCGCGCGTCAGGTCGCGCAGGCAGTGAGTTTCCACGCCTTGCTCGAACAGTGCGAGGACCGGGGCCGCAACCGGCGCGCAGTCGCTCTCGATCGTCGACTCGAACTCCAGCCCCTCGCGCGCGGCCATGACGGCCATGCCGTGGCGGCCGATGTCGCCGGAGAGCAGGACGACGTCGCCTGGCTGCACCGCCGACGGCGCCACGATTTGCGCGTGCTCGATGACCCCGACGCCGGCCGTGTTCACGTACACGCCGTCGCCCTTGCCGCGATCGACGACCTTCGTGTCGCCGGTCACCAGGCTCACGCCGGCGGCGCGCGCCGCGTCGCGCATCGACGCGACGATGCGGCGAAGCGTCTCGATTTCCAGCCCTTCCTCGAGGATGAAGCCGGCGCTCAGCACGGCGGGCCGCGCGCCGCACATCGCCAGGTCGTTGACCGTCCCGTTCACCGCGAGCGCGCCGATGTCGCCGCCCGGAAAGAACATCGGCCGCACGACGTAGGAGTCGGTCGTGAACGCCAATCGCGCGCCGGCGAGTTCGACGCGCGCGCCGTCGTGCCGCGCCGCGAGCGCCGCGTTGTCGAAGGCCGGCAGAAAGATGCGCTCGATCAGCTGTTGCGTGAACGTCCCCCCGCCGCCGTGCGCGAGCTGCACATGGGTGTGCGTCGTGACGGGCACCGGACACGTAGTCGAGAGCAGATCAACGGCCATGACGGCCTCCCGTCCCGGCGATCGCCGGCTCGATCCGGCGGTAGCGGTAGTACGCCGCGCACGCGCCTTCCGACGACACCATCGTCGCGCCCAGCGGGTGCTCGGGCGTGCATCGCGTGCCGAACGCCGGGCACTCGTGCGGTTTGTTCAGCCCCTGCATGATGAGGCCGCTGATGCATTCGGAGGGCTCGTCGAGCGTGGCCTCCGCGACGCCGAAGCGCCGTTCCGCGTCGAACGCCGCGATAGCGATCCGTCAGGCCGAGGCCGCTCGCCGGAATCTCGCCGACGCCGCGCCACTTCCGCGGCACGACCCGGAACACTTTCCGGATCAGATCCTGCGCCGGGCGGTTGCCCTCGCGGCGGACCGCGCGCGCGTACTGGTTTTCGACTTCCGCGCGGCCTTCCTCGAGCTGCCGGACGCACATCAGCACGCCTTGCAGGATGTCGAGCGGCTCGAAGCCGGTGACGACGATCGGCACGCGGTACTTGCGCGCGAGCGGCTCGTACTCCTCGTAGCCCATCACCGTGCAGACGTGCCCGGCTGCCAGGAATCCCTGCACGCGGCTCCGGCCAGACGAGAGGATCGCTTCCATCGCGGGCGGCACCAGGACGTGGGACACGAGGATCGAGAAGTTCTCGATGCCGGCCGCGGCGGCCTGGAAGACGGCCATCGCGTTGGCGGGCGCGGTCGTCTCGAATCCGACCGCGAAGAACACGACCTCGCGATCCGGATGCGCCCGGGCGATCTGCACGGCGTCGAGCGGCGAGTACACGATGCGCACGTCGCCGCCGGCGGCCTTGACCGACAGCAGGTCGCGCGATCGCCCCGGCACGCGCAGCATGTCGCCGAACGAACAGAAGATCACGCCCGGACGCGACGCGATGTCGATCGCCTTTTCAATCAGCTCGAGCGGCGTGACGCAGACCGGACAGCCCGGCCCGTGGACCAGCGTGACCTCGTCTGGCAGCAGTTCGTCCACGCCGAACTTGACGATCGCGTGCGTCTGGCCGCCGCAGACCTCCATCAGCATCCACGGGCGCGTCACGACCTGCCGCAGCGCGCGCGCGTACGCCGCGGCTTGTCCAGGGTCCCGATACTCGTCGATGAATCTCATGAGCCGCCGTCCTCTTCGAGCTCGCCGAGCTCGCCCATCTCGCGCAGATACGCGAAGACGTTGCCGGCCTCGCGCTCATCCACCTTGGAGATCGCGAAGCCGACGTGCACCAGCACGAAGTCGCCGGGCCGGGCGTCTGGCGTGTAGCTCAGGTTCACGCGTTTGACGATGCCGCCAAAGCTGACGCGGCCGGTGCGAAAGACGGGATCGTCGCCGTCGGTGTCCAGGATCTGTCCAGGTACTGCCAGGCACATGATGAGCCTCCGCGATCTGCACGCTCTCCAACTATACGGCCGCGCCAACCGTCACGCAGGTGTCGGCCTCGATTCGAGACTCCGCACGCGCGCGGGTTGGCGGACCTGTCAATCCACGCGCCCAGGCTGCGACTTGTCCGAGTGCGATGCCGCCGTCGTTCGGGGGCACGCGGTGCGGCCAGTACGGCACGAAGCCCGCGTCGCGCAGGATGGTCACCGTACGTTCGAGCAGCCGCCGGTTCTGGAAGCAGCCGCCCGACAGCGCGACCTGGGACTCGCCGATTTCGCGCGCGACCGAGAGCACGATCTGCGCCAGCGTCTCGTGCGCCCGCGCGGCCATCACGGTCGTCCCGATACCGCGCGCGACGTCGGCGACGAGCGCGCGCACCATCGGCACCCAGTCCACGACCAGCGGCGGCGGGTCCCATCCGCCGAGGGCGGGCATCGCATCCGCCCGCACGACCTCGAACGGATACGCGACCGCGGGCTCGTCAAGGGCGGCCCACTCGAGCAGCATCGCGGCCTGCCCTTCGAATGCCGCCTGCTGTCGCACGCCAGCGATCGACGCCACCGCATCGAACAGCCGCCCGGCGCTCGTCGTCACGGGCGCATTCACGCCGCGATCGAGCGCCCGCAGGAGCACGCGGCGGGCGGCAGCATCGAAAGCGCGAAGCGATGGCACGTCGAGGTCGTCCAGCGCGTTGCCGAAGGCCACCGACAGCACGCCAAGCGCGGACCGGCGCGGCTCGCGCACGGCGCGCTCGCCGCCGGGCAGACGGAAGGGACGCAGGCACGCGACGCGTTGCCAGCCGCCGTCTTCGACGCGCAGGAACTCGCCGCCCCACACCGTGCCGTCCGAGCCGTACCCGGTGCCGTCCCAGGACACGCCGAGCGCTGGGCCGGCGACGTCGTGCTCGGCCAGACAGCCCGCGACGTGCGCGAGGTGATGCTGGACGAGCGCGACAGGCACATCGAGCGTCCTGGCCAGGCGGCCCGAGACGTAGTCCGGGTGCAGATCGGCCAGCGCGGCGCGCGGCTTCACGCGGAACAGCGCGTCGAGATTTCCCAGCACGTCGTGGAAGGCCTGGATCGCCTGCGGCGTGTCGAGGTCGCCGATGTGCTGACTGAGAAAGACGTCGCGGCCGGCGGTGACCGCGATCGTGTTCTTGAGGTGGGCGCCGACGGCGACCATCGGCGGCATGTCGTGACGAAGCGTCACGGGCCAGGGCGCGTAGCCGCGCGCGCGGCGCAGCAGGATCTCGCGGCCCAGCACGACCCGCGCGATCGAGTCGTCCACGTGGCGAAGAATCGGGCGGTCATGGACGAGCAAGCCGTCCGCGATGCCGCCCAGACGAGCCAGGGCCTCGTGCTCGTCGATGCAGATGGGTTCGTCCGAGAGGTTTCCGCTCGTCGCGACGAGCGGCGCGCCGAAATCCGCGGCCAGCAGATGATGCAGCGGCGTGTACGGGAGCATCACGCCAAGCGTCGGACAGCCCGGCGCGACCGAGGCCGCGACGCTGGACGGCGTCCCGCGCCGGCGCCGCAGGAGCACGATGGGCGCTTCGGCCGAGAGGAGCACGTCCGCTTCCGCCGGCGACATCTCGCAGTCGGCTTCGACAGCCGCCATCGACGGGTACAGCAGCGCAAACGGCTTCTCTTCGCGGTGTTTGCGTTGCCGCAGGCGCCGCACGGCGTCGTCGCGGCGCGCATCGACCAGCAGATGGAATCCGCCCAGGCCTTTGACCGCCACGATCGCGCCGTGCCGTAGAGCGGCAACGGCCGCACGCAGCGCCTCGTCGCGCGTCGCCAAGACGGTGCCGCCGGTGCTCCACCAGGCCAGCTGCGGTCCGCATTGCGGGCAGGCAATCGGCTGTGCGTGAAAGCGACGATCGCCCGGATCGTCGTACTCGGCGGCGCATGCCGCGCACATCGCGAACTTCCGCATCGACGTGCGCGGTCGGTCGTACGGCAGCGCCTCGATGATCGTGAACCGGGGGCCGCAGTGCGTGCAGTTGGTGAACGGATACCGATAGCGCCGGTCGGTTGGATCGAAGATCTCCCGCCGGCACTCCTCACAGGTCGCCAGGTCGGGCAGCACGATGGCGGTGGGATCGCCGGCCGCGTCGCTCGATCTGATCTCGAACGTGGTCTGGCCCGTCGCGTCCAGCCAGACGGCCTCGACGCTCATCAGCCGGGCGTGCGGCGGCGGCGCGCCGACGAGATCCGCGCGGAAGCGATCCAGCTGCGGCCGCGGGCCCTCGACTTCGATCGCCGCGCCAAACGGCGTGTTCGCGACCCAGCCGGCCAGATCGAGTCCGCGGGCGAGCCGCCAGACGAATGGCCTGAACCCGACGCCTTGGACGGCGCCGCGCACGCTGAGCCGAAGGCGGCTACGCATGGACCTGGGTGACTCGATATGCCAGCCACTCGCACCAGTCGCCCAGCCCCTGACCGGTGACGCACGAGGTCTCGAAGATCAGCAGATCCGGATTGACCGTCACCGCGTTCCGCCGGATCGCGTCGAGCCGCGCGCCCGAATACGGAAGCAGGTCGATCTTGTTGATGACCAGGACCGACGCGTTGCGGAACATCGCCGGATACTTGAGCGGCTTGTCCTCGCCCTCCGTCGTGCTGAGCACGACGACCTTCATCGACTCGCCGAGGTCGTAGCCGGCCGGACAGACCAGGTTGCCGACGTTCTCGATGAAGACCAAATCGAGATTCGCCAGGTCGAGCGAATCGACGGCCCGCTGGACGAGGTTCGCCTCGAGATGACAGGCACCGTTGGTGACGATCTGCACCACCGGCACGCCAAACTTCGCCACGCGCTGCGCGTCGAGATCGGTCTGGACGTCGCCCTCGATCACGGCCACGCGGATCGACGCCCCCAGCCGCTCGAACGTTCGCTCGAGCAACGTCGTCTTTCCGGCCCCCGGGGAGCTGACGATGTTGAGGACGGTCAGGCCATGCGTCGCGAATCGCTGCCGGTTGGCGGCGGCGAGCGCGTCGTTCTTCTCGAGCACCCGGCGTTCGATGGTGATGATCTCGCTCACGGCGTCTCCTCTTCCAGCTCGATGTCGGCGACCTGCAGGTCGGCTCCGGGCACTCGTTCGATGACCAGCGACGCGTGGACATACGGCGTGGATGAGACGACGGCGCCAAAGCACCAGGCCAGCGAGTCGGGCAGCACGCCGGCCCACTCGCCGACGCGCACGCGCACGCCGCGGACCGCCCAGGCGCGCTCGGCGGGCACGTAGTCCTGCACGATGCCAAAGATGCCGTTGGCGAGACTCAGCTCGTGCATGTCCGCCTCATTTCGACGGCGCGAGCGACAGCACGTACGCCACCAGCGCCCAGTCGTCCTGCTCGCTCAGGCTCTTCCAGCTCGGCATCGCCGTGCCGCGCACGCCCTCGCGGATCGCGAAGTACGCGTGCCGGGCCGTGATGCCGGCCCGCCACGCCGGGTCGGTGAAATCGCGCGGCGGCGGCGTGAGCCCTTCCCGCTGCAACCCGCGCCCGTCGCCGCGCTCGCCGTGGCAGAGCACGCAGTACTGACGGAACAACTCGCCGCCCCTCCGAGCCGCGTCCGCCGAGGCGAGCCAGGCGGCCGGCACCGGCATCGTCCGGTACTCGCGCGGCAGCTCGCGGTCGGCGCTACGACATGCCGACAAGACGAGCGACATCGACACCGCGGCCAGGAGCGTCGACCTCACGGGCCCTCTTCCGCTGAAATTCGAAGCCGAGGCGCGCCGCCTCGGCCACCACGCACTCGACCAGCTCGGTCAGCGCCCGGGCCACCGCCGACGAGAGGCCGAACGACAGTTCAATCGATTCCGGCTCGAGCCCGACCAGGACGACCCGTGCGGGATACCGCTCGCGCCACCGCGCGCCGTCGAGCAAATCGGCGACGCCGACCTGATGGGGCGACAGCCGCGTCGCCACCGCCGGCGGCACGTCGTCGCCGTCGAGGCGGATCAGCGTGCCGGGACGCGCGCCTGTCCGCACGGCGTCCACGAGGATCACGGCGTCCGCGTCCTCGACGAACGGCAGCAGCGACAGGCCGAGCGTGCCGCCGTCGAGCACGTGCGCGCCAGCTGGCGCGTCGTAGTCGTCGGCAAGCCTGGACACCGCCGCCGCACCCACGCCGTCGTCGCCGAGCAGCACGTTGCCCAGGCCGAGCACGAGGAGGCGGACGGGCTTACTCATCGATCTGACCGTGCCGGTCGATGAAGCGGTACCAGAATACTCGAGGTCCTCGGGCGGCACGAACTTGTAGCCGGAAAAGATCGATTCCATCGTGCCGTTTGCCTCGATGATCGACATCAGGACGCCGCTGTACACGTGATGCACGGAGAAGCCGAGCAGAAGCCACATCACGACGTGGTGCGTCCATCGGACGGTCTGAAACCCGCCGAGGATCCCGGCGAACGGCGCGAACCAGCGGAGTGGCGACCCGACGTCCGCATACGGCGCGAAGAGCGTCAGGCCTGTGAGAATCGCGAGGAAGTACAGACCGAAGACGGCGACGTAGGTGATCCCCGCCACCGGGTTGTGCCCGACGAAGCCGGGCGGTTTGCGCAGCGCGAAGAGATAGAACTTGATCGTCGGCCACAATCCGTGGAACCGCGACCGGTGCACTGGCAGGAACTTGTCCCAGCGCGCGTAGCGATTGCCCGTGAACATCCAGATCACCCGCACGACCACTGCGGCAATGAAGACGAGCGCCGTCCAGAGGTGAATCGTCCGAATCCACCCCATGACGAACGATTGGCGGGCCTCGCCAGCCACCGTGAGGAACGGATGTCCGATGTACAAACCCGTTCCCGACAGCACGACGATCGACCCGGCAATCAGCCAGTGCGTCAGGCGCACGGGAATCTGCCACACGTAGGTACGGATCGACGGCTGACGGCAGACCCGTAGTCATACGGCCCTCACACTGATCAGCTCCTCGCCGTGCGCGTCGACGACGTGCACGCCGCACGCCATGCACGGATCGAACGAGTGAACGGTGCGCAGGATCTCGACGCGGCCGCTTCGGATCGGCGACCGGCGTGCCGATCAGCGCCTCTTCGTACGGTCCGCGGCGCCCGCTCGCGTCGCGCGGCCCGGCGTTCCAGGTGCTCGGGACGACGCATCTGGTAGTTGGCGATCAGCCCGTCCTTGATGTGCACCCAGTGGCCGAGCGCGCCGCGCGGCGCTTCGTGGAAGCCCGCGCCCGTCGCGTCCGCCGGCCAGCGTCGATGGATCCCACTTCGTGTTGTCGTGGATGCGGAGGTCGCCGGCGCCGCATGTTGGCGGCGAGCTCCATCCACCCAGTCCTCCATCTTTTCCGCGAGCACCTGCGTCTCGATGCCGCGCGCGGCCACGCGACCGAGGGTCGAGAACAGCGCCTCCGGGCCGACGCCCAGCGTCTTCAGCGCGCCGTCGACGAGCGCTTTCACCCGCGGGTGGCCGGCCGCGTAGGCGACGAGCATGCGCGCGAGCGGACCGACCTCCATCGGCTGATCGTCGTACCGCGGCGACTTCAGCCACGAGTACTTCTTGTCGGTCTCGAGGCGCTCGTACGGCGGCGTCGGGCCCGGTGTAGTGCGGCGACGTCTCGCCCTGGACGGATGCAGCGCCGTGCTCGTCGCCGCCTGGTAGTCGTACCAGGAGTGCGGTCACGTACTCGGTGATCTTGCGTCGGGTCGAACGGCTCGACCTTCGTCGAGATCCCGGTCCGCGGATGACGCCGCGCGGCAAGAACAGCGTCGGGCTTCGCGCCGTCGTCGTCCGGGATACTCGCCGTAGACGAGGTAGTTGCCGACGCCGCGCCCGATGCCCGGCCCAGTCCTTGTAGAAGCTGGCGACGGCGAGCAGGTCCGGGATGTAGACGCGCGTCGACGAAGTCGCGCGCCTTCGCGATGAGCTGCTTGAGCGCGGCGATCGTGCCCGTGTTGAGCGACGCCTGACTGTTGGGATCGACCGGCGTCGCCATGCCGCCGACGAGGAAGCTCTGCAGATGCGGGTTCTTGCCGCCGAGCACGGCGTGCATGCGGATGAACTCGCGCTGCCAGTCGAGCGCCTCGAGGTAGTGCGCGACCGCCATCAGATTCGCTTCCGGCGGCAGCTTGTAGGCCGGATGGCCCCAGTAGGCGTTCGCGAACGGTCCGAGCTGGCCGCGATCGACGAAGGCCTTGATGCGATCGCGCACGCCCGCGAAGTAGTTCGCGCTCGACAGCGGCCAGTCCGAGATGGACTGCGCGAGCGCCGACGGTCTTCGCCGGATCGGCCGAGAGCGCCGACACGATGTCGACCCAGTCGAGCGCGTGCAGATGGTAGAAGTGGATGACGTGGTCCTGCACGCACTGCGCGCCGATGATCAGGTTGCGCAGCAGGCGAGCGTTCGGCGGGGGCTTGGCGCCGATGGCGTTCTCGACGGCGCGGATCGAGGCGATCGCGTGCACGGTCGTGCACACGCCGCAGATCCGCTGCGTGAACGCCCACGCGTCCCGCGGGTCGCGGCCCTTGAGGATCAGCTCGATGCCGCGGAACATCGTCGAGGACGACCACGCGTCCTTGACGACGCCGCCGTCCGACTTCCGCTTCGATGCGGAGGTGTCCTTCGATCCGCGTGACGGGATCGACGACGATGCGGCTCATGGCTGGCCTCCTGCGTCGGAGTCATGGCGATCTTCGGTGTGACGGGCTCGACGCTTGCCGCCCGCCGAGGTGGCGCACGAGCTGGATCAATCCATGACCCGGCGAACGCCGCGCCGACGCCGACGACGGCGGCCGCGCCAATCGTGTCGACGTGGGACTGCGATGCCGAAGCCGGGAATGCCCGTCAGGTGCTGATAGAAGGGCGTCATGCGATCCCAGAACTCCGGCTCGGCACAGCCGATGCACGGATGGCCGCAGCCGATTGGCCAGTTCGTGCCGTCGTTCCAGCGCACGTTCGGGCAGTTCTGGAACGTGACCGGACCCTTGCAGCCCATCTTGTAGAGGCAGTAGCCCGCGCGATGACCCTCGTCGCCCCACGCCTCGACGTACTGGCCGGCGTCGTAGTGCGCGCGCCGCTCGCAGTTGTCGTGAATCGCCTTGCCGTACGCGAACAGCGGGCGCCGGTAGTGATCGAGCGGGGGCCAGCGCTTGAACGTCAGGTAGTGGACGATGAGCGCCGTCAGGTTCTCGACATTGGCCGGACAGGCAGGCAGGTTGATGAGCGTGCGCAGGCCCGGCACCGCGTCGGCGACGGCCAGCGCGCCCGTGGGGTTGGGCGCGGCTGCCGGCAGCCCGCCGAAAGCGGCACACGTGCCGATGGCAATCGTCGCCGCGGCGCCGCCGCAGACTTCACGCGCGATGTCGAGGGCGGAACGCCCGCCAATCGTGCAGTAGGCGCCGTTGGCGCCGGTCGGGATCGAGCCCTCGACGACCGCGATGTACTGACCGGCCCGGTCCTTGACCGTCCGGGCGAGATTCTCTTCGGCCTGCGCGCCCGGCCGCCGCCATGATCGTCTCGTGGTAGTCGACCGACAGCGTGTCGAGCACGATCTCGGCCGCGGTCGGACGCGAGGCGCGGAGGAAGGACTCCGTGTTGCCGGCGCAATCCTGGAACTCGAGCCAGACAAGGACCGGCTTGTCGGCCTTGGTGACCGCGCGGGCAATCTGCGCGGCGGCCGACTCCGGCAACGACAGCGCGGCCGCCATCGTCGTGCAGAACGCCATGAATTCCCGACGGGAGACGCCTTGTCGGGCCAGTTCCGATTTCAGCCAGGAGCGCGCGGACATGATTCCAGCCTCCAGCGGCCGCGCGAGACGTCAAGAACCGGGCAAAGGCGAAAGGCCACGCCCGTGACGCGAGCCTGCCCCGCTCACTCGCATATGACGTGCCAGCGATTGTCGGGAAAATCGTGGAGGGAGCGCCGGCGACCGGCGGCGGGACTGAGGGAAATCCCACAGTGAGTGCGGGAAGTTTGGATCAGGCCGACGTCTGCGGTCGATCGGCACGCAAGAACTTCCAGACGCCGAGCGAGACGAGCCAGGTCGCGAGGAAGAGGGCGACAACGGCGTAGCCGGTCGCCTGGGAGCTCCAGTTGCGCATCGCGTCCCAGAACGCGCCGTGAAGAGACGGTGAGCGGCCGGCAGCCATCGAGAGCAGCTCGATCGTCCCGACGAGCAGCGCGACCGCGACCGAGATGCCGGTCACGGTCAGGTTGTAGAACACCTTGCGGAGCGGCTGCGCGAACGCCCAGCCGTAGGCGCCGCACATCAGAACGCCGTCCGCGGTGTCCATCAGGGACATGCCGGCCGCAAAGACGATTGGCAGCGTGAGGACCGCCGCAATGGGCAGGGCCTGCGACGCGGCCAGCCCCGCCATGGTCAGCAGGCCAATCTCGGTGGCCGTGTCGAAGCCCAGACCGAACAGGAAGCCGACGAGGTACATCTGATACGGGCGGGCCACCAGGCGGAACAGCCCGCCAAACCATCGCGTGACGAACCCGCCCCCGGTAAGCGCCGCTCCGGCGGCGGACGGATCGATGTCCCCGCGCCGCATCCGGCGGAAGACGCGGTACACGTCAATCATGACGATCAGGTTGGCGATCCCCATCGCGTACAGGAACACGCCTGAGATCGTCGTCCCGACGTACTGCCCGATCTCGTGCAGGCGCGGCAGCTCCCGGTTGAGCGCGCCGGTCGCGACCGTGAGCGCCAGCGTCATGAGGAGCACGACGGTCGAATGGCCGAGCGAGAAGTACAGGCCGATGCCGAGGGGGCGGCGGCCACCAGCCATCAGCCGGCGTGTGGTGTTGTCGATGGCGGCGATGTGATCGGCGTCGAACGCGTGCCGCAGCCCGAACGCGTACGCCAGGCCGGCGAGCCCGATGAGCGTGGGATGCGCGGCGCCGCCAAACCACCACACGCCGGCCCAGCCGACGACATGGAGCGCGACGACCGTGGCCGCGAGCGGCGCGATTTCCCGCGTGGCGTCTCGCACTGACACGACGTCCATCCTATCGGAGTCGGCGAACGGCGAAAAGCCCACGCCGGACCGGCGCGGCGGCCTACTTCCGCGCCGCCAGCCAGGCGGCGATCGTGTGAATCTCCTCCGGCGTCAGCTTGCGGCCAAACGCCGGCATCTCCGCATCGGGCTTGACGTCAACCGGGTTGTTGATCCGCCGTGCGATCGAGTTGGCGTCGTACTTGCTGCCGACCTTCGAGAGATTCGGGCCTTCGGTCCCTCCGACGCCATCAATGAGGTGGCAGCCGAGGCAGTTCCGGTTGACGAGCACGTCGAGCTGCGCGGTCGCCGGATCGACCGCCGGCGGCGCTTCAGCGCGCATCCGCGAGAGCGCGGCGAGAATCGCGGCAGTGTCGCGCTGGTTGGTCTCCGGTGCGTCGCGCAGGCCGGGCGCGATCATCTGCGGATCGGCGACGTGGGTGGCAATCCAGTCCGGCGGCCGCGCGAAGCGGCCCGCCTCGATCGGGGCGGCAATGCCGTCAGTCTTGTGGCATGTCGTGCACCGGTCACCCGAGGCGATCAGCGACGCGCCCGCAACCTCCCGGATGTTCCACCCGGCGGCCGCTGTCGTGGGCGGCCTGTCCTTCGCGCCGAGGAGCGTCAGCGTGCCGACTCCCGCCAGACCCGCCGCAAACAGCGTGAGCAGGACACGCCGCCCGCGCCACTCGCGCGTGCGGCTGCGATCGAGCCACGGCAGCAGCGCGAGCAGTGTCATCGCGATGCCCGGCACGACGAGCGCGCCAATCACCTCGAGCCTGCCGGGGAAGTACTTCAAGAGCTGGAACAACCCGAGGAAGTACCACTCCGGCCGTGGAATGTAGTCGCTGGACGTCGGGTCGGCGGGCGGCTCGAGCGCGGGCGCGCCCTTCCACGCCAGCACGGCGAGCAGCACGCCCACGGCGATCGCCATCACCAGATCGCGCGCGGCCTGATATGGGAAGAACGGCTGCGGCTCCCCGGCGCGCTCGCGCACCGGCCCGGAAATCCCCTGCCGCCGCATCAGGTACAAGTGCAGCGCGACGAGACCTGCGAGGACCGGCGGCAATACCAGCACGTGAATCGCGTACCACCGCGTCAGCGTCAGCGCGCCGATGTCGGGCCCGCCGCGCAGCAGCGACGCGACCGTCTGGCCGACGAGCGGCGTCAGCTTCGAGATGTTGATCGCGACGACGGTCGCCCAGTACGCGCGCTGGTCCCACGGCAGCAGGTACCCGGTCAGCCCGAACGCGAGAATCACCTGCAGCAGAATGAGACCGACGATCCAGTTGATCTCGCGCGGCTTTCGGTAGCTGCCGAAGAAGACCACGCGCACCAGGTGCGCGCCCGCCGCGACGACGACGACGGTGGCGCCCCAGTGATGCAGGCCGCGCAGGAAATGCCCGCCGGCGGACGGTCGTCGTCACGTAGCGGACGCTGTTCCACGCGTGATCCGGCGTCGGCGCGTAGAAGAGCGCGAGCGCGATGCCCGTGACGATCTGCACGGCCAGGCCGAACAGCAGCACGCTGCCGAGCGTGAACCACCAGCCCGTGCCTGGCATCAGCGGCTCGTCGAGCAGGTGATGGCGGATGGCGCGGAAGCCGGTACGGTCGTCGAGCCAGTCGGCAAGCGCCGCGACTCGATCCTTCACAGCTCGACCTCGATGTCGGACGTCCGCGGATTGACCCGGACGTTGAGCTGCTCGAGGCCGCGCGGCGGCGGACCGGCCACGACGTTGCCGGCGCGGTCATAGACGCCGCCGTGGCACGGGCACTTGAATTGCTGGGCTGACGGCTCCCAGTGCACGCGACAGCCGAGATGCGCGCAGACCGCGGACAGCGCGCGGTACCTGCCCTTCTACCTTGTCGATGAAGACAACAGACTGCTTGCGGGTCTCGTACCACCCGTCCGCGTGGCGTTCAGCGATGACGGCGCTGGTCGGCGCGTCAGACGAAAGGTCGAACACCGAGAGGGCCTTGCGCCACCGCTTGGTGGGGCCCGACGCCCGGGGGATCGCGACCAGCCCCACGAGGCCGGCCAGGCCGGCGGTGACGATCCCGGTGCCTGCGATGACCAGACGGGCGAGGGCGGAACGACGACTATCACGAGACACGGTCACGAAGATCCTTTCGGAAGGCGAAATCCATCATACGTTCGGCGAAAGTCGAGCACGACACACACGGCCGCCCGGACGATGAGAGGCGCCGCGGTATACTGAGAGGATGTTTCGATCCACGGTGATTTCGCAGGAGATCGCCAACTCCAATCGTCGGAACGTAGCCATTATTGCCCACGTCGACCATGGCAAGACGACGCTCGTCGACGGTCTGTTGCATCAAAGTGGCATTTTCCGTGCCAATGAGCGGGTGGCCGAGCGGGTCATGGACTCGAACGAGCTCGAGCGCGAGCGCGGCATCACGATTCTCGCCAAGAACACGGCCGTGCACTATGAGGGCGTCCTCATCAACATCGTCGACACGCCGGGCCACGCGGATTTCGGCGGAGAAGTGGAGCGGACGCTGTCCATGGTGGACGGCGTGATGCTGCTCGTGGACGCGTCGGAGGGGCCGCTGCCGCAGACCCGATTTGTGCTCCGCAAGGCGCTCGAGCGCCGGCTGCCGCCGATCGTCGTCATGAACAAGATCGACCGGTCGGATGCGCGCCCGCAGGCCGTGTTGAACGAGATCTACGACCTGTTCATCGACCTGGACGCCAGCGAGGACCAGCTGGACTTCCCCGTCATCTACACGAACGCGCGAAAAGGCACCGCGACGACCGACCTGGCCGTCCCGGGCGAGGATCTGCGGCCGTTGTTCGACGCCGTGATCGCGCGCACTCCCGCGCCGCGCGGCTCGGCCTCGGCGCCCCTCCAGGCGCTGGTCGCCAACCTCGACTCGAGCGACTACCTCGGGCGCCTGGCCATCGGCCGCATCTTCAACGGCCGTGTGAACGTCGGCGACCCCATCGCGGTGTGCAAGCTGGACGGCACCGTCCAGCGCACCACGGTGACGAAGCTCTACACGTTCGAAGGCCTGAAGCGCATCGACGCGACCGAGGCCGCAGCGGGCGACATCATCTGCCTGGCCGGCATCGAGGACATCATGATCGGCGAGACGATCGCGGACGCCGAATCGCCGGTGCCCATCCCGCCGATCTCGGTGGACGAGCCGACGGTCTCGATGATCTTCGGCGTCAACACCTCGCCGTTCGCCGGCCGCGACGGCAAGTTCGTCACGTCGCGCCAGATTCGCGACCGGCTGGATCGCGAGCTGCTCGGCAACGTCTCGATTCGCGTCGAGCCGACCGACTCGCCCGAGCAGATGAAGGTGATCGGCCGCGGCGAGCTGCAGCTGTCGATTCTGATCGAGATGATGCGCCGCGAGGGCTTCGAACTGCAGGTCTCGCGGCCGGAAATCGTCACGCGGGACATCAAGGGCGCCCTGAGCGAGCCCGTCGAAGAGCTCGTGATCGACGTCGCGGAGGAGTTCCAGGGCATGGTCATCGCCGAGTGCGGCACGCGCCGCGGGTCGATGATGAAGATGGTGAATCACGGCAGCGGCCGCGTGCGCCTCGAGTTCCGGGTCCCGTCGCGCGGGCTGATCGGCTTCCGATCGCAGTTCCTCACCGAGACCCGCGGCACGGGCATCATGCACCACACGTTCGCCGGCTGGGAGCCCTGGCACGGGCCGATCCCGTCGCGGCCGACCGGCGCGCTCGTGGCCGACCGCGCCGGGCCCGGCCACCGCCTACGCCATCGCCAACCTGCAGGAGCGCGGCGAGATGTTCATCGAGCCGAGCGCGTCGGTGTACGAGGGCATGATCGTCGGCGAGAACTCGCGCCCGAACGACCTCGACGTCAACATCACCCGCGAGAAGAAGCAGACGAACATGCGGGCGTCGACCGCCGACGAGGCGGTCCGGCTGATCCCGCCGCGCCAGCTCAGCCTCGAGCAGGCGATCGAGTTCATCAACGACGACGAACTGGTCGAAGTGACGCCGAAGAGCCTCCGCATCCGCAAGCGCATCCTCGCGGCGAACATGCGGCCGAAGCGCGTCGCGTGACGCCCGACGCCAGCCCGCCTGCGATCGCGATCGCTCGCATGACCCGTCGACGCGCGCTGCTGTGGCTGGTGACGCTGGCCGCCGTAGCCGCCGCGCTCTACACGTCGATCCGGCTGACGCGCGACCTGACCGATTTCGCGGTCTATCGGACGGCCGGCGCGCGCCTGCTCGAGGCCGCGCCGCTCTACCGCGCGGAGGACGGACACTTCGTCTTCAAGTATCTGCCGGCGTTTGCATTTGCCCTCGTGCCGTTCGCCTTGATGTCCGCCGAGGTCGCGAACGCCGCGTGGTTCGCGTTGTCGTTCGCGTTGACGGTCGCATTCGTGGCCGGCGCGGTCGCGACGCTGCCCCGCCGCCGGCTCGCCGTTCTGCCGCTGGCCGGTCTCACGCTGCTCGTGACGCTGCGGCTCGACATCCGGGAGCTGTCGCTCGGACAGACCAACGTCCTGCTCGGAGCGATCCTCGTCGCGGCCCTCGTCGCGACGACCCGCGGCCGGACGACGACGGCTGGCGCGCTCGTCGGCGCAGCGACCTTCGTCAAGCCCTATACCGTGCTGCTGGCGGCGTGGCTCGCGGCAACGGCCGGCGCGCCCGCCCTGGTGGCGTGCGCGGCGGTCGTCGTGGCCGGTCTGGCGCTTCCGGCCACGGTCTACGGCTGGACGGGCAACCTCCACCTGCTCGGCGACTGGTTCCGCACGGTCACCGAGACGACGGCGCCGAACCTGCTGCTGCCTGAGAACATCTCGTTCGTCTCGGCGTGGGCCAAGTGGGTCGGCGCCGGATCGCTCTCCACCGCGCTGGCCGTGGCCTCGAGCGTCGCCGCGCTCGGCGCTGCGGCGATCGTGTTCGCGCGGCGGTCGCGCGTCGAAGCGCCGGCGTACCTCGAGTTCGCGCTGCTGCTTCTCCTGATCCCGCTGCTCACGCCGCAAGGCTGGGACTACATGCTGCTGCTCGGCACACCGGCGATCGCGTGCGTCATCGATCGCTGGCCGGCGCTCGGCGGCGCCTGGCGGACGGCCGCCGGCGCCGCCTTCGTCGCGATTGCCGTGCCCTGGCGGGAGCTGGTCGGGCTCGACGCCACGCGGACCCTCATGAACTCCGGCGCCCTGTCCCTTGCGGCGACCATCATCGTGTGTGTGCTGATGCGTCTGCGCGCCGCACGGGCCGCGTAGCGGCGGGCCCGCTCTATACTGACGCGGGGAGGCACGCCATGCTGAAGGGTCTGATTCGCTGCGTGCTCGTATTCGCCGTCGCCGCGTTCGCGCTCGGGCATTCTCGCGCCGTCGTCGCTCAGAGCGAGAAGCCACGTTTGTACGTCTCCGTCACCGACGCCAAGGGCAAGCCGATCAAGGGCCTCTCCAAGGCGGATTTCACCGTCACTCTGGACGGCGTCGAGCAGGAAGTGCTCGCGGCCGGCCCGGCCGTCGAGCCGGCGTCGGTCGTGCTGCTGACCGATCGGCTCGGCGTCGTCTCGACCTACCCCGCCTACGAGGCGCACGCCGCGCTCGGCAACTTCGTCAAGGGCATCCGCGCCGGTATTCCCGACAGCAAGATGGCGCTCATCACCTTCGATGGCACGGTGATTACCCTGAACACGTTTGCCAGCGGACCCGTCGAGCTCGACAAGAATCTCGGGAAACTCACGAGCATGTCCCAGGACGCCGTCGTCGTGGATGGCATCTTCGAAGCGTGCAAGCTGCTGCGAACGGCGCCGACCGCGCGCAAGGTGATCTTCACGGTCGTCGCCGGCTATCGGCCCGACCAGAGCAACGTGCGCAACGACGTGATCGCCGAAGTCCTCCGACTCTCACAGGCCCAGCTCTGGGTGATCGAGGTGCGGTCCGCCCAGGGCGGCAACTGGGCCAACAACGTGCGCGAGCAGGTGCTCGACTACGGCACGAGAATGAGCGGCGGGCTGATCGACATCGTCTCGTCGCCCAACGCGCTCGAGTCGATGTGCAAGCAGATTGCGGAGATGCTGGCCGGGCAGTACCAGGTGACCTACGGACCCGGCGGCGGGTCGGCGCGCAGCCAGCTCGCGGTCGGTGTCAAACGGGATGGGGTGAAGGTGCTGGCCCCGGTCTGGACCGACAAATGACACTGAAGTCGTTCATCTGGCCCGTCCTGCTGATTGTGGTGGCGGCAGCCATCTACCTGCGCGTGGGGCGCCAGATGACCGACTTTGCCGTCTATCGAACGGCCGCCACCCGCGCGCTCAACGCCGAGCCGCTCTACCGCGTCGAGGACGGCCACTACACGTTCAAGTACCTGCCGGCGTTCGCCCTGGCGATGGCGCCGTTCGCATTCGTTGATGCCGAGGCGGCGCGGACCATCTGGTTCGCGCTGTCGTTCGGGCTGCTCACGGCCTACGTCCGCTGGTCGGTGCGGGCGCTGCCGGAGAGGCGGCGCTCGGAACGGACGCTGATCTGGCTGACGATCCTGCTGATGGCCAAGTTCTATCTGCACGAGCTCACGCTCGGCCAGACGAACATTCTTCTGGGCACGCTCCTGGTGGCCGCGCTCCTGGCGGTTCAGATCGATCATCCGCTCGTCGCCGCCGCGCTGATTGGCGTCGCGGCGTTCGTCAAGCCGTACGCGCTGGTGCTGCTGCCGTGGGTCGCGTTCACCTACGGGTTGAGCGCGGTGGCGGTCGGCGCCGCGGTCATGGCCGCGGGTTTGCTCCTGCCGGTCGTCGTGTACGGCTGGAGCGGCAACCTCATGCTCCTGGCCGGCTGGTGGCAGACCGTGACGACGTCCACGGCGCCGAATCTGCTGGGCGCCGACAACATCTCGCTCGCGGCGATGTGGGCGAAGTGGCTCGGGCCGGGCACCGTCGCCGGCGGCCTCGCGACGGCGTCGAGCGTCGCGCTGCTGGGTCTGGTCGCGGCCGTCTGGCTCAGGCGCGCGTCGGTCAACATCCCCGACTACCTGGAATTCGCGATCCTGATGATTGCCGTGCCGCTGCTCTCGCCGCAGGGATGGGACTACGTGCTGCTGCTGGCGACGCCGGCCGTGGTCTGCCTGATGGATCGCTGGCCGGAGGTCTCGAGCGGCTGGCGCGTCTACACCGGCGCGGCGCTCGCGCTCATGGGCCTGACGATCTTCGACCTTATGGGCCGCGACCTCTACGCACGCTTCATGGCGCGATCGATTGTGAGCGTCGCGGCCATTGCGGCCGTCAGCGCGCTCGCGCATCTGCGCTGGAAGGCGCTCGCGTAGCAACGCGGGAATGCCGCGCCGCTTGCGGCATGCCTTAGAATCGTGATCATGCGCCTTCTGCTCATCGCCACGATCGTGTCCTGTCTATTCGTCGCAACGTCCGCCACGCTGAAGTTCGACGCGCCCTCCGGCTGGGTGTCGAAGACGCCGTCATCGTCGATGCGCGTCGCCGAGTGGGATCTGCCCAAGGTCGCCGGGGACGCCGAAGACGCCACGTTGACCGTGTATTTCTTCGGCGCGAACATGGGCAGCAACATCCAGGCCAACCTCGATCGCTGGACGAGCCAGATGTCGCAGCCCGACGGCCGCGCGTCGAAGGACGTCGCGAAGACGTCCACGATGACCGTGCATGGTCTCGAGGTCACCCTGGTCGACGTCACGGGCACGTACGTCGCGGAGATGCAGCCGGGCTCGGCGGATCACTTCAACAAACCCGGTTTCCGCCAGTGCGCGGCGGTCGTCGAGACGTCCGGGGGCCCGTACTTCGTGAAGCTGGTGGGCCCCGAGAAGACCGTCGCGAAGTGGCAGGATGCCTTCAACGCGTTCATGAAGACGCTCAGGTACGAATAGGGGCAGGCACCAGAACCCAGGCATTAGGCCCCAGGCACCAGGCACTAGCACGAGGCGGCAGGCACTCGGCACCGCACCAGGCACTCGGCACCGCACCAGGCACTGCACGGCACTCGGCACCGCACGCGGCACCAGGCACTCTGCACCTGGCACCCAGTCGTCCTAGCCCGGCAGCGACCAGTCGGTGTGCGGCATCCTGTTCAGCACCAGCCATCCGTACAACAGGCCGCGGTAGGTCTGCCACGTCATGCGCTTCTGCGCGATAGAACGGCGCGAGCGCGCGCTGGAGCGCGGGCAGGTGGTAGAACGGCACGCCCGGGAAGTAGTGGTGCTCGAGGTGGTAGTTCGAGTTGATGAACGCGAAGTCCCAGAACCAGTTGCCGCTCATCAGCGTGCCCCACTTGGCCGGATCGCCCGGGTCGATGTCGTAGTGCTGGCCGAGCCGGTTGAGCGTGAACGCGATGGGAAAGACGAAGAAGACCGGGAATCATGTCTGGCGCGCAGCGCCGCGCCGGCGCCGAACGCCCACCAGATCGCCGCGAGCGCGCCCAGGTGGAACAGCCGATCGCCGACGCGCCGCTCCCAGCCGATCGTCCGCTGGAGCGCCGGCCGGATAGCTCGCCGTTTCCTTCCGCGCCGCGCCGAAAGTAGATCGGGAACAGCGCGGGCGTCGCGTACAGCAGCTTGTACCAGCGCGCGTTGATCTTCGGCGACAGGTAGTGCCGCTTCGGGTCGTCCTCCGCCGATCCCAGCTCGGCGTGGTGATCGAGGTGCCAGCGCGTGAACTGGCTCGCGGAGATGCCGCTCGGAATCGCGTAGGCCAGGGCCAGCGCGCGTTCGGCGCGCGGGTGCCGCCGCTCGAAGACGTGTGGTGCAGCACCTCGTGCAGCAGCACGGTGAAGTTGAAGATCGTGAAGCCCTGGCACGAGCGCCAGCGGAATCCAGATGAGCGGCTGGTCGAAGCGGATGAGGCCCCAGGTGCACAGCGCCAGGATCAGGAACTGGCGGATGGCGACGACGAAGTGTCGCGCCGGCGACTTGGCGTGAAACACGCGCATCTGATCGCGCGTGATCGCCGCGGCCGAGCTCGGCGCGAAGCCCCACGGCGTGCTGGCTGTAGTAGTGGGACTTCACCATTCCATTCTAAGCTTCACGGCTCGGCACGGCCCCTGCGTCCAGGGGACTCACCCACGCGCTACCCGGCCGCCGGCCGCCGCAGCTGCCCGCGCGCCAGGCGCGTCAGCGCGAGGCCCGTCAGCACCGCCGCGGCCCCGATCGCTTTGGCGGTCGTAATCGGCTCGTGCAGCCAGACGGCGGCGATCGCCATGGCGATGAGGGGAATGGCGTTCGAGTAGATGGACGGTCCGCGCGGGCCCCATCCGCTGCACGCCCGTGTACCAGATCAGGTAGCGACAGGCAGAGCGCGCAGCACGCGGACAGCACCAGCGCGACCCACGTCCAGGCGGCAACGTGCGCCAAGTCGACTCGCAGGATGGCCGGCAGCGACAGCAGCGCGTACGGCACCGCGCCGATGGCCATCGTCATGCCGGTGACGTAGAGCGGCGAGTGCCGGACGATGAGGCGCGCTGGCCCCCAGCGTGTAGCCCACCCAGCAGACGACCGACGCCATGACGAGCGCGTCGCCCGTCCGGCTGGCGCCGCCGAACGAGGCGCTCGTGGCCGACGACGAAATAGATGCCGAGCGCGGCGACGGCGATCGCCAGACCAGTGGAGCGGCGCGATCCGCTCGTGCCCGATGAGCGCGGAAGTCGACGCAATCGCGACGGGCGTGGCGCCGATGATGAGCGCGGCGTTCGAGACGCTCGTCCGCTCACGCCGCCGGCAAACGCGCTCTGATAGGCGAGGTGGCCGACCAGGCCGAGCCAGACGAGATCGACGCGATCGCGCAAGGTGAGCGGCGACGGCGTGTGGAAGACCGACGGCAGCGCGGCCGCCGGGCGCCGCGCGCGCCGCGCGGCCTGGCGGATCGCGACGTAGAACGTCGCCGACGCGATGAGGAGCCGCATCGCGTTGAACGGCTGGGGCGGGATCTCGTCGAAGCGCGCTTGATGACGCTGTAGTTCGCGCCCCAGATCGACCACCATCAGGATCAGGGCGGCCTCGATGGCCCACGAGGGGCGCCGCGTCATGCCGGCCGGCTCCCGCTGAAGGCGGTCAGTCCGCCGACGGCTGAATCTGCTTGATCGCGTCGTCGATCAGCGCGACGTTGTCGTCCTTCGACAGATTGCGGTGGATGAGCTTCGTCGCGATGGCGAGCGACAGGTCCACCGTCTCGCGGCGGATGTCCTTGATCGCGCGATTCTTCTCCAGCTCGATCTGCTTCTCCGCGCGCGCGACGATGTTCTGGGCGTCGCCGATCGCCTTCTGGCGCATCTCCTCGTGGAAGACGGACGCGTCGCTCCGCGCGCGCGAGACGATGGCCTCGGCGTCGAGGCGGGCCTTGTTCAGGACCTGGACGGATTCCTGCTTGACGCGCTCGATCTCCTCGCGCGCCAGCCTCGCGTCCTCGAGGGCGCGGGCGATTGTCTGCTGGCGCTTGTCGAGCGCCGCGAGCAGGGGCTTCCACGCGAACTTCGTGAGGAGCCCGAGGAGGACGAGAAACGTCAGGATTGTCCAGATGAACAGCCCGGGATCGGGCGAAACGAGCGGATTGTTCATGGCAGCAGCGTCCTTGTCTTGGGCGCGGGGCCGGACCGGGAGTCAGACCTTTGTCTGACTCCGGCCGGACCCGCCACGATCCCTACTTGAGCAGGATGACCAGCAGACAGAAGACCTCGCCCAAAATCGCGACGCCTTCGAGCAGGAAGAGCGGCAGGTTCGTGGCGCCGGAAATCTGCGCCGCCGCGCTCGGCTGCCGCGCCACGCCTTCGGCCACGCCCTGCGCCAGCCGGCCGATGCCGACGCCCGCGCCGATGACGACCAGTCCGAGCCCGAGGCCCGCGCCGGCATATGCCAGTGCCATTGAAGCTGCTTCTTGCTGCATGCGATCTGCTCCTGTAACGGTGGTTAGTGGTGTGCGTGAATGGCCATGCCGATGAACACGGCCGTCAACAACGTGAACACGTACGCCTGCACGAGCACGACGATGATTTCGAGCACGGACAGCGCCGCCGACAGCGGCACGGAGAACGCGAGCCCGATCCCGACGCCAAAGGCGGCGCCGGCCATCTGGGTGAAGATGAACACGAACGACAGGATCGCGAGGATCGCGATGTGGCCGCCCGTCATGTTCGCCGCAAGACGCATCGTCAAGGCGAACGGCCGCACGAGCATGCTGATGAATTCCATCGGGACGAGCAGGATGTAGAGCGACCAGTGCTGCCCCGGCGGCACCAGGTTCTTCCAATGCTGGATGAAGCCGTGCGCCTTGGTGCCGGCCACGATGATCGCGCCGAACGTGATCACCGCCAGCCCGGCCGTGACGTTGTAATTGCCCGTCGCCGTCGGCCCGCCGTGGATCAAGCGCTGCAGGAACGACCCCTCGCCAGTGTGGAGAACGTAGTGATCGAGCAGGCCGAGCACGTCGAAGATCGGAATGAGCCCGATGAGGTTCGCGGCCAGGATGAACAGAAAGAACGTCAGGATGAGCGGAGTCCAGGTGTTCGCCCACTTGTGGCCGACGTTCGGCATCACGACCGTGTCGCGGATGAACTCGACGCCGATCTCGAGGGCGTTCATCGGCCGGGTCGGCACCATCCGGTTCATCGCGACGGCGCGCCGGACGAGCGCGGTCACGATGACGAACACGATCGCGGCCACGAGCCACAGCATGAACACGTGCTTGGTCACCGACATGTCGATGCCGAAGACCGTCGGCAGGTGAATCAGCGGGTGATCGTGGGCGCTGTTCGACACGTGGCCGATGATGACCTCGCCGGCGTTGAATCCGCCCGCCTGGGCCTCCTGAGCCTGACTCGCGACTTCTGCTGGGTTCATCGATGGTTTCAGGACGCGGCGCGCGCGCCGCCCGTGAACAGCCGGTGCATCAGCACGGCTTCGGCGACGTACAACCCGACGAAATAGCCAGTGAAGGTCGCGATGAACGGCACCGGAGCCACGCCCAGGCCTCGCAGCATTACGACCACATACACCCCAAAAAACACGACCTTCGCGACGAACGCCGCCAGCATCAGCGACGTCAGCCCCCCGGGATTCGTCCGCGCCGCCCGCGCGACCATCACCCAGGTGGCCGCGGCGGCCACGAGCGGGCCACCGATGCCCGCCGCGACGTCAGCCGCGGTCCAGCCCGGCACCAGCGTCGCGAGCGCCGCGCCGCTGGCGACACACACAACGGTCATCCAGCCGACGACGGCTACCGGCGTTGCCATGTGCTCTTGACCAGCTGGTAGAACCCGACGGCGATCCCCAGCAGCAGCCCCACGAGCACGCCCCACGGACTCGTGCCCTTCCAGCGGTCGATCAGATAGCCGAGCCCGCCAAGAAAGACGATCGCGCCGATGAGCGAGTACGCGGCCGCGGCGGCTGGCCCGGCCTGCGTCGCGGAGTCCTGCAGTGTGCCGGTCGCCCGCGTCAGCCAGTTTCCTCGGTCCCGCTTGCCCATGACCGCCCCGACGCGGGCCGCTACAGCCCTAGAGATATATCACACCGCTTTCGGCCGCCCGGAGGCTCCGGACGCGGGCGCCGTGCTCGGCGAGGGCTTGCCGGCCCCGAATAAACGGGCCATTCTACCGTACTCGCCTGCAGCGTTTCCGGACGGCACGCGACGCGACTCGATATACTGCGACCAGGGGCGACTACCATGAACAGCACACTCTCGCAGACTCACCACGCGCGCCCGACGGCGTCCTCCCCGGCGGCCTTTCGGGATCGTCGCGCCGCCGGCAGCGCGTCACTCGTCGTCCTCTTTGTCGCGCTGGCCCTAGCCGCGCCAGCGGCGCAGCGAGAGGCGAACGACCAGCACTTGATGGTGACGGTCACCACCAAGGACGACACGCCCATCAAGGATTTGACGCCCGCGGAAATCAAGGTGCGGGAGGACGGCGTGTCGCGCGAAGTCCTCCGCGTCGGCCCGGCGACCGGACCGCTCGCGATCGCGCTGCTGATTGACGACAGCGACATCTCGCAGCTCGCGGTCAACGAGATCCGGCAGGGCGCCGCGGGCTTCGTCAAGCAGGTCCTCGACGCGAACCCGCAGAGCCAGATCACGCTGATGACGTTCGGCGATCGGCCGACGGTGCTCGTGCCCGCGACGTCGAGCGCGACGGCGCTCGGCAAGGGCCTCGAGCGCATCTTCGGCCGCAAGGGCAGCGGCGCCTACATGCTGCAGGCGATCTCGGACGCGGCGGGCATCCTCGCCAAGAGCGAGTCGCCGCGCCGGAATATCGTCGCGTTCGACATCGAGGACGGGCCGGAGTTCAGCAACGACACGAACCAGTCGATCACGACGGTGCTCAAGAACGCCAAGACCGCGCTCTGGACCGTCGTCCTGCAGGAACAGCACAGCGCGCCGGTGACCCCGGAAGCGCGGGAACGCGCGATCGTCATGGGCGATGTGGCGCCGGCGAGCGGCGGCGGCAACCACGCCGTGCTCGCGCGGCAGGGCATTGCGCCCGGGCTGACCTGGGCCGCGAGGATGATCACCGGGCAGCTCGACATCACCTACAGCCGTCCGGAGTCGCTGATTCCGCCGAGCAAGATCGAGGTGGAGGTCACGCGAAAGAACACCCGCGTCTGGGCGACGCGCTGGGGCGGGCGATGATCACGCGTGCGGTCGCCCTCGGCCTCGCGGCTGCGGCGACCGCCTCGATCGGGCTCGCCGCGCGGACGCCGCAGGTCTTCCACGGCCGCACGGATCTCGTTCAGCTCAGCGTGACCGTCGCCGACGGCAGCCAGCACTTCGTGAGCGGCCTCACGCGCGACGACTTCCAGGTCTTCGAGGACGGCGTGCTCCAGGACATCTCGGTGTTCTCGAGCGAGCGCGAGCCCATCGCCCTCTCGATTCTGATTGACTCGAGCACCAGCATGGACAACAAGCTGGCGGTCGCGCAGGAAGCGGCGATCGGTTTCGCCAAGCGGCTCGGACCAAACGACGTGGCCGAGGTGATCGAGTTCAACAGCCGCGAGCAGACGCTGCAGGGCTTCACAGGCGACCGCGCGGCGCTCGAGACGGCCATTCGCAAGACTGTGGCCGGCGGGTCGACCTCGCTCTACAATGCGCTCTACGTGGCGCTGCGCGACCTGGCGCGCGCGCATCCGACGGGCGTCCGCGACATCTCCCGTCAGGCCATCGTCGTGCTCTCGGACGGCGAGGACACGACGAGCCTCAAAACCTACGACGACGTGCTCGACGAGGCCAAGCGGGCGGAAGCGGTGATCTACGGAATTGGCCTCCGCGCCAGGGAAGCGAGCAACGCCAAGCGCAGTTACAGTGACGGTGACTTCGTGATGCGCTCGCTCTCACAGGAAACGGGGGGTCTCGCGTTCTTCGTCGAGGACCTGACGCAGCTCGCGGCCGTGTACACGAAGATCGCCGACGAGCTGGCCAACCAGTACGTGCTCGGCTACATCTCGAAGAACCACAAGCGCGACGGCACGTGGCGGCGGATCACGGTCCGCGTCGCCCGCCCGGGGACGGCGGCCCGGACGCGATCGGGCTATTTCGCCTCGGCGGTCGACCGGTGACGACGGGCGGACGCGTGTTCATCATCGGGGCCGGCCCGGGCGATCCCGGGCTCATCAGCGCGCGGGGCGTCCGCCTGCTCTCGAGTGCGGACGTCGTCGTCTACGATCGCGCGGTCGAAAGCGTGCTGCGCTGGGCGCGGCCTGATGCGGAACGCATCGCCGCCGGCGCGCCGGCGGAACGCGAGGTCGCGCAGGACGCAATCTCGATGCTGCTCGCCGAAAAGGCGCGTGACGGCCATACGGTCGCGCGCCTGAAATGGGGCGACGCCTTCGTGTTCGACAGTGGGGCAAAAGAGGCGCTGTTCCTCCACGAGCAGGGCGTGCCGTTCGAGGTCGTCCCAGGCGTGCCGGCCGCCGTGGGCGCGACCGCCTACGCCGGCGTGCCGCTCACCTACCCCGGCGCCGGCGATACGGTCGTGCTGCTCCGCGGCCAGGAAGCCGACACCGATGTGCCGCCGGACGTGGACTGGGGCGCGATCGCCAAGCTGGACGGCACGCTCGTCTGCTACGCCGGCGCCAGAATGGCCCCGGCGATCTTGCAGTCGCTGATCGATCACGGCGCGCCGATCGACCAATCGGCCGCGCTGATCTACCGGGGCACGCTGCCCAGCCAGCGGACAGCCACCGGCACGCTCGAAGAGCTGCTGAAGGCGACGTCGGCGGCCGCGAACGGCGAGCCGGCCATCCTCGTCGTCGGCGAGGTCGCCTGCCTTCGCGATCACCTGCGCTGGTTCGACGAGCGTCCGTTGTTCGGACGGCGCATCGTCGTCACCCGGTCGCGCGAGCAGGCACGCGATCTGGTCGAAGGACTCGAGAATCTCGGCGCCCAGGCAATTGAAGCGCCGATGTTCCGACTGGCGCCGCCTGAGGACCCCGAGTCGGTCGATCGCGCCGCGGCGTCGGTGGACACCTACGACTGGGTGGTGTTCGAGTCGGCGAACGCCGTCGCGCGGTTCTTTTCCGTCCTCACGAGCGGACCACGGGATCTTCGCGCGCTCGGTCGCGTGTCGGTGTGCGCCATCGGCGCGTCCACCGCGGAGAGGCTGTCGGCCAACGGCATCAAGCCCGACGTGATCGTGCCGGAGTTCCGCGTGGAGGCGATCACCGACGCGATTGGCGCGAAGGCCCCGCTCGCCAGCCAGCGCGTCCTCATCGTCCGCCCGGATCACCTCCGCGACGCCCTGGCCGACGACCTGACGCGCCGCGGCGCGAGCGTGACGGACCTCGTCGCCTACCGTACGGTTTCCGAATCGGCCGATGCCCCGGTCGTGCAGGACGTCTATCGGCTGCTGCTTGAAGGCAAGATCGACGCGGTCACGTTCACCAACCCAACGGCCGTGGGTGTGTTCGCGTCGCTGTTCGGCCAGGAACAGGCCGTCGATCTGCTCAACACGACCACCGTCGCCGCCATCGGCCCGGTCACCGCCGCATCCGCGACCGAGCTCGGCATCCGCACGACGCTCGTGCCCGTCACCTACACGGTCGACGGGCTGCTCGCGGCGCTCGTGGACAGATTCAGTTGACGGGTACGACGGGTCCGAGGACGGGTACGACAGGTACGCGGGTACGCCGGTACGTCAGGTCCCTGGAACGAACTGACGCAATCCACATTCTTGGACGGGTACGTCGGGTACACGGGTACGCCGGGTCCGAGGACGGGTACGTCAGGTACGCGGGTACGCCGGTACGCCGGGTCCGTGGAACGAACTGACGCAATCAACATTCGTCGGTCAGGTACGTCAGGTGCGCGGGTACGTCGGGTCCCTGGAACGAACTGACGCAATCAACATTCGTCGATCGGGTACGTCAGGTACGCGGGTACGCGGGTACGCCGGTACGTCAGGTCCCTGGAACGAACTGACGTTGGTCAGCCTTTTCTTGAGGCAGTCTCCTATGAGCGACGTGATCCTCCCGCGCGCTGGCTCCGCTTGAGGTTGATCATTGCCTTCGTCGCACGGCGCGCGAGGCGGAGCGCCTCGCTACACGACGCGCGATCGAAGTATTGACGGTCGATGCCGTTGACCAGCCGCCGTTCCGCCTCGCCGAGTGACGCAATCGCGTAGTCCAGAAAGCGGCAGAAATCTGGCCTCGAATAGCGCAGAAAGCCTTCAGCGATATTCGCGCCGATGCCGTCCGCGGCATCGAGGATCTGACCTCGATATCGCAGATCCTGGGCGGCCTGCTCGCTGCCGAGGACCAGGCGATAGACGTCCAAGCGAAACGCCTCGCCCAACTGCCACGCGATGAAATCCTGGTAGCGTCGCACTCCCACGCCGCTAATTCCTGCATGAGGCGTGCCCACACTGAGCGCTCCGAAACAGCGGAAGATTCGTTGGCGGTGCGCAGAATGTTCAACGCCGGAAGCTGCCTGGAGTGAAGGAAAGTGCACTTCTTCAGGTACGCGGGTACGCCGGTACGTCAGGTCCGAGGAACGAACTGACGCAATCAACATTCTTCGGGTACGCGGCTACGCGCGTCCGCCGGTACGTCAGGTCCGAGGAACCTGCATTCGCGCGCAGGAAGTTCGCGTCGTGCGCGGGTACGCGGGTACGCCGGCACGCCGGCACGCCGGCACGCCGGTACGTCAGGTCCCAGGAACCTGCATTCGCATCATCTTTCTTGGTAGAAGCTGACCGGGATTCAGGTTGGGAGTGTCCGGATTTCTGTGTGTGAGGCGTTCTTGATCTTCATCTTCGCGGCTGTGGCGGCCAGCCGCTCTCTGCCAACCGCCGCAGCCGCCACAGTGTAGGGCATTTTCAGACTGTCCAAGAAGCTGACAAGCCTTCAGGTTCCTTGGACCCGACGTACCGGCGCACCCGCGTACCCGACGTACCCGCCCAAGAATGTGGATTGCGTCAGTTCGTTCCTCGGACCTGGCGTACCCGCGTACCCGCGCACCTGACGTACCCGTCTCTTATCCTCCGAAGTACAGACGGCAGCGCGACATCCCGCATCGTCCGAAGGCCAGGCGCGGCGGCGAGGACTTTGGGAATCGAGTTGACGGTGATCGACGCGGTGGCGATGTCGCCGTGGACGCCGCCGGCAATCTTCATCGACAGCGGCGGGTTGCCGGTGATGCGGACCGCATCGAAGGACTCGGGCGCGCCGAGGTACGCCTCCATGTGCAGCTTGATGACCGGCTGCCCTCGGCGGTACCCGACGCCGTCCTGAATCAGGCCGGCGACCTGGCCGGGCTCCACGGTCAGGAACTCGCTCGTGACGCGCTTGTCGGCGAGCATCGGCCGGATCTCGTCGGTGACGCGGTCGAGCTTCCACCCCATCGCGTCGGCGATCATCGGTGATCGACTCGGCGAGGCCGACGTGCCGCACGGTGCCGTCCTTCACGCGGTCCATGAACTGCTCGCGTGTGTCGCCGGCGCCAATCTTCTTCTGGAACGGCAGGCGCCGGACCCGTGCGTCCTGCACGCGATCCACCTCGATGGCCTCGACGCGCTCGCAGACGCCGGTGAGCATGATGGGCAGCGCATCCATGGCGAAGCCGGGGTTGACGCCCGTGCCGAGCACCGCCACGCGTGCGCGCTTGGCGAGCGCGTCGATTTTCTTTGCCGCCGCGGCGTTGCTCTTCACCGGGTACGCGAGCTCTTCGGTAGTCGAGACGATCGGCACCTTGAGCTTCAGCACCGCCTCGAACTCCGGCACGACCTTCTTCAGCGACGAGCTCGTGCACAGCACGGCCACGTGCGGACGCGTCGCCTTGATCGTCCGGGTGATGTCGTCGCCGACCTTCACCTTCAGCCGGCGGCCGAGGCCGCAGACGTCGCCGAGGTCCTGCCCGGCTTTGCTGGGATCGACGTCCACGGCTCCGACGATCGTGAAGCCGCGGCGGGTGGCGACCTGGCGAACCACAGCCGCACCAATGGGACCAAGACCGATATGAACGACTCTGATGGGCACCTCAACCACTCCTCGTCAAGGCCCACCATGCTAGCATTGCGGCGACCCACCCCATGACGATGGCCTCCTCACCTGACCGCCGGGCGATCGGGGTGATCGCCGCGTTCATCGAAGGCTGGCGCCGGGTGCGCCGCGCGCTGGAGATGTGGGTGGGCCTGCTCGCCCTCACCATCGTCTTCGTCGTGCCGCTTGCCTCGGTCGTCAACGCGCTGATTGTCGTCGCCCCGGCGAACGAAGGCGCGGTCTATGCGGCGATCACGCGGTCGATCGCCGGCTGGGCCATGGAAGTCACGGGGCCGACCGTGGCCGCCGCCGCCAACCTGATCATCGGTCAGTCCAACCTCATCATCATGGGCCTGCTCGCGTCGTACTTCGGAGTCTGGATCTTCCTCTGGGGCGGCGTGCTGGACCGGCTCGCGCGCAACCGGCCGGTGGGCGGCGCGGCATTCTTCTCAGCGTGCGGCGAGTACTTCCCGCGCTTCCTGCGGCTCGCCGTCATCGTCGGCGCGGCGTACTGGGCGCTGTTTCGGATCGCCCGTGCCGCGCATCTGCCGACCGCCCTCACGACGGACTCGTTCACCGGTCCGGGCGGCTGGATCGTCGTGGTCCTGGTCCTGGTGCTGATCCTGATCGCCGTGATCGAAGACTTCGCGATGGTGCGCGCCGTCGTCGAAGATCGGCACAGCATGGTCGGCGCGCTCGTCGCATCCGCGCGCTTCGTCCGGCGCCGGCCGCTCGCAGTGGCGGGGTTGTACCTGCTCAATGTGGCGACGCTGGTCGCGTTCGTCGTCGGCTGGCGTTCGCTGCCGACGCTGCCCAATTCGGTTTTGCTCGCGGCCTTGATCGCGCTGCTGTTCGCGCGACTCGGAATCCGGCTCGCCTGGGCGGCCGGCGAAGTCGTGCTCTTCCAGCAGGCGCTGGCGCACCTGGAGTACACGGCCGCGCCGCTGCCGATCTGGCCGGATTCGCCCGCGGCGGAAGCGATCGAGAATCTGGCACGCGACAGCCGGGGGGGCGAACGTTGATATCATCAACGCCCATGTCGAGTCGTACGGATCGCATCGTCGGTTGGCTGCGCGAGCGCGTGGAGTCGGCCGGCGCGCGCGGATTCGTCTTCGGCCTGAGCGGCGGCATCGACTCGGCGGTCGTCGGCCGGCTCTGCCAGCTCGCGACGCCGTCGCGCGTGCTCGGCGTCCTGCTGCCGTGCTACAGCCACCCGCAGGACGAAGAAGACGCGCGGCTGGTCGCGACGACGTTCGGGATTCCGGTCGCGCGCGTGGTGCTCGACGAGGCGTTCGACGCCCTGGCCGGGGCGCTGCACCACGCCGTCAAGGGCCTGCCGACGCACGTCGACACCGTGGACATCAAGCAGCAGCTGCCGGAAGCCAACACCAAGCCGCGCCTGCGCATGGCGTCGCTCTACTTTCTCGCCAACTCGCTGAACTACCTGGTGGCCGGGACGGGGAACAAGAGCGAGATCGCCCTGGGCTACTACACGAAGTACGGCGACGGCGGCGTCGACCTGCTGCCGATTGGCGGCCTCGTCAAGAGCGAAGTGCGCGCGCTTGGCCGCGAGCTCGGCGTGCCGGCGAAGATCGTCGAGAAGCTGCCGACCGCGGGCTTATGGGTCGGGCAGACCGACGAAGCCGAAATGGGCTTCAGCTACGAGACGCTCGAACAATATCTGACCAGTGGGCCGTCGGCGGTCCCGGCGGAGGTCGCGGCACGCATCGAGCGGCTCCACAACGCCTCGGACCACAAGCGGGCGATGCCGCCCATCGCGCCGGTCTGAGTGCCGTAGCTTCCGGCGGCGCGCTCGGTGGGAAGGCCGATGTAGAGGTCAGCGGCCGCCGGGCGTCGCAGTCCCGTGCGAGCGTCGCGGCTCGGCGCCGCCGCTCACGGTCCCGTTGGCGGCGTTGACGACGGCCGCCGCCGCGTAGCCGTACATCACCTCGCCCTTGCGTCCGACTTTCTGGAACGAATGACCGCGCGCCTCGAGGTCGGCGAGGATCGATCGCGGAAACCGATCCTCGATCTGCACGCGTGACGTGCCGCCTGGTCCCCCGCCAATCAGCATGCGCGGCGCCTCGATCGCATGCTGCGCGTCCATGTGGCCGTCCACGACGTTGAGAATCACGTCGTAGACCGACGCAGGAATCCAGTTGTTGCCGGCGCAGCCGACCGCGAGCAGCGGCGCGAAACCGGAAATGCCGTCGCGTCCCGGATTGGCCGCGGACGGCGCGAAGACGAGCGTCGGCACGCTGGTGGAGCTCGACCGCATCAACGGCAGCATCGAGCCGAAGCCGCGTGCCGCGGCCGCCGCGGAAGTGATCGTTGTAGAGGAAGCCGAGGCCCTTCGAGACGTAGAAGTTGCCGCCCCAGGTGGACAGCGTCTGGGTGAACGCAATCATGTTGCCTTCGGCGTCCGCGACGACGAACGCCGTCGTCCCCGTCTGAATCGCGCCCGATTCGTCCTCGGATCGATAGCGCCGTCGGGCAGGCAGCGCCGCCGCCGCGTCCGCCGCCCGGCGCGATGTAGACCTTCCGCGGGTCGATCAGCTTGAACCGCTCGAGCGCGTGCGCCGGCTCGAGGTGATCGCCGAGATCCACCGGCCACCGCTCGGGATCGGCGATGCGCGTGCCGGCGTCGCGCACGCGCCACGCCTCAATCGCGTAGTGCAGGTAGTCCGCGTCGGTCGTGTAGGTCGCGCCGCGCGTCGGCTGGTAGTTGTCGAGGATGTTCAGCGATTCGATCAGCTGCGCGCCGGTCGAGACGGGCGGCGGCACCGAGTAGACCAGCGTGCCCGCGGTAGCGTCCCTCGAGCGGCTTGCGCTCCATCGCGCGCGATACTGCGCGAGATCCTCGAGCGTGATGACGCCGCCGTTCGCCGCCATGTCGTCCGCGATCCGCTGCGCGATCGATGCCCCGGTAGAACGACTGCGCGCCTTCCTTCGCGATGGTGCGCAGCGTCTGCGGCGTAGTCCTTGTTGACGAAGCGATCGCCGGCCCGCGGCACGTTGCCGCCCGGCAGGAACAGCTTCGCCGACTCCGGATATTTCGCGAATGGACGCGCGTCCCTGCGCGATTGTCGTCGGCAGCGCCTCGTCGAGCACGAAGCCCTCGTCGGCCAGCTGTGATCGCGGGCGCGACGAGATCGGCCCACGCGACCTTCTTGCTGCCGTATTTCTGGTACAGCAGGTCGAGGCCGGCCACGACGCCGGGAATGTTCGCGACCGTCGGGCCGTCGGTGGCCGTGCGGCGCGCCGGTCGGCGTGAAGAGCTTCGGGTTGTCGGGCGTCGCGTGGCTCGGGCGTCATGTCCTTGTACTCGACGACCACCGGCTCGCTCATGCCCTTGAGAAACAGAATCGCCTGGCCGTCGCCGCCAACGCTCGTCGCGTCCGGCTCCACGACGCCGAGCGCGAACGCCACGGCGATGCCCGCGTCGACGACGTTGCCGCCCTTTTCAGGATCATCAGCGCGCCCGCCTGCGAGGCGAGCGGGTTGCCGGACGTGACGACCGCGCGCGTGGACTCGGCGTCCGGCTTGATGAGCGGCTGCTCCGCGATCATGCGTCGATCGACATCCTCGGCGGCGGCGGCGTTCGCTCGCGCGCGCGGCCTGCCCGCGGTACTTGGCGTGCGCAGCGCGTCCCACGCCGCCGCGGACGGGCCGGTCGGGTAGTACAGCGACTTCAGCGTCTGCCAGACCTCGATCGAACGCTCGACGTCCACCGCGCGGCGTCCGGCGCTGGCAGGTGCACGCGACGCCGCGGCGTCGTCGACGGCGCGCGGCGCCGCCAGCCGCCACAGCGCGTACGCGTCGGCGTCGCCGAGCGCCATCGGCGGCGTCGTCGTCGTTGCGGTCCGGATTGCCGTTGTAGCCGCGCGACCGCTGTCGGGAAGGTCGCGATGACGAGCGTCTGGCCGTCGGGCGACCATGCCGGCACGCCGCCGTGCCGCGACGCGAGCACTGGCGGCTGCGCGACGGTCGCACCGCCCGGGCCGCCGAACTCGCCGCCGACGCCCGCGCCTCGTCCGCGTCCGCCGCCGCGCCCGCCGCGGCCGGCCGTCGGCCTCCCGTCGTCGGCGCGTCCCCTGACGGCAGCCGCGGGCCACCCACACCGCATCTGGCCGCCGGGCGAATCGGCGTGTAGGCGACGCGCGCGTTGTCGGGCGCCCAGGCCGGATGCACCTCGAGCGCCGGCGAGCGTGTCACGCGCGTCGCGCGGCGCCGGCGCGGGCGCGGCCGCTTCGGGCAGCTCGCGCACCCACACGTCCTGCTCGTTGCCGGCCTCGGGTCGCGATCGGACACGAAGGCGACGAACTTGCCGTTCGGCGAGACGCTCGCGCCTGCCATTCCTCGGCGTCGTCGGGCGTCAGCTTCGCCGGCGTGCCGCGTGCCGTCCGCCGCGGTCACGACGACAACTGCCACGCGCCCTTCGGCAACGCGATGGGAGAAGACGAGGCGGCCGTCGCGCGTCCAGGAGGGCCAGCGCTCGTCGCCGGCCATCGACGTCACGCGGCGCGCGGCGCCGCCCTTCGCGGGCGCGATCCAGAGTCGAACTCGCCGTGCGTGTCGGCGCTGAACGCGATCGACTGGCCGTCGGGCGACCAGCGGGATCGCGCTCGGCGATCCAGCCGTCCGGCGGTCGGCGACGACGCGCTTCGGCGTCGCTTGCCGTCGGGCGCCATCGTCCAGATCACGTCGAACCAGCTGACGGCGAGCCGCTTGCCGTCTGGCGACCAGGCGGCTTCGCGGACGCCGGTGCGGACCGGCGTCGAGGCCGGCGGCCGAGGGCCGGGCTTGCGGAGCGGCGGCTGGGCGGAGGGGAACGGACGCGCCTGGCGCGCGAAGGGCCGAGCAGCGACGGCGAGCCGAGGCCGACGATCACGACGCATGCGGCGCCTACCTGCGCGGAGCTGCGGCGATGTGCTTAGCGGACGAATCGCGTGCACGGCGTCGACGATCGCGCGCGGCGATGATCCCGTAGCGATCGAGCAGCTCGTCCGGCGTGCCGCTGCGCGGGATCTCGCGCACGGCCAGGCGCCGGACGCGGAAGCCCTCGTCCCAGACCGCTTCGCTCACGGCGTCGCCGAGGCCGCCGTGCGCGTAGTGATCTTCGACCGTGATGAGGCGGCCGTCGGTGGCGCGGCCGGCCGCGACGAGGCCGTCGCGATCGATGGGCTGCACCGAGTACGCGTCGATGACGCGAATCGCGATGCCCTCCGCCTTGAGCGTGTCGGCGGCCTTGAGCGCCTCGAACACCGTGACGCCGGCGGCGACGACCGTGACGGCGTCGTCGGCGCTCTGTCGCAGCGTCTTCGACCCGCCGACGTGGAACGTCTCCTTGGCCCGTAGATGACGGGCGTCTTCGGCCGCGACGTGCGGATGTAGACGGGCCCGGGCGTCGCCGCGGCGAGCGCGACCAGCCGCTCGGCGCTGACGCGCGTCGCACGGATAGAGGACCGTGCAGTCGGGCACGCCGCGCATCATGGCGAGGTCCTCGAGCGCCATCTGCGACGGCCCGTCCTCGCCAATCGACACGCCCGCGTGCGAGCCGGCGAGCTTGACGTTGAGGTTGCGAGATGCCCGCCATGCGGATGAAGTCGGCGGCGCGCTCGAGGAAGCACGCGAACGTGGACGGGAACGGAATCGCGCCGCGGCTCGCCAGGCCCATCGCCGCGCCGACCATCACCTGCTCGGCGATGTAGATCTCGTAGAAGCGATCCGGAAGCGCCTGCTCGAACTTCTCGCTGAACGTCGAGTTGCCGACGTCGGCGTCGAGCGCGACGATGCGCGGGTCGAGGGCGCCGAGCGACGGCGAGCGCCGCGCCATACGCCTCGCGCGTCGCGACCGACTCGCCCAGCTTGTAGGCGGGCGCGGGCATCGCGCGACTCGAAAGCGGGCAGCGGACCCTCGGTGCGCCGCGGCCGGCGGCTCGGGAATCGCTGGGCGCGGGATCGGCTGGTCTTGACGTACTGCGATTCGAGCTCCTGCAAGGCGCGTCGAGAGCTCCGGTCACCCTTCTTGAAGGCGCGGCCGTGCCAGCCGTCCTTGCCCTCGCAGAACGACACGCCCTTGCCCTTGACCGTGCCGCGCGATGATCATCGTCGGCCGGCCCGTGGTCTGCGCGCGCTTCGGCCAGCGCCGCGAGAATCGCGGACAGGTCGTGGCCGTCGATCGCGATGGCGTGCCAGCCGAACGCGTTCCAGCGCGACGGAACGCGTCGAGGTGGTGGTCCCACTGCGTCGCACGGCTCTGGCCGAGGCCGTTGACGTCGGTGATCGCCGCAGAGATTGTCGAGCTTCTGGTTGGCGCGCGACCTCCGCGGCTTCCCAGACCGATCCTTCCGCGCGTCTCGCCGTCGCCGAGCAGCACGTACGTCCGGTAGTCGGAGCCGATGCGACGGGCGTTGAGCGCCATGCCGATCCCGGCGGCGAGGCCCTGGCCGAGCGATCCGGTGGCGACGTCGACGAACGGCAGCCGCGGCGTCGGATGGCCCTCGAGGTCGGACGTGATCTTGCGAAGGTTCAGCAGATCTTCCCGCGGGAAGAGCGCCGGCTTCCGCCCAGGCCGCGTAGAGGATCGGCGCGCCGTGGCCCTTCGAGAGCACGAAGCGATCGGCCTCCGGGTGCTGCGGATCCTTCGGATCGAACCGCATCTCGGCGAAGAACAACGCGGCCACGATTTCCGCCGCCGACAGGCACGTCGTCGGATGGCCGGACCCGGCTTCCGACGTGGCGCGGACCGAATCGATGCGGAGTTGCGTCGCGAGATTATGGAGGACAGCGAGCGATGGCGCGGACATCTGAGCCGGTTCAGTCTACTGTACCGGCGGAAGCACGCGCCAGCGCGGGCGCCTGAAACGTGGGACATAATCAGGGCGATGACGCTGCTTCGCTACGCGTCGCTCGTGCTGCTGGCGATCTGGATCGGCGGCCTGGTCGCGCTCGGCGTGGCCGGCGCGCCCGCGATCTTCGCGCAGCTCGAAGCGCACGATCCGATCGCGGGCCGGACGCTGGCCGGGCTCGTGTTCGGCGCGGTGTTCGACCGGTTCCAGCACCTGGCGTGGGTCCTTGGTCTACTGCTGCTGGCGATCATGGGCTTGCGCGCGGCCATCGGGCCGCGGCCGCGACGATTCAAGCTGCGCCTGTGGACGCTGGCCGCGATGCTGGCCGTCAGCCTGGGCAGCGCGCTGGTCATCGCGCCGCGGATCAATCAGCTGCGCGACACGACGCCAGGGACCATCGCGGCGCTCAACGACGACGATCCGCGCAAGATCGCGTTCGGCCGGCTGCACGGACTTTCGAACGGCCTGATGCTGGCCACGGTGCTCGCGGGCCTCGGCCTGATGTGGGCCGAGCTGCGCGACGTCACCTGACGACCGCATCTGACGAGGAGAAGAACGCCATGGAGACCCCGACCGCCGCAGGCGGATCGCTGCAGACCCTCGCCGCCGAAATCGCGCGCGCGGTGGCCGAATCCGCCGATCGCCAGCAGGCCATGGAACAGGCCGTCGCCGCCCTCAAGGCCGGCGTTCCGCACTACACCTGGGTGGGTATCTACCTGCTCGAAGGGCAGGAGCTGGTGCTCGGCCCGTTCCTCGGCAAGCCGTCGCCGCACACGCGGATCGCGCTCAACAAAGGGATCTGCGGAGCGGCCGCCAGTCAGAAGCAGACCATCATCGTCGACGACGTCAACAGCGACCCGCGGTACCTGGCGTGCAGCCTCGAGACCCGGTCCGAGATCGTCGCGCCCATCCTGCGCGGGACCACGGTGCTCGGCGAGATCGACATCGACAGCGATCAGCCCGCGGCCTTTGGCCCGGCCGATCGCGCTCTGGTTGAAGCGGTGGCCGCGGCGCTCGGCACGCGGCTCTGAGGACGGCTACTTCTCGAGCGACATCCGCGTGATCTTCACCGGCGTCACGAGGTACTGCGGGTTGCGCTCCTGCAGCGGGCCCATCTGCTGAATCTTCCGGACGACGTCCATCCCGCTGACGACGTGGCCGAACGCGGCGGCGCCCTGAGCGTCGTCGAACCGTTTGCCGCCGAAGTCCAGCGACGGCTGATCGTCGAGCAGGATGAAGAACTCCGACGTCGCGCGAGTCGCACGCCGCTGCGCGCCATCGACACGGTGCCGGCCACGTGGTGCAGGCCGGTGACGCTCGTGCGCTCCAGCGGGAATCGGCGGCAGCAGCTCGCGTCGTCTCGAGGGATCGATGCCGCCCTGGATCAGATCTCCATCGCGGCCGGTCGGGCGGCGACGGCGTGTAGTTGTCCGGCCGCGTCACCCGGTAGAAGCGGCCGCCGTCGTAGATGCCGGCGTCGACGTACTTGAGGAAGTTCCGGCCGTGACCGGCGCGCGCGCCGTGTCGGCCACGATTCGATCGCGCCCTGCTCGGTCGTCGATCCGGACGGGCACCTCGCCTGCCGCCTGTCCGCGACCACGGGCCAGTCCCGCCGGCGGCCAGGGCCGCCGTCGAGCAGCACGATCGCGCGCGTCCCACGCCTGCGGGCGTAATGCCACGTCAGAGCACGCCGTTCGCGAGCATCGCGTCGGCGACCTTGGCGAAACCAGCGCGGTTGGCGCCGTGCACGTAGTTGACGGCGCCGTCGGCTGGCGCCCGTATTCCACGCACTTGTCGTGGATGCGTTTCATGATGTCGCCGAGGCGGTCGATCGACTTCCTCGCGCTCCAGGACAGCCGCTGCGCGTTCTGGCTCTCTCCAGGCCCGACACCGAGACACCGCCGGCATTGGCGGCCTTGCCGGGCCCGAAGAGCCACACCGCCGTCGATGAAGACATGGTCGTCGCGTCGAGTGCCGTCGGCATGTTCGCGCCCTCGCCGACGGCCTTGCAGCCGTTCTTCACGAGCATCTGCGGCGTCGGCCTGGTCGAATCTCGTTCTCGTGCGCGCTCGGAAACGCCGCCTGGCACGGGCACGGCCCAGGGCGTCTTGTCGCGCATGGAACTCGCGCTTGAAGTGGTCCGCGTACTCCTCGATCCTGCCGCGGCGAACTTCCTTGAGCTCCTTCACCCACGCGAGCTTCTCGGGCGTGATGCCCGTCTTGTCGTAGATGAAGCCGTCCGAGTCGGACAGCGTGACGACCTTGCCGCCGAGCTGGATCGCCTTCTCGACCGTGTAGATCGCGACGTTGCCGGAGCCCGACACGACGCACGTCTTGCCGCTTGCAGGCTGTCACCGCATGTGCTGCAGCATGTTCTCGACGAAGTACACGCAGCCGTAGCCGGTCGCCTCGGGGCGAATCAGGCTGCCGCCGTAGGCGAGGCCCTTGCCCGTGAGGACGCTGTTGACGCGGCCGGTGATGCGCCGGTACTGACCGAACAGAAATCCAATCTCGCGCCCGCCCACGCCGATGTCGCCGGCCGGCACGTCCACGTCGTCGCCAATGTAGCGGTAGAGCTCGGTCATCATCGCCTGGCAGAAGCGCATCCACTTCGCCGTCGGACTTGCCTTTCGGATCGAAGTTCGATCCGCCCTTGGCGCCGCCCATCGGCAGGCCGGTCAGGCTGTTCTTGAGGATCTGCTCGAAGCCGAGGAACTTCAGCACGGAGAGGTTGACGGTCGGATGGAAGCGCAGCCCGCCCTTGTACGGGCCGATCGCGTTGTTGAACTGCACGCGGAAGCGCGCGGTTGATCTGCACGTCGCCCGTCGTCGTCCACCCAGGCGACGCGGAAGATGATGACGCGATCGGGCTCGGTCAGCCGATCGAGGATGCGCGCTTTCTGATACTCGGGCCGTTGGAGGACGAACGGCATCAGCGATTCGGCGACCTCGCGGACGGCCTGGTGGAATTCGGGCTGATCGGGATTGCGCTTCACCAAGCTGCCCCATGAAGTCGTCGACGGCCTTGGTCGCCTCACTCGCTCGGTCGAGCTTGCCCATCGGGAAGCCTCCTCGGAAAGAGCCGTGCCGTCTTTTCGGCAGGTCGGCCGGTCCCGATAGGCCGAAGCACCTCCGGGGCCGGGCCATCCTAGCACGCGCTCGAGCCGCCCGGCGCCGGTGTCCGAAACAGGCTCTGCTATAGTGGCGAACCGTGAGCTTCGGACGACATCACGCGCGCCGTGCTGGCGCGCGACGACGTCGCCAGGTACCTGCAAGGCGACGCCGGCGCGAGCGGCGACCAGACGTCGCGCCAGCGCGTCGAGACCTACCTCGACGAGCTGCGCACGACGCAGCGCTATCGCTTCTATCGCGCGCTGCAGCACCCGCTCTATCCGATCCTGCGCAAGGTCCGGCGGGTCGCGGAGCACGTCGAGCACGCCGCTCGAGGCGACGCGGCGCGGCCACGTCGTCTACGTCTCCAATCACAAGAGCCACCTCGACTACCTCGTCGAGCCGATCGTCCTCGACGATCACGGCATCCGGCCGCCGCTGATGGCCGCGGGCATCAACCTGTTCGGCGGCGCGCTCGGCCTGCTGCACCGGCACGTCACCGGCGCGATCCCGATCCGGCGCAACAGCAAGGACCCGCTCTACCTGGTCACGCTGCGCGCGTACGTCGCCGAAGTGCTCGAAGCGCCGCGACCTGCTCTACTACGCGGAAGGCGGGCGCAGCTACAGCGGCGAGCTGAAGTCGCCCAAGACCGGCCTGCTGCAGGCCGCGCTGCAGGCGGATCGGAGCGAGCTGTCGGTCGTGCCGATGGCGGTCGCCTACGACCTCGTGCTCGAGGAGCGGATGCTCGCGCGCGCAGGCGAGCCGCGCGGCACACGCGGCCGTTCGCGCAGGAAGTGGCCGAGATGGCGCGCCACGCCGTCGGCTACCACACGCGCGCGTTCGTCACGTTCGGCCGAGCCGATCCCGCTCGCGCGAGTACGACCCGGAGTCGCGGCGCGACCTCGTCACGCTCGACGCACCGGATCCAGCGACGAGATCGGCCTGCTCTACAAAGTGCTGCCGACGGCGCTCGTCGCGGCCGCGATGCGGCCGCAGATGACGCGCGCCGAGCTGGCGGCGCGCATCGACGACCTGCTCGCCCGCTTCGCGGCCAGCCGGCGCGAATCTCGCCGTCAAGACCGGCGCGCCAGGCCGTCGAAGAGGGCGTCGAGCTGCTCATCGAACGCGGCGTGCTGGTCGCGGAGCGCCAGCGCCTGCGCGTGCGCGACCGCATCGTCCTGCGGTACTACGCCCGCACGATCGAGCACCTGCTCTCCGGCACGCCGCGGGACGACGCACTGATGCTCGAAGCGGTGCCCAAGGCGGTGTTCTCCAGCGCTCGCCGCCAGCGCACGACGCTCAAGCGGCTGGCGTCGCGCTACGGCATGCGGCGGCCCGACGAGCTTCGCCCGCCGATTCGTCGCCGGCGAGTCGATCGACGAGGCCATCGACGCGGCGCGCGCGCTCGAGCGCGGCGGGCCTGACGGTGACGCTCGATCTGCTCGGCGAGAGCGTGGCCTCGCACGGCGCCGCGGCCGACGCGACGACGCCTACGTCCAGGCGATCGACGCGATCGCGCAGGCCGGCATCAGCCGCAACATCTCGCTCAAGCTCACGCAGCTCGGCCTCGACATCGACCGCGCGACGTCGCGTCGACAACCTGCGCCGCGTGCTCGACGCCGCGGCGAAGCGCGAGTTCTTCGTGCGCATCGACATGGAGAACTCGCCCTACACCGTCGCAGACGCTGGACATGTTCGAGACGCTGTGGGGCATCGGCTACCGCAACGTCGGCGTCGTGATCCAGTCGTGCCTGCGGCGATCGCCGGACGACGTCGCAGCGGATGAACGCGCTCGGGCGCGCGCGTCCGGCTCGTGAAGGGCGCCTACCGCGAGCCGCGCGAGCGTGGCGTATCAGCACAAGGCCGACGTGGACGCCGCGCTACATCGCGCTGATGCAGCTGCTGCATGCGCGACGGCACGTACCCCGCGATCGCCACGCACGACCCCGCGATGATCGACGCGACGCGCGAGTTCGCGACGACGCACGGCATCGGCGAAGGATCGACTTCGAGTTCCAGATGCTGTACGGCATCCGGCGCGATCTGCAGGCGTCGCTGGTCGCGGACGGCTATCGCGTTCCGCGTCTACGTGCCGTTCGGCACGCGAGTGGTTCCCCTACTTCATGCGCCGGCTGGGCGAGCGCCCGGCCAACGTCGGCTTCGTGCTGCGCGGCGTGCTGAGCGAAGGCTAGCGCCCGGCCGCCCAGATTCGCGCCACATCGATCAGCACGTCGCGGCACGCGAGCACGTCGTCCACGATCACGTACTCCTCGGTCGAGTGCAGACCCGCGCCGCCCGGCCCGAAGAGCACCGACGGCGATGCCGGCGACGGCGAGCACCGCCGCGTCCGTCCAGAACGACATGCCGGTCGGGCGCGCCGTTCCTGCCGTGCCGTTCGAGCGCGGCCCGCACGGTCGACGGCAGCGCGTGCACGGCGTCGACCCCATGCGCCGGCCGGAACGTGACGAGCCGCGCGTCGGCCTCGAACTCCGGATCGGCCCGGCGACAGCCGTCGAGAATCGCCTGCACCTCCGCGAGGACGCAGCGCGCCGTCCTCGCCGGCCGACGGTCCGGCGCTCCATCTGCAGGGCGCAGCGATCCGGATAGCTGCTGAGCTCGCGGCCGCCGTGGATGATCGACGCGTGGAGCGAGCCAGTGCCCTGGAACGGCGACCGGCGGCCGCGCGCGCAGCTCGCGATCGCGCGCTTCGAGCGCCGTCAGCACGCGGCCCATCCGCGTGATCGCGTCGCGCCCTTCCTCCGGCCGGCTGCCGTGCGCGGCGCGGCCGCGCGCGACGATCTCGAGCCACGCGAAGCCCTTGTGGCCGATCGCGAGCCGCAGGTCGGTCGGCTCGGTGACGATCGCCGCATCCGCGCGCCAGTCGCGCACGAGCGCCTCGGCGCCGAGGCTCTCGTACTCCTCGTCCACGACGGCGGCGACAATGAGCCGGCCCGCGCGTCCAGTCGCGCGCGAGCGTGCGCGGCGGCCGCGATCATCGCGGCCACGCCGCCCTTCATGTCCTGCGCGCCGCGGCCGTACAGCCGGCCGTCCTGCACGCGCGGCGTCGAACGGCTCGGTCATGCCCTCGACGCCGACGGTGTCGAGGTGGCCGCAGAACATCAACGACGGGTCCCGGCGTCGCGGCCCTCGAGCACGCCGATGACGTTCGGCCGGCCGGGCAGCGACCTCCTGCACGACGACATCCAGGCCGGCGGCCGCCATGGCGGCGCGCGCGACTTCGGCGGCCTCGGCCTCGCCGGGCGCGCCGGGCACGAGCGACGGGTTGACGGAATTCGCGGCGACGAGGTCGCGAAGCAGCGGCAGCGGATCCATGGGCTACAGAGTAAGGGGAAAGTTTCGAAGTTTGAAGTTTGAAGTTTGAAGTTCGAAGTTCGAAGTTTGAAGTTCGAGGCGAGTGTAAGCTTGCCCCATGGCCAGACTGACCGGACGCGTCGTCGCGATCACCGGCGCGTCGGCGGGCATCGGCCGCGCTGACGGCCGAGCGGCTGGCGCCGCGGAGGGCGCGGCCGTGGTGCTGTCGGCGCGGCGCGGCGACCGGCTGCAGCGCGATCGCGGCCGAGATCGCGGCGGCCGGCGGGCGCGCGCTCGCCGATGCCGGGCGACGTGACGCGCCGCGACGACATGCGCGCGCTCTGGTCGATGGCGCGGTCGAGGCCTTCGGCGCCGCTCGACGTGATGATCTGCAACGCGGGCATCGGCTACCACGGCACGTTCGACGAGACGCCGCCCGAGGCGATGCGCCGCGTCGTGGACGTCAACCTGATGGGCACGCTCTACGCCGCGCATGCCGCGATGGCGGTGTTCCGGCGGCAGCATCGCGGCCACATCATCGCGGTGTCCTCGATCGTCGGCCGGCGCGGCGTCGGCGGATCGAGCGTGTACGCCGCGACGAAGGCCGCGCAGATGGCGTTCATCGAATCGCTGCGCGCGGAGTTCATCGGCACGCCGTTGCGCGCGTCGGTCGTCTTTCCCGTCGTCACCGATCACCGAATTCCACGAGACGATCGCGCGCGAGTTCGGCCATGACGTCGAGCGGCCCGGCCCGCGACAGACCGCCGACCAGGTCGCGCGCCGCGATTGCCGACTGCATCGTGAGGCCGCGCGCGGAGGTCTACCCGTTCCCGAAGGCCTGGTGGCTGGCGGTCCTGAGCGTGATCGCGCCCGCGCAGGCCGACACGGTCGTGCAGCAGTTCGGCCGCCGGCGCAAGCCGATCGCCCGCACCCGCGGATGATCGCACGGCCTGCCTGAGCTCGCGCGCGCGGTAGCGGCGGCCGTGCGCCGTGAGGGCGGGCGCGCGCTCGTCGTCGGCGGCTGGGTCCGCGACGCGATCCTCGGCCATCCCGTCGAAGGACGTGGACCTCGAGGTGTTCGGCGTGCCGGCCGATCGCCTTCGCGCGCTGCTCGACACCTTCGGCCGCGTGGACACGGTCGGCGAGAGCTTCACGGTCTACAAAGTCGGCGGCCTCGACGTCTCGCTGCCCCGCCGCGAATCCGCTTCCGCCGCCGGCATCGTCCGCGACCAGCGACGGGAGCGCCGCGCATTTGATTCGATCGCGAACGCCGTGCGGGGCGCGCGAGCCGGTCAAGCGCTGCTTCGACCGCGAGCTCATCACGCGGTCCGATCTCTCGGGCAAGGTGACCGTCACGTTGACCGCCTCCGCGGGGAAGATCACGGACGTCGCGCTCGGCGATTCGCCATTGCGATCGCCGGCGTTCGATGTCTGCGTCGAGGCTTTCGAGGCTCTCGGTTCCCGGCGTCGACACGCCGACCACGATCAACGTGCCGTTCGTGTTCACGAACTGAAGGTACCTGCGCCGGTGTCGCGCAGGCCGCTGCGTCGTTACTTCGGAACCTTCATGATGGCGTCACCGGTGGCGAAATAGATGGCGTTCACATCCCGCGAGAGGAACGGGCTGGTCCAGCCCGCTCACGAGCTCCTTCGGAGCGCCGCCGCCGAGCGCCACCTTCATGACCGACCCGTTGCTCCCCGCCCCGAGATTGGTCCAGTACAGCGTCGTGGCGTCCACCGCGACGCTCGATGGGGTGCGCGAGCGGCAGCGTGGTGGCCAGCACGACGGGAGCTCCACCGCCGATTGGGACGCTCATCACCTTCATTCCTCGATGTGGGCCCAGTACATGCTCGTCGCGTCGAGCACGATGGGCCCCGGATATCCCATGCCCCCAGCGGCACGAGCGTCACCGGATTGCCTCCCGCGAGAGCGACCTTCATGATCGCGCCGTTTTGCTGGCTCCAGTAGACCGAGGTGGCGTCGACCGCGAGGCTCGTGGGCTGGTTCAGGCCGTAGGCGAGGAGCATGGGCGCACCGCCGCCGAGCGGGACCTTCATCACCGTGCCGCCTGTCCCGCCGGTTGCCCAGTAGGCGCTCGTGCCGTCGACCGCGAACAGGAGACCCACGGAGGACGCGACCAGCGAGGGCTGAGCATTGCAGCCGCCGATTGCGCACTTCACCAGGTTGCCGTTGCCATCGACCGAGTAGACGTTCGTGGAATCGAGCGCCAGCCCGGGTTGCCGCTTGCGTGGCGGCGAGCAGGGTGGGAGCCCCGCCGCCCACGGGCATCTTCATCACCATCCCGTCCTGCGTGTCCAGTAGAGATTGCTCGCGTCGACGGCGAGCGACCTCACGTAGTGTTGCCCGACTGACACGAGCGTCGTCGCCGCGCAGAGCGAGCCCTGACAGGCGGCGCCCTGGCAGCTGTGGCCGCAGGCGTCGCAGTTGCTCGGATCGCTGGTCGTGTCCACGCATGCGCCGTCGCAGCATGGCGCCGCACCGGCGCACGCCGTTCCGACGCGCTGCTTGCGCTCCGCATGCGTGGTTCGTGCACGTCGCCACCACGCAGGCCTTCGGGGGACAAACGGCCGGAGCATTGCACGCGGCGACGCAGTGCCCCTGTCCATCGCAGACGGTGCCGCCGCTGTCCGCGCACTCGTGCCGGTGGCGGCATCGGAGGCCTCGCAGCAATGGTCGAAGCACGAATAGACGAGGCACTTGCTCGGCTGGGTGGTGCAATCGCTGGCATTGTTGCAGGTCAGCGCCGCCCCGCAGTTCGCGTAGCCCCCGCGCCGCCGAGCTGGTCGTCGTCCCGGGGCCGGTGCCGCCCGGCCCCGCTCGAGCTCGAGCTCGAGTCGTCGCGTGGCGGCCCCGCCCGGCGCCGCCCGGTGCGGCCCCCGCCCCATGGACGCCGAGGAGGACGTCCTGCGGACAGCCGCCCAGGATCGCGGCGAAGCCCACGAAGATGGGCAGACCAGGAGGAGCGGTCTCGTCATGATCCGTGCATCGCCGGGG
>CAWADF010000006.1:0-19726 GCA_963780855.1 uncultured Acidobacteriota bacterium
CACGCCGCCGACGTTCCGGCTCCCGTTTTCGATCCAGATGAAGTTGTCTCCCAGATTGGCCAGCTGCTGCTTGATGAGCGCCGCGCTGCCCTGCCCGAGGGCGACGGTGCAGATGACCGCCCCGATGCCCACCATGATGCCGAGGATGGTGAGGGCCGTGCGCAGCCGGTGCCGAGCGAGGGCACGAAGTGCGATCCGAAAGGCGGTCAGCAGCACCATCATGACGAACGCGGGACTCCACTGGAGATCCCACCCACTTGTGAGGCAATTTCAACATACGAACCTGAAGACCGCGTGAACCGCTGCCACGCCAGCCGCTTGCGGCGCCGGTGTATGTTCGGCGCGCTCGATGATTGCCGATAGAGACTGATCTTCAGGAAAGCTTCGAGAGACGGCCGCGTAACTTGCAGGTAAAGAAGTCGGCGCTCCGGCTCGCGGGCCGTTCACCAAGTCTGATCCGGCGCATTCAGTAGATCTTCAGCAAGAGCCACTACGATCTCCTGGGGAGGCGAGCTCATGAAGAGACTGCCGGTTGCTCTCGCAATCTGTTCGTTCGCGCTCGTGGTGCTCGGCGGCTATGCTGTCGCGCAGGAGACGAAGGCCAGGAGCCTTCAGTTGAAGGACTTGCCCGCTGCTGTCCAGAAGACGGTGACGGCCAATCTGAACGGGGGCGAGATCAAGAATATCGGCAAGGAATCCGAGGACGGTATCGCCCAGTACGAAATCGAAAGCGTACTGAACGGAAAAACACGAGATTTCAACGTGGACACCAAAGGCAAGCTCCTGTTGGTGGAAGAGGCGACCACCATCGACGCCATCCCGGCCGCGGCCAAGGCATCGATTCTGAAGAAGGTTGCGGGTGGCAAGCTTGGCGCGGTCGAGACGTATTCAAGACCCGGTCAACCGGTGGCGTATGAAGCGTCCTACACGGACAAGGCTGGAAAGGCGCACGAGGTGCTCGTAACGGCGGACGGTAAGGAAATCAAGGACTAGTCTGCAGGTCCGTCTCACCGCGTCCGGGCCTTGGCGCCGCGCACAGCCCCCTGTACGGAGGCGTGACCGTCGCAAGAACGTGACCTTCACGATTCCTTCAGGCTGCAATGATGAAATAGCGACCACGTCGTGCCGGTCGTCACCCTCTACTTCGAAGAACTGAAAGCCACTATGCGCGGCCGGTTCGCCTGGCTCGGCGCCGGCGGTCGTGCTGCTGGCGGTCGGCGGCCTGGCCACCGTCGGCACGCAGGACACGTGGCTCGACGGCTACGGCATCATCGCCTACTGCCTCGTGCCGCTCGGCGTTCATCCCGCTCGCGGCCGGATGGCATCGCGAGCCCGCGCGCCAATCGATTCGTCGAGAGCGTGTTCACGGCGCCCGTGCGGCGCAGGCGACTGGCTCGCCGCGAAGATCCTCGTCCTGCTGACCTTCGCGATCGGCGTACTACCTCGCGCTCGTGCCGATGATGCTCGTCTACGTCGCGCACGTCGGCGTGCCGCCGCTGCTGCACGGAGTTCCTCTGGTGGACGCCCGGGCTGCTCGTCGCGAGCGTCGCCATCGGCACGCTCGTCGGGCGTGCTCTTCATCGGCCGCAGCGTCGCCGCGCCCGTCGGCGACCGGCATGGGCGTGCTGCTCGCCTACGCGGGATTCCTGCCGCTCCAGGAATTGATGGTCGCGCAAGCGAACGGCGCGACGCGCACCGGCCACGTCACGCTCGCCAGCCCGGCGGTGCTGCTCAAGAACGCCCTCGGATTTGCCGTCGCCGTCGGCAACGTGCCCGCGACGACGACGCGGACGTGGATCAGCCTGGCGGTCGCTCGTCGCCGGCTCGCTCGCGCTCGCCGTGTGGGTATTCCTTCGCGCGCAGGGCGTCGAGACGTGGGAGACGACGCGCGGTCAGCGGTGGACGATCGGCACGGCGATCGTCGCGCTCGGTGTGCTGCCCGTCCTGCTCGCGGACACCAACTACGACAAGGCGGCGCCGCCGCGGACGAGCGCGCCGGCGATCCGCGCGCTCTTCTCGCGCGCGGGCGGCAGCCTCGCGCTCGTCGAGCCCGGCCGCGAGGCGCCAGGCCGGTGCTGCGGCACGATTCTCAATCGCGAAGACGATGGCGATCGGCACCGACGAGGAGACCCGCCGCGACCTGCTCATCCTGCTGCCCGTGGACACGTCACGGCCCGTGAGCGATCTGCACGTCCAACTGTTGGGCGAGAACGGACTGCAGGTCACCTCGACCAACGCGGCCTCGCTCGACAGCCCCATTCCGCAGCTCGAGACGCGCACCTATCCGGGCGATTCGGGTCCGGTCGCGCCGACGGTCACCACGTCACGACCGGCTGGGTCGCGCGCGTCCCCGTGCTCATCAATCCGACGCAGCCCTGGGACATCGGCGGCGATCGCTATCCGCTGACCGTCAAGGCCACGTACCGCGTCGACGGCGACCCTCAGCCGCGCGCGTTCGGCTCACGCGCCGCAATCGACGCGCAGGTCGCGAGCGCCATCTACGAGATGGGCGTCGCGTCCAGCCTGCTGCCAGCTATCTGCTTCGGCGCGGCGATCAGGCGCTGGAGGCGCACACGATGACGTCCGGCGCCGGCTACGCCGATCGAGACCGACGGCCTCACGCGCCGCTTCGGCGCGTTCACGGCCGTCGACCGCGTCACGCTGCAAGATCCCGAAGGGCCAGCTCTTCGGCTTCCTGGGCCTCAACGGCGCGGGCAAGACCACGACGATCCGGATGCTGACGACGCTGCTGCCGCCGACTGCGGGAACGGCACGGCTGTGGGGGCACGACGTCGCCACCGAGCCGCTCGCGGTCCGCCGGCTCGTCGGACTCGTCAGCGACGAGACGAGCGAGAGCCAGTCGACCTGGACGGCGCGCGAGTATCTCGATGTACTTCGCCCGCATTCGGCGCCTTCCCGATCCCGGCGACCAGGTCGAACGCCTGCTCGACAGCGTCGGGCTCGACCCGCGGTTCCGCGGCAAGCTGATCGGCACGTACAGCACGGGCATGAAGCGCCGCGTGGAAATCGCGCGCGCGCTGATGGGCCGGCCGAAGGTGCTGTTTCTCGACGAGCCGACGCGCGGCCTCGACCTGCCCGCCAAGCGCGAGATGTGGAACCTGCTGCGGCGGCTGGCTGCGACGGAGGAGGTGACGACGTTCCTCAGCAGCCATGACGCGCAGGAGATCCGGAGCCTCTGCAGCGAGATCAGCGTCATCGCGAACGGGCAGGTCGTGTTTACCGGCGCGACTCGTGACCTGGGCGGCGACCTCGACGCCTTCGAAACGCGACTGATCGAACTGCTCACACAGGCGAGCGCGACGACGTCGTCCTGACTTCACGGAGTCTTCAGGCGAGCGCATTAGAGTGGAGGTTCTGGCGCGTCTCCTTCAGGCAAGCGCTGCGTGTTCGCTGCTCGCCACGCTCTTCGCCCCCGCCACCGGGGCTTCCGCCCAGCAGCCGACACCCATCACAGTTTCCGGCGTCGTCAAGGACGACACCGGCGGCGTGCTGCCGCACGCCCAGATCGAGCTCGTCGACAAGGCCGGGACCGTGATCGCGACGACGTCAACCGACGAGGCCGGACGATTCAGCTTCGCCGGGATCAAGGCGGGCGACTACGACGTGCGCGCGTCGTTCCCGGCCTTCAAGTCTGGGATCGTGCACGTGCGTGTCGGCACGCGAAGTCCGGCACCGTTGACGATCGTGCTCGGCATCGCCAATCTCAAGGAGGCCGTCACCGTCGGGACCGGCAGCGGCGAGGTCAGCACGGCCGCGACCAACAACCTCAGCGCAATCGCCGTCGATCAAGACATGCTTGCCGGTCTGCCGATCCTCGATCAGGACTACGTGGCCACGCTGTCGCGCTTTCTCGACGCGGGCTCGCTCGGTGGGGGCGGTCCGACGCTCGTCGTGAACGGCATGGAGGTCAGCGCCCTGCGTGTGAGCTCGTCGGCGATTCAGCAGATCAAGATCAACCAGGATCCGTACTCCGCCGAATACGGTCGCCCGGGTCGAGGGCGGATTGAGATTCTGACCAAGCCCGGCACGCAGCAATTTCATGGAGAGGTGAACCTGACAGGACGCGACGGCCGGCTCGACTCGCGCAATGCGTTCGCGACCACCAACACCGACGAGCGCAAGCGCGTCTACGACGGTGTGATCAGTGGGCCCGTCGGGTCGAGCGGAAAAACCTCCTTCGTGTTTTCCGGAAACTATCAGACCGACGATCAGCAAGGCGTGGTGTATGCCGCGGGGCCGTCAGGCACCGTCCAGGACGTCGTGCCCCAACCCAATGCGCAAGGGCTGCTCTCGGTCAGCTTCACGCATCAGTACAGCGACACGACCATTATCTCGGTGACGCCGAGCTACGAGTATGAGGCCAGCGACAACCGCGGTGTCGGCGGCACGACGCTCGCGTCGGCGGGCACGAACTTCCGGCATCACGAACAGCAGGTGCGGTACACGCAGCAGACGGCGCTCTCGCCTCACCTGGTGAATCAGGTTCAGATACTCGTCGGTCACGAGCGCGAGCCCACCACCAGCGTCTCCCAATCGCGGGCCATCGTCGTCGCCGGCGCGTTCACCGGCGGTGGCGCTCAAGCCGATCTCGTGCGCACCGAGACGCACATGCAGATGACCGAGAATCTCACCTGGTCGCGAGGACACCAGACCGTCCAGGCGGGGTTCCAGCTGCCGGATTGGAGCCGCCGGGGATTCTACGACCGCACGAATTTCGGCGGCACGTACTACTTCAGCAACCTGGACGCGTACACGGCGGGACGTCCGTATGCGTTCACGCAGCAGCAGGGCCACGGGGACCTCGCGCTGCTTGAAAAGCAAGTAGGCGCCTACATCAAGGACGATTGGCAGGCGAAGTCCAACCTGTCGGTGTCCGTCGGTCTGCGGTACGACTGGCAGAACTACTTCCACGACGACAACAACTTCAGTCCGCGCGCATCGATCGCCTACGCACCTCGCCAGTCCAAGCGGTTCGTCATTCGTAGCGGATTCGGTTTCTTCAGCGATCGGAGCGGCCCCGTCATCATCGCAGAATTGCTGCATGCCGAGCGCGGCGATCTGGAGCGGTACATGATTACCAACCCGTCGTATCCGGCGCCGCCCGACATCTCCGGTGGCTCCGAGCCGCGGAGTCTCACGGTGCTGGCTCCGGGCGTGCAGATTCCGCGCACGCTGCAGTTCAGTGCGAGCCTCGATGGGCAACTGCGAAAGGGTCTCACACTGTCGGTCGGCTACACGGGCACGCGCGGGCACGATCTGTTTCGATCGCGGGACGTCAACGCTCCGCCGCCGCCGCTGTATGTCGCGCGGCCGGACGGAACCTACGGCGCCATTCGACAGATTGAATCCACAGGACGACAAGCTGGCGACTCTCTGCAAGTGACGCTTCGTGGACAAGTCACGCGCTGGTTTAATGGCCAGACGCAGTACACGCTCAGCCGACTGTGGAACGACACGAACGGCCTGAATTCGTACCCGGCCAACGACTACACGCTCTCCGGCGAGTGGGCGCGCGCAGACGCCGACCGGCGTCATCGTCTCGTCTTGCTCGGCCGAGTCACGATCAATAAGCTGCCCGACATCGGCGTCGGCGTGACGATGAACTCGGCGGGCCCATATTCGGAGCTGCTTGGCGCGGACGTCTACAACAATGGCCGTGGTGGTGCCCGGCCACCCGATATCGATCGGAACACGCTCGTAGCTGCCGGATTCGCGCAGCTCGACCTTCGCGTGTCGCACGAGCTCAGGTTGGGCACCCGGAAGGGCGCACCGGCGCTCACGCTGGCCCTGGACGGCTTCAACGTGCTCAATCGCGTCAACTACAGCTCGTTCGTCGGCACGATCAGCTCCCCGTTCTTCGGGCAGCCCATCACCGCCCGGCCGCCGCGTCAGTTCCAGTTCTCGGCGCGATTCGAATTCTGATCGGCGCGCGCCCTCAGGAACTCGGCACGTAGCTTTAAGTCAGATTTACGTCAGATTAGCGTGTGCACGTTGGACCCGGCGCGTGCCTTTCCGCCCGACGATCACCGCGAACGATCCACGCCGCCAGACGACGTCCGTCGTCAAGCCAGCCTGACGCAGCCAGATCAGCTCGCGCTCGAGTGTGAAGTACACGTCTTCGCGCGACCACGCGCGCAGGTAGCGCTCCGCCTCGGCGCGGGGATAGCTGCGTTCGAGGTGTTCGCGCCAGGTGCCGCGATCCGCACGCTGTCGCCGGGTGTCCGATGACAGGTAGCAGTCGGCGCTGACGAGCAGGCCGCCCGGCCGGAGCGCCCGCGCCGCCCGGCGGTAGAACGCGGCCTTGCGCCTGGCCGTCCGCACGTGGTGCAGCGCGAACGACGCCGTGATGGCGTCGCACGCCGGCAGCGGCGTCCTCTGGAAGTCGCCGGTTCGTGTCGCGACGGCCTCACCCAAACGCCGGCGCGCCAGCGTCAGGATGTCTCCATCCAGGTCGATGCCGATCACTCGCGCGTCGGGCCTGACGGCCACCACGCGGGACGCGAGCGCGCCCGATCCAATGCCGAGGTCGATCACAATGGGCGCCCGCCGTCGCAGGAGTCGCAGCGCCGACGCGGCCTCGTCGAGCATCGTCTCGTAGTCAGGAATGAACGTGCGGATACGCGCGTCGTAGTCGGCGACCTTGATGCCGAGGTGCGAGGCGACGCTCATGATCTGCAGGCGAGGCGGATCAGACCGCCGCGCACGGCGTCTGGCGCCTCACGCGCCGGGCCGCGGATCGACGGCCGATCCCCGTCGCCCCTTCATGCCCTTCATCATCTTCACGGCCTTCATGATCACTCGGCCAGCAGGCTCAGTCCGAACGCCTTCTCCAGCGCCTCGAGATCGCGGCGCTCGGAGGGATCGGCGAGCGTCAGCGCGTGGCCCGTCGCGTCGTAGCGGCCCGTGCGGCCGACGCGATGGACGTAGGAGTCGAGCCCGCGCGGGACTTCGTAGTTGACGATCAGCGCCGACGTCGTCGATGTCGAGGCCGCGCGCGGCGACGTCGGTCGCGACGAGAATCTTCGTGCGCCCGGTGCGGAAGCTCTCGATCGCGGCCGTGCGGTCCTTCTGCGAGCGATCGGCGTGAATCGCGGCGGCGCGCAGGCCCGATGCGATGCAACTGGCGTGCCAGCCGGTCGGCGCCGATCTTCGTGTTGACGAAGACGATCGTCGGCGCCGGCGTGCGCCGCAGGTATTCGCGACAGGAAACTCGACCTTCTCGCGCGCGGGCAGCACGCGCGCTTCGTGCGAGATGGTCTGCGCCGGCCCGCGGCGCGATCCGACCTGCACGAACACCGCGTCTGGCGCCAGCGCGTCGGCAAAGCGCATCACTTCTTCGGGCATCGTCGCCGAAAACAGCATCGTCTGGCGCGTCGGCGTTGGCCGGCAGCGCTTCCGCGATCTTCCGGACGTCGGGCCAGAAGCCCATGTCCATCATGCGGTCGGCTTCGTCGAGCACGAAGACCTCGAGCTTCGAGAAGTCGCCGACGTTGCTGCGCATGTGATCGAGCAGCCGGCCGGGCGTGGCGACGACGATGTCGACGCCGGCGCGGAGCGACGCGCTCCTGCGGGTCCATCGGCACGCCGCCGTAGACGGCCGCGCTCGCGACCGGCGCGTGATACGCGAAGCCCTGGATCTCGTCGTCGATCTGCGTCGCGAGCTCGCGCGTCGGCGCGAGGATGAGCGCGCGCGTGACGTGGTGCGACTGGCGCGGGCCGCCTTCGCGGTCCTCGCGAAGCAGACGCGTGACAGGACGGGCAGCACGTACGCCGCGGTCTTGCCGGTGCCGGTTTCGGCGCAGCCGATGACGTCGCGCCCGGCGAGGGCGTACGGCAGCACCGCGCTCTGAATGGGGGTCGTCTGCTCGTAGCCGCGCTGGTCGAGCGCGTCGAGCAGCGCCGGTTCCGTGATGAGCGACCCGAAGGGCAAGGGCGCGGGATCGAAGGGCGCGGACTCACGGGCCGGTGCGGAGGAGACGGGCCGGCTGTTCGGGGCGGCGTGGCCGCGCGGGCCACCGCCCCCGCGCCGCCGGCGGCGGCGCGCGATGATGGGGTCGGGATTCGTTCGTCAAGCGAGGCTCGAGCTAGCGAGCGCGGAACGTGATGATGCCCCGGACCGGATCGTAGGGCGAGACGCCCACGGTCACGCGATCTCCGGGCACGACTTTGATGCGGAAGCGGCGCATCCGGCCGCTCAATTGGGCCAGCACTTCCTGGCCCGAATCCACCTGCACGCGATACAGACCGCCGCAGTGCACGGCCACGACGGTGCCCTGGACATCAATCAGGTCGTCCTTGCTCAAATTCGCTGTCCTTTCAACCTCTTAGCATAGCAGAGCGGGCACCAGGCAGTGGGCACCGGGCATTAGGGGGCAAACGGGCACTGGGCGGCAAGCGCGCAATGGGCCACCCAGCACTCAGCCCGTGGCGTCCCGGACGGCAGCCTCAATCCTCGCCGCCATCGCGGAATAGTCGTCGCCCGTCAGCCGAATCGGCGCGCCGAACGTCACGCGCGCGGGGCCGCGCTTCGGCCACTTCCAGTGCGGGTCCAGGATGCGGTCCAGGCCGTCGAGCCGGACCGGCACGACCGGCACGTCGAGCCGCGCGCCGATCATCGCCACGCCGGGCCGGAAGCGATCCATCTGCCCGGTCGGATGCCGTTCGCCCTCGGGGAAGATCAGGATGGAATACCCGTCCGCGATGATCTCGCCGATGTAGCGGAGCGTCTGCCGCGTGCCCGCCTCGCGTTGCGGCAGCGGGAACGCGTTGAAGAACATGCACGACAGGTAGTAGTTGAGACTGTTGGTGAACCACGCCATGCGCGAGAATTCCCGCGGAAAGAAGTGCGCGCGGAAGAACTCCTTGGCCATCGCCGGCGCCACGCGATACCGCCAGCGCGGCGGCAGCGCGAGAAAGATGGCCGGCGTGTCCATGTGGCTCTGGTGATTCGATGCGAAGATCACGGGGCCCCGAAAATCCGCCAGGTGTTCGAGCCCGACGACATCGAGCTTGCATGAACACGTGCGCGAGCGGCAGGATCCACGTCGGCAGGCTGATCCGCCGCAGGAACCACGCGAGGTGGCGAGCGATTCCACGACGGGAACGCGATCGGCTCGGCGGTCCGCGGCTCCGGCCGCGGCTGATCGGCCGGCGCGTCCGCGGCTGGCGGCAGCGTCGAGGGCATGACGAGCGCGCCGAGATCGGCAATCGTCTTCGCGTCGGCCAGCGACGACTCGTCGAGCGTCACCTGGAACGCCTCCTCCAGCGCCATCAGCATCTCGACGCGATCGAGCGAGCTCAGTCCCAGCTCGTCGAGCGTCGTCTCGGGCGTCAGCTGTCGGCCGGAAGCGAACCGGCCGACGACGCTCTCGACCGTGGCGCCGCGCGCGGCGGCGGGCGCGCTGCCGGCTTCACCCGCGACCCAGCGCTGCAGCTCCTTGCGCTTCAGCTTCTGCGTGCCCTCCGTGCGGGGAAGCGCCGCACCCGGCCAGATCGACGTGCTCCAGACGCGCTGGTGATCCTCGAGCGTGCCGTTCGCGCCGCGCACGATCGCGTCGACGTCCGCGCCCGGCGCGATGACGAGCACGGCGTGGATGCGCTCTTCGCCGTTCGACCACGCGGCCGACCACTCCGGCGTCGACCACGCCGGGCTGGGCCAGGAGCGCGCGCTCGACGTCCTCGGGGAAGACCTTCATTCCCTGAGGCGTCGCGATCATCTCCTTCTTGCGTCCCTTGATGATCAGCCGGCCGTTCGCGTCGAGCTCGCCGATGTCGCCGGTGTGGAACCAGCCGTCCGCGAACGCCGACTGGTCCACCGGGCCGGCCGGACCGCCGCCGTCGGGCCGGTAGTAGCCCGTGGTGACGTTGTCGCCGCGCACCAGAATCTCGCCGTCGTCGGCGATGCGGACCTCGACGCCCTCGATCGGCTTGCCGACCGATCCGCGAGACGCGCTGAACGGATGATTGAGCGTGACGATGGGCGCCGTTTCCGTCAGGCCGTAGCCCTGGACGACGAGGAACCCGAGCTTGCGCCAGAACGCCTCGAGCTCCGGCTCGAGCGGCGCCGCGCCGCAGACGACGCACCAGAATTTCCAGCCGAAGAGCCGGTGGGCTGCGCGATACCGCCACCAGCGCCAGAGGAAGTGCTTGCCGGCGAGCACGTCCGGCTCGGCGGTCTTCGGCAGCACGCGTTCGACGTGTGCGCGCAGGACGTCGAGGACCTTGGGCACGCAGACGAGCACGGAGATTCGGCGCGACTTGATCTGATGGAGGATTTCGGTCGGGCTGTAGCCATGCGAGAACACGACGGTGCCCTCGAGCATCGGCGGCACGAACGTCGCCATCGACTGGCCGAACATGTGGCTGAGCGGCAGCAGATTCAGGAACCGGACCGGGTGGAACGGACGTTCGTACTCGCGGTACTTCGCGACCTCGCGCTCGATCGGGATGATGTTGGCCAGCAGGTTGCGGTGCGTGATCGTCACGCCCTTCGGGTCGGCCGTCGCGCCCGAGGTGAAGATGATTTCGGCGAGGGTCGAGGGGGACAGGGTTCCGAGGGTTCCGGGGGTTCCGGATGTTCCGGATGTTCGCGGAGTTCCCGCGGTCCGTGAGAACGGGTCGCCGGCGTTTGCTGTCTCCGTCAGCTTCCACACCGGCATCGGCAGGCCGGACGGGAGCTCCGGTTCCTCGCCGATCAGCACGACCTTCGCCTGCACAATGCCGGCAATGCGACCGAGCAGGTCGCTGGAGGTGCGGAAGTCCACGGGGACCAGGACGACGCGCCGCAAGAGGCAGCCCCACAGCGCGACGACCCACTCGATACGGTTCTCTGACCAGATGGCGACCTTGTCATCGGGGCCGATGCCGGACGCGGCCAGGCGCGCCGCGAACCGGCGTGCCGCGGCGGCGACCTCCCGGTACGTCGCCTGCCGTACTCGATAGCCGTCGTCATGGACGAGAAAGAGATCGTCTGACTTGGAGAAGTCCTCGAAGAAGTCGAGGAGGGTGTCGCGGCGCATCCGGGAAAATGATACAAACTTGGGACCCCTGGCATCGGGGAAACATCCAGATCGACCAGATCGGCATTGCGGAGGTTCCGATGAAGCACGTACTGCGATTGGCGGCTGTGCTCGGCCTCGGCGCGACGCTCGGGGCGCAACAAGCGACGCCGCCGGCGTTCACGCCCCCCAGGAACGACGCCCTTCCCGTCTACGACACGGGCCAGGGCAACGGCACGATTCCCGCCGACGCGCTCAAGGCTTCGCCCCGCAAGGCCCAGTGGGTGGACGTCAAGATGTCCGACGGCACCACGATCAAGACCTGGATGGTGCAGCCGCAGGGCAGCGGCAAGGCCGGCGTCGTGATCGTGATCCACGAGATCTTCGGACTGACGGACTGGGTGCGTGCGGTCGCCGATCACGTCGCGCAGGACGGCTTCGTTGCCCTGGCGCCCGACCTGCTCTCGGGCATGGGGCCGAACGGCACGGGATCGGCCGAGCTCGGCACACAGGGCGCCAACCAGGCGATCCGCAGCCTGACACTGGACGTGCGCAATGCTCGACTCAACGCGGTGATGGACTACGGCCGCACGCTGCCGACGTCGAACGGCAAGACCGGCACGGTGGGCTTCTGCTGGGGCGGCGGCACCGTTCTCACCTACGCGATGGCGCAGCCCGCGCTCAACGCCGCGGTGATGTTCTACGGACCGGCGCCCGCGGATCTCGGCGGGCTCGCGACGATCAAGGCGCCGGTGCTCGCCTTCTACGGAGGCAACGACGCGCGCGTGACGAGCTCGGCGCAGCCCATCGCGGATGAAATGAAGAAGCTGGGCAAGTCGTTCGAGTTCCACGTCTACGACGGCGCGGGCCACGGCTTCGTGCGCCAGCAGACGACCGAGCCGAACTACAAGGCCACCGCGGCGTCGTGGCCGCTCGCCGTCGCGTTCTTCAAGGACAAGCTCAAGTAAAGGCTCAGCGAACGAAAGGATCCGATCCATGACTCGAACGATCGTCACGCTCGGCGCAGCCGCGCTCATCTCGATGCCGCTCGCCGCGCAGACGCCGCCGGCGCAAGGCGGCGCCCGCGGCCCGCAGACGCCGCCCATCGACGTGCCGTGGAACGACGCGATTCCGCCGGGCACCGCTGACCACGCCACGCGCGCGCTCGCGGAGTCGTCGCGCCACGGCGAGTGGGTCGACATCGCGATGAAGGACGGCACGAAGCTCAACTCGTGGGTCGTCTATCCCGAGCGGCCCGACAAAGCCGGTGTCGTGCTGGTGATCTTCGACATCAACGGCATGCGCGACCTGCCGCGCGCGCTGGGCGATCAGCTCGCGCAGGACGGCTTCATCGCCATCGTGCCGGACTTCCTGTCGGGCAAGGGCCCGAACGGCGGCGGGTCCGCCGAGCTTGGCACGGCCGTTGGACAGGCCATTCGCACGCTGACCAACGATGACGTCAACGCACGGCTGGACGCGGCGATGGCGTACGGCAGGAAGCTGCCGGCCTCGAACGGCAAGACCGGCGTGATTGGCTTCTGCTGGGGCGGCGCGCGAAGCTTCGCGTACGCGGCGCACCAGCCGAATCTCGACGCGGCGGTCGTCTACTACGGCGAAGCGCCCGGCTCGGGCGACAACACGCTCGACACGGCGCTCGCCAATCTGAAGGCGCCGGTGCTGGGCCACTACGCGGGCAACGACGCCCGGATCGGCGCGACCGTTCCGGCGACGCAGGAAGCGATGAAGAAGCTCGGCAAGAGCTACGACGTCCACACCTACGAGGGCGCCGGCCACGGCTTCATGTTCGCGCAGGCCGGTGCCGGCGGGGCGAATCTGAAGGCCGCGCAGCAGTCGTGGCCAATCACGCTCAAGTTCTTCCGCGATCACTTGAAGTAGAGGACAGAGTTTTTTCGGCTGGACTGGCCGCCTACTTGATTGCGATGCCGGCAGAGATCGCCAGCACCCGGTGCTTGTCGCGGCCGGCGTAGTCCGCGGTGCCCTCCTGCGCCTGCGTGAGGTAGAAGCGCAGGTCGAAGCAGAACGCCAGATGCTGGCTGGTGAACCAGCGCGCGCCCGCGCCGAAATTGAGCGTTGCGGCAAACGGCGGCGAGGCCAGCGGCAAGTTGCCCGTGAACGACTGCAGGCGGACAGGGCCCAGCCCGGCGCTGACGTAGCTCCAGCCCTGCCGGTGGCCGAAATTGAGCGAGACCGTCCCCGAGATGCCCTGAAAGCGCCGCTCGATCCGCGGGCCGACGACTTCGCCCGTGGTGGCGTCCTTTACCTCGGTGACGGCGCGCGAGATGACGCCCTCGCCGCCCACGCCAAGGCTCAGCTTCTGCCGCCGCAGCGGATACGCGTTCACGCCAATCGCGACGCCGAGGCCGGTCGTGGGCAGCTGCTGCGGGGCGACGCCGAGCGCCGCCGCCGTCGTCGCGTCCTCGCCGAGACGCGCGATGACTCCGCGCACGTCGATGACGAATGCCGGGAGCAACGCGTTCTGCTGGGCTTGGGCGGGCGAGGCGCAGGCGAGCGCCAGGAATACGGCCACGACGACGACACGCATCGCGCTTCAGCCTACACGGAAAGCCACTTGAGTTGACGTCGTATCGGTCGTTTCATCTGGCGGCACGCGGCGCCGCGCGTCCCGCACTAGAATTGGGCCATGTCCCTCGTCACGCTCGACGCCATTCGGGCGGCGGCCGACCGCATCCGTCCCATCGCGCGCCGCACGCCGGTGCTCGACGTCTCCGATCTCGCGGGCCGCCGGCTCTGGCTCAAGTGCGAGTCGCAGCAGCCGGGCGGCGCGTTCAAGATCCGCGGCGCGACGAACATGCTCATGCGCCTGCCCGCCGACGCCTGCGCGCGCGGCGTCATCACGTATTCGTCGGGCAATCACGGACAGGCGGTGGCGCTCGCGGCGTCGAAGCTCGGCGCGCCCGCCGTGATCGTGATGCCGACGACGGCGCCGGCCGTGAAAGTGGAAGGCGTGAAGCGCTGGGGCGGCGAGGTGATCTTCGAAGGCACGACATCGGTCGACCGCCGCACGCGCGCCGAGGCAGGAAGCCGCGGCGCGCGGCCTGACGATGGTGCCGCCGTTCGATCACGAGTGGATCATCGAGGGGCAGGGCACGCTGGGACTCGAAATGCTCGAACAGGTGCCGGACGTCGACGTCGATCGTCGTGCCGGTCGGCGGCGGCGGACTGCTGTCGGGCGTGGCGGCGGCGATCAAGCTGTCGCGGCTCGCGCGTCACGCGTCGTCGGCGTCGAGCCGGAGGGCGCGGCGAAGATGACGGCGTCGCTCGCGGCGGGCCATCCCGTCACGCTCGCCGCGCACCTCCTCGATTGCCGACGGCCTGATGCCGGTCCGGCCGGGCGACCTGACGTTCGAGCACGTGCGCGCGTTCGTCGACGAGGTCGTCACGGTGTCCGACGACGCAGATCGCGCGTGCGGCGTTGTGGCTCTTTCACGAGGCCAAGCAGGTCGTCGAGCCGAGCGGCGCAGCGACGGTCGCGGCCGTGCGCGCCGGCCGGAGCGCCGCCTTCGCCGATCCCTCGACGGTCGTCGTCGCCATCCTGAGCGGCGGCAACGTGGCGCCCGAGACGTTCGCGCGCCTGGCCCCGGCGGATCGGGGCGCCGTCGCGGCGCAATGACGAGCGCGTCGAGCGTTCGCGCGGCGGCCGTCGCGGCGGGCGTGACCGCCGCGCTCCTGGTGCCCGTCCACGCGGCGGACGAAGGCTGGGTGCTCGAGCGCTTCGACGAGCACCTCACGATCGACGCCGCAGGCACGATGACCGCGCTCGACGCGATCGACGTGGACTTTCGCGGGATCGCGCACCATGGCATCTACCGCGATCTCGTCTATCAACTGCAGTTCGACCAGGCGCGCGACCGGCGGTACGAGATCGCGCTCAACGGCGTGACCAGCGCCGACGGCCGCACGCACCGCGTGCGCACGCTGACGACCGGCGACCAGCGCCGGTTCCAGATCGGCGACCCCGATCGCACGATCACGGGCAAGGAGACCTACCGGATCGCCTACACCGTGAAAGGCGCGCTCAACGGCTTTTCCGATCGCGACGAGCTCTACTGGAACGCGACCGGCAGCACGTGGCCCGTGCGCATCGAGGACGCGTCGGTGGTCGTGGACGCGCCCGGCGACAGCGTGGAGCGCGTCGAGTGTTTCGAGGGGCCGAACGGCTCGCGCGATCCGTGCCGCTCGACGTTCACGCCGGCGCGGGCGACGTTCCACGCGACGCGCGTGCTCGACGCCGGCGAGCAGCTGACGGTTGTCGTCGGGCTGCGCAAGGGCGCGGTCGCGGATCCGCAACCGATTCTCGTCGCGCGCCGGCGATCGCCGACAGGCTACTTCGACGTCGGACCGACGATGTGGGCGCTGTCCGGCGGCATGCTGGCGGCAGTCCTTGGCGGCCTGGGCACGCTGTGGTGGCGATTCGGGCGCGATCGCCGCTTCGTGTCGCTGCACTACCTGTCGAACAACCGGCCCAGGAGCGCGTGCCGCTCTTCGCGTCGGACCCGATTGCCGTCGAATTCGAGCCGCCGGACAAGCTGAAGCCGGCGCAGATCGGCCTGCTGCTCGACGAGCGCGCGGACACGCTCGACGTCACGGCGACGATCGTCGAACTGGCGGTGCGCGGCTACCTGTAGATCACGGAAGTGCCGAAGACACGGCTGGTTCGGCCACGCCGATTGGGAGCTGACCGAGTTGAAGGCCGCCGACGGCGCGCTGCTGGAGTACGAGCGCCTGGTGCATGCCGGGCTTTTCAAGACCGGGTCGCCGTGCAAGGTGTCGTCGCTGAAGAACACGTTCTACAAGGATCTCGAGAAGGCGAAGCAGGCGCTGTACGCGGACGGCGCTCGCGCGGCTGGTTTCCGCGCAATCCGAACAGCGTGCGGGCGTTGACCATCGTCCTGGGCGTGCTGGTAGCGTTCGCGGGTCGTCGCGGCGACGAGCGCTCCTCGAGACGGCACTGGGGCGCCGGCGTGGTCGGCCTGCCGGTCGTCCTCGGCGGCTTTCTGTTCGCGATGATGTCCGGCGCGATGCCGCGCCGGACCGCGGCCGGCCGCGAGATGATGCGACGGCCGCTGGGCTTCATGCGCTACATCAAGACGGCGGAGAGTCCAGCAGCAGGCATTTGCCGAACGCGCCAACATCTTCACCGAGTATCTGCCGTACGCGATCGTGTTCAAGTGCGTCGAGAGGTGGGCGCACGCGTTCAAGGACATCGACCTGGCCGCGGCGACGGCCGGGCTGGTACGTCGGCACCCGGGGTTCAACGCCGGCACGTTCTCGTCGAGCCTCGGGCGCGTTCTCGTCGTCGGTGTCGTCGCGCGATGGCGTCGACGCCGGGCGGGTCGGGCAGCAGCGGCTTCAGCGGCGGGTCGTCCGGCGGAGGCGGCGGCGGGGGAGGCGGGGGCGGATGGTGACGATCGCGATGGTCGTCGCGGCGGCGCTGTCGTGGTCCTGCTGCTGCTGCGTCGTCGTGCTCTTCAACGGGCTCGTCAACGCCCGGCAGCGCGTGCGGGAGGCCTGGAGCGCGATCGACGTGCAGCTGCAGCGGCGCGCGTCGCTCATTCCGAATCTCGTCGAGACCGTCAAAGGCTATGCCGCGTACGAGCGCGAGACGATGACGAAGCTGACGGAGGCCCGAAGCGCGCTCGGCGGCGCGGCCGGGCCGCGCGCGGCCGCCCGCGCCAACGACGAGCTGTCCGGCGCGCTTCGGATCGCTCGTCGCCGTCGCCGAGGCGTACCCGAATCTCAAGGCGAACGAGCGCTTCGCGCAGTTGCAGGCGGATCTGGCGGACACCGAGAACAAGATCGCGTACGCGCGGAACTACTACAACGGCGCCGTCGAGGCCTACAACATCCGCACGCAGAGCGTGCCGGGGGTGGTCGTCGCCCGCCTGGCCGGCTTTGCGCCGGCGGAATTCTTCTCCGCAGACGCCGGCGCCGCCGAGGTGCCGGCCACCCGTTAGCGGCACGCCATCGGACTGTCCTGCGTGCCGGCGTCCACCGCGCATGCGGCGTGGAGATAGCGCACGCCGTCGCGCGTCTGGTAGATCAGCAGCGTCTGGCGGCCGTGCGCAGCCGCCGACCGCTGATACTGCCACGGCGACGCGGCGGTGGACGCCGTGCCGCCGGCCAGCGCCTCGGCGATCACACGACCCGTGAGCGTTCCGGCAGACGGCATCGAGAAGCCGAGCACTTGCGCCAGTGTCGGCGCGATGTCAGCGTTGCCGACCGGCGCGCTGTCGACCACGTGCGCCTTGAAGTCCGGGCCCATGGCCGCCATGTTGTTGAACGTCTGTCGCGGCCGAAGCCGCCGTGCATGCCCTGGCCTTCCTGCAGCGTCGGTGTCCGAGACCTGGACGCCCGTCTGCAGGTCGTCCGGGTTCAAATAGAAATGTTGAACGCCACGACGATGGCGGGCCGTGGCACGCGGCTCGCGCCACGTCATGCCGATCGCGCTGAGCGGAAGCGTGCCCGGCATCGGCCCGTAGGCGTCGTCCACGAAGACGCCGGTGACGTAGTCGAACGCGAGCAGCTTGTCCACGAGGCGGCGCACGGTTTCGGCGCTGCCGATTCGGAACGTACACGAGATCGGAGCCGCCGTTGGCCGCGACGATGGCGAGCGCGTCCGAGCCGTCGGGCCGCTGAATGTCGGCGCCAATCAGCCCGTTGCCCGTTGCCGGGTGCTCCCAGGTCGTGGTGTCCGGATCGATGTGCAGCTTCCTGTAGAGCGCGCTGCCGCTCGCGTGCTGATCCGGATCGAACAGGTTCGTCTGAAGCGCCGAGGCGAGATCGATCGCCAGAAAGCCTGGCGGCAGCGTGCCGTTCACGGTGTCCACGCGGCCGGCCGCATCCACGTAGTCATGCTGGGCGGATTCGCTGGCGGTCGGCCGGCCGGATGCGATCGAGCTCGCGCCGGCTGATCGTCGAGAAGCCGTGGTCGGACGTCACGACGAGGTCCGTGTTGGCCTTGACGTCCGGATGGGCGTCGAGCCAGTCCAGCAGCTGCTGGAGATTGCGATCGGCGTTGCGCACCGCCTGGCGCGACGAGCTGCCGTTGATGCCCGGATAGAGCGTGCCCAGACTGTCGCCGTTGTTGTGCTGCGTGCCGTCCGGATCGCGCGACCAGACGACGAGCGCGAACGGCCGGGTGGCATCCGAGACGAACCACGGCAGCACCGCCCGCGTGGCCACGTCAACGAACCACTGCTGCTGCACGAGGTTCGGCATGACCGTGCCGGGCGTCGATCGGTTGCCGCTGAAGCCGTTGTTGTAGGGCGACGAGGCGCCGTAGCCGTTCGACCGTGACGGCGCTTCGGGAGGCAGGCCGGCGGTCAGCAGTTGCCGCACGAGCGCGGGCGGAAGCGGCACGCCCTGTGCGGAGCCCGTGGCATCGTCGATCGACGATGACCGTCGCGGGCGGCGACGGGAAGCCGCCATTCTGCGGGCGCAATGGCCGCGGCGTCCTGGATCGCCACGGGGCCGACCTTGCCGATGGCGGCCGTGTTGTAGCCGGCCTCCCGCGCCATGGCCAGCAGCGTCTCCTCGCCGAGGTAGTTGCGATCGAAATGGCCGTCGAGGTCGGCGAGCGTGCGGTCGTTCTCGAGAAAGGGCACCGGCGTGCCGGGCGTCAGATTGAAGGCGCCGGTGTCGAAGGTCGCAAAGCCCGGCCAGATGACGTTGCTGTAGTCGCCGGTGTCGCCGAGCCGATGACCAGTGGCGATGGCTGACGCGTTGGCGGTCGTCAGCGTCGGGTACAGCGAATAGCTGTCTGCGAAGTGGACGCCTTTCGTCCGAACGGCCCAGAGCGCCGGCGTCGCGTCGGCGCTGACCGATCCGTGGCGCAGACCGTCGGCGACGAAGATCACGACGTTGCGTCGCGCCTGCGACTGAGCGCCCCCCGCCACCAGCATCGCCATGCCGGCCACCAGAATCCACGCCGCCGCCCGCCGCGACATCATCGTCAGTCTCCCTCGAACGTGCGGAGTTTACAAAGCCGGCGCAACGCCGCGATGACAGCCGCGTGCGGGCCAAGGGAGTATGCATTCGAAAATCATGAACGTACGTCGATGGATGGGCCGAGCCGCCGGCCTGCTGGTGACGTTGGCCCTGACGGTGGTCGCGACCGCCAATCAGGCAATCGCGCCCGACGCCCGCGGCTTCGTCGTCGTCGCGCCCGAGGACGTGAAGTTCGCTGACGGCCCGATGAGCCAGGTGAATCTGGTCGGCGACCCGGGCAAGCCGAGCCGTTAAGTGATTGGCATCCGCTTCGCGCCCGGGCAGATCAGCCGGCCGCACTTCCACGACCAGGATCGCCTCGTGACCGTGATCAAGGGGACGTGGTGGATAGCGCTCGGTCCCGAGGCGGACGTGTTCGATCCCTCGAAGACGACGCCGATGAAGGCCGGGAGCTTCATCAAGCATCCAGCCGGCGCGCATCACTACGATGGCGCGAAGGACAAGGAAGTAGTCGTCCAGATCATCGGCATGGGACCGGTGAAGACGACGCAAATCACGCCTGGACGGTAGCCGCGTCAATCTCCGGTGACGCCGAGCCGGATCCGCGCCAGCGCCAGGCCCTCATCGAGCGACGTGACCTGGCCGTCGAGCTGGGCGTCGTAGATTTCCGCGAGAAGCTCGCCCATCTTCGGGCCCGGCGACATGCCCAGCGCAATCGG
>CAWADF010000007.1:0-202500 GCA_963780855.1 uncultured Acidobacteriota bacterium
CGCACCGGGGCCCGCGGCGCGGAACGGCTGAGCGTCGAGGACAGTGCGGCGATCGTGGCGGAGGTGCCAGAGGTCGTCCGCTGCTCGCCCAACGTGGACGGCCGGATTCAACTTGTGCGCGCCGGCCTGAACTGGAACACACGCTACCTCGGCGTCTCCCCCGACTATCTGCTCATCAAGGCGTGGCCGGTCGCCGACGGCGCGTCCTTCTCGGACGCCGACGTGCAGCAGCACGCGCGCGTGGCCGTGCTGGGCCGGACCGTCGCGGACATGCTGTTCGAAGACGAGAACCCAATCGGCCAGCCTGTGCGCATCGCGAACCAGGTGTTCACGGTCGTCGGCGTGCTGAAGTCGCGCGGAGCGTCGACGTCCGGACAGGACCAGGACGACACGCTGTTCCTGCCGTACTCCACGGTCATGCACTACATCAACAACCCCGCTACGAGAGTCGACGACATCATGTGCTCGGCCGCGACGCCCGGCGCCATTCCGCCGGCGCAGGAGCACATCGCCGAGCTGCTGCGAGTGCGCCACCGGATCCCGGAAGACGGCAACGACAACTTCAGCCTCCGCGCGCCCGAGGACTCGATCCGCTTGCAGCAGGACAGCGCCGACACGATGGGGCTGATGCTGTCGGCGATTGCATCGGTTTCACTGCTCGTCGGCGGCATCGGCGTGATGAACATCATGCTCGTCTCGGTAGCCGAGCGGACGCGCGAGAATCGGCCTGCGCATGGCGATTGGCGCGCGCGAGGGCGACGTGCGGATTCAATTCCTGGTCGAAGCGTTCGTCCTCGGTCTCGGCGGAGGGGCGGCCGGCGTGATCGTGGGGCTGGCCGGCTCGCGCCTCTTCGCAGAGGCGTACGGCTGGCCGATGATCATCTCGCCAGGAACCATCCTTGTCGCGGTGGCTTTCTCGTCGGCCGTGGGCCTCGTGTTCGGCTACTACCCCGCCCGTCGGGCCGCCGGGCTCGACCCCATCGAGGCGCTCCGCGCCGAGTGAGCCCGGTCCTGCCGTCGGCCGCGGGTCAGCGGACGTCGCCGGCCGTGACAAATGCGGCGAGCGCGGGATCGGACGCGAGACAGAATGGTGCCCTCCGGTCGTCGAGGGCGGCGCCACTGGTCGTGTCGCTACGCACGGCAATCACTGATGGGCGATGGTCAGCAGCTACGCTGCCCGCAGCGGGTCACTGAATCTGGCGGGCCTGTGAATTAGGAATTGTCAGCATCCTGGCACGAGACCAGTCGATGACCACTCTGAAACGCCTGAGCCAATCGTATCCGATATCGCCATCGTACGGACCGCCATCTCTCAATGTGTCCTGGCCTGAGATGAGGCCGATTCTTGGGTTCGGGAGCAAGAACCGCCCGAACCGAACGCCGAGTATGTTCCGAGCCGTGACACTGCCAGAACGTACAACGCTCACGGGCACCTGGAGGTCTGCCTCAGCTTCAGCGGCTCTGCCGGAGAGCTCGCTGGGCAACTTGAGGACTGTGGGGCCGGGATTCGCCGTGTCAATGAGGCAGTGGCATGCGAACAGCCGACCTGGCGTCAGCGCGATCGACACTGAAGCGACTGGCAAGCCGTCGATGACGTGCCCGATGCGGTTGGCTTGACCAGTGCGATCGGAAACGTGCAGGTAATCCAGCGGAAGGGTCGCGCCGTCAAGCTGCAGCGTTACATTACGCGCGGCACTGACCGGACGAGTCGAACACGCAAGTTCGCCTGCCCTTTCACTGAATGGTGCAAGGCCGGTTGCCAGGCCGATCTCGACGCCTGGGATGACACCGCACGACGGATCGTGGGCCTTGACGGTCAGGACTCCTTCTCCCGCACCGTGCGCCACTTGTTTGCTCTTGAGTTCCGCCGCAATGGCGGGAATCGCGGCGTTCACCACTTCGACGATGGGTTCCGTTGGCGGGATCGGCTCGAGCACGAAAGACATGGGAGTTTCGTTGTCAGAAGGGAGGCAAACTCCACGCCTGGTGAATCGTCTGAATCCATCAGCTTCGAGCGTCAGTTCGTATTCGCCTGCCTCGAGATCATCGAGACGGAAGGACCCGTTGACCGCGTCCTGCTGCACTTCCGCGCCGGTGACATTTTCACCTATAGGTGAAAATCATTGCAGATGGATTCTACTTGGGGTAAAAACATCTCTGGCGCCACCGATGTCCCGTTATCTCAGAGCACAGGTCCTCCGCGATCTCGGCCGCCGGATGGTCTTCGTCGCGGGCCCCCGGCAGGTCGGCAAGACGACGTTCGCGCGAGCACTGCCGGACGCCGCTCGCAACTACCTGAACTGGGACGTCCCCGTCGATCGCGAGCGCATCCTCAAGCGAACCCTTCCGGCTGGATCACTGTGGATCTTCGACGAGCTGCACAAGTTCCGAGGCTGGCGCAACTACCTCAAGGGCGTCTGGGACGGCCGACCGGCGGGGCAGCGCATCCTCGTCACGGGCAGCGCGCGCCTCGACTTCTATCGCTTCGGCGGCGACTCCCTCCAGGGGCGCTATCACCTCCTCCGGATGCACCCGCTCACGGTCGCGGAACTCGACATCGCCACTCCGGCGGACTGGCGAGCCCTCCGCACGCTCGGCGGCTTCCCGGAGCCGTTCTTCGGCGGTTCGGCACGCGAGGCCCGACGATGGTCCACCGAACATCGCAACCTGATCATCCGCGACGAACTGACCAGCCTGGAACGCGTGGACGACCTGGGCCGGCTGGAAGCGATGGCGCTCCGGTTGCCGGACCTCGTGGGCTCGCCGCTCTCCATCAACAGTCTTCGGGAGGATCTGGAAGTCAGCCACAAGACGTTGTCGCGATGGGTCGCGCTGCTGGAGCGGCTCTACGCGGTCGTGCTGATTCGTCCGTTGGGCGGCCCCAGGATTCGCGCGATCAAGAAGAGTCCGAAGCACTACCACTTTGACTGGACGCTGCCAGCATCGCCGGGCGCCTCGTTCGAGAACCTGGTCGCCATCCACCTGCTCAAGTGGGTGCATTTCCGGCAGGACACCGAAGGCCTCGATCTCGAACTCCGCTATTTCCGAGACGTCGCCGGCCGCGAGGTGGATTTCGTCGTCAGCGAGCGACGCACGCCGCGACTGATGGTCGAGTGCAAGTTGACGCCAGGCCCCGTCGATTCGAGCGTGCGGTACCTGAAGGCGAAATTCCCGGACTGCCCCGCCTGGCAGGTCCATGCCGAAGGCGCGGAGGACTATCAGACCTCGGAGGGCATTCGCGTGGCGCCCGCCGTCACACTGCTCAAGACGCTGGTGTAGGCCGGACGTGCTCTATCAGGACAGCTTGGCCCCGGCGAGGCTGATGGAGGTCCCGGCCGGACAGGGAGGCGTGGGAACCGCGCTACTCCGAGAACTCCCTCGCCAGCTCCGCAAACTCGCCGTCGGGCGCCAGATCCCGGTACTGCTTCCAGTGCGGCTTGGCTTCGACTGACCGGCCCAGCTTCTCGAGCGTCACCGCCAGGTAGAAGTGCGCCTCGGGATAGCCCGGGTTGATCGCCAGCGCGTCGCGGTACGCCAGAACGGCCTCCGCATAGCGCGCCAGATCGTGGTGGATATTCCCGAGGTTGAAGTGCGCCTCGAAGCACTCGTTGTCCACGCGACTCGCCTTCTCGTACAGCGCTTCGGCCTCGATCAGCTCGTCGCGTTCGTAATGGATGTTGGCGAGGTTGACGATGGCCGGGACCAGATGCGGATCGAAGAGCAGCGCGCGACGGTAGGCCGCGGCGGCCCCCTCGAGGTTGCGGTCCTCGTCGTCGTCCAGCTCCGCGCCTTCCAGAAAGTACTTGGCGGCGAGCGCGTAGTTGGCCGACGTCAGCTCCGGCGTCTTGTCGGACGGAAAGAGCGTCGGGCTCGCGCTGCGGCGTCGGCAGCGAGACGACGCGCGCGGGCGCGCGCTCCGATCGCGCGGGCTGAAAGTCGAAGGCGAGCTGGCCGCGATCGGCCGACGTGAGGTCCCGGAGCACGGACCCGAGCGGCGCGCCGCGCTGGAGCTCCGTCGCCGCCTGCTTCACGACGTGCAGCTCGGTGAACGCGTAGCGCCCAGCCACCGGATCGGATCAGGCCGAACTTCTCGAGATACCGCAGGTGCTCGTCGCGAATGGATGGATACATCCCGCGCAGGTCGCGCGGCGAGTAGTAGTGCGCGCGCAGCGTGTCGAGATCCGGGAGCCCGGCTTCCCGGCACAGATCGCTCTCCGAGAGCACGCGGTGGACGTGCGCGGGCACGTCGGCGGTCGCATCCGCGGTGACGACGACGGTCGTGCGCGGCGTCAGGTCGGGAGAGAAGGTGCCGCCGAGTCGCTCGACAATCGAGCGGGTGTCCCGCCTCGACAACAGCCGCAGCTTGCCGACCTGCGCGACCTGTTGCCCTGCGAGCGGGCGCTCAGCCGGACGTAGGACAGGAGCGGACACGGAATCGTTACGCTTCGACACGATGCGACCGGAAGGGACGGATGTCAAGAGCCAAGACGCACGGTATCATCTCCCCCATGCTGCTCGCCGCCGACATCGGGGGCACCAAGACCCTGATGGGCTTGTACCGCAAGCACGACGAGCGCCCTCAGTCGCTCGTCGTCCGCGAGTACGCCACGCTCGATTTCGACAGCCTCGACGACATCGTCGGTACCTTCCTCGAGGAGACCGGCGCGAAGGACATCGCGGCGGTGTGCGTCGGCGTCGCCGGGCCGGTCACCGGGCTGGTCGCGCGATTGACGAACGTGCCGTGGCTCGCCGACCTGTCGGTCGTCGCCGAGCGACTCGATGACTGTCCCGTGCAGCTGCTGAACGACCTCGAAGCCATGGCGCACGCGGTCCCCGTGCTCGAGCCGGACGAGCTGGCCGTGCTGCAGGAAGGCGTGGCGGTGCCGACCGGCAACGCCGCGCTCATCGCCGCGGGCACCGGCCTCGGCGAGGCGCTGCTGCACAACGTGAACGGCCGCTTCCTACCGTCGGCCTCCGAAGGCGGCCACGCGGATTTCGCGGCGCGGACGGCGCGCGAGCTCGCCCTGGTGCAGGAGCTGGCGAAGGTCTATGGACGCGTGGACAACGAGCGCGTGATCTCGGGCCCTGGGCTGATCAACCTGTTCCGCTTCACGCACGGATGGCAGAATGGCGCCAGCGCATGCCAGTCGGTGCATCCGCGGATGGACCCCGCGGAGCTGCCGGCGGCCATCAGCGCCAGCGCCCTGGAAGGGCGCTGCCAGAAGTGCGCTGAAGCCCTCGACATGTTCATCGACGCCTACGGCGCGGAAGCGGGCAATCTGGCGTTGCGGTCGGTCGCCACGGCCGGGCTGTACATCGGCGGCGGCATCGCGCCCAAGATTCTGCCGGCGCTCGAGAATGGCCGGTTCCTCGAGGCGTTCTGCGGCAAGGAGCCGATGGTCGATCTGCTCCGCACGCTGCCGGTCTCGATCATCCTCAATCCGGCGGCCGGCCTGGTCGGCGCGGCCGTCCGCGCCGCGGCCCTGGTCGAGTCCTGACGCTCTTCGGGTCGAGCTATTTCTCGAGGCTGCGCAGGAAGGCCTGCGCCTTGGCGTAGTTCGGGTCAATCTCGAGGACCTTCTGCGCTTCGCGCCTCGCCTCGTCTCGTCGGCCAACCGTGGAGAGCGCCACGGCGTAGTTCAAGCGAATGCTGGCGGATGACGAGGCGCGCCGCACGGCTTCCTCGAGCGGCGCGATTGCATCGGCCGGACGGCCGACCATCACCCAGGTGAGACCCAGCCGCTCGTAGTCACGCGGATCGCCGCCCGCCTCGGCGGCCCGCCGCCAGGCCGCGATGCTCGAATCCAGCCGGCCGATCGACGCGAGGCCGACCGCGAACTCGCGCGCTTGATCCGCGTTCCATCGCTCGGGGTCGAGCGTGCGCACGGCGGCGTTGGCCTCGTCACGCCGGCCGAGGCGCGACAGCGCCAGTACGAGCACGCGCGTCGCGGTGTCGCCCTGCGGGCCGGATCGCGCGCGTTCGAGCTCGGGAATCGCCTCGGCGTCCTGCCCGGCCGCGAACAACGCGCGCCCCACGGCCAGATGCAGCGCGCTGTCGGCGGAATCGATCGCGAGCCCGGCGCGGTAGTGCACGAGCGCGTCGGCGGGACGGTTCATCGACTCGTAGAGCTGCCCGACGCGAAGCTGTGCGGCGGCCGGCGTCGGGTGGCGCGGCACCGCTCGCGCCACCCAGACCTCGGCTTCTGGCTCGCGGCCTGTACGGATGTCGTAAAGCGCCATCCGTATCTGCTCCTCTGCCCGACCGTCGTCGATCCCGGTCGGCCACACGGCGATTGCGGCGAGCGCCGCGAGCGCCAGCGCGGCGCGACCCGCACGCGGCCACGCACGCTCGCGGACGCGCGCGATGAGCCACGCCACCGCCGCACCCGACGGCGCCAGCAGCGCGACGTGCAGCGGAAGAAGGCCGCGCGACGTCACGGAAAAGATCACGATCGACGCGAGCGTGAGCGGCACGTCCGACACCCACAGCCAGTACCCGTCGCGCCGATGGGGCCGCGCCGCCACGAGACCAACAAGTCCGAGCGGCACCAGCAGCCACGGGCCGACGACGCAGAACGTGAGCGGCCCAACGAGATCCCATGCGAAGAACGGATAGCTGCGACCGGCCGGCAGGAACGACGCGCTGAGCGCCAAACGCGTCTTGCGGAGCAGGAGGGACGCCGCCAGTCGTTCGCTCCAGGCGTTCGGCCCCGGATCGACGTGCCCGACCGGTGCGTAGGCGCCGGTCGCGTCGGGGCCGTTGCCGGCGAGTGCCTCGAATCCCGTGGACGACGAGATCGGCACCAACTGGTGACTCACCTGCCAGTTCCGCCACGTCGCCGGTGCAATCACCAGGCAGGCCGCGGCGGCAAACGCGACGGCGGCGATCAACGCCCGCGCGGGCGATGCGCCCCGGGCGCGGGCGCGGCGCGCGCTCCAGGCCAGGACGAGGACCGCGACCGCGCCAGTCACCACCAGCCCGGCCGGCCGATTGAGCGCGTGAATTCCGAACGCGGCCCCGGCGAGCGACCACGATCGCGTGTCGCGCCGGTCAATCGCGCGGGACAGGAGGAACACGTCGAGGGCCGTGAGCAGCGGCTCGAGCGCCGCCGGCACGATGAGCAGCTCGTAGAACGTGGCCAGACCGAAGAGCGCGCCCGCGGCAATCGTCCACCGCGCCGCGGACTCGCCATACCAGCGGCGCGCGGTCGCCGCGATCAAAAGCACGCCGACGGTGCCGGCGATAATCTGCGCGACGCGGACGACGGCCAGCAATCCTCCGCCTATCTTCAGCAGCGCGGCCAACGCGTAGATGTACAGCGGCGCCACGAAGAACGGCGGCGCCGCGAGACCCTTGAACGCCGCCGGATTGGTCAGCCACACGTCGCCGTGCGCGACACGATCGGCCAGCTGCAGATAGAGCCCGTCGTCGGACTGCGCGCCGGGCAGGAGCAGCGGGTGCGCGCCGAGACTGACGAACACGGCCAGCTTGACGACGAAGACGACGAGAAAGGGGACGACGGCGGCGAGGACGAACGTCCTGGTGCGTGCCGACCAGGCAGTCACGAGGCGCCGGCGGCTGATCTCGTCGTGCCGAGCCGCGGTCCAATCGCGGCGAGCAGCCGCTCGAGGCGATTTTCCGTGCACTGCCCCATCAGGCTGACCTGCAGCCAGTTCCGCCGCAAGAGGTACTCGCTCTCGTACGCGACGAGCAGGCCCTGACGCTTGAGCGCGTCACCGATCGAGGTCACCGGACGCGAGCGAGGCACGGGAATCGTAATCACGGCCGGCGATGCGTGGTCGCCATCGACCAGCATCGGGATGCCGAGACCGCGCAGCCGCGCGCGGAACCAGCCGGACAGATGCACGAGCCGATCGAAGGGCGCGGGGTCCGCCGCGTCGAATCTAGCGAGCGCAGCTTCGAGCGAGGCCAGCAGGTTGGACGAGTGCGTGAACGGCACGCCGCCCTTCTGGGCGTAGTAGCCGAGATCCAGGTAGCGCGGCAGCCGATCGGGCGCCGGCGAGATCTCGTCAGCATGAAAGACCATCGAGAGGCCCGGAAACGCGCCGAGCGCCTTGCCGCTCGCGCCGCTCGCAAAGGCCACGCCGCGCAAATCGACCGGGACCGCGCCGATGGCGCTCACGCAGTCGAGACACAACGCGGCGCCGTGACGCGCGGTCATCGCCTTCATCTCGTCGAGATCGTTCAGCATGCCCGTGGACGTCTCGCTCGCCGCGGCCCACAGCCAGGCGGCAAGGGTCCCGGCCAGCCGCTGCTCGACCCGCGCGTAGTCGATCGGCTCGCCCCAGTCGAAGCTCACCACCTCGTGGGCCAGCCGGTGCCGCCGGGCGTGGTCCGCCAGACGCTCGCCAAACTCGCCATTGGTGACCACGAGGCCCGGCCCCGACGCCAGCGACAGCTGTGCGCCGACGACGTCGTTGGCCAGAGTGCCGGAGCCGAGCAGCACCTGGGCGTGGGGCGCGTGCGTGAGGTCCTCGAGGCTCGCGACCACGCGGCCCATTTGATCGGCGAATCGCCGATCACGATGCGAAATCGGCGGGCACTGGAACGCGGCGCGCACTTCGGGTGAGGGCGTCACGGGCCCGGGCAGGAAACTGACCGGCTCGGCCGCGTCGGCCAGGGCGGGGACGGTCGTCTCGAAGTGCTCAATCGTGATGAACATCGGCTGAAACGGCGCCGCCTCGGTGCCAACGAGCGGACCAAACGGCTCGAAGCCGAGGTGCCGGTAGAGCTTGGCCTGGCGCAGCGTGCCAGAGATCACGGCCAGGTCGTAGCCGCGAGCACGTCCCACTTCGAGGAGCAGGTCCACCAGGCCGCGGAACACGAAGCCATGCCGGTGCGAGCGCCGGACGGCCAGCAGGCGAAGCTCGCAGACGCGCCGGCCGGCCGGGAGGTACGGGTCGACACTGCCCAGCTTCTCATCGAGGGAAAACGGGCGGCGATCCCGCACCGCCATCATCCCGACGATGCGGTCCTGGTCCAGGGCGACCAGGTAGGTGTTCTCGTGATGAAACCGGTCGATGTGCCGGCGGGACGGATTGGGCGGATGCTGCGGGATCTCCTCGACGAACGTCTCGTACGCGAGCTGGAAGATCTGCTCGAAATCCGACGCCTCCGCCGCGATGCGAAACCGAACCGACTGAGAGTCCACGCGTCGCCGGATTATGCCACCGCCAGACGCGGCTGGCGCAGGCGTGTTACACAGTCGTCATGTGTCCGGATCGGAGCGTATAATCCGCCCAGCCTGGAGGAGGCTCGCTCATGAAGAACGGCGTGGCTCGAATCTTTCTATGTTTCTTCGCGTCCCTGCTGCTGGCGGTGCCAGCGCTGGCCCGCCAGACCGGCTCGATCGCCGGCAAGGTGACGGCGACCGACGGCTCGGTGCTGCCGGGCGTGACCGTCGAGGTGCGGTCGCCGGTCCTGCCCGGCCCGCGCGTGGTCGTCACCGAGTCGAACGGTGAGTACCGGCTCCCGACCCTGCCGCCAGGGAGCTACACGATCACGTTCACGTTGTCGGGCATGCAGAAAGTCACGCGTGACGCCCAGGTCCAGCTCGGGCGCGAGACTCCGGTGGATGTGAAGCTGGGCCCGGCCGGCGTCACCGAATCGGTGACGGTCACGGCCGAGTCCTCGATCGTCGACCGCACGTCGGCGACGCTGAACAACGGACTCTCGTCAGAGCAGATGAAGGGCCTGCCGATCGGCCAGGACTACCGCGACCTGATCAAGCTGATCCCGGCGGTGCAGTACACGCCGGACGGCGTGCGCGGCCCGAGCGCGGGCGGCAGCGGCCAGGACAACGTCTACCAGTTCGACGGCGTCAACGTCACGCTGCCGCTGTTCGGCACGCTCTCGGCCGAGCCGGCGGCGCACGACATCGGCGCAGATCTCGATCGTCCGCGGCGGCGCCGAAGCCACCCAGTTCGATCGGTCCGGCGGCTTCATGATCGACTCGATCAGCAAGTCGGGCACGAACCGCTACAGCGGCCAGTTGGGCTGGCAGATCCAGAACGCCGGCATGGCGGCCAAGACCGTCGGCACGTCGGTCTCGAAGTACGACTCCGATCACTCGTGGACGGAGCTGGCCGGCGGCGGGCCGATCCTGCCGGACAAGATCTTCTTCTACGCCTCGTACTACCGCCCGGACGATCTCCCGGAGCAACGGCTCGAACGTGTACGGCACGCTGCCGGACTTCAACAGCACGCGCAACGAGGGCTTCATCAAGGGCACGATCACGCCGATCAGGTCGGTGCTGGCCAACTTCACCTACCGGGACTCGCACCGGCTCGACAAGGGCACGACGTTCGGCGCGAACGTCTCGCCGACGGCCGGATCGGGCAACGAGGCGTGGCTGCAACATCGGATCCGCGGACGCGTCGTGGGTCATCAACCCGATCAGCTTCGCGACGGTGAAGTGGACGCACTTCGTCAACCGCACGCAGGGCCGGCCGGACAACGTCGCCGACGTCGCCATTTCGACGGCGCCAGGCACGCACCTCGACATCGACGCGGCTGAACCAGATCGGCCAGCTCAACGTGCCGACAGTATGTCGCGGACAACGACCCCTACAACGCCTTCGTGACAGCCGATCATCAACCAGTACGGCTATGACGTCGAACGGCGTGCCGACCGGCGGCGGCGTCGACGGCTACGCGAACCTCTTCGACAAGGACGACTTCTTCCGCGACGGCGTCGAGCTCGGCTACAACTACACGCTGCTCACGTCGTCGATGACGCACACGCTGCACGCCGGGTACCAGTGGTACGTGGACTCCGAGGACCTGACGCGCAGCTCGAACGGCTGGGGCATCATCACCGTGCCTGGCGGCCGGCTCGAACAGTCCCGGCGGCATCCGGCGTCGTCGCGCCGATCTTCTACCAGGCCGCGTTCCAGCAGCAGTCGACCGGCGCCGTGCCGACGATTCACTCGGAGTACCGCTCGCAGAACTTCGAGTTCAACGACTCGATCGGCTGGCACAACTGGACGTTCAACGCCGGCCTGCTCATGAGCAACGACACGCTCTACGGCCAGGGGCTGCGCGAGGACAGCACGCACGCTGTCCGGCTACGTCGGCATCGCCGGGCAACGAAGTACAAGATGTACGAGATTCCCTTCTCGAAGATGCTCCAGCCGCGGCTCGGGCGCGACCTGGGCGTACGACGGTCGCAACACGGTCTTCGTGAGCTACGTCGAAGTACAACCCGGCGGCCAGCTCGCTGCCGCGCGCCGCGTCGTGGGATCGCAACCTGGCCACGACGATCAACGCCTACTTCGACGCGAACGGCAACCTGTTCGCGAGCGACAAGGTCGCCTCGTCGTCCGGCAAGCTCTTCGTGCCGGACATGACGCCGCGCGGTGATCAAGGAAATCCTCGTATGGCACGGCGCGCCAGTTCGGTGACAGCTGGACCGCGCGGGTCTACGGCCGCTACCGCAGCGGCAGCCACTTCTGGGAGGACACGAACAACAACGCGCGCGTCGCCTTCAACCCGCCGCCCGAGCATCCCGCGGGAGCTGTACATTCCGGACCTCTCGGCCAAGATCGCGCAGATCGGCAGCGGCTCCAGCTACGTGATCGCGGAGCTCGACGGCGCCTTCACGAAGTACTACGAGGCCACGGTCGAGACGGAGTATCACGGCAAGAAGACGTTCCTCCGCGGCTCGTACACCTGGAGTCACTACTACGGCAACTTCGACCAGGACAGCACGTCGACGGTCAACAACGACCAGAACATCTTCATCGGCTCGTCGAACATCGGCGACGGCGCGGGCCGGCAGCTCTGGGACATGAAGACGGCGATCTCCACGGCGACCGCCCGAACGTGTTCAAGCTCTACGGGTCGTACCAGCTCCGCTGGAACGCCTACGCCGGCGCGTTCGTCATCGCCGAGTCCGGGCACGCCGTGGGAGGCGTGGAACTACGAGCTGTACAAGAGCCTCACGAGCAGCACGAGCGACACGATCCGCTACGCCGAGCCGGCAGGCTCGCGCCGCACGCGACGGCCACTTCCAGCTCGACCTCAACTACACGCAGAACTTCCCGTTCCAAGGCCGCTACAACGCGCAGATCGCCGCGGATTTGTTCAACGTGGGAAACAGCCAGACGGGCTACAACATCCAGCCGAGCACGCACAACTCGCTGTTCGGCCAGCCGCAGATACTACTGGGATCCGCGACGGTTCCAGATGCGTTCAGGCTCAGTTTAAGGTCCTCGGTCCAGGGTCCCGAGCGAGGGTCAAGGTCCGAGTCGGGGCAGGCGGCGCTGATGGTCGCGCCCTCTGGGTTCCGGACAGTGGAGCCCTGTCGACCTCGGCCCTCGGACTCGGACTTCCGGCGCCTGCCTGAACAGCTTCTCCCTTGCGATGAGCTCGCGCGTCGTCGCGTCCGCCTTCTGCCGCGCGAGGGCGATGCGGGCCGCGGCGTCTGGCTCGTGCAGCAGCACGCTGACCTGCGCGCGCTTGAACAGCGCCATCGGGTAGCCCGGGCTGGACGCCGGCACGCGGTCGAGTGCGGTCCGCGCCTCGATCGAAGCGGTTGTCCGCGAGGTACAGGACGCCGAGCTCGAGGTCGTGAGCGAACGCCGCGCCCTGCAGCGCCCGCGCCCGCTCGAACGCCTCGATCGCCGCCGGCGTCCGCTCCGCGCTCATCGCAGCTCGCCCAGTATCGACCAGCTCGGCCGCGGTCGGGGCGCGCTGCAGGTAGATCTTCTGCCGGAGCGCGATCGCGTCGTCCACGCGCCCCTGCCGCACGCGCATCACCGCCAGCGCCTCGAGCGCCGGCAGCCGGTTCGGGTCGTCGGCGACGACGCGCTCGAGCAGCGGCACGGCGCGCGCCCAGTCCTTGCCGCGCGCGTAGTGCAGCGCCAGGTAGGTGCGGACGTCCGGTGAGTTCGGCGCGAGGTCGGCGGCCTTCTGGAACATCGCCAGCGCCCGCGCGTCGTGCCCGAGCGCGGAGTGCGCGGATGCCGCCTGCAGCACCGCGTCGAGGTTGTGCGGGATCGGCAGCAGAATCCGGCTCGAGCAGCGGCAGACGCCTCGGCGTATCTTCCCGCGCCGAACAGCGCCGACGCCTGCTCGAGCCACGGAAAGATCTTCTGCATGTCCGACCGGGCGCGGCGCGTCGCTGCCGCACCACCGGCGCCGTCGTCGCGCCGACGTAGCCGAGGCTCGCGAGCTTCGCCGCGCTTCGTCGTCGAGGCGCGGCGGGCCGCGCGGCGTCGGGCGACGGAATCGGATAGGTCGAGAGCGCCGATCCGGACCGGCGCGGCAATCGCCGCCTCGTCGCGCAAGGTCGTGCGCCTCGGCCGGATCCGCGGCGAGGTCGTAGACCTCCATCGTTCCGGTGAGGATCGCCTTGTGCGCGCCGTCCACGGTCATCACCTGCGGCTGCCAGCCGTAGTCCAGGAACGGCTTCATCGCCTCGCCGAGCACGACGTCATTCGAGGGCCGGAGCAGACTGTTCGGCGCGTCGACGCCCGCCCAGTCGAGGACCGTGTGGAACACGCGGCGCGTGCTCACGGGCGTGTCGCTGACGCTCGTCGCCACGCGCGGACCCGACCAGCACGAGCGGCACGTGCATCGTCGACTGATACAGGAGCAGTGCCGTGCTGCGCCTCGCCGTGATCGCCCAGCCCTTCGCCGTGGTCGGCGACGACGACGATGGCCGTCGGCCCGGCGGACGACTGCTCGAACGCGCGGACCAGCCGGCCGAGCTGCTCGTCCATCGCCGCGATCTCGCCGAGGTACGGCTTGGCCGCGTACTTCGTCCGGTAGGGCTCGGGCGGGGCGTAGGGCGTAGTGCGGATCGTAGTAGTGGACCCACATGAAGCGCGGCTGCGTGGAGGGCTGCGCCAGCTCCGTGAGCGCCGCGTCGGTCGTCGTCCTTCGACGATCGTTCCGCCTGTCCGGGCGGCGTCTCGTCGTCGTAGCGATCGAATCCGCGAGCCAGGCCGAAGCGCTTCGCCAGCACGAAGGACGACACGAACGCGGCCGTCCGATAGCCGGTCTCGTGCAGGCGCTCGGCCAGCACGGGGTGGTCGGCCGACAGGTATCGCGCGTTTTCGTGGATGCCGTGGCCGGCGGGATACAAGCCGGTCATGATCGACGTGTGCGACGGCAGCGTCTCCGGCACCGCCGCGTAGGCCTGGGTGAAGCGCTCGCCGCGTGCCGCGAGCGCGTTGAACGACGGCGTCTCGACGCCGGCGGCCTCGGGGCCGATGGCGTCGGCGCGCGTGGTGTCGAGCGTGACGAGGAGGACGGACGGCCGGACGGCCGGCGACGGCGGCGTCGAGGACGTTCCGGCGCCGCAGCCCACGCCCATCGCCGGCATCGCCGCCAGTAGCGCCACGACGTACACGCGCCGGCGAAACCTCACGGGCCGGTCATTATGACACCCGGTGGGAGAAACGACACGCACGCGCTTTTCCTGTAGGATCGCCGCCAAGGAGATTCCGCATGCCCCGGAAGCTGGCTCTGATTTCGCTGGTCGCCGCCCTGTTCGTCGTCCCCGGTCAGGCCCGGCAGACGCCGCTGGCCAACCTCAAGACGACGGCCGAAGCGAGCGATTTCAAGTCCACGTCGACCTATGAGGACGTCGTGAAGTTCATGAAGGCGGTGGACGACGCGTCGCCCATCGTCTTCTACACGACCTACGGCACGACGTACGAGGGCCGGGCGATGCCGCTGGCCGTGGTCGGCACCGGGCTGAAGGACGCCAGCGCCGGCGTCGGTCAAGGCCACGGGCAAGCTGCGCGTGCACATCCAGGCGAACATCCACGCCGGCGAGGTCGAGGGCAAGGAATCCGCGCAGATTCTGCTGCGCGAGCTGGCGATGGGCCAGCACGCCGACTGGCTGCAGTCGATGGTGCTGCTCGTCACGCCGATCTTCAACGCCGACGGCAACGAGAAATTCTCGATGACCAACCGCGGGCGCCAGAACGGGCCGATCAACGGCGAGGGCACGCGCGCGAACGGGCAGAACATCAACATCAACCGCGACTTCATGAAGCTCGAGTCGCCCGAGGCGCCGCGCGTTCGTGAAGCTGTGGAACGACTACGACCCGCAGGTCGGGCTTCGACCTGCACACCTCCGACGGATCGACGCACGGCTACTACCTGACGTACGCCCCGCCGCTCAATCCGGACACGAGCGACACGATCATGAACCTGATGAAGAACGAGTGGTTCCCGTTCGTGACGAAGAACATCAAGGACAAGCACGGCTGGGACACGTTCTATTACGGCAACGTGTCGACGGGCGGGCGCGGCGGCCGCGGGCGTGGCGGCGCCCGAGGCGGCGCGCCCGGACGCGGCGGCGGCCGGCGGCGGGAGGCGCGGGCCAGGCCGGCCGCGGCGCGCAGGCCACGCCGACGCCGGAGCCGGTCGGCGCGCCCGCGCAGCCGACTCAGCCGCGCATCTGGGCCACGTTCGAGCACGTGCCCGCGCTTCCACAACAACTACGTCGGACTCCGGAATCGCTTCGCGCTCCTGAGCGAAGCCTACGCGTACGCGACGTTCGAGGATCGGATCAAGGCGACGAACTACTTCGTCGAGGAGGCGCTGAACTTCGCGTCGGCGAACGCCGACCGGCTGAAGAAGGCCGTCGAGGCCGCCGACAAGGAATCGATCGTCGGCAAGGTCGAAGGCACGCGCGCGCAGATGAAGCGCGGCGGCATGGTCGAGATCCTGATGGGCGAGGTCGAGGAAGAGAAGAACCCGAACAACGGCGCCGTCATGAACCGGCGCAAGGACGTCATCCATCCCGAGCAGATGATGGACATGCTCTGGTTCGAGCCCAGCTCGACCGAGGACGTGCCGACGGAGTACTACGTGCCCGCCGGCGAGACCAAGGCGATCGAGCTGCTGCGGACGCACGGCATCCAGATGCGTCAGGTCGCGCAGCCGGTGCGGGGCGTCGAGCAGTTCGTCATCTCGGGCAACACGCAGCAGCCGGTCCGGAACGGCAGCATCGACTCCGGCTCGCACGGCCTGCGCGTCCTCGAGGGCGCCTGGCAGGCGGCGCCGGCGTCGGTGACCGTCCCGGCGGGCGCCTGGGTGGTGGAGATGAACCAGCCGCTCGCGCGGCTCGCCTTCTACCTGCTGGCGCCGACGTCAGACGACGGCCTGACCGCATGGAACGTCCTGGACGACAGTCTCGGCGCGGACGCGAAGGCGTACCCGATTCTGCGGAAGAAATAGGGCGGGCAGAACCGCCGGAACCCCGGAACCTCGGAACCCCGGAACCCCGGAACCCTACCTGAACAGTCTCACCACGTCGTTATAGATCACGGTCACCATCAGCAGGATGATGAGGGCCGCGCCGGCGAGCAGGATCCGCTCCTTCACGCGCATGCTGAGGTTGCGGCGCGTCGCGCCTTCGACAGCCAGAATCGCGATGTGCCCGCCGTCGAGGACGGGCACCGGCAGCAGGTTGATGAGCCCGAGGTTGAGGCTGAGCATCGCCATCGTCTGAAACAGCGCCAGCCAGCCGAGCTTCGCCGCGCTGCCGGAGAGCTCGGCGATCGCCACCGGCCCCATCAGCTGCTTCATCGGCAACTCGCGCGTGATCAGGCCGCTGAGCGTGCGGCCAATCTGCTTGGTGGTGTCCCAGTTCTGCTGCGCGCTCATCACGAACGCCTGCAGGAACGTCGGATCGACGCGCTTCACCTCGTAGATCTGGATCGAGACGCCGATGATGCCGATGGTGCCGCTCCTGTCCGGTGTCACGGTGACGTCCTGCGTTTCGCCGTTCCGCTCGATCGTGAAGACCAGCGGCGTCCCCGGGCTCTTCTTGATGCGATCGATGACGGCCGGCTGCGAGAGACCGCGTTCGCCGTTCACCGCGAGCACGACGTCGCCCCGCTGAATCCCCGCGCGATCGGCGGCCAGGCCCGGCTGCACGATGACGAACTGCGGCCGCAGCACCGGACGCACACCCAGATCGCCGATCTCGTACTTGCCGTAGGCCGCCGGCGTCACCTCGAGCGTGAGGTGGCTGCCGCGGCGATCGACGACCACCGACAACGGCCGGTTGGCTCGCGGCGCGATCTCCTCGTCGAGCGCGTCCCACGTCGGCACGTCGCGGCCATCGACGCTGACGATCCGGTCGCCTACCTGCAGGCCGGCCTTGGCGGCCGCGCTGTCGGCTTCGATCCCGCCGATCACGGCCGGCGAGGACTGGTAGAGCGGCACGTCGGCGCCGCGCATCAGGACGAACGCGAGGACGACGAACGCCAGCAGCAGGTTCATCACCGGCCCGGCGAGGTACACCTGGAAGCGCACCCACTTGCTCTTGGACAGGAACTCGTCGGGCGCGCCCGTGCGCTCGTCCTCGACGGTCTCGCCAGCCAGCTTCACGTAGCCGCCGAGCGGAATGATCCCGATGCTGTACTCGGTGCCGTTGCGCACGAACTTGGCCATCTTCGGATCGAAACCGAGCGAAAACCTCAGGACGCGCACGCCGTGGGCCCGCGCCATCAGGAAGTGTCCGAGCTCGTGGACAAACACGAGCACGCCGAGGACGAACAAAAACGCCAGAATTGTCAGCACAGGCACCTGCCGGCGGAACCCGCCATTCCTTCCGTATCTACTACGACGATGGTAGCGTACCGACAGTTCGAGCCGCGTGGGCCCGCGCCCAGCCGTCCGCGCGCCGGACGTCGGCCAGCGTGTGCGGCGCGGCGACCTCAGTGTCCGCCGCCGCGAGCGCGCGTCTCGATCACCCGAGCGAATTGCGAAAAACCGAGCCGGCCGGCCAAGAACGCCTCGACGGCCACCTCGTTCGCGGCGTTCAGCACGATCGGCCAGGCCCCGCCCCGCTCGAGCGCATCGATACGCAAGTCCGCAGACACGGGAAGCGCGGCGAGATCCGGCGGCCCGAACTCCAGCACGCCCAGCACGCGCGACATCGAGCGGCGGCAGCGCCGTCCCCCACCGCTCCGGATACGAGAACGCGTACTGAATCGGCAGCCGCATGTCCGTGACGCCGAGCTGCGCGATGATCGATCCGTCGGTCAGCTCGACCATCGAGTGCACGACCGACTGCGGATGGATCACGACGTCGATGGCCTCGGGCGCGGCGCCGAACAGCCAGTGCGCCTCGATCACCTCGAGGCCCTTGTTCATCAGCGTGGCCGAGTCGATCGTGATCTTCCGGCCCATCTGCCACGTCGGATGACGCAGCGCGTCCTCGGGCGTCACGCGCGCGAGCGCGGCGGCGTCGAGCGATCGGAACGGCCCGCCGGAAGCCGTGAGAATCAGGCGCCGTACCTCGGCGCGCTGACCGGCCGTGCAGGCACTGGTGGATGGCGTTGTGCTCGCTGTCCACCGGCAGGATCGTCGACGCCGCGGCGCCGCGCCGCGTCGATCATCGAGGGCGCCGGCCATGACGAGCACTTCCTTGTTGGCGAGCGCGAGCGTCTTGCCCGCGTCGATCGCCGCGAGCGCCGCCTCGAGCCCGGCGGTGCCGGACGAAGCGCACAGCACGATGTCGGCGTCCGGATGCGGTCGCGACGGCGAGCAGACCCTCGGCGTCCGACGCCCACGGCGCGCGGCGCACCGGTCGGTCCGAGTCGGCGGATCAGCTCGTCGCGCGCGCCACTCGAGGCCACGCCGACCGCGCCCGGCCGGTAGCGTGCGACCTGCTCGGCCAGCAGCGCGGCGTTCTCGCCGGCCGCGAGCGCCGCGACCTGCAGCCGGTCGGGGTGCGCGTCGACGACGGCCAGCGCGCTGCGGCCGATCGATCCGGTCGATCCGAGGATCGCGAGGCGGGTCACACGAGCCATCGCAGCACCACGTAGACAGCACGGGCGCGGCGAAAAGGTAGCTGTCGACGCGGTCGAGCACGCCGCCGTGGCCGGGAATGAGCGCGGAGCTGTCCTTCACGCCGGCGCTCGCGCTTGAGCAGCGACTCGAACAGATCGCCGACGATGCCCAGCAACGCCGCCGCGAGCGCGAGCCCGCCGGCCGTGAGCGGCGTGAGGGCGTGAGCGGGCACCGAGGCTCGGCCCCGCCAGCGCTCCAAAGAGCGTTGCCGCCACGAGGCCGCCAATGGCGCCTTCGATCGTCTTCCCGGGGCTGACCGCCGGCGCCAGCTTGTGCCGACCGACCAAGCGCGCCCGTGTAGTACTGCGCCGAGTCGCTGATCGCGACGATGAACAGCAGGAGCACGACCGCGGACCGGCCCTCGGCGACGCGAAGGGCCGCGATCGCGCCCATCGGCACGCCGATGTAGATCGGCGCCATCAACGTGAGGCCGGCGAGCGCCAGGGTCGGCGCCGCGGGCGGACCGCTGGCCAGCGTCATCGCGCCGCTGGCGACGACGGCCGCGAGGAGCACGAGCGCGAGGACGTCCATCGCGTTGCCGGCCGGCGATCGGCGGCAACGGCCATCGCGATGCACACGCTCGCGGCCGTGGCCGCGACAAATACCGGTGAGGCCGCGCCGGCCGCGTGACGGGAACAGCGCGCGAGCTCGGCGGCCGCGCCGCCGGCCGCGGCCGCGGCAAGCAGCGACGGTCACCCACGCCGGCGCCCACCAGAGCGCCGCGAGCAGGCCGCCAAGGAGGACCGCGCCGCTCAGGACGCGCGTCATGCGATCCGTGCCGGCGCCGACGCGTGGCGAAGGCGATCGGGTCTACCCCGGCTCATTGCGGGATGGCCTTGGCCAGCGTGTCGGATTCCGGCGAGCCGATGCCGCCGTAGCGCCGATCGCGCTTCTGGTAGTCGACGATCGCCTGCGAGCAGGTCGCGCATCGCGGAAATCGGGCCAGAGCGCGTCGGTGACCCAGATCTCCGCATAGGCGATCTGCCAGAGCAGGAAGTTGCTGACGCGCATCTCGCCGCTCGTGCGGATGAGCAGATCGGGATCGGGCTGGCCGGCCGTGTAGAGCAGCGACGCGAACGTCCGTTCGTCGAGCGTCTCGGGGTCGAGTCCCTCGCGAATCGCGCGGCGCGCGGCATCGACGATCTCGGCGCGGCCGCCGTAGCTGAGCGCGATGTTGAACTGCATGCCGGTCGTTGGCGGCCGTGCGCGCTTCCGCGGCTTCCAGCTCGCGCCGGATGTCGGCCTGCAGCCGGTCGGGCTGGCCGATGACGCGGAACCGGATGTTGTTCTTGAGCAGCGTGCTTCAGCTCGAGGCGCAGGTAGTGCTTGAGCAGCCCCATCAGCGCGGTGATCTCGGCGTCGGGCCGCTTCCAGTTCTCGACCGAGAACGCATACAGCGTGAGCACCTCGATGCCGAGCCGCGCCGACGGTCTCGACCGTGTCGCGCACGGCCTCGATGCCGGCGCGATGCCCTTCGACGCGCGGCAGGTGCCGGCCGGCCGCCCAGCGCCCGTTGCCGTCCATGATGATGGCGACGTGCCGCGGCAGCCGCGCGAAGTCGACCGGCCGCGACCAGCGCCTCGTCTTGCGGAGCCCGGCACGGACGACCGACGAGCATGTCAGCGAGCGGCCATTCGAAGGGTCCAACCCCGACTGCAAGCTCTTAGACTGCGCGTTCCCGCTCGTATCGACGCGCACGAGCGTCAGCCCGCAGGCCGGCGCCGTCAGCCCCGCGGCCCGGCGATCGCGCGGCGGCCATCACACGCGGCCAGATCGTCGGCCGGACGCGACCCCGCGCCGATCTCGACGAGCGTGCCGACGATGGTGCGGACCATGTGGCGCAGGAAGCCGTCGCCGTCAATCTCGACGTGCACCTCGCCCCCGGCCTCCTCGAGCTCGACGCGTGTGATCGTACGGGTCGTGTCGCGCACCGCCGCGCCGCGCGCCTGAAACGACGCGAAGTCGTGCCGGCCGACCAGCGCGCGTGCCGCCGCGCGCATGCCGCGACCCGCGCGGCCCCGGCTGCGTGCCACACGAACCAGCGATCGAACGGGCGAGGCGACGGGCGCGTCGCCATGCGGTAGCGGTAGGTCTTGCCGGTGCGCGTGAAACTGCGCGTGGAAGCCGGGCGGCGCCTCGACGACGCCGAGGACGCGGATGTCCGCCGGCAACCGCACGTTCAGCGCGCGGTGGCATGGCCGAGGCCGGCGTGATCGACGTCGAGGGTGGACGCTGGCGACCTGGCCGAGCGCGTGCACGCCGGCGTCCGTGCGTCCGGCCGCCGCAACCGTCGGCGGCGCCGCCGGCGCCGTCAGCGGCGCAAACGCTTCCTCGATCGGCCTGCTGGATCGACACGGCCGTTCGTCTGCCGCTGCCAGCCGACGTAGTTCGTGCCGTCGTAGGCCAGGGTGAGCTTCAACGTTCGGAGCATCAGTGGATCCTGAGGGGTCAGGGGTTCATGGGGTTCTACCGGGTTCATGGGGCAAAGGGGTTCGACGGCGGGTGCAGAGTGTCATCGACGGGGCCGATGACGTTCGATGGGGCGCGCTGGCGAACCTACCGAACCCCTTCTGTCCCAACGAACCCACGGCCCTCGTAGAACCCCCTGGAACCCCTTCTTCCCTACTTTCTGGACCCCGGCTTCATGACCGGCTGCCCTGCGGCGCAGAGCGGGCAGCGCTCTGGCGGGTAGGTCGGCAGGTTGAGCGTGACGAGCGATCGAAACGGCACGTCGAGTCCGGGCGCGCCGCCGCTGCGATCGATGATCGCGCCGGCGCCGACGACCGTCGCGCCCGCCGCGCGTGGCGACGGCCATCGTCTCGCGCGTGGAGCCGCCGGTCGTCATGACGTCTTCGATCACGACGACGCGATCGGCCGGCGTCAGCGTGAAGCCGCGGCGCAGCGTCAGCGCTGCCGTCCTGTCGCTCGGCGAAGATCGCGCGCACGCCGAGCGCGCGGCCGACCTCGTGGCCGATGATCGACGCCGCCCAGCGCCGGCGACAGCACGACGGTCGCGCCGCAGGTCGCCGCAGCTGCTCGGCCAGCGCCGCGCCCGAGCGCCTCGGCATGCGCCGGATGCTGCAGCACGAGCGCGCACTGCAGATAGCCCGGACTGTGCAGACCCGGAGGACAGGCGGAAGTGCCCTTCGAGCAACGCGCCAAGGTCGCGAAAGAGACTCGACACGGACGACTCACTCACGGCCACCGCCATTCACCCATTCACCATTCGCTCGTTCGCCCATCCACAGATTCACTGATTCACTCGTTGATTAACGCCGGAGGTTGTCTTCGAACAGCTTCAGAATGCGTTTGTACTCGTCGGCCCAGCTCGTCTCTTCCGTGAAGCCGTGGTTCTCGACCGGGAACGGCGCGACCGACCAGTTCTCCTTGCGCAGCTCGATCAGCCGCTGCACGAGGCGCACGGTGTCCTGGAAGAAGCACGTTGGTGTCCACCATGCCGTGGCAGATGAGCAGGTGCCCTTTGAGCCCGTCGGCGAAATAGATCGGCGAGCTCTGCCGGTACGCGTCGGGGTCGTTCTGCGGCACGTTGAGGATGTCCGACGTGTAGCCGTGGTTGTAGTGCGTCCAGTCGGTCACCGGCCGGAGCGCGGCGCCCGCGGCGAACACGTCCGGCGTCGTGAACATCGCCATCAGCGTGATGAAGCCGCCGTAGCTGCCGCCGTAGACGCCGATGCGCTTCGGATCGACCTTCTCGCGTGTCGACCAGGAACTTCGCGCCATCCACGACGTCGTCGAGGTCCTTGCCGCCCATGTGCCGGTAGATCGCCGTGCGCCAGTCGCGGCCGTAGCCGGCGCTCGCGCGGTAGTCGGGGTCGAGCACGACGTAGCCGCGTCGACGCCAGGAGGTTGTTGAACATGTACTCGCGGTAGTAGCTCGACGACCAGTACTTGTGCGCGTTCTGCAGGTAGCCGGCGCCGTGCACGAAGACCACGCGCCGGCTGCGTCGGATCGCGCTTCGCGCCGATCATCTCCGGCGTGAACAGCCGCGCGTAGACCGTCGACGCCGTCGCGCGCCTTGTAGGTGATGATCTTCGGGTCGATCCACTTGAAGATGCGCCACTCCTCGGTCGGCGTCGTCGTCACCTGCGTCGACGTCGCGCCGGCCGTGAAGGGCATCACGTACAGCTCGGGCGGCTTGATCGTGTACGAGTAGATGACCGCCGAGCGACTTCTCGTCGGGCGACACCGTCACCTCGTTCGATCCGGTCATCGTCGTCAGCTTCGTCCGCGGGCCGCCGTCGACCGACATCGTGTAGAAGTGCCGCTCGCCCGGGTGCACTTCGCTCGTCGTGAGGTACAACGTCCTTCGGTCGGCGGAGAGCTGCGCGCTCGTCACCTCCCACTTGCCGGACGTCAGCTGCCTGGCCTGCGGGCGACGCCGCGGTCACGTCAATCGAGTACACGTGCATCCAGCCGTCCTTCTCCGAGAGGAACAGCGACGCGCTTGTTGTCGGCGAGCCACGCGATGCCCGTGCCGCGCGCCGCCGCCAAATCCGCCGCCGCCGCCGGTCCGCCGAATCGAGGCCTCGCGAATCCACGCGTCGTCGTGCAGGTGATCGAGGATGCTCGCCTTGCCGGTCGCCGGATCGACCGTCAGCGTACCAGCGGTCCTTGTTGTCCTGCGAGCGCGCCGCGACGACGGCGTGCGTGCCGTCGTCGGAAGAGTCGGGCAGCGTCCAGTCGAGCACGCGCGGCACCTCGGGATCGGCGGGCTTCGCTTTCCGCTCCGCGCCGGCAAAGGCCGACGCGTCGGCCCACGCGCTCTTGCCTGACGCGAGGTCGAGCGACGCGAGCAGGCGGCGCGACTGAACGTCGCCGACGTTCGTGCGGCCGGAAATCATCTCCGGGTAGGCCGACGCGGTGACGTAGTTCGGCACGTCCTGATTGCGCGCGGTGCCCTCCGGACGCTCGCGTGACCAGCACCCACGCGTACTTGCCGTCGCCGGACAGCTCGAAATCCGTGAGCGACTGGCGCGGCCCGAGCTGGAAGCGCGGGATCGGCATCTCGCCGGCCGCGGCGTTGCCGGCGCCGCCGAAGCGACCGCCGCGCCCGCCCGCGCCGCCCTGTCGTCCTTCGGCCTGGCGTCGGATGTAGTCGATCAGGCTGCTTCTCTTCGTCGCGCAGGTAGCGCTGCGAGTCGGTGTCCGAGCCGAGGGTCGCGGTCGCGCCGCCGCGTCCGGCGCCGCCGCGTCCTCCCGCACCGCGCCCCGCTTGAGCGGCTGCGTCGCCACGGCCGCCGGATCGCTCGGCAGCACGTCGGTGAGCTGCTGCTCGACGGCGGGCGCTGTCGCGGCGTCGAGCGACATGACGATACAGATTGCCGTCGCGCACGAACGTGACCGCGGTGTCGTTCCGTGCCCATCGCGCGCTGCTCTCGGCAGCGGCCGTGCGCGTGAGCAGCCGGCGTGCGCCGGTCGCGCTGTCGTAGATGACGAGGTCGCCGCCTTCGATCGCGAGCAAGCGCTTGCGGTCGTGATCGAATCGTCCGGCGGGCGGCACCTCGATCGCGCGCGCTTCCTCGGCGCTCAGCTGTCGCAACCCGGATCCATCGCGATTGACGACGTAGGTGGCCGCGCGATCGTCGGCCGGCTTTCTGCCAGGAGAAGTAGATTTTCGACGAGTCCTTCGACCAGCGCACGGCCGACGGCGCGCTGCCGACGAGTTTGGGGCCGCGCATGATGCTGTCGACGGTCAGCATGGCGGCCGGCGGCGCCGGGGCGGGCTTCGACTGGGCCAGCAGCCAGGGAGCGGACGCGACGAGCAGAGCCAGGGTCAGGATACGGCGCATGGTTTGCACTCTCTGTTCCTCGAAGGGCCGGGAACGGCAGAACGCGCCGAAATCGGCGCGGATCGTGCCGCGGGCGGGACGGTTGCGTCCCGAAAACGCGAAATTCCGGCGAATAGTATAGTCGGCCGGCGAACCGCCCCCGGGGTGAGCACGTCTTAGATCACCGCCGGCCTACGACCCGGCCTCGGAGACACTTATGCGTACTCTCACGACTTCTCGTCGCTTGCCCCGCGTTGTTCTCACGGCTGCCGGCGCCGCGCTCCTGACCGTGGCGCCGCTGGCGGCGCAGGACCTGAAGGTGCCCTTGCGCCAGGTGCAAACTCAGACGCCGCCGGCGCAGCAGCAGCCCGCGGCATCCGGCCCGGTCCTCCAGCTCTCGATCGAGCAGGCCGTGGACATGGGGCTCGAGACGAGCCTCGGGCTGAAGGCGGAGCGCCTGAACCTGGACATCGCCTCGCAGGGGATCGCGGGCGCGAAGGCCGCGTTCATTCCAAGTCTGACGGTCGGCTTCACCGGCGCGACCGCGCAGCGTGCAGTCCACGGACTTCACGCAGGGCAACGGCGACATCTCGCGGCACAACGTCGGCGGCACCGGCGCGTTCGATCAGTCGCTGCCGTGGTACGGCACGCGCTATCACTTCGGCTGGAACGCGAGCCGGCTCTCGACGCTGGGCGGCGTCAGCGCGTTCAACCCGCAGCTGGGCTCGTCGGTCACGTTCAACGTCACGCAGCCGCTCTGGCGCAACTTGGGCATCGACAACGCACGCGGCAGCGTGCTCTCGACGGAGATCACGCGGCGGATCTCCGACGTCAATCTGCAGCAGCGCGTGGTGCTCATCGAAGCGAACGTCCGCAACGCGTACCTGAGCCTGGTCGGCGCGATCAAGGGCCAGGAGGTCGCGCAGCAGAACATGGACATCGCGCAGGAGTCGCTGCGCGCCGCCCGCGCGCGCGTCGCCGTCGGCGTCGCGGCGCAGATCGACGTCATCCAGGCGCAGGCGCAAGCCGCCAGCTTCGGCGAGCAGCTCATCGTCGCGAACTCGCAGATCTCGACGGCGGAGGACGCGCTTCGCACGCTCATCGTCGATCCGGCGCGGCCGGACTACTGGCAGCTCAAGATTCAGCCCACCTCCACGATCCTGCTCACGGAGCGGCTGGTGGACGTCGACGCCGTCACCAAGGAGGCGCTCGCGAACCGCCTCGACAGCCAGGTGCTGAGGCAGCAGATCGAGATCACCGATCTCAACCTGCGCGTCAATCAGAACAACACCCGCCCATCGCTCGACGCGACCGCCGCGTACACGTCGACCGGCACCGGCGGCACGCAGTTCAGCTATCAGGGCTTCCCGCCGACCGTCACGAGCCAGCTCGACCGGAGTTTCAGCAGCGCGCTCGGCGACGCGTTCCTGGGCGCGTACCCGAGCTGGACCTTCGGCGTCACGCTCGGCTACCCGCTCGGCAAGTCCGCCGCGGAAGCCGGGGTGGCGCAGAACCAGCTCACCAAGCGGCAGCAGGAGCTGCAGATGCAGCAGCTGCAGCTGCAGATCGTCCAGCAGGTGCGCGAGGCCGCGCGGCAGGTGCAGACGAGCTACGAACGCGTGCAGGCGTCGCAGGCCGCGCTCCAGGCGACGCAGGAGCAGCTCGACGCCGAGCAGCGCCGCTTCGAGGTCGGTCTGTCCTCCAGCTTCGAGCTGCAGCAGCGCCAGCGCGACCTGGCGAACGCGCGGCAGAGCGACCTGCAGGCGAAGATCGCCTACAACCGCGCGATCATCTCGCTGAACGCCGTGCAGCGAATCCCGCAGTAGGCCCGCTTCACGGCCTCTGCTATAGTCGCCGGCGGTGACGCCGGTCTCCGTCACGGTCATCACGCGCAACGAAGCCGCGAACATCGACGCCTGCCTCGCGTCGGTGGCCTGGGCCGACGAGGTGCTCGTCGTCGACTGCGGCAGCACCGATCGGCACCGTCGAGATCGCCCGCGCGCGCGGCGCCCGCGTCATCGTCAACGGACTGGCCGGGCTACAGCGCGCAGAAGAACTTCGCGGCCGGTCGAGGCCGCGCACGACTGGATCCTCTCGGTCGACGCCGACGAGCGCGTGCACGCCGGAGCTCGCCGCCGAGATCCGCGCGCGTGCTCGACCGCGCCGGTCGCGGTGGCCGGCTTTCGCGTCCCGCGCGTCACCTGGCATCTCGGCCGCTGGATTCGCACGACCGACTGGTATCCCGACTATCAGCTCCGCCTCTACGACCGGCGCCGCGCGCGATGGAACGAGCGCCGCGTGCACGAGTCGGTGGCGGCCGACGGCCCGGTCGGCCAGCTCAGCGGCCGAGCTCCAGCACTACGCGTACCGCGACATCACGCATCACCACCAGACGATGGACCGCTACACGACGCTCGCGGCCGAGCAGATGCACGACCGAGGGCCGGCGTGCCGGCTTCGTCGACGTCGCGCTTCACCCGCCCGCGGCGTTCCTCCGCAACTACGTCCTGCGCCGCGGCTTCAGCGACGGCATGCCGGGCTGATCATCTCGGCGATGAACGCGCACTACGTGTTCCTCAAGTTCGCGAAGCTGTGGGCGCTCGAAAGCCGGGCAGTCGACTCGGCGCTGACTCGACGCCGATCCATCGTGCACATCGACACGGCGCGAGACCTGGCGCGGCGGGCAGAACCAGGTCCTGCTCACCGTCACGGGCCTCGAGGAGATCGGCCACCCGGCCGTGCTCGTCGCGCACGCCGGCGGCGAGCTGCGGCGCCGCGCGCGCGAGGGCCTGCGCTTCGTGCGGTTTCTCGCCGCAGGAGCGAGTTCGACGTCCACGCCGGCTGGCAGTTGAACAAGGTGATCGCCGACGTCAAACCCGACGTCGTCCACGCGCACGACCCGATGGGCGTGGCGCTGGCGGCGATGGCGCTGCAGATGCCGCTCCGACCCGATGCCCGCCGCCGCTGCTCGTCGCCTCCCGGCGCGTGGATTTCCACCTGAAGCGCCACGCGTTCTCGCGCTGGAAGTACCGGCAGGTGGACGTCTTCATCGCCGCGTCCGACGTCATCGCCGGCATGCTCGTGGCCGACGGCGTCCCGGCCGATCGCATCGTGACGGTGCACGACGGCGTCAACCTCGGCTGGGTCGACAAGCAGCCGGTCGTCGACGCACGCGCGACGTTCTGGCTGCCGCACGGCGCGCCGATCGTCGGCAACGTCGCGGCGCTCGTGCCGCACAAGGGCCAGCGGCACCTGGTCGGCGCGGCGGCGCGCGTGCACCGCGAGATTCCGGACGCCCGCGTGCTGATCGTCGGCGAGGGCGAGTTGCGCGAGCCGCTCGAGCGTCAAATCAAGGACCTGGGCCTCGAGCGGCACGTCCTGCTCACCGGTTTCCGATCCGACGCCCTCGGCCTGATGAAGTCGTTCGACCTGTTCGTGATGAGCTCGGTCACCGAGGGACTGGGGTCCGCGATGCTCGAGGCGATGGCGTGCGGTCGCGCCGTCGCCGGCACACGCGCGGGCGGCATTCCGGAGGTCGTCGTGGACGGCGAGACCGGGCTGCTCGCGCCGCTCCACGACGAGCGGCGCTGGCCGACGCCATCGTCCGGCTGCTTCGCGACGAGGCCCTGCGGCGCGATTTCGGCGCCGCGGGCCGCCAGCGCGTGGAGCGCGAGTTCAGCGCGGAGCGCATGGTCGCGAAGGTCGTGGACGTCTACGAGCGCTTTCTCGCCGCGCGATGAGCGCGCCGGCCCGGCCGGCAGTGCGGCGCGAGCGGGCACTGGGCGCTGCCACGCGCGGTTCCGAATCCGCACGCGCCCATCATGCTGAGGTGGCAGAGCGCGAAGTCGTAGCGCACCGGATCGTCGGCGTCCAGCCGCCGCAGCGCACGCGTGATGTCCGCGGCCATCTTCCAGCCGGGCGCGTGCCGCCGCGTCAGGCGCAGGCAGCGACCCACGCGAATCGTGTGCGTGTCGAGCGGGACGATGAGCTGCCGCGCCGGGACCGCCGTCCACCCGCCCGGATCGACGCCGTCCCGCCGCGCCATCCATCGAGAAAGAGATTCAGACGCTTGCAGGCCGACCCGGTCGACGGCCGCGCGAAGAAGTAGTACACGCCTGGCGTCCGCGGCACCCGGCCATACGCCGGTCGCAGGTCCACGCGGCGCGCCTGCGCCGAGAACGCCTCGAGTGCCGGCTCGACGTCGTCGGCGAGCGGATCGAGGCCAGCCGCGAACGCGCGCTCGAGCGATCCGTGCTCTTCGACGAGCCGTCGCAGGATCCACGATCAGCGCGACGAAGTCGGCGCCGCGCGTCCACCGGTGTACCAGCGGTCGGAGCGGCGCGCCGTCGCGCCCAGGCTCGAAGCCTCGCACGAAGGCGGCTGGCGAGGGTCCGAGCACCTGCGCACACGGCCTCGACCGACTGCACCACGGACGCGACGCGGCCAAATGCCAGGCCGGCCGCAACGAACGCGACGACTTCACGGTCGTCGAGGCGCGGGTAGCGGCGGACGACCTGAACGGGATCGAACGCCGACTCGGGATGATTGAACGACGCGTAGAGCGCGTCGAGTGCGGATTTCACGGTCGTCCCTAAGATGAAGAGGATGAAGATTAGAAGCTCGAGATCGGCACGCCGGCGCTGCAGAGCGGGCACTCGGCCGCTGGGAAGTTCTCCGGAGCCTTGTACTCGGCGAGCGCGATGTTCGGCACGCCCAGATCGACGATGGCTTCCAGCCGATCGTAGATCTCGACGGTCGCGATGACGGCGCCGCCGCGCCTCGGCGATCAGCTTCGCCGCGCGCTCGAACGTCTTGCCGGTGTTGCGAATGTCGTCGGCACAGCAGCACGCGCCTGCCCCGCGACCACGCGACGGTAGAACGGCCGCAGCGACGAGCGCACCGCTCGCGTCCACCGAGAGCGGCGCGAAGCTCGCGCGCGGCGTGCGTAAGGCTGCGGCGGCCGTCCAGCAGCCCGGCGAGCGTGTGCGCGAGCAGCGCGCCGCCCATCACCGGGCCCGCCACGACTTCGGTCGCGCTGACGATCGGCTCCGGCAGCAGGTCGAGCACGTCCTGCGAGAGCCGCCAGATCGAGCGACGGCTGGCGGAAGATGCCGTGCGGATTGAGGTACACGCGGCCGTGGTAGCCGTTGCCGTAGTCGAAGTGGCCGTCGAGCATGAGCACTTCGTTCTCCTGGAGGCTCGTCGAGCGCCTGGCGCGCGAAGGTCTGGATCATCGGCTCGTCAGTGCGTCGTCGACGCGCGCCTAGGCGCCGCCTCGCAACGCTGCGGGACCGGCTTCGGGATGCACGAAGACCACGCGGCCGCCGACGATCGTCGCCGCGGCGCGCGCCCCGCAGCGTCCAGCCGTCGAACGGCGTGTTCTTCGATTTCGATTTCAGCGCCGCGGCGCGTACGGTCACCGTGGCGTCGGGCGCGAGCACGGTGAGGTCGGCGGGACCGCCCTCGGCAAGCGTGCCGCCGGGCACGCCGAGAATCCGCGCGGGCGCGGCCGACAGCAGCTCGACGAAGCGCGGCGAAGTCGATGACGCCCGCGCGCACCAGCCGATCGAGGCAAAGCGGCACCGCGGTCTCGAGCCCGACGATGCCGAACGGCGCGCGGTCGAATTCGAGCGCCTTCTCGTCGGCGTGATGCGGCGCGTGGTCGGTCGCGATGACGTCGATCGACCCGTCGCGCAGGCCCTCGATCAGGGCGTCGCGGTCGGCCGCTTCCCGCAGCGGCGGGTTCATCTTCGTGTTCGTGTCGTACCCGCCGCGCTCGTTCAGCGCGTCGTCGGTGAGCGTGAAGTGATGCGGCGTGACCTCGCACGTGACCTTGACGCCGTGCTGCCTTGCCGGCGCGCACGGCGCGCAGCGACTGGCGCGCGCTCATGTGCGCGATGTGCACGCGCGCCGCCCGTGAGCTCGGCCAGCGCGATGTCGCGCTCGACCATGACGGACTCGGCGGCGCCGGGAATGCCCGCGCAGCCCGAGCGAGGCCGCTCACCGGCCCTTCGTGCGCGACGCCGTCGCCCTTGAGCGACGGGTCCTCGCAGTGGTCGATGACGGCAGCTCGAACATCGACGCGTACTCCAGCGCGCGCCGCATGAGCAGCGCCGTCAGCCACCGGCCGGCCGTCGTCGGAGACGGCCACGCAGCCGGCCGCGGCGCAGGTCGCCGATCTCGGCGAGCTGCTCGCCGTCGGATCCAATCGACACGGCGCCAATCGGGTACACGCGCGCGAGGTCGGCCTCGGCCGCGCGCTTCGAGGATGAACTGCGTCACCGCCGCCTGGTCGTTGATCGGATCGGTGTTGGGCATGCAGGCGACGGCGGTGAACCCGCCCGCGACCGCCGACGCGAGTGCCGGTCGCAATCGTCTCCTTGTGCTCCTGCCCGGGCTCGCGCAGGTGCACGTGCATGTCGATCAGACCCGGCGTGACGACGAAGCCGGCCGGCAGCTCGACGACGCGCGCGCCGCTCGGCCGGCAGATCGCGGCCGATCGCGGCGACGCGGTCGCCGTCGATCAGCACGTCGAACGCGCCGTCGCGCCCCGCGACGGGATCGACCACGCGCGCGGCTTTCAGCAGCAGTTTCATCGCTCGCCCTCTTCTCCTCCGGCCAGCAGGTACAGCACGGCCATCCGGACGGCGACGCCGTTGGCGACCTGGTCGAGAATCACCGACCACGGGCCGTCGGCGACGGCCGAGTCGATTTCCACGCCGCGATTCATCGGCCCCGGGTGCATGACGATCGCGTCCCGGGCGGCGCGCTCGAGCCGCGCGGGCGTCAGGCCGAATTCGGTGAAGTACTCGCGCACGGACGGCAGGAACAGGCCGTGCATGCGCTCGTGCTGCACGCGCAGCATCATCACGACGTCGGCGCCCTCGACGGCCGCGTCCACCGATCGGGTCACCTTCACGCCAAGTCGATCGAGCCCCGGCGGCACCAGGGTCGCCGGCCCGCACGCGCGAACCTCCGCGCCCATCTTGACCAGCAGCAGCGCGTTCGACCGGAGGACGCGGCTGTGCACGAGATCGCCGACGATGGCGACGCGCAAGCCCTGCAGCCGTCGCTTGTGCTGCGATCATCGTGAACGCGTCGAGCAGCGCCTGCGTCGGGTGCTCGTGCATGCCGTCGCCGGCGTTGATGATGCTCGCGCGGCCGATGCGGGCGAGCTGGTGCGGCGCGCCCGAGGCCGGATGACGCAGGACGATCATGTCGGGCGCCATCGCTTCGAGTGTCCGGGCCGTGTCGGCGAGCGTCTCGCCCTTCGCGACGCTGGACCCGGCCGTCGTCATGCCGAGCGTGTCGGCGCTGAGCCGCTTTTCGGCCAGCTCGAAGGACATCCGGGTGCGCGTGCTCGGCTCCATGAACAGATTGATCACGGTCCGGCCGCGCATCGTCGGCACTTTCTTGATGGGCCGAGTGCCGACCTCCTTCATCGCGACGGCGGTTTCGAGGATGAGCTCAATCTCGCCGGGCTCGAGGTCCGTGATGCCGAGCAGGTGGCGGCTGCGCAGGGCGGTCGTCGTGCTCATCCTTCCACCTCCACTTCGTCGCGGCCGTCGATCTCGGCCAGCCGGACCTGCACGCTCTGCTGGCGCGACGTCGGGATGTTCCGGCCGACGTAGTCCGCACGAATCGGCAGCTCGCGGTGGCCCCGATCCACGAGCGCGACCAGCTGGATCGCGCTCGGCCGGCCGAAGTCGATCAGCGCGTCGAGGGCCGCGCGAATCGTCCGGCCGGTGTACAGCACGTCGTCGGCGAGCAGGATGACGCGGCCGTCAATCGAGAACGGAATCTCCGTGCGGCGGACGACCGGCTGGGGGCCGACCGCGTGGCGCATCAGATCGTCGCGGTACAGCGTGATGTCGAGCGCGCCGGTTGGCACATCCACGCCGGCAATCTCCTTGAGGTGGGCGGCCAGCCGCGCCGCGATCGGCACACCTCGGGCGCGGATGCCGACGAAGGCCAGCGTCTCGGCGCCGCGATTGCGCTCGAGGATCTCGTGCGCGATGCGCGTCAGGCTCCGGGCGATGCGTTCGGCATCCATCACGATTGGCATGGCACACCTCCGGCCAGGCGCTGATGGAACCGCGTTTGGAGCGTGGAACGATGACGGAGGGTCGAACGGACGGACAGCGGCATGCTCACCTCTTTGCGGCCTCTCGGGACCGCGTTAAAGAGCACAGGGATCATACCGTACCTTCCAGAAAACTGTCGGTACGTCGGGTACGCGGGTACGCCGGTACGTTCGGGTCCCTGGAGCGAACTGACGCAATCAACTTCTTGCTTGGGTCGGGTACGCGGGCCCACTTGGCGCCGTCAGCGAGCGTCGTTCAAGGGTTCGTGTCACGAGATCGAACGGAATCGGCCTGCGCGAACGTTGTGGACACCCGATTCAGCCACGCCAGGCCGGAGGGTTGCCACGACGGACCGGAGGCCATCGCAGATGACCTTCGTCGAGCGCGGTTGCTGAAGTCGTGGCACTCTAATTGCAGCCATCCCGGCCCAACAGATGTCCGCCGGCCGCCGCGTCCTCATCGCTCGGATTGCGACCGCGCTTCTCGTCGCGATCGTGTGGCTCACGACGCCGCCTGAGGGACTGACCGTTCAGGCGTGGCGGCTATTCGGCGTGTTTGCCGGTGCCATCGTGGCGGTGGTCGCCAACGCGCTGCCGATTCTGACGGCATCCGTCCTGGCCGTCGCTGCCGCGGTACTGACCGGTTTGCTGCAACCGGCCGATGCGTACGCCGGATTCGGCAATGGCACGATCCTGCTCATTGTCGTGGCGTTCCTCGTCGCGGACGCCGTCGTGAAGTGCGGGCTGGGGAAACGCGGCGGCCACTGGATTGTCAGCCGCTTCGGGCGATCGACGCTCGGCCTGTCGTACTCGATCTTCGTCCTCGACGCGATCATCGCGCCAGCGTTTCCCAGCAACACGGCGCGCTCGGGCGTGCTCTATCCGTTCGCGTTCTCGCTGGCCGATGCCGCGGGTGCGAAGCCCGGCGAGCCCGGCCGCCAACGTGTCGGCGCGTTTCTCATGTTTTCGGGCATGGCAAGCCTGAGCCTGTCGTCGGCGCTGTGGCTGACGGCGATGGCGGCCAATCCGCTCGGTGCAGAGATCGCGCGCGGCGTCGGTGTCGACATCGGCTTTGGCCGATGGCTGCTCGCCGCCTCGGTGCCGACCATCTGCGCCATCGCGGTGCTGCCGCTCGTGCTGTACCGAATCATTGGTCCGGAGGTCCGTGCGACGCCGGCAGCGCCGGCCGCCGCCCGACAGGCGCTCGAAGCGCTCGGCCCTCTCAGCCGCCCCGAGTGGATTGTGCTCGCGGTGTTCGCCGGCATGGTCGCGCTCTGGGGTGCGGCCGCGACGCTCGGGATCGACTCGACCGCCATCGCCTTCCTGGGTCTGGGCCTGCTGCTCGCCACCGGTGTGATCACGCTGGCTGACATCCGGAAGCAAGGCGACGTCCTCGCGACGTTCATCTGGTTTGCGGTCCTGTTCACGTTGAGCAGCCAGCTCAATGAGATGGGCTTCATGGCATTCATCGGCCAAAGGCTTGCCGCCGCGCTCGCGGGCCTTGCGTCACCGACGGCCGGCCTCGTGCTGGTCTTTGCCTACATCCTGCTGCACTACCTCTTCGTCAGCCAGACCGCGCACATGCTGGCGCTCCTCGGTGTGTTCCTCGACGTCGGTGTCAAGCTCGGCGTGAACCCCGCGCTCCTGTCGTTCCAGCTGCTCTTCGCGACGAACTACTTCTCGGCGATCACGCCCCAGGGAGGGAGCGCCAATCTGCTCTTTGCAGGCAGCGGCTTCCTCTCCCAGGGCGATCTCTACAAGCTGGGTGCCGTCACCACGGCCGTCAATTTCCTCATTTACGCGGTCGTCGGTACTGCGTGGCTCTGGATCACGGTCCGCTAACGTCTTCCGGTTGGGCGTGGTACGTCGGGCGCGCCCGACTGCATATGGACTCCTCCCGGGTTGCTCCGCCGGAGCCTGCTCTATTCCCCTTTCTCCCCCTCCCCCCCCCCCCCCCCGAGCGAGCCGGTGCCCGCACCCGTCGAACCCGTTACTTCTCGTGCGTCGCGATGTAACTGACCGAATGCTCGATGGTGTACGTCCGCGCGAAGAGATCCGTGCGCGCGAAGCCGTCCATGTCCCGCCCGACGGGCAGGCCCATGTAGTAGAGCACCGTCGGCGCGAGGTCCACGATCGCGCCGCGGGCGAAGACGCCATGGGCGACGTTGGCGCCGTAGGCGAGCAGAAATCCGTCAGGCGCCTTCTCGTGCGACCCGCTGCGCACCGGCCAGTCCAACAGCCGCGCGAGGAGCCGTTTCGCCACCGACTCCTCCTTCATGCCGAAGCCGGACATCACGAGCAGCAGATCGTCGCCTTGGAGCTCGCTCATGGCGCGCCCCACCTCGCTGTCGATGTAGGCGTAGTACCGGTCCAGCACCAATCGCGCCGCGTCGTCGTGGCCCGGCTCGCCGAACAGCTCGGGCTGCGCGTCACGCAGGTAGTTGTGACCGAAGATGTCGAGGCCCTCGTAGCGGACGGCCGTGAGCCGCGTCGCGAATTCCTGCTCGAGCGCAACGGCGGCCTGACTGTAGGCCGGATCCCAGCGGGCCTGTAGGAACCCGCTCGGCGGCGTCTCGCGCGGTCCGAACGACTGCAGGATGTCGCTCCACGACCGTTCCTGCATCGCGTCGAAGACCTCCCGGGCGATTTCCGCCGCCGATGTCGGGTACGCGGCTCGCGCGTCGGCCAGCCGTAACGGCGAGCTGGCCGCCTCGTCGAAGTAGTCGCTCACGACATACCCGCTCGTCGGACGGACCGGATGCGTCAGCGGCCAGCCGACGATGCCCGAGACGACCCCATAGTCGTCGAGGATGTCCCACAGGGGCCGCGCGCGCAGCGACAGCGACGTGACCGGCTCCTCGGTGATGAAGCTCTGATAGAACAGCGCCGCCGCGAAGCAGTAGTCCGGCAGCAGATTCACGGCGTCGGCATCGTCGGGCCGGACGCGATAAATCGCGTTGGAGCGGATGCCGTCCTTGGGCGGGTACTTGCCCGTGGCCGCCGCCGCCCAGACCGGCTCGGCCTGCGTCGGCTTCAGCGTGGCGAGATCGATGACGGCGCCGCGATCGAGAATGCGACCGAAGTTCGGCAGCTGGCCCGCGGCGACCCGGAGGCGAATGAAGTCCTTGGACGCGCCGTCCAGCAGCAGCAGGTGAACTCGCGGAGGCGATGCGGCCAGCGGCCGCGGCGCCGCAATCGGTCGAGCCGGCGGTACCGGGAGGTCGCCCGGCCCGCGCAGCCACAGCGGCACGGTCACCGACAGGATCATCGAGGCCACGAGGAGCGCGGCGGCCGTCCGGCTGCCCTGCCGGCCGAACGAGTACCGCAGCAGCACAATCAGCACGATCACGACGGCGAACGCCGTCGTCGCCACGGCCCCCTGCCGCATCCGCTCGAGGGCGCCCGCGTTGAGCACCGACAGAAAGCCCTGGAGGTTGCGCCAGGTGATGGCCGACGCCGCGACGGCGTAGCAGGCGCACACCCAGCCGGCCAGCCGCACGCTGAACCAGGCGGGGCGCAGCGGCCGCGACGCGAGGACCTCACGCGCGAGAATCAACAGGTACACGGCAGCCGTCAGGTACAGCCCGTAGAAAGCGGTGAGGATCGCGAACCACCGGGCCGCCGTGATCGAGACCGTCGGGACCTGCGGGTTGAGCTGCAGCACGAGCACCCACAGGTAGGCCGCGCCCAGCACACCGCCGATGACCGCGTTGCTCAACATGCGCAGGTAGCGCATCGGCGCGATCATACGGCGGGCGGGCGCGAAGTGCGCGGCCCGCTATACTGTCCCGATGCCGATCGACGTCGCCGCCGAAGTGATGGCCAACACCCGGCTGTCGGCGTCGTACAACGTCCTCGTGCTGGCAGCGCCCGACGTGGCTCGAGAGGTGCAGCCCGGCCAGTTCGTGATGCTGAAGACGGCCGAGGGGCTCGACCCGATGCTCCGGCGCCCGTTCTCGGTGTTTGAGATCGTCCGCGACCGGTCGGGCCACGTGCTCGGTGTCAGCATCCTCAACAAGCGGGTGGGCGTCGGCACCGAGCGGCTGTACCGCGCGCGGCCCGGCGACCACATCGGGTGTCTGGGCCCGCTGGGCCGGCCGTTCGTGCCCGTCGATCCGCCGGCCGAAGCCTGGATGGTGGCAGGCGGCGTCGGTCTCGCGCCATTCGTGACGCTGGCCGAGGCGCTCGTGGCGCGCCGGACCGCAATGACGCTCTACTACGGCGCTCGAACGGCCGCCGACCTCTACTACGCCGACCTGTTCGCCAATCTCGGCGCCCGACTCGTGCTGACCACAGAGGACGGCAGTCGCGGCGAGCGGGGTCGCGTCAGCGCACCGCTCGAGCGCGCCCTCACCGACCGACCCGCGGATCAGCCTGTGACCCTGTACGCGTGCGGGCCGACGCCGATGATGGCGGCGGTCGCGCGCCTCGGCGAGCGCGCCGGCCGGCCGGTCTTCGCGTCGCTCGAGCCGGTGATGGGCTGCGGCATGGGCGGCTGCTACAGTTGTGTGGTGCCGGTCCGTCACGGCGCCGGCAGTCATTTCGTGCGGTCGTGTCTCGAGGGCCCGGTCTTCGACGCGTCAGCCATCGTCTGGCGCGACCTTCAGATGGCGGGACACTAGATGGCTGATTTGTCCGTCCAGCTCGGATCCCTGCGCCTCAGAAACCCGGTCATCGCCGCGTCCGGGTGCTTCGGGTACGGCGTCGAGTACCAGCAGGCCGTGGACCTCGCGACGCTCGGCGGCGTCGCCGTCAAGGGCCTGTTCCTCAAGGAGCGCGAGGGCCACCCCCCGCCGCGCATCGTCGAGACGCCGGCCGGCATGCTGAACGCGATTGGACTGCAGGGCATCGGCGTGTACCGATTCGTCGCCGAAAGGCTGCCCGAACTCCGGCAGCTGGGCGCGACGACGATCGTGAACATCTGCGGCTCGACGCTCGACGAGTACTGCGAAGTCGCCCGCGTGCTGTCGGATGCGGAGGGCGTGGCTGCGCTCGAGCTCAACATCTCCTGCCCCAACATCAAGGAGGGCGGCATCCAGTTCGGGTGCAGCCTGACGGGCACGTACGACGTCGTGAGCGGCGTGCGGAAAGTCACGTCGCTGCCGCTCATTCCCAAGCTGACGCCGAACGTCACCGACGTCGCGTCGTTCGCCCGGGCCTCCGAAGAGGCCGGCGCGGACGCGATCTCGCTCGTGAACACGTTCCTCGCGATGGCGATCGACGTCGAGACCCGCCAGCCCAAGCTGAGCAACGTCATGGGCGGCCTGAGCGGTCCGGCCATTCGGCCGATTGCCGTGCGGATGGTCTACGAATGCCATCAGGCGGTGAAGCTGCCGATCATCGGCATGGGCGGCATCGCCACCGTCGAGGACGCGCTGGAGTTCATCATCGCCGGCGCGACGGCGGTGCAAATCGGCACGGCCAACTTCGCCGACCCCTTCCTGTGGGGCCGCATCCTCGCGGGGATCGACGCCTATCTCGATCGCCATGGCATCGCCAGGGTCCAGGACCTGGTCGGCACGATGGCGCATCCGGCGCGGGAGCACGCGTGGACCGAGTCCTAGTCGCCCTCGACGTGCCGGCGCCGGCGGCGGCGCTGGCGCTCGCCGACACGCTCCGCGGATCGGTCGGCGGCTTCAAGATTGGCAGCCAGCTGTTCACATCGGCGGGCCCCGAGATCGTACGCACCCTGGTGTCGCGCGGCGACCGGGTCTTCCTCGACCTGAAGTTCCACGACATCCCGAACACCGTCGGCGCGGCCGTGGCGGCCGCCACCGAGCTGGGCGTGTGGATGGTCAACGTGCATGCGAGCGGCGGCGCCGCGATGCTCGAGGCCGCTCGTGACGCCGCGACTCGCGCCAGCGAGGGCACGGGCCGCCCGCGCCCCCTGGTGGTTGCCGTGACGGTGCTGACGAGCCTGGATGCGCCAGGGCTCGCCGCTGTCGGCATAGCGGCCTCGCCGCTCGACCAGGTCGTGCGGCTCGCCGGGTTGACGCGTGCGGCGGGGCTCGACGGCGTCGTGGCCTCACCGCAGGAGACCCAGGCGATTCGTCAGGCCTGTGGGCCGGACTTCGTCATCGTCACGCCGGGGATTCGGGGAGGGGCCGCGCAGGCCGGCCCCGACGACCAACGGCGCACGATGACCGCCCTCGAAGCCGTGCGGGCCGGCAGCTCTTATCTCGTGGTGGGACGGCCAATCACGGGCGACCCGGATCCGCGTGCGGCGGCGGCCCGTCTGGCAGACGAGCTCGCCGCCGGTGCGGCGCCTACTTCGCGGTGATGATGAAGTGGCCGCGGCGGTTCTTCGCCCAGCAGGCCTCGGTCTCTTCGCGGCACACGGGCTCTTCCTCGCCCTTGCTGACGACCGCCGCGCGCGACCCCAGCACGCCCAGCGTCACCAGATAATCCCGGACCGCTGACGCCCGGCGCTCGCCGAGCGCGAGGTTGTACTCGTTGGTCCCGCGCGCGTCCGCGTGGCCTTCGATCGTGACCTTCGTGGTCGGCCATTTGCGCAGCCAGTCCGCGTCCTTCTGGAGACTCGCGCGCGCCGCGGCGCTCAGGTCCGACTTGTCGAATTCGAAGTAGATGTCGTCGAGCGGATGCGACTCGTTCAGCTCGCCCAGCGACATCTTCGCGAACAGCTCGGCCTCGGTTGGCGTGGACGGCGGCGGCGGAACCGTGGGGCGCGCGGGCGGAGAGGGCGGCGGCGGGGGCGGAGTCTGGGCGACCTGAGCGGGTGGCGGCGGAGGCGCGGGCGGCGGTACCGCGGGGGGCTGCTTCTTATGGCAGCCCGCGACGGCCGCGGCCAGACCACACAACAACACCAGGGGGAGCACTCGGACAGAAGGTTGCGACATCAATCTCTCCCGTGAAGACGCCGGAGGACGTCGAGGCGATGGGAATCAAGGGATGCTGCCGAGAATACTTTTCGGCTGGTGTACCTGTCAACGATACTGCGCGCCCTTTTTTGCGCCGGTCGCGACGGATCGGTGACAATCGCGCTCGATGGAGAGGATGCTCGAGGCGACCGCGCGGGCCGAGGACCGGCATTTCTGGTTCATCGGTCTGCGCCGCCACGCGCGACAGATGCTCGACCGCGCGCTCGACGGACGCCCGGTGGGGCTCATCATCGACGGCGGCAGCGGCACGGGACGGAATCTCGACTGGCTCCAGTCCTACGGACCCGCCGTCGGCGTCGAGCGGTCGCCCGTCGGTCTGGCGGTCGGTCGCGCGCATCGCCGCCGGCTGGTCCAGGGCACGGTCGCCGCGCTGCCGTTTCCCGATGCCTGCGCGGACATCGCGACGTCGTTCGACGTCCTCTACTGCCTCGATGACTCGAGCGAGGCACGGGCGATTGCCGAGATGTGGCGCGTGCTTCGACCCGGTGGCATCCTGCTGGTCAACGTGGCGGCGCTCGACATCCTGCGCGGATCGCACTCCACGCTGACCCACGAAGTGCGTCGGTACACTCGGGCCAGGCTCACCGCCAGCCTGGAACGGGCCGGTTTCGTCGTCGAACGCGTCACCTACACGAACATGACGACATTTCCCATCACGCTGGCGGTCCGGCTGGCCGACCGGCTGACCGGCCGGGCTGCGGTGGCCTCGGATGTCGAGTTCACGGTTCCTCCCGCGCCTGTGAACGCGCTTCTGAACGCCTCCTTGGCGGCTGAGGCCGGCATCGCCCGATGGATGAGCCTGCCGGTGGGATCGTCAGTGATGGCCCTTGCCCGGAAGCCGGCCTCCGGGGCTGTTTGATGTCGATGTTGTAGAGCCGGAGGCCCAGCCGGCGGCGATCGGCGCTCGCGCCGCGCTCGGCGAGCGCGAACGTCAGGTCGGACGAAGACGCACGCCTTCGTTGAGGCTGCCGAGCCGGTAGCCTTTCAGGTCCAGCGACACGAAGCGGAAGCCGAGCGCGGTGAGCGCGCGCGTGATGGCGGACGCGGTCTCGGGCTCGATCGCGCGCGGCATCTCGTCGGCGCCGAGCTCGAGCCGTGCGACGTCGCCATGATGGCGCACGCGCAACACGCGGAAGCCGAGGGCGCGCACCGCCTCCTCGGCCTGTTCGATCACCCGCAGCTTCTCGTCGGTGACCTCGGAGAAATACGGAATGCGCGACGACAGGCACGCCGAGGCAGGTTCGTCCCACGTGGGCAGTCCGGCGTCGTGCGACAGCGTCCGGATGTCCGCCTTGGAGAGGCCGACATCGTCGAGCGGACTGATCACCCCGAACTCGCGCGCCGCTTTCCGGCCGGGCCGGTAGTCCCCGCGGTCGTCGGCGTTGCTGCCGTCGGCGACGGCGGCGTACCCACGGGCGCGGGCGAGATCGGTCAGCCGCGTGTACAACTCGTGCTTGCAGTGGTAGCAGCGATCCGGCGCGTTTGCGCGGTACTCGGGCCGCTCGAGCTCGGCCGTGTCGATGAACTCGTGCTGGAAGCGGAACTGCCGCGCCAGTCCGACGGCCATGAGCCGGTGGCGCTCGGGATAGCTCGGGCTCTCGGCGGTCACGCAGAGCGCGCGGTCGCCGAGCGCTCGTGTCGCCGCCCACGCCAGGTAGGCGGAGTCCACACCGCCGCTATAGGCGACGACAATCGAAGGGAGGGCGCGGAGCCGGCTGTCCAGCGCCGCGGCGCGCGCTTCGAGACCCGTGCGATCCTGGACGGCCGCCGGCGTCGTCATTCGTCCCAGTCTCCGCCGCCACCGTCGTCGTCAGCGTCGTCGTCGTCCTCGTCCTCGTCGTCGTCCTCGAAGTCATCGTCGACGTCGTCGTCGTCGGAATCCGATTCTTTCTCCTCGTCGTCGGCGTCCTCGTCGTCGTCCTCCTCCTCACTTTCGAGCTCGAGGGGGTCGAGACTGGCGACACGGAGACGGCTGCCGCACGAGTCGCAGTCCCAGGGATCGCCGACCTCCATTTCTTCGAGATCGTCGTCGTCGATCTCAAGTTCGGCGTCGCATTCCGGGCAGGTCGCCATACACTCTCCTTACGCGCAGAGGACGTCGTGCGTCAAGCGCGCCGGTGCCGACCGCTTGAAGGCACGCAGGCGATTATAGCGAGGCCCAGCCCCGAATGTCGTCATCGGCGAAAACCATCCTTATCGCGCACCGCCAGGCAGCGGTGCGCGACCGCTTTGCGGCGGCGCTCGCCGACGCGCGTCACGCGTTTGTCATCGCGGATGACGAAACCGGTGCGCGACATGCGGCCCGGGACCGCGAACGGCCGATCAGCCTGGCGCTCGTCGACCTCGGACTCGCGAGCGATGGCGTCGCCTTCATCAAGGCGCTGAAGCAGGACGCGGCCCGCCCGCTTCCCGTCGTCGTGTTTTCCGGGACGGTGGTCTCGGCCGACCAGGTGCCGCGCCTGCTGGCGCTCGGCATCGGCGGCTACGTCAACGAGCACGCCGCGACCCCCCAGATTCTGCCCGCGCTCGCGCCGCATCTCTTTCCCGACAACTTCAATCGCCGGGCCAGTCCGCGTGTCGCCCTCGGGGTGCCGGTGTCCTACCGGGCCGGGCAGACGATCGCCGGCGCGGTGACGCTCGACGTCGGCAAAGGCGGGCTGGCCATCCGGACCATGAACCCGCTGGCGATTGGCGCCGAGGTGCGGCTCAAGTTCCGGCTGCCAAACGCCCCGGCGGACATCGATGCGGCCGGCCGGGTGGCCTGGAGCGACCGGAAGGTCGGCATGGGCGTTCAATTCGAGCAGGTGGCACCGGAAGACCAGGCCGCCATCGACACGTTCGTGGACGACCACCGTCACTAGCCGGCGGCGAGGCGGTTTCTTTCACCACTGTAACGTCGGAGGACCCGGCCACCGGGAGTGTTGACACGTCTTTTCCGCTAGCACTACGATGCCGCCGTTACTATTTGTCGGCGGCGTACTCATTCTCTTAGCAGCCAGACCGGATCTACCTTGCAACCACGTGGAAGGACTGCGTTGGCGCCCCGCTGTCGTGGGCGGGCGGCACACCTGCGAGCGCTCGGCCCGGCCCGGTATTCCCAGCACGAAATGGAGCACGCATGATTGAGGTCCAGCACCTCACCAAGCGCTACGGCCCCGTCACGGCCGTGGACGACGTCAGCTTCAAGGTTGAAAAGGGCGAAATCCTCGGCTTTCTCGGGCCCAACGGCGCGGGCAAGACGACGACGATGCGCGTCATCACCGGCTACATGCCGGCCAACGAGGGCAAGGCGATCGTGGCGGGTTACGACGTGTTCGCCAACCCGCTGGAGGCGAAGCGCCGGACCGGTTATCTGCCGGAGACCCCGCCCCTCTATCCGGACATGACCGTCCGCGAGTACCTGACGTTCGTCGCGCGCATCAAGCTCGACGGCGGGACTGCGGCCGACCGGCGCATGCGCGTGGACCACGCCATGAAAAAGGCGCATGTCGACGACATGGCCAACCGGCACTGCGCGAAGCTCTCGAAGGGCTATCGCCAGCGCGTCGGCCTGGCGCAGGCCATCCTGCACGATCCGGAGGTGCTCGTCCTCGACGAGCCCACGGCCGGCCTCGACCCCAAGCAGATCATCGAGACACGCGATCTGATCCGGAGTCTCCGGGGCAGCCACACGATCGTGCTGAGCACGCACATCCTGCCGGAGGTCGCGCAGACCTGCCAGCGCGTCGTGATCATCAACAAGGGCCGGGTCGTCGCCGAAGATTCACCCGACAACCTGACACACCAGCTCAAGGGCGCCGCGACGCTGTACGTCCAGGCCGGCACGACGGCCGACCTGACGGAGGCACTCAGCGGCGTCGCCGGCGTCACCAAGGCCACGATCACCGATCGTCACGAGCAGTACACGGGCTACGAGATCGAGGCCGAACCCAACCATGACGTCCGGCGGGACGTCGCGCGCACGGTCGTGAACGGCGGCTGGGGCCTGCTCGAGCTGCGACCGATGCGGATGAGCCTCGAAGAGGTGTTCCTGCAGCTGACGACCGAAGAACGCCCGAACGAGCGGGCGGAGGAGGCTCCGCGTGGCTAAGAGCATGCGCAACATCATGGCCATCGCGGGCAAGGAGCTGCGCAGCTCCTTCGGCTCGCCGATCGCGTGGGTGATGATGGGCCTGTTCGCCGTGATGTTCGGCTTCTTCTTCACCCAGTTCGTCGGCTACTTCGTCCGGGCGGGGATGCAGGCGCAGTTCGGCGGCGGGCCGCCGACGCAGAACATCAACATGGACCTGATCCGGCCGCTCCTGAGCAACGCGAGCGTGCTCGTGCTGTTCCTGCTGCCGATGGTCACCATGCGGACCTACTCGGAGGAGAAACGCTCCGGCACGATCGAGCTGCTGCTGACGTCGCCCATCACCGACGTCGAGATCGTCGTCGGCAAGTTCCTCGGCGCGATTGGGCTCTACGCCGGCCTGCTCGTCGTGACGGCCCTCTACATGGGGATGCTGTTCTACAGCGGCAGCCCCGAGCTGCGGCCGGTGCTGAGCGGCTATCTCGGGCTCTTCCTGCTGGGCAGCTGCTTCATCTCGGCGGGTCTCTTCATCTCGAGCACGACGAAGAACCAGATGGTCGCCGGGGCGGCGACGTTCGTGCTCGCGTTGATGTTCTGGATCATCAACTGGGCGGCCGACAGCGCCGGCCCGGTAGTGTCCGACGTCCTCAACTACCTGTCGATCACCCAGCATTTCGAGGACTTCGGCAAGGGCGTGATCGACACCACGCACCTGGTCTTCTATCTGAGTTTCATCTCGTTCTGGCTGTTCCTCACCGTGAAGTCGGTGGACAGCGAGCGGTGGAGGGGCTAGCCGTGAAACGTCTCCTCGGAGTTCTCGGCTGGCTGGGCGTCGCGCTCGTCGTCGCCGCCGTGGTCATCCGCTTCGCGAAACCCGATCTCGATCAGTGGTCGCGCGGCCTGGCGCTGGCCGGTCTCGTCACGACGGCGCTGTACGCCGCTCAGCCAGTGGCGCGACATGGGCCGGTCGTTCCAGGGCCGCAACGTCAGGTACGGATCGATCGCGGTCGGCAGCGTGCTCGTGTTCCTCGGGATCCTCGTCGCCATCAACTGGATCGGCAAACGCGAGCACAAGCGCTGGGACCTGACGGTGGCGCACCAGTTCTCGCTGTCGGACCAGACGAGGCAGATCCTGGCGCGGCTGCAGAAGCCGGTCGCGATTCACGTGTTCTACGACCGGCAGTCCACGCCGCTCAGCGATTACAAGGACCGCTTTGGCGAGTACCAGTACAGCGTCGGGTCAGATCAAGACGACCTACGTCGATGCCAGCTCGGATCCCGTCGCGTCGCGCCAGTACAACATCACCAGCGTGCCGACCGTCGTCATCGAGTACGACGGGCGGACCGAGCGCGCGAGCGCGATCGACGAGCAGGCGGTCACCAACGCCTTGAAGAAGGTGATCGAGGGCCAGGCGAAGAAGGCGTACTTCATCCAGGGCCATGGCGAGCACAGCACCGATGACGCCGCCGCCAAGTCGGGCTACGCGGGTTTCGCCGAGTCGCTCAAGAACGACAACTTCGACGTCGAGAAGCTGACGCTCGCCCAGGAAGGCAAGATTCCCGACGACGCCTCGCTGGTCGTCATTGGCGGCCCGAAGACGGACTACCTGCCGGCCGAAATCGACGTGCTGCGCGGCTACATCCGGCGCGGCGGCAAGATCCTCATGATGGTGGATCCGCCCGACAAGCCGGAGGCCCCACCGCTCACGAATCTGATCGCCTTCGCCCGCGAGTGGGACATCGACCTCGGCACCAACGTCGTCGTGGACGCGAGCGGGCTTGGCCAGCTGATCGGCGCGAACGAAGCCGTGCCGATCGCGATGCCGGCGCCGGGCGGCCACCCGGTGACCAAGGACTTCCAGGTGATGACGGCGTTTCCGCTGGCGCGGTCGGCCACGCCGATCGAAGGCGGTGTGAACGGCAAGAACGCCCAGAAACTGCTGGAAACCAGCCCGCGCAGCTGGGCCGAGACCGACATCAAGGGCCTGTACTCGAACGGCGACATCAAGCCCGACCTCGACAAGGGCGACAAGATGGGGCCGATCACAATCGCATCGGCCGTGTCCGCGCCCATCGACGCGTCGGCCGCGACGACGCCCGCGGCCGGCCCCAAGGGCGAGTCGCGCCTCGTCGTCGTCGGCGACAGCGACTTCATCTCGAACGGGGCGATCAACTCGTCGGGCAACCGCGACCTCGGCCTCAACATGGCCAACTGGCTCGGCCAGCAGGAGGACCTGATCGCGATTCGGCCGAAGGACCCCGCCAACCGCAGCATGACGCTGACGGCCGATCAGGGCATGTTCCTTTACTGGGTGTCGCTGCTCATCATCCCGGGCCTGCTCTTCGTCAACGCGTTCCGCGTGTGGTGGAAGCGGCGCTAACCTGAAAGGGCGGACAAAGCCATGCGTGGCGGACGGTCGTTTCTGATCCTGCTCGTGATTGCGCTCGGACTGGGCGCCTACATCTACTTCGTCGAGTCGAAGCGCACGCCGTCGGACACGCCGAAGAAGGACAAGGTCTTCACCGCCGACACGAGCAAGATCGACACGATCGAGGTCCACGCGGCGTCCGGCGAGACGACGACGATCAAGAAGAACGGCACGGACTGGCAGATCGTCGCGCCCGAGGCGATGGACGCCGACGCGTCCACCGTCAGCTCGCTCGTGTCCACGCTGGAGTCGCTCGAGGTCAACCGCGTCGTCGAGGACAACCCGGCGTCGGTGAAGGACTTCGGCCTGGAGCCGGCGAAGTACAGCGTGGCGTTCAAGCTCGCCGGCGACTCGACGTTCCACCGCCTCAACGTCGGCGACAAGACGCCGACCGGCGCGGATTTGTACGCGCGCGTGGAGGGACAGCCCAAGCTGTTCCTCATCTCCGCGTTCAACGGGGACTCGCTCAATCGCACACCGTTCGACCTCCGGGACAAGACGGTGCTCAAGTTCCAGCGCGACGGCGTCGACGCGATCACGCTCCAGTCGACGACCACGCCGACCGTGTCGCTCGCCCGCAAGGCCGATGAGTGGCGGCTCACGGCGCCCGTCAGCGCCAAGGCCGACTTCGGCACCGTGGACGGCATCGTCGGTCAGCTCGCGCAGGCCCGGATGAAGGCCATCGAGCCTGTCACGCCCGCCGCCGGCCCACCCCCCGCCCTGAGCGCGGCCGACACGAAGAAGTTCGGCTTCGACAAGCCGCAGGCCACGGCCACGCTGGGCGCCGGATCGTCCAAGGCGACGCTCGAGATCGGCGGCAAAAAAGACGACACCGCCGTGTACGCACGCGATCTGTCGCGGCCGACGATGGTCTTCACCGTCGATGCGAGCTTCGCGACGGGCCTCGAACGCAAGCCGGACGACCTGCGCGTCAAAGACGTCTTCGAGTTCCGCTCGTTCACCGCGCAAAGCATCGACTTCACGCTCGACGGCCAGACGTACTCGTTCGCGAAGGAGAAGGTGGCGCCCAAGCCGACGACCACGCCAGGCGCGTCGCCGACGCCGACGCCGACCCCCACGACGACGCCGGAGCCGGTGGACACCTGGAAGCTCAAGAAGCCGACGGAAAAGGACGTCGATCAGACGAAGGTCACCGACATCCTGAGCGGCTTCTCCAACCTCCGGGCGGACAAGTTCGCCGACAAGCCGTCCCCGACCGGATCGGAGCTCGTCGTCGTCGCCCGCTTCGGCGACGCCACGTCGCCGAAGGAAGAGAAGGTCACGTTTCGCAAGACGGGCGACACCGTGCAGGCCATCCGGCAGGGCGACAGCGGCGCCGCGATCGTCTCGACGACGGACTACGACAAGGTGCTCGCGCAGCTCAAGGAGCTGACCGGAGCGAAGTGACCCGCGGGACGTTCGCCGCCAGCGCGGCCGCGGCCTGCACCGCCCTGCTCGCGGCGGCGGCGCCAGGGGTGGCGCCGTCCGATCTCACCGCCGATCTCGATCGCATCTTCAGCGCGCCGGTACTCGCGCGCGCGCTCGTCGGCGTGCGCGTCGAATCGCTCGCGCGGCCCGGCGTGATCTACGAGCGGAACGCCGCGTCGCTCGTCATGCCCGCCTCGAACATGAAGCTGTTCACGCTGGCAGCGGCGGCCGAACGGCTCGGCTGGGATTTTCGATTCGAGACGAGGCTCGAGGCCGCCGGCACGATCGCCGATGGCGTGCTCCACGGCGACCTGGTCGTCGTCGGCGGAGGCGATCCGTCGATTGCGGGACAGGACTTCGGCCCTGCGCCGCTGTTCGGCGAGTGGGCCGCCGCGCTCCGCCAGGCGGGCATCACGCGGGTTGACGGCCGGATTCTGGGCGACGACCACGTGTTCGATCAGGCCAATCTGGGCGCCGGCTGGGCGTGGGACTACCTGGCCGACGGCTACGCGGCGCCGGCCGGCGGCCTCAATTACAACGAGAACGTCGCCGTCATTCGTCTGTGGCCGGGCGCCGCCGCGGGCGATCCCGTGCGCATGGAGGCATCCCCGCCTGGCCATCTCCTCGACATCGCGAGCCACGTCACGACCGGGGACGCCAAGTCGTCGGCGGACGTGAACCTGGCGCGCTTGCCGGGCAGCCCGCACTTGGCGTTGAGCGGGACCGTCCCGGCTGGCGGCAAGACGGTCGTTGAGACCGCCTCGATCGACAACCCGACGCGCGTCTTCGTCGAGGCGCTGCGGCTGGCGCTCGCCGATCGCGGCGTCGCCGTGACGGGGGGCGCGTGGGACCTGGACGACGTCGCCGAAGGGCCGTCTGCGGGCCCGCGGCGCGTCATCGCGACCAGACAATCGCTGACGCTGTCGGCGCTGTCCGGATACTGGCTCAAGGAGAGTCAGAACTTCTACGCCGAGTGTCTCTTCAAGGCGCTCGGCCGCGCGCCCGGCCAGCCCGGCTCACCCGAAAGCGGGCGCCGCGCGGTCCGCGACGTCTTGACGGCCTGGGGGATTCCGCCGGACTCCTACGTGATGTACGACGGCTCCGGCCTCTCCCGGTACAACTACCTGACCGCGGGCGGCATCGTCACGCTGCTGCGCCATGTCTGGGAGGACCAGAGGCTGCGCGGCCCGTTCGTCGCCGCGCTGCCGGTGGCGGGACACGACGGCACGCTCTCGTCGCGCATGAAGGGCACGGTGCTCGACGCGAACGTCGAGGCCAAGACGGGGACGATCGCCAACGTGCGATCGCTCTCGGGCTATCTCGAGACCGCGTCACACGAGAAACTCGTGTTCTCGATGATCGTCAATCATTTCACCGCGCCGAGCCGCGAGATCGACGCGGTGGTGGAGCAAGCGCTGGCGCGACTGGTCGGACAGTGAGGCCAATGTGCGGTTCTCAGGGTTCGACGAGGGCAATGAGGTTCGACGAGGGCAATGAGGTCCGACGGGGGCAATGAGGTTCGACGGGGACAGATTGGGCGGGTTCGACGGCCAGAGGGTACCGTGGCTTCGGCAGCTGCAACGAACGCACCATAAGTTTCGCCGTCCCCGTACCCCATCGAACCTCTTCTCTCCCGGTCGAACCTCACCGCCCTTGAAGAACCCCTCAGAACCCGCCGTTATTCCTACTCCTCCCGCAGCGTCCGGCTCGGATCGACTGTGAGCGCCCGCCGCGCGGGAATCACGCTGGCCGCCGCTGCTGTGGCGATGACGAGCACCATCGTTCCGACATAGGTCGCCGGATCGCCGGGCGTGATGCCCCAGAGCTGCGAGGCGAGGAGACGGGCCAGGGCAAACGCGACGACAAGGCCGGCGGCCACCCCGGCTAGGGCCAGCCACGTCATCCTGCGGCCCAGCAGCCTCACGACGTCGCTCGACGTCGCCCCCAGCGCGCGCCGGATGCCAATTTCACGGGTGCGCTCGGTCACCGCACGCGCTACGACGCCGTAGACGCCCATGGCGGCCAAGAGCGTCGCGACGCTGGCGAACAGCGCCATGGTCACGGCGTACGAACGCCTGTCGCGCATCAACGGGCTGAGGTCGCCGAGGACGGTCGCGGATCCAATCGGACGAGTTGGCTCCACTTCCGCCACGGCCGCCCTGAGTGCCGGCAGGACGTCCAGCGGATTGCCCCGCGCGCGTACGATGAAGTTCATCTGCGACAGCATGGTCGCCCACGGCGCGCGGTATCTCGAGGGCTGCTGCAGAAGCGACGCGTACACGACGGCGCGCGCGCCGATCTGCGCGCGTTGCAGCGGCAGGTCCTGCACGAGGCCGATCACCTCGCGGGATTGCTCTTCCGGAACGATGTCGAGCGTGAGCCGCTGCCCGATGGCGTCGCGTCCTGGCCACAGCAGCCGCGCGGCCGACTCGTTCACCACGGCGACCCATGGGGTCGTGACGCGATCGGCCTTCCCGAAATCACGCCCGCGGAAACCCTTTGGCTTCAACGCCGTGAAAAATCCCGGCGTCACGATCTCGTACGCCACCTCCGTGCGCAGCGGCGACCCGACCGGCACGACGGCAGTCGTCGGACTGTCGAGCAGCGGATGGGTGCTCCCCGCGACGGCGTCGAGCCCGGAGACTGCTCGCAGCCGATCGAAGATGTGCTCGAGCGTCCGCGCCGGTGCGGGATTGATGTCGAAGTACTGATAGCCCTCGTACTCTCCGATTTGCCTGGCGGCGGGCCCCGGGGCGCGGTAGTCGAAGGTCATCAGGCCCTCCGGATCGAAGCCGAGGTCGCGGGTAGCGAGCAGTGCGAAGCTTCTGACGAGCAGCCCCCCACCGACGAGCAGGAGGGACGCCAGCGCCAGCTCGATCGTCACGAGCGCCGCGACTGATCGCCCCGGTCGTGCGTCAATCAACGACGCTCCGGAACGCCTGCCGGCGCGCCGAATGGCACTGAAGGCCGGCGCCAGGCCGAACGCCAACACGCTCGAGATTGCGAGCGCCACCGTGGCACCGGGAATGAGCGCGTCGAGCGTGAGATCGGGAACGCGTGGCGCGCCGACCGGCGGCGTCATCGCGGCTCCCAGCGCGCGAAGGCCCGCCCACGCCACCAGACAGCCGCCGGCGCCGCCGGCCGCCGACAGCAGGGCACCTTCGAGCAGCAACTGGCGAATCACACGGCCCGAGCTGGCGCCGAGCGCGAGGCGAAGACGGATCTCCGGCGCGCGCACCGCGCCCCGCACGAGCAGCAGGACGGCGATGTTGACGCAGGCGAGGACGAGCAGGACGCTCACCGCCGTCTGCAGCGTCAGCAGCGGCTTGAGCGTCCAGCCGTACATCGCGACACGCAGCGGCGTCAGCTGCGCGGCCCAACCCGCGTGCACGTCCGGCCGCTCGCCGGCCAGCTGGACGTCCAACGCCCTGAACTCCGCGCGCGCGTCGTCAATCGAGACGCCGGTCTTCAGCCGCCCGACCATCCCGAACAGACGCGACGGATTCAGGCCGCGCCGCTCGCCTACGATGAGCGGCAGCCAGAAGTCGGCGCGCGCGTCGCGATACTGAAACGCCGGCGGCATCACGCCGATCACGGTCCGGTCGAGCTGGTCGACGCGAATCGTCCGGCCGATGACGCCGGGGTCGCCGCCAAACCGACTCCGCCAGAGGCCGTCGCTGATGACGATCACGCGCGCCGCGTCGCCGAGGCGCCCCTCTTGCTCGGTGAACGTGCGGCCAATCGCCGCCGGCGCGCCCAGCGTGTCGAACATCCCGGGCGTGAACACGGCGCCCAGCAGCCGCTCCGCGGGCTCGCCGCCGGATCCAACGCCGATGTCCGCAGGCCAGGGCATTGCGAGGCCCAGCGACTGGAACGCACGCTGACGGTCGGACCAGTCGCGGTAGTCGGCGAGCGACACGCCGCCGGCCTGATCTGGCTGATCGCGGCGAGCCGCATGAATGACGACGAGCCGCTCGCCCTCCGGAAACGGCAGCTTCCGGACGAGCACCGCGTCGATCGCGCCGAGCATCGCCGCGTTCGCGCCGATGCCGAGCGCCAGGGACGCGATCGCGGCGGCGGCAAACGCGGGCTGGCGCCTCAGCATCCGCACGCCGTAGGTCAGGTCCTGCAGCCCGTCATGCCACCAGCGGACGCCGCGCTGGTCGCGGCATTCCTCCTGGAGGACCGCGGCGTTGCCCAAGGCGCGCCGAGCCGCCTGACGCGCCTCCGCGGGCGACAGGCCCGCCTGGACGCCTTCACGCTCGAGCGCCTCCAGGTGGAACGACAGCTCGCGCGCGACGTCGCGATCGAGCCGCGCCGGCCGTCCGATCGACGCGATCCGGTGCCGCACGATTCGCGCGAGCCGGCGGAGGGTCACGTGCGTCAGGCCCGCTTGAGGAGGAGTCCAACGCCGGTGGACAGCCGCTTCCAGGTCTCGAGCTCGCGGTCGAGCTGCTGGCGGCCGTCACGGGTGAGCCGGTAGAACTTTGCCGGCCGGCCGAGGTCGGTTTCCTTCCATTCAGCCAGCACCCAGCCCTGGTGCTCGAGCCGGTGAAGCGCCGGGTACAGCGAGCCCTGCTGCACCGACAGCGCGTCGTCGGAGAGGTCCTGGATCCGCTTCGAGATCCCCCAGCCGTGCAGCGGCTCGCGGGTGAGGGTCTTGAGGATGAGCAGGTCGAGCGTGCCCTGCAGCAAATCGGCGGGCTTCGGCATGGCGGCGGTCCGGTTGACAATGATACCTCGACTATCGACAATAATGCCTAGACTATCGACAACACGCCGCGACATGCGCCGGGCCGGCCGGCGCCGTCACGGCCAGCGAGGAGCACGTCATGAAGCGCCTGTCGTTTGTCCTCGTGGTCGCGCTCGTCGCCGCCAGCGCGCGCGCGGTCTGGACGCGCCAGACGCCGGCGCGGCCGGCCACCCCCGTCACCTTCAGCGAGACGATTGCGCCGATCATCTTCGACAACTGCGTCTCCTGCCACCGCCCCGGCGAGGTCGCGCCGTTCCCGCTGCTGTCGTACGACGACGTCGCCAGGCATGCGACCACGATTGCCGCCGTGACGGCGTCCCGGCAGATGCCGCCGTGGCGCGCCGCGCACGGCTTCACGGAGTTCGTGGGCGAGCGGAGACTCACCGACGAGCAAATCGCGGATGTCGCCGCGTGGGTGAAGGCCGGCCTCCCGCGGGGCGATCTGTCCAGGATGCCGCCCGTGCCAAAGTTCACGGACGGATGGCAGCTCGGCACCCCCGATCTCGTCCTGGAGATGCCCGAGGCCTTCGACGTGCCGGCGGACGGCCCGGATATCTACCGAAACTTCGCGATCCCCACCGCCCTCGCCGAGGACAAGTGGGTGCGCGCCATCGAGTTCCGTCCCGGCACCAGACGCGTCGTCCATCACGCCCTCTTCTCGTACGTGCGCGGCGGCTCGACGGCCTCGCTTCGGAAGGACAGCCGGCCGGGATTCAACGGGCTCATGCCGGTCGCGTTCGTGCCGGGCTTCGCCCCGTCGGGCGATCTCGGCGGCTGGGTCGTCGGTGCGACGCCCCGGTTCCTACCCGAGGGCCTCGCATGGCCGCTGGCGAAGGACTCGGATTTCATCCTCCAGCTGCACCTGCATCCGACCGGCAAGCCCGAGCAGGAGCGATCGAAAGTGGGGATCTACTTCACACCCACGGCGCCCGCGCACAAGATCCGCGAGATGGGCGCGCCCGGCCTGTTCGGTTTCCTCTCGGGGATCGACATTCCCCCCGGCGAGAAGCATTACGAGCTCAAGGGCACGTTCAACGTCTTCGCGAACATGCGCGCCTATGCGGTGATGGCTCACGCGCACTACCTCGGTAAGGAAATCAAAGCCGTCGCGACGTTCCCGGACAAGACGACGCAGACGCTGCTGTGGATTCCGGACTGGAGCTTCAACTGGCAGGATCGGTACTTCTACAAGGAGCCAATCTACCTGCCGAAGGGCACGAAGGTAGAGGTCACCGTCGTGTACGACAACTCCGCGGACAACCCGAACAACCCCTGCAATCCACCGCGCCGGGTCCAATGGGGTTTCCAGTCGTTCGACGAGATGGGCGGCGTACAGGTTCTTGACTGTGGCGGCGACCGACGCGGACGAGGCCGCCATCCAGCAGATGACCGCGGCTGTTGCCAAGGTGCTGGCCAACCAGATCGCGAACAGCGACACCGCAAAGCGACTGAAAGCGCAGCAGGACGAGCTGATGTCCAAGGTCGGAGAAACGAGCCCATCACCGTGCAAGGGCTGAGGTCGGGGTTCTGAGGGGTTCTACGGGGGCCGTGAGGTTCGATGGGCCGGAAGGGGTTCGGTCCGGTTCGATTGAACCTCGTCGTGCCCAGCGAACCCTCCGAACTCGGATCCTCCTCCGTCGAACCCCGCAGAACCCCGCAGAACCCCGCAGAACCCCGTAGAACCCCGTAGAACCCCTGCGAATATCAGTACCCTGCCCGCACCACCCACCACAGGCCGCCACAGATCACGGCGCCAATACCCGCCATCGCCGCCCAGTTCTCGACGAAGTACGGGTACACCATCAGCAACAGGCCCGCGACCGCCTGCGGCCAGCGCTGCTGCTTCTTGCCGTAGATGAGCAGGACGAATCCGACGCTGCTGACGACGAGCTCGATGAAGAGGGAGGAGGGATCAAAGGACACAGAGCGAGACTTGTCGAGGTTCTACAGGTTCTACAGGTTCTACGGGTTCTACGGGTTCTACGGGGTCTACGGGGTCTACGGGGTGAACCTCCGGCGAACCTTTTCTGCCCTCGTCGAACCTCACCGCCCCCGCTGAACCCCGGAGAACCCCTCGTCTACTTCCCCCCTCCGCTCTTCTTCTTGGAGAGCGCACGGTAGTACTGCTCGATGAGGTCCTTGTAGTTCGAGGGCACATCCTCGGATCCCGGGACGTAGAGCGCGTCGTTCGACGTGTCAACCCGCTTGCGGAGATCCCACTCGAACTTCGTCAGCTTGTCGAGCGCGGTCGCCGCCAGCTGCTGCAGGCCCTGCGGGTCGCCCGCCGCGCGGTCGCTGTCCATGCCGCGCAGCAGTTTGGCGATCTCGTCGACCGACTGCAGAATCCTTCTGATTCGCCCCGGATTGCTGCATGAGCTGCCGCAGGTTCTGCGCGTCGTTCGCCAGCTGGCGGGCGGAATCGCGAACGTCACGGGCATCGCCGCGGGAGAGCCCCGGCCGCGCGTCGCCGCTCGCGTTGCCTGGAGTCGCCGGGTTGCCGCTCAGCGAGTCCCGGGGCTGGCCGTTGCCTCGGCTCACGTCGCCCTGCTGGCCTTGCTGGCCCTGCCGACCTTGCTGGCCACCCTGGCCACCTTGCCCCTGTTGGCCCTGCTGGCCTTGCTGACCCTGGCCTTGCTGACCTTGCTGGCCTTGTTGGCCCTGTTGACCTCGCTGGCCCTGGCCCTGCTGGCCTTGCTGGCCCTGTTGACCTTGCTGACCCTGGCCCTGCTGGCCCTGTTGACCTTGCTGGCCCTGGCCCTGCTGGCCCTGGCCCTGCTGGCCTTGCTGACCTTGCTGGCCCTGGCCCTGCTGGCCTTGCTGACCTTGCTGGCCCTGCTGACCGAGCTGTTGGTTCAATCGCTCGTTCAGCGACTCGACTCCGCGGACGAGATTCGTCGCCTTATCGAGCGCGCGGCTGATGCCCTGCCCCTGCTCCGCCTTGTCGACCGCCGCGGCGGCCTCGCCGAGCTTCTGGCGCAGTGAATCCAGATTCGATCCGATCTCGTTTTCGATCGGCTTCGAGTACTCGGAACCGCTGGCCATCGCTTCCGGGAGTATTCGATCTTCTCCTTCAGCATCTGGTCGCGGATCGACGCCCGCGGCTTCCTGCAGCTTCCGTGCGGCGTCACGCTGGTTGTTGGTCAGCGTCTGGCGGCCCAGCTGGTCGATCTGCTGCTCGAGCTGGCCGACCTGGCCCTTCATGTCGTCCTTCTGCTGCTTGAGCTGCTGGATCTTCGCGTCCTTCTGCGCCGCCCGCCTGATCGAGCCCGGCGACCTGCTGGGCGACGTCCTTCTGCTGCCGCGCCGAGCTCGTCCGCCTTGCGCTGCGCGTCCTTCACGCCTTCGCCGACGCGCTGGGTGCTGGTTCTGCTGCAGCAGCCGCTGGGCTTCCTGCAGCTGCTGGAGCGCCTGGTCGCGCCTGCGCGCCGCCGCTCTGCGTCGCTGTTGGCGGCGGCCTGGCGCATGGCGTTCGCCGCGTCCTGGAGCCGGCGCGCTGCGTCGGCGAGGTCCTGCCGCTGCTGGCCCTGCTGCTCCATCTGCGCCGCAGCTGCTCGAGCTGCCGCGCGGCCTGCTCGACCTCGTCCGCGAGCTGCGCGCTGCGCCGCCCCGCCGCCGCCACCCTGGCCGCTCTGCTGCCGGCCGCGCTGGCGCTGCTGCTCGGCCTGCGCAGCTGGCGCCGCGCCAGCTCCCGCAGCTGCTCGCCAGCTCGTCGATCTGCTGATTGGCCTGCTGCTGCTCGCGCGCTGCTGCGTCTCGTACTGGTTCGCCTGACGGTCGAGCTCGAGCTGGAACAGATCGGCGAGGTCCTCGGCCATCTGCCCGCCGCCGCCCCCGCCTCCGCCGCCGCCGCCCTGGCGGACCTCGATCATTCGTAGAGCTGCTCGGCGTCCTGCAGCAGCTTGAGCGCGCGCTGCTCGGGCGCCATCGCCTCCTTCGTCTTGTGGCTCTTGAGGTCAGCTCCTCGGCCGTCTTCATCTCGTCGGCCGCCTTCGGCAGCATCTCGGCGATCTTGCTGGAAGTTCTCGTCGCCGCCCAGCCGCTGCTGCATCTGGTCGACGAGTTCCTCGACCTGCTCGCGCAGCTTCGCCTGCGAGAGGCCGATGAACACCGTGTTCTCCTTGAACTTGTCGGCCGGCATCTTCGCTGCGATCGCGCTCGACGTTGAACGTCGCCGAGATGATCTGCCGCTCCTGCTCGGAGAGCGCGCCCGCCTCGTTGTTGCTGCCCGCCGCCGCCCCCGCCTCCGCCGCCGCCCTGCGACTGGGCCTGGCGGAAGTTCTGGTTGAACGGGCCGGATCTTCACGAAGTAGATGTCGCTCATCGGCGCTCTTCGGTCCCTGCACGGTGTCGGTGTCGGTACGCCTTCGCGTAGTAGGAGACGAAGTCGCCGGGCTTCACGCCCAGCTCTTCGAGGTAGACCGTGTGGCCGGCGCTCACCTGCGGCATCGGCTTCGCGGTCTTGCCGTAGAGCGTCACGGTCTTCTCGTCGCCGCCGTTCACCGAGTAGATCAAGTCCAGCTGCTTCACGCCGAAGTCGTCGTCGGCGCGCGCCTGCACGAAGACTTCTTCGATCGGGATTCGCGCTGGTGTCGCGTTTCGGCTTCTCGAACGAGACCGTCGGCGGCTGGTCCTCGATGACGTCGATCGTGTACTTCGGCGAGGCGGCAACCTTCTCGCCGTGCGGCCCGTCCAGCTCGATGTGGTAGAAGCCGTCCTTGTCCATCTTGAAGCTGCCGGTGAGCGTGCCATCGGTCTGCGCCGCAAGACCCGACGCCGCGCCCGGGTCGAGCTGCAGCTGTCCGGCCGGCGTCGCCATCGTCGGCGTCACCTTCACCCGGACTTCCGTGCCGCGCAGCGCGGCGACGTCGCCGCCCGATTCGACTTTCTGCGGCGGCAGACCCGTGTACGCCGGATAGACGTACTCGAGCTCGAGCTTGGCCACCGCCGGCAGCTCGACAATCTTCATCTTGTAGTTCGGCGACCGCACGCCGTCGGCCTCGACGTAGTACTCGATCGGCTTCTTGACGTCGAAGAGCATGCCTTCGAACGTCCCGGGATCGGCGCTCGCGACCAGGGGCACGCGATCGAACTTGGGCGCGCCCTCCGGCTTCACCATCAGCGCGACGTCATTCGACCGGAATCCGGCGAGCCTCGCCGTCACCGTCTGGTCCGACCCGCGCGGGATGGTCATGTCGCCCGGCCGCACGGTGATGGCGTAGGGACTTGCGGCTTCGGCCGTTTGCCTCACGTTGAGCAGCGCGGACGCGCCCTGGCGCAGGAACTCGGGGCCAAACAGCATCAGCAGGAACGCCGCGCCGGCGATTGTGGCCAGCCCGACGCCGTAGCGCTTCAGGTGCAAGCGTCCGACCGCGCGTCCGCCCTCGAGCGCGCGCGCTTTCTCGACCGCCTGCTCGATCATGCGATCGACGATGACCGGCGGCACGTCGCCGGTGCCGGCGTCGCTCAACTGACTGACATGGACGGCGCTCAGGATCGCGGCCTGGAGCGACGGCTCGTGCTCCTCGACGTAGAGCGCGACCTGCTGGTCGTTGACGCGGCGGCGCAGCGGGCGCAGCAGCCAGATCGCGACGAGCACGGCGAACACCGTCCAGACCGCCACGCGCAGCCCGGTCACCCAGGCGGGGCTGAACTTGGTTGCCTGCAAGCCGTAGGACGCGAGCGCCAGCGCGGCCAGCGCGCCGGTAACGATGACGATGGCGCCTCGAACGACCAGCTTCATGCGCCAGCGGTTGCGGACCTGACGGATGACGCCGACGAGTTCCTCGCGGTGACTCCTGCCAGTCGGAGCTGCAGCCATGGACGTGACTCCCCTGTTTCTAGAGCTTACGCTCACCCCGGGTTCCCGGCAATTGTTCGGTGCGGGTCAGCCCCGCGCCGGCTGCTGAAATCTCGCCGCAAATCTGGCCGACAGCCGGTTCGACAGGACGGCCTCGACCAGCAGGGCCAGCACGCCGGCCACGAGCAGATACCACCAATACGACTGCTTCTTCTCGACGTCCTGCGGCGTCAGCTCCGGGTGTTCGAGCGACTGCCCGGCCGGCGTCACCGCCGCGCGTCCCGTCACCGACGCCACGAACTGGTTCGGCTCCAGCGGCACCAGGTCCGACTCCGCGGGATCCAGGTTGACCGCCGCCTCGAACGGCCGGCGCGCGCCGGTGCCCTGCATCCGGACGGAGTAGAAGCCCTGCTCGGCCAGCTCAATCGACGGCGCGCCGCCGTCGCCGAGCGTGGCCTGCTGGCCGGACGGCGAGACGACCACGCCGGTCGCGCGGCGTCCCGGCCCGTTCGAGTCGCTGACGCTGCCCTCGCGCACGAGCGAGGCGACCGGCACGCCGATGTCGAGCATGCTGCCGACGGTGTACCACGGCTGCGGCTCGTCGTACTGCGCCAGATACGTCATCGTCTCGTGCACCATCGGCAGGAACATCGTCTTCTTCGGAAAATCGTTCCACGAGTCGTCGAGCGGCGACGTGAAGACGATCACGCGCCCCGAGCCGACTCGCCGCTCGGCCATCGCCACCGCGCCGTCGTCGAAGCGCGCGAGCACGTGATCGGTCGGGCCGAGCTGCAGCGATCGGTAGCGGAGGAACCGGGCGGTGGCGAAATTGCCCTGGCGCGGATCCTTGAACTGCTCGAAGATGCGATGGCTGTAGTCGAGGAAGCCGAGCGTGCCGCCCACGCCCGTCGTGCGGTCCACCGGCGCGCCGAGCGTGCCGGGCAGCAGCGGCGCGTCCCCGGACCACGGCGTGTGCTCGCCCGTGACGACGAAGAGCCCGCCGCCCTGCTCGACGAAGCGCTTCAGCAGATCGTCGAACTGCGTGGGCAGCGACGTGACGTCGTTCAGAATCACGACCGACCGGTGGTCGAGCGACGCGGGGGTCACGCGGGACACGCCGAGGACGTCGGCCTTGAACGGCGGCGTGTTGCCGAGGAGCGCCGTCGTGATGAAATCGCTGGAGCCCGCCGCGCCCTCGGCCTGCACGATCAGGACCGAGATCGGCCGGCTCGGCGACAGCACGAACTGGAAGACGTTGTCGGCGGGCAGCTTGTCCGTGCCGGCCCGCACCGTGCCCTGCATGTTCGCTTCCGACACGGTGAGCGGCGGGAACGTCACCGACGCCGACGTGTTCGGTCCGACGGTCACCGGCCGGCTGCCGACCTGGCGGCCGTCGATCTCGAGCGTGACGTTGACGTTGGTGAACGTCTCGCTGCCGCGATTGGTGAGCCCGACGGTGGGCGTCACGCGCTCCTCGCCGGAGAACGACGTGCGCGGCAGCGCCACCGACGACACCGAGAGATCGGACGTCTCGTATTCGGCGACCGACACCGGCGTCAGCGTCGCGCCCTCGGGCAGGCGGATGTCCTCCTGCCGCTCCCAGCCGGTCTTCTGGAAGTCGGTGATGAGGTAGATCTCCTTGCGCGGCAGCTGCGACTGGCCGAGCAGCGTCTGCGCCAGCCGCAGCGCGGGCCCGTAGCGCGTCGCGTCGGACGTGACCTTGGCCTCGTTGATCGCGGCCGTGAGCCGGCTGCGATCCGACGTCGCGCGAATGGTCTCCTCGGTGTTCCGGGCGAACAGGACGAGCGTGCCCTGGTCCTGCCCGCCAAGGCCGTCCGCGACCTTGGCGGCTTCGGCCTTCGCCCGCGTCCAGTGGTCGCCGTAGCCCATGCTCGCGGATCGATCGAGCAGGATCACGACTTCGCGCGCGCCGGTCGTGGCCGCGGCCGCCTTCACGGGATCCTCCTTCAGGAACGGCCGCGAGAACGCCGCGACGATGAGCGCCATCGCGCCCGCGCGCAGCAGGAGCAGCAGCCAGTTGTGGATGCGCCGCCGCTCGACCGACTGGTACGGGATCCGGCGGATGAACATCAGCGACGGGAACTGCACGATGTCCTTGCGCTCGCGCTGGATCAGGTGCACCAGGATCGGCACGGCGATGGCGGCGAGCCCGACGAAGAACAGCGGTGCCAGGAAGGACATGGTCTAGCGCACCCGCATCAACCGCTCGCGGTTGCCGAGATAGGTGAACAGCGCGTCGTCGAGCGGCCGCGACGTGTTGAGGAGCATGTAGTCGATCCGCGCCTCGGCGCACCTGGTCGTGAACGCGTCGATGTGGGCGCGGATCATCTCGCGGTACTGATCGGCGAACGACTCCGGCACGACCGGCACTTCCTCGCCGCTCTCGAGATCCTCGAAGCGCGACGCGTCGTTGTAGGGGAAGTCGATCTCCGCCGGATCGAGCACGTGGAACACGACGAGATCGTTGCCGAGGAACTTGTAGGGCTTGAGCGCCTCGAGCACCGCGTCGGGCTCCTCGTAGAGGTCGGAGATCAGCGCGACGATGCTCCGGCGCTTGAAGTGCTCGGCGATCCGGCCGAGCGGCTCGAGGATGCGTCCCGGGCGCTCGGCCCTCGCGCGGTCGAGCGTCTGCAGCATGACGTTGAAGTGCTTCGCCGACGGCGGCACGTACGTCACGACGTCCTGGTCGAACGTCACGATGCCGACGCGGTCGCGCTGCTTGTGCGACAGGTAGCCGAGGCACGCCGCCAGGTACGACGCGTACTCGAGCTTCGTGATGCCGCGGCTGGCGAAGCTCATCGACTTCGAGACGTCCAGGAGTGCGACGAAATTGGCGTTGGTGTCGGCCTCGTACTGCTTGACGAAGTACCTGTCGGTGCGCGCGTACAGCCGCCAGTCCACGCGACGGATGTCGTCGCCCGCGACGTAGCCGCGGTGCTCGGCGAAGTCGATCGACGCGCCGAAGTACGGCGCGCGGTGCAGGCCGTTGATGAACCCGTCGACGACGGTCCGCGCGAGCAGCTCCAGGTTGCGGATCCGCGCGAGGACCTGCGGATCCACGAAGCGGGCGCCGGGCATGGCGGAGGAGGAGGATTCCATATCAGGCCCGCTCTTCTACATCCCGCTCCTCGGCGTCGGCACCGTCTTGAGCAGCTCGTCGACGATCGCGTCGCTCGTGACGCCTTCGGACTCCGCGCGGAAGTTGGTGAGCACGCGGTGCCGCAGGACCGGGTGCGCGAGCGCGCGGATGTCGTCGAAGCTCACGTGGTAACGGCCGTCGGTGAGCGCGTTGGCCTTGGCGCCGAGCATCAGGTACTGCGCGGCGCGGACGCTCGCGCCAAACGCCACGAACTTCTTGACCATGTCGGGCGCGTTCGTCGCCTTCGGCCGGCTCGTCCGCACGAGGTGGAGCGCGTAGCGCATCACCGGCTCGGCGACCGGCACGCGCCGGACGAGGCTCTGGAACGCCATGAGATCCGCACCGGTCACCGGCCGCTCGAACTTCGGATCGAGCACCGCGGTCGTCGTCCGGACGACGTTGTATTCCTCGTCCTCCGGCGGGTGCTCGATGACGATGTGGAACATGAAGCGGTCGAGCTGGGCTTCCGGCAGCGGATACGTGCCTTCGAGCTCGATCGGGTTCTGCGTCGCGAAGACGTAGAACGGCTCGTCGAGCACGTAGGTCCGGCCCTGGATCGTCACGCGGTGCTCCTGCATCGCCTCGAGCAGCGCGGACTGCGTCTTGGGCGGCGTGCGGTTGATTTCGTCGGCCAGGACGATGTTCGCGAAGATCGGGCCGGGCGCGAACACCATCTGCCGTTTGCCGCTGGCGTCCTCCTGGATGATGTCGGTGCCCGTGATGTCCGACGGCATCAGGTCCGGGCGTGAACTGGATGCGGTTGAACTTCAGATCGAGGACCTGCGCGAGCGTGCGGATGAGCAGCGTCTTCGCCAGGCCCGGCACGCCGACGATCAGGCTGTTGCCGCCGACGAACAGCGTCAGGAGCACCTGATGGACGACGTCGGTCTGCCCGACGATCAGCTTGGCGAGTTCGGACTCGATCCGCTTGCGGCCGGCGTTCATCTTGTCGGCGAGCGCGATGTCCTCGGGCGAATCCATACGAACGGTCTGCTGAAGCGTGGAATCCACAACGTCCCCTTTCGAAACGGCGTCGTGCCTAGTGAATGATGCCGTACATGAACTCGTTGATGCCGACCTTGTAGGCCCAGTTGTTCTCGTCGATCGGCTTGTAGCCCGTGTCGGACCACTCCCAGAACTCGGAGATGTCCGTGCTGTAGTTGCAGAGGATCAGCATCCGCTTGTTCGGGTTGTTGTCCTCGAACAGCGCCAGGAAGTGCGGCGGCGGCGGATCGTAGTACTGCGGGATCTGCTCCGGATGATCGATCTCGAAAAACGAGTGGAACACCTGGTGCGTTCCGTCGAGCTCCACCCACCGGCCCTCGGGAAACACCTTGCTGACCTGCAGGTCGATGTTCGCCCAGTGGTTGTACCGGTCGTCGTCGAGGATCAGGAAGCCGCCCTTGAGCAGGTAGGCGCGCAGGTTCTTGACGTCCTCGTCGGTCATCGACCACGTGCCCGGCTCGGCCATGTAGATGACCGGGTTCTTGAAGATCTCCGGGTCGCTGAGGCTCATGATGCTCGATTCGTCGGTGTGGGTGCGGCACCGCGGTGAGCTCGCTCAGGATCCGCGTGAAGTGCCGCTCGCCCGCCGGGTAGTCGTGCGCCCATGGCGCGCCGCGTCCGCCAAACCACGGATAGCTGATGCGCACGAAGACGAACTTGCCGTCGTAGGGCACGTTTCCCGAGTACGAGCTGCGTCGGGCGGTACCCGCCGCGCTGCGCGAGCGCCGTGGCGCCGGCGAAGATCGCCAGCACCAGGGTGAGCACCGATCGCGGTCGTCTGACAGTCATGATCACGCCAACCCCTTCGCCCTTCGGAACGTCCACTCGACGCCCATCAGTCCCAGCAGCAGGAGCAGGATGATGGGCATGTCCCACAGCTCCTTGTCTTCGACGACCGTCACGCCCTTGCCGCTGTAGGTGATGGCATCCACGATCTCGTTGCTCTGCGCGGCGGTGAAGTACCGGCCCTCGGTTTCCTCGGCCACGCGCTTGAGCAGCGGCGCGCGCATCGCGGCATCGAAGTACTCGGCGTCGCTCGGAGCGACGCGGACGGACGCCGTGCCGCGCGTGACGTCCTTGCCCTCGCGATCGGTGCCGCCGACGACGACCTTGGCGATGCCGTCTTCGGCCGGCGTGTACGTGGCGGTGTACTCGCCCTCGCGCTTCACCGTCCAGGCCATCGGCAGGTCCTCGACCTTGCCCGAGGGCGCGGTGACGTGCGCGGTGATGCGCCCGTCGTTGATGCCCTTGTACTCGAGATCGTCCACCTGCGCCGTGATCGTGATCGGCTCGCCCTTCTGCACGTGGTCGGGCGCGGCCGAGACCATCACGCGATCGGGCACGCCGTCTACCAGCCACCGCGTCAGGCGCTGCCAGAAGTTGTGGTGCGTCGGGTCGTTGACGGCCATCTTCTCGTGCATCCGCCACAGCCACGTGTCCTGGACGGTCAGCGCCAGCGCCTTGCCGCGCCCGTACCGCTGGTACGCCAGCACGACCTGCTCCCGGTTGGAGCTGTCGAGGCCCGTCAGCAGCGTCGTTGCGCCCGCCTTGACCTCGCGGATCGGGTTGAGCGACGTGAGCGGCGGCAGATCGCGCCATTTGGCCGGCGCGTCCGCGTCTTTGTCCGTGATCTGCGTCGCGGGATGATTGAGGCCCGCACGCGTCGGGCGCACGACCAGCTCGGTCAGCGCGGGCTGCGCGCTCTTGCGCCCCGGCTCGATGACGACGGGCAGGACTTCGGCGAGCGGCGTGCCCGCCCAGCCGCCCTCGCCGAACGACGCGTCGCCGCCGAGCGCGAGCAACCCGCCGCCGCGGACGTCCACGAAATCCGCCAGCATCCGCTGCTGCTCGGGCGTGAACGCGCTGGCCTCGACGCTGCCAAGGATGATCCCGCGATACCGGAACAACTCCTCGCGCGTCGTCGGAAACCCGTTCTGCAGCTCCTCGGGATTGTCCACGTGCAGGCGCAGGTACTTGTCCGGCGAATTCACGCCCGCCTCGGCGGTGCGCTGGAGCAGGACGACCTGGAGATTGTCGTCCTCGTCAGTCGGCCAGACGAATGAACTTCGGCTCGGGCCGCGGCTCGCCCTCGAGGTAGAGGATCTTCTCGCGGCGGTCGTACACATCAATCAGCGCATCGCGCTGGTTGTTCTGCGGAACTTCCTCGCTCGCCTGCACCGGAATCTTGAAGCGGAACATCCGCGGACCGGCCTCGGAGACCTTGAAGCGCACGTGGACCGTCTGCGACTCGCCATCAGCCGGCAGCGTGACGTCCTGCATGCTGACAATGCGGCCGGCGTCTTCGACCGTGAGCGGCACCTTCACGCCGGCGTAGCCCACCTGCGTGACGATGACGTCCACGACCAGCGACGAGCCCTTGAGCACGCGGCGGGGCGTCTCGGCGCGCGTCAGCTGGATGTCGCGGGTCAGCCGATCGCGGCCCACGCCGACGGCGAACACCGGCATCGCCTGCGCCTTGAGGGCGGCAATCGTCGAGTCCAGCGTCGCCTCGGAGTTGTCGGCGCCATCGGACACCATGACGAGCCCGGCGACGGGCAGTCCGCTCAGCTCGTTGCGCGCGCGGTCGAGCGCCTCGCCCAGACGCGTCGCGGTGCCCTGGAAGTTGAGGTCGCCGGACGACTGGAGGCGTTCGGCCGAGGACGAGAACCGGTACAGATGCAGGACGAAGCGCTTGCCCAGGGCCGTGAGCAGCGGGCCGTCGGTGCGGCCGAGCTGATCGCGCGCGAAATCGCCGCGCGGCTTGCCGTTCTGGTCCGCCACCTGCATGCTGCGCGAGTCGTCGAGAGGACGCCGACGAAGTTCTGCTGCGGGACGGCAACCTTCAGCAGCAGCGTCGGACGCAGGAGCGCGAACAACGCGACGAGCAGCAGCGGAACGCGGATGGCGAGCAGCGTCAGCCGATCGCGCCCCCGCACCGAGGCGAGCGACCGGTACGTCCACAGCGCGTACAGCGACACGGCCGCGGCGATGGCCACGACCGTCCACATCGACCGCGTGGCGCCCAATACAAACGATCCTTGCTCGAAGACGAGCCGTTCGGTACTTGAACAGGAATCGGAACAGCGACTCGAGCACGGGAACCGCGATTGTAGCTTACCGAGCCACCTCGACCGCCGGCAATCGCGCCGGCGCCGATCGCGGCTCTACCCCAGAGTATGACGAGTGAAGGCCAGGATCTGGCCGGCCGGCGCCCGAAGACCGCCCTGCGCCAGCTCCGGGCCGCCCGCCGCCGCGGCCGCCCAACTCCGCCGCGGCGCGTTCGAGCCAGGCGCTCGCGTCGAATGTCACGTCCGACGAGCGCGCGCAGACCACTGGCGCGGGCTGGCCGCCGCCGACCAGCACGACGACAAATCCCGGCTCGGCCACGACGGCGAGGGCCAGCGACTTCAGCGCAGCAGCGTCCCAGCCTGTCACTTCTTGTAAGACGACGCGGACCCCCCCAAGAGTTTCTGCCGCGGCGCGCATTCCCGCCGCGCGGGCGGCTGCCACCTCTTCCTGCAGCTGGCGGAGCGTCCGGCCCTGGTCACGCGCGTCAGCGCGCAGCCGCTCGATCGACGGCGCGATCTCGGCCGGCGCGACCGACAGCACGCGCGTCGCCGCGATCACGACGTCGCGCAGCGCGCGGTGCGACGCCAGCGCGCGCCCGCCGCACACGAAACCGATTCGCGACGCGCCCTTGAAGCGCTCCCAGCCGGCGACCGCAATCAAGCCGATCGTCCCGGTCCGCGCGACGTGCGTGCCCCCGCACGCCGACAAATCGAAGTCGGGTACCTCGATCAGACGGAGCGGCCCCGTCCGGGTTGGCTCCTTGCGCAGCGGCAACGCGGCGGCTTCCTCGGCCGTCGCGAAGCGGACGACGACGGGCCGGTCGTCCCACACGACGGCGTTGGCCGCCTGCTCCGCCCGCTCGATTTCGGCCGGCGTGACCTCGCGCGCGAGATCGATCGTCGACGTCTCGGCGCCGAGATGAAAGCTCGTCGTCCGGACGCCGAACAGTCGATCGAAGGCCGCAGACAGCACGTGCTGGCCGGTGTGCTGCTGCATGTGGTCCAGGCGGCGCGGCCAGTCCACCTCGCCGTGCACGGCCGTGCCGGCGGCCATCGCCTGCTCCACCACGTGCGCGATGGCCCCGTCGTCGCGATCGACGACGTCCAGGACGCGGGTACCGCCGAGCGTGCCGGTGTCGAACGGCTGGCCTCCGGAGGTCGGGTAGAACGCGGTGCGATCGAGCACGACGAACGAGCGGCCGTGATCGTCGCCGGCCTCGACGACGGTCGCGTCGAAGGCGGTGACCAGGGAGTCGCGGTAGTAGAGGCGGTCGGTGATCATGATCGTGATCGGGTGCTGGGTACTGCATTCCCAGTGCCCAATGCCCAATGCCCAATGCCCAATGCCCGATCCTACGCCGTCTTGTGTGACTCGGCGGCAATCGGCAGCTCGAAGTGGAACAGCGCGCCGCCGCGCTCGCCGCGCCGGTAACCGATCGTGCCACCGTAGGATCGCACGATGCCGTAGCTCACGGAGAGACCAAGGCCGGTGCCTTCGCCAACCGGTTTGGTCGTGAAGAACGGCTGGAACAGCTTGGACTCGTCTTCGCGCCGCACGCCCGGCCCGGAGTCCTCGACCTCGACCGCCACGCCCGTGTCGCTATCGCGCGTGCGGATCGCGATGCGACGCTCGGCAGGCTCGGTGGACGCGATGGACTGCTCGGCGTTGATGACGAAGTTGAGGAGCACCTGCTGGAGCTCGGCGAGCACGGCCAGCGTCGGCTGGCTCGACTGGTCGTCCACGTCGAGCGTGATGTCCTGCTCCTGAAAGCGACGCTGGCGGAGCTCGACGACCGACGCGACAACGTCGCGCAGGTACACGGGACTCGCTTTCGAGCTCTGCTGGCGGCTGAAGCGCGACAGATTGCGGATGATGGCGCTCGCCCGGCCGCTTTCCTTCTTGATGAGCCCCAGGTCCGCCCGCACGTCGGCGCGAAGATCCGGCTCCCGCTGCAGCAATTCCGCGAATCCGGAAATGGCCTGCAGCGGGTTGTTCAGCTCGTGCGCGATGCCCGACAGCAGCACGCCAATCGCGGCGAGCCGCTCCTGACGGATCAACTGCTGCTGCAGCAGCTCCAGCTCGTGGCGGATGCGCCGCTCCTCGTCCACCTGACGCGCGATCGACTCCCGCGCCTCGCGCAGGTTTTCGACCATCACGGCGAACGCGTCGCGCAGGTGCTCGAGCTCGCGCGACGGCATCAGCTCGTGCGGCAGCGGGCTGAGGTCGCCGGCGCCGACGCGATCGGCCGTGCGCTCCAGATGCACGAGCGACGGCAGCCAGCGGCGCAGGAAGACGAACTCGAGCGCCAGCATGACGAGCGTCGCGATGACCGTGATGCCGATGGTGCGGCGGTAGATCGGACCGGCGCGCCACCAGGCGACCGACGTCGGGATCGCGACGCTGACGGTCCAGCCGGATTCGGGAATCGATACCGTGCCGTAGGCCCGCTCCTCGACCTCGCGATTCGAGGTCGACAGGCTGACGATCTGACGACCGGCCCGGTCGAGGATCGACACCTCGGCGCCGTCGACGAACTGCACCTGGCTCAGGTACGCGCGCAGGGCCGCCTCATCGGTTCGCTGGCTCTCGGTGATATGGGCGGCAATGGCCGAGGCCAGGCGGTCCGCTTCCTGATGCAGCTGGCCGACCTGTTCGCTGTAGGTCCGGCCGGCAGCCCAGGTCATCACACCGCTGACGGGAATCAGCAGGAGCAGTGTGGCGACAGCGAGCTGTTCGCGAAGCGGGCGAGCCACAATCGCGGCTATTTTGGAGCGGTCAGCGGCGTTGTGACAACAGCGGATCCGGAAGGCCCGCCTCGGCAAACCCGCGGGCGCGAAGCCGGCAGCTGTCGCAGTGGCCGCAGGGCCGGCCGTCCGGTCCCGGGTCGTAACAGCTGTGCGTCAACCCGTAGTCCACACCCAATTCAGCGCCCACGCGGATGATGCCGGCCTTGGTCAGGTCCTGAAGGGGCGCCCAGATCCGGACAGGATGGCCCTCGACCCCTGCGCGCGTCGCCAGGGTCGCCAGGTACTCGAACGCCGCGATGAACTCGGGCCGGCAGTCCGGATAACCGGAGTAGTCGAGGGCGTTCACCCCGATCACGATGCGCTCGGCCTCGAGGACCTCGGCCCAGGCAAGCGCCAACGCGAGGAAGACCGTGTTGCGGGCGGGGACGTACGTCGTCGGAATCGCGGAAATGGGGGAATGAGTGGATGGGGGAATGGGGGAAGGGGGAAATGGGTGAATGGGTGAATGGGTGAGGCCGTGCGAGGCGGCGTCGAGATCGCGATCCTTGGGAATCGCCCCGTCGCCGACGAGGGCCGATCCCCCGAACGCCCGCAGATCGACGTCGAGCTCGACGTGCCGCACGAAGCCGAGCGCGCTGGCGACGCGTCGCGCGGCTTCGAGCTCGTGGGCGTGCACCTGGCCGTAGCGGACCGTCAGGCCGTACAGCTCCCAGCCCTCGCGCCGCGCGAGCGCGGCGGCGGTCGTCGAATCGAGGCCGCCCGACAGCAGCACGACGGCGCGCGTCATCAGACGCCCCGCGCCTCCGGGCTCCAGATGTACTTGTGGGCCTGAATCTGGAGCCGGACGGGCAGATGATCGTCGAGAATCCACCGGGCCAGGTCGCTCGGCGGCAGCTCGCCGTGGACCGGCGAGAACAGGACGGCGCCGACGCGACTGGTCAGGTCGAAGCGCCCGACAACGTCTTTCGCGTAGTCGTAGTCGGCGCGATCGGCGATGACGAACTTGACCTCATCGTTCGACGAGACGTGATCGAGATTCGGCCAGTGCATCTTCGCGGCTTCCCCGCTCCCGGGACATTTCACGTCGACGATCGCCACGACTTCGTCGGGCAGCTCGTCGATCGGCACGTGGCCGCCGGTCTCGACGAGCACTTCGTGTCCGGCGTTCAGCAGCACGTCGAGGAGCGGGTACACGTCCCGCTGAAGAAGCGGCTCGCCGCCGGTGATCTCGACGAGCCGGCAGGACAGACCCGCGACTTCGGCCGCGACCTCGTCCACCGACATCTTGCGCCCCCCCGTGAAAGCATAGGGCGTATCGCACCAGCGGCAGCGCAGGTCGCACGCGGCCAGCCGCACGAACGCGCAGGGCCGGCCTGCGTGCGTGGATTCGCCCTGGATGGACGCGTAGATCTCGTAGACCGTCAGCACCTGATGAATTGTGATCAAGTCAGAAGTCAAAAGCCAGAAGTTCGGCGGCTTCTGACTTCCAACTTCGAACTTCCAACTTCGAACTTTATCGGATACTGGTCGCATGGCCATTCACGTCGGTACGTCCGGCTGGAACTACCCCACCGGTCGCGGCACCTGGAACGGCGTGTTCTACCCGTCGCGTCGGCCGAAGGGCTTCGACGAGCTCGCCTACTACGCCGAGCGCTTCGACACCGTCGAGGTGAACTCGACGTTTTACCGCGTGCCGGAGCCGGCACAGAGCGAAGGCTGGATCCGGCGCACGGCGTCCACCTTCCTTTTCGCCGTCAAGCTGTACCAGAAGTTCACGCACCCGGACATGTACCTCTCGCGCGCGGGCGTCACCGGCTGGGATCTGTCGCGCGCGGACGTCGACCAGTTCCGGCGCGGCATCGACCCGCTCGCCGACGCCGGGCGGCTGGCCGCGCTGCTCGTGCAGTTCCCGCCAAGCTTCCACGCCGAGCCGGACATGCGGACCTACCTGGACTGGCTGCTGCGGGCGTTCGCTGGCTACCCCGTGGCGGTCGAGCTGCGGCATCGATCGTGGAGCGACGCCGCAAAGGCCACGCGCGCCCAGCTCGCGTCCGCGCGCGCGGCCTGGGTGCTGATCGACGAGCCGAAGTTCGACAGCTCGATTCGGCAGTCGATCGACGGTCTCGAAGACCCGGCAGCGCCGCTGGCCTACGCGCGGCTGCACGGGCGCAACGCCGCGGCTTGGTGGGAGCACGACGAGGCGGAAGATCGCTACGACTACCTGTACTCGCCCGAGGAGCTGCAGCCCTTTGCGACGGCCGCGCAGGCGGCGGCGCCCGTGAAGAAGCGCGTGCTCGTGTACTTCAACAACCACTTTTCGGCCAAGGCCGTGGCCAACGCGGCGGTGCTGAAGCACGAGCTGGGCCAGCCGCTGCCCGGCGACTACCCGCCCGAGATGATCGCGCGCTACCCGGCGCTCGCGGGCCTCGTGGCTACGGCTGGCCTGCCCCTTTGATCGTCGCGAGGTGCAGCACATCGCCGACCTCGAGCTTGTCGACGACGTCCATGCCGGTCGTCACCTGGCCGATGACGACAAACCGGGCGTCGAGCGCGGGATTGGCGATTTTCATGATGTAGAACTGGCTGTCCGCGTACGCGGCCGATCCCGGATCGGGATGCGCCAGGCCCACGGCGCCGCGCACGTGCGAGTGTTTCTTGGACAGCTCCGCCACGCCAATCGGGTGCCCGCTGCTCGCGGTCCCCCACAGGTTCTTGAGGGACACGTTGCGCGTCTGCGGATCGCCAATCTGCACGAGGCCCTTCTCCACGCGGTGGAAGCGCAGCCCGCGGTAGAAGTTCTGCTGCACGAGCCTGACGATCTGCGCGACGCTCTTGGGCGCGTCGGCCGCGAACGTCTGGATCTCGATCTTCCCTTTCGCGGTGTCGAGCACGATCACGGGCGACGGCGCCGCCGCCCGAGTCAGCGTCGTCGCGACCGTGGCCAGCGCCACCGCGCACGAGAGCGCGGCGATCGCGCTACTTGGGCGTCTCACCTTTGACATAGAGCACCTTCAGGATGTCGGCGCGCTCGATCTTGTCGACGACGTCCATGCCCTTGATGACGTGGCCGATCATCGTGTACTTGCCGTTGAGCGCCGGATTCGGCGCGCTTGCAGATGAAGAACTGGCTGTCGGCGTCGGTCGGGTCTGGCCGGCTCGATACGCGATGCCGACCGATCCGCGCTCGAACGGCCGCTTGCCGAACTCGGCGACGCCGACGCGCGTCCCGCTGCCGCCCTCGCCCCACGAGTTCTGCTGCGCCATGTTGCGCGACCTGGGATCGCCAATCTGGATGACGGCCGGCTCGGACCCAGTGGAACCGCAGCCCGCGGTAGAAGCCGCGCCGGACGAGCGCGAGGATGTGATCGATCGACTTCGGCGCGTCCTTGTCGTAGAGCTCGATCTCGATGGTGCCCTTCACCGTCTCGGCGATCAGCACGGTCCCGGCTGCCGGGGCCGGCTGGGCCGGTTTGGTCTGCGCCTGGGTCCCCGCGACCGCCACGGCGGCCGTCAGCGCCAGCGTCACTGCAATCGCCCGCATCTTCATACGCCCTCCTCCCGTACCGGAACGCAACCTGCGGACCGCGCGGTGGGCCGGCGCCGCTAGGATCGCCCCTCCCGGGTGACCCCGATTCTAGGACAGAGACGGCCCACCACGCAGGCCCGGCAGCGCGGGTAGACCGGATGACATACATTCTGCCCCCAAGTGACCAGATAGAGGTTGACCTTCGGCCACCACCGCCGCGGCAGCACGCGGTAGAGGGCCTGCTCGGTCTGATCGGGCGTCCTCGTCTTTACCCAGCCGAGCCGGTTGGCCAGCCGATGGACGTGCGTGTCCACGCAGATGTTGTCCCGGCTCGCGTGCGAGAGGATGAGCACGAGATTGGCCGTCTTCCGCCCCACGCCCGGGAGCGTGAGGAGCTCGTCCATGGTGTCGGGCACGCGGCCGCCGTAGCGTTCGACGATCTGCCGGCACGCTTCGCGCACGTGGCGGGCCTTCACGCGGTAGAAGCTCACGGGATAGATCAGTTTCTCGACACGCGCGACCGGCAGCGCGGCCATCGTCTTTGGCGACCGCGCGACGCGGAACAGGCGCGTGGACGCCGCATGGGTCACGGCGTCTTTCGTTTGCGCCGACAGCATCGTCGCGATCAGCACGCGAAACGGATCCTCCCGCGTGTCGCGGCTGACCTTCTCGACGGCCGGTTCGTCCATTTCGCGAAGGGCGCGGGAGAGAGCTTTGAGAACAATTACGGGAGACACGTCCTCTAATTTACAGGTACGTCGGGTACGCGGTACGCCGGTACATCAGGTCCCAGGAACCTGCATTCGCATCATCTTTTTTGGTAAGGGCTCTTCGGTCGGATACGTCGGGCGAAAAGGAACCTGATCTCCGGTCAGTCCGAAGAAGTTGACTGGCGCAGCGCGTTCCTCGGACCTGACGTACCCGCGTACCCGACCGTACCCCGTCAATCGACGTTGGCCAGCGCCAGCGCGTTCCACGGACCTGACGTACCCGCGTACCCGCGTACCCGGCGTACCGACGTACCCGACTAATGCCCGTGAGACTTGCAGTAGCCGCAGTGGTTGCACTCGACCGTCGGCTCGATGACGCAGGCGTCGCCGACGTTGACGAGCGTCAGGTATTGGACGTGGCTCGGATGCTGGCGCCAGGGCGCGCTATCGTCGGACGGCGGCAGCGGAGCGACGGGGCGGCGCCGGAGACACGGACGCGCGACCGCCGAGGTGACGCTGAACGGCGTCGCGCACGATCGCGCGGAGTTCGTCGTCGGTCATCGCTCGTCTCAGCTTATCGCAGCCGGCGTCCGAGATCGAGCCGGTCCACGATGCCGATGATCGCCGCGTCCACCGGCGCGGCCTTCCTGCCGCAGCGCGTCGCCGGCGGCCCGGCCCTCGATCACGATCAGCACCTTCTCGCCGACGCCGGCGCCGACCGAGTCGATCGTCAGCAGCGGCATGCCCGCGCGGCTGGTCGTCGAGCGTGAGCGGCTGCACGAGCAGCAGCTTCGCGCCCTCCAGCTTGCGGTGCTTCTGCGTCGAGACGAGCGTGCCGATCACGCGCCGATCTGCATCAGGGCTACTCCGACGTCCCAGTGATCGACGATGCCGACGACGCAGGCATCGACGGGCGGCTCGGCCGGGATAGAACGGAAACGCCGCTTCCGGCCGCGCACGAAGAACACGTGCTCGCCGACGCCGGCGCCGACGGCGTCAGCGCGACGAGCGTGCGGCCGGCGGCTCGCGTCGGGCGTGACCGGCTGCAGGACGAGCAGCTTGTGCCCGACGAGATTCGCGTCCTTGACGCGTCGCCACGACGTCGCCGATGACGCGCGCGATCTGCATCGGCTCAGTCCGTTCGCGACGTCGACGTGATCGACGATGCCGACAATCGCCGCGTCCACCGGGACAGTCCTTCATCCCCGCCGCCATGCGCGCGGAGCTGCCGCTGACGATGAGCACCGTCTCGCCGAAACCGGCGTCCACGGTATCGACGGCGACGAGGTAGTTGCCTTCGGGCTTGCCGGACGGATCGACGGGCCGCGCGACGAGCAGCTTGTTGCTGACGAGCCGCTCGTCCTTGCGCGTCGCGACGACCGTGCCGACGACTTTGCGCGAGCATGCCAGTGTGACAGGCATCGAGGACCTCGGCCGTCCTCGACCTTCTAACTTCCCTTGACGGCCTTGCCGATCGGCAGCACGTCCTCGAGGTTGGCGTGCGGGCGCGGGATGACGTGGACCGACACGAGCTCGCCGACGCGGCGCGCGGCCGCGGCACCGGCGTCGGTCGCGGCCTTCACGGCCGCGACGTCGCCGCGCACGATGGCGGTCACGTAGCCGGCGCCGATCTTCTCCCAGCCGACCAGCGTGACCTTCGCGGCCTTGACCATGGCGTCGGCCGCTTCAATCATCGCGACCAGGCCCTTTGTCTCGACCATTCCGAGCGCCTCGCCCATTGCTGATGCCTCCGTCAGACCGATTCAGCGACTTGCCGCGTCTGCGAGCTGTCTGACGGCCTCGTCGATGAGCGCCGTCAGCTGGCGCGTATGTTAGCCGAATCTCCCCGTCCGTACCTACAGACACGCGGCCCGAGCCGCTCGCGACGCTCGTGTCGGGCACCAGCCGCTCGCCCGGGCGCCGACGGCGCGACGACGACCTGGCACGTCGGATCGTCCGCGTCGCCCGGCGCCGGATCCGGGCAGATGGGCGCCGGCGCGGCGATGCCGTACGTGCCGCGCAGCGCCTGCAGCCGCGTCGACTTCCTCGCGCGACAGCAGATGCTCGCGGCCGAGCATCCGCGCGACCAGGCTGATGCGCGCGAAGTGCTCGATCGTCTCCATCTTGTAGTACGCCGCGAAGAGGTCCGTGCCGAGCGCCAGCGCGCCGTGATTGGCGAGCAGCAGGCCGTCGTGCGCCTTGACGTACGGCGCGACCGCGTCCGCCAGCTCCTGCGTCGACGGCGTGCCGTACTCGGCGATCGGGAATGCTGCCGAGCGTCGTGACGACCTCGGCGAGGACCGCGCGGTCCAGCGGGATGCCGGCCACCGCAAACCCGGTGGCGAGCGGCGGATGCGCGTGCACGACCGCGCCGCACGTCCGGCCGCTGCCGGTAGGCGACCAGATGCATCAGCATCTCGGACGAGGGCTTGCGGCCGGGCGCCGCGCGACACGACCTTGCCGTCGAGATCGGTGACGACCATCATGTCCGGCGTCATGAAGCCCTTGGACACGCTCGCCGGCGTCATCAGCAGGCGGTCGGGTCGCCGACGCGGACGCTGATGTTGCCGTCGTTCGACGCGACGTAACCGCGCACCCACAGGCGGCGGCCGACTTCGACGATGTCGGCGCGGAGCTGATCGAGATCCATCGAGTCTCAGGCGGAGTGCGCGGCCGAATGCGCCGGCAGGTACGCGCGCGCGGCAGTCGTCCGAGCAGAAGTACAGCGTGTCGCCGTCGCTGGCCGGCGCGAACGGCGCGACTCTCGGCAATGTACGTGCCGCACTGCGGATCGCGCACGAGTGTGCCGCCCGATCGCTCGGCGGCGGCGCGGCGCCGGGCGCGGCCGCGCGGACCGGCGCGCGCCGCGAGGCCGATCCGAAGATCGCCGCCGATGAGGGCCAGCACGAAGCTCAACAGCACGTGAACAGGATGACGCGAACGAGCCAGACCAGCAGACCCATCACGGTCGCTCTCCGCCGCGCCCGGTGCCGCCCTGATCACCGCCGCCGAGACCCGGGTGCGCGGACTTCAGACCCGTCGAGCGCCTGCTTGCGCCGCTGCGCTTCCTCGCTTGTCGGGCGCGACGTCCACGACCTTCTGCCAGGACTGCGCGGCGCCCGCCAGATCCTGCTTGCCGAACGCGCGGACGATGCCCTGGTTGAGCAGCGTCTTCGCGTGCTTCGGATCGATCGACAGCGAGTAGTCGAGCTGCGCCAGCGCCCGATCGACCTGATTCGTGTAGTAGTAGCAGACGCCCAGGTCGGTGCTGGCGTTGACGTTGCGCGGGTCGAGCTTCAAGCGCGGCCTCGTACCACGGCACGGCGGGATCGAAACGCTCGGCGTCGAAGTAGAGATTGGCGAGCTGAATTCGCACCGCGGCGTTCGACGGCTGACTGTTGGCCGCCAGCTCGAGCGCCGCGGCCTTCTGCGTGTCGAGCGGCGGCGCCTGGGTCCCGCCAGGCGAAGCGGAGGTCGCTGGCGCTCCGCCGGGCGCGGCGCCGGAGGCGGCCAGGGGCGCTGCCGGACGAGCCTGCTGGCTGCCGAGAATCCAGCCGACGAGCAGGCCGAAGAACATGCCAGCCAGCGTGAACACGAGGGAGTCGCGCTTCATGACCGCGTGGCCGGCGCCTGGCCGGCCGAGCCTTCATCATACCCCCCGAGGACCGCGAGGTACTGGCGGACCGCCGGCGCCAGGCCGATCCACAGTGCCTTGGAGATGAGCGCGTGGCCGATCGACACCTCGTCCAGATGCGGCAGGGTCCGGAAGAGCACGAGGTTGTCGAGATCGAGATCGTGGCCCGCGTTGACGCCCAGCCCCAGGCGGTGCGCCAGCTCGGCCGCGGAGACGTAGCGCGCGAGGCTCTCGCGCGCGGCGCGATCGCCCTGCGTGAAGGCGCGCGCGAACGGCTCGGTGTAGAGCTCGACGCGATCCGCACCGAGATGCGCCGCCCAGCGCACCGGCTCCGGCTCCGGATCCACGAAGAGGCTCACGCGGATACGCGCCGCGCGCAGGCGGCCAATCGCCTCGCGCAGCAGCGCCTCGGAGGTGTCCGGCGGCCAGCCCGCCTGACTCGTGATCTCGCCGGGTGCCACCGGCACGAGCGTGCACTGGTCCGGCCGCGCGTCGAGGACCAAATCGAGGAAGTCCGGACGCGGGTCGCCCTCGATGTTGAACTCCGCTGAGCGGCCGTTCGCGTTGTGCCGTGCGATGGCCGCCGCGACGTCGGGCACGTCCGCGCGCCGGATGTGCCGCTCGTCCGCGCGCGGATGCACCGTGATGCCGGGCGCACCCGCATCCAGACACGTCTCGACGGCCTGGACAACGCTCGGCAGATCGCCGCCGCGCGAATTGCGCAGCGTCGCGACTTTGTTGACGTTGACGGAGAGCGCGATCATGCGGTCAGCCCAGATGCACCCGTGCGGCCTCGGCGATCTCCTCGGCCCACGCCTGCACGGAGGCCTGGTCCTCGCCTTCGATCATGATGCGCAGCAGCGGCTCGGTGCCCGAGTAGCGGACGAGCACCCGCCCGCGGCCGTCGAGCGCGGCCTCGACACGCGCGATCGCCGCGGCGAATCTCCGGCACGTCCTGGACGGGCCGCTTCTGTCGCGACACGCACGTTGACGAGCGTCTGCGGCAGCGTCTTGAGCTCGCTCGCGAGATCGGCCAGCTCGCAGCCCGGTCTCCGCCATGACGCGAAGCACCGCAAGCGCCGTCGCCAGGCCGTCGCCGGTCAAGAGATGCTCGGCGAGGATCACGTGGCCCGACTGCTCGCCGCCGATCGCGTAGCCGCCGCGCGCCATCTCCTCCATCACGTACTTGTCGCCCACCGGCGTGCGCAGCAGCTTGATGCCATGGTTGCGTAGCGCGATCTCGAGCCCGACGTTGCTCATGACGGTGGCGACGACCGTCTGTCCGGCGAGGCGGCCGCGCTGGTGCGCGTGGCGGCCGAGCATCAGCAGCACGGCGTCGCCGTCCACGATGCGGCCGCGGTGGTCGACGAAGATCGCGCGATCGCCGTCGCCGTCGAACGCGACGCCGAGCCGGCAGTGTTCGGCGACGACGGTCGCCGCGAGCTTCGCCGGGTGCGTCGATCCGCACTCGAGGTTGATGTTCCGGCCGTCGGGACGATCGCCCAACGTCACCAGCTCGAAGCCCACACGCTCGAACAGCGTTCGCGCGGTGGACGTCGTCGCGCCGTTGGCGAGGTCGAGGGCGATGCGCGCCCCCGCGAGCGGACCGGCGTCGGGCAGGATCTTGCGGACGTGCTCGATGTAGGCGTCCAGGAAGTGGTCGTGCAGCAGATTCGCGTCCCGGGCGCCGGCGACCGACCAGGTCGTGTCGGCCATCGTGGCTTCGACCGCCCGTTCTTCCGCCTCGCCGAACTTCTCACCGCGGCCCGAGAACACCTTGATGCCGTTGTCGCCGAACGGATTGTGCGAAGCCGACATCACGACGCCCAGGTCGAAGTCGAAGGCGCTGGCGAGATACGCGATGCCTGGCGTCGGAATCACGCCGGCGCGTCGTCACCGTCGCGCCCTCCGCCGCCGCGCCCCGCGCCAGCTCGCGCTCGATCCACTCGCCGGACTCGCGGGTGTCGCGGCCGACGATGAGCCGCGCGGCGCGCGAAAACGGCCGCGCGCGGACGATGGCCGCGCCGAGCCGCGCGATCGTCGGCGGGTCGAGCGGATAAGTTCCGGCGACGCCACGCACGCCGTCCGTGCCGAACAGCTTAGGAGGTGTCATCAACGGATACGTACCGACACGGCAGCCGGACTGATTGCGCTCACGGTGAACTCCGGTCCGGAATCGACGCGCACGGGCAGCGTGTACTGCCCCGGGCCGAGCCCGATCAAGTCAACATATGGCACAACGCGTTGCTCGTCCACGCCGCCGCCAAGCGAGCCGGCGACGCGCAGCGTGACCGTGACGTCCGCGGGTGCGGCGGTCGCCTGCCACCCGGCGCCCAGATTGCGCATCGTCACGGGCCGGCCGGCGATGACACGGGCGTTCGCCGACGTCTCGGGAACGATGGTAACGGTGACCCGGGCGTCGCGCAGATCGCGCAGCCGCAGTTCCGCGTCCATCGGACTGACCGTGACGAGGGCGGTGACGGTCGTGCGGGCCCCGGCGATCGATACCGGGTCGGTGGTCGCGGCCGTGGCCGTGCGCAGTCGGCTCTGCGGCCCGGCAATCGCGACCGTCGGCGGATCGACCGCGACGTTGCTGACGATGAATCCCTCGGCCGGCTGGCCATCGACGATAGGATTGACCGGCACGATCGCCGTGCCCGCCGGCTCCAGCGTTAGCGTGACCTCGGACGGATCGACCCAGATCACCTCGACGCCCGCGGGCACCGCGATGGAATCGGTGCGTAGCGGAAACGTGCTGCGCTGGCCCGCCTCGGCGTCCTCGAGATCGACGACCGCGCTCACCTCGTCGGTCTGCAGCCGCGAGATCTGATTCTCCGAGCCGCGCACGTGCACCGTCACCACCTCGGTGAGATCGCCGGTGATCTGCAGGCCGCCCGGGACGTTGCGATAGACGACCGGCACGCGCGAGACCGTTCGCTCGACTTGCTGGCCGCTGACGGCAAACCAGACCAGCGTGCCGATGAAGAGCGCCGCGATCTTGAGCCACAGATTGCGGAAGGGATGCCACGCCATCAGCGGCCCCCTCCGGGAATCGCCGGCGCGGCCTCGGGGACCTGCCGCCGCTGAAGGATCAGCGTCTGCAGGCGCGCACGAAGCGCGTCAGTCGAGAGCCCCCGCTCGATCCGGCCTTGGGTCGAGAGCGAGATCTCGCCGCGCTCTTCGGAGATCGACGATGGCGACGGCGTCGGATTCCTCGGTCAGGCCGATGGCCGCGCGGTGGCGCGTGCCGAGATCGCGGTCGAGCTTCGGATTGACGGTCAGCGGCAGGAAACACGCCGCGGCGGCGATCCGCGTCTCCTGGATGATCACCGCGCCGTCGTGCAGCGGCGTCGATGGCTGGAAGATCGTCGTGAGCAGGTCGTAGCTCAGCGTCGCGTCGATGCGGAATGCCGCTCTCGATGTAGTTGCGCAGCCCGATCTCGCGCTCGAAGACGATGATCGCGCCGACGCGCTGCTTCGCGAGCAGGCTGGCCGCCGTGATGACTTCCTCGATGCCCTCGGCCGACTGCTCGGCCCGCGCGAAGTACCGGAAGAACGGCGCGCGCCCGAGATGCGCCAGCGCGCGCCGGATGTCCGACTGGAAAAGCACGATGGCCGCGAACACCGCGTAGGCGACCAGGTTGCGGATCAGCCAGTTGACCGTCTGCAGCGGAAACAGCCTGCGAGCCGTAGAAGAGGAGCGCGACGAGCAGCCGTGCCGATGGCCATCTGCATCGCGCGCGTGCCGCGAATCAGCTTCAGCCCCTCGTAGATCAGCACCGACACGATCAGGATGTCGAGGACGTCCCACCACGACATGGCCGGCCGGTGAAACAGGGCGAAAAACGGATTCATGAGCGCCGACACAGAGTATCAAAGCGCGCCCGGCGGCCGCAGGGTGCGGCGCCGGTCTCAGCCGTCCGCGTCGCGGGTCTCAGCGATCCGCGTCACGCACCGCGTCGGCCACGCGCACGACGTCGACCGTCCCGGCGACGTCGTGGACGCGGACGATGTGCGCGCCCTGCAGCACGGCGACGGTGACCGCCGCGGCAGTTCCCCAGTCGCGCCGGTCAGGCGGCACGTCGCCGAGGGCCGCCGTCAGAAACGACTTCCGCGACGGCCCGACGAGGACCGGACAGCCGAGCGCCGCGACCCGCGACAGCCGGGCCAGCACGGTCAGCGAGTGGGCCGCACGCTTCGCGAAACCCAGACCCGGGTCCACGATGATCTGGCCGCGCGGAATGCCGGCGGCTTCCGCCGCCGCGACACGGGCCGCCAGCTCGCTCACGACCTCTCCGGTCGGCGTCGGCGTACACCGCTTGTGCGTACATCTCGCGCGACCGGCCGCGCGTGTGCATCAGCACGACCGGCACCCGGCGCCTGGCGACCACGCCGGCCAGCGCGGGATCGAACGTCAGCGCGCTGACGTCGTTCACGATGACCGCGCCCAGATCGATCGCGCGCTCGGCGACCGGCGCTTTGTAGGTGTCGACGGAAATCGGCACCGCCAGGCGCCCGCGCAGCCCTTCGAGGACAGGCAGCAGGCGGCGCAGCTCCTCCTCGGCGGACAGCGGATCAGCGCCCGGTCGAGTGGACTCGGCGCCGATGTCGATGAGATCGGCGCCCGCCCGCGCCAGCTCGAGGGCGCCCGCAATTGCGGCGTCGGGATCGAAACGCGCACCGCCGTCAGCGAACGAATCCGGCGTGACGTTGACGACGCCCATGACGAGCGTACGCTCCCCGAGAACGAGGGACCGACCTGTTGGAAGAGAAAGCGAGAAACTAGCTCGGGGAGCGAGAGTCAAGTTGGAAGTTTGAAGTTGGAAGTTTGAAGTACGAGTACGAAGTTCAAAGTTCGAAGTGGGAACGCACGCGTGCATTCTGTACTTCTGACTTCGAACTTCAAACTTCAGACTTCAAACTTGATCTGATCGTCCCTACTCCTGCCCGACCGGCTTGTTCATGGCCGGAACGATGGCGGGCCGGCCGGGGCCGGCCGGGGCCTCGCGGCGGCCGGCGTCGTCGGACACGGGCGTCGTCGGGGGCACGCGCTCTTCGAGGGGGAGCCCCTGGACGAGACGCCTGACCTGATCGGCGTCGAGGACCTCGCGCGCGAGCAGCTCGTCGGCGATCTTCAGCAGCACGGTCTTGTGATCGGTGAGCAGCTGGCGCGCGTGGTCGTAGTTGTCATCACGAAGCGCTTCACTTCCTGGTCGATCGCGACGGCGGTGTCCTCGCTGTAGTCCTGCGTCTTGGCGATCTCGCGGCCGAGGAAGATCTGCTCCTCGCGCTTGCCGAACGTGAGCGGCCCCAGGGCGTCGCTCATGCCCCACTCGCAGACCATCTTGCGGGCGACTTCGGTCACGCGATCGAGGTCGTTGCCGGCGCCGGTCGTCAGCCCGCCGTTGGTGATCTCCTCGGCGATCCGCCCGCCGAGCAGAATGGCGATCTGATCGTTGAGGTAGTCGCGCGAGTAGTTGTGCTTGTCGTCCATCGGCAGCTGCATCGTGACGCCGAGGGCCATCCCGCGCGGGATGATCGTGACCTTGTGGACCGGATCGGCGTTGCGGCAGCAGCGCGGCGAGCAGGGCGTGGCCGGCTTCGTGGATGGCCGTGACGCGCTTTTCTTCTTCGCGTGATCATCATCGACCGGCGCTCCGAGCCCATCAGGACCTTGTCCTTGGCGAACTCGAAGTCGGCCATGCGGACGACCTTCTGGTTGTAGCGCGCAGCGTTGAGCGCCGCCTCGTTGACGAGGTTGGCGAGATCGGCGCCGCAGAAGCCCGCCGTGCCACGCGCGAGCACCTTGATCTCCACGTCGTCGGCGAGCGGGATCTTTCGGGTGTGGACGGCGAGGATGCCCTCGCGGCCCTTCACGTCCGGGCGGTTGACGACGATCCGGCGATCGAAGCGGCCGGGCCGCAGCAGCGCCGGATCGAGCACGTCGGGCCGGTTGGTCGCGGCGATGAGGATGACGCCCTCGTTCGACTCGAAGCCGTCCATCTCGACGAGCAGCTGGTTGAGCGTCTGCTCGCGCTCGTCGTGGCCGCCGCCCAGGCCCGCGCCGCGGTGACGGCCGACCGCGTCGATCTCGTCGATGAAGACGATGCACGGCGCGTTCTTCTTGCCCTGCTCGAAGAGGTCGCGGACGCGCGACGCGCCGACGCCGACGAACATCTCGACGAAGTCCGAGCCGCTGATCGAGAAGAACGGGACGTTCGCCTCGCCCGCGACGGCGCGCGCCAGCAGCGTCTTGCCCGTGCCGGGCGACCCCATCAGGAGCACGCCCTTCGGGATCCGGCCGCCGAGCTTCTGGAACTTCTGCGGCTCGCGGAGGAACTCGATGATTTCCTGCAGCTCTTCCTTGGCCTCGTCCGCGCCGGCGACGTCCTTGAACGTCACCTTCTTCTGCGTCGAGGAGGACAGCTTCGCGCGGCTCTTGCCGAACGACAGGGCCTTGTTCCCGCCGCTCTGCATCTGCCGCATGATGAAGACCCAGAAGCCGATCATCAGCACGATCGGCGCCCACGAAAGCAGCAGCGTCGCCCAGGGACTCGTGGACTCGGGGCGGGCCTTGATGATCACGCCCTTCGAATCCAGGTCGTTGGCCAGGCCGTTGTACACGCCCTGCGGCGGCATGTACGTGCGGAATTCCTTGCCGCCCGGGTCGCTGTACTTCCCGGTGATTTCGGTGCCTGTAAAGGTCACCATCGAGACCTGGTTACTGTTCACCTTCTGGATGAAGTCGGTGAACGTGATCTCGTCGGTGTTGCGCTGGAAGTTGGTCGTGAACTGCCAGATCAACGCCGCGATCACGACGATGACCATCCAGAACAGGAGGCTCTTCAGGGTCGAATTCATGCTGTTGACTTCTGGTGTCTCAATTCAAAGATTACCACGCCTGCTTCGGGCGCCGTGACCCGGCACTCATGCGCCAGCGCCACGCCCGCCACCCATACGATCCGGCCCGCGGCGTCGGCGACGATCGGCACGCGATCTCGCTGGTCCCGCGGGACTTTCCGGTCCACGAACACGTCCTGCACCTTGCGACGTCCGGGCGCCCCGAGCGGCCGGAATCGATCGCCCGGCCGCCGGGTCCGGACGACGAAGGGCGGCGTCACCGAGGCGGCCTGGACGATCGCGACCTGCCCGTCAGCCTCGGTCCGCCGGCCCGCCATGGCATGCTTCATTACATCCCCATCCATTACATCCTTCGACGCGCGACGGGCGGCGATCGTCGCGTCGATTTCCGGCAGGGCCACTTCGCCCGGCAGGGTCAGCTCGCGTGCAAACGCGGCTGGTACTGCCCTGCCCGAGCCAAGGTGCCGGAGCAGCAGGAGCCGGCCGCATCGGTCGGCCCCGAGGCCTGCCAGGTCGAGATGCCCGTCCGTTCTATCGGCCGCAGCGAGCCGGCGAATCGCTTCGACGTCACGGTGGCTCACCTGGCCCCTCGGGTCGGCCGCCTCCATCGCTCGACGAATGACGCGTCGGGCGAGGGCTGGCGGCAGCGCGGTCAGCGCCCCACTATTCAGTTGGACACCGGCGCCACCAGATAAGACGTGAAAATCGACGCGCTCGATCGCCGCGGCCGCAAAATCCTCCAGGAGCGACTCATCGTCCGCGGCCAGCCGGGCGTGCCGCGCGAGGGCGCGCACGCCGCCGGGCGCGAGCTGTTCAATCACCGGCAGAAGCTCGTGTCTGAGGCGATTGCGCGCGATCGCGCGGTCCGCGTTCGAGGCGTCCTCGCGGAAAGCTTCGCCTCGCGCGCTCAGGTACGCGCGCAGCTCCGCGCGACGGCACTCGAGGAGCGGGCGAATGAACGGGCCGCGCTTCACGCGGATGCCCGTGACGCCTCGCCCGCCGGCGCCGCGCAGCAGACGCAGGAGCACGGTCTCGGCCTGGTCGTCCGCGGTGTGTCCCGTCGCGACGCGTGTCGCGGCCAGCCTGCGCGCCGCGTCTTCGAAGAACGCGTAGCGTGCCTCGCGCGCGGCCGCCTCCATCGACCGGCGCGTCCGGCGCGCCAGCGCGGCGACATCCGCGCGCCCGACCTCGCACGGCACGCCGAGACGACCGGCCAGCGCCCGGACGAACGCTTCGTCCGCGTCGGCGTCCGCGCCGCGCAAGCCGTGATGCAGGTGCAGCAGGCCCGCGATCCTGAAGCCCATCGCGGGCGCGAGATCGTGCAGGAGCCACGCGAGGGCGACCGAGTCGGGTCCGCCCGACACCGCGATGGCGATGCGATCGTCGGCGGACGCGAGGGCGTCGCGCCTCAGGGTGCCGGCCACGAGGCGCGCGAGATCCCGCATCCCGAAAGGCCTGGTCAAGAAGAAGATGGTGCCGGTGCAGGGATTCGAACCCCGGACACTGCGGTTATGAGCCGCATGCTCTAACCAACTGAGCTACACCGGCGCAACGTTCGATGATAGTCAAGTTGGAAGGGAGAAGCCAGCTTCACACTTCTAGCTCGCGCTCGTGAGCGCGGCCGCCAGCAGCGGCAGCATGATCTCGTGGTGGCCGGTGAAGGAATAGCCCTTGCCGATGCCGGCGACCGGCCGCCGGACGACGTTGGTCTCGGCCCGGTACATCTTCATGAAGTCGAAGTTTACCGTCGTCACGCCGTCGAGCGAGATGCCGCGATTGCGCACGAGCGACACGGCTTTCAGGAAGACTTCGGGCAGCATCACCGCGGATCCGCAGTTGAGGTAGACGCCCTGTTCCAGCCGGGCGACGAACGACGTGAAGTACCGGAAGTCGCGCAGGCTGGTGGCGCCGATCGCCTGGCCGGACGCGACCTGGTGCATGTGGATGATGTCGGTGCCGAGGCCGACGTGCACGGTGACCGGCACGCCGAGGCGGCCAGCGGCGCACAACACGCTGATCGACGCGAATTTTGGCGCGCGCTGCGCCAGGTGTTCGACGACGGCCTGGCCCAGGCCGAGATCGCGCGCCGCGCCGTTCGTGATCGCCTGATTGAGGTCGCGCCCGGTTTCCTCGGCCATGCCGAACGTGCCGGGACCGAGACTGGCGTCGACGTCTTCGGAGGTGGCCCCGGCGAGTGCGATCTCGAAATCGTGGATCAGGCCGGCGCCGTTCAGGGCGATGGCCGAGATGTAGCCACGCTCCATCAGGTCGATGAGCACGGGGCCGAGTCCGACCTTGATGACATGCGCGCCCAGGCCCCAGACGATGGCGCGCCCGTCGCGCCGCGCTCGCTGCATCGAGGCGACGAGAGCGGTCAGGTCGGCGGCCGCGAGGATCTTGGGCAGCGACGCGATCCATCCGGCGATGCCGGACTCTGGCGCCCACGGTTTGGCAAAGAGGTCGTGCCGGACCTTGCTGGCCCGGCTCTCGAGCGGATAGGTGCTGACATGCGACAGGTCGAACGGCTCGTAGGTGAGTTTCATCGGGACGGGGCTTTTTTCCACAGTTTAAGGCCTTCCGGGGCCGGAGGTCGGGCGGTTACGGCCCGACCTCCGTCCCCGGATCGGCCGAAACTGTGGAAAAAAGCCCCGTCCCCACCAACATCGCATCCCCATAGCTGTAAAAACGGAGGCCGCGAGCGACGGCGTCGCGGTAGGCCGCCAGGATCAGATCGCGGCCGCCGAAGGCGGCCACGAGCATGAGCAGCGAGGATCGCGGCAGGTGAAAGTTCGTCAGCAGCGCGTCCACCACCCGGAACTCGTAGCCGGGTGCGATGAACAGCTCCGTCGTCGCCGGGCCCGAACGCACCCGGCCGCGCTCGTCGACCGCGCTCTCGAGCGCGCGCGTCGTCGTCGTACCCACGGCGACGACCCGCCGGCCCGCACGGCGCGCGGCGTCAATCGCGTCCGCGGTCGCCGGCGGAATGTCATAGGCCTCGGCGTCCACGCGATGATCTTCGACGCGCTCGACCCGCACGGGCTTGAACGTGCCGTAGCCGACGTGCAGCGTGATCGCGGTCCGCGCGACGCCAGCCGCATCCAGTGCGTCGAGCAACGCGCGATCGAAATGCAGCCCCGCCGTCGGTGCCGCCACCGACCCGCGCACCCGCGCGTAAATCGTTTGGTAGCGCTCGCGGTCGTCTTCGGTATCCGGCCGGTGGATGTACGGCGGCAGCGGGACGTGTCCGAGCGCGTCCACCGCGGCATCGATCGACGCCGCGCCCTCCGCGTCGAGCGAGATCAGCCGCTTGCCGAAGTACTCGCGCTCGAGAATCGTCGCGCGCAGCACGACACCCGGCGCCCGCGCCGGGTCGTCGAACACGATGCGCGCTCCTGGCTTGAGCTTCTGTCCGGGATGGACGAGCGCCCGCCAGCGCCCGTCGTCCACGCGCTCGATCAACAGGCACTCGACGGCCCCGCCCGTGGGATCGCGCCGTCCGAGCAGGCGCGCCGGAAACACGCGCGTGTCGTTGACGACGAGCAGGTCTCCGGGCGCGAGCCAGCTCGGCAGCGCGCCAACCGTCGTCTCCCGCCACGCGCCGGCGGCCCGATCGACGACGAGCATCCGCGACGTGCCCCGGGGCCGCGGCTCCTGGGCGATCAGCGACGCCGGCAGCTCGAAATCGAAATCAGAGGCCAGCACTTCCCCAGAGTACCGCGCCGACCTTCCGGTCGCACGGATTGGCGTATCTTGTGGGGACGCCATGAATCGAGGTCCGGCGCTCACCGTCGGCGCGGCACTGCTCGGCGCCACACTCACGGCTCTCGCGCAGCAGCCATCGCCCCGCTCCGTGTTCCGGGGCGGCGTCGATTACGTCGAGCTCGACGTCGTCGTGACCGACAAGGACGACCGCACAGTGAAAGGCTTGACGCAGGACGACTTCGAGATCGTCGAAAACCACCGGCCGCAGACCATCGCTGCCTTCCAGTTCGTCTCGATTCCCGCCGTGCGCCGGCCGGCGCCGGATCTCTCCGCGACGGCGCCCTCGATCGACGTCGCGACCAACGCGCACTCGCCCGTCGGACGGCAGTGGGTGGTCGTCATCGACGACCTGCACATCATGGAGCAGCACCTGCGCGGGACGAAGCAGGTCGTCCAGGAGTTTCTGCTGTCGCTGCCCTCCGACGATCGAGTCGCAATCGTGTTCGTGAGCCGATCCGATCTGAGCCAGGACTTCACGAACGACCTCGGCGCCCTCCTGCGCACGGTCGATCGCATCAAGGCCTCGCTCGGCTTCGCGCACGACGCGGGCAACACGCCGCCCATCGATCCCGAGGCGAGCGGGGTGAACATGGAGCCGCGCGAGCGCCACCGCTACGACGCCTCGACCGTCACGGTGCTGCGCAACGTCAGCAGCACGCTGATCGCGTCCAGCTACCCGCGCAAGGCGCTCGTCTACGTGAGCGAAGGATTCACCGTGAAGCTGGAAGATCAGTTCAGCGGCGGCTTCATGGACCTGGGGATCGACGGGTACAACGCGCGCGACACGTTCGAGACGCTGCACGACCTGTACGAGGAGGCGCGACGCGCCGGCGTGCCGGTCTACCCCATTGATCCGCGCGGCATCCCCGACTGCACCGTCCTGCGGGGCGAGTGCCGCATCATGCCGTGGGACAACATCCACGCGCAGTGGAACAACATGCGAGAACTCGCCGAGAACACCGGCGGCCTCGCCTTCGTGAATCGTGGCAACCTCGGCGACGCGGTACGCGAGATCGTCGACGACAGCAGCAGCTACTATCTGCTCGGGTATTATCCGCGGCCCTTCGAGCGCGACGGCAACTTCCACGACGTAGACGTCCGCGTCAAGCGACCCGGCCTGCGCGTGCGCGCGCGTCGCGGCTACACCGCGCCGCCGGCCGTCACGGACACGCCGTCGGCGATCGCCAAGACCGTCGACGCCGCGCTCGCCGCGGCCCAGCCGGTCGACGGACTGGCCCTCAGCGCCAGCGCCCTGCCCATCGCGGCGGCCGGCCACGGCATGACGACCGCCATCGCGCTGCAGGTCACGATGCAGGCGCCCGCGGACGGCCAGAAGCTCGACGACGATCTGCAGTTGGGCATCGTCGCGGTCGACCACGACGGCCGCATCAAGGCATCCGCGCGCCGGACGTTTCACTTCACCGGATCGCCGCACGGAACGAAGGCCATCACCTACCAGATCGACGACGCACTCGACTTGCCGAGCCAGCCGCTGATTCTCCGGCTGGCCGTCGCCAGCCGCGCGAGCGGAGCCGTCGGATCGGTGCATCTGCCCGTCGAGCCGATCAACCCGTCGAAGGACGGGCTGCAGATGAGCGCGCTCGCGATCGGCTTCGACGGTCCGCCGCGTGAGACGGCCGTGCCGCCCGGCGCGCTCACGCGGCTGATGCCCCTGCAGCCGACGACTGCCAGGACGTTCGCCGCCGCCGACACGCTCCGCGTGTTCGGCCGGCTCTTCTGGAGCGCCAAAGCGCCGGCCGCGACGACGACCATCGAAATCGTCGGCGGACCGAATCCGCCGCGCGTCGTTCCGATCACGGCGGTTGCGGCCGGCGGCCGACACAGCGACTCGTTCGACGTCGTGCAGCCGCTCGCCGGCCTCGCGCCCGGCAGCTATGCGCTGCGCCTCGAGGCGCGGCTGCCCACCGGCCAGATCGCGCACCGCGACGTGGCGTTCGAGATCAGGTAGCGCCCCGTCCGTCAGCCCCCCGACCGTCAGCCCCCGTCCGTCAGCCCGGCCGCGCCGTCAGCAGGTGCCACATCAGGGTCGCAATCCACAGCGCCACGAGCACGGGCACGGCGATCACGACGGCCAGTAGCAGCACGATCAGCCACAGGAACGCGTAGTCGCCACGCGTCGGTGGCCGGCCCGGTTGCGCGTGCCGCTCGAGCAGCGCGAAGTTGAGGTTGTTGGCGCGCCAGAAGATGTCGCCGACGTTTCCCGCGACCGGGATCACGCCAATCAGCGCGTCGACGATCGCATTGACGCCCATCCGGAACATCACGACGCGCGGGACGCGCTGGCGCACGGCCTGGACGAGCAGCACCACGGTGAAAATCGGACTGGCGAGATCGCCGAAGCCCGGCACCAGCGAGAGGATCGGATCGACGCCGAACCGGATGTCGGTGCCCGGAATGCGGAATCGCGAGTCGAGCAGATCGGCCCAGAAGCGGAGCCAGGGCAGCGCCCGCGGCCCTTCCGCCGTGCCGGTCGTCGTCGTCGTCGCGCGATCACGGGACGCCATCGGTCGTCGGTAGAATCCTTCGGTGCCAATGTTACCCGGACGCCCGGAGCCGCTGGGCGCCACCTTCGACGGATCGGGCGTGAACTTCGCCATCGTGTCCGAGCGCGCAACGCGCGTGGACCTCTGCCTGTTCGACGGCCCGGACGCCGCCGAACGCCTCCGCGTCGCGCTCCCGTCGAGGACCGGCAACGTCTTCCATGGCTACCTGCCGGACATCCGGCCAGGCCAACTCTACGGCTATCGCGTCGCGGGACCGTGGAATCCCGCCGACGGCCAGCGCTTCAACGCCGCCAAAGTGCTGTTCGATCCCTACGCGCGTCTCGTCGGCCGACCCGCGATCTGGCACCCGTCGCTGTTCGGCTACGCTTTCGGCTCCGAGGGCGACGGGCCTGCCGACACGCATGACAGCGCGCGGTACGCGCCGCTTGGCGCCGTCGTCGATCCGACGGTCCCGTGGGCCGGCGATCGGCGCCCCGGCATTGCGTGGGCGGACATGGTCATCTACGAGCTCCACGTCAAAGGCTTCACGGCGCTCAACCCCGATGTCCCGCCGGACCTGCGCGGCACCTACCTCGGCGTCGCGGCCCCGGCGTCGATCGACTACCTGCAACGACTCGGCGTGACGACGGTCGAGCTGCTGCCGATCCATGCGCATGTGGACGAGTGGGCGCTTGCGCGACGCGGGCTGGTCAACTACTGGGGCTACAACACGCTCGCCTACTTCGCTCCCCATCCCCGTTACGCGACCACGCCGGCGGCCGCCGTGCGCGAGTTCCGGGCGATGGTGGAGGCCCTGCACACAGCCGGCCTCGAAGTGGTGCTCGACGTCGTGTACAACCACACGGCCGAGGGTGATCACCTCGGTCCGACGCTGTCGATGCGCGGCATCGACAACGTCGGCTACTACCGGCTGGAGCCCGGCCGGCCGTCGCGCTACGAAGATTTCACTGGCTGTGGCAACACGCTCGACACGCGCACGCCGTACGCCTGGCGGCTGGTTGAGGACAGCCTTCGCTACTGGGCCGCCGACATGCACGTGGACGGATTCCGCTTCGATCTGGCGCCCGCCCTCGCCCGGAATCCGATCACGCCCGAACGGCTGACCATCATGTTCAACGCGATCTCGTCGGACCCGGCGCTCCGGGGCCTGAAGTTGATCGTCGAAGGGTGGGACGCCGCGCCGGGCGGCTATCAGGTCGGCCAGTTCCCGCCGGGGTGGCACGAGTGGAACGATCGCTATCGCGGCGCGATCCGTCGTTTCTGGCGGGGCGACGCGGGCGTGCTGCCAGAGCTGGCAACGCGGCTCGCGGGCAGCCGCGATCTGTTCGGCACCGCCGGCCGCACGCCGCAGGCCACGATCAACTACGTGACGGCGCACGACGGCTTCACGCTCGCCGATCTCGTCAGCTACGAGATCAAGCACAACGAGGCGAACGGCGAGGACAACCGCGATGGCGACTCGCTGAACTTCAGCTGGAACCACGGCGTCGAAGGGCCGAGCGACGATCCGGCCGTGCGCGCGGCCCGCGCGCAATCGCGCCGCAATCTGTTGCTGACGCTGTTGGTCTCGCTCGGCACGCCGATGATCAGCGGCGGCGACGAGCGCGGACGATCGCAATCGGGCAACAACAACGCGTACTGCCACGATTCGCCGATGAGCTGGACGCCGTGGGTGGACGACGCGGAAACGCGCGAGTTCCTGGCGTTCGTCGAACGAGCGGTCGCGCTGCGCGCCGAACAGCCGGCGCTGCGTCGCACGACGTTCCTCGACGGCGAGGTCGAGGGCCACACCGACGTCCGCTGGTTTCGACCGGACGGCGAGCCCATGGCGTTCGCCGACTGGCACGATGCGGAACGGCGCGCCATTGGCATGGAGCTGGACTCGCTCTTCCTGGCGTTCAATGCGTCAGCCGATCCGGTCGCGTTCCGCCTGCCGAATCGCGGCGGACCCTGGCGGTGCCTCATCGACAGCGCCAATCCAGCCCTTGCGACGCCGGCGGACGCGGGGCAGACCTGGACCGCGCCGGCGCGATCACTCGCGGTACTGAGTAACTGACAGCTACGTCAGGTACGCGCGGTACGCGGGTACGTCGGGTCCACGGAACCCGCTATCGCTCGCCATCTTCGTTCCTTTCTCTCCGTAGGGAACAGGAAGGATGAGGACTCGAATGCAGGTTCCTGAGACCCGACGTACCCGCGTACCCGCGTACCCGCGTACCCGTCGTACCCGTCCTACAATCCCCAGCGCAGCAGCACGGATCCGACCGTGAATCCGGCGCCGACCGACGCGAGCAGGACGAGGTCGCCCTTCTTCAGCCGTCCGGCGGCGCACGGCGTCGGCGAGCGCGAGCGGAATCGTCGCCGCCGTCGTGTTGCCGTAGCGATCGAGGTTGATGACGACCTTCGACGGATCGACGCCGAGCCGCTCGGTCGCGGCCTCGATGATGCGCCGGTTGGCCTGGTGCGACACGAAGAGGTCGAGGTCGTGCGGGCGTGAGGCCGTTGCGGTCGAGCAGCCGCCGGGAGATCTCCTCCGTCTTCCTCACCGCGAACTTGAACACGGTCTGCCCATCCTGCTTGACGTAGTGCAGCCGCTGCATCCACGGTCTCGTGCGACGCCGGCAGCCGGCTGCCGCCCGCGGGCATGCAGAGCGCATGGCCGCCGCCGCCGTCGATGTCGTGCGCGAAGTCGATGATCGACGGCTCGCCCGGCTCGGCCGGCGAGAGCACGACCGCGCCCGCGCCGTCACCGAACAGGATGCACGTCGCGCGATCCGTGTAGTCGATGATGCTCGACATCACGTCGGCGCCGACGACGAGCGCGTGGTCGTGCGCGCCGGTGGCGACCATGCTGGCTACGCCGATCGTCAGCGCGTACGTGAAGCCGGAGCACGCGGCGCCCAGATCGAAGCCCCACGCCCGCCTGCGCGCCGATCTTCGCCTGCAGCAGTGCACGCCGTGCTCGGGAAGATCGTGTCGGGCGTCGTCGTCCCGACGACGATGAAGCCGATGTCGTCCGGCGTGATGCCGGCCTCGACGATCGCCGCCCGCGCGGCGGGCTCGGCGAGGTCCGACGTCGCCACGCCCAGGTTCGACGATGTGGCGCTCGCGGATGCCGGTGCGCTGCAGGATCCACTCGTCGGTCGTCTCCACCAGCTTCTCGAGATCGGCGTTGGTCAGCACGCGCGGCGGCACGTACGTCGCCAGCCCCGCGATCTTCACCGCCGCCGTCAACGCCGTCACCACAGACGATCCTTTCCCGGGCGCGTCGAGTCCGAAGTACTCGTAGGCGCGCGCGGTGGCCACCGCCCCCGCGGCGTGCGATCGAGGAAGCCGATCTGAATCAGGTACGGCTCGTAGATGTCCTCGATCGCGTCCTTCTCCTCGCTGATCGCGGCCGCCAGGCTGTTCACGCCAACGGGGCCGCCGCCGAACTTGTCGATGATCGTCCGCAGCAGGCGCCGATCGCGTCGTCGAAGCCGTGCTGCGTCCACCTCGAGCAGCTGCAGCGCGTCGTGGCAGACGTCGGCGGTGATCCGGCCGTCGGCGCGCACCTGCGCGAAGTCGCGGACCCGCCGCAGCAGGCGGTTGGCGACGCGCGGCGTGCCGCGCGAGCGCTGCGCGATCTCGCCCGCGGCATCGGGCGCGATCTCGACGCCGAGAATGCGGGCCGATCGCGTCACGATCTCCACCAGATCCGTCCGCTCGTAGAAATCGAGCCGGTGCACGATGCCGAAGCGCGCCGCGCAGCGGCGACGTCAGCAGCCCGGCGCGCGTCGTCGCGCCGATCGAGCGTGAACGGCTGCAGCGGCACCTTGACCGAGCGCGCGCCCGGCCCCTGGCCGATCACGATGTCGAGCTCGAAGTCCTCCATCGCGGGATAGAGGATCTCCTCGATCGTCGGCGCTCATCCGGTGGATCTCGTCGATGAAGAGCACCTCGCGCGCGCTGCAGATTGGTGAGGATCGCCGCCAGGTCGCCCGGACGCTCGAGCACGGGCCCGGACGTGGATCGCACCGGGACGCCCAGCTCGTTGCGCGATCACGTAGGCCAGCGTCGTCTTGCCGAGTCCGGGCGGCCCGTACAGCAGCACGTGATCGAGCGCCTCGCCGCGCTGTCGGGCGGCGGCGATCGACACCTGCAGGTTCTCGCGCACGCGCTCCTGGCCGATGTAGTCGGCGAGCGTGCGCGGGCGCAAGACCGGCTTCGTACTGCGCGTCGTCGTCCACGCGCGAGGCGGTCACGAGGCGCGGGTCCGTCATTCGTCGTCTCGGCTGTCGCCGCTACCGCGACAGCACTTTGAGCACATGCGCGCAGGGCGCGGCTCGAAGGTCGTCGCCTCGCGCCTTGCGCAGCACGCCGTCCACGGCTTTCTCGGCGGCTGCCGATGGTAGCCCAGATTGAGAGCGCCGAGAGGACGTCGCCGCGCACGTCGTCGCCGGCGGGCGCGTCCGCGGTCTCGGCGGCGTCGGTCTCGGGCAGGCGGTCCTTCAGCTCGAGGACGATGCGTTCGGCAGTCTTGCGCCCGACGCCGGGAATGCTGGTGAGCCGGCGACGTCCGCTGCCGGATCGCGCGGACGAGATCGCCTGGCTCGATGCCGGACAGCACGGCGAGCGCGACCTTCGGGCCGATGCCGCTGACGCTGATCAGCCGCTCGAACAGCGCTGAGCTCGAGCGGCGTCGCAAACCCGAAGAGTTGGAGCGCGTCTTCGCGCACGTGCGTGTGGATGCGCAGCGCGACGCGCGCGCCGGGCTCGCCGACCGCGTAGAACGTCGACAGCGGCACGTGCACGTCGTAGCCGACGCCGCCGACCTCGACGACGAGCCGCTGGACGTGCTTCTCGAGCAGCGTGCCGGTGAGGTGCGCGATCACGGGCGTGTCGCGGCGGTCGCGGACGGGCAGCTTCGCGTGGCGCCAGCTGCGTCAGGTGCCGAGGCTGCCGCGCCGGCCGGGCGACAAGCGCGCCGCGCGCGTGCGCATGACAGATGGCGACGGCGAGCGCGTCGGCGGCGTCGTGCGGCGACGGCGCCGTGTCGAGGCCGAGCAGCAGCTTGACCATCTGCTGGACCTGCGCCTTCTCGGCCCGGCCGTAGCCGACGACCGCGAGCTTGATCTCGGCCGGCGTGTACTCGATCGACCGGCAGCCCGGCCTCGACGGCGGCGAGCATGGCGACGCCGCGCGCGTGGCCGAGCTTGAGCGCGCTGCGGACGTTGCGGGCGTGGAACAGATTCTCGATCGCGACGCACTCGGGCGCGGCCGATCGAATCAGCCGCGCGAGCCCGTCGTGGATGAACTGCAGCTTGGCTCGGGAAACGCCGCGCGCGCGGGCGCGACGAGCGCCCCGCACGTCACGAGCCGATGGCGACGACCGTCGGTGTCGACGCAGCCGTAGCCGGTGCGGACGGAGCCGGGATCGATCCCGAAGATCCTCACGCCAGCGAGGCCTCGATTTCCTTCTCGTCGATGTCGAAGTTGGACCAGACGTTCTTGGTGTCGTCGTGCTCCTCGAGCGCTTCCATCAGCTTGAGCATCTGCTGCGCCTGCTTGCCCTCGAGCTTGATGTAGTCGCTCGGCACCATCGCGATTTCGGCGCCGGTCGGGCTCGATGCCGAGCTCCTTGACCGCCTCGACGACCGCGGCGTGATTCTCGGGCGACGAGACGACCTCCCACGACTCGCCGTCGTCCTTCATGTCGTCGGCGCCAGCTTCGAGGACCGCGTCCATCAGCGTCTCCTCGTCGGCCTTGTCCTTGTCGATCGACGATCAGGCCGCGCTTGGAGAACATCCAGCGCGACGCTGTTGGCCTCGCCGAGGTTGCCGCCGTACTTGGTGAGCATGTGGCGGATCTCGCCGACGGTGCGGTTCCGGTTGTCGGTGAGCGTCTCGATGAGGATCGCGACGCCGCCGGGGCCGTAGCCCTCGTAGGTCACTTCCTCGTACATGACGCCCTCTTCCTCGCCCGTGCCGCGGCGGATGGCGCGCTTGATGTTGTCGGCGGGCATGTTGGCGGCGCTTGGCGTCGGCGATGACCGTGCGCAGGCGCGGGTTCATGTCGGGGTCGCCGCCGCCGTTGCGCGCCGCGACCGTCAGTTCCTTGATGAGGCGCGTGAACATCTTGCCGCGCTTGGCGTCAGCCGCGCCCTTCTTGTGCTTGATGGTGTGCCACTTGGAATGGCCAGACATGGGACGTCTCCGGGAGTTGAAACCGGGTCCGACCTGACCTCGTAACTTCCGGCGTGCGTGCGGGTTACAGCGCCAAATCGAACGGAACGACCGAGGATCTTAGCACGGCGCGGGCCGATGTCCCCCACGCTACCGACGGCGCGCGAGCAGCAGCCAGACGTCGGCGCGCGGGTCCCACGCCCGGCCCTGATAGTCGCCGAGCACGGCCTCGACGCGGAAGCCGGCCTCGGCCAGTCGGCCCGCGATCTCGGCCAGCGGCCTCGTGCGGAACGTCAGCGAAAACGCCCGTCGCGTGACGCGCCGCCCGCGGCGTGCGACGAACGCCTCGTCGAAGATCGTGAGGCCACGGGCGCGATTCTGCCGGACGCTCTCGACGAGCGTCACGGTCGCGCCGCCATCGCCCCGGCCGCGCAGGCGCACCCTGCGGTCGGTACTCGTCCCAGCTCGCGAGATCGGGCACGAGGTCGACGCCGAGAAGGCCGCCGCGACGAAGGACTCGGGCAGTTTCGGCCAACGCGCCGGTCAGATCGACGTCATCGAGCAGCGACTGGAGCATGCCGTACGGCGCCACGACCAGCGCGAACGACGCGTCGGGAAACGGCAGCGCGCGGATGTCGCCGCGGACGAGACGAGGTCGCTGGCGCGGCGGCCGGCGACGCGCCCGCGCGCGCGCGTACGCCAGCATGGGCGCGGATCGGTCGATGCCCGTGACGGGCACGCCGGTGCGCGCCATGGGCAGCAGCACGCGGCCGGTGCCGCAGCCGAGCTCGAGGACCGGGCCGGCCTCGCGCGCCGCCGCCTGGCGCCAGAATGCGACATCGCGCCGGCCAATCGTCCGCGCGTTTTCCCAGTCGTAGAAGGGGGCGTAGTCGTCCCAGCCGATGGCACCGTCGGGACGGTTCTACGGGTTCTACGGGTTCTACCGGTTCGCGGAACGAGCTGACGCCGGTCATCTTCCTTTTCTTCATAGTCACCGTGACGCGAGCTCCGAACCCGTCGAAACCTGCCGAACCTGCCGGCCCGTCGAAACCCAGCGAACCTCGGTACTCCGCCAGCCTCTTCCCCGCTGTCTCGATCTCCGCTTCGCTTGGCAGAAACACTTCTTCGAGCGGCGGCGAGTACGGAACCGGCGTATCGAGCGCGCCGATGACGCGGACCGGCGCGTCGAGCCATTCGAAGCACTGCTCCTGAATCACCGAGGCGAGCGACTCGCCGACGCCGCCCGTCCGCGAGTCCTCGTGCACGATCATCACGCGGCCGGTGTGCCGCGCGACCGCGAGCACGGCGTCGAGATCGAGCGGCGCGAGCCAGCGCAGATCGAGGACGGTCGATTCGATGCCCGCCGCGGCCAGGCGCTCGGCGACGCGGAGGCACACGTGAACGTACGCGCCGTACGAGATGAACGTCAGATGGTCGCCCGCGCGCCGGAGGGCCGCGCGTCCGACCGGCAGCGGCCGGCGGGGCCTCCGTGCCGATGGCCTGTTTGATCCGCGGATCGCGATAGAGCGCGATGTGCTCGTAGTACAGCACCGGATCGGGATCGGCCACCGCCGACGCCATGAGCGCGCGCGCCTCGTAGGGCGTGGACGGCACGACGATCTTGAGCCCGGGCGTGCGGTAGAACCACGGCTCGGTGTTCTGCGAGTGATACGGCCCGGCGTGTCGCAGCCCACCCCACGGCATCCGCACGACCATGGGCACCGATCCGCCCCACCGGTACCGAATCTTGGCGGCGTTGTTGACGAGCTGGTTGAAGCCCGTCGCGACGAAGTCGTTGAACTGCATCTCGCCAATCGGCCGCAGTCCGGCCAGCGCAGCGCCGATGCATCCGCCGAGCACGGCGCCCTCCGCGAGCGGCGAGTTCAGAATGCGATCGCCGTACTTCTCGAGCAGCGGACGCAGCAGCAGGAACGCGTTGCCGTACGCGCCGCCGACGTCCTCGCCGAAGACGAACGTTCTTGGATCGGCGGCCAGCGCGTCGCCGACGCCCAGCATCACGGCTTCGAGCAACGTCGTGCCCTTCTTGTCGAAGGGCGGCGCATGGGCGATCGGCGGCAGCGTCACCTCCGCCGACATGCCGGCGTCGCGGTCGAGCGGGTCGCGACGCTCGCGCGACACCGGGTCCGGAGCGATGACGCCGACCGTCACTCGCGCGGCGTCCGGCCACGGCGCGGCGATGATCGCCTGCGCCTCGGCTTCGACGGCGGCGTCGGCTTCGGCCTCCAGCCGCGCGAGGCCCCCAGCCTCGAGCAGACCCGCGCGCCTCGAGCGCCCGCGCATAGACGACGATCGGGTCGCGCGCGCGCCAGAACTCGTAGAGATCGGCGTTGGCGTAGCCCTGCGGCGTGAGCGTGGGATAGTCCCAGGACGGCTGCGGGTCCTTGCCGAGGTACAACATGTCGTCGTGGTGCGCATGACCGCACATGCGCATCGCCACGAGCTCGATGAGCGCGGGCCCCTGCCCCGCGCGGGCCCGATCGGCCGCCCACGCGAACGCGGCGCCGATGGCTTCGGGATCCGTGCCGTCGATCGTCAAACCGGGAATGCCGTAGCCCGCCGCCTTGTCCGCGAACACGCGCACCGCCGACTGCTCGGACACCGGCGTGGACAGCGCCGTCTGGTTGTTCTCGAGGCAGAAGATCGCCGGCAGCTGCCGCGCCGCGCACATGTTGATCGCTTCGTGCCACTCGCCCAGCGACGACCCACCCTCGCCGATGAACGACACGGCGACGCGCGGCGCGTTGGTCAGCTTGAAGGCGAGCGCCATCCCCGCCACCGTCAGCGTGCTGACCGACAGCGGCGCGGTCGCGGGAACGATCCCCCAGTCGAAGTCGCCGACGTGGAGATCGCGGCCGTCCATCGGCGGCCCGGCCTTGCCCATCTGCGCGTTGAGCACCATGCGGACGGTCGCGGGATCGTTCCGCATGGCGAGCGCGGCGCCGAGGTCGCGAATGATCGGGCCGATCACGTCGCCCTGCCACGTGCCCTCCGCCGCACGCCACTGCGCTCCCCGCCGCAGCCGGATCGCGGCGGCGTAGATCGCCTCCTGCCCGAGCGAGCGAAAGCCCTTGCCCTGGAACGGCGTCGAGCCGTAGCGGACTTCGGATCCCGTGAAGAACGTCTTGAGCCGCGTGTCGATCGCGCGCGTGAGGATCATGCCGCGCAGCATCTCGAGCCGCTCGTCGTCGGTGAAACTGGCCGCGATCGACTCGCGCACCAGGAAGCCGTCGACGGCGGCCACCAGATCGTCCAGACTCCGTGCGCGTCGATTCTCGATCGTTACTCCCGGCGTCGTCTCGATCGCGTCGCCGTCGGGCCACGCAACGGCCGTGCGCAATGCACGCGCGAGCGGCGCGCGCAGGGCGTCAATCGCGCGGCTGGTGGTCGCCGGCTTCTTCGCCGCGCGGTCGTACGCCGTCATGGCGGCGTCGGCGGCAAACGGGAACTGCTCCGTGATGAAAGCGAGAAAACGATCGCGCACGGACAACGACATCGGCAGGCAATGCTATCAGGTACGCCCGCGGGGACGGCTAGTCCGCGATCGCCGACTCCCCGGGAAGAATCGGCCGCGTGCGCGGCAGCAGGCCGCGGCGGGCCAGGTTGCCGACGTACGCGAGCACGCTCCAGAAGACGATCAGCTTCACGGCGTCCGACGTGCGGCCCTGCGGCAGGACCTTCCAGAGCAGCCACAGGATCGGCTGGGCGATGCACACGGCCCACACCGATCCGTAGAAGTACCGCCGCTCGACGCCCTCGCCGCGCGTCGAGGGCCTGACGCGCGGCAGCCAGCCGATCGCGCCCAGCGCCCAGCACGTGCCGGCGATCGGCAGGTACCACGCGTCGTAGATCGCGCGCATGCGCCACGTGCCGTGCAGGATCGCGTCGATGAGACCTGCGGAGTTCAGCACCGCGTAGCTCACGACCTCGCTCCAGGCCAGCGTGTAACAGAGACGGCGATAGATCGGATTCGGCCGATCTTCGTTGAAGTGCAGGATGTACGGCGCCGGCTCGACGCCCGGCAGGTGCCCGGCCAGGCCCGCGATGCCGGTGCCGACGAGCACGACGATGAGCCAGGTCAGCATTCCGCGGCTGGGACCGTGCGCGAACAGATCGAACGTCACCGGCCCGGGAGCGATGAAGAACACCCAGATCCAGATCGGCCAGTGCGCCAGCCGGTAGTTGACCTTGTTGCGCGCGCGAAACGTGCGATCGCTCGCAAGCTCGACGCGCTCGGCGTGCCCGTGACGCTGTTGATAGGACGGCGGAAGAATGGACGACACTGCGGTTCAGCGACCAGTCTACTCCGGCCGCTCCGGCCAGGCATGCTTCGGGTACCGCGCGCGCAGTTCGCGACGAATCTCCGCGTAGCCTTTCGCCCAGAAGCTCGCCAGATCGGTCGTGATTTGGGCGGGCCGGCCGTTTGGCGCGAGCAACTCGAATGTCACGGGCGTCCGCGCCGGGCCGAGCCGGGGTGTCTCCCGCAGGCCGAAGACGTGCTGCAGCTTCACGGACGCGACGACCCGACCGTCATCGCGGTAGTCGAGTCGCGCGCGCCGGCCCGCGGGCAGCGTCAGTGTGGTCGGCGCGTCACGATCGAGCCGCCGCGCGGAATCGCCGCCAGGCTGCGCCTCGAGCCGCACGTCGTCCAGGCGCCTGGCACCCGCGGCGGCCTGCTCGACCAGCGTCTCGAAGTCCACACCCGTGATGCCGGCGAAGCGTATCCGGTTGAGCAGCTGCCGATCGTCGTCTGTGGGTCCGCGCGCGGCGTACGCCTTCGCGACGAGATCGCCCGCGGCGTCGGGATTTACGGCGACGGGATGCTCGCCAATCGTCATCGCGTCGTATCGCTCGACGCGCGCGGCGCGCACGACGCCGTCACGAAGCTCGTGCCGGATCTCGAACGACGTCGCGACCAGCCACTCGCGTTCGACGCGCGTGGCGATCCGGACGAGCGCTTCGGCGCCGGGCGACGTGCCCGCCGTGACGTCGACGGCCACAAGAAACTCCGCGTCGTGCACGCCGCTCTCGCGGGCCAGCCTCGCGCCCGTGCCGGAGGCCAGCACGAGACGATCGCCCGTCGCGGCGCGCCGGCGGGCGACGCGATCGGGATAGCCGGCCAGCACCGCGCGCCGGAACGCGGCGTCGTCGATGGCTGAAGCCGGCGCCTCCGACGTCGCCCTGCGGTAGGCGTCGGCAATTTCGCGCGCGGTGCGCTGAACGTGCGGCGGCAGCGCGGCGTCGCGATCGACGATCGCCAGCAGGTCGCACGACGTCGTTCCATGTCTCGGCGGCGCGACGTTGCGCTCCGACAGCCAGGCGCAGGCGCGCGCGGCTTCCGGGGCGCCGCGCGCCGCCATCAGAATGCGCGCCAGGCGTGGATGCAACGGCAGGCGGACGAGCTGGCGGCCGAGCGACGTGAGGTGGCCGCGGTCGTCGATCGCGTCCAATCGCTGGAGCAGCGCGACGGCCGCTGTCGCTGCGCGGCAGCGGGGGCGCTTCGAACCACTCGAACGCGTCGGGCTTGCCGCCCCACGCGAGCACAGTCGAGCACGACGCCCGCGAGATCCACGCGGGCGATCTCGGGCTCGCGATGGGGCCGCAGGCGATCCCGCTCGTCCCACAGCCGCACCACCGCGCCGGCCTGCACTCGTCCGGCGCGGCCGGCGCGCTGGTCGGCCGAGTCGTGCGACACGCGCTCGGTGTCGAGGCTGTCGATGGCTCGCGCCGGGTCGTAGCGCGCGACCTTGTGCAGGCCGGTGTCCACCACGACCGTGACGTCCGGCACGGTCAGCGTCGTCTCCGCCAGATTCGTCGCCAGGATCACGCGCGGCCGCCCGCTCGGTCGAATCGCCGCGTCCTGCGCGTCGGCGTCCAGGCCGCCGTGAAGCGGCAGCACGTCGATCGATCGCGGAGCAAGCTGCGGCGCCAGCCGCTCCGCGGCCCGCCGGATTTCCGGCGCGCCGGGCAGGAAGCACGAGGACCGCGCCGCCGCTCGCGCGAGGCAGCACGTCGCGCACGGCCTCGTCCGCGGCGACGCCGGGCCGGTACTCGATGTCCAGCGGAAACGCGCGCCCGGGAACGTCCACGACGGGACAGTCGCCGAGGAACATCGCGGCACGCCGCGCATCGAGCGTCGCCGACATCACGACGATGCGCAGATCGTCGCGCGCGATCCAGGCCTGGCGCGCGAGCGCGATCCCGAGGTCCGCGTGGATGCTCCGCTCGTGGAACTCGTCGATGACGACGGTCCGGAACGCCTCGAGCAGCGGATCCTGCTGCAGCCGCGCGGTCAGCATGCCCTCGGTCGCGACGAGCAAGCGCGTGTCCGGCGCGAAGTGGCGCTCGAATCGCACGTGCCAGCCGACCTCACGGCCGACCGTCCAGCCGCGCTCGGCGGCGATCCGCCTGGCGATCGCGCGTGCGGCCACACGGCGAGGCTGCAGCAGCAGCACCGGCCCGTCCGCCGTCAGCGCCGGCGGCACGCGCGTGGTCTTGCCGGCGCCGGGCGCGGCGGTCACGACCAGCGCCCGCCGCTCGCGGACGAGCCCGACGATGCGATCGAGGTGACTGTCGACGGGGAGCGGCTCCGAGGCTCACGCCGGGTGACATTATCTATGCGTGCAGGCCGCGGACCTCCAGCCGATCCGGCCGGAAGACCAGACGCAACGCCCTTTCGATCTCTTCCTGATCTTCGCCGGCGCCAACATCGTCGCGACGACGCTCCAGGTCGGCGCGACGATCGCGCCCTGGTTCAGCCTGCCGGGCGCCACGGTCACGATTGCGGTCGGGGCGATCGGCGGCGCGCTGCTCGTCGCCGCGCTCGCGCCGATCGGCACGCGGCTGCGGGTGCCGTCGATCATCGCGTGCCGGGCGGCGCTCGGGTGGAGCGGCGCGCGCGCGCTCGCGTGGCTGCTCGTCGTCACCAACTTCGCGTGGATCGCGCTCAACAATGTAATTGCGGCATCGATTTCCTCGACGCTCGCCGGCGGGCCGGGCAGCCTGCGCGTGTGGGCGTTCGGGCTCGGCTTGCTGGCGACCGCGATCGTCGCCGGCGGTCCGAAGCTCGTCGGACGCGCGGATCGCGTCGCCGTGCCGCTCCTCTTCGTCTCAGGCGTAGTGATGACGGCCGCATGCCTGCGCGCGGGCCGTCCGGGAGACGCGCCAGCGGCGGGCGCGGCGTCGAGCTGGCTGCGCGGCCTGGACGTCACCGCCGGCTACCAGGTGAGCTGGCTGCTGATGTTCGCGGACTATCCGCGTTACAACCGATCCGGCAAGGGCGCCGGCCTCGCGGTGTTCGCGGGACTCGCGCTGACGGCGCTCTGGTTCATGCCGATTGGCGTCGTCGCCGCGCGGCTGGCCGGGTCGGACGATCCCGGCGCGATGATCGGCGCGCTCGGCATCGGCGCGTGGGGCGCGCTGCTCGTCTCGCTGGCGACGCTTACGACAAACTTCGTCAACATCTACATGTCGGCGCTGGCGCTCAAGAGCCTGCGGCCGGCGGCGGGCGATCAGGCGAGCGTGTGGCTCATCGGCGGTGTCGGCGCGGCGCTCTCGCTGCTCTCCACCGTCTGGATCGCGAAGTTCGCCGACTTCACCATCATCCTGGCCGGCCTGCTGGTGCCCATCGGCGGCATCCTCCTGGCGCACTACGTCGTCCTCCGTCTGCCGGTCGCGGTCGGCGATCTCTACGATCGCCAGGGTGTGTACGGGCGTCATGCCGGCTGGTCGGTTGCCGGCCTGGCCGCCTGGGGCATTGGCGCCGTCGTGTTCTACGCCGCCGCCTCGGCGGGCGGCGTCCTGCCCAGCCTGGCGGCGACGATGGCGACGTATTTCGTGGTGACCCGGCTCACGCGGTCGTGACGGGCCGTTGCGCTTACCATCTACGCATGTCCTTCCGGGACACGATTGCCGGCACGGTCATTGCCGCGCCGATGACGAAGGGATCGAACCTGCCCTACCGGCGCCTGTGCGTCGAGCTGGGCGCCCGCGTGCTCGTCAGCGAGATGGTCGTCGCGCGCCGGCTGAAGCAGCGCCGCCGCGGCGAGTTCGCGCTGATCCGCCGCGCGCCGGGCGAGCCGGTCTTCGGCGTGCAGCTCGCCGGCAACCAGCCCGGAGGAGATGGCGTGGGCCGCGGCGCTGGTCGAAGCGCGCGGCGCGGATTTCGTGGACGTCAATCTCGGCTGCCCGATCGATCACTTCACGCGGAAGGGGCTGGGCGCGGCGCTCGCGCGCCAGCCCAACCGCGTGCGCCGCATCGTCGAGGCGATGCGCGCGGCCGTGCGCGTGCCGGTCACGGTGAAGATTCGGCTCGGCTGGAGCGACGGACAAGCGCAACTACCTCGACGTCGCGCACGCGGCCGTGGACGGCGGCGCCGAGGCGATCACCGTGCACGGCCGGACGCGCGAAGCGCGGTACCGCTATCCCGCCGACTGGGACGCGATCGCCGAAATCGCCGCGGCGGTCCCGGTGCCGGTCATCGGCAACGGCGACCTGCTGTATCCCCACGAGATCGCGTCGCGGCTCGCGGACGTCCGGCTGCGCGGCGGTGATGGTCGCGCGCGGCGCGCTCATCAAGCCGTGGATCTTCGGCGAAGCGACGCGACGGGTACTGGGACATCACGGCCGACGAGCGGCTGGCGATCTACCGGCGCTACGTCGAGCTCGGCCGGCGCACTGGCGCGGCCGGTGCCCGAGCGTGACGACCCGGACGCCGTGCTCGACGAGTACGGCCGCACGCGGCTGCGCGAGTTCGTGCGCTGGCACGCCGGCTTCTGGTGCCGCTACGCGCCGCGCCGATCGGACGGCACCTGGCCGTCGATGCAGCACCGCGAAGCCGGCTTCGTTCCGCGGTCGCCGCTCGAGGCGCTGCTCTCGAGGAGCGACGATGCCGCGCTCGACTACGTGACGGACGAGCTCATCGGCGGCGGCGACCTCGCCACGGCGCCACCCGCAGGCCGAGCCGAGATCGAAGACGATCTCGTCGAGGCGGGATAGGGGACGGGGCTTTTTTCCACAGATTCGGCAGTGTTTAGGGACGGAGGTCGGGTCCGTACGGACCCGGACCTCCGTCCCCAAACACGCCGAATCTGTGGAAAAAAGCCCCGTCCCCTCAGTCGAGGTGCCGCCGGATGTCCGCGGTTGATCCGGTGCATCTGGCGGCGCAGGTTCTTGAGCATGTCGGAATCGTGCGCCGCCATGGCGGCGTCGCGCTCGCCCTTCAATCTGCGCGCATCCTCGCTTTCAGCGCCGGCTTGTCGATGCCGACCGCCTCATGGTGGCCGTGCATCTCGACGCCCAGCGCTTTGCAGAGCGCCGGCAACAGGTGCTCCTTGTTCATCTGCGAGTAGCCCTGTACTGCGTCGTGCTGTTCGACGGTCTTCGCGATCTCGCGCAGGTCGGCGATGGTCTTGGCTTTCAGTTCTTCGTAGCTGTACGCCAGACGTCCTCCGGCGCCGAGTGGACGGCCGGCGCGCAGAAATGAGGTCGCGCGCGTGCAGACGCCGCCACTCCGAGCATACCGAGCGCATTGCGCCTTCACTCCGTTCCAGATATCGTGAGGCCGTTTGGGAGGATCCCGCCCGGTGGCTCATGCACAACCTGCGTCTTTTCCGGCCCGACGCGGTTCGGCGAGACCACGCGCCGCGACGCCTGGTGGGTGCAGCCGCGCTGACGTTCCTCGGCCTCGGCGGTTCGTCGTCTACGCGACCTGGGCGGCGTTCCAGGGCGCGCACTACGAGTTCGGCCCGTACCTCTCGCCGTTCTATTCGCCGCTGCTCTTCGGCACGTCGCCGCACGCGTGGTTCGGCGGGCCGCAGCCCGCCTGGTGGCCGGCGTGCGCTGCCCTACTCGCCGGCGCTGCTGATCCTCTGGGCGCCGGGCGGCTTCCGCTTCACCTGCTACTACTATCGCGGCGCGTACTACAAGGCGTTCTGGGCCGATCCGCCCGCCTGCGCCGTCGGCGAGCCGCGCAAGAAGTACCTGGGCGAGCGCTGGTTCCCGCTGATCCTCCAGAACATCCACCGCTACTTCCTGTACCTCGCCTCGTCTTCCTGTTCATCCTCGCTGTACGACGCGTGGAAGGCGATGTGGTTTCCGGCGCCAGGCGGCGGGCACACGACTTCGGCATCGGCGTGGGCACGCTCGTGCTGCCGCCAACGTCGTGCTGCTCGGCGGCTACACGTTCGGCTGCCACTCGCTGCGGCACCTGGTCGGCGGCGTGCTCGACGTGATGTCGAAGCGCCCGGCGCGGCGAACGGCGTACGACTGCTCGAGCTGCCTGAACCGCGCCACATGCAGTGGGCGTGGACGAGCCTCTTCTCGGTCGCGTTCGCGACCTCTACATCCGGCTGTGCTCGATGGGCATCTGGTCGGACTTCCGACTCCTGTGATCCGATTTCCCCGATGAACTCATCCAGTCCTCGAACACGACGTGCTCGTCATCGGCGCCGGCGGCGCCGGCCTGCGCGCCGCCATCGAGGCGTCCGCGCAGGGGCGCGAAGGTCGGCCTGGTCTGCAAGTCGCTGCTCGGCAAGGCGCACACGGTGATGGCCGAGGGCGGCATGGCCGCGGCGCATCGGCAACGTCGACGACCGCGACAACTGGCGCGTGCACTTCGCCGACACGATGCGCGGCGGCCAGTACCTGAACAACTGGCGCATGGCCGAGCTGCACGCCAAGGAAGCGCCGGCGCGCGTGCAGCGAGCTCGAGGCCTGGGGCGCGGTGTTCGATCGCACGCCGGACGGCCGCATCCTGCAGCGCAACTTCGGCGGCCACCGCTACCCGCGCCTCGCGCACGTCGGCGACCGCACCGGCCTCGAGATGATCCGCACGCTGCAGGACCACGGCGTCCACCAGGGCATCGACGTCTACATGGAGCACACGGTCGTCACGCTGCTCAACGACGGCGGCCGCGTCGCCGGCGCGTTCGCCTACGACCGCGAGCGCGGGCGCTTCAAGGTCTTCCGCGCGAAGGCGGTCGTGCTGGCCACCGGCGGCATCGGCCGCGCGTTCAAGATCACGAGCAACAGCTGGGAGTACACCGGCGACGGCCAGGCGCTGGCCTACGACGCCGGCGCCGCGCTGCAGGACATGGAGTTCGTCCAGTTCCACCCGACCGGCATGGTCTGGCCGCCGAGCGTGCAAGGGCATCCTCGTGACCGAGGGCGTGCGCGGCGAGGGCGGCGTCCTGCGCAACAAGGAAGGCCGGCGGTTCATGTTCGACGACATCCCGGAGAACTACACGCACCAGACCGCCGACAACGAGGAAGAGGGCTGGCGCTACACGCAGGGCGACAAGAACGCCCGCCGTCCGCCCGAGCTGCTCACGCGCGACCACGTCGCGCGCTGCATCATGCGCGAGGTCAAGGCCGGCCGCGGAAGCCCGCACGGCGGCGTGTTCCTGGACATCGCGTGGATCAAGGAGAAGCTGCCGAACGCGGCCGAGCACATCAAGAAGAAGCTGCCGAGCATGTACCACCAGTTCAAGCAGCTCGCGGACCTCGACATCACGACGACGCCGATGGAGGTCGGCCCGACGACGCACTACATGATGGGCGGCATCCGGGTCGACGGCGACACGCAGATGTCGACGGTGCCCGGCCTGTTCGCCGCCGGCGAAGTGCGCGGCCGGACTGCACGGCGCCAACCGGCTCGGCGGCAACTCGCTCTCGGACCTGCTGGTGTTCGGCAAGCGCGCCGGCGAGCACGCGGCCAGCTTCGCCAAGGAGCACGGCGCCGCGCGCATCGACGACGCGCAGGTCGAGCGCGGCGGAACGCCGGGCGCTCGCGCCGTTCGATCGCGGGCCGTCGGGCGAGAACCCGTACGCCGATCCAGCACGAGCTGCAGGGCATGATGCAGGACCTCGTCGGCATCGTGCGGCAGGAGGCGGAGATGCGCGAGGCGCTCGACAAGCTCGACGGCTCTGCGCGCGCGCGCCGAACGCGTCGGCGTCGGCGGCAACCGCGAGTACAACCCCGGCTGGCACACGGCGCTCGACCTGCACAACCTGCTGACGGTGTCCGAGGCGATCGCGCGCGCGGCGATCGAGCGCAAGGAGAGCCGCGGCGCGCACTTCCGCGAGGACTTCCCGAGACAAGTCCGACGAGTTCGCGACGTTCAACATCGTCATGCAGAAGGGCGCCGACGGCGCGATGGCACTCTGCGCGCGAGCCGATTCCGCCGATGCCGCGCCGAGCTGAAGCAGGTCATCGAGGAGAACAAGTAGCCATGGCCGACCGCAGACGTTCCGCATCTGGCGCGGCGAGCGCGGCAAGGGCGCGCTTCGAGGACTACCAGACCGAGGTCGGCGAGGGCATGGTCGTGCTCGACGCCGTCCACCAGATCCAGGCCGAGCAGGCCAACGACCTGGCGTGCGCTGGAACTGCAAGGCCGGCAAGTGCGGCTCGTGCTCGGCCGAGATCAACGGCAAGCCGAAGCTGATGTGCATGACGCGGCTCGAACACGCTGCCCGCTGGACCAGCCGGTCACGGTCGAGCCGATGCGGACGTTCCCGCACGTCAAGGACCTGGTCACCGACGTGTCGTGGAACTTCGAGGTCAAGAAGAAGATCAAGCCGTTCAAGCCGCGCACGCCCGACGCGCCGGACGGCACCTGGCGCATGCAGCAGGCCGACATCGACCGCGTGCAGGAGTTCCGCAAGTGCATCGAGTGCTTCCTGTGCCAGGACGTCTGCCACGTCCTGCGCGACCACCACAAGCACGAGGAGTTCATCGGCCCGCGCTTCCTCGTCCACGTCGCCGCGCTCGAGATGCACCCGCTCGACACCGAGGACCGCGTCGCGGAGCTGAAGGACGCCTACGGCATCGGCTACTGCAACATCACCAAGTGCTGCACGAAGGTCTGCCCCGAGCACATCACGATCACCGACAACGCGATCATCCCGCTCAAGGAGCGCGTGGTCGACCGGTTCTACGATCCGGTCAAGCAAGCTGCTGAGAGTGATCAAGGGCTGAACGGACCTGAGCACGATCAGACCCGCGGCGGTCGCGTCGGCGCCGGCCCGGACACGAGCGCACTGAAGCCTAGGAAGCGATCCGCGAGCTTGATGCGCTCGGTGGTCGTGACCTCGCTGTCGATCAGCGGGACGATCAGCGCGCGCATCTCCGAGCTGAGCGTGTTGTCGAGGAACTCCAGCGCGTTGGCGTGGAGCGCGGCGTCCGACGAGTGCGCGGCGTTGAACGCCTCCTTCAGATCGAGCGACGGGGACAGCAGCTTCATCAGGCGGAAGATCCGCTCGAGCTCGTGACTCATCGATCGCCGGAGCGGCTCGTCGGGAATGCCGCCAAGCCCGCCGAGCAACTGGTAGGAGCGGTAGTGCCCCATCAGCTCCGCCACCATCACGGCGTCAATCGTCTGGCGATCCAGCAGGAGATCCCGCCGACGTTCCTGCAGCTTGTTGAGGGCGGACAGCACCCGGAAGCGCAGCGTGAGGTCCGGCTCGAGCAGCGCCTCGCCGAGGGCCGCCGCGGCAGCGGGCGTGCCGATCCGCAGCAGGATCTCGGCCAGCGCCTCCCGGATCGGCATGGTCTCGCGCGGATCCGTCAGATGATCGCGCAGCGTCCCGACGATGCCATCGCTGAAAGCCGCCAGCGCGTCGATGGCGTCTGGCCTCAGCTCCGGCCGGCGAAGCGTCTCCAGCATGGCGGGCACGACCCGCCGCACGCGCCGCTCGCCGGCCGTGCGGATCGCCTCGCCAACCACCGCAACATCGGCGTCGGCGAGTAACGGCACCAGTCGATCGTGGAAGGCGTCGGGCAGCGACGCAATGAGGCGCGCGGCTTCGAGGCGCGCGTCACGCCCGGCCTCACCCGTGTCCTTCACCATCCCGTCGAGGATGAGCGCGGCCGCGTCGACGTTCTGTCCTTCGCCCGGGCGGCCGAGATACGCAACCGCGGCCGACCGGACGGCGGCGCTGGGGAACTCGCCGAGCTGCTGGATCTGCGCCAGCGGATCGATCCGGTCGTGCTGTGTCAGGTACCGGAGAGCTTCGGTGCGGACGTCCAGACTCTCGTCCGCGAGCAGTGGCGTGACTTGGGCACGGACGGACGTGTCGTCGCTGTCGTTGAGGATCGCGATCGCCTTGCTGCGCACGGCCGGCGACGGGTGACTGAGCAGCTGGCGCACGGCCGCGTGCGATTGCCGTCGCTGGCCCATCTCGAAGAGCGTCAGGCCGTACAGGACCTCCTCGGGATCCGGCGACGCCAGCTTTTCCGCGAGGACGTTGGTCGTCGAGTGATCGAGGGTCGGCACCGAGACGTCGGCGGGCTGAAGGCGCACGCCCTGTACGGTCTCGCGCAGCGTGGCGACGTACTGGCGGCGCGCGACCACGGCCGCCGCGATCCAGCCGCAGGCCAGAATCATCGTGACGAGGCTGATCTCCCGCGGCGTGAAGCCCAGCGTCGCCGCAAACAGCAGCACCGTGACGCCGGCCACGCCGTCGCCGAACTTCCAGACCACCGTGTCGATGAACGACTTCGCTTGGAGCTTGATGTTGGCCGGCACCGGCAGGTACAGCAGCTGGGTGGCCGACGTGTCGATCGAGTACCGGATGACGCCGTCGCTGCCGCGCAGCAGCGTCGCCGCCCACAGGGCGCCGGTCACCAGCAGCGCCGTCGACCCGACGAGCAGGAAGAGCGGCAGGATCAGCAACGTGAGGCCCACGCCGAACCGCCGGAGCAGCTTGCTCGTCAGCAACAGCTGTATGGCCCCGGAGATGATGCCGAGGTAGCCGAGGACCATGCCGAAGAACGCGGTCAGCTGATCCGTCTCGCCGATCGCGGCCTTGGCGATCACCTTGTACTGCCAGCCGGCGACCGACGTCACGACCGAGCCGAGAAACACGAGCGTGGCGATGGCCCGCAGGTTGGGCGAGCGGCCGACCAGGCGCGCGCTGGCCCGCAGGCTGCCCGGCACCGCGGACGCCGGGGATGCGACGGGCTGGACGCGCAGCGTCCGCCAGGCCATCAGCACGAAGACCGGGCAGACGAGCGCGACCGCGGCCATCAACAGCAGGACCGCGTCGGTGCCCACCGCGTGGGCGATCGCCCCCCCCACGAAGCCGCCGACCGAGCCGCCGACGATGCCACCGCCGCCCAGGATTCCGAACAGCCGTTTCGATTCGCGCGTGGTCCAGAGCACATTGGCCAGCATCCACACCTGCGAGATGCTGAGGATGCCGCACGTCCCGACCCAGACGTAGTACGCCGCCACGAACGATCGCGACTTTTCGACGTGCACACCCCACCACAGCAGCACGAGCATGGCGGCGAACGTCACGAGCGTCCACACGTGGAGGTTGCGAAGGTTGGCGCGGCGGCTGGCGCGGAGGTAAATGGCGATCAGGACGCTCGACAGCACCGCGACGGCAATGTCCGCGTACGGAATCGTGTTCTTGCCGAAGCTCTCCTGGTAGATCGAATCGCGCGACACCCGCCCGAGCGTGTAGAAGGCGATGATGAAGAAGTAGTACAGGACGAGTGGCAGTCCCCGGCGGAAATCCCCGGGACGCAGGTCGAAGACCCGATGGACGAGATTTCTGATCACTTCAGGATCGTTTCGGCGTCCGGATAGATCGCGCGGACGTGACCGTCCTGGATCTCGAGCGCCGAAGCGCGGCCGCCTTCGACGTACCCGCGCAGCATGCCCGTGTCGATGAGGTAGACCTCGTCCCCGAAGCGCTGGACGATCTTTCCCGCACCCGGCGTGTGGCCCATCACCAGACGCGTGACGCCGAACGCGCGGGTCACCTTGGCGGCGAGCGGCTCGGCCTCGGCGTCGGGCAGCTTCGTGTAGCCGCGAAACCAGAGCGGGCCGTCCTCGTTGATCGTCAGCCAGTTGTCGAAGCTCAGGAGCGGGCCGACCTCCTCCGCCTTGCGCTGCGCGGCCGCGGCCACGCCCGTGATCGTCTCGATGAGCGTCGGATACGGCGCGATGAACTTCCGGGCGACGAGAAACGCCCGCGCGTCGTCGAACGCCTTGATCTCGGCGGCGACGCGGTCGTTGATCCGGCCGATCGACCAGTCGGCGAACTGATCACTGATGCCACCGTGCAGGAAGAGCGAGTCGTCCACTTTGATGACCGCCGGCAGCGATCCGGAGCCACCGCCCGTACTTGCCGTCGGGGCCGAACGCCTCGCGGTGCTCGACGAATCCCAGCGGGTGGGCCGCCATCCATTCGTCGCGCGACTGGGCGGGCGCGCCGTTGGCCTGCTTCACGTAGGCGTCGTACGCGTCCGCGCGCCGGCGCTCGGAGTTGCCGTCGGCGTAGCTCGCGTAGTCACCGGGCGTGACGTAGCGCAGGTCGCCGTACATGTTCAGGACTTCGTGGTTGCCGAGCACCACCAGCACACGGCCGTCGGCGCGCCGCGCGTCCTTCTGGAGATTCATGACGAAGTCGAGCACCGCGCGCGACTTCGGCCCGCGGTCGATCATGTCGCCGAGCTGCACGAGGGTCGCCTTGCCGCCCGTCCACTTCCGACCGGCATCGACCAGGCCGGCGCGCTGCAGGATCCCGACGAACGCATCGAGGTCGCCATGGATGTCCGCGACGGCGACGACCCGCGCGGGCGCGCGCAGGGCGACCGCCGGGGCGGCGGCCCACCCGACCGCGAGCGCGGCGGCGACGAGGATCGTTCGAACGAGCGCGCGCATGGGCTGGCAGGGTGTTAGTAGAGCACGGCGGTTTCGCCCTTTTGCGCGACGAGCTTCTTCGCGAGCGCCTCGACAGCGTCACGGCGCTTCAGGATGCCGCGGATCTGAAACGGGGTCAGGTACTCGGCGAGGTGCTCGTTGAGCTGCGCCTCGGTCAGCGTCTGGAGCTTCGCCAGAATGGCGCGCGAGAATCGCGTCACGGACTTCGCGTCCTTCAACTGCGCGAACGGGCGGAACGAGCGCGAATGGTCGATGGCGCGGATCTTCCAGTCCTCGGTGATCAGCATGTTCCCCGCGTTCCGATCGGTGTTGTAGATGATCGCATCCCACAGGTGCAGCGTCGACACCTGGTTGTCCCAGTCCTGCTGGTCGGGCGGCCGGATCTTGTTCTTGACGCGGGTCGCCTCGTCCATTTTCGACGTGACCCACAGCTGCAGCGAGCCATGCGCGCCTTCGTACACGCGCTCGACCGTCGCGGGCACGAGCCCGAAGCCGACGAGCTTGTCGAACTCGTACGCGGCCACTTCCGTGCGCCAGCTGTCCTGAAACTCCGGCTCGATGTCGCCGCCCGGACTCACCGGATGCTCGGGCTTGTCGTCGATCACCTTGAAGGCCGCGGCGCCGGTCACGCCATCGAGCTCGAGCGTGGCTTTCCGCGGCAGCGTCACACCCTTCCCGATGTCCTTCATGCTGACGATCGTCGCGTCGCGCAGGAACTTCTCGACCTCCGGGCCCTGAATGACCTGCGGCGCGGTCTGGGCCGCCAGCCCGATCGCACACGCGATCGCCGCCGCGATCGGCACGATCCATTGCATCCGTTTGACGCTGCTCATCTGCTGCCTCCTGGCGCCCGGGCGCACGGCCGCGGGCGCAGCCGGAATCGACGGAGTGATTCTCGCCGTTCGGTCCCGGACGCGCAAGCCGGCGCCGTGGCCGGACCGCGGCGCGATCAGCGGCGCGGGCCCGGCGGCACCTGATAGAGGGACCCGGTGCGGGCGACCTCGAACTCCTTCGACTTGCCGCGTGGAATGCTGAGCGTCCGCCAGTTCGCGCCGGCAAAATGCTTGGCGAGCAGCACGATCTGTCCGACGTGCGCGGCGTAGTGCGTCAGCTGCCGGTGCAGCGCCTGGACGACGGTATGCGGCTCCCCGCGGACGGTGATGGTCCGCGCGACCTCGGCGGGCGTCAGCGCGGCGATCGACGCGAGGGCCAGGCGCCAGCCGTCTTCCCATCGCGCGAGCACCTGCGCGCGGGAATCCTGGTCCTCGGCGATGAACTCGCGATCCCGGTCGCGGTCCGGCTTCTCGCCGTCGGTCGTCAGAAAGTCGGTCCAGCGGGACCGCATGTTGCCGGAGACGTGCTTCATGAGGACCGCGATGCTGTTGGCTTCCCCATCGATCGCCGCGAAGAAATCGGCGTCGCCGACCTGCGCCGCGGCGCGGTCCGCCTGGTCCTTGAGCTTCCGGAACTGCACCTGGATGTCGTCGAGGTAGTGCCGCGCGTCCATGTCCGCATGATACCGCCGCGCTTCGCCAAACCGGGCGCGGCTGGCTATAGTAGGTCCACGGTCGCATCGAGCAGGTTGCCCTTCTGCCCATCACGCTGCTGGTTCTCGCCGGGCTGCTGATCCTCGTCAGCCTGATTCAGCGCCTCGCGTCGCGCCTGTCGCTGCCGCCGTCGGTCCTGCTGGCGGGCGCGGGCATCGCGCTCGGGACGTTCGCCACGATTGCCCAGCAGGCCGAAGCCGGCGGCCTGCTCGGCAGGATCGCAGGCGCGTTCGCGGCACTCCCAATCGGATCGGACGCGTTCCTCTACATCCTGCTGCCGGCGCTGCTGTTCGAGTCGGCGCTGACCATCGAGGTCTCGGAGATCGTCGAGGACGCGGCGCCGATCCTGCTGCTCGCGATCGTCGCGGTCGTCGTGGCCACGGTGGCGATCGGCCTCGCGCTGGCGCCGGTCGCCGGCGTCCCGCTCGTGGCGTGCCTGACGCTCGGCGCGATTGTCGCGACGACGGACCCCGTGGCCGTGATCACGATCTTCCGGGACGTCGGCGCGCCGTCGCGGCTCATCCGGCTGGTCGAGGGCGAAAGCCTGTTGAACGACGCGGCGGCGATCACGATTTTCACGGCGCTGCTCGAGTGGCTGCTCGGCGGCGCGCACGAGACGGTCGGCGCATTCGCGCTGGAGTTCCTCTGGAATCTGACCGGCGGCATCGTCATCGGCGCGGTCGGCGCGCGAGTCGTCGTGGCCATGCTCTCCTGGCTCCGCGACCTGCGGCCGGCGCAGGTCACGCTGACGCTGGCGCTTCCCTACATCGTGTTCATCGTGGGGCAGGTACTGGCTCGACGTGTCGGGGGTGGTCGCGGCCGTGTCGGCAGGCCTCGTGCTCAGCGCGCTGGGTCAGCCGCGCATCGCGCCGGCGGATTGGCGCTTCCTGCACGATCTCTGGTCGCAGCTCGCGTACTGGGCCAGCTCGCTGATCTTCATCCTCGCGGCGCTGCTCGTGCCGCAGCTGCTGCTCGACGTCGGCTGGGCCGACCTGGTGAGCCTCGGCGTGCTGGTGCTGGCCGCGCTGGCCGCACGCGGCGCGGTCCTGTTTGGGCTGCTGCCGGCCCTGAGCTGGCTCGGTCTGAGCCAGCGCGTCGATCGGCCGTACAAGACTCGTCGTGCTGTGGGGCGGCCTGCGCGGCGCGGTGACGCTTGCGCTGGCGCTGGCCGTGACCGAGAACGCCGCCGTGCCGCATGACGTGCACCGCTTCATCGCAGTGCTCGCGACCGGCTACGTGCTGTTCACCCTGCTCGTGCAGGGCCTCACGCTGCGGCCCCTCATCCGCCTGCTGCGGCTCGATCGTCTGTCGAAGGCGGACCAGGCGCTGCGCGCGCAGGTGCTGGCGCTCTCGCGTCGCCGCGTCGCCGCCGCCATCCGGACGATCGGACGCGAGTACCAGTTCGGCGACGACCTCGTCTCGAACGTGGCGACCGCGTACGCGCCGAGCCGCGTCCGATGCGCCCTTGACCGGCGCCGCGCCGGCCGATGACGGCGCCGTGCGCCTGGGCCTCGTCGCGCTGGCGAGCCGCGAGCGCGAGCTCATCATCGAGCACTTCGCGGCGCGGACGGCGTCGGGCCGGATCGTCGAAGAGCTGTTGCGCGACGTCGAGCGGCTGATCGATCGCACGCGCCAGCGCGGTTCGGACGAGTATCTCCGCGCCGCCGAGCAGAGCGTCGAGTTCTCGTGGCGGGTCCGGCTCGCGCAGGAGCTGCATCGCCGGTTCGGCGTGCAGCAGCCGCTGGTCGATCGCCTGGCGGATCGGTTCGAGCGCCTGCTCGTCACGCGGATCGTCCTCGAGGAGCTGGCGCCGTACGTCGTCGGACACGCTGACGCCGCTCGTCGGCGAGGGCCCCGCCGGCGCCGTGCGGGACGGCCTGCGCCAGCGCCAGCAGATGACCGACGCGGCGCTCGAGGCCCTGCGCGCGCAGTACCGGCGCGTACGCGCATCTGCTCGAGCAGCGCTTCCTCACTCGCGTCGCCATCCGGCGCGAGGATTTCGAGTACCGCACGCTGTTCGAGGAGCGGCTGATCGGGCCCGAGCTGTACGGCGCGCTCCGGCGCGATCTGCAGGCGGCGCGCGCCCGCGTCGAGCGCCGGCCGCACCTCGACCTCGGGCTCGACGCGCGCGATCTGGTCGGCCACGTGCCGCTGCTGGCCGGCCTGACCTCGGACCAGCTCGATCGCGATCGCCCGGCTGCTGCGGCCAAGGCTCGCGGTGCCGGACGAGCGGCTGATCTCCTCGGGCGATCGCGGCGACGCGATGTACTTCATCGCGTCGGGCGTCGTGGACGTCCGCCGTTCCGGCCAGACGATCCTGCTCACGCGCGGCGACTTCTTCGGCGAGATGGCGCTCGTGCTGGATCAGCCGCGGCAGGCCGACGTCACCGCGCGCTCCTACTGCCAGCTGCTCGTCCTCGAGCGCCGCGACTTCCAGGCCCTGGTGCGCACCCACAAGGCGATTCGGACCCAAATCGATCGCGCGGTCGCCGATCGGGCGCACATGAACGACGTCCCTTCGGAGCCGGCGCCATGAAGACCGGCCGGCTCGAAGCCTTCAGCGACGGCGTCATCGCCATCATCATCACGATCATGGTGCTCGAGCTCCGGATGCCCGAGGACGCGGTGACATGGGAGACGATCCGCGCGTCCCACATCCTCCTCAGGTTCTTCATGTACGTGCTCAGCTACGTGTTCCTCGGCATCTACTGGAGCAACCATCACCACATGCTCCAGGTGACCGAACACGTGAACGGCAAGATTCTCTGGGCCAACCTGCATCTGCTGTTCTGGCTGTCGCTCGTGCCGCCGGTGATGGCGTGGCTGGGATCGACGGCGAACGCGACGATCCCGACGGCGGTGTACGGGGTGATTCTGCTCTGCGCGGCGCAGGCCTACACGATCCTGCAGAACGCGATCATCCGCCTCCAGGGCCCGGGATCGGCGCTCGCGGCCGCGGTGGGCCGCGATCGCAAGGGCCTGATCTCGCGGCTGCTCTACGTGACGGGAATCGCGCTGGCCTTCGTCCAGCCGTGGCTCGCGGACGCCTGCTACGTCGCGGTCGCCCTGATGTGGCTCGTCCCCGATCGCCGCATCGAGTCCACTACCCACCACCACGGCCGAACGGCGTGAGCGCGGGGTACGTCGTGCCGTCCGCGCCGACGTACACGACCTCGGACGCCGTGCGCGCTTCGTAGAAGGGCTGCAGCGGACTGCTGCCCTCGCGGCACGGCTGCCAGACGAGACGCGGGCCGGAGACGATCGGCGCGGCGAGCGCCCGCGCCGCGATGTCACGCGCCGTCTCCAGCGGCACCACCAATCGATCGATCGGCTCGGGCAGGACGGTCACCGACGCGAGTGCCGCCGTGACGGCATCGAGGTTGACCACGAGCGAGATTCCGCGCGCGTCGCGCCACGGGACCAGGTAGTAGGGCCGCGTCGGCCGATCGAGCCGATCGATCGCGAGCGGCGCGCCGGCCCGGCCGTGCGCGTACGCAGCCGCCACCGACCGATCGTTGCCGCCCATGCGGCGCAGATGCCGTTCCGCCGCGACCGCCGCGGCACCCGGATCGATCACGTCCCTCCTACACGCCGCGGCCGGTCGTCAGCTGCGTGAAGATCCGCCCGTCGATCCGGACGTACAGCGAATGGCCGCCGACGACCACATGATAGAACGGCAGGTGCGGCGACCAGGACTCGCGGCACGGTTTCCATACGAGCACGGGCGGCACGCAGTACGTCCCCGGGAAGACCTTGAAGCGCCCCTGATCGTCCGGCCGCTCGAACGCGCGGTGATCGAGCAGGCGCCCGACGGCCTCTCGCACGTGCGTCGCGGACTCGCCGCCGATGGCCCACGGGCGGGCCGGCGCCGGCAGGACCCGCAGGCTCCGCAGCACGCCAAACCGGCCGTCCAGATCGACCGTGGCCGTGATGCGGCCAGCGCGTTCCCACGGCGTCAGGTAATAGAACTCGCCGGGTCGATCGAGCCGTTGCACGAGCCGCGGGACGCCAAATCGTCCGGTCTTGAGCGCGGCGGCGCCGATCTCGCTCTGGCGCAGGCGGTATTCGTCGAGCCCGGCGATCGCCAGCTTGGCCACGCGGTCCGCGAGGATCAGGCGCCGGCCGTCCGCGCGCGGCTTGAACGGCCGCCGCGACGGCAGCTCGAACGTCGCCGGCTCCGGATCGCAGACGCTCACCCACTGGGTCGCGTTCGTCGGATCGTCGTACGCGCAGCCGTTGAAGCGGTTGGTCTGCCACTCCGAGTAGGTGACGAACTCGTTGGCGATGCCGTGCGACCCGCCCGATCCGCACGTGTCTGACGCGTCATGCGTCGAGATCGACGAGTCCCACACGGGGTTGTTCAGCCAGAAGCCCTCGACGATGTACGGGCCCGTGGTCGGATCGACGTCGGTCTGCACGCCCCGCACGACGTTCCAGTGGGCGCAGTTGTAGACGAGCACCGCGGGCGACACGCGATAGTGGTAGAGCGTGAACGCGACGTCGCGCGTGCCCTCGGCCTCGGTCAGGCGCTTGTGGACGACGAAGAAATTCGGCAGAAACGACGCCGGCCGGCGGTCGTTCAGCGTGTAGCACAACCCGTAGGGATCCGTGTACCACCCGGACCGCGCGTTGTGCGCGTGATTGGACGCGTACAGGTCGTCCTGATCCAGGCTGCCGTAGCCCACGCCGATTTCCGCGAGGATCATCATCGCGCACGCGGCGCCGCAGTAGTACAGACGTGTCCTGGGTGTGGTACCGGTCGCCGGTGTTGAACGTCCAACTCATGCGCACCTCCTCGGGCAGACGCGCGAGCGCGCGCCGATCCCGGAGGGAGCGGCCGGGGACGTGGCGTGAAGGAACCGGGGGCGGGCATGCTACCACGCCGGAGCCGGGTGCGCGACGGGCCGGCGCGTCAACAACACGGGCCGGCGCGTCCGGAATCGCACGGCCGGCGGGTGGGCGGCCGGACGCGTGCTTCCTGTTGACACCCAACATGACAGACGATATCGTCGTGTTGAATACCAACATGACGGCCGACAAGACCGATCTCCTCCAGGGCACGCTCGCGCTCATGGTCCTCCGCACGCTCGACACGCTCGGACCGCAGCACGGCTACGGCATCGCGCGCCGCATCGAGCAGATGAGCGGCGACCGGATCCAGCTCAATCAGGGCACCCTCTACCCGGCGCTCGTCCGGCTCGAGCAGGCCGGCTGGATCCGCGCGAAGTGGGGCGCGTCGGACAACAACCGGCGCGCCAAGTTCTACAGCCTGACCCCGCGCGGCGCCCGGCAGCTCGCCGAAGAAACGCGGCGCTGGGAAACCGTGGCCGGCATCGTCAGCCGGTTCCTCGACTCGACGGAGCGCTCGTCATGAACGCCATGCGCGTATTCCTGGCGCGCGTGCGCGAGTGGCTCCGCCCGCGGAGCCTCGATCGCGACCTGCAGGACGAGATCGCCAGTCACCTGGACCATCTCACCGATGAGTACGTCCGCCGCGGCTTGTCGCGCGACCTTGCCCGCGCGGCCGCGCGGCGGCAGTTCGGCGGCGTGGACCAGACGGCGGAGGCGATCCGGGATCGGCGGGGATTCCCCCGCCTCGACGCGTTCGGGCGCGATGTGCGGCACGCGGTGCGTCTGCTCGCCAAGTCGCGGGCCTTCACGATCACGGCGGTCCTGACGCTGGCGCTCGGCATCGGCGTGAACACCGCGATCTTCAGCTTCGTGAATGCGGTGCTGCTGCAGCCGCTTCCGTACCCCGGCGCCGATCGGCTCGTGTCGGTGTGGGAAGGCCTGGGCGCCGAGGCGACGCGCATTGCGGTCGCGCCGGCCAATCTCGTGGACTACCAGCGCCGCCTGGGTGCGCACCTGACCGGCATCGCGGGCGTGGCGACCATCGGCCGGAACCTGACCGGCGCCGGCACGCCCGAGCGACTGCTCGGCGAGTCGGTCACCTGGAACTACTTCGCGGTGCTCGGTGTCTCGCCGGCGCTCGGCCGGACATTCGCGCCCTCCGAGGATCAGCCAGGCGCGCCCGGCGTCGCGATCATCAGCGCCGCGCTGTGGCAGGCGCGGTTTGGCCGGGACGACCGCGTCCTCGGCCGGACGATCACGCTCGACAACCGGCCGTACGAGATTGTCGGCGTGATGCCGGCGACCTTCGTGCCCGCGATGCAGTTCACGAACGCCGATCCGATCCTGTTCTGGACGCCGGCGGCATTCGACGTCGGAGCTGCTCGCGAATCACGGCGATCACGAGGTGAACGCGATCGGGCGCCTTGCGCCTGGCGTCTCCGTCCCGGCGGCGCAGAGCGCGCTGACGCAGGTCTCCGAGGATCTGGCCGGCGCGTTCCCGAAATCGAACGCCGCGATCCGCGCCTTCATCACCCCCCTCGGCGACGACATCGTCAGCAGCGTTCGGACCTCATTCGTCGTGTTGATCTCGACGGTCAGCGCGATCCTGCTGATCGCGTGCGTCAACGTCGCCAATCTGCTGCTCGTCCGGGCGGTCGCGCGGCGCCGGGAGATGGCGGTCCGCGTCGCGCTTGGCGCGGCACGATCGCGCGTGATGACCGAGCTGCTCACCGAGTGCCTGGTCCTGTCGGCCGCGGCCGGCGTGGTGGGTCTCGGCCTGGCCGAACTGACGCGGCGGCTGCTTCTGGCGGCGGCGCCGGCGAGCATCCCGCGGCTCGCGGGCGTGACGCTCGACTGGACCGTGCTCGGCTTCGCCGCGCTGGTCTCGCTCGTCACCGGTCTCGGCTTCGGCCTGCTGCCCGCGTGGCAGGCCGGGCGCGCCCGGCCCGTGGACGCGCTCCGGTCGAGCGAGCGCGTCGTCGCCGGGACGTGGGTCATGAAATGGCGGAACGGGCTGATGGTCCTCGAAATCGCGCTGTCGACGATCCTGCTCACCGGCGCGGGGCTGATGCTGAAGAGCCTGATCCTGCTGAACCACGTCTCGCTGGGATTCCAGCCCGATCGCGTGCTGACGGTCAGCGTCAATCTGCCGGAGCAGAAGTACCGGACCGGCGACGATCGCTTCCGCTTCTTCGACGCGCTGGCGGCCAGGCTCGCCAGCCAGCCTGGCGTCGAGTCCGTCGCGTTCGCGAACCGCTTCCCGCTGCGGGGCGGCTGGGAAACGGGCATCAACGTCGAGGGACTCGCGCTGCCCGACGACGGCTTCGTCGATGCGGCGTGCCAGGCGGTCAGCCCGGGCTATTTCGCCACGCTTGGGATTCCGCGGCTGCGCGGCCGGCTCATCACGGCAGCGGATGTCAGCACGAGCGAGCCGATCGCGGTCGTGAGCGACGAGTTCAGCCGGAGCGTGCTGGCTGGAGGCGATCCTCTCGGACGGCGCATTCGGCGCGGACCGTCGATGCCGTGGATCACGATCGTCGGCGTCGTTCATGATGTCCGGCGCGACGGCCGGGACAGCGCGCTCAAGCCGCAGATCTTCCTGCCGGCGGCACAAACGATGCTGTACCCGGTCAGGCTGGCGGACGTGGCGGTTCGCGCGTTGGGCGATGCCCGATCGCTTTCCAACGCCGTGCGCGCCGCGGTGCTCGACCTCGATCCGAATCAGCCGATCACGGCGGTGCGCACGCTGGACGAAATCCTGACGGCACGAGCGGCCGAGCGCCGTTTCGAGACGCTGCTGTTCTTCCTCTTCGCGGCGCTGGCGGTCGTGCTGGCGGTGGTCGGGATTTTCGGCGTGGTGTCCTACGCGGTCTCGCAGCGGACGCCCGAGATCGGCGTCCGCATGGCGCTCGGCGCCGACGGCAGCCGGATCCTGCGGTGGCTGCTGGGCCGAACGGCCGTCGTGGTCTTCACGGGCGCGGCGATTGGCGTGGCCGCGTCGCTGGCGCTGGCGCGCTTCGTCTCGACGCTGCTCTTCCAGGTGCAGCCGCACGACGCCGGCGTCTTCACGCTGGCCTCCCTGCTGCTGGCAGTCGTCGCGCTCGGTACGAGCGCGCTGGCGGCCCGCGGGGCGACGCGCGTCAATCCGACGACCGCGTTGCGGGCCGACTGATCGCGCGGTCTATTTCACGGACGGCGCTTGTTTGGCGACGTCGAGGACGTCGCTGCCGGGCAGAATGCCGGGCGCGGCCGGCCCGCGCGAGCCGGTGGTCCGCAGCACGACAATCCCGACAAAGCCGCCATCCATCGCGAAGACCGGGGAGCCGAGGCCATTGCCGCCCAGCGTCGGCATGAAGACCTGGTAGTAGGTCCGCGGCTTGTTGATCACGAGCTGAATCGTGCCGAGCGACGCCGCCGTTTCCCATCCCATCGACTCGTTCGTCCGCTGGATCAGCATCACGGGATCGAGAATCGCGGGTGAGGCGGACACCGCGTCCACGCTCGTGACCGGCGTGGTCAGGGGCTCGGTCGGCCGCAGGAACGCGAGATCGAGGTCTTCGTCGCGCAGGACGAGCTTGGCCGGCACCTCGCGGCCGTCGGGCAGGTGCATCCGGATGTCCGACGGCTCGCTGGTCACTTCGACCTTGGTGCCGGCAGACATGCGCTGGCTCAGCGTGCGGCTCATCACGTCGTCGGGCTGCAGCGTGGAGAGCGAGAGCACGGTGAGGCCGGTGCTGTCGAGGACCGTCCCGTTCGCCTGGGTCGCCTGGTCGGTCGCCTGCTCGCGGCCGCCAATGTTCACACGCAGCTTGATCGTCGCGAGCACCATCACGACAGCGTCGCCGCGCTTCCGCACGACCTCGCGCGCGGCCGCCCGCTCGGCGCTCGTCTGCGCCCGCAGCGGACCCGCGGCCGCCGCCAGCAGACACGCCGCTACCACCGCCGCCGCTCGCCGTCGCATCAGGCCTCCTCGTTTGAGACGCGCCACGCTACTTCCAGGCCGGCTGAATCTCGATGAACATCGTCCGGATGCCGCGCCGGATCTCGAACACGATCGACGCCGGCCGCCTGGCTTCGATCTCGGTCATGCGCGCCTTGAACTCGTCCACGTCCGTCACGGGCTGGCCGTCGACCCTCAGGATCAGGTCCCCGCCGTTCAGGCGCGCCAGCGCCGCCCACCGCGAACGGCCACCGATTCGACGAGCACGCCCGGCGAGTCGCCCACGGCGGGATCGAGCCGATCGGCCTCGGCGACGTCGCGCGCGCGGAACTCGAAGATCGGATCGGCGTACCACTTCATCTCGCGCGGCTGCGTGGGCGTCTGGCCGAGCGTCACGGGTACCGGCATCTCGTTGCCGTTGCGGCTGACGGTGAGCGTCACCGAGGCGCCGACGCGGTAGCGCCGGATCTCCGACGCGAACAGATCGTCGTCACTCTGCGCCGACGCCTGCACCGGGTTGCCGTCGATGGCGAGAATGACGTCGCCCAGACGAAGCGGCGTGGACGGGTCGAGCAGCCGCGTCACGCGCACGCCTGTTCGTCCTTTCAGCCCAAGCCGCTCGGCGAGCGGCGGCGTCAGGACCTGGACGTCGACGGGCACCCACGCCTTGCGCGCTTCCCGCGGCGGCATGTCGGCCGACACGGTGCCGACCTCGACGACCGTCATCAGCTGCTCGCCGTCGCGCTCGAACTCGACCAGCGCCTTGGCTCGTTCCCTGGTGCCGAGCACGGCCTTCGTCTCGCGCTCGACGTCGGCAACGGATTTCACGGCGTGGGTCTCGACCGCGATGACGATGTCGCCGGGACGAAGCGGCGGTTTCGCCTGATCGGCGGGGCCATTGGGCTTGACGCTGACGACGCGCGCGCCGTCGGTCGTCGCGCGCGACAGCTCGCGCCGCTCGCGGTCGTTGAGGTTGGCCGCCATCACGCCGAGATCGGCAAGTTCGATTGGCAGCGAGATCGCCGCCGGGCGCTCGACGGGCACGGCCGACAGCGCCAGCGCCTTGCCGTCGCGCACGACGGTGAGCGCGACGGCCTGGCCGATCGGCAGCGACAGCAGCGTCTGGTTGACGGGCGCGAGCTGCTCGGCAAACCGGGCGTCCACGACCGTGCCGTTCACCTTCGTGAGCAGGTCGCCGGCCTTCACGCCGGCCGAGGCGGCCGGCGACTGGTCAGCGACCCATGACACGAGCGCGCCGGTGGAGGCGCTCGTGTCGATCCGTGTCTGCAGTTCGAGGCCGAGCCAGCTTCGCCGGACGCGGCCGTCCTTGATGAGCGCGTCCACGATCACGCGCGCGAGGTTGCTGGGAATGGCGCCACCCAGACCGAAGCTGATCTCGTTGACGCCGACGATTTCGCCCGCGAGGTTGACGAGCGGCCCACCGGAGTTGCCGGGATAGATCGCCGCGTCGTGGCCGATCCACCGGACAATCGTGCCGACGTCCTCGCCGTCGAGCGTGTCTCCGCCCCCAAACGCCTGCGGCATGATCATCTGCGTGTTGCTGACGATGCCCTCGGTCACCGATTGCGACAACGCGAGCGGACTGCCCATCGCGAGCACGGGCTGCCCGGCGCGCAGCCGGCTGGAATCGCCGAATTTCGCGGCGGGAAACGTCCGCGGCGCGGGCGGATGGAGCTTGATGACGGCGATGTCCGACAGCGGATCGGTGCCCACGAGGTCCGCCGGCACCTCCTCGCGCGTCGACAGCGTGCACATGATTCGTCGCGGTCGCCCCGCGACGTGATGGTTGGTGACGACGTAGCCGTCCGGTGAAATGATGGTGCCCGATCCGGACAATTGCCCTTTGACTTCGCGTCCGCCCTGCTGATCGAGATAGACGACCGAGACGCGCACGAGGCTGGGAAAAACGGCAGCGATCGCGCGATCGACGGCACCGCGGTCGCCGGCGACGGCCGAAGGCGCCGCCGGCGCCTGCACCGTCGCGCCGGAACGCGCCGCGCCGCGCGCCGGAGCTTGTGCGGCGGCGGCCGCTCCGCCGGCCGCCAGCAGGAGCACGAGGGGGATCAGGCGTCTCACCCGCGCATCTTAGCGGAAACGCCGAGGGCACCGCACGGTCACGCCCGCGCCCACCGCGCAGCACTCAGCACTCAGCGTCCAGCACTCAGCACCCAGCACCCTCTTCCCAGTGCCCAATGCCCAACGCCCAGTGCCCGCTCTTCAGCCGCACTTCACACCGGTCCCGCCAAGTCCGCAGTAGCCATTGGGATTCTTGGCGAGATACTGCTGGTGGTAATCCTCCGCGTAGTAGAACGGCGCCGCGTCCTCGATCTCGGTCGTAATCGGACGGAAACCGTGCGCCTCGAGATCGGCCTCGTAGCGCTCGCGCGACTTCTCGGCCGCGGCACGCTGTGCGTCTGAGGTCACGTAGATCGCCGAGCGGTACTGCGTCCCGACGTCATTGCCCTGGCGCATGCCCTGCGTCGGATCGTGATTCTCCCAGAACGTCCTGAGCAGCTCGTCGTAGCTCACCTGCTTCGGATCGAACACGACCAGCACGACCTCGGCGTGTCCCGTGCGGCCGGAGCACACCTGCTCGTAGGTGGGATTCCTGGTGAACCCGCCCGCGTAGCCGACGGCGGTCGTGTAGACACCTTTCTTCTGCCAGAACTTCCGCTCGGCGCCCCAGAAGCAGCCGAGGCCGAAGATGGCCTGTTCGAGGCCCGCGGGAAACGGCTCCTGGAGGGGCGTGCCGTTGACCGCATGGCGATCCGCCACCGGCATCACGGCTTCGCGGCCCGGCAACGCCTCGGCCGCTGTCGGCATCGTCGTCTTGGGCGAAGTGAACATGAAGCCTCCTTGATCAAGTCGAAAACTACTTGGATCAGGTCGAACCCTACTTGGGCTCGAATTTCATCGCCGCGCCGTTCATGCAGTAGCGCTCGCCGGTCGGCGTCGGACCGTCGTCGAAGACGTGGCCGAGGTGCCCGCCGCAGCGGCTGCAGTGCACTTCCGTGCGAGTCATGACGTGACTGCGGTCCACCTGGGTTTCGACGGCGCCCGACATCGGCGCGTCGAAGCTCGGCCACCCGGTGCCGCTGTCGAATTTGGTGTCGGACGAGAAGAGCGGCTGCCCGCAGCCGGCGCAGACAAACCTGCCCGTCCGCTTCTCCGTGTTGAACGGGCTGGTGCCGCGCCGCTCGGTGCCGTGCCCGCGCAAGACGTCGTACTGCTCGGGCGTCAGGTCGGCCTTCCATTCCGCGTCGGTCTTGGTCACCGGAAACGTCGTGTCGTTTTTCATCCCTGATGCTCCCGACTCTCAGATGTTGTCACACCCGTCCGGGTTTCCCGGCCTGACGGCTGTGAAAGCCGGGAGCTATAATCCGGCCCGGGAGCAGCACGAACCAGGAACCTCCGGGAGGTGTCCATGACAAGGGACGCCATCGTCTCGTTCTTCGTTGAGCGCCAGCAGGCGTGGGACGCGCGCGATCCGGACCGGCTTGCCGATGGGCACGCCGAAGACGGCACGGTCGTCAGTCCGATGTTCGGCCGGCGCGAAGGGCGCGAGGCGATTCGTGCCTCTTATCGTGCGCTCTTCGAGACGTTCCCCGACTGGATGTTCGTCGGCGAGCCGGTCCTCGTCGACGGCGATCAGGTCGCGCAGCCCTTTGGCGTGACGGCGACGCATGTGGGCGAGTTCATGGGCCTGGCGGGGACGAATCGCCGGTTCAAAGTTCAGGGCGTGCGCCTGTTCGACCTGCGGGACGGGCGGATTCTGCACGAGCGGCGGTTCTACGACTTCACGGGCCTGCTGATCCAGGTCGGCGTCCTTCGCGGCAAGCCGGCGAAGGAGTGAGCAACCGCGTCATCCGTCGTGCCGCGCGTGGCGCACGGCTGCGCAGGGAGAAACCGGAGCGGCTCACCACGTAGGCCACGTAGCGGCGATCAGATCGACGCGCACGCGGCCAGCCTACGTGGCCTACGTGGTCGTTTGCCGAGACGATGCCGGACGCTTTTCCCGGCCGCCCCGTGACGCCACCAAAGAGCTCGCTCGCGCCCCTGATAGGATTCCCTGCGTGACGCTTGGCGACCTCGCGACGTCCCTGAACGAAACGCTGCTCGGCGATGGCGAAACGCCGATCACCGGCTTCAGCAGCATCCCATCGGCCCGGACGGGCGACCTCGTCTTCATCACCGACGAAACGCTGCTCGACGCGGCGCTGCAGTCGGGGGCATCGGCGATCATCGCGGGCGAATTTGCCCGCGACAGCTCGTTGTCCAAGCCCGCCATCATCTGCCGCGACCCCAAGCTGAGCTTCGCGCGCGCCGGCCGGATGCTCCTGACGGACGTCCGGCCCGGCGTTCATCCCTCCGCCTTGATCGATCCGTCCGCACGCCTCGGCCAAGGCGTCTCGGTCGGTCCGTACTCGGTGATCGAAGCTGGCGTCACGATCGACGACGACTGCCGCATCGGGCCGCGCGTCGTGATCCACAGCGGCACGACGCTCGGCCACCGCGTGGAGGTCCAGGCCGGAACGGTCCTGGGCAGCGACGGCTTCGGCTACGTGCGCGACGCCCGAACGGGCCGGTACGAGAAGTTCCCGCAGGTCGGCACGCTCGTGATCGGCGACGACGTCGAGATTGGCGCGAACTGCACGATCGATCGCGGCGGGCTCGACGCCACCGTCATCGGCGCGGGGGTCAAGATGGACAACATGGTCCACGTCGCGCACAACGTCTCGATCGGCGAGAACGTCGTCATCGCGGCGCAGACCGGGATCGCCGGCACCGTGGTGATCGAGAAGAACGTCGTGATCGCCGGCCAGGTCGGCATCGCCGATCACGCGCGCATCGAGGAAGGCGCCATCCTGGGCGCCCAATGCGGCGTGCCGTCGAAGAAGGTGGTGCGCGGGCCAGGTGTCGTGTTCTGGGGCACGCCGGCGCGCCCGATTCGCGAGTACCTCAAGGAACTGGCGACGCTCGCGCGCCTCACGAAGAAGGGCTAGCGCCGACCTCAGCGGCTCCTGACCACAAACAGCTGGTCCTCATGGCGGCGATTATCGCAGACCGGCCGGCCGGGGCTACACTCCTCGCCATGCGAATCACCGGCGAGAGCCCGCTGAGATCCCCGCGCCCGCTCATCAGTCTTGCGGCGACGATCGCTGCGCTCGCGGCCGGACTCATCGGTCTGTCGGCCCGGCAGAGCGCCGCACCGCCCGCCGATCTGTCCGCCTCCGTGGATCGAATTGCCAGGGACGTTCTGGTGCCGACGGGCGTGCCGAGCGCGTCGGTCGCCGTGGTCCGCGGCGGACGACTGGTTTACGCGCAGGCGTACGGCAGCGCGCGCCTCTCGCCTGCGGTCGCCGCCACGCCGGCGATGCGCTACAGCATCGGGTCGATCAGCAAGCAGTTCACGGCGTCGGCGATCCTGCTGCTGCAGCAGGAGGGCAAGCTTTCACTCGACGATCCGGTCGGCAAGTTCGTGCCGGGGCTGACGCGCGGCAGCGACGTCACGATTCGCCAGGTGCTGTCGCACACCTCCGGCTATCAGGACTACTGGCCGCAGGACTACGTGCCGCCCTTCATGCTGACGCGCATCGACGCGCAAGGCATCCTCGATCGCTGGGCCAGGCGGCCGCTCGATTTCGAGCCGGGCACCGAGTGGCAGTACCTCGAACACCAACTACGTGATCGCGGGCCTGGTGGCTGAGAAGGCCGCGGGCATGCCGCTGTGGCAGGTTCTCACTCAGCGGATCTTCGGGCCGGTCGGGATCACGAGCGCGACCAACATCGACGAGCGCGGTCTGCCGCAGGCTGATCCGACCGGATACTTCCGCTATGCGCTCGGACCGCCGCGCCCTGCGCCCAAGGAGGGTCCGGGCTGGCTGTTCGCGGCCGGCGAGATCGCGATGACGCCGGCGGATCTCGCGAAGTGGGACATCTCGATGATCAAGCGTACGGTGCTGTCGCCGGCGTCGTACGACGCGCTCCAGACCGAGATCCGGCTGAAGAACGGCGCGGACACCGGCTACGGGCTGGGCGTGGACGTCGGCGTCCTCAGCGGTCATCGACAGCTCGAGCACACCGGCGAAGTCTCGGGCTTCACGGCCGAGAACATCGTGCTGCCGGATGACGCCGCGGCGGTGGTCGTGCTCACCAATCAGGATGCGGCGCCCGCGGCGTCGATGATCGGCCAGCAGGTGCGGGCGTTGCTCCTGCCGCCGCGCGCGCCGGTCGATCAGTCGCGCAACGAGTTGGTGAAGCGCGTGTTCGACGACCTCCGTCGCGGCAGGATCGACCGCACGCTGTTCACCGACAACGCCAACGCCTACTTCACCGACCAGGCGCTCGCCGACTACAAGTCCAGCCTCGAGCCGCTTGGCGAGTACTCCACCCTCGCGGCGACCGGGGTGAGCAGCCGCGGCGGCATGGTCTATCGCGGCTTCCTGGTGCGATTTGCTGGGAGGACGGTCGCGCTGTCGATCTTCGAGATGCCGGACGGCAAGTTCGAGCAGTTCCTGGCGATCGCGAGGAACTGACGTTCAGCACGGCGGACAGCGGCCGCGCTTCACCGCGGTCGGACGTCGACGGCGCGTTCGAGCCCGTCGATCAGCTGTTGGAGCTCTTCGCGCAGGCACGCCGCGGCGTCGCGCGTCTGCATCCAGCGCCGCCGCCGGATCTTGTCCTCCAGCCAGTGGCTCCGTGCCTTGGTGACGCGCATCACGTACACGTCCACGCGATACTGCCCGCCTCCGTTCGCGTAGCGGTAGCGGCCGAGGGGCTTGCGCGCCACGACACCGCAGAGTCCGGCTTCCTCTTCCGCTTCGCGGATGGCGGCGTCGCGCGGCCGCTCGCCGGCCTCGACCGATCCCTTCGGGACGATCCACCCCTTGCCGGTCGAGGTCGTCACCAACGCCACCTCGATGCGCGCCTCGCGGACGCGATAGGGAATGACTGCCGCCTGCCGGCGTACCTGCGCCATCGAGTCCTCCTGCCGTCCGGAAGCGCTCCGACCGGATCGGGCGGATCGCGGTATGGCCTCCGGTTGACTCACTGACGTTGCGGCGCGAACGTACCAAAGTCGCGGGCAAAGTACAAGGCGCGGCGGGTAGGCTACCCTGTTCTGGACGCCGGTGCGCGATCTCCATTACGCGATTCGTTTCCTCTGGGCCCACAAGCCGTTCACGATCGCGGCGGTGCTGACGCTCGCCATCGGCCTGGGCGCGAACACCGCGTTCTACGGCCTGCTGGACACCGCGCAACGGCCGCTCAACGTTCCCCATCCCGAGGAAATCGTCGTCATTGCCGCCGACACGAAAGGCGACGACACGGGCGGGTTCCAGTACCGGCTTCTCGATCGAGGCGATGAAGGACTTCCAGGATCGGGCGGATTCGTTCAGCTCGGTCGTGGGCATCATGCCCCGCATCGGCGGGCTCGCGGCCGGCGGCCGGCCGGCGCAGTTCTGGTTTGCCGCGGTCAGCGACAACTTCTTCACCGGGCTTGGCGTCACGCCGACGATCGGATCGCTCTTCACGTCGAAATCGGGATCGCCGGTGCACGTGGTGCTCGGCAACGGCTTCTGGCGCAAGACGTTTGGCGGCGACCCGAACGTCGTCGGCCGCGCGATTCAGGTGAACGGCGCGCCGGCGGTCGTGACGGGCGTCGTGTCCGAGTCGTTCCGCGGGCTGCTGATGGGCGTCGAAATCGACGGCTACCTCGCCCTCGACGACTACGGCGCGCTCTCGACCGACGGGCAGACCTGGCTGTACCACAACCGCAAGGCCCGGGCGCTCGAGCTGTTCGCCCGCCTCAAGCCGGGCGTCACCGTGGCCGCCGCGCAGTCGGCGATGGATGCGCTGATGCCGGCGATCGAAGCCGAGCACCCCGACACCGATCGCGGGATCGGCGCGCGTGTGATCCGCGAGCCGCTGGCGCGGCCGCTGCCGCTCAAAGCCGTCACCGAAGCCGTGCCGCTCGTCCGGCTGTTCGGCCTCGCGATCGCCGCGCTGGTCCTGCTGCTCGCGTGCATGAACGTGGCTAACCTCATGCTGGTCCGCGCCACGGTGCGCGAGCGGGAAATGGCCGTGCGCGCTGCGCTCGGCGCCAGCCGCGGCCGCCTCGTCAGACAGATGGTCACCGAGGGCCTCGTGCTGTCGGGGCTCGGCGGCCTCGCGGGATTCCTCACGGGCCGGTGGGTGTCGTCGGCGTACATCGAGCGCCTCGATCTCGGCGCGGACCTGCCGCTGCGCTTCGACGTCTCCGTGAACTGGCGCGTGTTTCTGTTCTCCCTCGGCGCCGCGGTCCTGACCGGCGTCGTCATCGGCTTGTGGCCCGCGTGGCGGGCCTCGCGTGCCGACGCCCGGGCGGCACTCCACGAGGGCGGCAGGAGCAACTCCGACGGCGTCGATCGCCAGCGCCTCCGGCGGCTGCTCGTGATTGGCCAGATCGCCGGCGCGCTGGCGCTGCTGGTCGTCGCCGGTCTGTTCGTACGGACGCTGGCGTCGGCCGAGCACATCGATCTGGGCTTCGACGCCGCGCACCTCGTGACCGCGCGGGTCGATCCGAGGCAGATCGGCTACACGGAGAGCCAGACCGCCGAGTTCTACAAGGAGCTTCAGCGACGCGTGGCCGCATTTCCCGACGTCGCCTCGGTTGCCGTCGCCTTCACGACGCCGATGAGCTACCTGCTCGGCGGCGGATCGATCTACATCGAGGGTCGGCCGGTGCCGGCCGACAGCCAGCCGCCCGCCTCGTTCCTCAACTTCGCCGGCCACGACTACTTCGAGACGATGGGCATTCCCATCGTGCGCGGCCGGGCGTTCACGGAAGACGACGAGCACGACACGGCGAAGACGCGCAAGGTCGCGATCGTGAACGAGACGATGGCCGCGAAGTACTGGCCCGGCGAGGATCCGATCGGCAAGCGGCTGCGCGTGTACACGCTGGACGATCCCGTTGTCGAGGTCGTCGGCGTCGCGCGCGACAGCAAGTACGTGCTGGTCTTCGAATCGCCCAGGCCGTACCTCTACTTGCCGATACAGCGCGACCAGTCGCTGCTCACGCTGCACGTGCGCACGCGCGGCGAGCCGGCCTCGCTCGCGCCGAGGATCGAACGCGAGATCAAGGCGATGGCGCCGGACATGCCGATCGCCGATCTGCGGACGATGAACGAGTCGCTCGGCGGGGTCTTCGGCTACCTGATCTTCCGGATCGGCGCGATTCAGGCGAGCGGCATGGGCGCGCTCGGTCTCATCCTGGCGATCGTCGGCGTCTACGGCGTCGTCTCGTTCGGCGCCAGCATGCGGACGCGCGAGATCGGCATTCGCGTGGCGCTTGGCGCGACGCCGCGCGACGTGCTTCGACTGATCCTCGGTCAGGGCCTCCAGCTCGTCGCCGGGGGCGTGCTGGTCGGCCTTGCGGCGGCCGCGGCGATGGGCCGCATCCTGACGCGGTTCCTTCCGCTCGTCGACGCGAGCGACTGGGCGACATTCACCGGCGTCGCCGCGGGTCTGGCGGCGCTCGCGATTCTCGCCTGTTATCTGCCCGCCCGCCGCGCCACCCGCGTGCCGGTGATGGCGGCGCTGCGCCACGAGTGAGGAACGCACGGCCATGACGCCGCTCTGGCGCTGCCGGAAGTGCGGCCGGCGCTTCGCGAATCGCCACCAGCGCCACGCCTGCGCGCACCTCGAATCCCGGCGGTCGTAGCATTCGTGGCCCGGTCGCGACCGGCACGGTAGAATCCGGGCATGACACGCCGCACTCTTCCCGCGATCGCCGTCGCCGCCACCGCTCTCGTCGCCGTCGCTCGGGCGCAGTCGCCCGCGACCCATCGCCTCGAGGCCACGCCCGAGACGGTTGCGTACGGCTACTACTGGTCGGAAGCGAAGCCGGTGCTGCGCATCAAGTCGGGCGACATCATCGACGTGGACACGCTGCTCACCAACACGCCGACGGGCCTCACGCGCGCGGGCGTGCCCGACGACAAGGTCCAGGACTCGCTGAAGAAGGTCGTCGCCGCATTCCCGAACGGCAATCCCAATCGCGGCCCCGGCGGCCACATTCTGACGGGGCCCGTGTACGTCGAGGGCGCCGAGCCCGGTGATGCGCTCGAGGTGAAGATTCTCTCGATCGACTTCCCGATCGACTACGGCTACAACGGCTGTAGCGGCTTCGTGCCGTCGAACTGCTCGCAGGCCGGCGAAAACGAAAGCCGCACGCGCATCATCCATCTCGACGCCAAGACCATGACCGCGGAGTTCGCGCGCGGCATCGTCATTCCGCTGCGCCCGTTCTTCGGCAGCATGGGTGTGGCGCCGGCGCCCGAGCTGGGCCGCGTCAGCAGCAACCCGCCGGGCCGGCACGCGGGCAACATGGACAACAAGGATCTGATCGTCGGATCGACGCTGTGGATTCCCGTCTTCGCGCCCGGCGCGCTGTTCGAGATCGGCGACGGACACGCCGCGCAGGGCGACGGCGAAGTCGATCAGACGGCCATCGAGACCTCGCTTCGCGGCAAGCTGCAGCTGACCGTGCGCAAGGGCATGAAGCTCAACTTCCCGCGCGCGGAGACGCCCACCGACTACATCGCGATGGCCACCGATCCGGATCTCACGGTCGCGACGACGAGCGCCATCCAGGAGATGGTCGATTTCCTGAACGAGACGCGCGGACTCTCCAAGCTCGCCGCCTACCAGCTCGTCAGCATTGCCGGCAACGTCGCGGTCACGCAGCTCGTGGACAAGCCCAACGTCGGCGTCCACGTGCGGCTGCCGAAGAGCATCTTCAAGTAGGTTCCGGGGTTCCGCGGTTCCGGGGTTCCGCGGCTCCGGGGTTCCGAGGTTCCGGGGTTCCGCGGTTCCGGGGTTCCGCGGTTGTATGGCCATGGGTGTGGATGTCTTCGGTCATTGAGATTCTCCTGGCGCGGCGCGCGCGCGGCGGCCGTCCTCCGTTCGACGACGGCGCGAGGATCGCGCTGTGCGTGGAAGGCGGCGCGATGCGCGGCGTCATCTCGGCGGGCATGGTGTCGGCGCTCGAAGCGCTCGCGCTCACCCATGCGTTCGACGGCGTCTACGGATCGTCGGCGGGCGCGATCAACGCGGCGTACTTTCTGGCCGGGCAGGCGCGGCTCGGCACCACGATCTACTACGAGGACATCAACAACCGCGCGTTCATCAACCTGCTGCGCCCGCTGCGCGGCCGATCGATTGTCGATCTGTCGTTCCTGCTCGACGAGGTCGTCGAACGGCGAAAGCGGCTCGACGCCGATCGCGTGATCGCATCCGCGGCGCCGTTCTCGGTGCTCGCGACCGACGTCGCCGCCGAGCGCGCGTGCGTCCTGCGCGGGTTCGCGAGCCGCGATCGCCTCATCGCCGCACTCCGGGCGAGCGCGACAATGCCGGTCGTCGCCGGCCCGCCGGTGGAAGTGGACGGACGCTCGCTCCTCGACGCCTCGCTCTCCGAGCCCATTCCGGTCCCGTCGGCCGAAGCCGACGGCTTCACGCACGCGCTCGTACCTGCTGACGCGCAGCGGCGGCATGCGGCCGCGCCCGTCGGCGTTCGATCGCTACTTCGTCGGTCCGCGGCTGCGCCGGCTGTCGCCAGGGCTGGCGGCGCGGTACCTCGATCGCGCCGTGCCGTACACGGCGCTCGTCCACGCCATCGACGCCGGCGCCGGACCGCTCGGCCGTATGCGCGTGGCCGGCATCCGCGTCGCGAATCTGCGCATCAGCAAGCTCGAGCGTCGGGAGACCGTGCTCCGCGAGGGCGCGCGGCGGGGGTACGACGCGGTCATGGCCGCGTTTGGCGGGCGCGCGTAGTGTCGCGGCGTCCGCGTGTCCGGCGCGTCGGATAGAATGCCGCCGTGTCCCGCCGGCTGATCCCCGCCCTGCTGCTGGTCATCGCCGCGATCGGCGCCGCCGTCTATTTCTTCATGCACCGTGAACCGGTCGCCCCCGAGCCTGGCGTGTCGCTGGCGCTGGCGCAGGATCGCGCGGCGCGCGTCTCGTCGCTGCGCTACGACCTGACGATGCGCGTGCCCGCGCGGAAGGACCTGCCGATCACCGGCCACCTGTCCGCGGCGTTCGTGTTGAGCGATCGCACGACTGCGCTGTCGCTCGATTTCGCGCAGCCGGCGACTCACCTCACGCGCGTCGAGGCCAATGGAAACGAGATTGCGGCCGCGACCAGGAACGGCCACATCGTCCTGCCGCCCCGCGCGCTGCTCGCGGGCGAGAACACGGTCGACATCGAGTTCGTCGCCGGCGACGAGTCGCTCAACCGCAACGACGACTTTCCTGTACACGCTGTTCGTGCCGGCGCGCGCGTCGCTGGCGCTGCCCGTGCTTCGACCAGCCGGATCTGAAGGCGCGGTGGACGCTCGCGCTCGAGATCCCAGCCGAGTGGACCGCCGTGTCCAACGGCGCGCGAGACCGGCCGTGACGGCGTCGGCCGATCGCCTGAGCGCTCGATCTTCGCGGAGACGCAGCCGATGCCGACCTACCTGTTCGCGTTTGCGGCCGGCAAGTTCAGCGTCGAGACCGCCGATCGCGACGGCCGGACGTTCCGGATGTTCCACCGCGAAACCGACGCGGCGAAGGTCGCGCGCAACCGCGACGCGATCTTCGACCTGCACGCCCGGGCGCTCGCCTGGCTCGAGGACTACACGGGCATCCCGTATCCGTTCGGCAAGTTCGACTTCGTCCTGATCCCGTCGTTCCAGTTCGGCGGCATGGAGCATCGCCGGCGCGATCTTCTACAACGCCGTCGGCGCTGATGCTCGACGAATCGGCGACGCAGAACCAGCTGCTCGGCCGCGCGAGCACGATCTCGCACGAGACCTCGCACATGTGGTTCGGCGACCTCGTGACGATGCAGTGGTTCAACGACGTGTGGATGAAGGAGGTCTTCGCCAACTTCATGGCGGCGAAGATCGTCAACCCGTCGTTCCCGGACGTCAACCACGATCTGCGGTTCCTCCTCGAGAACTACCCGGCCGCGTACGACGTGGACCGGACCGACGGCGCCAATCCGATCCGGCAGCAGCTGGCGAATCTCAACGAGGCCGGCACGCTCTACGGCGCGATCATCTACCAGAAGGCGCCGATCGTCATGCGCCAGCTCGAGCTGCTCGTGGGCGCGGACGCGTTCCGCGACGGCCTGCGCGAGTACCTGAGGCGCTCATGCGTTCGGCAACGCGACCTGGACGGACCTGATCGAGCATCCTCGACGCGCGGACGCCCGGCCGATCTCGTCAGCCTGGAGCCACGCGTGGGTCGACGAGCGCGGCCGGCCGACGATCCGCACCGAACTCGAGGTGGCCGGCGGCAGGATCGCGCAGCTGTCGCTTTCACGAGGAGGACCCGCGCGGGCCGCGGACTCGCTCTGGCCGGAGACGGCTGCAGGTGCTGGTCGGCGCGTCCGGCGGCGAGCAAGGCGTTCGACGTCACGCTCGATGCCGCCGACACGCCGACGTGCCGGACGCCGTCGGCCTGCCGGCGCCGCAGTGCGTGCTGCCGATCGGGCGGCGGGCTCGGGTACGGCGACTTCGATCTCGATCGGACGACGCTCGACTACGCTCACGACGTCGCTGCACACGATCCGCGATCCGCTGACGCGCGGCGCGGCGCTCGTCGACGCTGGTGGGAGACGATGCTCGAGGGCCGCGTGCGCGCCCGACACGGTCATGATCGGACGCTGCTGGCGGCCGCTGCCGCGCGAGACCGACGAGCTCGATCGTGCAGCGACTGCTCGGCTACGTCGCGCACGACGTTCTGGCGCTACACGGCGCCCGACGATCGGCGCGGCGCTGGCCGCCCGCACTCGAGCCAGTCCTCCGCACGGGCCTCGACGCGCGCGAAGACGACGAGACCGCAAGGCCGCGTGGTTCAGCGCGCTGCGCGACGTCGCGACGACGCCAGAGACCGTCGGCATGGCTCGAGCGCGTCTGGCGCACGAGACGACGGTCCCGGGCCTGCCGCTCGCCGAGACCGACGAGGCGGACCTGGCGCTGGAGCTGGCCGTGCGCGACGTGCCGGACGCCGGCGACGCTCCTCGAGACGCAGGTCGGCGCGCTTCAAGAACGCCGATCGCAAGGCGCGATTCGCCTTCGTCATGCCGGCCGTCTCCGGCGATCAGGCGGCGCGCGACAAGTTCTTCGACGGTCTGGAGGACGTGGAGAATCGCCGCCACGAAGCGTGGGTGCTCGACGCGATGGGCTACCTGAATCATCCGCTGCGCGCCGCGGCCTCGAAGAAGTACATGCGGCCCGCCCTCGACCTGGTGCGCGAGATTCAGCGGACCGGCGACATCTTCTTCCCGAAGCGCTGGGCCGACGCGGCGCTCAGCGGCTACCAGTCGGTGCAGACGGCCGCGGACGTGCGCGACGTTCATCGACCAGCTGCCGGCCGACTATCCGCAGCGGCTGCGGTGGGTGCTGCTCTCGGCGGCCGACCCGCTGTTCCGGGCGGCGAAGCTGCTGAGCCAATAGGCACGAATCGCGCGTTGCCCGACATTGCGTTGGCCCCGATGCCGGGCGCGTGACGCAAGAGGCTGTTGACGCAAAATACTTGGCAATAGAGAGTTGATCTGATAGCCTGCGCGCGTGTCCCCGCGACCGCGGGCTCGCGCGATCCTGAACGTGCTGGCACGCCTGACCCTTGTCGGGCTGGCCGGCGTCGTCGCCTTGCTGGCAGGACTCTGGATCGAAGACGCGAGCGCGACGTCATTGCCTGCGCCCACCGGTCCTTTTGCGGTCGGCCGCACGTACTCCGACTGGATCGACGACGGCGCGATCGACACGCTCGCGCCCGCGCCCGGCGTGAAGCGTGAGCTCCTCGTGTGGATGTGGTACCCGGCCGTCCCGGCATCGGCGCCGGTCGATGACTACCTGCCGGCGGCGCTGCGACCTCCGAGTGGCGCCGGCGCGAACATCTGGACGTTTCTCACCCGAGACCCGTCCCTGGTTCGAGGCCACAGTCTCGCCGATCCCGGCATGGCTCCTGCCGGGCGGCCGTTTCCCGTCGTCATCATGCGCGCAGGGGCGTCGTCTGGTGTGCTCAACTACTCATCGCTGGCGGAAGACCTGACCAGCCATGGCTACGTGGTCGTCGGCTTTGACGCCCCATATCGAACTGGCCTCGTGGTCTTCCCGGATGGACGCGCGATCGGGCGCACGGACCGGAACAACCCGGAACGCTGTCTGGGGCTCGCGCCAGACGAACGGGATCGTTGCGCGGGGCGTCTGCTCGACGCGTGGGCGAATGACACCGCGTTCGTCCTCGACCGGCTGGCGCAGATGAACGCGACGCCGGGCGGACGCTTCTCAGGCCGGCTCGATCTCGCGAAAGTCGGGCTCTTCGGCCACTCGTTCGGCGGCGCCGCGATCGCCGAGTTCTGCCGTCTCGATGCCCGTTGCCAGGCCGGGGTGAACATCGATGGCGCGCCGATCGGCAAAGTGATCGAAACCGGCCTGCGGCAGCCGTTCATGTTCCTGCTCAGCGATCACCGCAAGGACGTGGATCCGGAGTCGCGCCAGATCAAGGAGGACATCCAGTCCATCTACGATCGCCTGCCTCCCGACGGCCGGCTCGCGCTCGAGATCCGCGGCTCTTTTCATTTCACGTTCAGCGACGACGGCGCGGTGATGAAGAGCAGTTTGGTGCGCTTCGTGCTACGCCTGCTCGGCCGGCTCCAGATCGACGCGCGGCGACAGTTGGCTGCCACGTCGTATTGTCTGCGCACCTTCTTTGACGCGCATCTGAAAGGACTCGCCGCGTCACGGGCGGCGATCCCGTCGCCCGACTACCCCGAAGTGCAGCCCCTGAAATGAGAGCCGCGCGCTGAACCCCAAACGCTCCAGGCCGGAAGGACGGAAAACCCCATTCACACATTCACCCGTTTGCAAGTGTCATGGAGAGCTGCCACATCAGGAAGATGCGCTGATCGACGACGTCGCGCAGGCGCAGGTTGAGCGGCTTGCCCTGGCCGTGGCCGGCCTCGCGATCGACCCAGAGCAGGACCGGGCTGCTCCGCCGGATCGGACGCCGTCGCCGCCTGCAGCCGCGCCGCCATCTTGCGCGCGTGCAGCGCGTGCACGCGCGTGTCGTTCTCGCCGCGCGGTGAGCAAGCACGGCCGGGTACGTCGTGCCCGGCGTGCACGTGGTGATACGGCGAGTACGCGCAGCAGGTACTCGAACTGCTCCGCGTCTTCCGCCGAGCCGTACTCGGGCACCCAGTAGCGCGCCATCAGGAAGTGCTGGTAGCGCAGCATGTCGAGCAGCGGCACGGCGACGATCGCCGCGCGGAACAGATCCGGCCGCTGCGTGATCGCGGCGCCCGGTGAGCAGACCGCCGTTCGATCCGCCGGCGATCGCGAGGTGCGCGGGATCGGTGTAGCCGTTGGCGATCAGCCACTCGGCCGCCGCGACGAAGTCGTCGAAGACGTTCTGCTTCCGGTCGAGCATCCCCGCCTCGTGCCACGCGTCGCCGTACTCGCCGCCGCCGCGCAGGTTCGGCATGGCGAACACGCCGCCCGCCTCGAGCCACTGGAACGAGCGTCGCGCGAGAACGCCGGCGTCTCGCTGATGTTGAAGCCGCCGTAGCCGGTGAGCAGCGTCGGCGTGCGTCCGTCCGGCACGAGCCCCTTCCGGTGCACGAGGAACATGCTGATCCTGCGTGCCGTCCTTCGACGGATACCAGACCTGCTCGACCTCCACGATCGACGGATCGACCGGCACGTCGGCGGCTGCTCCCACAGCTCGGGCTCGGCGTCCGGGCCGCGCGAGATCGACGCGGAAGATCGTCGTCGGATAGTTGAAGCTCGTGAAGGTCAGATACGCGTCGGTGCGATCTTCCTCGGCGCGAGACGTCGCCGAGCCGATGCCCGGCTGCTCGCACGCGCCCGAGCGATCGCCCCGTCAGGTCGAAGACCTCGACGACGTTGGACGCGTTCTTGAGGTACGTGACGGCGATGCAGGCCCTTCGCGAAGTCGACGCCCTGGATCACCGCGTCGCGCCGCTCGGGCACGACGTCGCGCCAGTGCGCCGCGTCCGGCGCGCTCGCGGGCGACCGCGACGACCCGGCCGTTGGGCGCGCCCTTCGTCGTCTGCAGGAACAGCGTGCCGTCGACGACCGTGCCGAACGCCGGCCCGGCTCGCCGACCGACACGACCTCGCGCTCGACCGTGCCCGTCGCGGAGATAGCGATCGAAATCGACGAGCCACAGGTCGTTCGAGCGCGTGTCGATCCAGTAGCCGAGCACGAGCCAGCGGCCGTCGCGCGACAGCGCGCCGAACGGCCCCCAGGTCGTCGCGAGCTTCTCGTTCTCGTCCTGCGTGAACTGCCGGAAGAGCACCGGATCGTCGCGTGCGGTCGCGTCGCCCATCCGGTGAAACAGCACCTGGCCGCTGTACGGATCCTCCGGGTCCTTCAGGTTCTGGTAGACGAAGCCCGAGCCGTCGGGCAGCCAGTACGGCGCCTGCGTCTTGTCCGGGATCTCGAGCGGCAGCGCTTCGCCGGTGTCCACGTCCAGCAGACGCAGCGTCGTGTTCTCGTCGCCGGCGCGGTAGGTGCCGTAGGCGAGCGAGCCGGCCGTCTTCCGACGGCGAGATCCACTCGACGGTCGTGAGGCCCGACGCGTCGAGCGTCGCCGGATCGATGAGCACGCGATCGCCGCCGCGTGAGTCCCTCGCGCCAGTAGATCACCGGCTGGTTCTGGGTGCCTTCGCGCGCGGAGAAGAAGTACCGCTCGCGCGCACGGCCGGCGCGGTCACGGCGCCGACTTCCATCAGCGGCCGCAGCCGGGCTTCGAGCGCCGCGCGGCCGGGCAGGTGGTCGAGCACCGCGCGGGTATGTGCGTTCTGCGCGTCGGTCCAGGCGGCGACTTCGGGCGTGACCTTGCCGTCGCGGCCGGATCGGAGTTGTCGCCCTCGAGCCAGCGATACGGATCGGCGACGGACACACCGTGAAGCGTGTCGATGACGGGCTCGGCTCTGGTGTCGGGAGGGCGCACGGAGGAAGTGGCCGCTCCATTTTTTCAGAATTCGGGCGGCGCCGGCCACGGGATTTTTCGATAGACTGGGCAAGCCAGCCCACAACGAGGCGGAGATCTTTCGCAATGCCTTCCGCAACTGGATTTCAGAGCCTTGCGACGGCCGTCGTGCTGGCGGCCGGCACCGTCACGCTCGGCGGGCAGACGCCCGTTCCCGCGACGCCGATCTCCGTGCCCGCGCTGTCCGGCACGTGGTCGCTCAATTTCCAGGAAAGCTGGGCCTCGACGGACGTCGTCGGCACCGCGCCGGCGCCGCCGGCCCCCGACGCGCCGTCCCAACCGGTCGGCCCGGGCGCGCCCACTGACGGCGCGGGCCGCCCGGCGCCGTGGAACGACCCGACGAAGACCGGCTCGCTCATCCCACCGAGCGTCAACAACGCGCTCAACCCGACGGCGCCGCCCAAGGACAAGGGCCGCGCGCTCACGTCCGACGAGAAGCTGCTGCTCGAGGTGACGACGCCGCCGTCGGCGCTGACGGTCTCGGCCACGCGCGAGTCGATCACGCTCACGCGCGAGGGGCGCACCGACACGTACCGCACCAACGGCGCCGAGGAAAAGCACCGCTGCGTCAACGGCACGGTGAAGACGAAGACGTGGTGGAGCGAGGGCACGCTCGGCCAGCAGATCACGGTCAGCAAGACCGTCTCGCTGCTGCGGACGTTCCAGCTCGACGACCATGGGCGGCTCATCGTCATCACGCGGCCGGCCGACGACAAGTCGCTCGAGTTCGAGACGCGGCTTATCTCGCGCGTCGGCGCCGACGCCGGCTCGAAGGGCCGGAAGCGCGCCGTCTACGATCCCGCCCGATGATGCCGCGCCGATCGATCCCCGGAGCTCGTGCCGACGGTCCGCCGCTGCGGTCGTCCGAGCCCGTGCTCGCGCCGGGCGCGCCCGACGATCACCTCGAGCTCGAGGACCTGCGCACGCTGGTGACGATGAGCCGGCAGCACCGGCGCGACTTCGGCCAGCGCCAGATCTTCGTGCGGCTCGACGACGGGCCGGAGGCGGCGCTGCGCTTCGGCCAGTCGATCACGCTCGAAGTGCAGCCGGGCACGCACACGCTGCGCGCGAACAACACGCTCTTCTGGAAGCGGCAGACGTTTCACGTCGAGGCGGGCGAGCACCTCGAGTTCGTGCTGATCAATCGCGGCGGCCCGCTGACGCTCGGCATCGCGGCGCTGCTCGGCGCCGCGCCGCTGTTTCTCACGATCGAACGGCGCAGCGTCGTCTAGGCGCAGTTTCGAGTTGCGTGTAGTACTTCGGCTCCGCCCTCCGGCTCGACGAGCCGGAAAGATCTCGTTCCGTCCGAGTGGTGCGGGCCTCATCCTCCGGCTCGACGCATTCCCAGCGCGGACGTGTTCGCGTCGCGGCCTCCGGCTCGACGCATTCTCGGCGCGGGCGTGCTCGTGTCGCGGCCTCCGGCTCGACGAGCCCCGCTGGTCGGCGCGGGTCACTGCCTCACGCATTCACCCAATCACGCATTCACCCATTCACCCATTTCCCCCATTCACGCTACCGTCCGCTCGCCCGCACGTACAGCTCGAGCCGCGGGAACGAGAACGCGCCCGCGACTTCGTCGACGATGTTCACCTGGCAGGTGTAGAGGCCGGGCTTGAGCTGATCGGCCGGCACCTCGAACTGGAACACCGCCGCCTTGCGATCGGCGACGTCGAGCGCCGTCCGCTCGACGACCGGCGTCTCGAACACCTTCACCTTGCCGCGATAGAACGCCAGGCTCGTGCGAATCTGCGGCGGCGCCGCGGCCGTGGCCGTCGGGTCGTAGACCTCGTAGTAGAAGTACAGCTTCTGGTCCTGGCTCACGACGTGCGTGAGGTTGGGGATGATCTCGACGTTGTCGCGCACGAGCGGGCTCACCGTCTTGCGCGGAGCGACTGTCTGCAGCTGCGTGCTGAGAATCACCGAGCTCACCTTGACCTTGGCGCGGCTTCAGGTCCGGGACCGCGAGCGGCATCTCGAACGTGCCCATCTGCCCCGTCGTGTTCTCGCGCACGACGATCTTCGCGCTGTACCGTCCCGGCGGCAGCGTCGTCCCCGTCTGATACAGCACCTGGCGCGTCGCGAGCGTGTCCTTGCTCGCGGGCGGCACGGTCAGCGTGTCCTTGATCGTCGCGAACGGCTGCACGCGCTCGTCGCGGATGAAGCCGCGCACGTCGAGCGTGATCGTGTCCTTGGACGCCGGCACGGCGTCGCCGGGCACGGCGAGCGAAATCGGCACGTAGTAGCAGCCCGCGGGCTCCTGCTGGGCCGCGGCGCCCGGTCCGCCTTGTCCGCCGGCGCCGCCCGGGCGTCCGCCCGGCCCGAAGCCGCGGCCGCCGAATCCGCCGCCGCGCCCGCCCGGCCCGCCGCCCGGACACTGCGTGGACGCGGGCAGCCGGAAGTAGCCGGACGTCACGAAGAGCGGCACGTCGGTCGCGGGAATCGCCATCATCAGCTGCTCCTGCAGCTGCGTCTCGCGGTCGCCCTTGGCCGTGTGCGTGAAGTCGCGGTCGGCGTAGTAGCCCTCGCGCGCACGCACTTTCGCGTCGAGCTTCGGCTTGAGCTTCACGTCGATGTGCCGGTACCGGCCGTCCTTGTTGGGGTTCGTGCTGGCGTAGCCGAGGATGTAGTACGACGAGATGTCCTTCTGCACCTTGTCGAACGCCTCGCCGAAATCGTTCGAGTCGGTGAACGCCGTGCCGCCGGTGTCGGCGGCCAGCGTCTGCAGCGTCTCCTGCTGCGAGGCGAGCTGCGCGAACTGCTTGGCGACGTTGCGGCCGGAGAACGCGCCGACGCCGCCGCGGCTGCCCTGCCGGCCGCTGCCGCCGGGCACGACGGCCTGCAGCCCGCGCGAGTCCACCGGGTTGATCGTGACGTTGGCGCGCACGCAGGAGTTCGTCGCCGCGCGCAGCTCGACCTGGTTGTCCGTGCCGTTGCGCTGCATGCCGGAGCTGAAATAGAGGATCGCCTTCTTCTGCTGCATCGGCAGCAGGTTGTCGCAGATCGTCTTGATCCCGCGCAGCCGCACGTCGTTGTTGAACGTGTCCAGCTCCTGCGTGCTCGCGTCCACGGTCGTATCGGCCGACGTCGCGGCGTTGGTCGCCTCGTCGCTCGCCATGGTGCTGGCGTCGACGTCGGCGACGGCCGTGCCGTCCGCGGCGGCGAATCCCTGCAGCGCCGCTCAGGACCTTTGTCCTTGTCGTTCGTGAAGTCGGTCAGGATCTGCAGCGTCGAGCCGATCGACGCGACCGCGACCAGGTCGGCCGGCGACATCTTGTCCTTCGCCCACTTGATCGCCGAGTCGGCCGCCTTCTGCACGTCCTCGGGCTGCATCGAGCTGGTGTCGAAGAGCAGCACCCACACGCGATGGCCGGCGACCTCGTCCGACGTCAGCGGACCGCTGGCCGCATCCACCGCGGGCGGGACGACCGCCGCGGGCGTCGGCGTGGCGGCGGGCGCCGGCGTGGCGGCCGTCGCGGCGTCGCCGCGGGCTTGCGGCGCGGTCACGGGCACGGCGCCCTTCTCCGAGCCGCGGTGGACAGCATCGACGGCGGTCTTGAGCGCCGCGGCCTTGGCCGCGATTTCCTCGAAGGCGAACGTCAGGATCTCCTGCGTCTTGCCGTCCTCGAGGATCTCGAAGTCGGACTGCTTCAGGCCCTTGACCGGCTGCCCGGCCTTGTCGCGGACGTCGACGTCCACGAGGATCAGGTTGACGCCGCCGCGGAACGTGGACGCGGGCCGCTGCGGTGCCGGAGACGCCTGCGGCGTCTGTGGCGGTATCTGCGGCGGCGTCTGCTGGCCGCGAAGGGCCGGCGTCGCGGCCATGGCGATGCCGGCCGCGACGATGGACGTGACGAACGCTCGGAGTCGCATGTCAGAACCTGAACCGGAGGTTGAGCGTGATCGTCCGCATCCCCGCGAAGCGCGTGACCTGGCCGAACGTCCGCGAGTTGATGTTCGTGTCGATCGTCGTCCACTGAATCGTGTTGAACAGGTTGTTCGCGTTGACCTCGAGCGTCACGGCCCGGTTGCCGCCGATGCGCATGTCGCGCGAGAACGACGCGTTCACGACGTGGCCGCCGGGCCCGATGATCACGTTGCGCGGCGCCGTGCCGAACAGTGCCCACGCCGGCACCGCGAACGCGCTCGTGTTGAAGAACTCGCCCAGGCCCGGATCCGCCAGGCCGATCGGCTCGCCCGAGTAGTTGGCGCGCAGCGATCCGCTCGTCCCGTTGGCGACGCTGCTCGTCGCGCCGACCACGCGCGCCGTGAACGGCGAGCCGGAGTGCGCCGTGAACGACATGTTCATCGACCACTCGCCGACGATCGCCGCCATCAGGCCGCCGTTCGGCGAGCCACTTGCGCCCGACGCCGAACGGCAGCTCCCAGTGACACGTCCGCGCGAGACCTGGTGCCGCCGGTCGAAGTTCGAGAGCGCCCACTCGGCGCCGAGATCCTGGTCGTTCTGCGCGACGACCGGCGCCGCCGGCGCCGAGCGACGACGCGTTGTCCATCGACTTGGCGAGCGTGTAGTTGACGCCCGCGCTGAAGCCGTGCGCGAGCCGGCGCCGCAGCTGGAAGTTGCCGAGCTGCAGGATCGAATGCCCGCCCGACGACTCCCAGATGAACGGCTGCACGTCCGGAATCCGCAGCGTGCCGTCCGGGTTGCGGTTGGGCGCGCGCAGCAGGTCGAGGTCGATCCCCTTCGTGCCCGTGTAGCCCGCGATCACCGTCCAGTTGCGCGACAGATCGCGGCTGAACGTCGCGTTCCACGTCTGGATCATGCCCAGCCCGTAGTTCTTGTCCACGCCGTAGTTGTTCGTCGTCGTCGGCCGTCGCTCGACCAGCGCGTTCTCGATGCGTCAGCGGACGTCGCAGCGTCCCGACGTTGGTCACCGTCGCGGCAAACGGCGGCTGGGCGACGAGCTGCCGCGCGATCGACGCGTAGGACGACGGGTTGTACGTGATGCTGTACCCGCCGCGCAGGATCGTGTTGCGGGCCAGCCGATACGCGACGCCGAGGCGCGGGCCGATGTTGTTCCTGTCGGTGTTGACCAGGCCCGCCGGGAAGGCGCCGGTGTACGGCGCCGCGTCGATCCGGGGTGACCACCGAGGCCGCGGTGAAGTCCGGCGACACGTCGAGATTCGCCATCCGCCCGTTCGCCTCGACGTACGGCAGCGTCAGCTCGTAGCGCAGGCCGAGGTTGAACGTCAGCCGCGCGCTCTTCTGCCAGTTGTCGTCGACGTAGGCGTCGAACGACTTCGCGCGCAGCTGCGTCGTCCCGCCGACCTGGAGCGCCGCCTGCTGCGGCATGCCCAGCAGGAAGTCGGCGAAGTCCGCGCCGGTCGTGACGCGACGTCTGCGCGCCCTGGCTCGTGTAGAGCCCCGTGAACGTGAACGGCGCCGCGCGCGTTGTTGTTGCTTCCGACGTCGACAGTCGTGGCGGAAGTCCGCGCCGATGCGCACTGATGCCTCCTGATCGGCCGCGAATAGCTGTAGCCCGGTCTGATGCGGTCGTCGGTGCGGAGGCTGGCCGCGCCCCGAACGCACGGTGAAGTTCGAGAAGGAGAGATTCGGCACGCCCCAGTTCAGCGGATCGCTCGACGCGCCGGGCGGATAGTTGATGCCCGCGAGGCCGGCGACGTCCGTCACGTTCGAGAACAGATTCGACGACGTCGACCGCGAGTGGTTGATCTGGAACGAGATCGATTGGTTGACGCGTCCCTTGGAAATGTTCAGCGAGAGCGGGACGGCGTAGCTCGTGTTCTCGGTCGTCCCGCCGAGGTCGGGAAACACGTTGAACGTCTCGCCGTTGTTCTCGCGGTACTGGAACTGCGCGTTGAGCACGATGGTCAGGCCGCGGCCGCCCCGGCCGCCCGGACCGCCGCGCCCGCCGCCGCCGCGCCCACCCCCGCCGCGTCCGCCCGCCCCGCCGCCGCGCTGCGGCACCGTCGGCGAGAGATTCTGCGTCACCCGCACGCTCAGGCTGTTGGACGTCGAGAGCGTGGTCGCCGCGTTGTGAAAGTTCTGCGTCAGGGGCGCGCCCGGCACATTCGGCAGCGGGATGTACTGAAGGAGCGCCTGCGCCGCCGGATCCATGCGGCCCGCCGGAATCTGGTTGTTCTGGAACGGCTGGCCCGTGGCCGGGTCGACCAGCTGGATCGAGCTGCCGACGAAGTCGCCGTTGCGCATCAGCTCGGTCGGCACCGTCGCGTACTGATCCTGGAGCTGCGTCGAGTGATTGCCCGAGTAGTTGAACTGGAAGTTCGTGCGGCGGTTGGTGTCGGCGTAGAGGCCGGGGATCTTGAGCGGCCCGCCGAACGTCGCGCCGAAGTTGTTGCGCGCGAACGGCAGCGAGCTGACCGGCGTGATCACGCCGTTGCGCGGCTGCAAGTTGGTCGCGTCGAGCGCCGACCCGCCGAAGGTGTAGTTCGCCGATCCCTGATACGGGCTCTGGCCGCGCCCGCCGCGTCCGCCAAGAGCGAATCCGCCGAAGCCGCCGCGTCCCCCGCCGCCGTCGATCCCGCCACCACCACGCCCGCCGCGCCCGCCTTCGCCGGCCTGCCCGAACGGATTGTCGCCGCCCGCGCCGCCGGCGCCACCCGCGGGCCCGAAGCCCGCGGCGAACTGTCCGGTGGCCGGATCGAACTCGCCGCGGCCGATGGCGTTGAAGCGATCGTTCAGGACGCCGCGATCGACGTTGACCGCGTCGCCGCTGGCGTTGATCGTGACGGCCTCGCCCTGCGCGCTCTGCGCGGTGAAGCCTGAGGGCAGGAAGCGGGCGAGGTCGCCCGAGGTGTCCGGCGGCGCCGCTTCCACGGCGGCCTGCCCCGTGGCGTCGGCCTGCACGTTGAGCCGCTCGAAGCGCTGTGCGCCGGGCTGTCCTGGTGGCGTCGTACCCGCACGGCCAGCGGAGGCGGTCGTACCCGCCGCGCCGCCGGCGCCTGTGCCGCGCGCGCCAGTCGCACCAGTCGCGCCGGCCGGAGGCGCCGCGGTCGCGGCCGCCGCCGGTGCCGCAGCAGGCACTGCCTCGCTTCGCGAACGCAAGGTCATCGCGAAGTCGAGCGTCGTGTCGCACGGCGGCGCGCCCAGCGTCAGATCGCGCTCGGTCTTGCCGAACGCCATCATCTCCGCCGAGACGTGATACGTCGCGTTGGGCCCGAAGAGGATCGTGAACTTGCCGTCGAGATCGCTCGACGTCGCCGCCTTCACCGTCTCGCCGACGCGCACGACGATGGCGACGCCAGGCAGCGGGACAGTACCCGCCATGACTCGCCCCGTGACGCGGCACCCGGCCGGCGCGGCCTGCGGCGTCTGGGATGGAGTTGCCTGCCCGCGCCCGGTCGCCGAAATCGGCAACTGGCCGAACGCCAGCATGGAACAGCACGCCAGCGCCGTGATGACACCCGCCCGCGACGAGGCGGACCGGGGAATGACACACGAAGGAGAAGAGGGAGCAAAGGAGGACGCGGTCGAAGGCATATGTACGGTCGCCCGTACTGACGAAGGTCGCCTGTCCGGTGTTTCGCCGAGCGAAGCCATACTTCCCAACGACGGCCGGCGCCTGCTCAGGTTGGGAACGCCCGGAGCGTCTTCTCCCCGCGAGCGTTGCACTTTCGACCGTGCGGCGGGCCAAAACGTTACATCCGGCCAAGTTTCCGGCCGGATTCGATGGTCCGGCCGCCCGGCGCGACTCTTGCACTATCCAGGGGTGCTGGCCATGACGAACCTGGACCCGCTCTTCGTCGACCCTCTCGACCGCCGCGCGGTCGAGGTATCGGCCAAACTCGGACGGTGGGTGAAGAACACCAAGATCCCGATGGATCTGCCGGTTGAGACGCTCGACGCGTTTCAGGATCTCCGCAACGCCAGCTCCCAGATCGTCCCGAACATCCATCACGCCCTGACCGTCTCGCCGGGCGACGCCACGCTGCTGGCGCTCGCCGCGCTCGACTCCTGCGTGGACGCTTTGCACACGCTGCTCGGAGCGCTGCCGACGGACCCGAAGGCATTCTCGGTGGTGGATGATCTGATGAGTCTTCGCGACGAAGCCGAGGCCGCGTTCCCCGACGCCCGGCGTCGCCTGACGGCCGTCAGCGAGGAGCACCCGAATGACCTCGCGGGCACGGGCGCTCACCGCTTCCACCACTAGACCGCGCGCCGGATCCTGCCGGCGGTTTCACGTCGCTATACTGGCGAGTCGTGTCGCCTGCTTCTTCTCCGCTGTGGGACGTCATCGGCGTCGGCGCGTGCGCCGTGGATGCCGTCTACCGGCTGCCGCAGTCACTCGCGACCTCGCCGCCCGACGTCAAGCTGCGGGTGGCGACGCCATTCTTCTCGCCCGGCGGACAGGTCGCGACGATGCTCGCGGCGGCCGCGCGACTGGGGGCCAAGACGGCCTACGTCGGGACGACCGGTGCGGACGATCGCGGGGAGCAGATGCGGCGCGCGCTTCGGGAGCACGGCATCGACAGTCAGTTCGTCATCACACGCGACGCGCCGCAGGCACACGCGGCGATCCTCATCGACGACCGCACGGGCGAACGCGTCGTGCTGTGGAGCCGTGACGAGCGCCTGCGCCTGACGCCGGCCGATCTTCCTATCGACGCGATTGCGCGCGCCCGGCTGCTGCACGTCGACGACGTGGACATCGACGCGTCGATTGCCGCCGCGCAAATGGCGGCGGCAGCGGGCGTCCCGTCCACGAGCGACATCGAGCAAGGCGGGCAGCGGACCGAGGAGCTCGTCGCCGCGGTGACGCGCCCGATCTTCGCGCTAGGGGCGATCGCCGAGCTGACGGGCGAGATCGATCCGGAGCGCGGGCTGCGCAAGCTTCGGCGGCTCAACGCCGGCGTGCTCACCGTGACGCTCGGCGCGGAGGGTACGATGGCCCTCGATGCCGACGCGATCGTGCGGGTGCCGGCCGCGCGCATTCAGGCGGTGGACACAACCGGCGCCGGCGACGTGTTTCGCGCCGGCTTTGCCGTGGCGTGGCTCGAGGGACGGCCGACCGCCGACGTCCTTCGCTTCGCCAACGCCGCGGCCGCGGCCAGTTGCCTGCGCGTCGGCGCGATGTCGGGCGCGCCGACTCGGGACGAGGTGACCCGCCTGCTCACTTCCTGATGATCTGCGAGAAGCCGCCGAGGTTGACGTCGCGGAACACCGGCGTGTGCGGCGGCAGCAGCGCGGGCGTCAGGAAGTCCGTGTCGAAGCTGTACGCGCGCACGGGCGGCGAGTAGACGTCCGCGCAGCACTTGTAGGTGCCGGTGGCCTGCCGGCTGAAGAACAGCGTCGCCAGCGATCCGCGGACGTGCTGCGTCTGCCCGGCCCAGTTCTCGAGCGACCGCAGTAGATTCTGCACACCGCCGTCCGTGCCGTACTCCCAGTCCTGCTGCGTCTTGACGTACGGAAAGCTCATGCCGGTGCCCGCAATCACGGCGAACCGATACCAGGTCGTCGTCGCCGGGCGCTCGGCGAGGTCGAAGGGCGCGGAGAGCGAAGCGTAGTCGTTCCAGTTGTTGGAGAGGAGCGTCAGGGCGTCTGCGACAAATGCCGTAGCCACGTGCGTGCCGGGCGCGCACGGGTTCGCCACGCACGGCGTCGTGTCAAAGGCCGAGCCGTTGGAATTCCACGTGCCCTGGACATAGACGGGATTCTCCGACGCGATCGTCAGGCCGGGCGCCACGAGATTCGGCGAGGCGCCGCCGGTCACCTTCAGCGCGCGCCGGAAGAAGACTGGCGGATTCCGCTCGGCGACCGCGTCTCGCTCGGCTGCGCCCGTGAGGGCGCCGATCGCGCTGTTCGGCGTCATGGAGGGCGTGAACGGCGCCGCGAGCGTCCACGCCTGACGACCGGCCGCGGGCGGCACGCGGTACGGCGGCAGCGGCATCGCGCCGTACGTCTCGAGCGTGCCGTTGCCGTTGACGTCCTCACCCGCATCGGCCCTGCCGTTCGGATGACCGTCCGCGTGGTTCGGATTGACGACGTCCTCGACGCCGTACTCGCCGGTTTCGTCTGCGCCGCGGCGATTCCCGCGACGGTCGGAGAAGTAGACGGTGTAGCCGCCGGCGTTCAACGCGTTCGCGCCCGTGCAGCCGCCGGCGGGACACGCCGCGCCAGCCGGCATGGCGCCACGCAGCCAACGCGAGAGATTGCGGGCGTCAAGCTCGACGTAGTGCATGACGCCGCCGAACCGGCCCGGCTCAGCGCCGGGCGCGCGGCCCGTATTCGATCGGCGGTCGCGCAGCTCGCCCTCGCGGGCATCGAACAGCACGTTCGGACTCCAATCCTCCGCGCCGTCGGGCAGCACAGTCTGGCAGCCGCTGCCGGCGCCCGCGCGCGCCAGGGTGCTGCGCGGACGCTCGAGACGCACGATGCCGTACGGCGCAAGATCCGGACACCCATCCGTGGCGCTGTTGGCCACGCTCACCTGACGGCTGGCGATGCCGAGATTGAGGATCTCGAGCGTCACGTCCTGCCACGCGCCCGGCGCGGTCTGCTTTTCGATCTTGATGTAGCCCCCGAGCAACGGCGTGTCGAGCGTGGTCGCGCGCACGCCAAACCCCGGGCTCGTCGGCAGCGCGCTCCGAGCCGGCGCCGCCGCGAACGGCGAGGCGCGATACCCCGCCATCGTGCCCATCAACGGCACCGGCGCGGCAGACGAATCGACGCCAGGCAGCCGGGTGAGGTCGTCCGGCGTGTCCGACAGCAGGATTCGCAGGCTCGCAAGCGAGTAGAAGCGCTCGGCCAGCACGCTCGGACTAACGGCGTCCTCGTGGTCCGCGGGCCGGCGGATCAGATCGATCGGCGATCCCCCAGGCTCGAAATGGCCAGCGTGAGCGGCTTCGCTCCGGTGCGGCCATTCATGACGTTGTGGTTGTACGCGCCGGTGGACAGGTTCGTCCACGCGGGCTCGTTGGGCGCCGATCCGGGCCCGGCGGCGACGCTGCCCTCCGCGACGTCCAGATTGCGGTAGGCGTTGGGCGCGGTGATCGCGCGGACGACGCCGCCGTAGCCTGGAACGGTCGGATTGCCGTTCGCCAGCTGCGTCCGAACGATCTCCCCGACCGAGGTCACGCGATCGGACAGGGTCATCGTCGTTCCGGCCCCTTCCGCGAGAAAGATGTTCCCGTTGCTGTGGACGCGCCCGCCAAAGTTGAAGTTCGCATCGGCGAACAGACTCAGGTCGTGCTCGGCGACAATTCCGAACTGGAACACCGGAACGGATACCGCCTGCAGCGTGCGTGTCAGGCTCGCGTCGGATCCGTCCGGCAGCCGCGCGGTCACGGTCATCGTGTACGGCGTGGCCAGACCGACCATGCCCTGGAACGGGCCGACCGCCACGGTCGCCGTGGACGTCACGGGATTGCCCTTCGAATCAGCGGGAAACGAGATCGTGTAGCCGGATGAGCCGTTCGGCCGCACCCAGCGGTTGCCGAGGTTGGGCGGGACGGTCATGAGCGCCAGGACCTGCGAGCCCGTCGGCGCGTAGGTGCCCGCGAACAGATCGCCGAGGTCGGCGGTGAGCTTCTCGAGACCGGCCTGCGCCGCGTAGAACGCCTGCGTGCGCGCGGCGCCGGTCGGCCTCACGCGCGAGTCGGCAACGACCAGCGCCGTCAGTCCCGCCGCGATCGCGATTATGAGCAATGCGACGAGCAGTGTGCCCGTGAGCGCCACGCCGCGTTGGGCTGCGGGCCGCGCCCCGGAGCGTCGCGCAGGCCGATCCCGCTCGAGCGTCGAGTCCGTCATCGATAACGGTTCACGTACGACAGGCTGCGAAGCCCGACTTCCGTGCCCATGCTGTTGCGAAAGTAGTTCAGGGTCCGCGGATTCCTCTCGAGCGACCGCGCCGACAGGAACAGATTCACCTTCCGGATCTGATTCGCGCTGTTCGCCGCCGGCGTGTTCTCTTGATTGGCCGGGTTGTTCACACCGTCGACGAAGTCGTACGACAGCTGGAGGTTTTCGGCGCCGGGAGCTATCGCGACTGGCGGCCCGGCATTCACCTGCCGCACCAAACGCGGCAGCGCCGGGTCGGTGATCGTGTCGATGAAGTAGCTCACCAGCAGCAACCGCATCGCCGTCGTCGGTGGATACACGCCGGGCGACGACTGGAGATTGATGATCGTGCCCTGCGGCGCGTTCGGCTGATTCAAATGGAGGGGGTCGCCCGGAGCGAGGATGACGCAGTGTGCGTCGGGGACTTCCGTCACCATGCCGAGGGCATTGCCCAGCGAATTGCTGAACAGAATCAGATCGCCCGCGTGGACGCCGCTCGATCCGTCAATCGCGACGTGGCTGTCGAACGTCACCGTCTGACCGTTCGGGGCGATCGCCGCGAGCGGAAAACGGCCGAGGTCGAGCGTCTGGTCGGCGTAAAACACGTTGACGACGTCCGTGGGGACGCCGATGACCGACGGCCCAAGACCACCGCCCGGCGAAATCGCCGGCACCGTCGTCAGGCGCTCGTCAAACGTCAGAACTCCAGGCCCGGGCCGCACGACAGCCGCAGCGCCGTGACCCGAGGGGATCGGAATCCCGCCAAGGGGCACGCCGCGTCCGGTCTGGATGAAGTCGCGGACCATGAGACTCATCGCCGCTTGCAGCGTCTCGTCGGTTTTCGAGACGCGCCGTGACGTGCCAAACAGGTCGAAGGCGCGGCGGACCGTCTCGATGGCCGCGCTGACGACGATCGCCGTCAGCGCGAGGGCGACGACCGTCTCGGCAACCGTGAAGCCTTCGACGGATCGTCTCCGCATCGCGTGCATCCTCTAGGCGTAGATGGACAGATACGTCGTCAGGACGAACGTGCCTGGCGCGGCGGCCGTGGGATAACGCACGATGACGCGGATCTGACGAAGCGACGGGCTGAGGTCGCGAATTTCGATCTCACGCGTGAAGCCGAAGTACGGAACGGCGATATCGTCGGGCGTGCCGATCAGGCCGTCGGAGCCCGGCTTGACGATCGTCAAGAGCGTGCCGTCGTCCGCCGTGTTGATGAGGCCGTCGGCGCCGGGATCCTTGACGGGCTGCGGGCCGTCGAGAAAGACACCGGCGTCGTGGCCGGTGGTCCCCTCGACGTTGCGGATCTGCGCCCATGAGAGGACGCGGCTGTCGCGGGCCTTGAACACGGTTTCGGCCGCTTCCGCCGCACGCTCGCTCGCCAGGAGCTGGTCCTGCGAGCCGCTGATTTGGCGGGCGCCAAGCGCAATCCCGCCGGAGAGCGCCAGCACGCCCACCATCAGCATGATCATCGCGATGGTCACTTCGATCAGCGTGAATCCGGATGCGTCGCGACGCGAGCGCACGTTTTCGTCTCCGGCTAGCACGACTGCAGGAGCGCAACGACCGTGCCAATTCCGTCATGTCAAATAGCGATGTGTCGGCGAGCGTTGCGGACGCGCCCAGCCCGCGCGCCATGGCCGCGACCCGACCGTTTTGCAGGGCGACGCACAAGCTTCGCGGCTCGGCACCGGTGCTGCCGGTCGCGCCTACGCGCGATTGGCACGCCCCTCGGGCGTCGCGCGTGCACTATGATGGGGCCCGTCCGGAGGAATCCATGAAGCGCATCAGTCGAATTCTGACGATGGCGGCCGCCGCGTGCGCGCTGGCGAGCCCGCACTGGCAGCCGGCGGTCGAGGCCCAGGCAGGCTCGCAAACGCCGATGGCCCCGGTCAACGATCTGCCGAATCCCTATCAGACGATCGAGGGATGGGCCAAGATGCCCGCCGGGCGGACGTGGGGATCGACGAGCGCGGTCGGCATCGACAAGGACGGCAAGAGCATCTGGGTGGCGGAGCGCTGCGGCGCCAACACGTGCTGGGACGGCCGCGCCGGCAAGATGTCCGACGCCAACGTGGTCATGAAGTTCGACCCGTCGGGCAACATGGTGACGAGCTTTGGCGCGGGCATGTTCGTGTTTCCGCACGGCATGTACGTCGATCGGGACGGCAATGTCTGGGTGACCGATGGCAACGACAACCTGCCCAGACGAGGCCGCGGCGCGCCGGCGGACGCGCCGCTTCCGGCGCCGCCGCCAAAAATCGTCGGCCATCAGGTCGTCAAGTTCAGCCCGGAAGGCAAGGTGCTGATGACGCTCGGCAAGGCGGGCGGGGCTCGCGAGCCGGATTTCTTCTACCAGCCGAGCGCCGTCTACGTCACGTCCGACGGCTCGATCATCGTCGCCGAAGGGCATTCGTCGAGCGCCGGCGCGAACGCGCGGCTCCTCAAGTTCTCGAAGGACGGCAAGCTGATGCGCACGTTCGGCTCGTTCGGATCGGGTCCCGGTCAGTTCGACCAGCCGCACGCGCTGGCGATGGACTCGCGCGGGCGGCTGTTCGTGGGCGATCGCAACAACAACCGGATTCAGATCTTCGATCAGGACTTCAAGCTGCTCGACACGTGGTACCAGTTCGGCCGGCCGAGCGGCGTCTTCATCGACGCGCACGACACGATCTACGTGGCCGACTCGGAATCCGAGTCGATCTCGCGCGGCCGGAGCATGAATCCTCACGAAGGGTGGAAGCGCGGCATCCGCATCGGCAGCGCGCTCGACGGATCGGTCAAGTACTTCATCCCCGACCCGGTGGCCGAGGCGACCAACACGAGCTCGGCCGAGGGCGTGGCCGCCGACGCTTCGGGCATCATCTACGGCGCCGAGGTGGGGCAGCGCGATCTGAAGAGATACGTACTCAAGAAATGAGCGAAACGGGTGAATGAGTGAATGAGTGAGGGAATGGGGGAATGGGGGACCGCGACCCACCGTCGCGCTTGGGCTATGAACCAATTTGCGGCCTCTCTGAAGACCAGTTCCTGACGCATTCCCCCATTCTCTCGTTTCCCCCATTCTCTCGTTTCCCTCATTCTCTCGTTTCACCCATTGCCGCGCTTCGCTCAATGCGGCGCCTGAGTCGCCGTTTGGCGCTCGCGAAGATCGCGCGCAGCTCAGTCGCTTCCCGAAGACCCGCCAGGAGCGCGCCGCGATCGACCGACGGCCGGCCTGGCGATTCGCAGCCGGCGACGAGGCGGTCGACGACGCCTATCGCGATTTCGAACCACAACACGGACTCATCGACTTCTTCGTCCACGATCTGAAGCTTCGCGGCGAATTCCCGGTCCGAGCGCGCGCGGCGCATCGCGCGATGATTCGCGGCGACACTTCCGGCCGCGTCGGCCAGCTGCCAGGCGACGTGTCGCAAGCCGCGGCGCGCCTCCAGGTCCGCGCACAAGCACGCGACCTCGATCGCAAACTACCTCGTCCGGTTCTCGAGTTGATCGATTCCATCCCGCATCGGCAACCGAGACAGCAATCCCGGTACCGGCGCAATCCGGCGGAGCGCCAGCGCCACGCTCGCGGATTTCTTTCGGGATCTCGGCTCACGCCCGCCGGGCGCCATTCAGGCGTCGCAGAATCTCCAGCCCGGCGGTCCCACGGACCTCGCAAAATCCGCACGGTCCCCCCTTCCCTCCCGTATTCCTCCTTCCCTGATTCCCCCGTTTCCCTCATTCCCCCATTCCCCCGTTTCACCCATGTCCCGAGTCCCCCATTCACCCATTTCGCCCATTCACCCGTCTCACCCATTTCCAAGAGCGTGTTTGCCGAATACTGAGCGTGAGCGTAGAATCCCGGGGTAGTTCCACGCGCAATGGGCGTTTGAAGGAGGATCCCATGCCGGTGTCACGCCGCGGGTTCTTTGGAATTGTCGGTGGGCGCGAGGGGGCCGGATTATCTGGCGCCGCGCTTGCCGCACGCGGGCTGGAGGCGCATTTTGCCGAAGCCCGCGAGCAGGGTCGAAGCGGCGGGGCCGGCCAGGGGTCCGGGCGCGCCGGCGGCCAGGGCGGTCGCGGGCGGCCTCAACTGCCCCCGGGCGTCGTCGAAATCCGCATCAACAGCAACGAAAATCCGCTCGGGCCGGGCAAGGTCGCGCTCGACGCGATCGTCGGCAAGTTTCCGGAGGCCAATCGCTACCCCTTCAACAGCACGCCGAAGGACGCGGACCTCGTGGACACGATCGCCAAGAAGCAGAGCGTCAAGCCGGAGAACATCGTGCTCGGCGCGGGCTCGCAGGAGATCCTGCGCAACGCGGTGCGTGCGTTCGTGTCGCCGGGCCGACAGCTGGTGACCGCCGCGCCGACGTTCGAGAACTGCACGAACTTCGCGCGCAGATGGAAGCTGCCGGTGACCGAGGTCAAGGTGGACTCGGCCGGCAAGCTCGATGTGGATGGCATGGTCGCGAGCGCACGCGGCGCCGGCCTGGTGTTCTTCAACAACCCGAACAACCCGACGGCGACGGTGCACGGCGCGAAAGTCGTCACGGACTTCGTCGAACGCGTGCGCCGCATCTCGCCCGACACGGTCATCCTGATCGACGAGGCGTACCACGACTACGTGACCGATCCCGCGTACCAGACGGCGATTCCGCTGGCGCTCTCGACGCCAAACGTCTTCGTCGCGCGCACGTTCTCGAAGGCCTACGGCATGGCCGGCATGCGCATCGGCTACGCCGTCGGCCAGCCCGACACGGTGCTGCCGCTCGCCCGCCTGCAGCATGCCGTACAGCGTCAGCGTGTTCGGCATCGCCGCCGCGGTGGCGTCGCTCGGCGATCAGAAGCACATCGAGGACGAGCGCGCGCGCAACACGGCGGTGCGCGCGTTCACCGTCAAGGCGCTCGAGGATCTCGGGTGCAAGTCCACCGACTCGAACACGAACTTCATCTTCACGGAAATTGGACGGCCCGCCCGCGAATTCCGCGAGGCGTGCGCCAAGACCGGCGTGATGGTCGGCCGCGACTTCCCGCCCTTCGAGCACACGCATTGCCGGATCTCGATCGGGACGATGGACGAGATGAAGAAGGCCGTCGACACGTTCCGCGAAGTGCTGCGCCCGATGGCACCCGCCGCGGGCGGCGGCAAGTCCGGCGGCAGCGCATCCGGCGGCAGAGCATAAGGGAGCGAGCCATGCTGACACGACGCAGATTCGTTCAGACCGTGGGCGCCGGCGCGGCCGGGGCCTTTGCCAGCTCCTTCGTCCACGCGCGGGGCCGCGAGAACAGCCTCTGGAACGCGTTCGAGCCGACGCTCGAGGCCATCGAGCCGGGCGTCATCTGTCTGTCGAGCAACGAGAACCCGGTCGGGCCCGGTCAGAAGGTGCTCGACGCCGTGAAGGCCGCGTTCGGGCCCAACGGCGCGACGCCCGGACGCTACTCCGGCGCGACCGGCGCGCTCGTCGAGTCGATCACGAAGAAGTTCGGCATCAAGCCGGAGAACGTCACGATCGGCTGCGGATCGACGCAGATCCTCCGCACGGCCACGCACGTGTTCACCGAGCGGACCAAGCCGCTGGTCGGCACGATTCCGACCTACGAGGAATGCTGCCGGCTACGCGGACCTCATCGGCAACCCGGTCCGGCCCGTGCCGCTCGATCGCGACTTCAAGATGGATCTCGACCGGATGGTGGACGCGGCAAAGGGCGCGGGGCTGGTCTTCTACTGCAACCCGAACAACCCGACGGCCACCTACGTCGGCGCGCGCGCGACGCGGGATTTCATCTTCCGCGTCAACCGCACCTCGCCGGACACGACGATCCTCATCGACGAGGCGTACTTCGACTACGTCACCGATCCCGATCACGATACGCACATTCCCATCGCCGTCGAGGACCCGCGCGTCATCGTCGCGCGGACGTTCTCCAAGGCGTACGGCATGGCGGGCCTGCGGCTCGGCTACTGCGTCGGGCATCCCGACACGATCAAGAAGCTCACCGAGTGGGATGCCGGCTCGGGCACGACGTCGCTCAACGTCCTCGCGCTCCAGGCGGGCATCGCGGCCATCGAGCAGGATCCGAGCTTCATCGCCGCGGAGCGCAGCCGCAACAAGGCCGTTCGCGACATGACGATGAAGTGGTTCTCGGATCGCGGGATGAAGCCGACCGACTCGCAGGCGAACTTCATGTTCGTCGACATCGGCCGGCCGGCCAAGGGATTCCGCGACGCCTGCAAGACCAAGAACGTGCTCGTCGCGCGCGACTTCCCGCCGTTCGAGAAGACGCACTGCCGCATCTCGTTCGGCACGATGGAAGAGATGCAGAAGGCGGTGACGGTCTTCGGCGAGGTGCTCGGCAAGCCGGCGACGGCGGCGGCGTAGAAGAACAGGCACTGGGCATCAGGCATTAGGCATTAGGCATGAGCGAGTGCCACAAGCACTCCGCTCGTGCCTGGTACCGGGTGCCCGGCGCCTCGTCGCTTGCCTACTGAGCCCCCCGACTGCGTGCTCTCAGAACTTCCAACTTCTGGCTTCTAACTTCAAACTTCTCACTTCTTTGGCCACGGGACGCCCTGGTCCCGCGGCACCTTCTGCACGCCCTTGTAGACGAACTTCTGCAGGCGCCGGCCCTGGTAGGTCTCGGTCGTGTAGAGGTTGCCCTTCGAGTCGATCGCGATGCTGTGCACCGCGAAGAACTGGCCCGGCTGGCGGCCGCCGTCGCCGAAGCTCGAGAGGATCTCGAGCGTGTCGCGCAGCATGATGTAGACCTTCTCGTTCTTGCCGTCCGCGAGGAAGAGATACTTCTGCTGCGGGTCCTTCGAGAACGCGATGTCCCACGTCGACCCGTCGCCGAGCGTCTTCTTCTTCGACGAAGACTTCCTTCACGAACTTCCCGTCCTCGGTGAACACCTGGATGCGGTCGTTCGGGCGGTCGCACACGTAGACCAGCCGATCGACCGACAGCATCGCGCAGTGCACCGGGTTGCGGAACTGCTGGATCGGCGGCGCGTCGGGGTTGTACGGGCCCATGTTCGTGTCGTCCGGCTTGTTGCCGTACGCGCCCCAGTACCGCTTGAACTTGCCGGTGTCCGCGTCGATGACCGCCACGCGCTTGTTGCCGTAGCCGTCGGCGATGTACGCCTCGTTGTTCTTCGGATCGACGTAGATCTTCGCGGGCCGGCCAAAGTTTTCGGTGTCGTTGCTCCCGGTGTTCTTGCCCGAGTGCCCGAACTGCGCGATGAACTTGCCGTCCTGGGTGAACTTCAGCAACTGGGAGTCCGGCCCGCCGTTGCCGCCAATCCAGACGATGCCCTTGTAGTCCACGGTGATGCCGTGATTGGACGTCGGCCACTCGTAATCGGGGCTGGGCCCGCCGAAGTGCGCGATGACGTTGCCCTCCTGGTCGAAGGCGAGAATTGGCGGCGCTTTCGCGCAGCAGGTGGCCGTCGGGGGATTCTGATCGAGTCCCGTCTCGCCGGGCACGACCTGGTCGGCGCGGTGCACGATCCACACGTGATCCTGCGCGTCCACGTCGACGCCAATCGTCTCGCCGAGCTGCCAGTGATTGGGCAGCTGTTTCGGAAACGTCGGATCGACCTCGAACTTCGGCGCATCCACGAGGTCGTTCTGCGCTTCGAGCACCGCGTTGTCGAGCGTGCGTTCGACGACTCCGAGCGCCACCAACGCGGCAACGACTGCTGCGGCCTTCAACACGTCGCGCTTGGCTTTCATCAGCTCACCCGTTTTAGGTCCAGGGTCCGGGGTGGACTTTGGACGATCTATTTCCTCACAAACTTCTGCACGCGCTTCCCTTCGAAGGCCTCGCCCGTGTAGAGGTTGCCCTTCGAGTCGACGCCCACGCTTCCCACCACGCGAAACGCGCCCGGCCGGCCGCCGCCATCGCCGAAGCTGCCGACGGTTTCGAGCGAGCTGCGATTGAGCGTGAAGACCTTGTCGTCCTGCCCGTCGGCGACGAAGACGAACTGCTGCTGCGGATCGCTCGAAAACGCGAGGGCCCACACCGATCCGGACATCGTCGTCGCCTTGGAAACGACGCCTTCCTTGACGAACGTGCCGTCCTTCTTGAACACCTGAATGCGGTTGTTGGCGCGATCGCAGACGTACACCTGGCCGTCTTTCGAGAGCGCGACGCAGCTCAGGTGTCCGAAGTCGGTGCCGTGTCCGGTCCACTGACGCTTGAACGCGCCGGTCGTCGCGTCGAACACGACGATGCGCTGGTTGTCACCCCCGTCGGCGACGTAGACCTCGTTGGCGGCGGAATCGACGGCCACGTCCGCGGGGCGGTCGAGCGCGGTTTGGCTGCTCTTGTCGCCCGGCTGGCCGGCATGACCGATCTGCAGCAGGAACTGGCCCGTGCTCGAGAACTTCAGCACGTGCGCATCCACCGGCCGAGGCGGCGCGTTGCCGCGGCCGCCGCCACCGCGTTGGGGCGCGGCTTCGACGTCGGGTGCGCCGGCGCCACGCGCAGCGCCGGCCGCGCCCGCTGCTCCACGCGCCGCGCCGGTTGCTCCTCCGCCTGCGGCGGCTCGTCCGCGCCCGCCGCCGGCACCGGCGGCACGGCCTGCCCCGCCGCCACGCGGCAATGCCAGGTAGGTCATATCGGGCGGACCGGCTGCCGCGATCCAGACGTTGCCCTTGGCATCGACGTCCAGTCCGCCGGGCGACGCCGGCCAGTCGAAGCCCTGCCCGGGCCCGCCCCAGTGAGCGAGGAGCGTCCCGGCCGCGTCGAATTCCAGCACCTGCGGCGCCGGCACGCAGCAGTCCTCGGCGGTCGGTGGGTTGGTGCCCGTCCCCGCTTCGGTCCTCGCTGTCAGCGAGTCGATTCCACGATGGACGATCCAGATATGGTCCTGGGTGTCCACGGCGAGGCCGGTAATCGACCCCAGAATCCAGTGATTCGGCAGCGGTTTCGGCCAGAACACCTCGACCTGGAACGCCGGCGCCGCCCCGCGCCCCTGCGCAGCCAGGCGGCCCGACGAGGCGACGCCGCCGGTCCCGACGATGAATACGAGGGCAGTCACACCGCACACAACTCGCATGAGAAGCCTCTCGGAAGGGCGCCAGTATACACTCGGCGGAGTGCCAGGTGCTGGGTGCATGGTGCTGCGTGCGGGTGCCCCGTGCGGTGCCAGGTGAGTGCCCCGTGCGGTACCCGCTGCAGTGCCCCGTGCAGTGCCCGGTAAGTGCCCCGTGCGGTGCCCCGGTGCGATGCCCAGTGCCTGATGCCCGATTCCCTTGCCCAATGCCCAGTGCCCAACGCCCAGTGCCCGATCTAAAATGATTGCGTCAGTTCGTTCCTCGGACCCGACGTACCCCGCGTACCTGCCGTACCTGACCTACTCGGTTTTGCTGCTCGCGTTGCTTTTCGCGCCCGCGACGCTCCGCGCCCACGACATCCCCGCCGACGTCCTGCTGCAGATCCTCGTGAAGCCGGAGCGCCAGCGCCTGCACGTCCTCGTGCGCGCGCCGATGGCGGCCATGCGCGATGTGGAGTTCCCGTTGAGCGGGCCCGGCTATCTGCGACTCGACAGAGTCGACCCGCGGCTGACCCAGGCCGTGGGCACCTGGATCGCGCCGAGCCTCGCGATCTTCGAGGGCGACGAGCGGTTGGCCGCGCCGCGGGTCGTCGCGACGCGCGTCTCGCTCCCCTCCGACAAGTCCTTCGCGTCCTACGACGAGGCGCTCGCGCACATCCACGGCCCGCCGATCCCGCCCGACACCGAGCTCTACTGGAACCAGGCGCTGCTCGACGTCGAGCTGGAGTACGCGATCGCCTCCGACCAGGCGCACTTCTCCGTCGATCCGACGTTCGCCCGTCTGGGACTCCGCACGGTGACGGCGCTGCGTTTCGTGCGGCCAAGCGGCGCGATCACCGCGTTCGAGCTGGTGGGCGACCCGGGGCTCGTCCGGATCGATCCGGCGTGGTACCAGGCCGCCGGCCGCTTCGTCGCACAGGGCTTCGAACACATCCTGAGCGGCACCGATCACGTGCTGTTCCTGTTGTGTCTCGTCATCCCGGTCCGGCGGGTCCGGCAGCTCGTGGCCATCGTGACCTCCTTCACGGTGGCGCATTCGATCACGCTGATCGCCTCGGCATTCGGCATGGCACCCGACGCGCTCTGGTTCCCCCCGCTCATCGAGGCGCTGATCGCCGTTTCGATCGTCTACATGGCGCTCGAGAACATCGTGATCGCGACACGCGGGACGCCTCGCGCCGCGGCGCTCGACGGCACGCGGACACTGCGGCATCGCTGGGCGATTACGTTTGCGTTCGGCCTGGTCCACGGCTTCGGTTTTTCGTTCGCACTGCGACAGACACTGCAGTTCGCCGGCTCCCATCTGCTCACCTCGCTGCTGTCGTTCAACCTCGGCGTCGAGCTGGGCCAGCTGCTGGTTCTGGCCCTGACGCTGCCGCTGCTCGTCGTCCTCTTCCGCTACGTGGTCGTCGAACGGGTCGGCATCGTCATCCTCTCGGCGCTGGTCGGGCACACGGCCTGGCACTGGATGACGGACCGGATCGAGGCGCTTGGTGCCTATACGGGGCCGACGCTCGACGCGGCGTTCTGGCTGATCGTCGTGCGGGTTCTGATGGCCGGCCTGCTGGTGGCAGGGCTCATCTGGCTCATCCGTGCCGCCGGCGGGCGTCGGGCGAATCAAGACACCGAACAAGACCAGATCCGCGCCCGCGACTAGCCCGGGCGAGTACAATCTGCGCAATGTCGGCGCGGGTCGCGGCGGTGGCGGGGGTCTGGTTGCTGGCGGTCGCGTTCCGGAGCGGCCTGGCCCAGTCTCCTCCCACGGAAGCCACGACCAGCACGACGGCTGGCGTCTATGCCCCCGCTCAGGCTCAGGCGGGCCAGGAAATTTTTGAGGCCACCTGTATCGGCGGCTGCCATAACATGGCGGACCATCGGGGCCCGGCATTCAAGCTGCGTTGGGACGGGCATCTCGTGTGGGAGCTGTTCAGCACCATTTACGAGAAGATGCCCAAGGACGATCCGGGCAGCCTGTCGGAGGCGGACGCGATAAATCTCGTGGCGTACCTGCTGAAGCTGAACGGCCTGCCCCCGGGGAAGGACCAGCTGGCAACGGACGCCGCGGTGTTGAGGAAGATCAAGATCGAGCTGCCGGCGGGCGGGAATCCGCGGCCCGCGGGCAGCCCTGGAGGCAAGTGATCGGACAACCGTGCGAGGAGACATATCGATGGCGAAACGGCTGTTGACACGGCGAACCCTGGTGCTCACGTTTCTGCTGGCCACGGCGCTGCCCGTGGCGTTCTTCGCGCGGTCGCCGCAGACGCCCGCGGCCAAGACGCCGCTCGTGCGCGGCAACGCGCCGGGTGAATGGCGCTACTGGGCGGCCGACGCCTGGAGCACGCGCTATTCGCCACTCGACCAGATCAACGCGTCGAACTTCAACTCGCTGCAAATCGCGTGGCAGCACAAGGTCGGCCTGGAGTTCGGCGAGGACGAGTACTTCCGCTCGACGCCGCTGATGGCCAACGGTAAGCTCATCAGCGTCGCCGGCGGCAAGCGCGGCGTGATCGCACTGAACCCGGGCACGGGCGAGCTGTTGTGGAAGTACGCTGCTCGAGGAAGGCATCCGGTACCAGAAGTCACCGCGGCCCTACTCCGGCCGCGGACTTGCCTACTGGACCGACGGCACAAACGAACGCGCGATCGTCGTCACGCCCGGCTATCACCTGGTGGCGATCGACGCGAAGACCGGCAAGCCGGATCCCAAGTTCGGCAAGGCCGGCGTCGTCGATCTGATGGACGGCCTCGGCTACCCGCTCGTGCCGTGGGCCGTGGACGACACCGGTCCGCTCATCATCAGCGAGGCCGCGCCGCCGCGGAAGGCGAAGCCCGGTGAAGGCTGGGATCCGGTCAAGAAGATCGGCGCGGACGGCAGCATCGGCATCGACCCGGCGCTCGGCCAGCTCGGCGCCAGCTCGCCCGCGATCGTCGTCAACGACGTGATTGTCGTCGGCAACTCGGCGATTCACGGCTACTATCCGATCCGCCTGCACAACCTGACGGGTACGATTCGCGGATTCGACGTGCACACCGGCAAGCAGCTGTGGAAGTTCAACCTCGCGCCGCAGCCCGGCGAGTTCGGCGCCGAGACGTGGGAGAACGGATCGAAGCCGGGATCGGAAGGCCTCGGCAAGGTGGATGCATGGGGCCCATACACGGCCGACCCGGATCTTGGGCTCGTCTACATTCCGGTCGGCGAGGGCCTCAACGACGATTACGGCGGTCATCGTCCGGGCAACAACCTGTTTGCCAACAGCATCGTCGCGATTGACGTGAAGACCGGCAAGCGCAAGTGGCACTACCAGACGACCCATCACGATACCTGGGACTACGACCTGCCGATGACGCCAAACCTGCTCGACGTGACGGTGAACGGACAGCCCCGGAAGATTCTCGCGATGGCGGGCAAGCAGGGTTGGATCTACACGCTCGATCGCGCGACGGGCGAGCCGATCTGGCCAATTCCCGAGACGCCGGTGCTGCAGAGCGACGTGCCGGGCGAGAAGTCGTCGCCGACGCAGCCCATCCCGTCGAAGCCGGCGCCGTTCTCGCAGATGGGACTGGTCGAATCTGACCTGATCGATTACACGCCGGAAATCAAGGCCGCCGCGCTCGCGATCGCGCAGCAGTGCCGGATGGGTCCGTACTACATTCCGCCGTCGACCAATGACGGGTCGAGCAAACTCGCCTGCTCGTGGTACGCGCCGGGCGCGAACGGCGGCGTCAACATCTTCGGCGGGTCCGCCGTCGATCCGGAAACCGGCATGATTTACGTCGGCGCCCAGTCGGGCATTCAGCGCCTGACGATCACGAAGGACCCGTGCTCCGAACACCGCTACACGGAACAGCACAATAGCTGCGGCCTGCCCGGTGCGCTGCCCCCACCGCCCGGATACACGCCTCCGGCAGGCGGTGGCGGCCGGCGCGGCGGTGGCGAGCCCGCGGCAGGTGCCCCGGCACGCGGCGCGGCAGGTGCCCCGGCACGCGGCGCGGCGGGCGCCCCGGGACGCGGTGGTGGCGGTCGCGGCGGCGCCCAGGCGGTTGGCGGCGTGTCGATCCTCAAGCCGAAGGAACTCGGTGGGCTGACGGCGTACAACATGAACACCGGCGACAAGACCTGGTGGATCCCGAACGGCGGGTTCGAGCAGGTCACGAGCACCGACCCGATGTTCGCGAACGTGAAGCTGCCGCCGGCGGGTGCGGGCGGCCAGCCGCAGGTCATCACGACCAAGACCCTCGTGGTCTACGGCACGGGTCGCAACGGCGGGCCGCGCGGCGCACCGCCGCAGTTGTTCGCGGTGGACAAGGCCACCGGCAAGCAGGTCGGCGCACTCAACATCCCGAGCAAGACGACAGCCGTGCCGATGACCTACATGTATCAGGGGCGGCAGTACATCGTGTTCGCGACAGGCGTCGGCGACACTACGCTCATCGCGTTGGCCCTCCCGGCGCCGGGCGGCCGTGGCGGCGGCCCTGGATCGAGATAGGACGACCAACTGCCGCGCGCCTGCGCGTGGCAGTTTCTGCCATCTGATTCACGAGGGCACGTTGCAGATTCTGCAACGTGCCCTTGGCTCTTGAGGGTTTTCGCGTGTCGCGCCGGGCAGGCGGCTTGCAATGCTGGCCCGGCATGGACCAGGCCAATCCCCCGCCGAGATCAGATCGTCCCAGGCGACCGGCCCTCATCGCCGGAATCTACAACTACTGCGACCGCCGCTGCGCGCGCTGCAAGTTCACGGCGCGCTGCATGGTCTATCTGATGGAGCAGCGACTCGCGTATCCGGCGACCGAAGCCGAGCTTGCCGCCATCGCCGCCGGCGATGCTGATGGCGAGGAGGACGGGCCAGCGGAGACTTACGGCGAGACTGTGCTCGCCCGGCAGCTCGCGGCAATCGACGCGGACGATTCCGACTCCGACGAGTGGGACACGTTCGGGGCGCTGCGCGACGTCAGCCAGGATCGCGTCGTCGTCGCCGCACGCGATTACGCTCTGGCCACGTGGAACATCACCCGCGCACTCGAGCATATCGTGCAGACGCGCGAGGATCCGGTCGTCATCGAGGCCGTCGAGACGCTCGCGGAGCTGGCCGGCCTGATCGCGAGCAAGACCCACCGCGCGGTGATCGGATCGGTGGACGAGGACTTCGATCGGCACGACCTTGAGCACGACGCGCAAGGCTCAGCGAAGATCGCGCGCCTCGCGATCGACGACTGCACTCGCGCCTGGCAGATGCTCAACACGTCCGCCCATGCCGCGGCCGACGGCGTCCCGGCGGCGATGATCCGTCGCCTTGGCGCGATCGACGCGGAGCTCGCCCAGCGCTTTCCGCGCGCCATGGCCTTCGTCCGCCCGGGCTTCGACACGAACGTGGACTGACGCGCCATTCCCTCATTCCCTCATTCACCGATTCACCGACTCGCCCACTCACCCATTCACCCACTCACCCATTCGCTCATTCGTTCATTCACCCATTCGCTCATTCACAATCAACGCAACCCCATCGTCCGGCCCGGATAGTCGATCCGTACCCTGAACTGCCGCAGCAGCTCGGCGCCGATGATGCCGTCGAAGTCCGAGCTGGCGTTGAGTCCGTCGGCGGCCTGTGACAGCGCGGCGTTCGCCCTGACGATGGTCGCGTCGCCGAACGACACGGCGGGCAGCTCGATCACGGGCGAGGCGACGCTGCCGTTGATGCCGACCGCGAGGCTCGCCTTCCGGCTCGGGAAGCGCGCCACCAGGTTGTGCCAGCGAACGAAGGGCGTGGTGAGCGTGAGCGCGCCGTTGCTGCCCGTGTCCACGAGCAGCCGGGCGAGCACCCGGGTCTGATCCGGCAGCGTGACCATGGCAGGCGCCACGAAGACGTTGCCGTCGAGGGTCACCGGAACCGTACGTCGCGCCGGCGGATCCGGCTGGTCCGTCGGACCCAGGGTAATCCGCTCCGCGGCCCAGTCGAACTCGACCACATGGCGCATGAGGAGGTCGGTGCCGAGCACGCCGTCGATCTGGTGCCCCAGCAAGCTGGCGTTTTGCTGTACTGCCACGACGTACACGAACGGCGGGGCGAACGACGGCAGCCCGGCGACGTCGATCCGCGCGGCTGCGGCCGTCGAGAGCTCGGTGGCACCGCCGCCAACGCCGACGTTGGATCGGTGACCCGCGGCGCGAACGACGAGCCCCGCACGTCGAGCGGTGGCCGGATCGATCACTGTCAGTGTGGCGCCGGTATCGACCGTGAACCAGAACGGGCCGATGTCGTTCACGTGAACGCGCGCGAAGAACACGTTCGACGCCACCTGCGTCGGCAGCGTGATTGGCGCCTGGGCGGCGGACGGACCTCGCCCCGCGCTCGCCAGAACGCACGCCCAGATCAGGACAGCGGTCGCTCGCGTGCCGCGCACGCATGCAGTGTAGCGGGAATCCTAGCGGTCGGGCGCCGCGACGTACCCTCGGCGGGCGCGCGCCGTCAGACCCGGCCTGGTGAGCCGCACCTCGAGCGTGTGAAGGCTGCCGTCGAGTGTGGCGGGCCGGAAGGCGAGCAGGTACTGATGATGAAGCTCCTCGGCCACCTGCTTGAACGTCGCGGTCAGGTCGTCGGTGTTGTGGAGCTCGAAGTAGCCGCCGCCGCCGACTGACGACACCTCCGCCAGACCCGGGTCGGGCCTCGACGGCGCGCACCCGCTGCCGGCGTCGGCCGGCTCAGGCGTCGGAATGCGCGGAGGCAGTCCGCGCGGCGCACGCGGCATTCCGATTGGCGGCATGACGATGGGACCGCGCGGAAACGGGAACCGGAAGATCGGGCCGCGCGGCGGTCCGCCCCGCTGGGCAAGGATGCCCGACCCAGCATGGGTCGAGGTCGCGATCGGATCGCAGCCCCTCGCGAGGCCGATTGCGTACACCATGATCTCCTCGCGCTGCGACCGCGCGCGGATCTCGGACATCGAGGCGTTGCCGATGGGATTGGGCGGCGCGTCCTTGCCGTCCGTGAAGACCAGCACGACGCGCCGTCCCGTCTGGCTCCCGAGCGCGTTCATCGCAGCCGCCGTCGCATTCCAGAGCGGCGTCGGCCCGCCTTCCTGCAGGTTCCGGCGCAGCGCGTCCTGCAGCACGGTGCGATCGGTCGTGAACGTCTCGGGGTCGATCTCGATGCGGTTGCTGAAGCTCCCGACTCGAGCCTTGTCGGCCGGCAACAGGTCGGCGATGAATTCCTCGGCTGCGTGCTGCACGAGGTCGAAGTTCCACATCATGCTGCCGCTCCGATCGAGCATGATGACGATCGTGATGGGCTGGATGTCGTTGGCGAAGAGGCTGCAGGTTCTGCCGGACGCCGTTGTCGTAGACCTCGAAGTCCGTCGCGCGTCAGATCGGGCACGAGGCGGCCTGCCTCGTCGAGCACGGTCGCGTAGATCGAGACGCTGTGCGCTCCGGCGCGGAACTGCGGCTCCTGCGCGGCGCCGATGACGGCGGCACCCGCGACAACGGCCGAGAGCAGAGCGAGGCAAACACGCGTCATGGCGTCCCCGCGGCAGGCTGGCTCCTCCATTCTACCGGAGGCGGGCGCCGCGGCCCGGCTCCAGAGGCCTCGATGCTACGATCTGGCCGGGCCTTCGTACCGGCATCGCCAGATCGCGTGGCCGGCACTGCTCGGAATGCTGCCCTCGGCGGCGGCAGGCGCGCTGGATTCCAAACGGCTCGATCTACAACGCGTCTGGCTTCGGCGCGGTGGAGCTCGGTCTCGCGAACGGCCGCCGATTCCGAATCGGGTCGGACGAGCCGGATGTCCTCCGCGGGGCGATCAACGCGCGGCACCCGCTCCCGCCGATCGCCGCCCCGGACGACGACCTGGCAGCGCCCACTGGCACGTGGATGCTGGCGCCGGCAGTCATCCTCGGCGTCGCGGGCATCGTGGTCGCCTGCGCCGTCATCGTCAGCGGCCAGAGGCCAGTCTCGGTCGTGGTTGACCACGGTCAATTGTCCGTGCGAGGCGCCGGGTTTTCCGCGCGCGTGCCCGTCGACCAGATCCGTGAAGTGCGTCTGCTCGACGCCATGCCGCCTATCCAGCGGAAAGTCGGCGGCTACGCGTTCAACGATCGGCTCGGCGGCCACTTCGACGTCGCCGGCGACGGCCTGTGTCACGTCTTCGTCGATCGCGACACGCCGCCGTTCGTCGTCGTGCGCGCGGCGACCGGAACAATCATCGTCAACCGGCGCTTCGCCGGCGACACGCGACGGCTGAACGACGAGCTCGCGCGTGCGCTCGGCGGCTAGAGCGCGCGTCGCACTGTTACGCGCTCGGCGGCCCTCCGGCCGCGGCCATCTTCGCGAACTCTGCTTGTCCGCGCTTCTGCATCTCCTTGGGCGGCACATCTTCGATGTGCGTGGCCATCGACCACTGATGACCGAACGGATCGATGAGCTTGGCGTATCGATCGCCCCAGAACATGTCCGTCGGCGGCGCGACGGCCCTGGCGCCGGCCGCGACCGCCTTGGCGAACGCCTTGTCGACGTTGGCCGTGTAGATGAAGAGCCCGCCCGGCGAGTTGCCGAGCGTCTCGGCGGACACGACGTTCCTCGCCGGCATTTCCTCGCCCATCATGAAGATCGAATCGCCGATCTTGAGCTCGGCATGCATCACAGACCCGTCGGGGGCAGCCATGCGCGTCCGCTCCTTCGCGTCGAACGCCTTCTTGTAGAAATCGATCGCCCTGGCCGCGCTCTTGACGACGAGGTACGGCGTGAGCGAGTGGTAGCCCGCGGGCACCGCCTGAATCTTCCTGGCGGTCTTCTTCGCCGCCTTGCGCGGCGCGGATTTCCTGGCAGACTTCATGGACTTCTTGCGCTTCGCCATCAATGGACTCCTTTGCGACAAGACAATGAGGCCGACTATCGTAGCGCACCCGCATCTCAGGATGGCGTCAGATGTGATCGGTGCGCGGAGGCGGACAGGGCCCGACATGGACGCCAGCCGGCCGCAGGGGTCGCCGCCAGGCCGCGGCCGGAGCCGCCGGGCAGCCGGTCAGTCAGCGCATCGGTTGGCCGCAACGCCCGGCCGGCGGTCTTCCTCGCCTCATCGAACCAACGCGACAGCGTCAGGCGCCGTCCAATATGCGTCAGGCTGATATATCACTATGAAGCCTATCGACCTCCGCACGCTCGACCGCGAGCTCAAGAAGGGCAGCGCCGAACTGCTCGCCCTCACCCTCGTCGAACACCGCGCCCGGCACGGCTACGAGATCGGCAAGCTGATCGAGCAGCGCTCGCAGGGGCGCGTGCGCTTCAAAGCCGCGTCGCTCTATCCCCTGCTCTACCGCCTCGAAAATCGCGGCTGGATCCAGGGACGCTGGGTGGAGCGCGGCGGCGAGCGGCGCCGGCGCTACTACCGGATTACGGCCGACGGCCGGGAGGTGCTGCGCGCGCAGCGCTCGACGTGGGAGGCGTTCGTCACGGCCATTCGGCGTATCACGGAGATGGAACATGCCTGACTGGCGACCCGAATTACGGCGGCGACTCGCCGGCCTGGACCTCCCTCCGCTTCGTGAGGCCGAAATCGCGACCGAGGTCGCGCAGCACCTGGACGACCGGTACGCCGAGCTTCGGCGCGGCGGCGTCCCGGACGCCGAGGCTCGGCGCCTCGCGCTCGACGAAATCGCGGACGAGGAGGTGCTCCGGCGCGGTCTGGCCGACACGCGCGTCGCTCCGCTCGTCTCGTCCTCGCTCGTGCCCGGTCAGGGTGGCCGCGGTCGCTTCGGCGTTCGACTGTGGCAGGACGTGCGGTACGGCACGCGCACGCTGCTCCGTCGCCCGGGATTCGCGGCGGCCGCGGTCCTCGCGCTGGCAATCGGCATCAGCGCCAACTCGGCGATCTTCGCCGCCGTCGATGCGGTCCTGTTGCGTGCGATGCCCTTCCCGCGCGCCGACCGGATGTACGTGCCCATCAGCGTCAACACGGCACGGCACATCGATCAGGGCAGCGTGACGTTTGCCGACGTCGAGGATTGGCGGGCCGCCAAAGACGTCTTCGCGGCGATCGCGCTCTGGCGGCCGATCGATCTCGATCTCGTGGTCGACCGCGAGCCCGAGCGGGTCGAAGTCGCGCAGGTGTCCGACGACTTCTTTCGCGTGCTGGACACGGCGCCAATCGACGGCCGGCTCTTCGTGCCCGCCGACCACGACGCCAAGGCCCAGAACGTCGCCGTCCTCACCTACGCGCTCTGGCAGCGCGCATTCGGCGGCGCGAGCGTCGTCGGTCAGACCGTCAGACTGGCGGACGTCCCGGTGCAAGTCGTCGGCATCCTGCCGCCGCGCGTGGCGTGGCCGACGACGGCGCAGCTCTATGTCGCGATGAAGCCGGCGGCGTTCGACCAGGACGTGCGGACGCGGCGCGACAACATGATCTTCGCCGCCGTCGCCCGGCTGCAGGACGGCACGACCTTCGAGGCCGCGAACGCGCGGCTCGCCTCGATGGCGGCGCGGCTCGAGCACGACGAGCCGGTGATCCGCAAGGGCTGGACGAACAGTTTGATCACGCTCCGCGACAACGTCGTGGACGCCGACCTGCGGGTTGCGCTCCTGGTGCTCCTGGGCGCTGTCGGCGCGGTGCTGCTCATCGCCTGCGCCAACGTCGCCAACCTGGCGCTCGTGCGGGGCAGCGGGCGGGCGCGCGAGTTTGCCGTGCGGGTCTCGCTCGGCGCCAGCCGGCGCCGGCTGATCCAGCAGCTCGTGGTCGAGAGCCTGATCGTGACCGCCGCGGGCGCGGCGCTCGGCTGCGCGCTCGCCGTCCCGATCATGCGCGCCCTCGTGGCGATGGCGCCCGCCGGACACGCCGTTCCGCGACCACATCCACATGAGCGGGCGAATGCTCGTCGGCCGCGGCCGCAGCCGGTGCGATCGCCGTGCGTGATCTCGGCGGTGCTGCCCGCGCTGTCGGCCTCGGTCGTCCGCATCGGCGACGCGATGCGCGACGGCGCCACCGGCAGCGGCGCGTCGCGGCGATCGATCGCGCCTGCGCAACCTGCTCGTCATCGGCGAAGTGGCTGCGACGGTGGTTCTGCTCACGGGCGCGGCTCTGCTCATCCGCAGCTTCGGGCGGCTGAGCGCACGTGGACCCTGGCCTCAACGTCAATGGCGTCGTCGCCGGGCGGCTGTCGATCCCGAGCGCGCGCTATAAGGACGATGCGGCGCGGGCGCGGTTCGTGCAGCAGGTTACGACGAGACTCGAGGCGTCGACCTGACGTCGAGGCCGCGGCGCTGACGTCGTTCGTGCCGGTGGGTGGCGGCGGATTTGGCCTCGGCCGCGTGTTCCTCGCCGAGGGCCGCCCCGAGCCGCCTGCCGGATCCGACGTCGCGGCGCAATGGAACGTGATCACGCCGGACTACTTTCGGACGCTCGGGATCCCCATGCGTCAGGGACGCGCGTTCACCGACCGGGACACCGCGGCGAGCACGCCGGTCATCATCGTGTCCACCAGCTTCGCCCGGCGAATGTTTCCGGACGAAGATCCCATCGGCAAGCGCGTGCGCTCGTGGCGCGACGAGAATCTGCTCCGCGAGATCGTCGGCGTCGTCGCCGACGTGAAATACCGGGGCCTCGCCGACACCGAGCGGCCGCTGGTCTACGTGCCGCACACGCAGAACAGCTGGGGTGCGATGCGGACGGTCGTCCGGGCGCGCCACGGAGATCGACGCTGCCGTGATCGCGGTCCTGCGTCAGACGCTGCAGGAGCTCGATCCGCAGCTGGCCGTCGCGGACATTCACCCGCTCTCAGAGATGGCGCTGCACTCGATATCGAGCCAGCGGTACGCGATGCTGCTGCTGACGGTGCTCGCTGGCACGGCGCTGTTGCTTGCGGCAATCGGCATCTACGGCGTCACGAGCTACGTGTTCGCGCTTCGCCGGCGCGAACTGGGCATTCGCCTCGCGCTCGGCGCCACCCGCGGCAATCTCTACACGCTCGTGCTCAAGCACGGCCTGGGCCTCACCGCCGCGGGCCTGGCACTCGGCGTGCTGGGCTCGGCCGCGACCGTGCGCGTGCTTTCCAACCTGTTGTTCGATACCTCGCCCGCGGACGCTCCGGCCTGGGCGGCCATGGTGACCACGGTCGCCATCGCGGCTCTCGCGGCCTGCCTGCTGCCGGCCCGTCGGGCCGCCAGTGCCGATCCAACCGGAGCGCTCCGCGCCGACTGACACTAGAATCCGGCATGCTTCGCCGGATCGACCAGGCCGAGGCCCTGCCGCCGCCCGAACTCTGGCCGGCCCGCCTCGGCATCGATCGGCGCGCGGCGCCGATGAATCTGGCGGTCGAGCTGGTCGATCGCCACCTGCCGGCGCGCGCGCACCACACGGCGATCGTCGCGAGTGACGGGCGGCTGACCTACGGCCAGTTGGCGGAGCGCGCCGCGCAGGCGAGCCATGTGCTCAGCCGGGCTGGCATCGACCCTGGCGACCGCGTCTTGATCCGCCTGCCCAACAGCACGACGCTCGCGGTCGTGTGGCTGGCCGCGGCTCGCCTCGGCGCGATTTCGGTCATCACCTCGACGGCGCTTCGGACGCGGGAGCTGGAAGCCATTGTCACCGACGCGGAGCCGGCGGCGTGCGTCGTCGCGGCCAATCTCGCCCTTGACCTCGTCCCCGCGTGCGACGCCGCGCCGCTTCCGCCGCGTCTGGTGGTCGCCGGCCAGAACGACCGGCCGCTGCCGGGCGCGATTTCACTCGCTGAGTCCGCGGCATCGGCCCCGACGACCTTCAAGCCCGTCGCCCGGCCGCCGGATGCGATTGCGGCGATCGTTTATGCCGCGGATGCCGCGTCCACCACGCCGAAAGGCGCGTGTTATTCGGTCGCCGACATGCTGGTGGCGGCCGACCGCTACGCCCGCCAGTTCCTCGATCTCACGGCCGCGGACGTCGTCGGCGGGCCCGCGACGCCGGCGTTCGCCTTCGGCCTCGGCGCGATGCTCGTGTTTCCTCTTCGAGCCGGCGCCGCGTCCGTGCTCGACGACGGCTTCGACGCCGAGCGCCTGCTGAGCGCAGCCGGACGCGAACGGGTCACGCTGCTCTTCGCGACGGCCACTGCGTATCGTCTGTTGCTGCGCCTGCCCTATCTCGATCGGCTGCGCGAGAGCGCGTCGCTGCGCCTCGCGGTCTCGAGCGGCGAGCGCCTGGACGCGGACACCGCGGTCGAGTGGCAGCGGCGCACCGGCATCGAGCTGCTCGATGCGTTCGGGACGACGGAGATGGCCATGTCTTTCTCGGTCAGCGTCCGGGCCAATGCGGCACCGGCCGGCTTGGCGACGCAGTGGCGGGCTACGAGATTCGCCTGGTCGATGAGCAATTCGAGGACGTCGCGGCAGGCGTGCCCGGACGCCTCATCGTCCGCGGTCCGACGGGCTGCCGGTACTGGCGACGACCGGCGGCGCAGCGGCGCTACGTGGAGCACGGGTGGAACGTGACCGGAGACTGGTGCTTGCGCGACGAGTTGGGACTCAACTACCTGGGCCGGCGCGACGATCTGATCATCTCGGCGGGATACAACCTGTCGGCGGTCGAGATCAGAACGGGTCGTGCGGGAGCACCCGGCGGTCGCGGACGCCGTGGGGTGCCGATGAGGATCCGGCGCGAGGCGCGGTGCCCCGCGCGGTGGTCGTGCTGGTCCCGGGCGCGTCGGCCGACGGGGTCGATCTCGAGATCCTGCAGCACGTGCGGACCACGCTCGCGGGCTACAAGTGCCCGCGGCAGATCCAAGTCGTCACCGTCCTGCCGCGGAACGCCGACGGGGCGATCGATCGCGCGGCCCTGATGCGGGGCTGAGGCGGATCGGCGCGCGCCGTCGCGGCCGGCGCGGCGTCCGTCGGGGCGCCGACGGGCGCCGATGGCGCGGGGCGCCGCTTGAGACTCGCGATCGGAATCAGGGCCGAGTCGCTGGGAACATGCAGCGACGGCGGCGTCCGCAGCGGCAGCGGAACCGCCTTGCGCGGGTTCGCGTAGACGGCGTGCTTGCCGTGCTCCTTGTACCACTCGGCGACCGTCGCGTTCTGGTGCATCTTCTCGACGATGTGCCGCCAGCCGACGCCGGTGTTGTACGCGCAGAACGAGATCTCGCCCATCTGCGTCGCGTAGGGGATGATGCACATCTCGGTGCGGCGGAAATCGTAGGTCCAGAGATCCTGGAACCACATGCCGGCGACGAAGAGCACGCAGCCACTCGTCGCTGCTTGCGGTTGCCGTCGCGTCGGCGCGCCGACGCCGCCGAGCGCGCCGCCGCTCTGCTTGTCGAACTTCTTGACGAGATCGATCGAGGCGGAAGCCCGGCGGGCGCTCGCGCGGCCGGTAGTTCCGCAGCAGGCTCAGCGGCCGTCTGGAGCTTCGTGAGCAGCGGGCCGCGCGCGCGCGTCGGCGATCGCGCGCGCGTCGTCCAGCAACCGCTCGACGTTGATGAACGCGGACAGCGGCGCCCACTCCTTCGTCTTCTTGCTGACCATGCAGCGCCGTGCCGATGCCGCAGTTCGGGTGGCAGCCGCACTTCATGCGTGCCCCAGTCGGCGCCGGGCCCCTGCATCAGGTCGGTGACGTCCGAGAACGGCGCTGGCGGCCGAGAGCGGGAACCAGTCGCGCAGCGGCTCGGTGGCGCCGGTCTGCGTCTTCACGTCCTCGGCGAGGTGCGACAGCGTGTAGCGCCGCGCGTGCGCGCGTCGGTCGTCGATGTCCTCGTCGCGTCCGGTGAACGAGACCGGCTGGAACGAGACGAAGCTGATCTTGTCGCAGTTCTCGACGGCGAACTTCACGATCGGCCCGACCTGGTCGTCGTTGATCGTGTTGACGATCGTCGACGACGAGGCAGACGTCGATGCCCGCGGCGTGGAGGTTCTCGATCGCGCGCAGCTTCACGTCGAACAGGTTGCCGACCTTGCGGTGCGCGTTGGCGTCCTCGCCGACGCCGTCGAACTGCAGGTAGGCGATGCGCAGGCCCGGCCTCGTGCGCCTGCCGTGCGCGAACTCGGCGTCCTGCGCGAAGCGGATGCCGTTGGTCGCCGCCTGCACGCTGAAATAGCCGACCTGTGCGCGCGTAGCGCGACCGCGTCGAGGAAGATCGGCGAGATCGTCGGCTCGCCGCCCGAGAACTGCACCGTCATCTGGCGCCGCGGCTTGATCGTGATCGCGTCGTCGAGCAGCTTCTTCACGTCGTCGAACGTCAGCTCGTGCACGTAGCCGACCTGATTGGCGTCCATGAAGCACGGGTCGCACATCATGTTGCAGCGGTTCGTCAGGTCGATCGTGAGCACCGACGCCGCGGCCGTACTTGATCGACGACGTGCCGTGGTTGTGCAGCGATCGGTCACCGGCGCGGAAGTCGCGGCCCGGAAACAGCGATTCGATCCGCGTCAGGAACGCGGGGTTGATGGCGAGCGTGTCGGTGAACGTGCCGTGCATCGGGCAGGTCTTCTCGATGACGACACGTGCCGTCGCGCTCGAGGATCGTGCGCCTTGATTTCGCCGACGTGCTCGTCGACGAGCGACGTCGACGTCGATCGCTCGCCGCACAGGATGCGCGCGCGCGTCTCCCGCACGCAGGTCGGGCAGAGCGAGTCGGTCGTCCGCGGCCAGCCGAGCGCGGGTGCGGTCCGCTCCCAGCTCTTGAGCAGCGGGCGCGGCGCCCATCGCGGATGAAACGCCTGCGCGGGAAACCGGCGGTTCACGGCTTGACAGGCCGTCCAAGCGACGTCGGGCGGCCTTGGTGACCGCAGTTTCAAGCACACGGCTTGCAGGCATTCGACCTCGCGACGTGAATCAGGCGGCGCGTCAGGCGCCGTCGGCTTCGGCGTCGCGTCACGAACGCCTCCACGGCGTCGCGATCCACTTTGCCGCGGGCGTCCACCGGCAATTCGTCGGCAAACACGAAGCGACGGGGCACCTTGTGCGCGGACAACCGGCCGCGCAGGCCACCGGATGTCGTCCGCCGGACACCCACGGCCCGCGCCGGCGCACGCAGGCCACCAGCAGCTGGCCGCGGGTCGGGTGAGCGATGCCGAGGACCGAGCTTCCTCGACGCCGGAAACGGACCCGATCACGCGCTCGATGTCCTCAGGGTGGACCTTGCGCCCCGCGACGTTGACGAAGCGCGAGACGCGCCCGGACAGGTACATGCGGCCCCGCGCGTCGAGCCGTCCCAGGTCGCCGGTCAGGAAGCCGCCGTCCGTGAACTTCGTGGTCGGATCGTCGTCGGCCGGCAGCGCGTACCGCTCGGCCACGGCGCTGCCGCGGATGAAGATGCGGCCTTCGTCCGCCTGCCGCCCTGGCTCCGCTGGAGCGTCACCGTCGTCGCCGGGACGGCGCGACCGACGGACACGGACGCGCCTACGTCGTCGCAGTCGTCGAACGTGACGCCGCCGGTCTCGCTCGTGCCGTAGAGCGAGTGGATCTTGACGCCGACGTTCTCCTTGAAGAACCGAGCGTACCGAGGCCGAGCGGGGCGCCGGCGGAAATCAACAACTTGCAGCGGCGCGATCACGCGCCGCTGCCGTGCCGGCGCAGGTAGTCGTAGATGAAGGGCACGCCCGGCATGTACGTGGCGGCACAGGCGGCGACGTCGGCGGCAAGGGACTCCGCGGAAAAGCCGTCTCGCAGGGCAATCGACGTGCCCTGGAGCAGCACGCAGCAGCAGCGTGCCGATGCCGTAGGCGTGCGACAGCGGAATGTGCCCAGCCCGATGTCGTCGGGGCGGATCTCCATGGCCTCGATGATGTGCCGCCGTCCGCGATCGAGATGCGCCTCGTTCGCGACGACGGCCTTCGGCCGATGGGTGGAGCCCGACGTCAGCTTCAGCACCAGCGGGTCCGCGCGAACCGTCGCTGCCATTCACGCGCGCGCTCGCCGGGCTGCCGCAGCAAGGCCAGTCCGGCCGGCAGCGCGCCGCCGACGGCCGCGCGCGACCGGCGCGTCAATGGTCGAGACGATCGCATCGGCGGCCAGGTGCGCCGCGACAGCGCAAATCTCCGGCTCGTCGCATCGCCGTCAACAGCACCAGCGAGGCGCCGAGCGAGACGGCCAGGAACAGCGAAGAAAAGCCCGTCCGGTTGCCGACGCTCGAGACCAGGCAGGGACGTGACGGCAGCTCGCCCTGTCGAGCGCGGCGGCGACCGCTGCGCGCGTCGTCGGCCAGATCGGCAAACGTGCGCGTGACTCCCTCGGAAAGGCCGAAGACGGCGGTGCGATGCGGCCGGTCGTGCACGAGTCGGTCGAAGACCGCGCAGATCGCGCTGTCCATGCGTGGACACAAGAGTACTCCACATCGCGGCGGCTGTGACGTCGGTGCAACCACTTCGGCGCCGAGTCGCCAAAAGCCGACAGGTATAATGCGCGGAAGTGGAATCTGGCGTCGATCCCGTGTCGCGGCTGCCGCACCGGCCGCCGATGCGCCTGGTCGAAGAGGTCGTCGAGATCATCCCGGGCGTCCTCGCCCGGACGCGGCGGGTCGCGCGCGCGGGCGATTGGTACTTTGACGGACACTTTCCGGGACATCCGGTGATCCCGGCGATCGCACTCGTCGAGCTGCTCGCACAGACGGGCGGTCTGGCGGCCGCACCCGATCCCGCGCCGCCCGGTCCGCTGTCGATGCGCGTGGCCGCGTTCAGCGATTTCAAGTTCCCTGACGCCGCAGGACCCGGCGTCGTGCTCGAGGCCACGGCCCGCGTGGCCGGGCGAATGGGCCGACTCACGAAAGTCGAGGGCCGCGTCACCGCGGACGGCCGCGTCGTGGCGACCGGGGCGCTGACGCTGGCCGAGGTGTCGCCGGCGGACGAGGGCCGGTGACGCCGCCGGGGGCCGGCGAGAACCCGCAGCCGGACCCGCGCGCGCGGCGGCCCAGCCGCCTCACGGCGCTGCTCCACCGCTATCGCACCGAGGGCAACACACCCATCCGGCAGGCGCTCTCGATCGGCCTGGGCCTGTTCATCGGGGCCAGTCCCTTCCTCGGCTTTCACCTGCTGCTGATCCTGCTCTTCGGCTGGCTGTTCCGGCTGAATCGCCTCAAGGCGTACCTCGCGGCCCACATCTCCAACCCGCTCGTGGCGCCGTTGCTCTACGCGTCGGAAATCCAGGTCGGCGCCTGGCTGCGCACGGGACACGTCTACTCGACGGCAACGCTCGATCAGCTGCGATTGCAGGGCCTCGCGCTCGACGTCCTGATCGGCAGCGTCGTCATCGGGGGCACCCTGGCCGTCATCGGCATGATCGTCACCTACCTGCTGATGAGCGGGCACGGCCGCGATCCACGGATCACGCATCTCATCGACGCGGCGGCCGACATCTACCTGACGGTCGGGCTCTCGACCTGGGAGTTCGTGCACTCGAAGCTGGAGATGGACGAGGTGTACCTGAACCTGCTGCGCGACGGCGTGCTCCCCGACCGTGGCGTGCTCTACGACCTCGGCTGCGGGCAGGGGCTGATGCTGTCGCTGCTTGCGGCCGCACGCGCGCGGCATCAGGCCGGCGAGTGGCCGGGCGAGTGGCCCGCGCCGCCCACGGCGCTCGATCTCCACGGCGTCGAGCTGCGACCGCGCATCGCGCGCCGCACGCGGGAGCTGCTGGCCGGACTGGCGACGATCGAAGAGCGAGACCTCTCGACGACCGCGATGCCTGACTGCAACGTGGTGCTGCTGATCGACGTCCTGCACCTGATGTCCACCGACGCGCAGGATCGGCTGCTGGCCGACGTCGCCAAGGCGCTGACGCCCGGCGGCCTGTTGGTGATCCGCGAAGCCGACGCCGCCGGCGGGTGGCGCTTCCGGATGGTGCGTCTGGGTAATCGCCTCACCGCCTGGACTCAGGGGCGGTTTGGACGCACGTTCCACTTCCGCACGGTCGACGCATGGACCGCCCGACTCACGGCGCTCGGCTTTCGCATCGTCAAGCTGAAGCCGAACGCGGGTGGGCCGTTCGCGAACTTCGTCGTGTACGCTCGTTCGTCGAGCGCCGAAGTCCGGCTCTATTGAACCCGCGGAACCGCTCGAACCCGACGAACCTGCCGAACCCGACGAACCTGGTGAGCTTCGTCCCGCCGCCGCCTGCTACTTCCCGACAGCCTCTCAGACCTCATCGGCCCAATTGAGGACGAGCTGAATGCGATTCTTCGGCGGGTCGGAATACACGTTCATGCCGTTTGTCACCGCCGGCGCAGCACCGCGGGTCTGGAAACACGAAGGGCGGCCCGTTGCCGGGCCGCCATTCGAAGCGTCTTGACTGCTGAGCGCGCTGCTTACGCGCGCTTTTTCAGGCGCCGCCGCGCGCCTACCGTCCCGAGGCCGGTGGCGAGGAGCAGCAGCGAGGCGGGTTCGGGAACGGCGCTTGAGGCCAGATCGTAGTAGACCGTCCCGTTCCACACGCGCGGCGTAAACAGGGGAGGAGTGAACGGCGCGTTGGACGCTCCGCCAAGGGTCAACGTCAAATCGGCATTCGAGTAGACCTGATTACTGCCTGTGCCGTTTGTGTAGCGGTGTTCTGCATCTGTCGACAGGACGAGCGCCATCCCGTATGTCGTGGACGCATCAAGCAAGAAGCTGCTGTTCAGTAGCACAGAGCTCGGAGAATTCAGGCCTGCGCCGGTGCCGCTGCCGGTGGCGACCAATGTCCAGTCGCCCGCGGTCCCTTCGTGGCCGGCACTTCCCCCGGCAACCGTATAGACATCGAGCAGGAAGGGATCCGTCGAAGCGGTGTTCAGATCGAAGCCCGAGATCAGCAACGGATTCGCACCGATGGACACGTCAAAGTACACGGCCCCACCGGGAGATCCATTATTGTTGGAATTGAACAGAGTCGTGATGCTGCCCGCGCTGGCAGACGCGGCCGACCAGAACAACACAGATAGAGCGAGCGCCAGAAGACGAACCTGCCTCAAACGGAGCATAACGTCTACCCTCCCTTGAATTCACAACTGACTTGAAAAGACTGGATAGAGCAAGATACGGTCCAACACTGTTTGCCCAAGGACCGGGATTGCGTGCCCGCCAAGTCTGCCCCCGTAGTGTCTTCTGTCTGCCGAGCGCATTGCTCTCGCGCCCGTCCGCGCGGCCAGTTCGCGGCTCCCCGAGACCTGGTCGGCGTGGATGTGCGTCTCGGTGACGTGCGCGACGCGCGCACCTTCGGCCTCGGCCGCCTCGCCTCACGCACGCGGCGCAACGCGTCGGCCACGGACCGGCGATGTCGATGCGGCGCGTAGCCACATGCGCCCATCACTTTCTCGATGACCTCGTGGCCGCGTTGTTCGTCGGGGTCGGGTCTGCTCGGCGCCCTCCTGATCACTTACGAGCCGCCTCTAGTCCGGCCGGGGCCCCGCGGCCGCCCCGGGAAGCGCGCGCGTCTGCTCGTAGGCGCCGATCCAGATGACCTGATCGCGCGGCCGGTCGTCCGCGCCGAGCTCCGCGCCAAACGACAGGTAACACCGCGCTCTCGTCGCAGTAGCGGGGGTCGGACCAGAGGATGAAGGTGTGCCCTGCGCGCGTCTCGATCTGCGAGAAGGGCAGGTGCGCCAGGCCGAGGAACGTCGCCACGACCGGCAGCGCGCGCGACGTCCGAATCGCGGCCGGATCGGCGCCGTCGGTCACCTCGAAGAGCAGCGTCGCCTGACGGGAGAGTGCGTCCACGCGCCAGGCGCGGACGTGCACTCCGGCGCGGTCGTAGAATCGCCACGCGAACAGACGCCCGTTGATCGCGTCAGGATGCGCCGCGGTGGTCTCGGCGGCGTCGGCTGCGACGCGGGCCCGGAACACGTCGCGCGCGGTTGACTGCGAGATGGCCTTGACGGTCAGCAGCGCCGAGAGTCCCCCGACGGTCAGCCAGGCCGCGAGCCGTCGGCGGCGAATGCTGACGACGGTGGCGACGATCAGGATCGCCACCGCAATCGCGTCGGACATCGACAGCAGATGCGGACCGAATCTCGCCGTCGAGAACGGCCACAGCAGCTGCATGTCGCTGCCGCTCACCAGATCGAACATCAGATGGCCGACGACGATGCCAATCCACGCGGCGAGCCAGAGGCGCGCCAGCGCCGAAGCGCGCGAGCACACGCGGACGACGCCGGCGACGAGCAGCGCCAACGCCGGCGAGAAGACCGGCGCATGCGTCCACGCCTGGTGCGCGTGCAGATAGACGTCCCACCCGCGCGGCACCAGCAGGATGTCGAGATCCGGCGCCATCGCGCCCAGCACGAACGCGGCGCGACTGCCCGGCCCGAGCGCTGCGCGCCGGTCGAATCCGGCCATCAACCGGCCAAACAAGGCATGAGTGACGGGATCCATGCGTCAGAGGGCCGGCGACTCACCGGCCGCGCGGCGACGTTCCGCGGCGACAGCGTCCTGGCTCGCCCAGAATGGATAGAACTGGTACCAGTAGTGAGGCCGCGCACGAATCTGCGCCTCGACGACCGTCGCGACCGCTTGCGTCGCGGCCTGAATGTTGGCGTCGCGGTCGCCTGTCCGCGGCACGTCGATCGCCGGCCCGCATTCGACGACGAACCGGTCGTCGTCATCGCGGTACACGAACGACGGAATCAACGGCGCACCGGAGAAGAACGCGAGCAGCGCGGGCGTTCGAAGGAAGTAGGCGGACCGGCCGAACAACTGCACCTCGAGGTAGTCCTTGCCCAGGTGCCGGTCGAGGAGCATGCCAACGACGCGGTTTTCCTGCAGCAAACGCCGGATCGTGATCGCGCTTTCGAGATGCTGCCGCACCTCGATCGTGTCGATCCCAATCTTGGCCCGCAGCCGCTCGCGGAGCCGGCTGACCTCGGCGTCCTGCTCCCGCATGGCGACGACCGACAGCGGGTACGTCGTGAATCGCCGCAGGAGCACGCCCGCCAGCTCCCAGTTGCCGAAATGCCCGGACAGCGCGATGGCGCCGCGGCCGCGCGCGAGCGCCGCATCGAAGGCCGCCGTCTCGAGCCGGCTCACCCGCCGGCGCAGCGCGTCCGCCGGCTGGTCGAGACTGCGCATGAACTCGATGACGTCGCGCGCGTAGCTGCGGTAGGTGCGCAGCGCCAGCGCCCGCAAATCGTCCTCCGATCGGTCGGGGAAGATCACCGCGGAAGTTGTCCACGAGCGCCTGCGTTCCGCCTGTCTGCAGCCGGTACGCGAGCCACGCGCCGACATGGCCGATCCGCAGCGTCGCCCACGCCGGCAGACGCGAGACACCCGTCCACGTGGCGCCGACGATCCACTCGTTGTTGAGCCCGCGCGCGTGCCAGCGCGGCGGCCGGGCGGTGTCGGTCACTGCAGGCGCTCCGGGAAGAAGCGATACCGCACGGCCAGAAAGCACGTCCGCGTCGTGTCCCGCAGTGGATGGAGCTTGCTCACGGCACCGTCATACCGGAGGTGGATCGGCACGCGCACCAGACGCGCGCCCTGGCGCGCGGCCTTGATCAGCATCTCCGTCTCGATCTCATAGCCGCGGCCGGAAAGCTGCAGCCGGCGGATGACGTCGGCGGCGATCAGCCGGTAGCCGGACTGCGTGTCGCCGACGTCGGCGCCGACGAAATACCGCGAGATGACTCGGCTGCTGATCCGATTGGTCCAGTACCGCGACGCTGGCATCGTCGAACGATCGAACGGCCGCTCGCCGAGGACGAAGTCCCCGCGTCCGGCCCGGGCCGCCCCGATCAACGCGGGCGCGTCGTCCGGATCGTGCTGCCCGTCGCCGTCGAGCAGCAGCACGTGCGTCGCGCCTCCCGCCAGCGCGGCGGCAAGTCCCGAGCGAATCGCGGCACCTTTTCCCTGGTTGTGCGCGTGTCGGATAACCTCCGCGCCCACCGCCCGCGCCTCCTCGGCCGTCGCGTCACTGGACCCGTCGTCGACGACCAGCACGTGCGCGACGTGGGAGCGCACGCCGCCGGCGACGCGGGCAATGTTCGACGCCTCGTTGAAGGCCGCGATCACCGCCCAGACCGTCATCTCAGTCCTCGAGCAGCGCCGGCAGCACGACGACGGCCATCGTCAGGCAGGACGCGATGGCCAGCACGCTGACCAGACCGAACAGGCGCAAGGGTGCGTAGGTGGACGTCGCAAGCGACCCGAATCCGACGATCGCGGTGGCGGCCGCCAGCAGCAGCGCCGGCGTGACGTCGCCAATCGCGCCGCGGGCGCTGCGGTCGCCGCGGCTCTGGCGCCGGTACAGCACGTGCACGCTGTAGTCTACGCCGATGCCGATCGACGCCAGCAGCGCGAAGGCGCTGAACAGATCGAGCGCGACGCCGGCCATCGACAGCACGCCCACGCTCCACAGCAAGCCGACGAACGTCGTGCCGAGGACGAGCGGCACGGGCCGCCACGCGCGAAAGCCGACGGCCAGCAAAACGGCGACGCCGATCACGCCAATCACCGCGCCGAGCAGGAAGTCCGGCGTGAACCTGCGCTCGAGCGCGCGGTTGACCAGCGCCAGGCCGGTCAGCCTGAGCGGCGCGCCGATCTCGTTCACGACGCGTTCGACGCGGTCGATCGCGGCCGGCGTGTCCGCCGCCACGTAGGCGACGGTCGTGACGACGCCGTCGCGTTCGTTGACGAAGCGCGACAGCAGATCTCCGAGCCCGTGCGACCGGTAGCCCTCGAGCGTCACGCGCTGATCGGGATCCAGCAGCGCCGGCAGGCGGTCGACGAACGGCTGGAAGCTGTCCTCGCGAAATCCGGCCGCCCGCGCCGCATCGGCCAGGGCCGCCGACACCCGCGCGGGCGTGAGGTCGCGTGCGGCCACGCGCGCGATCGTCGCCCGCTGGGTCTGCGCCGACGGCAGCAGCAGGGCCGGCGAGGCGACCGGCGGATCGCCCGGCCCGGACAGCTCGCGGAGCAGCCGCTCGTGGATCTCGAGCTGCCGATCGAGCGAGTCGCCCTGGGCGAGCACGAACAGCGTGTCTTCCGGCAGGTGGAACCTGCGGGCGATTTCCTTCTCGACAGCGATGGCCGGAATGTCGGGCTCGAGGCGATCGACGGTGAGGACCAGCGGCAAGCGCGTCGCGGCGATCGCGCTGGCCACGGTGACGACCGCCGCCGCCGTCAGAATCGCGACGCGCCTCCGCTCGACGAACTGTGAGAGACGCGGTGCCCGCAGGCCAATCGCGAGCGGCCGGACGGGCGCCCGCGAGACGAGCGCCGGCACGATGAGCACCGCGCAGACGCCGCAGACGAGCACGCCCAGCCCGACGCTGCGGCCAAGCTCGGCGAGCGCCGGCTGATCGACCGGCACCACGCCGAGGAACGTCGCGGCCGTCGTCACGAAGCCGATCGAGACGCTCGCCGCGAACGGCGCGAGGCCCGCGACGGCGCGCACCGGCTCGAGGCCGTCGCGACGCTGCTGGATGTACATGATGTACAGCAGAAGCGTGCCGTCCACCCCGAGGCCCAGCAGCATCGCCGCGCTGCCGGCCACGGCCGACGACAGCGGGCGCCAGAGCCCGTACACCGCCAGCGTCACCAGGGCGGCGAGCAGAATCGGGACGAACACCGCCGCCAGCGGACGCGCCGATCGAAACACGATCAGCACGATCGCCACGATCACGACGAGCGAGGAGATCGTGCTGAGCACGCTCTCACGCTTGATGATCGCCTCGGACTGCGCCGCCGCCCGATAGCCGCCCGCTTCGCGCACCTCGATGGGCGGGCGCACGCCACGGGCGCCCCCATCAGCGCTGGCCTTCCGCAGCGCGTCGGCGAGGCCGTCGAGCCTGGCGTTGAGCGCGTGCGCGAACGCCGTGTCGAATGGCGGACGCGCCGGCCGGCCGATGACGAGCCGGCTGCGGTGATCGTCGGACACGTAGCCGGACTGCGTCGGATCGAACGGCAGCGGCATGCCGCTCCCGGCGAGGTGGTCGCGGACGATGGGCAGCAAACGCAACGGATCCTGCCGCACCAGCACCTTCACGTCCGAAGACGGCAGGGCGAGCTGCGCGCGCGCCTCCTCCAGTTCCGCGGGATACCGCGACGGATCCAGCCGCGCGAGCGCACCCTCGATTGCCTGCGGCCCGAGCAGGAGCAGCTGGCGGTCGGCCAGGTAGCTCCAGTCCTTGCCCGGATCGTCGCGCCCGGCATCCACGCTCTCGATCTCCGGCAGCGCCCGCAGGCGCTCGACGTACTCGCCGATCGCCGTCTCGTCGTCGGCGATGACGCGGTCGGGCGGCGCGACGAACATCACGTACAGGCGATCGAGGTTCCCGAAGGCGTCGAGAAACGTCTGGAAGGTCTGGACGGCCGGGCTGCGCTGCGGCAGCAGGTGCAGCACGTTCGAATCGAAGCGCACCCGCCACAGCGCGGCGACCGCGGCGAGGGTCGCCAGCCCCGCCCCGACGAGCACCGCGTGGCGATGCCGGAAGGCACCGACGAGCACCCGTTCGAACACGCGCGGCGGCATCCGTCGGAATCATGCCAGAGCCGCCGCCGGACCGGAAGGCGGGCGGCTCCCGGTCAGCGGCCGGGGGTCCCGCCCGAGGGGATGACGAACGTCCGGTCGTCGATCGGGACGTTGATCTTCACGTCGCTCAACTCGATCGTCCGGGAGTCGCCGTCCGCGTACTCCATCTTCAGGTTGACCATCACCAGCCGGGCACGATCGATCCAGAGCTGCAGGTGCGTCAGGCCTTCCTTGATCTGCTTCCGGCGCGGCGTCATGTCGAGCAGGTCGACGTCCTTCATCGCGGCGTCCGGCTTCAACGCGATGTCGAACGACTGCCGGAGCTCGCGCGGCGAGGCGTCGACGAAGTACTTCTGAATCCGCTTCTGCATGTCCGCGATGTTGATCTCCTCGCGCTCGTGGCGCGCGGGCACGACGGTCACGAGGTGCGTCTGGTCGAGCAGGACGTACCGCTTCTCCGGCGCGGTGTAGGTCATCAGGACGCGAAGCGGCAGCGCCGCGACGACCGTGCCGTGCGCGATCAGCGGATCGCGCAGCAGCGAGGAGACCGTCGTCTCGGTGAATGACGCCGAGACGCTCTTCATCGTCGCCTGCATGGCCTGACCGCGCGCAAACAGATCGTCCAGCGGATCGCGGGCTTGCGACACCAGCACGCTGGCCACGAGGAGCGGAAGGATCGAGCGAAGCATAGACCGTCGCGCGCGGCGGACGCGACGAAGGCTATGGTAGCGTACGCGCAGTGATGGCCCGCGCCCTCTCCTCGCCGCCGGTGGTCACGGGCATCGGCGTCGTTTCTGGACTCGGCATCGGGGGCGCAACGTTCAACGCGGCGCTCGCGAGCGGTGCGTCGGCGCTCGCGCCGGTCAGGGCGTTCGACACCAGCGCGTGCGAGGCACACCTCGCTGGTGAAGTCGTCGCGTTCGATCCAGGCCGCTTCGTGTCGCCCGCGCGCCTGCGCCGCATCGATCGCACCGGCCAGCTCGCCGTGATGGCGACGGGCCTGGCGCTCGAGGACGCGGGCGCACTGCCGGCGCCGGGCGCAGGCTCGGACGAGATCGGCGTCGCGCTGGGCTCCTACACCACGGGCCTGCACAGTCTCGTCGACTACCTCGATCGGCTGAATGCGCTCGGCCCGATCGGCGCGTCGGCGCTCGACTTCAGCAACACGGTCGGGAACGCCGCCGCCAGCCTCTGCGGCCTGGAGTTCGGGTTGCGCGGGCCGAACGTCACGTTGAGCTACCGCGAAGCGTCCGGACTCGCCGCCGTCGCCTACGGCATCAGCCTGCTGCGCTCGGGCCACTGTCAGGCCGTGGTTTCCGGCGGCGTCGATGATTTCGAGCGCGTGTTTTTCGCGGTGCACGACCGCCTGGGCGTCCTGGCGCACGATGCCGGCTGCGGCGAGGCCTCGCGGCCGTTCGACGCGCGGCGTAACGGCTTCGTGCTCGGATCGGGCGCGTACCTGGTCACCGTCGAAACCGCCGAGCGGGCCGCCCGCCGCGGCGCCGAGATCCGCGGGGCCATCATGGGCGTGGGCGGCGCGTCGGGACGCGGCCGACGCAACCATTGGCCAACCGACCCGGCGCCGCTCGCGCGGGCGATGCGCCAGGCCATGGACGCGGCAAACGTGGCGCCCGCGGACGTGGCGGCCATCTTCGCTTCGGCCAATTCGACGCCGGCGCTCGACCGTGTGGAGGCTGCCGCGATTGCGGATATTTTCGGGCCGTCGGCGGTTCCGGTCGTCTCCGTCAAAGGTGCGCTTGGCGAGTGTGGCGCGGCCAGCGCGGCCAGCCTCGTCGCCGCGCTCGGCGCACTCTCGTCAGGAACCCTCCCGCCGACGCTGGGCTTCGCCCGGCCGGACCCCGCATGCCCTGTGGACGTCGTCTGCTGCAGACGTTCCGTGAACGCGGCCCGACCACGGTTCCTCGTCAACGGCGTCGCGACCGGCGGCACCTGCTATTCCCTGGTCGTGGGCCACGCGGTCACCCGCTGACGGCGAGCGGCACAGACTGGCTTCCGTCCTGAATCGGAACGATAAATAATCTGGGAGGTCTGGGAGGACCCGGTGCGCCATGGATGAGATGCTGAACACGCGGATCAAGGAAATCATCGTCACGAGTTTGCGGCTGCCGATGCCGGCGGCGCAGATCGCCGATGACGTTCCGTTGTTCCGCGAGGGGTTGGGCCTCGACTCGATCGACGCCCTCGAGCTCGTGCTCGAAATCGAGCGACAGTTCGGCGTGACCATCGGCGATGAGCACATGGGCAAGCGCGTGCTTCGCTCGGTCGATTCCATCGCGCAGTTCATCCAGGAGCATCGGCCGAACGGCGTCCGCACCGGACCGGCCAGCTGAGCGCGTCCGGGCCCTGCCCATGCGTCCCGCGGGCTGCGCGCTGACCGTCGACGTCGAAGAGTGGTTTCACATCTGCGGCGTCGGCCCCGAGCTTTCCCCCAATCGCTGGCCCGCGCTCCCCAGCCGCGTCGTCGCGAACACCCGCGCGTTGCTCGACATGCTCGACCGCCGGCAGGTGCGCGCGACGTTTTTCGTCCTGGGCTACGTCGCCGAGCACTACCCGGAGCTGGTTCGTGGAATCCTCGCCGGGGGCCACGAAGTGGGGTCGCACGGCCACATGCACACCCGCGTGTACGAGATGACCCCCGGTGCTTTTGCCGCCGACCTCGACCGCAGCCTCGCCGCGCTCGGTGGCGCCGGCGCCCCGCTTATCACGGCGTTCCGTGCGCCGGAGTGGTCGATCAACGACCGATCGCTCTGGGCGCTCGACGCCCTGGCCTCACGGGGTTTCCGCATCGACTCCAGCATGGCGCCCCTGAGGATGGTCGGCAACGCACGGTACCCGCAATCGATGCATCTGCGGACGACAAGAGCGGGCAGTCTCGTCGAGTGCCCGCCGATGGTGTCGCGCCGGTGGGGTCAGAACGTGCCTGGGGGCGGAGGCTGGGGACTGCGGATGCAAGCGCCCGCGGCTGCGCTCGGCGAGCTGGAGCGGCGCGCTCACATCGGGCAGACCTCGATTCTTGTGGGTCCATCCATGGGAGATCGACGACGACCCGCCGAAGATCCCGTTGCCCTGGAGCCGGTGGTTCGCGCACTACTTCCGCCTGGATGGCTTCCGCGCGAGGCTCGACGCGATTCTCGCCGGCGCCTCCTTCGCAACGCTGGGGACACTCGTCGGCAAGGCCGGACTCGGATGATCCCTCGGACGGCCGCTGTGCTCGGGCTGCTCGGCATGATGGGGAGCGGGCCGGCATGGGCGCAGACGTCTTCACGCGCGCCGATCAAGGGCGTCGGCGTGGACGAGCGGCTCGACGACCCCGCCGCGCTGGCGCCGGCGCTGGCCTCCGCGGGCATCAAGGCGTCGGACATCGGCGCTTTCGTTCGGCTTCTCGTCCCCTGGGCAACGCTCGACGCCGCGCGCGCGTCCGGCCGATGGGAAACGATCGACGCGCGAATCGACGAAGCGCGCCGGGTGAGCGCCCCCGTGCTCGTCGCCGTCGAGCACACGCCGATCGTCGTCGATGGAAGCACCGCGTGGTCCGACGCCGTGCGGGCGGTGGCCGATCACCTGAAAGGGCGGGTCGCCGGCTACGAGATCGACGTCGAGGCTGGCGCGGCCAGGCCAGACGCGCGCGCCTACGCGTTCTTCATTCGCCTTGCGGCCGTGCAGATTCGATCCGTGGATCCGGAGGCGACCGTCGCCCAGACTCCCGTCGCTGACGCGGACCGCGACTGGCAAGTTTCGCTCTATGGCAGCGACGCCGCGACGACGATCGACGCCGTGCCGGTCGCCGGCGGTGCCGACGTCATTCGGCGGCTCGTGCGCGACCGGGATCCGACGGCCGTCGTGATGTCCGTCGGCCTCACGTTGGACGCGCAACCGGCGGCGGCCGCCAGCCAGTGGCTCGTCGAGGCGCTCAGCCGCCTTGGCGACGCGCCGGCCACCGCGGCGACGTTCACCGGATCGCCCGAGGCCGTGGCCGCCGTCGTCGTCGCCGCGCGCGAGCTGCGCGACGTGCTCGACGGCTCGCTTCTGCCGATCGATCCCGCGTCGGTGTCCCTGGCAGTCGAGCAGAACGGCGCGGACGTCGCGGCGCGCGTCCCGCACCGGCTCTTCTACAACGTCCGCAGCGGGTCGACCTACTTCGTGTACTGGGGCATGCCGGCCGGCGGGCCGCCGCTCGCCATCGCGCTCGTCGATCCGTCCGGGCGGCACCCGACGCTGCGCGACGCGATCCGCCGGCAGGTCTCGCCGGCGCCGGCGTTCGCCGCCGACGCCGCCACGCACCGATCGCGCTTCGAGGCGCCGGCGTCCGTCGCGCCGATCGTCGTCGATTTCAACTACGGCGGCGAGACGACATTCGTCAGCAACACCGAAGTCTCGGGGATGGCTGCGCTCGCCGTGGAGGAGATCATCTTCCGCAACCAGGAAGCCGAGGCCAGGCAGGCGTCGCTCTACACCGCCTACATCGCCACGCTCAAGACGCGATTTCACTTCCGTCCCTCGGGCTCGCAGATCTTCGACGTCGTCTCGGACAGCCGCCTGTACGCCACGCGGGATGATGTCGAGTGGGAGGAGCTGACGTTTTCGGTGAACGGCGCGAAGTGGGGATCCGACCGCCCGGCGTTTCCGCTGCTCCAGGCCGAGAAGGTGCTGTCCAAGCCCCTCGATCTCCGGCTGACGACCGACTATCGCTATCGTCTGGCAGGCATCGACACGATCGACGAGCACCGCTGCTATGCGGTCGATTTCGACCCGGTGGATGCGAGCGCGGCGCGCTACCGCGGCCGGGTGTGGATCGACACGACGACCTTCCTGCGAGTCAAGGTGGACAGCGTGCAGACCCACCTCGGCGGCGCGATCGTCTCGAATCAGGTGACGGAGACCTACGCACCGGTCGCGACGGTGCGCGGCCAGGCGCTCCAGTTCGTCACGCATATCACGACGCGCCAGCTCGTGCTGATTGCCGGACGCAACCTGCTCGTCGAGAAGGACGACTGGTACTCGGACTTCCGGGTGGATCCGCCGGACTTCGACGCCGAGCGGCGCGCGGCCCGCGCCAGCGATCGCATCATGTACCGCGACACCGACCAAGGCGTGCGGTTCCTGGTGAAGCAAGGCGAGACGCGCGTCGTGAGCGACAAGCTGACGCAGCGCAGCAAGGCGCTCGCAATGGGCACGCGCATCGACCCGGCGTTCGACTTCCCGCTGCCCATCCTGGGCATCAACTACCTCAACTTCGCGTTTCTTGGGACGAACAGCCAGATGGCGATGCTCTTCGGCGGCGTCTTCATCGCCGGCAACGTGCAGAAGCCGAAGCTCGGACGGACCCCGCTCGACGCCAGCGTGGACTTCTACGGGATCGCCGTGCCCGGCACGGACAAGGCCTTCGCGGCGGACGGCGAAGACGTGGACGCGCGCGTGATGTCGATCCCGGCGTCCACGGGCGTCAACCTGGGCTGGCAGTTCATGCCGTTTCAGAAGGTGACCGTGGGCTATCAGCTGCAGGGCACGAAGTACTTCGCGCCGCCCGACACCACGGGCGACTTCGTCATTCCGAGCAGCACCGCGACCCACGGGCTGAGCGGCGGGTACGAGTTCCGGCGGGGTGGCTATTCGATTGCCGCCAGCGCGGCCACCTATCACCGCATGTCGTGGGCGCCGTGGGGCCGGCCGGGCGACTACGACCCCTCGCACCAGACGTATCAGCTCTACTCGATTGGCGGGTCCAAGGACTTCCTGCGCGGGCCGTTCCAGGCGATTCACGTGGGCGTCGCGTACTTCGGCGGCCAGCACCTCGATCGCTTCAGCATGTACCAGTTCGACATGTTCTCGGACGTGCAGATGCACGGCGTGCCGGCCTCGGGCGTCCGCTTTCCTTCCCTCGTGCTCGCGCGGGGCTCGGTACTCGATCAACGTCCTGGAGCAGTTCAAGCTCGATCTGTTCCTCGACCAGGCCTTCGGGCGGGACCCGCTGGATCGCACCAGGTGGAGCCCCGTCACGGGCACCGGCGTGGCCGTGACCTTCCGCGCGCCCTGGAATACGATGTTCTCGGCCGACGTCGGCAAGAGCTTCCTGCCGGCGCTCTACCGTCCGGCGGGGTCGTTCATCGTGCAGATCATGCTGCTGAAGCCACTCTGAGATTAGCGTCCGATCCGATGCGCGCCGATCTGCACTGCCACTCGTTCTACTCCGGCTACGCCAGGCACATGCCCGTGCTTCACGCGCGCGACTGCTACTCGCCGCCGGAGGACGTGTACCGCGCGGCCAAGGCACGCGGCATGGACCTCGTCTGCCTGACGGATCACGACAGCCTCGACGGCGGCCTGGCGTTCCTCGACGCCCATCCCGGCGCCGAGGACTTCCTGCTTGGCGAGGAGATCGAGTGCCGCGTGCCCGACGCGCCCGGCTTGCGCGTCCACCTCGGGGCGATTGGCATGACCGAGCGCGTGCACCGCGACGTGCAGCCGCTTCGGGGCAACGCGCTCGACGTCGCCGCGTGCCTGCGCGAGGCGGGCGTGTTCTTCAGCGTCAATCACCTCTTTCTGCTCTTCCGTGAGGAGCTGCCGGTCGAGCGCTACGTGCGCGAGATGATCGCCCTCGGATCGGACGGGCTCGAGGTCCGGAACGGCGCGGCCGGCGCCGAGCACAACGCCCTGGTCACGGCGATCGCCGATGGGCTCCGCCACAGCGGGCGGGCGATCGGCGTGGTCGGCGGCAGCGACGCGCACTCGCTGCGCTGGGTGGGCACCACCTGGACGGAAAGCCCGGCGCGCACGCGAGACGAGTTTCTCGCCGACCTTCGGGCCGGTCGCACGCGCGCCGGCGGTGTGCACGGCGAGCGGCTGCGCATGCTCTCGGAGATCTATCGCGTCGTCGGCTCGTACTGGGGATCGCTCCTCGGGCTCGAGCGCTGGGAGCCGCCGGCGTCCGCGCGCGTCCGCGCCGCCGCCATCTCGGCGCTCCTGCTGCCCTTCCAGTTCGTGCCGGCCGTCGTCGCGCTGCGGCTCAAGGCCGGCGAGCGCCGGCGCGTCGCGCGGTACCGCGACATCTTCGCCGCCGATCGCCTGACGACGACGATCGGCGCGCCTGGACCGGAGCTGGGCACGTGAGCGACCGGCGCGTGGTCGTGACCGGCATCGGTTGTCTGTCCGCGCTTGGCGCGGATCGCGAGTCGGTCTGGCAGGGACTTGTCGACGGCCGGTCCGGCATTGGAACGCTGACGCTCTTCGATCCGGCCGGCTATCGCAGCCAGCTCGCGGCCCAAGTCGCCGACTACGGGCCTGCGCGGCATTTCACGGCGCTCGAGCGCCGGCGGCTGTCGCGCTGCGATCAGATCGCGATTCTCGCGACCGCCGAAGCGCTGGCCGACGCCGGGCTCGACGGCCGCGGGGTCGATCCCGATCGCCTCGGCGTCGTGCTCGGCGCGGGCACGAGCGATCTCTTCCGCAATGAGACCTACCTCGCCGATTTGCGCGCGCGCGGCGCTCGCCGGGCGCGGCCGTCAGGTGTCGTGAACTTCTTCTCCAGCACGCCCGTCGATGTCGTGGGTGATCGCTTTGGCGTCGAGGGACCTCGGCAGTGCGTCGTCGCGGCGTGCTCGTCGAGCACGATTGCCATCGGGCACGGCGCGGATGCGATTCGCGACGGATCGATTGACGTCGCGCTGGCGGGCGGGGCCGATGTGCTCTGCCGGCTGACGTTCAGCGGCTTCAACGCGCTGCGTCTCGTGGACATGCGGCCGTGCCGTCCCTTCGACGCGGACCGCGCGGGCATGACGATTGGGGAGGCCGCTGCCGTGCTCGTCCTCGAGGAGCTGGAGCGCGCGCGCCGCCGCGGCGCGCGCATCTACGCGGAGATTGCCGGGTACGGCGTGCGGTGCGAGGCCTACCACGCGACGTCGCCCGAACCCGACGGGCGCGCGCTCGCGTCGACGATTGAAGCCGCGCTCGCCAACGCGCGCGTGGCGGCCGACGAGATCGATCACATCAACGCGCACGGGACCGGCACGCCCCAGAACGACCGCGCCGAAGCGCGGGCGTTCTACCGGGCGTTCGGCGAGCGGGCGGCGCGCATTCCGGTCAACTCGATCAAGTCGATGGTCGGGCATTGCCTTGGCGCGGCGGGGGCCATCGAGGCGGCCGCGCTTGCGCTCACGATCGCGCGCGGTGTGATCCCGCCAACCGCCAACCACTCGAGCACCGACCCCGAGTGCCCGCTGGACGTCGTGCCGAATGAGGCGCGGAAGCAGGCGGTCCGTTGCGGGATCTCGACATCACTCGCATTTGGCGGCAACGACTCGACGCTGGTGATGAGGGCGTGCGGGTAGGAAATCGGTCCACGGTCCACGGTCCACGGTCCACGGTCCACGGTCCACGGTCGTTGGACTTTGGACCGTGGACCTTGGACTGTGGACCCTGGACCTTGCACTCTGGACCCTGAACCTTTACTCTCCCTGCCCGCGATACGCGGTCTTCTTGCTGACCGCGTGATCCATCTCCGCCGGCGTCAGTAACGGCGTCGTCTGGCACCGCGCGATGCCGGCGGTGGCGACGACAACGCTCAGGGCGGCGGCGGCTGTCGCGTCCGGCAGATCCGCGATCACGATCGCGTCGTGCTGGCCGAGCGTGAAGTAGAAGGCCTCCAGCTTGCCGTTGAGACTCTCGAGCGCCTCGCGGACGGCGTGCTCGCGCTTGGAGCCACCGTCGCGCCTGAGGACCTTCGCGCCGTCAATCGTGTAGGACACGGTCACGAGAAACTTTGCCATGACGGAAGGATAGCCGAACCCGGCGCACAATCAAGCGTGGTGCGTCATTTCTTGACGACCACCGTTCCCTTCATCCCCAGGTCGTCGTGAAGGGCGCAGATATACGGAAACACACCCGGATTGGGGAAGGTCACGCGGAAGCGGGTCGCGCCGATCGGCGACTGCGCGAGGCCGATCCGATCCTGTGGCGCCGCGACGATGAACCCCGAGTGCGCGCTCACCGATGGCGACGTGATGGTGACGTGACGGGCGCCGTCCGCGTCCGTCGTGACGTTCCCTGAGGGCGGCATGGGATCGAGCGGCTCGGTCCCGAACGTGATCGTGTGCGGCGTAACGGGATCCAGATTGGTCCACTCGACGGTCTCTCCCGCACGGATGAACTTCGTGGGTTCCAAGAAGCGCATGACCGACGTCGTTTCGGTGCCTCCGGCCGTGGCGGTGACCTCTCCGACGCCGGCAGTCACGTGACCGGCGTCGTGGCCGCCGTGACCCATGTCGAGGTCACGACGGGAATCCGACAGCAGGTCGTGCGCTTCGTCGTCGGCCTGGAGGTCATAGAACGTCTGCGTATGCGGCAGCGGCTCGCTGAGCGCCAGCACGTGCACGACCGCCGTCATGTCGGGGTGAACCAGACAGACCAGCTTGAAATTGCCGGCCGCCGGGAAGTCGACCGTGAACGACTGTCCGTTGACCAGGGGCGGGGTCGTCACACAGGTCGAGCCATCGAACGTGGCCGGGTCGGACGAGAATCCCGGACAGCCGACGGCGAACGGCAAACGCGTCTGGCCGGATTTCAGGAACGTGACGGTATGGATCTCGTCGACGTTGAAGTACCAGGTGACGCTGTCTCCGGCGTGGATCCACAGTTCACTGGGAAGAAACGCCAGGGCCTGGCGCCCCTTGTCTGCGCTCTGCGCGCCGACGTTCGCGTGCCACTGGTAGCGCGCCTGCAGTCCCTGGGTCACCAACAGAACAGCGACCAGCAGGGTCAGACGGAAGATCGTGGACGACTTGATCGAGCGCGGGTTCATCATGGCTCCTTGCAGTTATCTCCCCCGGTCAGGACGCCCGGAGGTGGGCGGGAAGGTCTGGGGAGACCCGAAGCGGACGAGCGGAGGCCGGAGTATACACCCGGAAGCGGCGGTCCCGCCCTCGATTGCCGGGAGCACAAGAAAAGACCCGCCAGGCGACGACCCGCACCCGCCGCGTCACCGCAGAGAGAAGCGGTCGCTATCGCCCGGCGGCCGATCGCCGTCGCCGTTCCGCACCCGGAAGCGCCACCAGGCCACGGCCCAGTAGCAGACCACGCCAACCGCGAAGATCTCCGGCCGGTGCCGGGCCCAGGGCAAACGAAACGCGCGGTAGCTCAAGTGGCTGTCGCCGACGCGCACGATCTCCACCATCCACGACCAGAGCTCGCCGATCGCGACCGTGGCGACGCTGACGGCAACGGACGCGAGCAGCGTGGCCACGATCGCCGGCGATCGTTCGCTCGCGGAAAAGCGGCGCCGCACGTGCCCGGCGGCAAGGGCGGCGACGACGCCGAAACACACGGCCATCGGCGCGAATACCGTGACGAGATCCACGCGGATCTCCCGGTGTCCGCGCGCCCGCTGCACGTCGTCGTCACTGACGTCATGGAGCCGCTCGATCCAGGCGAAGAGCTGCGCCGTGCACTGCTCCACCCGCCGGCCGCGCGCCTCCACCGTCTCGCGTCCGCGGAAGGAATCCCCGTAGCGGATGGCCAACTCTTCCGCGAACTGGGCGTCGTTGCTGAGATGGCGCGCCTGGGCCGGATCGCGGAGATCGAGCGGCGACACCGCCTCGTCGGGCCACTGGCAGTCGGCGTTGAGACCTTCGCGGCGCACGCAGGCCGCGAGGCCGGCGACCAGCAGCAGGACCGTGCACAAGCGCGCGATGGTCAAGGGTCCAACGTCCACGGTCCAGCGTCCAACGTCCAATGTCCAACGTCCAGGGCCACCATCGCCCCGACAGGTCTATCGCTTCTGCCGTACTTCATGCAAGCGATGCAGGACGATGCCGGCGGTCGTCGCGATGTTGAGCGAGTCGAGCGCGCCGCTCATCGCCACGCGCAGCCGGACGTCGGCCCGCGCGAGCGTCTCCGCGGTCAGACCCTGGCCTTCGGTCCCGAAGATCACGGCGATCCGGCCCCGGGCCGCGGGGGTGTCGACGAAGGCGCCGACGTCCGTCGCCTCGCCGCCGGGCGTCGTGGCCGCGATCAGGAAGCCCTGAGACTTCAGGCGATCGAGGGCTTCGGGCCATGGCGCAGCGGCAGCAAACGGCACCACCAGCGCCGCGCCGGATGACGTCCGGATCGCCTTGCGGTAGAACGGATCGCAGCAGCCTGGACTCAGCAGGATCGCGTCGACGCCGAACGCCTCGGCGCTGCGAAAGACGGATCCGACGTTGTCGGCGTCGACGACCCGTTCGAGGATCGAGACGAGGCGACCGGCGCCGACGAGCGCCTCCATCGACAGTTCCGTGGGCCGTTCGGCGAGCGCCAGGCACCCGCGGTGCATGTTGAACCCGGTAGCGACGGTGATGACATCCGCGGATGCGACGAAGACGTCAGCGCGCGTTGCTGCGTTTTCGAGCGCGGCGCTGAGCGCTTGCAGTGCCGCGTCGTTGAGCAGCAGCGACCGGCACGTGATCCGAGGCGAGTCGAGGAGGCGCCGCACGACGAAGCGCCCCTCGGCGATGAGCAATCCGCGGTCGGGCAGGAGCGCGGGCTCGCGGACTCCGGCGTAGTCGGCGAGTCGCGGGTCGCGTCCGTCTTCGATTCTGACGACGTTCAAAGTCCAGGGTCCAGGGTCCTGAGTCCAGGGTCCTGAGTCCAGAGTCCAGAGTCCAGAGTCCGGAGGACCTTGGACTGTGGACCTTGGAATCGGGTAGGTGAAGACCGTTACCGGTCCCCCCCTCCCACACCACCGGACGTGCCGTTCGGCATCCGGCGGTTCACGAAACGCACCGGAGACGCCGATGCTCGTCGAGGAGACTCAAGAGTCCCCATTCGCGCAGCGCAGCAGTCGGGACCGCGGCGTGCATGTGACTCGCGCCCGCATTCCACCACGGCCCGTGGCCGTTATAGGCGGAGAGACGGGCGCGCGTCGCGTCCAGACCGCGCCGTTTCAGTTCGCGCATTCGGGTGCGTGGTCGCTTCCATTGGCGCCACAAGATGCAGCGCAAACGGCGGCGAAGCCACTCGTCGAGTTGCTCGAAACTGACCCGGACATCGGCCAGCCGAAAATAGCCGGCCCACCCGCGCAAGAGCGGCTGCAGGTCGGTGACCGTCCGCCGGAGCGACCGACCGCGATCGGACCGGAAGCGAAGACGCAGTCGCGCTTTCAATCGGGTGACCGATTCGGGCGCAACACGGAGCTTCGGCTCTCGATGGATGGTCACGGTATAGCCCAGGAATTTGCGCTGCCATGGACGAGCGACAGCGCTTTTCTCGCGATTGACGCGTAAGCGAAGACGCTTCACGAGAAAGCGTTCCACCGATGCCAGCGTCCGCTCGCCCGCCGTGCGTCGACCGCACATAGATGTTGCCGTCATCGGCGTAGCGGACGAAGCGATGCCCACGTTGCTCCAGTTCCTGGTCGAGGTCATCGAGCAGGATGTTACTCAGGAGCGGCGACAGCGGCCCGCCTTGCGGCGTGCCCTCCGTCCGCGGCGACATCAGTCCTGCCTCCATCATCCCCGCCTGCAGATATCGGCGAATGAGGACGGAGCACTCGACGGTCCTTCACTCGGCGCGCCACGCGGGCCATGAGCACGTCGTGGTTCACACGGTCGAAGAATTTCTCCAGGTCCACGTCCACCACCCATCGATACCCCGCCGCGATGTGGTCGCGGGCGCGCCGTACCGCGTCGTGCGCGCTCCGACCCGGACGAAAGCCGAAGCTCGCGTCCGAGAAGGTCGGATCGAAGATCGGTTGCAGGACTTGGTGCAGGGCCTGGTGAATCAATCGGTCCAGCACCGTCGGAATGCCCAGCATGCGCGTGCCCGACCCGCCCGGCTTCGGAATGTCCACTCGCCGAACCGGGCGCGGGCCATACGTCCCGCTAAGCAGTTCCTCTCGGATGCGCGCCCAGTGCGTCCGGCAATAGGGCATCAACTCATCGACGGTCATGCCGTCGACGCCGGCCGCCCCGCCGTTCCGCACCACACGCGCATGCGCACGAACGAGATTCTCTCGACGCAGCACCTCCTCCATGAGCCGCGACGTCTCTGTGTCGGGCGCGTCCCCTCGTGCCGTGCCTGTTTGACGCACGCGTCCGGTACTCGTCGCGGTTCCGCCGCGACCCCTTCCGGCGCGTTTCCGCATCTCAGCGTTCAACTCGGCGTCTGGCTCAGGCATCGAACGAGTGGTCCCGCACGTCGCTTCGTGTTCGGCCCTTCACCGCTGTGCGTGGCGGCTACTACGGCCTCGGCTGACTGCTGCGCCGTCCTCGTCGCGTCTTGACAACGCGGCTAGCCTCTCGGCAACGACGCAGCTCTCCCAGGGTAAGGCGCGTGACGTTCGCTCCATCTACCCGTCGCATCTACGCGTGCTCGGTCCGGATGACATCGGGCTTCAGGTTTCTTGGCCCCCTCGCCCACCGGGCGCGCGCCTTCTATGCGATTCGTGTACCTCGGGCCAGAGCTTTGCCTCCAGCGTCCTTCCGACAACGCCTCGCGGCGTCCCCTTGCTGTTCGGCTAGGGGTTCCTGTCATCAAGGTCCCCAGAGGACTTACACCTCCACGTCACTTCCCGCATCGCTTTCGCTAGCGGTTACTCAGCGCCAGTCACGGCGCTTCGCGCCATGCCTGGCGCACCAAAGAAAAGGGCCGCGCTTTTCACGCGGCCCTCGAAAATAATCCCGGCAGTGACCTACTCTCCCACACAGTTACCCATGCAGTACCATCGGCGGTAGCAGGCTTAACTTCCGTGTTCGGAATGGGAACGGGTGTGACCCTGCTCCTATGACCACCGGGAAACCTGATCCGGCTGCGTCGCAGCCGAAACTTCAAAGTCGTGGCGGCGGAACATACGCCCGCCGGCACCTGCGCCCGCGTCACGCCGAAGCGCGGCCGCGAACGCAAACTGACGACCTGCCGCGTGCCTTTGGCACTCCGCGAGTCTCGCCAAGCTCGCGCAACGATCGCGCGAGCGACGGCAGACAACTGAATATCCTGCAAACGGTAGTTTCTTCGTCACCACACTCACGCAGGTCGCGTGATGCAAAAAGAATCAATGGTCAAGCCTCACGGCTGATTAGTATCGGTAAGCTTCACGCCTCGCGGCGCTTCCACACCCGACCTATCGACCTGGTCATCTTCCAGGAGCCTTTAGGGGTCTTGCGACCCGGGAGATCTCATCTCGTGGAGGGTTTCACGCTTAGATGCTTTCAGCGTTTCTCCCTTCCGCACATAGCTACCGAGCGCTGCCGTTGGCACGACAACTCGTACACTAGAGGTGCGTTCAACCCGGTCCTCTCGTACTAAGGTCAGCCCCACTCAAATCTCCTGCGCCCATGGCAGATAGAGACCGAACTGTCTCGCGACGTTCTAAACCCAGCTCACGTACCGCTTTAACCGGCGAACAGCCGGACCCTTGGAACCTGCTACAGCTCCAGGATGCGATGAGCCGACATCGAGGTGCCAAACCTGAGCGTCGATGTGAACTCTTGGCTCAGATCAGCCTGTTATCCCCGGCGTACCTTTTATCCGTTGAGCGATGGCCCTTCCACGCGGAACCACCGGATCACTAAAGCCTGGTTTCCCACCTGCTCGACTTGTAGGTCTCGCAGTCAAGCTCGCTTATGCTTTTGCACTCTACGGCTGATTTCCAAACAGCCTGAGCGAACCTTCGCGCGCCTCCGTTACAGTTTAGGAGGCGACCGCCCCAGTCAAACTACCCACCTAGCAGTGTCCCTGTCCTGGATGACAGAACGCGGTTAGAACGCCGAAGCAGTAAGGGTGGTATCTCACCGTTGACTCCCCCGAGTCCGAGAACCCGGGTTCAAAGTCTCCCACCTATCCTGCGCATACCGCGGCAGCATTCACTACTAAGATGTAGTAAAGGTGCACGGGGTCTTTTCGTCTAGCCACGGGCAACCGGCGTCTTCACCGGTACCACAAATTCGCAGTGCCCCTCGTTGAGACAGCGCCCAAATCGTTACGCCATTCGTGCAGGTCGGAACTTACCCGACAAGGAATTTCGCTACCTTAGGACCGTTATAGTTACGGCCGCCGTTTACCGGGGCTTCAGCTCGAAGCTTCGCCTTGCGGCTAACCTCTCCCTTTAACCTTCCGGCACCGGGCAGGCGTCAGACCCTATACGTCGTGTTCGACTTCGCAGAGTCCTGTGTTTTTAGTAAACAGTCGCTTGGGCCTCTTTATTGCAACTCCTTCACGCTTCGGGGGTAAACCCCTACACGAGACGGAGCACCCCTTCTTCCGAAGTTACGGGGTCAGTTTGCCGAGTTCCTAAACGAGGGTTCTCACTTGCGCCTGAGGATTTTCTCCTCGCCTACCTGTGTCGGTTTGCGGTACGGGTACCCAAACCACTCCTTAGAGGATTTTCTCGGCAGCGTGGCGTCTGCGACTTTGTGCGCCTTGCGGCTCTCGCTTCGGGCCCTCAGGGTTGAATGACCCACCGGATTTGCCTGGCGAATCCCCCTACAACTCTCAACCCACACGTCCAATCGCCGGCTCGCATAGCCTCCTGCGTCCCCCCATCGTGATAACGTGATTCAGGTAGTTCCGGAATATTAACCGGATATCCATCCGCTACGCCTTTCGGCCTCGCGTTAGGACCCGACTAACCCTGAGCGGACGAACCTTCCTCAGGAAACCTTAGGCTTACGGCGGAGAGGATTCTCACCTCTCTTCTCGCTACTTATGCCGGCAGGGTCACTTCTCTACCGCTCCACCAGTCCTTTCGATCTGGCTTCACGGCTAGAGAACGCTCCTCTACCAATCAGCCGTCCCGCAGGAGCGTGCGAGTCTACGGCTTCGGTCTTGTGCTTAAGCCCCGTTGGATTGTCGGCCCAAAGCCGCTTGACCAGTGAGCTATTACGCTTTCTTTAAAGGATGGCTGCTTCTAAGCCAACCTCCTGGTTGTCTGAGCGTCTTCAGATCCTTTCCCACTTAGCACAAAGTTAGG
>CAWADF010000007.1:207500-841086 GCA_963780855.1 uncultured Acidobacteriota bacterium
TCGCGAACTGCCCCGTCAGCAACTCCGACACCGTGCCGCCCTGGGTCGAGCCCGCAAACATGCAGGCGCGCCAGGACTCGAGGGCGCGCCCGGCGCTCGCGACCTCGACGATCGCGAAAAACGCGGCCACGCCGATCGCGAGTGCCATGGCGAATCGCACCGCGACGCGACCGCGGCCCGAGCCGACCAGCGCGGCGAACACGCAGGCCGGCACCGCCAGGCTCGTGACTTTCGCGGCAAACGCCAGCGTGAACCAAATCGCGGCGGCGGCGACGCGCGGCCGCGCTCCTGATCGGTCGGTCCAGAAGACCGCGACCGCAGAGAGGCCCCAGACGTTGAGCGCGGCGGCCAGCACGTCAGCCCGCACTTCGAACAACGTCTGCTGCACGAAGTACGGGGCCACCGCGCAGGCGGCCAACAGCCATCGCATGGACCGGGGCGCGCCGAGCACGCGTCCCAGTCGCGCCAGGCCCGTGGCGAGGATCGTCGCGGCAATCGCGCTGGCCGTCCAGCCGGCGGCCAGGGGCGGCAGCCCGATTTTCAGGAGCGATCCAATCACGACGAAGAACAAGGGAAAGTAGCGCGTGCCGCCGTACCCGAGCGGGCCGATCAGATCGCGATAGAAGACGCCGGATACCAGATCTCGGCCGAGCGCCAGCCAGATGCCGCTGACGTAGCTCAGGTACGCGCCGCCAAGCGCCTGCCAGGCGTGCGCGGCGAGCGCCGCGAACGCCCCGGCCGCGGCGACAGCGGCGACGGCAGGCGGGAGCCAGCGCGCCGGCGAGCGAGACGCAGGCGTCCCGCCGGTCATCGTGCGTCGCGCGAACTTCGCGCGTGCGGGCGATGCGCGCGGCGCTTGGGAGCGCGTGGCGGCCGTCGCGGCGCCGGCGGCGAGGCGGTGGCCGCGCGGACGGCGCGCCGAGCCCACACCACCAGCGTCGGCGCGTGCTCCATCACGTCGAGCGGCACGCTGTAGTACGACATCGTCGTCGGGCGATCACGGTACGGCCTGAACGGCGTCGAGCCGGCGTCAACGTAGACCGCGCGAGACTCGTCGTCAACCTTCAAGTACAGGACGTTCCGGGCAAGCAGACCGAAGAAGACGTCGCCAGCATAGAGACCGACGCCGCCGAACATCGCCTGCGCGCGAAGGCCGCCGACGTCGTGTAGTTGATCGACAACGTACTCGAGCAAGGAGTTACTGACGCGCGGCCGGTCCGCCATCGCGCCCCGGAGTCTATCGCAGGGCGTGCCCGCGGCGGGCGGCTTGATAATCCCTACAATGTGATAATATTGCCGCGTGGCCGACTGGCTGGGTGAATTCGAGCAACTGGTGCTGTTCGCGATCGTGCAGCTCGAGCCCGACGCGTACGGCGCCGCGATCCGTGAACTGATCGAAGACCGCGCCGGCCGGCCCGTGTCGTCCGGCGCGCTCTACACGACGCTCGACCGGCTGGAACGACGCGGTCTCCTGGCCTCGGCATGGGGCGAGCCGACGGCGGAACGTGGGGGCAAGCGCAAACGGAACTACGCGGTCAGACCGGCCGGGCGCGAGGTGCTGACACGATCCTGGCAGGCCGTGCGCGCGCTCGCGCGCGGCGCGGCGCCCAAGCTGGAGCGGCCGTGACGCCGCCTCGCCTCGGCACCTGGCTGCTCTCGATCGGACTCGACGCCGGCGCCGCCGAGGCGATCGGCGGCGATCTCGCGGAAGAGTTCGAGCGGCGTGTCGCACGAGGATCGGTCGGCGCCGCGCGTCGCTGGTATCTCACACAAGCGCTCAGCGCCGTCGTCTGGCGGCGCCTGTCGCGGTTTGGGCCGGACCTGCCGCCCGGACCCTCGCGACAACGACGGAGCCACTTCATGGACGAACTTCGACAGGACTTGCGCTTTGCCTGGCGCACGCTGCGCGCCGCGCCGGCGTTCTCGGTGTTTGCGATCCTCACGCTCGCGATTGGCATTGGCGCCGCCACGGTCATCGGCACGGCCGCCGATCGAGTCGTCCTGCGAGCGGTGCCATACGCGGGCGCCGATCGACTCGTCGTCGTCGGGTCGGGTGGTGTCGGCGATGCCGTCGGCAACGTCGGCTTCGAGACGGCGCTCGACTGGCGGGCGCGCGTTTCCGCGTTCGACCAGCTCGTGCTCATCCGGAGCTGGCTGCCGACGCTCGTGGACGCTTCCGGGGCCGAGCGGCTGAACGGCGTGCGCGTCTCGTGGGACTACTTCCGGCTGCTCGGGGTTCGGCCGGCCCTTGGCCGCGACTTCGATCGCTCGGAAGACGACCCGACACATCTCCGAGTCGTGATCCTTTCCGACTCGCTCTGGCGGCGCCGATTTGGGGCCCGGCCGGAGGTCGTCGGGACGTCAATCAGCCTGGGCGGCGCCCAGTCGTATCTGGTGGCTGGCGTGATGCCGGCGACGTTCGATCCGGTGATCGCCACGCACTTCTACGGCGCGCCCGACCTCTGGGCGCCGCTCGGCTACGCGGTCGGCGGCGCCTCCGCGTGCCGGTCGTGCCAGCACCTGCACGCGATCGCGCGTCTCCGGCCCGGTGCCACGGTCTCTGAGGCCTCGACCGAGCTGGCGGCCGTTCAGCAGTCGCTGCGCCTGGCCCACCCGGCGGACTACTCGCAGGACGCGGCCGTCGTTCGCGGCCTGACGGACGAGATCGCGGGTCGGCTGCGGCGGCCAATGCAGGTGCTCGTGGTGGCTGCCGGGTTTCTGCTGCTGATCGCGTGCACAAACGTCGCGGGCCTGTTGATTGCACGCGCGGCCGATCGCGAGCGGGAGCTGGCCGTGCGATCGGCCCTTGGTGCCGGACGCGGACGAATCGTCCGCCAGTTGCTGACCGAGTCGTTCGTCCTCGCGGCGATCGCGACGGTCGGGGGCGTCGCGCTGGCGCGCTGGGGGTTGTCGATGTTTGCCTCCAGTCCCCTCGCGGCCGTGCCCCGCCTCGAGCACGCGGCCGCCGATCCGGTGATCCTCCTGATTGGCGCCGTCACGGCCACGCTTGCCCTCGCGATCTTCGGCGTTCTGCCGGCATGGACGTCGGCGCGGACCGATCTGCAGGGCGTGCTGCGCGAAGGGCGCCAGTCGGGCAGCCGCCGCGCGCTTCGCGCGCGCGAGGGGCTCATGACCGCGCAAATCGCCGTCGCGCTCCTGCTGGTCGCCGGCGCCGGGCTGATGTACCGGACGGTCGATCGGCTGCTCGCGACGTCGCCGGGCTTCGATCCGCGCGGCGTGACGACAGCGTCGATCTCCGTGATCGGACCGCGCTGGGCGAAGACTGAGCAGGTGCTCGAGTTTCAGGACGAGCTGCTGCGGCGCGTGCGCGCGATGCCCGGCGTCGAGAGCGCCGCGCTCGCCGGGCAGATTCCGCTCGGCGGCAACTACGACCGCCGGGGCTTCCATGTGAAGGGCCGCGCCGAGAACAGCGGCGACGCGCCCGAGGTCGAGCTTTACGGGGTGACGCCCGACGACTTTCACGTGATGCGCATTCCGCTCCGGCGCGGCCGTCTGCTGTCGGACGAAGACACCGCCGCGCGCCCGGGCGTCATGGTGATCGGCGAGACGACGGCAGCGACGATCTTTCCGGGCGAGGATCCAATCGGGCAACAGGTCCAGTTCGGCGGCACCGACGGTCCCTTCTGGACGATTGTCGGCGTGGTCGGCGACGTGCGGCACTATGCGTTGGACGCTGCGCCCACGCCGCAGATGTACGTGTCCGAGGGGCAGTCGACCGATTCGTTTTTCACGCTGCTCGTGCGATCGTCGTCTTCGAGGGCTTCCGGCCTGGGCCCGGCGATCCGCCGCGAAGTGGCGGCCATGGCGCCGGAGGTGCCGGTGTCGAGGGTGATCGACTTCGAGGACCTCGTGCGCGCCTCGATCGCGTCACGACGACTGCTGATGCTGCTGCTCGGCGCGTTCGCGCTGACGGCGCTGGCACTCGCGGCGGTCGGGCTCTACGGCGTGGTGTCGCAGAGCGTGGCGAGCCGGCGGCGGGAGTTCGGCATTCGCGTGGCGCTGGGCGCCTCGAGGCGCGACATCTTCGGACTGGTGCTCCGCCGCGGCGCGCAGCTCGTCGGACTGGGAATTGCGGCGGGGCTGACGGCGTCTGTCTGGCTCGGCGGCCTGCTGGGCTCGCAGCTGTACGAGACCGCGCCGCACGATCCGCGCGCGCTGCTGGCGGCGATTGCCGTGCTTGCGATCGTCGCGCTGCTGGCGCACGTGGTGCCCGCCCGGCGCGCGCTTCGGGTCGATCCCAGCCTCACGCTGCGGAACGAGTAACGTGCCTGCCGTGCGGGCGGGGCGCGAGGCGGCGAGTGGGGCGGCGCGGCTGGGAGCGTGGAGCGGCGGCTGGGAGAGGCGAGGCGGCTGGCTGCCGGCCTGGGGCGCAGCGGCTGGGGCGAGCGCCGCGCCTGGAGGCTACGCCGGGTTGTTGAAGATCACGCGACGGCCGTCGATGCGCCAGCCGCTGTCGATCACGCGCTGGATAGCCGCGGGATACAGCTCGTGCTCGACAGCCAGGATCCGGGCCGCCAGCGACTCCTCCGTGTCGTCGTCGCGCACGGGCACGGCGGTCTGAAGCACGATCGGTCCGGCGTCGAGGTCGGGCGTGACGAAATGGACGGTCGCGCCGCTCACCTTGACGCCGTGATCGAGCGCCTGGCGCGGCGCGTGCGTGCCGGGAAACGCCGGCAGCAGCGACGGGTGGATGTTGAGAATCGCGGAGGGAAACGCGTCGCAGAACGCGGGGCCGAGCCGGCGCATGAAGCCGGCGAGGCACACGAGCGCGGCGCCGTGCGCGCGGATCTCGGCGATGAGCGCGCGATCGTAGTCGTCGCGGGTCGCGTAGTCCTGATGCGGCAGCACGCGCGTCGCGATGCCCGCCGCCTGCGCCCGCGCCAACCCGGCCGCGTCGGCGCGGTTCGAGATCACGACCGCGATCCAGGCCCTGAGCCGCCTCGCCTCGACCGCCTCCAGAATCGCCCCGAGATTCGATCCGCGCCCTGAGATGAGCACGGCGAGGGGGACGGGGCTTTTTTCCACAGTTTTCATGGGTTTGGGGACGGAGGTCGGTGTGCACGCGGCACGGCATGCCGGTTGCTATGGGCAGAGGTTCCCCAATGCCACGCAGACCGCGCCGATCGACGCCCGCGCCATTCTTTCACGTCATCAACCGGACCGCACGGCGGGTGCCGATCTTCATTCGGCCAACGGAGTATCGCGCCTTTCTGCGAGTACTCGGCGAGGGGCTGGACAAGTACCCGGTGCGCCTGCTCGCCTACTGCGTGATGTCGAATCACTGGCACCTGGTGCTGGGTCCGGACGGGACCGAAGCTCTTTCCAGCTTCATGCGATGGGTAACAGCTACCCACGCCGTGCGTTGGCATCATCGGCACGGCTCGGTGGGACAGGGCGCGCTCTACAAGGGGCGATACCAGGCGATCGCGATCGACACGGGCGACAGCCTGGTACGTGTCTGTCGCTACGTCGAGCGCAACGCGCTGGCCGCAGGTCTGGTGAAGCGCGCGGAGGACTGGCCCTGGGGCAGCTTGTTCGAGCGGATTCGGGCGCAGCCGCGGCTCGCGCTCTCGTCCGCGCCCTTCCTGCTGTCGTCGGCGTGGGTCACGCACGTCAACCTGCCGGCGACACCGGCCGATCTCGTGATCGATCAGGAGGTTGGACGCGCGAGGTGGGCGGATAAGAATCCGACCTCCGTCCCCAAAATGCCCAAAACTGTGGAAAAAAGCCCCGTCCCCTACACCACCGATCCCAGCACCCAGGCGGGATCGCCGGAGGAGCGCAGGGAGGAGAGGACGAAGTCGGCGTCCGAGGGGGCGCAGACCAGGACCAGGCCGATGCCCATGTTGAACGCGCGGAACATCTCGGCGTCGGCGATGCCGCCGCGCGCTGCAGCCAGCTGGAAAAGCGGCGGCACCGTCCACGCTCGAGAGTCGAGCGCGGCAGTCAGGCCCTCCGGCAGCATGCGCGGCAGGTTCTCGGTGATGCCGCCGCCGGTGATGTGCGCCATGCCCTTGATCACGGCCGCGCTCGAGCAGCGGCTCGACCAGCGCGCAGGTACGACCGATGCGGCGCGCAGCAGCGCCTCGCCGACGGTCGTCCCCGAGCTCGCCGCACGTAGCTGTCCGACCGTCGAGTCCGAGCGCCTCGAACGCGATGCGCCGCGCGAGCGAGTAGCCGTTGGTGTGCAGCCCCGACGACGGCAGGCCGATCAGCACGTCGCCCGGCGCGATCGCTCCGCCCGTCGACGATCGCTCGCGCTTCGACACGAGCGCCGACGATGAAGCCGGCGATGTCGTATTCGCCGTCCGCGTAGAAGCCCGGCATCTCGGCGGTTTCGCCGCCGATCAGCGCGCAGCCGTTCTCGCGGCAGCCCGCGCGCCACGCCGCCGACGATCTGCTCCGCCACGTCCGGCGACAGCCGTCCGGTCGCGAGATAGTCGAGAAAGAACAGCGGCTCGGCGCCCTGCACGAGGATGTCGTTGACGCAGTGGTTGACGAGATCGGCGCCGACCGTGTCGTGCACGCCGGTCATGAACGCGACCTTGAGCTTCGTGCCGACGCCGTCGGCGCTCGCGACGAGCACCGGATCGGCGACGGTCTGCGTCGAGCGCGAACAGGCCGCCGAACGACCCGATGTCCGACAGCACGCCCGGGCGTGAACGTGCCGCGCGCCAGCGACTTGATGCGCCGGACGGTTTCGTTGCCCGCGTCGATGTCGACGCCGGACTGGCGGTAGTCCATCGACACGTCAGAACTCCAGCTTGTCCGATGAGCGTCTGCCACCTGCCGCGCGTTGCGACCCGGCCGGCGCGCCTCCAGTACGCGCGCCGGACGCCGGCGAAGAAGCGCTCCTTGCTCGTAGTCCTCCTCGAGCATGTCGAACCCTTCGCGCAGCAGCTCGAGCGCGCGCCGGCGATCGGCGCGCGTCTCGAGCGCCGTCAGCAGTCAGCGGCGTATTGCGCAGCGCGACCGTGCCGAGCGCCAGCGGCGATCGGCGCCCGCGCTCGGGATCCTCGCGGGCATGCCGACGTCGAACAGCGTCGTCAGCGCCGCGCGCGATTCGGCCGGCCAGCGCGAGCGCGCGCGAGCGCCGCGGCCGACGCGCGCAGCAGCTCCTGGAAGCCCGCGTTCTCGATCGGCGAACGTCAGCGTCTTCGACAGGTAGCTCTCGTGCGACGCGCAGTTGACGCCGAGCAGGCAGATCGCCGGCGGCGATCGACGGCTGGCGTTCGCGCGGCGCCGTGTCGCTGCAACCGGCCAGCGTCGTCAGCGACGCGCTTGTCGCCGATCTTGCCGAGCGCCAGCGCCGCATCGTCCTGCAGCGGGCCGTCGAGCTTCGCGACGGCGGTGATCGCGTCGAGCGCGTACGCGCGCCTTGTAGTCGCCGAGCGCCTCGATCACGGCGCTGCGGAAGAAGTCCTCGCCGCGGCTGACGTCGCGGCACGAGCGCCGGCGCGCGCTCGCGGATCGTCGCCGTAGCGCCGCGAGCGCGCGCATCAGCGCCGGCCGGACGAACTCCGCCTGCTCCTTGTCGAGCGCCGCGAGCAGCTGCGGCAGCACGCTCGGATCGGGATGATGCTCGAAGAAGCTGTAGCGCGACGGCGCGGAGCCGATCGTTCGGGCTCGCTCAGCGACTCGCGCATCGCGTCGTTCGTGCGCGGGTCGTTGAAGCCCGGTGAGCAGCACCAGCGCGCGGTAGCGGACGTAGCCGTCGGCGTGCTCGCGCGACCGCCTGAGCAGCGCCGGGACCGCCTGCGCGGCCGGCGCGCGCCGCACCGTCCGCGACGCCGTCGTGCGCGTGGCGTAGTCGAGGTCGCCGAGCTTGTCGATCGCTGCTCGAGCGCGGCCGCCGTGAGCTGGTCGGCGGCGCGGCTGGCGCTCCGGCCCGCCGCCCTGCGCGCGCAGGTCGAGGCCGCCGGCGGACAACGCGGCGGCGATGACGACGACGGCGACGACGGCCGGATCGAGTCATGCGATCGGTAGCATCGGTCACTCGTCCAGCTTCAGCGCGAGCTGCAGGTAGGCCGCCTCGTCGCGCGGAAACGCGACCGGATACTCGCCCGGTGTAGCACGAGGTGCAGTAGCGAGCCGCGCGTCCGGGCCGACGGCCGTCAGCAGCCCTTCGAGGCTCAGGTAGCCGACGCTGTCGGCCTCGAGTAGCTCGCGGATCTCCTCGAGCGTGTGCGTCGCGGCGATCAGCTCGGCCCGCTGCGGCGTGTCGACGCCGTAGAAGCACGGCGAGATCGTCGGCGGACAGCTGATGCGCACGTGCACTTCGCTGCGCGCCGGCCGCCCGCACCATCTTCACGATCTTCCGGCTCGTCGTGCCGCGCACGATCGAGTCGTCGACGAGCACGACGCGCTTGCCCTCGAGGATGCTCCGCACCGGATTCAGCTTCACCTTGCACGCCGAAGTGGCGGATCGACTGCTGCGGCTGGATGAACGTGCGGCCGACGTAGTGGTTGCGGATGAGGCCCATCCGCAGCGGGATGCCCGACGCCTCGGCGAAACCCGATCGCCGCGCACACGCCCGAGTCGGGAACCGGCACGACGACGTCGGCGTCGACCGGCTGCTCGCGCGCGAGGATGCCGGCCGAGCTCGGTCCGCACCTCGTTGACGCTCTTGCCGAACACGTAGCTGTCGGGCCGCGCGAAGTACACGTGCTCGAAGACGCAGTGCGCGAGCGGCGCCGGCGGGAACGGCTTGATCGACCGCATGCCCGTCGGCGCTGATGACGAGCACCTCGCCCGGCTCGACGTCGCGCACGTAGGTCGGCGCCGATCAGATCCATCGCGCACGTTTCCGAGCAGACGACGTACGCGTCGCCGAGCCGGCCGAGCGCGAGCGGACGGAAGCCGTGCGGATCGCGCACGGCGATCAGCCGGTCCTTCGTCAGCAGCACGAGCGAAAACGCGCCCTGCACCTGCGACGACCGACTCGACGATCGCGTCCTCCACGCGTCGCGCGCCTTGCGACCGCGCGTAGAGGTGCAGGACGCACCTCGGTGTCGCTGCTCGTCTGGAAGATCGACCCCTGCTGCACGAGCTCGTCGCGCAGCTCGCTGCGCGTTGACGAGATTGCCGTTGTGGCAGATCGCGATCTGGCCGTGCGCGCAGTCGATCAGGATCGGCTGCGCGTTCGCGAGGCCGGCTCTCGCCGGCCGTCGAATAGCGGACGTGGCCGATCGGCGATCGTGCCCGGGCAGCGCGCGCGAGCGTCGCCTCGTCGAAGGCGTCGGCGACGTAGCCCATCGCCGCGCGAGCATGCGGACCTGCTCGCCGTCCGACGCGGCGATGCCGGCGCTCTCCTGGCCGCGGTGCTGCAGCGCGTAGAGGCCCGAGGTAGGTCATGTTGGCCGCTTCGGGATGGCCGAAGATGCCGAAGACGCCGCATTCGTCTTTGAATTTGTCGAGCATGTTGTCCATGGCCGCTCACGCTGCGCGGCCGTCCGAGCGCAGTCGGCCAGGCTGCCGACTCCACCGCGCCTCGGCCTCGTCGACCGCGCAGGTCGATCGCGACGCGTCGCCGTCGACCGCGATCCGCAGCCGGTCGCCCGCCGGTCCGGCCGATGACGCGCGCCGGCACGCCGGCGCCGCGCGCCGCGTCGCAGCACCGGCGTCGCGTCGCTCGGGCGCGACGCTGACGACGACGCGCGACGCCGACTCGCCGAAGAGCGCCGCGGCCAGCGGGTCCACGCCGCCGTCGCCGACGCCGACGCCGGCAATCGACACGTCCGCGCCGATCGCCGCCGGTGTCGAAGCAGCACTCGGCGAGCGTCACCGCGAGCCCGCCGTCGGAGCAGTCGTGCGCCGACCGGATCAGCCGCGCGTCGGCCAGCGTCGACCAGCAGCGCGCTGCAGCGCGCGCTCGCGCGCGAGATCGAGCGCCGGCGGCACGCCCGCGCACCAGACCGTGCACGACCTTCAGGTACTCGCTGCCGCCGAGCTCGCCGCGACCCTCGCCGAGCAGCACGATCGACGTCGCCCGGCTGCCTGGAACCGCCGCGTCGACGCACGCGATCGGCGTGCTCGAGCAGGCCGACGACGCCGATGACCGGCGTCGGGTAGATCGCCGTGCCGTCGGTCTCGTTGTAGAGGCTGACGTTGCCGCCGGTGATCGGCACGTCGAGCGCGCGGCACGCCTCGCCGATGCCCTCGACCGCCTGCGCGAACTGCCACATGATCTCCGGCCGCTCGGGGTTGCCGAAGTTCAGGCAGTTGGTGGCGCCGAGCGGCACGCGCGCCGGCGCACGCGACGTTGCGCGCGGCCTCGGCCACCGCGAGCATCGCGCCGCGCGCGGGTCGAGGTAGCAGTAGCGGCCGTTGCCGTCGACCGACATCGCCAGCGCGCGCGTCGTGCCCTTGACGCGCACGACGCCGGCGCCCATGCCCGGCGAGCACGATCGTGTTGGTCCGCACCATGTGGTCGTACTGCCGGTAGACCCAGCGCTTGCTCGCGATGGTCGGCGACGCCGAGCAGCGCGAGCAGCGCGTCGTTCGGCGCGCGGCCGGCGGCGCCGAGCGCCGTCGAGATCGAGCGCTGCAGCCTCGTCGAGGTACGCCGGCGTCGCGCCATCGGCCGGTGGTAGACCGGCGCCTCGTCGGTCAGCGCGCGGTTCGGGCATCTCGGCGACGACCGTCGCCGTGGTCCTTGCACGCGCAGCAGGCCGTCGTCGGTCACCTCGCCGATGCGCACCGCGTGCAGATCCCACTTCTCGAAGATGCGCTCGACTTCCGCCTCGCGGCCCTGCTTGACGACGAGCAGCATGCGCTCCTGCGACTCGGAGAGCATGATCTCGTACGGCGTCATGCCGGTCTCGCGCTGCGGCACGAGCGACGACGTCGATCTCGACGCCGGCGCCGCCGCGCGATCCCATCTCGCGTCGTCGAGCAGGTCAGGCCGGCGGCGCCCATGTCCTGGATGCCGACGAGCGCGTCGGTCTGCATCACCTCGAGGCACGCCTCGAGCAGCAGCTTCTCCATGAACGGATCGCCGACCTGCACGGCGGGCCGCTTCTCGGCCGACTTCTCGTCGAACTCCGCCGACGCCATCGTCGCGCCGTGGATGCCGTCGCGGCCGGTCTTCGCGCCGACGTAGTAGACCGGCGTTGCCGACGCCGCGACGCACGCCCTTGATGATGTCGTCGATGCCTGCGCGATGCCGAGGCAGAACACGTTGACGAGCGGGTTGCCGGCGTACGACTCGGCTCGAACACGATCTCGCCGCCGACGGTCGGGATGCCGATGCTGTTGCCGTAGCCGGCGATGCCGGCGACGACGCCTTCGAGCGATGCGGCGCGTGCCGCGGCGTCGTCGAGCGACGCCGAACCGCAGCGAGTTCGAGCAGCGCGATCGGCCGCGCGCCCATCGTGAAGATGTCGCGGATGATGCCGCCGACGCCGGTCGCCGCGCCCTGGTACGGCTCGATGAACGACGGATGGTTGTGCGATTCGATCTTGAAGACCGCCGCCAGCCCGTCGCCGATGTCGACGGCGCCGGCGTTCTCGCCGGGCCCCTGCAGCACCTGCGGGCCCTCGGTCGGCAGCGTCCTCAGGTGCACGCGCGAGCTCTTGTAGCTGCAGTGCTCGGACCACATCACCGAGAAGATGCCGAGCTCGGTGAGGTTCGGCTCGCGGCCGAGGAGCGCGCACGATGCGCGTCGTACTCGTCGGGCTTGAGGCCGTGCCGTTCGAGCACCGTGGCGTCGATCGATCGGCCGCTGCATCGCGTCGCACGCCGCGCTGCAGCGCGCCGCGGTCGGCGAGCGACTGCGACCACCGACTCGAACATCACGCAGGCCGTCGGCGCTGCCGAGCGGCGCCTCGCACGCGCGCTCGGGATGCGGCATCAGGCCGACGACGTTGCGCGCCTCGTTGCAGATGCCGGCGATGTCGTGCGACCGAGCCGTTCGGGTTCGCCGCGTCGGTCGACCTCGCCGGCCGCGTCGCGTAGCGGAAGACGACCTGCCGGTTCGCTTCGAGCTCGTCGAGCACGTCGGGCGGCGCGAAGTAGTTGCCCTCGCCGTGCGCGATCGGCATCCGCAGCACCTGGCCCGGCGCGCGCGCGGCCGGTGAACGGCGTGTCGGTCTGCTCGACGCGGACGTGCGACGTGCTCGCAGTGGAACTTCAGGCCGCGGTTGCGCAGCATCGCGCCCGGCAGCAGGCCCGCCTCGAGCAGGACCTGGAAGCCGTTGCAGATGCCGAGCACCGGGCCGCCGCGCTCGGCGAACGCCGCGAACGGCCGCCATGATCGGCGAGAAGCGCGCCATCGCGCCGGTGCGCAGGTAGTCGCCGTGCGCGAAGCCGCCCGGCAGGATGACGACGTCGGCGCCCTTCAGGATCGGTGTCCTTGTGCCAGACGAACTCGGCCTGCTGGCCGAGCACGTGCCGTCGCGGCGTGGTACGCGTCGTGGTCGCAGTTCGATCCCGGAAAGACGACGACGGCGAACTTCATCGTCGGATCCTCACCCCGCTCACCCTTCGCACTTCGATGCGATAGCTCTCGATCACCGGGTTGGCGAGCACTTGTCGGCGACCTCGGCGGCCAGCGCCTTCGGCCTCGGCCGGCGTCGGTCGTCGCCGAGATCGAGCTCGAAGTACTTGCCCTGCCGCACGTCGGCGACGCCGCGTAGCCGAGCGACTGCAGCGCGTCGGCGATCGTCTGCCCCTGCGGATCGAACACCGACGGCTTCAGCGTGACGAACACGCGCGCTTTCATGCGGACTCCACGGCCTGGCCACGCCCGTGCAGGCCCCGATCTGCGCCGAAGACCCGGTCGAAAGATCGTGTCGACGTGTTTCGAGCTGCTCGTCGAGATCGAACGCGCGCTCGATCTCCGCCGGCGGCAGCACGCCGCGTCACGTCGCGGATCGGCCAGCAGCAGCGCCTTGAAGTCGCGCTGCTCGGCGAACGACCGCATCGCGTTGCGCTGCACCCACTCGTACGCCTGCTCGCGCGAGACGCCGCGCCGCGCCAGCTCGAGCAGCACGGTGCCCGAGAACACGACGCCGCGCGAGCGGCCGAGGTTCTCGCAGCATCCGCTCGGGGTAGACGACCATGCCCGCGCACGATGCGCGTGAAGCGGCGCAGCATGTGATCGAGCGCGATGAAGCTGTCGGGCAGGATGACGCGCTCGACCGACGAGTGCGAGATGTCGCGCTCGTGCCAGAGCGCGACGTTCTCGAGCGCCGCCATGGCGTTGCGCGCGGACGAGCCGCGCCAGGCCCGACGATCTGCTCGCAGCCGATCGGGTTGCGCTTGTGCGGCATCGCCGACGAGCCCTTCTGCCCCTTGCGCGAACGGCTCCTCGACCTCGCCGATCTCGGTCTTCTGCAGGCCGCGGATCTCGAGCGCGAACTTCTCGAGCGACGCCGCCGGTGATCGCGAGCGCCGTCAGCAGCTCGGCGTGGCGGTCGCGCTGGATGACCTGCGACGACGACCGGCGCCGGCTGCGAGGCCGAGCCGCGCGCAGACGCGCGGCCTCGATCGACGGGTCGAGGTGCGCGAACGTGCCGACCGCGCCCGACAGCTTGCCGACGCGACACGATCTCGCGCGCGCGGCGCACGCCGCTCGACGGTCGCGCTGCGAGCTCCGCGTACCACAGCGCCAGCTTCAGCGCCGAACGTCATCGGCTCGGCGTGCACGCCGTGCGTGCGGCCGATCATCGGCGTCCGCCGGTGCTCGCTCGGCGCGCTCGCGGATCGCCTCCGCCAGCGCCGTCGAGGTCCTGCAGGATCGACGTCGCAGGCCTCGCGCATCTGCAGCGCCTGCGCCGTGTCGATGACGTCCGACGAGGTCAGGCCGAAGTGCAGCCAGCGCGCCGACGGCCCGACGTTCTCGGCCACCGCCGTCGTGAACGCGATGACGTCGTGCTGGGTGGTCTGCTCGATTTCCTCGATGCGCGCGATGTCGAACGCGCCGCGCTCGCGCAGATGTCGCGCGCGGCCTCGGCCGGCACGATGCCGGCGGCCGCCATCGCGTCGGCGGCGGCGAGCTCGACGCGCAGCCAGGTCTCGTACCGGCGCTGGTCGCTCCAGATCGCGCCCATCTCCGGATGGGTGTAGCGCGGAATCATGCGATCGGCAGATCCTCAGCCGATCCGGCGTCGACGCGGCACCGGCTTCGACGTTGCCCGAGCACGCGTCGCCGACGAGCGCGCCGTTCGCGAACAGATCGCGCGCGACGCGCTGCACGTCGTCGGCCGTCACGCGCTCGATGCCCGCCAGCGTCTCGTCGAGCGCCGAACTGCCGGTCGAAGTAGATCTCCTGGCGCGCGAGGTGCGACATGCGGCTCGCCGTGTTCTCGAGGCTCAGCATCAGGCTGCCCTTCAGGTGATCCTTCGCGCGCCGCAGCTCCGCGTCCGGCACCGGCGCCTGCTTCAGCGTCGCGCAGCTCCTCGACGCACGAGGTCGACCACTTCGCCGACCGCCTCGTTCGCGCAGCCGGCGTAGATCGTGAACGATGCCGGCGTCGCGGTACGCGCTCAGGCCGCTGAACACCGCATAGGCCAGCCCGCGCTTCTCGCGGACGTTCTGGAACAGCCGCGAGCTCATCGAGCCGCCGAGCAGCGTGTTCAGCACGTAGCTCGCGTACCGGTCGTCGTGGTTCTGCGGATAGCTGCGCGTCGCCGAGGCAGACGTGGCTCTGCTCGAGCTCCTTGTTGCGGACGCACGACCTGCGGCGACGACCGTCGGCGGCGTCGTCCGACGGCCGGCGCGCCGCCGGCGGCAGCGTCGCCGAACTTCTCGCTCGACCAGGTCGCGCACGCTGCGCGTGCTCGAGGTTGCCGGCGGCCGAGACGATCAGATTCGGCGCGACGTGTAGCGTCCGCCGAAGTAGTCGCGCAGCAGTCGCGCGCGTGAACGACTCGACGGTCTCGTGCGTGCCGAGAATCGGCCGGCCGAGCGGATGGTTCTCCCAGAAGTCCTGCGTGAAGAGCTCGTGGACGAGGTCGTCGGGCGTGTCCTCGACCATCTTGATCTCTTCGAGGATCGACCTTCTTCTCGCGCTCGATGTCGTCGGGCGCGAACGCCGGGTTGCAGGACGATGTCGCGACAGGATGTCGATCGCGAGCGGCAGGTGCTCGTCGAGCACCTTGATGTAGTAGCTGGCGTATTCCTTCGCGGTGAACGCGTCGAGCTGGCCGCCGATCGAGTCGATCGCCTGCGCGATGTCCTCGGCCGATCGCGTCGTCGGTGCCCTTGAACAGCATGTGCTCGACGAAGTGCGCGATGCCGCTCTCGCTCGTCCGCTCTCGTGGCGCGAGCCGCGCGTCAGCCAGACGCCGATGCTGACCGACCGGACGTGCGGCATCGGCTCGGTGAGGAGACGAAGGCCGTTATCGAGCAACGTCTCGGCGAGTGACCATCGACAAGGCCTCGCGGCGTCGGCACTAGCGCATGGCCGCAAAGACTTGACGTAAGTATGTTCACTGCTCGTTGACTATAACATGCGCGACCTCCGAGACAGACGATGCGTAGCACGGAGTCGCACGAGATTCAGTCGGTCCACCGAATACCGTGACGTCCGAGCACTCGCCACGACCTCGCCGAACTCGAGCGCGCCGAGCTCGAAGCAGGCGCTCGCCGCGCGCGGCATCCCGCGCTTCCACGCCCGCCAGATCTTCCGCTGGATTCATCACGCGCGGCGTGACCGACTTCGCGCGGATGACCGATCTCGGCCGCGACCTGCGGGCCGCGCTCGCGCGCGACGTTCACGATCGCGACGCCCGGCGTCGTCGCACGCGAGACGCTCGACGGACGGCACCGAGAAGTTCCTGCTGCGCCTCGCCGACGGCCGGCACATCGAGTCGGTCTTCATCCCCGACACGCCGGCGATGACCTTCTGCATCTCGACGCAGGTCGGCTGCGCGATGGCGTGCGCGTTCTGCCTGACCGGCAAGATGGGGCTCGTCCGCAACCTGACCGCCGGCGAAATCGTCGGCCAGGTGCGCGTGCTCGCGCGACGCGCTCGGCCTGCGCGACACGCCGTTCAACATCGTGCTGATGGGCATGGGCGAGCCGCTGCACAACTACGACGAGACGATGAAGGCGCTGCGGATCCTGGCCGACGAGCACGGGTCTCGCGCGTGCCGCCGCGGCGCGTCACGCTCTCGACGGTCGGCCTGCTGCCGGCGCTCGAGCGGCTCGCGCACGAGCCGCTGATGCCGAACCTCGCGATCTCGCTGCACGCGCCGACCGACGAGCAGCGCGAGCGAGCTCGTGCCGATCAACCGGAAGTACGGCGTCGCCGACATCATCGACGCGTGCCGGCGCTTCCCGCTGCAAGCGGCGCAGCCGCATCACGTTCGAGTACGTGCTGCTCGCCGGCGTCAACGACTCGCCGGACGACGCGCGCCGGCTGGCGCGGCTGCTGCGCGGGCGTGAAGGCGAAGGTGAACCTGATTCCGCTCAACGCCGCCGCCGGGCATCCCGTTCGAGCGGCCGTCGGACGAGCGCGTCGATCGCGTTCGCGAAGATCCTCGCCGACCGCGGCGTCACGCGTGTCGGTGCGCAAGAGCCGCGGCCGCGACATCCGCGCCGCCTGCGGTCAGCTGCATCGTCGAGGGCGAGCGGGCGTCGGCGGCGCAGCGGCTGGGACGGGAACTGGGGCGCTTAAACTAAATTTAGAGATGATGCGCGGCGGTCAGCGGATCATCTGCGGGCGCCCTGGCACGATCCAGCCCGCGCGGTACCAGGGTGATTCATCGTCTTTGACGCCGATCAGATGACCGCGTCACGAACGAAGGCGGCGGCTCTCGCCGGCGGCCTTCAGGACGGTCAAGCTGGGTCACCGGTCCTGCCACATCAGAATCTCCACCCGATTCCGACGGAGATAGGAAGCACATAGACTGAATTCGACGAGAGAGGATTCGGCACCAGCACTCCCTCGAGATGTGGATCGACCAGCGAGAGGTACGATACCACCTCGCCAAGATCACAGCGCACAAATGAGGATCGCGAAATAGCGACCTCCACTACTCCTCCAAGATCGTACGCGGCTGCTGTAGCCCGCGTTGTGCCGACAATTGCCGTCGGTGTCCCGACTCCCGCGCTACTCGCGATGCCGGCCCGGAACTTGAAAAAGGCTCCCAGTGGACCGATCCGTGTTCCGATCTTCACGCCCGCGAACGCTAGCGTAAGGCGGCCAGTCCCGTAGAGCCTTGCCGGTTCGTTGGAGCTACCGGCGCCGCTGACAGTTGCATCCAGATCAATGTGCCTCGTCACACTGTATGAAATGAATGCACCCAACGTCCCGACAGCGTCACTACTCGGGGCGGAGGCGAGCCCAAGCTGGACGCCCGTCGCCCATTTCGAGGCCGGGTTTGAACTGGCAGAGGCCTCTGCAATGGGCCGGCCGAACGCCAGGACTGCCCCGCCGCTCAGGTTCCACCCGCTGACGTTCTGTCCGGGGATTATTGTCGTTGCCGTGAAGTCGTCGAAATGGTCGGTCAGCATCACCGGTGGGAGGGCGTGTAAGTCGCGATCCACCTCTACACGTCCGGCGATCTTCGACGTTATCGGGAATTCGACCCCCAAGCCAAGATTGAGCGAGAAGTGGGACCGAATTAGCGTGTGTGAATTCGCCAAATGGCCCAGGTGATACCACCCGGGGAGACCTACGCCATAGAGAGACCAGCCCTTGCGGCGAACGAACGTAGCGTGAATGCCCGCGGCGAATTGTCCTATTGAGACCCCCGGGGCCGTCATCCATTGCGCGCGGCCATGGAGCGCGAACGAAGGCGTGAATGAGACGTCGCCCCACACTCCGCCGCCGGTTGTTGACTGAATCGAGGTAATCCCCGCAGCCACCGCAAAGCCACCGAGTTGCGCGATCGATGGCCCAGACGTTCTTGCCTGGGCCGGCGCTGTTGAGGCGACCGACGTCAACAAGGCGAAGCTGGCGGCTGTCGCAAGCACACGCCGACTGCAAAGTCGTCGTGCAAGATTGTGAAGAATGACATCCTCCGGGGACTGTCTTCTTCCAAGCTCTACGTGGGCAGGAACGCAAGTCACATTGACACGCGCGGCATGGTCCCGATCCGATCCCGTCCGGGCCATGCCGCGTGACGTTACCACCCTAGTGGCGCGTCGCGGTCAGGAGAACACCGTTCTTGCCCTGAATCACCAGACCACGAGCAGACTTCGGCTGTACCGTCGTCGAGGGCGCAAGGGAATAGGTATCTCCGTTAGGAGTCACTACAAGCGAGGTTCCATCAGGAGAATCGGCCACATAGAACGGGTCAAGCTCTGTCAAGCCGAATTCGCCGGAGCCGAAAGCCAAATGGACGCTTCCTTCGACTACGTTGCCGAAGTGCTCAGCCAGTTTCTTGGTGGCCTGACTGACGGTCGTCACAGGCGACACAGGGTTTCTCTCAACCTTCCTCACTGCAAGCAGAAGCCCCTCGACTGAAAGGCTGGCCTGCGCGAACGGTTGCTTGCTGACACGGTCGGCGAGGGTGAGCAGATAGTAGTCTGACCGATCGTCCAATGACTCCACGTAGTCAATTGACGCGACGCTCAGGCGGCGGTCCTTCAGCGACAGGGATTCCAGGCCCTTGACGTTGGAAATGTGTGTGCGCTGCACGCCCGCCGCAAAGTCAGCAATGATCTCGTCACGGTTTGACGGATTCGGCGCAACAACATTGCTGAATCGCGCCGCGCGAGCCGCCTTTGCCCCACGGTCTCCAAGGCGACTCTTGAGGAATTTCACCGGCGCAAAAATTGGCGGCGCTTCTCCATCACCACCACCAGCTTCCTCTTCGGAGTACTGGGGGTCAGGCGGATCCGGATCACCATAGTAGGTGAGCGCGACGTCATCCGCGTCCGCAAAATCGCTGTTGCTCACCGACATGTGCGGCCATGATTCGACGTACCACGCCTCCGACAAGTAGGTTCCACCAGAGTACCAAATGCTTGCGAAGTTTGATGCCGTGATATAGAGAGCCGAGCCGGCTCCAGAAGCAGGCACGTGGACGAGATAGAAATCCCAAGACGGCTGACAACCGACTAGCCAGTTGCACTTGCGACCTGCGCCCCATTCGTTGACGATGCCGTAGATGTTGCCGTACACCTTCACAGCCACCGGTGCATGTTCCTTGAGCGAGCTGTGGATATCTGCAATTCCTTGAACCTGGCAGCTGCGCCCTCCATTGCAGGTGGAACCGCTGTCGTACGAAAAGGCGTACGCGGCACCACTGAAATGGACGAGCGCCGCGGTGAAGAGGTCAGAGTTGATCCCGTTCTCCCCGGGCAATCCCCCCGTGTACGACCCTGCGTTCGAACTCATCCAGGAATAGATGTCGCTCTGACTATCGGCATTGCCTGTGTAGAGCTTCTCCCACATCTTTGTCGTCGGGCGCACTGCCCCAAGATTCCGGACCGTAATACGTTACCGCGGTATATGCGTACACCGAGTGGTACTGGGTGTACCGGAATATGTCAAGCGGACCGCAAGCTGCCACTATGGCAAGCCCGCAGAGCATTGTGGACCAAGCCAAGAGCGGTTTGATGCGTGACACATACCCTCCTTGGACTGAATGGGAAGTCGAAGATTGCCCTCTCCGTGCCACGCTTCGCGTCACGCGCGGCTAACTCGCCTCAATTAGAGCGCCGGGCTCCGCGTTTTCCCCTGGGTCGCCGCGACGGTCTGCCTGATCGCTCCAATCCGGAAGCGGATTGTCCTCTGTTGTCCTATCGGGGGAACTTCCGGCGGTGTTCCAGCTTGAAATGGCTTGACGCGACTCGCACGGCGGCGCAGGATTCCACCGCACCCCAAGACGAGGCCCCATGGAAACGATCTTGCACGCGGACTACGCTCGTGCCGGCTCGACGATAGCTCAGTCGATTCGAATCGTCTGCGCACGGTTTCACATGACGCCCGCCGATGCGGAGGAGTTCGCGCAACAGGCGCACTGCTTTCTCTTGGAGAACGAATCGAAGATCTTCGGCCGATTCCGAGGTGAGGCTGCTCTACGATCGTATCTCGTTACCATCCTCGCTCGCCTCGCGTCGACTCCTTGCCACTCGCAACCTGCCGCTCGCGCGCGAACGGCCGCTCCCTCAGTCGACGCTTCAGCGCGCACGCTGACGATTCAGGGGACGGATCAGCCAGACCAGACGATCTCCTCGGCGGAAACACACGCTACGGCAGAGCGGATTCGGGAGTCATTGCGAGCGGCCCTACGACGTTTGCCGGGCGACTCCCGCAAACTCGTCCGTTGTCTCTGCTCTGAGAGAGGCGGCACCTCGGAATTGGCCAAGGAGTGGCGGGTGACACCAAAGTCTATCTACCGGCGCGGGGATCGCGTGCGCGCCAGCCTTCGCCGTTCGATGATCGCGTCGGGAATCTCGACTCGGGAAGTGCATGACGTGCTCGAAGCTGCGGCGCGGAGCGAGATCGCCCTGGATGGATGGATGGATGGATGGATGAACTCAAGTGAGAACAGTCTTCGTCGCGGCAATCGATCGCTTCACCAGCTCTCGGGCCGGGACTCTCAGCGCTTCCTGAACGTCATCGTCACCGTCATCCCGACGTCGACCGGCGTGCGGTCCAGCTCCGTCGGCGTGAACAGCCACTGGCGCACGGCGTCGAGCGCGGCAGTGTCGAGCGGCGACGAGGCGGAGGTGACGGCCGCGCCGCTCACCGTGCCGGCGCGATCGATGGTCGCGCTGATCGTGACCGCCCCTTCGATGTTGGCGGCAAGCGCAGCGGACGGGTAGATGGGCTTCACGTTGAGGATCTTTCGGGGCGCCTTGACCGAGCCGCCGACCCGGACGACGCCGGCAGGCACGACGGCCGTCGGTGCGTCCGCCACAGACTTCTCCGCGCGCGTCAACTCGGCGGCGCGCTCGATCATCGCTTCAGCGTCGCCAAAAGCTTCGCGAACGTAGTAGTACATCGCCGCGGCACGGTAGTCGGCCGCGGTCTGCAAGAGCGCGGGCGGCGCTCCGGCGGGCGGTGGTGTGCGGGTCTCCGGGGCCACGACGACGACTTCTTCCGACACGCTGCCGAGCTGCAGGCGAACGACGACCGGTGTTCGAACGCCCGCGTTGATTCGCACGGGCTGCCGCGCGGTCTTGAAGCCGGACAGCGAGACCACGAGGTCGTAGTCGCCTTCCGGCACGCTAATCAGCTCGAAGGCACCGGTCACGTTCGTGAACGTCCGGCCCGCCTCCTGTCCCGCGCGCGATCGCAGCGTGACCTGCGCGCCGGGGATCACGCCGCCCAGCTGATCCGTCACGGTGCCGGTCACGCCGTTCGTGACCTGCACTCGGGTGGCGCCAATCGGGCGCGGCGCGGCAGCGGCCGCGGCCGCGGGACGCGCGGGGATCCCGGGCGAATCCGCCGCCGGGCTCAGCGGCACCGCCAGACGTTCGACACTCGGCGGCTCGGGAAGCCGTGACTGCACGCGATCGGCGCCGGCCGTCGATCCGAGGGCGAGAAACGCGACGAGCGGAACGATCATGGCGAGACCTCCGGACCAGTTCGGCAGCGGATCGCGCGTGCCGTGGACGAGCCGACGGATGCGGCCGAGCAGGTCGCCGCCGCTCGCGCTCATCGCGAACGACACCGGCACCTGCCGCAGCTCTTCGAGAGCGCGCAGCGCGTGGGCGTACCCCACGCGGCTCTCACACACCGACGCCGCGACGTCGTCGCAGCTGTGCTCGCGCTCGCGCCTAATCCAACCCGACACCCACCAGACCGCCGGGTGGTAGAACAGCAGCGTCTCGACCAGACACTGCAGGACGTTGACGAGGTAGTCGCGCCGGCGCACGTGCGCCAGCTCGTGCGCGAGGATGGCTTCGAAGTGCGACGGCGAGAGACCGGCGAGCGTGCTGATCGGCAGAATGATCGCGGGCCGCAGCCAGCCGATCACGGCCGGCACCTCGAGCCGGCTGGACGACAGCAGCTGAACGTCGATCGCGACCGAAAGCCGGCGCGCCAGCCGATCGAACGCGTCGCGATGAATCGCATTCGTCACCGGCGAGGCGAACCGGCGAAGACGGGCCACCATCACGCGCCCGCCCGCGAAATGCAGCCCCACGAGCATCACGCCGACGGTCCAGACCAGGACGACCATGGCGAGGCGACCGTCGGAGGGCGAGGCCGGATCGTTCGCGAGTGTGCCGGCGCCCAGGACCTGGCCGGCGTCGTCGGTGGACGCGGGAGTCGCGGGCGTCGCGGCGCGTTCGTGAGACGCGGCGAGCGATCGATCGTCGAGACGCGAGACGACGGTCACGATCGGCGCCAACGCCATCGCGGTGAGCGCGATGCACCCGACCGCATATCGCGTCTGCGGCGTCGCGCGGCGAAGGATCAGCGCGAGCAGTGCCGCGAGGACGCCAATCGCGGCGCCCTGCCACAGAAACGCCACCAGCGCGTAGCCGGTCGCCTGGATCGCGGGGCTGCCGATCAGCTCACTCATCGAGCAGCCTCCTGATCTCGCGAAGGTCCTCGGGAGACGCGCGCCGGCTCGACAGCGCCTGGATGACGAGCTTGGACGTCGATCCGCCGAACGCGCGATCGACCAGGTCGAGGACGATGCGCCGGAGCGTGTCCTGCTCGGCGTGGCGGGCGCGGTGCAGGTGCAGGCCGCGGTGAGTCTCGCGAAGGGTCAGGCCCTTCTGGTGCATCACCTGCAAGGTCTTGAGCGTGGTCGTGTACCCGACGGAGCGGCCGCCGGCGAGCGCGTCGTGCACTTCGCGAACGGTGCTCGGCCCGCGGTCCCAGAGCACCCGGAGGACGGCAAGCTCGGCGTCGGTCGGCTTGCGGGATTTGGCCACGAGGGCATGTTACCTACGACAAATATCGTATGTCAACGATAATTATCGTAGCCGAGCGGCGTTCACCGGCTGGCATCGTGAACGCGGACGAGCCGGGTGCGCGCGGCGAGGTCGAGCAGCCGCCGATCGCGCGTGACGAGGGGCACGTCCCGGTCGCGCGCGGTCGCCACCAGCAAGCGGTCGATCGGATCGGGCACGATGTCGGCGCCAAGCGCGCCGGCGTCGATCGCCACATCCGTGGTCAGATCGAGCACGCGCAGGTTTCCGCGATCGATGGAATCGCGGATCCAGCGTTCGACCGGCTGATTGAGCACGAGCCGGCCGGCCGCACACAGGCTGCTGATCTCGAATGCCGAGATCGCCGCGACGTGTATCCGGCCGGCTGCCGCCTGCCGATTCAGCAATCGTCGCGTGCGCGCGCCGAGCCGCCGGTCGCCGCCCAGATCCACACGTGCGTATCGAGCAGCATCAGTCCCCGTCGTCCGCCATCCAGACTCCGGGAATCGGATCCAGGGGCCGATCGAAGGCGAGTACCGATCCGGCCATTGACCCCACAAATCCGGCCGGCGAGGCCTTCCGCACCGGGCCGAGCCTGGCCATCGGGACGCCGTGACGAGTCACGACGTATTCGGCCGCCGTCTCCCGCACGTGATCGATCAGCTCGAGGCATCGGGCCTTGAACTCGGCCGCGCCGACGACCGCCCGATCCTTTTTCCCTGACATGGCCATAATTTTATGTCCAATTCTGGGCCGGCGCAAGCACGCGTTTCGCATGCGAGGCGCACTGGTCAGTCCGCCCGGGTCAAGGGTAATTATCGTCGTCAGGCATCCGCATACACGAGGACCGACGCGCCGCGAAACACCTGGCGCGTGGGTGCCTGCGCGACGACCGTCGCGCACAGAAGGACAAGAAACGCGCGCGTCATTGCTGCCGGCTCAACCGAGCGTCCACTCTCTTCTACCTATGGATAGACATTGCCGCCAACGAAGTAGCCTTCCCGGGTTCTCACCGTTGCACCCCGCCGATCTACCTTGACCGTTACGGTGTGCCAACCCTCGCCTGCGGGTGGCTTGTACGATATGACGTACGCGTGGCGGAGCCAGGCGACGGTATCCGCCATCGCCTGCGCGGGGGAGTCTTTGCCCAGGTTGACGGCGATACCGCCCGTTCTACGCGCGAGCTGGGTGAGCTGTGCAGGGAAGACCGAGCCCCTCAATCGCGCCGTCACTTCTCCCATGAGCCGTTCAGTGTATGGTTCTTGTCTCACGGCTCGCGTCAGGACATCTTCATGAACCGTGACTGGCGTCGCAATCATGACGATCGTCGGTCCTGGCCGGCCCGCAATTTCTATGAGCGAATCAAAGCTGACGGTGCTACGAAAATCTGCGGCGTTCGTGACAACAACAAGCGCCCGGCGCCGATCAGTGGGAACGAACTCTCCGAGCGCCGCGACGATCGTGTGAAACACCGCAGTGTACACGCCGCCCGTGAAGGCCTCGACGCCGAACGCTGGCCTTCCGGATGCGAGTGGGCGCAGACGAGTGGGAGGGGCGTCAGCTACGAGAACAGCAATTCGATCTCTATCCTCGACCTGCTCGAGAAACGCGCTCAGCGCAGCGCTCACGCGGGGAGCCTGGTCCGCGGGATGTAGTCGACCGCAGGCAGCGGCGGCGCGACCAGCACGAGATTGAGCGGCGCATCGGCAGACTCGACGATTTGAATACTCTGACGGACGCCCTGATCCTCGACGACAAAATCGTCCTGCTTGAGTCCGCGAATGGCGCCTCGTTCATCGGTGACGCTGACTTCAAGCCGCACCAAGTCGGTGGAAGCCCTGAATGGGGCCTGCTGCGTCGCGGCGGCGAGCCCGACTGGTAGAGACCGCCACGAGAATGAGACCGCGTTTCATTTCAAGACCAGCCGACGCATCCGCGTCGACAGAGCGGTCTCGACCCCGGGCGTGAGAATCGTGCACGGGTAGTCGTAGTAGATGTCGTTCCGGTCAAGACCATTGAATGGCACGGCCGAAGGATCCTCAGAGAGGCGAGACCGATCGTCACCGCGGCGGACCGCGGGCTGAGTGAGAGACAGGTTCTCAACACCGGAAGCAGGGCAAGGCTCGTTGAGCCGATTCGGCGCGCGAGGCGCCAGATAGCTGAACGGCATGAGGGCATTGTCGTTCAAACCGTCAGTTCGCGCACGGAGTCGGATAACCTTGCGCGAGCAAATTGGTGGGCGCGCAGCCGCGCTTCGACGAGCGATGGTCGCCTAGGGCGGCATCAAACGCCTTCGCCGCCCGGTCCGGACGAGCGGCGGCGAGAATCCGCGAAGACGGGTTGGGGCAATTCGCTGCTCAGTTGTGGCGTTCTCACACCTTGGAGCCGACCAAGGCAGTCAAACAGGACGCCTTCCGCCAAGAGCGGCGCCGCGCCCGCACCCTTCTCGCGTTTCCATTGGCGAACAGTCAGATCCCACCGTGTGATGGTCCGACTTGCGTCCGGCCCCAGGAAACCGAGTGCGGTGCCCTTTAAGAACGCCCCAAGCTCTTCTGCCTTCGTCCGTGCAGTGTTATCGAGGAGTTGCTGGGTCTCCTGGGCTCCTTGCTGTTCTGCCGACAGCGCACCTCGTCCTGGATCCGAAAGACCGAAAGTGACGCCGATCAGCAGGCCCAGTCCACCTCGGCAGAGGAACCCCCGCATACCTTCGAGTATAAGTCCAGGCTCATCGAAACCTACCCAGACGTGCCCGATCTTCATTCCGCGCCGTTGAGCATCAACGCACGAGTCAAATTGACTCCGCCTCGGCCCACAAGTCCGGGTCAGTATCTGCACATGCAAATGGCGTCCTCAGGGTGAAGGTCGTCACATTCGAAGTATTCGACACCATCACCCAAAGAATATGTCTGGACCGTTTCCCAACATCCAGTCCAGGTCTGTGTGTACGGATCGAAGTTGCAGTAGGGCTGCCAATACGTGTAGTAATCACCCTTAAACGTCGTGCAAGATTGTAACCGCACGAGACCGACATCGCGTCGGTCGTGATCTGTTTGAGAGGGATCGGCCGCCCACAGTAGAACGGCCGTGGCTACGGACAACATCGCGAGTTGCAAAGCACACCGCCCCAACAGATAGCGAATCATACAGCGTCTCCTTTTCCTTCCTATGGGTCAGTTCGACACTCGTACGCCGAGCGCAGCGAAGACATCCCGTTCTCCAGAAGCCGCAAGTTTGCCGCGCCATACGCGCTTGACCGTTCCATCCTGATCAACAAGAAACAGAAACGGTGTTCCTGGGACCCTCAACTCGCCCGGCTCGACATGCACCACGTTGTCGGCAAGAACATGGTGGGAACTCAAGTATTCAGACAGTGATGACGCGGTATCCGTGGACGCCACCACTATTTGCGTCTTAGGAGGTGGCAGACTCTTGAGCGTTCGAGTCAACCTCTGATAGAAAGTGAGGCTCGCTTGGCAGTAGCGACAGTCCTCGCGCAATACCATCAGAAGCGTTGTGGAAGCAGCGCGAAAGTCCAGGCCGTCAACGGCATTGATCTTCTCGCCGACGGCGTATGTCGGTGTCGGATTCCGGGCGTTTCGACGCGTCAGTGCTACTTGCAGAGCGACGCCGACTACGCAGACGGCGGCCGCGATTACCATTATGTTTGCCGCTGTGTGCAGGCGACTGTTTGTGTCAACCACAATTGGCATGTGAGCACCCGCTCCAGATGGTGTCAGCGCGGCGCCGCGGCCTGGCCGTCTCCCAGCCACATGGCGGTCGACACCACCGTGCCTTCGGGCTCCCATCTGGACCTCGGAGTGCGATAGAAACCCCCTGGTCCGCATTGAGTTCGCATGAGGTTGTAACCAGCGGACTCGCAGATTCCCGCGAGTCAAGAGTGACCAATAGAAGACCGACGCCGAAACGCATGCACAAACTCCCCTTCTGCAGTAGTAAGAGGAGGATTGCTGTCGGTTTCCCGGGTCTCGCACAAATTATCTTGGCGACGATCTCCTGATCACTTTGTCGCATGAACAACTTGCTATCCAAACCAATTCTTGAAGCGACCATTGACTCGGCTTGGCCGACGGAGCAGATCCGCACAGGGGTCACTCGCCGAATGGCGTCCCGCGCGAACTGGTGATCGTCCGAGGTTCATGTCGAGGACGAAAACTGCAGACACAGGCCGAATCACTGGCGAGGCGCTCGTGGCTGATGGCGGTATGCGCGCCGTCTTCGAGCCGGCTGCCGGAAACGGTATTCACCGGTACACCCTCGGAGGACTGGTCGGAGGAGTAAACCAAGCAGGAAGTGGGCACGAAAACACGACGGAGATACTTGCTGACGACGCCGCCAGCGCCATGGCGAATGTTGAGGGGTCTGTGTCGGGATCGGTGTTACCGCGCACTCGGGAGTACACCACCGCCGCGTGGTATTGCACGCGTGCAGGCCGTCCTGAGCCCGGGCAACCATCGGCGGAGTGGAAGTCCTTACCATCTGCCGTGTGGTAGTAGCCCATCGCGTGAACGATCTCGTGATCCATGTTCCACTCGGTGAAGGAGGGACACGCGGGCACGCACACCGGACACGGCGTGGGATCGTAGAGCAACGAAATCGTGCCTGAATCGGCACCCACGACCGCGCGCCCTCCGGCTTCGCCACCGGGCATGTTTGATGCGCTTCCGTAGAACACTACGTTGACCCAGCCTGCCTCTGCGGCGCGAGCTGCCGCGCCGGTCTCGAAGGCGGCAACAGAGAATCGGTGGCCAGTAAGTTCCGGGACGCTGTTGACGACGATCCGCCTGATTCCCTGGATCACCGCGTCCTCGATGGGCTGACCGGCATCCTCGGTGATGGTCCTGACGTAGAAGCTTGGCGCCACCGTCCACGGGTTCAGCGGTTGGAGACGCGCGGGAGATTCGTAACCATTGCGGGCCAGTTGGCGATAGAACGCCAAGTCGAACGGCGGAGCGGATGAAATCACGTCGACCGACACGTCCGACCGCGACTCGGTCACGTTGACATGCGAGTAGCGCGTCAGATAGCCCCCTTTCTCGATTGAAACCGTGACGTCCCCTAACGGAACGCCCGTAACGGAGAACTGCCCGTTCGCAGCCGTGGTTGTGCTGCTCCGTCCCGTCAGAGTAAATGTGAGTACTGCTCCGCCGACAGGTGTGCCTGTCTGGTTCGTTACAACTGTGCCTGAAAGTGACTCCGAGCCTGTTAGCGGCGGCGGCGCGACGGGTGTACCGCCACCACCGCCGCATGACGCCGCAGTGACAACTAATGCACAAATGCCAGCGTATGGTCTCTTCAACACGAGCAAGATACGGCGACGGTCGATCACGATTAATGGCGAACGCCAGCCTGCCCAGGCTGTCCTGAATACGCGCTCGGCTAGCGAGGCGCCGCAAAAATGTGCGCGGCGCAGATGCCCATTCCGAACCCGTCAACGTTCCCGAAGCAGAAGTCTCCGGAGCAACAGTCATTGTCACTGTTGCAGAAGTCTTCGTAGCACTCGGGCGGTTCCCTCGGATTTCCACAGCCGCTGGCGTCGCAATACGGAGCAGGAACGCAATAGCCGTCGTTGTTGCAGATCTCACCGGAATCGCAGCCGGTTTGAGCTTCAGGATCGCATTCCGCACATGAGTCGTCGAGTGAGCACGATGACCCACAATCGTCATTACATGAACCCATCTCCTGGCCGCTTCCGATGTCACAGATCCCGTCGCCGCAACAGGGAATCGCGTAGTCACCGTACTCGAAGCAGGTCGTGGGCTGATCTTGATCGAAATGGAACTGATCGACGTAACAACTTTCGTTACAGTCGGTTGTCGAGCCGCAAACTGTGTCGCAGAACTGGACGGCCTGATCGCCCGTCCAGCCATACACCTCGCCGTGACGGCCGACCAACAGCCACCACGAAACCGCGATCAGAAACACGACCTTTGTTTTCGTAGACATCATCCCTTCCTTCCTGCGTGCAAGATCGGACTTCGGAGAACCTGGCGCCTGCGCCTACTTGTTCGCGAGCAACCGGTCCAACGCGGCTGCTATCTGGGCCCACGACTGCGCGCCAGCCAAACGCACCGCCGTCTTGACCTTGCCTTCCTCCAGCCTTCCAATGAAGAAGGTCGGGGTGCCAGAGACCCCTACAGCACGGCCGCTACTCGTATCGAGCCTGACCTTGTCCGACACTCGACCGTTCAGGCATGCTTGAAACCGCGCACCGTTGATTCCCAACGCATCTGCCTGACGCGCCAGACTCGTATCGTCCAAATGAGACTGATCGGCAAACAGTGCGTCATGCATTTCCCAAAACCGGCCCTGCAGACCGGCGCACTCGAGCGCGTCCGCCGCGTGGAGGGCGAATGGATGGATCGACTCAAGAGGGAATTCACGAAGTGCAAAGAGAACTTTGCCCGTATCTACGTCCTCGCGCAGAACTCGGGGCAGCGTTTCTCTGGCGAACAAACCACAATAGGGGCACTGCAGGTCCGTGAACTCAACAATCGCAGCCTTGGCGGTTCGTTGTCCCCGAAGCATGGCGCCATCAAGCGAGAGCGGGTCTGATGGAAGGGGCAATCCGGGGTGTGGTGGCCCGGTGCGTGCTGTGGCTTGGCCAGGTCTTTGGGTATCGCCAGCTTGTTCAGTTGTCTGGCCATGCTCCGACCCTAACATCTGACGTACCGCCAGCGTCATCAGAGTGACGCACAGCCCGATGACACATAGCGTCGACACTGTTTCCAGCGCAGTCCGCCACGGGTGTCCTTGTCCCCCTCGCGCACTATCGGTTGCGCGTGTTTCCATGTCGCTTCCTCACCCTGCGAGCCAGAACGCAGTTTCGATTGCGCGCGATGAACGGGCCAACAGCTGGAGGCTCTGGCCCAAGAGCGCTCCCGTTGGTACCAGCGGTGAAGCTCGGCCGCTCAGATTCTGTCGTCCACTGGCGCCCACGGTGGATCCAAACCTTTGCGCTTCCTGTAGTAGTTAGAGGCAGCTCCGTTTCGGTTTCCCCGAGTCTTGCACAACTTTATTTTGCCGACGATCTCACGTGATCACTTCTGTCGCATGAATAACTTGCTATACAAACAAATTCTTGATGCGGACCATTGACTCGGCTTCGCCGGCGGCGCAATATCCCATACATCCCGACCGACGTATGGCAATGACGCCTCACAAGGCCTTCCTGGCTCACGCGCGTGAGATCGAGCGGGCTATCCGCATGGTGTCGGCGCGCTTCCGCCTTCGCGGTGCGGACCTCGAAGACTTTCGACAGGAGGCGCGCTGTTTCATTCTCGTACACGCCGAGGAGGTGTTCGGCCGGTTTGCCGGCCGGGCCGCGCTCGACTCGTACCTGTTCACGATCATCCGACACCTCGTGGGGGTCAACGACCGACGACCGGAGAGGCGTCGTGCATCACGGGTGCTTGGTCTTGACTCGCAAGCGCGGCTGTCGATCGGGCACCGATCGACTGAACACTGCGACGAACAGCTGAGCAGCCATGATGCGGCCGTTCTCGCCGCGCGTCTGAGCCGCACGCTCGCCTGCGCGTTCCGCGAATTGCCGCCAGGTGCGCGACTGCTCATCTACCGGCGCTACCGGCTCGGCGAGAGCTTTGCCACGCTCGCTGCGGCGCACCGGACGACGATCAAAGCCATTTACGGCCGCTGCGACCGGGCCCTGGCCGCCTTGCGCCGTCACGCGGAGCGCGCGGGCTTCTCCGCCGCCGACATCCAATACGTTCTCGACGCGATGGCAAACGACGTCGTCGATCCCAATGGATGGATGGATGGATGAACGGCCAGGTACCGCCCCACCACCCGCAGATTCTCTTTCGTCATCTGCCCCGCCCGCAGATCCACCGCGACTGACGCGGGCACGAGCGATCGCAGGAAGTTGACGTCAGCGAGATCCGCCGCCTCGACGTCCACGACCAGCGCCACGCGATACGCGCCCTCCGGCAGTCCGCGCACGTCGAAGCGCGAATCGACGCCGAGCGGCTGCGAACGAATGCGGCGCGGAACGGACCACCACTCCTCGCCCCGAGGAAAGACAACGAGCACGTAGTCCGTAGGATCGGCGGCCGCCGGGAGTTCGACCGCGCCCCCGAGCTCGGTGAATCGCGCGCTCAGTGTCACCGCCATCTGACTGACAGCCCCGGGTGCCAGGTCGATGCCGCGATCGAGCACGCTCACGCCGTTGACGATCGCGTCGCTCGCCACGAGCGTCGATCCGTCAGCGGGAGAAACCAGCACCGAGTAGTGCCCCGGGGCCACGTGCTCGAACGTCAGCGTCCCGTCGGGCTGCGATGTCGCGGAGAACGAGTTGATCAGCCGACTCGCCGGCGTCGTCACGTCGTCCCCGACGAGCACGACCTTCCAGCGGCCGACGCGGTCAGGAGGCTCGCCCGCGGGCTGGCTCACCCGACCCTCGATTGTGGCGGCCGGAACCAGCGGCACCGCAATCCTCACGCTGGGGACGCCGGACGGCACCTCGAATGCCGCATGGCCCCAGCTCGCGCCCGAGCCCGATCGAGCGTTGATCACGTACTCACCCGGCGGCACGCCGCCCGCGCCGAGACGTCCGTCGGGCATCACCGGCATGGTCATGGGACGACCGAAGGGCAGGCTCCAGGACGGCGGGTCGCGGCGAATCACCTCGACGACGCACGACGAAAGCGCCTCGCGGTCACCCTGGATCGTGCCCTGCAACCCGACGATCGGCACGGACGGGATCGCGAAGTCCAGACCGGAGCGAACTTCCTCCGGCCCGACGTCGATCCAGTCCGCTGGCGACGCAACGGTGCTTCCGGGAAAGTAGACCGGCGCGTACACGTGCACGCGGGGTCCGTCGGCGTTCGAAACGTGTGAAAACTTCTCGCGCACGCCGTTCCGCAACTGGGTCAACAGGCCGTCGTAGTCGTCGGTCAAGTTATCCGACACTGGCGCGACGTTCGTCGGGTTGGCGACCAGCAGGTAGTCGCCGGGCGTCAAGCCGAACACTCGGAACGTTCCGTCCAGCCGGGAAACAGCCAGAACCGGCTTCTCCGCGGCGGCGGCTCGACGCCGAATCGCGGTGACCGACACGCCGGCCGCCGGCCGGCCGTCCTCCCATCGCACCGCGCCCGTCAGCACGCCGCCTCGGGACATCGCGATGAGAAGATCCGGCACCGCTCGGTCGCCGTTCCGAATCGTGATTGCGGTGCCCGCCCCGCCGGGCCGGCGTGCGCCGTACTCGCTCGTGAGGTACCCGGCCTTCGACGCGTTGATCCGATACAGGCCCGAATCGAGGGCCGGAAACTCAAACCGGCCGTCTTCTCCGCTCTCGACCACTTGTTGCCCGCCGGCGTTGTCGATCGCGCTGACGAGTGCCCGGGCGATGGGGGTCTGGTGATCGGCGGACGCCACGACGCGTCCGGCAACGGCAGCGCCCTCACCTTTCGCGAGCACGGCCGTCGCCAGCGCCGTTCCGGCCACGACCAGCCACGTCAGCGCGCGAAACCGGGTGATCATCGGCCGCCGCCGAGATCCACGACGGAGAGATTGGCGGTCGCCTGGTCGCCCCAGCGCAGGCTGACGCGCACGGCCAAAGCTGATGCCCTCTCCAGAAATGCCGGCGTTTGCCAGTCGCCGCGAGCGGCGCCGGCGACCGCAACCAGATCGAAATCGCCGGCGGGCAGCGTGGCGATGCGGTAGTGACCGGTGTCACTCGCGTTTCCGACGGCGAACGTTCTCGGCCTGAGCCCGAACGACGTCCATCGCTGACGGTCGGCGGGAAACGCGAGGACCGTGACTGCGTTCGCGATCGACGAGTCGCCCCCGGCGACCGACCCGGTGACAACGGCCTGCTTGCGCGTCATGGTGAACGCGAGCTCGACGTCACCTCCACCGACGTCAATGGGCCGGTCGCTCCACTCCTGACCGCGCCAAATCATCGACCGCTCGCTCCACGTCCCCGCCGAATCCGTCAACGTGACGACGTACTGGCCTGCGGGCAGGTTGGGCAAGGTGAACGTGCCCGCCTTCAGGTCGGTGGCCGAGAGCGAGACCGCGCCAAATGCGAGAGCGAGAGCAGGGTCCCCCGAGGCTGGATCGACCCTGACCGAGAGGGGCTGCGACGTATCGTCGGAGTCTTCCCAGGACAGCCGCGCGACAAGCCGCCCCGGGAGCTGCATGGGCACGACGACGTCAGACAGGTCGCCGCCGACGTCGATCGGCGCCTCTCCCCGATAGGCCGGCTGATCTGACTTGTCCCACGATCTCACCATCAATCCCTCCGACCCCTCGGTGGACGTCTGGGGCACGGCGACGGAGAGCATTCGCGTGAAGATCAGTCCAGGCGCCGCGGGCAGCAGCCAGTCGTTCTGGCCACCGGAGAAGATCAACTCGCCGAGGCTGCGCCGGACATCGATTCGATACGCGCCGCGTGGAACGTCCGGAAACGTGAACGTGCCGTCCGCTCGTGGAACGGTCGTGGCGACTTCGCTGCCGCTGCCGGTCATGTAACCGGCTCCGGCGGGCAGCAGGCGCAACACTGCGCCGCCATAGCTCTCCGGCGGCCCCGCAATGCGGCCGGAGACGACGAACGTCCTGACGGGCCGGAGCTCGAGATCCATCACGCCCGTCTCGCCGACGCCGACGGTCGTGCCCTCGAGCTCGGCGCCGGCAAGCAGGTCGGGCTGGCAGACGGGCCGATAGCTCACCCGATTCGTTCCAGAGGCGGTCCCTGCGGACGGATATCTTCCAAGCAGGATGTGAAGATCTCCGCGCCGTTCCGTGGGCTCAGGCACGCTTTGGCGAACCTGTCCGGCAGCGGTGACGTCGACCGTAATCGACTTGTTCTCGAAGTCTGCTGGCACCGACGAATGCACGATCGGCACGCAGGCCGCATACGCTGCCGTCGGCAAGTTCTGGAACGCGTAGAATCCGCGATCGTCGGTGCGGGCCATTCCCCGCCTGGCCCACAAGAAGTGCCCGGACACGGCGACGCGTTGAAGGAGCGTGACGAACGCGTCGATCACCGGCTCGTGCCGCTCGTCGCTGACGGTGCCGGTGACCGACCCGCCGTGGTACAAGCGAATGGCGACGTCCTTGACCCATCCGCGATCGGCGACGGTGATCGACCGGCCGGGATCGCCGGCCGCACTGGCGCCGGCGAACTCCGTCGAGAAGCCGGTGAACTGCGCGCGCACGAAGTACTTGGCAGAAGGCGGCAGCTCGACGAAGACGAAGCGTCCCTGCCGATCGGCTGGCTGAGATCGCACGACGTCACGGCCTCGCATCAGTGTGACCGTGGCCGCGGCCAGCGGGAGCCCCGACGAGGCGTCGGTCACCGTGCCGCTGATCGCGCCGGTTGGCGCGGGCGTGCCCTGGCGCGCTCCGACCGAGGCGCTCGCCAGCGCCGCAATGAGCGCGGCGGCGAGCGCGATCCTCTTCACGCTGGCACCAGATCGCAGTACTCGAACCGCTCCGCGCAGCGCCGCCGCTCGCCCACGGTCACGGCAATCGACGTCGCATAGAGCGGGCCGCCGACCACGCAGGTGTGAAACTCGCCGCGCTCGCCGCAGGGATCGACCGACGCCGGCAGGTCGCCCAGGAACTGCGCGTCGTACCGCCGGCCGGAAAACGTCGGGCAGAGCTGCGCCGTGTCCACGCACGTGACGTACGCCTCGTAGCCGTCCTGCACGAACCGGCGCGCCAGCTCGGCGGTGTCCTTGCGCCACAACGGGAAGAGCGGCGTGTAGCCGAGCCTCAGGCTCTGCTCCTCCCGGTACCGGCGCACATCGTCGAGGAACAAGTCGCCGTACGCCACGCGCTCGATCGGCCCGAGCGCCTCACGGGCGTGCTCGATCGCCTCGCCCCAGACGACGTCGTACTCCGCGTTGCACGAGTTGGCCGAGAGCTCGGCTTCGAAGACCGGCAGGTCCAGGGCGGCGGCCTGCGCGTGCAGGATCGACCGGCGCACGCCGTGAATGCTGACGCGGTCGAAGGCCGGCGTCACGGTCGTGAGCAGGCCCGCGAGCCGATACGCGGGCGTCCGGCGCAGTTCCGCCAGCGCGAGCGCGCTGTCCTTGCCGCCGCTCCAGGCCAGCAGGATGGGCTCGGCCACCTTACTGTCCCTGCGCGGCGACGAGCCGCGCGGCCGCGGCTTCGACCTTCGCTTCGAGCTTCTTCTTGTACTCGACCAGGCGCGAGGCGAGCGCCGGATCGGCCAGCGCAATCATCTGCGCGGCCAGGACGCCGGCGTTGGTCGCGCCGGGCTTGCCGATCGCGACGGTCGCGACCGGCACGCCGGGCGGCATCTGCACGGTCGAGAGCAGCGCGTCGAGGCCGTTCAGCGCCGAGGAATCGATCGGCACGCCGATGACGGGCAGCGTCGTGTGCGCGGCGACGACGCCGGCCAGATGCGCGGCCGCGCCAGCGGCGGCGATGAACACCTTCACGCCCCGCCCCGGCGCGTCGGCGATGAGCTTCATCACCCGCGCGGGCGATCGGTGGGCCGACGCCACCGTCATCTCCCACGCGAGGCCCAGCTCGGTCAGCGCGTCGCCCGCGCCCTTCATCACGGCGGCGTCCGAATCCGATCCCATCAGAATCAACACATCGATACGCGTCATGCCGAAATCGCCTTCCTCCCGATGTCGTGGCGGTACTGCATCCCGTCGAACTTGATCGTCGTCGCGGCCTGGTAGGCGCGCGCCATGGCCTTCTCGAACGTCGGCCCGCGTCCGACGACCGTCATCACGCGGCCGCCTGCGGTCACCAGTTGACCGCCGCGCGAGCGCGTCGCCGGCGTGAAAGACGAGGACGCCGGGAATCTTCTCGACCTCGTCCAGCCCCTGGATCGTCTGCCCCGTCTCGACGTGTCCCGGGATACCCGCGCGACGCCAGCACGATGCCGACGGCGCGATCCGTGGTCGCTTCGATCGTGTCGCTGCCCAGCGCGCCCTTGGCCGCGGCGAGCAGGACATGAGCGAATCGCCCTTTCACCAGCGGCATCACGACCTGCGCCTCGGGATCGCCGAAGCGCACGTTGAACTCGATCACCTTCGGGCCGTCTGGCGTCAGCATCAGACTGACATACAGGAAGCCGCGGTAGGGATCGCCCTCCGCGCGCATGCCGTCGAGGACGCGCTGGACGATCGACGACAGCACGGACGTCATCAGCGCCGGCGTCGCGAGCGGGCTCGGCGCGAACGCGCCCATGCCGCCGGTGTTCGGCCCCTCGTCGCCGTCCAGCAGGCGCTTGTGATCCTGCGCAGCGCCCAGGAGCACCGCACGCCGGCCATCCGCCAGGACGAACACGGACACCTCGGGTCCGGTCAGACATTCCTCGATCACGAGGCGCGCGCCGGCCATTCCGAAGCGGCGTTCGAGCATTGCGGCGCGGACGGCGTCTTCGGCTTCCTCGCGGTCGCGCGCGACCACGACGCCCTTGCCGGCCGCGAGCCCGTCAGCTTTGACGACGGCCGGAAAGCCGAACGACGGCCCGGCGACTGCGTCGAGGGCGTCGCCGATCGTGTCGCAGGTACGCGAAGCGCGCCGTGGGGATTCCGTGCCGCGCCATGAACTGCTTGGCGAAGGCCTTGGAGCACTCGAGCGCCGCCGCCCGCGCCGACGGCCCGACGATCGGGCGACCGGCCCGCCGGAAGACGTCGGCAATGCCGCGCTCGAGCGGCGCTTCAGGCCCGACGACGGTGAGGTCGATGCGCGCGTTCTCGGCCAGCGCCAGCACGTCGTCCTGGGCGTTGAGGTCGAGGGAGGCAAGGCGGGCGACGGCCGTCATGCCCGGATTGCCGGGCGCGACGACGACCTCGCGAACTTCGGGGTCCCGGCTGAGCCGCCAGGCCAGGGCGTGCTCCCGACCCCCGCTGCCCAGGACCAGAATCCGCATGATCCTGCGATTCTACGCTGGGGAGCGTGCCGGGCTGCGACGTGTTACGCTTCAGTGTTGGCCTGTCCCCTTCGGGGGGCGCAGGGCCGCAATCCGCCAGGAAAGGGGGTGTCGAGCCTTGGCAGAAGTGAAGATTCAGGAAGGTGAGTCGATTGAAAGCGCGCTTCGCCGCTTCAAGCGGAAGGTGCAGCAGGAAGACATCATCAAGGACATCAAGAAACACTCCTTTTACCTGAAGCCCGGGGACAAACGCCGGGCCAAACAGGCTCTCGCCCGCAAGCGTTCGCGGAAGAAGCAGCGACGGGAAGCGGACTAGGCAGGAATCAAGGGCCTTCGGACTGGGGGCGGCAGACCCGGACCGAGGGCCTCTCCGCAGGAGGTCGCCGCGCGAACCCCGGAACCCCGGAACCGCGGAACCGCGGAACCGCAATGGATGGCTTGCAGAAGCCAACCTCCGGCCACTAGACTAAGGGCTCTTTTTCAGGCATCCCCGCCAACGCGGGCACGAACGGTCAGGAGTTACGCATGCAGATCGAGGAACGGGTCGTCGACGAGGTGACGATTCTCGACCTCAAGGGCAAGATCACGCTCGGCGAGGGCGACGAGCTGCTCAAGGACAAGATCAACTCGCTCATCCAGCAGGACCGGAAGCGCATCCTGCTGAATCTCGAGGACGTCCCCTACATCGACAGCGCGGGCCTCGGCGAAGTCGTGCGGACCTACACGACCGTGAGCCGCCAGGGCGGCCAGCTGAAGCTGCGTCAACCTGACGAAGCGGATCACCGATCTGCTGTCGATCACGAAGCTGCTGACGGTGTTCGAGACCTTCGATACCGAAGCCGGACGCGCTGAAGAGCTTCAAATAGCTCGCCAGGCGCACGGCGCGGCATCGACCGCCCCGCTCATGGCCCGACAGCCCTGCCTCACCCGCCAGCCCGGCGCTTCCGCGCTCCGGCCGGCGACGACGCTCGCGGCACGCGTCGTTCGCGTCGAACCTGCTGCTGTCGCTGCGTCCGCACGCAGTGGACGAAGAACCTGCATCGTCTTCGCCGGATTGATCTTCGGCGCAGCGGCTGCTGCGATCCGACGTCGGTCGCTCGAGCGCGACGGTCGCGTTCGTCGTCTTCTGCGCTGCTGTCGGGCGTGGTCTACCTCGTCAACGACGTGCGCGGATCGCGAGGCGGATCGGCTGCACCCGATCAAGCGCCACCGGCCCGATCGCGTCCGGGCGCGGTCTCGCCCGGCGTGGCGCTGGGCACGGCGGTCGTGCTCGCGGCGCGTCGGCGCTCGCGGCGGCGTTCTGCGCTCAGCCGGCAGTTCGGCCGTCGTCGGCGCTGATCTATCTGGCGCTGCTCGCGCTGTACTCGGCGTCGCTCAAGCACATCGTCATCCTCGACGTGCTGACGATCGCGATCGGCTTCGTGCTGCGGGCCGTACGCGCGGCGCCGTGGCGATCGACGTGCCGATCAGCCACTGGCTGCTGCTGCTGACGCTGCTGCTGGCGCTGTTCCTCGCCCTGAGCAAGCGCCGCGCGGAGCTGGTCGCTGCTGGCCGACGGCGCGACGCGGCCACCGGCCGATCCTCGCCGAGTACAGCCCGTACCTGCTGGATCAGATGATCGGCGTCGTCACGGCCTCGACGCTGCTCGCCTACGCGTTCTACACGATCAGCCCCGAAACGGTGCAGAAGTTCCACACGGACCATCTGCTCGCTGACGGTGCCGTTTCCGCTCTACGGCATCTTCCGGTACCTTTATCTGGTGCACCAGCGCGACGGCGGGGGCAGCCCGTCCGACATGCTGCTGACCGACCGGCCGCTGCTCGTCTGCGTGGCGCTGTGGGCGCGCGGTCGCGTCATCATCTACGGATCCTGGTCACGACGCCGCGCCTGGCTCTGATCGGACCACGATGCCCACGATCGAAAGTCGCCATCCTCCGCACGTCGCCCGCCACGGTGCTGCGCCGACTACCACGCGCTGATGAACCTGGCCGGCTACCAGGACGTCATCGCGCAAGGACGCCGACACGGCGCTCAAGGTCAACATCTCCTGGCACTTCTTCTTCCCCGGCAGCTCGACGACGCCGTGGCAGCTCGAGGGCGTGATCCGCGCGATGAAGCAGGACGGCTACGACCCGACGCTGATCCACGCCTGCCACAACCGCACCGTCGTCATCGACGCGCACCTCGGCGAGCGCGAGAACAAGCAGATCAACGTCGTCGAGGCGCACGGCCTGCGCAACGTCCACCTCTACGAAGGCGAGGAGTGGATCAACATCCGCGACGCCGTCGGCGATCTCACGAAGAAGTTCCTCTGCCTGAACGAGGTCTACCCGAAGGGCTTCATGATCCCGAAGCGCTTCATCGGCGAGAACATCATCCACCTGCCGACCGTGAAGACGCACGTCTTCACGACGACCACCGGCGCGATGAAGAACGCGTTCGGCGGCCTGCTCAACGAGCACCGCCACTGGACGCACCCGGTGATCCACGAGACGCTCGTCGACCTGCTGATGATCCAGAAGAAGATCCACCGCGGCGTGTTCGCGGTGATGGACGGCACGTTCGCCGGCGACGGCCCCGGCCCGCGCTGCATGGTGCCGCACGTGAAGAACGTGATCCTCGCGAGCGCGGACCAGGTGGCGATCGACGCCGTCGCGGCGAAGCTGATGGGCTTCGACCCGCTGTCCGATCAAGTTCATCCGCCTGGCGCACGACCTGGGCCTCGGCTGCGGCGACCCGCGCGACATCGAGATCGTCGGCGACCAGTCGGCGCGCGGCGCGAGAACTGGCACTTCGACGGGCCGTTCAAGAAGATGACGTTCGCGTCGCGCGATGCAGCACCAGATCTACTGGGGCCCGCTGAAGAAGCCGGTCGAGTGGTCGCTCAAGACGTTGCTCGCGCCCTGGGCGTACATCGCGAGCGTCGTCTACCACGACAGCTTCTGGTATCCCGTTCAAGGCGAAGCGCGCGATGCACGACGTCCTCGCAAGCCCGTGGGGGCGGCTGTTCCGGAACTGGGAGCACGTCGACGCCGGACGACCGCGGCTATCCGCGTCGGTTCCGAGCGACGGCGCGCGAGATCGAAGCGCACGGGCGCTGCGGGCGCTCGAGCCGGTCGCTCGGGATCCTCGGCGACGTGCATCACAGGAAGCGCCGGAATTCGGCGGAGCCGGCGGCGCGCCAACCAGCGAGCGAAGGCCAGGACGACGCGAAGCTCTCTAATGAGCAGACATGTCTGATTTCACGTTCGCTCCGACTACGTGGACGTCGAGCAGATCATGCGGCAGATCCGCGCGCGCATCCGCGAGAAGCGCGGCGTCGACTACACCGAAGCGGAGATCAGCGAGCTGGCGAACGTCAAGCTCGAGAAGTTCCTCGACCCGCGCGGCGTCCGCTCCGACCTGCGTCGAGCAGTTCCGCAAGCACCGCGATCGTCAGCCCGCGCGCCGCCGAACTTCGCGTTCGAGGACACGACGCTCTACGAGACGCACCGCGGCTACGCTGCGGTTCATCCGCAAGCTGCTCAAGCCGATCCTGAAGCTGTTCTTCAACCCGAATCCGCATCAGTCGAGGCGCTGCACATCCAGGCGGAGGTCAACGCCTGAACCACCGGCGTTCCGCCAGCGCGAGGAGATGGACCCGCTGCTACTACGAGGTGATCCACAACCTCGTGCTCGAGATCACGCGGCTCGGCATCGAAGTGCAGAACCTCAAGATGCGCGTCGAGTCGCTCGTCGAGCCGGCTGGACTTCGACGAGCGCCGCGGCCGCGCGCTCGAGAGCGTCGTGCAGTACCGGCCCGGCGCGGCCGGCGTCCGGCGCAGCCAGCCACCGGTCAGCGTCGGCGCCCGCGCCCTCGCGCCGCCCTCGTCCACGCCCACGGGCGGCGAGAGCGACTCGCGGCCGGCCGGCGACGGCCGGACGGTCGAGGCATCCGGCCGAGTCCGCGCCGGCCGGAGGGCGCCGGGCCCGAGGCGCGCGGCCCGACGCGCGGACGGCCGGACGGCGGCGGCCGGCGGCGCCGGCGGCGCCGGCGGCGTCGGCCTGGCCAGAACATGGCCGATCGCACGCAGGCGGCCGGGCCAGCGGCGAGCGGCGGCGACGGATCGCGGCCGGCCGGCTTCGGCGGTGCGGCCGACACCGGGCCGGCGGACGCCAACGGCCACGACGACGACGGCGGCGACGACGACCCGGATGACGGAGCAGCCGATCAGTGAAGCTGGCGGTCGTCGTCCAGCGCTACGGCGCGGACATCAACGGCGGCGCGGAGCTGCACGCGCGCTACATCGCCGAGCGGCTGGCGCGGCACGCCGAGGTCGAGGTCCTGACCACGTGCGCGCGCGACTACATCACGTGGAAGAACGAGCTGCCGGCCGGGCGAGGACACGTCAACGGCGTCGCGCGTGCGCCGCTTCCCCGTGTCGCGCCCGCGCGACATCGAACGACTTCGGCCGGCGGTCGCACGCTGGTCTTCGAGCAGCCGCACTCGCTCGCGGACGAGCTGGCGCTGGCTCGACAGCGAAGGGCCCGACGAGCCCGGCGCTGGTCCGGCACATCGCCGCGTCGCGCGACGCGTTCGACTTCTTCGTGTTCTTCAGCTACCGCTACTACCACGCCTGGCACGGCGCGCGCGCGGTGCCGGGCAAGGCCGTGCTCGTCCCGACGGCCGAGCGCGATCCCGGCGATCGGCCTGGCGATCTTCGGGCCGATCTTCCGCGGCGTGCGCGCGGTGATGTACAACTCGTTCGAGGAGCGCGCGATGATTCACGGCCGTCAGCCGGCAGCGACGGCGCCCGGGCGTGGTCGTCGGCGTCGGCTCGGACATTCCCGACCGCACGCAGCCCTGGCGATTCCGCAAGAAGTTCGGCATCAAGCGGCCGTTCGCGATCTACATCGGCCGCATCGACGAGAACAAGGGCTGCGACGAGCTGTTCTCGCATTTCGAGCGCTACGCGGCGATGCACCCGCACGGGCTCGACCTGGTGCTCGTCGGATCGAAGGTGCTCGACGTCCCGACGCACCCGCGGATCCGCCACCTGGGCTTTCTGTCCGACGAGGACAAGTTCGACGCGCTCGCCGCCGCCGACGTGCTGATCATGCCGTCGCAGTTCGAGAGCCTGTCGATGGTCGCGCTCGAAGCGTGGGCGCTCGGCAGGCCGGTGCTGGCCAACGGCCGCTGCGACGTGCTGCGCGGCCAGTGCGTGCGCAGCAACGGCGGGCTGTACTACGAGACGTTCGAGGAGTTCGTCGAGGCGCTGTACGCGCTCGAGGCCACCGGTCCGCTCGGCGCGATCCTCGGCCGCAACGGGCGCGAGTTCTTCCGGCGGCACTACGCGTGGCCGGTCATCGAGCGCAAGTACCTCGACATGTTCGATCGGCTGAAGCGCGAGCCCGCGCCGGCCGCGCCGTCGAGCCGCTGCCCGGCTGGTTCGCGCGCCGCCGCGCGCGACGCTGCCGTCCCGGCGCGCGCGGATCGTCGATGCGCCTGCCGTCCGGCCCGGTGGTGAGCTGAATGGCGCGCCGCGTGCACCAGATCCTCGCGACGCTCGGCTACGGCGACGCGATCGGCCACGAGGTGCTCGGCATCCACCGCGCGCTGCGCGGCGCCGGCTTCGACTCCGAGATCATCGTCGAGACGGCCGACCCGCGGCTCGAGGATCTGACCGTCGACTACCGCGACATGGTCGACGGAGATCGGCCCGGACGACCTGCTGATCCACCACTTCTCGCTCGGATCGCGGGCGTCGCGCACGGCCTACGCGCTGCCGGCGCGGATGATGCTCGTCTACCACAACATCACGCCGCCGGAGTACTTCCTCGGCGTCCACGATCAGCTCGTGCGGCAGTGCTATCACGGCCGGCGCGAGCTGCTGGCGTACCGCTCGCGCTGCGACCTGGCGCTCGGCGACTCGGAGTTCAACCGGCAGGAGCTCGAGGCGCTCGGCTTCCCGCCGACGGCCGTGCTGCCCGGTCGTCCCGGACTTCGCGCACCTCGACGTCGCGCGCCGAACGCGCGCGTCTCCGACGCGTACGACGACGAGTGGACGAACATCCTGTTCGTCGGGCGGCTCGATCCCGAACAAGCGGCCCGACGACGCTGATCCGCGCGTTCCACGTCTACCAGACGCTGTACAACCCGCGTGCGCGGCTGCTGCTCGCCGGGTCGTACGGCGGCTTCGAAGGCTACCTCGCGCAGCTGCAGCACGCTCATCGCGCGGCTGGGCGTCGCCGGACGTCCACATCCTCGGCCAGGTCACGCAACGAGGAGCTGACGGCGCTCTACGACGTCGCCGACGTGTTCCTCTGCGCCAGCGAGCACGAAGGCTTCTGCGTGCCGCTCGTCGAGGCGTTCTACAAGCGCGTGCCGGTCCTCGCCTACGCCGCGACGGCCGTTCCCGCGACGATGGACGGCGGCGGCGTGCTGTACGACATCGCACGACCCGCGGCGCGTCGCGCGCGCTCGATGCGACGCGATCGTCGACCGACCACGACGCTCGAGGACGCGGGTGCTCGGCGCGCAGGACGCCGCGCTCGCGCGGCTGCGGGCGCAGGACTTCGCCGGCACTCGTGCTCGGCTTCGTCGAGCAGGCGCTCGCCGCGACCGCGGCGCCGCCCGCGCCGCGTCAGCGTACGACTTCTGGCGGCAGTTGCGGCTGGCCGAAGAGCTCGACGAGCTCCGGCAGTACCGGCCGGCGGCGTTCCGCGCGCTGCCCGAGGCGCGAAGGCCAGGTCGCCGACGTGGGACCGGGCAGCGGCGACGAGAACGGACGCGCCGGTGATCATCAACCAGTGGGTGCCCGCGGCGCACCGCGGCGACGCCGTCGGCGACCACGCGCGGCGCCTGCGCGATCTGCTCCGCGCGTGGGGGCACGAGTCCGACATCTTCGCGCTGCACGATCGACGACGACCTGCGCGGACGACGATTCGGCCGTGGCGCGACCCGGCGTCGCGCGACGGCGACGTGACGATGCTCCACTTCGCGCTGCCCTCGCCGATGTCGCAGGCGCTGCGCACGCTGCCGGGCGCGCGCGTCCTCTACTACCACAACGTCACGCCGGCGCGCTTCTTCGCGCCGTTCGACGCCGGGATCTATCCGCCTCGCCGCCGCGCGGCCGCGAGGAGCTCGCGACGCTGGCCGGCCGCGTCGATCTGGCGCTCGGCGTGTCCGAGTACAACCGCGCGCGAGCTGGAGGCGCTCGGCTTCGAGCCGACCGGCGTGCTGCCGATCGCGGTCGACACGGCGCGGCTGACGCCACGCGCCGCGGCGTGCCGGCGCTCGAGCGCATGCTGGAGGACGGGCTGGTCAACATCCTCTTCGTCGGCCGGATCGCGCCGAACAAGAAGATCGAGGATCACATCCGCCTGGCCGAGGTCTACAAGCGCTACGTGGACGCGCACTACCGGTTCATCTTCGTCGGGCGATACGACGCGGTGCCGCGCTACTACGCGGCGGTCCGCGGGCTCATCGCCGAGTTCCGGATGCTGCCCGACCGCTTCTGGTTCACCGGCCCGGTGCCCGACGCGGAGCTGGCGGCCTACTACCGGCACGCGCACGCCTACGTGTCGCTGAGCGAGCACGAGGGGTTCTGCGTGCCGCTCGTCGAGGCCATGGCGATGGACGTGCCCGTGCTCGCCTACGCGCGAGCGCCGTGCCCGAGACGCTCGGCGGGCGCGGGCGTCTCGTTCGCGCCGAAGGATCTCGAGCTGGCGGCCGAACTGCTGGGCGCGCTCGTGTACGATGAAGCCGTTCCGCGAGCAGGTGCTGGCCGGGCAGCGGCGGCGGGTCGCCGAGTTCAGTCGCGCGACGCCGTCGAAAACCGGCTCCGTCACGTGCTCGCCCCGTTTGCTGCCTGACGCGATGAAGCATCGCCTTCATCGTCCAACGTTACGGCGCGGAGATCCTCGGCGGATCCGAGTATCACTGCCGCCTGATCGCCGAGCGGCTGGCCGAGCGCCACCAGGTGGACGTGCTCACGACCTGCGCGCGCGACTACATCACCTGGAAGAACGAGTATCCCGGAGGGCGCCGACCGGGTCCGCGGCGTCACCGTCCGCCGGTTCGCCAACGCGCGCACGCGCGACCTCGACGCGTTCAACCGGTACTCCGACTGGATCTTCACGCACGCGCACAGCCGCCAGGACGAGATGGAGTGGCTGAAGCAGCAGGGGCCCTGGTCGCCCGGCCTGCTCGAATATCTCGAGCGGCACCACCAGCCACTACGACGTGCTGATCTTCTTCACGTATCTGTACGCGCCGACGGTGCTCGGCATGCGGGTCGCGCCGTCCAAGAGCCTGCTCGTGCCGACGGCGCACGACGAGCCCGCCATCCGGCTTGGCATCTACCAGGACGTGTTCGGCACTCCGGCGGCGATCGCCTGGAACACCGAAGTCGAGCGCCGCTTCGTCGCGTCCCACTTCTCGATGCGCACGGTCGTCGAGGACGTCGTCGGCTGCGGCGTGGACCTGCCCGAGGGCGAGACGTCGCTCGAGGGCGCCGAGCCGCGAGGCCGCCCGTCGGCAGCTCGACGCGAGCCGCTCCCGCCGCATCTCGAAGGCGCGGCCAATGCGTTCCGGCGCCGCCATCGCATGCACGGCCCGTTCCTGCTCTACGGCGGCCGCATCGATCCCGGCAAGGGCTGCGAGGAGCTGCTCGAGTACTTTCAGCACTACATCAAGGAAGGCGGCGACGCGACGCTGATGCTGATGGGCGTCAAGCTGATGCCGCTGCCCGAGGACCCGCACGTCCGCTTCGCCGGCATGTTGCCCGACGAGGAGCGGCTGCACGCGCTCGAAGCCGCCACGGTCGTCGTCGTGCCGTCGCCCTACGAGAGCCTGTCGCTGCTGGCGCTCGAGGCGTTTGCCGTCGGCACGCCGGTGCTCGCCAACGCCCGCGCCGAGGTGCTGGTCGACCACTGCCGGCGCAGCAACGCCGGCCTGTACTACGCGGACCGCTGGGAGTTCGTGGAGGCGCTGAAGCTCTTGCTCAAGGACGACGCGATGCGGAAGGCGATGGGGCGGAACGGCAAGGCCTACGTCAACCGGCACTACCGCTGGAGCACGGTCCTCAACAAGTACGAGCGGCTGTTCGGCCGGCTGCGCGGACCGGGCGCGGTCGGCGGAGGCGGGGGCGGCGACCGCGATCGGGATCGCGATCGCGGTCGTGACCGGGATCGCGACCGTGATCGTGATCGCGACCGTGCCTCGCGGGGCCGGCGTTGATCCGCCGGCTCGTGTTCACCGGGGCGCTGCTTGCCCTGGCGGGTCCGGCGTGGGCGCAGAACCCTGCGCCGGCGCCACCCGCGCCAGCGCCCGCGCCCACGCCATTCACACCCTCGGTCAGGGTCGGCGGCCAGTTCTTCGGCGACTATTTCTACGAGTTCACGCCGAAGACCACCGACGCGGCCGGCAACGACGTGTCGCTCAGCAAGTTCGAGATCACGCGCGTGTACGTCAACGTCACGGGTCAGGTGACGCCGCGCATCTCCTTCCGGATCACGCCGGACATCGTGGCCGACACCGACGCGGGCAGCTCCATCAACGGCAGTCTCGTGCTCCGGCTGAAGTTCGCGATGGCCGAGTTCAGTCTGTCGCCCTGGGCCGGCGCGCACACCTACATCCGTTTCGGCCTGCAGCCCACGCCCAGCTGGTACGCCTCCGAGGCGATCTACCGGTATCGCTTTCAGGGCGCGCCGTTCCAGGAACGCGACGCCGGCATGAGCACGTCGGACGCCGGCGTGTCCTTCCACGTGGACCTGCCCGACGGGCACGGCGACGTCCACGCGGCGCTGTTCAACGGCGAGGGCTACAACCACGCTGAGGTGAACAACCAGAAGGCCATCCAGGTCCGCACGACCTACAAGCCCTCGCTGAGCAACCAGTGGATCAAGGGGCTGAGCCTGCAGCTGGTCGTGAACACCGATCACTACGCGGCGGACCTGCCGCGGCATCGCTTCCTGGCGAGCACGTTCTACGAGCGGCACCGGTTCAACACCGGCCTCGACTACCTCGTGACGCGGGATCAGCCGACGGTGACGGCCGTTGACGTCCACGGCCGCGGCTACTCGGTGTGGTTCACACCGTTCTTCCGCGTGAAGGGCGACGGCCCGGAGGCGCTCGTGCGCGTGGACCGCTTCCGGCTCGACGCCGCCAACACGTCGAAAACGCGCGTCGTCGCCGGCGTCGCGTACTGGTTCTCGGCGTCGGCGCCAGGGAAGGCGGCGCTGCTGCTCGACTACGAGCAGACCAGCGTGGACAGCGAAACGGTCAGCGTGGAGACCGATCGCCGGCTCTTCGTGCACGCGCTCGTCAATTTCTAGATCTGAGAGCTGCCGCAGGTCCAGGGTCCGAAGTCCGGAGTCCTCGGTCACGTCGAAGTACCGCGTGCCAGGCACGGCGTGCACGGGGCGCGCGTCAGTGCTCGATGGGCTCGGATTCGGCCGCGAGATCCTCGGCGCCGTCCGCCTCGCCTGTGCCCTTCCGCCGGCGCGGGCGGATGTCGTAGCGCTTGATCATCTCGTTGAGCGTCGTCGGCTTGATGTGCAGCAGCTCGGCGGCCTTCTTCTGCACGCCGCCGGCGGCGTCGAGCGCGGCTTCGATGTAGCGGCGCTCGTGGCCGATGATGACCTCGCGGAAGTGGATGCCTTCGGCGGGAATGACGACCTCCGGCACCTCGAACGCCGGGTTGGCGCTGACGTGGTCGGGGATGAGATCGACGCCGATTTCGCGCTCGCCGCAGAGCACGACGGCGCGCTCGATGACGTTCTCGAGCTCGCGCACGTTGCCCGGCCAGTCGTACGCCATCAGCCGATCCATCGCCTCGGGCGTGACGAATCAGCCCGGGCTTCCGGCTCTCGTCGCCGAACTTGTCGAGGAAGTGCTGGACGAGCAGCGGGATGTCGTCCTTGCGATCGCGCAAGCGGCGGCAGCTGGCACGGTGATGACGTTCAGCCGGTAGAACAGGTCCTCGCGGAAGCTGGTCCGTCCTCCATCATGTCGCCGCAGGTCGACGTTGGTGGCCGCGATGATCCGGACGTCCACCTTGATCGTCTCGACGCCGCCCGAGACGCATGAACTCGCGCTCCTGGATCACGCGCAGCAGCTTCGCCTGCGTGTCGAGGGGGATGTTGCCGATCTCGTCGAAGAAGATCGTGCCCTTGTCGGCCAGCTCGAACAGGCCCTTCTTCGGGAACACGGCGCCGGTGAACGCGCCCTTGACGTGGCCGAACAGGTTGGACTCGAGCAGATCGGGCGGCAGGCTGCCCGAGTTCACCGTGATGAACGCCTTGTCGGACCGCGCGGAATGCCGGTGGAACGCGCGCGCCACGAGCTCCTTGCCCGTGCCGCTCTCGCCCTGGATGAGCACGGTCGTGCGGCTGGGCGCGGCCCGCGAGATCAGATCGTAGACGACCTGCATCCTCGCGCTGCCGCCGATGATCTCGTCGAACGGTGCGACGCGCCGGATCGCAGGCGGTTCCGCAGCTCGCGATTCTCGCGGACGAGCCGGCGGCGCTCGATCGCGTTGCGCAGCACCGCGAGCACCTCGTCGTTCTTGAACGGCTTGGTGAAGTAGTGGAACGCGCCCTGCTTGGTGGCGGCGACGGCGCTCTCGATCGTCCCGAACGCCGTGATCATCACGACCGGCAGCTCGTCGTCGATCCGGCGGATCTCCTCGAGCACTTCGAGGCCGTTGCGGTCGGGCAGCATCAGGTCGAGCAGCACGGCGTCGAGCGGCCGGCTCGCCGAGACGCTCGAGGCCCTGCGGCCGCCGTCGCGGCCGACGCGACGCGGTAGCCCTCGCTCGTGAGGAGCGCCTCGAGCGCCTCGCGGATGATCTCCTCGTCGTCGATGATGAGAAGGGAGACGGACGATTCTGTCATCGAGTTGGACGCCCCTGGCGGCCGCGGCTAGCGCGTCACCGCTTCGACTGAGGCCTGCTGCGTCAGCGGCAGCACGAGCCGGAATCGCGTGCCCTGGCCCGGCTGGCTGTCGCAGGTGAGCGACCCGCCGTGCTCCTGGACGATGCCGTACGTGACCGACAGCCCGAGCCCGGTGCCGCGGCCCTCGGGCTTGGTGGTGAAGAACGGATCGTAAATCCGCGCGAGGTGATCGGCGGGAATGCCGACGCCGGTGTCGTCGACCTCGATCACGGCGTTGTCCTGCTCGACGCGCGTGGCGACCGAGAGCCAGCCGCCCTTCGGCATCGCGTCGCGCGCGTTCAGGAACAGATTCAGGAACACCTGCTGCAGCTTGTACTCGACGCCGCGGACGACGACGGCCGGGCTCGGCGAGGTCCTTGCGGACCTGGACGTGGCTGCATCTTGAACTGGTGCTCGAGCAGCGACAGCACGTCGCCAATCACGGCGTTCAGGTCGACCGGCACCGGTCTCGCCGCCGGTGGGCCGCGCCAGGTTCAGCAGGCTGTTGACGATCTTCGCCGCGCGGAACGTCTGGCGCTCGATCTTCTCGAGCAGCTGCGTGTTCGGGGATCGTCCGGGCTCGGATCGCTCGAGCAGCATCTGCGTGAAGCTCGAGATGCCGGTGAGCGGCGTGTTGACCTCGTGCGCCACGCCGGCCGCCAGCAGGCCGATGGCCGCCATCTTCTCGGACAGGCGCAGCTGCTCTTCGAGATTGGCGCGATCGGTGACGTCCTCGAGCACGAGGATCCAGCCGGCCTGCGCGCCTTCGGCCGTCTGGAACGGCGCGACCGCGAGATTGACGAGAAGGGATCGCCGATCGTCGCCGTGGCCGGTGACGCAGCGGCACGCGGTACAGCGTCGCCCCCGTCCGGCGACTCGCGCGCGCACCGCCGCCAGCGTGTCGATGAACGGCTTGGCGAACAGCGCCGCCGAGCCGGCGGCCGACGCGCTCTCGCCCGGTCGACGCCGGTCAGCGTCTCCACGCGCCGGTTCCACCGCAGCACGCGGTCGTCGAGATCGACGACCACGAGCCCGTCGCTCAGCGACTCGACGACGCTGTCGCTGAACTGGCGCAGCCGCTCGATTTCGCTGGCCTTGTCCTGCAACTGGCCGTAGAGGCGCGCGTTCTCGAGCGCCGTCGCGGCCTGCCCGGCCACGGCGCCGAGCAGCGTCATGTCCTCGCTGCTGAGCGGCTCGGACTGCGGGCGCCGGCCGAGGGCGATCACCGCAATCGGTCGCGTCCTTCGACACGCACGGCACGAAGTTGTAGAGACCGACGTCGCGCCACTCGGCCGCCTCGTCGCCGCCGAAGCGCCGGAGCGGCTGCGGGTCGTCGATCACGGTCATCTGCCCGGCGACGAGTCTCGCGCCGAGCGCCGACACGCGCCGGATCACCGGCAGGCGGCCGCCGTCGAAGCCTTCCGAGGCGACGACGACGAACGCGCCGCTGTCGTCGGCGGCCTCGGACAGGTACAGCGCCGATCTTGTCCACGGCGAGCGTGTCGCGGATGCGTCCGACCAGCCGCGAGCTCAACCGGCCCAGATCCAGATCGCTGTTCAGCTCGCGCGCGAAGCTGACGAGCGCCTTGCGATAGTCGTAGCGGTCGCGGTAGTAGAGCCGATCCAGCCCGTTCTGGATCGCGTTCCACAGCCACGGCGCGACGAGCGCGCCGACGAGCATCGCCAGCAGCGCCCAGAAGCTGCTCCGGTTCTCGTCCACGCCGAGCGTCAGGCTGACGACGCGCAGCACCGCGCCGTAGATCACGACGAGCAGCACCACGACGGCGGCGACGACGACGGCCTTCTTGATGATGACCTCGACGTCCATCAGCCGGTACCGCACGATCGCCGACGCGAACGCGAGCGGGATGCAGCCGAGCAGCACCGCCGGTGTACTCCGCGTACGGGGGCACGTGCCCGAAGAGCAGCGGCAGGATGTACAGCACGACGAAGGGCAGCGCGCCGACCGCCGATCCCCAGACGATCCAGCGCAGCTGCCGGCGCGCGGTCACCGACCGCAGGCGCGTCAGCGCGCGAAGCATCAGGAGCAGGCCGCCGAGCAGGCAGATGGCCAGATACGCGTAGTCGAAGCGCTCCAGCCGCTCGAGCACGCGCGTCGACTCGGTGCCGTGCAGGCCGCCGGCCACCAGCGTGACGCGCCCCATGCCGATCAGCAGCGCGGGCAGGTACAGCACCGGGACGACGGCGCGCCCGAGGTCGGTCTTGGCCCACGGGTGGGGCCGTTCGGGAAACACGAACGCGAAGTGCAGGAAGAGCGGGGGCAGCGCCAGGCGCGCGACCGCATCCGCCCATTCGAAGAAGTAGTCGAGATGGTTGTAGCGGCCCGCCGGCGTGAACGCGAGCACGCCGAAGAACGCGACCGTCAGCCAGAAGAAATGCAGCGTCGCGGGATCGCTCGGCCGCCGCAGCCGCACCGACACGCCAATCGCGATCGACAGAATGCCGACGAGCGCGAGCGAGTAGGTACAGCCGGCCGTTGACGGTCGGCATCGGCAGCAGATCGACCGAGATCGGCAGGTCGGCGCCGCTTCGCGACACCGTGTACTTGAGCGGCCGCGTGCCGTCGCTCGCATGCAACGCGGCCAGCACGTCGTCCACGCGCCGGACTTCCTGGCCGTCGATCGCGACGAGCGTGTCGCCGATCTCGAGGCCCGCGCGGTCGGCCGCGTAGCCCGGCGCGATGTCGTCCGCGACGACGTTCTCGCCGACCGACCGCCACAGCGCGCCGTCGTCGAGCTCGCCGTACCAGGTCTTGACCAGCGCCACGTTGACAATCGCCAGACACACGAGAACCGCGGCGACGGCCACAGGCAGGGCGACGCGGATCAACGGGCCGATCTGGCGGTGTGATGTCACGGGTGGGCCGGCGTCAGAATCGAATCTGGATCCCGCCGACCAGTCGCAGCGGCGGCTTCACCGTCAGCAACTCGTCGTAGAGCGAGCGCGTGTCGTGCGCGTCGTAGAAGAGATTCCGGAGCGCGAACAGCACTTCGAGCCGGCCGCCGCGCACAGGCTGATACGGCAGCGCCTGACGGACCTCGATGTCGAAACGGCCGTCGAGCTGCGGACCGCGATTGAGCGACGAGGCCTGGCTGAAGGCCGAGCTCATGCGATAGACGAACGAGAGCTCGGTGGCGGTCGCCAGAACGCGCGTCGACAGCATCGTCGTGAGGTCGTGGACGGACTCGTGACCGTCACGCGTCGCCGACGGGGCGTAGCGGCCCAGCGCCAACCCGCCCGACGCGGGCGACCACGCCGCCTGTCCGAGCGAGTAGGTGGCCTGCCCCCGGATGCGCGCGCCGAGGTCGCCGCCGACGCCGACGCTCCAGCCGTCCACCCGCACGTCGCCGGGCGTCGCGACGTAGTAGTGGCTGGTGTCGCCATTGACGTCCACGCCAAAGAGCGTCGCGGCCTGGTCGTCCACGTTCTGACGGAAGCGTCGGACGGAAACCATGCGCGCGCGATCGGCCGAACCAAAGCGCTGATCGAATCCGATCTCGAAGCGTTCCACGGACTCGATGTCGAGCGGCGCGCCGCCAAGCGACGAGAACGTGCGTTCCGGCGGCAGCCACGGGCCGGTGGCCGCCGGCGGCAGGAACTCGTCCGCGCCGGGCGCGACACGATCGTAGGACGCCGACGCGACCGCGTACGTGCCCGGCATCAGCTCCAGGCGGAGGCCGCCGCGCGGACTGACGAGCGCGGGCGCCGTCACGTAGTCGTAGCGATCGACGCGCATGCCGTAGTCGACTTCGAGGAGGCCGTTGGCGCGCCAGCGATCGTAGCCGTAGATGTCGCCGACGCTGCGCGATTCGTCGGTCGCCGCGAGCGTGCCAGGCCGCACGACGAACATCTGCGCGCTATGGGAAGCGCCGAGCGTCAGCTGATGCGCCTGGTTCTCGCGCGATTTGTACTCGCCATGCAGGACCCACGCGGAGACGTCGCCGGCATTGAACGCGCCGCGCACCGTCCAGTCGCCGACCGAGCCGACCGAGGCCCCGACCGACGCAAACGCCACCGAGTGCATCCACTCGGCGCTGGCGCCCGGGCTGGCGGTCGGCAGCAGGCTCGTCGTCAGGTAATTGACCTGGGCGTTGATGCCGGCGCTGCTGAACAGGGCGTCGAGCGTATCGGCCTCGTCGCCCTCGGCGGCCCACGACGGCGAGCGATCGCCACCCTCGAGGCCTGTCGCGTCGGCGGCGCCGACATCACGCAGCGCGGTCCGCGGCAGGTAGCGCAGCCGCCAGGCGGCTTCGTCATGCGCGTGATCCGGGTCTTTCGTCGGCTGGACGAGTGCCGCATTGCTCGTCGCGGCGCCCTGACGCACGAGCGTGATGTTGCGCTCCAGCACGACGCTGGTCTGCATGCGCACGGGCTCGCGATACGTCGAGACGTAGCCGTCGCGCGCGGCGCGAAGGATGTACTCGCCGGCCGGCAGAGCGAGGACATAGCGGCCCAGCAGATCGCTCTTGGCCGCGGCCAGCGTCGTGCCCACGGCGATCACCATGACGCCGCCGACCGCCGAGCCAATGTCGTCGCGAACGATGCCGCGGATGCGGCCGCCGGCGGCGGACGCCTGCGTCGAGACGGGATCGCCCGCGCGCACGGGTGGCACGCCACCGGCCGGCTGGGCGACCGCGGACGCAGCGATCATCAGGCTGGACAACAATGCGACGGAGACAGGAACGTGCCGGGGCATACACCCTCCCGGGAAGCGCTGCACGTCAGCACTTCCTCTGTCGTCTTCCCTCGGGCGACTCGGCAGAACGAACGCACGCGGGTCGGGGCGCACGAACGGGGGACACCGCATAGGGATGTTATCATGCCGACTCATCCTGCCACGGAGGTCGTTCGCCGCGTGAAAATCAGCAACATCGACGGCCGCGAGATTCTCGATTCGCGCGGCAACCCAACGGTCGAAGTGGATGTCACGCTCGACGGCGGCGCGGTCGGCCGGGCCGCCGTGCCCTCCGGCGCCTCGACGGGCACGCGCGAAGCGCTCGAGCTGCGCGACGGCGACGCCAGACGCTACGGCGGCAAGGGCGTGCAGAAAGCCGTCGCGCACGTGAACGGCGAGATCCGCCGTGCGCTGGCGGGTGCCGAGGCCGATCAGCACGCGGTCGATGCCGCGCTGCAGAAGCTCGACGGCACGGCCAATCTCGGCCGCCTGGGCGCGAATGCGGTGTTGGGCGTCTCGATGGCCGTCGCGCGCGCGCGCGCCGCGGCGCAAGGTCAGCCGCTCTGGGCCTCGCTCGCCGAGCTGGTGCCCGCCGCCGCGCGCTCCGGCGGTCCGCGATTGCCGGTCCCGCAGATGAACATCCTGAACGGCGGCGCGCACGCGGACACCAACGTCGACTTCCAGGAATTCATGGTCGTCCCGGCGGGACTGCCGACGTTCGCCGAGGCGCTGCGCGCCGGCGTCGAGATCTTTCACACGCTGCGCGGCCTGCTCAAGAAACGCGGCCTCGCCACCGGCGTCGGCGACGAGGGCGGCTTCGCGCCCAGCCTCAAGTCGAATCACGAGGCGCTCGATCTCGTGCTCGCCGCCATCAGCGCCGCGGGCTATCAGCCGGGACGCGATGTCTACGTCGCGCTCGACGTCGCCGCCAGCGAGTTCTGGGACGCCGGCGAGAAGAACTACAAGCTGAAGAAGTCGGGCGAAGGCACCAAGTCGTCGGACGATCTCATACGCCTCTATGAAGACTGGACGCGGCAGTTTCCGATCGTCTCGATCGAGGACGGCCTCGCCGAGGCCGACTGGGCCGGCTGGAAGCGGCTGACCGAGGCGCTCGGCAAGACGCTGCAGCTGGTGGGCGACGACATCTTCGTCACCAACCCCGCGATCCTCGAGGAAGGCATCGCCAAGGGCGTCGCGAACGCCATTCTCATCAAGCTGAACCAGATTGGCACGGTCAGCGAGACGCTGGCGGCCGTCGAGATGGCGCGCGGCGCCGGCTACGCGAGCATCATCTCGCACCGCTCGGGCGAGACCGAGGACACGACGATCGCCGACCTCGCGGTGGCGACCAGCGCCGGCCAGATCAAGACCGGGTCGGCGAGCCGGTCGGACCGCACGGCCAAGTACAACCAGCTGCTTCGCATCGAAGGGGCACTCGGCTCGAACGCGACCTATGCCGGCCGCGCCGCCATCCGGCAGATCCCCCATGCCTAGCCTCGTCCTGCTCCGCCACGGCGAGAGCACGTGGAACAAGGAAAACCGCTTCACGGGTTGGACCGATGTCGATCTGAGCGAGCGCGGGCGCGAGGAAGCGCACGAGGCCGGCCGGCTGCTGCGCGAATCCGGCTTCGTGTTCGACATCGCCTTCACGTCGGTCCTCAAGCGCGCCATCCGGACGTGCTGGGCGGCGCTCGACGAGCTGGATCGGCTGTGGATCCCGGTCGAGAAGCACTGGCGGCTGAACGAGCGCCACTACGGCGCGCTGCAGGGGCTGAACAAGGCGGAGACGGCCGCGAAGCACGGCGAGGCGCAGACCAAGATCTGGCGGCGCAGCTACGACATCCCGCCGCCGCCGCTCGAGGTCAGCGACCCGCGGCATTCGTCGCACGACCCGCGCTACGCGTCGCTCGCGCCCGACGAGATTCCATCCACCGAGTCGCTCAAGGACGTCGTCGCGCGGTTCCTGCCCTACTGGCACGGCACAATCGCGCCGGCGATCCTGTCGGGCCGCCGCGTGCTGATTACCGCGCACGGCAACAGCCTGCGCGCGCTCGTGAAATATCTCGATCAGATTTCCGACGCGGACATCGTCGAGCTGAACATCCCGACCGGCATTCCGCTCGTCTACGATCTCGACGCCGGGCTGAACGCGATCGGCCATCGGTACCTGGGCGATCCCGAGGCGGCCAGGCGCGCCGCCGAGGCGGTCGCGCAGCAGGCCAAGCGGGGCTAGCGCACTCAGCGATTCGCCGATTCCAGCACCATCCAGTCGTAGCGCACGTCCTGGCCCATCAGACGCCATCGGCGCGGCCAGGTCGTCTGCAGCCAGTCGAGCGGCTCGGCCAGCGGCTGCGGGCGCGCGGCGAGCGCGAACGCGGCGCGCAGATCGCGGCGCTGCTCGTCGCCGAGCGCGTCGGGCGCCAGCGACGTGAACAGCATCGTGCCGCTGCGGGCCAGCAGATCGAGCCATTGGCGGTTGACCGCCCACGGCACGGCGGTCGTCACGCCGACGCAATCGGCGTCCGCAACGTAGAACGCGCCGTGCTGCGGCGCGCGGAACGCGAGCGTGTTCACGCCCATCTTCCGCGTGCGCGCCCACTCGCGGCCGCTCGTGTCGTCCCCAATCCGGCAGATGTCGAAGACGCCCGCCGACAGATGGCTGATCGTGTTGCAGCCGATCACCAGCGCGTCGGCCGCCGCGGTGCGGATCGCGCCGTAGAGCGCCGCAATCACCTCCGCCGTCGTCTGCCCGGCCCCGGCGGCGAACGTCCAGCCATCCTGGGTCAGCGCGTCGCCCATCGTCGATCCCCAGCGCCCGAAGATGTCGAACGTCGAGTAGTCGTGCTTGACGAGCTCGATAGCCCCACGCTCGCAGGCGGCTGACGTCGGCGGCGACTTTCTCGCGGACTTCCGGCACCGTCGGATCGAGGATCTGTCGCGTTCGCGGCAGGCGCCATGTGTCAGGCGCGTCCGCCGGGGCGAGCAGCGGGACGAATCCAGATGCCGGGACGCGCCCCCGCCGCGCGAATTTCCGCGGCGAGGCCCGCCATGTCGGGAAATTTCTCGTTGCCGCGATCCCAGGTGCCGACGCCGGTTCGCGACGACCCCCGTTCGGGCTGCCAGCCGTCGTCAATCACGACAAAGGGCCGGTTGGTGTCCGGAGGCGACAGATCGACGATGTGCGTGGCATCAGCCTTCACCGTTTCGGCGCTATTTCGGCCGTACGCCCAGTACCAGTCGTTGCTGCCATACACGGGATCGGACGGCAGCCTCGGGTTGGCGCACATCTCGCGACAGAAGGCGTGGACGGCCGAGAAGGGCGATTCGGCTTCCCGCCCGGCGCGGCACACGACGTCGCACACGTCGAGAGAGCGCTGGCCGAGCTGCACGCCGACGCCGCCGCTGCGCACGTCCGCGAAGAGACTCAGCCCCTCCGGGTCCGCCTGCCAGAAGCACAGAGATCGCGCGCCGGTGCGCACGCCGTAGAGATGGGTGACTCGTCCGTCGAACGTGGCGAGATACCACGGCATCACGCGGTCGGGGACGAAGCCGCGCCATTCGAGGTCGCCGTAGCCGCGCTCCCATGCGTCGCCAAGCAGCAGCCGGTTCCCGCCGAGGTCGCCGCGCCACCGCAGGTGCAGCCGCCTGATTGGCGTGGCCGGTGACGCCAGCCGGACGCGCGCGCCGTCTTGCTGCGGAGCGGCGACGACCGCGATGTCGCCGTCTTCCCAGCGGCCCGGGCCGGACGATCGCAATGTCCGTTCGGATGTCCCGGTGATCTGGACGCTGACATGATCTGGTGGGCGCGAGAGATCGAGAAAGGTGCTCGCGGAATTTCTCTGCGCGCGCTTTTGGCGTCGGCATCGCGCTGCCAGTCGTTCCAAGCGCGGGCAGGCTTGCCGCGGCGAGGACACTCTGCTTGAGGAATTGCCGGCGTGACGCCATGTCGAGCGTGCGGACGTCGCCCGCCCGGACGAGCGCGCGCCGGGCGGCCGCCAGACTACTCGACTTCTTTTTCCGTCGGCTCGTCGGCGGAGATGCGCAGCGACTTGAGGAAGCGCCGGTCGTTGGCGCTCATCTCGAAGTGGGAGCGCGCGATCTTGGCGCGCGCGGCCTTGGGCGGCGTGTGACCCGCGCGATTGACGAAGTCAATCACCGCATCCAGCGACACGCGCATGTCGAAGCCGGCGGCGCGCGCCTTCTCGCGGCACGCTTCCACCCGCGCGTCGTCGCCGACGGCGGCGGCGATCGCTTCCGAGAGTTCCCGGGCCAGCTGGCTTACGAGCGCGTCCATCCAGACCTCCACACTGCGCCGGGCCGGGTGAACGGCGCCGAGACCAGCGGGCGACGAGCAGGCTCCTGGCGAAGCGTGACGTCACGAGAGCTGGGCGATGCAATCAACATGGCAGGAGTCAGCTAGCGAAACTGCGGGCATTGTAGGCATGCGCTGTACAGGGTGTCAAACAAAGACCAGGGGTTCCGGGTTCCGAAGTTCCGGGGTTCGGAGGCTCGGATCGCAAGAATGTCGCTGCCCGGAAAGCGATCACAGATTCAGGCGGATGGATCGACGAACTTGAAGAGGACCAATGCGACTCTGCACGCGCGACTGGCGGGCGCCCGGGCCCCGGGGCGGCCGCCGATCTCACGGCGATTGCAGGAGCGTGCGTTAAAATGCGACAAATGCCACGGCCCTTCGCGCGGCCGGGGGACACGACCCGCCCCGCCGAGCCAGGCGACGAGTTTCCCGGCCTCTTTCCGTTCACTCGCGGCATCCAGCCGACGATGTACCGCGGCCGGCTCTGGACGATGCGGCAGTACGCCGGCTTCGGCACGGCCGCCGAATCGAACGCGCGCTACCGGTATCTGCTCGACGCAGGGCGTCAGCGGCCTGAGCGTCGCGTTCGACCTGCCGACGCAGATGGGCTACGACTCGGACCACCCGCTGGCCGCAGGGCGAAGTCGGCCGGGTCGGCGTCGCGATCGACTCGATCGAGGACATGGCCGACGCTCTTCGACGGCATCCCGCTCGACCGCGTGTCGACGTCGATGACGATCAACGCGACGGCGATCATCCTGCTGGCGCTCTACGTCGCGGTCGGCCGGCGGCAGGGCGTGCCGCCGCGCGCGCTCTCGGGCACGATTCAGAACGACATCCTCAAGGAATACGTCGCGCGCGGCACCTACATCTATCCGCCGCGCGCACTCGCTGCGGATCGTCACCGACATCTTCGCGTGCTGCGAGCGCGAGCTGCCGAACTGGAACACGATTTCGATCAGCGGCTATCACATCCGCGAAGCCGGCTCGACGGCGGTGCAGGAAGTGGCGTTCACGTTCGCGAACGCGATCGCCTACGTGCAGGCGGCGCATCGACGCCGGGCCTCGACGTCGAACCGGTTCGGCCAGCGGCTGTCGTTCTTCTTCAACGCGCACAACGATTTCCTCGAGGAGATCGCCAAGTTCCGCGCGGCGCGCCGGCTCTGGGCGCGCATCATGCGCGATCGCTTCGGCGCGACCAACCCGCGCGCCGCAGCAGCTGCGCTTCCACACGCAGACCGGCCGGCAGCACGCTCACCGCGCAGCAGCCCGACAACAACATCGTCCGCGTCGCGCTCCAGGCGCTGGCGGCGGTGCTCGGCGGCACGCAGTCGCTGCACTGCAACGGCCGCGACGAGGCGCTGGCGCTGCCGACCGAGGAGTCCGCGCGGATCGCGCTGCGCACGCAGCAGATCATCGCGGCGGAGACCGGCGTCGCCAACACGGTCGATCCGCTGGCGGGCGCGTGCGCGATCGAGCAGCGGACCGACGCGATCGAAGCGCGACGCCGGCGCGCTCCTCGACGCGGCATCGACGCGCCGGCGGCACGCTGGCGGCCATCGAGAGCGGCTTGATTCAGCGCGAGATCCAGGAATCGGCCTACCGCGCGCAGCTGGCGATCGACTCGCGGCGAGCGCGGTCGTCGTCGGCGTCAACCGGTTCATGACCGACGGACGCGAGCGCCGTCGATCGAGCTGCTGCAGATCGACCCGGAGAGTCGAGCGGCAGCAGATCGAGCGCGTGCGCGCGGTGCGCGCCGAGCCGCGACGCGGCGCGCCTGGCAGGCGGCGCTCGACGGCGTCGACGCAGGCCGCGCGCGACGGCACGCAATCTCGTGCCGCCGATCATCGCCGCCGTCGAGGCGCGCGCCACGCTCGGCGAAATCGCCGACGCGCTGCGCGCGCGTGTTCGGCGAGCACTCGTGAAATCAGCTGACGCTGTACGCACGCTCCGCCTGCTGCGCGTCGACGGCCTGACGCACGGTGTTCGATCTCGCCGACGGGCGCGACGCTGCCGCCGTCGACGACGTCACGCTTCGAGATTCGCGCCGGGCGAGACGCTCGGCCTCGTCGGCGAGTCGGGCAGCGGCAAGTCGGTGACCGCGCTGTCGATCATGCGGCTGGTGCAGCCGCCCGGCCGGATCGCCGCGCGGCCGCGATCGAGTTCGACGGCCGCGACCTGCTCGACCTCGACGAGCGCGCGATGCGCGCGGTCCGCGGCGCCGGCATCGGCTTCATCTTCCAGGAGCCGATGACCGCGCTCAACCCGGTCTTCACGATCGGCGATCAGATCGCCGAGACGCTGCTCGTGCACGGGCTGCGCCAGCGCGGCGCGACGGCGCAGGCGCCGGGCCGTCGAGCTGCTCGAGCGCGGTGCGCGTCCCGGACCCGGCGCGGCGCGCCCGCGACTACCCGCATCAGCTGTCGCGGCGGCATGCGCCAGCGCGTGATGATCGCGCATGGCGCTGGCGTGCCGAGCCGTCGCTCGTCATCGCCGACGAGCCGACGACGGCGCTCGACGTCACGATCCAGGCGGAGATCCTCGACCTGCTGCGCGAGATGCAGGCGGCGTTCGACCTGTCGCTGCTGCTCATCACCCACGACCTCGGCGTCGATCGCCGAGACGGCCGACCGCGTCGCGGTGATGTACGCCGGCCGGATCGTCGAGACAGGCGCCGGTGCGACGGCTGTTCGCCGCGCCGGCGCATCCCTACACGCGCGGGCTGCTGGCGTCGATTCCGGGCGAGCACGCCGGGCCGCCGGCTGCACGCGATCGACGGCACGCGTGCCGGCGCTCGGCCAGCTGCCGCCCGGCTGCGCGTTCCACCCGCGGTGCCCCGATCGGTTCGAGCCGTGCACGACGCCGCCGCCGCGCCGACGAGCGTCGAGCCGGATCACGACGTCCGGTGCTATCTCCACGAGCCGGCAACTGCATCCGGCTGGCCGGAGCCGCGCGTGATGCCGCTCGTCGACGTCTCGCCATCTCGTCAAGGACTTCACGCGCGGCGGCGGGCTCTTCCGCCGCGGCACGCTCGTCGCGCGCGGTCGACGACGTGAGCTTCGCGATCGAGGCAGGCGAGACGTTCGGGCTGGTCGGCGAATCGGGCAGCGGCAAGACGACGACCGGCCGCTGCCTCCTGCGGCTGATCGAGCCGACGTCGGGCGCGGTCCGGTTCCGGGGCGAGGACGTGCTCGGCGTTCTCGACGCGCGCGAGCTGCGCGAAGCGCGGCGGCGACATGCAGATCGTCTTTCAGGATCCGTACTCGTCGCTCAACCCGCGCATGCGCGCGCGGCGCAATCGTCGAGGAGCCGCTCGTCATCCACCGGCGTCGGCACGCGCGAGCCGCGCGCGGCGCGCGTCGCGGAGCTGTTCGAGCTGGTCGGGCTCGACCCGGCGACATCTCGAGCGCTATCCGCACGAGTTCAGCGGCGGCCAGCGCCAGCGCATCGGCCTGGCGCGCGCGCTCGCGCTCGAACCCGTCGTTCGTCGTTCTGCGACGAGCCGGTCTCGGCGCTCGACGTCTCGGTGCAGGCGCAGGTCGTCAACCTGCTGATGGATCTGCAGCAGCGGCTCGGCCTGACCTACCTGTTCATCGCGCACGATCTGCGGCTGGTGCGAGCACATCTGCGACCGCGTGGCCGTGATGTATCGCGGGCGGCATCGTCGAGATCGCGCCCGCCGAGCGGCTCTTCGCGGCGCCCGAGCACCCCTACACGAGGGCGCTGCTGTCCGCGATTCCGCACCTGAAGCCGGGACAGAAACTCGAGCGCATTCCGTTCGACGCGGCGGGCTACCGGGCGCTGCCGCTGCGCGAGGTCGAGAGCGGACACTTCGCGGCGGTATGACCGAAACTTGGAACTGAGAACTTTGAACTAGTCCCGGTTCGCACATGAGTTAACGTTGCCGCCTCAGCGGAACTGGCACGAGAAACCGTTCGCTCCATCCGTCCAGGTTTCGGACTTCGCCCATCGCACCGGTTCGATTCGACCGCTGGCTGCCGGGCGCGGTCTCACGAACGCGGCGCTCGAAACCTGGCCTCCTTCCGCTCCGGTTTCCTGGACTCCCATCGTGCCACTCCGATTCGGCCGCAACGTCAACTCATGTGCGAACCGGGACTGGGGCTGCACCAGGGCCCGAGGTCCGGTCCCTGTCGTATCCTGTCCTGCGACCTTTTATATGCCCGGTCGGGCTGCGAGCGCGGCGCTCGGCGGCGGCGTCGGAATTGCCCTGGCGATTCAGCCGACGCTCGGGTCGGCGCCGGCCCAGCGCGGCCAGCCCGCGCCGTCGCGCCAAGTCTTTCGATCGAACGTCGAGTTGGTCGAAGTGGACGGGTCGTCCGCGACGTGAATGGCCGGCCTGTTCGTGGCCTGACGAAGGACGATTTCACGATCCTCGACAAGAAGACACGGCAGCCGGTCGCGACCTTCGCCGAGGTCTCGCACGACTATCCCGCCTTGCGGGACGGCTCGTCGAGCCGGAGGGCGGCACGACGTGCCGCGCCCAGCCGGAAAACGCACAGGCGACAACCACGGTCGAGTCATGTCCCGTGAGTCCGGCGGCCCGTGCGTGGCCGCATCGCGAGCCGACTCGGAGTGACGGGACAACGGCCCAATGGCCCAACGGCCCAATGGCCCGATGGCCCGATGGCCCCATGCATTGTCAGCCGTGGCCGGACCTGGGCCGCCCTACGCCGCCCGCGTCACGTCCTTCTCGACCTGGCCGTCGCGGATGTGGATGACGCGGTGCGCGTGGGCGGCGACGTCGGCTTCGTGCGTGACGAGCATGATCGTGTTGCCGGCCTGCGTGCAGCCGCTCGAACAGCGCCCATGATTTCGACGCCGGTCTTGGAGTCGAGGTTGCCGGTCGGCTCGTCGGCCAGCAGGATCGACGGGTTGTTGACGAGCGCGCGCGCGATGGCCACGCGCTGGCGCTGGCCGCCGGACAGCTCGTTGGGCCGATGGCGTCATGCGGTCGGCCAGCTCGACCTGCTCGAGCGCCTGCGTTGGCGCGCTCGCTGGCGCTCCTTCGCGGGCACGCCCGCGTAGACGAGCGGCAGCTCCACGTTGTGCAGCGCGGTCGCGCGCGGCAGCAGGTTGAACGTCTGGAAGACGAAGCCGATCTCCTCGTTGCGGATCCGCGCCAGCTCGTTGTCGTTCATCTGGCTGACCTGCTTGCCGTTCAGCAGGTAGCTGCCCTTGCGTCGGCGTGTCGAGGCAGCCGATCAGGTTCATCAGCGTGGACTTGCCGGACCCGGACGGCCCCATGATGGCGACGTACTCGCCCCGCTCGATCTGCGATGGACACGCCGCGCAGCGCGTGGATCTCCTCGGCGCCCATCACGTAGGTCTTCCAGAGGTCGACGGTTTCGATCAGGGCCATAGGCTTAGGTAGGACAGACCGCCTGAGGATACGGCATTCAGACGCCGGCTGTTCCCGAACGGTCGGGCTCCCGCTCGCCATCCACCCATTCACGCATTTCCGCCTACGTCTCAAGCCCTCGTACTCGCCTTCAGCCTCGCGACCACGGCCGGATCGGCCAGCGTCGTCGTGTCGCCGAGCGCCTTGCCCTCGGCGATGTCGCGCAGCAGCCGCCGCATGATCTTGCCCGGAGCGCGTCTTCGGCAGGTCGGCGGCGAAGAGGATCTCGTCGGGCCGCGCGATCGCGCCGATCTTCTTCACGACGTGCTCCTTCAGCTCGTCGGCGAGCTCCGGCGACGGCTGCGATGCCTTCCTTCAGCGTGACGAACGCCGCGATCGCCTGGCCCTTGATCTCGTGCGCGCGTGCCGACGACCGCCGCTTCGGCGACGCTCGGGATGATCGACGAGCGCGCTCTCGACTTCCATCGTGCCGATGCGGTGGCCGGCGACGTTGAGCACGTCGTCCACGCGGCCGAGCAGCCAGAAGTAGCCGTCGTCGTCGACGCTTGGCGCCGTCGCCGGTGAAGTAGACGCCGTCGGCCCCACTTGCTCCAGTACTGCTGGACGTAGCGCTCGGGATCGCCGTAGATGCCGCGCAGCATCGCCGGCCACGGCCGCGTCAGCGCGAGCAGGCCGCCGCCCGACGTCGACGCGCGTCGCCCTGCTGCGTTGCGGATCTCGGCGCGAGATGCCCGGGAACGGCCTGCGTCGCCGACCCGGGCTTCGAGCGTCGTGACGCCGGGCAGCGGCGTGATCATGATCATGCCGGTCTCGGTCTGCCACCAGGTGTCGACGACCGGGCAGCGCTCGCCGCCGATGTGCTGGTGGTACCAGATCCACGCTTCGGGGTTGATCGGCTCGCCGACCGATCCGAGCAGCCGCAGCGACGAGAGATCGCGCTGCGCGGGCCACTCGGTGCCCCAGCGCATGAACGCGCGGATCGCGGTCGGCGCGGTGTAGAAGACCGTGACGCCGTAGCGCTCGATGAGCTCCCAGAAGCGATCCTTCTGCGGCCAGTCGGGCGCGCCTTCGTACATCAGCACCGTCGCGCCGTTGGCGAGCGGGCCGTAGACGACGTAGCTGTGGCCGGTGACCCAGCCGATGTCGGCCGTGCACCAGTAGACGTCGTCGTCCTTCAGGTCGAAGACCCAGCTTCGTCGTGGCGTAGGCGCCGACGAGATAGCCGCCGGTCGTGTGGACGATGCCCTTCGGCTTTCCGGTGGTGCCGGACGTGTAGAGGATGTAGAGCATGTCCTCGGCGTCCATCGGCTCGGGCTCGCACGCGACGGCGCGCGTCCTGCATCAGGCGGTGGTACCAGTGGTCGCGGCCTTCCTGCATGTGCACCGGCAATCGGCGCGCCGGCGCTGGCGCTGGACGACGACGACGTGTTCGATCGACGGCGTGCTCGCGCAGCGCCTCGTCGGCGATCTGCTTGAGCGGCACGATCTGGCCGCGCCGGTAGCCGCCGTCGGCGGTGACGAGCAGCGACGCCTGCGCGTCGTTGATGCGATCGCGCAGCGACTCGGCGCTGAAGCCGCCGAAGACGACGCTGTGGACCGCGCCGATGCGCGCGCAGGCGAGCATCGCGATCGCCAGCTCGGGAATCAGCGGCAGGTAGATCGCGACGCGGTCGCCCTTCTTCACGCCGAGCGACTTGAGGACGTTGGCGAACGCGGCAGACCTCGCGGTAGCAGATCGAAGTAGGTGAGCGTGCGGCGGTCGCCGGGCTCGCCTTCCCAGATGATCGCGGCCTTGTTGCGGCGCGCCGTCGCGGACGTGGCGATCGAGGCAGTTGACGCTGACGTTGAGCTGGCCGCCGACGAACCACTTCGCGTGCGGCGGCTGCCAGTCGAGCACGCGCGTCCAGGGCTGCGATCCACTCGAGCTCGCGCGGCGAACGCCGCCCAGAACGCCTCGGGGTCGCGCGGCCGCGCGCGCGTAGATCGTCCGGATCCGAGATCGCGCGCGCTCGCGCGCCACGCGGCGGACGGTGGGAAGACCCGCGCCTCGTTCAGCAGCGCATCGATCTCGTGATCGGGCAACGTGATGCTCCGGTGCGGCTAGCCGATCGCCGGCGGTGCCATCGGCGGCGCGGCCGGCGGCTGCTTCTTCTTGAAGAATGCCATGCCGAGCAGCCCGCCGAGCAGGCCGAACACCGCGAAGACCGGCAGCGTGATCGACGGCCTGAAGCCGCGCGATGCCACTGCCGGCTCGTGATGCGGCGTCACGAAGTCGCGCACCTCGGGCGGCACGTCGGGATTCGAGTCGAGCGCGCGACGGATCTGCTCCTGCACGAGCGGTCCGGTCGACGCTCATGAGGAGCTGGTCGATGATCACCGTGATCACGCGCGCCGACCAGCCCGGCGACAGGCCGGCACGCGCCGCCGTCGCCCGGCGTCAATCGGCTCGGCGTGTTCTGCTGCTGCAGGTAGGCGGCCACCACGCCGCCGGCGACGACCCAGAGACAGCAGCAGCGTTGCCGGCGATGACGATCGGCAGCGCCGACAGCACGCCGATGAACACACCGCCGAGCAGCGCCGGACGATACTTCGACATGGGACAGCCTCCCGATCGACGTGCCATTGCGTCTCGCGTCAGTGCATCAGTCGTAGTACTCGCGGCCGAGGTGCGTGATGAGCTCCTCGCCCTTGCAGGTACCGCAGCGTGTTCTTCAGCTTCATCAGCTGGATGAACAGGTCGTGCTCCGGGTACAGGCCCGGCGCGTGCATCGGGCTCTTGAAGTAGAACGACAGCCACTCCTGGATGCCCGTGCATGCCCGCGCGCTTCGCGAGGTCGAGGAACAGCGCGACGTCGAGCACGATCGGCGCCGCCAGGATGCTGTCGCGGCAGAGGAAGTTGATCTTGAGCTGCATCGGGTAGCCGAGCCAGCCCACCAGATCGATGTTGTCCCAGCCTTCCTTGTTGTCGCCGCGCGGCGGATAGTAGTTGATCCGCACGACGTGGCGCAGGTCGCTGTAGAGGTCGGGATAGAGCGTGCGGCTGGAGGATGTAGTCGAGCACCGACTTCTTGCTCTCTTCCTTCGTCTTGAACGACTCGGGATCGTCGAGCACCTCGCCGTCGCGGTTGCCGAGGATGTTGGTCGAGTACCAGCCCTCGACGCCGAGCAGCCGCGCCTTGAGGCCGGGCGCGATGATCGTCTTGATCAGCGTCTGCCCGGTCTTCAGGTCCTTGCCCGCGAGCGGCGAGCCCGTCTGCTGCGCCAGCTCGACCAGCGCCGGAATGTCGGCGCGTGAGGTTCGGCGCGGCGTTCGCGTACGGAATGCCCTCGCGGATCGCCGCGTACGCGTAGATCATGCTCGACGGAATCGCCGGGTCGTTCGCCTCGAGCGCCCGCTCGAACGCCTCGATCGACTGGTGCGCCGGCGACTCGGTCATGAAGATCTCGGTGCTGCCGCACCAGACCATGCACGAGCCGATCGAGCTTGTTGTCGGCTCTTGAACCGGCGGATGTCGGCGATCAGCTGCTCGGCGAGGTCCTTCTTGTTCTTGCCCTTCTTGACGTTCGGGCCGTCGAGCCGCTTCACGTAGTGCTGGTCGAACACCGCCGGCCACGGCTTGATCGCCTCGAGCTCGGCCCGGACCTGATCGAGCAGCGACGGCTCGAGCACGCCGGCGGTCTTCGCCGCCTCGTAGCAGTCGTCCTCGAAGATGTCCCAGCCGCCGAACACGATGTCGTCGAGCGCCGGCGAGCGGCACGACGTCGCTGATCTGCGGGCGAGCGGCCCTCGGTGCGCTTGCCGAGGCGGATCGTGCCCATCTGCGTCAGCGAGCCGATCGGCTTCGCGAGGCCCTTGCGAATGGCGAGGACGCCGGCGATGGTCGTGGTGCTGACGGCGCCGAGGCCGACGAGCAGCACGCCGAGTTTGCCGCCGGCGGGCGCAACAGGAAGTGCCTTGGTCACGGCGGGAAACTATATCATTCGAGATCTCGGGGTTCGACGGGGTTCTACCTGGAGCGCACCGAATGCTGAAGCTGCGAGGCGGAATGTCGGCCCATCACACCGCCGTGGCGATGGTGGGCGCCCGGGGCGGCGACCGTGTGCTCGTCGTCGGGGCGAACGACGCCGGATTGGCAGCGGAACTTGCGCAGGTCACGGGCCTCACGGGCGAAGTGCGGGTCACCGACAATGCGTCCGGCGCGGCTGCGGGCGTTGAGGCGGCCGTGCGCAAGTCCGGCGCCCTGGTCGAGTTCGACGAAGCGCCGCCCACCCGACTGCCCTACGACGCACGCACCTTTGATGTCGTCGTGCTCAACCGCCGGCTCGCCGACCAGGGCGACCAGGATCGCGCCGCAACCATCAATGAAGCCATCCGCGTCGCCAAAGCCGGCGGGCGGATCGTCGCCATCGAAGCCGGTCAGGCGACAGGCTTGCTCGCGCGATTTTCAAAGCCCGCGACGGTCCTGGCACCCGCGATCGTGCAGCAACTCCTCACGGCCGGCGGCTGCCGCGCGACGCGGCTCCTCGCGGAAGTGAACGGCGCGACATTCGTCGAGGCACTCACAAGGAGAGATTAGAGGAAGTCCGGACCCTGGCCCCTGGACTGCCAACTCACCTCAAACACGTCAAGTGCCTGCCCCCGTCGATGCCGATCGTGTCACCCGTCATCCACGACGACGCAGGCGACACGAGAAACGCGATCAGGTCCGCGATTTCCTCCGGCGTTCCCGCACGCCCCAGCGGATGGGTCGTCGCCGACCGTTCGAGAAACGCGGCGTACCTCTGCTCGTCCATGCCGCTCCGCCGATGGAGGTTGGTGACGACGACGCCGGGATTGACGGCGTTGACGCGGACGCCGCGCGGCGCGAGGTCGAGCGCCGCGCAGCGCGTCAGCTGATCGATCGCCGCCTTGCTCACGCAGTACGCAGACGAGTCCGGGAAACGCGCGCGTCCCCGCCACGCTCGAGACGTTGACGACCGCGCCGCGCCGGGCGGCCAGCGCATCCGCGGCCTCGCGTATCAGCCGAAACGGCGCCCGCACGTTGACGTCGAGCATCGCGTCCCAGCCCGCGTCGCTCGTTTCCGTGATGCCGCCAGACGCGATGATGCCTGCGGCGTTGACGACGGCGTCGATCCCGCCGAGCGCGTCAGTCGCCCTGGCGACGATGCGCGCCGGCGCATCGGAGGCGGTGACGTCCGCGACGAACGGCTCGGCCCGCTCGCCAGCTGCCCGGATTTCAGCGCACACGCCAGTCAGCGCAGTTAGATCGCGCCCAACGGCGAGCACGGCCCAGCCGTCCGCGCCCAACCGCATCGCCGTCGCGCGGCCGATGCCCGAAGACGCCCCCGTGACGATGGCAGAACGTGTCATGGCACAAAGTCTACCGGCATCACCCCTTCAGATTTGTCGGCGATCTGCCGAAAATGTAAGCGAGTAATCTGCCGTGCGGGCACTATCGATCAGTCCCACCGAGGACGAAGTCTTTTCTTTCGATGAAGTTGCGCGGGCCGCGCGCGTTCCCGGCGTCCGGCTGCGGGAATGGCTCGACGTCCAGGCCATCGCGGCGACCAGCGGCTTCCTGTCGCGGCGGCATGCCGTCCAGGCGGTCCGCGACCTGCGCGACCCGCCCGGCGCGGACGAGATCGTCGCTCGCACCGCTCGCGCTGATGCCGTCGCGGCGCCGGCGTACGGGCGCCTCGCTCGTCGTCTCGCTCGTCCTGCACGCAGCGATGCTCACGCTGATCCTGCTCATGGCGTCGCTCGGGCTCTTCAACGCCGTGGACACCGAGCAGATCGTCGATCACGCCACGCCCATTCGGCTGGTCTACCTCATGTCGCCGGGGCCGGGCGGAGGCGGCGGGGGCGGCGGCCTCCAGATGCCGAAGCCGCCACCGCCAGCGGAGCGCAAGGCGCCGCCGAAGGTCGAGAAGAAGGTCAAGAGTCCCGTCCCGCCGGTGCGCAAGATGCCGGCTCCGCCACCACCGCGCGTCATCGAACGGCCGCCCGTGCCGGTCCCCGTGCCGCGCCCGGTCGAAACACCGAAAATCGAGCCGAAGGTCGATCCGCCGGTCGTCCCTCCGCAGGCGATTCAGGCTCCGGTCGTGCCCGTCGCGACCGACGCGCTCGACAAGGTCGGCCTGCCGATTCCGGGTCCGCCGGCTCCGTCCAGCAACGGACCGGGCAGGGGCGGCGCCGTGGGATCGGGTGCGGGCGAGGGTCTCGGCGAAGGTCGCGGCGGCGGCATTGGTCCGGGATCGGGCGGCGGCACGGGTGGCGGCCCGTATCAACCCGGGTCGGGTGTCGCGCCGCCGATTCTGCTGCGTGAGGTGCGTCCGGGCTACACCGACGAAGCCCGTCGCCAAGCCATCGAGGGCGACGTCGTCCTGGAAGTCGTCGTTCGACAGGACGGCACGGTCGGCAATGTGCGCGTCACGCGCGGACTGGGCGCCGGTCTCGAACAGAAAGCGATCGACGCCGTACGTCAATGGCGCTTCGGGCCGGCGCGCCGCCAGGGTCAGCCGGTGGACGTCGTCGTCGAGGTATCGGTCGAGTTCAAGCTGAGGTGAGGAGAGAACGATGGAAATGGTCCTGCTGGTCGTGAGCCTCGTGTCGCTGGCCCTTGCCACGGCGATGAGCGTCCTCGCGTGGAAGCTCACGCGCGACAGTCGCCTGCGGTCGGCCGCGCGTGTGGAGGCGCTCGAGTCGCTGGCGTTTGGCGACGACGGCGATCTCGTGCCGGCGCTGGCGACGCCCGCGCCGATCGCAACCGCCGCGCCCGCGCGAGCGTTCCGCGCCGGGCGCGCTGCGGCGCCTCCAACCAGCGCGAGGCGTGACGACCCGGCCGACTATCTTCGCAGGCTGCCGTTCGAAGATCGCCGCCCTGCCGAGGCACAGGCTGAAGCCTACGCCGGCGACCTGTTCGATGACGCCGAGGAACATCGTGCGCCGTCACATCGCTGGGCGGCCGTGGCGGCGGTCGTCGCCATCGTGGCTGCGGGCGCCGGCACGTTCTTCCTCGTCAACACGCCGATCGGGCTCTTCCACGCGGCGGCCAGCGTCGCGCCAAGGCCCCTCGAGCTGGTGTCGCTGCGCTATGCCGGGGACGAGCCGGGCTACTTCACGGTGAGCGGCCTGGTGCAGAACCCGATTGGCGGTCCGCAACTCCGGGGCGTCGTCGCGGTCGTGTATCTCTTCGACGCGCAAGGCCAGTACGTCGGCAACGGCCGCGTCGCGCTGGATGTCGCGACCCTGGATCCCGGCCTCGAGTCGTCGTTCATCCTGCGCATGCCGGTGACGGCGGCCGTGTCGCGCTATCGCGTTGGCTTCCGCTTCCCCGACGGCACGGTCGTCGCGCACGTGGACAAGCGCGTCGACTCGACTGCCGGGCAGGTGCCGGCGCCCCGACTCGAGACGCATGACTCGGAGGGATCGTGACGTCGCGCGGCGCCCGCTGGCTCGTTCCGATCGCCGTCGCCACGGTGCTCTTGCTGTCCGGGCGGCCTCACGCGCAGGAGCGTCCCGCCGGGCAGGGCTTCTCGTTCAAGACCGGCGTCGATCTCGTCAACGTGAGCGTGACCGTCACCGACGCCAACGGCCGCTTCGTGACGGGTCTCAAGCGCGACGACTTCGCCGTGTACGAGGACGGCGAGCTGCAGCAGATCTCGCAGTTCGATGCCGAGCGCGTGCCGGTGAGCCTGGGCATCGCGCTCGACACGAGCGGCAGCATGATCGGCGAGAAGATCGTCGCGGCGCAGGCCGCGCTCAATCGTTTCCTGTTCGACCTGCTCGGCCCGCAGGACGAAGTGTTTCTGTACCGGTTCGACAGCCGGCCCGATCTCGTGCAGTCGTGGACGCGGGATCGCGGCGAGGTCAGCCGCGCGCTGGGCGCGGTGAAGCCTGTCGGCGGCACGGCCATCTACGACACCGTCGCGGAAGCCATTCCGATGGCGCAGCGCGGCTCGAATCGCAAGAAGGCGCTGGTGCTGATCTCCGACGGCAACGACACGAGCAGCCACATCCGCGTGCCGGAGCTGCAGCAGTTGATCCGCGAGTCGGAGGTGCTCGTCTACGCGATTGGGATCGATGCGTCGAACAGCGGCAACTACTCGAGTCCGCCGTCGTCGTCGTCAGCGCGCCCGTCGTCGCCCAGGCCCACGCCGGCGTCCACGCCGGTGCCTGCGCCGTTTCCGGGCGCGCCCGTCCCGCGATCGACGCCGAAGCCCGCACCGCCGCCCCCGCCGCCATCGTCGTCGCGGCACGTCTCGGGCAGCGGCAGCTCGGTCGATCGCGTGAATCCGGACGCACTCCGGTCGATCACGGACGACAGCGGCGGCCGCACCGAGATCATCGTCTCGCCGAAGGACCTCGATCCGACGACGGCCGGAATCGCCGACGAGTTGAGCCGCCAGTACTTCCTCGGGTACATCTCGTCCGCGCCCAAGGACGGCAAGTGGCACACGATTGAGGTCCGCGTGCGCAAGGGCAACTACCTCGTGCGCGCCCGCAAGGGCTTCATCGCGAGCTGACCTCCGCCGCGACCGGGGCTGTCCTCACCGGCGTGCAGGAATCGCGCAATCTATGGTCTGACGCGCCGGATCGGGGCCGGAGCCGCCTGGCCGGACTTGGTACCGGTCTTGCTCGATGAGGTCAGTGAAAGATGCCCCGCCCCGCCCAGGGGCCCGATTGTTCATGTCGAAACAACCGCTCGTGAGGATCGTGCTGGCTCTCGCCATCGCCGTGGCCGTGCCGCCGCGCGCGTTCGCGCAGATCTCCGACGCCGCGCTCGGCGAGAAGGCCATCGACGTGGTGCGCGCGTACGGCCAGATCGGCATTTTCGACGATGTGACGGTCTCGGTGAGCGACCGCGCGATCACGCTCACGGGCTTCGTCACGCAGGGGTACAAGCGCGATGAGATCGGCGCCCGCGTTTCGAAGATCGACGGCGCGCGCAGCGTGACGAACAAGGTGCAGGTCCTGCCGACGTCGAACACCGACGGCGCGCTGCGGACACGGCTGGCGCAGGCGATCTACACGCATCCGGCGTTCTGGCAGTACGCGGCGATGGCCTGTCCGCCGATACACATCATCGTCGCCAACGGCTACGTCCGGCTCACTGGCGTCGTGAACAACGAGGTCGAGCGTACGCTCGCCTACGCGCTCGCGCAGATCGACGGCGTCCAGGGCGTCAAGAACGAGCTGCGCGTCGATCGGTAGCTCGACGTCATACAATCGAAGAGATCTCATGACTCGGCGCGCGGGCTGGCCCGTGTTCGTCGGCGCAGCGGCGATCGTCCTCGCGGAGTTCGCGAGCGTGGCGTTGCTCGCTGCCGGTGCGCCGGCTGGCGGCCAGATCTACCTGCCGCCGGGCGGCGTCCTGGCCCGGCGCGCGCTCCCGTCGCTCTCGAACGGACCGGCGCTCATCCTCGGGCAGGTCGTCGATGCGGCCACTGGACGCGGCGTATCGCACGCCATCGTCCGCGTGCAGGGGCCGGGTGGGGAGCTGACGCAAGTCGCGGACGACACGGGGCGATTCTTTGCCGCCGGGCTCAAGGGCGGCAGCTACCAGATCGACGCGACCAAGTCGGGATATCTCGACGGCGCCTACGGCCGGCTGCGCGCGGGCGGCCAGAGTCTCCCGCTCGGCGTGATCGATCATCAGTGGGTGGCCGACGTGCGCGTGACCATGTGGCGACCCGCGGTGATCGCCGGGTACGTGACCGACGAGCTCGGCGAACCGGTCGTCAACGCGCGCGTCGAAGCGCTGCGGCGCGATGACGACAGCGGCACGCGCGACTTCGCGCCCGCGGCGTGGGACGTCACCGACGACGAAGGCGCCTATCGGCTCGCGAGTCTCATGCCCGGCGAATACCGGATCGTCGTGCCGGCCGGCGTGACGGCGTTGCCCGGCGCACCGACGGCGCTTGCTGACGCCATCGTCGGCGCGCACGACGCGCAGCTCGACGCCGCTGAACGCTCGGCGGCGGCCTCGGCGATCGCGGACTCGCTGGTTCGCTCTGGTCAGGTGCGCATCGGCGCGAGCGGGCCGCGCGTGACGATGTCCACGCTCAACCTGACGGCCGCGGCCCACGCGAACACGCCGACGGTGTATCCGACGACGTACTTCCCCGCGGCGTTGACAGCGGGCACGGCGCTCAGCGTCACCCTCGCGAGCGGCGAGACGCGGAGTCGCGTCGACGTCCAGCTCATGCCTGTGGCCGGCGGCACGATCAGCGGCACGGTCGTCGGCCCATCCGGACCGCGCGCCAATCAGACGCTGCGCCTGATTGCGGCCGGCGAGGACGACCCGGGGCTGGGCCGGGAAGTCGCAAACACGATCTCCAGCACGGACGGCGCGTTTGAATTCCCGGCCGTGCCCCAAGGCGACTACGTCATCGACGCGACGAGCCGCGTCCGCGCCGACGTGGGCTTCGTGATCGACGACAACAGCGACGCGCCCGCGCTGGCCGTACCGCTGAGCGCTCGAATGACCGTGCCCGAGACGCCGCCAGACGACGGCCGTCCACTCTGGGGCCGCACGGAGGTCTCGCTGTGGGATCGTCGGGCCGACGACGTCGTCGTGACGATGGACGTCGCGGGCGGATTGAGCGGCCTGGCGGTGTTCGAGAGCGCGACGCCGCCACCAGAGAATCTTCCGCAGCACTTCGGCATCGACGCGATTCCGGTCGCGGGCACGGAGCCGGTTCCAGCGCACGCGACGGTGTGGGACGACCACACGTTCGCGATCACCGGTCTCGCGCGCGGCGAGTACTTCCTGCGCGTCACTGCGCCGGCGGGCTGGTTTCTGAAGAGCGTCACGTCTGGTCTGCGAGACCTGCTCACCACTCCGGTCGACCTGACGTCGGCGAGCGAATTCGCCGATCTGATCGTCACCTTCACCGACAAACCGACGGAGATTGCGGGCGCGGTGCAGGACGGCAAGCGCGCGCCGGTCGCGAGCGCCACGGTCGTCGTGTTTCCAGCGGAACGATCGTTCCGCGGAGCGGGCTTGCTTGGGCCGGAGCGGGTGCGCGCGGTGCGCGTCGACGTGTCCGGCGCGTTCCACCTGGTCGGCCTGCCGCCGGGAGACTACCTGATCGCCGCGATTGACGAGGCCACGGCAGCCGGCTGGCAGGATCCGTCGCGCCTCGAGGCCCTGCGCCGCGTGGCGACGCGCGTCGTGATCAACGCCGGCGAGGCTCGCGGCCTGCAACTGGAGTTGCCGGCCCGGCGCTGACGGTCCCGGCGGTGTCCGCCACGGGTCGAAACGGCGTTCGGCGGCCGGGCGTAAACCAGGAGAGGACAAGGAACAGCATGCCCCCCAGCCGACTCATTGCCCGCGCGGCGACCATCACGGCGCTCACGCTTCTGTCGTGCATCGCGATCGACGCCCAGGCTCCGGCTCGTGACCAGAGCCAGCGCGGACAGACCGCCGGCATCCAGGGGCGCGGCGGAGCGCAAGGGCAAGCCGCCGGGCCAGGCCAGCGCGGCGGCGGCCAGGGCCAGACCGCGCGCGACAATCCGAGCAGCCAACCGACAATGGGCACCGGATCGATTTCCGGGATGCTCACGCTCGAAGGCAGCGGCACGCCGGTCCGCCACGCGCGCGTGACGCTCTCGGGCGCCGGGCTGCGTCCGAGCCGATCGACGACGACCAACGATCAGGGCGGCTTCGAATTCCCGTCGCTGCCGGCCGGCCGCTTCACGCTGGCCGCGTCGAAACCGGGCTACGTGGACATCATCTATGGCGCGAAGAAGCCGGGCCGTCCGGGCACGTCGATTCAGCTCGCCGACGGGCAGAAGCTCGAGAAGGTGAGCTTCTCGCTGCCGAAAGGCAGCGTGCTCACGGGCGTCGTGGTCGACGAGAACGGCGAGCCGTCGCCCGGCACCCAAGTTCGCGCGATGCGATACGTGCTGCGCACGGGCGAGCGCACGCTGCAACAGGCGGGGGCGGACACGACCGATGATCGCGGCATCTACCGCATCTACGGCCAGCAGCCCGGCGACTACATCGTCAGCGCGATTCCGCGCAACGCGAATCTGAACGATCTGCGGCAGACCATGGCGGCGGAGATCGAGTCGCTGATTCAGCAGGCGCAGGCCGCGAACGCGACGCCGGGCGGCCCCGGCGCGGGCGGGCTTGGCGGCGGACGCGGTGGTGGCCGCGGCGCGCAGGGCCTGGGCAATTTCGCCAACATCGTCGGCGGCGGTCGCGGGCAGCAGCTGCTCGATCAGGCGGCGGCACTGCAGGCGCAGTTGCAGCAGGCGGATCAGCAGCAGACCGTGGCGTACGCGCCTGTGGTACTTCCCCGGCACCACCACGCCGGGATCCGCGACGACCGTGACGCTGGGCCTCGGGGAGGAGCGCAGCGGCGTGGACCTTCAACTGCAGCTCGTGCCGACGGCCAAGATCGAAGGATCGGTGTCGAGCTCGACGGGATCGATCCCGCAGGGCGTGCAGATTCAAATCAGGCCCGCGGGCCAATCGGGGTTGCCGTCGTTCCCCGGCCTGGGCATGAGCATGACGCGCGTCAGGCAGGACGGGCAATTCTCGTTCAGCAACGTGACGCCTGGGCAGTACACGAATCTCCGCACGAGCGGCGATTCGCGAGCAGAACGCGTCGGAGCAGAACACGGGTCAGGCCGGTCAGCCGCAATTTGGCGGCCGCGGCGGCGGCCCGCGCGGCGGCGGCCCGGGCTCGATCGCGCAGATCCTCTGGGCATCCACCGACATCGCCGTCACCGGGCAGGATCTGTCGAACGTCGTGCTCAACCTGCAGCCGGGCATGACGGTGACGGGCAACGTGGTCTTTCAGAGCCGCTCGTTGCAGCCGCCAACCGATCTCACGCGCGTGCGCGTGTCGATCCAGCCGCGCGGCCAGCAGCAGATCGAGATCGGCGGCATCCCGCCCGGACAAGTCGATGCGAATGGGCGCTTCACGATCACGGGCGTCCCGCCTGGCCAATACATGCTCCAAGCCAGCGCGCCGGCGGGCGGCGGGCAGGGCGGCGGCCGCGGCGGCGCCGGCACTGCACAGGGCGGGGGCGGATGGGCGCTCAAGTCCGCGGTGGTCGGCGGCCGCGACTCGCTCGACTTCCCGCTCGACGTACAACCGAACGGAGACGTGACGGGCGCGGTGCTCACGTTCACCGATCGGACGCAGGAACTGTCGGGCACGCTGCAGGACTCCACGGGCCGGCCGACGTCCGACTACACGATCATCATCTTCCCGTCCGACAAGTCTTACTGGCTGCCGCAGTCCCGGCGCATTCAGTCGGCGCGCCCCGGCACGGACGGCACCTACACGCTGCGCGGCCTCCCGGCCGGCGACTACCGGCTGATTGCCGTAACCGACGTCGAGACCGGCGAGTGGTACGACCCGTCATTCCTGTCGCAGCTGGCTAACGCAGCGATGCCGATCACGCTGGCCGAGGGCGAGAAGAAGGTGCAGGACCTGCGTCTGGCCGGAGGCGGACAGTAGCTCAAGCCACCGGCCATTTAACAATTTTTTTGCAGTCCCCGCGCCTTTGTCCTACCAACATGGGGAGATGACGCGCCACACTTCGATCCATCCCGGCCGCCCGGCTCCCCCGGCAGCGCTTCTCGCCCTGGCCGCCGCCTTGGCCGGCGCGGGCTGGCTCGGCAGCCGCGGTCTCGCGCAAATCCAGGTTCAGCAGACCATCGTCACGTCGGTCAGCGGCGGCGGGGCCGGTATCGCCGGCGGCGCCCCGCCGGTCGCGATGGGCCCGGTGCAGCAGAACGGCACGGGCCTCGTCGTCGGGCAGGTCGTGGACGCCGACAGCGGCCGTCCGATCTCCGGCGCGATCGTCGCCATCGGCGGCGCCGCATCGGGCCCGCAGCCGATTCAGGGACGAGTCGCCAACATCAACGGCACGCCCGTCCAGCTCGGTCCCACGCCGGCGCAGACGCCGCGCGTGCTGACCGACGGCGACGGCCGCTTTGCGTTCCGCAATCTTCCCAAAGGCACGTACAACTTCACGGCGCAGAAGCCCGGCTACGTTGACGGCGCGTACGGACGCCTGCGTCCCAACGGCTCGTCGCAGTCGCTCGAGCTGGGCGACGGCGAGCGGCGCGGCGACGTGAAAGTCCGGCTCTTCAAGTTTGCGGCGATCACCGGGATCGTGGTGGACGAAGCGGGCGAGCCCGCGGTCGGCGTGCAGATTCGCGCGTCTCGATGGAGTCTGATGGCGGGCCGGCGCATGTTGAGCCCGGTCGGCGTCTCGGCCACCACCGACGATCGGGGGATGTACCGGCTCGGCGGACTGACGCCGGGCGAGTACATCGTCGGCGCCCCCACGGTGCAGGCGAGCGCGCCGGCCGACTTCCGCCTTCAGGGCGGGCTGCCTCCCGATCTGCTCTCGACGCTCATCGGCACGAGCAGGACGTTCTCGCTCGGCAGTGGCGGCACGCCGGTGACACCGGACGGCAAGTTCCTGCTTCAGAACAGCGGCCGCACGGTGCTGCCGGCCGTCGAGGGCGAGCGCCGCATGGTGTACGCCACGCAGTACTACCCGAGCGCCATGACGACGCAGCAGGCGCAGCCAATCGCGGTGAAGTCGGGTGAGGAGCGCGGCGGCGTGGACATGCAGCTCCGCCTCGTGCCGGCGCTCAACATCGCCGGCCGTCTGATGCAGCCCGATGGACCGGCGGTGAACTGGGGCGTGCATCTGGTGCCGGGCGACACCTCGGATCTCTCGAACGATCCCGACGTCGCCACGTCGATCACCGACGCGGACGGCAACTTCATGTTCCTGGCCGTGCCGGCGGGTCAGTACGTCATCGAGACCGTCCGCGTACCTCGACAACCGCCCGCGCCGGGGAGTTTCACCGTGCTTCAGGTCGGGTCGGGCACCGTCGCGTTCTCGTCCAGCGTCAACACGATCGGACCTGGAAGCGCGCCGCCGCCTCCGCCGCCGCCGGCCGATCCGACGCTCTGGACCGCGACGCCGGTCGTGCTCGATCGCGACGACATCACGGACCTCACCATCCAGCTTCACGCGGGCTACCGCGTCAGCGGGCGGGTCGAGTTCCAGGGATCCGCCGAGCGGCCGGCGCCCGATCGACTGGCGCAGATTCCCGTGATCTTCGAGCCCGCGGACGCGAAGCAGAAGACCCAGACGATCATCGGCCGCGTGGACTCCACGGGCAATTTCACGACCGCGGGCCTGCTGCCCGGCAAATACCTCGTCCGGGTCGGCGGCGCGCCCGGCGCGTGGATCTTCAAGTCCGCGCTGCAGGGCGGTCTCGACGTCTCCGAGACGCCGATCGACGTAGAGGACCGCGACATCAGCGGCGTCGTCGTGACCTTCACCGACACTCCCACCGAATTGCGCGGCATCGTGAAGGGCCCGGACGGCGTCGCGGACGACTCGTCGGCGGTGATCGTGTTCCCGGCGGACACGCGGGCGTGGATCGACTACGGGATCAACCCGCGACGCATGCGCGTCGCGCGCGCGGGCAAGACGGGCAACTACCTGTTCAGCGCCCTGCCGGCCGGCGATTACTACGTCGTCGCGATCAGCGAAGAGTACTCGGGGGAGTGGCAGGATCCGAAGTACCTCGAGCAGCTGTCGCGCGTGGCCTCGCGCGTCACGCTGAACGACGCGGAGAAGCGCTCGCAGGACTTGACGCGCGTGGCGACGCGGCCGGGTCAGGCGCCGGTGCCCGAGCCCGACGTCGCGGCCGAACGTCCGTTCGATGCCGCGGACGCCGCGGCGTCGATCTCCGGGCCCTACGTGCCCGAAGGCGCCGATGCCGATCAGCTGCCCCCGCCAGTGCAGCAGCAGAACCCGCCGCGCGATCCGAAGCGGGTTCCTCCGCCGGCGACGCCTCCGCCGCAGTCGACGCCGGCGCGTGACGCGGTGCTGCCAGCGAGCGGCAGCGGGTCGGTGTCCGGGGTCGTGCTGCTTGACGACGCCTCGCAGCAGCCTGTCCGCCGGGCGCGCGTGACGCTTCGCAACGTCGAGGGTCGCGGCGAGCGCACGGTCACCACCGACGACTCCGGCCGCTACGCGTTCGCCAGCGTGCCCGATGGCACCTACAACCTGACAGCCGGCAAGCCGGCCTACGTCGCGGCGTTCTATGGATCCAAGCACGCCGGGCGGGGGCCGGGCACACCGCTCTCGATCGCCGGCCAGTCGATGACCGGCCTCAAGCTGATGCTGCCGCGCGGCGGCGTCATCACCGGACGCGCGTTCGACGACTTCGGCGCGCCGGTGCCCAACGCCAGCGTCCGGCTGCTGCAGTACCCGCAACGTCAACGGCGAGCGCACGCTCGCACCGGCCGGCCCAATCGTACAGACGGACGACCGGGGCGTGTATCGCGCCTACGGCCTCACACCCGGCGGATACGTCGTCAGCATCGCTCCGCCGAATGTCGGTGGCTTCGGCAGCGAGCTTCGTCAGCTCTCGCAGGACGACATGCAGGCCGCGCTCAGCGCCGTGCAGTCCGGCTCGCGGGCGGGCTCACCGACGCCGGGAATGGTCGGCGCGACGAATCGACCCGTGACAGACCCCGCGGCCGCCAATCCCGGCATTGGAGCCGGACGCGCCGTGGGATACGCGACGATTTACTACCCCGGCACCTGGAGCGCGGACGAGGCCCAGGTGGTCAACGTGACGGCGGGACAGGAGATGTCGGGTGTCGATCTGCCGATTCACCTGGTGCCGACCTCTCGCCTCGAGGGCGTGGTGATTGGATCCGATGGGCAGCCGGCGGGCGGCGTGCAGCTGACGCTGGTCTCCAGCTCGAACACGACGTTCTCGCCGACCTTCACCACGCTGCGCACGAGCCCCGAGGGCAAGTTCTCGACGCAGAACATCGCGCCGGGCCACTACCAGCTCACGGCTCGCGGGGGCGGCCCGATGGGTGCCACCCGCGGCGGCGGCCCGCCCGCGATCGTGAACTTCGGCCCTGGAGGCCCGCCGCCTCCGCCGCCTCCGCCGCGGGGCGGATTCGCCGGGAATGCCGGCGGCCCGATTTACGTCAGCGCGGCGCTCAACTCGCGCCAGTACGCGCAGCAGGAGCTGGATTTCTCGGGCGAGGACATTACTGATCTCACCCTCACCCTCCAGGACGGCATGACGATCAGCGGCCGAATCGCCTTCGACGGCAAGTCGATGACGCCGCCCGACGACCTCAGCCGCGTCAACCTGACGCTGGCCCCGATCGCGCGCGGCATCGTCGTCGGCGTGCCGACCGCGGACATCGACAACTCCGGCAACTTCACGATCTCGGGCGTCATGCCCGGCCGCTACCGCGTGATTGCGAACGTCCCTGGATCGTCGGGATCGGCCGGCTGGCAGCTCGAGTCGTCGATGATCGACGGACACGACACGCTCGACGACGCGCTCGACGTGCGCGCGGGGCAGGACATCAGCGGCGCGGTCGTGACGTTCACCGATCAGATGGCGGAGCTGTCGGGCCGGCTCCTCGACGCGACGGGCCAGCCCGCCCCGGGCTACACGATCCTGCTGTTCTCGACCGATCGGAGCCAGTGGACCACATCGTCGCGTCGCGCGCCGGCGCCCACGCTGCCCGCGAGCGACGGCAAGTACCGGATCTCCGGGCTGCCGGCCGGCGAGTACTACCTGGCGGCCGTGACCGACATCGATCCGCAGCAGGACTGGGGCGACCCGGCGTACATGGAACAGATCGCCGCGGCGGCGTTGAAGATCACGCTGCGCGACGGCGAGAAGAAGACGCAGGATCTGAAGATCGCGCGGCAGTGATCAGAGCGTGACCTTGCGCCCGCGCCGCACGGTCAGCCAGATGATCGTGACCAGCACGATCACGGCCGCGGCGAACGCGCCGCCGAACAGCCAGATCGTGCGGTAGAGGATCGACTGGGTCTCCATCCGGACTTCGAGCGTCATCGGCTTGCCCGCGCGGCGATCGGCGAGCGTCTGCTCCCACGTGAGGATGTTGCCGCGGTCGACGTCGCCGGGCGAGTCGTCCTCGAGGTTCCGCACGTTGTGCCAGACGATCCGGCTCGGCAGGTGAAGCCGGAAGGCCACCAGCTCGCTGCCATCCCAATTGACCTTCCCGGGGTCGCCGCCGGCCGACGCGCCGACGGTCTGCAGGAAGTGCAGGCCGGCCTCGTCGCGGTCGAACGTGTAGGTGGACCACGCGAACAGGCTGCACGCGGAGAGCGTGCGGACGTCTTTCGTCGCGATGCGCACCTGCACGAAGCGCCGGTTCTTGCGGCGCCAGGGCTGGCCGACGTTGACGACCTGGCACCCGCCGCCGCTCGAACGCGCGGCGGACGTCGTCCTGATCGAGGCGCGCGGACGGGGCGGGGTCGAGCTTCGCGCCGCGGAGCGCGACGAGCGCCGGCACCGACGCGTCGACGATCGCGGTGGCGCCGCCGTCCACGCTCAGGAAGATCTGCTCTTCGTACTCGTACTGCCGCGGGCCGAGTGGAACGCTGCAGCCGACGAACGTCCCCGCCGCGAGCAGCGCTGCGGCCACGCGCGCCGCCCGTCTACACATCGACCTGAATGATATACTCACGGCCCCTCGACGGTCCGAGCCCGACCGGTCGCCATGCCCCGCTTGTTTCTCATCGACGGCAGCTCGCAGATGTATCGCGCCTATCACGCGATCCGCGGGCTGACCGGTCCGGACGGCCGATCGACCAACGCCGTCTACGGCTTCTCGACGATGCTGCGCAAGCTCATCGCCGATCACTCGCCGGAGTACATCGCGGCGTCGTTCGACCTGCCTGGGCGGACGTTCCGCGACGAGATTGCCGCGGATTACAAAGCCAACCGCGCGCCGATGCCGCCGGACCTGGCCGAGCAGGTGCCGTTCGTGCACCAGGCGTGCGAAGCGCTCGGCGTGCCGGTGCTCACCTCCGAGCGCTTCGAGGCCGACGACGTGATCGGCACGCTCGCGGCAGGCCGCGCACGCCGCGGGCTTCGAGGTCGCGATCGTCACCGGCGACAAGGACTTCTTCCAGCTCGTCACCGACGGCATCCGCGTCTACAACCCGCGCGACGAGGGCGCGTGGTACGACGCGGCCGGCGTGCTCGAGAAGTTCGGCGTGCGGCCCGACCAGGTCGTGGACGTGCTGGCGCTGATGGGCGACAGCATCGACAACATCAAGGGCGTGCCGGGCATCGGCGAGAAGGGCGCGCGCGAGCTGATCTCGACGCACGGCTCGCTCGACGCGGTGCTCGCGGCCGCCTCCTCCTTCACGCCGAAGCGAGCGCGAAGCGCTCGCTGGCCCACGCCGACGACGCGCGCCAGAGCCGCGAGCTGGCGAAGATCCGCACGGACGTGCCCGTGGCGTTCGATCCGCCGGCGCTCAGATACCGCGGGCCGTCGCACGATCGGGCGTTCGCGCTGTTCTCGTCGCTCGGCTTCCGGACGCTCGTCGCCGATTACGCCCCGACGGCAAAGACGTCGCATCGCGACTACGGCGTGATCGCGTCGCTCGAGGAAATCGACGCGCTCGTGCGCGACATCCGCGCGGCGGGCCGCGTCGGGATCGCCGCCATCGGCTCCGGCGAGTCGGCCGTGCGGGCCGCGATCGTCGGCTGGGCGTTCTCGGTCGCGACCGGGCACGGCCGCTACGTCCCGCTCGCGCACAGCGGACTGGCCGACACGCCGAACCTGCCGGCCCGCGAGGTCTTCGCGCGGCTCGGGCCCGTGCTGGCGGATCGCGGCATCGCCAAGGTCGGACACGACTTGAAATTCGCGACGATCGCCGCCGCCCGCGAGGGCGTGACGCTGGCCGGCGCCGACCTCGACACGCTCATCGTCAGTTACCTGTTGGACGCCACGCGGTCGAGCCACGACCTCGCCGGCCTCTCGCTCGAGCGCGCGAGCTACCGCGCGATGACGGAAGAAGACGTCACCGGCAAGGGCGCGAAGGCGCGCGCGCTCGACGCCGTGCCGCCCGGCTCGCTGGCGGCCTACGCGGGCGAGCGCGCGGATCTGCCGCTCGGACTGGCGCCCGGACTGGTCGAGGACCTCCGGCAGGCCGGACTCGAAACCCTCTACGAAGAGTACGAGCGACCGCTGATCCCGGTGCTCGCCGAGATCGAGCAGGCCGGCATCAAGGTGGACACGGCCGCGCTCGGCGCGCTCGGATCGACGATGCAGGTCGAGCTGGACGATCTCGGCGAGGCGGATCTACGGACTCGCCGGCTGCGAGTTCAACATCAACTCGCCGAAGCAGCTCTCCGACGTCCTGTTCGAGCGCCTCGGCCTGCAGGCCGGCAAGAAGACCGGCAAGACCCGCGTGGTCTCGACCGCCCAGGACGTGCTCGAGGAACTGGCGCTGACGCACGAGCGTGCCCGGTCTCGTGCTGAAGTGGCGCAGCATCCAGAAGCTGAAGGGCACGTACGTCGACGCGCTGCCGGCGCTCGTCAATCCGGCGACCGGCCGCGTGCACACGACGTTCAATCAGGCGGTGGCGGCGACGGGCCGGCTGTCAGCAGCAGCGAGCCCGAATCTTCAGAACATCCCGATCCGGACGGCGCTCGGCCGCGAGATCCGCGCCGCGTTCGTCGCCGAGCCCGGCCACGTGCTGATCTCCGCCGACTACTCGCAGATCGAGCTGCGGGTGCTGGCGCATCTGTCGGGCGACGCGGCACTGCTCGAGGCGTTCAAGCGACGGCGTGGACATCCACGACCGCACGGCCGAGCGCGTGTTCGGCACGAACAGCGGGCTCGACGCGCACGAGCTGCGCCGCCGGGCGAAGATCATCAACTACGCGCTGCTCTACGGCAAGACGGCGTTCACGCTCGCCAAGGACATCGGCGTGCCGCAGACGGCCGCGCAGGCGTTCATCGACGCGTACTTCGCCGGCTTTCCGCGGCGTGCGCGCGTACATCGACCAGACACTCGCCGACGCGCGCGCGAGTCCGGCGTCGTGCGCACGATCACCGGACGGCGGCGGCTCGTGCCCGAGCTGCACGAGCAAGAACGGCCAGGTCCGCGCGGCGGCCGAGCGCGAGACCGTCAACATGCCGATCCAGGGCACGGCCGCCGACATCCTCAAGAAGGCGATGATCGACGTCGCGCGCGGCGCTCGTCGGATCGCAACCGCACGCGACCGGCGCCCAGCCGCATGATCCTCACCGTACACGACGAGCTGCTGTTCGAGGCGCCCGCGGGCGAAGCCGGCGCCGTCGCCGAGGCCGTCCGCGACGTCATGGAACGCGCGATGACGCTCGCCGTGCCGCTCACCGTGGACGTCGGCATCGGCCAGAACTGGAAGGAAGCGAAACCGTAAGGGAAGTTTGAAGTTCGGACCGGCCCTCTGGCATATGATCGCGCCCAGCCCCGGGGGCCTTCATGAAGTTACGCCTCGCCGTCATCCTTGGTGTCGTCATGGGCGCGGTCGGAGTCGGCGGTCAGCAGGCGCCGGCCAAGCCGCACGTCGCCGTCGGCCGATCGAAGATCGCGACCAAATACGGCATCGTCGCCGCGAGCCAGCCGCTGGCGGCGCAGGCCGGCGTGCAGATTCTCGAGCGCGGCGGCAACGCCGTGGACGCCGCGATCGCCACCAACGCGGTGATGGGCCTCGTCGAGCCGCACTACAACGGCATCGGCGGCGACCTGTTCGCGATGTACTACGAGGCGAAGACCGGCAAGCTCTACGGCCTGAACGCCGGCGGCTGGGCGCCGACCGGCCTCACGCCCGCGCTGCTCGCGCTCGAAGGGCCTCACGCGCATGCCGCAGCGGGCATCTACTCGGTCACCGTGCCCGGCGCGGTGGAGGGCTGGGAGGCGCTCCGCGCGCGCTTCGGCACGCTGCCGATGTCCGACCTGCTCGCCCCGGCGATCTTCTACGCCGACGACGGGTTTCCGGTGACGGACGTGATCGCCAGCGCGTGGAACGGCGCGACGCGCGAAGCTCTCGGCGGATCCCGGCGCGAAGGCGACGTCTACCTGCCGAACGGCCGGGCGCCCGCGCGCCGGCGAGGTCTTCAGGAATCCCGACCTGGCCAGGACGCTGCGCGCTCATCGCGAAGAACGGCCCGGCCGGCTTCTACGAGGGCCCGACCGCCGAGGCGATCCTCGCACGTCGAGCGCGAGCAGGGCGGCACGATGACCGCCGCCGACCTGACGGACTACCAGCCCGAATGGGTCGATCCGATCTCGACGACGTATCGCGGCTGGACGGTGTACGAGCTGCCGCCGAACAGGCAGGGCATCGCGGCGCTGATGATGCTCAACATCATGGAGCAGTTCCCGCTCGGCGAGTACGGGCTCACGAGCACCAAGGCGATGCACGTGATGATCGAGGCGAAGAAGCTCGCGTACGCGGACATGCTCCGGTACGTCGCCGATCCGAAGTTCTCGAACGTGCCGGTGCTGCCGATGCTGAGCAAGGCGCAGGCGCAAGGCCCGCGCCACGCTGATCGATCCCGCGAAGGCCGCCTGCTCGGTCGAGCCCGTCGAAGTTCGACGGCCTCACGGACGGCAACGGCGGCGACACGATCTATCTGTCCGTCATCGACCGCGACGGCAACATCGTGTCGCTGATCCAGAGCAACTACTCGTCGTTCGGCACCGGCCTGGTCCCGCCGGGCACGGGCGTTCATGCTGCACAACCGCGGCGCGCTGTTCACGCTCGAGGACGGGCATCCCAATCAGCTCGCGCCGCACAAGCGGCCGCTGCACACGATCATTCCCGCCTTCATGGAGAAGGGCGACGTGCAAGATCGGCTTCGGCATCATGGGCGGCTGGAACCAGGCGCAGGCGCACGCGCAGTTCGTGTCGGACATCGTGGACTTCGGCATGGACGTTCAGCAGGCGCTCGAGGCCGGCCGCTTCACGAAGGGCACCTTCCCGGGCTGCGACGTCGAGGTCGAAGCGCTGGTCCCCGAGAAGACGCGGGAAGAGCTGGCGGCGCTCGGCCACCAGGTCCGGACGATCCCGCCGCGCACCGGTACGTTCGGCTACGGCCAGGCGGTGATGAGCAACGGCGAGGGCGTGCACTTCGCGGGATCGGAGCCGCGCCACGACGGCGCCGCGATTCCCGAGGCGCCCAACCCGTTCAAGGGCGGCGGATCGCGGCCGTAAACGCTGCCGTCCGGGCCAGCGGGCGGAAAACTCTATAATCAAGGGTCGTGCCCGATCCGGTCATTGTCCCGCGCGCAAGTCACCCGATTTCGCGCCGCAACATCGATCCGGACGCGCTCCGGGTCCTGTACCGCCTCCACGAGCACAAATACTCGGCGTACCTGGTCGGCGGCAGCGTCCGCGATCTGATTCTCGGGCGGAAGCCGAAGGACTTCGACATCGGCACGGACGCGCACCCGTACCAGATCAAGCGGCTCTTCCGGAACTGCTGGATCATCGGCCGGCGCTTCCGGCTGGCGCACATCAAGTTCGGCACGAAGACGATCGAGGTCGCGACCTTCCGTAAGAACATCCCCGAGTCGGCGCCCGAGGACCCGGTGGACGGCGCGCCCGTGGACAGCGCGCCGGTGGTGGTCGCCGCCTCGGCGCCGGAGCACGCGCGCCCGGACGCGGCCCACGCCGCCCAGGGCCACCACGGGCATCACGACAACACGTTCGGCACGGCGGAGGAAGACGCGTTCCGGCGCGACTTCACGATCAACGGGCTGTTCTACGACATCGCCACGCACTCGGTGATCGACTACGTCGGCGGGCTGGAGGATCTCGAGCGCCGCCTGATTCGATCGATTGGCGATCCGCGCGTGCGATTCGTCGAGGATCCGGTCCGCATGTTTCGCGCGGCGGTCCTGGGCGCGCGGCTGGGACTCGATCTGGATCCGGCCGTCATCGACGCCACGGCCGAGCATCGCGCGCTGATCATGAAAGCGTCGCCCGCGCGCCTGCTCGAGGAGTACTACAAGGTGCTCCGCTCCGGCTTCGCTGAAGGGAGCCTCCGCGCGCTCGATCGCCTGCGGCTGCTCGAGCTGATCACGCCCGAGCTGAAGACGGCGCCGCCGGCCGTGTGGGACGCGCTCGCGCGGCTCGATCGCTACCGCCAGCGCTTCGCTTCGGCGCCGCCCGAGCTCACCAACACGATTCTGATCGGCACGCTGCTGGTGCCGAGCGGCGCGCTGAACCGGCGCCAGACCGGTGCGGACGCCGACCCCAGGAAGGAGCGCGTGAGTTTCGGCGTCCTCCCGGTGGCGCGCAAGGACATCGAGCGGCTGCGGCAGGCGATGCAGCTGCTGCCCCGGATGCTCGAGCCCGATCTGCCCCCGCGCGTCGCGAAAGGCCTCACGCACCGGCCGGCGTTCGACGACGCGCTGTTGTGGCTGGAGATCTTCGGCGACGCGCCCGAGACCGTCGAGCGCTGGAAGCACGCGCGGCACCAGCGCGGCCACACCCCCGCGGCAGCGAAGCCCGCGCACGAGCCGCACGCGGCCGCGCCACACGCGCACGCGGCGGCGTCACACGGGCATGGAGCCGCGTCGCACAGCCAGGCCCACGAGGCGCCGCCGGGCCGACGCCGGCGCCGGCGTCGCCGCCGCGGTCGTGGACGTGGCGGATCCACGAGCGGATCGGGCGGCGCGAGCGGCGCCTGATCGCCGGACGGTTTCTACCTCATCTGCCAGGTCATGCCCGCGCGGACGGCGCGGCCAGGCGCCAGCGTCACGAGCGGCGTGCGTCCCACCTCGATGCGGTCGTCCAGGACGTTTTCGATCACCACCTGCCATCGGAAGTGTCCGACGGGGCCCGCGACCTGCAGGTCGAACTGCGACGCGCTCGCGAGCAGGAACTGATTCCGATCGTCGTCGTACTGCGGCGACACCGCGTGCCAGAGGAGCGATGCCGTCGTGCCGCGCGCGAACGTCCAGTCGATGGTCATCGACCCGGACGCGCGCGGGACCTGCGGCAGCCGGTTGCCCTCGAGCGCGGGCTCGAGCGAGTCGCGGAAGCGCGCGTCGGTGAACGCGCCGGACGCGCGAAGGCGGAAGGTGTCGGTCGGGCGGGCTTCGACGTCGACCTCGAGGCCACGGGCATGCGCGTCGCCCGCGTTGCGCCGCTCGCGGATGATCAACGTCCCGCTCGAGCATGCGTGACGTTGGCGATGGCGTCGTCCACCACCGTCCAGAAGCCGCCAATCGACGCCTGCCAGCGACTGCCGGACGTGCCGATCGACACGTCCGCCGACTTCGCGCGCTCCGGCTGCAAATCGGGATTGGCGAGCGTCAGCACGCTGCCGGCCTGGAAGTTCCGCACGAGCTCGTTGAGCGTCGGCCACCGATGGCTGCTCGCGACGGACGCGCGCAGGAACGTCCGTTCGGCGATCTCGAAGGCCGCCATCGCGCTGGCCGACAGTCGCCTGGTCGCGGCTGTCCGCGGTGGTCGGCGCGGCGCGCCACTCGTGCCGGACGCCGCCCGAGAGCGTCAGGCGCGCGAGCCGGCGCGAACGCCGGCCTGGATCGCCACGGCTTCCGAATCGTCCCGCAAGTCGCAGTGTCGTCGTCGTGGCCGCGCGCGCGTCGGTGAAGTCCGCACGCGCGCGGTTCAGGGCAGCGGTCGCGAGCAGCTGGCCGCGCGGCAGCGCGCGCCCGAGTTCCGCCACGGCGCGGGTCGTCGTGCCGTTCGGTCGTCTGGGTCGAGGTCAGCGTCTCGGACGTGCGCGACGCGTTGACGGTCGAAAACGTCTGGTGGAAGTGATTCGGACTGACCGACAGACGCGCGGCAAATGTCGTCGCTGCCGCTGCCCGCCTGATAGGACGCCAGCGAACGTGCCGCCGCTCATGCGGTTGCGCTGCAGGACCGTGCCGTTGCCGCGGTCGTCGCGACCCGCCCCAGCCGCTGAGCGTCAGCCGCCGGCCGCCGCCCGCAAACGTCGACGCGGCCGAACAGCATTCGCCCCAGCCGCGCGTCGGCCGGCCGATCGACGGGGCCACGCGATTCCGGCGCGACGCGGAATCGACCCGTCCGTCGAAACCAGCTGCGCCGCGCCGAACGCCGACAGCGCGCCCGACGCGGCCGCCGGCTGCGACGTCCAACGCAGCCGACGCCGTCGGTGCCGCGCCTCGCCGCCAGTCGACATCGGCGGTGACGTCGAGCGATCGGGCGTGACGATGTGGATCACGCCGCCCAGCGCGTCCGATCCGAACGCGTCGCCTTCGGCGCCGCGATCGACGTCGATCCGCGCGATCGCGCCGGCGGCACGCGCGTCCAGGTGACCCAGCCGCCGAAGCCGTCGTTGAGCGGCACGCCGTCGAGCAGCACGAGCCCGCGGCTCGAGCCCGAGGCCGACAGCCCGCGCATCGTGACGCCATGGGTCGTCGGGATTCGCCGACGCGAGACGACGAGCGCCGGAACAGCGAGAACCCGGAGACGACGCGCAGCGACTCGTCCGTGCGTCACGGCCGGGATCGCGTCGAGATCGGCGCGCGCCGAGCACCGTCGCGCCGCGTGGCCGGGTCGCGCCACGCCGGCGCGCGCTCGGCGGTGACGACGACGGACTCGGTGACCGCGGCCGGCGCCAGCACGATCTCGACCGGAGACGGTCGTCTCGCGATCGGAGGCGAAGCCGCGGCCGAGACTCGAGCGTCGCCGGAAGCGTGCGCTGGCGATCGAGAACCGCCGGCACGCGTCGGTCGTCTGTCGAGGACGAGCGGTGCCGGCGCTGGCCACGTCGACGCGCGCGCCGGCGACGGCGTGCCGTCGGCCGGACCTGACCGTGCCGGCCACGACGTCGTCGGCTCGGCACGGCGAAGCCGGCCGGGCCGATCCGCGACAGCAGCGGGCACCGGCGACGAGCGCCGGTCGCACGGCGAAGACAGCCGCGGAACCGAGCCGCCCCGAGCCGGCAGCGCATGAAGCGCGCAGCTGCTCTGTGCCGATGGCCGATGCGCGGCTACCCGTTCTTGCGCTCGAACTCCCGCATGAACTGCGACGAGCGCGTCGACGCCGTCTTCGGGGAACGCGTTGTAGATCGACGCGCGCATGCCGCCGACCGACCGGTGGCCCTTGAGGCCGTCGAATCCGGCGGCGGTCGCCTCCTTCGCGAACGTCTTCTCGAGCTCCTCGCTCGGCAGCCGGAACGTGACGTTCATGCGCGACCGGCTGTCCTTCTCGGCGTGCGGCCTCCAGAAGCCGCGTCCGGTCGAGCTCGGCGTACAGCGCGTCGGCCTTGCGCTCGTTGATCGTCGTCGATCGCGGCCAGGCCGCCGATGCCCGACGAGCCACTTCATCACGAGCCGCAGGATGTAGATGCCGAACACCGGCGGCGTGTTGTAGAGCGACCCGTTCTCCGCCTGCGTCTTGTAGTTCAGCATCGTCGGCAGCGCGTCGGCCGACCGCGCGAGCAGGTCCTCGCGGACGATGACGACGGTCACGCCGGACGGGCCCGAGGTTCTTCTGCGCGCCGGCGTAGATGAGCGCGTACTTCGACGACGTCGATCGGCCGGGAGAAGATGTCCGACGACGCGTCGCAGACGAGCGGCGCGCCGCCGACGTCGGGCACGCCGCGCCACTCCGTGCCGTGGATCGTGTTGTTCGACGTCATGTGCACGTACGCGGCGCCGGGCGTCAGCTTCAGCTCGGACGGCTTCGGGATGCGCGTGAAGTTGCCGTCCTCGGTCGACGCGGCGACGCTGCGTCGCGCCGACGCTTCTTGGCCTCCTTCAGCGCCTTCTTGCGCCCAGTCGCCGGTGACGATGTAGTCGGCGGTCGCGCCCGGCGCGAGCAGGTTCATCGGCACCATCGAGAACTGCAGGCTGGCGCCGCCCTGCAGGAACAGCACCTTGTAGTTGTCCGGAATGCCGGCGAGCGCGCGCATGTCCGCTTCGGCGCCCTGGATGATCTGCTTCGAACGTCTTCGATCGGTGGCTGATCTCCATCACCGACATGCCGACGCCCGGCAGCGCGACGAGATCGCGCTGCGCTTCCTCGAGCACGGGCAGCGGCAGCACCGCGGGACCGGCAGAGAAGTTGTAGACGCGATGGCACGGATCATGAGCCGCGGCGCTCCTACTAGTTGACGGCGTTGGGCGCGCGGCCGGTGTCCAGGAACGCCTTGACGATGCGGACGGTCTCGGCGGCGATCGCTTCCTGCGCCTGATCGGTGGACGCGCCGATGTGGTGCGTGCCGTACACGCCGGGCTCGTGGACGATCGGATCGGCGAACTCGCCGGCGGCCGCCGCCGGCTCGCGCGCGAACACGTCGAGCGCCGACGCGCAGCTTGCGCTCCTGGATCGCGGCCGCAGCGCCGCCTCGTCGACGACCTCGCCGCGCGCCGTGTTGATGACGAAGCTGCCCGGCTTCAGCCGGCCGACAGCACGGCGGCGTTCACGAGTGCCTGCGTGTCGGGCCCAGCGCGAGGTGGATGCTCAGGACGTCCGCACCGCGCCGCGACGTCCTCCGGCGTCGGCGCGAGCGCGATCGGCACCCGGTGCGCGGCGATCCTCGAGGCCCAGTCCGCGCGGCCTCGGTCGCCGACAGCGGCCGATCGCTGCCGTCGAACCGGCGGCTCCAGAGCACGACCGGCATGCCGAACGCGGCCGCGCGCTCGATCACCTCGCGGCCGATGCTGCCGACGCCGAGCAGCCCGAGCGTCGCGCCGTACAGCCCGCGCGCCTTCGAGTACTCCTTCTTGTTCCACTTGCCGGCGCGCAGATCGGCGACGTTGTCGGGGATGCGCCGGTCGAGCGCGAGGATCAGGCCGAACGCCAGCTCGGCGACCGCGATCGCGTTCTTGCCCGGGCAGTTCGCGACGTGATGCCGCGCGCGGTCGCGGCCTTGACGTCGATCGTGTTGTACGCCGGCGCCCGCGCGGACGATGAGCTTCAGCGACGGCGCCATCATCGCCTCGGTCACCTTCGTCGACCGGACGACGAGCGACCGTCGGCTGCCGGTCGCCATGGCGCTCGGCCAGCGCCTGATCGGCCAGGTCGGGCTCGTAGCTGACGTCGCAGCCCGAGGCCTTCAGGCCGTCGATGCCGCTCTGCTCGAACTTGTCCGCGATCAGGACCTTCGTCATCGGGTGATCCGCGTCAGATCAAGTGGACGAGCAGGCCGTCGCGGAGCTTGGGCTCGAACCAGGTGGACTTGGGCGGCATGATGCCGCCGGCGTCGGCAATGGCCATCAGGTCGTCGACGCTGACCGGGACACAGCGAAAACGCCACGGCGGCCGCCGCTCGTCGACCAGCCGCTCGAGCTCCGCCGTGCCGCGGGCGCCGCCGACGAAGTCGATCCGCTTGTCGGTCCGCGGATCGCCGACGCCGAGCAGCGGCTCGAGCACGGCCGCTTGCAGCACGCGACGTCGAGCGCGTCGGCGCGCGGCGCTCCCGGCGGCGGCGGCGGCAGCGCGAGCGTGTGCCAGCGGCCGGCGAGAAACATCGAGACCTCGCCCGTGCGCGCCGGCGTGGCCGGCCGGCGGACCTGTCTGGCGCATCGGCGCGCAGCCCGGCCAGGAAGCTCGTCCGGCGTCGGCCCGCCAGATCCTTCACGACGCGGTTGTACGGCAGGATCTGCACCTGCGTGTCCGGAAACGCCACCGCGATGAAGCTCCGCCGGCCTCCGCGCGAGCGTCGGCGAGCGCCGCGTCGGGCGCGCGGCGGCGCTGGCGGCGCGATGGTGGCCGTCGGCGATGTAGAGCGCCGGCAGTGCGGCGAACGCCGCCACCAGCGCCTGCGCGTCCTGCGCCGGTCACGCGCCAGATCGTGTGCGCGACGCCGTCGCGGCGCCGTGAAGTCGTAGAGCGGCGCGCCGCGCGGCCACGCGCGCCGGCGATCGCATCGACGGCCGCGGACGCGCGATAGGTCAGGAACACGACGCCGGTCTGCGCGCGCAGCTCGATGATGTGGCGCGTGCGGTCGTCTTCCTTGTCCCTGCGCGTGCGCTCGTGCTTCTTGATGAGGTCGCGGTCGTACTCGTCCACCGAGAAGCAGCCGGCCAAGCCGGTCTGCTCGTGCGTCGCCCATCCGGAGCCGGTAGAAGTACAGCGACGGCTCGTCCTCGTGCACGAGCGGCGCGGCGCGCTTGAGCGCCTCGAAGTTCGCGCACGGCCTGCGCGTAGACGCGCCGCGTCGTACGGATGGGTGTCCGGCGGCAGATCGATTTCCGATCGCGTGACGCGCAGAAAGCTCAGCGGATTGCCGGCGGCGAGCGCGCGCGCCTCGTCGGCGCTCACGACGTCGTACGGCACGGACGGCACTCGCGCGGCGACTTCGCGGCGCCGGACGCAGGGCGCGGAACGGAAACAAGAGAGGCCATCGGGAACTTACTTCGGACGTGACGCGGGAACACTCGGCGGCGGATGCGCGGCGTCGCCGAGGCCGCGACCTGATCGCGCAGCTGCGGCCAGCACGGATCGCGCTCGGTCGCAGAACGTCGTCGAGGCCGTCGCGCGCGATCGGCTCGCCCGGGGGCATCCGGCTGAGCTCGAGCACGCGGATTGACGTAGCACGCCGTTCTTCTTGATCCGGTAGTCGAGGTGCGGACCCGTGGCGGCGCCCGTCATGCCCGACGCGGCCGATGAGCTGTGCCCTGATCGACGTGCGACGCCGGCGTGGATCCCCGGGCGCGAACGCGGACAGGTGCAGGTAGGCGGTCTCGTAGCCGCCCGCGTGGCGCAGACTTGATCATGCCGCCCCGCGTCGCCCGCCCAGCCCGCGGATTCGACGACGCCCGCCGCCACGGCCATGACCGCCGTGCCGACCGGCGCGCCGTAGTCCACGCCCAGGTGCGCGCGCACGTCGCCGTAGACCGGGATGAGCGACGGTAGGAGAAGCCGCGACGTCATGCGCGGCTCGAACGGCAGCGGCGACTTGCAGGAACTGGCGCTTCAGCGACCGGCCCCGCTCGTCGTACCAGGCCGGCTTGCCGTCCGGATCCGTGATGCGCGATCGCCGTGATGTCGCGGCCGCCGTGTCGAGAGCACGGCCGCTTTGACGTCGCCGTAGCTCGATCGGCCCGCCCTCACGCGTCACCCGCTCGAACAGCACCTGGATCCGGTCGCCGCGCTGCAGGTCGCGAGTTGAAATCGACCTCGCCACCGAAGATGTCCGCCAGCTTCAGCGCCAGCTGCACGTTCTCGCCGAACGCGTCGAACGCGCCGACGATGGACGAGTGGTCGCGTGAAATCAGCGCGTCCATGCCGGCCAGCTCGACCGTCTTTGGAACGGGCACGACTTCGACGTCGAACGGCGACTCGCCGTCGGCCGCTTTGGCATGGAACGCCACGCGCAGCAAGCGATCGGGATCGATCGGGTAGCGGAATTCGCGCAGCAGGCCGTCGAGCGTGCGCGTGAAGCTGTAGGTCTCGCCCGCCCGCAGGTCGCGCGGGTTGAACACCTGGCGGACGGCCGTGATGATCGACGCCCTCAGGTCGGCCGGGATGTCGTCTTGTCGCAGCAGCGTCTCGAGCGTCGCGTTCGCGGGGACGCGTCCGCTCGTCTCGCGGCTGTCGCGCGCGAGCGACACGTCGTGCGCCTCGCGACTCGCCGAGGACTCGGACGCGCCATGACAGCCCGCCAGACAGCCGGCGGTCAGCCACAGGGCGATCGGCGCGACTCGAGTCGATGGTCTCACTTCTGGCTGGAGGGCGGGACCTTGCCCATCGCGCGAAGATACGTCACCAGGTTGCCGTAGTGCTCGAAGTCGTGCGCGTTGTTGTACGCCAGCCCGCCCAGCCGGGTCGTGTCCTGTCCGAAGATCTTGACCGGCTCGCCGCCGTTGTGGTCGTTCACGTAGTTGAACGCCTTGTCGCAATACGCGAAGCCGGCCGCAAGCGCCTTCTCCATCTCCACCTTGGACGTGACCTTCTCGAAATCGATCCCGTTTGGCGTCTTGTCCGACGCGCCCATCACCGGGCCGCAGAACGTGTAGCTCTCGTTGGCGACATGGCCGAGGATCTGGCCGAAGTTGCGCACCTCGGAGGTCACGCCTTCGGGGCGGAACGCCAATTCCTTCTCGGACACCATGTGCGCCGAGCGGAGCATGTAGTCCTTCACCTCGTCGAACACCGAGCGAATCGAAGTCGTGACGGGCCCGGCGGCAACCATGCTGACCGACGTGGGCTTGCTGCCCTGCGACGCCATCGCGGGCTTGCTGCTCTGGGCCGCCAGACCGATCCCGGCAAGAAGACAGGCGGCGGCGACGTACCTGACGTGCTTCATGATCGTGTCCTCTCCGCTCTAGTCGTGGCCCCCGCGGCCGCCGGGCCTTTGACTCGACGGCGGCACGAGGCCCTGCAGACGCATGTACGTGACGATGTTGCCGTAGTGCTCGCTGATGTGCTGGGTATCGTAGATGAGCGCCCCGATCTTCGAGCGGTTGCCCTGGCGCTCGGTCAGGTTGTCCGGCGTCACGGCCGCGAACGCCTTGTCGCAGCGCGCGAACGACTCACCGAGCATCCGCACGATGTCGGCCTTGCCCAGGCCCTTGCCGGCGTCGGTCGGCTTCCCCTCGTTGTCCAAACGGGTCGGCCGCGTCGTCTCCCCGGCCAGCGCGAAGCACGCGCCGTTGTTGTCGTCGATGATGTGCTCCATCAACTGACCCCAGGAGCGCACCTCCGGCGTCGGACTCCACGCGTACTTGTCTTCCGGGAACTGCTCGGCCGCCTTGCTGATGTTGTTCTTGAGGGCGTTGAACATCGTCTGGACCTCGGCCACGAGCGTCGGCGGCGGGCCCTGCGGTCCGCGCCCGGCGCCTTGCCCGGCGGGCGCTCCGGCGCCCTGCATCCCGCCCTCGAACGCGGCCACCCCGGCGCCAAGCGCCAGGCAGCCCACGACGGCAATCCCCACCCTGTGCATGCGTCCCAACCCCTTTCGCGCCGAATAACTTACCACGCTCCCTCGCGCGATTGGCCGAAAGTCCGGGGCGCCCGGGATGTCCATTTGCAGCCGCCCCGGCCGGGCTCATATAGTGACCGCGTCGGACCCTTCGCGCGCGCCAGGATGGAGATATCTATGACCTCAAAACTTCGGACGACCGTTGTCGCTGGCGTCGCAGCCGCGGCTCTCATTGCATTTGGCTTGCCAATCGTCGCGAGCGAGAACATCGACTACGACGGCTTGAACAAGATCAAGCAGCAGGGCCTGGATCCGACAAATTCGAAAGTCATGGAGGTCATGAGCTACCTGACGGACGTCTACGGTCCGCGGCTCACCGGGTCTCCGAACGTTCAGAAGGCCGGGGAATGGGCGGTGGCGAAGATGAAGGAGTGGGGGCTGTCGAATGTGGCCATGGAGCCCTGGACCGCCTGCCCGCCGGAGATGGCGGCCGCGCGCGCCGCCGGTGCGCCGGCAGCCGGTGGCGGCGCCGGCGGTGGCGGCGGCCGCGGCAGCGGCCCGGCGAGCTGTAACTTCCCGCGCGGCTGGGCGAACGAGAAGTTCTACATGGAAGCCGTCGCGCCGCAGCCGTTCCCGATTCCGGGCACACCGACTGGCTGGACGCCGGGCACCAACGGACTCGTGCGCGGCGACGTCGTGCTGGTGACCGAGACGACGCAGGAAGAGCTGCAGCAGAAGTACGCGGGCGGCAAGCTGAAGGGCAAGTGGGTCCTCGGCGCCGAGCCGCCGGACGTGGCGGCGTACTGGAATCCGCTCAGCGCGCGATACACGAAGGAACAGCTCGAGAACATGAACAGCCCGCAACATCCCGCGGAATTCGGCGTGACGCCTCCGGGCGGCGGGCGCGGCGGACGCGGCGGGCCCGGGGGCGGCCGCGGCAACGCCGGCGGCGCGCCGCCGTTCAATCGCAACAACTGGTTCAAGAGCGAAGGCGTGATCGGCGTGCTCTCGACGGCGCCGCGCGGCCACGGCATCTACACGATCGGCGGATCGTCGGCGACCGATCCCGAGCGCGGCCTGACCGCCATCGTGATTCCGGCCGAGCAGTACGGGCGCCTCGCGCGCATCCTCGAGACCGGAACGGCTGTCACAATCGAGGCGGACATCAAGAACACGTACTACCCGAATCCGCCGATGTTCAACGTCGTCGGCGAGATTCCGGGGACGGACAAGGCCGACGAGCTCGTGATGATCGGCGCGCACTTCGATTCGTGGCACGCGTCGACCGGCGCGACCGACAACGGCGCCGGCTCGGGCGCGATGATGGAAGCGATGCGCATTCTGAAGCAGTCGGGCGTCCGCCTGCGGCGCACGGTGCGCATCGGGCTGTGGACCGGTGAGGAGCAGGGCCTGCTGGGATCGCGCGACTACGTCGGTCGTCATTTCGGCACGCCGGGCGCCGGCGGCGGCCGGGGCAATCCGGCGCAGCCCCCCGCCCCGCCGACGCTGCTGCCCGACGCGGCGAAGTTCGCGGCCTACTTCAACATCGACAACGGCACGGGCGCCATTCGCGGCGTGTACCTGCAGGGCAACGACGCCGTGGCCCAGATCTTCAAGGAATGGATGGAGCCGTTCAACACGATCGGCATGACGACGCTGACGATCGCGAACACGGGCGGCACCGACCACCTGTCGTTCGACGCGATCGGCCTGCCCGGCTTCCAGTTCATCCAGGATCCGATCGAGTACGACACGATGACGCACCACACGAACCTGGACAGCTACGAGCGGCTGCAGCCGGAGGACATGCGGCGCAACGCGACGATCGCCGCGGCCTTCGCGTTCCTCGCGGCCAACCGCGACGAGAAGCTGCCGCACAAACCGGCGACGTCGGCGCCGAGCGGGCGCGGACGCGGCGGGCTGTAAGGGGGAGGGATTACCAGAGTCCCACTTTGCCCCTGACCGAGTCGATGAGCTTGGCCGGATCGAAGCCGACGCCCTGACGGAACACCGTCTCGACTCGCCGGACATCGGCGATCGTCACGGCCGGATTGCCGGCGACGAGGATCAGGTCGGCCTGCTTGCCGACAGCGAGTGATCCGATGCGGGCATCGCGGCCGAGATACTTCGCGCCGTTGAGCGTGCCAATCTCGATCGCCTCGAGCGGCGTGAACCCCTCTTCCACCAGCAGCTCCAGCTGCCGCTGGTTGGAGTAGCCGGGAATCACGCCACCCGAGCCGGTCGGATCGGTGCCCGCCACCAGCAGGCCGCCGGCGCGCGCGAACGCCCGCTCGAGCGCCATGCCCTTCGGAAACAGCGTCCTGTAGATCGACGTCTCGTTGTTCGCCGCGCGATCGTAGGCCTGCTGGAACTGCTGGCGCAGCTCGGGGAGCAGCACGTCGAGGCCAGGCGGCAGCGGACGACCGGGCGTGAACGTCTCGAATACCGTGAGCGTGGACGTCAGCGCGACGTGGTGATCGACGAGCAGCTTGACGAGCGCCTGGAACTTCGGATCCTGCTCGTCGAGCGCGGCGATCGAGCGCTGCCCAACCGCCTGCCCGGGACACGTGTCGGGCTGCTTGTCGGAGACGAAATCGGTGGACGCCATGAAGCCGTGCTCGAGGTCGTCGATGCCGGCCGCCACGGCCTCGGCGTACGTGACCGAGCAGAGATGCCCGGTCACCTTCAGCCCGCGCTTGTGCGCTTCGTCGACGGCCGCCGCCAGCTCGGCCTTCGTAATCTGCATGTACGCCTTGAACGACGTGGCGCCCATGTCCGCCCAGTAGTTCACCTGCCGCCGCGCGTCGTCGGCGTCCTCGAGCGCGTACATCTGGAGGAAGGTGTTCGGCCCGTTGAGGTACGGCGCGGTCGCGTCCATCGACGGCCCGGGCATCGCGCCCGCCTCGATGCGGCGCTTCAGGACGAAGTCCATGATCCCGTTCGTGTTGCCGCCAGTGCGCATTGTCGTCACGCCGCCGGCGAGGTAGAGGCGCGTGAAGCTCTCGCCGAGCTGGCCGTAGACGCCGGGACCGGTCGGGTAATACAGATGTTCGTGCAGCATCACGAGGCCGGGCAGCACGCTCTTGCCGGTGCCGTCGATGACGGCCGCGCCCTCCGGCGGCGTCACGGAGGCGGCCGGCCCCATCGCAGCAATCGAGCCGTCGCGCAGGACGACGGTCTGATCGTCGCGCGCCGGCGCGCCCGTGCCGTCAATCACTCGGACGTGCGTGATGGCGACCACCGGCGCGTCGACTTTGACGAACTGGCGGATGCCGTTGCCAATGGGCGCGCGCTGGGCGCCGAGGCCGACGCCAAGGACGAGGGTCGCGGCCACGAGAACGACTCGACGAAGCTGTTCGGACATGGACACAGATGCTAGCGCACCCGCCCGGCCCCGTAGAACCCCGTAGAACCCCGTAGAACCCCGTAGAACCCTATCAACTTCATCTGCTATCATCTGTCCTTACCGGACATATCCGATATGGACATATCACCTCCGCTGAAGCCCGCCGTCTTCTACATCCTCCTCGCCCTGGCCGACCGCGACAGTCACGGCTACGCGGTGATGCAGGCCGTGCGAGAGCGATCGCATGGTCTGGTCCCGATGCGCACCGGATCGTTCTACCGCCACCTCTCGAAGCTGCTCGACGCGGGGCTGGTCGCCGAAGCGGCCCGTCGCAGCGCCGAGACCGATCCGCGGCGCGGCGCGTATTACCGGTTGACGCCGCGCGGGCAAAAAGCGCTCGCGGCAGAACGCGCCCGGATGGCCGAGCTGGCCGCTTCAGCGGACGGGCTGCGGCCGGCGTCACGCAAGGGATCGCTATGACGCCGGCGACGAGTCCGCAGCGGGATCGCGCCTGCGGCTGGCTGCTGGCCGCGTACCCGTCCGGTTTCCGGCGCCGGTTCGCCGACGCCATGCGCGAGGCCCTGGCGCACGACCTCGACGTCGCGCGCGGGCGTGGGCGCCGCGCCGTCTTCGGTTTCTGGATGGCCAACGCTGCCGACCTGCTCTGGGGCGGCCTGGCCGAACGTCTCGAGGCACGGCGCCGCCGGCAGCCGGCCGCCGCCCGTCAGAAAGGAGCGCTCATGTCTTCGTTCCGCGCCGATGCCCGTGATGCCTGGCGGTCGCTGCGGGCGACGCCGGTCGTGACCGTCATCGCCGTGCTGTCGCTCGCGCTCGGCGTCGGCGCCAACACGGCCCTGTTCACGATTCTCGACAGCCTGCTGCTGAAGTCGCTCCCGGTGCGCGATCCCGCGCGGCTCGTGATGATCGACAAGGGCCCGTACACCAATCCCATCTGGGAGCAGATTCGCGATCGCCAGGACCAGATCTTCGACGGCGCGTTCGCGTGGTCCAGCAACCGGTTCGACCTGTCGATGCGCGGCGAGAGCGACTTCGTGAGCGGCGCCTACGCGAGCGGCGGCATGTTCGACGTCCTCGGCGTGCACGCGCTCATCGGCCGCACGTTCACCCCCGCCGACGACGCGCGCGGCGGCGGCCCGGACGGCCCGGTCGCCGTGATCAGCCACGACTTCTGGCAGCGCCGGTACGGCGGCGCCGCCGACGTCATCGGCCGGACCATCACCGTTCAGCGGAAGCCGTTCACGATCATCGGCGTGCTGCCGCCGAGGTTCTACGGACCCGAAGTCGGCACCGCGGGCGACATCATCATTCCAATCGCGACCGAAGCCGTCCTCCACGGCCAGGCGTCCATGCTGGATCGGCGCTCGGCCTGGTGGCTGGATCTGATAGCGCGGCTCAAGCCCGGTCAGTCTGCCGACGACGCGATGCACGCGCTCCAGGCGGTGCAGCCGCAGGTGCGGGAAGCGACGATCCCCGGCAACTGGGCCGAGGCCGACAAGGTGCAGTACCTCAGGCGGCCCTTCACGCTGGTTCCCGCGGCCACCGGCGAATCGATGCTGAGAGATCGCTTCGAGCAGCCGCTGACGATTCTGCTGGTCGTCGTCGGCATCGTGCTGGTCATCGCGTGCGCGAACATCGCGAACCTGCTGATCGCACGGGCGACCGCGCGGCGGCACGAGCTGGGGCTCCGCCTGGCGCTTGGCGCGGGCCGCTGGCGAGTCGCGCGGCAACTGCTGCTCGAGAGCGCGCTGCTGGCGGTGGCGGGCGCGGCCGGCGGGTTGATCGTCGCGCAATGGGCGAGCCGGCTGCTCGTCCGGCAGATGGCCAGCCTCTCGACCGCCGTCACGCTCGATCTCTCCCTCGACTGGCGCGTGCTCGGCTTCACCGCGGCCGTGGCCGCGGCGACGGCGCTGCTCTTCGGCGTCGCGCCGGCGCTGGGTGTCACTCGGATTGCGCCGACTGAAGTGCTCCGGGAGCGGGGCCGCGGCGTCGCCGGCGACGGGCGCTTCGGCATGCGCCATCTCCTCGTCGTCGCGCAGGTCGCGCTGTCGCTGGCGCTGGTCGTGGCCGCGGGCCTCTTCGTACGGACGTTCGCGTCGCTCTCGACCGGAGACCCTGGCTTCACGCCGGATTCGCTGCTGGTCGTTGGCGCGAACGCGCAGCGCAGCAGCACGCCGCCGGAGGGACGAGCGGCGCTGTTCGAGCGCCTGCGCGCGGCGGCGTCGGCGGTACCTGGCGTCGGCAGCACGGCAGTGTCGGTGGTTACACCCATCGGCAACGTCACCTGGAACACCGAGGTGGAGCAGACCGGCGGTCCCGAGCTGAGCCGCGGGGAGCGGGTGGCGTGGGAGAACGCCGTCAGCCCGAACTGGTTCGCGACCTACGGCATGCCGCTGCTCCGCGGGCGCGATTTCACCGCGAGCGATCGCGCCGGCGCGCCGTTCGTCTCGATCGTCAACGAGTCGTTCGCCCGGAAGTTCTTCGGCGACGCCAATCCGATCGGCCGGCACTGGGGAGAGCGCGTACCGGGCGGGCACCGATCCTACGAGGTCGTCGGAGTCGTGGGCGACGCGGCGTACAACTCGCTGCGCGCGGCGCCGTCGCCGACGGCGTACCTGTCGCTTGCCGCAGCTCGACGATCAGGACGCCGAGCAATTCATCACCGTGCGCGCACTCGGCGGCGCGCCGATGCAGCTCACGCGATCGCTCGCGTCGGCGCTCGAGTCCGCCGACAGCGACGTCGCGCTGACGTTCCGATCGCTCGTCGCGCAACTCGGATCGTCGATCCGCCAGGAGCGGCTGGTCGCGATGCTCGCGGGTTTCTTCGGCGCGTTGGCGCTCGTGCTCTCGGGCCTCGGGCTCTACGGCGTGACGGCGTACGCCGTCGGCCGGCGGCGCGCGGAGATTGGCATCCGTCTGGCGCTCGGCGCCAGCCGCACCGGGATCGTGCAGCTGGTGCTTCGCCGCGTCGGGTGGCTGGTCGGCCTCGGCATCGTCGCCGGCGCGGGGCTCAGCGTGTGGCTCGCCAGATACGTCGCGACGCTGCTGTATGGGGTGAAGCCGCGCGATCCGTGGACTCTTGCTGCCGCGGCCCTGATGCTGGGTGTGGTCGGGCTGCTGGCCGGGTGGCTCCCGGCGCGCCGGGCTGCCCGCCTCGATCCGACCGTTGCCCTGCGCAGCGAGTAGGCGGGCGGGATCGCGACGCGACGTCGCGGTTCAGCGCAAGCGCTCCCTAAATTGAATCTCGCCCGGGCGGCGGAGCGATTACTCGAGTGCGAGTGTCTCGACGCGCCCGTCCGCCAGCGACACGCGTCGAATGGCGTGGTTGTTCGTGTCGGCGACGTACAGCACGCCCTCGCCCGCGGAAATCCCGCCCGGCTCGTAAAAGCGCGCCGACGCCGCGCGGCCGTCGGCAAGCCCCGCCTCGCCCGATCCTGCGAACGTCGTCACCCGTCCGCGTCTTCGGATCGAGCCGCTTGATCTTGTGATTGTAGGTGTCGGCGATGTACAGCGCGCCGCCTGCCCACGCCACGCCCAGCGGATGCTGCAAGCGCGCATCGTCGCCGGCGGCCGTCCCTGTCGCCGAACTCGAACAGATCGCCGCCCGCGAGCGTGCGCACGTCGTTCGAGGGCGGCAGCGCGATGGAGCGGATGATGTTCGACTCGCTGTCGGCGACGTACATCGTCGTCCCGTCGATGGCGAGGCCGGAGGGCTGCGCGAACGCCGCCTGGTCGACGGGGCCGTCGACGCGCGCTTCGCGGCCCGATCCGGCGTACGGCAGCGCGAGCTGCCGCTCGAGGTCGATCATCCAGATCTGGTGCACGCCGGCCATCGCGACGAACAGCAGCGAGCCGGCCGAGCGCGAGATCCCACGGCGAGCTGATCGGCGTCTCGAGCGAGGCGCCGCCCGGATCGCCCCAGGCGCCCTGGACGCCCGTGCCGGCGACCGTGATCACGCGCCGTCCGGTCAGATCGATCGCGCGAACGAGGTGGTTTTCCGTGTCCGCGACGAACAGGACGTCGTCGCGCAGCGTGAGACCCTGCGGCCGATAGAAACAGGCTTCGTCGAACGCGCCGTCGACCCAGCCCGCGCGGCCTGCGCCGACCCTCTCCATCACGCGCCCGTCGAACGTGCAGACGAGCACGCGGTGGTGATTCGAGTCGGACGACGAACAGCCGTCCGCCCGTCACGTCCGCGAGGACCTTCCCGGGAAACGCGAGCGTGCCGGTCGCGACGCGATCGCGCTGCGGACGCCAGCGGAATCGGCCGGCGGTCGATCTTGCGCTCCTGGTCGAAAACGTGGATGACCGCCGCGATCGCCCGATCGAACGCCTCGACGTTGCCCTCGCCCGAGGCCGTGCCGACGAGGTAGCCGTCGGGATCGATCAGGACCTGGGTCGGCCAGGCGCGCGCGCCGTACTCGCTCCAGATCTCGAATTGCGCGTCGTTCACGACCGGGTGATCGAGGTCGTACCGCACGAGGATGCCGGCGAAGGTTGTCGCCGACACGCTCGTTCGTGAACTTCGCGGAGTGCACGCCGATCACCACCAGCTCGTCGTGGTACTTCGCCTCGCAGCCGCTTCAGATCCGGCAGGACGTGCATGCAGTTGATGCAGCCGTACGTCCAGAAGTCGAGCAGGACGATCTTGCCGCGGAGCGCTTCGAGCGAGAGCGGCGCCGGCACGTTGTACCACTCGAGGCCGGCGGGAAACTCCGGCGCGTGGATGCGGACGGGCGCGTCGCTCACCGAACGACGGCGCCTCGGGCGATGATCGCGCGAATCCGGCGTGTGTTGCGGATGTCGTCGAGCGGGTTGGCGTCGAGCAGCAGGATGTCGGCGACCTTGCCGGCTTCGAGCGTGCCGGACGTCGCGTCGATGCCCGCGGCCCGGGCCGGATTGCGCGACGCGGCCTGGATCGCCTGCATCGGCGTGAGCCCGGCGCCGGTCACGAGCAGCTCGATCTCGCGGTGAATGCTCGGCAGCGCGTCCCGGCGGTCGATCATCCCGTCCGTGCCGGCGACGATTGGCACGCCCAGCGCCGCCGCGCGCCGCGTCACGGCGTACATCCAGGGCGTGCGCAGCCGGCTGATCTCGTCCTGCGGCATGCGCTCGGCGAAGATCCAAAGCGTCGGGTTGAGCGCGATGCCCTTGTCCCGCATGCCTTCGAGCACGCGCTCGATCGCCGGACTGTCCGCCGGGACGCCGGCGAAGTCGCCGCTCGCGCGCTTCGTGAAATCGCTGGTCGGCGGGCTGCCCTCCCACGCCAGATATGGCGCGTGCGCGAGCATCGTCACGCCGGCGTCGACGAGGTCGCTCGGCTTGGCCGGGAACACGGTCGCGTGCGCGACGACGCGCAGGCCCTGGCGTCTGGCTTCGGCGGTCACGCGACGCACCGCGTCGCCGTCGAGCGCGGCGTAGAGCTTCAGACTGCCCGCGCCGGTGCCCCTGGCCATGGCGACCGCGCGCGCGAGATCGGTGGCCGGCGTGATCGCCTGCGCCCACGGGGCCTCGCCCGGGGGAAAGCCTTTCGACGCCGCGAGCACGCGTGGATCGGTGAAGAAGGCCGGCCCCGCCATCAGCGAGACGTAGTGAATCGTCGGCGACGGGATTTCGCCGGCGGCGGCTTCGCGCCCGAGCTCGCTCGTCTCACGGTCGTCGCCCGCCATGTCCCAGACGGACGTCACGCCGCCCTCGACCGCGCGCTTCAACTCGGCGACAGCGTCGGCGTGGGGGCCGCCGGAGAGGTGCACGTGCGCGTCGAACAGCCCGGGGATCGCGAACGATCCGGCGCCATCGACGACTGTCGTCCCGGCGAGCTCGCGGCCGGCCGCGTCGATGGCCGCGATGCGGCCGTCGCGGACGACCAGGCTCACGTGCGGCCGCGGCGCGGCGCCAGTGCCGTCGATCAGCGTGACGTCCTTGACGACGAGCGGAGGGGCCGCGCGCGCCGATCCGCGCTGCCGCGCGATCGCCGGCGCTTGCAGCAGCATCGCGGCGGCGCAGGCGACGAGCGACAGCCTCACGCCCCGCGAGTAGCCAACGCGCGGCATGTGCCTACTGGCCTCCACGGCCGCGGCCACGCCCAGCGCGGGCCGGCGTCGACATCTCGACCAGCCGGCGCAGCTCCTTGATGGGCTCCGCGCTGTCATCCACCTGCAGACGCAGCACGACGTCGTTGTGGAGCCACACGCCGCCGTCCTTCTTGACGACGATGAGCGCGGCGGACTGCTGGCCGCGATTGTCGCCGCCGGCCGCCTGGCCGGCTTCGAGCGCCGGCGACGAGCCGCAGCGAGATGTGCTGGCGCTGCCCGCCGCGTTGCGCTCGCTGTCTCTCGAAGCCCTCGACCATCGCCGCCGGGACCTTGCTCGGCTTGAGCCGTCGGCGGGAGGCGAACTTGCCGTCCGGCCGGCCGAGCGTATTGCCCTGCGCGGTGCAGTACTTCCCCTGCGCGTCGCCCGATTCGGACGGCGCCTCCGGCCCCGTGTACGCGGCGACCTCGCCTTTCGCGTTGATGACGGCGAACTGTCGTCCGGCCTTCTGCCACTTCTGACCCCGATAGCCGGGATCGGGATCGTCCGCGTAGATCTTCTTGATGATGTCCGGCGGGCGCCATGCCCTGCCGCAGCAGCGCCATGCCCCTGCGGCCCGTAGCTCACGTCGACAATCGCCTGCGTGGCCACCGCCCCGACGCCGGCCTCGGCCCAAAGCACGCCGTTGCCGACGGAGAACACGCGCGACTGCACGGCGGCGCCGATCTCGCCGGTCTCGGGATCGAAGCCCAGGATCGAAAACGTGCCCGGTGGATCGGCCGGACGCGTTGGCCGTCCGGCCGCTCGGGCGCGACTGCGCCGAGAGCGCGAGGGGCACGATCAGTGCAACAGCGAGCCGATTCTGAGAGACAGGCGCATGGGGTCCTCTTACCGCCGCGCGGGCGGGCGATTGATGAAGTTCACGACGGCGGCGATCCACGCCTCGTGCGTGTCTTCGAGCTGCGCGCGCGTGATCGGCGCCCGGGCAGCACCACCATCTGCTTGTCCGGCGTGCCGAGCCGCGCGAAGAACTTGCCCGGCGTCGGCGAGCGTCACGCCCGGATCGTTCTCGCCGAACAGCACGAGCGTCGGCACGGTGACGCGGTCGGGCTTGAGCGCGTTGAACTCGACGTCGTCCTTGAGATCGGCCATGCACGGGATCGGCCTTGAGCGCCTGTTCGACGAACGCCGCGACCACGGCCGGCGGCGTGACCTTCGGCGAGATGAAGTCGCTCGACCGCGTTCTCGGCCGTGTTCTTGATCATCGCCGGCTTCTCGGCTGCTCGGCATCGGCGAACTGCAGGTCGGGATCGAACGACGAAGCCGAACAGCACGAGCGTTCGACATCCGCGACGGCGCGGCCTGCGCCGCCAGCTCGGCCATGGCGCCGCGCCGCGCGACCAGCCGATGAGCGCCGGCTTGGGCAGCGTCGGATGCTGCGTGCGCGACCCAGGCGAGCACGTTGACGATGTCCGCCGCCGCGCGCTTCGGGGTGAGCCAGCCCGGTGGCGTCACGCGGCGTCTCGCCGTAGCCGCGCAGGTCGACGGCGTACGCGGCAAAGCCCTGCCGCCGCGAGCGACGCCATCACCGAGCGCTGGAGGCCGGGCACCTGCAGATCGAAATCGGGCCGGCTGCTCCACGTCCGGCCGTGCACGAGCAGCACCGCGCCCTTCGGCATTGGCCGGCCGCCGCGCCCAGACGGCCATCGGGATGGCCGTCGGACTGCACGGTGAATCGCTCCGGCGGCGCCAGGGGCGCGGCCGCCTGCGCGCGCTGACTGGCCAGACCGACGTTCAGGCCGGCAGTGACCGACGAGCGCCGTCGCGGCGAGCAGGCGGAGCCAAGGCACGGCGGTATCTGTGGATCAAGCCTCGTCGCCTTGCATCACGAAGCGTCGGCGCGGAGGACACGAGCGCCTGCGCTCAGATGACCAGGTCGTCGAAGGTCGTCACGATGTCGAACGCCGCGGCGTCCGGCTGCGGTGCGTTGCCGGGCCGCACGCTGAGCGCGACGTGCCACGCCGGCCGCGCGGGCGGCGCGCCAGCTCCGCGCGTGACGTCGGAGACGAAGAGCACGGCGGCGGGCGGGACGTCGATCGCGGCGGCGATTCGCGCGTAGCTGCGCGGCTCTCGACCTTGGCGCCGACGCGCGTGTCGAAGAACCCGCGAGAGAAGCGGCGTCAGGTCGCCGTCGGGCGTGGACGCGAACAGCCGGCGCTGCGCGAGCTCGCTGCCCGACGAGTAGATCGCCACGCGCAGCCCGGCGGTGCGCCATCGCCGAATCGCCGGCGGCGACGTCGGCGATACACCTGTCCGCGCAGCGTCGCCGGCGCGGTAGCCCTCCTCCCAGATCAGTCCTTGCAGCAGCTTCAAGGCCGGGCGACTTGCGATCCCGATCCATCAGCCAGCGCGAGGTACGCCATCGTCTCGCCGGTCCGAGCGCGGCGCCAACGCCGGCGGCCGGTTCGCCGCGGGCCAGATCGGCGGCGTGCTCGTCGAGCAGGAGAAGACGCGCGCGCTGCACGTCCGGGTCGGCGGACTGATCGTCGAGGAACGCGCGGGCGTGGTCGCGCGCGAACGGGAACAGCACCTCGTGCACGAACGCGATCGGCGTCGTCGTGCCCTCGATGTCGAGCAGCACGGCGCGAATCGCGCGATCGGCCAGGCGGATCGATCAAACCGTGCAGGCCGGGCCGCCCCGTCGGGAAGTACGCCGGGCCGAAGCAGACCGGCTGGAAGTGCTTGTCCACGCCGCTCCCGTGTAGTGCGGCGTCCAGCCGGACGGATCCTGGAACAGGCGGATCGCGCGGATGCGCCGATCGGCGCACAGGTCGAACCAGTGGTGCGTGCCGCGCGGCACGCGGATGAGGTCGCCCGGCCTCGACTTCGATCGCAAACACCGGGCCCGTCCGGCGGATGGATGTGGAACAGCCCGCGGCCTTCGACGATGAACCGGACCTCGTCCTCGTCGTGCCAGTGCTCGGCGTTGAACTTGTTGAGCATGGCGTCGAGATTGGGGGTGTGCGGGAACACGTCGATCACGTCGGCCGTCACGTAGCCGCCGCGCGCCTTCAGCTCGTCGATCTTGGTCTTGTAGGCGGCGAGCAGCTCCTCGGCCGGCGCGTCCGGGGCGACGGGCGTGCCCGGCTCGGCGCGCTCGTAGTCGATGCCGCGGGACGCGAGGTATGCGCGGACTTCGCCCGCGTCGCGAATCGTGCGGTGTTCTTCTGGGATGTTGACGAGCGCCATGGTGTCTGCCTTCCCTGCTACGAGTTACTTGAGCGTCCGGCCCATGACTTCGAACAGGAACTCGAGAATCTCGACGTGCCGCTCGGCCTCGGCGAGCGTCGCGGCCCCAGGTGTAGAGCCCATGGCGCTCGATCAGAAACGCGTGCGCCGACGGGATGATCGCTGAGCGCCTGGCGCGCGTCCCGCGCGAGCCGCGTCATGTCCTGATCGTTCGGCGACGATCGGAATCCACTCGCGGTGCGCGTGCGTCCTGACGCCGTCGAGGCCCTTGAGCATCTCGAATTGCTCGATCGCGAGCCCGCCGGCCGTTCGCGTGACGGTCTGAAAGTATCGTGCTCCAAACCGAATGGGTGTGCAAGACGGCGCCGGCGCCGCGGAAATCGACGACCTCGAGGTGCAACAGCGTCTCGGCGGATGGACGCGGGGCGTGCGCCTTGGCGCGCGCCGCCGGTCGAAGCAGCTCGCCCTTGGCGTCGATCTGCAGGAATTGCGCGCCGGCCAGGCGGCCTTTGTGCGCGGCGCTCGACGTGATCGCGAGCGTGAGCGGCCGCCGCGAGACGACGGCGCTGAAGTTGCCGCTCGTGCCCATCACCCATCCACGGTCGTAGAAACGGCGGCCGATCTCGGCCAGCCGCGCGGTGGCTTCTCGATACGTGGGCAGCGCAGATCCAGCGAGCACGAACTCTCCCTTCGAGCGACGAACCCTCAGTATCCTACGGACGTGCACCGGATCAAGTGCCGACGACACGCGGCCGGCGCGCCCGCGCGAGGTCGGCCGCGATCGCGTCGCCCACGGCCGGCAGCAGTGCCAGCGATCGCGGATACCGCAGGCGGCGGACCGGCACCGTGCGGGCCAGCGCCGAAGCGAGCGCGAATCGCCGGCGCTCCCGCTGCGGACCCTCCACCGTGAGATTGAACGACGCGCGCACCAGTTCGACCACCGCCTGGCCAGGCGACAGCGGCTCGATGCGGATCTCGCGTCCTCTCGCGCGCCGCGGGCCGCGATCGATCACGTAGAACGCGCGCAGCCGGCCCGGCGTGGCTGCCCGTTCTCTGGGATCGAGCGGCACGACGACCTTCGCGGTCTCGCGATGCATCGCCGACCACGCTCGCCGCGGGATCAGCGCCCGCGCGATGCGCCGGTAGAGCTTCAATCGCGGCGGACCAAGCTGGACGACGTACCCGCGGCCCCGCCGCGCCAGGGCGACCAAATCGTCGGTCACGAGCCGGCCGCCGCGGCCGACCAGCGCGGCTCCCAGCGTGGACTTGCCTTCACCGCACTCGCCGAGAAGGACGACGACGTCGCCGTCGAGATCGACAGCCGTGCCGTGGAGCGGCTCCTGCCCGCGCGCGACCAGCGCGAAGGAAACGACGTGGCCCAGCAGGTACGTGCCGAGCGACGCGCGTGTGGCGCGCGGCGCCTTGCGGTACCGCACCGCGCGGCCATCGGCGGACACGTGAAACGAGAACAAGTCCCGCCACTCGAGCTGCGCGGCGCCATCGGGCATCGATCGATAGCCGAACCAGGAGCGCGGCGGACGAGCCGGCTCAAACGCGCGCGGCGCTGGCGTGAAGGTCAGATCGAGGCGGGTGCTGGCGGCCGCGCGTGGCGCAGGCAGCGCGAGCGGCGCCTCGATGGTCAGGCCGTAGACGGTGTATCGGGGCAAGCGACCGGGATCAGGCCGGTTGACCGTTGGTGCGGGTTCGCGGCTTGCCTCCGCCATCCTGCTTGCTGCCGGTCTTGGCCTGCGTCAGATCCTTCACGGTGCCGTGCACGGCGAGCACCGGCGCGCGGTACGGCTTGCGATCGTCTCCGCGCGGTGAATCAGGACGCTGCTCGCCCGGGCGGGATGGGCGTGTCATACGCGAAGAATACACGCAGCCACAGTTCCAAGCCAAATGCGTCGGTGAGATCCCAGCTGTCGCGGCTGTCGGTCGCAGTTCGCGGCGACGCCAGGCGCGCCACGTCGCGCTCGAGTGCCGTCGCATCGAAGTACCCGCGCGCCACCGCCTGAGCGTCGCGAGTCAGGTGCGCCGCGATCACGGGATGATCGCGCGCGACGCCCTCGTTCACGGCGTCCGAAAAGTCGGCTTTCCACGTCCGGGCGCGCACGGCGTCCGGCAGCACGCCGCGCATCGCCTCCCTCAGAATGGCGCGCGGCACGCCGCCGAAGTTCTGCATCGTCCCGGGCGTCGCGACGAGCAGCGACACCAGGTCGCGGTCGAGGAACGGAAACGCGTGGTCCTGGCCGTCCATCGCGGCGGCCTTGTTGTTCCACTCCATGCACTGCACGTGATACGCCGATCGCGCCTCGAGGTAGAGCCGGCGCGCATGCACGGAATGAAAGCGCTGGCCGAGCCGAACGGGCGCATCCGAGCCTCGCCTGGCGCGCTCGACGAACGACGCCGTGAACCAGGGCCGGGCCTCCGCCTCGGACCAGCGGCGGCGGAGGCGTTTGAGCGGCGCGCGCAGCTGCTCCGGCACGTAGGATCGGGCGACCTCCGGCATCAGCCGCCGCGCGTACTCGCGCGCCTCGCCCGCGTCGAGCCAGTGGTGATACTCGCGCAGATGTCGCACGGCCTCGGACCAGTACAGCCGGCGCGCCAGATCCACGAGGTATCCGGTTGAAAAGAGCACCTGGTCGCCCCAGTGACCGGAGAGCAGCACCCTCGCGCCCTGCTCGCGCATCGTCCGGCCGACGGCCACGCGCGCCTGCCACAGGTAGTCGAGGCTCGGCACTTCGACGTGCCAGAGCTGAGATCGCGCGCCCTCCACGACGCCGAGATGATCCACGAGCGGCACGCGGACAATCGGCAGCTCGTGCATGGCCTCGATCGCCTGCAGGTACTCGCGCTCGTCGGCGGCGCCCCCCGCGGTGACGTACGAGATCCCGACGAGGTCGGGCCCGGCGTCGCGCCGGCCGAGCGCGGCTGCCTGACAGAAGATCGAAGATGAATCGAGCCCGCCGCTCACCGATACCGCGACGGGAAAGGCGGATCGCGCCCGGCGGCGGACGGCCGTCGCGAATCGCTCGCGGAACGCCTCCGCGTACTCCCCAAAGGACGCGAGCTGCAGGCGCGCGCCGCCGTCGAAATCCCAGTAGCGTCGTCGTCGCGTCTGCGTTTGCGTGGCGACGAGTACGTGCGCGGGCTCGAGCGCGGCCACGCCCGCGAAGCACGTCACGCCGAGCCCGTCCACCGGGCGGACGCGGACCATCAATGCGTCCGCCACGCCATCGTCGTCCGGGATGGCGGGAATCTCCGGGTGCGCCAGCAGGGCCTTGATCTCCGACGCGAACGCGATGCAGCGCGGAGTGTCGTGGTAGTAGAGCGGGCGCACACCAAGCGCGTCGCGCGCGAGGACCAGACGCTGGGTCGCGGGATCGAAGATCGCGACGGCGAAGTCGCCGACCAGTTGATCGACGAACGTCTCGCTCCAGGCGTCGTACGCGGCAAGCACGGCCGCGGCGTCGCTGGTGGTGGCCGGCAGATTCGAGCCGCCGAAGCAGCTCGTCGCGATTGTCCAGTCGCCCGTCGAACGCCGCGATTGCGCCGTGGTCGCCGACGAGCGGCTGCCGCTCGCCGATCTCCTCGAGCGTGACCCAGAGATGCTGATGACCAATCGCGACGGGTCCGGCCCGGCGCACGTCGTGGCCGTCCGGACCGCGATGCGCGATCGCGGCGATCATCCGGTCGATCGTCGCCGCATCCGCGGGACGTCCGTCACGATTCCAGAGACCGACGATGCCGCTCAGCTCGCGCTCCTGCCCCTGCTAGAGTATAGGCGCCCGTGTCGCGTGCTCCCATCGCCGCAACGGCCACGATCGCCGCCGCCGATGGCGTGCTGTCCACGACGTTCGGCGACGAGGTCGTGCTGCTGAATCCGGCCGACGGCGTCTACTTCGGCCTGCGCGACGCCGGCGCGCGCGCGTGGTCCTTGATCGAGCGTTCGACGTCACTCGCGTCCATGCGCGACGCCATCGTCGCCGAGTATGACGTGGACGGCCGCACCTGCGAGCGCGACCTCGCCGCGTTCGTCGGCGAGTTGCTGCGACGGGGACTCGTGACGGTCCGGCCGTGACGACACGGCGCTGGTGGCGGGAGCCGACGCAGCGCCGCGCCACCATCGAAGCTGCACTGTGGCTCGCCGGGATGCGGCTCGGGCTCTCGTGCGTCGGCCTCGCGAAGCTGGATCGGTTAGCCGGGCGGCCGCCTCGCCGCAGCGAGCCGGACGCCGCCGATCGCGCCGCGGTCGTCCGGGCCATTGACGGCGTCAGCCGCCGCCTTCCGGGCATGACGTGCCTGACGCAAGCCTTGGCGGCGCGGGCCATGCTGACGCGCCGGGGGATTCCGGCGCGCCTGCGAATTGGCGTCCGTCCCGGCGCCAGCTTGTCGAGTCCGCTCGACGCGCACGCGTGGATCGAGAGCGACGGTCGCCTGCTGGTCGGGGACCGGCCGAATCTCGACGCGTACCTGCCGCTGGCCGCCTCGGGAACGGCGCAGGTCGACAGCCTGGCCGCGCTGATTCGTGGCGAAACCGTGCGTTGGTCGGCGCTCGGCGCCGATGCCCGCTCGCTGCTCGATTACTGCGAGGCGGAGGATCTGACCGGTCTGGTGCACGAGGCGCTGGCCGGGCAGCCAGAGCTGGACTGGCCGCTCGAGATCCGCGAGGAGATCGGCTCGCGCGCCCACGCCTCAGCCGCTATCGAGCTGACGCGCTTGCAAGAGCTGCGCCGGGTCATTGCGGCGCTCGACGCCGCTGGCGTCAGGGCGACGATCTACAAGGGCTCGGCCCTCGCGTACCTCGTATATGCCGAGCCGTGGTTGCGCCCGCGAGCAGACACCGACGTGCTGATTCCGGCGGCGGATCGTGCCGCGGCGATGCAGGCGCTCGCGGCGGCTGGCTATGCGCTGACGCCAGCGTCTCCGGGCGACCTGCTCTTTCGTCAATGCGAATTCCAGCGCCGCGACGCACACGGCGTCGTGCACGCGATCGACCTCCACTGGCAGATCAGCAACCAGGAACGCTTCGCCCGCATCTACGACGATCTGGAAATCTGGGGTCGAGCCGTGCCCGTCCCGGCGCTCGGGGCGGCCGCGCGCGCCGCCGATCTGGCCGACGCCCTGCTCATTGCGTGCGTGCACCCCGCGATGCACCATCGGAACGAGATGCGGCTCATCTGGGCCTGCGATGTTCACGGCATCGCGTCGGCCATGCACGCGTCGGACTGGACCGCGTTCGTCGAGCGCGCGCGAGCCAAGGCGGTTGCGGCCGTGTGCCTGCATCACCTCACGCGCGCCCGCACCTGGCTCGGCACCGCCGTCCCGGCGTCCGTCACGGGCGACCTCGTCCGGGCGGCCGCGACGCGCGAGCCGTCCGCCGAGTACCTGGCGCCGGATCGCCATTGGCGTGACGAGGTCGCCTCGAATTTCCGCGCGCTCCCGACGTGGCGGGCGCGCGCGCGGCTGCTCCGCCAGATGCTGCTGCCTCCGGCGTCCCATGTCCGGCGGGCCTATTCGCTCGAACACTCGGCGCTCGGCTGGATCCTGCTGCCGGCGCTGTACGCGCACCGCGGGTTGAAGGCCTTTCGCTGGAGCTCGGCGGCCCGCACGAAGCCTCGCGGCCCTAGCCGAGCGTCTGCTCGATGACGTCGCACGCGGCGTCCACGCCACGCTCCGCCCGCACGGTCTCACCCACGGCGGCGGCCTTCGAGGCGTAGCCGCGGTCGTCGAGGAGAGCCCGGAGGTGCTCGGCCGCGGCGCTCGCCGTGTACCGACGCGCGTCCAGGCTTCGTCCGACACCCAGTCGGACGATGCGCGCGGCGTTGTCGGGCTGATCGTGCGCGTGCGGCACGACCAGCATCGGTCGGCCCGATCGCAGGGCCTGGCCGGTCGTGCCGACGCCCCCGTGATGTACGTTGACGGCCGCGCGCGGCATCAACCGATCGTGCGGCGCCAGATCGGCCACCAGCATGCCGTCCGGCACGCCGGCCTGGGTGAGCGCCGGCGCGTACTTGCCGACGAGCAGCACGGCACGCCGATTCAGCATCGACGCGGCTTTCACGCTCTCCTGATAGAAGCCACCGGGCGCGCCCACCGCGGAGCTGCCAAGCGTGAACACGATCGGCGGCTCGCCGGCGTCGAGGAACGCCGAGACCCGATCGGGCATCGGAATCGCGCGGTTGAAGAAGGGGAATCCCGTGACGTGGGCGTGGGGCGGCCAGTCCGGCTGCGGCTGCGCGAACGCTCGAGAAAAAAGCGCCAGCGTCCCGAACGGCGAGAACTGCCCCTCATAGAGCGGGTCGCCCGCCGGTGGCAATCCGCGTTCGGCACGAAGTGCGACGACCGGCTTCGTCCAGGGCCCGGTAACGCGCCGGGTCATGGCCAGCATCAAGCGCGCGGCCCACCGGCTGTGGCGCGTGATGTGCACGAGCGAGGAGTACGGCGGCAGCGCCGGAAAGTCGTACGTCGAGAAGAACGACACCGGCGACAGCACTGTGGACAGCCATGGCCGCCCCCGCTCGGTCGCGACGATGGGCGCCGCAAACGCGACCGGGTGCGAGAGCAGGAAGTCCGCGCCCTGCGATGCGGACATCAGATCCGCGTACGCGTCCCGCACGTTCGGCACGAGCAGCTCGCGCAGGACGATTTCCGATCCCCTGACGGGATCCATCACGCGTCTGATGACGTCACCGTCGAGCGGGTCGACGTCCGGCCGCACGGGCCTGAATTCGAAGCCCTCGGCTTCGACGAGATCCCGGTAGTACGCGCACGTCGCGACGACGGGTACGTGCCCGCGCGCCTTCAGCCCGGCGGCCAGGCCGAGGTACGGAAACAGGTCTCCGTACGACCCCCAGCAGCTCAGGACGATGCGCGCCAACGGTTACTGTTTGGAGAAATTGACCGTCACCGTCATCTGGACGGGCACCGCTTCGCCGTTGAGCAGGGTCGGCTCGAACTTCCACTGCATCACGGCGTTGGCCGCCGCCTGGTCGAGCATGGCCACCGATCGCAGGATCCGCGCGCCGACGACGTCGCCCTGGGGCGACACGACGATGTCCATGATCACGACGCCCTGCACGTTCGCGGCCAGGGCATCGGGCGGATACACCGGGTTCACGTTCTTGATCTTGCGAGGCTCGCGGATGTTGCCGCCGACTCGCACGGCCGCCATGGTGTCGCTCGACACCGGCTGGCGCTCGGCCTGGCGCTGGCGGATGATTGCCGTCACACGGTTGATCATCTGCTGCGCTTCTTCGAGGCGCCCCTGATCGAAATAGAGGCGCGCCAGGTCGAGGTAATTGCCGATCTGCTGCGGGTCCTCGGAGGCGGCCGCCAGCAGGTCGGTTTCAGACCGTCCGGACTGCGCGAGCGCCGGCGACGGCGAGACGATCCAGACGAGCGAGAACGCGACGACGACACGAGCGAGACGTCCAGTCATGACCCCCTCCAGTCCAATGCGTCCGCACTACCGTCTGCCACCGAGCAGCGATCCCAACACCCCGCGAAGAATCTGACGACCGGCCCCGGAGCTGATCGATCGCGTCGCGCTCTTCGCGGCGACCTCGAGCAGGCCCTCGTGATGACCGCCGCGCGGCCCGGTCGTGCCAAAGATAATCGAAGACAGCTGGCCCGTGATGCTGCCGCCCGCCGGCGCCTGCGGCGGCAACGCCGGGCCGGGAGCGGTCGCGCCCGCCGGCGCAGCGCCCTGGCGGTCGTTCGTGCGCACCCGCAGCTTCTCGTAGGCGGACTCCCGATCCACGGCCTGCTCGTACGTGCCTTTCAGCGTCGAGCCATCGATCACCGCGGCGCGCTCAGCGGGGGCGATCGGCCCGATGCGCGATGCCGGCGGCAGGATCCACGCGCGCTCGACGACCGTGGGCGTGCCCTTCTCGTCGAGGAACGACACCAACGCCTCGCCCACGCCCAGCTCGCTGATCACCTGCTCGGTCTTCAACTTCGGATTCGCGCGCAGCGTCGTCGCGGCCGTGGTCACCGCCTTCTGATCGCGGGGCGTGAACGCGCGCAGCGCGTGCTGCACGCGGTTGCCGAGCTGGCCGAGAACGGTGTCGGGCACATCGAGCGGATTCTGCGTGACGAAGTACACGCCGACGCCCTTCGACCTCATGAGACGGACGACCTGCTCGATCTTCTGCACCAGCGCCGGCTCGGCGTCCGCGAACAGCAGGTGCGCCTCGTCGAAGAAGAAGACGAGCGTCGGCTTCTCGGGATCGCCGACTTCCGGCAGGCGCTCGAACAGCTCGGACAGCAGCCAGAGCAGGAACGTCGCGTAGAGCGTCGGTGCGTTGATCAGCTTGTCGGCGGCCAGGATGTTGACGACGCCGCGGCCGCCCTGCGTCTGAATCAGGTCGTCGATATTGAGCATCGGCTCGCCGAAGAACTTGTCGCCGCCCTGCGTTTCGAGCGCGAGCAACCCGCGCTGAATCGCGCCGATCGAGGCCGTGGACACGTTGCCGTAGGTCGTGGTGAACTGCCTCGCGTTGTCGCCGACGTACTGGACCATCGCGCGCAGGTCCTTGCTGTCGAGCAGCAGCAGGCCGTTGTCGTCCGCGATCTTGAACACGAGCGTGAGGACGCCGCGCTGCGTCTCGTTGAGATCGAGCAGGCGGCTCAACAGCAGCGGTCCCATGTCCGACACCGTCGCGCGCACGGGGTGTCCGCTCGACCCGTACACGTCCCAGAACTCGACCGGGCTCGCGCCAAACGCCGGCACGTCCACCTTGATCGACTTGCAGCGCTCGACGAGCTTGGCCGACGCCGCACCCGCCGCCGCCAGACCGGCGAGGTCGCCCTTCACGTCGGCCATGAACGTCGGCACGCCGATGCGCGAGAGCTGTTCAGTCATCACCTGGAGCGTGACCGTCTTGCCCGTGCCAGTGGCGCCCGTGATGAGCCCGTGGCGATTCGACAGAGCCGGCAGCAGATTCAGGTCGGTGCCGTCAGCGGTCCGGGCAATGGGCAGGGGCAGAGGCAGAGGCATTCCCGAAGTGTGCCATGGGATCGGGCTTGGGGACGTCAGAACAAGGATCCACTGATTTCCTGACGCTCGCCCGACCGACGCGGGCTGGAATCGCGCCGGCCGCTCGGACTCCTGGGCTTGACCTCGTAGAGCTTGCGGTCGGCCGCGCGCAGCAGCACCGTCGGCGATTCGCCGTCGTCGGGGAACACCGCCACGCCGCCGGACACGGAGATTCGCGGCGTCGAGGCGTCGGCCTCCAGGGCCTCGGAGACGCGCTGGAGTACCCGCTCGCCGCCCTCGTACGTCGTTTCCGGAAGGACGATGGCGAATTCGTCGCCGCCAAACCTGGCGGCCGTGTCGATCGCACGGCTGGCCTGTCGCAGCGCATCGGCGACGCGGCAGATGGCCCGGCTCCCGGTCAGATGGCCGTACCGATCGTTGATCCGCTTCAGCCCGTTCATGTCCACGAACAGCACGGCAAACGACCGCCGCGTGCGGCCGGATCGGGCGATCTCGCCGCGCATCACCTCCAGCAGCCGCCGGTAGTTCGCCAGGCCGGTGAGCGGATCGGTCGTGGCCAGCTGATGCAGCTGCGCTTCGGCTTGCTTGTGCTCGCCAATGCTCGCGGCCAGCACGAGGCCCATCACGGCCATCACGCTGATGTAGGCCTCGAGCAACACGAGCGACTCGCTCAGGTTCTGAACGTCGCGCACGAACGGGCCGACGCCGCGCAGCGTGCCCCAGACGGCAATGCCCGACAGGATGGCCATGACCGAGGCGACTTCACGTCGCCCGAAGCGGAAGGCGGCCCAGAGGAAGAACGGCACGCACAGGAACTCGAGCGGATAGTTCTTGACGTCGGAGGGAAACAGTCCGGCGAACACGAGCAGGCCCACCCAGACGAGCATCCCGAAGAGCGCCAGCGCTTCGAGCACCGTCGTCCAGTGCGGCCAGCAGGGACGATCGAGTGCCCAGAGCAGGATGAACGGCGCGAACACGAGCGTGCCGCTGAGCCGGACGAGCCAGGCCAGCAGCCAGAAGGTCGTGACGTCCTGCAGCTCGTGCGGCGCGGGCATCCACACGACCGTCTGCATGGACGCGCCAATCGCCATCGCGAGGGCCACGATGGCCGCGAACCTGAAGATCGTGCGCGGGCTGCCGAACGCCTCCGTGCCCGCGGCAAAGCGGTTCACGAGCGTCGCGCCAACGAGCGCCGCCAGCGTGCTGCCAGCCGCGGAGGGAATCGATCGCAGGATCTCGTTCGTGATGATGAAGCGAACGAAGAACGAGCCCAGGAGGATGGCTGGCCAGACCTGGCGGCCGAAGAGCATGAACGCCGCGAGGGAAAAACCGCTCGGCGGCCAGACCGCCGCCGTGCCGACGTTCAGCGCCTCGAGCGCCACGCCCAGGCGGCCGAAGCAGAGGTAGAACGCAAAGAGGGTGGCGTGTGTAAGCGGGTGACGCGCCAGTCGTGCGTACATGAAGAATTGACCGACGACTGGGGGGCTCGTCTGGCCGGATGCTCTCGAATGTTGCACTTAACGTGCCACGGCCGGGGAGCTGGACTGTCAGCGTATTCGCAAGCTCACGTGCGAACCCTGTCAATTCTATGGAGAATCCCGTGGGGCCCTCCACGTCTATCGTGAGCCAGCGGCGTTGCTCCATTCATGAAGGGCAACGACGCCACGGCGTCGTGCGTTGGCTTTGCTGGCCTTGACCGCGTACAGCGCGCGATCGGCCGCGCTCAGCAGGGTCGTCGGCGTGCCGCCATCGCGCGGATAGACAGCCACACCTGCACTAACGGCCAATTCGGGTTTGTCTGGATCCTCGGCCAGCCGCTCCTCGACGCGCTGAATGACGACGCGCGCGCCCTCTTCGTCGGTGTCCGGAAGGATGACGACAAATTCGTCGCCGCCATACCGGGCCGCTGTATCCGTCGCACGGCAGGACGCACGCAGCGTCTCGGCAAACCGACAGACCGCGCGGCTGCCGATCAGGTGACCCAGCTCGTCGTTGATGCGCTTGAGGCCGTCCATGTCGAAGAACGCGACGGCGAACGGATCGTCATTGCGGTTGGACCGCGCGATCTCGTTGCCGAGCACCTCGACGAGACGCCGGTAGTTCGGCAAGCCCGTGAGCGGATCGGTCACGACCAGCTCGCGCAGCTGGGCTTCGGCCACCGCGTATTCAGACGACAGCGCCGACAGCGCCATCGTCATCACGGCGGTGATGCTCATGAAGCACTGCACCATGACGAGCGAGGCGGTCGGCGTGCTGCGGACGAAGGCGCCGTAGCCGCTGAGGGTGCCGAACAGCGCAATCGCCGTCAGAATCAGGATCGAGACCGCCGTCGCCCGGCGTCCGAGCCGGAACGCCGGCCACAGCAGGACGGGGACGCACAGGAACTCGAGTGGGTAGCCCCGCAGCTCGCTCGGAAAGCCGCAGAACACCGCGAGGCCCACGAAGGTGATCGCGGCGAGCACGAGCACGGCCTCGAACGCCCGCCCGGTGGACCAGCGCTCGCTGCGGCCCTGGCTCCAGAGCATGATCGTCGGCGCGAGCAGCAGGCTGCCCGTCATGTTGCCGAGGCTCCAGTTCAACCAGATCGTCCCGTAGTCCATCCACGACGCCAGGTGCGAGACGGCGAGACTCGCCGCGCCCAGGGTGCCGCCCACTGTGAGGCTGGACAGAATCACCAGCCCGGCGAAACGGAACGTGTTGCCGGGATTCTGAATCGCGTTGCGACCGCCGGCGAACCGGTTGATCAGATAGGCGGCGAGGAGGCCTTCGAGCGTGTTGCCGCCGGCCATCGCGACGACCGCCGGCACGGCGCCGATCGTGATCGCGTAGAGGATCGTCGCGCCGGCCAGGACCGCGGGCCACACGCGGTAGCCGAGGACGACGAACGCGCCGAGGGCGATTCCTGCGGGCGGCCAGACGATGCTCGTGGCTGGATGGTCATAGGCCAGCACCAGCCCGAGCTTGCCGGTCAGGATGTACGCGACGACAAGCGAGGCGATGATCGTCTGCTCTCTGGCGAGTCGTCGACGGGCGGATTTCCAGGACCAACGCATGGCCGATCAGATCGATGAGAAGTGCAGCTTCTATGCCAGCCCCTGGCGAGACGATGTCCGTTTTGTTAACCACAAGTGGCTGGATCCTCGGGTCGATCGCGCGGATCGAAGGGTCGATCTTCGCGAAAAATGGCACATTTCGATTTTGTACTGGGCTTACGACTTCGTAAGCTGCCACTCGCGTGTCCGGCTCACCATTTCCGCCGCGGCCCGCCCGAACGGACTGCGCTTGACGCCGCCTACCCGCGGTGACTACCGTGCGCAAGTCGTGCGTCACTTTGTCGCGTCCCTCTTCGTCCTCGCCTCGGCCCTGCTCCCGACCGCAACATCCGTGCCGCAGGATCAAGCACGCTTGAACGACGCACGCCTGAGCGACACGGACCGGGCGGCGCTGGCCGGACAGGTGCGCACGGAGTTTTCTTTCGCGTGGTCGAGTTATAAGCGGCTCGCATGGGACCATGACGAGCTCAACCCGGTCAGCCGGACCGTCCATGACTGGTACCCCCCGGCAGTCCTCTACATGACGCCAATCGACGCCGTGGACACCATGACGTTGATGGGGCTCGACGACGAAGCCGCGGCCACGCGCCGGTATCTGCTCGATCACCTGTCGTTCGATCACGACACGTCGGTCCAGGTGTTCGAGATCACGATTCGCGTGCTGGGCGGTCTGCTCTCGGCCTACCAGATGTCCAACGAGCCGAAGTTCCTGGCGCTGGCCGAGGATCTCGGGACGCGCCTGCTCCCGGCGTTCGACTCGCCCACCGGCATGCCGTATCGCTTCGTCAACTTGCGAACCGGCGAGACGAAAGATGCCGTGAGCAATCCAGCCGAGATCGGCACGCTGATGCTCGAGTTCGGGGCGCTCGGCAAGTTGACGAAGCGTCCGGTCTTCTACGACAAAGCCAAGCACGCGATCGGCGAGGTGTACCGGCGCCGCGACAAGGCGACGGGGCTCGTCGGCGAACAAATCAACGTGGAGACCGGCGACTGGGTCAGCCGCAGCAGTCACATCGGCGGCGGCATCGACTCCTATTACGAGTACCTGCTCAAGTGCCAGAAACTGTTCGACGACGCGGACTGCGGCGCCATGTTTCGCCAGGGGATCGCCAGCGTCAATCGCTATCTGGCCGACGATGGGCCGAACGGCCTGTGGTACGGGGTGGCCGACATGACGACCGGCCGGCGCACGGCGACCACGTACGGATCGCTCGAGGCGTTTCTCCCGGCCGTCCTGGCCATGGGCGGCGACCTCGACCGGGCGCGAAGGCTGGCCGACTCGAACTTCAGGATGTGGACATTGCACGGCATCGAGCCCGAGGCGCTCGACTACCAGACGATGACCGCGACCGATCCGCGGTATCAATTACGTCCCGAGATCGTCGAGTCGATCTACTACCTGTACCACTACACGCACGACGACAAGTACCTCGCGATGGGGCGTACGATTTTGACGAGCCTCGTGCAATCCTGTCGGACCGACGACGGGTACACGACGCTCACGAGCGTCGTGACCAAGGCCCGCGGAGACCGGCAGCACAGCTTCTTCCTGGCGGAAACGCTGAAGTACCTGTACCTGCTCTTCGCGCCGGAGGCGATCGACTTCGATCGCGTCGTCTTCAACACGGAAGCCCACCCGCTGCGCGCCACCTGGTAGCGCGGCATTCATCGAGCACCGACGATGCAATATGTCCGGCTGGGAACGAGCGGTCTTCAGGTCTCCAGGCTGGCCCTGGGATGCATGAGCTACGGGAACCCGGAGTGGCGGCCCTGGGTGCTCGACGAGGCCGCGGCCCAGCCTTTCTTCCGGCGCGCCGTCGAGGCAGGCATCACGTTCTTCGACACGGCGGACATGTACTCGCTGGGGGTCAGCGAGGAGATCGCCGGCCGCGCGCTGCGGCAGTACGCGCGGCGCGAGGAAGTGGTCGTCGCCACCAAGGTGAACTTCCCGATGGGCTCCGGACCGAACATGGGCGGCCTGTCGCGCAAGCACGTCATCCAGGGCTGCGAAGCGAGCCTGAAGCGCCTGGACATCGACGCCATCGACCTTTATCAGATCCATCGCTTCGATCCGGTCGTGCCGATCGACGAGACCCTCGAGGCGCTGAACGACCTCGTGCGCGGCGGCAAGGTGCGGTACATCGGCGCGAGCTCGGGTTCGGCGTGGCGGATGGCGCGGGCGCTGTCGGCGTCCGAGGGGCGCGGCTGGGCGCGGTTCATCTCGATGCAAAACCACTACAACCTGCTCTATCGCGAGGAGGAGCGCGAGATGATCCCGCTGTGCCTGGACGCCGGCGTGGGCCTCGTGCCGTGGAGTCCGCTGGCCCGCGGTCTGCTGACGCGGCCGCGGCCGGCGGACACCAACGTGCGCAGTGGCGGAACCGCGCGCGCGGCAAGCGACGACTACTCGCCGCGCCTGTACGGCGAGCCTGGCGACTGGGAAGTCATCGACACCGTCGAGCGGATCGCGAAGGCGCGCGGCGTCGGCATGGCCGAGGTGGCGTTGGCCTGGCTCCTCGGCCGGCCGGGCGTCGCCGCGCCCATCGTCGGCGCGACGAAGATCGAGCACCTCGAAGCGGCGATTCGCGCCCTCGACCTGCCGCTCACCGCCGACGAACGGACGGCGCTCGAAGCGCCGTACCGTCCGCACGGCGTCAAGGGATTCACGGCCTGACGGGTCTTAGCCTTCGTCCACGATGGTGAAGATCTCGCGGTAGCCGGACTCCACGTGCGGCGTGAACTTCTGGTACCACGCCCGCCATTCGTCGTTCGACATGATCTTCTTCCCGGTTGCCTCGAAGGCGGCCAGGTCGGGCACCTGCATCTCGAGCACGAGCGTGTAGGCGGGCCCCACCAGGTCCGTCAGCACGCGGAAGGGCATGGTCATGCCCAGTTTCTTCATCAGATCCTTGGACTCGCGGAACGCGCTCAGCGCGGGCCGGGCCGCGCCATACTTCAGACGGAACACATCACGCACCAGCAACATCGGACACCTCCTGGTAGAGCCTGCACTAGTTGAACGAACCCGGACCCTCGAGCGATCAGCCCCGGCAGATATCGGATCCGGGTTTCTTGCCGGGCAACCACTGCGGAACAAACGACGAATTGAGCAGCCACATCACCGGCGCGAGCATCGACTGGACGGCCTCGGTCATATGGGCGAAATCGACCTTCGAGATGTCGTCTGATGGCTGATGGTAATCGTGATGCAGACCGAAGCTCGAGACAGTCTGCGCGATCACGCCGCGGCAGGCCAGCTGGATGTTGTCGGACCGCTGGAAGAACCGCTCGGTGGGATGAGGATCGCCCACGATGCGCGCGCCCTGTCGCGCCAGCTCGGGACCGAGATCCGAGCGCTCGTAGCCGGTCAGCCACAGCGTGTGCGGCGGGACCATCTCGTCCGGACGTCCGATCATCTCGAACTCGAGATTGGCCACCATGCGATCGAGCGGCACGGGCGGCGCGTCGAGAAAATGTCGAGCGCCGAAGCCGCCGGCTTCCTCGCTGCCGAACCAGGCGAAGATCACCGTACGTTTCGGCCGCGGGCTGGACGCGATCGCTTGCGCCAGTTCCAGCACCGCCGTCGAACCCGAGGCGTCGTCGTCGGCGCCGTTGTAGATGCTGTCGGGGCCGATGCCGCGCGCGCCGAGGTGATCCAGGTGCGCGGTGAGCAGAATGACGTCGCTCGCGCGGGCGGCGTCGCTGCCCGTCAGCCTGCCGACGGCGTTCCAGGTGTACGCGGGCGCTGTCGGCGCGTCGAGCGCGAGCGGCGTGCCGTCGGCCACGTCCTGGAGCTCTCGATAGGCGTCCTTGCTGAGCACGATGCGCGCTTGCGGCGCGCCGCCGCCGCGGGGTGGCGCGGCCGCGGGCATCCGCGAACCGTCCCAGGCCGCGCGGATGCGATCGGTCTCGATCGTCAGGATCGCGCCGGCGCCGGGCATCGGCGTCGGCTGCGCGGTTTCCGGCATGAGGACGAACGCGCCTGGCGGCACGGCTGCGCCCGCCCTGAACTTGACGAGCGGACCGCTCGCGCCGCTGGCGCCGAGCGACTGCACCAGGATCTCGCGTCCGTGCGTCCACCGGCGCCCGCCGAACACGAGCGTCGGGGATGCCGTCGCGACCATGCGCCCGGTCGCCACGCGCTGCACGAATCCGCCCTCGTCGCCAAGCGGCTCGAGGCCCCAATCGCGCATGCGCGACCCGATGTACGTCGCGGCGATCCACTCGTCGCGGGTGCCACTGCCCCGTCCGTTCAGTGCGTCGGACGCCAGAAATTCCATGTGTGCGCGAATCGAGGCTTCCGTGATCGTAGGTGTGGGCATCGCCGGAGCGCCCACCGAAGCGACCCTCAATGGCGCCCCTGGCGCGGCGGACGGCTGAGCAGGCGGCGAGGCGGCAGGCGGCGACGCGGCGTGGCAGGACGAGAGAATCACGACGGTTGCGGTCACCGCGAGGACTGGGCGCATGTCTAACTCCGGGGTGGCGTTCCGTACTTGCCCAGTCTGCATCATACTTTCTCCGCTCGCGCTCCCGACCCGACATATGCCACGCCGCTTGCTGGTCCCGCTGGTCATCGCCGGCGTCACGCTCGTGCCTGCGCGAGATTCAGCCCGGAACGCGGCGGCCGGCGCGGCGGCGCTCGTCGTGCAGGTCGTGGATGGCGCGACGCGGTCCCCGATTGCCGACGCGGTGATCACGCTGAACGGGCCAGGCCGCCCCACCACGCGGGTGATCACCGACGAGGCGGGACGATACGCCTTCAGCGATCTGCGACGCGGCGTGTACTTCCTCGCGGCCAGTCACGCGGGCTTCTTCGGCAACGGCACCGGCGACCGGAATCCGTCGGCGCCCGGACCCTCGATCGAGCTCGGCGACTCCTCGAGTGACGTGACGTTGACGCTGTGGAAGTTGAGAGCGATCGCTGGCAAAGTGACTGGCAACAACGAGCCGGTGGCCGGCGCGGACGTCCGCGCGCTGCGGCGATCGCTGCTCGCCGGCGTGTGGCGCCTGTCGCCCGCGGCCGCGACCACGACCGACGATCGCGGCATGTACCGGCTCGGCGGCCTTCTGCCCGGACAGTACGTGATCGCCGTTCGGCCCGATCGCGATCCGGACACAGCGCTCCTCACGAACATGCTCACGGCCACGCCGGCCTTGGCGGTCGATGTCATGGCCGCGGCCACCGCGGCCGGTCACGGCGTGCCGGAACGCGATGCCACCGTGATCCCGTTCGCGGCAGCAAATTCCGCTCCGCTGACGATTGACCCCGGGTCCGAACGCGCGCACGTCGATTTCCCGCTCCGTGCCCTGCGCGGCGCGCGATTGCGCGGCCGCCTGACGGGCATCGAGGGCGCCACGGATGGACTGATCGTGGAGCTGCGGCCCGGCGCGCGCGGTTTCGACGCCGGACTGCCGGAAATCGCGTCTGCTGCGGTCGACAGCGACGGTCGCTTCGAGTTCGCGAACGTGCCCGCCGGCGCGTACATCGTGTCGCTGCAATCGCGTCCCGCACCGCCCGCGCCGCCGCTTCCGCCGCTACCCCCGCCGCCAGGCCCGCCCGGATTGCCGGGCGCGCCCGTGCCGCCAGGTGTGATGGCCCCGCCACCCGGACCGCCGCCGGCACCGAACAGAGAGATCGACTCGCTGCCGCCGGCTCCGGCATGGTGGGCGCGCGCGTCGGTGACCGTCGGCGCGGGCGCCACGACTCCGCCAGTGGCGCTGGTCGCGCGCAAAGGGGTCGTGCTTGGCGGCCGCCTGGAATTCGCCGGCACGCGCTCACCGAGTCCCGCGGAGATCGCGCAGATCCGGCTGCGCCTCGATCCCGCCGATGCCTTTGCGTCACCGGGCACGCCCTCCTGGCAGGGACTCGCGTTTGCCGACGGGCGCTTCCGCACGATGAACGTGCCGGCGGGCCGGTACTTCGTCCGCGTCAGCAACGCGCCGCGCGGCTGGACGCCAGCGTCGCTCGAGGTGAACGGACGCGACGCGCTCGACACGGCGATCTCGCTCTCGGCCGCGGACGTCACGAACGCGGTGCTGACGTTTCGCGATCGGCCGTTTGGCGGCGTCAACGGCAGAGTCGAGGGTGCGGCGGGCGCGGCGGCCGCCGGCGTCGTGCTGGCCTTCCCCGCCACGCGCGGCGACGGACTCGACACCGGACCGCAGGCCAGGCGATTCCGCACTGCTCGCATCGCGCCGAATGGATCTTTCGGGCTTGGGGGACTGCCAGACGGCTCGTACCTGCTGGTCGCGTTGACCGCGATGCCGGCGACCGACTGGCAGGATCCCGCGCGACTCGACGCGCTCGCGGCGCGGGCGACGCGCGTCGAGATCTCGAGCGGCGCCCCGCAGATCGTGACGCTGACGCTCGCGTCCCCGGCAGTGAAGCGATGAAACGCACGCTGCTCGCCCTCGCGCTCGCCCTCGCGCTTGCCGTCGCCGCGCCCGCTGGCATCGCGGCGCAGCGAGGCGCCGCGGCGTCCCCTGGAGGATCGGTGTCCGGCGTCGTCCGCGTCTCGGCGCAGGGCGCGCCCGCAGCCCACGCGCTCGTGCTCGTCGCCGGTACCGACGTCGGCGTGCTGCGCGTGACCTCAACCGACGCGAACGGACATTTCGCGTTTGCCGGGCTGCCCGCCGGCCACTTCCTGATTGGCGCCGGCAAGCCGTCGTTCCTGGCCGCGCTCTACGGCGCGAGCCGCACGGGCCGACCGGCGACGCCAATCGCGATTGCCGCCGGCCGCAACGTCACGAACGTCGTGCTCGCACTGGTGCCGGGAAGTGCAATTGCCGGGCGTGTCCTCGACGCGCATGGCCAACCCGTCGCTGGCGCGCGCGTCCGCGTTTTGCCGCGGCGGGAAATCGGCGATGAGATCGCGCTGGGGCCCGACGCCGGGAGCCCGACCGGCGTCACGACCGACGATCGCGGCGCCTATCGCGTCTTCGATCTCCCGCCGGGCGACTACCTCGTCGCGCTGCAGCCTCGCGGCATCGGCGGCGTGCCGTGGGCCTACGCGCCGACGTACCTTTCCGTCGGCGGCGCATCCAGGCGATGCCGAGATCATTCATCTCGGCATCGGCACCGAGCGCACGGACGTCAATCTCCGGACCTCGATCGTCCCGCTCTTTCGCGTCGCTGGTGTCGTCGATCGCTCCGAAGGTCCGGCGGGGAATCTCCAGGTGCAGCTCCGGCCGGCCGGCCAGATGGCGTCGGGCGCCGTCCTCCTCTCGCAGACGACTCGCCCCGGACCCGACGGCCGCTTTGCTTTCGCCAACATCCCGCCCGGCGAGTACGACGTCGTCGCTCGCGCCCTGCCACCGCCCGTGCCTCCGGACGGGATGCGCGAACAGCCTCTCGCCCGCTGGGCCGCCGCGCGCGTCGTCGTATCAACCGCGCCAATCGAAGACGTTCGGCTCCAGCTGAAAGCGGCACTTTCGATTTCCGGGCGGCTGACGTTCGACGGACAGGCGACGCCGCCCGAAGATCTCAACTTCCGCGTCGGCGTTCGACCAACACCTGGCAGCAGCGTGCCAGGGGCGATCGAGCCCGTCGTCGTGGAAAAGGACGGCCGCTTCACGATCGGCAACCTGACGCCCGGACGCTATCGCCTGTACGTCCTCGTGCCGCCCAACAACGTCACGCAGGTGCCAGACTGGTTTGCGCGAGCGGCCATCGTCGACGGTCACGACGCGCTTGATGTGCCGTTCAGTGTCAACGGCGACACGACGCGCCGCGACGTCGCGATTGCCATGACCGACGACGCGCCGGAAATCGTCGGCACCGTGCGCGACGGGTCCGGACAACCGGTGCGAGGCAGTACCGTAGTCGCCTTTCCCGTCGATCGCGCGCTGCGCTTTCCTCAGTCCCGGCGGATCGTCGTCCGCCAGTCCGGCAACGCCGGCGTCTTCGTCTTCGGCATCGCCGCCGGCCTGCCGCCCGGCGACTACTATGTCGCCGCGCTTGCCGATCTCGGGACGAACGAGCAGTTCGACTCCGTCCTGCTCGACGAGCTGGCGCGTCACGCGACGCGTGTCGCCCTCCAGCCGGGAGACAGCAAGACAATTGACATCCGAATGGACCCTGGACTTGGACCCTGGACCCTTTACCCCACGCTCTCCTGAACGGCGCGAATGCCGGCCAGCGAGAACATCTTGATGTGCGCGGCGATGGCCTGCGGCGTTGGCGCCGGCGTCCTGGCCCGCGCCCGCATCCGCTCGGTGACCGGGTTCGATCGGAACATCATGATCTGCGCCAGGACGCTCATCGCGCACTCGACGACGCGCGGGTGGCCCGGGGGCAGCCGCAGCAGGTCGGCCACGATGCGCTCGAGGTGCTCGAAGCGCGGTCGAAGCCCGCGATCGATGAACGACGACAGCACGGGCGTCGGCTCGGCCATTTCGCGCGCGATGAAGCGGTGCAGCCACTGGTGGCCGGACGCCGAGACGAGCCGCTCGGTGACGACGTCGATGTAGGCGGCGAGCTGTTCCTCGGGCGTGCCGGTCGCTGTCGCCTTTCGGGCGAGATCCGTCGTCTCCTGCAGCACCGCGATTCCGCGCTCGACGACCTCGCGATACAGCCCGAGCTTGTTGCGGAAGTGGTAGTTGATGGCGGCCACGTTCGCGTGCGCGGCGCGGCAGATCGCGCGAACGGTCACGCGCTTGAAACCCTGTTCGGCGAAGAGGCGCGTCGCCGCGTCGACGAGACGCGCCCGCGTGTCCTGGTCGCCGACGCCGGCGCCGCCCAATCGCCGTGCCGTCACAGCGACCTCCGGAACAGCGACGTCGCGAGCGTCATGGTCACGACCGAGAACGCCACCAGGAAGAAGAGATCGAACGCGATGGCCTCGAGGCCCGTGTTCTTGAGCAGCAGGCACTTGAACGCGTGCACGGCGTACGTGAACGGATCGGCCGCCGCGAGCCACTGCATCCACGTGGGAAAGCCCTGCTGCGGATACACGGCGCCGCTCGGAAAGTACAGCAGCGTGTTCAGGATGCCGAAGACCGCGCGCGGCACGAGCGGATCGGTGACGCGGGCCATCAGCAGGAACATCAGGCTGATCAGGGCGAACGCCGTCACGCACGATGACGAGGAGCATCCGCAGCAGGCGCAGCGGCGCGAACGGATCGGGCACGCCGGCGATCAGCGACCCGATCGTCATGAGCACGATTCCCGCCAGCACGGCTTTGATCGTGCCCGAGAGATTGAAGCCGGCAACCAGCTCCAGCCGGCTGATGGGCGTCACCAGATACCCCTCGTGCAGCCCGCGCGCCTTGTCGTCGATGTAGATGATGCCGCCGCCGATCATCACCATCACGAAGATCGAGATCGTGATCGTCCCGGGCAGCAGGTACTGGATGTACGGCACGTACGGGTACATCTCGACGACGTCGAGCGTGGGCTGGCCAGAGACGCGCGAGGCGATGACCGCCGGCTGCGCCATCGTGCCCACGATCGAACCCATGGACGCCGCCAGCGACCCCGTCACGAAGTTGTCGGTGTTGTCTTCGACCAGCGCGACGCGCGGGCTGTCGCCCGCGAGGAGCCGGCGCGAGTAGTCGGGCGGAATCGTCAGCACGCCGTTCAGCCGGCCGTTCCGCAGGTCCGTCAGCGCGGCGCCCAGGTCGGCGTACTCGACCGTGTCGAAGGTCTTGGCGTTCGCGGACACCGCGCCGAACAACTCGCGGATGCGGACCGCCGGCACCTTGTGATCGAGATCGACCACGCCGACGTGCAGGTGCTTCACGTTGCCGCCGAACGCGTAGCCGAGCACGACGAGCTGCAGGACCGGCCCGATGAGCGACATGGCCATGAGCGTCGGACTCCGGCGGAACCGGCGCAGCTCGCGTTCGACGATGGCCCAGGCGCGTGACATGCGTCAGCGCCTCATGAAGGAGAAGTCATACGCCGGCGCTTCCTGCAGCGCGTCGCGCAGCGCCCGGCCCGTGTAGTGCACGAACACGTCGTCGAGTGTCGTGCTCTGCACGGAGAGGGACTGCACGGTCAGGCCCGCGTGGGTCGCGGCCTCGAGCAGCGCCAGCGTCGTCTGCGGTCCGTTGCCGGTCGCGAGGCGGAAGACCTTGTCGTGCCGCGTGACCTCTTCGACCTCCGGCAGCGCGGCCAGACGCTCCTGCCAGCCCTCGGGCTCGCCCGAGAAGCTGACCTCGAGCACATTCCGGCCGGGCACCGACGCCTTGAGCGTCGTCGGCGAATCCAGCGCCTTCAGCTCGCCGTGGTCGACGATCGCGATGTGATCGCAGAGCCGATCCGCCTCGTCCATGTAATGCGTCGTGATGAGGACGGTGAGTCCGCGCTGCTCCTTGATGCGGCGGAGCATCTCCCAGACGGCGACGCGCGACACCGGGTCGAGGCCCGTGGTGGGCTCGTCGAGAAAGAAGATGCGCGGCTCGTGGACGAGCCCGCGCGCGATCTCGGCCCGCCGCCGCATGCCGCCCGACAGGTGCTTCACCTGCTTGTCCGCCCAGGGCGTCAGCTCCACGGCCTCGATCAGCTCGCGGATCAGCCGATCGCGCCGCTCGCTTGCGGCACGCTGTAGAGCTTCGCGTAAATCAACAGGTTCTCGCGGACGCTGAGCTCCTGGTCGCTCGTCATCGCCTGCGGGATGACGCCGATCGACCGGCGCACGTCGTTGGCCTGGCGCACGACGTCGAAGCCGTTGACGGTGGCGCCGCCCGCCGTCGGCTGGATGAGCGTCGTCAGCATCCGGATGAGCGTGGACTTGCCCGCGCCGTTCGGCCCGAGCAGGCCGAACACCTCGCCCTCCTGGACGTCGAAGCTGACGCCCTTGACGGCGGTGAACTCGCCGAAGCGCTTGACGATGTCGCGGACCTGGATGGCGTACATGGCGCCCTCAGGATCCGAGCGGCAGCAGACGTACGCCGTCATGCCCACCGCGAGCCGCCGGTCGTGGTTGTCCACGCGGAGGCGAATCTCGAACGTCTTGATGTCGCGCTTGATCCGGCTGACGTCGCGCTGGGTGGCGAACCCGGCGTCGACGCTCCGGTAGAACACGGTGCCGTCCAGCTCCGCGCCGGACGGCAGCCGAATCGCGAGGCGATCGCCGAGCTTGATGCGATCGATGTAGGTTTCCTCGACGTCCACGCGGACCCAGAGGTCGTCTGGATCGACCAGCGTGACGATCGGCTGGCCGGGCGACACGATCTCGCCCTCGCGGGCGGCGCGGACGTCCACGATGCCTGCGCGCGGCGCGCGCACCTCCGTGTAGCCGAGCCGCACGTCGGCCTTGTCGGCGCTGCGCGTCCGCGGCCGCGAGCTGCTGCTGGCTCGCGGCGAGCTGGCTGCGTCGCATCGCGACCTGCTCGGCGTTGGACTTCGCGAGCGCCACCGCCGCTCGCGCCGCGTCCGCCTGCTTCGCGAGCGACGCGACGCGCGCCTTGGTCGCGTCGTAGGTCGTGCGCGACTGGTCGAACTGCTCCTGCGACGCGACCCCGGATCGGCAGAAGGCTCTGCGCGCGCTCGAACAGTCAGCTTCGCGTTCTCGCGATCCGCCGACGCGGACGCCTGCTGTGCCTCCGCGGCCGCCAGCGACGCCTCGGCTTGGTGGATCTGGCTGTCGGTCTGCTGCTCTTCGAAGCGCAGCGCCGCCTCGCTCTGACGGACCTGCGAGGTCGCCCCTTGGGCGGCGGAGGCGTAATAGGCGCTGTCGGCGCGCAGCTCGTCGGGCACGATCACGGCCAGCACCTGGTCCTTCGTGACGATGTCGCCCTCGGCGACCTTCAGGCGGCCGATCTGGCCGGCCACCTGGGAGCTGACGATGACGTCGTTGGTGGTGACGAGCCCGGTGAGCGTGAGGGTCGTGGCGCGGGCGCGGACGACGTAGTACGTGCCGACGCCGATGACGATCGCGGCGATGAGCAGGAGAGGAAGACGCGTGCGCATAGGAATGAGCGGCCGGGCGCGGGGCCGGCGCGCGGTTCAAACAAATGAATTAAACAACTGTTTTAACGCGGAGTCAAGCGCGCCGCCGGCCCCCGGGACGAGCCAGCCCGGCGCGGGCGCCGCCCGGCCCGGCTGGTCGCGTCACTAGTCGTGACGAAGCGCGGTGAGCGGATCGACCGACGCCGCCCGCCGGGCCGGCAGGAAGCTTGCGATCGCGGCGATGAGACACAGGCCCGCGGCCGCCCCGAGGAAGGTCGGGGCATCGGTCGGCGCGAGGCCGAACAGAAACGACGCCAGCACGCCCGACGCGGCGACGCTGGCCGCCAGGCCCACCGCGACGCCGATAACCGCCAGCCCCACCCCTTCCCGCACGAAGAACATCGTCACATCCCGGCGGCTGGCGCCTAGTGAGATGCGCACGCCGATCTCGCGCGTGCGGGCGGCCACGCTTTGCGCGATGACGCCGGCCAACCCGACCGCCGCCAGGACGACGGCCAGCCCGCCGAGCACGCCGATGAGCGCGGACGCCGCCCGGAGCGTGTCCACGGTCTCACGAATCATGCCTCGCATCGTGGCCGCGCGGAACACGGGCAGATCCGGATCGGCAGCGCGCACGAGATCCGACATGGCGCCCAGCGCGGGCGCGGGATCGCCCGACGTGCGGACCACGAGCGAAATCGGCGACGTCGCGTACTGCGGCACCGGCAGATAGAAGTACGCACCGGGCGACTCGCGCAGGCTGTGGTACCTGTTCGTCCGGACGACGCCGACGACTTCTCGCGCGGGCTCGCCGCGCTCGTCCACCTGCAGGCGCTGTCCAACCGGGTCGCCCTGCGGCCACAACTGCGCGGCAAGCGTGTCGTTGACGATCACGACCGGCGCCGCGGACGCCGCGTCCCCGGCGCCGAAATCGCGCCCGCGGACGATAGGGATCGACATGGTGGCAAAGTAGCCCGGCGAAATCGCGGACAACCCGCTGACGACTTCGCGCCCGGACGCGGCATCAGCGCTGACGCCCGTCGCGACGAATCGACCGCTGAGCGGCAGCGTGCTGATGAGGGCCGCCGACCGCACGAGCGGCAGCGCCGAGGCGCGCTCGAGAAGCTCGCCAAGGAACAGCGTCTGGCGATCGGGCGAGTAGCCCTGTTGATCGAGGTCGAACGACACGGCCGCCGTGCGATCGATGTCGAAGCCGGGATCGACGGTCACCGCCCGGCCGAGGCTGCGCAGGAAGAGGCCGGCCGCGACGAGCAGCATCAGCGACACCGCGATCTGCCCGACGACGAAGGCGCCGCGCCAGCGCCGGCGCGTGCCGCGCATCAGCGGGTCATCGTCTTTCAGCGCGGGCACGAGCGCGTTCCGCGTGGACGAGGCGGCGGGCGCGAGGCCGAACAGCACGACGGTGACGAGCGCCAGGATCGTCGTGGCGACGAGCACCCGGCCGTCCGGCGTCAGCACGTCCGCGACGTCGGCAGGCACCTCGCCGAGCCGGTTGATCGCGCCGGTGATCGCGAACGACAGGCCCACACCGGCGACTGCGGCCGCCGCCGCAAGCAGCGCGGCTTCGGTCAGCAATTGACCGACGAGGCGCGCTCGGCTGGCGCCGAGCGCGCGTCGAAGGGCGAATTCGCGCCGGCGGCCGAGATGCCGCGACAAGAGCATCCCTGCCACGTTCGCGCACGCCACGAACAGGACGAGCGCCGGCACGACGGCGAGCAGACCGAACACGGGCGTCAGAATCTTCCTGGTTGGCCGGATCGAGGCCGCCGACGAGCGGCTGCGCAACGAGGCGTGTCGCATCCTCCGGTGCGGTCGATGCTCGATTCGCCAGCGACGGCATCGCGGCCACGGCCGCCATCGCCTGCGCTGGCATCGAGCCCGGCGCGACGCGGGCGATCACGCGCAGCCACCCCGCGCCGGCCTCGGATCGTAGCTGTCGGTCCTGGCGGTGCATCACGACTTCGAGCATCGCCATCGAGACCCAGGCTTCCGCGCCCTCGCCCAGCTCGACGCCGTTGAAGCCAGGCGGCGCGACGCCGACCACGGTGAACGGCCGGCCGTCTATCGTGATCGTCCGCGCGAGGACCGACGGATCCGCCCCGAAACGGCGGCGCCACAGCCGATCGCTCAGGATGACGACCGGGCGCTGCCCGGGACCGGCGTCCTCGTCGGCCGCAATGTTTCGACCGAGCTGCATCCGGGTGCCGAGCACGTCGAAGTAGCTGGCCGACACAATCGCGCCGTAGAGGCGCTCCGCATTGCCGCCGCCAAACGACAGGTCGACGCCCGAATATGCGGCCAGACCGGCAAACACGTTCGTGCGCCGGCTCAGCGCCTGAAAGTCCGGCATCGAAAGATTGCGCAGACGGCCCCCGCGGCCCTCGCGCGCGGCGATCCATACGAGCTCGTCCGGGCGGGCCGCCGGCGCCGGTTTGAAGAGGACGGCCTCGAGCAGCGTGAACATCGAGGTGTTCGCGCCGATACCAAGCGCGAGGATCAGAATCGCCGTCGCGGCCCATGCCGGCCGGCGCACGACCTGTCGAAACGCGAAGCGGACGTCGCGCGCCAGCCGCTCGGGCGCCAGCCAGCCCCAGACATCGCGGCTGCGCTCGCGGAGCGCCAGCGGATTGCCGAAACGCCGTCGCGCTGCGCCCGCCGCATCGTCTGCGTCGACGCCGCGCCGGCGGTGCGACTCCGCCCGCAGCTCGAGGTGCAGCCGCATCTCTTCGTCGAGATCCGCGAGCTGCCGATCGCGGCTGAGCCAGAAGCGCAAGCGGCGCCAGATCTCCCCAGGGGTCATCGCGCAGGCTCCAGAATGCGGGTAATGGCCAGCGCGACGCGCTGGTACGCGGCGATTTCCCGGTCGAGGTGGCGGCGTCCGCCGGCCGTGATGCGGTAGTACCGGGCACGGCGGTTCTCCGACGTCCTGCCCCACTCGCCCGCGATCCAGCCTTTCAGCAGCATCCGCTGCAGCGCCGGATAGAGCGATCCTTCTTCCACCTGGAGCACGTCCTCGGACGTGCGCTCGATCGCCTCCGCGATCTCGAAGCCGTGCAGCTCGCCGAGCCGCGCCAGCGTGCGGAGCACGAGCATGTCCAGGGTACCCGGCGGAATGGAATCGCGGCTCGCCGTCATGACATAGACAGACTATGTCAAGAACGAGAAGTCCGCAAGACGACGAGAAACCGGCAGCTTGGTGGGTTCCGGTGTGCCCGTGAAGTCCGGCGGCCTCGTGCTCCGCGGTCGGCGGCCTGGGGCCTCTCGCCCCAGTGCCTAATGCCTATCGCCCAGTGCCTGGTTGATGCCTATTGCCCAGTGCCTGGATGCCCTATGCCCGCAATCTCCTCGTACAGAATCGCCGACGCGATGATGCCGTTGTGGAAGTTGCCGAGGTCGAGCTTCTCGTTCGGCGCGTGCGCGTTCTCGTCGGGCAGCCCGACGCCGAACAGCACCGACGGCAGGCCGAGCTCCTCCTGGAACGTCGAGACGACCGGGATCGACCCGCCCTCGCGGTAGAACACCGGCGTCCTGGCCGAAGCCCTGCTCGATCGCGCGGCCGGCGGCCTGCACGAACGGGTTGTCGAACGCCGTCATCCACGGCTTGCCGCCGTGCATGCGCGTGACCTTCACCTCGACCGTCTTCGGCGCGATCTTCTTGCACGTAGGCCTCGAACAGCTCGGCGATCTTGTCGGGATCCTGGTTCGGCACGAGGCGCATGCTGACCTTCGCCATCGCGACCGCCGGGATGCACCGTCTTCGCGCCTTCGCCGGTGAAGCCCGCCGAGCAGGCCGTTGACCTCGAACGTCGGCCGCGCCCAGACGCGCTCGAGCGTCGTGTAGCCGGTCTCGCCGAACAGCTTCGGCGCGCCGAGGTCCTTGCGGTACTGCTTCTCGTTGAACGGCAGCTTCTTCCACGCCTCCCGCTCCTCGTCCGTCAGCGCCCGCACATCGTCGTAGAAGCCGGGAATCTTGATGCGGCCGCCGCGGTCCTTCATCTGCGCGAGCATCTGCGCGAGCACGAACGCGGGATTCGCCACCGCGCCGCCGAACGAGCCCGAGTGCAGGTCGGTCTTCGTGCCGCGCAGGTCGATCTGGAAGTAGACGAGGCCGCGCAGGCCGTAGCAGATCGACGGCACGCCGCGGTCGAACATCGGCGAGTCGGAGATGACGACGACGTCGGCCGCGAGCTCGTCCTTGTGCGCGCGGACGAAGTTGTCGAGGTTGCGCGGAGCCGACCTCCTCCTCGCCTTCGAGGATGAACTTGATGTTCACCGGCAGCGTGCCGTTCTGCTTCAGGTGCGCCTCGATCGCCTTGAAGTGCATGAACACCTGGCCCTTGTCGTCGGCCGCGCCGCGCGCGTAGATCTCGCCGTCGCGGACCGTCGCCTCGAACGGCGGCGACTCCCAGAGATCGAGCGGATCGACCGGCTGCACGTCGTAGTGCCCGTAGAAGAGAATCGTCGGGGCCTGCCCTGAGCCTGTCGAAGGGGCCTGCCCTGAGCCTGTCGAAGGGGCCTGCCCTGAGCCTGTCGAAGGGGCCTGCCCTGAGCCTGTCGAAGAAGGGCCTGCCCTGAGCCTGTCGAAGGGGCCTGCCCTGAGCCTGTCGAAGGGGCGGCGTGGAGCCAGTCGCCGTAGACGACGGGATTGCCGGGCGTCTCGATGAGGCGCACGTTCTCGAGCCCCGCGCGGCGCATCGCGTCGGCGGTCCACTCGGCGCAGCGGCGGACGTCCGCCGCGTGCTGCGGCAGGGCGCTAATCGACGGAATGGCCAGGTAATCCTTCAGCTCGGAGACATACCGATCGCGGTTGGTGTGAATGTAGTCGATGACTGGAAACATGGGTGCTATTTGTCGGCGATTCGTTCGATCTTGAGTCCGGTCCGCGCCTCGACCGCCTGCATGATGCGCTCCCAGTTGTCGTCTTCGAGCCGCAGGATGACGTAGGCGCTGCGCGTCTGGAGCGTCAGCCAGTGATGCGACGTCCGGAGGAACCCGGGCATGTCGAGGTCGGCGGGCGGCGCGGGAAGCGTCGCGTCCCATTTCGGATCTTTCGCGTGCACATACGTGCCGTGCACGATGGATCGATAGGCGACGCTGGCGATCGCGCTGCCGCCGCTCTTGGCGGTGATGGAGATCTGTCCGCCGACGAGGCTGAGCAGCACGTCCTGGTCGTCGGCCTTACGGCCGTTGACGGTCAGCAGCTTGACGTCGCTGAATGCGAGGGTACTCGTCGGGCGTCGGCGTCGGGCTCGGCGGCGGCACGGCCGCGCGGCCGCGCGCGGCCTCGGCTGCAGGCTCCGGCGTCGGCGTCGGTGTGGCCGTCGGCGACGGCGACGTCATCGCCCGCGCGCCGGCGCTTCGCGCTTCGCCGCCACGTGCGGGCGGCGGCATGCCTGACGGCGGCGGCGCGGGCGTGCGCGTTGGCGTGGCGGCGGCAGCTGTCTCCGGCGGTCGCGGCGCAGTTGGCGCCGGCGTGGCGGCAGGCGTGACAGCGGCCGAGGGCGCCGGCACGTCGGTCGTGGACGACGGCGTCGCGGCTGGCGTCCCGGCCGCCGCGTCGGGCGTCGGTGTTGGCGTGTCGGTCGGCGAGGGTGTCGCCGCGGCGCTCGCGTCCGCCGCCGGCGTCGCATCGGCGGGCGATCGTTGGCCGCGAAGCCACATCGCGATCAGAATGCCGACCAGCAGGACCACGACGCCGCCGAGCACGAGGCTCAACGTGTTGCTGCGACGCGCGGCCGCGGCCGTTGGGCGCTTCGGCTGAGCGGCCGGCGCCGCAGACCCCGCGGGCCCCGCCGCAGGCACCGTCGGCCCGGCGGGCCCCGCGGGCGCGCCCGGCACCGCAGGCGGCTGGATGCCTGCGGATGACATCACCGTCGGAGGGAACGTCGCGGGGCTCGTTGGCGGCAGCGTCGGCAGCTCGGTGCGGCCCGACGAGGTCACGCGCGACGCGGCTTCGCTGCCGTACGCCGGCGGCATGGAGTGGCCGCCGGTCGGCGTGCGCGACGGCGTGTGCAGCATCTCGGTCGGCGCGGCCGCGCCGTAGGCGGTGACCATCGGCAGGCCCGCGAGGCAGCGCGCAAAGCTCTCGTAGAACTCGACCGCCGACTGGAAGCGATCGAGCGGCGACTTCGCGAGCGCGCGCGCGACGATCTGATCCGCCCACGCCGGCAGATCCGATCGGACCATGCCAAGCGGCGTCGGCGGATCGTTCACCTGGGACTGCGCCATCGCAAACGGCGTGTCGCCCTTGAACGGCAGCTTCGCGGTCGTCAGGCGATAGAAGACGACGCCCAGCGCGTAGAGATCGGCGCGCGCGTCGATTTCCTGGCCGAGCACCTGCTCGGGCGCCATGTACGCGGGCGTGCCCATCATGAAGCCGGCACTCGTCAGATGCTCGGAGCCGCTCACGCGCGCGATGCCGAAGTCCATGATCTTCACCGCGCCGGACTCGGTGATCATCAGGTTGGCGAGCTTCAGGTCGCGGTGGATGACGCCCATGCTGTGCGCGTGGGCGAGCGCCGTCAGCGTCTGCATGCACAGCTCGGCCGCGCGCTGCGGCGAGAGCGCGCCCATGCGCTCGACGTAGTGCTCGAGCGTCTCGCCGCGGACGAACTCCATCACCATCATCCACTGGCCGTCGTGCTGGAACAGCTCGAAGATGGTGGCGATGCCCGGGTGACTCAGGCGCGCGACCGTGACGGCTTCGGCGTGGAACCGGCGGGCGACTTCGGGGTCGTTCAGCTCGGCGTTGAGGACCTTGATCGCGACCTCGCGGTGGAGTGTCTCGTCAACGGCCCGGTACACAGTTCCCATGCCGCCGCGCCCGATGCGGTCCAGCACATGGTACTTGCCGATGGTGCTCCCGACCATGAGGTATCTCGGCGGGGCGTCCCGAACGAGAGGGATCGCAGTCTAGGCCCCCTCCCCCGCTGTGTCAATTTTGCCCCGGGTTAGAGGATAGCGCGCGCCAAAGTTGCACCCCCTTCCGCTTCCCCAGCGAGCACGACCTGGGGCATCTCCTGAATCGATCGACCCGACAGGGGAACCGCGCGGATCGCCGACTCCTGGCTGGTTACCCGCACCCCAAACATCACGCCAGTAACCCGGCGCGGCTGGACGACATCCTTGGCGGCGGGTCAACAGCACGCCCTGTGAAGATCCGCTTGCGGCTGCCAATTGTATAGAGTATACATACAGTAGACAGTGCGAGCGGGGACATGTTCCTGACCATCGACGCCACCGACAGCCGCCCCGTCTACCAGCAGATCGTCGACGGCGTCAAAGCGCTGATCGCCGGCGGCCACCTGCGTGAGGGCGCCGCGCTGCCGTCCATCCGGCAGGTAGCCGGTGATCTGGGTGTCAACTTCAACACCATCGCCACGGCGTACCGTCAGCTCCAGGACGAAGGCTTCGTTGCCATCCGGCATGGCGCCGGCGCCGTGGTCGCATCCGGGTCGGGACGCAAGGTGCCGGCCGAGACGCTCCGCAAGGGGCTGCGCGGCGCGCTGGCCGACCTGATGCTGGCCGGTTTCGGCGATCGGGAGGTCGTCGCCGCCGTGCGCGAGGAACTACAGGCTCTGCGCTCGAAGGGGAGGGTCCGATGACTGCCAATGCTTCCCGCGATGTGCTCTATTTCGCGACCGGCGCTATCCTGCTCGTGCGGACGTACCAACTGATCCGGCTGGATTGGTCGCGTCCGCTCCGGCACGGACCGGGCTTCTTCCTCGCGTTCGAGGTGCCATCGGGTTTCTATTCCGGGACCGGTGCCCGGTGGCTCACACGGTTCCGGACCGTGCTGCTCACGGAGTACGGGACGGAGTGGTTGACGGCCGCGGGGATGATCGCCTTCGGCTGGTGGCGCTGGCTGCCTTGCTGGGCAGGCGTTTCGGCGGTGCTCTACGTCGGCTCGCTCAGTCTGTTCGGCGCGGCCGCCGGCCGCCACCTGGGTCTTGCGGGCCGGCCGTCTGCGGTCGCGCTCTGGTTCGAGAAGCGACGCGTCCGGGACTATCTGTCTCCGGCCGCTGAAGCGCTGATGACCGCCCTGGTCGCCGCCGGTTGGTGGCTGCTGGTGATGCGCGGCGATGCCAACATCCGCTGGGGCGCGCCGGTCGTCCTGACCTACGCGGTCGTGGCGATGTTCGCGGCAAAGATCGTTGTGATCAACGCGGGCGCCCCGCTCCCGACCGATCGGACCGAACAACACTACCGCTACTTCGAGGCGGGCCGACGCTACGGCCTCCGGGTCATCGACGTCGCGCGCTGGTTCTTCGCCTTCATCGTCTTCAGCTATGCCGTGCTGCACTGCCAGTGGCAGATCTCAGCGACGAACTGGCTGACATGGTCGCTCATCGCGACAGCGTCGGGGATCTGGCTGGCGCTCGTGTTTGCAATCGTCCGAGGCGCGCGGCAACTCGACGCCATGGGACGGACGCTCCGACCGGCGATGAGCTGGGCCGGCCCGTTCCCTTCAAATCCGTGGGCCTCGCGAGGCGGCGGCGTATGGGCCGTGTCCTTCCTCGCGGGGCTGCTTGCACTGTTCGCGGTGTTCGGGTTCGGCCTCACACCCTGAGCGCCTCGCGCAGGCAGTCGCGCACGCGTCGATGTGCCTCGCTGGCGGGATCGACGAACGCCATGTGATCCGTCCCGTTCAGAACGACACACGTCGCGTCGTCACCGGCGCGACGGGCGGCAATCACGTAATCGCGGCTCATCTGCAGCGGCACCGCGGCATCGGCGTCGCCGTGAAACACGTACTGCAGGACGCCGAGCGGCACCAGCATGCGAGGCGACGCCGCGGCGTAGCGCTCCGGCACCTCGTCGGCGCTGCCTCCGAGAAGCGCTGCAGCCGCATGATCGCCGAGGCCCGTGGCGTCAGCCGCGACGAGATCGAGAATGGGCGCCAGCCCGACCACGGCCGCTGGACGTGGCGCCCGCGGATAGCCAGCCGCCCTCGTTGCCGCCCAGAACGCCAGGTGACCTCCCGCCGAGTGTCCGACGAGCGCCAGCCGTGTCAGATCGATGCTCGGTTCGGATTCAGCCAGCCGTGGCAGCTGCGCCAGGACGGCGTCGACGTCGTGGAACGTCACTGGCCAGCCAGGGCGTCCTGGACGGACGCGGCGGTACTCCAGATTCCAGACGGCAAAGCCCGCGTCAGAGAGATCCCGGGCCATGGGACCGAGCTCGTCGCGTCCGTACGGCATCCGCCAGAAGCCGCCATGAAAAAGACAGACCAGTGGCGCCTGCGAAGCCTCGGGAAGGAAGAGGTCGCCTACCTGATCGGCCTCAGCGCCGTAGGCGATGGTCGTCATTGCTCGCGAGCTCAGCAGGTGGTGGGTCAATGTTTCGCCAGCACCTTCCTACTGCTTCGACAGATTGACCGTGCCGAAGGTCAAGGCGAGGCCCGAACAGGAGAGCCGGCCCGTGGCGGCGGTCAGCTGGCTGGACGTGGCGACGACGTTGATCAGCGTGAAACTGAGGAGCGCCGACCCGCCGGGTCCCGACCCGGTCGCGCAGGCTGGCGGCGGCTGGACGTACAGCATGACGCCGTATCCGGTCGAAACGTGACGGGCCGGCCACCGCTGGACCCGAAAAGCTGTCGCCGCTCTTGAATGTCGCCGACCAGGTGCCGGTCAGCGAGCTCGGCGTCTGATCGCCGAGCGACAACTGCAGTGTGCCATCGCCTGCGATGGGGTCGCGGATCGAGCCCGACCAGCTGCCGGCCGGCGAGACCGCGGGCGTGGGTGAGGTGGGTGTGGCGGTACCGCCGCACCCCGCGACGCTCAATATCCCCGCGACGAGCAGAGCGAACCGCCGATTCATCCGACCTCACGCCGAGCGCAGTCGAAATCACCATCTCCAGGTCGTGAACCTTTATTCCCCCTGTCCCGTCAATTTTGCCCCGGGGCGAGGTCTTCGACCGCGAAAAAATCCAGCGCGCCCACGCGGCCGCGGAGGGTGCGCGATCCGAGCGGCCGCGCGACGACGCGATCGCGAACGGCCGCGTACGTCGCCCCGGAGACGACGATCTCGCCCGGCCCGGCCAGCTCGTCCTCGATGCGCGCGGCCGTGTTGACGACGTCGCCGAGCACGGTGAACTCGCGCCGGCGCGGCGATCCGATGTCGCCGGTGAGCGCCAGGCCCGTGCTGATCGCAATCCGCATGTTCAGTTTCGGCCCCTCGGTGCGCGCGTTCAGATCCGCGAGGCCGCGCCGCATCGCCAGCGCCGCCTTCACCGCCTGCATCGGGTGGTCCGCCTGGTCGAACGGCGCGCCGAACACCGCCAGCAGCGCGTCGCCGAGGAACTTGTCGAGCGTGCCCTCGTGCTCGAACACGATGTCCGTCATCCTCGTGAGAAAGACGTTGAGCAGCGAGGCGGCGGCGAGGGGCGAGAGCTGCTCGCACAGCGTCGTGAAGCCGACGATGTCGCAGAACATCACGGTCACCTCGCGCTCCTGCGCGAGCGTGCCGGCGTCGCCTTCGGGCAGCCTGCAGGATGCGGCTGACGACCGCGGGCGAGTGGTAGCGCTGCAGCCGCTCGCGCCGCTTCGTCTCCTCGAGCAGCTGGCTCGCGAGCCGCGCCTGCTCGATCGCCACGGCCGCCGCGTTGGCGAGCGCGGCAAACGCGTCGAGATCCGCGGGGCCGAAGCGCGCGCTGCGCGTGCTGTCCACGTAGAGCACGCCGATGACCTCGTCGTGGCTCCACAGCGGCGCACACATGAACGCGCGGATGTTGAAGCGAAGAATGCTGTCGCTGACGCCGAGGCCCGGCATGCTCGTCGCGTCCGCCGCGAGAATGGCGACGCGGTCGGCCATCACGCGCTGCACGACCTGCCGGCTGAGCGTGGCGTTGGTCGGCACCGATCCGTCGCGATGCCGGAGCACGCGCGCCGACAGCCCCTCGCTGCCCGGCTCCCGCAGCATCAGGAACGCGCGCTCGGCGGGCACCGCCTCGAACGCGACGTCGACGACGCGATTGAGGATCTCGCCGAGCGATCGCGTGCCGAGCAGCGTGCGTCCCATGTCCGCGAGCAGGCGGACCAGCCGCGCATCCCCGGACGCCGCCGCATCGGCTTCGACGGACCGGTAGATCGTCCCCGGCCCTTCGGAGATCTCGTGGCCCTCCGAGAGCAGCTCGCTCTCGGCGACGTGTTGATCGAGCGTGAGCGTGAACTCGCCGAGCGTCAGGCGGCTGCCCGGCGTCAGCTCGACCTCGTCGCGCACTTGCGTGCCGTTCACGAACGTGCCGAAGCGGCTGCCCGTGTCCTGCACGAAGCAGCGCCCGTCGGCGACGCGCACGCTGGCGTGATGGCGCGAGACGCTGGCGTCGGACACGACCAGATCGCACGTGCCGAGACGGCCGATCAGCGTCACGCCGTCCGGCAGGTCGTAGGACTTGTCGGTGCCGTCTTCGTCGTAGTGGAGCGAGAACATCCCCGGCGGTGCGGCCTACTTGTCGTCGGCGGGCGGCCGATCGACCTTCAGGCCCGTGCGCGTCTCGAAGGTGTCGAGAATCTGGCGCCAGTTGGAGTCCTCGAGGCGGAGGATCGTGAAGCTAGTTTTCGTCTGCAGCACCAGCCAGTGATGCGCCGAGCGCAGGAAAGCGAGACCGGGCACGTCGAGGTCGTCGGGCGGCGCCGGCAGGGTCACATCCCATTTCGGCATCTTCGCGTGCACGTAGGTGGCGTGGGCGATGCGGCGGTACGCCTCTGACGCGAGCGCCGGGTCCGCCCTTTCTTCGACGTCACGGAAATCTGCCCCGCCACGAAATTCAGCACCGCATCCTCGTCGCTGGCGCGCTGGCCCTTGACGATGAGGTACTTCACGTCGCTGAAGGCGACGTGCTCGGCGTCGGCGCCTCGCCCGGTAGGCGGCGGCGTGACGCCGCGCCCCGGCGCGCCTGGCGCCGGCGTCGCGCCTGCACCCGACGCCGGCGGGATTGCGGCTGATGATCCTGCCGCGCCTCCCGACCGCGCCGGCGCGGCCAGCGGTGCCTGACGGCGAAGGCGTCGCCGAGGTCGCCGCGCTCCCCGCGGCCGCAACGCCGGGCGTCGGCGATGCGGCGGCCGACGCCGCGGCAGGATCCGGCGTCGCGTTCGGCGGCGTCGGTGGCGCCGGCATGGTCGCGGCGGCGTCTGGCGCTGGCGTGGTCGCGGTGACGTCTGGCGCCTGCGCGGCCGCCGACGGCGGGGCGTCGCTCGCCGGCTCGGACGCGCGATGCATGCGCATCCACGTCCAGCCGATCAGCGCGACCAGCAGCACCGCCGCCGCGCCCAGGATCATCGCCATCTGGCCGCTGGTCTTCGCGCCCTGCGGCGACCGCGGCTTTGCGGACGCCGTCGGCGCCGCCGTGCCTGGAGCGGCCGTCGGCATCCGGACCTTGCCGGACGCCGACGTCGAAACGGGCACCGCGCTCGCGGTCGCCGACGGCGGCTTCGGCGGTGCGTCGATCGAAGCGCTCGACGCGCTCGACGCGGTCGACGCGATCGACGCGGGCGGCGTGGCGGCGACCGGCGGAACGGTCTTCGGCGCGGGAAGCGTGCTGCTTGGCGTGACCGGCATGCTGGGCATCGGCAGCGTGCCCGGCGGCGACGTCGCCACCAGCTCGGGCGGAACGACGGCGCCGGCCTGCAGCTCCATCGGCAGGCCGGCGAGCCCGCGCCGCAGCGCTTCTTTGAATTGTTCGGCGGTCTGAAAGCGATCGGCCGGCGCTTTCGACAGCGCGCGATCGACGAGCGGCTCGATCCAGGCTGGCAGCCCGTCGCGCGCCAGGCCCACCGGCGTGTGCTGACTGACGACGCGCGACTGGGCCATCGCGATCGGCGTCTCGCCCTTGAACGGCAGCTTCGCCGGAGATCAGATAGTAGAAGACGACGCCGATGGCGTAGAGATCGGTGCGGGCGTCGATCTCGTCGCCGGTCACCTGCTCGGGCGCCATGTAGGCGGGCGTGCCCATCAGGAAGCCCGCGCTCGTCAGGTGCTCGGAGCCGGCGACGCGCGCGATGCCGAAGTCCATGATCTTCACCGCGCCCGACTCGGTGATCATCAGGTTGGCCGGCTTCAGGTCGCGATGGACGACGCCCATGCGGTGCGCGTGCGAGAGCGCGGCGAGCGTCTGCATGCAGAGGTCGGCGGCGCGCTGGGGCGAGAGCGGGCCGAGGCGCTCGACCATGTGCTCGAGCGTCTCGCCGCGGACGAACTCCATCACCATCAGCCACTGGCCGTCGTGCTGGAACAGCTCGTAGATGGTGGCGATGCCGGGATGGTTGAGGCGCGCGACGGTGACGGCTTCGGCGCGGAACCGGCGCGCCACTTCGGGATCGTTCAACTCGGCGTTGAGGATCTTGATCGCGACTTCGCGGTGGAGGGTCTCGTCGAGGGCCCGGAATACGGTGCCCATGCCGCCCCGGCCGACGCGATCGATCACGCGGTATTTGCCGATGTTCTGCCCGACCATCCTCGTTGACGTTCCCGTTCGTTCGGGGAAGTACGGCAGTCTAGGGTCGGGGTGTGCGGCTTGTCAATTTGGACGGGGTCAGGACTCGGTGACGAGAAGTCCGCTGCCCTCGGACGGGCCGCCGCTTGGCACCGCAGCCGAGTCGCTCGCCCTACTGGACCGGCACGTCGCCGTTGGCAGACGCGAACGGTGAGGCCGGAGCGGTCCCCGTGTGGTTCTCCCAGATGACGCTGGCCGTGTTCACCGCGAACGACCGGCCGCCGCTCGTCCCGAACGTCTGCGGCTGACTCGACGCATACCACGCCGTGATCGTCGCATTGCCGTTGCAGTCGTTCGGACCGGCCTGCGAGTTCTGGTCGGCGGCCAGCAGAAAGTTGTAGCCGCTCTTGATCGGCGGCTGATTGTTCGCGTCCCCGAGGTCCTGCGAGATGAACGCTTCGATCGACCCGGCCGGCGGGGTGCCCAGGATCGCGTAGTTCGCGGCGTAGCCGCCCTGCCCGCACGAGGCGGAATAGGCCACCTGCGAGGTCAGCGTGACCTTGAGCGACGCGATCGCAGACGTCTCGTTGGCCGTCATCCGGGAGCGCAGCAGGCCAGGCACCCCAATCGCGGCGATGACGCTGATGATCGTCACGACAATCAGCAGCTCCATTAGCGTGAATCCCTGATCAGATCTGCCGCTCATGTCAGTCGTCTCCTTCCAAGCCGACTGCTCGCCCGAAACGGGTCCAAGCCATGGCGACAACGAGATGGTGCTCCCGCGCGCCCCTGCCCTCTGTTGAGCAAGGCGAGGACCAGGCAGGTCGCTCTTTTTGTAATTGACGAGGACTCCGCTCAGGTGCCCGGCGGGAAACGGGATATGCCCGATCGGGGCGTCAGCGGCCCCGGCAGCGACTCACAGAATTCGCCGCGAAGCCCTCAATTTCGACAATCTCGGCAGGCGACTTACGGAATCTGCATGCGGCGGACCGCTAACATCAGTTCCTTCAGAGACATGGTGGTCTTGCATCGCCCGAGCACGCGGTCGTGTCATGCTGACGGCGTTTGCAGGAACTATGACCGCGGCTTGCATGTCCTACATTCGTTAGGCAGCCGAAAGTGGGGGTGAACCCATGAAATGGGCGGTTGGATTGGCGGTCGCGGCGTTGGGGCTTGGAGTCTGGGCGGGTGTCCGCGCTTGGCAGTCTGCTGTGGACGTTTCCAGGATTCAGTTCGCACTCACCATTCTGTTTGGGGCGATCCTGGTGTTCGCCTTGTGGGTGTGGTCGCGGGCCCCTGTCGGGTCTGGCGATGCTGTTGCTATGCCGGGTGTTGTCTTGGTCTCGGCAGCGATGTTGGTTGGCCTGCTGCCTCGGATCGTGTGGCCAGAGGCCGAAGGCGTGCACATTGGTGCGTCCATCGGGAGCGTTCTTGCGATTGCCGGCGGGCTAGTCGCTCAAGTCCGGCGCCGGCGCAAGCTTCGTCATGGCGGGCGCCCAGTGTGACGCTCGAGGCGGCTGCCAGCCGTCCCGGCTGACTGTGCGGTGGGACCCGGATTGTCGTTTGAGGCGCCATCCGATTCTAACAAGGGCGGCAGGCACGCGACGCGCCTTGACGGGATGGCCAGCCGTTCACGCGGCGTGAAAACTCACGTTCAGGAGCTCAGCTGCGGCTTCGGCATGTTCCAGACGCTCGGCAATGACACAGAGGGTCAAACCGATTCTCATGAGGTTGCTTCGGTATGGCCTCGGATTTCTCTTGGTGCTAAGCGCACCGGCAATCAACGTGATTCCGCCCAGCAACTAGAGCGCGTTGCAGCTCAGCGGCGCTCGAACGCCTGCCCGTTCCGGTGCCGCTAGGTTCCGCAGATTTTGTAGGCCTGGGTACCGTCTGTCGCCGTCGCCGCCCTGATCACCGCTTCGTCCTACGTTCTCGAATCCAGTGGGCAGCGTTTCCTCGGAGACGCTCCCGTCAGCCAGCGCCACGGTCTCGTCAACCACTTCGGCGTCGGTCGCGTCCAGTTCGTGGCCAGTCATTCGGAGAAACGTCACCATCGCCAGGAAGCCGATCCGTTTGTTGCCGTCCTTATTCGGATGGTTCCTGACCAGGCCGAAGGCGTAGGCCGCGGCCATCATCGGAACATCGGCGCTGTCTGCGTAGTGCCACTTCTGCCGAGGACGCGCGAGTGCCGACTCCAGCGCGTTTTCGTCGCGGATGCCGGGCAGGCCACCGTGTTCTCGAAGTTGATGGTGGTGAATCGCATCCACGACAATGCGGGAGAGCCAAGTCGGCTCGGCTCGGCGCTTTGACACGACCTACCTGGCGAGTTCTCGAAGCGCGTTCCGGTACCTCTTGGCCGCCCTTGCGGCAATCTTCAAAGCCCGTTCGACGTCCGGGTCGTAGGGCGTCAGCAAGATTCCCGGGTCGGTTTCAACCGCCAGGACACGGTCACCCGCTTCCAAGCGGAGGCGGTCGGCCATGTCCTTGGGCAGGGTGGCACTGACCGAGCCTCCGGCCTGACGAAGGGTCACCTCTTTGGTCATCCAGACCCCCTGTCGGCGGTAGTCGGAACCAGACGCTCCCGCCACTCGGCAATCACCTGCTCGAGGTCCAGGTCCGGCGCGATCAGACAGATGTGCCCGTGCCCGCCGAGCACGCGCAGCGTCGCCCGCGGCACCCGCGCGGCCATGAACGTCGCCTGCGCGACCGACGGCACGAGATGATCCCGTTCGGCGGCCAGAAACAACGTCGGCATCGTGAGCGCCGCGAGCCGATCACGGACGTCGTACTCGTCCAGCAGCTTCAGGCGATCGACGTAGCCCTGCCGCGTCGTCCGCGCCGTCAGCGTCATGAACTGCCGGAGATCGTCGGCGTGCGTGTGCGGCGAGTGGAGGCGAAACGCTGTCAGCCGGCGCACGAGCCCCATGGCGCCCCATGGCATCAGCCCCAGGCCCGCAATCGCGAGGTGAAGATAGAGCTTCGGCGCGAAATACGGGAACGAATTCAGGATGACGAGCGCGCTCACGCGATCGGGCCGCGCGAGGGCGAAGCTGAGCGCGAGCGCTCCGCCGAACGACTCGCCCACGATGACCGCACGCTCACCCGCGGGTGAGATCGCGTCGACGACGCCGGCGAGATCGTCGACGAGCACGCGCATGGCGCCCGCCGGCTCACGCAAGGCATACGTGGCGACGCGGTACGAGCGCGCGAGCAGCGGGACCTGGCGGTAGAAGAGCGCGCCGGTCCCGTCCATGCCGGGCACGAGCACCAGAGGCTCACCGCGCCCCGCGATCGAGAGTGTCGGATCGTAGGCCTGCACGCCGGACTCCGTGACCCGCCATCAATGCTATCGTGACCGCGTTCGATGGGCGACGCGCTTTCCCGGCGATTCGTCGTCCGGCCCGGCGCGTGGGTCCGGGTCGGCTGGGCCGTGGCGACGTTCCTCGTCGTGCAGGTCGTGATCTGCGGCCTCGCGCTCCTGCCGATCGTGCTCGTTTGGGGTCGCCTGCTGCAGTGGCCGTCCGCCAACAGTTGGCTGCAGCTGATCCTGTTCAGCGTGGCCCTCGTGCCTTCGTACGTGCTCTTCGCGCTGCTGCTGATGGCGCTGTCGGCGGGCGCCATGAGGCTGCTCGGCTGGCGGACGCCGGCCGACGCGGCGCTCCGCACGGCAGACTTCAGCTGGCCGCTGCTGACCTGGGTCCGGTACGTGGCCGCGATTCGGATCGTGCGCGTGCTGGCCGGCACGCTCTTTTGCGGATCGCCGATCTGGACGGCCTACCTGCGTCTGAACGGCGCGCGCATCGGCCGGCGCGTCTACGTGAACAGCACGATGCTGAGCGACCACAACCTGCTCGAGTTCGGCGACGACGTGATTATCGGCGCCGACGTGCACCTGTCGGGACACACCGTCGAAGCCGGCATCGTCAAGACCGGCTGGGTGCGGCTGGGCCGCGGCGTGACGATTGGATTGGGCAGCGGGATCGACATCGACGTGGAGGCCGGCGCCGGCTGCCAGGTTGGAGCGATGAGCTTCGTCCCGAAGCACGCGAGACTCGACGCCGGCGCGCTCTACGTCGGCATTCCGGTGCGGCGGCTCGATCGCTCGCACGAGGGGGACGAGCCGGGTCGAGAGCCACTGAATACCTGATACCTGACGCCCGGCGATCCGTCTGAACGCGTGGCCGCGGCGTCAGCGCGGCTCGCGCACGCGCAAGCCCTGCGCGGCGTCCCAGCGCAATGGAACGGCCTGCTTCGCGAGCGGCGCCTCGGCGATCTCGCCCACGGACACGCCGTATGGCCAGTCGGGCGGGCAAATCGCGATGTAGCGCGCGTAGCCGCCGGTGCCGCCCTTGAACTTCGGATAGCCAATCGTGATGAGGCACCCGGTTTCCGCCACCTGGTCGAGGTGGGCAACGCCCTCAGCCTGCGTGTAGCCGTGATGCATCAGCCACGACTCGCCTTCGAGCGTCGGGGTCGTGTCGGTATCGAGCGGCTCGTGCCCGTGGAAGAGGATGTGGCGCTGCTCGTGAAGCAGCTCGAGCGCGTCGAGCGCGACTCCGGGAAACACGGTGCGGGCGGCCAGCGCCGGATCCGGCCAGTCCTTCGACCAATCGGAGCGCACCATCACGACCGATCCCTCGGGAATCCTGCCGTGACGCGTCTCCCAGTTTTCGATGTCCGCAACCTGGAGGTGATATCCGGGATTCGTCGAGACCTGCCGGACGATCGAGATCACGACCAGCGGACGGACCGCGAACGTTGGCGGCAGCTCGTCGATCGCCGGGTACTCGGGCGCCCAGTGTGCCGGCGGGTCCAGTTGCGTGCCGAGTTGGTCGGTCGCCAGCCGGTATCCGTGGCCTCGAATCCGTCTGAAGTGTACGTGTACGGCTTCCCGGTGGCCGGGTTGACCGTCGGGCCGAACGTGGAGGCGCCGAAGCCCTTCCACACGGGAATGGCCGGCGTGATCGTGTGCGTCAGGTCGATGTACTTCGCGTGCTTCAGCGATTGATCGTAGATGCCCCAGAGTCCGACCGGCGCGGTCGATGCCGGCGCCGGTGCGGCCCGGTCGCCCGAACACGACGCCGCGAGTGCGGTGATCACACTCGCCCGAACGACCGCCCGCGTGAACGCCTGCATCGCGTGCTCCCATCGCCGCCCTTCAGCGCTCCCGCCTCAGCGGGGCCGGGCGTCAATCAGGTATACTCGATCCGTCGGTTGAACAGACTGACGCCCGCCTGCGTTCGAGAAGCACCCTTGTGGGGTGCGCGCCGACCGGCCGACTCGTTAGTCGGACCCTTGCGCTCCACCAATTCCGATGGCGCGTGACCGATCCGTCACCCGGAGGTCAACGTGTCGCCTACTCGAATTGTCGTCGTCTCGGTCACCGCCTGGACGGTGATCGTCGTCGCGGCACTGAGCGCCCGCGCACTGCTCGTCAGCCTCCCGTTCTCACCGGCCGAGAGCCTCATATGGCTCTTCCTCAGCGTCGGGCCGGCCGCCGTGTTCGTGTCCATCTACCGCGGCGCGTCGTCGTCGACGATCGCACAGGTGCTGTACGACGCCGAACACACCCGGGACAAGGCCGGCCGCGCACGGGGCGGGCGGTCATGATCCACCAGCCGTCCGACATCAACTCCTTCGAGCTCGTGCGGGTGGCCACCCTGCGGGCGGCGCAGTTGATGCGCGGCTGCCGGCCCCGCGTCGCGGCGAGTCACCGCTTCATCCTGACCGCTCAGCTCGGAATCGCGGCCGGCAAGGTGCACGCGGACCTCAGGGCGCCGGGCGCCCGGCCGGTGTTTTCCGCCGCCCGCGAGGTCGAGCCCGTGCCGCGGGACAGCCACCGATGATGCGGGAGAGCCACCGATGATCACGAACGATGAAAACGACGAAAAGGTCGCCCATGCCAGGGAGATGCTGGCGGATCTTCGGCGGCTCATCGAAGCGCTCGACCGCCGCGTGCCGCGACTCGAGCGCATCGGCGAGGCGCAGATCGCCCGTGACGCCGCGGACCTGCGCGAGCGCACGATCAGCCTGATTCGGCGGATCGAGCGCGAGACCCTCGGGATTCGGAGCGAGCCCGTCCAGCTCGACTGACAACCACACCTCGATCGCCCTCGCGCGGGCGCCGACGCCCGGGCTGACAGACGGGCCCCGTCCGTGGATCCGGCCATCGCCCGGCCATCGCCCGGCGCGTCAGAAATCAGCGCCCCCTCGCCGCCCCACTTCGGTAGGATGGGCACATGCGTGTTCGACGTCCTCTGACTCTCAGCCTTCTCGCCGTCGCCCTGGTCGCCACCAGCACGCTGACGACCCGCGCGCAGGGCGTGCCGGCCGGGCGCGAAACCACTGCCGCATCCGTCGCGCGCTACGCGCTCACCGACGAGATGCCGCTCGACCCCGAGGCCACGCTCGGCACGCTGCCCAACGGGCTCCGCTACTACGTCCGCCCGAATCCCAAGCCGGAACATCGCGTCGAGCTGAGACTCGTCGTCAAAGCCGGGTCGGTGCTCGAGGACGACGACCAGCAGGGCCTGGCGCACTTCGTCGAGCACATGCTCTTCGAGGGGACGAAGCACTTCCCCGGCCAGGGCATCACGGAGTTCCTGACGTCGATGGGTCTCAGCATCGGCGCCGACGCGAACGCGGATACGAGCTTCGACGAGACGGAGTACCAGAATCGGCGTTCCGACGGACGTGCCGGGCGTGCTCGACAAGGCGCTGCTCGTGCTCGAGGACTGGGCCGGCGGCGCGACGTTCGATCAGAGCGGGATCGATCACGAGCGCAGCATCGTGCTGTCCGAATGGCGCCTGCACCTGGGCGCGGGCGAGCGCACGGAAGACAAGATCCGGCGCGCACAGCTCGAGGGATCGCGGTATGCCGACCGCGCGCCGATTGGCAAGCCTGAAGTCATCCAGAGCGCGACGCGCGAGCAGCTCGTGCGCTTCTATCACGACTGGTACCGCCCCGATCTGATGGCCGTCATGGTCGTTGGCGACGTGGACCGAGACGCGACGGTCGGGATGATCAAATCGCACTTCTCGTCGCTCGCGTCGCCGTCGCCAGAGCGTCCGCGGCCGGCGTTCGACGTGCCCGAGCATCCCGGCACGCGCTACTCGATCATCCAGGATCAGGAGACGACGTCGACCGTCGTCGCGCTCAGCAATCTGCGGCCGGCGCGCAATCAGGGATCGGTGGGCGGCTACCGCGCGATCATGCTCGACCAGCTCTTCGGCGGGATGCTGAGCGATCGGCTGGGCGAGCTGAGCCAGACCGCGAACGCGCCGTTCCTGCGGGCCGCCGCCGATCGATCGCTCTTCCAGGCGCCGCGCACGAAGGACGAAGCCGTCATGCAGGCACTGGTGCCGGCCGACGGCGTCCTGCGCGGCCTCGATGCGATTGAAACGGAAATCCAGCGCGTGGGGCGGTCCGGCTTCACCGCGACCGAGCTGGCACGCGCCAAGGACGCGATGATGCGCGGCTACGAGCGCGTCACGACGGAGAGCCCCGATCGGGAGTCGTCGAGCCGCGCCGACGAGTACACGCGCAATTTCCTCGAAGACGAGGCGCTGCCCACGATCTGGCAGGAGCTGGCCTTCCACCGCCGCTTCCTGCCCGAGGTCACGCTCAAGGAGGTCAACTCGCTGGCCGAGGACTGGTTCCCCGAGCGCAATCGCCTCGTCATCGTGTCCGCGCCGCAGACCGCGGGCGTGACGCTGCCGACACAGGCGCAGCTCGAAGGCGTCGTCGCCGGCGTCGCGTCGAAGAAGCTGGACGCGTACGTGGACGCTGGCGCGGGCCGGCCGCTCATGGAGAAGGCGCCCGCCGGCGGCTCGATCGTGAAGACCGCCCAGCCGACGAGCACGGTCACCGAGTGGACGCTCTCGAACGGCGCCAGGGTCGTGCTGAAGCCGACGACGCTGAAGGCGGACCAGATCCTGTTTCGCGCGTTCGCGCCGGGCGGCACGTCGCTCGCGAGCGATGCCGACTTCCTCTCGGCCCGTGTGGCGGATTCCGCGGTGCGCGCCGGCGGCGTCGGCGACTTCACCGACGTCGAGCTCGGCAAGGCGCTCAGCAGCAAAGCCGTCGCGGTCGAGCCCTTCATCGACGAGCTGGATCAGGGTCTCACCGGCGGCAGCACGCCGCAGGATCTCGAGACGCTGTTTCAGCTGATCTACCTGCGCTTCACGGCGCCGCGGGCCGATCCGACGGCGTTTGCGGCGCTCCAGTCGCAGGCCCGGGCGCTCGTCGCCAACCAGACCGCCAGCCCGGAGGTCGTCTTCAATCAGGCGATCAGCGACGCGCTCAACGGCCACAGTCCCCGCCGGGCGCCGGAAACGCTCGACACGGTCGGCCGCTGGAATCTCGACAAGGCCATGGCGTTCTACAAGGCGCGGTTTGCCGACGCCAGCAACTTCACGTTCGTTTTCGTCGGCAGCTTCACGCCGGACGCCGTCAAGCCGTTCGTCGAGAAGTACCTCGCGAGCCTGCCCGCGACGCGCGCCAACGAGACCTGGCGCAACCTCGGCATCACGCCGCCAACCACCAAGATCGTAGACGACCGTGCAGAAGGGCATCGCCCCGCGAAGCGAGGTGGCGATCGTGTTCTCGGGGCCGTTCGAGTACCGACGACGCCCACATCCTCTCGCTGCGGACGATGGCGCTCGTGCTGGAGTCGCGGCTGTCGGACGTCATCCGGCAGGAGCTCGGCGGCACCTACAGCATCACGGTCGCGCCGGCGATGCAGAAGAACCCGACGCCCACCTACACGATTCGCATTCAGTGGACGTGCGACCCGGCGCGCACGAACGCGCTGGTCGAGCGGGTGTTCGAGGAGATCGACTTCATCAAGACGACCGGATTCCGGCCGGAAGGCCTGGCGTCGCTGCGGCAGTCGCTCATGCGCGACCTCGACAATCGGCAGCAGGACAACGCGTACTGGCTCGCGGTGATCGCGCGCCGGTACGAGGACGACGACGCGGCGGACCTCGGGGCCATCGACCGCGCGCCGGATCGGGTTGGCGCGCTCACCGGCGACGACATCCACCGCGCGGCGGTCGAATATCTCGACACGACCCGCTACGTGAAGGTCACGCTGATGCCGGAGGGCAAGCAGTAACAGCAATGGCGCTCGCAGCCGCGCGATCCGGAATCACCCTGCCGGCGCCTGCGGGCCCGTGGCAGAGGTTTCTCCACAGCCGGAACGCCGTCTGGCTGACGCACGGCAGCCTCGTGCTGCTCGCCAGCGTCGAGTTCCTCCTGCTGCTCAAGGTGCCGTTCTGGCTGGCGTTCGTGCCCTGCGCCCTCATCCACCATCGAATCGGCGTGCTGCTGCACGAGTACATGCACGGCATTCCCTTCGAGCGCTACCGCCACAACCTGTGGGTCCTGAGCTTTTTCGACGGGCTGATGCTCATGTTCGGATCGCTCGATCTGTTTCGGGGCACGCACCTGGCGCATCATCGCTGGCTCAACACCGAGAACGATCCCGCGTTCACGGCCAAGACGTCGGCGTCGGCCCGAAGCGGCGTCGCCGGTTCGCTCGGCGCGCTCGAAGGATTCCAGTACGTCGCGTACCTCGCGGAAGCCTTCCGCGGTCGACATCCCTATGTGGTGCGATCCCGCATCCTGCTCGGCATGGCGCTGTCCGCGGCGTGGATCGGCTTCTGGGCCTGGACCGGCCGCGGCGACGTCGTGTGGAAGATCCTGGGGCTGACGGCATTCAACATGCTCGGTCCGGTCTCGCTCCGCGGAGCGATCGAGCACCACAGCCGTCCGGACGACCCCGAGTTCGCCAACGAGTACCGCGTCTGGATTCCGTTGTTCAACCTCAACCGGCACGTGCACCACCACGAAGACCCGCGCTGTCCGTGGTACCTGCTCGAATTCCGCACGGGCACGCCGCTCCGGACGATTCACTACCTGACGCACTGGTTTCATGCCTACGTATGGCGCGACTACGTGCTGATGCAGCCGATGCCGGCCGCGCGGCGCGCGAAGAGCAAGCGACCGGCGCACTCGCATTGACATTGACCCGGCACGAGGTTCCGGCGCCGGCGCGCTGACCGGGCCGGTAGAATCGATTCCAGCCGGAGGATCCGTGGCCGAGCACGGTCTGCCGCCAGAATTCCCGGAGAGCGAACGCTTCGAGATCGATCGCTATCTCGGCAGCGGCAGCTATGGCGTGGTCTACCGGGCGTACGACCGCCGGCGCCACGCGCAGGTGGCGTTGAAGCTCCTGGCACGGCCAGACGCGAAGGAGCTGTACCTCTTCAAGCAGGAGTTCAGGGCCCTCGCCGATCCGCGCATCCGCACCTCGTCTCGCTCTACGAGCTGCTGCTCGAACGCGAGCACTGGTTCATCGTCATGGAGCTGGTCGAGGGCGCCGATTTCGTCCCGTCACGTGACGCGTCAAGCGAGCGGCGCGCTCATCGCGTCGGGGACGGGCACCGAGGCCACCACGCTGGCCGAATTCAGCGAGCCGACCGGCGCGCCGTCGCCGGCGGGGACGCGGCCACCGGAGTCCGTGCGCGGGTTTACGACCATCGATCTTCCGCGCCTGCAGTCGTCGCTCACGCAGCTCGCCCAGGCGCTCGGCTACCTCCATGCGTCGGGAAGGCTCCACCGCGACATCAAGCCGTCGAACATGCTCGTCTCGACCGACGGGTGCGTGAAGGTGCTCGACTTCGGGCTGGTCGTCGAGCTCTGGCCCGATTCGAACGAGCAGACGCTGACCATGCGCGGAACGCCCGCCTACATGTCTCCCGAGCAGCTGCGCGGCCAGCCGCTCTCGGAAGCGAGCGATTGGTACAGCGTCGGCGTGATGATTACCGGGCGCTCACCGGCGTGCTTCCGTTCACGGGAACGTTGTTCGACACCCTCCAGGCCAAGCTCGCGCGTCAGACCGTGCCGCCGGAGAGCCTCGTGCGCGAGGTGCCGGCGTGGCTGAGTCGTCTCACGTGGGACTTGCTTGCGGCCTCGCCGAAGGACCGGCCGACCGGCGACGAGGTCCTGTCGCGGCTGTCGGCGCCGGCGATCGAGCCCGCGCCTCCGGCGTCGAGAGCCGCGCCGATCGTCACGACACGGCCGTTCGTCGGACGAGCGCGGCAGCTGGACGCGCTGTCGGCCGCATACGAGACGATCGGGACCGGCCGCGCCGCGATCGCGCACGTCAGCGGCCGATCGGGCATGGGCAAGACCGCACTGGTGCGACGGTTCCTCGACGAGTGCACGCCCGCCGCAACGCGTGGTCCTGCTCGGCGGCCGCTGTTACGAGCGCGAGTCGGTTCCCTACAAGGCGCTCGACGACTCGATCGATCGGCTGAGCCGGTATCTCCGGCAGCTTCCGCGCGCCGAGGTCGAGGCGTTGCTCCCGCGCGACGTTCGCGCCCTCGCCCGGCTGTTTCCGATGCTGGGCGACGTGCCCGCCATGATCCCCGCGCTCCAGGGCGGCATCGAGATCAAGGACGCGCAGGAGCTGCGGTGGCGCGGTTTCGCGGCGTTTCGCGAGCTGATCACCCGGCTGAGCGATCGACGCCCGGTCGTGCTGTTCATCGACGACCTGCAGTGGGGCGACTCGGACAGCGCCATGCTGCTGAAGGATCTGATGCGGCCGCCCGATCCTCCGGCCATCCTGCTGATCCTGTCCTACCGCGCCGAGGACGCAGGCAGCAGCGCGGTGCTTCGCGAGATGCTGGACCTTCGGAGCGCACCGGACGCGGACGTCCGTCATATCGACGTCGGCGAGCTGGACCCGACGGAAGCGCGCCAGCTCGCGAAGGCGCTGCTCCGCCCGTCCGACGAGTCGAGCGCGCTCGTGGAGACCATCGCACAGGAGTCCCGGGGCAATCCCTTTTTCCTCGATACGCTCGCCAGGCGCGCGCAGAAATCCGGAAGGCCGAGGGCGGAGTCCGCGGCGCCCGCGGCGCCCGCGGCGCCCGCGGCAGAGGCTGTGCCCGGCCAGACGGAGCTCACGCTCGAAGCGGTCATCCTCGAGCGTATGGCGGATCTGTCCCCATCCGCCCGCAGGCTGGTCGAGGTACTCGCGGTGTCCGGACAGCCGCTCGAAACGGAGCTGGCGGCCCAGGCCGCGGACCTCGCCGACGCGGAGCTGGGCACGCTGGCGGCCCTTCGCGCCGCGCATCTCACCCGAACGCGAGTGACCGACAACGGCGAGGAAGTCGAGCTCTATCACGATCGGATCCGCGAGACGGTCGTCAGCCGCCTGGCGCCGCCGCTGCTCGCGAGCTATCACCGGCGACTGGCGATGGCGCTCGAGGAGTCCGGGGACGCCGACCCCGAGACGCTGTCGACGCATTTCATCGGCGCCGGCGAGCCCGGCCGCGCCGCGGAGTACGCGATGCGCGCCGCCGATCAGGCCGGCGAGGCCCTGGCGTTCGATCGCGCGACGCGGCTCTACCGGCTGGCGCTCGGGCTGGGTGCCGGCGCCACGAGAGCCGAGGCGAGCCGGATCCAGCTGAAACTGGGCGAAGCCCTCGTCGGCGCCGGGCGCGGATACGAGGCCGCCACCGCCTTCCTCGAGGCGGCCGAGGGCGCGCTCACCGCCGATCAACTCGAACTGAAGCGGCGCGCCGCCGAGCAGCTTCTGCGCAGCGGCTTCGTGGACGAAGGATTCGCCGCCACGCGCGCGGTTCTCGACGCGATAGGCATGAAGCTGGCTGCGACACCGCTGTCGGCGCTGCTGTCGTTTCTCGGGCAGCGCGCGCGGATCCGCCTGGGCGGGCTCCGGTTCAGCAAACGCGATCGCTCGCAGATCTCGACCGAAGAGCTGGTCCGCGTCGATGCGTGCTGGTCCGTGGCGATCGGCCTCGGGCTGGTCGACACGATCCGCGCGGCCGATTTTCAAGCGCGTCACCTCCTGCTCGCCCTCAAGACCGGTGACCCGCTGCGGATCGCCCGGGCCCTGGCCGTGGAGCTGCCGGTACGCGTCGCTGCCCGGATCGAGAACGCGGCGGCGCACTGAACACCTGGCCCGCGTGGCCGAACGAGTGGCGGCGCTCGTCGACGAGCCGTCAGCCGGCGCGCTCCTCGCGCTCGGAAAAGGCACCAGCGCGTACTTTCAAGGACAGTGGGCGACCGCGCGCGAGCTGCTCGGTCGGGCCGAAGCCATCCTGCGAGAGCAGTGCACCGGCGTGACCTGGGAGCTCGACACCGCGCACCTGTATCTGGCGCTGGCGCTCTTCTATCTTGGCGACGTCCGCGAGCTTCGCGGACGCATCCCGGCGCTTCTCAAGGAAGCCGCAGAGCGCGACGACCTGACGGCCACGACCAACCTCCGGTATCGTGTCGCGCACCTCATCGACCTGGCCGATGACGATCCGGAGCGGGCCCGCGCCGACGTGAGGGAAGGGATGGCGCGGTGGCCGCGGCAGAGCTTCCACGCGCAGCATTCGTGGGAGCTCTACGCCGAGGGAGAAATTCAGCTGTACCGAGGGCCGACCCCTTGCGGCGTGGGAGCACGTCATGCGGAACTGGCCGGCGCTCCGCCGATCGTTTCTGCTGCGGATCCAGAACGTCCGGATCGAATTCGGCTATCTCAAGGCGCGGTGCGCCGTCGGTGCAGCCGGCGATCGCGACGCACCCGCCGCCGAGCGCGCGGCGCTCGGTCGCGCGGCCAGATCAGAACTCCGGGGGCTGCGGCACGAGCGCTCGCTGTGGGCGTCGACGCTCGCCGATCTCGTTGAAGCGGCGGCCGCGGCGAACGAAGGGCGGCGAGACGAGGCCTTGCAGCGCCTCGCGTCCGCCGAACGCGGCTTCGCGACGCTCGACATGCCGCTGCATGGCTCGATTGCCGCCCGCCAGCGCGGCGTGCTGATCGGCGGGCCGAATGGCGAGGCCCTCGTGAAGCAGGCCGACGCCGCCTTGGACGCGCGGACGATCCGTCATCCCGGGAGGTTTGCAGCGATGGTGGCGGGAGGATCCTTCACCGCCGCGGGATAGACGGGCTACGGTCGGCGGACGATCTCGACGGGGAGATCCTCGCGATCGCCCCACTCCTTCCACGAGCCCGTGTAGTTGCGCACGCGCGGGAAGCCGAGCAGCCGCATCGCCAGATACGTGTGCGCCGCGCGGTAACCGCCCTGGCAATAGGTGACGACCTCGCGGTCCGGCGTGACGCCGAGATCCGCGTACAGCTTTCGAAGCTCCTCGACTGGCTTGAAGCGGCCGTCGGGCGTCAGGTTCTGTTTCCACTCGAGGTGAATAGCGCCGGGAATCGCGCCGCCGCGCTTCGCGCGGACGGTCTCGCCGAAGTACTCCTGATCGGATCGCGTGTCGATGATGGCGGTGCCGGCCTGGCCGAGACGCGCGTTCACCTGCTGCCAGGTGCCCAGCTTCGACGCGTCGGGCGTGCCGTGCCAGGTGCTGGCGGTCGGCGAGACGGCGTCGGTCGTCACCGGGAGTCCGGCCGCGCGCCACGCGCGGAGGCCGCCGTCGAGCACGCGAACGTTCGGGTGGCCGAGGTACTCGAGGAACCAGAAGGCGCGGGCGGCGCGCATGCCGGAGTCTTCCTCGTAGACGACGACGGGGCGATCGGGCGTGACGCCGCGGAGGGAGAAGAGGTGGCCGATCATCCACATGAACGCGCGGAGCGGCGCGTCGCTCGGTGTCGATGAGGCTGACGCCCCAGAGGTCGAGGTGCAGGGCGCCGGGCAGATGCCCGCGCGCGAAGCGCTCGGCGGGCTGCACATCGATCAGCAGCGGCTGCGGCCGCTCGCTGGCGAGCGTCTGTGGATGACGAGGGGGACGGGGCTTTTTTCCACAGAACCAGTCTAAACGGGGACGGAGGTCGGGCGCTGGGCGGCCGACCTCCGTCCCCGTGGGGCCTGGTTCTGTGGAAAAAAGCCCCGTCCCCTTGACCTGTCACGCTTTGTCGTGCAAAGTCTAATGAGGCGATGACGGAGTACTCGCGGGCGCTCGAGCAGATTGCCGAGATCCACGAACACCTCGCGAAAACCGAGGTGTACCGGGGCTGGCGATCGCTGCCCGTCGCCTCGTCCGGCCTCGTCGGGCTCGCCGCGGCCGGCTGGCAGGCCAGCTCCGCGCGCCCGATCGACGCCGAGAGCTTCACGATCTACTGGCTCGCGATCGGCGTCGTCGCCCTCGTGATCGGCTGCTCAGAGATCGTGTGGCACTACGGCTCTCGCGCGACGCCCGGCGAGCGCCGGCGATCGCTGCAGGTCATCGGTCAGTTTGTCCCGGCGCTGCTCGCCGGCGCGATTATCACCGGCGCGGTGCTGCGACTCGAACGACGCCTCCGTGCCGCTGCTGCCGGGCCTCTGGGCGCTGCTCTTCGGCGTCGCCGTCTTCGCCGCCCGCCCGTTCGTGCCGCGCGAGAGCGCCTGGGTGGCGTTGTACTACTGGATCGCGGCGCTCGTTCTGCTCTGGCGCGCGTCGGGGACGGACGCCCTGTCGCCCTGGAGCGTCGGCGGAACGTTCGGCGTCGGGCAACTTTTCGCGGCTGCGGCGCTCTACTGGAGCGTCGAACGGCCGGATCGTCTACGAATGCGTGCGCGTGGCGCCGGGATGGAAGGAAATCATGGCCAAGAAGCGTGAGGCGGTCGAGCGGGCGGCAACAACCGGACGATTCGCGTACGAGGGCCTGGACCGCGTGCTGCACGAGAAGGCGCGGCTCGGCATCCTGACGTCGCTCGTCGCCCATCCCGACGGCCTGAAGTTCGGCGAGTTGCGCGCGCTCTGCGCGCTCACGGACGGCAACCTCAGCCGTCATCTCGACGTGCTGCGCGAGGCCGGTCTGGTCGAGGTGTGGAAGGGCTTCGAGCATCGCCGGCCGCAGACGCTCGTGCGGCTCTACGTCCGACGGCCGCCGCCGCGTTCATCGCCTACCTCGAGGAGCTCGAGCGCGTCGTTCGCGACGCGCTGCCGAAAGCCGAGAGCGCCCCGTCACGCGCGAAGCAGCTGCCGCCGGGCTGGCAGCCCGCCTGATCGCGTCTCAGATCGCCTCGTCTTCCCGCAGCTTCTCGAGATGCGCGATCACCGTCTCGCGCGCGGCGCGCTTCACCGGGTCGGTCAGCTCGCCGTAGATCCTCGCGACGATCGCGTCGACATCGGTGACGCCGTCCTCGAGACACGCCAGGATCTGGATCCTCGCGCATCGCGCGATGCGCCAGGTACGCCCGGACGAGATCGCGCGGCTGGTCGACGACCGGCCCGTGCCCGGGATAGGACCACGGCGGGATCGAGCGCCGTCCATGCTTCCTGAGCGACGCCAGAGTACTGTGCGAAGGTTGCCGCCGCGACCGGCGGGAATCATCACGGTCGTGCCGATGGCCAGCATGTCGCCGGCGAAGAGTGCGCGATCCGTCGGGTCCCAGAAACAGATGTGGTCGGGCGCGTGGCCGGGCGTGTGGATGACGAGGAGTTCGCGGTCGCCGGCGCGCACGCGGTCACCGTCGGCGAGCGCGCGCCAGGCCGGGTCCGGCGCGCTCAGCCACTTCCGCGCCTCCAGCGCGGGCCAACGGGCGCGCAGGGCCGGCACGCCCGACGCGTGGTCGGCGTGACCGTGCGTGACGAGGACGCGCGCGAGCGGCCGATCCGCCGAGCGCCGCCCCAAGCGCCTCGACGTGCGGACTCGCGCCGACGCCGGCGTCGATCAGCGCCGGCTCGGCGCCGTCGATGAGCCACGTGTTGTTGCCGGGACCGGTCATCGGTCCGGGATTGCCGGCGGCGAGAAGGATCGGCGGCGGCACGTCAGCGGGCGGCTGGAAGAGAAAGCTCGTTCCTGGCCCGTGAATTCAGGAGAGCTGCAAAGTGGAAGCGGAGAGAAGGCGAGCCCGAGGTCTTGCGCTGAATAGCGGTGTCCGGGGAGGGAACGCCGCGAGGGTCGAACACTGAAGATGTTGGGCCAGGAACGACCGCGGCAATTATGTGAAACTTTTCACAATCTGTCAAGGATATTTGTAACGGCAATGCCACGAAGCACTTACCTGCCGTCGCGCGCGCACTCGCCAACGCCCGCGCGGGTCCTCGAACAAAGTCCGGACGCCCTCCGGCGCACGCCAGCCGCCCGTCGCCCGCCAGCCGCCCGGCGCCCGCACCTCGGCGCCTCCGCCTCACCTGCGCGCGCGTCACTCGACCGGCCCACGGCCGGTCCCTCACACGCCTCACGTGCCACCAAATCCAATCGTGACCTTGCCATCCTCGACGATCACCGGCACGCGGCGCCGCCCGCCGCTCAGCTGCAGCATGCGCTCGAGATCCGCCCCGCTCTTCTTGACGTTGATGTACTCGAACGGCACCTGGCGGTGCCGGTAATCGTCGATCGCCGCCTGCGTGTACGGGCAGGTGTCCTTGCCGAAGATCTCGACCATCTCACCCTCCCACCGGCCCCGCGAGCCGCCGCTTGAGATCGTCGGACAGCGGCACCGGCCGCTCGCGATCGTAATCGAACCAGACCTGCACGCGTGCGCGCCTGCGACGACGACGAGGCCAGCCGGCGCGCTGGCAATTTCGTACTCGTACGTGAAGCTCGACCGGCCGATCGACGCCGAGGCTCGAGCCGCACATCGAGCTCGTCGCCGTACCGCGCCTGCGCGCGGAAGTCCACCTCGGCGCGCGCCAGGATGAAGCCCTCGCCGCGCGCGGCCGTTCTCCGCCGACCGGACGCGCCACGAAACCCGAGCTGCGCTCGCCATAGGGTGAATCGCGCCTGCTCGAGGTAGGTGAGGTACACCGCGTTGTTGACGTGGCCGAGCGGGTCGCAGTCGCGGAAGCGGACCATGCAGGCGATGCGTGATGAGCGGGCGTCATGCACTCGCACCTGCCGCTTCGCCTCGAGCCGGCGCTCTTCCTGCAGCCGCTCGAGCTCGACCGTCGAGTGATCGGCGAACCGCATCGCGTCGGCGATCGCGTGATGGCCGGCGCCGCTCGGCGATGAGCGGTGCATCTGCTGGCAGACGCGGCGATACGCCGGGTGGCCCTGCGGCGCCGTGCGCAGCTCGATCACGTGCATCGCCTCGCGCGCGTTCATGTCCATGAAGAAGCGGACGCGATACGCCATCGACGACGGCGTACTGCGCGACGTCGGCCAGCCCGGCGGCGGCGAGCGCGTCGTACAGCTCGGCCGACCGCGCCATCACGCCGCTGCCAGTCGGCGCCGCGCGCCGGCCTCGTCGACGGCCTCCGGCTGCGACGTAGCCGTGGCGCGGTCGCGAGCGGCTGCCAGTCGATCGTCAGCAGCCGGTGGCGCTGCAGGTCGCGGAACGCGCCGTAGTCGGTGAGCACGTCGAAGCGGTAGCTCGTGCGCTCGAACGCGCGGCCCGGCTTGTGGCGGCGGTTCGTCGCGGTCGCCGACGTAGGCGCGCAGCACCGCCGCGCGCTCGTCCGCGCTCATCGCCGCGCGCGATCGCCAGCAGCTCGTCGTCCGGGCAGATCGCGAGGCCGCGTAGAGCGCCGCGGCGACGACCTTGACCTCGCCGTCGGGATCGAAGTCCGTCAGCGTCACTTCGGCCGCGCGGCTCGGGCTCGACGCCGTCGAGCCAGTCGCGCGCGCCGACGTCGAGCGTCGCGCGCGCGCGTCTCGGCGAGGTACGTCGCTCCAGCGGCCGCCGCGCTCGGGCTGATCGACGCGCGTCAGGAACGCGGGAATCACCTTGCGCAGCTCGTCGAGCATCGCGTCGGCGCGTCGCGCACTTCCGCGAGCGGATGCGCGCGCATCCGCAGCAGCAGCGCCTCGTAGGCCTGGCCGGTGCCGAAGATCCCGACGTTCGACTGCGTCGCCGCCGGCAGCAGGCCGCGCAGCGTGTCGAGCGCCTTGGCGCGGATCGCCGAGCGGTAGACGCCGTCGGAATCGCCCGGCGCCTTCGGGTAGCGTCGCTCGAACTACGCACGCATCGGATCGATCCAGCGCGCGTAGGTCTCGAACGCGCGTTCATAGCGTCGCGACGAACGTGCGCGCGCAGCGGGATGGCCGTCGAGCTCGGCCGGCACGTGGTACCGCCAGCGCGTCGCCGCGCCGGTCGGTGTACGGAATGTAGCGCGTGGACTGCTCGAGGTACGCCATCAGGCGGCCCCACTCGAGCACCTTGGTCAGGACGTTCGACACGTCCTCGCACGCGAGGTGCGCGCCGCCGAGCTGCGCGACCGAGTCGTCGCCGTACTCGTTGAGGACGCGCTGATACAGCCTCTCGGCGCGCGCGCCTGCCCACGTGCGACGGCCGGGCGGCGCGCTCGGCGTCCGGATCGAGGAACTCGTCGAGGAACAGCCGCCGCAGCGACTTCGGCGACCGCGAGTAGCGCGCGAACAGCGCGCCCTTCACGGTTTCCGGAAGATTGATCAGCGCGAAGACCGGCCGATCGAGGTTCGTGAAGTACGGCGCGATCGTCTGTGCCTCGGCCGGCGTGAACATGCTAGCGGCCCTTCCTGGTCGCGGCCTGGCGTTGCTCGCCGGTCTTGTCGTCCTTCTTCTCGTCCTTCTCCTCGTCGCTCTCGTCGTCGTCCTTGGCCCAGTAGCGACGAGTACTCGTCCATGAACGTCAGCGATTCGAGCGACGCCATGCGGTCGAAGAACAGCACGCCGTCGAGATGATCGTTCTCGTGCTGGATCACCCGCGCCGGCAGGCCCTTGGCCATCAGCTCGATCCGCCTTCCGGTCCGGTCGTAAGCACGCACCTGGACCTCGAGCGGGCGGGGCACGAGGCCGCGGATGTCCGGGATGCTGAGGCAGCCCTCCCACCCTTCCTCGGCGGCCCGGCCAACCGGCGCGATCTCCGGGTTGATCAGGACGATGAACGGCATCTCGTCGTCATCGTCGAGCACGGGCGGGACCGGAAGGTTGCGCACGCCAGCCACGAACAGCCTCAATGACTCATGCACCTGCGGCGCGGCCAGGCCGATGCCGGCGTATTCGCGCATCGTCTCGAACATGTCGTCGATGAGCTGCTGCACTGCGGGTGACGCGATCTCGCCCGGAGGAATCGGCCGGGCTTTGGCCCGGAGGGCAGGATGCCCCATCCGGGCGACTTTCAGAATGGCCATGCGCTGATTATATGAAGGAAGCCCTGCAGCGACGCGTCACTTGGATCGATACTGTCATGTGGAAGACCAGATGACACGAAAGACTCTCACTGCCCTGCTCGTCGCCGCCCTCGCCGGCGCCGGGTGCAATCTCATCAAGGACAGCACCCAGTCCACGGCGCCCAGCGCGACCGGCCCGGAGGCGCTCAGCGGCACCTGGGCCTCCGTGTCGTCCACGACGACTTTGCAGGACACCTGCACGGATTTCAAATGGCTGGTGACCGACGTCAAGGACAACACCGGGTCGGGATCGTTCAGCGCCACCTGCTTCGGCGACATGATCGTGACGGGCACGGCGAGCGGAATGCTGTCGGGATCCACGCTCAGCTGGACCGTGACCGCCATCGGCACGAGCCCGTCCGCGCCGAACTGCCCGATTTCCCTCAACGGCACGGCGGAATTCGACAACAACCAGATCCGCGTGCCCTTCTCCGGCACGACGTGCCTGGGGCCGGTGAGCGGGACGGAGATCCTCAGGAAATGATCTAGAACTTCGGGGAGCTTCGGTGAAGTCCGGCGGCGTGCTGGTTCATCGGCCCCTCCAGCGACGGGCGAGCGCCTCGGCGAATTCGAAGGGCTCACGCTCCTCGCGATCCCCGCGCTCGGCGCGCCCGACTACGCCGTGCCGAGGACGTCGCCACGCCAGGTGTCTGTCGGCTGCCGCCGTCGCCCGAGGTTGGCGTCGCCGCTGTCGTCGTCGACCCGGAAATAGCGGGCGCCCGACAGGGTAGGTGCTGCTGTCCTCCGGCCTCGATCCGCTTCTCCATATGGAGAAATGTTCTCCAAATGGAGATATCCGAAACAGAAGCTACCTGGCACCTACCGAGTTCTTCGGACCCTCGAACCGTTCCCGGCCCGCGCGGAGCCGCGTGTCCAGGACGCCCGCGCACGTGTCGAGCTGCTCGCGCAAGCTCGGCTCGTCCTGGGCTATTCTGGCCGTTGTCCGCGCACACGGCCGAAACGTCGCGCGGCCAGGTCGTCATGGCCCACCCGATCGAACGCGAGATTGTCAGGCTCGACGGCCACGACGTCTCCATCTCGAATCCGTCGAAGATACTGTTCCCCCGCGCCGGCGTCACCAAGCACGATCTTCTGCAGTACTTCCTGTCGATCGCGGAGGGCGCACTCCGTGGCGCAGGCGGCCGGCCCAACGTACTGGTACGCCGACCCGACGGCGTAGAGGCCGACGTCTTCTACCAGAAGCGCGCGCCCGCCGCCCGCCCCGACTGGATCGAGGTCGTGACGATTCGCTTTCCGTCCGGCCGTACCGCTGACGAGGTGGTGCCCCGCAACAGCGCCGCTCTCGCCTGGATGGCCAATCTTGCGTGTGTCGAGCTCCATCCGCATCCGGTACGCGCCGAAGACGTCGATCATCCCGACGAACTTCGCATCGATCTGGACCCTACGCCCGGCGTGCCGTGGTCACAGGTCGTGGAGGTCGCGGCAATCGTCCACGGCGCCCTCGAGGAGTTCGGGTTGACCGGCTGGCCAAAGACCTCTGGATCGCGCGGCGTTCACGTCTATGTGCGAATCGCCCGTCACTGGGGCTTCGATGACGTGCGGCGTGCCGCGGTCGCCTTCGCGCGCGAGATTGAGCGCCGCGCCCCGGCGATCGCGACCAGCAAGTGGTGGAAGGAAGAGCGGCACGGGGTGTTCCTCGACTACAACCAGAACGCGAAGGACCGCACGGTGGCCGCCGCCTATTCCGTGCGGCCAACGCCAGACGCGCGCGTGTCTGCGCCCGTGACGTGGTCGGAGCTGGCGACCTGCGATCCCGCCGAGTTCACCGTCGCCACGATGCCATCGAGATTCAAGGCGTTGGGCGATCTGCACGCGGGCATCGACGATCGCGCGGACTCGCTCGATGCGTTGCTGGAACTGGCCGCGCGGCAGGCCCGCGATGGGCACGCGGACGCGCCGTGGCCGCCGCAGTACAAGAAGGCGCCGGGTGAAGGTCCGCGCGTTCAGCCGTCACGCCGGCGCCCGGCCCGGCCCGCGTCGAACACTCGCGCCAGATCGTAGGGCGGCGTCACCTCGAGCTGATCGTACCGGCAGTCCTCCGGCCGCTTGTCCGGCCGCCAGCGCAGAAAGACCGCGGCGTGTCGGAATCGCCGGCCCTGCAGGTGGTCGTATTTCACCTCCGAGACGCGCGCGATGCGCAGCGGCTCCCACGACAGGTCCTTGCCGCCGCTCCAGCGGCTCTGCCCGCCCGGCATCCGCACGCCGTCTTCGTCCGGACCGGCCCACTCGCGCCATGGATGCCCATCGAGAGCATGCTTGCGGAGCGGCTCCAGCTCCGTGACGAGCCGCTTGCGCATCTCCATGGTGAACGACGACGTGACGCCGACGTGCTGGAGCTCGCCTTGTTCGTCGTACAGGCCGAGCAGAAGGGACCCGATCACGCCTGGCGTGGCGCGGTGCCAACGAAATCCAGCGACCACGCAGTCGGCGGTTCGCGCGTGCTTGATCTTGAACATCGCCCGCTTGCCGGGCTGGTACGTGCCGGCCTCGGCCTTGGCGATGACGCCGTCCAGCCCCGCGCCCTCGAATCGCTGCAGCCACTCGCGCGCGGTGGGAAGGTCGCGCGTCATCGGCGTGAGATAGAAGGGCGGCGCAGCATCACCCAAAGCGCGCTCGAGCCGCGTCCGGCGCTCGACCATGGGCGCGGTGCCGCAAGTCCTCATCGTCGATCGCAATCAGGTCGAACGCCACGAACGACGCCGGCGTCTCGGCCGCCAGTTTGGCGACGCGACTCGCGGCGGGATGCAGCCGCATCTGCAAGGCGTCGAAGTCCAGGCCCGCAGGCGTGGCAATGACAATCTCGCCGTCAATCACGCAGCGGGACGGCAGCCGCTCGAGCAATGCGTCGTGCAGGTCCGGAAAGTACCGGTCGAGCGGCCGCAGGTCGCGGCTCTGGATGTAGAGATTCTGGCGGTCGCGAAAGACGATGGCGCGAAAGCCGTCCCATTTGGGCTCGTACAGGAACCCGCCGCCGCCAGGAATCTCCGCGGCAACACGGGCGAGCATGGGCTCCAGTGGCGGAGTGACCGGACCGTCAGGCAATGACGCCATCGTTCTCTCCACGATAGTCGAGCGCGCATGCCAGCGCAGCCGGACGTGGCGGCCAAGCGCACGCTGGTATCGTTCAGTTCAGCCGCGCGCCAGGGAGCGGCGGGGACGCCGCGTGCGGCGCCAGAGCATGACGAGCGACAGGATAGTACCCACGACCCCGACGACGATCAGCCCGGCGATCACGTACTCGAAGGGGCGGGAGCGAAAGACTGCGAGGATGCCCTCGCCGTAACGGCGCGCCAGCACCGCTTCGATACCAAAACGCACGATGCGTGCGCCAACAAACGCAATCGTCAACCGGCGAAAGTCGATCTCCAGGGCGCCGCACGTGAGCAGGAATGGCGTCAACGGAAACGGCGGCGGCATCGCGGCGGGAATCGCCATGGCCAGCGCGCCGGTCTTCGTGATTCGTTTCTTCAGGCGATCGAGCCGTCGCTCCGGGACCAGACGCGGCAGCCCGGTCTCGCCCGCCTTGCGGCCCATCCAATACGTCAAAACCGCGCCAGTGGCCGACCCGGCCGTCGCCATCAGCGGATACAGCCAGAAACGCTGCGGATCGCGCGCGACGAGAAAGATGACCGCTGCGTCATTGCCGAACGGAAGGAAAAAGAAAACCGACGCGTCGAGCCCGGCAAGAAAGTAGAGGCCCCACCAGGTCAGGAAGAACCCGACGAGCGCCCTGAGAAGACGGGTCACAACCGGCGAGGTTGCAAGGCATGTGCCGTCGGAAGCACGGATGCCGGCGCACTTCGATGGAAGCGCGACGGACTTTGCAGGCAGGCCCAGGGCCTTCGTGGGGAGTCCTGGAGGACTCCGAACTCTCCCGACCCGCTCGGCGGTAGGATCGGCGCTGATGACCCGCGCCCGTGCCGCCTCACTTGCCACCACACTCGTCGTCGCCGCGGGTCTGCTCGCCGGCAGCGCGGCCCAGGGTCAGGCCGATCGCGTCGTCATCCGCGTCGACAGCGACACGTCAATCGGACCGCTGACGCCTCTCTGGGCCTGGTTTGGCTACGACGAGCCCAACTACACCTACACCGACAACGGCCGAAAGCTGCTGCGTGAGCTGGCCGCCGCCAGCCCGGTGCCGGTGCACGTCCGCACGCACAATCTGCTGACGACCGGCGACGGCACGGCGTCGTTCAAGTGGGGATCGACCAACGCCTACCGGGAGGATGCCAGCGGGCGCCCGATTTACGACTGGACGATTGTCGATCGCATCTTGGACACCTACGTGACGCTGGGAATCAAGCCGCTGGTCGAGATCGGCTTCATGCCTCAGGCGCTCTCCACGCATCCAGAGCCGTACCGGCATTTCTGGAAGCCCGGCGACAACTACAACGACATCTACACCGGCTGGTCCTACCCGCCGACCGACTACGCGAAGTGGGACGAGCTCGTGTTCCAGTGGGTCCGTCACTCGGTTGAAAAGTACGGCGCGATGGAAGTCGCGAGCTGGTGGTGGGAGGTGTGGAACGAGCCGGACATCGGGTACTGGCACGGAACGCCGGAGGAATACCAGAAGCTCTACGACTACGCGGCGGACGGACTGAAGCGCGCCCTGCCCACGGCGCGCATCGGCGGCCCGCACGTGACGGGACCGAACGGCGCCCGCACGCAGCAGATCCTTCGCGCGTTCATCGATCACTGTCTGCACGGCACCAACAGCGCCACGGGCCGTACGGGCACGCCGCTCGACTACGTGGGATTTCACGCGAAAGGCGCGCCCCAGGTGATGCCTGACGGCCACGTCCGCATGAGCGTCGGCAATCAGCTCCGCGCGATCGACAACGGCCTCACCATCGTTTCGTCGTTTCCGGAGCTGGCACGAACACCCGTCGTCATCGGCGAGTCCGACCCGGAGGGCTGCGCGGCGTGTCCGATGCGCACGAATCCGTCCAACGCCTACCGCAACGGCACGATGTACTCGAGCTACACGGCCGAACAACTCGCGCGGACGTACGAGCTGGCGGATCTGCATCACGTCAACCTCATCGGGGTGGTCACGTGGGCGTTCGAGTTCGAGGGCCAGCCGTACTTCGACGGTTTCCGTGACCTGGCGTCGAACGGTCTCGACAAGCCGGTACTCAACGTCTTTCGAATGCTGGGCAAGATGTCCGGGCGCCGCGTGGCGGTGACCTCGAGCGCCGGTCTGTCGGTCGCCGACGTACGCGATCGCGGAGTCCGGGGCGCCGGCGACGTCTCAGCGCTCGCCAGCCGCGATGAGCATTCCGCATCGGTACTCGTGTGGAACTATCACGACGACGATCTGCCCGGACCGGACGCAGAGGTCCAGGTCACGATCTCCGGCCTGCCCGACGGCCGGACGACGCTGAGCCACGATCGGATCGATGTCGAGCACAGCAACGCGTACGACGCGTGGAAGCGCATGGGGTCGGCGCAACCGCCGACGCCCGCGCAGTACGCGGCGCTCGAAAAGGCCGGACAGCTCCAGGCGCTCGAGCCGCCAAAGCAGCTCGCGGTGACGAACGGCGCGATCACGGTCACCTTCAGCCTGCCGAGGCAGGGTGTGGCGCTGGTGAAAGTCGTCTGGTAGGCGGGCTATCCCAGCGCGTCGGCGCTCTTCGCGCCGTAGAACTCGAACCACGGGCTGCGCGGGCCGGAGGCGCGCGTTGACGTTCGTGATGTTCTTCGACGCCTTCGGTCTCGAGCCACGCGACGGAACGCCGTCGGCGCCCTGCTTGCGCGTAGACGGGGATGCCGTCCTTCCACGTCGCGCGGCCGCACAGCACGCCGGAAAACCGCACGCCCGACTCGGCCGCCAGCGTCCAGCGATTCGGTGAACTCGGCGTTGCTGACGCCGGCCGAGAGATAGATGAACGGCTTGGTCGCGACGTTCGCCGCCGTCGAGGAAGAGCGTCCATCGCCTCGTCGCTGCGTGTAGGCGCGCTGGCCCGCCGAACGCCTTCGCGCCCTCGACGAACTTCATGTTGACGGGGACTTCGACCTTCATCACGTCCACGCCGTAGCGATCCTTCGTGAACTCCGCCATGCTGCGCGGTGACGATCTCCGGCTTCTTCTTCGCGAACTCGAGCCCCTTCTCGTCCGACGCCCTCCTCGTAGCCGACGAACTCGAGGAAGAACGGGATGTCGTTCGCGCGGCACTCGTCGCCGATCCGCTCGACCCATGCGTGCTTCAGGTCGTTGATCGGCTTCGGATCGAAGGGCGTGTAGTACAGCAGGATCTTGATGCAGTCGGCGCCGGCCTCCTTCAGGCGCCGCACCGACCAGACGTCGAGCAGGTCGGGCAGGCGGCCCGGGCGTGTTCGCGTCGTAGCCCGGTCTTCTCGTAGGCCAGCAGCAGCCCGGAGCCCTTCGCGCGGCTCCGGCTTCGACGGGCAGGCCCCACTCCGGGATCGAGCAGGATGGCGCTCGCGTGCGGCGTCAGCACGTCGGTGACGAGCGTCTTGAACTCCTCCATCATCGCGTCGCCGACGTCGCCGCCCTTCTCCTTCGCGAGCGCCTTCTTCAGCGAGCCGCGCTGATCCATCGCCGCCGCCGCGATCACGCCGCGATCGTCGGCCACCGCCTTCATGCCTGCCAGCTTGCCTGGTGTGAGCTTCACGACGTCTCCTCCCGGAATCCTGCGCGTTCAGTGCAGCGCCGCTGGCTCTCTACCATCGGCGAACCGAAAGTCTTCCAGACGTCGCGGCGCTCGCGCGCGGCGCGCGATCGCGAGGGCCTCGACGTCCAGCTGCCGCCTCGCGCCGCTCATCCACGCTCGCCCGACTCGCGCGCGCGTCGTGGCCGGATACTCGCGGCGTGAACAGCGTGCAGCAGTCCTCGTCGGGCATGATCGAGATCGGATAGGTGCCGAGCCGCTAGCGCCTCGCGCCGTGATCTCCTCCTTGTCAATGCCGACGAGCGGCCGGAGGAGCGGCAGCGTCGCGACGCTGTCGATCGACCGCGAGGTTCTCGAGCGTCTGCGACGCCACCTGGCCGACGGCGTCGCCGGTCACGAGCGCCTGCGCGCGTGCGTGCGCCGCGCGAGCGCTCGGCGATCCGCAGCATCAGCCGCCGGTAGACGACGACGCGCAGCGCCGGCGGCACCGAGCACGACGACCTGCTGCTGGATCTCGCCGAACGGCACCAGGAACAGCCGCGACTCGCAGCTGGTAGCGTCGTGAGCAGCGCGGCGAGCTCGCGCGCCTTGTCCTGCGACGCGCGCGACAGAATCGGGTAGCTGTGGAAGTGGACGAAGAGCGCGCGGCAGCCGCGGCGCATCATGCGCCACGCGGCGACCGGCGAGTCGATGCCGCCCGACAGCAGGCACAGCACGCGGCCGCTCGTGCCGACCGGCAGTCCGCCGGCGCCGGCTTCCTTGCCGAAGTAGTAGAACGCGTCGTCGCGTCAGCACCTCGACGTGGATCGTCAGGGCCGGATTCGACGAGATCGACCGGCCAGCCCGTCGCGATCCTGCACGCGCCCGCCGAGCTCGCGCTCGATCTCCGGCGAGGTGAGCGGGAATCGCTTGTCGGCGCGGCGCGCCGACGACGCGGAACGTCGCCGGCGGACGGCCCCGCGATCGCCTGGAGCACGCCGGCTCGGCGATGGCGTCCAGATTCGGCGGCGACGCGCCCGGCGCGCGCGAAGTTGCGCGATGCCGGGCAGCCGCGCCAGCCGCGTCGCGCACCTCGCTCCCAGTCGGCCGACGGGCCCGAGCACGACCTCGATCCGGCCCATCGACGACTCGCACGTCGCACGACGTCGAGATCGGCGAGCAGCCGTGCGGATCGATCCGCACGAGCGTCGTGATGAACCACGGCCGGTTCCGTCCCTTCAGCGCGATCTCCTGGTAATGAATGACGACCGACGTCATCCGGACTGCATTATGCCGTTGCGCGCGAGGCACCGCTGCGGCGGCGCGGTGGCCGCTCGGCCGCCGCGCTCTCGATCGTGCGCCGGCAGGCCGGTGTCCGTCCAGTCGCCCGCAAGAAACAGACCGGCGACCGGCGTGTCGCGTCCGGCCGCGGCGGGCTCGCCCGGGCGCCAGCGAGAACGTCGCGCGCTGCTCGCGCACGACGACGGCGCGCACGAGCCGGCGTGCCGCGCGACACGGGCAGCGCCGTCGCCACCTGCCGCGACGGCGATGGCCGCGAGCGCCGCGTTGTCGCAGCCGGACGAGATCGCGTCGGCGCCGCTCGACACGAGCGACAGGTGCGCCGGCTCGGTCGCCGAAGATGGCGCTCTTGTCGAACACCCAGTGCATCGGTCCGCCCGAGCAGACCGACGAACACGATCGGTCATCACCGGCGCCGTCGAACCAGAGGTTGACCGTGACGATCGGCGACGACTGCCATCGCCGACGCGCGTCGGCGACGATCGGCGCCATCGCGCCGGCGTGCACGCCGCCGTGCAACAGCGCGGCCGAGCGCGTGCCACGGCACCGCGCCGACCACGGCGCGTGCGTCGATCGTCGTCGCCTCGACGTCGACGCCCGCGACGCGTCCGGACTCGTCGAGCGCAACGCGCGCCGAGCGCCTGTCAGGACGCGCGCCGCCCGCGTGCGCCTCGACGAACGCGGCGCGCCGGCAGCGCGTACAGCTCGTGAGCGGCACGCGTGGGCAGGACCAATCGCGGCGTCCTCGGGTCGCGGGCCGAACAGCTCGCCGAGCACGCGCACGAACGGCGCCGCCGCGGCGACGTCCGGGCGACTGATTGAGCGCGGCGACGGCGAGCGGGTCCCACAGCCACTCGCGCAGCGCGCGCGACTGGCCGTGTGCCGTCCAGCCAGGCCGAGACCGTCTCGCCGCGGTCACGGCGCCGGCGACGACCGCGGCGCCGCGCACGCCGCACGCGCCGGAGCAGGCCCGCCAGCCGCATCGCCGCAGGCGGTCGCGCCAGCGGCAGCGCGCGCCACGCAGCACGCCGGCGAGCAGATGCAGGGGCGGCGGCAGCCGCGGACATCGCAGCACGGACGCGGCCGTCCGGCCGTCATCCGCCATGTGTCGAGTCGCGAGCGTCGGCTGCAGCGGCGCGAGGCCGTCCGCGCCGATCCGGCGCAGGAACGCGTAACGTCTCGTGGTAGCAGCCGAACAGCACGTGCTGGCCGTTGTCGACGCGCTCGCCGCGTCTCGCGATCGACGAACGCCGTCGCGCGGCCGCCGAGCGCGCGGCGCGCCTCGAGCGACGACGACGCGCCGGCCCGCGTCGGCGAGCGCGGTGGCCGCCGCGAGGCCCGCGAACGCCGGCGCCGATGACGACGACGTCGGCGGACAGCGATCCATGCGGGCAGCTCGACGGCATCCCGGCGGAGCCGCCACCAGGCCTTGCCGCGGCCAGTCGCGCCTGCGCCGGGCCGCGGCACGCGGATGACGGCGCGTGAAGACGTCGTAGTCCGCGCGCTCGATGCGGTGCAGCAGCTCGCGGTAGATCGCGCGCATGATCTCGGCCGCGACGAACCGGCGCGCGTCCGTCCGCCGGCAGCGCGCGCACCGCGCGCGTGCGAAGTACACGCGCGCGCGCGCCGCCTGAATGCTCGAGCACGGCGCGGACCGCGGGCGACCGCACGCCGCGTCCGGCCTGCTCGACCTCGCGCCGCACGTCGTCCTCGGTGCAGCCGAAGCGCGCGAGATCCTCGAGCGGCAGGTAGCAGCCGGCCGCGCGCGGTAGTCCACGGCCACGTCGCGGAGGATGTTCGTCAGCTGCAGCGCGACGCCGAGGTCGCGCGCGTAGTCGCGCACGCCGGCATCGCGGTAGCCGAAGATCTCGGCGCAGATCAGGCCGACGGCCGACGCGACGCGATGGCAGTACGGCTCGAGCTCGGCGAAGGTCGCGTACCGGCCGCGGCGGCGTCCATCGCCACGCCGTCGATGAGCGCCTCGAACGGCGCGCGCGGCAGGTGGAACGGCTCGACGAACGGCTGCAGCGCGCGTCCCTGCGGCGTCGCGGGCGGCTCGCCGTCGAAGCAGCGCGCCGAGCTCCGCGCGCCACCGCGCGAGCGCCGCCGCCGCGCGCGTCCGGGTCGGCTTCAGGTCGACGCTGTCGTCAACGGCGCGGCAGAAGTCGCACACCGCGATGATCGCGCGCCGCTTGCGGCGGCGGCAGCACGAGAAACGAGTAGTAGAAGCTCGTGTCGCGTGCCGCGGTCAGCCGCGGCCTGGAGCTCCGGCGCGCCGTCCGACGCCAGACGCAGCGCACGCCAGCCGATCGACGGCGCGTCCGCGCCAGCCGAGCGTCGGCCGACGCGCGAAGACGTCGAAGTCCGCGCGCCTCGAGCCGGTCGAGAACGCGCATGCCGCCCAGCCACGTCGCGCGCAGCTCCCAGCGCAGCCGGCCGCGCGACGCCGTCGCAGACGGCCGGCCGGCGTCGAACAGACTCGCGCGTGCGGTGCCGGCCGCCTCGCCAAGCGCGGCGCGCCACGCCGGGCGTCAGCCGCCGGCGGCGAGATCGCGTCTCGTCGCGCGCCGGCGGCGCGCACGACGTCGGCCGGCACGTAGAGCCGTCCCTTGCGCCCAGTCGATCGCTCGAGATCCTGCCAGAAGTTCGTCAAGCTGGAGCGCCGTGCAGACCGCGTCCGACGCGGATCGAGCGCGTCGTCGCGATAGCCCGGCGATCCGCGAGCACGAGCCGGCCGACCGGATTGGCCGATCGCCGGCAGTAGTCGAGCACGTCGGCCCACGTGGCGTACCGCGTGACGATCACGTCCTGCCTGAACGCGCTGAGCAGGTCGTCGAAGAGCGTGACTTCGAGGCCGGCACGCGGCGCATGGTTGCGGCGAGCGCCGCGAAGACCTCGCCGATGCGTCGCACCCGGATCGCGGCGGCGGCCCGCCGGCGGCCGCGATGCAGCGCGCCGCCGCCAGTCGTCGAGCGCGCGCGAGCGCGGTCCGCGGTCGAGCGCGTCGCCCTCGTCGGCGAAGTCGTCGGCGATCCGCGCGAACGCATAGACCGCCGCGACGTGCGGCCGCGCCTGCGCGCGGCAGCAGCCGCGAGGCGACGGGAAAGTTCTCGTAGTGCTGGCGCGCGAGCCGCGAGGCACGCCTCGTACGCCGCCTGCGGCGTCACCACTCGAGCTCGGCGACGCCGGCGCGGTGGTTCGCCGCGCGGGCCATGACGAACAGCAGATCGGACAGCCGGTTGATGTACGACGAGGACGCAGCGGATCGACTCGCCGTCGCGCGCCGAGCGCGACGATGGCGCGCTCGGCGCGGCGGCAGACCGTGCGGGCGACGTGCAGCAGCCGCGCCCGCCGGCGTGCCGCCGGCCAGGATGAACCGGCGCAACGGCGGCAGAGCGGCGCTCGAGCTCGTCGATCCAGGCCTCGAGCGCGCGCGACGTCCGCGTCCGCGACCAGCCGGCCTTCTCGACGCGCGCGGCGATGCGGTGCGCGGGATCGGCGAGCCGCGCGCCGAGCGCGAACAGATCGCGCTGGATGCGCGTCGAGCATCGTCGTCGAGTCGCGCTCGTCGCGACGCGACGCGCGGGCCAGCCCGAGCCACGCGTTGAGCTCGTCGACGTCGCCGTAGGCGGCCACGCGCGGATCCGCCTTCGACACGCGCGTGCCGTCGAACAGCGCCGTCTCTCCCGCGTCGCCGGTCCTGGTGTAGATACGGGCTTTCCACAGACGTGCCTTGGAACGAGGTCGACCGGGCTCCTATTATGGCACCGTGCCGCGCACGCCCAAGCGCCTGCCCTGCCGGCGCCGCCGCACCGCCAATGGTTCCGGCGCCGGCTGCTGCGCCTGGTACCGGCGGAACGGCCGCGACCTGCCGTGGCGGCAGACGCGCGACCCGTACCACATCCTCGTGTCCGAGGTGATGCTGCAGCAGACGCAGGTCGATCGCGTGCTGCCGAAGTATCACGAGTGGCTGAGCAGCTATCCGTCGTTCGAGGCGCTGGCGGCGGCGCCCGAGCGACGACGTCGTCGGAGACGTGGTACCCGCTCGGCTACAACATCCGGCCGCGCCGGCTGCAGGCGATCGCGCGCGAGTCGGTCGCACGCTACGGCGGCGCAGCTGCCGTCCGACGAGGCGACGCTGCGGTCGTTCAAGGGCATCGGCGCGTACACCGCCGGCGCGGTCCGGAGCTTCGCGTTCGGCCAGCGCGCGGCGATCCTCGACACGAACGTCGCGCGCGTGCTGTTCCGCGTGTTCGTCGGCGCGCGGCGATCCGAAGGCGCACGCGATGAAGCGGCACTGTGGGACGGTCTCGCGCACCGTGCTGCCGCACCGCCACGTCTTCGACTTCAACCAGGCGCTGATGGACTTCGGCGCGACGGTCTGCACGCGCGCGCAAGCCGCGGTGCGCGGCCTGCCCGATGGCGCCAAGTGCCGGCCTACCCGTTCAGTCGCCGACGCACGAGCGATGATCGCCGTGCGCCAGCGCGCCATCGTCGTGCTCGCGGCGGTCGTCGAGCGCGACGGCGCGTCCTGCTCGTCACCCGGCGTCCTCGCGGCGCGCACCTCGAGGGCTACTGGGAGTTCCCGGGCGGCAAGTGCGAGGCGGGCGAGACGCACGAGGCCTGCCTGCGCGCGCGAGCTGATGGAGGAGCTCGGCGTCCATGCGACGGTCGGCGCCGAGCTCTTCGTCACCGAGCACGCCTATCCCGATCGTCGTGCGGCTGCACTTCCGCGGGTGCGCGCTCGCCGGCGAGCCGCGGCCGCTGCTCGGTCAGCAGATGCGCTGGGTGCCGCGCGCATCGCTCACCAGCCTCGAGTTTCCGGCGGCCGATCGCGAGCTCATCGATCGGCTCGTGATGAAACGGTAGGGACGGAGCCGTCAGCCCGCGAATCCGGTGATTTCGGCCGCGAGATCCGCGCCGGCCGCCCGTGCGACGACGTGGGCGCCGATGTTCGCGACATCTCGCTGCACGTACCCGAGCGCGATCACGCGGCCGCTGCGCGGCGAGATCGCGGCGCTCGTGATGCGCCCGGTCTCGGCGCCGTTGGCCAGAAGCGGCGTCCCCGCTTGCAGGCGGTGACGCGACGACGGGATCGAACGCGAGCTGCACGAGCCGGCGCGCCACGCGGCCGCCGCCGCGGTGCAGCACGCGGATGATGACTTCCTGCCCGACGTAGCAGCCCTTCGACGTGCTGATGGCCCGATCGAGCAGACCGGCCTCGAGGGGAATCGTCTCCTCGGTCATGTCGACGCCGAAGCGCGGACGGCCGCGATCGATGCGCAGCCCTTCGTCGACTTCTGTATCGACTTCGACGGCACCCGCGGCGCCGAGGCGGCGTACGACGTCGTCCCGCAGCGCCGAGGGCATCCACAGGTCGTAGCCCGGCAGTGCGGTGTCGTCCGTTCGAACGATCAGCAGCTCGCCTGCCCGCACGTGCCCGAGCGTCGCGAGCGATCCGATTGCCGCCGGGTCGGCCTCGAGCGCTCGCGCGAGGCAGCCAGCCGCGTCACCTCCGATCACCGACAGCTCGACGAACGTCCCGGTGACGTCGGTCACGCGCACGTCTTCCGCAAAGATGAGCTGATCGAACTTCGCGGCCAGCGTCGCGCCCTGTTCCGGCGCGACGCCAGCGAGCACATCGTCGGCCCGTCGCAGCACCCGCAACATGGCGATCATCCGCCCCTGCGGCGTCAGATAGGCCGCGTCCACGCCCTGTCCGGGCGCGACCGCGTCGAGGTCGTTGGTCAGGAGCGCCTGCAGAAAGCGCGGCGCGTCGCGCCCCTCGAAGCGCAGCCGCCCGCGCGCGGACCGGTCGATCCAGCCGGTGCCGGCCTCGATGATGCGATACTGAGTGGCGATGCGTGTCATCCGGAGGGCCTGGGGCCATCTTATCGTCGCGATTCTCGGCCTCACAACCGCCGCCTCTCCCGCGTTCGCGCAGAGCGGACAGATCAGCCAGTCGGCCACCTTCAACATCGTCCTGAAGGGCGTGCGCGTCGGCTTCGAGACCGTCTCGGTCACGTCGTCGGCGGGAGGCTGGGAGATTACGTCGTCGGGGCGCCAGGTCGCGCCCGTGGATCTCGTCACCACGCGCTTCGACGTCGTGTACGCGACCGACTGGCAGCCGCAGCGTCTGTCGATCGAGGGCGTGCTCCGCGGGCAGGTAATCACGCTGTCCGCGAATTTCAACCTGACGACGGTGTCGCTCGACCTGATGCAGGCCGGCCAGAAGGGATCGCTGCTGCAGCCGGTTTCGCCGCGCACGGTCGTGCTGCCGAACAGCTTCTACGCGGGCTACGAAGCGCTCGCCATGCGGCTGGGCGACGCGCCAATCGGCACACGCTTTCCGATCTTCGTCGCGCCGCAGGCCGAGATCACGGCCACGGTCGATCGCATCACCGAGCGGCGATTCTCGACGCCGACTGGCGCCATGGATCTGAAGCAAGTGGACATGACGTTCGCCAATCCACAGGGACCGCTCGCCGTGGAAATCTGGATCGACTCGCACGGCCGGCTCGCGCGCCTGGCCGTGCCGGCCCAGTCGCTCGTCGTCCTTCGCGATGACCTGTCGTCCGTGATGACGCGCGAGGAGCTGGCGACCAATCCCGGCGACACGGCCGTCTTCATTCCGGCGAACGGCTTCAAGATCGGCGCAACCGTCACGACACCGACGACGGGAGCCGACAAGGCGCCGGCCGTCGTGCTCGTGGGCGCGTCCGGACCGCAGGATCGCGAGGAGGCAATCGCCGGGCTGCCGATTTTCGGTCAGATTGCCGGGAGGCTCTCGGACGCCGGCTTTCTCGTGGTGCGCTATGACAAGCGGGGCACGGGCCAGAGCGGCGGGCGCCTTGAAAACGCGGCGCTGACAGACTACGCGGACGACACGCTCGCGGTGATCAAATACCTGCGCGATCGCAAGGACGTGGACGACGATCGCATCGCGCTCATTGGCTACGGCGATGGCGGTCCGGTGGCCCTGCTGGCCGCCGATCGCGAGAAGCACGTCAAGACAGTCGTCCTGCTCGCGTCGGCCGGCATGACCGGGCGGGACATCACGCTCGAGCAGCAGCGCCACGCGCTCGGCCTGCTCAAGCTGTCGGATGCCGACCGCCAGGCGCGCATCGACCTGCAGACGCGCGTGATCGACGCCACGCTCACCGGCCTCGGCTGGGCCGGCATCCCCGACGACGTGCGCCGGCAGGCCGACACGCCGTATTTCAAGAGCTGGCTGCAGTTCGATCCCGCGAAAGCCATCTCGCGAATCGATCAGCCGCTGCTCATCGTCCAGGGCGATCGCGACGTCGAGTTCCCCGTCGCGAACGCCGATCGACTGGAAGCCCTGTCGCGCGCGCGCAAGGTCGCGCCGGCGGCGACGGGCAAGGTCGTCGTGCCGGGCGTCAACCATCGCCTCGTGCCCGCGACGACGGGCGAGGTTGCCGAGTACCGACTCGCTGCAGGGCAAGACGGTCGCGCCGCAGGTGACCGACGCCATCATCAACTGGCTGCGAGGCGTGTTTCCGCCGAAAAAGTGACGTTGCGCGGCCGCCAACTTGTACTACACTCTTCCCGCCCGACTCCAGGGCCGCACATGCCTGGCTGGATTCTCACGAGCGGCGAACCGCCGCTCACGCTTCGACTGCCGTCCGGCGCGATCAAGACGCTGGGGCGCACCGCGCGCGCGGATTTCATCGTGGACGCCGCGCTGGTGTCGCGGCTGCATTGCCGCCTGAGCGCCGACCGCTCCGATCAACTGGTGGTCGAGGACCTGGAGAGCACGAACGGCACGCTCGTCAACGGACGGAAGATCGACCGCGCGATTCTGAAGATCGGCGACACGCTGCAGGTCGGACGCGTCGCGTTCGAAGTCCAGTCCGGCGAATAGTCCGCCGAATAGCCCAGCCTCAGTCCGCCCCCACCAGGAACGGATTCGTCCGGCGCTCCTCGCCGATGGTCGTCGCGGGCCCATGCCCCGAATGCACGATGGTCTCGTCAGGGAACGAGAACAGCACGGTCCGAATCGAGTGGATCAGCGTCTCGTAGTCGCCGCCGGGCAGGTCGGTGCGTCCAATCGATCCCGCGAACAGCGTGTCGCCGACGAACAGCTCTCGCGGCGCCGTGCCATCCCGGCCGATCGCGAGGCACACGCCGCCGGGACAGTGACCCGGCGTCGGCAGGATGTCCACGACGTGGTCGCCAAAGCGGAACGGCGTGCCGGGCTCGTAGAACTCGTCGACGGGCGGCAGGCGCGGCACCGCCAGGCCGAACATGCGTCCCTGCTCCGCGACGCCGTCGTACAGAAAGAGATCCGCGCGATCGAGCCAGATTGGCACGCCGAGCGCGACCTTGGCCCGCGCCGTGCCGGTGATGTGATCGAGATGGGCGTGGGTCAGGAGAATCGCCCGGACGCGGACGGCGTCCTCGCGAGCCATCTGGAGCAGCTCGTCGATCTCGTCACCCGGATCGATCATGATGCCGTCGCGGGTCGCCTCGGACGACACGACGTAGCCATTCTTGAAGAACGGCGCCACGGCGGCTTTTCGAATGCGCACGATGACACTTTTTCATCAACGGCGGGGGGCTGACAACTGGATGGCCGGCCAGAGTCCTGGGGGAGCCTGTTCGCGGCGCGTGCGGCCGACCGCGCGGGTACAATCGACCGATGATCGTCGCAGTCGTTGACGACCTGCTTTTCAGCTCGAAGATTCGGGCCGCCGCCGGCCACGCGGGGCGCCGCATCGTGTTCGTCCGGTCCGGCGCGGCGGTTCTCGACGACATCCGGACGCAGCGGCCCGGCCTGATCGTGATCGACCTCGATCGCGATTCACTCGATCCGATTGGCGTGATCCGCGCGCTCAAGAGCGACGCGGATCTGCGCGCCACGCGCGTCGTCGGATTCGTGTCGCACGTGCACGGCGAGCGAATCGCCGAAGCCCGCGCGGCCGGAATCGACACGGTGCTCGCGCGGTCCGCCTTTGCCGCGTCGCTCCCGGCAATCGTCGCCGGCGCGGACGCGCCCGTACCCGGCGAATGATGCACGTCGATCTGCCCACGCCGTCGATCGACGACATCCGCGCGGCGGCCGCGCGCATTCGCGGCATCGTGTGGCACACGCCGCTCGTCCGGTCGGACTGGCTGTCGGACGTCGCCCACGGCGACGTCTGGCTGAAGCTCGAGACCGTGCAGACGACGGGCTCGTTCAAGATTCGCGGCGCGGCAAACGCCGTGGCGAGGATCGCCGTCGAGCGGCCGCACGTGCGGAAGATCCTCACAGCGTCCGCCGGCAACCACGGCCGGGGGATCGCGTTTGCAGCCGCACGCGCCGGGCTCGGCGCGCGCATCTACGTGCCGGCCAGCGCGCCCGCGGCCAAGAAGGACGCCATGGCGCGGCTCGGCGCCGACATCGTCGAGATGCCGACGTACGACGACGCGGAAGCGGCGGCGCACGGCGAAGCGGGGCGCGGCGACACGGCATTCATCTCGGCCTACAGCCACCCGGACGTGATCGCCGGCGCGGGCACCGTCGCCCTCGAGATGCTTCGACGACGAGCCGGACGTCGACACCGTCATGGCCCCGGTCGGCGGCGGCGGATTGCTGTCGGGCACGGCCATTGTGGCGCGCGGCCGGGGCAGGGAGACGCTGGTGCTGGGCGCGGAGGTCGCGGCGTCGCCGGTGTTCACGACGTCGCTCGCCGCCGGGCGCATCACGGTCGTCGAGGTCGGGCCGACGCTGGCCGACGGCCTGGCAGGCAACATGGAATCGGACAGCCGCACGTTCGAGATCGTGCGGACGATGGCCGACGGCGTGGCGCTCGTCGACGAACGCGCGCTCGAAGAGGCGATGCGCGAGATACTGATCCGCGAGCGCCTGGTCGTCGAGGGCGCCGCGGCAACGTGCGTGGGCGCGGTGCTTCGCGGCGCCGTGGATCTCGCCGGGCGCCGGACCGCGATCGTGCTGAGCGGCCGCAATGTGGACGCGCACGTGCTCGCGCGGCTGCTCGCCGGATCCGACTAGCTTCTCTTTGATTGGGAGGGCGGCTGGGCCGGACGAATCTCGATCTTGCTCGGCAGGCTGCGCCGCGGGTGGCGCAGCAGGTCGTCAATTACCTCGGCGACGTCGTCGGGCGAGAGCTTCCAGTCGTCAGCCGCGGTCGGCGTCAGGCCGTTGAACTCCGTCGCCACCGAGCCGGGCATGACGACGCTGACACGGATGTCGTCGAATCGGACTTCCTGCATCACCGCTTCACTGAATGCGACGAGCCCGGCTTTCGTTGCGCAGTACGCCGCCCCGCCCGGAAAGTAGTTGCGGCCGGCGAGACTCGCGATGTTGATGATCCAGCCCCCGCCGGACGCCTTCATCGGCGCGATCGCCGCACGCGTGCAGTAGAAGACACCGGTGAGGTTGGTGCCGATCATCCGATCCCAGTCGGCGTCGGTCATCGTGGCGACGTCGCCAAATGTGCCGACGCCGGCGTTGTTCACCAGCACGTCCAGGCCGCCGAACGTCCTGGCGGCCTCTCCGACCATCGCGTCCACCGCCGCGCGATCGCGAACGTCAACGGCGGCGCCGGCGACGGCGCCGGGATCCTTGGCCGACGCGGCCAGCGCGGCCACGGCCTTGTCCACACCCGCGCGCGAGCGTCCGGTGATCGTCACGCGCCCCCCGGCCGCGACGAGCGACCTGGCGATGGCAAACCCGATTCCGCGCGTTCCCCCGGTGACGATGGCTCGGTGCACGATTTCCTCCGATCGCGACGTGGCGGACGTCTCCTCATAGAATATGCCGCATGTCAGTGGCGGCAATCGTGGGCGCCGGGCCGATTGGCAGCGCGATCGGACAGTGGCTGGCCGAGCGGGCGCGATTCCGGACCGTGCGCTTCATCGACGCGAGCGTCGCAGCGGCGGCCGGCAAGGCGCTCGATCTCCGGCAGTCCGGGCCGATCGACGCGGTGGACGTCGATCTGAGCGCGACAGCCGACGTCCTGGCGGCGGCTGGTGCCAACGTCATCGTGATTGCCGACGCGATCGACGGCGGTGAATGGCAGGGCGAGACCGGACTCGCGCTGGTGCGTCAGATCGTGCGAAGCGGCGCCACGGCACCGCTGGTGTTCGCCGGCCCGAGGCAAGTCGCACTGATGGAAACGGTCGCCGCGGAATTGAAAGTGCCGGCCAGGCGGATGCTGGCGACGGCGGCGTCGGCGATTCCCGGCGCGGTGCGGACGCTGGTGGGGGTGGAGCTGGGGCGCGCGGGCGTCGACGTCGGCGTGCGGCTCTCGGGCCGCCCGCCGGCGTTCGCGATCGACTGGTCGTCGGCGACGGTGTCAGGCGCGCCGCTGACGGCGCATGTCGCGACGCACCGCATGCGGGCCATTTCCGACGGGCTCGGCCGCCTGTGGCCGCCGGGCCCGCAGGCCATCGGCGCCGCCACGGCGCCAATCGTCGAAGGCCTCGCCTTCGGCTCCCGCCGCCTCCATCACGCCATGACGCTGGGCCCTTCCGGGGCGAGTCTGGAGCTGATTGAGGTGGGGACGGGGCTTTTTTCCACAGTTTCGGGCCTTTAGGGGACGGAGGTCGGGGGCGGAGGCCCGACCAGGTCAGCCTTGATTGGGATCGTTGGTTGCCCCGCTGGTTGCCCCAAAGACGGCCCTGAACGAGGCTTCAATGCGTGCCTCGATCTCGGACAGAGACACCGGACGATCGACCAGCTGTTCGAGCGACGTCACGCCGCGGTCGGCGATGCCGCACGGAACGATCAGGCCGAAATTGCGCAGGTCGGTCGACACGTTGAGCGCGAACCCGTGGCTCGTGATCCAGCGGCTGATGCGCACGCCGATCGCCGCCAGCTTCTCCTCGCGCCCCGGCGGTCCGACCCACACGCCTGTCAGCCCGGCCACGCGCCCGGCCGTCGACGCCAAGGCCGCCGATGGCCTGGATGATCACGTCCTCGAGATCGCGCACGTAGCGATGCACGTCGCAGCGGTCGGGCCGCAGGTCGAAAATCGGATAGCCGACGAGCTGGCCGGGGCCGTGGTAGGTCACGTCGCCGCCGCGGCCGGTCTCGAAGACCTGCACGCCGTCGCGCCGCCAGCCCTCGGGCGGCGCGATGATGTGTCGATGACTTGCCGCGCGTCCGCACGCCCAGCGTGATGACCGGCGGATGCTCGAGCAGCAGCAGCGTGTCGCCGAATCCGGCCGGCCCGGCGCTCCTCCACGAGCGCCTGCTGCATCACGAGGCCGGCTTCGTAGTCGACGCGGCCGAGCCGCCGGACGTATCACGGTCCGCGCCGTCGCCGCGGCCGTGGTTACAGGCACGACTCGTCGAAGTCCTGCAGCCGATCCTTCAGCGCCTGCAGGAACCGGCCCGCGTCCGCGCCGTCGATCAGCCGGTGGTCGTAGCCGAGCGTGAGGTAGCACATCGGCCGGACCGCGATCATGTCGTCGACGACGACGACGCGCTTGTCCACGCTGCCGACGCCGAGGATCGCGACCTGCGGCTGGCTGATGATCGGCAGGCCGAACACCGCGCCGAAAATGCCGGGGTTGGTGATCGTGAACGTCCCGCCCTGCACTTCCTCGGGCTTGAGCTGCTTGGTCCGTGGCGCGCTGCGCGAGGTCCTGAATCGCGCGGCACAGCCCCAGCATGTTGCGCTCGTCGGCGTTCTTGATGACCGGGCACGATCAGGCCCTGATCGAGCGCGACGGCGATGCCCAGATTGATGTCGCGCTTGTAGACGATGTTGTCGCCGTCGATCGACGCGTTCGAGAACGGGAACTGCGCGGATCGTGTCGACCGTCGCCTTGGCGATGAACGCCGTGTAGGTCAGCTTCGCGCCCGCGGCTTCGTACTCGGCCTTCTTCTTCCGCCGGATCGCGTCGATGCGGCTGAAATCGACTTCGTACGCCGAATACACGTGCGGTGACGTCTGGATGCTCATCACCATGTGCTCGGCGATCTTCTTGCGCATGACGCCCATCTTCTCGATGCGCACGTTCTCGCCGGGCTGGAACGCGGGCGGCGGCGCGCGATTGGCGCGCGCGCGACGGCGGCGCCTGACGGCGCAGGCCTGCCGCGGCAGGCATCGGCTTCACGCCGCTCTCGACGACGGCGAGGATGTCCTTCTTCGTCACGCGGCCCGAGATGCCCGTGCCGGTCAATCTGCGGCGATGTCGATGCCGTGTCTCCCCCGCGATCTTGCGCACGACGGGCGACGACTGCTGGCGGCGCAGGTCGTCGGCGACGCTGAGCCGCGGGCGCGGCGCGGCGCGACAGGTTCGGCGGGCCGGCAGGTGCTCCTCGGCGTCGCGGCCGGACTCGCGGGCCGCGTGCCGCCTGACTCGCCGACGCGCCGCTCGCGGCGTCAGTCCGGCCTGGCCGCCGGCGCTGGCCGCAGCCGCGCGACCGGCCGCGGCCGCGCCGCTTCTCGCCGGCCGCGCCGATCACCGCGACGACGCTGTTGACCGGAACGGTCTCGCCTTCCTTGACCTTGATCTCGAGCAGCACGCCCGGCGCCGGGCGACGGAATCTCGGCGTCGACCTTGTCGGTCGAGATCTCGAAGAGCGGCTCGTCCTTGTCGATCGCGTCGCCGACCTTCTTGATCCAGCGGACGATCGTGCCTTCGGCGATCGACTCGCCCATCTGGGGCATCACGACATCAGTAGCCATTAGGGCTCCTGGAATCGTGCAACGTGCCGGGTCACTGCCGTGCACAGTGCCATGCCCAGCGTCCTAGTGCACTGCTACACGTGAATCGCCGCGCCGTGCGCGGCGTGCGCCGCTTCGCCCACGGCCTCCGACATCGTCGGATGCGCATGGATCGTCCGAATCAGCTCCTCGACCGTCGACTCGAGGCGCAGCGCAACCGTCGCCTCGGCGACGAGTTCGGTCGCGCGCGGGCCGATCATGTGCACGCCCAGCACCTCGTCGTATTTCTTTTCGGCCACGATCTTCACGAACCCTTCGATCTCGCCGGCGATCTTCGCGCGGCCGAGCACGCCGAACGGAAACGTGCCGACGCGCACGTCGTACCCGCGCTCGCGCGCCTCCTCCTCGGTGAGGCCGACGCTGCCGATCTCCGGATCGCAGTACGTGCAGCGCGGGCACCTGGTCGTAGTTGATCGGCCGCGCGTCGCTGCCCGGCGATCCGCTCGGCCAGCACGATGCCCTCGGCCGACGACAGGTGCGCGAGCTGCGCGTGCGTGCCGGTGCCCATCGTGATCACGTCGCCGATGGCCGAGATGCCCGGCACGCCCGTGCGGAACAGGGTGTCCACCTTCACGTAGCCGCGCTCGAGCGCGAGGCCCGCTTCGGCGGCGCCCAGCCCGTCGGTGACCGGCCCGCGGCCGGTCGCGACGAGCAGCTTCTCGACGGTCAGCGTCTTCGGCCGCGCCGGACGCGTCCTGCAGCTCGCAGTCGTCACCGCGCCGCCCTTGACCTCGGCGGACGTCACCTTGGCTGCCGGTCTTCACCTTGATGCCGCGCTTCCTGAACGCCTTGGCCAGCTCGGCCGACACCGCCTCGTCTTCGTTCGGCACGATGCCGCGGCAGCAGCTCGATGAGCGTGACCTCGCTGCCGAAGCGGCGGAAGATCGACGCGAACTCGACGCCGACGGCACCGCTGCCCATGATGGCGAGCGACGTCGGCACGTCGGCCAGGTGAATCGCTTCGTCGCTCGTGATGATGTGCTGTCTTGTCGATCTCGATGCCCGGCACGCTGCGCGGCGCCGATCCGGTGGCGACGATGATCTCCTTGCGCGCGCGTAGCGTGCGCGCATCCGCGCCCGGTCACCTCGACGTCGCCCGTTGCCGGCCAGCCGCGCCGGTGCCCTTGATCCAGTCGATCTTGTTCTTCTTGAAGAGGAACTCGACGCCCTTGGTGAGGCCGGTGACGATCTTGTTCTTGCGCGCGTGCACGCGCGCGAGGTCGATGATCGGCGTGGCGTCGCCCGCGCCGAAGCTGATGCCCCACTCGGCGGCTTCCTGCGCGATCTTGAACGCGTGCGCGTGCTCGAGCAGCGCCTTGGTCGGAATGCAGCCCCAGTTGAGGCAGGTGCCGCCGAGCGCCGGCTGCTCGCTCGACGACGGCGACGTTCAAGCCGAGCTGCGCGGCGCGGATGGCGGCGACGTACCCGCCCGTGCCCGCCCCGATGACGACGACGTCGTGGGCATTCGTCAGTGGCCACGCGAAGGGTCCTCAGACGTCGGTGCGCGCGGGCGTTGAAGCGTCGGTCTCGCTGTCGCCGCTGCGGACCGGCCGTCGAGCTTGGCCACGCGCGCGCGAAGCCTGGCGAACTCGAACCGCAGCTCCCAGTGCGACTGGCTGAGCGCCTTGAACCGCCGCGACATCGCGGCTACCTGGAGCAGGGCCACGACGGCGATCAACGCGCCCGCGGCGGCGAGAACGAGCGTCAGCATCCCGTCGGTCTACTGCGGAGCCGGAGTCCGCGCGGTGCGGACACGCCAAGACGCTACGTCGACAGGACCACCCTGCCAACGAGCGCCGCGCCGTGCGAATCTGCGGAGTCGCGCTACTTGCGCGGGAGGACGGCGTCTTTCAGCTGCTTCGCGATACGGGCCTTCACGACCGTCTTGGCCGGAATCTTGATCGGCTCGCCGGTGGCCGGATTGCGGCCTTCGCGGGCCTTGCGCTTCTGCACGACCAGCTTGCACATGCCCGGCAGCACGAACTCGCCGGAACGCTTGAGCTCCTTCTCCGACAAGCGGAGCAGCTCGTCGAACAGGTCGCGCACCTGCGTGCGCTTCATGTCGAACTTCTCCGCGAAGTGCGCGAAGAGCTCCATCTTGCCCATGCGCCGGGCGTCTGCCATTGGGGTTTCTCCCTGGCTGGGGCGCGCGTTTCACGGCTGTCGTCCGCAACCGCGCGCGCTGGCGGCCCGACGGCAAACACGTCAAAACGGCCGGTATCGTAGCCTTCCGCCAGCAAAGTGTCAATCAGCTTGACGGCGCCGAACGCAGATTCGACTCGGGTTCCGGTCCTCCGCGCGTACTGTCAGGAACGCGAGGCCGCCGGCGTGCGCCGTTCGGACGACCTAGAATGACCGGATGTCCGAGATCGAAACCTTCTCCAACCCGCGGCCCGAGCGCGACTACGACATCGAGATCCGCTGCCCGGAGTTCACGTCGATGTGCCCGAAAACCGGACTGCCCGACTTCGGCGAAATCGTCATCCGGCTACATCCCGGACCGCGCGTGCATCGAGTTGAAGGCATTGAAGTACTACCTGCTCGACTACCGCAACCAGGGAATTTTCTACGAAGCCGCCACCAACCAGATTCTCGACGATCTGGTCGCCGCCTGCCAGCCGCGACGGATGACCGTCACTGGTGCGTTCTCGGCCCGCGGCGGCATCACGACCTCCGTCACCGCCGCCTACGCCAGAGCCTAGGCCGACGCCGCCACCCACGCCGCTGGACGCGCGGCCTGCACACGCGATGGCAGACGACTCCGCCCGCTTCTCTGATGACGACCCGCCCGTCGTCGTGCCGATCACGGCGGCGATCGATCTCCACGCGTTTGCGCCGCGCGACATCCCCTCGGTCGTGGACGAGTACCTGCAGGCGGCCCACGCCGCGGGATTGCGGCAGGTGCGGCTGATTCACGGCCGCGGCCGCGGCGTCCAGCGCGGCATCGTCCAGTCCGTCCTCGAGCGACATCTGCTGGTCGCCGAATTCTGGGACGACACGGACGCGCATCTGGGCGCGACGTGGTGCCGGTTGGCACCTTGATTGCCTGTTGATCGAGTGCGGCTCGCGAGAAACGCCGCGATCCCGCGTCTCCCGCGCCCGCGACCGTCGCGCCAGCGCAGATTCTGAGACGAGCCGCGCCGAACAGGTGGCAGATTCTGCACACGGACTTTGCGACCGGTGCCCAGGTCTGGATCCGTCAACGCCGATGGCGCGTCGAGCGGACCAGGCGACGCGATCGAGTGCTCCGGCTCGACGTCAGTGCCCCCGGCGGGCGCTCGGCGTTTCTCGTGCCGTTCGATCGGCCCGCCGAAGACAGCCGGGCGCCCCGAATGCGGTACGCACCACCCAGTCAGGCGATCGCCCGGCTGCTGGGGATGATCGGCCGTGCGCAATCGGACCGAACGATCGCCGCCGCGGTCGAGGGGAACGTCGTGGTCTTTCCCCACCAGATCGAACCGACGCTCGCGCTGCTCGAGGGCTCGCGGCGAATTCTGCTGGCCGACGAAGTCGGCCTGGGCAAGACGATCCAGGCGGGCATCGCCATTGCCGAGGTCCTGAGGCGGCGCCCCGCGGCGCGCGTGCTGGCGCTGGTTCCCTCGTCGCTGGTGGACCAATGGCTGCGCGAGTTGACGACGCGCTTTCGACTCACGTGCCGCCTGGCCGACCGCGCCGGGCTGGACGCCGCGGCCCTGGCCGGACCGCCGGACGACAACGCATGGCGCCGGCGGGGTCTCTGGATCGCCTCGATCGATTTCATCAAACAGCCTCACGTCCTGGCGTCGCTGCCCGACGCGCCCTGGGACCTCGTGGTCGTCGACGAGGCACACACGGTTTGTGGCGGATCGGACCGACACGCGGCCTGCGATCACATCGCTCGCGGCGCCCGTCACGTGATGCTGCTGACCGCGACGCCGCACGACGGCGACCCAGTGCGATTCTCTCGTCTGCTCGGACTCGGCGCCTGGCCGGGAGGCGGCACGATCGACGATCTCGAGATCTTCCGCCGCACCAGACGTGACGTCGGTCTCGGCGGCGCGAGACGGGTGCGCTGGCGTCACGTCAGCCCGACCGACGACGAACGACGGGCTGACACCGCGCTGGGCGACTACCAACGCGCTGTCCTCCGCGCCGCCGGACCGGAACGACGCGACGCCGCGCTTCTGCTGCTGTCCGTGCTGCGCAAGCGCTCGTGGTCCACGATGGCCGCGCTTGCGGTCTCGCTGCGACGACGCCTCGCCTGGCTCGACAGTTCGAGCCACGCCGACGCCACCGAGCTGCCGCGGCAGATCGCCCTGGCATTCGAGGACGACATGGTCAGCGAGGACGAGAGCGCCGGCTTCTGCGCCGACGTCGGACTCGACGGCCGGAAGGAACGCGCCTGGCTGCGCCGGGTGCTCGCGCTTGCGGAAATCGCCCAGCCCTGCGACAGCCGGATCGCGCGCCTGATCCGGCTCGTTCGCCGAATTCGCGAGCCCCTGGTGATCTTCACGGAGTTTCGTGACTCGCTCGAAGCGCTGCTGCGGCGCCCGGAGTTGGCTGCCTGTTCGGCGTCGCTCCACGGCGGCCAAACGCCGGCCGAACGGCGCGACGCCCTGGCACGCTTCGAGAGCGGCGGCGCACGCATCCTCGTCGCCACGGACGTCGCGAGTCTGGGCCTCAACCTGCAGGCTCGTGCGCGCTCGGTCATCAATCTCGATTTGCCCTGGAACCCGCTGCGCCTCGAGCAGCGGGCGGGCCGGGTCGACCGCATCGGCCAGCAGCGCGCCGTGCACGTCATCCTCCTTCGATCGGCTCTCGAGGCGCCGCTCGTCGAACGTCTGGCCGAGCGCGTGCTGGTGGCGCGGCGGGTCGTCGGCGACGACGCGCTCGCGCTGGCCGGTCTTGAGGCACCGGCGCTGCGGGAGGCGGTGCTGCTCGGCCGCGGGATCGAACTCCCCCGGGCGACGCCGGACGCGTCGATCGCCTGGACGGTCTCGCGCAGACGGGTCCGGCCGGCGCGGCGGGCGGCCCAGGATGTGCTCCGCCGGCGCGCGCTCGGGCGCCGCTGGCAGGCGCCGGCGACCGCGGAAGGCGGGCCGCGGTGGACACGGCGGAGGCGGCGCTCGGGCGAACTGCGCGCCGACGATGGCGCCCTGGCGGTCTTTCAGGTCGCGCTGGTGGACGGAACCGGTGCGGCCGTCGAAACCCACATCGTCGGCGTTCGCGTGCAAGCCTTTGACACGCGGCCGGCCGGTCGTGCGGCAATCGTCGAGGCGGCGCGCGGCGCCGCCGCCGATGCCGTGCGATCTCGCGTCAGACGTTTGATCATTCGCCGCCGCCGCACAGTCGCAACATGCATCGCATGCGAACACGCCCTCGGCGAACATCTTGCCGCGCCGTTCCGCGCCGGCGAGACGCAGCCCGGTCTGTTCGACCAGCGCGCGCGGCGTTCGGCCGCCGATCGACGTGAGCACGCGGATCGGATTGCGGCAGACACGGCCGAGCGCGTCGCGGATCTGGAGCGCGCCGCGATCATCGACATCGCGGCGCCCACGTTGGTGTTCCTGGTCGTGGCGTGATAAACCTGCTGCCGGGCATTGGCGGGTCGCTGCTCCCAGGGCACTTCATCGCGACGGTCCTCGCGGCGTCGCAGGTCGACGATCGGCTCGAGCTGCGCCGACGCCATCTCTTGCGCTGGTGGGCCGGCGTCGAAGCCATCTGCGGCCCGGCAACCGGCGTACGGGCGCTCTTCGATCTGGTCGCGGCGCCCCTGTTCGGCTGCCTCGGGTTTCGGGTGCGCGACGTGCGCGTCGAACGCGACCGCGCCATCGCGCGCCTGATGGCGACATCGTCGTCGGTCGCACTGGTCGTGCATCCGTGGGCGGCCCGATCGTCGTTGGCCTGGCGCGAGGTCGCGTCCGTCGCACGCGACGCCGGCGCCGGGTGGTGCTTTCTGCTCGCACCGCCGTTTCTGTCGCTCGTGGACGCTCGCGGCCACGGCTGGCGCCGAAGTCTCGATCTCACTTTGCCGGCCGCGCTGGATCCGCGCAGCTTTCGGCCCTTCTGGACGCTCACGCACGCTCCCGCCTTCGATCGACCCGCGCCGACAACAGCGGCAAGCCAGATCGACGGCATTGTCGAGGCGGCGGCGCGGTTTCAGGACCATGTACGCGCGGATCTACAGCGCGGCGTCGTGGAGGCGCTCCGGGCCGTGACGCCGGCCGTCGGCAGCGACCATGCCTTCGCTGAGTCGCTGACGCTGGTCTATCGGATGCTCTTCCTGCTGTTCGCCGAGTCGCGCGACCTCGTGCCGCGCGCTCACCCCGTGTACGGCGGCGCGTATGCGCTCACGCCGCAATGCCGGCGGGCGCTGCGGGACGGGACCGGGACGGGTCTCTGGGACGGGCTGGCGGCCGCGACGAGGCTGGCGCGGGGCGGCTGCCGCATCGACGACCTGGAGGTGGCGCCGTTCAATGGACGCCTGTTCGCGCGATCGTCGGCACGATCGCTCGAGGCCGGACGACCGCGCGCCCGGCCTGACCGTCGCAGTGCGACACGCGACGCCGCGATCGCGCGGGCGCTCGCCGCGCTCGGCAGTCGGCCGGGCCAGGCGGGCCGCGAAAGCATCAGCTACGCGGACCTTGGCGTCGAACAGCTCGGCGCCGTGTACGAGCGCGTCCTGGATCTCGATCCTCGCAATCTCGACGCTCCTGAACGCGCTGGCGCCCTCGAGCGAACCGGCGCCCGCCACAGCCACCAGCGCAAGGAAACGGGCACGTTCTACACGCCACAGGCTCTGGCGGCGTTCGTCGTCAGACGGACGCTCGCACCGCTCGTTTCGGGCGCGACGGCCGATCAGATCCTGTCCCTGCGCGTTGTCGATCCGGCGATGGGCAGCGGCGCCTTTCTCATCGCGGCGTGCAGCTTTCTGGCCGATGCGTACGCGCGGGCGCTCGTCGACGAGGGACGCCGCGCCGAGAGCGACCTGGACGATCGCGAGCGATCGAACATCCGTCGCCTGGTCGCCGAACGATGTCTGTTTGGCGTGGACGCCAACGCGGTGGCCGTGCAGCTGGCCCGGCTGTCGTTGTGGCTGACGACGCTGTCGCGCGGCAAGCCGCTCGGATTCCTCGAACATCGCCTTCGCGTGGGCAACAGCCTGATTGGCGCGCGCCCCGACGACATGCGTCACCTGGACGGCCGGGCGCCTCGGGCGCCGACGCCGCTATTCGATCTGGACGAGATGCAACTCGTGCAGTCGATGGGCCGCGTCGTGCGATCGCTCGCGGAGATTGGCGGCCAGCGCGATGACACCGTCGCGGCCGTGCGGGCCAAGGAAGCGGCGTGGACGCGCCTGACCGGCGACGCGTCTCCCCTGCGACGCTGGCGGGAAGCCGCCGATCTCTGGTGCGCCCGCTGGTTCTGGCCGGAGCGGGCGCCGTCCGCACCGGAAATGCGCGCCGCCCTGGCAGCCCTGCTGCGCGACGATCGCACCCTGCCGGGCCCGGATCTCAGCCGCTGGCGAGCGCAAAGCCGCGCCATCGCCAAAACCCACGGGTTCTTTCACTGGCCGCTGGAGTTCTCGGATGTCTTCTACGACCCCGACGGCACCCCGCGCGAGCGGCCAGGCTTCGACGCCGTCATCGGCAACCCGCCATGGGAGATGTTGCGTAAGGATCGGCCGCCCGAATCCGGGCGATCCGCCGACACGACCACGGGACAGCTGGTCCGCTTCGTTCGAGACTCCGGGCTCTACCCCGCGTGCGGACGCGGCCATCTCAATCTGTACCAGCCGTTCCTCGAGCGCTCGCTGTCGATTGCGCGAGCCGGCGGACGAGTGGGCCTCGTCCTGCCGTGGGGCCTCGCGGTGGACGATGGCGCCACCGCCCTCCGGGCCCGGCTGCTCGACGAGGCCGATCTGGAGACGCTGGTCGGCTTCGACAACGCCGGCGCGCTGTTCCCGATCCATCGCGGCATGCGCTTTCTGGCGATCGTCGCCAGTCCCGGTCGACCGACGCGTGAGATCCGCGCCAGACTTGGCGTGCGCACGACCGCGGAGATCGACGACCTTCCGGCGCGCGACGATCCCGCGGACTCGCGCTATCCGGTCCGCCTCGCGCCCGGGCGGCTGGCCGCCTTCGGAGAGGCGCGACGGCTGCCGGACGTGCGATCGCCCCGTGACCTCGAGCTGCTCGATCGCATGTTCGCGGCGGCACCAGCCGTGGGCGCCGATCGCGGCTGGGCCGCGCGCTTCGGGCGCGAGTTGAACGCCACCGACGACCGCGACGCCTTCGGGGACCGCGGCCTGCCGGTGATCGAGGGCAAGCACCTCCAGCCGTTCACGGTCGATGCCGCCGGCGCCATCGCTCGCGTGGCCCGCGAGGAGGCAGCGCGGCGGCTTCCGGATCGACGGTACGAACGTCCGCGGCTCGCCTATCGCGACGTCTCCGCCGTCGGCAACCGCCAGTCGCTCATCGCGGCGATCCTTCCCGCCGGCGTCGTGACGACGCACACGGTGTTCTGTCTGCGTACGCCCGTCCCGCTCGAAGCCGCGCACTTCCTCTGCGGCGTGTTCAACTCATACGCGTTCAACGCGGTCGTTCGCCTGCTCATGGGCGGCCATCTCACGACGAGCCTGGTGGAGAGCCTGCCGGTGCCCAGGTGGGAGGGGATCGGCCGAGGAGCGGCGGATCGCGAAGCTGGCCGCGCGGCTGAGCCGCCAGCCGGCGGCATCGGGCACGGCCGCGGCGCTTCACGCCGCGGTCGCGCATCTCTACGGGCTCGATGCGGACCTCTTCGGGCACGTCCTTGCGGGATTTCCGATCGTACCGGATGTCGAGCGGCAACGCGCCGCGCGCGTCTTCGAACGCTGGCCGGACGAACGGGCGCTTCGCTGACGCCGGACGCGCGGGTTGCGCTATAGTCCCGCAGAGTGCCCAAGTACGGCTTCGCCATCGACCTGCGCAAGTGCATCGGCTGCCACGCGTGCACGATCGCCTGCAAGGCCGAGCACGACATTCCCGGTCGGCGTGAACCGCTGCTGGGTGAAGACCGTCGAGAAGGGCACGTTTCCCGACACGCAGCGCTTCTTCTTTCCGGTGCTCTGCAACCAGTGCGACGAAGCGCCGTGCGTGAGGATCTGCCCGACCAGCGCGCTCTTCCGGCGCGCGCGACGGCATCGTCGATCTGAACGGCGACGTCGTGCATCGGCTGCCGGGCGTGCATGGTGGCCTGCCCGTACGATCAGCTGTTCATCGATCCCGAACACGCATACGGCCGAGAAGTGCAACTTCTGCGCGAACCGCGTCGAGAACCAGCTGCAGCCCGCGTGCGTGAGCGTCTGTCCGACCGAGTGCCGCATCTTCGGCGACCTCGACGACCCGACGAGCGCGGTCGCGCAGATCGTGCAGCGCGAGGCGTTCACGGTCCGCAAGCCGGAAAAGGGCACGGGCCCGAAGGTCTTCTATCTCGGGCGCGGACGAGAGCGTGCATCCAGCCCGGAGATCGCGGCGCGGCCGTTCCTGTTCAAGGAAGGCCAGGTGCACCTGCGGCCGCTCGGCTCGCCCGAGCCCGATCCGCGCCGCCCGGGCGATCCGCGCGTGGACTACGACGTGCCGCACAAGCAAGCCGTGGGGCATCGACATGGTGCTGTACCTGCTGACGAAGGGCGTCTCGACCGGCGCCATGTTGCTGTCGGCGCTGCTCTGGCTGCTCGGCGATCGGTCGCCGCTCGTCGGCTTCGCGGGCCCGTTGCTCTCGCGCGCGTCTTCGCGCTCTGCACGGCCGTCGTGCTCGTCGTCGATCTCGAGCGGCCCGAGCGGTTCTACTACATCCTGACGCGGCCCGAACTGGACGTCGTGGATGGTCGTGGGGCGCGTGCCTCCTGACCGCGCATGGCGCGCTCGCGACCGCTCTGGCTCCTGCGCGGCCTGTTCGGCTGGACGGACTGCTCGTCACCGTGCTGGCGCTGGTCGCGCTCGTCGTCGTCGCTCGGCGCGACGGCGTACACCGGGCTTCCTGTTCGCGCAGGGCCTCGGCGCGCGATCTCTGGCAGGGGCCGCACGCGACGATCGATCTGATCGCGCAGGCCGCGCGTCGAGGGCAGCGCGGCGCTGCTGCTCGTCGCGCTCGTCACCGGGCGGCGAGCGCCGTCGACGATTCGCGCGCTCGGCTGGACGCTCGCGCTGCGCTCGACTCGGCGCACATCGCTGATCCTGGTGTTCGAGCACCTGCTCACGCCGAGCCCGACGCGTGCACCACGAGCTGGCGGTCGCGCGCGATCCGCCGCGGCGCGTTCCGGCGGCTGTTCTGGGTGCGGCGCGATCGGCGTCGGCGGCATCGCGCCGCTGCTGCTGGTCGGCTGGCGTCGTCGCCGGCTGCTCGCTCGGCTGCTCGTCGCCGGTCGCTGGCGCTCGCCGGCAGCCTCGCGTGGGATACATCTGGGTCGAGGCCGGACAGGCGTGCCGCTCGTAAGAGCAGGCATTGGACGTTGGACTAGGCGTTGGTGAGGCTCGAAGCACGTGAGCAGCCGAGACTGCCGACCACTTGCACGCCTGCACGCATCGCACGATGTCATGCCTCACTAGGCACTGAGCCAGTCCGACCCCGATCCCCGTCCGTCAGTGGGACGACTACGTCGACTTCGAGTCCACGAGCTGGCCGAAGAAGGACCGGCGCCGCTACTGGATCATCCCGAGCATCTGCTTCAACTGCGAGTCGGCGTGCGGCATCCTCGCCTACGTCGACAAGGAGACGCTCGACGTCCGCAAGATCGAGGGCAACCCGCGTGCATCCCGGGCAGCCGCGGCCGCACGTGCGCCAAGGGCGTCGTCACGCCGAACCAGCTCGAGGATCCCGATCGCATCCTCTATCCGCTGAAGCGCGACCGGCGAGCGCGGCGCGCGGCGAATGGACGCGCGTGTCGTGGGACGAGGCGCTCGACGACATCGGCGGCCGCATCCGCAAGGCGATCGTCGAGGACCGCCGGCACGAGGTGATGTACCACGTCGGGCCGGCCCGGCGAGGACGGCTACGCGAACCGCGTGCTGCAGGCCTGGGGCGTCGACGGCCACAACAGCCACACCAACGTCTGCTCCTCGTCGGCGCGGCTCGGACATTTCCTCTGGACGCGGCGACGATCGGCCGTCGCCCGACTACGCCAACGCGCAGACGATCCTGCTGCTGTCGTCGCACCTCGAGACCGGGCCACTACTTCAACCCGCACGCGCAGCGGATCATCGAAGGCCAGGCCGCGCGGCGCGCAAGCTCATCGTCATCGATCCGCGGCTGTCGAACACGTCGGCGAAGGCCGACCTGTGGCTGCCCGCGCTATCCGGGCACCGAAGGCGCGCTGCTGCTGGCGATCGCCAAGTACCTGCTCGACCACGAGCTGTACGACCGCGAGTTCGTGCGCGACGTGGGTGAACTGGCGCGGCGTACCTGCGCGGCGAGCGGCCCGACCTCGCCGCTCACGTTCGACAACTTCATCGTCGCGCTCAAGGAGCTCTACGCGGAGTTCACGCCCGAGTATCGCCGCAGACGAGACCGGCGTGCCGGCGCGAGCAGATCGTCGAGGCCGCGCGAGCGATCGCGGCGGCCGGCACCGCGTTCGCGACGCACAGCTGGCGCGCGGCGGCGGCCGGCAACCTGTGGGGCTGGCAGATCACGCGCTGCCTGTACCTGCTCGTCGTGCTGACGGGCGCGGTCGGCGACGGTCGGCGGCGTGAACCTGCACGTCACGAACAAGTTCGTGCCGAAGCACCCGAATCCGCCGCCGCCGCCGGACTACTGGAACGAGCTGCTGTTCCCGAAGGAATTCCCGCTGGCGTTCTTCGAGATGAGCTTCCTGCTGCCGCATTTCCTCAAGGAGGGCCGCGGCAAGCTCGACGTGTACTTCACGCGCGTCTACAACCCGCTCTGGACCAACCCCGACGGCTTCTCGTGGATGGAGATGCTGCAGCGACGAGACGAAGATCGGGCTGCACGTCGCGCTGACGCCGACCTGGAGCGAGACCGCGTGGTTCGCCGACTACATCCTGCCGATGGGGCTCGGCACCGAGCGCCACGACACGATGAGCCAGGAGACGCACGCCGGCCAGCTGGCTCGGCTTCCGCCAGCCGGTGCTGCGCGTCGCGCGCGAGAAGCGCGGCGAGCCGGTCGACGCCACGTACGAGGCGAATCCCGGCGAGGTGTGGGAAGAAGCCGAGTTCTGGGTCGCGCTCAGCTGGAAGATCGATCCCGACGGCTCGCTCGGCATCCGCAAGTACTTCGAGTCGCCCGTATCGGCCCGGCCAGCCGATCACGATGGACGAGTACTACGGGTGGATGTTCGAGCACTCGGTGCCCGGCCTGCCTGAGGCCGCCGCGAAGGAGAGCCTGACGCCGCTCGCAGTACATGCGCAAGTACGGCGTCTTCAAGGTCGACGGACGTCGCGTACAGCAAGCGCGCACGAGCGCCGCTGACCGCCGACGCGCTCGCGGGCGCATCGACGCGGACGACGAGACGCGGCCGTGATCTGCAAGGACGGCACGGCGATCGGCGTCGTCGTCGACGGCATGCCGCGGGCCGGCTTCAACACGCCGTCGCGCCGGCTCGAGTTCTATCTCGCCGACGCTGGCCGACGTGGGGCTGGCCCGAGCACGCGATGCCGCGCTACGTGCCCGGCCACGTCTACTGGCGCGAACTCGAATCGCGAGGACGAACGAGTTCGATCTGCTGCCGAACTTCCGCCTGCCGACGCTGGTCCACACGCGGTCGCCCGTGAAGTGGCTGTACGAGATCTCGCACAACAACCCGCTGTGGATCGCGACGCGAGGACGCGCGGCGCTCGGCATCGCGACCGGGCGACCTCGTGAAGGTGCGGACCGCGCATCGGCTACTTCGTCACGCGCGCGTGGGTCACCGAAGGCATCCGGCCCGGCGTCTCGGCATGTCGCATCATCTCGGGCGCTGGCGGCTGCAACGAGGAGCAGGGCGGCGCGCGCGGCGTCGGCGCTCGTCGCGGATCGAGCGGCGACGGCGCAGCGGCCGCTACAAGATGCGGCAGATCCACGGCGCCCGGCCGTTCGCGAGCGGCGACCCCGACAGCCACCGCGTCTGGTGGAGCGAGGTCGGCGTGCACCAGAACCTGACGTTTCCCGTGCAGCCCGATCCGGTGAGCGGCATGCACTGCTGGCACCAGCGCGTCACGGCTCGAGAAGGCCGGCGCCCGACGACAGCTACGGCGACATCGTCGTGGACACCGAACGAGTCGCACCGCGATCTACAAGGAGTGGATGGCCACGACGCGGCCCGCGCCCGGGCCCGGACGGCACGCGGCGGCCGCTGTGGTTCGATCGGCCGCTCAGGCCGAGGGCAGAGGCGTACAAGATCAACGATTAACAGGTACGCAGGGTACGCGGGGTACGCCGGTACGTCGGGCGAGAGGAACCGACTGACGCGAGTCAACTTCGTTGGGCCGACAGCGGACGCTGGTACGTCGGTCGAGAGGAACCGGCTGACGCGCATCTTCTCTCCCTATCTTTGAAAATCGGAAAGAGAGTTGGTGCGATTCAGGTTCGTCTCACCTGACGTACCCGCGTACCCGCGTACCCGTTTCTTAGTCGCCGACGACTTCGGCCCTGAGAATCCTGCAGTCCGGATTGGTGCCCGACACCGTGCAGTTGGTGAAGTAGATCGCGCGGCTGTTCGACGTCCAGCGCGGCGTCGTGGCGCTTCCGAGGGTGTTCGCGACGAGCGTGGGATGCGATCCGTCGGCGTCCATCACGAAGATCTGGTAGTGCGATCGGCGGTCGGAGGCGAACGCGATGCGGCGCCCGTCGGGCGACCAGGCCGGCCAGCCGTCGAACGACGCGTCGTTGGTGAGGTTGCGCTCGTCGGATCCATCCGAGCCGACCACGAAGATCTCGGAGTTCGTGCCGACGATCTTGCGGAACGCGAGGTGCGCGCCGTCGGGCGACCACGACGGAAACGTGTCGACCGCGCCATCGTGCGTGATGAGACGACGGCTCGAGCCGTCACGGCGCACTTCCGCGAGCTCGAACTGATCGGCCGCGCCGGCGGCGCTGGTCTTTGTGCAGTAGGCGAGTCGATCGGAGTCCGGCGCCCAGGCCGGATAGATGGCCGCTGTGTTCTCGTGCGTGATCTGCTGCAGTCCGGACCCGTCCGCGTTGATCACGAACAACTCCGGCGATCCAGTGATGTCCGAGACGAACGCGATCGCCTTGCCGTCGGGCGACCACGCCGGGGCGTCGTCGTTCGCGTCGTTGACGAGCAGGCGCCTCGGCGCCTGCTGGGCGAACGCGATCACGAAAAGCTGGTCGTGGCCGTCCGCGGGAGCGACGTACGCCATCTGCGTGCCGTCCGGCGAGAGCGTCAGATCCACGCTGAACGTGTGCGTGACCGCCTCGGCGGCGTCGACATCGACCGATCGCAGCGAATAGACGAGCGTCAGGGCCATGACGGTCAGCACGATGGCCGTCGATCCCGCGAGCAACCGGTCCCGACGCCGCACCGCGTCGACGAACGACGCGACGATCCGCATGACCGGAATGGCCATCAGGACCACCAGGCCCGTGCGCAGCAGCGTCTGACCGGAGACGAGACCGGCATAGGAGAGCACCAGGCCCACGCCCAACAGGATGGCCGACAGCCCGACGCCGACCTTGAGCAGCCGGCCGATCTGGACCTCGAGTCGATTCAGCTCGACGGTCGGCATCAGGACGGCCTCGCGAAGTAGATGATGGCCACGGCGGCCAGGACGCCCGCCATGAGCAGCTTGAGGCCGCGCGCCTTGCTGCGGGCGCCAATCGCGAAGCCGATGCGCGATCCAAACAGGACACCGAGCACAGCGGCACCCGCCAGCTCGGGCACGATGTCGCCGCGGATGAAGTAGTTGATGGCGCCGACGACGGCCGTGGCGCCAATCATCAGGGCGCTGGTGGCCGCCGCGGCACGCATGGGGACGCCGCACCAGGCGTTGAGTGCCGGCACCTTCAGGACGCCGCCGCCGATGCCCAGCATCGACACGACGCCCGCGAGGAACGAAACGCCAAAGGCGACAGGCGGGCGCTTGAGCCGATACGAGATTTCTCCGCCCGATTCGTCCTCGTGGTACCGCCCGCCCAGCAGTCCGACGTCGATCCCGGTGTCGAGGATGACATTGCGGCGGTCCAGCCGCCCAATCATCACGGCGGCGACGACGGCCATGACCCCGCCGAAGATCAACCGCAGCGTCCCCTCGGAGAACCTGTGGACGAGAAGCAATCCGATGAGACCGCCCGTCGTCGTGAAGATCTCGAGCACCATCCCCAGCCGGAGGTTGACGAGCTCCAGCCGTCCGGCGGACGCCGAGGTCACGCTGGACGTCCCAATCACGGTGATCAGGCTGATGCCAAACGCGGTCCGGACGGGCAGCCCCATGGCCAGGTTGAGAAACGGCACCAGAAAGACGCCGCCGCCGATGCCGAGCATCGCCCCCAGGCCGCCGGCGACGGCACCGGCCACGAGCGTCAGGACCACCGGAATCATCACGCGTCGCATCGTAGCATCCTCGGACGTCACCGCCTCGACGCCGATTGCGGGTGCACACGCGGACGCGACACAATGGCACCAGCGCCCCTGGCCGGAGACCTCATGACCCTGTGGATCGTCGCGCTCGTGTTCGCCCTGGCGGGTCAAGGATCCGCGCCATCGGCCAAGCCGGATCCCCTGTTCTCGGCACACCACCTGTCCTGCAGCTTTTCGATGTACGCCGCGCCCGTCTGGAAGGACGGGGCGGTCGAGGGAATGACCCACGACGAGCAGTTCACGTTCGACGTGGACGCCATCGACAAGAAGAACAAAGCGCAGATCGTCGCCTCGAACGGCGCGGCGGCGCATGCGTCCACGATCACGACGGCGACGGGCCTCAACGTGATTGAAGCCACCCCGTCCGGCAATCTGAACCTGACAACGATCTTCGTCGGCGGCCAGTCAGCGGGCAAGTACCTCGCCGTGCACTCGCGCCATCTGGGCGATCCGGCCGACCTGCCCGCGGTGTCCCAGCACTACGGAACGTGCACGATTGTCCAGTGAGCGGAGAGCGACCATGCGCACACATTCTTCGATTGTCGCGGCGACCGCAATCCTCGGGGTGCTGGCCGCGGTGCCGCTAGCCGCGCCGCGGCCCGTGCCGCAAATCCGCGCCGGCGTACTGGCGACCTGGAAGGACCTCGATACCTGGACGTCGTACCACGAGGACACCCGGGAGACAGAAAAGGGCTTCGGGCTGATCCTCTCCGGCACGGGCGGCGAGACGCGCATGGCGTTCACGGCGCGCCTCGAGGGCCGGTACCCGAACCGGCCCCCGCGGTCCGTGTCGATCGAGGCCAGCGCCGATCCCCGGATCAATCCAAACACCCTGCGGATGCCGACGCTGAAGTTCCTGATTGACGAGGAGTCGAAGAACCCGATGACCCTCGACCTGTCGGACCACATGACCGTGGACAACCCGGCGCCAGGCGCGATGGTCAACGACGCGACGGTGACCATCCCGGCGTCCCAGTTCGTGACGCTGGCCTGGGCGGAGACGATCAAGGCGAACGTCTTCATGGTGGACGTCCGCTTCTCGAAGCCGCAGCTCGCCGGGCTGCAGAAGTACGCCGAGAGCATCTTCCTGAAGAAGGACTGACGTGCGGCGTTGGCGCGTCCACGCGCTCGGTGGGACGCTGCTGGCTCTCGTTCTGACGGCTGTCGCGCTTGCCATCGTGACCCGCGCGCGGGCGCACGAGCTCATCACCAATCCCCGAGCGACCCGGAAACTGCCGGCCAAGACCCCGGCCGACGCCGGCATGCCCTTCGACGACGTCACGGTCACGACGTCTGACGGACTCACGCTGTACGGGTGGTACGTTCCGTCATCGAACGGCGCGTCGGTGATGCTGATTCACGGCTACAAGGACGACCGCGCGTCCATGCTCCGCGTGGCCGACGTCCTGCACCGCCACGGCTACGGCCTGCTGGTGCTCTCGCTTCGCGCCCACGATCGCAGCGACGGCGAGATGATTACCTTCGGGCACGACGAGATGCGGGATCTCGACGCCTGGTACGCGTTCGAGTCCACGCACGCCGGCGTCGATCCGGCCGAGCTTGGCGTCTTCGGCGTCTCGATGGGCGGATCGCTCGCGCTGCAGTACGCCGTCCGGAATCCACGCGTGACCGCGGTCGTGGCCGACAGCGCGTTTTCCTCGCTCAACGACACGGTCTCGACGAGCGTCCGCTTCTTCACGGGCCTGCCGCCCTTCCCGTTCGCGCCGATGATCGAGTTCTGGACCGAGCGCGAGGCCGGCTTCGACGCGTCCGAGATCGACGCCAAACGGTGGGTCCCGCAGATCTCGCCGCGCCCGGTCTTCCTCCTCCAGGGCGACGCGGACGTCGTCGTCTCTCCCCAGAGCGGCGAGCGGCTGTTCGAGGCGGCGCGCGAGCCGAAGGAGTTCTGGCACGAGGCCGGCGTCGGGCACGCGCAGTTCCTCGAGATGTACCCGGAGGAATTCGAGCAGCGCGTGGTCGGATTCTTCGATCGGTACGTCCTGCACGCGCGCTGATCCGCCGCGTGCGTCAGCTCTTCGGCGCGGGCTGCAGCGGAATGATTTCCGGCGGCGTATCCCGCCGGTACTGCCACAGCGCCGGCGTGAGCGCCACGACCGCGCCCGTGGCCAGCAGGCAGCCGATGCCGCCGCTCACGACCGAAACGACGGCGCCAAGCCAGTTGGCGACGGCGCCGGCCTCCAGCTCGCCGAGCTGCGGCCCGCCCATGAAGAACACCATGTTGACGCCGGTCATCCGGCCGCGCAGGTCGTCCGGCGTGTCGAGCTGGCGGATGAGGTTGCGGATCACCATGCTCACCGTGTCGCTCGCGCCCGTGAGCGCGAGGCACAGAAACGACAGCCAGAACACGCGCGAGAAGCCGAAGACGACGGTCGCCAGGCCGTACGCGAACACCGCCTAGACGAGCACAGACCCGCGCCGGTCGATCGCGTCGATCGCCCGGACCATCGACAGACTCCCCACGCTCGCGCCGACCGCCGGCGCCGCGTACAGCCAGCCGTAGCCGCGGGGCCCGACGCGCAGGATGTCCTGCGCGAAGATCGGCAGCAGCGCCGTCGCCGACGAGAAGAACGTCGCGAAGAAGTCCAGCAGCATCGTCGAGCGGATCAGCGGGGAGCGGAACACGAAGCGCAGGCCCTCGGCCGCCGCGTGCAGCGACATCGCGTCGCCGGCGTGGCTGGCGCCGCGCTCGGTGGCCGGCACGTCCCGCATCATCAGCAGCGCGACGACCACGAAGAGGAACGACATCGCGTTGAAGACGTAGGCCCACGCGACGCTCGAGAGCGCGATGACCACGCCGCCGATCGCCGGACCGCCCACCTGCGCGATCTGGACCATGATGGTGTTCAGGCTGATCGCGTTCGGCAGGTGCTCGCGCGGCACGAGCATCGGCACCAGCGCCTGGCGCGCCGGGGCGTCGAACGCGCTCGCGGCCGCGCCGATCGCCGCCAGCACGTAGATGGGCCACAGCACCGCGAGCCCCATGAACGTGAGGAACGCCAGCGCCGCGGCCACGAGCGTGCCGCCGATCTGCGTGACGAGCATGAGCTTGCGCCGATCGAACACGTCGGCCGCGACGCCGCTGACCATCGAGAAGAGGATGATCGGCACGACGCGCACGAGCCCGACCATGCCGAGCGCCAGGCCCTTGCGCTCGGGTGGCACGAGCAGCGACACGTGCCACAGGATCGCGGCCTTCTGCATGAACGATCCGGCAAACGACACGAACAGGCCCGCCCACAGCAGCCGGAAGTTGCGGTGCCGGAGCGCGCGCGCGTTCGGCAGGAGGGAAGACGCCACGAGAAGGCCGCGTCAGGACGCCGGCAGGGTCGGCGGGCCGTCAGCGTGCGGCTTCAACACCGCGTACAGCGTCGCCATGATGGGGGTCGGGACGCCCTTCGCGCGCCCTCGACGAACGACGCTGCCCTGCAGCGCCTCGACCTCGATCTTCTTGCCTTGCGAGAGGTCGATCAAGAGCGACGATCTCGTGGTCGGCGGCACCGAGGCGACGTACTTGCCCATGCGATCCATGTGGTCGGTCGGCAGCGTCACACCGTGGGCCTCGGCGACGCGTCCGACCTCCGCAATCGCGGCGAGGAACATCTCTCGCGTGTACGGGTCGGCCCACACGGGCCCCATTGGCAGCCGTGAGGCGCCGGTGAACGCGGCGAACGGCGCCAGGTACGTGAACTTCTCCCAGAGGGCCGGCCGGGAATCCGCGAGCGCCTCCACCTGGATGTCGGCGGCGCGGAAGATCGGCTCAATCGCCGCTACTCGCGCCGAGATGCCCTCGGGGGTCCCGAAGCACTCGCCGTACACGATTCGCCGGTGCGTGCCGGTCTGCTCGATCACCCCGGGACCGCCTATCGCCGTCGCGATGTACGTGGCGCCGGCGATCGTCCTCGCCTGCCCGACCACAGCCGCGACCTGATCCGCGCTGTCCACACCGTTCTGAAGGGTCAACACCGTCGTCTGCGGACCAAGAAGCGGCGTAATGAGCGGAATGGCCGTCGCGTTGTCGTACGTCTTCACCGCGAGCACGACGACGTCCACCGGTCCGATCCGGGCCGGATCGCTCTCGGCGCCGAGCGGCGCTGTGACGTCCCCCAGCGGACCGACGACCCGCAGCCCGTGCTTCCTGATGGCTTCCAGATGCGCGCCGCGGGCGACGACGCTGACGTCCTGCCCCGACCTCGCGAGCCGCGCGGCGTAATAGCCGCCAACCGCGCCCGCGCCAATGAACGCAAATCTCATGAGGCCTCGTATCTCGCCTACTTGTAACGCTTTCCGTGCTTCACGACGATATCCACGCGCTGGAGCAGGTCGATGTAGCGCAGCACGTCGCCGCGCACGGCGATGATGTCCGCCACCTTGCCGGGCGTCACCGTGCCGACGTCCCGGTCCTTCTTCATCATCACCGACGGCCAGTACGTGGCCGACCGAATCGCCTCCATCGGCGGCACGCCCATCTCGCGCACCCAGATGTCGAGCTCGTTCCAGGTGGACTGGCTGTGGAACTGCATCGGGATGCCGCTGTCGGTGCCGATGAGCAGCGTCACGCCCGCGTCGCGAAGCTGCGTGAACTTGCGCTTGAGCGTGGGCTTGCGCGCCGGCGTCAGCTGGAAGTAGCTCATCTCGCCCGGGTGCTGAATCGACTGCCGGATGTCGTCGATGATGTCCTGCGGCAGCCCGAGCTTCCACGACGGGTCGTCGAGCATCTCCGGGTTGTCGCGCATGTACTCGTAGTTGAACAGGCCTTCGACCGTCGGCGTCCACCAGAACGGGCCGAGCGACATCTTCGCCGTGCGCGCCTTGATGGCGTCCATGATGTCGGCCGGATATTCGGGCGCGGTCGCGAGGCCCGTGTGCTGCAGATCGTCTGCGCCGTACTTCAGCGCAAGACGGATCTCGTCCGGACGATGCGCGTGCGCGATCACGGACAGGTTGTGCGCGTGCGCCTCGTCGATGACCGCCTTCACCTCGTCCGGCGCCATCTGGTCCTGATCGATGAGCTTGATCACGTCCACGCCGGCGTCCGCCAGCTTCTGCACTTTCGCGCGCGCGTCGGCGACGCCGTTGACGCCCCAGCGGAAGTAGTCGGTGCCCGGGATACGGCGCGTGCTGGATGAACGGGCCGGAGACGTACAGCGTCGCGCCGGGAATGTCGCCGCGGTTGATCGCGTCGCGTACGTGGATGCTGGCCTCGAGCGGCGCGCCCAGGTCGCGCGCGGTCGTCACCCCCGCCATGAGCAGCTGGCGCGCCGACGCCGGCATCATCGTCTTTCTCGAGCCTCGGCGGATACGTCTTGTCCCAGTGCGCGTAGTCGGAGTGGCCGTCGATCATCGTGTGGACGTGCATGTCCCACAGTCCCGGCAGGACCGACATGCCTTCGGTCGACACGACCTCCGCGTCGGACGGCACCGCCAGCGATCCGACCTGGCCGACGGCCGCGATGCGCTCGCCGCGCACGAGAATGACGGAGTTACGAAGCGGCGGCCCGCCGAAACCATCGATCAACGTTCCGCCGACCAGCGCCAGCGGCTTGCCCGACGCCGTCGTCTGACGCGCCGGCTCCGCGCCGATCGACATCACCCCGACGCCAACCAGACCGAGAACGAGCGCCCAGGTCGATCGTCTCACTGGCCACCTCCTCAGACGTCCGCCCAGCAGACGCTCAGTACTTGATCACGCTCAGGACGCCCGTGGCTGGCACGAGGACGAACAGCTTGTCGTATTCGTCGTCCTTGATCGTGACGACCGGACCGCCCAGGGCCTTGATGATCGCGGGGACGGTGTTCGAGTGCCCGACGATCAACACGACGTCGCGCGCGTGCTTCGCCTTGAGCTCCGCAACCAGGGCCGCCGTGTCGTCTGACGGAAGAATCGTCGCCGTGACGCCGAGCGCCCTGGCGAGCGGCCCGGCGGTCTGTTGCGTGCGGGCGAATTCCGTCGTGTAGACCGCGGTGATGCCGGCGCCGCCCAGCATGCTGGCCAGCTTCTCCGCCCGTGCCCGGCCCGCGGCCGACAACGGCGGGTCGGCGGCCATCTGCACGGCCCCGGCACCGGCGTCCGCGCGCTCGGCGTGCCGGACGACGTACACGAGCTGCTGAGCCGACGCGCGCGCCGGAATCAGCGCGCCCGCGAGAGCCAGACCAAGCGTCAGCGCCCACGCGGTGATCGTCACGGCGCGCGCGCGGCGGCGTGGAGCGGATGCTTCCAGCATGGAAGCATTATCATGACTCAGTTCCACCGATGGCGATCAAGCCTCGCGAGACGATGCCCGGCACCGCCTTCACGCTGCCGGCCCGGTACTACACGGACCCGGCGCTCTTCGATCGCGAGCGCGATCTGTTCTACCGCCGGATGTGGGTCTGCGTCGGACGCCTCGAGGACATGCCGTCGCGCGGGTCGTACCTGGTCCGCGAAGTGGCCGGCGACAGTGTTCTCGTCGTGCGAACCTCCGAAGGCGCCGACGTCCGCGCGTTCTTCAACGTCTGCCGCCATCGCGGCACGCGGCTCTGTGGCGACGAGGCCGGCCAGCTCGGCGGCACGATTCAGTGCCCGTACCACGCCTGGACCTACGACTACCACGGCCGCCTGCTGGGCGCGCCGCACATGGACGGCTCGCCGGGCTTCTCCCGCGAAGACTTCCCGCTTGGCAGCGTGCGCACCGGCGTGTGGGACGGCTTCGTCTTCCTGTCGCTGGCGCCCGACGGCCCGGCTCTGGCAGAGCATCTAGCGGACCTGCCGGCCAAGTTCGCGCCGTGGGAATTCGGTCGGCTGCTGCGCGGTCACCGGATCGTCTATGACGTCCGGGCCAACTGGAAGCTCGTCGTCCAGAACTACAACGAGTGTCTGCACTGCCCCACGCTGCACCCGGTGCTCAACCGGCTGTCGCACTATCTGAGCGGCGAGAACGAGCCGCTCCGGCCGACGTACATGGGCGGTCGCATGGACCTGAACGACGGCGTGGACACGATGTCAGCCGACGGCACGTGCCGGCGCGAGCCGCTCCCGGGCCTCTCGGCCGAGGAACGCCGGCGCGTCTACTACTACTCGGTCTTTCCGAACTTCCTGATCGCGCCGCACCCCGATTACGTGCTCACGCACACGCTCTGGCCCTCGGCACCCGACCGCACGCGCATTGTCTGCGAATGGCTCGTCGATCCGGTTGAACGGGCGAAGCCCGGGTTCGACCTGTCGGACGCCACGTCGTTCTGGGACATGACGAACCGGCAGGATTGGCACGTCTGCGAGCTGGCCCAGGCCGGCATCAGCTCGCCGGCCTACCGGCCGGGGCCGTATTCCAACCGCGAAGACCTGTTGTTTGCCTTCGACCAATTCATTCGCCGCACGCTGGGAGACTGACAAGCATGAGCCCGTTCTACTTGTTGATGCGCATCGTCCACATCCTGACCGGCGCCATCTGGGTCGGCATCGCGGTGTTTTCCGCGTACTTCCTGATGCCGGCGGTCGGCGACGCCGGCCCCGACGGCATGAAGGTGGCCGCGGCCCTCGAGCGCCGCGGTTTCGTCGTGTTCATGCCCGTGCTGGCGACGCTCACCGTCCTGACGGGCATCTGGCTGTACTGGCGCTACACGGGCGGCTTCAGTGCGGCCATCAGCCGCAGCCACGCGGGCAGGGCGTTCGGCGGGGGCGGCGCGCTGGCGATTCTCGCGGCGATTCTGGGCGGGGCGGTCCTGAGCCGCGCGGCCAAGAAGGCCTCGACGCTCGCGCGCGAGGCCGCGGCCATGCCGGACGGGCCGAATCGGGCAGCGACGCTCGCCTCCGCGCAGCGGTTCCGCCTGCGCGCGCTCGCCGTCGCCCGCATCGTCGCCGTGCTGGTCCTGATCACCCTGGTGCTGATGAGCGTCGCCATCCTGCTGTAGCGTCGCCGCTCTCCGGGCCGACATGCTGAAGCGCCGCCTGCTCCGCGCGTTCGGGCACCAGCGTTATCTCCGCTTTGGCGTGCGCGACCGCGTGCTCCGGCGCTTCGACGACCCGGAGCGGTCCGACGGAGCGGAATTCACGACGCCGTTCTACGGGGCGCAGTACCGCGGCCGTTTCGACACATTCATCGACTGGAGCACCTACTACTACGGCGCCTACGAGCGCGACGACCTCGAGTTGATCGACGACATGTTGTCCGCGATGGACGCGCCGGTGTTCGTGGACATCGGCGCGAACGTCGGGCACCATGCGCTGTTCGCGGCGACGCGTTGCCGGCGCGTGATCGCCATCGAGCCGTTTCCGCCGCTGGTCGCGCGCCTGCGGCAGAAGATTGACGACAATCGCCTGACGAACGTCATCGTGGTGGCCTGCGGCCTCGGCGACCGCGAAGCCGAGGCGCTCTACGCGCCGCCGATGTCGCACAACACCGGCACCGGCTCGTTTGCCCAATCGGCCGCCACCGGCAGCGTGCCTCTGCCGATCCGACGGGGCGACGAGGTACTGGCGGAGCTGCAGGCGCGGCCGGATTTCATCAAGATCGACACCGAGGGCTTCGAGCGGCCCGTGCTGCGCGGTCTGCGGGGGACGCTCGCCGAAGCGCGACCCCTCGTGTTCTTCGAGTGGTCGCCCGGCGACCTTGCCGACGGCGACGGCGCCCGCGACCTGTTTCCTGCGCAGTATCTCTTCTACCGGCGCCGGCCGGACGCCGTGACGTTCGGCGTCTTTCGCCGGCCCGTGCTGGCGCTCGAGCGGCTCGCCGGATCGTGGCCGGAATCCGACGTCCTCGCGGTTCCCGTCGAGTTTCGCGACCGCGTACGCCGCTCGCCCTCCGGCGCGCGCGCCGCGCTTCGCCTCGCGGACGACTGACCGATCGCGAACAGCGGCACGACCGCAATCCTGCGTGGCACAATGGCGCCGATGCGATTCGCGATCGGGCTCTCGCTCGGCACGCTGGCCCTGACCGTTCAGGCGCCGCCGTCGTCAATCACGCAACCCTCGGCCGCCGTCGAGAGCCACATCGACGTGCAGAAGATTGCCAACGGCGTCTACGTCGCGATTCGGACGGAACCGCCCGGACTGATGTTCGACTGCAACAGCATCTTCATCGTCAACGACAGCGACGTCGTGGTCGTGGACACGAACATCACGCCGTCGTCGGCGCGCGCTTCGCTGGCCGCCCTGATGAAGATCACCAACAAGCCTGTCAGCGCGGTGATCAACACCCACTGGCACGACGACCACATCGTCGGGAATCAGGTGTACCGGGAGAGGTTTCCCTCGGCCGAGTTCATCGCACAAGCGACGACCGCGCAGGATCTGCCGACCATCGGCGCGTCGAATCGCAAGCAGCTGGTCGAGCTCGGCCCGCAAATGGCGCAGCAGCTGCAGATGTCGGTCGATCAGGGCAAGAGCCTGACCGGCAACCCGCTCACCGACGAAGAACGCACGAGCTATCTGAGCGACATCGCGTCGGCGAAGCGGTTTTTCGCCGAAGCGCCGCTCATCCAGATCGTCATGCCGACCAGACTCGTGGACACGTCGCTGACCCTCCGGCGAGGCAAACGGGAGATCGATGTCCTGTATCTCGGCCGGGCGCATACGAGCGCCGACCTCGTAGTGTGGCTGCCCGCGGATCGGATCGCGATCACCGGCGACCTCGTCGTCTCGCCGATTCCGCTCGTCGGATCCACGTCGCATCCCCTCGAGTTCGGCGCGACGCTCGAGAAGCTGCTGGCGCTGAGGCCCGCGATCTTCGTTCCGGGGCACGGGCCGGTGATGCGCGACAACACCTTCGTGCGCCAGGAAGTGGCGCTCCTTGCGTCGCTCAAGTCGCAGGTCGAAGCCGCCGTCGGGCGCGGCGAGACCCTGGCGCAGGCCCGCAAGAGCGTCAACCTCGACGAGTTCAAGCGCCAGTTTGCGCGGTCGTCGCAGGCGTTGGGGTTCGTCTTCGACAACTACGTCACCTCGTCCGGCATCGCGGCCGCCTATCGCGACGCGACCTCCAACAAGGACGGATCGACTCGCTGACAGCGCCGTCAGGCCCTAGGATTAGAATGCGCGCGTGCAGCTCACGCGCAATCAGATCCGCGGGTTCTGGGCGTCATGGGGCGGCTGGACGCTCGACGGCATGGACTCGTTCATCTATGCCCTCGTCCTGACGCCCGCGCTGACCGAGCTCCTGCCGAAATCCGGCATTCCTGCGACACCCGCCAACGTCGGGTACTACGGCGGCCTGCTGCTCGCGCTGTTCCTCGTCGGCTGGGGCCTGTCGATGGTCTGGGGCCCGCTCGCGGATCGCTTCGGCCGCGTCCGCACGCTGATGCTGACGATCCTCTGCTACTCGCTCTTCACGTTCCTGGGCGCGGTCGCGGCCAACGTCTGGCAGCTCGGCGCCATGCGGCTGCTGGCGGGCGTCGGCATCGGCGGCGAGTGGTCGATGGGCGGGACGTTCGTCGCGGAAGAATGGCCGGAGTCGCGCCGGACGATGGGCGCCGGCTACCTGCACACCGGCTACTACTTCGGCGTCTTTCTCGCGGCCATCGCGAACACCACGATCGGCGCGCACTACGGCTGGCGCGCGATGTTCGCGTTCGGCGGCACGCCGGCGCTCTTCGTCGGCGTTCATCCGCTACGCCGTCGTCGAGCCGAAGCGATGGCAGGAGACGCGTCGGCAGCTGGGCGGCGCGCTCACGATGCGCAGCTCGTTCGCGCAGCTGTTCTCGCCGAAGTATCGCGCGACGGACGATCCTCAACTCGCTGCTCGTCTTCGTCTCGATCGTCGGGCTGTGGGCGGGATCGGTCTACGTGCCGGCGTCGGTGACGCACCTGGCGGCCGACGCTGGATACGCACCGCGCGACGGCGTCAGGCTCGCGTCCTACGCGACGATGCTGCTGTCCACCGGGACGATCCTGGGCTGCCTGGCGCTGCCGCCGCTCGCGGAGCGCTGGGGGCGACCGCGGACTCTGGGCATGTACTTCCTCGTGATGTTCGCGTCCATCGCGGTCGCGTTCGGCTACATCTACTACCTGCCGGCCGGCGCGCTGCCGTGGTTCTTCGCGTGCCTGTTCGTGCTCGGCCTCGGCGGAGCCAACTTCGCGATGTACACGCTCTGGCTGCCGGAGCAGTACGAGACGCGCTGTCGCGCGAGTGCGTTCGCGTTTGCCACGTCGGTCGGGCGTTTTGCGGGCGCCGGCGTCACGTTCCTGGTCGGCGCGGGCGTCGCGTACTTTCACTCGATCGGCACGCCGATCGCGCTGACCTCGCTGGCGTTCCTGACGGCCGCGGTGGCCCTGTTCGCCGGAGTCAGCCCCCGGCCCGAGCCCAGTCTGTCGTCGTCTTCCGTTTGGGATTGAAGAACGGCGTGGGGACGACTCGGGCCCGCACGCGATGCCGGACGGCGTCGACGGTGTGCTCGACCGTCAGCTCGTTGCCGGGTCCCGCGGCCGCGGTCTCGACCGTCGCCAGGCCAATCATCTGCTTGAGCACCGGCGACCACGTCGAAGACGTCATGCGTCCAATCTGGCGCCCGTTCGCGTAGACGGGCACGGCCACGCGCGATGTCGTCGCCTGCGCGAGCGGCGGCAAGCCGACCGCCTCGTAGAGCGCCTCGACGTCCGGCCAGTCCATCGTCAGCCCGACGATGCGCCGCCGCGGGCCGCGCGCGCGCTCCGCGGCGAGCGCCGCACGCCCGATGAACGGCCCCTTGTCCAGCTCGACGAGGCGATCGAGGCTCATCTCGAACGGCGTGTAAAGCTGGGACGCCGTCAGGGCTTTGCGCACGCTGAAGAAGTCCACGTCGATCAGCAGGAGGCCGGCCTCGACGCGTGCGACGTCCAGCGCCAGCAGTCCGGTCGGCTGGAGGTTGAACGCGGAGCCCGCGGCGACGATCGTGTCCCAGACGGCGCCCGCGTCCTCGCGATCCATCCAGATCTCGTAGCCGAGATCGCCCGTGTAGCCCGTCCGCGAGATGTCCACCGGCCGGCCGGCAATCGTGCCGCTCGTCACGCGAAAGTACTTGAGCCCTTCGACGTCGGCGCGCGCGACCTCGCGCAGCAGCCGCATCGACGTGGGTCCCTGCAGCGCGAGCGCCGCCGTCCGTTCGGAGATGTCCTCGACGCGCGCGTCGAGGCCAGTCGTCTGCGCGGTGATCCAGCGCAGATTTGGATCGGCGGCCGTCCAGCGAAAGCGGTCCTCCGCGAGCCGCGAGACCGTGCCGTCGTCGATCACGCGTCCGTCCTCGTCGCACCAGGGCGTGTAGATCACCTGCCCCGGCTTCATACGCGCCGCGCTGCGCGTGATCACGCGATCGACGACGCGCTCGGCGTCGCGGCCGGTGACGAGGTACTTGAAGAGCGGCGACACATCGAGCAGCGCCGAGCCGTTTCGGATGGCGTTGTACTCGTGTTCGTGCAGCGGCTCGTACGAGCTCGGCGCGTAGTAGCCGGCCCAATCGCGATAACTCAGGCTCGCGCAGAGCGGAAACGTGCGGTCGTGAAACGGCGTGGGAACGGGCAAGGGAAGAGTATAAGCGGGCACTGGGCGTTGGGCATTGGGCAATAGCGCGGGCATTGGGCAATAGAGCGGGCATCGGGCCATCGGCACCAGGCACTGGACCATCGCCTGATGCCTGTCGCCTGAACCTGATCCCGAAGGCCAGTGCCCTGTGCCCGCACTATTGCCCAGTGCCGAGTGCCCAATGCCCGCTCTATTGCCCAGTGCCCAATGCCCAGTGCCTGCTCTTCTATATGATGTCTGCGCATGCCGAGTCGGTATGACGCGATCGTCATCGGCGCGGGACACAACGGCCTGACGGCGGCCGCGTATCTCGCCCGCGCCGGCCGGAAGGTCCTCGTCCTCGAACGGCGGCACCTCGTCGGAGGCGCGGCCGTGACCGAGGAGATCTTCCCCGGCTTCAAGTTCTCGGTCTGCTCCTACGTCGTCTCGCTGCTCCGCCCGGAAATCATCCGCGAGCTCGAGCTGGCGAAGCATGGCCTCGAGATTCTGCCGCTGGACGGCACGTTCACGCCGATGCCGAGCGGCGACTATCTCTGGCGGGTCGACGACCACGCGCAGACGTACCGGGAGATCGCGCGCCACTCGAAGCTCGATGCCGACGTCTATGACGAGTACGGCCGCGCCATGGTGGAGATGGGGCGCTTCGCGAAGCCCATACTCGCGATGACGCCGCCGGATCCATTCTCGCTGCGCATGAAGGACCTGAAGGTCCTTGGCGGCCTGGCGCGACGCTTCCGCGATCTGCCCGACGTCGATCGCTACCACCAGCTGCAGCTCATGACGATGAGCGCGGTGGACTTCCTCGACCAGTGGTTCGAAACCGACGTTCTGAAGGCGACGATGTCGGCGTCGGGCATCATCGGCACGTTTCAAGGCGTGCGGTCGCCGGGCACGGCCTACGTCCTGCTGCACCACTACATGGGGGAGATCGACGGCGCCTTCCGGTCGTGGGGGTTGTCGAAGGGCGGCACGGGGCAGGTGTCGAACGCAATTGCCGCGGCGGCCCGAGCGGCCGGTGCCGACATTCGCGTCAGCTCGCCCGTACGACACATCCTCGTCAACGGGGGCGAAGCGACAGGGGTCGTCCTGGAAAATGGCGACTACCACATGGCGTCGACGGTGCTCTCGAGCCTCGACCCCCGACTGACGTTTCTTCAGATGGTCGGCGCCGATCACCTGCCGTCAGAGTTCGTCGAGGACATCCGGCGCTACAAGTTCCGCGGTTCGTCGGGCAAGGTCAACCTCGCGCTCGACGGGTTGCCGAACTTCACGTGCCGGCCGGGTCCGGGGCCGCACCTGCGCGGGGCGATCTCGATCTCGCCCAGCGTCGACTACATGGAACGCGCGTACGACGAAGCCAAGTACGGACGCTTCTCGTCACGGCCGTACATCGACATCGTGATCCCGAGCCTGACCGACTCGACGCTCGCGCCACCAGGCAAACACGTGATGTCGTGCTTCGTCCAGTACGCACCGTATGCCCTCCGCGAAGGGACCTGGGACGATGCGCGAGAGAAGTTCGGCGACACGGTGATCGACACGATCGCAGAGCACGCGCCCAACCTGAAGGATCTCATCCTGCACCGCCAGGTGCTCACTCCCCTCGATCTCGAGCGCGACTTCGGCCTCACGGAAGGCAACATCTTCCAGGGCGAGCTGTCGCTCGAGCAGCTCTTCTTCCTGCGGCCGGCGCCCGGCTGGGCGGATTACCGCACGCCAATTCGCCGGCTGTATCTCTGCGGATCAGCGACGCATCCGGGCGGCGGCATCATGGCCGCGCCCGGGCGCAATGCCGCGCTCCGCGCCATGGCGGATCGCGCCTGAGGACGGGACCGACGCCAATGCTGGACGTCGATCGTCATCGGCGGCGGACTGAACGGCCTCGTGGCCGCGGCCAGGCTGGCCCGCCACAAGCGGTCGGTGGCGGTGATCGACCAGCGCCCGGAGATTGGCGGCGCGGCGGCGACCGCCGAGTTCGCCCCCGGATTCCGCGCGCCAATACTCAGTCACGCGCTCGGTCCGATTGACGCGCACGTCGTCCGCGCGCTGCGTCTCGACCACGCGGGTCTCGAGTTCCTGAAGCCCGACCCGCCGCTCACGTCGCTTGGAGTCGAGGGCCACGCCCTCGCGTTCCATCACGATCCGGTGCTGACGGCCGCGTCGATCCACCAGATCTCGCACGGCGACGCGTCGCGCTGGCGCACGTTCGTCCAGACCGCAGACCGGATCTCGGCCGTCCTGGCGGCGATCGATCGCCAGGTGCTGCCGTCGATCGACGACCTGGGCCCGCGCGACTGGTGGCCGCTGCTCGGCGTCGGTCGTCGAATGCGCGCGCTCGGCAAGACCGACCTGGCGCGGCTCGCGCGGTGGCTGCCAATGGCCGTCGCGGATCTGTCGGCCGAGTTCTTCGAGTCCGACGCGGTCCGGGCGGCGATCTGCGCGCGCGCGGTCTTCGGCAATTTCGTCGGTCCCTGGTCGGCCGGCACGGGCGCGATGCTGCTGCAGGCGCTGGCCGCCGATCCGTTTCCGGTCGGGAGCGGCGTCACCGTCAAGGGCGGCCCGGGCGCCGTGTCGCAGGCCCTGGGCGCCATCGCCGAAAAGGCCGGCGCGCACGTCACGACCGGCAAACGCGTCGTGCGCATCGTGATCCGCGAGGGCCGAGCCTCGGGCGTCGTCCTGGAGGACGGGCAGTCGCTCGAGGCGCGCGCGGTGATCGTCGCCGGCGATCCAAAGCGCGCCCTGCTCGAACTGGTGGATCCAGTCGAGCTGCCGGTGCGCTTTCGACAGCGGATGGCGCGCGTGCGTGCGCGCGGCGTCACGGCGAAGATCAATCTGGCGCTGTCCGGCCGGCCCGTGTTTCCGGCGATCGGCGACGATCCGATGGCACTGCGCGGCCGCCTGTTGATCGCGCCCGATGTCGACTACATCGAGCGCGCCTTCGACGCGGCGAAGTACGGCGAGATCTCGCGCGAGCCCTGGCTCGAGCTCGCCGTGCCCACGGTCCTCGACCCGGGCCTGGCGCCGGAGGGCGGACACGTCCTTTCGATTTACGCGCACTATGCGCCGCGGCAGTTGCGCGGCGCGGACTGGGCGAGCGCGCGCGAGACGCTGTATCGATCGGTGCTGCACGTGCTGGAGGCGCACACGCGCGGGCTCGAGCCGCTCATCGTCGGCCGCCAGATCATCACGCCGGAGGATCTCGAACGGGACTGGGGCGCGTCGGGCGGGCACATCTTTCACGGCGAGCCGACGCTCGATCAGGCGTTCATCGCCCGGCCGCAGCTCGGCTGGGCGCGACATGCGACGCCCGTCGCGAATCTCTTCCTCGCGAGCGCGGGCGTGCATCCGGGCGGCGGGCTGACGGGCCTGCCCGGCTGGCTGGCCGCCCAGACGGTCGAGCAGACGCTCAGTGCCAGGCGGCGGTGAGCCAGGGCTCAGAACACGTCGATGTTGGCATAGACGACCGCGTCCGGATCGGGCGCGAGCGGTGCCTGGCCACCGATCGGGCGCGTCATCATGATCTCGCCGGCCGGCGATTCGGACATGATCCGGCACTGCGGCGGGACGAAGCCCGAGCGCAGCCGCGCACGCAGCGTCATCGCCGTGTCGGCGGGCGTGCGAGCCGCGAGGACCTGCAGCATCGCGCCGACGCGGGCGCCGGTCGGATCGCGATCACCGCAGTCTTCGAGGATTCGCCCGCGCGGTCCGGTCGAGATCACGACGTAGGCCACAGCGCGATAGGCTTCCTCGGTGACGAAGAACTCGACCGATCGCAGACCGCTCGGCCCGAGCCCGGCGAGCAGGCGCTTGCGCGCGAGGTTGAACGCGACGAAGTCGGCGCTCCGGTCGAGCGCGAACGACGCACCCTCGCGCATGCGCGCGGTCAATTCGGCGATGGCTTCGAGATCCTGCGGTCCGCCGGCGCGAACAAGTGCCGCGGGCGCGCCGGCCTTCGGGACGACGTCGATCGTGCGCTCCAGTTGCGGGACCACGCGGAAGCCGAGCCGCTCGTAGTAGGCCGCGCCAATCTCGGAGAACAGCAGCGCGTGCTCGCAGCCGCGCGCGCGGGCGTCGTCAATCATCGCGTCGATGAGCGCCCGGGCGTGGCCCCGTCCGCGCGACGCCTCGGGCGTGAACACGGCCCCGAGGCCGACCACGCCCACTCGCCGGCCGTCGATCCAGGCGTCGAGGTCGTACCGTTTCGCGCTCGACAGCACCTGGCTCCCGTCGATCAGGGCGTGTCGGGAGAGCCGCTCGCGACCCCACGCGGTCTCGCGCTGGGCCCGATACCACTTCTGGTAGGCCTCCCGGCTAAGTCCTTCGTTCCAAATTGGATAGGTGGACTCGAGAATCTCGCGTGTCAGCCCCTCGTCTGCCGTCACCAGCCGCATCCAATCTCCCCCGCCGCCCACGAAACTGGCGCCTTTTTCCTTTCCTCACTGTACAGGTCTAATGGAGCATGACGACCCCACACCTTCGCCTCCCCAGGCTCGTGGCGACGGCGGCGGCCGCGGCGGTGTTCAGCGTCGCGGCACTCCCGCTGGCAGCGCAGAAGGACAGCGCGGTGCCGGCCCATGCCGACGCGCGCACGGTGGCGCACGTCCTCAATCGCATCGGATTCGGCCCCAGGCCCGGCGATGTCGAACGCGTGCAGCGTGAAGGTCTGGCCGCGTACATCGACGAACAGCTGCATCCGGAGCGGATCTCGAACGCCGCGCTCGACGCGCGCCTCGAGCAGTTCACGACGATCTCGATGAGCTCCCGCGACCTTGCCGACAAGTATTACCTGCCGGCGCTCGAGCTGCGCCGCGACGCGCAGGTGAAGCAGGCCAAAGCCGCACAGAAGGAAGCCAAGGCCGCCGATCCGTCGATGAGCGGCAACGAGACGATGAAGGACGCGAAGCCCGGGGTGCCGCAGCTGCCGCCGGAAGTGCGGCAGGTGCAGCAGGCCCAGGCGAACGTCACCAACGAGCTGATGCAGGCGCGCCTGCTGCGCGAGATCGACTCCGATCGCCAGCTCGAGGAAGTGCTCACGGATTTCTGGTTCAACCACTTCAACGTGTTCGTCGGCAAGGGCCAGGTGCGCCAGTACCTGACGGAGTACGAGCGCGACGCGATCCGCCCGCACGTGCTGGGCAGCTTCCGCGATCTGCTCGGCGCCACGGCGCACAGCCCGGCGATGCTCTTCTATCTGGACAACTGGCAGAGCTCGACGCCGAATCCGCAGCCGCTCATCACGCCGGAGATGCAGCGCCGCCTGAACAACCCGCGGGTGACGCCGTCGCAGAAGCAGCAGCTGATGTCGCGGCTCGAGGCGGCGAAGAAGAACGCGCCCAAGGGGCTGAACGAGAACTACGCGCGCGAGCTGATGGAGCTGCACACGCTCGGCGTCGACGGCGGCTACACGCAGAAGGACGTCGTCGAGGTGGCGCGCGCGTTCACCGGCTGGACGATCGATCGGCCGCCGCAGGGCGGCGGCTTCGTCTTCCGCCCGCAGATGCACGACAGCGGCGAGAAGACCATCCTCGGCGTGCACTTCCCCGCGGGCGGCGGGCAGGACGAGGGCGAGCGCGTGCTCGACATCCTCGCGAAGCATCCGTCCACGGCGCATCACATCGCGTTCGAGCTGGCGCAGCGCTTCGTCGCGGACCAGCCGCCGCCGGCGCTCGTGGACCGCGCCGCGAAGCGGTTCCTCGACACCAAGGGCGATCTTCGCGAAGTCGTGCGGACGATCATCACGTCGCCCGAGTTCTTCGCCGAGGATGCGTATCGCGCCAAGGTGAAGACGCCGCTCGAGTTCGTCGTGTCCGCCGTACGCGCGACCGGTGCGACGGTCGTCAACCCGCAGCCGCTCGTAGCGCAGCTGCGCAACCTCGGCATGCCGCTCTACGGCTGCGTGCCCCCGACCGGGTACAGCATGACGGCCGACGCCTGGGTCAACACGGGCGCGCTGCTCAACCGCATGAACTTCGCGCTGCAGCTCGTGAGCAACACGCTGACACCTGGCCCCGGACCGCGCGGCAACGGTAACGGCAACGGGCAGCCCGGCCAGCCGCCGCCTCCGGGCGCGCGCTTCGGTCAGCCGCCGCCACAGCGCGGCGCCGGTGGCCGCGCGTTCGGACCGGGATTCGGCCGCCCGGGCCGCGGACCGATCCAGCTCGATCTCGCGTCGCTGGCGCCCGATACCACGGTGCAGTCGCGCACGAATCTGGTGGATCAGCTGCTCGCCGGCACGATCTCGGACGCGACGGCCAGTACGCTCGCGCGCGCCGAGACGCCGCAGCAGCTCGTCGCGCTGACGCTCGGATCGCCGGAGTTTCAAAGGAGATAGCGCGTCGGGCATCTGGCATTGGGCACTGGGCATTGGGGCATCCGGTGTCAGCGTTCGATGCCGGTGCCCAGCGCCAAATGTCCAGTGCTGAGTGCCCAGCGCCAAATGCCCAGTGCCCAATGCCCAGTGCCTGATCCGGAGCGATCATGATGACTCGACGCGTCTTTCTCAAGAACGGCAGCCTCGCGATGGTGAGCCTGGGCTTCGCCCCGGCGTTCATCGCGCGCACGGCCAATGCGGCCGAAGCCCGGAAGAAGGTGCTCGTCGCGATCTTCCAGCGCGGCGCCGTGGACGGCCTCAACATGGTCGTGCCGCTACGGCGAGAACGCGTACTACAAGGCGCGGCCGTCGATCGGCGATCCCGCGGCCGACCGCCAATGACGGCGCCGTCGATCTCGACGGCTTCTTCGGCCTCCACCCGCGCATGCGCCCCCTCGCGGACCTGTTCCATCGCAACGAGCTGGCGATCGTCCACGCGTGCGGGTCGCCCGACGAGACGCGGTCGCACTTCGACGCGCAGGACTACATGGAGACGGCGACGCCCGGCGTCAAGACCAGCGACGGCTGGCTGAACCGGTACCTGCACGCCCAGGAGCACGCACAGGCGAGCCCGTTCCGCGCCGTGGCGCTCGCGTCGCAGCTGCCGCGGACGCTGCAGGGCAAGGAGCCCGCGCTCGCCATCAACCAGCTCAGCCAGTTCGGCGTACGGGCCGGCGCCGCGACCAGCAGCATGGAGGCGACGTTCGAATCCCAGTACGCGGCGGCCGCCGACGCGCTCCTCGCGCCAACCGGGCGCGAGGCGTTCGACGCGGTGAAGATGCTGCGCAACACCGACCCGAGCGGCTACACGCCGGCCAACGGCGCCGAGTACCCGCGCTCGCCCTTCGGCGACGCGATGCGGCAGATCGCGCAGCTCGATCAAGTCGGACCTCGGCCTCGAGGTCGCGTTCGCCGAGCTGGCCGGCTGGGACACGCACGTGCAGCAGGGCAACTCGACCGGTCAGCTCGCCAATCGGCTCGACGACTTCGCGCGGGCCCTCGCCGCGTTCAACACCGACATGGGCGACCGCATGGCCGACGTCGTGGTCGTGACGATGTCGGAGTTCGGGCGGGCGGTGAACGAGAACGGCAACCGCGGCACCGACCACGGCCACGGCAACGCGATGCTGATCTTCGGCGGCCCCGTGCAGGGCGGCAAGGTCTACGGCCGCTGGCCGGGACTCGAGATGGACCAGCGCTGGCAGGGCCGCGACCTCGCGATCACGACCGACTTCCGCAACGTGTTCGCGGATGTCGTCAGCGGCCACCTCGGCGCGAAGGATGTCTCGCCGATCTTCCCGGGGTACAAGTACGGCGGGCCGGTGGGGTTTCTGAGGACGTAATCGGGGTTCTCCTGGGTTCTACGGGGGCGATGGGGTTCTGCAAGAGTGATGGGGTTCTACAAGAGCCGACAGGTTCAGGTGGGTTCGCATGACCGCTTTCGCCCGTGTCGAACCTGGCCGAGCCCTCAAAGATCCTGGCCTGTCTCGGTCGATCTGGCGGCCCTCGTAGAACCTGGCCGCCCTCGTAGAACCTGGCCGCCCTCGTAGAATCTGGCCGGCCCCTCGTAGAATCAGACGGCCCTCGTAGAACCTGGCGGCCCTCGTAGAACCTTGCCGCCCTCGTAGAACCTGGCGGCCCTCGTAGAATCTGGCCGGCCACTCGTAGAATCAGGCGGCCTTCGTAGAATCAGACGGCCCTCGTAGAACCTGGCCGCCCTCGTAGAACCTGGCGGCCCTCGTAGAACCTTGCCGCCGTCGTAGAACCTGGCCGCCGTCGTAGAACCTGGCGGCCCTCCTAGAACCTGGCGGCCCTGGTAGAACCTGGCCGCCCTCGTAGAACCCCGCAGAACCCCAACATGGATCTCCTCTCCCTCCCCACCCCGCGCCCGTTCATCGATCGCCCGCGCCTGCTCGCCAACATCGCGGCGATGCAGCAACGCGCGAATGCGGCGGGCGTGAGCCTGCGCCCGCACGCCAAGACGCACAAGAGCCCGGTCATCGCGCGCATGCAGCTCGACGCCGGCGCCGCCGGCGTGTGCTGCGCGAAGCTCGGTGAGGCCGAGGTCCTGGCCGCCTCCGGCATCACCGACATCCGTCTGCCTTATCCGGTCAACCCCTCGAATGCCGACCGCGCGATCGCGTTGATCGATCGCGGGGTCCGTCTCTCGATCATCGTCGACGACGAAAGTGTGGCGAGCGGATGGTCGGCCGCGATGACGCGCCGGCCCGCCAGACGCTCGATGTGCTGGTGAAAGTCGACGTCGGCTTCCACCGCTGTGGCGTCGACCCGGATGCGCCCGACGTCGTCGAACGCATCGCCAGAATCGCCGCCCTGCCAGGGCTGCGCTTCCGCGGCCTGCTCAGCCACGCCGGGCATGCCTACACGGCCGCGTCTGAAGCCGAGATTCGAGCCATCGTCGATCGCGAGACCACGATCCACGCGACGCTCGCGTCCGCGCTGCGATCGAAAGGCGTCGACGTGCCGGAGATCTCCGTCGGCTCGACGCCGACCGCGCGCTTCATCGGCCGGCAGTCGGGCGTCACGGAAATGCGCCCCGGCAATTACGTGTTCTTCGATCGCACGCAGGTGGGCCTCGGCGCGGCAACGATCGACGACTGCGCGATGTGGGTCGTCGCCACGGTCGTCAGCCGGCCGTCGCCGACGCGCGTCATCTTCGATGCCGGCAGCAAGACGCTCACCAACGACGGCGTGCGCGGCTTCACGCCGGCCGGCGGTCACGGCCTGGTTTCCCGCCGGATCGATCAGCCGGTCGCGGACGAGTCGATCGTCATCGAGCGGCTCTCGGAGGAGCACGCCAACGCACGCGTGGGCGCCGAGTGTCCGTTGAAAATCGGCGACCGCGTCCGCATCCTGCCCAATCACTCGTGCGTGGTCACCAACCTGATGGACGAGCTCCCCATCGTCGAGGGCACGAAGATCGTGGACGTGCTGCCCGTCGCGGCCCGCGGCAAGATCTGGTAGAGTGCTGACGCGATGGCGAAGGAACTGCCTGGTGAAGCGCTCGGCATGATCGAGACGCGCGGCCTGGTCGGCATGATCGAGGCGACCGACGCGATGGTCAAGACCGCCAACGTCGTGTTCGTCGGCTGGCAGAAGGTGGACGCCGGTCTCGTGACGGCGATCGTCCGCGGCGACGTCGCGTCAGTGAAGGCCGCCACCGATGCCGGCGCCGCTGCCGCACGCAAGGTCGGCGAGCTGGTGGGCGTCCACGTCATCCCCCGGCCGGTCGACGGTCTCGGGGACGTGTTCCCGATCGACTAATTAGAGTCGGGTCCATCGCGTCGATCCCGCGGTTCTTGAGCGGAGGAGCGGCGAGAAACCGCTCCCTTGGTCCGCTCAGATTCCAGGCATTCGACGTCCGCACTAGCGGTTCTCGCAGTGAACAGAAGCCTGTTGATGACCTGGGCATCCAGCGTGCGGATCTCAAAGCGCCGGACAGTGCCGCCTCTGTCTGGTGACATCCAGGCGCGACCGATCGACATCGCGGCAAATCGCGCTCCCGCGCCCGCGCCGCGTGATAGAGCGCTTCAACCTGCCGCCACGTCGAGCGTCATGGGGGAGGCAAGCTGATTCGTTCCTCTATCGCGGCTTCGCGTTCTTCACGTACTTGTCGAGCCAGTTGATCATCTCGGCGATCACGTGCTTGTTCGACTCGGCGGCTGCGTAGCCGTGCGCTTCGTACGGCAGCGTGACGTAGCGCACAGTCGCGCCAAACCCTTTGAGCGCCATGTAGAACCGCTCCGACTGAATTGGGAACGTGCCGGAGTTGTCGTCCGTCTCGCCGTGGATCAGCAGGATCGGATCCTTGACCTTATTGGCGAAGAAGAACGGCGACATCTTGCCGTACATGTCCGGGACCTCCCAGAACTTGCGGCGCTCGTTCTGGAATCCGAACGGCGTGAGCGTCCGGTTGTAGGCGCCGCTTCTCGCGATGCCGGCGCGGAAGAGCCGGCTGTGCGCGAGCAGGTTGCCGGTCATGAACGCGCCGTAGCTGTGGCCGCCGACGCCGATGCGATCGCGATCGGCCACGCCCATCTCGACCGCCTTGTCGATCGCCGCCTGGGCGCTCGCCACGAGCTGCTCGATGTAGTGGTCGTTTGCCGTCTCACCAGGCCCGACGATCGGCATCGTCGGGTTATCGAAGACCGCGTAGCCTTGAGCGAGCAGCAGCAGCTGCGATGCACCGCCGACCTGCAGGAAGCGGTTCTCGTTGCCGCGGATCTGACTGGCCTCGTCGGCGCTCGTGAACTCCGCGGGATAGGCCCACATGAACATCGGGAGCCGCGTGCCGGTCCGGTAGCCGGCCGGCAGATAGAGCGTGCCGCTGAGCTGTACGCCGTCGTTGCGCGTGTAGGTGACGAATTGCGATGTCACGCCCGCGAGTTGCGGATGCGGATCCGCAAAGGCCGTCACCGGCTTCAACGTCCCGGTCGCGACCTCACGGATGAAGTAATTCGGCGGATCGGTCTTGGTCTCGCGGCGCGTGATGATGCGCGTGGCGTTGTCGTCGAGAAGCGCCACGACCGTCTCGAGGCTCTTGTCGTCGCACTGCCAGATGCGCTCGGGTCTGAGCGTCCTGAGATTCAGCCGATCGAGGAACGGCCGGTCGCCCTTGGGCGAGGAACCCATGCCCGTCATGTACACGCTGCCGCCGACCTCCATGAACGTGCCTGTCGACGGCCGCGGCATCGGCGTGCCGGGATCGCGATAGCGATCCTGTTGACGGAGTTCCCAGATCTTCTGCGGCGACGACGCGACGCCGTCGAGATAGAGCCAGCTTCGCCGCATGCGCGAATCGCGATCGGTTTCGGTGAGCAGGATCGACCCCTTCTCGCTGAACGTCACACCCGCGGCGCGCCACTCGGTCTTGAACCATTCCGCAGGCGGTCCGGTGAACGGCGCTTTGATCGCGACGATGCGATCGCGGAAGGGAACGGTGATGGTCGGGTCGCCCTTGTCGAGCGCTTCGGTGTAGATCAGGGTCGCGGGCTCGATCGGATGCCAGCGGAAACTGCGCGGGCCAGCAAAGACGCCGTTGCGCGGGAACGTGTCGGCCATCGGCACCTCGGCCAGCGTCTTCGCGGGCGTGCCGGTCTTGTTCCAAATCTCGACTTGGCGCGGGAACTGCGACGCTGGCACGACGTACGAGAACGGATGCGTGACGTGCGAGACGAGGAGCCAGTTGCCGTCCTTCGAGATCTGAAGATCGTTGTAGATGGCGGGCTTGCCGATAGAAGTCTTCTTACCCGTGAGATCCACCCACGCGATCTGGCTCGTGTAGAAGTACTCGTAGAGCGCTTCATCATGCGGGTTCTTGAGGAGATCTTCGTACGTGGCGCTTGGCGCCACGCGCCCGTCGTTTTCCTGGACAGCGGGGCCCGTCGGCACCGTCGGCTCGGCCGGCGGCGAGCCGCGGCCGTCTGGGATCAACGTGCACAGGAATCCGGACGAATCCTCGAGCCAGTTGCAGCCGCCGCCGAGGCCGTTGATGCCGCCGTTCAGCACGGGCGAGACGGTCGCCGTTGCGACATCGGCGACCACGAGCTTGATGCTGTTGGCGGTCGTACAGGTGACCGCGATCTTCTTGCCATCGGGAGAGAACACCGGGCTGTAGGCGTCGGCCGCGGGCAGCGAGAGATTGCGGTCGGTGCCCGACACGACGTCCTTCATCGTGATCGACTTCGTGCCGTTCAGCACGCGCGGGCCGTTGGTGCGCGGGTTGATGCGCGAGCCGCCAAGCCGATAGAAGGGCGCTGAGACTTCAACAATCGTCGGCATGCTGCGCCGATGCAGCAGCAGCATCGTGCGCCGGTCGGGTGAGAGGGTCACGGCCGGCAGCGGCTCCGCGTCCATGATGTCGGCGACGACTTTTGGCGGCGTCAGGTAGGCCGTGGCCACCGACTGGGCGGCCGGCGCCACGCGCATGACCGCTGCGAGCGCGACAGAGAGACCGACGAGGACAACGGCTTTTCGCACGACCCACCTCCACCCAAGCGAATGATACGGGAAGGAAGACGGTCCGGCGCAGATAATGCCGGCGAGCAGGAGCGCGGACCGAGCGTGCTCGACCAGCGTCATCGCGCCGTGGTCACGTTCACGTATCTCTAGGATAGCCGCGGGCCGAGAAGCTATTGCCCCACTGATTCCCGTCTCGATACGATGGAGGGAGTCGTGGATCATCACCATCGCCTGGCGATTCTGGTTGGCGGCGGGCCCGCCCCCGGCATCAACAGCGTCATCGCCGCGGCCACGATCCGTGCCCGGCTCGAGGGGCTGGAGGTCATCGGCGTCCGCGACGGCTTCGAGTGGATCATGCAGGGCGACGTCGATCACATCACGCCGCTCACGATCGAAGGGGTCAGTCGCATTCACTTCCGCGGCGGGTCACACATTGGCATTTCACGCGCGAACCCGACCGGGGATCCGGCGCTGCTCGACCGGGTGATCAGCACCCTGCTGCGGCTCGACGTGTCCGAGCTCATCACGATCGGCGGCGACGACACCGCCTACTCCGCGATGAAGATCGGCGAGCAAGCCGGCGGACGCGTCCGCGTTGTCCACGTACCAAAGACGATCGACAACGACCTCGATCTGCCGCCGCACGTCGAAACGTTCGGCTTCCAGTCGGCGCGTCACATCGGCGTCGAAATCGTCAAGAATCTCATGGTGGACGCCAAGACGACATCCCGCTGGTATTTCGTCATCACCATGGGCCGCAAGGCCGGTCATCTCGCGCTGGGAATCGGTAAAGCGGCCGGCGCGACTCTCACGCTCATTGGCGAGGAGTTTGCGAATCCCGTCCGTCTGCAGGTCATCGTCGACACGCTGGCGGGGGCGATCATCAAGCGCTTGAGCGAGGGCCGGCGCGACGGCGTGGCGATCGTCGCCGAGGGCGTCGTCCTCGGCATCGCGTCTGAGGATCTGGCAGGCATCGACTACGTCGAGCGCGACGCGCACGACCACCTGCGGATCGACGATGTCAACTTGGGCGAGATTCTCAAGGCGCAAGTCGTGGCTCGCCTGCGGACGTTCGGCATCAAGGACACCATCGTCGCCAAGAACATTGGCTACGAGCTTCGGTGCGCCGATCCGATTCCCTTCGACATGGAATACACGCGCGACCTGGGATACTGCGCGGCGAAGTACCTGCTGTCTGGCGGACATGCCGCGATCATCTGCATGCAGGGCGGGCACTTCGTGCCGATTCCCTTCCGCGACGTCACGGATCCGGCGACGGGCCGCGCGCGCGTGCGGCTCGTCGACACGCACTCGACGCGCTATGCCATTGCGCGCCGCTACATGATTCGTCTGCGACGCGACGACTTCGAGGATCCGCATACGCTGGCCAAGCTGGCCAGCTCCGTGCGGTTGTCGGAAAGCGAGTTCCGCCGGCAGTTCGAGCATCTCGTCGCCGACGAGCCGCCGCCACTCGAATTCGACCAGAACGGCGAGCACGAGGCGATTCACGAAGTCAATCCGGGCTAGGAGCCGAGCCGTCATCGCGGTCGTTCCGTCGCGCCCGTTCGTTCCGGCCGTGGCATCAGCCTCTGCCGCTCATCTTCTCGGCGAGCGGCGATAAGATGCTCGCGAGCATCATGCCCACGGTGACGGCGTTCCGCCGGGCCACTGGAGCCGTCAACCGTGGCGATCGCGCGGTTCGGCGCCCGAAATAGCATGGGTCGCGTCACGCTCAGCCGTGTCGGCAGCGCGGATGTGCAACAGCGTCAGATCTACGCGCGCATTGACGACGGGCCGTCGTACACGTTGATGTTTGGAGACAGCGTCTCGCTCGAAATTCCAGCCGGTGAACATCGGTTGCGGGCGAACAACACACTCTTTTGGAAGAGCCTGTCTTTTACGCTCGCACCCGGCGAGCATACGGAGTTTGCCTTCACCAACAAATCAGGATTGCTCGGCCTCGGGTTCCTGGGCGTGCTTGGCGTCGGGCCCTTTACACTGGCCATCGAGCGCCGCGGGAGATCGGCTCAGTGAGCCGCGGTCGCTGAGCCTTCCCCCCGCTACGAGCGCGAGCCGAGCAGGCGCGCGGCGACCGCGCGAAAGCGGTCGTGATGCGGGCCCGTGACGAACATCCACCGGAGCACGCGCACGCTGGCGGCGGCACTGCCGCTGGCTGGCATCATCTCATCGAGCGCCTTGATGGGCTGCGTGCGAATACGGTCGAGCAGAGCCACGCGGTGCACGCACGACACGGTGCAGAACGGCGCACAGCTCTTCTCGCTCGTGCTCTCGCGCTGCACATCAAAGGTGCTGTACCTCGGCCAGCGGGATGCCTGGATGCCCACGCTGCTGTGAGCACCAATGCACGAGGCCGTCCTCGCAGATGTAAAGGTAACGGCCGCCGGCGCCGCACTGCCAGTCGTTCGGTCGCCCGAACGCCAGGTTGCGCTGGAAATCGTTCTGGTTCTGTACGGTGTAGAACGGCGCCGTCAGCGAAGTGATCTCGCTGTAGACGCGCAGCTGCTCCGGCGTCAGCGGTATCAGGCCGCCGCGGCCGTTGTGAATCAGGCCGACCGTCGCGGTGAAACCCAGGGCGATCGCGCGTCTGGCGATCGTCAGTGCGTCTTCCGGGCGACCCAAGTCGGCCCCGAGCACCGAGTTGATGTTCACGCTGAATACGGCGTGCTTTGCCAGCAGCTGCAGCTTCGCATCGAGTAGCCTGAGGCTCTTCCTCGACACGTCGTCAGGGGTCACGTTGTCGATGCTGATTTGCAGGTGATCCAGCCCGGCGTCGTTGAAGTCCCTGATGCGTTTCTCGTTGAGGAGGTAGCCATTCGTGATCAGTCCAGCGAGCGCGCCGGTGCCGCGGATGTGGCGGATGAGATCGTCGAGGTCAGGGTGCAGCAGCGGCTCGCCGCCGCTGATCTCGATGTTCGCAGTGCGCAGCCGCCCCAAGTGGTCGATGCGCTCGCGCATGGTCGCCATTGCCACTGGCGCCGAATGTTTGTCGTACTCGTTGCAGTAGCTGCACGCCAGGTTGCAGCGCCGAATCGGAACGATCTGCGCGAGGACGGGGTGACTCGCGGATTGAAAGCCGCGCGCCACCATCCTGGCCTCTCGCCACTTGCGGTCGAAGATTCGCAGCATCCGCGGTCGCCGCATACTAATCTAGGATCATAACGTTGAATGCTCGTGTTGATTTTGCTCGCTGGACGACGACACTCACGGCGTCGTACCTGGCGATCACCGCCGCGTTGATGGTGGCCCTCGGGAATGGCGTCCCAGGGCGTGTCTGGCTCGTCGCGACGCACCTGGCGCTCGGCGCGTCGTTGCTGATGCTGAACCGCGCGAGTCCGGCTGCGGGGATCCTTCGCGTGATTCGCGACTGGCATCCGTTGATGCTGTTTCCTCTCCTCTACAAGGAAGTGGAGCTGCTGGCGGCGGTCATTGGCAATTGGCGGTTGACGGCGTCGATTCCAATGTGGGAGTCGGCGCTGTTTGCCGGGCAACCGAGCCTGTACCTCAGCGAACGGCTGGCGTTCGTACCGCTGTCCGATACCTGCATTTCTGCTACCTGTCCTACGTGATCGTCATTCCGTCGGTCGCCGCGTACTGGTACCTCAGCGGGCGGCGGGCGGCCTTCGGCGAGTTGCTGCTGCTGCTCTCGACCGTGCTGCTGGGGAGCTATCTGTTCTTTGTGGTGCTGCCGGTGGACAGCCCGTACTATTTGTTGCCGCGTCTGGGGCCACCGCTCTCTGGCCACGTTTTCTTCGATCTCGTTCACCAGATATCGGACCGCGGCGGCGCGCGGGGCGGCGCCTTTCCCAGTGCACACGTGTCGGGAGCCGTCGTCCTGAGCCTGGTCGCGTGGCGGCACCAGCGACGGCTCGCATACCTGCTCGTCCTCATCGCCGCGAGCGTGATGATCGCCAGTGTGTACGGGCGCTTACATTATGTCCTCGACGCGATCGCCGGCGCTGGCCTGGCGATCGTCGTGGTCGTGGTGTATCGATATCTTTTCGATGGCGGTAGGCCAAGCAGCCAGAAGGCAGACATTCAGCCCCGCGCTGTAGCGCGCGGCTGTTCCAAAACCCACCAGCCCTGGATGGAATCGACGCACCATCCAGCGGGGAGAAGGCTCTGCTGAGCTACAACGTGTTCAAGGCGGACGAACGGAGCCTGCGTCAATGAAATCCGTCCGGGATCGTGGCCCTCGCGCGCAAGCTCCTCATCGCGCTGTGGCGCTATCTGCAGACCGGCGCGCTGCCCGACGGGGCGCAGTTCAAACCGATCGCGATCTAGGGCCGCCGTCCCGCGGCCGCGAGCGATCGAGCCAGCGCGAGCGCCCGGAATGCGGACGGGTACCGGCACAGACGGCACCGACGATAGAGGGGGCGCTCGCACCAGGCTTCACGCAGACAGTCTCGGGTGCTCGGTATCTGCCACCGACACGGATAGGAGTTGCGCAGGAGCCACCAGGCACCTGCACACAGAAGCCGCCAGCTCACGTCGTGGCCGCGTGATCCGCGGCGGATCGCGAATCACGTCGTCGTCTTCTGCCTTCGGCAGCCTGCGCCGCGCCGCCACTGATGCAGGCTGTCCGACGGTGTTGATGGAGGTTTGTCTCAAGGACAAGAACACCGAGCGCTTGACAACCAACCGCCTCATAGGAGTCCGCATTCGCCGGGGTCACCAGGTGACATATCCCGCGTGACCAGACACAGCCCTCGGCGCCCCAACCCCCGATGACGGCTTGCTCGCCGACACGCCGCGCGGCTGAAGAGCAGCGGCATCGGCTGACGCGGCGAGTCCTGGCCGACGAGCATCACGGCGACATCGTCGAGCGAGTTCGGGTCGGCCACGTAGGCAGGCGCGGCAGCCATCGCCGTGACACTAACCTCGACACCCGTGCCGAGCGCCACGCGCGCCGACGCGGCGTCGAGCACGCAGTGGCCAGCGGTGAGCACTGCGCGTTCGATGATCGTGTTCGAGCAGTCGAACGTGGCACCCGAGGCACTGACGAGGTGCAGAAGGACCGCAGAAGAATTCGTGGCGAACACGTGGATCCGTTGACGATGGCGGTCAATCCGCCGACCGTCGAGCCCATCGCGGCGCATGGTCCCATCTCCATCGGCACGGCCGCGGGCGTCGTCCAGGAAGTCGAGAAACTGCCACAGGCCGCGAGTGCAGAGACCAGCCCGGCCGCTGCCATCGTGCCCGCGACGCATATGGCGCCGGCTGTCACGCCGCGTTAGACGTTGCGAACCGAGGAGCGGTTGCGTGAGGCGCGTCTCAGACGCTGACTCCCGATCGCGGACTACTTGACGTGTGTCGCGATCTTAGCGAGCAGAGCGCCGGCAGTGTGCTTGTTGGGTTTGCACTTGGCGGCCCATGCACGACCAGGATGAATCATGTCCCATGGTGACCGTTGCTGTGCATATCGACCGCTGCCTGGATCGTGATTCCCGAAGCCGTCCAAGACTTGATTCCAAATTGGCGAGAAGGTCTGGATAAGGAGCGACTCACCGAGCGGAATCCAAATGTCGTCGACAACTAGGTAGCGGCATCTGAAGTCATTGACATCAAGCGTTGATTCCGCCGCCTTGAGCGTCTCTCCATGCTCCAAGAGACGGCGATGCAGGACTGCTCCGGTGAGCGCGTCGAGACTCCTGCCCCCTTTCCTGGCTCCGGAGGGAACTGCCTTGCCAACGTAAATCGGCCGCCGAAATTTCCCCGCCTTATTGAGGGCCGCCACCATCCTGTAGGCCCTGAACTCTCCGGTGTAATAGATGGCGTAGATCCCAGCTCCGATGAAGGAGATGGGTCTTATCGAGCGGATTGTAAGGAGCTGGCTTCTCCACGCCTGACCTTTTTCAAGTGTTCCGCAACGTCTCGGGCAATGAGCTCGGGACCCCGAGATCACGGAGGACTCTGAGGGCTATTTCAATCATCGCCACAATCCTGGTGCGCGGGGTGTCGGTGCCAAAAACATCCGTGAACAAAGATTACCTTTCGTCGCGCGGGGAACACGATGTCTGGGCGGCCGGGCAGACCCGATCGGTGCAGTCTGTAACGGAATCCTAATCTGTGCAGGACTCGCCGAACGATCCATTCTGGCTTGGTATCTTTGTTCCGCACCCGGCTCATGCGCTCGCTACGTTCGCGACGCGTGAGCGTGTCCACATCGCGATTCTAGGCCATGACTTCCCACGTGTGAAGACGTCCGATTCAGCGCCCGTAGCAGGTTGCGCTGGGCCAGATCGGCCCAACGCCCCGCCGCCAAACGTCGCCGACAGTCGACATTGGCGACCATCTCCAGTCGACAGAACGCCCGTCGGACTCCCAATCGCGGAGCATTGGCCCACAGGTTGCGGATCTGGACGAGCATCGTCCCTGTTACGGCCGCAGGTCGAGCGCAGCGCCAATCACGCCAGCTCGCGGAGCGCTTCGGTATCGCGGCCGGTCCGTCCCACGAGCAGCCACTTGTGCACGGCCGTCGCGAGAATGACGACCACGAGCGCCATCATTGCCGATAGAGTCCGCATTAGCGGCTTTTCCCAGGTCGACAGAACGCCCTTCTCAGACGCTGGCTCCCAATCGCGGGCCCATTGGCCGCAGGCTGGCAATTCGAGACGATGATCCGCTCGGTCGAGGCGGGCGTCAAGCCCGCGGCGACGCGCGGCCTTCCCCGGAGGCAGACCTCCGGCCTGACGACCTCAGGCGCCACCACCCAGGGATCAGTCATCGATGGTGACAACCACGTCGCCATCGGACTCCGGCGCGCGCGCGCCGGGCGCGGCGTCGGCGGCGTGTCCGGCAGGTGCAAGTGCTGCAGGATGCGCGCGATCACCGCCGGCGCCTGAATCAACGCCACCAGACGCAGGCGGCCCCGACAGCGCGGACACGGCCAGCACGTCGAACCCAAAGCCCCGCCCCATCAGCTCCGCCCACGTCCGATTCGACGCGGGGCGCGCATCGACCGCCGGCGGCATCAACGCGCCAACGGCTGTCCCGTCAAAACGTTGCGAATCGGCAGCGCGATCCGTGTGGCAATCGTTGCACTCTAGCGCGTAAATCGCAGTTGCAGAAACTTCCAGCCTAACGACGAGCCGCCGACCAGGCCGGCTCGCCGAGTGTGCCTCCGTATCCGTTCCGGTCCCGCCGCGAGCAGCCGCCTGTTCGCCGCCTCCGCGGAGGCACGGACTTGACCGCGCAACCGGCGCGAGCGCTACTTCGCGTAGACCGCCGCGTTGAAAATCACCCTGAACGTCCCGAACGGCTGGCCGCGCCATTGCGGGCGGAAGCCGAGCAGGACGACGTGGCCTTCTCCGAGTGGCACGTCGAGCGCGGCAGCCTTGCCCTGCAGGTAGCTCTCGCCCAGCATGTAGCCCGACGCGAGCGGCGATCCCGATGCCGCGTACTTCGCGAGCACGGCGCCGTTGAAGCCCTCGGTCGTCTCGAAGACGGGCCCGCCGTCGTAGAAGACCGCCGCCTGCTCCGGCATGCCCGACATCACGCGCTGCGAGCGATCGACCTGCACGTCGAGCAGCGAGATGCCGGTGAAGAACTGAGTGCGGCTCACGCCCGCGACGACGTTGCGCACCGGAAGATGCAGCTGATCGATCGCGAAGTTGCTGGCGCGGTTGAAGCACACGAGCGTGCCGCCGGCGCGGACGAACTCGTCGATCGCCTTGACGCGCTCGGGATCGGCCGGCGCGCCGCCGCCGCGGCCACCGAAGCCACCGCGCCGTACCCGCCGCGCCACCAGCCCCGGCCGCGGCGCCGCCGCCACGTGCCGCGCCAGCCGCACCCGCGGCGCCTGCACCACCGCCGGCGCGACCGCCGCCAGCATTCGCCGCCCCGCCGCCGCGTCCGCCGCCCGCCCCGCCACCGCCACCGCGGCCGCCGCGGCCGCCGCCGGCGCTGACGACGGCGTTGCCGCTGTCGTCGGCGACGATCAGCACGTCGATCTTGCCGCGGAGATCCCCGGCGGCGATCTCATCCGCCGTGACGCGCGCGTACTCGAAGCCGTACTGATCGAGCACCCAGCGCGTCCACCCCTCGTCCATGCTCGTCGGCGCGTTGAAGAGACCAATCCGCGGCTTCTTGATGGACGTCCCGGTCGCGCTCACGCGCTCGGCGTTGAGCGCGAGCGTCCTCACCAGCTCGTCCTGGTCGCGCTCCGACAGTCCGGTCACCAGGTACTTGCCGCTCGCGTACTGCACGTCCACGCCGGCCTTCCAGGCGCGGTTGAGCGCGCGGAACGTGTTGTTCTGCGCCGGATCCAGCGCGAGCGCCGTGCCCGCGCCCGTGATCTTCCCGGCCGGCGGCACGATGGCCGCGGCCCCGGGATCGGCGTTGAAGCCGATGCCGGGCACGCTGTCGAACGGCGCCGCGTCGGACGAATCCGTCAGGTTGTACGGCGTGGGCTTTGCCTTGGGATCCGGCAGCGACCCCAACAGCTTCATCTTCGACCGCACATCCTGCGCGAGCGGCACGTCGATGCTCGTGACGGTCACGCCCATCGAAAGCGGAAGCGTCCATCCCGCGGCGTCATACGGCTGATCGAGCGGGCCGGTTGGCGAGGACCGCACGTCGGGATACGACCTGCACGTCGAGCACCTCGCGGGCGAGCGCCGCGAACTCCTGGTCGGTCGGGATCACCCAGCTCCCGGCCGGAGCCGACACGACGCTCGCCGAGTCGCCGGACTTCTGCGCGATGGACGCATCCGCAGAGAGCCGGTACACGCGCACGCCGGAGAACGCCAGCCGCCGCAGCATCTCGACGGCCGCCACCGGGTCGGGCTGGCGCTGCGGGATCACGTACGCGTACGGCGCCTCGGCGCGGCCCTTTGCGATCTGCGCCGCGCCTGCCTGATACCGCCCATAGAGCAGCGACTCGCGGTACTTCGCGGCGTACTTCAGTACCGACAGCGCCGCCGTCTCGTCGTACTCGACCGCGTTGCGCAGGTGCCACTCGCCGCCCGGAAACGGATCCGTGTAGAGCGCCTTCGGCGCGCGCTGCGTCTCGTTCACGTTGACGTTGCTCGGAATCGCCGACGCGCCCGCGGTCTCGGTCCAGAACGACGGGATGTTCTTGAAGATCGGGTTGTAGTCGATGTACCCCGGGTACCACGCGTCGTAGGTGTCGAGCATGTGCACCGCGCCCGGCTGGTTGTGCTGCGCCAGCCCCTGTGCGATCGCCATGCCGATCATGTTCACCTCGCCGGACGGAATCGGCGGCGCGTGCAGCGCGATCGGCTCGGCGAACGGCGGCAGCCAGATGCGGTAGGGATTCGGCGGCGCCTGGTGCAGCACGTACACGATGTTCGGTTCCCACGCGCGCCAGGTGTGCTCCATCACGCGCGACTCGACCATGTTGAGCATGTACGCGTCGCGGTTGTTGTCGTGGCCGACGTACTCCTGGTAGAGCTGCGGCAGCGGCGGCTGTTGCGTGCGCGGATTCGCCGGATCCACGTGCTGCATGAACCAGTCCGTCACCATCTGCATGCCATCCGGGTTGATCGTCGGCCACAGCATGAAGATGACGTTGTCGAAGATCTCCTTCATCTCCGGCTGGTCGGCGCGCGACAGCAGGTCGTACAGCAGCAGCGGCGTCTGCTGCGGCCCCGCGATCTCCGTTGCGTGCAGGCCGCCGTCGATGTGGACGAATGCCTTGCCCTCGCGCGCAAGCGCGCGCGCCTCCGCGTCGCTGAGCCCCTCCGGGTGCGCCAGCCGGCGCGCGATCTCACGGTAGTGGTCCAGCTTCGCGAGATTTTCCTTGGACGAAATCAGCGCGAAGTAGTACGTCCGCCCCTCCGTCGTCTTGCCCGCCTGCACCATCGTCATGCGGTCGCTGGCGGCATCGACCTTCTGGAAATAGCTGACGACCTGATCGTACGTCGCGAGCTTGAAATCGGCGCCCGGCTCGAACCCGAGCGACGACGCGGGCGTCGGAATTGCCGACTGGCCCCGCAGGACCACGGGCAGGGCAAGGAGCAGGACCACGGACACTCTGGCAAAGGTGCGCATCTCAAAGACCTCGGCGCCGGCCGGCCACGGCCGCGCAATATCTGGCGATGATTCTACCCGCGCCCGGCGGGAGCGCAGAAAAGAGGACAGACCGGGGCGTCAGGCCCGATGTCAATCAGCGGCGGCCAGCTCGACGGCAATCTCGCGGATTTGCGACGCGTGCCGCGTGTCGTGGGCCCCGAGGAACACCGCCCACTGGTAGAACGACAGCGGTCCGAAGAACGGATGTGGCGCGACGATGCCACTGACGTCGAGGCCGTTGGCCCGATGGAGCAGGCGCTCGAAGGCCTGGCGCGACGTCTCGAGCGTGGACCAGGCGGCCTCCGTGTCGAGGCCGCCGCGAGGCTCGGCCGGCGGCGACGTCTTGAATCGGCCAGTGCGATCTCCCGCGTGCGCGAGCAGATCGCGATCCAGCGCCGGCACGGGCCCGCCCGCGGTGACGACGCCCGCGGCGCGTCCCTGCTCGAGCGCCTCGCCCAGGCGAGCCGTCACGCGATTCTCGACGATGGCCAGATGCTCGATGACTTCGGCGACCGACCAGCGATCGGGCGCCGGCTTGCGTTCGCGATCCGCGCGCGGCGCGGCGTCGACCGCGGCCCGGAGACCCACGCGCGTCTCTTCGAGGTAGCTGAGAATCTCGGCAAGTCCGGAAGTCTTCATGACGTGGCCTTGGTCCTCCGGCGGGCGCGCGCGCGGCCGTGCACCGGCTTCAGCGGCAGCCCATCGCCCGTGACGAGCGGCTGCGTCGGATCGACCAGCAGGTCGAAGATGTGGCCCTGCCGCGTACGCAGGAACAACCCGCGCCCGTCGGTCAGCAGTCGCATCTCCCCCGCATCGTCGAGCGTCTCCGACAGGCGGCGGCGGAAGTAGTCGTGCAGCGTGTCCATCATCTGCCGGAGCGCGGCCGGGGAGAAGCCGCGACGCCTCAGCTCCGCCAGCGCGATGAGCTCGAGCAGATCGACAGGCGAGTACCGCCGCTCGGTGAATCCGCCAGCGCTCGTCCTCCGAGGCGCGATCGCCGGCAGAAAGATCCGCGCCGCGTCCCAGCCCTGCAGCTGGCGCGCGGACAAACCGGTGATCGCTGCCACTTCACGGGCAGAGTAGGAGGTTTTCAGTCGCAATGCCTATTGCCCAGTGCCAGATCTGTACGCACGGTCCGCCTGCGTCGCCCCCGAGAGATCCTTGTCCGTGATCCCGTGCGCGCTGTGCGTGCTCCAGCGCACCGTGACCTTCTTGTAGCTGACCGTGATGTCCGGGTGGTGATCGGCGGCTTCGGCATCGAAGGCCAGGCGCGTCGTGAACGCAATCGCGTCGGGGAACGAGGCGAACGTGTACTCGCGCACCAGCGCGTCGCCATCGCGGCGCCAGCCGGGTCGAATCGCCAATCCCGCCTTGATGTCCTGATCCGAGAGTTTGGCGGCTGTCATCCTCAAATCTTAGTCCGGGGGACCGACCGGCGGACACGGGAGCGATGGGGCACGGCCGGTGGGTCCGAGACATTCCCCGACAACCGAATCGGCGCCTGTTTCCGTCTAAGGTGGCGAGCCACCCATGTCTTTCCTCGACCTTCGCCACGGCGTTCGCGTCCTGATCAAGCACCCCGGCGTCACGGCCATCGTGGTCTTCACCCTCGCGCTGGCCATTGGCGCGGCCACTGCCATCTTCAGCGTGGTGTACGGCGTGCTGCTGCGCCCGCTGCCCTACCCGCAGCCGGATCGCCTCCTGGCCGTCTGGGAAATCAACCATCGCGGGACGTATTCGCGCCTGGCGGATCCCAACTTCGACGACTTCCGCGATCGCAATCGGACGTTCAGCGCGATGGCGAAGTACACGTCGTACATCACGTCGGTTTCGGGCGGATCGGAGCCGACGCGGAGCCAAGTCGCGTTCGTGACGCGCGACTTCTTCACGGTCCTGCGGGTCCAGCCGACGCTCGGCCGCGGATTCACCGCGGACGAGCTCCGCGTGGGCGCGCCGCCGGCGGTCGTCGTCAGCCACGGGTACTGGACGCGGTATCTCGGATCGCGCCAGCCGCTCTCTTCGCTGACGGTCAGCGTCGAGCACCGCGCGTATACCGTCGTCGGCGTGATGCCAATCGGGTTCGCCTTTCCGGCGAACGTGGACCTGTGGATGCCGGCGGAGCTCGAGGCCGAGAATCGCAGCCGGACGTCCCACAACTTCTGGGGCATCGGCCGGCTGCGCGACGGCGTCAGCGTCGGCCAGGCGAGCGCCGATCTGAGCGCCATCGCGCGCGACATCGTGCGGACCTCCGACGAGCAGGGCGACTACCTGCTGGCGGACGCCACGGCGGTGCCGCTGCAGACGTCGATGACCGGCCGGGTCAGCTCGACGCTGTACGTGCTGCTCGGCGCGGTGTTCTTCCTGCTGCTGGTCGCGTGCGCCAATGTCACGAACCTGCTGCTGTCGCAGGCGGCGGCGCGCGGGCGCGAACTCGCCATCCGGTACGCGCTGGGCGCCAAGCGCGGACGACTCGTTCGACAGTTCCTCGCCGAATCCGTGCTGCTGCTCGCTGCCGGCGGTGGCGCGGGCCTGCTGCTGGCGTCCGCGGGCATCCGCGCGCTGCTCGCCCTCGCGCCCACAGACCTGCCGCGCCTGAGCGATGTCTCGCTGAACTGGGCGGTGCTCGGCTTCGCTGTCGGACTGTCGGCCATCGTCGCCATCGGCCTGGGGCTGGTGACGGCCGTCCGATCGACCCGTCGTGACCCGCGCGAGGCACTCTCCGAAGGGACCCGCGGGCAGGTCGGCGCGTCCAGCCAGCGCGTCGGACGCGTGATCGTCGCGGCGCAGCTCGCGATCACCGTGGTGCTGCTCGTCGGCGCGGCGCTGCTCGGCCGGAGCCTGCTGCGCGTCCTCTCGATCGACCCGGGATTCCGCACTGACGGCCTGATCGCCATGGATCTCGGCTTGCCGGATTCCAGCGATCCGGCCGCGAAAACGAGGCTGTCGAATTTCTACACCGATACCTACGCCCGGCTGCGCGCGATTCCCGGGGTGGAGACGGTGGCCGGCGCGAACGCCGTGCCGATGGACGGCGGGTTGCCCGACGGCCTGTTCCTCCTGATGACGTCGGCGGACACGCCGAAGAACTTCGACGAGCTTCGTCCGCTCTACCAGCAGCCGGATCGCACGGGCACGGCGGACTACTGCGCGGCGTCGCCCGACTACTTCCGCGCGCTGGGCATTCCGCTGGTACGCGGACGCTTCTTCGACGATCGCGACCAGCCCAATCAGCCGCACGTCGCGCTCGTCACCGAATCGCTCGCCCGCGCGCGCTGGCCCGGCGAGGATCCGATCGGCCGCACGATCGAGTTCGGCAACATGGACGGCGACCTTCGGCCGCTGACGATCGTCGGGATTGTCGGCGACACGCGCGAGTACGGCCTCGAACAGCCGGCGCGGCCGATCGTCTACGTCAACCTGCTGCAGCGGCCGCGTTTCACGACAACGGTCGTGATGCGATCGGCCGGCGACCCGGCGCCCGTGATCTCGGCCGCCCGGACCATGCTGCACGATCTTGCCCCGGAGGTGCCGCCGCGCTTCCGCACGTTCGCGCAGATCTACTCGGCGTCGCTCGGTGCGCGCCGGTTCAACCTGATTCTCGTCGGCGTCTTCGCGGGCACGGCGCTCGTGCTGGCGATTGCCGGCATCTACGGCGTGATGGCGTACTACGTCACTCAGCGTCGGCGGGAGATTGGCGTTCGCATCGCGCTCGGCGCCAGCGCCGTGAACGTCCTTCGCGTCGTGCTCGGCCAGGGGCTCGTGACGATTGTGGCGGGCATGGCCGCCGGCGTGCTCGGCGCGATGGCGCTCACGCGCGGCCTGCAGTCGATGCTCTTCGACGTGACGCCAACCGACCCGCTGACGTTTGCATCGGTGATTGTCGTCCTGGTGGCTGCGGCGGCGCTGGCGTGCTACGTGCCCGCGCGGCGAGGCACGCGCGTGGATCCGATCGAAGCGCTGCGCCAGGAATAGCCGGTATGAAGGTCGTGAAGCGGATGAAGGACATGAAGGTCGGATCCGGAGGGAATCGTGGCCGTCGATCAGGCGGGCCGCCAATGGCGGCCCGGCGAGTCTCACCGCCTCCCGCGCCCGGCGACGCCGGGGCCCAGATCGACGGCCGACCTTACGCTGGCCTTCCCTTCATGAACTTCAAGGCCTTCAAGGCCTTCATGCCCTTCATGCCATTCATGCCATTCGTGAGTCGCCCTTGGCCGCGAGGCGACGCCGCATTCGCACCTAAGCTGGCGACGTGAACCGGTCGGGTGACGTGCTGGCGAGCGCGGGATCTGTCACGCCATTCACGACCAGATCGCTCACGAGCGCGGCGGTGACCGGCGCGAGCAGCACGCCGTTCCGGAAGTGCCCGGTCGCGACGACGACCCGCGGCGCGCGCGCGAAGGGGCCAATCGCGGGCAGGTGATCCGGCGTGGCGGGACGCAGCCCCACTCGCACGCCTTCAACCGAGGCCTGCGAGGCCTGCGGCAGCAGCGCCTCGACGGCGGTCATCAGACCTCTGACGCCTTCCACGGTCGATCGCTCGTCGAAACCCACGTCCTCCGCTGTCGCGCCCACGAGCAGCGACCCGTCCGACCAGGGCAGCGTGTAGCAATCAGGGCCCCACACGACGCGACGCGGCAGGGAGCGAGCGTCCGGCCACGCAAGGTGCAGCAGTTGACCGCGGATCGGACGCACGGGCGGCGGCGTCACGCCCTTCACGCGAATACGCGACGACCAGCTGCCGGCGGCGATCACGGCGTGGTCGGCCTCGTAGGTCCGCGTTCCCGCACGCACGGTCACGCCGCGATCGGTCGGCACGACTTCGGCGGCCTCGACACCACCCTCGCAGACGGCGCCGGCAAATCGGGCGCTCGAAATCAGCGCCGCGACCAGCTCGGACGCGGCCACGAATGCGTGGACGGGCGAGAAGAGCCCGCCCACCGCGGACCGCGTGACCGCCGGCTCCATTGACGCAAGCGCTGCCAGGTCCATCCATTCGCTGGCGATGCCCGCCGCGTCGAGCATGGCTTTGGCGGCGCGCAGCCGCGCGGCATCGTCTTCGTGCAGCGCGACCTCGACGGTCCCGCAACGCGAGTATTGGATCCCGAGGCCGCTCGCGTCCGCCACGCGCGCGACGAACGCGTCGTACATCTCCAGGCTGCGCTTACCGAGCGCGAGCAGGGTCGGGCTGCCGTGCGATTCGATGAACGGCGCGAGGATGCCGGCCGATGCCTGCGACGCGCCACGGCCGGGGGCGCGCATGTCGAGCACCTGCACCCGGGCGCCGCGATGCGAAAGCTCTTCAGCGATGGCGGCGCCAATCACGCCGGCGCCAAGGACGAGGACGGAGGACATTTGACGGGTACGTCAGGTACGCGGGTACGCGGGTACGTCGGGTCCGAGGAACGAGCTATCGCGCGTCAACATCGGATGACAGGTACGTCAGGTACGCGGGTACGCCGGTGCGTCGGGTCCAAGGAACGAACTGACGCATCTCAGCTTCTTCCAAAGAGAAAAGACTTGGCCACCGCCAGCATCGGCACCGGTACGTCAGGGTACGCGGGTGCGCCGGTACGTCGGGTCCAAGGAACCACCTGTCGCTTGTCACCTTCCTCCAAAAGGAAAAGAGTTGACCAGCGCCAGCTCGTTCCTGGGACCTGACGTACCCGCGTACCCGCGTACCTGACGTACCCGTCTATTTGCCCGCGTCCAGGTGATCCCAGTTGAGCATCGCGTTGAACCAGAGAAAGTAGTTGCCGTGCGGCTCGTTGCGCCAGAACGGCCGGTTGGCGAAGAGCACCATGTGGCCCTTGCCGAGCGGCGAATCGACCACGACCGCGTTGCCGGTGAGCTGGTCGCCGCCGACCAGCTCGCCGGAGAGCAGCAGATCGTTCGCGTCGCTCGGGTACGAGAGCAGCACGCGCGGCCCGGACGCCGCTGGCGCCGCGGCGCCGCCGCCTCGTCCACCGCGACCGCCGCCACCCGCGCCGCGTCCGCCGCCACGGCCCGCCGGCGCTTCACCCGGCGCGCCGCCGCCGAAGCCACCGCCGCGGCCACCGCGGCCCGCGCCGGCCGTGACCGTGCCCGGGGGCGCCGGCGCTGCGCCGCCCTCGAGCGTGGTCAACTGCGCGGGCGTGGACATCGGCTGCATATCGCCGCCGCCCACGCCTTCCGGAAGGCCGCCACGTCCGCCGCGGCCACCGCGCCCGCCGCCAAATCCGCCAAATCCCCCGCCTGCCGCCACCGGCGTTCAGCACCGGCCCGTTCTTGATCAGCACCGCGAGCGCGTTCTGGTCGTAGCCGTAGAGAATCGGGCTCGTCTTGTCGCCGAGCAGCGTCTTGATGACCGATCCCGGCACGTAGAGGCCGTTCGTCGTCCTCGACGGTCACGCCCGGCGCCATCCGGTACTCGACGAGCGCCTGCGTCGTCTGTCCCTCGGTGATGAGCACGCCGCCGGCTTCGACGAACTTCTGCGAGCTCCTGCAAGCCGTCACGGCCGAGGCCGCCGCGGCGGTCGTCGGTCTGATCCGGCGCGGTCGCGATCGTTGGGCGTCGCGGCCGTCGGCCTGTACGGCTGCGGCGTGCCGCCCTGCGGCGCCTGCGCCTGCGGCCCGTCGATCTGCACGCGGCGCGCTCGGGTACAGGATCACGTCGTACTTGCGCGCGCAGGTTGCCCTTCCGCACTTCGTTGTCGCCGAAGTACGTGTAGGGGATCCTGTACATGTCGAGGCCCAGGCGGACCCAGCCCTCATCCTGCGTGCTCTGCCACGAGTGGATGTAGCCGATGCGCGGCACGGTCAGCTCGTGCATCGGCACGCTCGGCGCGCGTCGGATCGCCCACGCCTGCAGGCCCATGTCGCGGATCTGCGGCTCGAGCGCCGCGCGGTTGGCGTTCGGGATCACGAACGCGCCGGGCGCGAAGTGATGGCCGCCCAGGTCGAACGCCTGCTCGGCCGCCGACATCTTCGTCGACGCGTTCTTGAAGCGGAACGTCATCAGCGCGTTGTCGGTGGTGTGATCGATCACGATCGTGCCGCCCGTGCCGGTGATCGACCCGGTGACCTTCGCGTTCGCGGTCATCGTCGTCATCGGCTGATCGAGGATCGCCTTGTCGTCGACGCGATCGACCTTGATGTTGTGCAGCAGCGGGATGGACCAGCCCGGTGTCGTCGTACGGCCGCGGGTTCGTGGGCGGGTACCACTGCATGCCCGAGGTACATCTCGATGATGCCGCGATACGGCTGGTCCATCCGCGCGATGTAGTCGCCGGCCTTGACCTCGGTGCTGCCGACCTTGAACGCGCGACGACGCGACGCTGATGTCCGCGCCTTCGCGCCGGACGATGTTGATGAGGTCGGCGACGTCGGCGCTGCTTGCGCTGATCGGCCGGGATGACGTACGCGTACGGCGCCGTCGTCTTGCCCAGCTCGATCTGGTGCTTCATCTTCGCGTAGTAGTTCTCGAGGTACTTCTCGTGGTTGCGCCGCGACCGTGTTGAGCGTGATGAGCAGCGCCGACTGCTGCATGTTGACGTTGGCGCGCGAGGTCCACTTGACGTCGCCCGGCTCCGGATTCGGGCGGTACCACTCGCGGCTCGTCGCCGCCGGCGTCGAGACGTTGGCGCCGCCGCTCTGCGTCTCGTAGAAGCGGCCGATCGAGTTGTGCGTGACGCCGATCCAGAACATGTAGTTCGGCACCCAGCCGTCGTAGTAGTTGTAGGTCCACACGCCGGGCACGCCGCGCTTGGTCATCTCCATGATCTCGTTCTGCGCCAGCCACCACCACTCGTTGACCTGGATGGGATCGACGATCGGGTTGTACGGGCCCGTGCCCGGTCGAGACGTAGAGCAGGTTCACCGACTCGTGCAGGTCGTGCAGCACCGTGGGATGCAGGTCGAGGAACGCCGCCAGCACGTTCTGCGAGAGCTTGAGGCCCTTGCCGATGCCGTCGCGGTTGTTGTCGTGCTGGACGTACTTGCCCCAGTAGACCATCGACGGCGACGGCTGGTCCGCTGCGCTGCGCGCGCTGGTTGTCCACCTCGCGATCGTGGCCATCGACCTCGGTCGTCGGCGTGAGCACGATGATGACGTTGTTGCGGATCTCCTGGATGAACGGCGAGTCGTCGATCGCGAGCCGGTACGCCAGCTCCATCAGCATCTCGACGCTGCCCGTCTCGGGCGAGTGGATGCTGCCCGTCGCCCAGTAGATCGGCTTGCCCGTCGCGATGAGCTGCTTCGCCACCGCGTCAGGCGTCTTGCGCGGATCGGTGAGCTGCGCCGTGATGTCCTTGTAGTGCTGCGAGGTCGCTTGATCGTCGCCTCGTCGGCGATCGCGCAGCGCGCGCATGTCGCGGCCCTCCTCCGTCTTGCCGATCGACCAGCAGCTTCACGCGCGGCGACGCCTTCTCGAGCGCGTCGAGGTACTCGTAGACGTCCTTGCTGTAGGTCAGCTTGCCGTTCTCGCCGGGAATGTAGCCGAGGAACTTCAGCGGCGACGGCACCTTCGGATCCGCCGGCAGCGGCATGTGATCGACGACGTCGGTCAGGATCCGCTTGTCCGGCGTCAGATCGACGATCTTCTTCGTGTACTCCTCGTCCAGCTTCTGCGCTGGCGCGGCGGCCGGCTTCGACTGGCCGTGGATGGCGCGCGGCGCGGTGATGCCGACCGTCATCATCAACGCGGTCGCGACGATGAGCGGCTTGGTGAGCCGCCGGACGGTCTGAACTGGTGCCTTCATCTTGCCTCCCTGGTGCGGCTGAGCTGCCAACACGCGGCCGTTATAGCACAGGTAGCCGGCAACGGCCGGAATCGTAGGCTTGCTGCGTTTTCCGGTTGGGCGTAGCACGTCGGGCCGCCCTCCGGCTCGACGAGCCGGAAAAACGGCGCGGCACCGCGTTCGTCTTGGCGCGCTCGGCTTGGGTCCCGGTCACCCAAGCCTCGGTCACCCGGCTCCGCACCGTTTTTCGTAGCCTGCGCGTGTGGCTCCAGCGGCATCGAGAACGTGGAGGCCGCTACGCCTTTGAACGCCACAATCACCGACAATCACATCTACTCGGCGGGCGTCGCCGGCATTGGCGCGTACTACGCCGCCGGCTGGCAGGATGCAGTGTTCAGTGGCAATGACGTGGCCAGGACACCTTCTCTGTTTGCGTTCTTCAATGATCGAAGCAATTCTGGCGGGCGGGCTGTCGCGCACCTGACGCTGGTGAACAATCGATTTGAGAACAATCGACTCTCGAGCCCGACTCCGAGGCAACCGCACTTTGGCGGCGGTGTGGAGTCGCGGCGATCCTGATTCAGAACAACGATTTCGGCATCGCCAGCCCGCCGCCCTTGCTCAGCCCGCCCGGCGTCCGCGCTACACTCCCCCGCCGCCCTTGGGCGTGGTCACGGTCTTGGGCGACGTGGTCACCGTCTTGGGCGACGTCGTGACCGTCTTCGGCTGGATCCGCTCGCTCGGGAGCGGCTGCCAACTGTCCGGTCGCCGCTGCCCGCCCCAGCCCCAGTACACCGGCGCAGGCGCCAACACCGGACGAGTGACGATCGGCGCGCCGATGATCACGCCGCCGTAGTAGGACGGATAGCCGTACGGATAACCGTACGGGTACGCCGGTTGCGCGGCGGGCTGATCGACGTGCTGCGTCACTTCCTGCTTCACGTTGACGACGACCGGCGCCGTCGTCTTGTGCGCAGGCGCGGGCTGTCCTTCCATGGTTTCCACCGGCGCCCCAGACTGGTCGGTGGGATTGAAGTACACGCCGGGCACCGGGGTGCCCTCGGCCGGCGCGACGGGTTCTGGCGCCGGCTGGACGGCGGCCACCGGCCTCTTCGCCGTCTTGAGCATCGCGAGGATCACGCGCTCGCTCAGCCCCTTGTCGCGGAGCGCGGCGACGTCCCCGATCGACAGATGGAACACCGAGCCGTCCGATTCGATGAGCGCGATGAGGATGTCGTCGCTGAGCTTGTCCTTGTAGTCGAGCAACTCCTGGATCGTCACCGCGGACGCTCGACCCACCAGCGGACCCAGGAGCACGAACAACGAGAGGAGGCACCGGAGGACGATTCGCATGGGAAGCGCTCCGTGACACGCGGTTTTGCCGAGTTGCACAAATCCCCCAATGCGGAATTCGGGCCAAGTAGATGGACCGCAATTGCCGGGGGAACCGCGGGTCCCATGATTGTACTGTGGCTTCGGGGTGACGCGGGCTGTCCTCCCCGGGGAAGTCAGGCGCCCCGCCTTGAGGAAAGCGGGCGGAAAGGTCGAAAATACGTACGGGTACGCCCCTTGCTCAACCCTTAGGCGGCTATGTCTGGCAGGGCAGTGATTCTCGCCGCGGTCGGCGCCGGCTGCATCGCAGCCGCCGGCGTGGGTGGCTTTGTGGCCACGCGCATGAGCGCACCTGCCCAGGGCGCCGCCGCGACACCGCCTGTCTCGGCAGCGCGGCCCGCAGCCAGCGACGCGCTGGCAACGCCCGCGCCAGCGGCGACTGAACCCGCGCCGGCTGAGATCAGTCGGCCCGCGCCGGTGGTATCGGAGTCGCCGGCAGCGAAGCGACACGGTGACGCGCCGAAGCCCCAGCCGGCGGCACCAGCGCCGTCGACGAAACCGGACACGCCGGCCGCCGTCCCAACGCCGCCGGCCGAATCGGCGCCGACTCCGGCACCGCTCCCGGTGTCCACGCCGCCTGTTGGCACGCTCCTGCCGCCTCCGCCCGTCGACGGCCCGGTCGTCGAAGCGCCGAAACCGCACTTCGAAGAGCTGACGGTGACCGAGAACTCGGTGATCGGCATCCACCTGGATTCCGCGCTCTCGAGCGACACGGCGCGCGTCGAGGACAAGGTCACTGCTCACGTTTCGCGCGACCTCGTCGTGAGCGGGCACACGGCGATTCCGTCCGGCTCGCGGCTCGAGGGCAACGTCACGCTCGTCGAACGGGGCGGCAAGTTCAAGGACCGCGCGCGGCTCGGCATCCGCTTCACGACGCTCGTGCTGGCGGACAACACCCGGCAGACGATTCAGACGGAGACGATCTTTCGCGACGGCGACTCGCCGACCGGTGAAGCGACGTCCAAGGTCGGCGCCAGCGCGGCGATTGGCGCCATTCTGGGCGCGGTGATCGGCGGCAAGAAGGGCGCGGTCATCGGATCGACCGCCGGTGCCGCTGGCGGCACGGCCGCCGTAGCCGCGGGCGGCCGCAACGACGCGACGTTTGCCGCGGGCACGCCGCTCACCGTCCGGCTGACGGCGCCCCTCACGATTCTCATCGAACGCGATCCGCAGCGGTAGCCGCCGGCGCGCAGTCGCGCGCCCGTTTCGTCACGACAGCCGCCAGCGCTCAGTCCAGCTCACACCCTCGTCGTTCGATTCAATCGCCACCAGGCCGTGCAGGGGGAACGTGGCCGCGTCGCCCACGAATCGGCGAAGCAGCGCGGCGATGTTCGGCATGTGGCCGGCGGCCAGCAGATCGCGCGTCTCCGCCTGCACCGCGAGGTACAGCATCTCCGGCGGGTCGTCGGGGAGGAGGCCGCGCACCATCTTGAAATCGGCGAACGGCGCGCAGAGGCGCCAGAACGGCTCGGCGGTCTGCCGCGCGCGAAGCTTGCCGCTGTGCCAGATCGCCGCCGGCGCGCAGCCGCGCGCGCGCGCCTGCTCGGCCAGTCGTCCCGCATGAACCACGCCGTCGGCGGAGAGCGGGCGCTGCGGATCGACCTCGGGTCCGACCGCGTCGGCGTGATGCAACAGGTACACGCGGTGAACGGCCGCGTCGCTCATTCCAATTCGGCGGGGGCCGCCGCGAGGAAGCCGGGCAGCGCGCGCAGATCCTTTTCGATCGCCACGGGCGCGTCCGACGACCCGTACCGCCTGATCACGGCCCCGTCCCGATCGACCAGGAACTTCGTGAAATTCCACTTGATGGCGGACAGGCCGAACAGGCCGGACTTCTCGGACTTCAGGTGGACGTAGAGCGGATGCGCGTCCGGTCCATTCACGTTGATCTTGCTGAACAGCGGAAACGTGACGTCGTAGGTCGTCGAACAGAAGCGTCGGATCTCCTCGTCGGTGCCCGGTTCCTGATGGCCGAACTGATCGCACGGAAACCCGAGCACGACGAAGCCGTCGTCTTTGTACTTGCGGTAGAGCGCCTCGAGGCCCGCGTACTGCGGGGTGAAGCCGCAGGCGCTGGCGACGTTGACGATGAGCAGCGTCCTGCCACGATACTCACCAAGCGACACGGGCACGCCGGCGATGGACGTCGCCGTGAAATCGTACACGCTCATTCCCTCATTCCTCATTCACCCATTCACCCATTTCCTCATTCACACATTCAGTCATTCACCGATTGCTTGATCGCGCGCGACCGACTGAAACGCGGGGAGCTCGAGCACATCGCGGGCGCGCGCGACGTCCTCGCGCCGGACGAGCAGTTCGATCCCGCTGAGCCAGAGCGACGGACGGACCCCGCCGCAGTCGTCGCGCGAGAGCACGGCGTCGATGCCCGCGGCCTGCAGCGCGGTCAGCGCGAGCTCGGCCTCGATGCGATTCAGAAACGTACGAACGGCAATCAGATGACTGAGGGGCACGCCGGCCTGCTGTCCGCGCCCCGGAGCGGCGCGTCCTTCCGATTTTGCCATGAGACGCGCTTCGGCCGCTGTGTTAGATTCCGTCGAGTCCCGCCCGCGTCATGACCGACACTACGACTCCCGTCCGCCGCGCCGCGGTGATCTTCATCCTCATCACGGTCCTGCTCGACATGCTGGCGCTCGGCATGGTGATCCCCGTGCTGCCTCGTCTGATCGAGGACTTCCGAGGCGGCGACACGGCGCGCGCGGCGACCACGCTCGCGCTCTTCGGCACGGTGTGGGCGGGCATCCAGTTCTTCGCCGCGCCGATCTTGGGATCGATTTCAGACCGTTTCGGCCGCCGGCCCGTCGTGCTCGCGTCGAACTTCGGCCTGGGCTTCGACTACATCCTGATGGCGCTCGCCCCGACGCTCCGCTGGCTGTTCGTCGGCCGGATGATCTCGGGCGTCACGTCGGCGAGCGTGCCCGCCGCGTTTGCCTATATCGCCGACGTCACGCCCCCCGAACGCCGCGCGAAGTCGTTCGGCCTGATGGGCGCGGCCTTCGGTGTCGGCTTCATCGTCGGTCCGGTGCTGGGCGGGGTGCTGAGCCGCGGCGGTCCGCGCCTGCCCTTCTGGGTCGCGGCCGGCCTCAGCCTCACCAACGCGATGTACGGCCTGTTCGTTTTGCCGGAGTCGCTCGCGCCGGACCGGCGCATGGCGTTCTCATGGCGACGCGCCAATCCCTGGGGCGCGCTGAAACTGCTGCGCACGCATCGCCAGTTGATGGGCTTTGCCGCGGTGCACTTTCTGTACTACATGGCGCACCAGTCGCTGCAGAACGTCTTCGTGCTCTACACCGGCTACCGCTACGGCTGGGACACCTTCACCGTCGGCCTCGCGCTCGGCATGGTCGGCGTCATGACGTCGATCGTGCAGGGCGGACTCGTCGGGCCCATCGTCGCCCGCCTTGGCGAGCGACGCACGCTTCTCACGGGGCTGACGTTCGGCGTGTCGGCCTTCCTCATCTACGGTCTCGCGACGACTGGCACGCGCTTCGTCCTCGGCATCCTGGTGATGTCGCTGTGGGGGCTGTACGGCCCGTCCGCCCAGGGGCTGATGACGCGGCGGGTCGGGCCGAACGAGCAGGGCCAGCTTCAGGGCGCGCTCACGAGCGTGGTGACGATCACCGGCATCATCGGGCCGGCGGTCTTCTCGCTGACCTTCGCGTCCTTCATCGGCGAGCGGCAGAACTGGCACCTGCCCGGCGCGCCGTTCCTGCTCGCGTCGTTGCTGCTCGTCGTGGCGATCGGCATCGTCTGGTGGATCACCCGGCCGGCCGGCGCTGGATCGACGGAAACGGCCGGCGCCCCGGCCTGACGGCGCGCCCTACTTCGACGCGCCCGCGGCCAGCCTCGCGAGCGTGACCGCCGCGCGTTTCGTCTGCACCGGCAGCGTGGAGAGATCGGCCGTCTCGCCCGGCGTGTGATCGTCGTGGCCCTTGAGGCCGATCGCGTCGATGATCATCGGCACTTCGCTCGCGACGAACGACACGTCGGCGGCGCCGGCCTTGTCCGGGCTCACCGCTTCGACCGCGCCCAGCCCGAGCCCGCGGCTCACCGAGTCGTAGAGCTCGAGCAGCTCGCTGTTGCCCGGCGTGGGCGCCAGCGGCGGATAACCTTCGTCGAACACGATCGTCGCCGACGTGCGCGGCAGCGACGCCGCGACGATCTCCTCCATCGTCTTTCGCGCCTGCGCAAACTGATCGCGCGTCAGCGCCCGGAGGTCGCCGGCCACGGTCACGTGCTCGGCGACGACGTTGGTCTTACCGAAGGCGGTGCCGCGCGCCTGGGTGCTGTTGAAGTCGACGGACGTGCCGCCGAGCATCACCCCGGGGTTGAACGTGAGATGGACCTCGCCCGCGAGCTTCGTGCGAAAGCCATCGAGGATGCGCGCGGCCTCGAAGACTGCGCCGTAGCCGACGTCCGGGCTGAAGATTTGGGAGGAGTGCGCCGGCGTGCCGGTCGTGGTCAGCACCCAGCCGGTCGTGCCTCGGCGGGCCACCACCGCGTGCGACGGGTTGCCGTCGCCGTCCTCGAAGCCGAGCGCGACGCTGGCCCCTTTCGCGGCGTCCACGAGCGCCGCACGTGCCGCCGACAGCGGCCGTCCGCTGTCCTCTTCGTCGCCGGTCATGACGACCGTCACGTTCATCGTCTTCAGCAGGCCTGCGGCGTCGAGCGCCTTCAGCGCCTGGACGATGATCACGTCGCCGCCCTTCATGTCGATGACGCCCGGGCCTCTGGCCGTGTTCGCGTCGAGTCGCTCGAACTTCTGGAACGGACTGTCGGCCGGGAACACGGTGTCGAGATGACCGATGAGGAGAATCTTGCGGCCCGGCGCCGGATGCGTCGCCACCAGGTGGCCCGCGCGCTTGAACGCGGCGCCGTCCACCCAGGTCGTGGTGAATCCGAGCGCGTCGAACTCGGCCTTGAAGACCGCGCCGACCTGCCGCACGCCCGCGAGGTTGTCCGTCCCGCTGTTGATGTTGACGACGCGCTCGAGCAGCGCGAGGGCCGCGTCGTTGTGCGCGTCGATCCACGCCGCGATCGCGCGGTCGTCCGCGGCGGGCGTCGTCGCGCGCGCCTGGACGGCCGCCGCCGCCACGGCCGCGAGACAGACCAGCATGCCGATGGCAATCTCAATCCTGCGAATCACGATGTCCGGCCTCCCCCGCGCCGCGCTCCGCCGGACGATCCGGTGGGTCGGTGTCATCGGGGTACTCCGGCCGGCGCTTTTCCGCCGCGCCTTCCACGATGATCTCGACGGCGTTGCGCTTGTCCTCTGACAGCAAATCGTACATCGAGCCGATGGCTGCCGTGCCGATGCCGGTCCGGCGGCGGCGCAGGCGTAGACCGAGGAGGATGACGAACCCGACGACGAGCAGGCTCGCCACCACATCGGCGACGACTTCGATCGTCATGTCAGGCCGCTTCGATCCTTCGCGACCGGCACATCGGTCACAGGCGCGGCACGAGGTCCGCGGCGATGAACTCGGCGAGCGCCGCGATCGTGCGCGACGGGTTGAGCCCGAGCGCTTTCGGCACGATGGCGCCGTCGGCGACGTAGAGTCCGGGGTGGCCGAACACCTCGCCCTTGTAGTCCACGACACCGGTCGCCGCCGACGTGCCCATGTTGCAGCCACCGAGCGGGTGCGGCGTGACGGAGATCGCCGCCCATCGTCCACGTGAGCGGCGTGAGCGCGAAGCCGCCGGTGAGCTGCGCAAGCTTCTGATGAGCCGAGACGACGGCGTCGATCGTCGGCTTCGAGGCGGTGACGTCCCAGTCGAGCGCCAGGCGGCCGTTCTGGAGCGTCATCACGCCGTCGGCCGCGTCGCGCGACTGCGCGAACCACGGCATGACGTGCCGGATGACGTCGATCGCGCTGAGGACGGGCAGCAGCGTCGCCGTGACGCGCTGCATGAACTCGTCGTTGTTGGGGTCGCCCGATCGCGCGCGCAGTTGGTCGGCCGCGGGATCGGGCAGCCCGCCGTCCTCGATGAAGATCGACTGGCCTTGATACGCGCCGTCCAACAGGTCGATGGCCGCGGTGATCGTCGGTCCCCGCGTCGGCTTGACGTCGCGGAGCGGATGGATCGCCGGCGTCAGGAAGTCGCCGTTGCTGCTCCAGCCCCGCCCGAGGCGCAGACTGAGGTTGGGGAGGCCCGCTTTCGATCGCAGCAGCAGCTCGGTCGATCCGATCGACCCGCCGGCGACGATCACGCGTTTCGCCGTCAGCGTGAGCGGCTTGAGCGCGCCGCGATCGATCTGATCGACGCTCACTTCGTACCCGCCCGCGATCGCCTTGAGGCCTCGCACGACGTGCAGCGGCCGGATGTCCGCTCCAGCCTTGCCGGCCACCGCGAGGTAGTTGAAGTCGAGCGTATTGCGCGCCTTCACCGGACAGCCGATGTCGCACTGGCCGAGGTGCACGCACGTGCCCTGCTGGACGCCGTGGATGTTGGTTTCCGGCTTCGACTTCGCCGGATTGTGAGGATCGGGCAGGTCGTACGACCACGTCGGGTCGAAGCGCGCCGCGATGCCGAGCGGACGGAAGCGTGCGCCCCAGCCGGCGGCCACCGCGGCGTCCTTGAGCAGCTTCGTCCGTTCCGGCCACTGCGGCTCGGGCACGGGCGTGATCTCCATCATCCGTCCGACCTCGGCGTAGTGCGGCGCCAGCGTTGCGTAGGTCACTTGGGGCGGCCAGCCGGCGTCGAACGTATCGCGGTTGGCCTCGACGGAGATGTTCGCGTACACGAGCGACCCTCCGCCGATGCCCGCGCCGGTCGCGACCGTCATGTGCGGAAAGATCCGCATGTCGAACCAGCCGTTGAACGCGGCGGGGTCGTTCGGATCGAACACCCAGGGATCCGTCGGCTTGCGCGGAAAGGTGTCCGGACCCCATTCGCGCCCGCGCTCGAGCACGATCACCTTCGCGCCGGCTTGCGCGAGACGGCACGACGTGACCGCGCCGCCGAACCCGGAGCCGATGACGATGACGTCTGCGTCCATGGCCGGCTCCCGCCTACGAGGTGCTCAGAAAGCCGCCGTAGACGTCGAGCAGCTTGCCGAGAAACAGCGTCGAGAATCGCGTCAGCGCGTTCAGCCTCGCCGCCGGCGTCGGCCCGGTGACGCGGAACGTCGTCAACTCCTGCATGAACTCGAAGAGGCCGATGCGGATGATCCCGGTCGCCATCTGGTCCGCGGTCGGCTGGTCGGCGGCCAGCACGTGTCCGCGGTAGATCGACGTGAAGAGCGTCGTCGTGTCGTCCCAGATGTCCGTGATGCCGCCGTCGCTTGCGACGTGCTTGACGCCGGAAATCGTGCGCTCCGTGCCGTCGGTGTGGTGCACGAAAATCCGGTAGCGCATCTCCTTCTTCCGCGGATCCACGGTGCTCACGAGCAGGTTGAACTCCCCCGAGTCGATCGGCACCTTGCCGCCGAGCCAGGGCGAATCCGCGAAGCCGGTGACGGTCATCAGGTGGTTGGGATCGGTGATGAGCGCGTCGGCGTCCTCGGTGCGAATCGTCAGGTCCACGTCGAGCTTCTTGTTCTGCGCCTTGCCGAGGTCGAAGCCCGCCTGGAATTCCGCGGCGGGCGCGACGAAGCCTTTCATCTGCTCGCCGAACTGCAGGGTCGTGCGCGGCTGCGGCGGTGACGGAGGCGTCACCGGCGCGCCCAGGGCCACGCCCTGCGCCCGGCACCACGCCCGCGCGGTCTCGACGCCAAGGTTGACGGCCTCGACCATCCGGTCGCGCGAGAGGTTGAACAGGTAATGCAGCGGCACCTCGGCCTGCAGCAGCTTCAGGGTGATGGTGCGCCCGAACTCGCCGGCGTTGCCTGCCGCGATGGCCTGGTTGTTCTTGTCGATCCGATCCCAGATGCTGAAGAAGTTGCCGTCGGCGACCGTCTCGATGATCTGGAAGTACTGCTCGACAAACCCGGGCCGCCACTCATCGCGCGTGCTGACCGTCCAGATCGCCCAGATTTCATCGGCGCCGCGCCGGATGGCTTCCGCGACGTTGGCGTCGGTCAAGTAGACGGCGTCGATGTAGAGATCGCCGTCGATCTTGATCGGCGGAAACCAGACCGGCAGCGACACCGAGCTCACGAGCCGGTCTTCGTCCATCCCGGCGTTGGTCACGACCTCGAGGCGCTTCTTGGAGAAATTGCAGAGGTTGAACGTGCCCAGCCGCGTGCCGGCCCGGATCTTGTTCCAGTCGAGGCCCCACTTCGGGAAGACGCTGCGCCGCATCGCGTCCATGGTGAAGAACGACTGCTGGTGCGCGAACTCGCCCGGCCCGGCGAAGTTCGGCGCCGCGGGCAGGAACGGATCGTAGTCGCGCCAGTTGTCCGCGATCTGCTTGCCGGACATGCCCTGGCAGTACATCGCCAGGTTGAAGCACCCGCCGCTGGCGCCGTCGGCGTGATCGAACGTGATTCCGGCTTCGTCGAGCCACACCTGCAGCACACCGGCCTGAAACCCGACCTTCAGGCCGCCGCCGGCCAGGATCAGGGAGCGCTTCGCCATAGGGCCTCCAAGCTGAACCACCCGCTGTATAGCGCGCGGCTGGGACTGGTCGTGGGGAGGGTCATTAGATACGTCACCTGCGCCCGGGACGCAATCTCTAATTCACCCCATCCACCCGTTTCACCCATTCACCCATTTCCCCCATTTTCCATGTCAAGCTCCAACGACGTTGGGATTGGCGGTGTTCACGGCACGTTTCAGAAAGACCTGCCCATCCTGCTTCCAGAAGAGGCACACATCACCGTCCTGCGAGACGACGAACGCGGCCGTGTGGTCGGCGACGGCGACGCACCGCAGAGCCGAGCGATGGCGCATGCCGAAGCTCTCGCTGTCCACGCGGGGCCGCGGGCGCGTTCTGTCGCCCCCATCAGCGACGTCAATGACCTCGTAGGCGCTGACGGGGGCCGCCGCATCGAGCACGATCTCGGCGCCAAAACCCAGCACCCGCAGATCGGATCGAAGGATCACTGCCCCGTCCACGGCCGACCACCGCGAGACCAGATCGGCCGCGTCGGCGAGGTCGGCGTCAGCGGCCGCGGCCGCGGTTTGCAGCGTGGCAAGTGCCGCCGCTCCACTCGCGCCACGGCTCCGCCCGCGCCGGCGATGGTGATCAGCAAGCGTGTGTCCGACATTGAAGAACCGGACGAACCGCTGAGCGAGCACCCGCGCGTTGGGATCCACGGCGTACTTGACCCGCACGGGCAGCGCCCGCTCGGATCCGGGCGCCACCAGCAGGACGGTGCCGCCGTGACCGTGCTCGCGGACGCCGTTGACGATGCAAAGGATCGTGTTCAACAACGCGGTCCAGAGAAAATCCGCCAGATCCGCCGGCGGATCGCCCTCAAGCGCCGCGAGCGCCGGCCGCAGCGCTTCCTCGCCGCGCACGAGGATCTGGCTGATCGGCAGGAACTCGAGCGCCGAGAACGCGATCTGATCGTGCAGGTTGCCGCCGCGACAGGCGGCCAGCTTGGTGCTGCCATGATAGATGTGGAGCTCGCCCGCCTCGCGGGCTTCGATCACGAGCGCCGAGGGCGCGGCTGGCGAGTGAAACGACCGCCCGCTGCGCGCGCGCGCGAGCGCGGCGCCGACGTGCAGGATGCCCGCGATCTCGCACGCCTCCGCGTCGTCGCGGCCGAGCGGCCAGCGCACGAGAAGCGCGGCATTCGAAGGGCTGACGGCGGGCGCCAGCGATCGGATTTCGTCCACCGTCACGGACCGCGGCTGTTCGAGCGGCACCACCGGCACGGTCTCGCCGAGCCGATCGCGCAGGACGGCGAGATCGGGCGTGCAGCACAGCACGAATCGCAGGTCGCGTCCCTCCTCGCGCTCGAGGCTCGCGAAGAACGCGGTCTCGAGCAGATGCTGCAGCTGTGCGGGACCGGGCAGCGGCGGGCCGACGCCCGCCTGGCCCGGCGCGAACGTGTGCCAACGAGCGCTCACCTGATCGGCGAGGTCGCGCGGAAAGACGTACGCCATTGAGATTGCCAGTACCATAGCACCGTGGGAGGACGCCTCATGTTCGTTTCGCGCGGGACCGCGAGGGCCGGGGCCATCGCCGCCTGGATGACCGTGGCTGCCTGCAATCAGCCGCCGGCGACGCCCCCGGCGGCCGAGTTCGACCTCGAAGGCGCGACCGTCGCCTCACTGCAGGCGCGCATGGAGAAAGGACAGGACACGGCACGATCGCTCGCCGAGAAATACCTCGCGCGCATCGACGCGATCGACCGGCACGGTCCGACGCTCGCGAGCGTCATCGAGATCAACCCGGACGCCCTCGCCATTGCCGACGCGCTGGACGCCGAGCGCAAGACCAAGGGTCCGCGCGGCCCGCTGCACGGCATTCCGGTCCTCATCAAGGACAACATCGCCACGAGCGATCGAATGCAGACGACCGCCGGATCGCTGGCGCTCGAAGGGTCGAAGCCGCCGGCCGACGCCTTCATCGTCGCGCGCCTCCGCGACGCGGGCGCCGTGATCCTGGGCAAAACCAATCTGAGCGAATGGGCCAACTTCCGATCCACGCACTCGTCCAGCGGCTGGAGCGGACGCGGCGGACAAACGCACAACCCGTACGCGCTCGATCGCAATCCCTCGGGATCGAGCTCGGGCTCGGGCGTGGCCGCCGCCGCCAACCTGTGCGCGGCGGCGATCGGCACGGAGACGGATGGCTCGATCGTCTCGCCGTCGAACAACAACGGCCTGGTGGGCATCAAGCCGACGCTCGGCCTCGTCAGCCGACGCGGCATCATTCCGATCGCGCACAGCCAGGACACCGCCGGTCCGATGGCGCGCACCGTGGCCGACGCCGCGGCCGTGCTCAGCGCGATTGGTGGGACCGACCCCGGCGATGACGCCACCCGCGAGAGCGACGCCAGGCGATCGCGGGACTACTCGACGTTTCTGGACCCGCGCGGCCTGACCGGCGCGCGGCTCGGCGTGGTCCGTCAGCGACTCATGGGGTACAGCCCCGCGGTCGACGCCGTGATGACGAGGGCGATTGAGGATCTCAAGCGGCTGGGCGCGGTCATCGTCGATCCGGCCGACATCCCGACGATCGGCCAGTTCGACGACAGCGAGCTGGAGGTGCTGCTCTACGAGTTCAAGGCGGACCTGAACAAGTACCTGACCGGCCTCGGCCCGGACGCGCCGGTCCATTCGCTGAAGGACATCATCGACTTCAACGAGGCACACCGCGACACGGAGATGCCGTACTTCGGGCAGGAACTGATGCTGCGCGCGCAGGCGAAGGGACCGCTGACGGACAAGGCGTACCTGGCGGCGCTCGAGAAGGACCACCGGCTCTCGCAGCGTGAAGGCATCGACTTCGTGATGGACAAGTTCCATCTCGACGCGCTGATCGCGCCGACTGGCGGACCGGCATGGCTGACCGATCTCGTGAACGGCGACTACGCCGGGAACAGCTCGTCTACCGTGGCCGCGGTCGCCGGATATCCGCATGTCACGGTGCCGGCCGGACAGGTGTTCGGCCTGCCGGTGGGCATCTCGTTCATCGGGCGCGCCTGGAGCGAGCCGACGCTGATCAAGCTCGCGTACGCGTACGAGCAGGGCACCAGACGCCGTGTCGCGCCGCGGTTCCTGCCGACCGCCGCGCTGGCGCCGCAGCCGCCGGCTGGATCGCCGCGCTAGCCGAGCCGCTGGTTCGCGCTACGCTCTGGAGGGGCGCATGAGCCGAAACGCGTGCTGCCACCCGCCGCCGAGGAATCCGGTGATGCACCAGAGCTGGCAGAGCGGCTCGATCGCGCGCGCGGCTTTCGCGGTGCCCATGTCCTCGGGGTCGAAACCGAACTGGTCGATGACTCGCGCCGCGAACTGCTTCGCGCCCGCGTCGTTGCCGCAGTAGAACATCGTCGGCCGGCCGCCCGGGAACGCGGGATTCACCATCACGCCGTTGCCGACGCTGTTGAAGGCCTTGACGAAATGCACGGCCGGAAACGCCGCCTGCAGCCGCTCCATCAGCGACTCGTTCGGACCGGTGAAGACCCTGACGACGCCGTCCTCCGGCGGCCCGCTTGCGAGCGGATTCGTGACATCGATCACGGGCTTGCCCGACAGATTGTCTGCGCCGGCTTCCCGCACCGCGTTCTCCGCCGCTGATCCATGAACGGCGAGCACAGCCGCCTCGCACCAGGCGGCCGCCTCGGCAGACGACGCGACCCGGATGCCCGTCGCCCTGGCGAACTCCGCGAGCTTCTCCGGCGAGCGGCTCGCGATCCGCACGTCATAGCCGTGCGCCTTGAAACCTTTCGACAGCGTCTGTCCGACCACGCCGGATCCAATGACCGCAATACGCATACGTCGCTCCCCAGTCGATCATATTTCCGCGATCGAGAGTGTGGCCCGCCCATTCGGGGGATGTTCCCGACGCGCGGCTCTGCGACACTCGCGGCATGAGTGATGTTGCTGTGACGATGATTTCCGATCAACTTGCCGACGCGGTTGCCGCGGCCGCTCCGGCGGTCGTGCAGGTGCAGGGGCGGCGGCGTCCCGTCAGCGGCGTGGTCTACGCCCCGGGTGTCGTCGTGGCGACGTCGCGCGCGCTCGGCCGCGAGGACCACGTTCGGGTACGCGCGGCCGACGGCGCGACGCTCGACGCCGAATTCGCGGGCTGGGATCCTGCGAGCGGACTCGTGGTGCTGCAAGTCGCCGGGCTCGACGCGGTCCCGGTTGCCGTCGCGCCAACGCCGGTACGCGTCGGCCATCTCGGCCTCGCCGTCGCCCGTTCGTGGAGCAACGCGGTGACCGCCAGCGTCGGCCTGGTCTCCGTGATTGGCGGCCCGCTGCCGACATGGCGCGGCGGCCGCATCGAGCAGGTGATCCGCACGTCGGCGCCGATGCACGACGGCTTCGCCGGCGGCGCGTTCGTGGACGTCCGCGGCGCGCTGGTGGGCATCAACACGTCCGCCGAGATCCGTGGCTTGCACGTCGTGATTCCGGCGTCGATCGCGTGGAGCGTCGCCGCGCGTCTGCTCAAGGACGGCACGCCGAAGCGCGGCTACCTCGGCATCGCCGGACAGGCCGTGCATCTGCACGATCGCAAGGGCGCCGCGCAGCTCCAGCGCGCAGGCCTGCTGGTCGCCGGTGTCTCGACCGGCAGTCCCGCGGAGACGGCGGGCCTGATGATCGGCGACGTGCTGTTGGAATTCGACGGACAGCCCGTAGAATCGCCTGGAGGCCTGCTCGCGCTCCTCGGCGGAGATCGCGTCGGGCGCGAGGTGCCGTTGCGCGTGCTGCGCGGGGGCGTCGAGCGGGCGCTCGCCGTCACCGTTGGGGAGCGATCGATCTCATAGGATGCGCGTCGTCCTCGTCGGCACGCCAGACGAACGTCGGCGGCTGCGCCAGCGCCTGGCCGGCACCGGCGTCGAGATCGCGGGCGAAGCGGCGACGCTGGCCGCCGCGCGGTCGGCCGGTCTTGCCGCCGACGCGTGGCTGCTCGCGCCCCCAGTCGGCGCCAGCGACGCCAATGACGATGACGCACCGGTGCCGGTGGAGTCGCTGACACCGCGTGAGACTGAAGTCCTGGAACTGGTTGCCGAGGGCCTGCCGAACAAGGCGATTGCCGATCGCCTCGGGATCAGCGATCAGACGGTCAAGTTTCACGTCGCGTCGATCTGCGGCAAGCTCGGCGCGCACAACCGCACGGACGCCGTGCGACGCGCGCTGGAGCGCGGGCTGATCACGCTGTAGCGGTGCAGCGTGCCGGGTGCACGCCGTTATTGTCCTATCCGCTTGCCGTTCGTGTCGTACGTCTCCACCGTGCCGAACTGCTTGAGGCTCTCGGCGATCTTCGTCGGCTCGCCGACGACCACGATCTGCAGGCGCGACGGATCGAGGTACTTCTTCGCCGCGGCTTGCACTTCCGCCTGCGTGACGCCGTTGATCCGCTCAGGCAGCCGATCCCAGTAGTCGGCGGGAAGCTTGTACAGCCGGCTCGTGACGTAGTTGGTCAGCACGGCGCTCGGCGACTCCAACTGGAGCGCGAACGCCGCGACGACGCCGCGCTTCTTGTCCTGGAACTCCTTGTCCGGGACCGCCTCGTCGCGCATGCGCGCGATCTCGGCCATCAGGTCGCGGAGCGCCGGCTCGGTGACTTCCGTCCGCACGTCGAGCGACGCGATCCACGCGCCCCGATACTGGAGCGCCGACAGATTGCTGTACGCGCCGTACGTGTAGCCCTTCTCCTCGCGCAGATCGGTGAACAGCCGGCCCGTCGGACCGCCGCCGATGACCGCGTTCATCACCGAGACGGCGTCGTAGTCCGGGCTCGTCCGCGAAATGGCCTGCGTCCCGACCCACAGGCTCGACTGCACCGAGTTCGGCCGCGCGACGAAGTACACCTTGGCGGGGCCAAGCGGCGGCGGATCGCTCACCACCGGATCCGGGGTGCCCGCCTTCTTCCAGGCGCCGAGCTTGGCTTCCGCCAGCTTGCGGGCCTCGGCCATTGACATGTCGCCTGCGATCGCGAGGATGGCGTGATCGGGCACGTAGTGCGCCCGGTGGAACGCCAGGAGCGCGTCACGGTCGACCTTGTCGAGCGCTTCCGCGGTCACCGACGTGCGCGACGCCGGATGGTTGCCGTAGACGACGCGCGAGAACATCTCGTTGGCCAGGAAACCCGAGCTCGACCGCTGCTGGGTCAGGCCGCTTCGCGTGCGCGTCTTGTACCGATCGAACTCCTCCTGCGGAAAGCTCGGGGTCAGGAGGATGTCGGCGGCCAGCGAGAACGTCGCGTCGAAGTTCTCCGTGAGGCTCAATCCGCTCATCGAGGCGACCGTGGAGCTCATGCCGGCGCCCACGCTGAGCGACGCTGCCATGGTCTCGAGCGCTTCGGCGATCTGCTGCGTGTTCTTCGTCGCCGTGCCCTCGCGCATCATCGTCGCCGTCATCGACGCGAGACCGGGCGTGGCTGGCGGATCGAAGTAGCCGCCGGCGCCGGGGATGATGAGCTGGAAGGTCACCTGCGGCAGCTTGTGGTCTTCGAGCACCATCAGGTGCAAGCCATTCGGCAGATCGGCTTCGACGGGCCGCGGCAGGTTCAGCTTGAGCACGGTCGTCGAGACGGGCGCCCGGCCCTTCATGACGACGGCCTTGTTCTGCTGGGCCTGCGGCGGCGCGCCCTGGCCGCCCGCGACCGCGACCGCGCTGGCGACCAGCACCGACGGAATCACGACGAGAGCCTGTCTGGTGATGGACATCAGCGACCTCCCTCTCCGGCGGCCGCCGGCTTGGGATTGGTGATCACGACCGATCGATTCTCCTTCGTCGAGGTACCTGACGGGCGACGCGCTGGACGTCGGCGACCGTGACCTTGCTCAGCCGATCGGCGCGCGTGTTCACGAGGTTGGGATCGTCGTAGAAGAGCGCGTACTGGCCGAGGAGCACCGCGCGCTGCAGCGAGCTGCCGAGGCCGAACACGTAGTTGCGCTTCTGCGTGTTGCGCGCTTTCTCGATCTCCCAGTCGGCAATCGGCCCGGTCTTGACCTTCTCGATCTCGGCGTAGATGCCGTTTTCGAGATCGGCAACGGCCTTGCCGACGAGCACCGTGCCGCCCACCTGAAAGAGGCTCGGCCCGCGGTTGCTCGACGGCCCCGCGAACACGCCGGCAGTGAGCTGACGATCGCGCACGAGGCTGTCGTAGAAGCGCGAGCTGCGGCCGCCGTTGAGAATCGTGGCGAGGACGTTCAGCGCGTCATCGTCGGGCGTGCCCCCCGGCGGAACGTGCTAGACGATGTCGACGCGCGCCGTCTTGGCCAGCGCGTCGTCGATCGTCATGCGGCGCTCCTCGGTCTGCGGCGGCTCGGTCATGTCCACCGCCGGCGGCGCGGGCTGCGACGGGATCTTGTCGAAGTAGTTGTGGATCTTCGCGAGCGCCTCGGCGGACTTGAAGTCGCCGACGAGCGACACCACCGCGTTGTTCGGCGCGTAATACGTCTTGAAGAACGCCTTCACGTCTCGACACGTCAGCCGCGTTCAGGTCGGCCATCGAGCCGATCACGGAGTGCGCGTAGGCAAGGTTCTTGTACGCCAGCTCGTTGATGGCTTCGAACGTCTTGCCGTAGGCTGGTTGTCCATGCCGAGGCGCCGCTCTTCCTGGACGGCGTTCCGCTGGTTGTCGAGGTTGTCCTTGTTGATGTCGAGCGACCACATGCGGTCGGCTTCGAGGAACAGCGCGAGATCGAGCTGGTTGGCCGGCAGCGTGTCGTAGTACAGCGTGCGGTCCTCGTTCGTCGTGCCGTTCATGTTGCCGCCGTTGTTGAAGATCAGGGTGAAGTGCTCGCCCGGACCGACCTGCTCGGAGCCCTTGAACATCATGTGCTCGAACAGGTGGGCGAAGCCGGTGCGGCCCTTGCGCTCGTCGCGCGAGCCGACGTTGTAGGTGACCGCGATGGAAAAGACCGGCGCGCTGTGATCCTCGGCGAGGATCACGCGCAGGCCGTTCTTGAGCTTCGTGTCGCTGAACGTGACGCGCGGCGCGGCGGCGGTGATCGTCGCCACTGCGGCGAGGACGGCGACGGCCACCGGCACGAGCCGCCGGAATGAATGCTGCATCACATGGCCTCCTGCGAATTCGGATCGGTGCTGGAATTATACGCAGAGGGCCGGGGTCCGTTCGGATCGATCGGCGACTGCCCGCAAATGAACGTTTTCTAAACTAACTGCGCTGAATGAGTGAGGTGGTCAGCGCCCCGTGACGCGATTGAGCCAGGCTCGGGTTTCCGCGAGCTGGACCGCGACGGCGTCGGGGTTCGTCGACTGCGGCGTCCGGCGCGCGACGACCGCGGCTTCCGGGGTGATGGCCTGCAGCACGCCGGCGTCGAACGCGTCGTGGTACTGGCGCCAGTCGTTCAGATCGAGCGAGCCGAAGTCGCGCCCGGCGGCGTACAGATCGCGGACGATCCGGCCCGTCACTTCGTGAGCGGTGCGGAACGGCACGCCCCGGCCGACGAGGTAGTCGGCGACTTCGGTGGCGAGCAGCAGCCCGAGCGGCCGCGTCGCGCGCCGCGGCCTTGTGGAGTCCGAGCGTCCGGACGACGGTGGCGGTCGTCCGCACGCAGCCGGACACGGTGTCCTCCGCCTCGAACGCCGTCGCCTTGTCTTCCTGCAGATCCTTGTTGTAGCCGAGCGGCAGGCCCTTGATCGTCGCGAGCCAGCCGGTCAGCATGCCGATCGACTCGGCCGGCCTTGCCGCGGACCAGCTCGAGCGGATCGGGATTCTTCTTCTGCGGCATCAGGCTCGATCCGGTCGCGACCGAGTCGTCGATCTCGAAGAACGCGAACTCCTCGCTCGAGAGCAGGATCACGTCCTCGGCCAGCCGGCTCAGGTGGACCATCGTCATCGCGCAGGCGTAGAGGAACGTCGCGACGAAATCGCGGTCGCCCGAGACGTCGATGCTGTTGGCGGCGACGCGCGTGAAACCCGAGACGGTCGGCCAGCAAATGCGACGTCGATGTCGTAGCCGTGCCGGCAATGGCGCCCGAGCCGAGCGGCATCGCGTCGGCCTCGTGGCGGGCGGCGGCCAGCCGGTCGACATCCCGCCGGAAGGCGGCCGCGTGGGCGAGCCAAACGTGCGCGACGAGCACCGGCTGGGCGCGGCGCAGGTGCGTGTACGACGGCATCACGGCCTGGCCGGCGCGCTCGGCCTGGTCGGCCAGCGCGTCGACAAGTCCGGCCACCGCCGCCTGCAGCAGCGGGATGCGGCGCCGGAGATACGGCGGAAGTCCACCGACACCTGCTCGTTGCGCGACCGGCCCGGTATGCAGACGCTTGCCCGCGTCGCCGATTCGCGCGACGAGCTCGCGCTCGACGAAGGAGTGGACGTCCTCGTCCCCGGCCCGCGTCAGCAGCGACGGGTCGGCCGTAACGGCTTCGCGGACCTCGTCGAGGCCGCGCACGATTGCCGCGACGTCGGCCGCCTGCAGCACGCCCGCCTTGGCCAGCGCTTCGGCCCAGGCCTGGCTGCCCGCGACGTCGTCATCGAAGAGCCGGCGGTCGACGGAGAGCGACTTGCCGTACTCGAAGACGTCCTGATCGGGCGCGGACGTGAATCGCCCGGACCACAGCGTGCTCACGATGCTGCCTCTCTGCCGCTCGGCCTATGACGTGCCGATCGGCTCGCGCCGGCGGCGTGACTCCAACGCCTCGGCTTGATCGTCGATGGGCCTGTCCTGATCGTACATGCCAAATCGCGACTGACGGCCGACGACGCGGCAATCGCCCTTGTAAAGCTTCAAACGAATCGTGCCGGTCACGCGCTCTTGCACCTTCGCGACCAGCGCGTCGATCGCCTCGCGCGTCGGCGAGTACCACAGACCGCTGTAGACGAGATCGGCGTACTTGACGCCAAGCTCGGACGTCAGGCGCTCCAGCTCGCGCGGCGTCACGAACGTCTGCAGCTCGCGGTGCGCCGCGTGCAGCGCCACGGCCGCGGGCGCCTCGTAGATCTCGCGCGACTTGGTGCCGACGACGACGTTCTCGACCATGTCCACGCGCCCGATGCCGTGCGTGCCGGCAATCGTCTCGAGGCTCTCGACGAGCTCGAGGCAGCGACATCGCGATGCCGTTGATCTTGACGGGCACGCCGCGGTCGAACTCGATCTCGACGTACGCCGGCGTGTCGGGCGCCTCGGCGGGCGACCTGGTGATGCGCGTAGATGTCCTCGGGCGCCTCCTGCCAGGGATCCTCGAGCACGCCGCACTGAATCGATCGGCCCCAGAGGTTCGCGTCCGTGCGTGTACGGGCTCTCGGCGGACGCCGGCACGGGAATCCCGCGCGCGCGGGCGTACTCGATCTGCTCCGCCGGCGTCATGCCCACGTCGCGCGCAGGCGCGATCAGCTCGAAGGACGGATCGATCGCGCGAACGGAGGCGTCGATCCGGACCTGGTCGTTGTCCTTGCTGGATCCGCCGTGCGCGATCGCGGTCGCGCCCTCGATCCGCGCGACTTCGACGAGATATTTCGCGATCAGCGGACGGCCGAGGGCCGTCGAGAGCGGATAGCGCCCCTCGTACATCGCGCCGGCCTGCAGCGCCGGCAGCACGAAGTCGCGCGCGAACTCGTCGCGCGCGTCGATCACGTGCGCGCGGACCGCGCCGATCGCCAGCGCGCGCTCGCGCACGTCGTCGAGCTCGCGCCCCTGGCCGAGATCGACGCGTGACCGCGACGACCTCGGCGCCGTACTTCTCCGCCAGCCAGGCAATCGCGACCGACGTGTCGAGCCCGCCCGAGTAGGCCAGCACGACCTTCCGAATCACCGGCGAACGTCCCTTGGTTCCCTTGGCCACTTATCCCTTCACCATCCCTGCGAGTTTGCTCTCCAGCCCTGCGCGGCCTCGGCGCCGCGGCAGATCAGCAGAATCGTGTCGTCGCCGGCCACCGTGCCGGCGACCTGCGGAAGCTGGGCGCGGTCAATCCACTCGGCCAGGCCCTGGGCCTGACCGCGATCGGTCCGGACCACGAGCAACTGGTCGACGCGCTCGAGGTCCCGCACGAGCGAGGCGACGGCCCGGCGAAGCTGCTCGCTCACCGCCGGACTCGCCCGCTCGGCTCCTGGCCGGACGTACGCCCCATCGCCCGCGCGTTTGACCAGCCCTAGGTCCTTGAGATCTCTGGAGATCGTGGCCTGCGTGGCGTCGATTCCGCGCACCTCCAGCTTCTGCCGAAGCGCCTCCTGCGACGCCACGGCCTCATGATCGATCACATCCAGAATCTGCGACTTGCCTCCAGGACTTCATACTTATTCAACCAGCCCAGTCGATTATACATGCCTTGCATACGCCAGGCGCAGCAAATTCGTACGTGTTTACGGTACAAATTAGACGTTGGCCCCTTGACGTCAGATTCACGGACTGTATAAATAATTTTCTCTAGTGAATACGTATTCATCCCAGTACGGGTCGGCATTGCGGGCGCTACGGGGTATGCGGGGCAGGAGCTGGTCGCCCTGCTGGCCCGGCATCCGCAGGCCCGGCTCGACGTGGCGATGTCGTCCTCGGCCGGATTCGGCGGCCCGTCCGCTGCCCCGGCTGGCGCGCGTCTGGGACGGTCAGGTCGAGCCACTCGATCGGGCGAGGCTCGCCTCGCGACGCTCGATGTCGCGTTTCTCGCGGTGCCCGAACAGGCCGCGGCCGAGCTGGCGCCGCCGCTCGTCGACGCGGGCGTGCGCGTCATCGATCTGTCCGGCGCCTTTCGCATCCGCGACGACGCCGCGCGGTCGCGCTGGTATCCGGCCACGCGATCGCTGCCGCACGGCGCGGCGTACGGACTGACGGAGCACTACAAGGCCGACGTCCGCAATGCGCGCGCTCGTCGCGTGCCCGGGCTGCTATCCGACGGCGGCGCTGCTCGCCCTGCTGCCGCTCGCGAAGGCCGGGCTGCTCGACGCGTCGGCGGATGTCGTCATCGACGCGAAGTCGGGCATTTCCGGCGCGGGCCGTGCGCCGAGCGATCGCACGCACTTCTCCGAGAATCACGGGTCGGTGTCGGCGTACGGCGTCTTCGGCCACCGGCACGTCGCGGAGATGGAGCAGGAGCTGGGCGCGGTCGATCACGTTCGTGCCGCACCTGGTGCCGCTCGACCGCGGCATCCTCGAGACGATCTACGTGAAGGTCGCGCCGGGCACGACGCCGGAACAGATCGCGCGACGCGTTCGACGGCGGCGTACGATCGACGAGCCGTTCGTGCGGCTCACGGGCGACGCGCTGCCGGAGATCAAGCATGTCGCGTGGACGAACTTCTGCGACATCGGCTGGCGGCTCGATCCGGGCACGCGCCGGCTGGTGATCGTCGTCGTGCCTCGACAACCTCGTGAAGGGCGCGGCGGGCCAGGCGCTGCAGAACTTCAACGTCGCGTGCGGCTTCGACGAACGGACGGCGCTGCTGTGACGGGACCGCTCGTGCTGAAGCTCGGCGGCGAACTGCTCGAGACGGCCGGAACAGCGCGCGCGCATCGCGGCGCTGCGCGGCCGCGCTCGCCGCCGAGCGGCCGGTCGTCATCGTGCACGGCGGCGGGCGCGGCGATCGACGCGGAGCTCGATCGCCGCGGCATCGCGCCGAAGAAGGTCGACGGCCTGCGCGTCACCGACGCGGCCACGCTCGATGTCGGTCGTCGCGGTGCTCGGCGGATCGGCCAACACCGAGCTGGTGGCCGCGCTGGTGGCCAGCGGCGTCGCGGCCGTCGGCCTGACGGGCGTGGACGCCGGCTTCGGCCGCGCGACTCGCGCGGCGCGGCCATCGATCGACGTCGGGCGCCGTGGTCGATCTCGGTCTCGTCGGCGACCCGGCGGACGTCGATCCGTCGCTCGTCGAGCTGCTGCTCGTGCACGGGTACGTGCCGGTCATCGCCAGCCTCGGCTTCGACGCGAAGCCGGCCGCGAGCGGCCAGCGCGTGCTGAACGTGAACGCGGACGTCATGGCCTGCCGCATCGCCGCCGCGCTCGAGTGCGAGCGACCTGGTGATCGCCGGGCACGACCGCGGGCGTCCTCGACGACGCGGCAGGAACCGATCGCGACGCTCGACGCCGAGGGCGTGGACCGGCTCATCGCGGGCGGGCACCGCGACGGCCGGCATGATCGCGAAGCTGTCGGCCTGCAAGGCGGCGCTGCTCGAGGGCGTGTCGAGCGTCCGCATCATCGACGGCCGCGAGCTCGACGGGACGCATGGCGTCGAAGACGCGCTGGGCACGACGCTCGTGCTGTCGTTCGAGCCGGCCCGCCGCCAGTCCGCATAGACGACTATGACGACAACCTCCGCCAACGACGTTCGGACCCTCGAATCGCAGCACGTCCTGCAGATCTACCGCCGCTTTCCGGTCGTGCTTCGAGCGCGGCGAGGGCGTGCGCCTGTTCGACGACCGCGGCCGCGCGATACCTCGACTTCATCTCGGGCATCGGCGTCGCGTCGCTCGGCCACGCGCATCCGGCGCTCGCGCAGCGCGCTCAGCCGACCAGGCGGCGACGCTGATCCACACGTCGAACCTCTACTTCCATCCGCTGCAGGGCGAGCTGGCCGCGCGACTGGCGGCGCTGACCGGCCTCGATCGCGCCTTCTTCTGCAACAGCGGCACCGAGGCCGTCGAGGCGTGCCTCAAGTTCGCGCGGCGGTACTGGTACAGCGCACGGCGAGACGCCGCGGACGAAGTTCGTCGCCTTCACGCATGCGTTCCACGGCCGGACGATGGGCGTCGCTGTCGGTGACGTGGGACGATCACTATCGCGCGCCGTTCGCGCCGCTCGTGCCGGGCGTGACGTTCGCGGACGCCGCCGATCCGGCCGCGCTCGCGGCGGTCGTCGACGACGCGACCGCCGCGATCATCGTCGAGCCGATCCAGGGCGAAGGCGGCGTGCGGCCGATCTCCGCCGCGATGGTCGCGGCGCATTCGCGCGGCGTGCGCGCGGACGGGCGCGCTGCTCATCGCCGACGAAGTGCAGAGCGGCTCGGACGGACGGGCGCGTTCTCTCGCAGCGCCGGCGCTCGGCCTGACGCCGGATCTGGTCGCGCTCGGCAAGGCGCTGGGCGCCGGCGTGCCGATCGGCGCCGCGATGCTGAGTCAGCGAGGTCGCCGACGCGGCCGCGCCCGGCGATCACGGCACGACCTACGGCGGCAACCTGCTCGCGTGCCGCGCGGCGCTCGTCGTTCCTCGACGCGCTGGACGGCGGCGTGCGTCGACGCGATCGTCGGCGTCGTGTCGGCGCACCTGTTCGCGCGGCCTCCGCGCGCTTGCCGCGCCGCCATCCGCGGCCGATCCGCGACGTGCGCGGCGCGGGCCTGATCGCGGGCCTCGATCTGCAGTCCGACGCGCGGCCGGTCGTCGACGGCCGCGCTCGAGCGCGGCCTGCTCGTCAACCGCACGTCGACGCAGCGTCGTGCGGCTGCTGCCGCCGTACATCGTGACGCCGAGCGGACATCGACGAGGCCATCGAGATTCTCGATGCCGTGCTGGCGCAGGCGGCCGCCGCTGACGCACGGCATGGGCCGCTCGAGCCGGCCACGAGGAGTGAAGACGTGACTGATTTCGTGCTCGACAAGCGACGGCCGACGACGCCGACGCGCTGTACGCGCTGATTACGCGCGCATCAGCGCGAGGGCCACCTGCTGCCGCGCGACGCTCGACGACCTGCGCCGGCACGCGGACCGCTTCGTCGTCTGCGACGTCGGCGGCGAGATCACGGCGTGCGCCGAGCTGGCGCCGCTCTCGCCGACCGTCGCCGAAGTGCGGTCGCTCGTCGTGTCGCAGGACGTTCCGGCGCGTCGGCCTCGCGGCGCGCCTCGTCGACGAGCTGCGCGATCGCGCGCCGCGGCCTGGGCTTCGAGACGCTGTGCGCGTTCACGCACGACGCGCGGTTCTTCGTGCGCCAGGGCTTCTCGATCGTGCCGCACATGTGGGTGCCCGAGAAGATCACGACCGACTGCCTGGGCTGCCCGCTGTTCCGCACGTGCGGCCAGTACGCGATGGTGCTGCCGCTCCAGCGCCGATGCGCGCGGTACCGGCCCGCCGCGCCGGCGCGGCGCGTGGCCGTCGCGTGATCGAGGCGACGCTGACGTGATTCGTCCGGTTGAGGGCGGGGTCACGGCGCCGCGCGGCTTCCGCGCCGCCGGCGTGGCGTGCGGCATCAAGCGGCGACCGCGGGCAGCGACCGGCGCCGCTCGACCTCGCGCTCGATCGTCGGCGGACGGCCCGGTCGCCGGCGGCCGGCGTCTTCACGACCAACCAGGCCGTGGCCGCGCCGGTCGTCGTCTCGCGCGAGCACCTCGCGCGAGTCGCGCGGCCGCGCGCAGGTCGTCGTCGTCAACAGCGGCTGCGCGAACGCGTGCACGGGCGAGGCCGGGCTGGACGTCGCCCGCGCAGATGGCCGCGAGCCGCGCGCCGCGAGCGTCGGCTGCGCGCCCGAGCAGGTGCTCGTCGCCTCGACCGGCGTCATCGGCGTCGCCGCTCGACATCGCGAAGGTCCGCGCCGGCGTCGCCGCGGCCGCCATCGCGCTCTCGGCGTCGACGGCGGCGACGCCGCCACGCGCGCGATCATGACGACCGACCCGTTCCCGAAGTCGTGGGCCGTGGCGGTCGGACACGCCGCGCGGGCCGTTCACCGTCGGCGGCATGGCCAAGGGCTCCGGCATGATCGAGCCGCGCATGGCGACGATGCTCGGCGTTCCTCACGACCGACGCGACGGTCGAGCCGCGCCGTGCTCGCCGCGCGCTCGCGACGCGTCGTCGACGAGACGTTCAACGCCATCACCGTGGACGGCGAGTGCTCGACGAACGACTGCGTGTTCGCGCTGGCGTCCGGCGCCGTCCGGCGTCGTCGGTCGACGCGCGACGACGACCCGGCGTTGCTCGAGCGCGCTGCGGGCGGTCGCCGGGCACCTGGCGCGCGAGATCGTGCGCGGCGGCGAGGGCGCGACCAAGCTCGTCACCGTGCGCGTCACCGGCGCGGCGTCGCGACGGCCGACGCCTGGCTGGCGGCGCGGACGATCGCCAACTCGCCGCTCGTCAAGACGGCGATCCACGGCGGCGACCCGAACTGGGGCCGGCTGGTCGCCGCGGCCGGCCGATCGGGCGCGGCGTTCGACCTCGATCGCGCCTCGGTGACGATCGGCGACGTGCGTGCTGTTCGTCGCGCGGCGTGCCGCACGACGAGCGCGCCGACGCGGCCGCCGGCGTGCTGCAGGCCGGCACGAGATCGCCATCACCGTCGACCTCGGCACCGGCGGCGGCACGAGGCGACGATGTGGACGTGCGATTTCAGCGCCGAGTACGTGCGGATCAACGCGGAGTACCGGACATGAGCGTGACGACTGGCGAGCAAGCCGACGGCAGCGTCGTCGATCCGGTCGCGGCGGCCGCGGACACGCACGCCGCTGCGCACGAAGGACTTCCTGTCGGTGCTCGACCTCGACGCACGCCGAGACTCGAGCGCGTGCTGGCGCTGGCCGCCGACTGAAGCGGCGCCGCGCCGCGGGACGCGCCGGCGCCGCAGCCGCTCGCCGGCCGCCACGTCGCGCTGCTGTTCGAGAAGCCGTCGCTGCGCACGCGCTCGACGTTCGCGATCGCCGTGCGCGAGCTGGGCGGCGAGGTCATCGAGCCGCCGGCGGACGTCGCGCTCGGCAGCCGCGAGACCGTCGAGGACGTCGCGCGCAACCTCGAGCGCTGGGTCACGGCGCCGTCGTCCGGACGTTCGCGCAGGCGCGGCTCGCACGCAGTTCGCCGCCGCGGCGCCGCGGCTGCACGTCGTCAACGCGCTGACCGACGAGGAGCATCCGTGCCAGGCGCTCGCCGACATGCTGACGCTGCGCGAGCGGCTCGGCGACGCTCGCGGGCCGGACGCTCGCGTTCGTCGGCGACGGCAACAACGTCGCGGCGTCGCTCGCGCACGCCGGCGCGATGCTCGGCGTGCACGTGCGCGTCGCGTCGCCGGCCGGCTTCGAGCTGCCCGACGCGCGTCGTCGAGCGCGCGCGCGCCGCGGCGCGCCGACGGCGGCGCGGTCGTCGACGATCGAGCGATCCGGTCGAAGCCGTCGCCGGCGCCGACGCGGTCTACACCGACGTGTGGACGTCGATGGGCCAGGAAGCCGAGAGCGGCGTCGCGCGCGCGAGATCTTCCCGCCGTACCAGGTGAACGAGGCGCTGATGGCGGCGGCCGGGCCGGACGCGCTCTTCATGCACTGCCTGCCGGCGCACCGCGGGCACGAGGTCACCGACGAGCGTGATCGACTCGCCGGCGTCGGTCGTCTTCGATCAGGCGGAGAACCGCCTGCACGCGCAGAAGGCGCTGCTCGCGCTGCTGATGGGCGCGTAGCCCTTCGTGCGCGATCGCGCAGCTGCCCGGCCGCGCGGCGTCAGACGTCAGCAGCTACTTCAGATAGAAGTGGACGCCGAGGAGGTAGTTCATCCCGCCGATGTAGCCGGTTCCGACGAACCCGCTCGGCAGCTGGTAGTACGCGGCTTCGAACGAGCAGACCCACGCGCGGCGTGTCCTTGAACGACATCTCGACGCCGCCGAACGCCTGCATGCCGGTGCCGCTCGACGAGGGTGTGCTCGCCGTGCGCGCGCGCGCCGCCACCACGTCGCCCGACGACGAGACGTAATTCACTCCACCGCCGACATACGGCCGGAGATTGACGTCGCGTGTCTGATCGGGCTTGGTCAGCAGCACCACGACCGACGGCGCGCTCTGGAACGTGTAGCCGCCCGATCCGGTCGTCGAGTAGTAGTCCGGCAGCCGGTAGTAGCCCACCGACATCTCCATGCCGACGTACTGATTGAACCAGTACTGAAACGCGCCCGTGGCGCCGTTCGATCCGGCCACGATCGATCCGCCGATCGCCACCGTGTGCATCGCGGGCGTCGTGGCCGGCGGCGGCACCGGACGGGCCTGCAGCTCTGCCGCGGCCGGCGCGGCCTCGGCGGCCGGCGCGGCGGCGGAATCGAGCGCGGGCGAGGGCGACGTCGCGACTGAAACGGCGGACACCCCAAGGTGTGGCGCCGTGGAGACCAGAGTTGTGACGAGCAGCAACGGGGCGAGGGTCATGGGCCTCCTCCTCGAGAGGGGTCCGGCGCGGCATCTCGACCAGACCCCCGCCGCTCCGCGGCGATCCAGCCCAGCTATTGTGGATCGGCTCGGGCGGCGCGTCGAGATCAGCCAGCGTCCGCGTCCGGCTCGCTGTACACCCACCCGCCGGCCCATCCGGCCGCCAGCATGGCCACCAGGCCGAGCGCACCCGAGCGGATGAAGACGTCCCAGGAGAACATCCAGCCCGCAAACGTCGCCATCGTGAGCGCGTTGGACGCGAAGACGACGAGCGCGGCGACGGCCGCGGTGCCGGGCCCCGGCCCCAAGCGGGGACGAATTGCCGCGTAGAGCCAAACGATCAGGAGCCCGAAGAGAAAATCGATGGCGATGAACTTGACGAGCTCGGCGTTGCCGCTGGTCGCCACCAGATCGACGTTGCGCGCCTGCATCACGCGCAGCCAGATGTCGTTGAGGATGTAGTTGTTGACCACGAAGTCGCAGGCGCTCAGCACGGCGCCGGCGGCAATGCCTCCCGTCACCACGCGACCGACGTTGATGGACGCCACGGCTCACCTCCGCTGCATCGCGGGCTGATTCGAGCTTCGAGACGCAATGCCCGCATAGTGTAAGCTGACCCGGGATTCAACTATGCGCAGACTCTTTCTCGGTTTCCTCGTCGTCGCGCTCGTGCCGGTGGGTCTCGGCTCGCAGCCCGTGCCGAGCGATCTGGGCGTCGGCTCGCGCTCGGGTGTCGTGGTCTCGTCCTCGGACATCGCCTCGGACATCGGGGCGGCGGTACTCGCCAGAGGCGGCAACGCCGTGGACGCAGCCGTCGCGACCGCGTTCGCGCTCGCCGTCACGCACCCGTTCGCCGGCAATCTCGGCGGCGGCGGGTTCATGATGATCCGCACCGCGCGCGGCGAGGCCGCCGCGATCGACTATCGCGAGACGGCGCCGGCGAAGTCGACGCCGACGATGTACCTCGGGGAGGACGGCAAGATCGTGCGGAGTCGCACCGCGACCGGATACCTCGCGCCTGGCGTGCCAGGGACGGTGCGCGGCATGGCGCTCGCGCACAAGCGTTTCGGCAAGCTGCCGTGGAAGGACGTCGTGACGCCCGCCGCGGAGCTCGCGGCCAAGGGTTTCCAGATGTCGCGCCGTCGCTCGCGCGCGGGCTCAACGGGCGAGGTGAACGGCGCGATGAAGCCGTATCCCGCGTCGATCGCGGCGTACGGCAAGCCGGATGGCACGCCGTGGGCCGCCGGCGACCGCCTCGTCCTGCCGGATCTCGCGAAGAGCCTCCAGGCGATCGCCAACGACGGACCCGACGTCTTCTACACCGGCTGGATCGCCGATCGCATCGCCGAGGACATGGCGGCCAACGGCGGCATCATGACGAAGGCCGATCTCGCCGCGTACCAGGCCAAGGAGCGCACGCCGATCACGGGCACGTTCCTCGGCTACGAAATCATCTCGATGCCGCCGCCCAGCTCCGGCGGCGATCACGCTGGTCGAGATGCTGAACATGCTCGAGGCGCTCGCAGATCCAGAAGCTGGAGCGCGGATCCGTCGAGGCGATTCACCTGATGACCGAGGCCATGCGGCGCGCGTATCTCGACCGCGCGCGTTATCTGGGCGACGACGGATTTCGTGACCGTGCCGATCGCGACATGCTGCTCTCCAAGCAGCACGCGCGCGATCTGATCAAGACGATCGATCCGAAGAAGGCGTCGAGCAGCATCGAGCTGGGCAAGGACATCGTGACGGTGCCGCAGGCGCCGGAGCCCGACGGACACGACGCACTTCTCGGTCGTCGACGTGGACGGCATGGCCGTGTCCAACACCTACACGCTCGAAGGCGGCTACGGATCGCACGTCGTGATCAAAGGCACGGGCATCCTGCTCAACAACGAGATGGGCGATTTCAACAAGAAGCCGGGCGAGACCAACCTGACCGGCGACATCGGCACGCCGCCGAACGTGATCGCGCCGGGCAAGCGCATGCTGAGCTCGATGACGCCGACGATCGTCACCAAGAGCGGCAAGCTCGTGCTCGTGACCGGGTCGCCCGGCAGCCGCACGATCATCAACACGGTGCTCGACATCGTGCTCGACGTGGCGGCGTGGAATCTCGTCGGCCGTCAGGCGGTCAGCGCGCCGCGCATGCATCACCAGTGGCTGCCCGACGTCCTCACGATCGAAGACGGCGGCGTCTCCGAGAAGACCCTGGACGCGCTGAAGGCGATGGGCCACAACGTGCGCATGAGCGGCCATCAGGGATCGGCGCAGACGATCTGGATGCACCCGCTCACCGGCACGGCCTTTGGCGTGGCGGACACGCGGGATCCGACGGCGAAGGCGAGCAAGGGGGGGCAGTGAGGAGTTCGCGGGGTTCTACTGGTTCTACGGGTTCTACAGGTTCTATTGGTTCCACAGGTTCGGGTGTGGAGGGCGGCGTGTGGCGCGATAGGGATCGTGGGCCGGTGCCGGGCTTCGTCGCTGAGCAGGTACGACCGAAAGTTGCGAAGCGCCGGCGTGATGCGGCGAATCAGTGTTCGCGCCGGCTCGAGTTGCTCGTCCGTCCAGTGCCCGCGCACAAGTCCGTCTCTGAGCCACGATGTTGGACGATATGCTCGCCGCGGCATCCCCCAGTTGGTCGCGAAACTCGAAATCGCTGGCCGCTCGGCCGATAGCCGTAAGCCTGTAGACTTCGGCTCGCAGCGCATCGCCGAGTTGCCACACCAGTAGCTCTTTGTAGGTCCTTCCCCCATGTCGATTCCAATTGCAGCAGTCAGACAGCCGAGTGGCCAAGCGCGCTCGCCACTCCTGTAAGCCACCGGCAACAGTACCAATCGCGCTTCCAACCGACAGGATGCCCGCAAGCCACCTTGAAGCCGGGCCCCAAGGGCTCAAGAGGAGCAGCAGAGCTAGAATAGGGACCAGCAATAGCCATCTTGTGCGCGGCATCATTTCCCTTTCGCTGAGAGGCCCCATAAGAGGGACATCCTAGGAATAGCGACGGTGTTCAAGCCAATCAAGTATGACTCAGTAGACGGCGCTGCGCACTCGACAAGCAAGGTTACCGCGACCGCCGCGAGCACCACCGCTCCAGCGATTCCAATGACCTCCCAGGAGCACGCGCCCATGAAGATGTCAACGGCGGCTTCAATGGCCGTGTCCAGCGCTGCAGCACCAATCTCTCCGCCTGTGAACTGAGCGTAAGCAGCATCTGCCGCAGCTGTCAGTGTGTTCCACGCGCTTTGAATAGCGTTCACCGCACCTCTGGCGACATATGAACTGGTAAGAAAATTTCCAACGGCGGCAGCCGCCTCTGCCCAGCAACCCGCAAGCGAGTCATCGTCGGAAGGGCCTCCAACAGGACCAGGACAGGTTCCACTCCAGTCGGTATTCTCGATGTCTGTCGCCGCGGCCTCGGACTCCTCAGCGACTGCCAGTGCATATGCGATGTCGTCGTCCCGCGTCTGCGCAGCGTCATCAAGACTATCGATGAATCGGACAGCATCCGAACCGTCGGGACGCTGTTTTTCAGCAAGACGCTCTCGAAAGCTAGAGACCGACCAAGCCTCATAGATACGCAAGCGCGCTTGTGCCTTGACGCTAAAAGTCGTCACAGAGTTTCCTTGCGTGCCGGCCTTGGAACTCGTTACTCCGAGCGCCTGCAGGGCAGCACTGCGTTCGGTCCGATCCTGAAGTCTTATGACGGCGATCAGTTGCTGCAGCCGTGTCACGTGTGCGTCAAGCCTCAAGCGCTTGGCTTGTGGAAGTAGCTTCCCAAGCAGGGCCTTTACCTCTTCGACGTCTACGTTACGTGCCTGATCCAAGCCCTCTTGCAATGACCTCGCTTGGACCGACTGGCCGTTGAGCAGTCTGGCGCTGGAAGCTTGCGGGCCTTGATCAAGCCATTCGACCTGCTTCAGCGCTGCTTCAGCTGAACGGCTCGATCGCTCCATCGCCTCCACCGCGGGACCTGGGCCCATGACCCAAACCACTGCGGCAATTGCGGCGAAGGCAGTAGCTCTTCTTGAGTAGAGAGCGGACATTGTTCCTCCTCCGTTACAAGCTGTCCCGTAACCATGGTTCGTGTCATTTGTTGTCCGGCCAGTCTTGACGAGTTAGAGGGGGGAGGCTGCCAAACCCGTCGAGCATGATCACTGTTGTCACATCGCGCTCGGGTGACGCCAAGAACGCGAAAATGATCTTGACAGCCCGCGACCAGGAGTAACAATATCCGCGCTCTCCAATCCCCCAGCCGGACGTGGCCACGCCCTCGATTGCACGTAGCGTGCCGCCTGGAGGCGCGACTCCGTTTGAGGTCGTGAAGATGCGTCGCAGTTTCTGCGTACCGTTGGGCCCACGCGTGTTGTAGTGTTTTGAACCCGACGAAGCTGTCGAACCCGTCGAACCTGCCGAACCCGTCCATGCCTTTCCTCCTTCCCGACCCGCGCACCTCGCTCCGTCTCCATCTCAACGAGAACACGGCCGGCTGCTCGCCAGCGGTCCTCGATGCCATCCGCGGCATGGACGTGCTCGACGTGTCGTCCTATCCGAACACCGCGCCCGCGTCAGCGGCTGCGGCGCGGTACTTCGGCGTGCCCGAAGGCTGGGTGCAGCTGACCGACGGACTGGACGACGGCCTGCGCGTGATCGCGCAGACGGCCAAAGCCCGAACGGCGCCGGCCGGCGGCGCGCGACCGCTGGCGGTGGTGGTCGATCCGGCGTTCGAGATGTACGAGATCTACATCGAGGGCGTCGGGCTCGATTTACACCGTGTGCCACCTGGCCGCGACTTCGCGTTTCCGACCGAGGCGTTCTTCGGCGCCCTGGCGCCGCGCACGCGGCTCGCGTACGTCACCGACCCGAACAATCCGACGGGCCAGCCGGTGCCGGCCGGCACGGCCGAACGCGCGGCGGAGCTGCGTCCAGACGCGACCGTGCTCGTCGACGAGGCGTACTCGGAATTCAGCGGGCGCAGCGTGATCGGCCCGGTGCTCGATCGGCGCCGTAACATTCTCGTCGGCCGGACGTTCTCGAAGGCCTTCGGCCTGGCCGGCCTGCGCGTCGGCGCAATCGTCGCGCATCCCGACACGCTCGAGCCGATGCGGCAGGCACTGCCGCCGTTCGCCGTCAATGCCGTCGCACTGCGCGCGCTCGAGGCCGCGCTCGGCGACCGCGCGCATCTCGACTGGTACCTCGCTCAAGTCGCGCGGAGCAAGCAGGCCATCTACGACTTCTGCGCCGCGCACCATCTTCAGTGCTGGCCGAGCGACGGCAACTTCGTCCTCGTCCAGTTGGACGACCGCGCGCCGGCGCTCATCGCGGCGCTCAGGGCCCGCGACATCTACATCAGCGGCCGCTCGCACCAGGTCGGCTGTGCCGGGGCCGTGCGGATAACGGCCGGCGTCCTCTCGCACACGGCGCGCTGCCTCGACGCCCTGGGCCAGGCGTTGTCGGCCTGAGACCGTCCCCCGGGGCATCCGCCGGCCGGCTGGCAACCAGTCCAGGTCGCGCTCCGTCTATTAGCCCGAGGAGCGTTCTCATGACCCGATTCGGACACTCGGTTGCGATCGCGGCCGCGGCTCTCACATTGGCGACCCCGGCCCGCGCCGGCCAGAAGGAAACCGAGACGGTCAACAAGACCGTCGCGCTGCCGGCGCATGGCACGCTCAAGATTCGAAATTTCTCGGGCGACATCCGCCTGACGCCGGCCAGCGGCAACGACATCGTGATCAAAGCCGTGCGCAGCGCGAAGCGCGAGCAGCTGGATCACATCAAGCTCGACATCGGCACGAGCGGCGACACCGTGACGATCGACGCGAACAAGCGCGACGAAGGCTGGCGCGATCACAACGACAACGTGGTCGAGACGACGTTCGACATCCAGGTGCCGGCGTCGGCCAAACTCGACGTCTACGGCTTCTCGAGCGACATCGACGTCCGCGGAATCACCGGCGACCAGACGCTCGAGACCTTTTCCGGCCGCGTCACCATGGACGGCGCGCGCGGATCGGTGGACGCCAAGACGTTCTCGGGGCGGATCGTGCTCAACGTGACGGGCGCCGGCAACGCGCCGTCGGTCCACGCCGAGACGTTCAGCGCGGACATCGAGGTCCGCCTCGCCAGCGACGCGAAGGGCCAGCTCAGCTTCGACAGTTTCAGCGGGCGATTCGACAGCGAGATCCCCCTCACCGTCCAGTCGATCGGCCGCCACCGCACGTCCGGCGACCTGCCCGGCGGCAGCGGCAGCGGCACGCTGCGCTTCCACACCTTCAGCGGCGACGTTCGCGTGACGAAGTAGACGAACTTTCCTTCCGGTTCCGACGGCGGGATCCGCCGTCTCTTGACCCAGCCGACTCGGGAACTGGCCGGCGTGTCATCTCTTCTGCGAATAGAATGAAGCGGACACGTACGCAGGCTCCTCGGACCCGACGTACCGGCGTACCCGTCGCACCCGTCGCACCCGATGAAGACTCTTGTCGCCGGCGGATCGGGATTCCTCGGACGCGCGCTCGTCACCCGCCTCGCGGCGGACGGCCACGACGTCGTCATCCTCAGCCGCCGTCCGGCCCCGCCGGCCGGACGGATCCGCACCGTCGTGTGGCAGCCGGACGGATCGGCGCCAATGGAATCCGGTCGCGCCATTGGCTGGGCCGCCGAAGCCGACGGCGCCGATGCGATCGTCAATCTCGCGGGCGAAGGGATCGCCGATCGACGCTGGACATCCGCCCGGAAGCGCGTGCTTCTCGAGAGCCGCACGCGCTCCACGCGCAGCCTCGTATCCGCGGTTCGTTCCGCGGCGAAGCGGCCGTCGGTGTTCATCAGCGCATCGGCGATCGGCTACTACGGCAACACGGGCGACGAAGTCCTCGACGAGTCCTCGCCGCCCGGATCGGACTTTTTTGCCGGCGTCTGCGTGAGCTGGGAAGCCGAAGCGCGCGCGGTGGAGACGCTCGGCTGCCGGCTGGCGATCCTTCGGAGCGGCATCGTGCTGTCGCGGAACGGCGGCGCGCTCAAGCGGATGCTGCCCCCGTTCCAGTTCTTCGTGGGCGGTCCCATCGCCTCTGGACGTCAGTACATGTCGTGGATCGCGCTCGACGACTGGGTGTCGCTCATGATGTGGGCGCTGATCACGCCGACGGCGTCGGGTGCCTTCAATGCGACCGCGCCCGAGCCGGTGACCAACGCACAGTTCTCGAAGGCGCTCGGTCGCGCCGCCCATCGTCCGAGCTGGCTGACCGTGCCGGGATTCGCGCTGCGACTGCTGGTGGGCGAGATCGCGGACGCGGCGCTGATCAACGGCCAGCGCGTCGTGCCGAAGCATGCGCTGGCGCTGGGCTTTGCGTTCGCCACGCCCGCGATCGATGCGGGAATGGCCGCCGCGCTCCGCGGGCGCGCTACTCGGTCCTGAGCGCGACGAGCGCAGGCGGGCGGCGGCAAGCGCGGCCCGCCGTCAGTCGCGGCCGCGGCTGTGCTCGGGCTGGAGGCGCTGGCCGAGCGGACGCCCGGACGCCTGATACCGCCGCTGCGTGATCTCCGCGAGCACCGACAGCGCGATCTCGGCCGGCGTGCGGCCGCCGAGGTCGAGGCCGACCGGCGCGTGAACCGCCTCGATGCGCCCGTTCGGGACGCCGTGCTCGCGAAGCATGTCCGCGATCAGCACGGTCTTGCGCCGGCTGCCGAGCAGTCCGATGTAGCCGACGTCGGTGCGCGCCGCGGCGAGCACGCAGTCCGCATCGAGCTTGTGCCCGCGCGTGGCGACGACCAGGAAACTGTTCCAACGGTAGTCGATCGACGCGATCGTGGCCGGGACGTCGCCCTGCAGCACGGTCGCGCCCCCGAAGCGTGCCGGGTCGGCGAATTCCGGTCGATCCTCGAGCACGGTCACGTCGAAGTCGAGCAGTTGCGCCTGTCTGGCGATCGCGAGCGCCACGTGCCCGCCGCCCGCGACGATGAGCCGCGGCCGCGGCGCCACCGGCTCGATCAGCACCTCGTGTTCGTCGTCGGCGGCCATCACGCGGGGCGTGCCGTGTCGAAGCTGATCCGCGGCCGCCGCCACGATGCGCGGATCCGCGGCGCCGTCAGAAAACGCACCGATCACCTGCCCGCTCGCGTCGACGAAGAGCCGGCCAGCAAACGTCAGCTCCCGGCCCGCGCCGGCGGAGCCGCGTCACGATGGCGACCGGCGTGCCGCCGTCGGCCGCGTCGACGAGCACGTCCAGCATCGACTGGCCCCCGGCGCCGAGGGCGTCACCGGCCCGCTCGGCCAGGATCCACATCGTCCCGCCGCAGACGAGCCCGGTGTTCCACGCCAGCTCCTCGGTCAGCTCGTAGGCGCGCAGCGACGCGTCGCCGCGATCGATCGCGTCGCGCGCCGCGAGGATGGCATCGGCCTCGACGCACCCGCCGCCGAGGGTGCCCGCCGGCCGCGCGCTTGGATCGTCGCTCACGACGAGCTTGGCGCCCGCGACCTGCGGCGTGCTGCCCTGCGTACGGACGACCGTCGCGATCGCCACGCGGCGTCCCTCGCGCTCCAGATCGCGCACGCGCCGGTACAACGCTGCGGTCGTCACGTCAAATCTCCAGGAACGTCCACGTCGCGCACGACGCCAGGGTCGGCGACATCCACGTACTCGCGCACGATCCCGAGCCCGGTCAGCAGCTCGCTCAGGTTGGCGCCGGCGTCCGCCTTCAGAATCTCATTTCCGAGGGATCGCGGCAACGCGAGCGGATGCCCGCGCCGGCCCTCGAATCTGGCGACGCGGACATGCCCGGGCGCGGGAGGCGGCGCGAAAAGGGCCGCAACCGTCGCGGGCCGGACGAACGGCATGTCGCCCGGCAGCAGGACGATCGGGTCGCCTTCGGGCGGCGCCGCGGCCAGCCCGGCCTGAATCGACGACAGCATGCCGCGCGCCGGATCGGGATTGACCACGCGGCGAACGCGAGAATCCCCGAAGAGACGCACGTCGGCGAGCGCGGCGTCCGGCGCCGTGACGACGACCACGGCGTCGAGGCCGGCGTCGAGCAGCGTGCGGATCGTCCGATCCAGCAGCCGCTCGCCGCCCACGAGGGCGACGAGCTTCTGGCTGCCGAACCGGTCGGCCCGACCGGCGGCGGGCACGAGACCCAGCGCAGGCATGCTGCGCCAAGCTTACGCCGGCTTGATGTTCAGGTTGTGGTGAAAGACGTTCTCCGGGTCGTACTGCTTCTTGACCTTCCGCAGCCGATCCAGGTTTGGTCCGTACACCGCCACGAGCGAGTCGTCGACAGCATCATCGTAGTTGAGGTAGTTGACGTAGCGCTGTTTGCCGACGAACGGCTGCATCGCCGCGTAGGACTTCTTGCCCCAGGCGATGCACGTGTCGTTGTGCTGGGGATCGAGCCACTCGGACACGACCAGCGTGTTGAAGCCGGACGACCGCAGCGCGTAGGCCGTGTCGCTAACCGGCACGCGCGTCGCGGCGCCGTGGAAGTGCTCCACGACGATCTGCCCCATCGGCGACGGGCAGCCGGCGGCGGCGTCGATAAGCGCGTCGATGGCGCCGTCGGTGAAGTTGTCGATGAAGTGCGACTTCCAGTAGTTGAGCGCGCCCGCCGGAAACGCCGCGTCGAGCAGGCCGTTGATCGCCACGTACGGGAGCGGCCCGAGCATGTCCATCATCGGCTTGAACGCCTTGATCGGCGCGAGCGCTCTCTCGGCGTCGGCCGGCGATCCGAAGTGGCCGGCGGCGATGCCGACCACCGGCGTCTTGCCGTCCGGGGCGGTCAGGAGCGCCGCGGCGAGCATCAGGTCGTCGGTCGCCTTTGCCGTCTGATCGCGGAACAGGTGCATGACGTCCCTGGCCATCGCCCGGGGCCAGACGGCAAGGCCGCCCATCACGATCGGACCGACGGGATGGAGCGTGAACTCGAACGACGTGGCGATCCCGAAGTTCCCGCCGCCGCCGCGCACGGCCCAGAACAAGTCGGGATTCTCGGCGGCGCTCGCGCGCGCCCGTTGACCATCGGCGAGGACGAGGTCCACGGACTTCAGGTTGTCGAGCGCCATGCCGTACTTCGGCATCAGCCAGCCGAGACCGCCGCCGAGCGTCAAGCCGGCCACCCCCGTGGATCCGACGAGGCCGCCGGTCGTGGCCATGCCGTGCAGCTGCGTCTCGCGGTTGAAGACCTTCCAGGTGGCGCCGCCCTCGGCGAACGCCGTCTTGGCCTCGGGCGCGACCCGCACGCCGCGCATCTGCGACAGGTCGATCATGATGCCGCCGTCCACCGACGCGCGGCCCGCGACGTTGTGGCCGCCGCCGCGCACGGCAATCTCGAGCTTCCCGGCCCGGGCGAATTTCACGGCGTCCACGACGTCCGCGACGCCGCGGCATTCGGCAATCACGCCCGGCTTCTTGTCGATGAGGCCGTTGTGCAGGCGACGCACGGTGTCGTACGTGGCGTCCGCGGGCTGGAGCACCCGGCCAGAGAACCCGGACGCCAGCTGCTGCACGGGCGTCATCGTCGTTTCAGAATTCATGACCCTTCTCCTTTACCGTCCTGGTTCGTTGCGGGAGGGCTGGTACAGCAGTGCAGCGCCAACCCCACCCAAGCGTAGTGGAAGAACGCGCGAAATCTTTCGCAAGAACAACCTGTCGATTATGCACCGGCCGCCGCCCGCCGCCAACGCGGGCCCAGGGTTTTCAGTACGATGGTGGCGACGCGGGAGGACGGAACATGACCTTTGGTCGCGACATGCGCGCGTACTGGGCGCTGGATCCGGGAGTGATCTACCTCAACCACGGCACCGTGGGCGCCGTGCCGACGCGGGTCCTCGCGGCGCAGCAGGCCATTCGCGACGAGATCGAGCGTCAGCCGTCGAAGGCGCTGCTCCGTGACGTGTCCAACCGGGTGGGAGTGCCGCGGCCGGGTCCGACCCGAATGCGGCAGGCCGCCGCGGACGTGGCCGCGTTCATCCACGCGCAACCCTCTGACGTCGTCTTCGTGGACAACGCGACGACGGGCGTGAACGCGGTGTTGCGATCGTTCCCGATCGAGGCCGGCGAGGAGCTGCTGCTCACCGATCACAACTACGGTGCCACCGCGAAGATTGCCGCCTTCGTCGCGCGCGAGCGGCAGGCGCGCGTGCGGACGGTGCCGGTGCCCTATCCGGCGTTCGACCCGGTGAAGCTCGCGGCGGCGATTGCCAGCGCGATCGGCCCGCGCACGCGAATCGCGGTGCTCGACCACGTCACGTCGGAGACCGGATTGATCTTCCCGCTGGCCGAGATCGCAAGGCGCTGCCGCGATCGCGGCGTGGCCGTGCTGGCGGACGGCGCGCACGCGCCCGGCATGCTCGACCTCGACGTGCCGTCGCTCGGCGTCGATTGGTACACCGCCAACCTGCACAAGTGGGCGCATGCGCCGCGCAGTTGCGGCTTTCTCTGGGCGAGTCCGGCACGTCAGGCGGGATTGCACCCGACCGTGGTGTCCTGGGGGCTCGACGAAGGCTTCACGGAGGAGTTCGACTGGGTCGGCACGCGCGATCCCTCGCCGTGGCTCGCCGCACCGGAGGGCCTCCGCTTTCTCCAGGAGCTGGACTTCGCGCGCGTCCGCGAGTACAACCACACGCTCGTCTGGGACGCTGCCGAAACCCTGGCACGACGGTGGGGCACGACGCTGGGCGTGAAAGAGGCCGACGTGGGCGCCATGGTGGCCGTGCCGCTGCCCGAGTCGCTGGGATCGACAGCCGAGGACGCCGCGCGGCTGCGCGACGCTCTGCTCTTCGAGGACCACATCGAGGTGGCGGTCAACGCGCGGCAGGGACGCCTGTGGACGCGCATCTCCGCGCAGGTCTACAACGATCGCGCGGACTTCGCCGCGCTGGGCGACGCCATCGCCCAACGCCTGTGATCGGCGCATTCACCCAATTCAGCCAATTCAGCCAATTCACCCATTCGCACATTCGCGCATTCACGCATTCACGCATTCACGCATTGACTCGATCTATTCTGGGGGACATGCCTCTCATCGACGCCGGCAAGAAAGCGCCCGCCTTCAAGTTGAACGACCAGGACGGCAAGACGCACACGCTCGCGGACTACGCGGGGCGACCGGTCGTCCTGTACTTCTATCCGAAGGACGACACGCCGGGCTGCACCGCCGAGTCATGCGCCTTCCGCGACAACCTGCCGAAGTTCACGAAAGGCCGGGCGGCCGTGCTGGGCGTCAGCATCCTCGACGAGAAGAGCAAGGCGAAGTTCGCCAGCAAGTACGACCTGAACTTCCCGCTCCTCGCCGACGCCGATCACGCCGTCGCCGAGAAGTACGGCGTGTGGCAGAAGAAGATGCGCTACGGCCGCGAGTACATGGGCATCGTGCGGACGACCTACCTGATCGACGCCGACGGCAAGGTCGCGAAGCGCTGGGACAAGGTCAACGTCGAAGGGCACGCCGAAGACGTGCTCGGGGAAGTCCAGACACTCGCGAAATAGCGCGAACGGTCAGCCCTTGTCGGTCGCGTCGGCCCGGTCCGACTTGTCGGCCTTCTCGGCGCGCTCGACTTCGATCGAGCAGTCCGCGATGAGCGCCGCCACGGCGCCGATGGCCGCGACGATCGGCGCGAAGACCACGCCGACGACGCCAATCGTCAAGGGAAACTCGGCGACGACGTGGTCCTTCTGCTTGATGCGGACGCGCCGGACGTTGCCCTCGGCGATGAGGCGCTTCACCTGATCGATCGCCTCTTCGCCTTTCGACTCGATCTTTCCCACCAGGTACGCTCACTCATACGACCGTCGCCTCCTGTCCATCCGGCTGGCGTATAGTCCGGGCATGCACGTCCACCATCATGCGCCAGGTACGTTCTGCTGGTTCGAGCTGGCGACGTCGGACCAGGCGCAGGCCAAGATCTTCTACTCGAGGCTGTTCGGCTGGCAGCCGGACGACATGCCGATCGGCCCGAACGAGTTCTACACGATCTTCAGGATCGACGGGCGCGACGCCGCGGCGGCGCACACCATCAGGCCCGATCAGCGGGCGCAGGGCATGCCGCCGAACTGGCTGCTGTACATCTCCGTCGAGAACGTGGACACGAGCGCCAAGCGAGCGGCCGCGGCTGGCGGGACCGTCATGGTGCCGCCGTTCGACGTGATGGATGCGGGACGGATGACGGTCGTCACCGACCCGACCGGCGCGCCGTTCGCGCTGTGGGAACCGCGCAACAGTCATGGCACGGGGATCGTACAGGAGCCGGGCGCGGCTGTCTGGGCCGATCTCAACTCTCCCGATCCAGGGCGCGCCTCACGCTTCTACCAGGAATTGCTGGGCTGGAAGATTGTCGCCGGCAAGGACATGGCGCCTGTCACCGCAAACAGCTACGGTCACATCGTCGCCGGTGACGAGTTCATCGGCGGCGTCGTTCCCGCCGCGCACGTGCCCAGGGGTGCGCCCGCGCATTGGCTGATCTACTTCAACGTGACGGGCTGCGACGCGGCAGTCGCAGCCGCGAGCGCGGCCGGCGGCAAAGTCCTCATGCCCACCATGACGATGGAGGGCGTGCGGAAGTTCGCGGCGCTGGCCGATCCGCAAGGCGCCGCGTTCGCGGTGGTGCAGACGCTGCCATCGCCGAGTGTGCGGACAATCGGCGTCCTCCTGACGTTTCCCGTCTGGATCAGCGTCGGGCCGTGGCGCGTGCACCCGCACTGGGTGTTCGACGCGCTCGCGTACTTCGTCGGGTTCCAGTACTACCTTCCGCGAACGCCGACGGCGTGGCGACGTCCTCGACAACGACGCGCGCTGGACGATCGTCGCCGCGGCGGTGGCCGGAGCGCTGGTCGGCAGCAAGCTGCTCTTCTGGCTCGAGGACCCTGCTCAAACGCTGGCGCACTGGCGGGAGCCGATCTTCCTGTTCGGCGGCAAGACAATCGTCGGCGCTCTGGCCGGCGGGCTGATTGCGGTCGAGCTGACTAAGCGCTGGATGGCCGTCACCTCGCGCACCGGCGATCTGTTTGCCGTGCCGCTGGCGGTCGGCATCGCCATCGGGCGCATCGGCTGCTTCTTCTCCGGTCTCCCCGACCGGACGTTCGGCTCGCCATCGTCGCTAGTCTGGGCAGTCGATTTCGGCGACGGGGTGCCGCGGCATCCCACCCAGCTCTACGAGTCCGCCGCGCTCATCGCGCTCGCGGCGTGGCTGTCCCGTGTTGCACGCCGGCCGCACGTGGAAGGCGACGTGTTTCGAGCGTTCATGCTCGGCTATATGCTCCTGCGGCTCGTGCTCGACGCAATCAAGCCCGAGGTCCGGCTCGCGATGGGTCTTTCGGCGATCCAGTGGACGGCGCTTGCAGTCGTCATCCACTATCGCCATGATGTCGCGCGATGGCTGAGATGACCGGCGACGCCGCACCTCCGACTGCTCCCACTCCTCCGGGAACTTCGCCGGGCAAACGCGCCGGGCGTCCGCGCGGCAAGCAGCTCCTGGTCCTGCTGGTCGGCGGTCCACTGATCGCCGTCGGCGGCTGCGCGCTCTTTCTGGGCAACCTCAATTTCAACAGCGGCAACGCCGGCGGGCTCGGCGTCCTCGGCGCGATCGGCTTCGTCGTGGGCTGCGGGATGGTGCTCGTCGGCTTCATGATCGCGATCGCGATGGCCGCCCAGGCGATTCTCAATCGTCAGAAAACCTGACCGCGCCATGGCCCACGTCCGGCCGTACCTGTTCTACGACGTCGCGATCTCGATCTGCTCCACCTGCTTCCGCCGGGTGGACGCGAAGATCGTCTTCGAGGACGGCCGCGTCTTCATGCTGAAGCGCTGCCCCGAGCACGGCCGCGAGCAGCGTGCTGGTCGCCGACGACGTCGATTATTACCGCCGCTGCCGCGAGGTCTTCCTCAAGCCGCCGGAAATGCCGAACGCACTACAACACGCCGGTGCAAGTGGGGCTGCCCGTACGACTGCGGGCTGTGCACCGGATCACGAGCAGCACTCCTGCCTGACGCTGGTCGAGATCACCGACGACTGCAACCTGCGCTGCCCGATCTGCTACGCCGCGAGCGGGCCCGGAGCGCCGGACGCACCGCACGCTCGGAACACATCGAGCGCATGCTGGACGCCGTCGTCCGCAACGAGGGCCAGCCCGACGTCGTGCAGATTTCCGGCGGCGAGCCGACGATCCATCCGCGAGTTCTTCGCCGTCCTCGACCTGGCCAAGGCGACGGCCGATCCAGCACCTGATGGTGAACACCAACGGCGTGCGGATCGCGAGCGAGCGAGGCGTTCGCCGGCGGCTGGCGGCGTACATGCCGGGCTTCGAGGTGTACCTGCAGTTCGACTCGTTCGAGCGCGACGCCGCTGATGGACCTGCGCGGCGCCGATCTGCGGCGCATCCGCGAGCAGGCGCTCGACGCGGCTCAACGACACTGGGCATCTCGACCACGCTGGTGGTCGACGCGTGAAGAAGGGGCGTGAACGACGACGAGATCGGCCGGATCATCGATTTCGCACTCACGCAGCCGTGCGTCCGCGGCGTGACGTTCCAGCCGGTGCAGGCCGCCGGCCGCTCGGAGCGCTTCGATCCGGCGACCGACCGGCTGACGCTGACCGAGGTGCGGCGCCGGATCCTCGAGCAGACCAACGTCTTCCGGCCGGAGGACGTGATCCCGGTGCCCTGCCATCCCGACGCGCTGGCGATGGCGTACGCGCTGAAGCTCGGCGGCAAGGTCGTGCCGCTGACCGGCCTGATCGATCCGGAGGTCCTCATCAACGGCGGGCGCAACACGATCGTCTTCGAGCAGGACGACGCCGTGCGCGAAGGGATGTTCCGGCTGTTCGCGACGAATCACTCGCCGGAGTCCGGCGCCACGAGCCTGCGCGACCTGCTGTGCTGCCTGCCGCAGGTCCAGGTGCCCGGAGGGACTGGGCTACGAGAACATCTTCCGCGTGCTCATCATGCAGTTCATCGACGCGCACGCGTTCGACGTGCGGTCGCGTCAAGAAGACCTGCGTCCACATCGTGCACCCGGACGGGCGCCTGATTCCGTTCGACACGTACAACATGTTCTATCGCGACGATCTCGAGCGCACGCGGCTCGGATTGCTGCGAGGGCGGTGACGAGTCGACGATCAAAGAGGTTCTACGGGTTCTACAGGTTCTACAGGTTCCAGAGGTTCGACAGGTTCGACGCGCGCGCGGGTGGGGCGGGCTGGTCCGGCGGCCGCGACTCGGAGCGACGCGTTCAGCGAACGCGTGAAACTTGCGCCGCAGCCGCCAAATCCGGCGTGGGGATGGGGGGCCCCACGCGATTGGACACCTGGCCCGCCGGCGAAGGCGCAAGTTTCGAGCGTCGGCTCCGCGGAGCGGCGCCGGACGAGCCCGGCCCACCCGCGCGCGTTCATCGACGCGTCGGCTCCGCGGAGCGGCGTCGGAATCATCCCAGTTCGACAGGTTCGGCGAGTTCGGCGGGCGCGACAGGTTCGACACGCGCGCGCGGGTGGGGCGGGCTGGTCCGGCGGCCGCGACTCGGAGCGACGCGTTCAGCGAACGCGTGAAACTTGCGCCGCAGCCGCCAGATCCGGCGTGGGGATGGGGGGCCCCACGCGATTGGACACCTGGCCCGCCGGCGAAGGCGCAAGTTTCGAGCGTCGGCTCCGCGGAGCGGCGCCGGACGAGCCCGGCCCACCCGCGCGCGTTCATCGACGCGTCGGCTCCGCGGAGCGGCGTCGGATCAGTCCAGTTCGACAGGTTCGGCGAGTTCGGCGGGCGCGACAGGTTCGACACGCGCGCGCGGGTGGGGCGGGCTGGTCCGGCGGCCGCGACTCGGAGCGACGCGTTCCGCGAACGCAGGAAACTTGCGCCGCAGCCGCCAAATCCGGCGTGGGGATGGGGGGCCCCACGCGATGGGACGCCTGACCAGCCGGCGAAGGCGCAAGTTTCGAGCGTCGCCTCCGCGGAGCGGCCGCCGGACGAGCTCGGCTCAACCGCGCGCGACTCGTCGACCGTCGGCTCCGCGGAGCGGCGCCGGAGGAATCAGGTTCGACAGGTTCGGCAGGTTCGACGGGTTCGCCAGGTTCGACGGTCCGTCCAGCGCGCGGGTGGGCCGGGCTGGTCCGGCGGCCGCGACTCGGAGCGACGCGTTCCGCGAACGCCGGAAACTTGCGCCGCAGCCGCCAGATCCCGCGTGGGGATGGGGGGCCCCACGCGATTGGACGCCTGACAAGCCGGCGAAGGCGCAAGTTTCGAGCGTCGGCTCCGCGGAGCGCCGCCGGACGAGCCCGGCCCACCCGCGCGCGTTCATCGAGCGGCGCCTCCGCGGAGCGGCGCCCGCGCCTCACACCCGCAGGTGATCGGCCTGCCAGTCCTTGACCATCTTTTTGATCGCTCGTCCGTCGGCGATCCTGTCGTCCAGCACGCGCGTCACCAGCGCCGGGAGCTCGGCGTTGCTGGCGAAGCGCAGCGCGACGAGCTGCGCGACCGTCAGCTCGTCGACGCGCGCGCGCAGAGTGTCCGGCAGCACCTCGTCGAGGCGCACGCGCATCTCGAGGCGGATCAGGCGATCCTGCAGCGTCAGCGCAAACCGGCGCGCGTAGTAGTAGAGGATCAGCAGGGCGACGGCGAGCGCAAAGCCGACCGCGCGCTCCCACGTGGGCTCCCGGTAGACGCGCCAAGCCGTCCAGGATGCATTGGCGATGAAGATCGCCGACGCGACGACGTGGTACAAGGGCACGACGCGCGCGTGATGCTCGAACGACTGCTCTCGGGGCGCCACAAATCCTCCTGGCCGACCCTCGGCGGCGTCAGAACTCCTGCTCGCGCTCGGCCTCGGCGACGCGCCGCCGCTCGTCGTCCGTGAGGTAGCGCACGCGCAGGTCCTCGAGGCGCGGCGCGCCGGGCTTCCCCCAGAGGATGTCGCCGAGCTGATGAACCCAGTCGTCGACCTCAGGCTCGCTGTAGCGATACTTGTCCATGTCGAACGCCACGATGCCGTGCGAGTACCGCGCTGCGAACTCGCCGGGCGTGATGCCGTCGGCCATCATCCGCCGGGCGTAGGCCTCCATCTTCGGCTCGGCGAGGGGCAGCTCGTTCTCGGTCATCGGGCCGCCCGCTACTTGCCGCCCGCGCCGCGGTAGGGATCCAGGTTGTAGTCGAGGAACGCCCACACGCGCGCCCATGAATCGCGCTGCTCGCGCGTATTCGTGGGCGTGTAGCTGTCGAGGCTCGTCGGATCCGCGTTGCGCGTCTCGGTCGCCGGGCACTGGCGATCGAACAGATGACCGCCCTGCGGGATTGTCGTAGATCTTCGTTTCCGCCAGGTCCGCTTTTCGCGCCCGCAGCGCGTCCACCAGTTGCGCCGCTTCCTCGAAGTTCACGTCCTCGTCGTTGCGCGTGACGTGCACGAGCAGCGGGATGTGCAGCTTGTCGATCTGATAGATCGGCGAACGCTCCTTGTAGACGGCGTTCACGCCGCGCTGTCGCCGGGCAGGCCGCCAATGCGGTTCGCCGGATCGATCTGCTGGTGCTGCCGCTCGACTCCTTGTAGGACAGCCGCTGAAAGAGATTGGTCACCGGCACCATCGCGACCGCCGCCTTGAACAGAGTCGGCTCGCGCGTGATCGACAGCAGCGTGATCATGCCGCCGTGGCTCCAGCCGATGATCCCGATCCGGGCCGGATCGACGTACGGCATCGTCGACTTGATGTAGTCGACCGCCGTGACGACGTCGTCCACCTCGGCGCCGCCGTAGTCGATGGCGTCGTAGAACGCCTGGCCGTAGCCGACGCTGCCGCGGTATTCCGGCGCGACGACGACGTAGCCGCGAGAGACCGCTTCGCGGACGTACGGGAATGTAGTACTCGTACAGGTGCCCGCGGATGTCGGGATGCACCCAGACGATCGCCGGATGCGCCTTGTCGCCGCGCAGCTTCAGCGGCGTGAAGACGAACACCGGGATCTCCATCCCGTCCTTGCGGCTCTTGTACGTCGTCTTCTCCATCTTCATGAAGCCTTCGCTGGCCTTGCGCCAGGTGGCGTCCGTCTGCACCTGCCGCTGCAGCGCGGCCTCGAAGTTCGGCTGGCCGCCCTGGCCGCGTCCTCCCTGCGGCGGCGTCTGCTGTCCGGCTGGCGGCGGCCCGCCGCGCTGGCCGAGCAGATGGGACGGGACGACGGTCACGAACGCGAGCGCGATCGCGGCGACAAAGACGTTCAACTGAACACGAGTGCGTAAGGGCATCATCAACTCCGCGCGCCGATGGTATCGCGATGGCAATCCGCGCGTAAACCGTCTGGCCTCGGTGCCGGCGGGGCGTGTCCCCCTGGGGCGCTCTTCCTGCGTAGGGGCGCCCTTCCTGCGTAGAATGTCTGAATGTCCTCTTCGACGCCCGGGGCCACCGAGCGCCTCGACTTCATCCGCGAGATCGTCGACGCCGACAACGCGTCCGGCAAGCACGGCGGCCGCGTCGCCACGCGGTTTCCGCCCGAGCCGAACGGCTACCTGCACATCGGCCACGCCAAGTCGATCTGCCTGAACTTCGGCATCGCGCGCGGAGTACGGCGGCACGTGCAACCTGCGCTTCGACGACACCAACCCGGCCAAGGAGGACGTCGAGTACGTCGACGTCGATCAAGGACGACGTCGCGCTGGCTCGGCTTCGACGTGGGACGACCGGCTGTACTACGCGTCGGACTACTTCGAGCAGCTGTACGAGTGCGCGGTCGAGCTGATCGAGGACGGCAAGGCGTACGTCGACAGCCTGACGCGCCGACGAGATCCGCGAGTACCGCGGCACGCTGACCGAGCCGGGCACGGAACAGCCCGTACCGCGACCGGTCCGGTCGACGGAGAACCTCGACCTGTTCCGCGCGGATGCGCGCCGGCGAGTTCCCCGACGGCGCGCACGTGCTGCGCGCGAAGATCGACATGGCGTCGCCCAACATCAACATGCGCGACCCGGCGCTCTACCGGATCCGCCACGCGCACGCACCACCGCACCGGCGACGCGTGGTGCATCTATCCGATGTACGACTACGCGCACCCGCTCTCGGACGCGATCGAGCGGCATCACGCACTCGATCTGCACGCTCGAGTTCGAGGACCACCGGCCGCTCTACGACTGGCTGATCGACAACCTGCCGCTGCCGGGCACAGCCGCAGCAGATCGAGTTCGCGCGGCTGAACCTGACCTACACGGTGATGAGCAAGCGCAAGCTGCTGCAGCTGGTGCAGCGAGGAGCACGTCGCCGGCTGGGACGATCCGCGCATGCCGACGATCTGCCGGCCTGCGCCGCCGCGGCTACACGCCGGAGGCGATCCGCGACTTCTGCGAGCGCATCGGCGTCGCCAAGCGCGAGAACGTCGATCGACGTCGGCGCTGCTCGAGCACAGCGTCCGCGAGGACCTGAACCGGCGCGCGCCGCGCGTCATGGCCGTGCTGCGCCCGCTGAAGGTCGTGATCGACGAACTACCCCGAGGGCCAGGTCGAGGAGGTCGACGTCGTCAACAACCCGGAGGACGCCGTCGGCCGGCACGCGCAAGGTGCCGTTCTCGCGCGTGCTCTACATCGAGCAGGACGACTTCCGCGAGGACCCGCCGAAGAAGTTCTTCCGCCTGGCGCCGGGCCGCGAGGTGCGGCTGCGCTACGCCTACTTCATCACGTGCACGCGAGCGTCGTCAAGGACGCGACGGGCGAGGTCGTCGAGCTGCGCTGCACCTACGACCCGGCGACGCGCGGCGGCGACGCGCCGGACGGCCGCAAGGTGAAGGCGACGCTGCACTGGGTGTCGGCGGCGCACGCCGTCGACGGCCGAGGTGCGGCTCTACGATCGCCTGTTCACCGTCGAGGACCCCGGCGACGCGGCGACGGCGACTTCCTCGACGCAGCTCAACCCGCAGTCGCTCGAGGTGCTGACCGGCGCGCAAGCGTCGAGCCGTCGCTCGCGCGACGCCGCGCCGGGCGCGCGCTTCCAGTTCGAGCGCCTCGGCTACTTCTGCGTCGATCCGGACTCGGCCCGGGCGCCCGGTCTTCAACCGCACGGTCACGCTCAAGGACACGTGGGCGAAGATCGAAGGAAAGCGTGCCTAGTGCACTCGCCTCACGTCCTGAGCGTCTCCGCGGGATCGACGCGCAGCACCTTGAACGTGGGAATCAGGCTCGCGATGCTGGCCACCACGAGCAGGAAGCCGGCGACCGCAACGTAGGTGGACGGGTCGTGCCCCTGGACGCCGTAGAGAAACGACTCGACGAGCTGGACGGCCGCCCAGGCGAGGCCGATGCCGATCGACCGCCCCGACGGCGGCCAGCGCGACGCCTGACATCGCCACGCTGCCGCATCGTCTGACCCGCGCGTCGCGCCGAGGGCCAGGCGGATGCCGAACTCGCGCTTGCCGTTCGGCGACCGCGTTGCGACAGGATCCCGTGGATGCCCAGCGCGGCGAGAAAGACCGCCGTGGCCGCCAGCAGCCCGACGAGCGTCATCAGCAGCCGCTGCTCGGACATCGACGACGCCTGGACGTCGGCCATGCTCTGGATGCGGCCGATCGGCAGCAGCGGATCGACGGCGCCGATCGCGCGCTGAATCGCAGCGGCGGCGTTCACGGAATTGGCCGCGCGAACGCTCCACACCGGCGAGAACCAGGTGTGCACCAGCCGAAAGAAGCCGTCGCTCTTCTGCGTGGCCGGCTGAAAGACCAGCGGCGACGTCATGATCGGATGCGGGCCCGGCGCGCCCGGGAAGATGAAGCCGGCGTTCGTGACCTGCACGTCCCCGACGACGCCGACGATCTCGATCTCGACGTTGCCGCTCTTGATGCGGCGGCCGATCGGATTGACGTCCTTCGACCAGGCCCGCGCGAACGTCTCGTTGATCACCGCCACCGCCGGTGACGTCGCTGTGTCGGCCTCGCCAATCAGGCGCCCCGCGCGCAGCGGGATCTCGAACGTCCGAAAGAAGTCCGGCGTGACGTACATGAAGTTCGCGATCGCGTACTGGCTGTCGGGCGGCGCGTCGGCGAATTTGAATCCATTGTTGAGCAGCCGCTTGTACGGCAGCTCGAGCGACACGGCCGCCGACTCGATGCCCGGCGTCCGCTGCAGCTCGGCCAGGCTGTCGGTGAACAGTCGATTGATCGCTGCCGCCGTGCCATAGCGCGCGTCCTGCAGCGACACGGCGGCCGTCACTAGCTGCTTCGGCTCGAAGCCCGGATCCAGACTGCGAAGATTGACGAACGTGCGGATCAGCAGCGGCCGTGATCACCAGCAGCACGACGCCCAGCGCCACCTCGGCGACGACCAGGCCGCGCCGCAGCCAGTGACGCGTGCCTCCGGCGATGGCGCGCGACCCGCCTTCGGTGAGCGCGGCATTCACGTCGAGCCGGCTGGCCTGCAGCGACGGGCACCAGGCCGAAGATGAGGCTCGTGACGACCGACAGATCCCATCGTCACGGCGAGCACGCGCCAGTCGAGCGTGACGCCCTTCCACAGCGAGAACGTCTCGCCGCCAATCGCCTTCAGTCCCTGGAGCGCGGCGGCGCCGACGGCCAGGCCGAGCGATCCGCCGGCCAGCCCCAGCACCACGCTCTCGACCATCAACTGACGGATCACGGCGCCGCGGCCGCTGCCGAGCGCCATCCGCGTGGCGATTTCCTTCGTCCGGCTTCCGCCGCGCGACGAGCAGCAGCGCGGCGAGATTCACGCACGCGATCAGCAGCACCATGCCGACCGCCGCGGTCAGCATCTCGATCGGCTGGCGATGATCCTCCACGACGAAGTCCTGCATCGTCATCAGGCCGAGATACGGCGGCTGCCGCTGCGGGTCGTCGGCGTTGGGCTTGTAGAGCAGATTGCTGATATTCTTCAGCTCGCCCTCGGCGGCGGACCATGTCGAGCCGCGGGTCACCCGCGCGAGGATCTCGTAGTTCGTGCCGCCGCCCTCGCCGCGTGCGTGACGGCCGCGCCGGCGTCCAGACGTCCGAGGGCGTGCCGGGATTCCGGAAGCCGGCGGGCATGATGCCGACGACCTGATACGGCTCGCCCCGCAGCAGAATCGACCTGCCAATCGCGCCCGTGTCGCCGCGGAACACGCGCTGCCACAGCCCGTAGCTGAGCACGGCCACCGCCGGTCCGCCCGGCGCGATCTTCGTCTCCGTGAATTCGCGGCCGTACAGCCGGCGCGACGCCGAGCACGCGGAAGTAACCGGCGCTCACGCGCGACTGGCCGACGGTCGACGCCTGCTGGTCGACGACGAGATTGACGTCGCTGGCCGAAGCTGCTGGCGCCGAGGCGCGACGTCGACCGAGGTCGCGATCGACCGCGCAGCGCCTCCCAGGTCGCGCCCGTCCTGGCCTGCCTGCGATGCCCGGCCCGCGCGGCCCGCGCTGGTGGTCGCGACGCACGGCGAGACCGCTCGGGATGGGGATACGGCAGCGGCCGCAGCGAGGATCGCGTCGCGAGGCTGAACACCGCGGTGTTCGCGCCGATGACGAGCGCGAGCGTGACGACGGCGGTGACGGTGAACGCCGGCGTGCGCGCCGCAGCACGCGCAACGGCATACGCACATCGCGGCCCAGCACGTCGAGGATCGGCAGCCGATTCATGTCGATCGACCTCCTCCTGCTTCGCGCGCGGGTTGCCGAACGCCAGCCGCGCCTCGCGCCGTCGCCTCGTCGACCGTGCGGCCGCGGGCGACCAGCTCCTCGACGTACGAGCTCGACATGGGCGCGCATCTCCTCGTCGCGCTCGCGCTCGCGCGCCGCCCGCTTCACAGACGCGCCGCCAGCCCATCGCTCGTCGCGCTCCCCGGCGCGGGCCGGCTCAATGCTCGGCCGCACCATGACGCGCCCGACCGCCCGCGACAGGAGCGTCCCACCGGCTCGATTTCCGCCAGGAGCTGCCGCCGGCCTTTCGGCGTCAGCGCGATAGAAGCGCGCGCGGCGTCCGCTGTTCGGCCGTCGCCCCAGAACGACGCGATCCACCCGCGCTCTTCGAGCCGATGGAGCGCCGGATAGAGCGAGCCCTGCTCGACGAGCAGCACGTCGTCCGACCGGCGTTCGATGCGCTGCGCGATGCTGAGGCCGTGGGCCGGCCCGACCTGGAGCGTCCGCAGGATCAACATGTCCAGCGTGCCGGCGAGCAGGTCGCCGCCCGGGTCGTCGTGGCCGTCGTAGCCGTCGTCTCATGGGGCCTGTCCTAGATGTTCTAGGCTAGAGATTGGACGAGCGATTGTAAGGAAAAGTTAGGACGTCAGCTTGGCGTCCGACAGGTGGAGCCGATGCAGGACCCTGTGGGCGACCGGGGCGATCAGGATGGTGGCCGACGCGATGAATACGAGCCCGGCGTAGAGCGCGTAGCATCCGGCAAAGACCTTGGCGGTGTCTGTGTGCAGATCGCCCACCGGTCCCATCCCGCCCAGCAGCATCGCGGAGTTCAGAAAGGCGTCGACCCTGCTCATGCCGGCCAGCGAGACGTAACCCGCCATGCCGATCGCGAGCGACACCGCGACCAGCGCCAGGACGAGCAGGACGTGACGCGCCATGCGCCCCACGAACTGCCGCCGGGGCAGCAGCCGAGCCGTGTGCTTCTCGTACATGCCACCCCTCGCAGAACGCCGAGCGCCGTGAATCCGCCGCCTCTATAATCCGGTCAGATGGTCGGCGAACTGATTCAACACTACCGCATCCTGCGTCAGCTCGGCGCCGGCGGCATGGGCGTGGTCTACGAGGCCGAGGACACGCGGCTGGGCCGGCACGTCGCGCTGAAGTTCCTGCCCGAAGGCCTGGCCTCGCGGCCGGAGGCTGATCGAGCGCTTCGAGCGCGAGGCGCGCATCGCCTCGTCGCTCAACCACCCGAACATCTGCACGATCTACGACATCGGAGTCGACGCCGACGCACGGCAACCGCCGGTTCATCGTGATGGAGCTGCTCGACGGCGAGTCGCTGCGGCGACGCATCCACGGCCAGCCGCTGCCGCATCGAGCTGGTCGTCGAAGTCGGGCTGCCAGATCGCCGACGCGCTCGACGCCGCGCACGCCAAGGGCATCATCCATCGCGACATCAAGCCCGCGAACATCTTCATCACGCGGCGCGGCCAGGCGAAGCTGCTCGACTTCGGCATCGCCAAGCTCGGCGGCGAGCGGCACGGCGGCGGCGCCGTCCGACGAGACGCGGCGCGCGGCCGACGTCCTGACGATCGCCGGGCACGGCGTCGGCTCGGTCAACTACATGTCGCCGGAGCAGGCGCGCGGCGAGGAGCTCGACGGCCGGACGGATCTGTTCTCGCTCGGCCTCGTGCTCTACGAGATGGCGACGGGGCGGCAGGCGTTCGCCGGCCAGACGACCGCCGTGGTGTTCGACGGCGATTCTCAACCGGCAGCCGCCGGCACCGGCGCTCAGCAATCCCGCCATTCCCGAAGACCTCGACGCGCGTCATCGCGTCGGTCGCTCGAGAAGGATCGGCGGATGCGCTTCCAGACGGCCGCGGACATGCTCGCCGAGCTGTCGCGCATCCGGCGCGACACGACCGGCCGCACGCTCGCGAGCCAGCCTCGACGGCCCAGGTCGCAGCCGCCCATCGGATCCACGGCGGTCGCGCCCGGCCGCCTGCGGCCGCGGCGCCATGGCTCCGCCTGCGGCGTGCCCGCCGTGGTCATCGCCGGCGTCGGCGGGCTACTACCTCTGGAACGCCAAGCCGCACGCCGGCCTTCACCGAGCGCGACACCGTCGTCGTCGCCGATTTCGCGAACACGACCGGCGACGCCGTGTTCGACGACGCGCTGAAGCAGGCGCTGTCGGTGCAGCTCCAGCAGACCCCGTACATCACGCTGCTGCCGGACGTCCGCGTCCAGCGCACGCTCAAGCTGATGCAGCGGCAATCGGACGACCCGGTGACGCGCGGCCGTCGCGCGCGAGGTGTGTCAGCGCGTGGGCGCCAAGGCGACCGTGGAGGCGTCGATCGCCGCGATCGGGTCGAGCTACGTCATCACGATCGGCGTGCACAATTGCCAGACCGGCGAAGCGCTCGCCGAGCAGCAGGTACAGGCGCGGTCGAAGGAAGAAGTGATCGAGAAGGTCGGACAGGCGACGACCGAGGTCTGCGCCGGCGCCTGGGCGAATCGCTCGCCTCGATCCAGAAGTACGATGTGCCCGTCACCGAAGCGACGACGTCGTCGCTCGACGCGCTGAAGGCGTACGGTCTGGCCAATCGCGCGCGATACACGCGCGGTGACGAGGCCGCGATCCCGTTCTACCGCAAGGCTATCGAGCTCGACCCAACTTCGCCCTCGCCTACGCCAAGCTCGGCGTCGTCCTCAACAACGTCGGGCAGGCCGACGAGGCCATCAAGTACGCGCAGAAGGCGTACGAGATGAAGGATCGTGTCAGCGAGTACGAGCGGCTCTACATCGAGTGGAATTACAACAACCGGGTGTTGAACGACCCGAAAAAGACGCCTCGAGTCGCTGGAGCTGATGACGGCCGCCTATCCGCGCGATTACGCCGCCCAGAACAACCTCGGTGTCTACTACATCGCGCGCGCGAAGTACGAGGATGCGGCGCAGCACTATCGGGCCGCGCTCGACATCGCGCCCGACGAGCCGCTGCCGATGGCCAACCTGGCCTACGCCCTCTACTACCTCGACAAGCCAAAGGAGGCCAACGCCTGGGCGGACAAGTCGCTGGCGATCCGACAGAGCGGTTCGCTCGCGCTGATGCGCTGGTCGGTCGCGTTGCGCCTGAATGATCCGGACGCCGCGAAGTACGAGGAGGTCGCGCGGAAGATGGCGACGCCTGAAGACGTGCTCGCCGGCCAGGCGCGCTACGCGCTGTGGCGCGGCAACCTCGGCGAGTGGACGCGTCTCTCGACGCAGGTCGTTGCGCGCTTGCGGGCCGTTCATAACGACGAAGCCGCCGAGGCCTACGAAGCGTTCGACCGGATCGTGCACGCCCTGTACGAAGGCGGCGCGGCGATCGACGCACTGAAGGCATCGCTGCCGGGCTTGAAGGGACGCCTGGCGCAGGCGCAGACGGCCATGGCGCTTGCCGCGCTGGGTCAGGTCGCCGCCACCAAGCCGGTCGTCGACAAGCTCGGGTCCACGAGCCGCGAGGTCGCCGACATCTGGATTCCCGTGACCATCGTGAAGTGCTACCAGCAGGCGGCGGCTGGCCGGCCGCGCGAGGCCGTGGCTCAACTCGATGCACTCTTCGTGGACCAGGCGGAGGCGGCGTACATCCCGTTTCACAGCGGCCAGATCTGCTCGTTCGCGGGCGACCTCCAGTGCGCGGAAGATCACTACCGCATGACACTGAGCGCGACCAATCTGCTCGGGTTCGATCCCGTGCTGACCGCCGCGCGTTGGGAGCTGGGCGAGGTGCTCGCGAAGAAGGGCGACACCGCCGGCGCCAAAGAACAGTTCGACGCACTCCTCAAGCAGTGGGATCAGGCGGACAAGCCGTTCATGCTGATGACGAAGGTGAAGGAAGAGCGCAAGGCGCTGAAATAGTGAATGGGATTCTACCGGGTTCTACCGGGTTCTACCGGGGCGGTGAGGTTCGACGGAAAGTAGCGAGGTCCTACACGTTCGCTGAACGTTGAGCGCCAGACGCGTCGTCGCAGATTCTGCAAGGCAAGTTCCGCCGACTCAGGGCAAATTCTTCAACGGCGTACTCGACAGGCTCGAGTTCCTTCGATCTTCTGCTGGCATGGCCCGTGCGAAGGATTCCGCGTGGGCATTCATGACTATCGCGAATTCGTCGCGTGGCAGCGGGCCGACGACGTGCGGCGGCTGGTCCGCGACTTGGCGAAGCGTCAATCATTCGGATCGCATGCTTGGCTGCGCGCGCAGCTTCTGCGTGCGGCCAACTCGGCTTGCACGAACTTCGCGGAGGGATTCCTGCGCTTCTACCCGCGTGAATTCTCGCGCTTCATCACCATATCGCGCGGATCGCTCGGGGAGGTTGTCGAACATCTTCCTGACGTGGTCGGACTGTCGCTCGCGACCGAAGAGGAGGCCACGAAAATCCGGCGCCTCGCCCTCCGAGGACAGAAGGCCATGGCCGGGCTCGTCGTCTATCTCGAATCATTGCCGCCCCATCGCTCGCATCGAGCTGAGGCAAGAAAACGGGGTTCTACGGGGTTCTAGTGGGTTCTACGGGTTCTACGGGGACAGAGCGGTTCGACAGGGTTCGGTGAACCCGGAGAACCCCTTCCCTCCCTGTAGAACCCAGCTGCCCTCGTAGAACCCCGCAGAACCCCATCACGCAAGGGGCCTCTTGTTACAAGTGCCTGACGAAGCCGAATGCCTCGTCGTCGCGGGTCGCTTCGCCCTTGAAGAACCGGACCGCCGCGCGAGCGGCCAGCCAGGACAGACCGTCGCCATGCCAGCCGAACGCCAGGGCGAAGAAGTGGAACGGATAGTTTCGATGCGGGCCAATCCACGGCAGGCCATCCGGGGTGGTCACGACCGGAACGTCCCAGCTCCACGCGGCGGGCAATCCTGAAATCTCCGGATACCGGAGCGATAGCTCGTACATCAGCTGCGCGGTCCGCTGGACCAGCGTCTTGTCCATCAGCCGCGGGCCTGGTGGGCGCGAGACGGCGCCGGCAAACAGCACGCGATCTTCCGTCAGCCAGCGCCACCAGTGCGGATTCGGACCGGCATCGGTGGCCACGCTGACACGACGGCCGGACGCATGACGCATGGCCGCGGACATCGGATGCGTGACGACGGCATAGCCGGTCTCGCGCCGGACGTGGCGCCGCAGCTGCCCGAACAGCTGTCCCGGCTCGCCGGTCGCGACGACGATGCAGGTGGTGCGGAGGCTGCCGCCGGCCAGGATTACGTCGGCAACGCGTCGCGTGAAGCGCGTGCGCCGCACGGGCGAACTCTCGAAAATCCGTGCGCCCCGCGTTTCCGCGGCGCCCGCGAGCGCCAGCGCCGCGCGGACGGGATCGAACGTGAACGTGTTGCGCAGCCGCAGCGCGCCGGCCGAGTCGGTGCCGATTTCCGCCTGCACCGCGGCCGCGGGCAGCCACGGCGCGTCGAGCGATGCGCCCTTCAGCGCCGCCTGGTCCTTGCGCAGCACCTCGCCGGCCTCGTCGGACCGCGCGTTGACGATGAGCGCGCTCGCGGCCAGATCGGACTTCGCCTTGAGCCTGCGCAGCACGGTGCCGAAGTCGAGCGCGCTTCGATGCGCTTCCTTCCATGCGGCGCGCGCGACACGGCGTCCAGAAGCGGCTTCGACGGCGCGAAAGCCGGCGTCGGGCTGCGGGAGGATCGCGCCGAGACCGCCAGCCGTCGATCCGCCGGCCAGTCGGTCCGCCTCGAGGAGCACGACGTCCAGCCCGGCCATCGCAAAGGCGTAGGCCGTCGCCGCGCCCGTGAGGCCGCCGCCGATGATCACGGCGTCGGCGGTGTGATTTCCTCGAAAGACGGGATAGGCGCGTCGTCGATTTCCGGCAGTGCGCTCCGCCCAGTAGCGCGATCCGTACCCTGGCATGGGAGAAAGCATAACAGCAGCGCGGCAGCGCCCACGCCGCCGCGCGCTACAGCTTGGCCGTCTCCGTTACTTCGACGTGCGCCGTTGTTCGGCGGCGATGAGCGCTCGCTTCATGTCGAGGCCCCACCGGTAGCCGCCGAGCTGACCGTCGGTCCGCAGCACGCGGTGACACGGCACCAGGAGAGCCACGGGATTGGTCGCGCACGCGTGTCCCACCGCGCGAACCGCCGACGGCCGGCCGATGGCGCGGGCAATCTGCGAGTACGTCCGCGTTTCGCCGCGCGGGATCTGCGTCAGCGCGCGCCAGACGCGCCACTGAAAAGCCGTGCCGCGAATATCCAACGGGATCCCTGCCGGTACCGGCGTCGTCTCGGCAATCGCCAGTGCCGCGTCGACGAGCGGCCGCAGCTCCGCAGACGGTCGTGCAGCGATCTCGGCGAGCGGGAACTCTCGCCGCAGGTCCGCGAGCAGCGCGGCGTCGCCGGCGCCGGCGCGCACCGCACAGAGTCCCTTGTCTGTCGAGGCCACGAGCAGGCGGCCGACCGCCGAGTCGGCGGCGAGCCATCGAATCGCCGCGCCCGCGCCGCCTTTGCCGTACGTCGCGGGCGTCATGCCGGGCAGCGTGATCGCGCCGTAGACCCGGCTCGACGACCCGTAGCCCGCTTCAAACACCGCGTCGGTCACGCGATGACCGTTGCGCACGGCGTCCAGGAACCGCCGCTGCCGGCACGCCGCCACGTAGTCGCGCGGCGCGAGGCCGAGCACGCGGCGAAACGCCCGCTGCAGCTGGACGACGCTGGTCCCGCCGGCGCGCGCGATCGCGGCTGACGACCATCGCGCGTCGGGACGCGCGGCGATCGCGCGGCACGCACGCTGGACGCGATCGGCGGGCTCGCCCGGGGTGGCGTCTTCCGGATGGCACCGGCGGCACGCGCGGTACCCGTTCGCCTCGGCCATGGCCGGCGACGGAAAGAAGTCCACGCGATCGGGGCGCGGCCGGCGGCTCGGGCACGACGGACGGCAGTACACGCCGGTCGAGGAGACCGCGTAGACGAACAGCCCGTCCGCGGCCCGATCCCGGCCCATCACGGCGTTCCAGAGAGATGCGTTCGACATGACCGCAGATTACCGCCGCGCGGCCGCGGCGGCTATCCGGTTTGCGACATCAAAGTCCGGGCGATGCGCTGCGTACAGACTCGGCCGCCCGGTGCAGTTCGGCAACGGCCACGTGCTCGTTGTCGGTGTGCGCGACCGTGACCGATCCCGGCCCGAGCAGCAGCGGCGTGCCCCAGCGGTCCAGCCACGGGATGTCGGTCGTGAACGCAGAACGACGCCGATTCGATGCCGGCCACCGTCTTCAGCCGCACCGGCGGGACCACCAGGACGTCGTCCAGTCGCACGAGCGCGCCGACGTGCGCGATCGAGCAGCCGGCGGATCTCCGCGACGTCGCCGACCGTGCGGAACATCACCTCGGCCTCGGCGTGCGGCGGGATCACGTTCGGCGCGACGCCGCCGTTGATGAGGCCGACGGTGTAGTGCGTGCGGCCGAGCGTCTGGATCCGTCGGGCCAGTCGATCGCTCGCAGCGCCGACGAGCGCGTCGATCAGCTTGTCGATCGCCGACTCGCCCAGCTCCGGCAGGCTCGAGTGCGCGGCGCGGCCCGTGGCGCGTCAGCTTCACGCGGTACACGCCGCGCGTCGCGGGGCCGAGGCGGTTGTCGGTCGGCTCGCCGTTGACGAGATACGCGCGACCCGCGGCGGCACGGTGTTGGCGGCGCGCGCGCCGTCGCTGCCCCGCTCCTCGCCGACGACGAACAGCAGCCCGACGCGCGCCTCGCCCGGACGCGCGCAGCCGCTCGGCCGCCGCGATCTGCGCGGCGAGAATGCCCTTGGCGTCGCACGCGCCGCGGCCGTACAGCAGCCCGTCGGCCTCGCGGCTCGGGAAGAACGGCGGCACGCAGTCGAAGTGCGTCGAGAACACGACGCGCGGGCTCGGCCGAGCGTGGCGATCACGTTGAAGCGATCGCCCTCGACCGGCTGCTCGGTGACGTCGTAGCCGCGCCGCCGGAGCGTGTCCGCGAGCCACGCGCCGGCCTCGCCCTCGCGGCCGGTCGTCGAGTCGATGTCGACGAGCTGCGCGCGTCAGCGCGATCTGCGTCAGCGGATCCACGCTTCGAGCTCCGTGCGCGTGTCCGTGCGCTGATCGCGGTACTTGACGATCACCGGCGTCGCGAGCGACAGGCCCCACTCGCGGCCGGCGTCCGACCGTCACCGCGCGCGCGCCGGGCACGACGACGGCGCCTTCGGGCACGACGAGCGGCTGACCCGGCTCGGGCTTGATGATGTCGCCGCGCGGCAGGTCGTAGACGGGCGTGGAGCCGGTGAGCACCGTGCCGGCGGCGATGCACCGCGCGCGCCTTGATCGACCGCGCCTTCGTAGATGCCGCGTGTTGCCGCCGACCAGCACGTCGTCCTCGATGATGACCGGCAGCGCGCCGACCGGCTCGATCACGCCGCCGATCTGCGCGGCCGCGCTGACGTGCACGCGCGCGCCGATCTGCGCGCACGATCCGACGAGCGCGTGCGAATCGATGAGCGTGCCTTCGCCGACGTACGCGCCGATGTTGACGTACATCGGCGGCATGCAGATGACGCCGCGCGCGAGGAACGCGCCGTCGCGAATCGGTCGATCCGCCGGGCACGATGCGCACGCCGGCGTCGAGGCCGGGCTTCTTCAGCGGCAGCGTGTCCTTGTCGTAGAACGGCCACTTGCCGTGATCGGCCGAGACGTCGACGATGTCGCCGAACCGGAAGCCGAGCAGGATGCCCTGCTTCACCCAGGCGTTGACGCGCCAGCCGGCGGGCGACGCGGCGTCGCGGCTCGGCGGCGCGCACCTCGCCGCGACCGAGCGCGGCGCGCAGCGCGAAGAACGCCTCGCGCGCCGCGGCCTTGTCGGCGCGTTCGCCCTGCGGCGAACAGGCGCGCGATCGACGACTGCAGATCCATGAACGGCGCGCTACGACGCGATGCGTCCGGCCGCCGCGACGATCGGCAGCCCGAAGTCGCGCAGCACGGCGCAGGATCTTCTCCTGCGACGCCGGGCGCGGCGGCACCATCGGCAGGCGGTAGACCTCCTCGAGCAGGCCCATCGCGGCCATCGCGGACTTCACCGGGCCGGGTTCGACTCGACGAAGTTGATCTGCATCAGCGGCAGCAGCTTCTGGTGCCAGCGGCGCGCCGCCGCGAAGTCGCCGCGCTCGGCCGCTTCGACCATCTGCACCATCTCCGCGGGCATCTCGTTCGACGCGACCGAGATGATGCCGCGGCCGCCGATCGCCATCAGCGGCAGCGTCAGCGCATCGTCGCCCGACAGCACGAGGAAGTCCGGCGGGCACGGCGCGGCAGATCTCGGCCATCTGCGTGATGTTGCCCGACGCTTCCTTCACGCCGACGATGTTCGGGATCGTCGCGAGGCGCGCGAGCGTCGCCGGCTCGACGTTGCAGCCGGTGCGGCCCGGCACGTTGTAGACGACGATCGGCAGCGGCGTGCTCTCGGCGATCGCGCTGGTAGTGCTGGTACAGGCCCTCCTGCGTCGGCTTGTTGTAGTACGGCGTCACCGACAGGATGCCCTGGGCGCCGGCGCGCTGCATCTCGGCCGCCGCGTGGATCACCTCGCGCGTGTCGTAGCCGCCGGCGCCGGCGAGCACCGGCGCGCGGCCCGCCGCCTCGTCGACGACGATCTCGACGACGCGGACGCCGCTCGGCCGCCGAGAGCGTCGGCGTCTCGCCGGTCGTGCCGCACGGCACGAGGAAGTGGACGCCGGCGTCGATCTGACGCCGCGCCAGCCGGCGCACCGCCGCCTCGTCGAGCGTCGCCGGCTCTTGGTGAACGGCGTGACGAGCGCCGTGCCGACGCCGGTGAACGTGGATCTCATGGAGGTCCTCACCTTCGAGCTCATTCTCGATCACTCCGCCGGACGCACGTCCTGCATCGTGAACCAGCCGCGACGGCCCACCACCACTTCGCCGCCTCGAGCGCGCCGCGCGCGAAGACCGCGCGGTCGCGGGCCGTGTGCGTCAGCGTCACGGTCTCCGCCGGGCCGTCGAACCCGACCGTGTGCGTGCCGGGAATCGAGCCGGCGCGCGTCGACGACACGTCGATCGGCCGCGGATAGCCCGCCTCCTCCATCGCCCGCTCGAGCAGCAGCGCCGTGCCCGACGGCGCGTCCTTCTTGGCCGCATGGTGCGCCTCGTGGATCCACGCGCCGACGTCGGCGGCGCTGCGCGAAACGACGCGCCGCCTCCTCGACGACCAGCCGGAACACGTGCACGCCGATCGAGAAATTCGCCGACGCGAGCGACGCCGATGCCGGCGTCGCGCGGCTGCCGCGCGCAGCGTCCGCCTCGTGCTCCTGCCAGCCGGTCGTGCCGATGACGACGTTGAGCCCGCGCGCGCGAGCGCCGGGACGTTGCCGCGCCACCGCGTCCGGCGACGAGAAATCGATCGCGACGTCCGCCGGGCCGCCGCCAGCGTCGATCGCGTCCGGCGCCGACGACCGGCCGTCGACGATGCCCGCGACCTCGCAGCCGTACTGCGGCGCAAGCGCTCGACGAGCTGGCCCATCCGGCCGTGGCCGAGCAGAAGGATTCTCATCGCGCCGTGCCGGGCTTCGCCGCAAAGAAGCGCTCGTGCACGCGCGTCGAGCGCGCGCGGCAGATCCGCGTCGCGCAGGACGAACGTGATGTTCCGCCGCGAGGCGGCCTGCGACACCATCCGGAGCGGCACGCCGCCGAGCGCCTCGAGCAGCGCGTCACGAACGCGCGGATCGCCCTGCAGGCCCTCGCCGACGGCGCAGACGATCGCCATGCCGTCCTCGCGCGTGACCTCGGCGACGCCGCGCAGCGTCTCGACGATCTCGGGCAGCCGGCGCGTGTCGTCGACGGTCACCGACACGCTGACCTCGGACGTCGTGACGACGTCCACCGACGTCCGGTGCCGCTCGAACACCTCGAAGAGCCGCCGCAGGAAGCCGTGCGCCATCAGCATGCGCGTCGACGTGATGTCGACGACCGTGACGCCCGTCTTCCACGCGACGGCGGTCAGCGGCTGCCCGGTCGGCGGGCGCTCGCGCGTGATCAGCGTGCCCGGCGTCCTCCGGCCGGCGCGAGTTCAGGATGCGCACCGGAATGTTCCGGGCGACGGCCGGCTGGATCGTCGCCGGGTGCAGCACCTTCGCGCCGAAGTACGCCAGCTCCGACGCTTCGGCGAACGACAGCTGCGGCACGACCTGCACGTCGGCGACGACGCGCGGATCGGCGGTGAGCATGCCGTCCACGTCGGTCCAGATCTGGATCTCGGTCGCGCCGAGGCACGCGCCGAAGATCGCCGCCGAGTAGTCCGACCCGCCGCGGCCGAGCGTCGTCGTCACGCCGCCGCGCGTCGCGCCGACGAACCCGCCGAGGACGGGAATTCGCCGCGCGGCCAGCAGCGGATCGACGCCCTGTGCGAGCGCCGCGGTCGTGTCGCTCGTCGAGCGGCGCCGCGCCGTGTGCTCGGCGTCGGTGACGAGCACGCGCCGCGCGTCGACCCACGCGGCCGCCAGGCCGTGCGACGTCAGCGCCGCCGCGACGATCCGGCTGCTCACGATCTCGCCCGTCGCGGCAATCGCGTCGAGCCAGCGCGGCGACACCTCGCGCAGCACGCCGAGCGCGCCGACGACGCCGCGTCGAGCTCGTCGAACTCCGCGTCGATGAACGCTTCGACTCGGCGCCGCTCAGCCGGCGTCGCTGATGACGCCGGCGACGTCGAGATGGCGCGGCCGCGAGCGCGCGGACGTGTTCGCGCGCGCCCTCGACGTCGCCCGCGCCGGCCTCGGCCGCCACGCCCAGCAGCCGATCGGTCGCGCCGCCAGCGCCGAGACGACGACGACGGGCCGCGCCAGTCCGGACTCTCCGGCTGGATGGCCGCCTGCCGCGCGGCGCGCACGATGGCGATCAGGCGCTCGATCGCGGCGCGATCGGCGACCGACGTGCCGCCGAACTTCATGACGATCACAGGCAGTCCCTCGGCCTGCATCAGCTCGGCGTTCAGGATCGCCGCGCCGGCCGCGCCGCGGATCGTGTTGTGGCCGAGCGCGACGAACTTGTGCGTGAGCACCGGACACGGCGCGCACGCGGCCGACCGACACCGCCATGCCGCCGCCGCGATCCGCGTCGAGCCGCGGCTGCGGCCGGTCTGGCTCGTCCATGACGACGATCGGCCGGCCGGCGCGGTCGGCAGCTCCAGGTCCTGCGGCCGGCCGCGGAACGCCCGCAGCGCGGCCGTCACCTCGTCCACCGTGCGGACGCGCGCCGAGCTCCACCGAGACCGTCATCGTGTGGCCGTCGTCACCGGCACGCGGTTGACCTGCGCGCTCACGATCGCGGCGTGTCGGCTGCGCCCGCCGTCGGTGCCGAGAATCTTGCTGCGTCTCGTTCTCGATCTTCTCTTCCTCGCCGCCGCCGATGTACGGAATGACGTTGCCGAGGATGTCGAGCGACGGCACGCCCGGATAGCCCGCGCCCGACACCGCCTGCAGCGTCGTCACGGACACGCGCCGGATGTCGAACTGGCGAAGCGGCGCGAGCGCCATCGCGAGCACGACCGTCGCGCAGTTCGGGTTGGTGACGATCGCGCCCTTCCAGCCCGCTGGCGTCTGCTGCTCCGGCAGCAGGTCGAGGTGGTCGGCGTTGACCTCGGGAATCAGCAGCGGCACCAGCGGATCCATCCGGTAGTTGCGCGCGTTGCTGACGACGACGTGGCCGGCGGCGGCGAACTGCGGCTTCGATCTCGTCGGCCGCCGCGGCGTCGAGGGCGGAGAAGACGAGCTTCGGGCCGCGGCCGGGCGACGCAGGCGTCGACGCGCAGCATCGCGGCAGCCCGTCGGGCATCGGCGACGGCCAGGCGCCACGGCGCGGCGTCGGCGTACGCCTTGCCCTCCGACCGCTCGCTCGCGCCCAGCCAGCTCGACGTCGAACCACGGATGCTGCGCGAGGAGCGCGATGAACTGCTGGCCGACCATGCCGGTTGCGCCCAGTACCTCCGACATCAAGTTTTGGCGAAGAAGACACGGGACGACCGCGATCTTACTTCAGCTCGTCGACAGATCCCTTCGGGCGGGCCCTTCCGCGTCAGTAGCGCTCGCGAGGATCATGAAGGGCATGAAGAGGATGAAGGACATGAAGAAGAAGAAGAAGAAGAAAGACAGGGCGAGAAAATGACGACGAAGCGATGGTAGCGGAAGTGCTGTCGATCTGGGCCCGGCTCTGCCGGGCGCGGGAGGCGGTGACACTCGCCGGGACAAACACCGTCAGGGCCGTGTCTGCGGAGCACCCGGGTGCTTGTCCCGGCGATGGTCACCGCTTCCCGCCGGACCGCCATCGGCGGTCCGCCAGATCGACGGTCCTCGCTTCTCCCGTCGATTCTGGCCTTCATGCACTTCATCCCCTTCATGAACTTCATGTTCGAAATGGCGAGCTCTTCGCCGCTCACCACTAGAAGTTGAAGTTGAGCCCGAAGTCCACCTTGCGCGGGTTGAGAACGGCCGTCGGCTGCATGAAGAACGGCGACGTCATGACGCCGCTGTAGCCCGTCAGGTTGGCGCGGTTGGTCAGGTTGGTAACGGAGGCGTACACGGACATGCGGAACCGGTTCGGCGGCGCGGCGACGCTGGCGGTGGACAGGACGCCGTCGGCCACGCGAATCGCGATTCCCGGCGGCGCGGTCGCCGACGTCTTGCCGAACGAGAACGTGTACATGACTCGCGCGTTGAGTGTCGCCTGGTACGCCGCGCGGGCGCCATTGCGCCCGACCCCGGCCGGCCGATCGTTCAGGATCTGATCGCCGTTGTCGTCCGTACCGGTCGTGATGTTGTACCGCGCGCCCTGGTAGATCGTGGCCATGAGGTTGATCGAGACGTTCCGGATCGCGCTGCTGTTCAGGCTGAGAAACATCGAGTGCCCGCGGTCGGAGGACGACGGACCCCATTCGGTCGCGAGCGTGCCGGTCGCCGGCACGCTGAACGGCCCGTCCGTGTCGTTGCGGCCGCGCTCGAACGAGTAGAAGCCGTTGACGTTCAGGCGGCGCCAGTCGAAGCGCGCCTGGCTGGCGGCCGGTGACGGCGCGATCAGACTGAACGAGTAGTTCACGTCGAACTGGCTCGCGGTCGACCGGCCGTCGGAGATCGTCTCGATCTCGTTCGCCACCGTCGGATCCGGCCGCACGCCGTCGACGGGCGCGTTGAGGTTGTCGCCGCGCGGCAGGCCCGAGGATCGCGTGTAGCTGTAGGACACGCCGACTCGGGCGCGCTTGCCCAGCGCCTGGTTGAGTCCCATCGTGATCTGGGCGTTGCGGGTCATCACGTAGTCGGCGCCGAGCAGGTACTTGTTCGTCGCCCTGACGTCACCGCCCTGGCCGGGAATCGGGTACGACGGGTCCGCGATGTTGACCTCCTGCTGGCGCACGCCGTCTACCCGCAGCGTCTGCTCGTACGTGCCCGTGCCCAGCCAGTCGTAGTACACGCCGCCGCCAATCCGGACGCTCGTGCTGCCGCTCTTCGACGGCGCCCAGGTCAGGCCGAATCGCGGACCGAAGCTGTTGTAGTCGCGCAGGTGTGTCTGCAGCTCGTACCGAATCCCCGGGCTGAGCGTCAGGTTCTTGCGCACCCGGATGTCGTCCTGCAGGTAGACGCCCGCCTGCAGGTTCCAGTACGTGATCAGCGGATCGCCGATCCGTCGCGTGAAGAACGCCGGCGCGGCGGCGTCATAGCTGTCCAGGCTCGTGAACGTGAACGTCCCCAGGTAGTTGGTCGCGTCGTCCGAGCGGTAGTTTCCGCCGTCGAGCTGGATGCCGGTCCGCCAGGAGTTGATGCCCTTGACGTAGTCGAGATCCGACTGGATTGAGAACGACGTAGCGCGCCGTCCGCCGGCCCGCTGCGCGCCGCCCGACGTGAAGGCATCGGTCACGATGAGCGTCGGCGCCTCGATCAGGGAATGCGACGACGTGTCCTGCGTCTGCACCAAGGCCCGCGTGTTGATGAAGAAGCGGCGCTTGATCGGCCCGGCTTCCTGGACCCGAAAGCCCAGGAACCTCGCGTCCGTGCCGTACGCCCGCTCCGGCAGGTCGTAGGCGCCGATGCCGAGATTGCGCGCCGTCTGCTTCGACTCGTTGAACGCGAAGCGCATCGTCTGATCGCGCGTGATGGCGTAGTCGAACAGGCCCGAGACGCCGAGATAGTCGCGCGGGGTCTTCACGCGAAGCGCCTGGGAGACGTTGCCTTCAGGCGTCGCGGCGTTGACATTCGGCGTGTCGTAGTTGCTGAAGCCGTTCGCCGCCAGCGAAAAGGACGCCCTTTCCTTGGACAGCGTCCCGCCTATCGACGCGCCGTACCGCCGGACCTGCTCCGGCGACCTCACGCCGGTGAACTGGTTGACGCCGCTCATCGCGCCGTCGCGGAGCGCGAGGTTGCTGCTGCCACGCAGCGGCCCGACGCCCGGCTGCGTGATGATGTCGATGAACACGCCGCCGACGTAGTGGCTCTCGGCGGCGAAGCTGTTGCGCGTGATGTGAATCGACTTGATCTGCGCTTTCGGCGGCAGCTCCGCGCCCTCGAAGCTATCCACGCGGATCTTCGCGTTCGGCCCGGCCATCTCCTGCAGCTGCCGCGCCATCTCGTCGGCGTCGTCGGACAGCTGCTCGATCTGCTCGCGCGTGAGCGTCGTTCCGAACGTCGTCGTGCGGTCGGAGGCGGCCGTCTGGGCGTCACGGCCGACGCTGACGCTCTCTTTCAGAGCCTTGAGGGGCAGGACGATGACGTGCTTGTTCTCGCCAGCCTTGAGCCGCACGTCCTTCAGCAAGCCAATCTCGAATCCCGGAAAAGAGGCCTCGATCGAATAGCGCCCGGGCGTCAGTTTGTCGATCGTGGCGACGCCCGTGTCCGACGTCTTGAGCGGCGCGATCGCTTGCGCTTTCGTCGCGGCCTCGATGCCGACGACGTTGACGGCGGCATTCGCGATCACACCGCCGCTTGGGTCCATCACCGTCACGGTCAGCCGGACGTCTGGCGCGGTCTGAGCCGAGATCGACGATGCGGTGGCAAACGTCACGAAGACGACCGCGACGGCGATTGGCGGGCGCGTCACTTGACCACCTCGAATTTCTTCGAATCGATCTTCGCGTTGACCCGGTAGCGATCGACGGTCGTCTCTTCCGTGGTGTCCGGTCCGAGCGCCTTCCGCAGCCGGAACGGCCATTTCAGTCCGTCAACCTCGCGATAGTCGGCGAAGTACAGGCGCGCCTCGATCGGCTGCGCCTGGGCCTTCCGCCGAATCTCCGCGACGTCCTTCGTGTACTTGTCTTTGTCGTCCTGGGTCGCGCTTGCCGCAGGCGGCGCCGGCACCTCGACCATCACGGCACCCGGCGGAACCGTCGCGGGCGGCGGCTGGCCCGCTACGTGCAGCACGACGGCAGCCGGCGGCTGCTGCCAGCTGACCATGACCGGCAGATGCGGGTCCGTCGCCACGAGCAGTCGCAACGCGAGCGTGCCCTCGCCTTTCGCCTCGATCACATCGGCTGTGCCCTGCGGCGCTTCGGCCTCGCCCACATACGAGAAGGTCAGCGGCGAACCGGCGAACGACGTCGCGAACAGGCCAAGGGTGAGCCGGGTGAAGTCCTGCCGGGCGGCGGTGATGCGCGCCTTCATCGCGTTCTGGCGCTGCGCGGCCAGCTGCTCGGGCGTGCGCGGCGGCACGCCCGCGCGCGGCGGGGGTGGCACCGGCGCTGCCGGCGCGGGCACCTGAATCAGGCCGGCGCCGTTGAAGCCGAGCGATGTCGGCTCGTTCTCCTGGGCGGGAATCTCGTCCTTGCGAACGTACTTGTCGGGCAGCTCGATGGCGATCTCGAATTCGATCGGCACGAGGTTGTTGCCGCTCAACCGGCGGGTCTGGCCAGTGACGACGAGGGTCTTGACCGCGGCAAGTTTCGCGCCGCCCAGCGCCTCACGGGCCGTCGCCAGCACCTGCCCGGCCCTGGCCGGATCCCCCCGCTGCGCCAGGGGGCCGGCCGCCAGACATAGGGCAACAGTGATCGCCTGCCCGAGCGTGCGCACAGACCACCCCTTCCGACGTCCCTGAAACCGAATGCTGTAGACGTAATTAGACACCGGACGGATGAGTGTTGCGCTCGAGAAAACGCCTCGCGCGACCGGCGTCGCGCGAGGCCAGGGGGACGCGGGGTCAGAAGCCGAATCGGGCGCCGATCTCGAACTTGCGCGGGTTGAGGACGTTGGTCGGCTCGCCGAAGAACGGCGAGGTGACGACGCCGCTGTAGCCGATGTAGTTGTCGTGATTCGTCACGTTCTGCGCGGAGACGTACAGCTCCACGCGATAGCGGCGATCGCCAGGGCCGCCGCCGAATCCGCCGGGCGCACCGCCGCCGATCGTGATCATGACCGCCTGCGGCCCGCTGCCGCCGGCTTGCGCCCGCGGCCCGAAGCCAATCGTGTAGGACAGCCGCAGCCCCAGGTCCCACTGCGTCGCCGTCACCGCCGTGTTGCGGCCGACCCCATCGGGACGGTCCGTGAACATGCCGTCGCCGTTGGTGTCCACCCCGGTCGTGACGTTGTAGGGCGAGCCGGACTGGGCCCGGACCTGGGCGCTGACGCTGAAGTTGCGAATCGGCTGCGTGTTGACGGTCATGCCAGCGCGGTGCCGCGGCAGCATCGGTCCCCACTCGCGGTCGAGCCTGTCGGCCGTCGCCGGCACGCCGAACGCGCCCGTCGTGTTCGTCTCGTTGGTCGTGAACGTGTAGTTCCGGCGACGAACGTCTGATGCCAGTCGAGCCGGATGAACGACCCGGTGAGGGTCACGGTCGATCCCCGCTGCGCCGCGTCGCCGACGACGTCGATGACGTTCGCGAACGACGGATCGGGGCGCACGCCGTCCGACGGGCGCGTTCAGATTGCGCCCGCGCAGCAGCTTGCGATCCTCGCCGCATGGTGTAGGTCGCGCTGAGGCGCACGTGGCCAAACGACTGGTCGACGCCCGCGTTCGCGAGCTGGCTCTCCGGCAGGACGAGATCAGGATCCAGGAGATACCGGTTGCGTCGGCGGCGTCGTGCCGATGGTGCCCGGGCGTCGGATACTCGGGATCGACGATGTTGACTTCCTGCTGGTGGTGCCCGTCCACGCGCAGGATCTGCTCGTAGGTGCCCGGCCGAGCCAGTCGGTGAATCGACCGTAGCCGCCGCGGAAGGTCGTGCGGCCGCTCTTGAACGGCGACCAGCTCACGGTCACGCGCGGCGAGAAATTGTTCTGGTCGCGGCAGCAGCGTCTGCGCTTCGTAGCGCAAGCCGTAGCTACAGCAGCAGGCTCTTGAACAGCCGGAAGTCGTCCTGCACGTAGACGCCGAGCTGCACGTTGCGTGTACTCGATGGCGGGTCGCCCGTGCGGCGCGTGAACGTGGACGGCGTCCCGGCGTCGTAGTCCTCGAGGCTGGCGAAGGTGTACGTCCCGAGGTAGTTCACGCGCTCGTCGGTCCGGTAGCGCCCGCCTTCGACCAGCAGGCCGGTGCGGAAGGAGTGCTTGCCGCGCACGTAGTCGAGATCGCTCGCGGCCTCGAATTCCACGGCGTGGCGGCCGCCCGCCTGCTGCGCGCCGCCGCAGCGTGAACGCATCGAGCACGCGCAGCGTCGGCAGCTCGGTCGCCGACTCGGACGACGAATCCGTCCAGCGGACCTGCAGGCGGGACTCGGTGAAGAACCGCCGGCCGACCGGCCCGTTTTCCGTCATGCGGAACTGGTTGTCCGTGCGTCGTCGTGCTGAACGCGCGATCGGGCAGGTCGTAGCCGCCGACGCCAAGGTTGTCCAGCTGCGACGCCGTCCGCTGGAAGCTGAATCGCGCCATGTGATCCTTGGAGATGCCCTGATCGAATCGCGCGTACACGTTCGTCCGATCGATCGGCCGCCGAATCGGCGCGGCCACCGTCTGGTTGGGCAGCGCCGCGAGCAGGTTGGTCGAATCGAACTGCCCGGCGTGCTGCACCTGCAGTGAAAACGACGACTTGTTCGGCACAATCGATCCGCTGAGCGAGAAGCCGCCCTGCCGCAGGCCTTCGTCGCCCTTGACCGGCGTGAACGGATTCTTCGCGTTCAGCGCGTCGTCGCGGAACGTGAAGTCGAGCGATCCGCGCAGCGGACCGTTGCCGGGCTGCGTGAGGATGTCGATGAAGAGCAGGCCGTTCAAGCCGCCGTGATTCTGCGCGGCAATCTGATCCATGCGCGGCAGCCGGATCGACCGAATCTGCGACTTGGGCGGCAGCTTGCCGCCGGTGAAGCCGTCCACGCGGATGTTCGCGCCCGGCGGCGCCATCGCCTTCAGCACCTTCTCCATTTCGTCCGGATCGTCGGGCAGCGCCGCGATCTGCTCCCGCGTGAGCACGGTCGAAAAGGCGGCGCCCTGCGGATCGAGCGCCGACGACTGCTTGTCGCGGCCGACCGTGACGTCTTCCGCCACCTTCTTCAGCGGCAGCACGATCGTCCGCCGGACCGTGTTGTTGTTGACCCGCACATCGCGCATCGACGCGTTGTCGAAGCCGGGAAACGACGCGTGAATCGTGTAGCGGCCGGGGTTCAACCCCTCGATCGTCGCCACGCCGCTCGACGTGGTGGTTGCGGCGGGAATGACGGCGCCGGCGGCCGCCGCCGCGCCATCCTGGGCCACGACCGTCACCGTCGCGTTCGGGATGACGCCGCCGGTCTGATCGGCGACCGTAACCAGCAGCCGGCCGGGATCGGGCGTCTGCCCCCAGGCCGGACCGGCGAAGACGGCGACCAGCGCCGCGGCCGCGACGAGGCGCGTCGTCACTTGCTCACCTCGAACTTCTTCGGATCGATCTTGCCGTTGATCTTGATCTTGTCGAACGCGATCTCTTCCGTGGGTTTGCCGTCAATCGATCGCTGCAGCTTGAACGGCAGCTTGACACCGCTGACGTCCTGGTAGTCGCCGTAGTACACGCGGTACTCGACCGTGCGGAGCCTGGCCTGTGCCTCCTTCATCCGCTCTTCCATGTCCTTCAGCATCTGGTCGCGCTGCTCGGGCGTCATCTGCTGGCTGGCTCCGCCGCCGCCGCCGAACTGGACCACGGTCGATCCGCCGCCCCCGCTGCGGGCCGGACCGCCGCTCATCACGAGCGGCTCTTTCGCCATCCAGCTCAACATCAGCGGCAGGTGCGACTGGCTGTCCACGAACAGCTTGGCTGCGAAGTTGTCCGCGCCGGCGACGCCGATCACGTCCGCCTTGCCATCCGGCGATTCGGCCTGGCCGATGTAGGAGAACTCGAGCGGGAACGCGGGAAACGACTGGGCGAACATGCCGAGCGACAGCCGCGCGAATTCCTCGTGCGCGGCCTGCAGCTGGTTGCGCCGCGCGGCTTCTTCCTGCTCGGGCGTCGGCGTCGCGCCCGCCGGGGCGGTGCCCGGCCCGGTCGTGCGAATGATCATCTGCCCGCCGCCCATCATCGGCGGACGATCGACGCTGTCGATCACCGCGCCGTCGTTGAATCCGCTCGTCCGCGCGATGACGCTCGATCCGAACATCGCCAGCACTTCCTTCTTCATGAACTTGTCGGGCAGCTCCATCGCCATTTCGTAGTCGGTGGCCGCCGACGACGTGTCGCCGTTGACCTTGGTGGACCGGCCGGTCGCCGCCAGCGTCTTGACCTCGCTCAGCTTCTTCTCGCCGCCGAGCGCGCCACGCACGAGCGCAAGCACCCTGGCCGCGTCCTGCCCCTGGCCGATGACGAGCGCCTGCGAAGCGAGCCCGACGATGACAACGAAATTGAGAACGCGCTTCATGCCAATGCCTCCAGAAGAAAACGCCACATGCGCGATTGGACGTAGCCATCGTCGGCGGAAGTCGCACGCAAGTGGTTAAGCGATCGCAAAGAAATTGTTAAGAAGGTAAAAGCTTGAACCTCAATGACTTCCAGCGACGCGTCGCCGCAGGCCGCGTGCTAGACTTTTTCGCATGCGATCGTCCCTGCCGCTGCGGCTGATCGTGCCGGCGTCGCTCGTGCTGCTGGTCGCGACGCTCGCGACGCTGCAGTACCGCTGGCTCGGCCAGGTGAGCGAGGCCGAGCGGGAACGCCGCCAGAAGTCGCTCACGCAGCGCGCATCGGAGTTCGCCGACGACTTCGATCGCGAGATCCTCCGGTTGTATCTCGGGTTGCAGACGAGCGGATCGACGCTCGCGACGAGCGACAGCGAGACGTTCGCGAAAGGCTACGACGCGTGGCGCGAAAGCGCGCGCTTTCCCGAGATGCTGCGCGCGGTCTACCTGGCCGACGGTCGCACGCCCGCGGCGCCGAAGCGGTACGACCCTGACAAACGCGTCTTCGAGCCCGCGAGTTGGCCGGCCGGCGCTGGCCCCCGCGGTCGAGCGACTGACCGCCATGGCCAGCATGCGTCCGGCCAGCGTGCCGCCGCCTCCCCCGCCAGCGCCGACGCCGGCGCCGGGACAGACGGGCGGCGCGAACGCGATCGCCCGCGCCAGCGGAGCCGCCAGCTCGACGATCGATCAACTGCGTCATCTGATCACGGAGCGCGACCCGATCGTCGCGTCCGTCCCGGCGCTCGTGATCTCGCTGCCCGTCGTCACGCCCGCCACGCAGGGCTCGCCGGTGACGGCCGTCCGCCTGGGCCAGACGTACCTGATCGCCGAGCTGGACGCCAACGCGATCGCGACGGCGGTCCTGCCGGCGCTGGCCGAGCGGTATTTCCCGGAGCGCGATGCCGACGCGTACCGATTCGCCGTCGTGGACGCTTCCGACCATGATCGGCCGGTGTACTCGCGGGGTTTCGCCGCTGGAGCCACGGTCGATCCGGCGCATGCGGACGCGAGCATGCCGCTGCTCTCGCTGCGGCTGGATCTGGCGCCGCAGGTCAATCGCATGTGGGTCACGCAGGCGGCGCGGGGAACGTTCACGACCGGCGTGACCCCTGGGCCCGCCGAGACAGGCTCGCGAGGCGTCGGCAGCGCCAGCGTCTCGATCTTTGTCGAGTCGCGCGGCGCCAGCGGCGACGTCCTCAAGTTCAACTCGTCGGTGTCGCCGGCGTGGCAGCTGCGGCTCCAGCACACGGCCGGATCGCTCGACGCGGCCGTCGGGGCGGTCCGCCGACGCAATCTCTGGCTCAGTTTCGGCATCCTGTCGGTGCTGGCCGCGAGCGTGGTGCTGATCGTCGTCAGCGCGCAGCGGTGGCAGCGGCTGGCCGCGCAGCAGATGGACTTCGTCGCCGCCGTCACGCACGAGCTGCGCACGCCGCTCACCGTGATTCGATCCGCGGCCCAGAATCTGTCGGCCGGCGTCGTTCACGACGCGCAGCAGGCGCGACAGTACGGCGATTTGATCGAGACCGAAGGCCGCCGGCTCACCGACATGGTCGAGCAGGTGCTCGAATACGCGGGCCTCTCGGGCAACCGGCAGCGGCCCGCCGCTCGGCCGGTGGACGTGCCGGCCCTTGTCCGGGACGTCGTACAGACGTCGGCACCGATGCTTGCCGCCGAGGGCATCGAGGTCGCGATGGACCTCCCCGATGACCTGCCACCGGTCGCAGGCGACGAGGGCGCGATCCGCCGTGCCCTGCAGAACCTGATGACGAATGCGATGAAGTACGGTGCGGACGGCCGCTGGATTGGCGTCACCGCGCGCGCGTCGGGCACGGGCGCCGGCCGGCAGGTGCAGATCGCGGTCGGCGACAGGGGCCGCGGCATCGATCCCGCCGACCTCGCGCACATCTTCGAGCCGTTCTATCGCGGGCGCTACGCGCTCGAGCGCCAGATCCACGGCAACGGCCTCGGCCTGAGCCTCGTGCAGCGCATCGTCGAGGCCCACGGCGGCCGCGTGTCCGTGCAGTCGGCTCCCGGCGCGGGCACGACGTTCACGCTCGCCCTGCCGGCCGCCCAGCCGGAACCGCTCGCGGATCCGCTCTCGCACCCGGCGGCCGATGCCGGTGCGGCCCACTGATGGCGGGCGCGGCAGCGAAGCGCGTCCTGATTGTCGAGGACGAGCCGGGGCTCGTCCTCACGCTGACCGATCGCCTGCGAAGCGAAGGCTACGAGGTCCAGTCCGCGTCGGACGGCCCGAGCGGCCTCGAGCGTGGCTCGCGCGAGCGTTGGGACGTGATTCTGCTCGACGTGATGCTGCCGGGTGCCAGCGGCTTCGATGTGTGCCGCGACCTGCGCCAGCGCGGTGTCACGACGCCCGTGATCATGCTGACCGCACGCGGCCAGGTCGTCGACAAAGTTCTTGGCCTGAAGCTCGGCGCCGACGACTATGTCACCAAGCCGTTCGACATGATGGAGCTGACGGCCCGCATCGAGGTCCAGCTTCGACGCGCGACCGCGGTGTCAGCCTCGAGCGCGACGCAATACCGCTTCGGCGACATCCTCGTGGACTTTCGCAAGGTGGAGGTGACGCGGCAGGGCCGCCCGCTCGAGCTGTCGGCGCGCGAATTTCTGCTGCTCAAGTACCTCATCGAGCATCGCGAGGCGACGCTTGGCCGCGAGGAGCTGCTGAACGAGGTCTGGGGCTATCACTCGATGCCGTCGACGCGGACCGTCGACGTGCACGTCGCATGGCTCCGCCAGAAAATCGAGCCCAACCCGCGCCATCCGCAGTTCCTGCTGACCGTGCACGGAATGGGCTACAAGTTCGTGGGGTAGAACGCTCATTCACGCATTCACCCATTCGCGCATTCACCCATTCACTCATTTCTTGACGGGTGCCCGCAGCATCTCCGCGGTCGTCGAGTCGATGAGCGCCGCCAGCCGCGTCAGCGCCGACGACGCCCGTCCGATCTCCGTCTCCGCCTGCGGGTACTGTCCCTGCTCCAGACTTTCGCGCACGCCGGGAATCGTCTTGACGCCGTAGCCGGTGTAGAAGCCGGGCGCGTACAGCATGTGCTTGTACCAGCTTCGATTCGGCAGCCCGCCGTTGTCGAGCAGCTGCTGCTCGGACTGCTGCAGCTTCTGGTTGATGGCGACGAGCGCCTGATTGTTGCCTTCGAGCTTCGCGCGCATCGCGGTCGACGTCTCGGCAAACCGTTGCGCGCTCTCGGACAGCGCGCTCGCGGCGTTCTCGAGCGGCGCGAAGTTGACGAACGGCGGCACGACCTCGGGCTTGGGCGCTGCGACCGGCCGGCGCGGGTCGTTGGTGGCCGTGAACAGGCCGTCCACCAGATCCTTGTTCCGCTCGCGAATGGTCTCCTGTCTGGTCTTGAGCAGATCCTTCAGTTCGGCGACATAGGTTTGCACGGTGTCCGCGAGATTCTTGAACTGGAACGGCAGCACGTCCGCGTCGGCCAGGCGAATCACGGCGGTGCCCATCGTCTGGGCCAGCGCGCGCTCGTAGCTGAAGTCCGTGTCGAGAAAGTGCGTGTAGAAGTAGTAGTCGTCGTAGATCGAGTGATAGATGCCGCTCGCATCCTCGCCGCCGAAGCCCAGATTGGCCGACGCGATGCCCAGGTGCTGCAGAAACGGCGTGTAGTCGGATCCCGAGCCCAGCGCCTCGATGTGCAGATCCGCGCGGTCATGGATGTCGGCGCGGGCCTTGGCGGTCGTGGCCCGCGCGATTTCGCGGGCCTGCGCGCGCCGCCACACGCTGACGCCGGTCTCGGGATCGGTGATGTCGCGGGCGACGTCGTTCAGGAAGTGCTCGAGCGAGTGCGATCCGCCGATGTTGAGATAGCCGCGGCCGTTGGTATCCGAGTTGAGGTACACGACGGCGTGCTTCTGCAGATCCGTCGCGTGCGTCTCCGCCCATTCGGTCGATCCCAGCAGCGCGGGCTCCTCGCCGTCCCACGCGGCGTAGACGATGGTGCGCTTGGGCTGCCAGCCGCGCTTGCGCAGCTCGCCCAGCGCCCGCGCCTCCTCGAGCATCGCTGACGTCCCGCTCAGCGGGTCCTCGGCGCCGTTGACCCACGCGTCGTGGTGATTGCCGCGCACGATCCACTCGTCGGGAAACGTTCGCCCGGGCAGCTTCGCGATCACGTCGTACAGGGTCTTCGTGTCCCAATTGAACGCGACTTTCAGGTGCACGCGCGCCGGACCCGGGCCCAATCGATACGTGATGGGCAGCGCGCCGCGCCAGGACTCGGGCGCCGTGCGGCCCGTCATCGCGGCCAGCAGGGGCTGCGCGTCGCCGTAGGAAATCGGCAGCACCGGAATCTTGGTCAGCGTCGGCGCGTCGCGCACGGCCAATCGCGTCGCGTTGCCGGTCGCGCCCACGCCGGGCGTCAGCGGATCGCCAGGATAGAGCGGCATGTCCATCACGCTGCCCCGCTGCACGCCGTCCTTCGGGCGCATCGGCCCGTCGGGGAACACGGGCTCCCCGAAGTACCCGTCGTCCTTCGGATCCGAGTAGATCAGGCACCCGATCGCACCGTGCTCGCCGGCGACTTTCGGCTTGATGCCGCGCCACGATCCTCCGTACCGCGCGATCACGATGGCGCCGCGCACCGAGACGCCGAGCTTGTCGAGCATGTCGTAGTCCTCGGGCCGGCCGTAGTTGACGTAGACCAGCGCCGCGGTCACGTCGCCGTCGATCGAGTAGGCGTTGTAGGACGGCAGCTGCTCGTCCTTCTGGCCGGAGGTCGGGTCCTCGGAGACGGCTGGCTCTTCGAGCTTCGCCGTGAACCGCGTCGGCGCCACGAGCTCGACGACGCGCTCCTTCGGCGTCGGAAACAGCACGTCGAAGGTCTCGATCTGCGCGTCCCACCCCCACGACTTGAACTGCGCCAGCACCCACTGCGCGTTGTCCTTGTCGTAGGCCGAGCCGACGTGATGCGGCCGCGCGCTCATCCGCTTCATCGTGGCTTCGATGTTGGCGGGCGCGGGCAGCGCGCGAAACGCGACGTCCCAGGGCTGGCCGGTCGGCGTCTGCGCGGCCGGAACCGCCGACAGTCCGGCGGCGAGCGTCACGACGATGGCGATGTGTCGATGCACGAGGTCCTCCCTGTCGCGCCTGAATTCTACGCGACAGGCGGGACCAGCGTCTCGCGTCTTGTGGGGCGCGTCGCTCGCGGGCGCGATCAGCGGCGGATGCGGGTGGCCGGCGCCGGCGCGTCGTCATCGTCGTCGGAGTCGGCGTCGCCGAAGGCGAGCGGACGGATGAAGGCCGCGTGCCGAGGCGGCGGCATGACCGCCGCGGCGCCGTGTACCGAGCGCCAGAGAATCTCGTTCAGCTCGAGCTCGGGCGTCAGGTCGGCTTCGGTGAAGTTCATCGCGGCCGACGCGCGCGCGTCCGGCCCCGTGCCGCCGTTCATCTCGTCGAGCCGCACCCGCGCGTCCCGCCGGCTGAACGGCGCCTGCGCCAGGGTGCTGGTGAACGCGTTGTACATCGGATGCGCGGCCGCGTCATACTGGCTCATCGGCGGCAGGCCGAGGATCAGCTCCATCGTTCGCAGCATCGCCGAGGTCGTGTACAGCGTGCTGTCCACGGAGCCGCGCTTGACGTACGGGCTGGCGATGAGCGCCACCGAGCGATGCGCATCCACGTGGTCCGGCCCGTTCTGAGCGTCGTCCTCCAGCACGAAGATCGCGGACTCGTTCCAGTACCGGCTGTGGCTGATCGTCTCGACCAGACGGCCGAGCGCCTGATCGTTTTCCGCGATCATCGCGCGCGGCGTCGGGTACCCGGCCGAGACGCCCGACGTGTGATCGTTGGGCAGGCGGACGATCGAGAGCGCCGGCAGCGTGCCGTCCGCCTCGTACCGATGGAACTCGTCGAGCCACGCGTCGATGCGCTTCGCGTCGGGAATGTGCAGATCCCAGCTGGCGAAGTACGGCGCCACGCGGCCTTCGAGGCCGGGCACGGTCGCCCGCATCTGCCCCGCCGCGGCATTGCCGTCTGCGAACTCGCCGTAGCTGCGGACGCTCTTGTCCGCCCGGATGCACGCGTCCCAGATGTAGCCGTTCTGAGGCGCGGCAATGTTGCCGTAGGCATTGCGCATCTTGCCGCCGCCTTCGCTCAGATACGCCGCGCCGCGGCCCGCGTAGTTCAGCGGCCAGAACTTCTCGACGATGTCGGTCGCGATGGCGCCGGTCGAGAACGCGTGGCCGTCGTAGCTGACTTCCGCGTCCACGTAGAAGTTGTCGAGGATCACGAACTCGCGCGCGAGGGCGTGGCCATTCGGCGTGACGTCGTCCCCGAAGAGCGTCAGCGAGGGATCGCCGTTGCCGCGATCGAGATCGCCCAGGATCTGGTCGTACGTCCGGTTCTCACGGATCACATAGAAGACGTGCTTGATTGGCGACGCGTCGCCGACCCGTCGCGGAATGGCCGTGTCGGCCGGCGCCGCCGCGGGCGCCAGGCGCGTCTGGTCCGAGTACCGCGTCACGCGGTACACGGTGTTCGTGTACCGGCGCAGCGCGTCGTCGTCCGGCGTGGGCAGGATCGAGAGCGAGCCCTGGAGCATCGATCCGGTGTACTGCCCCTCGCCGCCCGGCACGCCCGCCTGCGCGCCGCGGGGGTTGGGCAGCGACGTCAGTCCCTTGCCGCTCAGGATGTAGATCGCCTCGCCCCGCCGGCTGAACGCCACGCCCGTCGGATACCAGCCAGTTGGAATGAAGCCGGAGACGCGGCTCGCGCCGGCCTTCGACACATCGACCATGGCCACCGTGTTGTTGTCGGCGTTGGCGACCAGCAGTCTCTGGCCGTCGGGCGACAGCGCCAGCGCGTTCGGCGTCGATCCCGGCGGCGCTTCGGGAAACAACGCGACCGAGATCTGCTCGACCGCCTTCTTCTGTGCGGGATCGACGACGTAGACAGCGTTGGTGTTGGCGCACGCGACGAACACACGGCCGTCGGCCGCCTGCACCATCGCGTTCGGGTGCTCGCCGACCGCGATCTCGCCCTTCGTCGCGAGCGTCGCCGGATCGAGCATCAGCACGCGCGAGCCGCCCCAGAGCGAGACGAAGAGCGTCGATCCGTCCTTCGAATAGAGCGTGGTGTACGGTTCGGCGGGCACGTTCACGGTCGTCCGGATGTTGCCGGTCGACAGCTCGACGAGGTTCACGACCTCACCGAGCACGTGCGCGGCCGCCAGCATGCGGCCGTCGGGGCTCACCGAGATGCCGCCCACGAAGCTCTGCGGCACGGGCTCGTGGCGAGCTTCGACGGTCTCTCGCGCGCTGCGGCCGAGCGGCAGCGTGCCCGTCCGCGCCAGACGTCCGTTGCGCCACGACAGCTCGATGACGCTGTTGGCGGCAGCGCCAGACGAGTACAGCGTCGAGCCGTTCGGGTTCCACGCCAGCCCCAGCCACGCGTCGTCGAGTGACAGCGTCTGCGCGACCGTGCCGTGCTCGAGATCGACGACCCGCAGCGTGGGCCGCGCGTAGCCGTTGTTCGTGACGATCAGATAGCGGCCGTCGGGCGACAGTACGAGGTTGAGCGGCAGGTCGCCGATCGACATGTGGCGGCCGGCCGGCGCGATGCGCCACCCGTTTGGCAGCAGCGTTTCGCCGCCGCCAAGGCTCCCGGGCCACTCGGGCGGCGGGGCCGCGTGCTGGGCGACGGTCACGCCCGCGGCCGATGCCGCGGACAACACACTCAACAGAATGCCAACGGCTCGTCGGGAACGCATCGCGCCGACATTAGCATCGTTGCGCGTCAATCGCGAGTCGGTCCGTGCTCGAGTGGACCGTCATCGACGTCCGGCCGGCTCGAGGCGGCTTTACACCACCGACACACACCGCTCGCGCCTTACTCTGTCCGGAGCGCGGTGAGCGGATCGACCGCGACCGCCCGGCGCGCCGGCCACCAGGCCGCAATCGCGGCAACCGCAACCAGACCGGCGGGCACGAGGACGAACGTCACCGGATCGGTCGGACTGAGCTCGAACAGCATCGTCTGCAGCACGCGCGACAGACCCATCGCGCCAGTAATGCCGATGGCGATGCCGGCGACCGCGAGCGTCAGGGCCTGCCGGACGACCAGGCTGACGACGGCCGTCCGGTCGGCGCCGAGCGCCACGCGAATGCCGATTTCCCGCGTGCGCTGTGTCACGAGGTACGACAGGACGCCAAAGATGCCGACGGCCGCAAGCGCGAGCGCGACGGCGGCGAACGCACCGAGCAACACCATGTAGAAGCGCGCCGTCGCGATCGACGTCCGCACGTGGTCGGCGAGCGTCTCCACGCGGTTGAGCGGCAGATTCGGATCGATCGCCGCCACCGCCGCGCGCATCGGCCCGGCCACGGTGGTCTCGTCCCCGGCAGTACGGACGACGAAGGCCATCGACTCGATGGGCACCTGCGAGAGCGGCAGATAGACCTGGGGCGGCGCCGACTGGTCGAGCCCGAAGGACTTCACGTCCGCGACCACGCCGACGACCTCGCCGGAGACGACGCCCTTCTTCCTCCGCCATCCGAGCTTGACATGCCGCCCCAGCGGATCTTCGCCGGGGAAGTACTTCCGCACGGCACTTTCGGTCAGCAGCAGCACCGGCGTGCTCGTCGCGCGATCCTCATCGGCAAACATGCGGCCGCGCGTGAGCGCGATGCCCATCGTCCTGAAATAGGCGGCGTCGGCGACACGGACCTCGAGCGACGGCTCGTCACCCGGGGCGGGATCGGGCCGGCCGGTCACGCCGAAGGTGAAGTTCATCGTCGGCGGCGTCGGCGGAATGACGAGCACGGCGCCGACGTTCGTCACGCCGGGAATGGCGCGCAGCCGCGCCGCCGTGTCCTCGTAGAAGGCGATCCGTTTTGCGTTGGTGTCGTACTTCGTCTCGGGCAAGGCGATCCCGAACGTCATCGCATGGCCGACGACGAATCCGGGATCGACGCGGCTGAGCAGGGCGAAGCTGCGCATGAGGAGCACCGCGCCGGCCAGGAGGATCACCGCGAGCGCCGTCTCGATCACGACGAGCAGGCTGCGCACACGCTGGCTCCGCCGGCTCGAGAGCCCGGACCGGCCGCGCTCGTGCAGCCGATCGGCGACGCCGCGGCGACGGACGACCTGCCACGCCGGGGCGATGCCGAAGAGCAGGCCGGTAACCCCGGCGGCGGCCAGCGTGAAGAGCAGGACGGTGCCGTCCAGCGCAATCGCGTCGAGCCGCGGAATGCCGGCGGGCCGCAGAGCGACGAGCAGACGCGTGCCGGCGGCGGCGAGCGCGAGGCCGGCGGCGCCGCCGATGGCCGCGAGCAGCAGGCTTTCGACGAGCAGTTGCCGCACGAGGCGGCCACGGCCGGCTCCGAGGGCGACGCGAATGGCCAGCTCGTCCTCGCGGGCCGAGGCGCGCACGAGGACGAGATTGGCGACGTTCACGCACGCGATCAGCAGCACGAATCCAACCGCGCCGAGCATGATGAGCAGCGCCTTGCGCGTGTCGCCCACGAGGGAGTCGAGCAGCGGCGCCGCCGTCATGCCGACCTTGGCGTTGTACTTCGGATACTCGGCCTCGAGCTGACGGCCGAGTCCGGCCATCTCGGCGCGCGCCTGCGACACGTCCACGCCGGGCTTGAGGCGGCCGATCACGCCGAGGAACCAGGCGCCCCGGTTGGTCACCTTGAACGACTCGGTGTACTCGGCCGGCACCCAGAGCTGGGCCGTGAGGGGCCAGGCGAAGCCCTCCGGCATGACGCCGACCACCTGGAACGGCTCGGCGTCAATCGTGATCGTGCGGCCGACGATCGACGAATCGCCACCGAAGCGCTGCTGCCAGAGCGCGTGGCCGAGCACGACCTCCTTCGCCTGGCCGGGTTGATGCTCGGCCAGCGAAAACGTCCGTCCCGCCGCGGGCGCGACCTGCAGCGTCTCGAAGAAGCCGCCGGTCACTTCGGAGCCAATCACCGACACGGGCTCGCCGGCGTTCGTCAGCACGAACCGGTGATCGGAGTGCGCGCCCGCTGATGCCAGCGTCTGCGTTCGCTGCTGGACGTCGAGAAAATTCGCGGGGCTGAAGACATCGTTCTTGCCTTCCCACACCTGAAACAGGCCGACCAGTCGATCTGGCGCGGGAAACGGCAGCGGCTTGAGCAGCACGCCGTGCACGACGCTGAAGATCGCGCTGTTGGCGCCGATGCCGAGCGCCAGCGTCAGCGATGCGACGAGGGTGAAGCCGGGGGCCTTCCGCAGCCGGCGGAAGCCAAGACGGACGTCGGACAGCAGTCCGCCGAGACGCGCGGGGCGGGTCACCATCAGACTCCTCGAGTCGGTGATGTTCAGGTGACGGCCACGGCGCTCGAGGGCGCCGTGCCAGAGCGCGTCCGCTGCGGCGCGGCACCAGAGCGCCGCGAGCGCGACCGGCCGGCCCGCACGCTCCAGGCGCGCCTCGCAAAACTGCCGCTGCATGTCCTCGCCGAACGCGTCACGCACGTCGCGGGGAAAGGCCGTCAGCAGCCAGCCGTAGAGACGATCGCCGGCGGTCCGCCTGGGCACCGCTCAGCGTCCCTTCGCGGCGATCAGCCGCTTGTCGCGCGATTCGACGACCAGGCGCTCGAGCCGCTGCGCTTCAGCGCGGGCCACCTCGCGTCCGAACTTCGTCAAGCCGAAGTACTGCCGGCGCTCCGCATTGCCCCCCGTATCGGCCGCGCCCTGCGCGCGCAGCGCGCGGCTGGGCTCGACCTCCTCGATCAAGCCTTCGGCGAGCATGCCCTTCAACAGACGATAGAAGTTGCCCGGCAGCAGCCGTGGTTGCCTGGTCCGCCGCTCGAGCTCGCGCACCAGGTGCCAGCCGTGGCGGTCGCCCTCGGCGAGCACGAGCAGGATCTCGAACACCATCGGCTTGAGCGGCAGCAGGTCGCGCGCGTCACGGGCCATGCGTCTACTCTAGTCTCAAAATGAGAGGAGATCAAACCACGCCGCGACGCGATGGTGGCCGATCCCGCGCACCGCGGCCGGACCCGGTATGATCGGAGCCTTGACCGCCGACCTCCGCAGCCTCGCGTCCGTCGAATCGTTTCTCCGCGCGCGCCTTGCCCAGCCGCTGCCCGGCGGCGACGCGCAGTTCCGCTTCTCGCCGCGTCCGACGCGCAAGAACTGGCGCCCGGACATGCAGCCACCCGAGGCCCGCAAGGCCGCCGCCCTGCTGCTGCTCTATCCGGACGCCGGCCTGGTGCGGATGCCGCTGACGCTGCGGCGGCACGACCTGCCGCAGCACGCGGGCCAGGTGAGCTTTCCTGGCGGCCGCATCGATCCGGGCGAAACCGCGCTCGAAGCGGCCCTCCGTGAGACTCACGAGGAGCTCGGCGTCGCGCCCGAATCGGATCCGCATCGTCGGGCCGCTGTCGTCGCTCTGGGTCGTTGTCAGCAACCACCTGCTGTTTCCGTTCGTCGGCATCGCCGACGCGCGGCCGGACTTTCAGCCGGCGCCGAAGGAGGTCGCGGAAGTGCTGGAGATTCCGCTCGCCGACCTGCACGATCCCGCGCGACTCGGCTGGTCGCGTCACGCGCGCGAGGGCATCATCGTCGACTACCCGCATTTCGATTTTGGCGGCCACCAGACGTGGGGAGCCACGGCGATGGTGCTCGGCGAATTCGGCAGCCTGTTCGATCCCGCCTTCAGTCCGCCCGTCCACCCACCCATCGATCGCGATCTCGCGCGTTGACGAGTGCGCGCGCTGGACCGGCGCCGGTGATTCGGTGTCTTGTCCTGATAGAGGCGCCTGGCCCCCAGCCCGCCCCGTACCAGACTGACATCCCGGCACGATCACGTTACGCAGCCGCCGTGCGGACACGGCGCAGGGCGGTCGCCTACGTGCCGATACGGAACTATGAGGAGCGTTGCATGGGCCCTCACGCGCATCGTCGTCCGATGACCACGCGCCGGCCCGGGCAGGTGTCGCTCGATCGCGCCCTGTCGAAGCTTGGCGCCGCGTCGCGCAGCGACGCACGTGACTTGATTCGCGCCGGCCGCGTGACCGTCGGCGGTCGCATCGTCACCAACCCGTCGCAGCCCGTCACGCCGGAGGCGTCGCGGATCGCAATCGACGGTCGCGACGCGCGCCGCCGCGCCTGGCGCCTGATCGCGCTGCACAAGCCGCGCGGCGTGATCACGACGCGACGGGATCCGGAAGGGCGTCGCACCGTTTTCGATGTGCTCGGCGACGCCGGTCGCGGTCTCGTCGCTGTCGGCCGTCTCGACGCCGCCTCGACGGGCCTGCTGCTCCTCACCAACGACACGCAGCTCGCGAATCGGCTTACCGATCCCGCCGCCAACACGACGCGCCGCTACCTCGTCACGGCCCGGGGGCGCGTGAGCGAGGAGGCCGCGCGCCAGATGGAGCGTGGCCTCGATGTGCGGATGACGTCGGGCGAGACGATTCGCCTGCGCGCCGCGCGCGTGACCGTGCGGAAGGCTTCGGCGCGCGAGACGCATCTCGTCGTGGAGCTGACCGAGGGCAGGAACCGCGAAATCCGCCGGATGCTCGAGGCCGCCGGCCACGACGTCACGCGGCTCCACCGCGTGGCGTTCGGGTCGAATCGAGCTGGGCGACCTGTCGCCCGGGCAGTGGCGGGAAGTTGCGCGCGACGAGGTCTGACGGCCGCCGGCCGTCGGGTCAGAGCACCTCGCGCCCGTGACGGCGCAGCCAGCGTTCGGCGTCGCGCCAGACCGGACACACGGCGTCCACGGCACGCCAGAATCGCGATGAGTGATTCGGGTGTTTCAGGTGCATCAGCTCGTGCCAGAGGATGTAGTCGCTGACGATTGCGGGCATCTGGACGAGCCGCCAGTTCAGCGTGATGACGCCCCGCGCCGAGCACGCGCCCCAGCGCGATCGATGGTTGCGCACCGCGACGCGTGCCACCGTCAACCCGCGCGCCGCCGCGAACTCGAAACAGCGCGGCGGCAGCTCGCGGCCGGCGAGGTCGCGGAAGTGGCCTTCGATCGCCTCGCGCGCCGCGTCCGGCGCGTGTCCGACCAGGATGCGTTCCGGGCCGCAGGCGATCGTCCGGCCGCGCCGCTCGAGCGTCACGCGCTCGCCGCGAAACCAGATGACCGTGCCCGTGTTCCAGGGCCGCGCGCGCTCCTGCTGGCGCTGGCGCTCGCGCACGATCCAGTCGGTCTGTCGCGACGCGAATCGCAGCGCTCCGGCCACCGATCCGCCCCGAGGCACGGTCAGACGCAGGGAGCCATCCACCGACACCCGAAGCACGTAGCGGCGCGCCCGGCGATGGCGGACGGTCGTCACCGGCACGGTTTCGCCAGCCACCAGCAGATGCTGGGGTGGCGCCGCCGGTTGTTCGCGCCCGGGCGGCCACGGAAGGCGCAATTGCACGACGCCACATCGTACGCCGGATCCCGGTCGACGTTCGCAACATCCTGAGGCCGAGACTCGTCGATAATCAACGCCATGACGCGCGCTGCCATCCTGCTTTCCGCCCTGCTCGCCCTCGGCGCCGCGCAGGCGCCGCTTGTCGTCCGCGATCTCGACGGCGGGACGTCCACGCCGCTCGCGCCGCCGGCGGGCGTCGTCCATCTTCTGATCTTCGTCAGCGCGGATTGCCCGATTTCCGCCCGCTACTCGCCGGAGATCAACCGGATCGTGCGCGACTACGGCGCGCGCGGCGTCCGTGCCTGGCTCGTGTATGCCGACGCGCACGCGCAAGCCGCCGCGGTGCGGGCCAACCTCGCGGATTTCCATCCTGGCCTGCAGGCGACGCCGGTGATCGACGCCGGCTTGGCGCTGACGATCGCGACCGACGCGAAAGTGACGCCTGAAGCGATGATCTACACGTCTGCGGGCCGCCAATATCGCGGCCGCATCGACGATCTCTACGACGGCCTCGGCCAGCCGAGCCGCCGATCGGCCGCGCATCACGATCTCCGCAACGCCCTCGACGCCGTGCTGGCGGGCCGGCCCGCACCGTCGCCCGAAACGCAGCCAATCGGCTGCTTCATCGAGAGGATCCAGAAGTGAGATCGGTCCCGTTCGCCGCCGCGACCGCCGCGCTGGCCGCGGCCTGGATCGCCGGCGCGACGACCCGCGCCGCCGCGCCCGCTGGCGCGCCGGTGGCGGCGCCGAACTTCGTCGAAGACATCGCGCCCATCGTCTACGCCAACTGCACCGTCTGTCACCGCCCGCAGCAGGCCGCGCCGTTCCCGCTGATCTCGTACGAGGATGTGCGTAAGCACGGCTCGACGATCGCCGACGTGGTCACACGCCGCTACATGCCCCCATGGCATGCGTCGCGCGCCGACGGCTTTCCGGAATTCCGCGACGAGCGGCGTCTGACTGACAAGCAGATCGGCACGATCACGGCGTGGGTCGACGCCGGCATGCCAAGCGGCGACCTGAGAAAGACGCCAAGGCCGCCCGTGTTCGTGAGCGGCTGGACGTTGGGCGTGCCCGACATGGTCCTCACCTTCCCGCGCCCGATTCCGGTGCCCGAGGACGGTCCGGATCAATACCGCAACGTCGTCGTCCCGGTCGATCTGCCCGACGATCGCTGGCTCACCGCGATCGACTACGAGCCGAGCGCGCGCTCCGTCGTGCACCACGCGCTCTTCTTCACGGGCCCGGCGACGACGACCGTGGGCGAGAACGACGCGATTCCCGGATTGGGCGCGAGCCTGCTTCGCAGCGCGGGCCGGGCGATGCGACCGGGCGGCGGGGGCGCCGGCCGAGGCGGCGCGGCCGATCAGCCGTGGGGCGGCATTGGCGGCTGGGTGCCGGGCGTGACGCCGCGATTCTTCCCGGACGGGATCGCGCAGCCGTTTCCCAGGCACTCGAACATCGTCCTCCAGCTGCACCTGCATCCGACCGGCAAAGCCGAGGTCGAAGACGGCAAGCTCGCGCTCTACTTCGCGAAGCAGCCGCCGGCGAAATCGCTGACCGGCATCCAGGTGCCGCCGCTCTTCGGTTACGGCGTCGGCATCGACATCCCGGCGGGCGACTCGCACTACGTCCTGCACGACTCGTTCGAGCTGCCGGTCGCCGTCGAGGCCTACGGCGCGCGGGGACACGCGCACTACCTGGCGCGCGAGATGAAGATGATCGCCACGCTGCCCGACGGCTCCACGCGCGGGCTCCTGTGGATCAAACAGTGGGATTTCAGCTGGCAGGACTCGTACTACTTCAAGACGCCATTCCGGCTGCCGAAGGGCACGAAGATCGAGACGACCATTGTCTACGACAACTCCGACGGCAACGCGCGCAACCCGAACAGCCCGCCGAAGCGCGTGACGTGGGGACGTGAGTCGTTCGACGAGATGGGCAGCATGACGCTGCTCGTCACCGCGCCCACCGGCGCCGACGGCGAGGCGCTGCGGGCCGCCCTGGCGCAGCATTTTCGCCAGCAGATGATCGACCGGCTGCGGCGCGGAGGAGGATCGCGATGACCGCTCTCTGGCGCGACGTGCGCTACGGCGTGCGCACGCTCGCACGGCATCCCGGCTTCACGACCATCGCCGTCGTCTCGCTGGCGCTCGGCATCGGCCTCAACACGGCGATCTTCTCCGTCATCGACGCGGTGCTGCTCAGGCCGCTCCCGGTCGCGCGTCCCGCTGAGCTCGTCGCGATCTACACGTCCGCGGACTCCGGCAGCGCGTATTCGACCTCGTCGTATCCCGACTACCTCGACCTGGCGTCGAACACGGCGGCGCTCGAGGGTGTCGCGGCACGCTCGCTGATGTTCGTGGGGATCGATCGTGGCGACACGACGCGCACGACGCTTGGCGAGATCGTGAGCCCGAACTACTTCAGCGTGCTCGGCGTGCCGCCGGTCATCGGACGCGGGTTCCAGTCCGGTGACGAGCGGCCCGGCGCGCCGCCGGCCACCGTGATCAGCGCGCGCATGTGGCAGCGCGACTTCGGCAGCGACCCGCACGTCCTCGGACGCACGGTCCAGATCCGCGGCCGCGCGTATGCGATTGTCGGCGTGGCGCCGGCGAGTTTCGGGGGCCTGGCGCCTGGAGTATCGGCCGAGCTGTGGCTGCCCGCCGGCGCGGTCGACGACATCGAGCCTGTCGGCATGATCGACGTGACGCCGTCGCCCGGGTCGAATCGCATCGAACGGCGCGGCCAGCGCTGGCTCTTCCTCGTCGGCCGGCTGAAGCCCGGCGCGACCACGGCGCAGGCGCAAGCCAGCCTGACGAGCGTGATGACTGGCCTCGAGCGCGACTATCCGCAGAGCAACCGCAATCGCCGCGTCACCGTGGTGCTTGCCAGCCAGGTGCGGATCCATCCGGACCTGGATGCCGCGCTCACGCCCGGGGCCGCCGCGCTGATGGCGGCCGTGGGTCTGGTGCTGCTCGTGGCGTGCGCCAACCTCGCCAGCCTCCTGCTCGCGCGCGCGACCGCGCGCGCCCGTGAGATGGCCATTCGGCTCGCGATTGGCGCGAGCCGGGCCCAGCTCGTGCGACAGCTCACGACCGAGAGCCTGGTGCTGGCGGCGGCCGGCGGCCTGGCCGGTTTCGCGCTCGCGATGTGGGCCACGCGCGCCCTGGCGGCGATTCAGCCGCCGGTGGAGATCGGCATCGCCTTCGATTTCAGTCCGGACGCACGCGTGCTGATGTTCACGGTCGTCGTCGCGGCGGTGACCGGCGTGCTGTTCGGCCTTGCGCCGGCGCTCCGCGCCTCGCGGCCGGACCTGGTGCCGTCGCTCAAGGGCGATGCCACCGGCACGCACGGCCGTCGCATCGACCTGCGCCGCTCTCTGGTGGCCGCGGAGATCGCGCTCTCGACGGTGCTGCTCGTGTGCAGCGGACTGCTGCTCCGCAGCTCGATCGCCGCGGCGCACGCGAACACCGGAGTCGACGCCGGTCACGTGGTGTACGCGTCCATCAACGCGATCAAGATGTACCCCGATCGCGAGCGCGCGCTGCAGTTCTACGAGGAAGGCGCGCGCCGGCTGGCCGCGCTGCCGGGCGTGACGACGGTCGCCCGCGCCAGCTGGGTGCCGCTGTCGCTCAACCACAACACGGCCATCATCGAGATCGACGGCATCCACGGCCCGGCGCCGGACGGCGGCATCGAGATCGACACGACCGACGTCGGCGGCGAATACTTCCGCGCGATTGGCGTGCCGATCGTGCGCGGCCGCGCCTTCGACAGCCGCGACACGATTCGCGACGAGCGCGTGGCGATCGTCAGCGCCGCCGCCGCGCGGAAGTTCTGGCCGGGCGGCGACGCGATCGGCCAGCGCATACGCGTCCGGAACGGCAGCGCGGTGACGGTCGTCGGCGTGTCCGCCGACTACGCGGTCCGAAGCGTCGGGGAGAGCCCACGCCCGCTGATCCACTTCGCGATCGATCAGACGACGCCGGGCTATCAGGGATTCGTCGTCGCGAGCGAGCGGCCGGCGGACACGCTCGTGACGCCCGTGCGCCAGGCGCTGCTCGCCCTCGACCCGCGATCGATCGTGGTCGAGATGGAACCGCTCGCCAGCCTGGTCGCCACCGCGCTCTTCCCCGTACGGGCGAGCGCGGCGCTGCTGGCATCGCTCAGCGCGCTCGCGCTGCTGCTCGCGACGGTCGGCCTCTACGGCGTCATCGCGTTCAACGTCAGCCGCCGGACGCGCGAAATCGGCATCCGCATGGCGCTCGGCGCGAGCCCGGGACGGGTCGTGCGGCAGGTGGTCGTCGAAGGCCTGCTGCTCGTGGGGCTTGGCGGTCTCGTCGGCGCGGTCGGGGCAGCGCTGGTGGGACGCGGCCTCGCCGGCGTGCTCTACGGCGTCGCCGCGTTCGATCCCGTCGCGTGGCTCGCCGCCATCACCGCCCTCGCGCTGGCCGCGCTGGTGGCGGCGCTCGTGCCGGCGCGGCGGGCCGCCGGCGTGGACCCGATGCTGGCCCTCCGGCAGCTCTAGTCAGTCCGGGCGTACCGCCCGGCGCCAAACTTTCTACAATGTAGTCCGTCAAACTACATTGTAGTATTCAGGCATGGCCGCCTACCTCGGGGAGTTCGAACAACTCGTGCTGCTGGCGATCCTGCGGCTCGGCCCGCGGGCGACCGGCGCCGCCATCCGGGCCACGATCGAGGCCGAAGGCCGCCGGACCGTCTGGATCGGCGCCGTCCATACCACGCTCGACCGGCTCGCCGCGAAGGGCCTCGTCGGGTCCCGCGTCACGGCCTCGCCGTCTGGTGGCGACCGGCGCCGGAAGATTTACGCGCTCGAGCCCGCCGGACGCGCGGCGATCGCGCAGGCCCATGAGACGTGGGTGCGCATGACACGCGGTCTCAGGCCGAAGCTGGAGTCCCGATGACCGCGCCCACCGCCGCGCCGCCCCGCTGGCTGCGCGGCCTCGCGGAGCGCCTGCTCGACGACCGCGACCGGGAGTTCCTGCTGGCCGATCTCGACGACGAGTTTCAGGCACGGCGGTCGAGCGGCCGGGCGGCCATGGCCTGGTACGCCGCGCAGGTCGTGCACGCGGCGTGGACGCGCCGATTCGATCGGGGGACGGCTGCCGCCGCTCAGACCGCCAGACAGAACGGAGGACGTGTGCTGAACGCGCTATGGAGCGATGTCATCGCCGCGACCCGCGGCTTCCGCCGTACGCCCGGCGCGATTGCCATGATCGTGCTCTCGCTTGGCCTCGGCCTCGGCGCCGCGACGGCCATGTTCACGGTCGTCCGCGGCGTCCTGCTGAAACCGCTGCCCTACGACCGGCCGGCCGGTCTGGTGTCCATCTGGAATCGCTGGATCGGCTTCGACAAGACATGGATCTCCGATCAGGAGGTGCTCGACTTCCAGCACCGGACGCACACGCTCGCCGCCGTCGCCTCGTGGGACTCCACGCGCGTGACGCTCACCGGCGCCGGCGACGCCGTCAGAGTCGGGGCCGCCTACGCGACCGCCGGCACCTTCGACGTCTTCGGCGTGCGGCCGATCCTCGGCCGGACGTTCACGGAAGACGAAGCGCGCGCGGGAAGCGGCGACGGACGCCCGCTGCAGGTCGTTCTCGCGTTCGGTCTGTGGCAGCGCGCATTCGGCGCCGATCCCGCGGTCGCGGGCCGGCGTCTCGAAATCGACGGCCATCCGGCGATGATCGTCGGCGTGATGCCGCGCGGCTTCCAGCTGCCGACCGATTTCGTCGACGACGCCGCCGAGCCGTCGGAGTTGTGGCTGCCGATGTACTTCGATCCGACCCGCACGTCGCGCGGCGACCACGGCTTTTTCGCAGGCGCGCGGCTGAAGCCCGGCGTCACGGCGCGACAGGCCTCGGACGACCTGGCGGCGCTGGCGACCACGCTGACCAACGAGGGCCAGTACACCGTCGCGACGCATTTCTCGACGTTTGCCGTGCCGGTCGAGGACGAGATTCTCGGAAGCGTGCGGCGCCCGCTGTACGTCCTGCTCGGCGCCGTCGCGCTGCTGCTGCTGATCGCGTGCGCGAACGCCGCCGCGCTGCTCCTGGCGCGCGCCGAATCGCAGCAGCGCGAGTTCGCGACGCGCGCCGCGCTCGGCGCGGGACGCTGGCGGTTGATCCGGCAGCAACTGGTCGAGGGCCTGCTGCTCGCGCTGGCCGCGGGCGCGGCCGGACTTGGGATCGCCTTCGGCGCCAAGCGCGCGCTCGAAACGCTTGGTCCCACGGCGATCCCCCGGGCCGGATCCGTCGCGGTGGACTGGCAGGTCGGCGCGTTTCTCCTGGCTGCGTGCGGCGGCGCCGCGATCCTCTGCAGCCTGCCGCCGGCGTTCCGCGCCTTCCGCGTCGGCATGGCGGCCGGCCTCAAGGACGGCAGCACGCAATCGACGACGGGCGCGCGCCGGCTGCGGCTCCGGCATGGCCTCGTCGTGGCGCAGCTCGCGCTCGCGTTGCTGCTCCTCGCCGGCACCGGCCTCACCCTTCGGGCCTTGTGGTCGCTGCAGCACGTCGACCTCGGCTTCGAGCCGGACGGCGTCTTGACCGCACGAATCGCCCTGCCGAGCCGGCCGTACGGCACCGACGCCCAGATCAACACGTTCTTCACCGCTCTGCTCGCGCGCGCCCGTGCGATCCCGGGCGTGACGCACGCGGGCATCATCCGGTCGCTGCCGGTTGGATCGGCCATCGGCGATCGCGGCATGCGCGTGGACGGGTACGTGCCGCCGGAAGGCCGCGGCACCCAGGGAGACTGGCAGGTCGCCAGCGACGGCGCGCTCGAGGCGCTCGGCGAGCGCCTGCTGCGCGGCCGGTTCTTCACGTCGGCCGACACGTTCGAAAGCCAGCCGGTGGCGCTCGTCAACGAGGCGATGGCGGCCAAGTACTGGGCTGGCCGCGACGCGATGGGCGGACGGTTCATCATCGGCGGCGCGAAGACGCCGTGGATTACCGTCGTCGGCATTGTCGGCGACGTCCGGCACAACGGCGTCACCGCGGCGATCAAGCCGAAGTTCTATCGCCCGTACATGCAGTTCACGCAGTCCGGCACGAATCCGGTCAACACCGGCACGCTCGTCGTCAAGACCGGCGGCGACCCGCGCGCCCTGATTGCGCCCCTGCGCGCAGCGACGCGCGAGCTCGATGCCGCCATCCCGCTGGCCGCGGTGCGGCCGATGACGGACGTCGTGGACACGGCGCTCACCGCCCCGCGTCTGACGAGCCGCGTGTTCGTCGGCTTCGCCGGCGTGGCGCTCCTGCTTGCCGCCATCGGCATCTATGGGCTGCTGGTGTTCCTCGTGAGCCAGCGGGCTCACGAGATCGGCATTCGTCTCGCGATTGGTGCGGCCCGCGGACAGATTGTCCGGCTGATCTTCGGCCAGGGACTGCGGCTGGCCGCGACCGGGATTGGCATCGGCCTGGGCCTCGCGGTGCTGCTGGCGCGCACGCTGAAGGGACTGCTCTACGGCGTGCCGGTGTTCGATCCGCTGACGTTCATCGTGGTCCCGGGCGTCTTGCTGACGGTGGCCGTCGGTGCGTGCCTCGCGCCCGCCCGCCGCGCGGCCGCCGTCGATCCCGTGACCGCGCTGAAGCGACCGTAGCCTCAGCCGATCTTCACCGCCATCAACGTCTCGTCGTCGCCCGGTTCGGCGGCGTCGCGGAAGGCCTTGACGGCCGCTTCGACGCGCTCGAGCACTTCATCCGCGCTCGCCGACGCGCCTCCGGTGAGCACGGCTTCGAGCCGCTCCGGGCCGAACATGTCGCCCGAAGGGTTCTCGGCTTCGACGCAGCCGTCCGTATAGAAGAAGAGCACGTCGCCAGCCGTCAGTTGCACGGTGTCCGCGGTGTAGCCGTGACCCGACAGCAGGCCCACGGGAAGGCCGGTGGACGGCATGCGCTCGAGGCCCTGCCGGCACAGCGCGTACTGCGGATGGTGGCCGGCGTTGACGTACTGCAGCGTTCGAGAGTCGGAATCGAGGATGGCGACGAAGAGCGTCGCATAGACGGGGCCGGGCGAGTTGGCGTCCACGTCGCGATCGATCGCGTCGGCGATGGCCGGCAGGTCCTGGCCGAGCGTGAGCCGCGTGCGCAGCGACGCCTGGATGTTGGCCATCAGCAGCGCCGCGCCCACGCCCTTGCCCGAGACGTCGCCGACGAGCAGCGCGATCCGGCGGTCGCTCAGCTCGAAGTAGTTGAAGAAGTCGCCGCCGACCTCACGCGCCGGAACGGACACGCCCTTGATTTCCGTCAGCCCGAGCCGCAATGGCGCGTGCGGCAGCATCTCGTTCTGGATCTGGCGCCCCAGCTCCAGCTCGCGCTTCACCCGCTCCTGCTCGACCGCCGCCCGCTGATGGTGCTCGACGTCGGTGGCCATCTGGTTGAACGCTGTCGCCAGCCGCCCGACTTCGTCCTTCGAGCTGACCGACACGCGCGCGCTGTAGTCGCCGTGCGCGATGCGATCGACGCCTTCCGTCAGCCGCGACAGATTGCGCGTCAGCCGGCCCGACAGCGGCACGATGCCGACGAGCGCGAGGCCGATGAAGCCGAGACCGAACGACGCGTTGCGCGCCGCCGTCTTGCGCAGCTCGCTCAGCGAGTCGGCGACCGGCTTCGCGATGCCGAACTGCAATCCGGATCCGGATGGATCGGCGGTCATCACCACAATCCAGTCGCCCTTGGTGACGGTCGTGGACGTCTGCCCTGCGGGCGGCACCGGCAGCTTCATTCCTTCGATCGCCCTGCGATCGTCGTCGGTGGGCGAATAAATCTTGCCGTCCTTGCCGATCGCGAACGGCACCTCGCCGCGGTCGCGGCGCGTGGTCGAAAACACCGTCGCGAGGACCTGCGGCATGTTGATCTCGGCGCCAATCTGCTCGACGATTTGGCCGTTCTCCTCGACCATCACGCCCAGATGGCTGCCCGTGAGCTCGGTCTTCTTGCGCATCGGTGCCGGCGCGGCCTTCGGCGCGGGCGTCGCGGCCGGCGTGGCGGCGGGCATCGTCGTCTTCGCGGCGTTCGGGTGTGAGGCCGCGCCTGCCGCGGCCTGCTGCCGGGCGGAGCTTTCCGCGACGCGCTTCGTCGCGTCCACGGCCTGTTGCGCCGCGTCCGCGATCTTGGCGGCGGCGTCCTGCTGCGAGGCGGAGGCCGCGCCGGTGGCGGCCGCTTCGCGCTCGGCGTCGGCGGCGCGCTTCTGCAGGCCGACCGCGCCAAGCTGCAGGCCCTGCGCGATGCCCAGCATCCGCTGATTCAGCTCGCGTCCGACGCGCTGCCGCTCCTCCGGCGTCAGGTGATCCAGCTGGCCATCCGGGACGATTTGCTTGAGGATCTCGCGGCGAAGCGGCGAGAGATCGATCATCAGGCGCCCGGTGCCGTTGGGATCGACCGTGACGGTCGCCGCGGTCTGGCCGGATCCTGGCGGTGGCCCTCCCGTGCGTTCGCCGCTCGCGGATCCGGTCGGCGATTGATCGCCGACCGAGGCATTCGCGCCCCGTCCTCCGGCGCCGCCAGGATTGGTGGGGCGCGTCGGGTCGACGGGGATCGCCGGGCGTTCCCCACGCGACTGCCCCTGCCGGCCACCGCCATAACGTTGCGAGCGGTTCGTGCCGGAACGTGACTCGGGCGCCGAAGTGGGGGGCGGCGTGACGGTGGGCGCGCCGGTCGCGTTGCCAGTTTGCGGCGGCGTGGGTGGCACCGCCGCGTTCGGCGGCGGCAATCCGCCTGGTGTCTCCGCCGCAAGCCGCGATGGCGGCCGGCCGGAGCGGGACAGGCCCCGCAGCTCGACGTTGTTGAGCAGCATCGCGGCCTCGCCGAGCGCCTCGGCGACCTTCGCGCCGTACGCGGCCTGCAAGGCTGCGTTCGCGTCGGGCGTCGGCACGGGATTGGGCTCCGCCGGCGAGACCGGCGCGGGCGGCACCGTGGGCGCGGGCGGCGCCGTCGGCTTGGCCGGCGACTTCGTCGAGGTTGCCGGCGCGTCGGCGCGCGCCACTTGTGTCGGCGCGGCGCTGGAGGTGGCCTGCAGATTCTGCAGGTCCATGAGGTGCTCCATCCGCTCGCTGAGCTGCGCGGTCACCAACTGCATGCGTTGGCTCAGCTCGCCGGCGAGAAGATCGGACTCGCGCGCCGCGGCGTCGCGGACCGCTCGAACGTTGCTCGTGTACGAGTAGAACGTCACCGCCCCGAGCGGCACGACGGACAGCAGGAAGAACACGACGATGAGTCGGACGCGAAGGCTCATGTTCCTGCTCCGTCAAAGGTCACGACGACCGGGGCGTGGTCGCTCGTGCCGAATTCGCGCAGCGACACCGAGGTGCGTGCCCGGGCGGCAAAGGGCGCCGACGCCAGCACGTAGTCGATCCGCCAGCCGATGTTGCGCTGACGCAGGTTACGCCACGGCGCCCACCAGGTGAAGAGCGCATCGTTGTTGGGATCGAGGGCGCGGCACACGTCCGTCAACCCGGCGTCGAACAGCCGGGTGAAGAGCGCGCGCTCGTCGGCGCGCGTGCCGATCTGGTTCGGCTTCCGCTCCTTCGGATGGACGTCCCGCTCTTCGCGCGCCACGTTCAGGTCCCCACAGAGGATTAGCGACTGACCGCCCTCGGCAGTTTCAGCCGTCCAGCGGCCAAGAGCGTCGAGGAACCGTAGTTTGACGTCATAGTCCTTGCCGCCGTTGGGGACGTAGACGGAGGCCACTTTCGTCGGCCCCAGGTCGACGACGACGATGCGCTGCTCCAGGTCGAACGCCGGGTGGCTGAATCCGGGCGATGCGGCGCAGTGGTCGCGCCGGACGAGCAGGGCGACGCCGGAATACCCGCCGCCGCCGTGCCAGTAGCACCAGTAGTCGTCGGGCGACACGAGCAGCGTCGGCACCTGATCGGGCGTCGCCTTGATCTCCTGCAGGCAGACGACATCCGGCCGTTCCCGGGTCAGCAGCTCCTGCACCTCCACCTGCCGCTTCCGCACCCCGTTGACGTTCCAGGTGGCGATTTTGAGGGGGACGGGGCTTTTTTCCACAGAAACAGTCTAAGCGGGGACGGAGGTCGGCCCCACCCGGGCCGACCTCCGTCCCCGCTTAGACTGTTTCTGTGGAAAAAAGCCCCGTCCCTACGCCCTGGTCACCTGACGACGGCTGCGGTGGGCGTCGAGGACGAAAAGACCGAGGCGCTTGCTGAGATAGACCTTCGATTCGAGGCGATCGGCGGCCGGCTCGAGCTTGATCACGTTGTACTGCAGGCTGTCGAGCGTGCCGCGCATGTCGTAGTACCGATTCTTCGTCTTGACGACGATCTCGTCGTACCCATGCGCGATCGCCCACGCCTCCTGCTCTTCCGACAGCGCCCGGAAGTGCCCCTGGCCGCGCCAGTCGAGCCGCGTCGCGCCAAGCCAGTTGTACAGGATCTTCCGCCCACGAAACTCGACCGTGCCGTCAAGCCGGGACACCAGATCCACGAGGGCCGGATCGCTCTCTTCGGCGCGCAGCTCGTGCGCCACCTTGTACGACACCGGCAGGACCGTGGCCGGATCCTCGGGCAGCGACGACTCGGCCATCAGAATCTGCGCCGGCCGCCCCTCGAGCCGTTGCACGATGGCGGCGGCCGTCTTCCGCTCGGGGAACTCGCTGAAGAACTCCTCGATGTAGGCGATCTCCAACGCGCCTTGTTGAAGCGGATACTCGCGGATGTGATAGCGGGTCGGGTCCATGGGAAACCGGTCAAGTCTACTCCGACGCCGTTGCCGCCAGCCGCCCGGTCGCCGCGGCCAGCTGCCGGCACGCCCGCGCCCGTTCGACAGCCTCCGGCTCGCTCGTCAGCGCGTCACTCGCCCACGGCAACCGCCACGTCCAGTTGAGGGGCGTAATCGTCGCGGGCGTGTTGATGCGATCCCGCCACCCGAAGACGTCCTGCACCGGCACGAACAATTGGTCCGACCCTGCGTGATACGCCACGTCGAGCATGAGGTCGCGAATTCGATCCGACCACGGCGCCGAGGGATCGAGGCTGCCGCCGAGCGACGGGATCGCCGCAAACGCGCGGCGCTCCTCGATCGGCGCCTCGTCCCACCACGCCGCCATCGTCTCGGTGTCGTGCGTGCCGGTCATCGCCACCGAGACCGGCGAGAACGTTGCGGGATCCAGAAATGGCTGCGACGCCGCATGGTAGTCGCGCTCCCAGCGAAGCACCTTGAGTCCCGGCACGCCCAATCGCGCCATCGACGCGCGCACGAAATCAGGCACCGTGCCCAGATCCTCGGCGAGCACCTCGATGCCAGCCTCGATCGCGATGCGCAGGACCTGCTCGCCCTGCCGCGTCTGCGTCGGCTCGTCGGGCGGAACGAAGAACCCCTCGCCGGTCCCGATCCGCCCGTACGAACGATAGAAGCCGACGAGATGATCGATGCGGACGCTGTCGTAGAGCGCGGCCATCCGGCGCACGCGATCGCGCATCCAGGCAAATCCGCCGGCGGCGATCACTTCCCAGCGGTACATCGGCAGGCCCCAGTCCTGGCCCGTCGGGCTGAACGCATCGGGCGGCACGCCCGCCGACGCCTCGAGCAGGAACTCGCCCGATCGCGCCCACACGTCCGCGCTGTCGGTCGCCACGCCGAACGGCGCGTCGCCGACGACGAGCACTTCGCGCGCCCGCGCGGCCCGGCGCGCGGCCTGCCATTGCTCGGCGGCGATCCACTGCAGGTACTGATGGCGCAGGATGTCCGAGGCAAGCTGACGCCGGGCCTCGTCGAGCGCGCGCGGCTCGCGCGCGGCGAGGGCCGGTGGCCACGCCTGCCAGTTCGCGGTATGCGTCACGCCTGCGATCGCCCCGAACAACGCGTAGTCGTCGAGCCACCAGCGCTCGCGGGCGATGAATCCGGCGCAGGCGGCAGCACGCGCCGTCATCACCCGCCACTCGTCGCGCAGAAACGACGCGAACGCCAGATCGAGCGCCTCGTCCTTCGCGCGGCGCACGAGCCGGTACGCCACCGCATCGCACGCGCGTGCCTCGTCGCGCGCCCGCAGAGCCTCGCTGGACAGCGCCCGATCGCCGCCGGCACGTTCGAAGTCCTCGAGCCCGTCGATCGCGATGAAGATCGGATCGATGGCCATCGCCGACGCCGCCGAGTACGGCGACGTGTCGAGCGGCGCCATCGTCCCCAGCGGCAGCAGCATGAGCCGATCGAATCCGGCCGCGCCGAGCCACGCACTGAGCGCCTCGAGATCGCGAAGCTCGCCAATACCCCACGACCGCGACGACGGCGCGGAGAACAGGGGCAGGACGACGCCCGCGTGACGCGCCACTAGGAACGGTCTCCGGCAGCCACCGGCAGCATCCGTTCGAGCGCGGCGCGGAAATCGCCCGGCTCGGGCAGAAGGCTGAGCACGAGAAACGTTCCGCCGGAGAGCTCGAAGAAGTAGCCCGGGTGCACGAGGACGCGGGCGTCTTCGATGAGCCGCAGTGCCAGCGTTTCATCGGACATCGTCGCCGGCACCTCGATCACCGCGGCCCACCCGCCCTCCGGCTCGCGCAGCGTGACCGAGGGAAACTCCCGGATCGCGGCGCGCAGCGCGGCAAGGTTGGTCGCGACGCGGGATCGAATCGCCTCGCGAATCGCGCGGCCGCGATCGATCAGCGCCGCAGCGGCCAGCTGCACGGGCGTGGACACCGAGAGATAAGTGTCCGCGATCAACTCGAGGCGATCGACCGCCTCGGTCACGAGCGCCTCCGGGCCGCTCGCCACAGCCCACGCGAGCTTGACCTGCGGCAGCCCGGCTGACTTCGACAGGCCGCCCAGCACGAACGTCAGCGCGCGTGCATCGCCGAGGAACGATCGCGCGTCGGGTCGCGGCGCGAGCGGGTAGTCGCCGAAGACTTCGTCGGAGACGATCGCCAGTCCGCGCCGGGCGCACAGCTCGGCGAGCCAGTCGCGGTCCTCCGCGCGCAGCATCGATCCGGTCGGATTGTTGGGACTGACGACGAGGACGGCGCGGATACGATCGTCCAGCCCCTGCAGGAGGCTATCGCGATCGATCGACCACGCGCCGTGGTACTCCAGCTGGTAGGGCCGCGCCTCGACGCTCTCGAGCCCGGTCAGCAGATCGAACAACGGATAGCTCGGTCGCGGCACGAGCACGGCGGTGCCGGCGTCGCATAGCAATTTGAAGAGCCACGCATACACCTCGCTCGTGCTCGAGGCGAGCACGACGCGATCCAGCCGGACCGGCGCGCTGTAGGACGTCGCGACCGCCGCGCGCGCGGCCGGCAGGCCACGCGGCTCCGGCCGGTAGACGCGCCCGTCCAGATCAGCCAGCGGGGCGAGAAGGTCGGGCGGATAGGGCAGCCCGACGGCGGTCGGATTCGTCTCGGTGAGATCGATGAGCGTGACGCCCGCACGGCGCTGCGCGTCGACCGCACGGCTCACGAGGTTGGGCACGAGCAGCGCCGGCAGGCGTGACGAGAACATCCGATCTGTAGCGTAGCCTACCCGCGGCGGCGCCCGCGGCGCGCGCGGCTACTTCGGGGTCTTGTCGATCACGTAGATGCGGGCGGCGCCGGCCTCGAGATCGAGATTCCAGCGCGGGCCGACGGGCTCGCTGAGCATCGACATCTGTGATCCGTCGAGCAGGTTGACCCACATGGCCGCGGGCACCGTCGCGGGCAGGCGGGCGACGGCGCGCACGCGGGCGCGCGTCGCGTTGGTGGCGAACAGCACCCAGGATCGATCGTCCTGCATCAACAGCACGTCGAGCGCCGGGGCGGCCGGACCGAGCACCTTCGCGGGCGGGGCCGCTCGGAGACTGTTGAAGAGCTTGGCGTTGAAATTGAGCTGCCGGGCGATCGACTTGGCGGCGCTGATCCACGGCAGGGCGCGACCGTTCGCGCTCTGGATCCCGGTCCCTTCCGTCGATCCGGGATCGAAGCAAATGACGCGCGCGCCGTGCGCGACGGCCCGCCAGACGAGGGCGGGAATCTCCTCCGTGGGCACCTCGTTGGCGGCCAGGTCCATGACGGCGCGCGGATGCAACGCCGAGGCCGCGCTCAGCAGCTGCGCCTCGCCGCGGACCTGCACGGCCACACCCACTTCACCCGCCATCCGGCGCAAGTCGCCGACGCCCGCCGGGCTGCGCGAAGGCCAGGTCACGCTGGCAAATCCGAGGGCGCGGATCGTCGCCAGGTCCTCCTGACGAGGCTGACCGGGCGGCGTGCCGCGATACCAGAGCGACACGACGGGCTCGTCGGCCGCGACCATCGGGGTCGCGAGCAATCCTGTAATTACGAAAGTGGCCAACCAGGGCGGCACGTGGCGCCGCATCTCCCGTGTTTTCGGGTCGACGGGGGGAGGGCAACAGACTGTGCCGGGTGTCAGGTGCTGAGTGCACGATGCCGTGCTTGGTGCGGTGCTTGGTGCGGGGTTCGGTGCGGGGTTCGGTGCGGTGCTTCGTGCGGTGCTTCGTGCCGTGCTTGGTGCTGTGCTTGGTGCGCGCATCACCCTGGCGCCTGCGCTTACCCGACCAGCGGCGTCAGCTGACGCAGGTGATGCACGCCGTGCCCGGCGAGCGTCACGAGCAGATGTTCGACGTCGATGTCCCCGCGCTCGGGATGCCGGACGCGGCGCGCGCGATCCGCGCGGGAGAGCGACTGAGCAAGCGCCAGATTCATGCGGCGCACGCCGCTGAACGCCGCCCATGCCGACGGGCCGTCGACGAGATCGCCCTGGACGCGCATCAGCTCGTCCTGATCCATGGGCTGCACGGTGTAGTCGGGCGCGGCGACGCCGCAGAGGACCCGAATCCCGAAAATCATTTCCCACTGAGCGACGTGCACCATGATCTGGCGGGCCGTCCACTTCCCCGGCGCCCAGGTCTGTCCCCATACTGGCGGGGTAAACCGCGGAATCACGTGCATGTACTCGTCCAACGAGGTCCGCAGCACGTCGCCCGGATCGAGCGAGCCGACGTACTGACTGTAGGCTGGCGACGACATCGGGCGATTGTACAATCGTGTCCGTCCGGCGCGTGCCGGCCGGATGAGAGTTCATGACCGCCCGCGCGCTGGTCGCGCTCCTGGTCCTCGCCGCCGGTGTCCAACCGGCGCCGCCGAGAAGTGCGCGCGTGCTCCTCCGCTACTCGGCCGTCAGCGAAGACGAGGGACCGAACGCCGGGCGGGTCGCGCTGCCGCTCGTCGGCGGCAGCGTGTCTCGCGCGGTCGTCTGGGAAGCTGGCTGTCGGCTTTTCTCGGAGGCCGAACGCACCGCGCCGCCGCCGGACGCCGAGCAGTTCTGGACGTTTTCCGCGGAGCCGGCTGCGGCACCCGGCAACCAGCCGGGGGCCCGCGTCCGCTATCGTCATGTCGGCGCGCGTCCGGGGAACGCGCCCGAGACAACGCGTCTGCTGCGAATCGACACCGCGGATGAAATCAGCCTGAACGAGCTCAGCGCGCGGACCGACTGCCGCTACGACCGCGTGCACCTGCATGCCGCCGCCGAAACAGTGGGGCCGCCCGCGGCCATGTCGTTCGCTACGCGCGCGGCGTCGCTGCCAATCGCCGCGTCGCGGCGCTGACGATCGTCCCGACGTGACGACACGACCGCGCCGATCACGTTGTGCCAGAGATAGGAGATCGATCGCGTCGCCGGGCGAGAACGCGACGATGAACACCGCCGACGAGGCCGGCGATCAGCCCGACGAACGCGCCGTGCCCGTTGGCGCGCTTGACGCCGAGCGCGAGAATGAACACGCCGAGCACCGATCCGTAGAAGAGCGAGCCGAAGCTGTTGACGACCTCGATGAGCGATCCGAGATTCGCGGCGTAGAACGCGACCGACGCAGGCGAACAGGCCCCAGAACGCCGTCGCCGATCTTCGACACGAACAGGATACGGCGCGTCCGGCGCCGTCGGGTTGCACGTGCCGCCTGTAGAAGTCGATCACCGTCGCCGTGGCGAGCGCGTTCAGCTCGCCCGAGCTGGCCGACATCGCGGCGGCGAGGATGGCCGCGATCATCAGACCCGACGAGCCCCATCGGCATGTAGGAGAGGATGAACGTCGGAAACACGTAGTTGACGTCGGTGTAGCGCGCGTCGCCGGTCACGTCCTTGACGAGCGCCACCGCCTGCGACGCGGACGCTCGCGACGTCGGCGTCTGCGCCGACGAACGCCTCGCGCGCGTCGGCATCGCGGCCGGACGCGCCGCGGTCGCCCTGCGGCCGACGCCAGCGCCTCGGCGGCCGACTTGCGCGCCTCGAACCGGCTGTCGTACTCGCGCTCGAGCGCCTGATACTCCGCGGCGCGCGGGCTCGCCAGCACCGCTCGCTCGTACCGCGGGTTGAAGAGCATCGGCGCGCGGTTGAACAGGAAGAACGCGAACGACGAGCACGCCCGTCATCAGGATCAGCGCCTGCAGCGGGATCTTCACGAACGCGCTCAGCAGCAGCGACTGCCGGCTCTGAGTCGACCGACTTCGCCGTCAGGTACCGCTGCACCTGGCTCTGATCGCAGCCGAAGTACGACAGCGACAGGAACAGGCCGCCGATCAGGCCCGACCAGAGCGTGTAGTTCTCGCGGACGTCGAAGCGGAAGTCGATCGCCTGCAGCTGGCCGACCGCGCCCGCGACGTGCAGCGCCGGCGCCGTCGACACGTCGTGCGGCAGGCCCACGATGCAGCACGACCACCGCCGCCGCCATCGCGCCGACGACGACGCCCATCTGCTTGACGTCGGTCCAGGTCACCGCCTGCACGCCGCCGACCATCGTGTAGAGCGATCGTCGGCACGCCGATCGCGAGGATCGTCAGCGACGATGTTCCAGCCGAGCACGATCGACAGGATGATCGCCGGCGCCGCGATGATGACGCCGCACGACAGCGCCGCGCTGCGCCAGGAACGATGCAGCGCCGCCAGCGTCCGCGTCTTCAGGTCGAAGCGGCGCTCGAGGTACTCGTACGCCGTGTAGACGCCCGACGCGGTAGAAGAACGGCACGAGCGTCAGCGAGAGGATGACCATCGCGATCGGCAGGCCGAAGTAGAACTGCACGAACCGCATGCCGTCGGCGTACGCCCTGCCCCGTCGTGCCGACGAGCGTGATGGCGCTGAGCTGCGTCGCCATCACCGACAGCCCGACCGCCCACCACGGCAGGCTGCGGTTCGCGCGGAAGTAGCCGTCGATCTCGTTCGTGCGGCGGCTCGCGCGCAGCCCGCTCGCTGACGACCCACGACGAGGTACACGACGACGACGACCCAGTCGAGCCAGCGCATCGCTCAGGCGAAGTGCGCGGCCGAGCCAGTACAGCGCGGCGATGACCAGGGCTTCGACGACGAGCACGAGCGATGTAGCCGCGCGTGACGATCGCGCTCGCCGGCTCGGCGGCCGACGCGGCATTCGCGGAGCGTCGGCATGCCGGGCAGTATAGAATCACCGGCGGCCGATGCGCATCTTTTCCACCGATCACAAGGTCATCGGCCTGCAGTACGCTGTTCACCAGCCTCGTCTTCCTGCTGCTCGGCTTCCTGCTGATCCTGCTGATCCGCTGGCAGCTCGCGTGGCCCGGCCAGCCGATCCCGCTCGTCGGCGGCCTGCTCGGCGACGGCGAACGCGCCCGACGGCGTGATGCTGCCCGAGTTCTACACGCAGCTCGGCGCGATGCACGGCACGATCATGGTCTTTCTCGCGCGTCGTGCCGCTCGCCGTCGGCGCGTTCGGCAACTACCTCGTCCCGCTGATGATCGGCGCGCCCGACATGGCGTTTCCGCGCCTCAACGCGCTGAGCTACTGGCTCTACCTCGCCGGCGGGCCTCGTCGATGCTCGCGCGGCTTCGTCCTGCCGGGCGGCGCCGCCAACTCCGGCTGGACGTCGTATCCGCCGCTCGCCGACATCGCGACGGCCGGCCAGACGGCGTGGCTCGCTCGGCATGTTCGTCCTGATCCTGTCGTCGCTGCTCGGCGTCGATCAACATGATCGTCACGATCCTGCAGCTCCGCGCGCCGGGACTGACGATGATGCGCCTGCCGTTCTTCGTCTGGGCGCAGCTCGTGACGGCGTTCCTGCTGCTGCTCGCGTTTCCGCCGCTCCAGGGCGCGGCGATCCTGCAGCTGATGGATCGGCTCGCCGGCACGAGCTTCTTCCTGCCGACCGGCCTCGTCGTCTCCGGCGCGCGCGCTGCGCGGTCAGCGGCGGCGGCAGCCCGATCCTCTGGCAGCACCTGTTCTGGTTTCTCGCGCACCCCGAGGTCTACGTCCTGATCCTGCCCGCGCTTCGGCATCGTCGCCGAGGTCATCGCCAACGCGACGCGCAAGCCGCTCTGGGGCTACCGCGCGATGGTCGGCGCGGCGCTGTTCATGGGCTTCATGTCGTTCCTCGTCTGGGCGCACCACATGTTCCTCACCGGCATGGGCCCGACGATGAGCGCGTTCTTCCAGGTGACGACGATGATCATCTCGATCCCGTCGGTCGTGATCGTCTCGTCGCTGCTGCTGTCGCTGTACGGCGGATCGATCCGCTTCACGGTGCCGGCGCTGTTCGCGCTCGCGTTCCTGCCGATGTTCGGCATCGGCGGGCTGACGGGACTGCCGCTCGGCCTCGCGGCGTCCGACATCCCGCTGCACGACACCTACTACGTCGTCGGCCACTTCCACTACATCGTCGCGCCCGGCACGCTGTTCGCGCTGTTCGCGCGGCATCTACTACTGGTTCCCGAAGGTCACCGGCCGCACGATGAACCGACTGCTCGGCCAGCTGCACTTCTGGGGATCGCTCGTCGGCATGAACGGCGTGTTCCTGCCGATGTTCATCCAGGGGCTCGCCGGCGTGAACCGGCGCCTCTACGACGGCGGGCGCACGCTACACGTTCACGGCGCCGGCATCGCGCCGCTCTACTCCGTGGCAGTGGTGGGCGGCGGTGCTGCTCGGCGTGCGTCGCAGCTCTTCTTCATCGTCAATCTCGTGTGGAGCCTGGTGCGCGGCACGCGCACCGCGCGAGAATCCCTGGGCAGGCGACGACGCTCGAGTGGACGACGACGTCGCCGCCGCCGCACGCACAACTTTCGCGACGACCGCCGCGCGGTGCATCGCGGGCCCGTACGACTACAGCCCGCCCGGCGCGGCGCGCCGACTTCGTGCCGCAGACACCAGCCATGACATTCCCTACACCGTCGAGCGGCGCGCCGACACGGGCGTCACCAACGTCACGCTGGGCATCTGGCTGTTCCTCGCGTCGGAGGTGATGCTCTTCGGCGCGCTGTTCTCGGCGTACGCCCTGCTGCGCGTCTCGGCGCCGCGCGTGGCCGCGCGGCGCGCGACGTGCTGAGGTGTGCGCTCGGCGTGACGAACACGGTCGTGCTGTCGCTGCTGACGGCGCTGCGTCTGGCGCGCGCGATCGCGTCGCCGCCTGCCGGCGCGCGGCGCCTGCTCGGCGTCGGCACCGTGCTGGCGCTCGTCTTTCTCGGCGTCAAGAGCCTTCGAGTACGCGCGGCGAGATCGCCGCCGGCCTGCGTGCCCGTCGGTCAACACGTTCTTCGCGATGTACTTCACGCTGACCGGCCTGCACGCGCTGCACGTCGTCGCCGGCGTCGTCGCCAACGCTCTGGGCGCTCGCGGGCGCCCGGCGCGTCGGCGAGGCCATGACGACGGGCCGCGTGCGTCGCGCTGGCGCTGTACTGGGCGTTCGTCGACGTCGTGTGGCTGGTCATCTTCGTGCTGCTTGTACCTGACATGACGATGTCGCGGCGCGGCGTGTCGGCGGTCGCGACCTGCGGCGGCCTGCGCCGTCGCGAGCGCCGGCGTCGCTCGCCTGTCCGATCTGCTTCCAGCGTCGAAGGCGGACCCGACGACGGACGGCGTGCGCGCGGCGGTCCTCGTCGCTGATGGCCGTCACGGTCGGCCGTTCTGGCGGGCGTTCGCGGCGGTGTCATCGCGACCGGCTTCGTCACGCCGGGCACCCGGAGCCGGCCGCACCGATCGCCGGGATCGCCCGAGGCCGATCCGTGACGGCCTGTGCCTCCTGCCGGCCGCCGCCTCGGCGCACGCGGCGCACATCGACTTCGTCCTGCACGCTCGTGCACGTGCTGATGCTCGTGCTGTTCGTCGGCTGGAGCGTCTACTTCGTCTGGGTGCTCGTCCGCTTCCGGCAGCGACGCCAGCCGCGCGCCGACGCCGCCGGCGCGCGCGGGCGCGTCGCGTTCTGGACCGAAGTCGGCGTCGTCGTCGCCGAGGCGGTCCTGCTGGTCGTGTTCGCGCTGCCGCTCTGGTTCCAGCCGCACCGTCCGCGCAGCCCGCCGATCCCGGCGCCGTCGTCGTCGCGTCGTCGCCGAGCAGTTCGCATGGAACGTCCACTATCCAGGCGCGGACGGCCATTTCGGCACGACGTCCGTCGCGCTCGTCACGTCCGACCAATCCAGCTCGGCCTCGATCGCAATTCGCCTGACGGCAAGGACGACGTCGTCGATCGTCAGCCAATGCACCTGCCGGTCGAACCGGCCGGTGATCGTGCAGCTCTCGAGCAAGGACGTCATCCACAGCTTCGGCGTGCCGGCGATGCGCGTGAAGCAGGACGCGATTCCCGGGCTGTTCACGCCGGTGTGGTTCACGCCGACGCGTGACCGGCGAGTTCGAGATCGCGTGCTCGCAGCTGTGCGGGCTGGGCCACTACCGCATGCGCGGCGTCATCACGGTCGAGTCAGCCGAGGCGTTTCAGAAGTTCCTCGTCGAACAGGCGGCGCTGCAGTAGCCGATCGTCCCTGGTCTCGATGCGGCCGCCGCTCGCCATCCAGGCGCGAAGGCCGCCGATGAGCGCGCTCACGTGCGTCATGCCGCGATCGATGAAGCGGGCCACCGCCAGCGCGCTGGCATGCTCGTCCGCGCACGCGCAGTAGACGACGATCGCGCGCCGTCCGGCGCGGGCGTCGATTTCGGGCACGCGACGCTCGACATCGGCGAGCGGCACGTTGATCGCCTTGGGAACGTGCCCCGTCCTGAAGGCTGCCGCCTCGCGAACGTCCACGGTGAGCACGGCATCGGCGGCGTGCAGACGACGGAATTCATCGAGCGTGATGCGGGGCACCGCGACGGCCACGTCGGGTCTGGCCGGCGCCGCGGGCGTCTGCGCCCACGCGACTCCGACCGCGACGATCCACAGCGCGGCGAAGACGCCGCATTGACGATGTCGTGACATTTGAAGTCTCCTTGCGGTAGCAGCCATGGCCACACACGTCGTTCGCGCGCGAGCCCCGAAGGGCGCGCCCGGCACGCTCGTCGTGGACCGATCGCCCGAAGCGATCGGCCAGCACCTCGAGGACGCGGCGCACTTCCCGGGCGGACATGCCGCGGCCGTCGCGCGGCCGCGCACCGAAGCGGAAGTCGCCGGCCTGCTGAGCGCGGCCGCACGCGTGCTGCCGATCGGCGCGCAGTCATCGGTGACCGGCGGCGCCACGCCCGACGGCGGCGTCGTGCTCTCGACGGAGCGCCTGACGACAATTCACGAATCGGGCCAGGACGTCGTGCGCGTCGGCGCGGGCGTGCCGCTCGAGGCGTTGCAGAAAGTGCTACGCGATCGCGGGCGCTGGTACGCACCCGTGCCGACGTTCACCGGCGCCTTCGTCGGCGGCGTCGTCGCCACCAACGCGGCCGGCGCCGCGACCTTCAAGTACGGCGCCACGCGGAAGTGGGTGGAGGCCCTGACGGTCGTCCTGGCGTGCGGCGAGGTGCTCGAGGTGGCGCGTGGCGAATGTCAGGCCGATCCGGATCGCGGTTTCGAGATCATCTGCGCCGACGGCGTGCGGCAGGTGCGGCCGGGCACGTATCGGATGCCGGCCGTGCCGAAGTGCTCGGCCGGGTATTTCGCCGGGCCGGACATGGATCTGGTCGATCTCTTCGTCGGATCGGAAGGCACGCTCGGCGTGATCATCGACGCGACGCTCCGCGTGCTGCCGGTGCCGCCGGCGCTGGCGCTCGCGCTCGTGCCGGCCCCGAGCGAGCGCGTGGCGCTCGCGCTCGTCGACGAGCTTCGCCGCGAGTCTGCGCAGACCTGGCGGACCGGCGATCCGCGCGGCATCGACGTCGCCGCGATCGAGCATCTCGATCGCCGCTGCCTCGCCATCCTCCGCGAGGACGGTGTGGACCGTCGCAACGATCTTGCCATTCGTGACGCGCCCGACATCGTGCTGATCGTCCAGCTCGAGTTGCCGGCCGGCACGGACACGGCGGAGGCGTTCGCGGAGGTCGCGGCGTCGCTGGCGCCGGGGGCGCCGGACACGCCGCTGGCTACGATTCTGCCGCGTGCTCGATCGTCACGGCGTGTTCGATGACACCGAGCTGGCGCATGCCGGGCGACGCAGCGACGGGCCGCGCAGTTCCTCGCGTTCCGCGAGGGCGCGCCGACCGGCGTCAACCGCCGCGTCGGCGACGCCAAGCGCCTCGTGGATGCGCGCATCGAGAAGACCGCCGCCGACATGATCGTGCCGTTCGACTGCGTTCGGCGAGATGATGCAGTGCTACCGCGACGGCTACGAGGCGCCGCGGTCTCGACTTCGCGATCTGGGGCCACATCTCGGACGGCAACGTGCATCCGAACGTCATCCCGCGGTCGTACGACGGACGTGCGGGCCGGCACGCGAGGCGATTCTCGAATTCGGACGCGAGGTCGCACGGCTCGGCGGCTGCCCGCTCGCCGAGCACGGCGTCGGCCGGAGCGCGCTGAAGCAGGCGCTGCTGCGTCAGCTCTACGGCGACGCGGCGATCGACGAGATGCGCGCGATCAAGCGCGCGCTCGATCCGGACTGGAAGCTCGCGCCAGGCGTAATCTTCGGTGCGCCGTAGCCGGCGGCCATCGGTACAATCGAGCTCATGCCGAGACTGATGGACTGGCCGCTGCTGCGACAGCTCGCCGGCGGCGACTCGACGGGCGAGGCCGCGATGTCCGAGCGCACGCGGACGCTCGCGCCACGCTTTGCCGGCGCGTCCGTCGCGCGATCCGTCTGCCCGTACTGCGCGGTCGGCTGCGGCCAGCTCATCTACCACCGCGACGGCCGGCTCGTGTCGATCGAGGGCGATCCCGGGTCGCCGATCTCCGAAGGCCACCTGTGCCCGAAGGGCGCGGCGACCTACGAGTTGCTCACGCATCCCGGCCGCGAGACGCGCGTGAAGTACCGGCCCCCGTTCGCCACGGAATGGCAATCGCTCGATCCGGAGACGGCGCTCGACATGATCGCGGACCGTGTCTGGGACACGCGCGCGCGGGCGTTCGAGGCCGAGCGCGACGGGCTGCCGCTGATGCAGTGCGCGAGGATCGCGCATCTGGGCGGCGCGACGCTCTCAACGAGGAGAACTATCTGATCAAGAAACTGTTTGCCGGCGGCCTCGGCCTGGTCGCCATCAGCAACCAGGCCCGGATATGACATAGCTCCACGGTGCCCGGTCTGGGCACCTCGTTCGGGCGAGGCGGCGCGACGACGGCGCAGCAGGATCTGGTCAATGCGGACGCGATCCTGATCGTCGGCTCGTCGATGGCCGAAGCGCACCCGGTCGGCTTCCGCTGGGTGGTGAAGGCCCGCGAGCGAGGCACGGTCGTCATCCACGTCGATCCGCGGTTCAGCCGCACGTCCGCGCACGCGGATCTGTGGGCGCCGCATTCGCGCCGGATCGGACATCGCGTTCTTCGGCGGGCTGATCAACTACGTGCTGACGCACGATCGCGTGTTCCGCGAGTACGTCCTCGCGCACACCAACGCGCCAGTGCTCACGCGCGAGGACTACGCCGGACCCGACGATCTCGGCGGCCTGTTCTCCGGCTGGCAGCCGGACAGCAACGCGTACGATTCGGCGACCTGGCAGTACGACCTCGACGAGCGCGGGCAGCCGCGGCGCGACGAGTCGCTGACGCACCCGCGCTCGGTGTATCAGCGCCTGGGACGCCACTTCGCGCGCTACACGCCGGACATGGTCGAGCGGGCGTGCGGCATTCCTCGCGAGACGTTCATCGAAATCGCCGACGCCTACACCTCGCGGTCCGGGCCCGATCGCACCGGCACGATCTGCTACGCCGTCGGGCTGACGCAGCATTCGGTCGGCGTGCAGATCGTGCGGTCGGCCGCCATCCTGCAGTTGCTGCTCGGCAACGTCGGACGACCCGGCGGCGGCATCCTGGCGCTCCGCGGGCACGCGTCCATTCAGGGATCAACGGACATCCCCACGCTCTACGATCTGCTGCCGGGCTACCTGCCCATGCCGGCATTCGGCGCCGACAGCGCGACGCTCGCGCGGTACATCGCGCGCAACCGGCAGCCGGCTGGCGTCTGGTCGAACTTCGACGCCTACACCGTGAGCCTGCTGAAGGCGTGGTACGGCGACGCGGCACGGCGCGAGAACGACTTCGGCTTCGGCTGGCTGCCGCGCATCTCCGGCGATCACTCGCACCAGGGCTACTGGCTCGACATGGCCGACGGCAAGATGGACGGTCTGTTCGTCATGGGCCAGAACCCGGCCGTCGGCGGGCCGAACGCCGCACTCGAGCGCCACGCGTTGTCGCGCCTCAAGTGGCTCGTCGTGCGCGACATGGTCGAGGTCGAGACCGCGTCGTTCTGGAAGGATTCGCCGGAGGTGAAATCCGGCGCGCTCGATCCGCGGACGATCGACACCGAAGTGTTCTTCTTTCCCGCCGCCGGCCTCGCCGAGAAGGACGGCACGATGACCAACACGCAGCGCCTGCTGCAGTGGCATGAGCAAGCCGTCGAGGCGCCCGCGCAGTGCCGCAGCGACAAGTGGTTCGTCGTCCATCTTGGCCGGCGCCTGAAGGAGAAGGCGGCCGCGGATCGGCTGCCATACAACGACGGACTGCGCGCGCTGACCTGGGACTATCCGCTCCACGGGCCTCACGAGGAGCCGCGCAGCGAAATCGTCCTGCAGGAAATCAACGGGCGACGTACCGCGAGCGGCGAGTTGCTCGCCGGTTTTCACGAGCTGGCGGCCGACGGATCGACGACGTGCGGGTGCTGGATCTACTCGGGCGTGTTTCCCGCGCCGGATCGCAACCGCGCGAACGAGCGCGAGGCGCACGGACCGTACGGCCACGGGTGGGGCTACGCGTGGCCCGCGGACCGGCGCATCCTCTACAACCGCGCGTCGGCGCGGCCCGACGGCCGGCCCTGGAGCGAGCGCAAGAAGCTGGTGTGGTGGGACGAGTTCGGCGCCAGCTGGACCGGGCTCGATACGCCCGACGCGTCCGCTCGTACGCCGCCGTCGAGCGCGCCCGCGTTCATCATGCACGCCGACGGCCTCGGCTGGCTGTGGGTTCCGCAAGGATTGAAGGACGGACCGCTGCCGGCCCACTACGAACCGCTCGAGTCACCCGTCGCGAACCCGCTCTACGACCAGCAGGCGAGTCCCGTCGCGGATCGGCGGGTCCGGCCAGACAATCCGTGGGCCGACTCCCCCGACCCCCGTTTTCCGTACGTGCTGACGACGTACCGGCTGACGGAGCATCACACCGCGGGCGGGATGTCCCGCACGCTGTCGCATCTCGCCGAGCTGCAGCCAGCGCTCTTCTGCGAGATGTCCGAGGAGCTCGCGGCAGAGATCGGTGTGACCAACGGCGCGCGCGTGCGCATTGTCACGGCACGCAGCGCGATCGAAGCGTTCGCGCTCGTGACGACGCGCATGCGCCCGCTCGTGGTTGACGGGCGGCGTCTCCACCAGGTCGCGATGCCGTTCCACTTCGGCCATCGTGGGCTCGTGAAGGGCGACGCGGTCAACGATCTGATCGCGATCTCCGAGGAGCCGAACGTGCGGATCATGGAGACGAAGGCGCTGCTCTGCCGGCTCGAGGCGATCCGCTAGGTATGGCGACGAAAGGCTTCTTCACGGACGCAACGGTCTGCATAGGGTGCAAGGCCTGCGAGGTCGCGTGCAAGGAGTGGAACGACGTGCCCGCCGACGGGTTTCAGTGGACGGGCGCGTCGTACGACAACACCGGCAGCCTCGGTCACTCGACATGGCGGCACGTGAAGTTCGTCGAGCGGGTGCGCGACGGCGCACCGTCGTGGGAGTTCTCATCGGACGTCTGCAAGCACTGCGAGCACGCCGGCTGCCTCGAGGCGTGCCCGACGGGCGCGATCGTGCGCACCGAGTTTGGCGGCGTCTTTATTCAGCCCGACGTCTGCAACGGCTGTGGCTACTGCGTCGTCGCCTGCCCGTTCGGCGTCGTCGATCGCCGGCCGGACGACGGGCGCGCGTTCAAGTGCACGTTCTGCTACGACCGACAGAAGGCGGGACTGCAGCCGGCGTGCGCCACGGCGTGTCCGACCGAGTCGATCCAGTTTGGCGATCTGGACGAGCTGCGCGCAGCGCGCGGCGCAACGCGTGACGGAGCTGGCGGCGCGCGGCATCGACGACGCGGTCGTGTACGACCCGCGTGAGACGAGCGTCGGCGGCACGCATGCGATTTTTCTGGTTCGTGGCGACGTGAGGACGTTCAACCTGCCGCGCGCGCCGCAAGTGCCGACCGTGTTGCTCGGCCGGGCCTGGCGCTCGGCTGTGCTGACGGCGCTCCTGCTGGCCGCCGGGGTGTGGCTGGCGTTCTAGGGACGGGGCTTTTTTCCACAGGTTTGGGCACAATGGGGACGGAGGTCGCCGGGAGGCGGCCCGACCTCCGTCCCGGAAATGCCCAAACCTGTGGAAAAAGCCCCGTCCCCCTCAAGCCTCCCGTCTGGACCTGGGAGATTCCGGTGTATTTCTTTGTGGGCGGGGCGGCCGGCGCCGCGGCGATTGTCGCGACGATCGGCGCGGCGGCCGGGGCGGACACCTCGACCGTAGCCGACGCGCGCGTCATCGCGGCCGCCGGCGGCCTGCATCTCGCCGGTGCTCCTCGTCTCCGATCTCGGCCGCCCGTCGCGCTTCCTGAACATGCTGCGCGTGTTCAAGCGCCAGAGCCCCATGTCGGTCGGCGCGTGGACGCTCGTCCTGTTCTCGGCCGCGGCCGCCGCCGCCTTGCTGCTCCACGCCTGGGTCACGGGCTGGCCGCGCGCCGCCATGGCGGCCGACATCGTGGCCGCCGCGGCCGGCGCCATCCTCGCCACCTACACGGGCGTGCTCATCGGCGCGACCGCCATCCCGGTCTGGGCTCGGCACGTCGGCGTCCTGCCGCTGCATTTCGGCACGTCGGGCATGGCGGTTGCGGTGTCGCTGCTCGAGCTGGCGGGTCACCGCGCGCCCGCGCTCAACCGGCTCGGCCTCGGCGCCGCGCTGATCGAGACCCTGCTGCTCGTCAAGATGGAACGCGCACGCGATCCGATCGCACGCTCGCTGCTCGACGGCTCGAGCGGCTGGCTCGTCAGGATCGGCGCCTGGCTCACCGGCCCCGCCGCGCTGCTCCTGCGGCTGGCTGGTCTTGTCGCGCCCGTCCTTCGGCTGGCCGCGGCCGTCTCAATGACGGCGGGATCGCTCGTCACGCGGTTCGGCTGGATCGCCGCCGGTCGCCGGTCGGCCGGAGATCGCGCCGCCGTGCTGGGCCTCGACGCATGACCGCACACCGGACGCCTCGTCGCCGCCTTGTCGGGGCGCTTGCCCTCTGGGCGGCGCTGACGCTGGCGGCCGCGCCCCAGTCGCCCAGGCTCGATTACTCCGCCAAGGCGCTCGCCGCGCGCGCCAGCGCGTACGTCACCGAGTACCAGACGAAGTTCGCGTTCCTGGTGGCCGACGAGCACTACCGGCAGACCGTCACCAACGGCCAGACGGGATCCGTCCGGCGGCGCGTGATGAACGGCGAGCTCTTTCTGACGTTCTTGCCGAAGGATCGCGAGTGGATTGCCGTCCACGACGTGGCCGAGGTCGATGGCCGGCCGGTTCCAGATCGCGACAATCTGCAGGCGCTGCTCCAGCACGCGGACGTCATGGCTGTCGCGAGACAGGTGGCCAACCGCAACGCGATCTTCAATATCGGGCCGATCGCCCGCAACTTCAACGAGCCGACGCTCGCGCTCCTTGTCCTCGAATCGAAGCGCATCGGCCGGTTCCGCTTCGATCGCTCGTCGCTCGAGAACCGGGACGGCGCGACCGTCGCGACGCTGGCGTTCACGGAGCACGACGCCCCGACGCTCGTCCGCGGCACCACGCACAACCCGGTGTACTCGAAGGGCGAGATCACGATCGATGCGGACACGGGCCGCGTTCGCCGAACCGTGATCACCTTCCGCGACGACACGATCGAAGCTCGTCTCGCGACCGACTACCGCCCCGACGATCGACTCGGCTTGTGGGTGCCGTCGGAATTGACGGAGCAGTACGACTCCCGCGACCGCAAGCGGCCGGAAGTCACGACGTGCACGGCGACGTACACGAACTACCGCCGGTTCGAGGTCACGGGCCGGATCAAGAAGGACTGACCGCCGGCGGGGCGCCGGCGTTTCACTTCACGCGCGAGCCGAGCCACGCGTCCCGCAGCGCTTTCTGCGACTCGGTGAGCGTGCCGCCTGTCACCTCCACCGGCACCACCTGAAGCGCGGGATCGGCCACGAGCGTCGCGGTGGTCGTCACGATCTGGCCGTTGCGGCGCCGGACGACCAGCCGAACTTCGTCGCCCGGCCGCTTCTGCGCGATCGCGCGCCACGCGGCCGCGGTCGGGTCCTGGTCGTCGATCTTCGTGATCACGTCGTCCTCGTCGATCCCGGCGCGATAGAGCGGCGTGTCGAACGGCACCGGAATGCGGCGCTCGTCTCGTCCCGACCCCGACGACGCCGATGCGCAGGCCCGCGCCTGGCACCTCGGTCACCTGGACGTTGCCGATCCAGGCCACGTCGGGTCGCGCCGGCCGCAGCACGTAGCCCACGCCCTCGAGCAGCGTCGCGTAGTCGGCGACCTCTCGCCCCTCGATGTACTTGTCGAAGAAGTCGTTCGCGAACTGCCTGTTGCCGGTCAGCTCCGCGAGCGCGTCGCGAATGTCTTTCAGCGAGTAGGGCCGCGCGACCAGCCCCGGCGCCGGGCCGCCCGGCTTGCCGTAGTGCTGCCACAACAGCCGCATGTAGTCGTCGAGCGACTGCTTGCCGCTCGACATCTCGCGCAGCGACAGGTCGAGCGCGAGCGCGATCGCCGCGCCGTAGGTGTAGTACGAGATGAACGTGCGGTTGCGATCGGTCGCGTCCACCGACGTCGCGGCGTCCGAGAACGCCGCGTACTCGCTCATCTGCACCGCCGAGCGCACCGATCGCCCGGCGCCGTTGATGATCGGCGTGCCGGCGTTGACGCGGCGGACTCTGCGTCAGACCCGCGCGCGTGAGGAGCAGCGGGCCGTAGTACTGCGTGAAGCCCTCCGCGAGCCACAGACAGCACGTGATGTTCTCGCGCGTGAAGTCGAACGGCTCGAGCCCGACCGGCCGGATGCGCTCCACGTTCCAGTTGTGGAAGAACTCGTGCGAGATGGTGCTCGAGCGCCTGCTGGCGCCCCTGCGGCGTCTCGAATCGACAGCCCGGGACTCGAGATGGACGTGCTGTTGCGATGCTCCATGCCGTCGCCGTCGCCCCACGGCGAGTAGTCGAGCAGGAACGTGTAGTAGCCGGGCTCGTACTTCGGGAAACTCGCCGTAGACGGCCATCTGCTCCCGCACGAGCCGCTGGACCAGCTTGGCGAGCTCGTCGACATCGGCCTGCGATCCGTCGCCGTGCACGACCACGCGGAATTGCGACGGCGACGCCGTCGGCGTTGGGCACCGAGAACGCGGCTCATGACGAAGTCGGAGAGCTCCGTCGGGCTGTCCATGAAGTACTGCAGGTTCGGCGCGGTGAACGTCCACGGATCGGCGGTCGGAAACAGCTGCGTGCCGACCTTCCAGTTCGATCCGGCCGGCGGCGCGAACGTGATGCGCATCGCCTCGTTCTCGTGCCCGTCGCCCACATGAACGTCGCCGGCATGTTCATGTGCGCGTGCGTCGTGTCCACGCCGAGGTACGTGCCGTCCGCGTAGTCGCCGAAGATCTTGTAGACGATGCGGACCGTGCCGTCGTGGCCGGCGACGTCCCATTCGTCGACGTTGGGCCGCGTGTAGCGTGCAGCGCGCTGCCCCTTGCCGTTGAACGCCTCGACCGAGAACACGTTCTTCGCGAACTCGTGCACGGCGTAGCGGCCCGGCGACGATCGGCTCATCCGCGCCTGGAGCGGCGCGCTGCCGAGCCCGGTCCACGTCACCTCGACCTGCATCCAGTGATGCTCGGCTTCGGGGAACGTCACGTGGTAGGTGATCGGCCCTGTCGTCTGACGCGCGACCACCGGAGTCATCGTCGCGACGGTCGCGACGGCGAACAGGACGACGAAGCGCGGGTCAGGCGGCGACATGGCAACTCCTGTCAGTCGTGGGCGCCGGCGGTGGCGAGGCGCGCGCCGAATCGCTCGCGCGCCGACACGCCAGACGGCCGCCGGGAAACTCGACAGAACATGCGGCGGCGGAGCGTGCGATACGAGACGTTCGCCCGTGCACGTACTCCAGCAGCAGATCGACGAGGGCCGGCGCCGCCGCCGCGCCGCGGACCACGCGGGCGACCCGCGTCGTGGCTCGAGAACAGGTACCGCTGAATCAGCACCGCGTCGTCGAGCTCGGCGCCGATCTCCGCGCGCCAGAGGCGATCGTATACTGGACCGGCGGCCGCCGCCTGGCCGCGGACCTCGGCGATCGCGCGGCCCGCCAGCTCGCCCGACACCATCGCGTAGTAGATGCCTTCGGCGGTGAAGGCGTTGACGAAGCCGCCCGCGTCGCCGGCAAACAGCACGCGGCCGCGGTGCGCCGGGCGCAGCGGACCGCCGACGGGAATCAGGAACGGCGTGAACTGCGCGCGGTCGGATCGGCCGCGCAGCTCGCCGGCCTCGACGAGCGTCTGCGACGAACTGCTGCTGCAAGTGGTACGGCGCGGCGTCCACGGCCGTTCTTGAAGTGCGACAGCAGGCAGCCGATGCCGACGTTGACGTGGTGCGTCTTCGGAAAGATGTAGGCGTAGCCGTCGAGTCCCTGGTAGGCGTAGGCGACCCAGAGCACGTCCGGCCGGGTCGCCGCGAGCGTCGCGTTCGGCGTCTCCTCCATCATGTCGATGGCGAGTCGCGTCTCCGGCCAGTGCGCGTTCACGCCGAGCCGCTTGGCGATCACGCTGTGGACGCCGTCGGCGGCCACCACCGCGGGCGCGCGACAGCCGGTGTCCGTCGCGCGGCGGTGAACGTCACCGACGCCGCGTCCTGCGCGACCTGCGTGATCTCGAACTTCTCGCACGAGCGTCGCGCCGGCACGGACGGCCTCGCTGCACCAGCGCGTGGTCGAACTCGACGCGCCGAATGAGGAGCACGCTCGGATCGGCGCTCGTGATGTCGGCGGCGGCGCCGTCGGGCCCCTCGAGGTGCAGCTTCGCGACGCGATGGACGTCGATGCCCGCCAGCGCGGCGCCGAGCCACGGGAAGCGGCGCAGCACGCGCGTGCTGATGCCGCCGCCGCACGGCTTGTTGCGAGGAAACGCGGCGCGATCGACCAGCAGCGTCCGCACGCCCGCGGCGGCGAGCGTTCGCGCGGCCACCGCTCCGGCCGGCCCGGCGCCGGCGACGATGACCTCGGCGTCAGTCACCGGCCGTACCCGGGCTCGTCGGGCGCGCCGTCACGCGCGAATCCACTTCAGCAGCTCCGGAAGGTTTGGCGGCTTGCCCTGCATGAGCAGGCCGACGCGGAAGATTCGCGCGGCGGCCCAGATGAACAGCCGCGGTCGTGCCGAGTGTCAGCACCACGCGAGAGCGCCACCTGCCACATGGGCGGCGGCGGCGTCATCGCCAGCCGGATCAGCATCAGGAACGGCGTGGCCGTCGGAAACAGCGACGCCATGACCGAGAGCGTCGAGTTGGGCTGGCGCAGCACGATCGCCGAGGCGAACATCGGCAGCAGCATGAAGACCATGATCGGCTGCATCATGCTCTGCGAGTCCTTCAGGTCCGAGCACGCCGCGCCGATCGCGACGAACACCGATCCGAACATCAGCACGGCGCACAACAGGAAGACGACGAACCACGCGAGCAGCGCCGGCTGGACCAGCTCGAACTGCCCGGTCTGCAGCAGCGCATACACGCCGCCGCCGAGGTAGATCAGCGCCAGCAGCGCCGCGACGCCCGCGACGCCCAGCAGCTTGCCCAGCATCAGCTGCGTCGGCGTGATCGACGAGATCAGCACCTCGCTGATCCGGCTCATCTTCTCCTCGATGACCGCGGTCAGCAGCTGCGGCGCGCTCGACATCAGCGCGATGAAGAGCAGGTACATCATCCCGAACGGCACCGCGAAGGTCGCCAGCTGGTTGACACGCTTCGCTTCACTCACCGTGCCGTCGGCCTTGCGTTCCACGAGTCCGAGCGTCGTCAGGCGCGCCGCGCGCGTGAGTTGCGCGACGAGGCCAGGGTCGACCGACGCCGCGATGAAGCGCCGCTTCGTGATTTCCTTTTGCAGGACCTGGTTCGAGCCAGGTCGGCAGCGGATCGTAGGACGGCGTCTCCGTGTAGTAGTCGATTTGATCCGGCGTCGTGCCCGTCACGTCGAGCACGCTGGCCGGAATCTCCACGAATGCGAAGAGCTCCTTCTTCCGCACGCGCGACGACAGCTCCGCCTTCAGCTCGCCGGGCGGCAGCGTGCCGGGATCGATTGGCGTCGGCACGAAATACGGACCGGTGCGGTTGTGACCATTCCCGACTCGCGATTGTGGGCGTCGGCGGCCGTGGCGATCGTCGGATAGAGCACGCCCGTCTGATCGATCACGGCGAACGCATGGTCGTCCACGTCGGCGTGCCGCGCGGCGAAGATCTGAAAACCAAACGACAGGCCCAGCATCACGGGCAGCATCAGGATGCCGATGATGAAGGCCTTCGTCTTGACGAGCGTCAGGAACTCGGTCGTCGCGACGACGAGGATGCGGCTCATCGGATCGCCCCGGCGGGCACGGTCAGTTCCTCGGCGGCCGGCTGCGCGATGCGCACGAAGATATCGTGCAGCGATGGCGTCTTCAGCTCGAAGTGATGCACGGCGGTCTTCTGCGAAAGCGCGTGCAGAAACTCCTGCGCGCCGCCCTTCAAGCGCACGTCCTGGAAATTGCCGACGTCGGAAAAGGACGCCACCTGCGGGAGGCCAGCGAGCGCCGCCGCGCCGGCGTCCGTCCGGACCCGCACCGTGTCCTGACCGTACTGGGCCTGAATGTCGTCGAGCGTGCCGTCGAGCACCTTGCGGCCCTTGAAGATCATGAAGATGCGATCGCACAGCCGCTCGGCGACGGACATGTCATGCGTCGAGAACACGACCGTCGTCCCCTGCCGCCGCAGGTCGAGCACGGCATCACGCAGCGCGTCCGCGTTCACCGGGTCGAGGCCGGAGAACGGCTCGTCGAGAATCAGCAGCTTCGGCTCGGCGACGATCGTCGAGATGAACTGCACCTTCTGCGACATGCCTTTCGACAGCGTCTGACCACTTTCTTGTCGACCCAGTCGGACAGCTGCAGCCGATCGAGCCACTTCTTGATGACGGGATCGAGCTCGGCTCATCGACTTGCCCTTGAGCTGCCCGTAGTAGCGCAGCACCTGCCGGACGGTCATGCGCTTGTAGAGGCCGCGTTCTTCGGGCAGGTACCCGACCTGGTCGCGCACTTCGGAGGCGCTCGGCCGACCGAGGACCTGGATGTGTCCGGAGTCGGGGACCAGGATGTTCATGATCATCCGGATCGTCGTCGTCTTGCCGGAGCCGTTCGGACCGATGAAGCCGTAGATCGAGCCGGTGGGCACGGTGAGCGTGAGCTGGTCGACGGCCACGACGGCGTCGAACTGCTTGGTGACGTCGCGAATCTCAATAGCGCTCATGCGAAATAGTCACCGGACCGGCCCCGCACGTTATCCGATCTCGCCGAATCGCGGCAAACGTCGCCGGCCGCGGGCGGGACCGGCGTCGCGGGGATTTGACAGGTTGTGAAACGTTTCACATTATATAGGCCGCCCGCGCCGGGTCCGTCGCCCACCCGGCAGTGCGATCCCAAAGTCGTCACAGAAAACGGTAGGCTTAGGGCGCCGTTTGCCTGCTATGAGCCAGCTTTTTCCACGAAGCGCCAATGCCCTCGCCCGCACCAGTCTCGGCCTCGCTCTTGCGGCCGTGGCCATCCTGTCCTGGATCGTCCTGATTCTGATGCAGTCGTCCTGGGTCACCCGCCAGAACGAGGTCGTCGAACAGCCGGTCCAGTTCAGCCACCTGCACCACGTCGGCGGCGAGGGATTCGATTGTCGCTATTGCCATACGTCGGTGGAGACGTCCTCGTTCGCCGGAATCCCGCCGACCAGGACGTGCATGAACTGCCATTCCCAGTTGTGGACGAACGCGCCAATCCTCGAGCCGGTGCGCGCCAGCTTCCGGAATGACACGCCTCTGACATGGATTAGGGTAAACAACCTACCAGACTTCGTCTACTTCAACCACCAGATCCACATCCATCAGGGCGTCGGCTGCGCGACATGCCATGGGCGGGTTGACCAGATGCCCATGACCTTCCAGGCTCAGCCCCTGCTCATGGGCTGGTGCCTTGATTGCCATCGGGCCCCCGAGAAGTACCTCCGCCCGCGCGACCAGGTCTTCAACATGGCTTACGAACAGCCGAGCTGGCAGCACGCCGTCGTCGTCGACGGCCAGGAATATAAGGATCAGCTTTCGCTCGGGCTGTATCTGAAGCAGAAGCACAACGTGGCGAGTCTGCAGCACATGACGAGCTGCTCGATCTGCCACCGCTAGGCCCGGGCGGCCCGGCGATTTCCGTTCATGAGCATGAGATAGCACGATGACGCTGGCTGATATCCGAACGCGACTGGCAGGCCTCGAAGGCCGGATCTACTGGCGAAGCCTCGAGGAGTTGGCCGACACCCCGGAATTCCGCGAGTACGTCGGACGCGAGTTCCCGGCCCAGGCCGCCGAGTTCACCGATCCGGCCGGGCGGCGCCAGTTCCTGAAGCTGATGGGCGCGTCGCTCGCGCTGGCCGGGGTCAGCGCGTGCACGCGTATTCCCGAAGAGAAGATCATCCCGTACGTGCGCCAGCCGGAGGAGATCATCCCCGGCCGTCCGCTTTTTTTCGCCACGGCGATGCCGCATGGTGGCTTCGCGATGCCGGTCCTCGCGGAAAACCACATGGGCCGGCCGACGAAGATCGAAGGCAACCCGGAGCACCCGGCGTCGCTCGGCGCCACGGACGTGTGGGGCCAGGCGTCGGTGCTGTCGCTCTACGATCCCGATCGCTCGCGCACGGTCATTGGCCGCGGCGAAGTTCGCACGTGGAGCCAGTTCGTGACGGCGCTGCAGGCGGCCGTCAACTCGCAGCGCGGATTGCGCGGGCAGGGTCTGCGCATCCTGAGCGAGCCGCTGACGTCACCCTCGCTCGTCGATCAGATCCAGACGCTGCTCGCGGCGCTGCCCGAGGCGAAGTGGCATCAGTGGGATCCGGTGTTCGGCGTCGTGCAGGGTGGCGTGCCCTCGGCGACGCCGCTCTATCGCTTCGACAAGGCCGACATCGTCGTCTCGCTCGACGGGGATTTCCTGGGCTTTGGCCCGGGCGCGCTGCGCTACACGAAGGACTTCGCGTCGCGCCGCCGGATCGGCACTCCCCAGGACGAACAGAACCGGCTGTATGTCGTCGAGCCGGTGCCGACGATCACCGGCGCCAAAGCGGATCACCGCCTGCCGATGAAGGCGCGCGACATCCAGGGTTTTGCAGCGGCCCTTGCGGCCGCGGTGGGCGCGGGCGGCGCCGGCGGATCGATGGCCGGCGATGCGGCCAAGTGGATCCCGGCGGTGGCGGCCGATCTGCAGGCGCATCGCGGCCGGTCGGTCGTGGTGGCGGGGGATCGTCAGCCGGCGGCCGTGCACGCGCTGGCGCGGCAGATGAACGAGGCGCTCGGCAACGTCGGCGCCACGGTCTCGTACGTCGCGCCGATCGTCGCCACGCCGGAAGACGGCGCGGCGTCGCTCTCGGATCTCGTCGCCGACATGAACGCGCGCAAGGTGGACGCGCTGCTGATCCTCGGGGGCAACCCGGTGTTCACCGCGCCGGCCGATCTGAATTTCACGAAGGCCCTCGACAACGTCGCGACGCGCTTCCACCTCGGTCTGTACAACGACGAAACCGCGGAGCTGTGCCACTGGCACGTGCCGGAAGCGCACTATCTCGAGTCGTGGGGTGATGCCCGCTCGTTCGACGGCACGGTGTCGCTCATCCAGCCGCTCATCGCGCCGATTTACGACAGCCATCAGGCGATCCAGGTGCTCTCGGCGATGAACGGCCGGCCGGCGGACAAGGCCGTGGATCTGGTGAAGGACTACTGGACGCGGGCGCTCGGCGGCAAGACGAAGATGACGTGGACCATTCACGATCAGGATGGCAAGCCGTTCACGTCGTTCGAGCACTTCTGGCGGCACGCGCTGTACGACGGCTTTCTGGCGGGCACCTCGATGCTCGCGACGCCTGGTCCGACGGTGCCGGCGGGCGCGGCGCCGGCTGCCTCACCGGCCGCCGCGGCGGCGGCCGGCATGGAGATCCTCTTCCGGCCCGATCCGATGATTCTGGACGGCCGGCACGCGAACAACGGCTGGCTGCAGGAAATGCCCAAGCCGTTGTCCAAAGTGACCTGGGACAACGTCGCGTACGTCGGCGTGGCCACGGCCGAGAGGCTGGGCCTGCCGATCGATCGGTCCGGCAGCCAGGACAACGAGATCCTCGAGATCAGCTACGAGGGTCGCACGGCGCAGATCCCGGTGTGGGTGCTGCCGGGCACGGCCGACGACGTCATCGTCGTGCATTTCGGGTATGGCCGGCGAAAGGCCGGACGCGTCGGCACGAACGTCGGCCACGACGTGTTCAACCTGCGCAGCGTGGCGACGCCGTGGTTTGGCGCGGGCGCGCAGGTGACCAAGACCGGCGAGGGCTACCTCATCGCCTCGACGCAGAATCATTTCGCGATGGAAGGTCGCCGCCCGGTGCGGGTCGTGGGCGCCGAGGAGTACCGGACGAACCCGAAATCGGTCGAGGAGCAGGGCGCCGAAAAACCGGCGGCCGCGATGTCGTTGTTCCCGGCGTACCAGTACAACGGCAACAAATGGGGCATGGCGATCGACTTGAACGCCTGCACCGGCTGCAGCGTGTGCATCACGGCGTGCGTCTCGGAGAACAACATCCCGGTGGTCGGCAAGGAGCAGGTCTCCCGCCAGCGCGAGATGCACTGGATTCGCGTGGACACCTACTACGCGGGCAGCCTCGAGAATCCGAGCACCTACAACCAACCGGTGCCGTGCCAGCAGTGCGAGGACGCGCCGTGCGAGCTGGTGTGCCCGGTCGCGGCGACGTCGCACAACGACGAAGGCCTGAACGACATGGTCTACAACCGCTGCGTCGGCACGCGGTACTGCTCGAACAACTGCCCGTACAAGGTGCGGCGGTTCAACTTCCTGCTCTACTCGGACTTCGCGACGCCCGAGCTGTTCGCGCAGCGCAATCCCGACGTCACGGTCCGCAGCCGCGGCGTCATGGAGAAGTGCACGTACTGCGTGCAGCGCATCAACCACGCGCGCATCGACGCGAAGACGGAAGAGCACCCGATCAAGGACGGCGCGATCAAGACGGCCTGCCAGCAGGCCTGCCCCGCGGACGCGATCACGTTCGGCAATCTGAACGACCCGGACAGCAAGGTCGCCAAGCTGGTGACGCAGGACCGCAACTACGGCCTGATGGAAGAGCTCGGAACGCGACCGCGCACGAGCTATCTGGCGGTCGTCCGCAATCCGAATCTGGCGCTCGAGCCCAAGGCTCCGGCCGCCAAGGGAGAGTAACGCGTGGCAGCTACGGAATACCCGTCTGGCGACGTCAGAATTCCGGCGCCGGTCATCGGACCCGGACACGACTACCGGTCCATCACCGACAAGCTCGTCGCGCTGGTGCTCACGAAGAACACGCCGGTCGCGTGGTTCATCACGGCGGGTCTCGGCTTCACGCTCGTGATGGGGCTGATGATCGCGATCACGTACCTGCTGTTCAAGGGCACCGGGATCTGGGGCAACAACATCCCGGTCGGCTGGGCGTTCCCGATCATCAACTTCGTCTGGTGGATCGGCATCGGTCACGCCGGGACGCTGATCTCGGCGATTCTGCTGCTCTTCAAGCAGGACTGGCGCACCTCGATCAACCGGTTCGCGGAGGCGATGACGCTGTTCGCCGTGCTCTGCGCGGCGCTCTTCCCGCTCATCCACACGGGGCGTCCGTGGCTCGCGGCCTACTGGCTCTTCCCGTATCCCAACGCGATGACGATCTGGCCGAACTTCCGGAGCCCGCTCATCTGGGACGTGTTCGCCGTTTCGACCTACGGGCTGGTGTCGCTCATCTTCTGGTTCACCGGACTCATCCCCGACCTCGCGACCTTCCGCGACAAGAGCACGCATCCGACGCTGAAGAAAGTCTACGGCATGCTCGCGATGGGCTGGCGCGGATCGGCGCGGCACTGGGCGCGGTACGAGAACGCGTACCTGATTCTCGCGGGCCTCTCGACGCCCCTGGTCCTCTCGGTGCACACGGTCGTCAGCTTCGACTTCGCATCGGCCATCATCCCCGGCTGGCACGCGACGATCTTCCCGCCCTACTTCGTCGCGGGCGCCATCTATGCGGGCTTCGCGATGGTGCTCACGCTCTCGATCCCGCTCCGCAAGCTCTACCACCTCGAAGACTTCATCACCATGCGCCACATCGAGAACATGGCGAAGGTGATGCTCGTCACCGGCCTCGTGGTCGTCTATGGCTACGCGTGCGAGGCGTTCTTCGGCTGGTACAGCGGGAACGAGCTGGAGCGGTTCATGCTCAAGAACCGCACCTACTACGGGCCGTACGCCTGGTCGGTACTGGCTGCTCCTGCTCTGCAATTTCATCGTGCCGCAGCTCATGTGGTCCAAGAAGCTGCGCAACCGCACCGGCGTCGTCTTCCTGGTGTGCATGTTCATCAACGTCGGCATGTGGCTCGAGCGCTTCGTCATCATCGTGACGAGCCTCCACCGCGACTTCGTGCCCTCGTCGTGGGAGATGTTTCACCCGACGTTCTGGGACTTCATGACGCTGGCCGGCACGATCGGCCTGTTCGTCACGCTGATTTTCGTCTTCGTGCGGGTGCTGCCGCTCATCTCGATTTTCGAAATGCGGACGCTGCTGCCCGAAGCCCAGCCGAAGCCAGCTGCTGAACGAGGATCGCACTGATGGCACACCAGGCTTCCGCGTCGACGACGTACGGCCTGCTCGCGGAGTTCGACAGCGCTGACGCGCTGCTGACCGCCGCGACCGCCGTCGGCAAAGCGGGGTACACGAAGACCGACGCGTTCTCCCCGTTCCCGATCCACGGCCTCGCCGAAGCGATCGGCTTCAAGGAGAAGATCGTGCCGAAAATCATCCTCGCGGGCGGCATCACCGGCCTGCTGGCGGGCGCCGGCCTCGAGTACTGGACGCAGGCGATTGCTTATCCAATGAACATCGCGGGGCGCCCGTACAACGCGTGGGGCGCCTACATCCCGCCGGCCTTCGAGACGACGATTCTCTTCGCCTCGTTCGCCGCGGTCATCGGCATGCTGGCGCTCAACGGCCTGCCGCAGCCGTACCACCCGGTGTTCAACGCGCCGCGTTTCAACCTCGCCAGCCAGGACAAGTTCTTCCTGGTGATCGAGGCGAGCGATCCGAAGTTCAACCCCGACTCGACGCGCGCCTTCCTCGCGAGTCTCCATCCCCGAGAGGTGGTGCAGGTTGAGGACTAGCGACGTGAAGTCAGAAGTTCGAAGTATGAAGTTTGAAGGTCGGAGTGCGCGCGGTCGCGCCGCGCGGCGCTGGTCCCGCTCCGTACTTCTAACTTCTAACTTCATACTTCTGACTTTTCTTCTGGCCTGCCGCCAGGACATGCATCAGGCCCCGCGGTACGACCCGCTCGAGGAGAGCGCGGTCTTCCCGAAGGGCAGCGCCGCTCAGCCGCTGGTCGAGGGCACCGTCGCGCGCGGTCACCTGGACGACGACGACCTGCTGATGACCGGCAAAATCGCCGGCAAGCCCGCCGACGAGTTCCCGTTCCCGATCACGGCGGCGGACCTCGATCGCGGCGAGGAGCGCTTCAACATCTACTGCTCGCCCTGCCACGGCCGGACCGGCGAGGGCAACGGCATGGTCGTCCAGCGCGGCTACAAGCAGGCGGCGTCGTATCACGTCGACCGGCTGCGCCAGATGCCGGTCGGGTACTTCTTCGACATCATGACGAACGGCTTCGGCGCGATGCCCGACTACAAGGGCCAGATTCCCGTGGCCGACCGGTGGCGCATCGTCGCCTACATCCGCGTGCTGCAGTTGAGCCACCACGCGACGACGGCCGATGTGCCGGCGGATCAGATGAAACAGCTGACGGCGGGCGCGCCGGCCCCGGCGCGCCCGGGCGGAGGACAGTAGATGACGCAGCCGACGAACTACGACGCGCTCCTGGCCGAACGGCCGGCGGCGGATCTGGCGCGGCTGCGCGCGCGCGGCCTGGTGCTTGGCGCCATCGGCCTGGTGGGCATGGTCATTGGCTTCGCGACCATGGATCGCCTCGCGTTCATGCAGTCGTACCTGATTGGCTTCATCTTCTGGCTGGGCATCGCCATGGGATCCATGGCGCTGCTGATGGTCCAGTACCTGAGCGGCGGCGGGTGGGGGCTGTTTTCCCGCCGCGTCTTCGAGGCGTCGGCGCGCACGCTGCCGATCGTGGCGATCCTCTTCGTGCCCATCGCCCTGTCCCTTCCGGTCCTCTACGAGTGGGCGCGCCCGGAAGCCGTCAACGACGCCGCGATCCAGACGAAGGCGGCCTTCCTCAATCCGACGTTCTTCTACGTGCGGGCGGCGCTCTACTTCCTGATCTGGATGACGCTGACCTTCACGCTGTCGCGCTGGTCCAAGGAACAGGACGACAACGCCCCGCGGCTGCCCGGCCCGAAAGACGGGCGGATGCGCGTGCTATCCGGTCCCGGCCTGGTGCTCTACATGATCACGCTCACCCTCATGAGCGTGGACTGGATCATGTCGCTGCAGCCGCACTTCACGTCCAACATCTTCGGCATCCTGATGCTCGGCGGCCAGGGCCTGTCGGGCATGGCCTTCACGATCCTCGTGCTCGCGGCGCTCTCGCGCTTCAAGCCGGTGTCGGAAGTGGCGTCCGAGGAGAATTTCCATGACATGGGCAAGCTGATGCTCGCTTTCGTCATGCTGTGGGCGTACTTCAACGTCTCGCAGTTCATCATCATCTACCAGGGCAATCTCCCCGAGGAGATCCCGTGGTACCTCGACCGCATCACCGGGCCCTGGGAGCCGGTGGCCATCCTTGTCCTGGTCGGCCACTTCGTGCTGCCGTTCAGCCTGCTCCTCTCGCGCACCTGGAAGCGCAAGGCGACGACGCTGGCGCGCATCGCGATGTGGGTGCTGCTGATGCGCGTGGTCGATCTCATCTGGACGATCGGTCCGATCTTCCGCAAGTCGGGCTCGACGATCTCGTGGCTGGATTTCGCCGCGGTCCTCGGCCTGGGCGGCATCTGGCTCTTCTTCTTCTTCCGCAACCTCGGCGCGCGCGCGCTCGTGCCCGCGCACGACCCGTACTTCAAGGACGCGTTGGCTCATGGCGGACACTAAACACGCGCACGCCCCGGCGATTTCGAGCGGCCCGACCGAGGGCGACGGCATCGACTATCGCGGCCTCGTCTGGTTCGCCGTGATTCTCGCCGGCACCGTCGTGGTGTCTCAGGTGCTCATGTGGGGGATGTGGCGGCTCTTGGAGCACGACCATCGCAGCACGGACGCCGCGCGCAGCCCGCTGGCCCAGCCGATTGGCGCGCCGGCGCCGCCGCCCAACCTGCTGACGGACGAGCCGGGCAACCTCGCGACGTTCCGCGCGCATGAAGACCAGATCCTCACGACCTACGGGTGGATGGACAAGAACGACGGGGTCGTGCGCATTCCGATCTCGCGGGCGAAGGAGCTCATCCTGCAGCGCGGCCTCCCGGCACGGGGCGCCGCCGCGGACAAGACGGAGAAGACCGACACGAAGAAGCAGTAGCAACCGTGCACGGCCGGACCCACCGTCCGGGCAAGACGCACGACCAGAAAGTGTGAACGAAACATGGACGTCTCAACCCGAACCCTCGCGCGTGTCGTGCAGGTGGCCGCTGTGGCCGCCGGGCTGTTCTGTGCCTCGGCTGCCGCGGCGCAACCGACGCCGCCGCTGTCGGTGCCGCCGCCAGGGCCCGCGTCCCAGGCGCAGATCCCCATCCTGCGCGAGGTCGGGCTGGACCAGAAGCTCGACGCGCAGCTGCCGCTCGATCTTGCGTTCAACGACGAGACGGGCAATACGGTGAAGCTGGGCGACTACTTCGGCCAGCGGCCGGTCATCCTCGCGCTCGTCTACTACGAGTGCCCGATGCTCTGCACCGAGGTGCTCAACGGCATGACGGGCGCGCTCGAGACGATGAACTTCAACGCCGGCAGGGAGTTCGACGTCGTCGTCGTGAGCATCGATCCGGGCGAGACGCCCGCGCTGGCGCTGCAGAAGAAGCAGTTGTACGTGAAGCGCTACGGCCGGCCGGGCACCGAGGGCGGCATGCACTTCCTGACGGGCCGCCAGGACGCGATCGAGGCGCTCGCCAACGCGGTCGGGTTCAAGTACAAGTACGACCCGGCCATCGATCAGTTCGCGCATGTCGCGGTGCTGACGATCCTGACGCCGGCCGGCCACGTCTCGCGGTACCTGTACGGCATCGAGTACAGCCCGCGCGACCTGAAGCTGGCGCTGGTCGAGGCGGCGGACAGCAAGATCGGATCCGCCGTCGATCAGGCGCTGCTCTTCTGCTACCACTACGACCCGGAGACCGGAAAGTACGGCCTGGCCATCATGAACCTGGTGCGCTTCGGCGGCATCCTGACCCTGGCCGGCGCCGTCGCGTTCATTCTGCTGAATCTGCGCCCGCCGCGGCGGTCGCAGGAAACCGCGGTCGCGCCGACCGCCATGGACAAACGGTAGATGTCGAGCTCGTTCCCTCTGTTTCCTCCGTCCGCGTCCTCGATTGCGACCGAGATGGACCTGCTGTACCTGTTCATCACGGCGATCTGCGCGTTCTTCACGGTCGTCGTCACGGCGCTCGTCGTCTACTTCACCATCAGGTACAAGCGGCGGCACGACGCGGAGGTGGGCGCGGACATCCACGGCTCCCTCGTGCTCGAGCTGACGTGGACGTTCATCCCGTTCGTGCTGGCCATGGTGATGTTCGGCTGGGGCGCGTCGCTCTTCTATCGGATGTCGAAGCCGCCGAGCGACGCGATGGATATCACCGTCGTCGGCAAGCAGTGGATGTGGAAGGTCCAGCATCCCGAGGGGGTGCGCGAGATCAACGAGCTGCACGTGCCCCTCGGCCGCAACGTCCGGCTGACGATGGGATCGGAGGACGTCATCCACGACTTCTCGATCCCGGCGTTTCGGACGAAGATGGACGTCGTTCCTGGCAAGTTCACGACGCTGTGGTTCCAGGCGACGCAGGTCGGCACGTACACGATTTTCTGCGACCAGTACTGCGGGACCAGGCACTCGGGCATGATCGGCCAGGTCATCGTGATGCCTCCGCAGGACTACGAGGCCTGGATCGCCGGAGGACGCACCGGCCAGTCGGCGATGCAGAACGGCGAGCGGCTGTTCGCGGAGCTCTCGTGCATCACCTGCCACAAGGCCGATTCAACCGGCCGCGGCCCGTCGCTGCTCGGGCTCTACGGCAGCGCCGTCCAGCTGACGGACGGCCGGCGGGTCGAGGCTGACGACAACTATCTGCGCGAGTCGATCCTGAACTCGCAGGCCAAGATCGTGCAGGGCTATCAGCCGATCATGCCGACGTTCCAGGGTCAGATCAGCGAAGAGAACATGCTGGAGCTGATCGCGTACGTGAAGGCCCTCAAGGTTCCGCAGGCCGGCCCGGCATCGGGCGCCGGGAAAGAGGGCGGGAAGTAGCCGCCGGCGCCCGATGCGCCGTCAGGCAACGTGGTGATTTATGAGTAACGTGAGCACTGAAGGACGACACAGCTACCTCGATGCGCCGTACGGCCTCAAGGCGTGGCTCCTGACAAGGGACCACAAGCGCATCGCGATGCTCTACCTGATCTCGATCACGTTCTTCTTCATGATGGGCGGGATCTTCGCCTCGATGATCCGGCTGGAGCTCCTCACGCCCAAGGGCGACATCCTGTCGGCCGATCTCTACAACAAGGCCTTCTCGATGCACGGCGTGATCATGGTGTTCTTCTTCCTGGTCCCGTCCATCCCGGCGACATTGGGGAACTTCTTCGTGCCGATCATGTGTGGCGCGAAGGACCTCGCGTTCCCGCGCATCAACCTGCTGAGCTGGTATCTGTACGTCATCGGCGGCATTATCGCGCTCTCCGTGCTGGCCATGGGCGGTATCGACACGGGCTGGACGTTCTACGCGCCGTACAGCTCCTTCTCGTCGAACACGAACGTCACGCTGGCGATCATGGGCGTGTTCGTCGCCGGCTTCTCGTCGATCCTCACCGGCTTCAACTTCATCGTCACCGTCCACCGGATGCGCGCGCCCGGCATGACCTGGTTCCGGCTGCCGCTCTTCATCTGGGCGCAGTACGCCACCAGCCTCGTGATGATCCTGGGCACGCCGGTCGTCGCCGTCACGCTGCTGCTCATCGCCCTCGAGCGGACGCTGCACCTGGGCATCTTCGACCCGAAGATCGGCGGCGACCCGGTGCTCTTCCAGCACCTGTTCTGGTTCTACTCGCACCCGGCCGTCTACATCATGATCCTGCCGGGCATGGGCGTCGTCTCCGAGCTGGTCGCGGCCATGTCGCGCAAGCAGATTTTCGGCTACGGCTTCGTCGCGGCGTCGAGCCTCGCGATCGCGATCCTCGGCTTCCTCGTCTGGGGCCACCACCTCTTCGTGAGCAGCCAGTCGATCTACGCGGGCATGGTGTTCTCGATCATCACGATGCTCGTCGCCGTGCCCTCGGCCGTGAAGACGTTCAACTGGGCGGCGACGATGTACAAGGGGTCGATCTCGTGGGAGTCGCCGACGTTCTTCATCATCGGCTTCATGGGCCTGTTCCTCATCGGCGGCCTCACGGGCCTGTTCCTCGCGACGATGGGCCTGGATATCGCGCTGCACGACACGTACTTCGTCGTCGCGCACTTCCACTACATCATGGTCGGCGGCGCCATCATGGCCTTCCTGGGCGGCCTGCACTTCTGGTGGCCCAAGATGACCGGCCGGATGTACAACGAGGGCCTCGCGAAGGCCGCAGCCATCCTCGTGTTCGTCGGCTTCAACTTCACGTTCTTCCCACAGTTCATCCTGGGCTACCTGGGGATGCCGCGCCGCTACTACGCGTATCCCGACGAGTTCCAGGTGTGGAACGTGCTCTCGTCAGCCGGCGCGTCGGTCCTCGGCATGGGCTACACGCTGGTCTTCTGCTACATGGTCTACTCGCTGTTCAAGGGCGAGCTGGCGCCGGCTAACCCCTGGGGCGCCAAGGGCCTCGAGTGGACGATCCCTTCGCCGCCGCCCACGTTCAACTTCGACGAGGATCCGATCGTCACCGAGCCGGCCTACGACTACAAGCCGGCGCACGGATCGGAGGTCACCGTTGGCTAGCGCAGGACACACCGCGGGGCACGATCACGCAGAGCACCACCCGAGGCTCCAGCACCACTTCTACAGCATGGAGCAGCAGTTCGAGGCGTCGATCCTCGGAATGTGGGTGTTCCTCGTCACCGAAATCATGTTCTTCGGCGGGCTGTTCATGGCCTACATCGTCTATCGCCACATGTATCCCCTGGCGTGGACGGAGAGCAGCCACGAGCTGAACGTCATCCTCGGCGGCGTCAACACCGCGGTGCTGATCTGCAGCAGCTTGACGATGGTGATGGCCGTGCGATCGGCGCAGGTGGGATCGCGGCGCGGTCAGCTCGTGTGGCTGATCTTCACGATCTTGCTGGGCACGACCTTCCTCGTCATCAAGTTCTTCGAGTACAAGGCGAAGTTCGAGCACGGCCTCGTCCCGGGACCGCACTTCCATCCAATCGATCCCGCGACCGGCGCCGCGATCGCGCTGCCGATGGGGTCGGAGATCTTCTTCTCGCTCTACTTCATCATGACGGGCATCCACGCCGCGCACATGGTCGTCGGCATCGGCCTGATGACGACCATGCTCGTGATGGCCTGGAAAGGCAGGTTCTCCCCCGACTACTACGCGCCCGTCGAGGTGTCCGGTTTGTACTGGCACTTCGTGGACATCGTCTGGATCTTCCTGTTCCCGTTGCTGTACCTGCTCGGCTTCCATTTCAAGATGTGAGGACTCGTCGATGTCCGGTCATCCGATTACCCCCGTCCGTACCTACGTCCTGGTCTTCGTCAGCCTGTTGATCCTCACGCTCACCACGGTCCTGGCGGCCGCGCAGGATTTCGGCGCACTCAACACGCCAATCGCCCTGCTCATCGCCGCCACCAAGGGGTCGCTCGTCGTCGTGTTCTTCATGGCCGTGCGTTACAACACCCAGCTCACCAAGACCGTCGTGATCGCGGGCTTCCTGTGGCTGACGATCCTGTTCGGGCTGACGCTGAACGACTACCTGACGCGCGCGTGGATGGGAGTGGCGGGGAGATAAAAAGGGGTTCTACGGGGTTCTACGGGGTTCTACGGGGTTCTACGGGTCCTAAGGGTTCCACGGGTTCATTGATATTATTGAACTGAAACTTGATTTTATTCGTCCAATTGGTACAGTTGGACGATAAATCATGTCTCAGGCCTGGAATGCCCTCACCACACTGACCGGCGGCGACCCGTTCGAAATCGAACGGGTCCGGCTGGTCGATCGAGATATCGCCATCGAGGGCCGGTTCACGCCGCCGGCTCTGTCGATGCTCGCCGATGAAGACCAGGTCTTCGTTGCCGCGTTCGTCCGGTCCCATGGCTCCATCAAGCAGATGGAACAGCTGTTTGGCGTCAGCTATCCCACCGTCAAGAACCGGCTGAATCGCATCGCGACGGCGCTGCCGTTCGTCGACGTGCATCCAACCGACCAGAACGCCTCGGAACACTCGATCTCTTCCATTCTGGACCGCGTGGAGCGCGGCGAGATCTCTGCGGCCGAAGCGGCGGCCACGCTGGCCCCGAAGCGGAAACGTCAGGAGTCCTCCCATGAATGACCATCGTCGTCGCATTCTCGACATGCTCGCGGCCGGAAAGATCACGGCCGACGAAGCGGAGCAGCTGCTGAACGCGCTGCCCGAATCCGACGCGAAGCCGGACGTCGCCCACGCCGGCCCGCCGCAGTACCTGCGGATCGAAGTCAGCAAGCCTGGGCGCGACGGGCAGCGGGAGCGAAAGGTCAACCTGCGCGTTCCGCTCGCGGTCGTCAAGAGCGGCCTCAAGCTCGGATCGCTCATGCGCGGCTTCAAGGACGACCGTTGGAGCGGTCGCTGGTCGGACCACCTGAAGGCGCGCGGGATCGACGTGGACTTCGATCAGCTCGACGCCGCCGGTCTCGACGCCCTGCTCGGCCAGACCGGCGACGTGACGATCGACGTGGACGACGGCCGGGCGCAGATTCGGGTGGTGCGCGAGTAGCGCGCTCATCGCGTGGCAGCGGCGTGCAGCACGTCGCGCACGGCGTCCACGACGAACGGCGCGAAGCGGGGGTCGGTAATCAGATTGACGTGGCTGGCCTGCTGCACGATCGTCTGCGCGCTGCGCGACGACAATCTGGCAGATCGCGCTGCAGGGCGAGCCAGCTCGCCGTCACGGCGTCCGGATCGAGATCGCCGGTAAACGCCTTGATTTCCGCCGTGTAGTAGGTGTTGCCGGCAGTGACGACGCGCAGCGGGCGGTCGCCGAGCGAGCCCGCGCCGGTGTGACCTATGACCGAATTGTGACTATTCGTCACAACAGAACATTCGATGCTGGAGAGCGGCGAAGGTGTCAGCGGACTGAAAAGAGGCCTCAGCCGGCTTGTGCCTGGCGCGCGTTGCTCGAGACGAGACCGGCGGCCACGAAGTCAGTCAGGTCGTTGACGTACTGTTCTTCCTGACCCGACCGAATGCAGCCCGTCCAGGCCATGCGAATGGCCCCCAGCACCGAGGCCTGCAGGAGGTACATCACGACGCCGAGCGGACGACGTTCGATCGCCCCGTCGGCCATGGCGCGCTCGAGAAACGCGCCGACGATATTGCTGGTTTCGGCGTTCACGTCGCGAAGCGCGGCGCGTGTGCCCTGCGGCAACTGCTCGAGAAAATCGGGTCGCTCGCAATACTGGACGACGCGCTGCTCTTCCGGCGCGAGCCGGACGTGCCGATCCCAGAACGCGCGCACCAGCGCTCGCAGCACGCGGGCGAAATCCCCGTTGAGATCGACGTTCCGCAGGCTCGCGAGCAGGCCGCGGTAGAAGTCGAGCGCGAGCCGGCCGTAGATCTCGTCCTTCGTGGCGAAGTGTTTGTAGATGGTGCCCTTGCCGATCTCGGCGCGCGCGGCGATCTGATCGATCGTCACGGCCTGCCAGTCAGGGCGCCGGAACAGGGCGAGCGCGGCGCTGAGGATCTCGCGCTCGCGGCGATCGAATTCGCGGGCCTTTCGCTCGTGGACGCCCATTGAAGTGACCACTAGTAAATATATGACTAATGGTCACAACAGGTCAAGCAACCGACGTTTTCCCCAGCCCGTCGCCCCGGCCAGAACCCGCCGGCCGCCGGCGCGCCGCTCGCCGGACGCGCGCCGCCATTCGCCGAGCCGGCCGATCCGCCTCCTGGTCGAATTCGTCCAACCCGGGCGACTATACTGGGGAGATATCACCGACCCCAGGGGAGCACGTCGGGGGTCGTTCCCTCTTCGATCATGGCTGAGCTGAAAGACGATCTCGCTGCGCTGCGCATCGAGCGCGAGCCGATGGAGACGCGGCCGCGCCGCTGGCTCGGCTGGGTTGTGCTGCTCGTGCTCCTGGCTGGCGGAGGCTTCGGCGGGTGGAAGTACGTCACCCGCGAGCGCCCGGTCGAGGTGCAGATCGCGACCATCACCGAGCGCGCCGCCGGCACGCAGGCCGCCGTCCTCAACGCGTCCGGCTACGTCGTCGCGCGACGCCGGGCGACCGTGTCCTCGAAAATCACGGGCAAGGTGATCGAAGTGAACGTCGAGGAAGGCATGGCCGTGAAGGAAGGCCAGATCCTCGCGCGCCTGGACGATGCGATGCCGAAGGCGGCGCTGGCCCTCGCGCAGGCGCAGCTCGCGTCGGCGTCGAAGGCTGTGGCAGAAAACGTCGTTCATCTGCAGCAGGCGAACATCACGTTCAAGCGGCAGTCGGAACTGCTCACCGGCGGCTACGGCACGCAGGCGGACGTCGACCAGGCGAAGACCGACGTCGAGGCGACCGAGGCGCGGATCGCCGCGCTCAAGGAGCAGGTCAACGTCGCCGGGCGCCAGGTCGATCTCGCGCAGACCGATCTCGACAACTCGATCATCCGCGCGCCGTTCAGCGGCATCGCCGTCTCCAAGGATGCGCAGCCCGGCGAGATGGTGTCGCCCGTGTCGGCCGGCGGCGGGTTCACGCGAACGGGCATCTGCACGATCGTCGACATGCACTCGCTCGAGATCGAAGTGGACGTCAACGAAAGCTACATCGGGCGCGTGACGCCGCGCCAGGACGTGACGGCCGTGCTCGACGCCTATCCGGACTGGCAGATTCCGGCCCACGTGATCACGATCGTCCCGACGGCCGACCGGCAGAAGGCGACGGTGCTCGTGCGCATCGGCTTCAAGCAGCTCGACCCGCGCATCCTGCCGGACATGGGCGTCAAGGTGACGTTCCTGCGCAGCGAAGGCGGCAAGTCCACTGACGCGCCGGTCGCCGCGCAGCCCGTGACGCTCGCGCCGAAGGCGGCGATCCGCACGGACGGGTCGGCGAGCGTCGTGTTCGTCGTCAAGGCCGACGGCACCGTCGAGCGACGCGCCGTGCGCACCGGCGGGACCGACGGCGATCGCGTCGAAATCGTGGCGGGCCTGCGCGCGGGCGATCGCGTGGTCATCACGCCGCCGGCGAATCTCACGGACGGCGCCAAGGTCATGGTCAAGTGAAAGTATGAAGTTTGAAGTATGAAGTTTGAAGTTTGCAACATGAGGGAGTCGTCGTGATGGCCAGTGTCGAACCGCTCGTCCGTGTCCGGGACGTCCACAAGTACTACTCGCGAGGCGGCGAGCGCATCGACGTGCTCCTGGGCGTCAACCTCGACATCGCGCGGGGCGAGTTCCTGGCGCTGATGGGTCCCTCGGGCTCCGGCAAGACGACGCTGCTCAATCTGCTGGGCGGACTGGATACGCCGTCGAGCGGGCTGGTCGAGGTCGACGGCGTGAAGATCAACGACCTCGGCGGGTCGGCGTTGTCGCGCTGGCGCGCGCAGAACATCGGCTTCGTGTTCCAGCTCTACAACCTGCTGCCGGTGCTCACGGCCGAGCGCAACGTCGAGCTGCCGCTGCTGTTGACGAAGCTCTCGCGCGCCGAGCGGCGCAAGCGCGTCGCGATCGCGCTGAAGGTCGTCGGTCTGTCGGATCGCGCCAAGCACTTTCCGCGGCAGCTCTCGGGCGGCCAGGAGCAGCGCGTTGGCATCGCGCGCGCGATCGTGACCGATCCGACGCTGCTGCTCGCCGACGAGCCCACCGGCGACCTCGACCGGAAGGCCGGCGACGAGATCCTCGACCTGCTGCAGACGCTCAATCGCGAGCACGGCAAGACCATCGTGATGGTCACGCACGACCCGCACGCGGCCGAGCGCGCCAACCGCACGCTCCACCTCGAGAAGAGCTCGCTGATCGAAGAGGCGGTGACGGCGTGAAGTACCTCGTCCTCGTCTGGCGCAACCTGCTCCGCCGCAAGGTCCGGACGCTGATGACGCTCGGCGCGATCTTCGTCAGCTTCGCGCTCTTCGGCGTGCTGATGGTCGTGCGCACGGCGTTCGGCCTCGGCGTCGAGTTCGCCGGCGCCAACCGGCTGTGGATCACGAACAAGATCAGCATCATCCAGTTCATGCCGGTCTCGTACGTCCAGGACGTCCTCGCCACGCCGGGTGTCACCAACGCGGTCGCCTGCACCTGGTTCGGCGGCAGCTATCAGGACAAGCCGAATCAGTTCGCGGTCTTCGCGACGGACCTCGCCGACTACTTCAAGCTCTACCCGGAGTTCAAAGTGCCGCCCGACCAGTTGAAGGCCGCGCTTGCGGATCGCCAGGGCGTGATCGTCGGCCGCGACACGGCCAACCGGTACGGCTGGAAGATCGGCGACCACATCCCGATCAAGCCTGACATCTGGATGGCCAAGAACGGCGGTGTCTGGGAGTTCAACATCGACGGCATCTACGACGCCGCCAAGACCGTGGACAAGACGCAGTTCCTCTTCCGCTACGACTACTTCGACGAGAACCGGCGCAACGGCACCGGCAACATCAGCTGGATCGTCGTCGGCGTCGACGACCCGGATCACTCGGCAGCGCTCGCCTCGACGATCGACGCGAAGTTCGCGAACTCGGCGTCCGAGACGAAGACCGCGCCGGAGAACGCCGTGATCGCGGACTTCGCGAAGCAGACCGGCGACATCGGCTCGATGCTCACGGCCATTCTCGTGGTCGTGTTCTTCACGATCCTGCTGGTCGTCGGCAGCACGATGGCGCAGTCGGTCCGCGAGCGCACCAGCGAGCTGGCCGTGCTCAAGACGCTCGGCTTTCCGAACGGCCTGATCCTCGGCCTCGTGCTCGCCGAGTCGATGGTGCTCGCCGTGCTCGCGGGCGGCGCCGGGCTCGGGCTCGTCGCGCTGTTCGTCGGGTTCGGCAGCTTCAACAGCGCGATGCTGCCGCTCATGATCCTGACCCGCGGGTCGATCATCACCGGCGTCGTGCTCTTTCTGCTGCTCGGCGTGCTGGCCGGCGGTCCGCCGGCGCTCGGCGCGATGCGGCTGCGCATCACGGACGCCCTGAGGAGGAACTGACGTGTTCCGCGCGCTTCGCCAGATTGTCGAAGTCACGCTCGTCAGCATCCGGACGATTCCGCAGCGGCTCAGCTCGTCCGTCGTCGCCGTCGTCGGCATCGCGGGCGTCGTCGTCGTGCTCGTGTCCGTGCTGTCGATCGGCGAGGGCTTCAAGCGCGCCGTCGTCGGGACCGGGTCGCCCAACCGGGCGATCGTGCTGCGCAACGGGTCGCAGTCGGAGATGACGAGCGGCCTCACCGGTCCGGAGACGGACATCATCAAGGAGGCGCCCGGCATCGCGCAGAAGGACGGGCGTCCGCTCGCCGCGGCCGAGATGTTCGTCGTCGTGGACCTGCCGAAACGATCGACGGGCACGCCCGCCAACGTGCCAATCCGCGGGATCGAGCCGAACTCGATCCCGCTGCGGCCCGAGCTGCAGATCGTGGAGGGCCGCGCGCCGCAGCTCGGCACCGATGAGGCGATCGTCGGCCGGGCCGCCCAGCATCAATTCCAGGGCGTCGATCTCGGTTCGACCTACGTGACGGGCCAGCTGAGCCTCAAGATCGTCGGCATCTTTTCGACGAACGGATCGTCGGCCGAGAGCGAGATCTGGTGCGACTCGAAGATCCTGCAGGGCGCCTATCGCCGCGGCAACTCCTACCAGAGCGTGCTGCTGCAGCTCGACTCGCCCGCGTCGTTCGACAACCTGAAGAACTGGCTGACGACCAATCCCCAGCTCAACGTCGAGGCCAAGCGCGAGCAGGAGTTCTACGCGGGCCAGACCGAGGTCATGACGAACCTGATCGACAGCATCGGCTACACGATCTCGTTCCTGATGGCGCTCGGCGCCGTGTTCGGCGCGGTGCTCACCATGTACACCGCCGTGGCGACGCGGACACGCGAGATCGCGACGCTGCGCGCGCTCGGCTTCAACACGACGTCGGTGCTGATCTCGGTCGTCGGCGAGTCGCTCGTGCTGGCCGCGATCGGCGGCATCGTGGGCGCGTTGCTCGCCTACGTCGGCTTCAACGGCTACGAGACGTCGACGATGAACTTCAGCTCGTTCAGCCAGATCGCGTTCGCGTTCCGCGTGACGCCGGCGCTGCTGACGCAAGGATTGATCTGGGCGCTCTTCATCGGCTTCATCGGCGGCATCTTCCCCGCCATCCGCGCCGCGCGCCTGCCGATTCCGTCCGCCCTGCGCGAGCTCTAGACGGGCCGGATTACGGGCGGCGCCCTCGCCGCGGTTTCATGTTGGCGCGCCGCGACGCTCCGGTCGGGCGGTGTCCTGGCCGGGGCCTCGGACGGAGGTCCCGCTCGAAACCCGCGCTGCGTCCGGCGCGATTTCGACGGCTTCGCCAGTCGGGCCCGTCCGAGTCGGCGCGCAGCACACGACCGGCCTACGGCGCCGGCGCTCGAAATCTACGCTCCCTCCGCTCCGGTTTCGCGCTTCGCGGCCGCGGCACTCCAATCTCGGCCGCGGCGAGGACACTCGCCCAACCGGATCAACCGCGACGAGTCCGCAGGCATGTCTTGAATCGCCTCAGCTCGGAATCATCTCGAGCGCCTGCACGACCGCCTCGAAGTCCGGCTGCTCGGGAATCTGATACAGCTTCGCCCACACGATCCGGCCGGCCTTGTCGATCAGGAAGATCGCCCGCTCGGAGATGCCGTCGTCGCGCATGACGCCATAGGCGGCCGCCACCTTGCCGTGCGGGTGGAAATCGCTGAGCAAGTCGTAGCTGAAGCCACCGAGCGAGTCGGCCCAGGCCTTCTTCGAGGGCCCGGCATCCACGCTTACCGCGAGCACGTGCGCACCGAGCGCGTCCAGACGGGGCCGTTCGCGCTCGTAGGTCTGCATCTGGGCCGCGCAGACGGGGGTGAACGCCAGCGGATGGAACGCGAGGACGACGTGCTGTTTGCCTCGAAAATCGGCAAGTCGGACGGGCTTGCCCGTATGGCTGGGCAGGGTGAAATCAGGAGCGGCCTGGCCGGGTGTCAGCATCCGGCGATCATAACGAAAGCACGCCCTCGGCGAGGGGGGCGCACCCGCCCGGAGGGCCCGCGACAGGCCGGGTGCCCATCGTCGGGCGCAAGTGATAAGGTTTTTCTAATGGCACACAACGAGGCGGCACGATGAGGCGAGTCGGCCTGCCAGGGCTCCTGCTGTTCGCCCTCCTGCTGCTGTTCATCGTGCCGTCGGCGGTCGAGTACTACACCGACTGGCTCTGGTTCCGCGAGCTGGGTTTCGAGGGTGTGTTCCTGCGGAGTCTCAACGCGCAGGTTATCGTCTTTGGGGCCACGTTCGTGGTCGTCTTCGTGTTCCTCACCCTCAATCTCGGCCTTGCGCGGCGGACGTTCATCCGCCCGCAGATCGTGCTTGGAACGGGCGTCGATGGCCGTGCGATCGCGCTCGAGGGCCGGCGGCTCGCGCGGATTGCGGTCTGGGTGTCGGCGGGTGTCGCGCTCATTCTGGCGCTTTCGGCCTCGAGCGACTGGCTGGCGTGGCTGAGCTTCTTCAAGGGCGGCCCGTTCGGCGAGGCCGATCCGCTGTTCCATCGCGACGTCGCGTTCTACGTGTTCCGTTTGCCGATCTGGCAGGCGCTGCAGCGCGAGGCGCTGGTCTCGACGATCGTGGCGATCGTCGGTTGCGGCCTCTACTACGTGCTGTCGGGCAGCTTCGTCATCGAGCCACGCTACGGGCTGGCGTTCTGGCCGAAGCTGCGCCTGATTCCCGCCGCGCGCCGGCATCTGGCGCTCCTGGTGGCGCTGCTGTTCGGCGTGTTCGCGTGGGGCACCTGGCTCGAGATTCCGCAGACGCTGCTCACGCCGGCGTCGATCGTCTTCGGCGCGTCGTATGCCGACTGGCACGCGCGCATTCCGTTCCTCTGGGCGACGTTCGGGGCGTTCGCCATCGGCGCAGGGTTGGCCGTGTACCACGGCTTCGGGCGGCGGGGCTGGCCGATTCCGGTCGCAGTCGGCCTGGCGGCGGTGCTGACCATCTCCGGCGGCCTCTACGCCGGCTTCATGCAGGCGTTCATCGTCACGCCCAACGAGCTGGACAAAGAGCAGCCGTTCATCACCTACAACATCGCCGCGACGCAGAAGGCGTACGCGCTGGACCGCGTCGAGGAGCGCGAGCTGTCAGGCGACGCCGAGCTCAAGCCCGAGAACATCATCGCGAACGCCGGCACGGTCGAGAACGTGCGGCTCTGGGACTACCAGCCGCTGCTCCAGACGTTTGCCCAGATCCAGGAGATCCGGACGTACTACGACTTCGCCGCCGTCGACAACGACCGCTACGTCATCGACGGCAAGTACCGCCAGGTGATGCTCTCGGCGCGCGAGCTGAACACCGAGAACATGCCGAATCGCTCGTGGGTGAACGAGCGGCTGTTCTTCACGCACGGCTACGGGCTGACGCTCGGTCCCGTCAATCAGGTGACGACCGAGGGCCTGCCGGTGCTCTTCATCCGCGACCTGCCGCCGGTCTCGACGGTCGACCTCAAGCTCGACGAGCCGAGCATCTACTTCGGCGAGCTGTCGAGCAGCTACGCACTCGTCAAGACCCGCCAGCCGGAGTTTCACTATCCGCGCGGCGACGACAACGTCACGACGATGTACACGGGCACGGGCGGCGTGCCGATCGGCAACTTCTGGCGCCGCCTGCTGTTCGCGTTGCGCTTCACGTCCACCGATATCCTCTTCACGAACCAGCTCGCGCCCGACAGCCGCATCCTGTTCCACCGCCGCATCGCCGAGCGCGTGAACACGGTCGCGCCGTTCCTGCACTACGACTCCGATCCGTACCCGGTGATTAGTGCCGGCCGGCTGTACTGGATGCAGGACGCGTACACCACGTCGGACAATTACCCGTATTCGTCGCCGACGCAGACGCGCTCGGGCCACCTCAACTACATCCGCAACTCCGTCAAGATCGTCATCGACGCCTACAACGGGACGATGACGTTCTACCTGGCGGAGCCGACGGACCCGATCGCGGTGGCGATCTCGCAGATCTTTCCGGGCATGCTGCACCCGCTGTCGGACATGCCGGCGGGCCTGCGTCAGCACGTGCGCTATCCCGAGGACATCTTCAAGATCCAAACGGCGGTCTACGCGACGTTCCACATGAAGAACCCGCAGGTTTTCTACAACAAGGAAGACCAGTGGCAGCTGCCGACGCTCGAGAGCGGGCAGAACGCGACCGCGATGCAGCCCTACTACACGATCATGCGGCTGCCGGGCGAGACGCAGACCGAGTTCATCCAGATGCTGCCGTTCACGCCGCGCCTCAAGGACAACCTGGCGGCGTGGATGGTCGCGCGGAGCGACGGCGAGCACTACGGCCACATGCTCGTGTTCCAGTTCCCGAAACAGAAGATCGTCTACGGGCCGCGGCAGATCATCTCGCGCATCAACCAGGACCAGCTCATCTCGCCGCAGATCACGCTCTGGAACCAGCAGGGATCGGAAGTGATCTGGGGCACGCTGCTCGTCATCCCGATGGACGAGTCGCTAATCTACGTCCGGCCGCTCTACCTGCGATCGCCCGAAGGCCGGATCCCCGAACTGAAGCGGGTCATCGTCGCGTATCAGAGCAAGATCGTCATGGCCGAGACGCTCAACCAGGGGCTCGCGCAAATCTTCGGGCCGGCCGTGTCCGCGGCCCTGTCGCCGGATCGGCTCCAGAGCAGCGCGACGTCGGTGGTTGAGGCGTCGTCGGAGATTCCCGAAGCGCCGTCGATCGACACGGGCTCGGACGCGATGACGTCGCTCGCAGCCGAGGCCAAGACGCACCTCGATCGCGCCCTCAAGGCCCAGCGCGAAGGCGACTGGGCGACCTACGGGGACGAGATCAAGAAGGTCGGCGAGATCCTCGAGAAGATGAACAAAGGGAAGAAGTAGGGGGCATCTCTGAAGTCCGGTGGGCTTCGGGAAGTCCGAGGACCTCTACGAAGTCCGGGGAAGGCTACGAAGTCCCGCGCAGCCAATCTCCCTCGACGAAATCCTGGCGCTTGCCGCGCAGCGGTTCGGCGACATGACCAACGGCGTCGTCGATCTCGAGGGATCAATCTCTACCCTGACGTCGATTTCCTGGCGGGGACGAACGAGTACGGCGCCACCGGCCCGTCTCTACAGAAGTACTTCGATCAGTTTGCCCTGGCGGCCCGCCGGGCGCATCTCGCGGGCTGAAACGGCCTCGCGGCCGTCCGGCCACAAGCAGGTAGAATGACTCCGACCGAATGGCGGCGGCGGGCAGAAGCAGCGCGCGATTTCTCATTCCACTCCTCGGAGTGGCGGTCTTCCTGAATTACGTCGATCGCGGAGCCGTCGGCATTGCTGCTCCATTGATGAAGTCGGACCTCGGCCTGTCGGAAGAGGCCTATGGCGTCGCGTTCTCCTCCTTTTTCTGGATCTACGCGCCGATTCAGCTCTTCGCCGGCTGGTTGTGCGACCGGTTCTCCGTCTACACGTTGATGGCCGCGGGAATTCTGCTGTGGGCGGCCAGCACGCTGCTCATGGGCTTTGCCGGCGGCTTCGTGTCGCTGCTCGTGCTCCGGATCCTGCTCGGTGTCGGCGAAAGCATCTCCTTCCCCGGCAGCTCCAAGATCATTGCGCGCCACGTCCCTCCTGAGCGAAGGGGGATCGCCAACGCGGCCGTCGCGACCGGCCTCGCGGTGGGCCCGGCGGTCGGCACGTTCGCCGGCGGCCTGATCCTCGCCCACTGGGGCTGGCGGGCGATCTTCTTCGCGTTCGGCGCCGCGACGCTGCTCTGGCTCCTGCCCTGGGATCGAACGGTTCGGAGTCTCCCCACAGATGATCGCCGGGATGCCGGGCCGAGGGTTCGCGTTGGCGGCCTTTTGACCAGGTGGCCGCTGTGGTCGATGTCGATCGTTCATGCCCTCGGCAACTACTGCTTCTACTTCCTGCTTGCCTGGCTGCCGTTGTTTCTCACGAAGTCACGCGGCTTCTCGATCGGCCAAATGACGATGCTCGCGACCCTCGGCTACGCCGTCCAGGGTGTGTGCGCCTTCGTGTACGGGCACTTTTCGGATTGGTGGACGCGATCGGGCCGGTCGGAAGCGGCGTGCAGGCGCGGGATGATGGTCGCCAGTCAGCTGCTGGCGGCGTTCGCCATCCTGGGTCTCGCGTTCGCGCACGACGCGGTGACGATCGCGATCCTTCTCTGCCTCGCCGGGGCAGCCTCCGCGGCGCTGTCGCTCAATCTCTACGCGGTCGCGCAGATGTTTGCAGGACCACGGGCGTCCGGAACGTGGGTCGGCGTCCAGAATGCGCTTGGAAACGTCTCCGGCATCGTCGGGCCGATCATCACCGGAATCATCGTGCAACGAGCCGGGTACGAAAGCGCGTTTTATGTGACTGCGGCAGTTGCGGCCGTCGGCGCGTTGTGGTGGCTCGCCGGAGTCCCGCGCATCGGACAGGTCGATCTCGACGTGGACTCCGTCAGCTGATCCCGGGCAGCACCTCGAAACCCGCGTCCTGGAAACCCCGATCGACCGCGAGCGCCGTCGTCAGCCCCTCGCGCTTCATGAATTCGAGGCTGACGCAGTCCACGAGACTCAGCCCCCGGCGGTCTTCGCGCCAGAGCCGCTCGGTGCCCCGCCGGTAGAGCTCCTCGTCCACCCAGCACACGCGCGCGAGCGGGAGGATCTCCTCGTCGAAATCGCGCGCCGCGGCCAGCCCGATTCGGTGCTGCAGCAGCGCCATGGTCTCGACGATGACGAATGAGGTCGTCCAGATGGACCGGCCCGACTCGACGAGGCTGGTGAACGCCGCCCGCACCGGGGCGTGCGCTTCGTCTGTCCGAACCAGCAGCGCGTAGAACGCAGACGTATCCGCGAACACGCTCATGAGCGATAGGCCCGCGCGAGCAGATCGTCGTGATCGCGAGCGGCCCGAGCCGGGCCGTCCGCATCGGCGTACTTGCCGACCACGGCCAGCGCGCGGCGCCGTCGATCGCGAGGGTCGTCGGACGGTTCGGCGGCCAGCTCGGCCGCGACGGCACGGCGGACCGCCTCCGACACGGAGACGCCGAGCCGCCTCGCCCGCCGCTTCAGCCCGCGGTGCTGGGACGGGCTGAGCTGGATCTGGACACGCACCATGATGGTATTACTATACCAGCATGATCACACGAGCGGCCCCTGGCCCGCCTGGGACGGAGTGGTCACGATCGCCGAGTTGACCGTAAATGTGGGAATATGGGTCGATGAAGACCACGATTGAGATTCCCGATCCGCTGTTCCGCCGCGCGAAGGCGCGAGCCGCAGAACGCGGAGAGACGCTCAAGACCTTCGTCACCGAGGCGATTCAGGAAAAACTGGCGGCGCCCGGAGGCGCCGCGCCGACTCGAGCCGCCTTGGATGGCGGGCTTCGGCCGCCTGCGTCGGCTGCGCCGCGAGACCGCCCGCATCGAACAGCGAATCGCCCGTGAATTCGAGGTCCTGGAGCCGGAAGATCGAGAGTGATCCTCGATACCAATGCGCTCTCGGCGTTCGTTGACGGCGATCCGGCGGTCGGCGCGCGCCTCGCGTCCGGCGATCTGCCCTCCCTGCCGGTGATCGTGATCGGAGAGTTCCGATACGGGATCGCCGCCTCGCGTCACCGGATCGCCTATGAAGGGTGGCTGACCGAGCATCTGCAGGCATTCGACATCCTCCCGGTGACGGAAGCGACGACGCGTGCCTACGCGCACATACGGACGACTCTGAAAAGAATGGGCAGACCTGTGCCGGCCAATGACGCCTGGATCGCCGCCCTCGCCCTTCAGCATCGTCTCGCGATTCTTAGCCGCGACGTTCATTTCGACCACATCCCCGGCATTCGACGCGAGGGATGGTAGGGCTCTGCCGCGGCAGCGTGCTACGCCGCCGCCCCTCGCTTTCTCCAGTACCGCGCCAGTCCCAGCCACGAGAAATCGTAGCGGCCCGCGTCGGCGTACGCGCGGGCCTCGTCCGCGCCGGCGGCGCGCGTCACTTCCGCGGTCACCTCCTGAGCGAAGGCCTCAGCGTGCTCGGCGTCCGTCCCGGACGACGCAAGTTGCGCGCGCACGCGCTCGCTCCAGGCCTCGAGCCGGCGCCACAAATCCTGGAAGTGCACGCGCGGGGACGGATACGGTCCGAAATGCGTGAGAAAGAGCAGGTCCGGATCCCACGCGAGGATGCGCTCTGTGCTCGCCCGCCACGCCTCGAGGTCGATGTCCGGCGGTGGCGTCGGCGGCAGGACGATGCGGCCGGTCGGACGGCGCATGCCGGCGGTGTCGCCGACGAAAGCGAGTCGGGCCGCCGGAAGAAAGTAGCTGACGTGGTGGGACGCATGGCCCGGCGTCCACGACGACTCGACCTGATGCCCGACGATCTCGAGCGAGTCACGTTCGTTCAACACGTGCAACCGATCGGCCGGCACGGCGCGCACTTCCCCCCACAGCCGCTGCATGTCGTCGCGATAGAGCCGGGTCGCGCTGGCAAGCAGCCCAGATGGATCGGCCATGTGCGGGGCGCCCTTCGCGTGCACGAAGACGCGCGCGTGCGGGCAGCGTTCGATCATCACACCGGTCGCGCCCGCATGGTCGAGATGAATGTGTGTCAGCAGAATCGCCTGCACGTCGCCAAGCGCCATCCCCTTGTGCTCGAGCTTCCGCACCAGCGTCTCGAGCGTGGTCGTCGGCCCGGGGTCGACGAGCGCGACGCCGGCCGCGCCGTGGAGGACGCCGGTGGCAATGAGGCCGGGTTTGCCGAGAAAATCGACGTCGATGTAGTCAAGGCCCGCGGCGAGCGGGCCGGACGAGGGGGGCATGCCTCATTCTATGCGCGCCCCGGATTGCGCTAGATTGAGGGCATGAGTCAACCGTCCGGCCCGGGCGCGGGCGGCGAGGTCAAGGAGCGCCCGCAGGTCAAGAAGGAGGAACCGCCGACTTTCAAAGTCGTCCTCCTCAACGACGACTACACGACGATGGAGTTCGTCGTGAACGTGCTCGAGGGCGTGTTCCAGAAATCGCCCGCCGAGGCTTTTCGCGTGATGATGAACGTGCACGTCAACGGCCGCGGGATCGCGGGCGTGTACCCGTGGGAAATCGCGGAAACCAAGGTGAACGCCGTCACGGCTCTCGCGCGGAAGGCCGGGTTTCCACTCAAGGCGGTCACTGAGGAAGTGTAAATGGGTGAATGCGTGAAATGGGTGAATGAGTGAAACGGGTGAGTGGGTGAAACGGGTGAATGAGTGAATGGGTGAATGGATGGTCGGCAAGGTAGAGCGAGGTGAACTCAAGTCGCTGCGCCGCTGGCTCTCATACGTCATAATCAATTGAGATGTTCTCCGCCGCACTTGAAATCGTCCTGACCATCGCCTATCGCGAAGCCGTGTCGCGGCGGCACGCGTATCTGACGCTCGAACACCTGCTGTATGCGCTCGCGCACGACAACGAAGGCGAGCGCATCCTGAAGGCCTGCGGTGCGGACCTGCCGCGGCTGCGGCGCGAGCTGAGCCAGTATCTCGACGAGCACGTCGAGCAGTTGAAGCGCGGGCACGAGCGCGAGCCGGAGCAGACCGCCGCCTTCCAGCGGGTGTTGCAGACCGCCGTGCTGCACGTGCAGAGCGCGCAGCGCCAGGAGGTGAACGCCGGCGACATCCTGGCCGCCATCCTGCAGCAGCCGCAATCGCAGGCCGCCAAGCTTCTCGAGAGCCACGGCATCGCGCGGCTCGACATCCTCGATTTCATCTCGCACGGCATCGCCAAGGTGCCGCAAGCCGACACGCCCGGGCCGGAAGAGGGCGGCGAAGCACCCGCCGGCGCGGGCCGGGAGGGCGCCGCCAGCTCGCGCGACCCGCTCGCCGCCTACTGTCTCAACCTCACCGACCGCGCGCGCAAGGGCCTGCTCGATCCGCTGATCGGCCGGGCCGACGAATTGCAGCGCACGATCGAGGTCCTCTCCCGCCGCCGCAAGAACAACCCCGTCTTCGTGGGTGAAGCCGGAGTGGGCAAGACCGCGATGGCCGAAGGCCTCGCGACGAAGCTGCTGACCGACGAGGCGCCCGAAGCGCTGCGGGATGCAGAAGTCTTCTCGCTCGACACGGGTGCACTGCTCGCCGGCACGCGCTTCCGCGGCGATTTCGAGGAGCGCTTCAAGGCCGTCATCCGCGCGCTCTCTTCGCGGCCGAAGGCCATTCTCTTCATCGACGAGATCCACTCGACCGTCGGCGCCGGCGCGACGACCGGCGGCACGATGGACCTGGCGACGCTCATCAAGCCGATCCTCACGGCCGGCGAGCTCCGTGTCATCGGATCGACGACGTTCGAGGAGTTCAAGCACATCGAGAAAGATCGCGCGCTCGCCCGCCGGCTGCAGAAGATCGCGATCGAAGAGCCGTCGATCGAGGAGACCGTGAAGATCCTGGCCGGCCTGCGTGGCCGCTACGAATCGCACCACGGCGTCAAGTACACGGACGCCGCGCTCGAAGCCGCGGCCAAGCTCGCGGCCCGGCACCTGCGCGATTACAAGCTGCCCGACAGCGCGATCGACGTGATCGACGAAGCGGGTGCGGTCATGAAGATCAGGCATCAGGCCCCGGGCCCCGGGCCCCAGACCGCAGGCCCCGGGCCCCAGGTCGCGGGCGTCGGGCCCCAGGCCGCGGGCGCCGGAACTCAGGCCTTAGGGCCCGGGCCCCAGTCAGCGGGCACCGGGCCGCAGGCATCGGGTGCGAGAACCCCGCAACCGCGGAACCCCGGAACCCCGGAACCCGCTCTGGTCGTCGACGCCCACGACATCGAGTCCATCGTCGCCCGCATGGCCCGCATCCCTGCCCGCCAGGCCTCGTCGTCCGACCGCGAGCGGCTGCGAACGCTCGAGGAGTCGCTCGAACGCGTGGTGTTCGGCCAGAAGGAAGCCGTGCACCTGGTGGCGCAGTCGATCAAGCGATCGCGCGCGGGCCTGGGCTTGCCCGAGCGGCCGGCCGGCTGCTTCCTGTTCACCGGTCCGACCGGCGTCGGCAAGACGGAGCTGGCCAAGCAGCTCGCGCTGCTGCTGGGCAACGAGTTCACGCGGTACGACATGAGCGAGTACATGGAAAAACACGCGGTGGCGAGGTTGATCGGCGCGCCCCCGGGCTACGTCGGCTTCGAACAGGGCGGCCTGCTCGTCGACGCCGTGCGGTCGCATCCGTACTCGGTCGTGCTGCTCGACGAAATCGAGAAGGCGCATCCCGACATCTACAACATCCTGCTGCAGGTGATGGATCACGCCACGCTCACCGACAACACCGGGCGCAAGGCCGACTTCCGCAACGTCGTGCTGATCCTCACGTCCAATGCCGGATCGCGCGAGATGAGCGCCAAGGCGATCGGCTTCGGCGGCGAGGGCGCGAAGGACGACCGCGACGGCGCGATGCACCGCGTGGCCGCGGGCAAGTCCAAGGCCGCGATCGAGCGCGTCTTCAGTCCCGAGTTCCGCAACCGGCTCGACGCCATCGTCACCTTCAAGAACCTGACGCCGGTCGTGATGGAGACGATCGTCCTGAAGTTCATCCTGCAGCTCGAAGCGCAGCTGGCCGAACGGCACATTGCCATTACGCTCACGCCAGAAGCGCGGGCCTGGCTGGCCGCCAAGGGCTACGACCCCGTGTTCGGCGCGCGTCCGCTCGCGCGCGTCGTCCAGCGCGATGTCCGCGATCCGCTCACCGACGAGATCCTCTTCGGCCAGCTCGAACACGGCGGCACCGTGACGATTGGCGTGGACCATGACGCCCTGGCGTTCGAGTACGGTCCAAAGGCGGTCGTGAGCTGATGGCCGATCTCAAGGTCACCGACCGGCGGTGGTGGGCGCGCGCCGAGGGCGACGCGCCGCCGAGCGACGAGCCCAAGCTGAAGCCCACGTATATCGAGGAGCTGGAGGCGCGCCTCGCGGCGAAGGACGCCGAGCTGCAGCAAATCCTGACGAAGTATCGCGGCGCCGCCGACGAGTTCGACCAGGCGCGCGCGCGGTTGCGCAAGGAAGTGACGAAGGATGTCGAGCGCAGCCGCCGGCAGACGCTCGTGTCCTTCCTCGAGGTGGTCGACAACCTCGACCGCGCCCTGGCCGCGGCGGCCGATCGGCCGGAGGATCCGCTCGTGCAGGGCGTCTCGCTCGTGCGCCAGCAATTCCTCGCCACGCTCGACGGCCTGGGCGTTGTCCGCATCGATCCGCTCGGCCAGCCGTTCGATCCCATCCGTCACGAAGCCGTCGCCAGCGTGCCTTCCGGCGAGCACGCCGCCGGCCACGTCGCCGGCGTCGTCAAGCCCGGCTATCTGATTGGCGACGAGGTGCTGCGGCCGGCGATGGTCGCGGTCGCGGGGTAAATGAAAACTGGTGAATGGGTGAGTGAGTGAATGGGTGAATGGTTCGCCCGCGCGTCAGTCAACTGAATAGTACAAGTACCTCTTCGTCGCGCCCTTCGCGAGCTTGTCGTGAAGGTCCAGGTGATCGGTGGCCTTGCCGCCGAGCAGTTCGCCCATGTGGATCGCGAACCCCTGGAGATCCTGCAGCGGGTTGCCGAGATCGATGTCGCAGTCGGCGCAGAATGGCGCGGTCGACACGTTGGGCGCCGCGACGACGACTTGCATCGAGGGATTGCCTTCCTGCCGGAAGCTGAACAGCGAGTAGTCGCCCGGACTGCCCCACCCGTGGCGCTGGATGGCGTCGAGCAGCTTCTTGTGCATCGGCGACGTCGGCGTCCCTTCCGCGTAGAACGGCCGCTCGGGATCGTCGGCCAGGTCCTGAAGCCGATTGAACAGCTCGGCCTGGACGCGGGCGTAGATCCGCTCGGCCCCGCAGAAGAACACGCTGTTCACCTGATCGATCAGCGGGTCGGCGGCCGAGGGCGCGGTGCGCAGCTTCGCCATGAGATTCAGGAGGCACGCCTTGCGGCTCGGCCGGGGATCGGCGGCGTCGAGCCAGTCCATCAGGGCGAGTCCGTCGATGACGCTGTCGGGCGTCTCGATGAGCCGGCGAATGCGATCGTCGAACCCGTCCACGGGATCGGTGAGCTCGATCTCGCGCGGGTCCGCCTTGACGTCCACGTTGACGACCGCGTCGCTGCTGTCGGCCTCGATCTGCACGCGATAGTCCCTGGCGGGCACGATGACGTCGTCGATCCAGAGGCGGAACCAGTAGAAGCCGGAGGGCAGCGCGTTCTCGTCCACGCCGGACACGAACAGCATGCCGTCCGTCTCCACGACGTGCAGCTGAAAGACGCCGGCGTTCCACCCGCGCAGCGACCGGACGAAGTTCATTCGCTGCAGGGTCGCAGCGTTGTCGCCGTCGAACTCGATCGTCAGGCTGCGCGGAAACGCGTCCCGCTCGTTGTCGAAGACGAGACCCTCGTCTGGCGTCAGTTGGTCCACCGGCCAGATCTTGCCGTTGCGGCGCAGGCGAATCGAAAAGCCTTCGTTCACGTGGCGCTCCTTTGGGCCGGGGCGCGCGTACTCTAGCACGCGCGGCGGGCGGCTACCGGCCGAGCGTGACGGTCGGCGCGGGCGCGGGCGGCACCGAGCGCAGCCGGTCGGCGAAGGTCTCGACGGCGTTGAGGCTGCCGCCTGACGAACCGGGCGCGGCCGTCAGGTCGTAGAGGGAGAGCTTGGCTCCGCCTTCATAACTGAAGAGCGGCGAGGTCGACAGCACGGCCAGCCGCTCGGCGCCGGCGAAGTGCCGCTTGAACGGGTCCACTTCCCAGTCCTCGAGCAGCAGATACGGGTGGACGCCTCGCGAGACGAACCAAGCCACACTGCGATCCAGCCAGTCGTCGTCGATCAGGTCATAACGCACCGTCAGCCGGCCGCCGTAGTAGCGCATGCTGCCGCTGTGCTGCATGGTGTAGATCACGCTTGTCGGCTCGGTCAGTCTCCGCGTGAGCTGCGCCGCGGCGACGTAGCGGCGCTCGTCGCGCCATATGTCGAACGTGTTCTCGGCTGCCGCGACACGCAAGTCGCGGACGCCGAGCGCCAACACGGCCATCGCCAGCACGGCCCCCACCACCGGCGGCCGGCCGCGCACCGCCGCCATCACCAGGGCGCCGAGGCCGAGCATGACGAACGGGATGCACGGAATCACGAAGCGCAGGTACCACCAGACGTCGAACACCAGATACGCGAGGAACTCGACGACCAGCAGCGCGCACGAACAGCCCGATGACGAGGAAGGCGGCGCGGTCCTTTGCCGCCGGCCAGAAGCGCCGGAGCGGCAGGACGAGCGGCAGCAATCCGGCCAGGGCGACAGGCGAATGCGCGTAGATGAACCAGGATCAGATAGCGCTTCGCGTTCGGCGCGATGTTCGCCCGCGACGAACTGGTCGGCAAAGGAGCCGTAGCCGCTGAGCAAGGGCGATCCATACAGATAGGTGTTGATGGCGACGATCGCCGCGAGGCCCGGCGCGGCGCCCAGCGCGAACAGGCACGCGCGTCCGATCTCCCGGCGCCACTCGCTCGCTCGCCACGCGCGCAAGAGATACCAGAGGCCCAGCACGCCGACCTCGAACGCGACGTTCGGCCGGATGAGCGCGGCCAGCCCCGCTGCGAGACCCGCCAGAAGCGCGCTCGGCAGCGACTCGGCGAGCAGAAAGTAGAACGCGACGATCCACGCCCCGGCGACGGCAACGTCCGTCATGGGCGCGACGAGCATGAACAACACCGCCGGACTCGTCGCCACCAGAAACGCGCCGATGAGTCCCGCGCGCGACGCGCCGAGCCGCCGGCCGATGCCGAACGTGCCGAGAACGAGCAGGCCGCCCAGGATCGGGACGACCCAGAACATGCCCTCCTGCCCGCCGACCATCTTCGCGCCCGCCATGAGCAGCGGCAGGCCCGGCGAGTAGATCGGCACGATCGACCACGCGTCCTCGTCGGTGTCGCCGGGCCGATAGCCGAGCGGCGAGAAACTCCAACGGCTCGAGGGCCAGGGCGCCTGCCGCGCCCAGTCCTGCGGCTGCTTCAGCGATCCCGAAATCCACCCGTCGGCCTCGGACACGTAGCCGTAGGCATCAGCGCCGCCGGCGACGGTGCTGGCGAACGCGATGCCGGTTGCGCAGACCGCAACGGCAAGCCCCGCGGCAATGAGGCGATCGTCAACGCGGTCGGCGGCGCCGATCCACGCCCGGACGTGACTGGCGCGCCCTTTCGCGGCGACGAACAGCGCGAGGGCCGCCAGCGCGCCGATCGCAGACCGCCACGGATCGTGCGAGGTGAAATGCAGGCGACCGATCGTGAGGTCGAATCCGCCGAGGACCCCGATCCACAGGGCCCACATCGCGAGCACGATCGTGAGCAGGAACGAAACCGCGCGGAGAATCTTCAGGATCGTGCTACTGCTCTCCGGGATCTTCGAGGTAGGTGTAGCCGTGGAGGCCGTCTTCGTAGAACCGCAGCAGGCGGCCGGATTCCTCGAAGTCGATGCGCCCGTCGCGCACCGCCGCCTCGACCGACTCGCGCAGCTTGCGCACGAGCATGTCGGCGTCGAACTCGACGTAGTCGAGCACTTCCTTGCACCGTGTCGCCCTTGATGACCGATTCGAGCACGACGTTGCCGCGACTGGTCGAGGCTCACGTGCACGGCGTGCGTGTCGCCGAACAGGTTGTGCAGGTCGCCGAGGATTTCCTGGTAGGCGCCGACCAGGAACACGCCGAGGTAGTACGGCTCGCCCGTGAACGGGTGCAGCGCGCAGCGTGCGCTTCACGTCGCGCCGGTCGATGAACTGGTCGATCTTGCCGTCCGAGTCGCAGGTGATGTCGCCGAGCACGGCCTGGCGGGTCGGCGGCTCGTTCAGCCGGTGGATCGGCATCACCGGGAAACAGCTGCTTGATCGCCCAGCAGTCGGGAATCGACTGGAACAGCGAGAAGTTGCAGAAGTAGGTGTCGGCGAGCGTGTCGTCGAGGCCCTGCAGATCCTCGGGCACATCGTCCATCTGCTGCGACGAGCTTGCGCAGCTTGCTGCAGATCGCCCAGTAGAGCGTCTCCGCCAGGCACCGCTGCTCGAGCGGCAGGTAGCCGCCGTTGAACAGGTTGAGCGCCATGTCGAGCGCCTGCTGCGCGTCGTGGTAGCTCTCGAGCGCGTTGCGCGCCGTCAGGTTCTGGTAGGTCTCCATGAGGTCGACGAGCGGCTGCTCCAGCTCGTCGCCGTGGCCGTTCTGCGGGATCTCCTCGTCGCCGAAGCCCGACGACGCCGAGCACGTTGAAGACGAGCACGCTGTGGTACGCGACGATGGCGCGGCCGCTCTCCGAGACGATCGTCGGATGCTTCACGCCGGCGTCGTCGCACACGCGTCTGGATGTGGTAGACGACGTCGTTGGCGTATTCCTCGAGCGTGTAGTTCACGCTCGACTCGAAGTTGGTCTGCGAGCCGTCGTAGTCGACGCCGAGGCCGCCGCCGACGTCGAGGTACTCGCAGGCCCGGCGCCGGCCTTGACCAGCTCCGCGTAGATGCGCGCCGCTTCGTTCAGCGCGCCCTTGACGATGCGGATGTTGGGAATCTGGCTGCCGAGGTGGAAGTGCAGGAGCTTGAAGCAGTCCTGCATGCCGTAGCGACTTCAGCTCCTCGAGGCCCTGGCGGACTTCGGCGACCGTCAGGCCGAACTTCGACCGGTAGCCGCCCGACGACTGCCAGCGCCCGCCGCCGCGCGACGGCCAGCTTGACGCGCATGCCGATGTTGCGGCCGCACGCCGACCTTGCGCGCGTACTCGAGGATCAGCCCGAGCTCGGTGTACTTCTCGACGACCGGGATGATGCGTGCGGCCCATCTTCTGGGCGAGCATCGCCATCTCGATGAACTCGGCGTCCTTGAAGCCGTTGCAGATGATCGGCGTGTCGTTGGTCGCCATCGCGATCGACGGCCAGCAGCTCCGGCTTGGAGCCGGCCTCGAGGCCGAAGCCGTACGGCCGGCCGAAGTCGAGCACCTCCTCGACCACCTGCCGCTGCTGGTTCACCTTGATCGGGTAGACGCAGAAGTAGCTGGCCGTCGTACTGGTGCTGCGCGATCGCCGCCTGAGAACGCGTCGTGGATGTCGGCGAGCCGATGGCGCAGGATGTCGCGGAAGCGGATCAGGATCGGCAGGCCGATGCCGCGCAGCTGCAGGTGATCGACGAGCTGCTTGAGGTCGATCGCAGCGCTCGGGGTCCTTGGTCGGGTGGACGCGGACGTGGCCGTTCGGTCCGATCGAGAAGTAGCCCTTGCCCCAGCGATCGACCTCGTAGAGCTCGGTGGCATCGGTGACGGTCCAGGGATCGCCCTGCCGCCACGCTCGCGTTACGCGGCTCGTCGTGCTCACAGATCGCTAATCATAAGAGAAAACGACTGGCGGGCGCGGGCGTTTTTTGCTCGCGGCGGCCGCCGTCCGCCCGTTGCGAGCGCGCCCATCTGCTGACCCACGCCCGAGCCTGCGAATCGGCAAAACGCAGGTCGTCGCTCCCATTAATGCTCGTCCACCAGCCGGCGTCGACGGTGCTGGCGAGCCAGGCCGTTCGCGCCAGCGGCGGCGAGCCGGTGCTCTGGCAGCGGGCGCTGCGCTGCATGCGATCTCGACGCTGATGCATGGCGATCTGTCCGCCGCCGAACGAATGATCGCGCGGCTCGGCGATTTGCTCAGGCTGACGCTCGATTCGTCGGCCCGGCCGGAAATTCGTCTCGCCGAGGAGATCGAATTCCTCGACAAATACGTCCATATCGAGCAGGTGCGTCTGGGGGATCGTCTGACCACGCTGTTCGATATCGAGACAGAGGCGCTCGACGCGGCGGCCCGGCGGATTCACCGTGCTCATCGCGATTCCGTATCGACGCGATGCGGCTGCCGCGCCTCCGGCCTGCGTCGCCTCAGGAGGCTTGCATGACGGTCGCCCCCCGCAAGATCCGCGCGCTGATCGTGGACGACGAGCCGCTCGCCCGCGAGCGGATGCGCTCGCTGCTCGACACCGAGCCTGACGTCGACGTCGTCGGCGAGGCGAGCAACGGCCTGGAAGCCGTGGACGCGATCCTGGATCGGTCGCCGGACCTGGTGTTTCTCGACGTCCACATGCCCAAGCTCGACGGGTTCGAGGTGATCGAGGCCGTCGGACCGGACCGCATGCCCGCGGTCGTGTTCGTCACCGCGTACGACCAGCACGCGCTGCGCGCGTTCGAGGTGCAGGCGCTCGACTACCTGCTGAAGCCATTCGACGGCGATCGCTTCCAGGGCACGCTCAAGCGCGTGCGCCGGCAGATGGAGCAAGTCGAGAGCGGCGATCTCAGCCAGAAGCTGCTCGCACTCGTGCGCGACCTGAAGAGCAGCCACGCGCCGCGCAACGGCCGGCTCATCATCAAGTCAGGCGGGCGGCTGTTCTTCCTGCGGATGGAGGAGATCGACTGGGTCGAAGCCGCGGGCAACTACGTGCGGGTGCAGGTCGGCCACGAGGGTCATCTGCTCCGCGAGACGATGACGTCGATCGAGGCGCGGCTCGATCCCGAGCTCTTCTTCCGGATTCACCGCTCGCACATCGTCAACATCGAGCGGATCAAAGAGCTGCAGCCGTGGTTCAACGGCGAGTACGTGGTGATCCTGCGCAACGGAACGAAGCTCACGCTGAGTCGAGGGTATCGCGAGCGGCTGCAGGAGCGGCTCGGCAAGCCGCTGTGACGGGCGCGGGAAACGCCGCGGTCCCTACTTCGGCAGCTTGAAGATCGCGTCGTCGATCTTCGGGTTGAGCTCGATCTTGTCCACGTTGCTCTGCAGGATGACCGTACCGCCCGACAGCATCCGCATCAGGAACGGCAGCTTCAGGCCGCCGACGTCGCGGTAGTCGGACAGCTCGTTGTCGATCGGCCCCATCGGGCTGTCGCCGGAGATCTTCAGCTCGAGGTTGGTCTGGGTGTCGATGAACAGATGCTGGACGTGATGACTCTGGTTCGTGAGCTTGAGGTGGTACGCCTGCCGGCCGCCGACCGTCTCGGTGCCCACGAGCTCGAGCTCGTAGCCTTTGGCCTTGTAGTTGACGAGCGGGCTGTCGAAATCCGACTGGCTCTTGATGTCTTCAGCCTGCGGACCAGAGACGGCAATCGGGTCGGTCAATCCGCTGAGCGGATTGATGCTCCACGCCGTCGTGCCGTCGAACGCGTTGACGATCGTCTGGCCGGCCACGGAGATTTCCTGCCGCATGAGGTTCGGGCGCTTCCCGTAGACCGTGATGGTGCCCGTCATCCCCTGGAAAGTGACGTGGGCCGTCTGCTTCATCGACTGCACGGCCTGCAGCTTGTCCGCACCACCCTTGGCGAGCAGGTTCTTGGCGATGATGTCGTCGAGGCTCTGGGCGGCGAGACGGACGCCGGCCAGGGCGACGAACGCGCTGGCCACGACGGTGAGGACACGGCGGGTCATTCGGACCTCCATCGTCTCCGTTAATGCAAGATCGGCGCCCCAACGCGTCGCGCGGCACGTCTGGCGAAAATCCAGGCGAAATCCGCGGGTCGTGCCCGGTCGGACACACAACTGTAATCGGGTGAGGAATTCGCCCGCAACCTGCGGCCGGGACGGCCGGACGGGCCCCGGCGGCAGGCTACGGCTTCGGGTCGCTGCGGCCAGCGGTCAACGATTCGTGGTCTTCAAGGCTTTCGATGGGGACCGCCGCGTGCTTGCGATGGGCCGACACGCCGCAATCGCGGCCGCGGGCGTCAATCGTCGCGACCACCTCGGCGTCATAGGTCTCATACACGCCGACGAGGCACCCGCACGGGAGCACCCGTCCCGACAAGCCGCGTAAGAGCCGCATGGTCATAGAGACTGCCGCCCCCGGCGGAACGTTTAATGCCCGCCAGAAAATGTTTCGCAATGATCACTACTGTCACATGCCCGCACTCGTGGCTATCGGTCCGGCGCGCGGGCGCCGTTAGAACGTGAGCCCGACGCCGAAGTTGACGCGAGTGCTCGCTCCGAGCCCGTGCGCAACCGCGAGGCTCATGTGAAACGCCGTCGCGGCAATCCAGACGCTGCCGCCGACGCCGGTGTGGTACGGGGCATCGCCAAAGCGCTGACCGGAGTCATAGGCCTTGCCCGTGTCCGCGAACACGCTGACGCCGAGCTTGCCGATCGAAAGAGGCGAGCTGAGCGGCACGCGGATCTCGACCGAGCCGTTTGCGACGATGTCGCCGATGAACGAGCCGGCCTCGAACCCGCGAAGGCTGGAGTTTCCCCCGAGCAGCGGCTTGAGGTACGGCGGCAGCGGCGCGCTCGACGCCTGACGCTCGGCACGGACGACGAGGATCGTCTGTCCGATGAGGCCGACGTCGCCTTCGGCGTGGAGGTGCACGAGCGTGAGACCCGGATTGCCCGACACGAGCACGCGGCTGGCCGACACACCTGCGTAGACCGCGTTGCGTGGCAGCACCGGATCGATGCGCGTGTCGAGCGTGGCTTCGCCACCAACCGACGTCATGTCGTCATGGCTGCCGAGAAACGAGACGTGTTCCCAGGCGCTGTCGCCCGCGATGCGCACGACGCCAAACGCCCGCTCGGCGCGTCCCCAGACGCGGCGCCGGTCATCGTCGGCGTCGTAGCCGGGGTTGTGCTGCGACTGGAGCGACCCCCGATCACGAAGCGCGTCAGCGGCCCGCGATCGAATGTCCGGTCCAGCTCCGCGCCAGCGCGCTTCAAGCCGCCGTACGTCAACGGGAACGACAGCCGGCTCCGGTCGCCGATCACACCGGGCCGCGCGACTCGCACGCCGTACGTCAGGCCGTAGCCGTCCTCTCCGCTCAGGATCGGGAGGTACATCAAGTTCCGCCATCCGCGCCGCTTGACGACGCGGGTCGGCGCGCCAGGACCGCCGGGAAGATCGATCCGCACGGGTCCTTCGTCCACGATGATCACCAGCACGATCTGGCTCGGATCGGCGATCGACGCGAAGCGCTTCAGCACGCTGACGTCATCGAACTGCTTCGACGCGCGGAGGCGCGTCGTGACGTCCGCGATCGTCGTCGCCGTGAAGGGCTGGCCGATCGCCACGCCGGCGATCCGGACGACGTCCGCGTCGCTCGCGACGTGGTTGCCGTGGACGGTGATCTCCGCGATCACCTCTGGCGGCGTCTGCGTCTGGCCGCCGGCGTCCAGTGTGAGGAGACGAAGAGCGAGGGCTGTCGCGGCCGCCCAGCCCGGCACGATCAGCGCTCCACCGGCAGCTTGATGCGTCCGCTGGTCGTCGCCTGGCGATAGTCGTGGTAGTCCAGGTGGTAGCGCACGTCGAAGTCGCCGATGGCCAGCATCGCCGCGAAGTACATGTCCACGTCTCGCGGCAGCCACACATCCGGGAACGCCTGCGTCATCGTCATTGAAGCGCGCAGATCGTTGACGCGGATCAGCCAGGCCGCGGGGAGGAAGTCCAGGTTCACGTTGTCGAAGGTGTACTTGACGATCTGCGACGCCTTCGGATCGATCCAGAGCGTGACGAGCGACACCTTGTTCATCATGCGCTCGATCGCCGCGTCCATGTCGTCACCCGACGACGAGGGCTCGTGTTCCTGGGCTCGCCGCTGCTGCTTGTCGGTCTCGTGCGAGAAGAGGCGCGCGGGGTAGTACTCCACGCGCAGCACGTCGCGCCCGTCGAACGACTCGTGACCAACGAGCGCGTACTTGCCCTGCTCGAACTTGAAGCGCAGAAAATACGCGGACTCGATGAAGCCCGGCTGGCGGCGCTGGCGAAGCAGCGCGTCGACGTCGGCCGGCCCGCCGGCCTCGCCCTGAGCGGCCGCTGACGCCGACGCGGCGTTCTCGGCCGGCGCCGGTGGCGCGCGACGGTCGCGCGCCTTGGCGCGCTTCAGGTAGTCGTCCTCGAACGAGCGGCGGTCGGCCTCCGACACGGTCACGCCGTTGACCTTGAGCGGGCTCTTCACGAAGTAGCCGTCGCGGATGAACCACGTGAAGTCCCGCCGCTCGCCCCACACCGGCGCCTTCGACGGCCCCCGCACGTCGATTCGATCCTGTTCGTCCAGGATGTACTGCTGGAGCTTCTTCCAGTTCTCGTCGCGGTGCGCGAGCACGCTCTTCATCAGCGCGTCGAGATCGGATTGCGCGTGAACGGCAGCCGATGCGGTGAGGCCGGCAACCGCGAAGAGGGCCGCCAGCGGCAAGGCCAGGGACTTCGGCACGAGGATCCTCCGGGACAGGCGAGGGATCGAAACTATCAGACGAAGACGGCCGGGCGATAGTTGCATCGGATAATGCCAGACGACCATGGCCGAGCTGCCGCTGATCGTCAATCTGGCCGTCGCCCTCGCCTACGCGCTCGTCGGCGGGCTGGCGGCCCGGCGGCTGGGCTTGCCCACGATTGTCGGCTACCTCGTGGCGGGAGTCGCGCTGAGCCCGGTCACGCCCGGCTTTCAGGGCGACCCGGCCGCGATCCACCAGATGGCCGAGTTCGGCGTGATGCTGCTGATGTTCGGCGTGGGGCTGCACTTCTCGTTCCGCGACCTGTGGCAGGTCCGCGACATCGCCATCCCCGGCGCGCTGGCCCAGATGGTCGTGATCTCCGTCGTCGGGTGGGGGCTCGCGCGAGCGTGGGGATTCACGCCCGGCGGCGCGTGGGTGTTCGGCCTCGCCGTCTCGGTGGCGAGCACGGTCGTGCTGCTGCGCGGCTTCATGGACCACGGCTGGCTCAACACGCCGGCCGGCAAGGTCGCGGTCGGCTGGCTGGTGTTCGAGGATCTGGCGACCGTCGCCATTCTGGTGCTGCTGCCGGTCCTCACGCACGCCGGCAGCGCCAACTTGCCGGGCCAGGCGCTCCTGGCCGTCGGGAAGGCGGCGCTGTTCATCGCGCTGATGATCGTCGTCGGCACGCGTCTGGTGCCGTGGCTGCTCGGCGGCATCGTCAAGACAGGATCGCGCGAGCTGTTCGTCCTGGTCGCGCTGACGATTGCCGTCGGCACCGCGCTCGCGTCGGCTGCGCTCTTCGACGTCTCGCTCGCGCTCGGCGCCTTCGTCGCGGGCATCGTGGTGAGCGAGTCGCCGTTCAGCCATCAGATTGGCGCCGACCTGCTGCCCTTCCGTGAAGCGTTTGCCGTGATCTTCTTTGTCTCGGTCGGCATGCTCGTCCGGCCGGCCGACCTGGCGGCCCACTGGTCCGAGGTGACGATGACCGTCGGCGTCATCGTGATCGCGAAGCCGATCGTCTCGGCGCTCATCGGCTTCGCGCTGCCCTATCCGGCGCACACCGCGATCGTCGTCGCCGCCGGGCGCGGCCAGATCGGCGAGTTCTCGTTCATCCTCGGCCAGGCGGGCGTCGCGCTCGGACTTCTGACGCCGGAGCAGTACGCGATCGTGCTGGCCGGCGCGATCGTCTCGATCACGCTCAACCCGTTCGTCCTGCGCGCGGTTGGCCCGATCGAGCGGGGCCTCAAGCGGTGGCCGCGCGTGTGGACGATGATCAACCGGCACGGACCCGATCTGCCGCCGCCGGACGAGACACTGGCCAATCACGTGGTGATCGTCGGCTGCGGCCGCGTCGGGCGGCACATCGCCGAGGCCCTCGGCCGGCTGGACATCCCGCGGCTCGTCGTCGAAGTGGACCCGGCGCGGATCGAGAAGCTCCGCGAGCTCAAGGTCCCGGTCCTCTACGGCGACGCCGGCAGCTCCGAGATCCTGGCGCACGCCGCGCTGCCCCGCGCCCGCGCGCTCGTGATCACGCTGCCAGACGACGCCGCCGCTTTGGCCGTGCTCGAGACGGCCCGGGCCTACGCGCCGAAGCTGCACGTCGTCGCGCGAGCGTCCACCTGGGAGGGCGGCCGGCGGCTCGGCGCCGCGGGCGCCACCGCCGTCGTCCGACCCGAGCTCGAAGGCGGCGTGGAGATCGTGCGCCGCACGCTGCTGCAGCTGGACCTGCCCGTGAGCGATGTACAGCGGTATTCCGAGCTCATCCGCACCGCAGGGCTCGACGAGAACGCGCGCCCCAGCGCCCAGCAGGCCCGCGTGCTGCATGACCTGCTCGGCGCGTCGCGCGGCGTCGAAGTCACCTGGCTGCTCGTGGACCCGGACAGCCCGCTGGCGGGTCGCACGATTGCCCAGTCGCACCTGCGATCGCGGACCGGCGCGTCGATCGTCGCGATCAGCCGCGGCGCCACGATCGTGACGAATCCGGACGTGACGACCCGCATCGAGCCGGCGGACCGCCTCGCGGTGCTCGGCACGACCGAGCAGGTCGCGCGCGCCGAAGCGATTCTGCGGAACGACACCACGACAAGCCAGAAGTGAGACGTTCAAGCGTAAGCTTTCGCTCGGAGGTCTTATGCCCGCGGACATCCCCGTCCTCGCAGATGAGATCCAGCGCCTCAGCCACGTCGAGCGCAACGTCATTCATCGTTTCATTCATCGCCAGCCGATCGCGCGCAACCCGGAGGTGCAGTACGCCGCGCAGATGACGTACGGCGAGCACGTCGCCGACCGGGTCGCGGCGTTCGGCGGCAGCTGGACATTCATCGGCTTGTTCGTCGCCACGATGATCGTGTGGGTGTGGATGAACGCCAGGAGTGCTGCCCCGTTCGATCCCTTTCCGTTCATCCTGCTGAATCTCGTGCTCTCGTGCCTGGCCGCGCTGCAGGCGCCGGTGATCATGATGAGTCAGAACCGGCAAGCCGCGAAGGACCGCCTGGACGCGAAGGACGACTACGAGGTCAATCTCAAGGCCGAGGTGGAGATCGTCTCGCTGCACATGAAGCTCGACGAGCTGCGAGAGAAGCAGTGGACGGCGCTGATCGAACTGCAGCAGCGCCAGATCGAGCTGCTGATGAAGCTCGAGACCCTGGCCGCCGACCGCCGCGGGTAGAATCGCACCATGCGCGCGCTGCCGGCGTGGTCGTCCATCGCCCTGGCGGTCCTGTCGATGGCCGCCGGCGCACCGGCGCCGCAGGACGCCGGCCGCGACGTCCTGATCTTCGCGGCCGCGTCGCTCAAGACCGCGCTCGACGAGATCGCCGGGCCGTGCCGCACGGCCACGGGCGTCGGCTTCCGCGCGTCGTATGCGGCCAGCTCGACGCTCGCCAAGCAGCTCGAACAAGGCGCGCCGGCCGACCTGTTCATCTCGGCCGATCTGGACTGGATGGACGATGCCACGACGCACGGGGTGATTGACGCGAGCACGCGCGTCAACCTGCTCGGCAACGACCTGGTCCTCATCGCGCCCCGAGCGTCGCCGGTCTCGCTCCAGATCGCGCCGGGCTTTGGTCTCGCCGCGGCGCTCCAAGGCGGTCGCCTCGCCGTGGGCGATCCTGCCGCGGTGCCGGCCGGCCTGTACGCGAAGGCCGCGCTCGCGTCGCTGGGCGTGTGGGACGACGTCTCGCGACATCTGGCGCCGGCGGAGAACGTGCGCGCGGCGCTCGGTACTGGTCTCGCGCGGCGAAGCACCGCTCGGCATCGTCTATCGTACGGACGCCATGGCCGATCCCGGCGTTCGCGTGGTCGGCGTGTTTCCGGAAAGCTCGCACCCGCCAATCATCTATCCGGCGGCGCTCACGACCCGCGCGTCCCGCGCCGCCTCGACCGTGCTCGCCTACCTGCGCGGCCCCGCCGCGCGCACTGTGTTCGAGCGGCAGGGCTTCCGCACGAACGTCCCGCCGGTGCGATGACCGGCTGGTCCGCAAGCGACCTCGCGATCGTCGGGCTCAGTCTGAAAGTCGCGACGGTGGGCACGCTGCTGAGCCTTCCGTTTGCCGTCGCGGCCGCGATCGTGCTCGCGCGCGGCCGCAGCTGGGCCTGGCGTCTGCTCGACGTCGTGGTCCACCTGCCGCTGGTGCTGCCGCCGGTCGTGACGGGCTACGTGCTGCTGCTGGCGTTCGGGCGGCGCGGCGCGATTGGCGCGTTGCTCGAGCGGACGATCGGCGTGACGTTCGCGTTTCGCTGGACCGGCGCGGCGCTCGCCGCGGCCGTCATGGGCTTTCCGCTGATGGTGCGGGCGATCCGGCTGGCCGTCGAGGGCGTCGACCGTCATCTGGAAGAAGCTGCAGCCACGCTCGGCGCCAGTCCTTGGTGGACGCTCGTCACCGTCACGCTGCCGCTGGCGCTGCCGGGCGTGCTGTCCGGCATGATTGTGGCGTTTGCCAAGGCGCTCGGCGAGTTCGGCGCGACGATCACGTTCGTGTCGAACATCCCAGGCGAGACGCAGACGCTGGCGCTCGCCATCTACAGCCTGACGCAGACGCCTGGCGGCGACCTGCACGCGCTGCGGCTGGTCTGGCTCTCGCTCGGCGTCTCCGTGGCGGCCCTCCTCGCCTCCGAAGCGTTGGCGCGTCGAATCGGGAGGCGCCGATGAGCGCGCTCACCGCCGAGATTCGCCACGACTTCGAGCGGATCGCCCTGCGCGTCACTCTCGATCTCGACGGCGGGCTGACGGCGCTACTCGGCCCGTCGGGCGCCGGCAAGACGAGCGTGCTCAACGTGCTGGCCGGCCTGCTGCGTCCGGATTTCGCCCGCGTCTCGATCGCCGGCGAGACGGTCGCCGACACGGACCGCGGTCTGTGGGTTCCGTCGCACCGCCGGCGCATCGGGTACGTCTTCCAGGATTCACGACTGTTCTCGCACCTGACGGTGCGCCAGAACCTCGCGTTCGGCCGCTGGTTTGCCGGACGGCGCGACGGCGGCATCGGCATGGACGACGTCGTGGACCTGCTGGGCCTGGGCGGACTGCTTCACCGTCATCCGGCGAAGCTGTCCGGGGGCGAGCTGCGCCGGGTCGCACTCGGACGGGCGCTGCTCTCGCATCCGCGGCTGCTGCTGCTCGACGAGCCGCTCGGCTCGCTCGACGTCGCCCGGCGCCAGGAAATTCTGCCGTACCTCGACCGGTTGATCGCGGAGCTGCGGCTGCCGATGATCTACGTGACGCACGACTGGAACGAGATCCACGGCCGGGCGCAGCAGGTCGTCTGGATGGATCATGGCACGTCCCGGACGGACGCCGCGGCCGCCCAGGCGGCGCCGCCGGTCGACTCCCGTTCCTGATCGACCACATGAGGCCACCATGCCAGTGTTTCCGCAGCCGACGTTTCCGTACAGCTACGACGTTGCCACGCAGGTGGCGTTGTTGCGCGCGCACAAGCAGGTGCCCGACCGGCTGATTCCGGCGAAGGGGCCGAGCCGGCTGCTGCTCGCCACCTGGAACATCGCCAACTTCGGTGCGCAGGACCGGCGCGACACGGACTTCCAGATCATCGCCGAGGTGATCAGCTGGTTCGACGCCGTCGCCGTGCAGGAAGTGCGCGAGAACTTCTCGCACCTCGAGCAGGTGCACCAGCACCTGCCGGCGCCGTACCGGCTGCTGTTCACCGATATCGCCGGCAACATGGAGCGCATGACGTACGTCTACGACTCGTCGAAGCTGACGCTGCTCGAGAAGATCGGCGAGATCAGCATTCCGCCGTCCGATCTGACGAACATCAAGCTGCCGGGCATCACGCAGGTGTTTCGCGGATTCGATCGCAATCCGTATCTCGCGACGTTCCGCGTCGCGGGCGTTGACTTTCTCTTCGTCAACGTGCACCTGTATTTCGGATCGGACGCGGCCGCCGACATGCAGCGGCGGTCGCTCGAGACGTTTGCGGTGGCGCGCTGGGCGGATCTGCGGCGCAAGAGCCCGTTCGCGTTCACCAAGGAGATCGTCGCGCTCGGCGACTTCAACATGCCGAAGGCGGCGCCCGGCGATCCCATCTACGACGCGCTCGTCGCCCGCGGCCTCGAGCTGCCCGATCACTCCACGACGATCGCATCGAGCATCGTCAACGACGCCCAGTACCGACGAGGTCGCGTTCTTCCCCGGCGACACGGCGACGCGCTTCACGGGGAACAAGGGCGTCTTCGACTACGACAAGGTGATCTTTCCGGATCTCTGGCAGCAGCGCGGCCAGGCGGACTTCAACGCCTATCTCCGGTACTACATGTCCGACCACCGGCCGATGTGGGTCGAGTTCGACGTCACGTAACCAGCCGCAGCCGGCGAGCCGCGGCCGCGTCGACCAGCCAGACGACGTCGCCGTCGGGCGGCCCGACGGCCTGCGCCGGCAGGCCGGCGTCAGGATCCTCGAGCACGCGCGCCAGCGCCGGCGCCTTGTCCTCGCCCGCCACGAGAAACGCCACGTGCCGCGCGGCGTTGATCACCGGCAGCGTCATCGTGAGCCGGACGGTCGCGAGCCTCGGGACCGCATTGGCCACGACGAGGCGATCGCGCTCCCGCAGGGCCGCGCTGCCGGGAAACAGCGACGCCGTGTGACCGTCGGTGCCGAGGCCGAGGAGCACCAGGTCGAAGCGCGGCGGCGCGCCGCCAAACGCGTCGCGCAGCGCCCGGTCGTACGCGGCGGCCGCGCGACCGGCGTCCGGATCCTCGCCCAGCATCCGATGGACGCGCGCGGGATCGATCGGCGCGCGCGAAAACAGCGTCTCGCGCGCCATGCGGTAGTTGCTGTCGGGGTGATCTGGCGGCACGTGGCGTTCGTCGCCAAACCACCAGTCGATCTGCGGCCAGGGCAGCGACGCGCGAATCGCCGGGTCGGTTGCCAGCCGCGCGTACAACCCGCGCGGCGTCGATCCACCCGACAGCGCGATGGCGAAGTGCCCGCGGGCCGCGACCGCCGCCGCGGCCGCGCCGGCCACGACCGCCGCCGCCGCGTCCACGAGCGCCGCGCGATCCCGCGAGACACGCACCGTAGCGGTCATCGTGCCCGCCGGCTTCGCGAACGCCAGCGTGCCGATCGCTCGTCGGCGGGGCCGGGCCGCCACACGCGGACGCCGCCGGCGCACGCGTACTCGTTGTCGCCGAGGCGCGTGCCGGGCGGCAGCGACTTCAGCAAGCGCGCGTTCCCGCCGCCAATGACGGTGTCTTCCGTCTCGAGCGCGGTCTGCAGCCGGACGATCACGTCGAGCACGTGTTTCCGCCATTTCTTCTTGCCGTACCGCTCGAGCCCCGCCAGCCCGACGTAGTCTTCGTAGGTCCGGCCTTTCTTGTACGGCAGGTGGGCCAGCTCCATCGGCTCGATGACGCCGTCGATGATCATCGCGGAGCCGAGGCCGGTGCCGAGTCCCAGGAACAGCATGCGCCCGCCGCGGTAGCTGCCGAGCGCCTGCATGGCCGCGTCATTGATGATGCGCACGGGCTTGCCGAACGCCTTCCGGAAGTCGAAGCCGACCCAGCCCTCTCCGAGGTTTCTTGGATTCGCCACCGGGCGGCCGTGAAGGACGGGCCCGGGGTAGCCGATCGCCACCGCGTCGTATTTCCATCCCCGGGTCGCGCGCTTGACGAGCGTCACCATACGCCTCGCCGTCATCGACGGACCCGAGTCGATCTTCACGGGACCCGATCGTCCGGCGGCGCACACCTTGACGTGCGTGCCGCCGACGTCCAGGACGAGCACGGTCATCGCGCGTTGTGCCAGCCGCCGTCGCCGATCAGGCTGTCGGCCGCACCGGGCCCCCACGATCCTGGCTCGTATTCCTGGACGGGCGTCGCGGCGCCGAGTACGGGATCGACGATGCGCCAGGCCTCCTGGACGTAGTCCTGACGCGCGAAGCGCGCGGTCTGGCACTGAATCGCGTCCCAGAGCAGCTCTTCGTAGGCGCCCGCCTCGTTTGGATCGGCGTGCTCGCTCACGACCAGCTCCACGGACTCGCCCTGGAATCGGCGGCCGGCCACCTTGACGAACGCGCCAATCGCGATGACGAGCGTCGGCGTGACGCGGAACCGGACGTAGTTGGCGGGCGGCATCATCTCGGGATAGATCATCGGCGGCTGCCGCAGCTTCACGTATACCTCGGTGGCCGTGACGGGCAGCTTCTTGCCCGCGCGGACGTAGAACGGCACGCCCTTCCACCGCCACGAGTTGATCGAGAACTTCAACGCGGCGAACGTCTCGACGTCCGACTCGCACTTCACGCCTTTTTGCTGCTGGTACCCGCGGAACTGCCCGCGGATCACGTCGGCGGGCGTCAGCGTCGCGACGCCCTTCAGCACCTTGACCTTCTCGTCGCGTACCAGCTCGCTGTCGGCCACACTTGGCGGCGGCTCCATCGCCACGTTGCAGAGCACCTGCAGCAGATGATTCTGCACGACGTCGCGAATCGCGCCGGCCTGGTCGTAGAACGCCCCGCGGCCCTCGACGCCGAACGTCTCCGCCATCGTGATCTGCACGCTCTCGATGTGCTGGCGGTTCCAGATGGGCTCGACGAAGCCGTTCGCGAACCGGAAGAACAGGATGTTCTCGACGGCGTTCTTGCCCAGGTAGTGGTCGATCCGGTAGACGTTGCGCTCGTCGAACACCTGGTGCACGATGCGGTTCAGCTCGGACGACGACTTCAGGTCGCGGCCGAAGGGCTTCTCGACGATGACGCTCGCGCCCTGCTGGCAGCGCGCGTGCTGCAGCTGCTCGAACACCGTGCCGAACAGATCAGGCGGAATCGCCAGGTAGTAGATCGGCCGCGACGTGTCGCCCAGCACGTGCTTCAGCTGCTGAAAGGTCCTCGCGTCGGCGTAGTCGCCGGCGATGTACCGCAGCGAACGGCTCAGGATCTCGAACGCCGCGGGGTCCAGCCCGCCGTGCTCGGTGACGCTGTCGCGCGCCCGCTGGCGGAATTCCTCCAGCGACCACCTCGATCTCGCCACGCCAATGACGGGCATCGTGAGCCGTCCGCGCTTGGCGAGTCCCTGCAGCGCGGGGAAGATTTTCTTGTAGGCCAGATCGCCCGACGCCCCGAAAAACACCAGCGCCATGTCGCTCATCGTTGTAAGAGTATCGCGGTACACTCAACCCGTGCGGGAACGACCCGTCATGCGTGGTGTCGTGGTCGCAGCGGCGGTGTGGGCCGTCCGCGCGCCGGCGCCGCCGCAGACGTATACCTTCGAGCGAACGTTCACCGCCGGCGCCGTCGTCCGGCTGGACATCTCGACGCATCGAGGCGACATCCATGTGACGGCGAGCGATGACGGCGGCGTCTCCGTCTCGGGGAGCGTCGCCGTGCGCACGGGCTTCAACATGCCGCTCAACTCCGGGCAATTGGCGTCCGGCGTCGCGGCGCGTCCGCCCATCGAGTTGAAGGGCACGACGCTGCAGATCCGCCCCCGGATGATCCGCTGGTGGATCGCGCGGTCAACGTGAGCTACGACGTGCGCGTCCCGGCGCCGACGCCGGTGGTGGCCGCCAACGACTCCGGCCGGATCGTCATCGACGCGCTGGCCGGCCCGCTGTCGGCGCGCACGCAGTCGGGCGCGATCGACGCGGCGTTGGCCGCCGACGCGGGCGCGACCCTCGACGCCTCGACCAAAGACGGCGCGATTACGATCGAACAGCTGGCGGTCAGCGGATTGGTAGAGCGGACGCGCGCGCAAGGCGCCATCCGCGGCGGCGGCCCGACGTGGCAGATCGTGAGCCAGCGCGGCTCGATCCGCGTGCGCTGAACGGGCGTGGCTAGCTGTCGGCTAACTGCCGCGCCTGAAGATGGCGCGCGCGGTCGTCTTGCCCTGGGCGTCGACAAACGTCAGCGTCAGCTGATTCGTGGTGATCTCGTACTTGCGGACGAGCTCGGCGCCGACCGAGGGGTTGAGCGCCGGATCGGCCACGCCTTCCTGCGCGCGCAGCCTGAATTCATGCTTGGCCGTGTCGATGACGATCCGACCGGAGTACGCGAGCATGCCGTGCGTCGCCTGCTCCTGCCCGGGCAGCGGCTCGAGCAGATTTCCGGCGACGGTCATGTTGCCGTACTGATCGTAGGTGAGCTTGGCTTGCGCGCGTACGGGCTGGGCCTGGCCGGCGGTGTCCACCATCTCGAATCGCTCGAGCGTCCACGAACCCTCGAGCTGGCGGCGCACGTACTCGACCGACCCCGGGCCGGTGTCCACGTCACCCAGGCCGAGCGGCCGCTGGCTCGGCGCGGACTTGCACGACCAGCCGATCACCACTGCCAGTGAGACCACGCCGATGACGGCCAGGACTCTTGAACGCACCACGCCCTCCCTCCCGGGACCTCGAACGCCGGCAAATCACTCTACCGTAGATTTCGCCGCGCGGGCGCCGATGCGGAGGACGACGAATTCGGCTGGCTTGAGAGGGGCGAAGCCGACGAGCACGATCAGCCGTCCGTCGGCGATGTCGTCGGCGGTCATCGTCTCGCGGTCGCACTTGACGAAGAACGTGTCGCGCGGCGTCGAACCCGCGAACGCGCTGCGGCTGAAGAGGGTCATCAGGAAATCGCCGATGCTCGCGCGGACGGCCGCCCACAGCAGCTCGTCGTTCGGCTCGAAGACGGTCCAGGACAGGCCTTGATCGACGCTCGCTTCGATGAAGATCGCGAGCCGCCGCACGGGCACGTACTTCCAGTCGGACTGGCTCTGCGCGGCGCCCGCCAGCGTGCGGCTGCCCCACACGGCGGTCCGATCGCCGAACGCACGAATGGCGTTCACGCCGTCTTCGGCCAGCCTCGCGACCTCGCGATCGGTCATCGGCGTCGCCGGACCGGCGGCGCCAACCAGGGTGGCGTCCGCGCCCGCCGGCGCCTTCCAGACACCGCGGGTGCGATCGGTCCGCGCGTATACGCCGGCGACGAAGCCGCTGGGCGGACACGCCACGGCCGGCGTCGCGGCCGGATCGGCACGCAGCCAGGGCGTGTAGATCGCCGCATTGCGCGCGGCGTCTCCGGTGATTCGAGGATCGGGGGAAAAGAGCGGCTGAGCCTGCGGCGCGTCGGCGACGAGGAACAGGCGGCGCGGCATGCAGAACGTTTCGAGCGACGCGACGACGGCCGGCGTCGTCTCACCCGGCACGCAGAGAAGGTTGACGCGGCCGGCGATGCGATCGAGCAAAAACACGCCGCCGCCAGCGGCCGGCAGCAGCAGGCGCTCGAACGGCTCGCTGTCCGGCGTCAGGACGACGCCGGGAGGCGACGGCAGGCGCACGATCCATGCGATCGTCCCGCCGTTGTCGAAGAAGTGCCGCACGGCATGACCGACGAAGCTCCGCGAATCGAGGTCGCCGAATTCCTCGACGAACTCCCGCAGGCTCTCGACCTCGACGGCCGCGTCCGTGCGGCCCTTCGGCGTCCATCCGATGAACGCGGTCGTCGCCGTGCTGACGCCGGCAATCTGCCGTGCGCCCGCCAGAATCTCGTTGATGTAGACGCCTGGCGCCAGCTCGTCGGGCATGCGGCTCACCGCCTCATGAGGTACTTCGTCACCGGCGTCGTTTCGCCGCGCGGCGTGATTTCGAGGACGAGCGTCGAGGCCGGCCGCGCGCCGCTGGCCCGCTGAACGAACGCGTCGAAGATCGCGAAGAACGTATGGACGGTCCCGTAGGCGTTGATGTCCGGCGCCGTCTCGACGAACGCCCGGGCGGCACGCTCGAGGTCGTTCTCGCTCGCGGTCGCGTGCCGGCGGCGCGCGGCGTCGATGGTCCGATCGAGGTCCCGCAAGGCGCCGGCCAGCTCGTTCTCGACGCCATAGAGCGTCGTCAGCTGGCGCCGGACGATGGTGCCGGACGAGAGGGCCACTTCGCGCGGCGGGCCGCCCGTCCACCAGCCTGGAATCATCGTCGTCGAGTTGGCGTTGGGGAACGCCGCCGGGCCTTCGCGCTCGTACTCGGCGGCGATCGCCGGATCGCGATACGCGAAGCCGATGGTCACGAGATCGCTCTGCGGCGTCGACGCGCTGATGAGATGCGCGGAGACGAGACGCCGCGAGGCGCCACGCACGACGTCCTCGAGCGGCGCGCTGGATATCGCCGCAAACGCGGCCAGCAGCGCCGGCGCGTCGTACTTGGCGACGTAGGTCGCCGACACGGCGTCGATGCCGTCCGGGAACTCGCTCGCGAGCACGCCGGCGTAGCCCTCGCCCGACGGCACGAGCTGCAGGTACTCCGCCAGATCGAGGTACTGCGCCAGCTGCCGCGGCGAGGTCAGCCGATCGGACATCGCCAGGCGATAGCTGACCGACATCCTCTTGAGCGTGCGGACGAGGTAATCGCGGTCGGCCTGCCGGCGCGGCGTGGCGCTGGCGGTGCCGGCAAACTTGATCAGGAAGTCGCTCTCGAGCAGGTAGCCGGCACGCGAGACGCGGGCTTTCACCGACGCCTCGGTCGTGAAGACGTTCACGAGCCCGGTCGCCTGGACCTCGATGCTGTTCGACGTCTTCGACAGCACGTCCGCGACGCGCGCCTCCGACCAGTCGAGCACGTGGATCTGCAGGCGCGCGCTGTCCTTGATCGCGTGCGTCAGCACACCGCGCCGAACCCGGATCACGCGGAGGTTGGGACGATCGAACAGCTGGCCGAACTGCCCAAACGCCGCCAGCTGAAACAGGCGCTGGCCTTGCGGCGTCGCGACGTCGATCTCGACGTCGACGAGCGCGTCCTCGGGTGCGGCGCGCGTGAACGCCTCGTTGACGGACACCGAGAACTGGCGGTGCAGCGCGTCATCCAGCTTCCGGTACCAGGTGTCCTTGAAGTCGTTGATGCGGTCCAGCGCCGCGCGCAGGTCCGCGGCGGCCTTGCCGAGGTCGCTGGCCTTGATTCGCTCCCACGGCGCGCGCAGCAGACGCTCGATGACGGCCTGGAGCGCGGTGTCCGTCAGGCGCAACAGCCCGTCGCGCGTCGTGTACTGCGTCAGCTGATCGAGCAGGCCGCCGATGGGCAGACGCGACTTGAGCTCGTCGACGATGTCCTTGAGCTGCGGCTGCAGGCCGCCCTGCGCGAAGTCGAGGCCGGCCCGCGCCACCGCCTGGAGCTCCGCGAACGACTCGTCGTCGGCCACGAGCGTCGCGGCGTTGCCGCCGCCGAGGCGCAGGACGATTTGCCACACCTCCGGATCGTCGAGGGTCGCCAGTGCGTCGCGATTCGGCAGCGCGACGATCTTCTCGAGCGCCGCCACCAGCGCCGCCACGTCCTGACGCTCGACGTAGTCCTCGTACAGGTGCACGGCCGCCGTCAGCCGATTGGCGTTCGACGCCTCGTACTCGTCCACGACCTTGGCCGCGGCGGCCTGGAACTGCTGGACGTTGGCGCGGTCGAGCGCGCGCCCCAGCCACTTGTTCGCCAGGCGGTTCACGCTGCCGATGAGCAGCCGGTCCACGTCCGCCTGCAGCGTGTCGAGATTGCTGTCGGCGCGAATCTTCTGAAACACCTCGAGCACGCGCCGCACGTCGGCGCCAAACACGCCGGCGAGGAACTCGTCGGCGCTCGACGGCAAACCGGTGACGGCCGCGATCGCGTCGGCCTTGAACGCGGCGGCGAAGTCGAGCTGCGACGCCCGGTGCTTCTTGACGATCAGCCGCACCCAGGTCGGCCCCGAACCGCCGCGCGCCGCGATCTCGAAGGTGCCGGCGATCTTGTAGCCGACTTTCGCCGACGCCTTGAGGCGCAGGCCGTACTCGAGGGCGGTGTCGAGATCCTGAAGCGTGACGCTCTCGTGGCGGATCAGCTCGTAGCCGGCGGTCACCTCGGCGGTGAGGTCGAGAAAGCCGTCGTAGCCGAAGACGAGGATCTCGCCCGCCTGAGGCACCGTCGCGGGCGTGCCGCACTGCTGCGGCAGCCCAGGCTTCGTGACCAGGTCTTGCAGCAGCGCAAGCGCCGTGGTCGTCGCGTCGTACTCGCAGTAGCGATCGTAGGCGACGTCGCTGCCGGCCTTGAGTCCGAACGAGAAGCGGCCGATGCCCGACGGCAGCGGCACCGCGCCGGTGAGGCTGCCGGTCGCGCGCCCGTCCACGTGAAAGCGCGCGCCAACGCGACCGGCCGGGACCGCCAGCTCGTAGGCCTTCGCAAACGGCGACGCGCTGCCGGGCCAGACGAGCTCGATCTTCACCGCGCCGCCTCCGCCGACCGACGCGCCGATCGCCAGACCGTTCGCGTCGCCGAACGTCAGGTCGGTCTTGTCCATCGATCCGCCGGTGCTGAAGACATCGGTGACCGTTGGCGCAAACGGCGCGTCCGCCTTCAGGCCGGCGGGGAGATCGAAGTCGAGGTGTCCCTGTCCGTCGAGGAAGTCCCGGCTGAACGACAGCGGGCCGATCGGGATCGTGATCACGAGCGCGCTCCTGCGCCGGGCGCGACGAGCCGGCTGTGAGAAACCTATGGGGAGGGCGCTGACAGTATCCGGGGGCGCCGATCGTGTCAAGGCGACCGTGCGACAATCGCGGCGCCCGGCCCATGTGGCCGCGGCCGCATGACCGCTGCCCGCCGGCGATTCGTGCTCGTCGCGATCTGGCTCCTGGTGATCGCCGGAGCCCTCGACCTCACGCTCGTGCATCGCGACGCGATCCGGCAGGGACTGGCCGGCGCGATGTCCGTGTCGCTCGTGGTCGCCGCCAGTTTCTACCTGCTCGTCGGTGCGCTCCGCGGCTTTACGCTGATTCCCGCGACGACGCTGATTCTCGTCGCCGTTGCGTTCTTCCCGCCGGGCCTGCTGTTCGCGCTCACGCTCGCCGGCATCGTGATCTCGTCGGCCAGCATCTACTTCTTCGCCGAGGCGCTCGGACTCGACGAGCTGATCGGCCGCCGGCATCCGCGCGCGATCGCGCGGCTGACCGACATGCTGCAGCGGCACGAGCTGCCGATCATCATCGGGTGGAGCTTCTTCCCGCTCGCGCCAACCGATCTGATCTGCTACGTCTGCGGCGTGCTCCGCGTGAATTTCCTGAAATGCGTGCTCGGCGTGGCGATCGGCGAGGGCACGATCTGCGCGATCTACATCTTTCTGGGCGATCAGGCGCTGCGCTGGCTCCACCTGCGCGTGTGACGCGCTCAGCGGCGCGGCTGGTCGGAACGAGACCGGGGGCGGTGCGGCGGCAGCGCGAGCGCCTGCTGCACCCACCCGCGCGCGACGACGTGCAGGTCCGCGTACGCCATCCAGACGGATCGCGCCCAGCGATCGACGCCGGCAATCAGCAATCCCGGCTCCCCCAGATCGCGCAGGCTGGCGACGGTGATCGTGCCGCGCGCCTTCGGGATGCCCGGCGGCGGCGGATACGGCCGATCCTGCCACGGATTGAGCTCCACGAGTTGCTGCAGCGCGCGGTAACCCGACTCGTCGCCGCCGAATTCAATCGCCCAACAGACGCCGCCCAGGTGCATCATCAGCCCCTTGTAGCGGCCGCAGAAATCCGCTTCATGCTGGATGTCGTAGGTGTCGTGCATGAGACGCCAGGTCTTCATGCTGTCGGTCCACGCCAGCGCGCGGACGCGCAGCGCGACGTCGTCGAACAACTCCTGACACGCCTGGCGGCCGCCCGCGAAGCCGCAGCCAGGACACGGATCGAGCGGGGACATGCGCGGCTCTAGATTACGGGAAATGGGTGCATGGGTGACGGGGGGAAATGAGTGAATGGGTGAATGGGTGAATGGGTGAGGGATGGAGGCGGCTACCAGCGCAGGCCGAGCGCCCTGGTCAGGAACTCGATGAGGGGCGCTGCGCGTTCGCACGACGCCATGTAGCGATCGAGAAAGTCCACAGATGTCACATCGCGCTCGGTGAACGCCGTCAGGGTGTAGAGGTCCTTGCGCTTTAGATCCTCGATGTGGCGGTGGTTGGCGGCGAAACCCGCCGGCGGACGCTTCAGCCGATCGCCCTCAATCTCGATACCCGATGCCAGTACCTTGTCCCAGGCCTCGGGCGCGGCGACGATGTGCTGGCGGATGCGCGTGAGGACCGGCGTCTCGGTGTGGTAGATCCCGCCGCCGCCGTAGCAGTCCCGCGGCTGGAGATGCAGGTAGAAGCCGGGCACGCCCTCGACCTTGCGGCGGGCTTCATGGGCAAATCGCGCGGCCATCCAGGTCTTGAACGGCGACTTGTCGGGTGAAAAGCGCGTGTCGCGGTAGATCCGGAAGAGCGATCCGCCCATCCGGCGCGGATCGGCGACGTACGCCCGGCTGATCGAACGCAGCCGCGGCGCGACGTCCGCGATGAACGAGAGCATCGGCGTCTCCACGTCGCTGACGTATCGTGACCGTTCGGCCGCGAACCATTCGCGCGAGTTGTGGGCCTTTAGATCGCGAAGAAACGTAAAAAACGCAGGTGAGAAATGCCTGGCCATCGCGCAGCGTATCCCGGGTATCAAGCATAGCTTCTGCCATCGCCGTTGCGGCGCCGGCCCGGGCCAACCGGCGGTCAGCGGGCAACGTCTGAAGCGACATCCACAGGACGGCAGGGGCCGAGGTGTCTGTAATCGAACAATCCGAGAACGCACGGTGTCTACAGATGGAGTCCTGACATGAAGCGCGCGTGGGGCATCGCGGCGGCCGTGCTCATCGTGGCGGCGATCGGCTGGATGACGCTGCACCGATCGCCGGCGACGTCCGGGCCCGGGTCGACGCCGGCGGCCGCGGCCGGCGACGCCCCGATTCGTCTGGCGGGCGCCGTGGAAGCGACGCGCGCGCGGACGGTGTTCGTGCCGCGGCTGGCGGGCCAGACGGCGCCGACCCTCGTCATCACGGATCTGATCCGTGCCGGCTCGCGCGTGAAGGAAGGCGACCTGCTGGTGCAGTTCGACCCGCAGGAGCAGCTGCGGACCGCGCAGGACAAGCGCGCCGAGCTCATCGATCTCGACGGACAGATCCAGAAGAAGAAGTCGGAGCAGGCGATCGCGCAGGCGCACGACCAGACGGCCCTGACGCAGGCCGAGCGCGACGTCGCGCGCGCCAAGCTCGACATCCTCCAGAACGACCTCATCGCCAAGGTGGCGGCCGAGAAGAACACGCTCGCCCTCGAGCAGGCCAACGCCAAGCTGGATCAGCTGCGCAAGACGTTCACGCTCAAGCGCACGGCCGAGGCCGCCGACCTGCGCACGCTCCAGATCCAGCGCGAGCGCGCCGAGCGCGCGCTGAAGTACGCGGAGAGCAACAGCCAGCTGATGTCGGTGAAGGCGCCGTTCGAGGGGCTGGTCGTGCTGAAGCAGGTGTGGAAAGGCAACAACATGGGCGAGGTCGCGGAGGGCGAGGAAGTCCGTCCGGGCCTGCCCATCCTCGACATCGTGGATTCCACAGCGATGCAGGTGCGAGCCTACGTCAATCAGGCGGACGTCGGCCTCGTCACGCCCGGCCAGCCGGCGAAGGTCCGCCTGGATGCGTATCCGGATCTGCTGTTCGACGGCCGCGTCGAGCTCGTCGCGCCGCTCGGCGTGGCCAGCTCGCTCACACCGAAAGTGCGATCGTTTATTGCCCTCGTCTCGATCCAGGGCACGGCGCCGCAGCTGATGCCGGATTTGAGCGCGTCGGTCGAAATCCACCCGGGCGCGGCCGCCGTGCCGTCGCCGTCGCCCTCGCCCGCGCCGGGGACGCGGTGACATGGCGCGCATGACTCGCGGCCGGCTCGCCGCCCTGGGCGTCACGACGCTCGTCGTCGCGGGCGTCGCCGTCGGCGTCGCCATGCTGAAGCGCGGGGGCGGCCCCGAGGTCCCGACCGCCGAGGTCACCCGCGGCGATTTCGTCGAGATCGTCGAGACGCGCGGCGACATCCGCCCGTTCCGATCCGTGCTCGTCACCGCGCCCTATCAGGCCGGCGAACTGCAGATCCTCAAGCTCGCCGCCAACGGCGCCTCGGTCAAGCAGGGCGAGGTCGTCGCCGAGTTCGACGCCGTCACGCTGCGGCGGACGCTGCAGGACAAGCAGTCGGAGCTCCGGCAGGCGCAGGCCGAGCTGGCGCAGGCGACCGAGCAGGCGAAGATCGACGCCGAGCAGGACCACACGGCCACCGTCAAGGCGCAATACGACGTGCAGCGCGCCAAGCTCGACCAGGCCGATCCGCAGACGCAGGCGCCGGCCGACGTCGAACGATCGAAGCTCGCGATCCAGGACGCCGAACAGCGGCTGATCGAAGCCGAGGCCAAGGAGCACGCCGATCAGATGTCCGCCGCGGCCGATCTCTCCGCGAAGAAGCGCAAGATCGACAAGATTCAGGCGGACATCGACCAGGCCACGACCGGCCTGGCCTCGCTGCAGGTGAAGGCGCCGGCCGACGGCACGGTCAACATCCTGCAGAACTACCGTACGAGCAACGGCATGGGTCCGGCGCAGGAGTTCAAGCCGGGCGATCGCGCGTGGGCCGGCGCGCAGATCCTCGAGCTGCCCGACCTGTCGTCGATCCACCTGACCTCGCACATCGACGAATCCGATCGCGGCCAGTTGAAGGCCGGCCAGACGGCGACGATTCGCGTGGACGCCGTGCCTGATCGCGCCTACACCGGCACGATCGACGACATCTCGGTGCTCGCGCGCGTGGACTTTTCGTCCGGCTGGCCGCCGGCCAAGAACTTCGACCTCACGATGAACATCACCGACGCGGACGCGCGGCTGCGGCCGGGCATGAGCGGCGTCGCGCGGATCGCCGTCGGCAAGATTCCGGATCAGCTGCTGGTGCCGGCCGGCGCGATCTTCCCGTCCGAGGGCCGGCTGATCGTCTACAAGCGCGCCGGCTCTGGCTTCGACGAGGTCGCGGTCGAAATCGTCCGCCGCGGGCGCGAGCAGGTCGCCGTGAAGGGCGCACTCGGCCCCGGCGATCACGTCGCCCTCGTCGTGCCGAAAGCCAACGCGCAGCAGGCCAGGAAATGACCACCCGACGACGATGGATTGGCGCGGTCGCGCTCGTGGGCGTCGGCGTGCTCGCCACGCTGGGCGCGCTGCGGCTCACCCGCGCGCGCGCCGCCGCGGCGGTGTCCTCCGACGATCCGCTCGTGCCCACGGCGCGCGTCACGCGCGGCCCGCTCGAGCTCAGCGTGCACGCGACGGGCGAGCTGCGCGCGTCCAAGTCTGCGATGCTGATCGCGCCGTCGGTCGGCGGCACGCTGCGAATTCTGAAGCTCGTGGAAACGGGCACGGCAGTCAAGGCGGGAGACGTCATCGTCGAGCTGGATCCCACCGAACAGTTCTACGCGCTCGAGCAGGCCAAGTCCGAGCTGGACGAGGCCGAGCAGCAGATCGTCAAGAAGAAGGCGGACCTCGATGTGCAGGTCAGCGGAGGACGCGGTGACGCTCCTCACGGCGAAGTTCGACGTCCGCCGGGCGGAGCTGGACAACCTCGCCGACAAGGATCTCGATCTCGGCCAATGCGTTCGCGAAGAACAAACTGGAGCTGGATGAGGCGCAGCAGCGGCTCGCGCAGGTCGAAGGCGACGTGAAGAACCGCGTGCGAGACCACTCGCGCGGCGCTCGCGCTGGTCGAGGAGAAGCGCGCGAAGGCGGCGCTCGCCGCGACGCGCGCGCAGCAGAACATCGACAACCTCGTGTTGAAAGCCCCCATCGACGGGCTCGTGGTCGTGCGCGACAACCGCGACGCGTCGGGCGGCTTCTTCTTCTCCGGTATGTCGCTCCCGGCCTACCGCGCCGGTGACAACACGTTCGCCGGCCGGCCGCTCGCGGACGTCTACGACCTGTCCGGCATGGAGCTGCGCGTCAAGGTCGGCGAGCAGGATCGGTCCAACGTCACGGTCGGTCAGGAGGCCACCGTCGTCTCCGACGCGCTCGCGGGCGTCCCGTTGTCCGCGAAGGTGTCGTCGATCGCAGGTCTCTCGTCGTCCGACTTCTTCGACGTGTCCGGCCCGATGCGTCAGTTCGACGTCACGCTCAAGCTGGACAAGATCGATCCTCGACTCCGGCCCGGCACGTCCGTCACGGTGGTCCTCCAGGGCCGGAAGGTGGACGACGTGCTGCAGGTGCCGCTGCAGGCGGTGCGCCTCAAGAACGGCAAGCCGGCGGTGTTCGTGAAGAGCGGCAGCGGCTTCGAATCGAAGGAAGTGAAAGTCGTCTACCGGACGGAAACGCGCGTCGGGCTCGAGGGGCTGCCGGAAGGCACGATCGTCGCTTTGGTCGATCCGGTCGCCGCCTCGGCGGCTGCCAACTCGGCGTCGAAGACGCCGGCGTCAGGACCGGTGAAATGAGCGACGCCGCGGCCGCCACGATTCCGGTCAGGCGCGACGCCCGCGGGGGCCTCGACCTGGTGCCCGAGCTCCAGCAGGGCTTCGACAACCTGCGCGCCCACAAGCTGCGATCGGCTGCTGACGATGCTCGGCATGATCTTCGGCGTCGCGGCCGTGATCGCGATGCTGTCGATCGGCGCCGGCGCGCAGCAGCAGGTCATCGCGTTCATCGAGCAGCTCGGCGTGCACAACGTGATCGTCGAGGCGCGCGAGGCCGGCCGATTCGCAGACACTGCAGCGCATCCGGAAGATCTCGGCCGGCCTCAGCTTCAGGACCTGCGGTCGATCCAGTCGAACGTCGATGGCCTCGTCTCGTCCACCGCGCGCAAGAAGCTGCTGCCGACCAAGCTGCTGCCGAAGCCGCAGGGCGACACGCCCGTCGTCTACGGCGTGTCCCCGCCCTACCAGCAGATTGCCGGGCTGAAGGTGACGCGCGGGCGTTTCTTCACCGATGAAGAAGAGAAGGCGTCGGCGCCGGTGTGCGTCCTCGGCCAGGCGGCAACGGCCGGCCTGTTTGGCGGCAGCGATCCGATCGGCCAGTTCGTGAAAGTCAACCAGCAGTGGTTCCGCGTGATTGGCGTCGCGGGCCCGCAGCTCACGGCGCAGGCGGACGTGGCGGGACTGCCCGCGCAGGATCGCAACAATCTGATTTACGTCCCGCTCTCGTCGGCGATTCTGAGGCTCGAGGACTCGCTCAGCTGGCAGAAGGACGAAATCGACGCGATCTACGTCTCGCTCAACCCGTCGGCCAACGTCGTCTCGGCCGGCGCCGTGATGCGCGGGCTGCTGGACACGTCGCACCACGGCGCCAGCGATTTCAGCGTGATCGTCCCGGCCGAGTTGCTCGCCGAGCAGGAGCGCACGAAGCGGCTGTTCGAGATCGTCATGGTCGCGATCGCCTCGATCTCGCTTACTGGTCGGCGGCATCGGCATCATGAACATCATGCTGGCGAGCGTCATGGAGCGGACGCGCGAGATCGGCGTCCGCCGCGCCATCGGCGCCACGCGGCGCGCCATCGTCCGCCAGTTCCTGGTGGAAACGACGATGATCACGGTCACCGGCGGCTTCATCGGGACCGTCGTGGGCATCGTCCTGTCACAGCTCGTCGCGCTACTTCGCCGGCTGGTCCACCATCGTCAGCGTGACGTCGGTCGTCATCGCCTGCGTGGTGTCGGTCTCGATCGGCATCGTCTTCGGTCTGTATCCGGCGATGCGCGCCGCCGCGGCTCGATCCGGTGCGCGCGCTGCACTACGAATAGCAGTGGGTGAAACGCGTGAATGAGTGAATGGGCGAACGAGCTCCCCATTCCTCCCTTCACCCATTCACCCATTCCTCACCGCCCGTGCAGGCTGCGCAGCAGGTGTGACGCCGCACCAGGGCTATGCATGGCGACGATGAGGGCCGCGAGCACGGCCACGACGATCACGACGACGATGAACGTCCGCTTCCCCATCGGTATCCCCTCTACTGACCGCTCCCATTCACCCATTCACTCATTCACTCGTTCACCCATTTCAATCCTGACGCAGCGCGCGCATCGGATTGACGCGCGCCGCACGCCGCGCCGGCCACCAGCACGCGCCGAACGCCACGGCCATGAGCACGAACGGCACGCCGACGAAGACGATCGCATCCGGGCCGCCGCTTCCGGCCAGATGCAGCGCCAGGCCGAACGCGATCAGCCAGCCGACAAGCGCGCCGGTGACGATCACTCGCAAACTCTCGGCGATGATGTCCAGCTCGACGCGGCGGGCGCTGCCCCCGAGGGACAGCCGGATGCCGATCTCCTGCGTGCGCTGCGACACCGCGTGTGCGATCACCGCGTAAATACCGACGGCCGCCAGGCCGAGCAGCAGCGGCCCGAGCCACACGAACATCCGCGCGGGTATGCGGCGGAGGAAGAGATTCTTCTCGACGTGATCGCGGAGCGTGCGCACGTCGTACACCGGCAGCATCGGGTCGAGGTCCCGGACCACGCGCTGGATCTCCGCGCCGAGCGACGCCTCGGCGCCTGGGCGGGTGCGGACGTGGATCTCGCCGCGCGGCGACGGCCGATCGCGGTACGAGAAGTAGATCATCGGCGTCGGCGGCTCACTGAACGACTCGTAGAGGGAGTCCCTGGCCACGCCAATCACGACGTACGTTCGATCGCGGCTGGTCAGCCGGCGCCCGACCGGCTCGAGACCGGCGAGGAACCGCCGCACGAACTCCTGGTTCACGATGACCTGCGGCGGCGCGGCCCGGTCGTCCAGCGCCGCGAAATCGCGCCCTGACAGCAGCGGAATGCCCATCGTCTGCAGGTAGCCGGGTGTCACGACGTTGGCGAGCGCCTGGTCGTCGGCGGCGTCGCTGCGGGCCCGGCCCTCGACGGCAAACGCCCGCAGCGACATGCCGTGAATGTCGAGCGGCACGAAGCTGGCGACGGCAACCGACTCGACGCCCGGCAGCGCGCCGAGCCGATCGATCAGCCGCGCCGCGAACGTGCGGCTGATCTCATCGCCGGGGTTGCGCCCGGAGAAGTCGTAGGCCCCGAGCAGGACGCCCTCGCGCCGGAAGCCTGGATCGATTTCCTGGGCCTCGATGAAGCTGCGATAGAAGAGTCCGGCGACGACGAGGATGAGCGACGCCAGCGCGACCTGCGCGCCCATCAGCACGTGCCGGAACCGGCTGCGGCCGGCCGCGCGCAGGCCGGATCGAAACGCCGACTGCGGATCGATGCGGGCGAGCTGCAGCGCGGGCACGAGACCGACGAGCAGGCCCGACAGGACGCCCAATCCAAGCGCGAACGCGAGTCCGACGACGTCCACGCGCGTTTCGAACCGGATGGGCACCGCGCCAATCATCGGCACGGCGCGCAGCGCCTGCGTGCCCCACATCGCGAAGACCGCGCCCAGCGCGGCGCCGCCCAGCGCGAGCACGAAGTTCTCGACGAGCAGAAGGCTGACGATGCGGCAGGGACCGGCACCGAGTGCGAGCCGGACGCCGATTTCCCGGTACCTGGTGCTCGCCCGCGCGAGCACGAGATTCGCCGTGTTGCCGCACACGGCGAGCAGCAGCAGGAACATGATCGCCTGCAGCAGTTCCAACGCGCTCGCGAGCATCCGCTGCGGACCGCGCGGCGCCTGCCAGAATGGCAGGACCTCTCCGCCAACGCCGACGTTCGTGGCCGGGTACGCGTGCGCCAGGTCCGTCATCGCCGCGTCGAGCTCCGCCTGGGCGCGCGCCGGCGTCGCATCAGCGCGCAGACGCCCCATCAGCGAGTAGCCGCGCAAGCCGCGGTCCTCGAGATCGCGCGATCCGTTCAGGAGCAATGGCGCCAGGGTCGCCGGCGCCCACATGTCGAATTGCAGCGCGACGACCGTGCCCTGGAAGCCGTCGGGCGCGACGCCGACGATCGTCAGCACGCGGTCGTTCACGCGAATCGACTGGCCGAGCACGCCGGGGTCGCCGCCAAATCGCGTCTGCCAGAAGTCGTGCGATATGACGACCACCGGCTCACGACCTGGCCGGCTCGCTTCATCGGGTTGCAGGAATCGCCCGAGCGCCGGCGTGAGGCCGAGCGCGCTGAAGTAGTTGCCTGAGACGAGCATGCCGAAGCGCCGCTCCGTACGCCCCGCGTCGCCCAGGTTGAACGGGACCATCCGGTACGCGAGCACGTCCTCGAACGACGGCAGCGCGCTCCGCAGGTCGTTGAACTCCAGCCAGGACGCGCCCGGATTGGTGCCCGCCTCCGATCGTGGCTCGACGAGGTAGATGCGGCTCACCTGTCGCACGCCGGGGAGCGGCTCGAGCACCAGCGCCTGCAGCCACGAAAAGACGGCCGTGTTCACGCCAATGCCGATCGCGAGCGACAGGACGACCACGGCCGAGACCATCGGGGCGCGGGCGCTGGCCCGCAGGCCGTGGCGGACGTCGCGCGCGAATTCTCCGAGCCAGCTCACGCCGCCAGTCTAGTGGACGCCGTCTGAATCGCCCATGAATAGGCCGTTCAGCTTCCGTTCAGGTGGGCTATAAGACAACAGAGTCAGCCGCCCGGCACCTACCGACCATGAAGGTACTCGTCGTCGAGGACGAACCACGGCTCGCCGAGGAGTTGGCGCGCGCGCTGGGCGACGCCGGCTACGCCGTGGACTGCGCGGCCGACGGCGAGCGCGCGCGATTTTCTCGGCCAGACCGAGGGGTACGACGCGGTGGTGCTCGATCTCGGGCTGCCGAAGGTCGACGGGCTGACGCGTGCTGCGCCGCTGGCGCGACGTCCGGACTGGCGATGCCGGTGCTGATGCTGACCGCGCGCGGCAGCTGGCACGAGAAGGTCCAGGGCATCGACGGCGGCGCCGACGACTACGTCGCCAAGCCGTTTCGGATGGAGGAGGTGCTCGCGCGGCTGCGCGCGCTCATCCGGCGCGCCGAGCGGCCAGGCCACGCCGGAGCTGCGCTGCGGCGCGGTGGCGCTCGACCCGCGGCGCGCGCGCGTCACGCGTCAACGGCGTGCCGGTGCAAGCTGACGAGCCACGAGTTCCGCGTGCTCTCGTATCTGATGCACCATCGCGGCCGCGTCGTGTCGCAGAGCGAGCTGACCGAGCACATCTACGCGCAGGACGCCGACCGCGACTCGAACACGGTGGAAGTGTTCGTCGCGCGGCTGCGCCGCAAGCTCGGCGCGCGGTCGATCGAGACCGTGCGCGGTCTCGGCTACCGCATGGGAGCGGCCATGACGTGGCCGGGCTCCGCTCGCTGCGCCGCGCGTCGTCGTCGGCGCGCTGCTCTGGACGATCGGCGTCTGTCGTGGTCGCGAGCGTCGCCGGATCGACGCTTGTCCATCCAGCATCCGCGGCTGCGTCGCATCATCGCGCACCGCGCGCTGCTGTCGGTGATCGCCGCCGATCTCTGCATCGTGGCCGGCCTGATCGCAGCTGCGGCACGGGCTGCTCGCCGTTCGAACGGCTGCAGCGAGCGGCTCGCTGGCCGTGCGCGACGGGCACGGCGCGCCGCGTCGACGGCGCGCTACCCGCGGAAGTGCAGCCGCTCGTCGACGACCTCAACGGTCTGCTCGACGCATCGGGATGAGCGCGTCGCGCGCGCGGCCGCGAAGGCCGGCGATCTCGCGCACGGACTGAAAACGCCGCTCGCCGTGCTCGCGCAGGAGGCGGCGCGGGCAGAGGCGGTGGGCCAGCACGATCTGGCCGGCGCCATCACGCAGCAGGTCGGTCGCATGCGGCGGCAGGTGGACTATCACCTGGCGCAGGCGCGCGCGGCCGCGATCGGCCGGGCGTCGGGCGTCCGCACGCTCGGTGCGCGAGTCGGCGGAGGGGCTCGCGCGGACGCTGCAGCGGCTCTACGCGGACCGAGAGCTCGCCATCGACATCGATGTCGCGCCGGACCACGGCGTCCGCGTCCGCCCGCGAGGACCTCGACGAGATGCTGGGCAACCTGCTGGACAACGCGTGCAAGTGGGCACCGCACGCGTGCTGCTCACCAGCGCGCGCGACGGCGACGCGATCATCATCACCGTGGACGATGACGGCCCGGGGATCGATCCGTCGCTCAGAATGGCGGTGCTCGCAGCGGGGCGTGCGCGCGGACGAAGCGGCGCCGGGGTCCGGGCTCGGGTCTGGCGATCGTCCGCGATCTGGCCGCGCTGTACGACGGGACGATCGCGCTCGACGCCGCGCCCACGGGCGGACTGCGGGCGCGCCTGCGCCTGCCGGCGGGCTGACCGCGGCCCTGACCCTCGATAGAATGGCGGGATGGCCGGACTGATTGAAGCGATCGCCGTCAAGCGCAAGATGTACTTCGAGATCGAGGGCGCGCCCTACCACTGTCTGGACGTCGAGATTTCGACGCCGACGGCCCGCGGCGGCCAGACGCTCGTCCGCATCAAGATGCGCAACCTGCTGACGCGCGCGGTCTTCGACAAGACGTTCAAGGCCGGCGACAAGTTCGCGGAGCCCGATCTGGTGCAGGTGGCCGCGTCGTACCTCTACGCGGACGCGGACGGGTGTCACTTCATGGACCAGGAGACGTTCGAGACGCTGACGCTGAACGCGGCGATCGTCGGCGACGATCGCCGGCTGCTCGTGGACAACCTGGTCGTGCAGATCAAGAAGTTCAACGGCAACCCCATCGGCCTGCAGTTCCCGCCGCACGTCGAGCTGACCGTGGCGTCGACCGAGCCGGGCGTGCGCGGCGACACGGCGAGCGGCGGCGTGACGAAGCTGGCCACGCTCGAGACCGGCCTCGAAATCCGCGTGCCGCTCTTCATCAAGGAGGGCGAGAAGGTCAAGGTGCACACCGAGACGCGCGAGTTCGCGGGGCGGGCGTAGTAAGACAGGCATTGGGCATTAGGCATTGGCTGCGGCACGCAGCTCTCAGCCGGTAGCCCCAGACAGATAGGACCCGGCACCTCGCCCGGCACCTCGCCCGGCGCTCCGCACGGCACGTCGCCCGGCACTTCGCACGGCACTTCGCACGGCACGCAGCACCCGGCACGCAGCACGTTGCACTTGATCTTCTTTATTACAGTATACTTCTTACCATTATGTTCAGCCGCGAACTCAAGAAAGGCAGCACGGACATGCTCGTTCTCTCGCTGCTCGAACACCGCGCGCGCCATGGCTACGAAATCGGCAAGCAGATCGAGCTGGCCTCGGGCGGGCGCCTGCGCTTCCGGATTGGATCGCTCTACCCCATCCTGTGCCGTCTCGAGGACCGCGGCCTGCTGACGGGCCGCTGGATCGAGCGGCCCGGCGAGCGGCGCCGGCGGTACTACAAACTCACGCCGGCCGGGCGCCGGGCGCTCGCGCGCGAGCGGTCGGTCTGGAAGCAGTTCGTCCTCGCGGTCAACCACATCGCGGGAGTCCGCCATGTCTGAGTGGAACGCCTACGTCCGCGCGCGCCTGACGCTGCCGGCCCTGCGCGAGGAGCGTCAGGCGGAAATCGTCGAGGACCTCGCGCGGCAGCTCGACGACGCCTACCACGACGCGAAGCGCGAGGGCGCGAGCGACGCCGAAGCCCGCACGTGGGCCGAGCAGCATATCGCCGACTGGGACGCGCTCTCGCGCCAGCTCGGCACGTCGGCCCGCGGACGGACGCTCATCGCGCAGCAATGGACGACGCGTGCCGACGACCGCCAGATCGAAACGCGCGGCCGTCTGTCGTTCGCCGCGCAGGTGCGCCAGGACGTCGTGTACGGCCTGCGCGCCTTTGTACGGCGCCCGGGGCTCACGGCCATTGCCGTCGTCTCGCTCGCACTCGGCATCGGCGCGAACACGGCCATCTTCAGCGTCATGGACGCGCTGCTCTTCCGCGCGCTGCCCATCCGCGATCCGCAGCAGCTGGTCGTCGTCTCCGACCCCACGATAAGTGGCATCGGGTCGGGCCTCGAGAGCGGCGAGCGATCGATCCTCAGCTATCACGAGTTCGAAGGATTGCGGGCGGGCGCCCAAGCGCTCGACGGGCTGTTCGCCTTCAGCAGCGACACCCTCTCCGTCCCGGTGGCCACCGAGGCCAGCGCCGAGCCGCGAACCGCCACGGTGGTGCTCGCGTCGGGTACCTACTTCCCGACGCTGGGCGTCGAGCCCATGGCCGGACGCGTGTTCGGGCCGGAAGTCGATCGCACGCGCCTCGCCTCGCCCGAAGTCGTCGTCAGCCACGCGTTCTGGCAGGAGCAGCTGCAGGGCGATCCGGCGGCGGTTGGCCGGACGATCCGTCTGCGGCGAACGACGTTCACGGTGGTGGGCATCCTGCCCGCCGCCTTCACCGGCATCGTCGTCGGCGACGCGCCGGATATCTGGGCGCCAGTGACGATGCAGGAAGCCGTCGTGCCCGGAATGGACTGGCTCACGCAGGCGCCCGGCGTCGCGCGTCGCGTGATGTTCCTGCATGTCGCGGGCCGGCTGCGGCCAGGCACGACGCTGGCGCAGGCCGACGCCGCGCTCAACCTCACGTTCCACCAGGACCTCGAGGACGAAGCCGCTGGGATCGCGGACGCCGACCGCCGGCAGGGGCTGCTGAGCGGCCGGCTGCACCTTCGCATGGCCGCGCACGGCTTGTCGGAGCTGCGGAGCGAGTACGCGCAGCCGCTGATCGTCATGATGACGCTCGTCGGGCTGCTGCTGCTCCTCGCGTGCGCGAATGTCGCGAACCTGCTGCTCTCGCGCGCGTCGGAGCGCCAGCGGGAGCTGGCGGTGCGGCTCGCGCTGGGCGCGGGACGCCGCCGGCTGGTCCGGCAGCTGCTGACGGAAAGCGTGCTGCTGGCGGCGGTGGGCGCGGCCATCGGTCTCGTCGTCGCCGCGCTCGGCACCCGCGCGCTTCTGTTTCTGGTGTCCGGCACCGCGACGCCGGTGCCCCTCGACGCGCGATTGAGCCTGCCGGTGCTCGCGTTCACCGCGGCAATCACCGTGATCACCGGGTTGCTCTTCGGCGCCGCCCCCGCGCTTCGCGCCACGCGCCCCGACCTGAACGTCGTGCTGCGGGGCGCCGCGCACAACATCGCCGGTGTCAGCCGCCGGCCGGGTCGGTGGCCGCTCGCGAGCTGGCTCGTCGGCGGCCAAGTCGCGCTGTCGCTCGTGCTGCTCGTCACGGCCGGCCTGTTCGTGCGCAGCCTGCACAACCTGGCGCTTGTCCCGCTCGGCTACCCCACGGATCATCTCGTGATGTTCCGGCTCGCGCCGCGCGCGATCGGGCTGACGCAGCCGGTCGTCGCGTCGCGCTACGAGGAACTCCTCGGCGCCATCGGCGCAACGCCCGGCGTGGCACGCGTCGCGCTCTCCTCGAACGGCCTGTTCTATGGCGGTGACTACGGCAACAACGTCTCGTTCCCAGGGACGACGCTGGCGCCGGATCTCGACATGAACGTGAATTTCGATCTTCTGGGACCCCGGTACTTCACGACCCTGGGCGTGCCGGTCCTGCTCGGACGCGACGTCGAAATGCAGGACGGCGCGGGGCTGCGCGGAGCGTGGCTCAACCAGTCGATGGCGCGGTACTTCTTCGGCCGCGAGAATCCGATCGGTCGCCACATGGTGGTGCACCACTCGTTTGGCGACTCGGAGTACGAGATTCGCGGCGTCGTCGCCGACGCCAAGACGGCGTCGGTGCGGCCGGCGTCGGAACGGCGCTTCTACCTGCCGTATTTTGGATTGCCCGTCGAACCGACCGATGCCGTGTTCGAGGTACGCGCTGCCGGCGATCCCGGCGCGGTGCTGCCGGCCCTGCGGCGTCTGGTGCAGGACGCGGACGGGCGTTTCGACCCGCCCGTGTTCCACACCGTGGACGAACTGCTCGACCGCGGCCTGGTCCGCGATCGGCTGACCGCGCGGCTCTCCACGCTGTTTGGCGTGATGGCCCTCGTGCTCGCGTCGATCGGCCTGTACGGCGTGCTGTCGTACAGCGTGTCCAGACGCGCCGGCGAGATCGGCGTGCGCATGGCGTTTGGCGCGGAGCGCGGCGCCATTCTGCGATTGATCCTGCGCGACGCCTGGACGATCACGATCGCCGGCGCGGTCGTCGGCATCGGGGCCGCCGTTGCGGCCACGCGGCTGGTCGGCGCGCTCCTGTTCGATCTGTCGCCGCGAGATCCGTTGACGCTGGCCGGCGCGACCACGCTGCTGGTGCTCGTGGCGACGCTGGCCGCCGCCGTGCCTGCCTGGCGGGCGTCGCGGACCGATCCGTTGGCGGCGCTCCGCGCCGAGTAACGCCGCGCTAGGACACGCGCAGGGCGTCGGTCGGATTGACGGCCAGCGCTCGCCGCACGGGCGCCCAGCAGGAGGCGATCCCGATCACGAGGAGCGTGAGGCCGACGCCCGCCAACACCAGCGGGTCGCGTGGCGACGCGTCGTACACCACGCTCGCGAGCGTGCGGCCCGCGGCCAGGACGATCGCCACGCCGGCCACCGCGCCGACGCCGAGCAGCACCAGCGTGCGCAGCACGACCAGCCGGATGACATCGCCCGGTCGCGCGCCGATCGCCAGCCGGATGCCGATCTCGCGCTGGCGGCGGGACACGGCGTTCGTCACCACGCCGTGCAGGCCGGTCACGGCGAGCAGCAGCGCCAGCGCGCCGAACGCGCCGAGCGCCATCGAGGCCAGCCGGCTCGGCATCAGCACGAGCGCCAGCATGTCCTCGAGTGACTGCGTCTCGTAGAGCGGCAGGCGCGGGTCGAGCCCGGCGAGCGCCGCGCGCACTGCGGTCACCACCTGATCGGGCGGCAGCGCGGATCGCACTTCAATCAGCCCGTTCGACGAGTAGTGCTGCGCGATGGGCTCGAAGACGGCCGGTCGGGGCGGCTCGTTGAGCGACTGATACTTGCCGTCTTCGACGACGCCGATGACCTCGATCCACGCGCCACTCCAGCCGTAGCGGAAGCGGCGGCCGATCGGCGCGTCGGTGCGAAGAAGCTGGCGTACGAAGGCCTCGTTGACCACCGCGGCTGCGGGCGCGTCGCCCGGCCGATCGTCCACGTCGCGCCCTTGCAGCAGCCGCACCCCCAGCGTGTGGAAAAAGCCGCTCGACACGCGATACCGCGACGCGTAGGGCGCCGCCGCGGACGGCAAATCCGAGCGGTCGTCCGGCACCACGATCGTCGTGGACTGATCGATGTTGAGGGGCATCGTGTCGGAATAGGCCGCAGCCTCGACGCCGGGGAGCTGGCGCACGGCTTCGATCGCGCGGCGCTCGAAGTCGCGTCCGCGGGCCTCGTCGTACCCCGCCAGGCCGAGGTCGAAGCCGGCAATCGTCACGCCGTCCGGCTGCAGGCCGATCGGTCTGGTCAACGCGAGCTGCAGTCCCCGAAGGGCGAGCAGGCAGCTCGCCACGAGCACCATCCCGACCGCCACCTGGACGACGACGAGCGCGTCGCGCAGCGACCAGCGCCGGCGGCCGACCTCCGCGGCGACGCCCTTGAGCGCCGCGTTCGGATCGGTGCGCGCCGCCTGGCGCGCGGGCGCGAGGCCAAACACGAGCCCGGACAGCAGCGACGCGGCGAGCGCGAAGAGAAACACGCGGGGGTCCGGCGTGATGTCGAACTGGACCGGCAACTCGACCGGCAGACGCCACGCGCTGAGCGCGTGCGCCGCCAGCGATGCGAGCAGCGCACCGGCGGCGCCTCCGGCCAGCGACAGCAACAGCGTCTCGGTGAGCACCTGGCGCCGCAGCCGGCCGGCGCCGGCGCCAATCGACAGGCGGATGGCCAGCTCGCGCTGGCGATCGGCGCCGCTCGCCGTGAGCACGACCGCCAGGTTGACGCAGGCCATCAGCAGCGTCAGGCCCGCGAGGACCAGCACGCCGATCGTGAACGCCTCGAGCGGCGCGCGCAAAGAGTCGCCGACGAGGCCGGGCCTCGAGACGCGGAGGCGCAGGCCGCCTTCGCTCTTCGGATGCTCACGCGCGAGATCAGTCGCGACAGCCTGCAGATTGGCTTCGGCCTGCGCGGCCGACACGCCCGGCCGGAGCCGCGCGGTGACCATCGTATTCCACGTCATCCGCTCGTCGAGCCACGACGAGCGCGCCTCGATCTGCGGTTCCATCGCCATCGGCACCCAGATCTCAGGTCGATAGAAGAGCTCCGTGCCGACGAAACCTCGCGGCGCGACGCCGAGGACCACGTACGCGGCGCCGTTGATGTGGATCGTCGATCCGACGACGGCCGGATCGCCGGCAAAGCGTCCCTGCCAGCAGTCGAAGCTCAGCACGGCGACGGGATTGAACGCCGGCGGCTGATCGTCGGACTGATGGAAGAACCGCCCGGCGGCCGGCGTCAAGCCGAGCAGATCGAAGTAATTGCCGGTGACGAGATAGCCCCAGACGCGAACGGCCGCGTCGCGGGGCTCGAGGCTCATCGGCGCCACGCGCGATCCGAACATCCCCACCAGCGTGTCGTTGCGATCGCGGAGATCGCGGTACGCGGGAAACGACAGCGTGTACCCGTTCGACGGCTGCACGAAGACCAGCTCCGACGGCCGCGCGACCGGCAGCGGCCGCAGGATCAGGGCATTGACCACGCTGAAGACGAGCGTGTTCGCGCCCACGCCGAACGCGAGCGAGACGATGGCCACCACGGCAAACGTGGGCTGGCGGCGCATGACGCGCGTGGCGTAGACGGCGTCCGCGCGCAAATCGGTCAGCCATCGCGCGAGACCTCTGGGCAGGCTGGCACCGGCGGCGCGCGGCGACGGCCGCACCCGCCACCACACGCTGAACACATCGGCGTAATAGCGCCGCGCCGCGTACCAGCGGCCGCGATCGGCCGCGCGAGTCTCGTACAGCTCGAGCAGATCGGCCTCGACGGCCGCGCGATCGGTCCCGAGCCGGCAGGTGCGCAGGATCCAGACGGCCGGCCGCGGCGGGCGGCGCGCGCTCATCGGGCCGCCTCGATGGCGTCCCAGATCTTCTCGCGGACGCGCCTCAACTCGCGCGCCGTGCGCAGGCCAAGCGGCGTGACCGAGAACAGCCGCCTCGGCTTGCCGCCCCGCTGCGCCATCGCCTCGCCCATCGCCGAGCGCACGAAACCCTTGTCCTCGAGGCGCGACAGCGCGGCGTACACGGCACCCATCGAGACCCGCCGCCGCGTCGCCTCCTCGACGAAGCGCTGGACCGGGACGCCGTACACCTGATCCTTCAGGGCACAGACGGCCAGCAGCGTGAATTCCTCGAACTCCCCCAGTCGATCGCCCTTCACGGCTCGAAGGAATACCACAATTACTTCCTGTTTGTATAGATAACTACGGGCGACGACGGGGCCCGGTTCCCGCCGGTTTCCCCTGCGGCGCCTCCTTCTTCTAGAATCAGACGAGTCCCCTGGAGGTCCGCTCGTGAAACAGGCTCTCGCGCTCGGCGTCATCGCGCTCGTCTCGGCCATGCAGACGGTCGCCTTCGACAGCGGCAAGGCGTACGAACACCTGCGCCAGATGGTCGCGATCGGCCCCCGGCCCGCCGGATCGGCGGCGCTCCGGGAGACGCGCGCGTACATCACGAAGCAGCTTGCGGCCATCGGCCTCACCGCCGCGGAGCAGAAGTTCACGGCGCAGACACCGAACGGGCCCATCGAGATGATCAACCTCTCGGTGACGCTGCCCGGCAAGCGCGCGGACCGCATCCTGCTGACCGGCCACTACGACACGAAGCTCTCGAAGGACTTTCCGTTCGTCGGCGCGAGCGACGGCGCGTCGAGCGCGGCGATTCTCATCGAGCTGGCGCGCGTGCTGAAGACGCGCCCGCACGAGTTCACCTACGAGTTCGTCTGGTTCGACGGCGAGGAAGCGGTCTGCTGGGACTGGGACGCGTGCGGCCGACCCGGCGCGCCCGACAACACCTACGGCAGCCGCTACTACGTCGAGGCCGCGAAGAAAGCCAACACGCTCGGCTCGATCAAGACGATGATCCTGTTCGACATGATTGGCGCGCGCGACCTCAAGATCCGCCCCGAGACCGAGTACTCCGCCAAGTGGCTGAACGAGGTCGTCTGGGCGTCGGCGAAAAAGCTCGGCCACAGCGACGCGTTCATCAGCGTGGACGGGCCGGTCGGCGGCGACGATCACCTGCCGTTCGTCGAGGCCGGCGTGCCGTCAATCGACCTGATCGATCTGATCGACTACCCGCAGTGGCACACGAAAGACGACGACCTCGCGCACGTCGCCGCGCGCAGCCTGCAGACGGTGGGCGACGTGATCCTGGCCGCCCTGCCCGACATCGAAAAACGCCTGATGCGCTGAACGGCGGCCAGCTACCTGGACGCGCCGCGCACGGCCGACGACCAGACGAGCAGCGCGAGGTGTCCGTTCTGGATGAAGCCGTGATCGGTGGGCTCGACGCCCACCTCGCCGACGCGCGGATTCTCGAAGCGCCCGGCCTCGGTCAGCCCCTCGGCGTCGACCCGGAAGACCACGACGCGCGTCGGCGGCGGGTCGTCGTTCCAGGTGGCGAGCAGCACGCGCTCGCCGGGGTCGAACGCAATCGCCGGCGTCCGCGCGGTGATCGCGCGGCCGACGACCGTCGCACGCGCGACGTCGATGGCGATGATCTCGCGATAGAACGCCAGAAACAGGTACTGCCCGGCCGGATCGGCCTCGATGTAGGACGGCGTGATCACGCGACCCTCGACCGCCCAGGGCGCCACGTGATGCGTGGCGGTGTCGAGCGCGTAGAGTCCGTCCTTGTTCTCGAGTGACATGAAAACGCGCCCCGGAATGGCCTCGAGCTGTGTCGCGCGCCAGCCCGGCAGCGCGACGTCGTCGCCGGCGCGGCCGGTGCGCGCGTCGAAGACGAGCAGCTTCGGCTCACGCAACGCGACGTACAGCTCTTTCGCCGAGGGCTCATAGACGATGTCGGTCGGGACGAAGTCGCGCGTGAGCTGCACGCTCTCGCCGAAGCGATCGAGATCGACGTAGCCGACCTCGTCCGGCGTGGAGTAGAACACGCGCGACAGCTCGGGGGCGATCTCGATGTGCAGGATGTTCTTGCGCACGAACGGCCCCTTCACGCGCGGCTGTGCGTCTGACAGATCGATCCAGAACAGGCCGCGATTCGATCCGGCGTAGATCCGGTTGCGGCCGGGATCGAACGCGAACGTGCGCAGCGGCTGCCCGTCGACGGCCGAGGGCAGCGTGGCGACGACGGCGTACGCCGGCGCGGCTTGGCGCGCGATGACGGGCGCAGCGAGCGACACGACGCCGAGCAGAACGCAGGCGATGCGTGCGGTGTTCATGGGGACGTCTCCGAACCGACAGGCCGAGACGGAAGGCTGGCATCCTCATGATGCGCCGCCAGGCCCGCCGCGCGCAAGCACGCTATCGCCCGGCCCGCCGCGTCCGGCGCCAGGCCTCCCACACGTTGCCGACCAGCACCCCCGCCAGCAGGTAGTGCGCGGCGCCCAGCAGCTCGAACACCGCCACGCTCGCCACCGCGACGATGGCCGCGCACCAGATCTGGTCGCCGTACCGGACGGGCGAGGTCGGCGGATCCGTCAGAATGAAGAACGCGAAGTACAGCACCGCCTGGAGATCCGGCGGCCGGTACACCTCGGCCACGAGCGCGGGACTGCCGACGAAGGCGGCGACGGTGAAGATCAGGTAGTACACGCCGAGAAAGGCGAGCACCATGGGGATCTTGTTGACGCGGTCGGCCATGAATGCGCCGGTCGCGATGACCACGCCAATCGCGAGCACCGGCGCGCCGCCCAGCGCGCCCCACCAGTTCTGCTCCGTCCCGAACAGATAAAACGCCGCGACGAGGCCGACCGCGGCCGGATTGAAGACGTTGGCCGATCGCGTGCGTGCGAGGTACTTGCTCACGATCGCGATCGCGGCGGTCGCCGCCGCCACCGGCCACGCCACGTGCGGGCTGAGCACCATCGCGACGATCAGGCCGGTGAGAATCGCGCCGCTCGGAAACACCCACGCGCCTTCGCGCCAGCGCAGGATCGGCGCGTCGATCGCCATGGCCACACCAGCCGCCGCCAGGAGATTCGGCGCGACCAGGCGCAGCCCCTCGACCGGCGCCGCGCAGGCGACGAGCACCACGAAGACGAGGAGGAGCAGGCCCTTAGGCGTGCGGAAGAAGCGCTGCGCCGCCGCGATCTGCCGCGGGGCCGCGCTCATGGCGATGGTCGTCACGAGGAAGATGTCCGGTAGAAATGCACTCGAGCGCGGGCGTCACGATCAATCCCTCGACGCCCTGGCGCTCCAGGAATCGGCGGCCCTCGATCGGGCCGAGCACGAACGCCGCGGTGCCGAGCGCATCGGCCACCATGGCGCTCGGCGCGACGACCGTCACGCTGGCCGCCTCGACCGCGGTCTGGCGCGTCCGCGGATCGATCAGGTGATGGCCGCCGGCCGTCCGACGCGCGTAGTCGCCGGACGTGCAGACCGCCGCGTTCGAGACGCGCAGCCGCTCGATGAGCGCGCCGCGCGCGCGAGGGTTCGGCACGCCAATCGCCCACGGCTCGTCGTCCGCATTCCGGCCGGAGAGGTACAGATCGCCGCCAGCGTCGATGGCGAAGTCCTCGAACGGCTGCAGCTCGCGCGCCGCGAGATCGACGGCCAGGCCCTTGGCGACGCCGCCCAGATCGAGCAGCAAAGGCCGCGCGATCGCGATCGTGCCGCGCGCGGCGTCCACCTGCACGTCGCGATAGGACCCGTGCGGATCGGGCGCAATGCCCGACGCGACTGCTGCACCGCTGCGGTACTCGCGATCGAAGCCGCGGTGCTCGAGGTCGGCGCCGATCGTCGGGTCGAACGCGCCGCCGCTCTCCGACGCGACCGCCAGCGCGAAGCGCACCGCTTCGATCAGCACCGGACTGGCGGCGACGGCGACGCCTGGCCGGGCGGCGAGCCGGGAGACCTCGCTGGCCGGATCGAACCGCGAGCAGCTGGCTTCCACGCGGCGGAACCACTCCGCCGCTCGCACAATCGCCGGCGCGGGATCGAATGCCCGCCGCGGATCGCGACCGACGACCTCGAACGTAACGGTCGTGTCCATGATCGTGAAGGTGTGCGTAAAGACGCGGGTCATTTCCCGGCGGCTTTGAGCGCCTGGACGACGGCGAAGTAGAACGCGTTCGCGCTTTCCGTCGCGCCGGCGACGTAGTCCACCTCGGCGCTCTGGCGCTCGAGGACCTGGCCGGGCAGCTTCGCGATCACGTCGCAGGGATAGCGCGTGCGGCAGTCGGTGACCGCGGCGTAGACGATCTTGCCGTTCTCGATGCCGACCGTGGCCTGGATGTCGCCGTGGCGGCTGCGGCCCCAGCCGGAGTACATCCCGTCTTTGTACTGAGAGGCGGCGGCGGGCGAAGACGCCGGCGTCGCGGCCGGCGTCGGCGTCGCGGCGGCCGTTGTCTCGGGCGTCGGCGATGGCGTGACCGCGGGCGTGGCGGTTGGACTGGCGACGGCTGTCGTGGCGGCCGGCGTCGCGGCTGGCGTCGGCGTCGCGGCTGACGTCGGCGTCGCGGCCGGCGATGGCGTCGCGACGAGTATGGTCGTCGCCGCCGCGGACCCAGACGTCGCCTTCGGCCTCAACGCGGGCGCGGCGGCCTTTCCAGACGCCGCGTCATCGGACGTGGGGGCGGACTTCGGCGCGGCGGAGATCTTCGGCCCGGTCGGCGGCGCCACATGGCGCGCGCTGGCGACAGCTGGCGCGGCGGGAGTCGCCTCGCGTACCGGCTCGGACGTCTTCAGCAGGGGCGCGGGCGCGATGGTGACCGACGGCGTCACCACCGGCGCGGCCGCCGGCTGCACCGGCCGGCGCCGGCTGGCGTCCACGTCGGCCAACTCCTGCGCGGCGGACCGCGTGCGCGCGTATCCCGCCGTGTAGATCGCGACGACGGCGGCGGACCCGAGCGCGACGAGCCCGTCCGCCACCCGCTTGCCCGACCGCCGCGACGAGGTTCGCGCCACCGGGGCCAATTATAGAGGCGCGGCGCCCAGCTGAACGTGCAGGACGCGGGCGCCCTGCAGGTCGAGCCACAGCCCGCGCGGCGTCCTGACGAGGCGGAGAATCGCCGTCTCGCAGTCGAGGCACCGGAGGATCGCGCCCATCGACCCGCCGTACGCGCGGGCGGCGCCGATCGGCAGCGCGCGTCCGCACCCGCCGCAGGTAATCATGGCCGTGGTCATGTCGAGCGCGAAGAGCTCGCGCAGGAGTCCCGCGGCGGCGTTTCCATCGAGCGGCAGCGCGGCATCGCTTGTCATGTCAGCTCCCTGTCGGACCGAAGCGCTCGGTGCGGATGGCATCGCGCGCGTAGCCGAGATCGGCGAGCAGGCGCGCGACGTTTTCGACGAGACTCGTGGGCCCGCAGACGTACGCCACGGGCTTCGCATCGGCGTTGAACGCGACGTCGGCGAGCATCTCGCGATCGATGCGCCGCGCGTACCCGCGCCACCCGTCGGGCTGGCGCCGCGTCAGCGTGTGCACGACCGAGAGGCCGTCGCGGCGCGCGGCGAGGCGATCGAGCTCGTCGCGGTAGATGATGTCGTCGAGTGAGCGCGATGAGTACAAGAGCATGGCCGGTGCGGCGCCGCCGGCCGCCGCGCGATGCCGCAGCATCGACATGAGCGGCACGACGCCCGATCCGCCGCCGACCAGCAGCAGCGGCGCCCGCGACGCCGCGGACCAGACGAAGTACCCGCCGATCGGACCGCGCAGCTCGAAGCGATCGCCCGCTCGCACGTCCGTCGCCAAATACGGCGACACCTCGCCGTCGTCGAGCCGCTCGACGGTAATCGCCAGGCGCGAATCCTCGGGCGCCGACGCGATCGAGTAGCTGCGCTGCGCCTGATATCCGTCTTCGCCGGTCAGCCGGACGTCCACGTGCTGGCCGGCGAGATGGCGCGGCCATCCCGGTACGTCGAGCACGAGCGTGCGGACGCGGGGCGTCTCGTTCACGACCTCGAGCACGCGCGCCGTGCGCCAGGCCAGCCGCACCGCGTGCGGCTCGTCAGTCGCCGGAGTACCGCTGCTCGCACCAGGGATCGCCATACATGTGGTAGCCGAGCGACTCCCAGAAGCCCGGCGTGTCCTGGTCCATGAAGTGCAGCGCCCGGGCCCACTTCGCGCTCTTCCAGAAGTAGAGACGCGGGATGAGCAGCCGCGCCGGTCCGCCGTGCTCGGGGGCGAGCGGCTCGCCGGCGTAGTGCGTCGCGATCATCGCCTGACCGCGGCGCAGGTCGTCGACCGGCACGTTTGTGGTGTACCCCCCATCGCAGTGGATCATCGCGAACGGCGCGGGCGGCTCGTCGAGATGCGCCGCGTCGAAGAGCGCGTCGATCGTCACGCCGCGCCAGACGGTGTCGAGCTTGGACCAGCTGGTGACGCAATGGATATCCACCGTGACCGTCGTCTGCGGCAGCGCGTTGAATTCCTGCCAGGTCCACTCGTTTAGTACGGCATCGCCATGATGCAGCGAGAAGCGCCACGTATCCATACGCGCGCGGGGCGTGGCGCCGGCCGACAGGACCGGGAAGTCGGTGGTGACGTGCTGGCCGGGCGGGATGCGGCTGGGGTCCACGGGCGGGCGGCGCCCGCGGAAGCCGCGCGAAACGGGCGGGTCGCTCATGATCTTCTGCCGCCCAGTTTAGCCCGCGGCCGCCTGTCCAAGGGCCGCTCGGCCACGACTTCGGCGTTTCGGCCGGTTTTCGGGGCGTCCGGACAACGGGGGACCACCCGGTGTCGTAGTAACACTCCGACCGGAGAAGTTCGTGCCGAATACCCCGGGGGAGCGGGCCAAAGTGGCCGAAACTCCTGTATATTGACCAGATTCGTGCATTCGTCACGGGACGCTGACATCCGGCAAGGACACACGATGGGCGCAAAGTGGGTGTGGGGGCTGGCGGCGGGATTGGCGTTGGCCGTCACGGTCAACGCTGGCGCAGATCGATCGGCGGGGCGGACCGAGTCGCCGCGTCTGGCGGTTGGCCATGCGCAGGCGGCCTCGCAGGGTGCGAAGGCCGCGCCGGGCGCGAGCGCGCCGATGGATCCCGACACGCTCGTCCAATCAGTCTGCGTCGACTGCCACTACGACCAGAACAAGGACAACACCGGCGGCTTGTCGTTCGAGAGCTTCAAGATCGCGGACGTCGGGCAGCATCCGGAAGTCGGTGAGCGCATGGTGCGAAAGCTGCGCGCGGGCATGATGCCGCCGCCGCCGACGCCCCTGCCCGACGCGGCCAGCTACAACGGCCTCATCACCGCGCTCGAGACGCGGCTCGACGCCGCGGCCGCGGCCACGCCGAATCCCGGCGGCCGCGTGTTCCAGCGGCTGAACCGCACCGAGTACGCGAGCGCGATCAAGGATCTGCTGGGCCTGGACGTCAACGCCGGCGACTGGCTCCCGCTCGACTCGCTCAACGCCAACTTCGACAACATCGCCGACGAGCAGACGCTCTCGGCCACGCTCCTCGAGGCGTACCTGAATGCCGCCGCGGAGATCAGCCGCATGGCGGTGGGCGATCGCGACGCGCAGCCGCTCGACCGCACGTTCACGGCGTCCACCTACGAGTCGCAGCACCCGTGGGATCACATTCGAGGGCGCGCCGTACGGCACGCGCGGCGGCATGGTCGTCGACCACGTCTTCCCGGCCGACGGCGACTACGTGTTCGATGCCGGAGTTCGTCGCGGGCAACGAACTCGCGCTTCGAGGACATCGACGTCTCGATCGACGGCGAGCGTGTCGCGCTCGTGCGCTACGAGACGCAGCCGTCGGGCAGCGCCGACGGCCGCGGCGGCATTCCGATGCCGACCGAGCCGGTGAAAGTTCGCGCCGGCCAGCACGTCGTCTGCCGCGGCGTTCGTGCGCCGGTCCGACGGCCCGTATGAAGATTTGATTCGTCCGCACGACTGGTCGTTCGCCGGCGGCGGATCGGGCGGCACGGGCATCACGACGCTGCCGCACGTCCGCCAGTTCTCGATCATCGCGGGCCGAAGAACGTGACCGGCGTCTCCGACACGCCGAGCCGGCAGCGGATCTTCACTGCCGGCCGACAGTCGCCGCCCGAAGAGCGGCTGTGCGCGCGGCAGATCGTCACGCGACCTCGGCACGCGCGCCTACCGCCGGCCGATCACGCCGAGCGAAACCGACGCGCTGATGAAGTTCTACGAGCGCGGGCTCCGAGAAGGGCGGCTTCGAAACCGGCGTCCGCACCGCGCTCGAGGCGATGCTGGCCAGCCCGCGCTTCATCTTCCGGATCGAGGAGGAGCCGGCGACCGCGAAGCCTGGTGACACGTTCCGCGATCACCGACTTCGATCTCGCGTCGCGGCTGTCGTTCTTCCTCTGGGGCGCGCCGCCCGACCAGGAACTGCTCGCGCTCGCGAGCAAGGGCCAGCTCTCGACAGCCGGCCACGCTCGAGAAGCAGGCGCGCCGCATGCTGGCGGACCCGCGCTCGGCGGCGCTCGCACGCGGTTCGCGGCGCAGTGGCTGCGGCTGCAGGACGTCGACAAGATCCATCCCGATCCGAACTACTATCCGAACTTCGACGACGAGACCTGCGCCGCGGCGATGCGCACGCGAGACCGAGCTCGTTCTTCAACAGCCTCGTGCGCGAGGACCGCAGCGTCGCTCGACCTCTACCGCGCCGACTACACGTTCGTGAACGAGCGGCTGGCGCGGCACTACGGCTTCCCGGGCGTCGCCGGCGACGAGTTCCGGCGGGTCGCGTATCCCGACGACACGCGCCGCGGCCTGCTCGGCCAGGGCAGCGTGCTGGTGCAGACGTCGCTCGCCAACCGGACGTCGCCGGTGCTGCGCGGCAAGTGGGTGATGGAAGTGCTGCTGGGCACGCCGCCGCCGCCGCCGCCGCCCAACGTGCCGCCGCTCGACGACACGGCGGAAGCGAAGAACGGCAAGATGCTGACGACGCGCGAGCGCATGGAGATGCACCGCGAGAACCCGGCGTGCCAGTCGTGCCACCGCTTCATGGATCCGATCGGCCTGGCGCTCGACAACTTCGACGTCACCGCGACAGTGGCGCGATGCACGAGAACGGCATGCCGCTCGACACGCGCGGCGACGTTCTACGACGGCACGCCCGTGTCACAGACCCCGCGGAGCTTGCGGCGCGCGCTGCTCAAGCGCCCGGTGCCGCTGATGCGGACCTTCACCGAGAACCTGATGGCCTACGCGCTCGGCCGGCGCGTCGAGTACTTCGACCAGCCGACGGTGCGCGCGATTGCGCAGGCGGCCGGAGACGAACGATTACCGTATGTCCTCGTTCATCCTCGGCGTGATCAAGAGCGACGCGTTTCAGATGAAGCGGTCGGAGCGTGCGCGCAGACACCGTGACGTGTCGGCGTTCGCGCGTCGGCGGTTCGAAATCTGAAATCTGAATTCTGAATCTGCAGTTTATCGAGGAGCGACCGTGACTTACCTGACTCGGAAGCACGTTGCCCCGCCGGACGTTCCTCAAGGGCGTGGGCGCGACGGTGGCGCTGCCGTTTCTCGACGCGATGGTGCCCGGCCGGGCGCAGACGCGCGCGTAGCCGCGGCGAGCCGACACGACGCGGCTGGTCTGCATCGAGAAGGTGCACGGTCTGGCCGGCTGCACCAACTGCGGCGCGTCGAAGTACCTCTTCGCGCCGGAGAAGACCGGCCGCGACTTCACGCTGGTGCGCCGACAATCCGTTCAGCACGCTCGAGGCGTTCCGCGACTACATGACGATCGTCAGCAACACCGACGTGCGCAACGCCGAGGCGTTCGCGCTGCCGGAAATCGGCGGCGACCACTTCCGCTCGAGCGCGGTGTTCCTGACGCAGTCGCACCCGAAGCAGACGCAGGGCTCGGACGTCTTCGCCGGCACCTCGCTCGATCAGCTCTACGCGAAGCGCTCCGGCCAGGACACGCCGATGCCGTCGATGCAGCTCTGCATCGAGAACCTCGATCAGGCCGGCGGCTGCACCTACGACTACTCGTGCGCCTACACCGACTCGATCAGCTGGGCGTCGCCGAGCGAGCCGCTGCCGATGATCCGCGACCCGCGCGTCGTGTTCGACATGCTGTTCGGCGTCGGCGCACGCCCGAAGAGCGCGCCGCGCGGCGCGAGACGCGCAGCAGCATCCTCGACTGGATCGGCGGCGAGGTGGAGCGCGTCCGCGCGATCGCTCGGCACCGGCGACCGCGCGCGCCTCGACCGCTACCTGGACAACGTCCGCGAGATCGAGCGCCGCATCCAGACGGTCGAGGCGCACAACACGCAGCGGCGAGGCGCGCGCGCTGCCCGACGCGCCGGCCGGCGTGCCCGACTCGTTCTCCGAGCACGTGAAGCTGATGTTCGACCTGCAGGCGCTCGCCTGCAGACCGACATGACGCGCGTCTTCTCGTTCAAGATCGGCCGCGACGCGCAGAACCGCGTCTTCCCGGAGAGCGGTTCGAACCAGCCGTTCCACCCGGCGTCGCACCACGGCGACCGCGAGGACCGGATCATGGAGTTCACCAAGATCTACCAGTACCACGTCAGCCTGATGGCGTACTTCCTCGAGAAGCTGAAGAGCACGATGGACGGCGACGGCAGCCTGCTCGACAAGTCGATGGTGATCTACGGCTCGCCGATGGGCGACTCCAACATCCACAACCACCGCCGCTGCCCGCTCGTGCTGTTCGGCCACGCCAACGGCGCAGCTCGAAGGGCGGCGTGCACATCAAGGCGGCCGACGGCACGCCGATGGCCAACGTCATGCTGACGCTGCTGCACAAGCTCGGGCATGGACGACATGAAGACGCTTCGGCGACAGCACGGGCGACGTTCGCGCTCTGAGCGTGACGTCGGAGAACGGCGTACGCGCCGAACGATTCGCCGGAACTCGGCGAGTCTCCTGCTTCGCTCTGAGCGGCGCTGGCGTCATGAAACGTGTGCTGGTGCGTATCCGCGCGGCCGCGGCTCTGCTGATGACCGCCTGGCTGGGCGCCGCGCCGTCGCCGTCGCCGGTCGCCGACGCCGCGATGAAGGCGACCGCGAGGCCGTCCGCGCGCTGCTCAAGCAGGGCGCCGACGTCAAGCGCCGCCAGAGGCGACGGCATGACCGCGCTGCACTTCGCCGCCGAGCGCGGCGACGCCGCGATGGCCGAGATGCTCGTCTACGCCGGCGCGAACGTCGCGCGCCGTCACGCGCATCGGCCAGTACACGCCGCTCCACATCGCCAGCCGCGCCGGCAACGCCGCGGTCGTCCAGGCGCTGCTGAAGGCCGGCGCCAGACGTCTCGGCCAAGCGACGACGACCGAGCGGCGTCACGCCGCTGCACCTCGCGGCCGCGTCCGGCAGCGTGGAGGTCGTCGACGCTGCTGCTCGACCACGGCGCCGACGCCAACGCGAAGGAATCCGAGTGGGGCCAGACGCCGCTGATGTTCGCGGCGGCCGACAACCGCGTCGGCGCGATCCGGCTGCTGCTCGCGCGCGGCGCCGACGCGACGATCAAGACCAAGACCATCGACATCGCCCACCAGTCGGCGCTCGATCGCGCGGCCAACGAGTTGGCAGAAGAAGGTGCTCGAGGCTCGGTGCCGAAGGGGCAGACGCCGACGCCGACGCAGGTGCAGGCGGCCATCGAGGCGTCGCGCGAACTGTTCGCCTCCGGCAAGATTCCGCCGCCCGAGGAGGCGCCGGCGGGCGGCCGCGGCGGGCGCGGCGGCCGGCGGCCGGCGATCGACGCGGCGAATGCCGGCCGAACAGCTTCAACCCCGAAGAGATCAACCCGGCTCGGTGTCGAGCAAGGGCGGGCATGACGGCGCCCTGCTCCATCGCCGCGCGCCAGGGCCATCTCGAGGCGGTCCGGGCGCTGCTCGACGGCGGCGCGCCAGATCGACGAGGTCGGCTGCTCGGCGACGCGAACATCGAGCCCGCTGCTGATGGCGCGTCATCAACGGCGAGTTCGATCTCGCGATGCTCCTGATCGAGCGCGGCGCCAACCCGAATCTCGCGGCCGGCGGCAACGGCGCGACGCCGCTCTGGGCGGCCGTCAACGCGCAGTGGCAGCCGCGGACGCGCTATCCGCAGCCGCAGGAGATGGAACAGCAGAAGGCGACCTATCTCGACGTCATGAAGGCGCTGCTCGCCAAGGGCGCCGACCCCGACGCGCGGACTCAAGACGCATCCCTGGTATCTGGTCTACAGCGGCTGCGGCAATCGCAACTGCGGCCTCGCCGACACCGCCGGATCGACCGCCTTCTGGCGCGCGGCCTACGCCACCGATCTGGACGCGATGAAGCTGCTGGTCGCCTACGGCGCCGATCCCGAACATCCCGACCGATGGCGCCGCAGCGTCGCCGGTGCGCCGCGGCGGCGGCGGACGCGCCGGCCGGCGCGTGCCGGCGGCGCCGATCGCGCCGACGTGCCGCCGCCGACCCAGCGCGCAGTTCAACGCCGCTACCGGTCCCCGCCGGCGGGCCCGGGCGCGCTCGCCGATCCACGCGGCCGCCGGCGTCGAGTACGGCGAAGGCTTCGCCGGCAACGCCCATCGTCATGCGCCGGACGCGTGGATGGCGGTGATGAAGTACCTGGTCGAGGAGCTGCACGCCGACGTCAACGCGCGCGACAACGACGGCTACACGCCGCTGCATCACGCCGCGGCCCGCGGCGACAACGAGATGATCAACTACCTGGTCTCGAAAGGCGCCGACGTGACCGCCGTCGCCCGCAGCGGCCAGACGACGGCCGACATGGCCAACGGCCCGGTGCAGCGGATCTCGCCGTACCCCGGCGACCGTCGCGCTGCTCGAGAAGACTGGGATCGAAGAACAGCCACAAGTGCGTTTCGTGCGTGCCGTAGGAAGAGAAAAGTTGGAAGTGAGAAGCCAGAAGTAAGAAGTAAGTTTGAAGTTCGAAGTCTGAAGTTTGAAGTTCAGCAACGGGCCGGACGTCGAGTGCGAATCGCACCTGACGTCCGGCCCGTTGTGTTCTTACGCCCCTCTCACTTGTCGTAGAGGTGAGGGAATGCAGGAAGTGGTGTCGCCGTCGCCACCGGCTGGCGAAATCCAAAGACGATGTAGGCAATCGACGACACGGGCCCGCTTGCGGATTCAGCGGGGCGGAAGAGCCACGCACGCGCCGCCTGGACCGCGGCATCGTCGAAACCGGAAGCCGCGCCGACCGACTTCGCCTCGGTGACGTTGCCGCTCGGTCCGACTCCGGCTTCCACCAGCACGGCGCGGTTGTCGACCGCCTGCGGTGGATAGGGCGGCGGGACCATTTTCGTCGGAAACGGAATCTCGCGCCCAGGCGCCGCGACGTTCGTCGCGGCCGTCCCCAACGTGGGCGAGGCGATGGCGGGCGGTCGAAACAGCGCCGCCACGAGCACCCTGGCCTCGACGGGACCCTGATTGTCGGCCGGCTGGAACCGCCAGGCCTCCACCGCCGTCGCCATCAGCTGGGTAAATGGCGGCGTGGAACGGAGGACCGTGACGTCGCCCACCGAACCACTGCGCGTCACCAGGACCTCGAGAAGCACTTCACCCGCGCCGACCGCGTGGGTCGGAATCGGCGGAAGCGGCCCCGAGCGGAATCGGGCAGGCGAAGCTGACGGTTTCAGCGCCGCGACGGTCATCGCGACGCCCGCGACGAGGCACGGCAACCGTGTCATGACATGAGCCGCGAGCGGGACTCCCTCACTTCCCAACTTCCAACTTCTGGCTTCTAACTTCTCTTCTATCCCTTGACCCTGAACGTCCCGTCCTCCATCCGCTCGCGATGCGCGGTATGGCACTGGCCGCACAGCCCGTTCAACGTCGTCGCGGCCGTCTTGGCGTCGTCCCACTTGCCGGCGGCGGCGGCCATGCCGATCGTGTCTACGAGCTTCTGCGCCTCGGTCGCCCAGCCGACAGCGTCGGTCGTGCCGCGCTTGGTGAAGAACGCCTGCACGTCCCCGAAGTTGCCCTTCAGCTCCTTGGCCTTCTCGAGGGCCGTGTTGGTCGTCGACGAGTCGAGACTCTGGCGCAGCGCAGTGAACGAAGGGCTCACTTGCTTCATCACCCGATTCGAGCGCCTCCTCCTCGGGCGTCGCCGGCCGGATCGGCTTCTTGGCGAGATCGGTGTTCGCCGGATTGATGACGCTCGTCGCGAGCACCACCGGCTGGCCCTTGTACTTCTCGACCATGTCCGGAGGCAGATCGAGCGTGTAGTCCTTCAGACGCTGGGCGACGTCGGCGGGATCGAACTTCACCGCGTCGCCGACGACCGTGACGTAGGTGTTCACGTCGGGCGCGGCGTTGAGGTAGGGCGCGATGACGAGCACGTCATTCGCCATCGTGACCTTGCCCTGCGCCATCGTGAACGTGGTCTTGGTGACGTTCTTCTGCACGGTGCCCATCATCGAGACCTGCTGGCCGAAGTAGAGATCCGGGTGCGACGCGTAGGACGCCACGGTCAGCGGCACTATCGGACGCGCGGGGGGGCCGGCGCCTGCGCCTCCGCGCTGCTCGGCGCGCGTCACCAGGGTCGCCGTCAGGACCGCACACCCGACGATGGCAAGTGTCGCGCCGGTCCGGGGACGGGTGGATCGAAAAAGTCGCATGGTCATCCTCCACGAGCGACGGCGGGCCGGGCGGCCGTGCCGTGAGGGGCATTGTAGAGGAAGGACAGGCGCCACGATAGGCCACCGCTGGTCGAAACTCCACCGGGGCATCGCCCGTCTAAACCGGCCATGATCAGGCGTCTGGCTGTCCTCCTGTCCGTCTTTGTCTTGTGCGGGTTTGGACAAACCCGTCCATCGCCCGCAACTCTGCTCAAAAGCGCGGCCGAGGCCCTTGGCGGCGAAGCCAGGCTGCGCGCGCTGACCGGCGTCGAGGTGAGCGGCATCTCCGCAACCTTTCAGCGTGAGCAGTCCGAGCGGCCCGAGGGCCCGTGGGTCGTCACGTACTCGGAGTTCACCGACCTGCGGAACCTCCCGGCCAACGCCGTGCGCCGGACGGCACGCGCGCGCGGGTACGCCACGCCCGACTGGGTGGACAACGCCGGCTGGACGTCGGAGACCACCGGGCTCGTCGTGGACGACGTCGGGCTGCGGCGTGGCGCCAATGGCGCGCTGACGCCTGCCGGGACGCCGTGGGATCTCGGTATCCTGCCGGTCGCGCTCGGTCCGGACCACGTCGTGGTGGCGGCCCTCGATGCGAAGGACGCGCGCGTCGAGGCGGACGAGACGTTCGACGGGTACGCGCACCACGTTGTCGCCTTCACGTTCCACGGCGCGGGCGTCCGGCTGCTGCTGAACGTGCCGTCGCTGCTGCCCAAGGCCGTCGAGATCACGCGCGCGCGTCCGTACGACCTCTACTGGGCGCCGTGGGGCGACGTCACGCAGCGCGTGACGTTCGGGATGTGGACGCTGGAGCCCGAGGGCCTCCGGTATCCGCGGCTCTGGGAGTACACGACCGGCGGTCAGACGGACGGCACGGTCGAGATCACGCGCGTGCGGCTGAACGCGCCGGTTGTCGCGGCGGACTTCGACGTCCCGAACGACGTCCGCCAGCAGTTCATCGTCAACCGGAGGCTGGTCGACGACACGCCGCTCGGATCGGCACAGCGACCCGCCAAGGAGCTCGCGCCGGGCGTGGTCCACGTGCCCGGCAGCTGGGACATCGTCGAGATCAAGCAGGACGACGGCGTCGTGATCCTGGACGGGCCGCTGTCGTCCGGCTACTCGGCGAAGGTGATCGACGACGCCACGCAGCGATTCGGTGGCGCGCGCGTGAAAGCGGTCATCACGACGTCGGATTCATGGCCGCACCTGGGCGGCATGCGGGAGTACGTGGCGCGCGGCATCCCGATCTACGCGCTGGATCTGAACGTGCCAATCCTGACGCGGCTCTTCGCGGCGAAGTACGAGACGCACCCGGATCTACTCGCGCGGTCGCCGAAGCGTCCGGATCTTCACGTGGTCTCGGGCAAGACCATGGTGGGATCCGGCGCGAACCGGCTGGAGATCTATCCGTTCCGGACCGTCACCGGCGAGCGGCAGATGATGGTGTACCTGCCGGAGCATCAATTGCTCTATACGAGCGATCTGTTCACGATTCGCGGCCCGCTCGTGTTCCTGCCGCAGCAGGTGGGCGAGGCTGTCGAGGCCGTGGCCCGCGAGCACCTCGCGGTGAAGTCGGCGTTTGGCATGCATTACGACGTGTTGCCGTGGGACAAGGTCGTGGCGAGCGCCAGGATGCCGACTTCACCACGTAGGGCACGTAGGCTGGCGGCGCGACGAGGTCACCAGATCAGGCCGGACTAACCTACGGCGGCAGGCTTTACGCCGTCGATCTGACTCGCCGCCTCCGGCGGCGGTGGCGGTGATTGGCGGCTGCGCGGCCAGCCTACGTGCCCTACGTGGTAAATGCACGCACGCGCTACTTCTTCTGCAGGTACGGCACGCCTTCCGTCATCCACTTCGGGGCGGGCGCGCCCTTGAGGTAGTGATCGAAGAACTCGAAGTAGCGAATCGTCAGGTCCTTCCGGTTGGCCATGCCGCGCAGGCCGTGCCCCTCGCCCGGGTACGCGAGCAGGATCGCGTTCTTGCCGTGGTAGCGCATCGCGTTGTAGAGGGCGAGGCCGTTGGTGAACGCGACCGTCGGATCGGACGTGCCGTGCATGATGAGGAACGGCGCGGTGACTTCGGGCACGTGCGACAGCGCGGACTCGAAGTGGTACATCTCCGGGTTGTCCCACGGCGAGACCGCCTCACGGCCCTGGCCGTAGAGGTAGTAGTCCGATGCCGTTCGCGCCGCTGCCGCCGGTCACCTGGTACGACCAGCCCCAGTTCTGGTTGAAGTCGTAGTAGAGATCCGTCACGCCGGCGCCGACGCCGACGGCCGCGAACAGGCGCGAGCGCGTGCCGATGAACGCCGCGCCCTCGCCGCCGTAGCTGTGGCCGTTGATGCCGATCCGCTTCGGATCGACGTAGCCCATCTCGATCACCTTGCGCGTCGCGGCTTCGACGCACTCGAGCATGTCGCTGTGCGACGCGCCGGTGCGGAAGTGCACGTCCGGCAGCATCGTGATGTAGCCGTCGCTCACCGCCTGGATCGGCGACGATGCCCATCCCCGTGAGGTACGACGGCGCAGCATAGCGGTGGAGGTTCTGCGAGTTCTCCTCGTAGAAGTTCACGAGCATCGGCCGCTTCTCGCCGGGCTTGTAGTCGTCGGGCAGCGCGAGGATGCCCTGCAGGCGCAGGCCGTCCTTGTTCTTGAAGTCGAACAGGATGCGATGGCCCCAGATGATACTCGGCCTGCTGCGGATTGGCGTCGGTGATCTTCCTCGAGTCCTTGAAGTCCGGGCCCGACACGCGCAGATCGGGGAACTCGACGAACGTCTGCCGCGTGAACAGGTACTTGTCGGCCTTCGCGGCCTTGACGGGCGTGCTGAACGACGCGTCCTCGTAGACGAGCTCTTTCAGCTGACCGTCCGGCGAGTTCGTAGAAGCCGGCCTTCTTCGTGTACTCGCCGTAGGCCGACAGCGTGACCGGCTTCGACAGATCGATCGTCGCGCGCGCGGCGCCGCCCCGCCCGCCGCGGCCGCCGCCGCCCGGTCCGCCGCCGCCCGGCTGGTCGAGCGGCTCCAGGCGCACGTAGCGGAAGCGGATCTCGTTCTTCGCGCCGAGCGCCGTTCGTCAGGTTGCGCGGCGCGCGATCCGTCGAGCGGCAGCAGCCAGAGGTCGTAGCGCTGCTCGACGATGACGCCCTTGCCGTCGCTCGTGTAGCCCGCGATGCCGTACGCCGGCTTCGGGACCGGGATGATCGAACTCGCGCGTCCACGAAGCTGACGGCGCTGTTCGCCGCCGAGCGTCCGCGTCGTGCCGGCGTCGAGGTCGTACGCCTGGTACTTGTTGTCCTTCCAGTACAGGAAGTACTTGCCGTCAGGCGAGATGCCGAACGTGTGGCTGCCCGTGGACGTGTTGACCAACTGGTTCTTCAGCATCAGCGTCCGCTCGCCGGTCGTGGTGTTGACGCGATAGATATCCGCGGCCGCGCGCTTGTAGTCGGAGATGTAGCCGCGCGTGTCGCGGCCGACGGCCCAGCGGCCGTCCGGCGCGATCTCGAGATCGCGCATCGTCTCGTCGGCCAGCTGCACGAACTTGCCGGCGGACGACGTCGAACGCCTCGCGGAACGTGAAGTTGCGATCGGCGTCGGCGCGAATCATCTGGACCGACTGGATGCGCTCGTCCAGCGTGTTCCACACGTCGACGTCGGCGACCTCGTCCGTGCTCTTCCGCCGGCCCGTGTCCGGCGCGGGCACCTGCGCCTTCATGCCGAAGAACACGCGCTTGTCGTCGTCGCTCCAGTCGAGCGGCGCGCGATCGCTGACGACCCAGTTGGCCGGAAACCCCGCGGCTTTCGCCGGATCGAGCACGATCGGGCGCGGGCTCGGCTTCGCCGAGCGCCGCCTGCACGTTCGGAAAGGCGAGCAGCACGTTGTTCCGCTCGCGCATCTTGTCCACGTCCAGGCCCTTCAGCACCGCGAGCGCCGTGCCGTCGTCGTTCCAGGTGAGGCGGTCGTAGATCTTCGCGTCGTTGTCGAGCGCGTTGACGCGGCCGTTGCGGAGGTCGAGCACGAACAGGCCGTTGCTGTCGCGCGGCGGCGGCGTCCACGTGTAGGCGAGCAGCTCGCCGATCTTGTTGAACGCGATGTCGCCGACGCTGCCGAGCAGCTGGTCGCGCCCGGTCGCGAGGTTGTGCAGAATCACGTCCACGCCCCGCGGCCCGGCCGGCGTCTCCGCGCCCCGCCCGTTGCCGCCGCCGCCGGCCGGGGTCTCCGCCGGAGCGTTGGCGCTGCCCCGGCCGGCGCCGTTGGCGGGGGCCGGCGGCCGGCGCCGAAGAATCAGATAGGTGGAGTTTGCGGCGAACGTGAACGACTGGATGTCCTGCCAGGACTGGACGGCGCCGGTCGAGAGGTTGCGAAGCTCGACGCGCCGAGGCGGGGTCGGCGGAGTGTTCCCGCCGCGAGCCTGCGCGCCCTGACCACCGGCCGGCGTCGTCTGACTGACGGTCGTGTCCGATCCCGGCGCCGGGCTGGCGGCGCCGCCGCGATTGCCGCGGCCGCCACGACCGCCGCCCGGATCGACCTGATACGCCATCCACTTCGCGTCGGCGGAAAACGTGCCGCCCGTCGCGTCGGCAATTGCGACGTCCAGGTTGGTGTCGAGTTTCAGAAGATGCAGCACCGGCTTCGTCTCGGTGGGCGCAACGTTCGTCTGCTGCACGCCGTAGGCCACCCACGCGCCGTCGCTCGAGATGTCGGAGCTCGAGATGCTGCGCCACCGCGTGTAGTCCTCCACGGTCAGCGCCTTCCTGGCCGGCGTCTGCGCGGTCAGCGCAAGACCGGAGCTGAACGCGACGATCAGCACGGGCGCGAGCACGGCCAGCCGGCGGCGGGCCGCGGTTGTCCGAACGTTGGTCACGGCAGGACCTCCTGAAAGGGATCGGCCAGCAAGGCCGGGCCGCCCGGATATTACTCCCTCGGGGCAATGGATGGATGGCGCTATCGGATGGCGGCGAGGCGCCAGAACCGCGCCTCGTTGAGGAGCGTGATGCGGTGGCCCTTCGCGCGCAGGCGCTTGATCTCCATCAGCTTCAGTCCGCCTTCGCGGCCGGCCGCCTGCAGCGGATTCGGGCGGCCCCGCACGACGACGGTGGTCCTGGCGGACGGACCGGAGTGGACGACGGCGCCTGCCCGGCGGGCGGCACGAATCGCCTCCTTGCGGCGCCGGGTAAGGATTCCCGTGAACGCCAGGTGCACGCCCTTCAGCGAGCGGAGCACGCCAGGATTCAACCGCGCGGGCGGCGAAATCAGCGCGTCGATCAGCTCGTCGGCGCTCTCGTACCGCTTGCGGCGCTCGCCGATGCAGCGATACACGATCTCCTTGAGCTGGTCGCTGCAGCCGAGCCGCCGGACTTCCGACGTCCGGATACGCTCGGTCGCGTCGCCCTTGACCAACATCGCCAGCAGCTGCCCCACTTGATACACGTCGTCGCGCGCGCGCCACTTCGGCGGGTCGTCGGCGAGCATGTCGCTCGGCACCATCGACGCGTTGAGCGTGCGCGCCGTGATGCCGCGGCGATTCGTCTGCGGCCGGACGATGCCGAAGTCGCCGAGCTTCAGGTGCCGATCGTCGCAGACGAACACGTTCAGCGGGGTGAGGTCGCGATGCAGCAACTGGCCGCGGTGCAGCTTGCCCAGGACCTGCAGGATACCGGCAATCTCCCGACGCGCCGTGCGCTCGGGCCAGCTCTTGCCCGTCTGGCGCAGGTACGCGCTCAAATCTCCGTAGCGCGCGTACTCGAGCGCGAGGCAGTAGAGCGGGCGCGTGCCGCCGCGGATGAGCGGAAACACGTCGAACACGCGAACCGCCCGCGGGTGCTCGTCGAGGATCTGACCGAAGTACGCCTCGCGGAGCCAGCCGTCGATGCGCGTGCTGACCTTCAGACACAGCACGTCCGGCACGACCGACGACGACCCGACGCGCTTGACGAGAAAGACCTGACCGAACCCGCCGGCGCCAAGCAGCCGTCCGACCTGGTAGCCGATTCTCGTTTCCGGACTGGTGATCAGGTCGCCATCGACGAGCAGCGGCGCGGCGTGGCGCGCGAACGCGACGGATCGCGTACGGGTCGTGGCGTCCGGGTTCAGCATGGCGCTCAGGGCCGCGGATCGGCGCCCACCAGCATAACGTGGCCGGATGGCGCGCCGCATCCAGGCGATGTTCGACGCCGCCAGAAAAGGCGACTGACCCGATTGTCGATCCGTTGCCCCGTCGTTCGACGTGAAGATAGAAGGACGACCTCGAAGGGAGACGACGATGCGATTCATAGTGATGGTGAAGGCGACGAAGGAGTCCGAGGCCGGCGTGATGCCGAGCAAGGAGCTGCTGACCGCGATGGGTAAATTCAACGAAGATCTGGCGAAAGCCGGGATCCTGCTGGCCGCCGAAGGGCTGCAGCCGAGCTCGAAGGGCGCGCGCGTGAAGTTCTCGGGCAAGACGCGCACGGTGACCGACGGTCCATTTGCCGAGACGAAGGAACTGGTCGCGGGCTTCTGGCTCTGGCAGGTGAAATCGAAAGCCGAAGCCATCGAGTGGGTGAAGCGCTGCCCCAATCCGTTCCCGGACGGTGAATCCGAGATCGAGCTGCGCCAGGTCTTCGAGGCCGACGACTTCGGTGCGGAGTTCACGCCGGAGCTACGCGCGCAGGAAGAGCGCATCCGCAAGCAGATGGAGTCGAAGCCGTAGGCACGGTCCGCCGCTTGCCGCGGCCCAACGATGATGGTGTGATCGGTAGCCGTGACGGCTGCCGACACCCATCAGGCCATCGGCGCGGTCTGGCGCATCGAATCGGCCAAGGTCATCGCCAGCCTCGCGCGGATGGTCCGCGACGTCGGCCTCGCGGAAGAACTGGCGCAGGACGCGCTCGTCGCCGCGCTCGAACAATGGCCGGCATCCGGCGTCCCCGACAATCCCGCCGCATGGCTGACCGCCACGGCGAAGCATCGCGCGATCGATCGGCTGCGCCGGCGAAAGATGCTCGAGCGCAAACACGCGGAGATCGGCCGTGATCTCGACGCCCGGCAGCGGCAGGCCGTGGCCGATCTCGAGACCGCCCTGGACGACGACCTCGGCGACGACCTGCTGCGGCTGATCTTCACGTCGTGCCATCCCGTGCTGCCGACCGAGGGCCGGGTGGCGCTGACGCTTCGCCTGCTGGGCGGGCTCACGACGGAGGAAATCGCGCGGGCGTTTCTGGCGAGCGAGCCGACGATCGCGCAGCGCATCGTCCGAGCCAAGCGGACCCTGGCGAACGCGCGCGTGCCGTTTGAAGTGCCGCGCGGCGAGGAGCGCGCCGCGCGACTGTCGTCGGTCCTGGAAGTGATCTACCTCATTTTCAACGAAGGGTACACGGCGACGCGCGGAGACGACTGGATGCGGCCGGCGCTGTGCGAGGACGCGCTCCGCCTCGGCCGCGTGCTCGCCGGACTCGCGCCGGACGAGCCGGAAGTCCACGGCCTCGTCGCCCTCATGGAGGTCCAGGCCTCGCGCGTTCGCGCGCGCACGGATGCGAGCGGCGCGCTGATTCGCCTCCTCGATCAGGATCGATCGCGATGGGACTACCTGCTGATCGGCCGAGGCCTGGAGGCGCTCGAACGCGCGCGGCGGCTGGTCGGACCGGCCGGGCCGTACCGCTTGCAGGCCGAGATCGCCGCGTGTCACGGGCGGGCGCGGCGCGCGGAACAGACGGACTGGCGGCGCATCGCCGATCTGTACGCCGAGCTCGGCCGGCTGCAGCCCTCACCCATCATCGAGCTGAACCGGGCCGTCGCCGTATCCATGGCCGATGGGCCCGCGGCTGGCCTGACGATTGTCGAGGCGCTCGAATCCGATCCGGCGCTGAAGGGCTACCACCTGCTGCCCAGCGTCCGCGGCGATCTGCTCGCCAAGCTCGGCCGGACCGCCGAAGCGCGCATCGCGTTCGAACGCGCGGCCGGCATGACGCAGAACGCCCGCGAACGCGCGCTGCTCCTCGAGCGCGCGGAGGCCTGCGATGGGTGAGGTCCAGGGTCCTTCCAATGCCCAATGCCTAATGCCCGATCTCACTGCCCAGTGCTCGAATTTTTCACGAGCGTCTTGAAGTGGACCTCGACGTAGGCGACGCCGCCCGTTTCGTCGAGATTGAGCTCGAAGTCGTAGCCCTCGTCGCGAAGACGCCGGCGGACGTGATCGACCATGCGCATCGCGAGCGGACTGAGTTGATCCTTGCTCTTGTCGGCCTCGGCGAGCAGCGTGACCCAGGCATCGCGCTGGCTGCGCGACGGCTTCTTGGCCATCTGAAAACCGTTGCGGCATTTCTTGACGAGGTACTCCTTCAATTCATCTTCGGGCCGGTCCTTGATGCGATCCCAGGACTCCACCCATCCACGCGTGCGTGCGAGCATGCTCCATTCCTTGCGACTGGGCCAGCCGGGCTGGCGACACACCATTATGAAGGGTACGACCCGCGCTGTACACACTCAGCGGCCGGGAGTGCGGGCGGCATCCAGCCGCGCGGCGAACGCCGCAAAGGCGCGAGTCGGGCCGCGCCACTCGAGGTCGTCCACCGATTCGACGAGCGGCAGATCGCCGCGCAGCGTCGCGAGCGTGCGAAACAGCACGGCGCGATCGCGATCGCGCGCCAGGGTCTCGGCGAGCCTGGCCGGACTGCTGGCGTTCACGTGCCAGTCGCGGTAGTCGGCGGGAATCGCTTCGAGATGCCCAAAGCGCGCCAGCACGGCCGCGGTGGACTTCGCGCCCCAGCCGGGCAAACCCGGGTACCCGTCAGACGCGTCGCCGACGAGCGCCAGGTAGTCGGGAATCGACGCCGGCGGAACGCCAAAGCGTTTGACGACGCCGGCTTCGTCGCGTATTTCGCGGGTCTGTCGATTGAGCTGCACGACGCGGGTCCCGCGCACGCACTGCGCGAGATCCTTGTCCGGCGTGCAGATGAACACGCGCGTCACGCGGCGATCGCGCGCGACGATCGCCGCCGCCGACGCCAGAGCGTCGTCGGCCTCGAACTCGACCATCGGCCAGACGACCACCCCGAGTGCGGTGAGCGCTTCCTCGAGCAGCGCGAATTGCGAGAGCAGCGTGGGAGGAACGCCCTCGCCGGTCTTGTACTCCGCCCACAACCCGTTGCGAAACGACTCGATCACGTGATCGGTCGCCACGCCGAGATGCGTCGCGCCGTGCTTCGTCATGCCGAGGATCGACGACAGCACGCCCCGCACGGCCCCCACTTCGCGGCCGTCCGCGTCCCGCGCGGAGGGCACGGCAAAAAAGTGCCGGAACAGCTCGTACGTGCCGTCAATCAGATGCACTTCCACGTTTGCCTCTCGCCCACGTCCCAAATCCGAGACCGCGTCGTGCCGCTCATGGGTCTCGGCGGCCGCCAGCGCCACCGCCCGCACCACGCGGCCGGCCGTTGGACGACCGGGCGGCTGGCACACGCCGTGCAGCCACCAAAGACCTTATGACCAGCGCCAAGGCCGTCGTACGTTCGCTCGTGAACAGTCCCGGGTTCTCGTCCGTCGCAATCCTGACGCTCGCGGTCGGCATCGCCTCGAACGCGGCCCTGTTCTCGGTCTATGACCGGCTCATCCTTCGTCCCATCACGCTGCCGCAGCCGTCGTCGCTCATCGCGATCTGGTCCAACAACACGCAGGCGAATTTCAACGCGCCCGCCGTCTCGTGGCCGCGCTTCGTCGAGCTGGAGCGATCGACCAGGTCGTTCTCATCGCTGGCGACGTCGGCGTTCGACAACTTCACGCTTACCGGCGTCGGCGAGCACCCGACGCAGCTGAACGGCCTCCGCGTGAGCGCCAGATTCTTCCGTACCATCGGCGTCCTGCCGGCGCGCGGGCGCGACTTCACGGCGGAGGACGACGTACCGAACGGCCCGCCCGTGTGCATCATCAGCCACGAGCTGTGGGTCACGCAATTCGGACAGCGCGAGGGCATCGTCGGTCAGACGGTGCAGCTGAACGGTCAGGCCTGGCAGATCGTCGGCGTGCTGCCTCCGCATCTGAGCCAGCCGTTTGGCGCGGTGCAGGTCTTTGCGCCGAGGGTATTCGAGGTCGGCGGCCTCACGCCGATGCAGGTGGACGTCGGCGCCGGCTACTCGCAGATGATTGGCCGGCTGCTGCCGGGCGTCTCGCTGGAACAGGCGCGTGCCGACCTGGCGTCGGCCAGCCAGGCGTATCGGGAGCGCTTCCCGGCCAAGCTCGACGCGGCGAACATCAGCTATCCGCGCGACTACGTCGATTCGATCGTGGGCAATCTGAAGCCGACGTTCTACACGCTGCTCGGCGCGGTCGGCTTCGTCCTGCTGATCGCGTGCGCGAACGTCTCCAGCTTGTTCGTCGGGCGGCTTGCCGGACGGCAGAAGGAAATTGCCGTGCGGCAGTCGCTGGGCGCGTCGCGCGGCCGGATTGTCCGGCAGTTCCTGAGCGAGAGCGTGACGTATGCCGTCGCCGCGGGCGCAATTGGCGCGCTGCTGGCGCGGCTGGCGCTGAAAGGCATCGAGGTCGCGGTCGCGCAGCAGGTGCCGCCGAACACGACGTTCACGCTGAATTTTGGCGCCTGGGCGTTCATCGCCGCCGTCGCACTCGTCAGCGCGGTGCTGGTCGGGCTGATGCCGGCGTTGCACGCGTCGAAAGCGTCGCTCGTGGACACGCTCAAGGACGCGACGCGCGGGTCCTCGAGCGCGCGCGGCGGCCGCCTGCGGTCGGTGCTGATCGTGGGCGAAGTCGCGTTGTCGGTCGTGCTGCTGGTCGGATCGAGCCTGCTCCTGCTGAGCTTCCTCTCGCTGCAGCGCACGCCGCCGGGCTACGAGCCGGCCGGGGTGGCGACGGCATTCGTGGGCGTGCCGGCCGGCAAGTACGCCACGCCGCCCGAACAGGCGGAGTTCTTCGAGCGCGTGATCGAGCAGCTTCGCGTCGACCCGCAGATCACGCACGCCGCGGCCAGCCTCGGTTTGCCGCTGCCGGGATTCAACCCGCGCGCGCCGTACACCGTGGCCGGGCAGCAGGTGCTGCCGCTCGCGCAGCGGGCACTGGCCAACTTCCAGGTGGTGAGCGAGGACTACTTCTCGATGCTGCACATCTCGCTGGTGGAGGGCCGCGCGTTCAACGCGCAGGACCGCCAGGGCGGGCCGCTCGTGTGCATCATCAATCAGGCGCTGGCGCGGAGGCTCTTCCCCAACGAATCGGCGCTCGGCCACCGGCTGCTGCGGGGCAAGGACGCGGAGATCGCGCACGAGATCGTCGGCGTCATCGCGGACGTCAGGAGCGCGGGCCTCAGCGCGCCGGTGCCCGACGAGATCTACTACGCGATCCGGCAGATGGGTAAGCCGGCGATGAACGTCACCGCGCACACGACGGCCGATCCGGCGTCGCTCCAGAACGCCATCGCGGCGGCCGTCGCCGAAGTCGATCGCGATCAGCCGATCTCGTTCTTCCAGTCGCTCGACGCACTGCTCGCGCAGAGCCTGGGCGTGCAGAGGATTGTCGCCGCGCTGACGGCCATCTTTGCGGCGATCGCGCTGGTGCTCGCGGCCATTGGACTGTACTCGGTTGTCTCGTACGCCGCCGCGCAGCGCACTGGCGAGATCGGGATTCGCATGGCGCTCGGCGCCCGGCCGCAGCAGGTCCTCGCGCTCATCATGGGCGGCGGTCTCAAGCTCGTCGGCGTCGGCGTCATTGTTGGCCTGGCTGGCGCGGCCGGCGCCGCGCGCCTGATCCAGACGCTGCTGTCGAACGTCCAGCCGCTCGATCCGTTGGTGTACGGATCGGTCGCGCTGTTCTTCGGCCTCGTCGCCGCCCTGGCGTGTTTCGTGCCGTCGCTGCGCGCGTCGAGGATCGATCCGCTGGCCGCGTTGAGCGATCGCCGATTCTCGCGGGCGTGATCTGACGCGCGTCAGCGCCCGGCGGCAGACAGCGCGGCGATCGCGCGACGGATCGATCGCGCCTGCTTCGGCAGGTCCGCCCAGAGATCGCCGACTTTGTCCAGCCGCGCGCCCATGTTGCGGAGCGTGACTGTCTGCGGCGCGACTTTGCCACGTTCGATCTCCGCCCACGTGCAGGGCGCCGACACGGGCGCGCCGGGCTTCGCGCGGACGGCATACGCCGCGGCGAACGTCGCCCCCGGCGCGTTGCGTCCGACGTCCACGAAAATACGGCCGCCGCGATCGGCCTTGCTGAACTCCTGCGTCAGATGCGCCGGATCGCGCGCAATCAAGGTCCTGGCCACGAGCTGCGCGAGCCGGCCGACGTCGGCATGGCTGGCGCGGCCGCCCACCGGCACCACGATATGGAAGCCCTTCGAGCCGGACGTCTTGACCCAGGCGCGCAGCCCGACCTCCTCGAGCAGGTCGCGAACGGCCAGCGTGACGCGCCGCAGCACGTCCGGCCGGTGCTCGGACGGATCGAGATCGAAGACACAAAGGTCGGGTCGATCGAGCGCCGGCGCGCGCGAGATCCAGACGTGCGGCGTGATGCAGTTCTGATTGACGATCCAGAGCAGCGAGCGCTTGTCGGTGACGAGCGGATAATGCACGACCCCGCCCTTCTTCGGGACGGTCACGCGTTTCAGCCACGCCGGGAATCCCCTGGACACGTCCTTCTGGATGAAGCCTTCCTTGTCGATCCCGGCCGGAAACCTTTCCATCGTCACGGGCCGCCGGCGGATGTGCGGCAGCAGCGCGAACGACACGGACTCGTAGTACGCGGCCAGATCGCCCTTCGTGATCCCGTCGGCGGGAAACAGCATCTTGTCCGGATGCGTGATCACGGCCGCTCCCGGACGACGTCCGCGGCCGACTTGTCGTTGCGCAGTCCGAGGAATCGCGGATGGCGAAGCTTGCCGTGTCCCGTCCACTCGATGAACGCGACCTGGACGACGACCTCCGGCCGCACCCAGTGCGCGCCCTTGCGCGGCAGCCCCTTGCCTTTCGTGAACGGCGGCGCGGGAATCTCGAGGCGGTCGAGCCGGGCGCGCAGGTCGCGCAACATCGACGTGTCGAATCCCGTGCCGACCTTGCCGGCAAAGCAGAAGTCCGGTTTCTCGAAATAGCCCACGAGCAGCGCGCCAAGGCCGACGCGCACGCCTTGCGGGTCGGTGAATCCTCCCACGACCAGCTCCTGCGATTCCTCGCACTTCATCTTCAGCCAGTGCGGCGATCGCCGGTGCTCGTAGATCGAATCGCGGCGCTTGGCGATCACGCCCTCCCAGCCTTCGGCGCAGGCGCGCTCCCACGGCGCGGCGTCGCGAAGCTCGCCAACGCGCGACACGGGCGGGCGAAACTCGATGGCGTCGAGTGCCCGACGCCGGACCTCGAGCGGCAGCGCCGTGAGATCGCGGCCGTCCAGCCAGAGCACGTCGAACACGTGATAGTCGGCGTCGCCCTGACGACCCCACGCGCCGGTCGCTTCGCCGTCGAAGATCGCGTCGCCGACTGGCAGTTGGCGAATCGCGTCGGCGACGGCCCGGTACGAGCCGTCGAGCGGCAGCTGATTCCGGGATCGCAGCCGCACGTCCGATCCCTGCTTGAACGCGAGCATGCGGATGCCGTCGAGCTTGCGCTCGAACGTCCATTCCGGTCCGGTGAAGCGCCGGTCGGTCAGCGTCGCGGCCATGGGCACGAGCCACTCGGGAAACGACGCGGGTTTCGCTGCGGTCATCGCGGATCGCTCCGGCGCCTGCGGCGGCCGGGGCGCCGCATCCCTGCATGTTATAGTCCGCGACGTCGATGTGGCTCAGCGGACTCTTCTATCCGTGGGGCATCATCCTCCAGGCCATCGCGATTGTGCATTTCATCCGCCGCCGTCCTGACGGCTACTGGATGTGGGTCATCGTGATCGGCGGAGGACTCGGCGCGCTCGTCTACATCGCCGCCGAGGTGCTGCCCGACGTCGTGCTGATCCGCGGCGCGTTTGCCGGCATGTCGCGCCGCCGGCGCGCGATCGAGCTCGAGGCCATCATCAAGGACAATCCCGCCGTCGGCAATCTCGAGGAGCTCGCCGATCTGTATCTCGAGGAGGGACAGCAGGCCAAGGCCCGCGGGTTGTACGACCAGGTGATCGCGTCTCGCCCGGACTCGCTCGACGCGATCTACCGGCGCGGGCTGGCCGCCATCGCGCTCGGCGACGCGGCCGCGGCCGTCACCGACCTCGATCACGTGGTCGCCACCGACGCCAACTACGATTTTCACCGCGCCATCGGGCTGCTGGCGCACGCGTGCGCGCTCTCCGGCCAGAACGATCGCGCGGACGCGCTGTTCAGACAAGCGATCGCGGCGACCACGCTGTCCGAGACGTACTACAACTACGCAAGCTTCCTGGCGGCGCAGCAGCGGCCGGCGGAAGCGCGCGAGTGGGCGCAGAAGATCCTCGCCAGGAAGCCGTCGATGCCGCGGTACATGCAGCGGCTCGAGCGGCCCTGGTTCCGCAAGGCGACCGCGCTGATCAAGAAGCTTCCGAGTTGACGGCCGCCGGGCCGCGTCAGGCGTCGAGTCCCGCCAGCCGGAACAGCACGGTGCCCATCGCCGAGTAATCGAGATCGCCCCCGCCCGATGCCACGAGCGCGTTGACGAGCTGCGTGACGAGCGCCGTCGCGGGAATCGCGACGCCATTGGCAGCCGCCGTCTCGTTCGCGATCCGCAGATCCTTCTGGTAGAGCTTCGTGCGGAAGCCTGGCGCGTAATTCCGGTTGAGCATTCGCTCGCCGTGCACTTCGAGCACGCGGCTCGACGCGAAGCCACCGAGCAGCGCCTTTCGGACGTTCGCCGGATCGACGCCGGCCTTTCGCGCCATCGCCAGCGCCTCACTGACGCCCGCCAATGCGCCGCCAATGGCCATCTGGTTGCACACCTTGCAGATCTGTCCCGATCCCGGCTCCGGTCCGACGTGCACGATGCGCTCGGGGTGGCCCATGCAGGCCAGAATCGGCTGCACCTTCTCGAAGGCGGCCGGCGCGCCGCCCACCATGATCGAGAGCGTGGCGTTGACGGCGCCGATCTCACCGCCGCTCACCGGCGCGTCGAGCATCGTGCCGCCCGCCGACGTGACGCGCTCGGCAAGCACCCGTGTCGCCACGGGCGAGATGCTGCTCATGTCGATGACAATCGCACCCGGACGCAGGCCGCCGAGGACCCCGCCCTCACCCGCAATCACGCGCTCGACGTCAGGCGTGTCCGGCAGCATGGTGATGATCACCTCGGATTGACGGGCTACGTCGGCCGGGTTGGCGCCAGCCGTGGCCCCGGCGGCCACCAGAGCGTCCACCGGGGCCCGGCTCCGGTTGAGCACGACCAGCCGATGACCTTTGTCGATGAGATGCTTGGCCATCGGGCGGCCCATCACCCCGAGACCGATGAAGCCGATGTTGGAGGGCATCGCGTGAGTCTACCGCGCGTCCCGGTCGGGCCACCCAACCACCCGGCCAACTGTGGCGTCTAACGATATATCGTGACACGCCCGAGAGACCCCGCGCTGCTACTGCCCCTCACCGCCGCGATGTTCCACGTGCTGGTCGCCCTGGCGGAGGGCGAGCGCCACGGCTACGCCATCCTGAAGGCGGTCTCCGATCGCACGGACGGGTCGGTGGAGCTCTCCACGGGCACGCTGTACTCGATGATCAAGCGACTGCTCGCGGACGGCATCATCGTGGAGTCGCACCAGCGCCCGGCTGCCGGGGAGGACGACGAGCGGCGGAAGTACTACCGGCTGACGGACTTTGGCCACCGCGTGCTCGCGGCGGAAACCGATCGCCTCCAGGCCATGGTGGCGGCCGCGAAGTCGGTGGGCGCGCTGTCCAGGCGGTCGTCGTGACGAGCCGGCGCGACTCGCTCGGCGTGCGGGTGTATCGCCGGCTGCTGCGTCTGCTGCCGCGCGACTTCCGCGGCGAATTTGGCGACAGCATGGCGCTCGACTTCCGCGATCGCGATCGGGAGCTCGCCGGCGGCGCGCGCGGACGTCTGTGGTCGCGCGAGCTGCCCGATCTCGTGCGCACGGCGATCGCGCAGCATGTCGGCGGGATCTGGCGCGACGTGCGCTTCACCCTGCGCATGATGGCGCGGTCACCTGGCTTCACCGCGGCCGCGGTCTTCATGCTTGCGCTCGGCACGGGCGCGAACGCGGCGATGTTCAGCGTGATCGACGCGGTCATGCTGCGCTCCGCGTATCGCGACGCCGGCCGCATCGCCGCCATCCAGGAACAGGCGCCAGGAACGCCCGTGACGAACGCGATTCCGGCGGCCGACCTTGCCGTGCTCGCGCAGGCGCCGATGTTCGAGGCCGTCGCGGGCCTGAGCGGATCGCTCGCAGTGATGACCGGTCACGGCGAGCCGCGCCGCATCGACGTCGAGTGCGTGTCGCCGTCGATGTTCGGCCTGCTCGGCGTTGGCCCACTGTTCGGCCGGACGCTCGTGGACGCTGACGACCGTCCCGGCGCGCCGCCGGTCATCGTGATCGGCTATCGCCTCTGGCAACAAGACTTCGGCGGCGATCCCGACGTCCTCGGTCGCACGATCACCCTGCGAGGCAACGCGTTGACGATCGTCGGCGTGATGCCCGAGGGCTATCTCGGCGCGCACCTCCGCAATCGCACCGACGCGTGGACGTCGCTGGGCACATCCATTGGCCAGCGCAATGCGGCGGGCTGTTACCTGCGGTCGCCGAACAGCATGATCAACGCCGTGGCCCGCGTGCGGCCGTCACGGACGCTCGAATCCGCGATGGCCGAGCTCGACGCGATGGGCATCGCCGCGCATCTGCCGCGCGCGGACGGCGCCCCGCAACCGTCGCACGTCGTCCTCGATCGCGCCGACGACATCCAGCTCGAGGGCGTGCGCGCACCATTTCTCGCGTTGCTCGGCGCCGTCGGCTGCGTGCTGCTCATCGCGTGTGCGAACGTCGCCAACCTGCAGCTCGAACGGCTCATCGGCCGGCGCAAGGAGATGACGATCCGCCTGGCGCTTGGCGCGACGCGCGGCCGCATCCTCCGCCAGACCCTGGTCGAGAATCTGCTGGTGAGCCTGCTCGGCGCCGGCGCTGGTCTCATCGCCGCGCAGGTGGTCCTGCGGACGATCGTGTCGATGATTCCCGCCAACGTGCCGCACGTGCGGGAGATCGCGCTCAACGGTCGCACACTGGCCGTAACGCTCGTCGCGGCCATCGTCGCGGGCGTCAGCGTGGCGCTTGTGCCGGCGCTGCAGGCAATGCGCTTATCAGTGACGCACGATCTGAATCAGTCGTCCTCTCGCGTCGCTGGCGGCGCGGTGTGGATTCGCCGCGGGCTCGTGGTCACCGAAGTCGCGCTGTCGGTGGTGCTGCTGATTTCCGCTGTGCTCATGCTCCGGACGTTCCTCGTCCTTCGTCCAACCGATCCGGGATTCCGTACCGAAAACCGCACGGTCGCCGAGGTGCTGATGGGCGGCGCGTGGACGCCGGACCCTGCTCGCGAGCGCTTCGTGAACGACATGATCGACGGCATCCGCCGCATGCCGGGTGTACGGACGGTGAGCGCCACGTCCTACCTGCCGCTGTGGGGCTACACTGAGCTTGCGCGGATCACTATCAGCGCGACGCCGACCGACATCTGGGCGAGCTGGACGACGCCAGGGTATTTTGAGGATATGGGCATGATGCTCGTGCGCGGCCGCCTCTTCGACGAGCGTGACCGCAGCGGCTCGCCGCCCGTGATGATGGTCAACGAGGCCGCCGCCCGGAAGTTCTGGCCGGGCGCTGACGCGATTGGCCAGGCCGTCGACGTCCGGTCGCCGGATGGCGTCGTCACCAGCCGGCAGATCGTCGGCGTGATACACACCACGCGCAGCTGGGGGACGGATACCGTCGAGCGGCCCGAGCTGTACATCCCCTATGCGCAGGGCGGCGGATCGACGCTGATGTACTTCATTGTCGGCACCGCCGGAGCGCCGCCTCGCGACCTGCCCACGCAGATTTCGACGCTGGCCTCCACGCTGCGTCCGGGACAGCTGGTGGATCGAATCGAGCCGCTTCAGGCATCACTCGATCGCGCGGTTCAACAACCCAGGTTCGGCGCGTGGCTGTTCGGAGCGTTCGCGGCGATAGCCGTTGGCCTGGCCGGACTCGGGCTGGCCGCGGTGATCACGTGGTGGGTGACGCAACGCCGGCGCGAGATTGGCGTGCGGATGGCGCTTGGCGCGAGCGGCGACCGGATCGCGCGGCTCATTCTGTCGCAGGCACTCTGGCTCACGCTCTCCGGGGTCGCAATCGGCCTGCTGGTTGCGGCGTGGGCGACGCGTCTTGTCGCGGTCTGGCTGTACGGCGTGGCGCCGCTCGACCCCATGGCCTTCGGCCTGGCCGCCGCCGGCATGACCGTGATCGCCGCCCTGGCAGCGTACGTCCCGGCGCGGCGCGCGTCGCGGATCGACCCGATCGTGACGCTCCGATCCGAGTAACCCCGAGGCCGGCCGACGCCCAACGCCCGGTTGGACCCGGGCGTCGGCTGGCGGAACATCATCGAGAAGATGCACATGACGGCCACCCTCACCAAGTGGTGCGAGGAGCACGAACTGCGCGCCCGCAAGGCGCAGCAGAAGAACCAGCGCATGGCCGAGCTCTACCGTCAAGTGGTGCTCAAGGAGGGCAAACCGCAGGTCGCGACCGGTCTGCATATCTAGGGGCTGGACAAGAAGAAGGACGCGGACGAGGAAGTAGCTCATCCGGCCCGTTGTGTCTTGCAGAAGGTGCAACCGCGGCCGGTCGCAAGATCGCCAGAAAGGCCGCCAATGCGGCCTTCTATGAGGTGAGCGTAGAATGTCGGCTGCAGCCGGTTCCTGCCGGCACGGAGGCCACATGTATCGTCTCCAGACTCTGGTCGCGGCAGTCTTGGCGAGTACGATAGTCCTATCTGGACAGCAGACATCGCAGACCCCTATCTTTCGCGGCGGTACGGCCCTTGTGCGCGTGGATGTCAGGGTTCTCGATTCCGCTGGCAAGCCGGTCCCCGGGTTGACGGCCGAGGATTTCGAAATCACGCTCGACGGGCACGTGCAAACAGTGCAGACCGTCGACTACCAGGCCGCTCCGGCGAGACACGCCGTGAACGCGACAGGCGAACGACAGGCCACGAACGCGACACCTGTGCCCTCTTCACGTCTCGTGGTGATGCTCGTCGATGACCTCAGCATCGCGGCCACGAGCGACCGCGATCTCTTTCACGCGGCGAGCCGATTTGTGGCGAACCTTCCGGAATCGGATCTCGTGGGTTTCACGACGACCAGTGGGGAGGCGACCGTCAACCCCACGTACGATCACCCGGCCGTGGAGGTTGGCCTCCGGCACGCAGTGGGCCGGTTTAGCGATCTGCGGAGTCTGCCACCAGACGTGGTCGTTGGCATCAACGAGGCCATGGAGATAGAAGGCGGAAACCGATTGCTATTTGTCAGTGTGGTCGAACGAGACTGTCTGAATGGTCGACCGGCTTCCCCGCGTGATTTGGAAGGTCAGTGTGCCGATGACGTCGCCCTAAAGGCGCGACAGATCGCTTCCCTGACACAGCGCACGACGGACATGCAGATGGCCAGCTATAAGGCCGTGATCAACGCCATGCGACCCGTCGCCGGTGAAAAGGCCCTCGTGATCCTCTCCGATGGTTTGATCATGTTTACTCGTGGGCAGCGCCAAGCGGTGGATATCAGAGATATTGAACGGGAGGCCGCGAGGGCCGGCGTCCATCTGAGCGTTCTCTATCCCGATCCGGACCTTATCAGTATGACGGTTCGTACGTCCGACGGAGCGAAGGTCCTTCGGGATGATGGGCAGGCCCTCAGTCAGGGCATCGAGAATATCGCTGGTGCCACCGGCGGCGACTTCTACCACGTCATCGGCCAACCGGACCGGTTCTTCGGCTTTGTGACCGATGCAATCTCTTCGGTCTACCACTTGGGTGTAGAGGCGCCACCCGGAAGCGCGCCCGGCCGGGAGTTCAAACTGTCGGCGCGCGTGAAACGTTCGGACGTCACCGTGCGAGCCAATCGTGTGGCGCTGCAGGAGGCGCTGGCGGCGCCAATCTCCGTCGACGCCCAGCTTCAGGCGGTCGTGACTGGAGGTGAACCGAAGTATGGCGTGCCTATTGCGGTCGGAACGGTGATGCGACCTGGCAAGACGACGGACGAAATTGCTCTCGGCGTGAACGTCGAAGTCCCAGCAAGCGTGCCGGGACCGCTCACCGTGCTGTTCAGTGTCGTTGACGAGAAGGGGAAGTCCCGAACGGGCAGACATACGCTTTCGGCCCAAGGCGGTGGGGGCAATTATCGACTCTCGTTTTTGATTCCCGTGCCGTCCTCGTCGTATCGCCTGCGGGTTGGTATTGCCGACGCACAAGGCCACGTCGGCAGTCTGGACCTACCGGTCGTGGCGCAACTGAACCGCGTTGGGTCCTTTCGAACGAGCGACATCTTGACGGCCTGGACGGGGACGGATGGCAAGCCTCAGTTCTTGTCCTTGGAAAAGGTTCCCGCGGCTGCGAGCAGCCTCTTGATGGGGCTCGAGGTCGCGCCCACCGCGGGCACCGCGCCGCCCGCAGATGTCCGCGTGACCTGGACGATCGTTACGGAGTCGGGCCGGACCGTAGCTGAGCACACAGTTGCCGCAGCTCTTGCCGAGAATCGGCTGAACGCGCAGACCCAAGTCTCCGTCGCGTTGCTCCCGGCTGGAACGTATGAACTTCGCGCGACGATCCTTGTCGGGAATCAAGCCGCGGGAGTCACATCCACGACTTTCCGCAAGGCCGACAAACAGGAGCTGATCGGAGACTGTTCGAGAGGCGTCTGTCGTCCCTAGGAAAGGAGGCGAGTCAGGACACAGGCCTACCAGTCAAGACTATGAGTCAACGACGCCTAACCCAGTGGCTGGTAGCTCTCTTCCGTTCCGAGGTGACTGAGCGGCTCGCCCCGAGCGCCGCGCTGCTTCATCAAGTTGGCGTAAGCCGCCTCCCCGATTGGCTGACCGACTGACGTGGTTGCATAGCCCAGACTGGGGTCCAACCGACGAAACGTCTGATACGCCTGCTCGATGGCGGCGATGTCCTCACCCGTCAAAGGGATGCGAAACGGCCTGACAACACACTGCGTACATCGTCCATCTTCTGACGGAGGACGGCCTCACTGTCGGTGGATGTGTTGACAAACGCGTCCAGGAGATCCGCGACCGTAGCCGTGTCGGGAAGAGTGGGAGGAGGCCGCGAAAACAGGCGGGACAAGAAGGTCACCCGGTCTGGCGAAAGATCGAAGAGCGCCTTGTACGGCAGGTGCAGCAGGAGATTGCCGCGCAGGATATCAACGATGAATCCGAAACGGGCCCGCATCGCCACCAGGAACGTGAAGTTCTGCCCGTGTGTTCGGGGCGACGGACGATCGGCGTCAGCACGTTTGCGCCCCTCAGCACCGATCGCCCGCGCGGCTCCACTGTCCAAGACACTGTTGGCTTTCGTGCCCATTGTGCGCGCGGCATCGGAGCGCGATGTTGGCCGCAGTCGCCGGACCGCCGAGGGCGAACGGCACGATGTGATGGAATTCGAGCCGGGCGGTCTCGGTGCACCGTCCCCGAGGCCCGGCAAACGCGCATCGGCCGGCGTCTCTCGCCCAGACTTCGCGTCGGACGGATGCGGGGATGTGACGCGAACGTCCTGACGTTCGGCACATCGACACGCGCGGCGTGGCCACCTTCGCGGCCTTCCGGCGCTCGAGGTGATCGACAAGAAGGGCCAGCGCTCGTTCGACCACGGCGGTTGGGCCTCCGTTCGGTTCCGCATGGCCCAGAAGATCCTGCGCCCGTCGCAGATTGGCATGGCCGGCGGCCGTCAGCGGCACCCGGAGCAGATAGCGATCGCTTGCGAGCGGCTGGATCTTCGGGCGTGGCGCGGAGGCGATCGGGACAGATGCAGGCGGCTTCGCTTCGCGCGCCGGCCCGGCATTGGCCGACAGGAGAATCGGACCCGCTGCGTCCGCCATCGAGGCCGTCACCGTCGCCGAATCCGCCGCAATCCTTCTCACGATCGAGCGTGGATCGGGCCTTGGTGCGAGACACGCAATCTGTTGTTCTACTTCTCGCTTGGACTTGTGCCGAGCCGCAGCAAGGAGCGCTTGGTGATTCTCCGGCGTGAGATGCGGCCTCAGCAGCGCTACGGTCGTCGTCGTGATTGAACCGTCCGCCACGAGTCCGAGGATCACCGGGAAGTGCCTGGCCGCGCGGCCGGTTTCGATTCGGTGATAGGCCTCATGCTCAGAGAAGTGCAGTACCTGCGTGCAGTACGCAAAGAGCGAACTGCATCCTTGGCCGAGGTACAGCCGGCGCGCGTCGAGTTCGGCGAGCAATGCCAACAGGTCGACAGTGACTCGCCGCTGATCGCCAGCGACTTTCATCGTCGTGCCGATCAATTCGTCGTCGGACATCGTCGAGATTGGATTCGTCGTCATGTTCCTTCATAGCACGCGGATTCTCGGCGCCATGTGATGCGACGACGCGCGCGATCGGTAATGAAGACGATCATTCGAAATGTCGGAGCCCCGGTCGGCGGCCTCGTGAGACGACGCGGGAGTCCTGTAGGCTGCGGGGAAGTGACACGGCTTCTTGAGCGAGCCGCGCGTCAGAAGCTGTCAAGCACTTTGGCGCTCCTCGAGAAATATTCATGGCACGCTCTTGGCGCAACTCGGTCCGGACCGAGTCGCGCCCGTGCCGTCTATCGCGGACGGCCTGGTCCGTTGGCCCAGGCAGACTGGACTCGGCTCCAACCACGTGTCCCTGCCCGCCGGTCATCGCCTGGGTCGCTATGAAATCCCGACACCGCTCGGTGGGGGCGGGTGAGGTTATCGCGCTCGGGATTCGCGCCTCGACCGCGACGTTGCGATCAAGATTCTGTGGCCATCGGTCGCCGGCGACCCGGAGAGGCTGCCCCTGGCATTTGGCAATCGCGCCCGCCCTGCGTAAAATCGTCTCGCGTGACAGGACGCACCCCGTCCGCGGGAAGGGCCGAGCCCACCTGAGCCAGCGGTCGTCACAATCTGCGATCTTCTTTCAGCCCGACGAGCGGACGCGGGCGATATCCGAAAGGAGATCGTGATGTCCGATCCTGCTCGCCGGCGTCTGCCGGACCGCCCGTCGCTCGAACAGCTCCGCAAGCAAGCCAAGGAGTACCTGGAGACTCTGCGCGCGGCCGATCCATCGGCGGGACTGGCTGCCGCCCAGCACGCGCTCGCGCGCGAGTACGGGTTCGAGAGCTGGCCCAAGTTGGTCCACCACGTCGAGTCGCTCCAACCGGAGCGCCGCATGCTGCGACCAGCCGAGCTGAAATCCGACCAGAAGCTTCTCTGGTCGCCGGGGCGCGGCACGGATCTCTGGGATCTGTTTCAAGCCTGCGCTGCCGGGAATCTGGCGCGGGTCCAAGCGCTGATCGCGAGCGATCCGCGGCTGGCGCGGGCGCACTACGAGTATCGCAAGCCGCTCTATTTCGCCGTCCGTGAGAACCGCGTCGACGTGGCGCAGTTCCTCCTCGAGCACGATCACAACCCGCTCGATCTCTGGGTGGACGATGATCCACTCGCCATCGCGCACGATCGCGGCTACGTCGAGATGGAGCGGATGCTGGCCGAGACGCTCGAAGCGAAGTTCAACGCGTCGCCGAAGGGCGAGCCGATTGCGCAGGCGCTGCGCGATCACGATCTGACGCGCATGCGCGCGCTGCTCGACGCGGAGCCCGCGCTTGTCGGCAGGGGCGACCGGCGATCCAGCCAGCCGATCCACTGGGCGACGATGACGCGGCAGCTCGACGCGATCGACGCGCTGATCGATCGCGGCGCTGACGTCAACGCCCGCAGGATGGACGGCGCCCGGCCGATTCACGTGACCAACGGCGACTACTTCTATCGCGGCTGGCGCGACGTGCCGCGCGGCTGGCCAGTGACGCCCGCGCAGGTCCTCGCCCACCTCAAGGCGCAAGGCGCAGTCATCGATCTGCCGACGGCGTGCCATACCGGAGACATCGAGCACGTGCGCGAGCTGCTCCGGCAGGATCCGTCGCTCGCCAACCGGATTGGCGACCACGAGGGCTACTACCTCGGCGCGGGCTCGCCGCTGTCCAATGCCGCGGCGGCCGGCCGCACGGACATCGTGCGGCTGCTGCTGGATTACGGCGCGGACCCCAATCTGCCGGAAGAGCAGTACGCGCCGAAGGGCAGAGCGCTCTACTCGGCCGTCTACCACGGACACTACGAGATCGCGAAGCTACTCCTCGAGCGCGGCGCGTTTCCGAATCCGCCCGTCGAAAGCTCGGGAGACGCGCTGTGGATCGCGCGCGAGTGGCGTCCCGACAAGCGAATGGAGCAGCTGCTGCTCTCCCATGGCGCTGCGCCGGTGCGGGAGCAGAAGAAGGAAGAAGACTGGCCCGCCGGCGCGCACAACTGGCTGCGCATCTCACCGCTGCACGACGCGGCGCGGCGGGGCGACGTGGCCGAGGCGAAGAAACTGCTCGACGCCGGCGCCGATCTGACGGGGCGCGACGAACACCTCCGATCGACGCCGCTCGGCTGGGCGGCGAAGTTCGGGCAGCTCGAGATGGTCGAGTTCCTGCTCGAACGCGGCGCGCCCAGGCGCCTGCCCGACGATCCGGCCTGGGCCACGCCGCTCGCCTGGGCGATCAAGCGCGGGCACGACGACATCGCGAGATTGCTGAGGTAGACGCGCAAATGCCCGCGATCGGGCGCTGCGCTAGCTCTGCGCTAGCTCACCCTTCGCGCAGCACGACGGTCGGATCGATTCTTGCGGCGCGCCGGGCCGGCCACCAGCCCGCGAACGCGCCGACCAGGACCAGGGCCGCGGCGGAACCCGCGATCGTCGTGATGTCGCGCGACGTCACGCCGAACAGCAGCGCGGCACCGATGAACTTCGCGGCCCACCAGCTGAGCGCGACGCCGGCCACCACGCCCGTCGCGACGAGCCAGCCGACCCGCCGCAGCACGAGGCCGACGATCCGATCGGGATCGGCGCCGAGCGCCATCCGCACACCAATTTCGGCGCGGCGGCGATTGACGCCGTACGACGTCACGCCGTATAGCCCGATCGCCGCCAGCAGCAGCGCGAGTCCGCCGAAGAACGCCGACAGCATGGCGACGAGCCGCTCCTGCGTCACGCCGGCGCCGAGGTACGTCTCGAGCGGCCGGATCGTCAGCGAGATCGCCGGATCGGTGTTGGTGAGGGCCCGTGTGAGCGGCGCGACGACGGACGCGCGGGCGGCGGGCGGCACGCGCACGGCGAGACTGAGCGACGCGCCCAGTGGACTCTGCTGGGCCAGCGGGACGTACATCGTCGGCATCATGCCCTCGCGCAGCCGGCGATAGACGGCGTCGGTAACGAGGCCGACGATCTGGTACGGCTCGGTGGTGCCGGTCGGCCCGTCGCGCCGGAACTGCTGGCCGACGGGATTCCGGCCGCCAAAGAACTTGCGCGCGAACGCTTCGTTGACGACCGCCACCAGCGGCCCGCCCGCGCGGTCCTCGTCGGTGAATCCGCGGCCGCCGACGAGCCTGATCCCGTACGCGTCGAAGAACTGCGGCGTCGTCGCGTTCACCCAGCTGAGCCGCTCGCGGTCGGACGCCGCCGGCGCGCCGTCGATTTCCACCACCGTGTTCCAGCCGGATCCCGTAAGCGGCCCGATCGAGGACCACGCCGCCGCGCTGACGCCGGGCACGGCCGCCGCCGCGTCGCGAAGCCGGTTGAACAGCGCGAGCCGCTCGTTCGCCGGCACCTGGCTGTGCTGGGCGTTCACGTCCACGAGCAGCACGGCGTCGGCCGCCATCCCCAGTGGCTGGGAGACAAGTGACGAGAACGTGCGCACGAACAGCGCCGCGGCCATGACCAGGGCCAGCGAGAGCGCCACCTGCACGACGACCAGCCCGTTGCGAAGACTCCAGCGGCGATCGCCGGTGACGCTGCGCGTCTGCTCGCGAAGCACTTCGTTCGGCGAGACGTTTGAGACGCCAATCGCCGGCGCCAGCCCGAAGACCAATGCGGTGACGACCGCCACAACCGCCGTGAAGCCAAGCACGCGCCAGTCGATGGACACGTCGAGGAACACCGAAGATACCGGCGTGGCCAGCTGACGCACGAGCAGCGAGCTGCCGACGACCGCCACCGCGATGCCGAGCCCGGCACCCGTGACCGCCAGCGTGCCGCTCTCGAGCAGGAGCTGGCGCGCCAGCCGCCACCGAGACGCGCCGAGCGCCAGCCGCACCACGAGGTCATGGCGCCTCGCCATCGATCGCGCCAGCAGCAGGCTGGCGATGTTCGCGCAGGCGATCAAGAGCACGGCGCCGACGACGACCAGGATGATGGTCAGGGGCTGCTCGTACCGCACGCGCAAGGCCGAGGATTCGGCGGCGGACGCAGGAACGAACTTCAGCGGATCCTTGAGGTACTCGTCGAGCGACGACTGGTTCGGCGGAAGCGTCGCCGCGCGGATCTGCGGCTGCGCGGCCTTCAGCGCGACGTTGGCCGCGTCGATCGTCTGCCCGGGCTCGAGGCGCGCCATGATCTGCAGCCACCACGTCAGCCGGCCGGTCAGGAGCGACTCGCTGCCGCTGATGGCCGCCACCGAGGCGATCGGCACGACGACGTCCAGTGTCGAGCCGACCTCCGGGCCGAAAAAGCTCGCGGGCATGACGCCGACGATCGTGGCGGGCACGCCGTTGATGGAGAGGTGCCGGCCGACGATGTCCTCGGTGCCGCCGAAGCGCTCGCGCCAGAAGCGCTCGCTCACGACAGCCACCCATCCCTGCTCGCCGCCGCCGCGAACATCGTCGCTCTCGACGAGCATGCGTCCCCGCAGGGGCGCGATGCCGAGCACGTCGAACATCCGACCGCTCGCGTACACGCCGGCCACCATGTCGGTCGGCCCGTGTTCCGCCAGGTTGAATCGTGTCCGGCCCCACGCGAAGGCGCCGCCGAACAGAATCGTCCTGCCGCGTGCGAATCTCCTCCCAGATTGGGTTCGTCCACTCCCCGTCGCTCAGGAACACGAGCGATTCGGGCGCATGCACCGGCAACGGCTTGAGCACGAGCGCATCGAGGATCGAGAACAGCGCGGTGTTGGCGCCGATGCCGAACGCCAAGGAGAGCACGGCGACGGTTGTGACCAACGGCGTGGCGCGGAGCGAACGGAGGGCGTCGCGCAGATCGGTGAGCACGCTGAACGTCATCGGAGATCCTTTCGATGGCCGGACGGCCCCCGACGGGGTCAGACGCGCCGCGAGTCCATACGCGAGCGTCTCGACGGCGGTGCGGGTCCAGAACGCCACGACCGCGGCCGGACCCGTCGCGCGGGCGCGGGCCCAGTCGCGCGCGAACACGTCGCACATGCCGGCGCCGAAGCGGTGCCGGAACGCCGGCGGGTACAGCCGCAGCAGCGCGCCGTAGATGCGCTGGGCGATCACGCCGAATCCCTTCCGCACGCGGCGTTCCGCGGCTTCGAGCGACGAGACGAGGGCGGAGAGCCGCCGGCGCTCGGCGGCCAGCACCTGACGGCCGGCGGGCGTCAGGCGATACGACGCCCCTCGTCGCGGGTCTGCGGACGCCGGTGGCGCGACGTCGTCGATCCATCCGGCGTCGATTAACTTCGAGAGGTGGCGGTAGAGCGAGCCGGGGCCAAGCCTGACGGCGCCGCCGGAGCGATCGCGGACGGCCTGGAGGATCCCGTAGCCGTGGGTCGGGCCGTCGCTGAGGGCGAGAAGGATGTGGAGCACCGGGAGGGGCATCGGCTCGGCAAACATATCCACCATGGATATATCTGCCTTGGACGCGTGTCAACCCCGGCCGGTTGGGTCGCCCGCCAACCCGCGGGCGGGCCATTCCGTCTAACCCAACTGCATCTAAACTAGATGCAGTTATGACCGGCCCGAATCGGACACCCGTCCTCTCCGCCCAGCAATTCCACATCCTCCTGGCCCTGGCCGACAGGGACTGCCACGGCTACGGCATCATCCTCGAGGTCGCGGACCGGACCGGTGGCGCCGTCCGGCTCGGTACGGGCCCCCTCTACACGGCGCTCGCGCGCCTGGCCTCGCTTGGACTCATCCAGGAGACCGCGCGGCGAGACGACGAGGACGAGCGGCGACGGTACTACACGTTGACGACGGACGGACGTCAGACGCTCCGCCTCGAGGCCGCCCGCCTCGAGCAGATGCTGGCGCAGGCAAGGCGCAAGGGCGTCCGCTCGGCCGTGACGAAGGGCCGGAGCTGATGGCCGCGTCAGGCCTCGTCCTCTCGCTCGCCCGAGCGTCGTATCGCACGCTGCTGCGCTGGCATCCGGCGGCGCGCGCCGGCTACGCGCCGCAGATGCAGGCGACGTTCGACGCGATGGTCACGCGCGCGGCCTCCAAGAGCCATCTCGCGGTCCTTCGCGTCAGCGGTCGCGAAGTGCTTGGACTGCTGACCAGCCGGCGCTCGCCTGCCTGGGCGGCCGCCGTTCCGCAACGACGGAGTCCACTGATGCGCAACGTCAGTCAGGACGTCGTCTTCGCGCTTCGCACGTTCCGGCGGCGTCCGGGATTCACCACGGCCATCGTCGCGACGATCGCACTCGGCATCGGCGCCAACACCGCGATCCTGAGCGTCGCGAACGCGGTCCTGCTGCAACGGCTGCCGTTCGCCGACCCGTCGCGGCTCGTTATGGTCTGGGAGGACGCATCAGCGCTCGGCTTTCCGCGCAACACGCCGGCGCCAGGCAACTACTTCGACTGGGCGACGTCGATTCCCGCGTTTGCCGGCGCGGCGGCGATGAGCCGCACGAGCGGCTTCAACCTGGTCGGCGACGGCGATCCCGACGTGATCGATGCGCTGCAGGCGACTGGCAATCTGTTCACCGTGTTGGGCGTGCCGGCGGCGGTCGGCCGCGTGTGGCAGCCGGACGAGGACGTGCCGGGCAGCCGGATCGCGGTGATCGGCCATGCGCTGTGGACGAGACGCTTTCACGCCGATCCCGCCATCGTCGGCCAGACGGTCGATCTCAGCGGCACGCCGTACACGATCGTCGGCGTGATGCCCGAGCGATTCGAGATCGTCGATCCCGCAATCCAGATCTGGACGCCGCTTGGCTTTACCGCCGCGGGTCGTCAGAATCGCGGCGGCCACTACCTCGAGGTGGTCGCCCGGCTCGCACCAGGTGCGACCCTGACCATGGCCAATTCGCAGTTGCGCGCCCTCGCCTCGCGACTCCAGACCGAGCACCCGGAGACAAACCGGAACGTCGGCATGTTCGCCGTGCCGCTGCTGGACGACTATGTGGGCGACACGCGGACGGCGCTGCTGGCGCTGCTCGCCGCTGTGGGCTGCGTTCTCCTCATCGCGTGCGTGAACGTCGCCAACCTTCTGCTCACGCACGCGGCCGGACGGGCGCGGGAGATGGCCGTCCGCACGGCACTCGGCGCCGATCGCCGGCGGCTCGTGCGCCAGCTGCTCACCGAGAGTCTCCTGCTGGCGCTCGCCGGCGGCGGCCTGGGCGTGGTAATGGCCTCGCAGTCATTTGCCGTCCTCACGCTCATGGTGCCGCCGGCGCTGGCGAACCTGAGTGATGTCACGCTCGACCTGCGCGTACTCGCGGCCACCGGCGCACTGTCGGTCGCGACCGGTCTGCTCTTCGGCCTCGCGCCCGCGTGGCGTGCCTCGCACGTGGAGCGTGGGTTGACGTCCACGCGATCGGCTCGCGGCGTGATCGGCGCGGGCACACGGCTGCGCAGCGGCCTGGTGATCGCGGAGATTGCGCTGGCCACGGCGGTGCTGATCGCCGCCGGGCTCCTGGTCCAGAGCTTCCGCGCGGCGCAGGGCGTGACGCTCGGATTTCGCCCGGCTGGCGTCCTGACGCTGCGGACGTCGCTGCCGCGCAGGGCGTACCAGGATCCGGCGCGTCGGACGGCGTTCGTCAACGCGGTACTCGACGGCGTCCGCCACCTGCCGGGCGTCGTCTCCGCCGGCGTCACGAGCGCCCTTCCGCTCACCTGGAAGGGCGGGACGGCCGGATTCCTCGTGGACGGCGTCCCGATGAATCCGTCGCTTCCCTACGACGCGAACAACCGCACCGTCAGCGCGGGGTACATGGAAGCACTCGGGTTCACGCTCCTCGCCGGCCGCTTCTTCGACGATCGCGACTCGGCGGCCGGTCCGCCCGTCGCCATCATCAACGAGACCATGGCCCGCCAGTACCTGGACGCAGATCGACCCGCTCGGCCGTCGGATGAAGTACGACGGGCCGGATTCGCCCTGGCGCACGATCGTCGGCATCGTCGCGGATACGCGCGTCATGGGCATCGAGCAGCCGACGCGCGCGGAGATGTACTTCCCGATCGCCCAGTCCGCCGAGAACTGGATGTGGCCGCGCGACCTGGCGATCCGCGCCACGGCCGATCCGCGCGCGCTCGTTCGCGCCGTGTCGCAGGCCGTGTGGACGGCAGATCCGACCCAGCCGATCGCCGGCGTGCAGCTGATGGACGACATCGTCGGCAAGGAACTGCAGGATCGGCGCCTGCAGACGACGTTGATGACCGTCTTCGCCGGACTGGCGCTCTTCCTCGCGGCGATTGGCATCTACGGCGTGCTGTCCCACATGGTCAGCGAGCGCACGGCAGAAATTGGCGTGCGACTGGCGCTCGGCAGCCGGCCGGGGCGAATTCAGACGTTGTTCGTGGCACGCGGCCTGTGGCTGGCAGGCCTTGGCGTCGCAATCGGCTTGACGGTCGCGTTCTGGGGCACGGCACTGATCGATCGGCTGCTCTTCGACGTGCCCGCCCGCGACCTGCGTACGTTCGTGATACAAGCCGTCGTCATCGCGATCGTCTGCGTCGCGGCAGCGTACCTGCCCGCGAGGCGGGCCAGCCGGATCGATCCGATCGCCGCGCTCCGTTCGGAGTAGGATCGCGGGCCATGAGGCTCGTCCTCCTTGGCGCGGTCCTCCTGCTGGCCACGGCCGCGCCGCGGGCGACCCAGGATCGCGAGGACCCGGAGGCCCACGCCCGCGCCATTGTCGCGTCGCTCGTGGCCGGGGACTACGCCGCTATTGAAGCGCAGTACACCGAGACGATGTCGCAGGCGCTGCCACCGGGGGCGCTGGCGCAGCGCTGGTCAACCGTCAAGGGCCAGGTCGGGCCGTACGAATCCATTTCCGGCGTCAGCGTCGCGACCGCGGGCGTGAATCGCGTGGTCTCGGCGACGTGTGTTTTCGAGAAATACATCCTGACGCTGCGCGTGACCTTCGACGACCACGGTCGCCTGGCGGGCCTGCTCTTCACGTCGCCGACCGCCCGATCGACGTGGTCGCCGCCAGACTACGCTGATGCCTCCGCGTTCGAGAATCGCCAGGTAACCGTTCGCACCGGACGCTTCGAGCTGCCGGGCATCGCCGCGATCCCGAAGTCGCCTGGCCCGCATCCCGCCGTCGTCCTGGTGCACGGCTCCGGCCCGAACGACATGGACGAAACGCTCGGGCCCAACAAGATGTTCGCGGATCTCGCGGAAGGACTCGCGAGCCGCGGCGTCGCGGTCCTGCGGTACGAGAAGCGCAGCCACAAGTACGGCAGGCAGTCGTCTGACGATCCTGCCAGGCTCACGGTCAACGACGAAGTGACGGACGACGCGCGATCGGCCGTCGCGCTGATGGCCGCGCTCCCCGAAGTGGATCCGCGGAGGATCGTCATCGCGGGCCACAGTCTGGGCGGCTACCTCGCCCCGCGCATCGCGGCGGGCCAATCGAACATCGCGGGCCTGATCCTGCTGGCGGGCAGCGCGCGGCCGCTCGAGGATCTCGTCGTCGAGCAGGTGCGGTACGAGGCGACGCTCGCCGGCGTCATGACGCCTGCCATCCAGAAAGCCATCGACGACGCGGAGGCGTCGGCGAAGGCGATGCGCGATCCGGATCTCAAGCCTGGCATGGTCGTCGACGTGCTGGGATCGAGGCTGCCCGCCACCTACGCGCTGGATCTGCGCAACTATCATCCGACCGAGGTCGCCGGTGCGCTTTCCGTGCCCATGCTCGTACTGCAGGGCGAGCGCGATTATCAGGTGACGATGACGGACTTCGGGTTGTGGCGTCGGGCGCTCGGCGGCCGGTCCGACGTCACGCTCAAGTCGTATCCGGCGCTGAATCACCTCTTTATCGCAGGTATCGGTCCGGCGTCGCCCGCGGACTACGCGCGGGCCGGACACGTGGACAAAGGCGTCGTGGAAGACATCGCGGCGTGGTGCGCGCGGCTGCCAGCGCACCGGTAGCCGGGCCGCGGCTACCCCGAGGCGCCGCCCTTTCCGGTGAATCGCGCGAACAGATCGCGCACCACCGGGATGCCGAAGACGCCGGTCCCGGAGATGATCGGCAACAGCGCCTGCACGGAGAAATCCTGCGTCAGCAGGAAGAAGATCCCGCCGGCGATGAGGCTGCTGCCGACGAGGCGGCCCGCCGTCACCCACAGGCCCGCGCCTTCGAGCTGCTCCCAGCGGTTGACGAGCCGGCTCCGTTCGATGCGGCGAAGGAACTCACGAAACGTGTAGTTGAATATCGTCGGCCCGGGCCGGTCAATGATGAAGCCCTTGGCCATCAGACGGGCGGCGACGTCGCGGCTCTTCGGATTCACCAGCCCTTCCTGCGCCAGCTGCACGAGCACCAGCTTCTCGCTCCGGGTGCAGCTCGTCCACAGCAGCTCGTACGTCGCCTCGGCCTTTTGCGCGACGACGCGTGCCAGCGCCTCGGCCGGCACTGCGGTCCAATCCTTCCAGCCGCGCTCTTCCAGCTCGCGGGCGATGGGCACGAGCGGCTCGTACCCGTTGACCTCGAGTGCGAGCGTTTCGCGCCATTTCGTCTCGTCGTAACCCAGCCAATGCTGCCAGCGCTCGGCGCCATCCTGGTTGTCGATCGGCAGGTAACAGCGGCGGAAGCGGCTGAGCAGCAACGACGATCGGCTCAGCTCGACCTCGGGGATCGCCTCCTCGCCGACGCTGTGCCGCTCGTCGCCGAACACTTCAGCAAAGTTGGCGATCGGATCGACGCTGGTCGTCACGATCAGGATTCTCGGCGGCTGGCCGGCGAGGCGCAGGAAGAGGCGATCGAAGAGCTGCAGCACGCGGGTGCGCTCGGCCGCGGTGGTGAGCTGCGCCTCGAGATTCGACAGGTGAATCCACAAGCGCCCGTGGAGATCGAGCAGATCGCTGCCAGCTTTCACGGCGTCGACCTTCTCCATGGCCGTCTTCAGGAAGGCATCGTCAATCGTCGCGTCGAGCAGCGGGAACCGGAGACCTGGCGGCGCCGGCCGACGCTCCGGCGTGTCGGACTCCTCCGTCCCGTCGGCGCGCAGGCGCAGCGGCAGGAGCGCCTCATGGACGGCCTGGTCCTTGCGCGCGCGTGGCGGACCGATCAGGAGCACGGCGTCGCTCGACTCCAGTGACACGGACGCGATCTGCAGTGCCAGGCTCGGCGACGGCACGAAGCGCGGCACGTTGAGGCGCTTGCGCGCCCACCAGAGCGCACCCCCGGTGCCGGCGACGATGGCAAAGCCCAGGATCGCCGGAAACCACGAGACGTCCCCGGCAAAGCCCCGCGTGAACGCGGCGTTGAAGCTCGGCAGATTGGTGCGAGCCACCGGAACCAGCCGGTACAAGTGATCGTCGCGATACGCCTTGACGGCCGGCGTGGGCGGAGAATCGGTGGGCTCCTGGATGGTCCAGTTCAGGATCGCGCGCAGCAGCGTCTGGCCGGATTTCAGATCGACAGGTTCCTGCGCGCCGCTCTGCCCCGTCACCTGCGCGTCGAGACAGGCACGGTCGACGACGTCGAGGTACGAGTAGATCGGCGGCTGCGGCGGCGGCAGGGCTCCACCTTCGGCGCAGGTCCCTGGCGTGGTCGAGGCCGTGACCGGCCAGTTGACCGCAAACCCCTCCGCCAGGAGGAATGTGCGGGTGCCCGCGCTGTAGCCGGATCGGTTGACGCGATCGAGCACGCGGCCGCGTCTGGCGGTCCATTCCTGGCTCGCGCCCTCGAGCCAGCGCTCCGTGTTCCGGATGTCCTGCACGCGGTACACGACGCGTGCGAAGCCAATCGCGGGCGCGACGGAGATCAGGAAGAGCAGCAGCGACAGCTGCATGACGCGCAGGCGGTCCTGCGCGTCCTCGTTCGCGACGGACCGACGCTCGCGGGTCACGATGGCGGTCACGATGGTCAGGATCGGCAGGACGGCGAAGATCAGGTAGATCGCGTCGAGGGACTGATCGACCACGGAGTAGTACGTCAGCGCCAGGACGATCAAGGCAAATCCAGCAACGCCGGCGAGCGCGCGCACGCCCTCGGGGTTGATGGATCCCGGCGAGAGCAGAGCATCACGGACTTTGCGGTGCGTGCTCCTCGAGTAGAGCCAGAACGCAAACAGCAGTCCTGCGAGGATCAGAATATTGAGCATGCCGAGCCGCAGAATGCCAGCCTGCTGCCGGAACAGCGCGCCGAGCATCGGCTCCATCTCCTGGAACGTCACGATGCGCCAGGGACAGCCGGCGAACTCGGACATCGGCTGCATGTGAAACCGGTGCGGCCGGCCGTGATAGTCGCCGCTCCAGGTGACGTGGTGGCCGGACGCTGCCTTGGCCCGCACGCCAGCGGGATCGCTGACCTCGGCGAAGAAGTTCTCCTCGAGGCTCAGCGCCTCCTCCGAGTGGAACAGCACGTTGCCGTCCTCGCCGATGACGGCAAATCCGTACCCGGGCGGAACGACCGGATCGACGACCGACTGTGGCCGCACGTTCAGGATGAACATCTCGGCGGACGCGACGTCGGCCGGAACCGGAAGGTCCGTCAACGGGATGGCGAAGACGAATCCCATTTCCGACGTCGTCGGCGTGCGAAGCGGCTCGATCGTGAAGCGCGGCAGCGGGCCGTTGTCGGGATTCTTCAGCTGCCAGGTGTGATGCGCGATCAGATCCTGGAAGTGCGTGAACGCCGCGTGGGACACGGGGCCAGTCACGGCCCGCTTCGTGGTCCACTTCCGGATCTGCCACCCGTCGCGGTCCACCCACGCGACCACGTCGAGATCGAGCGAACGATACGACGGCTCGGCGCCCGTCGGAGCCGACGGCTCGGGCAGGGCCTCCCATAGATCGCAGCGATCGGTCTCGCGGCCCACCGGTTGGCACGGCGCCAGATGATCGCGAATGCCCTCGTAGTCATCGCCGATGGTGCGCGCGAGCCGCAGAACGCTGGCGGTCTCCAGGGCGAAGCCGTCCTCGATCCGGTGGGCGAACTCCTCGAGCGTGCTGTCGGCCTTCGCGTCGATCGCCGCGGGCCCGAACGGCAGGATCGCGCCGATGCCCACCGCGAAGATTGCCGCTACGCCGAGCAGGATGGCGTCTGCGAAGCCGTAGCGCTCCTTCGACGTCAGCGTGGCGAGCTTCACGAACGGCAGCGCGAGGAACAACAGCACGACCGGCAGGGCGACGAAGACGATCCAGACGATTGGAATCCGCATCGCCTGCTGCTGCAGCGCGTGCTCGGACACCAGGCCCGCGAGGAAGTAGCGCGGACGCACGCCAAAGGCGGCGTTTTCGATGCCGTCGGGCGACAGGCCGATCGACTGGATGAGGAGGTAACTCGACGAGCCGGCGAGATCGACGGTTCGGAGGAAGGCCGTCGTCGGCAGCGGCGGATTGCCCTGGGCCTTGGGGATCGACGTGCGGACGCGCCAGTTGAGTGAGAACCAGCCTTGCGGCTCGGAGTCGGTGACGAGCAGCTCGTCCAGGTTGCCGATGCGGGGCGTGGTCGTCTCGCGCTGCCAGAGGACGACGCCGTTGGCGTCGGCGAGTACGAGGTCGTCGAAGTCGCGCCGCGACACCGAGGCCGCCGGTCGTACGACATCCGGCCACGGCACCGTCGCGCGGATCATCGGCGCGGCGCCGGACTTGTCCGGCGGCGCGGCGGTAGCGAGATGCAGCCCCGCTCCGCGCGGCCGGCCTTCCGTCGGCGCGTCCGCGAGGATGATCTCGGGAACGAGCGCCGAGAAATACTCGCGAAGGTCGTCGCCCTGGAGGCTGCGCACGGAGCCCGGGCCGACGGGCCGGACGGCAGTCGTGAGCGACCGCGCCAGGTTTTCCGCCTTGCTCTTGACCTGCGCGCCGGCCACCGCCAGCGTCCGGAAGCGCAGCCCCACGAAGTAGTCGAGCTGCGATGGAACGAAGACGAAGAAGTACCACGCCATGACCGTCGAGGCGAGCACCGCCGCGACGAGATACGGCAGCGTGGTGCGCGACATCATCCGCGATCGGAACGAGCCAGCGGACGCCGCGTTCGGCGTGCTGTCGGCCATCGTGGCCACCTGCCCTGGAGTTGAAATCGCCGTGACGTGAGCTGGGTGTGCGCATCCTAGCACGCGCCTCGGACGCTGTCAGGCCTTCCGCCTCGACCAAGCGGCACCAGCCGCCGTCAAAGAGCGAGCGGCACCGGCATCACTTGTTCCTTTTGTAGGGCGCGTCGAGGCGAACGATGCGGTCCTGACGACCAGGCGAGATCGGCGAGTGGCGCGTCAGGTAGCCGGCAATCGCGTCGATGTCCGAGCCAGCGTCGGCATGGTTCGTGCCGTCCGTGAATACCGTGAAGCCGTCGCCGCCCTGTGCGAGGAAGGAATTGACGACAACGCGGTACAGCCGCGTCGGATCAAGGGCGTGCCCTTGAATGCGAATCGACTTCGGATCGACGCGGCTGCCCGCGAGCCGGCGCAGGTCGTACGCGTAGGTGACGCCCGCCACCTGCAAGATCCGGGTCGGCTCGACAGTGAATTGCTGCTCCAGCGCGCGCCGGATCGCCTCCCCGGTCATCGTCTGGACGACCAGCCGGTTGCCGAACGGCTGCACGGCAAACAGCGCTTCGTAGGTGAGCGGGCGCGCGCCCTCGACGCCGCCCGGCGAGACGGCCATGTCGCCGCGGATGCCGCCGGGATTCTGAAACGCCGCCACGACGTCCTCGCGCGTCGCGATGCGCGCGGCATCGAGCTGCGCGTCCGCGATGACGTCGCCCAGCGCGGACTCGCCGGCGCCGTTCCGCCTCGAGTCGATCGTCGCCGTAGCGGTCCCGACCACCCGCGCGGCCAGCGGCGCGTAGTACGGCCGGTAGCGCGCGAGAATTGCGGTCTCCGCCGCATCTTTCTCCACGTCGCGCGAGACGATGACGTTGTGCGCCGTCTTGCTCACGATGCGGTCCGACGCGGTGTCGATCGTCAGCGTGATGTCCGTGATCAGCCGGCCGTACGACGCCGCGCTCGTCACGAGCTTGTCGCGCATCGTGCAGACATACGCCTGGTGCGTGTGGGCCGAGATGACGACGTCGATGGCGGGCGACAGGTCGCGCACGATGTCGACGATCGGGCCCGTGACGTCGTTGCAGCCGTCATAACCCGGCTGCGCCGGCGTGCCGCCCTGGTGAACGAGCACGACGATGGCGCGGACGCCCTGCCTCCGCAGCACGGGCACCAGCGCGTTGGCCGTCGCGGCCTCGGGCGTGAACGTCAGCCCGCGAATGCCCTCCGGCAGGACGACGGTCGCCGTGTCCTGCAGCGTCATGCCGATGAAACCAATGCGCACGCCGCCGACGTCGCGGATGGCGTACGGCGGCAGCAGCGGCCGCGGCTCGGTCGAGCCTGGCGGCCAGCTGAGGCGCGACAACGACGCCGCATCCACGCTTCGCGGATCGAGCACCGCGTTGGCGGCCAGGTATTCGAACGCGGCGCCTGGAAACGTCGCGTCCACCTGGCAGCCGTCTTCCGGATGACACCCCCCGTGCTGCATGCGATACAGCTCGCGCCACCCGTCGTCGAACTCGTGATTCCCGACCGACGAGACGTCGAGTCCCAGAGCGTTCAGCGCCTCGATCGTCGGCTCGTCGTGAAACAACGCGGACAGAAGCGGCGACGCGCCGATGTTGTCGCCGGCCGCCACGACGATCGTCCGCGGGTTGGCGGCCCTGAGCCGCGCCAGATGCGTGGCGAGATACTCGACGCCGCCGGCCGGCGTGCCCTCGATCCGGCCGCTCGATTCGGCCGGCGGGTCGAGGTTTCCGTGGAGATCGTTGAACGCGAGGAGCTGGACATCCACGCGCGCCGGCAGCCGCGGCCGTGCCGCCACGACCAGGCCCGTCACCGCGGCCAGCAGCGCCCCAATCAGCAGGAGGGCGTAGGAACGGGGCGGCCGGGCCGGCGTCATGCGCGCTACCCGCGAACGATAGCACTCTCGCCGCGGCGCAACCGGATCGTCCGCACCGCGGATGGCTGCAGGCGCGGCGGCCGGGGACCGCGCCGTACCGCCGACGCGTCGAGCACGGCGTACTCCAGCTCGGTCAGCGCCCGCGCGCTGCGCAGGAGGAGCCCGCCGCGGCTCATGTCGCCGCGGCCGACGAACGTCGGCGGGTAGTGCAGCCGCCCGCCAAGTCGATGGGCCAGCAGATCGACGTACTTGCCCGTCGCGACGCTGCCGAGCAGGACGACGCGCGATCGATCCGGAAGCGCGCGCGCGAGCGCCCACACGTCCCGATCGAGCGGCTCGTGATACCGCGGATCATCCGCGCTGACGTCCACGGCCGCGAACTCGCGCAGCAGGCCGGGCGTGACGATGTCGGCGGGCGGACGCAGACCGCGTGTCGGCGTAATGACCAGCACGGGATCGATCCGCCCGTGCCCGCGGCCGAACGCCTGCGCGTACGTCAGCTTGCCGCGAAAGTAGAGGCCGCTCAGGAAGGCGAACGCTTCCCCGAGCGTGAGCTGGCCCTCGCGCAGACGAACGGCCATCGGGACGTCGGACTCCGGGCGCAGCAGGATCGCCGCGCGCCGGCCCGCGCAGTACGCGGGCGACAGAAGAAACACCAGCGGGCGCTGTCGATCGGGCACAAGTATTAGTACAGGATCTTGAGCGCGATCTGCCAATAGCGCTGGTCGCGCAGCCCTTGTGACGGATCCGCGCCGGTCAGGCCCTCGAGCCCCACGCCGAAATGCCTCGCGTGATCGAAGTAGCCGGTGAAGGCCACCTTCGCGAGGTGGATCTCGCGGTCGGCCGGACCGAGCGCCGCGCTGCGGCTGAGCTCGGACCACACCTTCGCGATGACCGTCACCTGGAAGCGATTGTCGGCGCGCCGCGACCATGGGAACGCGACGAGATCCAGACCGACGTGCGCACGTGTGACCTCGCCGGTCGGATCGCCGGTGGGCGCGGCGGTGAGGTCCTCGAACTCGATTGTCGCGACCGGCTGCCACGACCACTTGAAACCGTCCGGGCCGCGCGCGGCGCCGATGGCGGCATCCGGGGCGACCGGGCGCCACGCAAACGTCGCCTGCAGCCCCTTGGTGCCCGCCACGCCGTCGTGCTTGAACTCGAGCGATCCGTCGTACCAGGACTGCAGCCCCTCGGCGGGATCGCCGACGATGCGCGAGAGCGTGCCGCCGGCATAGAGGGTTTCCTGCGGTGCGTCGATGGCCGTGTGCTTGTGGATCTCGAACGTCGGCTCGAACGACCAGACGGTCGACTTCCGGAGCACGTTGCCCGCCAGACCCGCGTCGAGGGCCACGGCGGCCGGCGCGTCCTTCGGCCACTGCACCATGATGCCGGCCGGCTGCGACGACAAACTCTGATCGGACGTCGAGGCCCGAATGCGCAGCCAGCCCCAGAGCGGCGCGTCCTGCGCGGACGCCGGTGCCGCCGCGGTCAGGATCAGGCCTACCGCGAGAAGCAGTCGCCGCATGCAGCTAATCCGTGGAGGCGTTCGATCGCTCGAAGACGAGATCGATCACATCTCCGACCGTCTCCGTTTGCGCGGCGTCCACGCGACTCACGCGAGCGCCTCCGTGACGCTGCGACAGTTTCGTCCACGTGACCGCCAGCCCCTCGATGAGGATCGGCGAGAGCATCAGGTCTTCGCGAAGATCGAGCTTTTCGCTTCTGATGGGCAGCCGCGCGACGTGGTACAGCGTGTCCTCGACCTCGCCCTTGACGACGTCCCGGTCCACCATACGCACCTTGAGCTGAAAGGGGGGGAGCCCTGGGCTGCAGAGCATATACCGAAGGGAGAACTCCGGGGGGACGGAGAAGTCCGGGGCGCGCTCAGAAGTCCGAGTGCCCTGCAGACGGCTGGGCTAGCGTTCGGCGGGTTTCGCCTTCGGCTTCAGGGCGGCGGTCTCGTCGAAGCCGTCGGGATAGACGAGCATCAGGTTGTACCGCTGCACTTCGTCGTTGAAATGATCGAGATCCGCGCGATCGCGGGCGAGGCGTGCGTTCGCTTCGTTCGCGCGCCGGTTGTAGGCTTCGAGCCGGGCGTTGACGTCCGCCAGCGCATCGGGCGCGACGCTGCCCGCGCCGGCCTTGCGGTCGTTGACGTCCTTGAGCGCCTGCTCGACCGCCGCGCGCTCGTTCTCGAGATCGGCGCCGATCTCGTCCATGAACTTGCGCTCGTCGTCGATGCGCTTCGATTCCTCGTCGAGCCACGTACGCAGCTGCGCGCGATCTTCTTCGGTGGAGACGATGCCCTCGAACGCGCCTTGCTGCGACAGGCGCTTGAGCACGGTTTGGAAGGTCGGCCCGTGTTCCGGGCCGTGATCGCCCGTCGTGTACAGATACGCGTGCACCATCTCGTGACACAGCGCGCGCCGGAGCGCGGCGTCGTCATTCTGAAGATCGGGATTCAGCAGGATCGCGGTCTTGCTCCCGATGTGGCCGAACATGCCCTCGAGCGTGTACTTCTGGGCCGCCAGGTCACCGACACGCGCGAGGCCGGCTTCCCACATGACGGGCATCGCCGGCAGCCCGCTCGCGAAGTACCCGGCGTTGACTTCCTGATAGAGCGCGAGCAGGGCGGGGTCGCCCGGTTTGTCGACGTCCTGCGTCAGCAGTTCCTTCTGCAGCGCGTCCCCTGGCGACATCGACGAAGCCGACAAGGATGCGGACGCGGCGCTGGTGGTCGATTCATTCAGCTGCGTCCAGGCCATGAACGACGAAAAGACGAGGAGCGCGACGCCCGCGACGATCCACACGATCTGTGCTCCCGACCGGGCGCTCGGGTCGGACCGGCGCGCCAGCGCGGCCGCGGCCGCCTGCGGACGCGACGCCGCCGCCGGCGGGCACACGTTCACGTGCCCGCAGCGTGGGCACTTCACGGCGCGTCCCGCGATCGAGTTGTCTGCCCGCAGGGCCTCGGCACACCGGCCACAGCGAAAGGGAATCACGACAATGCTCCGGGCCAGGATGTGCAAAATCTACGCCGCTTGTCGTTTGAGCGTGCGCCCGGCCAGCCGTTACGCGATGATGGATGGCAGCCGCACTCCCCGCCGGCGCTCCCCCGCACACCTTGGCACACCGACAGTCCTGTAACCGTCGTGACGGTCTCGGTCGTGACCGTGCCGGGTCGGCCCGCCTCGCGCCCGTTTTCTGCGGCTCCCAGCCGGCGCGCGTGGCACGCAAGTTGGACGGATCGAGCGCCGAATGCCACGACCCGAATTGAAAGAGCGGCTTCGTTCCGCTCGAGCCATGCGCCGCCTGCGGGCGGTGCTCGCTTTCGTAGCGCTGATGGCGGCCGCGGGATGTACGACGAGCGCGCCGACGTCGCCGAGCAACGGCGACTCCCACGCCTCGAACACGGCGCCGGCTCCATCACCCACGCCGACACCAACGCCTTCCCCGACGCCAGGACCGGACCTCGCGCCAACGATCACGACGCAGCCACTGAGCCAAACGCAGGACGCGGGGCACACGGCCCTGTTGACGGTGCAGGTCTCCGGTACGGAGCCAATCGCCTTCCAGTGGTATCTCGGCGCCAGCGGCGACACGTCGTCACCCGTCCCCGGCGCCACCGATTCATCGTTCACCACGCCGTCGCTCGTGACGACGACCAGTTACTGGGTGCGGGCGTCCAACGCGGCCGGCTCAGCCGACTCGAACACCGCGACCATCACCGTGGTCGCGCCCGCGGCCACGCCAACGCCAACGCCAACGCCATCGCCATCGCCATCGCCATCGCCGACCCCAACACCCACACCGACTCCGACACCCACGCCGTCGGGCGTCGCGCCCTCGATCACATCCCAGCCGGTCGGACAGACGATCGCAAGCGGTCAAAGTGTCACCCTGATCGTCACCGCGACGGGCACGGCGCCGCTGGCCTACCAGTGGTACGTGGGTGGCAGCGGCAACACCTCGTCGCCCATCGGCACCTCCTCATCGGCCCTGACGACGCCGGCGTTGAGCGTCACGACGAGCTATTGGGTGCGCGTGTCGAACAGCGCGGGCAGCGCGGATTCAGCGACGGCGACGATTACGGTCTCGGCCACGTCCGGCAACCCGTCCTTCGAGGACCAGGTACTGATCCTCGTGAATCAGCAGCGAGCCGCCGGCGCGACCTGTGGCGGCGTGCCCTACCCCGCCGTCGGCGCGCTGGTCATGAACGGCAGCCTGCGCACGGCCGCCCAGGGCCACAGCTTCGACATGGCCACCCAGAACTACTTTTCGCACACGAGTCTGGACGGTCGCACGTTCGACCAGCGGATTCACAACGCCGGCTACTTCGGCTCGACGCTCGGCGAGAACATCGCAGCGGGCCAGACCTCGCCGGCATCCGTGGTGAGCGCGTGGATGGCGAGCACGGGCCACTGCACCAACATCATGTCCGGCAGCTACACCGCCGCCGGCGTCGGGTACGCGTACAACGCCAGCTCGACGTACCGTCACTACTGGACGCTGGACTTCGGGGGCTGACCCTCGTCGGCTTCCGTTGGGGTGGGATCGCCGCCGGCGCGGTACTTGACGACGAAGCCGCCGACGCCAATCTCGTCGCCATCGGTCAGCGTGACGGGAGCCCCGACGCGGGCACCTCGCAGGAACGTGCCGTTGCGGCTGCCGAGGTCGTCCAGGACGGCTTCGGTCCCCCGCAACGTGACGCGCGCGTGCCGGCGCGAGACGCGCAGCGAATCGAGCGCGAGGCGGCCGGACGGATCCCGGCCGATGACGTTCTCGCCCTGCGCCAGCGGGATCGCGCGGCCTTCGAACACGAGCCAGCCGGCCGCCTCCAGGATTAGCGCCTGCGCCTCGTCGTCGAGCGCCGCGAACGCGTAGCCAAATGCGTGGACCGTCCGCAGGAACGTCGGCTGGCGCGCGTGATCGCCGATCGCCGCGCGCGCTTCGGTCGCGAGGCGGGCAAGGCTGTCATCGGTGACGAACGTCCCCGGCCAGATCCGCTCGTGCAGCTCGGATTTCGAGATCGCGCGCGGCCGCTCGCTGACCAGAATCTTCAGCAGCTCAAAAGCCTTGGGCGACAAATGAACCGGCTGGCCGCTCCGCGAGAGCTGCCGGGCGTCCAGGTCCAGAAGGCACGCGCCGAATCGAATTGGAGGCATCGCCTTCGACCGCTCAGCGACAAGGCACCGTCTTCCGCACGACGTCGAACTTCACTTCGCCGCTCGAGGCCGGCAGGCGGGCAATCGTGACCGGCGCGGTCATCATCATCACGTTCATGCAGTTCGCGCCGGGACTGGTCTCGGTGACGTTGACCGTCAGCACGCCGTCCTTCATCGACGCGGCGTCGATCGTGACGCGATACCCGCCATGGCCGCGAGACCCCATCGCCGCGACGACCAGCATCTCCTTCGAGAAATCGACCGCCGGGCGCGCCGGCTCGGGGGTCATGTTTGCGTGGAGCTTCGTCCACAGCGCGCGCCAGCTCGCCTCGTCGCGAATCACCTGCTGGGCTTCGCGCTCGTACGCGCCTTCGCCGTTCACAATGTTCGCGACCGGCACGGGCGTGACAGGCGTCGGCTGTGGTGTCTGCGCAGCCATCAGCAACAAGGCGGCGATCGTCCAGCCTGAAGTCATGGCGTCTCTCTGCCGGCGCCTGCGCGCCTCGGAATCACGAGCGTCTTGACCACGGCGCCATCGGTGCCCGTCACCGTGACGCGAAGCTCGGCGGCGGTCGCGTCGACGCGGGCGAGCTGATCCTGTCCGAGGACCAGCAGGTGATACGCATGCCGGTCGTTCGGCGCTTCGTAGGAAAAGCGATGGTTGTGGCCGGCAAGCACGAGATCGACGCCAGCCTCATTGGCCGTCGCGATCCACGGCCCGTTGCCGCCGTCCAGCCAGCCCCACTGCGGCTGATGCATCACGATCACGCGAAATGGCGCGGACGTCAGTCGCGCGTTCGATCGCACGTGATCCCGCAGCCAGGCGAGCTCGGCCGCTCGATACGGGATGGTCCGATTCAGGTCCGAGTACACGTTCGTGGCGTCCGCCTTGTCCTCGCCCGTGTCGAGAACGAGCAGATGGACCGGACCGAGGTCGCGTGCGTAGTAGAAGGTGCCTTCCGGCGTCGGCACGTAGTCGAACAGGCTGCGCGCGAACGGCCCGCGCAGCTCGTGGTTGCCGCGCGCGTAAATCAACGGCTTCCCAGGGCCCAGGGCCGCCACCGTCGGCGTCAGCCACTTGCGGAAGAGCAGGTCCTCGGTATCCAGCCAGTCGAAGGCATCGCCAAGATGCACGAGCGCGTCCGTCGTCCGCCAGTCGATCATCTTCATCAGTTTGCCGATGCGCGTCGTGTCTTCGTGGGTATCCGTGACCACGCTGACCGACATCGTCGGCTTGCTCGCGTCGAACGTCGTAAAGGCCGCACGCGGGCTTTCGATTGCGAGGCCCTTGTCGGGCCAGTAGGCCTTCAGCTTCACCACGCGGGTGGACATGGCCTGATAGGTGTATGACGTGCCTGACGAGAGCCCGGTCACCGTGACGACGTGTCTGAGGCCGACCGGCACGAGGCCGTTGACCTGCGGCTCGAATTCGACAGGCGCCGGCGCTGCGGCCGCTCCGAGATCCGCCGTCTTCCACACGCGGACTTTCGAGTGGCTCGGTGTGTCCGTCAGCCAGACGATGTTGACCGTCGAGTCCGACAGCGCGACGAGATACGGGCCCTCGGTGATGACGGGCTTCGTGTCGAAGACCTTGTAGGGCTCCGCCTGCGCCCACGCGATCGCGGGCAGTGCGAGGGCGACGCCAAGCAGAGCCGCCAGCCGGCGTGCGCGCCGAAGGATGACGGGCATGCGCGCATTATCGCCAATCCCGGGCGGACGGCGCGACAGGGTTGTTCCAGCGCCAGGGAGAAGAAAGGCAGAATCGTCCGGACTCGTGTCTTGCGGTATCGTGAAACATGCCTTCAGGCGGCAGGCGGCGGCTGACTCCGGGTCTGCTCGAGCGCACTCACGCTCGTCGCGGCCTGCAGCCGGCACGACGCGCCGGCGCCGGCGACCACCGAGTCGCCCGTCGTCGTCACCGAGAAGTGGCGTGCGAAGCATGAAGTCGACTATCGGCGCGACTGGGTGAGCATCGCCGGCCTGTTCCCGCTGACGCCCGGCGCGCACACCGCCGGCAGCGCGAAGACCAACGACATCGTCCTGCCCGCCTCCACGCCGGCGGCCGTCGGCCGATTCGTCGTCGCGAATCACCAGGTCCGGTTCGAGCCGGCGCCCGGCGCGGCGGTGCGGCTCAAAGGTCAGCCCGTGACCGCGCCCGTCGATCTCGAGGACGACAGTGGCGCCGCCGACGAATTGACCATCGGCGACGTGCGGCTGGTCGTCCACGAGAGCGGCGACAACCTCGGCTTGCGCGTCCGCGATCCCAGCGGTCCGTTGGCACAAGGCTTCAAGGGATTCACCTGGTTTCCGATCGACCTGACGTATCGCGTGACCGGCCGCTTCATCAAGGACGCGGAGCCGAGGCCGATCAAAGTGCTGAACACCTTCAACGACGTGGACGAGTACACGACCGACGGCGTCGTCGAATTCACGCTCCTCGGCCAGACGATGCGCCTGCGGCCGTTCACGACGCGACCGAATCGGTTCTACTTCGTGTTTCGAGACGCGTCGAGCGGCGTGGAGACGTACGAGACGGCGCGCTTCCTGTACTCGGACCTGCTGCCTGACGGCACGACGGTGCTGGATTTCAACCAGGCGTACAACCCGCCGTGTTCGTTCAACCCGTACACGACGTGTCCGATCCCGCTGAAGGAGGATCACCTGCCGGTGAAAATCCTCGCGGGCGAGAAGGACTACCCCGTCCACACCCCGCTCGGCCGCCCCGGCGGCCGTCCGTGACTCCGCGACTTCCCGTCGTTGCCGCGCTGCTCGATGCGCAACGCCAGCCGACCACCCTGAAGGATTTGGCGGGCGGGCAGCGGCCGGACTCGCGGATCGCGCGCGGCGCGGTCGGTGTCCTGCTGATTGCGGCAATGCGCCTTGTCGCCGCCGCGACCCCGCAGACGCTCAGCGCGAACGACGCCCACCGCGTGCACGGCATGCTGCAGCAGGCGTACGAGTCGGTGAAGAAGAACTACTACGACACGACGTTTCACGCGCTGGACTGGGACGCGCGCTACCGGGAGTACGACGCCAAACTGAAGCCCGTCCCGTCGCTCAACGCCGGGCTCACGGTGATCGCCGCCTTTCTCGACGGCCTCGACGACTCGCACACCTACTTCATACCGCCGGCGCGGCCCTATCGCATCGACTACGGCTATCGACTGGCGCCCATTGGCGACGACATCTTCGTCACGCGCGTCCGTCCGGGCACCGACGCCGAAACCAAGGTGCATCCTGGCGATCGCGTGCTTGGGATTGACGGCCAGTTGCTGACGCGCGCGAACTTCGCCAAGGCCACCTACGCGCTCAACGTCCTGGCGCCGCGGCAGACGACCACGGTGCGGGTGCGCGAGCCGGACGGGCCGGAACGCGACGTCACCGTCGAGACCAAGGTCGTGCCCGGCCGCCAGCTCCGCAGCCTGTCGAGCGACAGCGACGTGTCGGACATGATCCGCGAGGAAGAGACCAGCGATCAGCTCAACCGCCAGCGATTCGTGGAGATCGGCGACGTCCTGATCTGGAAGATGCCGAGCTTCCTGGTCGAGAACGCGGAGGTCGACCGGATGGTCGGCATCGCGCGGCGGCACGCCACGCTCATTCTCGATCTGCGCGACAACCCCGGCGGCATCATCGAGGCGCTGGCCCGCCTCGTCGGCGGACTCAACGGCGAGGACGTCCGGCTGTTCGAACGCGCGACGCGCAAGAGCTTGACGCCCATCGCGGCCAAGGGCCGCGGCTCCAGCGCGTTCGGCGGCAAGCTCATTGTCCTGATCGACGGCGGATCCGCGTCGGCGTCCGAAATTCTCGCGCGCGTCGTGCAGCTCGGCCACCGCGGCACCGTGGTGGGCGATCGATCGGCGGGCGCCGTGATGGAGGCGCGGATCTACCCGTTCTCGCAGGGCGACCAGGTGCTGATCCTTTACGGCGTCGCCGTCACCGACGCCGACCTGATGATGGCGGACGGACACAGCCTGGAACGCGCCGGCGTCACGCCGGACGACGTGGTGCGGCCGACGGCCGCCGACCTGGCTGCCGGCCGCGACCCGGCGCTGGCGCACGCGGCGGCGCTGGCCGGCCTGAGCCTGGACGCGACCGCCGCAGGCAAGCTGTTTCCATTCGAGTGGCGGCCGTTCTGAGCGCGAGCGCGACCAAAGCCGGATTTCACGCCGGCATCTGCGCGATGTACTCCTCGACCGTCCGAGGCGTCACACCAAAACGGTCGGCGTTGACCTTCCAGGTCGGGAACGGCGATCGATGCGTGGCCGCATAGTGCCCGATCGAGACCATGCGTGCAGCCGTCTCGTTGAAGGGACGGAGAATCGCCGGGAGCAGGCTCATCGCCCCAACCGGGATGTGGCGGCGCTTCCCCTTGCCGCCGAACCGCTTCTCGACGAGCGACGCGATCTCATTCAGACTCTTGTCCGACGGCCCGCCGGCATCCACGTTCTCGTTCTTCACGTCGCCTCGCGCGACGATCTTGACGGCATACTCCGCGACGTCCTCCACCGCGATGTAGTTGGTGAGCCCGGATCCGTCGCCGAACACCGTGGCAACGCCGTTCTTGCGGATGCCGGGCGCGATGATCTGATCGATCCAGATGTCCATGAACGCCGACGGTCGCAGCATGACGTGCGGAACGCCGCTCCGGCGAATCGCATCCTCGATGTACCACTTGAGCCGGAAGATGTCGACGGTCTCGCCCGACGTCACGCCGCGAAACGACACGAACATCAGCCGGCCGACACCGGTGTTGCGGGCCGCCGCGCACAGATTCTGGTACGCGCTGACGTCGATCTTCATCGGGCTCGTCGCGCCCTTGCCCATGTTGTTGTTGGCGGTCGAGACGATTTGCGACACCCCCCGGCAGGCCTCGGTGACGGCCGACAGATTGAGCAGGTTGGCCGGGACGACCTCCGCGCCGGCTGCCTTGAACGGCGCCAGCTTCTCGGCCGATCGCGCAAATGCTCGCACGGGCACGCCCGCGGCGAGCAGTTTGCGCGTGATGACGCTGCCGAGCTGACCCGTGGCGCCGACGACCAGCACGCGTGACTCCGGCATGCGGGAATTCTAGCGCCTGATCGCGCGGGGGGCGCTACGCCGCACGCCGGATCGGCGCCGTCGTGCCAGCCATGATGAGCACGAGTCCCGTCGCCGCCAGCCCGGTGAGCACGAGCCGAATCCGCAGAAGACCGGGCAGGATCAAGCCCAGGGCGCTCAGGACGGCAGTTCGAGGCGGCCGCGCGGCCCGTCGAAGGTCGCGATGAGCGCCGGGAGGCGCCCGCGAGTGACGCGGAGGCTCAGGCCGAGCTGACCCAGCAGGGGCCGGACCCGATCGGGATCGGGATGCTCGGCGCGAAAGTCGACGAGCGTGATGCCGCTCGTGGCGGACTGGGACGGATGGGGCGACGCCTCCCAGTCGATGAAGAACGGCACCACGCCGTCCGCGATGTCGGCGCCCGGGCTCGTGACGCGCCAGGACACCGTGACGCCGTCCGGCCGGCGGCGGCTGCCGGACCGCACGTCGCCAAGGTCGAGGCCATGGCGCCTGGCGTCGTGGACGAGCTGTTCCAGGAATGTGCCCTTCGCCGCCCAGGTCACGAGTCGAGGTGCGGGGAGTGTGTCCAGGCCGAACCAGCGCGGTCCGGCCGGCGGCGGTTGATCCGGATCGGGCGCGAGGATCTCGAGATACGCCGACGGACCGATCGCGATGATCGCGTTGCGCGTGCCCATCCCCGGATGCTGGCCGCCTGGCGTCGCGCGGACGCCGAGCATCGCCTCGATCTCCGCCACGCCGGCATCCAGATCGTGGGCCGCGAACACCAGGTGATCGAGCTCGTCGAGCACGACCGACATGCTACGCCCGCCGTGCCGTTTGGCGATAGTGTTGTCGCATCCGTGTTGCGGAGGTCGTCATGAGGCTCGCCACGCTCCCGATCGCGCTCACCCTGTCTGCTCTTGTTTCGGCGCAAGCCGCGGCGCCGCTCGCGCCGCACCAGCAGCTCGCGCACGACATCTACAAGGAGCTGATTGAAATCAACACGACCGACAGCGTCGGCAACACGACGATCGCGGCCAACGCGATGGCCGCGCGGCTCAAAGCGGCCGGCTTTCCGGCGGCGGATCTCTACGTCGGCGGGCCGACGCCGCGTAAAGGCAATCTCGTGGCGCGCGTGCCCGGGCGCAACGCGGGTCTCAAGCCGCTGCTCCTGCTCGCCCACCTCGACGTCGTCGAGGCCAGGAAGGAGGACTGGTCGGCTGGCCTCGATCCGTTTCGCTTCACCGAGCGCGACGGCTTCTACTACGGTCGCGGCACGTCGGACGACAAGGCGATGGCGGCGATCTTCGTCGCCAACCTCATCCGCATGAAGCAGCAGGGCATGGTGCCGGCGCGCGGCATCACGCTGGCGCTCACGGCCGACGAAGAAGGCGGCGATTACAACGGCGTCAAGTGGCTGCTCGAGCACCAGCCCGCGCTCGTGGACGCGGCGTTCGGCCTGAACGAAGGCGGCGGCGGTCAGGCGCGCGCCGGACGCAAGATCGCCAACCGCGTGCAGGCGAGCGAGAAAGTCTACGAAGACTTCACGCTCGAGGTGACCAACAAGGGCGGCCACAGCTCGCAGCCGCAGCCCGACAACGCGATCTACCGGCTCGCCGCGGCACTCGAGAAGATCGGCGGCTACGCGTTCCCGGTCAAGCTGAACGACGTGACGCGCGCGTACTTCGAGAAGATGGCGGGGATCGAGCAGGGGCAGACCGGCGCGGACTTCAAGGCGATCCTCCAGCCGGCGCCGGACCCGGCCGCGATCGCGCGCGTCTCCGGCGTGCCGCTCTACAACTCGATGCTGCGCACGACGTGCGTCGCGACGATGGTGTCGGCGGGCCACGCGCCGAACGCGCTGCCGCAGCGCGCGACGGCCAACGTCAACTGCCGCATCCTTCCGGGTGAGGATCCCCAGGAGGTGCAGCGCACGCTCGTGCGAGTGATCGGCGACTCGCAGGTGTCGGTGACGCCGGTGCAGCCGGCGAAACCGAGCCCGCCGTCGCCGCTCACACCGGAGATCATGGAGATCATCACGCGCGTGACGGAAGAGATGTGGCCGGGCGTCGCCGTCGTGCCCGTCATGGGCACCGGCGCAACGGACGGCCTGTACTTCCGCCAGGCCGGCGTGCCGATCTACGGCGTGTCCGGTCTGTTCGGCGACATGGACGACGTGCGCGCGCACGGCCGTGACGAGCGGATGGGCATCAAGGATTTCTACGACGGTCAGGAGTTTCTCTGGTTCGTCGTCAACGCGCTCGCCGGCGCGCGATCGTGATGATCGCGATTGTGATGATCGCGATCATGACGCGCGCGAATCCGCGGATCGCATCTGGCTCATAGCCAGCTCCAGTATTACTCCTCCACTCAGATCTTGTCGCCGGCGAATCCCATCAGAGAAACGGACCGCGCGCCGGCGTCGTAGACGACAGGTGAAACATTTCTTTGGAGGAGACCAGATGCATCGCACGTTCGTAGCTCTCGTTGGCGCCACGATTTTGAGCGCCGCCATGATTTCCGCGCAGGACAAGACCGCTCCGCCGTCTGGATCGAAGGACTCAGCGACGACGCCCGGCAAGGCCGTCACGTTTGTCGGCTGCCTCGAGCCCGGCACTGGTGACAGCAATTACACGCTGGTGAACGCCGAGCAGAAGGGCAACAAGGACAAGTCGCAGGCCCACGTGACGATCAAGGTTGTGCCGTCGTCCGAGAAGGTCAACCTCGAAGAGCACGTGACCCAGACGGTCGAAGTGAGCGGCACGTTCGAGGATGCGACGCCGCCCGCGGCTGGCGACCAGACCACGGGGGCCAAGCTGCCGACGTTCAACGTGACCAGTGTGAAGTACCAGCGCGACTACTGCGGCTAGTTCCCGCTCGTCCCCGGTTCACCCCACACGACGCAGGCTGAGGCATCGACCGCGCAGGACGCGCGGCCGGTGCCTTGGTCTGTCTGCAGGATCGCTATTCCGATCGCAGCGCGGTCACGGGATCGACGCGCAGCGCGCGCAGCGTCGGCGCCAGCGTCCCGACGATCGTCATGACGAGAGCGAACGCGATCGCGCCGGCGAGCGAGATCGTGTCGGCCGGCGGCACGCCGGCCAACAGCGCCTGCATGCTCCGGCCCGCGGCGTACGCCAGCAGGATGCCCGGCAGGACGCCGGCCAGCGCGAGCAGCGCGCCGCGCGAGACGACCATCATCAAGATGTCCACGGAGCGCGCGCCCAGCGCGACGCGCACGCCAATCTCGTTCACGCGCTGCGACACGGCGAACGACAGCAGACCGTGGATGCCAATGGCGGCGAGACCGAACGCCAGAATCGCAAAGCCCGCGAGCACGCGGACCTGCACCGCGCGCGAGGACGTGTCCAGATCGACCAGATCCGGCAGTGTCTGCACGTCGGCTATGGGCACCGACGAGTCGATGCCGCGGATGATCGCGCGCGCCGGCGAGGCCAGCGCGGCGGGCGATCCCGTCGCGCGGATCACGAGCGCTCGAGGCGCGTAGAAGACAATCTGGCCGTCCGGCACCTGTTTCGACGACAGGTAGACCTGCGGCTCGCTCACACGCTCCAGCCCGCGCACCCGCACGTCGCCGACGACGCCGACGACTTCCCGATCCGCGAATGCGAACGTGAAATGCCGGCCGATCGCGTCCTCACCGGGCCAGTACCGGCGCACAAAGGAGTCGCTGACCACGGCCACGCCCTGGCGATCCTGGCCGTCGGTGTCGCTGACGTCGCGGCCGCGGACGATCGGAATGCGCATCGTTCGAAAGTAGCCAGGCGTGACGTACCGGATGCTGGCGACGTTGTTGGCCGAGCGGATCGCGCCGGCCGATGCATCGCCAGGAACCTCGACGGGCCAGACACCGCCCCGGAACGACGACATCGGCAGGAAGCTGATGAACCCGGCGGACGTCACGCCTGGCAGGGCGCGCACCTGCTCGATCACGCGGTCGTAAAAGGCCGTGCGCGCCGCGACCGTCTCGTACCTCGACTCGGGCAGCTCCGCGCGCAGGCTGAGCACGCCCTCGGGCGCAAATCCAGGATCGACGCCGCGAATCGTGACGAGCGCGCGAATCAGCAGGCCGGCGGATGCGAGCAGCGCCACCGAGGCCGCGACTTCCGCGACGACCAGCGCCGAGCGCAGGCGCTCGCGGCGGCCGCCGCCCGCGCGCACGCCTTCGCGTAGCCCGTCGACATCCGGTCCCGCGCTCGTTCGAAGGACGGGCACGAGCCCGAATGCCAGGCCCGTGACGACGGTCAGCACGGCCGCGATCGCCAGCACGCGGAGATCGATCGACGGCGCGGCCGCCACCGGCAGCGACTGGGGCACCAGCCGCGCGAGCAGCGGGACCGACACCGAGGCGATCGCCACGCCAATCACTCCGCCAATCGCCGCGAGCAGCAGGCTTTCCGTCAGCAGCTGGCGGACGAGCCGCTCGCGGCCGGCGCCCATCGCCGCGCGCACGGCCAGCTCGCGCCGCCGGCCGATCGCCCGAGCCAGCAGCAGATTCGCGAGGTTGGCGCACGCGATGAGCAGCAGGCACGCGGCCGCGGCCGACAGCGCGACGAGCAGCAGCCGCGACCGCTCGGACACCTGATCGGCCAGCGCAAAGACGGCCGCGCCGGTGTCCGCGTTTTCTTTCGGGAACTGGCGCTCGAGCCGATCGGCGATGACGCCAAGCTCGGCGCTCGCCTGGGCGAGCGCCACGCCGGGGCGAAGGCGGGCCACGCCGTGCACGTAATTGTCCGCACGTTCGTCATCGGCCATCTGCGTCGCATTGAAGCGCGCGGGCAGCCACAGGTCGATCTCGTTGTCTGGAAAGTGAAAGTCGTGCGGCATGATGCCCACGACCGTGCAGGACTCGCCGTCCACGGCGAGCCGGCGGCCGACGATGTCCGGATCGCCGCCGAACGACGTCTGCCACATCCGATAGCTCAGCAGCAGCGTCCCAGGCGCGCCGGGCCGATCGTCGTCGACGCCGAACGCGCGACCAATGACCGGGCCGACCCCGAGCGTCGGGAGCAGATCGGCCGTGACGAACGCGCCCGGCACCCGCTCGGGCTCGTTGGCGATCACGACCGTCGCCGGCCGCGTATAGTACCCGCCCATCGACTCGAACGATCGCGCGGCGGCCTTCCAGTCGCGATAATTCGGCGGCGACAGCTCCATCTGCGTGTAGCCCGGCGTCGACTCCCACACCTGGACGAGGCGCGAGGGATCCGGAAACGGCAGCGGACGGATGAGCACGAAGTCCGTGACGGAAAACGCGGCCGTCGTCGCGCCGATGCCGAGCGCGACGATCGCCATCGCCATCAGCGCGAAGCCAGGCGAGCGGCGGCCCACGCGAACCGTGTACGCGAGGTCCTGGCGCAGGAGGTCGAAATGGACGCGCGACGCGTTCGCGAGAGTCTCCACGATCGCGCCGGCCCAGAGGGCGACAATGCCCGCCGCGCTGGTCTGACGCCGGCGATCGGCGAAGATCCGTCGCATCTCTGCGCCGTACTCGTGACGAAACGACGCGGGATAGCAGCGAAGCAAGAGATTGTAGAAGAGCACGTTCTTTCGAACTATATCCACTGTGGCTATATTGTCAACCCGCGACCGTGGACCGGCCGTGTCCCACGGACGCGCTTCTCCTGTCGCACGAAAGGGACGGTTTGACGCCCGACCGCTGGCTGAAAACGCCCGGCGGCGTGGTCCGGCCTTTGCAGGACCTGTCCACGTGCGAAACGTCCTGCGCGACGCCGGCGTGGCCCTTCGGTCGCTCGGGCGTGCCCCGGCATTCGCGTTCGTCGCCATCGCGACGCTGGCCCTCGGGATTGGCGCGAACACGGCGATCTTCACGGTGGTCAACAGCGTGCTGCTGCGCGCCCTGCCGTTCCGTGACATCGACCGGCTGGTCCGAATCGACTCGGTCACGAAGTCGGAAAAGGCCGGCGGTCACGCCGCGGGCGAGTACCTCGATCTGGCGCGCTTGAATCATTCGCTGGCCGCGGTCGCGGGGTATCGGCCCGATCTGGTCTCGGTCGCGGTCGATCGCGAAGACCCCGAGCAGCTCGAAGCGTCGTACGTCACGGCCGGCTTCTTCGACGCCGTCGGGCCCCCGCCTGTGCTGGGCAGCACGTTCTCGACCGCCAGGGCGTCGGGCCGGCAGATCGTCCTCAGCCACGACGCCTGGCACGATCTCTTTCGCGACGACCCCGGCGCGATCGGCCGGACGGTCCGCGTCAACGGCGAGCAGTACGTGCTCGCGGCCGTGATGCCCGTTGGCTTCCGCTGGCCTGCGAGCGCGCGGGCGTGGCTGCTGTCCGACAAACCGGTGCCGCCCTCCCCCATCGACAAGGGCGACGACCCGTCGCAGCGCGACATCCATTACTTCGATGTCGTCGCGCGGCTGCGCCCGGACTTCTCGCTGGCTCAGGCGCAGGCCGACCTCGATGGCGTGTCGGCGACGATCGAACACGACCATCCGGGCAGCGAAGGCCGAACGCTTCGCCTGCGGCCGCTTCGCGAAGAGATCGTCGGCGACATCCGCCCTGCGCTCGTCGTCCTTCAGGGCGCCGTGGGCGTGGTGCTGCTGATCGCGTGCGCGAACGTCTCGAGCCTGCTGCTCGCGCGCACGGTGAGCCGGCGCCGGGAACTCGCGATCCGCGCGGCCCTTGGCGCGGGCCGGTGGGCGCTCGTGCGTCACCTGCTGACCGAGAGCTTCGTGCTCGGCGTGATCGGCGGCGCGGCCGGCCTGCTCCTGGGCGCGTGGCTGCTGCCGTTGCTCCTGCACTTCGTCCCAGAGGGCGTCCTCGCGGATCAGCCGATTAGCCTCGACCGAACGGTGGCGCTGGTCACAATGGCCACGGCGCTCGGGACAGGCGTGCTCTTCGGACTGCTGCCCGCGATCGACGCGTCGCGGCCGGACGCGATCGCCGCCATTCGCGAGGCTGGCGACCGCAGCAGCACATCCCGGCAACGAACGCGATCGGTGCTCGTCGTAATGGAAGTGGCCCTCACCGTGGTACTGCTCGCGGCGGCCGGCCTGCTGTTTCGCAGCTTCCTCCAGCTCGAGCGCGTGGATTCCGGCTTCCAGCCAGCGCACGTCGTCATCGGCGAGCTGCTCGTGCCGCAGAATCGCTATCCGACGGGCGATCGGCAGGTCGGCCTCTACCACGACCTGATCGATCGATTGTCGCAGCACGGCGAGCTGCAGGCGCTTGGCGTCGGCTTCCCCGGCCCGCTCAAGGGCGCCAGCGCCAGCGGCACGTTCTATCCCGAGGGGCCGGAACTCACCAGCGCGCAACGCTTCGCGCACCTGGGCTCGGTGTCGGGCGGGTACTTCGCGGCCATGGGTCTGAAGCTGATCCGCGGGCGCACGTTCGCGGACGCGGACAAGGGCGATGCGCCGCAGGTCGCGGTCGTCAACGAATCGCTCGGCCGGCAGTACTGGCCCGGGCAGGATCCGGTCGGCAAACGGCTGCGCCTGGACAGCGATCCGAAGTCGCCATGGACGACGGTCGTCGGCCTGGTCAGCGACGCGCGCCAGCTCGGACTGCGCGAGCCGCCGCCGCCGATCGTCTACATTCCCTATCAACAGTTCCCGCTGCCGTTCACGACCGTGGCCGTGAGGAGCACGGCCTCCGAAGGCGCCGTCGCGACGATTCTCCGGCGCGAGCTGGCGTCGATCGATCCGAACCTGGCCTGGGCCGGCGTCGATTCCCTGCAGGCGACGCTCGATCAATCGGTGGCGCAGCCGAGATTCCGGACGACGCTCGTCGGCGTCTTCGCGGCGCTGGCGCTGCTGCTGTCGGCGATCGGGGTCTATGGGCTCGTCAGCTATTCGGTCACGCAGCGCGCGCGGGAGTTCGGCATCCGGATGGCGCTCGGAGCGCGTCCGGCGCAAGTCTTTCTGCCCGTCCTCCGCCACGGCGTCGCGCTCGTGCTGACGGGACTGGCCATCGGCCTCGCCGGCGCGCTGCTGGCGACGAGGCTGCTCGCCAGCTTCCTCTTCGGCGTCGGCGCGGCGGAATCCCGTGACGTTCGCCGGCGTAGCGATCGTGCTCTTGACGGTGGCGATCCTCGCGAGCTACCTGCCGTCACGGCGCGCGGCCCGGGTGGATCCACTCGCCGTGCTTCGAGACTGACGGCCGCGCCCTACTGGCGGCGCGCCTCGGTCGGCGCCGGCGGGGCGTCCGGCGTCGTGGCCGGGACCCCCCACGCTTCGATTTCCATCGCGCGGCTGTAGGCGCTTCCCGCGTTCGATACCAGGATGCGGATCTTCGTCGTCGTCACCGCCGTGAACATGAGCTGACGCCAGACGAGGTTGTTGTTCGTGATCGCGCCGCCCGGCACGTCCACCCAGGCCGTGCCGTTCCAGTACTGGATCTCGAAGTTCTTCAAGCCGTAGTAGGTGAACGTCGTCGTCGCCGTCGGCTCGACCGGCGTGCGATAGGCGTCCTGCATCGAGAAGACGTCGATCTCGTCGATCGTCTTCGACCCGTTGAAGTCGACTTCAATCCAGTCCGGCCAGTTGTTCGACGTCCCGTCGCACCAGCCGCCGCCCGCGCCCCAGTTGAGGCCCTTGCGGTCGCCGTTGATGGCGCCTGCGGGCGGGTAGTTGCTGTTGTAGGTCGTCGAGGCGGACGCGACGCCGCCGTTGGCGGCGAGCGCGAAGTTCATGCGGCCCGGGACCGTCGTCACCGTCACGTGCACGGCCGCCGAGGTCGCGGTGGCGCCCTGGTTGTCCGTCGCGACGGCGGTGATCGTGTAACTGCCCGCCGGCACGCTCGCCCACGCCAGGCTGTACGGACTGCTGGTCGCGGTGCCGATCGGCTGGCCGTCCACGAAGAACGCGACCTGCTGCACGGTGCCGTCGCTGTCGCTGGCGTTGGCGATGAGCGAGATCGTCGCCGGCGCGGTGAATGACGCGCCGTCGCCCGGACTGACGATCGCGATGGTCGGCGGCGCGTTGACGGCCGCGCTCACCTGCACGGCCGCTGACGTGGTCGTCGCGCCGTCACTGTCGGTCGCCACGGCTGTGATCGAGTGGCTGCCCGCGCCGACGCCGCTCCACGTCAGGGTGTACGGGCTCGTCGTATCGACGCCGATGAGCGCGCCGTCGCCATAGAACGCGACCGACGTCACCGTGCCGTCCTGATCGCCTGCCGTCGCGCTGACGGTGATGTCCGCCGGCGCCGCGAACGTCGCGCCGTTGGCCGGGCTCGTGATCGACACCGACGGAGGTACGTTGCCCGCCGCCGCCACGCCCCAGGCCTCGACCTCGACGATGCGGCTGTAGGTCGCCAGCGCGCTCGTCACGTAGACGCGGATCTTCGACGTCGTGACGGCCGAGAACGAGAGCTGACGCCACACGAGGTGGTTGTTCGTGACAGCGCCGCCGGGCACGTCAACCCAGGCCGAGCCGGTCCAGTACTGCACGTTGAAGGCCTTGAGCCCGTAATAGTTGAACGTCATCGTGGGCGTCGGCTCGACCGGCGACGAGTACGTGTCCTGCATCGAGAAGACGTCCACTTCGTCGATGGCCTTCAGGCCGCTGAAATCGACCTCGAGCCAGTCCGGCCAGTTGTTGCCCGTGCCGTCGCACCAGCCGCCGCCGGATCCCCAACCGAGGCCGCGGCGATCGCCGTTGATCGCGCCAGCCGCCGGGTAGTTGCCGTTGTAGCTAGACGACGGCACCGCAACGCCACCGTTCGACGCAAGCGCCATGTTGGTCCGGCCGGGAATGGCGTTGACCGAGACGCTGACGACCGCGGACGTCGTCGTCGCGCCCTGGTTGTCGGTCGCGACCGCCGTCAGCGCGTAGGTCCCGGCCGTCACATTGGCCCACGTCATGCTGAATGGGCTGGCGGTGTCCGTGCCGATCAGCGTGCCGTTCTGATAGAACGCGACGGACGCCACCGAGCCGTCGCTGTCGGCGGCGGACGCGCTCACGACGATCGTCGCGGGCGAGGTGAACGACGCGTTGTTCACCGGATCCGCGATCGCGACCGACGGCGGCGTGTTCGGCGCCACCGTGACGTTCACCGCGCTCGACGTGGTTGTCTCGCCTTCGTTGTCGGTGGCCACCGCCGTCAGCCCGTAGGTGCCGGCCGCGACGTTGCTCCACGTCACGCTGTACGGGCTCGTGTTGTCGGTGCCGATTGGCTGGCCGTTCGCGAAGAACGCGACCGACGTCACCGTCCCGCCCTGATCGCTCGCCGTCGCCGACACCGTGACCTCGCCGGTCGGCAGCGTCGCGCCGTTCACCGGCGTCGTGATCGACACATCGGGCGGCAGGTTGCCGGCCGCGGCGATGCCCCACGCCTCGACTTCCATGGCGCGGCTGTAGTTCGCCATCCCGTTGTTGACGTACACGCGGATCTTCGAGGTCGTCAGGGGCGCGAAGCCGACCTGGCGCCAGACCAGGTTGTTGTTGGTCACCACGCCGCCGGGCACGTTCTGCCACGCCGCGCCCGTCCAGTACTGCACCTGGAACGAGCGCAGGCCGTAGTAGCTGAACGTCATCGTGGGCGTCGGCTCGACCGGCGCCGTGTACGTGTCCTGCATCGAGAAGACGTCCACTTCCTCGATCAGCTTCAGCCCGTTGAAGTCGACCTCGATCCAGTCTGGCCAGGTATTGGACGTGCCGTCGCACCACGCGCCGCCAGCCCCCCAGCCCGCGCCCTTGCGATCGCCGTTGATCGCGCCGGCCGGCGGATAGTTCGGGTTGTACGTGGACGACGCGGACGCCGCGCCGCCGCTGGTCGCAAGCGCGATGTTCGTCCGGCCGGGGAGCGGGGTGACGACGATGTTGACGGGCGGGGACACGGTTGCCGCGCCCTGGTTGTCTGTCGCGACGGCGGTCAGCGCATGGCTGCCGAACGACGCCGCCCACGTCAGGCTATACGGCTGCGTCGCGGTGCTGCCAATCAGCACACCGTCTGCGTAGAACGCGACCTCCGCGACGCTGCCGTCGCTGTCGCTGGCAATCGCGTCGATTGTCACCGTGGCCGGTGACGTGAACGTCGCGCCCTCCGTGGGACTCGAGATCGCCACGACCGGCGGTTGGTTGGCAAGGACGATGATGTTCACGGCCGCCGACGTGGTGGCGCCGAACTGGTCATCGGTCGCGATGGCGGTCAGCGCGTACGATCCGGCCGGCACGTTGTTCCACGTGACTGTGTACGGGCTCGACGTCGCCACGCCAATCGGCGCGCCGTTCGCATAGAAGACGACGCGCTGGATCGTGCCGTCGCTGTCCGAGGCGCTCGCCTCGACCGTGATCGTCGCCGGTTCCTTGTAAGTCGAGCCCTCGGCGGGAGTCGTGATCGCGACCGTCGGCTTCGTGTTGGTCGACGGCGTGACCGCGCTCGCGGCCTTGAACGCGTTCAGGCGGCCGCCGGACACGACGCGGTTGTTCCACGCCGACGACTGGTCCACGTTGTCGATCAGGATCTGCTTGATCTCGGCGACGGTGAGCGCCGGATTCATCTGCGCCAGCAGGGCGGCGACGCCGGCGACGTGCGGCGTGGCCATGCTCGTACCCGACAGGATCTCGTAGCCGCTGCCCAGCGACGTGCTCAGGATGTCTTCGCCCGGCGCCGCCAGGTCCACCGACGTCGCGCCGTAGTTGCTGAAGTACGACCGCTTGTCCGTCGCCGACGACGACGCCACCGCGACGATGCTCGGCGAGGAATAGCTGGCCGGATCGAACGGCGAGACGTCGTTGTTCGTGCCGTCGTTGCCGGCGCCGAAGATGTTGATGATGCCGGCGTCGCCGGCGGCGTCAATCGCCGCCTGCAGCACCGCCGACGGCGGGTCCGATCCGCGCTGCTGCCCCCAGCTGTTGCTCGACACCCGGATGTTCTCGCCGCGCAGCCGGAGCATCGTGATGTAGTCGAAGCACTCGATCGCGCCGGCGTCGTCGCCCGATCCGGACGCGTCGAGGAACTTGCACGCCAGGATCTTCGCGTTCCAGTTCACGCCCGTGACGCCGACGCCGTTGTTGCCGACTGCGGCGATCGTGCCGGCGGTGTGGGAGCCGTGGCCTTCGTCGTCCATCGGGTTGCCGTCGTTGCCGACCACGTCGATCCCGAACACGTCGTCCGCATAGCCGTCGCCGTCGTCGTCCAGGCCGTTGCCGGGAATCTCGAGCGGATTGCGCCACATGTTCGCGGCGAGATCGGGATGGCTGTAGTTGACGCCCGTGTCGATGCTGGCGACGACGACGCTGCCGTCACCGCTCGTGAAATTCGTCCAGACGTCCTGCGCGTGGATCTGCTGAAGGCCCCACAGACTGCCGTCCAGCCAGTACGGGTCGTTTGGCGGCGGCGCGGCCTGGATCTTGTGCCGCACGTAGTTCGGCTCCGCGGCGTCGACGCCGGGCATCGCGCGAAACGCCGCGAGCGCCGCGTCGACGCTCTGACCGGCAGGCAAGCGAAGGCGATCGATGCCGAGCCGCTGGAACGACCGAAGGCGCGCGGCGCCGCGCGCGCGCAGCATGTTGTCGCGCACCTGCGCGTTCGTCGTCGAGCGGAATTTGACGAGGATCTCGCCGGCCACGTACCGGACCGGTGGGCGTCCCGGCTGCTGCGCTCGAACACCCGCAAACAGCAGCCACACGCTTGCCACCAACGCCGAGGCCGCTGACCACTTCCTCATGGTCGTGCTCCTGGATCGTGAGGGGTTACGCTTTCGTCGCCGGAACGGGACGGTCAGTCTAGTGGACAGGAGCACACCGCGTGCCGGACGCGAATCGGCGCGGCGCGGGCGGGATCGGGCGCTGACGATCTTGTAACTGCGGGGTTTGGTGGGCGGCGATCACATTTCTTCCCGGTGAAAAGCTCGGGCGGCAGGGCGCTCGCGCTGTCGATGGCCGGCCGCAGGACATTTCTTGCGCCTCAAACTAATCTGCCGCGGTCGCGGCTAATGTCGCCCTCAGAGACGAAACACGAACGAGAACACGCCGGACACGACGCCGAGATTGCCGACGACGAGCCACGGCCACGCCAGGCGGCGCGCCAGGATGTTGAAGCCGATCGCCATCGGCAGGGCCACGCGCGTGATGGCGCCGGGCGTGCCGGCCCACACGACCTGATGCGCCGCCAGGCCGAGCGTACCGAATGCGGCCGCGAGCGGAAGCCATGGCGAGCGCTCGCGCCAGCGCGTCAGCGTGATCCACGCGATCACGATCGCTTGCGTCACGAAGGCCAGGGTTGCGCAGAGGTTGGACACGGTGCCCGCGGTCAGGCCGCCCGAGCGGAGGTCGCGCGCGATGATCGAGATCTTCCACGCCAAACCGGCGAACGGCGTGGTGACGGCGCCGGCCGAGGCGAAGGCCCCGTGCCGGTAGATCGACCGCAGGTAGTCGGTCCAGAGTGCGAGCGGCAGCAACGTCACGAGGCCGAAGCCGGCGACGCGCAGGATCGCACGCGGCGTCGGCCGAAGCGACCGTGCGAAGAGCACGCCGCCGAGCAGGTTCGTCTCGCGCGCGAGGCCGGAGACGCCGAGAATCGCCGCGGTCAGCCACTCGCGATCGCGCTCGGCGGCGACGACGGCAAGGGCGAGGAGCAGCGCGCTCGGCGCGTCGAGCAGCGCGTTGCCAACCGAGCTCAGCATGCCGTGCGTGAGCAGGCAGCCCGACCAGAGCACAAACGATCGCGCGGAGCCTATCGGCAGCCACCGCAGCAGCAGCCACGCAAAGACGAGCCAGACCAGGACGTTCTGCAGCGCATACGCCTCGAGCACCCACGCGGGCCGGCCCAGGCCCAGCAGATAGGCCGTCCACGAGAAGAGAATCCGTCGGGCGCGGTATCCCGGCAGATCCAACGTCCTGTCGATGGCCGGATCGCGCAGCAGCGGGTCGAGCGCCAGGCGCGCGTAAAACTGGCCGTCGTAGCCGCCGTCGGTGTTCTCGACGTGCGGGACCGCGCTCACCGCCGGCAGCTCGTACTCGTCGTGCGAGTCCACGGGCAGCCGGATGAACTCGGTGAAGCCGTGCCCGGGACGATAGTACGACGCCACCGTCGCGAGGAACGCGAGGACGACGGCGAGATGGGCCGCGATCCAGCCGCGGCGAGCGCGAGACACGCGCGTATTCTACGTGCCCGGCCCGTCAGATCCCGCCGCTGACAGCGCCGCGCGTCGGCAACACATCTGTGCGTGTATCAGTTTCGCGAACCTGCCGGTCCGCTGACGAAAGTCTCGGCATGGGCAGACAAGGCTGGCGCGATCGCCGTGATTTCCCCGGCAAATGCGCGTGTTCCCAAAGTCCGCGGATCTGGCGAGGACCTTGCTCCATGCCACCGCATGATTCGGACGCTGCGCGCACGCCTCGCGGTTCTCGGCTTCGCCACCGTGGCACTGACGATTTTGTCGATCGCTCCCGCGTCGGCCGGGCCGATCGTGATCGCCGGCGACACGGTGAAATTCGGGGACGGACCAGGGACGACCGGCGGCGGCGAGTTCATGCTCACGGTCGACAACACGTGGAGCTTCATCACGTTCTGTCTGCAGCGCACGGAGTACGTGGACTTCTCGCACGTGTTCACCGTCGATGCGGTGTCGCCGTACACGATTTCCGATCCGGCCGCGAACGGCGGCGACGCGCAGGGCCGCGATTACATCTCGCCGCAGACGGCGTTCCTCTATACCCTGTTCACCGACGGCACTCTGCCAAACTACGACTACAACGGCGCCGGGCATACGGCCTCGGCGAATCTCCTGCAGAGGGCGTTCTGGATGCTCGAGCAGGAACTGCCGATGGACGCGTCGAACTACTACGTCGCGCTGGCCAACAATGCCGTCTCGAGCGGTGCCTGGTCGGGCATCGGCGACGTGCGCGTGCTCAATCTCTCCCTCAACGGCATAGAGTCGCAGGACCAGCTCACGCGAAGCACCGTCCCCGAGCCAACAACGCTCGTCCTGGTCGGCATTGCGGGCGCCGCGCGACTCGTGGCGCGCCGCCGGCGCGTCTAGCCCCCGCGTCTACCGCGTCTGGCCGCCAAGGGCCTTCGGCTTGACGGCGTTCGGCAGCGCGAGCCGGTTGTCGTGGGTCACGTAGCTGATTTGCAGGTTGTAGCCGTTCGGCGTCCGCGTGTGGTAGCTCTTGAACGCCGCCACGTGGATGTCGTCGCCCGTGGACGTGTCGACGGTCGCCGGCAGGCCGCGCTTTTCGAGCTCGGCCTTGACGCCGTCGGTGTCCCACGGCGTGATGCCGAACGAGATGTGATCGATCCGCGCGCTGCGCGCGGCTCCTGCGGTGAAATTCGGCGCGTTCGGATTGCCGCCGCGGATGATCACGTCGCCGACCTCGCCAATCATCAGCTCGTGCTGACTGCCCTCGTCGTAGGTGGGCTTCCAGCCGAGGAGATTCTGATAGAACGACGCGCTCTCCTTGTAGTTGGTCACGCTGAACGAGAGGTGGTCGAGCCACACCGTCTTCCAGCCGGTCGCGTCGAACGGCGCGGCGGGCGGCGGCGCCGGCGCGTGCGGCGCCTTGCGCGCCTTCGTGTGGCCGCCGCCGTTGGCGATCTGGAGCGCGAAGCCGTCCGGATCCTTCACGTGGAAGCTCTCGAAGCCCTTGCCGTCATTGTCGGCGACGGGAGTCATGCCGCGCTTCTTCAGCTCCGCTTCGACGGTCTTCGCGTTCCAGGGGGCGATGTCGAAGCAGAAGCCCTGCACCGTCGCGTTGCTCGCACCGCGGCCGCGCCCGCCGCCGCGTCCACCGCCCTGGCCTGCCGCGGGCGCCGGCGCCGCCGCCGCGCCCTGCTTGAAGACGACGGTCCCCCAGTCCCCGAGATCCATCACCGCCTGCGTGCCGTCGTCGCTCCGCAGCGTCCAGCCCATCAGCGCGACGTAGAACGCCGCCTCGCTCTTGTAGTCCGCGACCTGAAACGCGATGTGATCGAGCGACACGGTGCGCCAGCCCGTCGGCTCGAAGACCGGCGGGATCGCTTTCGTCGCGGTCTGCATGTCGAGCGGACAGCCTTGCGTCCCGTAGCCGCGCATGCAGCGGCCCTGCGCAAGCGCAGTGGCGCCGCCGAGCGCGGCAGCCACCGGCCCGAGGCCAGCCAGGCCCAGGACCTGCAACAGCTGACGGCGGGAAACGCGGGCAGGATCGAGCCCGGCGAACGGTCCGGCGGCCTTCGTGGTCATTGGCTACTCCTCGGAGTCGCCGGACATCTTAGCGCCGAACGGGTGTCGCGGAGCGGGCGGCCAATCCCCGACACCGAGTTGCTCGCCGCCGGCACGACCCGACCACGTAGGACTCGTAGGCTGGCGGCGATCGCGGACCGACGGCGCCGCTGCCAGCCTGCGTGACCTACGTGGTGAGTGCTCGAACCGCCCGCTACGAAAACGACCGCTTGAAGAGATCGTCAATCGCCTGGCGGCCGTTGGGCTCGAGCCGGCGGGTGCCGGTGCCGGTGAAATGCGGGTGCGTGATCACGGGGAGCTCGCGGCCGGTGCAGACGGCCCAGTCCGTGCCGGTCCAGCGATCCCAGCAGTTCTTCTCCTGATCGAAGACGAAGAGCGGCTTGTTGCAGAGCTTGGCGAACTCCGCTCCCCAACCCGTGCCGCCCCGCACGGTCTTGTCCGGCAGGACGGCGCCGACGACGTAGATCTCCTGGCCGCTGTTCACCTGATACCAGAGCGTCTGGAGGATCTTGCGAATTTTCTCGGCTTCCGTATATCGGCGGTTCATCAGGCGCGAGACGTACTCGAGACTGACGTCCCCCGCCTGCAGCTCTTCGTGATTGAGCATGCGCACGCCGCGGCTGCGGCCCATCGGGTGGTGCTCGAACGTGAAATTCACTTCCTCGACGCCGTGCCGCTCGGCCGCCTCGCCGAAGGCCGTTTCGGCGCCGGGCGCGCCGCCGCTGAACAGGATGCCGTCCGCTGGTTTCATGGTCCTGAGTATAGCCGCGCGGCGCGACGAGCCATCACCGCCGCCGGTTCGCTATGCTGTACGGATCGTGCCGATCCAGCAGGACGCGGTCGTGAACGCCCAGCCGGCGCCGCCGGTCCGGCCGCCGGATGCCTGGAGTCCGCTGCGATACCCGCTGTTCCGCAGCCGGTGGCTGGCGTCCATCGCGTCCAATGTCGGCACGTGGATGCAGGACACGTCGGCCACCTGGCTGATGACGGTCCTCACGGGCTCCCCGCTGCTCATCGCGTTGATGCAGACGGCCGCGAGCCTGCCGGTCCTCATGCTCGGCCTGCCCGCCGGCGCGATGGCGGACATCCTCGATCGGCGGCGCGTGCTGATCTTCTGGCAGTCGTGGATGCTCGCCGCCGCGCTCGTCCTCGCCGCCGTCACGCTCGGGGGCGGAATGGGTCCGTGGCTGCTGCTCGGCCTGACGCTGCTGCTCAACGTCGGCGCCGCGATGAACAACCCCGCGTGGCAGGCGATCGTTCCCGAGCTCGTCCCGCGCGAGGAGCTGGCCGGCGCGATCTCGCTGAACAGCGCGGGCTACAACCTGGCACGCGCGGTCGGTCCGGCGTTCGGCGGGCTCGTCGTCGCGATCTTCGCGACCGTAGCCGTCGGCGCGGGCGTCACGTTCTTCATCAACGCGCTGTCGTTCGCGTTCGTCATCGCGATGCTCGTGGCCTGGAAGCGGAAGCCGCGGCACGTGAGCGCGCTGCCGGCCGAGCGCATGCTCGGATCGATTCGCGCGGGCGCGCGCTACGTGCGCCATTCGGCGCCGATTCGCGGCATCCTCGTGCGCACCTTTCTCGTGACCGGCGGCGTGAGCGCGATGTGGGCGCTGCTCGCCGTCGTCGCGCAGCAGGATCTGGCGCGCGGCGCGCTCGGCTACGGCATGCTCAACGCATCGATTGGCACGGGCGCGGTGCTCGGCGCGGTCTGGCTGGCGCGGCTCCGGCGCCTCTTCTCCGCCAACGTCATCATCACGGGCTCGACCGTCGTCTTTGCGCTGACGCTGCTGGTCATGGGCTTCGTGCACCACATCTGGATTGTCGTCATCGCCCTGCTCGCCGGCGGCTTCGCGTGGACGAGCACGACCTCGACGTTCAACATCGCCGTACAGGTGTCCGCGCCCTCGTGGGTGCAGGCGCGGCTCCTCGGCACGTATCAGATGACGTTTCAGGCCGGTATGGCGATCGGCAGCGCCGTGTGGGGCTGGATCGCCGAGCATACGAGCACGCCCACCGCGCTGGCGATTGCCGCGGCGGGACTCGTGGCTTGTCTGCCGCTGTCGCGTCGGTATCGCATTCTCGCGGGCGCGCCGGGCGATCTGACGTCCGCCGCCCAGGCCAAAGCGCTCAACCGATCGGCCCCGACGGTCGTGATCGAGCTCGATCCGGACACAGGCCCCGTGATGATTTCGGTCGACTACGAGATCGATCCGGCCGACGAGGACGACTTCGTCCGGGCGATTCACGATCTGCGCGCCATCCGCCTTCGCGACGGCGCCGTGCGCTGGGGGCTGTTCCGCGATTCCGCGGACGCGCGACACTTCGTCGAGACGTTCCTCGTCGAGTCGTGGAACGAGTACCTGCGCCAGCGGGAGCGGATGACGATGACCGACCGCGACGTGCGGGATCGCGTCTACGCCTACCAGCGCGGCCCGGTGCCGCCACCAGTGTCACGCATGATCTTCACGCCGACGTCGCCGGAGGAAGCGAACGCCCGGCGGCTCTGGCAATCCAACGGCGGGGGCGACGGCAAGTAGGCGTCGGGCGCACCAGCTCAGCAAATCACCGGTTTGAGATCGACCACGGGCGTGCCGTCGATGGCTTCGAGCGGCCCGACGCGAAGGCGGCGGCCGTCGATCGCGCGCACGACGACGGGATGCAGGCCCAGCGGGTTCGGCCGATCGGGCGAGCGCGTGGCGAAGACGCCGGTGAGGCGCCGGCTCGGATCGGATCGGGGCGGACCTCGAACGTCTCGCGGCGGGCGCGGTGCAGCCACGTGATCACGATCAGCTCGTCGCCGACCGCGAGCCCCTTGAGTCCGCGCGCGGCCCAGGCGTAGATCTCGATCCAGACGTCGGGCGCGCCCTCGGATCCCTGCTTCGGCGCCTGACGCCGATCCTTGATCCGGGATCGCACGACGCCGATGGGCCGGACGCGCGCAGCGGCCATCCGGTGCCGCCCGGCGGCCGTGATAGTGTCGAACTTTGAGGAGGGATCCATGTCTGTAGCCAAGGTCACCGAGATCAGCGCCACGTCCGCCAAGGGCTTCGAAGACGCGATCCAGCAGGGTTTGACACGCGCCGGCACGACTCTGCGCAACGTCCGCAGCGCGTGGGTGAAGGAGCAGCACGTGCGCTGCGACAAGGGCAAGATCGTGGACTACCAGGTGAACATGATGGTCACCTTCATCCTCGACGAGTAGACACTCGTCGATGAGCCGGCTGCGAGCGCCGGCACGTTACTGCAGCCCGCCGCGGACGGACGTGATGCGCTGGGTGTTGAAGCCGAGCCAGTGCATCCGTCCGACGTAGCGCGCGTGCTCGACCTTCAGGCAGCGATCCATCACGACCGCCAATCCGCCCTCTTCCGCAATCCGCGCGCCTTGCTCGTTGATCACGGTGAACTGGCACCAGAGCGTCTTCGCGCCGATGGCCACGGCGTCACGCGCGATGCCCGGCAGCGCGTCCGGCGCGCGAAAGACGTTGACGATGTCCACCGGGACGGGCACGTCGCGAAGGCTGGCGTAGCTGGTCGCGCCGAGCACCGCCTTCTCGCGCGGGTTGACCGGCACGATCTGGTAGTCGTGGCGCTTCAGGTAGAAGCCCACGAAATAGCTTGCCCGCAAGTGATTGCCCGACAGGCCGACGATCGCGATCGTCTTCGCGCTGTGAATGACGCGCTGAATCGTCAGCGGATCCTGATATCGCCGGAGATCGAAGGCCGGACTCATCGCGCCACCACGCCCTTCGCCGCGGCCTCGCGCACGCGCGCGAAGCCCTGTTCGAGGTCCCAGATCAAGTCGTCCACCGACTCGATCCCGACCGAAAGGCGGATCGTGCCCGGTCCGACGCCGGCGGCATGCAGCTCCTCGTCGCTCAATTGACGATGCGTGGTGCTTGCCGGGTGGATGACGAGGCTCTTCGAATCGCCGACGTTTGCCAGATGCGACCAGAGTGTCACGCCGCGGATGAAGTCCTGCCCGGCCGCGCGCCCGCCGGCGCAGTCGAACGAGAACACCGCGCCGGCACCCCCCGGCAGGTACTTCTGGACCAGCGCGCGGTACTTGCTCGCCGGCAGGCCCGGGTACGTGACGTTCGAGGCCAGCTCGTGCGAGGCCAGAAACGCCGCGACCGCCTTCGCGTTCTCGACGTGCCGCGCCATGCGCAGCGACAGCGTCTCGAGCCCCTGCAGGAACAGAAACGCGTTGAACGGGCTCATGCAGCCGCCCAGATCGCGCAGGCTCTCCGCGCGCAGTTTCATCAGGTAGCCGTAGGTGCCGAACGTCTCGTGGAACTGCAGGCCGTGATAGGCCGGCGACGGATCCGCGACCACCGGGTACCGGCCGTTCGACCAGTTGAACTGGCCGGAATCGACGACGACGCCGCCGATGCTGGTGCCGTGGCCGCCGATGAACTTCGTCGCGGAGTGCAGCACGATGTCTGCGCCCCATTCGATCGGCCGGCAGAGAAACGGCGTCGCGAACGTGTTGTCCACCATCAACGGCAGCTGGTGCGCGTGCGCGATGCCGGCGATCGTCTCGATGTCGAGTACGTTGCCGCCGGGATTGCCAATCGTCTCGCCGTAGAACAGCTTGGTGTTCGGCCGAACGGCTTTCGTCCACGCCTCGGCATCGTCGGGATCCACCCACGTCAACTCGATCGACATCTTGCGCAGCAGGTGTTTCAGCTGATTCACCGTGCCGCCGTAGAGCGCCTGAGACGAGACGACGTGATCGCCTGGCGCGAGCAGCGTGAACAGCGCGGCCGCCTGCGCCGCGATGCCGCTCGCGAACGCCACGGCGCCGCAGCCGCCCTCGAGGTTGGCCATGCGCTCCTCGAACACCGCGACGGTCGGGTTCATGATCCGCGAGTACGTGTTGCCGTACTCCTGCAGGTTGAAGTACGCGGCCGCCGACTCCGGATCCTCGAACACGTAGCTCGTGGTCTGAAAGATCGGCACCGCGCGGGCGCCGGTGTTCGGGTCGGGGCGCTGCCCGGCGTGCACCTGCCGGGTCTCGAAGCCAAACTGACGGAATGCTTCCATGAGCGAAGGGTCCTCTAGCGCGCGAGAAACTTCCGGATGATCGGAATCTGGCGCGCCTCTTCCAGCAGAAAACAATCGTGACCGTACGGCGCCTCGATGACGTGCAGCTCGACGTCCTTGCCCGCCGATCGCAGCGCCCCGGCAATGGCCGCCGAGTCCCCGGCGGGTACAGCCAGTCGGAGCTGAACGCGACGAGCAGCGTCCGCGCTTTGACGTCGCGCACCGCCCGATCGAGCCGCCCGCCGCCGTGATCCCGCGCGAGATCGAAATACGTCAGCGCCGCGAGAGACAGAGGTACGTGTTGGCGTCGAAGCGCCGCACGAATGCATCCGCCTGATGCCGCAGGTACCGCTCGACCTCGAACTCGGGCTCGGTCAGCGTGTAGCGGACGCCGCCGTGGGTCAGCGTGCGGCCGAACTTGCCGGCCACGGCCTCGGCGGACAGATACGTGATGTGTCCGACCATCCGGGCCACGCCCATGCCGGCGGTCGGCGCGCGGCTCGTGCCGTAGTAGTCGCCGCCCTGCCAGGCCGGATCGGCCATGATCGCGTTGCGTGCGATCGCATTCCACGCCACGCCCTGCGCGCCGAGCGCCGAGGTGCTCGCGATCGGCACGATCGCGTCCACCGCCTCGGGATACCGCACGGCCCACTCGAGGGCGAGCATCCCGCCGAGCGATCCGCCCGCAATCGCGGCCAGGCGCCTGATGCCGATCGCGTCGAGCCACGCCCGCTGCACCCGCACGATGTCCGCGACCGTGATCACTGGAAACGTGCTGCCATACGGCCGTCCCGTCGCCGGATCGACCGACGACGGTCCGGTGGTACCGCGGCAGCCGCCCAACAGGTTGGCGCTGACGACGAAGAACTCGTCGGTGTCGAAGGCCTTGCCGGGACCAATCATGCCGTCCCACCAGCCGAGGCCGCGCGACCGGCCGGCGTCGCGATCCTCGGCGCCGAAGCCGTCGCGGGTGCTGGCCGGCGGCGCCTCGGCGGCCTCTCCCGCCGCGTGGGCGTCGCCGCTCAGCGCGTGACAGACCAGAATCACGTTGTCGCGCGCCCGCGTCAGCGTGCCGTACGTCTCGTACGCGACGCGGACGGGATGGATCGTCCCGCCGGAATCGAGGGGAATCGGGTCAGGGAGATCGAGAAACCGTGTGGCGACCGTGCCGACGGAGCCGACGGCCGTTTTCGGCGCGGACATGGCTGCGCCCGTGATCATACCTCCGTGCGTGTTGTATGATCCGGGGCTCGCACGACAGGGTTCTCGTGGGGCGACCTACAGAGTCAACAAGAGGTGAACGATGGCGAATTCCAGTGTTCAGAACGGTGTCAACGTTGACGCGCTCCTGGCGGCGCGCGAGGCGCTGCGGGCCGCGCCGCAGGCCGCGCAGTTCACCTGGCGGGCGTCCTGCAAATGGCAGAACGGCACGCACAGCCGGACCACCATCCAAGGATTCCACGGCCTTGGCGAGGAGCAGAAGCACAAGACCGAGTTCTCGTTCGAGGCCGATCACCCGGAAATCTTCGCGTCCGCGGACCTCGGCGCGACGCCGACCGAGTTCGTCCTCGTCGGCCTGGCGAGCTGCCTGACCGCCGGCGTCGCCGCGGTCGCGCAGAATCGGGGCATTCAGCTGCGATCGGTCGAAGCGAAGCTCGAGGGCTCCATGAACATCCAGGGCATCCTCGGGATCGACAGCGACGTTCGCAACGGGTACGACAACATCAAGGTCACGTTCCACATCGACGCCGACGCCTCGCGCCAGGAGATCGAAGCCCTCGTCGCGCAGTCGCAGAAGCGCTCGGCCGTCTACGACGTGGTCACCAACCCGACGAACGTCACCGTCGAGGTGGCCTGAGGCGCACCCATCCGTACGATCACCACGGTCGTCGTCGGCGCGGGACACGCCGGGCTGGCGGCGAGCCGCTGTCTGAGCGACCGGTCGATCGACCACGTGGTGATCGAGCGGGGCGAGATCGCCAACTCGTGGCGCCACGAGCGCTGGGACTCGCTGCGCCTGCTGACGCCGAACTTCCAGAGCCGGCTGCCCGGCTTTCGCTACGACGGCGCCGATCCGGACGCCTTCATGACGATGCCGGAGGTGGTGTCGTTCATCGAGCGCTTTGCTGTCGCCGCGTCGGCGCCCGTCGAGACGCACACCACCGTCACGTCGGTCGCGCCGACTGGCGACAGCTACCGCGTGACGACCAATCAGGGCGAGTTCGCCTGCCGCACGCTCATCATCGCGAGCGGCGCGTGCAACGCGGCGCACGTCCCCGCAGTCCGCGATGCCGTGCCCGCGTCGATCACTTGCCTCAGCGCGCTCGACTACCGGCGTCCCGATCAGCTGCCGCCGGGCGGCGTGCTGGTCGTCGGCGCGTCGGCGACCGGCGTTCAGCTGGCGGAAGAGATCCATCGGTCGGGCCGGCCCGTCACGATCTCGGTCGGCGAGCACGTCCGCATGCCGCGCACCTACCGCGGCCGCGACGTCCTCTGGTGGATGGAGGCGTCCGGCGTCTGGGATCAGCGGTACGACGAGATTGACGATCTCACGCGCGCGCGGCGGCTGCCCTCGCCGCAACTGGTCGGCACGCCCGAGCGGACGACGCTCGATCTGAACACGCTTGGCGGCATCGACGTGCGCATCGTGGGCCGCCTGGCGGCGATTCGCGACGGCCGGGCGCTGTTTTCCGGCGGATTGCGCAACCAGTTCGCGCTTGCCGATCTCAAGATGCAGCGGCTGCTGGACACGTTCGACGAGTGCGCCGACGCGCAATCCCTCGAGTTGGACATCGGTCCGCCGGAGCGCTTCGAGCCTACGCGGATGCCCGACTCGTCACCGCTCGCACTCGACCTCCGGAGCGGCGAAATCGCCTCGATCGTGTGGGCGACCGGCTTCCGTCCCGATTACCGCTGGCTGACGCTGCCCGTCTTCGATCGCAAGGGCCAGCTGCAGCACGAGGGCGGCGTCGTGTCGGCCCCGGGCGTCTACGCGCTCGGCCTGCCGGTGCTCCGTCGCCGCAAGTCCACGTTCATTCATGGCGCCGAGGACGATGCGCGCGATGTGGTGGAGCACCTGGCCGGGCATTTGGCAGCGGGCACTGGGCATTAGGCCGTTCCCGTCGCCCGCGCAATAGCCGCGATCGCCGTCACGAGCTGGTCCAGCTCGCCGGGCGTCGTGAACACGTTCGGCGTCACCCGCACGCCGTGGATGCCCGCAGCGTCGTTGTCCACCGCGTTCGTCCAGATCTTGTACTTGTCGAGCAGCGTCGTCGCGAGGTCCGTCGCCTTCACGCCGGCGATGCCGACGTTGGCGATGGCGCACGTGCGGACCGGGTCCGACGGCGTGTTGATGATCACCTTGGGCATCCCGCGGACCTTGCCCGTCCAGTACGTCTGCAGGTATCGGAGCCGCGCCTCCTTGCGCTGAATCCCGATCGACTGGTGGAACGCGATCGCGTGCTCGATGGCCAGATCCGTGTGCACCGGGTGCGTGCCGGTGTGGTTCAGCTTCATGATGTCGGCATCGTCGGTCATCCGCCAGTCGGCGTAGATCGGCCAGAGCGTCGGGATCTTGTCGCGCCGGACGTAGAGAATGCCCGTGCCGAGCGGACAGCCGAGCCATTTGTGGAGCGACGCCGCGTAGTAGTCGCCGCCCAGATCGGGGATCCTGAAATCGACGTGCGCGAACGCGTGTGCGCCGTCAATGAGGACGTCCACGCCTCGGGCGTGAGCCATGTCCGCGATCTTGCGCACTGGCAGAATCTGGCCGGTGACGTTGACCATCTGCGACACCATGAGCAGCCGCGTGCGCGGCGTGATGGCGCCGGCGTAGAGCCGCACGACCTCGTCGTCGCTCTTGGGATCGAGCGGCAGGACGACAATGCGGTTGACGATGCCGTGGCGTCGCGCCATGAGCTTGAACTCCGCGACCATGTGCGCGTAGTCCGACTCCGCCATGACGGCTTCGTCGCCGGGCTTCCAGTCGTAGCCGGACACCACCGTGTCGATCGACTCCGTGGTGTTCCTGGTGATGCACAACTCGCCGGGCGAGCAGCCTGCGAGAGCCGCCACCTTGTCGCGCGCCGCGGCCTTGTCGGGCACCTGGGTCGTCCGCAGGTAGTAGGAGCCCTGGTAGTTGATCTCGCGCACTTTGGCGATGAACGCCTCGAGCACCGGCGTGGCCTGGATGGTGTAGTAGCCGCTCTCGAGGTTGATGTAGTCGGGCTTCAGGCGGTACTTGTCGCGAATCGCGGCCCAGAAATCCTCCTCGGGCGCGAGCTGTGCCGCGGGCACGTCGGCGAACCTGGCCCAGAGCGAGTCGCCGAGCAGCACGCCCAGCGCGGTGCCGGCGGAAGTGCGGAGAAACTCGCGTTTGTTCATCCCTGACTCCTGGTGGCGGTGCGCTGATGATAGCGCCCGATGGCCGCCGCATCTACTTTCTTGATTTCAGCGTGCAATCGCGACGTTCTGCGTCTTCTTCTCGCCTTCGCCGAGATGCACGGGCACCGCGCCGGGCACCAGCTGCCGCAGGAAAGCCTCGTCGAACAGATCGGTCGGCTCCAGATCGGTGAGCGCCGCGAGGAGGTAGTCGCCGGGCGGAAGATCGCGAAACGCGAATTGCCCGGTCGTGGACGGCCGCGTGTACAGCACGCGTCGTGACGCCGGCCGCCAGAACGTGCGATTGGGCGAGAACGCGACGACGAAGTAGTCCGTGGCAGGTACGCCGGCGGCCGTTTGCAATGAGCCCGACAACTCCGTGTGCGCGCCGGTGAACGTCGCGACGACGCCGCGCACGTCAGACGACGCTATCTCGAGCGGAACGTCGAGCACGTCCTGCCCGCCCACGAGGACCGATCGAAGCGACCAACCCGCGGGAACCGATGACGCGCTGACGGTGTACTCGCCCGGCAGGACGCCGTCGATCTCGAAGCTGCCATCGGCGCGCACGGCTCCTGACGACGGCGTCGGCACAGAGGCGCCGGTAAGCTCGGTGAGCCTGAGCCGGATTGGCGTGAGATCGCGCGGCGGCGCGATGGTGCCGCTCGCGAACGCCACGCGGCCGCTGATCTTCAGACCGGGCTGAAGCACCAGGTCGATTCCAGAGAGGTCGCCGCCCGACACGTCCAGATCGGCCATGGCGAACAACGCGTCCGCCCCGGCACCAGGCGTCGGCGCGCCGCCAGAGCCGGATACGGCGCCGCCTACAATCACCGGCATGCCACCGGACGTTCTGGCGACCAGGCGGTACCTGCCGGGCAGCACGCCGGGAAACCGGAATCCGCCGGTCGTGTCGGGTCGGCGCGACGACAGTGACGAGAAGATCGATCTCATCTCCGTGCGCGTGCCGAGCTTCCGAAGATACAGCTGCAGGCCCGCTGGCACGTCGCCGGACGGCATCGACACGTGGCCCTCGATCGTCGCCGTCCTGACGAGCCGCAGCCCGATGTCTACGCCGTTGCGCTCCTCGCCTTCGGCCATCGAGATCGGATCGGCTTCGTCCGGATCCGCCGTGCCGGGAAAGTAGATCGGGGCGTACGTGAACATGCCGCTGCGTTCGACCGGCGCCGGGCGGGCGCCTGGCCCCGCCGGCGCGCGGCCGCCCGGCAGGGGGGCACCGGCGACGCCACCCGGCGATCGCCGCTGCAGATTTGCGATGATCGCGTCGATCTCCTCGTCGGTGCGCCGGGTCAGCTGCGGAGATGCGAGTTCGCTCGGGTTGGCGACGACGACGAAGCGTCCCGGCGGCAGGCCAAAGATTCGATAGACGCCGCGGTCGTCGGTGACGGCGGACGGGTTGCTCGTTCCGGCGCGAACGTCGAGCGGCAGCGCTTCGACCCGCACGCCCGGCACGATGTCCTCTTCGGCGTCGCGAACGCTCCCGGTGATGGCGGCGCCGTGCGCCAGCCGAATGGCGATCTCACCGATGTGCTGGCCCGCCGCGACGCTGACCGGCGTGCCGGGTCGACCTGGCCGCCTGGCCCCATAGGCCGTCGTTACAAACGGCGCCCGGGCAGCCGTAATCGTGAAGGATCCACTCGGAAGACCGCGGAAGGTGAAGTGGCCCTGCGCGTCGCTCACCACCGTCCGGCTCGTCGAGAGCGTCTGGCCGCTGATCGTCACCAGCACACGCGCCAGCGGCGACGCCGGCGCGCCGGTCGTCGTCACGGTACCCGCGACCTCGGCTGTGCGATCCGGTGTCTGCGCAAGGGCGGTCCCGAGCGAGATCATCGCGATGGCCATCGCCGCGGCCCGACCAGCAAGCGATCGCGCGCGTGTCATCGGATCAGGCTCAGCGACTGGCCGGTGATTGCCGAATCCGACCGCTCGATCCGGACCCGCGTGGCCCGCGCGGCGTGGCCCGCGAGAAACTCGGGATCGGACCAGGCGCGCTCCTGCGCGGCCGGCACCGCCAGCAGGTAGTACTCGCCCTTCGGCAGGCCGTCGATTCGAAAGTGCCCGTCGTCGGTCGTCAGCACGGAGGTCAGCCGCGTCGGGTTGAAGCCGACGTTCCGCCAGCCGTCCGAATCCACGGGAAATGCAATCACGGCGGCCCCGGCCGTCAGCGGCGTCATCCCGTCGGCCACGACTCCGGAAATCGATGACGAGGCGCTCGTGAGCGTCAGGACGACGTCGTCGAAATCGCGGCCCGCGCTGGCGTCGAACGGTCGATCCGTGTAGTCCTGCCCGTTCCACGTAATCGACTCGATCGCCACGCCGCTTGCGATCACCAGGCGCAGGTAATACTCGCCCGCCATCAGTCCATCGAAAGCAAATCTCGTGTTCCCGGCGCGCGGAGGCACGGACGACGTCAGGAAGCCCAGCGATCGACGGCCGTCAGCCGGCTCGAGATCCGGGATCACCAACAGACCGGATGGCGTCTGACCTGGCGCCCACGCGATCTGCCCGGTCATCGAGACTGGACGCTGCACCGACAGCGTCAGGCCGCTCACGTCGCGATCCGAGATCTCAACGCGCACTCTCAACCAGTACTTCACCGGCGCGGAATCCCCCAGCGCCGACAGTTCGACGCCGGGCGGCGCCGCCCGGACCGTCAGACCCGTCGCCGAGCGTGCCGCAAACGGCACCGGCGCCGGCAGGGCGGTCGGGGCTTCAGTCGTTGACGTGTACGTCAGCTCCACGAGCGTGTGCGAGGCTTCGATCACGTAGCTTCCGGCCAGCACGTCGATGAAGGTAAAGCGGCCGTCCGCGAGCGTCATCGTCGTCGCGGCCTCGCTGCCCTGGCCCAGCTCCTCGAGGCCGACGGAAATCAGGCGAAGCGGCAGGTTGCCGACCGCGTCAGCCGGTCCCTGGATGACGCCGGACACGCGCGACGCGCGGGCGGGCTGCAGTCGGAAATCGACCGCCGTGCGATTTTCGCTGGTCCCGAGATCGATCGGCGTTGCTTCGCCCGGCGTCGAGGCGTTTGGATAGAAGACGATCGGATACGCGGTCCGCTGGCCGTCTGCCGTCGGTGGCGGCGTGGCATAACGACCCGCGACGACCTGGTCGCCATTGCCGGCATCGATCACGAGTCGCTCGCGCGCGGCTGCACTGCCGGCTCGAAGGTCGGCGATCGACGTACCCGCGCTCGCAGTCGGTGGTGTGACGGTGGCGGATTCCGGCAGCGTCGCCTGGACCGAGGGCACGGAGACGACGTACCTGCCGGGCGCGAGTCCGGCGATGCGGTACGCGCCGCGGTCATCCGTCACGGCGACCGCGCCGGCCAGCCATTGCTCGTGGCCAGCGACGTAGACCCTCGGCAACAGGCGGACCGTCGCGCCAACGATCGGCTCGCCGCGCTCGTCCATGACGGCGCCCGTGATGCTTCCGGGACGCGTCATCGTGAGGCGGACGTCGCGAAGCCACTGGCCGTCGCGCAGCATCAGCGGCGTGCTCGATCCGCGTGGATCGAGGCGCTCGTAGCCGCCGTCGAGATAGCCGGGCTTCGAAGCCGTCAGGGCGTACGCGTCGGACGATGCCAGGTCGATGAACGCGAAGCGGCCTTTCGGCGTGGTCACCTGCGAAAAGGAGGCGCGGCTACCTGGATGGCGATCCTGAAGCCGGACGACGGCGCCGGCGATCGGATGGCCGGTGGCGGCGTCGACGAGCGTGCCGGTGATCGCGGCCGTGCCGGTTGCGGGTGGCGGTGGGACGGGCGGCGCCGGGCGAATGATGGGCGTCTGCCCGGCGCGGACGCCGACCGTGGCGAGGGCCAGAAACAGGCCCAGCGCGGCGCGGCCGGCCGGACGGTGCGGCGCGAAAAGCACGAGTGAACTCGGTGCCGACATTAGACACCTTTTGCCGGCGGCTGGTTCGTCCGCGCGGCCTCGGCCGGGCGGTGCCGTGACGCGAGCCGTTATGCTACGCTCAGAAGGTTGCGGTCTCGGCCGCCCTCCGTGCTGGGAGGTCGTTCAACGGTAGGACACGGCGCTCTGGACGCCGTTATCGGGGTTCGAATCCCTGCCTCCCAGCCACTTCACTCACGCGAGCACCAAGTTCTCTTGTTCCTGCGAGTTGCGGAGTTCGATTCCCGCTGCCCCGTACGCGCGCCCACTGCACCGACTGCCGTATGTCGTCGCAACCTCCACGATTCCAACGGCTTGGCGAGAATCACGCGAGCTCGAATCCCAGACAGGTTATTCCAGCCGATGGAGGTGTCGAACGGGCGTCGTCGCGCTCAGAAGCCGGCCTTCTTAAGGCGTTCAAGCAGGCTGGGCTTCGCGGCGTGCGCCTCTCGCAATTGGCTGACGTGTTTTGCGAACTGAACGTCCCACCGTCCCTGCTGGTTCCCCACGTCGCGCAGATCCGAGAGGAGCGTCACGGCCGCGTCGTAGTCGCGAGGAGCTTCGTGGCAATGAGCGCAGCGAGCCAAACCGCGGGCTCTGAAGTCTCGGAAGCAGGACTGCAGAGAGATCCTGCGATGGCAGCGGAAACAGTGCTCGGATTCGTCCACGCAGCCCGATTCGCGCACGACGTGCGACGTGAAGCTTGGACCGAGGCGCGTGCGTCCCGTGGGTCCACCAACGCGGGCCGACCGAGAACTCGTCGAAGAGTTGCAGCGCTTCGCCCGCGGACAGGCCTACGACGAGGAGCCGATGGCTGACCTGGACTCTGAAGCGATCGACTTCAGAGCCGCTTCAGAGTCGTTCGCGCGCGTTAGCCGCCTTCGACGCAAGGATCTGCAGACGCTTCGGTTGGTGACCAGCCATCAAGGCCGCAGTGTTCCGACCATTGGAGGCGTCCTGCTCTTTGGAAAGCAACGACAAGAGCACTTTCCCGATGCCTGGATCCAGGCTGGCCGGTTTCAGGGAACCGACAGAAGTCCATCTCGACAGTGCAGAGATTCGGGCCCACCTTGTCCAATGCCGTCGACGAGGCGGTCGCGTTCGTCGCGAAGCACGCATTCCATGGTGCGCACATCGGACGCGTTCATCGAGAGGAGCGAGGGAAGTGCCGCCGATGGCGATTCGCGAGGCCATCGTCAACGCGCTCGTGCACGAGGACTACGCGCAGAGCGGAGCGCGCTTCGTCTGGCGATCTACGACGGTCGAATCGAGATCGAGAACCCGGGGCTGTTGCCGTTCGGCCTCACGCTCGACACTTCCCAGAGGCATCTCGAAACTCCGGCACGCGTGATCGGTCGCGTGTTTCACGCCTTGGGGCTCGTCGAGCAGTGGGAAGCGGAATCCAGCGCATGATGGCGGCGTGCCGCGAGGCCGGATTGGCCGCACCCGTGCTCGAGGAGATCGGCACACGGTTCCGAGTCACTTTCCATTGCGCAAGGTCGGCCCACCGGCGCTGGACGAAACCGACCAGGCGATCGTGCGTGTCCTTGGCGACGGGGCGGGCCACCTGACGAGCGAGATTGCCCGGGCAATTGGCCTGACCCCGCGTGCGACGCGAACCCGGCTGCTGCGCCTGGTCGAGCGAGGATTGATTCGCGAGGTTGCGACGAGCCCTCAGGACCCGCAGCGTCGATACTACTTGCCTGCCTGAGACGGCGTGGCTGCGGCGAAAAGTGACTGGACGGCGCCGAGAAAGATAAGGACGCCCGAGGGACCGTGATGCCGGAACAAGACGAGTGTGGACGTTGTGGACGGCCACTGAAGTCGCACGAGAGCATCTTCGTCGCGACCGTTGGCCTCCGCTGCTACCGATGCTTCAACGAGGAGACGGCAACGAAGATGGGCGTCGCCTTCGACAACACGCCATTACAGCCAGTCATCGTCTCCGACGCCGGCGGCGCGGAGCACGTGTTCGAGTTTCAATCGATGCTCGTGGCGACTGGTCACGCCCTGCATGCGCGAGAGTTCGTGCCCGAAGGACAAGAAGGCTACGAGTTCTCCGTGCTCGGCGACTTCGACGCCAACGTATGGGACCTGTTCCGGGTGCTCTACGACCGGATTCAACACGGACTCGGCGTCCGCCATGTGGAGCGCGGAGAACTCGGCTGGCGGATCACGGAAGCCCGTCATCTCGTCGGCCGCATCGCATGGGATCCTGACCGTGCCGGCGAGGTCCCGCTGCTGGTGATCGATGGCAAAACCTTCAGCTGGGATCAGGTCGGCCGGATGTTGATGGCCTTCGAGGGCTTCACGCTTCGGGCGTTTGTGAGTGACAGTATCGAGCTCATTGGAGGCCCACTTCTGGACCAAAAAGAGAAAGACTGAGTCGGCGGATTCCTGCCGCGTAGGACGTCTGGTCCGCGATTCCTGTCGCCGATCTGCCGCGGACGAATCATGCCCCACGGATGAGCGAGTTGCCGAAATCGTCCCGAACAGCCAGCCACAATCTGACGAATCAAGCCGTCTTGACGCGCCCGGAGCATCTCGAGGCCGCCGGCGCATCCAGCGACGATGCGCAGGCGATTCTCGATGCGATTAGCGGTCGCTGAACCAGTCAGATTGGACTACCTGTGGCGACCCACGTTGCCCGACGCGGACGACGACATGGTCGTGAGACGGCAGTGAATGGGCGGGCTAATGCGCTGGTGACATTGAACAGTCGCGATTTCCGCCTCGCCTCGATGACGTTTGCGATTCGGGTCCAGTCGCCCGCTGAGGCCGTGGCTGCGATCAGGAGATCACGATGAAGAAGAGCAATTTCGCGCTGCGCCTGCAACCTTCGCTGATGGACGAGGCCCGCAAGGTGGCCAAGGCCGAGGGTGTCGCCCTGAACCAACTCATCAACGTGGCCGTGGCAGAGAAGCTCTCCGTGCTGCGCACCGAGGAGTACTTCGCGGCACGGGGCGCGCGCGGCAACGTGAGTAAGGCATTTCGCATCCTCCGCCGCGTGGGCGCCGGGAATCCGCCGATGCCCGGGGACGAGCTGCCACGCCGTCGCGCGCGCGCGCCGCGTTCCAAGACGTAGTCCGCGCGGCGACGCACCTTCTGTCACCCGGTGCCGCCGTGGGCCTCGATCACGCGAAGCGACTCATCACGACGAACATCGCCGGATCGCCGGGTGTCACACCGAACAGTAGGCTGCCGACGATGGTCGTGAAAAGCCGCGACAGCGACAGCGACGGTTCGGCAGCGCGTTCAATCTCAACGTGCACGTCCACGCGCTCGTGCTCGACGGCGTCTATGCGCACCACCGGACCGGGCGCGTCGAGGCGAGGCTGCGCTGCGCGCAGCCCTTGGCCCACGCTACTTCTGCTTCGACGGGTCGTCAGCCGCGTTGATGTAGTTGATGACGAACGGCCCGAAGCCGTGCACTTGCACGACCGTCGTGCCCTTCGCCATCGCGTAGTGCGGCATGGTGGCCGCCATGTTCGCGTAGCTGCCCGGCGCGAAATCCGTGAGCGCCTTGTCGTCCCATGTGCTTCCCATCGCCGCCCTGAACGACCCGGACAGCACCGTGACGTGCTCATCGTTTGGATGCGTGTGCGGCGCAATCTTGTAGCCGTCGGGCATCTGCAGCCGCAGTGTGAACGGCTCCGGCTTGCTCGGATCGCCGACCAGCACAGCGAGCTTCGCGCCCTTCGGCAGGAAGGGCGGCACGTCCCCCCACTTGACGGCCGCCGCCGGCGTAATCACGACCGCCTGCATGACCGGGATTATCGACGCCGGCGCCCCGATGTCGTGCGTGGCCATCCACGTGCCATTGACCTTCTTCCACGCCGTGACGTAGCTGCCCTTCTCGATCGTCGGATTACCCGTCGGGTTATTCGTCGTCACTTCATAGGTGCCCGTGGTGATGCCCACGTCGTTCCCCACGTCGGCACCGGTCGGCGTCCACGAGACCTTGAAGCCCGGCGCCTTCGCCATGGGCCCAAGGCCGTCGATGATTCCCTTCCGCCCGACCATGACCGGTGCCCCGGCCATCGCAAAGGTCGCGTCGTCGGTGAAGTAGGCCGCCCACTTGTCGACATCGGGAAGCGTCCTGGACCACTCCGCGTCCCTGGCCATGAGCGCAGCTTTTTCCTGTTCGACGTTCACGGTCTGCGCGCACGACGAGACGATGAAAGCAACGGCGAGAAGCGAGAATATCCTGCGCATGACGCCTCCTTGGGGCTCGACCTGAAAAGCGAGGGGACTATACCCCAAGATGCGATCCGTGTCGCGAGACGACAGGAAGGATTGGCCGCATCCTCGTATACAGCGACAGCGGCCTGCCGACAGCTCACGCGCTTGCAAACAGATTCTGATCTCTCCGGCTGAACCGTTGAGAATCGTCTCCCATGACCAGGCGATCATTCACTCTTGCTCGTCTCCGACGGCATCGGGAAGCGTTCTTGAATCCACGCGTGCCAGAGCGGCGTCTCGCGGGCGACGGTCCGGGCCGCCTGATCGCCGTAGAGGTAGAAGCTGAGCGTGACCATGGCCGAGCCGCCGAAGTTGACGGCGCCAAGGGCGGCGGTGCCCGGCCCCGGCGTGTCGAGCCGCAGCAGGGCGTTGTACGGACTCTGGCTGCCGTGCTCGACGTGGTCACGCCGCTGATCGCCGGGACGCCCGCCGGGGCGATCCAACGCTGCCCGGCGCTCACGCCGTTCAGCCCCAATGCCGCGGTCAGCGTGTCCCAGGCCTCCGCTTCGGTTCCCGCGGCGGGGGCCATCCACTGCATCATCGCGGAGCGTTGGCCGCGGAAGTGCGTGAGATAGATCCGCAGGATGCGGAAGAAGCCAGGCCAGCCGGATTCGGTGCCTTCCAGCTGGTTGTCCCAGTCGTCCGTGCTGGCGAAGAGGCTGTGCACCACGCGGACGACGCAGACGCCTCCCGCGCGCGCTTCGACGGTCCATTCATCGGCGATGGGCGGCGAGCCGCCCCAGCCCTCGCCCTGCGCGGCAAACTTCCGCGGCGGATCCCAGGCCGTCACGACGGAACGCGACTCCATGCCCGGGCCGAAGTTCAACGTCACCGCGACCGGCTTCCCGTCGCGCACCTCGAACTCAGTCGGCACGAACCAGGACGAAATACCCGGTCCGGTGGCGATGGCCTGCCAGACTTCCTCCGGCGTGCCGGGCACCTCGACTTCGACCTGGACTGAACGGCGTCCGGAGGCGTCTTTCTTCACGCTCATGATGGCTCCTTGGGACCGGTCTTGTGCGGCAGAGGGTGCGCCACGACCACCAGGCGATGCGCGCGCCCGCCGGGCGCGGATTCATCGTGGTACTTCGACACCAGTTTCGTGATGGCCTCGGTGAGTTCGTTGGCTGAACGCCGCCCGGTCCGTCGCCGACCGGAAGCGAACCTCGGTATCCACCGCCAGGGTCGCCAGGCGTTTGCCCGACTCTTTCGCACGACGAACAAGGTGGCCCACCTCGCGGACGACCCGCGCGCCCAGGGCGATGAGATAGCTCGCGGACAGCCGATCGATTTCCCGATTCGGATCTGCGGCGATCGGGCCGAGGGCGCTCGGCGAAACGACGTAGGAAGCGGCCGTCGCCACGAGCAGCCGTTCCCTCAGCCCGCCCCACTTGCGTTCCTGGGCCAGCCGCACCAGCCCGTGTGCCTCCAAGGCGCGCAAGTGGTAGTTGACTTTCTGCCGAGCCAAGCCGACCCGCGCGGCCAACGTCGCCGCCGAGGCGGGCACCGCCAGCTCGGAAAGGAGCCGGCTTCGCATGGGATCCAAAGCCACCGTCGCCGCTGCCGGATCATCGATGACGTGAATGTCGAGCACGAGGAGATGGTAGTGTTGACAACTTTTGTTGTCAAGGCTGGTTCAAGGATCTCTCTTACGAACTTGCAAAGTCGAGGTCGTGGCGCAGAATTGTGGTGTTGCGGCGAGGTCACGGCGGCTTCCAAGGGACAGAGCGACGGGCAGATGCGCAAGGATCGGTTCGGTGGTCGGCAACCCACCAGTCACGAACGCCTGGCGGGACAGCCCTGGGATACGTCCTACCGCGATGGCTCTCCGCCCTGGGACATCGGCCGGCCGCAGCCGGCGGTCGTGCGATCTGGCCTCCGAAGGCGGATTCGCCGGCGCGGTGCTCGACGCGGGCTGCGGAACCGGCGAGAACGCTCTTCACATCGCCTCGCTGGGATTGTCGGTGCTGGGCGTTGACGTGGCGGAGACGGCGCTGGCGATCGCACGGTCGAAAGCCGGCGACCGTGGGATCGACGTGGACTTTCAGGCAGCGGACGCGTTTCAGCTCGAGCGGCTGGGCCGCATGTTTGACGCGGTGCTGGACTGCGGATTGTTCCACAGCTTCGACGGAACCGAGCGACCGCGATACGCGGCGAGCCTGGCGGCGGTGACCGAGCACGATGGAACTCTGTATCTGTTGTGCTTCAGTGACGAAGGTCCCGATCTTGGCCCGCATCGCGTCAGTCAACAAGAACTGAGAGCGGCCTTCAACTCCGGCGCCGGGTGGAATGTCGCCGCCATCGAACCGGACCGGCTCCAGACGAGAATCCACGACGACGGCGCAGCCGCCTGGTTCGCGACACTCAAACGGATCTAACCTCTGCTCCACTCCAGGGAGCGCAGCGCGAACTCACCATTCGAACCGATACGCGACCTCCGGACCGCGGTCGCCCTCATACGCGAGTTGTGCCATCAACAGCGCGAGAGGCTCCAGATACCGCGCGATTCGCAGCGGCCCCACGTCCATCGGTTCGAAGCCGACATCCTTGATCAGCGTTGCCGCCACCCGCTTCGCGCTGTCGTCGTCGCCGCAATAGGTCATGCTCGGTCGCTTCGGCTTTCGCCTGGCCTCGAAGACCTTGAAGAACACCTCGCTGGGCACGGTCCCAAACGCGGAGACCACCCTGGCGCGGCGAGCCTTGTTCGCGAGCTCCTCGGCGCCAGACGTCGAGTGCCCGATGACGAGGCCGGTGTCGTCGGCGTTCATGGGCAGAGAGCAGCTCACGACGACCTTGCCGGACAAGTCGACCTGTTTCAGCACATCGTCCATCCGCAGCCAGTGCACGGCGAGGAGCACGGCATCAGCGTTGCTGACCGCTTCCGCGGGCGTGCCCGCGCGAGCCTTGCCCTTCGCCTCCCGAGCGAGCCGCTTCAGCTTCTGCTCGCTGCGTGCGTAGCTGAAAACAACGTCGTGGCCCGCCCTGCTGAACAGGATGCCGAGCTTGCCGCCCATCAGCCCTGATCCGAGGATGCCGATCTTCATCGCGTCATCGCCTCCAGTACCGGCGGTTGTTCCATCATTGCGGCGCCAGGTCGCCGAACCAATAGGCCGCCGTGACGCCGCCGTCCATCAGGAAATCACTGCCGGTGATGAACGCACCGTGGGGGCCCATCAGGAGTGCGCCAACGGTTCCGACTTCGTCCGGAGTGCCCGCTCGCCCGACGGCGGAGATTTCAATCATTTGGCGGTAACCTGCGCCACGCGGTCCCCGCAGTTCATCGTTTGCAAGCGGCGTGATGATGATGCCGGGACTGATCGTATTGATCCGCGCGCCCCGCGTGCCCCAGCGGACGGCCTCGGCCATCACGCGCAACGAGTTCCCGCGTTTTGAAATCTGATACGCGTGGAGGGAATCTTTCACCTGGTCGGGCTGCAGCATCGGGAGTTGAAGCAATTCTTCCACCGGTGTCGTGGCGAGGGCTTTGTTCTGCTCGACCGAGAGCGGCGCAAGCCGGTGCCCGGATTGCGACGCAATCACGACGCCCGCACCGCCGCGCGCGATCACGTTTCCGAATTCTTCCAGCACGAGCGCGGTTCCGTACAGATCCACCTTGAGAATTGTTTGCGGCGAGGCCTGGCTCGGGGAGACGCCGGCGGCATGGATGAGGCCGGTGATCTCCCCAATGCCCATCGCCTTCTCGACGAGGCCTCGCACAGACGCGCGTGAGGACACGTCGACTTCTGCGGTGCTCACGTCAAACCCGGCATCGGCCAGCGTCTTCGCTGCGGCCTGCGCGTTATCGTCGCGCAAGTCAGCCAGCAGGACATGCTTGCCCGCACCGACCCGGCGCGCAACCGCCTGGCCGATCGATCCGGCTCCAATGACAACGACCACATTCGACGTCTTGTTCATTGGCGATCCTCAGAACTCGATCATGACCTTGATGGCTTCACGCGCGTTCATCGCACGATAGCCGTCGGGAACGCCGGTCGCTCACCTTTTCCATCCATTTGACCGGTGTGCCGTCGAGCGTCTCGGCGACGGCGATGTGCGTTATCGCGGTCGTCGGGGCGGCGCCGTGCCAGTGCTTCTCTCCCGGCTCGATCCAGACGACGTCGCCGGCGCGGATTTCCTCGATCGGCCCGCCGTCGCGCTGCACGCGTCCGCAGTCGACCGTGACGATCAACGTCTGCCCGAGCGGGTGCGTGTGCCAGGCGGTGCGGGCGCCGGGTTCGAACGTGACGATCGCGCCGCCGACGCGCGCGGGAGCGTCCCGCTGGAACGGCGAATCGATTCGCACTGCCCCGGTGAACCAGTCCGACGGTCCCTGACCCGAAGGCTGAGAGCCGTTCCTCATGATGTCCATGTCGAGTCCTTTCGGCATCATCGTTCGATCCCAGCGTAGCGGCGAGTCCGGCGGCTGTGTAGCCGGAGAAATCGACAAGGGTTTGTGAGTACCATTCACGAAATGGTGCGTGATGAGATGAGCGTGCTCGGGGCGTTTCTCACAGTCGCTGGGGAGCGGAGCTTCACATGAGCAGCGAAGCGGCTGGGCGCGTCACCGTCAGCCTTGAGCCACGCGATCCGGGGGTTGGAAGAGCAGATCGGCGTGCGTCTATTGGCACGGACCACGCGCAGCGTCGCCCCAACCGAAGCTGGAGCCCAATTCATCGCGCGCCTCGGCCCGGCGCTTGCGGACGTTCGAGGCGCCCTCGATCAGGTTGCGGGATTTCGCGATCGACCTGCGGGCCGCGTGCGGCTGGTCGCCTCACGGTTGGCTGCCCGCATGGTGCAGCAGCGGGCAGCCATCGTCGGTGCGCCTGCGTACCTCAAGTCACATCCCAGACCGAAGACACCCCGAGATCTGACCAGTCATCGGTGCCTCAACTTTCGACACGGGTCCTCGGGCGTGTATCACTGGGAGTCCGAAAAGGGGCGGAAGTCGCTGGCGGTCGCGGTGAACGGTCCGCTCATCGTGGACGATGTGGACCTGCTGATTCAGGCTGCGGCTGATGGGATGGGGTTGGCGTTCGCGCTCTCAAGCCTTCATCGAAGCACTTCGACTGTAGGACGAGCCGAATTCGATTCCAGCGTGCAGATCGAGTAGTGCCGGAAGATCGGGGACGCGGCCGGGCGGCCGCGATACCTTCGATACAGGTCCCCGGTCCTGACGTCCTCGACAACGCGCAAGCCCACGTCGCGCGCGAGACCTTGGATGTCGTCGATGCCCGACAGCCAGGGGGCGGCCATCGCTTCGAAGCTCTCCACGAGAATCGTCAGGCTCGCATCGCCCGTCGTCTTCGTGATCACCGACTCGGTGAGATAGTCGAACGACAACCGGAATTGCGTCACGTGGCGCTTCAGCTGCAGCATCGTGTCCTTGTCGCTCGAAAGCGGCATGTACATGACGTTGCCTTCCCAGATGATGTACGTGGGCACGTCGAACTCGAAGCCGTGCGATCCAAGCAGCTCGATCAACCCGTCCGCGACGTAGTTGCCGGGAATGAGCGTCACGCCGACGTCGATGCAGGCGTCCGCGTAGCAGCTCCGCTTCAGCTCGATCGTCGCCGGGTCGTCGATCTCGAAGTACTGGACGCCGGTTGACTGCTTGCGAACGGCGCGCGTATCGAGCCCGGCGCCGAGGATGATGACCTGGCCGATCCCGGCCGCGATCTGCGCGTCCAGCATGTCGTCGAAGTAACGCGTCCGCGTCTTGACCATGTCCTTGACCGGCGGAAACCGCGACGAGACGCGCTCGGCGGCCTTGCGGCTCGCGTCGCTGAGGAAGAGCCCGACCACCGCATCCTCGTAGATGGGGGCTGGCTCCCGGTTTTCCTCGGCCCGGTATTCGGCGACGACAAACGCGGTACCGCTGACGTCCTTGATGGTCGACATCGCTGCTCCGATTCAGTCAGTGCACATCAGGTGGCTGCCCGGAGCGGCGATCAGCGCCCGCGCACGATCAGCGTGCCGGTCATGTTGGGGTGATCGACGCAGTGGATTCCCGTCGTGCCCAGCCGGGTCATGTCGAATGATTGCTCGCCGTTGGGGGGCAGCTCGACGGTTCCGCGGAAATCCGTTGCGTCCGGCGAATCGGCGACGATGGTATGCGCAACGCCGTCCACGTTGACCCAGCGCAGACGCTCGCCCCGGTAGACGACGACCGGCTCATCGCCGAATGCCAGTTGCCCCAGTGCGACGGCGCCAGGCAGGATGTAAGCGTTCGCGGTGACGACCGGCGTGGGCGCCGACGGCGGCAGCGGCGTGGAGCTCGTCGTGCCGCAGCCGGCGATCAGGAACATGGACAACGCGGCCGCCGCCCGGAGCGTCGGGAACGGACTGCACCTCATGTCCCTGTAGGTCGCGACGGCCGAAATCATTTCACGATGGCTTCTCGGGCTCCTCCGTGATTGCCCGCCGCGGAGACTGGACGTGGCAGGATAGCGATAGAGGCAAGGAATGGCCGATTACACGAGTGCGCGGACTGAAGCCTCGGAACCGGTGAGGACACGTCACGGACGAGTCATGGGCCGGAGAGTCATGCGGCGACGGATGCGAAGGATGCGCTGACGACGCCGCGGCCGAAGGTGCAGCGCAACCGACGTGAGGACGCGGCGCACGAACAATCGATCATTTCTCTGGCGGGCGTTGCAGCGCGTTGCGCAGCTGATCGGCCAGCGATCCCATCGTCGGCGACTGCGCGTCGCTGCGGTCGGCGTACTCGCGCACTTCCGCGGCTTCCCGTGCCTCGGCGACAGCCTTGCGGCTGAGACGAATGCGGCGCGCGGCGGCATCGATCTCGAGCACCGTGACGTCGATGTTGTCGCCGACGGCGAAGGCTTTTCGCAGGTCGGCATCTCGCGGCACGCCGGTCTCGCTCGCGGGCACGAGACCTGACACACCCGGCGCCAGCGACACGAACACGCCGAACTTCTCGATCTTCTCGACGACGCCGCTGATCACCTGCCCGACCGTCATGGTCGCCGCGGCGACCGCCCAGGGGTCATCGCCCAGCTGTTTCAGACCGAGCGCGATCTTGTCGCCGTCGACGCGCAGCACTTTCACGGCGATCTCTTGTCCGGGAGACACGACCGCCGACGGATCGGCGACGCGCGTCCACGACATCTCCGAGACGTGCAGCAGACCCTGAACGCCGCCGCCGAGATCGACGAACGCGCCAAAATCGCGGACGGAGACCACCCGGCCCTTGAGGACCGCGCCCGGTGCGATCGCCTGGCGCACCGCCGCGGCCTTCACGTTCTGCTCTTCCTGCAACAGCGCCCGGCGCGAGACCACGAACTTCCGTCCGCCCTCGCCAAACTCGATGATCCTGAACGTGTAGACGCGACCTTCGTGCACGGCCGGATCGGCCGCCCGAACCAGGTCGATCTGCGAGTAGGGACAGAACGCGCGTTGGCGCGCGATGGTGACGGTGTAGCCACCCTTGACCTGCGCCTCGACCCTGCCCTCGACTGGCAGGCCGGCGCGATACGCGTCCTCGAGCTGGCGCGCCGTCGCCGCCCCGCGCTGCAGCCGCCGCGACAGCGTCAGCCCGCCGGCGGTGGACACCACCGTCGCCTGGAGGCGATCGCCAACCGCGAATTCCAGCGCGCCGTCGTCGTTGCGCAGCTCGCCGACGGCAATCTCGGCCTCGCCCTTGGCGCCGACGCTGACGAGCGCCACCTCCGGACCGATCGCGACGATCGTGCCCTCGACCGTCTCGCCGGTCCGAAAGCGTCTCGTCTCCGACGCGGCCAGCAGCGCCGCGAAGTCCTCGTCTTCGTTCTCGCTCACACTGACATGATAGTGCGGCGCACGGCCCGTACCTTCCCGCTCCTCCCGCCTCCGCAGAAGAATCGATCGCGACCGTCGGACTGGAGGTCGCCGCGTCGTTCCTCGGCATGTGGATCGCGATGATGGCCGCAATGATGCTGCCGTCGCTCGTCCCGATGCTGCGGCGGTACCGCGAGGCGGTGGCTCCTCGTCCGCACCGCGGGTCTCGGATAATCCGCGCTCGGCGCACCCTCGAAGAATTTACCTGCCGTTTGATCAATCGTCAGTGCGTGGTCACACGGCGATCGGATGATCTCTGACGCGTCATCGACCCGGCCGCTGACGCATCCGCTCCCCCGCAGCGCCATCGAAAGCGAGTGACCATGCGAACGGTCAGGATACGGGTGTGCCTGCGAGTCGCAGGAGGGATCGCCCTGTTGCTTTCCGGCAACGCGCGCCCGGTGGCGGCGCAGGACGCGGAACGCCCGCTCGTCTTCACCGTCGGCGTCCCGGACCGCGCGCCGTCGGCCACCACGACCTTGCAGATCTCCACCTCGGTTGACGAGCGCGGCCTCGCGATGTGGAGCACGAGTACCACGGATTTCGGCGTCGCGGTCTCGGCTTCGCGATCGCGCTGGACGCTGCGATCGATCGCCGGCTTGACGACGCTGCCCGTCGAGAATCACGCGAGGCCCAACCTGTGGCAATCCGAAATCGTGTCGAACCTGTACTCGACGCGCACCTTCTCCGTCGCTGGCGGCGGAGGGATTCGCGAGGAATGGGACGGCACGCGCACGGTCCTCGGACGCGTGATGGCTGGATCGGATTTCGCGGGCGGAAGACTGCAAGGCAGCCTGGTGATCGGACGGACCGTGTTTTCGCCGCACGGCCGCCGCGACGCCGCCGACCTGGTGACGACACTCGGCTGGTCGCGTCGCGTCAGCGATCGCTTCAGCCTCGGTGTCGAGAGCATCGGTCAGGACCTGGAAGGCCTTTGGGATCCGTCCGAGGTCGACGGCGGCACGCGCCTGGTCATCGGTGCGTCGCTGCAGGTGCAGTCGAAGCACCGGACGTGGACCGCCAGCCTGACCGCCGGACCGGTGCTGCACCAGACGGGCCGCCCGGCGCTCGAAAGCACTAACTCGTTCTCTCCAGCTGGCGGACATCACTTCGCGATCTTCGCGTCGGCAAACTGGGTGCCCGCTTTACGTCGCTAGATCCTGGTCATTGACCCTGTCGAAAGGGAATCGTCATCATGAAACGACTGTCGCAATACCTGTTCGTCGTCACGTTCGTCGCCGCCGTGACGGGGCTGACGCTCTCGGCACGCGCTGCCCGGCAGCAGAATGGGGGCCGCAACCACGACCTCATTCCGCTCGCCACCGGCCAGTACGTCACGCCGACGGCCATCGACGGCTCCGTTCAGCAGTTCCTCAATCCAGGTCTGCCGGGTTATCCGAACTTCGTCGCCGGCGAGGCGGTGCGATCGCGCCTCAGTCCTGACGGCTCGACGCTGGCCGTCATCACGGCCGGTCAGAACTCGCTGTACAAGCCGGACGGCACGGTCGACATCGCGAACTCGACGCAGTTCATCTTTCTGTATGACGTCAACGGGCCAAACGCCGCACAGCCGGTGCTCACGCAGGTCATCAAGCAGGTGAACGCCCACGTCGGGCTCGCGTTCTCGCCGGACGGCAACACGCTCTACGCGGCCGGCGGCTCGGATGACGCGGTGTACGTGTACACGAAGAGCGGCGGCAGCTTCGTCGCGGCCGCGCCCATTCCGCTGGGCCACTTCCCTCCGGGCGCCACCGGCAACGCGCGGAACAAGGGCCTGGGCCTCAGCGTGCAGCCCAACGCCAGCGGGCTCGACGTCTCCGCTGACGGCCACACGCTGGTCGTCGCCAACAACTACAACGACTCGATCAGCGCGATCGACACCATGGCGCGCGTTGTCCGGTACGAGCACGACCTCCGGCCCTTCTTCGCCGGTAACGAAGGCCAGAACGGCGCGGCCGGCGGCACGTTCCCGTACGGCGTCGTGATGAAGGGCGACGACACGGCGTACGTGTCGTCCGATCGCGATCGCGAGGTCGTGGCCATCGACGTCTCGTCGCCCACCGAGGGCCACCTGATCACGCGCATCAAGGTTGACGGGAACGCGCTCGGCATGACGCTGAATGCGGCGCAGACGAGCCTCTACGTCGCACAGGACAACGCGGACGAGGTCGCGGTGATCGATACGGCCACCAACCAGGTGACGGCGCGGATCGACGCGCGCGCGCCGGCCAACATGCTGCCGACCGTCAAGTACACGGGCGCCGGGACGTCCGCGGTGACGCTCTCTCCGGACGGCGGCACGCTCTTCGCGGTGAACAGCGGCGCCAATTCCGTCGCGGTAATCCCGCTGACTGGCCGCGGCACTCCGGCCGTCACCGCGCTCGTTCCGACGGCCTACGAGCCGCACGACATCACCTTCAGCGCCGACGGCCTGTGGATGTACATCGTCAACGGCAAGAGCATCACCGGTCCGAATACCGAGCATCTGTCGGGCAGCACCGCCAGCATGACGAGCATCACCTATCCGGGCGGCAACACCGCCGCCGCGGCGGCCGCGCGGGCCTCGAACGAGTATCAGTTCCAGCTCGAGCGGGCGTCGCTCGTCAGCGCGCCGGTGCCCAACCGCGGCCGCTTGCAGGCGCTGACTCAGCAGGTCGGCACCAACAACGCCTACGCCAAGGCGGCCGACCAGCGTGACGCCAACACGATGCGCTTCCTGCAGGATCACATCAAGCATGTGATCTACGTCGTGAAGGAGAACCGCACGTTCGATCAGGTCCTCGGCGACCTCACCAACGGCGCGAATGCCGATCCCGGCATCACCCAGTTCGGCCGCGCCATCACGCCGAACAATCACAAGCTGTCCGAGACGTTCGTCACGCTGGACAACTTCATGAACCCCGGTGACGGCAGCATGGACGGCTGGTCCTGGGCGATGCAGGGACGCGTGACCAACACCGAGGCGCTGACGCAGCAAATCAACTACGCCGCGGTCAACCGCGGGCTGTCGTACGAGTCGGAGGGCTCCAACCGCAACGTGCCGGTCAACTTCGGCTCGGTCGCCGAGCGTGACGCGGCCGCAGGGCCGGCGGGCACGACGAACTACTCGAACGCATCGGCCGGCCTGCCGGGCGGGACGGCGAATCTGCTGCCGGGCGCTCGCAATCACGCGTCCGCCGACGCGCCATTCGGCATCGAGGACGGCTACATCTTCAATGCCGCACTCGCGGCCGGCCGCACGGTCAGGAACTACGGCTTTCTCGTGAACAACATCGGCAGCATCGGGACGAAAGCCGCGCCCATCTCGAATCCGTTCCAGGCCGGCGTCATTCAGGTCGGCCCGCTCGATCCGGCGTTGCGACCGCTGACCGACGTCTACTTCCGCGGCTACGACCAGAACTACCCGGACCTGTGGCGCTACAACGAGTGGAAGCGGGAGTTCGACCAGTTCGTCGCCAATGGCAACCTGCCGGACCTGACCTTGTTCCGCATCAGCCACGACCACATGGGCAGCTTCAACAATGCGCTCGGCGGCGTCAATACGCCCGAGACGCAGCAGGCGGACTGCGACCTGGCGCTCGGACTGCTCGTCGAAGCCATCTCCAACAGTCCCTTCGCGAAGGACACGCTGATCATCGTGACCGAAGACGACGTCCAGGACGGACCGGATCACGTGGACTCCCATCGCGGCCCGGCCCTGGTCATCGGACCCTACGTCAAGCAGGGCGTCGTCGTGAGCACGCGGTACAACCAGGTCAATGTGCTGCGGACGATCGAGGACATCCTCGGCACCCAGCACGTCAACCTGAACACGGCCTTCCAGCGGCCGATGGCCGACGTGTTCGACACGCACTCGGACGGCAAGTGGTTTTACGTCGCGGAGGCGTCGACGGTCCTGCAGACCACGATGCTGGCGCCGGCGGTGCAGGAGACCGGGACGCGCTTCGCCAGCGGTCCGCTGATCACGCCGAAGCACGATGCCGCGTACTGGGCCAAGGTCACGAAGGGCTTCGACTTCGACGAGGCGGATCAGGTACCGCCGGCGCAGTTCAATCGGGTGCTCTGGAAGGGCCTGATGGGCAACAAGCCCTACCCGGGCCCGCGCGGCGTCGCGACCGCCGATGACGACGATCACGTGAAACGGATCAAATAGCCTGGCAAGCCGAGGCCGTGAGGAGCCGCGTTCGCGCGGCTCCTCACGGCGTCCCCCAATCGCGCCGTAAACTGGAGGCGATGGACGACCTCAATCCCCAGGCCAGACAGATGGCCGACGAGTCGATGGTCCGCAACCTCGCCGCGCAGGCGCGGGCAATCTGGCCGCAGGAAGTGCCCCTGTTTCAACGGTACGGCCTATCGGGCGACCTGCAGATCCTCGATGCGGGCTGCGGGACCGGCGAGATCACATCGCGGCTGGCCGATCTCTATCCGCAGGCTCGCGTGCTGGGCGTGGACATCATCGACGCCCATCTGGAACTTGCGCGAACGCGCTACGCGGCTGCCGGATCGCGACTGACGTTCGAGCATCAGAGCGTGTTCGAGCTCGAGGCAGCGGACCGCACGTTCGATCTGACCGTGTGCCGTCACGTCCTTCACGCGATTCCGCACGCGGATCGGGTGCTCGCCGAGCTGGCGCGCGTCACGCGGGGCGGCGGCCGGCTGCACCTGATTCCCGAGGACTACGGGATGCTGCACTTCCAGCGTGGCGCCCGCGATTCACGGCAGTTCTGGCATGAAGTCCCCGCGGCCTTTGGCGAGAAGACGGCAACCGACCTCTTCATCGGCCGCGATACCTACGAAATCCTCGCTCGACTTGGACTGGCGGACATCACCGTGGACTACATCGTCGTCGACACGGTGAGAGTGCCGCGCGAGACGTTCGCGTCGATCCTCGAAGCGTGGCGGGACGGCTACGTCGATCCGATCGCCGAGTACACATCCCTGTCGCGCGCAGACGCGACGGAGTACTTCGATCAGATGATTGCCGACGTCCGCACGCCGCCGCGGTACGCCGTGTGGATGGTACCGGTCGTCGCCGCGCGGATCCCCTAGGCCGGCGCCCGGCGCCTCAGCTCAGGTACTTCTTGAACCAGTCCAGCGTGCGCTGCCACGCGAGCTTGGCGGCCGCTTCGTCGTAGCGCGGCGTCGTGTCGTTGTGGAAGCCGTGCTGCGCGCCTTTATAGATGTAGCCCTCGTGCGTCACGCCCGCCGCCGTAAGCGCGGCGTCGTACGCGGGCCAAGTGCCAGCCAGGCGCGTGTCCATCTCGCCGTGATGGACGAGCACCGCGGCCTTGATCTTCGGCACGTCGGCGGCGGGCGGCGGCGCGCCGTAGAACGGCACGGCGGCGGCCAGGTCCGGCATTCTCACGGCAAGCTGTGTTCACGATCCCGCCGCCGAAGCAGAAGCCCACGGCGCCGAGCTTGCCCGTGCACTCCGGGCGCGTCTTCAGCCAGTTGGCCGCGGCGACGAAGTCCTCAGTCATCTTCGCTCGATCGACCTGACCAAACAGCTGTCCGCCCTTCTCATCGTCGCCAGGGTAGCCGCCGACGGACGTGAGTCCGTCCGGCGCAAGCGCGAGGTACTCCTCGACGCCCAGCCGCCGCGCCACATCCTCTATATACGGATTGAGCCCCCGGTTTTCGTGAATGACGATGACCGCCGGGTACTTCTTCGACGCGTCCGCGGGCCGCACGAAGTAGCCCTTGATCGAGCCGTTGCCCTGGGGCGACGCCACGGAGGCGTACTCGGTGTGGATCCTGGCGTCGGTCTTCTGGATCTGCTGCGCCCATGCGTAGTTTGGCGTCAGCATGTCGAGTAGCCCAACCGCCGTGAGCCCACCGACCGCGAACTTGCCGGCGCGGTCGAGAAATGCCCGACGATCGATGTCGCCGTGCACGTAGAGATGGAAGATATCGAGCAGCTCCTGCGGAAAGTCCGATGCGCGCTTCCGTTCCATCGTTCACCTCCTGGCGGCATGCAGCGGGTTATCGCGAACGCGGCACCATCAGCCCCTGGCAGGGGGAGCTCGACGTGATGCCCTGCGGACAAGCCGCGTCACGCAGGTTTGCGCGCGTTGCCGTGATCGTCGTCGTCGATCCGGAAGGGAGCGCAGGATCGTTGACGTAAACCACACTCTCGACGTCATACGGCACGATCACCATCACGGACAGCGTCTGCGTCGTCTGGTCCCAGATGCCCGTGTACTGACGATGACTTCCAGGGCCCGTCTCATTGGTGATGACGTTGAGCGTCTCCGGCCGGACCGTCGAGGGCGGCGCGGTTCGATGGTAGCGAAGCTCGACGAGCGCGGGCACCACGGCATCCGGACCGGGCGCCTCCATCCGTACATTCATGCAGGACGTCACGGCGATCGCGACGACCGCGAGCGCAACTGAACCCGAAGCAAACGCAAGGGGACGATGAGATCTGGTCATGGCATTTCCTCGCATCGATCACCGGAACCACGCGGCTGCTGCGGCTGGAGGAGCCTCTCGAGAATAACACCCGAACGGATTTAAGATGCACCCATGTTCCGAGCGCACCCACGTTCCGCCTCACCTGGTCGTGCTGCCTTCGCCCTGGTTGCGGCACTTGCCTTCGTCGCCGGGCTCGTGCCGTCGCCCCGCGGGCTCGCCGCCCGGGCACCGCTCACGCTTACGGTCCAGGTGGACAGGCCCGGCACAAAGATCGACCCAATCTTCTACGGGCTGATGACCGAGGAGATCAATTTCTCCTATGACGGCGGGCTGTACGCGGAGTTGATTCGCAACCGCACGTTCCGCGACAACGCGCAGGCGCCCGATCACTGGTCCATTGTGAAGGACGACGGGGGCGAGGGCACGATCGCGCTGGACAACGCGCCCGTGCCGGACACGGCGCTCACGACCGCACTCAAGCTGGATATCACCACGGCCGCTGCCGAGAAGCGGGTGGGCATGGCCAACGAAGGCTACTGGGGCATCCCCGTCAAGCCTTCCACGACGTACCGCGCGTCGTTCTACGCGAAAGCGTCGCCGGGATTCACAGGCGCGCTCACTGTCGCCATCGACAGCGACGACGGCAAGACCGTGTTCGCCCAGTCGAAAGTCGGCGCGATCACCTTCGAATGGAAGAAGTACACCGCGACGCTCAAGACCGCCGCGAACGTCACGCCGTCGGCCACCAATCAGTTCACGATCACGACGACCGCGCCCGGCACGATCTGGTTCAGCCTCGTCTCACTCTTCCCGCCGACGTACAAGAATCGTCCAAACGGGAACCGCGTGGACATCATGGAGCTGCTGGCGGCGATGAAGCCGTCCTTCTTGCGCTTCCCTGGCGGCAACTACCTCGAGGGACCGAACTACGAGAATCGCTTCAACTGGAAGGCCACGATCGGGCCCATCGAGCAGCGGCCGACGCACATGAGTCCGTGGCGATACCGCTCCTCCGACGGCCTCGGGCTGCTCGAGTTCCTCGAGTGGTGCGAAGACCTCGGCATGGAGCCCATCGTCGCGCTCTATGCCGGCTTGCACATCGACAACGGCGCGAACATCCTGACTGGAGACGCGCTGAAGCCGCACGTCCAGGACGCGCTCGACGAGTTGGAGTACATCACAGGATCCGCCAGCACGACGTGGGGCGCGCGGCGGGCGAAAGACGGCCATCGCCAGCCGTTCAAGGTCCGGTACGTCGAGATCGGCAACGAGGACTGGCTCAATCGCGGCGCCGCAAGCTACGCCGATCGTTTCGCGATGTTCCACGACGCCATCCACGCGAGGTATCCGGACATCAAGTTCATCTCGACGATGCGGTCGCAGGATCGGAACTTCGTCCACACGCGGCCGCCGGACCTGCTTGACGATCACTTCTACGTGTCGATCCCGACGGCGCTGCGCCAGGCGCATCTGTACGACAACTACGATCGCCACGCGACGAAGATCTTCGTCGGCGAGTGGGCGACCAACAACCCGGGCACCGGCGACACACCCCACATGGCGTTTGCGCTCGGCGACGCGGCGTGGCTCACGGGTCTGGAGCGCAACGCGGACGTCGTGATGATGAACTGCTACGCGCCGTTGTTCGTCAACGTGAATCCCGGCGGCCGCCAGTGGCGCACGAATCTGATCGGCTACGACGCGCTCTCGAGCTTTGGATCGCCGTCCTACTACGTGCAGGAGATGTTCTCGACCAACCGCGGCGACGTCGTGCTGCCCGCCAGCTTCGACGCCGTGCCGCAGCTCACGCCGGAACAGATTCCGATTGCCCCGGCGCCGCCGCCGCGCGCCGGCGCGCCGCCGCCCAACCCGAACGCGCGCGGACCGCAGGGGCCGTTCGACGGCGTGTACGTCAGCGCCACGCGCGAGACCGCCAGCGGCGACGTGATTCTGAAGCTCGTCAACGTGCAGGCCACCGCGCAGCCGCTCACGATCGATCTGAAAGGCGTCGCGACGGTCCGGAAGGACGCAACCGGGCAGATGATGACCGGCGGCGACGCGGACGTGAACACGGTGGCCGAGCCGACCAAGGTCGTCCCCAGACCGATTGCCATCGCGAACGCCGGCCAGACGTTCAGCCACGAGCTGCCGGCGCGGTCGGTGACCGTGATTCGGCTCAAGACGAAGTGACCGCGCCCCGTTCGAGTCATTGGCGTGCCGGTGGTGCATCATTCTGATGCGGACAATGCGCTGGTGCGCCTTCCGTCTCGCTGCTACGGTCGAGTGAGACACCAATGCGCACCATTGGCCTCGTCGGCGGCACCAGCTGGATTTCGACGATCGAGTACTACCGGATCATCAACCGGGAGGTGAACGCGCGACGCGGCGGGTACTCAGCGGCGCGGCTCCTCCTGTACTCCGTGGATTTCGGCGAGATCGACGCCTTGCAGACGCAGGGCGACCTGGACGGCGTCGCCTCGCTGCTGGCCGACGCGGCACGCAAGCTCGCGACAATTGGCGCCGATTGCGTGTTGATCTGCGCGAACACGCTGCACATGCACGCCGCGCGCGTCCAGGCCGCCATTCCCGTGCCGCTCGTCCACCTGGTGGACGCGACGGCGACGACGATCCGACGCGCCGGCCTCCGCAAGGTCGGCCTGCTCGGCACGCGATTGACGATGGAGCGCGACTTCTATCAGCAGGGCCTGAACGCCTCCGGCATCGAGGTGATCGTGCCCGATCCGGCCGAGCGCGACGTCGTCCAGCACACGATCGAGTCGGAGCTCATCAAGTCCGTCTTCCTGCCCGAGAGCCACGACCGATTCGTGGGGATCATCGGCCACCTGGCGGCGCGCGGCGCGCAAGGCGTCATCCTCGGCTGTACGGAGATCCCGCTGCTCGTCGAGCCCGGCCAGAGTCCGCTGCCGGCGTTCGACACCACGCGAATTCACGCGATGGCGGCGGTGGATTTCGCGCTGGCCGATAGCGGACAGTCGCTAATCGTTCGTTGACAGATCATGAATATCGAGCATACAGTCGCCCGGTGCCCCTGACGCTGGACGTCCGCGATCTCTCGCTGGTGCGCGAGATTTCCGCGACGGGCAGCGTCACCCGCGCCGGCATGCGGCTCCACCTCACCCAGTCGGCGCTCTCCCATCGCTTGCGCTCGGTCGAAGAGCGGCTCGGCACACTGCTGTTCCTCCGCGTCGGCAAGAAGATGGTGCTGACGCCGGCGGGCGAACGCGTGCTCGCGACGTCGGTCCGCGTGCTTGAGGATCTGGGGCGCACGGAAGACGACCTGCGCGCGCTGGCACGCGACGGCACCGGCGTCCTCCGCCTGTGCACGCAGTGCTACACGGGCTATCACTGGTTGCCGCCGCTGCTGTGCGCGTTTCAGGCGAAGCATCCGCGCGTGGACGTGCAGATCGCGGTCGACGCCACGCATCGTCCGATCGACGCGCTGCTCGCCGGCGAGATCGATCTCGCTGTGCTGACGCTGCTGACCGAGGATCCGCGTGTGCTCGTCCGGCCGCTGTTCGAGGACGAGATGCTGGCGGTCGTCGCCCCGGGCCACCGGTTGGCCGGGCGTGAGCACGTCGATCCGGCCGATTTGGCGGCCGAGCACCTGTTCGCCTACAAGACCGAACGACGCGACAACTACGTCTTCAACCGCATCCTGGACCCGGCCGGCGTGGAGCCGGCGCGCGTGTCGAGGGTGCCGCTGACCGAAGCGATTCTCGAGATGGTGAAGGCGGGATTGGGCGTCGCGGTGCTCGCACGCTGGGCCATCGAACCGGCGCTCGCGTCGCGCGCGGTGCGCGCGGTACGGATCACCCGGCACGGCGTCATCCGTCAGTGGAGCGCGGCGACGCTGCGCGGCCGTCCGGAGCCGCGCTGGCAGGCCGACTTCGTCGCTTTGCTTCGCGATCGCGCTCCTGCGGACCGGACGGCCTCGCGCGCGACGGCGCGCGTGTCACGACGTCCGCGCCCTACTCGATCCTGAGCGCCACGCCCGGCGCCAGGGCAAGCGCCCGCCGCGCCGGAAGGATGGCAGCAATCGCCGCGACCGTCCCGAGGACGACCATCGCGACTGGCGCCGCCCAGGCATCGGTGCGTCCGAGATCGGGAAGCCACTTCAGCAGCGCGGCCGCGGCCACAAGCGCAAGCGCCGCGCCCGCGGCAAGGCCAACGAGCACCGCGCGCATGCTCTGCCAGACCACGAGCCGCGCCAGCGCACCTGGCGTCGCGCCAAGCGCGAGGCGCACCCCGAGCTCCGGCGTGCGCTCGACGACGGCCCGTGACGTGACGCCGTACACGCCGAGCCCCGCCAGCGCGAGGCCGATGCCGCTCAACAGGAGCAGCAACGTGCTCCGAAAGCGCTGCGGGCCGAGTGAATCGGCGAGGAACTGCTCGAGCGTCGTCACCGAATCGATCGGCTGCTGCGGATCGACCGAGAGGATCGCCTCGCGCACGGCGCGAGACGCGGCGAGCGGCGGACCGGCCGTGCGCACCACGAGCGAGACCGGCGTCACGGCGACATTGTTCTGGCTGAAGGGAACGTAGATGGTTGGCGAGCGCGGCTCGGTGAGCCCCACGTCACTCACGTCACCGACGACGCCGATCACGGTCGCCCATTGCGGACCCGTCCCGCGGCGAATCCGACGACCGATCGCATCTTCGCCGGGCCAGAACCAATCGGCCAGCTGGCGGCTGACGACCGCGACCAGCGGCTGACCGGCGACGTCGCCAGCGTTGAAGTCTCGGCCGCGCAGGATCGGAATCCCCAGGGTTTCGAAATACCCGGCGCTGGCCCGCCGGAAGTGCACGATGTACGGTTGGCCGTCGGCTGCCGGGCGGTCCTCGACGAAGATTCGCGTCACGAAATAGAAGCCGGGGACGAAGCGGTTGAGCGTCGCGCCGGCCGCCGACACACCCGGCGCCGCGCGCACGCGTTCGAGTACGCGGGCGATCAAGTTCGCCCGCGCTGCTTCCGTGGGGTACGCACTTTCCGACAGACGCATCTGCGCGGTCAGCACGGAGCTCGGGTCGAAGCCCGGATTCACCCTCGACGTCCGGTCGAACGCGCTCAGGAAGAGCGCCGCGCAGGCGAGCAGGACGACCGACAAGGCGCACTCGGCGCCGACCAGGACCGCCCGGACCGTGTGCGCCCGGCGCGATCCAATTGCCCGGCGCTGGCCGTCGGCAATCATTCGCACGAGATCGCCGCGCGTCTCCCGCAGCAGCGGCACGAGGCCGGAGACGAGCGTCACGATTGCGGCGGCCAGGGCGGCGACCGTCTGCACGCGCCAGTCGAGATCGATCCGGCCGAACGTCGTGGCCATCGATGGATCGAGGGCAAGCAACATCGGGAGCACCGCCCGGCCGAGGGCGAGGCCGGCAATCGTCCCAGCCGCCGCGAGGAGCAGTGCCTCGATCGCCTGGAGACGAACGATCGCCGCGCGCCCGCCGCCCAGGGCCGCGCGAAGCGCCAGCTGCGGCCGTCGCGAGAGGATCTGCGCCAGCGTGAGGCTCATCAGGTTCGCACAGGCGATCAGAAGCAACGCGCCGACGCCAGCGGCAAGCGCCAGCACGCTCGGGCGCTGCAGGCGATACTGCGCGTCGCGCAAGTCGACCGCGAGGGCCGACCAGCCGGTCAGGATCTTCGGGCTCTCGGCGACAATCGCCTGCATCACCAGTCCGAGTTCCGCCTGCAGGTCGCGAACCGACGTCCCTGGCCGGCGGCGGGCAAAGGTCTGGACGACGGTGTTGCCTGGCGCGACGCCCGCCTCCGTGGCGTGCAGCGGCGTCCAGAGTTCGGTCGGGACAAACCCGGTGACGAACGTCGGCGGCATGACGCCAATCACTTCGTACGGCTCGCGATCGAGCAGCACGGTCTTGCCCAGCATGGCTGGATCGGCGCCGAAGCGCCGCCGCCAGATCTGGTCGCCGAGCACGACAACCTTGGCGTTGGCGCGATCCTCGTCTTCGGTGAACGTGCGCCCGCGGGCCGGCAGGCCTCCAAACAGCGCGAACATCCCGGGCGACACGGCGCCGCTGACGACGACCTCGGGCTCGGACTCGCCGCCGAGTACCCGTTCGCGCGACCACAGGCCTTCCACCATCTCCGCGCGCGTCAGGTGCTGCCGCACGCGGAGGAACGCGCCCAGGTTGAGCGGATTTCGCGAAGACCACGCGCCGTCGCCGGGCGGCATCAGGAAGAGCTGCGCGAGACGGTCGCCGCCGGGAAACGGCAGCGGGCGGACGAGCGTCGCGCTCACCGCGGCGAGGACGGCCGTCGCGGCGCCGATGACAAGTGCGAGCGTCGCCATGACGACGACCGCGTACACCGGACGGGAGCGGAGACCACGGACGACATGTCGGAGATCGCGAGCGAGCGCGTCCATCCGTCGACCGTAGCAACGCGTCTGTCACGCAACAAGAGCAATGATTTCATCAACTTGATGATCGCGCGGCATTGCTGGCGCCCGTCGCGTCTGTCGAGCCGCGACGGCGTCCTCGAGGCTAGGCTGGCGGCGCGGCGCCGAAGCCCGCATTGAGATCGGCGGGCGGCGCACCGGGCCGCCCGCGCCCGTAGCCACTCAGCGCAGCCCTTGACATGCGACAGCTGTCGCGCCTAGGATGCGACATATGTCGCAGAAAGCCGCCCGGCGCCGCCCCGACCACCTCACCCGCCGCGAGCGCGAAATCGTCAACGCGCTCTTCGCGCTCGGCAACCGCGGCTCCGCTGAGGACATCCGCGCGCGCCTGACCGACCCGCCCACCGACTCCTCCGTGCGCGTCATGCTCGCGCGCCTCGAGAAGAAGGGCGTCCTCAAGCACCAGGCCGACGGCCTGAAGTACCTCTACTCGGTGACGACCTCGCCCGCCGTCGCCAAGAAGACCGCGCTACAGCAGTACCTGAAGACATTCTTCGGGGGATCGCTCACCCGGATGATGGCCGCGCTCGTCGCGGAGTCCTCGTTCAGCGAGAGCGAGCTGGACGCGCTCAAGGCGGAGATCGACCGCGTCCGCAAGGAAAGGAAGCCGTCATGATGTCGCGCTTCGACGACCTGATGATCGCGATCGGCACGAGCGTTGTGCTCGGGATGCTCGTCAAAGTCACCGTCACGACGGCCCTGGCACTCGCGCTCGTTCGCCTGGCGCGCCACGGGCGCGCGTCGGTCCGCCACCTGCTTCTCCTCGGCGCCTTCATCGTCCTGCTGGCGCTGCCCGCCGTCACCATGCTCGTGCCGGCGACGACCATCGCCGTCCCCGTGTCGCCGGCGGTGATCGTGACGGCCGACCCGCTGCGGGCAGACTCAGTTGCGCCGGCGGAAACGATCGCCGTCGCCGATCGCGGTCTCCCGACTCAGCCAACCTCTTCCGTCTGGACGATGCCTTCCGCGACATCGCTGCTCGTGGCGCTCTGGGGCCTCGGCGCCGTGTTGTGCCTCGTGCCGGTGCTCGTCGGACTCATAGAAGTGCGATCGTTGCGTCGCGCCGGCCTGCCCTGGCTCGCGGGTCGTGCCTTGCTCGCGTCAATCGCGCCGGCGACATCGCGCGAGCGGGTCGACATTGTCCTCCACGAGGGCGTCCCGGGCCCGATGACCTGCGGCGCGGTGCACCACACGATCATCCTGCCTCGCGACGCTGAAGCGTGGCCGCCGGACGATCTCCATCGCGCACTCGTCCACGAGCTGGAGCACGTCAGGCGGCGAGACTGGATCAGCCAGTGCGTGGCCCGCGCGGTGTGCGCGGTCTACTGGTTTCATCCGCTCGTCTGGATGGCCTGGCGGCGATTCACGCTCGAGGCGGAACGCGCCTGCGACGACGCGGTGCTGCGGCACGCGGATGCGACGCAGTACGCCGATCAACTCGTCGCCCTTGCACGCCGCCTGTCGGTGGCCGGCAAGGCGCCGGTCCTGGCCATGGCGAACCGGCGCGATCTCGCGACGCGCGTCACCGCGGTTTTGGACGACCGCCAGTCGCGCGGCGACGCCGGTTGGATCGCCGCGGCGCTCGCGACGCTGGCCGGCGTGCTGATCGTCCTGGTCCTCGGACCAGTGCGGATGATCGCGGGCCCGGCGTCCGACCGCCTGCAAGCTGACTCACGGCCGCGATTCGACGTTGTTTCGCTCAGGCCGTGCGCGCCGAGCGCGCCGGGTCCCGGCCGCGGGGGCTCGGCCGGAACGGCGTCGCCAGGGCGACTGCGGATCGATTGCCAGAGTCTGTTTTCGCTGATCCACACGGCGTACCAGGTCTATGCCGACGGTCGCGTCAACCCGCCCCCGACGTATCCGACGCTCGAGCCGGACATCTCCTCGCCGAAGGCGCCGGACTGGATGCGAACGGTCCGATTCACGATCGAGGCGACCGCGGAAACCGCATCGCCGACGGCTGCCGTCATGCAGGGGCCGATGCTGCAGACGCTGCTCGAGGATCGCTTCAAGTTGAAGATGCACCGTGAGACGCGCGAGGTCGCGAGCTACGACCTGGTCGTGGCCAAGGGTGGCCCGAAACTGAAGCCGCTCGAGCCCGGCACGTGTGTGCCGTACGACTGGAGCGTCTCGCCGCAGCCGCCGCTCGAGGCCGGTCAGCGCCGATGCGAAAACGTGAGCGCACGAGATGCCAGCGGCACGGCCTTCGTCGAAAACGCCGAGGCGATGACGCTCGACGAGGTCGCGGCGATGGTCGGCGGTGGGCTCGATCGGGCGCCGGTCGTCAACAAGACAGGTCTCACCGGGTTCTTCTCGTTCCGTTTGGTCTACACCGATCATGATGCGTTCCTCGCCGCGCTCAAGGATCAACTCGGACTCGAGCTGCGTCCGGCCAGAGCGAAGCGCGACTTTCTCGTCATCGATCACGTCGAGCAGCCTGCCGCGGATGGGGCGGTGCCGCAGCAAGCTTCGCCATCGCCACGTTTCGAGGCCGTCTCCATCCGGCCCTGCGTGGACAACACGCCGCCGCCCGGCGCCAATGGCGGCGCGCGCTCGGGACAGGGCGGCTTCCCGACGATTTCACCTGGCCGCTTCACGATCGACTGCGGCACGGTCGAACGGCTGATCAGCAACGCGTACGTGCTGAACGGCGAGCGGCTGACGAACAACGACGCGCGCATCGGCGACGTGTCGTGGTGGAAGGGCGGCCCCGAGTGGATTCGTTACGACAAGTTCACGATCGAGGCTTCAGCACCGGGCGTGACGGATCGCGCAATCCTCCTCGGGCCGATGCTGCGCACGCTGCTCGAAGAACGCTTCAAGCTGAAGCTCCATCGCGAGACGCAGGACGCCACGATGTACGCGCTGACGATCGCAAAAGAGGGTCTCAAGATCCAGCCGATGCCGCCGGGCGGCTGCGTGGAGGACCGTGATCAAGTGTTCGATGCGGCCAGTGCGCGGGCGAATGCGGCGGCCGTCAATGCCGGCACGGCCAAGCCCAACTGCGGCGGCATGACGATGATGGGATCGGCCGGCCATTCTCGCTGGACGATTGGCGGAACGACGCTGCCGAACTTCGCGCATACGCTGTCGATCTCGATGGACCACTACGTCGTGGACAGGACGGGCTACGACGCCGACACCAGGTTCAACATCCACCTCGAGTTCGCGCCCGACGAGCACGTGCCCGGTGCCGACAAGCGCAATCCGCGAACGGAATTTGCGCCCGCCGACGCGCCGACGATCTTTGCCGCGCTCGAACAGCAGCTCGGCCTGAAGCTCGAGGCGACGAAAGGCCCGCAGGCCGTGCTGGTGATCGATCACATCGAGCGGCCAACGCCCGACGGGTTCTGGGTGACGCCGATGCGGGCGAGAGGCGCTGGCCGATGACGCTGGCTCGCCTGTTGCTCGATCCTGCCGCCGTCGCCGGCGCGTAGTCACGCGAGAATGCCGTGCGCACGGTCGCGACCGCGCTGGTCTTGTCTCTTGCGATGGCGCGTCCGGGCGCCGCACCTGCCGAGCTGTCGGCGCGCGTGACGTTCAACGACGAGGGTGTGCCTGGCGCGACCGTCACGGCCACGCGCGGCGACCGTCACGCAGCCACCACGAGCGATGGCAGCGGCCGCTTCCGCCTTGCCGATCTCGACGACGGTACGTGGACGATCCGCGTGGAGATGACCGGCTTCGTCCCGGTCAGCCGCGACATCACGCTGCCTCAACCGCCCGATGCCGAGCCTCTGACGTTCGTCCTGACCCTGCGGCCGTACTCCGAGATCGTCGCCGCGGCCCCGCCGGTCGCACCGGCTGCCGCGGCAGCGACACCCGCGACGCCGCCGGACGCGGGCGCCGCCGCCGAACCCGACCAGATGGACGTCATCACCGGCAGCGTCATCAATGGCGCGACCACGGTCTTCGCGCAGCCGCGCGCGTTCGGCAACAACCGGCCGGGCCAGTCGTCGCTGTACAACGTCGGCGCCACGGCCGTCTTCGGCACCTCGGCGTGGAACGCGCCGCCGTACTCGTTCATCGGATCGACCACGCCGGCGCCGTCGTACGGCAATCTCCAGATCGGCGTCAACATCGCCGGGCCGCTGCGCATCCCGTGGCTCGTGAGTACGGGCCGGCGATGCAGTTCGGCTACCAGCACGGTGACGTGCACGACGCGACCACGCTGTCCGCGGTGGTGCCGACGACCGCTGAGCGAGCCGGGGATTTCTCGGCGGCGGCCGCGACGATTCGCGACCCCGCGACCGGTCAACCGTTCGAGCAAACGTCATTCCCGCAAGCCGGATCAGCCCGCAGGCGGCAGCGCTCCTTGCGTACTACCCGCTGCCCACGACGGCCGATACGGCCGGCCCGAACTTCCAGCGCGCGGTCCTCACGTCCACGACCAGCGACCGGCTGCAGTTCGGAGTGAACAAGACCTTCCGCAACCGCACGTCCATGGCCGGCAGCGTCGCCTGGCAGCGGCTGGCGACCGACGCCACCAGTCTGTTTGCCTTTGAAGATCGGCGCGTCTCCTCGTCGGTGACCGGCAGCGTGAATTGGTCGCGTCAGTTCTCGACGCGCACGATCCTGCGCGCGCGGTACCAGCTCACCTGGTCGTCATCGAGCCTGACGCCGTTCTTCGCCGGCCGGACCAACGTGTCCGGTGACGCCGGTATCGCCGGCAACGATCAGAGTGCCGGCAACTGGGGACCGCCGACGCTCTCGTTTCCCGCCATCGCCGGGCTCACCGACGGCCAGGCCCAGCGCACCGCCAGCACGACGCACGCGCCTGGCGTCGAGCTGCTACTGCGCCATGGTCCGCACAACGTGACGATCGGCGGCGACTTCCGCTGGATTCGCCACGACACGGAGGCGCAGCCCGATCCACGCGGCACGCTCACCTTCGCGGGCGACGCCTCTGGCAATGCGCTCGCCGATTTCCTGCTCGGCATTCCCGGCGCCAGCTCGATCGCGTATGGCGACGCGACTCACCTCCGCGGTGTCTCACCCGACGCGTACGCCAACGACGACTGGCGGATCCTGCCGACGCTCACGCTCAACGTCGGCGTCCGATGGGAGTACGACTCGCCGTTCGTCGAGTCGTCCGGACGTCTCGTCAACCTGGACGTCGGGTCGGGATTTTCGGCCATCGCGCCCGTCGCGGCGACCGATCCGGTCGGATCGCTCACGGGGACCAGCTATCCGGCGTCGCTCATCCGCCCGGATCGGGGCGGCATCGAGCCGCGCGTCGGCGTAGCCTGGCGGCCGTCGCTCGCCTCGCCGCTCGTGTTCAAGGCGTCGTACGGTTTGTATCGCAATCTCGGCGGCTATCAGTCGCTCGCGCTCCTGCTCGCGCAGCAATCGCCGTTTTCGAAGACGTTCAACATTCAGAACACGGCAGACACGCCGCTGACGCTCGCGGCGCCATTTCCCGATTCCCTTCCCTCGACCGCCGAACACGTTCGCGATCGACCCGAACTTCCGCGCGGCGTACGCGCATACGTGGGAAGCGTCGATGCAGCGGGAGCTGCCGGCTTCGTTGACGCTGCTCGTCGCGTACCTCGGCACGCGAGGCACGCACCTCATGCAGGCCTTTCTGCCGAACACGCTGCCGCCCGGCAGCAGCGACTCGCCGGCCGGTCCCGCCGGCTTTATCTACGTCACGTCCAACGGATCGTCGCTCCGCAACGCCGGGCAGTTCACGCTTCGCCGCCGGCTGTACGCCGGCCTGATGGCGAGCGTTCAGTACACGCTCGCGAAAGCGACCGATGACGCGTCCACGTTCAGCAACGGCGCGATGACGCCCGCGTCGCTGTCGCTTGCGCAGAACTGGCTCGACCTCGACGCCGAACGCGGGCCGTCGTCATTCGACCAGCGGCACCGGGTCGAGATGCAGATCCAGTACACGACGGGCGTGGGCCTGAAAGGCGGCACACTGGTGGACGGCTTCTGGGGATCGCTCTGGAAGGACTGGACCGTCGCCGCGCAGCTCGGCCGCCGGCAGCGGCCTGCCGTTCACGCCGGTGTCATTTCTGCCGATCGATGGCACGGGCGTCGTCGGCATTCGGCCGACCCTCACGGGCATTCCAAGCGCGCCGACGACGCCGGGCTCGTACGCCAACGCCGCGGCGTTCACGACCCCTGTGCCCGGCACCTGGGGCAACGCCGGTCGCAACTCGATTCGCGGCCCGGCGCAGTTCTCGCTGGACATGAGCGTCTCGCGCGTATTCAGGCTGGGCAGCCGCTGAACGCTCGAGTGGCGCCTCGCGGCGACGAACGTGCTCAATCGCGTCACGTTCGCGACCATCGACGCGGTCGTCGGCAGCCCGCAGTTCGGCCAGCCGACGCTGGCCAATCCCATGCGGGCGCTGCAGATGACGATGAGGCTGAGATTCTGATGACGGCGCGCCTTGCGACTGTTCTCCGCCTCGCCGGCCTCGTCGTGCTCGCGACCGTCGCGCTGCGCGCCCAGCAGACGACCTCCCAGCCGACGTTTCGAGCGGAGGCCCACCTGATCGTGCAGACCGTCACCGTGAAGGACAAGGTCGGGCGGCCCGTCGAAGGCCTCACGGCCAAAGACTTCGTCGTCCTCGAGGACGGCCAGGCGCAGGAAGTCGCGTTTGCCGAGTATCAGCGGCTCGACGAGTCGCCCGCGTCATCCGTGACCCTGGTGCCGGAGGCCCCGGCGCGCCCGGCTGTCGCCTCGCCCACGGCGCCAGACGTCGTCGCATTGATCCCTGGCGATGCGCGATTCCGCGGCCGGCGCCTGATCGTCCTGTACTTCGACATGTATCAGATGCCGTTCTTCGATCAGATGCGGACGTTCGAGAGCGCGGACCGCTACATCGCGACGAAGATGACGGCGGCCGACCTCGTGGCGCTGATGATCTTCGACGGCCGCGTCGTGCGCCTGAAGCAGGACTTCACTGACGATCGCGCGGCGCTCGGCGAGGCGATCCATTCGATGATGACCGCGGCTGACGAGCGCAACAGCAGCGGCGTCGAGTGGGATTCCGGCGGTGCGTTCGGTGAAGACGACGACACGTTCAACATGTTTGCGACGGATCGCCAGCTGTCGGCGCTTCAGACGGCGGTGACGGACCTCGGGCCCCTGCCAGAGCTGAAGACGCTCGTGTACCTCGGGAGCGGCCTGCGGCTGAACGGCACGGACAATCTCGCGCAGATGCGCGCCACGGTGAACGCCGCCGTCCGCGCGAACGTCACGTTGAATCCGATCGACGCGCGCGGGCTGGTCGCGGCCGCGCCGCTCGGCGACGCGACGCGTGCCTCGCCGGGCGGTATCGGCATGTTCAACGGCACGCTCGCCGCGGCGGCGATCACCCGCGGCCAGCAGTCGCAGGACACGCTCTACGCGCTCGCCAAGGACACGGGCGGCCTGGCGACGTTCGACAACAACGACCTGGCGCTGGGCATCGTCCAGGCCGCGCGGGCGGTCACCGGCTACTATGTCCTCGGGTACTACACGAAGAACGTCGCGAAAGACGGGCGTTTCCGCCGCGTCACCGTAAGCCTCTCGGCTGGACTCGCCGGCGACGTCGCGTATCGGGCCGGCTACTACGGCGAAAAGGAGTTCGGCAGGTTCAACCGTGCCGACAAGGAGCGGCAACTGGCCGAGGCGCTGAAGCTCGACGACCCGATCACCGAGATTCCGATGGCCGCCGAGGTGAACTACTTCCAGATCAACAGCGCCGAGTACTTCGTGCCGGTGTCCGTACGCATGCCCGGCAGCGAGCTGACATCAGCGGTCTCCGCCGGCGCATCGCACGTGGACATCGATCTCATCGGGGAGATTAAGGACGAGCACGGCGTGACGTATCGCAACGTCCGCGACCTCGTCCGCGTCGCCGTCGACCGCGGGGCGGCGACAAGGCACATGATCCAGTACGAAACGGGATTCACCGTCCTGCCTGGCTCGTATGTCATCAAACTTCTGGCCAGAAATGACGCCACCGGTCGCATGGGGACGTTTCAGGCGTCGTTCGTCGTGCCGAATCTCGAGCGCGAGACGACGCACGTGAGGTTGAGCAGCGTCGTGCTGACCAATCAGCGCGCGGCCGCAGGCGAGGCTGTGTTCACCGTGAAGCAGAAGGTGGCCGCCGAGGCGGCGAATCCGCTCGTCCGCGACGGTCTCAAGCTGATTCCAGCCGTCGGACGCACGCTTCATACGAGCCAGCCGACGTACATCTTTCTCGAAGCCTACGAGCGCGACGCCGAAGCCGTCCGCCCGCTCGTCGCCTACGTCGCGTTCTATCGCGCGGCCGCGAAAGTCTTCGAGACGCCGCTGCTCGCCGCTGATGCGTGGAACCCGAAGACAAGAGCCCTGCCGCTCGGCTTCACGATCGCGCCGGGAACGCTGGCGGCGGGCGCGTACGACTGCCAGGTGACCGTGCTCGATCCGTCGGGCCATCGCGCGGCGTTCTGGCGGGCGCCGGTCGTCATCGTTCGCTGAGATCGACGCTCGGGCGCGACGGGGGTGGGGCCGGGAGCGAGCTCGCTACCCCGCCTGCGCTGGCCGGGGCGCCGGCGTCAGCCCGTGCCTGCGCATCACCTCCGCCATCTTCGCGCGGTCCGGTGGGCCACCCGCCGCGGCCTTGATCACCTCCAGCGCCTCGCGGAAATACTGCGGGCCGATAGCCGCCGGTGTGATCACGCACAGCACCTTCGCGGTGTCCGCGGCGAGGTTGTCGAAGCGATGGACCGCGCCGCGTGGGATGCACAGCGCCATGCCCGACCCCACGGCGATGGCCTGTCCGTTCACCGTCCACGTCAGCACACCCTCGAGGCCGTAGATCGTCTCCTCGTAGTGATCGTGGCTGTGGGCCGGCGCCATCAGCCGCTGGCCGCCGCCCACCGTGAGCTCGAACGCCGCGATGCTCCCGGTCGAGCGGTCCCCGGTCAGCAGGAAGCGGATCGCCATCGGCCCGTAGTCGATGGTCTCATCCGAGGGATTCACGGCGAGCGTTCCGGAAGTGAGAGGCATAGGCGGCTCCATCAGCAGGTCAGCAAGTCAGTCAATTAGTAAACTCTATTTACCAGCCAAGGTTGATGGTAAACTACGTTTACCGATATGTCAACCGTTTGGCCGCCGCCTCCGCCGCCCCTCATCGGCGCCCTGCTCCGGGTGCCCGCGCACGCGATTCACCGCCGGTTGATCGCCGGCCTGAACGCGGCCGGATTCAACGAGCTGCGACTGCCGCACATCGCCGTCCTCCAGTTTCCCGGCCCCGATGGTGTGAGCCCGGGCGCGCTGGCCGAACGCGCCGGGATCAGCAAGCAGGCGATGAATCAGCTGCTGCGCAGCCTCGAGGATGCCGGATACCTCGCGCGGTCGGATGCGCGGGACGATGGCCGGCAGCGGGTGGTCAGGTTGACGAAGCGGGGACAAGCCGCCACGCGCAAGATCGTGGACATCCTCCGCAATGTCGAGCGCGAGTGGAGTCGCGAGCTGGGCGCCCGCGAGTTCGCGGAGCTCAAGCGCCTGCTCGGCCGCATGTGGCAGAGCGCGCTGATCTGGGGAGATCGGTGAGCGCCGCTGAGAGTCTTCATGACGTGATGCTATGATCGCATTTGTATGGGCACCAATGCATCGTCGGCCACCCGGGACGCCCAGAAGGTGCTCGACGGCATCCGGCGCATCGTGCAGAGCCTGCACGCCGCGTCGCGCGAGTCCGAACGCCGCCTCGGGCTGACCGCCGCCCAGCTGTTCGTGCTGCGCAGCGTCGCCGGCGAAGACGGCCTCTCGATCAACGCGCTGGCCGATCGGACCTTCACCCACCAGAGCTCCGTCTCCGTCGTCGTCTCGCGACTCGAGGCGCGCCGCTTCGTCGTCCGGCAGGTCGACCGGAAGGACGGCCGCCGACGGCTGATTGTTCTGACGGCCCGCGGGCGGCGCGTGCTCGCCGCCGCGCCATCCGCACGGCAGGAGCGGCTCGTCCGGGCGGTGCTGGCGATGAGGCCGCCGCTGCGCCGGACGGTCGCCCGCGCACTGGATCGGATGGCCGACGCCATGGCCGCAGGCCGCCGGCCGGGGATGTTCCTCGAAGAGGGAGGCCGCTCCTGAACGAGCGCGGCGTCGCCATCGCGCCGTCGCTCGCCCCGACGCTCGAGCGCTCGGGTGTGACCGACGCCGCGCCCCCGGTCGATCGACGGGTGCTCTTTACCAGCGGCGTCGCGCTGGCCCTCGGCGTCGCGGCCGCGTTCGTCGCCGAGGCGCTCACGCGCCTCATTGCGCTCGTGACCAATCTGGCGTTCTACGGCCGCTGGTCGGCGGCGCCCGCGTCGCCGGCCGGCCACCACCTCGGCCTGCTCGTCGTCGTCCCGCCCGCGATCGGCGGGCTCGTAGTGGGGCTGATGGCGCGTTTCGGATCCGCGGCCATCCGCGGTCACGGGATTCCTGACGCCATGGAGCAGGTCCTCACGAATCGGAGCCGGATTCCTCCCCGCCTCACGATCCTGAAACCGATCTCGGCCGCGATCGCGATTGGCACCGGCGGACCGTTCGGCGCGGAGGGCCCCATCATCGCCACCGGCGGCGCGATCGGATCGCTCGTCGGACAGGCGGTTCGCGTCACGACGGTCGAACGGAAGATCCTGCTGGCCGCGGGCGCCGCCGCCGGCATGGCCGCGACCTTCGGCACGCCGGTCGCCGGCGTCCTGCTCGCCATCGAGCTGCTGCTCTTCGAGTTCCGAGCGCGGTCGATGATTCCGGTGGCCATGGCGACCGCCGCGGCCACTGCGTTCCGCATGGCGATGCGTGGATCCGCCCCGGTGTTTCTCATGCCGATCGTGGGCCAGCCGCCTGCCGCGGCCATCGCCGTGTACATCGCGCTCGGCGCGGGAATGGGCCTGGTCGGTGTCGTCGCGACGCGGGCGGTGTTCAAGATCGAAGACACCTTCGAGCGCCTGCCTTTGCACTGGATGTGGTGGCCGATCCTCGGCGGCGCCGTGGTCGGGCTCGTCGGCGTCGTCGAGCCGGCGACGCTCGGCGTCGGCTACGAGAACATCGAGAAGATTCTCCAGGGCCTGCTTTCCTGGAAGGCGCTGCTCCTGCTGGGCGTGCTGAAGTTCCTCTCGTGGTCCATTGCGCTGGGCAGCGGCACGTCCGGCGGCACGCTGGCGCCGCTGTTCACCGTCGGCGGGGCGATCGGCTCGGCGAGCGGCTTTGCGATCGCGGTGCTGCTGCCGCACGCGGGCGTCGATCCGCGCCTGGCCGGCCTGGTGGGCATGGCCGCGCTCTTCACGGGCGCTTCGCATTCCATGCTGACATGGGTCGTCTTCGCGTTCGAGACCACGCGGCAGCCCGTGGGCCTTCTGCCGCTGCTCGGCGGCTGCGCCGCGGCGTACCTCATCTCGATGCTGAACATGCGGTATTCGATCATGACGGAGAAGATCGTTCGACGCGGCATTCCCGTCGCGCGCGGCTACGAGGTCGATTATCTGCGGCAGCAGCTCGTCAGGGACTGGGCGTCCCGGCCTGTCGTCCGGTTGCTGGCGGACGAGACTGTCGAACGCGTCAGAGAGCGGCTTCGAGACGACCCCGCGCTCACGCATCAGGGCTTTCCGGTGGTGACCTCGCACGACGAGCTCGTCGGCGTGGTCACCCGGCGAGATCTGCTGGACCCCCGCGCGGACGCGCGTGCGGTGGGTGACCTCGTGACGCGCGCGCCGGTCGTTGCGTTCACCCACTGGTCGCTTCGCCACGCTGCGGATCGGATGGTGAGCCATCGCGTTGGACGGTTGCCTGTCGTCGATCAGGACCGCCCTCATCTCGTCGTGGGCATGCTTACGCGAAGCGACCTGCTGCGCGCGCACTCGGTGCGGCTGGACGAACTGCACGAACGTGAAGAGCCGCGCGTGGGCGCCTGGATCCGGCGCATGTCGCGGCCGTAATCAGACAGACTCGCGGAACTACTTCTTCGACGGGACGAGCGCCTTCAGCGTAGCGGCCCAGTTGAGCACGACGTGGATATCCGTCACCGGCGCATCCTTCTGGCCCACCGGCTGGAGCATCAGGAAGCGCTCCCCGTCGGGAGAGACGTCGTAGTTGGGTCGCACGTAGTTGGGCTGCACCGCCTGGTAGGCTGCGGCGCCCTGAAACAGCCGGTGCGGCTTGCCCTGCGCGAACGCCGGCTGTGTGACGATGTCCACCGCCATCATGTCGTCGCCGTTGCGATAGAACAGCTCGAGCGGTTGCCTGGCCGGATTGGGATTCCACAACGGCTCGTTCCCGCCGTCGATCGACACCTGATGCTTGTCGCCTGGTCCGGGAAACGCCTGCACATAGATCTGCCGGACGCCGGAGGCGTCGCTCGCGGCATACGCAAGCCAGCGGCCGTCCGGAGAGAACGCGGGTCCGGCATCGGCGTCTGCAATCGGCACCGAAAACAGGCGCTGCGGCTGACCGCCGCCGTCGGCGGTGCCTCGAATCGGCAGGATCCACAGCTGGCTTTCCGCCGTGCTGCTGTTCTTGACGAGGGCCAGGTGCCCGTCCGGGCTGAATGAGAACGGAATGTCGAGCAGGCCCGGGTCGCTCGCGACGGCCTCCGGCCTTCCGGCGCCGTCCGACGCCTGAACTGAGAGCTGCCACGCCTGATTCTTCTGGGTCATGAAGACGAGTTGCCCGCCGTCACGCGTCCACGCCGCGTGCTGGTTGCGATCGCCAAACGTGAACGGCGTGAAGTTGTGCGTCCCGAGATCGAAGACCCACACTTGCCCGTTCAGGTCCATGGTGATGCGGCTGCCATGCACGGGCTCCAGCCTCGGCTGGTAGTAGTTGTCTGCACGCTCGTCGATGAGCTGCGTCGTTCCGGTCCGGCTCACCCAGACCAGCCGTCTCTGGGTCGATGGCGGCACACCCGAGGCGTACGCCAGCGATCCCGACGCCGACACGGCGTACTGCAGCACGTTCTTCAACACTTGTACGGCGTCGCCGCGGACGTCGCCCCGCGAGAGATCGAATGGCACCGCCATCAGATTCGGTCCCTGGCGGTAGGCGAGGTGGCCGGACGAGACGTAGCTCGGCGCGCCGACACCAGATCCCGAGATCAGCGCGCGGTGTTTGCCGGTCGCGTCATGAAGCGCAATGGCGGCCCCGGTGGCCGTGTGCGATCCAAAGAGCACGGAGCCGTTCGGCAGCGGGCTCGGCCAGGTGTGACTCGCCTCCGCGCCCTCGAAGTGTGTCAATGCTTCGGGGGTGCCGCCGGCGTCTGCCGAGACTCGTTCCAGCACCGAATACAGCGGTGCGTACACGATCGTGCGCGGATCGAGCCAACTGGCGCCGAAGTCGCTCGTGACGACCGCCAGCGTCTCGACGGCGCCGCCGCGCACGAGGACCTTCTTCAGCTTGCCGTCGGCGACGAATCCCAGCCACTGGCCGTCGGGTGAGAAGAATGGCATCGTGGCGCCGCGGGTCCCGGGAATCGCCGCCGTCTCGCCCGAGTCCATCGCCCGGACGTAGATCTGCTGGCCGTCGTCGCCCGTGGCAACGTAGGCGAGCTGCGCTTCGTCGGCCGAGAACGCGAGTGTCCCGCGATCGAATGCGGTCAATCGCTGCCCGGGCGGCAGCGCGACGGTGAAGGATCGTACCGGCGCGCCGATGGCGGGCGTGGGTTTGACCGACCATGCGACGAACACGGCGGCCGCGACGAGGAACGCGGCGCCGATGAGCTCGAGCGCCAGACGTGATGACGAACCGACGCGGACCGCTGGCGCCGCGACGGCTGGCGAGAAGCCCGTCTCGGCCTCGTCGAGCTCGATGCGGGCGTCGCCGATGGCCTGCAGTCGCTGTCGCGGATCCTTCTGCAGGCAGCGGCGCAGCAGCCGCCGCACAGCTGGAGGCGTGGCCGCCGGCAGGCGCGACCAGTCGGGCTCTCCGCGCACTACGGCCGCCAGCGTGTCGGTCGTCGTCTCGCCAGGGAAGGCGCGCGCGCCCGCCAGCATCTCATAGAGCACGCAGCCGAACGCCCACACGTCGGTCCTGCGGTCGATGGGTCGGCCCGTCGCCTGCTCCGGCGACATGTACGCCGGCGTGCCAAGCACGATGCCGGCTTCGGTCGCCGGGTACGTGACGGTCGGCGTGTCTGTGGTGGCGCCAGCCGGCGTGTCGAGCGCCAGCGCCTTCGCGAGGCCGAAGTCCAGGATCTTGACGGTGCCGTCACCGGCGACCTTCACGTTGCCGGGCTTGAGGTCGCGATGGACGATCGCGCGCTCGTGCGCGTACTCGAGCGCCTCGGCGATCTGACGGGCGATGCGAATCGCCTCGTCCACGGACAGGCCGCCGTGCCGCAGCCGATCGGCCAGCGTCGGGCCTTCGACGAGCTCCATGACGAGCGCCGGCCGGCCCGCCGACTCGTCCAGCCCGTAGATCGCGGCAATGTGCGGATGATTGAGCGAGGCGAGAATCCGCGCCTCACGCTGAAAGCGCGCGTGCCCATCCGGATCACCGGCCAGGCTGGATCGCACGACCTTGATGGCGACGTCGCGGGTCAGCCTGGCGTCGTGGGCTCGATAGACCTCGCCCATCCCGCCCGCGCCGATGCGCGCGACGATCGTGTACGGGCCGAGCTGCGCGCCGTCTTGAAGGTTTCGCGCGTTCACTTGGGCTCTTGCCCGCGCATCCAGGCCTGTACAAGGTCGATCGGCAGCGGAAACACGACGGTGGTGTTCTTTTCGACGCCGATCTCCGTGAGCGTCTGGAGGTACCGCAGCTGGATGGCGGTCGGCTGCTTCTGGAGCACGGCCGCCTTGGGTGTCGGCATCATGCGGCCGAGGCGCAGCACGACGCCGCGCTCCCATTCCTTCACCACGTACAGCGAGAACCAGAGCCAGATGATCAGAATCATCGCGGCCAGGGCGACGCCAAGGTTGGGAGCGAACAACATGGGATCCTCCAGTGAGCGATGCGCCTCGTCAGGCCGGTGGACCTGAGGCGGCACGCTCGGGTTCGACCTGCAAGACGAGACCGTTGACGGCGATGACCCGCACGCGGTCGCCGCGCCGCAGTGCGATCGACGACGCGACGCGCCACAGCTCGCCATGCACGCGCGCGAGCCCGGCCGCGCCATTCGCGCCGCCCGCTTCCACCATTTCGCCGGACGTTCCGACGAGCGATTCGTTGCCGACGGCCGGCGCCCAGCTGCGCGACCGCAGCACCAGCCTCATGAGCAAAATGGCGATCGCCGCGGCAGGGATGGTCGCTCCGAGCGCCACCGTCAGGCTGACGCCGGCGTTGGTGAGCGGCGACCTGATGAGGAACACCGCGCCGAGCAGCATAGCGACGGCGCCGCCCAGACCGAGCACGCCGTGGCTGGCGACCTTCGCTTCCAGAATGAACATCGCCATGCCCAGCAGGATCAGGCCGAGACCCGTCAGACTGACGGGCAGCAGCTGCATGGCATAGAGGGCCAGCAGCAACGCGATGCCGCCGACGACGCCAGGCAGAATCATTCCGGGATGCGTGAACTCGGCGTACAGTCCAAGCACGCCGAGGATCAGCAGCACGAAGAAGACGTTCGGTTGAACGAACTGCGACAGGAACCGTTCGCGGGCGGTCATCTCGACGGCCACGATCCTGGGCTGTCGCAGCGACAGGACCACGGGCGCCGAGTCGATGCGGGCGACCGTCCGGCCGTCGAGCCGCGCCAGCAGGTCATCACGCGATGGGACCACGAGATCGATCAGATGGCCGCTGAGCGCCTCGGCGTCGGTAAACGCCTTGCCATCGGTGACGGCCGATTCGGCCAACGTCACGTTGCGGCCCCGCCGCCCGGCGAGACTGCGCATGTACGCCGTCGCATCGTTGAGGATCTTCTTCGACAACGTCTCATCCACCGAGACAGGCACGCCGCCGATGCTGGGGAGCGGCGAGGCCGCGCCGGCGTGCGTCCCAGGCGCCATGGCCGCAACGTCCGCCGCCTCCAGGATGAAGAACCCGGCGGAGGCGGCACGCGCGCCAGCAGGCGCGACGTACACCGCTACCGGCACGGGCGACTCGAGAATGCCCTGGATGATCGACCGCATCGAATCGCTCAGGCCGCCTGGCGTGTCGATGTCGATCAGCGCAAGTCCAGCGCCGGCGGCCGCCGCTTCTCTCAGGCCGCGAAGGACGAATTCCGCCATCACCGGCGCGATCTCCGCGTCGATGTGCAGCTCCACGACGACAGGAGCCGTCGGTGCGGCCGGTTGGCTGGACAACGGCGCCGTGGGCGCCGCCAGACAGGCCGCGAGACACGCGGCCACTATCAACCCGGAATGTCGGCGCGGATGCCGGGACGCACCGGCGCGCCACTGCGGCCAGTCGCTGACCACACCGATGCCGCCGCGGCCGAGCGGGCGCATGAAGTTCGATCTTACCGCAGGCCTGCTCCGCCGGTGTCGCCCCGCTCGTGCACCTTGCGCGCAGAAATGCGAGCGCCGTCGCCGGGAAGCTGGAGACCCTGGCTATTCCGCGCGAAGCGTGATCACCGGATCAACGCGCGACGCCCGCCACGCCGGCAGCCAGCACGCGAGAACGGACACGAACCCAAGCAGCGCGATGACGCCGACGTAGGTCGCCGCATCGAGACGCGAGACGCCAAACAGCAGCGTGCGAATCGCGGACGTGCCAAGAAGCGCGCCAATCACCCCCAGCGCCGCGCCGACGGACGTCAGCACGAGACCCTGCCCGATCACGAGGCGCACGATCGCATCGCGCGACGCGCCGAGCGCCGCCCGCACGCCCATTTCACGGCGCCGCTCGGTCACGCTCGCCGACAGCACGCCAAACAAGCCGATGGCCGCCAGACCGAGCGCCACGCCGCCAAAGGCCCGAAAGATCGTCAGGGCAAAGCGTCGCTGCGACTCCGACCGATCGACCAGATCCGCCATCGTCCCTACGCGGACGATCGGCTGATCCTTGTCCACGGACCAGACCGCCTGTTTGACGGCGGAAACGAGGCCGGCGGGGTCGCCGGTCGTCCGCACGACGAGCGACTGGACGCTGTCCACCCACATCCACTGACCCGCCGCGACGTAGAACCCATCGGACGAACGAAGCGCGAGCGACGCCTGCTTCACGTCGCCGACGACGCCGACGATCACGTCCCACGGGTGGTCGCCGCTCATCTCCGGGCCGAATCGCACGCGCTGACCGATCGGATCCTGTCCTGGATAGCGCCCTCTGGCGAACGACTCGCTGACGAGCACGCCCTCTGGCGCGCCCGGTCGATCGCGCGCGTCGAACAGCCGGCCGCGTTTGAGCGGGATGCGCATCGTCCTGAAGTAGTCGGGGGTGACGACGTACCGATTGGCGGCGGCGTCGCCGTCGGGCGACGCCGTCGCGGTGGACTCGGTCAGGACGCCGTAGGATTCGAAGTCGCCGCTGAGCGGCAGCTGGCTGGTCAATCCCGCCGACACCACGCCGGGCACCGCGCGCACCGCGTCGAGCGCGTCCGAAAAGAACTGCAGGCGCGCCGGGTCCGGGCTGTAGCGCAGGCCGACGAGCTGCACCTGCATCGTCAGCAGATGGTCGGCGTCGAATCCCGGCGACACGGCCAACAGCTGCGACACGCTCCGCCAGACCAACCCGGCGCCCACCAGCAGGACGAGCGCCAGCGCCACTTCGGTGACGACGAGAACACGGCGAATCAGGTGGCGGCCGGTCGTCGCGCGAAGCGAACTGGTCTGCACCGCGCCCAGCAACTTCGCCTGCGCCGTGCCGAATGCCGGCGCCAGACCAACGACAAGACCCGTGGCCGTGGTCACGACCATCGCGAAGATCAGCGCGGCGTTGTCCAAACGGATCGCGTCGACGCGCGGGAGACCGGCCGGGCTCAGCGCGACGAGGGCGCGCACGCCGGCGTGGGCCAGGGCCCACCCGAACACGCCGCCGCTGGCTGCCAGCATGAGGCTCTCGATCAGCAGGTACCGCACGAGCCTGGCGCGTCCGGCGCCCAGCGCTACGCGCAGCGCCAGCTCGCCGCGCCGCTCCGCGCTGCGGGCCAGCAGAAGGTTCGTCACGTTCACGCAGGCGATGACGAGCACCAGGGCGACGGCGCCCAGCAGCGCGACCAGCGTCGGCCGGAATCTCGCGAGTGACGTCGTCCTGCAGGCGAGAAACGAGCAGCCCCGCGCCGAGCGAGGCCCACGGCGGCCGCGCGAATTCGGCGACGGGCGTGCGAGCGAGGCGATCGATCTCCTGGCGCGCAGCCTCGGCAGACACCTCCGGGCGCAGGCGTCCAAGAATCTTGATGTGGTGGCCCCATTCGGCCGACTGGAAGTCGGCGGGAAACCGGTACTGCAGCGGCGCCCAGACGTCCGCGGCAGGCGCCGCGACATTTTCGAATCCAGGCGGCATCACGCCGACAATCTCGTAGTCCACGGCGTTCAGCAGGAGATGCCGGCCTACCGTCCCCGCGTCATCGCCAAAGACCCTCGCCGAGAGACCGGCGCTGACGATGGCCACGCGCGGACCATTCGGCAGACACTCCGCGTCAGTGAAATCGCGGCCGGCCGCCGGCAGCACGCCAAGCGCGCGCAGGTAGCCCGGCGTCACGCGCTGACCCGTGAGCCGCTCCGTCGCTCGATCGTCGGCCGTCAGCGCCGGCGTCCACAAGTCGGCGGCTCCCAAGGCCGAGAATGATTGACTCCGCGCTTCCAGCTCGCGGAAGGTCCCGTAGGTCGTGTCCAGCGGCTGACCGGCCGGATTGAAGTCGGCAATGAGCAGGATGCGGTTCGCGTCCGGGTACGGCAGCGGCGCGAACAGGATGGGATAGACCGCGCTGAACATGGCGACGGCGGCGCCAATGCCGATCGCGAGCGTCAGCGAGGCGACGAGCGCGACGGCGGGCCGGCGCGCAAAGGATCGCGCCGCCCACCTGACGTCGGTCGCCGTATGACGCAGGATCCCGGCCGGCAACGCCGCCTCCCGCACCCGATCCCAGAGCGCATGACCGCAGACGACCAGCCCTTGATGGAGGTACGCGACGCGCGCGCCCCACGAGTCGCCACGTCGCGCGGACTCCTCGGCGAGGTCGCCAAGGACCGCGTCCCGCTCGTCCGCGGGGATGACGATGCCAGTCAACCAGTGGACGATTCGGCGAATCATCGCGCGCTCCCGTTCCGTGATCGTCAGCTCTGAATGCCCTCGACGCCGTCGGCCATCCGGCCGAACGCGCGCTGGGCGTCGCGCACGGCGGCGCGGCCGCGTGGGGTCACCGCCAGCAGCTTCTTGGCGCGCCCGCCGCGCACCGGCGTGGGATCGCCGACTGACGAGCGAACGAAGCCCTTGGCTTCGAGGCGGCGAATGGTGCTGTAGATCGCTCCGAACGAGACCTCGCGGCCGGACCGCTCGCGCAGGGTGTCGCGGATCGTCACGCCGTAGGCGTCCTGGCCGAGACGCAGCAGTGCGAGCAGCAGCAAGTGTTCGAATTCGCCCAGGTAGTCGCTCATTTGTGAAGCACGGCCTCTGTTATTTAGTGCACATTGCACACTAAATCAGCGCGGCCACCGCGTCAAGCCCCGGCCCGCATGCATTCTCGCTTGCAGCGTTGACCGCGCGCGCCCTACCCCTGCCGGATCGACGCGATCGGGTCGATCGACACCACTCGTCTCGCGGACGTCGCGATGACGAGCGCTGACGCGGCGGCGATACCCGCCGCCACCAGCAGGAAGACGTGCGCGGCCACGAGGTCGAGCCCGAAGACCTGTCCGCGCAGCAGCCGGACCGCGGCCAGCGCGACGACGAGTCCGGCCGCCGTGCCGATCATCGACAGCCGCATGCCGCGCCGGAAGACCGACCAAAACAGCCGCTGAGGGCTCGATCCGAGGGCCAGGCGGACGCCCATCTCGCGCGTTCGGCGCGCCACGTGCTGGTTGAGCAGCGCGTACAGCCCCATCAACGCCAGCACGCCGCCAAGCGCCGCGACGAGGGCCGTCAGAAAACTCTGCGCACGCTGGAGCCCGAACACGTCGGAGATGATCGTCTGCAAGGGCGAGACGTGCTCGACCAGGACGTCGGGACGTCCGCGTCCAATGGCCTGCCGAATCGGCTCGGCGAGCGATGCGGGGTCGCCGCTGGTGCGGACCACGACGTCCGCCCAGAACGACGGGACCTGCGCGAACGGCACGAAGATGTCCGCCGTGCGGCGCGCACCCAGGTGCATGTCGGCGACCACACCGACCACCTCGGCCTGGCCGGCGCCACCGTCTGTCAAGCCGATGGCGACGGGAATCGTGAAGCGCTGACCGAGGCTGTCGCCGTGCGGAAAGAGCTGATGCTCGAGCGTCTCGTTGATGACGACGACGCGCTGGCTGGCGGCGGTGTCGGCGGACGTGAACACTCGTCCGCGCTTCACCGTCACGCCCATGGCGCGGAAGTAGTCCGGCGTCGCGTTGTGCAGTGCCGCAATGACGGGCGGATCCGTTCGCCCCGGGACCGTCACGGGCCCGCCGCCGAGAATGCCGAGCGAGCTGCCCGGAAATCCCGTCGCGCCGCCGACGGCCGCGACGCCCGGCACGCGCGCGATGCTGGCGAGGATCTCGTCGAACGCGAGCGATCGCACCGGGGCGGCTTCGTAGCGCGGCTGATCGAACGCCAAGGCCACGGTCATCGCGATCACGCCGGCCGGGACGTAGCCACGATCGCGATCGAGCAGCTCGTTGAAGCTGCGCACCATCGCGATCCCGCCCATGAGCAGCACGGCCGCGAGCGCGATCTCGACGATCACGAGCGCGTGCTCGCCCCGGTTCGAGCCCGCGCCCACCGTCCGCACACCGGAGAGGCTGTCCGCGAGCCGGAGCGATCGCACGCCGGCAATCGGCGCCACCGCGCACAACGCTGCGGTGCACGCAGCCACCGCCATGGCGAAGACGAACACGACGAGGTCGACGCGCAGATCGCCGAGGCGCGGCGTCGCGGGCGGCATCCACCGCGCGAACGCCTGCGTCGCACCCGCCGCCAGCGCGAGCGCAAGCGCGCTGCCGGCCGCCGACAGCATGGCGCTTTCGATGAGGACGGCCCGCGCCAGCCGCCACGGCGGCGCGCCGGTCGCCAGCATGACCGTCAGCTCGTTGCGCCGCGCGAGGTTCCTCGCGACGAGCAGGCTGGCAAGATTCGCGCACGCGATCAGGAGGAACAGCCCGACCATCGCGAGCAGCGTCGTGAACGCCGCGCGGTACGCCGGAGATGGCAGGCCGGCAAGCGGTCCGGCCATGAGCGTCCAGCCCTCGTTGCTCGCCGGATACGCCGCGCCCAGCCGGTCGGACAGCGCGGCCAGCTCCGCGTTCGCACGATCGATGGTCGCCCCGGTCGAAAGCCGGGCGACGATCTGCGTGAGTCGTCGCGCGCGATCGCCGGTCGTTCGAAGCGTCGGCGTCCAGCAGTCGGCCTCGAGGCCCAGGGGGAACCGGAATTCGGGCGGCATGACGCCGACGACCGTCATCCGTTCAGCCAGACCGCCGATCGTTCGGCCGATGACGCCGGGATCGCGCTGAAAGCGGCTGCGCCACAGCGCGTCGCTCAGCATCACCACCGGCTGGCCCTCGTCCTCCGGTCCGAACGGACGGCCCAGTTGCGGGGCGACGCCGAGCACGGCGAAGAGATTCGCAGTCACCGGGTCTGACTCCAGGCGGACCGCCTCGTCGCCGAAGCGCGCGAAGATCGCACCGTAGTGGTAGCCGGCAACGCCGCTGAAGCTCGAAATCCCCTCGCGGATGTCGCCAATCTCCGGTCCGGACGATCCCGAGCGAAGACCCACACGCGTCTGCGTACTGGACACCGACACCAGCGTCTCCGGCGCGTGGTACGGCAACGGCTTGAGCCAGATCGTGTACGCGAGGCTGAACACGGACGTGACCGCGCCGAGTCCGATGCCGAGCATCACGACCGCGAGAGTCGCAAAGCCCGGCGATCGGCGCAGCCGCCGCCAGACGTGCTGAACGTCCAGCCAGACACCTCGATGAAACATCGGCAGTTCTCCGATCAACGAGCGGGTCGAATGTGCGAGCCGGCGTGCGGCAAGCGTCGGCGCGGAACGCGCGACCTCCCGGCGCAGCCATCGCCTGGCCGCGGCGGCGCCATCGCGGCGCTCGCGTTCGTCCAACTCGCACTCCAGATCCGCCAGCAGGGACTCAGCGTCGCCGGGACCGGCGAGCCACCGCACGAACGACTCGACGAGTCTCGAGACGCGCACGCGTCAGCTCCGGGACTTCCAGCCGACGATCAGCCGGTTGAGGATGGTCGTGGCGTGCGTGACGGCCCGGCGCCCGTCCGGCGTGAGGCTGAAGATCTTGCGGGCCCGTCCGCCGGCGATGGGCTCGGGCTCGGTCAGCCGAAACCGGACGAAGTCCTTCTCCTCGAGCCGGCCGAGCGTCGTGTAGACAGCGCCGATCGTCACCGGCCGGCCGGTCTCCGCCTCGAGGTACTGCCGCACCCGGACGCCGTACGCATCGTCGCCGAGCCGCCCCACCGCGAGCAGGACGCAGAGTTCGAACTCGCCGAGCCAGCCGCCCTTGGCCATAATCTTCTACAAGATGGTAGTTTGACGACCGACACCGCGCAACGGTTGGCCGCAGGGCCGCGGCCAGTCAGCCTGCGGCGCCCGCGTCAGCCCACGCGGCGACCCGGTCGCCCGGCGAGGACGGACGCCACCGCGGCAAGCAGCCCCTCGGGCTCGATCGGCTTGGCCAGATGGCGATCGAAGCCGTGCTCCAGCGCCCGCTGCTGGTCCTGAGGATGCGTGAACGCCGTCACCGCAATGACGTGCACATCCTCACCGGCGATCTCCCTGATCTTCCGCGGCAGCGCGAAGCCGTCTTCATGCGGCATGCCGATGTCGGCCAGCACGACCGCCGGCGTCCAGCCTCGGATCCGTCCGATGGCGGCGGCGACGGATGCCGCGGTGCGGACGTCGGCGCCGGCCGATTCCAACGCGGTCACCAGCATTTCCTGCGTTCTGGTGTCATCCTCCACGATGAGGATCGCCACGCCGTCGAGTCGGCGTGCTGTCGCCGTCGTCCTGGACGGCCGGCTCTCGACGTGAACCGCTCCGGGCGGTCCCGACAGGGGCAGTCGGAGACGGAAGGTCGTGCCCTGGTTGACGCCCGGGCTCTCGACGTCGATCCTGCCACCGTGCAGGTCGGCGATGCTGCGGACGATGGCGAGGCCGAGTCCGAGGCCGCCGTGCGCACGACTCGGGGTCGCGTCCGCCTGCCGGAATCGATCGAAGACGAACGGCAGAAACTCTGCCGCGATCCCCTGACCCGTATCGGTCACGGTGATCTCGGCGGCGTCGTCCACTTGTCTCATCGTCACGTCCACACGGCCCCCGGGCGGCGTGAACTTGATGGCATTGCTGAGGAGATTCCAGATCACTTGCTGCAGTCGATCGGCGTCGCCGACGACGTGCAGGTCGTGCTGAATCGTGATGAAGAGCGCGAGCGCCTTTGCGTCAGCGGCAGGGCGCACGGCCGACACGGCCGCGTGGATGATGCCGCCAAGGTCGACCGATCGCAAGTTGATGGCCAGCTTGCCTGCCATCGCACGCGAGGCGTCGAGGAGATCGTCGATGATGCGTGTCTGCGCCTCGGCGCTGCGCGTGATGGCCTCGATGCCGCGACGCTCCTGCGTCTCCGACAGGTTCCCCTCCAGCAGCATCCTGGACCAGCCGTACATCGCCGTCAACGGCGTGCGCAGCTCGTGCGAGACGGTCATCAGGAACTCGTCCTTGAGCGCGTTGGCCCGCTGGGCCTTGGCGCGCGCGGCTTGTTCGTGGGCCAATGCGTCCTGCAGCTCGAGCGTCCGCTCGTGCACCCGCGACGCCAGGTCCTCGTTCGCGCGATCCAGCATCATCGCGCGGCGAATGACGAGGAACGCAGAGACCGCGAGCACGCCGACGGAAAGAACGAACAAGGCGACGATCGACAGCTTCGTGAGCAACACGGCGTTGGCGGCCGCCGACGTTCGCTGATCCATCAGCCGCTGCTCCTCGGACCGCATGGCGTGCACGGCCTCGCGTACGGCGTCCATCCCGGCCCGCTCGCGATCGTTCAGATCCCGCGGAATGTCCCGCTGCGACTCGGCGTGGGCCATCATCTGGCCGATCAGATCGATCGCCGCCGTGGCCTCGGCGCGCAGCTGTGCGGCGTCGCGTTGCTGGGTCGGATTGTCGGCGGTGAGCGCGTCGAGCACGTCCAGCTCCCGCGGAAGATCCGCCTGCGCCTGGTCGAACGGCGCGCGGTACGTCGACGAGCCAGTCGCGCTGAATCCACGGGCGCTCGTCTCGGCGTCGACTATCGTCGTGAGCAGGCTTTCCAGGGCGTTCTGGACCTGATAGGTGTGCGTCACCCACTGGGCGGTCGCGGTGGATCGGAGCATCGCTCGATAGGCGGTGATGCCGACGACCATCACGATGAGCGCGGTCGTCGCCGTGGTCGCGACACTGGCCCGTCGGAGTGTGCGCATGAATGGGTCTGGAGACTGTAGCTTACGCAAATGCCCGCAAGCGCACAACGACTCGCTGCAGACACAAAGATCCGAGCCTGGTGCATCAGGCACCGACAATATCTCCCCCGCTCCCGCGTCTACATGTATAGATGATGGGCTCGGCGAGCCTGCAGCGCATGGCGACCGAACAGGATGGGCGGATTTCCGAGGTCGTCGAGCGGGAGCGGTCCCGCCTCCGCAATTTCATCCGGCGGCGCGTGCAGGATCCCGAAGATGCTGAAGACATCCTGCAGGACGTCTTCTCGCGCCTCGTCGAGGCCAACCGGCTGCTGATGCCGATCGATCACGTCACAGCCTGGCTGTTCCGGGTCGCGCGCAACCGGATCACGGACCAGTTTCGCGCAAGGCGTCGCGAGGATCGCGATCCGCCGACCGCACGAGCCGCGAGCGAAGACGATGACGGCCGGCCGTGGGAGGAGTGGCTGCCGTCGCCCGATGCCGGGCCAGACGCGCAGCTCGCCCGCGGGGCGCTGCTCGAAGCTCTCGAGGCCGCAATCGGCGAACTGCCAGCCGAGCAACGCGAGGTGTTCATCGGCCACGAGCTGGAAGGACGGAGCTTCAAGGAAATGGCCTCGGCCACCGGCGTCAGCGTGAACACGCTGCTCTCGCGGAAGCACTACGCGGTGCGCCAGCTTCGTGCGCGGCTGCAGCGCGCGTACGACGAGTTCTCGCAGACATGAGGAGCAGGCACATGAGAAAGCGACTGTTGTTCATCGCGCCGCTCGCGATCCTGGGACTCCTGGCGTTCGCGGCGCTCGGGGGCCTGATCGTCCAGCTGCTATGGAACTGGCTGTTGCCGCCGCTCTTCGGCTTTCCCGCGATCACGTTCTGGCAGGGATTCGGGCTGCTCGCGCTGTGCCGGATTCTCTTCGGCGGCTTCGGCTTCCGTGGCGGGCCGCGCCGGCAGGGCCGTCGTCGCATGGAGATGCGCTTCGACTGGATGAATGCCGAGGAGCGCGAGCGCATGCGCCAGCGGATGCGCGATCGCTGGGGCTCCGATCCGTCGTCTGGCGCGCAGGACCTGTGATCCGCCACTGAATCGGCCGGCCCAGACCTCCGCGGAGCTGAAGCTCGACACCGTGGCCGCCCGGGCGTGCCGGACGGCATCGGGCCCGCCCTTCGGCGAGTCGACGCGGAAAGACGCCCCTCCAGCGCAGGCGTCTCGGCACGGCGCGCGCGCCCCACGCCGTGCGATCGTGACGTCGCGGGGCCCCTACGCGCGCGCTGTCACCCGCTTGCGGGGCGTCTTTCAGACATCGCCCTGACGGGCTCGCCGTCGCGTCGTTCGCAGTCGGGCGGCGCCCGACGCCGTCCGGCACGCCCGGTCGGATCGTTCTTATCCACTCGCCCGTCGCGACGACGTCGTCGCGGACGGCCGAATCGGAGCGGCACGATATGCGCCAGGCCGAACGCCGAGCGAATGGAGTGACCGGTTTCCGCCGCTGGGACGGTCGGACCGCGGCGGCCGATCGACGCCGCTACCCGAGGCTGCGGCGATGCCTGTAGGATCGTCTGGTGCGCGCACGTCTGGTGGCGTCCCTCGTGGTTCTAGCCGCGGCGGTGCCTGTCGCAGCGCACGCGCAGACGCCCGTCCACTGGTCGATCGGCCCACGGGACCGCACCGCCAGCGGTCCGTTCACGATCGTCATCACGGCCAGAATCGACGAAGGCTGGCACCTCTACGCGATGAGCGAGCCTCCGGGCCCCGTCGCGGTCACGTTCAGAGTGCCGAAGGACGGACCGTTCGCGCTCGCCGGTCCCATCACCGAGTCTCCGCCCGCGAAGAAGTTCGATCCGAACTTCAACGTGATGACCGAGTTTCACGAAGGCACCGCGACGTTTACGCTGCCGGTGTCCGCCGCGCCCAGCGTCTCACCCGGCGCGTACCCGCTCGCCGTCACCGTGAACTTCCAGACGTGCACCGACCGCGTGTGCCTGCCGCCCAAAGACGAGCCGCTCGAGATTCGCGATCGACGTCGCGCCGGATGGCGCGCTCTCGGCAGAGGCGCCGTCTCCCGTCGAGACGCCCGCGCCGGCCGCTGACACGTCATCAGACACGCCGCCAGCCGCTGGTGCCGGCCGCCGGACGGTCCCCGACCTCGCGGCCTCGTCGAAAGCCACGACGATGGGCGCGTACATCGGGTTGGCGGCGTTGATGGGCGCGCTCTCGCTCCTCACGCCGTGCGTCTTTCCGATGGTGCCGATCACGGTGTCGTACTTCACGCGCCGCGACGGGCCAGACTCGACGCGCCGCCGTGCTGCAGGCGATCGTCTACGGCCTCGGCATCGTTCTCACGTTCACGCTCGTCGGCTTCACGCTGGCGGTGGCGTTCGGCGCGTCCGGTCTCAACCGGTTCGCGGCCGATCCGTGGCTCAACTTGGGCGTCACCGCGCTTTTCCTGGCGTTCGCGCTGAGCCTGTTCGGCATGTGGGATCTCGCGCTGCCCTCGCGGCTCGTGACGGCGGCCTCGACGGCCGGGTCGGGCCGCGGCGCGGTCGCCGGCACCCTGCTGATGGGTCTCGCGTTCACGCTGACCTCGTTCACCTGCACGGCGCCGTTCCTCGGCACGCTGCTCGTGGTCGCATCGCAGGGCGACTGGCAGTGGCCGCTCGCCGGCATGCTCGCGTTCTCCACGGTTTTCGCGCTTGCCGTTCGTGCTGCTGGCGCTGGTGCCGCACTGGATCGCGTCGCTGCCGCGATCCGGGCCGTGGCTCGTCGCGGTGAAGGCCATGATGGGCCTGCTCGAGCTGGCGGCGGCGATGAAGTTCCTGTCGAACGTCGATCTCGTCTGGCACTGGGGCATCTTCACGCGTCCGGTCGTGCTGGCGATCTGGACGGTCATCGCGATCGTGCTGGTCATCTACCTCGTGGGGGGCATCCGGCTCGGTCACGCGCCGCGGCTGTCCCGGCCGGGGCTCGCGCGCTGGACGGCGGTCGCCGCGGGAATCGCGCTGGGTGTCTGGCTGGCGAGCGGTCTCGCCGGTCGGCGGCTGGGCGAGCTCGAAGCGTTTTTGCCGCCCGCCGATTTGAACGGCAAGACGACGGGATCGGAATTGCCGTGGATCCTGAACGACTACGACGCCGCGCTGGCCGAGGCGCGGCGGACCGGGCGGCCGGTGCTGGTAGACTTCACCGGCTACACGTGCACGAACTGCCGCTGGATGGAAGCCAACATGTTTCCACGCCCTGACGTCACGCGCGAGCTGGCGCGCTACATCCGCGTCCGGCTCTATACGGATGGACAGGGCGAAATCTACCGGCGCTACCAGAAGCTCGAACAGGACATGTTCGGCACGGTCGCCTTGCCGTACTACGCCGTGATTCGGCCGGACGGCACGCCGGTCGTCGCGTTCGGCGGGCTGACGCGCGACGCCGCCGAGTACGTCAACTTCCTCCGCATGGGCCTCGAGTGACCGCCGCAACGTCCGCGCCATCACGCCGATCATGATGGACTGGCCGTCGATCCTGCCTCTGAGACGCGACGCCCTCGCATGATCACGACCGAGCACCTGTCGAAGACGTACGGCACGAAGATGGCGCTCGCCGATTTGACCATGTCGGTCGAGCCCGGTGAGGTGCTGGGCTTTCTGGGGCCGAATGGCGCGGGCAAGTCGACGACCGTGAAGATCCTGACGGGGATGATCCGGCCGACGAGCGGACGGGCCGCGGTGGCGGGGTTCGACATCTCGACCGATCCGCTCGAAGTGAAGAAGCGCATCGGGTACGTGCCCGAGACCGCCGCCGTGTATGACGGGTTGTCGGCCGCCGAGTACCTGGAGCTGGTGGGCTGCCTGCATCATCTCGATCCGCACACGTCCGCCACGCGGCGCGGCGAGCTGCTCGACCTGTTCGGCCTTGGCGCCGTGGCCAATCAGCGGATGACGGAGTTCTCCAAGGGCATGCGGCAGAAGGTGCTGATCGCCGCGGCCCTGCTGCATCGGCCGGAGGTGCTCTTCCTCGACGAGCCGCTCGACGGTCTCGACGCCAACGCCGCGGCCGTCGTGAAGGAGCTGCTGCGCAAGCTGGCGGCGCAGGGGCGGACGATCCTGTTCTGCTCGCACATCCTGGAGGTCGTCGAGCGCATCTGCACGCGCATCGTCGTGATCAACGACGGGCGGGTCGTGGCCAACGGCACGGCGGCCGACATCCGCGGCGCGACGGGCACGACGTCGCTCGAGGAGGCGTTCAGCCACCTGACGGGCGTGCGCGACGTCGGCCAGGTCGCGAGCGATCTGCTGTCGGCGCTCGACAAGGTATGAGGCGTCTCGCTGCGGCCCTGGGCGTCGACTACGACCAGTGGCTCGCGCTCACGCGCGTCGCCCTGAAGCTCGATTTCCGGCAGATGACGCTCAGTCGATCCCGGCTGGGCCGCGAAACCCGCGGCGTGCTGTCGCTCGTGATGCAGGCCGTGTTCTATTCGATCTACGGCCTGTTCATGGCGATCCTGGTCTGGGCCGCGCACGACCTCCTTCTGGCATCGACCATCCTCATGACGTACGTCATGTTCATGGTCGGCACGGCCGTGCTCCTCGATCACAACTCGGCCCTGACGTCGCCGCAGGACTACGGCATCCTGGGCTTCCGGCCGGTGTCGTCGCGGACGTACTTCGCCGCGCGACTCAGCAATGCGCTGGCGTACACGACGGCGTTGACGTTCCTTGCGACGTACTTCCCGGCGGCGTCGCTGTTCATCCGGCACGGCGCGGCGATCGGCCTGGCCGGGCTCGTCGCGATTTATGCGTGCTCGCTTTCGACGGCGTTCGCGATCCTCTTCGCCTACGGCTGGCTGATGCACGCGGTCGGACCCGACGCGCTCAAGCGTGCGCTGTCGTACGTGCAGGTCGCAATGAGCTTCGTCATCTATGGCGGCTACTTTCTGACCGGACAGCTTGCGCGATCGCTGGCGCTCACGTCCACGTCATTGCCACGTTCCGCCTGGATCCTGCTGGCACCGCCGGCCTGGTTCGGCTCGTATCTCGACGCCGCTGCGGGACAGGCGACGCCCGTGCAGTTTGCGGCCATCCTCCTGTCCGCCGTCGTCTTTGGCTTGCTCGTCGCCGGGCTTGGCGGCCGCCTGTCGATGGACTATTCCGACCGGCTGGCGACGCTGACCTCGGCCACCGCGCGGCCGTCGCGCGCGCGATCGGCCGGCACCGGGCGTGGGTGGTGGTTCCGGCGCGGCGAAGCGCGCGCCGTGGCGGTGCTCGTCCGCAGCCAGTTCCGCAACGACCAGCGCTTCCGCATGGCCGTGCTCAGCATTCTGCCGCTCACGCTGATCTACGTCATCATCGGGGTCCGCGACGGCAACCTGCACGATCCGTTCGTCGCCGCCCGCGGCCGGTCGGGCTTTTCGCTCATCACGGTCGCCGTGCTGCTCTTCCCGTCGATGCTCAAGAACGCGCTGACCCGCAGCGACACGTTCCGCGCGTCGTGGATCTTCTTCGCGTGTCCGGTGGATCGCCTCCAGGTGATTCGTTCCGCCAAGAACGTCGTCGTCGCGTACTTCCTCGTGCCGTACCTGCTGTTCGTTGGCGCGATCTACAGCTACATCGTCCGCGATCCGCTCCACGTGCTCGTGCACATGACGCTGCTCGGCCTGATCAGCCACCTGGTGCTGCAGGCGATGGTGCTGCTCGATCCCGAGCTGCCGTTCTCGCGGCCGACGGACGTCGGGCGGCGCTCGACGGCCGTCATCTTTCTGATGATGGTGATGGGCCTGGTGTCTGGCCTGCTGCAGGCGTTCTCCCCGTTGCTCTACGCCAGCCTCGAGGCCACGGCTGCGGTCTTCGTCACGATCGCCGCGGCCACAGTCGTGATCGATCTGCTGACGCGCGCCCGCGTCGATCGCCAGGCGCGCTCGCTCGAATTCCAGGGTTGACGCACCGCCAGCCGGCGACTCACGCCGCGGCGATCGCGTCCGCCGACCGGAGCGCTACCGCGACGAACGTCAGCGTGCCGTTGGTGCAGCCGCCGGTCGGCAGCGTCGGCGATCCGACGACGAACAGATTCTCATGATCGTGCGTGCGGCCGTGGCTGTCGACGACGCTCGTGGCGGGATCGTCGCCCATGCGGCAGCCGCCCGCCGGATGATCCTGATAGTTGAGCCCGCTCAGGTTGCCCATCCGGCCGTCGTTGGCCTTGGCCAGGTCGGCGAAGAGACTCTGGAAGTGCTCGCGCGTCGCGCCGGCGCGGGCGGTCGTCGCGGCGTCGATCTTGTGCTGCAGCACGGGCAGCGGATCGCCCCACCGGTTCCTGGTCGCCGGATCGAGCGTGAGCCGGCTGTCCTTGTCCGGCTCCACGGTGTAGTACCCGCGGACGCGCGCCGACCCGCGCTTCGTCCGCGACTGCCAGTCGGCGAGCAGATCGTCGCCGAGCAGCAGCTGTTCCGGCGCGGTCGCGCAGCTGCGGGCCGCGGCCGCTCGCGCTTTCCCAGATCCGGAGGTCGTGCCGGACGTACGGCTGATCGGTGCGACAGCGGAAGAACTGTCGCGAGATCAGGCTGTGCTGCTCGTTCATGCCGGGAAAGATCTTGAGGTCGAGATCGATCTGCGTCTGGTAGGCGAGATGGCCCGTCAGGTATCGGCCGACGTGATCGGACGAGTTGGCCAGGCCGTTCGGAAAGCGGGAGTTCGCGGACACGAGCAGCAGGTGCGAGCTCCAGCAGTATCCGGACGCCACGACGAACGTACGCGCGCGATATTCGACGTCGTTGTCGGTCCCGTCTTCCCTGGCGGCCTGCGCCGCCACGACCTTCGTCGTCGCGTTGTCGAGCACGAGCTTGCGCACGAGCGTCTGGTCGTGCAGCTGAATCTTCTTCGCCGCGAGGAGCTGCTTGAACGTCCAGTCCGGCGAGTAGCGCGCGCCCGTCGGGCACACTTCGCACGTGTTGCAGCGCCGGCATTTGCCGCGGCCGCCGTAGCCCTCCACCGTGTTCTTCGCCTGTGGCGTCGTCCAGAAGCTGATGCCGCTCTTCTCCGCCCAGGACTTGAGCTGGATCAGGTTGTACGTCATCGGCATCGGCGGCATCGGGTACGGCTCCGACCGCCAGTCCTCGGCCAGCGGGCTCGGCTCCCCCGACACGCCGAGCCGGCGCTCGGCTTCGCAGTAGTAGCTTCTCGAGCTCTTTCCACTCGATCGGCCAGTCCACGGCCAGGCCGTACATCGATTTCAGGCGCGTGTCCTCTTCCGAGAAGCGATTGCAGACGCCGCCCCAGTGCAGCGCCGAGCCGCCGACGGCCATCGCGCGGGAAATGACGCCGCGCGCCGATCTGATCGGCGACGAAGTCGCCCGGCCACATGTTCTCGCCGTAGTCGAGGTTGCGCTGCCGGTAGTCGAAGCGATTCTCGAAGTCGAACAGCCGCTTGCCGGCTTCGACCACGATGATCGACCACGACGGACGCCGCTCGGAAAGCTTCTGCGCGACCATCGCCGCGGTGACGCCGCCGCCGATGATGACGACGTCCGCGTCGTAGCGGGCCATGATCAGGCGCCTCCCTTCGGCCGCGGCGCCTGTTCGGATCCCTCGAGGCCCCGGCAGGTGTCGCGCTCGATCTCCGCGCGATAGCAGAGATCGACGGCTTCCGCGCTCGCGAAGTAGAGGCCCATGAAGTCGGCCACGAGATTCGCGCCGGTCGGTCGCGCGGGCAGGCGCGTAATCGGCTGCGGCGTGTTGAGCGCGGCTTCGATGACCTCGCGTCGCGCGCCGGCGGGCAGCGCGGCAAATGTCGATCCGCCGCGATCGGCGGCGGCCTTGTCGAGCGCGGCGAACTGCGCCGGATAGCGCGCGGCTGGCGACGGCCCCGTCGGCGCCGACAGCTGCGAGTTGCCATAGCCGTGGCCGCGATCGGCGCCTTCCTTGTAGTTGCGCACCCACGACGCGAATGCAACGACGGCTTGTTCGCGGCCGCCCGCACCGAGCGACGACGGCAGCACGACCTCGGCGATCGCCTTCAGGGTCGCGACCTGCGAATCGTTCAGCGCCGGCGCCTGGGTGAGTGCGTCCAGCTCGGCCACGCGTGGCACGGCGACCAGCGCAACCAGCGACTGCAGCACGGTCCGTCTGTCCATAGGGGTGGCGGTATTTTACGGCCGTCCGTATACTCTTGGCCCTTGATTCTCCCCAGGAGGGAAAGATGAAATTGACGACTTGGATGGCCGCTGGCGCAGGCGCCATGTTGGTTGCGGCCTGCACGGCGGCCCCGGCCCCACCCCCAGCCCAGACGCCGACGGCCGCAGACACGCCGCAGATGTCCCCGGTCGAGCGCGGCAAGTACCTCGTGTCCACCGCCGCCTGCAACGACTGCCATACGCCAACGAAAATGGGGCCGAACGGGCCCGAGCCGGACATGTCGCGGATGCTCTCCGGACACCCGGAGAACGTGAAGATCACCCAGCCGCCCAAACTCGCTTCACCCTGGATGGCCGCCGCGTCCGAGACGTTCACCGCGTGGTCCGGGCCGTGGGGCATCTCGTACACGGCCAACCTGACACCGGATCAGAACACCGGCCTCGGCATCTGGACCGAGGACATGTTCATCAAGGCCATTCGCGAGGGCAAGCACATGGGCACGTCGCGGCCCATCCTGCCGCCGATGCCGTGGCCCGTCTACCGGAATTTCACTGATGAGGATCTGAAGGCGATCTTCGCGTACTTGCGGACGATCCCGCCGATCGTGAACCACGTGCCGGATCCGGTCATCGCGGAGGCGCCGAAGGCGAAGTAGTCGTCCCATTCACCTCGACCTCGAGCCCGCCCGACGCCGGGCGGCCGAGGTCGAGTTTCCATCCCAATCGCTCGATCACCTCACGCGCGACGGCCAGGCCCAGACCGGGCACGCCCGGTCGTCGATCGCGGCCCTCGTCGCCGCGGAAGCGGCGAATCGCCGTGAGGCCCTTGAATTCCTCGTCACTGACGCCCATCCCGTTGTCGCGCACGACGACCGAGAACCGTCCGTCTGCCGGCGTGAGCGAGACCGTGACCTGGCCGCCTGGCCGGCTGTAGCGGATGGCATTGTCGACGAGATTCGCGATCGCCCGTTCGAGCATGGCCCGATCGGCGGCCGCGGCAATAGGCGCCCGTGGCACGTTCACCGTGACCGTCACGGCCTTCGCCCGCGCGAATGGCTCCTCTGCGGCGACCACGTGCGACAGGAGCTCGCCGAGATCGATCGTCTCGCGCGCTGCCGCCGTCCGGCGCGCGTGCAGCTCGGCCGCGGCGGCGACGTTGGCCAGCCGGCCGCCGAGATCGTGGGCGTCGCACACCGCCGCGCGAATCTCGTCGCGCAGGGCGCCCGTGGCGTGGTCCTCAATCGCCCCAAGCCGCCCGGTGGCCGCCGCCAACGGTTGCCCGGCCGTCTCGACGTCGTCGATGAAGCGCCGGAGCGCTTCATCGCGATCCTTGCCGCCGGCGGCCCGCTCGTGCAGGACCTTCACCGTGTCGTTGTAGACGAACGCGATCGCGCTGATTTCGTCGCGATTGCGATCCGGCGCGATCGACGCGTGCTGTTCGTCGGCGGCCTGTCGCGCGTCGCGCGCGAGCCGCCGAATCCGCCACACCGTCGGCGTGAGCGCGACAATCGCCACGGCGTAGCACGCGGTCAGCAAGCCGGCGAACAACCACAGCTGCTGCCGGAACGCGTTCGGCACCGGCCGCATGCGCCCGAGGAACACCGCGCACGGCCCGGTAATCCATCCCGTCCACGCCGCGACCTGCACGCCCGTGCCGTTGGGCGTCGAGAACGGCATCACGGCCGGCGCCGACGAGGTCCGCAGGGCGAAGCGCAGCTCGTTGGGAAAGCGCGGGCTCGCCGTGCTCGAGCCGAGGAAATCCTCGTCAAAAGCGAACAGCTCGAACGGCTGATCCTCGGCCTTGGCGCGCGGCGCGAGCACGCCCGCGTCGGGATTCTGGGGCTGTCCGCCCTTGGGCCGGCCGTTCAGGGGTCCCGCCAGGAACCACATCGGGTCGCTCTCGCACCGTTCCTTGACCTGATCGTTGATTTGCGAGGTCACCACACGTTCGAGCGCGATCGCCATGTCGCGCGAGCGGATGGAGGAGATCACGTACAGCAAGACCAACGCCGCGGGCAGCGCGACGAGCAACGCCGTGAGGGCCGCGCGCGTGCGGAGCAGCATGGACATCAGGACATCGGGCCGAGGTCAGCCCCTCCCGCCAATACGCCCCGCCGCCAACGGGCGTTGACGCGCCAGCCACGCGCCCAGCACGGCCACGCCGGCGACGAGCGCGATCGCCAGCCAGCCGGCCCCGGCGAAGAACTTCGCCGAGTCGATCGTCAGCGGCATCCGCTGGAGGATCACGTCCGCCATGAACATCACCGTCGCGGGCAGCAGGCCGGCGCGGATCAGCACCAGCAGCCCGAGTGCGGTCTCGATCGAGGACACGAGGACGATCACCCACCAGCTGTCGCCCATGTTGCCAAGATTGCCGATCGCCGTGACGACGATCATCGCCACGACCAGACGGACGGTCTGGCCCGTGTTCCAGTCGCCGCCGGCCACGGCGGCGGCGCCCCTCCGGCGCCGGGCAATCCGCATCACGACGTCGCGGATGAGGGCGAACTCGAACATCACGAACAGCGCGCTCTGCAGGCCGTTGTTGATGCCGCCCAGCAGCGTGAGCACGGCGCTCCGGCCGCCGAGCAGCGCGAGCGACTGCGGCTGGTGCGGAATCGACTCGGGCCGGCCAAACCATGCGGGCGCGGTCGCGTACGCGTTGTCGACGAGCCCGAGCACGGCGCCGAGCGCGGCGCCCACCAGCAGGTCGCGCCCGATCAGCGGGTCGCGGACGCGCCCTGAGAGCAGTCGCGTCCAGCCGACCAGCGTCGTCGGCCAGCTGCGCCGAACGAAGGGCTCGAGCGCCAGATAGATGAGGTAGAGCGCGCCCGCCAGGAGCAGTGCAAAGGCAACGCCCGTCAGAAAGCGCCGCCACTCCGCGGAGATGTCCGGCACGTGGGGCGAGAACACCCAGATCGCCATCATGAGGAAAAACGTGAAGCTGGCGAGGCGGAAGCTGCCGCGGCGATCGGCGCGGCCGGACTTGACGTTGCGCCGCGCGAGCACGGCCGCCAGCACGAGCAGCGCGAGCACGATGGACACCTGCACCGGCGGCGTGCGGTCGTCGCCGACGTCGAACGCCACGTCGCGCGTCGGCACGGACCACGGCCCGATGACGGCGAAATAGACGAGCCGGCCGCGATAGGCCGCCGCCTCCAGGCGCACCGCCGTGTCCGTCCCCGGGAACGTGCCCTGCCACGCGCGGCGTTCGTCCGCGTAGGTTCCTGGCGTGCGCTCGGGCGTCGCCGGCTGTAGTGCCGCGAGGTCGAAGCCGGCGGCCGTCACGGGCGCCGTCCAATCGACCGCCGGCGCCGCGGCGTCCGTGGGCTTTTCAACTTCGGGCGGCACCGCGACGAAGCGAAGCAAGCGGCCGGTCGTGTCGAGGTCGACGAGCGTCATCGCCGCAACGTCGAATGGCGGATCGCCGCGAGCCGGCTCGGACGTCGCATCGGCGGGCACGAGCATGCGCGGGCTCGTGCGCCGCCAGAAGTAAAGCGGCGCCGGCTGACCGCTCGCCAGATCCTTCCAGCGCGCGGCGCCCGCGCCGTGGTTCTTGGCCCAGCTGAGATAGCCCCCTGAGTAGACGAACCCCGTCGCGCGGCCGGCGGCGGGATCGGTGTAGCCCAACTGCGCGCGGATCTGCTCGGCGCGATCGGCCAGCACCTCCGGGGGCTTCTCGAGGGGAATCCGATTGACGATCGAGTACCGCGACATCACGAGCGCCCCGGCAAGCGCGACAGCCGCCAGGCCCAGCCACATGGCCGCCGCCAGCGGTGACAGGACGACGTCCTCGCCGCCGGCGGCCGCGACCATCTCAGGTGACGGTGTCTCACCGGCCGCAAGCGCCGCCGCCAGCGGATCGCCGCCGGGCAGCGCGGCCGAGACCATGAGCGCGGACGCCGGCCGGCGCGCCGGATCCCGCTCGACGCAACGCAGGATAGCCCGCTCGATCGCGGGATCGAGACCTTTGACGAGATCGCCCGGTGACGTCACCGGACCGGACTGCTGCGAGAGCAGCTCGGCGATGGTCGTCGCCGTGTACGCCCGTCGTCCGGTGAAGATTTCGTAGAGCACCAGGCCGAGCGCGTAGATGTCGCTCTTCGTCGTGGCCTCGCGGCCCTCGAGCTGCTCGGGCGCCATGTACGCCGGCGTGCCGACGCGAACGTCGCCGACCTCGCCAATCGCCGCGAGGCCGAAGTCCATGATCCGGACCTTGCCGGCGGCATCGAGCATGACGTTCGCCGGCTTCAGATCGCGATGAATGACGCCGCGCTCGTGCGCGGCCGCGAGTCCTGCGCAGACCTGGCGCGCAAGCTCGACCGCGCGGTCTTCCGGAAACCGGCCGATGCGTTTGAGCGAGGCGGCGAGGTCCTCGCCATCCACGTACTCCATCGACAGGTACAGGTCGCCGTCGACCTCGCCGATGTCGTACACGCGACAGACGTTGGGGTGCGACACCTGCCGCGCGGTCCGCACTTCGTTGTGAAATTGCGCGAGGCGGCGCGCATCGGTCGCAAGGTCTTTCGGGAGGAACTTCAGCGCGACGGGCTGGCCGAGCCGCAAGTCGTCGGCGCGATAGACCTCGCCCATCCCGCCGCGGCCGAGCAGGCCGATGATGCGATACCGATTGTCGAGCACCGCGCCAGGCGAGAACCGGCCGTGATCGATCGAGCCGGATGAGCTGAGCCAGCCGCTGCCGCCCGCGCCCGATCGTCCGCCGCCAGACGATGGCGCCGGCGATCCCGCCAGACGCGTGCGATCGTCGCCGAGCCGCGTCTCCGCCGCCGACACGTCGAGCGCCGAGCCGCACGACGGGCAGAAGCGACTGCCCTCGGGAACGGCGACGTGGCAGGAAGGACAAGCGTCAGTCATCGAAGATCAGGCACTGGGCATTGGCCGTTGGGCATTAGCCAGCGCTGAACTGCGCACTGAGCCACAGCACTCACCACCGCACTTGGCGCAGCACTCAGCACCGCACTCGGCACAGCACTCAGCACCGCACTTGGCACCGGCACGCGGCACCTGGCACTTGGCACCCGCCGCGCTACTCAATGACCCGCCACAAGTACCACGCGGCGATCGATCGATAGGGCCGCCAGACCTCCGCGAGCCGAGTCATCGTCACCGGCTTGGGCCGGCGCTTCATGCCATGGAGCACCTGCATGCCCCTGACGATGCCGAGATCGTCCACCGGGAAGATGTCCGGCCGGTTGAGCCGGAACATCAGGAACATCTCCGCCGACCAGCGGCCGAGGCCCTTGACGGCGGTGATCGTCGTGACGACGTCCTCGTCGGGCAGCGCTTCGAGGGCGTGAAGATCGAGCCGGCCGTCGACGACGCGCTCGGAAAGATCGCGAATGTACCAGATCTTCGGGCCGCTCACGCCCGCGGCGCGGATGGCGGCGGGATCGGCGGCAAGCAGGCGCTCCGGCGTGAGGTGATCGGCGCCGCCGACCAGCGCGACGACGCGGCCGTGGATGGTGTCCGCGGCCTTGCCAGACAGTTGCTGCGACAGGATCGCGCGGACGAGGGCCGCAAACGGATGGCGCGTGCGCGTGTCGGGCAGCCGGCAGCGGCCGACGCGCTTGATGACCGCGCCCAGTCGCGGGTCGCGCCGCATCAGGTGCCGGCGGGCTCGTTCGAACTCGGCTTCCGTGCCGGCCAGCCCGGCCCAGCGCGCCAGGGACGCGGCCGGGCGCGCCCGCGTCACGGCTTTCGACCGACGAGTCTTCGCTGCCGCACGGCTCCGCTTCGCCATGGCCGGTCAGTATCTCACGCGCGCTCGACCAGCCGCAGCGCTTCATCGAGCCTGGCGACCGTCCGATCGCGACCCATGAGCTCGACGACCTCGAACAGCCCCGGACTGACGCTCTGGCCGACCACCGCGACGCGCGTCGCGTGGATCAACGCGGCGGGCTTGATGCCTCGCGCCTCGGCGAGCGATCGCAGCGACGCTTCGATCGCGGACGGGTCGAACGGCGTCACGTCCCGCACGGCGTCGCGCCAGGCCGCGAGGTGCGGCGCGAGATCGGCGGACGACAGGTACTTCGCGACGGCCGCGGGATCGCGATCGACGCGATCGGCGACGAACGGCCGGAGCAGGCCCACGAGGTCGTTCAGCTTCTTCGCGCGCGGTTTCAGCAGGTCGATCACGCGTCCGATCCAGACGCGATCGGCGCCGGCGAACGCGTCGCGCCAGAGGCCGGCCCCGGCAAGCGCGGGCTGCAGCCGCCGCAGGATCTCCTCGGACGGCAGCCGCATGATGTGCTGCTGGTTGAACCAGTCGAGCTTCTCTGGATTGAAGACCGCGTTGCCGCCGCTGATGCCCTCGAGCGTGAACGCCGCCACCAGCTCGTCGCGCGACAGCACCTCGCGATCGCCGCCGGGCGACCAGCCGAGCAGCGCGAGGAAGTTGACCATCGCCTCGGGCAGGTAGCCCTGTTTCTCGTACTCGCCGACGGACGTGGCGCCGTGGCGCTTGCTGAGGCGCTTCTTGTCCGGCCCGAGGATCAGCGGCACGTGCGCAAATGCCGGGAGCGCCGCGCCCATCGCCTGATAGATGAGCACCTGCTTCGGCGTGTTGGAAATGTGATCGTCGCCGCGGACGACGTGCGTGACGGCCATCTGGACATCGTCGACCACCACGGACAGGTGATAGGTCGGGTAGCCGTCGGACCGAAGGACGACGAAGTCCTCGATGTTGGCGTGATCGACCGTAATCGGCCCGTGCACCAGATCCGTGAACGTCGTGGCGCCCGTGTCGGGCACGCGGAAACGAATGGCGCGCGGCAGGCCCTGGGCCTCGCGCGCCGCGATCTCGTCCGGCGTCAGGCGCGCGGCACGTGCCGTCGTACATCCAGGCAGGCCCGCCGCCTCTGCCGCCTCGCGCCTGGCGCGCAGCTCTTCCGGCCGGCAGTAGCAGTAATACGCGTGGCCGGACGTGACGAGCGCCTGCGCGGCCGCACGATACTGGTCGAGCCGGGCCGTCTGAAAGTAGGGCGCATGCGGCCCGCCGACCTCCGGACCCTCGTCCCAGTCGAGGCCCAGCCACCTCATGCTCTCGAGGATGCCGGTGACCATGTCGGCCGACGATCGCTCGACGTCGGTGTCCTCGATGCGGAGGATGAAGACGCCGCCGTGCCGGCGGGTATAGAGCCAGTTGAAGAGCGCGGTGCGCGCGCCGCCGACGTGCAGGTAGCCGGTCGGCGACGGGGCAAAGCGAAGACGCGGGCGCACGGCAGAATTCTATCGGGTCACGGCGGCAGGAGGCGCGCCGGTCACTTGGTGATGCCGGCGAGGAGCAGGCCGAGCTCGATCACGAGGATCAGCACGATCACCAGCTCGAGCAGATTGGCCTGCGACATGCCGGTCTGCTCCACCGCCGACTGGTAGATGTCGTTCAGCGTCCGGAGCTTTTCCTCGACGTTGTTCTTCCAGCGGTCCAGGCCGAGCCGAGCGGCGACGTTGCCGAACAGGCGCGCCGAGTAGATGTCGCCGACGAACTTGACGGCGTTCTCGAGCCGATCGGTGAGCTCGTTGACGTCGATGAACAGCGCGTGCAGATCGCGCGCCGCGCGCGTGTAGCGCCGCCCGGCCAGCCGATCGAACCAGCGCGGCTGCTGGAGCTCGGCGTAGATGCGGGTGAGCGCGTTCTCGAGCAGGTCGTCGTAATAGCGGAACTCGAGCAGCTGCGAGTTCGCGAACTCGAGCACCTCGATGGCCTGCAGCGCCGCCGCCTCGGTGTCGTAGACGAACGTCGCGTTCCAGGCGGGCACGACGAGGTCGTCCGCGACGTACGAGAGGGCCTGACGCAGCACCGTCTCGCGTTCCTGCCGGCTGAGCGGCTGCCGCTCGCCCCGTAGCAGCTGCGCGATGTCCGTGCCGTGCTCGGCGATCAGCTCGTCCGAGTTTCGGGGCGCGTCCAGCCCCGTGACCGCAAAGACGAGGTAGTCCTCGTCGAGGATCGACGACCGGCGTCCGACGAACACCGGCGCCGTGCGGGTGATGATCTTGCGGCACGCCTCGGCCGCGTGCTGCTCGAGCGGCTCGTTCTCGATGAGCGTCTGGCCGACTTTGACCAGCTCGTCCCACGAGCCCGCGAACGGGCGCGTGAGCGAGAGCGACACGACGCCATAGTCGTAGAACTTGACGCGGACGTTGAAGCCGTCGAGCTGGCGGCAGCCGAGCGCCTCGCCGCGCGCGATGACCGGCGGCTGGATGTAGCGCAGCCGCGGCGGCCCCGGCGACTTGTCGTCGAGCGTGGCGACCGCGGCCTCGACGCCGAGCTGCGCCTTCAGCGCGTGGAGATCGATCGCCTGCGCGACGTCGAAGAGATAGATCGCGGTGACGAACCCGGACGTGATCGTCGTCATAACCGATCGACCAGCGCGGCCGCGGCGCCCACCCACTCGAGGCCCTTGTTGTGGTCGACCCCCATCATCTTGCCACGGCCCATCCGCACCAGCGGCAGCACCGGCAGGTAGCGGTCGCCGTCACGGACGAGCATGACGCGGATTTCCGCCTGCGTCGGGCCCGCCGGCGTCTCGATGACCGGCGCGAACGCGACCCGCCGCTGCAGGATGTACTGATCGCGCGACTCGGGCCGGATGGCCGCGAAGTCGCGGTCGGTCGGGGCAAAGATGATCCCGCCGCCCGCGAATGAGAACAGCGGCTTCAAGAGCCAGGTCTCGCGGTCGGGCGGCACGCCGCCCAGATTGCTCAGGTAGTGCGTGAGCGGCACCCACGGGTGCTTCAGCCACGGGATCGAGAACTTGCTGATGCGGAAGAACCAGTCGGGTCCGCCGGCCCACTCGACGTCCAGGTCGTCGCGGTAGTCGAACGGCAGCGTGCGGCCCGATCGCTGGAGCTCGTCGGGAATGACGCGATTGTAGATGCGGGCGATCCGCGTCTCGACGCCGTCGCGCCGGTAGAACAACTGCCGGCCGCGCCGCGTGACGCCGCGGATGTCGATCGCACGCACGCCCCACAACTGCTGCGTCACCTCGAAATCCGGCCGCGTCTTCTGGCGCGCCGGATCGATCTCCATCAGCACGACGTGGGCGGGATCGTGGCCGTTCAGGATCGCCCCGCCGACCCTGGCGAGGTACTGCTCGCGCGTCAGATCGCCGAAGAACAGATCGAGATCGTCGAGCCCGTACACCTCGCGCGACGTCTCGGCGAGCGCCAGCTGAAAACCGTAGAGCGACGGAAACGCCTGCAGCTCGACCAGCCGGCCCTCGAAGCCGGCGTCGGTCCTCACCAGCCCGAAATCCACCTGGATGAAGGTCGGCCGCGCTTCGCCGGACGCCACCTGGAACGCGGACGGCACGACGAGATCCGCGGCGCGCCGATAGGCCGGGTTGTCGAGCAGCTGCGCGATCAGCGCCTGCGAGACGTCGGCCAGGCGATCGAGCAGCGGCGCCGGAAAGAAGCCCGGCGTCTCGGACAGCCGGAACTCGATGTCGACGCCGGTCCGCCGCGCGACCTGGCGCGTGAAATTGCGGTACCGCAGCAGCGAGTACTCCCGATTGAAGCGCTCGCGCCGGGCCGGAATCATGCGGGGCCTCGTCCGGCTGCGCTAGGCCTCGGCCGGCGCGATGAGGAACTGCCCGCGCCGCATGATCGGCTGGTCGTCCACCCAGATGTCGAAGTTCGTGCCGACGACGTCGATGTGCGTGGACGAGTACCAGTCGGCCCCGGTGTGGGCGCCGTAGGGATTGCCGAACGCGATGTGGATGCCCGGGAACTTCTCGTCCTGCAGGATGTGCCCAATCACGTGCGCGCAGCTCGACGTTCGTGCCGATCGCGAACTCGCCGACGCGATCGCTGTTCTCGTCGGCATGCGTGTACTGCCAGAAGTCGTCCCGCAGCGCCTGGTTGGGCGACGACGCCTCGACCAGCCGGTTGCGCTCGACGCGGAGCGTGAGCGGCGTCTTCTCGAGGTTGCCGTACCGGTCGCACAGCCAGTCGCCGACGACGCCGTCCACGACGAGCGTGCCGTTGACCTCACCCGGCGTCGTGAACACTTCGCCGCCTGGCAGGTTGCCCCACTTCTCCGGCGAGATGAGGCCGCTCGTCTTGATCCAGCGGTACGCCGGGTTGAGCGTCGCCGTCAGGTCGGTGCCGGCCGGCGAGGTTGCGCGGACCGTGCGCGCGGGCCGGACGATCTCGAGCACGCGGCGGCTGATGCGATCGACCACGCCGAAGTCGGCGCGCATGCCTTCGAGCATGATCTGCCGCGTGATGTTGACCATGTGGGCGTGCCGCATCCGACGCCGGTTGACGATGTCGGTCATCTGGATGCGCGAGCCCAGCTCGTTCTGCTGAGCCTTGGCGGCAAAGATGCTGACCGCGCTGTGCTCCATGTCTGCCGCGATGGACGCCGGCAGGTCCGTCAGGGGCCGCCGGCCCTCGCGTTCGAGCACGAAGCGGCGGTACGGCGCGCCCACGGCCTCGATCTCGACGGCCAGGGCGTCCGCGATCTCCGCGCAGGCGTCGTCGCCGATGAGCGTCACGCGCTCGTGCGGCTGGACGTTCAGGCACACGCGGATGGCGTTGCGGGCGCCGGGCTGCAGATCGGTGTCGGTCATGACGCTCATCGATGGTCAGACGCCCTCACGCGTCTCGGCGATCATGTACGCGACGACCGCTTTCAAATCATGCCCGGATTCTTCGTACGCGCGCAACTGGCGATCGGCGCCCGTGCCGTGCTCGAGGATCCAGTGGATGTACTCCACCGCGTTCCGGCTCCCCAGCTCGTCCAGCACGTCGTCGACCCACTCGAGGTATTCGAGGATGAGCTGGCGCTCCTCGACCTCGCGCTCGAGGCCGAAGTCGATCAGCTTGCCGTCGAGGCCGTAGCGGGCCGCGCGCCATTTGTTCTCCATCAGGAGCGCGCGGCTGTACTGCCGCCAGCTCTGGTTGCGCGAGTGCAGGCGGAACAGCTTGACCACGGTCGCCTGGATGAGCGCGGCGATCGCGATCGTCTCGTCCACGCGCATCGGGATGTCGCACACGCGCACTTCGAGCGTCCCGAAGACCGGATGCGGCCGCACGTCCCACCAGATCTTCCTGGCGTTGTCGATGCTGTTGGTGCGCACGAGCAGGTTGACGAAGTTCTCGAAATCGGACCACGACGAGAACGTGTCGGGGATGTTCGTGCGCGGGAACCGGTCGAACACCTTGCAGCGGTAGGACTTCAGGCCGGTGTTCATGCCGATCCAGAACGGCGAGTTGGTCGAGAGCGCCAGCAGGTGCGGCAGGAAGTAGCGGACCTGGTTCATCAGGTGAATCAGCGTCTCGCGATCGTCGATGCCGACGTGCACGTGCAGGCCGAAGATCAGGTTGGCGCGCGCGACGATCTGCATGTCCTCGACGAGCTGGAGGTACCGGGCGTCCGGGTAGACGTCCTGCACGCGCCAGTCCGCGAACGGATGCGTGGCGCCCGACGCCAGATGGAGGCCGTTCTCGTCGGTGAGCGCGATCATCTGGCGGCGCAGATCGCGCAGGTCCTCCGCGGCCTCGGCGATCGTCCTGCACACGCCGGTGCCGACCTCGACGACCGCCTGGTGCATCTCGGCCTTGACGCGCTCGTTCATCTGCCGTTTGCCCTTCTCGACGATCTCGGTCTGGATGTGCGACCGCAGATCGTACGTCGCCGGGTCGATCGTCTGGTATTCCTCTTCGATCCCGATCGTGAAGGACGGCGTCAGCATGGGGCCCTCGCGGTCTAGCGGCGCAGGAAGTCGTCCCAGCGGTAGACCGGCGGCTGCGGCGGCGCGAGCGCCATGGCGCACCGCCGAGGTCCGCCACCGCGTCGCACGATCCAGTCGAAGTTCTCCTCGCCGATCGATCCGCGCTTCGGCGTCCGGCGCCGGGATTCATGAAGTCGATCGCGTACGGCACGCCGTCTTCGACCGCGAACTCGACGGTGTTCAGGTCGTAGCCCAGCGCCCGGCACAGCGTGATCGCGTCGCGCTCGACCCGCGCGAGCAGCGCCGGATCGTACGGCGGCGGCTGCTTCAGGTAGCGCTCGTGGTACGGCTGCGCGCGGATCGTACGGCATGATGCGGACCTTGTCCTGGCCGACGACGTAGCAGCGGAAGTACTCGCGGAAGTTCACGGCGCGCTGCAGCGTCATGCAGAGCGTGCCCGGTCTGGTCGTAGGCGGCGAACAGCTCGTCCGGGTTGCGCACCTGGTAGACGTCCTTCCAGCCGCCGCCGTCGAACGGCTTGAGGAACGCGGGGAAGCCGACGTAGTCGAAGACCTGCGTCCCAGTCGAGCGGGTACTGCAGGTTGCGCATCGACTCGTCGGTCGTGTTCGGCGGATGTTGCTTGTGCGGCAGAATCACCGTCGGCGGAATCGCGACGCCGAGGCGCTTCGCGAGCGCGTAGTTGAAGAACTTGTCGTCGGCGCTCCACCAGAACGGGTTGTTGATGACCGTCGTGCCGGCGAGCACGGCGTTCTTCAGGTACGCGCGGTAGAACGGGATGTCGTGCGAGATGCGATCGACGATCACCTTGTAGCGCGCCGGCTCGTCCATGCGGACGGCGCCGATCGAGACGAACTCGGCCGTGACGCCCGTCACGCCGAGGCCGTTGATCCGCTCGACCAGCGCCGGCGGAAAGCTCTCTTCCATTCCGAAGATCACGCCAATGCGGTCAAGCGACAAGGAGACTCCATCAGTGAATGGTCCAAGGTCCAGAGTCCAAGGTGATCCTCACCCCCTACGGTAAGTACGCCTTGGCCATTTTGGTCCATTCCGGCCAGTCGTGGTTGGACCCCTGTCCCCAGACGTGCAGGCTGTGCGGGATGTCTTTCATGGCCAGCAGCCCGGCCGCCTGCTCGGTGTCCGGCCGGCAGATGTCCAGTTCGCCGGTCGCCAGCAGCCACTTGTTGCGCCGCAGCCGGTCGAGAAACCACGGGTCGTTCAGGCCCGGGAGGAAGTGCGGCGGGCACAGCAGGTAGACGTCCTCGTCGTAATAGCCTTCGAAGAAGCGCGTGATGTCGAAGGCCGCGCCCATCGTGATGCAGTCGGTGAAAACGTCCGGATGCCGCAGCGCCATCGTGAGCGCGTGATAGCCGCCGAAGCTGCACCCGGTGACGCCCATCGTCTCGCGGCCGGTCAGCTGCCGCACGAACGGCGCGACTTCCTGCAGCAGATAGCGTTCGTAGGCCAGGTATCGATCGATGCGCGGGCGCGGCGGCCCCTGGCGTGCGTAGAACGTCTCGGTGTCCAGCGTCGTCAGGCAGAACAGCTGGACCACGCCGAGCGCGATCTTGTCGGACAGGGCGGAGACCATGCCGCGATCTTCCCAGTCGAAGAACGCGCCCATCGACGTCGGAAACACGAGCATCGGCACGCCGGCGTGGCCAAAGGCCAGCAGCTCCATGTCGCGTCCGAGATGACGGGAAGGCCAGCGGTGGTATTCGCGGCGCATGAGGATCGTCTCCGCCAGCCGAGGCTCAGAATCGGATCAGGTACCCGGCGGTCAGCTGGGTCCGTGCTTCCACGCCGTGCCCGGTGAACGTCGGCAACTGCCGCAGCGCCGGGCCGCTGAGCGACGTCGGAATCGCGGGCACCGAGCTGAACTGAATGCTCGGGGACGTCATTGACGGCAGCACGGCGCCTGGCGACACCGGCCGCGCGTTCGGCGAGGCGTCGATCGACGTCGTGAACGAGGCTCCGCTCAGCGACAGCCGCAGATCGACGCGCACCGCCTGCCGGCGGCCCAGCGCGCACTCGATCCCGCCGCCCAGAATGCCGACGGGAGTCTTGCCGGAATCGACGAAGTGCACGACGATCTTGTCCGTCTCGTTGAACGGATAGGCGCCCAGCAGGCTGAAGGTGTACGTGCCGGACACGCTGACGTCGATCGTCGCGTGCCGGTTGAACGCCATGCCGCCGCCGGCGATCGCGTGCGCTTCCAGCCGGCCGTGTCTCATGATCGTCATGCGGACCGCGGCCGTGAACATCGTCTGCCCGCCGCTCGCGCTCGCCGTCTCGAGCGACGTCGTGACGCTGGCGTTGTTCTGCGGCACCGTCGCCAGCAGCCCCTTGAACGCGGCTTCGAAGCTCGCGCGCGTCGCGTCGAGCGCGGCCTGCGCGCGGCTCGTCGGCGCCAGACCGCTGCCACGCCGCTCGATCCCGAACTCCAGACTGTACCGATCCGCCGGCAGCTGGCGCACCAGCCGGAAGGCGATGCTCGACGCAACGCCGGAGCGGTGGAGCGACGGCGACCGCAGGACGTCGTCCAGCGGCACAATCGCGGGAAAGTTCTGGCCGAAGTTCGAGGCGAACTGCGTCTGGACTTGACCAAAGAGCACCGCGCCGTCGCCGAACATCCACGACGAGACGGCCCGGCTGGGCTGGCCGTTGGCTGTCGTGAATGTCGTCGTGGGGGGATAGCTGGAGGCGCCGGACCCGCCGGGCGTCGTGGCGCCAAACGCGAGGCCGCCGTCGATCTCGATACCCCAGACGAGCCGCGGCGCCGGCCGCGACTGCGCATCCGCCCGGACCGGCGTCCCCGTCACGAGCGCTGCACCGGCGATCAGCGAAAAGAGGACCCGCGCAAAGAGTGAGAGGCGCCGCGTCACGGTTGGCCGCGCGACAGTCTCTCACGAGGAGTAGTATTTGCAGCGGCTCAATCGTGCGCTCACCCGGTCCGATCGTTCGCACGCTCCTCGTGCTGATCGCCGCCGCCGTCGCGACCGGCCGTGCGGCTTCGCCGATCTCCGCCGTGTCGCCGCTCGTCGAGGCGGCCGCAGGAGTCCAGGCCGCGATTGCCGAGCGCGGCATCGCGCGATCGCGAACCGTCACGATCGACCTCGCGGCGTTTCCGCGCCCGACGTCCGGACGGGCGCTGGCCCAGGAACCGCCGCTGCTGCTCGAGCTGTTCCCGGACGTCGTGGTCCGCGCCGTGTTCGATCGCTACGACCCGAATCTGAACGGCGTGACCTGGGTGGGCCACGTCGAAGGCCTCGCGGCCAGCTCGGTCACGCTGGCGTACCGCGACGATGTGCTCTTCGGCAGCGTGGTCGCGGCCGGGCGCATCTTCAGCATTCGCCCTGCCGCCGGCACGCCGCCGCCCGTCGATCCCTCTTCGGGCCGAAGACTGCACACCGTGGCGGAACTCGATGCCGCGGCCTTTCCGCGCGAGGCGCCGCCCGTCGAAGCGCCGCTGCCCGCGGGGGCACGCGCCGACGTCGCCGATCAAACCGGTGACGACGCGCCGGCAACGATCGATCTGTTGGTCGCGTACACGCCGATAATTACGGCAACAGTCGGGCGCCCCTCGGACGTCGAGAGCCTGCTCGACGTCGCCGTGGCCGAGTCGAACACGTCGTACATCAACAGCCACGTTTCCCAGCGCGTGCGCCTCGTCCACGTTCAGGAAGTGCCGTACACGGAGGTGAACGCGTTTGGGACGAACCTGACGTCACTGCGCCTCGGGAGCGACGGCCTGTCGGGCGTTGCCGCGATGCGCGAGCAGTACGGCGCGGACATCGTGACGCTGCTCGTTCGCACGCAGCAGGGCGACGCGTGCGGGATCGGCTTTCTGATGACGTCCGTCAGCGCCGCGTTCTCGGTCTCGGCCTTCAACGTCGTGGATGCGACCTGTCTGCCGCTGTACACGCTGCCTCACGAGCTCGGTCACAACATGGGCGCACGGCACGACTGGTATGTGGACAGCGGCGTGACGCCCTTCACCTACGCGCACGGCTACATCAATCCCGCGCCCGGACAGCGCTGGCGCACGATCATGGCGTACCCGGATCTGTGCACGAACCAGGGGTTCGGCTGCCCGCGCGTGCTGTACTGGTCGAACCCAAACCTGCAGTACCAGCCGTACTGCGCAACCGGCCTGTTCGACTGCGGCAAGCTGAAGTACTGGTATTTCCCCGGAAGTCCGATGGGCGTGCCTGGCGCCACGAACGCGGCGTGCCGTGTCGGCTCGCCGCAAAGCCTCGCCTGCGACGCCGACGATGCCCGCGCGTTGAACGCGACGGCCGCCACGGTGGCCGCCTTCCGGCCGACCGTCGTCGGCGCCGCGGGCAGATGACGGGACGGGCGGTCGGTCGCCGCTGGCCTGGACGGCCGTCGCTCGTGCTGGCGGCGATCGGCGTCGCCGTTGCGTCGTGCGGTGCGGCTCCGCGGCCGATCGACCTGGTCGCGGCGCTGCCGACAGCCGAACGGCGTGCGCCGGGTTCGGCGGACACCGCGATCCGGGCGACGGCAATCGTCCGCGACGGCGTCGATCGGCCGGCCCTCGTCACCGACGCGCCGGCGCGCATTCTCTATCCCGTCACGTTTCCGGCGCACGCGCGTTTTCATGCGGATGTCGCGCTGGCGCCTTCGACCGGCGCCGGGATCACCGTCCGCGTGGGCATCTCGGACGATCGGTCCTACGACGAGTTGTACCGGTACGGCGCTCGACCCGTCGCCGCCGGGCGGCGACGCGTGGCACGCCATCGACATCGACCTGAAGGAGTATTCCGGCTGGGCGTTCAGTCTTTTCTACCAGCCCTGGCGCCGGCACTGGCGGTTGATCCTCAACGCCGACGCGACGCCAGGCGGCCGCGCGATCTGGCTCGACCCCGTCGTCCTGATGGGGCGCTGACGCGCGGCCGAAACAGGACAACACGGCGGCCTGCCGGCAAGAATCGCGTTGGGCTGTCGTTGCAAGTCATTGAACGCTGGTCATTTCTGGCAATCGATCGTACGGCGTCACGATCGGTCCGGGTCTTGCACAAGCAGAGGGCATCCCAGCGGAGGTGCCTTATGCGAGCGACCCACACGATCGGACTTCTGGCGATGCTGTCGATGTTGGCCGCGCCGGTCACGACCGCCGAGGCGCAGCAGACTCCGCGCGCGCGTGTCGCGATCCAATCGGCGTACGACGAGGGCTACCGCGAAGGTCTTCGCGTCGGCTCGGAACACAGTCGCCTCGGACGACCGTTCAACTTTGGCGTGGCGGTTGAATTCCGGCGCGGGGACGCGGGCTATCGCCTCGCGTTCGGCACGCGCGATCAGTACCGCGCGGACTTTCGCGTCGGCTTCGAGCGCGGGTATCGCAGTGGCTACGACCAGTACGCCGTGCGCCGGCCCGGACCACCGTCGTGGTCGCACGGCCGCGGAGTCGCCACGGATCCGGCGTTTCGAAATGGATTCGATGACGGCTATCGCGAAGGACTGAACGATGGGCGCCGGCGGCACCGCAACGATCCGTTCGCGGAAAGCCGGTATCGCAGCGGCGATCACCACTTCGAGAAATGGTATGGCAGCCGCGAAGCGTACCGCCTGAACTACCGTGAAGCATTCCGTGACGGCTACGAGCGCGGCTACGCGGACGGCTGGCGACGATAGGCGGCGCCGCTCGTGATCCAGTCGTCCGGCGTGCCGAAGTCGAACCGCTGGACGTGCTCGAGCTCGACGGCCAGATACCCCTCACGCGCGCGCTGGAGCTCCTGCGCGCGCGTGAGCTGGAACTCGTGCTTGTCACGGACGTCGTCGCGGATCATCTCGGCCAGCACGTCATAAATCGACGGGCCGAGCAGGTGCATCCCGAGCCAGCCGAGCCAGGTCTCCGGCGGCAGCCCATCCACGCGCAGTCGCGCGCGCGCCGTCTCGACGTCGGGCTTTTCGATGATGAGCGAGACGTCGATCAGCCGCGGGTTGTCCGTCCGGCGCGTGCCGGCAATCGTTCCATAGCCCCTCAGCTCCGCCGGGCCAATACGGTTGACCGCGGACACGCTCCGGCGTCCAGCGACACCGACGAGGTCCGACAGCGCCCGGTACGGCGACGTGGTGGACGTCGCGCCGCGGAACAGGTGATCGCCGAGGCACAGGAGGACGGGCTCCCCGCCAGCAAACGCCCGCGTCTGGAACACGGCGTGGCCGTAGCCTTCCTGCGCGCGCTGCTCGACGAATCGCACGCGCGAAGCCAACCGGGCCATTTCGTCAGCTTCGTGGATCAGCTCGGGGAAGCCGGCCAGCCTGTCGAGATACGCCTCGGACGGACCGGCCAGGTACGCACGGACCGCCGCGTCCTCGCCCGGCTGCACGATCAGGCAGATCTCGTCGATGCCCGCCGAGACGAGCTCCATCAGGTGATAGTGGAAGAGCGCGCGCGCGATTCCATCGGGCCCGACGACCGGGAAGAACTCCTTCTTCAGGCGTGCGACGCCGGAAAGAATCGCGTGCCCAGGCCGGCCATGGGAACGACGCCCTTGCGCACGACGGCATGAGGCGACGTGGTCATGGACGCTCGCCTACACCTGAGCGCGCTGCCATCCGGCGGCGCCGAAACGATAGCGCCGCGCGCCGAACTCGATCGCGCCGGGCGACGTGCCCTCGAAGATGTCCGGCAGCGCCCCGATACGGCGCGAGTATTCGGTGGCGATCTCGGGAATGTGCTCTCTGAGCGCGTCGAGCCTGCCGAACACCGCCACGGTGCCGCCGGTGCCGCCGCCGGTGATCTTCGCGCCGTAAAGGCCGCGCTTCGCTCCCGCGCGCGGACGGCCTCGACGAGGAAATCCACTTCTTCCACCGACAGCCGGCAGTTGTCGCGGTAGCTCTCGTGCGCGCCATACATGCAGCTCGCCGGCCACCGTCGAGCGCGCGTTCGTCGCCGGCGCTCGCGGCGCGCCAGCGCGTCGATGAACTTCAGCACGCGCTCGTTTTCCTCGATCGGATGCCGGGTCGGGCCGGCCACGCGATAGCGCGCATCCGGCTGGATGGTCGTCACCGGATCGTCGTGCGTCTTGTAGCGATCGAGGAACTCCGAGCCGACGATTTCCTCCGGCACTTCCGCGTGCGTATTCGGCATCGGAACTCCTCGACCGAAAGTTCGGTCAGGTAGTTCAGCGGCGCCCGCCCGGTCCGCGCGCGGAGGTCGTTGATGATGCGCTTGCCCATGAACGCGCCGATGCGCGTGTCGCTGTAGGGGTTGCCGGCGACCGAATGGCGCACCATGCGAGTTGATGCCGACGAAGCCGGTGCCGGGCGGAATCTCCACCTCGCCGCGCACCTCGCCCGGCCGGCAGAGGATGTGCGTCAGCTTGCCCTCGGCGACCGCTCGTGATGGCGATCTGGTCCATGATGCCGCACGGCGCGCCGACGACGTGGTTTTCCGCCATCTGGCCGAGCCGCGCGATGCGCGCGCCGTCGAGATTGCGCGCCGAGATAGGCGTTGAGGCAGCACAGCGTGCCGATTTCGACGGCGGCGGAACTGCCGATGCCGACGTTCATCGGCACCGCGCTGAGCAGCAGCAGGCTGAAACCGTACGGCAGCTTGACCGACTCTTCCTTCAGCAGGGTGAAAATGCTGCCGCCGATGTAGGCCACCCAGTTGGCCAGCGGATTCGCCTGGCACAGCTCGCGCATCTCCGCGTAGCCGGCGAGGCCGTCGCCCGACGTGAAGTAGTCGAGCGGGATGCGCGTCTCGACGGGCAGCGTCGCGCCGGCCGACCTGCATCGTGCGGATGCGCAGCGTGCGGTCCGTGCGCGCCTGCAGGGCCATGAGCATGCCGCGGCCGAGCACCGCTTCGCAGACGTTCGACGCCGGAGTAATCGGCGATGCCGCCCATCACGTCGAGCCGGGCCGGCACGCGCGCGACCCAGATTTCGCCGCTGTTGAAAAAGCCGGCGAGACCCGTCGGGTCGCTCTTCGGTTTCTTCAGCAGCTCCTCGAAGGCGAGGACTTCGAACGGCAGGCCGGCGCGATCCATCAGCCGGACTGTGTAACACACGGCGCAGACGGGCGCAAATGCCCCCGCCCGGCTCAGTGCGTGTGCTTCATGATCTTGATGCCGAACCCGCGGCCGCGCAGGGGCTCGTTGCCAAGCACCGTAACCGTGTCGTAGTGAGCGTCCACCCAGTGCATGATGTGCTCGCCGTAGTTCGGATCGCTCCCGAACTCGCCCACGCCGAACTCGGAGGTGTTCTTGTCGACCAGGAGCACGTAGTCGGGCGGATGCCGGTCGAGCGACGCCACCATCGAGCTCTCGCCAAAGGCGATCATCTCCGTCATCATCAGGTTGATCACGGGCATCGTCGTCGCGTGCCTCGTCAGGTAGTTGAGCATGATGCCTTCCGGCATCGCGACGAACGTCGCCTGCGGCGGCAGGTTCGCGTCGATCCAGCGGAGCGCTTCGGCGGTGACGAGGTTTGGCGACGAGATGTTCGGGCTGTACGTCACGATCGCATCGCCGCCTTTGCCGAGCGTGTAGTCCTTTGCCGAGTAGACCTCGAGCGACCATCGCACCTGATAGACGACGAGCGCCGCCAGGACGCCGATCGCGAGGGCCCGGAAGATCGCGCCGCCGCCCCATCGGACCCGCAGCCAGCGGGGCATCCAGTACACCAGCGCGACGGCGAGCACGAGCGATGCCGGCATCGCCAGGTAGAAGCCAAAGAGCTCGAGGTGCGCGTTGAAGAAGATCTTCGCCAGCAGCACGATGGCGAAGACCGTCCACAGGAGCATCGGGACGATCGACCCGCGCGCCGCGTCGAGGTCGCGCGACTGCGAGAGCGCCGCCGCCACCCCACTGAGCACCGCCAGCGTCGTCAGCGGCAGCGCGCGCGGCAGGTCGCGCCACGGCGACACGGCTGGCCACGCGATCAAGATCGCGAATGCGATGACGCCAAGCACGGCACCGATCCGCCAGGGCCGGTCCACTCGCCGGGCCAGGGCGACGTCGATCGCGACCGCCACGCCAGCCGCGGCCGCGATGACGAGGAACATCTCGATCATCAGGGCGACGTTGCCGCCGAGATCGTCCACGCCAAGCGTGCGCGCGTAGAAGGCGTTGGACGCCACGCCGCCGGACACGCTCGCAAAGGCGCCGAACGTGTCCCTGAGTGCGGCGCCAGCCGGCAAGTACGTCAGCAGGTAGGTGAAGACCATCGCGATCGGCGCGATCGCGCCCGCAGCGAACGTCCAGAGATCGGCCGGTCGTCGAGCGGCGTCGTGCCGGCTCAACCACAGGACGATCGCGACGCCCGCGACCGAGGTCGCCAGCGCGGCAATGGCCAGGTCCACCTTCGTCAGCAGGGCGCATCCCAGACACACACCGGCGCCGGCGAGCGCCTTCCGGCTTCCTGACTTCAAGTAGCGTGCGAAGCACAGCAGGAGTCCGAGGCCGAACGCGATGCCGTGCGTCGCTTCATGGACGTACGGCGTCACGTAGTCGTAGTTGCCCGTGCCCGTGTACTGCGCGAATGCGAACACCAGCACGAACACGAGCGCGGTCACGCTCGCGGTCAGCTCGCCGGCTATCTGACGCACGAGCGCATAGATCATCGCGACGATGGCCGCGAGGATGGTCAGGTTGACGATCACGATCACCGTCAGCGAGGCGCCGAACGCCCGAAACCAGACGGCGTTGAACAGTTGCGAGAACGGACCGTGCAGGAGCGCGACGTCCGTGTAGAGGTGCTCGCCGCCGGCGAGCCGCCACGGAATGTAGAGCTGCTGTCCGAAATCCACCAGCACGTCCGGCCACTTACGCCAGGTCGCGGCGGCAAGCCAGACGAACGTCAGCGCAATCGTCAGCGGCCCGATCCACGGAGGCATGCGCAGTCGCACGCGCGGCCGCGGCGGCGGGATCGCGCGCGAGCGCGATCGGACACGATGGCGTGCTCTGGACCCCATGCAGACTGCCGATCGGGGGCGGGACGCTGGCGACGTCCGTGATATGACGCTGCGATCGGGCACGCGGTTGACTGCCGAACAGTCAACGCATGTTGGCGTCCGCACATGGGACTGGAGATCATGCGTTGAACGAACGCCCGGGCCCGCAACTTCGCCGGGCTCGGTCCCGTCTAAGCCGATACTCCCGAGGAGCGACGCCATGCGATGGAGTGACTGGGTGCGGGACTGCCGACACGCCGTGCGGGCGCTGCTGCGCACGCCGGGCTTCACGCTGACGGCGGTCGCCACGCTGGCGCTGGCGATCGGCGTCAACGCCGGCATGTTCAGCGTCATCAACGCGGTCCTGATCGAGCCGCTGCCGTACGCGCACGCTGATCGCCTTGTAAACATCGTCGCGTCGGCGCCCGGGTCGGATCTGCCGCCGGAGTTCGGCGTCTCGTCGGAGTTCTACCTTCAGTACAAGGAGCGCTCGCGCCTGCTCGAGGAGGTCTCGACCTACAACTCGTTTACGTCCACGCTGCGCGTGGGCGATCGGGTCGAGCGCATCCGGATGTCGGCGCCGACGTGGACGCTGTTCAACACCCTGGGCGCCAGTCCGTTCATCGGCCGGCTGCCCGTGGCCGCGGACGAAGATCGCGTCGTGGTGATCAGCTACGCGCTGTGGCAGTCCTGGTTTGGCGGCGATCCGTCCGTGCTCGACCACACCTATTCCGTCGCGGGGGCCGACCGGACGATCGTCGGCGTGATGGGCCCCGCCTTTCAGTTCCCGAATGACGGCACGCTCCTGTGGATCTCGACCAACATCCGCGCGGAGGGGCTGGTGCCTGGCCGCTTCGGCAATCCGCTCGTCGCGCGCATGGCGCCGGGCGCGACGCCCGAGGCCGTGGCGCGCGAGCTGACGTCGCTCGCGAGCGAGCTGCCGGCGCGCTTTGGCGGATCGGCGGCCTACGCGCGGATCATCGGCCAGCACCGCGCGGTCGTCCGCCCGCTCGCGGAGGAGATGCTCGGCGACGTGGCGCGCTCGCTGTGGGTGCTGCTCGCCGCGGTCGCCATCGTCCTGCTGATCGCCTGCGCGAACGTCGCCAATCTCTTCATGGTGCGAGCCGAGACGCAGCACCGGGATTTCGCCGTGCGCCGGGCGATTGGCGCCGGCCGCGCGCAACTCCTGCGGTTGCAGATGGCGGAAGCGGTCGTCATTGCGGCGGTCGCCGGCGTGCTGGCCGTGGCGCTCGCCTACGTGACGCTGCCCCTGGTGCTGCGCGCGGCACCCGCGTGGATTCCACGGATCGGCGACGTCGCCATCACCGGCCGGACGCTGCTCTTCACGCTGGCGGTGGCACTCGTCGCGGCGGTCGCGTGCGGGATGGTGCCCGCGCTGCGCGCCTCCGCGCCGGACTTTACGCGCCTGCGCGCCGGCGGCCGCGGCTCCACTCGCCAGCGCCGCTGGGGCCGCGACGCGCTCGTCGTGGCGCAGACCGCCCTGGCGCTCGTGCTGCTGATCGGATCGGGCCTGCTGCTCCGCAGCTTCTGGCAGTTGAAGCAGGTCAATCCCGGCTACAGCACGACCGACCTGTTCACGTTCCAGATCGCGCCCGAAGGGCCGCACCTGCCGGACGGTCCGGCCTACGCGCGCTTCGATCTGGCGTTCCTCGATCGGCTGCGCGCGCTGCCGGGCGTCGAATCGGCCGGCATCGTCGAGAACATGCCCCTCGACGAGGGCACCGCCTCCGGGCGCGTTCGGCCCGAAGGCTCGGAGACGGCCGCGGAGAACGGCGCGCTCATCCACGCCACGTTCACCGCCGGCGACTACTTCAAGACAATGAGCATCCGCGTGCTCGCGGGGCGGACGTTCGACGCCAACGATCACCTCTCCGCGCTGCCCAACGTGATCGTCAGCCGGTCGGCGGCGACGCTGCTCTGGCCCGGACAGGACGCGATCGGCCGGCGCCTGCAGCGCCAGGGGCTGACCACCTGGTTCACGGTGGTCGGCATGGTGGACGACGTGTTGCAGGAAGACTTCCGGCATCGGCCGGATCCGCTGATCTACTTTCCGCTGGTCGGGCCGCAGCCCATGAGCTGGATGATCTCGTCGCCGGCGTACGTGCTGAAGACCGCGCGGGCCGAGACGATCGCTCCGGACGTCCGCGCCCTCGTCCACGAGGTCGCGCCCGAGGCGCCGATGTACCGCATCTACACGATGGCGCAGCTCGCGAGCCGATCGATGATCCAGGTCTCGTTCACGATGGTGGCGCTCGGCGTGGCGGCCGCGCTCGCGCTCGCGCTGGGCGCGATCGGGCTCTACGGGGTGCTCTCCTATGTCGTCGCGCAGCGCACGCGTGAAATCGGCGTGCGGATGGCGCTCGGCGCGCAGAGCGGCCAGGTCCGATGGATGGTGGTCGCCGAGGGCACGCGTGTGGTCGGCGTCGGCGTCGCGATCGGCCTCATCGTCGCGGTCGCGTCAACCCGGGCGCTGGGAAGCCTGCTGTTCGGCGTGCGCGCGCTCGACGCGCAGACGTTTGCCGCCACTTCGGCCGCGATGGTCATCGTCGGCGCGCTGGCAAGCTATCTGCCGGCGCGACGCGCGTCGCGCGTCGATCCGGTCGTCTCGCTGCGGGGCGAGTAGGGCGGCTAGCCGCAATCTTCTATACTGGTGTGTAGTTCATCTTCGCTCGGCCTCTTCGGTCGGTCGCTGCCCGGCTTTCCGCGCCTATGTGGTGTCGCTCTGCGCTTCTGGCGCTGCCCGCGTTGCTGTTGTTGACGGCGTCGGCGTTTGCCCAGAATCCGCCGCCCGAGGAGGTTTCACCGCCGGCGTCATCACTCGTGCGCGTCTACCTCGACTGCCAGGCGTGCGACATGACGTTCCTGCGACAGGAGATCCATTACCTGGACTTTGTCGTGGATCCGCATGCCGCCGACGTGCACGTGCTCGTCACCGTACGGCGGACGGGCGCGGGCGGCAACGAGTACACGCTCAGAGTACCTCGGGCAGGAGCGTTTCGAGGGCGACGATCGCACGCTGCTCTACACGTCGTTGCCTACTGACACCGAGGACGAGGAGCGGCGCGGCTTCGCGCGCGTGTTCGGGCTCGGCTTGGCGCCGTACCTCGTGGATTCTGCCGCGGTGGACTCGCTCGAGCTGGTGTACGACGACGACGGGGAATCGCAGTCGGTGGAAACGGGCCGCGATCCGTGGGACTCGTGGATCTTCCGCCTCAGCGGATCGGCGCAGGTGGACGCGGAGAGCTCGAGCGACAGCCACCGCTATCGCGGCTCGTTCTCGGCCAACCGCACGACGGAAGCCTGGAAGGCCAGCTTCTTCGTCAACAGCAATGTCGAGACCGAGGTGTTCACGCTGAACGACGGCAGCAGGCTGCACAGCCGGTCAGACGACTGGCGCGCGCGGCAGCTGGTCGTCCGGAGCCTCGGCGCCGATCACTGGGCCGCGGCGGTGCGCGCGGACGTCGGCGCGTCAACCTCGACGAACTCGGATCTCGACGGCCGCACGGGCGCCGGTCTCGAGTTCAACTTCTATCCGTACTCGGAGTCGTCCAACCGGTCGATGATTCTGCAGTACACGCTTGGCTACAACTACTTCGACTACCTCGAGCCGACGATCTACGGCAAGCTCAGCGAGACGCTGCTCGACCAGCGGCTGCTCTATAGCCTTGCGTTCCGGCAGCCGTGGGGATCGTCGATCGTCACCGTGGAGGGATCGCACTACCTCGAGGATCCCAGCAAATTCCGCGTCAACGTGGACGGGCAGATCGACGTGCGGCTGTTCCGCGGGCTGACGCTCAACATCGAGGGCAGCGCCGCCAGCGTGCACGACCAGCTGTACCTGCCGGCCGGCGGCGCCAGCGACGAGGAGATCCTGCTGCGCATCCGCCAACTGGAGACGTCGTTCACCTACAGCCTGCGGATCGGGCTCAGCTATCAGTTCGGATCGATCTTCAACAACGTCGTGAACCCGCGGTTCGACGGGCGGTGAGCGCCACAGGTTCATGGCCACGGCGCCGATCCCGCGCTGCTTTCGCTCGGCTGCTGTAACATCTCGACCGCATGCTCCCCGGTCCCGCCGCAGCCCAGGTGAGGCCACGACCGTGATCGGCAAGAGTCTCGGTCCCTATCAGGTCGTGGCCAATCTGGGCGAAGGCGGGATGGGCCAGGTCTATCAGGCTCGCGACACCCGCCTCGGCCGCGATGTGGCCATCAAGGTCTCCGCGGCTGAATTCAGCGAGCGATTCGAGCGTGAGGCGCGGGCTATTGCCGCCCTCAACCACCCGAACATCTGCACCCTCTACGACGTCGGGCCCAATTACCTCGTCATGGAGCTGGTCTCGGGTCCGACGCTGGCCGAGGTCATCGCGGCCGCGCGCACACCTGATGACGAGGGCCTCTCCCTGGGAGATGCCGTCGCCATCGCCCGCCAGATCGCCGAGGCGCTCGAAGCCGCGCACGAAAAGGGCATCGTCCATCGCGACCTGAAGCCGGCCAATGTGAAGATCACGCCGGACGGGGTCGTGAAGGTGCTCGACTTCGGTCTCGCCAAGGCACTCGCGCCGGATGAAGCGAGTGCGTCGGCGGACGCCAATTCGCCGACGCTTCTGTCTCCGGCGCCCTTCGATTGGCACTCAGAGCGCCCCGAGCAAGGTCGAGGGGCGCGGACCGAACGCGGTGTGATCCTCGGCACCGCGGCGTACATGGCGCCCGAGCAGGCGAAGGGACGGCCGGTCGACAAACGCGCAGACATCTGGGCGTTCGGCGTCGTGTTGTTCGAAATGCTGACGGGCCGGAAGCTGTTTCGCGGCGAGACCGCGACCGAGATCATCGCGGCCGTGATCAAGGACGACATCGCGCTCGATCGGCTGCCGCCGGCCGTGCCGCCGGCGATCCGGCGGCTGCTCGCGCGTTGCCTCGAGCGCGATCCGAAACAGCGTCTGCGCGACATCGGCGAAGCCCGTATCGCGCTCGCGGATTCCGCGTCGGCTGCCGCGAGTGCAATCAACGACCGGCCGGAGACGCCGGCACGCTCACGCGCATCGATGCTGGTCTGGGCCGCGCTCGCTCTGGCGTTGGCGGGCGTGGCGGCCGTTGCCGCGTGGTGGCTCAAGCCTGGCGCCGACCTGACGGTGCGGCGCCTCGAACTGGCCGAACCTCTCGCTTCGTCGGAACGTTTGGCGCTCTCTCCGGACGGCTCGCGGATCGCGTATTTTTCCAACGCCCACCTGTACGTGCGCGCCCTCGACGCATTCACGCCGCAGGATCTCGGCCCCGTCCACGTCACGTCCACGCTGCCGTTCTGGTCGCCGGACGGGCGCACGATCGGCTTCTTTTCAGCTGGCGCGATCAACACCATCCCGGCGGCCGGCGGACCGGTGCTGCAGGTCTGCAGAATCCCGGCGACCGGGTACGCGCTCGACTTCGCGTGGCGGCCGGACGGGACCATTCTCTTTACGGTCTCGCGCGACAGCCTGTACACCGTGCCTGCGGCGGGCGGCACGCCAGCGGTCTATCTCGCCATCGACCCGAAGACTGAAATCGAGTTCACCAGCGTCTCCGCGCTCCCCGACGACCGGCTCATCATCACGACACACATCCGCGAGCCTTCGTCGTACCGAACCGAGCGGGTCGGCTCGGGATCCGATCGCAAACGCACGACGATCATCGCGGACCCCGACGTGACGTTCGTCAAATACGATCCGCACGGTGTGCTGCTGTTCAGGCGACGAGGACCCAACAACGGCATCTGGGCCGTGCCCATTGACGACGAGCGCGTGGATCTGGCGAGGGCGGTGGAGATTGCGCCGCGCGGATCCTATTTCCAGGCGGACACGACCGGCAGCGCGCTGATTGTTCTCCCGCCGCCCGCGGCGACCTCGGAGCTCGTGTGGGTGAGTCAGACGGGTCAGGTCTCTCCAGTGCTGGGCATGCCCATCGTCGCCGGCAGTGACCCGGTCTTGTCGCCCGACGGCAGCCGCGTCGCGTTCGTCGTGGACACCGAGGGCGATCGGCATCTTGTCATGCGTGATCTCAAGACAGGCAGCGATACGCGTCTCACGCCCGCGGGACAGGATGCGCCGACGCTCGACCAGCCGTCGTGGTTCCCCTCAGGCGATGAAGTCGTCTTCTCGACAGGTTCGACGACGACGCGAGAGATCGTTGCGCGGCGCACCGACGGATCTGGCGGTCAGCGAGTGCTCGTCAGCGGGCTCTCTGGCCAGGTCACACCGGATGGGCGGTATCTCGTGTTCCTGGTGGACGACGGCGTCGGCACGCGCCTGCGGTACGCCCCGCTCCTCGCCGATGGCTCGGTCGGCCCGGCCGAGCACGTCCTCAAGCAATCGGATCCGCTCATCACTGCGTTCGATCTGTCGCCCGACGGCTCAACGCTGGCGTATTCCCTTCGCGAAGTGGACGGCCGGCTCAACGCCTTTCTGACGGACTTTCCGGCCGGCAGCCGCCAACTGCAGGTGACGACGAGCGGCGGCGCGCACCCGCGGTTTTCGGGAGATGAGAAGGCCCTCTTCTATCTGACGCAAGCTATGCCGCAGACCGATCCGCCACGAGGCGCGGTGGCGGAGAGGCCGATCACGCTGAAGCCATTGGACGCGTCCGGGCCCCCGATCCAGCTTTTCGTGGAGGGCAAAGGGCCGCTGGACGTCATCATGCCGTTGTTCGACGTCGCGCGCGATGGGCGCATGCTGATGATGCGGCGGACTGGCGGCGACAAGCGCCCGAGCCCTCGGCTGATTCTGGTGCAGAACTGGCGAGCGGCGGTCGGGCGGTAAAACGCGATGGCAGCAACACGCGGACGACTTCCCCGTCGTCGCCCCTCAGCGAACCGGTCCGAGATACTTGTCGAACCAGCCGAGGACCTTGTTGACGAGATCCGTCCGCCGCAGGCGGACGTCGTGGGGCGTGTCGAACACGACGTGGTTCTTGTCGACAGCTGGCGTGCCGAGCATGCCGAAGAGCGGCACCTGCGAGGTCGCGTACGGGAACGTCGCGTCGTAGCGGCCGTTGACCATCAGCACGGGCACGTGAATCCGGGGGGCGAAGTCCACCTGATCCAACCCGGCGATCGGGTGCTCCCACTGAAAGAATCCGCCATCGAGGAAGACCACGGTCTTCAGCCGCGTTTCGATCGCCGTCAGGATCACGCCCCAGCCGCTGCCCTGGCTGACGCCGAGGTACCCGAGCCGCGTCACGTCGAGATCCGGCCGCGTCGCCAGGTAGTCGATGGACCGCCCGAGGTCCTTCGACCAGTGGATCAGCCGGTCCCGCTGGAGATCCGAACCGCGAACCGGCGAGACCGCGGACCGTCGCTCGTACAAGCCCTCATAGATGGGATACATGACGGCCCGGCCGCTCTGGACGACGTAGTCCATGAAGGTCAAGTCGCCCAGATTGGCGCTGTCGGTCAGGGTCGTTGACGCGCGCGCTCGGGCAGAACACCACGGTCTGGAACGGCGGACGCGCGTTCTTTGGAAGGAACAGAAACGCCGTCACCCGCTCCCGGCCGTACGCCGCGTCAAACGTGATCTTCTGCTTGGTCCAGTCCTGCCCGGGATCGGGAACCGTCTCCACCGTCGCCTGCAGGGGCGTCTTGTCGTAGGCGTACATGTCGCGGTACACCCGGAACATCGCGTCGGAGACTGGCGCGGCCTTCGAGAAGTCGCGCAGCAGCCTCGTTTTCGGCGCCATGGCCTCAGCGGGGATCGGCCCGGCGTTCCGCACGCAGCGGAAACCGTTGAGCGGCGACCGATCGAAGGGGGGCAGCGTCTCGGGCGCGTACGAGCTGGGCTGCCGCCCGAGCAGATACCGCAGGCCGTCGCCCGCGGCGTTCCACGACCATTCGCGGACGCTGCCGACCATGTCGTAGGTGCCGAACGGACCCACGCCCTCGGATCGTCCGACCGGTGCGAGATCGCCCGACAGGTTGCTGAACGGCTCGACGTACCGGTCGAAATTCTCGCCGGAGAGCTTGAGGCTTTGGGCGAGCACCGGCAGACTCTTGCCCGCGAACGCCGCATAGGCGGCCGCTTCGTACCAACTCACGCCGGACACCGGGAACTCGTCCTTGCCCGCCGGATAGTGGCCGGCGGCCCACGTCGAGGGTCCGGGTCGAAGCGTCTGATCCCGGAACAGGTCCATCGCCTGATCCCAGGTCAGCGTCTTGCCGTCACGGACGAAGGGCTGCGTCCAGTACACGCGGTTCTGGTAGCCGCCTTTGTCCACGAACTCCTGATACTGACGATTGGTGACCTCGATCCGATCGACATCGTAGGCCGGCAGCTGGTACGGACCCACCCATCCAAGAAACGCCAGCGTGCTGACCCAGCGGCCGCCGGGCACCGGCACCATGCCGGGCGGCGCGCTCGCGGCCGCCTGCAGGTCGAAATCCATCGACATCGCGGTAAGAGGCGCGACGAGCGATTCACCGACGCCCGCCTTCGAGATCCGCCAGCGCAGATAGCCGCTCGGCAGGCGGACCTTGTCGAGCGGCGTGACGCCGAGGCGGCAGCCAGGGCTCGGTCGGGTCAAGGTAATCCTTCACTTCGACGACCGCGCCGGACGGCGTCGAGTGAATCGTGGCGACACGCGTCGCCGCAGCGACGGCGCGGGCCAAGTCGGGATTGTTCGGCAGGTAGCGCTCGGCCGTGTCGATGATGGACGCGGCGAGGGAGGACTTCTCGTCCCCGGCCAACCGCGTGATCTCCGGGATCGCCTGCTCGAGGACCCAGTGTCGCCGCTCCGATCCCCGGTAGACGAAGGCCGCAACGGTGGCCGTCGCCGCGACCGCCAGCGCGGCGGCAACCACGATCGGCGCATCGCGCGCGGCGCGGCGCCACCGGCGCGTCGAGCCTGGCGCGCAGAGTCTGCAGGTCCGCCGCCAGCGCAGCGGCTGACTGATACCGAGCCGCCGGCTCTTTCTGGAGCATCTGGAGCACAATCGCGCGAACGGCCGGCGGCAGATTCGCCGCCGCGGCCGCTGCCGGCGCGGGTGTCTGGCCGATCGCCGCCAGCGTCTCGAGCACGCTCGGGCCGGAGAAAGGGATTCGTACCCGTCAGCGCCTCGAACAGGGTGACGCCAAGAGAGAAAACATCCGTGCGGGCATCGACCGCCGCGCCCGCGATCTGCTCTGGCGACATATATGCGGGTGTGCCCGCGATGCCGGCGGCCACTGTCTCGAAAGCTCCCGCCGTGAGGACGGATCGATCGGAATCGACCCGGGCGCGCAGGCTCGCGAGCCCGAAGTCGAGCACCTTCACGTAGCCGTCGCCACGCATCATCACGTTTTCAGGCTTGATGTCACGGTGCACGATCCGCTTGTCATGCGCGGCCGATAACGCGTGCGCGACCTGCAGCGTGATATCGAGTGCGTCGCGCAGCGGCAGCGGACCGTGCTGCAGTCGCTGACGAAGCGTCTGGCCCTCGACCAGCTCCATCGCGATGAACGGCGCCGTCTCCGCTTCGCCGACCTCGAAGATGGTGACGATGTGCGGGTTGTTCAGCGCGGCGAGGGCGCGAGCCTCATTCCGGAATCGCGCCAGGCGGTCGCCATCGCCGCCGACGACCTCAGGCAGAATCTTCACCGCCACCGGGCGATGGAGTTGCTCGTCCATCGCGCGATACACCACGCCCATGCCGCCCTGGCCGATCGGCCCAACCAGGCGATAGCGAGCGGAGAGGATCGTGCTGGCAATCCGGTCCGGCCGATCGGGTTCCATCACGGGCACACCTCCTTCGGGAATCAACAGCGGTCGACGTGGTCGATCGGCAAGTATAGAGCCGCCCGGGACGGGCCGAAGCCACAACCGGGAGAGGCGCAACGGCGGCCGGACCGTCATGTTGAGGATGTCGTCGATCGCCTTTCCCTGGCCTGAGCTTGTCGAAGGGCCGCGTAGCGTGACCTCCAGCGTCTCGCTGTTGAAGCGCGCGCCCTTGCACGCGCCGCACGTGACCTCGACGTCCGGCATGAAGTAGAGCTGCGTCGTGATGACGCCCTCGCCCTGGCACTCTTCGCAGCGCCCGGTCCCCTAGCCGTAATCCATCGGGCGACGCGCTTAGCCAGGACCGAAAGCCTTCGAGCCCTGGAACCCCGTATCGAACACTCCCACACGGTCAGCGATCGCCAGCCGGCCGTGGTCAACTCACGTCTTACGTCGAGATCCCGCCGGGCATTGCCAGTGATCTTCATCCTCCAGAATGCGCGATTGCTCCTCGGCCACTTGAACAGGCGGCAGCGGTGCCCGTGCCAGAAACAACCGTTGACGAAGACAACGGATCGATAGCGCGGGAAGACGAGATCTGGCCGACCCGGAACGCTGGACACGTGGAGGCGATACCGAAGGCCAAGTGCGAACAGGGCACCTCGAAGCTGGACCTCAGGTTTGGTGTCCCTGCCGCGGATGCGGGACATGACCTCGCTGCGCTTCGCTTTGGAGAAGACGTCGGTGCGCGCGTTCCGGGCCACGTGTTATCAGAGTGACGCGATGCCCGCGCCAGCAGGTACCGTCGAAACGTCTTGAACTTCGGCACCGGCCTGGAGAACCGCGAGAATCGTGCCGGCGATCGCGGCTGCCACCAGCGGCGGCACTGCGTTTCCGATCTGCCGGAACGCTGGGTTCATCGTCCCGCAGAACGCGAACCCATCGGGAAAGGACTGTAAGCGCGCGGCCTCGCGGACGGAAATCGTGCGCGCCTGTACGCTGTCGTAGTGAATGTGGCTGTACCCATCCTTGCCAAGGTGCGCCATGAGGGTCCGCGCAGGCTGGTCGGACCACATCTTCCGCCACTTGTTGGGGAATTTCCCGGCATCATACGGGGGAACAAACTGCGCCTCGAGCCTCTTGTATTCCTTCGTCCCAGGCCGTGGCGCATCACCGCGCCTCGTGAGCTTGCGGAGGTGCTCGTCGAACATCTGCACCGCGTGACGGTGCGCCTCAGGGTACTGGTCGCCCGCGTTCATGCGCGCGAACAGCTTCCAGTCGCGCGGAAGGTAACGAATCACGTGATCGCTGAGGCCATCTGATGCCTCAAAACCGGGCCAAGTCTTCATCAGACGCGCGTAGTCAGATGGACGCTTTGTGCCGTATGGCAGAACCTCGTCGAAACGGCGAGCACCACGCCGTAGCCTTCCTTCGAGGTGGAGCGTAATGGGCGGCAAGTCACCAATCGCCTGTCTAGCCGTGACGGCCGGTTCAAGTCTTTCGTTGGCCTCTGGCGGGGCAGCATAGTGCCAGCCGGCGCTGAAGAGGTCGTTCTTCATCAACTGGAGCGCGACTTGACGAGTCCCGTTGTAGCCAGTCGGCAGATCAAACCACCGTGTCGGTTCCGGGAACACGACTTCTGCCCCCAAGTCCCGATGGTAAGCCACCAGGAACATTCGCTCACGCATCTGGGGGACGCCGTAGAACACCGAGTTCAGAAGAGTGTAGCTGGCGGAGTAGCCCTTGTCCTCAAGGACCTCGCACATCTCCTCGGCGATGTTCTGTCCGCCATGGTTCAGAACGTCGGGCACGTTCTCCATCAGCAGAGCAAGTGGCTGAAATGCGTCCACATATTCCAGGTAGTGCAAGTAGAGCGTTGCGCGAGGGTCGTGCTTGAACGCGCGTGGATGTTCCGCGACTTCGCGCAGCTTCGGACGTCCGACGCGGGCGAACGCCTGGCACGGTGGTCCGCCCACGATAACGTCGATCGCCGTCGCGGCCGGGCCGAGCTTCAACTCGCGCGCGAGACTCGCCGCCGTAAGGCGGGTGATATCGCGCGCCTCGGAGTGCAGGGAGTCGCCGCCGTGGAAGTTGAGTCCGTGAGACTTCGCGGCGAGGGGATCACTCTCGACCGCGGCGGCAATTTCAAATCCTGCACGGCTAAAACCTAGCGACAGACCTCCGCAACCCGCGAACAGGTCGAGCACGCGTGGCGCCCCGCCCTGCCCGAGCCGCTGGAGTTTGGCTTGGATCGACCTTGTCCCGCTCATTCATTGGCGCCGCGCGGCGCGTCGTCATTGTAGAGCGTTTCGCTTCCGAAGTACATCTCGAGCTCAGACGATTCTGACCTTGAAGGCGACCGGACGTCTGATTGCGGCGTCCGACAGAAAAACCCCGACGATGTCACGAACCTCGCGGCATTCGGGCTGGTCGCCCGTAACGCGGGTCACTCGAAAAATCAGATGTTGATGCCGCTTGTCTTCGGCGAATAGCCACTCGGCCTCACTCATTTCGAATTCCATGCCAGTGCCGGATGTCGATTTGACCTCGATGCACCGCTCTGCCTCCGGATCGGGAGCAGCTCCTTCGAAAGAGAGGATGTCGTACGGTGAGGTCGGATCCGTATCAGCAACGTGCAGGACTCGGCTTGCCAATCGGGTCGGCCAGCAGCGGTCAGGCGCTCGCGCTCGCGCCGCAGGACGAACAACTCTCCCAGTTTTCCGTTGCGCTCCAAGCCCTCTGAACGGCAGCGAATGCCTCAGGGGTCATCACCCGACGGAGTGCACGGCGGACGACCGCAGATGCTGGTTCCTCGTCGAGTCCTTCTATCTCGTCAGTTATGAACAGGGCAGCGTCATAGGCACCAAGGAGGCCTTCGAGCGCGCGGAATCTTGCGGGCGTCGCGCACCAAGCCCATGTTCCCACGCCAAGTGACGTTGAGGCGGCTGCTCAAGAAATCAAACAAGCGTGCGTCGTCGCCTTCATTCCGGAGCAGAGTCCAGGTAATGACATCGCCCGTGATCCGCATGAGCATCAAGTCACCGCGCTGATAACGCGCGAACCCAGCCCCCGGCACCATGCGCCCGTGCAGCCGGAAGTTCTTCTGCAGACGTCCGAACCTTCGAGGCTCCGTATGAACCCGACGGTCATCTGGATCCCGGTACCTCATCATGACCGTGGCCGGTAACGTGCCGATTGATGGGAGTAGCCATCCGTCGATGTTGACGGCGCGCTGCCGACCAGCGCCATGTGCACCGTGTGCGTGAAAGAACGTCAGGTCCATCTTCTGCAGGCGGCGGACGATGTAGACCATGGGGCCCGCGTAGGATACAGCTACCAGGGTTCTACACCAGCGCCTCGAAACCGCGCGGCCGGGCCGACCGCCTGCAGCGCCGCGCGGAATCGGGCGCGCCCGGCACATACTCTCGCCCGGTCAGGCACGGCGGCCGCCAGAGTCTGGTGCCCGCCGATGGGATGGTTGGGCGCTGGCTCCATCGACGGACCAGCCAAATCAGAGCCGCGTGCGACATTGTGGCCACCAGCAGATTTGAGAAACCCGGCGCCCCGCCCGACTGAGATCGTGGGGTGGGGCGCCGTTCGGACGAAGGCCTACTTGCGTCGAGCGCGAACCAGTTGCCATTGCAGGATCGCCTGCGAGACGGCGTTATAACTGATCCGCCAAGCGATTGCATTCCGACCCACGTATTCCGGCCGGGCGTTCTCCTGGTCGTGCACGTCCTTGATGCCGAGCACGAGGCGGTCGATACAGTCCTTGACCAATTCGTCAATCGGCACAATCCAACTGAAGGAGCCCTTCGGCTTGTTCCAGTCCACGTTCGCCCGAAAGCCGGCGAGCATGGGCATCAGCCAGCCCAGCGGGATTTTGCCGTTGGCGGTCTCATCCAGAAACAGGAGTGGTGTCTCGCGGTTGATCGGGCTCCTCACCCGACTCGCGCGGCTGACCTTGAAGCGGCCGATCTCGAGGGCCAACGCCTGCTGCTCGATCTGATCCCGGAAGGCGCAGAATCTCCGGTGCCTTCGAAATTAGGATGCGGAATGAGTCACCGCCCGCGCCTTCGGCCTGCTCAGCGAACTTCCTGACAATGCCCTCCTTGCGGCCAAAGAGCGCGACAGGGGTGCTTATTCTGGTCGGACGCGTCGCAATCGAAAACGGCGAGATAGTACAGAATTTCGCGGACATCGATCGGCTTGTTCTCGTTCATCTTGTACGCGATCTTGTCGGCGTACGGCTCCTTCGCCAGCACCTTCTGGAGTTGAGCGAAGTGCTCCCGTAGATTCTCCAGGCTCTTGAGGTCGACCTGCTGACTTGTGTTCAGCCCGCCGGCGATCTCCGCAATCTGCTCGCTATCGACACCCGTGATGACTTTGACGAAGAGGTAGGCAGGCCAGCCGTTCTCCGGGGGCTGCTTCTGCGTCTGAAGAACGCCGTCGAGAGTGTGGCCGCCGTCAACAACGCCATGCAGCTTGGGATCGGCGAGCCGAAGGACGGCTTCCTTCCGCTTGTCGTCGAACGTCAGGTCCTCGGCGACCACGGTGATCCCCGCGGTTCCGCTCGTGGAACCGCGCCGGTTCGGAAGTCAGCGTCTGAACGATCGAGTTGTAGATGGCGGTCTTCCGGTTCACTTCCCGCGGGTTGACGTCGCGCCAGTTCCAGAGTTCTTCCGGCACGGCGTCCGCCTTCACGTAGAACAGGCCAACCTTTGAGTCGCCTACTGGAGATGGAATGGATCGGAATTGCTGGGTAGGAAAACGCAGTATCTGCATGGTCACCTCGTGGCAAGCGACTCGCAATGAGCACGCCGCCGGTTATCGCCCTACGAGGTGTCGATCCGATGCCCTATTGCACCGAGACTACACGCACGAGAGCAACTCAATAGTAGCACGAGATGTCAGACCCCACGCGACGGGCCGGTCCGCGTCGCGGCCGCCAATGCGGGCCACACATGCGTCAGCAACTACCCGGACAAATGTCCCCTCAAGAACCGCCCGGTATGCGACGCCTTGCAGCGCGTAATCGCCTCCGGCGTCCCGGTCGCGACGACTTCCCCGCCGGCGTGCCCGCCGTCAGGCCCGAGATCGATCACGTGGTCCGCGGTCTTGATGACGTCGAGATGGTGCTCGATGAGCAGCACCGTGTGGCCCGCGTCGACAAGCTTGTTCAGCGACTCGAGGAGACGCTGGATGTCCGCGAGGTGCAGGCCCGTCGTCGGCTCGTCGAGGAGGTAGACGGTGTGCTTCGCGCGCTGGAGCGTCGAGAGCTCCGTCGCGATCTTGATCCGCTGCGCCTCGCCGCCTGACAGCGTCGTCGCCGACTGGCCGAGCGTGAGATAGCCGAGACCGAGGTCGGCGAGCACCTGGATCTTGCGGCCGATCGACGGCTCCGCGGCGAAGAACGTCGACGCCCTCTTCGACCGACATGTTCAGTATGTCGTCGATGGTCTTGCCTCGTAGCGTTACCTCGAGCGTCTCGCTGTTGAAGCGCGCGCCCTTGCACGCGCCGCACGTGACTTCGACGTCCGGCATGAAGTAGAGCTGCGTGGTGATAACGCCCTCGCCCTGACACTCCTCGCAGCGCCCGCCCTTGACGTTGAAGCTGAACCGGCCGGGCTTGTAGTCGCGCTCGACCGAGAGCGGCGTCGCGGCGAAGAGATCGCGGATCGCGTCGTAGAACCCGACGTACGTCGCAGGATTCGACCGGCTGTTGCGGCCGATCGGCGACTGGTCGATGCTCACGACCTTGTGCACGTGCTCGACGCCGTCGATGCCGTCGTAATCGCCGGGCAGCGTGCGCGTGTCGACGAGTCGCTTCCACAGCGCCTTGTACAGAGTGTCGGAGACGAGCGTGCTCTTGCCCGACCCGGACGCGCCCGTGACCGCCACGAGTCTGCCCGAGCGGGAATCGTCACGTCGAGCGACTTGAGGTTGTTCTCGCGGGCGCCGCGAATCACGAGCGACTTGCCGTTGCCCTTGCGGCGCGTCGCGGGCATCGCGATCGAGCGCGCGCCCGAGAGAAACTGGCCCGTCGGCGACGGCTTTGCACTTCAGGAGGTCGTCAATCCTGCCCTGCGCGACGACGCGTCCGCCGTGCACGCCGGGGCCCGGTCCCATCTCGACGAGGTGATCGGCGGCGCGGATCGTGTCTTCGTCGTGCTCGACGACGATCACGGCGTTGCCGATGTCGCGAAGCCGCTCGATCGTCGCGATCATCTTGACGTTGTCCTTCGGATGCAGCCCGATGCTCGGCTCGTCGAGCACGTAGAGCATGCCCATCAGGCCCGAGCCGATCTGCGTCGACAGACGGATCCGCTGCGACTCGCCGCCCGATAGCGTGCTCGATCGCCGGTTGAAGCTGAGGTAGTCGAGGCCGATTCCGAGCAGCAGATCCAGGCGGCTGCGAATGTCGTTCAGCACCTGTCGGCCCGCGTCGGCGCCGCGCCCGGTCGGCTTCACGGCGGCCAGAAAGCGCCGCAGCTCGTCGAAGTGCAGCTGGCCCAGCTCGTGGAGGTTGCGGCCGTTGATGGTGAACAGCAGCCGCGTGGCGCGCACGCGCGCGCCCTGGCATTCGGGACAGGTGCGCTCCACCATCACCTTGTCGAGCCACTGCCTCCATCCGCGAGCTTGGCCTCGCCTTGCTGCCGGTAGCGCCGGTAGTAGCGCTCGATGCGCCGCGCGATGCCGTGGAAGCCGACCTCACTGCCCGTCCGGGCCGCTGCGCAAGCATCTTGGCGTCCGGCGGCGACATCATTTTGATCTTCGTGGCGCCCGGTGCCGTAGAGAATGGTGTCGCGAACCGCCTCCGGCAGCAGTCTCCACGGGGAGTCGAGCGGGAAGTTCAGCGCATGCGACAAGCTGAACATCAGCCGGCCGTCCCACGTGTCCGGGTTGTACTTGAACGCCTCGCGCACGAAGCAGCCGCCGAGGATGCTGCGTTCGGCGTCGGGCACGAGCAGGTCAGGATGCGTGAGCTTGTCCACGCCGAGGCCGCCGCAGGTGCGGCACGCGCTTTCGGGATTGTTGAACATGAAGATAGTCTGGCCCGATGTCGCGTAGCACGAGATGGTGCGTCGCGCTGCAGGTGTCTGAGCGCGCCGACCGTGGCGCCGAGCGCGCCGACGCTGACCGCCCCCGCCGCACGTGCCACGGCCGCGCCCGCACTCGCGCCGGCGGTAAATGAAATCGCGAGCAGCGAACCGATGAGGCGGGAAGCTGCGACGCGCCAAGCAGGGTTAGAATTCCAAGATCCTGCTTCTCTAAGTAGTTGATGGCGTGAGACTTCTGGCGATAAGTCATTGCAGCACATCCACTTGAAGGCAATCGCGATTCCTCTCGCGTCCCCGCGAGTCCGCTGGAATCGACCCGGGCCTTGGCAACATAGTGGCAACGGTCGATGGCTAAGCTTTGTCAAAGCCTGTTATTCCTGCTACGCTAAAAGGCAGGAGAACACAGGTCACCATGAACGTGTCCCTCACGCCGGAACTCGAGAAGTTCGTTGACCGGAAGGTCGAGAGCGGACTGTACAACAATGCCAGTGAGGTGGTCCGCGAGGGGCTTCGGCTGTTGAAGGAGCACGACGAGATTCGCCTCAAGTGGCGCGAGCAAATCGAGCGCGGCTGGCTCCAGGCGCAGCGCGGAGAGCTGGTCGATGGCACGAGGTATTTCACCGCCTCGACAAACGCCTCAAGGCTCGATCGACCCACCGAGCAAATGACGGCTCGGTTCCGTTTCACGCCGGAAGCCGAGGCCCAGCTCGCTGAGAATCATCGTCATCATTGGCGTCACGTGCGAGCACCCGTTCGAGATACCGCTCCGCCCGCGAGAAGTAACCTGAGCGTTCAAGGAAGAGTCCATGTTGCCAGTTCGCCATGAGGTACGAGGTATCCAGTTCGAGGCCTCTCAGGAACAACTCGTCCGCCCGAGCGCGGTCGCCGAGCTTCGCGACGACATCGGCGAGCCCGACAACAAACGCGCCTCTCGAGGGGCCAGCGCGACGGCCGATTCGTAGGCCCGGCGGGCCGCTGAGAGGTCGCCGAGGCTTCGTCGCATCGGCGCTTCGATTCCATGCAAGAGAGGCTCGTCGCCTGAATCGATCTACGCTCACGTCAGATCGGCGAGCACATAGCCGTCGGTGGTCTCGGTGTCCGCCGGGCAATCGTCGACGTCGTCGCCGGTCGATCCCTCGCGGCCGGCGCACGCAAGGATGACGCCATGACAGGCGGGGTCCGTAAGCGGGCTGCCCACACGTAGTCTAGCGAGCTTCGCGACGGGCGCGATCCCGCCAGGCGCCTGGTTTTCGATGCTGATGCAGAACTGCAATGATGACAGCATGGTCGACCAATCGAAGACAGTAGCAGGCGTACGGAAACTGATGAAGGAGACCCGGCGGACACTGCGACCGACCTCAGGAAACTGGTCGGGCATGGTAGCGATGCGGTCCACCGTTCTGGTGAAGTCCCGCGCGAAGGCGACCGCGAGCTTGGGATCTTTTTCGGCGTACCAAAGCTGAGCGCTCTCGACGTCGCCCTCGGCGAGACGCCGAACGGTGACGGGGGTCATTTCTGCGCGCGCTTAGTCCTCAGCAAATCCGCCTTCACGTCTTCCCCGGTCGCGCGGCATCCGGATTCGCTTCGATGTCGGCCAATCGCTCGTCTAGAACCTCACGATGCCAACTCGGAACAGGTACCGCGACCTCATTGGCCGCAATTCGGTCCCAGAGCGCCTGAACATATTCGACCTGATCGGAGACGTCGAGATCATCGAATCCTGGAGGCGGCAGCGGGATGGCGTTCGCCATAATCGTTCAATCTACCACCGATCCAACGTCTCGCTCGGAGGCCCGAGCTCCGTCCGGACGGAGTTGAACCGCACATCCCATACGCACCATGAAGCAGGGAACAGCCCGGGAAATCCCCTGTCCACGCTGCGAAATTCGGCCTGTTTCCGCACGGCGCCCTCAGGCGCGTCGAGAAATTTTGGAGATATGTTGGAGACGGGGTGAAAATCGCGGACGTCGATCGTTTAGATTCAACGACTTATGGCGGTGAGGCAGGGATTCGAATTCTAAGAACGCGTCTTTCTAAATTGGTGATGGCGCGCGACTTCTGGTCCTAAGGGTTCGAGTTCCAATGACTTACCGGCTTCTCGTCGTCCGCTAGAGTCCCCGCCAGTCCTCCGTATTCTACCGGAGTTTTGGAGACATTTTGGCAAGATCGGCGGCGCCAGGCCGCGGCCATTCTCTGCGCGCTCTCAGACGAGCTTTTCCAATCGGAGGTGTCTATGGACTTCGATCCTCGTTGGAGTGATGACCCACGCGACCGCGACGACTACGGTCGCGAGCTGAGCCAGGGCAGCCGCGGAGGGCTGTCCAATCCGCGCGAGCGCGAGCCACTCGATGCGCGCGATGTGTTCACGCGCGACCTCGAGCTGCCGCGCGGCCCGGAACGCGAGCGTGTCTGGGCGCGAGACAGCGACGTGAGGTTGCGCGGCTCGGAGGTTCGCACGCTGGCCACCGTCGGCGCCTTCCGCGTCGTGCCCGCCGGCGATCTCCGCGACGGCCAGGACCGTCCGCTCGACCCGCACCGGGGCGATCTGAGGCACCTCAGAGACTCGGGGCTCGTCGAGACCATCCCGGCCATCGGCAACGACCGCGCGCTGGTCGTGCTCACGGAGCGCGGCCGGGACGTGCTCGAGCGCAACCGCTGGTCGAGCGTGCACCGCGAAGAACTGAAGTGGGCGGCCGTGGAGCGGGAGTTCGACAACCGGCGCGACGTTGACGACGAGCGCAGCAGACCTCAGGAGCCGAAAGGCCGGCAGGAGTTCCACGTCGGCATCCGAAGTGCGCGCCACACCCGATTCGCCGTGCACCGGCCGCGCGAGCTGACGCACGACGCGCAGGTGTATCGCGCCTACCTCAAGGACGCTGACCGGCTGCGCGAAGACGGCGCCTTCATCCGCCGCGTCGTCCTCGATCACGAGCTGAAGCGCGAGTACCAGCAGTTCCTGCAGGAGCGCAATCGCGGCAAGTCAGAGAGCGACGGACGGCCCGATCGAACGCCCGAAGAGATCCATCGTTGGGCCGTCGAGCACGAGCTCCCGGACAACGACGGCCACGTCCAGTTCCCGGACGCGCGCATCGAGTACCGAGGACCGCGACGGGCATCTCCGCACGCTCGACATCGAGGTCGAGACGCTGCACTACCGCGGCGCTCACGCCAGCTCCAAGGCGTCGTCTGGATTCAGTCGTCACAGCGCCGGCACCGCGCGTGTTGTCGGCTCTCGCAGTGGCGGCGGCGGAGGCGCCGGCCGCGGTCGCCGCTACGGACTCGCCATCACCGCCAGCACCGGGAAGAGCGGTGGTCGCGCCGCCGATCCGCGCCTGGCTGAGGAGTTGTTGCGATGAACCTCGAGCAGGCCGTTCAGACGATCGCGAAGCGCGGATTCACCGACCGCCAGGCTCGCTTCCTGGTGCTCGTCGCACGCCACTCCGGCGTCTGCGTCATGCGCCAGTATTCGAGCTTCGCGGGCATCGTCTTTGGCCAGAAGACGCGGAAGTTCTTCGCCAAGCTCGTGCGGCTCGGGTTCGTCTCGACTTACGACTGCGCGCACAATCGCGGACGCGTCTATCACGTGCGTCATCGGGCGATCTACGAGGCGATCGGCGAGCCCGACAGCCGGCTTCGCCGACCGCCCGGCGTGCCTCGCGCGCTCGAACGTCTGATGCTGCTGGACGCGATTCTCGAGAACCCCGAAAGCATCTGGATGTCGTCGTCGACTGAGAAGCTCGGCTACCTCGCGAGCCGGGGGATTTCAGCCGACGACGCCCCGCATCTGAGCATCCGTCAGGGCGATCAGCGACAGGTTCGCCACTTCCCCGATCGCCTGCCGATCGGCGTCCATCCATCCGGCCACGTCGTCGTCGTTTACCTGCACGCCGACCCGATGCACGACGAGTTCCGCGACTTCCTCCAGCGCCACGCGCCGCTGCTCGAGAGGCTGCCCGCCTGGACGATCCGAATCGTGGTTCCGGCGCACCTGGAGGGCGCGGTGCAGGACCTGCAGAAGGTCGCGTGGGGGCAACTCGCGTCGCCGCTGAAGGAGCCGATCCTCACGGAGCTGCGCTGGTATTTCGACCGCTTCGCCAGCCCACCAACAGAGGCGAACGCGGCTGGCGATCGGGCCCGCTTCGAGCGGTGTCGCCGGGCCTTCGCCACCGACCGCTATGCAGTGCTCTACCGATGCTGGCGGCAGGACGGCGAGCGGGTGCTGGCGACCGCTTCGTCGCCGGTCGTGGGGAAGGCGATGGAGTCAGGAGCCGGGAAGATCGAGCCGCTGGTGTTGCCGCATGCCTACAGCCACCTGGCGCCGATGGCCGGCGTCGCCTGAAGGCATCGGCACGCATTGCAGTCGCGCAGGCACACCGGCGTTACCTGCGCAACTGAAACGCCGTCGCGACGTCTCATTCGTCCTCGCCGTCCCAGCAGTTCGGCCTCGGTACGAAAGCAACCCAACAGCTCGTTCTCGTCGAAGACCACCTCCTCGACGGCGTACGGCGGCCCGTTCAGCCAGCTCGGGTCGTCGTCGATCCGCTTCGTGATCCGAAGCTCTCCATCCACCTTCTCGGCCCTTCCAACCTCGCGCGGTCCGAGCTTCACGGCGACCACGACGCGGGTGCCGATGTCGGTGCAGCGGAACGCTCCGGCATGCGTCCAGAACGTCTCGCCGATCGCGAAATCACTGAGCTCCATAGTGGCGGTCCGCCTCTCTCGGATCGTAACGCCGTCACCCGCCGATCTCATCCAACCGGACGCGTTCAGAGGGCGTCTTCTCTCTTCCCCTGGAGGCTTCCGTCCGCGGCAGGTCTCGACACGAGGGGGCCGAGGAGGGGGAACGATAGCCAGCGGGCCAGCAGCCCCATCGACCATCGGGATGATGATGGCGGAGGTGCACGGTCGATCGTCGCCCCACCGTACGCCTTGGTTGCGAAGCCTCATAGCTGCCGATACTTGCGCCGATGTCCGCGTCTCTGTCGGCCGGCGCCTTTTGCCGGCCGGGCCGCCCGCTGAAGAGAGGAAGGGAGGCGGAGAGGGGCGTGAGCGACCCGGCCTCCCGCGCATCTGGGTCGGCACAGGCCCGGCGAGCCGGGTCGCTCACGCCCCGTGTCAGTGTCCAGATCGTCCGGACAAACGCGGCCCGGATCGCGTCCAGATCGGCGCCCAGTTTCGTGCACAGATCCAGGTCACGATCGCGCCGGCCGTCGTGCTCGCGATCGAGCTCGCGCGATGTCGTACTGTAGGCTCACGAACTGATGGTCGTTCTCCGGTGCACACAGAAGCTGCTCGTCCGGCTGAAACAGGCCGGCGATCTGCCGCCCGTCGAGTCCACGACGCGGCTCGGCGACTGGTACGGCAACATCCTCCGGATCGGCCGACGTCAGCACCTGCTGTTCATCAGCGAACGGT
>CAWADF010000008.1:0-2297330 GCA_963780855.1 uncultured Acidobacteriota bacterium
GGCCTTCGACGCCTCGTGGACCAGATAAAAAGGATGTGACGACGGCGAAATGGCGTTTGCTTCGCCGAAGTCTCCGACGGTCTGGCCCGTGCCCGGGAACCGCTCGATGTCGCGCTCCTTCCAGTGCGGCAACTTCGTTGCCGGCATGACCAGCGACGGTCGAATCATGATCGTGGACGTGGCGGCGCAAACGGTACGAGCGTCCAGTTCCGCGGACATTTGGCGCGCGTCAGGTGGTGGGCATGATGCCGTTCAAGGGGACATGCGTCCAGGAGGTGCTGGACAAGACGCCGGACCGTTTCGCCCTTCTGGATGCCGCGACCGACGCGGTCCAGTGGCAGCACGCGCTCACTCCGCAAGAGGGAGATCGCCTTCGATCCGACCGCGACGTACGTTGCGATCATCTCGATTGAAGGGGTGGGCGAGGCGCGCTTCGCCGTATCGCGCGTCAGCGACGGCAGCACCGTCGGCTCCGGTCCCCTAAACATCGATTTTGTGGGGAAAGTTGCCATCTCGCCGGACGGCCGAACGCTTGCGGTGTCGCGCTCGAGTGGAGATGTGCGCTTCGTCGACGTGAAGTCGGCCCACATGACCGAACCGCCGGTCCTTCACCCCGTTTACATCCAGAGCATTGCGTTCCGTCCGACGGACGTAGGGCTGATCACGTATCAGATCAACGGCCGCGGTTATGTCTGGGATCTCGCGCTCGGCTACCCAGGAGCCGTCGTGATCGCTCCAAAGACACCCGTCGTGCACAGTGAGAGCGGGTATTGGATCGCCCTCATGACCAACAAGGGCATAAGGGCGTTGGGGCCCGACGGCCAGGATTCGACCAGAAGAATTCCCGCTGACACGTCCGTTGAAGCGCTCGCCGTTTCCAACGATGGAAAACGTCTGGTGTGGATGCAGAGCGCGGGTTCGCTGGACTCGGACCTTCGAACCAATGACGGTGTCATCTGCACGCAGGAATACGCCCAGATCAAGTTCGCGATGAGCCCCGACGGTCGGTGGGTGATCACCGATTGCGGGTCGTCGCTGCACCAGTTCAAGCTCTTCGATCTCGCGGCGCACCGGTTTACCTCAGCGTCCGTCTCGAACAGCCGCCAACGTCCCGTGTTCGACGAGAGCGGGGCGTTAATACTGACGTCTGAAAGCGCCGGCGCCTGCATCCACTCGCTGCCCATGCTGGCCGCGCAGGGATGCATTCCGATCCCCGAAGGAGAAGCCATCGTCGCGATGGCTTATTTAGGAACGACGGTCGGGATCTGGTCGGGCTGACGACCGATCAGGATCGGCTCCGGATCTTCGAGCGCATCGGCGGGGCGGACTTCCGCCCGCTGAGCGCGGTTCGAGTCGCGTCCGATTCTGCGAGGGTGATCGCGTTCAATCGCACTGGCGTAGTGGCGACCGGCGGCAACGATGGCGTCGTCCGACTGTGGGCTGTGCGAGACGGCGCGTTGCTCGCGACCACGATGGTCGCCGGCGAGCGCGACTGGGTCAAGGGTAGCCGCTGGCGATCCGGTGCGAAGGATTGGGTGGTGGTTGCGCCGGACGGGCGGTTCGATGCCGGTGGCAGCGGCATCGACTGGATGGCGTGGCGAAAGCCGCAGTCGACCGAAGTCTAAGAAGATCTGAATCAGTTCTTCACGGAGTTCTACACCCCTGGTCTTCTGGGAATGATTCTCCGAGGCGAGGCACCGCCGCCGGCGACGGCGCTGAACATCGTGTCGGAGCTGCGGCAGCCCGGTCTCCGGAACCTCGTCGCGCAGCGTTCGGCGCGCATCGTTCGAGCCAACGGAGGTACGACACTGTGCCTCGACAATTACCGGACACGATCCGGGGATTCCGCGACGGATCCCCGGAGACCTGGGAGAGGAACGACTTCACGCAGATCCTGATGAGCCGGACTGCAGGTCGTCGCACACGTGGCCGGTGAGCGTCCCGCTGGAAGTGCTGAAGGCCGCCGGGTGTCCGAGCCACAGCCGATCAACACTCCCTGGGACGGAACGCGGCCCCCGCTGCCGAAGGGATCGAAGCTGCGTGTCATCACGATCGGCATCAGTAAGTACGATCGCAGCCTGACCGGACTGACGATCTCCCGGCGGTCGCGAAGAGCGTCTCGGCGCTGCGCCAGTTCTTCACGCGGCAGCGCGCGGCGCAGCACACGTACAGCGACATCGTCGTGTCCCCCGAGCCGACCGACCGGACGAGACAGGGCATCCTCGACTATCTCGAATCGACGCTTCGGGAGACCGATGAGGACGACGTCGTGCTCCTGTATCTTGCGGGGCACGGCTGGAGCCCGCCGGGTCAAAGCCTGTTTTACCTCGTGCCCACGAAGGGCGAGACCGGCTCGCTCGAGGCCGTTCGTCGCACCGCGATCTCGAGCCTCGATCTTCCGGAGACATTCGCCCCTTGAAGTCGCGTCGGCTGATTCTTGTCGTGGACGCCTGTCAGTCGGCCGCGGCATTCGGCACGTTGACGCGGATCGCCGACGCTCAGGTACAGCTGCAGGAATTCCGCGGCCGGCTCGGTTCGACTGATCCCAACGCGCCGTCGAACGGCCTCGGATTGTACCTGCTCGCCTCGGCGTCGCCCATCAAGATCACCCAGCTGCCGACCGCAGGTCCCAGCCTGCTGGCGCGAGCCCTGATCGACGGGTGGACGAGACGCGGCGCTGATGGGCAGAGCACGATTCTCGGCCTCGTGAGCTCCATTCAGCGCGCCGCGCAGGCGTGGCCGCTCGAACAGCGGCCGATCGTCAGCTCCCTCGGGTTCGATTTCGAGATCGATCGGCCATAGGGCCTCTGAGAACGCGCGTCGCCGAGAGCCCGAGACAAACCTCAAGAATCAGTCAAGACAAGGGATTAAGCAGGAACGTAGGTCAACCTGACCACATCCTCGCCAATCCGATCATTAGTCATAAGGCGGAGCGGCGGCCGGGGCCCGGCGAAATATGGCTTGCCGTGACCAAGCACGACGGGGTGCAGGTAGATCCGATACTCATCGATCAGGCGAAGTTCGGTGAGGCTGTGCGCCAAGTGCGGGCCAGCCACTTCGATCTCCCCGTCGCGCTCGGCCTTCAGCTCGCGGATCGCGCCCTCAAGATCATCCTCGAGAAGACTGGCGTTGGGGCCGACCGACTTCAACGAGCGCGAGGCGACCCATTTCGGCTGGTTCCGCCACGCCGCCGCGAAGGCGTGTTCCGCGGCATCCCATTCAGGATGATCGTCGTCCCAGTAACGCATGACCTCATACATGTGGCGACCGTAGACACTGCCCGCCTGCCCCTGAGCCTCCTCGATGAAGTGGCGGAAGAGCGTGGGGCTTGGCGCGAACGCCAGATGGTCGACGTAGCCGTCCAGGGACTGGTTCATTCCGAATACGAGCCTCGCCATACCACTTCCTTTCCTGCTGTTCCTCCGCCGCTCGTTGCCAGTCGGCCTGGAACTGGGCGAGTCTCCGCGCGTTGCACTGAACCGGCGGTTCGAACAGATCGCACTGTGCCATCGCCGCGGATGGCAGCAGGAGGATCGCGCTCACGACGACGAGGACCCGAGCGGTGGCCATGGGGGCTTCCTCCGGCTCTCGATAGACTCGACGCGCGGCTCGGATGTTATGGCAGACTGCTGCAAGCACCACACCGGCTCACCGGTGTATTTTCAATCCTCTTCAAGCATGGATCTTCTGGTGCCGGTCCATCGCTCCTTCAACCCATCTGGTATTCCGGCAGCGCGAAATCATCGCGGAGCGATCGCGCCCAGAACGGCTTGCCGAGCCACGGGATCGAGAATGCGTGGACCAGAAGGTTGCGCACCATCAGCCCCAGGCCCGTTTGCGGAGCGAAAAACCCCCGGAAGTACACCGCGCCTTTCTGCTTGGCTGAAACGATCGTCTTCAGCTGGCGTTCGTACGCCCCGAGCGCCCGCGCGCAGTCGCCGTCGGCTCGATGCAGTTCTCCGGCGAAAACGTACGCCTCGAGCATGCCCAGGCCGGTGCCCTCACCGGCGAGCAGCGAAGGACAAGCCGCCGCGTCGCCGACGAGCGCCACGCGATTGGCGCTCCAATGCGGCAGGTGGATCTGGCTGACGCGATCGAAGTACACGTCGTCGGCCGCGTCCATGGCGTCGAGCAGCGCCGGCGCCTCCCACCCATCCCGCTGTACGCCCGGCGCAGCGCGGGGCGGGGATCGCCGTGCCCACGCCAGTCGGCGCCGACGAGCTCGGCGCGGCACACCATCATCACCACCGTCTCGTCGTCGCGGAGCGACACCCGGGCCACCTGACGCCCGCGCTCGGTGTGCGACACGAACGTCAGCTCGTCGCGGTGGGGATAGCCGCGGACGCGAAACGCCGCGACATGACAGTCCAGAAACCGCTCGAACTGAGCTTCCGCGCCGAACGTGAGCGTCCGCACGTGCGAATGCAGCCCGTCGGCGCCCACGACCAGATCGAACCGATCCTGCCGGCCGTCCGAGAGGGTCACGACGGCCCCGGCTTCGTCCTGCGCGATCGCTGCGATCGACACGCCGAAATGGACCGGGACGCCCTGACAGGCGCCGGCGAGCGCGGACGCGAGATCGGCCCGCGCCAGGCTGATGAAGCGGCCGCGCTGCGCCTCGTACAACGGCGTCAGGTCCATGTGCGCGTCCTCGCGGCCGTCGCGATCGACCATCCGCAGCTGGCGCATCTGGTAGCCGCGCTCGCGCAGCGTCGGGATGAGTCCCATGCGCTCCGCGATCTCGTAGCCGACGCCCCAGAAATCGATGAGGTATCCGCCCGATCGAGGCGCCGGCGCCTTCTCGAACAGCACGGGATCGTGCCCGACCGTCGAAGCCAGTAGGCGAGCGTCGGGCCCGCGATGCCCATGCCGTTGATGGCGACTCTCATGACCGGATGTCCTTCGCGCGCGTGGCGACGACTTCGAGATACTCGGCGTCCACGGTCGTGCGCCCGGCCGCGGCCGCGGTGTTGTGCGCGCTCCACAACTGCACCAGCTCGGCGCGAAGCGCGGCCTGGTCGGCGTCGCCGATCGTGGCGAACGCCCGCGTCGCCGGACCGTAGTATTGCCGAAAGAACTCCACGACCTCCGACGGTCCGAAGGGGTAGTCGAAGCGGTAGAGGACTCGGGTCAGCCTGAAATCCGAGGCTCCGGCGCCCAAGCGCTCGCGCACGACGCTCTCGTCGCCCCACAGCAAGGGGGACGGCATGTCGGGCGGCATCAGAAACCGCGCAAACGTCTTGAACATCGCGCCGACGAACCCCTCTTTCGTCCAGTTGGCCATGGACACGATGCCCCCGGGACGGCAGACGCGGAGCATTTCGGCGGCCACACGCTCGGGCTGCGGCGCGAACATCGCGCCGTACAGGCTGGCGACGGCGTCGAAGCTGGCGTCGGGGTACGGCAGCGCTTCGGCGTCCCCTTCGTCGAACCGCACATCGAGGCCCGCGGAGGCGGCCCGGCCGCACGCGGCCAGAATCAAGTTGGTCGCGATGTCGACGCCCGTCACCTTCAGTCCGCGCTCGGCGGCGACGAGCGCCAGCTGTCCCGACCCGCACGCGACGTCGAGCAGCGTGGCGCCAGGGGAGAGCGCGAGCGGATTGAGGAGCTGGGCGGCACTGGACGCCATGAAACGCGAGAAGTAGTCATAGTTCCCGTCCATCCAGGTGGCCTTCAAACGCGTCTTGAGAGCCTCGAGTTTCGTGTCAGCAGTTGCGGATGTCGCGGATGTCATCGTCATTTCCTCCCGGGACCACTATGACGGCGCCCGGCGCCGGAGAGCTTGTCCGCGTGTCTCGCGTATTTGACCGATCCGCCGAAAGCCGGTAGTAGACTGCCCTCCATGGACGCCCTTGCCGAAGTGCTTCGCGCCATCAAGATCGATGCGGCGATCTACTTGAACGGCGAGTTCTCGGAGCCCTGGTGCGTCCTGGCACCCGAGGCCACGTCGCTCGCGCCGCTGTTCGGACGCGACGGGGCCCACGTGATCATCTACCACCTGCTCTGCGAGGGCCGCGCGCAGTGCGAAATCGACGAGGGCGATCCCGTCGATCTTTCCGCCGGCGACCTCGTCGCCTTGCCGCATGGCCATCCGCACCGGATCGGAAACGGGCGCTACGCAACACCGATCGACGTGAGCAACGCGCTTCCGGCCTTCTCGAGCGTGGCCTCCAGCCGCTGATGGCTGGCGGCGGCGGCAAGGTGTCCAAGTTCATCTGCGGGTATCTCGCGTGCGATCGACACCTCAGCCAGGCGTTCCTGACCGGTCTGCCGCCGCTCATGCGTCTCAATATCCGCGATGACGTGTCGGGACAATGGCTGGAGAATTCCTTGCGGTTCTCGGTCGCCCAGGGGCGTCGCGCGATGCAGGCACCCTGGAAGTGGTGGCGAAGCTGTCGGAGGTCTTCGTGGCGGAAGCACTGCGCCGGTACCAGCGCGAGTTGCCGCCGGGACAGACCGGGTGGCTCGCCGGCGCACGTGAGCCGGCCGTCGGTCGGGCGCTGATGTTGATGCACCACCGCTCCGCGCATCCATGGACGCTTCCGAGTCTGGCGCACGAGGTCGGTGTCTCTCGCTCGGTGCTCTCGGAGCGGTTCCGGCACTATCTCGGCGAGTCGCCTATCGCGTATCTCACTCGTTGGCGCCTGCGGCTCGGGGCCCGCGCGCTCACTTCGACGGGCCACAGCGTGGCCCAGATCGCCGTGGACGTCGGCTACGAGTCTGAAGCGGCGTTCAATCGAGCCTTCAAGCGCGAGTAGGTCACCCCCCTGCTCGATACCGACGCCAGCGCCAGGCGGGCGAATAGAGCACCACGCTCACCATCCGGCCAGTCGGTCAAGCGAACCGGACCCGCAGTCAAGCAGCCCCGCGCACGCCCCGCCAGAATACGCGAATGAAGCTGATGGCCGTGCTCGCGCACCCCGACGACGAATCGCTCGGGTTCGGCGGAACGCTCGCGAAATACGCCGCCGAAGGGGTGGAGGTGTTCCTCGTGACCGCGACGCGCGGCGAAGGCGGCCGCTACCGCGGGCACCGCGTCGGGGACGGCGGACATCCCGGGCCGGCGGCGCTCGCAGCCATCCGCGAGGCGGAGCTGCGCACCGCCGCCGTCGGTGCTCGGCGTGCGCGACGTGTCGCTGCTCGACTATCGCGACGGGCGGCTCGACCGCGCGGTGCCGCGGGAGGTGGTCGCCGCATCGCGGACACATCACGCGCGTGCGGCCGGACGTCGTCGTCACGTTCGGACCCGACGGCGCGTACGGCCATCCCGATCACATCGCGATCTCGCAGTTCACGACCGCCGCGGTCGTCGATGGCCGCGACGATCCGCCGTGTCGAAGCTCTATTACCTCGCGTGGCCGCAGCGGCGTGGGCCGCGTACCAGGCGGCGTTCAGGACGCTGCGCTCGACGGTCGACGGCGTCGAGCGGCAGGCGACGCCGTGGCCGGACTGGGCGATCACGACGGTGATCGACACGCGGCGCTTCTGGCCAACGGTCTGGCGGGCGGTCTCGTGCCACGAGTCGCAGGTCGCCGCGTACGAGCGACTGAAGGATCTCGCGCCGGAGCACCACGAGGCGCTGTGGGGCCGCAGTCGTTCTATCGCGCGTTCAGCACGGTGAACGGCGGGCGCGCAGCGAAGACGGATCTCTTCGAAGGCATCCGCTCATGACAGGCCGAGACAGCCGTCGACCACGCGCCGCTGCGCCATGGACGCGGCGACGTTCCGCGCGCTGGGCCATCGGCTCGTCGATCAGATCGCCGAGGCTCCTCGAATCGCTGCCGCGCGGCCCGTCACGCGCGACGAGTCGCCGTCGGCGGTGCGCGCGGCGCTCGACCTCGCGGGTCCGCTGCCCGGAGCAGGGCACGGACCGCCGGGCCGCTGCTCGAAGAGACGGCCGCGCTGCTGTTCGAGCACTCGCTCTTCAACGGGCATCCGCGCTTCTTCGGCTACATCACCGCGCCGCCGGCGCCGATCGGGATGCTGGGCGACCTGCTCGCCGCGGCGGTGAACCCGAACGTCGGCGCGTGGACGCTGTCGCCGGCGGCCACCGAGATCGAGGCGCAGACGGTGCGCTGGATCGCCGAGCTGATCGGCTATCCGGCCGACTGCGGCGGCCTGCTCGTCAGCGGCGGCAACATGGCGAACTTCGTCGTGCTTCCTCGCCGCGCGCGCGGCCAAGGCGCCTGGGACGTGCGCGACGCAGGGCGTGCCGGCGGATCGGCGCGCGCTGCGCGTCTACGCCTCGGGCGAGACGCACACGTGGATCCAGAAGGCGGCCGACCTCGCCGGCCTCGGCACCGCGTCGATCCGCTGGATTCCGACCGACGCCGCGCTGCGCATGGACGTCGCCGCGCTGCAGCCGGCAGATCGACGCGGACATCGCCGCCGGCGACGTGCCGTGCATCGTCGTCGGAACGGCCGGGTCGGTCAGCACCGGCGCCGTCGATCCGCTGCGCGGAGATCGCGCGAGTCTGCCGGGAGTACGGCGTCTGGTTCCACGTCGACGGCGCCTATGGCGGGTTCGCCGCCGCGCGTGCCGGACGCGCCGAGCGATCTGCGCGCGCTGCGCGCTGGCCGATTCCGTGGCCGTCGATCCGCACAAGTGGCTGTACGCGCCGCTCGAAGCCGGATGCGCGCTGGTGCGCGAATCCGGACGCGCTGCGCGCCGCGTTCGCCTACCACCCGCCCGTACTACCACTTCGACGAGCAGGCGACGAACTACGTCGACTACGGTCCGCAGAACTCGCGCGGCTTCCGCGCGCTCAAGGTCTGGCTGGCGCTGCGGCAGGTCGGGCGCGCGGGCTATCGCGAGATGATCGCGGACGACATCCGCCTGTCGCGCGCGATGGCGCAGGCGATCGCACGGCACGCGGAGCTGGAACTGGTCACGCAGGAGCTGAGCATCACGACGTTCCGCTACGTGCCGCCCGATCTGCGGTCGCAGACGGGACACCGGACGTCGAGCGGCATCTCGACGCGCTCAATCGCGAGCTGCTCGACCGTCTGCAGCGCGGCGGCGAGGCTTTCGTCTCGAACGCCGTCGTCGGCGGCCGCTACTGCTGCGCGCCTGCATCGTGAACTTCCACACGCAGCTGGCCGACGTCGAGGCGCTTGTCGACATCGTGGTGCGCGAGGGCCGAATCACCGGACGCGAGTTGGGGGCTTTCGCACAGGAAAGGAGCTGATATGAAGTTTGCGAGGATCGTCTTCATCGCCGGCGGCGTGTGGGGTATTGCCGCGCTCGCGCCGTTCTACTGGCTCGTCGATATCACGGGTCGTCACTACGCTGCGCCCCTGGACTATCCGCAGTTCTTCTGGGGTTTCTTTTCCGTCGCGCTCGCGTGGCAGTTTGCGTTTCTGTTGATTGGATCGAACCCTGTGCGATTCCGGCCGTTGATGCTGCCGGCGATCGTCGAGAAGTTCGGCTTCATCGTGACGCTGGCGCTGCTGCTCGGCCGCGGACGCATCCCGAGCGCAGACGCCGCGGCTGCCATCCCTGACACGGTCGTGGGTCTTCTGTTCATCGCTGCGTTTGTCGCAACCTCGTCTGATGGGGGCCGCGTAAAACGTCGGAGCGAATGAAGGGTCAAGAGGCATGCGCAGCCTCGAGCAGCGGACGCGATCATCAGCGGCAGTGGTTTCGAGCGGCGCCGTGATTCTGTCGTGGGCACTGCGGCGGGAAGGTGGGCGTCAGCGGCCACGAACGCCAAGACCGTCATCGAAGCCTACGACCAGGACGATGCCGCGCTCGGCGAACTGATCTGATCTGCGACGTTGTGGGGAGGCCACGGGAGCGCGCGGTCTAGTGGGTCCGTCGAACCCACGAAAAACAACATGCAGACGACTGGTCCCTGCAAAGGACTCCTTGGTTCGTGGTCCGTGGTGGGGTCGTAGGTGGTGCGAAGGTGCCCAAGCGCCGACGCGACATCGTCAGGTCGTTGATAGTTTCACCTGATCGTGGACCTGTGGCTTTCCCCTCCAGATCCTGGAAGTTCACCGCGGTGAATCCAATAAGCTCGTGCCTACGCGCAGCCATGCCCCAACTCGACGCGGTGCTTGCTGAACCGAGCGCGTCCGCTGCGCACGCCTAGGACTGACCAGTCAGGGCCCGGGGCGCGCTCTCGGTCTCGACGCCGAAGGGAAAGCGGTGAAGAATGGCGGGCGAAGCGCCATCGGGCTTCAATCGCACGGGCGTCAATCGTTGACACAGAGAACTTTGCACAATAGAGTAACCAGCCAGAGGTACGCCATCACGATGTCCGCTCTGGACTTCAGACTCGGGCTGCGCATGTTGCGCCGCTACCCGGGGATCACCGCCATCAGCACGCTGGCCATGGCGGTCGCGCTCGCGCTCGCGATGCTCTACTTCGAGGGACTCGACAAGGCTCTCCGGCCGACATTGCCGGTGGCGGATGGCGACCGAATCGTCACGGTCCGCTACTGGGATGTCGGGAAGCGGACGGTCGAGGACCGATCGCTTCACGACTTCGCGATCTCGCGCACGAACCTGAAGACGATCGAGCATTTCGGGGCGGCGCTGGTGTTCAGCCGCAACCTGGTGACGGAGGACCATCGCGTCGAGCCGGTGCGCGGCGCCGAGGTCACCGCGAATGCCTTCACCCTGATGGGCATGGCCGCGCTCGCCGGCCGGACGCTCACCGTCCGTGACGAGCAGCCGGCGGAACCGCTGGCGGTGGTGATCGGCGAGCGGCTCTGGACGACACGGTTCGAACGCGATCCGTCCGTCGTTGGTCGATCGGTGAAGGTGGGCACTGCGGACGCGACCATCGTCGGCGTCATGCCGGAACGCTTTGGCTTTCCGGTGAACGAGCAGCTCTGGCTTCCCCTGCGTACCGACGGATCGCTGCTCGCGCCGCGCACTGGACCATCGGTTTCGATCTTCGGTCGTCTCGCTCCCGGCGCATCGCTGCGGCAGGCCGAGGCCGAACTCGCCGGCATCACGGCCGGACTGGCCGCGACCAATCCCGACGCCTACAAGAACCTGCAGCCGCGGGTCGTCGCCTACGGCACGCCGCCGCTCGAAGGCGACACGCCGGTGATCAAGGACGTCCTGTATGCCGCGAACACGTTCTTCCTGCTGCTGCTCGCCGTCATCTGCACCAACGTCGCGACGCTGGTCTTCGCGCGCACCGTTACGCGCGGGTGGGAAATCGCCGTGCGGAATGCGCTGGGCGCCAGCCGCGGCCGCGTCATCGCGCAACTGTTCGCGGAGGCGCTGGTGCTGGCGGGTCTCGCCGCCGCTTTCGGGATCGCGCTGGCGAAGTTCGCGCTGCGCTGGGGAGTGCACGGCATCGGCGCCGGCGTGCTGCCGTTCTGGATCACCGACAGCCTCTCACCGCTCACGCTGCTCTATGCGGGACTGCTCGCGCTGGTGGCGGCGGCCATCGTCGGCGTCCTGCCGGCGCTGCGGGTGACGCGGCTCAACGTGCAGGATGCGCTGCGCCGCGAGCAGGCGGCGCGCGCGAGCCTGCGATTCGGCGGCGTGTGGACGACGGTGATCGTGGTGCAGGTGGCGATCACGGTTGCCCTGATCCCGCTCGCGCCCGTCCTGGTGATCGCGTCGAACCGATTCGGTCAGCGCGCGGAAGGGGTCGGCGCGGACCGGTACCTGTCGGCGGCGCTGACCTTCGACCGCCAGGAACCGCAAGCCGATTCGGCGGCGCTGGCTCGCGAACGTCAGAGCGTGGCCGAACTCGAGCGGCGCCTGCGCACCGAGCCCGGCGTCGAGCAGGTGGCGTTCGCCGACCGCCTGCCGGTGATGGACACGTCCAAGTGCAGCGTCGAGGTCGGCACCGCCGCCGGGGCGCCGGCGACAGGTCTGCGCGTCAGTACGCTCGCGCACGTGTCGTCAGGCTTCTTCGCGGCATTTGGGAGCGCTGTCGTCGCGGGCCGGAATTTCTCGCCGCTGGATGTCGAACGCGGCAACGTCCTCATCGTGAACCAGTCGTTCACGCATCTGGTGTTGGGCGATCACAATCCAGTGGGCCAGCGCATTCGCATCACCCACAGCGAGGAGGACGGGGCGGTGGCAGACGATGGGTGGTACGAGATCGTCGGGATGGTCAGGGATGTCGGCTGGCAGATGCCGGAGCCGTCGGAACAGGCGGCCATCTATCATCCGGCGCTGCTTCAGCCGGGCACGAATCTCAGCGTGGCGGTGCGGGTCCCCGATGCGACGAGCTTCGCACCGCGGCTGCGCGTGCTGGCCAACGCCGTGGATCCCGAGATGCAGTCGACCGACGTGCACCTGCTGAGCGACGCCGGCGGCCGCGGAGCGACGCTCACCTGGACGGTGACCTACGTCGCCGGTGTCGTCTCATTCCTGGTGCTGCTGCTCTCGGCCTCCGGCATCCACGCGCTGATGTCGTTCATCGTCGCACGCCGGACGCGGGAGATCGGCATTCGCGTGGCCCTGGGCTCGCCGCCGGCTCGCATCGTCTCTGCCATCTTCACGCGCGCGTTCCTGCAAATCGCCGCGGGCATCGTGGCCGGCAGCGCCGTGGTGGCGCTGAAGATCGATTTCGCATCCCGGACGCCGGTGCTGATGCTGATCGGCGCCGACGTCATCATGCTGATCGCTGGCGTCGCGGCCTGCGCTCTGCCCCTCCGGCGCGCCCTTGCGATCAATCCGACCGATGCGTTGCGGGCGGAAGCCTGACAGCGTTCTTCCTCTACAGCGGCTTTGGCATCTGAGGCAGAATCAGGCGTGCCACGCGCACGAACGCAAGACAAGTGGAGGTTCTGCAGCCGCTTCCGCCGGCACGCGTTCGGATGGCGGTCACAGCCCGCGATTTCACGACTCAAAGAAGCGGTCTCTGAGATCCGGGTCGTAGCCCGGCACGACAAGCTGCTCGCCGCCAACGGCGCCGTCCTCCTGCTGGAGCGACTCTCGCCCGCCCTCGAAAACGTCGACAGCTCCTCCGGCGCGATCGGGTCAGCCGTCAACCAGGCCATCGACGCGATGGTGAAGATTGTCGCGTCCGCGCAAGCGGATCCGAAGACGCGCGACCGGTGGCTCGAACGCCTGTGGGACGCCTACCAGGCCGATCAGATTCCGTATATCGAGGCGCTCGGAGACTACTGGGGCGAACTCTGTGGATCGCCGGCCGTGGCTGCTCAGTGGGCTGACCGGTTGATCGGCCTCTGCCGGATGGCGTTCGATCCCGACCCGAGCGTCCGTGGGTACTTCCACGGGACCACCGTGTGCCTCAGCGCCCTGCTGGCCGCCGGGCGGCATCAGGAGATCCTGGACTTGCTCGCGATCAACCCGCGCACGATCTGGCACTACCGCCAGTACGGTGTGAAGGCGCTCGCGGCGATGGGGCGTCCGGCCGATGCGGTCCGGTACGCTGAGGAAGGGCGCGGCCTGAATGACAGCCCCGTCGCTGTCGCCCGGGTGTGCGAGGCGATCCTGTTGGCGGCTGGCCATCGGGACACGGCCTATCGCCGCTACGCGCTCATGGCGAATCGAGGGGCGACGTATGCGGCCTGGTTTCGCGCCGTCCTCAGAAAGTATCCGGAACGGGAGCCTGCCACGGTGCTCGACGACCTCGTGGCGGAAACCCCGGGTGAGGAAGGCAAGTGGTTCGCCGCCGCCAAGGACGCGAAGCTGTTCGAGAAGGCCATTGCGCTGGCGAATCTGACGCCCTGCTCGCCGCAGACGCTGACGCGCGCCGCCCGCGATTTCGCCGAGACGAACCCGACGTTCGCGCTCGAGGCTGGCGTGACAGCGATCCGTTGGCTGGCGCAGGGGTACGGCTATGAGATCACCGCCCTCGACGTCCACAGCGCCCACACGCAGACGATGAATGCCGCGCGACGTGTGGGGAGGGCAGATGAAATCCGGGTTCTGATCCGGAAGTATGTGGCCGAAAGCCCGCTCCGCGACTTCATGACGACCGTCCTTGGCTGGGAGCTTGGCACCTCATGAAGGACGAGGCACTGATTGGGAAGGCGCTGTCGGCGCTCGATGTCGATGGCTTCCGTGCCGTCGTGCGAGAGGTTCTTCCCTGGCTCGAGGAGGACGCGCGCGCCCGTCTCGTTCACGCCCTGATCAACCGCGCCGCGCGCGGTCGCTCAGGATGGAAGCCGCCAAGTCCCTCGGCGCGGCTCGTGTCGGAAGTCACGACCTTCGCGGCGGCCGCCATCCGAACGGGACAGGCGGATCCGGAGGAGGTTGATCGAGTACCTGCGCGAGGGCAGCCACGCGTTTCTTGCCCGGGACTACACAGCGACGCTGGCGATCTTCAGGGCGCTGTTGGTGCCGGTGAGCGCAGGCGAAATCTACCTGGGCCAGCACGAGATGCTCGACGAAGTCCTCCACGTCGACCTCGCTGACTGCGCCGCGCAGTATGTCGTGGCGGCCTATATGACGTCGACGCCGCCGGAGCGGGCCGAGGCCGTGCTCGCCGCGCTCGACGCCGTGCGCACAGAAGGCCATTTCTGGACGCCGATTCGTGAACTGGAACGCGTCGCTGTTGAGCCGCTCCCCGGCCTGGCGGAGTTCCTGTCCGAATGGCGATCGCTCGTGACCGCGCGCGCAACGGGCGAGCGGGCGGACGATTGGGAGACCGATCCCGACCGCTGGCTGAGCGAGGTGACGCTGCGGCTCGACGGGACGGATGGGCTCGCCCGCCTGGCACGGAGCACGCGACGACCGCACGACCTACGGGCCTGGTGCAAGAGCGTTCGGCAGACGGGCGACTGGAATGAGATCTCTTCGCGCCTTTGAAGAGGCCGCGAAGATGGCGCGCACGGTTCTTGTCCGGGCGGAGTTGCTGGACAGCACGGCGCTCGCGGCTCAACAGCTGCGTCGGGACGACGTACCGGTGAGACTCGAGCGGGCGTGGCGGGCGAGCCCAACGCTGCTCCGCCTCTGCCGTTGGCTGGACAGCTCGTCGAGCCGGCGCGCCCTGAACGAGCGGGTCAAGAAGGCCTTGAGGACCTGCCCCAAGAGAAACCACCGGCAGCGGGTCTTGCTCCACGTGCTTTCGGGGCACCCGGAACAGGCTGCGCGCCTGCTAGTGGCAGCGCCGGGTTTGGGGTGGGCGCACGAAGAACACCCTGGCCACCTCGGGTTCTGGTTATTGGCTCATCTCATAACGCCGAAGGGCACCGTCCTGGCGGTTGGTCCGCCGAGCTTGGCCGCCGCCGCTGACGCCGAGGTCGTTGACCTTGACGGGTGGCCGACAGATCCGGACGCGCAGAACTTGGTATCTGTCGCGCCCCATCTGGCGGTTCGCGATTTGACCGAAATCGTCTCGGGCGCCGACATTCGGCCGCCCACCGGTTCGGTCGCTCGCGCCGCTCTGGTGAAGGCTCTACGGACGGCCGCGGAGAAGCGCGCGGCCGGTGTGACGAAAGAGAAACGCCGGCGTCACTACGAGCATGCCGTTCGCTTGGTTGCGAGCTGTGTGGCCGTCGACCGTGGGCCCGAGACGGCAGCATGGGCAGCCGGCGTCCGTACGACGTACTCGTCGCTTTCCCGCGATGCAGGCGGAATTCGAGCGATGGCTTGATCGATAGCCCAATCGACGGGCGATCGTCACGCGGTCGCGCGGCCCGGCGTCGATTGACGTCTGGAGCAATGCATCGCCGGCCGAAGACGCCGACACGGACTCCAGCGCCAAGGCGCGCTCGCGCTCAGCCTTTCTTCAGCGCCCGTCGTCGGGCCGCCCAGGACTTGCGCAGGCGTTCGGAGGTCTTCCGGCGCTCGGCGGCCGTCAGCCGCCCTGTGCCTTTGGCCGCGGAGACCGGAGCCGGCGGCGTCTTCGCCGGGCCTCGTCCGCTCGCGCTGGGACGCGGCGAGGTCTTCTTCCGGCCGCGCGCGGCGGCCGGCGATCCAGCCGCCACATCGATTCCGAAGACCTCCGACAGTGACGCTTCGTCCGCGATGCGCTGAGCGCCGGGCGTGCCGCCGCGCCTGGAGACGAGCGACGCGGCCGCCCGCGCGCCAGCGCCCCCGACGAGATCGGCTTCCCGGGCCTGCCGCAGCGTGAAGAGCAGGCCGGGCTCCCGATCGAGCCGGGCGCCGATGCCGTAGAGCACGGCGGCGACGTGCTTGCACATGTACGCGGCGTCCGGACAACTGCACTCGAAGTGGATCTCGCGGCGGCGACGGAAACAAGCCTGTGCCGTCCGCGCACAGACGCGTCATGACGCGGTCCGAGAGTCGCCCCTGCAGAAGCTCGATGACCGAGTCGATGGCGCCGGACACGTCGCGACAGACGGCCCGCCAACGTGTCGCCGGCAGCGCCGCGACGGCGACGCGCACGTCATAGAGATCCGACCCGCTGACCAGCGCCGTGACGACCCCCGGCGCGATCTGCAGGTCGACCACCGATCCCTGGCGAACGTAGCTGCGTCCACGCGGCAGACGGTTGGCGAAGTCGCTGTACCGTTCGAGGTTGTCGCACCACGAGGCGCCCCAGAACGTCGTCGCAATCTTGCGACCCTCGATGACGACCGGCGCGACCGGCCGTCCTTTCTTGCGGAGCTGGGCCAGCCGGCGGGCGCGCCTGCGCCCGGCGCGACGCGGCGGTGACGTACGGCGCGAAGCCGTACATGTACGAGTACCAGACGTCCACGTTCACCCACCGGGCAGGATTGCGCCTGCGTCTCGCCATCTCATGCCTCCGCCGCTGCCCGGTGAATGTCGAGCCTGACCAGCCGCAGCAGTTCATCGTCAGGCATCTCGGTCAGCGCCAGCTCGGCGCTGCCGCCGCCCGCGAGCACCTCGTCCGAGAGCCGGCGCTTCGACGCGATCAGCGCATCGATCTTCTCCTCGACCGTGCCGCGGCACAGGAACTTGTGGACGAGCACCGGCTTCGTCTGGCCAATCCGAAACGCGCGGTCCGTGGCCTGGTCCTCGACGGCCGGATTCCACCAGCGGTCGAAGTGTATGACATGCGAGGCCGCCGTGAGATTGAGTCCGGTGCCGCCAGCCTTCAGGGACAGCACGAAGAACGGCGTCGCCTCGTCCTGCTGAAACCGCGTCACAAGTGTGCGCCGCTGGGCGACGGGCGTACCGCCGTGGAGCACCGCACCCGGCCGGCCGAATACGGATCCCAGCAGCGCGGCGAGCGCGCCGGTGATCTCGCGGAATTGCGTGAAGACCAGCACCTTTTCCTGGCGTGCCGCAATGGTCTCCGCGATCTCACGCAGCCGCCGGAACTTGCCGCTGTCGGCCTCGGTCCACCTCCCGTCGCCGAGCCATTGCGACGGGTGATTGGCGATCTGCTTGAAGCGCATGAGGAACGCGAGCACGAGGCCCCGCCGCTCCATGGCGGACACCGTCTCGAGCCGGCGCGCCATGCTCGTCGACGCCCTGCTGATAGAGCGCCGCCTGGCGCGCCGACAGCGGGCAGAACGCCGGCACTTCCGTCTTGGCCGGCAGATCGCGGATGACCGCCGAATCGGTCTTCATCCGCCGGAGGATGTAGGGACGCACGAGTTCGCGCAGCGGGCCGAACGTCGGCTGCGCCGAGGCCGCCATCGACTTCGTCCAGCGCGCGAACGTCTGGTGCGCGCCGAGCAGGCCGGGGTTGATCGCGTCGAAGATCGACCACAGGTCGGTCAGGCGGTTCTCTACCGGCGTGCCCGTCAGCGCGATCCGCGCGCGCGCATCGAGCGCCTTCGCCGCCCGGGTCTGCCGCGCGGCTGGATTCTTGATGGCCTGCGCCTCGTCCAGCACGACGAGATCCCAGCGCGCGGCCGCCATCCACGGCACGCGCACGAGCGTGCCGTAGCTCGTGACGACCACGTCCGTGTCCGACGCGAGCGAGGCGGGATCGACGGCGGCAAGCTCCGCGCGCGGCATCGCTGAAGGGTGTGCGACGAGCACGCGAAGTGCGGGGGTGAATCGCGCCATCTCGGCCGTCCAGTTGGCGACGAGCGAGGCGGGCGCGACGATGAGCGTGGGACGCTGGTGGGGGTCGCCAGCGAGGCCGTGCGTCCGGCCGGCGCCGTGCGGCCCGCCACCAGCGCCAGCACCTGGATCGTCTTGCCGAGACCCATGTCGTCGGCCAGGCACGCGCCGAGGCCAAGCGACGAGAGCAGATGGAGCCAACGCACGCCGACCTCTTGATAGGGCCGCAGGGTCGCCTGGAGCCGCGGGCCGGCCTCGGTCGCTCCCGTGAGGTCGATGCGCGCGAGTCCCTCGGGACTCCGCAATCCCGCGAGCATGTCGCGCAGCCACGCGCCCGCGGTCACCTCCGACCACTCGCGCGTCACCCCGCGCTCATCCGGGTCCTGGCCCGGCACGGCGCCGGCCACGAGGCGCATCGCTTCGGCGAACGTGACGCCGTGGGCCTTCGACAGCCGCTCGATGCGCTCGAACTCGTCGATCATCCGCCGCAGCGCGTCGCGTTTCACCTCAATCCATCGTCCGCGGACGAGGTGCAGTCCGTCGGTGGCCGCGAGAAGCGAGGCGAGTTCCTTCTTCGTCAGCGTCTCGCCATCGAGCGTGACGTCCATGTGGAAGTCGAGGAGCGCGCTCGTGCCGAGTCCGGCCGGCGCCTTCGTGCCGATCGTCGCCGTCGCCCGCGGGCGCGGCGGCCGCCCGGTCTGCCACGACGCGGGCAGACGCACGACCAAGCCCGCGGCCTCGAATTGCGGCACCGATTGCAGGAAGCGATAGGCGTCGGCAGCGGTCCACCGCAGCGGATGGAAGACGTCGCCGTTGTCCACCATTGCCTTCAGCCAGTCGCACGCCTCGGCGGCGCGTTGAATCGGTAGCAGGAGCGCAAGCAACTGCGAACGGTTGGCCGCTCCGGCGTACTCGGTCAGCGCCCGGCCGAGCGGCGCATGCTGGGGGGCGCCGGAGGCCGAGAGCGACGTCGTGTATGAGGCCAGAAACGCGAACGGCGTCTCGGGATCGAGCTTGTATTCCGCGAGATTGAAATGCACCCGGCCGACGACGCTCCAGGCCGGATGCCGGTCGTGAAGGAACGCTTGAAGCGGCCGCGCTGACTGCGCGAACGCGACGCGAAACGCGGTGTCGAGCGCCGTCCACAGCGCCGCCAGCGCATCGGCGTTCACGTACTCGAGGCCGGTCATGGGCGGCGCGGCGGCCGCCATGTCGGTCAGTTCATGGGCCGCCGGCGGCTCCACGGCAGTCCGCCCGGCGCCCTCGGGTGCGTGGCAGACCGCCGTCACGTAGCGCGCCGCGAAGGCGCGCCAGAACGCGATCGCCGCCGGCAGCGGCGTCGTGACCTCCGACGCGCCAAGCTGGAGCAGACCAGGGCCGGCGCCACCCGCAAAGGCGGCGCCGAGGCGCTCCGCCGCGGCCGGGTCGATGGGCGGCGCCGCCTCTTCAGGCGCCGCAACGAGATTGCCGTGCGGCGTGACGTGCAGCGTCAGGAACGGCGCCTGGGCGGCCATCTGAGAGGCATCGTACACGCGCGCGCGCCGGCAGGCGGCACGTCGCCGCTCGAGGGTCAGGTCGCGGTGGTCGTCGAGGCGCTGGCCAGCTCGGCATCGGGCCGCGCGGCGGCCTGATCGAGCTTGGTGTATTTCGTCAGGTAGTAGGACAGTGCGCGCGAGCTGATGCCCATGAGGCTGGCGGCCTGTTTCTTCGCCGGCGACATGGCCAGCGCCCGCCGAATCGTCTCGCGTTCCATCCACTCGAGGTTCTGCTGCAGCCTGAACGAGGGGATGGTGCCGGGCTGCGCGCTGGCGCCGGCCGTCGCGAGCATGATGACCTCGCGAGTAACGGTCGCGCCCGTCGTCAGGACCACGGCCCGTTCGATCGCGTTCTCGAGCTCCCGCACGTTGCCCGGCCAGTGGTACTCCTGCAGCAGCGACACGACGTCGTCGTCGACGTCCTCGATCGGCCGGCCGTTCCGCGTCGCATGCTTGTGGAGGAAGTACGCCATCAGCATGGGGATATCTTCGGCGCGCTCGCGAAGCGGCGCCACCACGAGCGGGATCACGTTCAGACGGTAGTAGAGATCCTCCAGGAATTGCTTCTCCGCCATGAGCTGACCGAGGTGGCGGTTCGTCGCGGCCATGACGCGAACGTCCACCCGCTCGGTGCGTTCCGATCCGAGCGGCTCGATCTCGCGCTCCTGCAGGACGCGCAGCAGCTTGGCCTGCAACGTCGCGCCCATGGTGCCGATTTCATCGAGCAGGATCGATCCGCCGTTGGCCAGGGCGAACTTGCCCCGCTTCGCGGCGGCCGCTCCGGTGAACGCGCCCTTCACGTGGCCGAACAGCTCTGATTCCAGAAGCGTGTCCGGAATCGCCGCGCAGTTCACTTTGACGAACGGCATGTGGCGCTGCTCGCTGCGTCTGTGCACCGCGCTCGCCACGAGCTCCTTGCCGGTGCCGGTTTCGCCCGTGATCAACACGGTGCTGCGCGTGGACGCCACGAGCTCGATCATGTGAATCAGATCGGCGATCGCGCGGCTCCGGCCGACGATGCCGTACCGCTCGAAGTACTCGCCCGATACCCTCTCGATCTTCACAGGTGCTCCTTCATAACCGTTTGTCGCCTCACTTGGTCTCCCCAAGCTGTGCGAAACGCCTGGCCCGCCCGCAACAGGCCGGACATGACCGCGCGAAGTGGAGTTTCCGGGACATCGTCGGTAGAGGTGTTAGTCGGAGTCACGGTCCTTACACTCGGCGAGTATGCGGGCGACGAACGCGAGCAGCTCATCGAGCGACTGAAACCGCGAGGCTTTGAACGAGGCGATGTGCTCGACCTTGCCTTCGACCCGACCCGCCTCGATGTCGGTGCCTTCCCGAAATTGAATGACGAACGCGGCCCGTGATTGCCAACCCCCCATTAACCAAGGACAATAGCTGGGTTATGGCGTGTCAGTCATAGCGTCGCGGTAAAGCTTCGGTTACGCGCGGTCCCCACGTGGCGGCCAAACCTCGCATCCACTTCCCACCGTTCGCCCTCGATCCGGTCAACGAGTGTCTCTGGAGAGGCTCGCGCGCCATCAAGCTCAGGCCCAAGGCGTTCGCGGTGCTCGCGCACCTGCTGTCGCAGGCCGGACAGCTTGTCACGAAAGAGCAACTGATCGGCGCGGTCTGGCAGGACACGTTTGTCGGGGATGCCGTGCTGAAGGTCGCGATCCGTCAGATTCGCGAGGCGCTTTCGGACGATTCCAAGTCGCCGCGCTTCATCGAAACGTCCCATCGTCGCGGCTACCGGTTCATCGGACAGATCAGTCCTGATGCAGACACTTCATCTCCGCCTCCGCAGAGCGCGGCCGTCGGTTTCGTCGGCCGGGAGCACGCGCTCGCGCAAATGCACGCGTGGCTGAACAAGGCGCGTGGCGGCGACTGCCAGGTCGTGTTCGTGACCGGAGAGGCCGGCATCGGCAAGACGACGCTGGTCGAAACCTTCGTGCAGAGCGTCGCGTCCGACCGCACCGTGCGGATCTGCCATGGGCAGTGTCTGGAGCAGTACGGGATGAGCGAGGCGTACCTGCCCCTCCTGGACGCGATTCGGCAGTTGTGCCTCGACGACCCGCAGGTCGCGGACGTGCTGCGCACGCAGGCACCGATGTGGCTGATGCAGATGCCATCGGTCGTCACGCCGGCCGATCGCGAGCTCTTCGGCCGCGAGGTGCTCGGCACGACGCGCGAGCGGATGCTCCGGGAGATGGGCCAGGCGCTCGACGCGCTGACGTCGCACTCGGCGCTCGTGCTCGTTCTGGAGGACCTGCACTGGAGCGACCTCTCGACACTGGACTTGATCTCGTACATCGCCCGCCGTCGGAGGGCCGCGCACTTGATGGTGGTCGGCACCTACCGGCCGGCCGAGTTGATCGCCAGCCGGCATCCGCTCAAAGCGGTGAAGCAGGAACTCTTTGCCAGAGGGGAATGCGAGGAGCTGCCGCTCGAGTATCTGACGCGGGACGCCGTGAGACAGCACATCGCGGCGCGATTTCCCGTGAATACGTTTCCAGAGGATCTCGTCGCGGTCATCCACGAGCGGACGGAGGGCAATCCGCTCTTCATGGTGAACACGATCGAGCACTTGATCGCCGAGCACTTCATCGAGTTGCAGGACGGCTGCTGGCGATTGACGGTGCCGATCAATCGCGTGAAAGTCGGCGTGCCCGAGTCGATTCGCCAGCTGATCGAAGCTCAACTCGACCGTCTCGACGAGCGGGATCAGCGCACGCTTGAAGCCGCCAGTGTCGCCGGCCACGAGTTTCCGGTCATCGCCGTGTCCGCCGCGTTGGAAGAGGACGCGGGAGAGATCGAATCGCGCTGCGAGGAGTTGAGCCGGCGTCACCAATTCATCAAAGAGAGCGGCGCACAGGTTCTACCGAACGGGCAGGCGAGCGGCCGGTTCGCGTTCGTGCACGCGGTCTACCGCCAGGTCCTGTACAACCGGCTGTCGACATCGCGACGCATGTTGCTGCACAGACGCGTCGCTCATCGCGGGGAAGAGGCGTACGGGCCGCGCGTGACCGAGATTGCCGCGGAGCTGGCGATGCACTTCGAGCAGGCCGGGGAGCACGAGCGGGCCGTGCGATACCTCCAGCAGGCAGCCGTCAACGCGATGCATCGGTCCGCGTATCGCGAAGCAATCGCGGTGTCGCGGCGCGGATTGGAGCTGCTCGCGACGTTGCCGGATTCGGACGAGCGCGCGCGTCAGGAGCTGCGATTGCAGATCGCGCTCGGCGTGCCGCTGATTGCGACAGAAGGATATGCCGCACCGGAAGTCGGCAGCGTGTACGCCAGGGCGCACGAGCTGTGCAATCGGCTCGGCACGACGCCGGAGATCTCGCAGGTGTTCTGGGGGTTGTGGACGTTCCAGCATCATGAAGGGCGATCTCGCGACCGCGCTGGACATCGCCACCGAATTGCTCCAGCGTCCCGAGCGGATCTCCTACCCGGGCGTCGCGACGCGAGGCCACTGGGCGATGGAGGTCACGAGCACCCATCAGGGCAACTTCCGGCTCGCGCTGGAACACTTCGACAACATGCTGTCGCTCTACGATCCCGAACAGGATGACGTCGGCCCCTTCATCGAGCCGCTCAATCCAGCCGTGGCCGTGCGGTGCTTCGCGGGATGGTGCCACTGGTTCGTCGGCGAGCCCGATCGCGCGGTCGTCCGGCTTCAGGAAGCGGTCACGCTCGCGCGACGTCTCTCGGAACCGCACGGATTGGCGCACGCGCTCCTCTTCGCGGCGGTGCTGCATCAACTTCGCGGCGAACGACCGATGGCGCAGCACTACGCGGAGGCCGCGCTGGACCTGGCTGCCGAGCACGGGCTGCTGCTCTACACCGCCATGGGGCAGATCGTTCGAGGCTGGGCGTTGATTGGGAGGGACAGCGATCAGCGGGCTGCCGACGAAATCCGCCAAGGGCTAGCGACGTGGCAGGGCACCGGCGCGAAGCTCATGTTGCCGCAGTTCCTGACACTGCTGGCCGAGGCGATCCCGCCCGCCAATAAGGACATGAATGATGAGGACCCGGGGCGTGGCCTCCTCGACGACGCCCTGGCGCTGGTCCAGGCCACCGGCGAACGCATGTACGAAGCCGAGGTGTATCGGCTCCGGGGAGAGCGCCTCTTGCGAGGCGCGCCAGACGAGGCGGGCGTGCGCGCGGCCGAGGAGTGCTTCACGCAGGCGCTCGCGATTGCGCGCCGGCAGGACGCGCTTTCGCTCGAATTGCGTGCGGCCATGAGTCTCACCCGGTTACGCCGGGGCCGCGGCCGGGACGAACCGGCGCGCGACGTGGTCCTCTCTGTCTATCAAAGGTTCAAGGAGGGCTTCGACACGCCCGATCTCCTCGACGCCCGCCGGCTGCTCGACCTCGACGCCGAGTGCTGACCCCTGCGGAGTATTCCGTGCACGTTCCAGCTCTGGATCTCAGGGTGCCTCTACCCCATTCCTGTGGGCCGCGTTGAAACGATGTGTTCGACGATGTGCTTGGCATCGCGTCCCACACCGCCCAACAGCGCCGAGCTCAGCGAGTAGAGGAACAGGAGCCCGACGAAGTAGAGACCTGGACAGGACTCGACGATGCCCCGATCGTGAATGGGAAGCCCGCCGTGGGTTCGCAGCGACAGATCGATCCAGTCGTAATGGGGTGCGTATCCGGTGCACCAAATGACGTTCGACACCTCGAGGACCGTTCCATTTTCCAGGAGAGGATATCCCTTCCTCACGGCGGTCATTCGCGGCACTCGTCCGATGCCTGCGGGGGCAAAATCTTTTTGTCGCACCCGCCCCAGAGGGATTCCACGCGGGGGGTCGATAAAGTGGTCGCGGAGCTTTCGTCCAAGCGCCGTCTTGACCGTCAACTGCGTCGCCACGAACCACATGAGGGGCGTGATCAGGTGATCGAGAGGACTTCCGGCGCGGGCGGGTTCCTGCCGCGTGTCCGGGCCGGATAACCATGTCTTGTGGTGAGGAGCGAGCTCGATCGCGATCTCCGCTCCGGAGTTCCCGGCGCCCACGACGAGCACTGCTCCTTTCTGAATTTGGGACGGATTGCGGTACTCCTTGGAGTGGAGTTGGACGATGCTCCCATCCAGCTCGCGTGCGAATGCCGGAACCCTCGGAGTGTTGAACGCGCCGGTCGCCACGACGACGTTCTCGGCGAATAGCGTGTGCTCGCCCCAGCTCACCTCGAATCGATTTCCCGCTTTGGACAGTCTTTCGACTTTGACTCCGGCTCGAAAAGGGAGTTCGAACTCGCGGGCATAAGCCTCGAGATAGTCGGCGGTCTCGTCCTTGGTCGGATAGGAGGAGGGCGATCCCGGAAAGGGCATCCCCGGCAGTCCGTCGTAACGGCCGGGCGTAAAGAGCCGCAGCGAATCCCACCTCTTCCGCCAGGCATCGCCGATCCGGTCGTGCTCGTCCAGGATCGCGAACGACAGATCCCGTTGCTTGAGGTAATACCCCACAGCCAGACCTGACTGGCTTCCGCCGATGACCACGGTTCCGAGGTGCCGATCACTCACGGCGTCAGCTCTCGATTCGATAGATTTCCCTCCGCCCGCTGGCCACGAGGTCGTGATAGTCAGCCATCGTCTTCTGGAGAGTCTCGTTGGCCATGAGGGTTTGCTCCATGGCGAAGAAGTCATCGATCTTCTCGACCGTCGCCTCGGCGATGATGGTCCAATAGGGCTCGCCCGTCACATCCGTGAGAAGGCGCATCGGTTCGTGCCCCAGTTCTTTCAGCACCATCGAGATCTGTTTGAACTTTTCCACCATCTGGCGGACCTTCCCGGGTTTGCAGTTGAGGACCTCACGGATCAGGTACATGACATCACTCCTCTCTCGGATCGTCGTTCAGCTGTGGAACTCCACGTCCCTCGCGGCAGCCATGATGCGGCCGACATTCTCGTCCGACATGAAATCGGGCAGCGGGATGGCGCCAGTGATTGCAGACAGAAAGGCGTTGGTGGCGTCCTGGTTGCCTTGGAGCGCGCCGAAGAGAGCCCGCATCTCGGGCGGAGGGGGCTCGAGTGCGGCCAGCTGACCGGTGAACTCATACATCGGTCGCACCCGCTCGTTGCGCGCCGCCTCGTGCGCCGCCAGTCGGGTTTCGAGCGTATCGGCGCCGGACCACACCGTGCTGAGGACCGTCGCGAGCATCTCGGCCTCGATGAAAGCGTCGCTGATGCCCTGCGCGGTAATCGGATCTCTGTTGTAGCTCGCGTCGCCGACGAGTGCCCATCCTTTGCCATACGGCTTGCGGAAGTAGCCGGGCACGCCTGCCGTGCCGTACCACTTGTCCTCGCGACGGCCCTCGCGCACGCGAGCAACGAAGTCGGGGGCGGACTCGAGCGCCCGCCACACGTGCGCCTCGATGTCGGCGCGCACGGTGGGAAAGTCCCTGGCCGGCCAGTTCACCATCACGAGGTGGAGACCATCGTTGGTCGGCGCGCCACCGAAGGCGTGGTGGTCCCGCACGTACAGCTCGATATCGTCTTGTCTGACGCCGCTGAAGTACGAGTAGTAGCCGCACGCGGCCACCGGGCGAACGTCGTACTGCGCAGCTCGTACCGCATCGTGCGACGAAGGAGTTCACGCCATCGGCGCCGATCACCATCCGGGCGTGCTCCTCGACTGGCCCTCCATCTCTTCCATGGCCTCGAACGCCCACGACGCTGTCGTCGTTCACCAGCAAGTCGTCGACGGTGAAACCCTCCCGAACCTCGACGCCGGCCTCGGCCGCTGCAGTCGCCAGGAGACTGTCGAGCACGGTACGACGAGGACAAAACCCGCCCATACCATCGTTGGCGTCGGGAACGGCGCCGCGAAGGGCGAACGGGCCGACATCGAACGTCATGTGCCGGCAGATCGGCAGTGCACCTGTCGCCGCCAGCGTGCCGAGGAGACCCCACCGCGCCAGGATCTCGGCGCCGTGAGGCCAGAGGATGTGCGTCGAGATGGTATCGCTCGGGAAGGTGGCTCGGTCGACGAGCAGCACCTTGAATCCCTGTCGCGCCAGGAGCATGGCGGTCGGCGAGCCCGCACACCGCGCGCCGACGATGATGGCGTCGTACATCTGAGCCTCCGCGTCGACACAGAGGCTATTCGAGGCCCGAGGCCTGGCGCATCCGACGGAATACCCAAAATTGAGGTTGCCTTGAAATTGGGTATTTCTGCGTACGCCTCACATGAGGTGGTGCTGGAAGGCCCAGGCGGTCGCGCCCGCACGGCTCGACACGCCCAGCTTGGCGAAGATGTTGCTCACGTGCCGGGCGACAGTCTTTTCGCTGATGAAAAGCTCGTCGGCGATGGCGCGATTCGTCTTGCCGGCCGCGAGCAGCCGAAGGACCTGCGCCTCGCGTTCGCTGAGCGAGCCGATTCGCTGACGCGAGGCGCGCTCCGATTGCTCGGCGATGCGCGCGAGGCACTGCACGGCGTCGAGCTGCTTGAACCGTCGTCGCGCAGCTTCGACCTCGAGCCGGCGACCGTCCTGATCGCCTCGCCGTTCACAGACGGCGGCCAGCAGCAGACAGGTGTGCGCTTCTTCGTACGGCATCTCCAGCTCGCGCCAGGTCTCGCACGCCTGCCGCAGTGACGTTGAAGCCGCTTCGATGTCGCCGTTCGCAAGGAGCACCGCGCCGGTGGCGTGCGCGGACGCTGCGGCCAGCAGCGGCGCGCCGAAAGTGAGGGCGATCGCCGACAATTCTGCCGAAGCCGCGCGCGCCGCAGCGAGATCCTCAGCGGCCAGCAGAATCTCGACGGCGGCAGGCAGCATCCTGGCGCGGCTGATCTGTTCCTGTGTATCGAGGAGAACGCTCCTGATCGACGCGGCCGCCGCGTCGATCTGACCCTGCGCCAGACGGAGCAGCGACAGTCCTGGCTGCGGCTGACGTCCGCGCTCGTGCGCACGCGTGTAGGCTTCTTCCGCCTTGGTTAACTCGCCTCGAAGTCGATGGACTTCGCCGCAGCGATAGAACGCCGCTCCCGCCGCCGTCCGCGAGATCAAAGAGATCACACGCGCCCTGTGCGTCGCGCGCGGCCTCGTTCCACTGGCCCCGCAGCTGCAGGACCTCCGCGCGGTAGAGCAGACACTCGCCGCGATAGCGCACGAGATCCGGCTGCGTCGCGCACCACTGCGCGAGCGAGGCCGTCCATTCATACGCGCGCCGCAGATCGAACGTCTCCCGACAGCCTTCCAGCACGCTGCAGTAGACATCGCCGGCCACGAGTGGGGTCACCTCACCTGCGATCACCGAAGCCATCGCTTCATCGAGGAGCGCGACGCCTTCGGCAAAGCGTCCGAGGCGGATGAGCGCGCGACCACGTCCGTGGCAGGCCACCGACGCCAGATCGCGATCCGCAAAGCGGCGAGCGATCTCCGCCGCCTGGCTGAATGTGGCGTGCGCCGCAGAGGGATCACCCTGGACGGTGCATCTGATGGCGACGGGGATCAGCAGATAGCCTCGGACGGCGCAGTCGAGCTGCCCCTCATCCAACACGCGGCCGGCTCTTGCGAACCAGCCGGATGCGGGAGCGATAGCGCCCCGTTCCATGAGAGAAAAACCGAGCCAGAACGCCGCTCGAGCAGCCCCTTCACGGTCTCCGCGATCGAGGAAGGCCTGATGCGCGCGTGCGGTGGCGGTCTCGCACTCGTCATCGCGGCCCACCAGGTGGGCCGCGATCGCGAATCGCTCGAGGTCTTCGGCGTCGAGCGGTGCGTCGCGATCAGCGGCTTGCAGTTGCCGATACGATTCGGCCCATGCCCGTTGCTCGAACGACTTCCGCCCACGCCGCAATGTCGCGAGGTCCGTCATGTCGCCTGCCTAGAAACGTAGACCGGCCGGGTAGCCTTGTGTCGACAACGTTATCGCGTGGCTGGCGATTCGGGTGCGAGCCTTGCGACGCCGCTCCTCTTGAACATCGCGAGCTCTCGTTCGTCGAGGGGCTTGGTCATCCCGAATAGGCGCACACGCCCATCCGCGGTGAGTTGACGACCGGCAGGAAGGCGCGACCTGGACACCGATGGACCTTGCGATGCGTTGCGCACACGAACGGACTATCGTCGGTTTCGTGGAGGCAACAAATCAGCGTCGCCGCCTTACCGCAGAGGCCGCACGTCCATGCCGGCGGGTCGTTGCGAGCCAGCAGCCGGACGGACACGGCCAATTTCGAACATGCTCAGGTGCCCGCAGCATTCCAGCCAAATCCGTCTGAGGAATCCATCGACGCTGGAGAGCGTGGCATCCAGTCGCGCCTCGACGTCCAGCCAGTACTCGCGGGCGCCGATGGCCCCGATCCGGAGTCGTCCGACCGGGCCGAGTGATCCCGTGGCGGCATCGTGGGCAGGCGCGCACGCGTCCGCATGGGCGCCCGCACCACGTCTGGTCAACGGCGCGGCGCACAGCGCGCATGAACCCCCTGGGCTCGTTCGAGGCATACGCGATGATACCGCCGGCTCACGGTGAAGCCGCCCTGGTCTCCACATTTCGCTCGCGGGCCGATGCTCGCCCAACGCTCGTCTTGATTTGTGCCCGACGACGAGGGCACCGCGGCCCGCGCAGAAACGGCCCGCGCAGAAACTTGACACTCCCTTCCTCCGGCTTCACCATTTGATTGCCCAGCCTGGCGATCAACTCATGGCAGACGCAGACGCTGTCGCCTCAGCGAATCTCTCGCGCTACGACGCGCTGCTGCGCATCTCGAAGACGCTCTCCGGCCACAAGACGATGGCCGAGCTGTTCGAGGTGCTGGCTGATCAACTTCACGAGGTCGTCCCCTTCGACTACCTGGCCCTGCTGCTGCACGACGAACCAACCAGCGAAATGCGGCTCGTCGTGCTGGAGCCGCTGGACATGATGATGCCGTTCACCTCGGTGCCGATTGCCGACCAGGGTCCGGCGGCCGTGGTCTGGGAGACGCAGCAGGGAACCGTGATGGTGATCCCGGAGGAAGGCCCATTACCCCCGGGTCCCTCGTTCCTGCGCAGCAAGGGGCGAAAGGTGGCGTGCTGGCTGCCGCTGACGACCGCACACCGGCGCGTCGGTGTTCTGGCGTTCGGCAGCCGTTCTCCGGTGCCCTACGCCGACGACATCGCCGCGTTCATGGCCCAGATCGCGGCCGTGGTGGCCATCGCCGTGGACAACGGCATCAACTGGGAACAGGCACAACGGTACGAGCGCGACCTTCTCGAGGAGCGCGACCGCCTGCGGTTCCTGCTCGACGTCAACAACCTGCTCGTGTCGCATCTCGACCACCCGTCGCTGCTCGAAGCGATCTGCGAAGCCGTCAAGCGTGTCATCGACGCCGATTACATCGGCGTGGGGCTGTGCGCGCGGGAATCCGGCCAGGTGCGGCTCGATCTTGCCTACAACAAAGCGCGCGGCTTCAGCAGGCCCGAAATCACGTTTCCACTGGAGCGATCGATCGCGGGCCTGACCATCGAGCGAGGTGCGGCCGGTGTGTTCCTCCGGCCGGAGCTCGAAAGCCGCGGGTGGGACGGTGCGGCGCTGATGAAGGAGTACGGGATCGAAGCCGTGTGTTGCGTGCCGCTCGTCACTCGGAACGGCCCGCTTGGAGCCCTGTATGTCGGGAGCGCCCGGCCGGATGCCTTCTCGGAGAAGGACGTCACGCTGCTCGGGCACACATCGGCGCAGATCGCCATTGCGCTCGAAAATGCCCGCGCGTACGAGGAAGTCACCGAGCGCAACGCGCACTTGATCGACGAAAAGCAGTACCTCGAACGCGAGCTCAACAACGAGTTCGCCGAGATCATCGGCACGAGCGTGGCCTTGCGGAGAGTGCTGAAGTCCGTCAAGACCGTCGCGCCGACCGACAGCACCGTGCTGCTCCTTGGAGAAACGGGCACCGGCAAGGAGCTGATCGCGCATGCGATCCACGACCTGAGCCCGCGGCGCGACCGGACGTTCGTCCGGATGAGCGTGGCGGCGATGCCGGCTGGCCTGCTCGAGAGCGAGCTGTTCGGACACGAGAAGGGCGCGTTCACCGGTGCGACGGCGAGGCGGACCGGTCGTCTCGAGCTCGCGCACCAGGGCACGCTCTTCCTGGACGAGGTCGGCGATATCCCGGCGGAATTACAGCCCAAGCTGCTGCGCGTCCTGCAGGAGCGTGAGTTCGAACGCCTCGGCAGCACGCGAACCCAGAAGGTGGACGTGCGGATCGTCGCCGCCACGAACCGCGATCTCGTGCAGATGGTCGAAGAGGGATCGTTCAGATCCGATCTCTACTATCGCCTGAATGTCTTTCCGATGACGATCCCGCCCTTGCGCGACCGTGTGGACGACATTCCCGCGCTGGCGCTGCATTTCGCGCGGCAGTGTTCCCGGCGCATGGGGCGCGCGGTTCCATCCATTCCGGAAGAGGTGATGGATGAACTGAAGCGATGGAGCTGGCCGGGCAATATCCGGGAGCTGCAGAACGTCATCGAGCGGGCCGTGATCCTGTCGGGTCCGAGCCTCGTGCTCCCGCCGCAGGACGTTCAGCCGATGGCGCGGCGTGCCGTGTCGAGGGCGAAACCCGCCGCGACGCTCCACCAGGCGGAACGAGAGGCAATTCTTCGCGCGTTGAGGGAATCGGGCGGCGTCATCGGCGGCCCCGCCGGGGCGGCCGCGCGGCTGGGTCTCAATCGCACCACGCTGCACTCGAAGATGCAGCGGCTGGGCATTCAACGGCCGTCCTACTGAGGACGTCGGCGACAGCACCGTGACCGCGAGTGCAACCGACGCCCCTTGTAGAGCGGCCGCACGACGACTAGTCCTCGTTCTTGAGCCGATTGCGTCGGCGGGCCATGTACAGGACAGTGAGAACGGCGAGGGTGGCGAGCATCACGAGATTCATGGTGTTCATCGATTTTTCTCCAGATTGAATGCTGACGTTGGTGTTGTGAAGACGCGAACGAACGTGTTCCGGGAATGCTTGCAGTTAGCCGATGGTGTGCCGGGCCATGAAAAGGACCGTGAGCGCGGCGAGGGCGGTGAGCAGCACGAGAGTCATAGTGTCCATAGGTCTTTCTCCAGATTGAATGCGGGTTAGTGCGATCGCGCGGCGAACTTCGTCGGCGCCTCAGCCGGAACGGGGCACACCGGCGGCATTTCCGCGCGGGCCTCGGAAGACGAGGCAGGCTCACGGAATTCGCGGAATCCGACCGAGCACTCGTGGGCCGCCAGGAAGTTCATGAAGCGGCGGTAGTCGCGGCTCGACATGCCGAACAGCGCAAGCAGCGACTTGTAGCGGCCGCGCGACTCGCGCAGGCCGCGCCGAACCAGCTCGCGCAGATCGCGGCGCGTGATGTCGCGAGCCAGAAACATCGGATAGACGTGCTCCCAGAATGAGGCGCCTTGCTTGACGAGCGCGTCGTACAACTCGTCGGCGACCCGGCTGGGGCGATTGGCCGCCGACGTGAGCAGCCCCGGTTCGCTGCGAATCGAGACGGGAAGATGCTCGACCCCGACGCCGCCGCCCGACGACAACCAGACGAGCTGTTCGACGACGTTCCGGAGTTCGCGAACGTTGCCTGGCCACCGGTATTTCAGCAACGCCCGAAGCGCATCGTCCGTGAAGTTGAGATTTCGCTCGGCGACCGCGAGAAAATGGCGTATCAGCGCGTGAACGTCGTCGGCACGCTCCCGGAGGGGAGGCACGTGGAGGTGGATGACGCGCAACCGGTACAACAGGTCCTCGCGGAACTGGCCGGCGGCGACAAGCTCGTCCAGATTGCGATTGGTGGCGGCGACCACGCGAACGTCGACACGCGCCTGCGATTGGTCCGAGCCGACCGCCTGGATCTCGCCGTTCTCGAGAAACCGCAGCAGCAGGGCCTGCATGCGCAGGCTCATCTCGGCAACTTCGTCGAGAAACAGCGTGCCGCGATGCGCGAGTTGGAGCTTGCCGGGCTTGTCGCGGTAGGCGCCGGTAAAACTGCCCTTGACGTGTCCGAAGAGCTCCGACTCGAGGAGCGTTTCGGTGACGCCGGCGCAGTTCACCGCCACGAATGACGCAAGCCTGCGAGTGGACCGGCTATGGATATATCGAGCGACGACATCTTTGCCCACGCCGCTCTCGCCGGTGATCAGGACCTTTGAAGGGCTCTCCGCCGCGCGCGCGGCCATGGCGAGCAGGTCCGTCATGGCACGGCTGACGACGACGAGGCTTGGCTGCTCCAGAGCGGCACCGACGCGCGCGGGGGAGGCTGACGAGATGGCGTGCATGGCTGGCGTTCTACTCTCCGCGAGCCCGGCAAACGCAAGACGCGCCGCCCTGGCTCACGGCCATTGATATGGCAAATCAGGTACCGCGTACGGCAGGCTGTAAGTCATTGTGAAATAAGAGATAGAAAGCCTCGCGCCACATGACACGTGACGAATTGTCGTCATGTGACGAGTCAGGGAATCGAGGAGCTGGCAGACAGATCAGGCGTGCCGACCGCTGCGTCGAGCAGCCCGGGTTCGCGGCGCATCGAGACGGGAAGCTGCTCGACCCCGACGTCGCTCCCCGCCGACAACCAGACGAGCTGTTCGACGACGTTCCGGAGCTCGCGCACGTTGCCCGGCCAGCTGTATCTCAGCAGCGCGCGAAGCGCATCGTCCGTGAAGCTCAGCTCCCGCCCGGAGCGCGCAAGGAAGTGCCTCATGAGCACGTGCACGTCCTCCGCCCTCTCCCGAAGGGGAGGCACGTGGAGGTGGATGACGCGCAGCCGGTACAAGAGGTCCTCGCGGAACTGGCCGGCGGCGACAAGCTCGTTCAAATTACGATTGGTGGCGGCGACCACGCGAACGTCGACACGCGCCTGCGATTGGTCCGAGCCGACGGCCTGGATCTCGCCGTTCTCGAGAAACCGCAGCAGCCACGCCTGCATGCGTCGGATCATGTCGCCGACCTGGTCGAGAAACAGCGTCCCGCGATGCGCGAGCTGGAGCTTGCCGCGCTTCTCTGGCCAGGCGCCCGCCATGTTTCCATGGACGTGTCCGAAGAGCTCCGAATCGAGCCGCGCTTCGGTGAGGCCTGCGCAGTTCACGGCCACGAACGGTGCCCGCCTACGCATGGAGTGACTGTGGATATACCGCGCAACGAGGTCCTTGCCCACACCGCTCTCGCCGGTGATCAGGATCGGGGCAGGACTCTCTGCTGCGCCCTTGGCCATGGCGAGCAGGTCCGTCATGGCACGGCTGGCGACGACGAAGCTTGTCGGCTCCAGAGGAGCACCGACGTGCGATGGAGACTGTGACGAAATAATGTGCATGAACAACCCTACCGTTCAGGCGCGGTATAGCCGCCTCGGCTCCTGACGATCAGCTCGTCCTGCCGCGTCTTGATCTGGACGCTGCGCCACGCGCCGTCGCGAGCGCCATTCGTGGAGGTGTAGCTGACAAGGTAGCGGCGGCGCAGCTCCGTCACGATGCGCGCGTAGTCGTCGCGCAGGTTCGAGACGTCGTCCGGAAAGTACGCGGCGCCGCCGGACTCGGCAGCCAGCCGCTCGAGAAACTCGCGATCGACGTGAGGTCCAAGGCCGATGGGGTAGATCGTTGCGTCGATCTCCCTGAGTGCGAGAAAGGCGTCCTTCTGCGTCCGCGCGCTTCCAGGACCCGTGCCGGCATTGTCCTCGTCGCGTCCATCTGACAGCAGGACGACGACCTTTCTGCCTTTGGTCGGCTTCACAGCCATCAGCGCATCGGTCAGGGCGTCGTAGAGCGCGGTCCCGCCGCGGGCGTTGTAAGCGTTGACAGCCGCAATGCTCTGTCGCCGATCGGTCGTCAGGCCGTGCGCGAACGCGGACGAGTCGGAGAAGAGCAGCACGCTGAGCGCATCCTCGGGCCTCAGCGTTTCGATGAACGACAGCGCCGCGGCCCTGACCGCGTCGGCGGCCCTGGTCATGCTGCCGCTGGCATCGAGCGCGAGGACCACCGAGACCGGCGCCACGGCCTCCTGGAAGGTGTCCACCTTTTGGGCGACGCCGTCTTCGAGCACCACGAGATCATCGCGCGAGAGCTCGACGAGCTCGCGATTGGCGTCGGTCACCGTGAACTCGAGCGAGGGCCGGACCGGCGGCGGCTTTGGCGCGAAGTACCCGGCGCGCGTGCGAATGTGGTGCGACGGATCGGTCGTCAGAAGCGTGATGCGCCGCCATGCCCCGTCGGCGTCCTGGTTTTCGGGCGAGTAGCTGAGCAAGTAGCGCTGCTGCACGTCCTGCGCGACCTGCTCGTGGACGGCCGGCAGTTCCTGCTCCCGCCATGGAAAGAACACCCGCCCGCCGGTCTGCTGTGCGATCTGCCTGAGGACGCGCTCGCCTTCGAGCGAGATGCCGGCGATGCCGCCGACGCCGATCACGTACACGGTGGCGCCCGCCGACTTCACCGCGATGAGCGCGTCTTCGACCTTTGCCTGGCTGTTTTCGTCGTATCCATCGGTGACGAGCACGATCACGTGCCGCCGATCGTTGCCTGACATGAGCCGCGACGCTTCGACTAGACCGTCGAAGATCGCCGTGCCTCCACTGGACGAAATCGCGCGCACGGCGCCCGCGATCGTGTCGCGATCGGCCGTGGGTCCCGTGATCGGTCCAAGCGACTTCGCAAAAGGCGCCACGACGATGCGATCGTTCGGCCGGAGGAAGTCGGCCAGCCGGCCGGCAGCCCTCCGAACGAACTCCATCCTCGCGTGCATGCTCTGGCTCGCGTCCACGAGCAGCGTGTAGGTGACCGGCAGCGATTCGATGGTGGCGAGGTCAATCGTCTGCGGCTCGTCGTTCTCGAACACGCGGAACGAGCCGGCGTCGAGGCCGCCGACGAACCGATCGGCTGTGTCCGTCACGGTCGCTTCGAGCAGGACTCGCGAGACGCCGGTGATCTCGGTAATTTCGAACGGCGCGAGCTCGATGGCATCGGACGCGGTGTTGCCGCGCGCATCGGTCGCGTCGACGCGGATGTGGGTCGGGTCGAACGGGTTGGCGTCCGTCCACTCGACCGCGTACGGCGGACCTTCCCGGGTGTCGCCAACCAGCGTATCGTTCACGTAGAACTTGACCGATTCGAGCGCAAGCTGCGGCGGATGTTTGACCTGCGCGACGATGCGGATGGCGCCCGGCAGCCCGAGGCGGCCGAGCGGCGAGGTGATGCGCACCGACAGCGGCGTGTTCTGAGGCTCTCCGGCAGGGTGGAGCGTGGCAGGCCGCGCCAACGTCCGTGGGCCAGCGGTCAAGAGCGCCGCGGCGACAAGGCCGACGGCGAAGCGCGCGCGCGGTGCTGGGCGTCGACGGCGAGCGTCCGTGCTCACGCGTACACCGGCGCAGCCTCGGCGTCTTCCACGAAGTAGCCGGTGCACGCCGCCTCGAGCAATTCCCAGGTCAGATGCGGAGGCCGATTCAGGTAGGCGGCGAGCGACAACGCCTGCGTGATCAGATCCCGTGGATGGCAGGCGCGGAGCGCGATCTTCTGCGGGCAATAGTAGTCGACGAGCAGCCGCTCGACGAGGCCGTGCTCTGCCGTTGCGCCGAGCGTGGAGCAGCAGCTCGCGAAGATGGCCTTGAACTCATCGACGGTCGGACTCTCGGCACAAATCTTGTACTGGATGCGGCGCAGGAACGCCTCGTCGACCAGGTCGCCTGGCCGAACGTTGGTGGCGAAGACGATCAGCACGTCAAACGGCAGCTCGAACTTCTGCCCGCTCTGGAGCGTCTGAAAGTCCACGCGCGACGCCAGTGGCACGATCCACCGGTTCAGCATGTCGCGCGGCGAGCACGCCTGCCGTCCGAAGTCGTCGATGACCAGGAGCCCGCCGTTTGCCGTCAGTTGAATCGGGGCGTTGTAGAAGCCGGTTGTCGCCGAGTACGCGAGGTCCAGCGACTGCATCGTGAGCTCGCCACCGACCATCACCTTGGGCCGCCTGCAGAGCACCCAGCGGCGATCGAGCCGCGCTTCAGTCGTCCAGGGATCGGCGCCCTCGTCCGGAATCGGATCGTGGTTGATTGGGTTGAACACCTTGATGATGTGTCCCTCGACCTCGAGTGCGTGGGGGATGGCGATAGATCCTTCGAGCAGACGGTGCAGCGCCTGAGCGATCACCGTTTTGCCGTTTCCCGGAGCGCCGTAGATGAACAGCGATTGCCCGGAGGTCACCGCGGGGCCGATCTGGTTGACCACACGATCGCTCAACACCAGATGTGCGACCGCTTGACGGACGGCGGCTGGGGTGACGGTTCGTTTCGTCGCCTGCTGGAACTTCGTCATGTACTTGCGGTATTGCGCCAGCGGGTACCTGGCGCCGGTCCCACGTACCGGTTGTGCTCCAGATGTAGTTGTGCTCGCCGTCTGCCGTGGTCCGTAATGCGGTACCGGAACGATGGTGCGCCCAGTGCGCCTCCACCGACCACCTCGCATTGATGCGATCGTTTCAAAGTGTCGAGAATCGACTCGACGACCGAAAATTCGAGACCGACACGGTGAGCGATCTCCACTCCGGTGCAGTCGGCGTTGAAGTGGAGCAGTTTGATCACCAGTTGGGTGATCAGGTCCTCGCTCAACCCCGTCTCTGCAAGAGTTGTTGGTGCGCTGAGGTCAGCAGTCATCACTCGCCGTTTCCAGCCTTCTCTGCGGCCTGGCCTGTCTTCCACGGGCCGGTCGCCGTTGGTAAATTGGTTGGTGCTGTCATCCTGCCTGGATGCGCAGCACCAGTCCGACTAGACGTCGTTGCCCAGACGGCTTCGTCGCCGAAGGACGTACGCCACCACGAGCACACCGAGAACCACCATCAATACAACGTTGAACATCACAACCTCCTGAACGAGCCAAACGAGTTGACGAGACGAGTGAAACACGACGCGACTTACATCAGCCCGCGATAGATCGCAATGACCGCGGAGCCGATGCACACCACGTAGACCGCCGGGAAGATGCACAACACCAGGGGGAATACGAGCTTGACCCCGATCTTGGCCGCGCGCTCTTCAGCGCGCTGGCGGCGCTTCGTTCGAACCGTGTCCGCGTGAGTGCGAAGCGCCTGCGAGACGCTGGTACCAAATCGGTCGGTTTGCGTGAGCATGGTCACCAACGTGCGCACATCGGGCACCTTCGTGCGTTGGGCAAAATTGGTGAATGCCTCGAGACGCGGTTTCCCCGCTCTGATCTCGGTGGTGATCATCCGCATCTCGTGCGCGAGCGGCCGATGGGTGATCTCCAGCTCGTCGCTTGCCTTGACGATCGCCTGGTCCAGGCTCGATCCGGCTTCGATGCACACGATGATGAGATCGAGGGCGTCGGGCAAGCCGTTGGCGATCGCTTTCGCCATCGCCCGGGCTTTGCGACCCAGCCAGAGATCCGGCAGCAGGTATCCGAGCATGGCGCCGATCGCGGCCGGCATCCAGCCTTGAGAGAACCCGAGGAGGAGGATCGCCAGCCCGGCCATCACCAGGGGGGCCGCGAACTTCACGGCGGAGAAGTAGATGGCGGCCGACAGATCGTAGTAGCCGGCGGCAGCCAGCCGGCGGCGCAGTCGCCCCATCTCCTTGGGAGATTTCGGCAGCGCGAGTGACAGCCGCCGCAACGCCGGGTCGGGGGCTTCGACGAGGGCGTCCTCGCGAAGAAGGTCGCTCGGTGCCACCGTCGTCATGTCCCGAAGCCGCTTGCGCCCCGTCGTCCGGAACGACAGCATCCGCGAAACCGCCAGGCCCGAGGCCAGGGCCACGCAGACGAACACCAAAGCGAGTGACACAGCCAAAGTCATGGTCATGGAGGTACCGCGTCAGATCTCGATGTTCACGATGCGTTGCATCGCGAAGAAGCCAATGACCTGCAGGACGCCCGCGCCAACGATCATGCGAACGCCAAGCGGGTCGGTGAACAGCACTTGCATGTGCTTGGGGGCAATCAGAAACATCAACGCGGCGAGTACGATCGGCAGCGCAGCCAGCACCCATCCTGTGATGCGGCCGTGGGCGCTCAGCGTCCGCACCTGTCGCTTGAGTGTGAAGCGCTCGCGAATCAATCTCGACAGGTTGTCGAGCACTTCCGACAGATTGCCTCCAGACTCACGTTGCGTGAGCACGGCCGTCGCAAAGAACCGGGCATCGAGCAGCGGCACGCGGACCGCCAGGCTCCTCAGCGCGTCGGGGAGCGGCATGCCATAGTTCTGCCGGTCGTGCAGCAGCCGGAACTCGCTTTTCACCGGTTCCTCGGTCTCGTCCGCGACCATCCCGAGTCCTGTCGTGAACGCGTGACCAGCTCGCAGCGCCCGTGCGATAAGGTCAATCGCCTCGGGAAACTGCTCTTCGAACTTGGCCAGCCGGCGACTCGCGGCGTGCTTGAGAAACATGAGGGGTGTCATCCCCAACAGCAGGCCTGCGGCGACCGCCAGCAGAAGCTGGTGTGCGAGCTGCCAGACGGCAACCGCTCCGAGGAGCGCCGCGAAGGCTGAGCCGAGAACGATCTGGCCCAATGAAACGGAATAGCCAGAACGTTCGATCATTCCCTCGACCGGGCGAACGGCACTGGCGAAACGGCCGAACGCGCGCGCGAGTACCGGGAGGGTGCTGCGAGGTTTGAGCTCGTTCAGCAGCGACGTCTTCGACAGTCTGGCGGCAGCCCGCGTCGGGTTGAGGCGCCGCGACAGGGCTTGTTGCGCTGCCGCCTCCGGGCGGACGACGAAGAACCAGTACGCGCCGAGCAGCAGGCTCAGGACACCAACGAAAGAGGCAATTGCAATCGACATCACTCGCTCCTCAACCGACGACCTTGGTGTGTTCGAACATGTCCGCCGGGAGGCGGAATCCGGACTGCGCCAGACGGTCGCTGCACTTGGGACGGATTCCGGTGGCCCTGAACCGGCCGCACACCTTCCCGTCAGGCCGCAGCCCGGTCTTGTCGAAGAGGAAGATGTCCTGCATCGTGATCACGTCCCCCTCCATGCCCGTGAGCTCGGTAATACCGGTGACGCGACGTGTGCCGTCCGATTGCCGCGTCACCTGGATGATCAGGTTGATGGCCGACGCGATCTGCTGCCGGACTGCGCGTTCAGGGATGCTGAGATTCGCCATCGCGACCATCGTGTCCAGACGATAGAGCGCGTCACGCGCGCTGTTGGAGTGGATGGTCGTCAGGCTGCCATCGTGGCCGGTGTTCATGGCCTGGAGCATGTCGAGGGCTTCCTCGCTCCGGACCTCGCCCATGATGATGCGGTCCGGCCGCATGCGCAGCGCGTTCACGACGAGGTCGCGCTGCCTCACGTGTCCTTTGCCTTCGATGTTGGCAGGCCGCGTCTCGAGCCGGACCACGTGCCGCTGCCTCAGCATCAGCTCGGCGGCGTCCTCGATCGTCACGATGCGTTCTGTGTGGCCGATGAAGCTCGAGAGGACGTTCAGCAAGGTGGTCTTGCCGGCGCCCGTGCCTCCCGACACGATGACGTTGAGCCGGCACGCCACGGCAGCCTTCAGGAAGTCGAGCATCGGCTGGGTCAGCGACTCCCGATCGACCAGATCCTGTGCACCGAGCCGGTCCGTCCGAAAGCGGCGGATGGACAGCACCGGGCCATCGAGGGCGAGCGGGGCAATGATGGCGTTGACCCTGGATCCATCCTGCAATCGCGCGTCGACCATCGGGCTCGATTCGTCGATGCGACGACCGACCGAGCTGACGATGCGCTCGATGATTTGCAGGAGGTGACGGTCGTCCTTGAACACGATGTCGGTCTCCTCGAGCTTGCCTTCACGCTCGACGAAGATCAGATCGTGCCGATTGACCAGAATGTCCGACACGGCCGGGTCGCGCAGCAGCGCTTCGAGCGGACCGAGGCCGAACAACTCGTTCAACACGTCCGTGACGAGCGTCTCGCGCTCGAGGAGGCTGAGCGGAGTGGTCGAGAGCTGGGCTTCGATGATGACGGCGATGACTCGCCGAATCTCCGGCTCCGCGTCCTCACGCTTCACGCGTGTGAGCCTTTCGAGGTTCAGGCGGTTCAGCAGCTCCTGATGAACCTTCGCCTTCAGGCGCTGATAGTCTCTGGTCTGGGAGGTCGAGGTACCCGTTGACGTCGATTCTCCGGCGGTCAATGTAGCGAGTGCTGCGGACATCATTTCTTCCTATGCTGCGTATCGAGTGAGGGTCAGCGGCGGCCGCCGATGAGCGATAGAAGACCTGTTGACTTCACCCGTTCCGGACGCTCGGCGGGCACACCAGCCAACTGACCAGCGAACGTCGTAAAGGCGCTCGCGAGTTTGGTGTGATTGTCGAGCACGAGCGGCCGCCCGTTGTTCAGGGACGCGAGCGCGGTCTGGTAATTGTTGGGAAACAGACAGGCCACCGGCCGTCCGATCACGCGTTCCACGTCCGCCTGCCCGATCTCGGCGCGAGCGTCGTAGCGGCTGATGACCACGTTGACCCGTTCCTTGCCGTAGCGCTGTTCGAGTGCGGCGGCCATCCGGGCCGCGCTTCGAATGGTGGCCACGTCCTGGTTGGCGACGACGACAACGCTGCTCGCGGACTCCAGTGAGTCCAGCACGGCAGGGTCGGCGCGCGGCACGTCCAGCACGAGGAACCGGAACTCGTTGGCGGCCAAATCGATCAGCGACCGGACCCGTGCGACGTCCACTGGAGGGCTGACCGCGTGATCGGATGAGGCCAGCAGGTTGAGCCCGGACTTGGTCTGAGTCAACAGCGTCCGAAGGAACGACGCGTCCATCCGGTGCATGTTCTCGAGCGCGTCGAGGGTGGAGAATCGCGGTTCGGCGCCCAGGAAGATCGCGGCATCGCCGTACGTCAGGTGCAGGTCCATCAGCAGCGTGCTGCCAGGCTGCAGCTTGTTGAGCATCGTCGCGACGTTCACCGCGACCGTGGTCGCACCGACTCCGCCTTTTGCACCGATCACGGCGAACACGTCGCCTCGACGACGAGACGGGCGCTGCGCGGCAATACGGGCGAGCGCCGAGTTCAGCTCTTCCCGCGTGACTGGATCCGCCACGCATTCGTTGGCACCCGAACGCATGGCGTCCAGGACGAGCGCGCCGTCCAGGCGCGGAAGCACGACGAGGATGCCGGTCGCCGGATGCTGACGCTTGATGGCCGCGATCTCGCCCGGGATCGTGCGTCGATCTCGGGCATCCACGACGATGACGTCGGGCGGCTGCACGGCCGGCTCCGCAAGCGCCTTCAGATCGTCGATGGCAATCGACGCGACCTGAGCGCCGCACGCGCGAAGCAGGTCCGGCAAGTGCCGATCGAGACTGGCGAGGACACTGACATTCATATCTGGTCTCCGCTATCGAACCAACTGGATCTTCTTGAGGAACGCCGCACCCGGCCCGACCGCGGGTCCACCAGGATTCAGCTCGCCGGGTGTGGAGATGAGCACACCCGTCACGTCAGCCTGGTTCGTGATGGACTGCACGAAGAAGCCCAGGATATTGACGACGTGGAGATCGAAGCGTCCGCTCGGATATCCCATCGAGGCGTATTCGGCCGCCGAGAACATGGCGATGGGGACAATGCGTGGACTGGCGGAATAGGCACTGCCCACGATGGCCGTGCCGTTCCACGTGGCGCCCGGGTCACTGGCAACGAGGTCCGCCACGCCCTGTTTCGTCGGTCCAACCATGTTGCCGGGCAATGACGTCAGGGTGTCGCCGATGTTCACGCTGACACCGCTGCATCCCGAGATGTTGTCTCGGTAGTTCGCACCGCCGGTGCCGTCGAGATCGATGGCAAAGTAGTCGGACGGTGCGATCGTGGCCTTCGTATTGGGATGCAGTGTCACGACGGCGCCAATGTCTTGTGGCACTTTGAAGCCCGTTCCACCAAGTCCGGTGACCGGGTCCGGCGCGGCGTAGACATCCGCGCCGTTGAACTTGTTCGCCGGCGCGCTGTTCTCCATCCATTTGTCGGGAATCATCCACGGCCGCAGGCAATTGCTGCTCTTGTTGGCCGCGGCCGCGACGGCCGTGGCCGTCGCTCTCACGCCCTGCGACGAAATGTTCAACAGCTTCCCGAAGATGGTCGGCAGCGGCGTGCTGCCGAACTCGCCGTTCCGGTACACGTCGACGCGGACGCACGAGCCGGCGACGCCGGCAGGGCAGGCCCACGACACCTGCGCGGTGGGTGCGGCGGTCCATACGTTATTGGCGAGAGCCGCGCCCATCGCGCTCGAGAACGCCTTGCCGTTGCTTGCCGGCGGATCCGCGAGCTCGTCGTACGCGCGAGCGATCGCGCCGGACAGGGCGCCGGCATCGGCCGCATTCTGGGCCTGGCCGCGGCTCACCCACAGCACGCCGTGATCCACCACGAACGTCGCGAGCGCGGTCAGCACCAGGAGCGCAATCGCGACCTGCACGAGGATGGCCCCCTGCTCGTCGCTCACGACCCGTTGCATGTGCTTCGTCAATGTCTTCATCGCAGCCGCCGGGCTACTTGCAGCACTTGGGAGGCTTCACCTTCGGCGCGTCAGGCGCCGGCAGGAACTTCTCCGGCTGAATCGGCAGCGCGGGCACTTCATCCGGATTCATCGGCCGCACCAGGTGCGGCGTGACCAGCACCATCAGCTCGGTGCGCTCCTTCCGGTCGGCCTTGCTCTTGAACAAGTAGCCGATGATCGGAATCTTGCTCAGGAACGGGACGTTGGCGCCGTCGGTCTGCGTGATGTTGTTCAGCAGGCCGGCAATCGCGAACGACTGCCCGTCGCGCAGCTCCACGTCGGTCTCGGCGCGGCGCGTGATGAGCGACGGGATCCGGAAACCCTGGAGCGTGATGCCGTTGCTGAAGTCGAGCGAGCTGACTTCCGGCCGTACTTTCAGGCGAATGCTGTCGCCGGCAATCGTCGGCTTGAAGTTCAGCCTCACCCCGAACTCCTTGAACACGACCGTGACGGTGCCCGTGGCGCCCTGCACCACCGGCACCGGAAATTCGCCGCCGGCGAGGAAGCTCGCCTCCTGGCCGTTGTAGGCGATCAGGTTCGGTTCCGCGAGCGACTGGAAGAGGCCTTTCTGCTCGAGCGCCTTGATCGCGATGCCGAGGCCTTCACTGTGATTGAAAAAGAAGATGTTGAGGAAATCGCTGAAGTTGAGCCCGCTCTTGCTCTGATCATTGATGTCCGGCGCCGCAAACTGCTGCGTGGTCACACGCCCCGTCGCATCCGGACGGGTCGAGAAGAAGCTGACCCCGAGCTCCTGGACGGCGCGGCGGTTGACCTCCGCGATGCGCACCTGGAGCATCACCTGCTGGCTTCCGGAGCCTCCGGGCAGCTGCAGGAGGTTGATGACGCTCATCTTGCTCGACATCCCCTGGGCGATCTCGCCCGCGCGCAGCATCACCGCATTGCTCGACACGTTGCCGGTCAGGATCACGCTCTCCTCGTTCATCGAGACGCGAATGTCCTCGCCCGGAAAGAGCTGCTGAAACGTCTGCTGGAGCGGCGTCACGCCAGGAGCGACCACGACGTCGGTACTGGCGCCGCTGGTCTCCACCCCACAGGATCAAGCTGACCGTGCCGGCGCTCTTGCCGTCGATCAGCACTTCGCGCGGCGAGACGACCACGGCATCGGCGACCGCCGGGTTCGTCACGGCGAACCGGGTGACATCGAACGACGTGTTGAGCACCGTCGAGCGGCCGGCCGTCAGAACGATCCGCTCGAAGCCTGTGGCCTCGGTCGCTTGCAGCGGAGCGGCCGGCTGCGCGGCATTTTGCGCCGCAATCGGCGGCACCATCAGGCAGAAGAACGCCGTGCCGATGGCCAGACGCGGAATCGAAGATGTAACGCGATGACGAACACTCATTTAATTGGCTCCTCAGTCCGCTTGGCGCCACGAATCGCCTCGACGGTGTAAATCTTTTGCGCGGGGACCGGTGCCGCCGCAGCCGGAGGGGGGGACGAAGGCCATCGGCCGACGCCCCGTGGACGTTTGTGTCTTGGCCGGTTCGGGCTGTGGCGCCGATCCCGTGCCGAGTCGCAATGCGGCGACGTGCACGCCGGCGGTTTCGGTTGGCGCCACGTCCAGCGGATTGCGCAGCGCCAGCGAAATCTTTCCCTCCGACGCGGCGAGCGCGACCCGTTCGGCATCGCTCGGCGAGACCGCGAGCGTCACGACCGTCGACGGCTGCGCCTTGCCATCTTTCGCCTGCTCCTGGTCGAACTTCGTGCCGGCCGTCAGGACGAGCACGTTGCTGGCGACGGTGCGGGACATCGAGTCTTCCGCCTGGCCGCTGCCTCGAAGCGTGACGACAAGATCAACTCGGGTTCCCGGAACGACGAAGCCGGCGACGCCGATCACTTCGTCCACCTTCACGGACATGGCGCGCATGCCGGGAGGAATTGACGGCGGCAAGCCAGCCCCGGATCCGATCGGCGCCAGCTTGGCTTCCGTGACCGGTTCGTCTTCTCCGACGGCCGCCACCAGGCCGCGGTCAAGAACCGGCTTGAGTTCCGGGAACGCGCCAGAGACTGGATTGCTTGCTGGCCACGCAACGAGCTTGACGTCGTCTGCAGTGATCCGCGACCCGGTTGGCAGGTTGCGAGCGGCGACGACGACGAACGTATGTGCCACTTCGACCTCCCGGACCGGGATACTCTTGACTGCCGCATAAACGCCAAGGCTGGCGATGCCCGCCGTAAGCGTTGCGACGGCCATAACGACCACTGTTCGTGTAGTGCGATTCATGCTGTCTCCTGATGTACTGCGGCTACGGGCACGCGATTGCCGGACCTTCGTACCGCATCCTCGCGGTAGCGGTCAGTGTCTTCGTGGTGAATCCAGAGCCGCCGAAAAAGCCGACGATGTTTCCAATGAACAAGTACTGATATGGATAACCGACCGTCACACCGGTGATCGTCACGCAGGCGCCACCGACGTTCAGCGCCTGTGGGGCGGTATAGGTGATGGTCGGCGTCGCCGTGAGCCCTGACGCCGCGAGATACTGGGTGACGCGGGCCTGGACGTCGGCCTGCGCGTACCCGGGCAGCACGGCAATGCGCGCGCCTTCACGCGCCGCATTCGTCACCGTTTCGTAGCGCTGAAACAACAGCCCGAAGTCCATGATTCCGACCATGACGAGAAGCAGCAGCGGAAACACCAGGGCGAACTCGATCAGCTCGGCTCCCTTGTCGCACGCGAGACGACGGGCGAAATTCATCGCAGCCATATGGTCGCCACCATGCCCGTCAAAATCGGCAACGCGTACGCCAGCTTGGGGCCCGCGCTGTTCTCGAGCGTGATCGCCGGCACGGCTTCGATCCCGGCGACGCGCCAATGAGTCAGGAGCAACTTGACGTTCCGGAGGGCGGTGCGGAGATATCCGTATCTCGCCGACACGACAAGCGCCATGACGCCGCCTGCGACTCCGGTATAGAGCGACAGCCAGACAACGTCTGTCGGCCCAAGCCACGCCCCGAGCGCGGCGAGCAGCTTCACGTCCCCGCCCCCGAGGCCGCGCAGTGCGAAGGGCACGATGAAGATCAAGGCGCCGGCGAGCCAGCCGAGCGCTGCGTGGCCGAGCCCATCGACACCGCCGGTGACGAACTGAAACAGCAATCCGGCCAGCGCCGCTCCGAACGTGAGGGCGTTCGGGATTCGACGTGTGCGCAGATCGGTCACGCAGGCGAGCGAAGCGATGACGAGGCCGACAATGTGAGCTGAAGTCATGTTGATGCCTTGTGCGTCTACGAGCACGGTCCGACCGATTGCGGCGGGCAAGGCTGCCAGGCGTTCTGCCCCGCTGTATTCCAGCCGCTGTATGCGGTGCCCATGGTGGTCGAAAGCGTTGAAAGAATGAGCACGCCTGAAATTCCGATAATCGCGGTCAAGAGCGCGTATTCAATGAGGTCTTGTCCGTTGTCGTCCGCCATCATGGCCGCGAGCGCCCTTGCGAACTGTGCCGCGATCCGCACTTGACCTCTCATTTGCGAGTCCTCTGTATTTTCGCTTCGATCAGATCGGGCGAAGGGTGGACGAGGGCGGGCCAACCCTGCCCTCGTCCGATGGAACTACGTCGCTTAGAGCTTGGCGTCGAGGTCGGTGAAGAACTTTGTGACCTTGGGCCCGATAGAGATGATCGCCGCGATGGCGCCAACGGTGATGATCCCCACGAGCAGGCCGTACTCGATCAGGTCCTGGCCCGCATCCTCACGAACGAAACGAACGAACGCATTCTTCATTGCTGACTCTCCATGCGCGGGTCTGTTGAATGGCGCCGGAACCGCCCGCGCGGAAGCCCGGCAATGTCGCCAACACCTGTCGGCAAACGCTTCGAGCGTTTCGGTGATCCGAATGGCTCGCGGCACACTAGTTAGCAGCAACCGTACCAGCGGAGGATCGGAGTCGAGAGTTAGGCGCGAACAGCTTTCAATGGAGTCACTTGCAGCGAAAGAGATCAGGCGGTTGGTGCCAGGTCCGCACTTGTCCAGGCTGGATGTCTGGTCCTGGCCAGATGAAACGTTTGCTCCTGGCCAGTCCGCGCTGCTGCTGGCCGGGTGTTCTTAGCTGCCCTCGACTTGCAGTCTGTCCCCAGGCTTCGTGTCGCTGGCCTCGAGTGTTCCGGCCGGCAGCTCGATGACCGCAAAGGCGCGCAACGAGACAGCGATGCGCCGGGGCGGTAGCGCCTGACGCACCTTGAGCACCAGGCCATCCCTGGAGACAAACGCCACGTCGATCGAGAAGCGCATGGAGAAGGTGTGAATGGCCTGACTTGGGGCGATGATGAGCGCGCTGCCTTCGGGCAAGGAGTCGTGCTCGAGTAAGCCTTTCCGGCGGCTTCTCGAATCGAACGCCGTCAGCAGCGTCCGCGCGACGATCCGATGATGACGCGTGTTCGTCAGCGCGAGCGACGATTCGCCCGGTCGAAGAAGAGGAGAAAGGAAAAGAGGTCATCTTCAACTGCCAGGGGCACCTGAAGCCGAAGTGTACCCCCCCATCACTCGACTGGATCCAGGCGCGGCATCGCCGTTCAATCCTGGCAGAAAGCGTAGTACGTTCTACCGGTGCCGTCCCGGCCGCGATCACTCGTCTGGCCCATCCTCGTCTATCTCGCGATCGTTGCTGGCGGCTATGCCACGGTTCGGTTCAAGCGCGCTGAGTTGGTCGATCTCGCCGCGCCGCGCAGGGCGGCGGCGCGCTTCCTCGCGCACGAGACCCTGTATCGGCCCGATGACGGTCACTACCAGTTCAAGTACCTCCCGGCGTTTGCACCGCTCGTGGTGCCGTTCCTCTGGGTGTCCAAGGAGGTCGCAGAGATCACGTGGTTCGCATTGATGGTGGCCATGGCCTGGGCATTCGTCCACTGGTCGCTTACCGCCCTGCCCGACCGGCGGCGATCAGCGCAGCTCCTCGTCTGGCTGACACTGCTGCTGACCGGCAAGTTCCTCGTGAAGGAACTCGTGATGGGACAATTCAACCTGCCGTTGGCGCTGCTCCTGCTCGGTGCCGTGATTTCCGCGCAGCACGGCGGGCGATTCTTGCCCGGAGCGCTGGTCGCGGCGGGCGTGTTCATCAAGCCGTATGCCCTCATCATGATGCCGTGGCTGGCTTGGACGCTCGGCTGGCGTCCGTTTGTCACGTTCGGCCTGGTCCTGGCGGGCGGGCTGCTGCTGCCGGCTGCAGCCTACGGCTGGCACGGCAACCTGACCCTTTTGCATGAGTGGTATCGCACCGTCACCGACACGACTGCGCCAAACCTCTTCACGGCAGAGAACATCTCGTTCGCCTCGATGTGGGCGAAGTGGATCGGGCCCGGCCCAGCGGCGCAGGGCCTTGCGCTGGCATCGGCGGCCGGCGCCGTCGTCGCGGGGATCTTCCTGATGTCGCGGCGGCGACACGTGGCCGAACCGAATTACCTGGAAGGCGCGTACTTCTTCATGTTGGTGCCCTTGTTGTCGCCGCAAGGGTGGGACTACGTGCTCCTGCTCGGGTTGCCCGCCTACATGTGCCTCGTGGATCGGTGGCACGAGCTGTCGCCGGCCTGGCGTGCGGCAGCCTTGGTGGGCTTCTTTCTCACGAGCTTCACGATCTTCGATCTCCTGCGGCGGCCCCTCTACACGTTCCTGATGCAGTGGGACGTCGTGACGCTCGGGGCCGTGCTCGTGGCGGCCTGCCTGGTCCACCTGCGGTGGCGGGCCGTCGCGTGAGTCAGCCGATCCCCGGCCTCACCGTGGCGCCGCTTCGGCGCCGGGCGGTTCGCGAAACGGATCCATCGGAATCGGCGCGTACTCGACGTCGAGGATCTCGAGGTGTTCCGTCTTCTTCGGCGCGCGCAGGACGACGCGATCGCCCGGGCTCGACTTCATCAACGCGCGCGCCAGCGGCGACATCCAACTGATGTAGCGGCGGTTCAGGTCCACTTCGTCGATGCCGACGATGCTGACGACGTGCTCCTGCTGCCTGGCCGAAGCTCGGTGGCGATTCACCCGAGCGAAGGCTGCCTGCCTGGCCGAAGCTCGGTGGCGATTCACCCGAGCGAAGGCTGGCGGGCAGAATCCTGTACCTGACTGTGGCGCCGAAGAACACGCGCGCGGCCGCCGATCCCGACCGCGGCGCGGCCGGGTCGATGACTTCGGCCGCGTCGATGCGTTTCGTCAGAAAGCGAATCCGCGAATCGATCTGGCGCAGCCGCCGTTTGCCATAGAGGTAGTCGGCGTTCTCACTGCGGTCGCCGTTGCCGGCGGCCCATGCGACGACCTGCGTGACGGCGGGCCGCTCGCGGTTCATGAGGAACCGATGTTCGTCTTTCAGGCGCTGCAGCCCCGCGGGCGTGATGTAGTTCTTCAGCTTCGGCCCTGCGGCCTCGCGGACGGGTTCTCTGAGGGGCTTCTTCATCCGAACCTGGCCCACAGCAGCAGCAGCGCAATCCCGAGCGGGACCAGCGCGATGACATACGCCGCCACGCCGCCTTTCTCGCTGAGGGCGATGTGCTGGGCCTGCGGCGTCGTCGTGATGATGAGCGGCTGCTTGCCCGATCCGCGTCCAATCGTCGCGCGCGTCACCTTTTGTGCCGCCGTCAACAGCGCCTCGTCGCGTGCCTCCTCGGGGTCCTTCTCCGACGACGCGTCGCCCGCGTCGCCGTCGCCATCGTCGTCGGCCGGATCGAACGTGTGCGTCAGGAACTCCCCGAGCACGAGGAGTGGATCGCCGGCGTAGATGCGCTCTTCGCTGTAGCGGAAGCTGCCTGTGGTCGCAATCTCGAGCGTGCCGTGCGCGGATTCCGTCGGTTTGACCTTCGCCGGGTTGCGGTCGGCCGGCTGCTCCGTCTTGCCGTGCCATTGGCTCTTGTCGGTCGGCGTGACCTCCGCGCGAAACGGATCGACGATGGCGACGCCGGTCGCGTCGCGAACGAAGAACGGCGCGTTGCTCGTCCAGTCATGGACCGTGTGCCACGAAGCCCCGGTCCGCGTGTTCTTGCCGAGCGCGTACTTCTCGATCTTGGCGTGATACCAGGCACACGGCCAGCCGGTGAGCGGCGCGGTGACCGCGGGGCCTGGCACGGCCTCAATCGTGCCCTCGAATTCCCGGTACCCGTCGGCCGCCATGCCAATGGGCGAGGTCGGCGTGGCCTTGACGAGCGCCGCACGCTTCCTCGCCGTGAGGCCGGCGAACACCACCACCGCGGACATTGCGACGAAGAACAGCACGATGACGATGAACACGCCCAGGGGAATGTCGGCGAGCATAGGGGCGACAGTATACCGACAAGAGGGGCAGCAGACGGCCGCCGGCGAAAGGCGCCCCACCAATGAGTTTGACGGTCCGGATTCGGCCGGCGCGCGCTATCTTGTATCTGGACACCGGACATGTCGGCCAACACGACGCCGGGACGCAGGTGGGCGCCGGTGCGCCTCCTCAGGTTCACGTTGCGCCTGGCGGCGCTCGTGGTAATCCTCTTCGGGCCGATTCTGACCGGCTACTGGCGCGTCCATGTCGCGGGCGTCCCGATTGGCGTTGGCCAGGGTGACAGCCGCGAAGTCGGCGCGCAAACCTACCTCGCACACCGCAGTCCGATCGTCGATCGGCTCCTCCCCGCGGGCGCCGGCGGCACGCACTTCGTCAGCTCGCTCGGCAGGTGGGCCGGCATGGCGTTTCCCGATTCGGCGGCGATCGCGCTTGTGGCGGATGACGCGACCGGCCCGTGGCCCGAGTCGGTGGAGCTGCACGAGCGGGCGCACCTCGTTGAGGCTTCGCTGCCTCGCGAGGTGGGGGAGTTGATGTCGCGTCTGCCCGCGCCAAGTCCGGACGAGTACGCGGCGACCAATCGCGGCGAGCACTTCGCCGAGATGGCCGCCAGGGCCTGGGAGATCGTCGAGCCGCCAGACAACGTGTGCGTCGACGGCACGCCCGCCGATCGGCTCCGCGACGCCGAGCAGCGCGTGCCTGGCACGTCGGGGTTCGTCGAGTGGTACTTGCGGCATCTGCCTGCGGGCGTCGAAGGACGCGGTGACCTCGCAGCGCTGGCGGCGACCTTCCGCGCGCCGCTGGCGCCGCAGTGGGACGCGCTCTGGCAGGCGATCGACGCGCGTCGCGAACCCGGCGGCGGCTTCACGCCGTGGGGTCCGCGCACGATTCGCGAATTTCTCGAGGCCGCAACGCGCTGACGCGATGGCGTCTGGCCGGTGGATCGATCGCGTCACCAGCGCCGCGGTCGTGCCGAGCCTGCTCGTGCTGTCGGCCGTCGGGCGATGACGCCCGCGCGCTCACGCATTTCTGTGCTCGCATCTTTCCTCGACAACGCGATCAACGCGACGGTCATGGAGCATCGCCCCGTGCTGCCGGCCGATTGCGTGTTCCGGCCGTCGGCTCTGGACAACTTCGATGACGAGGCACCGATTGCGCTGTGGTCGCGCGGATTCGTGCTGGGCCATGGCTGGCTCGAAGACGTGTGGGAGCACTACACGTCCGAGGAAGCAGACCAGGACGTCGCCTTGATGCTGATGGCCCTGAGCTTCTTCGCGTCGAAAGATCTCGCCAGGGCTTATCTCAAAGAGACTGGCCGCAAGGACTTGCGGAAGATGGCGGCCCGGATCGCCAAGGTGTTCCCGGCCGCGGTTGCCGAGTACGCGCACCTCGGGCGATCGATCGCGAAGGTCGTGATGGAACAGCAGGCTGCCAAGCCGGCGCCGGTGCGATCCGTGAAGGTTGGCCGGAACGCGCCGTGTCCGTGCGGCAGCGGGAAGAAGTACAAGATGTGCTGCGGGAGCGGGCGAGTGCAGTAGGCGACGATGCGGGCGACGAGATCATCCGACGATCTCGGTCAGACCGTCGATCGCTCGAGCCAGTTCCTCCTCCGAGGCGCGCGCCAGCCGCCGTCCAATGCGGTCGACCGACAACGTCCGCGCCTGGGAGATCTTGATCCAGGACCGCTTCGTCAGGCCCCTGGCTCGACTCTCGAGGGTCAGAGGAAAACCGGCCCGGGGTTCCTGACTCGTCATCGCCATGGCGATCACGGTTCCGGAGCGCTCGTTGAAGATGTCGTGGCTCAGGATCAGCACCGGCCGGCGGCCCGCCTGTTCGCGACCGCGAACCGGGTTGAGGTCGGCCCACCGGATTTCGCCCCTCAGTATTCGGGCCATGAGTCCAGGGCGTCGACCAGGCCCTCCTCGGCCACACGCTTCTCTTCGCGCGGGCTCAACTTCGCGGACTCCCGGGCTAGGCGGGTCCGAGCCAGGCGGTGAAGCTTGTCGGCGAGCGCGGTCTCGATGGCCTGGCTCCGGTTGCGAAAGCGCTTCCGTGCCACCAACTCATCGACCTGCTCGAGCACGCGGCGCTCCAAGGTCAGCGCCACCTTGGTCTTCGGCATGGTATGACATATTATCATACCGACACGAGCCGTCCGGCAAGTGGGAAGGCGCGCGGCACTCCACGCCTCTCGGCACCGCAGTCGTCGGCCAGGCGAAACTTTCGCGTAGGACCAGCTCTGTCACCGCGGTAACCCTAACCTGACCCGCGATGCAGAAGCACGGCGACCGGCTGCTGTTCTCTCCAAGCGATCTGAATGCCTTCCTCGAGTGCGAGCACCTGACCAGTCTCGAGGTGCAGCGCTGTCGCGCGGGTCTGCCTGCCGTCGAAATCGACGATGCTGAAGCGCGACTCAGACGGAGCCTCGGCTTGGAACACGAGACTGCGTGCAGGCGACGGTTTGTCGCCGACGGATGTCGCGTTGTCGACATCGCCTCGCCAGGCGGCAGCCCGGAGGCCTGGTCCGTACGCGCAAATGACACGCTCGATGCCATGCGCGCCGGTGCGGACGTGATCTATCAAGGCGTCCTTGTCGATGGCGACTGGCGGGGCATCGCAGACTTCATCGTGCGCGTGCCCAGGCCGTCCTTGCTCGGTGCCTGGAGTTATGAAGTCTGGGACACCAAGCTCGGTCGCCATGCGAAGCCGACGTACGCGGTGCAACTGTCGTTCTACACCGAGCGCATGGCTGAGCCTCAGGGCGTCGTCCCCGACTGGATGTGCGTCGTGCTCGGTGACGGGCAGATGGATCGGCTGAAGCCGAGCGACTTCCTTGCCTATTACCGTAGCCTCCGTCGTCGGTTCATGAGCTTCATCGAGTCGAGTGCGACGACATCACCGTATCCGGTCGAGCACTGCGCCATCTGCCAGTACAGCGACAAGTGCCTGACTGAATGGCGAGAGACGGATCACCTCTGCCTCGTGGCCGGGATCCGCCGGGAGACCGTGGCGCGGTTGGAGAAGGCTGGTGTCAGGACGATGGCCGGACTGGCGACGTGCACGACCAAGCCGGACCGCGCCATCAATGACTCCACGTTCGCGACGATCCGCGACCAGGCGGCGCTGCAGCGATCGTTCATCGACACCGGTAGTCACGCGTTCCAACTCGTCAGCCCGGCTGAAGAACGGGGCTTTGCACTGCTGCCCGAGCCGTCGCCGGGCGATCTCTTCTTCGACATGGAGGGCTATCCGTACTACGAGCCGACAAGCGGCCTCGAGTACCTGTTCGGCGTCGCCTGGCTGGAAGGGGAGACGCCGCGGTTTCGACCGTGGTGGGGCACCGACCGGGACCAGGAGAAGGCCGCCTTCGAGGCCTTCATCGATTTCGTTCGCGACCGACTGCGTCAGGATCCGAACCTGCACGTCTATCACTACGCCAGCTACGAGCGGACCAAGCTCGGTGTCCTCGCGCAGCAGCACGCGACGCGCGAGGAGGAACTCGACGATCTCCTGCGCAGGCAGGTGTTCGTCGATCTCTACAAGGTCGTGCGCCAGGCGCTGCGGACATCCCACGACGGCTACTCGCTCAAGGACATCCGGCAGTTCTTCATGCCGGCCGAGGCATTGCCGGCCGCGGTGGCGACAGCCTCGGACTCGGTCGTGGCATTCGCCGAGTGGCTGCTGTCCAAGGATCCGGCGCTCCTGACAGCCATTGAGCAATACAACAGCGAGGACTGCATCTCGACGCTTCGGCTGCGCGACTGGCTGCTCGATCGCCGCAAGGAAGCCGTCGCCCAGTTCGGGATCGAGATTCCCTGGCGTGAGGCGCCGGATGCGGCGAGCGAGCCGGTCAGCGATCCAGACGATCGAAACGCTGATCTGCGGGCCCAGCTCCTCGCCGTCCAGTGCAACGAGCCGGAAGCCACGGCGCGTCGCGTGCTCGCCGGGCTGCTCGACTACCACCGCCGCGAGGACAAGCCAGAGTGGTGGGAGTACTTCGATCGCTTTGAGTCCTCGATGCAGGAGCTCATGGATGATCCGGGAGCGATCGTCGGACTTGAGATTGTTGGGGATCCCGATCCGCCGATCAAACCTTCCAGGTCGTGGACGTACCCGCTCACGTACCCCGACCAGGAACACAGCTTCGATGTTGGCGACAAACCGGAGAATCTCCAGACTCGCAAGGCGGCCGGCACGATCGCGACGATGAATCACGACGACCGCGTGCTGGGGCTCAAGCTTGGTGCGAAGCCTGGCTCAGCAAGCCTACCCAGCGTGGTCGTCGGTGGCAAGCCGATCGAATCCGGCGCCCAGCGAGAGGCTGTCCGCGCCGTGGCCGAGCACTTTGCAAGCGCGGGATTTGAAGATGACGGCCGATATCGTGCGATTGGAGATGTGCTGCTGCGCCGTGCCCCGCGGGTCCGCGGACGCGAGCCCGGTGGGCCGATTCAGACGCTCGATCTCGAGGAGCAGAAACGCGTCGTGCGCGGGCTCGATGGCAGCGCGCTTGTGATTCAAGGGCCGCCCGGATCGGGCAAGACGTGGACGGCCGGACGACTGATCGTTTCGTTACTCGAGGCCGGCGCGCGCGTCGGGGTGGCGGCGTTCAGTCATCGCGCGGTCAGGAATGTTCTCGAGGAGGTCGAGAACGTCGCTTCGGACCGGGGCCTGAACTTCACCGGTCTGAAGAAGTCCACTGCGGACCGGCCCGACTCGGTCTTCGAGCGTCGGTGCATCCACTCGCAAAGTGACCTTCAGACGTGCCTCCAGTCAGGCGCGCAACTTCTTGCCGGCACGCCTTACTTCTTCCCGCGTCTTCCCGCCGAAGCGCTGGACTATTTGTTCATGGACGAAGCCGGTCAGATGTCCCTGGGCGATGCGGTTGCCGTCGGTTCAGCGGCGAAGAACCTGGTGCTGCTCGGCGACCCTCAGCAGCTTCCGCAGCTGACGCACGGCGTGCATTCCGCTGGCGCCGGGGCGTCCGTGCTGGAGCACTACCTGGCGGGCCAGTCCACGGTGCCGGTCAATCGCGGGCTTTTCCTGGCAACGACCTATCGAATGCATCCGGACATCTGTGCGTTCGTCTCGGAGTTGTCGTATGACGGGCGGCTCGAATCGGACCCGTCGTGCAGCCGGCAGGTCGTCGCGTCGAAGGGGCTCTCCGGCACGGGTCTGTGCTTTCTGCCCGTCGAGCATCGCGGCAACGCCCGGCTGGCCGTGGAGGAGGCGGACGTCGTCGCGCGGGAGGTCCGGGAACTGCTTTGTTCGGGTTCGTTCACCGACCGGCGTGGCGACACCCGCAAGCTCACGCCCGCGGACATCCTCGTCGTCTCGCCCTACAACATGCAGCGGCGCTGCCTCCGCGAGCGGCTGCCAGCTGGTGTCGAGGTCGGGACGGTGGACAAATTCCAGGGCCGCGAGGCCGCGGTGGTCTTCTTCTCGATGGCGACGTCGAGCGGCGACGATCTGCCGCGCGGCGTGGACTTTCTGTTCAACAAGAATCGTCTGAACGTCGCGGTGTCACGCGCGCGCTGCCTGTCGGTGCTGGTCGCGAGCCCGCGGCTGCTCGAGGTGCGGTGTCGGACGCTGGAGCAGATGACGCAGGTGAATGGGTTGTGCCGATTTGTGGAGGCGGCGAGGTGCTAAGCGCTGCTCGATCTGTATACCCGACCGGCTCCACTGCGCACGTTCGCTTCACGACGTCGAAGACAGACCGCTGGAACACGTCCGGTCCGCCGCCGAAGAACCACCTGAACTGGGTGATTCTCGACAGCGGCTGGGAAGGCGAGTTCTGTCGGGTCGTCGAGTCGCATCCGCGGGTGATCGCCTACACGAAGAACCACAACCTCGGATTCGAGGTGCCGTATCGGTACGGCTCCGAGTCCCGTCGCTATCGGCCGGACTTCATCGTGCTCGTGGACCAGATGATCGCGAAGGCCGCGGGGGTGGGGGGTGCGATGATGTCAGCCGCGGCGCTTCTTCGGTCGTGCGATCTCCACGCTGTGATGCCGAACGGCGGCTTCGAGCGGATCCAGCCGCTGCCCGATCGTCTCCTTCAGCTCGGTCAAGCTGCGGTGCAGCTTCGCCTCGGAGCGGCTCCAGTTGTCGGGGATGGCCGCGATGCGCCCGAGCGCGTCCTCGTGCAGGACGTGCATGTGCCCGTCGATTCGGTCGAACCGCTCTTCGGACATCGGTGCCCCCGGTGCGAGCGGACGACGATACATCGTCGGCCGAGGCCATGGAAGAGCAATCGGCGTGCCGCGCGGGATTCCGAACGATATCGAGGAACTCGTCGAAAAGGTGCAGATTCGGCAACCGCTCTGTTCGACCAGGATCGCAGAAACTCGACCACATCGGGCTATCGCAACTCGCGTGGCGCGGCATCCGGCGTCGGCGTCCGGCTCGCCGCCCGTTCGCGACGGCGCTTCTCGCGGTGCGCATCGACGCACCGCTCGTATTCCGCGCGCGTCAGGCCCGGTTCTCCGACCCGCTCGCGCACGCGCTCGAGGTGAGACTGCGGCGCCTCGTCGGTAACGAGCCCCGCGTGGCCCAGCGTATCGAGGTCTACGCGCTCGACGCCCTCGGCGTCCGGCTGCACCAGGCGCAACTCGGCCCGGTGACGCTCGCCACTCGAGACAACGTCCGCGCGCTCTTGCAGGACGCATCAACCGCCGTCGGCGGTCACAGGTTCACGTTGAGCTTTCTCGTGGCCGAGTGGGAGCGGATCGTGGACGCCTGGCAGCTCGAGACCTGGGAGGCCTATCGCGACGTAGCTCGCCTCGGCCGCAAGACACGGTTGTCCGAGGCACAGCGCGCGACGCTCTGGAGGATCCTACCTGCCCAGCCGCTTCTCCCAGTGGGTCAGCACGCGGAGCGTCTGGCCCGCCGCGAACGGCGTTTCCACGACGACGAACTGGCTGCCGTCGGCGTTCACGCTGAACTCACCCGTGCCCGGCGGCAGCTTGAACAGGGCTTGAGGCGCCCCGAGGGTCAAGGAATCGCTGCCCGGCGTGATCGCGATCGACTTCAGCGACCCTTCGCTGCTCGCATAGAAGACCTCGCGCATATCGGCGCGGAGTATCCGCGGCGACGCAGTCGGGCGGCAGCGAGTACGTCGCGCCGAGGGTCGGCGTGTCGCCCGTCGCGATCAATCGGCGGATGGTGGCCGGCGAACCGCTCGTCGGCGGAAAGAGCGTGATCCACCGCCCGTCCGCCGAGAGCGACACGGGCACCTCGTCGGCCCTCGTCGCGGCCAGCGCGACCGCGCTTCGGTCTCCGAACATCCGCAGGGCCATCACATCGAGCCCGGTCCCTGGACGGCTGGCGGTGTAGATGACGAACCGATGGTCGGGCAGCTCGAATCCCCCGCTGTAGTTGTCCGGCGCGTGCAGCTCCTCGATTTGCGATCCCGAGTCGATCGGCATCTGAAACAGCTTGCGCGTGCCTTCCGCGCTGCCTTCGTAGATCACGGCGCCGCCGTCCGGCGTCCAACTGGGCTGCTCGCTGTAGCCAGCCGTCGTCGACACGCGCTGCGTGGCACCGCTCTTGAGATCCTGCAGATACACGGTGCCCTGGCCCTTCTCGACCTGCAGATACAACAGTCGGCGCCCGTCGGGCGAGAGGGCCGGCTGCGCGACTTCTCCGGGCGGAATATCCAGCGCGCGCAGGCGTCGTCCGCTGCGGTCGTACAGGCCGAAGATGGCGTCGGCCGCGTCCGCCGCGGCCCACGCGATGATTCCCGTCCGCGAAGCGCTGGCGAACGTCAGGCGCTGGGAGGCTTCCACCCGTACGCCTTTTGCGATCGGACGAGCTTCTCCCGTGAGAACTCCCGCTTTCAGGTCGAACGGCTGCGCGAGCAGATCGCCGTCGCGGACCCATAGGAGGTAGGTTGCGCCGGTTGACGGAGCGGTGGCGAGGATGGCGCTCGAGAGCGCCGAGAGGATGCGCACGGGCGGCGCCGATCCGTCGATCCGCCCGAGGTAGACGCCGCTGTTCTCTGGCCGCGTGCTCCGCGCGAAAAACAAGAATCGAGATCCGCCAGGCAGCACGACCGGCCAGTAGTGCGCGTCTTCGCTTCGGGCCGCGTCGAGCGTCGTGACGTTCCGCACGGCTCCGCCGCTCGCGGCAACCAAATGGACCGTCGCGCCGCCGAACGGGGTGAACAGGATCGACCCGTCCTCACTCCACGAGCCGCCGCGCCCGTTTGGAGCGTCCGCGATGGCTTCGGGCAAACCACCGGCAATGTCGACGGTTCGCAGCTTGCCGTTCGCAAAGAATCCGATGCGCTTGCTGTCCGGCGACCAGAACGGATCGGACGCACCCTCGGTCCCGGACAACGACGTCGCGTCGTCGGCCGAGAGCGATCGAATCCACAACGTGACGGCCTTCGAGGTGGACGCGACGAACGCGATCTTTGTGCCGTCGGGCGAGAGCATGACGTTGCCGAGGTTGGATCCTATCTGGAACTCTGCTCCGGCCGGCGCGGCGATCGCCAGCTCGAAGCTGTCACCAGTCGACGCGACGGGATTTCCGCCTCCGCGCGTGACAGCGTAGAGTACCGCCACGATCGCGAGGGCGGCCATGACTGCCGTGGCCGCCATCCAACCCCAGGGGCGCGGCGGCGTCGCGGCGACAACCGGGGGCGGCGGCGCGATCCCGACCATCGACGAAGCTGATGGAGGTCGATCGCCCTCGAGGACGAATCGCGCGTCGCCGATGTCTCGCAACCGGCGCTTTGGATCCTTGTCGAGGCAACGGACCAGCAGGTCGCGAATCGCTGGCGGCGTCGACGCCGGGATCGCCGTCCAATCGGGATCGCGCGTGACGACGGCCGCGATGATGTCGGTGATCGTGTCGCCGGAAAACGCCGGCCGGCCCGACAGCATCTCGTAGAGCACGACGCCGAACGCCCAGATGTCCGCGCGTCGATCCACCGCCTTGCCGCGTGCCTGCTCGGGCGCCATGTACGCGGCAGTGCCGAGGATCACCCCCATCTGCGTGCCTGGCCCACCGTAGCCTTGCGCGAGGGCGGCCGCGGTGAGCGTAGGGGAGTTGGCCAGGTCCGGCGTCCCGGGTCCGGAGTCCGAGGTCCAGACTTTCGCCAGACCGAAGTCGAGTACCTTCACCGTGCCGTCGGCCCGGACCTTGATGTTTGCCGGTTTCAGATCTCGATGGACGATGCCCTGCTCGTGCGCGGCCTCGAGCGCCTCGGCGATCTGTTTCGCGATCGGCAATGCCTCTCTGAGCGGCAGAGGTCCGCGCGCGATCAAGGCCGAGAGGTCGTCGCCTTCGACCAGCTCCATGACCAGCGCCGAGCCGGATCCCGCGCCCCCTGCCGGGCTCTCGAGCCCGTAGATTGCGGCGATGTTGGGATGATTGAGCGTCGCCAGTGTCTTCGCCTCGCGCGTGAATCGCGCGACGCGGTCGGTATCGAGGGCGAACGAGACAGGCAGCACCTTGATCGCGACGTCGCGATCGAGCTGGGTGTCCTTGGCTCGGTACACCTCACCCATGCCGCCGGCGCCGATGGCGCTAACGATCTCGTACGGGCCAAGGCGCGTGCCGGGGGAGAGCGACATGGGCGCGCCGATGTTATCGAAGTTCGGCGACGGGCGGATCGGATTTTGTCTGCGCTCCCCCTCAGGAAGCGCCTCGAGCACGGCGAGAAACTTCTGCTTGACGGCCGCGCCAGACGAGCGTATATAGGTAAATAGGTACTGATTTACCTATTTACCCCGGGAGCCCCACCATGCGCCTCGCCTCGTGGATCGTCGAGCACCCCGGCGCCCCCATGCGCCATGAGCCACGCGACGAACAGCCCGGCCACGACGACGTGATCGTCCAGGTCGCCGGCTGCGGCGTCTGCCACACCGACCTCGGCTTCTTCTACGACGGCGTCCCGACGCGGCATCCGTTCCCCCTCACGCTCGGCCACGAAATCAGCGGCCGCGTCGTCGAGACCGGCGCCGGCGCCTCGTCGTGGCTCGGACGCGCGGTGGTCGTGCCCGCCGTGATGCCGTGCGGCGAATGCGACGCGTGCCGCGCGGGCCACGGGCAGATCTGCCCGCAGCAGATCTTTCCAGGCAACGACGTGCACGGCGGCTTCGCCACGCACGTGCGCGTGCCGGCGCGCGGCTTGTGTCCGGTGCCCGATCTCAGCCGGGCCGACGTCAACCCCGGCCGGTTCGACGCTCGACGACGCTGTCGGTGATCGCCGACGCCGTGTCGACGCCCTATCAGGCCATCGTGCGGCAGCGGCCTGGCGCCCGGCGACCTCGCGGTGTTCGTCGGCGTCGGCGGCGTCGGCGGGTTCGGCGTCCAGATCGCCCCCGCCCTCGGCGCGACCGTCGTCGCGATCGACGTCGACGACGCGCGGCTGGCGGCGATGGCGCGCTCGGCGCGGACGCGACGCTCAACCCGGCGACGACCGACTTCAAGGAGCTTCGCCGCTCGGTTCGCGAGCTTGCCGACACGCAACACATTCCGTCGTGGCGCACGAAGATCTTCGAAACCTCGGGCACCCGGCCGGCCAAGCGACCGCGTTCGGCCTGCTCGGGCACTGGCGGGTACCTGTCGATCGTCGGCTACACGCCGAAGCCTGTCGAGGTCCGACTGTCGAACCTGATGGCGTTCGACGCGACCGTTCAGGGCAACTGGGGCTGCCTGCCGGAGCACTACCCGGCCGTCCTCGATCTCGTCCTCGGCGGCCGCGTTGCGATCGCGCCGTTCATCGAGCAGCGTCCGATGGCGTCGATCAACGACGTCTTCGACGAGCTGCGCAACGGCCACGTGCGCGCGCCGCATCGTGCTCATCCCGGAGGCTTGATCATGCTGCAAGAACCACGACCTCACCGAACCGGCCGACGACGCCCGGCTTGCGCTACGAGCGCCGCCCGTTGCAGGACGACGCCGGTCACGACGTGCCCGGGCTGCATGCGGTGTGGATCACGCTCGACAACCCGAGCCAGTTCAACTCCTACACGACCGAGATGGTCAAGGGCGTGATCCTCGGCATGCGCCGCGCATCGAACGACCGCGCCGCGGTCGCCGTGGTCTTCACCGGCGCCGGCGACCAAGGCGTTCTGCACCGGCGGCAACACGACGGAGTACGCCGAGTACTACGCCGGCCGGCCCGAGGAGTACCGCCAGTACATGCGGCTCTTCAACGACATGGTCAGCGCGATCCTCATGTGCGACAAGCCGGTCATCTGCCGCGTGAACGGCATGCGCATCGGCGGCGGCCAGGAGATCGGCATGGCGTGCGATTTCTCGGTCGCGCAGGATCTCGCGCTATTCGGCCAGGCCGGACCCCGGCACGGATCCGCGCCCGACGGCGGCAGCACCGACTTCCTGCCGCTCTTCGTCGGCATCGAGGCGGCGATGGAGAGCTGCACGCTGTGCGAGCCGTGGAGCGCGCACAAGGCGCACCGCCTCGGCCTGCTCACGAAGAGTCGTCCCGGCGCTCGAAGGTCGACGGCGGTTCCTGTCCGAACCCGCTGGTCGTCACCGACCGCTGGGTCGACGACGGGCGCATCGTCTACGGCGACTTCAAGCAGGGCGCCGAGCGCGACGCCGGCAAGACGCCTGCTCGAACGCGGCGAGGTCGATCTCTCGCTGCTCGACGCGAGGTGAACGCGCTCGTGCTGAAGCTCGCGCAGACGATGCCGGGCTGCCTCTCGAAGACGATCGAGAGCGTGCGCAAGCACAAGCTCGAGCACTGGGACCGCAACAGGGAGACCAACCGCGCCTGGCTGGCGCTCAACATGATGACCGAGGCGCGCGCAGGCTTCCGCGCGTTCAACGAAGGCACGAAGGCATGCCGCGAGGCGGACTTCCTCCTGCTGCGCCGGCGGCTCGCGGAGGGCGCGGTCTGGTCCGACGAGCTGATCGAAGAGATTCTCGAGCGCGCGCACGGACGCGCGCCGGTTGCGTCATGACGACTCAGACGAGATCCACGTCGATTCGCGCGTTGTCGCCCGCGCGACCTCGACAGACGTCGTCCGCATCGACGCGAGGCACACGGGCCGGCGGAAGGCCGCGTACTGGACGCGGCATCCTGCGCGAGTTCCTCGACGCCGGTCATGCGAACGCGCGCGTGGGGATGCGCCGCGACCGACGGCCGTCGGCTCGATCGGGTATCTGCTCGGCGAGGTGCGGGCGTTCGAATTCGGATCCGAGCCGTGCGGCTGGATCTTCGCGGTCGGCGGTCGATCCGGCAGCGGCCCACCAGGGCATCGGCAGCGCGCTCCTTGCCGAAGCGCGCCGGCGGTTTCGACGGCAGGGCGTGGCGACGGTGCGCACGATGGTCCGTCGCAACGACGTCCCGTTGCTGGCGTTCTTCCGCGCGAACGGCTTCGCCGGCGGGTCATTCGTTGAATTGGAGCGCGGCGTCGACGACGACTGACGGAGGCGCAGCATGGACGAACAGCCCGGTTCGCGTGGAACGGCTCGATGACGCCGCGTGCTGGCGCGTCACGCTCGGCGGATCGAAAGGCAACATCCTCGATGCCGCGCTCGATGGCCGCGCTGACGCGCGTGTTCCACGAGGCGGCTGGCGCACAGACGCTGCGTGCGATCTGCCTCGAGGGCGACGGGCGCGCACTTCTCGTTCGGCGCGAGCGTGCAGGAGCATCTGCCGGATCACGTGGCGGCGATGCTCCTGCGGTTTGGCAAGCTCGTCACGACCCTGCTCGACAGCAACGTCGCGTCCTGGCCGCCGTGCGCGGACAGTGTCTCGGCGGCGGCCTGGAACTGGCGACGGTCTGCCATCGCGTCTTCGCCTCACGGGACGCGAAGTTCGGCCAGCCGGAGATTGCGCTCGGCGTGTTCGCGCCGATCGCGTCGGTCGTCCTCGCCGAGCGCGTCGGCCGGGGCGCGGCCGACGACCTGTGCCTGAGCGGCCGCAGCATCGATGCCGAGACGGCGTTCCGGATGGGCCTCGTCGACGAACTGGCCGACGACCCGAGCGACGGCGGCGCTCGCCTACGCGCGGCAGCACCTGGTGCCGCAATCCGCCTCGAGCCTGCGCTTTGCGGTGCGCGCCGCGCGCCGGGCATGCGCGCGCGCCTCTACGCGGAGCTGCCGGCGCTCGAACGCATGTACCTCGCCGACCTGATGGAGACACACGACGCGCGTCGAAGGCTTGCGGGCGTTCCTCGAGAAGCGGCCGCCGCACTGGAGGCACGCGTGACGCGCATCCCGCGATCTGGCGACGATCGTCGAGCGCGCCGACGCGCTGTACCGCGACTACCGGCTCGAGGCGGTCCGCGCGTGGAAGGCGCGGACCGGCGGCCTGGCGATCGGCTACATGCCGATCTACGTGCCGCGCGAGCTGTTCCACGCGCAGGGCGTGCTGCCGGTCGGCCTGATGGGCGGGCGCGACGACCTCGAGATCATCCGCGGCGACGCCTACTACCAGTCCTACATCTGCCACATCCCGCGCAGCACGATCGAGCTGGGGCTCAACGGCAGCCTCGACGCGCTCGACGGCATGCTCTTCCCCGCGATCTGCGACGTGATCCGGAACCTCTCCGGCATGTGGCAGATGCTGTTTCCCGGCAAGCTCGTGCGCTACCTCGACGTGCCGCAGAATTTCGATCGCGAGGTCGGCGGCGCGTTCTGGCGGCACGAGCTGGTGGAGCTGTCCGACGCGCTCACGGCGCGCGGCGCGCGGCCGTACGACGCCGACGCGCTGCGCGCATCGATCGCGCCGTACAACGAGAACCGCGCGCTGCGTCCGCGAGCTCGTACGCGCTGCCGCCGCACGCGCGCCGTGGAAGGTGCCCGACCTCCGAGCTCTACGTGCTGCTGCGCGCGAGCCTCGCTCATGCCCGTCGAGGACGCGACCGCGATGCTCCGCGACTACCTGCGACTACGTCGAGGCCGACGACGTCGCGCCGGCCGCTCGACCAGGCGCGCGTGCTCGTGACCGGATCGTTCTGCGAGCAGCCGCCGCTCGGCTTGATCAAGACGCTCGAGCGCGCCGGCTGCTACATCGTCGACGACGACTTCGTCCAGATCCACCGCTGGATTCAATCGCGACATCGCCACGGACGGCGATCCGCTCGAGAGCCTGGTCGCGCGCCTTTCTGAACGACGCGATCGCGAGCCCGACGCGCTACATCGGCGCAGCGGCGGCAAGGGCGACTGATCCTCGTGCGCGCGTCTCGCAGAGCGGCGCCGAGGGCGTGATCTTCTGCGCGCCGAGCTTCTGCGACCCGGCGCTGCTCGATCAGCCGATGGCCGTGCGCGCGATCGAGCGGCACGGCATCCCGTGGACGGCTTCAAGTACTCCGAGAACACCGGGCAGTTCCAGGTCATCCGCGAGCAGGCCGGCACCTTCGCCGACTCGATCAAGCTGTGGAGCGCCGTATGACGCCGCCACGCCGCAGTCCCAGCCGACGTCGCGCGAAGGACGACGAGCCAGGTCCGGCAGAAGGAGATGATCGCGCGGCACTTCGACCGGCTCGCCGCGCGCGCCCGAGACGCGGCGAGAAGAACGTCTACACGTTCGTGCCGGGCAACCTCACCGAGCTGCTGCGCGCTTCGACCTGCTGCCGGTGCTGCCCGAGATCAACGCGCTGCAGTCGGCGATGCGCGGCAAGTCGCGCGGAGTACATCGCGATCGCCGAGAAGCACGGCCACTCCGAGGACGTGTGCACGTACGTCAAGATGCGACATCGGGCATGATGAAGTCCGGCAACGTCGGCCCGACCGGCGAGCGGCTGCCGAAGCCCGACCTGCTGCTGCTCTCGTACACGGGCTGCTTCACGTTCATGAAGTGGTTCGAGCTGCTGCGCGAGGAGTACCGACTGCCCGGTGGCGATGCTCCACGTGCCCTACCAGGCCGACGGGCAGATCACCGACCGCGATGCGCGACTACGTCGTGAAGCAGATCCGCGACGAGGTGATCCCGGCGCTCGAACGCATCTCGGGACGACGCCTACGACGAGGACCGGCTGAAGGAGCACCTCGCGCGCTCGGCCCAGCGCCGAGGACGACCTCGTCTGGGTGCTGCAGTCGGCCAAGCACCGGCCGTCGCCGATCGACGCCTACTTCGGCGGGGTCTACTACATCGGGCCGATCTTCAGCGCGTTCCGCGGCACCGAGGACGCGGTCGCCTACTACCGCGAGCTGCGCGCCGAGGTCGAGGAGCGCATCGCGCCAGGGCAAGGGCCCCGTCACGCCCGACGGCGACGTCGAACGACGAGCGCTTCCGCCTCGTCGTCGAGGGACCGCCGAACTGGACGAGCTTCCGCGAGTTCTGGAGGATGTTCGCCGACGAGGGCGCCGTGGCCGTCGCCTCGACCTACACGAAGGTCGGCGGCCTCTACGACACGGGCTTCCGCCACGACCCGTCGCGCCCGCTCGAGACGCTCGCCGACTACTGCCTGGGCTGCTACACGAACCTGGGCCTGCCGACGCGCGTCGAGCTGCTCGCCACGCTACGTGCGCGACTACGAGGCCGACGGCTTCCTCATCAACTCCGTCAAGAGCTGCAACTCGTTCAGCGCCGGCCAGCTGCACATCCTGCGCGAGGTCGAGAGCGCGACGGGCGAGCCCGGCGGGTTCATCGAAAGCGACCTCGTCGATCCGCGCTACTTCTCGGCGGCCAACATCAAGAACCGGCTCGAGTCCTACTTCCAGATGATCGAGCAGAAGCGGCGCGAGGGTGCGGCATGAAGTACTACGTCGGCATCGACCTCGGCTCGACGACCACCAAGGCCGTCGTCCTCGGCGAGGACGGCGCGCGTGCTCGGGCGCGGCATCACCAACAGCCGCAGCAACTACGACGTGGCCTGCGAGGTCGCGCTCGGCGAGGCGCTCATCAACGCGCGCTTCGCGCTGATCGCCGGAGCGCTCGCAACGGCGGGCGCGGACGAGTCGACGCCGCGACCTCACTGCATTGGCGAACTCGAGCGGCTGTTCCGCGCCGCAGCAGTACTCGATCGCAGCTGCGCGTGCTCGGCGAGCGACCTGCACCGGTTCGCGCCGACGGCTGCTGACCGCGACCGGCGGCGCTCGAGCCGGCGGTCGAGCGCATTGTCGGCCAGATGGACGACGGAGGTCCGCAGCGCTCTACGCCGGACGGCGCCGAGCGCAAGAGCGACTTCTTCCGCGACCTCGCCGGCGCCGGTATCTCGCGCTGCGCCGAACGGAAGCGCGCGCGACGCGGCGTCGGCTTCGACCGTGCTCGTCGGCCTGTTCGACAAGGCGATCCTCGAGGTCGAGAACTCCGGCCGACGCCGCCGGTCAGTTCGAGGCCCACGCGCGCGGCGGCGCGCGCGGGCATGCCGGACGCGCCGACGCGCGTGCTCCCGGCCGCGATCGAGCGAGGCCGCGGCGCGTGTCCGCTCGAGGAGGCCGCGCAGCGTCGGCACCGGCTACGGCCGGCAACGGCTGCCGTTCCCGGAAGGGCAGATCCGCTCCGAGATCCTCTGCCACGGCCTCGGCGCGCACGCGATGTTTCCCGCGCACGCGCACGGTGCTCGACATCGGCGGCCAGGACACCAAGGCGATCCAGGTCGACGAGCAGGGCATCGTCACGTCGTTCCAGATGAACGACCGCTGCGCCGCCGGCTGCGGCCGCTACCTCGGCTACATCGCCGACGAGATGAACCTCGGCCTGCACGAGCTCGGGCCGCTCGCGTGCAAGTCGAAGCGCCCGGTGCGGATCAACTCGACGTGCACGGTGTTCGCGGGCGCCGAGCTGCGCGAGCGGCTGTCGCTCGGCGAGAAGCGCGAGGACATCCTCGCCGGCCTCCACCGCGCGATCATCCTGCGCGCGATGTCGCTGCTCGCGCGCTCGGGCGGCGTCGCGGAACGAGTTCACCTTCACCGGCGGCGTCGCGCAAGAACCCCGCGGCGGTCGGCGCCTTGCGCGAGCTGGTCAGCGAGAACTACGGCGAGCTGACGATCAACATCTCGGCCGAGTCGATCTACACCGGCGCGCTCGGCGCCGCGCTGTTCGCGCTGCGCGAAGCGCACGGCGGCCGAGCCGCATGGAGCTGAACCCACGGCACTCGCCTGGTCACGGCCGGCGTGGACGTCGGATCGGCGGCGATCAAGGTCGCGATCGTCGAACGGACGCGCACGGCCACGAGCGCGCATGCTCGCCGGCCGCAGCGAGCGCATCCGCCGCCGCGATCCCGTGGCGGTGGCCGAAGGAGCTCTTCGATGCAGCTGCTGGCGAGAGGCACGGCCTCGCGCGCACGGACCTCGCCTACGTCGCGACGACCGGCGAAGGCGAGCTCGTGCCGTTCCGCACCGGCCACTTCTACGGCATGACGACGCACGCGCGCGGCGGCCTGTTTCTCGACCCGGCGGCGCGCGCGGTCGTCGACATCGGCGCGCTGCACGCGCGCGCCGTCCGGTCATGGACGATCGCGCCAAGGTGCTCGGCTACCGGATGACCAGCCAGTGCGCGTCGGGATCGGGCCAGTTCCTCGAGAACATCGCGCGCTACCTGGGCGTGACGCTGGACGGAGATCGGCACCCTCTCGCGCCAGGCGGATCGGCCCGAGGCGTGCTCGTCGATCTGCGCCGTGCTCGCCGAGACCGACGTCATCAACATGGTCTCGCGCGGCATCACCATCCCGAACATCCTCAAGGGCATCCACCAGTCGATGGCGGGACGGTATCTTCGGCTGGTCGTGGCGGCCGGCGTTAGCGGCGTGGTGCTCGTGACCGGCGGGCTCGCGGCCGACGAAGGGCTGCTGGCGGCGTTGAGGGACGCCGCGGCCGAACAGAAGACGCCCCTGGACGTTCGGAGCCATCCCGATTCGGTCCTCGCGGGCGCGTTCGGCGCGGCGCTGTGGGGCGCGTTTCGCGCACGCAAGATCGCTCGCCGCAGCGGCGGCGCGCCGGCGGCCGCATGACATCCGCGCTCTCCGATCGGTGGTCGCTCGATGGCCGTGTCGCCCTCGTCGCCGGCGCCGCTGGCGACATCGGCAGCGCGATCGCCGCGCGGCTCAACAATGCGGGCGCGCAGGTGATCGGGGTCGATCGCCCGGATCGAGCCGCCCCCGAGGGCGTCGAGATGATCGCGTGCGATCTGACGCAGTCCGATGAGGTGTCGAGGCTTATCCAGACCGTCGTGGCACGTCACGGTCATCTCGATCTGGCCGTCCATGCGGCCGGCATCACGCGCGACGCGTCGCTCAGCCGATTGAGCGACGATGACTGGCGCAGCGTGATGGCCGTCAACATCGATTCGGCGTTCTTTCTGCTGCGCGCGGCGGCACCGGCCCTTCGCGCGACGGGCGGCGGATCGGTCGTGCTCGTCTCGTCGATCAACGGCGAGCGCGGCAAGGCCGGTCAGGCGAATTACGCGGCCAGCAAGGGCGCGCTCAACGCGCTCGCCCGCACGGCCGCGCGCGAATGGGGGCGTCATCAGGTGCGCGTGAACGTCGTCGCGCCGGGCTGGATCGAAACAGCGATGACGGCCGGTTTGCCAGACGCCTTGCGGCAGCGCGCGCTCGAGGAAACCGCGCTCGCGAGGCTCGGACAGCCCGACGACGTCGCCGATGCGGTCTGGTTTCTGTGCGCACACGCCAGCCGTCACATCACCGGACAGGTGCTGCGCGTGGACGGCGGGCAGCTGATCGGCTGAAGAAAGCGAAGACGAGGACGAAGGCGACGACGGAGGGGAAGGCAGGACCATGGCAAGTATCGCCGTCAACGAAGATCTCGTGGTGCGGGCTCTCTGCGAGAGCGACGAGGCGGCCATCGTGCGCATCGACGCGCGCAACGTCGGCCGCCGCCGCGCGGAATTCCTGCACGTGAAGCTGGGTCAGGCGTTCGCCGACACCGGCGTCGCCTTGTCGCTCGTCGCGGAGCTCGACGGCAGCGTCGTCGGGTTCATGCTCGCACGTGTGTACTACGGCGAGTTCGGCGTCGCCGAGCCCGTGGCGATGCTCGACGTGTTCGGCGTGCATCCCGATTTTCGCGGCCGTCATGTGGCTGGCGCGCTGCTCGAGCAGCTGCGCACGAATCTCGTCGGCCTCGGCATCGTCACGCTGCGCACCGAGGTGGGCTGGGACAGCCCGGATCTGATCGGCTTCTTCCAGCACGAGGGGTTCACGCCCGCGCCGCGTTTCTGCCTCGATCTCGATGTTCGCGCGTCGCGAGCGGAGCCGGACGCGTGACGCTGAACAAGTCGGCGCGCTACGCGCTCTACGCGACGCTGGAAATGGCCCTGGGTGACGGCCGGCCGGCGACCGTCTCGGGCGTGGCCGCGCGGTACGGCATTCCGGCCACCGCACTCGCCAAGGTGCTCCAACAACTGGTGCGCTCGAAGATCGCGGTCGGCAGCCGCGGTGTCGGCGGCGGCTATCGCCTCGCGCAGCCCGCGTCGAAGCTCTCGGTGCTCGACGTCGTGGCGCTGTTCGATCCACCGCGGCCGGCAGGCCAGTGTCTCCTCAAGGACGCCGGCGGCGCCGGCTGTGCCCGGCCGGAGGCGTGCAGCGTGCACGCGCTCTTCGACGAGGTGGACGAGCTCGTGCAATGCACGTTCGCGTCGGTGTCCCTCGAGACGCTGGCGAAGCGGGCGAGACGGAAATCGAAGGACTGAGTCGGCGCCGCCTGGCGGACTCAGCGGGCTGCGGACTATTCGGCAGTTGCCGGGGAAATCTCGCCCCTCACGATCGCGAGACTGGTCCGCAAAGCGTTCAAAGCCGTGTCGGCTATTCAGGCTGATGGCCCGTTCTGTGCTTCTCAGAATGCCGGAGGTATCCCATGCGCATGCAGGACGTGATGACCGAGGGCGCAAAGACCATTGCGCCGACGGCCGCCGCCGAGGACGCCTGGAACGTGATGCGCTCGAATCGCATCCATCATCTGGTCGTGAGCGAGGGACGGCGAGTCGTTGGCGTCCTTTCTGATCGTGACGCGGGCGGGCCTCGCGGGGCGTCCGTCCGGATGAACCGCACCGTGGCCGATCTCATGAGCGCGCCGGCGGTGACCGTCGAACCCGACGCCACCGTGCGTCAGGCGGCGAACGTGATGCGAGGCCGCTCGATCGGCTGCCTCGTCGTCGTCGACTCCGGCCGTGTCGTCGGCATCGTGACCGTGTCTGATCTGCTCGAGCTCGTCGGCCGTGGCCTCGATCGCGGAGCAGCCACCACCAGGCGATGGACGCTGAGCCATCGGGTGCCGCACCGAAAGTTGAAGGGCCGAGCTGCGCGTGCGTGGTAAGCCTCGGGACGTTTCGTCACGCAACACCCGGCGGCGGCGTTGCGGCGGTCACCAGTTCTATTGCGAGCGTGGGTGCCGCGTCGGGGCGCCCACGTTCGCGGAGCGACTGGTTCAGGAGTTCGCGTGAGCGACCAAGACCCGTACGATCTTCAACGCTTTCTAAACGCGCAAGAGAACGTGTACGAACGGGCGCTCTCGGAGATCAAGAGCGGCCGGAAGCGATCGCATTGGATGTGGTTCGTCTTCCCGCAGGTGGAGGGGCTGGGGACCAGCTCGACCTCCAGGCGGTACGCGATCAGGAGCGTTGCGGAGGCCAAGGCTTACCTTGACGACCCGCTTCTCGGGCCGCGATTGCTGGAAAGCGCCAAGGCCGCGCTCGCGGCCCAGACGTCGTCTGCATCGGAACTCTTTGGCTCGCCAGACGACATGAAGCTGAGGTCATGTGCGACGCTGTTTGCCAGCGTGTCATCTGAGGGCTCAATATTCAGTCGGCTGATCAACAAGTACTTTGACGGCAAGCCCGACCAGAGGACGCTGCAGCTGATCGGCAAGACTGATATCGGCGGGTAGGCTTCATTACGGCGTCCCTCTGCGGAGTTGAAATCCAGGCCACCGGCGCCTTGCTTCAGAGCACTGGTATTCCAAGACTCTGAAGGTACTGGAACGTCGCGTCGTAGTACTCCGGCGGCCGAGTCGGGTCATCTGAATCACCCGGCGGCACAAAGATCACCATTCCCTGGCGCGCGCGAGTGAGGAGCACCCGATATGCGTTGCGTAGGTACTGGCGCCGGTCAGCCTTCTTCACGTTCCGCCACTTCTTGCCGACGAATGCATGGTAGGTCCATTCGCGATCGGCAAATCTGAAGTCGGCGTCCCATGTAACGCAGATCCAGTCGAGCTCCAATCCCTGCACCTGGAATTCCGTGGCCGCATCTTCCAGGTAGAAGCTCGAGCGTGTGTCGTCGCGATCGTTCAGAAACCAGATGACAGGATCGACCTCGACACGTACATCGACAGCATGCGGTTTGAGTCTCTGTGCGCCGGACGAGGCGACAAGACCGAAACGCTCGGAGCCGCGAGCCCGCTGACGGATCCAAGCCTTAGCCAGGCTAAGGTCTCGCGAAAGTCTGATGGGATACCGCGCACTGAACCGGCCGAGCACATCACGCGCCTCGGCGACCTCTCGGTCGAGTACGGCCTTAACGAAACGCGATACATGTTCGGCCCTGAACGAACGCATCGACACGGACAAATGGAGGCCCTCGTCTTCAACCACCTTCGCTGCCGTCCCCAGGGTCTGAAGGGCGTGGCCAGCGTCGTATTCGCTGTCGGTCAGATTCGGCGAGATGTAAGCCGTCCAATCGGTGAATCTGGTGGACACCGCGTCGAGCCACGCAGAGATCCCGGCTTCGCCACGGTTGATTTCTTGTCCGCCGCCGACCAGACAGATGACGACGGCCCAGTCGCTGTGGCGATTGAGGTAGGAGAGCAGGAACTCGGGTTCCGACTCCCAAAACCCCGGACGACCTTTCTTCCGACGCATGAACTCGGACGTCATCTCGCGGTTCCACGCGCGCTGCGCCTCATCAAAGATCACAACGCGATCTGGCGGCGGACCGTCGTCCTTGAGGCCAGCGTCACGAAAGTGGTGCACGTTCTGAATGAAGGCCTTGATGCCTTGTTGGATGACGCCCTTGCGCGTCATGTCCTTGTTTTGCCTCCGCCGCGCGACCTCGTCGCGCGCGAGGGCTTCGCTCAGAACTTTGACTAGTGGGCCGTTGCCAGACAGAAATACCGCATGTGCCGGCGTGTCGTGCCTCTTGTGGGTGGCCACGTTCAGGCCGACCAGCGTCTTGCCCGCGCCCGGGACACCGGTCACGAACACGATGGCTTTTCGCCCGGTCTGCCTCGCTTCGTCGATGATGTCCTCGACGCGTCCTGACGTCAGGCCGAGGTTCTTCGTGCCGGCGTCGTGGCGCGCGATTGCATCGACCGAGTGATGGGCGTAGAGAGCCTGCGCGGCTTCGATGATCGTCGGGGTCGGGTGATACGGCGAGCGGGACCACTCAAGAGGATCGAGGTGTGTGCCCGATGTGCGACTGAGCGCGAGCTGAATCGCCTCGCCGAGCCGCGAGGCATTGCACATCACGGGTGGGAAGACGCCGTCGTCGGCCGGATCGAGTACTCCGGGCACTGCATCAGCTCCCTCCGTCGCGACGAGAATCGGAACGATTGGCGCCGCGTGGCTCGCTCTATGAAAATTCTTCAGATCCAGCGCGTAGTCCCACACCTGATTCCGGTCTGCGATCCGAAATCCATGCTCACCGACCTTGAACTCGATCACGACCACCGAGGGCCCGGCGACCAGGACCGCGTCGATCCGGCTGCCGATTCGAGGGACATCGAATTCAAGGAAAATCGTGCCGTCGCACTTGCTCAGGGCGGGTTTGAGAGCTGCGATCTGGCCAAGCCAAGCGTCCCGCTGTAAGGCGTCTACAGAACCGCCTCTGATCGTTAGTGCTCCGACAATGGACTCCGCCGTCTCGGCCAGAAAGTCGGAGACAACCGCGGCGTAGTAGGCGCTCGGGACTTCGAAGGCGGGCATCGTCGGCGACGGGCCAGGTTATCACTGTGATAGACAGCCGAAAGCGTTCCCTCGGTCGCCCCCATTGGGCTCGAGCCGCGACAGCGACTCCGTCACGTCGTCTCGATTCCCGACAGACTGGTCGAGGGCAGCGTCAACACCAGCGCCTTCAGGACGACGTGCTGACCATCCGGATGCCCAAGGGCACCGGCCGCAGGCTGACGAAGCACGCCAGCGCGTGGCGGCCCTTGTCGCGAAGGGTTCCTCGACCTGTTTCGCGCATCGACGAAGGCATCGGCATCCTCACGCCGAGATCACTTCTTGAACAACTCGATAGCCCGCCGCTGCCCCAGAATCTCGTCGCTCGCCGCAAGCCGTGAATCGACCAGCGGCCGCGGCGCGATACCGAGGCCAACCAGGATGACGACGAGCGCCACGAACGTCCATGCTTCGCGTGGCGTCAGCCCGAGCGGCAGGCCGCGAATGCGCCGAGCGGATCCGAGCGGCCGCAGAAGAGCGAGAAGTACATCCGCAGCACCGCAAGACCGGTCAGCGCCGACGCAATGACGACGGCGAAGCCCATCACCGGGAAACGCGTCGACGGCGCCGTTCACCAGCAGCTCCTGACCGACGAAGCCGAGCGTGCCCGGGAAGCCGGTGCAGGCAAGCCCCATGGCGAGGAAGCTGATCGCGAGCAGCGGCATCCGCTCGTACCCGCCGTGGTACGTCGTCAGATCGAGGCGCCCGCGGCGCGCCTCGAGGACGAGGACGCAGCGGGCGAGTCCGGCGAACGCCAGCCCGGCCGACAACCACACCACCAACCCGCCCGCCAGCGCGCTCACGCTCGTGCAGTCGAGGCCCGCCATCACGAGGGCGGACTGGCTCATGAACAGATACCCGCACGCCCGACGCGCGCTCGTCTGCACGAGCGCGAGTGCGGCGCCGTAGACGGCTGTCCCGAGCGCGAGGAGCGCGATCAGCCGCAGCATCTCCGGCGACGCGCGCGGCACGATCAGCACGACCGTCATGTACGCGCCCAACTGCGGCGCGCTGAAGAGAATCGCCGGCCCCAGCCGCCCGTGATCGAAGACCTCCGGCACCCACGCGTGAAACGGCACGATCCCCTTCCGCACGAGCGCCGCGACCACGATCAACCACATGCCCGCGGTTTCGAGCGTCGTGTTGCGCACCCCGGGACCGACGAGCAGCGCGACGCCGACGCCAAAGATCAGCGTCGACCCACCCAGATACGCGACCACGACGCGGCGCTGATACCGATGCGCCGGGTCGCCCAGCGCGGAGAGGAACGTCCAGACGGAGGCCACCGACAAGAGCCACGAGCACGACGCCGCTTTCCGTGAGAAACGACGCGAGCGTGATCAGCGTGGCGAGCGCCGTCCGGCGCAATCCGCCCCGATCGAGCGAGGCTCGCGGCGTGACCGCGACCGTGAGCAGCCAGAGAGCCGCCGCGAACGGCAGGAGCGCGGCCGACAGCGTGTCGATGCGAACGATCGCTTCGCCACCCGGCGCCCAGCTCAGCGCGGAGCTGCGAATCGAGAGCGCGCGCAGGCCTGGCGACGCGGCAATCACGAGCGCCGCGAACAGCATGACCACCGCCGACGCCACCGCGAGCCGGCGGAGGCGTTCGACGTCGACGCGCAGATACCGACGCGCCGATCACGATGCGCGGGCAGCGCCACGAGAACGGCGAGCCACAGTCGCGCGTCACTCATCCTGATCCTCGTCGCCCTCGACAGCCGTCGCTGGCCGCGCCGGCAGGACGGCATCGCACAGCCAGCCATCGAGACGGGTCAGCTGCCGTGCGAGTCGCGTGAAAGGCCCGACAACGACGCGGTCCAGAATGCTGTCGAGGAACCCGCGTTCGAGCGCGAGCAGAAACACGCCGCGGCGCACGCGCCCGGCGCTCACGACATGAAGGTAGCCGCCGGTTGGCGCATGCCGATCGCCCATGGCGTCCTGCATCCCATGCAGATCGTGGAGGACGTTTGGCGCGCTCAGAAACTGCAGCAGCCGGAAGCACGCGTGTCCGGCCAGGTGGATGAACGCGACCGTGTACCAGCCGATCGCGATCTCGACGACGATGATGCCGACCTGGGTGAGAGAGGCGTAGGCGAGCGACGACTTCACGTCGCTCTGGACGCGCGTCGTGATGCCCGCGAACAGCGCCGTCGTCGACGCCGAGAATCCCCGCAAGCCAGCGGGCCGCGGGCGCCTGCTCGAGGAGCGGCGCCGGCGCGCAGCAGCAGAAAGCATCCGGCGTGAATCGAGAGCGATCCGTAGTAGACCGCGCTCGACGGCGTCGGTCCCTCCATGGCACGCGGCAGCCAGCTCGAGAAGGGCAGCAGCGCGCTCTTGCCGGCGACAGCGACGATGAGCAGGATGGCAGATGATCGTCGCGTCGGCGCCGCCGAGGCCGATCGTCGACATCGCGCCGGCGCGGCCAAAGAGGAGCGAGAGGCTGTCGGTGCCGGCCAGGTGGCGCAGCAGCACGGCCGCGGACAGCATGGCGGCGTCGCTGATGCGGTATACGGTGAACACGCGCAGCGCGTTCGACACGGCCGCGGGCCGCTCGTGAAAGAACGCGACAAGCAGCGCCGAGCTGAGGCCCACGAATTCCCACCCGATGAAGAGGACCTCGACATTGCCGGCGAGCGCCACCAGCAGCATCCCGGTCACGAACATCGCGAGCAGGACGAAGTACCGGTTGTAGCCTGGCTCCCGGTGCAGATATCGATTCGAAAACGCCGACGACGATGCCGGCGATCGCCGCCGAGAGCGCCGCGAACGCCAGCGACAGTCGGTCGACCAGGAATTCGATCGCGACGCCGCCTTCGTGGGAGCCGGACCACGCGCCGTACGAGAGAAGCTCGGTGCCCGTGCCGATGGCGCGGTGCAACACGAGCGCCATCAGCAGGGCCGCGCACGAAATCGACATCGACGCGGCGGTGAGCGGACCCGTCCACCGCTCCGGCAGCGGCCGATTGACGAGCGACGCGCCGCCAAGCAGCGCGAACAGCGCCGCCGGCACGCCGACGCCGACGAGCACCAGTGTCGCGAGCGGTAAGCCTCTACGGTCACGCGACGACGGCCCTGGGGACGATTTCCACTGGCGTTAGGAACCCGCGTTTGCCCGAATACCACGCCGCAGAGTCGCCCGCCACGACCGTGAGCGGATGTTCAGGTGTGTGCTGGATGAAGCCCGTCGATCGAAGCTCCCACAGCCGGCGACTTCCCGCGTCTTCCTCCAGGCACGCGAGCCAGATCCAGCGATTGCGCACGAGCCGCTCGATGCCCGGGTTGGCCTGGACGACGCGCGTGAGACTGTCCGCGATCGCCTTCAACGACGATCGAGAGTCGCGTGGGCTCGTGGATCTCGACCATCTGCCAGGGTAAACCGGTGCGCAGATCGCTTTGCGCGCCGTCCATCACGCCCAGCAGCGACGTGACGTTGTGCGGCAGTTTCGTGCCGCAGCCGTACCCGGTCGGATCGACGTAGCTGAAGTAGTACTCGAGGCTGATGCCGGCGACGACGGGCACGACCGCGGCGAGGATGCGCGCGAGGATCGCGCCATCGTGGTCCTGGGTCGGATCGTAGGAGACCAGAAACGCGCGTCGATCGAGGAACAGCCCGCGCGTTCGCGCACGCCGGCCGATGACGCAAAAAGCGTTAGTCGCGTGGCCGTACTCCGGCCGCGGCTGCGCCAGATCGGCGGCGCGGCCCTGCACGTGGGCCAGCGCCGCCAGCGGCGGATACCACTCCGGGAACGCGTCGAACCGGCGGCATCGCTCGTGCGCTTCGCGCCGACTCGCCGTCTCAATCGCGTCTTCTGCCTGTTTGAAGATCGGTTGAAACTCTGCCGGGATCAGGTCCTCGTCGAAGAACGTGACGGTGTTGTCGCAGGTGTTGCGCTGGGCGCCGACGAACCATGTGGTCGCGCCGATCGGCAGCCCCTCGGCGGCGAGCAGCTGCCGCACGCGCGGGTCGTTGGCCATCTGCGCGAAGGCCCGCGCGTTGGGCCCGCCGCGGCCGCCGCCGCACGCCCCGCAGTCGTGGGCGGACTCGTGCGGGTTGTTGAGGCTGATCGATCCGTGGCCGATGACGAGCACGAGCGACGAGAGGCGATCGCGAATCCCGATATCTTCGAGAACACGGCGAACGATGTCCGCCATCTCGCGCACGGTGAATCCGGAATACGTTCCGATGGGCGGCGTCTCGTCATCGCGATCGAGCTGCAGCCTGGTCTGCGAGGCGGTCATCGACGCTCTCCTGCACGCGACTCCATCGCGACGAGAGCCACGGAAATAGCACACGCAGGATGAGCGGCACGAGCGCCAGCCAGCCGAACGCCGTCATCAGCACCGCTCCGCGGACGGGCAGCCGGCTTCCGAGATGGACGTTGTAGCCAAGGAACCCGACGGCGCGCCGTTGCAGACGACGGGAGCGTCCGATGAGGTGGGCGGCGTCCGATTCGATTTCGGCGACGTAATGGTCGGGACGAATCGCCACGGGACACAGCGGCCGCGGATGCGCATCGGTGGCGCCCTGGTGGTACATCGCGACGTTGAAGAACCCGGCCGTGCCGAAGGTCTCGCAGGCCGGCTCGACTTCCTCCAGATGGCGACGGATCGATTCCTCCCGCTCGTCGAGGCAGAACACCGCCTGAAACGCCGGGGGCGTGGAGAAGGCTCGCGGCTGGTGACTGACGAGCGCGTCGTACAGGCGATGACGAATCGCGCGCTCGAACGCTTGATGAAGGATGCGACGTTGACGCATCGCGTCGATCTGGCGGAGTTCGGCTTCGAGATCCGCGACGTGCCGCGCGGTCCACTGCTCCACGATTGCCGCGTCCAGACCGCAGAGCTGCGCGACATGAAACAGCGGCCACGCGCGCTCGAGGACCGTGGGAGCTGGCGGACGCGGCAACCGATCCTGCAGCGAGGACCGAAGATCGGACAGCGGCCCGTCGAAGGCGAGTTGCCGCGCCACGTGATCGAGCGCCGCGCGCTCGAAGAGCAGGCGGACGGCGAGATAGCCGCGCAGCGTCACCGTGAGATCCCGCGCCGGCACGCGATCAGGACGTTCTTCGATTTGACGCACGATGCCGGCCCATCCGCGCAGGGCCAGCAGCTCGGCGCTCAAATATTGGCGGCAATCGTCGTTGTCTCCGGGGATCACTCCGAGCTGGGCCAGCGAGTGGGCGATCGAGCCGAGCGCGTTCCTGCCGGCCGCGCGGTCTTCGTCCACGAGCGCCGGCAGCGTGCGTGCCCACGGGCCGCACTGCGCGGCGATGGACGAGCGGTAGATCTCCAGGAAGCAGCCGTGGATGCCGCGGCTCCGCTCGGGCATGGCCCAGTGCGCGAGGCCCTGATCGAGGTAGCCCGCGAAAAATCGAATGAGGGGCGGATGGATCCAGGCATCGGTGTCGATGTCGTGGACCCCGCGGATCCAGTCGCGATGGCGAACCGGCGTGGGCGCGGCGGGAGCCGGCGCTTCGGCGGCGCGTCGGACCGCTTCGAGGCACGCATGCCACAGACGATGCAGCGCTCGCCGTTCTTCACCCAGCCAATCGCCTTGCTCGCCCGAGGCGGCCGCTGACGCGCGGCTGCCCGCCGGCACGTCGGTCCGGAAGCGCGACAGGGCGGGCGTCTCTTCGAGAATCCACGATAGCTCCCGGCCGGTCGCGACCGGAATGCCGTGGAGCACGACGGCGCGCCAGAGATCGAGGCGGGATCCGGCGCCCGCGACATCGGCGGCGCCGCTCGCGCCCAGCTGCTGGACGAGGAGCGAGTCCACGTCCTTGGCGAGGATGCGTCCCGAGGCGAGTTTCTCTCGATACCGCGGCTCGGCGAGGAAGGGCTCGCGGCCCAACTCTTCGGCGGCGCGCTCGACGGCCTCTTCGAACGGCAGGTGTTCGAAGGCGTGGAGTGTGTTGTGGTGGATGAAGATGCTGATCGGCCCCTGCGCGGGCAGCAGCGGCGCGAGGTCATCGATGACGCGCGTCAGCGGGTCGTCGGGCGCGCTGGCCTCGTGTGACTCTGAACGGCCGAGCATGGAGTGGATTGTAAGTATAGCAATATTAGAATATTATGCGCCCACGCATGCCACCCAAGCGCGCGGCGGCGGGCGCGGAACAGGCGATCGCCGGCGAGCTCCAGACGTTCAAGGCCCAGTTCTTCCGCGCGCTGGCGCACCCGACGCGGATCAGGATCCTCGAGATCCTCGTGCGCGGGGAGCGCACCGTCCAGGAACTGCAGGCGGCGCTGGCGCTCGACCAGCCGCTCGTCTCGCAGCAGTTGGCCGTCCTGCGAAACCAGGGCATCGTGTCGGCGCGGAAGGAAGGACTGTCGGTCCGCTATGCGCTGCGCGACCCGCTCGTCGGCGCCTTGCTCGACGTCGCCCGCCGCATCTTCAACAACCATCTCGGCAGCCGGCAAGGGCTCCTGCGCGAGTTGCACCGCGAAGGCCGTCGCGGGTAGCGTTACACCAGCGCCGGCCGTCTGCTCCCAAACTGCGTCGCCTGTTCAAACGCGTACGCCAATTGAAGGACGGCGAAGTCTGCCCGGTGTCGGCCGACGATCTGGAGACCGACCGGCAGCGCGTCCGGCGTGAACCCCGCCGGGACTGAAATCGCCGGTCGAAACGTGGCGCTGATCCAGTACGCCGACTTCATCCACGCGACGTAGTGCTCCATCGCGACGCCATCAACCGTCTTCGGCCAGTCCAACGTCGCGTCGAAGGGCGGAAGCTGGTTCACCGCGCAGAGTATGAACTCGTACTTCTCCTGAAATCGTCGCATCCGCTCGAGCAGCTGGCCGTGCTGGACCATGGCCTCGGCGACGTCCGTGCTCTTGAGCGCCAATCCGGCTTCGATCTCGCCGATCGCTTCGACTTTCAACTGGTCGCGGCTAGTGGCCAGCAGCGAGCCGTAGGTCGCCGCGCTCCGAAAGGCGCGGATGGTCAGAAAAATCGAGTCCGCGTCCGCCAGATCCGGCGCGATGTCCTCGACGCCGCAGCCCAGGGCCTCGAACGTCCGCCGTTGCGCTGACAGCACGTCACGAACGCGCTTGTCGAGCGGAAGGCCTCCGAGGTCCGGGCACCAGGCGACACGCGTGCCGCGGAAGCTGCGACCCAGCGGCGCGCCAAATGCGGAAGGATCTGACGGCGCGCAGCCCGGATCGCGAGGATCTGGACCCGCCATGACACCGAGGAGCCACGCCGCATCGGACACCGTTCTGGCCATCGGTCCGGCCACGGAAAAGCCGAGGAGCGGCAACGCCGTCGGGGCGGTCGGCACGAGTCCCACCGTTGGGCGAAATCCCACGACGTTGTTGAAGTTGCCGGGATTCCTCAGCGACCCGCCCAGGTCGGAGCCATCCGCGATCGGCAGCATCCCGCTTGCGAGCGCCGCCGCCGCGCCGCCGCTCGATCCGCCGGCGCTCTTGGTCGGGTCATACGGGTTCACCGTCGTGCCGTACACCCCTGTTGTACGTGTGTGACCCCATCCCCAATTCAGGCGTGTTCGTCTTGCCGATCGGAATGACGCCGGCCTGGCGCAGCCGTTCCACGAGCACAGAGTCTTCGGTGGGCATCGTGCCGCGGTAGATCGTGGACCCGCGCGTATACGGGAAGCCGACCGCGGGCTGCAAGTCCTTGAACGCGATGGGCAATCCGTGGAGCGGCCCGAGCGCGTCACTCTTCGCGGCGCGCTCGTCCGCGGCCGCCGCCAGCGCCAGACACTTCTCATCGTCAAGCTTCGCGACGATGGCGTTGATGGTGGGATTGAGGCGGTGGATCCGCTCGAGGTGCGCGGCCATGACCTCGCGCGCCGACGCCTTCTTGGTACGGATCAGCGTCGCGAGATCGCGAGCACTCATGAAACAGAGATCGGCGGCGCTGGCCTGGTTCACCGGCGTTATGGACGCGAGTCTAGCATCCGTCGGACACGAAACGCGGTCTGGCGGGCGGTTCGCAGGAGTGATGCCAATGACCGTCATTCACTTATCCGTGATTGGCTTCCTCCGTCCCTTCGCCCTGGTCATCTTCGCCAGCCGGCGGTGCGTGTTCAGCCAGAAGACGGCGCCCGGCGTCTCGGTCCACACATCCACCAGCCAGTCTGCAGCGATCGCGGCCTCTTCGACCGAGCCCGTCCGATAGCTCTGAGGCAGCTCCGGGATCTCCTTCTCGCCGCTGAGGAACGGTGGCACGTGCCGATTGGCGGTGAGCGCGCGCCGCAGCCGCTCGACCGCGTCCTCCGCCTGCAATCGGAACGCGACGAGCGCGTCGGCGTACATCCACTCCGCGCTCTCGTCCTCCTTGAACTGATCGACGAGAGCGCGGGCGTCGGCGTCGCGATGCCCCTTGATCAGCAGCAAGAGCAGGAGACGACGGGCGCCCTGGTGGTCACCGGGATTGAGGCGAATGAGCTCGCGATAGTGGGCGATCGCTTCGTCGGCCTGTCCGTCGGCGTCGAGCGCGTCGGCCAGTGCATATCGCGCGCGCATGTACGGCCGGGTTTCCACGAGGCCCCAGAAGTGACCGGCCTCCTTCTCGAAATACTCCGCGCCGAGCGTGCGTTCGCCGGCGGCCACGGCCTCGCGATAGAAGGGTAGTGCCTCGCTCACATCCCGGGCGCGATGACCCAGAATCGACCAAGCGTCCGTGCAATCGCGCGAAATTGCGATCGCGCGGCGGGCGAGATGAATCTGATAACGGCCCGTGGCCTCCATCGCGGCGTAGGCGAGCGTCTGCGCCTGCGCCATGTGCATGCGCGCGCCGAGCCTCGACGGGACTCCCGAGCCGCCGGCCGTGGCCGGGTCCGTCTCCGCGGCGATCGCGTCCAGCAAGCCGGGCAGCGACAATCGCACCTCCACCGGGCCGCCCGTGGTTTCGACGCGGCGCGTCCACCTGCCGCTGTCGAAGTCCTCGTCGGTGGATTCGGCCATCGCTCGGAGCACCGCCTCGAGAAACGCGAGGCGCCCGGCGTCCGGTCGCGCCAGGCCGCCGTAGGGCTGAATCAGCCCCGGCCTTGGATACGCATCGGGCGCGGCGACCGGCAGGTCGTAGTCCGTCCACGCATCAACGTCACCGAACGGCAGCCAGTCGATCGGATCGAAGCTCAACATCCAGATCAACGGCTTGCGTCGATTCCCCGTTGGCGGATGGGCGACGAAGCGCTCGAAATGCTCTCGCGACGCGAAGAACGTCAAGCCGCGAAGAATGCGCGTCGATCCGGTGATGACGAAGTGCTGGAGAGCGGGATCGACCACCGGCGACTCCACCACGATCAGATCATCATCCGGCGTGAACGCGTGCCAGAGATTCGCCGCGTAGAAACGTGCGGCGGCATCCGCGAAACCCCGCACGACCTCGATCGTGACGCCAGGGGAGTCCAGGAGCGGCGCCGGCATCGGCTCGTCTTCGTTCTGGAATGTCTCGAACGCGCGCAGGGCGCCGCGTACGTTCGGCAGATCCGCGACGACCGCGATCGTCGTGTCCCGGTCGTCGAGCAGGGCCGCGAGGTCGCGGGCAAATGCGGCGTCGGTCACTTCGATGCGCGAGGGCCGGCCCATCAGATCGCGCTCGTACTTCTTCGCGAAGTCAATCAGGCCGTGCAGTCCGAGATCGACACCGGCCGTGTGCGGCGCGTCTTCGGTCTTGACCCAGACCAGGCCGGTCCGGGTGCTGAACCAGAATGCGCCGCGCGCGCGATACGGTGGGTCGTCGCGCTTTCCCTCAATCCAAAGGGGCAGGCGGACAATGCCGCCCTGCCAGACGTCGGAGCTGCGCACGCCCAGGCGCTTGAAGCGGGCGAGATCAATGTTCGAGACGGCCACACGGGGATCCTGCCACAAGAGCGGCTCGAAGGCCGTGCCGAGAAGAAAAGCGGCCGGGGGCGTCGAGCAGATGATCGCAAGAATCTCGGGAACGCAGCAGGACGAGCCGTCGACTCGGCCGCCCGACCGGTCGATCGCCGCGGCGAACCGTCAGGCGCCGAGAGCAGCCTCGGGCAGGGCGGTACGTAGCCGCGTGCCTCAAGTACGCATCTGCATGCCGATCGATTCCCGCGCAACTCGGCAGCAACTACGTGCTTTTCGCCGGATCCGGATGGATGTTGTCCACCCAGGCGACCTCCTCGGGCGGCTCGGCCGGCGCGATGTCGAGATTGACGACGACCGGATCCTGGCCGCTGCGAACGAGCACGCAGCTGAGCTCCTGGTCGCGGCTGGCGTTGATTTCCTGGTGCGGAACGAACGGCGGCACGTAGATGAAGTCGCCTGGTCCCGCTTCCGCGACGTACTCCAGATGCTCGCCCCATCGCATCCTGGCGCGTCCCGACACGACATAGATGACGCTCTCGACTTCGCCGTGGTGATGCGCGCCGGTCTTCGCATTGGGATGAATCGTCACCGTGCCCGCCCACAGCTTGCTCGCGCCCGTGCGTGCGTTCGTGATCGCCGCCGCACGCGTCATGCCCGGCGTCTGCGGCGTGTTCACGTCGAGATGCGAGCCGGGCACGATCTGGACGCCGTGATCACGCCAGTAGACAGGATCCATGCGACTCCTCGCCTGGCCTCAGCCCCGATTCATGACAATGAGCGACTGCGCCGGCGCCGGAAATCCCGCCGCATCGAACGATTCGCGGATGGCGCGGTTCGTGTCGAAGTACACCTGCCAGTAATGCGCGCTGCCGCAATAGGGCCGCACGCAGAGCAGCGGGCCGGCCGGCGTGAACTGCAGGATCGCCACGTCCGGGGCGGGAGTCGCGAGCACGTTCGCGATCGCGGCGACGCGCTCCTGCAGCAGCGCGATCGCCTTTCCCGGATCGACCGCGATGTTGATCGTCGCCGTCAGATCCACGCGGCGAAATGGCGTCGCGGAGTAGTTCTGAATCGTGTCCGAAAAGATCTTGTTGTTGCCGACGATGTTCAGCACGTTGTCCGGCGAGTGGATGGTCGTGCCGAAGAGGCCGATCGCGTCCACCATGCCCGTGACGCCGCCCGCGGTCACGAAATCGCCGACCTTGAACGGGCGCAGGAAGATGATGAACGCGCCCGCGGCGAAATTGGCCAGCAGTCCGCTCCAGGCCACGCCGATGGCCACGCCGCCTGCCGCGAGCAGCGCCGCGAAGCTGGCCGTCTCGACGCCGAAGAACCCGAGCAGCGCCACGACGAGGACGATGTTCAGCAGCGCCCTCAGGCTGGTCTTGAGGTAGCGCGAGAGCGTCGCGTCGAACTTCTGACGCTCGAGCGCGCTGCCGACCAGGCGGATCGCGAAGCCGATCAGCCAGCGGCCGACGACCCACAGGACGACGGCCCCAAGGATCTTCAGCCCGACGGCCGTGAGGACGGGCAGGGCGGTGTCGACAATCGAATTGACGTCCATGAGACCCTCCGAGGGATGCGTGGGGGCGCCGAGCGAAGAATACTACCGGGAAGGCGGTCGGTCCGCGGGTTTGACAACCCCTCGTGCAGTCGGGCGTCAAGCCGAACAGAAACAGAACTTCGGGAGGATCCCATGCGCTGGCACCACTGGATTCGGCAGACCCACCGCTGGCTGTCCATTGTCTTTACGTTGACGGTCATCGCGAACTTCGTCGCCCTGGGGCTCAAGCAAGAGATCTCCTGGGTGACGTACTCGCCGCTGCCCCCGCTCGCGCTGCTGCTGTTCAGCGGTCTGTACATGTTCGTGCTGCCGTATGCCACCAAGTGGCGCGCGCGCTGAAAGTCTGCGCCGTCACCGCCAACAGTCTCCTGCACGACGACCTTCGACGGGGAATGACTTGCGCCCACCGCGGGCCAGCTTGATCAGCAAGTCCCAACTGAGCCCGATCGCGTAGACTATCGGCGCGGTCAGCACCCTGACGTGGATCGCCTGGCCGACCTCCGCGGTCTCCCTGCGCGGGACCTGTTCGACCGCCAGCAGATGGAGCAGGGCTTGACGCAGCCTGATCTCGTCGTCGATCGCCTTGCGGCGCTGCCGCTCTTCCAGTCCGTTCCGCGCGGCGAGCTCGAGTGGCTCGCGGCGCACGGCGAGGTGCGCACGGTCGCGGCGGGCACGGTCCTGAACAGCGGCGACCCCTCGGACGAGATGTGGGTCCTGCTGTCGGGCCGCGCGGGCCTGCACGCGCACAGAGGCGGCGCGCTGCGCAAGCTGATGCAGGCCGGCGCCGGCCAGGTCCTCGGTACCCTTCCCTATTCCCGCTTTCAACGCGCTCCGGGCACGGTGATCGTCGAAGAGGATGTTGCCGCGGTCGTGCTGCACCGTCGGCACTTCCCGACGCTGATGCGCGAGCGTGTGGAACTGACGACCGCGCTCGTCCACCACATGCTGGATCGCGCGCGCAATTACCGATCGGTCCAGCTCGACGACGAGCGCCTGGAGTCACTGAGCCGGCTCGCGTCCGGATTGGCGCACGAGCTGAACAACCCTGCTTCGGCCGCGGCGCGCACGGCCCAGTCACTCGTCGATCTACTCGACCAGCAGGAACGCTCGGCCCGCGAGCTGGCCGGCGCCCGGCTGAGCGACGCCCACCTTGCGGCCGTCGACGCGGTCCGCGCCGACTGCCGCCGAGCGGCACCGCCGCGAACAGCGCTCGAGGCCGCCGATCGCGAGGACGACATCGCCGAGTGGTTGACGCGTCACGGACTGGACGCCGGGACAGCCGAAACCCTCGCCGCGTCGGACGTGTCCACCGCCGCCCTGGAGGACCTCGCGCGCGCGCTTCCGCCCGAAGCCCTCGGGTGCGCCATTCGCTGGATCGCGAGCGGCTGCGCGGTGCGGGTGGCATCACGTCAGATCAAGGCCGCCACCGCCCGGATGCACGATCTCGTGGACGCGGTGAAGGGCTTCACGTTCATGGATCGCCAGGGCGTGCCGGAGGACGTCGACGTCGGGCGCGGTCTCGCCGACACGCTCGCCATGCTCGAGGGGAAGGCCCGCGCGAAATCCGCGCACGGTCCACCTCGAAACGGCCGAGGGCCTGCCGCGCCTCCACGGCTTCGGCAGCGAGATCAATCAGGTCTGGCAGAAACTCGTCGACAACGCGCTCGATGCCATCGGCGATCAGGGGCACGTCACGATCACCGCCACGACGCGCGGTGATTCGATCCTGGTGCGCGTCGCCGACGATGGGCCGGGCATCCCGGAGGAGATCCGCACGCGCAGTGTTCGATCCGTTCTTCACGACCAAGCCCGTGGGGCAGGGCACGGGGCTCGGTCTCGACGTGGCGCGCCGCATCGTCCACCTCCACGGCGGCGACATCGAGTTCACGACGCAACCCGGCCGCACGGTGTTCAAGGTGACCTTGCCGGTCGCGGGGACGAGGGTCGTCGGCAGGGCCTGACCCTCCACAAGCGCGGACGATCCCTGGCGGTATGCTTTAAAGCATATGATCTATACTCGATCGTATGCGCACCACCTTGATTCTCCCGGACGAGCTCGTGGACGCGGCGCGCGAGACCCTCGGCTTCACGTCGAAGACCGACACCGTCGTCTACGCGCTGCGCGAGGTCGTGAGGCGCGGGCGACGCGACGAGCTCAAGAATCTGCTGGGTCGCCTGACCTTCGAGTTCGACCCCGCGGATGTTCGCCGACGGGATCGGCGGCGCCGTGATCGTCGTTGACTCGTCGATCTGGATCGATGCGCACCGGCGGCCGAAGGGCCGGACGGCGACGACCCTGAAGCAACTGCTTGACGACGACGTGGTCGCGCTGGCCCTGCCGGTCCGGCTGGAGCTGCTCGCGGGCGTGTCGCGGCGGGACCGTGCCGCGCTGGCTCGCGGCCTCTCTGCGCTGCCGCTGCTGCGCCCCTCCGACGGCACGTGGCAGCTCATTGAGCGCTGGGTGCCGACGGCAGCGGACAGGGGATTCACATTCGGCCTTGCGGACTGGCTCCTCACCGCGTTGGCGGACGAGATCGATGCCCTCATCTGGTCGCTCGACGAAGACTTCACGCAACTGGAGAAGTTGAAGATGGCGCGGCTCTACTCGGCATGATGCTGCGAACGTCGCCGGCCACGGGCGTATGATCAATGAGACGACGTGCGACGCGCCGTTCTGTCAACGGCCGCCGCGCGTCGCGTGCACGGGAGGTGCCGGCATGTTGAGCGCCTTGATCGCCGTCGTTCTCGGCGTGTGGATGGTGATGTCGCCGCTGGTGATTCATTGGCCAGCCGTCGCATCGTGGAACTCGTGGATTGTCGCCGTGATTGGCGTGCTCATCGGAGTGCAGGTGCAGCGCGGCCACAGGGTCTGGCAGGCCACGTTGACGTACATTGCGAGTGCCTGCATCTTTGTCGCCGGTTTCATCCCGCGCCTTCAGGCCGGTGACGAGCTCGTCGGCAGAAGCATCATCTTCGGCTCGTTGCTGTTCATCGCGGGCGTCAGCTCAATCGGGCATCGTCATGCGGTCGAGCGCGCGGCACCTCGGGTCAACTGAGGCGTCGACGCAGCGCCCGCCGTACTCCCGGACAAATCCCGGCTGACTCCCGGGACTCCAGCGCGGCCCGCCTCCTACTCTTGTCCTCCAGCGACCGGACACGCCATGCCGGTCGGACGCGCCCGATGGACGGGCGTGGCATTGGAGGACAACATGCCGACCGAAACGACGAAGGTGCGCCGCGAGCGGGGACCGCTCAACGGCGTCGACACGCCCATTCTGTTCAGCACGCTCGACCTGGTGAAGAGCCAGCCGGAGCTGGCCAAGTTCCAGTTCCGGGCCCGCAACCGCTGGCAGCACGGCACGCTCAGCGAGACGACGATCACTTCGTTCTCCGGCGCGGGCGGGGAGCACGACCACAAGACGACCTTCACGGTGACGGCCGACCATCCCGCGGTGCTCGTGGGCGCGGACCGCGCGCCGCTGCCGGTGGAGTACCTGCTGCACGCGCTGGCGGCGTGCATCACGGGCGGCATCGCCAACATCGCGGCCGCACGCGGCGTCACGCTGACCGAGGTGCAATCGACCATCGAGGGTGATATCGACCTGCTCGGCATCCTCGGCCTCTCGAAGGACGTCCGCAACGGCTATGAGGGCATTCGCGCCAGCTTCGCGATCAAAGGCGACGCGCCGCCCGAGAAATTGCAGGAAATCGTGGAGCAGTCGCGCGCACGCTCCGCCGTGTTCGACGTGCTGACCAACGGCGTGCCCGTGTCGATGTCCGTCAGCGCAGGTTGAACGGCCGTGCGAGCGAGCCGAGCGGGCCGAACGGACGTCGTGATCGTCGGCGGCGGACAGGCAGGGCTCGCGATGAGCCGCTGTCTGTCCGACCTGCGCATCGAGCACGTCGTGCTCGAGCGCGGCCAGGTGGCCGAGCGCTGGCGCAGCGAGCGATGGGATTCGCTCCGCCTGCTCACGCCAAATTGGATGACCCGCCTGCCCGGATTCCAGTACGACGGACCCGATCCCGACGGCTTCATGACTACGCACGAGGTGGCCGCGTTCTTCGAAGACTACGCGCGCTCGTTTCCCGCGCCGGTTGAAACCGACACGCGCGTCGACGCAATTGAGGCAGCGCCTGACGCGTCCGATGCCGCCTTCCTCGTGACGACGACCCGCGGCACGTGGCGCTCGCGAAACGTCGTCCTGGCCACGGGCTATTCGGATCGCCCGTTGGTGCCGGCCATGGCGAGCCGGCTCGATGCCGGCATCCATCAGATCGTGCCACGCGAGTATCGCAGTCCCGCGACGCTTCCCGACGGGGGTGTGCTCGTCGTCGGCGCGTCGGCGACCGGCATCCAGCTGGCCGACGAGATTCAGGCGAGCGGCCGCCAGGTCGTGCTATCCACGGGGCAGCACCTCCGCGTCCCACGGCGCTATCGCGGACGCGACATCATGTGGTGGCTCGATCGCGCGGGCATTCTCGACGAGACCGAGGAGTCGGTCTACGACGTCGAGACCTCACGGCAGGCGCCCTCGTTCCAGCTCGCGGGACGACCCGATCACGCGACGCTCGACCTCGCTCGCCTTCGTCGCGCCGGCGTCCTCGTCGTCGGGCGCCTCGCGGCCGTCGACGGGCACCGGCTGCGCTTCGACGACGACCTGGTGAAGACCACGGCCGCCGCCGACGTGAAGCTCGCCAGCCTGTTGTCGCGGCTTGATCGCGCGGCCGACACCACCGGGCTTGGCGGGCTCGTCGGCGCGCCCGAGCCATTCGAACCGCTCTGGCCCGCGTTCGTGATCGCGCCGACGGACCTTGACCTGAAGGCCGCCGGCATCGATAGCCTCATCTGGGCGACGGGCTACCGCCGCGACTATTCGTGGCTCAAGCTGCCGCTACTCGACACCCGCGGCGAGCTGCGGCATCATGGCGGCGTCACACCCAAGCCAGGCATGTACACGATGGGGTTGCCGTTCCAGCGCACGCGCAAGTCGGCGTTCATCGACGGCGTCGGCGCGGACGCACGCGTGCTGGCGGGACTCATCGCAGAGAGACTCGAGCGACGCCTGCGAGCGAGCTGCGCGAGCGGCCCACCTTCGGCCGGCTGGATCAAGTCGAGGTTCGGTGGGTCCGCCGAAGCCTTTGGCGTAGGCGGAAGTGGGGATCGTGGGAAAGCCCCCGGGAGTTTCTAGATGATTCGACCGACGATTCCCTCGTCGCGATATGACGCCGTCGTCGTGGGCGCGCGGTGCGCCGGGGCGGCCACGGCCATGCTGCTCGCGCGCGCGCGGCCACCGCGTGCTCGTGGTCGATCGCGGCCGCTACGGCACCGACACGCTCTCGACGCACGCCCTCATGCGCGGGGCCGTCATTCAGCTGCATCGATGGAACATCCTGTCGTCGGTGATTGCGGCGGACACGACACCCGTGCGGCAGGCGACGTTCTTCTACGGCGACGAGTCGATCGTGGTGGCCGTTGCGCCACGCGATGGCGTCGACGCGCTCTACGCGCCGCGGCGGCACGTGATCGATCCGCTGCTGGTCGATGCCGCCGGCGCTGCCGGTGCCGACATCGTCTACGGCGTTCGAATCAAGGAACTGCAGCGATCCGAGGCCGGCAGGGTGACGGGCGTCGTGCTGGAGGACGAGTCCGGCCAGGCTCATCGCGTGGCGTCGCGCGTGGTGGTCGGCGCCGACGGCATGCGGTCGACCGTCGCCCGGCTGGTCGCCGCGCCAACGTATCGCGTGGGACAACATGCAACCGCCTGCATGTACGGTCACTGGAGCGGTCTCGAGGTCGACGGCTACGGGTGGTACTTCGTCCCTGGTCTCAGCGCGGCCGCCATTCCAACGAATGCCGGTCAGGTCTGCGTGTCGTTATCCGTCCCGGGTCCGGCATTCGTCCGTCTGCTTGCACACCAATCGGACAATTCCTTCCGCGAGCTGCTGTCGCAGGTGGCGCCTGGTCTCGCCGAGCAGATCGAACTCGTCGGCCCAACTCGTCTCAGCGGATTCCCCGGTCAGGCCGGCTTCTATCGGCAGGCCCAGGGACCGGGCTGGGCGCTGGTCGGCGACGCCGGGTACTTCAAGGACCCGCTGACCGCCCATGGCATCACGGACGCGCTGCGCGACGCGGAGCTGCTGGCCCGTGCGATCGACGCCGGATCCGACGAGGCGTTGGCGGACTACGAGGCGCAACGGGACGCCGTGAGCCTGGAGTTGTTCGAAATCACCGACGCGATTGCGTCATTCAACTGGGACCTGCCTGCGGTGCGTGTCCTTCACGAACGGCTCGCCAAGGCCATGTCTCGGGAGGTCAAGCAACTAGTCTCCGTCGCCGTCGGCGAAGCCGGCGCATAAGGCCTCCGGCCGCTCCGGGTCCGGAAATATACTGGGGCCTTCTGCCCCATGACCCGGATCGTCGGCTTCGGCGAGTTTCGCTTTCAGCTCGACACGGGCCAACTGTGGTACCGCGGCGAGGAGGTGCGGCTGACGCCCAAGGCGGCGGACGTGCTGAAGATTCTCGTCTCCAGCGCCGGCACGCCTGTGTCGAAGGCCGACCTGTTCGCGTCTGTCTGGCCGGACGTCGCGGTGACCGACGACGCGCTCACGACGTGCATTCAGGAGCTCCGCCGGGTCCTGGGCGACGATGCCAGGTCGCCGACGTTCATCGAAACCCGCCATCGTCGTGGATATCAATTCATTGCGCCGGTGTCTCGCGAAGATGCCCCGGGCCCGGCCCGAGCGTCGCAAACGAATCGAGCCATCACCTCGATTGCGGTACTGCCGTTCGCGGACATGAGTCCGAGCCAGGATCAGGGATACCTCTGCGAGGGTTTGGCCGAAGAGCTCATCAACGCGCTCACGCAGGTCGATGGCCTGCGCGTGGCCGCGCGCACCGCGTCGTTTCAGTTCCGCGGCAAGGGCGAGGACATTCGGCTCGTCGGGCAGCAACTGAATGTCGAGGCGCTGCTCGAGGGCAGCGTCCGCAAGGCGGACGATCGCCTGCGCGTCACCGTGCAGCTGATCGAAGTGGCGAGCGGCTACCACCGCTGGTCGCATCGCTTCGACGGACAGTTCAAGGACGTCTTTGCGATTCAAGACGAGATCGCCGAAAGCGTAGCGGCGTCGCTGCGCGGCGGCGCCGCGGGCCCGAGTGAAAGGCGGACGCTGCATCGCGCACCAACGGCCACGGCGGCGTACGAGCTGTACCTGCGGGGACGCCAGCACCTCCCGCGCATCAGGCATGACGATCTGACGTCGGCCGCCGATTCATTCCGCAGGGCCATCGAGCTCGACCCCGGCTACGGTCCGGCCTACGCCGGTCTGGCGACGGCGCATTCGACGCTGTACGAGTGGTTTGGCGCCAACGACGCGGACCTCGCCGGCGCGGAACGCGCCAGCCAGCGCGCGCTCGAGCTGGCGCCGGATCTGGCGGAAGCGCACGTCGCACGCGGATGCGCCCTGTCGCTGATGCGCCGCTACGAAGACGCTTCGAAGGAATTCGAGGAGGCGATTCGCCTCAATCCCGAATCTGTTCGACGCGTACTACTACTACGCGAGGACGAGCATTCGCTCGCGGCGATGTCGCCGGGTCGGCGGCGCTCTTCAGGCGAGCGGCCGATGTCCGGCAGGAGGATTTTCAAAGTCCGTTTCTCCTCGCGCAGTCACTCAAGATGCTGGGCCAGGAGGGCGAGGCGTCCGCCTGGCGGCGCGAAGGGATTCGGCGCGCCGAGCACGTGCTCGCGCTCAATCCGCGCGACGGGCGGGCGATGTCGCTCGGCGCCTTGTACCTGCTCGAAGAGGGGCAGGCCGATGCGCGCGATCGAGTGGTCCGAGCGGGCGCTCGAGCTGTATCCGAACGACATGAGCTCGCTTGGCAACGGCGCGTGCCTGCAGGCGAAGCTTGGACACGCCGATCGCGCGATCGCCCTGCTCGAGCGCGTGTCCGCGCTGGGCTGGGGCCAGCGCGACTGGCTCGAGCGCGACCCCGACTACGACAGCATTCGCGATGACCCGCGATTCCAGCGGCTGCTGACGACATTCAAATAATGATCCGGGGGCTTCGCCCCCGGCGGACCCCCCGACGAGCTCCCGCCTATGCGAGGCTTCGGCGAGGTGGCGAGACAACGCAGCACTCACGAACGACTGACGGGAGATTGACAGCACTGCTTCCGCCAGCGACGATGGGCTCATGCTTCGCGGCGTCGCCTTGGTGTCACTTGCCCTGGCCGCGATCCAGAGCGATCCGGCACAAGGCACGAGCGTTCTGCACGTCAAGGTCTCCATCGTCGACGCGGATCATCGGCCGGTGCCCGTGGCGCGCCACGCGCTGCTGGTCAGCGACAACCCGCCGACGGCCGCACCCTGGCGCACGGTGACGAAACCCGACGGCACCGCGGACATCCGCGTGCGCCCCGGCAGCTACATCGTGGAATCAGATGGACCCGCCGTGCTGCAGGGACACGCGTACCGGTGGACCCAAATCGTGGATGTCGTCGCCGGGCGGGACGCGACGCTCGCGCTGACGGCCGCCAACGCGGAAGTCGAGCCCGTCACCGCGGAGATGGAGGCGGCGTCGACCGCGGCCGAGGAACGGCCGTCCGCGTCGATTCTCGCCAAGTGGCAGGACAGCGTCGTCGTGCTCTGGACCGAACACCGTCATGCCGGCGGCTTCATCGTCAGCGACAAGGGGCTGATTGCGACCAGCCGGTCCGGAATCGGCGACGCGACGATCGTCGAGGTCCAGCTGTCGCCGACCGACAAGGTGGCGGGCCGCGTGATCGCCAGCGATCCGGTGCAAGACGTCGCCGTCGTTCGGATCGATCCCTCGGCTGTTGCGCACGCACAGCCCGTGCCGTTGGCCTGCGGACCGGATGCCGCGGCTGATGTCGCCAGCGCGCAGGAGGTGGAGACGATCGAAGCGCCGTTGATCGGCCCGAAGAATCCCGCGTCTGGTGCCGTGCTCTCAGTGAGCCCACACGTCATCGACACCGATCTTGTGTTGACGCCCTCGTCTGCGGGCGGGCCCGTCTTTGCAGGGGATGGGCCGGCCATCGGGCTGACGTCGATGCCCGAGGCGGACGCCGCGGTGGCGCGCGGGCAGGTCCGTGTGGTGCGCGCGCCGGCCATTTGTGCCGCTGTGGCATCCGCTCAGCCGGAGCTGGCGGGCGCTGCGCCGCCGAGCGCCGCCCATCTGCCGGTGGAACCGTCGAAGCCGCTGCCGCGTGCCGACATGAATTCGGCCGCGCCGGCACGCGGATTCAGCCTCTCGCCCTACGCCAGTTCGTCGTCTGAGTTCGACATTCTGTTCATCACGCCGGTCCTCCTGGCGAGCGCGGAGTCGCAGCAGGCACGCACGAGCAGCGCCAGCGACACGTTGAGCGGCTTGCGCGCGGTCATCGATTTCGGCGACTGGTCGGCGTATGTGGCGGGGTCGCCGCCGGTGCTGTTCATCCGCGTGACGCCCAAGGTGGTCGAGAGCTTCTGGATGAAGTTCGCGCGAGGCGCGGCCTCGATGCAGGGCGCGTCGATTCCGCCGATCAAGCATGTCGGACCGGGGTTCTCGCGCATGCGCGTGCTCTGCGGCAACAGCGAAATCGCCCCCGTCCATCCCTTCAGGATCCGTGCGCGCGTGTCGGAAACCGAGGCGGTGGAGGAAGGACTCTACGCGTTCGATCCCATGGCGATCGGCCCCCAGTGCGGCACGGTGTCCCTCGTGCTGTCGTCGGTCAAAGATGCGGACAAGACGGAGACGAAGGTCATCGATCCCGTCGTGATCGCGCAAGTCTGGAAGGACTTTTCGGCGTGGCGTGAGAAGTAGCCACCGCATTCCCGGACAAATCCCGGCCGACTCTCGGGACTCCGATACGCCCTGCCTCTTACCCTTGTCCTGCATCGATCGGCAATCCAAGCCGGTTGGACAACGCCCGCTTGGCGGGCACAAGGAGAGGGCAGATGAAGAAGACACTACGGTCTGGTGCATTGGCCGTCGCTCTGGCGGCGGCTGGAATCTTTGCCACGAACGTCTCGGCGCAGCAGGCGTCGCGGACGTGGTCGGTCGCCGTCCACATCGAGTACGCCGATGGGTTCGTCTACGACAACGCGTTCGTGACGGGCGTGCCCGCGTCTGAGCTGCAGACGTATCTTCAAGCGTGCGGCAGCAGTCACCGGTGGGGGTCTGCGGTCCGGTTCCACTGCTATCCGATCCCGGAGTAACTGACGGCTCTGAATCGCGTCGCGTATCGAGCGCGAACCAGCGTCGGAGTGTGGTGGAGTTACAGCCCCAAACGCCGCCCTCCCACGCGTGCCAACCCGACGAGTCCGCTGCTCGTGCAGCACCAGGCTCGTGGGCTCAGGCACCGGGGGAGGCGGCTGCTGCGCGTCGGTGCTGTCGCCGTGGTGCCAAACTGAACGACGATTCGCCGAGGTCGGGATTCAGACGGGCAGCCCAAGCTCGCGCGCCGCCTGCTCCTGCGACGCGTCCATCGTGACGAAGCGATCCAGCGTCACCGTCGCGTGAAACCACAGCGCGGTCCAGAGGTGCACGAGATCGAGCGAGCGCGGCGTGGTCACCGCAGGGAACGCCGTCGACTGACAGAGATCCAATGTCAGGTCGCGAAGCACGAGGACGGCGCCATCGTGCTCCACCCGTTCGATGCATGTCTTGTACTGCGCTGGCGGCAACCGGCCCTCCCGCGCCAGCCTCACGAGGTTGCGCCTGGCCTCGAGCACGAGGATCGCGCTCGAGCACAGTTCGGCCCCGCTCGTCTCCTTGATCAGCCGATCCGACCCGTTTTGTGCGAGCAGCACGCACAGGTACGCCGAAGTGTCGACGTACACGCGGCGTGGCGGCCGCACGCGGTCAGCAACCGGCGTCATCGGTCCCCGCGATCGTCCAGCAGAACGTCCAGGTACGGGAGCTTCGTCCCGGGCTTCAACGCCGGCGTCAGGCCGCGGGTGCCGGCATCCCTACCCCGATGCACGTGCAGAGGACTGGCGGGGCTCAGCCTGGCCACGGGCGCGTTGTGACGCGTGATGACGATCGTGTCTCCGGCCTCGGCCTGGGCGACGGTCGCGGATAGATTGGCCTTGAAGTCCTGAATTGAGATCTGTTTCACGTCCATAAATATACATTATTGTGGACCTAATTCAGACCTTATTGGCGTCCTGTATCTTCATCCGGCTTCCTTCATGCGCGTTATGCTTGGCTTTCCGGAGTTGCCGATGGATGCGCATGCCCCGAATCGCCAGTCGCCCGACCGACGTGATTTTCTGAAGACCGCCAGCGCGCTGACGGCCGGCGCCGTCGTCTACCAGGGCCTCGACGGCCTGGCGCGTCCGCTGTTCGCTTCCGGCGCGGATGCCCTGGCGCCTGCCGTCCGGCGCGTGGCGCCCTTCGCGCTGAATCAGGTCGCGCTCGGCGACAGCCTCTTCCAGCAGAAGCGCGATCGCATCCTGAACTACGCGCGCAACTACGGCAGCGCGACGGACGTGTTCGCCGGTCCCGATCGGCTGTTGCGCAACTTCCGGTTCAACGCCGGCCTCGACACGAAAGGCGCGCAGCCGCCCGGAAGCTGGGACAACGCGACGGGCTACCTGCGCGGCCACTACTCCGGTCATTTCATGAGCATGTTGGCGCAGGCCTACGCCAGCACCGGCGACGCGATCTACAAACAGAAGCTCGACTACATCGTCGCCGGCCTCGCCGAGTGCCAGGAGGCGCTGGCGGCCGCCGCGCGTCGGCCGACCCCGCGAGAGGCGGGACGGTTCAATCAGGCGCTGCGCTTCACGGGGTCGCCAATCGGCCACGCCGAGCACGTCTCGCTGCCTGAGGGCATCGTCGGCGGCCTGACCGACTTCACGATCGCGGTCTGGGTCAATCTGTCGGTGTACGACCGCGCGATGCTCTCCGACTCCGGGCCGAACGCGAACCCGGCGGCGCTCAACACCGCCGCCGCGGTCTTCGACTTCGGCAATCCGAATCCGGAGTTCGGTGCGCCAGCGCTCGCCCGGATGTTCCTCGTCGTCAGCGCCTCGAACGATCAACCCGTGCCGCGGTTCGCGATCACCACGAGCGGCGCGGACGGCGAGCAGCGCATCGACGGGTCCCAGCCTGTTGTCACCGGCGAGTGGACCCACCTTGCGGTCACCCGGCGCGGCAGCGTCGGGACGCTGTACGTCAATGGCGAGGCCGCCGGCACGAACACGGCGATGACGCTCGCGCCGGCCGATCTCGGGATCACGAAGGGCAACTGGATTGGGCGAGGACAGTTCCCGCAGCGCAACGTGTCGTATTTGAACGCCGCGGTGGACGAGTTCCAGATCTTCGATCGCGCGCTCGAGGCGACCGAGGTGCGATCGCTGACCGAGTCGGCTGGCGGCACGGTCGGCGGCGGCAACGTCGCGTGGTATCGCTTCGACGAGACCGGGGGCCCGACGGCGCGCGACGCGTCAGGCCGCGATCGACACGGCCTCGTCATCGCGCCAACCGACGGCCGACGGCATCCGGGATTTCTGTCGGCGTATCCGGAGACGCAGTTCATCCGGCTCGAGGAGTTCGCGGCCTACGGCGGCAACCCCGGCATCTGGGCGCCGTACTACACGCTGCACAAGATCCTGGCCGGGCTCCTCGACGCGCATCAGCACGCGGGGAACACGCAGGCGCTCGACGTCGCCGCGAAGATCGGCGACTGGGTGCACAGCCGGCTGGCGCCGCTGCCTCAGGCGCAGCTCGACCGCATGTGGAACACCTACATCGCCGGCGAGTACGGCGGGATCAACGACAGTCTCGCGACGCTCGCGGCGCTGCGGCCTGGCGGCACGGACTACGTCGCCACCGCGAAGCGCTTCATCAACAACGCGGTCTACCAGCCGGTGGCGGCCAACACCGACGTGCTGGACGGACGGCACGCCAACCAGCACATCCCGCAGTTCATCGGGTATCTTCGAATCTTCGAGCAGACCAGCGAGCCGGAGTTCCACGCGGCCGCCGAGAACTTCTGGGCCATGGTCGTGCCGCACCGCGTGTACAGCCATGGCGGCGTCGGCGTCGGCGAGATCCTGCGGGCGCGCGACGTCATCGCCGGCTCGCTCTACCAGAATCCGCGGGACGCCAATCACGCCGAGACGTGCCCGCTCTACAACATGCTCAAGCTCAGCCGGAATCTGTTCTTCCACGATCCGGATCCGAAGTACATGAGCTACTACGAGCAGGGGTTGTTCAATCAGATCCTCGGGTCGCGGCGCGACGTCGACAGCGTCACGAGTCCGATGGTGACCTACTTCGTGCCGGTCCGTCCCGGCCAGCGTCGCAGCTACGGCAACGTCGGCACGTGCTGCGGCGGGACGGGGATGGAGAATCACACCAAGTACCAGGACTCGATCTATTTCCGCGCCGACGACGAGTCGGCGCTGTACGTGAACCTCTACATCGCCTCCACGCTGACGTGGGCCGAGAAGCACTTCACTGTCACACAGACGACCAACTATCCGCTCGAGGGCGCGAGCACGCTCATCGTCAACGGCAACGGCCCGCTGGACATCAAGCTGCGCGTGCCGTCATGGGTGCGCAAAGGCTTCGGCGTCAAGATCAATGGCGCGGCGCAGCGGCTCGAGGCGCGGCCTGGCTCGCACGTGACGCTCAGCCGAAAGTGGCGGACGGGCGATCGGATCGACGTCTCGATGCCGTTCACGTTCAGAGCCGAGCGCACGATCGACAACCCGGCGGTGCAATCAATCTTCTACGGGCCGACGCTCCTCGCCGTCCAGCACGACCCCGTCGGCCAGGATCTCGAGACCGGGCTGATCAAGTTCTCGTTCTATCAGCACGTGAAGCTCGACGGCGACCTGGCGCCGGCGATGACGCCCGGCGCCGCGCCGCTGCACTTCACGACCGCCGGCTACACGCTCGCGCCGTTCTTCGTGGCCGATCCGTCGGACAACGCCGAGTCACGCATGACGGCGCCGTACCACGTGTACGTGCGGCGCGAGGAGCCGGCGATCGTGTTCCGGTCGATCGACTCTGGCGTGCCCAACCGCGCGCGCGAGGACGGACTGACATTCCTCGACGAGCTGTGGAGCGCCGCGCCGTTCGCGAGCCATAAGCAGTTCATGACCGCGGTCAACCGGATTGCCGCGGCGTGGCAGCAGGCCGGACGACTGAGCGCCGCCGAGCGATCCGCCGTTGTCGCCGCCGCCGGCAAGGCGGAGCGGGAGCTTGGAGCGGACGAGACGGTTACGCATCAGCGATAATGCGCGCATGGGCGGTCGCGTTCCAGTCACGCTCGTCACGGCTGTAGCCTTTCTGCTGACCGCAGCCTCCGCGCCGCGGGCCCAGGTCGAGCGCGAGGCCGGACATCCATTCACGTACGACGCCGCCGCAGCCCTTCGCAGCGCGACGCCGATCGCGATCACGCCTGACGCCCAGGGCATCCTGGTGAGAGTCGATTTCGGCGCCGCGGCCGGGCCGACGCGCCACGAGTGGCGACTCGTCGACGCCGAGGGCCCGCGCGCGTGGTCAATCGACCTGCCGGATCGGTTCACGCCGTTTGGTTTCACCGCCGAGGGCAACCTCTACGGGGGCTACGTGGTCAACGGCGAGCAGCAACTCGCGATCGTGCCGATGCTCGATGGTCTGCCCGCGCCAACGCCGGCGCGCCTGATTCTGCTGCCGCGTGGCGTCCGTTCCGCGGTGATCTCGCCCGACGGCAGCCGCTTCGCGGTGCTCGCGTCGCCAGGCCATCCCGATCCGCTGGACGCCGTGCGGACCGTCGTGGCGGCCGAGGAGACGAGCCTCTACGTCGTCAAGACCGACGGCACGCAGGGGGGCTGGTGGTGTCCCGGATTGAAGCAGATTTCGGCGGGCCCGCTCGCAGGGCGGGCGGTGTCCTGGTCGCACGACGGGACGGCGCTCGCGATCGTGTCGGACGCGCCGAAGATCGGATTCAAGGAGACGCGCTCGTCGATTGACGTCTGCCGCGCCGATGGACCTCGGCACGTCGTGGATGTGCCCCAGGCGGTCGGCGACATGACGTGGAGTGGCGATGGCCGCGAGCTCACCTTCCTGAGCACGACGACCGACGTGCTGACGCCCGATCACGTGTGGACCGTGCCGGCGGCGGGCGGCGACGCCACGGATCGCACGCCCGCGCTTGTCGGCTCGGCGACCAGTCTGGCCGGTGACCAGCACGGCCACATGTGGGTGCTCGCGGCGCATGGCGTGCGCACCGAGTTGCACGAATTCGCCGCCGGAACACTGGGGCCTGGGCGGCCATGGCCGGACGGAACGGTGCTCGGCATCGTCGTGCCGGAGCTGGAGAAGACGCCGCGGCGGATCGTCGTGCGTGTCGGCGATCCACGCCACACGGCGAACGTCGCCGTCGAAGCCGATCAGACGCTGCGCCGCGTCACCACGGAAGGGGATGACGCCCTGACGCGGATCGATCTGGGGCCGGTGCGAGTCGTGAAGTGGACGAGCAAGGAAGGCATCGCCCTCGAAGGGATCGCCACGTTTCCCGCGGGCTTCCAGGACGGCCGCCGGTATCCGTTCGTCGTGCTGCCGCACGGCGGACCCGAGTCGAACGACCAGCTGAGCCTGGATATGTTTGCGCGCACGGTCGCCGGCCTCGGCTACGTCGTGCTGCAGCCGGAGTACCGCGGCTCGACCGGCTACGGCAGCGAGTTCCTGCAGGCGATCTATCAGCACTTCGGCGATCGCGCCTATCGCGACGTCGAGAGCGCGACGGACTTCGCGATCGCGCAGGGCTGGGCGGATCCCGACCGGCTGGCGATCTTCGGCTGGAGCGCGGGCGGCTTCATGACCTCGTGGACCGTGACGCAGACCAATCGCTACAAAGCGGCGATCGAGGGCGCCGGGATCACCGACTGGGCCAGCTTCATGTGGACGAGCGACGTCCGGCAGTGGGATTACGACGCGCGGTGGCCCGAGAAGGACCCGGAGGCGTTCCGGCAGTTCTCCGCGGTCGCGTTCGCCGATCGCGTGACGACGCCGCTGCTGATCCTGCACGGCGAGGCGGACGCGCGCGTTCCGTACTACCAGGGACGGGAGTTCTTCGAGGCGCTGGCCGCGCGCGGCAAGACGACGCGCATGGTCAGCTATCCGGGGTCCGGACATTTTCCGGCGTTGTGGGAGCAGCGGCGCGACATCTTCCGCGAGATCGCCGCGTGGCTCGAGCGGTACAACCCGACGAAGTAGCGCGGTTCACGCTAGAATCCAGTCGCCGCCAACCTCGGCTGCTGAGCCGGGCGCGTCCGCCCTGGCGATGGAGGGCTTGTGCGAGGTCGTCACGCAATCACCGGTATCGCCGCGCTCGCGGTCGCGCTCGGGAGCCTGGCGGTGTCGCCGCAATCGCCGCCGGCGGGCTGGAGCGACGTCCGCGCCTACTACCAGCACGCGCTCGAAGCCCACGCGATCGTCGGCAGCGCGCTCGCGCTCGTCGGCGAAGGCGGCAGCATTCGCGCGCGCGAGAACGCCGGCTGGCGCGACCGCGACGCGCACCTGCCGGTGACCGACGCCACGATCTTCCACTGGGCGTCGATCACCAAGACCTTCACGGGCATCGCGCTGATGCAATTGCGGGATCGCGGCCTGGTCCGGCTCGACGATCCCATCGTCAAGTACGTCCCCGAGCTGCGCAAGGTGTCGAACCCGTTCGGGCCGATGGACGCCATCACGCTGCGGATGCTCCTGTCTCACTCCGCGGGTCTTCGCGACGGCACGTGGCCGTGGGCCTCGGGTCAGGACTGGGAGCCCTTCGAGCCGCCCGGGTGGGAGCAGCTCGCGGCGATGATGCCGTACACGCGAATCGAGTTCCCGCCAGGGTCGAAGTACTGGTACTCCAATCCCGGCCTGGTGTTCATCGGCCGTGTGATCGAGGACGTGGCGGGGGAGCCGTACGAGACCTACGTCGACAAGCAGATTCTGCGTCCGCTCGGCATGACGCGGACGTTCTTCGATCGCGCGCCGTTGTTCCTGCGCGCGGACCGATCGCACAGCTACTTCGTGACCGACGACGGGCTCAAGGAAGCGCCGTTCGATTTCGACACCGGCATCACCGTGTCGAACGGCGGGCTCAACGCGCCCATCGACGACATGGCCCGCTACCTCGGTTTCCTGATGGGCACGACCGACGTCGCCCTCGCTCGGCGGTACGACGCGATTCTTCGCCGGTCGTCGCTCGAGGAAATGTGGCGGCCGGTCGTGCCGGTCTCACCGGACGTCTCGATGGGCCTCACGTTCTTCCTCGAGCGCCGCCAGGGCCTGGACGTGATCGCGCACAGCGGCGGGCAGAATGGATTCATCTCGCATTTCTACGTCCATCCCGCCTCCCGGCGTGCCTACATCGTCGCCTTCAACACGCAGACGACGTCGGCGAAGGCCGGCGACGCGCGGAACACCCGCGCGCTCGACGCCAGCCTGCGGGACGTCATTCTCAAGGCCGTGTTCCGGTGATCGGGTCTCGCGTGCCGCGCTGGTTTGCGACCGTCAGCCCTTCTTCTTGAGCGCCTCGATCTGGTCGGCGAGCTGATCGATTCTGGCCGACATGCCGGTGATCGCACGGATAACCTGATCGATGCGCGGGTCGGGCTGCAGGGGGCCCGGCTCGATGACGCCGTCGACCTCGATCTTCTCGACCTTCAACTCTTTGATCTCGCGCTTCTCCTTGCCCTCTTTTCCTCCTTGATTTCCTTGTCCTTGTCCTTGAACTCCTTGGTGTCCTTGAATTCCTTGCCTTCCTTCCAGCGCTTGTTCGTGCCGTCGAAGTCGTCCTTCTGCCAGTCCTTCCCGTCCCAGAAATCCTTGCCGGTGCCGAGCTGGCCGAGGATGGTGACGAGGTCGCGCACCGTCAGGGAGTCGAGCGGCGTGTCGGATTTGAGCTTGACCTCCGGACGGTCGGCCTTCGAGACGAAGGGCTGTCTGGCGGAGGTGTCGGTGCGTTTGGCCATGGTCGTGTCTCCTCAGTGGTGGGTGAGAGAGCCGTGCAGCAGCTCGGCGACCGCCGTGCTGATCGGCTGTCCGGTGTGGCGCTCGTAGTAGAGAAAGCCCGGGCTGGGGTTGACTTCGAAGCAGAAGAACTCGCCTGACGGGGTGTGTTTGAGATCGATCCCGGCGAAGAGCAAATCGAACGTGCGCGCGAGCCGCAGGCACGCCTCGCGCACTGCCGGCGGCAGGTCCACGGGCTCGAAGCGCGTCGCGTGGCCGTCGAGATGTGCGTATCGATAGTCGACCGCGTCGGACTCGATCGCGGTCGCGAAGATCCTGTCGCCGACCGTGTGCACGCGCACGTTGCGGCCCGGCACGAAGGCCTGGAGCTGGACCGGTCCGTGACAGAGCAGATCGAGGCGCGCGAGCTGATCGGCGCCGAGCCGGCGCACGATCGACCGCACGCCGCTGGCGGACTTGTAGATGACGTCGCCGTGCTCCGCGATGAAGGCTCGCGCCGCGCCGGCGTCGCTCGTGACGAGCGTCGTCGGGACGCGCAACCCTGTACGGCTGATGGTGAGCGCTTGGTACGGCTTCGAGTTGTTGGAAAGCCCGCCGGCGACACGGTTGACGACCGGGCAGGCGAGATCTTCGAGGAGCGCCATCACACCCAGATCGCCCTCGGTCCGCAGCGCCTTCGCATCGTCAGGATCGACGCCTGGCAGCGACGGGCGATCGTCGGGCCCGAGGAAGCGCACGTAGACGCCGCTGATCTCGTCGAGATCGAGGCGCCAGTCCGCCGTCGCGATCGATCCTTCGGGACCCCGGTCGGTCCAACGAACGGTGAGTCGATACACCGGCAGCGGCTCATCGGGCGACGGGGCGATCGGGAACCGTGCGAGGTCGAGCAGCCGGTACGGATAGCCGCAATCCTGCAGGCGCGAGCACACGAGCTCGGTCACCGCGTCCGCCAGGCCGCCGCAGACCAGAATCATGACGACACCAGCGGCGGGTTGGACGCGACGACGCGTCGCTGCGTGAGTTGCGCGACGAGCGCGTCCAAAACGCTGGCACGAGGCGACGCGTCGAATTGTTCGACTCGCGGGTGCGGAGTAACCAGCACTACGGCGAGACCGCGGCGAACAGCGGCCAGCGCGATCTCGACGAATGTCAGATGTGCCGCGGCCGCAAAGCGAAGAAGCGCCGGCTCGAGCGCGCGCGCTTCCGGCGACGCGGTTCCGTTCCAGATCACGTCCTCGCCGACGATGCACGCGAGCAACGCGGCGCCGTGAGGCTCGGTGAGGCAGACCGGCGTCCTCGCCTGGACCGCCGCCATCCGTTCCCAGGCGTCGTCGTCAGCGACGAGATAGCCGCTCACGCTGGTCAGCGGACTGTACACCGCGCCGTCGATGCCGCTGTCGGCGAGCCGGCGGCGAAAGGCCGCGGCCTCGGCCGCATCGCTCGTGATCACCACCTCGGGCAGCGGCAGGCCAGCGCGGCGAAGCAGCGGCCGCCACGCGACGAGTGGAGCGGCGGAACGGTACCAGAGCGCGGCGTCAGGCGGGTTGATGACGGGGCAGGAGAGTCCAGCGAGCCACGCGAGGGTCACCGCGCGCAGCTCGGCTTGCATGTACGCGTGATCGTCCGTGTCCCAGCCGCTCGGATCGAGCCAGCCGATGTCGCGCACGAGGACTCCGGCAATCGCGCTGTCCGGCAGGTCTGGCGAGAGGCGGCTCGCGACGCCCGCGTCGTCGAGGCGCCACGTGAGCCTGGCTGGCGGCGCCAGCGGAGCGGCGACGATCCGCGCGTCGAGACCGCGCGCGCGGAGCCGTGCCGCAACGGCGGCGCAACACGGATCCCCATCGTGACCGAGCAGGAGGTGCATAGCCGGCGTCCACGGGAACTGCGCAGACTTCTGGGGAGGGTGGCCATGGTAGACGCGCGCCAGTCGCAGCGTCAACCGCAAACGGACCCCGGACCCCGGACCCCGGACCCTGGATCCCGGACCCCGGACCCCGGACCCCGGACCCCGGACTCTGGACCTTGGACCGCCCGCCTGTTGCGCGATCTGCCGCACATGCTTCACTATCAGCCCGCCGACTGACGTCTCCAGTCTCGAGGAGTCACCCATGAACCGTTCGATTGTCACTGTCCTCGGTTTCGTCGCGATCGCGACGTCCGTTGCCGTCGCGCAAGACGCGCAAACCAGGCGCGTGCTGACGACCGCTGACTACGACCGCGCCGTCAAGATGCTGGGCGCCCAGCCTGAACGGCCTGGTGGTGGGCGGCACCGTCGACCGCGACCTGGCTGCCGGACGGGCGCTTCTGGTACGTGCGCACCGACGCCACCGGCACCGGAAAACGTCGTCATCGACCCGGCAAAGAAGACGCGCGAGGTCGTGGCGACACCTCCGGCGGGAGCGACGGTCGCACGAGGCGGCGGCGCGGGTGGGCGCGGCGGTCGCGGCGGCAGGTGGCGGTCGAGGCGGCGGACGAGGCAACGGCGTCTCGCTCACGCAGGACGTGCGGACCGAACGTCACCGGCATGACCGGTCCGCCGCCGCCGTCGATGTCGCCGGACGGCACGAAGGCCATCTTCATCTGCGACTGGAATCTCTGGGTGCAAGAACGTCGCGACCGGGCAGGAACGGCAGCTCACGACCGACGGCGTCAAGGACTTCGGCTACGCGACGAGCAACGCCGGATGGGTGACGAGCGCCGCGCCGACGCTGTCGTGGTCGCCCGACGGCAAGAAGATCGCGACGCAGCAGCAGGACGAGCGCAAGGTCGGCGACATGTACCTGGTCGAGACGCCGGTCAACGGCGGGCACCCGGTGCTCCGCGCGTGGAAGTATCCGCTTCCCGGCGATCCCGTGGTCGCGATGATCAGCCGCGTCGTCATCGACGTGGACACGGGCAAGATGACGCGCCTGCTGATGGGGCCGGATTTTCACCGCGCGATGTCGGAAGACAACATCGACATGGGCGAGTACCTGTGGAGTCCGGACGGCTCGCGCCTTGGGTTCGTCTCGACCGATCGATTCCACAAGAACTCGACCGCCAAGCTCGCGGACACGGCGACCGGCGAAGTCCGCGACGCTCTTCACCGAGACGGAGAAGACGCACGTGCAGACGCGCGTGCAGTGGCAGATCCTCTGGGACACGAACGAAGTGCTCTGGTACTCGCAGCGCGACGGCGTCGCGCAGATGTACCTCTACGATCTCAAGAGCGGCCAGCTCAAGAACCAGATCACGAGCGGCGTCGGGCCGATCACGCGGATCGTCCGGCTCGACCGCGACACGCGGACGATGTGGTACGAGGCGGACGGCAAGGAGAAGGGCCAGGATCCGTACTTCACGCACCTCTACCGGATCGGCCTCGATGGCAAGGACAACGTCTCGCTGACGCCCGACAACGGCACGCACTCCGTGCAGATGTCGCCCGACGGCAAGTACGTGATCGACACCTTCTCGCAGCCCGACGTCGCGCCCGAGACGACGCTGCGCGACGGGACGACCGGCGCGCTGATCATGCCGCTCGAGAAAGCGGACATCTCGAAGCTGCTCGCCACCGGCTGGAAGCCGCCGATGCAGATCAAGATGACGGCCGCCGACGGCAAGACGGACATCTACGGCATGCTCTTCCGGCCGACGAACTTCGATCCGAACAAGAAGTATCCGATCATCAACAACGCCTACCCCGGGCCGCAGTCGGGCAGCGTCGGGTCGCGCGCGTTCACGGCGGCGCGCGGCGACAAGCAGGCCCTCGCCGAACTCGGCTTCGTCGTCGTCAGCATCGACGGCACCGGGACGCCGAATCGCTCGAAGGCGTTCACCGACGCGTACTACGGCGCGATGGGGCGCAACAACACGATTCCCGATCAGATCGCCGGCATGAAGGAGCTGGCGAAGAAGTATCCGTGGATCGACATCGACAAGGCCGCCATGTGGGGCCACTCGGGCGGCGGGTTCATCACCGCGGACGCGCTGCTGCGCGCGCCGTACAACGATTTCTTCAAGGTCGGGCATCGCGGAGTCGGGCAACCACGACCAGCGCCAGTACGAAGACGACTGGGGCGAGCGCTACCAGGGCCCGCTCGTGAAGAATCCGGACGGCACCGGACAACTACACGATCGAAGCCACGCAGACGCAGGCCGCCGGGCTCAAGGGCCATCTGTTGCTGATTCACGGCACGATGGACAACAACGTGCCGCCGTACAACACGCTCCTCGTCGCCGACGCGCTGATCAAGGCGAACAAGGAGTTCGACATGCTGCTGATCCCGAACTCGGCGCACGGCTACACGCCGGCGAACTACGTGATGCGGCGGCGGTGGGACTACTTCGTGAAGTACCTGCTCGACGCCGATCCGCCGCGGGACTACGTGATTCCGTCGCGGCCGGCGGGCGCGGGACGGGGAGGTGGTTCCGGGGTTCCGGGATTCCGAGGTTCCGGGGGTCCGGGGTTCCGAGATTCCGGGGTGCGCTGACCACACGTCGCTGGAGATCACTCGATCACTTCAATCCGCGCACGGTGTCCCGGCGCGCCGGCCAGCGCCCTGTCGCACGTGACGATGGTTCCATCGAGCGCCTCGGCGAGCGCGACATACATGGTGTCGTAGACGCCGATGTTCTCTCGCATCGTCCATGCGCGACCGAGAAGATCGACGTGGGCGTGACGATGGAGATCGAGGTCGCCGAGATCCGTGATCGCGTCATCCCCGCGGCTGGCGGAGATCTGGCGCGAGCGCACGAGGCGTCGAAGGGCTTGGGCCACCTCGACGTCGACGAGGTGTGGCGCATGGAGCTCGTCATCGTCGCGGAACAGCCGCGCTTCGATTCGCGCGCCCAGCGGCGTTTGGAGAAGGAACTCCACCACAGCCGAGGCGTCGACGACGATCACGCGGATTCGCGCTCCGCTCGAATGACCACCGCGGCGGGCGTCTTCAGCGTCACCCGCTTTCGACCGTGGAGCCTGGTCAGCATCTCCTCGCGTGTGGGCCGCGCGGCCAGACGCTCGATCTCGTTCAGCAGATAGTCGGACAGCGTTCGCCCCGCGTTCGCCGCCCGGGCCTTGAGCTGCCGATGCAACGCGTCGGGCACGTTGCGGATCTGCACCATCTTGGACATGTCATCAGCATGCTCGCATGCGTATCACATGTCAACGTACGTCGGCACGCGGACGCTGGACCGTGGACTCTGGACCTCCCCTGAGACTGGCGCTCCGGCGTTGCCGTGACGTACCTTGTCAGTCGAGCTTCCGAGGAAGGAAAGGGCGAACCGATGCGATTGCTCTCGAGTGCGACGCTCCTGCTGACGCTGTCATCCACGGCGGCGCAAGCCCAGATCAACGCGGGCACCAAGACCGCTGAGCCGAGCCTGCCGTTTACGATGACGCAGGTGACGACGTTCAATTTCCCGTGGCGTATCGCGTTCCTCCCCGATGGACGGATGCTCATCACCGAGAAGCCCGGCCCGGTGTGGCTCGTCACCCAGAAGGGCGACAAGACCCCAATCGACAATGTTCCGGCGGTCCTCGCTCAGGGGCAGGGCGGCATGCTCGGCGTGTACATTTCGCCGCATTACGCAACCGACCATTTCGTCTACCTGACGTATTCCGAGCCGGGTGAGGGCGGGTCGAGCCTCGCGATGGCGCGCGCCAAGCTGTCGATTGGCGAGAGCAAGGCAAGCCTCGACGGGCTGGAGGTGCTGTGGCGCCAGATGCCCAAGGGCCGAGGCGGGCAGTTTGGCGCCGCGATCGCCTTCTCGCCCGACGGGCAGCACCTGTTCCTGTCGGTGGGTGATCGCCAGAGGATGACGCCCGCGCAGGATCCCGATCAGGAGCTCGGCAAGATCCTCCGCCTGACGCTCGACGGCAAGCCCGCGCCCGGCAATCCGATGGCCGGCAAGACGGGCGCCGCGACGGTGACGCTGATCAATCCGCCGCGCGATACCGAAGTGGCCAAGACCGCGCCGGTCGTGAGCACCTACACGCTCCCCGGGCCGAATCTGGCGCCGGCCGAAACGTGGACGTCGGGCCACCGCACGCCGTACGGCCTGGCGTTCGGCCCGGACGGCCGGTTGTGGGAACTGGAACACGGCCCGCGCGGCGGCGACGAGCTGAATCTGATCGAACCCGGCAACAACTACGGCTGGCCGCTCGTCTCGTACGCGACCAACTACAACGGCGTGCCGATTCCGAGTCCGGACACGCGGTCGGATCTGGCGAAGCCAGTCATCTATTGGACGCCGGTCATCGCGCCGGGCAACATGGTCTTCTATAAAGGTCCCATGTTCCCGCAGTGGAACGGCTCGCTCCTGATCGGCGGTATGGAGACGAAGACGCTGAGCCGCGTCACGTTCGACGGCAAGGGCGGCGCGACGCCCGCCGAGCGCTGGAACGTCGGCCATCGCATCCGCGACGTGGCCGTCGCCCCTGATGGCGCCATCTGGATGATCGAAGACGCGAATCCGGGCGCGCTCTGGCGCGTCACGCCGATCGCGCCGGGGACGTCGCGTCCTTAGGTCACTCTGATCGCAGCGCCTCGATGGGATCCATGTTCGAGGCGTGGCGCGCCGGGTAGTACCCGAAGATCACGCCGGCCGCGCCCCCGACGAAAGTAGCCGATGCGCTCGTCGCCGGACGGACGGTTTCTCGATCCGGAGTCGCGTGACGTTGCAACCGGCCTTAGCCGCCAAGCAGGCGCCTGAACCAGGACGATCGCTTGCCCTGCGGGATGTCAGCCTGACGAGGCGCCGACGTGCGTTCGGTCTCGCGGCACTGGCAGCGCTCGGCCGGCGGCACGTCGCCCAGCACTTGTTCGATGTGCGCGCCACAGCCGGCCCAGGTGGGCCGCCCGCAGTGGCGACACGTCACACGCCGGCACATTCGATCATTGTAGTGTGTGATTGAGCGCTAGGCCCGCAGCGATCGCATCGGGTCGGTCCTCGCCGCCCGCCGCGCCGGCAGCCAGTTCGCTGCGGCCGCGGCAAGCGCGAGGACACCGGCCGAAATGACGAGCACAGGTGTGTCGAATGCCGGCACGTCGAACAGCAGGTCGCCAGCCGATGTGCCAGAAGCACCGTGAGGGCGAGACCCAGCACGATGCCCGCGGGAATCGTGCGCCAGCCCGTGGAGAGCACCGCGCGCGCCAGATGCGACGGCCGCGCGCGTGACACGCGTCCGGGCTGACGCCGCCAGCGCCAGGCGCACGAGGTCCAGACGATGTCGGCGATGGCACGCGCGAGCACCCGGTGTCCAGACCCCGGCCGCTCGGCCTCGGCCTCGTCGAATCGATCGAGGAAGGCCTCCTCGATGCCGCGGGTATGACGGTCGCGCAGCGCGCGCGGCGCCAGGCGAAGGCCGCGACGGAACCAACGCAACGCGGTGTCGCGCGTCATGACCACTCGCGCCGGCGCGCCGCGCGGGCGATTTTCAGCAGATTTTCGAGCCGCCGGGTCTCGTCGGCCACCGCGGCCTGCCCGCTCCACGTCAAGGCGAAGTACCGCCGGCGGGCGTTGTCGTCCGGCCGGTCGTCGTCCTGCATCTCGTGAATCCAGCCGCGATCGATGAGGGCGTCGAGCGATCCGTACAAGGTGGCCGGCCACAGGCGGACCCGCGCGTCGGTCATCTGTTCGACGTCGCGCGCGCTGGGTAAGCTCGCGGACATGTCGGCGCGGACGCGGCGGCCCGGCGGGCCGCTCGGAGCCCGGCGTTCTTCGCGCTTGACAGGCGGGTTAGCGAATGCTAACTTCTGGTCATGCCCTCTCCGCGCCCCGCGCCGTGCTACGTCGCCCCCGACGATCCGCCCGCCAAACGCAAGATCCTGACCGAGGCGCTGCAGCTCTTCGTCCGCGACGGGCTGTGCGAAACGAGCGTCCGCGACATCGCCCGCGCCACCGGGTACACGAACCCCGCGCTGTTCAAACACTTCGCGAGCAAGGAGCACCTGGCGGCCCATCTGTTCGAACGGTGCTATCTCGACCTCTTCGAGGCGATCGACGGCGCGCTGTCGGCGGCGAACGGTTACGCGGCCAGGCAGCGGATCCTCGTCGCGACGTACCTCGAGCGCCTCGATGCCGACCGGGCGGCGCTCCTGTACGTGCAGGACCATCTGCGACACTTCTGGCCGGCGATGCCGCCGCACGTGAAGCGATCGTCGATTGCCCGTCTGGTGCAGCAAGTACTGCAGGCCGGCCGCGAGGAAGGGGCGGTGACCGAGGCGATCCCCCTGGACTACCTGGTGACGGGCTGGCTGGGAGTGATGCAGCAGTTCGCGCGCGCGTGGTATTTCGGCGCGTTCCCCGGGCCGGCACGGCGCCATGCGGCTCGCCTGGAGCAATTGTTGACGCGGATGACCGCGCCGGAGCGCCCGGTTGCGGCGTCGAAGGAGCACCTGTGATCCCGAAAGTTCATGCCATTCGCACCGGATCGGTACGCATCAAGCAGTCCCAGCTGGCCGGTCGCGGCCGGGGCCTCGCGCGCGCCGGCCACATCCTGACCGACGCCGAATGGTCGGCGTGGGTGCCGATTCTGGCCTGGCTCATCGAGCACGACGAGGGGCTGTTTCTCGTCGATACCGGCGAGACCGCGCGCGTCCACGAGCCCGGCTATCACCCGCGCTGGCATCCTTTCTATCACCTGGCGTCCCGATTCCAGGTGACCCCCGACGACGAGATCGGCGTGCAATTGCGGCGGATGGGCGTGCGGCCGCGAGATATCGCCGGCGTCGTGCTGACGCACCTGCATACCGATCACGCCGGTGGACTCGCGCACGTGGTGGACTGCCGGACCTGGGTGCACCCGATCGAATGGCGGCGCGCGCAGGGAGTCGCCGGCCAGATTCAGGGTTACCTGCCGCATCGCTGGCCGAAGTGGTGGGATCCGCAGCCGCTCGCGTTGGAGCCGCAAGGGTCCGGACCGTTTCCCGAGCGCATGTCGCTCACGACCCGCGGCGACGTGTTTGTGGTGCCCACTCCGGGACATACTCCCGGGCACGTCTCGGTGGTCGTGGAGGGCGCGCCGACGATCTTCATCGCCGGCGACACGAGCTACACCGAACAGCTGCTCCGGCAGGGCGTGGTGGACGGGGTCAGTCCGGATGTGGACGTCGCCCGCCAGACCATCCAGCGCATCCTGGCGCTCGACGCCGATCAGCCGCTGGTGTACCTGCCATCGCACGACCCCGACAGCGTCGAGCGGCTGACGCGGCTCGAGACGCTGACCCGCCGGGCGGCCTGAGTCAGCGTGGTGCGTTCGACGCCGGGCGGATGGATAATCAAGGGTCCCCGGGCCAGGTCGCCGGCGGGAAAGGACCAGTCGTCATGACGAACCGCGAATTTCATCTGCAGTGCCGCAAGAACGAGACGCTTGCATTCCATCGCGTGATCAACGCAATGCCGCACGACCAGTACCACTACACCCCACACGAGAAATCCCAGTCCGCCGAGCGCATCGTCAAGACACTGATCGGCGAGGCCAACGCGTGCTCGACGCTGATCGATACTGGTCAGCTCTCGTTCGCGCCGCCGCCGGACATGCCGCCGGCGAAGATGATCGAGGCCTTCGAGCAGGCGTGGGACACGTTGCTGAAGAAGATCGAAGGCCTGGACGAAGCCGGCTGGAACAAGACCGCGCGATTCGTGGTGGACGGCCAGGTCCGTATGGAGCAGCCGCTCAGCGGCTTCCTGTGGCTGTTCTTCTTCGACGCGATCCACCATCGCGGCCAGCTCTCGACCTACATCCGGCCGATGGGCGGCAAGGTCCCGTCAATCTACGGGCCGTCAGGCGACGATCCGATGATGGTCTCGGTGGCGCACAAGAAGATGGGCTGAGGGCCACAAACGCGCAAGCCGCGCATGCCAGCGCGGCATCAGCCTGCCAAAAAAAACCGCGGCGGTGCGGACTAGCTCGCGCTGCCCCTGAATCGATCTCCCGAATCGTCAGCGTCCCATGACATTCCCCTGTAGGCACGCGATTTGCCGTTGGTCATGTGGACAACAGCAGGGAGGTCGCCATGGCCGTGACGTCATCCGGACGCTCGAGCATCGAAGGTCGCGTGAGTCCAGGCTTCGAGGCGGTGCGCGACGCCTTCGCGGACAACTTCGCGCACCGCCGCGAGCTGGGCGGCGCGTGCAGCATTTTCCACCGCGGTGAGAAGGTCGTCGATTTGTGGGGCGGCATTCGCAACAAGGAGACGGGCGAGCCCTGGGAGCGCGACACGATGGTGATCGTGTACTCGGCCACGAAGGGCCTGGCCGCGATGACGCTCGCGATCGCGCACTCCCGGGGATGGCTCGACTACGAGGAGCGGGTCTGCGCCTACTGGCCGGAGTTCGCGCAGCACGGCAAGGAGCGCATCAGCGTCCGCCAGCTCCTGGCGCATCAGGCCGGGTTATACGTCCTCGACGAGCCTCTCGATCGCGCGCTCGTCGCCGATCTCGATCGACTCGCGTCCGTCCTGGCGCGCCAGACGCCGGCGTGGGAGCCGGGTACGCGTCAGGCCTATCACGGGATCACGCTCGGCTTCTACGAAGGCGAGCTGCTGCGCCGCCTCGATCCCAGACATCGCAGCCTGGGGCAGTTCTTTCAGGAGGAGATCGCGACGCCGCTCGGGCTGGACGTCTACATCCGGCTGCCGGAGGACATCCCCGAGGCGCGCCTGGCGGTGATCGCGCGGCCGTCGTGGGTCGAGATGCTCCACGGCTTTCCGCTGCGGCTGGCGCTCGACACGATGAATCGCCGGTCGAAGATCGTCCGCGCGCTCAGGGGCTCCGAGCTGCCGCATGACGCAGCACGCATCTACGCGCGCAACCTCGAAGTGCCGTCTGGCGGGGCGGTCGGGACCGCGCGTGCGATTGCGCGCGCCTACAGCGCATTTGCCACGGGCGGCCGCGAGCTCGGGCTGCGTCCGGAGACGCTGGCGCTGCTGGCCGCGCCAGCCGTTCCGCCGGCGCGCGGCTTCTACGACGAATGCCTCAAGGTGGACGGCGCGCAGTTTTCCCTCGGGTTCATGAAGTCGAGCGCGGCGCTGCCGTTTGGCAGCGGCAGCGCGTTCGGGTCTCCAGGCGCGGGCGGCGCGTTCGGCTTCGCCGATCCCGAGACCGCCATCGGCTATGGGTACGTCACGAGCCAGATGGGCGCGCGGCTCTCGGGCGATCCGCGCGACGTCGCGCTGCGCGACGCGCTGCACGCGGCGTGTTGAAGGCGCGGGCGGCGTTCGCGCGAGGCCGATCCTGGCGCCTGGAGCGTGACGCCACCCGGACGCGCGAGTCGCCGCCGCGGTTGCGCCGGCGCGCATCCGGGCGATAATCAGAACATGTGGGATACCGCCGACGCGTAGGCCGTGGCACCGCTCCGCCTCTTTCCGTTGCCGAACGTCGTGCTCTTCCCTGGCGTGCTGCTGCCGCTCCACATCTTCGAGCCTCGCTACCGCGCGCTCGTGGCCGACGCGCTCGATGACGACCGGCTGATCGGCATGGTCCTGCTGCAGCCTGGCTGGGAAGGGGATTACGAAGGCCGGCCGCCGATCTACGCGATCGGCTGCAGCGGCGTCATCATCCAGCACGTTCGCCTGGACGACGGGCGCTACAACATCCTCCTGCGCGGGCTCGATCGCTTCCGCATCGTGAGCGAAGACCACGCGCGCTCGTACCGGCACGCGGCCGTCGATCTGATGCACGATCCTCCGCCCGATCACGCGGACCAGCACGCGTTGAGCCAGTTGCGCTCGACCCTCGAAGCCCGGCTCGGCCTGTCGACACAGGGCGTCGATGGCGTCGTGGATGCCGCGGCGCACCTGGCCGCGATGTCCGACGCCGACGTGATTCACACGCTCGCGCAATACGTCGATCTCGACCCGCTCGAGAAGCAAATGCTCCTCGAGTGCGAGACGACGCGCCGGCGCGCGGAGTCGCTGATCGATCTCCTCGAGATGAAACGCTGGCCGGGGGCGCCGACCGGCGCCAGCCGGCGGCACTAGCGCGGGATTGCCATCCGCCTGCAGTAGCCGGACGCTAGCCGACGCCGAAGAACTCGCGGAGCTCGCGGCCGCTTCTGCCGGTGTTGTACATCGGCGTGTTCGGCTCGAACTCCTTGCCGCGTGCGAGCCCGCCCACGATGACCGGGTCGAACCCGGCCTCACGCACGAGCTCGGCCGCCACGTCGAGCGCCGCGGCGTCGTCGCTCGCCAGCGGAATCCCGACGCGGTCGCCGTCGCGGTGCGCCTGGGTCTCGAGCGTCTTGAAGTACACGGTGTTGAACGCCTTGACCCAGCGTGCGCCCGGGAACATCGCCGCGGCCCAGCCGGCGGATCCCTTCGGATCGGCCGTGGCGTTCTCGGCGGCGGCGCCGTCCCGGTTGGGATACGCGTTGCCGGTGTCGAGGACGATCTTGCCGGCCAGCTCCTGCGCGAGATCGCGCGCGAGGTCTGGCACCGCCTTGAGCGGCACCGTCAGCAGCACGACAGAACCGAGCGCCGCCGCTTCGATCGGCGTGCCGGCCACCGCGCGCTCGCCAATCGTCGCGACGAGCGATTTCAGCTCGTCCGGATGACGCGACGAGACGACCACGTCGTGCCCGGCATCCGCCCAGAGCTTCGCGAGCGTCGAATCCAATCATGCCTCCGCCGATGATGCCGATTCGCATGGCGCCGCTAGCGCGTGTTGCGGCTCGCTTTCGTCGCGTTGCTGATCTGCAGGTTGAACCCGTTCGGCGTGTTCGTGTGGTAGCTCTGGTACGGCGCGGTGTGGATGTCGCCGCTGCCGCCCGTGTCCGCGCTGCCCGAGAGCCCGCGCTTGTCCAGCTCCGCCTTCACGGCGTCCGGATCCCACGGCGAGATCCCGAACGCGATGTGATCGATCGAGGCCTTGCGATTCTGGCCCGCGCCGCCGCCCCGGCCGCCCTGGGCGGTGCCGGCCGCCGCCGCTTCGGCGCGCGCCTGCACGGCCGCCGGCGACATGTTCGTGCCGCGGATGATGACGTTGCCGACGTTCTCGCCGATCTGGCACTCGCTCTGGCTGCCTTCGTCGTCGCCGGGCTTCCAGCCGAGCAGCGCGTTGTAGAACGCGACGCTCGCCTTGTAGTCCGGACACTGGAACGAGATGTGATCGAGCCAGACCGTCTTCCACGCGGTGGGCTCGAACGGCGCCGGCGCCGTCATCTTGCCGCTTGGCGCGTTCGGCCGGCGGTTCTTCTTGTTGCCGTTGCTGATCTGCAAAGTCGAAGCCGCCGGGGTCGACGACGTGGAAGCTCTCGAAGTGCGATTTCGGATCGTTCTCGGCGACGGGATTCAGCCCGCGGCGCGTCAGCTCCGCTTCAACCTTCTTGGCGTCCCAGGGCTCGATGCCCCAGCAGAAGCCATCGACGAGGACGAGGCGCGGACCGCCGCGGCCGCCGCCACGTCCGCCGCCGCGGCCCTGTCCGCGGGCGGCGCCCGCGGCTCCGGCAGCCGCGCTTGGTGCCGGCGACGGCTGCGGCGGGGGAGGCGGCGGCTGATACCCGCCGCGGATCAGCGAGCCCGCCGACGTCCTCGCCGATGTCGAGCACGCGCGTTGGTGCCGTCGTCGCTCCGAATCTTCCAGTTCATGAGGGTTGCGTAGTAGGCGACCTCCTTCTCGTAGTCGGCGACCTGCATCGAGAAGTGATCGAGCCACACCGTCTTCCAGCCCGTCGGCTCGAACGGCAGCTTCGCCGGCGTCGGATCGCACTGCGGCGAGCCCTTACGCGCGCCGCCACAGCTGCCCTGCGCCAAGAGGCGCCGGGCGGCGGCCGCGATCGGACCGACGACCGTCGCCATGCCCAACGCGTGAAGCAGTTGACGACGCGAGATGCGGCCGCGATCGAAGTCATTGAAGAGTTTCGTCAACTGGTCGCTCATCGGTTACTCCTCCCGGGATCCCCAACGCCGCGCGTCTGGGGCGCGGCGCACAGCGCAGAGTATCCGACGGAGCGGGCGCGCGAGGCAATAGGGATCGCTACCCGGCCCGCCTGACGCCCCAGGCGATCGGCGTGCCCACGCAGATCACGTGGATCAAGAGCTGCGGCCAGCGCATCGTGCCGGGCCAGCGCGGGGGCGTGTGCAGATACAGGCTGCGCAGCCACGAAAGCGCGGGCAGCGTGCCGTAGTTCATCGCGCAAAAGACGATCACCCCGTAGACGGGGCCGACGATCCACAGAGGCGCCGTGCGCAGGAAGCCGACGCGGCGACTCAGGACGAAGAAGACGAGCGTCGCGGTGAGCGCGACGGTGAAGTGCATGCCGAGGCCGATCGCCGCCATGCCGGCGCCCGCGTCCATCGCCGCGCGGCCCCACAGCGCCGACGCCACGCCCTTCAGCACCTCCGCCGGGCTCCGACCGGCCTGCATCCATGCCTGGATGCAGGCCGCAGTGATATCGAGCACACCACAGAGCAGCCATCCCGAGAGGATGGCTTGTCCGGTGGTGGCGGAGGGGACCGAGGCGATGGCGCCTGTGGTGCCGCGGGCGAGGTAGATGCGCACGCCGGCAGTGTATGCCGTGCCGGCGTGCGACGACAGCGTTCAGACAGCCTTCGAGAGGATGCCCTGGATCCAGGCCAGAATGTCAGGCAGATCCACGCGATTCGAGTACGTCACGCCCGAGCAATTGCCGTTGGTCACGTACGAATTGACGGAGACGACCGTGTTCGAGCCGCCGAGGAGATCCGGCCCGCCGGAATCGCCGAAGCAGAGGCCGCCCTTGCCCTTCGCGGGATTGGCGGTGAGCTTGACGAATTCACGGCTCTGCACGTCATTGCTGTTCACGAACTGGCTCGGCGCGAAGTAGCGCGTGAACAGGAAGATCTGCCCGCGTGGTCCGCCGCCGTTGACGAAGCCCTGGACGCCATAGCCGACGATGTCGATCCGTGCGCCCATCGGCAGGCTGTCCACCAGGTTCGCCGTCGGCAGCGCTGCGTGGCTGCCGGGATCGTTCGCCGTGTCGAGCGTGATCACCGCGACGTCGTGAAAGTCGAAGCCCGCCAGTCCGGGACCGCATCCGGGGCACCAGTCCGGCTCAACCTCGAAGGTCCCCGGCGTGAAATCGGTTGCCAAGCTGAATGGGGGACCGGACTTGTACGAAACGAACGCCGGCTGGTGGGAATCGAAGCAGTGCGCCGCCGTGAGAAACACCTTGGCCGAGAGCGCCGCGCCCGAGCACACGTACACAAAGCCCGGCATCGTGGGAATGGGCTGAATGGCGACGCCCACGTAGGGATGCCGGTTGCCGTCCGGCTGGCCATTGGTCACGGCGTGGACGAGCGCGCCGCCAATGAAGATGCCGAGTAGGACGACAGAAAACAGAAGTCTGCGCATGGTCCCTCCCTTGAGAAGCCACCAGTCGTGCGAGAGACTCGAATGCCGGGGAATCGCCACTCTAGCCCAACGATGTGACGCTGACAACCAGCGCTACTGCGCTTTCGAGTGCGCCAGGAAGGCGGACCAATGCGCGCGCTGTGCCGACGTCGCGTCCGGCCTGACCTCGAGCGTCCACGCTTTGGCCGGGTCCTCGTTCGGAGTGAAGCGCAAGCCGAACCAGTCGAGCATTTCTGAGTAGTCAACCTCGTCGGTTGTCGCAATCAACTTGTGCACCAGGGCGCTGACATCCACGCCGGCGGCGTCGGACACCGTCTGGTTGAACTCGGCGCCCGTGTAGCCGTGGGCGCCGGACCAGCGCGCGTACTCCAGCCGCATCACGTCGTCCAGATCTTTCGCGTCGTTGGTGGCGTGCCGGATGTGCGCATCGAGCACGAGCCCGACCACGGGCCCTTTGACGTAGTAGTCGACCTTTTGATCCCGCGGGATGTTCTCGAACATCTGCGCCGACGCCTGCTCGAGCGTCTGCACGAGTCGGCCCGGCTGCGTCGTCTGGAGATCATTGATGTGTCGCGAGGTCGTCGCGAGATAGTCGTCCGCCGATCCCAGCCCGGCGCGCGCGGCAAGCAGATCGCCGAAGTAGCTGGTCAGTCCCTCGCCGACCCAGAGGCCTGTCGTCACCGGCGCGTGCTCGTAGTCGAACGGCCCCAGCTCGATCGGCCGAAGCCGCTTCACGTTCATCGCATGGAAGTACTCGTGGCTGACGAAAGCGGCCCATCGGAACTGCGCCGCCTCGGTCGTCGGCTCGCGTCCGGCGCCCGTGATGGCGACCGAGTTCAAGTGCTCGACGCCCGATCCGCCGCCGCCGTTGGTGACGATGTTGAGAAACGCGTAGCGCCTGTAGGGAAGCGTGCCCCAGAAGCGGATGTGCTCTTCGATGAGCGGCGCGAGAAGGGCGACGACCTTGGCGCCGTCCCACTCGGCCTTGCCAAGGTACGTCCAGTCGTGTTCGATCCCGCCGACAGTGAATGTGGTCGTCTGGAGGTCGACGCCGGCCAGGATTGGCGAGTCGGCGAGGATGTCGTAGTCCGGCGCGACGTAGTGGCTGGGCTGGCCGTCGGGCGCGGGATCGAGCGACGTCATCGATCCGGTCCACGTCGCCGGCAGCTCGAGGCGAACGTCGGCCGGCCGATGCGCCGGCTCGACGAGCGTGATGTACGTCGACGGGCCGATGATGACCGCCGACGTGTCGGTCACGCCGTTCGACAGGTTGCTGCCCCGCGGCGCGCTCAACGTGTAGTTGACGGTGAAGGATGGGCGGCCGCCGGTCGTGAATCAGCCATCGGCTCGGCTGCGGCTTGTCCACGGACAGGGCGGCGCCGTCCGGCGCGCTCGCGCTGAAGGCCGTGACGCGGTCGGCGTAGTTCTGGATGCCGTAGAAGCCCGGCGACCAGATCGCCATCATCATTTCGACCGACTCGCGGCCGCCGCTCGGCACGTGAACCTCGACGTCGAAGGTCTTCGAGGCGGGATCCGGAAAGCGGATCGTGTACGCCAGCGGTTCGAGCCGCTGGGCGACCACGGAAACCCGCGCCGTGAGCAGGATCGCGGTCGCCGCGAGACCCGCGACAGCGATGGCAGAGACGAGCCGCACACGCCGGGACTGACGCAGCAGGGACATCGACGGCCTCACAGTGCGCGCGGACGGCGCGTGCCGAGAGTGTAGCAGGACGGGCGGAGTGGAGGGTCCGATCGGCTAGAATCCTCCACCAAGGACGCGCCCGCCTCCGCGCGCGCGTGATGCCGGCGCGAGCGACGCGCGTCCACTGTGGCTATTGAAAGGACCTGGCTGTGATTGGTCAGACGCTCGGTCCGTATCGCATCCTCGACAAGCTCGGCGAAGGCGGAATGGGCGAGGTCTACCGGGCCCGCGACACGACGCTCGACCGTGACGTGGCCATCAAGATCCTGCCGCCGCTGTTCGCGTCGGACGGCGAGCGGCTCGCGCGATTCGATCGCGAAGCGAAAGTCCTGGCCTCGCTCAATCACCCGCACATCGCCGCGATTCACGGGCTGCACGAGGACCACGGGCAGCGGTTCCTCGTCATGGAGCTCGTGCCGGGCGAGGATTTGGCGGCTCGCCTCGTCCGCGGCGCGCTCCCAATCGACGAGGCCGTGGTCATCGCACGCAAGATCGCCGAGGGACTCGAGTACGCGCACGAGCGTGGCATCATCCATCGCGACCTGAAACCTGCCAACGTCAAGATCACGCCCGACGGGGACGTGAAGGTGCTCGACTTCGGCCTCGCGAAAGCCGTGGCGGCCGATCCCTCGACGTCGAGCCCGACGTCGACGCCGACGATGGTGACGGTGACGGGCCTGGCCACGGCCGCGGGGCTCATCCTCGGCACGGCCGCGTACATGAGCCCGGAGCAGGCGCGCGGCAAGGCGGTGGACAAGCGCGCGGACAACTGGGCCTTCGGCTGCGTGCTGTACGAGATGCTCGTGGGCACGCGCCCGTTCGACGGCGAGACCGTGACCGACGTGCTGGCGTCCGTCGTCACGCACCAGCCGGACTGGTCGAAGCTGCCGGCCGGAACGCCTGAGGCCGTGCGGCGCCTGCTGGCCCGTTGCCTGGCGAAGGACCCGCGCGCGCGCCTGCGCGACATCGGCGAGGCGCGCATTGTGCTCGAGAACCCGCGCGCCCTGGACGCGCCCGCGCCGGCCACGGTCCCACCGGTGGGCCGCGGCACGGGCTGGTGGATGTCGGCGGCCGCTCTGGCGGCGCTCGTCGCGGGCCTCGCGATCGGGCGCTACGCCTTGGCGCCGACGTCCGCTTCCGCGCGGACCTACGAGTTCGATGTCTCGCTCCCCGGCCGCACGATTGAGATGGGATCGTTCGCGCTGTCACCGGACGCTCGGCGCCTGGCGTTCGTGATCCGCGAGGACAGCGGCGATCGCGTGCTGGCCGTGCGCGACCTGGCCTCAGCCGAGCCGGGCACGATCGCGGGCACGACACAGGTCGAGTACCCGTTCTGGTCGCCCGACGGACAGGAGATCGCGTACTTCTCGACCGGTCGGCTCTACCGCGTCAGGCTCGACGGCTCGGCGCCGCGTCCGATCACCCAGGCTCCGGATCCACGCGGTGGCGCCTGGGGGCCGGGCGACGTCATACTGATCGGCAGCGGCTCGGGACCCATTCAGCGCGTGTCGGCGTCGGGCGACGGCAAGCCCGAGGCGATCACGAAGCTCGCCCCGGGTGACGACGCGCACGCCTGGCCCGCCTTCCTCCCTGACGGCAAGCGCTTCGTGTTTCTATGCGATTCCGCGACGACCGAGGGACACAAGATCTGTCTCGCGAGCATCGGCGGCGGACCGCTGACGATCTTGAGAAGCGGCGTGCGGTCTCAGCCCGTGATCGATCCGTCGGGGCGCCTGCTGATCGGCGAACGCGGACAACTGCTCGCGTATCCGTTCGATCTGGACACCGGCGTGCTCGGCGAGCAGTCGACGTTGGTGGCCTCGCAAATCTATCCCGTAGGCAATCAACATCACCTGGCGGCGTCCGCGGCCCTCGGCGGAATGATGGCCTTTCAACAGGGATCGGCGGACATGAACCTGGTTCTGCTGGACCAGGCCGGGCAGGTGACGCGCACCATCGGCCAGCCGGATCGCTACGGCAATCCCCGCATTTCGCCCAACGGCAAGCGCGTTTCGTACGAGATCTTCACGGACTCGGCGGAGCGCCTGGTCTGGGTCCAGGACCTCGATCGCGGCGTACGGATCCCGATGTCGTCGCGCGAGCGCCAGGCGGACGACACCGCCTGGGCGCCCGACAACGAGACGCTGTACTTCGATTCGACCGCGTCGGGGAAGTGGGAGATCTATCGCAAGCCCGTCTCGGGCGGCGGCGCGCCCGAGGGGCTCGGCAGCGCCACCGGCGGCGATTTCGCGATTTCCGACGTCTCGGCCGATGGCCGCTGGGCGCTCGCGTCGGGATCGACGAACGGCGGGAGCTACGACCTGTTCGTCCGTGCGTTGAGCGTCCCGGGCGGCAAGTGGACGTCCTGGACGACCGGGCCGGCAGCGGAGAACGCCGGTGCGTTCTCACCGGACGCTCGCTGGGTGGCGTACGTCAGCGACGATTCCAGCCGGCCCGAGGTCTACATCGCACCGCTCGAGGGCGGGCCATCAGTGCATCGATGGCAGATTTCGTCGGGTGGCGGCCTGGAGCCGCGCTTCTCTCCCGACGGCAAGACGCTCTACTACCGCACGCCGACGTTCGATTGGATGGCGGTCGACGTCAAGGCGACCCGCGACGGCATCGAGGCCGGCACGCCGAAGAAGCGCTTTAGTCTGCCGCCCGTCGACCTGCCGTATCTCCGGAACGTGATGGACGTGCTGCCGGACGGGTCGGGGTTTCTCACGACGCGTCCCGCGACATCGCAATTCATCTCGTCGGCGATCCGAATCCGTACGTCACGCTAGCGCCAGCGGCCATATATTTTGGTACTCAAACTGTGTCGTGCTAGCATCGCGACCGGGTCCCACACTGGCGGCCGCCCGCGGTATGAGATCGGGCGCCGACCGACGCGGCCATGCGCGCAAGGAGACGACGGGACGCGCCGGCCTCGTGTCAGAATCAGCAGAGCCCATGCGACGCCCCGATCGAGCCCGTGACCCGAGCTGGTACAAGCGCGCGATCATCTACGAGCTGCCGGTCAAGTCGTTCTTCGACGCCAACGACGACGGCATCGGCGACTTCCGCGGGCTGATCGAGAAGCTCGACTACATCGAGTCGCTCGGCGTCACCTGCCTCTGGCTGCTGCCGTTCTTTCCGTCGCCGCTGCGCGACGACGGCTACGACATCGCGGACTACCGGCAGGTCCATCCCGCCTACGGGACGCTCGACGACTTCCGGCGCTTCCTCGACGCCGCTCACGAGCGCAGGCTGCACGTCGTCATCGAGTTCGTGCTCAACCACACGTCGGATCAGCACGCCTGGTTCCAGCGCGCGCGACAGGCCCCGCCCGGATCCGTCGAGCGCGACTACTACGTCTGGAGCGACACGGACGAGAAGTACCGCGACGCCCGCATCATCTTCGTGGACTCGGAACGATCGAACTGGACGTGGGATCCCGTGGCCAAGGCGTACTACTGGCACCGGTTCTTCCATCATCAGCCCGATCTGAACTACGACAACCCGGCGGTCCTCCGGGAGCTGCTCGGGATCCTCGACTTCTGGCTGGACATGGGCGTGGACGGATTCCGACTCGACGCCGGACCCTATCTCGTGGAGCGAGAGGGCACGAGCTGCGAAAACCTGCCCGAGACGCACGCCGTGCTGAAGGCGATTCGCAAGCACGTCGACGAGCGATCGCCGAACTGCATGCTGCTGGCCGAGGCGAATCAGTGGCCGGCGGACGTGCGCGCGTACTTTGGCGACGGCGACGAATGCCACATGGCCTATCACTTCCCGCTCATGCCGCGGATGTTCATGGGGCTGCACGTCGAGGACCGCCTGCCGATCGTCGAGATCATGCAGCAGACGCCGGACATCCCGGCGTCCTGCCAGTGGGCGCTGTTCCTGCGCAACCACGACGAGCTGACCCTCGAGATGGTGAGCGACGAGGAGCGCGACTACATGTATCTGGCGTACAGCGCGGATCCGCAGGCACGGCTCAACCTCGGCATCCGGCGGCGCCTCGCGCCGCTCATGGGCAACAGCCGGCGCCGCATCGAGCTGCTGAACAGCCTGCTGTTCTCGTTTCCTGGCACGCCGATCGTCTACTACGGCGACGAGATCGGCATGGGCGACAATACGTATCTGGGCGATCGCAACGGCGTCCGCACGCCGATGCAGTGGAGCGGCGACCGGAACGCGAGCTTTTCACGGACGGACGCCGCGCGTCTGTACAGCCCGGTGATCGCGGATCCGATCTACGGCTGCCAGATCGTCAACGTCGAGTCGCAGCAGCGCGACGGCGCGTCGCTCCTGCAATGGATGAAGAACTTGATCGGGCTGCGGAAGCTCTTCCCGGTGTTCGGCACCGGCAGCCTCGAGTTCCTCGATCCGGCCAACCGGAAGGTCCTCGCGTACATCCGGCGCGACGCGTCGGACATCATCCTGTGCGTCGCGAATCTGGCGCGGACGGTGCAGCCGGTGGAGTTGAATCTGACGGTGTTCGCCGGCTACGTGCCGGTCGAAATGCTCGGCTACACCGAATTTCCGGAAATCGGGCAGCTCCCGTACTTTCTGACCCTGGGTCCGTATGGATTCTACTGGTTCGAGCTCCGGCGCCGCGACGGCTGAGGCTGCGCCGAAGGCGGCGCTCATCGCCGCCCTGCTGACGTTTGACGACGCCGAGACGATTGGCGCCGCGGCGGGCGCGGTGCGCGACGGCCTCGCGTCGCACTTCGGCGACCTGACCAGTCGAATCGTGCTCGTGGACAGCGGATCGAGCGACAACACGGGGGCCCGGGCCCGCGAGATTCTCGGCACCGGCGCCGACGTGATCGAGCTTGCGCCCCGTCGCGCCGCGTCCGACCTGCTGGAAGTGCCCTACCACGGCATTCCCGGCAAGGCGCGCGCGCTGCAGGACATCCTGACGAAGGCCCGTGAAATGGACGCCCAGGCGTGCGTGATTTTCGACGCGAGCGTCAGCTCGATCACGCCGCAGTGGGTCGAGTGGCTGGCACGTCCGGTCGTCGAGCGCGCGTTCGACTACGTCTCGCCCGTGTATCACCGGCAGGCGTTCGAGGGCGCGCTCACCAAGGGCCTCGTGTATCCGCTGGTCCGCACGCTGTACGGCGTGCGGCTCCGCCAGCCCGCCGCCGCCGAATTCGCCTGCTCGCGCAAGCTGATCGAGCATTTCCTCGCCGAGGACCTCTGGGACCGCGACGGCGCCCAGATTGGCATCGACCTCTGGCTGGCGACCGCCGCGGCGTCCGGCGACTTCCGCATCGGCGAGTCGGCGCTCGGCGTGCGGACGCGCCATCCCCGCGGCGAGCACGCGCTCGATCTCGGCACGACGGTCTCGCAGGTCGTGGGGTCGGTGTTCGCCGATCTCGAAAGCCACGCCGAGAAATGGCAGCGGACGCGCGGCGCCGTGCCCGTGCCGCAGTTCGGCGCGGCGCCGGCGCCAGGCGCGCTGCCGGCCGCGCCGATCGATCACGAGCGTTTGATCGAGGCCTTCCGGCTCGGCTATCGCGAGCTGCGCGACATCTGGACCTGGGTGCTGCCGCCCCGCACCATCGTGGACCTCCGACGGCTCGTCGACGGTCCATTTGGCGCCTTCCGCCTGGACGACGAGCTGTGGGCGCGAATCGTGTTCGACTTCGCGCTCGGCTACCGGCTGCGCGCGCTCGCGCACGATCACCTGCTGCGGTCCCTCGTGCCCCTGTACTCGGGATGGCTGGGGTCGTTCGTCCTACAGGTGCGCGACCTCGACGAGGCCGGCGTGGACGCACGGATCGAGCGGCTGGCCGCGGCGTTCGAGGTGCAGAAACCGTACTTGATTGCGCGCTGGCGGTGGCCCGAGCGGCTTCGCACCGGCTGAGGACGTGGAAGGAGTAGAGCCATGTGGGAACAATTCGACCAGGCCCTGAGGCTGGCGAGCGCGCGGATCGTCGAGAGCATCGCCAACTTCCTGCCCGGCGCCCTCGTGTTCTTCGCGCTCGTCGTGGTGGCGGTGGTCGCCGCGGTGGCCGTGCGCTACGTGCTCCGGCGAGCCCTGACGAGCCTCGATTTCGATCGACGCAGCGAGCTGCTGGGCATCTCGCTGGCTGACTGGACGCCGTCGCGCAGCGCGTCGGCGCTGGTCGCGTCCGTGGCGTTCTGGACGATACTCGGCCTCGGGCTGCTCCTCGGCCTGACGGCGCTCGACGCGGCGCTGCCGTCGCAGTTTGCCGTGTCCGTGCTCGAGTACGTCCCCCACGTGGTGGCCGCGGCGGCCATCATGGTCGTCGGCGGCCTCACCGCGCGCTTTCTCGCACGCGCGATTCTCATCGGCGCCGTGAACATGGGGCTGCAATCCGCCAGGCTCATGAGTCTGGGCGTGAAGTGGCTGGTGCTCGTCATCGCGGCGGCCATGGCCCTCGATCACATCGGGATCGGCCGCACGGTGATGCTGCTCGCGTTTTCGATCGTGCTGGGTGGCGTCGTGCTGGCCGTGGCGCTGGCGGTCGGTCTGGGCGCGCGCGACGCGGTCAGCCGCGCGCTCGAGCGTCACCTTCGCGAGCCGGCGCGCGACGATCGACTGGATCACGTCTAGCCGCGCGTCGATCGGCCAGGCGCAGCAGGCCGCGCAGCGGAATGTGCACCCAGCCCGGCCGGTTGCGAATCTCGTACTCCACCTCGTACAGCGCTTTCTCTGCCTCGAAGAAATCAATCCACGCGTCGAGGATCGACCGATCCCCGGCTGGCAGCCAGGGCTGCGGCCCGTCCGCGAGATAGCCGGCAAGGAAGATGCCGCGCAGACGCTCGGAGGAGATCCCGTCCGGCACCGAGGCGTGCCGTGCGCGCGCCGTTTCCGACGCGTAGTCGAACGAGCGAATCATGCCGGCGACATCCTTCAGCGCGCACTGCTTCAACCGGCGCTCCTCGAGCGGCCGCGCCGGTTCGCCTTCGAAGTCGATCAGGACGAAGCCTTGCGCGGTGACGAGGACCTGCCCGAGATGGTAGTCGCCGTGCACGCGAATCTTTTCGAAGCCGAACGCCGGGCTGCCGGGAAAGGCGGCGAGTGCCGTGACCGACGGCCAGGAACCCAGGACGGCCTCGGCGAGCCGGCGGGACTCGTCACTCCAGGCCGTGCAGTTGGCCCGGATCAGGTCCTGGGCTCTCGAGGCGCGCCGCTGGAGGGCCGCCTCCCAGCCTGCCACATCCGCTCGAGTCACAGGCTCGGGCGCAAACGCCGGGTCCGCCGTGGGCGTCGCGAGCGCCGCGTGAAAGCGTGCGGTCGTCCGGCCGAGATCGGTGATCTCTTTCGCGAATGACGAGTCGGCCGTCAGGCTCTGCGGTTCGCTGAGGCGCGACAGCACGTGCGTCCAGCCGTCGCCCTGACTCGCGATCCAGTCCTGGAGCACCCCGACCGTCGCCGCCTGGCCGTTCGCGGATTCATAGGTGATCGAGCCACGCAGCGTCGCCATGTTTCGAAAATCCGTCTGCGTCGTCAGAAAACGGCCGACTTCGACCTCAGGATTCTCGCCGGCGTCGAGTTTGCGGATCAGCTTGAAGGCGAGGAGGTCATCGAGGCGCAGCGAGGTGTTGCTCTGCTCCAGTCCGATCGGGCGGACGGTCTGACGTCGGGCGACCTGTTCCAGCGTGGGCGCGGTCTCACGATCGGCGTCGCGGTAGAGAAGACGGCCGCCGCGCAGCGTCGCGCGGCTGGGCTCGGCGCCGAAACCGGTCAGCAAGGCCAGCGCCGCGTGAGGCTCGCCCGCGGCCTCGACCGCCCATCGTGCCGCGCCCGCGGCGTCGAAGTGCGCGATGACGGGCCGGTCGGCGCGGTCGGTCGCGAACGCGACGACCATGGCGTAGCGCTCGATCGTGCCGTCCGCGTACCAGACGCGAACGACGACGAAAGCCGCGTCGTCGGCCAGCGGCACGGCGTCGTCGAGTTGAACGATCCGGATGCGCCGGCTCTTGCCGCCGAACCAACGCTGCGTCGGCAGGAACGTGGTCAGCGCGCGCGGAAGCTCGGACTCGAGCCACGCCGTCCACCCCATCTCACACCCGGCTCTTTTCCACGAGGAGGACATGGGCCGGCTCGCCGGTGACGGGGTCGAGCCGCACGTAGTTCAGATCGCCCCAGGCGTAGGTCGCGCCGGTCAAGAGATCGTGCGCCTGGTACGACTCCCCGGGGGCGACGCCGACGGCGTCCGGCGGCACACGGACCATGGCCTCGCGCGGCGCAAACGGATCGAGGTTGACGACGACAATCACGACATTGGCGCGGTCGTCGCTCCACTTCGCATACGCGATCAGCCGCTCATCGTCGATGTCGAGAAAGCGGAGATTGGTCAGCTGCTGGAGCGCCGGGTTGTTGCGGCGCGCCCGGTTGACGCGCGTGATGAAGTCGCGGATGTTCCCGGGCGCCTGCCAGTCTCGAGGCGTGATTTGGTACTTCTCCGAGTGCAGGTACTCCTCGCGGCCTTCAATCGCGGCATTCTCGCAGAGCTCGAAGCCGCTGTAGATGCCATAGGTCGGCGACAGCGTCGCGGCCAGCACCAGGCGCGACTGGAATGCCGGCCGTCCGCCCCATTGCAGGACCGGCGGGAGGATGTCCGGCGTGTTGACGAAGAAGTTGGGCCGGAAGGACGCGGCAACGGCGGCGCTCGTGAGCTCGGTGAGATACTCCTGCAGCTCGGCCTTCGTGTTGCGCCAGGTGAAATACGTGTACGACTGCGCGAAGCCGCGCTTGGCCAGCGCCTGCATCATCGGCGGGCGCGTGAACGCCTCGGCGAGGAAGATCACGTCCGGGTGGTCGCCGCGAATCGAGTCGATCAGCCACGTCCAGAAGCCGATGGGCTTGGTGTGCGGGTTGTCCACGCGGAAGATCCGGACGCCGTGATCCACCCAGAAGCGCACGACATCCCGCAGCGCCTCCCACAGGTGCCGCCAGTCGTCGGTGTCGAAGTTGATGGGGTAGATGTCCTCGGTACTTCTTCGGCGGATTCTCGGCGTAGCGGATCGTGCCGTCGGGCCGCCGGTAGAACCAGTCCGGGTGCTCGTGGACCCACGGATGATCGGGCGAGCACTGGACGGCGAAGTCCAGGGCAACTTCCAGGTCGACGGCGCGCGCGGCCAGGACGAACCGATCGAAATCGTCGATCGTCCCGATCGCCGGCTCGATGGCGGTGTGTCCGCCATGTTCGTTGCCAATCGCCCAGGGGCTGCCGGGATCGTCGGACGCGGCGTTGAGGGCGTTGTTCGCGCCTTTCCGGTTCGTGCGGCCGATCGGATGGATGGGGGCGAGGTACACCACATCGAAACCCATCTCGCGGATATCCGGCAGGCGGCGCTCGGCGTCGCGAAACGTGCCCGAGGCGCCGGGCGCCGTACCCTGCGACCGGACGAATAGCTCGTACCACGCGCCGATCCGGGCGCGGACGCGATCGGCAAAGATGACGAGCTCCGGCGCGTAGCGCGTCTCGTCCGGGCGCCGAGCCAGGCGCGCCATCAACGCCACGGCGTCGTCGGCGGCCGCTGACTCGAGCAGCCGCTCAGGATCGGGAGAGAGCTCCCAGAGACGATCGCGGAGCGCGCCCAGCCGGTTTCGAGCGTCGCCACGATGGCTCCGTGCCGCGCGGTCGACGAGCGCCAGGCCTTCGGCAATCTCGCTCGCGACGTCGGGCTGCGCGGCCCGTACGCGCTTGCGCAGCTCGTCCACCCACGAGGCATAGGCGTCGGTCCAGCCGCTCACGGTGAATCGGTAGGCACCGGGTCGCTCGAGTGCGATCGTTCCGCGCCACCGGTCCAGGCCGGGATTCATGAGCGTCATCGGCGTTTCGCGGGCGCGCTGCTCCCCGGGATCCTTGACGCGCAGCGCCGCCCGCACCCGCTCGTGTCCGTGCCGGAACACAGTGGCTTCGACAATGAGCACGTCGCCGACAATGGCCTTGATCGGATGGAGCCCGCCGTCGATCGCCGGCGAGATTGCCTCGATGACGATCTGTTCGTACGGACGGCTCGTCCGCCTGGCCGAGGGCGCGCGCGCGCTCATCACACTCGCTTGTTCGCCATTCATGGCTGTCGTCGTGAGAGCCTCGGGCGCGGCAGGCTCCGCCATTATTGTGTCGCACTCGTTCTTTGAACTCAAACAAAAGCGGGCGCGACGTGCGGTGGCCGGGTGCGGCCCCGCGTCGTCCGGCCGGCCCGAGGCGCGCGGCGTCAGCGTGCGAAGACAATCCCCGCGTTTGCGAGAAGCGAAGGCGCGACGGCTCGCGGACCGTCCGGAATCGGCCGACTGGGCGACGACGAGAGATGACGACCTTGTTCGTGACATTGACGAAGTTGTTCGTCATCATGGGCACGTGCTGAAACGCGACTCCTGGTCGTCGCTCCTTCGTGACAGCGCGCTGGCCGTCCGGTTGTGGCGGCGGCGTCCCGCGCTGGCCGTCGTCGCGCTCGCGACACTCGCGCTTGGCATCGGCGCGCCCACCGCGATGTTCTCGATCCTCTACGCCGTACTCCTGCGGCCGCTGCCGTACCTCGATCCCGATCGCGTGGTGCGATTCCGCCTCGAGGCCGCCGGGCCGCGCGGCGCCGCGTCGTTCGACGCGCTGCCCGTGGACATGGCGCTTCGCTGGGGCCAGACCGGCAACACGCTGGCGGGCCTGGCCATCTTCAACGACCGCGCGCTGACGTTGTCGTCGCCCAACGGTCCGTTTCGGCTGACGGGCATCTCCTCGACGCCGAATCTCTTCGAGCTGCTCGCGACGCGCCCGGCCGTCGGCCGCACCTTCGCCGCCGGCGACCGCGACGAGCGCCAGGTCGTGCTCAGCTACGCAACGTGGACGCGATTCTTCAACGCGGACCGGGCGGTCGTCGGGACGTCGATCATGCTCGACGGCCAGCCGTACTTCGTGACGGGCGTGATGCCCGACAGCTTCCGGTTCCCGACGGCCGACGCCGCCTTCTGGACGCCCATCGTCGTGGACGCCGGTGCCGAGCGCGGCATGATGCTGCCGGCAATCGCGCGGCTTCGGCCGGGCGTCGCTCCGGCGGCGGCCGAGGCGGAAGGTGAGCGGTTCCTCGAGGCAAGCGGGAACGGCCCGGTGGCGACGCACCTGCACGCGCCCTCGCTCCAGGAAGAAATGGTCGGCGGCGAGTCCCGGATGCTCTGGATGCTGATGGCCGCGGTAACCATCGTCTTTGTCGTCGCGACGGTGAACATCGCGCTGCTGCTCGTCACGATGGGCGCGGGTCGCGAGCGCGAGTTGTCGGTACGCCTGGCGCTCGGCGCCGGGCGCGGCCGGCTTCTCCGACAGCTGGCCGCCGAGGGCCTGGCGCTCGCGGTCTGCGGCGGATTGGCAGGTCTGGGCGTCGCAGAGATTGCCCTCAAGATGGCCGTCGCGGCCGCGCCGGCCGATCTGCCGCGGCTCCAGGAGGCCGCGCTCGACGCGCACGTGCTGCTGTTCACTCTGGCGATGACGGCGTTCGCCAGCGTGTGCTTCGCGGTGCTCTCCGCGGGCCGGGCCATGAGCGTCGATCCCATCCGCGCGCTCGCGGGCAGCGGCGAGGAGTCCCGCCTCGTCCCGGTGGCGTCGCCGCGCCGGCGGCTCAACGTGCTGGCCGCGAGCGAGCTGGCGCTGACGATGGTGCTGCTCGTGGGCGCCGGCCTGCTGCTGCGCTCGTTCGTCGCGCTCGTCCTGGTCGATCAGGGATTCGCGTCTGCGTCGGCCGTCGCCATGCAAGTGACGATGCCGTTGTCGCGGTATCCGGGCCCGCAGGCGCGGCTGGCGTTTGCCGAGCGGCTGCTGACAGCGCTTCGGGCCGTCAAAGGCGCCGACAGCGTCGGGCTGGCCATGGCGATGCCGAATCGCCAGCCGACGGGCCAGTTTGCCTTCGATCCGCTCGGCAAGCCCGTCGTGCTCGAGCCGTTCTCCGTCAAGGTGGCGCCGGTCCGTATGGTGACTGACGGCCTTCTCGAGGCCATGGGCGTCCGTCTGCTTTCGGGACGAACGTTCCAGACCGGCGACGTCGCCGGCAGCGAGCCGGTCGTCGTCATCTCCGAGAGCCTCGCGCGCCAGCACTTCCCGAATGGCGACCCGATTGGCAAGACGCTCTACTCCGGCGCCGCCGACTATCGCGTAGTGGGCGTCGTTGGCGACGTGAAGCCCGCGGTGACAGGGCCGCAGATTGGGCCCGCGGCGGCGTACCTGCCGTTCGCCCAACAGGCGGACGTGCTGCAGTGGCTGGGCACGATCAGCATCGTGGCCCGCGGCCGCGATCCGAAAAACCTGACGCAGGCGATTCGCACGACCGTGCTCGGCCTCGACCCGGAGATGCCGACGTTCAACGTCCGCACACTCGAGGACGAGGTGGCCGGGCTCACGGCCGGGCCCCGTTTCAGCGCGACGCTCGTGGCGATGCTCGCGGCCGTCGCACTCGTGATGGCGGCGATCGGCGTCTACGGCGTCGTCTCGCACATGACGGCGGTCCGCACGAAGGAGATTGGCGTTCGCGTCGCCCTCGGCGCAACGCGCGCGGACGTGCTCCGACTCGTGATGCGGGACGGTCTGCTGGTGATCGGGGCTGGGCTCGTCGTCGGTCTCACCTCGGCGGTCCTGCTGGCGAGAACGCTGACCGGCTTGCTCTACCAGGTGCGTCCGGCCGATCCCGTCGCGCTGCTGTCGGTCGGCGCGCTGCTGTCGGCGGTCGGGTTGGTCGCCGCGTGGCTTCCCGCGCGGAGGGCGGCGCGCGTCAGCGCCCTCACCGCGCTGCGGACAGAATCTCTGACGCGCGGAAGGCTTGCGCGCTACCGGGCTCGCTTGAAGGCGCTGGGCGCCGGCTGTCCCGCCGCGGGCGGCGGGCCGGAGCGCGTGCGCATCCGGGTGCTGAGGGGCAGGTCGAGGGGCACGACGGCGGCGAGGCCGAGAATCACGATCGCAATCAGCGACGTGACGACGAACGCCGCCGCCGCGCGGCCCGGCGTCAGCACGCGCCGCGGCGCGCCGACGATGCGCTGGATGCGGTCGAGGAGCGTGCCCGACGCGGCGGCGACCACGAGACGGCAATCGGGCGCCGGGGCGCCAAACGCCGCGCGCGCCTCCTCGAGGATCGACAGCGCCCGCGCGTAGTCCACCGCGTCGCCGCCGGCCGTGACGGCCGCGTCATCGCAGCGGTACCTCGCGCTCGATGCGAATGCGTCGAGAGATCCATCGCGCGCCGGGGTGATGGAAGAGCAGGGTCTCCACTGCCATCTGGGCGATGTTGGCCGCGTAGTCGCGCCGGCGAACGTGCGCGATTTCATGGGCGAGAATCGCGCGCAACTGCGCAGGATCGAGCGCGCCTTCCGTCGCGTCGGGCAGCAGGATCACCGGGCGCCGCCAGCCGACGACTATCGGGACCGATGCGCGCGGCGACCGTCGTACCTCAATCCTGAAACCGACCGAGAGGGTCTTGCTGAGCGTGCCGACGAGCGGGTGTGCCGCGCCCGCGGGCGTGGTCACGTCGAGACGGCGCAGCGCGCGGACGCGGCGCCACTCGGGCGCGATCCGCGCGAACGCGATCACGATGCCGGCGAGCCAGAGCGCGCCAGCGATCGGCACCACGGCGCCGCGCGCCCGCACGACCGCCGGCAGGCCGACGACGGCATCGAGAGCTGAGCTGACGTATCGACGCGTTGCCCGGCTCATCGGGTCCGGCCGCGCGATTGCCATCGCGCAGGGCGCCGCCAGCATGAGCACCAGCGTGACGTAGCCAATCGCGTGACGGACGGCCGCCCGCCGGTCGCCGAGCAGCGAGAGCACCATCGCCGCGACGCCGGCGAAAAGCGTGGACGCCCACAGCGAGTGAATGACGGTCCAGCCGACGCTCGTCAGGATGCTCATCGCCGTCGGGCCCCTTTCTTCTTCGCATCGAGGGTGTCCAGCAGGTCGCGAATCTGCTGGCGCTCTTCGGTCGTGGCCGGATGATCGGACAGGACCTGCATTACGAGGCTCGCCGGCAATCCGCCGAACGCGCGCGCGATCATGTCCTGCGCGAGGTTGGCCTGCGTCTGCTGCCGGGCCCTGGCCGGACGATAGACCTGCGGGCGCACGTCCTCGTCGCGGACGAGCGTGCCTTTCTCCGTCATGATCTGCATGAACTTCAGGACGGTGGAATAGCCGATGGCGCGATCCTTCGACAGCGTGCGAAACACCTCGCGGACGGTGCTCGGCCCGCGGTCCCAGATGACGCTCAGGATCTCCAGCTCGCTGGCGGTGGGCAGCGGGGTGTCGGCGGCCACCCCCCCAATGATAGACGAAAGGTTTCGTCACATTGAGGCGCTCGCCGCCTATCTGATGGCGATCGACGGCAGCCCCCGCGCGGCCAGCTGCCGGTTGATCGCCGGCACGTCGGTCTGGGTCAGCGCCTTCCAGCGTCCCCGTTCGATGTCGAAGGCCGCGCGGTACTCGGCGGCCATCTGGCGGAATTGCGTCGTGGGCGCACCATCGCCGAAGTCGATCTCGTCCTCCAGATAGGCGATCCGCACGTTGAGCCGCATCGGGTAGTTGAGCAGATCGACGCCCGCCTTGGCGTTCGGCTCGAACAGCACGTTCAGAATGTCGTCGGCGCGCCGATCGGCGGCCTCGAGCGCGCGCGCCAGTTCGGGCGCGTCGGCCACGCGTGGCTGGATCGCCCGAATCTGTGAGCGGACATCGTTGATCTGCCGAACGGTGGCATGCACCTCGCCGAGCATGCCCATGACATTCGTCGCCAGCGCAAATTCCTCGGAGAGCGCGGCGGACGTCGCAGACGATCGCGGGTCGTTGACGACGGTCAGCGGTGCCGTCAGCGTCCGATCGCCGGCCGTCAGCTTCACGGTGTACTGCCCGGGAGGCGCGAGAACGCCGCGCGGCGGGCGTTCGTCGTACACCGTGCCGGCAATCAAGTCAGGCAGCGGATAGCGAAGGTCCCACGCGATCCGATGCATGCCCGGTGTGGCCGGCAGGCTGACCGGCGCGTCCGTCTGGCTGGTCGCGCGAAACGCCGTCTTTCCCTGGCCATCCACGATTTCGAGTGCGAGGCCGGTGGCGCCGGCGCCGGGCCCCACGCTGTAATCGATGATGGCGCCGTCCGGCGGGTTGTCACCCGCCGGGCCGATGGGCATCGTGTAGGTCTCCGACTCGTGGATCCGCGTCGCCCTGGCTGGCGTGAACAGATGCACGGGCGCTTGGGCCACGGTCGCGCTCGCCTGCCGGAGCGGCGTGATGTCATCGAGCATCCAGAACGACCGGCCGTGCGTCGCCACGGCGAGGTCCGAGCCGTTGAACGCGATGTCCCGCACCGAGGTCGGCGGCAGGTTGAGCTGCAGCGACTGCCAGTGATCCCCATCGTCGAACGTCACGAAAATCCCCGTCTCCGTCCCGGCGAACAGCAGGCCTCGCCGCGTCGGGTCCTCGCGCACGGCATAGACGTGGGAGGGGGCCCTGAGACCGGTCGTGATGAGCGACCATGTCTTGCCGCGATCGTGCGTGCGGTAGATGTACGGCGTCACGTCATCGAGCTTGTGCGCGTCGACGGCGACGTACGCGGTATCGGCGTCGAAGCGGGAGGCCTCGATCAGTGAGACCTTGGCCCACGGTTTCAGCGCCGGCGGCGTCACGTTGGTCCAATGGGCGCCGCCGTCGGCGGTCAACTGCACGAGGCCATCGTCGGTGCCGATCCAGATGAGGCCGGCCGCCAGCCGCGACGGCGCGATCGAGAAAATGACGTCGTAGTACTCGACCGAGGCGTTGTCGCGCGTGATCGGACCGCCCGACGAGCCTTGCTTGGCCACATCGTTGCGAGTGAGGTCGGGACTGATCACCTTCCAGCTCTGCCCGAGGTCGCGCGTCTCCATCAGATACTGGGAGCCCATGTAGAGGGTGTGCGGATCGGTCGGGGAGAAGACCACCGGCGACGTCCAGGTGAAGCGGTACTTCACCTCAGACGCGGCGTAGCCGCCGCTCGCATTGGACCACGGTGCGATGTCGCGCAACTGGCGGCTGCGCGTGTCGAACACCGTGAGCGCCCCGTTGTAGCCGCCGGCAAGGATCAGGCGCTCGTCGAACGGTACCGGCCACACGTAGCCGCACTCGCCGTCGTCTCCGCCGACGTTGAACCAATCCTTGTCGGTGATGCCGCCCCAGCCCCGGCTCGCGATGCCAATCGCGCCCATATCCTGCTGCGCGCCGAACAGATGATAGGGAAAGGCCTCGTCGGTGGACACGTGGTAGAACTGCCCGATCGGCAGGTTGTTGCGCTTGTCCCAGGACTCGCCGCCGTTGACCGTGAGCACGACGCCCTGGTCGTTCGCTTCGATCATCCGGGACGGCGTCTTCGGATTGATCCACAGGTCGTGATTGTCGACACCGGGAAGCGGAATTTTGACGAAGTGCGCGCCGGCGTCCGTCGACTTCCACAGCGAATTGCCGACGACGAACACGACGTCGGGATTGGTGGGATGCGCGAAGACCTTGGTGAAATACCACGCGCGCGAGTAGAGCGGGTGCTCGCCGCTGGCGAGCGTCCACGTCGAGCCGCCGTCGTCGGATCGGAACAGGCCGCCGTGCTCGGCTTCGATCAACGCGTAGATCCGGCGGCCGCCGGTGCCCGGCGCGATCGCGAGGCCCATCTTGCCGAGCACGGTCTGGGGCAGGCCGGGTCCCGTGACCGGCGTCCACGTGACGCCGCCGTCGATCGACTTGTACAGCCCGCTGCCGGGTCCGCCGCTCGACATGTGCCAGGGCTGCCGCTGCATCTCCCAGAGCGCGGCGAACATGGTCAGGGGCCGATCCGGATCCGCGACCAGCTCGATCGCCCCGCTGGTCGCGTTCTTGTAGAGGACTTTCGTCCACGTCGATCCGCCGTCGGTCGATCGGAAGACCCCGCGCTCTTCGTTCGGTCCGTAGACATGTCCGAGCGCCGCCACGAGCACGATGTCGGGATTGCGCGGATCGATTACGATCCGCGCGATGTGCCTGGTATCGGTGAGCCCGACGTGCGTCCAGGTCCGGCCGGCGTCGGTCGACTTCCACACGCCGTCGCCGAACGACACGTCCTCGCGCGGCGCGGATTCGCCGGTGCCGACGTAGATCACGTTCGGATTTGAGGCAGACACGGCGATCGCGCCGATCGATCCGAGCGGGCTCGCGTGGTCGAAGATCGGCGTCCACAGATTGCCGCCGTCGGTCGTCTTCCACACGCCGCCGAGCGCGGCCCCGAGGTAATAGGTTTCCGGCTCGGACGGCACGCCCGCGACAGCCGCGAGTCGCCCCCCACGCATCGGGCCGATCTGTCGCCACGACAGCCCCTCATAGACGGCCGCCGGAATCGGCGGGCTTGCGGACTTGATGGCGGTGCTGCCGAGCAGGAGCGTCAGGACCAGGAGGGGAGCGGTCGTCTGGAGTCGGGCTCGCGCGGACATGGATGGTACTGTGTACTGCCTGACCGAACTTTTCGCCTGATTGCAGCGTAAATGCGTAGGGGCAGTTGGTCTCGCCCCGCAGGGGCCCACATGGAAAGACTCTGGAAGGATATTCGCTTCGCCCTGCGGACGTTCAGACGGTCGCCGGCGTTCACCGCGGCGGCGGTGCTGTCGCTCGCGCTCGGCATCGGCGTCAACACGGCCATCTTCACGCTGATCAACACGCTGTTCCTCAACCCGCTGCCGGTCGATCGCGCATCCGAGCTGGTGGCGGTCTACACGGTGGACGCGAAGAACACGGCGCCTTTCGGCAATCTGCTCCAGATCTCGTACCCGAACTACAAGGATTTTCGCGACGCCAACAGCGTGTTCACGGGCCTCGCGGCGTACTCCTTCCCGCTGGGCATCAGCGTCAGAATTGGCCCGGCGGCCGAGCAGATGTTCTGCGAGATGGTCACCGGGAATTATTTCCAGGTGCTCGGCGTTCGCCCGGCCGTGGGCCGCTTCTTTGGCCCGGCCGACGACCAGGTCCCGGGCGCCTCGCCGGTCATCGTGCTGTCGCACAGTCTGTGGCAGCGACGATTTGGCGGGTCGCCAGCAGCCGTTGGGCAGCAGATCTCGCTGAACGGCGCCTCGTTCACGATCATCGGTGTGGCGCCGGACGGCTTCCACGGCGTCAACTCGCTCTTCGGCCCCGACGGTTGGGTGCCGACGATGATGTACCGCGAGATCCTGCCTGCGCAGTTCCGCGACTGGATGAACGAGCGCCGGGCGCTCGTGTTCAGCCTGGCCGGCCGGCTCAAGTCCGGCGTCACGATCGATCAGGCGCGCGCCGAGCTGGCGACGATCGCCCGGTCGCTCGAACAGGAGTATCCGGAGCCCAACGAAGGCCGATCGACGTCGCTGCGTCCGCTGGCGGAGGCCACGGTCTTCCCGGGCCTGCGTGAGGCGCTCGTGGCCGGCACGGCGGTGCTGATGGTGATCGTCAGCCTCGTCCTGCTCATTGCGTGCTCGAACGTCGCCAACCTTCTGCTGGCGCGCGCGACGAACCGCCGGCAGGAGATCGCGGTTCGTCTCGCGCTCGGTGCAAACCGGTCGCGGTTGATTCGGCAGCTGATGACGGAGAGCGTGCTGCTTGGCCTGCTTGGCGGTGCCTCGGGCCTGGTCGTGGCCTTCTGGACCCGCAACCTCATCTGGTCGACGCGCCCGCCGTTCTTCGCCCTGAACTTCGTGGATCCGCAACTCGACGGACGCGTCCTGGCGTTCGCCCTGATCGTGTCGGTGGCAACGGGCCTGCTGTTCGGACTGGTGCCGGCCTTCGCATCGTCGCGCGGCGACGTGGTGACGGCCATCAAGGATCAAAGCCGCGCGGCAGGGCGGCCCCGGCGACGCTTCGGGCTGGGCAACGTGCTCATCGTCGTCCAGGTGGCGTTTTCGCTCGTCGCGCTGATCACGGCTGCGCTGTTCCTGCGCAGCAGCCGGGCGGCGTCGCAGATCGATCCGGGCTTCGATACCGATCATGTCGCCGTGATGCTGGTGAGTCCAGGCCAGTCCGGATACGACCCGGATCGGTCGCAGCTGTTCTTCCAGGCGGTGTCGGCCCGCGTTGGCGTGCTGCCAGGCGTACGCAGCGTGTCGTGGGCGGTGAACCTGCCGCTGTTCGGCGGATTCTCGCGGAGCGTCTTCATCGAAGGGCATGAGCAGGACAAGCAGATGGCGGGCATCCTGACGCTGACCAACGCCGTGGACGTGGGCTACTTCGAGACGATGGGCATCCCGCTGCTCGAGGGACGCGGATTCACCGAAACCGATCGCGCCGGGTCGGTGCCGGTGGCCGTCATCAACGACACCATGGCGCGCCGGTTCTGGCCCAACGAGTCTCCGATGGGCAAGCGGTTCCGCTTCTACACGGAGCGCGAGTACCGAGAGGTCGTCGGTGTGGCCAGGACCGCCAAGTACGTGACGCTTGGCGAAGCGCCCCAGTTGGCCGCGTACTTTCCGCTCCGTCAAAGCACGAACGACGCGATGGTGATCTACGTGCGCGCCGCCGCCGGCGATCCCGCGGCGCTGCTCGGCCCGGTGCAGCGCGAGATCCGGCAGGTCGATGCCAACGTCCCCATCCAGAGCCCGCAGCGCGTGCGTGATGTCATCGACCAGTCCCTGTGGGCGGTGAATCTCGGCGCCGCGCTTCTTGGCGTGTTCGGCGTCCTCGCGTTGGCGCTCGCCTGTGTCGGGCTCTACGGCGTGATGGCGTACTCGGTCGGCCAGCGAACGCAGGAGATTGGGCTGCGGATGGCGCTGGGTGCCGGTCCGGGACAGGTGCTGCTTCTGGTGCTGCGACAGGGCCTGACGCTGGTTGGCGCCGGCGTGGTCCTCGGCCTCGCCGGCGCGTTCGGGGTGTCGATGCTGCTTCAGTCGCTGCTCTTCGGCAGCGCGCACAATCCGCTGAGCTTTGTCGCGGCGTCGGCCGCGCTCGTCGCGGTCGCGACAATCGCGAGCCTGCTGCCCGCACGACGCGCCAGCCGTGTCGACCCGCTCGTCGCGCTCAGAGAAGGCTGAGCCTATCGAATCACCTGCGGCACGGCGCCGAGCGTCCAACCCTGGGTCCCGGCAATGGTGCCCTTCGTCGTCTGCGTGCGTCCGCCGACGCCGAGGGCGACCGTGTAGTCGCCGAGCGGCATCAGCTGATCGAGCATGGTTCCGCCGGCGGCCTGCCCGCGTCCCGCGCCGCGGCCGCGCCCGCCGCCGACGCGCATGTTCCAGACGACGGTGTTGATGCCGGCAGCGGCCGGGCCGTTGAGCCGCGCCACGTCCTGGCCGGCGGCATTGGCAATCGTGATCGTCGCACCCGCGGCCGGCGTCTTCAGGTAGTAGCGAATCAGCATGCCGTTCGGCTCGTTGGGCGTCTGGAAGTTCCGCTGCCCGAACAGGTAGTCGTTCGCCCCGAACGACCAGGTGACGCGCTGCACCGTGGGCTTGATCGTGAACAGGTGCACGTCCTCGCCGACCACCGCGTTCGAAAGCTCTTCGAGCGCGCTGACGTTCGTGATGAAGATCCCGCGGCCGTACGATCCGACGACGAGATCGCGCTCTCGCGGATGGACCAGCAGATCGTGGACGGGCACGTTCGGGATGGTGTTGTTCATCTTCACCCAGTCGGCGCCCTGATCGATCGTCACGAACACGCCGGTGTCGTTGCCGACGAACAGCAGGTCAGGAGTGCGCGGATCCTCGTAGACGACGTTGATCGGCTGGTTGGGCAGATTGCCGGCAATCGAGGTCCAGGTGGCGCCGAAGTCGTTGGTGCGATACACGAACGGCCGGACGTCATCGAACTTGTAGCCGCTCTTCGACACGTAGGCGCGGCCGCCCGCGTGCGACGACGCCATCACGCGGCTCACGTAGGCGTCGGGCCGGCCGCCAAGCGCGTCGATCCTGGCCGACAGGTCCGTCCACGCACGGCCGGCGTCGCGCGTGAGCTGCACCCTGCCGTCGGCCGTGCCCGCCCAGATCTCGCCGGCTGTCACCGGCGACTCCGAGATCGACGAGATCGCGAACCAGGGAATGCCGCCCGGCACGCCGCCTTCCGATTCCGGCAGGATCTTGTCCGCCGGATGCGCGCTGAGGTCCGGACTGATTTCGGTCCAGTGATCGCCGCGGTCGGTCGAGCGCAGCAGCATCTGCGCGCCCGCGTAGATGATGCGGCTGTCGTGCGGGGAGATGGCGATCGGCGGCTCCCAGAGGAAGCGATACGGCTCGTGGCCGGCGGGCGGCCGCGGCTGGATGAGCGTTTCGTAGCCCAGCTTCTGGTCGAGCCTCGTGTGGCCGCCGTACTCGCGGGTCGTGTAGAGCCAGCGGCTGTCGTGCGGATCGACGATCGTGAAGATGCCGTCGCCGTCGCCGACCGCGAGCCAGTCCTGCTCGCTGACGCGGCCCAGCGGGCCGTTGGATGGGCCCTTCCAGTTTTCGTGATCCTGCAGGCCCGCGTAGATGTTGTACGGATCGTCCATGTCCACGCCGAGCGCGTAGACGGATCCCAGCGGCATGTTCGAGAGCGCGTCGCTCGTCCGCCCGCCGTCGTACGAGATCGCGATGCCGCCGTCGCTGCCCTGGATCATCCGGTCGGCATTCTGGGGATCGATCCACAGCGTGCGCGTGTCGCCGAACATGCGCCGGAACACCGGCGGCGCGTCCCACGTGCGGCCGCCGTCAATCGAGTGCCGGAAACCGTCCTGCGTGACGAAGATGTTCTGGTCGTTGCTTGGATCGACGAAGATCTGGCTGAAGTAGTACGGGCCCTTCGGACTGACGTTGTAGTCGTCCGCGTTCGTCTTCCGCCAGGTCGTGCCGCCGTCGTCCGTCCGGTAGACCTCGCCGCCGATGGTCGATTGGACGCCCGGCCGCGGCGCCGGCGTGCCCGCGGTCGGCGGGCCGGTCCGCGGGTTCTCGTTCTCGATGACGGCATACACAATTTCGGGATTCTTCAGGTAGATGTCGAGCCCGATGCGTCCGATCCGGCCCGCGGGCAGTCCGCCGCCAAGCTTCGTCCAGTGGAGGCCGGCATCGGTCGTCTTGTAGATGGCGCTGCCCGGACCGCCGTTGACCATCTGCCACGGCAGCCGCCGCTTGTCGTACGTCGCGGCGTAGAGCACCGACGGGTTGGTTGGATGCATCACGAGAATCGATGACGCCGACCTGGTCGTTGACGTACAGCACCTTTTCCCACGTCGCGCCGCCGTTGCTCGTCTTGAAGACGCCGCGTTCGGCGTTGTTCGAATACAGGTGGCCCATCGCCGCGACGTACACGACGTCGGGGTTGGTGGGGTGAACGAGCACGCGGGCGATGTGCTGCGTGTCGCGGAGGCCCATGTTCGTCCACGAGGCGCCCGCGTTCGTGGACTTGTAGACGCCATCGCCGGCGTAGGAGCTGCGCGACGTGAACGCGTCGCCCGTCCCGACCCAGACGATGTCAGGGTTGGACGGCGCGACGGTGACGTCGCCGATCGACTGCGTCGTCTGGCCGTCGAAGATCGGCTCGAAGGTCGTGCCGTTGTTCGTCGTCTTCCAGACCCCGCCGATCCAGGGCGCGGTGTAGAACGTGTAGAGGTGGGCTTTCGGCGGCGAGGCCGGGACGTCGATGGCCGCGATGCGCGCCTGCATGCGGAACGGCCCGGTGTTGCGATAGGCGAACGCGCGCAGCAGCGATTCGTTGAACGCGGGCGAGGACGGTGCCTGCGCGCGAACGAGCCAGGCAGACGCGCATCCGCCGAGCGCGATCGCCGCGACGAGGACCCTGCGCGCGAGCGGGTGTCTGGAGTTCATGCGAGCGAGATTAGCGCGCGCGCGGAACGGACGCCAGTCGGGACGAACTACTGCTCCCAGGACCCCTGGCTGCGGCGCGCGAGCGCCGCGAGCAGCTTGGCGTCGCGGCCGTAGACGTCGCGGCGGTAGTGCATCAGCCCGTCGGGCGTCCGAAACGCCGTCGCATAGCTGAAGGTCACCGGAATCGGCGTCGTCAACGTCACGACGGTCTGCTCGCCGGCCTCGACCGCGGCCTGGATGCGGTCGGGCGTCCAGCCCTGGGGTCCCAGCAGCAGCGCCGCCAGCGCCGCGGGCTGATCGATCCGTACGCATCCGTGCGAGAACGCCCGGTCGGCCTCGGAGAACAACGTCCGCGTCGGCGTGTCGTGCAGGTAGATGTTGTGTGGATTCGGGAACATGAACTTGAACCGGCCAAGCGAGTTCCAGGGTCCCGGCAGCTGCCGCACCGCGCCGCCGTCGATTTCCATGTGGTTTTTCGCGAGATACCCTGGGTCCGCTTTGGCCTTTGGCAGGATCTCCGCGCGGGCGATGCTCGGCGGCACGTTCCAGTACGGGTTGATCACGACGTAGGTCATGGTCGCGGTGAACATCGGCGTCTCGTGGTACTGCTTGCCGATGACCGCGCGCGTTTCGAAGACGATCGCGTCGCCCTCGAGCAGGTAGGCGCGGAAATCCGCGAGGTTCACGGCAATGCGTCGGCCCGACGAGATGGTCGGCAGCCACCGAAGCCGTTCCATGGCCAGCCGGAGCTGCTGAATGCGCTTCGTGACTGGCACCTTGAGCTCCGCGATCATCGCCTTGCCGCAGACGCCATCCACGGCGAGCCCGTGACGATCCTGGAACCTCTTGACTGCCGCGAGGAGATCGGCGTCGAACGTGTCGCCGGCCGCAGTGTCAGCCGGCAGGTCGCCGCGTTCGACGAGCAGCGCGCGCAACTCCGTGACGCGGGGACCGTTCGCACCCATCTTCAGTGCAGGACCGTCCGAGGCGATCTTCCATCCGCCGGCGGCCTGCTGTGCGCGGAGATCGGCCAGGCCTTGTTTCAGGGCGCGATAGACAAACGTCTGCGGCTCGTAGTCGCGCAGCGCGGCTCCAGGATTGGCGGCCTGGGTCAGATGGTCCAGGACGTCCGCGGCGTCAAATGGCCGTACGGCGTACGCGTTGCCCTTGTCCACCTCGGAGGCCAGCGTGATGCCCCATCCCAGATCGTGCGCGTAGCGCGTCGCCGCCAGGGCGACGAGGACCTCGAGATCGGCGACCTTGCTCGCGTCCTGACTCGCGGCATCGTCGGCGATTGGGGCGATCAGGTAGTCGGAGGCCGTGAGGCCCTCGTCGCCGGCGGCGCGCACTTCCCGCAGGACGCTTTCGCCGAGCGGGCTGAGTCCCGACGCCGTGGTCCACACGGGTTGGTACTGCCGCTTCGCGTAGAAGCGCGTCAGCGCCGGCAAATCGCCCTCGAACGTCGCGTGCGCGGCTTCGGGCGGTGTGTGCGCGAGTGCGGCAGCGATTGTCGAGACGGACTGGGTCTGCGCGGGCGGCCCGCTCGCGGCGGCTGTGACGATGGCGAGAGCGATGAGGCGTCGGGTCATGGACGCCCCGGAATCACGCACCAGGTCGCGAGGACTCCGCGCCGTACGCGTACAAGACCGTGCCGCCCTTAATCGTGTCGATGAGCGCGCGCGCGATCTCCGCGCGCACGGCCGGGCATCCCCAGCTGCGCCCGAGGCGACCGAGCCTCGCCGCGATGGCCTGACTGACGTACGACGCGCCGTGCACCACGATCGCCCTGGCGTAGGCGTTGTCGTTGATGCCGGGATCGAGGCCGCGGAGTCGCAGCGAGTAGCCGTTCTTGCCGACGTACGCCGCGTCGGTGACGAACAAACCGAGGCTCGACATGAGCGAGCCGGGTGCGTTGGAGAACGCCCGCGCGATGTTGCCGCCCGTCTCGCGTCCGTGCGCGACGAGCTCGCGGTAGACAATCCGGCCGGCCTGCAAATCGAGCACCCAGAGGCGCGGCTCGGTCGACGGGCGCGTGTAGTCGATGACCGTCAGCAGGCCTTCGCGCGCGACGACGCCCCAATCGGCGGCCGCCTCGTAGGCGTTCAGGGCGGCGGTCAGCGCGGCCCGGCTGGGGCCTCCGGCCAGGTCGGCAAATCGCTCCACCAGCGCGGCGGTCGCTGTCGATCGACCCGCCAGGCGGACGGGCATCGACACCGCCACCACGACGCAGGCCATGGCCGCGGCCGCCTTCCAGACTCCCCGGGAGTTCGGTTTGAGACTCGTCCTGCTCACGATGAGCTGTCGATCTCAGGATACATGGCGCGGCCCGGACCTGAGCCAAGTAAGTTGGCCGGCCGCATGAGCGCCGGCCGACGCTGGACAATCCCTGTGGCGCGTGACAACGTTGGGCGACATGCCGGAGCATCCGGCCGCTCCCCGGCCCGGTCCCGACCCCGGCGTTCCGCTGACCGACGACCAAGCGACGCGCATCGCTCCAGGCCGCGCGGATGCAGACGCGACACGACTGGTGCGTCCGCCGGACGCCCCGGACGCAGACGCGACAAGCATTGCGCCCCCCGCCAACCCTGATGTGACGCGAGTACAGCCGTCGGCGTCCCCGCCCGATGCCGATGCGACGCGCCCGGGAGCGCCCCCGGCCGCCGATCAGCCCGACGTGACGCGACTGGGCGATGCCGACGCCACACGAGTCAGCACCGCGCCGGCCGCCGGCGCAAGCGGTGAGCGCACCGGGCCGCTGGGGGTGGGTGCGCCATTCGGCACGCGTTACCGGATCACCAGGCTGCTCGGGCTCGGCGGGATGGGGGCGGTGTACGAGGCGTGGGACGCGGAGCTCGGCGTCGCCGTCGCGCTGAAGGTCATCCGCTCGGAGATCGCGGACGACCAGGGCGCCGCGCGCGATCTCGAGCGCCGCTTCAAGCGCGAACTGCTGCTCGCGCGCCAGGTCACGCACCGGAATGTCGTGCGCATCCACGACCTGGGCGAGATCGACGGCATCAAGTACATCACGATGCCGTACATCGAGGGCCAGGACCTCGCGACGATTCTCAAGACCGAAGGCAAGCTGCCGCTCGCGCGGGCGCTCTCGATCGCCCGTCAAGCGCTGTCCGGGCTCGTGGCGGCGCACGCCGAGGGCATCGTGCATCGCGACCTGAAGCCGGCGAACATCATGGTGGACGCGCAAGGCAACGCGCTCCTCATGGACTTCGGCATCGCGCGATCGATTGGCATGCCCGGGCCGCCGATGCCCGGCTCGAGCGGCGGCAGCAGCACCCGGATGCCCGAGGGCATCAACCCGACGATGATCGGCGCCGTCGTCGGCACGATTCACTACATGGCGCCCGAGCAGGCGAAGGGCGCCGAGGTCGATCACCGCGCGGACATCTACGCGTTCGGGTTGATCCTGCGCGACATGCTCGTCGGACTTGGCCGGCAGACCAGCGCCGCGACCGCGTTGATGGAGCTCCAGCAGCGCCTCGACGCGCCGCCGCCGTCGCTGCGCACGATCAATCCGTCGATCCCGGAAACCGTCGATCGCATCGTCACCCGCTGCGTGATGGTGGAAGCGCAGGATCGCTATCAGACCGCCGCGGACCTGCTCACCGATCTCGAGCACCTCGACGACGAAGGCAGGGTCAGGCGCGAGCCGTGGCGGCTGAGCCGCAAGCTGGCGGTGCTGGCGGGCGCGGCGGTCCTGGCTGCGCTCGCGGGGACCTGGTGGCTCGCGCGCACGCCGCCGACGGTGGAGCACGCGCCGCTGTCCGTCCTGATCGCGGACTTCGACAACCAGACGGGTGATGAAGCCTTCGACGGATCGGTCGAGCAGGCGATGGGCATTGCGCTCGAAGGCGCGTCGTTCGTCACGGCGTTCTCGCGCGATCAGGCGAAGCGGATCGCCGCGCAGATCCAGCCGGGGGCGCGCGTGGACGAGTCCGTCGCGCGGCTGATCTCACGGCGCGAGGGCATCAAGGTCATCGTCGCCGGGACCGTGGCGAAGGACGGCTCCGCGTACCGGATCTCGGCGCGAGCGATCAACCCGGCAGCCGATGCGGACAAGGATCAGAAGGACGTGATCGCGACCGCGTCGGGCTCGGCCTCCAGTCGAGACGCCGTGCTCGGCACCGTGAACCAGGTAGCGGCGTCGCTGCGCCGGGAGCTCGGCGACACCGAGAACGAGACGGCACGCCTCGCGGCCGGCGAGACGTTCACGGCCAGCTCGCTCGAGGCCGTGCGTCAGTACACCCTCGCGCAGGATCTGGCCGGGCGCGGGCGCGACAGCGAGGCGATCGCGTACTACCAGCGTGCCATCCAGGCCGACCCGAACTTCGGCCGGGCCTTCTCTGGTCTCGCGACGTCGCTCTACCACATCGGCCGGCAGGACGAAGCCGCCGAGGAGTGGAAGAAGGCGCTCGCCCTCATGGGCCGGATGACGGACCGCGAGAAGTACCGCACGCTGGGCACGTACAACCTCGCGATCGCCGGCAACTACCAGCAGGCGATCGAAAACTACTCGACGCTCGTCGAGCACTATCCGAGCGACCTTGTCGGCTTGAACAACCTGGCGTTCGCATATTTCAGCGTGCTCGATTTCACGAAGGCGCTCGAGGTCGGGAAAAGAGCGCTGGATCTCTATCCGTCGAATCCCGTGATCGGCAACAACTACGCGCTCTACGCCATGTACGCCGGCGAGCTCGACACGGCGGCGGCGCAGGCGGAAAAGCTTGCCGCTGCCGATCCCACCTTCGTCAAGAATTATCTGCCGCTGGCGGTCGCCTCCGCCGTGAAGCTCGACGATGCCGGCGCGCGCGACGCCTACGAGAAGATGGCGCGGACGGGCCCTCCGGGCGCGTCATTGGCGGCCACGGGGCTGGCCGACTTCGCCATGTATCGCGGCCGCTGGAGCGAGGCCGCGCAGATCCTCGGACAGGCTCTTCCGGTGGACGAACAGCAGAAGGCGAACGGTCCGGCGGCCGAGAAGGCCCTGCTGCTCGCCGAGGTGTCCGAGGCGCAGGGCCGGCGCGCGCAGGCCGTCGACGCGGCTCGCCGCGCACTGAAGCTGTCGCGCCAGGCGAACATCCTGGTGCCGGCCGCCCGGTTGTTCGCCAGGCTCGGTCAGACGAAGGACGCCCAAGCCATCGTCGCCGAGCTCGACAACACGCTGCAGACGCAGAATCGCGCCTACGCGCGCGTCATCGAAGGCGACATCGCATTGCAGGCCAACCGGCTCGCGGACGCGATCGACGCCTTTCGCGCGTCCATGAAGCTGCTGGATTTGTGGCTGCCGCACTATGCGCTCGGCGTGGCGTACGTCCAGGCGGGACATTTTGCCGAGGGACTCACCGAGCTCGAGGCGTGCCAGCGCCGGCGCGGCGAGGCGACGGCGATCTTCCTCGACGACACGCCGTCGCTTCGATATCTCGCGACCTTGCCGTACTGGCTCGGGCGGGCCCAGGAAGGCGTGGGGCAGCAGCAGGCGGCCGCGGCCAACTATCAGGGGTTCGTCGCGATTCGCGCCGGCGTCCCGGCGGATCCGCTCGTGGCTGACGCCACCCGGCGCGCGAAGCAGTGAGCCGGCGTGGAGGCTCCGCATCGCGGAGCCTCCAACTCGAGCCTACTTTCCAATCGTCACGTTGAAGGGACCAAACGCCTTGCCGGCGGTGTATATCTGGCCCGTCTTCTTGCTGCCGATGTACACCTGATAGGTGCCGGCCGCCAGGTTCTTCGTCTGCCAGTTGAACTGCCACGTGTAGCCGTTGGCGGCAGTCGGCGGCTGGAACGAGCTGCTGCCCGGGTCCTCCGGGGAGAACACCAGCATCCCCGACGGCCCACTGATCCGGATCTCCGGGTCCGCATCGGCGCTGTTGACGACGACGCCGTTCAGCGTGAAACGCCACTGCATGGGCGCCGAGCTGCCCAGCTTGAACGACTTGTTCGACGGCGGCGGCAGATTCTGGACGCCGATGAAGCCGTAGTCGTTGCTGACGTAGGTGACGGTCACCGTAAAGGCCCCGGTGGCGGTGTTGCCGTGTGCGTCCGTCGCCGAGCAGTTGACCGTCGTCGCGCCAACCGCGAACAGGCTGGCCGACAGCGGCGCGCAGGTGACGGCGACGTTGCCGTCCACCAGGTCGCTCGCCGTGGCCGCGTAGTTGACGATGGCGCCGGTCGTGCTGGATGTCGTGACCGCGATCGGCGTCGGCAGCGACAAGGCGGGCCGCGTGGTGTCCACGACGTGCACGACAAACGTCTTTGGCGTCGCGGCATTACCGTGGGCGTCGGTCGCGCTGCACGTGACCACCGTGTTGCCGATCGCGAAGGCCGTACCGGAAGACGGGCCGCAGGTGGCCATCCCCGCGCCGTCAACGATGTCGCTCGTCGCCGGCGCGAGATAGGAGACGATGGCGCCGGTCGGCCCGGTGGCTTCCGTGGTCACGTCAGAGTGCGCCGCGATCATCGGCGCGATCGTGTCTGCCACGTGGATCGCGAACGTGGCCGTTCCGGTATTGTCGTGTGCGTCGGTCGCGCTGCACGTGACGGTCGTGTTGCCCAGCGCAAAGGTCGAGCCCGAGGCTGGCTGGCAGCTGGCCGGCACGGGACCGTCGAGTCCATCGTAGGCCGACACGCCGGAGTAGGTGACGATCGCGCCGGCCGGGCCGGTGGCTTCCTTCGTGCTGTCGCCCGGCACGGTGATCACCGGCGGCGCAGGATCGCGCACGACCTTCGGCAGGTTGCCGGTCGAGTCGCCGGCCTGCGCGGCCGCGACCACCGTCAGCGCGTCCGGATTGAAGTTGCCGGTGTTGACGACGCGCAGTGTGACGACCGCCATGTCGCCGGCGGCCAGCGAGAACGTCGCGTTCGACGTGCTGTCGCTCAGCGCGTCCTGCAGCGCCAGCGTCGGGTCGGTGACGTTCACCAGCAGATCGGCGTTGAACTGCTGGCCGAGGTCGCATCCCGACACGCCCGGCGTCGTGTAGATGCGGTTGACGAGCAGCTGGAACGTCGCGTCCGCCGGCAGCGACGCGAGGATCGCCGCGAAGTTATATCCCGACACGACGTTGCCCGAGTTGGTGATCTGCCAGCTGACGTCGGTGATGAGCGGCTCGTTCAGGAACGTCGGGTTGAGGAATGTCGGGTTCAGGAATGTCGGATTGAGGAACGTCGGATTCAGGAACGTCGGGTTCAGGAACGTCGGGTTGAGGAACGTCGGGTTCAAGAACGTCGGATTGAGGAACGTCGGATTGAGGAACGTCGGGTTCAAGAACGTCGGATTGAGAAACGTCGGATTGAGGAACGTCGGGTTCTGGTACGTATCCACGATCGCCTGGCTCAGTGAGAACGTGTGGAACTCGCCCGAGATCACCGAGGAGTCGTCCGGCGGTGGCGCCGTGGCGTCGCCGTTGATGAGGATCGAGTTCTGGAGGCCGCCCGCGATGGGATTGCCGTCGGCGTCGATCTCGAACACCTGGACGATGGCCTGCGTGGCGCCCTGCACGAACACGGTGCGGGCGATGCCGGAGTAGGGCCCGACGTTCGCGTCCACGTGATCGAGCGGCGCGTCCGGCAGAAACGACGCCGGGCCGCCCGGCGCGACGCCGGTCACGAGCCGGAAGCGCCGCTGCACGTTGGTGCCGTTCTGCGCGAAGACCGCGAACGCCCGCAGCAACGTGCCGGCCAGACGAGAGCTGCCGCCTGCGCCGACGACGAGCCCGCGCGTCAGCCTCGACGTGTAGATGTTCTGATTCTTGATCGCCGCCTGGGTCGCCGGCGTGCACCCGCCCGGCGGCACGTAGTTGCCCCAGTTGTCCGCGATCGGCGGCACAACGTCGCGGTTGTCAGTCCACGTCGCGTGCAGCACGGCCGTGGAGGCGTCCGTGTTGTAGGTCCATCCGCCGCCGTTGATGGGCGGGAGGTACGGCTGGGCAGCCGCGAGATCGATGTAGTCGCCGAGGAAGGGCAGCTGGCCGCCCGAAAAGAGCGGCCAGTTCACCGGATTGAACTCGAGCTGCACCAACTGCTGCAGCGCGGTGCTGAACGCGTAGTTGTAGCGCGACACCTTGAGGCTCGGGCCGAACGCGCCGGTGGGCCCGGTCTGCGCCGCGCGCACGTCGAGCGTGTGCGCCGGCGGCGGCGGGATTAGGTCGGCAATCTGCGGCCCGAAAATCGCCGGCCCGAACAGCGCCTGGGCGTTGTCGTCGCGCTGGTCGTACCAGAGCAGCGTCGCCGAATTGCCGACGCAAGCCATCGCGGGCATGAGCTGATGTCCGCGTCCGGCGATGTTGTCGACCGGCGCCGGCGTCGACCACGTCAGCCCGTTGGACGACGTCGAGACGAGCACGCGCGCGTCCCCCTGCGGCCCGATGCCGCGCTGCGTCCAGGCGACGCGCGCGAGCCCGGTCGTGTCCGTGCACATCGCCGGATACCCATTCGTGCGGAACATTCGGTACAGCGCGCCGCCTTGGACGCTCGGGTCCGGCAGCGTGGACAGGTCGAACGCCGTTGACGCGTTCTGCAGGCCGAGGTCAGCGACCAGCACGGGCGCGCTGAACGTTCCGCCGAAGTCAGTCGAGCGCGCGACCAGGACCTTCCCCGGCGCGCTGTTGTTCGGCTTGGCGAACGCGCGCCAGGCAACCAGCACGTTGCCGTTCACCGGGTTGACGCTGATCGTCGCCGACTGGCTGACGCCAATCGACGCGTCGAGGCGCACCGGACTGCTCCACGTCGCGCCGCAATCGGTCGACCGCGCGAACAGCAGCTTCGAGTTCGCGTTGTTGCCGCTGCCGGTGAACACGCTGTACGCGATGTACACGTTGCCGGCCGGCACGATCTGGCTCGGCACGCCATTCGTCCCGGCAATGGAGCACGTGCCCGCGCCCGGACGCGGAATGTCGGTGGCAATCCATGGCTTGTCGAGGAACTGCCCGCTCGTGCCGTTGTCGGTGAGCGTCGTTCGGATGTAGCGCGGAGGCGTGGCGACGTTCTGCGAGTTGTTGTCGTCGATGAACACGCTCACGAACATCGCGCCGGACTTGCCGGTGCCACCCGGCGCCGCCGGATTGAAGCCGATCCCGCTGTAATAGAAGAGGCCGTTCGTGCCGGCCCGCACGGTCGGATCGGCCGCCGCGGGATACGCCTTGAGCGGCGACGCCATGCCTTCCGGCGTCGTGTCCTGAGGGAATCCCGGCAGCGCCGTGCTTCGCCACGTCTGGCCGTCGTCGTGCGACCAGAAGACGCCGAGCCAGGCGTCACCGGTCACCTGCGTTCCCGTCGCGCCCGGGACATCCACCAGCCGATAGTCGTTCGCGCCGGCCAGGCAGGTGATCGGGTTGCGCGACGAGCATGCCATGGACGGTTCATTCTGGCGCTGCAGGAACGGATCGCCGTCGATTCGGAACGGCGGGCCGGCGGAGATGCTCGCCGGGCCGCCGACCATGTTGATGTTGATGCCCGCGGTCATCTGCTGCTGGGCCGACAGCGCAGCCTCGAAGCTGCGAGGCGTCAGACCCGCCGCGACCAGCGATACGACAGTAAGAAAAAAGATGCGGCGCGCTGACCGGGGGCCAGCGTACAAACCACGCCCGGCGGGCGCGGCCTTCGACGACGACGGCATTGGGGAGCCTGCCTTTATGAACGCGTCGCAATCGCCCCGGCGTGATGCCAGGGCGATCGCGGCAACGCGCGCATAGTCTATAGCGAACCGGCCCGCCTTTCGGCCGAAGCGGGCCTACTTTCCAGGCTTTGCGGGCGGAGGCGGCGGATTGTCCGAGTTCCAGATGTCCCGGACGTACTCCCACGTCCCGTTAGTCTTCCTGTGGACGGACAAGTACTTGCCGACGTCGACGGTCGCGCCGCTGGCGTCGGTTATCGCGTAGGTCCCGCTCATCCACGCCAGGTCGCCGCTGACGCCCACGCCGGTCGTGGCGGTGCTCTTCAGCGTCAGGCCCGCGCCCTTCATCTCGGTCGCCATGGCCGTCATCGCCGTCTTGATGGCGTCGCGGCCGGTCGCCGCTGGCATGTTCGGCGGCATCGCGATGGCATCGCTCGCGTACTTGGCGACGACCGCGTCGATGTTGCCGGCGTTGAAGTCATCCATCCACTTCGCATTGTCGGCCTTGAGTTTGGCTTCGTCGGCCGACGTGTCGGGAGGAGCCGCAGGCGGCGGCTGTTGCGCGCACGCGCTGAGGGCCGCGAGCGCCACTGCCAGAACCCAGTGTTTCTTCACCATGTCGTCTCTTTTGGGGATGGCCCGAACGGCGGACGCATCTGAGCGGCGAGAGTGTAGCAGAGGCCGGTGGACGATCATCGGCCTTGGTATACTTCGGGCCTGACGATGCGCCGCGTCCTTTTCGTTGCGGCCATGGCCGCGATCCTCGCGGTCGCCCTGGCCGCGCAGGTCAACCAGGTCAATATCGACGCGCTCGGGCCGCGGGCAGGCGACAGGGCCATCGCTTTCGATCTGCCCGACCAGAGCGGCCATCACCAGACGCTGGCGTCGGTCGCGGGGCCGAACGGCACGATGCTCGTGTTCTTCCGTTCGGCCGACTGGTGACCGTATTGCCGCACGCAGCTGGTCGAGCTGCAACGCGAACTGCCCACGATTACCCGTCAGGGACTCGGCCTGGCGGCAATCAGCTATGACAGCGTCGAGACACTGAAGGCGTTCACCGACAAGCACGGCATCACGTTTCCGCTGCTGTCCGACCAGGGGTCAGCGGTAATCACGGCGTGGGGCATCCTCAACCGCGAGGCCACGGGGAAGACGGCGGGGATTCCGTATCCCGGCACCTACGTGCTCAACCGCGCGGGTACGATTCTCTCGCGATCGTTCGAGCAGGCCTATCAGGAGCGTGAGACGGCGGCGGCGATCCTCGAGGGCCTCAAAGCCGGCGCCAGCGCTGCGTCCGGCGCGCCGGCCGGTTCCGAGGTGATTGCGAGGAGCGTCCGCGCCCGTGCGTCCGCCACGGACACCGTTGTCGCGCCCGGGCACAAAGTCACGCTGTTGCTGGACATCACGCCCGGCGACAGGATTCACGTGTACGCACCGGGCCAGACGGGCTACATTCCGGTGTCGCTCCGGCTGGCCGAGTCGCCGGACTACAAGGCGTCGCCGGCCAGCTACCCGGCGTCGCGTTCATTCGTGTTTGTGCCGCTCAAGGAGACCGTACAGGTCTACGATCGCCCCTTCCGCATTTCACAGGCGGTTACGCTCGCGCTCACGCCGTCCATGCGGCAGCGCGCGACCGCGCGCGAGACGTTCACGGTCAGCGGGACGCTGGAGTACCAGGCGTGCGACGACAAGGTCTGCTTCCGGCCCGACAGCGTGCCGCTGCAGTGGACCTTTACGCTCACGCCCATCGAGCGCTGACGCCTTGGTGCCGCTCGCGCAGCCTGGCGGCAAACGGCCGGGCCGCGCGTGCCGATATTGTAGAATCGGCGCACTCTTCATGATGTCCGAGACTGCAACGGCTCGGATCGATCTGGGCGCCGACGGCGTGCTGATCGTCAGGATCCGCAAAGGCGCCCGGCAGCTTCCGGGCGACGCCCGCGAGAACCTGGCCGCGGCCCTGTCCGCAGGACAGGGACGGCGCCGCCCGATGTTGGTCGATATCACCGGCTGTCCGCCGCTCAGCGCCGAGACGCGCCACGTCTACTCCGGCCAGACGCTCGTTGCCGGCTTCTCGGCGCTGGGCCTGCTCGTCGAGGCCAGCCCGCTCGGCCGGATGATGGGCAACGTGGACTTCCGGGTCGCGCGTCCGGGGATTCCCACGCACCTGTTCACCGACGAAGGTCGTGCGATTCAGTGGCTGCGGGAGTACATCGAATGAGCGCGGCGGACGACACGGTCACGCTGAGCCGCGAACGCATGAGGACGCTGCTCGCGCAGCTCGAACGGCTGGCGGCCGGCGACACGCGCGCGAGCCTCGCGATTTCTCCGCTCCACGACGAGCTGGACGCGATCGCGTTTGGCGTCAACGTGCTCGCCGACGAGCTCCGCTGGGCGCACGCGCGCATCACCGAGGAGCTCGCGCACCTCGGACGAGTCACAATGCTGGACGCGCTCACCGGGTCGCTCGCGCACGAGATCAACCAGCCGCTCACGGCCGTCATGGCGAACGCGGAGGCCGCGTCGCGGCTGCTGGCGGCGCAACCGCCTCGCATCGCGGATCTCCGCCAGGCGTTGAGCGAGATCGTCAGCGACAACAAGCGCGCCGGGGACGTCGTCCGGCGCATGAAGACGCTCCTCAAGAAGGGCGTCCGGCAGGAGGAAGCAATCGATCTGAACGGGAGCGTCGTGGAGGTCGTCAAGCTGATCCAGGGCAACGCGGTGAGCCGTGAGATTTCGCTCGGCATCGAGCTCGCACCCGGGCTCGATCGCGTGCTGGGCGATCGCGTGCAGATGCAGCAGGTCATCCTGAACCTGCTGATGAACGCGTTTGACGCCGTGCAGGATCGCGCCGAGCCGGACCGGCGGGTGAGCGCGCGCACCTCGCGCCGGGGCGCGACGGCGACCGTGGACGTGAGCGACCGCGGACGTGGCATGTCCGACGAGACCCTCGCCAGGGCGTTCGAGCCCTACTTCACAACCAAAGGTGAAGGGATAGGTCTTGGCCTGTGGATTTGCCGGACCATCGTTGCGGCGCATGGCGGCACGCTGACGGCGACGCGAAATCCCGACGCGGGTATGACGTTTTCGGCCAGTTTTCCAGTGTCGACGGCCACGGAGCCGGACACGACGAAGCCGGCGGCCACCGCGCCGGCGACGGAGCCGCGATGACGATGACCTGGCAGCCGACACCCGGCTCGCACGCCGTGCAGTTCTACGAGCGGACCCCGTTCCTGCATCGCGCCGTGGCGGCGTTTCTCGCGGAAGCCATCGCGAACGGCGAGCCCGCCGCGATGATTGCCCGGCGCTCGACTTACGACGCCGTGCTGGCGATTCTGACGTCTGGACGCGATCAGCTGCCGCTCGACGCGGTGAACCGGATGGCGTTCGTCGATGCCACGGTCGTGCACCGGCGGATCATGGACGGCGACGCGCTTCTCCCGGAGCGCTTCGAGACGCTCCTCACGAATCTCGTGGCGGAGCTGCGGCCTGACGGCGGACGGGGCACGCTTCGGATCTACGGCGAGGTCGTGGACCTGCTCTGCAAGGAAGGCAACCACGCCGCGGCGGTTCGGCTCGAGGCGCTGTGGAACAACATGCTCACCATTCTGCCGGTTGCGACGCTGTGCGGCTACGCGATCGACGACTTCGATCACGACGTCGAAGCGCGCGTCTTTCACGCGGTCTGCGGACAGCACACGCGGATCATCCCGACCGAGGCGTTCACCGAAGCCCCCGACGAGAGCACCCGGCTGCAACGTGTGGCGCTGCTCCAACAACGGGCGCGCACCCGGGTGTCGCAGCCGGCCGGCTGGGCCAAACCGGCGGCCGCGGGTGCCGGCACGATCTACGTAGTCGACGATGACGCCAGCATGCGGCGATCGCTGGCCCGCCTGCTTGGCGCGATGGACTACCAGGTGTCCACCTACGCCTCCGCCGAGGCGTTTCTGGCCGACGTCGATCCCAGGTCGGCCGGCTGCCTCGTCCTGGACGTCCAGCTCGTCGGGATGAGCGGGTCGGAGCTGCAGACCCGGATGGCCGCCGCCGACTGGCGGATGCCGGTCATCGCGATGAGCGGGTCGCACAATCAGGAGATTGAAGCGGAGGCCGTGCGCCTTGGCGCGTCAGCGTTTCTCGGTAAGCCCTTCGACGCCCAGGATCTCCTCGACGCCGTCGCACGCGCCCTGTCCGGCGGTTAGGGCCTCTGGCGCGCGCTCAGCGCTTGCTGGCGGGCGCGCGGCGCCGCAGCTCGTCGAACCAGTTCGTGACGGTGACGATCGTGCCGCCCTCGACGACACTCTCGATCAGGAAGTGCTGGCCGTCTGGTGCGATGTCCCAGGTCGTGCCGGCAAACATCGAAAATAGCTGTACGGGCGCGCTGGCCGACATCGGCGACTCCTGCACTGTCACGGTGTAAAGTCCGGCCGTCCCGCCGCCGGCGTCCCAGAACATCAGCTCCCGGCCGTTGCGGTTCCAGCGCGGGCGTGTCCCGCCATGATCGGAGACCTGGATCTTCGGACCCGGCCCGGGGAAGGGCATCAGATACACTTCGGCGCGCCCGGTTTCATTGGACGTGAATGCCACGAGCCGGCCGTCAGGCGACAACGCGGCACTGCCGTCGCTTCGCGTGGTGTCGCGCAGCGGGTGTGGCGCGGGCGTGCCTCCCGCGTCGAGCGGCAGGACCATGATCTGCCGGCGGCCGGCCGCGTTCGGAACGTCGTACAGAAGCGTCTTGCCGTCCGGCGAAAAGGATGAGGCAATCAGCCCGGCGCCCTCGAGCACGAGCTTCGGTTGCCCGCTGCCGTCGGCCGGTATTTCGTAGAGCCCGGATTTGTTGTCCTTGATGCCGCTGTAGACGAGCGCCCGGCCGTCGGGTGTCCAGATCGCGTTGTCGTTCACACCGCCGAAGGTCAGGCGCGTCGGCGTGCCGCGTGAGAGGTCCACCACCCAGACGTCTGTGCCGCGATCGCCGGCGATGCCGTCGGCGACTCGCTTGCCGTCCGGCGACATACTGCCTGTCCCCCAGGAGCGCGGCACCTGACCTGCGAGGGGACTCTCGACGCCCTTGCGATCGCGCCAGGTCAGCACCGTGCCCGATCCGCCTGCGGCTTCCGCGTAGACCAGCAGGCCATCGCCCGACACCGCGTAATCCGCGATGCCTGCGACGGGCCCGATGTTCGACACGCCCTCGACGACCGGCGCCTTCGATCCGGTGGTCTTCAGCCGTGCGAGGTCGAACGGCTGAGCGAACAGCGTGCCCCCGCGACCGCTGACGAGATACCCATTCGGCAGGTACTGTCCGTTGTCGCCGCTCGTCGCCACCGTCTGGTAGGTGCCCTTCCTGAGATCGAGGATGGCGAACTGCGGATCGGCCGACGCGTAGTTGACGGTGAAGAGCAACTGCGCGCCACCCGGCAGAAACTGGGGGTAGATGTGGGCCGACTCGCTCTTGGCCTGGTCCAGATTCGTCAGCGCGGCCGGCGCGCCGCCGGACGCCGACATGCGCATCAGGCCCGACGCACCGGCGTAGATGATCGAGTCGTCGTCGCCCCAGGCGACGCCGCGGTAGAACGAGCCTTCGCCGAGCGTGATCGCGGGCCCACCGGCGATCGGCACCTTCTTGATCCTACCGTCGGCGCTCGAATACGCGATCCAGTCGGCGGCGGGCGAGATCACCGACGTGATGGCGCCGTCGGTGCCGGGAATCGCCCTGCCCTCGAACTGGTCCATCTCCCGCAGCTCGAGCCGAAAGCCCAGGGGGCCGCCGGCGCGCGTGTACACGATCTTTCTGCCGTCACGGGAAATCGCCACCAGGCCGGCGAGCTCCTTGAACGATTGCCGCGCGCGCGTCACGACTGCCGGGGCCGCTGGCGTCGTGCGGGCTTGCCAGAGTGCCGCACTGGCAACGGCCAGCGCGAGTGTGGTCACGACCCACGGCAACGCGCGACGCCACGCCGGTGCGGGCGCCGTCGCGGATGATGGCACGGCGGCGACGATCGTGCTGCCGGATCCGCCGGTCGTCATCTGGTCGATGATCCGCCGCGCTTCGCCCATGTCGCGGAGCCGCTGCTTGGGATCGCGCACGAGGCAGTCGCGCATGAGCGCGACGAGCCGCGGCGGCGTCCCGGGCGGGAGCTTCGACCAGTCCACCTCGCGCGTCAGGACCGCGGCCAGGGTGTCCGAGACATCCTCGGCTTCGTAGCCGCGACGGCCGGTCAGCATCTCGTACAGCACGATGCCAAACGCCCAGATGTCAGCGCGCTTGTCGACGGCCCGACCCTTGGCCTGCTCGGGCGACATGTACCCGGCCGTGCCGACGATGACGCCCATCTGCGTGCCGAGCGCGGTCAGCGTTGGAGAGTTGGCGGCGTCCATCGAGGAGCCGCCCGCGTGATCGAACGCCTTGGCGAGGCCGAAATCGAGGACCTTGACGGTGCCGTCCGAACGGATCGCGATGTTGGCGGGCTTCAGATCGCGGTGGACGATGCCTTGTTCGTGGGCGGCCTCGAGCGCCTCGGCAATCTGCCTGGCGGTCGCCAGCACGTCGTCCACCGGCATGGCGCCGCGGGCGATGCGGCGCCCGAGGTCCTCGCCTTCGACGAACTCCATGACGAGCGCGCGCGCGCCTTCCTGCTCCTCGATGCCGTAGACATGCGCGATGTTGGCGTGGTTGAGCGACGCCAGCGTTTTCGCTTCACGCTCGAACCGTGCGAGCCGTTCGGCGTCGTAGGCAAATGATTCGGGCAGCAGCTTGACCGCGACGTCACGTTCGAGCTTCGGGTCGCGCGCCCGGTACACCTCGCCCATACCCCCGGCGCCGAGCGCAGCCACGATCTGGTACGAACCGAAACGCGCACCGGAGGAAAGCCGCATCGTTGGCGCGCGCATCATAGCGCGAAGCGTCCGCTTGCGGTCGCTGCTATACTCCCGGGCCAGATGTCCGATCCGGCGGACGGCTCGCTCCCCCCGAGCGCCGTGGACCAGTCACGTCGTTCGTTCCTCAAGATCGGCGCCGCCGGCGTCACGGCCGCGCTCGGCGCCGGATCGTCCCTCGTTGCCGATCAGAATCAGGCGCCGCCTCCGGCGTCGGCCGGCGCAGCTCAGGACACGACGCCCTCCGCGTCTGGCGTGATCGACCCGCCCGCCATGCCGGCGGAAACGTGGTGCGAGCCGTGGGTCTGGCGCCCCGAGGACTGGCCGGGCCAGTCCCTCGAGCTGAATGTCGTCGAGCGCAACGAGCCCGAAAAGGCGCCGTCGCCGGGACAGATCTTCCCCGGGCAGTTCAGCTTTGGCGGCATCAGTCCGGCGCCGACGGTCCGAGTCCGCGGTGACGGCGTGCTCCGCGTGCGCCTGCGCAACATGCTCGGCGGCAACTTCGGCGCGATGTGGGTCGGGCCGTGTCCCGATCCCGCGGCGCTGACGCCAGAGCTGCAGCTGGCGCTCGAGTGCGAGGTCGCGAAAGCCGCCGGCAAGCCGTGCCCGGAGAAGCCCGATCCGGCGTTCAACAACTTCGATCACCTCGACACGCTCGGGGCGATGCTGCGCGTCAGGACGATGGACGGGCATTGCATGACGGGCATGTCGAACTCCGAGCACAGCTCCCGCGTGACGAACCTGCACACGCACGGCCTGCACGTTTCGCCCGGCAGCCATCGCGATCGCGGCACGGAGTCCGACAACGTGCGCCTGCGGCTCATCGGGCGCGAAGAGCACGCGACGCGCGTGAAGATGGGAGGGGCGGCCTGTGCGCTCGCGCCGAACGAGCGTGTCGGATCGGTCGACTACGAGTTCATGCTGGGTCATGCACAGGGCGCGGGCCAGCCGCCACGGCCCGACCCGCCGGGGACGCACTGGTACCACCCGCATGCCCACGGCTCGACGCACGACCAGGTGTCCGCGGGGATGTTCGGCTTCCTCATCGTCGAGGGCGACGTGGACGAGGCGATCAACCGCGCCATGACCGGGGAGCCCAGGCCGGACCCGACGACGCCGACCGGATCCTACGACTATCGCGAGCGGCTCGTCGCCATTCAGCGCGTCATCGTGCCGTCGGTGGATTTCAACGCGCCGGGCAGCCGGCGCCAGCGTCTTTCGCCGCTCCCCGTGCCCGAGGCCGGGATTCCGCCGCCCATGGTGATGTTCATGCGTCCGGGCGCGGTCGAGCGGTGGCGGATCCTGAACGGGAGCGTCGACGGTCGCGGCTTCAAGCGCGTCATGGTGCTCGATGGCCAGTTCGTCAACAAGGCGGGGCAGCTCTGGCGGGTCGAGAAGGCCGAGGGCAATCCGTCGGGGAAGCGCCTCCTGCCGGTGAGGCGGGCCGAGATCGAGGCCGCGAAGCTGCCCATCCACCTGCTGGCCTTCGACGGCGTGACCCTGGTGACCGTGGACGACGGCCGGGCGCGCCACACCATCCGCGATCTCTCCAGCCGGAACGCCGGGACCGCCAACCCGCTCACGCGGCCGCCCGCGGCCGGCGAGTCCGACATGGAGGCGATGCTTCGCAACGTCGAGGCGTGCTTCCGCGATGGCGAGTCGATCCGCAACGCGTTCGTGCGACCGAACGAAGTCTGGATGGCGACCGCCAACCGTGCCGACATCTTCTTCAAAGCGCCGCGCGAATCGGCCGGCCGGGTGTTTACCGTGCTCGCGCAGGAGGAGATCCTGCACACCGACAATTTCCAGGGCCGCATGCAGCTCGGGATGGTCAGAGGTCAATCCTTCGGTCCGGCCAACCCGGGTCCGTTGGACGTGGTCGTCGGGTACGTCCACGTGCGCGGGGACGCGGTCGGCGGCGGAGACTTCGACGTCCAGTCCCTCCGCGATCGCCTGCCGCCGGTGCCGGCGTGCCTGCAGCCGATTGGCGACGACGAGACGCGGATGCCCGCGGCGGAGGCGCGCCAGCGCCGCGCGCCCGCCGGCAGCCATCGCACGCGTGTCGTCAGCTACTCGGGCTACGGGTCAGCCGGTCTTCCCCTCATCGAGGTCCCCGAGACGTTCGCCACGGCGCATCCGGAGTTGCGCAATCTCGTGTGGGTCGAGCGCGAGGGCACGCGCATTCTGCTCGCGCCGAACGCGCGGACGATGGCGGTCAACCACCATATGGACCTGGCCGCGTCACCCGTCCCGCCGCCGCCGCGGAAGTTCGCGCCGGCGCAGCCGGACCGGATCCGCATGCTCGTCGGCACGGCCGAGGAGTGGGTGCTCTACAACCCGTCGCCGACGTTGTGGGGGCACACCGACCTCACGCGGCACCCGCAGCCGGGTTCGTTTGGGACGCAGTATCGGTCGTACCCCGTGGGTCGCGCGGAAGGACAGGCCCGGTTCTGGCGGGACCACGAGTTCCGGATCGTCACGCACAGCGCCGACCATCCGTTCCACATCCACATCAACCCGATGTGGGTCACGCGCATCGAAGTGCCCGACGAGCAGGGCCGTCTGCACAATGTGCTGGACGAACCGCGGTGGATGGACACCGTGTCGATTCCGCGCAACGGCGGGCGGGTCGTGTTTCGATCGCGCTTTGCCGACTACACGGGCACCTGGATCCACCACTGCCACATCCTGATGCACGAGGACATGGGGATGATGCAGGAGATCGAATGCGTGGCCTCAATCGCCGCGTCCAACTCGAATCCGCGGGCGCGCGTCGCGAGCCACGGTATGTCTGCCGACGAGGTTTCGGCGATCTACCCGCGGCCGTCAGTGGAGATCGGCTACCGGCAGAGCCTGACGTTCGTCGATCCGAATCCGGAGACGGGTCAGGTGTTTCCCGGCTTCGATCTCGAATTCCCTGTGCTCAGGGACTGATCGCCGGCCGTCGCGGCTACTCGCCGCGCAGCGCCTCCACCGGATTGATCGTCGCGGCCCAGAGGGCGGGCACGTAGCTGGCGACGAGCGCTGACAGCAGCAGGCCGATCGCGACGCCGGCATAGGTCATCGGATCGATCGCGCTCACGCCAAACAACAGCGACGACATCAGGCGCGTCAGGCCAATCGCGGCGGCGAGCCCCACGGCAATGCCGATGGAGGCGAGCACGAGCGCCTGACGGAGGAAGAGCCCGGTGACCTCGCGCCGCCGCGCCCCGAGCGCGACGCGGATGCCGATCTCGCGCACCCGCTGCGAGACCGCGTACGAGATGACGCCGTAGATGCCGGCGACGCCCAGGAGCAGCGCCATGGCGCCGGCAATCGAGAGCATGACGAGCGCGAAGGACGTCCGCGCCATCGACCGGTCGGAGATCTCCTGCATCGAACGGACGCTCGCCAGCGGCAGGTTGGGATTCACCGACCACACCGCGCGGCTCACCTCGCCGACGAAGCCCGGGGAGCCCGTGCGCGCGCTGCGCACGACGAACGCGGGCGCGCGGCGGATGAAGTCGTGCTCGCCCTCGAAGTCGCGCATCAGCATCGGCCAGCACACGAACGTCGGCGCCGGCTTGTCCACGCCGTCGTCGCGTTCGTCATTCACGACGCCGACGACCTCGCGCCAGGGCGAGCTCAGCGTCTCCCTGATGTGCTTGCCAAGGGCGGCGCCGGGCTCGCCCCACAGCTCGCGTGCCAGATTCTCCGAGACGAGCGCCACCGGCCGCGTGTCGTACAGGTCGTCCCACGTCAGAATCGCGGCCCGCCACGATGGTGTTGCCCATCGTCGCCAGCAGACCCGGCGTGATGAACTTGAAGCGGCGCAGCGGTGGGATCTGGCTGGACGCATAGGTCTTGTCTTGCGCGAAGATCGGATCGCGCCATCCCTGGTCGTCCATCGGGATGGTGGTCGTCAAGCCGACCGACGACACGCGCGGAATCGTCGCGATCTTCTCGGCGATGTCCTGTTGCATGCGCAGCGCCCGGACGCCTTCCTTGGCGGTCGCCGAGGGAATCGTGATCCGCAGCGTCAGCAGCTCCGCCGGGTGCGCGAACCCCGGCTGCACGCGCCGGAGGGACTGATAGGTCCGCAGCATCAGGCCGGAGCCGATGAGCAGGACGAGTGCCAGCGCGATCTGGCCAATCACGAGAATGTTGCGGACCCGCTGACGCTCCCGGCTCTGGCTCATCCCGCGGCCACCCGCGCGCAGCGTCGTCGCGACGTGCGGCGCCGCGTACCGCAGCACGGGAATGCCGCCGAACAACACGCCGGCGAGGACGGCGAGCGCAAACGTGAACAGCAATACCGGCGGGCCAATCGCGATCTCACCCGAGCCGCGGCAGATTGGCCGGCGCCAGCGCGGTCAGCAGCCGAAGGCCGGCCGAGGCGAGCGCCAGGCCGACGAGCCCGCCGGCCACTCCGAGCACCAGGCTCTCCGTCATCAGCTCGCGAGCCAGGCGTCCCCAGCCCGCGCCGAGCGCCGCGCGGATCGCCAGCTCCTGCTGCCGCCCGTCCGTTCGGACGAGCAGCAGATTCGCGACGTTCGCACACGCGATCAGGACGACGATGCCGATCGTGCCCATCAGCACCCAGAGCACCTTGCCGACGTCACCGACGACGTCGGCCTTGAGCGGGTGCAAGGCCGGGGCGATTCGAGCTTCGACGAACATCTTCTCGCTGAAGCCTGGAAACGAGGGGAATGCCTTGATCGCGACAGGAATCAGCCGCGCCACGTCGGTCGCGGCCTGATCGATCGTGACATTCGGCGCCAGGCGCGCCACGCTGCGGTAGCTGAAGTTGCCGAGAAAGGTCTTGCTGCGGTCGAGCTGTAGCGGCAGGAAGGCCGAGACCGTGCGGTCGAGAAACTTGAACGACGCCGGGAGGACGCCGATCACTTCCCGCGGACGGCCGTCGAGCATCACACGCCGGCCGATCGCCGACGGATCGCCCCCGAATCTCGACTGCCAATAGCTCTGGGTCAGCACGACCGTTTCCGGGCTGCCCGGCGAATCGTCGGCCTTCGTGAACAGGCGGCCAAGGGCGGGTGTCACGCCCAGCACCGGCAGGACGCCGTCGGTGACGTCGACGACCGGAATTTCCTCCGGCTCGCCCAGTCCGGTCACGCTGGCGGTGTCCGGCTGAAACAGCCCCAGGTCCACAAAGCTCTTTGCCTGCTCGCGGTAGGTGAAATAAAGGAACGGCGCCGAGCCGGCGCTGGGCAGATCCACCCCGGGCGCCGCGTGATCCACCGCAATCAACCTGTCCGATTCCTGGTACGGGAGCGGTTTGAGGAGGACGCCGTACACTACGGCAAAGATCGAGCTATTGGCCCCGATGCCAATGGCCAGCGTGAACACCGCAATCGACGTGAAGAGTGGCGTCTTGATCAGGCGGCGGATGGCGTGTTTCAGGCTCACGCCCCTAGATACGGGGCCGGCCGGCCGGGAGTTCTGGCGGCCTCACGAACGCCGGAGGCCGGTCGTCGCGTCGAAGACATGGACGCGCTCGGGCGGCAACACGACTCGCACCGTGGCGCCGACGCCGGGCGCAGGGCGGGCGGAGCTCACGGCCGTCAGCGTCGTGCCCTCCGCCCGCGTGAGCCGGAGGTAGACGACATGATCCGGGCCCCGCGGCTCGACGAGATCGACGACCGCATTTGGCTCCCCACCAGTCTCGATCGTCACGTCCTGCGGGCGGATGCCCGCCAGCGTTCCCTCGGGCGCGCCGATGCCCGCGACTGATGCAGGCAGCAGGTTCATGGCGGGCGTGCCGATGAACGTCGCGACGAACGTGTTGGCCGGCGCCGCGTACACGTCCAGCGGCGGCGCGATCTGCTCGATCCGCCCGTCGCGCATCACGGCGACGCGCGAGCCGAGCGTCATCGCTTCTTCCTGGTCGTGCGTGACGTACACGGTGGTGACGCCCAGCGAGCGATGCAGCCTCCGCAACTCGGTGCGCGCCTGCGTGCGCAGGGCGGGGTCCAGGTTGGAGAGCGGCTCGTCGAAGAGGAAGGCGCGCGGCTGCCGGACGATCGCCCGGCCGAGCGCCACGCGCTGACGCTGGCCGCCCGACAGTTGCACCGGGCGCCGATCGAGCAGGGCCTCGAGGCCGAGCGCGCGTGCGGCCTCGGCGACGCGTTCGGCGATGCGCTGCCGGTCCAGGTGTCGAACCGTGAGACCGTAGCCGAGATTTTCGCGCACGGTCATGTGCGGGTACAGCGCGTAGCTCTGAAAGACCATCGCGAGATCGCGCGTCTGCGGCGGCCACGCGGTCACGTCATCGCCGCCGAGGTGAATCCCGCCGCTGGTGGGCGTGTCGAGCCCGGCGATGAGCCGCAGCAGCGTGCTCTTGCCGCAGCCTGACGGGCCGACGAGCACGAGGAACTCGCCGTCCTCAATCGTGAGGGAGACCTCCCGAACGGCCCGGTGTCCGTTCGAGAATGTCTTGGTCACGGCGTCGAGGCGAAGGCCGGCCATCGCGTTCAGCCTTTGCTCGCCCCGGCGCTGAGTCCAGCCACGATTCGGCGCTGGAACGCGAGGACAAGGAGCGCGACTGGCACCGTGGCCACCACGGTGGCGGCGAGAATCTCGCCCCACGGCACCTGGTAGCGCCCGCGGAAGAGCATCACGGCCACCGGCACGGTATACCGATCGGGTCCGAGCGTGAACGACAGCGCGAAAAGGAACTCGTTCCAGCAGTACAGGAACGTCAGGATGGCGGCGGTGGCGACACCGGGCGCCGCCAGCGGCAGGACGACGTCGCGGAGAGCGCGGAGACGGGAGGCGCCGTCGAGCCGCGCGGCATCTTCCAGGTCCGGCGATAGCTGCTTGAAGAATCCGGTCAGGAGCCAGACGGCGAGCGGGACGGAAAACGTCACGTACGGCAGGACGAGGCCGGGATACGTGTTGAGCAGATGCAACCCACGGAGAAGGAGATAGAGCGGCGGCACGATGGAGATCTGCGGAAACATCGAGACGGCGAGGATCAGCGCCAGCAGCGGTCCGCGCCCGCGAAAGCGAAGGCGCGCCAGCGCATAGGCGCAGAGCGCCGCCACCGGCACGGCGACGGCCGTGGTCGCGGCGGCGACGATCAGCGAGTTGCGGATGGGGATGAGGAAGTTTCGCTCGTCGAACAACGCCCGATAGTGATCGAGGGCAGCGCTGGTCGGCACGAGCGGCGGCGTCTCGAACAGCCGCGCCTCCGGCACGAGTGACGACGCGATCATCCAGTAGACGGGAAAGAGCAGGAGCGCCAGCAGCAGAATCGCCGAGGCGCGGGCGGCGGCGGCGCCGGTCGTCATCGCTCCATCCCCGCGAGCGAGCGGCCAAGCGCGCGGACCCACACCAGCGCGAAGCCGAACGTCAGCAGAAACACCGTGACGGACAACGCCGAGCCGTAGCCGAAGCGCAGGCGCTGCATCAGCGCGATGAAGGCATAGAGGGAGAGCGGCTCGGTGGCCGTGCCTGGACCGCCGCCGGTCATCACGTACGCGAGGTCGAAGAGACGCAGCGCGTCGAGCACGCGAAATGCCGCCGCCACGACGAGCGTCGGACGGAGCAACGGCAGCGTGATCGTGAAGAACCGGCGCACGGCGCCCGCGCCATCCACCCGTGCGGCCTCATCGAGCGCCGGATCGATCGTCTGGAGACCGGCGAGCAGCAGGATCGCGACGAACGGCGTGGTCTTCCAGATGTCCGCGGCGCCAATGGGAATCCACGCCGCGAGCGGGTGGGCAAACCAGTCGAACGACGCCGCCACCAGGCCGAGCTGGCGAAGCGGCGCCGTGACGATGCCAGCCTGCGCGTCGAACATGAAGCGCCACACCAGGGCCGCGACGACGGCGGGGATGGCCCAGGGCAGCAGCGCGATGACACGCACGACTGCGCGGCCGCGCACGGCCGCGTGCATGATGAGCGCGAGCGCGAGGCCGAGCCCGAGTTCGATCGGCACCGAGACGATCGCGAACGTGACGGTGTGGACCAGCGCCGACAGGAAGCGCGGATCGCCGGCGGCTTCGACAAAGTTGCCGAGGCCCACGAACGGATGTCCCAGCCAGGGAAGCCGCAGGTCATGGCGGTGCAGGGCGTCCCAGCCCGTCGCGGCAATCGGGACGAACGCTCCGACGGCCAGACAGACGAGCGTTGGCGCGATGAGCCACCGCGCCAGTCGTCGCTCCTCCCGATCCATCGCGGCGCCGGGCGCGGTCATGATGGCCGCCCCGGCGACGCGAGTCCGGCGCGCGCCAGCAGCGCGCGAATCTCGCGCGCCGCGTCGTGCAGCGCGATATCGGGCGTCTCCTGTCCGCTGAGCGCGCGATGCAGGTGGACCTGCAGAAGCTCCGAAAGCTCGCTGTACACCGGCGTGACGGGCCGAGCCACGGCGGCGTCGAGGATGGGACGGATGGCGCCCGCCGCGACGGGCAGGGCGGCGGCGAGCTCCGGGCTGTCGTAGACGGATCGGCGGGCCGGGAGCTGCGCCGCCAGCCGCGCGCGCTCGATCATCTGATCCGGCGCGGTCAGGAACCGGACCAGCGCCCACGCCAGATCGGGATGTCGGCTGGCCGCGTTGATGGCCAGATCGGCGCCGCCAAGCGCGGCCGCCGGCCGGCCGCCCTCGCCGGCCGGGAACGGCGCCACGCCAAATCGTCCGGCGACGCGCGATTGCGACGCGTCCTGCAGGAGCGTCTGCGCGTACGGCCAATTCCGCATGAACGCCGCGTCGCCATTCTGAAAGGCAAAGCGCGTCTGTTCCTCCTGCCACGTCAGCACCGAGGGCGGCACGAAGCCGTCCGGGCCGACCGCGTCGCACATGAAGGTCAACGCGCGTACCGCCGCCGGACGATCGAGAATCACGCGGCCGCCGGCGTCGAGGATAGCCCCGCCGAACGCGGCAAGATGCTCGAGGAACACCGTGACGAGACCCTCGTACCGCGCCCCCTGCCACACGAGGCCGTACCGCACGGCGCCCGTGCGCTGCAGGCGCCGCGCGTCCGCCGCGAGATCGGCAAGCGAGACCGGCGCCGCCGGTAGCAGATCGCTGCGCCAGTAGAGGAGTCCGAGATCCACGAACCAGGGCATGGCGAACAGCCGATCGCGCCATCGGGCGGCGGAGAGCGCGGCCGGCACCAGATCATTCGTCTCAGGCGCAAACCGATCGAGCGGCAGAATCCAGCCCGCGCCCGCAAACTCGGCCGTCCAGACGACATCGAGCTGCAGCACGTCGGGATCGGCGGCCCGCGCGTTCAGCCACTGGACGTACAGTTGATGTCGCTGATCGGCGGCGTCGGGCGTGACGCGGATCTCGACCGTGACGCCGGGGTGCTGCTGTTCGAACCGGTGCAGCTGTTGTCTCAGGACCGCGCCTTCCGGGCCGAGGGCGCTGCCGGAGAACGCCAGGTGACGGGTATCCGCCGGCGCCGCGCACGCGGCGACCGATGCGGCCAGGCCGGCGGCGGCGAGCCAGGGCCGGCGTCGGATCTGCTGCTCCATGATCACGCCAGACGCTCATGATACGTGGAGTTGAAATCAACGGCGGTGCGTGCCCGCCGGCCGCGTGGACCGGCGCCGCTCACTTCACCGCGAGTCCGGCGTCGTACATCCGTCCGTACATCAGGTACTGACGTACGGCGTCCCGTGGATAGCTGATGCGCACGCTGGACGCGGCGCCGCGCGCATCGACCGAGGCCGTCAGCTCCGCGTTGATGCCCGCCCAGTAGACCGGCAGGTCGAGCTGCTTGTAGCGGGCGACGACCTGGTCGCGCACGGCCGGATCGAAGTGCACGCCGTAGCGGTCCACCAGCGCCTTGATCGCCGCGTAGTCGCCCTCAGCTTTGATCCGCATGAGCTCCGCGAGCAGCATGCCGACGCCGGTGCGCATCTTCTCGTAGTCGGTGACGCGCACATACGTCTTGCCGTCGCGTTCGATTTGTTCGATCGCGCCGGTCTTGTCCTTGATGTAGTTCGCGATCAGCGCGCGGTCGCGCTGGTGATCCTCGTTGATCGTGTCGCCGCGCGGGATGCGGCGCAGCTGCTGCAGTGAGACGCTGGCCGCGCTGTCGTACATCGCCTTCGCGACCTCGTCCTGGTCCTTGACGAGGCCCAGCGCCGCCAGCTTCGGATCCCACACGTTCCAGAGAGCCATGAGATCGGCGCGCGCCTCCTCCAGCGTCGAGAAGTACTCCTTGAGGTACGGCTCGGCGCCGCCCTTCAGGCGGTCGCTCAGCTTGCCGGACCCGTGGCCGATGACCTCATGCATCGCGGTGAGCAGGTCCTCGGCCTGCTCGCCGTATTTCGCGGCGCGGGCTTCGATTTCCGGCGTGGCGGCAAACTCGCGGCGCGCACCGCGCCCCGCCGCGCGATCGAGCGCATGGCTGCTGCCGATGAACAGAAAATTCTTCGTGCCGTACTTCTCATGGATCTCGTTCTCGTTCGGCAGGTTGTCGCCGATCGTCGTCGCGTGGAAATCGCCGGTCTCGACGAGGACCTGCACCGCCTTGACGACCGGCGGCTGGAAGGCCGTCTTCTTGTACTTGGCGTCCCAGGGCGCCTTCTCCTCGAAGTACGCGGCGTTCTGCGCGAGCGACACCATCGCGTTCGTGACCGGGCGGTCGGTGATCGACACGAAGCTCTGGGAGCTGCCCTTGGCGCCGCGCGCGTCGCGGTACACCTCGATGAAGCCGTTGGCGAAATCCACGGTGGCGTCGTTGCGCACCCAGTCGGAGCCGAACTGCAGCCAGTCCCCTGGATTCGCCGGTCTGATAGAAGCGGATGAGTCCCGCGATGACCTTCGCCTGCGCGGGGTCGGCGAGCGCCCGCGCCTTCTCGAGGTAGCCGATGGCTTTCTGCAGATACACGGCGTAGAGGCCAGGCGGAATCGTCTTGTCCGGCGTGCCCGCGCGGTAGACCTCTTCCCTCAGCGTGACGCCTGACTTCACGAGGCGGGAGTTGAGTGGATACCGCTCGTGGAAGCTTCGCCAGGTCGGCCAGCGAGACGCCCTGATAGAAGGTGTTCGAGCTCGCCTGCAGGATGTCCTGGCCGGGCGGCGGCGTCTTGGCGGTGATCGACGGCTCGAAGTCCGCGTCGAAGAACGCGGTCTTCAGTGCGTCCACTTCCGTGGTGACGGCCGCGGCGGTGGGGAGCGCCGGGAGATCTCCGTACGCGGTCTTGAAGCCTCCCGCGGCTTGCACGGCCAGCGCCGCGGCGCGAAGGTCCTCGAACGTGAAGGTCGGCAGGAACTTGAGCGTCGTGTTCTCGTTGTGGTTGCCGCGGTTGGCCCAGAAGAGCAGCGCGAACGTGCGAATCTTCGCGAACGCCGCCGGCGCGACCGCGGTCGGTCGCGCCACGATCTCCTCGAGGAGCCGTTTCTCGCGCAGGCCGAAGCGCGAGAGCTGGTCGTAGATGATGGGGTCAATCGCGATCGACGCCTGCGTCAGCCAGTAGGCCAGCGCCTGCTGCTTGGCGTCGAGCTGGCCGAAGCTGTCGGCCTGCAGTTGGATGAAGCCGGTGTCACCGACGCGTTCGACCAGCGCGCTCGCGGCCGGCGCCTGGGCGGTGGCCCGTAGATCCGATCGCACCGCGACGACCGAGACGATCGCCAGGACACTCCAGATAATTCGGCGAGCCATTCGTCCCTCCTTGGTCGATTCTATCCGTCCTGCTCGGCGCGGGATGAAGACGACACCCGCGGCTGGCGCGCGTCGTGCCGAGCCACGAATCTGTACCTCCCTGACATCTTCGAGGCCGGGGTGCATCGCGGTGGCATGTGGACCGCGCAGAAAACGGCGGAATTGTCGATGCTTGCGCCATCGTTCCGATGGGCACGGTCCTTGCGCCAGGAACTCACGCGCCCAGGCAGGTTGGTCCTGTAACTGCCGGGCGGCCCAGCAGGGAGGAGCCAATGCCGGCGTCGAGCCATCGTCTGACCGTTCATCACCATCTGGCCGTGTCGCGTCTCGCGGCAGCACTCGCGTTCGCGAGCCTGGTGGGCGCACCGCCCAGCCTGCAGGCGCAAGGCCGGCCCCAGTCCCTGCCCCCGCAGGCGTCCCAGGTGGCCCAGGACATCGTGCAATTCGACGGCGAGCTCGAAGTGCAGTACGAAGACTCGGCTGCCGGTCCCCGGCTGCTGCATTACCTTCGCACGCCCAACGGCAAGATGAGCTTGCAGTTCACGGATCAGCCGCTCGACTGGCTGTCTGGCACGCAGGTCCGCGTGCGGGGCCGGATGCGCGACGCCAACACGCTTCAGTTGTCGGCGTCGAGCGACGTGCAGACGCTGGCGCTGCCCACGGCCAACACGTTCGGCGCGCAGAACACGCTCGTCATCCTGATCAACTTCCAGGACAATGCGTCGCAGCCGTACTCGGTCTCGACCGCCAACGCCACGACGTTCCAGACGACCAGCGACTTCTACTTCGAGAACTCCTATCACCAGACGTGGCTCACCGGCACCGTCGTCGGCTGGTTCCAGATCAACGCGAGCAGCTCGAGCTGTGCGACGGACACGTGGGCCAGCCTGGCCGATCAGGCCGCGCAGAACGCGGGCATCAATCTGTCGAACTATCCGCGGCGCATCTACGGGTTTCCCGCCACCGCGTCGTGTGCGTGGTGGGGGCTGGGATCCGTGGGTGGCAATCCGTCGCGTGCGTGGATCAACGGCGACTACGTGCTCAAGGTCGTCGGCCACGAGTTCGGCCACAACCTGGGCGAGTACCACTCGCACTCGAAGGCCTGCGGCAGCACCGGCTGTTCCACCAGTGAGTACGGCGACGACCACGACATCATGGGCAATCCCACGTCCGGCCATCTGAACGCGTTCCAGAAGGAGCGTCTGGGCTGGCTGAACTACGGCGGCTCGCCGCCGATTCAGACGATCACGCAGAGCGGCAGCTACCACATCGACCCGCTCGAGCCGACCGGCACGGCGCCCAAGGCCCTGAAGGTGCTCGCCTCGACGGATAGCGGCGGCCTGCGGACGTTCTACTACGTCGAAGCGCGCGCCAACACCGGATTCGACGCGGGCATTTCGCCGGGCGTGCTTGTCCATACCGGCTATGAGGGATCCGGCAACTCCAGCTACGAGACCGACCTGGATCCGCTCGGCAGCAGCTTCGATGTCCTGCTCGACCCTGGCCAGACGTACACGGATGCGGCGGCGGGAGTGTCGATTTCCGCCGCGTCGGTCGACAGCACTGGCGCGACCGTGTCGGTTTCGGTGAACGCGCCCGCCTGCACGGCGTCGGCGCCGACGGTCTCAATCTCGCCGTCGACCATGGTGTCGGCCGCGCCCGGCGCGTCGGTGTCCTACACGATGAGCGTGAAGAACAACGACGGCAGTACGTGCGACAACGCGACGTTCGGGATGAACTCGTTGCTCCCGGCCGGCTGGAACGCGGCGTTCGGCTTGCCGACGCTGACGCTCTCGCCGGGGGCCTCCGGGTCCACGGCCTTTACGTTGACGTCGTCGACGTCGGCGAGCGGCCGGTACTCGTTCCAGAACGGCGCGACGCGGTCGGGTCCGAGTGCGTCGGTGACCGAGGCGATCAACATCATCTCGTCATTCAGCGTGACGCTCTCGACCACCAGCAAGGGCTCCGGCAACCAAATCTCCGCGGCCGTCAGGGCCAACGGCGCGCCTGTCAGCGGGGCCAGTGTGACGTTCACCCTGACCAATCCTCGGGGCAGTGCCCGCACGCTGTCCGCGACGACCAATTCGAGCGGCGTGGCCACCGTCCAGTTCCGCCCCAAGCGAAACGACCCGAGCGGGACGTACGCGATCACCGCAATAGCGACGCTCGGCGGGTTGTCTGGAACAGCTTCGGGTACGCTGACGGTCCGCTAGATCGCGACTGCTCATTCCCGCCGTCTGCCTCGGCGATCCATTGGCCTGGTCGCCGGGGCAGACGCGCTCGAGTCGACGTCCTGGGGCCCAGCGCCCGATTTCGACTGCCCGTATTCTTGCAGCTGAATCCGATCCAGCAGCGATCGACCCATCAAGAGGCGGGTGACGCCGGGAATGGCCATCGCGTACATCATCAGATTCCGCGCGAACAAGCCCAGCGTCGTTCGCGGCGCGAACGATCCGGCAAACCGTTCGGCCGCGCGCTGCTTGTCCAGAACGAACGGACCGAGCGCCTGCTGATAACGCGCGAACGCCTCGTCCACGCTCCTCGCACGCGACAACTCGCCGGCCAGCACGTACGCGCCGATAATCGCCAGCGCGGACCCCTGACCCGCAAGCAGCGACGGCGCCGACGCGGCGTCACCGACCAGTCCGACGGGCCCCTTGCTCCACGCGTCCATGCGAATCTGGCTGACGCGGTCGAAGTAAAGATCGCTCGCCTGCGGCAGCGAGTCGAGGATCTGGGGACATTCCCAGCCCAAACCGGCAAAGCGGCTCTGCAGGTAGGCGTGCTGGCCGGCCCGGTCGTGCGGATCGATCGCCGGGCCCCCGTCGTCGGTCGCGACGAGCAGAAACATCGTGCGGTCGCCCCGCATTGAAAAGCGCGTGACCTGCCGGCCCGGCGCGCCCAGGCCGATGTAGACGTTCTCGGTGCGAGGTCGATAGCCCGTGACGTCGAACGCGGCGACGACATAGCCCATGTAGCGCTCGATATCCGTGCGCGCGCCGAACGCGAGCGTTCGCACGTGCGAGTGCAGTCCGTCGGCGCCAATCACGACGTCGAAGCGTCGCGCCGGCGCGTGCTCGAAGCTCACGATCGCGCCGTCGCCCCACGCGTCGATTGCCGCGATGCTGTCGCCGAAGACGGTCTGCATGCGGTCGGCAACGGCGCGATAGAGCACGGCGCTCAGATCGCCGCGCGCCAGGCTCGTGAACCGGCCTCCAGTCGCCGAGAAAAAGGCGTCGGTGCCGAAGCCGCCGACTCGACGGCCGGCCGCGTTGACGATGCGGACCTCGCGCACGTGGTAGCCGGCCTCGAGGATCGCCGGGAGCAGTCCCATGCGATCGGCGAGGTCGTAGCCCACGCCCCAGAAGTCGATCATGTAGCCGCCCGTCCGCACGCGCGGCGCGCGTTCGATGAGAGTCGGCTGGAAGCCGTGCTCGAGCAGCCAGTAGGCGAGTGCGGGGCCGGCCACGCCGATGCCGGAAATCAGCACCGACCGGCCGGCCACGGTCAGTTCTCGGCCCGCAGCGCTTCGATGGGATCGAGGGCCGATGCGCGATGCGCGGGAAGGTAGCCGAACAGCAAACCGGCGCCGACCGCCGCGGCCGTGACGGCGGCGATGAGCCTGCCGGACACGACGACCGGCGCGTCGTAGTACTGGCCGAGCAGCCAACTCGCGACGATCCCCAGGCCGATGCCGGCCAGCCCGCCGCACGTGCCGATGGCGGCGGCTTCGAAGAGGAACTGCCAGCGGATGTCGCGCACGCGGGCGCCGACGGCCATGCGCGCGCCGATCTCCCGGCGCCGCTCCGTCACCGAGACCAGCATGATGTTCATGATCCCGATGCCGCCGATGACCAGCGACACGCTGCCGATCGCCGTCAGCAGCAGGCGAAGCGTCTCCGTTGTCCGAGCGCGCATTTCAAGCCACGCGGTCGGATCCTGCAGCTCGAAGTCGTTCGGGTCTTCGCCGTACAGCTCGTGACGCTCGCGCAGCAGTTCCGCCGCCTTCTGCTCGGCGACGGGCAGCATCGTGGCCGAGGACGCCGAGCACATGATGTCGTTGATCCACGGATGGCGCTCGAGCAGCCGCCGCGCCGTGCTGATCGGGATGAACATCGCGTCATCGCGGTCGACGCCGCCGCCGCCGACGCCTTTCGTCTGGAGCACGCCGAGGACCTGATAGACGAAGCGTCCGATGCGCACCGACCGCCCGACCGGGTTGTCGCCGTTGAAGACTTGCTCGGCCACAGTCGGGCCGAGGACGACGACGCGGGCGTTGTGCGTCTCGTCGTAGTCGTTGAACAGCGTGCCGAGCGCGGCGGTGCGCTTCCTGACCTCGAAATAGTCCGGCGACACGCCCTGATAGGTCGTATTCCAGTTCTCGTTGCCGATGATGATCTGCTCGCGGCCGTTGACCCGCGGCGAGCACTTCGTGATCTCGGGGACCTCGGCCGCCAGCGCCGCGGCGTCTTCGACGGTGAGCGTGCGCGCGCCGCCGCTGCCGGTGCGCACGCCGCCGATGTTGCGGTTGCCGGCGCGAATCCAGATGAAATTGTCGCCGAGCGCGTCGAGCTGCGCCTGGACGCGCGACGCGCCGCCGCCGCCGAGCGCGGCGGTGGCGATCACGGCCGCGATACCGATGCCCACGCCAAGGATCGCGAGCGCAGTGCGCATCCGATTGCGCCGCAGCGCGCTGAGGGCCATGTCAATCAGTCGGAACAGCATCTTTCTCCCTTTGACGTCCGGTCGAGCCATCTGGCCGCGATATGCTAGCGCCGCGATGCCCGGGACACGCGCGCGTTACATCGGCATCCTGGCGCTGGCGGCCGGTGCGATTCTGCTCGTCGGGTCGCTGGCGCGTCCGGTGCGCCAGGCATCCGACGCAGCCGCCACGACCGAGGCGGAGATCGGGCGGCTCACGCAGCTTGCCCAACGACGCGCCGTGGACGACTTCGGCGCGTACTTTGCGGCCGCGGCCGATCTCGCGGCGCCGTCCATCGTGCGTGTCGAGGCCAGCGGCGCGTCCGGCGTGATCTGGCGCCCCGGGCTCGTCATCACCGCGCGCCTCGCGATGCCCCGACTGCCCGACGTCGTGGGCGTGACCGCCGGCAGCGGCCGTCACGACGCGAGCGTGTTTGCACGCGGCCCCGCGCTTCCGCTCGTCGCGCTCGATGTTCCCGACGCGGCCGACGCGCCGGCCACCCGGCGATCGCCCGCCACGCTTGGAGCCGATGCGTGGGTGATTGCCGTGTGGCGCACGTCCGCCGGCCGGACGTTCGCGTCCGGCCAGTTCGTCGCCGTGACCGCGGCGGCGCCCGACGCGCGATCGCGAGTCGTGACCTCGATCCCGCTCACGCCGGCGATGGCCGGCGGCGGCCTCTTCGATCTGGACGGCCGGCTGATCGCGGTGATCGCGCATGACGACGGCGCGATGGTCGCCTATTCTCCACAGAGCGTCGATGCGATCCTTGCCGACGGCACGACCGTCGAGGCGCGCATCGTCGATCGCTACGGCCTGGGCCTCGCCGATCTCACGCCCGAGCTGTCGTCGCTCCTGCAGATCGATCACGGCGTCCTGGTGCGCGAGGTGTGGGACTCGTCGCTCGGCGATCGGGTCGGGATGCGTCCGGGCGACGTGATCACGGCGCTCGGTGACGCGCCGGTCAACGCGCCCAGCGATCTGGCGGCGCTTGGCGCGCCGCAGCGGCCGGAGCCGCCGACCTTCACGATCCAGTGGCGCCGGGCGAAGCGCACGGTCACGCTCGCCGCGGACGCCGCCGCTGCGGCCGCTCCGGTGCCTGCAAACGAGTCCAGCGGGCTCGTCTGGGCTTCGGGTGCCGAGGGACAGCGGATCGAGGCGGTCGCGCCAGACAGCCGTGCCGCGCGCGCCGGCCTCGAAGCGGGCGACGTCGTGCTGGCCGTCAATCGGTCTGCGCCGGGGGCGCAGATTGCCCGTGCGCTGGCGTCGGCGGACGCGGCGCCGGTGTTTCTCGAAGTGCGGCGAGGCGCGTGCCGCCGGGGAATCATCTTCTAGCGTCGCGTGCGGCGCGCTCGGAGGGCGACGATGGATCATCTCACCTCGCTCGGATTGATCCTGCTGCTGGCGCTGCTCGCGGGCCACCTCGCGCGCGCGCTGCGCATTCCCGAGGTCACCGGATACCTGCTCGCCGGCGTCGCGCTCGGCCCGTCGCTCCTCGGCTGGCTCAGCCGGGACAATCTGACGGCGATGAGCGTGCTCGCGGAGATCGCGCTCGGCCTCATTCTGTTTTCCATCGGCGCGGTGTTGGAGCTGTCGCTCTTTCGCCGCATCGGCCGGCAGGTGTTGATCGTCACGCTGGCTGAGTCTGGGCTCGCGCTCACGATCGTCACGATCGGCGCGTTGCTGCTCGGCCAGCGCTGGGAAGTGGCGCTGCTGCTCGGCACCGTCGCGATTGCCACGGCGCCGGCATCGACGCTGATGGTGGTGCGGGAGTGCGACAGCGCTGGTCCGCTCACCGACCACCTGCTCGGCGTCATCGCCGCGAACAATCTGATCTGCATCTCGGCGTACAGCCTCGTCGGCGCCGGAATCGACCTGGTGGCGTCGGCGGGGCAGACCGGCCTCGGGCACTCGCTGGCGGTGTCCGTTTTCAGCCTGCTCTGGCAGCTCATCGGATCGGCGGCGCTGGGATTTCTCATCGGCCTGCTGCTCGCCGGCTGGTCCACGCAGATGATGGAGAGCGGCGAGACGCTCATCCTGCTGGCCGGGTCGATCCTGTTGTGCGTGGGCATCGGTCGCGCGCTCGATCTTTCTCCGCTCGTCGCGAGTCTTGCCGTGGGCGCCACGGTCACGAACCTGACCGAGCGCAGCCGTCATCTCTTCAGCACGCTGGCGGGAACGGACCCGCCGTTCTACGCGATCTTTTTCGTCATCGCCGGCGCCGAGCTCGACGTCTCGCTGATCCCGGCAATGGGCGGACTCGGCCTGCTGTACCTCGTCGGCCGCGCCGGCGGAAAGTTCGTGGGCGCGCGCGTGGCATCGAGGCGGCTGCAGCTGCCCGCCCCGGTCGCGCGCTTCCTTGGACTCGCCTTGCTGGCGCAGGCCGGCCTGGCGATCGGCCTGACCTTGTCGATCAACACTCGCTTCCCCGACCACGCCGCCGTCGTCACGACGGTGATCCTGGCGGCGGTGGCCGTGTCTGAAATCATCGGACCGATCGGCACGCGCTTCGCGCTCATCCGTTCGGGCGAAGCCGGTCTGGCGCGGCCGTCATCCAGTTCGATCCTCCTCGACGCTCCGGCCGCTGACGGCCCGCGATGACGCCACGCGCGCGCTCACGCCCAGGCGCTCGCCAGTTCGAGCGCGCAGACACCGGCGGCCGAGGCGGCGATCGTCGCGCCGGTCACCAGCCAGTGAAGGATGCGCCGGACGGCACGGTAGCCGCTGACGCAGTAGCGCGCGCCGCCGAGGACTTCGCCGACGGCCACGGTCAGGCTGGGCGGCGGCAGCGCGCGGAACAGATCGTCGTCGGTCTGGTCGTCGCCGAAGGCGACGGTCGTCCAGTGTCCGTGCGCCGACTGCTGGCGGTTGGCGACGACCGCTTTGCTGACGCCGAGCCAGCGAATCTCGATGACCTTCTTGCCCTCGAGGACCTCGAGCGGCTGGTTGATGAGCGCGTTGCCGAGGAGCATGCGCAGCTCGTGCGCCTGGTACGCGCCGAACTCCTGCTGGGCGCCGCGGAAATGCCACGCGATCGTCGCGCGCTTGCGCTCGAGCCGCGAACCCGGCGTGCTCGCCGTGAACTGCTCGAGGATGGGCAGCAGGCGGTCGGCCCACTGCGGCTGAATCACCGCGGCCGGCCGCCATTCCGCGCCGGGCGTGACGCGATGCCAGAAACCGTGTTCGGCCCACAGGCCGATGGGCAGATCGCCGAAGCACGCTTCGAGCCAGTCGCGCGAGCGGCCGCTCACGACTTCGACGTCCAGATCGGGACGGGCGGCGAGCGCGCGCATCAGCGACATGAGCTCGGGATCCGGCGTGGCTTCTTCCGGGGTCGGGGCCAGCGGCACGAGCGTGCCGTCGTAGTCGAGCAGCAGACGCAGGCCGCCGCCGGCACGCGCCTCGGCGATGGCGGCGGTGAGCGCGGCTTCCGCGTGCTCGACGGGCTTCGGCGGGCCGGGCTGCACCTTGGTGAGCGAGCCGACGAACGCCGTGCCCCACGCGCGCGCGTCATGCTTGAACACGCGGCTGCGCAGCGATCGCATGCGTTCACGCTGATCGGCGACGGGCATCGCCAGCGCGCGGTCGATCGCGTCGGCGACCTCGTCCACGTCGTACGGATTGACCACCATCGCGCCGAACAGCTCGGACGCGGCGCCGGCGAACTCGCTGAGGATCAGCACGCCGTCGTCGTTGGTCCGCGAGGCGACGAACTCCTTCGCGACGAGATTCATGCCGTCGCGAAGCGGCGTCACGAGCATGACGTCGGCCGCCAGGTAGAGCGCGGCCAACTGGCGCGCCGACACGGACCGGTGCAGGTAGTGGACGGGCATGGAGCCGAGCGAGCTGTTGGCGCCGTTGATGTGGCCGACCATCTCCTCGACCTGACGCCGGAAGCGCTGGTACGAGTCGACTTCCTGGCGCGACGGCACGGCGACCTGGATGTACTGGACGTCGTCCTGGCGGGCCCGGTGGCGCTGGAACAGCCGTTCGATGGCCTGGAGGCGGCGGGGGATGCCCTTGGTGTAGTCGAGCCGATCGACGCCGAGCACGATGCGCCGCCCGCCGGCGTTGCGCCGGATTGTCGCGGCTTCCTCGATCACGGCCGGGTCCGCGGTCAATTCTGCGAACCGCTGGGCGTCGATGCCCATCGGGAACGCGCCGACCCGCACTTCCCGGTCGCCGCTCCGTACCCGGTCCACTTCGGCTTCGACGCCGAGCACGTGCAGCAGCGACGCGAGAAAATGCCGCATGTAGGCGAAGGTGTGGAAGCCCACGAGATCGGCGCCGAGCAGGCCGTTCAGGATCTGCTGGCGCCACGGCAGGATGCGGAACACTTCCGACGAGGGGAAGGGCATGTGCAGAAAGAAGCCGATCCGGGCGTCGGGGAGCCGGCGGCGCAGCAGCATCGGCAGGAGCATGAGCTGGTAGTCGTGCACCCAGATCGCGTCGCCGTCACGGTACTCCCGCGCGACGACGTCGGCGAAGGCTTCATTGACCTGGGTGTAGGCGTCCCAGCCGGCCGCGTCCACGGGAACGCGGTCGATCAGATAGTGGAAGAGCGGCCACAGCACGCGATTGGAGAACCCGTGGTAGTACCGCTCGACGTGATCGCGCGACAGGTAGACGGGCACGATCGCGCGCTCGCGCAGGTCGTGATCGAGGCGGGCGCGTTCGGGCGCGGCGAGACGGGAGACCTCGCCGGGCCAGCCGATCCACACGCCGCGCGACTGCTCGTGCCAGGGCTGGAGGCCGGTGGCCAGGCCGCCGGCGGCCGGCACGATGCGCCATGCGTTGTCACGCACTCTCGCCGCCACCGGCAGACGGTTCGACACGATCAGCAGCCGGCCGTCAGCCATTCGCCCATGCTATCATTTATTAGTTGGAGTTCAAAATAATGACGACCGTCGATCCAGATCCGCGTGCACCCCACGAACTCCCCGATGTCCTGGAGTTCATGCAGGTCCTCTGGGCCGTCGTGCACGGCCTCGACACCACGTCGAAGCGCATGGCGCAGCAGATTGGCGTCACTGGTCCGCAGCGGCTGGTGCTCCGCGTGACCGGGTTGTTTCCCGGCGTGTCGGCGGGCGATCTCGCGGAGACGCTGCGCGTGCATCCGAGTACGATCACGGGCGTGCTGCAGCGGCTCGTCGCCGACGGCCTCGTCGTGCGCGTCCACGATCGGCGCGATCGGCGCCGCGCGGTGCTGCGCCTGACCCGGAAGGGCGCGCGCGCGAATCGAGTCACCGACGGCACGGTCGAAGCCGCGGTGTCGCACGCGCTGTCCGGCGTGAGCGACGCGGATCGTCGCGCGACCCGGCGCGTGCTCGCGCGGCTGGCCCGCCATCTCGATCCGGAGCCGTCCGCCCGCCGCGCGGCCGCGCCGCGAAAGGCCGTGGGATGAACGGCTGGTGGCCGCTGACGTCGTGGTCGCCCTGGGCGGCGCGCGCCCTGGCAACCGTCGCGACCATCGCGGCGGGCTGGACGATCGGCTGGATTGTCGCGGCCGCGACCGTGCCGCGCGCGCTCCGGCTGGTGCCGGATGGGTCGGCGCCCCACGTGCGCACGGCGCTCAAGACGCTGCGGCGGCGGCTGCCGCAGTGGGGGCTGCTCGTCTCGGTGTGGCTCGCGGCCGGCTTCTGGCCGCTCACGCCCGACGCGCACCGCCTCGTCGCGGAGGCGGTCTTCGCGCTGGGCGCGTTGTCGATCACCTTCGCCCTCGCATCGGTCACGGGCGACGTCGTCGATCACTACGGCACCCGCCTGGCGCCGGCGCTGCCGGTGAGCAGCCTGACGCGCAACATCGGACGCGGCATCGTGCTAGGCCTCGGCGGCCTGGTCATCCTGAACGGCCTCGGCGTGTCGATCACGCCGATGCTCACCGCCCTCGGCATCGGCGGCCTCGCGGTCGCGCTCGCGCTCCAGGAGCCGCTCGGAAATTTCTTCGCGGGCCTCTTCCTGTCGATCGCCGGGCAGATCCGCGTCGGCGACTATGTCATTCTGGACTCCGGCCAGGAGGGCTACATCGTCGACGTCAGCTGGCGGTCGACGCGGATCCGCATGCTCGCCAATAATCTGATCGTGGTGCCGAACTCGAAGCTGTCCCAGTCGGTGGTCGTGAACTACCACCTGCCGACGCCCGACCTGGCGGTGCTCGTGGACGTTGGCGTCGACTACGCCAGCGACCTCGGCCGCGTGGAGCAGGTCACGATCGAAGTCGGGCGAAGCGTCATGCGCGAGGTGCCCGGCGGCATCGCGGAGTTCGAGCCGTTCATTCGGTACCACACGTTCGCGGATTCGAGCATCAACTTCACAACGATTCTGCGCGCGCGCGAGTACGTGGACCAGTACCTCGTCAAGCACGAATTCATCAAGCGCTTGCATCAGCGCTTCAATCAGGAGGGCATCGTCATTCCGTTCCCGATCCGCACCGTGGTGGGTCGCGACGTGCAGACGACCTGACCGGACCGCCCGTATGTCAGACTCGAGCAGCGATCAGCGTAGCCTGGCGGACGCGCTGATCAATCGCGAGATCGTCCGCCTGACGCTTCTGGTCCTCCTGGCCATCGTCGCCTTCTTTCTGACCCGTGAAGTGGCCGCGAGCAACCGGGCGATGAGCCTGCGCGACGCCGCGGACGCCTTCGACCGCGGCCAGCAGGCGATGAGCGCCGGCCAGATCGACGCCGCGACCAGCGCCTTCCGCCGGGCGGTGGTCAGAAACCGCGGCGACAAGCGCTACGTCCTGGCGCTCGCCCGCGCGCTCGTCCGGCGCGGCGACGTCGACGAGGCCCACAGCGCGCTCGTCTCGCTGCGCGAGTCGGCGCCGGAGGACCCGGACATCAACGTCGAGCTCGCGCGGCTCGCCGTCGCGCGCGGCGACATCACCGAGGCCACGCGCTTCTATCGCAGCGCGCTCTACGCGCCCTGGCCGGCCGACCAGGCCGAGGCGCGCCGGCAGGTGCGGCTCGAGTTGATCCGCATGCTGCTCGATCAGCGCCAGACGAATACCGCCATCGCCGAGCTGATCGCCCTCAGCGCCAACCTGCCCGACGACGGGCCGCACTATCTGGAAGCGGGCGCGCTGTTTCAGCGCGCTGGCGATCAGACGCACGCGCTCAACGAATACCAGCAGGCGCTGCGGCTGGACCCGGAGAACGCCGACGCCCTCATCGGCGCCGGCCTGAGCGCGTTCGGCCTCGGGAACTACGCGTTGGCGGCACGCTACCTCAGCCGCGCACCCGAGGGCGGCGCCGAGGTCGCGCACGCGCGCGCGGTCACCGGGCTCGTGCTCGCCACCGATCCGCTGGCCGCGCGACTCGGGCCGACCGAGCGCGGGCGGCGCATGGAGACCGGGTTCACGCACGCCCGCGACCGGCTCAATGCCTGCGTGCCGTCCGAGCCGGCGCATCCGCCGGCGGCCGACGCGCAGGGCCTTCTGACCGAAGTCCGGGCGTTCGAGCGCCAAATGGCGCGCCCGGCCTCGCTCTCCCTGGATGAGATCGAGGCGGGCGTCGATCTCGTGCAGCGGGTCGAGCAGTACCTCGTCGCACATTGCGGTCCGGCGACGCCGCTCGACGAAGCGCTGATTCTCATCGGCCGCCAGCATGGAGCCGGCGCGCCGTGAACCGACCGTTCAGCGCGCAGTCGCTGCGACTGCGCGAAAATCAACTCTTTCTCGTGCTCACGATCGTCATCGGCGTCGTCGCCGGACTGGCGGCGGTGCTGTTCACCGTCGCGATCGAGCAGACCAGCCACCGGCTGTTCGGCCTGGCGCCGTCGCGCGGCCGCCTGCTGTTCGTGCCGCCGCTCGTGAGCATCGTCACGGGGATCCTGCTGGCGAAGGTGTTTCCCGACGTGCGCGGCAGCGGCGTGCCGCAGACCGAGGCGGCCTACCACCTGTCGGGCGGCGTGATTCGCCGCGCGCGTGCCGATCGGCAAGTTCCTCACCGGCGTGCTCTGCATCGGCTCGGGCCACTCGATGGGCCGCGAGGGCCCGTCGGTGCAGATTGGCGCGGGCCTCGCGTCGGTCATCGGACGCTGGCTGCGGCTGTCGCCCGAGCGCGTCCGGGATCTGGTGCCGGTCGGCGCGGCCGGCGCGCTGGCCGCGGCGTTCAACACGCCCGTGGCGGCGGTGCTGTTCGCGCTCGAGGAAATCATCGGCGACATGAACGCGGCGCTGCTCGGCTCGACGGTCGTCGCCGTCGGTCGCGGCGGTCATCGTCGAGCGCTCGATTCTCGGCAACGAGCCGCTGTTCCACGTGCCGACGTACCGGCTCGTGCACCCGGCCGAGCTCGCTCGCCTACGCGGTGCTGGGCATCGTCGGCGGCATCGTCTCGTTGGTCTTCTGCAAGGGGCTGCTGGCGCTGCGGGGCGTGTTCCGCCGCATGCCGGCGCGCACGCGCGTCGTTCCAGCCGGCGATCGGCGGCCTGGTCATCGGCGCGCTGCTGCTCGTACTCGCCCGCGGTCATGGGCGTCGGCTACGAGTACGTCGACCAGGCGCTCAACGGCGGGCTCGCTGCTGAAGACGATGGTGCTGCTGTGCTTCCTCAAGCTCGTGGCGACGATCGTGTCGTACGCGTCGGGCAACGCCGGCGGCATCTTCGCGCCGAGCCTGTACATCGGGGCGATGGCGGGCGGCGCGGTCGGGATGCTCGTGCACACGGTCGCGCCGTTTCCCACGGGCGAGCCCGGCGCGTACGCGCTGGTCGGCATGGGCACGCTGTTCGCCGGCATCATCCGCGCGCCGATGACGTCGGTGTTCATGATCTTCGAGATCACGCAGGACTATCAGATCCTCGTGCCGCTGATGGTCGCGAACATGCTGAGCTTCATGATCTCGCGCCGCTACCAGCCGACGCCCGTCTATCACGCGCTGCTGCAGTCAGGACGGCGTGCACCTGCCGTCGGTCACGACGAAGACCGCGGTGCCGATCCGGACGGCCGCCGACGTGATGCGCACCGACGTCGCGTTCATGGCGCCGGACCTGACGGTCGAGCAGGGCTGGCAGTGGGCGGCCGCGCATCCGGCGCCCGCGTATCTGGTGGGCGCGCCGGAGCGCATTGCCGGCGCCATCTCGCGCAAACGGATCGAGGAATTGCGCGCGGGCCACGCCGATGAGCCGCTGGCCGCGCATCTGGACGAGGGTTTCGTCCACGCCCATCCCGATCACACGATCGACGTGGTTCTCGACCGGCTGTCGCAGGCCGGCGGGCTGCTGCCCGTCGTGAGCCGCAAGGACGCCAGGCGCGTCGAAGGCGCCATCACCCCGGAAACGCTGCTCCGCAATCGCGCTTCGCTGCGGGCGAAGTGACGCGGGCGCTCGGAGGCGCATGAATCGCATCGAGGACTACGCACTCATCGGCGACATGCAGACGGCGGCGCTCGTCGGCCGCGACGGCTCGATCGACTGGCTGTGCCTGCCGCACTTCGAGTCGCCCGCTTGCTTCGCCTCGCTCCTCGGCACGCCCGAGCAGGGCCGGTGGCAGATCGCCCCGGCGAACGCCATCCGCGCGGTGCGGCGGACCTATCGCGGTGACAGCCTCGTGCTGCAGACCGAGTTCGAGACCGACAGCGGCACGGTGCGCGTGATCGACTGCATGCCGCCGCGTGACGCCAATCCGGACGTCGTCCGCGTCGTCGAGGGCGTGAGCGGCGAGGTCCCGATGCACTTCGAGCTGGTGATCCGCTTCGATTACGGCTCGATCGTGCCGTGGGTGCGGCGCGTGGACGACACGCTACGCGCGATCGGCGGGCCAGACGCGCTGTCGCTCTGGACGCCAATCGAGACGCGCGGCGTCGGACTGACCACGCAGGCCGAGTTCACGGTCAAGACGGGGCAATGCGTGCCGTTCGTGCTGACGTGGCACCCGTCGAGCGTCTCCCCGGCGTCGCCCGTCGACGCGCTTGACGCCGTACGCGACACCGAGGCCTGGTGGGCGGAGTGGGCCGAATTGTGCACCTACGTGGGTCCATGGCGCGACGCGGTCATGCGATCGGTCATCACGCTCAAGGCGTTGACGTTCGCGCCGACCGGCGGCATCGTGGCGGCGCCGACGACGTCGCTGCCCGAGTGGCTTGGCGGCATCCGCAACTGGGACTACCGTTACTGCTGGATTCGCGACGCGACGTTCACCCTCTACGCGCTGATTTCCTGCGGGTTCCTCGACGAGGCGGAGGCCTGGCGCAACTGGCTCCTGCGCGCCGTCGCCGGCGACCCGTCGAAGCTGCAGATCATGTACGGCGCGACCGGAACCCGCCGGCTCACCGAGATGGAGCTGCCGTGGCTGTCCGGCTTCGAGGGATCGGCGCCGGTGCGGATCGGCAACGACGCGTTCAGGCAGCGGCAGCTCGACGTCTTCGGCGAGTTGATGGACGCGCTGCACCTGGCGCGACGGACGGACTCGAGGTCGACGGCGACGTGTGGAACCTGCAGCGCGCGCTCCTCGATTTCCTCGAGCAGGCCTGGAGCGAGCCGGACGAGGGCATCTGGGAGGTGCGCGGGCCCAAGCGGCACTTCACGCACTCGAAGGTGATGGCCTGGGTCGCGTTCGACCGCGGAATCAAGGCCATCGACACCTTCGGTCTCGACGGTCCCCGCGATCGGTGGATGCGCCAGCGCCAGCAGATCCACACGGAGGTGTGCGCGTCGGCGTTCGACGTACAGCGCAACACGTTCACGCAGTCCTACGGGTCGCACCATCTCGACGCCAGCCTGCTCATCATTCCGCTCGTCGGCTTCCTGCCGGTCGAGGACCCGCGCGTCGTCGGCACGGTGAAGGCGATCGAGCGCGAGCTGATGCAGGATGGGTTCGTCCGGCGATACCTGACCGACGAGGGCGGCCACGTCGATGGCGTGGGCGGCCAGGAAGGGATGTTCCTGCCGTGCACGTTCTGGCTGGCCGACACTTACGTCCTGCAGGGCCGCCACGATCGCGCTCGCGAGCTCTTCGAACGGGTGGTGGCGGTCGCGAATGACGTCGGCCTGCTGGCCGAGCAGTACGACCCGCGGGCCCGGCGGCAGCTCGGCAACTTTCCGCAGGCGTTCTCTCACGTGTCGCTGATCAACACGGCCCACAACCTGGCGCGACCGGCTGGGCCGGCCAAAGACCGCACCGGCGCATGAGTCCCTTCAACACCGCGGCCATCCTCCTGGCGATCGCGGCGCTGGCGGGGTACCTCAATGTCCGCTTCCTGCGCCTGCCGCACACGAGCGGGACGCTGGTCGTCGCCCTCGCCAGCTCGGTCGCCGTCGTCGTCGCCGATTTCATCTTTCCTGAGGTCCGCCTGCAGGCGGTCGTATCGAACTTCCTGACGGACATCGACTTCAACAAGACGTTGATGGGCGGCATGCTGTGCTTCCTGCTGTTTGCGGGCGCGCTTCACGTCGACCTCACCGGGCTCATCGAGAACCGGGGCATCATCGCGGCGCTCGCGACCGTGAGTGTCGCGCTCTCGACCGCGGTGCTCGGCAGCCTCGCGTGGGCCGCCTTTCACCTCGTTGGCATCAACGTGCCGCTGATCACCTGCTTCGTCCTCGGCGCGCTGCTGTCGCCGACGGATCCGATAGCGGTCATGGGCCTGCTGCGCGAGCTCGGCGCGCCGCGCCGTCTCGAGGCGCAGATCGCGGGCGAGTCGCTCTTCAACGACGGGATCGGCGTGGTCGTGTTCTTTGGCATCCTGTCGGTGGCGGGTTTCGTGCCGCCGGAGGGTGGCGGGCCGATCAATACCGAGGCGACCGGGCTGGTGCGATTCTTCCTTCGCGAAGTCCTGGGTGGCGTCGGCCTGGGACTGGCGCTTGGATATGCGGGCTTTCGCGCGCTGAAGAGCATCGACGATCACGCCGTCGAGCTGCTGATTACGCTGGCGCTCGTGATGTTCACATATTCGGTGTCGTTCGCGATCGACGTCTCCGGACCGATCGCGGTGGTCGTCGCGGGCCTGCTGATCGGCAATCCCGGTCGGGCGCTCGCGATGAGCAAGCGCACGCGCGAACACGTCGACGCGTTCTGGAGCATGCTCGACGCCGTCCTCAACTCGGTGCTCTTTCTGCTGCTCGGCCTCGAAATCTTCGCCGTGCCGACCGGCCCCCGGATCGTCCTCGCCGCGCTGTGCGTGGTGCCCATCGCCCTGCTGGCCCGCGCGATTTCGGTGGCGCCGCCCGTCGCGTGGATGCGCTTCCGGCACCGATCGCCGCCCGGCCTGCTGCCGGTGCTGACCTGGAGCGGCCTGCGCGGCGGCATCTCCGTGGCGATGGTGCTCTCGCTGCCGCCGTTTGCCGACAAGCCGCTGCTGCTCGCCGCGACCTACGCGGTGGTGGTGTTCTCGATTGTCGTGCAGGGTCTGACGATGCGACGGCTGCTCACCTACTACGGGATTGGGCGGGAGCCCCGTCCGGCGTAGCCGCCGGCAGCGTCAGCTCGAATGTCGATCCCTCGCCCGGCGTGCTGGTGACGTCGGCGTGGCCGCCGTGGGCCGTGGCGATGGCGCGCACGAGGCTCAGACCGAGGCCCAGGCCCTGCTCGGACCGGCTGGCATCGCCGCGGTAGAGGCGATCCCAGATGCGCGGAAGATCCGCGGCCGGGATGCCGGCGCCCGTGTCCGTCACGCGGATCGTCACCAGCTCCGCCCCGCGCTGCCGGGCGGCGATCGTCACGCGTCCGCCCGCGCCGGTGTACTTCAGCGCGTTGTCCACCAGGTTGGCGATGGCCTGGCGCAGGCGCTGCCGATCCGCCTGGACGCGCAGGTCGTCCGGGACCTCTGACATGAGCGCGATGCCCCGATCGTCCGCGGTGTCTTCATACAGCTCGATCGTCTCGCCGGCGATTTCCGCCACCGACACCGGTTCGAGCGCGAGCTTCATCGTGCCGGTCTGGGCTTCCGAGATGTCCATGAGCGTCGACGAGCAGGCCGATCACGCGGTCGGCCTCTTCGACGCAGTCGGCCAGGGCGGCGCGCGCGGCAACGACGTCCGCGGGGCCCGCGAGCGCCGCTTCGGCCTTGGCCCGCAGGCGCGCGATGGGCGTGCGCAGATCGTGCGCGACGTTGTCGAGCGCGCCGCTCATGCCTTCGACGAGCGTCTCGATGCGCGTGACCATCTGGTTGAACACGCCGCTCAGCTCGTCCACGAGATCGCCGTCGGGCGATCGCACGGGGACGCGCGCGCTCAGCTGACCGGTGCGCGCGATCGTGTGCACGGCGTCGCGCAGCTCGCGCAGGGGCCGCAGCGCCTGGTGGGTGATCGCGGCGCCGCCCACGAGCCCGACGGCCACGACGACGACGACGAGCAGGCCGAACAGTCGCGGACGTCGCCGAGCAGGCGATCGCGTCCGATCGTCGTGCGGCCGACCTGAATGATCGTCCCGTCGCTCAGGGCGCGCGAGACCAGCTCCAGCGTCACCGGACTCGACGCCGACGGCACCGTGCGCCAGGTCTCATCGTTGGCGGCGGGCGCGTCGTCGAAGCCGGCCGAACTGGAACGGCGGCCACGAAGACGGGGCGCTGACGAGCAGCACGTCGGCGGTGGGCGCGACGAGGCGGACGAGCACGGAATCGGGATCGCCCGACGCGCGCTCGGCGCCGACGGCCTGCGACAGCGCGCGCAACCCGCCGGACTCGTAGCGGGCGGCATACTCGGCGAGCTTCACGTGGAGCAGGTCGTGGTCGCGGCGCTCGAGCGACGCGGCCAGCAGGCCGATAGCCGACGACGCCGACGAGCACGGCCGAGATGACGAACACGGCCGCGTACCACGCCGCCACGCGGAGTCCCGAGCGCGCCGCCCATCCAGCTCGAGGTCAGCGCCGGGCCGTTCATCACTCGGGCACAGCCTGCGCCGACGAGGACGTAGCCCATGCCGCGGCGCGTCTGCAGGAGCTTCGGCTCGAAGTCGCGATCGATCTTCTCGCGCAGCCGGCACACGAGCACGTCGACGACGTTCGTGCGCGGATCGAACGTGTAGTTCCAGATGCGCGACAGGATCATCGTCTTCGACACGACCTGGCCGGCGTGCCGGGCGAGGAACTCGAGCAGCGCGAACTCGCGCGGCCGGAGGTCGATGGCCTGGCCGCCGCGCGTCACCGCCGCGAGAGCAGGTCGATGCGCAGATCGCCGACGTCCAGGTGCGTCGGCTCGGCTCGATCCGGTCGTCGCGCCGGAGGACCGCCTGCACGCGCGCCAGCAGCTCGGCGAACGCAAACGGCTTGGTCAGGTAGTCGTCGCCGCCGATCTGCAGGCCCGCGCACGCGATCGTCCACCGATCGCTTCGCGCTCAGGATGATGACCGGCATCGTCAGGCCGCGCCGACGGAGGGCCTCGATCAGCGAGAAGCCGTCGAGCTCGGGCAGCATGATGTCCACGATCGCCAGGTCCGGCCGATGCCCGACCGCCAGATCGAGACCGCGCCTGCCGTCGGCGGCGACGTCGACGGCGTACCCGGCTTCGCGCAGCGCCGTCGGAGACGAACGCCGCCAGGGTCGGATCGTCTTCGACGACCAGAATGCGCATGGCGGCCTCAGGCTCGATCATGGCCACGCTCGCGGATAGGAGACGAACGACAAGAGCACCGCGAGAGGCTGACCGCCATTGTACCTGCGGTCAACCCCTCGGGTGCGGCGCGGGCAGCGCTCTACTTGGTGGGCAGCGCGACGTAGAACCGCTGCGCTCCGCGCACGACGGCGGCCAGGACCGGACGGTCGTGGTGGCTCGACAGGATGTCGCGCACCTGCGACGGCGAGGTCACTGCCTGACCGTTCAACTGGGTCAGCACATCGCCCGACTGGATGCCCGCGTGAGCGGCGGCGCCGGACGGATCGATGTCGGTGACCGCCACGCCGCTCGTGCCGCGCGGCAGGTTGAGCCGCGAAGAGAGCGCCGGCGTCAGGGCTTCCAGCGTCATGCCCAGGTCGCTCGATCCGGACGCCGGACTGGCCGGCCGGGCGTTCTCCTCAGGCATCTCGCCGAGGGTCGCCGTCAGCTGCCTGTTCTCGCCCTTGCGGAACACGTCGAGCGTCACGTTCGTGCCGGGCGCGAGCGCGCTCACGCGATTGCGCAGGCTGTTCGAGTTGTCGATCGCCTGGCCGTTGACCTTCAGGATGACGTCACCCTGCTCGAGGCCGGCCTTCGACGCCGGGCTGTCCGTGTTCACCTGATCGACAATCGCGCCCTGCACGGTGGAGAGCCCGAGGCTCTGCGCCATGTCGGAATTCACGGCCTGGACCGTCACGCCCAGCATGCCGCGACGCACGTGGCCCGTCGAGACGAGCTGCGTCATGACGTTCTGCGCCATGTTCGACGGGATCGCGAAGCCGATGCCGATGTTGCCGCCCGACGGCGACATGATCTGCGAGTTGATGCCGACCAGCTCGCCGTCGGTCGTCACGAGCGCGCCGCCGGAGTTGCCGCGGTTGATCGGCGCGTCCGTCTGAATGAAGTCCTCGTAGGACGAGTTCGTCGCCGAGAGTGGTCTCACGGCCCTTGGCGCTGACGATCCCCATCGTCACGGTCTCGCCGACATTCAGCGGGTTGCCGACGGCCAGGACGACGTCACCAACGCGGAGCCGATCGGAGTTGGCCACGGGCACGGTCGGCAGACCCGTCGCGTCGATATGCACGACGGCCAGATCCGTTGGCGGATCGGTGCCGACGACCTTGGCCTGGAAGCGGCGGCCGTCAGCGAGCTGCACCGACACACGGTCGGCGCTCTCGACGACATGGTTGTTGGTGACGATGTTGCCGTCGGTCGTCAGGATGACGCCCGACCCGAGGCCTTCCTCGCGCGGCGCCGGCATCTGTCGGCGCTGCGGCATGTTGGGACCGAAGAAGTACTGGAAGAAGCCGTCATCGGGGATCATTCCGGCGGGATTCATCTGCCCGCGCTTTTCGACTTCGATGGTCACCACCGCCGGCATGACCTTGCTCACGGCGTCGGCATAGGACGCGGTGGCGAGGGGCGCCACGGTGGAGGTTGCCGGAGCCGTCGCCTTCGAGGGTGCCGCATTCGGCGTCGCGGCGCTGTACGCCAGAGCCGACGCCGCCACCACGGCGCCGACCACCAGCGGCGCCCCGAGTCGGCGCCCGAAGAATGTTGAAAATCTCATAATCTGTTGCCTCCCAAGCGGGCGTCTGTCTCGCCCTGTTGGTAGTGACGACAGCCGGGGTTGCAGGGCCCTTACAGGAACATGACATCGATGAAAGGTTGGCCTGGCGCTAGCGGGCGCGGCGGAACGCATCCCGGACGGCCCGGCTGAGCAGGTAGGCGATCAGCGCGCCGCCAATCGGCAGGCCGATGAGCGTCCGCAGGTCTCCGCGAACGACGGCATTGGCGGTGTCGCCGATCAGGTTGGCGGCCAGCAGGGCGATGGCCGCCTGGCGTCCCCACGACGCGCGCGTCCGGATTCCGACGGCGACCGTCGCGCACGCGGCGGATACCGCGATCATGAGCAGAGCGCCCCATGGCGCGATCGCCAGCAGGTTCAGCTTCGCGTCGGGATTCAGGCGCCAAATCTCGTCGAGCGCCGACTGCGGAAAGAGCAGCGCCGCCGCCGCGAGTCCGGCCATGCTCGCGCCGAACACGAAGAACGCGGTCATCGCGGTGAGACCCGCGGACCGCCGCGGTGGCTCGGGCGCCATCGTGGCCGGCATGCTACCATCCGGCGCCAGTCGTCATGCCGGTGGCCTTCGACGCTTCGAGCCGTCCGCCCGATCCCGAGTGCCCGGAGTGCGGCGCGACGCTGTCGTACGTCGAGACCGAGCCGTCAGCGTCCGGCGCGTTCCGAACGCAGGCCGAATCGATGGCGAAAATGGCGATTCACTTCTACGACTGCCCGGAGTGCGGGATGTGCTGGAAGCTCGGCACGAAGCTCATGCCCGATCCGGTGCGCCAGACTCTGAAAGGCTGAACGGCGGCCGCGGATCCTCGCGCCCGCCGGAATCACCCCCGATCCGATCGACACCGTGCGCCCGCTATCCGCCTTTGCGCTTCTGGAAATACACCGCGCGAAGCGCCTCGATGAATCGCGCGTCCACCAGGCCGGGGGGATTGCCCTGATAGTTCAAGCCCTTGTCGGTGCGGAACTTGTCCACGGCCGCGATCGCTTCGTCGTCGTACACGTTGAAGTCGGCGGGCGGCTGATCCGGGAAAGCCGCGAGCGTCGGCCGCCAGTAGCCGAGGGCGTGGAGCATGCGCTTGAGCTCGACGACGTCCGGCCCTTGGACACGGGAGAAGGACCGATACCCGAGTCGCCGTCCCGTCGTGAGGTAGATCCGCTTCAGCTCGGCGACGGGATCCGGGTGTTCGCCGACTTCAATGGCGAGCGCGATGTGGTCGTTCCCGCGGCCCGGGTTGTTCGGGTCGGCGATCTTGATGGCGGCCGACTGCAGGTTGCCCCAGCGGCGGTCGCCGCCCTTCGCATAGCCGGCTTCGAGCGCGAGAATCATGCGCTCCGCCAGGGCCATGCCAGTGCCCGCGGTCGCGTCCATGGACGCAGACACGGCGTCGAGCACTTCCGGTCCGACCATGATGTTGGCCTGCGTCGTGTAGTTGGCGCCCTGGCGGCTGCCGGCCCAGTTGCCGTTCTGCTTGCCGGTGTGGGCGGCCGTGCGACCCTTCATGTCGATGATGCCGACCTGCCGGTTCTCGCGCATCGTGTCGTTGGCGAGCAGCTGCTCGAGCGCGTCGGCGGGCGCGACGCCTTTCTCGAGCAGGTCGAGTCCGCGCGGGCCGTATTCCACGACGGTTGACGCCTGCGTGCAGACGGCGCCGACGCCCGCGCGCACGTGCGGCACCGCGCGGCCGACGAACGGCACGCGCGTCGTCACCGCGGCGCCGGACTGGCCGGTCGCCGGGTCGATCGCGCAGATCGAAAACGTCGAATACTGCGGCAGGCCTTCGTCATTCAGCGTGACACCGTCGTAGGCGACGCGCTGTTGGGCGGTCACGGCAGCCGACGCCGCGATCAGGGCCGACGCGGCCAGCACCACTGACGTGCACCACAGAAGAGGTGGGATCCGGCGGGTCATCGAGCTATCCTCCACAGTAGTTGCCGGTGAAATCGCGGCAGCGTTCGAGCTTGAACGCCGGATCGACCGCGGGCGCCTGGTCCGCCTCGCCGACGCGCCGGCCCGTCGCGTACATCCAGCGCGTCATCTTCGCCAGCTTCGCGATGTCGATGCGATCCGGGTTGTCGAACGGCGTGTGATAGTCGGGATGGAGCAGCGTCGAGAAGAAGATCGCCGGCACGCCCGCGCGCGCGTAGGGCAGGTGATCGCTCCGGTAGTACCAGCCTTCACGATGATTCGGGTCGTCCCATGACGAGTCCACGGTGAACTTCGTGACCGCGTCGTTGGCGTCGAGCGCCATCTGGACCAGCTCGGGCGAATTGCGGTGCGGCGGCAGCGCGCCCAGCAGCGCGGCGGTCGAGGGATCGTTGCGGCCAATCAGGTCGCCGTTGAGGCAGGCGACGATCGACGCGAGCGGGACAATCGGGTGCTTGACGTACCAGCGGGACCCCATCAGCCCGCGCTCTTCCGACCCGTGCCAGATGAACAGCGCCGATCGCCGCATGGGCGCCGCAGACACCGCGCGGCCGATCGCGAGCAGCGCGACGGCGGTCGAGGCGTTGTCGTCCGCGCCGTTCCAGATGTCGTCGCCGTCGACGGCATACCGTTCGCCGTCGTGATCCTGGTGCGCGCTGAACAGGACATACTGGCTCGCGAGCGCCGGGTCCCGTCCCGGGACCTTCGCGATGACGTTGACCGACGGGTATTGAAAGCTGTCGGTGAAGATCGACGCCACGAGCCGCGCGTCTGCGGCCAACGGTCCGTCGAGAGCGGACTCGCGCACGTACAGGAGCGGCACGCCCTTCGGCGCAATCCGTTGATCGGCCGTGCCGTCCGGATCGAGCGCGTACGATCCGCGCGGGAACGTAATCGCCGTGCGATCCCACTGGTCCCTGTACTCGTCCGGCACGAGCACCACGACGGCCGCCGGGTGCAATGGCGTGGCCGTTCGCAGCACGTTGCGCGCCCAGGTGCGCAGGGCGGGCGCCGCATTTGGCGACCTCTGGCTCGGCACGGCGGCGGCCGTCGCGCCGGGCAGCGGTTCGTAGCGGACCACCAGCGTCTTGCCGCTCAGGTCCGCCGAGCCTGCGGACGCGCTGACGTCGCTTCTCGCGATTGGCGCGTCCACGTCGGCGAGCACCACGTTGTCGGGAATGACGTCGCGACCCATGCGGAGCGCCTTCCCGCCAAGCGACACCGGCGAGCTGGCCGAGACGCGAAATCGCTCGAGCGGAAAGAACTGGAAGTAGGTGCCGTTCTCGCCGGCCGGCTGGAGTCCCGCCTCGCGCGCGCGCTCGGCGACCCAGACCGACGCCGTCATTTCGTCCAGCGTGCCGCCCTCGCGGCCTCGCATGGCGTCACCGGCGAGCGTGAAGAGGTCGGCTTTCAGGTCGGCTTCCCGAATGTGATCGATGGGATCCGGCCGTTGCGCGCCACCGGTGCTGGCCGCGGCCGCGACGATCGCGACGATGAGCAGGGAACGGATGAGTCGCATGCCGGCATGCTACCGCATCGGCGGCGGGGTGACGCGTCGCGGCCGGGCGCTCTGCTACAGTCGAAAGCCATGTCTCTCACCCTGGGGATCGACACCTTTGGCGATGTGACGCTTGGACCCGGCGGGCAGCTGAAGACGCAGGCCGAGACCCTGCGCGACGTCGTGGCCGAGGCGGTGCTGGCCGAACAGGTCGGCGTGGACTGCTTCGGCGTCGGCGAGCACCACCGCCCGGACTTCGCGATCTCCGCGCCGGAAGTCGTCCTGGCCGCGATTGCCGGGCAGACCTCGCGCATCGTCCTGGGATCCGCGGTGACGGTACTGAGCACCGATGATCCCGTCCGCGTATTCCAGCGATTCTCCACACTCAACGCCGTGTCCGGCGGGCGCGCGGAGGTCATTCTGGGCCGCGGGTCGTTCACCGAGTCCTATCCGCTGTTCGGGTACGACCTGGCGAACTACGACGAGCTGTTCGAGGACAAGCTGGCGCTGTTCGCCGAACTGCTCGCCTCGGGGCCGGTGACCTGGTCGGGCACGACGCGATCGTCCCTGACGAATCAGCGGATCTATCCGCCCGTCGAGTCCGGCACGTTGCGAGCGTGGGTCGGCGTCGGCGGGAGCCCGGAGTCGGTCGTGCGCGCCGCCCGGTTCGGCCTGCCGCTCACGCTCGCGATCATCGGCGGCAATCCGCTCCGCTTCCGGCCTTACGTGGACCTGTACCTGGAGGCGCTCGAGAAGCTCGGCAAGCCCGTTCTGCCTGTTGCCGTGCATTCGCCGGGCTACGTGGCGCCGACCGACGAGCAGGCGCGCGCCGAGCTCTGGCCGCACTACGAGAAGATGATCAACCGAATCGGCGCCGAGCGCGGCTGGCCGCCGGCGGACCGCGCGCACTTCGAGCGGGAGGCCGGGCTGACTGGCGCGCTCTGCGTCGGCTCGCCGGAGACGGTCGCGGCGAAGATCGCGGGGACGGTCAGGGCGCTGGGTCTCGCGCGCTTCGACATGAAGTACAGCAGCGGTACGCTGCCGCACGACAAGTTGAGGACGTCGATCGAGCTGTTCGGGACGAAGGTGATGCCGCGCGTTCGCGAGCTGATCGGCTAGCGTGAGCGCTACTTCGCCGAGGCCGCCCGGATTGCCGCCGGACTGAAGCGCATGAGCTTGCCGCCGCGCAGATCGGTCAGCCAGACCGATCCGTGGCCGACGCGCACCGAGTCGCCGCCGTCTCCGAAAAACTGCTGGACGACCTTGTTGGTGGCCGGATCGATCCGCGACAGCGGGAACTGCATCATCGTGATCCAGACGGACCCTTCACCGGCCGCAATTTCGCCGCCGCCGCCGGGCACGCCGGCCTCGATCGTCGCGTCCAGCGTCCTCGTTTTCGTGTTCACCCGGGAGATCGTGCCGTCGCCCTGGTTGAGCGTCCAGACGGCGCCCTCACCGATCGTCAGGAACCGCGGCTTCGGTCCGACGGGAATACGATCGGTCACGGCGTTCGTCCGCGGATCCACACGCGTGAGCAGATTCCGGTCGGTGCTCGTGATCCAGACCGCGGCGTCGCCGAAGGCCACGGCGAAGGAGCCGGCTGGCACGGTGATCCTTGCCGCGATCGTGTTCGTCGCTGGATCGATGCGTGCGAGCGTGCCTTCGCGGTCGATCATGATCCAGAAACTGCCCGCGCCGACCGCCACGCCGCCCTCACTGTGGGCGATCGTCAGGGGAAACGTCGTCGTCACGTTGCCCGAGCGCAAGTCGATGCGCGAGACGCTCTTGTCGCCGCAGTTGGGCACCCACACGGTGCCGAAGCCGGCCACGAGTCCGGAGCACGGCGCCGCGCCGACGGTGATGTTCGCCACGATCCGGTTCGTCACGGGGTCGATCCGCGTCACGGTGTTCTTGGGCGCGTTCGAAATCCAGACGTGCTCGTCGATCGCCATCCAGTCCGGCGCGCCGGGGATGTCGAAGACCGCCTCAGGCGTGATACTGCTCATCGGCAGCTTGACGCCCGGGGTGCGGACACCCGGACGCGCTTGGCGGGCCTGTCGCGCGGCCGCCGCATGGAGGACGCCGCCGCTGCAGAGCAGCGCGAGCACGGTGATGGCTCGCATGGTTCGTCGGACTCCCGGCGATGCCGGCTACTTGCCGGCGATCTGCGTCACGGCGGCGAGGGACTTCTCGACGTGCTGCGCGGGTGTCACTTTGTCGTCGTTGGTCGAGAACACGGCGGCGATCCTGCCGTCTGGCGCCACGACGAAGGTCGTCCGCTCGGTGAAGTCGTGATCGATCGCCTCGCCGCGAGAATCCTTCATCCCGGGCCGCGCGGCGCTCTTCGTCAGGTTGTACGCCTGCGCAATCGCGCCGTCGGCGTCTGACGCGACGGCGATCTTGCCGGCACAGTACTGCGGGTCCGCCGAAAACGCGTTGAGGCGCGCGATGCTGTCCTGCGAGACCCCGATGATCGTCGCGTGCACGGCGTCGAACTTCTCCCGGTTCTCCGCGAAGGTGTGGGCCTCGATGTTGCAGCCGCCGGTAAACGCCGACGGGTAGAAGTAGACGACGACCGGCCCTTTCTTCAGCGCGTCCTTCAGCGAGAACGTGAATTCCTTGCCGGCAAGCGATGCCTTGGCGGAAAAGTCGGGAGCCTTTTCGCCCTGCTTCAGGGCGGCGAGCACGGGCACCACGAGGGCGCCAGACATCAGGGCGACGGCGAGAACACGCATCATGGATTGAAACTCCTCAGGAAGACAGGTCCGCTCGCATTCTCTCTGGTCATTGCCCGTCTGGCAAGCGCACGCGCCGAAGCGGGCCGCCTGCACGCTGACGGGCTGGATCCGGAGCGCCTGCCGCGTCGGCACCGCGCAGGCGAGGAGGCCGAAGGTCGTCAGCCGCGGCGACGGTCGGGCGTCGAGCCGAGCGGGGAGCCGCGCGCGTGGATCCGGCAATGGCGCTGCGGTAGTAGGATGGCGGCAGCCGTGCGCGATCACGATCCGGCGATCCTTCAGGCCATCGAGCGGCTCGTGCAGCATTCCCGCGACGGCCGCGGCGCGCCCGGCCTGTTCGTCGGGCTCGACGGCACCGGCAAGACGATGGCGGCAGACGCGCTAGCGCGCGCGTCCGGCCTCGGCGTGTTGCGCGTCGACCTGCGGGACATCGTGTCGAAGTACATCGGCGAGACGGAGAAGAATCTCGATCGATTGTTCGCCCGCGCGGAAGCGCAGGACACCGTGCTGTTCTTCGACGAAGCCGACGCGCTGTTCGGCAAGCGGACCGACGTCCGCGACGCCCACGATCGGCACGCCAACCAGGAAGTCGCCTTCCTGCTGCGACGGATCGAGGAATCCGGCCGCCCGGCGATCCTCGCCAGCAACCAGCGGCCGCACATCGACGCCTCGATCCTGGAGCGGTTTCGCGTCCTGTGGCCGCCAGATTCGGCTACTTGATCTCCACGACGACGAGCTGGATCGTCCTGTCCGTGTCGTTGACGTCCTTGTGCATGACGCCCGGCGGCATCGGTGCTTGCCAGTACGCCTTGCCCGTCTCGTAGTGCGTCACCGTCGTCTCGCCCGACGCAGTCACGGTCTTCAAGTCGCCGCCGACGATCGCGATCACCGAGCGGTAGCGATCGTGGCGGTGGAGCGTGGACGCCGTGTGCGGCGGGATCACGCTCAGCCACGAGACCGCACGGTCGTTTTCGAACTGCGGGACGCGCTGCATCTCGGCCTGGCGCGCGGAAGCCACGCCTGACGCCGTGGCCGAGAGCGCGGCGGCCAGCGCGAGCACGGCGAGGGACCGGGAAACCAGGCGGGGCGGCGCGGACATGAGGCCTCCGGGCTAATCCCTACTTGATCATCGGCGAAACGCGCTTGACCAGCTGCACGGAAATACCCCAGGGGTCGCGTAGCATCGCGACGGTGTCGCCGGTGTCGTTCGTCGCGACGTCGCCCTCGGGCGTCGCGCCCGCGTCCATCAGCCGCGTGCGCGTTGCCGCCACATCGTCGGTGCGAAACGCGATGTGGAGCACGAGCGGGTCGATGGCCCGGTAGTCCGGCACGCGCGCCTTCGGGTTGTTGTAGAACTCCAGCATGACGGCATCGCCGTCGTCGGCCAGGAAGTAACCGAACGGCGAGGCGCTCTGCGAACGCTTGACGGTCAGCCCGAGATGCGCGACGTACCACTTCGCCAGAGCTTCGGGATCGGAGACCTGGTAAGCCGTGTGCTCGATTTTCACGGCGTCATCCTATCAGCGGCGCAACGCCGCGGCTACTTCGGCATCGCGGGCACGAGGCCGGGCAGGACGTAGGCGAAGAGCAGCGCCAGGATGCCCATCACCACCATCAGCAGCACGCTGTGCTTGATCGTGAAGCGGAACAGCCGGCTCTCGTCCGACGCGCGACATGCCGGTGGCGGCCACGGCCACGGCGATGCTCTGGATCGAGATCATCTTGCCCATGACGCCGGCCGCGGAGTTCACCGACGCGGTCAGGATCGGGTTGAGACCGAGCGCGTTGGCGGTCACGACCTGCAGGTTGCCGAAGAGCGCGTTGGCGGACGTGTCGCTGCCGGTCAGGAAGACGCCGAGCCAGCCGACCACGGCGCTGAAGAACGGAAAGGCGGCGCCCGTAGCCGCGAGCGCCAGCCCGAGCGTGGACGTCATGCCCGAGTAGTTCATCAGGTAGGCCAGGCCGAGCATCGACGCGATCGTCAGCATCGCCTTGGACAGCTGCTTGAACGTCGCCACGTAGACGCCCGACGAGCTGCCTGGGGCCGACGCGCAGGAACGCGGCCGCCGCAAGAGTCGCGAGAAAGCAGGCGGTGCCCGACGCGCTCAGCCAGTTCAGTGTGAAGACGGCCCCGTACGGCGCGGGCCTGGCGACGACCGGCGGCATTCGCGTGATCGCGTTGTGCAGGCCCGGAACGTTCAGCCCGTTCATGGCCGTCGGGTTCTTGGATCGACCAGGCGGGCAGCAGGCTGTTCGTCCACCGATCGATGGCGGACTTGATCGTGGCGATGGCCCGACGACGAGCACGAACGACGACGAGCAGCAGGTAGGGCAGCCACGCCATGAACATCTCCGCCGCGGCGTGCGCCGCGCCTCGTAATCGTCGCCGGCGTGTCGCCCTCGAGCCGCATGATCGTCTTCGGCTTCCAGAACTTCAGCACGACCACCATGACGACGATGCAGGCGAGCGAGCTCATGATGTCGGTCAGCTCGGGGCCGACGAAGATTGGAGACGAGCAACTGCATCCCGGCGAACGACACGCCGCACGCGATGATGGCCGGCAGCACCTCGAACGGCGCGCTTGCGCCCGGCCATGACGACCAGCAGGTAGCCGGGGATGAGCACGGACATCATCGCGCACAGCCGGCCGACCATCGCGCTCAGCGCCAGCACCGGCAGGCCGGTGACGTTGGCCAGCGTGGTGACCGGAATGCCGATCGATCCGAATGCCACCGGCGCCGTGTTCGCGAGCAGGCAGATGCCGGCCGCGAAGAACGGATTGAAACCGAGACCCGCGAGCATCGCGCCCGAGACGGCGACCGGCGCGCCGAAGCCCGCCGGCGCCCTCGATGAACGCGCCGAACGAAAAGGCGATGAAGATCGCCTGCAGCCGGCGGTCGTCGGTGAGGCTGCCGACCGAATCCTTGATGATCTCGAACTTGCCGGTGTCCACGGCCAGGCGGTACAGCATGATCGAGGCGAACACGATCCACGCGATGGGGAACATGCCGTACGCCGCGCCGTAGATCGTCGAGATCACCGCGAGATTCGACCGGCATGCCGTAGACCGCGAGCGCGACGACGAGCGCCGACGCCAGGGCCGTCAGGGCCGAGATCCAGGCCGGGCGCCGCGCGACGCCGAGCATGACGAACAGCACAGCGATCGGAATCCCTGCGGCGAGGGCGCTGAGGCCAAGGCTGCCGCCAATCGGTTCGTAGTTGTGCTGCCACATGGGTGTGAGGTTATACATGAAATCCGTGGCCACCCGCACCCGCCCGCCCAGACCGACCTCCGCCGACCTTCGTGGCGCGGCCGGCAAAACCATCCCGGATCTGATCGCACCGGGGCTGGACGTGCTGTTCTGCGGCATCAATCCGGGGCTCTATTCAGCCGCGACGGGCTGCCATTTCGCTCGCCCGGGCAACCGGTTCTGGCCGGCGCTCTACGCGGCGGGTTTCACGCCGCGGCGGCTGGCGCCGTGGGATCGCGACGAGCTCATCGAGTGCGGTGTCGGCATCACAAATCTGGTCCGGCGCGCGACGGTGGGGGCTGACGAGCTGACCGCCGACGAGTTGCGGACCGGAGCCCGGCGGCTGGCCCGCAAGGTCGCACGCTGGCGGCCCCGGGCGGTGGCGATCGTGGGAATCGGCGCGTACCGCACGGCGTTCGATCGGCCGCGCGCGGGTGTGGGACGCCAGCCGGAGGACATGGCGGGCGCCATGCTGTGGGTGCTGCCCAACACGAGCGGCCTCAATGCCAACCACCAGGCCGCCGATTTCGCCAGGGAGTTTCGTGCGCTTCGGAGGGCGGTCGGGCGAGCTACACGGTCAACAGGCGCTCGTACCAGGCGACGTCGTGGTACCGGCCGAACTTGAAGCCGACCTCGCGGAAGATTCCCACGAGCTCGAAGCCGAAGCGCTCGTGCAGCTTCACTGACGCGGCGTTCGGCAGGCACGCGCCCGCGACGATGCGATGGACGTCTTCGCCGGCGATCGACGCGAAGAGCGTCGAGTGGAGCCGCGACCCGCAACCGCGTCCGGTGGCGTCCCGGTGGAGGTACACGCTCGACTCGACGGTCGTGCGATACGCCGGCTTCTGGCGCCATCGGCTCGTCGTCGCGTAGCCGAGCACGCGATTCGCGCGGTCCTCGGCCACGAAGAGGCGATGCGGTCCCGCCGCCGGATGCTCGTCGAACCAGCCGCGCCAATCCTCCGGCGTGAATGGCTCCAGATCGAACGTGACGGTCGTGTGGATGACGTAGTGGTTGTAGGCGAAAACCTGTCGCTCTCCCGCACGTGCGCGCCGCGTCAGAGGAAGGTTGCGATCTCTTCGAGCGGCTTCTTCCCGATGTCCGGCACGCGCGCGTCTCTTGCCGGATAGCCGACCACCAGGATGAGAAACGGCCGCTCGTTGGCTGGACGACCGAGGATCTCGTTGAGAAAGCCCATGGGACTGGGCGTGTGCGTCAAGGACACCAGCCCGGCGTGGTGCACGGCGCTGATGAGGAATCCGGCGGCGATGCCGACTGACTCCTGCGCGTAGTAGTGCTTGACGCGGCGGCCGTCCGGCAACACGCCGAAGCTCTGCGCGAAGACGACGATCAGGTACGGCGCGGTCTCGAGGAATGGCTTGTTCGCATCAGTGCCGAGCGGCGCGAGCGCGTCGAGCCATTCCCGCGGTGCCTTGTGGTCGTAGAAGTCGCGTTCTTCGCGTTCGGCTTCGACGCGAATGCGCGCCTTGATGGCCGGCTCGCTCACGACGACGAAGTGCCAGGGCTGCATGTTGGCGCCGCTGGGCGCGGTGCCGGCGGCCCGCACGCAGTCCTCGATCACCGCGCGCGGCACCGGCCGGCTCGAGAAGTCCCGCACCGTGCGCCGCCGGCGGATGTCGGCGTAGAACTCCGCGGCCCGGCGGATCATCTCGGATGATTCGTATTCGCGGTAGCCGGCGAGCGGCAGGAGACGAGCTGCGGTCACGCGGACCTCCGATCGGAGATTCATTAGACCTTGGATCACCGCGCGGTAGCGCGAAATTTCGCGCAAGCAGCGTCCTGGGAGGGCGTTGCGGGAAGAGCGACGTGAAGCGGAAACGGCACCGGCCTGCGGGATGACGGCGTTGGATGAAATGCAGGCCGGTGCCCCGAAACGAACGTGGAAGACCAGCGGGTCAGCGCCCGAAGTTCAGCAGGACGCCGCCGTAGATTCGATGCGCGTAGCGGTTCTCGGTGCCGAAGAAAACTGGCGCGTCATCCTTCCCCTGTACCGCGATGAAGCGGTAGTCGACGCGCACGCCCCACCGGCCCGCATACCACGTGACGCCAGCGCCGACGTTGCCGGTGAGGAACGTCTCCATCGAGTTGATCCCGAGGTCGGCGGTCTCGAACACGCTCATGCCTCCGACACCGCCGGTGACGTAGGGCACCACCGAGCCCGCCGGGATCGAGACGACGACGTTGCCGCTGTAGTTGACGGTATGCGGCGTCCTGGTGTCGTCGGCGAAGCCGGCGAGCGACTGGGTCACGCCAATCAATCCGGTCACCTCGCCCTCGACGCCGACGTACTTGTTGAAGTTGCCGAGGATGCTGCCGCCCAGGCTGTAGTTGCCAAAGCCCGGGCCACTCGAGTTCTTGCCTTCGGTCACAAAGGTCGCGCCGCCCGGAATGATGGTGACCACGGCACGGCCTTCGGTATTGCCTCGCGTGTCCTGCGCGTAGGCCTGACCAGCACCCACGAGCAATCCACTGATGATGAATAGAGCCTTCGTTACTCGCGTCATGAGTTTCTTTCTCCTGGGCGCTGCCGAGTGCAGGAGGTGTGCCACTTGCTGTTCGGTCGCCACGCTCGCAAAAGCGCGGTGAATTGAGGGCGCCGCCGCCGCGCGGCCGCCGATGCGTCGGCGCGTGCCGACCGGCCGGCGCCGGCACTTCGGCACGCGCGTCGCGTTTGACAGCGTTTGGCTTCGCGCGCGCTGGAACGGGAATTGCCCTAGGAAGGCGCCATGGCGAAACGAATGATTTTCATGGTGGCGGCGATGCTGGTGTTCATCTCGGCCCTCGGCGTTGTCAAGTTCAAGCAGATCCAGACGGCGATCGCGCAGGGCGCCGCGTTCCAGCCTCCACCGGAGGCGGTGACGACCGTGATCGCGAAAGCAGAGCGGTGGGCGTCGACGCTGACGGCTGTCGGCAGCGTCGCGGCCGTGCAGGGCGTGACCGTCAGTGCGGATCTGCCCGGCACGGTCGATCGCGTGGCGTTCGAATCCGGTCGAGCCGTCAAAGCGGGCGACATCCTGATCGAGCTCGACACCCGACAGGAGCGCGCGCAGCTCGCGGCCGCCGAGGCCGATCGCGATCTCGCGCGGGTCAATTTCACCCGCATGGACGACCTGCTGAAGGAGGCCGTCATCTCGACCGCGGAATTCGACAAGGCGTCCAGCGGTCGCAAGCAGACGGAAGCCAAGGTCGGCGAAATCCAGGCGATGATCGAACGCAAGACGATCCGGGCGCCCTTCAACGGCATCCTCGGGCTTCGTCAGGTGAACCTCGGTCAGTACCTGCACGCGGGCGACCCGGTCGTCGAGCTGCAGTCGCTCAATCCGATTTACGCGAACTTCGACGTGCCCCAGCAGGACGCCAATCGCATCCGCGTGGGCCGCGGCGTCCGCGTCACCGCCAAGGACGTTGGCAGCGCGCCGTTCGAAGGCCGCGTGACGGCACTCGATTCGGTCGTGGACCAGCTGACGCGCAACGCCAAGATTCAGGCGACGCTCGACAACCGGGAGGGGCTGCTCCGGCCCGGGATGTTCGTGAACGTGGACGTCGCGACGGGTGCCGATCAGTCCGTCATCGCGCTGCCGGCCTCGGCCATCAGCTACGCGCCCTTCGGCGATTCTGTGTTCATCGTGACGGACCTCAAGGGGCCTGACGGCCAGACGTATCGCGGCGTCCGCCAGCAGTTCGTCAAGTTGGGCGGGACCCGCGGGGATCAGGTGGCCGTGGTCTCCGGCGTCAAGCCGAACGACGAGGTCGTAACGTCGGGGCTCTTCAAGCTGCGCGCTGGCGTCGCGATCCTCGTCAACAACGCGGTCCAGCCGGCCAACAACCCGAAGCCGAAACCGGAGGAACGCTGATGACTTTCACGGACCTGTTCGTCAAGCGTCCGGTCCTTGCGACCGTCGTCAATCTGACCATCCTCATCGCGGGGCTGCAGTCGATCCGTGCGCTCAGCGTGCGGCAGTACCCGCGCAGCGACATCGCGGTCGTCCAGGTGTCGACCGCGTACGTGGGCGCGAACGCGGACCTCGTCCGCGGATTCATCACGACGCCGCTCGAGCGGGTGATCGCGAGTGCCGACGGGATTGACTACATCGAGTCGTCCAGCGCGCAGGGCGTGAGCACCATCACCGTGCACCTGCAGCTCAACTACGACACGAACGCGGCGCTGACGCAGATCCAGTCCAAGGTCGCGCAGGTCCGCAACCAGCTGCCGCCAGAGGCCGAGGCGCCAGTCATCGAGCTGCAGACCGCAGACGACCGCTTTGCGGCGATGTACCTGGGCTTCTCGGCCGCTGACCTCGATCAGACGCAGATCACCGACTACCTGACGCGGGTCGTGCAGCCGCGACTGAGCGCCGTCAGCGGCGTCCAGCGCGCCGACATCCTGGGCGATCGCACGTTTGCGATGCGGATCTGGCTCAAGCCGGATCGGATGGCCGCGTACGGCATCTCGCCGTCGGCGGTGTCCGAGGCGCTGGCGAGCAACAACTACCTGTCCGCGCTCGGGCGGACGAAGGGCTCGATGGTCTCCGTCAACCTCGTCGCCAACACCAACCTGACGACGCCGAAGGAGTTCGAGCAGCTGGTCGTCAAGGAGCAGGACGGCGTGGTCGTCCGTCTCGGCGACATCGCCGACGTGGTGCTGGGCGCGGAGAACTACGACCAGGACGTGCGATTCAACGGCGAGTCGGCGACGTTCATGGGAATCTGGGTGCTGCCGACGGCGAACTCGCTCGACGTGATCTCCCGGGTCCGCGCCGAGCTGCCCGGCATTCAGGCGCAGCTGCCGGCCGGCATGAAGGTCGGCATTCCCTACGACTCGACGGACTACATCAACGACGCGATCCACGAGGTGCTGCGCACGCTCACCGAGACGCTGCTCATCGTGATCATCGTCATCTTCCTGTTCCTCGGCTCGGTGCGGTCGGTGATCATCCCGGTCGTCGCGATTCCCGTGTCGCTGGTGGGCGCCGTCTTCCTGATGCTGATCGCTGGTTTCACGATCAACCTGCTGACGCTGCTCGCCATCGTGCTCTCGGTGGGACTCGTGGTGGACGACGCCATCGTGATGGTGGAGAACATCGAGCGGCACCTTCACGCCGGCAAAGCTCCGGTGCGCGCGGCCTTGGACGCGGCCCGCGAGCTGATCGGTCCGATCATCGCGATGACCATCACGCTGGTGGCGGTGTACGCCCCGATCGGCATTCAGGGCGGCCTCACCGGCGCGCTCTTCCGCGAGTTTGCGTTCACGCTGGCCGGGGCCATCGTCGTCTCCGGGGTCGTGGCGCTGACGCTCTCGCCGATGCTCGGCGCGCAGCTGCTCCGCGCGAGCGACACCGAGCGGGGCTTCGGCGGGTGGATCAACCGCCGTTTCGACCGCGTGCGCGAGATCTACGCGCGCGCCCTCGCGGGCACCCTCGAGTACCGGCCGGTGATGATTGCGTTCTGGGTGATCGTCAGCGTGCTGATCGTGCCGTTCTACATGTTCTCGCAGCGGGAGCTGGCGCCGGCCGAGGACCAGGGCGTTGTCTTCTCAATCGTGCAGTCGGCACCCGACGCGACGATCGATCAGACGAAGCTCTTCGCCTCGCAGATCCACGATGTCTACCGCGCGATGCCCGAGACGGCCAGCATCTTCCAGCTGATGTCGCCGGCCGGCGGCTTCGGCGGCATGGTCACGAAGCCGTGGAGCCAGCGCACGAAGACCGCCCAGCAGCTGCTGATGGAGTCGATGGGCCCGCTCTCGAAGATCGCGGGCGTGCGCGTGATTCCGACGACGCCGCCGCCGTTGCCGGGCGGCGGCGACTTCCCGGTCGACCTGGTGATCCAGTCGGCCGGCGAGCCGCAGCAGCTCAGCGACATCGCCAACCAGCTCGTGGCCAAGGCGTTCAAGAGCGGCATGTTCATCTACGCCGACGCGGACCTGAAATTCGACCAGCCGCAGACCGAGATCGTCTTCGACCGGGACAAGCTGCGCTCGCAGGGCGTCGATCTGAGCGAGGCGGGCAAGGACCTGTCGACGCTGCTCGGCGGGGACTACGTCAACCGCTTCAGCATCCAGGGCCGAAGCTACAAGGTCATTCCGCAGGTGACGCGGGCGGACCGGCTGGCGCCGGATCAGCTCCTGCAGCTCCACGTCACGGGCGCCGACGGCCATCCCGTGCCGCTTTCGACGTTCGCCAGCCTGAGGACGACGGCCGAGCCGCGCGAGTTGAAGAAGTTCCAGCAGCTCAACGCCGTCCGCATCCAGGGCGTCATTCCGCCGCCCGTGCCGCTCGACCAGGCGCTTGGTTTTCTCGAGACCGAGGCGAGAAAGATCCTGCCGCAGGGGTTCACGATTGACTACGCGGGCGAGTCGCGCCAGCTCCGCACCGAGGGGAGCCGGTTCCTCGGCACGTTCCTGCTCTCGGGCATCCTGATCTACCTGGTGCTCGCGGCGCAGTTCGAGAGCTTCCGCGATCCGTTCATCATCCTGGCGGGTTCGGTGCCGCTGGCGCTGTCGGGCGCGCTGCTGTTCTCGTTTCTCGGCCTGACGTCGCTCAACATCTACAGCGAGGTCGGACTGATCACGCTCGTCGGCCTGGTGTCGAAGAACGGCATCCTCATCGTCCAGTTCGCCAATCACCTGCAGGAGACGGGCCGCGACAAGCTGAGCGCGGTCATCGACGCCGCCGGCACGCGCCTCCGCCCGATCCTGATGACGACGGCCGCGACCGTGGCCGGGCACTTCCCGCTGGTGATGGCGTCCGGCCCGGGCGCCGGCGCGCGCAACAGCATCGGCATCGTGCTGGTGAGCGGCATGCTCATCGGATCGTTCTTCACGCTGTTCGTCGTGCCGTCGATCTACATGCTCGTCGCGCGGAAGCACGCCGCCGAGCCCCTGGCCGGCGCCGACGCGCAGCCGGCCCTCAACGAGGTGGTCGCATGAATCCCGTTCGTTTCGTCCGTACGGCCGCGCCGGCCCTGGCCGGCCTGATCCTGGCCGCCGCTGCGTCCGCGCAGACGCCTCCACCGTCCGCTCCCGCGCCGCCGCCCTCTGGCGAGCTGAAGCTGACGCTCGACGACGCGGTGCGGCGGGCGGTCGATCACAATCCGGACCTCGCGGTGGTCCGGCTCGGCACCGACGTCGAAGCCGCGCGGGTGGCCGAGTCGCAGAGCGCCTACACGCCGACCTTCGACACGCGCTTCGGCCGGTCGACGAGCGCCGCGGCCCCGTCGAGCTTCCTGCCCGGCGGCGCCGCCATCGACACGCAGGACTGGTTTTCGTCCGCGGGCCTCACGCAGCGCCTGCGCTGGGGCGGCGGCACGTGGAGCGCGTCCTGGGACGCAGCGCGGTCGTCCACCAACAGCCCGTTTACGGCATTCGATCCGTCGATCCAGTCCGGCCTGCAGGTGGCCTTCTCGCAGCCGCTGCTCAAGGATCGCGCCATCGACACCGCGCGGGTGCAGTACGTCATCGCGAAGCGTGATCTCCAGAGCTCGGAGCTTCGCTTCCGTCAGTCGGTCGTGCAGACGGTGGCGGCGGTCAAGCAGGCGTACTGGACGTTCAAGGCGCTCACCGCCAACGTGGCCGTCCAGCAGCGCTCGCTCGATCTGGCGCGCGATCTCGTGCGCCAGAATGAAGCCCGCGTGCGCGTGGGTGACGCGCCGCCGCTCGACCTCGTGCAGGCCCAGGCGGAAGTCGCCAACCGGCGCGAGAACGTCATCCGCGCGCAGGCGGCCGCACGTGACGCCGAGGACCAGCTGCGACGGCTCATCATCGATCCGTCCGAGACGGCGTTCTGGCAGGTCCACCTGGATCCAGTTGACGAGCCGGTCGGCGACAACGCGCCTATCGACGTCGACCAGGCGATTGCCGGAGCGCTCGGCGCGCGGTACGATCTCTCACTCGCGCACCAGGAACTGAGCAACGCCGAAACCAACATCCGGTACTACGACAACCAGAAGCTGCCCGATCTCCGCGTCCAGGCATCGTATCGAGGCGGCGGCTTCGGCGGGACGGAGCTGGTCCGCACCGGCGGGTTCCCGGGCGCCGTGACCGGGACGCTGGACACCGGCTTTGGCAACGTGCTCGGCCAGCTCTTCAGCCAGGACTTTCCGACCTGGAGCGTCGGCGTGTCGGTGAGCTACCCCCTCGGGCAGAGCTTCGAGCAGGCGAACCTCGCGCGCGCCCGCGTGGAGCGCGAGCAGACCGCGCGCAGCATCGAGAGCCTGAAGCTGCAGATCGTTCAGGACATCCGCCAGGCGGCGCGGCAGGTGCAGAGCACGGCGGAACGCATCGATGCCGCGCGGGCGAGTCAGGACCTGGCGGAGCAGCGCGTGACGGTGGAGACCAAACGCTTCGAGGCCGGTCTGTCGACGACGTTCCTCGTCACGCAGGCACAACGGGATCTCGCGCAGGCCCAGGTGGATCTCCTGAGGGCGCTCCTCGATCACCAGTCCGCGCTCGTGTTATTCGAGGCCGTGCAGCTGGCGGCCACGCCGGGCAGCGGGACCGTCGGTGTCAGCCGCGCCGACATCGTCGTGCTACCGCCCTCGACCCCGCAGGGCATCTTCAAACAGGGCGGCGGCGTGGAGTAGCGCGCGTGCGGGAGAGCCTAGACGCGCGGCCGCTCGATGCCGAGCTTGGCCATCTTCGACTGCAGCGTGGTGCGCTTCATGCCAAGCCTGGCCGCCGCGCCGGCCGACCCGCCGACGACCCAGTTGGCCTGTTGGAGCGCACGCCGGATGTGATCGCGCTCGGCTTCCTCGAGCGTCGTCGCCGCCCGGGCGACCGGGCCGGGTGCTGGCGCCGCGGGCACGAAGCGCTCGAGCTCGGCGAGCGGGGCGTCGAGATTCGATCCCCTCGAGAGAATGACGGCGCGTTCGACGAAGTTCTCGAGCTCGCGAATGTTCCCCGGCCACGGGTAGCGCGACAAGATCGCCATCGTCTCCGTGGGAATCGTCGTGATGTTCTTGTTCATCCGGCGCGCGAACTTCTGCGTGAAGTGCTGCACCAGCTGCGGGATGTCTTCGCGCCGCTCGCGGAGCGGCGGGCTGACGATCGGGAACACGTTCAGCCGGTAGAAGAGGTCGCTGCGGAACTCCTTGCTGGCGACCATCGCCGTCAGGTCGCGGTTGGTCGCGGCGACGAGCCGGACGTCGACCTTGATGGTGCGCGTGCCGCCGAGCCGCTCGAATTCCTGCTCCTGGAGCACGCGCAGGAACTTCGACTGCAGCTCGAGCGGGATGTCGCCGACTTCGTCGAGGAACAGCGTGCCGCCCTGGGCGAGCTCGAAGCGTCCGACCTTCTGGGCAATGGCCCCGGTGAACGCGCCTTTCTCGTGGCCGAACAGCTCGCTCTCGAGCAGGCCGGTGGGGATGGCGGCGCAGTTGAGCTTCACGAACGTCCGATCCCGCCGTCCGCTCAGGTTGTGGATGGCCCGGGCGATCAGCTCCTTGCCGGTGCCGGTCTCGCCCTGAATGAGCACGGTCGAGTCGGTGGGCGCCACGATCTCGATCTGCTGCAGCGCCTGCCGCAGCGGCGCGCTCTCGCCGACAATCGCCTCGAAGTTGTAGGTCGTCCGGATCTCCTCCTCGAGGTACAGCTTCTCCTTGCTCAGCTTCTCCTTGAGCTCCGCGATTTGCCGGTAGGCCACGCCGTTCTCGACCGCAATCGCCACTTGCTGCGCGACCTGGCCGAGCAGCTCGACCTCGTCCGGGGTGAAGGCGGCGTCGCGGAAGCGGCCCGTGTTGAGCGAGCCGAGCATGCGATTGTGCGACTGAAGCGGGACCGAGCAAAAGGTCCGGACCCCCTTGTCGAGCAGACGGCGCGCCATTTCCGAGCACTCCGCCATCTCCCGCAGGTCGCGCTCGCGCAGCACCTGGGGCTCGTGGTGCATGAGCGTGTAGCCTGCCGGGCAGTTGGGCGGCGACTCGGCCAACCCCTCCTCGAAGAACCGGCCGCCGTCCGAGAGCAGCACGTGGATCCGGTACTGACGCGTCTCCGGGTCGTACAACAGCAGACTGCAGCCGTCGTGCTGGATCACCCGGGCCAGGCTCGCACTGATGGCGACGAACATCTCGTCCATGCCCAGGTGCGAAACGACCGCGTTGTTGACCTCGAGCACCAGCCGCAGTCGATCGCGCTCGCGCTCCAGCTGTGTCTGCGCCGTCTTTGCGCTGCTGTCGTGGAGCACATTGTCCACCGCGACCGCGACCTGGCTCGCCACGTGCGTCATGAAGACCAGGTCGTCCTGTCTGTAGGCCCTCGGCTGGAGGCTGCCAAACGCCATGGCGCCCAGTCGCCGCAGCGACGTCGTGATCGGCACCGCGCAGTACGACCGCACCCCCTCGGCGCGCAGGGCGGATGTGAGGCGGGGGAACCGCTGTTCGTCGTTCAGGTCGTCAATCATCAGCGCCTGCTGCGTCTGCATCACCAGGGCCGCCGGCGAGTCGTCCATCGTCGTTTCGAAGCCTGGCTTGATCGTCGTGGGTACGTCGGTGGCGAGCGCCTCGAGGCGCATCACGTCGCGCTCGGGATCGTGCAGCACGAGGTTGATGAAGTCGAAGGGCACAACCCGGGGGAGCCGCCGGCTCAGGACCTGAAAGAGCTCCGCCAGGTCCCGGTACGACGCGATCGATTCCGACACTCCCAACAGCAGGCGCAGCCGGTCGCGCTCGCACCCGAGCTGCGCGCGCGCCGCGCGGTCGCTCTCTTCGTGCAGGACGTTGTCCACCGCGACTGCGACCTGCTTCGCGACCAGGCCGAGAAAATCCATCTCCTCGTCGCCAAACCCGTACGACCGGAGGCTCCCGAACGCAATCGCGCCCAGCGGGCGAACGACGGTCGTCAGCGGGACGACGCAGAACGACGCGACGCCGATGTCGTCGATGAGCGCCCGGCTGTGCGGGTAGCGCGTGGCCTCTTCCGGCCGGGCCACCACAATCGGCCGCTGGGTGCGGAACACCTCGCCGCTGTACGACTGTTCGACGTCGAACTCCAGCCCGGCCGGCACGCGCTCGGCCTCCGCGGTGCCGAGCATGTGCAGGCGCATGACGTGCTTTCCCGGATCGTGGAGGAAGAGCGCGATCACCTCGAACGGCACGATGGCCGGCAGCCGCCGGGCGAGGTCGCGGAACAGGTCCGTCAGATTGCCGTGAGAAGCGACGGCGTCACACACCTCGAGCAGCAGGCGCAGTTGGTCGCGCGTACGCACCGTGTCCTGACGATCCCGAGGATTGAAGGTAAGGACAGACATCTCGTCCTCTTGAGTTGACCTGGGGAACCGGGCGAAACACCCATGATACGGCGCGGTTTCTCCCGGGCGCAAGCGCGTCTCGAGGATCGGACGGATTTCCGGGCGATTCGTTCACCAAATCGGCGAATTGCCCGACGGACCCGGCGAGCGGGCCCGTGGGGCCGCGAAGGGGCAACCACCGACAGGCGGTGGCTGACGAACATGAGGCGGACGCGCGGACCGTCCCGCGGACGGCCCGCGCGTCGCTCCGGTAGAGGCCGAGATCGGTCAGCCGCGCGTGCGGCGAAGGCCCCTGGCGAGAACGAGCAGGCCGGATCCCATCAGGACCATGGTGGTCGGCTCGGGCACCGCGGCGACGCCCGGCGTGACGACCTCCAACTGATTCGTATTGCCGCCGGCCGTGCCGACCGGCTCGCCCGCCAGCGGCATCGACAGGCCGGCGAACGACAGGAACAGGCTCTGGTCGTCTCCGCCCAGCGAGTTCGGGTTGACGCCAAATGCGGCCGCGAGCACCGGGTTGAACGTGCCCGGCGCGAGCGTGCCCGTGAGGCTGCCCGTGCACTGCGCGGGCGTCGTGACGCAGTCGTCGTCGAACTGCAGGATGACGTTGGCCGTCGGATCGAACGAGCCGCTGAAGAGGACGGTGTTGTCCGGCAGCGAGAGCGAAGCGATGCCGCCGGTCACCGTGACGGATCCGCCGCCGTTGTAGGCGAAGTCGTTGGCTGTGGTCGCGAGCACCGGCCCGAGGAACGTCCCGGTCGTCAGGTTCAGGCAGCCGAACGTTCCCGCGGTACCGCACGTGCCCGTGACATTGAAGCCAAACAGCGGGACGTCGTGCGCGACCGCATCGACGACGCCGTTGTTCAGCGACACCGTCGTGCCGATGGAGAACGAGCCGTCGGGATGAAGGCTGCTGTTGTCGAACGTGATGGTGTCCGCGGTGGCGGCCGTAACGCCGATCGTGAGCCCGAGGCCCACTGCCAGAGGTATGCGTATCAACGAGCGCATCATGAAGCTCCTTCTCTTGATGGACGCGGCGCGGGGGAGATCGTCCGGGGTCTGTGTTCAGCTTGTTGCAATGGACTTGCCACCATGCGTGGAGTCGATCGACCTCAAGATCGTCGGGCGCGTCGTCTCGGTGTGATCGCGTCCTGCAAAGATTGAGCAGCCGGACGCCGTGAATGTGCGCTCCGCGTCGCTCGGCCCAAGGGCGGACGCGCACGGATGGCGCCGACGTGTCCGCACTAGGTCGTACGAGCGAGCGCCTGTGGCTACGACTCAAACTTCCTGGTCTCGATTGCCGGCGTCAGTCGTCCCGCCGTCGTCGACGGATCGCTGCCGTGACGTTGTGGGGACCGAACGCAACGACACGCGAGTTCGTCGGTGATGTCGATTTCGATCGCGTAGGAGAGCGCGCCTTCGTCGAAGATCGACGCGAGCAGCGTGACGATGAAGGGGGCGAGGGCCGCTTCGTCCTCGTCCGAGAGGCTCGTGGTGCAGTGAATCAGCATTCATGGAGATCTCGCAAGTTGCGTTCCAGCAGAAACGACGATGCGTGCGGCCTAGGGCCGACGGGCGTGCGGCGATTGAGGGTGCGTTCTCTTTTCCGTGCGTCCCAGGTACACTCGCCCGCATGTCGTCAACGTCAGCGCCGCCGGCGTGGGCCGTGGGCGCGTGCGCCGGCCTTCACGCGGCAGGCAGTCGTCATGTCGTCTACGTCCCGGACAACCCGTTGTCGCACGTGCTGCGCGTGCTTGGCGAACGCTACGCGGACGTGCAGACGACGATCGCCACGCGTGAGGAAGAGGCGTTCGGCATCGCGGCGGGGTTGTACCTGGGCGGTCAGCTGCCGACCGTCATGTTGCAGTCGAGCGGTCTCGGCAACTCGCTTAACGCGCTGACGTCGCTCCTCGTGCCCTACCAGATCCCGGCGCTGATCCTGGTCTCGATGCGCGGTGACGCGGGTGAGTGGAACTCGGCCCAAGTGCCCATGGGACGTGCGGTGGCGGCGATCTGCGAGGCGATCGGCGTGCCGGCGACAACCGTGACGTCGGCGGAGGACACTGCCGAGACCGTCGCTCTCGTCGGCAGGACCGCGCGCATGACGCGGCTGCCCGGTGTGTGTCTGCTGCCCCGGCGAGTCACCGTGCCATCACCCAGGATGGCGTCGTGACCCGGCTCGAGGCCACGCGTCATCTCGCACCGCTGCTCGGCAAGGCGGCGGTCGTCGCGAGTCTGGGCCATCCAGCCTACGACCTTTTTGCGACCGGCGACCGCGACACGTATTTCTACACGTGGGGCAGCATGGGGCTCGCGTCTTCGATTGGGCTCGGCCTCGCGATGGCGGAGCCCGAGCGGCGCGTGGTCGTCCTCGACGGCGACGGGTCGCTGCTGATGAATCTCGGGTCGCTCGCGACGATTGGTTGGGTTCGGCCGAAGAATCTCGTCGTCATCGTCTGGGACAACGGCGCGTACGGCACGACCGGCGGTCAGGACACGGCCACGGCGCACGGCGCGGACCTCGAAGCCGCGGCTCGCGCGCTGGGCATTTCGGCGGCGACAACGGTGAAGACGCCGAAAGAGCTGGAGCACGCGATGACCCGCGCCGGTGTGGATGCGGGCCCGTGGGTGATCGTCGCGAAGGTCGAGGAATCGGCGCCGACGATGAAGCCGCCGCAGGATTGCGTGTTGATCAAGCAGCGATTCATGGCGGCGCTTGGCGTGCCGGAGGACGGGACTCGCGGGGGCAAGGCGTGAGCGACGGATCGGCGCTGGCCCAGCTGGCGCGGTTCGTCGCGTCGTCCGCGCCGCCACCGGACGCGCGCACGCGCGCCGCCGCCGCGGTGCTCGACACGATCGGCGTCACGCTCGCCGGGACGATCGAGCCCGCGGCATCGATCGTCCGCACCCAGCTCGCTCCTCCCGGCGATCACGCCTGCGTCGTCTGGGGCGCCATGCGTCGTTCGACGCCCGGCGACGCGGCCCTGGCGAATGGCACGGCCGCGCACGCGCTCGACTACGACGACATGTGCTTCGTGTCGCTCGCGCATCCGAGCGCCCCGCTCGTGCCCGCGGTCGTGGCGGCCGCCGAAGTGGCTGCGGCGTCGGGTCGCGCCGCCCTCGAGGCGTACGTCGTCGGGTTCGAGGTGGAAGCCCGTCTCGGGCGCGTGATGAACCCGCGTCACTACCAGCGCGGCTGGCACTGCACGTCCACGCTGGGAACCATTGGCGCCGCGGCGGCGGCAAGCCGGCTGCTGGCCCTGGACGTCGGGGCGACCGCGCACGCGCTTGCCATCGCGGCGTCGGAAGCGTCGGGATTGAAAGAGAACTTCGGATCGATGGTCAAGCCGCTGCACGCGGGTCTGGCCGCCCGAAACGGCGTGCTCGCCGCGCTGCTCGCCCGCGCCGGCATGACCGCTTCCGCCCGGGCCATCGACGGTCCGCAGGGTCTGCTCGCCGCGATGGACAGCGCGGGTGCCGATCTCGCGCACGAGACGGCCGATCTCGGCAGGCGCTGGGAGATGCTCGACACCGGGATCACGGTGAAGTTGTATCCGTCGTGCGCCGGCACGCACCCGACGCTCGATGCCCTGCTCGATCTGAAATCACGCGATCGGTTTGCCGAGGAGGACGTCGATCGCGTCGAGGTCGACGTGGATCCGGTCGTGCCCACCATCTTGATTTACGACCGGCCGACGAACGCCCTCGAGGCCAAGTTCAGCCTGCCGTTCTGTGCGGCGGCCGCGGTCGTGTTCGGCGCCGTGGGCATCGACACCTTCGACGAGGAGCGAATCGCCGACGCGCGCGTCGCGTCCTTGATGCCAAGAGTGACCATGCGCGTGGATCCGACGGTCGGTCAGAACGCGCCGGCGCTGACGGAGGCGCGCGTGCGGGTGTTCCTGCGCGACGGTCGCGTGCTCGCGCAGCAGGCCCACGGCGCTCGTGGCTACCCGGCGCGGCCCGCCAGCGACGCGGAGCTCGACGCGAAATTCATGGCGTGCGCCACGCGCGCCCTGGCCACGGCGAGGGCCGCCGAGGTCCTCGCGATCGTCCGCAGCGTGGACACCTTGACGGACGTCCGGGCGCTGACCGCGCGATTGAGCGCGATCGGCTGAGTGTCGCGTCGGGTCGGGTCTCGATTCGGTCTCAGGTCTTCGGCGACCGCCGCGCGTCCGCCGGGACGTGCCCGCGCTTCCAGATCAGGAACGTTCGACGGAATTCGATCACGACGTCGCCGTGCTGGTTGAGCCCGGTCGTCTTGACACTGACGATGCCTTGCGCCGGCCGGGACTTCGACTCCCGCGTCTCGAGGACCTCGCTCTTCGCGTAGATCGTGTCGCCCTCGAAGACCGGATGGGGCAGCGTGATGTCGGTCCAGCCAAGGTTGGCCACGCCGTTCACCGTGAGATCGATCACCGACTGTCCGGTGACGAGCGCCAGCGTGAAGCACGAGTTGACGAGCGGGCGCTTGAATTCGGTGTGGCTCGCGTATTCCGCGTCGAAGTGGATCGGATTGGTGTTCATCGTCAGGCAGGTGAACCAGATGTTGTCGGCCTGCGTGATCGTGCGTCCGAGCGGGTGCTCGTAGACGTCGCCCACCGCGAAGTCTTCGAAGACGCGCCCGGTCCAGCCAGGTTTGACGGCCATCAGATCGTCCCCTCCGCGCGCCAGGCCGAGATGGCCTCCGCGTCAAAGCCGAGTTCGCCAAGGATCGCGTCGGTGTGCGCTCCAAGCGCGGGCACGGCGTCAAGTCGCGGCTCGACGTCGTCGATCTGGACCGGCGGCACCAGCGTCCGGATGCGGCCCGCGGGCGAGTCGATCTCGCGCCAGCGGCGCCGCGCCGTGAGCTGCGGGTGAGCGATGAACGCCGGCATCGTCTTCATCCGCGCATACGCGATCTGCGCGGTTTCGAGGCGCGCGACGAGCTCGCGTGTCGTCAGCGTGCCGACGACGGCGGCGATCGCCTCGTCAAGTGCGGCGCGATTTGTCACGCGCAGCGAGTTGGTCGCGAAACGGGCGTCAGCAGCGACCTCGGCGTGGCGGAGCACGTCGGTGCAGAGACGCACCCACTCACGGGCGTTCTGCACGGCCACGAAGACCGTGTCGCCTTCGCTCGTCGTGACCGGGCCGTACGGCGCGATCGACGCGTGGTTGAGGCCGCTGCGGCTCGGCGCGCGCCCGCCGTACGCCGTATACGCGGCAGGCGCGCCCATCCACTCGGCGAGGGCGTCGAAGAGCGACACGTCCACCGTCGCCCCGCGACCGGAGGAGGCGCGGGAATAGAGCGCGGTGAGGACGCCTGAAAACGCGTACATCCCCGCCGAGATATCGGCGACCGAGATGCCGACCTTTGCCGGCGCGTCGCTCGTGCCCGTGAGCGACAGCAGCCCGACCTCGCTCTGCACGAGCAGATCGTACGCCTTGCGATCGGCGTACGGGCCGGACGAGCCGTAGCCCGAGACCGAACAGACAATGAGCGCGGGGTAGCGGGCGCGAAGATCCCCGGGCGCGGTGCCGAGCCGATCGGCCGCCCCGGGCGCGACATTCTGCACGAAGACGTCCGCCCGCGCGAGCAGTCGATCGAGCACCGCGGCGGCGCCGGGCTTCTTGAGATCGAGCGTCAGTGATTCCTTCGACCGGTTGAGCCAGACGAAGTAGCTCGACAGGCCGTTGACCGTCGCGTCGTAGCTTCGCGCGAAGTCGCCGGTGCCGGGACGCTCGATCTTGATGACGCGCGCGCCCAGGTCCGCGAGCTGCCGGGTCGCGAACGGCGCCGCGACCGCCTGCTCGACCGCGACGACGGTGACGCCCTCGAGCGGCCTCATGCGCCGGAGCTCCCGGTGACGCCGGCCCCACCCTGAGATCGGACGCCGACCGGTTGGTCGTCAGTACGATCGCGGCAGGCCAAGAACGTGTTCGCCCACATAGGCCAGAATCAGGTTCGTCGAAATCGGCGCCACCTGGTACAGTTTCGTCTCCCTGAACTTCCGCTCGATGTCGTAGTCCTCCGCAAAGCCGAAGCCGCCATACGTCTGGACCGCGACGTTGGCCGCTTCCCACGACGCGTCCGCGGCGAGCAGCTTCGCCATGTTGGCCTCCGCCCCGCAGGGCTGGCCTCGGTCGAACAGGGTCGCAGCCTTGATGCGCATCAGGTCCGCCGACTCGATGTTCACGTGCGCCCGTGCGATGGGAAACTGCACGCCCTGGTTCTGGCCGATCGGCCGGCCGAAGACGACGCGATCGTTCGCGTACTTCGTCGCACGCTCGATGAACCAGCGACCGTCGCCGATGCACTCCGCCGCAATCAGGATGCGCTCGGCGTTCAGCCCGTCGAGCAGGTACCGGAACCCCTTGCCCTCTTCGCCCACGAGCGCCGACGCCGGCACTTCGAGATCGTCGAAGAACAGCTCCGTCGTCGCGTGATTCATCATCGTCCGGATGGGCCGGATCGTCAGCCCGTGGCCGACGGCGGCGCGAAGATCCACGAGAAAGATTGAGAGGCCGTCGCCGCGTTTCTTGACCTGATCGATCGGCGTCGTCCGCGCGACGAGCAGCAGCAGGTCCGAGTGTTCGGCGCGCGAGATCCAGACCTTCTGGCCGCGGACGACGTAGGTGTCGCCCTTGCGGACGGCCATCGTCTTGAGCTGCGTGGTGTCCGACCCCGTCGTCGGCTCGCTGACGCCGAACGCCTGCAGGCGCAGCGCGCCGCTCGCGATCTTTGGCAGGTACTCGCGCTTCTGCGCGTCGGAGCCGTGCCGGAGCAGCGTGCCCATCGTGTACATCTGCGCGTGGCACGCGCCGGCGTTCGCGCCGCTGCGGTTGATCTCCTCGAGGATGACCGCGGCCTCCGTGACGCCGAGCCCCGAGCCTCCGAACTCCTCGGGGATCAGCGCCGCAAGATAGCCGGCGTCGGTCAGCGCCTTGACGAACGCCTCAGGATAGGCGCGCCTGGCGTCCAGTTCCCGCCAGTACGCATCGGGGAACGAGCGGCAGAGATCGCGAACGGCCGAACGCAGCTCCTGATGGGCGTCGTCGTCGGGTGTCGAGGACACGCCGGGAATCATATCGCGCGCATGTCGAGCCGATGACCCGTCGGTCGGCCAATCATGACGACCCCCTAAGTCGAAAGCTGCGTGGCCTGCGAGCTCGATCCGGTGTGGAGTACCATGGCCGCCTTGTGGGTGGCCTGGCGGATCAGCTGATCGGTCGGCTGCGCGGGGTCGGCACGCGCGCGCTGTTCGGCGTGCCCGGTGGCGGCGGCAATCTGCGCCTGATCGAGGCGGCCGGCCGGGCCGGGCTGCCGTTCGTGCTGACCGCGACGGAAACGGCCGGCGCCATCGCCGCCATCGCGCAGTCCGAGGTGACTGGCAGCCCCGGCGCGTGCCTGACGACGCTCGGTCCAGGCGCGGCGTCGGTGGTGAACGGCGTCGCGTGCGCGTTTCTCGAGCGCGCGCCGATCTTCGTGTTCACCGACACGTACGCATCTGCGGACGCCGGCACGTTCGAGCACCAGGCCATCTCGCACACGGCGCTCTTTCAGCGCGTGACGTCGCGGTCGCTGAGCCTGGCGCCCGATCACGCGTTCGCGTCGATCGACCAGGCGTTCACGGCCATGGCGACGCCGCCGCCCGGGCCCGTGCATTTCGACTGTCCGGCCGACTTCGAATCCGGCGCCAGACCGAAGGCCTGGCTCGTCGGCCGATCGCATGGACCGGACGCCGAGGCGCCGGACCTCGTGCGGCTGGAGCGCCTGCTGGAGCGATCGGCCAAGCCACTCGTGATCGTCGGGCTGGCCGCGCGACGTCCGGAGGACGCCGCCGCGATTCGACAGCTTTGTGAGCGGCACGACCTGCCCGCGATGGTCACGTACAAGGCGAAGGGCGTCGTCCCCGACAGCCACCGGTGCTTTGCCGGGATCTTCACCAACGGAGCGATCGAGCGCGAGATCATCGACGAGAGCGATCTGCTGATCGGCATCGGCCTGGATCCCGTCGAGCTGCTGCCGCGGCCCTGGACGGTCGCGCCCGCCATCGTCGGCATCGCCGCCTGGGCGATGTCCACCGAGCACGTGCCGTTCAGCGTCCAGTGGGTGAGCGAGATTCCCGCCGCGCTCGGCCGGCTCGACGGCTGGCTTGGCCCCTCCGGCTGGGATCTGTCGGAGGTCGCGCATACCGTGCGCGAGCAGCGTCGGCGGATCGACATCGCGGCGCCCGGCCTCACGCCCCAGCGCGTCGTCGACGTCGCGGCCGAGGCGCTGGCGGCGACGAGTCGCGTCACCATCGACGCGGGCGCGCACATGTTTCCGGCCACGATGGGGTGGCCGGCGGCCGCGCCCAACGATCTGCTGATCTCGAACGGGCTCTCGACGATGGGCTTCGCGCTGCCGGCGGCGATCGGCGCGGCCCTCGTCGATCGCGAGCGACCGGTGGTCGCGCTGACGGGCGACGGCGGTCTGCTGATGTGCGCGGGCGAGCTGCTGACGGCGGCCCGCGAGCAGCTGCGTGTGATCGTGGTCGTCTTCAACGACGCGGCGCTGAGCCTGATCGAGATCAAGCAGCAGGCGCGCAAGCTGCCGCCGGCCGGCGTCGCGCTGGGCGCGGTCCGGTGGGCCGCGCTTGCGGAGAGTCTGGGCGTCGCCGGATTCGAGGCGTCGACCGCCGACGAGCTGAGCGGCGCGATCGAGCGCGCATCAGCCTGCAACGGGCCGGCACTCATCGACGTCAAGGTCGATCGATCCACCTATGGCAATGTGCTCGAGATCATTCGCGGGTAGACCATGACCGAACACCTCATCATCAACGGTTCGCGCGTGCCGGCGTCCGACGCCGGCACGTTCGACGTCTTCGACCCCTCGTCCGGCGACGTGCTCGCGACCGTGTCGAAGGCGACCGCGACGGACGTCGATCGCGCGGTCCAGGCCGCGCAGGCGGCATTCGACGGCAAGGCCTGGGGCGGCATCGCGCCGGCCGAGCGCGGGCGCATCATGCAGCGCATCGCGCAGGCGCTTCGGGATCGCGCCGAGGAGCTGGCCACGCTCGAGAGCCGGGACAACGGCAAGCCGCTGCGGCAGGCGCGCACCGACGTCCAGGTGGCGGCGCGGTACTTCGAGTTCTTTGCGGGCGTCGCCGACAAGATCATGGGGAACACCATCCCCCTCGGCCCGGGATTTCTCGACTACACGATTCGCGAGCCCATCGGGGTGTCCGCGCAAATCGTGCCCTGGAACTATCCGATCCAGATCGGCGCGCGCGGCGCGGCGCCGGCGCTGGCGGCCGGGTGCACCGTGGTGCTCAAGCCGTCGAGCGAGGCGCCGATGACGGCGCTGCGGCTCGGGGAAATCGCGCTCGCGTGCGGCTTGCCGCCGGGAGTGCTGAACGTCGTGCCGGGCACGGGATCGGAAGCGGGCGTCGCGCTGGCGAGTCATCACGACGTCAACCAGTTGACGTTCACCGGGTCGGTGGCCGTCGGCGTGCAAGTGGCGACGATGGCCGCCCAGAACGTCGTGCCGGTCGTCATGGAGCTGGGGGGCAAGTCGCCGAACATTGTCTTTGCGGACGCGGATCTCGATCTCGCCGTGCAAGGCGTCGCCACCGCGATCTTCCAGAACGCCGGCCAGACGTGCTCCGCGGGATCGCGCCTCCTGGTCGAGCGATCCGCGCACGGCGCGCTCGTCGATCGACTGGCCACCCGCGCGAAATCGATGCGCGTCGGGCCGGGCGTCAGCGACCCGGACATGGGGCCGATCATCTCGAAGCGACAGCTCGAGACGATCGAACGCTACGTGCAGGAGGGCGCGGCCGAGGGCGCACACGTCGCCGCCGGCGGCGCGAGGCCGTCGGATCCCGCGCTGGCGCGCGGCTTCTACTTCCAGCCGACGCTGCTCGACGCGGTGTCGCCGGACATGCGCGTCGCGCGCGAGGAGATCTTCGGACCCGTGCTCGCCATCATCGACTTCGACGACCTGGACGAGGCGGCGGCGCTGGCCAACCGCAGCGACTACGGGCTGGTCGCGGGCATCTGGACGCGCGACATCAACAAGGCGATGACGCTGGCGGCGCGAATCAAGTCGGGGCAGGTGTACATCAACACGTACGGCGCGGGCGGCGGCGTGGAGCTGCCGTTCGGCGGGTACAAGAAGAGCGGATACGGGCGGGAGAAGGGCCTCGAGTCGCTGGCCAGTTACACGCAGGTGAAGAATGTCTGCGTGAAGTACGCGTGATCGCGCCGGCTGCCCATCTGACGCCCGCGCCGGTCGCTCGCGAAGGAGCCGCACATGACCATTGGATTCATCGGACTCGGCAACATGGGACGGCCCATGGCGTCGAATCTCGTGCGGAAGGGCTTTCACCTGCGCGTGCACGATGTCGATCGCGATCGCGTCAGGGCGCTCGAGGCGCTCGGCGCGCAGGCGGCGGCGGACGCGCGCGGCGTGGCAGGGGCCTGCGACGTCGTCTTCACCATGTTGCCCGATTCGGCGAGCGTGCTCGAAGTCATCGGCGGGCGGGGCGGCCTGATCGAGCACGGCCGCGCCGGACAGACGATTGTCGACATGAGCACGATCGATCCGATCATCACCGATCGATTGGCCGCAGAGTCGGCAGCGTCGGGCATGGCGTTCGCCGACGCGCCAGTCGGACGACTCGCGAGCCACGCCGAGCGGGGCGAGTCGCTCTTCATGGTCGGCGCCGCCCCGGACGTCTTCGAACGCATCAAGCCCATGCTCGACGCCATGGGCACGACGATTCATCACTGCGGCGCGGTCGGCACCGGGATGCGGACCAAGCTGGTCAACAACTACCTGGCGATCATCTCGTGCGCGTTCAACGCGGAGGCGGTGGCGCTGTCGCAGCGGTTCGGGCTGGCGCTCGAGAAGACGCTCGACGTGGTGCACGGCACGACCGCGACGAACGGACAGCTCAAGATCGCCTGGCCGTCCAAGGTCCTCCAGGGCGACGTCGCGCCTGGCTTCACGATCGACCTGGCACACAAGGATCTGACGCTCATCGTCGATGCCGCCAACGCCGTGAAGGTGCCGGTGCCGATTGCGGCGGCGGCACGGGAGTCGTACAGCGCGGCGCGCAGCCGCGGGCGGGGCGGCCAGGATTTCTCGGCGATGGCCGATGCACTCTGCGATGACGCCGGCATCACGCGGCCGAGGCTAAAGTAGAAGATCATGAGCACCACCTATCCGAATCTGATCGATGGCCGGCGCGTCGAGTCGCGCGACCGCCAGTCGGACATCAACCCGTCGAACACCGCCGACATCGTCGGCGAATTCTCGCGCGCGACGACGACGGAACTGCACGAGGCGATTGCCGCGGCGCGCCAGGCGTTCGGGACGTGGTCCCGATCGACGCCGCAGCAACGGTTCGACGTGCTGGACAAGGCCGGCACCGAGATCCTCGCGCGCAAGGACGAGCTCGGCCGGCTGCTCGCGCGCGAGCAGGGCAAGCCGCTCGCCGACGGCGTCGGCGAAGCCGCGCGCGCCGGCATGATTTTCAAGTTCTTCGCCGGCGAGGCGGTGCGTCTGGCTGGCGAGCGGCTGGATTCGACGCGGCCGGGCATCGACGTCGAGGTGACGCGCGAGCCGCTCGGCGTCGTCGCCGCGATCACGCCGTGGAACTTCCCGCTGGCGATTCCCGCGTGGAAGATCGCGCCGGCGATCGCGTTCGGAAACGCCGTCGTCTTCAAGCCCGCCGAGCTCGTGCCGGCGTCGCCCTGGGCGATAGCGGAGATCGTTCAGCGTGCGGGGCTGCCGCCGGGCGTGCTCAACCTCGTCATGGGGCCGGGATCGAAACTCGGGCCGGCCCTGGCGTCGTCGCCCGAGGTGGACGCCGTCAGTTTCACGGGCTCGCAGGACGTCGGGCCGTCGGTGGCAGCGGCTGCGGTGGCGGCCGGATCGCGCGTCCAACTCGAGATGGGCGGGAAGAATCCGCTGATCGTGCTCGACGACGCCGATCTGCCGACCGCCGTGTCGATTGCCATCAACGGCGCGTACTTCCAGGCGGGGCAGCGCTGCACGGCGTCGAGCCGGCTGATCGTGACCGAGGGGATTCACGATCGCTTCGTCGCGGCGATGATCGACCGTATGAAGGCGCTGGTGATCGACGACGCGTTGAAGGCGGGCGTCGAGATCGGGCCGGTCGTGGACGGACGGCAGTTGGAGAAGGACCTCGAGTACGTGGCGATCGGCCAGCGCGAGGGCGCGCGGCTCGTGCAGGGCGGGGAGCGATTGAAGCGTCAGACCGACGGGTTCTACATGGCGCCCGCGCTCTTCACGGAGACGACGGGGCAGATGCGCATCAACCGCGAGGAGGTCTTCGGGCCGGTCGCGGCCGTCATTCGCGTGAAGGACTATGAGGAGGCGTTGGCGGTGGCCAACGAGACGCCGTTCGGGCTGTCGGCGGGCATCGTGACGACCTCGCTGAAGCACGCGCGGCATTTCAAACGCAACTCGACGAGCGGGTTGGTGATGGTGAACCTGCCGACGGCCGGGCTCGACTACCACGTGCCGTTTGGCGGGCGAAAGAAATCGAGCTACGGCCCGCGCGAGCAAGGCACGTACGCGAAAGACTTCTACACGGTGGTGAAGACGGCGTACACGGGGTAGGGACGGGGCTTTTTTCCACAGATTTGGCCGTTGCAGGGACGGAGGTCGGCCGCTACGGGTCCGACCCCCGTCCCTTTTTGGCCAAATCTGTGGAAAAAAGCCCCGTCCCCACCACCCGACGCGCACGCGCGATCACCGGGGCGTCGACCATGCGGTCGTCGAGGCGGTAGGCGCCCTCGCCGCGCGCGCGGGCGGCGGCGTCGGCGTCGAGCAGACGACGCGCCGCCGCGATTTCTTCCGCAGACGGCGTGAACACCTCGTTGATCACGGCCACCTGATCCGGGTGAATCGCCATCTTGCCGCGGAAGCCCAGCGATCGTGCACGCACCGCGTCCTCGCGCAGCCGATCCGCCGACGTCAGATCCACGAACACGGCGTCGATCGGATCAGCGCCGATCGTCGCGGCCGCTAGCACGACCTGGGACCGCGCCAGCTGAATCTCGTTACCTCCAAGCGTGCGCGGGATCCCGAGCTCGGCGGTGAGATCCTCCGCGCCGAAGAAGATCGCCGGGATTCGAGCGTTGGCCGACACGATCGCGGCGGCGCCAAGAATCCCGCGCGCCGTCTCGAGCAGCGGGATCACGGCCCGCGCCGGCGCGACAGCGGCCACCCGATCGACATCGCGGGCCGACTCCGCCTTCGGCAGCACGACGCCATCGACGCGCGCGGCGACGCCCGCCAGCCACGTCAGATCATCGTCGATCCACGGCGACGCGGCGCCGTTGACGCGAACCAGCCGCGCCGGGGCCGCGGCGCCCGCCGCACCCTGGCCGAGAAAGTCGCCGACGAGCCGCCGCGCTTCGTCCTTGCGCGTCGCGTCGACAGCGTCCTCGAGATCGAGCACCACGGCGTCCGCGCCGGCAGCCATGGCCTTGGCGAAACGGTCAGCTCGAGTCCCGGGCACGAAGAGCACGGAGCGCAGGAGCGACGCCACGCCGCCATTGTCATCGATCCACGGCACCGCCAGACAGCAATCGCTGGCGCCGGCCGCAGCCGGCATAATGGACGACGCCGTGCCGGAGCTGCCGGACGTCGAGCTTTATCTCCACGCGATGCGGCTTCGGATCGCCGGCCGCACGCTGCGGCGCGTCCGGATTGCCAGTCCGTTCCTGCTCCGCAGCGTCGAACCGCCTATCGCCGCGGTCGAAGGCCAAGTCGTGCGCGCCCTCTCGCGGCTCGGAAAGCGGATCGTCTGGCACTTCGATTCCGAGCTGGCGCTGGTCGTCCATCCGATGATCGCGGGGAGGTTTCGCTGGCGTCCACCGGGCACCGCACCGCCGGCCCGCATCGGCCTCGCCACCTTCGAATTCGACGCCGGCACGGTCGTGCTCACCGAGGCCGGCGCCAGGCGACGCGCATCGCTGCAGCTGGTCCGCGGCGACGCGGCTCTCGCCGCGCTCGATCCAGGCGGCCTCGAGGTCCTCTCCGCGACGCCCGACGCGTTTGCCACGGCGCTGCAACGGGAAAACCACACGCTGAAGCGCGCGCTGACCGATCCGCGCCTCGTGAGCGGCATCGGCAACGCCTACTCGGACGAGATCCTTCACGCCGCCAGGCTGTCTCCGATGCAGCAGACCATGCGGCTCGACGCGGACGAGCTGGCACGGCTGCACGCGGCGACGATCGGGGTGCTCTCGACCTGGCGCGATCGGCTGATCGCGGAGACTGGCGATGCATTTCCCGAGAAGGTCACAGCGTTTCGACAAGGCATGGCCGCGCACGGCCGGTTCGGCAAGCCGTGTCCGGTCTGCGGCACGCCCATTCAACGCATCCGCTACGCGTCGAACGAGGCAAACTACTGTCCGACCTGCCAGACCGGCGGACGGCTGCTCGCCGATCGCAGTCTGTCGAGACTGCTGAAGGAGGACTGGCCGCGATCGCTCGAGGAGCTCGAGCAGTACAAGGCCGACCGGCGCCGCTGATCCCGGACGTCATGTCTCGGCCGGCCGGACGAAGACGTACGCGATGCGCTTGTCGGCGGCTTTGAGCGTTCTGGTGATGGCGCGAATGTCGTCCTTCAACTCGGACGCCCGCGCACCCTCGTCGAATCGCAAGGTGATCGCCACGAGCACGACGCGCGGACCCAGGTGGAGCGTGGACAACTCGGCGACGCCCGCCGCGTGCCCGGCCTCGGTCAGCGCGCGCATCAGCTCGTCGCGAATGAGCGGCGCAACGGACTCGCCGGCGATGAGCGATCGCGTCTCGTTCGCGAGCACGATCGCGACGCCCGTCAGCAGCATTCCGATCGCAATCGAGGCGACGCCGTCAGCCCACTCGAGATCCAGGAACGCGGAACCCATGACGCCGGCGGCCGCCAAACCAATCCCCGCCAAGGCCGCTCCGTCCTCGAGAATGGTCGCGAAGAGGCTCGGGTCCTTGGATGCGGTGATGAATCGCCAGAGCCGGACCTGGCGCCGGCCGATGGCCCGGCGGTACGCCTTGAAGCCGACCAGAAACGACAGGCCCTCGAACACCCCCGCGACGGCGAGCACGGTCAGGCTGACCGACACGGAGGCCATGCCGACGGGCTCTTGTAGTCGCGCCACGCCCTCATGGATGGAGGCGAGTCCGCCCGCACCGAACACCATCATCGCGACGACGAACGACCAGAAGTACATTTCCATCCCGTAGCCCAGTGGATGCGTTGGATCGCGTCGCTTCCGCGCGCGACGCTCGCCGATGAGCAACAGGATTTGGTCGGCGGTGTCGACCAGCGAGTGAATGGCCTCTGTCAGAATCGCGCTCGAGCCCGACAGCACGTAAGCGACGAACTTGGCGATGGCAATCGCGGCGTTGCCGGCCAGGGCGGCATAGACGACGCGCGTGGATCCACCGGACACGCGCCTTTCTTCTTCAAAGCGCATACCCTCGAGGGCTCGCGGCGTCGCCCCCTCGACTCGTGCCCGTCTGTCAGCCGGGCTGCCCGGATCCGGTAACGCCGTGCCGAACTAGGCCATCGGCTTGCCATCCGCCTTGATGGATGTCGCGATCTCGCAGGGACCTGGCGGCGCAATCTCGCGCCGACCGTCAGTGGTACCGTATGCGCCATGTCCACACGTCCCGCGCTCGCCGTCGTCGCCGTTCTACTCGCCGTGTCGAGCGCGCCGCTCGCCAGTCATGTCTCCGCGGGTGCCAGCGCTCCGTTCGCAAGACGTGTCGCGGCGCGCGAGGGCGCCCCGTCCAACGTGCACGGCGTGCTGACGATTCACATGATCCTTCATGCGATTGGCGAAGAGCAGTACGACCTGACGACCAATCCGGACGGCACGAAGACGCTGACGACCACGTTCGACTATTCCGACCGCGGTCGCCAGACGACGACCACGGCGACGCTGACCGTGAGCCGGGACGACCGGCCGGTGACGCTCCAGGTCACGGGCACGGCACCCGCGACGGCGTCGTTCAACGGCGCGACCGCCAGCGTCGAGATCAAGGGTGTCGCGAAGACGATGCCGATGCCGCGCGGGTCCGCGGGCGTCATCAGCCAGACGCCGTTCGCGCTGCAGTGGATGATGATGCGCACCTGGATCGCGCGTGGCGAGCCGAAGCAGCTGGCGCTCGTGAGTCTGGACCCGCACGCCGAACCGATCGAAATCGCGCGCGTTGGACGCGACGTCATCAGCGTCGGCGGCCGTTCGATCGCGCTCGAACGCTACACGGTCAATCACCTGATGTTCGGTCGAGAGATTCTCTGGCTGACGCCGGATGGCGATCTGGCGGCGGCCATGACGTTTGCCGGCGGCCTTCCGCTCGAAGCCGTCCGGTCGGAGTTCGAGCCGCAGCTGCCGGTGCTCTATCGTGCGGGCGTCGCGCAGGAGATGGCCAACCTTGCGGCCATCGGGCGCGACGTGCCGCCGCAGAGGACCGGAACGTTCGCCATCGTCGGCGCGACGCTGATCGACGCGACCAACCAGCCGCCCGTGCCCGATGCCGTCGTCGTCGTCCGCGACGGCCGGATTGCGGCGGTGGGCCCGCGCGCGTCCACGCCGGTTCCGGCGGGCACGGCGGTGATCGACGTCAAGGGCCAGACAGTGCTGCCCGGGCTGTGGGAGATGCACACGCACGCGTCCGGCGTCGAGTTCGGCCCCGCGCACCTGGCCGCCGGCATCACGACGGCACGCGACTGCGGGGGCGAGTTCGACTTCCTGGTTGCCGTCCGCGATGCGATCGACAACGACCACGCCATCGGTCCGCGCATGCTGCTGGCGGGCCTCATCGACGCGGGCGGTCCCCGCGCGTTCGGCCAGGTCACCGCGGAAACTCCGGAGGAAGGCCGGGCCGCGGTGCAGAAGTACCACGCCGCCGGATTCCAGCAGATCAAGCTCTACACGTACCTGTCCGCCGACGTCGTCAAGGCCATCGCTGATGAAGCGCACAAGCTCGGCATGACGGTGACCGGCCACGTGCCGCAGGCGCTCACGACGCGCGCCGGAATCGAAGCCGGCATGGACCAGATCAACCATCTCAATTACGTGACCCGCATGCTGCGCCTGCCCGGCGCCACTGGCGCACCCGACCTTCAGTCGGAGGTCGCGAAAGAGGCGATTCAGTTCCTGCTCGCCCATCACACCGTCGTCGATCCGACGGCGAGCTGGGGTGAAATGGGCAGTCACTCGAAGGACGTGCCGGTCGAGGCCTTCGAGCCGGGCATTCTGACCACGCCATCGATCCTCGACGCGAAGTTCCGCGGGATGGGAGGAAATGCGACCGCCGATCAGATGCACTCGCGGATGGCGCAGGCCGAGGCGGTCATCATCGGGCTGTTCCGCGCCGGCGTGCCCATCGTGCCGGGATCGGACACGGGGCTGGTCGGATTCGGGCTGCACCGCGAGCTCGAGATCTACGTCGACGCCGGCATGACCCCGCTGCAGGCGATTCAGGCCGCGACGATCGTCTCGGCCCGTGCGATGGGGCTGGATCGTGATTCGGGCACGATCGAAGCGGGCAAGCGGGCCGACCTGATCCTCGTGGACGGCGACCCGCTGAAGGACATCAGGGTGCTGCGCCGGATCACGAGGGTCATCGCCAACGGTCGCGTCTACGACGCCGCGGCGCTCTGGAAGAGCGTGGGCTTCAGACCGCGCCCCGCCGGTTCCACGACCCGGGGGCCGAGCCGACCAGCTTCTTGAAGGCGCGGCTGAACGCCGCCACCTCGCCGAGATTCGGCGCGTGCTGAAGGGCTGAGGCCGGACGACTTACAATGACGAATCGGTACGCCCCTCAGTCGTCAGGCCCGGCGTGCGATTGCGATTGCCCGCGGGGTGTGCCTGCTCATCGGTCTCATCGGGGTCACGGTCACGGTGGGCTGGCTGGTCGATGTGCCGGGTCTCCAGTCGCTCCATCTGTCCGGTCCGATTCTCAAGACGAACGCGGCGATTTGCCTGGCCTGCTGCGCCTTCGCCAATCTCATCGGGTTGTCCACGAAGGGCCGCGGCTGGGCGATCGTCGCGAATCTGCTTGCGCTCGTGCCGCTCGTCGTCGGCGCCCTGACGCTCTCGCAGCACCTCGTCGGCTGGAATCTGCACATCGACGAGCTGCTCGCGCCCGAGCCGGCAGGGGCGCTCGCGACGATGAGCCCCAATCGTATGGGGCCGCCGGCGGCGTTCATCTACCTCCTTCTCGGCGTGTCCCTGCTCCTCGCGGATCGGCGAAGTCTGCGCAAACGCGAGGTCAGTCAAACCCTGGCGTTGTTGAGCGCGGTCATCGCCCTGCTGCCGCTCATCGGCTTCGCCTACGGGTTCAGCCAGCTGTACCTCGTCGCTCAGTACACCGGCATCGCGTTCGTGACCACCGTGTGCCTGCTCCTGCTCTCGCTCTCGGTGCCGCTGGGCCGCCCGGTGCAGTCCGGACTCGGCGCGCTGGTCTGCCGGGACGACGAAGTCGGCGTGCTTTCACGGCGGTTTCTGCTGGCGGGCCTGGTGCTGCCCTTCGGGATGGGCTGGGCGTTGGCCCGACTCCTTGGCGCCGACGCCATCGACGGTCCGTTCGCGCTGTCGGCGATGGCGCTGCTGCTCATCGTCTCGCTCGCGGCGCTGATCTGGCGGACCGGGCGGCAGGTGGCCGCCTCGATGGACGCGCGCGCTGCCGCCGAGCGGGCGCTGAGCGAGAGCGAGCAGTCGCTGCGCGAGGCCGACCGTCAGAAGTCGGAATTCCTCGCCACGCTGTCCCATGAGCTGCGCAATCCGCTCGCGCCCATGCGCTTCGCGGTGGAGTTGCTCAAGGGCCCGCCATCAGTAGCCGAGCCCGCGCGGCAGACGATCGAGCGCCAGGTCCGGCACCTCACGCGCCTCGTGGACGATCTGCTCGACCTGACGAGAATCAGCCGCAACAAGCTGGCGCTGGCGGCGCGGCCATGCGCCGTGAAACCGCTCGTCGCCGATGCCGTCGACGCCGTGACAGGCGAAGCCGAGCAGGCGGGCCTGCGGCTGGTCATCACCCAGCCCGCGGACCCGGTCTGGATCGACGTCGATCCCGAGCGGTTCGTGCAGATGATCGTCAACCTGCTGACCAACGCCGTGCGCTACAGCGATGCCGGGGAGACCGTCTTCGTGGAGGTCAGCGCCGATGCCTCGTCGGTCGCCGTGGCCGTACGCGACACGGGCGAGGGAATCGCGCCGGAGGACCTCGGCCGGGTCTTCGATCGCTTCGTGCAGATCGGCAATTCTCAGCACGGCGGGCTCGGCCTTGGGCTGGCGCTCGTCAAGACGCTCGCGGAGCTGCACAGCGGATCCGTTCAGGCGAAGAGCGCTGGCCTCGGTCACGGCGCGGAGTTCATCGTGAGGCTTCCGCGAGTCGGCGCGCCCGCGGCAGCGGCAGCGGCATCGGCACCGGCCGCGCGCTCGGCGGGCGCGCCGTGCCGCATTCTCGTCGTGGACGACAATCGCGACGCCGCCGACATGCTGGCGACGTTTCTCCGCTCCGATGGACACGACGTCCGGGTCGCGTCCGATGGCCGCGCCGCGCTGGCCGAGGCCGCCGCATTTCAGCCCGAGGTCGCGCTGCTCGACATCGGCATGCCCGATCTGAACGGCTATGAAGTGGCGCGGCGTCTCCGCCGCGAGGCGGCGACCGCGCGCACGCTGCTGGTCGCGATCACCGGCTGGGGGCAGGACGGCGACCGGCGCCGGGCCCTCGCGGCGGGTTTCGACGCGCATCTGACGAAACCCGCCGACCCGTCGGCCATTGCCGCGCTGCTCGACGAGCGCTCCGAGCGCCGCGCCTGACCTGACGCGCGCGCGCTGCCCCTAGCAGTCGAGAGCGCGCGAATTGGTCTCGCGCATCGGCCACATGATCGCCAGGCCGAGCACACCCAGGGCAATCACGTACCATGCGGGCGCCAGATCGTACCCGAGCCGGCTGATCAGCCACGAGGAGACGAGGGGCGCCGATCCGCCCGCCAGCGCCAGCGTCACGCTGTAGGCCACGCTCATCGACGTCACACGCGTCCGCAGCGGAAAGATCTCGACGATCATCGACCCCTGCAGCCCACCGGCCATCCCGATCGGAATCGCCAGCAGCGCCTGGCTCACGGCGAACGCCATGACCGAGCCGTGCATCATCAGATCGACGAGCGGTGCGACGGAGGCGATCATCAGCACCGTGAGCGCGATCATCAGGCGCCGCCGGCCGACGTAGTCGGAGAGCCAGCCGCCGAACGCCTTCGAGAACAGCACGACGACCAGGCTGAGCGTGTTGGCGAGCAGAAAGACCGCGCCGCCCTCCGAGTGACTCCGGAGATCCACCACGAAGGTGAAGATCAGGTAGTAGACCGCGTTGTTCATCGCGGCGATGCCGAACGTCTCGATCATCGGCCGCCAGTCGGCCAGGAGCGACCGGGCCACGGGCGGTCGCGCGGCCGAGGCCTTGACGCCTTCCGCCGTCTCCTGAAGGCCGCGGCGCAGGAACCACCCGCCCGCCACGAGCAGAATGCTCGCGAGAAAGGGCAGCCGCCAGCGCCAGTCGATCGACTCACCGGGCGCGACCAGAGTGTTGACCAGCCAGGCCGACGCCGATCCGAGGATGAACCCGAGCGAGACGCCGGCGGCCGCCGAGCTGCCAATCAGCCCGCGTCGATCCGGTGCGGCCAGCTCGGTGGTGTACACCATCGATCCCGTGAACTCCGCGCCAACAGAGAAACCCTGCACGAGCCGCAGCGTGACGAGCAGCAACGGCGCGAGCGCGCCGATCTGGGCATATGTCGGGAGCAGGCCGATGAGCAGCGTCGCGACGCCCATCAGCAGGATGGACGACGTCAGCAACGCGCGCCTGCCGATCCGATCGCCGACAATCCCCAGCACCACGCTGCCGACCGGTCGCGCGGCGAAGCCAATCCCGAACACCGCGAACGCGAGAAGCTGCTGGGCGGTCGCGCTCGACGTCGGAAAGAACTGTCGTCCGATATCGGTCGCGAAGTAGCCGTAGACCGCGAAGTCGAACCACTCGAGGGTGTTGCCGATGAGCCCGGCGAGCGTCGTCCGCATCGCCGACTGTCGGACGACGCCGGGATAGCGCATGACTGCAGCAGCGCCCGCAAACGATAGACGGGTCACGTCTTCGGCCATCGGTGTCCTTTCGTGTCAGCAGAAGATCGGAAGATGCGCGCAGCCCGCCCGCACGGAGAAGGGCAAACGGTTACGACGGTGTCGAACGAACCACGCGCACAATCGGGTAGCGCGCGAGTGATGAAAACCTTTCAGAGCGCGTCAGAGCGCGCCGGTGCGGTGGCGTGGAGTACGATGCTTCGTTCCCCAGGAAGAGAAACCGCCAGTTGTCTCCACAACATCAAGTGCAGGAAGAGCGGGGCCTGAGCCCTCTAGCGTTCAGTCGGTTGCTGAAGTGGCTCGATGATGGACCGGACTCGAACGGCGAGTCCTACCTCGAGATGCGGCGCCGCCTCGTCGGCTACTTCGACCGGCGCAATCGGCGGTCCGCGGACGAGCTGGCTGACGAGACGCTGAACCGCGTCGCGCGCACGCTGGAGGCCGACGGTGCCATCGCGGTCACCCCGCCCGCCCGTTACTGTTACATCATCGCCCGGTTCGTCCTGCTCGAGGACCTCCGCCGGGATCGGGCCACCGCCGGCGCGTCCGGCATCGATCCGGCCATGCTGCGCGACCCGCGGTCGCCGGTGGCCGACGACGAGGCTCGGTCCCGCGAACACCGCCTTGCGTGCCTGGACCGCTGCCTTCAGGAGCTCAGGAGCGACCAGCGGGAGCTGGTCCTCGAGTACCTACCGGGACAGCAGGCGGCAGAAAATCGAGTGCCGCCAGAATCTCGCCAAAAAGCTCGGCATCACGATGAACGCGCTGGCGATTCGGGCCAGCCGGGTCCGGGCCGCTCTCGAGTCGTGCGTCGGCGCCTGCGGCCGGGAGCGGCGGGCGTGAAAGGTTTTGACGCGATCGTGCCTATCAGGCTGTCAACCCCCAATTCATGACGAGCCATGGCCGAACCAACTGAAAAACCACCGACCGACGAGCAGATCCAAGCGTACCTGCTCGGGCGGCTGTCCGACGAGGACGCCGACCCGATTGAAGCGATGACGATTGCCGACGACGACGTCGCCTGGCGGCTCCGAGCCGCGGAGGACGACCTTGTCGATGCCTACATTCGAGGCGACCTCGACGCCGAGACCCGCCAGCAGTTCGAGCGCTACTACATGGCGTCGCCGCGCCGGAGGGAGCGCGTGGCCCTGGCCCGCGGCTTCAACCGGGCGGTCGAGCGCACCGAAGCCCGGCCCGAGCTTCGGCTCGTGCCCCCGTCGGGGCCCGTCGCCGTGGCCACCCGTCCGCGGAATCCCGCGGCATTCTGTGGGCGGCCGCGGCAGCGGTCGTCGTGCTGGCGGTTATCGCCGGATGGCTCAGCCGCCGAGCCGCCACGGTTCCCGGGCCCGCGGCGCCGAACCTCGCCTCGGGCGCCGCCTCGGGCGCGCCCGGAATCCGGCCAGGGCAGCTGCGGCCGGTTCCGGCCCCATCGGCGCCTGAATCCGGGCGGGCGCCAGCGTCCGCGCCCGCCGACAACCCGCCGGGCACGACCGACACGACTCCGGCGTTCATCCTGTTGCCGGAGACGCGCGCGGTGAGCGCCGTCGCACGCGTGCCGCTGCCGGCGGAGAGGACCCGGGTCGCGCTTCACCTGGCGCTTGAAACCCGCGACTTCTCACGGTACCGCGTGACGATGAAGGATCCCGGCACCGATCGCGTGCTCTGGCGCAGCGAATGGACTCGGCCCGTTGTCCGAGGCGACGGATCGGTCGTGCCCGTCGCCGTGCCGGCGTCGCTGCTCAAGCCTCAGCACTACGCGCTCGAGCTCGAAGGCGAGTCTGCCGCGGCCGGCGCCGATCTGGTCGCGAGCTACGTGTTCGAGGTCGTCCCGAAGTAATGCGCGCGCGAGGCCTGCCGGCGGCGCTCGTCCTGGTCGCACTGTGTGCGGCCGGTCCGTCCGCGGGCCCGCAGGATCCGTTGGCACTGTCGGCCGGTCCGCCGGTGGAACGCAGCCTCTCGTTCGGGCAGAGCGAGATCTTCCGGGTTGCTCTGTCTCCCGGCGAGTACGTGCGCGTGATGGTCGAGCAGCACGGCATCGACGTGCTCGTCGAAGTCCGCGATCCGGCGGGATCCGTCGTCGCGCGATTCGACGACAACCTCACGGGCCAGGGCACCGAAGACATCGACATCGCGTCCAGCGCCGGCGGCACGTACACAGTCGTCGTCAAGCCCGCCCCGGGTGCCGCGGCGCCCGGGGCGTTTGCCATCCACCTCCACGATCGACACCCGGCGACGAGTGCGGATCGCGACGCGCAGGCCGCGCGCGCGCTCCTCGTTCGTGCGGCCGAGCTCGGCGGCTCGGATCGCTTCGACGAGGCCCGCGCGGAGCTGGAGCGGGCGTTGGCGCTCGTCGAGAGCGCCCGCGGGCCGGAGTCGCTCGAGACGATGCATGTCGTGTACGCGCTTGGCGACAACGCACTCGAACGGCGCAACAATGCCGCCGCCGAGACGTATCTCGACCGGGCGATCACGACGCTCGACCGGACGGTCGGCACCGGCGATCCCTTCGACGCCGTCGTGCGATCGCGCCTGGCGCTGCTGTACGAGCGGACGGGGCGCCGGCTGCAGGCCGAGGCGATGGCCCGGCAGGCCCAGGACGTCTTCGAGCGCACGCTCGGACACCAGCACCTCTGGTATCTCCGCAACCTCGTGACGCTCGCGAATCTTCGCGACGACGCGGGCGACGTCGAGCGCGCTCGGGAGCTGGTCCTGCAGGCGATGGCGATCACCGAGGCCATCCACGAGGATCAGAGCCTCACGTATGCCGGCCTGCTCAACAACCTCGGCAACCTGTACCGCGAGGCCGGCGACTATGCGCTGGCCGACGTCTGCCTCCATCGCGCGCTCGAGATGGGGGAGCGGCTGCGCGGGCCCGACAGCTTCTACGTCTCGACGACGCTCCAGAATCTGGGCATCGTCGCGCGCGAGCGCAAGGACTACGAGACGGCGAAGGCCTACGAGCTGCGGGCGCTGGCCATCCGCGAGCGCCTCGAAGGTCCGGACAGCCCCGATGTGGCGGCGCTGCTCGTGAACCTGGCCAACGTGTCCCGGTCGATGGGCGACGTCGCCACGTCGATTGAGACGCAGCTCCGAGCGCTGCACATCTGGGAAGCGACGGGCGGACCCTACGAGCGCGGCACGTTGCTGTCCACCGGCAATCTGGCGAGGGCCTACGCCGGCATCGGCGACCTGCCGCACGCGATCGAATACCAGCGCCGCGCCGATGCGCTCGTCGAGCTGCAGCTTGCGCTCGATTTGTCGATCGGGTCGGAGCGGGCGCGCCTGGCGTCCGCGCGGGCGATGGCCGAGCGGACCGATCGGACGATCTCGCTCAACCTCGATCTCGCGCCGGAGAACGCCGACGCCGCCGGGCTGGCGGCGCTCGTCCTGCTGCAACGCAAGGGACGCGTCCTGGACGCGATGGCCGACACGTTCGCGACGGTGCGCCGCCACGCGGACGCCGCGGACATCGCCGTGCTCGACGAGCTTCGCGCCGCCAACGCGGCGCTCTCCAAGGCGGCGCTCACGCCGCGTCCGGACCTGGCCCCCGCCGAGCGGCTGCGGGCGATTCACGATCTGGAGTCCCGCAAGGAGCGCCTCGAGCAGGATCTGGGCGCGCGCAGCGCGGAGTTTCGGGCGCAGATGATGCCCGTCACGGTCGAGGCCGTGCGCGGGGCGATTCCCGACGAGGCCGCGCTCATCGAGTTTGCGGTGTACCGGCCGTTCAATCCGAAGATCGAGCACAACGCCGAGGCCTACGGGCCGCCGCACTACGCCGCCTACGTGATCCGCCGGCGCGAGGCGCCCGTCGGGTTCGATCTCGGACCGGCGGCGGCGATCGACACCGCCATCGACAGGTTCCGCGAAGCGCTGCGCGACCCGCGGTGCCTGGACGTCAAGACGACGGCGCGCGACCTGGACCGCCTGGTCATGGCGCCCCTGCGATCGGCCCTCGGCGACGCGACCCGTCTGCTCGTGGCGCCAGACGGCCCGCTGAACCTGGTGCCGTTCGATGCGTTGGTCGGCGAAGACGGGCGGTACCTCATCCAGCGGTACGCGGTGACCTACCTCACGAGCGGACGCGACCTGCTCCGGCTCGAGGTGCCGCGCACCAGCCGCTCCAATCCGGTGATCGTCGGCAATCCGCTGGTTCGGCGAGCCCCCGCGCGTTCCAGGCGGCGGCGATTCGGCGCGGTCGGCGGGCGACGGGCCGGGCGCGATGTACTTCGCGCCGCTGCCGAGCGCGGCGCTCGAGGCGCAAGCGATCAAGGCGCTGTTTCCCGGCGCCGATCTCGTCGTCGGACGCGATGCCACCGAGGCGAGGCTGTCGCAGCTCGACGCGCCACGGCTGCTGCACATCGCGTCGCACGGCTTCTTTCTGGAAGACGCGACGGCGCTGCCCAATCCGCTGCTGCGATCCGGCCTGGCGCTGGCGGGCGCCAACCTGCGGCACGGCGCCGACGGCGACGGCGTGCTGACCGCACTCGAGGCCGCCGGCCTCAACCTGTGGGGCACGCAGCTGGTCACGCTGTCGGCGTGCGACACGGGCGTCGGCGAAGTGCGCAACGGCGAGGGCGTCTACGGGCTGCGGCGCGCGTTCGTCCTCGCGGGCACCGAGACGCTCGTCATGAGCCTGTGGCCGGTGAGCGATCGCGTCACGCGCGAGACGATGACCGCGTACTACCGCGGCCTGCGCGCCGGCCTGGGCCGCGGCGACGCGCTGCGGCAGGCGAAGCTCAAGCTGCTCGGGCGCCCCGACTGGTCGCATCCGTACTACTGGGCCAGCTTCATCCAGTCGGGCGAGTGGGCGCCGCTCGACAACCGGCGGTAGAACGCCGGCGCGACCGACAGCGTCCCACGTCATCCACGCGTCAGCCCCGCACCACCGCACCGGCGTCGAAGGCGACGCCACCATTGTGAGTCCGCGCGCCCAAACCAGCCGAAACGCGGCCGCCGGAGTCCTTTTGGTAGGATTCGCCTGCAGCCGTGACCAAGCGACGAGCCGTTCTTGCAGCGCTGTGTGCCGTGGCTCTGGCGGCATGCGGGCGGAATCACTCGGCGACGTCGGTCCCCGCGGCCACGCCCGCGCCGCCGCCAGCCGTCGCGAGCCCCGCGCCGCCGCCAGCCGTCGCGACTCCCGCGCCGGTGGCCACTCGTCCGCCGATGCCGACAGGTCTGCCCGACCTGAGCCAGTACTTGAACAAGCCGCCGACGACCAGCGGCCTGCTGAAGATTCCCATCCTGGCCGCACGGCTCAAGGCCTTGATGGGGCAGGAGCGGTACCAGACGTTGCTCCAGGATTGGCAGACCGAGTCGCCATTGTCCGTCGTGGACGGCGTGTATCACGCCAACGGCTGTCAGGCGCAGCACTGCTTCGACGTCGACTATCACCTGTTCCTCGATCCGGCGGCCGACGACGTCAACTTGTACGCGTTCAGGGACGGCAAGATGACGGCGTTCGAGGACAAGCGCGCGATCCCACTTCCGGAAGATCTTGCGAGCGACTTCGCCGCGGTGAAGGCTAACCACGGCGTGAAGTAGGAGCAGCGAGATGGCCCACGTGATCGAAGCGGCAGCCTCCGGGCGCGCCAAGTGCCGCGGCTGCGGCGCGCGGATCGCGGCGGGAGACCTGCGCTTCGGCGAGCGGCTGCCCAATCCCTTCGCCGACGACAACGCCGAGATGACGCACTGGTATCACCTGCGATGCGCGGCCTTCCGGCGGCCCGAGCCCGTGATCGAGATGCTCGAGGCCGGTGAGGGCGCCGTGCCCGATCGCGAGGCGCGGCTGCGGGACGCGCGCCTGGGCGCCGCGCATCACCGGCTGCCGCGATTGAGCGCCGTCGCGCGCGCGCCCTCGGGGCGCGCCGCCTGCCGCCAGTGCCGCGAGCCGATCGCCAAGGACGATTGGCGGATCTCGCTCGTCTTCTACGAGGACGGCCGCTTCAATCCCGCCGGCTTCGTCCACCTGCCGTGCGCCGCGGCGTACTTCGAAACGCCCGATCTGATGGACCGCATCCGACACTTCTCGCCAGGCCTTGGCGACGCGGAAGCTGCGGACATCAGCCGGCAGATCGGCGCCGCCTGATTCCGGCTCATTCGAGCCTCAGCACCATGTCGATCCGGTGCATCCCCGGTCCCCAGCCGTCCACGGTGGTCTCGAGCGCGACGGCGCCAAACCTGGCGAAAAACGCCGCCGACTTATGACTCGTCGCGATGGCCAGCCGGCGGACGCCGCGCCGCTCGGCTTCCGCCATCAGATGGGTCATCAACGCGCGGCCAAGGCCGTGCCCCTGCCACGCCGGATCGACCAGGATCCAGCGAATGGCGAGGCCATCGACGCCGTCCCGCTCGAGACCCGCGGCACCGACGATCTCGTCGCCGACGACGGCGACGTCGTACGGGCCCCGCGGACTCGCCAGGAAATGCACGTAGTCCTCTCGCTCATTTGGCGCGAATGCCACCGGGCAGTTGGCGTCGAACAGTCGCAGACACGACGCGAGGTCGGCGGGGGAGTATGGCCGGAACGTCACGCTCCTACTTCGGCATCTTGAACACGGCGTCGTCAATCGGGATGTTGTGCTTGATGTCGGTGATCGTAATCGTCACGTTGTAGACCGACGTGGCCCGGCGGATTGCGAACGGGCGCTTCACGCCGTCCACCGGCCGAAAGTCGTCGTAGGTCGTGTCGACCTGCAGCGGGCCCTGCGGCGTCTCGCTCGTCGCGATCTGGCGCACGAGCAACCCGGACTCGGCGTCGAAGTAGAGCGTGACGGGCGCGCCGTCAGCGGTCTCGGCCTTGACCACGTACGCAGGTCTGGTACCGACGTTCTCGCGGCCGGTGACGGTCATCGACGCGTAGAGGTCCTTCATCTTCAGCTCGCGGCCAAACGTCGCGGACCGCCGGGCCTCGGCCAGCTCCACGCCGGATTTCTCGCGGACGCCGTTCTGCGGATCCTCGGACCAGCCGACCGTGCCGTCGAATCCGTCACGCTGCTGACCCACGCCTTGCAGATCGACGGTTGTCAGCGCCTTGTCAGGCGCCTTCTGAAGCAGTTCGATCGTGCCGTCGAGATTCATGCCCTCGATCGTGACCGTGCCCTTGGCGTTGATCGACGTGATCTTCTGGAGCGCCGCGCGGCCGCCGCTTCCCGCGATGAACTTGTCGAGCACGGTGTCGATGGTCGGTAGTGGTCCGGTCTGCGCCCGCATGCCTGTCTGACCCAGGCAGACCGCCGACAGGAGGAGCAGCAGCACGGTGGTGCAGTGGCGTCGCGTCACGATTCACCTCGTCCTTGCAGTCTAAACCTGGACGCGGCCGGCGGCGACCGGCTCTTCAATCCACCCGCAGGGCCTCCAGGGGATCGACCCGGTTGGCGCGAGCGGTTGGCAGGACCCCCGCGCACAGCGCGACGACCAGCAACAGGACGGCGACGGCCAGGTACACCAGCGGGTCGCGCGCGGAGACCTGGAAGAGCAGCGGCTCGACGAGCGGACTCAGAGCGGCGGCCGCCAGGCACCCGATGCCGACGCCGATGGCCGCCATGCCGACGCTGCCGCGGAGGATGAGTAGGGCGACATGGCCCGCGCTGGCGCCGAGCGCCAGCCGCACGCCGATCTCGCGCGTGCGATCGGCGACGAGGTAGGACATGACGCTGTAGATCCCGACTGCCGCCACGAGCAGTGCCAGCAGGCCGGCGGAGACGAAGACCGCCGCGCCGAGACGCCAGGGCCGGGTCTCGGGATCGATCGCCGCCCGGATGGTGGCGAGGCCGACGTACCGGATCGATGGGTCGTGGTCCACCAGCGTCCGCCGGAGTGCCGGCGCCAGATGTTCGGGATTGTCTGACGATCGCACGAGCACGACGGTGCCGCCGAAGCCGACCTCCTGTCCGAACGGAATGTAGTAGTGCATGACCGGCGGCTCCCGCAGTCCGTCGCGGTGCGTGTCCTCGGCGACGCCGACAATGCGCGCGCACGGCGGCGTCGGGCCGTCGCCCGCGATCACGCATTGTCCAATCGCGTCGCGATCCGGCCAGATCGCCCGGGCCATCGTGTCGCTCACGATGGCGACCGGCTCGCTGCCGGCATGGTCCTGCGGACCGAACGCCCGGCCACGCAGAATCCGCGTACCGACAGTGGCGAAGTAGTCGGCCGTCACCGCGCTGACGCTGGGCGGCCCGGACGGCAGCTGTGGCAGCGACGGCACGCCCGGCACGACCACCTTCACCGTGAAGCGGTTGCCGAACGGCGTGCCGACGGCCAGGCTCGCGCGGTCCACGCCGGGCAGCCGGCGGATGTCGTCGAGGACGGCGACATCGGCGTCCGCGCGGCGCGTGCGTTCGGCCGCGCGCGCCGCCGGATCGGCAATCTGCGAGAGCCCCGGGCGGTTAATCTCGGCGCGGAGCACGCGATCCGGATCGAAGCCGAGCGGCAGCGTCTGCACGTTCCACAGGCTGCGCACGAACAGTCCGGCGCCAATCAGGAGCACGACCGAGAGCGTCGCCTGCGCGATCGTCAGCGCGTGGCGTGCGCGCGATCGATCGCCGCCGCCCTCGCGAGCCCCGCGCTTCAAGCGCGTCACTCAGATCGGCCTGCGAGATTCGCCACGCGGGCAGCACGCCGACGAGCAGACCCGTGGCGACGGCCAGCACGGCGGAAGCCACCAGGACGCGAGCGTCCACTGGCGACGAGGTCCAATCGACCCACGGGAAGACGACCCGACGCGCCACAGTGCCGAGGCCGTACGCGACGGCGAGGCCGCCGATGGCGCCGGCCGCCGAGAGCAGCAGCGCTTCGGTCAGGAGCAGCCGTGCCAGCCGGGCGCGGCTGGCGCCAAGCGCCGCGCGAACCGCAATCTCGCGCGATCGGCGGACGCCGCGCGCCAGCAGCAGGTTGGCGACGTTGGCGCTGGCAATCAGCAGTACGATCGCGGCGACGCCGGAGAGCCACCGCACGACCCTGACCTCCGGCGCCTCGACGCCGGCGTCGTTGGCCGACAACGCGCCGACCGAGAGCCGCGCGCGCGTGAACTCCGGCCGCGATCCGGTGTAGCCGCGATCGAAGATGCCGGTCAGCTCGTCGGTCGCCTGTGCGGGCGTGACGTCGGGCGCCAGCCGGCCGACGATCTCCAGCCACTCCGCGTTCCACGTCGTCAGCCAGTCGTTGGTCGTCCGCTGGCTCTTGAGATTCATCGGCAGCCAGAGATCCACTGGTCCGAACTGCGGTCCCGTGAACCCGGCCGGCGCGACGCCAATCACCGTGCACGGCTCGCCGCGAATCGTCAGCGTCCGGCCAATCGCGTCGGCCGCACCGCCGAACGCGCCGAGCCAGGTGTGATAGCCGAGCACGACGACGTGGGCGCCGCCGTCAGGGCCGTTTTCGCCGGCGGGGAAGAACCGGCCCAGCCGCGGCTGGACGCCGAGCAGCGGGAACAGTGTTTCGGAGGCGAAGCCGGCCGGCACGGCGTGGGCGTCCGCGGCGTCGCCGACGACCACCTGATCGATCGCGTAGGTCGCGAGCGCGCTCAGGCTCGACGTCGATCGCCGCGTCAGGTCGTAGCGTCACGTTGCCGAAGCCGGAAATCGTGACGGGCACGCGCCCGGGCGGCTGCACCGTCAGATACAGCCGGACGACCCGATCGGGGTCGTGAATCAGGCGAGGTCCGGTGAGGAGCAGCCGGTCGGCGATGCCGAACATCGCCGCGTTCGCGCCGATGCCGAGCGTCAGCGCCGCAATGACAAAGGCGGTGAGCCCGGCCTCCTTGCGGAGACCTCGCGCCGCGAATCTCAGATCCTGCAGCAGTCCGTCCATGAGTGGCCTCCGCGGCCGTCCGGCCTCGTGCCGGCGTTCCGCGCGCATCTCGCGCCGAATCGTGACCACGGTGATCAGTGCATCGACGACGGCCGCGGGCGCGTCGCGCGGCCGAAGGGGATGCGCGCGATCGGCGGCATCGGCCGTCGCGAGCAGCTCGTCGCGGAAGCGCGCGCGAAACTCGGCCGGCAGCCATACGAGCAGCACGCGGAAGATGCGCGATCGGCGGAAGATGCGCGCTCTCATGTGAGCTTGGGCCGCTTGCCAGCCTCGGTCAGCCGCGCGGCGCGGACGATGCGCGACATGCGCGAGACCTCGGCGTCGAGGACGAGCCGCCCGCGCCGGGTGGGACGGTAGTACCGGCGCCGCGGGTCGCCGCCGTCGTCGTCGTCGTCGGGCGCCGGACAGGGCTCGATCAGGTCGTCGCGCAGCAGCCGCCGCAGCATGCGATAGAGCGCCCCGGTCTGCAGCACGACTTCGCCCGCCGAGCGGTCCTCGACGTCACGGATGATCCCGTAGCCATGCCGCGGCCCGGCGGCGAGCGCGAGCAGGATGTAGAGCGCGTCGGTCGGCAGCGGAAGGAACGCCTCGGCGCGCCACGATTCGGGCATGCGACGCAGGCTAGCTCAATGTGGACAAAATGTCCATAGTCGCGATGCTCCGGCCACTCATTCACTCATTCACCCATTTCCGCAAGCGTGCGGTAGACTGCAAACGGAGAAAGGGATCATGCGTCGACTCGTGGTGGTCGTGGCCGCGGCCGTGCTTCTGATGTCGCCGGTGGCGCACGGGTGGGGCCCGGAAGGGCACCACATCGTCGCGCGCCTCGCGCTGCAGCGGTTGGCGCCGGAAGCGAAGGCGGCGGCGCAGGACCTGCTGGGGACCGAGGACTTCGTAGCGGTCGCAACGTGGGCCGACGAGGTGCGCTCCGAGCGGCCGGAAACCTACAACTGGCACTTCGTGGACATTCCGTTCGGCGAGTTCCACTACGACGCGAACCGCGACTGCAAGCCGACGCCGCAGGGCGACTGCGTCGTCGCCGCGCTCGAGCGCGAGCGCCGGGCGCTCGCCGACGTCTCGCTTCCGGTCGCGCGGCGGCGCGAGGCGCTCAAGTGGGTGATTCACCTGATGGGGGATCTCCACCAGCCGCTGCACGCCATCGACAACCACGACCGTGGGGGCAACGACGTCATGGTGACGATGGTCGGGCAGCCGCCGCCGCCCCCGGGGCAGCGCGTGAACCTCCACGCGGTGTGGGACAGCCGGCTGATCGGCGTCAAGAATCCAGACGAAGTCGGGTACCTCGACACGCTGACCGCGGAGTTCACGGGCCAGCGCATTCTCGGGGTCCCGATCGATTTCGTCGGCTGGGCGGAGCAGTCGCACCAGATCGCGGTCGAATACGCCTACCAGTACCCGGGCTTCACGCCTGGCGGGCCGCCGACGACGCCCGTGCCGCTGTCGAAGGATGTACCAGGACAAGGCCCTGCTCGCGATTGATCACCAGCTCGAGCTCGCCGGCGTGCGGCTGGCGTCGGTACTGAACGGGGCGCTCCGCCGGCCGACCGGCCGTTAGGCGATCGTTCGAAATCGGACGGCCGCCGCTGCCAACCTTTGTCCCGCGCGCTCCGTCATACTACGCGTCCCTACATATAGGGAGGCGTACGGTCATGTTCAGTCCCGAGTTGAAGAAGGGCAGCATCGAGATGCTGGTGCTGTCGCTCGTCGAGGCGCGCCCCCGGCACGGCTACGAAATCGGCAAGCTGATCGAATCGCGGTCTGGCGGGCGCCTGACGTTCGCGCTGCCGACGCTGTACCCGACGCTGCTGCGGCTCGAAAACCGCGGCTGGCTGAAAGGCCGCTGGGTGGAGAAGCCCGGGGAGCGCGGACGGTGTTTCTACCGGCTCACGCGCGACGGCCGGCGCGTGCTCGCGGCGCAGCGCGCGACGTGGAAGGTGTACATCGCCGCCGTCAACGACGTGATGGATGCGGGCGATGCGTGATTGGCAGGCCTACGTCCGCACGCACCTGCGGATCGACGACCTCACGCCTGAGCGCGAGGCCCGCATCGTCCGCGAAATCGCCGCGCAGCTCGAAGACTTCAACCGCGACGCGCTGGCGCGCGGGCTCGACGCCCCCGCCGCCGACACGTTCGCGCGCGCGCAGGTCACCGACTGGGCGCGCATGGCCAGCGACGTCCTGCGCGCGGACTGGCCGCACGTCCGGCCGCGTCCCGATCGCCTGATTTCCGCCCTGGAAGCCCGATCCGTCACCCCTCGAGGAGGCATGATGTTCGCCCACGCTCTGCGGGACACCCGCTACGCCGTCCGTCAGCTGATCAAATCGCCCGGGTTCACGATCGTCGCGGTGCTGACGCTCGCCCTCGGGATCGGCGCGACCACGGCGATCTTCAGCGTCGTGAACGGCGTGCTGTTCCGGCCGCTGCCGTATCCGGAGTCGGACCGCCTCGTGCGCGTCCACGAGATCGTCCCGCAGTACGGGTTGTTCTCCGTCGCGCCCGCAAACTTCCTCGACTGGCGCGCGCAGAACACCGTCTTCGAGCGGCTGGCCACCTACGCCGGGACCAGCGGGACGTTCGCCAGCGAGAACGGTCCCGACCGCGTGCAGGGGCTGCAGGTCTCGTGGGATCTGTTCCAGCTGCTTGGCGTGTCGCCGATGCTCGGGACGTCGTTCACGGCCGAGCAGGACCAGCCGGGCGCGCCGGGGGTGATCGTCCTCAGTCACAGCGCCTGGCAGCAGCGATTTGGCGGCGATCCCGGCGTCATCGGCCGGTCCGTGTCGGTGAGCGGCGCGCCCGTGACGATCATCGGCGTGATGCCGCCGGACTTCTATTTCCCGACACGCACGGTCGAATTCTGGCGGCCGATCGGCCTCGACCCGGCCAAGGCCAGCCGCGGCGGCCACTTTCTCGGCGTGGTCGCCCGGCTCAAGCCCGGCGTCACGCTCGAGCGCGCGAGCACCGAGATGAAGGGGATTGCGGAGCGGCTGGCCGTCCAGTATCCGAACACGAGCGCCAACGAATCCGCCCGGGTCGTACTGCTGCAGGAGCAGATCGTCGGCGCCATCCGTCCGGCGCTCCTGACGCTCTTCGGCGCCGTGGGCGTCGTCGTGCTGATTGCGTGTGCGAACGTCGCCAACCTGCTGCTCGTGCGCGCGTCGGTCCGCGAGAAGGAGATTGCGATTCGCACCGCGCTCGGCGCCGGCCGGCGCCGCCTGGCCGTCCAGATGCTGTCGGAGAGCCTGGTGCTCGCCGTGGCCGGCGGCGCGCTGGGCATCGTGCTCGGCTATCTCGCCATCGTGCCCATCCAGACGCTGAGCGCCGGCGGCATCCCGCGCGCCGCTGACATCCGGCTCGATGGCACCGTGCTCGCGTTCGCAGCGCTCGCGTCGATCGTGACCGGCATCCTGTTCGGCCTCGCGCCGGCCTGGCAGGCCTCGCGCGCGACCGTCGGCACGGTCCTCAAGGAGGGCGGGCGGTCCTCGTCGACGTCGGGCGGCCGCTGGGTGCGCAACGGATTGCTCGTCGCGGAAGTGGCGCTGTCGATCATCCTGCTGACAGGCGCGACGCTCCTGCTGCGGAGCTTCGGCCGGCTCACGAACGTGGATCCCGGTTTCCGGTCGGACAACGTCCTCGCGTTCCAGGTCTCGCTGCCGCAGGCCGCCTATGCGACGCCAGAGAAGCACCTGGCGTTCTTCAACACTTTGATCGATCGGCTCGAGGGGCAGCCGGGGATGCAGTCGGCCGCGGCCGTGCAGACGCTGCCGATGCGCGGCAACTACGTGCTGTCGTTCGAGATTCGCGGGCGCGCGGAGGCGAAGCCGGGGGAGGGCCCCTCCGCCAACTACCGCACGGTCAGCGCGCACTACTTCGACGCGCTCCAGGTCCCTGTCATCCGCGGCCGTGCGTTCGGGCTGCAGGACACCGACAAGAGCCAGCACGTCGCCGTGGTCGATCAGGCGTTCGTCCGGCAGTTCTTTCCTGACAGCGATCCGATCGGCCAGGGCCTGGACATCGGCAATGGCGTGGACGGCTTCTACGACATCGTGGGCGTCGTCGGCGACGTGCACTACACGGGCCTCGACTCGACGGCCGCGCCGACCATGTACGTGCCGATGCCGCAGGACGACTTCAGCACGATGTGGGTGCTTGCCCGTGCGAAAGCGGGCGATCCCTCCGCGCTGAGCGGCCCCGTGCGGCAGTTGGTGCGCGAGCTCGATTCCAACCTGCCGGCGTACTCGGTGACGCCGCTTGCGACCGTGGTCAGCGACTCGGTCGCCCAGCGGCGGTTCTCGATGCTTCTGCTCGTGCTGTTCGCCGGGGTGGCGCTCTTTCTCGCCGCCGTCGGTCTTTACGGCGTCGTCGCCTACACCGTCAGCCAGCGCACGCGAGAGATCGGCTTGCGGATGGCCATCGGCGCAAAGCCGAGCCAGGTGCTCGGCATGGTCCTGGGTGGCGGCATGAAGCTGGCGCTCATCGGCGTGGCGCTTGGCGTGGCCGGCGCGCTCGCGCTGACCGGCCTCGTGCGGACGATGCTGTTCGAGGTCCAGCCCTCGGATCCGCTGAGCTTCGTCGCGACCTCGGCCGTGCTGCTGGTGGTCGCCGCGCTCGCGTGCTACGTGCCGGCGAGGCGCGCGATGCGCGTCGATCCGCTGGTCGCCATTCAGGCGGAGTAGACGGTCAGTCGGTCAGCGCGACGACGGGGCTCACGCGCGACGCGCGTCTCGCGGGGATGGTTACCGCGAGGAGCGCCACGAGCGCGAGCCCGACGGCGACGATGGTGAGCACGGTCGGATCGAGCGGCGTGACGCCGTAGAGCACGGCCGTCAGCACGTGCCGCAGCCCGAGCAGCGCCACGAAGCCGAGCGCGAGACCGACTCCCACGATGCGCGCGCCCTCGCGCAGCACGTGCGCGAACACCTGCGCCCCCGTGCTGCCGAGCGCCAGGCGGATGCCGATCTCGCGCCGTCGCTGTGCGACGCCGTAGGCCAGCACGCCGTAGATGCCGATCGCCGACAGCAGCAGCGCCACGACGGCGAACGCGGCCGCGAGCAGCATGGGCACGCGTCGAGGCATCAGCGACTGGCTGACGTAGTCGTCCAGCGTCCGGACCGAGTAGAAGGGCAGCGCCGGATCGATCGCGGCCAGCGCCTTTCGAATGGCCGGCACGACCGTCGTCGTGGCCTCGGCCGATTTCACCGTCAGGCTGAACCCGCGATCGGGCGACTGGGCGTACGGGTAGTACACGGCGCCGACGGGCGTGCGGTCGGTCGCCAGGCCGTCGAACTGCACTTCGCGGACGACCCCGACGACGGTGTAGAACTTCACATCGGGGCCGGGATGCGCGACGTTCTCCGGGCTGTTCGGCTGGTAGAACCTCTGACCAATCGGGTCTTTGTCCGGCCAGAAGTGCCGGGCGAGGCGATCGTCGACGATCGCGACCAGCTGGTTCTTCGCGTCGTCGTGAGTATCGAAGAAGCGGCCGCGGACCAGGCCCGTGCCCATCGCCTCGAAGTAGCCGTCGCTCACGGTAGTGACGTTCGGCGAGACCAGGGATTCGCCTTCCTTCATCGGCCGCCCTTCGGCGATGACGACCGAGTCGTTGTGATCGCCGGACAGGGGCACGGTCGACGTCAGCGCGGCGGCGCGCACGCCGGGCAGGGAGCGCACGGCGGCCAGCAGCTGAACCGTGAACGGCAACAGCTGCTCGTCCGTGTACGCCGTCTGCGGCAGGGCGATCGATCCCGTGACGACGCCGGTCGAGACGAAGCCCGGATCGATCCGCAGCACTTCGCGGAAGCTCGACAGGAGCAGGCCCGCGCCGATGAGCAGCACGAACGCAATCGTGACCTGCGCGGTCGCGAGCACGCGCCGGACGAGGTTGGTGCTCCGGCCGGCCGTCCCGCTCCGGCCTTCCTCGCGCAGCGCGCCGTTGACGTCGAGGCGGGCGACGCGGATCACGGGCATCAGGCCGATCGCGAGCCCGACGACGAGCGCGATGCTCAGGACGACCGCCGCGGCGGCTGGATCGAGCGCGATCTCGTGGCCGCGCGGCATTTCGTCCAGCCCGAGCGCGGGCACGAGCCGCAGCGCCCACGATCCGATCGCCAGCCCAATCAACCCGCCGGCGGCGGCGAGCAGGACGGTCTCGGTGAGCATCTGACGCGAGAGCCGCCTGATGTCCGCACCGATCGCCTGCCGGGTCGCGAACTCCCGCGTGCGGCCATTCGATCGCACCAGCACGAGATTGGCGATGTTCAGACAGCCGATCAGCAGGACGAACAGCACGCCGCCCCAGAGCAGCAGCAGCACCGGCCGCACGTCCTCGACGACTTCTGTCTGCAGGTCGCCAACAGCGGTGTAGAAGCCGGCGTCCTTCAGCAGCTTGGTGAACTGCGGGAACCGTTCGTCGTTGCGGCGGTTGACCGCGCTGACTTCCTCCTGCACGCGCGCGATCGACACACCCGGCTTGCGCAGCCCGATCATCTCCCAGCTGTTGGAATGCCGCCGGTCGTCGGCGCGATCCGCGGCGGTAAACGCCGCCGGCAGGTAGACGTCCACGTCGTCCCACAAGAACCGGAAGTCCGCGGGCAGGACGCCGACGATCCGGTACGGCGTGCCGGTCAGCTGAATGGACTGGCCGACGACGTCGCGCGCCCCGCCGTACTCGCGCTGCCAGAAGGCGGAGCTCAGGATGACCTCGTGCTCCTGACCGGGCTCGCCCTCGGCCTCCGTGAAGATGCGGCCGAGCGCCGGGCGCGCCGACACCAGTCGAAAGAACGAAGGTGTGGCGCGAATCGTCGTCAGCCGCACCGCGCCCTCCTTGCCGCCAAGCGTCGCGCCCTGCCGGCGGTAGAGAGCCAGCTCTTCGAAGGTGTCCATCTGCGCCTTGCGGTCGTAGTAGTCGGGCACGCCCGAGGACCCGTGCGTCGCGCCGGCGTTCGGGTAGTTGTTGTGAAACCACACGATGCGGTCCGCGTTCGGGATCGGCAGCGGTTTGAGCACGACCGAGCGCACGATGCTGAAGATCGCGGTGTTGGCGCCGATGCAGATGGCCAGCGTCAGGAGCGCGGTGATCGTGAACGCGCCGTCCTTGACGAGGAGCCGCGCGGCAAACCGTAGATCCTGGCCGAGATTCACGAGCAAGCGGGATAGGCCGTTCATACGAGGCTCCCTGGAGTGACTCGCCTGCGCGTGCGGATGCCGGCGGGCGCGCTCGTCGCGCCACGACGCGACGGCAAAGGCGACGAAATCCCAGATCGATCGGGCGAACGCGCGGGCGACGCCCCAGCGCCCGCCGCGGCGGCGCTCGGCGGCGACCGTCACGGCAAACACGGCCGCCATGTCCGTGCCCAGCGCCTCGCGATCGCGCGCCGGCACGACCGTGAGCCACGCGCGCACCCACCGCTGCGTCACACGATCGGCCGAGGATGACGCGGAACCCATCAAGCCGTCACACCGTGCGCGAGCCCTTCAGCACGCGCTTGTCATGAGCCGTGCCGACGAGGCGCGCGAGCCGCGCGGCCTCGGCCGCGCAGGCACGCTTGCCGAGCGGCGTGATCCGATAGAAGCGCGGCTTGCCGCCGCCCGCGGAGAAGCCCTCCGGCGCCGGCGTCTCGACGACGTAGCCCTCGTCGGTCATCCGGCGCAGCGCGGTGTAGAGCATGCCGGGGTAGAGCGGCAGCGCACCGTCGGAGTGGCGCAGCACCTCTTCGGTGATCGCGACGCCGTGCTGCGGCTTGTCGGCCAGGGCGAGCAGGATGTGGAACCAGTGCGTGGACAGGGCGGGGCTCATCCGCCCAGTCTATACGATATCGGATAGACCAGGGTTCCGCGGCGGGGCGCCTGACGGGCGCGGCATCGATATCACTCCCGAGGGCTCTGCAGCATTGCTGCCAGCGCCGCCAGACTCTGCGGATGCGTCGGATTCTGCAAGGATCCGGTCGATGCCGTCACGGTGGCCGGCTGAACGATCACGTTTGCGTCCATCGTGGCGGTTCCGAGCAGGATGGCGTTGGTCACGAGGACATGCAGCGTGCCGGTAATTGTGCCGGCCTGCGTTTGATTCACGCTCCACGTTTCGCTGAACGTCGATGGCGACACCGTCGCGGTGGCCGGGAACTGCATGGAGCCGTCGTCCTGGATTGGCGCCGCGATGGTGTCCGAGGAAATCTGGCCGAGGATCGCCCGCCCGGAGACCGTCGTTCCGGACTGCGTGAACAGGAACACCGCCGGAAACACGCGTCCGATGGGGAAGATGGCGGCACAGAAGTCGGGGTTCTGGAAGTCCTGGGTTTCAGTGCAGTTTTGAATGACGTAGGACCCGAGCCAGTTGCCCTGGTAGTTCGGGAGGACGCGACGAAGATCGGCGGCGAGCCGAAACGGTTCGATGCGTGCACCGCAGATCAGGCTGTGGCGGACAGGGTCAAGCAGAGCCTTGTCACCGCGGCGGCCCTGTCGATCAACGGGACGCCGACGTTCTTTGTCGGTGCAATTCAATCTGACGGCCGCGTCAAAGTGACGAAGCGGTTTACCGGAGTGACGAGTGTCGAGGACTTCGGCGCCGCCATCGACGCGGTTTCCGCGTCCGCCGGTACTGCAGCAGGCAAAGGGTAGCAACGGCAAGGGAGGTTGACATGTCAGGCGGAATGTCCGTGGCGACACGATTTCGATGTGCGCTCTTCTTGTTCACCGCGTTCGCGTGGCTGGCGTCCGGCAGCGCCAGCGTGAGCGCGACGACCTGGCCGGAGTGTGACGAGGTGTGTTCGACCTCGAGCTGCGGCGACTCGTGTTACCTCAATCAGATGGAGTTCGACAACGGCAACTCCATCTCGTGCTACGCGTACGGCGAGTACGACTTCGATCAGGAGTGTTGCGGCGACGGGATCTGCCAGCTCGACGCCGGTGAGTCGGTTGACGATTGCACGGCCGATTGTAATGTAATCGGTCACGCTTGTAACAACGATTCTTTGTGTGAGCTCGGTGAGAATTGCGCAAACTGCCCAGCCGACTGCGACGCGTGCCAATCGGCGGCGACCTGCAACGACAACGGCAAGTGCGACGTGGGCGAAGACAAGACGTGCGGGGATTGTCAAGCCACGGGCTTTTGCAACAGCAACACCGATTGCGGTCCGGAGACCTCGTCCTGGGGATTTACGTACCGATGCTTCAATCACTACTGCATGATCGACGAGGATCTCATTGGACATATTTGTTCCACGGCCGCCGACTGCCCGGGGACGATGGTCTCTCCAATCTGCCTGTGGACGATGTCCTATCCGAATGGCGACCAGGGAATCTGTGTCGATTTGAATTAGGCCTCGGGTTCGGATTCCAGGCCCAAGGCTATTCGCCGACGCCGTTCGATGCGATACTGACGTTCACATGCGATCGCCCGCGTTGTTATGTGCGGCGGCGTTGTGCGCCTCAGCGATCGTCGCTCCTGAGCAGACGGCCCCTGAGACACAGTCTCAGCCGATTTTCCGGCTGGGTATTGAGTTGGTCCAACTCGACGTCGTGGTTGTGGACCAGGAGGGTCACGCGGTTCGCGGACTCCGCCGCGAAGACTTCACGGTGCTCGATCGCCAGCAGCGGCGGCCGATCGTAAACTTCGAGGAGATCTCGCACACCTATCGCGCTGATGCCGATCCCGTTCCTCCGGCAGCTGTGCCGCGCGACGTCGCGACCAACAGCACGCCGCAAGCCTCGCGCCTCGTCGTGCTCCTCGTCGACGATTCGGTGCCCGACGATCGTATGGAAACGGTCAAAGATATCGCCAGGGAAGTCGTGACCACCCTGGGATCCGATGCGTCTCTGGCCTTCCTCACTCCGAGCTATGCCCGCAAAGTAGAGGTCACGGAGGACCTGGCCTCCGTCCTGCGCGAGATCGACAAGATACCGTCCCGCACAGCAAAATCCCCAAGGGTCGGTCGGACCAACCGCCTCGAAACGGGGACGTGTGCGTTCGGCGTGTTGCGGCGAATCGCGGACGCGCTGCGCACGGACGATCGCCAGCGCAAGGCTATCGTGTACATCTCGCCGTTCTGCAGCGCAGACTTCAAGGAACTTGTGCGGACGATGGAGGTGGGGACGACGCGCTCGGGAGGGGACGCGATAGAGGCGATTGAGGCGCTCCGGAAGTCGAACGTCGCTGTCTACACGATCGATCCTCGCGGGCCGGCCGACTACAGTCTCGGCAACTTTGACATGCCGGACATCGTGGCCACGCAGGGCAACCGCGGCACCGAGGCGTGGCGCAAGCAGTGCGTAACGAAATCATGCGATCCCGTGCTGCAATCCCAGGACAACCAGCGCGCCTTTACCGCGGCGAGCGGAGGATTCGCCATCACCGACACCAACGAGATTCCCGCGGGCATCTCGCAGATCCTGGACGACTTCGGTCACTACTACCTGCTGGGCTTCGAGGCCAGCGATTTCAACGACCATGCGTACCGGCCGGTGGAGGTGTCGGTCAACCGGCCCGGCGTGACCCTGCGATATCGGCGGGGCTACCAGGTGGGCACGGCGCCCGCGTCGCCCGTGCAGACGGATCCGATGGTCGCGATGTCCACGGGCGTGCTGCCGCGCACCGATCTTCCCTTGCGGCTGCTGACCCTTCCCCGGCCGGCACGGGGAAAGACGACGCCGGTGGTCGTGGCGCTGCAGGTCGGCCAGGTTCCGGTGCCTGCAACCGGCGCCCTCGGCGAGCACCTCGACATCACGGTGCTCGCGGCCAACCTGCAGAACGCGAAGGTGGCGGGGGAATTCCTGCGGCCGCGCGAGGTGCGGCTGGCCCGTCCACCCGGCGGCGCGCCGGCGTCGGGCGACTACCAGGTGGTGACGACGGTGGACCTGCCGCCGGGGACGTACCAGCTGCGGGTGTCAGCCAAGAGCGCGACGCTCGACAAGGGCGGCAGCGTGTACGGCGCGCTCGACGTGCCCGACTACGGGAAGACGCCCCTGTCCGTCGGCGCCCTTGTGCTGGGCTACGCGGATGCCGCGCGTCACCCCGTCCTGGCCACCCTCATGGACGCGGGCGCGCTGCCCTTCGAACCCGTGCTGGATCGGGTCTTTGCGCGGACCGACGAGCTGCGGCTGTTCTGCCAAATCTGGCGCCGCGCCGGGGGCGCGCCGACCGTGAGCGCCTGGGCCGATCTGTTCGATGCGCAGGGGCAGCGCGTGGCGCGGTTCGACGCGCAGCCGAAAGGCGCGGGGCAGGTCGCGAATCTCGACGTCGATCTCGTGCTGGCCAGCCTCGCGCGCGGGGCCTACGAGCTGCGCGTGACGGCCACCGACGGCACGCACACCGATTCACGCAGCATCGGCCTGGCGATCAAGTGAGTCGGCACGCTCGGCACGGTCGGCTCGCTCGGCCGCTCGTATCGGTCGCGGTCGCGGCGGTCGTCGCCGCCTGCGGCAGCACATCGTCGCCGGCATCGCCCGCGCCGCCAGCCAGCACGGGGACGACAGCGACACTCGACCAGGCATCAGTCATCGACGCCCTGACGTACTGGGCCGCGACCGCGGGAATCACCTACACACTGCTCGACGCAGACACGCCACCGCGTCTGCTGATCCGGCCGGGCACGGACGGCCTCGGCACGGCGATCGCCCGCGGCGGCATTGACGGGGTCGTTGCCGGCACCAACCAGGCGCAATCAGGCTTGATCGTGATCCTGCCGAGTTTCGAAAGCACCTGCGCTCCGACGTATCTCTCGTGCCGGGCGGCCTTCCGCCACGAGATTGGGCACGGTGTCGGTTTCCTGGGCGAGCCGCCTACCGGCATGATGTCGGCGTATCCGGATACCGACGTGCTCAGCGACCAGGAAAAGAAGATGATGGTCGCGCTGTACTCCCTGCCGATCGGCGCGGCGTTGAACGCCGACGGCAGGTGGAGCGTCGCCTCGACGGGAGAAGCCGGACAATTGAACGACGTCCAGGCGGCTGAGGACATCGTCACCTACAACATCAACGCCCCGGGCCACGCCGGGATCCGGACGCCTGGCGTGATCTGCCGCTGGCAGCTTCCGGTGCCCGTGTACGTTCGGCACTGAGATCTCTCAAAGACCCGAGCGGCAGCCTGCACCTGGATCGCCGCGAGCGTCGTGATGTCGGCCGGGCACCAGTCGTGCGCGCGCGATTACGTGAACACAACAAATGTGAGGATGCGCGCGTCGGAGCCAACTGGAATGCGTTGCCCGGCTGGATCGGCAAGTGTCGGCAGACAAGACAACAGCGGACAGGCCCGGTCAGAGGGACGATCAATTCTGTGGCCAAAAACCCAGGATCGTCGTCAAGACCAAGACCAAGACGAGGACCAGCGGCGCTGAATGGGCTCGCGCTCGTGGCTGGGCTCTTGCTTGTGGCTGTACCGACCGCACATTGAAACGGGCCCGGAGGTTGGCGGCTCGACGCTCCGCGCCCGCTGCAGATGCTGGCTCTGGCGGCAGCTTGTGGAGATCGAGGACCTTCACGTGCGCGTCCTTGGCGGCAACCTTCAGGCCGCCACGGAAATCTGCGAGGTGCTGATTCGATACCTCCGTCCACGCGTGTGCGCCGCGGCGCCTCGAGCCGATCGGCACCTGATCGAAGCGAGCATCGAGGAGGCGGTGTTGACCTACCTCGACGCGCCTGAACGATACGACGCGGCCAAGGGCACCCTGCCGGGGTGGCTGACGCTGAGCGCGATCAACAAGGTCCGGGACGGGCAGCGGTCCGCACGCCGGAGGCTGGCTCGCGAGGTGACGCGGGGCGTCGATCTCGCGGCCTTCGGGCTCATCGACAGCAAACGGGGAGCCGGCGCCGATCGCGAGGCATGGATCCAGGAGCACCGGGAGGCGCTGCTCGCCGTGGCGCGCACCGATCGGGAACGGGCCTTCCTGGCGGCGCGGCTCGACGGCGCGCCGCTCGAGGTGCAAGGCGTGGCGCTGGGCCTGTCGGGCCTTTCGGCGGGCCAATTGCGGATCGAGATCCACCGCGTCTGGGATCTGATCAGACGGCGGCTGCGGTGGCGCCGGGCGCATGGCCCTGAGTGAGTCGTGCGACCCTCAAGTCGAATCTCCGAAACTGACGTTGGGCGACGTATATAGAGGTAGCAGCGTGCAGCAGGATCGTAATCGACAAGAAGGGGTAGCGAGCTACCCTTAGAGGCTGAATTGCTGGATCCCCAGCGTTTGGTAGAGGGAGGCTGGGCCGTGGCGAGTCAGAAGTTTAGGTCAGGCCTCGATATTCTTACGACGGTCGCGATTCTGGTTTCGTGTGGAGTCATTCTCTATCGAAATGGGCCAACGCTGTTTGGATCGCCTCGCAGTCTTCCCCTTCCACGCGAGCCAATCTCCCTTGAAGGCGCGACGCTAAAAGGTAGTTCCGCTTCTAGGGTCGTCATGATCGAGTACTCAGACTACATGTGTCCCTATTGCGCCAAGACGGAAAGGGACGTTCTGCCTGAACTCACTAATACTACTTTGTCACTTTCCAAGTGATCTGAAATGAGGACATTGTACGTGGGGCGGAGTTCCGGTACGCTGCCGGCCAGTGCTCGATCAGAGCGCGTGGCCGCGCGTTCGGCGATTGCTGCGATACCTGGAGGAATTCAAGGGCTGCTTCAGTTCCCGATTGCAGCCGGTGTCGTTGCGTCGCTACCTGCAAGGGCTGCTGGGGGACAGTCCGCGCAAGTCGATGCAGGCGATGCTCGAGCGGGTCACCGACCCCGGTCATTACCAGAACTTCCAGCACTTCATCACGCACGCGACGTGGGAGTGGACATCGGTGTGGCGGCGCCTGCTGGAGCTGCTGCCCGCGCGCGAAGGGATGCTGGTGATCGACGACACCAGCTTCCCCAAGCAAGGCACACACTCCGTCGGCGTGGCGCGGCAGTATTGCGGCGCGCTCGGCAAGATCGCCAATTGCCAAGTGGCGACCACGGCGTTGCTCTGGGCCAAGGGGCGCGCCTGGATGCTGGGCGCGACGCTCTATCTGCCCCAGGAGTGGACGCGCGATCGCGCGCGGTGCGCACGCGTGCACGTGCCAACGGGCGTGCGGTTTCAGGAGAAATGGCGCCTGGCGCTCACGTTGCTGCGGCGCGCCCGCGCGGCCGGCTTGACGTTCACGGCCGTGCTCGCCGACGCGGCCTACGGCGACGTGACGGTCTTTCGCGAGGCGTTGCACCGCCTCGAGTTGCCCTACGCCGTGGGCATTTCGTCGCATCTGACCGTCTTTCCGGGGACGCCGCGCGTCGCCGCGCCGGTGGCCACGCCTGGGCGCGGTCGGCCCGCGACGCGCGTCCGGTTGGTCGACGACATCGCGCCGATCGCGGTCAGCCGACTGGCCGCTGGTCTACCGGCGCGGGCGTGGCGCGTGATCACCTGGCGCAACGAACAGCAAACCACCCGGTGGCGCGCGGAATTTGCCGCGGTCCGCGTGACACCGGCGCACGAGTGGCGCCGCGGCCGGCTGGCCCCGGAGATCTGGCTTCTCGCGCAACGGCCGGTCGGCAGTCGCAAGATCCTCAAATACTTCTTCATTCATTTGTCCGCGACGACCGCGCTCACGCGGCTGGTCTGGATCGCGCACCAACGGTGGGCGATCGAGCAGCAGTATCAGCAGCTGAAGGACGAGCTCGGACTCGATCACTTCGAAGGGCGCAGCTACCCGGGCTGGAACCGGCACGTCGCGCTCACCGCCGTGGCCTACACCTTCTTGCAGCAGGAACGCCGGCACACGCGTGGGACGCGCCTCACGTTTCCGATGGTGCGCGCCCTCGTAGCCGAGATCTTTACGGCCCTGTACCTTCGCCGCGAACCCGAAACAATTGGATTACATCATCCAACTCCGCCGCCATCTACCGCTGCGGATCTGACAAAGTGTACTAAGAGGTACGTCGAAGCAGGCGAGGTCCAACTCGCTCTTAGACATTTTCCGCTCGAGCCGATCCATCAGGGCGCGACTAAGGCGGCTGAGGCAGCTTTATGCGCGGGTCGCCAGGGAAAATTTTGGCCGATGCATGCGGCACTGTTTGAAGACCAGAAACACCTCGACGAGGCTAGCCTACTCGCAAAAGCCCGGAGCCTCTCCGTAGAGGAGACCGAGTTCCGAGCATGCCTTGGAGGTCAAATGACTCTTCAAGTCAAGAAAGATGCTGATAGCGCCGCACAGTTAGGCTTGACAGGAACGCCAGTCTTCTTGGTGGGCACGCGTTTGCCAGATGGTCGGGTCAAGATTGGCCAAGTGATACAAGGAGCCCGTCCCATTTCAGACTTTGAAACGGCTCTCAGTAGGGCCAGAGAAGGCAAAGGTCCTGAGCACTCGGGGGTGCGGGTCGTTTCAATCAGTGTGACCGTCGTTCTATTGACTGGAGCAGTAATTATTTTGGTACGCAAGATGAGCGCTATGCACACATGAGGAGAACTGCCATGTTCAGAGCCGCGCGTAACCTTTCGTTCGCCTTCTTGGTGGTGTTCGTTTCCCTCGGAACGGCAAGAGTGCACGCCGATGACGACACATATCTTCAATGCCTGACATCGAATGGCTGCTTTGAGATCGATTGTTTTTGCGGGACCGAGGAAGCCTACATGTACGAGTGGTCTTGCGACATGCAGGCGTCGTGGTGTCCTGTTGGCGTTTTCAGCGAGTGTCCACCTCCCGAGTTCGCGGATATCTGCTACTACTCCGCGGGAAGCTACTGGGCGTACAACTGGGCCAATTGCAGAATCAGGCAGTGCATGTAGAATAGCGAGTTTCGGGGATGTCGAATCGGCTGTTGAAATTCAGCGGCGGCTCGAGTGACGTGCGACTTGGCGATCTCCTTCGGCACTGACCACTGCGAGCTGACGATCGCGCGCACGCAGAGCATTGACGAGCGTTGGCGGGTCAGCATACCCCTCAGACGCCGGTCGACGGCTTCGAGGATGCCGGCCGCGCACGCAGCGGAGCATCATCTGACCACCGCACCAGCGCTTGACGTTGCGCTTCACGTGTCGCATCCGGCTGATCAGACTTTCCGCCGCATTCGTCGTCGCCAGCGACTGGCGCAGTCGATCACTGAGGCCGAGGCAGTCCGCCTCGAGCCGCCGCGCCAGATCGTGGAGCAGGCGCGTCGCCGTCTCGACGTCGCTGGGGTAGGTGCGTTGGAGGATCGCCCTCACCCACGGGCGCTGCCGCTCCGGGCAGATGATCGAGGACGTTGCGCAGCGTGTGGATCTGGCAGCGCTGCACCAGGGCGACGTCGCCGAAGGTGTCGCGCACGGCCTTCCGCAGCGCCTTCGAGCCATCGAGAATCACTAGGCGACTCCGGTCCATCCGAAGTCCGCGACTCTGGAGGTTCGACAACAAGCTCTGACAGATGGCCACGTTCTCCGTCGAGCCGTCCCACAGCGCAAGCGCGTGTTTTTCACCGTCAGCCGCGATGCCTAACGCGACGATCAGGCAATGCTCGCCAAGGCAGTGAGGCGCCGCCGCTTTCAAATTTCAACAGCTACTCGGACATCTCCCAGGCCATGATACGCTGGCGTAGCTGCAAAGGTCACTGGTCAGCGCCAGCAATTAGTCCCTCGACCCGGGCGAATGCGGGTGGTTCGTGCGGGACATTGCCGACGTCGGAGGTATCAATGTACGACCGGATTTGTTGCCGCTTCCTGTCGTGCTGGGTTCTCACCGGCATCATCTTGCTCGCCTCAACTACAACCAGATCGGCGCAAAGCACCTCGACACTCGCATCGCTGACCATTCCGCCAAAGGATCTACCTGTCGGTTGTCGGCTGGAGCCGTTCGAACCTACCAGGGCGCCACTCCCAGTCGGGGCACAGCTCAATCGTAAGGAGCCGGCTTCGAAACATTTGCCGGCTTTCTTTCCTAGCAACCCCTGGCTCGGCCAAGATGAGTCGTTGCTGGTCTTGCTTCGAGAGGTCATCGACGGGCCTTTGAAAATTCCTGACGCACCTCCACCTGACGCTAGCGAACTGGCGGCCTTAAGGCGCCAATGGACAGCAGACGTCGTGGAAGGATATAGAGCGACCTACGTCTCGTCAGATTGGATTATCGTACAGGTCTCCGCGATCAGATTTGCGGATGCGACTCTTGCGAACATGACGACGCGAGCACCGCTGTCGTCACGCGGAATCACTGATCGAATTATTCTCGGTCCAACAGTGGCGGTAGTAGAGGCTCCATCGAAGACTGAGTGCTTCCACGCGGTCGACAGCTACATCCGATCCTTGAAGTAATGCGTGCATGACTTGGGACGAGGGCGATTGTGTTCCTGGATGGCCTCCACCTGAAGGCGCCTGCTTCTGACCGCAACGGAAGGCCTTTCGTATTTTCAACTGACCCCGTTGTACAAGGGGAATGCCGCATCAGGGTTAACTGAGAGCGTGACCCGGGACCCCAAGCCGAGCGCGCCAGGACGAACCCGATGCAGCAGGGCTTTTCCGGCTCGTCGAGCCGAAGGGCGGCCCGATGTGCGACGCGCAATCGGATCGCGCGCCCCGCCCCGCCGCGAACCCGCTACCTCTGACACACCGACGGCCCGCTGGATCGCCCCGTCAGCACCTCGCTCGCGCGCGTGTACAGCACCAGCAGATCGCCGCTCGGCTCCGGCGCGGCCAGATGCTCCACGTTGTACGGACCGTTCGGCGTCGGCCAGACCGTGACGCCGGCCTGGACCTGCACGGTCGTGAGCGCCGTGACGTCGGTCGCGTACCAGTCGTGCTCGGGCGACCAGGTGAAGATCTGCAGGTGACCGGACGCGTCGGTGGCGGTGGCGGCGAGGTGCTCGAGGTTCACGGCCGGCACTTCTTCACCTGCCAGCTCGCGACGTCGCCGGTGACGCGCACGCCGGTCCGCGCGCTGACGTCCACGACCTGCCAGTCTGGCGAGCCCTGGCCGCAGGCCTGGGTCCGGCGAGGGTTGGCGCGCTTGTCGCAGCTACCGCCGCAGCGCTGTTCGCATCCGGAACGAGGTCCCTCTTCGTCGGAATCCAGCCGCTCGACCCCGTCAGTCATGCTTGCGACGTTGCCGGCGACGCGTACGCCGTGACCGGTAGAGGGCGCAGAGATTGAAGAGCCGGTTCAAGGGTTGTCAGGCCTTGGACGATGTCTGTCGAAAAGGCGGCTCAGTCGCTCGAGCGGTTCGAGGTCTTCCTTGAGCGCCAGGAGCGCCGAGAGTTCCTCGCGGATGGCCGCGCGATCCAATCCAAGTCCCTGGCGCACGATGATGCCCTCGACGTCGAGCCAGTCCTGAGCCCGATCGGCAAAAGCCTTGAGTACGACCAGATCCTCTGCGGAACAGGTAGTGATGACGACGCCGGGCGCAATGCCAAAGGCGCTCGACCGCTCGATCACGCGGACTTCGTAGGGAAGCGCGCCGAGGGAGATGTCGAGGGGAATGCCCTGCGCCGTCTGCACCAGAACGAGGTCACGTCCACATCGCGCGTCTGCCGCGGTTCGCCCCACCGCTGGACCGCCAACCCGCCGATGACGCAGGCGCGCCACTGATGAGCCCGGCAGAAGCGCTCGATCGCCACCGCCGCATCGAACAGCGCGTTCATGGGCGACGACGATGCAGAAAGTCGCCTCTGGTCCAGGTCGTGCAACAGATTTGTTCGACTGGGAGAAGAGTGTGTTGGCGGAACGCACTTGAGGAGGGAGCGCACGGTGCCGACGCGAAGCGCGCAGCCCTACCCCATGCACGGCGACGGCCCGCTCGATCGCCCCGTGAGCACTTCGCTAGCCCGCGTGTACAGCACCAGCAGATCGCCGCCCGGCGCCGGCGCGGCCAGATGCTCGACGTTGTAGGGGCCGTTCGGCGTCTGCCAGACAGTGACGCCCGCCTCCACCCGCACGGTCGTGAGCGGCGTGACGTCCGTAGCGTACCAGTCGTGTTCGGGCGACCAGGTGAACACGATGAAGGTGAGGATGCGCGCGTCGTGGCCAACTGGAATGCGTTGCCCGGCTGGATCGGCAAGTGTCGGCAGACAACACAACAGCGGACAGGCCCGGTCAGAGGGACGATCAATTCTGTTGCCGAAAACGCCGTCTGCTGCTCGACGTTTATTTCCTGTATGAGAAATAGCGTTACTTGCGCCCCTTTCCGGACATGAGGACACCTCTTCCGCATAGCAAATATGAATCAGCCAATGATCCAAGCTGGACCTAAGAATACCGGCGTGAGATCAATTGCGTGGGGTGCGGGCTGGGCCATCGGCCTGACCCTTGTTGCAATCGCAGTGCTGCTGCAGAAGACGACACTAGCGGTGTTGGCTCCAGTCGCCATCATTGCCGCCAATGCTGCGTACGTGCTGCCGATCTTTGCTTCTGCGCGTTGGAGAGGTTCGCCTCGCGCTGGACTTGAAGCGTTAGTCTGGATGGCGGGCTTCGCGATAGGCATAGCCGTGCTGTGGCTTCTTCTGGGCCGGACCGAACAACTTGCATCCCCAGGGGACATTAATTCAGTGACAGCTGAAGACATTGCGCGCCGCCGTGCTGAATTAAGTGGAGCTCAATACCCAGCTGGCGCAATTGCCGTGTTTGTAACGGTGAGCGCTTGCGTCTGCACCTGTGGTTTCACCTCAAGCTGGATTCTTCGGAGCGCATGGCCGCTAGCAACGCGGCTGGCGAGAGCAGTTCTCGTTGCGGTCGCTGCCGAGGTCGGGGCTGTGCTTGCACTGATGGCGTTGCTGTTTATCGCGCCATTTGCCGAGCGGGTCTTCTCTAGCATGACGGGAACGATTTACGATGTTCTTGCTCCTCTGTGGGCCTCGATGCTGGCGGGGTTTGTCGGAGGTGTCTTGTTTGGGTTCGTATTCGAGGCGGCAGTAGGAGTGGACGGGAATATCGAGGTCGATCATGTCAAGAAGCCCTAGCAGCCTCAGTCCTCGCGAAATGGCGAATCACACGGTGAACGCTTGTCTGCGGTTGACTGCAGTCGGGGGTGCCGCTGCCTTATGCTTGTCGAGCGAAACCTTCGCTCACAGGTTGCGAGCGGGCGTTACAAGTGCGACACAGATCGTGTCTCCAGTTGCTGCGGTAACTTGGGTGACCTACCCACAACACTCCGATCAGCTGGCGTTATTGGTTCTCTGGCGTGGCAAGCCTGGCTGGTTCCTAAGGCGATCCGAGTCGCGCACAGCTAGCGTCGGCGGCGATGACGCCGAATTCACGACCACCGCCAAGTACGGTGGTATCCAGTTAGACCTTACAATTCAGTGGGCAACGAATATCGCACGAGTTCAAGGAAAAGCGGTTGAGATTTCTCATGGCAATGTGATCTTTGTCGACAACATTGATGATCTGCACGGAGCCAATGTCGTCGGCACCTCAAGTATTAGTCCGGAACTGCCAATCCCAATGAGGATAGAGGCCGCCTTGCGCCGATCTCGCGAGATCATTGCTTTCCTACGGTGCGATCTGCGTTTGGACAATCCGAGAACGCAGGCCGTATTTGACAAGTTGTGCGGCGAACTTGTCGGAAAGCTGGAAGGGGGCTGATCCGAGAGCCGACCGCTGCCAGTGGATCCTCTATCCCCCGCACGGCGACGGACCCGCCGATCGCCCGGTCAGCACTTCGCTCGCCCGCGTGTAGAGCACGAGCAGATCGCCGCCCGGCGCCGGCGCGGCCAGATGCTCGACGTTGTACGGGCCGTTCGGCGTCTGCCAGACCGTGACGCCGGCCTGGACCTCGACCGTCGTGAGCGCCGTGACGTCGGTCGCGTACCAGTCGTGTTCGGGCGACCAGGTGAAGATCTGCAGGTGGCCGGACGAGTCGGTCGCGGCGAGGTGCTCGAAATTCACCGGCCGGCACTTCTTCACCTGCCAGCTGGCCACGTCGCCGGCGACGCGCACGCCGGTCCTCGCGCTCACGTCCACGACCTGCCAGTCGTGCGCCGGCGACCAGAAAAAGACGAAGAGCCGGCCGTCCGGCCCGGCGGCCGCGAGATGCTCGACGTTGAGCGCGCCGCTCGGCGTCTGCCAGCTCGTCGGCGCGCCGGCGACCTTCGCGCCGGCAATCGACGAGACGTTGAGCGCCAGCCAGTCGTGCGTGGGCGCCCAGTAGAAGAGCATCAGATCGCCAGCCTGATTCGGCGCCGCGAGGTGCTCGACGAGGTACGGGCCATTCTTCGTCTGCCAGCTCGTCGGCGTCTGGTTGACTGTCACACCCGTGATCGTCGTCACGTCCACGACGCGCCAGTCGTGCGACGGCGCCCAGTAGAAGACGAGCAGGTGCCCGCTGGCGTCGTGCGCGGCCAGGTGCTCGACGATCTCCGGGCCGTTCGGCGTCTGCCAGCTCGTCACGCCGCTTGCGATCGTGCGGCCGGTCTTCGCCGTGAGATCGACGACCTGCCAATCGTGCGCGGGCGACCACCAGAACACCAGCAGGTGCCCGGCGGCGTCGCGCGCGGCCAGGTGCTCGACGAGGTACGGGCCGTTGCGCGACTGCCAGCTCGTGAGCGGCCCGGCGATCGTCCGGCCCGTCTTCGCGGTGACGTCGACGACCTGCCAGTCGTGCGCGGGTGACCACCAGAAGACGAGCAGGTGTCCCTGCGCGTCGCGGCCGGCGAGGTGCTCGACGGTCTGCGGGCCGTTCGGCGTCTGCCAGCTCGTGAGCGGCCCGACGACGCGCTTGTTCGTGATGCGCGTGACGTCGATGACCCGCATCGCGACCGGCAGCGGTTTCAGACGCAGCACGCCGCGACCGCCCGTGGCGATGTAGAGCGCGTGGTTGCAGGGATCGGACTGCGTATCGAGCGTCGCCATCTGCGAGTGGCCCGGCAGCGCCGACGTGGACATCATGCGCGACCAGTGCAGGCCGTCGACGGTGTAGTACGTCCCCGTGTACGCGACCGCGAACCGCCGGGCGCCGTCCTCGGGATCGAACAGCATGTCGTTGATGATGCCCTCGGTGTCGTAGAACGAGTCGCCGAGCGGCACGTGGAAGGCGCCGTTCTCGGTGACCGCCGCGGTCAGCGCGTCGTCGCGGATGCACGTCGCGCCGCCGTTGTCGGATCGATAGATGGCCGCGCTGGTCCGGTCGACGATGTAGAGCGTCTGCGGCCGGTACGGATCGACCCAGAACGCCAGCGCGAACATCGTCCCGAGCGGCGACGTGAACGTGATCTCCTGCCACGCGGCCAGCCCCTGCGTCCACTTCCACATCCGCCCGACCGACGGGTCGCGAACGCAGAACGTCGGCGACTGATGCCCACCGGAGGCCTGGACGATGCTGGCGCTCGCCGTGGGCAGCGTCGGCCCCTGCTGGAAGCACTTCACCGCCGGCCCGTCGGCCGTCGCCGTCGTGTCCCAGTCGGTGTTCGCGTGGATCGTGGTCATCTTCGTCGTCCGCAGCACGACGCGCGTCAGGTCGGGCATCGTGCGAATCACGACGAAGTCGAGGTCGCGCTCGGGTGTCTCGCCGGGTCGCGTGAGGACGAGGGGCCGGTAGCCCTGGAACACGTAGCTGCTGACGGCCGTCCAGGCATCGCGCCGGAAGTTGTTGACGAGCGGAAACGGCGTCGGCCCGAGGACGCCGATCGCCTGAGAAGTTCCGACGGCGGCGTCCGGGACGCCGCCGTCGGTGTTGACGTACAGCCGCAGGGGGCGCGACACGTCATTGCGTGGAGCGAAGACGAGCAGGCGCGACGGGAACAACGGATCGACGAAGCAGCAGTCGTTGTCGCCGCCGGCGTATTCCTGCGAGACCCAGTTGACGCCGCCGTCAACCGAGTAGAAGCCGTTGTTGTCGCCGGCGCCGACACAGAGCGCGGTCTGGCCTTTCGCGAACGCGGCGGACACGTTCAAGGGCGCGAGCGTGGACAGGCACAGGCCGACGGCCCAATTCGCGCCGGCATCGTCCGACCTCGACACGCCGCCGTCGTGGCACAGCCAGATCGACCCGCCGCCGGGCGTGATGCCGCCGGCGTCCACGCTGGCGACGAAGTGCGGCGCGACGACGATGCCGTGCGGATCGACGTGATTCTGGTTGTGGGGATCGATCGAGTGCCAGCTGTCCGGGCTCGACGGCGGCCCCACGCACACGCGCACCGTCACCGAGTCGCTGTGGAACAGCAGATGCGTGCCGAACGGCAGGCGATGCGCGACCAGGTAGAAGCGGCCGCTGCCGACGTTGGCCGCGGGTAGCGGCAGCTCCGTCCAGACGCTCGCGCCGCTCGTTGCAAACGCGGCGTAGTCCACCAGCCACACTTTGCGATCGTTGCCGGCAACGTAGACGCGACTCGGATGATCCGGCACGGCCGCCATCAACGGCGCGCTGTTGGTCGCGGCAAATTCGCCGGGATTGCCGCCCGACCCGCGGCCGTCAGGCGGACCGCCCACCCGGTTGGGCGTGGCGGAATCCTGGCGCCACGTCGTGCCGCCGTCGAGCGAGACCCAGAGTTGGCCCGATCCGAGCGCGTACACCCGCCGGACCCCGTTCTCGACCGGCGCCACGGCGACGTGCCACGCGCTGCCGGCGCCCGGCGTGACCCATGGGAGGCGATCCACGAACGACGCGCCGCCGTCGATGCTCACCGCGATCGACGTCTCGCCGGCGGCGAAGATGAGGTTCGGCGCGTCTATTGGCGAGACGATCTCCGTGCACAATCTCGACGGCGCCGGAAACGTGTGCACCAGCGTCCACGTCGCGCCGCCGTTCGTCGATCGATAGAGCCCGTTGCGAGGCGTCGTTCGTCCGTCGTGGCCCACGCCGGCGAGCACGACGTCGGGATTCGTGGGCGACACCCAGATGGCGTGGATGTTCGGCGACGGCAGCGAGCCGGGCACGAGCGTCGCTTCCGGCGCCGGCTGCGGCCAGCTCATCTGCCGCCAGTGGTTGCCCCCGTCGTCGCTCCGCCAGACGCCGGCGGCCGACGCGGCGTACACGCGCGGGCCGTCGCCGCTAACGGCGAGATGCATCACGCGGCCGGAGAACGACTGGCCGCCAATCTTGATAGTCGTGCGGGTCTTGACCGGACTGACGTCCTCGATATGCACCATGGCACAATTCGGCCGCGCCGGGCGCGACCGGGATCGAGGGGAGCCCGTTTACGTTAGCACTCTTCGCGTGCGCCCGAGCATCCAGCCGTACAGCGCGATGACGAGTACGGAAAATGTGATCAACCCGAGCGCGTTCGCGGGGGCGAAGGTCTCGGGCACGAGCCCAAGCGGCGCGTCGTTGTTGAGCGCGACGATGAGGCCCGCATTCAGCACGCCGAACAGGCTCTCGCCGACGATCAGGCCCGACGCCACGAGCGACGCCCAGCCGCTCCGCGCGGTCGGGATTGGCCGCGAGCTTGACGCGGCCGTTGTACCAGTGCCCGACGACGGCGCCGACGACGACCGCGAACGTCGCCGACATCGGAAGATAGATCCCGATGCCCACGGCGAGCGGCGGAATGCGCACCCACTTCAGGGCGGCAAGAATCTGATCGAGCACGATCAGCCCGACGCCGACCAGCGCGCCGATGCCGATCATCGTCCAGTTGAGGTTGCCGCCGATGACGCCCTGCGCGAGCGCCGAGATCAGCGTGGCCTGCGGCGCCGGCAGCGGGTTCGCGGCGACCACGCCGACGTTGGCGGCGCCCGGCAAACCCGTACGCCTGCGCGAGAAGATTCAGCACGAAGGGAATCACCGACGCGCCGGCGAGCACGCCGACGATGAGCGCGATCTGCTGGCGCCGCGGCGACGCGCCCACGAGCTGGCCCGTCTTCAGATCCTGCAGGTTGTCGTTCGAGATCGTCGCGCACGCGAAGACGATGGCGGTGACGAACAGCGCGAACGCGACGAGCGCCGGTTGCACGCTGGCCGCCGGCCGCTCGACGATCACGAGCACGCTCGATCCGATGACGATCGCGAGGATGCCGACGCCGGAGATCGGGCTGTTCGACGCGCCGATGAGGCCCGCCATGTAGCCGCAGATCGCTGCGATCAGGAAGCCGCCGAAGAGCACGAAGGGCAGCGCGACGAGCGTCAGCCGCATCGCGTCGCCGGCCATCGCCGTGCCGGCGCGAAACGTCACGCGTCAGCCAGCCGGCGACGCGAGACACACCACGGTCAGCGCCGAAGATCCAGACGGCAGGGAGATCGCGATCGCGCTCGTCGCCGGCGCCGCCGCGCCGCGCGACGCGGCCATCGTCGTCATCAGTCCGCCGACGACGGGCTTGGCGAGCGTGATCAGCGTCCAGATGGCCGAGACGCCGATCGCGCCCGCGCCGATGAAGCGCACCTGATGGCGCCAGATGTCGAGCGTGTGCGCGGCGAACGCCCACGCCCGCGGCCGCCGGCATGCAACGACGTGAGGATCGGCACCGCGCCCGACCCAGGCGATGAGGAGGCCGACCAGCATGGCCATGCCGACCGAGAGACCGACGAGGTGCCCGGCGCCGAAGAGCGCGAGCGACCACGCGATGTCGTAGCCGCTGGCCGCCGTCGCGCCGAGACGCGGAAGAAACTCGTGACCTCGGCAGCCGCGATTCGCGTGGCGGTGAAGATCGCAAGTCCCGCTGACGCGACCGATCCGAGGATCACTGCGGCGAGCCCTTCGCGCGCCTCGCCCGCGTCGCTGCCGGCCTCGCCGCGCGCGGCCCGACCCGACCTTCAGCACCTCGGCGGCGGCGACGCCTTCCGGATAGGGAAGGTCGGACGTCGTCACGAGCGCGCGCCGCAGCGGGATCGTAAACAGCACGCCGAGGATGCCGCCGCTGACGCAGACGAGGAACGACAGCCAGAACGGGAAATCCCGTCCACCAGCCGACGATCACGAGGCCCGGGCAGGACGAAGATGATCGCCGAGAGCGTGCCGGCGGCCGACGCGACCGTCTGCACGATGTTGTTCTCGAGGATCGACGAATCGCGGACCACGCTGAGCACCGCCATCGAGATGACGGCCGCGGGGATCGACGACGCGAACGTCAGGCCGACCTTCAGGCCGAGGTAGACGTTCGCGGCGGTGAAGACGGTGGTGATGAGCGCGCCCAGGATCAAGCCGCGGACGGTGAGCTCGGCGACGGCGGGAGGTCGAGGCACGAGCGGAGTTTACGATAAACTACTTGCCACGGACGCTCCGACTCCGGTGTCTCCGCACACAGGTATGACCACCCTCGGGAAGACGATTGCCATCAAAGGCGAGTTGCGCTCGTTCGAGGACCTGACGCTGGAGGGACGGATCGACGGCCCGGTCTGGTGTGACGGGTCGCTCGTCGTCGCATCCGGCGCGGACGTGAGCGGCGAGGTCATCGCGCGCGACATCACGGTGTTCGGCAGGTTCAACGGCCAGCTCGTCGCCACGGAAGTCGTGGACATCCGCGCGGACGCGGACGTGTCCGGGCGCGTCATCACGGGCCGGTTGATCCTCGACGATTCGGCGCGCTTCAACGGCCGATCCGAGCCGCAGCACCTGGAAGCCGCGCTCCGAGTCGCGAAGTTCAACCAGGAACGGCGCGACGGCGTGCGCCCGCGGTAAGCCCCGGGCGCGCGTTTGGTTCCGCCGTTCCGGTCAATGCATAATCCGGACGGTTCCACCACATGGCATGCGCTCGCTGCGGTAGTACGACGCCTCCAGTCGACGGCGCGTGCCCGGTGTGCGGCACGCCCGCGCCGGAGTCGACGCGCGCCGGCGCGCGTCCCGGGCTCACCCCGCGACCCGACTCCCGCTCCAATTCGTCCGACGGCGAGACGCAGCTCGGTCCGCCCACGCCAATTCCCGCGGACACCGCGGGATCGTCAAGCGGCCAGGGCTTCCTGAGCCCCGGCCACAACTTCGGTCCGCGCTACCACATCATTCGTCTGCTCGGCGCCGGCGGGATGGGCGCGGTCTACCAGGCCTGGGACAGGACGCTCGAGGTGGCGGTCGCGATCAAGATCATCCGGCCGCAGGCCGCGGCGGACGCCGAGGGCGCCCGCGCGCTCGAGCGGCGCTTCAAGCGCGAGCTGCTGCTCGCGCGCCAGGTCACCCACAAGAACGTCGTCCGGATTCACGACCTCGGCGAGGTGGACGGCATCACCTACATCACGATGCCGTACGTTCACGGGTCCGACCTGGCGACAATCCTGCGGCAGGAAGGGCGGCTGCCGGTCGATCGCGTGCTGGCGATCGCGAAGCAGATCGGCGCAGGGCTGTCGGCGGCGCATGATGCGGGCGTGATCCACCGCGATCTCAAACCCGCCAACATCATGATCGACGCCGACGGCGGCGCGCTGATCATGGACTTCGGCATTGCCGGGTCCGCGGCCGGCGGCATGACGATGACCGTCGGCGCCGGCGTCGGCACGATCGAGTACATGGCGCCGGAGCAGGCGCGCGGCGAGGGCATCGATCAGCGCGCCGACATCTACGCGTTCGGTCTGATCCTGAACGATCTGCTTCTCGGCCGCCGCCAGACGCAGGAGAGCACGGCCGTCGCCGAGTTGATGGCGCGGATCCGCGAGGCGCCGCCGCCCGTGCGATCGATCGATCCGACGATTCCGGCCTGGCTCGACGCGCTCGTCACGCGCTGCCTGGCGCCGAACCCCGGGGTGCGCTACCAGAAGATCGGCGATGTCCTGCGCGAGATCGATGCGGGAGAGCGCGGTGGTGCGACGTCGCCGATTCCCGGGCTGCCGGCGATGCCGGCGGCGGCAACCGGGTCGGGCGGGTCGACCGGTACGATGCCGGCGGCGACGATCGCGGCGGCGCGGCGTCCGGCCGCCTGGCGCTGGCTGGCGGTGGCGGCGGTCGTGCTCGTCGTCGTTGCGCTCGGATGGGCGCTGCGAGGCCGTTTCACGGGAGGCGGCGCCACGGCGTCCGACGGGCCGCCGATTTCGCTTGCCGTGCTGCCGTTTCGGAACGCCTCGGGCGATCCGTCGCTCGATTCGCTGGGCCCGAGCCTGAGCGAAGTCCTGTCGAGCGAGCTGGGCCAGTCCGCGCGCGTGCGCACGGTGGCGTCCGACCGCATGCATCAGGTGCTGCAGGACCTGCAGATCGCGCCCAACGCGACGCTCGCGCCAGACGAGCTGGCGCGCGTTGCGGACATCACGAACGCGCGCCGGGTGTTGTGGGGCACGTACACGCGGTTTGGCAACGCCATTCGCGTGGACGCGACGCTGCAGGATCTGGATCAGCACAAGAGCGTGCCGCTCAACGCCATGGCGCCGAACGAAGCCGGCTTGCTGACCGCGATTGGCCAGCTGTCCGACGCCGTGCGCGAGAATCTCGCGAGCGGGTCCGCGAGCCTGCTCACCGAACTCAAGGCCACCTCGTGGAAGCCATCTACCAGCTCGTTCGAGGCGCTGCGTCTCTACAACGAGGGCGTGCGCCAGACCGAACAGGGGGCACACCAGGACGCGCTCAAGAGCTTCGGAGACGCCATCAAGCAGGACGGGAATTTTGCGCTGGCGTACTCCGCGCTCGGCCGGACGTATGCGACGCTCGGCTACGACGCCGAGGCCGTGCAGAACTCCAACCGCGCGATGGCGCTCGGCGAGGGCCTGCCCGCGTACGAAAAGTACCTGATCTCCGCAACGCACTATCGCATCGTCAATGACGCGGCAAAGGCGATCGATGCGTACGAGAACCTGGTCAAGGTCGCGCCGAACAACGCCACGATCCAGTTCGATCTCGGCAGCCTGTACGAACAGACGGGCGATCTCGACAAGGCCCGCGCGCATTTCGCGAAGGTCGTGGACCTCGATCCGAAGTACGTCGAAGGCCTGCTGGCGCTGGGGCGGGTGGACATCAAGCGCGGCCAGCCCCAGGACGCGCTGGGGTCGCTCAATGCGGCGCTGACGCTCGCGATCCAGTTCAACCACGACGAAGCGCGCGCGAACATCCTCCAGGCCGTGGGCGTCGCCTACAAGCGCCTCGACCGCCTGGACGAAGCGCTGCGCAACTACCAGGAGTCGCTGGCCATCAAGGAGCGCCTCGGCAACAAGCGCGGCATGGCCGCCAGCCTCAACGAGATCGGGCAGATTCAGGAAAGTCAGGGCAAGCTGCGCGAAGCCGAGCAAACCTACAACACGGCGCTGAAGCTCCAGCGCGACATCGGCGACAAGTCCGGCGTCGCCAGCACGCTCCTGAGCCTCGGCACGCTGCTCAACGACAGCATGGGGCGTCCCGACGATGCCTTGCCGTACTTCCAGGAAGCGCTCCAGCTTCGCCGAGACGCCGGCAACCCCGCCGCCGAAGCGTTCGTGCTGAACAACATCGGCAACGTGTACCTGGCCAAGGGACAGTTTGCCGAAGCGCAGACGTATTTCGAGCGCACCCTGGAGCTGCGCGAGGCGGCCAAGGTCCGTCCGACCGATCTCGCCGACACGCTGCACAACCTCGGCGAGACGCTGTCGAAGGAGGGACGCTACGACCAGGCGCTCGCGCGATATCTGGCCGCGATCGATCTACGCCGCCAGGCCGGCGACAAGCGCGGCGCCGCCATCGAGTCCTACAGCATGGGGACGGTGTTCGACTTCCAGGGACGATTCGGTGCGGCGGTGAAGGCCAAGGCAGACGCGCTGCAGACCTTCCGCGACCTCCAACAGAAGGATACGTGGCTGGCCGAGATCCTCGGCGGCTACGGCAACAGCCTCAGCCTCGCAGGCCGCACGGACGAGGCGGTCAAGCCGCTCGAAGAGGCGCTCGGCGTCGCGCGCACCCTGCAGAATCCGATCCTCATCGCGCAGACCATGCGGTTCCAGGCAGCGCGCGCGTTGTACGCCGGGGATGTCAAGGGCGCGAGCGCGCTCGCCGATCAGGCGGCGGAGGCGGCGTCAAAGACGTCCGACAAGAGCCTGCAGCTGAACGCGCAGGTGATGACGGCGCTCGTGGCCGCCGCCGGCTCGCCCACGCAGGCGCTCGCGGCTCGTTTCGCGAAGCTCGGTCAGGACGCCGACGTGCTGGGCCTGCCCGCGGTCGCCGTCGAGTGCACCGTCGATCGTGCCGGCGTGCTGCTCGAGCTGGGCGATCGCGCCGGTGGCCGGCGCGACGCGGACCGAGCCATGGCTCGCGCCGAGACGCTCGGTTTCCGCCTGCTGGCGGCCAAGGCGCACTACGTGCGCGCGGAGGCCATGCGTCTGTCCGGCGACGCCGACGCGCGCCGCGAGTATCAGGTCGTCATTCGCTTGCTCGGGGATCTCACCCGGGAAGACGGCAATCAGGACATGATCAAGCGCGCGGACCTCGCGGCCATCCAGGCCGACGCCACCGCCAAAGCCGCGGGTTGAGGTGAGTCAGCGCCGGCGCCGCAGCCACCAGGCGCCCACTCCCGAACCGATCAGGAAGAGCGTGCCTGGCTCTGGCACCGCCGTCGGGGCCTGCACGACCAGGAACGACTGGAAGTTGTCGTCGCGGCCGCCGATACCGGGGTCGTTCGCCGCCGTGAGCGCCTCGCCCAGATAGCTGCCGATCACCGTGATGTCGGTGTCGAAGCCGTTGCCCGGCGTGTCGCCGCGGTTGTGCAGGATGCGGATGCGATCGCCGGGATCGTTCGGGAAGCTAGAGTTCGTGTCGAACTGCCAGAAGATCGCCAGGTCATAGAACCCGGTCCAGGTCGTCGGGCCCGGCGCCGGAGCGGTGACCTCGAACTCGACGCAGTTGACGCCGTCGAGCGTGACGCACGTGTAGCCGGGGAAGTTGTCCAGCCGTTGCCCCTGCGTGAGCGCGGTCTGGCTCGTCAGGTACATCGGTGATCGCGACGTCGAACGGTCCGTTGACCGTGTCGAAGGAGAGCGCCACCTGATACGGCCCGAAGAAATAGAAGTTGGTCGACTGGCCGCCGACGCAGCCCGGGTCACTGTTCTGGCTGCCGCCGAAGCCGCACGTGATCGTGCTTGCCGCAGCCGAGGCCGCGCTGCAGAGGAGGACGCCGCCCGCGAGCAGGGCCGTCCGAATCGTCAATTGGGTCGCCGACCGCAGATCGAACATGTCTGGTCCTCGAAATCTGGCCTGGGGGGCCGGGAAATGACAAGCAAGTCGTCGTCCAATGTCCTGGGCCACGACGCACGCGGAAATCGCCGTGAAAACGCAAGATGACAGCTTGATCGAGCGGCAGCGCGTTCGTCGGAAGTCGCGCAGACAGCAGACTTTGGTCTGGCCGCAGGCAGTGTTCGGCCGGACACGTTCCCGGTCATCCCCGGTTCCTGCGAGAATGGGCCGGCCCGCAAGCCGTGGCGCGTGGAGGGAGCATGGCTGAACGCGAAGTGACGCTTTACCGGTGGGACGACATGCCGAAGGAGCGCGTGAACCCAGCGCTCGATCGGCGCCTCATCACCGGCGACCGGATGATGCTGGCGCACGTGTATTTGAAGAAGGGCTGCGTCGTGCCGCGCCACCAGCACGAGAACGAACAACTCACCTACATCCTCCAGGGCGCCCTGCACTTCTGGATCGGCGAAGACGAGGGGCAGGAACTCACGGTCCGCGCCGGCGAGGTGCTCCACATCCCGTCCAACGTCTGGCACAAGGCCGAGGCGCTCGAGGACACGCTGGACGTGGACGTGTTCGATCCGCCCCGCCAGGACTGGCTCGACAAGAGCGACGCGTACCTGAGGAAATGACCGACGCGCGGCATCGGCCTGCCGGCGGCGGATCTTGCGCCGGACGGCCTCCGGACGCACAATGGGCGCTCGCACCGCACCACTGGCTCAGCCGGTTGATGGAGAGGACACGTATGAAGCGCCTGGTTCCGATGGTTGGTCTGATCCTCGTCTTCGTCGCCTCGGTGTTCGCCCAGGATCCGCCGCCGGCCGGCGCCGGACGCCAGGGAGGCGGACGGCAGGGCGGCCGCGGTCCGGCTCTGCCGCCGATCGATCCGCCCAAGGAGTGGGTGTCGGCGAATCACCCGAAGGAAATGATCGAGTTCGAGATGATGACGTGGCCGGAGGTGTACGACGCGATTCATCACCAGGGCAAGACCGTCGCGCTGTTCTACACGGGCGGCACCGAGCACCGCGGCCCGCAGAACGTCAACGGCGGGCACACGCTGATGGCGCGCGAGACCGTGAAGGAGATCGCACGCCGGCTCGGCAACGCGATCGTCCTGCCGGTGCTGCCGTACTCGCAGAACGAGGCGGGCCCGCAGCAGACGGGCACCCTCGGCTTGACCGGCGAGATCCAGGGCATGATCTGCGAGCGCATTGCCGAGCAGGCGATCGCCAACGGGTTCACGACCGTGATCTTCCTCAACGACCACGGCGGCGGCGTCAACGTGTATCGAGAGATCGCGAAGAAGCTCGAAGACAAGTACCGGTCGCCCGAGCTCGCCCCGCGCAACATCCACGTGTTCTACGCCGACCGCGTCTACGGACCCGCGCAGGATGACTTCAACACGAAGGTGCTCGAGCCCAAGGGTCTGCCGGTGAGCGGCCATGCGGGCATCCCCGATACGTCCGAGATGATGTACCTGGGGAAGGACAAGGACTGGGTCCGCACGGACCTGCTGAAGTACGCCGTGACGATGGGCCCGGGATACGTGCCGGCGCCGCCGGCGCCGCGCGGGCAGGGTGGCGGCGGCCGCGGGCGGGGTGCCGCGGCGGATCCCAACGCGCCGCGGATCGTCGCGAGCGGCGTCAGCGGCGACGGCCGTCAGTCCACCGAGGACCTCGGCAAGATCGCGTACGAAATGAAGGTCGACTACGCGGTGAAGCAGATCCAGGAGTTTCTCGCGTCCATCAAGTGAATGCTTGAAATGGGTGAAATGGGTGAATGGGTGAGGTCATGAGACGGCTCATTCTGTGTCTTGCGGTGGTGCTGGCCCTGCCGTCCCCGGCGTGGGCCACGTGGTCCATTGTCGCGGTCGATCGCAGCACCAAGCGCATCGTCATCGCCTCCGCGACGTGCGTCAACAACAACGACGAGTTCCTCAAAGGCGTTCAGGCGGTCGTCGTGCCCGGCAAGGGCATCGCTGCGTGCCAGGCGTCGGTGGACGGCACGCACACCAACCAGATGCTCGTGTTCCGCGAGCTCGAGAAGGGGACCGATCCCGCGAAGATCATCGAGATGTTGAGCGAGGACCCCGCATTCCAGTCGCGGCAGTTCGGCATCGTCGATCTGCAGGGCCGGAGCGCCGGCCACTCCGGCCTCACCAACGGCTACGTCTCGCAGGACTTCCAGGGCCAGGTGCCCGGCACGCAGATCTTCTATTCCATCCAGGGCAACATCCTGCGACCGGGCGAAGTCGTGCCGCATGCGGTGCAGGCCTTCCTGAGTGAGAAGGGCGCGCTCACCGATCGCGTGATGGCCGCGATGGAGGCGGCCGACGCGTCGGGCGGCGACAGCCGGTGTTCGTGCCCGCCGCCGCCGGCGGACGGGTCGACGCCGCCGATTCCCTGCGACGCCAAGACCGCGCACCTGGCGTACATCCTGATGGCCGAGCCCGGCGACACCAACGGCGACTCGCACAACAACGGCAAGTACTCGATGTACATCACCGTCGCGCAGCCGGGTCCCGACAACGGCCCCGGTGCGATTCACGCCGGCGAAAACCTCAATCCCGTGAAGACGCTGCGGATGCGCTATGACGTGTGGCGCAAGCAGCAGCCCAAGGACTTCAAATAGGAACGAGATGCGCCTCGCACGCCTGCTTCCCGTCGTCGTTCTCGGTCTCGCGACGGCGAGTCTGATCGCGCAGACTCCGCCGCCGCCGGACCAGCAAGGCAGTCAACAGACCGGCCAGGGCGGCGGACAAACTGCCGGGCAGGGCGGACAACGCGGTGCGGCGCAGGGCGGGCAGCGCGGCCGAGGCGGCGGACGCGGCCGCGCCGCGATGGTCGTGATGACGCTGTCCACGACGGCCTGGAAGGACGGCGGCGCGATTCCGATCAGGTACACGCAAGTTGGCGCCGAGGTCTCGCCGCCGCTCACCTGGACCGGCGCGCCGGAGACGACCGCGAGCTTCGTGCTGGTCGTGCACGATCCGGACGCGGCGGTGACGAGTCAGACCAACGGCGCCGAGGACACCTTGCACTGGCTCGTCTGGAACATTCCGAAGACTGCCACGGCGTTGCGCGAGGCCGTGCCGCAGGGACCCGAGCTGCCGGACGGCTCGCGACAAATCAGCCAGACAGGTCCGTATTACCGGGGACCGGGCGCGCCAGCCGCGGGGCCGGCCCACCACTATGTGTTCGAGCTGTTCGCGCTCGACACGACGCTCGACATTCCTGCCGTCGGCAAGTCTCCGGCCGAGACTCGCGCCGCCATCGTCGCCGCGATGGCCGGCCACGTGCGCGGCAAGGCGGTCTACACGGGCACGTTCAAGCGCCCTACTCCACCCGCAGCGCGCTGACCGGATCGACGTGTGCCGCGCGACGCGCGGGGACCCACGCGGCAAGGCACCCGGCGGCCGCCAGCGTCGCCGCGACGGCCGCGAACGTCATCGGATCCGTCGGCGTCGTGTTGAACAGGAAGCTCTTGATCAGGCGCGTCGCCAGCGCGGCGCCGCCGAGTCCAACGAGCGTGCCGGCGGCGATTGGCACCGCTGAGTCGCGCACCATCGCGCCGACGACCTGCATCGGGCTGGCACCGAACGCCATGCGTACTCCGATTTCCTGCGTGCGGCGCGCAACGGCGTAGGCCGTCATCCCGAACACGCCGACGAGCGCGAGCAGCAGGCCGAGCCCGCCGAGCAGCGCCAGCAGCACCGTTCGCTGGCGCGGGCGGACGACTTCCCGTGAGAGCAGATCGCTGCCCGTGCGCAGGCGTTCGACGACGACGTGCGGCCCGATGCCGAGCGCTGTCCGCCGCAGCGCATCGGCGATGCTGCCGGAGCGGCCGTCGGTGCGCGCGACCATCACGATCCACTTGATGCTGGTGTTCGACGGCTCCGGCGAATACGGCACGTACACCGTCGGTGAGGCGTCGTACAGCGGCCCGCCGCTTCGCAGATCGGCGACGACCGCGCCAATTTCCCAGGTCTGCTGGTTCGCGCCTGTCTTCTGCTGGACCTGACGGCCGATGGGGTTGGCGCCGGGGAACCAGTCGCGCGCGACCGCGTCGCTGATCACCATGACGTGTCGCCCGCTCGAGACGTCCGTGTCGGCCGGCAGGCGTCCCTGGAGGACCGGCAGCCCGATGGTCTCGAAGTAGCCGGGCAGCACGCGGTTGATGTAAACGCCGCGACTCTTGTCCTCGATCGTGAACGACGTCATGGACGCGCTGCCGCCGAGGGGCATGTTGTCGACGCCGCCGGCGGAGACGACGCCGGGGATCTGCCGGAGGCGGCGCGTAAGCTCCGCGAAGTACTCCGCGTGCGCCGTCCGGTCCTGTCCAACCGGCGTGATCATCATCGTCACGAGCGGGTCGGGATCGAAGCCGAGATCGACCGAGGTGATCCTGGCGAAGCTGCGCAGCATCAACCCGGCGCCGGCGACGAGCACGACGGCGAGGGCCACCTCGGCGGCAATCAGCCACTGACCGCCGCGTGTCGAGAGCGCCTGTCCCTGCCGCCGGCTGCCGCGCGCGAGTGCCGATCCGAGGCTGACCCGCGACAGCCGCAGCGCCGGCGCGAAGCCGAAGATCACGCCGGTGAGGATCGTCAGCACGAGCGAGGCGACGAGCACGCGCGCGTTGATCGCCACCGGCGCGTCGACGTAGAGGGCGAGCGGGATGTTCGACACGAGGGCGTCCAGCGTCAGCCAGGCGACGATGGCCCCGATCGCGCCGCCAGCGAGCGCGACCACGAGGCTTTCTGTCAGGAGCTGACGAATCAGGCGCCAGCGGCCGGCGCCAATCGAGGCGCGGACGGCCAGCTCCGCGTGCCGCGTCGCGCCGCGCGCGAGCAGCAGGCCCGCGACGTTGACGCAGGCGATCAACAGCACCGCGCCCACCGCGCCGGACAGGACGTTGACCGTCGTCCGATACTCTCCGCGCGCGCTGTCGACCATCGATTGCGCGCGAATCGCCATCTTCAGCGGCTTGCCGTCCGGACCGGCCGTCGAAGCGACCGCTGCGGTCAATCGCGCCTCGGCTACCGTGTTCGACACGCCCTCCGCGAGTCGTCCGCTCACCACCCGCCCGGTGCCCCGGCGCGTGGGATCGGGAATCCGGATGGGGCGCCACATCGGCGTGTCGGATTCGAAATGCGCGGGCAGCACGCCGATCACGGTCGCCGTTTCGTCGTCGAAGCGAACGGTCCGGCCGATGGCACTCGCCTCGCCGCCGAAATGGCTCTGCCAATAGCCGTAGCTGAGGAGGAGGACCGGTGGCGCGTTTGGCGCCATGTCATCGGCCGTGAACGCGCGACCGAGGACCGGCGCCGCGCCGAACACGCGGAGGTAGTCGACAGTCATCTCGCCGACGGTCACGCGTTCGGGCGCCTCGCCGTCGATGATCCGCCCCGCGAACACGCTGCCCCACATCGCCATGGCCTGGAAGGCGCCCGTGCGCTCGAACGCGACCATGTCGTCGTACGACGGCGCGTACCGCGCGAGGCGGCCGTTCGGCTGCTCGACCTCGACCGAGACGCGGACAAGCTGCTCCGGATGCGGATAAGGCAAGGGGCGAAGGATGGCGGCGTCGATCACCGAGAAGATCGCCGTCGACGCGCCGATGCCGAGCGCGAGCGTCGCGATCGCGACGATGGTGAAGCCGCGCTGCCGGCGGAGCAGACGGAGGCTGTAGCGGACGTCCTGCCAGATGGTCTCGATCACGCCGCCGCCGCGCACGTCGTAGCCGCGGTCCTGATGCACCGCGAGATTGCCGACGCGCTCTTTCGCGCGGCGCCGCGCTTCGTCGGACGACAGGCCCGCGCGCTCGTATTCTTCGGTGCGCGAGTCCAGGTGGAAGCGCAGTTCGTCGCGAATCTCGCCGGCGACGGCGTCCCGATGGAGGAGCGCATGGAGGCGGGCGCGAATCAGCCGAAGCCACCGCATCGGTCAGCTCGCCAGGACGCTCTTCACGGCGCCGGCCAGACGCGTCCAGCTCTGCGTTTCAGCCGCCAGCTGCGCGCGTCCGGCTTTCGTGAGGCGATAGAAGCGTGCGCGCCGCCCGCGTTCGGTGACGCCCCACGCGGACGACAACCAGCCGCGCGCCTCCATCCGGTAGAGTGCAGGGTAGAGCGAGCCTTCCTCGACCGACAGCACGTCGTTCGACAGCCGCTCGAGCCGCAGCGCGATGGCGTAGCCGTGCAGCGGCTTGTCGTCCAGGGACTTGAGCACGAGCAGATCGAGCATGCCGTGCAGCTGGTCGCTGCTGGTGCGCGTCATGAGCCGTTGACCCTCAGGCAGCCTAAGGCTTAGACAACCTAGGTGTCAAGAAGGCGGGCACTGGGCATTAGGCACTGGGCACTGGCGGTACCGCGGGCACTGGGCGTTGGGCATTGGGCACTGGCGGTAGTGCGGGCACTGGGCAATTGGCACTCGGCACTGGTGGTAGTTCGGGCACTGGGCAATTGGCACCCGGCACGGCACCTGGCACCGCACCTGGCACCGCACGAGGCACTCAGCACACGGCACCTGGCACTCTGCCTGTAGAATCGTCCGCTCGGAGGGCCCGTGAGCAAGACGGCGGATGTCGTGGTCATCGGCGGCGGAATCAACGGGTGCACGACGGCGTACGCGCTGGCGAAACGCGGCGTCGAGCGCGTCGTGCTTGTGGAAAAAGGGCACATCGCCTCCGGCCCGACGGGCCGATCGAGCGGCATCGTGCGCCAGCACTACTCGCACGAGACGCTGGCGGCCATGGCGCGGGACAGCGTCAGGATCTGGCAGAGCTTCGAGCACGAGATCGGCGGCGACGCGGGCTTCGTGCAGTGCGGGGTCGTCTTCGCCGTCGGTCCGAAGGACGTCGAGTCGATTACGGCCACCGTCTCGATGCAGCAGCGCATCGGCATCGACACCCACGTCCTGTCGATCGCCGATCTGACGAGCCTCGACGCCCACCTCAATCCCGACGGGCTGGCGTGCGGCGCCTACGAGCCGGGCGGCGGCTATGCGGACCCGGCGCTTGCCGCCGCCAGCTACGCGGAAGCCGCCCAGCGGCTGGGTGTCGAGATCCTGCGAAAGACCGCGGTCACCGACGTTCGCGTCGATCGCGGCAAGGTCACTGGCGTCGCGACGTCCGCTGGCGACATCTCGTCGCCCATCGTGATCAATGTCGGTGGTGTGTGGGGCGGGCGAATCGCGGCCATGGTCGGCGCGACGATTCCCATCAAAGCCAGTCGTCACCCGGTGGTCCTGCTGCGCCGGCCGACCGCGTGGCGCAATCCCACGCCGGTCTGGGCGGATCTGCTGACGGGCTGGTACTTCAAGCCCGAGCGCAACACGGCGGTCATGGTGGGCTCGCTGGCCGATTCCACCGACGACGTCGATCCCGACAACCATGCGACGACGCCGACGTTTGCGGAGATCGAGGAGTACTCGGCCGGCGCGCTGACGCGCTTCCCGATCATGGAGGAAGGCACGGCGCAGGGCGGCTGGGCCGGGCTCTACGACGTCACGCCCGACTACCAGCCCGTGATCGATCGCATCCCGCACGTCGAGGGCTTCATCTGCGCGGTGGGCATGAGCGGCCACGGCTTCAAGATTGCGCCGGCGATCGGTCAGGCGGTGGCCGAAATCGCGCTCGACGGCGCCTGCAGGACCTACGATCTCGGCCTGTTCCGGTACTCACGCTTCGCCGAACACCAGTCGAGCCGCGGCGCCTATGGCTTCGGCATCGTCGGGTGAGCGATCCGTCACGCTCATCGTCCTGCTGAGCGCGTTCAGCCTCGTCGGCTACGTGCTGCGGATGAACATCTCCGTCGCGGCGCCGTTCATGATGGCCGACCTGGACCTGGACAAGATCCAGATGGGGCAGGTGTTCAGCGCGTTCATGGTCGGCTACGCGATCTTCCAGGTGCCGTGGGGCGTGTCGGGCGATCGCCTCGGGCCGGGCCGCACGCTCGCGGCGGCCGCGGTCCTGTGGGCCGTGACGACCCTGCTGACCGGCCTCGCGCCGGGCGCGCTCGTTCCGGCTGGCGTCGCCGCGCTCGTAGCGCTGATCGTCATCCGCTTCTTGCTTGGCGTCGGGCAGGCGGCGGTGTACCCCGTGGCGTCGCGCGCCATCGCGGGCGCGCTGCCCTCGTCCGGCCGCGCCTTCGCGTTCTCCGCGCTGATCGTCGGCATGGCGATCGGATCCGCCTTTACGCCGCCGCTGGTCTCGTGGGTCATGACGACGGCGGGATGGCGACTGTCCTTCTATCTGTGCGCGGCGATCGCGCTCGTCCTCGCGCTGGCGTGGCATCGCGCCGCCGGTTCGCGCCTCGATCGCGCACTCGCCGGCGACGCTCCCGCGGACGTCCGACCGCCGTCGTGGCTGGGCGTCCTGCGCAACCGCAGCGTCGCCGTGATGTCCGTCAGCTACTTCCTCGACAGCTACGTGCTGTTCATGTTCCTGTTCTGGCTTTACCTGTACCTGGTGGAGCAGCGCGGGTTCACGGTGATGCAAAGCGGTTTCTACACGGGATTGCCGTTTGCCGTCGCGATCGTCCTCGTGCCGGCGGCCGGGTATCTCTGCGATCGGCTGGCGGCGCGCCTGCGCGGCGGCTGGGGCCGGCGCGTCATCGGCATCGCGGGGCTGCTGCTGTCGTCGGCGTTTCTGCTGATCGGCACGGACGTCGCCAGCCCGGGGCAGGCGCTCGCCGGGTTGTCGCTCGCCGTCGGGTTTCTTCTCTGCACCGAGCCCGCCTACTGGTCCACGTCGATGGACATCGGCGGCGCGCAGGCGGGCACCGTCGGCGGCGTGATGAACATGGCCGGCAATCTCGGCGGCGTGGTCTCGACCGCGCTCGTGCCCGTCCTGGTCAAGTACTACGGCTGGCCGTTCGCCTTCCATTCCGCCGCCGGCCTGGCCGTTCTCGGCGCCATCCTCTGGCTGTTCGTCGACACGGATTCCCCCGGTCGCTGATTCACTCATTCGCCCATTCACATTCACCCATTCACTCATTCACGCATTTCCCCATTCACTCATTCACCCATTCACCCATTCACACATTTCCGAGAGGCCACCGCAGGTGTAGGATGTCGCCACCTTCGGAGGACCTCATGAATCGACGCGAGTTCCTGCGCGATGCCGCGCTTGCGGGCGCGGCGGCGAACGTACTCTCGGGCTCGACTTCGGCCGACGCCGCGGCGCAGGCGGCGTCCCCGCCGCTGGCCCATCAGGGCGACAAGAAGGTCGTGCGCGGCATGAAGGCCGTCGCGAGCAGCCAGCACCCGATCGTCACGCAGACGATGATCGACATGCTGAAGAGCGGCGGCAACGCCGTCGATGCGGCGCTGGCGGGCGCGATCACCCAGGCGACCGTCCAGCTCGACATGACCAATCACACGGGCACCGTGTCCTTCCTTTTTTGGGAAGCGAAAACCGGCAAGACTTACCAACTGAACAGCATGGGCACGCTCCCGTCGCACCTGCCGCCGTTCCGCACATATCCTCCGGGTCTCGACGGCGTCGCCGCGGGCGCGCCCATGGCGTGCATCCCGGGATTCATGCCGGGCGTCGCCGCGATTCACGCGAAGTTCGGCAGCAAGCCCTGGAAGGCGCTCGTCGAGCCCGCGATCCCGTGGGCCGAGAACGGCCATCCGATGGACGAGTTCACGCGATCGGTGCTCGAGTACCAGATCGCCGGCAACACGTTCTTTCCGTCGATGCGCGAGATTTACGCGCCGAACGGCTTCTCGCCGTCGGTGGGCGAGCTGTGGCGCAATCCCGCGCTCGCGAAGACGCTTCGTCGTCTCGCCGACGAGGGCCCGGAGTACTTCACGACCGGCGAGTGGGCGCAGCACTTCGTCGCGACGGCCAACCAGCTCGGCTGGGCCATCACGATCGCGGACATGACGGCCACGCCGCCTCGCTGGCAGGAGCCGATGCGCTGGGCCTACAACGGCTACGAGATCGTCCAGCCGTCGCCGCCCGAGCGCCAGGGGCTGTTCTGCAGCATCGTGCTCGGGACGCTCAGCCATCTCGACATCACCGGACTTGGCCACTACACGGAGTCCGCCGAGACGCTCTACTACTTCGCGCACGCGCTGCGCCGCGCGGAGTTCGAGCTGGGGCTGCTCTCGGATCCCGAGCAGTTCGGCGTGCCGGTGGAGACGTGGACGTCCGACGCGTTTCACGCGCACCTGGCGTCGATTCTCCGGAACTCCCGCCCGAAGCCGGGGACCGATCTGACGCGGCACGTGCAGTTCACGTCGTATCGCTCGAACCTGCAGGCGTTCGGGTGGGCGGCGTCGGCGACCACCGCCGACGTGCGTCAGCCCGCGGGCAGCTGCGAGCTCTCGTGCGTGGACGAGCAGGGCAACTGGGTCCAGATGATGGACACGCTGCAGTCGGGCGGGATCGCCGGCATCGCCGTCGACGGCGTCCCGATGTGCGGCAGCCACTGCGTGTTCGACATGCAGGCGGCGATCAGCGGCTGGCTCGGCGTGCCCGGCAACCGCATGCGCTCGATCCTCGGCAACACGATCGTGCTGAAGGACGGCAAGCCGGTCCACTCGATGGGCACGCCCGGCAACGTGCACTGCACGATTCCGCAGATGCTCTCGAACGTGATCGACTACCGCATGGATCCGTACGACGCTGCGGTGCTTCCGCGCATGCTGCCCATGCGCAGCGATCTGACGATTGAAATGGAGACGCGCGTCTCCGATCGCGTGCTCCGCGATCTCGTGAAGATGGGCGCCAAGCTGAAGCCGCTGCCGCCCTTCGACTTCCACATGGGATCGTTCCAGCAGGCCTGGCGCGATCCGGCGGCCGGCACGCTCAGCGCGGCCACCGACCCGCGCCGCGCGGGCATGGCGGGCGGCTACTGATGCGTCGCGCGGCGTTCGTGGCGGCCGCCACCGCGGCCGGGGCCATCCTGTGTGTGCGGTGCGGGCCGCGCAGGCGGCACCGCCGCCGTCCTGGGCCTACGGCGTGGCGCCCGCGGGCGCCACACCGGCCCCCACTGGTCAGCGAACCGTCGGCGCGCCGGCTGACGACGGCGGGCAGAAGCACGTCTCAGGCAGCGCGCAGGCCTTCACGACGGCGCAACTGCGCGACGGCTTCACGATCGCCGACTGGTTCCTCGAGGATCACCCGGCGCCGCCCGACATCGTGATGACCGGCCGGCGGCCGGACGCGCGCGCCTGCGGCCTCTGTCATTACCCGACGGGCCGGGGCCGGCCGGAGAACGCCGGCATCGACGGATTGCCCGTCGAGTACGTCGTCCAGCAAATGTCACTACTTTGCGTCAATCGCGCGCACGCCGTGGATTCGCGTCGTCGAATCGGCGACGGTGCCGAAGACGCGGTTGTCGGGCGGCATGTTCGTGCCCCTCGATGGCGGCGACAGCGAGCCGCTGGGCGATCGTATTGTCGAAATGCCGGAGCACGCGGACCAGACGGAGCTGCGCAATCCGCGCGCGGGCTCTGGAGCGCGCTGATGAAGGCCGTCGTCGCGAGGCTCACGCCAGACGGCGTCACCGCGATCGTCGCCTACACCGCGTCGCTTCCTGCTGTGCCGAAGTGAGGGAGGCGCTGCGCGCCCGACTACTTCTCCGCTTTCACGGCGACCTTCTTGCGGCGGCTCTTGGCTGGACGTTCCGGGGCCGGCTGGTCGGTCTTGCTGAGCGCGACCATGTCGGTGATGAACATGCGCCGGCCGTGCTCGTCGAATTCGATCACCGTGTAGCGCTCGTCGGACGACGTGATGGTACCGGCGCCGTAGTCCGAATGCGTGACACGATTGCCCGCACCAAAACCCTTCACGTCGCCTCCTGGCTCCTGACCGCTGTCGTGATCGAACCCCGCCGCCGGGGTGGGCGGGCCGTAACACCGCGCGAGCACGCGTCGCGCGGGCTAAGCATATCCCGAGCCGGCCAAAACAGCACGCGCCGGATCACCTGGTGGGGGGACCCGGCGCAGGAATACCAACGAACGGCCTACCAGCGCGGCTCGCGCCGGCCGCCGCCATACCCGCCTCCGCCGCCGCGGTTGCCGCCCCCGCCGCCGAAGGACCGGCCGCCGCCGCCCCCGCCGCCCGGCGCCTGCGGACGCGCCTCGTTCACCGCCACGCGGCGTCCATCGACCTCCGCCGAGTTGAAGCGCTCGATCGCGGCGCGCGCGCCGTCCTCGGTTTCCATCTCGACAAAAGCGAAACCGCGGGACTGGCCCGTGGCCTTGTCGCGCATCACCCTGACCGACGTTACGGGACCTGCCTGGCTGAACAGATCCTCGAGCGTGCGCTCCTCGGTGGAAAACGGCAGGTTGCCGACGTAAAGTCTGCGATTCATCGTGCGATTCTCACTTCTCTCTCATCCGCGACTGCGGATGCGACGCCCGAACGGCGTCAGCCAATTAGCCGGTGGACCATCCACAAACTGCTGCAGGGACAAGAGGGAACGGGCGATGTGGGCCTCGGTCGGCTCAGGCGATGTCAGCGGCGGGCTAAACGTCACCTTTCACCATACCCCCCGCTGGCAGCGGACGCAACTGGGCCCAAGGGCACACATTTGTTCGGGGCGACCGCAGGCGGGCGGACGCGGGATCGAGGCGCTATTCGCGTCGCAGCACCGTCATCGGGTCCACCGACGCGGCCAGCCGCAGGACCGGTGCGATCCGTCCTGTACTTGCGCGGGCCGTTGGGGCATGCTGGTCCGGCATGGCGAGGACGCCGGTCGCCGCCGGAGACGCCGCGAGCCTTTCGGGCCGGGCGCGCGGCGAGCTGTTTCTCGTCAGCGTGCTGATCCTGTTTCTCGAGCTGGCCTGCATCCGCTGGTTCCCGGCGCACGTCCTCTACCTGACGTTCTTCACCAACACCGTGCTGCTGGCGGCGTTTCTTGGCATGTCGCTCGGCTGCCTGGCGGCCGCGCGCCGGTCGGCGTTCATCGAGTGGACGCCGGTGTTGCTGCTCGTCACGATGGTGGCCGCCGTGCTCGTCGGCGTGGAGCACACGCGGCTCGAGTCGGTCGTCCGCGTCGGCAACCCCGCGTCGCCGCAGATCGTGTTCTTCGGCACGGAATACGGGACGCAGGACGCGACGAGGTTCGTCGTGCCGATCGAGCTGGTCGAAGGGTTCTTCTTCGTCGGCGTGGCCCTGGTGATGCTGGGTCCGGGGCAGGAGCTCGGACGCGCGTTCACGCGCGTGCGCGACCGCCTGCAGGCCTACAGCCTCAACATCCTGGGCAGCCTCGTCGGGATCGTGCTCTTTGCCGTCTGCTCGGAGCTGCAGCTCTCGCCGGTATGGTGGTTTTCAGTGGTCGCGGTCGTGCTCGCGTACCTTCTCTGGCGCCCGGGCGCGAGCCGGCTGCCCCGGGCGATCACGACGGGCGCGCTCGTGCTGGCGGTGGCGACGACGGTCTGGACGTCGGGCGCGTATCGGTCGCACGGCGAGATCATCGGCCAGCACATCTGGTCGCCGTACTATCGAATCGACTACGACGCGAAGTACGCGCGCCAGCTGAACGTCAACCTGATCGCGCACCAGATCATGGTGTCGCGCGACGACAAATCGAACCCGTCGTACGCGTACTCCCTGCCGCATCTGCTGCAGCGCGACTCCGGCGGGCCGCCCTTCGCCGACGTGCTGGTGATAGGCGCGGGGTCCGGGAACGACCTCAGCCGCGCCCTGGCGTGGGGCGCCGAGCACATCGACGCGGTCGAGATCGATCCCGCGATTCAGCGCATCGGCCAGAATGATCATCCCGATCGGCCGTATCAGGATCCGCGCGTGCGCGTCCACATCGGCGACGGGCGCAACTTCCTGCGCGTCACCGACGGCCAGTACGACCTGATCGTGTTCGCGCTCGTCGACTCGCTCGTGCTTCACAGCGGCTACAGCAACATCCGCCTCGAGAGCTTCATGTTCACGCGCGAGTCGTTTGCCGACGTCAAGCGCCATCTGAAGCCGGGCGGCGTGTTCGTCATCTCGAACTACTTCCGGCAGGGGTGGATCGTCGCACGGCTGCAGCAGGCCCTGCGCGACACCTTTGGGAACGATCCGCTCGTGCTGACGCTGCCGTATTCGGCGCGAATCGATCCGGATACGAGTGAAGGCCTGACGATGCTGCTCGCGGGCGGCACGGCGAGAATTCGCGACGCGTTTGCGCGCTGGCCGGAATACCGGCTCGCCGCGGGCGTTGCGCCGTCCCCGGCGACGCCCGACGGCTTCACGGCCGAGAGCGCCGGCACGCCGCCCGATCGCGACGTGCGGCTGGGCCTGGCCGAGGTCGTCGATCCCGGACATCTGCGCCCGGCCACCGACGACTGGCCGTTCCTGTATCTCCGCCAGCCCATGATTCCGACGCTGAGCCTGCGCGGAATGGCGATTATGGCCGGCCTCGCGCTGGCGCTGTTCGCGATCGTGCTGCGGTCGGTGCCGGGCGGCGGATCGCTCCGGCGTCTCGACGGCCGGATGTTCTTCCTCGGCGCCGGCTTCATGCTGATCGAAACGCGCGCGGTGGTGGACATGGCGCTGCTGTTTGGCAGTACCTGGATGGTGAACACGGTCGTCTTCGCGGGCGTGCTGGCGATGGTGCTGGCCGCGAACGTGTTCGTGGCGCGCGTCCGCCCCGAACGGCTCGGCCCGTACTACGTCGGGCTGTTTGCCGCCCTCGCGGTGACGGTCCTCGTGCCCATGGATGCGCTGCTCGGGTGGTCGCGCGCCGCGCAGGTCACGGCGGCCTGTCTGCTCGCGTTCGGGCCCATGCTCTTCGCGGGCGTGATCTTTGCCGTGAGCTTCAGCCGGAGCGCGCAGCCAGACCGCGACTTCGGCGCCAACGTCGCGGGCGCGATGACCGGAGGGCTCGCCGAGAACGCGTCGATGCTGCTCGGCTTCCGCTACCTCGGGCTGGTCGTGCTGGCGTTCTACGCGCTGTCGGCGGTCACCGGCCGCCGGCGCTGAGCCGTCACGCGCGGGTCGTCACGGCTGGGCCCGTGCGTCCAGGGAGTAGGATAGGCTCACGAGCGTCTCGGGCCGGCACGAGAACGGAGAACGTCATGCGCGCGACATTCCGCGGAGTCACGATCGCCGCCATGGCCGCGATCGCCACGCTCGGCGCGGCGCCTCAGCCGCGTGACTTTCCACCCCGGCTGTCAGCGTTTTTCGCGGGCTCCGCGCATCTCTCCCAAGCGGAGCGCGGCCGCCTGCTGGCCGGTGAATCCGTCGCGAGGCTCCTCGATGGCGATCCCTCGCACGAAGTGGCCGTGTTCGGAGCGGTGTGGATCAACGCCGCGCCGGAGCGGTACGTCGGCGCGGTGCGCGACATCGAGCGCTTCGAAAGCGGCCCGAATTTTCCCGTGACCAGAAAGATCAGCAGCCCGCCGAGGCTCGAAGACTTCGACGCGCTGACATTGCCGGCCGACGACATCGAGGACCTGCGGCAGTGCAAGGTGAGCGACTGCGCGGTGAAGATCAGCCGCGAAGGACTCGAGCGCCTGCGCCAGGAAGTCGACTGGTCGAAGCCGACCGCCGCCGCCGACGTGAACGCGCTCATGCGCCGGATCGCGTTCGAGTATGTCCAGGCCTACTCCGAGGGCGGCAACGAACGGCTGGCCGTCTACCGCGATCAGGAGCACCCGACCTTCGTGGCTCAGGAATTCCGGTCGATGGTGGACCGGATGCCGGGCCTCACCGATCAGCTGCCGAAAGTGCGGCGGTACCTGCTCGAGTACCCGCACTACACTCTGCCCGCCGCCAGCGACATCCTCTACTGGCAGATAACGAAGTTCGGCTTGAAGCCGACCGTACGGATCAATCACCTGATGATTCTGGAGGACGGCCCCGCGACTGTGGTGGCCAACAAGCAGTTGTACGCCAGCCACTACTTCTGGACGGCGATCGAGCTGCGCGTACTGATTGCCGATCCCGCGCGCGGGCCGGGCTTCTGGTTCGTGAATGTGAATCGCAGCCGATCCGACGGGCTGTCCGGGTTCGTCGGCTCCCTGATTCGCGGCAAGGTGCGCGGCGAGGCCCTCGACGGGCTGACGGCGGTGCTCAAGGGCACCAAAGAGCGGCTCGAGGGCGCGCCGGCCGCTGGCACTACGGCTGGCCGGTCTCCTGCAGCTGGTGCTCCGCCCCGCTGAACAACGCGCGAATGGCGCGCACGATCAGCCGAATCAGCAGCACGATCACGATCAGGAACGCGATGGCAATCCCCGCGGCGATGAGGGGATGCTGGGTCGCAAACCACGTCAGGAAGATCGCGAAGGCGTCCTCGCCGAGACTCAACACAACATTCGAGACCGGCTCGGGGGAGGGCGTGACCGCGACGCGCGCGGCGGTCTTGCCCCCGTGCGCCGCGAACGCGATGGCCGCGCCGAGCGTGGTCGCCAGCAGCTGCCACCCCGGGCCGAGCTGCGACGACGCGCCGAATGCCAGCAGGGCGCCGGCGGGCACCCGGACGAACGTCTGCAGCGCGTTCCAGATCAGGTCGACTCCCGGGATCTTGTCCGCGAAGAACTCGACGACGAAGAGCACCACGCACGCGCCGATGACCCACCAGCTGTCGAGCAAGCCCAGCGATCCCGGCAGCACGATGGCGCCGGCCCGCGACAGCAGGCCTAGCGTCGCCACGGTTCCGTAGACATTGAGGCCGGCGGCGAAGCTGGTCGCGATGATCAGCGCGACGAGATTATTTGACATTTGGTGATTGGGGATTGGGGATTGAAATTGGCGATTGGGGATTGGAATTGGCGATTGGGCGATTTGGTGATTGATCGGAGATTGGATGAATTGACAAGATTATAGCGACCATGGCCGGAACATTTGCTCGCGCACTGGTCGTCACCTTGTCGTGCTTCGGGGCGCCGGCGGGGGCGTTGGCGCAGGGCACGCCGCAGCAGGTCTACGCCATCGTGGTGGATGACGATGGCTTTCCGGTGCGCGGGCTCAGCGCTGAAGATTTCTCGCTGCGCGACGGATCGGTCCGCCAGGGCGTGCTCGGCGCGGAGGCGGCGACCAATCCCGTCTGGCTCGGCGTGGTCGTTCGCGGGTTCGGCCCCGACGACCTCGCCGACGTACGACGTGCGATCGAAGGCCTCGCCGCGGTGGTCCGCTCCGGACCATCCGGCAGTCGCACGGGCGTCGTTCGCGCGACCGCCGGCGGCACGCGTGAGTGGGTGGAGGTGACGCCGAATCTCCCGGAGAGCGCGTGGAGCACCTTCCTCGCCGCCGGATCCGGCTCGGTTGTCGATGCGGCCGCAAGCGCCGCCGACGCGCTCCGTCGAGCACCGACGGATCGTCGGGCGGTCGTCCTCCTGCTCAAGCGCACGCCCGGCGACGCGCTCGTCGAGCCGAAGAGCCTGCTGACCGATCACCTCTTCAACAACGGCGCCTCGCTCTGGACGGTCGAAGTCCCGGCCAGCGCCGCGCCCAGGAGCGCCACCGCCCCGCCGCGCAACGCGGTCAAGCTCGACGACGTGCTGAGCGACGCGACGAAATTCAGCGGCTCGCTGCGCGAGCGCGTCGCCGGAACCGCGGCCATGGCGCCAATGGCCGAGCGCGTGGCGCGCCTCATGCTCGCGCAGTACATCGTGTCGTACCTGTGGCCCAACCCGATGCTGAGCACTTTCAGCATCGCGACCCGCCACGACCGCGGGGGCGTGCTGGTGCCCGCCTGGGCGCGATAGAACGACTCGTGCGAGGTCCGCACTCTTCTTCTCAACTCGAGGTCGCGGTCGTCGCGGCGGTCGTCTCGCTGCTGCTCATGGCCTCGGGCGAGCCTCTGCGCGGTCAAGGCCCGGCGCCGCGACTGAGCACGGTCCTCGCGGATCTCGCCGCCTCGCCGACCGCGCGCACGCTCGCCGTGCCGGCGCCGCCCGGCCAGGCGGCGCCCTTCTCGCTCGACCGGCTGCCGGTCTCCGCCCAGGACGCCTGGCGCGGCCAATCGCTGCGCCTCGACGCCGCGAACAACGTGCAGGTCACCGTGCTCGTCGCCGAGGTGACCGGCGACACGCTCCGGCAGCTGGGCGCCGCCGGCGCGACGGTCGAGATCGCCGACGCGGGCAATCGCCGCGTGCAGGCACACGTGCCGATCATGCAGTTGAACGCGGTCGCCGGGCTGCCGTTCGTCACGTTCGTACCAGCTGCCGAACTACGCGGTGCGCCAGGTCGGCTCGGCCACGAGCGAAGGCGACGGCATCCTGAATGCGGACGTCGCGCGCCAGCAGTTCGCGATCGACGGCACGGGGGTGCGCGTGGGCGTGCTGTCCGACGGGCTCAAGGGCGTGTTCGCCAGCGGCTGCACGACCTGCGGTGGCGTGGCCAACGGTCCTCTTGCGAGCGGAGATCTGCCGAACGCGACCGGCACCCGCTCCGGTGCGGTCCTGACGACCTCGTCGGGCGGCATCACGGGTCAGTCGTTTCAAGCCAATCACGATCTGGAGGGACTGCCGTCAGGCGCGTGCGGCTTCGCCGGCGCGGGCGCGGAGGGCACGGCACTGCTGGAGATCGTCCACGACGTCGCTCCGGGCGCCCAGCTCGCGTTCGCCAACGCGGACACCGACCTGACCTTCAACCAGGCCGTGAACTTTCTGGCCGCGAACAACGACGTCGTGGTGGACGACCTCGGATTCTTCGGCTTCGCCTACGACGGCACGAGCCTGGTCTCGACGAACACCGCCAGCGCCCTCAACAACGGCGCCAACAGAATCCGCACGTACGTGACGTCGGTCGGCAACGCGGCCAACGGACACTATCTCGGCAGCTACGTGAATTCCGGCGTGGACGGCCTGTCGATTTCCGGCGTCGTCAATTCCGGCCACTTGCATCTCTTTCAGGGATCGGACGAGACGACCGACGTCCTGGGACTGGGCAGTCAGCCGCACGACGCGATCGTGCTGCCCACCAACGGCGAGGTCGTCATCTTTCTCACGTGGGACGACCCGGCCGGTCGGTCCGCCAACAATTACGATTTGTATCTGGTGCAGCAGAGCACCGGGCGCGTCGTCGCCCGAAGCATCGACACGCAGGCGGGGGCGCAGGATCCGCGCGAGGTGATCGACTTCACCAACCGTGGCGGATCGGACACGTTCTTCATCGTCGTGCAGAACGTGCGCGATGCGGCGGCGCCGCGCCAGCTGAGCCTGTTTCTGTTCGAGCCGGAATGCGCCGTGGACGGCCCGCGGCTGCTGGCGACCGGGCGCCACGAGCGTCACAACTACAACACGATGACGCGCAGCGTGAGCGCGCAGAGCGATGCCGGCGGGTCGCCGGTGAGCGTGATCTCCGTCGGCGCCATTTGCTCAGCGTCGGCGGCGGCGGCCGGCGTGTTCGCCGGCAGCAGCGCTCCGAGCGAGTCGTGCAACGATCGGTCGCACCTGACGGCGGAGTTCTTCAGCAGCCGCGGGCCGACGCTCGACAATCGCATGAAGCCGGATATCGCGGCCATCGACGGCGTGACGGTGACGGGCGCCGGCAGCTTCGAAAACCCGTTCTTCGGGACGTCCGCGGCGGCGCCGCACGTCGCGGGAGAGGCGGCGCTGCTGCTTCAGGCCGCGCCATGCCTGCTCAGCGGGTCGACGGCCGCGATCGACGCGGCGGCGGCGCGAACGCGGCTGCGGAATCTGATCCTGTCGCGCGCCATGCTGATCGGCGACGCGCCGGACAACACTTTCGGCGCCGGCCTGGCGAACGCGTTCGCGTCGCTCACGGCGACGCTGCCGGTGTTGACCGGGCCGTCGTCGATCGTGGTGAGCGGCAACGCCCCGGCGGGCGCCGACCTGACGCCCGCGCTGCTCGGATTCAGCGATCCGAACTCGTGTCCGGTCACCCGGCTCAACTGGACCGGCGGCTGCGGGTCCGGGCCGGGGTCCGCGATCTCCTGCCCGTTCGGCACGTCCTCGATCGGCGTGTCGGCCAGCAACAACGGCCTGGCCTTCTCCGATGCGGCGCCGATCGAGATTACCGTCACGAATTTTGCCCTCGCGGCGGCGCCGGCATCCGCCACCGTCACGGCAGGGCAGTCCGCGACCTATCACCTGACGCTCGCGGCCCAGGGCGGAGCGTTTGCCAACCCGGTCAGCCTGTCGTGCCGCAACCTCCCGGTTGGGGCGGCGTGTTCGTTCGGGCCAGCCCCGGTCACGCCTGGAGCGGGCGCGGCCGATTCGACGCTCACGATCACGACGGCGCCGCGACCGAGAGCGAGTCAGGCGCGGGTGGGGCCGATCGATTCGGCGGCACGCATCAGTCAATCGATATCTACGTCCGCGCTGTCGATTGCGCTGCTCGCGACGCTGGCCCTGGCGGCTCGTCGCCGCCCTCGCCGGATGCTGTCGCGCATGCTGGCGGCGCTCGTTGTGGTCTACAGCTGCGGCGGGAGCAATAACGGCGCCACGGTCACGCCGACGCCGACTCCGACCGCCACGCCGTCGCCCGGGCCGGCCGCGACCCTCTCGCCGGCCAGTCTCGCCTTCGGCAATCAGGACGTGCAGTCCTCGAGCGGCCCGCAGGTGGTGACGATCACCAACACGGGATCGGCGACGCTCGCGCTGAACGGCATCGCCATCACCGGTGACTTTTCAGAAACGACGACGTGTGGGGCGAGCCTGGCGGCCGGCGCGAGCTGTGCCATGTCGGTGACGTTCACGCCGACCATGACCGGCGCGCGCACGGGGACCGTCACCATCACCGACAACTCGGCGACGAGTCCGCACGTAGTGGCGCTGTCGGGCACCGGCATCGTGCCCGCCGGCGGCACGCCAGCGGGCACGTATCAGGTTGCGGTCGTCGGCGCGTCCGGTGCGCTCGTCCAGACGCAGACGGTGACGCTCGTCGTGCAGTAGCTAGCGCGCTTCCCAGCGCGGACGCGTCACCGCGGCGACGGTGTGGAGCACCGCGTCCGCCGGGTCGCCCACGTGTTTGCCGTTGCCAGTGCGCACGGCATCGCGCGCGAGATCGCTCAGCGAGAGCATGCCGATCGGCAGGCCCGCCTGGTCGACAACCGGCACGCGGTGGACCTGCCGATCGCTCATCACCTGCTCGGCATGCGCGAGCGCGTCTTCGGGACGGCACACCGAGGGCTCACGCGTCATGCACGATTCGATCGGGATGTCGGCGAGCCGCCGACCCTGGAAGTAGGCCGCCATGCAGACGTCACGGTCGGTCGCGACGCCGACGAGCTTGCCGTTGTCATCGACCACCGGCACGATGCCGCAATCGTGCTCCCACATCATCCGGGCGACGGTATTGGCGGTGTCGTGGATGGTGCAGATGCAGGCAGGTTGAGTCATGAGATCTTTGACGCGCATGGAGGGACTCCTTCCGACGAGATCCTGGCGCGGGCGCGCGGGATCGGGATTTGCAGTCGCGCGCGCTGGGGACGCGCCCTTTCCATCTTAGACCTCGACGGTCGGCAGAAGGTCGTCGATCTTGTCAATTGCGCGCAACATGTTTAGCCTCCAGTGACACGTCGGCGTGACGCCGCGGCGGCAATTGGCGGGTGGAACTCAGGAGGAGCGTTGTGCGAACGACGAGATGGATGGCAGCGGTTGCGGTCGTGACGATCGGCGTGGCGCCGATCGGAGCCGCGCAGACGTCGCCTGGAGTGGTGGCGACCGCCACCGCGGACCGCCTCAGTCTGTCGAACGGCGTCATCGCCGTGGACTGGCGCATCACCGACGGTCATGTGTCGTCGGGTGCGTGGACTGACGTCGCCGGGAAGCGGCCGCTGCCGGCGATGGGTGAGCCCTTCGTCCTGACGCTCGCGGGCGGCCGGACGATTCCGGCCTCGGCCCTCACCGTGACGGGGGCTCCGGTGATCGAAGACCTCACGCCGCATCCCGGCGCGCCGCGGTTCGCCGACCGCGTCGCAGGCAAGCAGATCGTCATCAGACTGTCGTCACCGGAGATCGCCGGACCGATCGTCTGGCGCGCGGTGCTGCGGGAGCACGCGTCGTACTGGCGCCAGCAACTCGTGATCGGTCCGCTCACCGCGCCGTTGCCGCTGACGGCGACGACGATGATATCCGCGCGCGCCGCGAACGCGCGCGTGGCTGGCACGGTGCAGGGATCGCCGGTCGTCGCTGGGGACGCGTTCCTGGGATTCGAGCATCCGATGTCGGTGTGCCGCGTGGTGGATGACGCGATCACGTGCGAGCTTCCGCGGACAGTGCCGGTCGCGTCGGGCCAGTCACTCGATGTTTCCGCGGTCGCCGGGATCGCCGCGCCCGGTCAGCTCCGACGCGGGTTTCTCGCGTACCTGGAAGACGAGCGCGTGCATCCCTACCGGCCCTTCCTGCACTACAACAGCTGGTACGACCTCGGCTACTTCACGCCGTACACGGAGAAGGACGCGCTCGAGGTGATCGATGCGTTCGGTCGCGAGCTGGTCGAGCGCCGCGGCGTGAAGCTCAGCTCCTTTCTCTTCGACGATGGCTGGGACAGTCACACGTCGCTGTGGAAGTTCAATAGCGGTTTCCCGCGCGGGTTCGCGCTGCTCGAGACGGAGGCCGCGAAGTACGGCGCCGCGCCGGGCGTGTGGATGTCGCCGTTTGGCGGCTATGGCGATCCGCGCCGCGAGCGGCTCGAGTACGGCAAGGCCGAGGGCTTCGAAACCAACGAGCGCGGCTTCGCGCTGTCGGGCCCCGTCTACTACAAACGGTTTCGCGACACCTGCCTCGAGATGATTCGCGAGTACGGCATCAACCAGTTCAAGTTCGACGGGATCGGCCGCGCGACGGGCGTCGTGCCCGGCAGCCAGTTCGGCAGCGACTTCGAGGCGGCGATTCACCTGATTCGCGACGAACTGCGCAAGGAGAAACCGGACATCTTCATCAACCTGACGACGGGCACATGGCCGTCGCCGTTCTGGCTGCAGTACGCGGACACGATCTGGCGCGGCGGCGAGGACCACAGCTTCGCCGGCGTGGGCACCAAACGCCAGCAGTGGATCACGTACCGCGACGCGCAGACCTATAAGAATGTCGTCACCGCCGGACCGCTGTTTCCGGTGACCTCGCTCATGCTGCACGGACTCATCTACGGCCGCGACGCCAAAGATCTCAACAGCGATCCCGGCAACGACTTCACGGCCGAAGTCCGGTCCTACTTCGGCACGGGCACGGAGCTGCAGGAGATGTACATCACGCCGGCGCTGCTCACGCCGGCCAACTGGGATGCGATCGCGGCGTCGGCGAAGTGGGCGCGCGCCCGGGCCGACGTGCTGGTCGATAGTCACTGGATCGGCGGCGATCCCGGCCGCCTCGAAGTGTACGGCCACGCGGCCTGGAGTCCGCGGCTCGGCGTTGTCGTCCTCCGCAACCCGTCGGATCATGCTGCCCGCTATCAGCTCGACGTCGCGACGGCGTTCGAGCTGCCGCCGGGCGCGGCTCGGCAGTTCACCGCGAGGTCGCCATGGCCGGAGGACCAGGCGAAGCCCCCGATCTCGATGACGGCCGGCACGCCGGCGACGATCTCGCTCGCGCCATTCGAAGTGCTGATGCTGGACGTCACGCCGGCCGGAGCAAGACGATGACAACTGCGATGAACGTGCGCCATCGCGCGGTGTGGATCGCCGCCGCGGCCCTGATGGCCGCGCTCGGTGCGACGTCGCGGGCCGCGCAGGCGCCGGCGCCGTTGAAGCACCAGCTCGTGGTGCGCAACGGTCACTTCGAGCTGGACGGGCAGCCGTATCAGATCATGTCCGGCGAGATGCACTACCCGCGCGTCCCGCGCGAGTATTGGCGCGACCGGCTGAAGAAGGCGCGCGCGATGGGCCTCAACACGATCACGACCTACGTGTTCTGGAACCTGCACGAGCCCAAGCCGGGCGTGTTCGACTTCACGGGCAACCTGGACGTCGCGGCCTACGTGCGGACCGCGCAGGAGGAAGGGCTCAACGTGATCGTCCGGCCCGGCCCGTACGTCTGTTCCGAGTGGGACCTCGGCGGCCTGCCGGCGTGGCTGCTCGCGGACCACTCGATGGTGCTTCGGAGCACCGACGAGCATTTCCTGGCGGCGGCGGAGCGGTACATGAAGCGGGTCGGCCGGGAGCTGGCGCCGCTCCAGTCCACGCGCGGCGGGCCGATCATCGCGGTGCAGGTGGAGAACGAGTACGGGTCGTTCGACAACGACGCCGCGTACATGCGCCGCGTGCGCGACATGATCGCCGCGAGCGGCTTCAGCGAGGCGCTGCTCTACACAGCGGACGGGCCCGGACAGCTGCCGGCCGGCACGCTACCGGACCTGCCGGCCGTCGTCAATTTCGGCCCCGGCGGCGCCGAGCGCGCGTTCGCTGCGCTGCACGCATTCCGCCCGAACGGCCCGCTGATGAGCGGTGAGTACTGGGCGGGCTGGTTCGATCAGTGGGGCGGCACGCACGCGCACACCAATGGCGACCAGCAGACGCGCGAGATCGACTGGATGCTCGGGCAGGGCGGCTCCTTCAGCCTGTACATGTTTCACGGTGGCACGACGTTCGGTTTCATGAACGGCGCGAACATTGACCGCACCTATAAGCCGCAAACCTCGAGCTACGACTACGACAGCGCGCTCGACGAGTCGGGACGGCCGCAGGCCAAGTACTTCACGTTTCGTGACGCGATCGCTCGTCACTTTCCTGGCGTCGTGATGCCGGAAGTGCCGCAGACGCCACCCGCGATTGCGATTTCGCGCTTCGATCTGACGGGATCGGTCTCGCTGTGGACGACGCTCGGCAAGCCCACGCACAGCGCGGCGCTGCAGACGATGGAGGATCTGGGGCAGTCGTACGGCTACATCCTGTATCGCACGCACGTGACGGGACCGATCGCGGGCGATCTCGTGCTCACCGAGCTTCATGACTACGCCGCGATCTTCGTCAACGGCCGGCGCGTTGCCGCGCTCGATCGGCGCCTCAATCAGGATCGCGCGGCCGTCGACGTGCCGGCAGGTCAGGCGACGATCGACGTCCTCGTCGAGAACACGGGTCGCGTCAATTTCAAGAAGGACCTGCGCTTCGAGCGGAAGGGCATCACGCGGATCGTGACGCTCGCCGGCCGCGAGCTGACCGGCTGGGACATCTTCACGCTGCCCATGACCGACGCCGCGTCGGTGAAGACGACCGCGGCCGCGGCGGACGGGCCGGCGTTCTACCGCGGCCAGTTCACCGTGACACAGCCGGCCGACACGTTCCTCGACCTCCGCGGCTGGGAGAAAGGCACTGTCTGGGTGAACGGCCACCATCTCGGCCGCTTCTGGAAGATCGGCCCGCAGCAGACGCTGTACGTGCCTGGTCCCTGGCTCCGCCGCGGCGCCAACGACGTCGTCGTCTTCGATCTCGCCGGGACGGGGCCGCGGACGTTGCAAGGGCTCGCGACGCCGGTCCTCGCCGAGACACGTCAGCGGCCGTGATCGCGCCCGCGGCGTCCGGAACTGTCACGCGAGTGTCCGGGGTGTCCGCTTGCGGGATCGCGAAATTCGGCTGAAAACTTCTGTTACACTCGGAATCAGCCGGCGATCGATCGAAGGAGGAGTGGATGGACTCCCCGCAGTCAACGACGAAGACGCACCACGACGAGCGCGAGCTTGCCGAGTACATTCGCGCGGGCACGAAGCGCCGTCCCGAACAGGCGTTCGGCGACTACTACACCGGCCACAGCGCGTCGTGCGCGCTTGGCGCGGCCTACGAGGCGATGTACCGGCTGCCCGACGAAGTTGGCGGCCAGCGCCCGACGCGCGACCTCGACTGGTTTTTCGACTGCCTGGACACCGTGAGGGCGTGCCCGGCCGAGGGCTGCAAGAAGCGCATCTTCCTGGCCGCGCTCATCGTGCATCTGAACGACGACCACCGATGGACGCGCGAGCAGATCGCGGAATGGCTCGCGACGACCGCCGCGCCGCCGACACCGAAGGCGTGAGCGTCGATCGTCCGCTCGACCAGGATCGTCATCGATGTCTTCGCGCCCGTTCGCGCCGACTGGCACCAGTTGACGCCGGCGGAACCGCGCACCCCCTCTGGCCATAGACGCCGAGTGTGAGCTGGCGTCCCCGTTTCGGCGCGGGTCGACCGGGCCGACCGCTGGAGTTATGATCGGAGAGGAAGTCGGGGCTCATGGGTACGCGGCCGGTGCGGCGGTGGGATTGGACGGCGCCTTGGAGCAGCGTGCCGCTGCTGTTGGTCATTGCCTCGCTCGGGCTGGATGCGCAGCAGGCGCCACCGAAACCCGCCACACCCCCGGCGGGTGCCACGCCCGTGGCGTCAGCCGACGCGCCCGGCGCGGAATTTTTCAGCGGCCTCTGGGATTACAACTCTGATTTCAGCGTGAACGCCGCGACGGGACGGCCCGAGCAGGCGCCGCGCGCGGCCGGGACCAGGCGTCCCGCTGGACCGACAGGATCCGGAGCCGGACGCCCGCCGGGCGGAAGCGGCGGGTCCGGCGGGACGACAGGTGGCGCCGGTGGAACTGGCGGGACGGGCGCCGGCGGATTCGGGGGTTACGGCCCGCCAGCAGGCTATGGCGGCGGTGGCGGCGGCTTCGGCGGCGGCTATCCCGGCGGTGACCCTGGCTTCTCGCCCTACGGACTGTCGGCGCTGCTGCAGGAAGATTTGCGCCGCGACCTGCTCGAGGTGCCCGAGACGCTCACCATCAATGTCACGCCGGACGCCGTGAGCTTCACGGACGACCTGGATCGCCGGCGATCGTATCCGACGACCGACAAGAAGCAGAAGTATCAGCTTGGTGCGGCCCAGTACGACGCGAAGGTGCACTGGGAGGGCAACCAGCTCATCAAGGAAATCGAAGGCGCCCGCGGCTTCAAGATGACCGAGACCTATTTCCTGAGCGAGGATGGCAAGCGCCTGTTCGTGGTCATCCGCGTGGGCGATCCGTCGAAGGACAAGAACACGCCGATCATCGGGTTCAATCGCGTATACGATCGCGTCGGTCAAAACCCATAGAACCCAGTAGAACCCATAGAACCCAATAGAACCCCTGAACGAAACAGGACGGAGGAGGCAATGACCAGCCGACTGATGCAGTACGGCGGGCGGCTTCTGATTGCGGCGGGACTCATCGGACTGCCCCTGGCGCCGGTGCGGGTCGTTGCGAAACAGAAAGACGTCACCGCGATGTCCGGTACGTGGAAGCTCAATGTCGAGGCCAGCACGAATCCCAACGGTCCCGCCCCTGCCGCGACGCCGTCGACGCGTCGAGGCGGTGGTGGCGGTGACGTCGGCGGGGGCGGTGGCGGCGGTGCCGCCGGTGGTGGCGGCGGCGGTGGTGACGAAGGCGGCGGAGGCGGCGGTGGCGGTGCCCTCGGTGGAGGCGTGCAGCAGGCCGGCTCGAGCATGAGCCCGCAGGAAAACCAGAAACTCCAGGCGACGCTCGCCGGCTTCCGTCAGGCGCCGCCGCTGCTCGGCATCAACGTCGAGCCGGGCAACGTCATCATCGGCTTCGATCCGGATCCGGCCAAGGGCAAGATTTGGAAGCACACGACCGACGACAAGAAGGCGACGGTGCCGACGCCGTGGGGCCCGATGGAAGCGAAGGTCAAGTGGAATGGCCAGACGCTCCATCGCGAGATGGTCATGAACAACGCGGGCGGCTTCAAGGTCGTCGAGGAGTACAAACTGAGTCCGGACGGCAAGCAGCTCATCGAGACGCTCAAGACCACGTCGGTGATGAGTCCGACGCCGAAGATTCAGCAGGTGGACATCAAGCGCGTGTACGACAAGCAACAGTAAGCGCGTCGCGTGTTCTCACGCTACATCGTCATCGCGCTCGCCCTGGGCCTCTCGGTGTATCGAGCGACGCAGGGCGCGTGGATCGAATCCGCTGGGCTCTTCGGCCTGGGCGCCGGTCTCGTGATGCTGAAGCTTTCGGCATCGCGGCCGGCCCTCAGGCCGTTCGCCTATCTGGGTTTCGTCATCACTGCGGTCGCGGTCGCCGCATCGCTCTATCGCCTCTACCTCTCCGGGTCGTGACGCGCGCGGCGCCGTGGCCGGTCGGGCGCTTCGGGAACGCATCACCGCTGATGGATATAGCCCCTGCGCGTTGACGTCTTCGCGCGCGTCTCATACCTTCTCATTTGTCTGCGCGTGCCGCAGACGCTTATCGCGAGTGGCTGAGGGAACAGGCCCGAGGACGCCACAGCAACCAGGCGGCAATCGCCCAGGTGCTAACTCCTGCCCGAGTACCGGGGAAGATAACGCGAGGTAGGCTGCAAGGCGCAGCCTGAACCAGCACTCGCTCCCACGGTCAAACGCGTTGCCGCATCGCGCCGGCTCCAGGCGCGCGCGGTCGTGATCGTCGCCGCCGTTCATCGAAACGGGCAGGGCGACAGAAGGGGGAACGTGTGTCCAGTCGATCGTCGTGTGCGATTGAGTCGGTGTCGGAGGACGTGTCGCCGGCCGCGGGACCCGCGAGGTCGAGACGTGTGTCGCGAGGCGCGATCGACCGCTCGGCGCTGCTGCTGGGCTACGGGCAGGTGAATCAGGCGGTCGCCGACTGTCTCGTACGCGAGCGATCGCGCATCGAGGCGTTCGGTGTTCGTGTGACGCCGGTGCAGGCGCTCGTGCGCGACTTGAGCAAGCCGCGCGGAGGTCCCGCGGTGCGGCTGTCCAACCAGGCCGCCCGCATCCTCGACGCCGCGTGCGACGTTGTTGTCGAAGCGCTGGGTGGCGTCGAGCCCGCGCGGTCGCTCGTGCTGGCGGCGCTCGATGCCGGCGTGCCGGTCGTGAGTGCGAACAAGTCCCTCGTCGCCGCTCACGGCCCCGAGCTGCGGGCGCGCGCGGCCGCTCGGGGAACGTCGTTCGCGTGCGACGCCGCCGTGCTCGCCGGCGTGCCGTTCCTCGGCTCCCTCGCGCGCCGACCGCTCGTCTCGAACGCGCGCCGGATCGAAGGGATCCTCAACGGCACGTCGCATGCGATCGTGTCGGCGCTCGCGCGCGGTCGCGCGTTCGAGGACGCGCTGGCGGACGCGATCGCGCGCGGCTACGCCGAGCCTGACAGCGCGGCGGACGTCAGCGGCCGCGACGCCGCGGAGAAGCTGACGATCCTCCTGCACCTGGCCGGTCGGGAAGACGTCCGGGTGGCGGACCTTCCGGCGCTGGGCATCGACGTGCTGACGCCAAGCCTGCCGGCCGCCGCGAGACGCCTCGGCGGCGTCATCAAACCCGTGGCGCTCGCGACGCTCGACGGCGACGCCGCGGGTGCGTGGGTCGGCCCCGCGTTCGTCGAGGACACGCATCCATTCGCTCGACTCGACGGCGTCACCAACGCGTTGCGTCTGACGACCGCGTACGGCACCTGCACTTTCTCCGGACCGGGCGCCGGTCCCGTCGCGACCGCGGCGACCATCGTTGACGACGTCGTCGAAGTGCTGCGTGGGAGCGCCGAATCTGCGGCGAGCGCCACGCCGAGCGGCCGGGTGGCCGATGGGCCGTTACTCAACCGCCCACCGCGCGCACGCTGGCTCCTGCACGTGTGCGCCGGGACTGGTCTGGATGTCTGCGACCTGGCCGAGCACCTCGCGGTCCGCCGGATTCCAGCGACCCGCATCGACGTCGGCGATCGCGCCGTGACGCTCCTGACATCGCCGGCCGAGGCAGGGACAATCGGCGACCTTCTGGCCGCCACGCGCGGGTGCGGCGCCGAGGCGATCGCCCTGCCGGTCCTCGACGGAGGCCGCGGTGAGTGAGTCGTCGCGTGCGGGTGTGACCGTCGTCAAGATCGGCGGCTCCGTGCTGACCGGGTTGCCGGCGGTGCGCCGTGCCGCGTCGGCGCTTGCCGCGCGCGGTCGCCGGTCGGATGTCGCACTGCTGGTGGTGGTCTCCGCGGAGCTCGGGCAGACGGACACGCTGCTCGCGGAGGCCCGTGCATTCGGATGCGAGCCGGACGCGGCGGCGCTCGACCTGCTGTGGTCGACCGGCGAGCTTCGGTCGGTCGCGCTGCTCACGATCGCGCTTCAGGCGCTGGGCGTGTCCGCCCGCGGGTTGAACGTGCACGAGGCTGGCGTGCGAGCGGACGCGTGCGGGCTGAGGCTGAATCCTCTCGCCGTCCGCGCGGCACTGGCGCGGCACGCGATCGTCGTCGTGCCGGGTTTCCTCGCCACGCGCGATCACCGTGTCGTCACGCTCGGGCGCGGCGGGTCGGACCTGTCCGCCGTGTCGCTCGCGATCCTGCTTCGAGCCCGCCGGTGCGAGCTGGTGAAGGACGTGGACGGCTACTTCACCGACGATCCGAACGTCTGTCCGGACGCCGCGCCGATCGCCGCGCTCGACTTCGATGCCGCGCTCGCGCTCGCCGATCGAGGCTGCCCGCTGGTGCAGCGGCAGGCGATCGCGACCGCGCGCGCCGCCAATCTGTCCCTGGTCGTCCGCAGCCTGACGAGCGACGGGACCATTCTCAGTTCACAGGAGGCCTGATGGAGTTCTCGACACGCACGATTCACGCCGGCCAACCCTCGGAGCCCGAGACGGGCGCCGTCGTCGCGCCGATCTTCCAGACCACGACGTACGAGCAGACGGGGCCGGGCGAGCACCGCGGCTTCGACTACACGCGGACGTCGAACCCGACGCGGCAGCGGCTGGAGGCCGTCCTCGCGGACCTGGAGGGCGGCACGCGCTGTGCCGTGTTCGGATCGGGGCTGGCGGCGGAGCACGCGCTGCTCTCGGCGCATCTCAAGGCGGGGCAGGAGATTCTCGTGCCCGGCGACGTGTACGGCGGGACGTTCCGCCTGCTGCACCGCGTGTTCGAGCCGATCGGCTGCCGCGTGACGCAGGTGGATTTCTCGGATCTCGGCGCGCTCGATCGCGCGCTGTCGCCGGACACGCGACTGGTCTGGCTCGAGTCGCCGACCAATCCGCGGCTGCTCGTGTACGACATCGCGGCCGTCTCGCGTCTCGCGCACGCGAAGGGCGCGCTCGTCGTCGTGGACAACACGTTTGCCACTCCGTACTTCCAGCAGCCGTTCTCGCTCGGCGCGGATCTGATCGTCCACAGCGTGACGAAGTACCTGGCAGGCCATTCCGACGTGATTCAGGGCGCGGTGATCGCGCGCGATCCGGCGGTGTTCGAGCCGGTCAAGTTCCTGCAGAACGCGCTCGGCGGCGTGCCGAGTCCGTTCGACTGCTGGCTGACGCTGCGCGGCCTCCGGACGCTCGAGCTGCGGATGCAGCGTCACGCGGAAAATGCGGTCGCCGTGGCCGAGGCGCTCGTGCGTCACCCGCGCGTGCGGCGCGTGTACTTCCCCGGGCTCGCGAGCCATCCGGGGCACGACATCGCGTCACGCCAGATGACCGGTTACGGCGGCATGGTGTCGTTCGAGCTGGACGGCACGCCCGAGGAGGCCGCCGCGCTGGTCTCGTCGTTCCGCTACTTCGCGCTCGGAGAGAGCCTCGGGAGCGTGCGCTCGCTGGTGTGTCTGCCGTGCAGGATGACGCACGCGTCGATTCCGGCGGACCAGCGGGCGGCGCTCGGGCTGTCCGACACGCTGATTCGCCTGTCCACGGGATGTGAGAGCCCGCGGGATCTGGCGGCCGACGTCGAGGCCGCGCTCGATCGGCTCGCCGCCCGCGCCGATCGAATCACAGCCGTCGTTGGCTAGTGCGTCCGATTCTTGAACCAGGACAGCGCGCCAGACGGGCAGCGGTCGACCTGGGCGGTGATCGTCGCCGTGTCCGCGTGGTCGAGCTCAATCCAGGGCCGGCGCTTCGGGTCGAACACACGCGGCAGCCCGCGCGCGCAAATCCCCGAGTGCCGGCAGATCTCCGGGTTCCAGACGACGGTCACCTCGCCGTTGGTGTAATGCCGGATGCCAGCATGCGACATCCATCCAGTGTACCGCGCAAGCTGAACCTCGCGCGGGCAAATGGTGTCCAATGGGGGCATGCGCAAGCTCTGGCTCGCGGCCGGCCTCGTCGTGTGGGCTGGCTGCGCCGGCGCGCCAATCAAGAAGTCGGACCTGCCGGCGCTCGCTGCGGCTGACGCGCAGGTCCTCCAGGGCTGCTACGACTGCCTGCAGGAGGCCCGGGCGACCTATGCACGCATCGGCGTCGGCAAGGCACGGCCGCTCGTGGTCGCGCGTCTCTTCGAGACCGACGTCCTGATTGGCCTGCGCGAGCGCGAGCTGGCCCTGGATGCGACGGCGGCGTTCGACGAGGCGCGGTCCCTTGCGCGCGAGTTACCCCTTGCCTTCGACGGCGCGCGCATCGTCGCCATGGCGGACGCGGTGCCCGGCGACGACCTCGGCTGGACCCACCGCGAGGTCAATGCGTTCCGCCGGGCGCACGTGGCCTTCGTGCCGAAGATCAACGACGAGCTGGCATGGCTGGCGACGACGCCGCTGACGCCGGCGGTGCGGACGTACGTGCAGCTCTCGGTGGACTGCGCCTATCCGACGCGGCTACGCGCCGGCCGCCAGGCGCGATTCGACCGTCCCGCCGTCCCTCCCGAGGCATCGCCGCTCGTGGCATATCGCATCGGGATCTGCATGCAGGTCTCGTCGCCGATCCTCGAGAAGGTACGCAAAGACGAGCCCCGATTCGTCGAGATCGGCTTCTTCCTGACGCGGCCCGCGCTCGCGATCGCCCAGCAGACCGGCGGCGGCCACGCGCGGGAGTGGCTGGATGAAGCCTACAAGCGCTTCCCGGCGTCGCCGGCGGTGACCTACCTCGACGGCAACTTCAATCAGATCATCGGAGATTGCCGCACGGCGCTCAAGTTCTACGACGAGACGATCGCGCTCCGCAGCGAGCACGAGCTTGCGCTGCTCGGCCGCGTGATCTGCCTGACCTACGTGAAGCGCAGCGACGAGGCGATCGCCGAGGCGACGCACATGATCGATCTGAAGCTCGACAACATCGACCAGGCGTACTACTGGCGATCGTGGAATCACTTCTCGCGCCAGGAGCTCGACGTCGCGCGCGCGGACATCGAGGACGCCAAGAAGATCCGCACCTCGAACGAGATCCTGACGCTCGCCGGCATGATCGAGCACGATCAGAACGACCTCGATCCGGCCGAGCGTGACCTGCACGGCGCGCTCGATCTCTCATCGCGCAATTGCACGGCGATGTGGTACCTCGGATCGGTCGCCATCAAACGCGAGCAGTGGCTGGACTCCGGCCGGTACTTCGAGTCGTCTATGCACTGCTACGGCGACGTGGTCAAGGAAGACGAGGACGGGCTGGCCGGCATGCAGGGGCGAACGGACCTCGATCCGGAATTCCGCGCCCGACAGATCGCGGGCTTCGAGGCGGCGCTCAAAGAGGACCGCGCGCATCAGTACGCCGCCGCGTTCAATGCGGCCAACCAGTACGCGCACGGCGGCAACGTGCCGAAGGCCCGGCCGCTCCTCGAGTTCGCGGCTCAGGACCCGTCGCTCGCGACCCAGGTCGCCCAGCTGCGCAAGATCATCGGGGGCGGGTGATAATGCTGGAGACATGGCCACCTACGCGCATTTCGACACATCGCTCGGCAAGTTCACGGTCGAGCTCTTCGACACCAAGGCGCCCAAGACCGTCGCCAACTTCGTCGGCCTCGCCGAGGGCACGAAGGAATGGATCCACCCCAAGACGCGGGAGAAGAACAAGAAGCCGTACTTCGACGGCATCGTCTTCCACCGGGTGATCAAGGGCTTCGTCATCCAGGGCGGCGACCCGCTGGGGCAGGGCCATGGCGGGCCGGGCTACCAGTTCGAGGACGAGTTCCATCCGGATCTCCGGCACGACCGCGCCGGCATCCTGTCGATGGCGAACGCGGGCCCGAACACCAACGGCAGCCAGTTCTTCGTCACCCTCGGCCCGACGCCTCACCTCGACCGGCGTCACTCCGTGTTCGGGGCCGTCGTGGACGGCCTGGACGTAGTCGAGAAGATCGGCGCGACCCAGACCGATCGCCAGGACCGGCCGGTCACGCCGGTGGTCATGAATAAGGTCACGATCGAGCGGAAATAGGGGCCTGAAGCCCTGGGGCCCAGCCTCCCCGTCAACGAAGCCCTTCGTTGACATCTACGAACACGTTCGTATAATAGGACGCATGGCTGACTCCCTGCCGCGTCCGACCGACGCCGAGCTGACGATCCTGCGGGTCCTCTGGGAACGCGGGCCCTCCACCGTCCGTCAAGTGCATGAAGCGCTCTCTGGCGCCCGCGAGACGGGGTACACGACGACGCTGAAGCTGATGCAGATCATGACGGAGAAGCGCCTCGTGACACGCGACGAGTCGTCGCGGACGCACGTGTACGCCGCGCGGCTCACGCAGGATCAGACGCAGCGTCAGCTCGTGACGGACCTGCTCGATCGCGCGTTTGGCGGTCGATCGGCGGCGCTGGTCATGCACGCGCTCAGCGCGCAGCCAGCCTCGGCGGAGGAGATCCAGGAAATCCGTCAGCTCATTGAGCAGTACAAGTCGAAGTCAACGCAGTAGCGAGGTGACGCGTGACAAGCGATTGGTTGGCTCATCCGTTGGCACAGGCGCTGGCTTGGGCGCTGGTGCACTTTCTCTGGCAGGGCGCGCTCATCGGGCTGGCGGCCTTTGCGCTCATGCGCGTCCCCTCGTCGAGCGCGCAGACGCGCTACGGGATTGGGATTGCCGGCCTCGCGCTGATGCTGGCCGCGCCGGTGGCCACGTCGGTCGTGCTCGCATCGCGTCCGCATCCCGCGACCGCGAGCGGCGCGGGCGTCGCCGCGGTCGTCGGGTCGCTGCCAGCGACGAGCGTCGATCGGTCGATCGGCGCGGCGCGCAGCAGTGAGATCGAACGCCGCGCGGTGGAGTCCGCGTCCCGCGGACGGTCCGAGCGTGCTGTAGTGGCGCCGATTGGCGTCGGCTTCGTCCTCGTCCTCTGGTGCGCCGGGGTGGCGCTCTTCAGCGTGAGGCTTGCGGGTGACTGGTACGCGGTCCGGCGGCTCGTCGGTCGTGCCGTCCAGCCGGTCGGTCCCGAGATCCACGCGCTCGTGCGTCGCGTCTCCGGGCGCCTCGCGCTCGAACGCATCGTTCGCGTCTGCGAATCATCGGCGGTCGCCGTGCCCGTCATGGTTGGCTGGCTCAAGCCCGTCGTCCTACTGCCGGCCTCCACGATTTCCGGTCTGACCCCCGCGCAGATCGAGGCGCTCATCGCTCACGAGCTGGCGCACGTCTGCCGGCACGACTATCTGATCAACCTACTCCAGGCCGTGGTCGAGACGTTGCTCTTCTATCACCCTGCGGTCTGGTGGGTGTCGGGTCAGGTGCGCGCGGAACGCGAGCATTGCTGCGACGACCTGGCCGTGGGCGTGTGCGATCGACTGGTGTACGTGACGGCGCTCGCCGATCTCGCGGCGCTGACGGCGGCGCCGAGTGTGGCACTGGCCGCGTCGGGCGGATCGCTGCTGGCGCGCATCCGTCGGATCCTCGGCGGCGCGCCCGACGATCGGCTGCCGGCTTCCGGCTCCGTCTCGATGCTGCTCGTGCTCCTGATTGCCGGCGTGATCGCGCCGGTGGCGTTCGTGTCCGCGCGGCAGGGAGCGACTCAGGCGACGACGCCTGCGGCGGTCGTCGGCGGGATCTCGGGCGGCGTTTCTGGCGGAATCTCCGGCGGCGTTACGGGTGGCGTTTCAGGTGGCGTTGCCGGCGGTGTCTCCAGTGGCGTTGGGGAAGCCCAGCAGGGGCGCCCACTCACCGCCGCCGAGCGGCGCCGCATCGACCAGGAAATCGCGCGGGTCGAGCGCGAGCAGGAACGCGACGCGGCGATTGCCCGCGCCGCCGCCGGCGAAACCCACCCGGCGCCTGCGACGGCTCCGGCTCCTGCGTCGCGCGCCGAGGTCGCATCCGCGCCGATGGCCGCGTCCGCGCCAATGGCCGTCTCCGCACCGATGGCCGTCTCCGCGCCCCCGGCCGTCACCGAACCGGCGGCCGCCTCCGCGCCGATGGCGGCGCCGCGACCGTCGGTCAACGCACACGCGACCGCCGCGGTGGCCGCGGCCGGTCCGTCGCCCGCGGCACGGGTCCAGGCGCAGGCCTCCTCGAGCTCCGTCAGCGAGCAGCACAGCAGCAGCCACGGCACCGGCGAGTTCGTCAGCAGCCGGAACGGCGAGAAGGTCGCGATCAAGTGGACCGGCGCGTTTCGGCTGAGCGCGGACGATCGCGACATCGAGTGGATCGAGCCGGGAAAGCACGTGGACATCTCTGACGGCGGCTGGGTGTTCACGAGCGGCGTCTCGCTGACCGGCAACGCCGACGGTACGGTCACCCGGACCTACCGGCGCAACGGGTTCGAGCGCGCGTACGAGCCCGAAGGGCGGGAGTTCCTGGCCAACGCGCTCGAGCGGGTCGTGCGTCAGACGGGCTTCGCCGCGGACAGCCGCGTCGCGCGATTCCTCAAGCAGGGCGGCGTCGACGCCGTGCTCGCCGAGATCGCCAGGCTCGACGGCGACTACGTTCGCCGCGTCTATTACACCGAGCTGTTCAAGCAGGCCAAGCTGTCGCCGGCCGAGATCATTCGTATCGCGGATGACGCGGGCAAGACGATTGGCAGCGACTACGAGCTCGGCACGCTGCTCAAGGCCGCGAGCGCGCAGGCCACGAACGACGAGTCCCGCATCGCGTTGATCGCGGCGACGCGGACGATCGACAGCGACTACGAGCACCGCCAGGCCCTGACGCTGCTGCTGGGCCCCTCGCCGTCGCCGAAGGTCGCGTCAGCCGTCCTGTCGGTGACGCCGGGCATCAAGAGCGACTACGATTGGTCGTCGCTCCTCATCGAGTTCGTCAAGCGTGGCGGGCTCTCCGGCCCCGAGCAAGGACGCGTTCTTCGATCTCGTCCGCGGCATGCAGAGCTCGTACGAGCAGGGCCGCGTGCTCCAGACCGTGCTCGCGTCACCCGGCGCCCCCGGGGACATCCTCGCCGACGCGCGCAAGACGTCGCTCGCCATGGGCAGCGATTACGATCGTCGCCAGGTGCTGATGGCCTCGATGAACGGCCAGACCGTGCCGGCCAAGGACGCGGCCGGCGTGATCGAGGCGAGCGGCACCATCCGCAGCGACAACGAGCGCGCCAACGTGCTGCTCGCGCTCGCGAAAAAGGGCGGCGTCAACGCGGAGACGGCCGCGGGTTTCTTCGAGTCGGTCGGCAGCCTCTCGTCGAGCTACGAACAGCGCCGCGTCATCACGGCCGTCATCGCGTCCTCGCCGAAACTCGAGGACGCCGTGATGGTCCCGCTGCTCAAGGCGACGGCCACGGTCAAGAGCAGCAACGACTGCGCCGAAGTCCTGATCGCGGTCGCCAGGCACCAGGCACTGTCACCGGCGGCGCGGCCGCTCTACATCGCCGCGGCGGACGGGATTCGATCGGACTATGATCAGACGCGGGCGCTCGCCGAACTCGTCCGAGCCGAGAAATCGATCCGCTAGGTTGCGCGTCGCCCCGCGCGTGTCCGTTCGCCCGAATGTCCGGAGGTCTGAGCGGTGATGTTGCTTCGCCCGCGCCCGTGGATGGCCGGCGCGGCGGCCGTGGCGCTGGTCGCCACCGTTCGCGCGCAGGCGCCCCAGACCAAGCCGCTCCCGCCGCCGGCGCGCGACGCGGCGGCCTCGCGCGACTCCGGTACGGCCGCGATTGCCGGCACGCTCGTCGGCCTGGATTCCGGCCGTCCAATCCGTCACGCCCGCGTCACGCTGACCAGCACCGGCGCGACGTCGCCCGCCACGGCCATCACGGTCGAGACCGACGACCTCGGCGCGTTCGCCTTCGACAACCTTGCGGCCGGCACCTACACGCTGACGGCGTCGAAAGCCGGCTACCTCGACACGATCTACGGACAGACTCGCCCTGGCACCGCGCGGCCCGGCACGCCCGTGGCGGTCGCCGACGGCCAGAAGATCGACCGGCTCTCGTTCCCGATGGCGCGCGGCGGCGCGATCAACGGGACAATCGTGGACGAAGCGGGCAATCCGGTCTTCGGCGCCCAGGTCCGCGTCTTCCGATACGTGATGCGATCCGGTCAGCGCGTCCTCCAGGCCGGCGACACCGCGCGGACCGACGATCGCGGCGTCTATCGGATTGGCGTGCTCCAGCCCGGCGAGTATCTCGTGGCGGCGATCCCGCAGACGATGGGATCGGATGCGGCGGTTGCGGAGAAGATGCGCGTCGAAGCGACGGCAATTGCCGCGCGCGCGAAAGTCGGCCTCGACGAATCGGCGCTGGCGTCGATGAAGGACGCACTCGCGCGCTTGGGCACGCCGGAGGCGCCGGAGGGCGACGGCTACGCGCCGGTCTACTACCCGGGCACGACACAGATTGCGGCGGCGGCGCCGCTCATGGTGGCGCCCGGGCAGGAGCGCGCGGGCGTCGACGTGCAGCTGCAGCTCGTCCCGACGGCGACGGTGTCCGGCAGCGTGACGACCGGTGACGGCGCTCCGCAGACCGGACTGGCGACGCAGGTCTTCCTGGTGGATGCCGATCAGATCGATCAAGGCTTGCCGCCGCGCACCGGGCGCGCCGGCGCCGACGGTCGATTCGCGATCGGGGGCGTGCCGCCGGGACACTACACGGTGATCGCGCGATCGGTGCGAGCCGTCACGTTCGAGACGCCGGTGGCGGCGGCCGAGGCCGCCGCGCGCAAGGCCGCGCTGCTCAATCAAGCGACGTTCTGGGCGCTGTCCGACGTCTCGATCGACGGCCGGCCAGCGACGGTGTCGCTGGTCCTGCAGAAAGGCATGTCAGTGTCCGGCACGATCAAGCTCGACGGATCGGGGACCGCGTTCGACCTCTCGCGTCTGCGCCTGACGCTGACGCCCACGGTCCGGCTCAACGGCGTGACCGATCAGTTCCTGACGCTTGCGGCCGGGGGCAGCGGTGCGTTCACTTTCGCCGGCGTGCCGCCCGGACAGTATCGGCTCGACGTGGCGGGCGCGCCGGGCGGGTGGCGCGGCAAGACCGCGATCTTCGGCGGCCGCGACGCGTTCGACGGCACGCTCGACGTCAAGCCAGCCGAGGACCAGAGCGGCGTCGTCACGCTCACGACGCGGCTCGCGACGCTGTCGGGCGCGCTGCAAGATTCCGCTGGTCAGCCGACCTCGTCGTACACGATCGTCGTGTTTCCCGCGGACCCGAAGTTCTGGACGCCGCAGTCCCGCCGCATTCGCGCGACTCGACCGGCGACCGATGGGCGGTACACGGTGAGCGATCTGCCGTCCGGAGACTACCGGCTGGTGGCGGTGACGGACGTCGAGCCGGGGCAGTGGTTCGATCCCGCCTATCTGCGCGAGCTGTCCGCCGTCGCGCTGCCGATCACGCTGGGCGAGGGCGAGCGCCGCGCGCAGGATCTGCGCGTCAAGTGAGGCGCGCGCGATCGCACGCGCCCGGGATCACACACTCAGCGTCGGATGCCTGTCTTTCCACTCCGTCGCCTGCTCGTACGCGAGGGCGACGCGGGCCATGGTCGCCTCGTCATAGAGATGGCCGGTGAGCATCAGGACGCGCGGCTGGCCGTGGGCGAAGCCTGGCGTGTTCGTGAAGCCGCACTTGACGGCCATCGCCGGATGCCCGGTCAGGTTGGTCATGCCGAGCGTGCCGCCCGTGCCGGGCTCGAGCAGGACGTCGAATTTCGAGAAGAAGTCGTCGGCGCCCCGCATCAGCAGCGTGCGCGTGCGCATCGCGCGGATGTACTCGACCGCGGGCACGAAGCGCGCCTGCCGGAACGTCGCGGGCCAGGAGCTGCGCGACCCGTTGGGATTCTGCAGCTGGTTGATGTCGCCCGACCGCGTGGCGTCGTCGAATGAGGCGCTCGATTCGGTCTCGAGGATGAAGCCGATGGCGCCGGCCATCTGCGTCAGCTCGGCCGGGATGTCGACCGGCTCGAGTCTCGCGCCGAGCTTGCGGTATGTCTCGAGGACGTCGTCGTAGATCTTCTTCGTTTCGGCCGCGATTGCGGCCTGTTGTTCGGGGGTCAGTTGCGGCCCGCGCCCCCGACCTGGCGCTGCGCCCGCGGCACCGGCCGCACCACCGGCTCGCGCCGCGCCCGGCGCACCAGCCGGCGCCGCCGCGCGGCCGCCGCCCCCGCGGCCGCCACGTCCGAATTGCCCGGCGTTGTCGAACGCTGACTGGACGTAGCCGATGCGGATATTGGCGAGCGGCGCGTCCGGATTCCAGTGGAACGCGGCGTCGGCGACGCTGCCGTCGCGCTTGTCCGGACCGTAGATCGTGTTGAACACGAGGACGGCGTCCTCGACGTACCGGCACAGCGGGCCGATCTTGTCCATCGTCGTCGAGAGCGCCATGGCGCCGTAGCGGCTGACGCGGCCGTAGGTTGGCCGCAGGCCGGCGAGCCCGTTGACCGACGAGGGCGAGAGGATCGAGCCGCGTGTTTCCGTGCCGATCGAGAAGGCGACGCAGCCGGCCGCGGTTGCCGATCCCGGTCCGGCCGACGACCCGCTCGACCCGGTCTCCGGATTCCAGGGGTTGCGCGTCTGGCCGCCGAACCAGACGTCGCCCTGCGCGAGGGCGCCGAGCGTCAGTTTGGCCACGAGCACGGCGCCGGCGTCGCGCAGGCGCTCGACGATCGTCGCGTCGTAGTCGATCATCTGGTTTTCGTAGAGCTCCGCGCCCCAGGTGGTCTTGATGCCCTTGGTCGCGAACAGATCCTTCGCGCCCCACGGCAGACCATGGAGCGGGCCGCGGTACTTGCCGGCCTTGATCTCCCGGTCGGCGTCGGCGGCCTGCTTGAGCGCGAGATCCTCGGTCAGACTCACGTAGAAGTAGAGCGTCGGGTTGTAGCGCTTGAGCCGCGTCAGGTACATATTCGTCAGCTCGGTCGAGGTGACGAGCTTCCGCTCGACGAGCGCGGCGAGCCTCGAGATCGGCCAGAAGGCGACGTCTTCGAGGTTGGCGGGGCGGCGCAGCGTCATCGGCGGACGCGTGTACTTGACGATCGCGCCGGGCGTGGCCGGGCCTTTCGGCTCCTTGCCGGGGAGCGACGGCTTGAACACGTAGGCCGGCTCGGTGTCCTGCGGCACGTTGATCTGCCGCATCCGGTTGTAGTTCGCGAGATTCGTGTTCGCGCCGCGAGCTGCGGCGGCTTCTTCTTCGCTCGTGAACTGCACGCCGTCGAGCGTTTCGGCGCACTTGATGGCGTCGGCCGAGACCGGACCGGTGTTCTGGCCCTGACCCTGCGCGAAGGCCTTGGTCGCCACCACGCCGGCGACGGCCACCGGCACGCTCTTCAGGAACTTGCGACGCGACTCGCTGCTCGACGGCTTGGCCATGTTGGAATCCTCGGTTATTTCTTCTCTTTGAAGTTTGCCGGCAGCGCGACGTCTTCGGCCGACACTGTCGGCGACACGCTCAGGAACTCGTGTGAGGTGGTGAGCACCGTCGCACGCTGCTGCGGCTGGCTCTGTTTGCTCATCATCCGGCGGGCGAGCATGCCGCCGAGGCCGCCGGTCGACGTCGGGGTCTGCTGCGGTTGCGATTCCTTCATGTCCTCCGGGCTCTTCACGGCGTCAAACGTGGTCGAGGACATGAGGACCGTGCCCTGGAGCTTGCCGCGTTCGGCCGCCATCTTGGTGGACATGGGCTGCAGCGTCGGATACATCGCGATCGTGGAGGCCATCTGCTGCATGTCGGCGATCAGCTCTTCGCCGTAGACGGCGCGGATGAACCTGATCTGGAACTGGACCACTTCGTCGAGCGCCGCGATCTTCGGACCGATCCACATGTCATTGGCCAGCACGAAGCCGCCGCTCTCTTCGACCTTCTTGCCCTTCTCATGCGCCGTGATCGTGAGGATCACTTCACGCGTGTCGTACCCCAGGATGTTCTTCTTCTGGCCGGTCTCCTTGACGTCCGCGTCGACTTCGAGCTGCTTGGCGGTGTCCTCGACCTGCTTCTTGTCCTCGGGCTTCATCTCCTGCTTCTGCTTCTCGGCGTCCGCCTTGGCCTTCTCGAACGCCGCCCGCAGCTCGGCGAAGGTCGCGACCTTGTAGGACTTGCTCTTCATGTCGAGCTTGTACACCTTCTGCTCGGTGAGGTCGATGATTTCGCCGCTGTCGCCGCTGACACTCATCTTCCGGTCGCCCTTGATGGCGATCGAGGAGACGAGGCCTTCCTTGGTCGCCGCGCCGCCGAAGTGGTTGATGATGCTGCCAACGGCGCCGGCAAACTTGAGGCTGACCTTCTCCTGGGTCTTGACGTCGGCGAGCAGCGTCGGCGCGGCGAGCGCCACGGCCGCGACCAGGACAGGCACGAGTCGAACGTGGGTCATGATCTCCTCCGGAGCATGCGAGTGAATTATTCTACTGGCGCGATGTCGCGCAAGGGAAATGCGGGCGTGGTGCTCGTCGCCCTGCTTCTGGTATCGGCGCCAGGGCTCCGATCCCTACAGGACCGTCGGATTCTGGACAGCACCGCGGACGTCAATACCGGGTTTCCGGGCACACCTTTGGACGCTCCGGCGGTCGTCGCTGGCGGGTTCATCTACACGTCCGGGCTGCTTGGCGTGGACGCCGCGACCCGCGGCGACCAGCCGGGCATCGCGGGCGAGACCCGGCGCGTCCTCGAGCGCCTGAAGACCGTCCTCGAAGCCGCGGGATCGTCGCTCGGCCAGGCCGTGAGCGTCACGGTCTACCTTCGCAACGCGTCGGATTTTGACGCCCTCAACGCGGTGTATCGCGAGTTCTTTCCCGACACGCCGCCGGCGCGGACGACCGTGGCCGCCGACCTGCCGCACGGCGCGCTGGTCATGGTGTCGGCCATCGCGGTTCCCACCGGCGCCGCGCGCGAGACGATGCGCCCGGCGGGATGGACGAAGACGCCGCGGCCGTATTCGTACATCGTGCGCGCCGGGGATCTGGTCTTTCTGTCGGGCCTCGTCAGCCGGCGCGGGACGGACGATCAGGTGGTGCCCGGCTCGATCGCGCTCCAGACCCGGACGATCCTCGAGAACGCCGGCGTGCTGCTGCGGACGGCCGGCCTCTCGTATTCGAACGTCGTCGCCGCGCGCGTCTACCTCGCCGACGACTCGCTCTTCGAGGCGATGAACGACGAGTATCGGGTGTTCCTCACCGGCGTGCCGCCGGCGCGCGCGACCGCCATCACGGGTCTGATCGGTAATGACAGCCTCGTCGAAATCTCGATGATCGCGTCGGCGACCGAGAAGCAGCCAATCGGCGCGAGCGTCTCGCCGAGTCTGCCGATCTCGGCCGCCGTGCGGGTCGGCCCGCGCGTGTTTCTCTCGGGCGTGCTGGGCAACAGCGACGCCAACGTCGGCGACGTCGCCGCGCAAACGCGCGAGATGATCGCCCACATCCAGCGCACGCTCGAGGCCGCCGGCCTCTCGTTCTCGGACGTCGTCGACAGCACGATGTACCTGTCCGACCTGTGGCAGATCGACCGTGTCGATCCGCTGTACCGCGATCTGTTCGTCAAGCCACCCGCGCGCGCGACCGTGGGCGCCAAGCTCGTGACGCGCGCGGGGCTCGTGGAGACGATGGTGACAGCGGTGAAATGACGGTCGTCGGGACGCGGGTACGAGGACGGGTACGTCAGGTACGCGGGTACACGGGTACGTCGGGTCCGAGGAACGCACTGACGTTGGTCAACCTCTTCGTCAGGCAGTGCCCTATGAGCGACGTGATCCTCCCGCGCGTTGGCTCCGCTTGAGGTTGATTCTTGCCTTCGTCGCACGGCGACGCGCGATCGAAGTATTGGCGGTCGATGCCGTTGACTAGCCGCCGTTCGGCCTCGCCGAGTGACGCAATCGCGTAGTCGAGAAAGCGGCAGAAATCTGGTCTCGAGTAGCGCAGAAAGCCTTCAGCGATACTCGCGCCGATGCCGTCCGCGGCATCGAAGATCTGGCTTCGATATCGCAGATCCTGGGTGGGCTTCTCGCTGCCGAGGACCAGGCGATAGACGTCCGAGCGCCAGCTCGTTCCAGGCACCTGACGTACCGGCGTGCCCGCGTACCGACGTACCCGTCGAAGGATGCTGACGGGCGCCAGCTCGTTCCACGGACCTGACGTACCCGCGTACCCGCGTACCCCGACGTACCCGACCGAGTAAGCTGACCTGCGCCAGCTCGTTCCAGGGACCCGACGTACCCGCGTACCCGCGTACCTGACGTACGCTGTCTCGGTGCGTGAGCTCCGCCCGATGCTCCACCTCGCCTGGCCGGTCATCCTCTCGGAGATCGGCTGGATCAGCATGGGCATCGTGGACACGATCTTCATGGGCCCGCTCGGGCCGGCGGCGATCGGCGCCGTCGGCACCGGATCGACGATGTTCTTCGCGGTGATGGTGCTGGGCATCGGGACGCTGCTCGCCCTGGACACGTTCGTCGCCCAGAGCTTTGGCGCCGGGCGAATCGACGACTGCCATCGGTGGCTGTTTGCCGGCCTGCAACTGTCCGTCGTGTTGTCGGTCGTCCTGATTGCGCTCGGGTGGGCCGGTGTGTCGCTGCTCGGCCGCGCCGGCATTCATCCCGCCGTGATCGTGATCCTCCAGCCGTACTTCGCGCGCTCTTGTGGTCGGTGCCGCCGCTCCTGGCGTTCATGGTCTTCCGTCGCTACCTCCAGGCGATGAACGCGGTGCGGCCGACGATGGTCGTGCTGTTGACCGCAAACATCGTCAACGCTCTCGGCAATTACGCCTTCGTCTACGGGCACCTGGGCATGCCCAGGCTCGGCGTGCAGGGATCGGCGTATGCGACGCTCGCGGCGCGGATCTACCTGGCGGTCGCGCTGTTCGTCGTGATCGTCTGGCGCGAGCGGGCGACGCCGTCCGGGCTGCACGACGTGCCGTTTGCCGTTGACGCGCCGCGCATGTGGCAGCTCGTCAAACTCGGCCTGCCGGCGGCGCTCCAGATCACGCTCGAGGTCGGCGTGTTCGCGACTGTCGGCGCGCTTGCGGCGCGCATCACGCCGATTGCGCTGGCGGCCAATCAGATCGTCCTGAACATCACGGCGTTCGTGTTCATGGTGCCGTACGGCTTCAGCTCGGCGGCCGCCGTTCGTGTGGGGCAGGCGGTCGGGCGCCGCGACCCGGACGGCATCCGTCACGCCGGCTGGACCGCCATTGGCCTGGCGGTCGGCGTCGCGACCGTCATGTCCGTCGTCTTCGTCATCGCCCCCGAGCCCTTTCTCCGCATCTTCACCCGCGATGCGTCGGTCATCAGCACCGGCGTGACGCTGATGTTCATCTGCGCGCTCTTTCAGCCGTTCGACGCGTGCCAGACCGTGTGCACCGGCGCGCTGCGCGGCGTCGCGGACACGCTCACGCCCGTCGTCGCCAACCTCGGCGGGCACTGGCTGATCGGCCTGCCGATCGCCTACGTGCTGTGCTTTCACCGCGGGCTTGGCGTCGTCGGACTGTGGGCCGGACTGGCATTTGGCGTTGCCGTGGTCGGTGCCACGCTGGCCGGCGTGTGGGCGAAACGTGCTCGACAAAACGATTAGAATCCGCGAGGGAGAGGCCATCGATGAGCGCGTATTCCTTGCTGACCGTCATCGCGACCGCGGCGGGCCTGACGGCCCTGGCCTGCACGGCCAACGCCCCCGGGTCGTCACTGCCGACGCCCGACGAGGCGAAGAAATTCCTCGCCGACGCCAACGAGACGATGCTCAAGCTTGGGGCGATTCAGGAACAGGCCGGCTGGGTCGCCGAGACCTACATCACCGACGACACCGAGGCCATTGTCGCGCGCGCGAACCAGGCGTTCAGCGACGAAGTGGCGCGACTCGCGAAAGCCTCCACGCGCTTCGACAAGGTCGATCTGCCGGCCGACGTGCGCCGGCAGATGAATCTTCTGAAGCTCGCGCTGATGCTGGCGACGCCGTCCGATCCGAAGGAGGCCGAGGAGCTGACGACGATCGCCGCCCGGCTCGACGCGACGTACGGCAAGGGCAAGTGGTGCCCCGATCCCGCCAAGCCCGACACGTGCATGAACATCGAGAAGATCACCGACGTCATGGCCAACTCGCGCGATCCAAAGCAGCTGCGCGCCGTGTGGGAAGGCTGGCACACGATTTCGCGTGCCGATGAAGACGGACTACGCGCGCTTCGTCGAGCTGTCGAACAAGGGCGCGAGCGAGCTCGGCTTCGCCGACACCGGCGCGATGTGGCGCGTCCAAGTACGACATGCCGCCCGACGAGTTCACGAAGGAGCTCGATCGGCTGTGGGAACAGGTGCGGCCGCTCTATCATGACGCTGCACGCCTACGTGCGCATGAAGCTGCGCGAGAAGTACGGCGACGTCGTGCCGGCGAACGGTCCGATTCCCGGCCTACCTGCTCGGCAACATCTGGGCGCAGGACTGGTCGAACATCTACGACCTGGTGAAGCCCGCCACGCGCCGACGCCGGCTACTCGCTCACCGACATCCTGCAGGCGCGGAAGATCGACGCGCTCGACATGGTCCGGACCGGCGAGCGCTTCTACACGTCGCTCGGCTTCGCGCCGCTGCCGAAGACGTTCTGGGAGCGGTCGCTGTTCGTCCGGCCGCGCGATCGGGACGTCGTCTGCCACGCCAGCGCGTGGGACATCGACTCGAGGAGGACATCCGCATCAAGATGTGCATCGACCCGACCGCCGAGGACTTCACGACGATCCACCACGAGCTCGGGCACAACTTCTACCAGCGCGCCTACAAGAACGCAGCCGGTGCTCTTCCGCGACAGCGCCAACGACGGCTTCCACGAGGCGATCGGCGACACGATCGCGCTCTCGGTCACGCCGGAGTACCTCGTCAAGATCGGCCTGCTCGACAAGGCGCCGGACGCGTCGCGCGACATCGGCCTGCTGATGGCGCAGGCGCTCGAGAAGATCGCGTTCCTGCCGTTCGGCCTGCTCATCGATCAGTGGCGCTGGAAGGTGTTCTCCGGCGAGGTGACGCCGGATCACTACAACAAGGCGTGGTGGGATCTGCGGCTGAAGTACCAGGGCGTCGCGCCGCCGTCGCCGCGCGGCGAGGAGTTCTTCGATCCGGGCGCGAAGTACCACGTGCCGGACAACACGCCGTACACGCGCTATTTCCTCGCCGACATCCTGCAGTTCCAGTTCCACCGCGCGCTGGCGAAGATCGCCGGCTGCACGACGCCGCTCCACCGCTGCTCGATCTACGAGAGCAAGGAGGCCGGGCAGCGCCTGAACGCGATGCTCGAAATGGGCCTGTCGAGGCCGTGGCCCGACGCGCTCGAGGCGCTGACCGGCTCGCGGCAGATGGACGCGACCGCGATCCTCGACTACTTCGCGCCGCTCAAGATCTATCTCGAACAGCACTTACATCGGTGATTGGCGATTGGCGATTGGCGATCGGTCATTGAAGATTGGGTGATCGGCGATTGTGATTGGAGATTGATGATTGATGGATTGGAGATTGGAGATTGGAGATTGGAGATTTGCCGATTGGGAGATTGGCGAAAGCATTCAGACAGCCGTGCTCAAGTCACCAGTCAGCGATGGACGACGAGCGATCGGTGACCCAATTCCGCAGTGAGGCGATTCCGGCAGTGCGGCAATGCGCAATTCCCCAATGACCGAATGACCCAATTCCCCAATGCCCCAATTTCAATTGCGCAATTCCCCAATGACCCAATCTCAATCCCCAATCATCAATCCCCAATCGCCAATAGTGTGTGTTTGATTTCCGCCTGTTTCTTCTCCGGCCCGACGCCCTCCCAGGCGGCGATGATCTGACCCGTTCGATCGACGAGGACGAGCGTCGGCGTGGCGCGGACGCGCAGGCCCGCCGGGACCGTCTTGACTGCGGCGTCCGCGAGGCCGAGCGCGTGGCCGTAGCCGAGTTCTTCCGTGGGCTCCTGCCCTGGGGTGGCCAGGACGATCGCGCTCCGGCTCCCGAGCTCGCCGACGAGCTGCTTCAGGAACGGCTGCGCCTGCTCGCAGGCGCCGCAGCTGGCGCGCGCAAAGACCACGAGCGTGCGATCGGCGTGGTGGTACCAGTCGGCCGGCGTGTCAATCGTCTGGCCGGCCGCGTAGGCGGGCGGCGCCGGCTTCGGACGCATGCCGAGCGCGATGGTGGCGCGCGGCCACGCGATGGTCATCGCCGTGACCAGCAGCATCAGCACGAGACCGGCGTTGGTCAGCGACGTGCCCTTGGCAACGAGACGATCGGGATCGGGCGTCATGTCAGATGTCCTTCGGCCAGCGGATGATCTTGCACCACCCCGTGCAGGCCCACGACCAGAGCGGCCCGCACATCGGCCACGTCAGGTCGAAGTTGCACGTGTAGAGCTCCGAGCACTCGAGCCACGGGTCGGGCTCGAGGTCGCAGGTATCGATGTCGATGTTGCAGTTGCAGTCGGGATATTCGGCGTTGACGATCCGCCAGGAGCGAATCGAGTCGGCGATCTGCCGGCTGATCGGCAGCGCGTTGCGGACCGGCACCTTGGGTCCGAGGTTGACGAACAGGTCGGCCGCAGCCTCTGGGCCGAGCACCGAGTTCGCCGCCCGAAAGACCCGCCCGATCTCTTCCTTGACCTCATCGCTGACCGGTGGCGCAAAGGCGACCGGGTTCGCCACGTTGATGGCGTCCTGCACGACCGCCACCTGCGCGGGCGTGAGCTCGGGATGGGCGCCAAGGAACTTGCGGAAGTGCACGCGCCAGACGACCGAGCGGTACTCAGGCGCCAGCACGCCCATCAGCGCACGCCGGTACACGGCTGGGTAATCCTCAATCTGGTCGCTCGCCTGCTGCGCGTCGGCGGCCGACAACGTCGCCGCCCACTGCGTGGCCGCCAGCCGCTGGTCCGGCGTCCGGGCCACCGGGACGAGCAGTGTCTCGACCGGCAGGACCAAGAGCGCCAGCACCAGGCTGACGAAGAGGCGACGGCGCGATTGGGGAGTCATCCAGCTCCTTTGCGTCGATCCGCCAAAATTGACAGGCGGATTTCGCAAGAGGGACTGCAAAACTCAGGCCGGGTGCGGCCGGGGCGGAAATTCCCGCGACCGACGCCTCAGCCGACCCCTAACGGCGCCCGCCGTCGTCAGTTCTGCGGAGTCGCTGACAGAAGCGCAAGCGCCCGGCCGTGCCGGTCCGGACGCCCGGGCCTATCGGCGTACTGACTGTTTCTTCACTTCGTCCGCGCGGTCGAGGAAGCTCTCACCGTGCGTAATCCATGCCGCCGGCTGGTCGCTCTTCAGGTAGTGCCCGAACCACGCCAGGATGCGCTGCTGGTAATCGACCTGATTCTTCTTCTGGCGCAGCCCGTGGTCCTCGCCGTTGTAGACGAGCATGACGACGTTCTTCTTCGCGCGCCGTGCGATGTTGAAGAGCTCGACGCTCTGGTGCCAGAACACCGTGCCGTCCGCGTCGCCGCATTCGAGCAGCAGCGGCACCGTCATGTTCTGCACGTTGAACACCGCGGAGTTCGCGATGTAGTCGTGCAGGTCCTCGTAGAGCGGCACTTCCATGCGCTGTTGGCCCGGTCTCGATGTGATCGGTTTCAGCGATGCCCGAGCTCCAGTGGTGGTTGCCGTAGTTGCTGACCAGATCGGTGATCGGCGCGCCGGCCACCGCCGCCGCGAACACGCCGTTCGTGTGCGTCGCGAGGAACGCCGAGTCGAAGCCGCCCCACGAGTGGCCGATGATGCCGACGTGCGCCGGATCGACTGCGCCCATCGACGTCGACTTTCTTCACGCCCGCGACGTCACGCACTCGGCGACCGAGAGGCCGGGCTGGCGCGGCCGGAACACGATGTCGGGCTGGAAGACGAAGTAGCCCTGGCTCGTGAAGACCGACGTGTTGTAGTACGACGTGTCGGACGGCACCACGTAGCTGTGCACGTTGTCCGACAGGCGCTCGTACATGTACACGATCATCGGGTAGCGCTTGCCCGGCTCGTAGCCGGCGGGGTAGTAGAGTGTGCCCTTGCAGCTCTGCGCCCTTTGTCGGTCGTGTACTCGACAAGCTCGCTCTGGCTCCACGCGTAGTTGGTCTGGAACGCGTTGGTGCTTGTGATCTGTTTGGCGTCCGTCAAACTCGCGCCGCCCACGAACATGATCCGGCGAGTCGTCGTAGTCCTGCGCGATGTAGCCGTACACGTCCGGCCTCACTGCGCCTTGCTCAGGGCGCCCACCGCCCTGTCGAGAGAGAGCCACGCGATCGACCTGTCCCGCCGGAGCGACCTGGCTTGAGCACCCGTATCCTGACTTCTTGGACCAGAAGCCAAACAGGCTCACGTAGACCGGTTTGCTGAAGTCGATCGTGTCGTCCGTGGCGTTCAGCCGCACGTAGCGATGGCGGACGTCGTCGGCGCGTGCCGTTGGTCAGGCGGGTGGCTTTCGAACCGTCCGGCGGCGACCTGCCAGAGGTCGTACTTGTCGTACAGAACCACCGCCGCGTCGTCCGTCGTCCAGCCGGCGACGCCGAACGCCGGCTTCTGCTTGACGGTCTCGTCGGAGTCCTTGTCCACGAACGACGTCGGCGCACCTTTCGTGATGTTTGTGATCGCGCGTGTGGCGAGGTTGATCGTCCAGAAGTGATCGTCCTGCAGGAACAGCAGGTACTTGCCGTTCGGGCTGATGTCCACCGTGCGGTCGTTGACGTCGCTCTTGAGCTTCGTGCGCGCGCCCGTCGAGAGATCGGCGACGTAGAGATCGGCCGCGGGCCGGCCGATCGACCGGTCCATCGCGTAGGCTGACCACTCGGCGACGTACGCCATGTTCGTGTGGGCGATCGGCGTCACGGTTTCGGTGAGCGCCTTGCCGATCGGCACGAGCTTGCCGCTGTCGAGGTGCCACGCGGCGAGCATGTTGCGACGCCGGTCGGCCGTGGCCGAGAGCTTCTGCTTTGCCATGACGTCGGTGTCGAGCCAGTGCCAGATATCGACGCCGGCCGGCTCGTCGACGTCGGCACTCGACGCGCCGCGTCCACCCTGCCGGCCGCCGCCTTCAGCGTTCGAGGCGCCGCGCCCGCCGGCGCGGCCGGGCGTCGGCGGTTTGTCGTCCCACTTCGCGTACCCCAGGAAAATCGCACTGCCGTCATCCGACCATGACAGGCGGCGGTAGGAGACCGTCCGCATGCCGGCGGGGAAGGTCGAGTCCTTCGCCGGATCGTAGACGTGCATCTTCTCGTTCGGCCCCAGACCCTGCCACGCGAGGACCGAGTGGGTCGGGCCGTCGTGGCGGTCGTCGGTCGCGCCGCGCAGCACGGCCAGGTCGGTCGTGTCCTTGCGCCAGCTCAGGCCCGTGTAGGTCGTCGGCGACGAATCGAGCACGCGCAGGATCGTCGTCTGAGGATCGAAGAGCTGCACGCCGTTGCCAATCTTGCCGTCGGCGCTGATGACCATCGCCAGCAGGTGGCTGTGGCTGTCGTCCTGCCAGTCGAATTCGGCGATGTTGCCGAAGGTCGTGTCGCGGCCGGTCGCGAGATCGCGAATCGAGAGCGAAGTGCCGATCGCGCTTTCGTTGTCGCCGCCGGCGTTGGCGCCGCCGCCGCGGCCGCCGCGTCCGCCTCCGCCGCCCGCCGGGTTCGCGTTGTTGCCGTTCGCGTTGGGCGGCGCCGGCGGGTAGTGGCGCAGGGCGACGTACTTGCCGTCGCCGCTGAACTCGAACGACTGGATGCCCTCGACGGTGGCGGTCTCGCCGGTCGCGAGGTTGAGCAGGCCGATGCTGTTCTGAATGGGGCGATTCGCCGTGCGCAGGCGTTCCTGCTCGGCCTCGGAGTGGCCGATGCTGTAGCCGGCCCATTTGCCGTCGGACGAGAACGCGGGCTGCGCGCCATACGCGATGGTCTTGGTCGAGCCGTCGGCGATCTTCGTCACGCGCAGCTCGTTGCTGCGGCTCTGGCGGTTGATGCCGTACGCGACCCATTGGCCATCCGGCGAAAAGGCGCCGCCTCCTCCGCCGCCGCCACGCCCGCCACCGCCAACCGAAAGCGATTCCCACTGGCCGTAGTCGGCGCGGGTGATGGCGGGCTTGCTCTGCGCCGCCACGTCCGGCACGAAGGGCGTGAACGCCGCGAAAAGCAGCAGGGTGAGAGCGCAGGTGAGTGCGACGGCAAGCGGGCGTTTCATGATGGGGTCCTCTCGAGGCAGATTCCGTCGGCAGATCGTGCACCGAACGGTGGCGGCTGGCAAGGTCAGCATCAGCCTCGCCGCGTGCTGGCACGCGAGTCCAGGATCGCGTCGTCGCACGACTCATATCTCACCGCCGGCCCGTGCGCACGCGTCCGCGCGCCCCGAGACGCCGGAGGACCGCGGCACTCGTCAGCTCACGATGCGCGTCCCGGCCAATCCATCGCGCCGACCGGATCGGCGACGCCGCCAGCCGGCGCGCGGTCCTGACCGCTTGCGTGTGGAGCCGAAGGTTGCGCCGTCCGGTTGTGCGGAGCGCCCAGCTGACGGCCTTCATGACGAAGTTCCGGTCGTCCACCGCTGCGCGCTCGATCAGGCGCAGCGTCCGGAGGAACGGCAGGTCAGAGGACTGCTTGTCGTGTGCGGCAAGCGAAGCCACGAGTGCAAACGCCGCGCGCTTGACGAACTCCTCCCGTCGGCGGCTCCACGCCCTGACCTTTCGCCACGCGTGGGGCGTCTTGTCGAAGAGGTGGAAACAGATCGTGTCGCAGATCGCCCAGTTGTCGAAGTCGCGAGCCCACCGGTCCATCTGCGCGGCGGTGACGCGCTGCGGATCGTCGACGAACGCCGTGAGGATCCGGGCTTCGTACCACCCGGTCTTCCACAGCGCGGCCGCCAGTTCGTGGTCTCGTCCAAGGCGTCTCGCGAGTTGCTGCATGGTTGCCATCGACACGCCGAAGACCTTCGGCGCCCGGATGGCATATCGCGCCATGCCCTCGCGGTTGCGCTTCGTGCCGCGGCGCTCGAGCCAGCGGAGAATCTGTCGAACGCGTCTCGACTGGCTCGTCACAGCAGAATGCGAGTCGAATGGCGAGCCGCTCCCTGCCAGTGTCCCTTACGGCTCCCGTGCCGCGCACGTCTTCGCATCCGCCAGCATCGGCCGCAGATACGTGGTGTTCAGTCCGCCGCCGCGTCCGCCGCCGCCGAATCCGCCGCCGTACCGGCCCGCGCCCGTGTAGATGAAGGTGCTCGTCTCGTCGAGCGGCAGCGCCGCGACGTTGCAGATGAACGCGTCCTCGGTGCCCGATCGATTCAGGTACTGCTCGACATTGGACAGATAGAACGCCGACACGACGGCGCCGTGCTCCTTGAGGTACGCGCCAACGGCGCGAATCGCCTTCGTCCCGCCGAAGTCGCCGACGACCGGCACGAGCGAGATTGCGGGTCTCGAGGTCCTTCATCGCGCGCCAGTTGTCTTCGGTCGCGAGGAAGCCGCGATTGAGGCCCGTCCCGTCGTCCAGTTCCTGAATCGATTCGTAGGTGGAGTTGTTGCCGCCGCGACCGAAACCGCCCCGCGCGCCCCGGCCGCCCATGCTGTAGGTGAGACCGGGCCCGCCGTTGTAGAACGCCGTCTTGTAGACGTAGTCGATGCCCGGCAGATCGTCAGGATGCAGCGCGAAGCCGTGCCTCTTCGTGAGCCAGTCGCTGACGGCCTTGAGATTGGCGTCGTACAGCTCGGGACTCGCCGGCACGTTGTCGTACGCCGACATCAACTCCGTGACGCTCGACGTCGGCGTCAGGCCCGCCGGCCGCTTGCGCGAGAAAAGGCGCGACAGAAACTCGGCGCGGTCGGCCGACATCTCGAACAGCGCCTTGTAGAGCAGGTGCTCGTGCAGGTTGCCGCGGCGGACGTCGAAGATGATCGCCATCGCCGGCTTGAGCGCGATGATGTACGGAAAGTTCTGTTCTGGGCCCGACGCCGAGGTACACGCGCCCGGGCTTGGCGACCTGAATCAGATCCGGAATGACGATCTGATAGCCGCGCTCGTTCGAGAGAAAGTTGTCGGACTGGAACTCGCCGTTCGGCTCGGAGGCGCGCTCGGTGAGCGCCCAGAATTCCTGATCGGTGAGTTTCGACGGCAGATCGACTGATCGGCTGCGGAGGGGAACGGTCGAGACGAGCCCAGCGAGCAGCACCGGGAGGGCCGCCGGCCAAAGAAATCGCGCGCGTATCATGGGCAGATACTACCAGCGGCGGCGTGACCCGCGCGACCACGCTGGCATCGACCGGGGGCTACGGCCGGCGTCTCAGCTTTCTCTGAGTGTGACGACCGGATCGATCCGCGACGCACGCCAGGCAGGGACGAGCGCCGCCAGGCCGCCAGCCAGGATCAACGTGGCGGCGACGGCGACGAAGGTGATCGCGTCGGTCGGCGTCGTCTGGAACAGGAACGTCTGGATGACGCGCGTGACGGCCGCGGCGCCCGCCACCCCGGCCGCCGTGCCGATCGCGATCGGCACGGCCGAGTCGCGAAGCACCGCGCGCACGACCTGGCCGGGCCGCGCGCCGAACGCCATGCGCACGCCGATCTCGCGCGTGCGCCGTGCCACGGCATATGCCGTCATCCCGAACACGCCGACGAGAGCGAGCACGAGACCCAGCCCGCCGAGCAATCCCAGCAGCACCGTACGGCGGCGCGGCGTCACCACGAGGGCGCCGAACATCTGCTCCGACGACTGGATGCGCTCGACGAGCACGGGTGGCCCGATCGATTCCGCGGTCCGGCGCAGCCGATCCGCCAGGTCCGGCACGCGCCCCGACGGGCGCACGACAATCGTCTTGCTCCAACTCGCTTCGCGCTTGTCCGGATCGAGCGGAATGAACACCTGCGGCGATCCTTCGCTTCGGCTGTTGAGCGGCCCGCCGTGACGAAGATCGGCGATGACGCCGACGACGGTCCAGGGCGGCTGATCGCCGTACAATCGTCTCAGCGAGCCGCCGACCGCGCGGCCGTCGGGAAACAACGCGCGGGCTCCCGACTCGTTGACCACCGCGGCTCGGAAGCCCGACGAATAGTCCGCTGGCGTCGGGAGCCGCCCGTCGCGGACGCGCGCGCCGATCGTCTCGAAGTAGCCGGGCAGGACCTCGAACACGCTGGTGCCCGCCGACGCCGTGCCTTTGAAACCCGTGAAGCTCGTTCCGCTGCCGAGCACGAAGTTGTCCACGAGGCCAACGGAGGCCACGCCGGGCGCCGCTCGCAGCCGGTCCACCAGCGCGTTGTAGTACGTCTTCTGCACCCCTGGTTCCTGCGCGAGCGGCAGCACGTCCATCGCCACGAGTCCGTCCGGCTCGAAACCGAGATCGACCGACGCGATCCGCACGAAGCTGCGGATCATCAGGCCCGCGCCCATGACGAGCACCACGGCCAGCGCGATCTCGGCGGCGATCAGCAGCTGGCTGCCGCGACGCGACAGACCGGATCCCGTCTGCCGAGTGCTCTGCGCGAGTGTGCTGCCCAAGTGCACACGCGACAGCCGCCACGCCGGCATCAGGCCGAAGAGCAAAACCGTCGGCAGAAGCAGCACGACCGTCGCGGCGAGCACACTCAGATTGATCGTAACCGGCGAGTTCTCCGGCAGCCGCAGCGGCAAGTTCGCGACGATGGCGTGGAGAGACAGCCACGCCAGCAGCACCCCGACTGCTGCGCCGATGACGGCAAGCAAGGCGCCTTCGGTCAGAAGTTGTCGGATCAGGCGGGCGCGCCCTGCCCCGAGCGAGGCGCGAACCGCCAGCTCGGCCTGTCGGGTGGCGCCGCGTGCCAGCAGGAGGCCCGCGACGTTGACACAGGCGATGAGCAGAATCATCGTCACGGCGGCACTGACGATGCCGATCGTCGTTCGGGTACTGCGCAACGGCGTCCTCGAGCTGCGATTGCACGATCGGCCGCGTAGGTGCCGTCGTGCCATCGACGGCCATCTCGGGCGGCGTCAGCGCCGCCAGCCGCTCGCTGGCCTGCGCGATCGTCACGCCTGGCCGCAGCCGCCCTTCGATGGTCGGACGGCCGGTGCCCCGGCGCGCGGCCAGCTCCGGCGCCATCTGCAAGGGCTCGAAGATCGGGGTGTCGGCGTCGAACCATGCGGGCAGCACGCCGACGATCGTCGACACACCGTCGTCCAAGTGCATCGTCTCGCCAATGACGTCCGCGCGGCCGCCAAAGTGGCTGTGCCAGTAGCCGTAACCGAGCAGGGCGACCAGCGGCGCGCCGTACTCCACGTCGGCGCGCGTGAACTCGCGGCCGAGCACCGGTGCGACGCCGTACATCCTCAGGTAGTCTTCCGTGACCTGTGTGGCCGCCAGGCGCGCGGGCTCCGGCCCCGTCAGGATTCGGCCCCGGAACGCCGGTCCCACGCCCGCGAGATTGGCGAAGACGTCCGTGGCCTCCTGCCACCGCCGCAGGTCGGCCATCGACGTCGTTGGCCGGTGCGGTCGGCCGTCGGGATCGGTGACCTCGACGTCCACTCTGACGAGCTGCTCAGGATGCGGGTAGGGCAGTGGCCGGAGGAGCGCGGCGTCGACGACGGAGAAGATGGCGGTCGACGCTCCTATCCCGAGCGCCAGCGTCAACAGGGCGATGGTCGAGGCGCCGCGCCGCTGCCACAACTGGCGCCACCCGTAGCGGATGTCCTGCAGGAAGCCGTCCAAGGTTGTTCTCCTCGTCCCTACTGCCGTTCGGCCGCTTCCCGGTCGAGAATCTCGATAGTTCGATGGTACAACCGGTCGGCGTCCTGGGCGCTGTTGCCGACGGCCGTCAAACCCACTTGTCCCGTCTCGCCGATCGAGTTGAGCATGTGCCAGACGACGCCGGTCTGGCGCGATTGGTCGAAATGCAGGCGGTGCCTCGCCGCGATGTCGAACAGATCCTCGTGCGTGAAGACGCGGTACGCGGCCGAGTGCAGGTGGTCGCTCGCGACGAAGCACTTCTCCTCGCCGCGTGGCGTCACGAAGCGGCCTGTCTCGGCGTCGTAGCGGCCGTCGGTCAAAAACTGCAGCGTCAGGAACGGGTGCGTCGTCCCGCCCTTGCGGAGGTTGATCTCGATCGCGTTGACGTCCCAGGCGCCCGTTTCGTTCCGCACGGCCACGAAATCGAGCGCGAATCGTCCGATGACGCCCTCGCGGGCGAGACGCCGTCCGACCTTCGCGGCCTCCTGCATGATCGCCGGCGCGTACTCCGGGCTCGCGGGAAACCGGCAGCCGAGGTACGACTGGCCGCTCGGGCCGCCGAGCAGCTGGTCGTGCGTGGACAGCAGCTCCAGCTCGCCGAGCGGCGTCACCCGCATCTGCGCGCTCGGGCTGCGGAAGTCGCGGCCCGTCAGCCGCTCTTCGACGATGCCGCCGCGATCGGCGAGCTTGGCCATGTAGTCCTCGTACGTCACGTCGGCCAGCTCGTACGTCATTGCCCGCACACGCGCGGCGAGGTCCGCCGGACCGGGCGGCGACGACAGACCGGCGAGATCGATCGTCGCGTTGCCCTCGCCCGACGCGCCTTCGTTGAGTTTGATCACGGCTTGGCGAAGCGACGGCCTGGCGGCGAGCATCGTCCTGAGCGCGTCCACGACCTCGCCTTCCGTGTGCAGATTCTCGCGGCCGGCGGGGTGGAGCACGCCTTCCTCGGCGAAGATCCGCCGGGCACCGCTCTTGGTGCCGAGGTCGAAGTACTTCGGATCGGCGCCGTACATCGGAATGCCGAGCGCGACGGCCAGCTCGATTTCCCGCGGCGTCGTGCTGTAGGGCACGAGATGCGCGCGGTCGCGGTCGGCGATCAGGCCGCGAATCTGCCGGATCAACGCCGGCCGCGCGAGCAGCTTCTCGGTGAGCGTCACCGCTGTGCCGTCGAGCGGCGTCACGAGGAACAGGCGCTTTCGCGCGTGCGACGCGATGACGCCGGGCAGCAGCCCCAGGTAGTAGTCCACGACGTCGGGGTGAATGGCCTGCGACGTCACGTAGACCATCCGCGCCTTCGGCTGGCGGAGCAGGAGCAGGAGGAAGAGGAATCGCTCTTCGTAGGCCTGCTGCATGACGCCGTGGACGGTCGAATCCACGCTCAGAGAGGGCACAACGACGATGGTCTGCGGGTCGTCGGTCATCTTCTTGATCGACTGCCACAGGGGAACGAGCTTCTGCTGCAGGTGGTCGAACGCTTCGGCCGGCGCGGGGATCATCGCGGGCAACAATATCGCAGGCGCGCTACGATTGAGCGGGTCCAGCCATGCGGCCGGTAGCGCTCGCTCTCGCCACGGTCGCCGCCGTACTCGGCGGGAGTCTGGCGCTCGCGCCGGTCGGGGCCGCGCAGCAGCTCGATGGGAACGAGCTGGTGTCCAGATGGATCGAAGCCGTGCGATCGCACGCCGCCGGCCAATCCGACGCCGCCGTGGCGTGGCTCGGATCGCTCGCGCCCGAGCCATGGAAGGCGCTCAACGCCGGCCTCAAGCGGTATTTCTCGACGGGCGGCGCGCGAACCGACGCGCTCAATCCCGTCCTCGAGCGTGGCGCGGTGCTCCACATGGACGCCGCGATCTTCGGAGTGCCGGCACCGGTACGACTTGTCGGCGACCTCCCTCCGGGCGCCCCGAACTCGCTCGTCCGCACGCTGGACGGAGAATCGGGCGGGCCGGTGGACGCGAACTGGAACTGGATTCTCGCCCGCCAGCTGCTCGATCTGGTCTATCCGTCCCCGCGCGCCGATCCGTTCGTGGCGACCTGGTATCACGCCGCCGCCGCGTACATGATGCAGCAGCGGCAGTACCGGCGAAGCGGGCACGCTCCTGCAGCGCGCCGCCGCGATCGTTCCGAATGATCCGCGAATTCTCTTCGATCGAGCGTGCCTGTCCGAGACGCTGGGACTGCCGCTGAGCCAGCTCGTGATGGACGACCTGCGCGCGCAGGCGTCCCACCAGCCGATGCGCGGCGCGCCGTTCATTCCCGGCCAGCCGCCGCCGGTGGTGTCGCAATCTGGTCTGCCGGGCACCGACGCGGCGAATCGCGAGGCGGAGCGGCTCTTCCGGCACACACTCGACGTCGATCCGAACTTCGTCGAGGCGCGTGTTCGACTGGGTCGTCTGCTCGAACTGCGCGGCCGATTCAACGACGCCGACATCGAGCTGCGGAGAGCGCTCGTCAGTCGCGAGATCGTCCCCGATCGCATGCTGACCTACTACGCTCAGTTGTTCGCGGCGCGGGCCGCCCGAGGACTGGGACAGGACAGCGCCGCGGTCGTGCACCTCGGCGCGGCGCTCTCGCTCTTCCCCGACGCCCAGTCGGCGATCGTGGCACGCAGTCAGGTGGCACTGGCCGCGGGCGACGAGACCAACGCTTTGGCGCCGCTCCGCCGGCTCGAGACCGGCGATGCGAACACCCGACCAGATCCGTGGTGGCTGTACGACCAGGGACCGGGACGCAACGCCGATCGCGCCCTGGCCGATCTGCGCGTCGCCGCAGCCGCGCTGAAGCGCTGATGAAAAGTCCAAAGTTGATACCGAGAGTCGTCGCGTCCACGTTGCTCGCTGCCACGGTCGCCGTGGCCGTCGGGGAAAGGCGCCCGGCCGCCACCACTCCCGTCCAGCAGGCGCCCAGGTACGCCTCGGCGGTCGTCGGCGTGCGGGTCGACGTGCTGGTGACAGACGCTGACACCGGCCGGCCGGTCGGCGGACTCACAGCCAGCGACTTCGAGCTGCGCGACAACGGCGTCCTTCAGAAGACTGACGCCGCCAACCTGGGCGATGCGCCGGTCGACGTGGTCCTGTCGCTGGACACGAGTGCGAGCATTCTCGGCCGCAAGCTGACCGATCTTCAGGCGGCGACGCGCGAGCTGCTCGCAGAGCTTCGCCCCGCCGACAAGGTGGCGCTGACGACGTTCAACCACGCCGTGATCGCGCGCCTGCCGCTCGGCACCGACGTGGGCGTCGTGGGTGCGGTGGTCGACGCGATTGCGCCGACAGGCGCCACGTCGCTCCTCGACGGCATTTACGTCGCGATGGCGGCGACGGAGTCCGACGCGGCCCGCTCGTTCGTGCTGGTTTTCACCGATGGCCGCGATACCACCAGTTGGCTCGAGCCGGACGAGCTCATCGAGGGCGCCAAACGCAGCCGAACAGTCATCTACGTGGTCGCCTCCTCCGGCGCGCGGCGGTGGGCGCCGCTCAAGACGGTGACGGAGGTCACCGGCGGCCACATGATCGAGATCGAATCGAGCGCGCAGATTGCCGCGGAGTTCAAGAAGATTCTAAAGGACTTTCGCAGCCGCTATCTGCTGACGTTCACGCCAACGGGCGTCGAGCGCGGCGGGTACCATCGCCTCGACGTCCGCGTCCGGCACAGAGGCATGAAGGTGACCGCGCGGCCCGGCTACACCGGGTAGCGCTCTCTATTTCTTGATGACGACGTCCTTGCCGGCGTCGTACTTCAGCGCCGTGGGGCCCTCTGGCATCTTGTTCGCCTGCAGGATGTAGGCGATGAGGTCGGCCGTCTGTTCTTCGGTCAGCACGGCCAATCCGTCATTTGGCATCGTCTGCAGCGTCTGCTCGAGCAGCTCGCCGACGGTGTGGCCATCCCACTTGGTGAGGAATACGTCGCCCACGAGCGGCGGCCCCGGCTTCTTGCCCGCCGGCACCTTTGCGGGGTCGTGGCAGGTCGCGCACATCGTCGCGTACTGTTTCGCGCCGCGGTCGGCCTGATCCGTCGAGTAGATCTTGTCCTGGGTGGTCTTCTGGACGGCGGCGCGGGCGCCGGTGGCGGAGATTAGTGCCGCGGCGGTCAAGAGCACGAGCAAGCGCAGGCGTGGCGTCATCGACATCACGATATCAAGCGGACGCCGCATCGTAACACTGCTACGCCGTGCCTTCTTCCCGCGCTGGTGGCCAGCGAGCGCGTTTTCGAGTTGCGTGTAGTACTTCGGCTCCGCCCTCCGGCTCGGCGAGCCGGAAAAACGGCGCTCCAGGGCGCTCGTCCTGGCGTGCTCAGGTTGGGTCCCGGTCATCCAACCTTCGGTCACCCCCTTGCGCGCCGTTTTTCAGACGGTCGCCCTCGGCTCGCTCGATGGAATGGACTCCTCCCAGTACGGCTCCCGCAGAATGGGTGCATTGGACTGAGACACATCAGTTCGCACCAGGAGGAGACCGTGATGAATACTACGACGATTGCCGTTGACCTCGCAAAGCACACGTTTGAAATCGTGATCGCCCCAGGCGGCGGCGCGGTCACTCGACGCCGATTGAGCCGGGCCCAGTTTGCGAAGTTCCTCCGGACCCAGCCGCCCGCGCAGGTGGTGATGGAGGCCTGCGCCACCGCGCACTATTGGGGCCGGGTCGCGCAGGCGTGCGGGCACCACGCGGTGTTGATGCCGGCCCAATATGTGACGCCCTTCGTGCGACGACACAAGACCGACCGCACGGATGTGGACGGCCTGCTCGAAGCGCACCGCGTGGCTCGGGTCGCCGCCGTCCCCGTGAAGACCGTCGCCCAGCAAGAGGTGGCCAGCTTGCATCGCCTGCGCGAGCAGTGGATGACCACCCGCACGGCGCGGATCAACGCGCTGCGGGCCCTGATGGCCGAGTTTGGCGTGATCGTCCCGCCCGGCGTCCGACGCGTCTGCCCCGCCGCCCTCGCGCTGCTCGATCCGCTCGACAGCGCCGTGCCGGCGCGCCTGCGGCGCGTGCTGACCGACGTCGTCGAGGAAATTCGGGCGCTGGAGACGCGCGTGGCCGCCTGCGAGCGCGAGCTGCAGCGCCTCGCCGACGCGGATCCCGTCCTCGCGCAGCTGCAGACGATTCCCGGCGTGGGGTTGGTGACGGCGACGGCCCTGGTGGCGGCCGTCGGGCACATCGCCGGCTTTACCCGCGGGCGCCGATTTGCCAGTTGGCTCGGGCTGACCCCCCGGGAGCACTCCAGCGGGAGTCGTCGCCGCCTCGGAGCGATCACCAAAGCCGGCAACCGGTACCTCCGGAGTCTGCTGACGCACGGGGCCCGCTCCGCGTTGTTTGCGGCGCGGCGGGCCGCGCGCGCCGACCGGCCGCTGAGCGCGCTGCAACACTGGGCCCTGGCGGTCCTCGATCGCCGCGGCGCCAATCGCGCCACGATCGCGCTCGCCAATAAACTGGCGCGCATCATCTGGGCCGTGTGGACCCGGGGGGTCCCCTACGCGGCCCGGCCGGCGGCGGCGTAGCGCCGCCGACCGACGGCTTCGATCTTTCCCGACGAGGTGCTGAGCGAGTGATCATTCCGATGGCCCACGCGCCGCGCGCGCGCCCGACCAGGCCGGCGACTGTGATGATGTCGATACATCGCTCGCTCGATTGGCCCCGGGTGCAGCGACTGTCCATCATGGCCCGGAGCCTTCGCAGCTCCACACCAAGGCCGGATATACGACTGCACCGGTGCTCCGCTGTCGCGCGATGATCACTCACTTGACCCCTGGGAGGAGTCCATATACGCAGTCGGGCGAATCCGAAGCACTACACGCAACTCGAAAATGCTTTAATGGACCGGCCCGCCGAGGTACTTGTCGAACCACGCGCCGGCGCGCGAGGCGACCAGCTCGAGCGCGCCCGGCTCCTCGAACAGGTGCGACGCTCCCGGGATGATTTCGAGCAGCGCGACGCGCGGCATGGCTTGCTGGGCCTGGCGATTCATGTCGATGACCGCCGTGTCCAAGCCGCCGACGAGCAGCAAGACCGGCACGGCCACCCGCGGCAGCGCCGCCGCCGCGAGGTCAGGCCGGCCGCCCCGCGACACCACGGCGGCGATCCGCTCGGGTCGCTCGGCTGCGGCGACCAGCGCCCCCGCCGCCCCGCTGCTCGCGCCGAACAAGCCGATCGGCAGCCGGGCCAGGTCCGGCCGCCCGGCGACCCAATCGACCAGCGCGACGACCCGCCGGCTCAAGAGCGCGACGTCGAAGCGCAGGCGCGCCGAGCGGCGATCCGCCGCGTCCTCAGACGCCGTGAGCAGGTCGGCGAGCAGCGTGCCGAATCGGCGTGCCTGGAGCTGCCCCGCGACAAACTGGTTCCGCGGGCTGTGGCGGCTGCTGGCGCTGCCGTGCGCGAAGATGACGAGTCCGCGGGGATGCTCGGGCAGATCGAGATCGCCATCGAGGACAGCGTTGCCGCTCGAGATGCGCACCGGTGTCAGTTCATGTGGGTAGCTCACGATTGCCTCCGCTTGCTACGTCCCTGTTAAGCAACTCTGTTGCCGTGTCTCGGCGGTCGTGATCAGGTGCAGCGACGTCGCAGCCGCGGGAAGGCCTCGCGGGATCTTCCACATCGAACCATTGGAATTCCCACGGACTGACGCCACGGTGGCAAATCCACCGGCTTTGGCGGCCATCCGCTCTCGGCAAGACCCTTGCTTTCCGATCCTGTGGCACTACGGATCTGCCATGGGCGCCGTCAGGTTCCATAATCGCGTCGATGCCGGTCGCCGGCTGGCGGCCCGGCTCTCCAAATACGCGCATCGCACCAACGTCATCGTCTTTGGTCTACCGCGCGGCGGCGTGCCGGTCGCGGCGGAAGTGGCCGCGGCGCTGGCGGCGCCGCTCGATGTCTTCCTGGTCCGCAAGCTCGGCGTGCCCGGTCACGAGGAACTCGCCATGGGCGCGATTGCGGAGGGCGGCATCAAGGTGCTGGACACCGCGATGATCGCGGAGCTGCAGATCCCGCCACGGCTGGTCGAGGAGATGGCCGTACGCGAGCGGCTGGAGCTGGATCGTCGGGATCGTCAGTACCGCGGCGCGCGCCAGCGCCCGGACGTCAAGGGCCGCACGGTCATCGTCGTCGACGACGGTCTGGCGACGGGCGCAACGATGCAGGCGGCGGCGATCGCGCTCCGCCAGCTGCAACCCGCCCGGCTCGTCATCGCGGCCCCCGTCGGCGCGCCCGAGACGTGCGATCGATTGCACCGCCACGCCGATGAGGTGGTCTGCGCCGAGATGCCGCGCGATCTGGGCGCGGTGGGCGCGTGGTACGAGGACTTCACGCAGACGAGCGACGAGGAGGTGCGCCGCCTGCTGGCGTCGCCGCGATCGGCAAGTGGGGTGGCGGTGCCGGCCGGGGCGACATCTGCCGAGCCGGCGCCCGCCGGGCCGTCGTCCGTCGCGAAGTCTGACGACCCAGTGGACGTCATCCGGCGGCGCGCGCACCGGCTGACGGGATCGCTCAGCGACTACGACGCGTTCGTCGAAGCCGCCGGCGACGCGCAGGTGGTGCTGCTCGGCGAAGCCACGCACGGCACGCACGAGTTCTATCGCGAGCGCGCGATGATCACGCGAAGGCTGATCCGCGAGCGCGGTTTCACCGCGGTCGCGGTGGAGGCCGATTGGCCGGACGCCTACCGCGTCAATCGCCACGTCCGCGGCCAGGCGCTCGATGCCGAAGCCATCGAGGCGCTCGGCGACTTCCGCCGCTTCCCGGCGTGGATGTGGCGGAACGCGGACGTCCTCGATTTCGTGGGCTGGCTCCGCACCTACAACGAGGCGCGCGAGGCCGGCCGGCGTGTCGGCTTCTACGGCCTCGATCTCTACAGCCTGCACGCGTCGATGCGCGCGGTGATCTCCTTCCTCCACAAGATCGATCCAGCCGCGGCCACCCGGGCCAGGCACCGGTACGCGTGCTTCGATCGCTATGGCGAGGAAATGCAGGACTACGCGCAGGCGACCGGACTCGGCCTCGCGCCGTCCTGCGAGCGGGACGTCGTGACGCAGCTCGTCGAGCTGCGGCAGCGCGCCGCCGATTACGCGCGGCGCGACGGCCGCCTGGCCGCGGACGATCTCTTCGTCGCCGAGCAGAACGCGCGCGTCGTCCGCGACGCCGAGGCGTACTACCGGACGATGCTCGGCGGGCGCGTCGAGTCGTGGAACCTGCGTGATCACCACATGGCCGGCACGCTGAGCGATCTGCTTGCGTTCCTGAGCGCGGACGGCACCAGCGCGCGGGTCGTCGTCTGGGCGCACAACTCGCACCTTGGGGACGCGCGCGCCACCGAGATGGGCGAGCACGGCGAGCTCAACCTCGGGCAGCTCGCGCGCGAGCGCTTCGCGGGCCGGACGCTGTCGCTGGGTTTCACGACTTACGACGGCACCGTGACCGCCGCGCGGGAATGGGACGGCCCGGCGCATCGCCGCCGCGTGCGGCCGGCCATCGCCGGCAGCTACGAGCGGCTCCTGCACGACGCCGGCATCCCACGCGCGCTGCTGCCGCTGCGTCAGGACCTGGAACTGTCGTCCGCCCTGGCGGGGCCGCGGCTGGAACGTGCGATTGGCGTGCTGTACATGCCGGAATCAGAGCGCCGCAGCCACTACTTCCATGCGAGCCTGCCGGCGCAGTTCGACTACATCATGCACATCGACACGACGCGCGCGGTCGAGCCGCTCGAACGGACGAGCGGATGGGAAGCCGGCGAGGTCGCGGAGACCTATCCGTCCGGCCTGTAGCCCGGACTCATGCAAACCGGAACCCTCGGAACCGCGGAACCCTACGCCCACTGATATCCCTGCTTCGAGAGCGGAAGCGTCCGCACCCGCTGGCCCGACGCCGTGAAGATCGCGTTGGCGATCGCCGGCAGGATCGGCGGCAGCGCTGGCTCGCCGAGTCCGGTCGGGTTGTTGTCGGACGTCAGGAAGTGCACGTTGATCTCGCGCGGCGCCTGGCGGAAGCGAACGGGCTGATAGTCGTCGTAGTTGCCCTCGACTGCCGCGCCGCCTTTGACCGTGATCTCCCAGTCCATCAACTGGCTCATGCCGTCGATGACGGAGCTTTGCACCTGCGCCTCGCAGTTGAGCGGGTTGACGATCTGCCGTCCGATGTCGGCAGCGACCCAGACTTTCTCGACGCGCACGCGCTTGTTCGCGTCGACCGCCACCTGCGCGACCTCCGCGAAGTAGCCCTGGTGGCTGAAGTGGAACGCGACGCCCATCGCGGTGCCTTTCGGCAGCTGCGTCTTGCCCCAGCCCGACTTGTCGCGCACCAGCTCGAGCACGCCGCGCATGCGCGCCGGGTCCCAGCCTGGCCCGCCGCCTCGTCCGCCTCGTCCGCCGGCCGGAGCGGCGCTCTCCACGAGCGGGCCGGACAGCAGATCGAGCCGGAACTGGAGCGGATCTTTACCCGCGGCGTGCGCCAGCTCGTCGATGAACGACTGCATGACGAACGCGATGCCGTTGCTGCCCGGCGCGCGCATCGCGCCGGTCGGCACGCCGGACTCGATCGCCGACGAGTACATCGCGTAGTTCGGCACGAAGCGCGCGGGGAACTCGCCCGCGCTGAGCGTCGATCCCGTCGGGCCGACGAAGTGGTTCCTCCACGCGACGAGCTTGCCCGACGCGTCCACGCCGCCCTTGAGAAAGTGGAAACCCGCGGCGCGGTAGTAGTCGTGCTGCATGTCGTCTTCGCGCGTCCACTGCATGTGGATCGGCACGCCGGCCTGCTTGGCAATCAACGCGGCGTCCACGATGAAGTCGTTCTGCAGGCGGCGGCCGAAGCTGCCGCCGATGCGGAACATATGGACTGCGATGTCGGCCGGCTGCATGCCGAGCGCCTGGGCGACGTTGCGCTGGCCGTTGGCTGGCGTTTGCGTGCCCGCCCAGATCTCGCACTTGCCGTCCTTGACGCTGACGGTCGCATTCATCGGCTCGAGCGGCGCGTGGCTCAGATACGGATAGAAGTACGCGCCTTCGACCGTCTTGGCCGCGCTCGCCAGCGCCTTGTCCGCGTCGCCGTCGGCGCGCGCTGCCTGCGGCGGCAGATTCGGCGCCATCTCGGCGGCCTTCTTCGTGAACGCGGCGCTGTCGTCGGTCGCGTTGGGCTGCTGGCTCCACTCGACCTTCAGCTTGGTCCGTGCCTGCGTCAGCAGCCACCAGTTGTCGCCCACGATCGCGACTCCGCCCCAGGCCACTGTCTGGCCCTGCGCGCTCTTGATCGGTTCGACGATGAATGCCTGCTTCACGCCGGGCATCGCTTTGATCTCGGCCAGATTCGCGCTGGTCGCCTGCGCGCCGAAGACCGGCGCGCGCTGGAACACGGCGTACTGCATGCCGGGCACGGCCACGTCGATCCCGAAGATCGGCTTGCCGGTGACGATGGCCTCGTTGTCCACGCCGGTGATGCGCTGGCCGATGATCTTGAAGTCCTTCGGATCCTTGAGCGGCACCGACGCGAGATCCGGCGGCGTCATCGTGAGCGCCTTGTCGGCCAGCTCGCCGTAGCCGATGGACCGCTTCGACGCAGCGTGCATGACCTTGCCGGAGCCGGTCGTCAGGTCGGACGCCGGCACGTTCCAGGTCGCGGCCGCGGACGCGACGAGCATCTGCCGCGCCGCCGCGCCCACCTGGCGCATCGGGATGAAGTTGCCCGGCACGGCGGTGCTGCCGCCGGCCGACTGCTGGCCGTACTTCGGATCGAGGTCGCCCTGCTCGACCTTGACGGACTTCCAGTCGACGTCCAGCTCTTCGGCGATGAGCATCGGCAACGTCTGCTTGATGCCCTGGCCGATCTCCGGGTTCTTGGCGATGATCGTGACTGTGCCGTCGCGCGCGATCTTGATGAACGCGCTGGGCACGAGCGGGGCGGCCGGGCCACCGCGGCCCTGCGCGAACACGTCGGTGACCGGGTCGAGGTACGCGGCGATCATCAGGCCGCCGCCGGCAAGCGCGCTGACCCGGAGGAACGAGCGACGAGTGAGGACGGCGGTACTCATCGGCCACCTTCTTTCTTGCCGCTGTTGACGACCGCGGCCGCGCGATGGACGCCTTCACGGATGCGCAGATACGTCCCGCACCGGCACAGGTTGCCGTTCATCGCGGTGTCGATCTGCGCGTCGGTGGGTGTCGGATTGGTCGCGAGCAAGGCCGCGGCGGCCATGATCTGGCCGCCCTGGCAGTAGCCGCAGTCCGGCACGTCGATCTCTTTCCAAATCTGCTGGAGGGGATGCGCGCCCGTGGGCGAGAGGCCCTCGATGGTCACGATGGGCGCGCCGGCGGCGTTCGAGACCGGCACCTGGCACGATTTCACCGCGCGGCCGCGCAGGTGCACGGTGCACGCGCCACACTGGCCAACGCCGCAGCCGAACTTGGTCCCGCGCATCTGCATGACGTCGCGCAGCACCCACAGAAGCGGCATGTCGGGCGGCACGTCCACCGACGCGGATTTCCCGTTGACGTTGAGGTCGAGCTTCATGGCTTGGGCTCCTGATCCCCGTAATCATAAGACAAAGTGGCTCGACGGGGTCCGGGGAACCTGCCCGGAACCGTCGAATCCGGCCGCTCATTCGACCCGAATCGCCACCTCGCGTGTCGCGTCGCGGGTCCCGTCGGACGCGGTCACCACGAGCCGATACGGGCCCGCGGTGAGGCCCGCGAGGGGGAGCGTGAGGTCGACGTCGGACGACCCTGAGGGGCTGATGGTCCAGGGGACGCTGGTGCGCTCGACCCCGTCAGTCCCGACGATCGCCGCGGTGCCGGTGACCGGCGTTGCGGCCGACGCCCGCCGCACCTGGAAAAACAGGCGCACATCGTCGGCCTGAGTGAAGACGCGCGTGAGCGCGGGCGCGAACGGCAGCGTGACGCCCTGTAGCGCGGCGGTGTGCAGGACGCTCGACGGGGTCTGGACGCCCGCGGTCGGCGTGAGCGCGATGCCGCCGAGCGCGAGCGCCGCGTCGCCAACGTCGGGCACGTCGATCTGCAGATACACGCTGCCGGTCTTGTCGAGCGCCTTCGACATCGCAGACGCGCGCAGTTGATACGGCCCGGGCGCGAGCGCGAGGACGCTCTGCACGCGGAACGTGGCCGCCGAGTTCCCTCTCTCGATCGTCCACTGCACGTCGAGCCGGCGCGCGTCGCTCACCGTGACCTTCTTCTTCTTGAGGTCCACCGCGTAGATCGCGAACTCGACCGTGTCGTTGACGACGGGCGACGCCGCACCGGCCAATGCCTCGACGCCGACCTCGAGCGTCGCGAGCACCTGCATCTTCGATCCGGCGGCGAAGAAGGGCACGGCGCCAAGCCGAAGGGGCAGATCCGTCTTCGGCATCACCGGCGCGACGAGTTGTTCGAGCGGCTTGTCGTTCTTCGGCGGCGGAGGCGGCCCGCCCGGTTGATAACCGTGGCGGTGCCGCACGGTGAGGCCGGGCCTATTCACGCGCACGTCGAGCGGGTGGTAGTGCTTGTCCTTCGGGTCGGCTGGGTAGAAGCCGAGCAGGTAATAGTTGTCGAGATCGTCGAGCAGGCGCGCCATGCCGCGCTCGAGGTCGTTGGCGCGGATGCTGAAGCCGCCGGTTTCGCGCGCGACCGGATCGAGTGATGCGCCGTGGTCCTTCGGGCCGCCGGGGTCGACGGGATAGACGGCAACGCTCGACCGGCGCAGGCCGTCATACATCCCGTTCAATCCGCCGCAGTGCATCGCCTTGATCGGATCGGCGTTGAAACACGGGTCCAGGCCGTTCTTCGGCGGATGCAGCGCGCTCTGCGTCAGGCCGACGTTCTCGATCCCGGCGGAAATCAGGATCATCGCCTTACGGCGCCCGTCGTTCGCGCCCATCATGCGCGCCACGTCTTCGACGGTCTTGAACGCGTGAAACTCGCTGAAGAATGACGAGGGGTCGTTGGGCCCGGGATCCCGCATCACCGTGCCGATCGCGTTGACCACAGGAGTGTTGGGCGTCTCGCCGACGTGCGGATCGAAGCGATCGAGAAAGGCGTCGAGCTCGAGCAGCAGCCGCTCGCGGTCTTCGGTGATCTCGACGCCGAACGTGCCGGAGGTGGTGACGAGCCCGAGCGACGCGCCGCCTTCGAGTCCGCTTACAACCTGACGGACCAGCGACTTCGCCTCCTGCGCGCGCTTGCGAAAGTGCAGGTCGTCGAGGACGAGCATCACGAGCCGATCGGATTTCGCCGACTGATTCGACGCGACGTCGAGCGGCAGGCCGGGCGGGAACACCTCGGCGGGCGGACGATCGTGGATGAGCTCGCTGAACGTCGCGATCGGCTGCGGCACGTCCTTGTCGAGCAGGACGAAGTCGTCTTTCGTCAGGCCGTGGACCGGATTGCCGTCGGCGTCGACGACGACGACGTCGACCTGGACGAGATCGACGCCCGCGCGAAACGTCGGGCGCGGGGCAGGCTGCTGCTGGGCGCTGACGAGGCCCCCAGCCGCCGTCAGCGCCGCCGCCAGGATCCACGGTTGTGCCCGGGACACAGCGGCAATGTAGCACCAGATCCGCTATTCGCTCCGGAGCGCCACGAGCGGATCCACGCTGGCCGCCCGCCGGGCCGGAATCGCGCTCGCGACGAGGCGGCGGCAACCAGGACGCCAATGGCGGTGCGAGCCCGCTGTTGTTGCCACGAGTGACACGTGCGGCGGCACCGTTTACAGGACTGAATGCGAACGTACGAATTTGCCAGCAAGACCAAGACCAAGACCAAGACCGGTCGCGGAAAGGCGGGGACGCGTCGAGGCGCATCTCTTGCATGCGCCAAGCACCTTCACCTATCGACTAGCACCACGAGGCCCCGTGCTCATCGTCGACCTCCACGCACGCATCCTGGCTGGAGACGCGGAAGCTGCCGAGGTGCTGTGCGCCCGGCTCCTTCACGAGCTCCGTGAACAGGTGCGTCTGGCCATCCCCGCCGCCGACACGGAAGTCATTGGCGCGGGCATTGACGAGGCGCTCATGGCGTATCTCGATGCCCCAGGCCGATACGACCCAAGGCGCGGCAGCCTTGCGGGCTGGTTGACGCGCTGCGCGATCAACAGGGTGCGCGACGCTCGACGGTCCGAAGCCCGCCGGTCCGCCCACGAGGTCGCGATCGGCGTCGACTTGGCGCGCATGCCTCCGTTGGTCGTTGAAGATCTTGAGTGTCGCCCTGAGTCCTGGATTGAAGACCACCGGCGCCGGTTCCTGTCAGTGGCACGCACAGACAGGGAGCGGGCGTTCATGGAGGCCCGGCTCGACGGTTCGTCCCTGGACGCTCAGGCCGCGGCCCTCCGCATCGAGCACTTGACGCCATCAGAGCGCCGAAGGGAGATGACTCGAGTTTGGGACGTCCTCCGGCGCCGGTTCCGTTGGCGCCGTGCACATGCCGCCGGCACCGGGGAATTTCCAGCGCCGGGTGTGGATCGTGCTCCGATCAGATTCTCCGGAATCGGCGCTCAGGATCGTATTAAAGATTAGGAGGGAGACGAACGACAATGGACAGCACTCAGCCCGACGCGTTCAAGCGATTCCTGGACTACGCGGCGACGGTCGCCTTCATTCTCGTGTGCGCCGTCTTCATTTGGAAAAGTGCTTTCGGTGGGACAGGGGCGACGACGCCACCGCCGGTGCCAATTCCCAGTGAGCCGCTGACCTTGGATGGCGCCGCTCTAAGAGGCGCCTCGGCGGCGAGCGTAGCAGTTATCGAGCTTTCAGACTTCAAGTGTCCATTCTGCGGCGAGTTTGCCAGGGACATCCTTCCGGAATTTGATCGCCGGTACGTCGATTCGGGGAAGGTGATCTTTGCTTTCAGGCAGTACCCACTAGCGGTGCATCCTGAAGCGTTCGCTGCCGCCGAGGCAGTCCAGTGCGCTGGCCTCCAGGGTTTGTTTTGGCCAATGCACGACCGGTTGTTTCAGAGCCAGGACCGCCTCGATGCCTCGTCGCTAATGGATCTCGCGAGGTCGCTTCACCTGAACACTGAACAGTTTGACACGTGTCTGGTTAAGCATGGCATGAGGGCGAACGTGCACGGCGACGTGGCTCTGGCAAAGTCGTTGCGCATCTCGTCGACGCCGACCTTTCTCGTCGGGACGGTTCAGAAGGAACATCAAGTGAAGGTAACGAGGGTGCTGTCCGGGCTCCAAACGCTCGCAGCGCTGAGCCGGGCCGTCGATTCGCTGATTACCGAAGCTGACCACGAGAGAGCCGCACGCTGAAGAGAGGGGGATCAAATGACGAAGGGACGGTGGGCGCAGTGTGGGTTGGTTCTGTTATTGTTGGCCACGTGGCCGGGGACCGGCATCGTGCTGCGCGCAGATAACAGCTGCAACGTTTCGTTTACTGCGGATTCGTGCTCGCCCAACGTCGAGTCGGACGTTGAGGCCCACTGCACTTGCGGCGCTCCAGGCGGGTGTGCGTGCGCGAGCATTTGGGTGCATGCGGACTGCCAGAACGTTCAGAATTGGCAGTGCGACGACGGGGGCAGCGGCTGTTCCGACGACTATTGTGAGGACAGCGAGGATTGCTGCTTTGGGGGCTGTGTCTCGAACTACTGCGAGCAGCCCGGTGGCTAGCGTCGACCGATTGCGCGCTCGACATCGGCGCGCGCTCTGTTGTCTCCTCGCCGCGTCTGCCGCTACGGCCCTATCGCTTGGGGCGAAAGCAGAGCGAGCAGTCGGGTTTTTCATCCAGGACCCGACGCGAGCCGTGGTCTACGGACGAGTCGTAGACGGCGCAACAGGTCACCCGATTCAGAATGCGACCGTCGCTCTGGGCGGTCTCATGACGGTGGCGTCGACGGCTGGAGACAGACCGCAGGCGGCCCTGACGGATGCTGACGGGCGTTTTGTCATCGTTGGCGTGGTCCCTGGTCGGGTACTCAACGCTCGGCGCGGACGCGGCCGGTTATGCCCCGGGCCACTATGGACAAGTTGTTCCTACGGATGGAGGCCTGTCGATCGACGTCGCGCCGGGCGCCGCGTCACTCGCTGAGCGCCGAATCCGACTCTGGAAAGCTGGCGTGTTGTCCGGGCGTGTCCTTGACGAACGAGGCGATCCAGTCGCTGAGGTCGCCGTTTCAGCGTTCCGTCGACTGCCCGCTGAGGGCCAGTACAAGTATGTTCCTCTCACGGGCGCTGTCACTGACGACCGTGGCATGTATCGCATCTCCCGCTGTCCGCCAGGCGATTATGTCGTTGGTCTCGTACCGGTGCAGTCGACCGTGCCTGTCTCGGCGCTCGACGCGGCCCAGACACCGCTGGGAGTCGCGGATTGTACGCAAAGGGATGCGCGTGTGACCAGTTCGTTCGCGCGAATGCTGTCTGGCGGGCCGGCAACCAGCGGGAACGGCCCGCGAGTAGGCAACGTCGTCGTCGATGTGACCCGGTCCGTTACGTCGGGTCCCACGGCCCCGCCGCCCGGCCAGGACGTTGCGCTTCTGTCGTATTCGCCGGTGTTCTATCCTTCAGCCCCTGTTTTCAGCCTCGCGACCGTGGTTTCGCTGGCGCCCGGGGAAGCTCGCGCCGGTCTCGACTTGATCGTCGGACTGCGAAAGGCAGTTGAAGTCACCGGCATCGTGAGCGGACCGCCAGCGCTGCTGAACAACGTTTCCCTCACGTTGTCAATGCGGGACGCCGGTGCCGTTGACGATATTGTCGTCGGCAGAACATTGACGACGGACGCGGGCGAGTTTCACTTTCTGGGCGTGCCGCCGGGACAGTATCAGGTCAATGCGCGTTTTGTCAGTGCGCCACCCCTGCCGCCGGTCGGATCGACGCTGACCGTGAACGACGTTGACGGATATCGGGTCAACCGATGGTCGCGCAATGGCGTGGTCTCGCCGATGCCGATTTCCCCGCGCATGTGGTGGGCAAGCGTTGCGGTGGCGGTCGGCGACGAGACGGTGTCCGGCTTGACGCTCGACCTTCGCGAAGGCTTCCGCTTCGCCGGCACGATCGACGTCGATGACTCGACCGACAGACCGCCGATCGAGCAACTGCGACAAGCCGTGATCAGCGTCGAACCACGCGACTGCGGCGGCTTGCCAGAAGTGACCCCTGGCGTGGTCAGTAGCGATGGGACCTTCGAGACGGCGGGCGTTCCCGCGGGCCCCTACTTCGTCCGCATCGGTAATTTACCCGCGGGATGGCACATGAAGGCCGTGATGGCGGACGGCAACGATATCTCCGACGTGCCGATCGAACTCACCGCCGGAGTGAGTTCCGTTCGGATTCTGCTTACCAAGCATCCAGCGGTCCTGTCCGGCAATGTCACAGGTTCCCCGCGTGGACCAGCCGGCGACATCTTCGTGGTCGCGTTTCCCGTCGACGAGCGGCTCTGGAGCCATTTCGGCCTGAACCCGCGGCGGTTGCGCAGCGTCTACCTCGCGCGACCGGGGCCGTTTGCAGTCGAGGGCCTACCGGCCGGGGACTATTTCGTCGCAGCGGTTGGTGCAATGTCCAGGGATTGGCGAGACCGGAACACACTTCTGAAACTTCGGAGCGTCGCCACCCGCGTGACGGTTCGTGAGGGCGCAGGCACTCGCCAGGACGTCACGGCCATCTCTCTGGGCGGGGCCGGTGCGACGGAGGCCGCGCTGCACGAATCCGTCGTGGCCGCAGCTCGAGTCGCACGCCCACCGACGCCGCCTGCAAGCGAGCCGCTCATCTCTGGTCCGTGGGTCGGAGAAGTTAGCGAAGATGAGACCAGCCAGCGAGATGTCGGCGGAGCGGCGCCGGCGCGCGCCAACCTCCGAGGCAGCGTGACCGCACCCAATCCCGACGGAGGCCCCATTCGTCGAGCCATTGTGGCCTTGAGCGGGGGTCCTTCCGGACCCGGGCGGATGACGGTAACCGACGACGACGGCCAGTTCGCATTCATTGATCTCCCTGCTGGGCACTACGGCGTCACTGCGTCGAAGCCGGGATATCTCACGACACGATATGGGGGCGCGCTCGTCGGTCGGCCAGTGACAGTTGGCGGAGTCTCGCCGGTCACAATCTCAATGAAGATGTATCGTGGCGCCACGGTCGGTGGCTCGGTGCACGGTCCCGACGGCTCGCCGCTCGAGCATGCCTTGGTTCGCGCAGTCGCGCTCGATTCCGGGACGACGGGTGCGCTGCAGGGAAACGTGGAGGGACACGCGCGAGCCTACACCGACGATGAGGGCGCCTATCGGTTGTACGGATTGCCGCCTGGTCGATACGCGATACGCTGTGAGGCCGATCCCAATCAGGCGCACCTCCGCGCCACAAGCTCCGACGACTGGACTTGGCTCGAGGCGCGTCTGAGCGGGAAGGTGCCCTCGCCGCCTGAAGAGAATCTGGTGGTATATGCGTCGGCCTTTTCACCGAGCGGCACGGACCTCGCCAGGGCGCGCGTGCTCACCCTTGGATTCGAGCGTCATGAGGAGGCTGTCGATTGCGACCTCGAGCGGAACCGAGCGGCGACCGTGCAGGGGCACGTGCGGTCCGAGAGCCTCACGCGTGACGGGCGTGTGAACCTTAGCCTGTTGTCGGACTCGGGTGGGGACGACGGGAGTCAGCGGACCGTTGTGGCAACCACGGTTGCAGCTCAGGACGGCCTCTTCTCGTTTGTTGCCGTCCCTTCTGGCCACTACGCGGTTCGGGCGCAGCTTGGCACTGGAGTTACCTCGCTGGCCTTGCGAAAGTTGTGGGCCGAGACCACCGTGGATGTTGTCGGCGGTCGCGATGTCCGTGATCTCGAGCTGAATCTGCGACCCGCGATGAACATCTACGGCCGCGTGAACTATGAAGGGCGGAATCCGTCAGCCGAGGAACGGCAGGGGCTTCACGTCCGTCTGTTGTCCTCGTCCGGCGGTTTCGACGTTCCAGCGGTCGTGGCACAGACTGCTGTCAAGCCTGACGACTCGTTCGTCATTCAGGATGTCCTGCCGGGGAAGTATTTCGTGACGGCTTTCGCGACGGCTGACGCGAGCAGCTGGCACCTCGAGACTGTGATGGCGGGTGGGCAAGAGTTGCAGGATCGACCGCTCGATGTTGGAGCGGACACGAACGTAGCCGGCGTGGAAATCAGTTTCGGCACGGAGACTACGGAACTCACCGGTGTCGTGCAGGATGAGCTTGGCCAACCGGCGTCCGACGTGTCAATCCTGGTGTTTCCCGTCGATCCCGGCCTGTGGCGGTCATCCCGGAGAATCGTTGGACCAGTACCGATATCCTCTTCGGGTCAGTACCGCGTCCCGGGCCTCCCGGCGGGCGATTACCTGATCGCGCCCGTGCAGGACGTCAGACCGGCGTGGCTGCGAAATCCTGCGGTCCTTCGTGAGCTCGCGGTGATTGCCAATAAGTTCACGCTCGAGTCGAACGAACGGAAGCAGTTGAACATCCAGCTCCCGAAGTCCGCCGGAAGCGAGGGAAACCGCAGGTGACCGATGGGACGCAGGATGGTCGTGTGTGCGTTGTCGATCGCTCTGGCTGAGGTGGTTTCCCCGACTGCACGGCCCTCGCTTGCCGCCTTCCAGGATGTCCGAACCCTGACCCTCCCGGTTCGCGGGCATACTGCCGCAGCATGGGTTCCACTCTCCGCCAGGTGTACCAGCGAGACGGGTTCCGCCCCGGTGCGTCGTGAAGTGCGTTTTGCTCGCAATGCGGAAGGCGCTACACGGAACGAGGTCGAGTACGCGCCGGACACGTGGGAAGTGAAAATCAGGAACTTTGCCGACCACCGCGAATATGGGAAAGACGTACGCGGGAATTGGCTGACTGCATCAACCGACACAAATCCGCCTGTTCCAGAGAGGGCGACTTTCGAAAGGCCGGGCTATTCGCTGCAGGACACGAAGTTTGGCGCCTATGAGGCGATCCTCGTTGAGAAGGCGGACGAACGGCGAATTGTCGTTCCGGCGTTGAGCTACTTTGCGGTCGAAGTGTCCATCCCCGGCAGGCATGACCGGTGCTACGACGTCGTCGTTGGACCGCAGTCTGCCGATCGCTTCAGCCCTCCTCCGAACACCAAGGTCAAGACCGTTGCCTCCGTCGCCGACCTCAACGAGGCCTTACGGCGGGCCCGCTGATCGAGGGGACCGCTACTCGCTCCTCAGCGCCACGAGCGGATCCACGCTGGCCGCCCGCCGGGCCGGAATCGCGCTCGCGACGAGTGCGGCGGCGACCAGCACGCCAATCGCCGTCGCGTACACGCGCGGGTCGGTGACGTCGATCTTGAAGAGAAAGGCCTTGGCCGTGCCGCCGAGAGCCCAGGCGGCGACGCCGCCGATGACCAGGCCGGTCAGGACGAGCACGGCCGCGCTGCGCAGCACCATCCCCACGACCGCGCCGCGCGACGCGCCGAGCGCCATCCGCACGCCGATTTCGCGCTCGCGCTGCGCGACGACGTAGGCCATCACGCCGTAGATGCCCACGGCCGAGATCACGAGCCCGAGCACGCCGAACAGCCCCAGCATCAGCATGTTGAATCGCCGCTGGGCGACCTGGCGCGCGATCACCTCGTCCATCGTCCGCACGTTGCGCAACGGCACGTCGGGCAGCGCCGACAGCACCGCCGCGCGGACGCCCGGCAGCACCGTGTACGGATCGCCGGTCGTGCGCACGATCAGATCGCCGCCGAGCGTCCGGCCCTGCGCGACCGGCACGTAGGCTTCCGTCCGCGGCTCGATTTCGAGGCTGCTCTGGTAGATGTCACCGACGACGCCGACGATCGTCCGGTCGCCGTTGATGTTGACCGGACGGCCGACCGGATCCTCGCCCGGGAAGTACTTCCTCGCCGCGGACTCGTTGATGATGACGACCGGCGCGGTGCCGTCGCGGTCGGCATCCGTGAACAGGCGCCCGCGCCGCAGCGGGATGCCGATGGCCTTGTGGTAGTCCGCGGTGACGCGGCGGATGCTGATGCTGTTGTCCGGCCGATCGAGGGTGCGGCCGGGCACGCCAATCGTCGTGATGCTCATCGACCCGCCGAGCGGCATCCCGCCGGCGATGAACGACGCGTCGGCCACGCCAGGAATCGCCGCGATGCGTTCGACGATCTGACCGAGCTGCAGCGACGAGCTTGGCGGCGGCGCGTTGCTCGCGCTGAAGTCGAATCGCGGCTGGACGCTCGCCGTGAGCACGTGATCGGGCACGAACCCGGGATCGATGTGCATCAGCGTCCGGAAGCTGCCGATGAAGAGCGCGGCGCCGACGAGCAGGACCACCGCGAGCGCGACCTCGACGACGACGAGCGCGCTGCGAAGCCGGTGGCGCGTCCGTCCCGCGCCGCCGCCGCGCGCACCTTCCTTGAGCGCATGCGTCAGATCGGGACGAGACAGTTGAAACGCCGGCACCAGGCCGAAAAGCGTGCCCGTGACGAGCGCCAGGGCGGCCGCGGCGCCGAGCACGCGGAGATCGATCGCGATCGCGCTCACCCGCGGCACGCCGTCGGGAATCGCCATCCGAATCACGCCGACACCCCACCACGCCAGGCCGATGGCGAGCACCGTGCCGATGGTCGCGAGCACGAGGCTCTCGACCATCAACTGCCGCATCAACTGCCACCGGCCCGCGCCGAGCGCCGCGCGAATGCCGACCTCGCGCTCGCGGCCGCTGGCCCGTGCCAGCAGCAGGTTGGCGACGTTCGCGCAGGCGATGACCAGCACGATGCCGACGGCGCCGAGCAGCATCAGCATCCACTGGGTCGTCCGGGCGCCGACGATGTGATCGCGCAGGGGGCGCACGCCGAACAGCGTGCCCTTGTTCCACTCCGGGTTGGCCTGCTGCAGCGCCGTCGCAATCTGGTCGAGATTGGCCTGCGCCCGCGGGAGCGAGACGCCAGGCTTGAGGCGCGCGATGCCCTGCAGGTAGATGCTGATCGAGTGCGGATCGCGCACGCGCTCGTTGGCGGGCACGACGTAGGGCACCCACATCTCCGTCGGCCGCGGCGCGCCGACCGGATACTCGAACTCGGGCCCCATCACGCCGACCACCGTGTAGGCGCCGGCGTCGAGCGGGATCGTCCTGCCGACGATCGCCGGGTCGGCGCCGAATCGCCGCCGCCACAGCCCGTCGCTGAGCACCGCGACCTGGTTCTGACCGTCCGCCTCGTTCTCGACAATAAAGGCGCGGCCAAGAACGGGCACGTCCCGCAGCACGGTGAAGAAGCTCGCCGTCACCCGCTGTGTGCGAAGCTCCTCCGGCTCGACGCCCGGCTGCCTCAACGTCATCGTGCCGCCGGCAATCGCCGCAATGGGATCGAACACCTGCTGCTGGGCCGCGAGATCGAGATAGTTCTGCGGCGCAAACGACGAGACGGCCTGCGGATCCGTCGGCGGCCGGAACGCGGCGAAGGCGCCGGGCGCCTGGCGCTGTCCGACGGCGACCAGCCGGTCGTGCTCGTCGAATGGCAGCGCGCGCAGGACCACGGCGTCCACGACCGAGAAGATCGCCGTGCCCGCGCCAATGCCGAGCGCCAGGACGGCCAGCGCGACGGCGGTGAACGTCTTCGAGGATCGCAGGGTGCGCAGGGCGGCTTTGAGGTCGTCTCTCATGGTGTCTCTAGGACGGTCCCGACGGCGTGCCGGTTGGCGGCGCCGCGCTATTCATAGCGCAGTGCGTTCAGTGGATCGACCCGCGACGCGCGGTGCGCTGGAAGGTAGCCGGCAATGGCGGCGACGACGACCATCACCACGATGGCGATGGCGACCGTCGGCGCGTCCCACGGCGACAGGCCGAAGAGGAGCGTCGAAATCGCGGTGATGAACCTGCCTGCGGCGAGCGCGAGGCCGAGGCCGATTGCGATGCCGAGGCCCACCATCAGCAGCGATTCCCTCAGCACCATGCCGATCACGTCGCCGCGCCTCGCGCCGAGCGCCATGCGGATGCCGATCTCGTTGGTCCGCCGCGCGACGTTGTAGGACATCAGGCCGAAGAGGCCGATGGCCGCCAGCAGCAGCGCGAGGCCGCCGAACAGTGAGTAGGCCATCGCGAACAGCCGCTCCTGCGAAAAACGATCCTCGACCTGCTCGGCCTGCGTGCTGACGCGCGTCAACGGCACGTTGGCGTCCACGCGCTTCATCGCCTCGCGCACCGCGTTCATCGCGGCGTTCGCATCACCGGCAGTGCGCACCTCGAACGTGGCCTGGCGCGGCGTGTTCGTGCCAAACGGCGAATACACCGTCGGCGGCGCGGCGTCGCGAAGGCTCGCGTACTTCGCGTCCCCGACGACGCCAATGATCTCGGTTTCGTCCGGGTGCTCGGGCGACGATCCAAAACGCTTCCCGACGGGATCCTCGTTGGGGAAGTACTTCTTCGCGAGCGCGTCGTTGACGAGCACCACCTGCGGCGCCTTCGGCTGCAGGTCGGCCTCGGAGAAATTGCGCCCGCGGAGCAGCGGAATCTGGAGCGTCCCGAAGAACTCCGGCCGCACCGTCATGACCCACATCTCCAGCCCGCTCTTGCCGTTGGTCGGCCGGCCCTGAATGAACATGTCGCTGGTGCTGGTGCTGCCCGAAAGAAGCGCCTGAGACGACCAACTGACCGCGCGCACGCCGGGCACCGCGCGAAGGGCGTCGGCGGCGTCGCGGTAGAACGAGCCGGCGCGCGCCGCGTCGTAGCCGTTCAGCCGCGGATTCACCGTGAACAGCATCAGATTCTGCGTGTTGAAGCCGACGTCGACGCTCCGTAGATTCTGAATCGTGCGCAGGAACAAGCCGGCGCCGATCAGCAGCACGAGCGAGATCGCGACCTGCGCGACGAGCAGGGCGCGGCCGAGCCACGATCGCGCCTTGCTCACGCTGCGGCTCGTCTCCTTCATCGACGACGCCAGATCCACGCGCGTCGCGCGCAGCGCCGGCACGAGGCCGAACACGACGCCGGTCAGGACGCTCAGGCCCGCGACGAACGCCACGACGCGCCAGTCGATTGGCGCCGTCGAGCCGAACGGCAGCAGCGCCCGGCTCCAATACCCGACCAGCACGCCCAGCAGCCCGCCGATCGTCGAGAGGAAGATGCTCTCGGTGAGCAGCTGGCGCACGAGCCGGGACCGTGCTGCGCCGATCGACAACCGCACCGCGATTTCCTTCTGGCGCGTCGTCGCGCGCGAGAGCAGGAGATTGGCGACGTTGGCGCAGACGATCAGGAGCACCAGGGACACGACGATGGCGAGCGCCACGGCGGATCGCGTGGTGTTCGAGTCGACGTCGTACGTTCCACGCTCACCGGAATCGACCTCGAGGTGGGGCACGGCGGTCCGATTCTGATTGCGCGCCAACATGCGCTGCTCGGGTGTGATCGACGCGAAATATGCAGTCCATCCGTCGCGCGCCGTCGTCTGGAACACCGTCCCGAGGCTGGCGCGCACCTGATCGAGCGTCGCGCCCGGCTTCAGCCGGCCCATCGTCTGCAGCCACCAGTAGGTGGGCTCCGACAGGCGCTTCTCGCCGCCGAAGCGCGGATCGAGCGCCAGCGGCAGCGTGACGTCGCGCATGGAGTTCGAAAGATTCTGGGTGCCGTTGAACCACTCCGGCGTGACGCCGACGATGGTGACCGGCACGTTGCTCATCGTGATCGTGCGGCCGACCACCTGGGGATCGGATCCGAATCGGCGCGTCCACACGGCGTAGCTGAGCACGGCCACCGGCGGGGCGGCCGGGTCGTCGTCGGCGGGCGACAGCATCCGCCCGAGCAGCGGCGGTACTTCCATGACCTGGAAGTAGTTGCCCGACACGAGCATCGCGCTGTAGAGATCGGCCGCGCCGTTGAGCGTCATGTTGACGCTGCCCATCGGTGCCGACGCGGCGAGGTCGGTCAGCACGCCGCTCGATTGGCCGGTCTCGCGCAGCGTCTGATAGAGCGCGTAGGACACCGTCGCGCGAATGTTCTCGCCCGCGGCGTTCTTGCCGTTGAAGCCGTAGTCGCTCGAACTGCGATACACCTGGTTCTGGCCGGACCAGCGCAGGCGCACGAGGGTCTCGGGGTGGGGCACCGTGAGGGTGCGCAGCAGCAGGCCGTTGACGGCGGTGAAGAGCGCGGTGTTGGCGCCGATGCCGAGTGCGAGTGAGACGAGCACGACCGCCGTCCATCCTTTTTGATGGAGCAGCATGCGCGCGGCGTGACGCAGGTCCTGGAGCATCGGTGACCCTCGAGGAAGGAGCATACTACGAAGCGATTCGTATTAGTCAAGGCGCCGCGGGCTGGGCGCACCCACTAGACGGTGGCCGTCACACCGGGGTTGGCAACTCGACGGCCGCGCGCACCGAGACGCGAGTGGGCTCGGCGAGGCAGGCTGGCGCCTCCAGAAAACACCACGGCCGGCCCGATCACCCCACGCGGGGTAGCCAAGGCCGGCCGTTGTCAGCGTCGAGGATGTGGCTAGCTGTTGAACCGGCGACGGAGCGCCCCGACGAGGCCGAACGCACCGCTCGCGAGCAGGGTCAGCGTTCCGGGCTCGGGCACCGCGGTTTGCGCGGAGCCATTGAGCTGCAGGTTCGGCGCGAAGATGTTGCACGTGCCGCAACGGCTCTCCTCACCGTCGATGACCGTCACCGGCCCGACCGAGAACGAGGAATCCGTGCCGCTGTCGAAGAAGTAGTAGCGCACCTGCAGGTTCGGGGCGTTGAACGCCTGGAAGTCGATCCCGATGTCGTAGCTGTGTCCGGCCAGCAGCGTGAATGCGATCGGGAGGTCGTAGAACTGCTCGATGCCCGTGCCGACGAATCCCACGTTGGGGCCGACCGCCAGCTGCGTCGTGCCCGCGGCGTCGTAGACGTACGCGTTGAACGTCAAGCCAGTGGCCAGGTCGATCTGCGCGTCTATTCCGATCGACGTCAGAGTGAAATCCCCGGTCATAGTGACGATGTCGCCGCGGGTGCCTCCCGCACCAAGGCCAAAAGTCGAACCGGTAGGAGGCGTGAGCGTGATTGTCGTCGCGAACGCCGGTGCGGCGGACAAGGACAGCACGGCGATCGAACACTGGATGACGCGTCGGACCATGGGGAGCATCCTTCGAGGCGGCAAGGATGATTCGGCTGCCGCCAGCCGGCGCGCAACGGTCGTGCAAATGTTGGACCATCAACATTTCTTGTAATCACACGGTCTGATCGGCACCCCCATGAGTCAAATCGGCCAGAGGGAAGCCTTTCGTCTGCCTCGCCATCAGGCCGGACCAGGGGTCGACGGCCGCGGTCGTATCAGGACCGCACGGGCGAGTACTTCCGCTCGACGTAGTCGTCAATCAGCTTCTGAAATGCCGCGGCCAGCTCGTCGTACGTGCCGCGCAGCGTCGTCACGTGCTCGCCGTCGATAAACACGGGACAGTTCGGTGATTCGCCCGTGCCGGGCAGCGAGATGCCGATGTTCGCGGCCTTCGACTCCCCTGGGCCGTTGACGACGCAGCCCATCACGGCCACGCGCATTTCCTCGACGCCCGGATGGGACGTCTTCCAGATCGGCATCATCGCGCGCACGTAGTTCTGGATCCGCTCGGCCAGCTCCTGGAATGTCGTCGACGTCGTGCGGCCGCAGCCGGGACAGGCGGTGATCGACGGCGAAAACGATCGCAGCCCGAGCGCTTGAAGAATCTCGCATGCGGCGTAGACCTCTTCGCGGCGGTCGCCGCCCGGCCGCGGCGTGAGCGAGACCCGAATCGTGTCGCCGATACCTTCGTTGAGCAGGATCGCGAGCGCCGACGCGGACCACGCGATGCCCTTCACGCCCATGCCGGCCTCGGTGAGGCCCAGGTGCAGCGGCTGGTCGGTCTTCTTCGCGAGATCGCGGTAGACGACAATCAGATCGCGGGGCCGCGAGACCTTGCAGGAGATGATGATCTGGTTCTTCGTGAGGCCGGCTTCGAGCGCGAGATCGGTGGACTGCAGTGCCGAGAGGACCATGCACTCGTTGATGATCTCTTCGGACGTGCGGCCCAGGTTGCGGTCGGTGTTCTCCTGCATCTTGGCCATGACCAGCTCCTGATTGAGGGAGCCGCCGTTGACCCCGATGCGTACGGGCTTGCGGTGGTCGACCGCGACCTTGCAGATCGTCGTGAACTGCTCGTCGCGCCGCTTGCCGGTGCCGACGTTGCCCGGGTTGATGCGGTACTTGTCGAGGGCCGCCGCCGCGTCAGGGTAGCGAGTGAGCAGGAGATGGCCGTTGTAATGGAAATCGCCGATGAGCGGGGCCTGGCATCCGGCGTCGAGCATCCTCTGTCTTGATCTCGGGCACGGCGGCGGCGGCTTCCGGGGTGTTGACGGTCACCCGGACCATCTCCGATCCGGCTTCCGCCAACTCGACACACTGCCGCGCCGTCGCCGCCGCATCCGCCGTCTCGGTCATCGTCATGCTCTGCACGACGACCGGGGCACCGCCGCCGACCTGTACGTGGCCCACCTGGACGGGGACGGTCCGGTGGAGGCGGAGGGGCGAGGACATGCAGCTTGATCATATCGGTACGTCGGGTACGCGGGTACGCAGGTACGTCGGGTCCCTGGGACCTTGAACCTGGCCAACTTCCATTGATCCCTTGCAGCGAACCCGTCGAACCTCGAACCTGTCGAACCCCAAGACCACACCCCCCCTTGTGGAGTCGAATCCTTCATTGGTCGATAAGGAGCCGGGAGTTCGTCCATGAAGATGCTTCGAGTGTGGCTGTCGTGTGTGATGATGCTCGGCGCCGTCGGCGTCCTTCGCGCCCAGGCGCCGGTGACCACGGCCGACCTGACGAGGCTGGATGCCACGGCCGACGAGATCGCGAAGCAGGCGGAGACGTTGAAAGCGACCGACCCGACGCTCGCGACCTCCGTCACGACGTCATTGAGCGACCTGCGCGACGACATCACGTACCTCCGCGTCAAGCTGCGCCGCGGCGAGACGGTGACCCGCGAGGACTACGGCACGCTGCGCGACAAGCTCGAGACGCTGCGCATCAAGGCCCAGGGCGAGAAGGTCACGGCGCAGCCCGTACTGCCGCCGGTCTCTGGCCGCATCTGGACGGTGCCGGTCGGCACGAAGATGGACGTGCGGTTGCAGAACGACCTCGATTCCGGCACCGCGAAGGTCGAGCAGCGTTTCGAGGCGACGACGATCGTCGACCTCCAGATGAACAACGAGACGGTGATTCCGGCCGGCACGGTGGTTCGGGGCTTCGTCAGCTCGGTCAGCGCCGCCGGCCGGCTCGATCGCCGCGGCAATCTGACGCTCTCCTTCGACGAGATCCTCGTCAACAACTCGCACAGTCGCATGCGCGCGTCGGTCGAGCAGGCGCTCGACGGCAAGGTGGGACAGGACCTGACCAAGATCGGCGTCGGCGCGGCCGTCGGTGCCATCGTCGGCGGCATCATCGGCGGCGGCAAGGGATCGCTGGTGGGCGTGCTCGTCGGCGGCGGGGGGACCATGGCGTCCACGGAAGGGTCGGACGTGCATCTGCCGATCGGCACGATCCTGCGGATCCGGATCGACGAGCCGCTGACGATCTCTGGCGGCGCCGCGCCATCGACACCGCGACGCTGAGACGCGAGAACACAGCCACAACGGCAGAGACGCGGCCGAGAATCAAGGAAGCTGACAAGCCTCTGGTTCATCGGACCCGACGTACCGGCGTACCCGTCGTACGCGACGTACCTGGGTTAAGATGCGGCATCCCGGAGGATGCCATGTCTGACCGCGCCGCCGCCACGCGTGTTTTCGTTTGCCTGACCGCGTTTTGTGCGCTGATCGTCGCGCCGATTGCCGGCCAAGGCGGGCCGGCCGCTGGAGCGGCGGGCCGGGGGGCGCAGGACGAGGCCGCCCTCGTCGCGAAGGCGCGCGGCATCCACCAGCGCGTGATCACGCTCGACACCCACAACGACATCAGCCCGAACAACTTCACGCCCGAGTGCAACTACACGATGCGGCTCACGACGCAGGTGAACCTGCCGAAGATGGTCGAGGGCGGCATGGACGTGTCGTTCATGATCGCTTACGTCGGCCAGGGCCCGCTCACGCCCGAGGGCTACGACAACGCGTACCGCCAGGCGATCGCGAAGTTCGACGCCGTCAATCGTCTCACCGAACAGATTGCGCCGAATCAGATCGGTCTCGCGCTCACGCCCGACGACGTGATCCGGTTGCACAACCAGGGCAAGAAGATCGCGGTGATCGGGATCGAGAACGGCTATCCGATCGGCATGGATATCAACCGCGTCAAGGAGTTCTGGCAGAAGGGCGGCCGGTACATGTCGCTCGCGCACAACGGCCACAGCCAGCTCGCCGACTCGAACACCGGCGAGGCCGACAACCAGTGGATGTGGGGCGGCCTGAGCCCGCTCGGCAAGCAGGTCATTGCCGAGATGAACAAGTGGGGGATCATGGTGGACGTCTCACACCCATCCAAAGGCTCGATGATGCAGGCGGTCGCGCTGTCGAAGGCGCCGATCATCGCGTCGCATTCGGCGGTGCGGGCGCTCGCCGACGTCAGCCGCAATCTCGACGACGAGCAACTGATGGCGATCAAGCAGAACGGCGGCGTCGTGCAGGTCGTGGCGTTCGCGTCGTACGTCAAGGCGGATCCGCCGGGACGGGCCGCCGAGCGCGCCGCGGCGATGGCCCAACTGCGCGAGCAGTTCGGGCTGTCGGCGAGCGGCGGCCGTGGCGCCGGTGGCGGACGCCAGGGGCGGGGTGGTCAGGGTCGTGGAGCCGCGGCGGCTGGCGGCACGGCGCCGCAGACGCCCCCGTGTTCGATCGAGCAGCCGGGTCAGACCGGGCGCGGTGGCCGCGGGGGCGGCGGCCGGGGTGCGGGCGCGGCGGCGGCCGGACTCGACAACCTGACCCCGGAACAGCGCACCCAGTACGAGCTGAAGCTCGCACGCATCGACGCCGCCTACCCGCCGGCGCCGCGCGCGACCGTGAAGGACTTCGTCGATCACATCGACTACGCCGTGAAGCTCATCGGCATCGATCACGTCGGCATCTCCTCGGACTTCGACGGCGGCGGCGGCGTGGACGGGTGGAACAGCGCGGCCGAGACGTTCAACGTGACGCTCGAGCTCGTGCGGCGCGGCTACACCGAGGAGCAGATCGGCAAGATCTGGAGCGGCAACCTGCTGCGCGTCTGGCGGGAGACCGAGCAGGTCGCGAAGAAGATCCAGGCGGGCGAAATCAAGTAGGGGATTCTTGAAGTCCGGAGGACTGCGAAGTCCGGGCGCGCGGTGCGGTGCGGTACGGTACGGTGCGGTGCGGTTCGGTGCGGTGCGTCAGATCGAAAGCGACAACGGCGGTTTGGGACGCGCGGCTGGCCGGGGCATGCCGTACAGGTGCAGCGTCGTGCCGTCCAGGATGTGCGTGCGCTCGAACGTCTCGCCAATCTTTTCGGCCACGCGGATCGACCGCGCGTTGTCCGGGCGGATCAGGCTGATGATGTGGTCGGCGCGCACGTCATCGAACGCGAAGCGTACGGCTTCGCGCGCGGCCTCCGTCGCAAAGCCGTGGCCCCACCTCGAGCTGCGGATGAGCCACCCGACTTCGAGTCCCGGCCAGCCTTCCGGATTCCAGAGTCCCACGCGTCCGATCACCTCGCGCGTCGTCTTTTCCAGCACGGTCCACTGGCCGTAGCCGCGCAGCTGCCAGTGACCGATGAGCAGCGCGAGCATCCGCCAGCCCGCGACGCGCCCGGACAACTGCCCGACGAGTGTCATGTACCGCATCACTTCCGGGTCTTCATGGATTTCGACGAATGCGTCGAGATCGGACGCGTGCGGCGGCCGAAGGATGAGCCGGGCGGTTTCGCGCGTGAACTTCAACCGAGACGCACCTGTCCGGGCGTCAGGCCGCGGCGCCGCCGCTTGAGAAACAGCCCCTTGCGCGAGAGGCCGAGCATCTGCGCCGCCGCGGCGACCTTGCCGCCCGCGCTGTCGAGCGCCCGCTCGATGAACGCGCGTTCGAGCTCTTCGGTCGCCATGGCGAGCGTCTGATCGAGGCGGATGCTCACGGCCGGTGCGGCCGGGGGGATCGCGATCGGGCGCGCGTTCCACCGCGCCAGGATGTCGAGCGACAGCGCGCCGCTGCGGATCGTGTCGCCGTCATGGGCCATGGCGACGACCCGCCGGACCTCGTTCGCGAGCTGGCGGATGTTGCCAGGCCAGTCGTACAGCAGGAGCGCCGCGATGAAGTCGTCGCCGAGGCGCAGCCCGGTACGTTGGCACTCGCGCGCGTACTGCGCCAGAAACAGCGCCGCCAGTGCCGGGATTTCGTCCTTCCGCTCGCGCAGGGGCGGCAGCTCGAGGTGCGCGACGCCCAGGCGGTAGAACAGATCCCGGCGAAACCGGCCCTCGGCGACGAGCGATCCCACGTCGGCGTTGGTAGCCGCGACGATACGGACCGTGACGTGTTGGGGACGCGCCTCGCCGACGGGATGGATCTCCGTCCGCTCGAGAAACCGCAACAGCTTCGGCTGAATCGACGGGTCGAGATCGCCGATTTCATCGAGAAAGAGCGTGCCGTTTTCGGCCGCGCGGACCACGCCCGGGAACGAGTCGAGCGCGCCGGTGAACGCGCCGCGGCGGTGGCCGAAGAGCTGGCTTTCGACGAGATCGCGCGGCAGGTTCGAGCAGTTGAAGGGCACGAACGGCCCGCGCCGGACGAGGCTGTACTCGTGAATCAGTCGCGCGACCACTTCCTTGCCGGTGCCGGTCTCCCCGCTGATGAGCACGGGCAGATCGGTTTCGGCGAGGCGGATGGCGATCTTCCTCAGCTCCGCCATCCGCGGCGAGTGGAAGATCGCGTCGTCGCGCTGCTCCTGCGAGGCGCGCGGCCAGAGGTTGTGATCCTCGTCTTCGTTTTCGGTGTCCGCGGTGCGATTGACCGCGGCCTGGACGAGGTCGGCAACGCTCTTGAGGAGCGAGATCTCGTCGATCGTCTGGACGCCCGCGACAGTGATGGCGACACGCCGGTCGGATCCGCGCAGATGGATGCGGAAGGTGCCGTCGGCTTCAGCATCCCAGCTCGCGGTCGGGTCGGCCTGGTATTCGCAGCCGGACTCGCTCTGGATGTCCACGCGGGTGCCGAGCATCGTGCCGTGGAGGATGGCGGCCATGCGATGTGCGAGCAGGTCGATCGAGTGACCGGCGCCGAGGATGGCCGCGACGTCGGTCAGCAACGTGGCGGTGTCGGCGACGTCGAGGCGCGATGGCGCGGCGACGGAAAGGGTGGCGCGTGTGTCGTGGTGGAGGGACGCGCGCTGGCGGTCGATCCAGGATTCGTGCAGCTTGTGGCCGATGGCGCGGCTCGCCGCGAGGGCGCGGTCGAAATGGACGGTGCCGCGCGTGACGTCGCCGCGCAGGCTGCACGCGAGGGCCTTCGAGGCCTCGAGGACGATGAGCGGGTCGACGGCGCCGCGGGGGCAGGCGCGGACGGCCGCGGCCAGTGCGGCTTCGGCGTCGCGGTGGCGCCCGAGTCGCGCGTGGGCGCGGGCCCTGGCGCAGAGCAGCGCGGTGCGAATCGCCTTGTACTGCCGGCGCGCGAGTTCCGCGTCGGCCTGTTCGGCAATGTCGATGATCTCGTCCCAGTCTTCGAGATGTTCGAGGTAGGCGCAGCGGGTCAGATCGTGCGCGAGGTCGTACCAGGAACGCGCGGGGAGGCGAAGTGAGTCAATACACGAGCGGCAGTCGTCGATTCGCTCCTCCGACTCTCTAATTTTCCCTTCGTGCAGCGCCAACAGAGCTAGGCTGTCTAGCGCGCTCAGACGTGTAAAGGCCAAACCACCGGATAAGGTGAGAGCGTTTGCGAGCAGGCTGCGAGCACGATCGAACCGACCCCTAAACAAACTTAGCGATCCCAGATTGGTTAGAGAACCAGCCAAAGGGACGACCAGATTCGATGCGGCACTACCGCTCACGCCGAGTCGAGCGGACTGGCTGGCTCTGCGAAGATTGCCGCCATACATTTCCAGTCCAGAATCAACGAGCTCAACCATGGTTCTTAGGCTTGGTCGGTCGACACTTGCGAACAGCGTCCGCACCAGTTCTACGTGCCGCCTAGCATTGATGCAATGTCCTCTGCACGCCTCTAGCCTTGCGACAACCAGGTGAAGGCTGCCCAAGGCGACGGCGTTGCCTGCACTTGCCGCAAGCTGTCTCAAGGCTGTCAACGAAGACAAGGCGTCATTTGGTGACTGAAACTGTGCCTCGCGGCTGAAGTGAGCCAGCGCTGTCGTTAGCCGAACGGGCAACGGCGTCTCTTCAGCCATGCCAGTTGCGTTGCGGAGTGCCTCCAAGGAAGAAACAACGTCGCCAAGTTCGAAGAGTGCCATCCCCTGGACTACTGCTGCCCGGGTCCTTACTTCAATGTCTGAGGATTTCCGTTGGAAGTCGGCAGCGAGCCTTGAAGCCTCACGAGTTTCAGCTCGCCAGAATCTCGCCTCAACTTCTGAGACGTCCAACGGCACGGCCTTATGCTCGTCGGGACTCGCTGGACTTGCTTCGGGATCGATCTTCCTGCTCCGCTTGGGCATCGCTGGCCTCCGACTGAGCAAACACAACGGAAGCCGCCAACGATAGCAGAAGTAGCGCCGGGAAGGTAACTGCCGCTTGGGACTGTGCTGAGGATCTAGGCTAGTGGATTCGCGAATTTGTCGCTTCGATGGCCTTGGCCGCAGCCGGCTGAGTCATTTCCGACGTCAACGAGCTCTGCACGGACGAGACGAAAAGGGTTGCGGCATTCTCAAGGAGGCGGCGATGGTCCTTCTCGAACGGCTCGCTCGAATAGACCATTGCAACGGCAATGACGGTGTTTCCGTCGAAAATCGGAACGCCTGCCGCATACCTCAGCGGCACCGACAGCCTCTTCGCAACCGGGCCCAGTTCGAGCGCCGCGTCGGAATTGAGCACAGGTTGGCCATGAGCGAAGACCCAGCCCGAGATTCGGTCGCCGATGGCAACTCTCAGATCCAGGATCGCGGACGCCCCTGAGCCGTAGCAAGCAACGGCAGAGATATCGTTGGAGTCTGGCTTCGGAGAATAGAGAGCTAGGCTCGCAGCGGGAACAAGCCGACGAATATGAGTAAAGAGGGCCTCAGTTGCCGCAGGGATCGACGTGCTACGCGATAGCTCTCGACGAAGTTCGTTGAACTCCCGTTCCTCGGCGGTTGTATTAACAATCTTCTCGAGCTGAGAGGGGGTCAGGCGCTGCGGCGCCGGGCCAGCCGCCTGCTCGAGTCGTGCGTCGGCGGCATCCTGCGCTTCAAGCTTGTCTAGGATCTTGAGGAACTGATCGACGATCCACGGGTCGTACATGGTCGCCCTGCGTTCCCGGAGTTTCTGTTCGGCTTGCTGTCTTGTCATCCGTGGACGATAGGGACGGTCAGAGGTCAAGGCATCGTAGCAGTCGACGACTGCCAAGATTCTCGCGCCGAGCGGGATATCCTGGCCCTTGATTCCGTCAGGATATCCCGTGCCATCCCAACTTTCGTGGTGATGACGCACGATCGGCTCTACGGGATAGGGAAAATCGATGCTCTTTAGGATGTCAGCGCCGACTGCGGCATGAACCTTCATGCGCTCAAACTCAGCGGCCGTGAGCGGACCGGGTTTGTTCAAGATGTCACTCGGGCACTGCCAGCTTGCCCGTGTCGTGAAGAAGTGCGGCCGCGCGCAGGGCTTCGAGCTGCCGCTCATCTCTGACACCAATGGTCTGGGCAAGTGCCATGGTATAGCGTTGGACTCGGCGTATGTGGCCGTGTGTCACTTGATCCTTGGCGTCAATCGCCAGGGCCAGGGCCTCGATTGTGGACAAGAAGACGCGATTAAGTTCCTGGACCTTTTCTTGCTCCGCTTCTACGCGCTTGGTCGACCAGTGATATGTGAAGTAGTTGACCACCAGCAAAGGAACAATCAGACCGAAGATCGTGAAGTCGTTCCTCTTTGTATTCACGACAACGAACGCCGCGATTGAAGCGCCCGCAGCGAAGTTAATGGAGATCTCGGTGAAGCTCGACAGCCAGATCTTTAGTGGCCGCGCCTGAGCTTCAAGTGCAACGGCAAAGGTTACGAGCCAGCTATTGAGCAGAAAATAGAGTGCGGTGAAGACTAAGAGGGTCCAGAGGAACGGAAAGGTGAGCTCGACGCCGCCGTTGAACGCGTGAGTAATGCCAGAAATCCGCGCGGCCAGCCAAATCGAGAGCGGCGGCGCTGACATATTGAAAACAACCTGCTGCCACCTTAGGCGTCGACGAACCCAGGCCTCCTTGATGCAGAGGACCGTGGCGTCCAATACCACTAGCACCGTACCGACGGCCGGGCCGAATAACAGGGTGCCTGCGAAAACGAACGTTTCGGAGATTGAAATGCTGGCGCTTACTGAGGGGAGCTTGACCGACAGCCAACCGCTAATGAAGGTCAGCGCCGCGTACTTGAACCAATCCTCGTGCCAGGCAAGGGACTGATGAGCCAACTCACGAGCGCTAAGGACTACAGTAACGAGTCCCAGGCAGAGGACTGCAAAAACGTATGTCTGGGTTCGCGTGGACAGTCCAGGCCGGGCCGACTCAGACATGGGATGGGGAGCCCCTATGTAGCACGCAGTAGGCCCGATCGATCAGGACGGTCGGGCAGACTACATTCTCGGCAGCTCATACCTCCAACATCATCCCTGGGCCCTTGGGACCAGTCAAAGGGGCCCGTACCGGCCCGACACAGTCTAACTCCAAACGATGATGGCTTTCGTAGGCATCATGCACCTCCTAGCACTTGTGCAAAACAGGTACCCGTTCTGAGCCCTCGAACCTGGCTCTTAGCTCCAGACGATGATGGTGTTGGTGTTCATCGCAATCTCCGTTCACAAAGCGTCACGTTTCTGCACTTTCGATACGAAGTCTGGTAGATCGCGCGATCAGGCGCCTGCGGCGCTGCAGCGTTGGCTTTGCGCGTCGCTGGCGCTGACAGGATCACCGCAGGTGACGTCATTACCCCAGATGATGGTGTTGCCCCAAATGATGGTGTTGCCCCAAATGATGGTGTTGCCCCAGATGATGGTGTTGCCCCAAATGATCGTGTTGGCTTGGCTCTGTTCCGACGTGTTGTTTCCCCAAATGATCGTGTCTGCCTGAGGTGACGTGTTGCCCCAGATGATGGTGTTGCCCCAGATGATCGTGTCGGCCTGGGGGGACGCATTGCCCCAGATGATCGTGTTACCCCAGATGATCGTATTACCCCAGATGATGGTGTTGCCCCAGATGATCGTGTCGCCTCTTACCCCGCCATTGCCCCAGATAATGGTGTTGGCCTGAGCGTTGCCCCAGATGATCGTGTCCGCATTGGCGTGACCATTGCCCCAGATGATCGTGTTCGCCTGGGCGTTACCCCAGATGATGGTGTTGCCGAAGGCGATCTGACTTTCCGTCACCGTCTCGCCGCCGATCTCCACCGACTGCGGCGCCTCGTTGAAGCCACGGCTCGACGCGAGGCCGACCGCCAGCGGGACGTCCAGCGATCCCGCGCCCTGCTCGATCAATCCGTACCCGTTGACGTGTTGCGCCGTGAACTGCACCGCGAATTTCACCTGCGCCGGCGTCAGCTTCGGATTCGCATCGAGAATCTGCGCCACCGCGCCCGTCACCACGGCCGCCGCCATGCTCGAGCCCGACAGCATCATGTAGCTCCCGCCGTTCGCGCCGTAGACACGCTGAGACGGGTAGTTGTCCCACAGATAGCTACCCGGCGCGCCAGCCGAGACAATCGCGTTGCCCGGCGCCACGACGTCCGGCTTCAGCTCCCACGTCGACGACTGATCCGGATCGCCCACCGGACCGCGCGAACTGTAGGTCGCAATCGTGTCGTCGCTGCGCGCGATGCTGCCGTGCGTGTTGAGCGAGCCCACCGTCAGCGCGCCCGGCGTGTTGCCCGGTGACACGATGCCGCCAACGATCGGCGTCCCGTCGTCCGTCTTGCCGAGATTGCCGGCCGAGCAGACAACGACGATGCCGTTGGCCACGGCGCGCTCAACGGCTTTCGCCAGCGGGTCGTCCTCGTAGCTGGTCGTCGCCGGATGACCGAGCGAAAGGTTGATGATTTTGATTTTGAACTTGTCGTGGTTGGCGATCGCCCAGTCGAGGCCCTTGATGACATCGGAAACGTAACCGGAGCCGTCGGTCCCGAGGGCGCGCACGCTGATCAGATTCGCGGCCGGCGCCATGCCGATGTAGGCCCCGCCATCCGCGCCGCGGCTACCCGCGCCACTGCCGGCGATGATGCCCGCGACGTGCGTGCCGTGCCCGTACGTGTCCACCCGCACCGATGTCGTCGGATCGACGAAATCGACCCACGTCATCACGCGCTTGTCCAGATCCGGATTCGGCGCGATCCCCGAGTCGATCACCACCACGTTGACGTTGTGTCCCGTGATGCCGCCGTAGGCCGAGCCGTTCCCCTTCCACAGCTGGCTCGCACCAGTCGACGCGGTCGTCACCGCCATCGTGCCGGCCACACGCTCGTCCTCGACCAGCGTCTTCACCGCCGGATCCCCCGCGACGAGCGCAAACTGCGCCGCCGTGCCGGTGACCTTGGCTCCAGAGTCGAGCCGAGTGATCAGTTGGAGCCCGTAGGTTCCCACCAGGCGATCGACTTCCGACTGTGGGCCGTCGAGAATGACGCCCGTCACCGTGGTAGGAGCCTGCTGAATCTTCTTGGCCAGACCCTTGGAGAGGCGGGCCTGCGCAAGCGCCGGAACCGGCACCGCAAAGATCGCGGCGGTCAGACCGATAAGACCAGCAGTGAGGAGGGGACGGGAAGAAGAGGTGAGGCGAGGGGCCATAGTCCACCCGAGTGCCTGACATACAAAAGTGTAAGCCAGGGTTGGCCAATTACACGCATGTACTGTACCAATTGATGACAATTTCGAGGGTCAAAAATTCGGCCTAATTCTATCTGTTTCAGTGCTTTGCGCTGCCTTCACGACAGACAAGTCCGGCATCGAAATTACGGATTCGTCAGTGTCATTTCAGTCTTGATGTACATTGGCCTAAAGTCTTATCTAAATTGCCTGTAAGGGGGCAGCCAGTCGCACATTTGGAAGCACAAAATTGAAGGCCAAATGCAAGGACGTCAGTCAGGAGCTGCGAAAGTGAAATTGTCTGCTCTGGCGCCGACTTGTGTCGTAACTCTCGCTCTTTCAATAAGTTCTGGCGCATGCTCGCGCGCGCCTGAGTCGGGCCCGCTCCCGACTGCTCAACGCCTGGTGGCCACCTATCGAACCGAACCGACGACGCTCAATCGCTATGTGTCACCGCGCGCGGCAGAAGACCTGATTGCCCGGCTGACCCAAGCCCCCCTGGTCCGACTCAACCGCGTGACGGGAGAACTCGAGCCGTGGCTTGCGACCGGCTGGACGAGCGCCTCGGCCGACGGCCGCGTCTGGACCTTGGCGCTCCGCCAAGGCGTGACGTTCTCCGACGGCGCGCCGTTCTCGGCCGCCGACGTGCAGTTCACCTTCCGCGTGCTCTTCGACCCGAACGTCAAGAGCGAGATGGCGTCGAGCCTGCTGGTCGGCGGCAAGCCCATCGACGTCCGTGCACTCGACGATCACACCGTCGTCCTGACGTTCACTGAGCCGTACGGCCCGGGGCTGTCGCTGCTCGATGCGATTCCCATTCTGCCGCGTCACACGCTCGAGGCCGCGTATCAGGCGGGCACATTTCGCGAGGCGTGGGGACTGTCGACGCCGCCGTCCGAGCTGGCCGGTCTCGGCCCCTTCGTGCTCCGGGAGTACGTCCACGGTCAACACCTGAAGTTCGAGCGCAACCCGCGCTACTGGCGACGAGACGAGAACGGCGGGCCGCTGCCGAGGCTCGACGAAATCGATCTGCAGATCGTTCCCGATCAGAACGCCGAGCTGCTGCGCCTCGAGGCCGGCACCGCGGACCTTACGACCGGCCCCGTGCGTCCCGAGGATCTCGCCGGGTTGCGCAAGCTGGAAGCCGCCGGCATCGTGCGTCTCGCGGACGCGGGCGTGACGATCAGCCCTGACGGCCTCTGGTTCAATCTCGTGCCGGGGGCCGCGCCGGCCAAGGACCGTCCGTGGCTGCAGCGCGAGGAGCTCCGGCAGGCGATTTCGTACGCCGTCAATCGGCGCGCCTTTGCCGACACCGTGTACCTCGGCGCCGCGGAGCCCATTTTCGGACCCGTCACGTCCGGCAACCGCCAGTGGTTTCTGCCGGACCTGCCGCGCACGGACTTCGATCTCCCTCGCGCGCGCGGGCTGCTCGCGTCGGTCGGCCTCAAAGACCGGAACGGGGACGGAAAACTCCAGGATGCATCTGGCCGGCCGGCGGAATTCTCGATCCTCACGCAGAAGGGCGTGACGACGCTGGAGCGGTCGGCGGAGTTCCTGGCCGAGCAGCTGGCCCGCGTCGGCCTCACGGTACACGTCGTCGCGCTCGAACAGCGCGCCATGCTCGAGCGGTTTGGTTCCGCGACCTACGACGCGATGTTCTTCTTCATCACGCCCGATTCCTTCGATCCCGCACGAAGCCCGGATTTCTGGATGAGCTCCGGCGATTTCCATCTCTGGCAGCCCGGGCAGCAGACGCCTGCGCGCCCGTGGGAAGCCACCATCGACGACTTGATGCGGCGCATGTCCACCACCGTGCCGTTCGCGGAACGACAGCCCCTCTTCGCCGACATCCAGCGCACGTTCGCGGCGCACGTGCCGATCATCTACTTCGTGGCGCCGCGGGTGATCGTCGCGACGTCCGCGCGCCTCCGGGGCGCGACGCCTTCGGTGCTGACGCCGCCGGTCCTCTGGAACGCCGAGGTGCTCTCCATTGGTCCGTCAGGAGGCGCCGGACGCAAGTGAGCCTTGCGCGTTTCGTCCTTCGCCGTCTCGCCGGTGCCGTGCTCTTCGTGCTCCTGGTTTCGTCGTCGGCGCTGGTCCTGACGCGGTTGGCGCCTGGCGACGCCGCGGTGGACGCGCTCGGGCAGTCGCACGTCGATGTCGCCCAGCGACGCCATCGCCTGCAGCTCGATCGGCCCGTGTCCTGGCAGCTGGCGCACTGGCTCGGCGGCCTGGTCCGACTGGACCTGGGGCAGTCGCTCGTGCTCGACGAGCCGGTCGGACGCGTCGTGCGAGAGCGCGCGGCGAGCACCGCGCTGCTTGCGTCAGCCGCGCTGGCGATCGCGATGGTGGTCGCGCTGCCCATTGGCCTGCTGACGGGCGCGCATCCGCGCGGGCTCCTCGCGCGGCTGGTGACGCCGTTGTCGATCGCCGGCGTCGCGTGCCCACCGCTCGTCGGCGCCCTGGCGATTCTCTGGATCGCGCTTGAAACCCACTGGCTGCCGGTCGCGCCCGGCGACCTGATCGTGCCGGCGCTGGCGCTGGCGCTGCCACTGGCCGCGATGCTCGAGCGGCTGCAGTCGCAGGCGACGCTGGACGCGCTGGCATCGCCCGATCTTCTGGCCGCGGCCGCGCGCGGCATCCCGCGCGGCCGCCTGCTCTGGGTGCACGTCGCGCGACAGTCGCTGCGGCCGCTGCTCGGCATCTTCGGCATCGTGCTCGCGAGCCTCTTCAGCGGATCGCTGGCGGTCGAGTTCGTCACGTCGTGGCCCGGGCTGGGCCGCCTGATGCGCGACGCGATCGTCGCGCGCGATGTGTACCTGGTGGCCGGCTGTGCGCTCGCCGGAGCGGTGCTGATCGCCGCGGGCAACCTGGCCGCTGATGTCGCGCGCGCCGTGGTCGACCCGCGCGTGCAAGTCGGGCAATGAATCGCCGGGGTCGTTTCCGCGTCGCGCTCGCGCCGCTGGCGGTCGTCGGCCTGGTCGCGCTCGCGGCGCCGCTGCTGGCGCCGAACGGCACGGCGACGCAGTTTCCCGACCGCACTTACGCACCCCCGATGCGCGTGCACCTGCGCGACGCGGCCGGCTGGCACCCGCCGTTCGTCTACCCGCAAGTGCTCGAGGATCGCCTGCTCCGCACCTACCGCGAGGATCGATCCCGCAGGCTGCCGCTTCGCTGGCTCGCGCACGGGCGCCTGGTATCCCTGGGCGCGGGTGATGGTCCGCTCCTGCTCCTTGGCGCGGATGCTCTCGGCCGCGACCTCTGGTCGCGCCTGCTCGTCGGCGCCTGGCTGTCGCTCGGCGTCGCGCTGCTCGGCACCGCCGGCGCGATGGCGATCGGCGTGCTGGCCGGCGGGCTGGCCGGCACGCACGGCGGGCGCGCGGATCGGACGCTGATGGCCACGGCCGATTTCGTCCTCGTCCTTCCCGGCGCCTATCTCGTGCTGATTCTCCGAAGCCTGCTGCCGCTCGTGCTGTCGGCGGGCGCCATCTTCAACTTGATGACGGCGCTGTTCGCGGCGTCCGCCTGGCCGCACGTCGCGCGCGGCGTGCGGGCGATCGTGGCAGCCGAACGTGTCCGCGACTACGCCGAGGCCGCGCGGGCGTCCGGCGCCGGCTCCTGGCGCCTGATGCGTCATCTGCTGCCGGCCGCGCGCGGTTTTCTGACCGTGGAGATCGTGCTGCTCGTGCCGGCGCTGCTGGTCGCCGAGGCGACGGTTTCGTTTCTGGGCCTCGGCTTCGCGGATCCCACGCCGAGCTGGGGCGCGATGCTCCGTGATCTCGAGAACATCCCGCTTGTCGTCGAGGCGCCGTGGCTGCTCGCGCCGGCCGTGGCGATCTTCGTCGTCGTGCTCGTCCTGCACCTGGCGGGCGGAACGCGCGCCGAGCACGCGCTGTTTGCCGAGCGCTCGACGCCGCTCCCCGCTACTTCATCCCGCTGATGAACTCCGTCCACGGCTGCGTCTTCATGTCCCGCAGCAGCGGGCGCGCCCACTCGAACTCGGGCCGTCGCGCGAGGAAGTCCGCGGCGACGAAGTCCGGCGCGCATGGATGGCCCATCGCCGCCCACAGCTGCATCTTGTCCGCCATCGCGCCCGTCGTCACCTTGGCCTGCACGGTGCCGCCCGGGAAGTACGCGCGGCCAGTCCCAATCGGGAATGCCACGCGGCGACGTGTCCACGGTGCCGCAGAGCGATCGCTCGCTTGGGCCGTCCTTCTTCGCGATCGGGTCGTACGCGTCCGACTCGAGCCGCTTGCCGATCTCCGCGTCGATCTGGCCCTTGAATTCGGCCATCACCTGCTCCCACCGGGCCCGCCGGGCATTGGGCGAGCTGCCGCGATTCTTCGCATCGAAATGCGTCTCCTGGACGATGAGCGCCTTGCCTACGGGGAAGTTCGATCCGACGAAGTAGCCGTCGGTCGTCCGCTCGAGCGAGTGATTCTTCAAGCCGAGCTCGAACCGCGCGACCTCACCGGTCTTGTTGTCCGCGATCAGCCAGTCGTTCGCGTAGCCGCCGTTGTTCTGGTCGAGCATGATCCTGACGTAGTCGTCGATCGAGTTGCCGTACTGCATCGCCTTGCGCGCGCGGACGAACTCGGGCACGCCCTTCGGGTCGAAGCCCTCGAATCGCGAGATCGTCGTCTCGGTCACGATGAGGCCGTTCGAGTTGATCGTGAAGTCATCGTCGCTCACGATCACGCCGGGCAGACCGTCCATGATCATGCGGTGCCCCCTGGCCGGCACGAGATCGAAGACGATGTTCCAGCGCGATCCGACGACGTAGTCGGTCCAGGCGTTGTGACCGACCACGACGCGGCGATCGCGGGTGAACGTGCCCGTGGCCACGAACGCGCTGCAGCTCTCCGGCGACTTCGTCGAAGGTTGTCGGCCGTGCTGCTTGTCGAGCCAGGGCACGTAGTAGCCGGGCAGCTCCTCGATCGCATTGAGCGCCACGATGTCCCAGCGATCGAGCTTCGCGCCAGCCGCCGTCGCTCCGGCCACGATCCCGTCGAGCTCCTGCTGGTATTCCGGATCCACGTTCGGCCAGAGGATTTCCTCGGCCGCCGTGCGATAGAAAGCCCAGTCCTTCCGACTCTGCTCCTTCAGCAGCGGACCGGCCACCCGCAGCAGGTCGGCGATCTCCGGCGCCAGCAGGTAGCCGTGCTGAAAGCCCAGCACGTCGGGCGCGCCCTGCAGGTGGACGAACACCCAGCCGTTCCGCTCGAAGCGGTACGCGCCGGCCAGGCGCGGATCGGGCGCGGGCGTGCCGGTTGCGGCGCCGACGGTTGGCGGCCCGCAGGCCGCGCCGGCCGCCGCCAGGGCCACCGCGAGCGCGATGAGCGAGGTCAGTCGTCGCATGTCGTTGTCCCCGACACTCTACTCCTCATCTCCGCCGTTGACACGGTCCGGCGCGGCCGCTAGCCTCGCTCGAATGAGCCTTCGCCTTGGCGGCATCTTCCCGCCGATTCCCACCACGTTCGATGCGTCGGGCCGGGTCGATCGTCGAGCGATCGCCCTCAACGTCCGTCGATGGATGCTGACCGATCTGGCGGGCGTGCTCGCGCTCGGCTCGAACGGCGAAGCCGCGCTCCTCGAGGATGACGAGTCCGACGCGGTGGTGGAGACGGCACGCGAGGCGATGCCCAGGGAGCGTCTGTTGCTCGTGGGCGTTGGACGCGAGTCCACGCGGCAGACGATTGCCGCCGCCAAGCGCGCCGCCCGGCTGGGCGGCGACGCCGTGCTGGTGCGGACGCCCTTTTTCTACAAGTCGCAGATGACCGCGGAGGCGCTGTATGTGCATTTTCACGCCGTCGCCGACGCTTCGCCCGTGCCCGTCGTGCTCTACAACCTGCCGGGCGTCACGGGACTCTCGCTGACGCTCTCCACGGTCGTTCGCCTCGCCGAGCATCCGAACGTCGTCGGCATCAAGGAGACCAGTCCGGATGTCGAGCGGCTCGGGCAGTTCGCCGGCGTGCGTCCCGATCGCTTTTGCGTGATGTGCGGCTGCGCGCCCGTCATTTTTCCCGCGCTCGTCAGCGGGGCCGCCGGCGGCATCCTGGCGATCGCCAACGTGCTGCCCGACGAGTGCGTGGCGCTTCATGAGCACGTGCGCGCCGGTCGTCACGCCGAGGCGCTGGAGCTGCAGCGGCGAATCACGCCGCTCGCGCAGCTCGTGACCACCGTGCACGGCGTGGCGGGCCTCAAGGTCGCGCTCGAGCTGGCGGGATTCTCGGGCGGACCGGTGCGCGCGCCCCTGCTGCCGGCCTCCGCCCGCGTGCGTGACGAGATTGCCGCGGCGCTCGCGCTGTTCGCCAGCCACGGTACCTCGGGTCGTCCGGCGGCCGCGAAGCGGTAGGGCGGCCAGACTTGAGAGAATAGGGAGCGTGCCGCTCCCAACCACAGAGACGCTGCTCCTTGGTCCCGGCCCGTCGCCGGTCGCTCAGAACGTCCTTGCCGCGCTCGGCGCGCCGCCGCGATCGCATCTCGATCCGGAATTCCTGGCGCTGCTCGACGACCTGCGCGGCAGCCTCACGCGCCTTTTTCGGGCGCCCCACGGATCGCTGACGCTTGCGGTGTCCGGCACCGGCACGTCGGGCATGGAGGCGGTCGTCGCCAACCTCGTGGAGCCCGGCAAGCGCGCGCTGGTCGTCGTCAGCGGCTACTTCGGCGACCGGCTGGCGCAGATGATCGCCCGCTACGGCGGCGACGTCGAGCGGCTGGACGTCGAGTGGGGACGGGCGGTGGACCCCGCCGCGGTCGCTTCCGCGCTCGGACAACGGCGCGCGGACATCGTCGCGGTCGTCCACGGCGAGACGTCCACGGGCGTGTGCAATCCGGTGCGCGAGGTCGCGGCGGTCGCGCGCGATCACGACGCGCTGACCATCGTGGACGCCGTCACCACGCTGGGGGCCGTGCCGGTCGATCTCGACGCCTGGCAGGCGGACGCGGCGTATTCGTGCTCGCAGAAGGGGCTGGGCGCCCCGTCGGGCCTTGCGCCGGTGGCGCTCGCGCCGCGCGCGCTCGATCGTCGCGTCCGCTGCCGCAGCTTCTACCTCGACCTGGCGCTGCTGCAGGACTACTGGGTCGGGCGCAAGTATCACCACACGATGTCGGCGCCGCTCGTCTACGCACTGCACACGGCGATTGGCGACGTCGAAGCCGAGGGCCTCGCGTCGCGGTGGGCGCGCCATGACGCGGTGCACGCGCAGTTCGTCGGACAGCTCGACGCGCTGCGGCTGACGCTGCTGCCGCCGCCGTCCGAGCGCCTGGTCAACCTCAATGCCGTCACCGTGCCCTCCGGGGTGGACGAGCGCGCGGTGCGACAAACGCTGCTCGAGACGCACAAAATCGAAATCGGCGCGGGGCTCGGGCCGCTCGCCGGTCGGGTCTGGCGCGTCGGTCTGATGGGGTCCGGCGCGACGGCCGACAATGTCGAAAGGGTGAGTCGTGCGCTCAGGGGCGCGATTCACGGCGGGTGAGGAAATGCGATTGGTACGAACACTGCTCATTACTGGATTGGCGGCCGCGTGCGCGACCAACCCAGCCACGGGTCAGCGGGAGATCAGCTTGATGTCCGAGTCCCAGGAAGTCGCGCTCGGCCAGGAGAACGACGCCACGGTGCGCAAGGAGATGGGCCTCTATGGCGACACCGCGTGGCAGACCTACGTCAATGGCGTCGGGCAGCGGCTCGCGCACGCCGCGCACCGGCCGAGTCTGTCCTGGCACTTCGCGGTCGTGGACGAGCCCGCCGTCAACGCGTTCGCGCTGCCGGGCGGTTTCATCTACGTGACGCGCGGCATCCTGCCGTTTCTCCATGACGAGGCCGAGCTGGCCGCGGTGATGGGCCACGAAGTCGGGCACGTCGACGCGCGCCATGCCGCGCGCGCGTATTCAGAGCAGACCCTGGCCGGGGGCGGACTCGCGTTGCTCGGGATCTTCGTCCCCGAGACGCGACCGGCGACCGGGCTCGCGAGCGTCGGGCTTGGCGCGCTGTTTCTGAAGAACAGCCGCGACGACGAGCTGCAGGCCGACTCGCTTGGCGTGGGCTACATGTCGGCGGCCGGGTGGGACCCGTCCGCGATGCCGGACCTGCTGAACACGCTGGGCCGGCTGGACGAAGCCACCGGCTCGCGCCGGGGCGTGCCGAACTGGACGATGACGCATCCGCCGGCCGAGGATCGCGTGGCGCGCGTGCAGCAGGCGGTGGCCGCGGCGCGATCGTCCGCGGCGACCGCGACCAACCGCGCCGAGTACGAGCGCCACCTCGACGGCCTGATCTTCGGCGACAGCCGCGAGAAGGGCGTCGTGCGCGGCAACGAGTTCCTGCATCCGATCCTGCGAGTTGCGCTGAGGTTTCCGGTCGGATGGGACATCACCAACAGCGATCAGCAGGTCGCCGCGCGCGAAAGCGGGTCGGGCGGCGGCGTCATGGTGCTGCAGATGTCGCCGTCGGGCGGTGCGCGCGTCGAGGACGCCGCGCGTGCGCAGATGCAGCGTCGAGGTTTGGTCGAGGCCAGCGGCGCGGGCGCGACGATCAACGGGCTGCCAGCCTACGTCGGCACGTACGACGGGACGTCGAACGGCGCCCGCGTGAGGGTTCGCGCCGCGCACATCCAATCCAACGGCCAGCTGTACTTCGTCGCTGGCCTGGCGCCCTTCGATCAATTTGCCCAGCTCGAGCCCGCCTTCAACGCCACCATCCGATCCTTTCGCGCACTGTCGCGGGAGGCCGCCGACGACGTCCAGCCCGGACACATCGACTTCTATGCGGTGCGCGCGGGCGACACGTGGGCCTCGATCGCGCACGGGCCCTCGAACGACAACGTCAAGGCCTCGACGCTCGCGATCATGAACGGCCAGGATCCGGCGACGCCGCCGGCCGCCGGCCAGCGTGTTCGCATCGTGGCCGGAGGCTGAGTGACGTGATCCGCGCCGTTCTGCGGCGGGTGGGAGAGGGTCTCTTGGCCCTGGGCGCGGTTGGCCTCGCCACCACGGGATACGTCTGGCTCACCGTCCCCGACGTCCGGCCGCTCAGGACGCAGAATCCCGGCAAGACCGCCTTCATGCGCCTGCGCGAAGACGAGGCCCGCCGGGCCGGCAGGCCCGTCGTGTTCATCCAGCAGTGGGTCGGCTACCAGCGGATCTCTCCGTCGCTCAAGCGCGCGGTGCTGGTCGCCGAAGACGCCGCGTTCATGTCGCACGACGGCGTCGACTACGACGAGCTCAAATCCGCGATCGCGCTGGACTGGCAGAAACGCGAGTTCGTCCGCGGCGCGTCGACGATCACCCAGCAGCTCGCGAAAAACCTCTACCTGTCGCCGTCGCGCAACCCGTATCGCAAGCTCGCGGAGCTCTTCATCACGCGGCGGCTCGAGAACGAGCTGTCCAAGGCCCGCATCTTCGAGATCTACCTGAACGTCATCGAGTGGGGGGACGGCATCTGGGGCGCCGAGGCGGCCGCGCAGACCTACTTCAACGAGCCGGCCAGCGCGCTCACGCCCGAGCAGTCGGCGCTGCTCGCGGCGGCCATCGTCAATCCGCGGTACTACAGCCCCGCGCATCCCAACAAGCGGCTGCTCGCGCGCCAGCAGGACATTCTGCGAACGATGAACGTGACGTCGGGACCGTATCCGCCGTCCCCGCGATCGCTGACGGCGCCGCTCGCCATCGAACGTTAGAACATCCGGCGCACGCCGACGATTCGGGATCGCCAGTACGGAGTGTCGAAGTGCTCCACGCGGACCACACCGCCGTCGCTCGGCGCGTGGACGAACTCGCCAGGCCCGGCGATGCCGAGGGCGATGCCCACGTGCGTCGCGCCCGGACCGATCGTGGTGAAGAAGATGAGATCGCCGGCCTGCACGTCGTCCACCTTCACGCCACGACCTTGCGAGAACTGCTCGGCAACCGTGCGGCCCACGTCCACCTGGTAGCGCTCGAAGACGTACCGCACGAGGCCGCTGCAGTCGAAGCCGTTGGCGGGGTCATCGCCGCCGAGCCGGTAGGGCACGCCCTGGTAGGCGAGGGCCGCCTGGACGACCGCGTCCGGCTCGCGGAGCGCGGATGGGCGTGGCGCCAGCGCGGGCGACGGCGCATCGGGTGCCGACGGTGCTGACGGAAACGGCAACGGCGTCGCGCGGATGCCGCTGGTGGAGGCGCAGGCGACCGACAACCCGCCCGTGACAAGCGTCAGGAGGACGGCGCGCGCCAGCGAGCGGCTGCCGGTCGGCATGCTGTGCGGGGTATCGGTCGCGGCCGGGCGGTCGGCCAGAGTGACCTAAAGCTTTGATTACGTGTGTGTTACGCGTGTCAGTCTCTTGACAAGCCTCGAACGATCCAGTGAGAATGGGCTGACTTCCGGCCATGGAACAGACGCTGCTGCTGAACGCGACGTACGAGCCTTTGCGGGTGGTGCACTGGCAGAAGGCCATCACGCTGTGGTGCCAGGGCAAGGTCGAGATCGTGGCGCACTACGACCGCGAAGTGCGTTCGGTGTCGTTCAGCATGAAACTGCCGTCGGTCATCCGGCTGCTGCGCCGCATCCGCGTGCGCCGCGTGTCGGAGTACGTGCCGTTCTCGCGCGCGAACATCTACGCGCGCGACGACCATTCGTGCCAGTACTGCGGCGAGGGATTTCCGACCTCGGAGCTGACGTTCGACCACGTCGTGCCGGTCGCGCAGGGTGGCCGCAAGGACTGGGAGAACATCGTCACGTGCTGCATCAGCTGCAACCGGCGGAAGGGCGGGCGCACGCCGGCGCAGGCCGGGATGCACCTCGTGCGTCATCCGCGGCGGCCTGACAAGGATCATCCGCGTCACCTTCGGTCTCCGGAACGCGCCGGAAAGCTGGCGCGACTATGTCTACTGGCACGTCGAGCTCGAGGACGAGTAGAGAGCGTCGCGTGTCCCAGGTCATCACGTCGGTGCGACCAGGCTGGGCAGTGCCCGGTGGTCCGGTCGTCGTGTCGGGCGTGCACTTGCCGCTTGGGGCGGACGGCCCGCCGCACGTGCTTGTCGGTCCGCACGACGCGCGGGTGGTGGCCGCGTCGCGGCAGTCGCTTCGCCTGCTCGTGCCGGCCGCGTCGGAGGGCGGGACCACGTCCATTCGGATCGACGAGCTGCCCGGCGAGACGGCCTACATCGAAGTCGCGCGCGTGCTGGCGCGCGGCGTGCACCAGGTGGACAGCCCGGCGTTCGATCGGCTCGGTCGGTTGTACGCGACACACAGCGGCGGGCGCGAGGTGAAGGCGGCGGCGCCGCTCTTTCGCGTGGGCGCCGATGGCACGCGCGATCCGCTGCCGGTCGAGATCGCCAACCCCACGGCCATTGCCTCGGCGCCCGATGGCGCGCTGTTCGTGTCGAGCCGGTTCGACGGGCACGTCTACAAAGTCGGACCGGACGACCGGGCCGAGCTCTATGCCAGCGAGCTCGGCGTGCCCACCGGACTCGCGGTTGCCGCCGACGGCGCGTTGTACGTCGGCGATCGGTCGGGCTCGATTCTGCGCATCTCGCCCGATCGCAAGGTCGAGACGTTTGCGTCACTGCCGCCCAGCGTCGCGGCGTTCCACCTGGCGTTCGGACCGCAGGGCGTGCTGTACGTGACGGCGCCAACGCTGGCGTCGCACGATCCCGTCTACCGCATTACGCCGGATCGTCTCGTCGACGTGCTCGTGGACGGCCTCGGGCGGCCGCAGGGCCTCGCGTTCGACGCCACGGGCACGCTCTACGTCGTGGACGCGCTGGCCGGCTCCGCAGGGTTGTATCGCGTGGACGTGGCGGCCGCGCGGCCCGAATTGGAGTTCGTCCTCTCGGCGCCGGCGCTCGTCGGTCTTGCCTTCGATCCCGCCGGCGGCGTGGTGCTCGCGTCGAACGACACGCTGTGGCGCCTGGAGGTCGGGATCAAGCCGTGGGAAGAGACGAGTCAGAAGTGAGAAGCCAAAAGTGAGAAGTCAGACGTGAGAAGTCAGACGTGAGACGTTGACGGCACTCACCGGCGCGCTCCGAGCTTCGAATTTCTGGCTTCTCACTTCCAACTTGTCTATTCTCTGTCCCCATGTCGCTGTTTCGCGTCAAACCCCTCGATTCGATCCTGCGTGAGGCCGAAGGCTCGGGCGATCAGTCGCTGAAGCGCGTGCTCGGGGCCGGCGACTTGATCATGCTGGCGATCGGCGCGGTGATTGGCGCGGGCATCTTCGGCTCGATTGGATCGGCAGCCGCCGGACAGGTGGTGAACGGGCAGGTCGTGCGCCTCGGCGCTGGGCCGGCACTCGTGCTCTCGTTCGTCCTGCTCGGGGCGTGCTGCGCGCTCGCGGGCCTCTGCTACGCCGAGATGGCCGCCATGATCCCGCAGGCCGGCAGCGCCTACGCCTACACGTACGCGACGCTCGGCGAGTTCGTCGCGTGGATCATCGGCTGGGACCTGATTCTCGAGTACGCGGTCGGCAACGTGGCGGTCGCGATCTCGTGGGGCGACTACTTCAAGTCGCTCCTGGGCGGGTGGGCCGACCTTCCCGCATGGCTGACGACCGGCTATCGCACGGCGCTGCTCAGCGGCGACCCGGCCATCCACGGTCTGCTCGACTCGGCGCCAAGGCTGTTCGGCATCCCGATCCTGATCAACGTCCCGGCGTTCGCGATCGTGATGCTCATCACCTGGCTGCTCCTGCGCGGCGCACGCGAGAGCTCGACGGCCAACAACGTCATGGTGGTCGTGAAGCTCGCCGTCCTGGCGATCTTCATCGTCGCCGGCCTCACGCACATCAACACCGCCTACTACACGCCGTTCGCGCCCAACGGGTTCAAGGGGATCCACCAGGGCGCGGCGATCGTCTTCTTTGCCTACATCGGCTTCGACGCCATTTCGACGGCCGCCGAGGAGACGCGCAATCCCCAGCGGAACATGCCGATTGGCATCCTGGGCGGTCTCGCGATCTGCACGGTCATCTACATCATCATCGGCGCCGTGCTCACAGGGATGGTGCCGTATGCCGATCTGGGCAAGGCCGCCGATCCGCTCGCGTACGCGCTGAATGCCACCGGCATGCTGTGGATCGCCAAGATCGTGGCGCTCGGCGCGGTGTTCTCCATGGCCGCCGTGCTGCTCGTGTTCCAGTACGGTCAGCCGCGCATCTTCTTCGCGATGGCGCGCGACGGGCTGCTCCCGAAGTGGGCCGCGCGCGTGGACGCCAAGACCCGGGTTCCATACGCGACCACGCTCGTGACGGGACTGTTCGTGGCGGCGTGGTCCCTCATCGGCGACGCCGGCGAAACCTACGACCTGACGAACATCGGCACCCTGTTTGCCTTCGTGCTCGTCTGCCTGGGCGTCATCGTGCTGCGACACACCGATCCGACGCGCCCGCGGCCGTTCCGCGTCAAGTTCGTGCACCTGGTCGGCCTGCTGGGCGCGGCGCTGTGCGTGTTCGTCATGAGAGGGCTGCCCGGCATCGCGTGGGAACGCTTCGGCATCTGGCTGCTGATTGGTCTGATCATCTACTTCATGTACGGCCATCGCCACAGCCGACTCAAACAGGAGGTCGGAGGTTAGGAGTCCGGACCCTGGACTTTGGACCCCGGACTTTGGACCCCGGACTTTCCTTCCATGTCCTTCCCCCTCACCGGCGTCCGCGTCCTCGACCTGACGCGGCTCGTGCCGGGCGCCTTTGCGACCCTCATGCTCGCGGAGCTCGGCGCCGACGTCATCAAGATCGAAGATCCGCGTGGCGGCGATGCGACACGGCAGTTGCCGCCGCGGCTCGACGGCCGCGGCATCTACGACCTGTTGCTCAATCGCGGCAAGCGCAGCGTGGCGATCGATCTGCGCGCGCAGGACGGCCGGCGTGCGCTCGACCGGCTGATCGCCGGAGCGGACGTCGTGATCGAAAGCTTCCGCCCGGGCGCCGCGCGCCGGCTCGGCGTCGCCGGCGACCAGATTCGCGCGACATATCCGCGCGTCGTCCATTGCTCCATTACGGGCTACGGTCAGACCGGTCCCTACGCGGAGCTGCCCGGCCACGACTTGAACTACGTGGCCATCTCCGGGATGCTGGCTGCCGATCGTCCGGATCCGACGAACCTGCCGCACATGTTCATCGCCGATATCGGCGGCGGCGCGATGAGCGCGGTCATCGGGATTCTCGCGGCGCTCGTCGGCCGCGCGCGGACCGGCGAGGGCCAGTCGCTGGATATCTCGATGCATGAGGCGGCGCTGTACTGGCTGATGCTGCCGGCTGCCCGGGAGCTCGTCGCCGGGGCCGACCGCGCCGTCGACGAGCTGCCGACCTTTGGCGATCACGCCTGTTACAACGTCTACCGGACGCGGGACGATGAGCTGATGGCCCTCGGTGCGCTCGAGTTGAAGTTCTGGCGGACGTTCTGCGAGCGCGTCGGCCGGCCGGACCTGGTCGCGAGGCACCTCTCCGATCCCCCGATCAGGCGGCGGCTCGCTCGAGGAGGTGCGGGACATCTTCCGGACGCGCACCCGCGACGAATGGCTGGCGTTCTTCCGCGGCCACGATGTGTGCCTGACGCCCGTGAATGAACCCGCCGACGCCCTCCGCGACCCGCACATTGCCGCTCGGGGCGTCGTTCAGTCCGTCCCCGGACTGCGGACAATCCTGCCGCCCTTCGTCCAGTCCACGCCCAATCTGCGCCCGGCGCCGCTGTTGGGGCAGGATACGGAACAGGTGCTCGGAAGCTTGTTGGGGTTCTAGGTTCTACGGGGGTTCTACGGGGGGCGGTGGGGTTCAATCGAAGAGCTTGGAGGGGTTCGGAAGGGATCAGCGTCTTGCGTCCCCTGGACTTCCCGCGTCAGGTCCGGGACTTCGCTGCACTACAATGGTCTATTGGCGTGGCCTCGGCTGGCGCCGCCTGTACGACCTATGGCCCACGACTGGATTGCCGTTCGCGGAGCGCGCGTCCACAACCTCCGCGAACATCGACGTCGACCTGCCGCGCGACCGGCTGGTGGTGATCACGGGCCTGTCGGGCTCCGGCAAGTCGTCGCTGGCCTTCGACACCATCTACGCCGAAGGGCAGCGCCGCTACGTCGAGTCGCTGTCCGCCTACGCGCGCCAGTTCCTCGAGCAGATGGAGAAGCCGGACGTCGATCTCATCGACGGCCTGTCGCCCGCCATCTCCATCGAGCAGAAGACCACGGCGTCCAATCCGCGATCGACGGTCGGGACAGTCACCGAGATCTACGACTACCTCCGGCTGCTGTTCGCCAACATCGGCGTGCCGCACTGCCCGAACTGCGACCGGGAGATCTCGTCGCAATCGCTCGAGCGCATCATCGACATGGTGATGCTGTACCCGGCCGACGAGCGCATCAACGTGCTCGCGCCGATCGTTCGCGGGCGCAAGGGCGAGTTCAAGACGCGAGCTGGCGGCCTTGCGCGCGCGCGGGTTCACGCGCGCCCGCATCGACGGCACGTTCGTCGCGCTCGACGACGACGTCAAGCTGGATCGGCGGAAGAACCACACGATCGACGTGCTGGTCGATCGGCTGATCGTCAAGTCCGGCATCGAGCGCCGGCTGGCGGACTCGCTGGACCTCGCGCTCAAGCTGGCGGACGACATCGTCGTCATCAACACGCTGGAGGGCGGCGACCGGCTGTTCTCGCGCCGGATGGCGTGCCCGAACTGCGGCATCAGCATCCCGGAGATGACGCCGCGCGCGTTTTCGTTCAACTCGCCCCACGGCGCATGCCCGGATTGCCAGGGCCTCGGGGCGGTCTACGACTTCGATCCGGCGCGCATCGTGCCCGACGACACGAAATCGCTCGCGCACGGCGCCGTCGCGCCGTGGGCCAGGGGCGACGCGCGGCTCGTCCGCGAGATGCTCGACGGCCTGCAGCGCGCGTTCGGGATCGACCCGGACGCGCCGTTCGGCAAGCTGCCGAAGAAGCTCCGCGACATCGTGCTCTACGGCGCGCACGGGCGATCGCGGTCGACGCGAGCGCCGCCGCCGTCAGAAGGCGCAAGGCCGCGCAAGGACCCGTTCGGCGTGGACTTCGAGGGCGCGATTCCCAACCTGCGGCGGCGATTCGAGGAGGGCGCCTGGACCGATCAGGAAACGCTGGAAGCCATTCCGCGCGCTGCGGCCGTGCCCGGCCTGCGAGGGCGAGCGACTGCGGCCGGAAAGCCGCGCGGTACGCGTCAAGGGCCGACGCCTGGCCGACTACGTGAACCTGCCGATTTCCGAGGTCGCTGCCGGTGTTCGAAGCGCTCGAGCTCACCGAGCGTGAGCATCTGATCGCCGGGCGCGTGCTGCGCGAGATCCGCGAGCGCCTGCGGTTCCTGGCCGACGTCGGCGTCGGCTATCTGACGCTCGGCCGCAGCGCCGCGACGCTGTCGGGCGGCGAAGGCCAGCGCATCCGCCTGGCCACGCAGATCGGATCGCAGCTGACCGGCGTGCTCTACGTGCTCGACGAGCCGTCGATCGGCTTGCACCAGCGCGACAATCGCCGCCTGCTCGCCACGCTCGGCAAGCTGCGCAACCTCGGCAACACCGTGCTCGTCGTCGAGCACGACGAGGAGACGATCCGCACGGCCGACTATCTGGTCGACCTCGGGCCGGGCGCCGGCGAGCACGGCGGCCACGTGATTTTTCAGGGTCTGCCGCAGCAGCTGCTGTCTGCGCCCGGCGACTCGCTGACCGGACAGTACCTCGTCGGTCAACGCCGCATCGACGTGCCGGCCGCCCGCCGCGAAGCGACGCGGGGCGAGCTCGTCGTGCGCGGCGCGCGCGCGAACAACCTGAAGGACATCGACGTCGCGTTCCCGCTCGGGACGTTCATCGCGGTCACCGGCGTCAGCGGGTCGGGCAAGTCCACGCTCGTCAACGAGATTCTCTACCGGTCGCTGGCCCGAACGCTCTACCGCGCAGCCGACGAGCCCGGGACCGCATCGCGACGATCGAGGGCATCGAGCTGGTGGACAAGGTCATCCAGATCGATCAGTCGCCGATCGGCCGGACGCCGCGCTCCAACCCGGCCACCTACACCGGGCTGTTCACGTTCATCCGCGAGCTGTTCGCGATGCTGCCCGAGGCGCGCGCCCGCGGCTACAAGGCCGGCCGGTTCTCGTTCAACGTGAAGGGCGGCCGCTGCGAGACCTGCCAGGGCGACGGCGTGATCGCGATCGAGATGCACTTCCTGCCGAACGTCTACGTGACGTGCGAGGAGTGCAAGGGGCGCCGCTACAACCGCGAGACGCTCGAGATCAAGTACCGCGGCAAGTCGATCGCCGAGATGCTCGACCTCACCGTCGATCAGGCGCTGCCGCTCGTCGAGAACTTCCCGCCGATCGGCCTCAAGCTGCAGCACGCTGCAGGACGTCGGGCTCGGCTACATCAAGCTCGGTCAGTCGGCGACGACGTTGTCGGGCGGCGAGGCGCAGCGCGTGAAGCTCGCGCGGGAATTGGCGCGCCGCGGCACGGGCCGGACCCTCTACATCCTCGACGAGCCGACGACGGGCCTGCACTTCGAGGACGTGCGCCGCCTGCTCGACGTGCTCGGAAAGCTCGTGGACCAGGGCAACACGATTGTCGTGATCGAGCACAACCTGGATGTGATCAAGTCGGCTGACTGGGTCATCGACCTGGGACCCGAGGGCGGCGAAGGCGGCGGCCGCGTCGTGGCGACCGGGACGCCCGAAGCAGATCGCCCGCGCTCGTACGCTCGGCAACGGGCCAGTTTCTCGGTCGCGCGCTCCATCCCCAGGGAGCGCCGGGCCGAGGCGGCGGTCTCCTGACGCGTGTGGCGTCCAGGACACTCCGCCAGCGGCCAGTCTGTGGTAGTTCTGACACGCTTTGGTGACTCGCGACAGCCAATTACCAGCAGTTGGATCTCGCTAAGTTAAACCAAATGATAGTGTTAGCAGGTCTAAGATGCTGGAAGCCGCAGTTGGCAGCCGCCTTGCTTTAAGGCTGATCCGCAGCCGAGGCTGATGACGAATCAACGAACCCTTCGTCGGATGGCGCACTGCGCCGGAATCGGCCTTCATTCCGGCCAGAAAGTCACTCTCGCTCTCAAACCGGCTCCAGTCGACCACGGCATTCGGTTCTATCGCACCGACCTCGGCGGGGTCGAGATTCCCGCGCGGCTGTCGCACCTCGCGGGGCGTCCCCAGCTGCAGACGGGGCTCGTGCGCGGATCGTGCGTCGGTCGAGACGATCGAGCACCTGCTCTCCGCGCTCCGCAGCCTGGGCATCGACAACGCGTCGGTCGAGCTGAACCATCCGGAAGTGCCGATCATGGACGGCAGCGCGGCGCCCTGGGTCTACCTGATTCAGGACGACGCCGGCGTGCGCGAGCTGCCCGCGCCGCGGAAGACCATTCAGATCCTTCGCCCGATCCAGATGCAGCAGGGCGACAAGCGCATCGCGCATCTATCCGTCCGATCGCTTCAAGGTCAGCTACACGATCAGCTTCGACCACCCGCTGCTGCGCCACCAGCAGAAGACGATGGACATCGACGAAGCGACGTTCGTCGACGAGATCGCGCCGGCGCGGACGTTCGGGTTCCTGAAGGAAGTCGAAATGCTGCGCCAGCGCGGCCTGGCGCTCGGCGGCTCGCTCGAGAACGCGATCGTGCTCGGCGAGACGGGCGTCCTGAACCCGCTGCGCTTCGAGGACGAGTTCGTCCGCCACAAGATTCTGGACGTGATTGGCGATCTCGCGCTCGTGGGTCACCCGATCATCGGCCATCTGGTCGTCCATCGCGGCGGCCACGCGCTCCACACGGCGTTTGCCGCGGAGCTGCTCCAGCAGCGCGACTGCTGGCACTTCGTCGAGACGCCGGAAGCGCTCGATCTGGTGGGTCGCGTGGCCTCGGTGCCGGCCAGCCAGGCCGCGCAGCTCTAACGCCCTCGGGCCGGGTCCGGCCCGTGCCTTCCTCGATCCGCCCTCGGCCTCTTCCGCGTTGTTGGCGCGCTGCACGATGGCCATCATCCGGTCGTTCTCGAACCGGTTGAAGCTCATGAACAGGCTTTCCTTCAGGTAGGCGCGCAGCTCGTCCTCGGTCATCTGCTGCGACCAGATGCTGGAACTCGCGGTCGACGTCCTCGAAGCCGTAGTCGAGCTCGCGGCGCCGGGCCAGGTCGCGGGAAATCGCCTCGATGACGGCGAGGACGTCGCCGTCGAGCTCGACCGGGGTGCCGGCGGTCGTCGTGATCGTCCGCATGGCTAGCCTCCGAAGCTGGCGAGCGCCGACGCCTGGTCGGCGTGGACCTCGAGGAAGTTGTGCGCGCCGGTCATCGTCAGCATCGTCTCGACGCGCTTCTGGACGCCGGCCAGCTTGAACGCGCCGCCGGCGGCCGTCGCCTGGCGGTAGAGGTCCATCAGGCAGCCGATCGTCGCGCTGTCCACGTAGCCCACCGGCTCCAGGTCGACGAGGATCTTGCTGCTCGCCGTTCGGCGATGAGGGCCGACGACGGCGGCGGCGAAGTCGGACAGGATCGGATAGGTCAGGCGCGGCTCGCTGACGCGCATCACCACGACGCCGCCGACGTGTGAGGTCGTGACGTTCATTCGATTCCTCCGCGCGGGACGGGCGACGCGCCGGTCCGCTGAGACTGAAGACGACGAAGCTGCCGCGCCAGTTCGAGCCGGCCGCGATTGATGCGCGACTTGACCGTGCCTTCGGGCAGCCCGAGCTGGTCGGCGATTTCCTGATACGAGAATTCCTGCAGATCCCGCAGGACGACGGCCTGGCGCAGCGCCGGCGGCAGCTCGGCGAGCGCGAGCCGGATGAGATCGCGCAGGTTGGTCTGCTCGAGCTGGCCGTGCGGCCCGCGCTCCCGCGAGACCGGCGTCAGCTGCGACGCGTCCACGTCGCGCGCCATCGTCTCGCGCTCCTTGCGCACGCTGCGGTAGTGATCGATGCAGAGATTGCGGCTGATGCTGATCAGCCACGTCTGGAAGTTCGCGCGCCGGTCGAAGGTGTGGAGCGCCTTGAAGATCTTGAGGAAGATGTCCTGCGTCAGATCCTCGGCTTCGTCGTGCCGGCCGACGAACTTGTAGGCGAGGTTGAAGACCTTGCGCCAGTGCTGGCGGACGATCTGATCCCAGGCGACCTGATCGCCCGCGAGGCATCGCTCGATGAGCGCGTCGGTGCTGCTGGTGGACGACGCGGCGTTGTCTTCGGTGGACATCGATGCGGACTGCGGAATGCCTCCGCATCATAGCAAAAAGGCCCTCGCGCGCCGGACGCCGAGTACAATGTGCGCTCCCGTGGCGGGGTTTCACCGGACAGACGGCCGCCTGGCCTGCGACAACGTGCGGATCGACGAGGTGGCCCGCGCCACCGGCACGCCCGTGTACGTCTACAGCGCGCCGCTCATCACCGAGCGCTATCAGGCGCTCGATCGCGCGTTCGCCGGCGTATCCGCACCGGCTCCACTATGCGATCAAGGCCAACGCGACGCTCGCCATCGTTCGGCACCTGCGCGAGCTCGGCGCGCGCGCCGACGCCAACTCCGGCGGCGAGATCGAGGTCGCGCTGCGCGCGGGCTTCTCGCCGCGCGACATCGTGTTCACGGGCGTCGGCAAGACACGCCGGCGAGCTGGAGCGCGCGGTGACGCTCGGCCTCGCGGCCATCAACGCCGAGTCGCCCGGCGAGGTCGATCGCATCGAGGCCGTCGCGCGCGCGCTCGGCCGGCGGGCGCGCGTCGCCATGCGCATCAACCCGGACGTGGACGCCGACAGCCATCCGCACATCTCGACCGGGACGCGCGCGACCAAGTTCGGCATGTCGATCGACGAGGCGCGCGCGATGGTGCTCGACATGGCGCGCCGGCCCGCATCTGCACGTCGTCGGTCTGCACGTCCACGTCGGATCGCAGATCACGCGGCCCGAGCCGCTCGAGCGGCGCGGCGCTCGCGGCGTCGCGGATCTTGCCCGCGAGCTGCAGCAGGCGGGCGTCCCGCTCGAGCACCTCGATCTGGGCGGCGGCCTCGGGATCGCCTACGAGCCGGGCCAGGCCGTTCTGACGATGAACGAGTATGCGGCCGCGATCCTGCCGGCCGTGCGATCCACCGGCCTCACGCTGGTACTCGAGCCGGGGCGCTCGATTGTGGGACCCGCGGGCGTGCTCGTCACGGAGGTCGTCGATCTCAAGCGACGGCCGGATGGCGGCTGGTTCGTGATCGTGGACGCCGGAATGACCGACCTGCTCCGCCCGGCGCTGTACGGCGCGTTGCATGCGATCGAAGCCGTCGCGCCCCGGCCCGGCACGCCCTGGCGCGTGGACGTCGTCGGTCCGGTGTGCGAGACGAGCGATACGCTCGGCGCGGATCGCGAGCTGCCGCCGGTCGAGGTCGGCGACCTGCTGGCCGATCCGCGACACCGGCGCGTACGGCTCGGTGATGGCTTCGAACTACAATCGACGGCCGATGGCCGCCGAGGTGCTGGTGCACGGCGCGGCCTGGTCGATCGTCCGGCGCCGCCAGACCGTGGACGAGATGCTGCAGTGGGACGTGTAGATGCTGATTGCCATTGAAGGCCTCGATCAGAGCGGCAAGGAGACGCAGGCGCGACATGTGCGTACGCGCATCGAGCAGGACGGCCGCAAGGTGAGCCTGCTGTCGTTCCCCGACTACGGCACGCCGATCGGGCAGGAAATCGAGAAGGCGCTGCGCGGCGAGCGCGATTACGGCCCCGACGTCATGCAGCTGCTCTACGTCGCGAATCGTTTCGAGTACAAGCCGCGTCTCGATCTGCTGGCTCGGCAACGATCAGGTCGTCGTCTGCGACCGGTATCGCGCGTCGAGCGTCGCCTACGGCGAGGCGCAGGGGCTCGACGCGGGGTGGCTCGAGGACATCCAGCGCCATCTCCCGGCGGCCGACTGACCATCCTGCTCGACATCGCGCCCGAGACCGCGGTGCGGCGCAAGGCGACCGGCCGGGATCGCTACGAGCGCGATCTCTCCCTGCTCGCGCGCGTCCGCGAGAGCTACCGGCGCCAGGCGCGGGATCGCGGCTGGATCGTCATCGACGCGGAGCAGTCGAAGGACGACGTGGCCGCGGCGGTCGATCGCGCGGTGCTGCCACAGCTCGCGCCGCGGTCAGCACGCTGACGCGCCGCGCCCCGGCGCGTTCAGCAGCACGCGCGCGCAGGCCTCGGCCGTCGCGCCTGTCGTCATCACGTCGTCGACCAGCACCAGGGCACGATTGCGCACACGGCCCGCCATCAGCGGTTCCAGATCCAGCCACGACCGGGCCGTCCATGGGGCGGTCAGGCGCAGCGCGTAGGCCGCGCGCACGTTGGCGTCGCCGGCGATCGGCCGGCAGGCTGGCCTGCGGCGGGCCGTGGCGCCGCCGCCGCAGGACGCGCCACACGGGCAGGCCGAGCTGGCGGGCGAGGTCGTCGGCCTGATTGAAGCCGCGCCGCAGCGCCCGCCACGGGTGCAAGGGCACGGGCACGGCGGCGTCTGCGCCCGCGAGCAGATCGGCCCCCGCCTCGCGCATCAGCGCGCGCCAGCGGCTCGGCCAGCACCCGCCGGCCGCTCGTACTTGAACGCGTGCACGATCTCCCGCAGCGATCCGTCGTAGCGGCCGGCGCTGCGCGCCAGTCGGCACGGCTGACGGCCGATGGCGGCAGCGCGCGCACCACGGACCCGCAGCGCGAGGATGAGCAACGCATCCCCGCATCGCGCGCACGACGGGCGGCGTGATGCGCGGGACCGCGCGCCAGCAGGCGGCGCAGACCGGGCCCCCGAGCGGACGATCGAGCGGCGCGTCGCACGCCGCGCATGCGGGCGTGAGCAGCACGCGAACGAGCGCGTTCGTGGCGGTGACGAGCATGGCGCGAGCCGGCGTTGGCCGGATCGCACTGCAAGGCGGACGCCACCTCGCGGGCCGTCAGATGTCGGGTAAATCGCGATCGGGTGGCAGAAACTGCGACGCGGACGAGCCGGGTGCTAGGCGGGAATCTCGATCCGCTCGGCGTCGCCCCACAGGCGCTCGAGCGCGTAGAAGTCGCGCGTGGCCGGCGTGAAGACGTGGACGATGAAGTCGAAGTAGTCGAGCAGCACCCACTCGCCGCGCGCGTAGCCCTCGACGAGCGCCGGCTTCCGCCCCTTCTTTCGCAGCGCCTCTTCGATGGCGTCGGCGATCGCCTGCACCTGCCGGACGTTGGCGCCGGTGCACGATGACGAAGAAATCGGTGAACGCCGATCCCTTGCGCAGGTCGAGCACGACCAGATCCATCGCCTTCTTGTCCTGGGCGGCGGCGACGGCAAGCGCGATTTCCGAGCGGGACACGGGGCTGGGCGGCGGCGGACTTGCGGGGACGGCGTTCAGCTTTGGCCATTCGACTCCTTCGAGTGGGGCGTGCGATACAGCCCGTGGCTCTCAATGTACGACGCGACGGCCGGCGGCACCAAGCCGTCTATTGACTGCCCGGACGCGACGCGCTGGCGAACGTCGGTGGACGACACCGGCGCTGTCGGCGCGTCCACCAGAAAGATCGCCGGAGCGTCGGGCACGGGTCCCGGCACGTCCATCATGCGCGGCGCAAGTGACGGCAGCATCTCCGCGCAGCCGGTCGCACGGGCTGTCCGGGCCGCGAGACCACCACGAAGTGGCAGCGGTCGAGGAGGCCGGGGTAGTGCGTCCAGGTCGGCATGTCGCGAAACGCGTCGGCGCCGGTGATGAGAAACACCGTGCGCAGTGTCGAGGCCCTCGGCGGCCAGCCGATCGAGAGTCAGCGACGTGTACGACGGGCCGTCGGCGCGCAACTCGAGGTCGGAGGCGCGAAGCGCCGGGTCGCCCGCCGCCGCCAGCGCGACCATGGCGCAGCCGGTCGCGCCGCCGAGGCGTGAGGATGGGTGCGGTGCGGCGGCAGGTTGGCGGGCACCAGCCACACCTCGTCGAGCTTGAGGCGCCGCGCGCGCGGCGCGCGCGACGTCGAGATGTCCGACGTGGATCGGATCGAACGTGCCGCCGAGAGAGCCCGACGGCGCATCAGCGCGACCGCCGACGGTCGAGCGCATTGGGACACCTCGCGCCACATCGCCTCGAGCAGCGCCGTGAGGCCCTCGCCCGTCACCGCCGAGATCGGGTAGATCGGCACCTTCAGCTTCTTCGCGTGCGTGGTCGAGCCGCTTCAGCCGATCGGGATCGTCGAGCGCGTCGATCTTGTTGGCGGCGACGATCCGCGGCTTGGCCGCGAGCGACACGGCCGTTTCGTCGCCCGCGCCGCGCGAAGAGCGCCAGCTCGCGCGAGATGACCTCGAAGTCCTCGACCGGATCGCGACCCGACGCCGACGAGACGTCGACGACGTGCACCAGGACCTTCGTCCGCTCGAGGTGCGCGAGGAACTTCGTGCCGAGGCCGTGGCCTTCGTGCGCGCCCTCGATCAGGCCGGGCACGTCGGCGACCACGAAGCTGCGGTCGTCGTCGAGATGGACGACGCCGAGGTTGGGCGTGAGCGTGGTGAACGGGTAGTCGGCGATCTTCGGCCGCGCGGCCGAGATCCGCGAGATGAGCGTGCTCTTGCCCGCGTTGGGATAGCCGACGAGGCCCACGTCGGCGAGCAGCTTGAGCCGCAGGCGCAGCGTGCGCGCCTCGCCGGGCCATCCGGCTTCGACGCGCCGCGGCGCGCGGTTGGTGGACGTCGCGAACGCGGCGTTGCCGCGGCCGCCGCGCCCGCCGCGCGCGACCAGCACGCGGTCGCCGACGGCCGCAAGGTCCGCCAGCGGCAATCAGGTCCGCCGCCGGCTGTGCTCGTAGACGACCGTGCCGGGCGGCACCTCGAGCGTCAGGTCGGCGCCGTCGTGGCCGGTGCAATTGGAGCCCTGGCCGTGCTCGCCGCGCTCGGCTTTGAACTCGGGGTGGAAGCGGTAGGTGACGAGCGTGTTCTGGTGGAGGGCTGGCGACCAGGTAGATGGATCCGCCGTCGCCCGCCGTCGCCGCCGCTCGGCCCGCCGCGCGGGACGCGCATCTCGCGGCGGAAAGCCAGGCAGCCGTTGCCGCCGGCGCCGGCCTGGACCTGAATGTCAACTTCGTCGACGAACATCGAGCGTTCGCCGAGCTGCGGCCTTACTTCCCGACCGGCTGGATGCTGATGACGCGGCCGTGCGCGCCGTGGTCCTCGAACTTCACCCGTCCGGTCACCTTCGCGAAGAGCGTGTCGTCCTTGCCGCGGCCGACGTTGAGGCCGGGCTGGAAGCGGCGCCCGCGCTGCCGCACGAGGATCGAGCCGCCGGGCACGAGGTTGCCGTCGAAGCGCTTCACGCCCAGCCGCTGCGAGTTGCTGTCGCGGCCGTTGCGTGAGCTGCCCTGTCCTTTTTTATGAGCCATGGTCCGATCCCTTGTCCGCGCGCGCGGGCGCTACGCGTTGATGCTCTTGACGCGGACGCGCGTCTGCAGCGTGCGGTGTCCCTGCGTGCGCGCGGTACTGCTTGCGCCGCTTCATCTTGAACACGCGGATCTTCTTGCCCTTGGTCTGCGCTTCGACGACGCCGGTGACCGTGGCGCCCTGGACGTAGGGCGTGCCCGCGACGACCGAGCCGTCCGTCGCCTCGACGAGCAGGACGCGGTCGAACGTCACCTCGGCGCCCGGCTCGGCCTCGAGCCGATCGACCACCACGACTGCGCCGGGCGTGACTTTTTCCTGCCGGCCGCCGGCTTCCACAATGGCAAACATCGCTGAACTCTCCCAGTGACCCGCGCGAGGGCGCACGGCGCCCCGACTTCGCTGCGCCCGAACCATCAAGGCTAGCACTGGGCCGGGCAGGCGAGGCAAGCGGAGGGAGCGGTTACTTGATCAGGATCCTGCGTGCCCTTGATCTTCTGCGTGCTGAGGGTGTTGAGGAAGACGGCAGCACCTTGTCCATCAGCTCGAAGTAGGACGAGAGCGCCGGCGTGTTCTGCGTCGGACGGGTAGAGCGATTCTTCGTGCAGGGGCTCGGTGTAGAGCTGCTTCGCCCGTCCGGCCGTCGATGAAGACGAACTTCGAATCGAGCGAGTAACCCTTCAGATCGGCCCACTCGTGGACTTCCTGGTACCGCATATTGCCCGTCGAGTCCATGACGTCCTGCGGCTGTGGACACCATGCCGCTCTTCGACATCTCGGTGAACAGCACCGAGCCGGTGACGATGAGCGGGCTCTGATACTCGCTCGCCGATCGCTCTTCCAGTAATCCGTGTCTGTCGAAGATCGGCTGGTAGTTCTGCAGATCCTTGTCGGTCTTCGATCTTCGGCTCGGCCGAGTCCGTGGTGGACGCGACCGACGGACCGGCTGGACGCGCCGCGCTGCCGATCGACTTCGTCGACGAGCGACGCGACGTCCGCGTCGATGACCTTGAGATCCTGTTTCGAGCGCAGCTGGCTGCGCAGCAGGCGCGCTGTCTCGGTGTTCGGCGTCGATCGCCTTCGACCCGCCCGACAGGAAGCCGAACACGAGCACGCGCTGGAAGGCGGCGACGTCGATCTTCGCCTGCAGTCGGCGATCTCGACCGGGATTTCGTAGAAGCTGACGCAGGCCGCCGAGCCCAGGGCGAGCCCGAGGCTAGCGACCACCGCGGCGGCGGTTCTGGCGGTCATAGATCTCCCTGAACAGGTCGTAGTTGTTGCGGATGAAGTTGTTGTCGGGCTCGAGCTCCAGCGCCTTCTCGTAGGCCTTGCGGGCCTCGGTCGAACTTGCCCAGCTGCTCGTAGCCGATGCCGAGGTCGTTCCAGGCCGCCCCGTAGGTCGGATCGATTTCGACGGCCTTTTCCCAGCTGAAGCACGGCCTCCTTCCAGAGGCCCCGCTGGGCGACGGAGATGCCGAAATCCACCTGGTCCTTGGCGTCTGAACGCCGGTCGGCCCATGCCGGCGCCGCGAAGTTCAGAACGACCAAGCCAACGCGGCCACCAACCAAGCTTTCATACGCATGGGCTGTTGGACCAACTCACTATAACGCCGATCTCCGCAGGACGTACCCCGCCAGCTTGTCCAGTGACGGCGACTATTTCCTAAACTGCAAGACGCCTGCCGCGACCAGGTGGCAGAATGTGCGCCATTCGACCGCATCACGCCTGTTTTCGCTTTCGGCGAGTGGCATCCCGGGTGCACGCCGCGTAACCGGGCGTGGAGAAGAGAGGACACTTCGACGAGTCGTGGCTCGAAACCGCCGTGGTGCTGTCGCTGCTGCGCTTCGGCGGCGACACGCGTGCCTGCCGGCTCCTGGTCGAGACTTTCCGCACATCCGGACCAACAGGTGCTGAAGCGTTGACCAACCGTCTGGCCGAAGCGCTGGGAATCGCGCCTGACGAGCGAGCCGCCTGCATCGCCCGTGCGCAAGACGCGGCCCGCCGAGCCTTGAAGCAGGCGGCGACCCGGAACGTCGTTCCGATCCCGTTTGGCGATCCCAGCTACCCGGATCTGCTTTGGCACCTGCCGGATCCGCCGATCGTGCTCTGGACGCGCGGCGACCCGGTTTGGCTGACCCGACCGGCGGTGGCGATCGTTGGATCGCGCGCCGCGACGCCGGCCTCTCTGGCCGTAGCCAGACGGCTCGCTCGCGATCTGGCCGGCGCCGGCCTCGTCGTCGTCAGCGGGCTGGCCCGCGGCGTCGACGCCGCGGCCCACGAAGGCGCGCTCGAGGGCGGCGGCACCGTCGCCGTCCTTGGATGCGGGCCAGACGCCATCTATCCGCGCGAGCACGACGGCCTGGCCGGACGAATCCTCGGGCGCGGCGCCATCGTCAGCGAGCTGCCGCCCGGCACGCCACCGCTCGGGCACCACTTCCCGCTGAGAAACCGCATCATCAGCGGGCTGAGCCTGGGTGTCGTGGTTGTGGAGGCGCCGCTCAAGAGCGGGTCGCTCATCACGGCTCGAGCGGGCCTCGAACAGGGACGGGCGGTGCTGGCCGTCCCGGGCGGGATCGCCTCCGGGCAGACACCAGGGATGCCACGCGCTCATAAAAGACGGTGCGCGCCTGGTGGAGACTGTGAGGACGTCCTCGAGGAGCTCGGGTGGCCCGCCCCCCGGTTGCCGAGTCGGGCGTCCGAGCTAAGTCATTCAAAATAAGTGGCTTAGAAGCTGAATGGCCGTCGGCGAGACGTATGCGGTGGACGATCTCGACGGCCCGGACGGGCCGGGCGGCGCCCGACCTACTGGCGGAACTCGGCGCGCTCGAAATCAATGGACGGGTCATCAAGGCGCCGGGCGGGGGGTACGTCCGGCTTGACTGACCTGCTATTGATATTGATAGAGCGAGCGACCGCGGTCCCCTGGGGTGGTTGGCAACAAGGAGCGGCATGGCAAAGGCACTGGTGATCGTCGAATCGCCGGCGAAGGCGAAGACGATCAACAAATATCTCGGGCGCGACTACAAGGTCGTCGCGTCGATGGGCCACGTCCGCGACCTGCCCAAGAGCAAGCTCGGCGTCGACGTCGACGACGGCTTCGAGCCCGGAGTACGTCGTCATTCCCGACCGCGCGAAGGTCATCAAGGAGCTGAAGGACGCGGCGAAGGCCGCGGACGACATCTACGTCGCGACCGACCCGGACCGTGAGGGCGAGGCGATCGGCTGGCACCTGGCCGAGGAGCTCGGCGCGGCAAGAAGCAAGATCCACCGCCTGATGTTCAACGAGATCACCAAGAAGGCGATCCTCGAGGCCATCAAGCACCCGGGCGAGATCGACATGAAGATGGTGGACGCGCAGCAGGCGCGGCGCGTGCTCGACCGGCTGGTCGGCTACAAGATCAGCCCGATCCTCTGGGACAAGGTGCGGCGCGGGCTGAGCGCCGGGCGCGTGCAGTCGGTCGCGCTCAAGCTCATCTGCGACCGCGAGCGCGAGATCGAAGCGTTCGTGCCCGAGGAGTACTGGCACATCACGGCGCGGCTCGCCGAAGCGGACCGCGAAGCCGACCCGAGTTCGACGCGCGGCTCGTCCGCAAGGGCGACGCCGCCGCCAAGGTCCGGAACGAGGCGGAGGCCGACGCGGTCCTCGCCGATCTGGACGGCGCGACGTTCGTCGTCTCGTCGGTCGCGCAGAAGGAGCGCAAGAAGCACGCGGTGCCGCCGTTCATCACGAGCAAGCTGCAGCAGGCGTCGCGCTTCCCGGTGAAGAAGACGATGATGATCGCGCAGCAGCTGTACGAGGGCATCGAGCTGCCGGGCGAGGACGCCGCGATCGGTCTCATCACCTACATGCGCACGGACTCGGTGCGCGTGGCCGATCAGGCGCTCGACGAAGTGCGCGAGCACATCAGCGCGCAGTACGGCGACGCCGTACATGCCCGAGCAGCCGAACCGTTACAAGGTGAAGTCGAACGCGCAGGACGCGCACGAGGCGATTCGTCCGACGTCGATGAAGTACACGCCGGAGTCGGTACGCGCGCATCTCACGCCCGATCAGTTCTATCTCTATCGCCTGATCTGGAACCGCTTCGTCGCGTCGCAGATGACGCCGGCGCTCGTTCGACGACACGACGGTCGGACATCACCGGCGAGCAGCGACTATCTGTTCCGCGCGAAGGGCTCGGTGCCGAAGTTCGCGGGCTGGCTCGCGGTCTACGACCAGGGCACGAGCGAGGCCGAGGAGAGCGAGCGGACCGAGAGGCCGACGCCCGCGCCGGGCGCGGCCGCGGAGTGCCGACGACGAGGCGGCGAGCGGCGTGCTGCCGCCGCTCGCGGAAGGGCAGGCGCTCGACGCGCGCGAGATCAGGCCGGAGCAGAAGTTCACGCAGCCGCCGCCGCGCTACAACGAAGGGTCGCTCGTCAAGGCGCTCGAGGAGGACGGCATCGGCCGGCCGAGCACCTACGCGTCGATCATCTCGGTGCTGCAGGCGCGCGAGTACGTGAACAAGGTCGAAGGCCGGTTCCGGCCGACGATCCTCGGCCGGCGGCTCGTCGACAAACTGCTGCATCCGGTCGTTCGACGACATCCTCGACGTCGAGTACACGGCGCGGATGGAGGAGCAGCTCGACGAGATCGAAAAGGGCAACGCGGGCTACGCCGAGACGCTCAAGGACTTCTACACGAAGTTCAAGAAGGACCTGAAGCGCGCCGCGAAGGAGATGCCGAACTTCAAGGAAGGGCAGCCGACCGGCATCAAGTGCGACAAGTGCGGCGAGGGCGAGATGGTGGAGAAGGCCGGCAAGTTCGGCATCTTCCTCGCGTGCAGCCGCTATCCCGACTGCGACAACACGAAGGAGATCGAGGCGCCGGGCGATGCAGTCGACCGAGGAGCTCGAGCGAGACCTGCGAGAACTGCGGCCGGCCGATGGTCGTCAAGCGCGGCCGCTTCGGGATGTTCCTCGCGTGCACCGGCTATCCCGAGTGCAAGACGACGCGGAAGATCATCTCGACCAAACAGGGCGTGGCGGCGGCGAAGCCGGATCAGATCCTCGACGAGAAGTGCCCGAACTGCGGCAAGAACCTCGTCATCAAGCAGGGCCGCTTCGGCGAGTTCACGGCCTGCACCGGTTATCCCGAGTGCAAGTACGTCAAGCAGAAGCTCACCGGCATCAAGTGCCCGAAGGACGGCGGCGATGTCGCCGAGCGGAAGTCGCGCCGCGGCAAGGTGTTCTACGGCTGCGTGAACTACCCGAAATGCGACTTCACGCTCTGGAACAAGCCGGTGCGACGAGCCGTGCCCGAAGTGCGGCTGGAAGTTCCTCACCGAGAAGATCACCAAGCGGCACGGCCGCCAGCTCATCTGCGCGAACGAGGAGTGCGACTACGTGAGGAGCGCGGAGCTCGAGCCCGTCACGGCGGGGACGTAGGGCGCGGCAGAGTGCCAGGTGCCAGGTGCTGGGTGCCTCGTGCTGGTGCCTCGTGCCGTGCCGGGTGCGTTGCCTCGTGCCGTGCCGGGTGCCCTGCGTGTGCGGTGCCTCGTGCCGTGCGTCGTCCCACGCTCCGGAGCCTGGGTCTGACGGGGAGTGTTCAAGTCGCACGTGAGAGCCTTGTGGACGACGTCGCGATTCTGGCCGTCGCGCTGGCCGCCGGCGGGGGCGCCCGACAGTACCCAACGCCCAGTGCCCGAGCTAATGCCCAGTGCCCAACGCCCAGCGCCTGACGGATTACTATTTCACCAATGGTCCACATCATCGGCGGCGGACTGGCCGGCAGCGAAGCCGCCTGGCAGGCAGCCTCGATGGGCGTGCCGGTCACGCTCCACGAGATGCGTCCGGTCGTTGCGACCGCCGTCCACAAGACCGATCGGCTCGCCGAGCTCGTCTGCAGCAACTCGTTCCGCGGCGACAAGCTCGACAACGCCGTCGGACTGCTCAAGGAAGAGATGCGGCGGCTCGGGTCGCTCGTGATGCGGGTGGCCGACGGGGTCCGCGTGCCGGCGGGCGCGGCGCTGGCGGTCGATCGCGAGCAGTTCGCCGAGGGGGTCACGCGCGCGATCGCCGGGCATCCGCTGATTGGCGTCGAGCGCGGCGAGATGCCGCGGCTTCCGACCTCCGTCGAGATGTCGCCGCTCATCGTCGCGACCGGCCCGCTGACGTCGTCCGCGCTGTCGGCGGACATCGCCGCGTTCGTCGGCCGCCAGCACCTGGCGTTCTTCGACGCGATCAGCCCGATCGTCCTTGCCGAGACGATCGACATGACCAAGGTCTTTCGGCAGTCGCGGTGGGATCGGAGTCTGAGATCAGCGGCCGCGTCGCCCGCTCAGAAGGGGACAGGGGTCGCATTTCAAGCCCTGTCCCCGCAGCCGTTGATTGAGGGTGAAGGCTCGCTAGAGAACACGGCCAGCCCTTCGACCGAGCACGCCGGCGACTACCTGAACTGCCCGTTCAGCAAGGACGAGTACCAGGCCTTTCACGCGGCGATCGTCTCGGCCGAAAAAGCCGCGGTGCACGACTTCGACTCGACGAAGTTCTTCGAAGGCTGCCTGCCGATCGAGGTCATGGCGCATCGCGGCGTCGAGACGCTGCGCTTCGGTCCGATGAAAGCGGCCGGGCTCCGCGATCCGCGCACGGGCCGGCGGCCGTACGCCGTCGTGCAGCTGCGGCAGGACAATCTCGCCGGCGATCATTTCAGCCTCGTCGGTTTTCAGACGCAGCTCAAATGGGGCGAGCAGGCGCGCGTGCTGACGGATGATCCCGGGCCTCGAGCAGGCCGAGTTCGTGCGCTTCGGCATGATCCATCGGAACACCTACATCAACGGGCCGACCGTGCTGACCGAGACCTGGCAGACGCGCACGCGTCCGGACCTGTTTTTTGCCGGCCAGGTGTCGGGCGTCGAGGGCTACGTCGAGTCGGCGGCCTCCGGGCTCATTGCCGGACGCAACGCCGCGCGGCTGGCGCACGGCCTGCCGCCGCTGGCGGCGCCGCGGACGACGGCGATCGGCGCGCTCGGGTATTACGTCTCGCACGCCGATCCGCGTCACTACGATCCGTCGAACATCACGTTCGGCATCATGCCGCCGCTGGCCGCTCCGCCGAAGAGCAAGCACGATCGGCAGCTGGCGACGAGCGCGCGCGCGCTCGTCGATCTCGACGCGTGGAACGCTGGTCTCGCGGTGGAGTCACTGCAGCCGCGGTAGGCCCCGGCCGATATCCGGTCCGCGATGCTGTAGGACCAGATTCGCGCGTTTCTCGCGTTCCTCAAGTACAACCGTAACGTCTCCGCGCACACGCTGCGCGCGTACCGCACGGACCTCGAGCAGCTGCTGGCCAGTCTGGCCGCGCGCGGGCGGGTGCGGCCGAGTGCAGTGACCATCGCGCGCTTCGACACCGACGGCGTTCGCGTCGTTCCTCGAAGAGCTCAGCGAGCGCGGCAACAGCCGCGCCTCGGCCGCGCGCCGGCTGGCCGCGTTCCGGACCTTCTCGCGGTACCTCGTGCGCGAAGGCTTGATCACTGACGACCCGACGGCGCTCGTCGGCGCGCCCCGGAAGGAACAGACGCTGCCGGCGTATCTGGCGCAGGACGAGACAACGCGCCTGCTGGAGGCGCCCGACGCCGCGACGCCGGCCGGCCGGCGCGATCGCGCGATTCTCGAGCTGTTCTACGCGTCGGGCCTGCGGCTGAGCGAGCTGGTCGACCTCGATCTCGACGACGTCAATCTGTCGAGCCGGATCGTGCGCGTGCGCGGCAAGGGCGGCAAGGAACGGCTCGTGCCGTTCAATCGCTCCGCGGCCGAGGCGATTCGCGTGATGATGCGCGACGCGGCGGCGCGTCCGGTCGTCGAGGCCCGGAGCGCGCGGGCCGGCACCGGCGGGCGACACGGCCGGCGACGCCAGGCGTTGTTCCTCAACCTGCGGGGCGGACGGCTGACGACCCGCAGCGTCGATCGCATCGTGCGGCGGTACGTGCGCGACGCGGCAATCGCGCGGGGCATCAGTCCGCACGCGCTCCGGCACACGTTCGCAACGCACCTGCTGCAGGCGGGCGCCGACCTGCGCGCGATCCAGGACCTGCTCGGCCACGCCAGTCTCAGCACGACGCAGCGCTACACCCACCTCGACGTCGGCCGCCTCCGGGAGGTGTACGCGAAAGCGCATCCGAGGGGACGGGGTTTTTTCCCACAGAAATGACCCTTTTGGGGACGGAGGTCGCTCGGCGAGCCTCTCGACGGGGTCACGCCCCTGACCGGGGCCGCCCGGTCTGCTAGCGGCCGTTGGGCGTTTCGATCCGGAGGACCTTGAGCTTGTAGCTCATCACGCGGGGGCTGATGCCGAGCAGCAGCGCTGCGTCCTTCTGGACCCAATTCGACATCCGCAGCGCCTCGAGCAGGGCCTGACGCTCGATCTCCTCGAGCGAGATTCCCGACGGCGGAATCCGCACGGCCGGCGTCCGGTCGTGCTCGGCCGTCCACTGGAGGCTCTCGCCAATCTGCAGGTCCGCGACGCTCACGAGCCGTCCCTCGGCGAGCACCACGGCGCGCTCGATGACGTTCTCGAGCTCGCGCACGTTGCCCGGCCAGTCGTGGCACATCAGCACCTTGACCGCGTCGGGGCCGATGCCATCAAGCTGCTTGTTCGTCTCCGTCGCGAAGCGATGCAGGAAGTGCTGCGCGAGCAGCGGGATGTCGTCCTTGCGATGATGCAGCGGCGGCATGTCGATCGACACGACGTGCAGCCGGTAGAGCAGGTCCTTCCGGAACCGGCCGTCCTGCACCATCTGTCCGAGATTGCGGTTGGTCGCCGCGATGATCCGGACGTCGACTTTGATCCCGCGCGTTCCGCCCAGCCGCTCGAACTCCTGCTCCTGCAGCACGCGCAGGATCTTCGCCTGCGTGCTGGGACTCATGTCCCCGACTTCGTCGAGGAACAGCGTGCCGCCGTCGGCCTGCTCGAACCGGCCGATGCGGACGCGGTCGGCGCCGGTGAACGCGCCCTTCTCGTGGCCGAACAGCTCCGACTCCAGGAGGTTTTCCTGGAGCGCCGCCGAGTTGACCTTGACGAACGCGCGCTCCGCGCGCGGCGATCCGTAGTGGATCGCGCCCGCGACCAGCTCCTTGCCGGTGCCCGTCTCGCCGCGGATCAGCACCGTCGAGTTGCTATGCGCGACTTTCTTGACGATCTTCAGGACGTGCTTCAGCCCGCCGCCGGACCCGACGATACGGCTCACGTCATAGCGTGATCGATCGGCAGACGGCGGCGGATCCGTCGAGTCTGACGGCCGGCGGACGTCGACGGCATCTCCGAACTTCAGCGGCGGCATCAGGGTCTCGTGTGTTCCGCGCGGCGCTCATGGTTCACCGCGACATGTGGGTTAGCTGCTCGGCACCGCTTCCACGACCGCGCGCCGACTGCGCGGAATCTCGATGTTCAGGATCTTGATCTTGTAGTTCATGACGCGCGGGCTGATGCCCAGCAGCTCGGCCGCGTCCTTCTGGACCCAGTTCGACATCCGCAGCGCCTCGACGACGGCCTGGCGCTCGATCTCCTCGAGCGGGATGCCCGTCGGCGGGATCTTGACCGCCGGCGCGCGGTCGCCGCCGTTGGTCGGCGCGGCCGTGTGATCGCCGATCTGCAGATCGTCGACGCCCACCATGCCGCCGTCGGCCAGCAGCACCGCGCGCTCGAGCACGTTCTCGAGCTCGCGGATGTTGCCGGGCCAGTTGTGCCGCATGAGCACCTTCAGCGCCTCCGGCGCTGATGCCCTCGACCTTCTTCTTCAGCTCGTTCGCAAACCGCCGCACGAAGAACTCGGCGAGCGCCGGGATGTCGTCCTTGCGGTCGCGCAGCGGCGGCATGTCCACCGACACGACGTTCAGGCGGTAGAACAGGTCCTCGCGGAACCGGCCCTCCTGCACCATCTGCGTCAGGTTGCGGTTGGTGGCCGCGATGATGCGCACGTCCACGCGCAGCGTGCGCGTGCCGCCGAGCCGCTCGAACTCGTGCTCCTGCAGCACGCGCAGGATCTTGGCCTGCGTGCTCGGGCTCATGTCGCCGACCTCGTCGAGGAACAGCGTGCCGCCGTCGGCCTGCTCGAACCGGCCGATGCGCTGCTTGTCCGCGCTGGTGAACGCGCCCTTCTCGTGGCCGAACAGCTCCGACTCGAGCAGGTTCTCCTGCAGCGCCGCGCAGTTCACCTTGACGAACGCGCGGTTCGCGCGCAGCGAGTTGTGGTGGATCGCGCCGGCGATCAGCTCCTTGCCGGTGCCCGTTTCGCCGCGGATCAGGATCGTCGAGTTGCTGCGCGCGACCTTCTTGACGATCGTCAGCACCTGCTGCAGCGCGCCGCTCGCGCCGACGATGCGGTCGAAGTCGTAGATGTCCTGCTGCTCGTGCCGCAGGTAGTCCACCTGGTACTTGAGGTGGCGCAGCTCGATCGCCTTCTCGATCTTGAGCTCCATCTCCTCGATCTCGAACGGCTTCTGCACGAAGTCGAAGGCGCCGATCTTCATCGCCTCGACCGCCGTGTGAATCGACCCGAAGGCCGTCATGAGGATGACCGCCGCGCTCGGCTGGATCGACCGCGTCGTCCGCAGCACGTCCATGCCGTCGGCGCCGCCCATGCGCAGGTCGGTCAGCACGACGTCGAACTGGCTGTCCTGCAGCCGTTCGATCGCCACCGTGCCGTTGGCGGCCTCTTCCACGTCGTGGCCGGCGTTGGCCAGCGCGCGGACGAGGCCCTTGCGCAGCGAATCGTGATCGTCAACGACCAGAATGCGTCCCATTACGTTATCTCCCCAGAGTCGCGAACCGACGGCACCACGGGCAGCGTCACGCGGAAGGTCGCGCCGCGGCCCGGCGCCGAAATGGCGTCGATATGTCCGTCGTGCGCGTCCACGACCTTGCGCACGATGGCCAGCCCGAGGCCCGTGCCCTGCGGCTTGGTCGTGAAGAACGGACTGAAAATGCGCTCGAGATCGTCGTGCGGCGATGCCCGGGCCGTTGTCGCGCACTTCGACGACCACCTGCGGCAGCGGCGGCTCGATGCCCGGCCGACGGCTCGTCGTCGCCGGCCAGCAGTCCGGCCCGGATCGTCGACGTGGCCCTCGCCGCCGAGCGCCTCGAAGGCGTTCGCCAGCAGATTGGAGAACAGCTGGCGCAGCTGGTGCGGGTCGGCGAGCAGTTCCGGCACGTCCGGCGCGATGTCGATGTCGATCGACACGGCGCCGCGCGCCTGCTTGCCCTCGGCCAGCGTAATCGAGTCCTTCGAGCACCTCGTCGAGCGCGACGCGCTCGACCTGCAGCTGAATCGGCCGCACGAACTCGAGCACCTCGACGACGATGGCGTTCGCCATCTTGGCTTCCTTGATGATGTCGTCGAGCGTCTCGAGCGCTTCGGGCTGATCGGCCAGCTGCCGCTTCAGCACGCCGGCCATGACCTCGATGCTGGCGAGCGGATTCTTGACCTCGTGCGCGATCGCCGCCGCCATCTCGCCGAGCGCCGCGAGCCGGTCGCGCAGCCGTTCGCGCTCCTCGAGCTGCTCGACCCGCGTCAGGTCCTTGAAGAAGAGCGTCGCGCCGACCTTCTGGCCCTCGTCGTCGTAGAATCGGCGACAGGGTGTAGCCGATCGCGCGGCCGGTCTTGCGCAGCCGCATCTCGGCGCGGTTGGGCAGGTCGTCGCTGTCGAACGCCCTGCTGCAGCACGCGCGCGACTTCCGGGCAGTCGTGCAGCACTTCGGCGAAGGGCCGGCCGATGTCGCCAGGGCGCGGCGGCAAGCCCGAGCACCCGGTAGGCGATGTCGTTGATGGCCGCCACCCGGCCGTCCCGCGTGATGGCCAGCACGCCCGTGCGGAGGTTGAAGACCAGGTGACGGAAGAACCGGTCGGCCAGCGCGTCCTCGGTGGGGCGTTTGGTCGAATCCACGCGAAGCGCACGTCGGCTCGCCGGGCGGTCACCTTCACAGTTGTCGCTGGACGAGCTGTCTCCATCCTGTCTGCGCTCCGCGCACGTCCCACATAAGGCAAGGGCTGTACCCGGTCGGCAGCCTTCGCGAACCACGAAAATGTGTGTGACGCGGCCCCCTCGGGGGCTGAGTGTTCGCCGGGATCATTACAGAAATCGCCGCGACTTACAAATCTGTAACAAAATCGTCAGTCAGAGCCCATTTGTGTCTGCAGTGCCTCCCACTGGTTCATCAAGTCACCAACCTCCCACATGAGCGTTTGGTGTTTCTTGATTACAGTTTCGGCACGAGCGCGATCTTCATAAAACCCTGCGCTCGCCATTTCGCCTTCTAGGGTCTTGATCCCCTGTTCACGGTCGGCGATCCGGCCTTCGAGGTCGGCGACCCGTCTGGCGCGGTCCTGGGCGGCGCGCTGGCGCTTGCGAGCCTCGGCGTCCGCCCGTTTCTTGTCCTGGTAGGCAGGCGGGGCGGGTGCGCGGGGCAGCCCGGGCGGCTGCAGGAGTCGAGGGGCCCTGACGAGGGGGACTGGATGGCTGGAGTCTTCGGCCGGGCGGACGGCTGAGTCGCCGGTGTGGCCGAAGCCCGCTGCTGCTTGCTCCAGAGAAACTCTTCGTAGGTGCCGGGGTAGACCTCGATCTGTCCGTGGCCCACCTCGATGACCTTGGTGGCCAGCCGGTCCACGAAGTAGCGGTCGTGCGAGACGAAGATCAGCGTGCCGCCGAAGTCCTCGAGCGCCTCGAGCAGCACGTCCTTCGAGTCGAGGTCGAGGTGGTTGGTCGGCTCGTCGAGCAGCAGCGTGTTGGCGGGCCGGAGCAGCATGCGCGCGACGGCCAGCCGCGTGCGCTCGCCGCCCGAGAGCACGCCCGGCCTTCTTGTAGATGTCGTCGCCGGCAGAACAGGAAGCCGCCGAGGATGTTGCGGATCATCGGCACCATGCCGACGGGCGAATCCGCCTCCATCGTCCGTAGACGGTCTTGACCGGGTCGAGCCGGTTGGCCTCGTCCTGCGCGAAGTACTGCATGACGACCTGGTGTCCCTCGCGGCGCGCGCCCGAATCGGGCGCTTCGGCGCCCGACAGCATGCGCATGAGCGTGGACTTGCCGGCGCCGTTCGGGGCGACGAGCGCGATGCGGTCGCCGCGCTCGACGTGCAGCGAGATGCGATCGAGCACGACGTGATCGCCGTACGCCTTGCTGCGCGTGGTCGAGCTCGAGCACCATCCGGCCGCTCTTCGGGCATGCGGGAAAGGTGAAGTGCACGCGCTTGCGCTCGGGCGGCACTTCGATCGGCACGATCTTGTCCAGCATCTTGATCCGGCTCTGGACCTGCGCGGCCTTGGTCGCCTGGTACCGGAACCGATCGATGAACGCGCGCATGCGCGCGATTTCCTCGTCCTGCTCGTGCTTGGCCTGGCGCAGCCGCTCGAGCCGCGCGTCGCGCTCGACGAGGTATTTGGAGTACGTGCCGACGTAGTCCGTGATCGTCCGGAGCGGCAGATCTCGGCGATGCGCGTGACGACCGCGTCGAGGAAGAAGCGGTCGTGCGAGACGAGGATGACGGCGTGCGGATACGCCGAGAGGTATGCCTCGAGCCAGTTGCGCGCGTCGAGGTCGAGGTGATTGGTCGGCTCGTCGAGCAGCAGCAGCGTCGGCCGGCCGAGCAGCAGCTTGGCGAGCGCGATGCGCATCTGCCAGCCGCCCGAGAACGTCTCGGTGCGCTTGTCGAAATCCGCGCGCGCAAACCCGAGGCCTTCGAGCACCTGCGCGACGCGCAGGTCGACGCTGTGTCCGTCCTCCTGGCGGAAGAACTCGGTGAGGTCGTGGTACCGCACGAGCAGCGTCTCGTGCTCGCCGTCGGGCAGCGACGGGTCGGCCAGCGCGTGCTCGATCCGCGTCGATCTCGTCGCGCGCGTCGATCAGGGGCTGGAACGCCGTCGCGACCTCGGCCGCGAGCGTCAGGCCCGCATGCTCGAGTCCGTCCTGCGGCAGGTAGCCGACCGTCAGCCGCGCCGGCTTGACGACCTTGCCGGCATCGGCCTCGTCCAGCCCCGCGAGAATCCGCAGCAGCGTCGTCTTGCCGGCGCCGTTCGGGCCGCACAGGCCGACACGGTCGCCGTCGGCGACCTGCCAGGTGACGTTGTCGAAGAGGACGCGATCGCCGAACGACTTCGTGAGGCCGGCGAGCTGAATCACGAGGCGGCGCTGGCGTCGGGCACGCCGAGCGCGCGGTGCGCCATGGCCACCATCCGCTCGATCCGGAACGGCTTCGTCAAGTAGCCCGAGACGCCGAGATTGATCGCCTCGATGGCATCCTCTTCCGTTGAATGCGCCGTCAGGACGATGACCGGAAGCCCGGTGGAATAGCGGCGCAGTTCGCGAATGACGGAGAGGCCGTCCATGCCGGGCATCCTGAGGTCCGTAATGAGCAGATCGTAGTCCTCGGCCTTCAGGCGGTTGACGGCCGTCGGTCCGTCGGCGACGGCGTCGACGTTGCACTCGGCCGCCAGCATTTTGGCGACGAGCGAGCGGATGGCTTCTTCGTCGTCAACCACGAGCACGCGCGGTTTTTCGCCGGGCCCGGCGCGCCTCCAGTAGCGGCGGTTGAGCGCCAGCCAGACTTCGATAGGGCGTCGGGGAAAGCGGTATTGGTGTCCGACGCGGATGGCCGGAATTTTTCCGGCCTTCACGAGTCGGTAGACGGTGCGGCGGGCGAGGTGCAGGTAGTCGATCACCTCGTCGGTAGTCATGTAGGCGTCGTCGGGCTCGGACATAGCGAATGGCGCGGCTGGCGCGCATCTCGCCGGCAGTGTAGCACGCCCATGCAAGTGCCTCTCGCTCAGTGCGTTGGCGTCGCAGCACGTTCGGCGGGGCGCCCGCGCCGCGGGGCTATGGCTATACTGAAGACACGCCAGCGCGCCCCAGCCGTACAGACTGCGGCCGCGGGCGAGTCGTCTTATTGACCGAGGACGCGGCTCCCCAGGTTTCCTGCCCCGGGGAGACGCAGTCAGGCGCCCTGATGACCCTGACGGATGAGGAGCTTGTCACCCGCGCGAAAGCGGGAGACCTCGACGGATTCAACCAGCTGGTGACCCGCTGGGAGCGGCCGATCTATGCCCTCGCGTACCGCACGCTTGGCCGCGAGGAGGACGCACGCGACGTGGTGCAGGAGGCCTTCCTGCGCGCGTATCGCGGGCTGCGAGGTTTCAAAGGCGAGGCGAAGTTCTCGTCCTGGCTCTACCGGATCACGCTGAATTTGTGTCGTGACTGGATCCGGCGCGAGCGCCGCGCGCCGATTGCGCAGGTGCCGGAGGGCACCGACCCGATGGACCTCGTCGACGAACACGTTCAGCCGAGCGAGTCGGTGGAAGAGCTCGTCGCCAGGCGCGAGATGTCCGACGCCGTGGCGCGGGCGATGGCCGAGCTGCCGGAAGAGCAGCGGACCGCGATCCTCCTGAAGGAGTATCACGGCCTGACGTTCCAGGAGATCGCGGGTTTGCTGAACTGCCCGCTGAGCACGGTGAAGACGCGGCTCTACCAGGGGCTGTCCGTCCTGCGCCGCCGACTGGAGCGGCGGCAGGCGGAGGAGGCCAGCCTGAGGCGAGCGCGCTACGAAAGTCTGTAACTGTCAAAGGTAGATGCCAGCCATGTGCGATCAACGTGAACGTCTAATCGAGTTCCTCTACGAGGAGGCCGACGCGCCATCGCGGCGCGAGTTCGCGGGTCACCTCGAGAGTTGTGGCGCGTGTCGCGACGAGGTCAGCGCCTTCGGGCGCGTGCGCACGGATCTGCTCGCCTGGGACGTGCCGGAGCACGAGTCGGTGTGGAAGCCGTTCGCGCCCGCGGGTGGGCGGGCGTGGTGGCGCGTGGTCCCGGCCTGGGCGATGGCTGCGGCCGCGGCCATCGTCTTCGCCATCGGCGCGGCGGGCGGCGTCGCGACGCGGTCGCTCGTCGACCGTGCGGCGCCCGCGCCCGCCGAGACGGCCGCCGTGGCGCCGGCGCGGCCGACGGTCACGCCCGCGAGCGTGAGCCGCCAGGATCTCGACACGCTGCGCCAGGATCTCGTGAGCACGATGCGCACCGAGATGGACGCGCGCGTGCGCCTCGTGTCCACGCACGCCCCGAGCGTCGCCGCGACCAGCGATCGCGATCTCGAGCAGGTCCGCTCGTTCGTCAGGACCAGCAACCAGCGCGACGACGAGATCCTGAGCTTCGTGCGGAGCCTGAACAACGACGTGATCAACATCAAAGCCAATCAGGACACGCGCATCGATCAGCTCAGGCAGCGCGTGGAACAGCTCTCGGCCGCGCTGGCCGCCATGGCGCAGCAGCAGGCGGGAGGCAAGCAATGAGGAGCGCCACCGCGTCGTCCCGCGGATTCGTCATCGGGTTGTCGCTGACGCTGGCCGCGCCGCTCGGCGCGCAGCAGGCCCAGTCGTCGGACGGCGTGGATTCGCAGACGCGCTACCAGCTGCGCCAGTACCGAAGCGGCGCTGCGGCAGGCCGTGACGCACGCGGGCGAGCAGCTCGCCGAGCGCGCGCGCGGCGTCGTGCCCGAGGTGCAGCTGTCGATGGCGACCGAGCCCGTCGTGCGCTTCGTGCCGACGCCGGAGGGGCCCGTCTTCGACGTCCAGATCCCGCTGCTGCTCCAGACGGGGCCCGCGCTGTTCCGCGCGTACCAGCGGCCCGCGCAGCCGGTCTCGCAGCCGGCGCCCGGGGCGAATCGCGTCAGCAGCACAGGCGTCGTGGTGGCCGACCCGATGGAGCAGTCGCCCGTCCAGGCCCAGGTGTTCGATCCCGACAAGGAGTACACGGCCTTTGCGCGCGAGGCCCTCATCGACGCGCTCCTCGATAACTCCGGCGCAGTACCGCTCAAGGACGGCGAGCGCCTCGAGATCACGGCGAGCGGGCTCGACATCGTGCGCGCCCCGCTCTATCCCGACAACTCGCGCAAGCTCATGCTCGTGATTTCCGCTGCGGATCTGGTCGCGTTCAGACAAGCCAAGATCACGCGCGAGGAGGCGAAAGCCCGGATCGTCGAGCGGCGGTATCTGATCTACAATTCCCGGGCCATGTTCCGCCGGCCGCTGATCCTCGCCGTCGCCCTCGTCGCCTTCGCGGGCGGCGCCTCATGCGGGTCGAGTGTGGACCTGGCGAAGTCCCTCACGATCGTCGACACAATCTCCGGCTACTACGACAACGGGCTCAAGGGAGGCTGGAACTACCTCATGCCCAGCGTGACCTTCCGGCTCGAGAACCGCGCGCCGGAGAGCATCCGCGGTCTCGAGCTGACCGTCGCGTTCTGGCGCGACGATGCCGACGGCGAGTGGGACTCCGTGCTCGTGCAGCGGATCGGCGACGACGTCATCCCCGCCAATGGCAAGTCCGACCTCATCACGGTGCGCGGCACCGTCGGGTACCGGCTCGAGGATGTCCGGAGTAATCTGTTTTCGAACAGTGAATTCAAGGAAGTGACCGCCAAGGTCTTCGCGCGGCGCGGCGGCACGGTCGTGCCCATCGGCCAGTATCCGGCTCGAGCACCAGATCATCCCGCATGTGAATTCCGTCGGACGTCCGTGAGCGCGTCCGCCGTCCGTTCGCCGGCCGCCTCGTCAGCTCCCACCTTGGCGCGGCGGCTCGGGCCGTACGACGCGGCGACGATCGTCATCTCGAACGTCGTCGGCGGCGGCATCTTCTTCATTCCGGTGATGGTGGCCGGGCTCGTGCCGTCCGGCTGGGCGATGCTCGGCGCGTGGGTCGTCGGCGGCGTCCTCGCGTTCGCGGGCGCGATGGCGTACGCCGAGCTGGCCACGCTGCGGCCGCACGCGGGCGGCGAGTACGTCTACCTGCGCGAGGCGTTTGGCCCGCTCGCGGCGTTTCTCTCCGGATGGACGTCGTTCGTCGCCGGATTCTCCGGGGCGATTGCCGCCGGGACCGTCGCGCTGTCGGAGTATCTCGGCCGGTTCCTGCCGGCGGCGGCCGACAAGACGCCGCTCGCGACGCTCCCGCTGCCCTTCCTGCCGCTGGTCGTCACGCCGCAGGCGCTCGTCGCTATTGGCGCAATCTTCCTGCTCTCGCTCGTGCACCTACACCTGTCGGGCCGGTTCCTGCACAACATCCTTACCGCCGTCAAGGTCGTCGCGATCTCGGCGCTGATCCTCTTCGGCCTGACGACCGGCCGCGGATCGGCCGCCAACATGGCGAGCGCGCACGCGGTCGCCGCGCCCGTCACGGGATGGCTGCTCGCGCTCATCCCGATCATGTTCGCGTATTCGGGCTGGAATGCCGCCACATACGTCGCCGAGGAGATTCGCGATCCGAGCCGCAACCTCCCGCGCGCGCTCGGGTACGGCACGCTGGCGGTCGTCGGCGTGTACGTCGCGCTCAACGTGCTCTACCTGTACGCCATGCCCATCGCCGATCTGGCCACGCTGCCCGACGGCCGCCTCACCGACGTCGTGGCCGAGCGGCTCTTCAGCTTTGCGGCGGGCGAGCTGATCGCGGTGTTCACCATCGTCGGCATCGCGGCCAGCGTCAGCGCGATGGTGCTGGCCGGACCGCGCATCTACTACGCGATGGCGCGCGACGGCGTGTTCCTCGCCTCGGCCGGCCGCGTCCATCCGCGCTTCCGCACGCCGGTGCTGGCGATCATCGCCCAGGCGATCTGGAGCAGCGTGCTGGTGCTTTCGGCGACGCTCTCGCAGCTGGTGGCCTACACCGGCTTCTCGGTCGTCCTCTTTTCCGGTATCGCCGTGATTGCCGTCTTCGTGCTGCGGCGGCGCGACCCGCGCGAAGATCGACCCTTCCGGGCGCTCGGCTATCCGGTGGCGCCGGCGCTGTTCGTCGCGGCGAGCTTCGTGATGGTCGTCAACGAGGTGTGGAACAACCCGGGGACGTCGCTCGCCGGGCTGGCGGTGATCGCCGCCGGCCTGCCGCTGTACTTCTGGCTGGGCCGTCAGCGCGCCGCGACCGTCCGGCGGTCGGCGGCGAGCGCGACGAGCGTCGCGGCCGCCAGCGTGCCGTCGCTGGCGGCGAAGAGCAGGAACGACGCAGGCGAGCCGTTAAGGTAGTGATCGGCGAGAAAAATCGCCGCGCCGGCGCCCTTGAGCAGCACGCCGAACACCCACATGTACGCGCGATGCGCCGCGGGCGCACGCAGCGGCTGCAGGTAGCCGAGCCCCACCGCAATCAGGAACATCCCGTTGAGCTTGGCGAACAGGACGGGATCCGGCACGCGTGCGCCAAACCACGACGCCATGCGGTCGGTCGCCGCGAGCAGCACGACACCCGCGGCCAGGTCGTAGACGAGCGAGATGCCCGCGACGACCGACAGCATCGGGCGACGGCTCACTTCTTCTTGAGCGTCACCCGCTCGGTCGTCGTCTTGCCGGACAGCACGTCGACGGTCGACGTGTACGTCTGGTAGCCGTCAGCCCGCAGCTCGAGATCGTGCTTGCCCGCGGCGAGATCGAGGTGATGACCGAGGCCGTCGAAGTCGTCGACGGTGCCCATCAGCGCGCCGTCCACGTACACCTTGGCGTCGGACACGTTGGCCTTGAGGCGGATCGATCCGATGTCCTCACGGGTCGATTCCCCGCCCTCGTAGCCGCCGCCACCGCCGGAGTAGCCGCCGGAGTAGCCGCCGTAGCCCCAGACGCCCCACGGGTAGCCGCCGTACCACCACGGATCGTAGTAGCCCCAGCCGTACCCGTAGCCGAACCCGGGGCCGTACCAGGGATACCAGTAGCCCGGGTACACCGGGTAGATCGGATGGACGGGGTAGTTTCCGGGCTGACGCGGGACGGCCGTGCCCTGGATCGGCTGGCCGTTGCGATAGCGGCCGATGGCGGGCGCGTTGTCGTTGAGGCGCGCGCCGCCCGATCCCGATCCGCCGACGCGCGAGCGCGTCCCGGCGGTCGATCCGACGCTCGACCCCGAACGTGGTTGTGCGACGCTGCCGGTGCGCGATCCGCTTGGCGCGCTGCGCGACTGCGCCTGCGATGGCCCTGAGCTCGATCCGGCGGAGCCGCCGGAGCTCCCGCTCGATCCCGATGACGAACTGCCGGACGAACCGGCGGACGTCCGCGGCACGGCCTGCGCCGCGGCCCAGCCAGGGGCAGCGAGGGCCATCGCGACGACCGTGCTCAATGCCAACTGAGTGGTCCTGGTCATGATGTCCTCCCTGGAAGGCTGAGATCCAAGCCTCCCCGCTGCCTAGAGTGCAACTTTACTGCCAGCCCGAAGTCTCGTAAATAGCCCGAAAAGTCTTGCCTGGCCGCGAAAGCCTTGGCGGCGGGCGCGGCTTTGTCCTCGCTGCCTTGCCCTCGCGAGCGGACGGCACTACGATGCCAGTTCGGACGCGTTTCACCCACCATGACCCATCCACACGCGACAACGGTGCTCGGCCTTCGTCATCAGGGCAAGGTCGTGATGGCCAGCGACGGCCAGGTGACGCTCGGTCAGACGGTCGTGAAACATCAGGCGCGCAAAGTCCGTCGCGTCTTTCACGACCGCGTGCTCGCGGGCTTTGCCGGCGCGGCCGCCGACGGCTTCGCGCTCTTCGGTCGCTTCGAGGCGAAGCTCGAGGAGCACCGCGGCAACCTCGAGCGGGCCGCGGTCGAGCTGGCGCGCGACTGGCGCACCGACCGCGCGCTGCGTCGGCTGGAAGCGATGCTCCTCGTCGCCGACCCGCGCGTCATGTATCTCGTCTCGGGCACGGGCGATCTCATCGAGCCGGACGACGGCGTGATGGGCATCGGATCGGGCGGGCCGTACGCGATGGCCGCCGCGCGCGCGCTCGTGCAGCACAGCACGCTGGACGCGCGCGGCATTGCCGAGCGCGCCATGGCGATCGCCGCGGACATCTGCGTCTACACGAACGGACGGATCACGCTGGAAGAACTGGGATGACGCCGATCCTTCTCCCCGAACGCACACCGGTCCTGGGCGGCTCGCTGACGCCGCGCGAGATCGTCGCCGAGCTCGACAAGTACGTCATCGGTCAGGCCAACGCCAAGCGCGCGGTGGCGATCGCGCTGCGCAACCGCTACCGGCGGCAGCGCCTGGCGCCGGACATGGCCGAGGAAGTCGCGCCGAAGAACATCCTGATGATCGGCCCGACCGGCGTCGGCAAGACGGAGATCGCGCGCCGGCTCGCGCGGCTGGCGCAATCGCCGTTCCTCAAGGTCGAGGCGTCGAAGTTCACCGAGGTCGGCTACGTCGGGCGCGACGTCGAGTCGATGGTCCGCGATCTCGTCGAGATTGCCGTGAAGATGGTCCGCGAGGAGCGGCAGGCCGAGGTGCGCGACAAGGCGCGCGCCGCGGCCGAGGAACGCGTGCTCGACCTGCTGCTGCCCTCGCCGCCGGCTTCGTCGTTCGGCGAAGGGTCGCGCGAGGCCGAGATGGCGGGCGAGCAGGCGTCGGCGACCCGGGAGAAGCTGCGCGAGCAGCTCCGCGCCGGACGGCTCGACGGCAAGCAGATCGAGATCGAGGTGCGCGACCGGCCGCTGATGCCGTCGTTCGAGATCCTGACGGGATCGTCGGTGGAGGAGATCGGCGTCAACCTGCGCGACATGATGCCCGGCATGTTCCAGGGCAAGAGCCGGCGGCGGCGCGTGCCGATGCCCGAAGCCATCGAGTCCCTGACCCAGGAAGAGGCCCAGAAGCTGATCGACATGGACACCGTGGCGCGATCGGCCGTCGCGCGCGTCGAGGAAGGCGGCATCATTTTCGTGGACGAGATCGACAAGATTGCCGGCCGCGAGGGCGGCCACGGGCCCGACGTGAGCCGCGAGGGCGTGCAGCGCGACATCCTGCCCATCGTCGAGGGCACGACGGTGAACACCAAGTACGGCATGGTGCGCACCGATCACATCCTGTTCATCGCGGCCGGCGCGTTCCACGTGTCCAAGCCGTCGGATCTGATTCCCGAGCTGCAGGGCCGCTTTCCGATTCGCGTCGAGCTCGACGCGCTCGGGCGCGACGAGTTCGTGCGGATCCTGACCGAGCCGCGCAGCGCGCTGATCAAGCAGTACACGGCGCTGATGGCGACCGAGGGCGTCACGCTCGAGTTCACCCAGGACGGCGTCGCGCGCATCGCGGAGCTGGCGACGCTCGTCAACGAGCGGACCGAGAACATCGGCGCGCGTCGGCTGCACACCGTGATGGAGCGTCTGCTCGACGAGGTGTCGTTCGACGCGCCGGAGATCGGCGGCACGCTCGGTCACCATCGACGCGGCGTACGTCGACCGCATGCTCGCCGACATCGCCAGGAGCGACGACCTGTCCCGGTACATCCTGTGATCCATCCGCGGATCCTGCGATCCCCAGCGCCGCTCGTCCTCGCGCTGGCGCTGGTCGCCTGTGGCAAGTCCGGACCGCCGTTGCCGCCGCTGCGGCCGACACCCGGCCGAATCGTGGACGCCACCGCCAATCGGACGGAGGACAAGATCGTGGTGCGGTTCACCGTGCCGGCGGCCAACGCCGACGGCACAACGCCATCGGCGATCGAACGCGTCGAGGTCTACCAAGGCGCCGCGGCGCCCGGTGTGCCGGCTCCGACCGCGGCGCAGCTGATCGCGCCCGGGAATCTGAAGGTCCGCGTCAACGTCCGACGGCCGCCGACGGAAGGGCAGACGCCGCCACCGGCCCCGCCGCCCGGCGCGGGGCCCCTGCCGGGGGAGCCGGCAACCTACGAAGAGACGATCGCGGCGGCCGACCGCGGTCCCAACGCACCGGTCCGCTACTTCGTCGTGGTGCCCGTCGCCGGGCGCGACCGTCGCGGCGCCCCGTCGGGCGTGCTCGCCCTGAACATGGCCGCCGATCCGGCGCCCCCGGCCGATCTTCACACCGCCTACGACGAGAAGACGCTGACGCTGTCCTGGACGGCGACCTCCGGCACGAGCTACCGCGTGTTCGACGCGCAGAGCCCGAACGGCCCGGCGCTGTCGGGGCCGGGCCCGATCTCTGCCGGCGAGTTCGCCACGCCCGTCGCGTTCGGGCGCGAGCGCTGCTTCGTCGTGCGGAGCGTCGTGGCGACGGGTTCGGCCACGGTTGACGGCCGCCCCAGCGCGCCCGCCTGCGTGACGCCCGAAGACACGTTCCCGCCCGCGGCGCCGACGGAGCTCCTCGCCATTCCCGAGCAGGACGGCATCACGCTCTCCTGGAACGCCGTCGACGCCGCCGACCTCGGCGGCTACCTCGTCTTGCGCGCCGAGGGCACCGGTGACACACTGCTGCCGCTCATGACGGCGCCGATTGCGGCGACCACCTACAAGGACACGACGGCCGCCCGTGGCACCACATATACCTACGCGGTCGTCGCGGTGGACGGGTCGCCCAGGCGCAATCAAAGTCCTCCGTCCAACAGACAGACGGCAACCGTGCGTGAGGCGGGGCAGCGCTGACGAGCACGGCGACGAAGCGAAGCTATGACGCGACTGTATCGAATCGAGCACGGCGGGACCTCGCTCTACGCGGCCGAACGCGAGGGCCGCTGGCGGCTCGTCGAGGGCGATGTCTTCGGCGTGTACCGCGAGGGCCCCGAGATCTCGCAGGATGGCGTGAAGATCCTGGCGCCGGTCCAGCCGTCGAAGGTCGTCTGCGTCGGGCTGAACTACAAGGACCACGCCGCGGAGCAGCACAAGCCGCTGCCCGAGGAGCCGCTGATTTTCATCAAGCCGTCCACGGCGGTCATCGGTCCCGGGACCGCCATCGAGGTGCCTGCCTGGGCCGGACGTGTCGATCACGAGGCGGAGCTGGGACTCGTGATCGGCAAGCCTGCGTACAAGGTGAAAGCCGCGCAGGCGTCGAACTACGTCCTTGGGCTGACGTGCGTCAACGACGTGACGGCGCGCGAGCTCCAGAGCAAGGACGGCCAGTACACGCGGTCGAAGGGCTTCGACACGTTCTGCCCGATCGGGCCGTGCATTGCGGCCGGACTCGAGGGCCGTGACCTGCAGGTGCGCGCGTACGTCAACGGCGGCCTGCGCCAGGACTCGCGCACGCGCGAGCTCATCTTCATCATCCCCGAGCTGGTGGAGTTCATCACGTCGGTGATGACGCTGCTGCCCGGCGATATCATTTCTACAGGCACGCCGTCGGGGATTGGCCCGATCAAGCCGGGCGATTCGGTGACGATTCACGTCGAGGGCATCGGTGCGCTGACTAATCCCGTCGTCGCGCGCGCCTAGAATCGAGGCACTTCATGAAGATCTTCATCGACACGGGCAGTCTCAAGGACGTCGAAGCCCTGGTGCCGCTCGGCATCATCGACGGCGTGACGACCAACCCCTCGCTGCTCGCCAAGGAAGGCGGCGATCCGCGAGGCATCATCCGGCAGATCTGCCGGACCGTGCAGGGGCCGGTCAGCGCCGAGGTGGTCGCAACCGACACCGCGGGCATGATTGCGGAGGGCCGGGAACTCGCCAAGATCGACGAGCACGTCGTGGTGAAGATTCCGTTCACCCGCGAGGGCATCAAGGCCATCAAGGCGCTCTCGTCGGAGGGCGTCCGCATCAACACGACGCTCATCTTCACCGCGCCGCAGGCGCTGTTCGCGGCGAAGGCTGGCGCGTCGTACGTCAGCCCGTTCGTCGGCCGGCTCGACGACATCGCGACGCCCGGGATGGATCTGATCCGCCAGATTGTCGACGTGTTCAACCACTACGAGTACGCAACGGAAATCCTCGTCGCGAGCGTGCGCGGGCCGATGCACATCGTCGAGGCGGCGCGGATGGGTGCCGACATCTGCACCTGCCCGGCGGCGGTCATCGAGCAGTGCTTCAAGCACCCGCTCACCGACATCGGCCTGGAGAAGTTCCTGAAGGATTGGGAGAAGGCTCAGCAGAAAGTGTGAAGTTGGAAGTGTGAAGTGTCCACCTTGCTAGAATCTCTCCCCAATGACTCCCTCGGAGCGTCTCGCGCACCTCGAGCGCCTCGCCGAACTGGGCGGCGGTGACGACCGGCTGAAGCGCCAGCACCAGGCCGGCAAGCTCACGGCCCGCGAGCGCATCGATCTGCTGTTCGATCCCGGTACGTTCGAGGAACTGGACAAGCTCGTCACGCATCGCGGCCGCGACTTCGGCCTCGACGCCGAGGGCGTGCCCGGCGACGGCGTGGTCGCCGGCCACGGCCGCGTGGACGGCCGCCCGGTCTACGCCTTCGCGCAGGACTTCACGGTGTTCGGCGGGTCGCTCTCGGAGACCAACGCCGCCAAGATTGTGAAGGTCATGGATCTCGCGGTGCGCATGGGCGCGCCGATCGTCGGCCTGAACGACTCGGGCGGCGCGCGCATCCAGGAGGGCGTCTTCTCGCTCGGCGGCTACGCGGATATCTTTCTCAGGAACACGCTGGCGTCGGGCGTCGTGCCACAGATCTCCGCGATCATGGGGCCCGTGTGCCGGCGGCGCCGTCTATTCGCCGGCGATCACCGATTTCACGATCATGGTCGAGGGCACGAGCTACATGTTCGTGACCGGCCCGGACGTGATCAAGACCGTCACGCACGAGGAAGTGACCAAGGAAGCGCTCGGCGGCGCGATGGCCCACAACGCGACGAGCGGCGTCGCGCATTTCGCGGTGCCGGACGATCGCGAGTGCCTGCGGCTGCTCCGCGAGCTGCTGGGCTATCTGCCGTCGAACAACCTGGACGACCCGCCGCGGCGGCCGACCGCCGATCCCATCGATCGCGAAGACGACGCGCTCGATCGGCTGGTGCCGGAGCAGCCCAACCAGCCGTACGACATCCTCGATCTCATCCACGCGGTCGTCGACGACGGCGTGTTCCTCGAGGTCCACCGCTACTTCGCCCAGAACATCGTCGTGGGCTTCGCGCGGCTCGGCGGGCGATCGGTCGGCGTGGTGGCCAACCAGCCGGCGGCGCTCGCCGGCTGCCTGGACATCGACGCGTCGGTGAAAGGCGCCCGGTTCGTGCGCTTCTGCGACGCGTTCAACATCCCGCTGATCACCTTCGAGGACGTGCCGGGCTTTCTGCCGGGCGTGCGACAGGAGCATGGCGGCATCATCCGTGCGGGCGCCAAGCTCTTGTATGCGTTTGCGGAGGCGACGGTGCCCAAGATCACGGTCATCACGCGCAAGGCGTATGGCGGCGCGTACTGCGTAATGGCGAGCAAGCACATCCGCACTGATTTCAACTACGCGTACCCGACGGCCGAGATCGCCGTGATGGGCCCGGAGGGCGCCGTCAACGTGCTCTATCGCCGCGAGTTGGCGGAAGCCGCCGATCCCGCGGCGCTCCGGGCGCAGCTGGTGACCGAGTTCCGCGAGAAGCTCGCCAACCCGTTCATCGCGGCGTCGCGCGGGTTCATCGACGAGATCATCCAGCCGCGCGCGACGCGGACGAAGCTCGTCGCCGCGCTCGCGAGCTGCGAGAACAAGCGCGACAAGAACCCGCCGAAGAAGCACGGGAACATCCCGTTGTGAGCGCGCCGAAGGTCCTGATTGCCAACCGCGGCGAGATCGCCGTGCGCGTGATTCGCGCCTGCCGCGATCTTGGCTGGGGCGCGGTCGCGGTGTACTCGGAATGCGATCGCGCCGCGCTCCACGTGCGGCTGGCGGACGAGGCCTACCCGCTTGGCCCGAGCCCGAGCGCGGACAGCTACCTGCGCATCGACAAGATCGTGGACGCCGCCAGGCGGTCGGGCGCGACGTTCGTGCACCCGGGCTACGGATTCCTCGCCGAGAACGAAGACTTCGCCCAGGCGTGCGTGGACGCCGGTCTGACGTTCGTCGGCCCGCCGCCGTCGGCGATCGCGCGGATGGGCAGCAAGACGGCCGCGCGGCAGGCGGCCGTGGCGGCCGGCGTGCCGGTCGTGCCGGGCACCGACGTCCCGTTCGAGGTGGACGCGCCGGACGCCGTCATTGCGGCTGAGGCGGAACGCCTCGGCTTTCCGCTGCTGGTCAAGGCCGTGGCCGGCGGAGGCGGCAAGGGCATGCGCGCGTGTGACGAGCCCGGCCGATCTGGCCGCCGCCGTCCGCACCGCGCGTTCGGAAGCCACCGCGGCGTTCGGCGACGGCGCCGTCTATCTCGAGCGGCGCATCGTCGGGCCGCGGCACATCGAGATCCAGCTGCTCGGCGACGTCCACGGCACCGTGCTGCCGTTCGTCGAGCGCGAGTGCTCGATCCAGCGGCGGCACCAGAAAGTGGTGGAGGAGTCGCCGTCGCTCGCGATCAGCGACGCGACCCGCCGCAAGATGGCGGCCTGCGCCGCCCGCGTCGCGCAGGCGGTCGGCTACACGAACGCCGGCACGATCGAGTTTCTCGTCGACGACCGCGAGCGCTTCTACTTCCTCGAGATGAACACGCGGCTGCAGGTCGAGCATCCGATCACCGAGATGGTGACCGGCATCGACCTCGTGCAGTGGCAGCTGCGCATCGCTAACGGCGAGACGCTGACGATCGATCCCGAGCGCGCGCTGACGCCGCGCGCGCACGCGATCGAATGCCGCATCTACGCTGAGGATCCCGAATCGCGGCTTCATGCCGTCGCCGGGGCTCGTGCGCGCGATCGGCGTACCGAGCGGGCCCGGCATTCGCGACGACCGCGGTGTGACTGCCGGTTTCGAGATCCCGGTGTTCTACGACTCGATGATCTCGAAGCTCGTGGTCTGGGGCGAGACTCGCGCCGACGCGATCGCGCGGCTCGGCCGGGCGCTCGACGAATACCGCGTCGTCGGCGCTGCAGACGACCGTGCCGTTCTTCCAGTGGCTGATCCGCGAGCCGGACTTTCTCGCGGGTCGGTTCGACACGACCTACCTGGACCGCGTCCTGAAGAGCGCGAACCGGCCAGCCGTTCGTGACGCCGACGGCGATCGACCGGCGCGACGCCATCGTGGCGGCGGCGCTGGCGGCCTGGATGCGCGCCCACCGCGCCTCGGCCGACGCGCCGGAGGCGGCCGGTGTCTGGCAGCGGACGGCACGCCTCGAGGGCCTGCGATGACCTTCGACATCGACATCGACGGCGTCGTGACCGCCGTGACGGTCGAGAGCGTCGGTCCCGCCGGACCGCACGGCGGCAACTTCCGTCTCGCGCTGCGGGACGGCGCGTCGCGCGACGCCGCGCCGGTCTTCCACGATGTGCAGGCCGCGCGAACCGACCTCGGGCTGTCCCTGGTGTACGAAGATCGAGCGGAGCGTGGACGCCGCGTTGACCGAACGTGCGGGCGGCGAGTGGCTGGTGCAGCTGCCGCACGCCACCGTGCTGGCCGTCGTCGACGGCCGGCGATTCGAACGCGGCACCGGCGGCGCGGGCAGCGGCCATGGCGAGCAGCGCGTCAAGGCGCCCATGCCCGGCCGCGTCGCCCGCGTGCTCGTCAAACCGGGTGATGACGTCGCGGCCCGGCAGGGCCTGCTCGTCGTCGAAGCCATGAAAATGGAGAACGAGCTGTCGGCGCCGCGCGCGGGTCGCGTCAAGGAAGTGGCCGTCACGGAGGGCGCCCTGGTCGAAGCCGGGCGGCTGCTGGTCATTGTCGAATGAACGGTGCCGGGCCCTCAGGTAAGCTGAGCCTGTGACCGAAGTCTCCCCGCCGCCGTCCGATCCGGCGCCGGCTGACGTCCGGCCGCGCGGTCGACGCCGCCGCCTGGCGTGGAACTGGACGCGACGTCTGCTGGCGGGCGGCATCGCGGTCGGCGCCGCGCTGTTCGTCGCCTTCTTTTCGATCGATCTCGGACAGTTCGGCGCGCTCAAGACCCTTGCCGAGCGTGAAGGCTCGAAGTGGCTCGAGCACCCGCTCCACATCGGCCGCATCGTCGCGTACGTCACGCCCGGGGACTTCGGCGTGGACGACGTCGTGATCGAGGGTCTGCGTCCGACCGATCGCCCCTTCTTCCGGGCGAAGCACATCCGCGTGCACGTCAACTGGCTCAACCTGATTCAGAAGCGCGAGTTCTCGCTCGAGGTCAGGATGACCGGCTGGGAAGTCTTCATCGAAACCTGGAGCGGCGGCCGCAACAACATGCCGCGCCTCAAGCACGAGCGCAAGGACGACGGCCCGAAACGGTTCACGACGACGCTGCAGTTCATGGATGCGCCGGACGGGGCCTTTGGCTTCGAGGATCACGCCACGCCCTGGAGCGTCGTCGCGCCCAATCTGCATTTCGACCTCGTGCGATCGCTCGGCCAGTACCTCGGAACGGCGTCGTTCGCGAAGGGCACGGTACAGATTCAGCATTTCCTGCCGATGGCGACCGATTTTTCGACGCGCTTCACGCTGGATGGCTCTCGCGTGGACCTGCGGCACATCGACCTGGTCACCGACGGCGCCCGCACGCACGTCAACGGCACGGTGGACTTCGCGCACTGGCCCGAGCAGCGCTACAACATCGAGTCCGAGCTCGACTTTCGGCGCATGCGCGAGCTGTTCTTCGCCAGCGAGACGTGGGATGTGGGCGGCACCGGCAGGTTCGCCGGAATCTTTCACGTCTACCGCGGGGGCCAGGAGCTTGCCGGCGATTTTTCCAGCGACCTGGCGCGCGTGAACAGCCTCGAATTTCCCGACCTGCACGGATCGCTCGTGTGGTACCCCGACCGCTTCGAGATCACGCACGCGGACGCCGACTTCGCCGGGGGCCGCGCGCGCTTCACCTACGCGATTGAGCCGCTCGGCCGGCCGACGGGCGCCACCCAGCGATTCGCAGCCGAGCTGGACGGCGCGGCGCTCGGCCGCGTGGCGGGGCTGGCCAATCTCAAGGGGCTGCGGCCGATCGGCCGCGTCAGCCACGCGCACGCGACGATGGCCTGGCCGAGCGGGAAGTTCAGGACCGACGTGCAAGGGAGCGTCGAGGCCGACGTCGATCCGCCGGAGGCGGTGACGCTCGCGCCCGCGGCGCTGCCGCTCACCGCGCCCGCGGGGCCCGCGGCGCTGGACAAGAAGACGACGTTCGATCCCGCCCGGCCGCTGGGTCCATTGCCGACCGGCGGGCACCTGGTCTTCGACTTCGACGGCACCGGCGTGACGTTCGCCGACAGCTGGGTCGCGACGCCGACGACGCACTTTGCCTTCCAGGGTCGATCCGACTACGGCGCGGACTCGGCGATTGCGTTTCACGCGGCCAGCCTCGACTGGCAGGACAGCGATCGGTTGCTCGCGGCAATCATGACGGCCGCCGGATCGTCGACGGGCGCGGTCGAGCTGGGCGGGCGCGGGACGTTCGACGGTGTGATGACGCAGCGCTTCAGCGATCCCCGCATCGAAGGGACGTTTTCGGGCGACGCCATCGAGGCGTTCCACGTGCGATGGGGCAAGGTCACGGGACATGCCGTAATTCACGACCGCTACATCGACGTCACCAACGCCGTGATTGGCGACCGGCCCGACGAGGCGTCGATTCGGACGAGCGGGCGTTTCTCGCTCGGCTTTCCGCGCGCGGATCATGGCGAGGAAGTGCGGGCGCGCGCGTCGATTCACAACTGGCCGCTGACCTTGTTGCGGCACGCCTTCGACCTCGACGACTGGCCGGTGGACGGCACCATCTCATCGGCGGAGGCCGACCTGCACGGCCCGTACGCGGGCCTGTTCGGGTCTGGCCGCCTGGCGCTCGCCGACGGCGTCGCGTGGAAGGAGCACTTCGAGGTCGCGACCGGCGACCTCACGCTCGACGGCACGGGCGTCAGCATCGATCGGATCTCGATGACGAAGGGCAGCGGCCGCATCACCGGCGCCGCGCTCGTCAGGTGGACCGACGGCACGTACTCCTTCGACGCACGAGGCGAGGGCATCAAGGTCCAGACGCTGGACAACTTCAAGCTGGAAGAGGCGCCCCTCACGGGCGTGCTCGAGTTCACCGCCACGGGAGCGGGCGCCTTTCAGTCGCCGCACTACGAGTTCGGCGGGACGATCAGGGACCTCTATGCCGCGGACGAGTTGGTCGGCGAGGTCAGCGGCCACCTGAGCGTGGATGGCAAGCGAATGACGATCGACCAGTTCAATACGTCGTCGTTCCGGCTCCAGGTGACCGGGTCGGGACAGATCCTGCTCGACGACCAGTACCGACTCGGAGCTGACGCTGCGGTTCCTGAACACGTCGATCGATCCGTACCTCAAGTTCTTCGCCCCGCGGGCATCGCCGTATACCCGGGCGATCGCCAGCGGCAGCATCAGGATCAGCGGGCCGCTCAGCGACTACGGCCACCTGTCCGTGACCGCAGGCGACATCACCGGCACACTGAGGCTGTTCGATTACGAGCTGCGCAACGACGGGCCGCTCGGCGCCACCTACAAGAACGGCGACGTCACCATCGGCCGCTTCCGGCTCATCGGTGAAGGGACGAATCTGGAGCTCACCGGCGGCCTGAAGATCGATGCTGCGGCGCCGGACAACTCGACGATTGACGTCCAGGCGAAGGGCGAGGCCAACCTGGCGATCATCCAGGGGCCGAACATGCGCGGCACCGGGCACGCCGTGGTGCTCGCAAGCGCGACCGGGCGGCTGTCGGACCCGTCGATTTCCGGCTACGCCGACGTCGAGGACGGCAGCTTCCGGTACCGTGCGCTGCCGCGCAGCTTCACCAACCTCAGCGGGCGTGTCACGTTCGACGGCAACGCCGTCAATCTCAACCCGTCGTCGTGCCCGGCAGGGCAGACGCAGTGCGGCCTGAGGGGCAAGTTCGGGGACGGCGACGTGGTCTTCGGCGGCAGCGTCTCGCTGAAGCAGTATCTGCCGGATCGCTTCGACCTGACGGCCCAAGGCACGGCGATGCGGCTCCGGTATCCCGAAGGCTTTTCGTCCACGGTGAACGCGGACCTGACGCTGACCGGACCGGTCGCGTCGCCGCTGCTTGCCGGCCGTGTGGACGTGCTCTATGCGTCGTACAACAAGACAATCGACACTGACGCCGGCATCGTCGCGCTTGCCGCCGCGGCGGGGGCCGGCCCGGTCACGCTGACGGGGGAGGCCGGGGGGCCGCTCGCCGAGAGCGGCTACCCGCTCTCGTTCAACATCGACATCCGCGCCAATCGGACGCTGCACATCGACAACAAGCGGACGGCGACGATCGTCGGCAGCGCTGACCTGAGCTACCGCGGCACGCTCGACCGGCCAAGCCTGACCGGCCACATCGACATCGACAGCGGCGAGGTGTTCATCAACGGCAACCGCTTCAAGCTCCTGCCCAGCACGATTCAGTTCTCGAATCCGGCGCGGCTCGATCCCTATTTCGACATCATGGCGGAGACCCACCCGCGCGCCGGCGGTGAGACGTTCAACATCGGCGTGCACGTGACCGGCGCGCTGCACGCGGCGCCGACGGTGAGCTTCACCTCCGATCCGTACCTGAACCAGGTGGACATCCTCACGCTGATCCTCGGCGGCATACCCGACGTCGGCAGCGCGGAGCAGCGTTCGTTGCAGTCGCAGCAGCAGGCGTACACGATGCTGATGCAGACGGCGGCCGCGCAGCTGCTGCTGTCGCCGCTGTCGTCACGGGTCGGCAACGTGTTCGAGAAGACCAACCTGCTGGACACGATGCAGGTGACGACCGTCCTGCCCAACGAGAACTCGTTCCAGCAGCTCAGTCCGTCCACGCGCGTGACGATCGGCAAGCGCTTGTCGCCGCGTCTGTACCTGACCTACGCGCGCGACCTGAACTCTTCGCAGTACAAGGTGATTCTCGTCGAGTACCGAGCAGAGCGATCGTATTTCGTGGATCCTCTCCCGCAACGAGGATCGAACGTTCGCGCTCGATTTCCGGATCCGGCACGTCTTCTGATGCCCGGCCGCCGGATCCTCGCCCTCGCCCTGGTGCTGGCGGCGGCCGCCGCGACGCCCGCGCGCGCGCAGGACATTGATCACTATCTCGGGCTGACGGTCACCGCCGTCCGGTTCGAGGTGGACGGCAAGCCGGACACGGCCGGCACGCTCCAGTCGCTCGTGGACGTCAAGCCCGGCGAGCCGCTGCGGCTGCAGGCCGTCCGGAGCAGCATCCAGCGCCTCGTGAGCGTCGGCAATTTCGATCCGGACGTGACGGTCGATGCGTTCGACGCGAACGGCGGGGTCGCCCTGCTGTTCAAGGTGGGCGCGCGACACCCGGTCGATCAGCTCCAGTTCACGAACGACACCGGGCTCGATCCGAAGGAGCTGCGCAACCGCGTCAACGATCAGTACGGCGGCCTGCCGGCCAACGTGCCCCCGGGCAAGGTCGCCCAGACCGTGCGCGAGATCCTGAACGACGAAGGCTACCTGAACGCGGACGTCGCCGTGAGCGTGGTCAAACGGAACAATCCCGATCGCGCCACGCTGGTGTTCGACGTCGCCGCCGGCGACCGCGCGATCATCACCGCCGTTGTCGTGCGCAACAACGCGCGGTCGGTGTTCAGCAACGAGGCGCTGGTCAACCGCACGGGTCTCGTCGTCGGCCGGCCGTATCGGTACGGCGACACGAGCCGGGCGCTGGCGGCCATTCGCGACGACCTGACCGGCGCCCAGGTACTACGCCGCGGTCGCCTCGCTCGAGCCGGTCGTCTCGGCCGACCGCAAGTCCGTCGCCGTGACACTCACGGTGGATGCGGGCCCGCGCGTGGAGGTGCGGTGGACCGGCGACCCGCGGCCGGCCGGCAACCAGGAGGATCTCGTCCCGATCGCGCGCGAGCGGGCGGTGGACGACGACCTGCTGGATGACTCGCGCGTTCGTATCGAGGACGCGCTCAAGAGCGAAGGCTTCGTCGAGGCCGGCGTCTCGATGACGAAGGACACCTCCACGCCGGGCGTGCTGGTGGTGACGTTCAACGTCATCCGAGGGGCCAGGTTTCGCGTCGATCACGTGGCGATTCCCGAGGGCCTGCACATGACGACCCCGACGATCGACGCGCTGATCGGCGTGAAGCCGGGCGACGTCTACAGTCCGGAGCGGATCGAGCGCGGGCTCACCGCCGTGCGGGCGGAGTACCGCCGCCGCGGATACTACCGGGTGGCGACGGCCGCGGACCGGCAGCCGACCGATCATGTCGGCGAGACCGGCGTCGTCTGGGTCGTCGTGCAGCTCACGGTGGACGAAGGGCCGCAGGCCTCGATCGCGGCGATTCAGTTCGTGCGCGACACGGCGCACGTGCCCGAGGCGGACTTGGTGATGCGATCGAAGGTCCGCGAGCCGTACGTGCAGGCGCTCGTCGTCGCCGACCAGGACGCGCTGCTGTCGCTGTATCTCGATCGCGGCTTCCGGACGGCGACGGTCGGCATCCGGCCGGTGTTCGCCGACGGCGGCCGCGCGGTCACGCTGGTCGTCGAAATCAACGAGGGCCCGCAGATTACCGTCGCCGACATCCAGGTCATCGGCAACGAGAAGGTGCAGGAGGCGTCGATCCTCCGCGCCATGACGCTCAAACCCGGCGACCCGTACGGCGAATCCGCGCGGCGCGACAGCCAGCAGCGGATCAGCGAGCTCGGCCTGTTCCGACGCGTGAACGTCGACGCCGCGCCCCGCCTGCCTGGCGAGACGGCCGCGCACCTAATCGTAACCGTCGAGGAGGCGCCGGCCCGGACGATTAGCGGCGGTGGCGGCGTGGACGCGGGCCGGCTCACCCGCACGGCCGAGAACGGCGGCCAGGAGGACTACGTCGCGGTCTCGCCGCGCGCGTTCTTCGCCATTCAGCGCCGCAACCTCTGGGGCCGAAACAGCTCGATCGACTTCTTCTCGCGCCTCGCGCTCAAGCCGACGAGCGCGCCAGGCGATCCGACCCGTGACGGCCGCGGCTTCGGCTTCAGCGAGTACCGGGTCTTCACGACCTATCGGGAGCGGCGTCTGGCTGGCACGAGCGCCGAGCTGCTGCTGGGCGGCACGCTCGAACAGGGCCTGCGGCCGACGTTCAACTTCGTCCACAAGGCCGCGACCGCCGAAGTCCTGCGACGGCTGGCGCAGCACATGTCGGTCTCCGGGCGGTACTCGCTGGATTACTCGCGATTGTTCGACACGAGGATCCCGCCCGATCAGCAGCTGGACATCGACCGCTACTTCCCGCAGGTCCGCCTGTCGCTGGTCTCGGCGACGATCGTGCTCGATCGCCGGAACGATCCCGTGGCCCCGTCGCGCGGCGTGTTGGTGAACGGCGACTTCGAGGTGGCGGCGCGCGCCATCGGCTCCGAGGTCGGCTACGTCAAGACCTTCCTGCAGGCGTCGGCGTACCGCGCGCTGGATTCGTCCCGCCGGTTCGTCCTGGCGGGGCGGGCGGAGGTTGGGCTGGCGCAGGGCTTCGAGCGCATCGTCGAGGATCCGACGACTGGCGAGCCCGTCCTGCAGGCCGACGGCCAGCCCGTCGTCGTCGACGACCTGCCGGCGAGCCAACGGTTCTTCGCCGGGGGCAGCAGCACCGTGCGTGGCTTCCAGCTCGATCGGCTGGGCGTCCCGGAAGTCCTGGATCAGGATGGCCTGTCCAACGGCGGCAACGGCCTCGTGGTGCTGAACGCCGAGCTGCGCGCGATCGTCGGCAAGCTGTTCGGCCGCAACTTCGGCGTCGCGGGCTTCACGGACGCCGGCAACGTCTTCGCCAAGGCGAGCGATGTCGATCTCACGCGACTGCGCGGGTCCGCGGGATTCGGCCTGCGCTACGACTCGCCGATCGGGCCGATCCGACTGGATTTCGGGTTCAAGTTCAGCCGCATGACGTTCGGCAGCGGCGCTCGCGAGCGCGGCTGGGAATTCCACTTCAACATCGGGGAGGCGTTCTGATGCGAAAGCTCACATGCCCGGTGGCCGCGGTGCTGTGGCTGGCGGCGGCGGTCGGCGCGCCCGCCCAAACCGTGCTCGACCGCGTGCTGTCCACGGTCAACGGCGAGGTCGTGACGGCGCTCGACGTCCGGCAGGCGCGCATGCTCAAGCTGCGGCTCGTCACGGCGCCGGCCGAATCGGACGCCGACATCCTGCGCGGTCTCGAGAATCGACGGCTCGTGCTGGCCGAGGTCAGTCACGTGACGCTGCCCCCGCCCGGGGCCGGGGCGCTCGCCCAGCGACGGCGAGAGTGGGAGGCGTCACTCGGCGAGCACGGCGATCTCGGCCCGCTGCTCGATCGCGCCGGGCTCAGCCAGGACGGCCTCAGCGCGTGGCTGCGTGACGACGTGCGCGTCGCGGCGTATCTCGATCAGCGATTCGGAGGCGTGCGGCCGGAAGAGCGCCCGGCAGAAATCCAGCGGTGGCTCGGCACGCTCCGCGAGCACGCGGGCCTGCCGCGCGGCGGATCCGTCCGTCCTACGGATTGACCTTCAGGATTTGCCAGGTCGGGCCCGGGCGCTGGCCTTTCACCTCGGGCACGATCATCACGATGTGCGTCGCCTGCAACAGGGCCTTGTATTCGGACACCTGCCGGGCAAACCGCACGGGATCGCTGAAGTACTTGTCCGTCTCGGTGGAGGTGGACACCAGGTACACCGCGCCCTTCTCTCGGTAGGCCTCGATGGGCTCCGAGATCAGGCGCAGCGTGTTCTCCGACTTGATGGCCGGTGGGAGCAAGATCGCGTTCGACTCGAGCACGACGAGCTCGCCGGGCGCCACGTGGTCGACGAGCCACTGCGCGGTCAGCTCCGTCGTGCTCACCTGGCGCCGGCTCGCATCGAACCCGAACGCCTGGAGCGCGGACGGCAGCAGCGTCAGGAGCAGCCCGGCCAGCGCCAGGCGGCGGTGCGCGGCGTTCGGCAGCCAGGCCGGCAGCGCCGTCCAGACCATCGTCACGCCGTGCCCGAACGCGATGCACATCGCCGGCACCAGCGGCATCGCGTAGCGCGCGTAGACGAGCGAGTGGCTCGAGATGAACCAGAAATAGGCGAGCGGGAAGACGATCAGGATGAGGGAGCGCACCCGCTGCGCCGGCGACAGGATGCCAGCGGCGATGCGCAACGCGCCGAGACCGCCGATCGCCATTGCCAGCGCCGACGTGCTGCGGTAGAGCCGCCCGCCCGGGAGGATCACGCTGAACCAGTCCGCGATGTGCTTCAGGTAGACGACCGCGGCCGCGTCCACACCGGGCCGCTCCTGGTTGTAGTGCTGCATGAGCGACGCGAAGCCGTTCAGGAACCCGGGCAGGTCCAGCAGCGAGTACGGCGCGGCCAGCAGGAAGGCGCTCGCGGCGCCAATCACGACCCCGAGGATCGCCAGCGTGCGCATCCCCAGCGCGCCTACGCTGACCGTCGCGGCCAGTGCCATCAGCAGCGCGGTCCCGCCGTTGTACTTCGTTGCCGCGGAGAGGCCGGCCATCGCGCCGGCGAGGATGAACCACCGCAGCCGGCCCGTTTCATTCGCGACGAGCGACGTCAGCATCGTCAGGGCGACGAACAGCGTGAGCGGCGTGTCGGTGAGCGCGTAATGCGCTTCGCGCACGAGCTGCGGCTGCACCGCCATCGCCAGCCCGGCGATGACGGCGGTCATGGCGCCCCACCGCGTGCCGGCGCGGTACACGACGTACACCGTGATCACGCCGAGCAGCGCCGTGAACGCTCGAGCCCACAGGTAGAAGTCACCCGGCCAGATCCCGTCGAGGCTGACCCACTGCGCGCGTGCGGCGCCCGCCAGAAACCGCGCGGCGGCGACGACGACCTGCAGGTAGAAGGTCAGCGTGGGATAGTCGAAGAAGCCGTGCGGGTTGAAATCGCCCGTGCGCAGCATGTGCAGCACGCGGATCATGATGTCCGGTTCGTCGGCGCCGACCGAGTAGGGGAGGCCGCGGCCGATCGTCCAGAAGCGCAGGAGCGCTGCCAGCAGCACGATGCCGGCCACGAGCCCTGTCTGGAATCGTCGCGTGGCCGTCGACGCGTCGGGCACGACCGAATTCTAATGGATTCGGGGAAGGCGCAGCAGTTCGTCGTAGAGCGCGAGCTGCCGATCGACGAGCACGGCCCACGAGAATTCCCGCTCGACGATCGCGCGGCCGGCCTCGCCCATCACGCGCAGGCGAGCGCGATCCGCCAGGGCGTCGCCCAACGCCGAGGCGAGCCCCGCGACGTCGCCCGGGTCGACCAGCCAGCCGTTGCGTTCCGGCCGCACCTTGTCCGGCAGCCCGCCGGCGCGCGTCGCGACGACGGCGCGCCGATGGGCCATCGCTTCGAGGGTGACGAGCGAGCTGCCCTCGTACCGCGTCGGATGGACGAAGACCGTGGCCGTTTCGTACCAGGCGTGCAAGTCGCGATCGGCAACGCGACCCGCGGCGATGACGCGATCGGCCAGGCCGTGCGAGGCCACTGCCGCGTCGATCTCGCGGGCGAACGGTCCGGCGCCGACGAGCACCCAGGTCCACCGCGGCCCGAGCGGGTGGCCCGGCGTCGCGGCCAGCCGCGCCAGCGCCGCCACGAGGTCCTCGAAGCCCTTGTTCTGCTCGAGCCGCCCGACGCTCAGCAGCACGGTGTCGTTCGGATCGAGACCGTGGCGGACGCGCATCGCCACCCCCTCGTCGGCGCCGGCGAGCGCGTCGGCGGCTGGCAGATCGATGCCGTTGGGAATCCAGCGGACCTGTCCCGGGCGCGGCTGCAGGTGACGCGCGATCGCCGGCTCGAGCGCGCGATCGGTTGCGATGATCGCGTCGGCGGCGTGCGCGACGACCCGCACGGCGCGGCGGAGCGGCGCAGTAGCCGGCGTGCTTCAGGCGCGGGGGCGCGGCGGACGTGGCGCCGAATTCCTCGAGGCCCTGCGGGTTGACCACGAGCGGCGCCCGTACGTCCGCGCGGGACAGCGCGTAGCCGAGAACGCTCGCGCCGAAGCCGTGAACGACGTCGATGGCGTTCGCGCGCGCGAGCGCCAGCGCCGCACGGCCGGCGCGCAGTCCGAAGATCGGGTAGGCGCTGCTGCGATCCAGCACCGTCGTCCCTCGCCGGTTGGCGAACGGGAACGTCACGTAGGGCACCGACTGGAGCGAAACGCGCGTCGGATCGAACGGGTTGGCCGCGCCGGCCCGGGCCGGCGGCGTGATGAGCGTGACCGCCACGTCCCGCGCCGCCAGGTGCCGCACCAGATCGTGCACGGATCGCTCGAGGCCGCCGAGGCCGTGAAGCGGCATCACGGCGCGCGACACGACGGCAACGCGCAGGCGCGGAGCCATCGATCAGGCGGCGAGCGGTCGCAGCAGACCGCGATAGACCTGCTCGATCCGCTCGACCACCGAGGGCGTGGCGAAGCGCTGGTGGACGTCGGCGCGCGCGGCCGCGCCCAGGGCGTGGCGCAGGCGATCGTCGCTCGCCAGTCTGGCCAGATCGCGCGTCCACTGCTCGACGGTCGGCGGCGAGCAAGCCGGTGACGTCGGGAGTGATGATATCGCGCGTGCCGCCCGTATCCATGGCGGCAATCGGGACACCCAGCGCCGCGGCTTCGATCAGCACGCGGCTGAGCGATTCCGGCCCGAACGACGGAAACGCGAGCAGCGTCGCGTGACGCATCCAAGCGAGCACTTCCGATCGGTCGCGCCACCCGAGCACGCGGACGTCCACGCCGTGCGCGGCGGCATCGCGCTCGACCTGGCCGCGCAGCGGCCCGTCCCCGACGACCACGAGCGGCCAGCCGAGGCCCGCCGCGGCGACGCCCGGTACCAGAAACTGCACGCCCTTGTTCGTCGCGAGCTTCCCGGCGTACAGCACGTACGGCCCCGCCAGCGGGCGCGCGGCCGCCAGCGCGGCCTCGTCGAGCGCGGCCATGTCCACCGGGTTGGGAATCGTGAAGAGCGGCGTCTCGGCCAGCTCCGGTGCGCGCGTCTCGAGATCCCGCGCGAGCACCGAGCTGACCGCGATGACGGCGCCGGCCCGCGCGAGCGTCCGGCGCTTGGTGCGGAGGTTGGTCCGCATGTACGGGATGAGCGACCAGGCGGCCGACCGAGGCCGCCCCCGCGCGCGGCCGGACGCAGCGCGTCATGTTCTGCACCGTGCAGGCGGGGCAGAGCGACGTCGACTCGGGATCGTAGATGAGGTCGGACCAGTAGCAGACCGGCCAGTAGTCGCGTACCGTCGCGACGACCGGCATGCCCGACGCCGCGGCCGGCGCGGATCGCCGGCACCGTCGATCATCACGTGCTGCGCGTGCACGAGGTCCACCGGTCCGTGCGCCAGGCGCCGGGCCAGGAGATCGGTCGAGAGCTTGGCCCAGAGCCGTTCGTTCTTGATGACGTTGCGGACGACCGGGATGTCGGGCGCCCGCTTCTGGAACGTCGTCACGCGGATGCCCTCGTACGTGGTCCGTCGAACGTCCCGGCCGCGGCTGCGCGATCTCGATCTTCACGACTTCGACATGGTGGCCGCGCATGCAGCAGACCGCGCACGAGCTCCCACGTGCTCCAGCCACTGCCACCGCAGATCGGCGGGAACGAGTCGGTCACGATCAGCAGGCGCAGCGGAGCGCTCATCCGGCTACCAGCGCGCGCAGCCGGGCGTCGAGCCTGGCGCAGTGGGCCTCCCAGCTGAAGTCGCGGACCACACGAGTCCGGGCGGCGGCGCCCGAGTCGCTCGGCGGACTGCGGGGTCGGCCAGTGCGACCAGGGCGCGATCGAGCGCGCGCGGATCGGCCGGATCGTACAGCAGGCCCTCCCGCTCGTGCTCGACCAGTCGGGCGAGGCGTGGCAGCGCGGGCGCCACCACGGGCAGCCCGGCCGCCATGTACTCGAAAACCTTGAGCGGCGACCAGTAGAAGCCGAGTTGCAGCGGCGCGTGCCGCGCGGGATCGAACGGCGCCACGCCGATGTCGGCCGCCGCCAGTGACGCGGGCAAATCGGCGTGCGGCACGCGCGCCGGTGAACATGATGCCGGGCGACGTCGCGGGCCGCGCGTTCCGCGGCCGCGCGCTCGGGCCCGTCGCCGATGCAGCACGCGCGCCGAACCGATCGTCGCCGGCCGCGTGCAGCCGCGCGAGCGCAGCGGCGAGCTGCACGACGCCGTGCCACGAGCGGAACGCTCCGGCGAACACGCACATGACGCGTGCGGGATCGCGCGGCGAACGGCGACCGGCCCGCCGCGTCCGGGCGGAACATCGTCGACGTCGGCGCCCCACTCGATCTCCAGCACGCGCGCGCGGATCGACCCAGGCCGGCAGAATGTCGCGCGTCGGCGTCACGAACAACGTGGCGTCGGCGGCACAGCCGCATCGCGCCAGCGGCGCATCGGCTCGACGAGCAGCGCCCGGTCGAGCGCGGCGCTTTGCGCGATCCCGGATAGTCGATCACCGGCGCGTTCACCTCGAGCACCGCGGGCACGCCGAGCGCGGTCGCGCGGCGCAGAACGCCTTCGCCGCCGAAGTTGTAGTACCGCTCGATGACGATGTCGGCGCGGATGCGTCGCGGGCCAGCGCGGTGACGGCGCCGCGCGCGCATCCACCGCAGCTCGGCGCGGCCGAGCGGCGGCGCGCATCGCGTGCCAGTGCACCGTCCCGGCGGCCAGCGCGCCGCCGGCCTGCGTCGCCACGTGCACCTCGTGGCCCAGCCGCGCGAGTCCACCGCGACCGCTTGCACGTGCACCGACCCGCCGAGCGAGCCGGGGAACGTGCTGATCGAGCGCGACGTAGAGCACGCGCATCTAGGAGCGCTCCTGGCACGTTTGCGCAGCAGCGCGAAGAACGGCCCGGATCGCACGCGGCCGAACAGCCAGCACATCGAGCTTCATGATGGCCGTGAGCGCGACCAGCCCGCGGTACGTGGCGCCGCGCCGGCCGACCCGGGCCTGCGCGTTCGCGCGCGCCCGCCGGACGGCGGCCTCGCCGTCCGGCGTCGCGCCCGCCGGCGCGTCGCCGCCCGCGTCATCATCCAGCGTTCAGCCATCCGCACGGCGATGTTTTCGACCAACGAGCCCAGGACGGGCGTGTAGTACGTGATGCGCTCGATGCGGAAGCCGTGCGCGCCGACGATGCGCGCCAGCTCGTCGTGGTCCGCGATCGGGTTGAGGTGGTCGGACTTGCGCAGGCGCTCCTGCGTGAGATCGAGCAGGCCCAGCCGCTCGAGGACTCGCGCCAGGCGATTGACGCCGCGGACGCCGGCGGCAGGCCACCCGTTGCGTCGAACGTGGGTGTACACGAACAGCGCGCCCTTCGGAGCCAGGACCCGGTTGGCTTCGGCGAGCACGTCGTGGAGCGCCTGCGGCGACAAGTGCTCGAGGACGTCGAGCGACCAGGCCTTGGTGAACGCGCCGCTGCGCATCGGCAGGCGCCGCAGATCGCCCTGCAGCACGTCGCATCGCGCGATGGCTTCTTCGGCGAAGAACGGGCTGACGTCCACGCCGACCAATGATGCCGCTCCAGCGTTCCAGACGAGCGTGCGGCCGCTGCCGCAGCCGAGATCGATCACGCGATCGGTCGGCTGCAGGTCGAGAAACCTCCGGAGCATGTCGTTGCGAATTTTCGAGCCGAGCACGGGCGGCGAGACCGACGCGTGCCGGGCGTCGGCGTGCAGCGCGTCGTCGAGGTACTTCGTCTGCTCAGCGTAGACGGCGAGCGGCCGAAGGTCGAGGTAGCCCTGACGATCGTCGAACACGCGGCCGCAGCCGAGACAGGTGATGCGATCGCCCTGCCGGGCAAGACGCTGCCCGCAGTCCGGGCACTGCACGACGTCGAGCAGCGCGGGCGAAATCATCGCCGTACCGCCTCGGCAAAAGCCGCGTCCAGCCGCTGCGCGCGCCGCGCCCAGGTGTACTCCGGAGCAAGCGCGCGGGCCGCCGCGCCGAGGGCAGCCGCACGGTCGGGATGCGCCGCGAGATCAATCAGCGCCGCCGCCAGCGCCTGCGCGTTTCCCGGTGGCACGAGTGTCGCCGTGCGGCCGTCGGTGAGGACTTCGCGAATCGCCGGCAGATCGGAGGCGACGATCGCCCGGCCGAGGGCCAGATACTCGAACAGTTTCAGCGGCGACGTGTAGCGCTCGGAAATTGCCGACGCCGTATTCGGCAGCACGAGAACATCCGCGGCGGCCAGCCGCGAGCCGACGCCGGCTGGTGGAAGCAGACCGGTGATGGTCACTCGATCGGCGAGGCCGAGCGACGCGACGAGCGCGTCGATTCGGGCGCGATCCGCCTCCTGCGGGTGGCCGCCGACGATGAGCCCGCGCACGCCGGGGGCGAGCGCCAGAGCCTGCACGAACACGTCCACGCCCTTCCACGGATAGAGATGACCCGCATACGCGGCTACCAGGCCGTCAGTGGCCGCGCGCGGTGGGTGTGAGGCCGGCTGGATGGACGGGGGGAGAGCGGCGCCATCGGGCACGACGAAGACGCGATCGCGCGGGCCGAAACGCGCCGTCAGGTCGTCGGCGAGCGCGCGCGTAATCGACACGTAGGCCTCGGCGTGGCGCCAGACGCGCTCGTCGCGGCGATCCAGGCGCCGGAGCTTGGCCGCGCTTGGCGTCGTCTCGGGACGACCGAGCAGGCGCGGAGTCTCTTCGGCGACGACCGCGGCCACGCCGTGCGCCTCGTACACCAGCGGCGGGCGGCCGGAAGGCATGTGGAGGAGCATCGACGCCGAGCCGAGGTCGCGCGTGAAGACGAGATCGTGCCGTCGCGCGAGGACTAACCGCAGCGCGCCGAACAGAAACGCGGCCCGGCGGGCGCGCACGCCAGTGCCTGTCTGGATCGTCGTGATCGTGAGCCCGGGCACACGATCGAGTCCGTAGAACGCGAAAGGATCGCGCGGCGGCTGCGTGGTGTCGGGCCGGACGACGAGCGTGACCGCATGCCCGCGCGTCGCCAGCGCGTGACACGTGGCCATCGTCTGCACGCCGTTGGCGCGCTCGATCGGAAACCGCGTGTCTGCCAGGACGAGCAGCGTCACGTGACGCGTCAGCCCTGCGGGCGGCGCACGGCCGCGCGCGTAAACAGGTCGAAGTTCTGCGGGCTCGGCGGCTGGTGCAGGGCCCGCGGGATTTGCGAATCGGACACCTGCCAGAGCCGGGCGTGATCGCGATCGACGTCGTCGGGATCGGTGTTCCAGCCGTCATTCGGATAGACGAACGCGCCAAGGGCCGCCACGGCGATCGACCAGACAAGCAGCAGCCGCAGCGGCCATGCCGTCAGCGGAGCGGCGAGCAGGCGTTGCGCGCCCAGGGCGAAGGCCGGCGCGAGCGGCACGAGGAGGTCGAGCAGGTACCGCGGGCCGAAGGTGTGCCCGCCCCACCAGACGGAAAAGCTCGAGTACACGACGAACTGCGTGCCCGCTGCCGCAAGCAGCCAACGCAGGCCCAGGGCGCGGTCGGTGCGCCAGGCCTGGCCCAGGCCCGCGATCGCCGCGATCCACACCGGACTGAACACGAGGAGGCCGCGGCTTGGAGAGATCAACAGTCCGGCCGCGCCGATCCACGGCTGCGGACCGATCGGTCCGGACGTCGCGTGCGCGATCGTCTCTTGTGGCGAGTAGAGCGCCGGCGTGGCGCCGAACACATGTCCAAACCACGCGACGTTGACGGCGATCGCGATCATGGCGGCCGCCGCGATGATAGCGGACGCGATGAGCGCCCGGCGCAGGTCCACGCGCGCGAGCAGCCACACCAGCATCAGCCCGACGAGCGGCGCGACTTGCGGCCGGGCCGCGCCCGCGAGCGCGAGGCCCACGCCGCCCCAGACGGCATCGCGGTGGTTGATGTCGCGTCCCGGCCGGAGCCATGCCCACAGCGCGAGGGCCAGGCCGAAGGCCACGGTCTCGTGCGCCCACAGCGTGCGGCTGACGAACGTCCAATAGTTGGTGCCGACGCCCAGGGACACGGCGGCAAGGAGCGCGACGCGCGGCGCCGCGATTCGCCTGAGCGCCACGAACACCAGCGTCACGGCCCCCGCCGTGAGCAGCGACGCGGTGAGCGCGGCCATCAGATTGGGCGCTCCCGGCGCGTCCATGTCCACGAGGCCGGTCGCTTCGCCCAGCGTGGCGGGAATGCCAGCTAGCAGCGCCGGCAGAATCGGATAGGCCGACCGCGTGTGGCCGGCCACGTCGCGCGCGAACGCCGGCCGCTCGGCAAGCTGCGGGAACTGCGCGATCACACGGTCGAGGACGAGTGTGTGCGCGACCGCAAGCTCGCGGGCCGTGAACTTCGCGGGCTGCGAGTCGTACGTGCCGACTTCGCGTCCGTTCGCGTTGTAGACGACGAACAGTGCGGCGAAGAGCGCGAGGACGGCGAGACGCGACGGCGGGCGGGGAGTCGCGTCGGTCACTGCGGTGGCAGGTTGTAGAACGATTCGCGGTGCGCGAGGTACCGCCAGGCAATTGCCGGCACCTGCCCCGGCAGCTCGACGAACGTCGTCCAGGCATTGGCGGCGAGCGTCAGCCGCTGGCGGTCCATGCGGTTGAGGCCGAACTGGATCATCAGGCCCAGATTCCACCAGATCGAGAAGACCACCGCGGCGCCGGCCACGGCGCGGATCGGCCGCGCCGTCCTGGCGAGGCGCGCGTCAATCGCGGCGAGTCCCACCGCCAGCAGCGGCGTCAAGGCGACGAAGCGGCGCTGTCCGAACGATCCGGCGACCGTCCAGGACTCGATGCTGCCGTTGACGTAGATCTGACACGCCAGCGCCAGGAGCAGCAGCGAGCCGATCCAGCGCGCGTCGGCCGAGGGCGAGGCGATCCGGCCGAGCGCGAGCAGCATCAGCCCGCCCACGGCCACAAGCGCGAGGGGCGTCCACAGGAAGAATCCATGCCCGGGGCTGAACAGCACCTCCAGCGCGTGCGGCGCCGTCCACGTGAGCTTTCGTGTGACGTAGACCGTCGGGCCCGCGTGGCCGTTGAGCGCGCGGTAGGCGGCCAGCTGCGGGGCGTACGTGGCCAGGAACGCCACGGTCCCCACGGCGGCAAGCGCGACACGGCCCGCGTGGCCGCTCGCCGCCTCACGCGGCGGGCGATCGCGCACGGCCCACGCCAGGAAGTCGACCGCGGGCGCCACGGCGAAGAGCAGGTCCTGCTCTCGCACCATTGCCATCAACGCGCCCGTCGCCCCCAGGGCGACGACGCCGCCGACCGACCAGCGAGGCCGCACGCGCAGCCACGTCCAGACGAACAGCGAGACGGCGAACGCCGAGCAGGCATGCATCATCGGCGGCGCCACGTACATGTAGAACAGCAGCGGCGTGCCGAGCCAGATGGCCACCGTCGCGGCGAGCCCGCGGCCCGTCAGGCGAACGGCAAGATCGAGCGACAGCAGAAGCGCAGCGAGACCATAGACCGCCGATCCGTACGCGACGGCGGCGACGTAGGGATGGCCGAGGCCGTCGGCCGGCGCGCCGGTCGCGAGCGCGGCGACATGTGCCATCGCGTAGAAGGGCGTCCAGAGGAGCGCGCACCCGATGGGCGCGAAATTGAACCGGCGCCCGGCTTCGTTCGTGCGCTCGAGAAACGTCTCGTGGAACGACGGGGTCTTGACCTGGCCGGAGAGATAGAAAACCGCGTACTCGTTGTCGAAATCAACGTCCCGATCGAAGAACCACGAGTGCAGCCATGCGAACGCCTCGACCTCGTCCGAGGCGTAGATCCGCGTCGTGACCGCGGGCAGCGACAGCACGAACGCCGCGACGAGGACGAGCCGGGCAGTCCGAAGCGACGCCATCGCGCACCATTCTAGTGCCGGGCGCTGCCGGGTGCGGGCGGGAGTCGGGCTAGATGCCGAGCGAACGCGCGATGACCAGCTGGAGAATCTGCGCGACGTCGAAGCTCGCGTGGTTGACCATCGCGAGGACGGCGGATCGACGCTTGATGTAGATCAGCCCCCAGAGCAAGCCGAGCGATCCCACGGCGATGGCCGCGTCGATGCCCTGGTTGATGTGCAACGCGCCGAACGCGATGCTGAAGATCCCGAGGCCCCAGTAGACGCCGCCCAGTCGCTGCTCGAAGCGGTGCAGGATGAACGCGCGCTGAACTTCTTCCCGGATGCCGCCGGCGAGCACGACGACGACCATGAAGATCGACGACTCGAGCGGGCCGCGCAGGAACGACGCGAACTGGTTTTCCTGCACGTTGTGCAGGCTCGGGAAGAGCAGCCGCAGGCCGAGCATGATGCCGGTGACGGCCGCAAATACGACCGGCAAGAGCAGCAGGCCGCGCAGGATCTCGCCCTTGACCGGCCGCCGGCCGATGAAGACGTCGCGCGTTTCCTCACCGCTCAGGAACAGGAACGCGCGGATCATCAGGACGACGAGCGCCGTGTCGAGCAGGCTCAGCGTGGCGAAGAATTCGAGCGAGATACCGTCGCTGTCGAACGGCTGCATGCCGACGAACAGCACGAGCACGGCGGCCACCAGCAACTGCGTCGGAATGCCGCACACCAGGAACGTCTGGAACATTGCAAACCAGCGCGAGAGCCGGAGCGCGGGGATGGGCAAGGCCATCGCGCTCGACGCCGCTGGCGTCGCGGGCAGGGTCGCGGGTGCGAGCGGCAGTCCGGCCGGGGCGTCGTCCACACGGCCACTCTAGCAGCGGCGCGGCCGGGATGTACCTCGCCGCGGCGGAGAATTTCGGGATCGTTTTTGGCCGCGGGCGCCCGCGGCGCACAAAAACCGCTGCTGCTGTCGCCGCCTGGATACGCCGGGGCGCGACGGCCCCGCCCGCGGCGGCGACGGCCCCGCCCGCGGCGGCGGCGACGGCACCGCCGCCGGCGTCGGACCGGACGGCTCGTGTCGACGACCCCGAGAGCTGCGCCGACAGATCCCGTGCGCCGAGCGGCGGGAATCGTCGCCGCGCGCGCCGGAATCTGTCGTCATGGGTTGACCTCAAAATAGGTCGAGTGCAAGAACCCCAACACGTACGGGCCGAAACGTCAACATCTGGCGTTTCGCCCGTCCCAGAGCCACAATAGCTGGTAGGTCGCGCTTGACAACCGCGTAAACGAAGCGCATATTCGTTCGCCGGCAGCGCAACAGTCGAAGGCGGACCCTCCCAGCGTATCGCCTGAGACTGATCGCACCGAGATTTGCGTCGTCGAGCGATCAGCCTGTTGCGGAGTCCGCAAAATAGCGGCAACCCGGAGTGGCGGCCGTGAGGGGCAGCGCGCGCCGCCGTGTACGGTTTTGTTGAAGGCAGGTAAGGGGGCAGGGCATGCACAGAGCGCAGCAGACGGAGACGACGGCGCAGACGACGTCGCGGACCTTCGGCCCGGGACGCGAAGTGACCGGCCTGGAATTCGAGCGGTACTTCACCAAGGACAGCGGTGACCCGTTCGATGAGGTCGAGTGGGAGCTGCGTGCCGCGGTGATCGCCAACGAAAAGGGCGAGCTGGTCTTCGAGCAGCGCGACGTGGAGTTCCCCAGGTTCTGGTCGCAGCAGGCCACCAACATCGTCGTCTCGAAATACTTCCGCGGGCAGATCGGCACGGCCGAGCGCGAGCGCTCGGTCAAGCAGCTCATCGGCCGCGTCGTCGACACGATCACGCAGTGGGCGCGCGAGCAGGAGTACTTCGCGTCGGAGGACGACCTGCAGGCGTTCAGCGACGATCTGAAGCACCTGCTCGTCTACCAGAAGGGCTCGTTCAACAGCCCCGTGTGGTTCAACTGCGGCTTCGAGAAGGCGCCGCAGTGCTCGGCCTGCTTCATCAATGCCGTCCAGGACACGATGGACTCGATTCTGACGCTGGCCCGGACCGAGGGCATGCTCTTCAAGTTCGGATCGGGCACCGGCTCCAACCTGTCCGCGATTCGCTCGTCGAAAGAGCTGCTGGCCGGCGGCGGCACGGCCTCCGGGCCGGTGTCGTTCATGAAGGGCTTCGACGCGTTTGCCGGCGTCATCAAGTCGGGCGGCAAGACGCGCCGCGCGGCCAAGATGGTCATTCTCAACGCCGAGCACCCGGACATCGTCGAGTTCATCAACTGCAAGGTGGAGGAAGAGCGGAAGGCCTGGGCGCTGATTGACGCCGGCTACGACGGCTCGTTCACCGGCCCGGCGTACGCGTCGGTGTTCTTCCAGAATTCGAACAACTCGGTGCGCGTGACCGACGAGTTCATGCGCGCGGTGCTCGACGACGGCGAGTGGCCGACCCGGGCGGTGCTGCCGCCGCACGAGGTGATGGACACCCACCGCGCGCGGGACCTGATGCGGCAGATCGCCGAGGCCACGTGGGTCTGCGGTGACCCCGGCATGCAGTTCGACACGACGGTCAACGACTGGCACACTTGCTCGAACACCGCGCGCATCAACGCCAGCAACCCGTGCTCCGAGTACATGTTCCTCGACGACTCGGCGTGCAACCTCGCGTCGATCAACCTGATGAAGTTCGTCGACGCCGAGGGGGAGTTCCAGGTCGAGGCGTTCGAGCGTGCGTGCGCGACGTTCATCACGGCGCAGGAGATCCTGGTCGACAATGCCAGCTATCCGACGAAGTCGATCGAGCGGAACAGCCATGACTACCGGCCGCTCGGCCTGGGCTACGCGAACTTGGGCGCGCTGCTGATGTCGCGCGGCCTGCCGTACGACTCGGACGCCGGGCGCGACTACGCCGCGACGATCACGGCGGTCATGCACGGCGCCGGCTACGCGCAGTCGGCCCGCGTCGCGCGCGATCACGGCGGGCCGTTCCCCGGCTACGCCGCCAACCGCGAGCCCATGCTGCGCGTCATGCGCAAGCACCGCGCGGCCCTCAAGGACATCAACCGCACGCACGTGCCGAAGGACCTGTTCGAGGGCGCCAAGCGCATCTGGGACGAGTGCGTCGAGCTCGGCGAGCAGCACGGCTACCGCAATGCGCAGGCCACCGTGCTCGCGCCGACCGGCACCATCGGCTTCATGATGGACTGCGATACGACGGGCGTCGAGCCGGATATCGCGCTCGTCAAGTACAAGAAGCTCGTCGGCGGCGGCTTGATGAAGATCGTCAACAACACCGTGCCGATGGCCCTCGCCAAGCTTGGCTACACCACCGCGCAGCTCAAGGACATCATCGGCCACATCGACGAGAACGAGACCATCGAGGGCGCGCCGCACCTCAAGGACAAGGACCTCGCCGTCTTCGACTGCGCGTTCAAGCCGATGAAGGGCGCGCGCTCGATCCACTACATGGGCCACATCAAGATGATGGGCGCCGTGCAGCCGTTCATCTCCGGCGCGATCAGCAAGACCGTCAACGTCCCGAAGGCCGCGACGGTCGAGGAAATCGAGCAGGCCTACATCGACGCGTGGCGCATCGGCGCCAAGGCCGTCTCGATCTACCGCGACGGCAGCAAGCGCACGCAGCCACTCAACACGTCGAAGGACAAGGTGGCCGACGCCGCGGCGTCACAGGCGGAAGCCGTACCGCGCCGCCGCCGACTACCCGACGAACGCCACTCGATCACGCACAAGTTCGACATCGCCGGCCACGAGGGCTACATCACCGTTGGTCTCTACGATGACGGCCAGCCCGGCGAGCTCTTTCTGACGATGGCGAAGGAGGGCTCGACGATCTCGGGCTTCGCCGACGCGTTCGCGCAGGCCATCAGCTACGCGTTGCAGTACGGCGTCCCGCTGCAGGACCTGGTGGACAAGTTCAGTCACGTCCGCTTCGAGCCGGCCGGGATGACGAAGAACCCGGACGTGCGCTTCGCCAAGTCCATCGTCGATTACATCTTCCGCTGGCTCGCCGCCAAGTTCCTGTCGCCCGAAGCCCAGTACCGCGCCGGCGTCAACAACCGCGAGGAGAGCGCCGAGACCAAGCCGGAACAGCTCGTGCTCGACGTGGCGAACCTCGCGCACGCTGCCGCCGCGCCCAAGGCCGGCGAAGCGGTGGAGGCCGCGCACGTCAGGAAATCCGCCACCGGCTCCTTCGAAAACCAGGAAGACGCGCCGCCGTGCTCGACCTGCGGCTCGATCATGGTGCGCTCCGGCGCCTGCTACAAGTGCAGCAACTGCGGCACGACCAGCGGGTGTGCGTAGGGGAAATGGGAAGAGGGAAGTGTGAAGTTCGAAGTATGAAGTTTGAAGTTTGAAGTGCCGACGGTAAAGTGAGCGCGGGCACGCTGGCACGGCTGGCGTGCCCGCTGCTTTTTGAGCCGCAATTCGTTCCGGAGCTCCCAGATGCCGGTGTCGCCGATGCGTGTCGTCATCGCGATCTGGACCATCCTGCTGGTCGTCTGGGCCGCCGGCGCGCTGACGGCAAAGCGCACGGTCCGGCGCGCGCCGTACCCCGCGCGCGTGCTCCAGCTCGCCATGGGCCTCCTCGCGTGGGCCCTCATCACCGGACGCGGACCCGCGATCGGCTGGCTCGAAGCCCGCTTCGTGCCCGACTCGCCGATCTCGTCGGCCCTCGGTCTCACGCTCGCCGTTGCCGGCGCGGCGTTCACACTTTGGGCGCGCTTCACCCTGGGCAGCAACTGGAGCGGCACCGTGACGGTGAAAGCCGATCACGAGCTGATGACGCGCGGACCGTACGCCGTCGTCCGCCACCCGATCTACTCCGGCCTTCTGCTCACCATGCTGGGCACGGCAGTCGTCGTCGGCAGGTACCGCGGCCTGGTCTGCGTCGGTCTGTTGTTCGCCGCGTGGAAATTGAAGTCGCTGACCGAGGAACGGTTGATGACCGAGCAGTTCGGGGAGCAGTACGTCGCCTACAAACGGCGCGTGAAGTCACTGGTGCCGTTCGTGTTCTGAACCACGTCATGCTCGAAGGGAACCTATCGCCCGCGGCCGGTGTCTCACGGGACACTCCTCGATGACCGCCTGGCTTGCCGACCTCGGATCCGCGGCGCGCGCGCTGCGCGGATCGATCTGGACGTCGATTGCCGCGGTCGCCACGCTGGCCCTCGGTCTCGGCGCCAATCTTGCCGTCGTCGCGGTCGCGTACGGCGTCCTGCTGCGCCCGCTGCCGTTTCCCGATCCCGGACGACTCGTCCGCCTCACCACGGAGCGGCCGTCGGACCGGAGCGACCTGGGCCTTCAACTGGACGAATTCGAAGGCTGGCGCGAACGGCTCCGGAGCGCGGACGCCGTGGCGGCCTACATGCGCGCGGATTTCACCGTGCGGGGCGCCGGCGAGCCCGAGGTCGTCCACGTGGCGGAGGTCACCGGGGATTTCTTCCGCGCGCTCGGCATCGAACCCCAGGCGGGCAGGCTCTGGACCGATGACCGGACGTCATCGTCGGTCGCCGTCAGTGCTCGCTACGCCCGCCGGCTCGCGGCGACGGGCGCGGTTCTGGGGCGCGCGCTGACGCTCGGGTCGCAGGAGATGACCGTCGTCGCGACGATGCCGCGGGCACTGACGTTTCCGGCCGACGACGTGGATGTCTGGGCGCCCGCCCGATCGATGCCGTCGGTGAACGTGCTCGACCCGACGCGGGACTTCCGCACGTTCCGGCTGATCGCCCGGCTGGGTGCCGGGCGGACGCCGGAGGAGGTTCGCCGCGAAGGCGCGCGCGCGCTCGTCGAACTGCATCCCGGCGTGAGCGGACGTGACGTTGCGGTCCGGCGTCTGGACGAGGAACTGATCGGATCGACGCGGCCGGTGATTCTGGCGTTTCTGGCGGCCGGCGCGCTGCTGCTGGTGGTGGCGTGCGCCAACGTCGCGACGCTGCTCGTGGGGCGCGCGCTTTCACGCCGGCGCGAGTTCGCGGTCCGGCTCGCGATCGGCGCCGACCGCGCCAGGCTGGTCCGTCTCGCGCTCGCCGAGAGCGCGCTCGTCGCGGTGTCTGCCCTGGTCGCCGGCCTGTGGGTCGCGCACCTGACGATCGACGCCCTGCTCCCGCTGATCGGCGAGACCCTCCCTCGGCCGGGGGCAATCCGCCTGGACCTGCCGGTCCTGCTGGCTGGCGCCGGATCGGCGGTATTCGTCGCGATCGCGTGCGGGCTGGCGCCCGCGGTGGCGGCGTCGCGCAGCGACGTCGCCGGCGTGCTGCGGCAGGAAGCGGGGACGACGACCGGCGGTGCGCATCGCCTGCGCGCGGCGCTCGTCGTCGCGCAAATCGCGTTGTCGGTGCTGCTGCTGACGGGCGCCGGGCTCTTCGCGCGGACCGTCTGGACGCTCTGGCGCACGGAGATTGGCGCGGCGCGCGAGCACGTGCTGACCGCGCGGCTGACGCTCACCGAGACGACGCGATTCGACGCGACGTCGCGCGAACGGTTCGTCGACGATCTGCTGCGACGCGTGCGCGCGCTGCCGGGTGTCGAGGCTGCCGGGCTCGGGAGCGCGCTGCCGCCGCGCGTCAATCAGCTCGAGATGACGGTTCGCTTCGTGGACGAGGACCGCGGCCGCGACGAGACGCACGGGCTGAACCTCATCTCGGTGACGCCCGGCTACTTCCGCGCGCTCGGCATCCCGATCCGGCGGGGCCGCGAGTTCGACGAGATCGACGCAAGCGGCGAGCCGCCGGTCGCGGTCATCAGCGAGATGTTCGCGCGCCAGATCGCGCCCACGCGCGACCTGCTCGGCACGCGGCTCGTCGTCGGGCTCCCGTCGGTCGGCGGCACGCGCGTCAGGCCGACGGTCGTGGGGATCGCGGGCGACGTGAAATTCGTCGGCCTCGAGCGGCCCACCGAGGCGAACGCCTACCTGCCGTGGCGCCTGCTGCCGACCGGCGTGTCGTACCTGGTCGTGCGCGCCGCGGGCGACCCCGCGCCGCTCGGGCCGCCGATTCTGCGCGCCGTTCACGATCTCGATCCCACGCTGCCGCTTCCGGAAGTGCGATCGCTCAGTGACGAGGTCGCCATGGCGATGGCCGGGCGGACGCTGCGGCTCCGGCTCGTCGCGGCATTTGCAATCGTCGCGCTCGTCGTGTCGGTCGTCGGGCTGGCGACCGCCCTCGTCCGATCGGTGGCCGAGCGCCAGCGGGAGCTGGCGATTCGCCTGGCGCTCGGCGCCACCCCGTCCGGCGCCGCCGGTCTGGTGTTGTGGCAGGGGGCGCGCATTGTCGTGCTCGGCCTCGCGGCCGGGGCGCTCGCGGCCCTCGCCGTGGGTCGGCTCACGGCGACGCTGCTGTTCGGCGTCAGCGCCTACGACCCGCTGACCTACGCCGTCGTGGCGGCGCTCGTCATCGGGCTCGGTCTCGCCGCTGCGTATTTGCCGGCCCGGCGCGCGGCGTCGGTCGATCCCATCAGCCTCCTCAGGCAGGGCTAGGGAGGAGCGAACTTCATACTTCGGTACTTCATACTTTCCGTACGGTATCGTGTGCCCATGACTCGACACCTCCGGCTCGCCGCTGCCATCTGCGCGTTGGTCGTCCCGGTCTATCTCGCGGCCCAGGAACTGCAGGGCCAGGGGCAAGGGCAGGGCCAGGGACAGGGCGCGCGGGGGCGAGGCCAGGGCCAGGAGGCGGGTCAGGGCCGCGGCGGCCGGATCTCGATTCCGGCCCAGGAAGAGGTCGGGCCCGCTCCGGCATTGCGCAATCTGTTCACGCAGGAGGCGTACACCGAATACCAAATCCTGGAGCCGGGCAGCGAGTCGTTCCGCATCAAGTACCTGCCGGAGCAGTCGCGCGCCGGCGCGACCGAGCTGGTCAACGCGACGCGCGGCGGCAGCGAAGGGTCGGGCGTCGAGGTCTACGATCCGCGCACGGGCAAGCCGATGAAGTTCATCTACGAGCCGACGGCCAACAACCCGAACGAACACGAGATCCGCGCGACGCTGCCGAGGCCGGTGCCCGAGGGCGGCATCGGCCGCGTCCTCATCTACAAGACCTACAAGGACGAGCGCACGTACATGATGCACGGCGGCGACATCGTCTGGGTGCGCAGCCTGAGCGGCTACCGGCTCGGCGTGATGCTGCCGAAGGGCTTCGCGTTCATCTCGTCGAACGTCGCGGCGCAACTGTCGACGACGGCGGACGGCCGGCTGAAGCTGGCGTTCGCGAATCCGAGCGGCCAGAGCAACCCCGTGACGATCCACGCGCGCAAGACGACGGCCGTGTTTACGCCCTCGCCCTTCAACGACATGTTCTTCGACGACATCAAGACGCTCTACGACCTCGACGCGAACGGCGCGGTAAAGGTGGAGCAGACCTACAGCGACTACCGCAAGGGCGACACGGCGATGCTCGACTCGCTGGCTACCTGCCGCTGCAGGACCTGAAGGTGATCGATCTCGACACGGCGAAGGCGTTCGCGCCGGTCAAGACCGCGAAGGGCACCACCGTGAAGCTCGGCGTGCCGATCATCGACGACAAGCAGAGCGCGCACATCCGGATCACCGGCACGCTCAAGGACCGGCTACCGCATCGTCAACGGCGATCTCGTCTTCGAGCGGACGCTGCACGGCCTGCGCAACACGGTGCTGCTGCCGGCGGGCTGGGAGGTGTCGGCCGTGTCGCAGTCGGGCACGATCGGCACGTACCAGGGCCGCACGTTCGTCGCGCTGATCAACCTGAACGGCGAGAACGAGTACAAGGTCACCGTGCGCGCGAAGAAAGCCTCCTGAGATGGGCCGTCAGTTCGTCTTGATGTCGAGGTCGGGGTCGGTACTCGATTCTCGAATTCCTTGCCGGGCGTCGTGCTCACCACCTCAATGCTGTAAGACAACTCGACGGGCAGCGGGATCCCCCTAACGTGTAAGCGGCCTCGCCAGCGATGTGTCCGGTCTTGCCCGGATTGATCCATACCGGGTTGTCCGTCATCCAGTTGAAAGGGGTCGGAATCGAAGTCTTCCCTTGTCTTTCGGATCGTGGAGCGGGTCTTTCGTCCGGAAGTTGTCGATCGCGACGGAGATCGGGACGCTCGAATCATTGCGAATCGCCCAGACAAACAAGTCGCCGTTCCAGCCGCGCAGGTGGACGGGCGCATTTCCCGGGTTGATGACGCCATCGACTTCGACAACCGTGCGCGCGGCGTGCGCGCCGTGGTGCGGGGCGTCTCATCCGGGACGAGTGCAGGCGAACGTGCTTCTTCGGCATGGGGCCTCCCGCAACTGGCCGCTCGAAGGCGGGGAGCGTGTGAGTGTTCACGGAAACAGGACGACGACGGCGGCCGGCACGTCGTTGGAGGCGCCGGGGATACTCTTGTACGGGCGGCGCGCGCGCGCCGGTGCATTGACGCGGCGTTACGGCTTGGTTTCGAGATCCGGGTCGTAGTCGATGTCGAATGCGTCCGGTCGCGGTCTGCGACGTGCTTTGCACGCGCGCAGCGTGTAGCTGACCGTACGCCCAGGATGTCGAGCGGCTTGAACGGGCAGGTGGCTCGTCCGAGAATCAAGCCACGATTCCCCTGGCTGGCGGCGCCGATCGTCACGGGATTGGCCGTGAGCCACTCGAAGGGATCGCGGACCAGGTCAGAGCCCTTGTCGGCGATCAGGGCCGTCTTGGCGAGGAAGTCCGCGACGACCACGGAAATCTCCGTGCCGGAGTTGTTCTCGATGAGCCACAGAAAGTAGTCGTCGCTGTGTCCGTGCAATTCGGCTGGGGCCTCGTCGACGGCGATCGTGCCGCCGCGGCCAATCGTCACGCGGGCGGCCAGTGCATCCTTGTGTTCTGGCGTCTGGGAGACTTGAGCCGTTTGTGCTGTTTCGCCATGATGCCTCCGCGGGGGATGGCTCGCCGCGAGCGTTACGGCTTGATTTCCAGATCCGGGTCGTAGTCGATGTCGAACGCCTGGTCGGCTGGCAGCGTCGTGCTCTGCACGCGCAGCGTGTAACTGAGCGCGGCCACGAGCTGGCCCGAGGCAAACGGATAGCTCGCGCGTCCGAGGACCACGCCCGATTGCGCGGCGCGGTCGCGTTGATGGTCACCGGATTGTCGCTCAGCCAGACGAACGGATCGTCGGCGAGCGGCGGCGGCTTGTCCTGGGCGCTCGGACGGAATTCGGTCAGCGCCACGGAATCTCGGTGCCCGAGGCGTTGTCGATCAGCCGCGCGTACCAGTCGCCGTTGACCCCGTGCAGCTCGACCGGCGCGTCGCTCTGGCTGACGTCACCGTTCGGTCCCACCGTCACCCGCGCGACGCGGGGGCGTCCTTGTGCGGGGGCGCGTGCTTCGGTGACTTGAGCCGGACGTGCCGCTTCGCCACGAGACCTCTCCTCTGGTTTGGGGGCGTGAGAATATCCGAAGGCCCTCCGCCGGTTCAAGCCCGTATCTCGCGCCGACTAAATCAGTTCTTCACGCCGACGAGGGCCTTGAATTTCGGCAGACTGCGCAACGCTGCCAGGTCGTAGTTTCCAACGCCTTTCGTGAATCCCAGCCCATCTTGATGGCTTCCTGAAGTGCGGTGAGCGCGTCACCCGGATCGTTCGTCAGGGCGTAGACCACCGCCAGCTTGTACGATGCTCGCGGAGCTGTGTCCAGCATCCGCATCGGCCTGGAGCGCGTTCTGCACCGCCGCCTTGTCTTCGCGGACCTTCGCCAGGCACTTTGCCAGAGGCGCGAGCGATCGACGTAGGACGTCGGCTTCGCTTCGAGGGCCGTCTGGTAGAGACCGATCGCCGTCCGGTAGTGGTCCTGGGCTTTCGGTCTGGCCCCGCCCAGGTCGAGCGCGTCGGCCAGGTTCATGTGCCGAAGGGGGTCTTTCGGCTCGAGCAGGATCGCCTTGTTGTAATTGTTGATCGCGTCGTTGTAGCGATGCAGGTCGTAGTAGGCCGTGCCCAGGTTGTCGTGCGCCGACGCATCAGGCTCGAGCGCGCAAGGCGACGGGCACAGACCCCATCGCCTTCTCGACGTCGCCAATCTGATGGTAGGTTGTTCCCAGGTTGACGAAAGCATTCAGGTAGTCCGGACGCATCCTGGCGAGCGCGCGAAGGCTGGCACCGCTTCATCTTAGCGTCCGGGCGATGAACAGCGCGCGACCGAGTTGATAGGGATTCGGCCAGTGCGATGGCCGCAGCGCGTCAGCGAACTGCAGTTCCGCGATACCGGCGGGCCGATCCCGTCCGAGGAGGAGCTGGCCAAGCTGGCGGTGTACGTCGTCGTTCAGCGGTGCCAGGCTGATCCCGGAGCCGCAGTATTCTGTTCGCATCCGACCCCCCGACCGGTCGTCCATCTGGTCCAGCATGGCGAGGGCCACGTACGCGTCGGCGCATCGGCGGTCGATTTTGACCGCGCGGTCGGCCGCCGCCTTCGCCGACGAGAGCGACGATTGGTTCTGACCGTCGTGACTGGCTCGGAGCGTGGACGCCTGAGCGAGCGCGGCGTGCGCGAGCGCGAACGAGGGATCCCGTGTCACAGCGTCGGTCAACGCGGCGATCGCCCTGTCGTCCTGATCGACCGTTTCGGCGACGTCCGAGATTGCCCGTCCCTTGAGGTAGCTGGCAAACGCTCCCGCATCGAGCGTCGGCGGCCGTCGGAGTGCCCGACGCTCGGCGTCCGACAGGCGCCGTCCGAACGCTCCAGCGCTCTCGAGCGTCGTGGCCACGCGATCGAGCAGGATCTGCTGCGTGGCGAAGGCCGAGCCGAACAGGTGGTCCTGCCAGATTGGCGCTGGCCGGCCATTCGCGGCCAGGGTGCCTTCTACGGCGAAGTCGTTCAGGGTGCCTGTGACCGTCATGCCGATCGTGTAGGCCAGTGCCGATGTGACGGGGGCACCAGCCTGGCCGCCATTCAACCGATCGGCGGGGGTCCCGACGGCGAGCACGGTCAATCCCGGCGCCTCGGCCAGATTTCGAGCGAGCATCGACCAGAGCGTCGCACCGGCCTGCTCGATCGCGATCGGCCTCCACTTTGTTGTCGAAGGGCTGGAGCGCGACAGACGCGCGTGCTGTTGTCGGCGCCGGCGGGAGCGCCAGCGTCCAGGCGAGAAGGACCGCCGCGGTCACCATCGCCGCGACGAGAAGTCCGGACGCGAGGGGCGACCGCCACGGCACGCCGCCCCTGAGAAGTGCGCGCTTAGTCGACAGCGTCTCGTGCGCGCGCACCAGCGCGCCGCGCAGTTCGTCGGCCGTGCCGTACCGGGCGCTGGGGCTCTTGGCCATCGCCTTCGCGACGATCTCGTCCACGGCCTTTGGCACGTCGCGCGCGAGATCGCGAACGTGCGGTACCGGCGCGCCGTGCGCGCTCGCCAGCGACAGCGCATCGGTCGCCGTGAACGGCCGCTGCCCGGTCAGCAACTCGAACAGCAGCACGCCGACGCTGTAGATGTCCGTGCGCACGTCGGCGGGGTGACCGCGGAGTCGCTCGGGGGCCATGTAGGCCGGCGTGCCGGCCGCGACGGTCGCGTCGATGACGGTGGCCGCGTCGGCGACCGTCGACGCTTCTGGATCGGCCGACGTCATGCGCGCGATGCCGAGGTCGAGCAGCTTGACCTCGCCCTTCTTCGTCAGCATGACGTTGGCCGGTTTGATGTCGCGGTGGATGATCCCTTCGCGGTGGGCGTAGGCGAGCGCGCTCGTGAGCTGGACGGCGATCGCCAGCGTGCGTTCGACGCTCAGGCGGCCCTCGCGCACGAGCGCGGACAGCGGCTGGCCGTCCACGTACTCCATGACGAGCACGGTGACGCCGTCCTGCTCGATCACGTCGTAGAGCGCGGCGATATTCGGGTTGTTGAGCCGCGCGATCGCGCGCGCTTCCTTCTGCAGGCGCCGTTCGGCCTCGGCGCCCGCGGCCTCGGTCAGCGTCTTGAGCGCGACACGCCGGTCCAGGCGGCCGTCGTGCGCCAGGTAGACCGTGCCCATCGCACCAGATCCGATGGCGTGCTGGATCTTGTAGGGGCCGAGGCTGGTGCCCGGCTGGAATTCCATGGGAGGGCCGCCGGCGAATTATAGCGCCTGCGCTGCCAGCAGCCCGGCGCGGGCGGCAAGCCGCCGCGCGGTCGCCACGCCCGATCCGAGCGCGCCTTCCATGTAGCCGATGAACGCGAAGTTCGTGTGTTCACCCGCGAACTGCAGCCGTCCGAGCCCCTCGCGAAGCACGGGGCCGAGCGTCGTCACCTGGCCGGGCGCGGGGAACGCGTAGGACGCGCGCGTCCACGGGTCGCCGGGCCAGTCCATGAATCGCGCTTTGACGAACTCGCGCGCGACCTCGTGATACGCGACTTCGAGCTCTCGCAGGTAGTGGTTGGCGCGGGCCGCGGGCGCCCAGTTCCGGCAGGTCTCCGCGGACGCCGCCCCCGAGAACGACGTCAGGACCACGCCAGGCCCGGGCTGGTTGTCGGTCGCGTCCCACGTCAGCTGGACGGGACCGTCCGACAGCAGATTCGGCGAGAGGCCCGCACGCCGCCAGAAGCGCGATCGCAGCACCGCGAGGAATTTCACGTTCTCGCCCATCTGCGGGCGGAGCGCCGGCGGCAGTGGCGGATCGAACGCGATGCCCGGCCAGACCGACGGTGGCACCGCCAGGATCACATCGTCGCCCGAGATGGTCGATCCGTCGGCGAGCGTGATCGTCGCGTCGCGATCGGTGACGGCGACTTTGCGCACCGGCGTGCGGAGGCGAAGCTGATCCGCCGGCAGCGACGCGGCGAGACGCTGAGCCAGCTGTTGATTGCCGCCACGGCAGCGAAACGTCTCGGTCTCGGTCCAGTACTTCTCGAGACCGCCGCCCTTGATCTGCGTCAGGTTGGCGAGGTGGCTCTGCCACGCGGTCCGGACGCCGTTGTCCGCGGCGAACTCCGCGTGCAGCGCGCGGCGCGCGTCCGGCGACAGCGTCTGCTGTGCGTCGATCCATTGCGCGACGGTTACGCGATCGAGGGACGCCGCGTCGGGGCTCGTCCAGGGCTCCTCCGCGTTGACGGGCGCAGCGACCGTATCGAGCGCGGCATAGGCGCGGTCCAGCTCCTGGTACAGCGCCTCGGCCGCCTTGGGAGAGAGGGCGCGGCCATTGATCACTATCGGCATATTGCCGGCCTCCTCGGTGACGTCGAGGAAGGCCAGACCGAACTGCCGTTGGTAGAGCAACCATGTGGGATGGTTGGTGCCGATGAGCTCGGCGCCGCCCTCGACGGTCTTGCCCTCGGCCAGGTCGTGGAAGGACAGAACCCGGCCGCCGACGCGGTTCCGCGCCTCAAAAACGTGCACGTCGAAGCCGGCGGCGTGCAGTTCGTGAGCCGCGGAAAGGCCCGCAAATCCGGCCCCGATCACGAGTACGCGCGGTCCGCGACGTGCCGCCCGCCCCCGGTCGCTCAGCAGCCAGCCCGCCGCGCCGGCGAGCGTCATCTGGATCATCTCGCGGCGCGACGGCCGATCCGTCGGCCCGAACTGGCGCCGCAGGATCCGATACAAATCTGGCATCGGCCCGGATTGTAGCCTGCCTAAAGTTCACTGCCGGCCGGCCCGAAACGACCATCAGGGGCAACGCGAGAGCCGGGTTGGGTCGGAGTGCGTCGCAACACCTCGGGGGGTTATGACTGTAAGCGTCGCCAAGCAGTTCGAGAAGGTCAACCGCGAGTTGTGGGTGATCCTCTCGCTGTTTCTCATCGCGGCGGTGATGAACTTCGTCGTGTCGGGCCAGCGCATGGTGCTGGCCTTCTACACGCTGCCGACCGTGTTCTCGGCGTACCACTACGGCCGGCGCCACGCGACGCTGACGGCGCTCGCGAGCGTGCTGCTCGTCGTGCTGCTCGTCTGGTTCAATCCGGTCATTCTTCAGAGCGCCCTGCGAAGCAGCAGCCAGTCCTGGCTCGACATCGTGGTGTGGGGCGGCATCCTGCTGCTGACCGGCTACACGATGGGCTCGCTCTACGAGCACAAGGATCGCCAGCTTCGTGAGCTGCGCGAGACCTACATGGGGATCCTGATGATCCTCCGGCAGTTCATTTCCAACGACAAGTACACCGAGAACCACTCGTACCGCGTGTCGGTGTACGCGACGAAGATTGCCGAGCAGCTCAACATGCACCCGACGCGCATCGAGGACATCCGCGCGGCGGCGCTGCTGCACGACATCGGCAAGCTGGATGTGAGTCGTCAGATTCTGTACAAGGCCGCGCGTCTCACGGAAGAGGAGGTCGCGGAAATGCACGAGCACGTCTCGCGCGGCGCCGCGATGCTCGAGCCCGTCGGCGGGTCGCTGCGCCGCGTGCTCCCCATCATCCTCGCGCACCACGACAAGTTCGACGGCTCGGGCTATACGCCGTCGCAGGGCGAGAACATTCCAGTGGAAGCGCGCATCATCGCCGTCGCCGACGTCTACGACTCGCTCACGAGCGACCGTCCGTACCGCAAGGCCATGGCGCCCTACGAAGCCCGCGAGACCATCCTGCAGGGATCGGGCACCGAGTTCGATCCGAACGTCGTCGACGCGTTTCTGGCGGCGTTCCGCAAGGGCGAGCTCGAAATTCCCGCGTTCGTCGTCTAGTCCCGCCGCCCGCGCCGTCGGGTAACATACCGGCGGAGTGACGAGCGACGACACCGGCGCGCCCCGCGTGCCGTGGACGTGGCTGGTGGCGGCGCTCGTGGCGCCGCTGCTCTGGCCGATCCTGACGGGCCGGATCTTCACCGGCGACGACCTGCCCAATTTCAACCTGCCGATCCGCGCGCTCTATCAAGAGGCGCTGCGGTCCGGCGACTCGATCCTCTGGACGCCCTCGCTGTTCTCCGGCTTCTTCGTCTTCGGCGACGGACAGGGCGGCCTCGCGCATCCCTTTCACGTGCTGCTGTATCGATACCTGCCCCTGACGGCGGCGTTCGGCATCGAGATCGCCGCGAGCTACGTCGCCGCGCTCGCCGGGGCCCGGCTGCTGCTGCGCCGTCTCGGCTGCTCGCGGGATGCGGCATGGCTGGGCGCCGTCGCCTTCGCGTTCAGCGGATTCAACCTGCTCCACCTCGGCCACATGAACGCCGTCGCCATCGTCGCCCACGTGCCCTGGGTGCTCCTCGCCACGCACGTCGTGATGACGACCGAAGACCGGCGGCGCCAGGCGTGGGCGGGCGCGGCCCTCGCGGTGCTGGTCGGATCGGAACTGCTGCTCGGCTATCCGCACTACGTGTGGATGACGGTGGTCGCCGACGCCGCGCTCGCCATCGGACTGGTTGGTGGCGGCGCCCCAGTGGGGCGGGCCGCGCTCGCCGCCGCCTTCGGCGCCTGCGGCGTGATGATCGGCGGTGTTCAGCTGGCGGCGACCTGGAACATGCTCCAGACGTCGGTGCGCGCGGATCCGTCGCTTGCGTTCCGGCTGACGGGATCGCTGTCGCCCTGGAACCTGCTGCAGCTCTGGTCGCCGTTCGTGTTCGCGCACCGCATCTACGCGAGCGCGGACGAGTTCCTGGTCAACGAGTTTGGCCTTTACGACGGCGCGGTCTGCACGATTGCGCTGGTCTGGGTCGCGATCCGCTGGCGCGGCTTGCCGCATCGACGTCTGGCGGCAGGACTGCTCGCGCTCGGCGGCGTCGGTCTGGTGCTGGCCCTGGGCCGCTACGGCGGGCTCTATCCGATCCTCGCGCGGCTGCCGATCGTCAGCACCCTCCGCGTGCCCGCGCGACACATTGTGCTCGTTCACCTGAGTCTCGCGGGACTCGCGGCGATCATGTTCGACGACCTTCGTCTGATCGTCGGCCAGAGAGCGCGTGTGTCCTGGAGTCGTCTGTCACCGCTGATCGTGCTCGCCGCGCTCAGCGTGCTGACGAGCGCCGTCGGCGTCAGTCTCGCGGGCTCATCGTGGGCGGCGTCGCGCTTCATGCTGTTCTCCGGACCGCTGCGCGCCGGGCTGGGCTCGGCGATCGTGCTGACCGGTGTCGGCCTGACGATCGCGGCGGCACGTGGAAGGCGATGGGCGATCGTCCTGCTCGCCGTCTTCGTGGCGGCCGATCTGGGCGCATGGGGCTACGGGTACGTGTTCCAGACGCCCCTGCGGTCGATCGAGGCGATCGCGGCGACCGCCAACGTGCCGCCGGCGGCGCGTCCTGGCGAGTACGTCTCGCCGCCCGCCAATCTCTTCGAAGCCAATCGCGGCGTGCTGCGGGGTCTGCGTCTGTCGGCCGGCTACGCGGGCTTGATCCCGGCATCCGTCCTGAATATGGCTGACGCGACGACGCTGCGGATCGCTGGTGTCCGCTGGCAGTGGTCGAACCGGGCCTGGACGCCGGTGCCCGATCCGCTGCCGCGTGCCCGCCTTGTGAGCGACGTGCGCGTCAGCGAGGACATCGCACGGGACGTCCACGCCATCGATCCCGCGACGACGGCGCTCGTCGACCGCGCGATTTCCTTTACACCCGCCGCCGACGGGACGGCACGTGTCGAAAGCGATCGCCCGGGCAGAATCGTCGTGGCCACCACCGCGCGAAGCGATCAGCTGCTGGTGCTGACCGAGCGCTTCCACGACGGCTGGCAGGCGCGCGCGGACAACCAGACGGTGCCAACCGTACGTGTCTACGGCGACTTCCTCGGCTGTGTCGTTCCGGCCGGCCGGCACGAGGTGACGTTGCGCTTTGCGCCGGCGAGCGTGAGCCGAGGCCTGGCCGTGAGCGTCCTGGGCGCGCTGGTGACGTTGCTTGCCGCCGTCGCCGTCGCGCGCCGGCGATGATCACGGGCGCTCGCCCGGGCGGGGTGGGGCCTGCGACGAGCGTGCGTGACTTGCCGCCGCTGGTCCCGTTCAGATCCCGCCCCGAATGACGGAAGTGTCAGGACGCGTGGCCGAAGCGCTTCAGCGCTTCGGCGCGCTTCCGCGCGGCCATCACCTCGCGATCGCGAGGCGGCGAGTCCGTCGTCAACGAATCAATCAACCGGCGCGCAACCCGCGCGACGTCGTCAACGGCGCGATCGAAGGCCTCCGCGTTCGCGCGCGAGGGCCTGGTGAAGCCGCTCAGCTTGCGCACGAATTGGACAGACGCGGCGTGGATCTCCTCGTCGGTCGCAGGCGGTTCGAAGTTGAAGAGGGTCTTGATATTGCGGCACATAGTCGCGGTCCCGGCCGGGGACCTCCGTTCATAATATGCCCGATGCCTCCGTCATCACGCGGCCCTGGGATTCCGTTTCCACCGCCACTGGTGTACGTCGCAGGTTGGGTGATCGCCTGGGAACTGAACCGCCGCGTCGAGTTTCTCATCGATGGATCGGGGCCCGGGACCGCGCAGACCGCAGTGGGCTCAGCCGCGCTTGCGGGCGGGCTGGGCGTGATGCTGATTGGATTGGTGACGTTCGTGCGCGCCCGGACCTCGGTCATGCCGAATCAGGCGGCGCGACAGCTCGTGACGTGGGGGCCGTACCGGTTCTCGCGCAACCCGATGTACGTCGGACTGACGGTCGCCTACGTCGGTCTGGCGACGCTCGTGAACCAGGCGTGGCCGCTCGTGCTGCTGCCGGCCGTGCTGTGGGGCGTGACCGCCGTCATCGCGAGGGAAGAGCGCTACCTGCGCAACGCGTTTGGCGAGGCTTACGGCGCGTACTGCCGGCGGACGCGCCGGTGGATCTAGGCCAGCCGCGCCTGACGGTCGTGGGGACGGGCGGCTGACCAACTGCTGTATGTTTCAACAGGCGTCGCACCTGTGCCGGGCGAGATGGATCGGCGGGCGCGGCGTCAGGTGACGGAGTAATCGGCGCGTGAACGATTCCGACCCTATCGACGATCTCGATCGCCTGGCCGACGAGCTGGAAGGGCTGGTGCCCGCCACGCCGGTGCCCGGTCTCTCGCGGCTCGAGCCCTGGCTCCGGACGGTAGCCGACCGGGAGGCGAGCGACCTGCTGCTCGTGCCGGGCGAGCCACCGGCGATGCGAATTGGCGGCAAGGTCCTGCGCAGCGAAGGCGCGCCGCTCGACGGCGTGGACATCGAGGACATGGTGCTGCCTGAGCTGCCGCCGCACGCGCAACGCGCGTATCGCGACACCGGCATGACTGATGCCGCGCGCAAGATCGCCGGTGTCGGGCGCTTCCGCATCAACCTCCATCGCGAGCGCGGTCGCGCCGCCGCGGCCATCCGGATGCTGCCGACCAGGGTGCCTGCGCTCGGGAGCCTCGACCTGCCGCCCGGCACCGACCTGCTCGCCCGTCTGCCGCGCGGCCTCGTCATCGTCGGGGGCGCCACCGGCGCCGGCAAGACGACGACCTTGGCCGCACTCGTCGACGACATCAACCGGCGCGAGGCGAAGCACGTCATCACGATCGAGGATCCCGTCGAGTACGAACACGTCAACCACCGCTGCATCATCCAGCAGGTGGAGATCGGCGTGGACGCGCCGGACTTTCCGACGGCGTTGCGCTCCGCGCTTCGTCAGGCGCCCGACGTGATCGTGATTGGCGAGATGCGCGATCCGGAGACGATGCGCATCGCCCTGGCCGCCGGCGAAACCGGCCATCTCGTGTTGACGACGCTGCACACGACGGACACGGCGTCCACCATCGCGAGGCTGACGGACTCGTTTCCGCCGGAGCGACAGCCGACGATCCGCCAGGAGATTGCCGCGGCCCTCGCGGCGGTGTTCGTGCAGACGCTGCTGCCTCGCCCGGACGGGGGCCGCGTCCCGGCCGCGGAGCTGCTGGTCGTGAGCTACGGCGCGCGCCAGCACATCCGCCGCAACGCGCTGCAGCACCTGCACCAGGAAATCACGATCACGAAGAAGCTCGGCTCCTTTTCACTCGAGGAATGCCTCGCGCGCCTCGTCCGGGCGGGCGTCGTCGACCGGGCTGACGCCGCGGTGCGTGCCAATCACCCCGACGACTTCGATCACGCGCTCGGATGACCCGCCCGACCCGATCCGGTGCGCGGCCGCTCCAGGCCGCGATCGTCCGCCTGCTGGTGCTGGGGCTGCTGTTCGTCGGCGAGTTTGCGGTGCTCGAGGCCAGCCTGCGCTGGTACGGCGGGTCGGAAGCGTCGCCGGAATTCCAGTCGCTCTTCACCGATGACGACCAGGTCGGTCACCGCCTGCGGCCCGGTGCGCACGCACGGTACACGACGGTCGAGTTCAGCACCGATCTGCGCATCAACGCCCAGGGCGTGCGCGATGACGAGGATATCGGGCCCAAGGCGCCCGACGAACGCCGCGTCGTCCTTCTCGGCGATTCGCTCGTCCTGTCGGTGCAGGTCCCGCTGGCCGAGACGTTCGGCAAGCGGCTCGAAGCCAAGCTCAACGCCGAGGATCCCAGCCACCACTGGCGCGTGATCAACGCGGGCGTTCAGGGCTACAGCCCGGTGGAGGAGTGGCTGTTCTTCGAGCACGTCGCGTCGGCGTTCCAGCCCGACGTGGTGCTCATCGTGTCGTTCGTCGGGAACGACGCGATCGAGGCGTTCGATCGCGAATCCTGGATCGACGCCGATCGCCCGCCGCAGCTCTCGACGAGCGACCGCGCGCGTACGCGGCTCGTGCGATTCGTGCGCGCCAGCATGGTGCTGCAGTACGTCCGCCTCCGCTGGGATCAACTCCGCGCGAAGTTCACGACGCCGGGGCCCGAGCGTCCGCTGGTGAGCTACGCGGCCGACCCGCCGCGCGAGTTCACGCACGGGCTCGAGGTCACCCGGCGATCCTACGATCTGATCGCGAAGAAGGCGGCCTCGGTCGGCGCGCGCACCGGCATCGTCCTGATGCCGGCGCGGTTTCAGACCGACGATGCGGACTACGGTCACCTGGCCGAGGCCGTGCGCAACGCGGGCGGGGTGCTCGTCCGCAACGCGGCCAGCGAGCGGTTTGCGGCCGCCCTCGCGCCGCTGGGCCTGCCCATGATCGACCTGCTGCCCACGCTGGCGGCGCAGCCCGATCGCGTCGGCTTGTTCTTTCAGCGGAACGTCCACCTGACGGCGCGCGGCCACCAGGTCGTCGCCGACACGCTCGACGGATTCCTCCACACGAGCGGCCTGGTCGCACCGCGCTGATGGTCTTCAACTCGCTCCAGTTCGTCGAGTTCTTCCTCGTCGTGTACGCGCTGTATCGCGTGCTGCCGCACCGCGCCCAGAACGTGATGCTGCTGGCGGCCAGCTACTATTTCTACGCGGCGTGGGACTGGCGCTTCCTCTTCGTGCTGATCGGGACGACGGCGTTCGACTATTTCGTCGGCCGCTACCTGGCGCGCACGGAGTCGCCTGGACGCCGCCGCGCCGCCGTGGCCGCGAGCATGACCGTGAATCTGGCCGTGCTCGGCTTCTTCAAGTATTTCGACTTCTTCGCGTCGAGTTTCGCGGCGACGTGCGCGTGGATCGGCTGGCACGTCGACGCGGTCACGCTGCACGTGATCCTGCCCATCGGAATCTCGTTCTACACGTTCATCTCGATGAGCTACGTGATCGACGTGTACCGGCGCGAGATCGTCGCCTGCGACCACCCGATCGACTTCGCGTTGTTCGTCGCGTACTTCCCGCACCTGGTGGCCGGACCGATTCTGCGGGCGTCATTGCTCCTGCCGCAGATCGCCCAGCCGCGGACGATCACGCGCGAGCAGATGGTCGAGGGACTGTGGCTGATCGGCTGGGGCGCCTTTCAGAAGATGTTCGTGGCCGACAACCTCGGCGACCTGGTGAGCGCGGTCTTCGGCCCCTCGGCCGCGGCGTCCGGCCTGGACGTGCTCGTCGCGGTCTACGCGTTCGCGTTCCAGATCTACGGCGACTTTGCGGGCTATTCGAACATGGCGCGCGGCCTGTCGAAGCTGATGGGCATCGAGCTCAACGTCAATTTCCTGTTTCCGTACTTCGTGGCCTCGCCGCAGGCCTTCTGGCGCAACTGGCACATCAGCCTGTCGTCATGGCTGCGCGACTACCTCTACATTCCGCTCGGCGGCAACCGCGGCTCCAACGCGAAGACCCTGCGCAACCTGATGATCACGATGGTCCTGGGCGGCCTGTGGCACGGCGCCGCCTGGACGTTCGTGATCTGGGGTGCGTATCAGGGCGCCGTGCTCGTCATCGGCCGGACGATCTCGCAGTGGGCGGGTCGTGCGGGCATCGTCGTGCCGCGCGGCTTCAACTGGCGGCGCGTGCTGCTCGCGATCGTCATGTTCCAGGTGACGTGCTACGGATGGCTGATCTTCCGGGCCGAGTCGGTGCATCAGATCGCCGTCATGACCCGGCGGCTCGTGACGGACCTGATCCCGTCGGCGAACACGATGGAGTCGCTGATCGTCCCGGGCCTCGCTATCGTCCTGCCGCTGCTGATCGTGCATGCCTACCAGGCGCGCCACGGATCGGAGTCGGCCGTGCTCGGGCTCCGCTGGCCCACGCGCTACGCCTTGTACGTCGCGATCTTCTACCTGGTGCTCGTGTTCGGGGATTTCCAGGGCGCGCAGTTCATCTACTTCCAGTTCTGAGTCGGTCCTGCGCGCCGCGTCGCGGAGGGTCGTGCCCAGCAGCTATCGAACGTCGAGCAGCTCGATGTCGAAGACGAGCATCCCGGTCGGCCCGCCGCCAGCCGGGTTGTCGCCGTAGGCGAGGCTCGCCGGGACCCAGAAGCGGCGCTTTTCGCCCTTCACCATCAGCTGCACGCCCTCGGTCCAGCCGGGAATCACCTGGTTGAGCGCCATCGTCTGCGGTCCGCCGTGGAGTGACGACGCGTCGAACATCTGGCCGTCCGTGGTCCAGCCGATGTAGTTGACGGTGACGGTGGAGGTCGGGCCGGGGTGTGTGCTGCCCAGCCCGACGATGAGCACTTTCGAGGCGAGGCCGGAGGCCGTCTTCAGCGCGTCGGCAGGCGGCGCGGCCACGTCGGGTGGCGCGGCCGTCGCGTCCTCCTTCAAGGTGCAGGCGGAGATCAGGGCCGCGGCCAGGAGCGGGATCGCGAGACGGCGAAGCATCATCCAATCCTAGCACCGGCGTGCCGCACTAGAATCGGGGCGTGACGACCAAGGTTGCGGCGTTGCTCGAGCGATCGGTGCGGTACCTCGAAGCGGGAAGCGGACAGCCGATCGTGCTGCTTCATGCATTCCCGCTGTCCGCGGAACAGTGGCTGCCGCAGATCGCGCGCGTGCCGGCAGGGTGTCGCATCATCGCGCCGGACCTGCGTGGATTCCGAGGGTCGGACCCGGCGTTCGCGGATCCCGGCGTCGAAGGCGTCACGATCGACGGCTACGCGGCGGACGTGCTCGCGCTGATGGCGCATCTCGACATTTCGCGCGCGATGGTTGGCGGCGTGTCGATGGGCGGATACGTGGCGCTCGCGATGGTCCGGCGCGCGCCGCAGCGGGTGAGCGGGCTCGTTCTGGCGAACACGCGCGCGGGCGCGGACTCGCCGGAAGGCCGCGCGAATCGCGACCGGATGATCGCGCTGGTCGGGCGCGAGGGGCCCGCGGCAATCGCGCGCGAGATGGTGCCCAAGCTGCTCGGCGCGACCACGCAGCGCGAGCAGCCCGACCTCGTCGCGGTCGTCGATCGAATGATTCGGCAGAACTCGACCGACGCAATTGCGGCAGGCCTCGGGGCCATGCGGGATCGACCGGACTCGACGCCGCTGCTGGCGTCGATCTCGTGTCCGACGACGATCGTCGCCGGCGAGGAGGACGCGATCATCGCAGCCGCCGAGGCGGCCGCGATGCACGCGGCCATCCCCGGCTCGCGCCTGGTCTCGCTCCCGCGCGTCGGGCATCTGTCGAACCTGGAGGGGACGGGTCATTTTTCCACAGTTTCGGCGATTTGGGGACGGAGGCTCGGCGGCAGCCCGCCGACCTCCGTCCCCTAACCGGCCAGAACTGTGGAAAAATGCCCCGTCCCCATGAACCTGCATCTCGACAGTCACGTCGCCGTTGTCACCGGGTCGAGCCGAGGGCTGGGGCTGGCCTCGGCACGGGCGCTCGCTGAGGAGGGCTGCCGCTCGTGCTCTGCGCGCGCGGCGCCGACGCGCTCGACGCGGCCGCCGCCGATCTGGTCGCCGCCGGAAAGCCGCGCGCGTCGATCGTGACCGTCGCCGCCGACGTCTCCACCCGACGGCGCGCCAACGCGTCGTCCAGACCGCCGTCGATGCCTTCGGCGCGCATCGACATCCTCGTCAACAACGTCGGCAAGGCGGGCGGCGGCGACATCGTCTCGACGCTCGACGCCGAGTGGCAGGGGGCGCATCGATCAGACGCTCTTTCCGGCGATTCGCATGTCGCGTCTCGTCGTGCCGCACATGCGGCGCGCACGGCGGCGGCGTCATCCTGATGATCGCGTCGATCTGGGGCCGCGAATCGGGCGGCCGCATGACATACAACGCGGTCAAGGCCGCCGAAATCAGCCTCGCCAAGGCGATGGCGCAGCAGCTCGCGCGCGACAACATCCGCGTCAACAGCGTCGCGCCCGGGTCGATCCTGTTCGAGGGCGGATCCTGGTGGAAGCGCCAGCAGGAAGACCCGGCCGGCATCGCGGAGTTCGTCACGCGCGAGATCCCGTTCGGCCGCTTCGGCCGCGCCGAGGAGGTGGCCGCGCTCGTGGCGTTCCTCGCGTCGCCCCGCGCCAGCTGGATCACGGGCGCGTGCGTCACGGTGGACGGCGGACAGTCGAGGTCGAACGTCTGACTAGGCTCCGTGGCCGACGTCATCCAGATCGCTCGCCGACGCCCTGTTCATGCCGTACGTGGTCGGCGTGCTGCTCGGCGGCGGCCTGTTCCTCACCCTCCGTCTCGGCGTCGTGCAGCTGCGCCGGCTGCCGCGAGGCGATTCGCGCGATGCTCGTCGCGACAGGCGAAGGGCGCGACGGGCGCGCTGACGCCGTTCCAGGCGTTCATGACGGCGCTCGGCCGCCTCGATCGGCACCGGCAACATCGCCGGCGTGGCGACCGCCATCATCTCCGGCGGCCCGGGCGCGCTGTTCTGGATCTGGGTCTACGGGTTCTTCGCGACGGCGATCAAGTTCTGCCGAGGCCGTGCTCGGCATCCGCTTCCGGCAGTCGCACCGACGGCGTCGTGCAGTCCGGCCCGATGTACTACCTGCGCGACGGCCTGAAGTCGCCGGCGCTCGCCTGGATCTACGCGCTCGTCGCCGGCGTGGCGGCGCTCACGACGACGCCGTTCACGCAGCCGAATTCGATCGCGATCGCGCGTCAACAGCGTGTTCGGCATCCAGACGTGGATTGCCGGGCGTCGTCGATCGCGGTCGCTCACGTGGGCGGTGATCATCGGCGGCATCAAGTCGATCGGCCGCGCCGCCGAGAAGCTCGCGCCGCTCAAGGTCGGCGCTCTACCTCGTCGGCGGGCTGGTCGTCATCGTCACGTTCGCGAACCGCCTGCCGCACGTCTTCTCGCATGGTCGTTCACGAGGCCCTGACGACGCGCTCGGCGATGGGCTTCGGCGTGTTCGTCGCGATGCGCTACGGCATCGCGCGCGGCATCTACGCGAACGAGGCCGGCTACGGCACGGCCGCGGTGGCCTACGGCACCGCGCGATCGACGCAGCCGACGCAGCAGGGCCTGCAGGCGGTGATGGAGGTGTTCATCGTCTCGTTCGTCACGGCGACGATCAGCGCGATGACGATCCTCGTGAGCGGCGTCGCCGAGCAGTCGATCGCCGCGAAGCACGCCGGCGCTGCGTTCGTCACGAGCACGGCCGCCGTCGCAGGCGCGTTCAACGCCGGCGATGCCGACCTTCGGCGGCTGGGTCGTCGCCTTCTGCGCGTTCCTCTTCGGCTACACGACGCTCATCGGCTGGGCCTACTACGGCGAGCAGTTCCTCGAGTACATCCTCGGACGGCGCGTGACGTTGCCGTATCGCTGGATCTACTGCCTGCTGATCCCGTTCGGCGCCGTCGCTCAAGCCCGACGTCGTCTGGGCCTGGGGCGACCTGATGAACGCGCTGCAGGTCTTCCCGAACCTCGATCGGCCTCGTCGGCCTGAGCGGCATCGCGGCGATGTACGCGCGGGCGAAGCTCGCTCGCGATCGCTGAGGGCCCGTGATGGACCGCCGTGCGCTTCGTCGCTACGCCTGGCTGTCGATTGGCGCCGCGCTTGCCACGATGGCGATGAAAGGCGTCGCGTACCTGCTCACAGGCTCGATCGGCCTGATGTCGGATGCGATCGAGTCGCTCGTCAACGTGATCGGCGCGGTGATGGCGCTCTCGATGTTGACTGTCGCGGCGAGGCCGCCTGACGACGAGCACCTGTACGGACACGGCAAGGCGGAGTATTTTTCGAGCTTCCTCGAGGGATCGCTGATCTTCGCGGCGGCCGTTGGCATCGGCATCGCGGCGGTCGAGCGCCTGCTGCAGCCGCGCCCGCTCGAGCAGATCGGTCTGGGCCTGGCCGTCCTGGTCGCGGCCTCGCTCGTCAACCTTGTCGCCGCGCTCGTGATCCTGCGCGCCGGGCGCAAGCATCACTCGATCACGCTCGAAGCCAACGCCAAGCACCTGCTGACCGACGTCTGGACGTCCGCCGGAGTCTTCGCCGGCGTTGGGGCCGTCGCGTTGACCGGCTGGCAAATGCTCGATCCGATCATCGCGCTGGCCGTCGCCGCCAACATCGTCTACACGGGCGTCAGCATCGTGCGCGAGTCGGTGTCGGGGCTGATGGACACGGCTCTGCCCGAAACCGAGGTGAGGAGTGTGCAGGCGGTGCTCGATCGGCATGAGACCGGCGGCGTCGCGTTTCACGCTCTGCGCACGCGCCAGTCAGGCGCGCGACGATTCGTGTCCGTCCACGTGCTGGTCCCCGGCCGATGGACGGTGCAACGCGGCCATCGGCTGCTCGAGGCGATCGAAGGCGAGATTCGCGACGCGCTCCCCAACGTCACCGTCTTCACTCATCTCGAATCGCTCGACGATCCGGCGTCCTACGACGACGTCACACTCGACCGCCTCAGTGAATGAGTGAAGGGGTGAATGAGTGAATGAGCGAATGAGAAGCGAGTGAAGCGAGTGAAGCGAGTGAAGCGAATGGGCGAGTGGCGGTGACTCTCATTCACCAGTTTCACTGATTGCGCGCAGCACGCTTTCGCCTCTTGATCGCCCGCTGGCCGAGCGGTACTATTCGACCGCATGTCGACGCTGCCGGCGGTGCCCTCCGACAAAGACCAGTCGCTCTCGGTGGCCCTGTCGCCGCTGCTGGCCGAATATGAGGCTTCGCATCCCCACGTGACGGCGGTGCGCCGCCTGGAGGCGCTGGAAGCTCAATACGCGCCGTTTCCGGACGCGCTGGATCCCCGCCTCGCTCGCGCGCTGCGGGCGCGGGGCATCGACAGCTCTACACGCACCAGGCGGAGGCCATCGACCACGCGTTGGCCGGTCGTCACGGGTGATCGTCACGCCGACGGCGTCGGGCAAGACGCTCTGCTACAACGCGCCGGTGCTCGAGCGCGATCCTGACGGATCCGTCGTCGCGCGCGCTGTATCTGTTTCCGACGAAGGCGCTCGCGCAGGATCAGCTCGCCGAACTGCATCAGACTGGCGGAGCTGGTCGGCGCAGCGAAGGCGGCGGCGACATCGGCGTCTTCACCTACGACGGCGACACGCCGCAGGACGCGCGGCGCGCGATTCGCGGCGCGCGCGCACGTCGTGCTCGAGCAATCCCGACATGCTGCACTCCGGCATCCTGCCGCACCATCCGCGCTGGGCGAAGCTCTTCGAGAATCTGCGCTTCGTCGTCATCGACGAGCTGCACGCGTATCGCGGCGTGTTCGGCAGCCATCTCGGCGAACATCCTGCGCCGGCTGCGGCGCGTCTGCCGGCACTACGGGTCGAATCCGACGTTCATCTGCTCGTCGGCGACGATCGCCAACCCGCGCGAGCTGGCCGAGCGGCTCGTCGGGCGAGCCGTTCGAGCTGGTCGAGCAAGAGCGGCGCGCCGCGCGGCGAGAAGTTCTTTCTCTTCGTCAATCCGCCGGTCGTCAACGCGCAGCTGGGCATCCGGCGGTCGTACCTGGCCGAGACGCGCCGCGTGGCGATCGAGTTCCTGAAGCGCGGCCTGCAGCTCATCGTCTTCGCGCAGAGCCGGCTCGCGACGGAGATCCTGACGACGTATCTGAAGGACGCGTTTGCGGGCCCGCCGGGCGCGGCGGACGTGATTCGCGGCTATCGCGGCGGCTACCTGCCGCTGCGGCGCCGCGAGATCGAGCGCGGCCTGCGCAGCGGCGACGTGCGCTGCGTCGTGTCGACCAACGCGCTCGAGCTCGGCATCGACATCGGCGCGCTCGACGTCGCGGTCATGGCCGGCTATCCGGGCACGATTGCCGCGACCTGGCAGCGCGCCGGGCGCGCCGGCCGGCGCTCCGGGCCGATCGGCGGCGGTGCTCGTCGCGTCGAGCGCGCCGATCGATCAGTTCGTCGTGCGCCACCCGGAGTATTTCTTCGGCGCGTCGCCGGAGCACGCGCTCGTCAATCCCGGACAACCTGCACATCCTGCTCGATCACGTGAAGTGCGCGGCGTTCGAGCTGCCGTTCACGGCCGACGAGTCGTTCGGCATCGATCAACGTCCAGGAGGTGCTCGTCGGTGCTGGCCGAGGAGGGCTTCGTCCATCTCGCCGACGGGCAGTGGCAGTGGACGCAGGAGTCGTATCCGGCCGACGCGGTCAGCCTGCGATCGGTCACGTCCGACAACTTCGTCGTCGTCGACATCGACCGACGGCGAGCGCGTGATCGGCGAGACGGACTTCACGAGCGGGCCGTCGACGCTGCACGAGAAGGCCATCTACATCGTCGAAGGCCAGCTGTTCCAGGTCGAGCGGCTCGACTTCGAGGGCCGCAAGGCGTTCGTGCGCGCGGTCGAGTGCGACTACTACACGGACGCGATCACGTACACGAAGGTCACGATCCTCGAGACGTTTGATCAGGCGATCGCGGCGTCGCGGCCGTCGAGGCCGTGGCCGACGTGGCACGCGCTGGCGGCGCGGCATCGACCGACGACCGTGACGACGAGCCGTCGGTCCGCCACGAGCTGAGCCCGCAGCGCGCCCCAGTGCCCAGCTGTCGCGAACGCTGCCGGCGCCTGCGTCTCACGGCGAGGTCCACGTCGTCTCGCGCGTGGTCGGGTTCAAGAAGATCAAGTTCTACACGAACGAGAACGTCGGGTCGGGCGAGCTGGACCTGCCCGAGCAGCAGATGCACACGACGTCGTACTGGCTGACGATTCCCGCCGACGTGATGGCGCGCGCTGCCGTACAGCCGCGCCGACCGGCGCGACGGCGTCGTCGGGCTCGCGTTTGCGATGCACAACATCGCGCCGCTGCTGCTGATGTGCGATCGGCACGATCTCGGGCTGTCGGTGGACGGGGTAAGTCTCGAGGGCGGCGCGCGGCTGGGCGGTAAGGCGCGCGGCGGGACAGCCGGAGGCGCTGTCGGCGGAGCCGATGATCTTTCTGTACGACAACTATCCGGGCGGCATCGGCTTCAGCGAGCCGCTGTTCGGCATGCACGAGGAGCTGATCGCGCGCACGCGCGAGCTGATCGACGGCTGCCCGTGCGAGTCGGGCTGTCCGTCGTGCGTCGGCCCTGAAGGCGCGACGGGACCGCTGGCGAAGGCGGTCGCCTCGCGCCTGCTTCGGGCGCTGGCGGCCGGCGCGCGCGGCGGCCTGATCGCCATGCGCGACCTCGCTGCCCGCCTCCGCCGAATCGTCAAGGACGACGCCCAGGAGCGGCACTCGGCCGTCGCAGCCCGCCGCGCTGCGCGAGCTGACCTACGTGCCCGACGTCGAGGGCGGACGCGACGTCGCACGAACGGCCGCGGACCTGGGCGGCGTCGTCCACGACACGTCGCGCGGCACGTGCGTCGCCGTCGATCGTCTCTACCATGCGCACTCGTGGCACGGCCGACGTCCGCGTCGCCGATTGCGTCGCCGACGCCGCGGCGCCGATCGCGCTGCTTCGATCCGCGCCTGGCCGGCGCCGCGTCGTGGGCAGACGCGCCTGGTCTTCTTCGACATCGAGACGACCGGCCTCAGCGGCGGCGCTGGCACCCTCGCCTTCCTCGCCGGCTGCGGCTGGTTCGAGGACGAAGGCTTTCGCGTGCGCCAGTTCTTTCTGAGCGGCCCGGCCGGCGAGCGCGCGATGCTCGACGGGCTCGCGGAGCTGTTCGACGACGCGTCGCTGCTCGTCACATTCAACGGCCGCACGTTCGACGTGCCGGTGATGGACATGCGCTGGGCCTTCCATCGCCGTCCGACGCCGACCGGCGACCTGCCGCACTTCGACATGCTCGCCGCCCGCGCGCCGGCTGTGGGGCAGCGGCGACTGCGACGCCTGGCGATCGGGCTGCAGCTCTGTCAGCGCTCGAGCGTCGGTCCTCGGCTTCCAGCGCTTCGGCGACGTGCCGGCTTCGAGATCCCGACGCGCTATTTCCAGTTCCTGCGCACCGGCGATCCAAGCACGGTCGAGGGCGTGCTCGAGCACAACCGGCAGGATCTGCTGTCGCTCGCGGTCGTCACGCGCACGGGCGCTGCGGCTCGCCCGGGGCGGGCCCGAAGCGTGCGCGTCGTCGGGAGAGCAGATCGCCCTCGGCCGTCTCTACGAGCGCGCCGGAGACGACGATCGCGCCGCCCGGGCGTACGAGCTTGCGGCGGCGTCCGGCGATCGCGACGGTACGCGCGCGCGGCGCTGGCCGGCCTGGCCGTGCTTCGTCGCCGGGCGCGCCGCTTCGAGGAAGCCGCGGCCGCCTGGCAGGACGTGCTGGATCTCGTGCCGCGCAGCGGCGAGCCGAGCCGCGCTAGAGCGGCGCGCCATCGAAGCGCTGGCCATCCACCACGAGCACCGCGCGCGGGATCTCGACGACCGCCAGGCGATTCGCCGAGGCGCTGGCCGCAGACACCGTCGCGGCCGGCGCGGCGCGAGGACGCCGCGCACCGGCTGGAGCGATTGAATCGAAAGTTGTTGAGGCGGACGAAGAGCGGACCGAGGACGTACGAACGCTCACCGAGAACGCCGAGGATCGCTAGGCCGACGGCTGGGTCTTGCTGGCCTTCGCCGTCTTGCTCGCCTTGGCGGCCTTGGTCGCCTGCTTGCGCGCCTCGGCCGTCTGCGCGCCGAACCGCTTCGTGAAGCGCTCGACGCGGCCTTCGGTGTCGATCAGCTTCTGCCGGCCCGTGAAGAACGGGTGGCACTGATTGCAGATCTCGAGGTGCAGCTCCGGCTTCGTCGACCGCGTCTTGAACGTGTTGCCGCACGCGCAGCGCGCTTCGACTTCCTGATACTTCGGATGAATCCCGGGCTTCACAGTCAGCTCCTCACGGACATCGCCAAAAGGACAGTATAGCAAGGCAGCGTGCAGGGTGCCGCGTGCCACGTGCTGGGTGCTCACTGGACCCTGGCACCGTGGACTAAGTCCCTCTCACACAACCACATGTGAGCGCAGCCACCGGTGACGCCGAAAGCGCTCCCGTAACGCCGGCGCGAGCGCCTGCCCGTCTGAGATGCCCAGGTTGGCATCGACGTGTCGCGGCCGGCGCATGCCTGGGATGACGGTCGTGACGTCCGGGTTGGCGAGGATGAAGCGGAGGGCCAGCTCGGGCAGCGTCATCCCGGCGGGAGGTCGCGGCGGACGGCGTCGACGCGCCCGAGGGTCGCCGCCAGCTGTTCGCGGCGTGAAGTAGAGGTTCCGCCAGTCGCCTTCCGGCCAGCGGCATGTCGAGCGTCAGCGTGCCGGTCAGGCTGCCTTCGTCGAACGGCACGCGCGCGATGACGGCGACGCCCAGCTCGCGGCACGCCGGGAACAGCTCGTCCTCGGGATTCTGGTCGAAGAGGTTGTAGACGACCTGCACGCTGTCCACGAGCCTGGTCCGCAACGCCTGAATGACATTCGTCGGCTGCCAGCGATTGACGCTGATGCCGAAGGCGCGAATCAGGCCCTCGCGCTTGAGATCGTCCACCGCGCGCTGCCAGCGTTCGTCGTCCGCCCACGCGTCGGTCCAGACGTGAAACTGCTGCAGGTCGACCGACGACCGTCCGAGGTTGCGCAGGCTCGTTTCGGTCGAACGCCGGATGTGATCGGCGGGGAAGACCTCGGTCAGCGCGTACTCCGGCGAGGGCCGGCCATTTCAGATTCTTCGGCGGGATCTTCGTGGCGACGATGAGGGGCTTGTCGCGATGATTGCGCGAGCACGCGGCCGAGTAGCTGACTCGCTCTTGCCCTGTCCGTAGGCGAGCGCCGTATCGAAGAACGTGCAGCCGAGCGCGATCGACGCGTTCGAGCGCGGCGATCGACTCCTCGTCGTCCGATCCGGTCCAGCCGCCCATGCCCCACAGGCCGTGGCCCACCTCGGAGACCGGACCGACGGCGCGAAACGCACGCGAGCGCATGGGGACCATTAGAAGTCCGCGAGGTACCTGAAGTCCAACGTGAATCGAGAAGTCCGGCCTGAATGGAGAAATCCGCGCGCGAAAGGCTCGCTCGCCGATCTCGGCCGGTTTTCGGAGCCGGCGCTCCTGATCCTCATCTCCCAGCCGCTAGTGTGCCGCCACAGTGGTTCGTGAAACATATTGCGCGGCCCGCAGGTTAGCGGTCCGCAGCAGCGAATCGGGCGATGCTCGCGAGAATCTGGTCGGCACTCTTGGTCCAGACGAACGGCTTCGGATCGGCTTGATGCGCCGCAATGAATTCGAGAATCGCCGCTTTCAGTTGAGGCACGCTTTTGAACGCGCCGCGCCGGAGTTGCTTGTTGGTCAACTCGGCGAACCAGCGCTCGACCAGGCTGAGCCAGGACCGTGAGTGGGGGTGAAGTGCACGTGGAACCGCGGCCGCTTCGCGAACCAGTTCCGAATCAGCGGTGTCTTAGCGTGCGTGCTGTAGTTGTCCATGATGATGTGCACGTCCAGCGACGCCGGCACTTGGCGGTCGATCAGATCCAGGAACTCGCGGAATTGGGCCGACCGATGGCGTTGGTGAAACTGGGTGATCACTTCGCTGGTCTTCGCGTCCAGCGCCGCGAACAACGTGGTCGTCCCGTGCCGTTTGTAATCGTGCGTCCGCCGCTCGATCTGTCCAGGCTGCATGGGCAGCAGGGGTTGCGTGCGATCGAGCGCTTGAATCTGCGGCTTCTCATCGACACAGAACACCGCCGCATGCTGCGGCGGGTCCAGAGTACAGGCCGACGATGTCGCGCACTTTCTCGACGAGCAACGGATCGTTCGACAGTTTGAACGTTTCGCTGCGATGGGGCTGCAAGCCGAAGGCATGCCAAATGCGACTGATCGCCATCCGATCCAGACCCCATCGCCTTGCCCATGCTGCGTGTGCTCCAATGGGTCGCACCCTGCGGCTTGGTCTCGAGCGTGCGGATCACGACGGCTTCCACTTGTTCATCGGTGATCTTTCGCTTGGCTCCGGGACGCGGTTCATCGGACAGACCGTCGAGACGCTCACGCACGAACCGGCCGCGCCACTTCGACACCGTCGCCGGCGTGACATGCAGCCGTCGGGCCACGACTTTGCCGTCCGTGCCCTCGGCACACGCCAGGATGATGCGCGCCCGGCGCGCCAGGGCGGCCGCCGATCGCGATCGATGCGCGAGCGACTCCAATCGTTGCTGTTCATCGACGGTCAGACTCAACGGCGCCTTGCGTCGTCCTGTTCGCATGCTCGCCTCCATGTAGAGCAGGTCCGAACGGACCGCGCAATATGTTTCACTATCTACTGTGACAGGACACTAGACGGCGACGCCGGTACGCTCGGCGGCCAGCTCGCGCAGCCGCCGCAGGTCAGTCTTGCCGGTGCCGAGCGTCGGGATCGCGTCGAGGTGCAGGAGCGCCTCGCGCTTGGGGAGCCAGAGCCTCGGCAGATCGGTCGCGCAGAGCCGCTCCCAGAGCGCGTCGGGCGGGACGTCGGTGCGTGTGTAGAACGCGATGAGGCGCTCGCCCTTGACCGCGTCGGGCACGGCCGTCACCGCCGCACGCGGCCTCGCCGAGGATCGCGTTGATGGCTTCCTCGATCCGGACGTGCGGCACCATCTCGCCGCCGATCTTGCTGAAGCGCGAGAGCCGATCCGTGATGAAGATGAAGCCGTCCTCGTCGATCGCGCCGATGTCGCCGGTGACGTACCAGCCGTCGCGCATGACCTCGGCCGTGCGCTCCGGCTGGTTCAGGTAGCCCTGCATGAGGTTGGGCCCGTTGACGAGCAGCAGGCCCTCGCGGTCGAAGAGCGGGCCTTCGCCGGTCTGCTGGATCGACGATCTTGGCGGCGACTCCGGGAATCGGATGTCCGACCGAGCCGGGCTTCGTTGCCGATCTGCCGCTCGGCGGCCGTCGTGTGACGTTCGGGCCGATTGACGGCCACGACCGGCGCCATCTCCGTGCAGCCGTAGCCCTCGAGCAGCGTCGATGCCGAACTGCTCGCGGAAGGCCGTCGCCAGCGGCTCGCGCAGCTTCTCGGCGCCGACGATCGCGTACTTGAGGTGCGCGAACTGTTCGCCTGCGTGCAGCGGCGCATATAGGCCTGGCAGAACGTCGGCGTGCTGATGAGCATGCGTCGCGCGGTGCTCCCGGCACATCTCGCCGACCGTCTTGGCGTCCATCGGATTCGGGTGGATACGCGAGCGCACGCCCTGCGAGCAGCGGGAACCAGAGCGTGCCGGTGAGGCCGAACGAATGGAAGAACGGCAGGACGCCGAGGAAGCAGTCCTCCTTCGTCATCGGGAAGATCTGCGCGAGCGAGTCGACGTTCGCGAGGATGTTGGCGTGCGAGAGCATCACGCCCTTCGGGACGCCGGTGCTGCCGCTCGAGAAGATCGATCGTCGCGAGACGTCCGACGCGTCGCCGGCCGCGGCGCGCCGAGCGCAGCGCGCGGGCGTGAAGCAGGCGCTGAGGGCAGTCGCCGCGATGCTTCGTCGCCGGCGCCGATGGTCTGCGCGAGGTCCTCGAGGAACACCATCGCCGGGCGGCGGCTCGATGCCCGCTTTCCGGATGAAGACAGCGCGACGTGACGATCGTCTCGGATGCTCGGCCTGCCTGACGGCCGTGTCGAGCGCGTCCGGCCCGATGGTGAAGTTCAGGTTGACCGGCACCTTGCCCGCCATGTAGGTCGCGATGTTGGCGAGCGCGCCGCCGACCGACGCGGGCAGCAGCAAGCCGACGTTCTCCTCGCCCGGCGTGCGCCGTCCGAGCACCCGGCCGAGCACGATCGACGCCATGAGGGCGCGGCCGAACGTCAGCTTCCTGACCGGTGCTGTCCGCCATGGCCAGACGCCACGGCCGGCGCCGCGCCACCCGGGCGAACGCCGCGGTGCAGCCGATCGGACGGCGCCCGGCGATGCCGCATCGCCTCGGCGCCCAGCTCCATGATCGCCAGCTTCGCCTCGTTCGCGCCGGTCGTGGACGACAGCGGATCCCCGAAAGCCACGGTGACAGGGTAGGGCAGGTGCTCGCGGCAGCTTCCAGAAGAACCGCTCGCGCTTGAAGCTGAAGATGCTGCCCCAGACCCGATCCAGATAGACCGGAATGATCGGCACGTCGAGGCCCCTCACGATGTGCTCGAAGCCGCGCTTGAACGGCAGCAGGTTGCCGGTCCGGCTGACGGCGCCCTCCGCGAAGATGCAGACCACGTGGTCCGCGACGAGCGCGGCCCGCGCCTGTTCGATGGCCTCGTGCACTTCGCGACGGTCGCCGGCCGTGACCGGAATCGCGTGCATCCGCTCCAGCAGCCCGCGGACCAGCGGCCTGCGGAAGTACGGCCCGTACACCAGGAACCGCACGAAGCGCTGGACGCACGCGCCGACGAGCGCGCCGTCGACCATCGAGACATGGTTCGCGATGATCAGCGCCGGCCCGCGCTGCGGGATGTTCGGTCGGCCAATGATCTTGATGCGGTACACCGTGTGCGTGATGAGCCACAGCACGAATCGCACGAAGAAGTCCGGCAGGATCGCCAGCACGTAGACGCTCGACACCAGCGTGAAGACGCCCGCGACGAGCATCGTCGATCGGATCGAGAGGTGCAGGACGTCGCCGAGCACGGCGAGCGCGGCCGACGCGAGCACGATGCCGATCGTGTTGAGCACGTTGTTGGCCGCCAGCACGCGGCCCTTCTCGCCGGCGTCCGGCCGCTGCTGGACGAGCGCGTTGAGCGGCACGACGAACCAGCCGCCGAAGAACCCGACGCACGCGAGCGCGGCGAGGGCCTGTCCGAACGTCGGCGCCCACGCGAGCCACAGGCTGAACACGCCCATGCCGAAGGAGCCGGCCGGGACGAGGCCGAGTTCCACCTTGTCGCCCGACAGCCGGCCCGCCGCCAGGCTGCCCGCGCCGATGCCGAGTGCCAGCGCCGTCATGAGCCACGAGATCTCCGATTCGGCGACGTGAATCGCGTCGCGGCCGAACAGCGCCAGCGCCATCTGGAGCAGCGCGCCGAGCAACCAGAAGTACGAGATGCCGACAATGGTCATCCACAGCGTTCGGTCCGGGTACACGCGCCGGAGCGCCTGCCACGTCTCCCCGAACGGATTCCAGGACACTCGGCCGTCCGGGCGCGCCGGGCGGACGTCGGGAATCCGCAAACTGGCCAGCGTGCCGGCCACCGCGACGGCGGTCAGCACGACGCCAATCCAGGCAGGGCGATCGCGCCACAGCACGAGGAGCGGACCGCCGATCGCCGTGCCGAGCACGATCGCGACGAACGTGCTCATCTCGAGCAACCCGTTCGCTCGCGACAGATCGCGGTCGCCGACCAGCTCCGGCACGATGCCGTACTTGGCCGGGCTGAAGAACGTCGCCTGCACGCCCATCAGGAACAGCACGCCCAGCTGGACGTCGAATCGGCCAGAGGCAAGCGCGGGCACGGCCAGCGCCATCGCGGCGATCTCGAAGACTTTCATCGCGATCAGCACGCGCCGCTTGCTGAAGCGATCCGCGAGATCGCCGGCGTAGCCGGAGAAGAGCAGGAACGGCGCGATGAACAGCGCGCCGGCGAGCGCGACGTGGCGGTCGCCTCCTGGCCCGGCGACGTCGCGGCGATGAGAATCACGACGATCTTGAAGACGTTGTCGTTGAACGCGCCGAGGAACTGCGTCCACAGAAAGGCCCACACGCCGCGCTGGCCGAGCGTCTTGCGGTAGCTGCCTGCCGCCATCGGTCCGCTCCTTGGTGTCAGCCCTGAAGGTATTTCGGCCGCGGCCGCCAAGTCCTGAGACGCTCGTGAAGAAGGGTGAGAAAGGGTGAAATCGGCCCGTTACCGGGCGCGGGCCGCCAGCCGTTCGAGAATCGCGTTGAATCCGGCCAATCCGCCCAGCGGCCGGAACACCGGCTCGATGGGCACGGTCCATCCAAGGTGGCTCGCCGGCATCGTGCGCAGGAGCTGGTCGAGCCGATTGAGGGCGGCGGCGTGGTTGCCCTCGACGGCGGCCGCGCAGGCGCCGAGGTAGAGCGCGTCGTGCGCGCGCCCCGTCCGCTCGTAGCGTTCCAGCGCCCGGCGCGCGTGCCGCCGAGCCTCCTCGACGGCCTTCGCCTCTCCCCGATCCGCACGCGCGCACGCCTCGCCCAGCCAGGCGCGCGGATAGTCCTCGACGTGCAGACGCGCGGCGGCAAACGACGTGAGCGCCGCGTCGATCCGCCCGGTCGCCAGCTCGGCGTGGCCACGAGCGACGAGCGCGACGGCGCCGTACTCCGGTCCATAGACGCGCCGCCGATCGGCTGTGTCCAGCTCCTCGTTGAATTCGGCGATGGCATGCGCGTGTCGTCCGCGCGCTGATTCCAGGGCGCCGAGCAGCCAGTGGAAGCCGATTGACGGGAACCGGTCGCCGGCCAGCTTCTGGCGATCCTGTTCGATCACACCCTGACGCACGACCTGCTCGGCATCGCCCAGATGTCCGCGCGCGACGAACACCATCGCCATCTCGAACCTCGCATACGCGAACTGCGGGTAGATCGCCAGCGCGCGCTCGAAGGCGCGCAGCCGCGCGTCGCCCCAGAGGGCATGTCCCAGCCGGTACTGATGCCGCCAGCTGTCGGGTTCCAGCGACACCGCGGTCGCCGCCGCGGCGCGGGCGTCCTCGAACTCGCCGGCGCTCACGAGCAGGAACGACAACGTTGCGTGCGCTTCCGCGAGGCGCGGATCGAGAGCGATGGCGCGCCGTGCGTGCTCGATGCCGGACGCGAGCGCGCGGCTGTCCGGATCGGGCGCCATGCGCGACATCTCGTAGGCGACGAGCTCGGCGCTTGCCAGGCCCGCATACGCCATGGCGTAGCGCGGATCGCGGGCAATCGCGCGCTCGAAGTCAGCCATCGCGCCGGGCACGAGCGTCGTGTCGAGGCTCTCGACCTTCAGCCAGCCCTCGGTGTACGAGCGGTACGCGTCGAGATTCGCCGTCTCCCGCACGCCCAGGCGGCGGTCGCCCGCGACCGGCGTGCCGAGCGCCTGGCTGAAGCCCCGGACAATCCCGTCCTGCAGCGCGAACACGTCGTCCAGCGGGCCATCGACCTTCGCGTCAGCGAGACTGTCGCCGCTGGCCGCGTCGATGAGCCGCGCCGTGATGCGCAGCTGCGCCCCCTGGCGTTGAAAGCTGCCCGCGACGACGTGCGTGACCTGGAGCGCCTCGGCCATCTGCTGCGCGGAGCCGTCGGTCTGGCGCGCGGCCTGGGCGACGCGCCAGCGGTCGATGACACGGAAGCGCTCGAGGCGCCCGAGGTCGCTGGTCACGGTCTCCGCGATCCCCGCGGCCAGCCACGCAAGCTCAGGGTCGTGCGAGACGTTCGCGAAGTCGAGCACGGCGACGCGCCGGCGTCGATGATGGCGATGGCCTCGCCCCCGCCTCCCCGGAGCGCTCGCCGACAGCCGCCGGCCGCTGATCGGTGGTCTCGACCGGCGCGACGAATCGATACCCGCGCCGCGCGACCGTCCGGATGTACGTCGGTTCGGCGGGGTCGTCGCCGATAGTGCTCCGCAGCTCGGACACCGCCTGAGCGAGCGCGTTGTCCGTCACGTTCGCGTCAGGCCACACCCCTTCGAGCAGGGCTTCCTTCGTGACGAGCGTGGCGGGGCGTTCCAGCAGGTAGAAGAGCAGGTCCAGGAGCTTCGGCGTGAGGTCGAGAGGCGTGCCGCCGCGCGTCACGCGGTACGCCGCCCGGTCGGCCACGAACGGGCCGAAGCGGTAGGTCATGGGCAGATTCTAAGAGAACTCGACCGGCCATCCGGACAACTCTCGCGGCACAAGCGCCCCGAGTGGTGCCAGAGATACCCGATCATGCGCACCCGCCTTTTCGTCGTGATCTCCGCGGCCGCGGGCGTGATGGCGGCCGCCGCGGCGCCCGCCTCCATGCAGGAATGGCCGGTCTACGCGGCCGACGCCGCCGCGACGCACTATTCGCCGCTCACCGACATCGATCGCGCCAACATCGCAAGCGTGGACGTCGCCTGGGAGTGGAAGACGGGCGACGATCAGGTCGACGGCGCCGCCGGGCGCCAGGCCGGGGTCGTTCGAGGACACGCCGCTGATGATCGACGACGTGCTGTACGTCATCACGCCGTACAACCGCGTCGCCGCGCTCGACGCCGAGACCGGCGCGGAGCGGTGGGTCTTCGATCCGCAGGCCTACGAGGACGGGCAGCCGCCGAACGGCACCGGCTTCGTCCACCGCGGCGTCGCCGCCTGGCGCGACGGACGGCGGCTGCGCATCTTCCTCAACAGCCGCGCGCGCCTGTTCTGCCTCGACGCAGCGACCGGGCAGCCGGTCGACGGCATTCGGCGACCACGGCGTCGTCGATCTCACCAAGGGGCTGCGCTGGCCGGTCGATCCGAAGCGCTACACGAACACGTCGCCGCCGGTCGTCTACAAGGACCTCGTGATCCTCGGCAACGGCGTGGGCGACCGGCTTGACGTACCGGCAGGACCCGCCCGGCGACGTCCGCGCGTTCGACGCGCACACCGGCCGGCAGGTGTGGAGCTTTCACACCGTGCCCGGCCACGGCGAGGCCGGCGCGACACGTGGGGCGGCGACTCGTGGAAGATCACCGGGCCACACGAACGTCTGGGCGCCGATGAGCCTCGACGAGGCGCGCGGGCTCGTCTATCTGCCGGTCGGCACGCCGAGCAACGACTTCTACGGCGGCCGGCGGCCCGGCGCAGAGTCTGTACGGCGACTCGATCGTGTGCCTCGACGCCGCGACCGGCGTGCTGCAAGTGGTACTTCCAGATCGCGCACCACGGCTTGTGGGACTACGACCCGGCGTCGGCGCCGAGCGCTCGTGACGATGACGCGTCGGCGGGCGCGCCGATCGACGGCGTCGTGCAGCTCACGAAGCAGGGCTTCGCGTTCGTGTTCGATCGCGTGACGGGCAAGCCGATGTGGCCGATCGAGGAGCGGCCGGTGCCGCGCGAGCGACGTGCCCGGCGAGCACGCGTGGCCGACGCAGCCGTTCCCGACGCGCCCGGCGCCGTTCACTCCGCAGGGCATGACGCTCGACGACGCGTTCGACCTGACGCCGGCGCTGCAGGCGGCGGCGCAGCGAGGAGCTCGGCAGGATCCGGCTCGGGCCGCTGTACACGCCGCCGTCGGTGCAGGGATCGTTCCAGCGTCCGGGCGTGATCGGCGGCGCGAACTGGGGCGGATCCGCGTTCGACCGCGCGTCGGGGCGCTGTACGTCAAGATCGAGTCACTCGCCCGCGATCATCCGCATCGTGCCGGGCGCGCAGGCCAATCCGCGGCGCGGGCGAGACCGATGCCGAGTACGCGGGCGCGCAGGGCAGCACGTCCTTCGTGGGGCCGGCAAGCGGGCCGCCTGAGGCGCGCGGCAGCCGGCGGTGCGGGCGGTCGCGGGCGAGGGGGGCGCGGCGGGCGGCTGCCGCTCGTCAACCCGCCGTACGGAGAGGTCGTCGCGATCGACCTGAACACCGGCGACATCGCGTGGCGCGTGCCGTTTGGCGACATGCCGTCGCTTCGCAACAACCCGGCGCTCAAGGACGCCGCGCTGCCCAAGGCGCTCGGCTCGCCGGGCGCACCCGGCGTCATCGTCACAGCCAGCGGGCTCGTGATTGGCGGCACGGCCGACGACCGAGCCATGCACGCGCTCGACGCGCGGACCGGCGAGGAGATCTGGCACCTCATGCTGCCGCGTCCGCCGTCCGCCACGCCCATGACCTACCGCACCTCGTCGGGACGGCAGTTCATCGTCACGGCGACCGGCTCGGGAACCAATGCCGCCCTCGTCGCCCTCGCCGTGAAGTGAAAGGCGCCTGCGGCGCCTGCGGCTCGGCGTCGAGGGCGTCGTCCGGGCCGATCGCTACACCTCGAAGACCCGACGCTGCGGCGACAAGGGCCACGGCTCGGGGATCGCCGCGACCAGCCCCGCCGCTCCGAGCAGGGCCAGGTTCTTCGTGAAGTTCACGAGGTCGTTCGCGCGCTGAGCGGGATCCGCGTCGTTCCAGTAGGCGTGCATGATGGGTGTCACGCCCAGCAGGAAGACGGCGATGAAGATCGCGCCAACCTTGGGCGCGATCCCCGCCGCGATGCTCGTGCCGCCCGCGATCAGCAGCAGGCCCGTGCCGAGCACGGCGAGATCCGCCGCGGGTACGCCGCGTGACGCGGCGTACGCCGCCAGCGTCGCGTGATGCATGAAGTGCCCCATGCCCGCGTAGACGAAGTACCCGCCGAAGAGCAGGCGCGAGACGAGCAACAGCGCTGCATTGACGTGCGTCTCGGTGATGACCAGCGTCGTCCGGGTCTGCGCGTCGGAAATGAATTGTGTGGTCATGACGCCTCCTGGTGCGTCGAGCCGGGGAGCGGCACGCCGCGTCACAAGACGATCAACGTGACGACGTTCGACGTCTGGCCATCCGCGTTCGTCACGTACACGGAATACGTGCCCACGACGCTCAGTACCGGCGCCAGCTGGCACGTTGTCGACGTCGTCGCGCCGAGCTCGGTCCCGGCGAACGTCATCGCGGCGCCGCTCGGGTCCGTGACGGTCACCGTCAGCCCCGCCGAGAATCCCGTGCCCGTCAGCTGGACGATCTGCGCGGCAGAACTATGGGTGGTGGACGCTGGCGTGACGGCGTCGATGTGCGGCGTCGAGGCCTGCCCGGACGCTTGAACGACGAACGTGAAGGGCGTCGAGGTGTCGCCCGACGGTATCCCCGTCTGGAGCGAGTACGAGCCTGACAGATCGAGCGTCGCGGTGATTCGAAACGACGTCGGCTGCAGGGACTGGATGGCCGCGCTATCGAACGTGCGTGTCACCCCCGTGGGGTCGGTCAGGCTGACGACCAGACCGGCGACGAAGCCGGATCCGGTGACGCTCAGCACCTGCGGGCTGTCGCTCTGCGTGATTTGCGCCGGCTGCAGGCTCGTCACGCGCAGACCGACGCCGGCCGGCGTGGTCGGTGTCGTGGCGCCGCACCCGACGACCGCGAGAGTCGACAGGGCGCAGATCGCGTAGCTGATCGAACGACTCATGCCCTGTTCAAGGGCAAGAAGTGCGCCACGTCCAGTGCCGAACCGGGTTGGCTGATGCCGGCGCCGACTGGAAGGGCGGCGGCGAATCTGGGCAACCCACTGCCCAGCGTGCCCCGCCTGGTAAATCGCTTGGCGCGGTAGCGCGGACGAGCGTCAGTGACGCGTGCCGAGCTCGCCTGGAAGCTCGGATTCGGCAGCGGGCGGTGGGGCCGCAGGCAGCGGCCCGTCGAGCGCCGTCTTGAGCACCTCGTCCATCGTCTCGACGAGGTAGAGCTTGAGGACATCCAGCACGTTCTTCGGGATGTCCGCCAGATCCTTCTCGTTGTCCTTCGGCAGGATGATGTTGGTGAGGCCGGCGCGGTGGGCGGCCAGCACCTTCTCCTTCACGCCGCCGATGGGCAGCACCTTGCCGCGCAGCGTGATCTCGCCGGTCATGGCGACGTCGCGGCGGGCGGGCACCTGCGTGAGGGCCGAAACCAGGGCGGTGGCCAGCGTGATGCCGGCCGACGGCCCGTCCTTCGGGATCGCGCCTTCCGGGATGTGCACGTGCACGTCCGTCCGGCGGTTGAAGTCGCGCGGGATGCCGAGCACTTCGGATTTCGACCGGACCCAGCTCATGGCCGCCTGCGCGGATTCCTGCATGACGTCGCCGAGCTTGCCGGTGAGCGTCAGGCGGCCGCGGCCGGGCATGAGCGTCGCTTCGGTGACGAGCAGCTCGCCGCCGACTTCCGTCCACGCCAGGCCCGTCGCGATGCCGATCTCGTTCTTCTCTTCGGCGACGGACGGCCGGAAGCGCGGGACGCCGAGGTATTCGGTGACCTTGGCGGCGTCGACGGTCTCGGCGAAGGTCTTGCCTTCGACCACCACCTTGCGCGCGACCTTGCGGCAGATCGACGAGATCTCGCGCTCGAGATTGCGCACGCCGGCTTCGCGCGTGTACCGCTGGATGATGGTCTGGAACGCGTCGTCGCCGAATCGTCAGGTTGGCGCCGCTGAGGCCCGCGCCCTCGATCGCTTTCGGCGCGAGGAAGCGCCGCGCGATTTCGATCTTCTCCTGCTCGGTGTAGCCGGCGAGCTGCAGCACCTCCATGCGGTCGCGCAGCGCCTGCGGAATCGTGTGGAGGACGTTGGCCGTGCAGATGAACATCACGTGCGACAGGTCGTACTCGACGTCGAGGTAGTGGTCGAGGAACGTGTTGTTCTGCTCGGGGTCGAGCACCTCGAGGAGCGCCGCCGACGGATCGCCGCGGAAGTCCATCGACATCTTGTCGACTTCGTCGAGCAGGAAGACCGGGTTCATCGTTCCGGCCTTCTTCATCATCTGGATGATCTGGCCGGGAAACGCGCCGATGTACGTGCGGCGGTGGCCGCGGATTTCCGCCTCGTCGCGCACGCCGCCGAGCGACAGGCGCACGAACTTGCGGTTCATCGCGCGGGCGATCGACTTGGCGAGCGACGTCTTGCCGACGCCCGGGGGGCCGGCGAACGTCAGGATCGTCGCCTTCGGCTTCTTCACCAGCACGCGCACGGCCAGGAACTCGAGGATCCGTTCCTTGATCTTCTCGAGGCCGAAGTGATCCTCGTGCAGGATGTGCTCGGCGCGCTTGAGGTCGCGGCTCTCCTTGGTCTTCTTGTGCCAGGGCACCGCGATCAGCCAGTCGAGGTAGTTGCGCGAGACGGTCGCTTCGGCCGACATCGGCGGCATCGACTCGAGGCGGCGCAGCTCTTCGATCGCCTTGCCCTCGACTTCCTTCGGCATCCGGGCCTGTTCGATCTTCTTCTTGAGCTCGTCGACCTCGTTGCCCTTCTCGTCCTTGCGGCCCAGCTCGCGCTGGATCGCCTTCATCTTCTCGTTGAGGTAGTACTCCTTCTGCGCCTTCTCCATCTGCTTCTTCACGCGCGACTGGATGCGGCGGTCCACCTGGAGCTTGTCCACCTCGGCTTCGAGGACGGCGACGATGCGGGCGAGGCGCTCGACGGGGGCGACGATCTCGAGCAGATTCTGCTTCTCCTCGACGCCCACCTGGAGGTGCGCGGCGATCGTGTCGGCCAGGCGCGACGGGTCGTCCACGCGCACGGCCGCGATCATCGCGTCGTACTGCAGGTTGTTCGAGAGCTTGATGTACTGCTCGAACAGCGAGACGACGCGGCTCATGACGCCCTCGGCGTCGGCGGCGGTCTCGCCCTTCTTCGGGATCAGCTTGACGGTGACGCGGTAGAAGCCCTTGTCTTCCTTCCACTCGACCGCGCGGGCGCGCTCGACGCCCTCGACGAGGACCTTGATGTTGCCGTCCGGCAGCTTCAGCGACTGCACGATGTTGGCGACGCAGCCCATCGTGTAGATGTCCGCGGGCTGCGGATCGTCGACCGCCGCGTCGTGCTGGGCCGCCAGGAAGATCTTCTTGTCGGTGGCCAGCGCGTGCTCGAGCGCGCGCGTGGACGACGGCCGTCCGATGACGAACGGCATCATCATGTGCGGGAAGACGACGACGTCCCGCAGCGGAACGACCGGGAGTGTTTCGTATTGATCCATGGTCAGGTCCGTTGAGATGCCGACGCCTACCCGGCCTTCTCGATGACCGTGATCGGCTTCTCCTTCGACTCTACCACCTCGCGCGTGATGACGCACTCCCGGATCTTCTTCTGGCCGGGCAGCGTGTACATCAGGTCGAGCATGATGTCCTCGATGATCATCCGCAGGCCGCGGGCGCCGATCTTCCGGCGCAGCGCGGCCTCGGCGATCGCCTCGAGGGCGTCGTCGGTGAAGCGCAGCTTGACGTTCTCGTATTCGAACAGCCGCTGGTACTGCCGCGTGATCGCGTTGCGCGGCTGGGTGAGGATCTGGATGAGCGCGGGCTCGTCCAGTTCGTGCAGCGTGCCGACGACCGGCAGGCGGCCGACGAACTCGGGGATGAGGCCGTACTTGATCAGGTCCTCCGGCTCGACCTGCTCGACGAGGATCGCCGGGTCCTTCACGGGCGCCTTGCACGTCGGCCTTGAAGCCCATCGTCTTCTTGCCGAGCCGGCGCGCAATCTGCTTGTCGAGGCCGACGAACGCGCCGCCGCAGATGAAGAGGATGTTCGTCGTGTCGACCTGGAAGAACTCCTGGTGCGGGTGCTTGCGGCCGCCCTGCGGCGGCACGTTGGCCACCGTGCCCTCGAGGATCTTCAGCAGCGCCTGCTGGACGCCCTCGCCCGACACGTCGCGCGTGATCGACGGGTTCTCGTCCTTGCGGCAGATCTTGTCGACCTCGTCGATGTAGATGATGCCCTGCTGGGCCTTCTCGATGTCGCCCGCCGGCCGCCTGCAGCAGCTTGAGGATGATGTTCTCGACGTCCTCGCCGACGTAGCCCGGCCTCGGTCAGCGTCGTCGCGTCGACGATCGTGAACGGCACCGAGAGCAGCCGGGCCAGCGTCTGCGCCAGCAGCGTCTTGCCGGTGCCCGTCGGGCCGATGAGCAGGATGTTCGACTTGGTCAGCTCGACGTCGTGCCGGCCGCGCGCCTGCTTCTGGATCTCGAGGCGCTTGTAGTGGTTGTAGACGGCGACGGCCAGCTTCTTCTTCGTCTGCTCCTGGCCGATGACGTACTCGTCGAGGAACTTCTTGATCTCGACCGGCATCGGCAGCGACGACCGCGTGCCGCGATCGAACTTGTTGTCGTCGGCGATGATGTCGTTGCAGACCTCGACGCACTCGTCGCAGATGAAGACCGTCGGGCCGGCAATGAGCTTGCGGACGTCGTTCTGATCCTTGTTGCAGAACGAGCAGCGGAGCACTTCGGTTTCGCCCGTCTTCTTCGTGGTCATGGACCCATCCCGCGCTCCTGATTATCGGCGCCCGGTCGGACGGCCGATAGCGAGGACCGCGCCGCGACTCACGCTCGCCGGCTGAGGACGTCGTCAATGATACCGTATTCCTTCGCCTGGTCCGCGCCCATGATGTAGTCGCGGTCCGTATCTTCCTGGATACGCGCGAGCGGCTGGCCCGTGTGGTGGGCCAGGATTTCATTCAATCGCTCACGCATGCGCAGGATTTCCCTGGCGTGGATGTCGATGTCGCTGGCCTGGCCCGCCCAGCCCGGACATCCAGGGCTGGTGGATCAGGATCCGCGAGTTCGGCAGCGAGAAGCGCTTGCCCTTGGCGCCCGGCCGCGAGCAGCACCGCCGCCAACGACGCCGCCTGCCCGATGCAGTAGGTCTGCACGTCCGGCTTGATGAACTGCATCGTGTCGTAGATCGCCAGCCCGGCCGTGATCACGCCGCCCGGGCTGTTGATGTAGAGCAGGATGTCGCGCTCCGGGTCCTCGGCCTCGAGGAACAGCATCTGCGCGATGACCAGATTGGCGACGCGTCGTCGATCGGCGTGCCGATGAAGATGATGCTGTCCTTGAGCAGCCGCGAGAAGATGTCGTAGGCGCGCTCGCCGCGGTTGGTCTGCTCGACGACCATCGGGACGAGCTGGGAACGGGAGTCAGGCCATGGCGATCATAGTAAGGTGATGGCTCGGGCCATCGACGCGCCTGGAGGCAGGATCTGCTTCGGCCTCAGGCCGTCACCCGTCATGACGTTCGCCTTCTCGAGCAGCCACGCCATCGTCTTCTCGCGGCTGGATGCCCGCGCGGATCCGGTCGAGGGCCTGCCTTCCTTCTCGAGCCGGGCCCGGACCGCCGTCGGCGTCCGGCCCGATCGCTCGGCGAACTTGGCGATCTCCTGTCTCGAGATCTTCGTCGGTGGCCTCAATCGTATTCCCGCCGCGCGATCTCGTCCAGCACCAGCGTGCTCGGACGGTGTCTTCGGCCGCCGGGCGCTGCCGGTCGCGGAACTCCTGCCAGTCGATGCCGGCCTTCATCGGGTCCACGCCCTGGTCCATCAGGCGGCGCACGAACTCCTCGAGCCGCCGGTCGATCTCCCGGTCGACCAGCACCGCCGGCGCCGTGCGGATCCGGCCGGCCAGCGACCGCAGCAGGTCGTGCCGCAGCTTGTGCTCGGACTCGTGCTCGGCGTCGTGCTGCAGGTCGGTTCGCACGCGGTCGCGCAGCGCGTCGAGCGTCTCGAACTCGCTCAAGCTCCTTGGCGAACTCGTCGTCGAGCGCCGGCAGCTCCTTCCGCCGCACGGCTTTCACCGTGACGTCGTAGTCCATCGTCGCGCCCGGCCAGCTCGGCGACGCCGTAGTCGGTCGGCAGCGTCGCGGTGAACGTCCGTTGGTCGCCGGGCCCGGTGCCGACGAGGTGGTCGTCGAAGCCCGGCGGGTTGGCCGTCGCTGCCAAGCTCGACCGAGACGCTCTGCAAGGATCTCTGGCTTGTCGTCCTGCGGCGTCGCGGGCGGCGGCTCGGTCTCGCCGGGCAGGGCGACGAGCCGGCGCCGGCGCGTCCGCGTCAGGTCGAGCAGCAGCGTGTCGCCTGTCTCCGCCGGCCGGCCTTCGACCGGGCTGCCATCGCGCCGCCTGCTGGCGCAGGCGCTCGAGCGCCTGGTCGACCGCGCCGACTTCGAGCACGGCCGGCTCCTTCCGCAGCGTGAGGCCGGTGTAGTCGCCGAGGTCGATTGGCGGCATCGTCTCGAAGTCGGCGACGAACGTCAGCGGCTGGCCCTCTTCGAGCACGACGTCCTTGATGTCCGGCGCGGCGATGGGCTCGAGCTCGCGCTCGCGCAGCGCGTCGTCCACCAGACGCGGGATGAGATCGTGCGCCACGTCGTAGAGGATCTGGTCGCTGGTAGCGCTGGCGCACGACGGCGGCCGGCACCTTGCCGGGCCGGAAGCCCGGCACGCGGGCGGTGCGTGAATAGCCGCGGGCGATGCGCTCGATTTCGGCGGCCACGACCTCCGGCGGCACTTCAAATGTCAGGTTCTTGCGCGTTTCGTTGACTTCGGTGAACTCAGTCTTCACGAAGATCATTATGTGCTGAATCAGTGTGGCGGCGCCCCCGCGCCCGTCCGGTGTCGCGCGGCGTCAGCGCGGCGCGCGTGCGGCCTGCCCCGGCGCGACCACCGTGTCGCGTCCGCTCTGCTTGCCGACGTAGAGGCGGCGATCGGCCGCGCGAATGAGGCCGGCCGGATCGAGTGACTCGCCGTCATCGGGATACGTGCCGACGCCAATCGTCGTCGTGATGTAGCCCCACGGGAAGGGCGGGCTCGCCGTGCGACAGCGGTCGACCAGCGCCGTGCGGAACCGTTCGGCGAACGACGCGGCTGCTGCCGCGTCGGCACCCGAGAGCAGCACGACGAACTCGTCGCCCCCGTAACGGCAGGGCGTATCGGAGGGGCGCACTTCGGAGAGCAGGACGTCGGCGATCAGCCGCAGCGCCGCGTCGCCTTCCATGTGCGAAAGCTGGTCGTTGATGCTCTTGAAGTTGTCCGTGTCGATGACGAGCAGGCTCAACGGCTCGCCGCGCCGTCGCGCGTGGTCGAGCGCCTGCGGGAGCACTTCGTCGAAGTAGCTGCGATTGTAGAGCCCGGTCAGCCCGTCGCGGACCATGCGCTGCCGGGCCGCCTCGTAACGCTGGCGGTAGGTGAGCCGCTGGAAGACGTCCGCGACGTCTCCGGTGCCGGTCGTGGCGGTGCGGGGATCGCCCCATCGCAGGTAGACCCAGGTGACGAGGGAGTAGAAGGCGGACGCGACGGCCTTGCCCACGAATCCGGAGATCAATCCGCGCACCAGGTTGGGCTGCCCGGCTTGGACCATCAGCGTGAAGAAGGTCTGGTCGAACGCGACCGTTGCGAGCATCGACAGAAACAGCCGCAGGAACAGGCTGGTCACGAAGCGGCTGACGAACTCGTACACGAGGATGATGCCAAGGACGTCCAGGAAGAGCAGCGACGTGCCCGCCATCGACACCCGCGCGCTGCGCAGCATGTAGGCGCTGCTGAGGCCGCCATCGGATGTGCTGCCCGGCAGCGTGAGATGCCAGCCGACGAGCAGCGACACGAGAGACGCCGCCACATTCGCGAGCACCAGGCCGTACACGAGCTTCCGCGCTTCGACGGCGTCTTCCTTGAGATAAATCAGGAGCGTCGTGATCAGCGTCGTCGTGAACATCACCGCTGACGCCGGCAGGATCGAGAACCCGGGCGTGATGGCGGCGCGCAGATCGACCGCCCCCTCGAGATACTGAAATCCGCCGATGACGATGTAGAGCGGCGTCAGGCCGAGGACCGTGCGCGCGCGGAACAGCGCCAGGATGATCGCGATCATCACGGTCGCCTCGATCCCGAGGATGACGATCTGGTCGATGTTCATGGCTGACGCCGCGACGGCCGCCGGCGCGACCGTGATGCCAACAATCAAATAGTCCGGCGGCGATGAAAGCGCAAGCGGGAAGTCGGCGATTACAGAATTGACACACCCGGGCGCCGCGCATTGGCCGAAAGGCCATCTACGCCCCGCCGTCGTACTGCTGTCTCGCGCGCACCTGGAAGTCGCCCGGTCGGTTGATCTTGATGGTAATGGCGTGCCGGCCCTTTGGATTCACGCCCTGCACGGTGTATTGAAGGATGTAGCTGGCGCGGAAGTCGTCGATGGCGCGCCTCAGGCTGGCCGGAACGTGATCCCGCTCGATGATTTCGTCGAGATCGCCGCCCGTCACGCGCGCGACGTCGCCGATGACGTTCGTCGGGGGCGTGCCGTCGACGACGTCGGGGCGCTCCGGCAGCCAGAACCGTCGCAGGTCCGCGTTTTCCCGCAGCGTCGGCAGCGCGCCCGGATCGCGGTGGACGATGAAGACGTACAGGACGTCCTCTGATCGCCGTGCCACGTCCAGGACCTGATCGAGCGACAGCGTGCTCGACGTGTCGAAGCCGTCCGTCAGCACGACCACCACTTGCCCGCGATCGGCCGGCCGCCGGCGCATCAGCGTCATCGCCATCGCGTCGTAGAGCGGCGTGAGCGGTCCGGCGCGGAGGTCGTCGAGCGGCAAGTCGGCGTCGCCCGCGACGAAACCAGTCACGTCCGCAATCCGGTCGGAGAACGTGACGATGCGCAGGTGATCGTCCGGCCGGAGCAACGCCGCCACCTCACGCAACTGCCGCTTGAGTTGGTCGAGCATGCCGAAGACGCTGCCGCTTAGGTCGAGGGCGATGGTGAGATCGAAGGGCACCGCTTCGCCCGGGACGACCTGCACGGTCTGCGGCACCCCGTTGTCGGTGAGGGCAAAGTCCGACGGCCCGAGTCCGGGGACGATCACGTTGCCCTGACGGACGAACGCGGTGATCGTGACGACGTCGGTGCCCGCGCGGAACGTCGGACGCTGCCCCGACTGCGCCGCGACAAGGCTCGCGCCGAGCGCGACGGCGAGGACGAGCGTCAAGGGACGGCGAGTCATCTGGTGCGTTCGCGCAGCTGTTTCATCCACAGCGGAAACATGTGGAACTCGCCGTACCCGAAGAGCCGCCACGGATCGTCGTCGTTGACACCTTCGACGAGCGCGCGATCGACGATCGCGCTGGCTTCGTCGGCGTGCCCTTCGGCCATCAGGCGCGCCGCCAGCCAGATCGCCGCCGTGCCGCCGGCGGGCACCGCCCTGAAGGCCGCTCGGGTACTCGGCCGTGGTCTCGCTGGCGCGATCAAGACGCGCCAGCGTCCATCCGTGAAACAGGTGCGCGAGAAACACCAGGTGGGGGTCGGACGTCTTGCGCTCCGCCTGTGCCAGGTGATCGAGCGCGCCGGCCGATCGGTCGGCGATGAGATCGAAGTACGCGAGATGCACGTGCGCCTCGGCGCTCACGGCGGTGTCCGAACTGGCCGAGGCCTTGACGTACGCGTGTGCGACGTCGGACGCGGCGTCGCCGACACCGCCAGGTTTGCCTCGCATCGGCGGCATGACGAAATTTGGCGGGCGTGGCACTTCGAGCGACCATGCGGCCACGAGCAGCAGGCGCGGCTCGCCGGGGAAACGCGATTTCAATCGTCCGAGGCGTGTCTCGAGCTGCGCGCTGTCGTACGCGCCCTGGAACAGCGCGATCGCCGCGAGGTGCCAGTAGCGTTCGGCCGGCAGCGGCGTCGATTGCTGGCGGAGCTCGGACCAGGCCCAGTCGATGAGCTGGACCGAGTTGGCCCACTCATGATCGAGCCCGGCGCGTGCCGCCTCGAGTGCGAACGTCGCCGCCACGAGGCGGCGGCGAGGGATGTCGTCCTTGCCGCCGGCGGCAATCCACGCCGCGCCTTCGGCGGCGAGCGCGTCCCGGACGCTCTCGACGTGAATGACACCGGCGAAGGCGGCGGCGGACATCGTGCGGTCGCCGTGGTCGTACTGATCGAGGAGCTCCATCGCCGTGAGCGCGATGGACTGGCTGGCCGCGCGGGCGGGGCACAGCGCGGCGGCGCCGACGAACACACCGACAGCCGCGACAGCCATCGATCGTCGGCGACGGGCGCGCACGGGCTGCGTGAGGATCATCCAAGCCTGGTGCCGGTGAGGAGCGGCACAGACGAAAGGCCGATTCTAGCGCACGGCCGGAGCGAGGGCAGCGGGCTGGAATTGGGCACGGCCACAGTCACTTATATCGCCCTTGACGAGGCGCGATTACCGGCTCACGCTGGACGTAAGGGCGCGAGAGCCCAATGGGGGTGGGTCATGAGTTGCACCAAGCAGATCCTGGGCGTTCGGTGGGAACACCATTCCTGGCGCCCGCGCGTCTCGCGGGTGGAGCGCCGGTCGTATCCGGTGACGGACATGTGGGGACGCGTGTGGTTAAACGAGCAGGTCGCATGTCACAAGCAGGAGGTCTGTGAGACGTGTGGCGAGACGCGCGAAGGCGCGGAATGCTCGTGCGACCTCGAGCGAGGTGCACACTGCAAGCTCCTGCTCTCGTCGATTGGCATGAGCTCGGGGCACAGCGCGTAGCCTCGATCCCGCGCTCGTTCAATCGGCGTAGAGTCACAACGGGGATCGGCCGACCTCACCGATCCCCCTGGTCGTTGGTGCGAAAGGGGGGAGTCGAACCCCCAAGGCCTTTCGGCCACCGGATCCTAAGTCCGGCGCGTCTGCCAGTTCCGCCACTTTCGCACGCGAGATGCTGATTGTACGCCCGAGGCCGCCGCCCTGTCGGGCGCGCTTGTCAACGGCCGGAACGCGACGCCTCGACTGCACGTCAGTCGTTGAACAGATCGCCCGCGAGGTATTTCAATCCCGTATCGACCACAACCGTCACGACCGTCCTGCCGGCCCCCAGTTCCTGCGCGAGCTGAACGGCCGCCGCGAGGTTGAGGCCGCTCGAGGTGCCGACGAGCAGGCCCTCTTCGCGCGCGACGCGCTTGGCCATCGCGCGTGCGGCCGACTCCTCGATCGCCCGAGCTTCGTCGTACGGCCGATCGGTCATGTGCGGCGGCACGCGGCCGGTGGCGATGCCCTCGACGTGATGCGGGCCGCCTCGCCCTTCCGTCAGCGCCGGAGACGCGGTTGGCTCGAGCGCCACGATTCGTGCCGCGCAGCCGCCCTCGCGCAGCGCCTTGCCGACGCCTCTCAACATTCCGCCGGTGCCGACCGCGCCGCAGAAAACGTCGATCGCGCCGCCCGTCTGTTCGAGCAGTTCGCGGCCGATGCCCATGTAGCCGCGCACGGCGTCCTCGTTGTGGAACTGATCCGTCCAGAAGTTGTTCGGATCGGCCGCGAGCACGGCGATCTCCCGCTGGAATCGGTCGAACAGCGCGGGCGTGACCATGCCGCCGTCGCTCGGCACCATCCGCAAGTCCGCGCCGAATGCGCGCATCGTGAGCAGCTTCTCGGCGGCAAAGGCGTCGGACGACAGCACCAGGAACCGGTAGCCCTTGGCCGCGCAGACCATCGCCAGCGAGGATCCGGTGCTGCCGCCGGTGTACTCGATGACGGTCATGCCCGGGCGCAACGCGCCGCGCGCCTCGGCGCCCTCGATCATCGCGAGCGCCATTCGATCCTTGTACGACCCGGTCGGATTGGCCGACTCGAGCTTCACGAGCACTTCGGCCGCGCCCGCAGGCACGACTCGCTGCAACCTGACGACGGGCGTGTGACCGATCGCCTGCAGGACGGAGGGGACGGGGCTTTCTTCCACAGATTCGGCCTCCTAGGTGCCGGAGGTCGCCCGGGCGGGCTCCACCTCCGGCACCTGTATGGCCGAATCTGTGGAAAAAAGCCCCGTCCCCTGGTACCCCTGGCGAGCTCTCACCGTGTACTTGAAACCGCGGACGGTGACGGAGAGCGTGTGCCAGCCGTCGCCCGGAACGCCGGTCGCGACGTACGCGACGACGTAGCTCTTGCGGAACTCATCGAGGGCGGTCAGCAGTCCCTCGGCGATGTCGTTCGTGCCCGCAATGACACGGCCGCCCGTGACGCTGGCCACCGCGTCCAGCCGATCCTTCGCGCGCTTCTGCAGCTGGAGATTCACCCGCGGACCCTGCTGGGGCGGCGTGACGCCGTAGACGACGGCGTCCGTCCGCCGCGCGATGTCGACCAGCGCCGGCTCATCGAAAAAACTCGTGTTGTCGGCACCGTCGCTCATGACGATGGTCAGCTGCCGTCGCCCGATCGTCGGTGCCGTGAGGAGCGACAGCAGCATGGCATCGTAGAATGACGTCGCGTTCGGCTCGACGCGCTTCAGCGAAACCGTCACCGGCGGATGCTGCTGCACGACGACGTCGACGATCCTCGCCGAGAACGCCACGATGTCGCACCGGTCGTCGGGCAGGAGCGCCGCGGTCAGCTGCGTCATCGCGGTCTGGTACGCGCGAAGTTGCTCGGCCGCCACGCTTCCGCTCGTGTCGAACACCAGCCGCAGGTCGATCGGCAGCCGCGCGTAGCTCACCTCCGTGACCTGCTGCAGCACGTCGTTGTCGCGGACCTCGAAGTCCGCCGGTCCCAGTCCGACGACCGGCTTGTTGCCGTCCTGCACGCTGACGTCGAGCCATACGACGTCGGTACTGCTCCGAAAGACCGGCGTCTGTGACTGCCAGGCGACGAGCGAGGCCTGTGCGATCGCCAGCGCGCCGACGACCCGACGAATCATCGGGCCGCCGCCTTGTGCCGCACGTCCGCCATCCACATCGGCAGGAAGCGTGCGTCCCCGCCCAGATAGGTCCACCACGGGTCGATGCTGTCTGCCGGAAGCGCGCGCACGCCGGCCGCCTCCTTCAGGGCCTCCTCGAGCCGATGGAGCCTGAACAGTGTCGCCGCAAGTCCGATCCGTGCGGATTGCGCGGATCGGTTGACGTCGATCGCGCTGCGGTACGCGGCTTCGGCCTGAGGCAGACGCCCGTCCGCCTCGAGAATGCGCCCGCGAAACAGGCTCTCGAAGTAGTCGAGCGTCTGGTCCGTGCCCGGCTGCACGCGGTCGATCGTCGCGAGGGCGTCCGCGCGCAGCCCGAGCTGAAACTGAAGCCACCCGGTTCGCAGCGTCGCCTCCGTCGTCGTCTCGGGGCTGCCGGCGGCTGCGGCGAATCGTCGCACGCCCTCGATGAGACAGCGCTTGAGTGTCGGCACCTCGGTCGGCACCTCCGGCTGGAGGTAGTTCAGGCCAGCCGGGATCTGGGGTACGGGCTCCTGACTGGAGTTGAGCGGGGCAACGATCACTGTGGGCGGCCGCGATGCGCCGAACGACTGCTGCTGCCAGCACCGTTGTTCCTGCACGATGCCGCGCTGCAACGTGAACCGCGGATCCAGTGGAACCGAGGCTGCACCGCGGCGCGTCGTGTATCGCCGTTCGAGCGTGTCCAGGTAGATGTCCTCGGTCGCGACCTGCATTCGCGACGCGAGTTGCGCCATCGCCGCCTTGTGCCACGTGAGTTCGAAGTCGTCTTCCGCGGGAGCGGCGCCAAGCGGCGCCAGCCGCGAAATGACGTACAGGCGGCCTTCCGACAAGAGAGTGATCTCGAGGCCCTGCGACAACGGCGCGACCACATCCGCCAGGTCGAGCGCGAATGCCGCTTTCGCGCGATCCCAGACGCCAAGCCAGGCACGGATCTTCTTGACGTTGAGGTCCGCGAGCGGCTTGAGGTCAGCCCGTGTCCGCAGCCGACCGGCGAGGGCATCGCTGCCGTTCGCCGCGTACTCCTTGTACAACGCATCGAGCGGCGAAACGGCATCCTGCGCGGCGAAGCCCGTGCGAGCGGCGGCGAACAGGCCCGCGATCGCCACGGCAACGCGCGCACCGCGGCGGAGTGACAGGCGCCGGATTCCGCGTGAGGACGGCATCGGCTCGTTCGCGCTCGTTCGAGACAGTCGCTGGCGGCGCTAACGTAGCACGACTGCCGACTGCCGTCATCCGACATACCCCCGTCGGGCGCGTACGGTTGCCGATCGGGTGCCCGGCACGTTGACCGTCACCGTGTGCCAGCCGCCCGGGGCGACGCCGGAGGCCGTATACGCCAGCGTGTAGCTGTTGCGGAATTCGTCAATCGCCTTGAGGAACGGAGGCACGATGTCGAGATCGTGCGTCGGCTCGATGATCCGGCCTCCGGTCATCGCCGTGAGCGCAGTCAGCCGGGCTCGCCGGACCGCGTCCTGCGCGTCGCCGGTCGGCCGCCACGGCGCGACTGGCATCACCACATAGACCGACGCGCTCGTCCGTCTGGCGATCTCCGACAGGGCGCCCTCGTCGAAGAAGCTCGAGTTGTCGTCCGCGTCGCTCATGAGGATCGTCAGTTGACGCCGGCCGAACGTGGGCGCCGCGACGAGCGCGAGGCTGGCCGCGTCGAAGAACGCTGTCGTTTCGGGCTGCAGGCGGCGTGCGCTGATGCGCACGGGCGCCGACTGGCGCGGCGCGGCTTCGACGATGCGGCCCGAGAACGTGAGGATGTCGCAGGTGTCGTCGGGCTGGAGGGTGGAGGTGATCTGGCGCATCGCCCGCACGTAGGCGGCGAGCGCGTTGTCGTCGATGCTGCCGCTCGTGTCGAACACCAGCCGGACGTCGATTGGCATGCGGCCGTAGCTGAGCTCGGTGACGTTCTGCCGAATGCCGTTGTCGAACACTTCGAATTCAGCCGGCGTGAGTCCGGTGACTGGCGTGCGACCGCGCTGGACGGTCACGTCGATCGTGACGAGATCCGTGGCGGCTCGAAAGATCGTGCCTCGGTCCTGCGGCGCGGCGATCGTGACGATCGGCACCGCGATGAGCATGAGTGTGAGGGCGCGCGTCATTGGTGCAACCGCGCGCGAAGCTCGCCGCGCAGGCGATCGAGGAAGCGCGCGTCTCCCAGCAGATAGGTCCACCACGGGTCGCTCGCGTCGACGGTCGTCTCGACCGCGTGCGCGGCAGCCACGGCTCCGTCTACTTGACCAAGCCTGAACGTCGTCAACGCCAGCCCGACGCCCGCTGAATGGGCGCCCGGATGCGCGCCGAGGGCGGCTTGATACTCGGCGGTCGCTTCGGGCAGGCGGTCGAGCGCATCGAGAATCCGGCCGCGGAACAAGTGCTGCCAGTAAACCAGATCGGGGTCGCCGACTGGACAGGCGCGGTCGAGGGAGGCGAGGGCGTGCGCGTATTCACCGCGCTGCGTCTGCAACCAGGCGATGCGCACGAACGCTTCGTCCGCCGTGTCGGGAATCAGCGTCGCTTGGGTGTAGCGGCGGATCGCCTCGATCTGACAGACCGACTGCTTCGACCGCTCCAGCGCGGCGCAGAACTGCTCCCGCGCGAGACCTCGGCGAAGCGCGTCCCGCCGATCGATTGGGATGTGTTGGCCGGCCGGCCGGGTGGCGAAGCGCGTCGAGAGCGTATCGAGGTACGCCTCCTGCGCCTGGACCCAGCGACCCTGTTCGAGCACGGCCACGGCAAGCTGGTGCCAGGCGATCTCGAAGGTGTCTTCGGCCGCATCGTCGCCGATCGCGGTCGGGCGCGTGATGACGTATCGGCTGCCGACGGCGATGGCGATCAGGTGGTGGCCGGAAAGGCGCGATTCGCTCTCGGCGAATTCCAGCAAGAACGCTGCCTTGGTGCAATTCCAGTGCCCGAGCCACTTGCGCAGCCCCTTCTCGTCGAGCGGCGCGTGGGCGTCGTGGACGTCGGCGCCCGTTCGAATAGCGCGTCGCACGACGTCGTGATCCCCGGCGGCATAGCCGCGATAGAGCTGGTCGAAGGACGGGGTTCGGGGGCCGGCGGCAAGATTGGCGCCCAGGGCCACGGCCACCAATGCACTGACCGCACCGCCCGCCAACGACCGCCGGGTCCCGTGGTGACTGCTCATGCGAGGGTCCGCCAAGACTATACGAACGCGCCGGGCGCGAATCCTGATGGAATTCTGAGGTTTTGGGGACGGGGCTTTTTTCCACAGATTTGGGCCTCGCGGGGACGGAGGTCGGCGGCCAAGGGTCAGAAACGCGCCGACCTCCGTCCCCAGAACGCCCAAATCTGTGGAAAAAAGCCCCGTCCCATGACATAATGCCGCATTATGTCCAACCTGCCGGAGATTACGCACCTGCAGTTTCTGGTGCTCGAGGCGCTTCAGGCGGCAGACCAGCCGGGCCGAGCGCTGCGGGCGCTGCTCGTCGCGCACGGCGTGCGCAGCAGCGGTCCCGCCTTCTACCAGATGATGAGCCGCCTCGAAGATGCCGGCCTCGTCGACGGCGAGTACACCCAGCGCGTCGTCGCCGGCCAGAACTTGAAGGAACGACAGTATCGACTGACGCGGGCCGGGGCCCGCGCCGTCGAGGCGACCCGCAGCTTCTACCTCGACCGCGCCACCACGCGCCCGCTCGTCAAGCGAGGCGCCCATGCGTAATCGATGGCTGACCATCTGCCGCCGGCTCGTGCCGGCCGCCCTCCGCGAACGCGTGTTCGATCCGACCGTCCACGACCTCGATGCGCGCCGCGCCGCCCGGCTCGAGCGCGGACAGGGCTGGACCACCGGCGTCACGGCGCGGATCGCCTGGACCGCCGCCGTTCTGCTCGCGGCGATGCAGTGCCGGTGGCTCGGGCCCGCGGCCCTCGCGGCGATCGTCCCGGCGCCCGCCTCCGCCGGCGACGGCTTCTGGATCCGCGCGGCCGGCGACGTCCGACTCGCGCTCCGGCGCGCCCGTCGCCAGCCGGTCTTCGCGATCTTCGCCATTGCCACGCTGGCGTTCGGCATCGGTGCCAACATCGCCGTCTTCAGCTTCGTCAACGCGTACGTCCTCGCGCCGTTGCCGCTGCCCAACGCCGGCAGTCTCGTGCGCGTGTGCGGCCACTCACCCTCCAGACCGTGCGACATCGTCTCGTATCCCACCTACGCGGATCTGCGCGACGGCACCCCCGGGCTCGATCTCGCGGCCCACATCGTCGCGACTGTCAACGTCGGGCCGGACACCGCCAGCGAATCGCGCCCGGTCGAGCTCGTGACGGGCAACTACTTCCGGGTCACGCAGGTGCAACCGATTCTCGGCCGCGTGCTCGACGCCCGCGACGACGTCAGCGAGATGGCGCATCCGGTCGTCGTGCTGGGCGAGGCCTACTGGCGCGCGCGTGAGGGCGCGCGTACCGACGTCATCGGCCGCTCGCTCCTGATGAACGGCGCGCCGTACGAAGTCGTCGGCATCGTCCCGGCCTCGTTTCACGGCACGCAAGGCGTGAATGGGGCCGACCTCTGGGCGCCGATCATGATGCAGCAGCAGCTGCGCCCGCGCTCGCAGAAGCTCACGGCACGGGGATGGAGCTGGCTGCGCACGGTCGGCCGCCTCGCTCCCGGCACGTCGCTCGCCGTGGCCCAGCAGGAACTCGATCGCGTCGGCGCCGATCTCGCGCGCCGCTTTCCGAGCAAAGGCGACGCGACGACGTACGTCGCGTCACCCGCCCTGGCGCTCGAAGACTCCGAGCGCCGCGCGCTCGCGCCGTACGCCTCGCTGACGCTCGCGCTCACGACCGTGCTGCTGATCGTCACATGCGCGAATCTCGCCGGGCTCATGCAGGCGCGCGCGATCGGCCGGCGGCGGGAACAGGCGATTCGGCAGTCGCTCGGCGCCGGGCGCGGACGGCTGCTCGCCGAGTGGCTCACCGAGTGCGTCACCCTTGCACTTGCGGGTGGGATCGCGGGTTTCGCACTCGCCCGCGGCCTCGCGATCCTTGTCGCGCAGTCGCCGCCGCCGCCTGCCCTCGTCGGCTCGGCCTCGTTGAACATGCCCGCCGACTGGCGGGTCGCCGCCTTTGCGGTCGGCGTGTCTCTGCTGGCCGCGCTGCTCGTGGGCCTGCCGGCCGCCCGTCGCGTGACATCGATTGGCGTCGCCGACGCGCTCAAGGATGAGGGCACCTCCTCGACCGGCGGTCGGCGAGGTCTGCGCCTGCGACGAGCCACCGTCCTGGTCCAGGTGACCGCGGCAGCCATGCTGCTCGTGGGATCGGGCCTGCTGCTGACGAGCCTCCGGAACCTCCGGACGTTCGATCCCGGTTTCGCCGCGGATCAGCTGGCGGGGCTGCGCCTCGATCTGTCAGCGGCGCATTTGATCGGAGCGTCGGCAGACGCCTACACGAGCGCGCTGCTCGAGCGCGTGCGCGCGTTGCCAGGCGTCGCCTCTGCCGATCTCGTGTCGAACGTCCCGCTGACGCCCAATCACGACCGCTCCGGCTTCCGCATTCCTGGCTACCTGGCGCCCGATGGCTCGGCCATCGTCTCGCTCGACTACAACGTCGTCGGGGCCGCCTACTTCGAGACGATCGGCGTGCCCTTCGTCGGCGGCCGCCCGTGGACGGCCGGCGAGCGCGCGGCGGTGATCAACGAAACGATGGCGCGGCGCTTCTGGCCCGACGGGCCCGCCGTGGGGCAGGCGATCGAACTGGTCGGTCAGGGCAGCCTCATGGTCGCCGGAGTCATCCGCGACAGCGCCTACTACGAGGTGGGTGAGACGCCGATGCCGTTCGTGTTCCTGCCGGCGGAGGTCGCGAAGCCCTCGTCCTACACGCTCGTCGCGCGGACGTCGGGTCCGCCTCAATCCGTGGTGACGGGGCTGGTTGATGCCGCACGCGCGACGGATGCCCGTGTGCGCCGCGAGGACCCAGGCACCTTCGGTCAATGGCGGGAGGCGGAGCTTTATCCACAGCGGCTGACCGCATGGGCGACGGCCGCCTTCGCCGGAATCGCGCTCCTGCTCACGGCGATTGGTCTGTTCGGCGTCGTCTCCACCGCGGTCGCGATGCGCACGCGCGAAATCGGGATCCGGATGGCGCTCGGCGCGCGTCCGAACGGCGTGCTCGCGGCCGTGCTGCGGGAATCGCTGGCCCTGGTGATGGCTGGCGCCGGCGCCGGCTTCGTGCTCGTGTACGCGTCGGCGGGCCTGCTCCGGCAGTGGCTCTTTGGCGTGTCTCGCTTCGACGCCGGCGTGTATGCGCTGGTCGCGATGCTGCTGACGGCGATGACGCTCGTGGCGGCCGGCCTGCCGGCGCGTCGCGCCGCCAACGTCGACCCGGTCCGCGCGCTGCGGACCTGACGCGTCAGCCGCCCGCGTAGCCCTTGCGGGCGCGGACGTCGTACGTGCCAGACGTCACGGTGACGGCGAGATCGTGCCACCCATCCTTCGCGACGCCAGCCGGCATGTACCGGAGGACGTAGCTCGTGCGGAAGTCGTCGATCGCCTGCTTGAGCGCGTCGGTGGCGACCGTCGCGTTTTCCATCGTGAACACCTGACCGCCGGTGCGGGCCGCCAGCTCGCGAATACGAGGCGAAGCCGGGGCCGGCTGGCGCGCCGTTCCGTACGGGTTGCCGGACACGACGAACTGCACCACGGCGTCGGCATATCCGGCGATCTCGCGGACCGTTTCGAAGGGCAGGGCGCTGATCGTGTCGTCGCCGTCGGTGTAGACGACGATCAGCTGCCGGCGGTCCGGCTCGGTGGCGCGCATGAGCGCGGCGGCCACGCCGTCGTACAGCGCCGTCCCTCCTCCGGCCCTGAGTCCCGCGACGGGTGGGCGCGATCCGCCGGGCTCGAACGGGAACACCTCGCTCAGTTCGTGCTGCACCGCGATCAACCGGAGCCGATCTTCCGGACGCAGCGCCTGCGCCGTGTCGAGCACGCTCTTCTTGAGCGCCTCGAGGCGAAGGCCGGCGACGCTCGCCGAGACGTCGAGCAGCAGCGTGACGTCGATCGGCAGCCGTTCCACCGAGAGCGTCTCGATCGCCTGCTTCACGCCGTTGTCGCGGAGCTCGAAATCCGCGGCCTTGAGGCCCGCAATCGGCTTCGCGCCGCTCCGCACGGAGACGTTCACCGTGACACCGTCGCTCTCCGAGTGGAAGACGGCTCGCTGCTGCGCGTCCACGCGCCCGCCGGCCGCTGGCAGCGCGTTGACCGCGGCGAGCGTGAGGACGCCGGCGAGCGCACGCGTGAGACCGCCGCTCACTTCATCGCCTCCCGCATGGCGATGATGAGGGTCCCGCTTCTCGGGTAGTCGCCGGGCCAGTACTCGAGCCAGGGGTCCGCCGGGCGCGTGGGCCGCGTCAGCAGCTCGTGGACCATGGCGTCGGCCTCGCCGCGATCGCCGCGCCGGAACGTGAGGGCCGCCAGCGCCAGCGACGCGGATTCCGCCGGCCGCACGGCCAGCGCGGCCTGATAGGCCTGGCGGGCCTCGTCGGTGCGACCCAGTCGATCCAGTGCCATGCCGCGGAACAAGTGCACCAGGTACGTGAGCGTGGGATCGCCGGACGCCGTGCTCACCTGGTCGAGCGCCGCCAGCGCGTCGTCTGGCTTGCCGAGATCGAGACGGACGTGGCCCAGATGCAGCAGGGCTTCGTCCTTGACGGCCGCTACCTTCGCGGCGGCCGCGTAGCGCTTGGCCGCTTCTTCGCGGTGCTTCTGGATGTCGTCGGCCGACTGCGTGCCCGGCTCGTAGAACGGCGCCGTGCGCAGCTCCTCAGCGATGCCACGCTCGAGCGAGAGCCGCGGCTCGTTCGGAAATTGGAACTTGACGTGCGTCACGTGCGACTCGAGCGTGTCGGCGTCCACGGCTCCGGCCAGCAGCGCAAACCCCAGCATCTGCGCGCGCCGGTCGAATTCGTCCGGCTTCGAGTGGCGCCGGATTCTGGCGGCAGCCGAATTCGACGAGCTTTCCGACGGCCGGCCCCTGGTCGACCTTGGCGGCCGCAGCTTCGAGCGCGAACGCGACGATGGCCTGACGGCGCTTGTCGCCGGCCTCGCCCTTGGGCTCGGTCCACTTCGGCAGCAGGCGCTCGAGGTCAGCCTGGAGATCCTTCAGGCTCGCGACCGTGGCCAGCCGCGCGGCGATTTCCGCCTGATGTCCGTCCGCGTACGCCGTGAGCCAGTCCCGCACCCAGGCGTTCTGCGCGAGAACGACCGGCCTCGCCGGGACGGCCAGCACGAGCGCGAGCACCAGCGCCCCGCGGAGCACGCGTGGAGACATTGGCAAGACCTTCCCGGAAGTCTAGCAAACGCGCGCACCGGGGCGAGCCATCCGCTGGCCGAGGCATTCGATCACCAGCCGATCGTCTGATTCCGCTGGCCTTGAACGTCGTGGTGTCGGGACCGTTCGACCCCAGGCGTCGGCGGCCGGGCGGTGGACGCCGGCTTCGTCTTTGCCGGCATCAGTTGAACGAAACGCGCCGAGCCCCTACAGTCTCCGCATGCGTGTCGCGACTTCCTTACTGTGTCTCGCCGGCGCCGTGGCTGCCGGCACCGGTCTTCTCGCTCAGAATGCCGCGCCGCCGGCCGGTGCGCCCAAGTATGCCTTCAGCGAGCCCGGGATCTCGCCCGACGGCCGCGAGATCGCGTTTGCGTCGGGCGGCGACATCTGGGCGGTGCCTGCCGGCGGCGGCGACGCGCGACTGCTCGTGGCCGACGCGGCGAACGACCGCCGCCCGCTCTTCTCGCCCGACGGCCGCGCCTCGCGTTCATCTCGACGCGCACCGGCGGCGGCGACATCTACGTCCTGACGCTCGCCACCGGCGCGCTCCGCCGCGTGACGTTCGACGACGGCCTCGAGCAGCTGGACGGCTGGTCGCGCGACCGGCGCTGGATCTACTTCAGCTCGACGAGCCACGACATCGCCGGCATGAACGACGTCTACCGCGTCGGCGTCGACGGCGGCACGCCGATGCCGGTCAGCGCCGACCGCTACGCCAACGAGTTTGGCGCGGCCGCGTCGCCCGACGGCCGCCGGCTCGCGCATCAGCGCGCGCGGCAACGCGTCGGCCAGTGGTGGCGCAAGGGCGCAGCCACCTCGACGAGCGCGAGATCTGGCTCGTCGACCTGGAGCAGGCGGCCGACGGCGCGGCGTGTACACGGAAATCACCAAGCGCGACCGCGCGCAGCTGTGGCCGATGTGGAGCGGCGACGGCGCGGCGCTGTTCTTCGTGTCCGACCGCAGCGGCGCCGAGAACATCTGGACGCGGCCGGCCGTCGGCGGCGGGCAGCGACCGGCGCGGTCACGACGCTTCACCGACGGCCGCGTGCTGTGGCCGTCGATCACGCATCGACGGCGAGACGATCGCGTTCGAGCGCGACTTCGGCATCTGGACGCTCGACACGGCGAGCGGACAGCGCGCGCGAGGTGCCGATCGTCCGCCGCGGCGCCGCGCCGGCGCCGGCGCCCGATCGCGTCCGGCAGACGAGCCAGTTCTCGCGACCTCGCGCTGTCGCCCGACGGCAAGAAGGTCGCGTTCGTCGCGCGCGGCGACGTCTTCGCGGCCTCGGCGAAGGACGGCGGCGACGCGGCGCGCGTGACCGCGACGACCGAGCATCGAAGTCGCAGCCGGTCTGGGCGCCCGACAGCCGACGCCTCGCGTACGTCTCGCGCGCGCAGCGACGGCGCGGCAGCATCTATCTCTACGACTTCGCGACGCGCACGGAGACGCGCGCTCACGACGCGGCGCGGCGACGGACATCTGTCGCCGTCGTTCTCGCCGGACGGCAAGTCGATGGCGTTCCTCCGCAACTGGCAGGAGCTGCGCGTCGTCGACCTCGGCGTCGCGGCAGGATCGCGTGCTGGCCACGGGCACGTTTTCGCTCGACGCTGCGATCGCCCGCGCCCGATGTGGTCGCCCGACGGCACGGTGGATCGCGCTGTTCGTCATCGAGGGCAAGGCGCTTCACGAACGTCGCGCTGGTGCCGCTCGCGGGCGGCGGCGCCGCGCCCGGTCAGCTTCCTCGCCAACACGAACGCGGACACGATCGCCTGGAGCCCCGACGGCACGTATCTGCTGTTCGACACGGGCCAGCGCACCGGAGCCGGGCGCAGCTCGCGCGCGTCGATCTGACGCTGCGGACGCCGAAGTTCCGCGAGGATCAGTTCCGCGATCTGTTCAGCGAGCCCGGCAACGCCGTCGAGCCCCGCGGCGCCGACGCCCGAGCCCGTCCGCGCCCGCCGCGCCGAACACCGCCGCCGCGCCGGCCGCCGCGCCGGCCGCGACGCCGGCCGCGGCGCCGGTCGTGCCAGTCTTCGACGGGATCCGCGCAGCGGCTGTCGCTGCTGCCGCTCGGCCTCGACGTCAGCGACGTCGCGATCAGCCCCGACGGCAAGACCGCCGTGCTCGTCGCGGCCGCGGCGGGGCAGCGAACCTGTACGCCTGGTCGCTCGACGAGCTGGCGAACGAGCCGGCCCGTCGCGCGTCAGCTCACGTCGACCGCCGGCGGCAAGGCCGACATCGCAGTTCACGCCCGACAGCAAGGAGGTCTACTACCTCGACGGCGGGCGCATCAACATCGTCACGCTCGACCGGCGCGAGCCGCGGCCGCTCGCCGTGACGGCGGAGCTCGACGTGGATTTCGCGCGCGAGAAGCTCGCAGGTCTTCGAGCAGGCGCTGGACGCTGCTGCGCGACAACTTCTTCGATCCGCAGTTCAACGGCGTCGACTGGGACGCAGTCGCGCGCAGACGTACGCGCCGCGCGTCGCCGCGCGCCGCGACGCCGGACGAGATGCGCCGCATGATCAGCCTGATGATCGGCGACCTGAACGCGTCGCATCTCGGGATCTCCGGCCCGGCCGACGCCGCCAGGCATCGGCCGGCTCGGGCTGGCGTTCGATCGCGCGGAGTACGAGGCGAGCGGCCGGCTGCGAGTCACCGACGTCGTGCCGCTCGGGCCCGCGGCGGTCGCCGGAGGCATCGAGGTCGGCGACGAGCTGACCGCGGTGGACGGCGCGCCGGCGGGCGCGGGCGTCAACCTCGACGAGCTGCTCGCGAACACGATCGATCGCCGCGTCGTGCTCACGTCGTCGACGCGCGGTGGCGCGACGCGCGACGTCGTCGTGCGGCCCGACGAATCAGGCCACGGCGAAGGACCTGCTCTACCGGCAGTGGGTCGAGCAGAAGCGCGACGTACGTGCTGAAGGTGAGCGGCGGCCGGCTCGGCTACGTGCACATGTTCGACATGAGCGCGGGCGCTCTCGACCAGCTCTACGTCGATCTCGACGCCGAGAACCACGCGCGCGACGGCGTCGTCATCGACATCCGCAACAACAACGGCGGCTTCGTGAACGCCTACGCGCATCGACGTCTTCGCGCGGCAGCCGTACCTGCGCATGACGCCGCGCGGCATGCCCGAGGCGCCCGCGCGCACGCTGCTCGGCCAGCGCTCGCTCGAGCTGGCCGACCGTGCTCGTCACCAACCAGCACTCGCTCTCGGACGCCGAGGATTTCACCGAAGGCTACCGCACGCTGAAGCTCGGGCCGGTCGTCGGCGAGCCGACGGCCGGCTGGATCATCTACACGTCGAACGTCCCGCTCGTCGACGGCTCGACGCTGCGCCTGCCGCACACGCGCGATTCGCGGCGCCGACGGCACCGACATGGAGCTGCATCCGCGGCCGGTGGACGTGACGGTGACGCGGCCGGTCGGCGAGACGCTTGCCGGCAAGGACTCGCAGCTCGACGAGGCCGTGCGCGTCCTGCTGAAGAAGCTGGGGAAGGCGGAGTAGCGGGGACGGTCACTCGTACCGGCCGAGCGCGCGGCGCAGCTCGTCCTGAAGGTCGTCCGCCAGACGCGCCGGCGCGATGACGCGAACGGCCGAGCCGAAGCCCAGCAGCCAGCTTCGCAGCGCCCAGTCGTTCGAGACGTCGAGCGTCAGCCGGATGCGTCCGTCGGGCAGCGCCGTCGATCTGCTGGGAGTCGTGCCACACGCGCCCGCGCGACGTAGGGCGCGACGGCGCGCGTCGAATTCGAGCTCGATGTGCTCGGGCGGGCCCGAGAACGACGCCCATCGAGCTGCCGAAGACGTCCTCCGGCAGCTCGCGTGTCTTGCGGAACGTCTCTTCGCTGCACCGACAGCCGCTCGATGCGCTCGACCGCGAACGTCCGGAACTCGTCGTACGCGCGGCACCCACGCGACCAGATACACGCCGCCCTGCGCGAGCGCAAGCCGGTAGGGCTGCGACCGCGTAGGATTTCGCGCGGTTGCTCTGCGCCGAGAAATACCGCATCTCCACGACGCCGGCGGTCGCGCACGGCGTCGAACAGCCGCCGCGTGACGTCGATGAGCGGCTCGGACCCGCGCGGCCGCGCGCGCGGGCCGCCTTGGTCGAGACGACCTGCGGCAGCGTGGAGAGGAACTCGCGCATCCGCGGGTTGAGCGAGCGCTCGATCTTCGCGAGCGCCGCGCCGAGCTCGTCGGCGAGCGGCCAGCCCGAGAGCGCCTCGACGATCGATCGGCTCAGGTAGAGCGCGGCGACGTCGGCGACCGACAGGCCCTCCTGCACCGTCCGGAACGGCTGCGCATCGAGCCGCCAGCGCTTGGTCTCGTTCTCTTCGCCCTCGTCGAAGATCGCGAATCCGGCTTCCTGCAGCGCCTGCAGGTCGCGGCGAATCGTCCGCGTCGTGACGCCGACGAGCGCGGCCAGGTCGTGAATCGTGACGCCGGTCCGCCGCGATTCGATCTCGCGCAGGATCTGCCACTGGCGGATGACTTCAGCGTTGCGCATCGAGACGCGCGGCGCCCGGGGATTTGCCCGCGCCCGGCCCGCGCAGCGCCCGGCCCGGGCGCTCGGCCGGTGATGCGTCCGTCGGCGACGACGCGCCTGGCCGTTGACGAGGACCCATCGCACGCCGACCGCGTAGTGCATCGGATCCTCGAACGTCGCGACGTCGCGAATGGTCGCGGGATCGAACACGGTGACGTCGGCCGCGAAGCCCGGGCGCAGCAGGCCGCGGTCGGTGAGGCCGACGCGGATCGGCCGGCCGCGACGTCATCTTGCGGATCGGCCTCCTCGAGCGTCAGGAGATGCTCGTCGCGCACGTAGTGGCCGAGGATGCGCGGAAACGAGCCCCACGCCCGCGGATGCGATCTTCGACTCCGAGAGCGGACCGTCCTCGGCGTGGGCGCCCGAGTCGGTGCCGACGCTGACCAGCGGATCCTTCAGCGCCGGCCGCACGTCGTCCTCCGTCATGATCGAGATGATCACGCTCGACTGTCGCCGCGGTCGGCGATGACGAGGTCCATCACGGCGTCGCGCGGATCCTTGCCCATCTCCCTGCCGATCTGCGTCAGCGTCATGCCCTCGTACTTCCGCAGGGCGGGGTTGATCGCTCGGCGAGCATCACGCCGTCGCCGCCGCCCGAGCCGTACCACTGGTTCTCCCAGTCGGTCACGTTGGGATCGTCCATGTCGTCGCTTGATCCGCTCGCGCTGGGCCGGATCCTTGAGGCGCGCGATCATCGCATCGGTGCCGCCTTCGCGGGCCCACAGCGGCAGGCAGGCGTCGAGGCCGTTGGCGGCGCGGGTGTAGGGATACTGGTTGGCGGTGATGTCGAGCCCGCGGGCGCGCGCGGCCTCGATCCGGCGCAGGACCTCGGGCATCTTGCCCAAGTTGGCCTTGTAGGCGGTCTTCAGGTGCCAGATCTCCGCCGGGATCTTCGCGCGCTCGGCGATCGCGAACACCTCGTCGAGCGACTCGAAGATCTGGCCGCTCTCCGATCGCTGGTGCGTGAAGTAGACGCCGCCGTAGCTGCGCGGCCACCTTGGCCAGCTCGACCAGTTCGTCGGTGGACGCGAACCGATCCGGCACGTACTGCAGCGACGAGCTGACAGCCGAGCGCGCCCTGCTGCATCGCCTCGGCGACCAGGTCCTTCATCTCGCCAGCTCGGCGGGCGTCGCCGGCGCGCTCCGTCCCTGCCGATCACGTAGTCGCGCAGGCCGCCGGCGCCGACGAACGTGGCGAGGTTGATCGCCGGGTGCGTCCGCGTCTCGAGCCGCTTGAAGTAGTCGGCGAGCGACCGCCAGTCCAGCGACCACGCCGAAGTGCGCGAACGTCTCGCTTCGACTCCGCGAGCATGCGATCGTTGACCGGCGCGATCGACGAGCCCTCGCCGGTCACTTCGGTCGTCACGCCCTGCATGATCTTGCTCGCCGCGCGGCTGTCGACCAGCACGTTGAACTCGGACTGGCCGAGCATGTCGATGAAGCCCGGCGAGACGACCAGGCTGGTCGCGTCGATCCGCGTGCGCGCGGTCGCGTTCGGCAGGTGGCCGATCGCGGCGATGCGTCCGCCGTGATCGCGACATCGCCGCGAACCACGGCGCGCCCGTGCCGTCCACGATGCGGCCGCCGGTGATGAGGACGTCGTACGTTGGGAGCCTGCGCCAGGCCGGTCAGGGCCATCGCTGAAACCAAAGTGGCCCCGACGAGCGTCAAACGAATAGGGAGAGAGTTTGGGAACACGCCCCAAATGATAGCAAGACGGCGGGTTAGGGGTCTGACCGGGATTGTCACACGCTGCCGTTACGCTGATTGGCAGAGGGGATGGCCTATGAATCGCTTCGACGGAACCGCCGCCCGGCAGTTGCTGCTCGTCTCTGACGATGAGTCGCCCGTGAGCTGGCGCGAAGCTCCACGCCAGCGCCAGGTGTCGTTGCGGCTTCTGCAGAAAGACATCTACATCGAGCTGGCGAAGCGCCGGCGCCGCGCGCAGATTGCGGCGCGGCACCTGCTTGAGGCGGCGGATCAGGGCTAGCGCGTCACGCGCTCTTCTGATGCAGCCAGTGGATCACGTGCAGGACCGCCGCAGTCGGTGACAGGCGCACCAGCCACGCGCCCACCTGATTGAGGAAGCCCGGCACGACCACCGGCCGTCCGCGAAACAGCCCGTCAATCCCCGCGCGCGCGACGTCGGCGGGGGACATCAGCCCGACGTCGAGCAGCCGCAGCCCTTGCTGGCCGGCGCGCGCCTGAAAGCCGGTCCGGGTGGGTCCGGGACACAGGCAGGTCACCTGCACGCCCCGCGGGCGCAGCTCGAACGCCAGCGCGCGCGAGAACGACAGCACATAGGCCTTCGTCGCGTAGTAGACCGCCATCAGCGGTCCCGGCTGAAACGCGGCGGTCGACGCGACATTCAGGATCTTCCCGCGCGCCGCGACGATACCCGGCAGAAACCGCTTGGTCAGATCCGTGAGCGCTTCGACGTTGAGGCGAATCTCGTCCAGCTCGGCGGCCGCGTCAGTGCCGGTGAACGGACCGAACGTCGCGAAGCCAGCGTTGTTGACGAGCACGTCGACGCGGCCAATCTTCCGCGCCTCGTCGAAGACGCGCGCGGCGCCGCCGGGCGCCGACAGGTCCGCGGCAATCACGTGCGCCGCGATGCCGTGCGCGCGCGCCAGATCGCTCGCAAGCACCGCCAGCTTGTCCGCCGATCGCGCGGTGAGGATCAGGTCGCTTCGGCGCGCCGCGAACTCCCGCGCGAGCGCTTCGCCGATCCCCGACGACGCCCCGGTCACCAGCGTCAGCATCTACTTCGATCTTATGTCCGTCAGCATGCGGGCGACGGCCTCCCGCAGGGCCTTCGTCCCGCCAGCGTAGTCGCCGGGTGCCACTTCGATGGGCGCGCCAAACCGGACGGTCACGGGCGCCGCACGCCAGGGCAGCAGGCCGCGCCAGTTGAACGACCGTCCGCGGGGCCACAGGGTGTACAGCCCGTCCAGCGCGACGGGCACGATCGGCGCGTTCAGGTGAGATGAGAGGATGGCCGCGCCCTTGCGAAACGGCTTCAGCTCGCCGTCGATCGACCGCTCGCCTTCAGGAAACAGGATCAGGACCTTGCCGAGGCGCAGGCCGGTCGCTCCGGCCTGCATCGCGGTGACGAGATTGGCGTCCGGGTCGACCGGCACGATGTTTACGGCCCGGGCCAGCCAGGACATGAGCGGCGTCTCGAAGTACTCCGCGGCGCCGACGAGGAACAGCGCCTTCAGCGTCCGAAGCGGCAGGGACGCGCACAGGACGAAGCCGTCGAGATACGCCTGGTGATTCGGACTGATGATGAACGGTCCGTGCTGCGGGAGGTGTTCCTGGCCGCTCGCGCGGAAACGCAGCAGGATCCGCAGGACCAACGACACGAACGCGAGCACGACGAAGAAGCACATGGCCCGGCCCGACTTCCCGCGGGCGAGGTTGGCGACCAGTTGCGGGTCCGGCGTTCCTGCGAGCACCGTGTCCCAGGGAGTCTCGCCGGCCGGCGTGCCGGCGTCGGTTGCCGGCGCCGCGGCGAGCACCGCGTCCACGAGGGCGCTGAGCGTGAAGATCGTCGCGCGCGTTTCCGGCGTGACGCGCGTGCCGGCCGAGCGCTCGAGCGCCGTCAGCAGCTCCACGCGCTCCATCGAGTCCAGGCCGAGATCGAGCTCGAGGTTGGCGTCCGGCGGCAGCGACGATCGATCGAGGCGCGCGCGGGCGATCTCCACCAGCCGCGCGCGGTCCGGCTCGGCCAGCCACGTCCGCTCCGCGTCGGTCAGCGCGCGCGCGTCGACTGGCGTGTCGGCCGCGCGATCCCGCAGGCGACGCTCGACCTCGCCACGCTTGACCTTGCCGGTCGACGTGCGCGGCAGCGGCTCGAGCGAGATGTCGTAGCTCAGGATGCGCTTGTGTGCCGGCAGCTGGACGGACCGTCCCTCCAGCTCGAAGCGGATCAGCTCGCGCACGTTGACGATGCCCCGATCGCGCAGGACCTGCTCGTCGGGCACGACGACCGCGTGCAGCCGCTCGGCCGACGGCTCGCCGGGCCGCGTCAGACCGAGCACGCAGAGCTCCTTGATGAACGGCGACTGCCGGTAGTGCGCTTCGATCTCCTCCGGATACAGGTTCTTGCCGGAGGCCAGCACGATGATTTCTTTCGATCGACCCGTGATGTAGACGCGTCCGTCGGCGTCCAGGCGGCCCAGGTCGCCTGAATGAAACCACCCGTCCTTGATCGCGTCCGCCGTGGCGTCCGGCCGGCCGAAGTACTCGCGCATCACGATCGGCCCGCGGATGAGAATCTCGCCATCGTCGGGCGTGTCGTCTCCGGGCGTCGCTGCACGATCGGCGATCCGCACCTCGACACCCGGCAGCGGCTAACCGACGGACGTCGTGTAGCGATCGCCCGGCCGCATGAGCGTCGCCGCGCCGGAGGTTTCCGTCAGCCCGTAGGCGTTGAGCAGCGTGAAGCCCATGCCGTACAGGTCGCGTCCGATCGACGGGTCGAACTTCGATCCGCCGGTCACGAGGAAGCGCATCCGCGAGCCGAACACGCGATGCACGCGGGCGAAGATCCGCTTGCCCGGGTTGACGCCCAGATGATTGCGCAGCCAGAAGTTGGTGGCGAGAATGCCGCGGAAGGCGGCGCGCGCGAGCCGGCCGTGCCTGGCGACCTCGGCGGTCGCGCGCTGGTGGATCAGGTAGAAGAACTGCGGCACGCACGCGAAGATCGTGATGCCCCGGGTGTCCAACGCCTCGAGCAGCGTCGTCGAGCTGACGGTCTCGAGAAAGACGACGCGCGCGCCGACGGAGAGCGGCAGGAGCAGATTCGCCATCTGCGCCAGCGCATGAAACAGCGGCAGGACGCCGAGGATGGCGTCCGTGTGATCGGCGGAGACGACCGAGAACGCCGCCAGCCGCTCGGCGTCCAGGTTAGCGTGGGTGAGGACGACGCCCTTCGGATCGGCCGTGGTGCCCGACGTGTAGAGGATGACCGCCGCGTCGGCGGCGGCGACATCGGCGATCGCGGCGGCCCGGGGCGCGGCGTCGATCTCCGCGGGTCCGTCGACGCCATCCGCGTGGCCGGAGATGAGCGCGATGCGCGGGCCGCTCGATCCCAGCTCGGCCGCAGCGCAACGTACGACGTCGAGATATTTGGGCGTCGTGAACAGCACGCGCGCGCCGCTGTCGCGCAGGATGGTGGCGATCTGCGCGGCCTTGTAGGCGGTGTCGAGCGGCACGGCGACGGCGCCCCGCCAGAGGATGCCGAGATAGGACGAGATCCAGCGGGCGTCGTTGGCCGCGAGAATCGCCGCGCGATCGCCCGGGCCGGCGCCCACCGAGCCGAGCCAGCCCGCGGTCCGGGCGGCGTCGGCCATCAGCGCGCCGTACGACGTCGTGGCAACCGTGCGTTCCAGCAGGAGCTCGATCGCCGGCCGATCCGGGTAGGTGGCGGCGGCGTCGGCGATGCGTGAGCAGAAATTGTGCACGGGCTGCGTGCCGCCATCATACGGCGGTAGAATGTCGGGCGAAGGAGTCTGTGATGCCCAAGATGCTGTGGGTCTCCGCCGTGTGCCTCGCGCTCACTGCGGTGACCGCTGCCAGGCCCCAGGCCCCCGTGGAACTGAAAGAGGGCGACAAAGCGCCGGACTTCTCCCTGCCTGGCACGGACGGCAAGACGCACAAGCTGTCCGACTACAAGGGCAAGACCGTCGTCCTTGCCTGGTTCCCGAAGGCCTTCACTGGTGGTTGAACCGCCGAATGCAGGTCGCTCCGTGCGAGCGGCGCAACAATCAAGGAATACGACGTCGCTTACTTCATGGTGAGCGTCGACACCCTCGAGGACAACAAGCGATTCGCCGAGCAGGAACAGGCGGATTTCCCGATGCTCGCGGACCCCGACAAGAAGGTCGCGGAGGCCTACGGCGTGCTGCCGCCGGTCAACCCCGATCGGCCGGACGCGCCGCGCTATGCGCGCCGCTGGATGTTCTTCATCGGTCCGGACGGCAAGATCCTGCACATCGAGAAGACCGGGCACACGGCCGACGCCGGCGAGTATCTCGCGAAGACGCTGGCGGAGCTGGGCGTCAAAAAGCGGTAACACGATTCGTCATGCGCGCGCGGTGCCGGGTGCGACCACCCGGCGCTGCGCGCGTTCGTCGTTCTGATATAGGCTGGACGCGTGGCCGATCCGATTGCCCGATATCGGGAATGGTTTGGCGAAGCGGTCCAGCGGCAGTGCAGTGAACCCAAAGCGGCGTGTCTCGCGACCGTTAATCCCGATGGCCGTCCGTCCGCGCGGATGGTCCTGATCCAATACGCCGACGAACGCGGTCTCGCGTTCTTCACCAACTTCAGCAGCCGAAAAGCCCGCGACCTCGACGCTCGGCCGCTCGCCGCGTTGTGCGTGTTCTGGCAGGAGCTCGAACGGCAGGTGCGCTTCGAAGGCCGCGTCGCGCGTGTGCCCGACGCAGAGTCGGACGGCTACTTCGCGACGCGCCCGCGCGAGAGTCAGATCGGCGCGTGGGCGTCTCGACAGAGCGAGGTGCTCGCCTCGCGCGACGAGCTGCTCGACCGCGTGGCCGAGCACGAGCGCCGGTTCGCGGACCGGCCGGTGCCGCGGCCGCCGTTCTGGGGCGGCTACCGGCTGGTGCCCGACCGGGCGGAGTTCTGGTCCGGGCAGCCGGGCCGGCTCCATGACCGCGAGCTGTTCGAGCGGGAGGGCGGCACCTGGCGACAGTGCCGGCTGTATCCATGAGTCCGACCGATTTTCAGGCTCCCCGGCGCCGTGAGGCGCTCGTCGACCCGAACGCGCCCGACCCGGCGACCCCGACGCCGCCGCCCGGCGGACGACCCAAGCCTGCCGAAGGGGGCACGAGCGACCGCGTCCTGCTCGAGGGCCCGCATTCCCGCATCACCGAGCTGATGCTCACCGTGCGGGCCGTGCGCGACTTCGTGCGCGGCTTTCGCGTCCTGCACTTCGTCGGCCCCTGCGTGACCATCTTCGGGTCGGCGCGCTTCGCCGAATCGCATCCGTACTACAAAATCGCCCGCGACGTCGGCCGCCGCGTGAGCCTGATGGGCTTCACGGTGATGACGGGCGGCGGACCCGGGCTGATGGAGGCCGCCAATCGCGGCGCGCGTGAGGCCGGCGGCCTGTCGGTCGGCTGCAACATCGAGCTGCCGCACGAGCAGGATCCGAATCCCTACCTGGACCGCTGGATTACCTGCCACTACTTCTTCGTGCGGAAGGTCCTGTTGTTCAAGTATTCGTACGGATTCATCGCACTGCCCGGTGGCCTCGGCACGCTCGACGAGCTGACCGAGGCGCTGACGCTGATCCAGAACAGCAAGATCGAGGAGTATCCGGTCGTGCTCGTCGGCACAGTCTACTGGCAACCGTTCATCAGCCTGTTGCGCGAGATGGTCACGCAGGGCGCGGTCGCGCCGTCCGATCTGGACCTGCTTCGGGTGACCGACGACCTGGACGAAGCGATGCGCCACCTTCAGACGCACGCGGTGGACGCGTTCGGCCTAAAGCGGGTCCAACGCCCAGCCTGGTGGCTGGGGGAGCGGACGGTGAAGCGTGCATAGTGCCCGGTTGCCGAGTGCCGAATGCTTGTGCCGGGTGCCGTGCCTGGTGCTGTGCCTTAGTGCTGTGCTTGGTGCGGCGCGCGATGCCGTTGACGACCGCAGCGTGCTCAGTTCCTGAGCACCGGGCACGTGGCACGTAGCACGAGGCACTTGATTGTATTGGGGTGGGCGACGGGTATCGAACCCGCGACCTCCTGAGCCACAGTCAGGCGTTCTGCCACTGAACTACGCCCACCACACGGAGCAGCTTCTCAGTCTACTTGAAAGTCGCGGACGGCGCGTCTGGAACCCGCACGGTTTGGCCGATCCGCCCTACAACGGTTGATCGATGCGGAACTGGTCGCTGATCCACATCGCCAGCAGGGCCGCACCGACCCAGAGGACCAGCTGGAGGGCAAACCGCGCGAGCGGACTGAAGCGCGCCTTCCATTCCTGCTCGACGACGATGACCCAGACGCCGCACGCGACCGCCCAGCCGATGACACGCGCGATGTCGATCGCGATCCATCGGTTCAGCTCGTCCGGTACCACGACCAGGATGACGACCATCAGGATCCAGACGAGGGCGTTGCGCACGATGAACCGCCAGGGCGACAGCCGGGACATGGAGTTTCGTCTCCCTTATAGCAGAGAACTCCGTATAATCGTGACGTGCAGCCGTTAGCCTCACTCGAGGCTTTGGCCGATCCCATCTACGAGACCTTCTACGGTCTCAAAGAACAACCCTTCGCAATTTCCACCGACCCCAAGTTCCTGTTCATGAGCGCGTCGCACGAGCGCGCCTTCCAGGAGCTGGTGAGCGGGTTGCGCCGCCACGAGAGCATGCTGCTGCTCACCGGCGAAACGGGCACGGGAAAGACGACGATTTGTCGCGCGGTGCTGCAGTCGCTCGGCGAGCGCACGTTCTCCGCGATGATCCTCAACCCGTACATGTCCGGCGCCGAGATGCTCCGGGCCATCCTGCGCGACTTCGGCTTCGTCTCCCGCGACGACCTGCGCCGCGGCGCGTTCGCCCAGGCCGACGTCCCGCAGTTGTTGGACGCCCTGGAAGGATTTTTGGCGTCGATCCACTCGGTGGACTCCCACGCCGTGGTCGTCATCGACGAAGCGCAGAGTCTCGCGGCCGAAGTGCTCGATCAGATCCGCCTGCTGACGGCCTACGAACGGGACGGGCGCCGGCTGATCCAGGTGCTGCTCGTCGGCCAGCCGCTGTTGCTCAAGACGCTGAAAACCGAGCCGCTGTACGCGCTCACCGAGCGCGTGACGCGTCGCGTGACGCTGTCGCCGCTGCCGCCGCCCGAAGTGGACGCGTACATCAGGCACCGGTTGAGCGTGGCCGGCGCCACGGGGGTGTCCTTCGCGCCGGAGGCGACCGAGCTGGTCGCCGAGCTGGCGCGGGGCCTGCCGCGGCGCGTCAACGTGCTGTGCGACCGGGCGTTGCAGGAAGGCCGGATTCAAGGGGCGACGGTCATCACGCCGGAGATCGTCAAGCAGGCCGCGCGATCGCTCGTGAGCGCGCTCGACGATCGCGCGCCGGAAGGCGACACCGAGACGCCGGACGTCCCGACCTCGGACGACGCCAGCGCGATTCTCGAGACGTTCTGGCAAGGGGACGGCTCGCGGTGGCAGCGGCGCGGGCTGTTCGCGGCCCTCGCGGTGCTGGTCGCCGGGGCGGTCGGCTACGCGTTCTACGCGCACGGGCTCGTGTCCGGCGGGCCGGCGGTGCCGGCGCGGCCGCCGGCGCCCAAGCGCAGCGTCGGGCCGCTCGCGACCGTCCTGCCCGTGCCGTCCGACGACGTCATCAACGACGCGATCGCGTCGTTCGGCCGTGGGTCAACTCAAGTCCCAGACAATCGCCACTAGCTCCACCGACACGCCGCCGCGCTTGGGACCGAGCGACACGGTTTCGGGCGGGTCGTTCTTGGTCGTGAACTCAGCGCGCTGCGTGCGGGCCAGCCAGCGGTCGAAACTCTTCGCCCAGCGCGTGAACTTCTGCAGCTGCATCGCGCCGGCGGGCAGCGGCAGGTAGCTCGCCTCCGCTGGCGCGTCCTTCAGCAAGACGTCGGGCATGACCGTCGTCGGCTGGGCCTGATCCCAGTCCACCGTGCGCGCGGACGGATCGAGCGGCGCGATGAAGGCGACGCGCCGCTTTTCCTCGAGTCGCCGCTTCCGATCGCCAAACTGGATAGTCGCGGCCCCATACAGGCGGGGGGTGTACACGCCCTTTCCGGCGCCTGCCGGCAGGTGGAACTGCGGGATTTCCGGGGACCCCAGGGGGCGGGTCGGCCCGGACGAGTCGTGGCTTGTCGCTCGGCACCGGCACGATGCTAGTTCGGCCGGCCCTCGGCTGTCACCCTCTGGCGCGCTTTTTCTGGACGGCCCGGGCGGGGAGCCGCACGGTCTTGGCTTCGCCAATCCTGGCCGTCTTCTTCTTCGTCGTGGACACCCGGTCCAGACTCTGGCGCAGCGCTTCCATGAGGTTGACGACCTTGGGCGGCGCCTCCTCCTCGGGCGCGACGATCTCTTCGCCGGCGATCTTGGCGTCGATGATCTTGCGCAGCTCTTCCTGGTAGTCGTCCTTGTACTGCGCTCAGGTCGCCGCCCGTCTCGAAGTTGCTGATGACCTGGCGCGCGAGCTTCACCTCGTCCGGCTTGATCTTGGCCGGCACCGTCTTCAGCTCGTCGATGGCGTTCATCGCGCGCACTTCGCTCGCGTGGCGCAGCGTGTACATCACCAGGCCGTTCTCGCGCGGCTGAATCGCGACGAGATACTCGCGCCCGTACAGCGCGAGCTTGCCGATCGCGGCCTTGCCCGCCATCCCCTCGCGCATGACGGCAAACGCCTCGGCGGCCACCTGGCCGTCGGGCGCGAGGTAGTACGGCCGCTCGACGTAGACCGGATCGATCGTCTTCGCGTCGGCGAACTGCACGACGTTGATGACGCGCGTGGACTCCGGCCGGACCTTGGCGATGTCCTCCTCGTCGAGCACGACGTACTTGCCCTTCTCGAACTCGTACCCCTTGACGAGGTCGGTGTTCGGCACCTCCACCTGGCAGGTCGGACACCAGCGCTTCTGCTGGATGCGCGTGCGGCACTCGCGGTGGAGCTGGTTGAAGCTCAGCGTCGCCGCCGCGTCCGTGGCCGGGAACACGCGGACCGGGATGTTGACGAGGCTGATCTTGAGATAGCCCTTCCAGGTCGCACGCGCGGCCATAGGCTGGGTCTCCTGCAGGGGGGATTATCGGTCAGTACGCCAGTCGCGTGCATCTGCTCATAAATGCACTCGACGGGTACGCGGGTACGCGGGTGCGCGGGTACGTCAGGTCCCTGGAACCTGACTCTTGTCAACTTCCCTGATTTCTCAGGCTTCCGCCTATCAAGCAAGGAGTGAATGGGTGAAAAAGCGGCCTCAAGAGCGTGGAAGAAGAAGATCGCGAGAGTGGAAGGAGAGGAAAGAAGCCGACAAGCCTTCAGGTTCCACGGACCTGGCGTACCGGCGTACCCGCGTGCCTGACGTACCCGATATATTTCACCTATGCCTTGGCGTGAATCGCCCGAGTCGGTCCGGCCGATGCTGGCGTCGCTCGACGAGCCGCCGGTCGTCCAGCAGGGCCTGTTCTTCGAGCCCAAGTACGACGGGATTCGCGCGCTGGTCGATCTGGCGCCGCCGGCCCGGCGCGGCGGCCCGCCCCACGTCGTCCTCTACTCGCGCAACGGCAAGGACAAGACGCGGCAGTTTCCCGCGATTGTCCGCGCGCTCGGCGACGCTCGCGCGGAGGCTCGATGGGCCGGTGCTGCTCGACGGCGAGATCGTCGCGATCGATCGGGCCGGCCGCCCGCTCGGCTTCCAGCAGATCCAGGGCCGGATTCACCTGACCGGCGCCGGCGAGATCGAACGCGCGGAGCGCGACGCGCCTGCCGCGATCGTCGTCTTCGACATCCTGCGCGACGGCACCGAAGACCTGCGCGGCCAGCCGCTGGCCGCGCGACGCCTGCGCCTGCAGGCGCGGGTGCGGCCGTCGAAGGCCGACGCACGCTGGCTGCGCTTGAGCGAAATGGTCGCCGACGACGGCCGCGCGATGCTGGCGCGCGCGAAGCCGAAGGCTGGGAGGGGCTGATCGCCAAGGACGGCCGGTCGGTGTACCAGAGCGGCCGACGTACGCCGGCGTGGCGCAAGCTGAAGCTGCTCAAGCAACAGGAATTCGTCGTCGGCGGATGGACCGAGCCGCGCCAGAGCCGGCCGCACTTCGGCGCGCTGCTGCTCGGCTACTACGAGCGCGCGCTGCTGCACTTCGCCGGAAGCGTCGGGACCGGTTTCGACGAGAAGGAGCTCGACCGCGTGGCGCGCCTGCTGAAGAAGCTGGCGCAGCCCGCGAAGCCGTTCGAGGGCGCGGTCGCGACCGCCGAACGCCCGCACTGGGTCAAGCCCGAGCTGGTCGTCGAAGTGCGGTTCACCGAGTGGACCGACGAGGGCCTGCTGCGGCAGCCCGTCTACCTCGGCACGCGCGAGGACAAGCGGGCCAGGGACGTCCGGAAGGAAACGCCGGACGCCGCGCCGGCGCACCGCAGCGCGCCGCCGCGGGCGCACACCTCGCAGGCGTTGCCGACCCGGCAGCCCGCGCGTCGTTCGTCGTCGCCCCGGAGTCCCCGGGCCGGCAAGCCACCTGCCGCGGTCGCTGGCGTGGTCGATCAACTGGCGGCGCTGGAGGATGCGAAGCGCGACGGCGACGTCCAGCTTCCCAACGGCGACAGGCTGCGGGTCACCAATCTCCGGAAGGTGTTCTGGCCGGCGCTCGGGATCACCAAGGGCGAGCTGATGCGCTACTACGTCGCCGCTTCGCCGCTGCTCCTGCCGGCGGTCGACGATCGGCCGCTCGTGATGAAGCGCTTTCCGAACGGCGTGGACAAGCCGGCCTTCTACCAGCAGCGGCACCCGGAAGCCGTGCCGCCGGGCGTGCGCCGCGAGGTGCTGCCCGACGACATCGAGCCGATCGAGGAGGAAGGACCGCGCGATCGCCTCATCGGCGGCTCGCTCGCGACGCTGCTCTACATGACCCAGCTCGCGGCGATCTCGCAGGACCCGTGGTTTTCGCGCGTGAGCGACCCGCTGCACCAGGACTATACGGCCATCGATCTCGACCCGGGCGAGGGGACGACCTTCGACCGCATCCTGGACGTGGCGCGCTGGGTGAAGGACGAGCTCGACCGGTTGTCCATTCCCGCCGTTCCGAAGACGTCGGGCTCGCGCGGGCTGCACATCTACATCCCGCTGCCGCCGCGGACCACCTACGAGACCGGGCAGCTGCTGTGCCACATGATCGCGACGCTGGTGACGACGAAGCATCCGAAGGTCGCGACGATCGAGCGAATGGTGAAGAAGCGCCCGCGCGGCACCGTCTACGTGGACTACCTGCAGAACATCCTCGGCAAGACGCTCGCGACGGCGTATTCAGCCCGCGCGAGCGACTATGCCGGCGTGTCGACGCCGCTCACGTGGAAGGAGGTAGACGAGGGCGTGGATCCGCACGACTTCACGGTCCGCACCGTCCTGGACAGGTTTGCGCGCGTGGGCGATCTCTGGGCGGACCTGCGCACCGGCAAGCCCGTCGACCTGCGTGCCGTGCTGCGGCGCGCCAAGTAGCGTGCGCTATTTCCCGGCGGGGATGATCTTCTGGAACCCGTCGCCGTCCCACGCGTAGATGACCCGATCGCCCGCGCACGTCTCGGTGGCCACCGAGTTGTGGCCGAGGTAGTCGTCCGACTTGGTGACCGGGCTCAGGAACTTGCTGCCGCGGGGCAGCCGCACGAGGAAGCGGTCCACCGGTCCGGCCGGCAATGACTCGAGCTCCATCGTCCGGAAGTCGGCCAGCCACCCCATGACGGCGACGAGTTTCACTGCGTCGCGCGTCTGGACCTCGAGCACCCAGTCGCCAAACCCGTCCGTGTTCAGATCCAGGTTGAGCACCGCCGGACTGGCGCCCGCGCGAGTGGCGCACGCGGCGTCGCCGCCGGCGTTGAAGTCGGCGAGCTTCCAGCCCGGGTAATGGGAATTGAGCATCTTGTTGACCCGGCTCGGGATTCCGCCGGGACCCTCGGCCGGCTTGTGAATCAGCATGCAGGAAGACGTGCCGAGTGCGATCGAAAGGATAAGCGTCAGCGATTTCACGCCAAGTATTAGACGACAAACGGCGCGGCGAGTCGAGCCCGGGATTTTACCCGGCGATGGGCCGGCGGTTTGGGGGAGAATGACCAACACGTTCCTGGAGGTCGCATGAAATCCGTCCGCACTCGCGGCGACGTCGGTCGAGGTGGGGTGGTCTCGAAGTCCCTTCGTCAACCCATCGTCGCGCTCGTCATCCTGGTGCTGTGTGAAGTCGCCGGCGCGGCGCAGTCCGCGAAGTTCAAGACGACGTGGGCGGCGCCGGGTGTCGGCCCGCTCGATTTCGCCGGGAAGAAGGTGGCCGCCGTGGCGATCACCAACGACATGAACATTCGGATGTCGGCGGAGGAAGCGATGGCGCGCGAGATCACCGCGCTCGGGCCGGTCGGTGTCGCGGCCTATCGGGCGATCCCGATCGAGGAGCTCACCAACAAGGACGCCGCGCAACGCTGGTTCGCCAGCACGGGCGTCGTGGCCGCGATCACCATCCGCGTGGTGAACGTCGACAAGGAAACCCAGTACTCCTCGGTGATGTTCGGCACGTCGTACTACCAGTCCTTCGCGAGCTATTACGACTACGGCGTCGCGACGATCGTCCCGATCGGCAGTCCGAAGGAGAAGACAACGCTCGCGGTGGAGACGCTGCTCTACGACATCGCCAACGGCGGCAAGCTCCTGTGGGCCGGCATGAGCGAGACGACCAACCCGAAGGACGTCGGGGCCTTCGTCCAGGGCCTGGCCAAGGCCACCGTGAAGGACCTGTTGGATCGGAAACTCGTCCGGAAGAAGTCGTAGACGGCCCGCTCAGAACGCGTCGCGCAGGCTGATGTAGACGCCGTGCGACCCATCGCGCCCGAAGGCGACGTCCACGCAGAAGTTCGCGCGCGACTGCTTGTGAACCAGAAACCGCAGACCCGCGCCGCCGGCGACCGCGACTGAATCGAACAACCCCTGGGCCGTTGCCGGACCAGCGGCCGTGGTCGCATTCAGAAACACCGTCATGCCCAGCAGGCCGTTGGCGGTCATCAGCCGCCGGTACTCGACCTCGCCGTAGATCAGGTGCTCGGCGCGGAACCGGCCATCGGCGTATCCGCGCGACGACCGGCCGAGATCATCACCGGCCGACATCGGCAGCGCCAGGTAGGGCGCCACGCCCGACGTCACGAAGTCGCCGAGGAGCCACACCGCGATCCGCTGTCGCTTCGCGGTCGTGAGCGCGCGATAGGTCCGCAGATCGAAGCGTGCCTCGGTCCAATCGGAGTCGCCGCCAAGAAACCCGCGCCAGTACCGATCGGTAGTCCGCAAGCGCGTACCAACCGCGCACGGCGTCGGCGGGATTGTCCCGGTTGTCGAACAGCAGGCCGCCGCCGGCGCCAGCCGACGTCTGGTGCTCGAGATTGAAGCCGTGCTCAATGCTGTAGGCGGAGAAGGGCGACATCGTCCAGTCCGGACTGTCCTCCGGATGTGGCTCGATCTGGGACTGCCGGCGGACGTACAGGCCGCCGCCGGCGTAGAGATTGCCCGTGAGCCTGAAGTAGAACGTGTCGAACAGGCGCGTCGAGTAGTAGCGGATATCGGGGCTGAGGTTGGCCGTGGACGCGGTGCCGAACGTGACGTTGTCGGATGCCGAGCCGGCGTAGTGGTTCTGGCCGTCGAAGATCCACCGATTGCGGCGCCCGTACAGCCGGAAGTTCTCGCTGATGTTGACCTGCTTCCGGGTCGAGTACGAGAAGGACGAGGTGATCGTCGAGAAACGCGTCTCCTGAGGATTGCCAAGCTTGAGCTCGACGTCCGCGGCGGCGCCGACCCTGAAGCCGGTGCTCGGTCGCGACGCGATGATTGGGACCAAGGTCCAGTGCGGACCATGTTCGCTACCCGGCGCCGGCGGCGGACGGTGGCGCCACGCGCGATAGAGATCGAGCAGGTCGGTCCGGTGCGCCTCGTCGTCGGCCGCGACGGGCGCCGAAGCGGCAGGTGCGCCCTGCGCCGCCGCGAATGTCGTGGACGCGACGAAGATGACAGCGAGATGGGACCACCGAGCAACGCCGCGCACGACGCGGCCGAGACGATAAGACACGGGGATGTCTCGCAGTATATGTCGAGTGCGGAGCGGGTTTGCCCGGGTCGCGCCAGTCGAGCCCTACAACTTTCGGCGGCAATGCGGCCGGCACCGGCAGAGGATGCCGGCGGTCCCGCCGGTGTTGTAGTCGTACGTCAGTTCCTCGCCCCTCACGATCCGCCGGGACGCGAGAATCCAGATCGTGTGACCGACGACGTCGACGTAGCAATTGGGCCGGCAAGCGTGGTTGATCGAGCGGGCGATGTTGCCGCCAACGCCCGCGTCGCGGGCCCACCGCGTGTTGATGTTGAAAATCCAGATGCGATGGCGCGGCAGGTACTGGTCTTCGCGGCGCGCCGCCTCCGCCTGGTCGATCAACCGGCCTTTGTATTCGACGATGCGCGCGCCTTTGGCGATGGGCTCCGCGGCGAACACGCCCCAGCCTGCAATCCGGGATCGTCGGCGAACGAGACGGGGAAGACGAGGCATGCGACGGCGCGAGCGAAGCGTCGCTGAGAGAATTGCCCGGAGACTAGCGGCCTTCGCTTCCCCGACCGTACCACGGTTGCACGCGGACCAGGCGACCGCGCTCGGCGCTCATGTTGGTGCTCTCGCAGTGAGGGCAGGACCATTCCTGAAAGGTCTCCCTGCTGTCGACCTGCTCCGGGAAGACTGCGAAGACGAGGCTGATCACCGTCTGACAAGACATACACCGGACATGGCGGGCGGTAAATGTCGAGTCGCGCACGGCGGGCGATCTTATCGAGAAATAGCCCTTACGGTCTATCTATATGGAACTAAGGTGCTATGACTTCGCCTCGCACTCATTGTCTTCAGACAATGTCCAGAGGTAGCATGGCACCGTGATCGAATCGACGACGCGCTTCCACGTCTTGTGCGTCCTGGCGTCGGGACCGGGATACCCGTACCGAATCGCACGCGACATCGCCGCGGCGACGGACGGGCGTGTCCTGCTCGAAGCCGGTAATCTGCACCGGCGGCTGCAGCAGCTACTCGCGGAGGGTCTGATTGCCGACTGTCCCCGACCAGCGGACGCGGAGGACAGCCGGCGACGGTACTACGTGATGACGCCGAAGGGCCGCGCGACGCTTCGCGACGAAGCTGATCGTCTGCACGCCGCGGTGCGCACCGCTCGGGCCGCCCTGGCTGCGGACGCCAAGCGATGAGCGCGACGCCCATCCCGGTTCGAGTGGCGCGCCGGACCTATCGTGCGGCGCGGAAGGTCCTGCCGCGCCGGCGCGACGCCGAGTACGGCGACGAGCTTCAAGCGTTCTTCGATGAGCGGTCGGACGACGCCTATCGCGCGGGAGGTGTTGGTCGGCTGGCGGGCGCGACGACGAGCGCGCTCCTCGACCTCGCGCAGACCGGCTGGCAGGAGCGGCAGCCCGGGAAGAACGTGACCACGTTGATGCGAACGCTTCCGCGGGAGGCGCGCGCGGCCCATCGGAGCCTGAGGGGCGCGCCGGCGTTTTCCGCCGGCGTCGTGGTGGCGCTGCTGCTCGGCGTGGGCGTCGGCTCGGCCCTGTTCTCGATCGTGCATGCCGCGCTGCTCGCGCCGCTGCCATTCGCGGACGAGGAGCGCCTGGTTGCCGTCGCCATGCGACGTTCGGCAGACGCCGCCGAACGGGCCGTGTCCTATCCCGACTACGCCGACTGGCGGGTGCGCGTCGATGCCTTCGCCGGCTCGCTGGCCGCGTACAGTCCAACCAATCGCACCGTCACGGGGATCGGCCCTCCCGCGCGAGTTGCCGTGACGCTCGTCACCGCGAACTTCTTTGCGACGCTGGGCGTGCCGATGGCGGAGGGACGCGCGTTTCGCAGCGACGAAGAGCGCGCGGGCGCGGACGGCGTCGCCATTGTCAGTCACGCATTTCGGGCGGCCCACTACGCGACCGATGGACCGGTCGTCGGTCGAACAATCCGGCTGAGCGAACGACCGTATCAAATCGTGGGCGTCCTGCCGGAGTCGTTCCGCTTCGACCTGGAACCCGCGGAGGTATTTCTGCCCCTCGGTCTAACGGAGAACGACCGCGTCCGGCGCGACTCACGATGGCTTGGCGTGATTGGCCGGCTGCGGACGGGGGTCGCGCTTGGGCGGGCCGCCGACGAGCTCGCGGCCGCCTCCCAGGATCCAAGCGGCCACGGCGTGGAGACCGGCGCCGTGCGCCCCGACATTCGTCCGTTGCGCGCGGCCATCGTCGGCGACGTGTCGCGGATGATGAGCCTGCTGGCGGGCGCGTCCCTGCTCGTGGCTCTGGCGGCGGCAGCGAGCGTGGGCGGCCTCGGGCTGGCCAGAGCGGTCGCGCGCAGGCGTGAGATGGCCGTGCGCACCGCCCTCGGTGCCCCGCTTGGCGCGCTGGTAGCGGCGTTCTCGATGGAATTCGCGCTGCTGGGCGCGGGAGGCGCGATTGCCGCCGCCGTCGTCGGCGCGTGGACCGCTCGGGCCGGGGTGCGACTCCTGCCCGAGGCGATCGCCGCGCGCGCAACGTATCTGGCCGCCGGCGCGCCGCGTGGACGCCTGCTGGTGTTCGCCCTCGGGCTGACAGTGCTGTCGGCCCTGCCGGCGCTCGCGCTTGCGGCGCGAGACCTGCGCCGATTCTCGGTGGCTGCGGTGCTGCGATCCGGCGCCGGCCACGCCCGCACCCGCCAGGCAGGCAGGATGCGCGGGGCGCTCGTGGCGGCACAGGTCGCGCTGGCGTTCGTGCTGGCGACCGGAGCCGGGTTGATCGGGCGAAGCGTAATTCATCTGCTCGACGTCGATCCCGGGTTCTCCACCGATCGGCTGCTCGCGTTGAGCGTGTCCATTCCGGTCGATCGCTATGCCAATCCGCCCAGCGTCGTTCGCTTTTACGAAGCGCTGACCGAGCGCGTGGGCGCGCTGACCGGTGTGGACCGCGCGGCCGTCGTCGACGAGATGCCTCTGTCGAAGGACAGCGGCCTGGTCGAGGTCGCGGCGGGGGATGCCCCGCAGGGCGATCGCGTTACCGCGGTGATTCGATCGGCCAGCCCCGGGTACTTTGCGACCCTCGGCCTGCGCGCCGAGGCCGGGCGGTTGTTCGATCGCGCCGATCGCGCGGATCGTCCGGCGGTCGCGGTCATCACCAAAACACTCGCTCGTCGCCTGTTTCCCGATCGCGATCCGGTGGGCCGCCGGCTTCAGTTGACGCGTTCGACCGGCGCATTCGAGATCATCGGCGTCGTCGGTGACGTGCGGATGGGCGAGCTCGACCGGCCGATGGCCCCGGCCTTTTACACGTGCAGCCTTCAGGATCCGTCTCGATCGGCGCAGTTGGTCGTGCGGACGTCGATGCCTGTCGATCGGCTCGTGACGTTGGTGCGGAGCGAGGCCGCCCTCATCGATCCGGACATCCCCGTCTATCGCGTCACCACGTTCGGGCAGGCGCGTGACGCCACGCGCGGCGTCGCCTCACGCCGGCTCGTGCTGTACCCGCTCCTGCTCTTCGCCGGCCTGGCGACCACCATTGCCGTGCTGGGCGTCTACGCTCTGATGAGCTACGCCGTGTGCGAGCGGCTGCCCGAGATCGGCCTTCGCGTCGCGCTGGGTGCGTCGCGCGCCGCCGTGTGGCGGCTCGTGCTGCGCGCCGCGCTTGTTCCCACGATGACCGGCGTCGGGACCGGGCTGGTCATCTGCCTGCTCGCCGCTGGCGGCGTCGAAGGATGGCTCTTCGGAGTGTCGGCGCGCGATCCCGTCACGCTGGCGATTTCGACGTCGGGCTTGCTGACGCTGGCATTGCTGGCGGCGGCCGGTCCCGCGTCGCGGGCCGCGCGCGCGGATCCGCAGGTCGTGATGCGACGGGAGTGAGGCGGCATCATCCATGCCGTCCGTGGCGAAACACGGCCGGGCGTCAGCGAGCGTTGGCGGGCTGGATGCGAACGAATCTTCGGGACTGGCCGCACCACTCGAACGTCAGGGCGGTCATCCGATCGGCGTCGCCCTCGAAGACGACCACAGACGGGTCGGTCATGTCCGGCGTGAACCTGCGATCACCCGATGGTTTGAGGTAGACGCCGGACGCATCCTCGGGAAACGCGATCAGCCGTCCCCCGTGGATCGTGATCAGCACGGCCGCCCCGTCGCCCGTCGCGTACCGGCCCTCGTAGGGCTGCAGCTCCTTCGGGTCCACGGCCGGCCAGGGCGTCAGCACGTCCTGCGGCACTTCTTCGCCGAATGTGATCCAGAACCCGTTCAGGTCGCGCACGATGACCTCGCGCATGCCGTAGAACATGTTGTGCGGGCCCTCGACGATCTCGGTGCGGTCCTTGATGCGCTCGTAGAGCGCATCGACGGCGCTCGTGTAGACGTAGAGATCGACTTCCCGGCGAGGCTTCGGGCTGAGGCCTCCGCCCGAACTGAACATCACCTCACCGGCGCCAAACGCGACCATCGCAAAGCTCAGGCCGTCGCCGCCGTCGCCGTGCGTGGTCGTCACGTCGAAACCGATCTCCCGGTACCATTCGACGGTCCGGCGGACATCCGGCACGTGAAACATCGGGACGACCTTCTTCTGCATGGCGGACCTTGGAGGCGTCACTTCCGTTTCGCGCTGGCGAGCCAGTTGGTCACGAGCGTGAGCGGCATGACCTCGGGTTTCTGGGCGGGCTCGATGAGCAGAAAGCGCTGACCGTCAGGCGTCACGTCGTACTCGTACGACGGCGTCCTCATCTGCGGCGGCGTCCCGTCGAACAGGAACACGGCGCTGGCCGACTGAAAGGCCGGCCCGTCGATTGACACGGCCACCGACATCATCTTGCCCTCGAGCGTCAGGTAGAAGAGCTCTTTGCCGTCCGCGCGCCACCGCGGCATCGTGCCTCCCCCTCGCGACACCTGCCACCGGGAAGTCGATGCCTGCCGGCCCGGAACGAACGCCTGGACGTAGACCTCGCGACGGCCGCTGTCGTCGTAGTCATAGGCAATCCACCGTGGCGTGCCCGGGTTGAACTGCGCGTGGACGGCGCCTCCGGAGTGACCCAGGTAGCTCAGCGACTCGCCTCCATCGGCAGGCCGCACCATGATCTCGCTGCTGCCGTCGGGAATGGGCGAGCCTGACGTGGTCACGGCTGTTGCCGTCTGCATCCGGCGCCCGATCTGGGTGAACAGCAGCAGCTTCCCGTCGGACGACCACTGGAGCGGCTGTTGCTCGAACGGACTGGTCGTGAGTCGCTCGGCGTTTCCCGCCCCCGTCACCACCTTCCGGTAGATGTTGCCTGGTCGTGTGCCGTCGTTCGAGAACGTCAACGTCGCCCCGTCCGGCGACCACACTGGGTGCTCATCGATCGCCGGATCGAACGTGAAGCGTTGGAACGTGGTTGCCGCCGTTTCAGCCGAGCCCGTCCAGATGTCCGAGTTCTGATTGTCGCGGCGGGTGAATGCGATCCGGTGGCCATCTGGAGAGATGCGCGGCGTGTAGTAGTCGCCCGGATCGCCAGGCGTGCCGAGCAGCTTCCCCGTCCGGTCTCGCCAGACGAGCTCGGTCAGTGCGCTTTCGCGACGCGGATAGACGAGCATGCCGCGGGCATTCGCCGCGAAATCATTGAGGATGCCGCCGAGGTGCACCCGCGATGCGAGCGGCTCATTCAGAGGAAAGGCGCTGCCGGTGAGCTGGGCACGCTCTGGATCGAACGGCTGCGCCCAAAGCGCGCCCAGCCTGGCTGAGAGCACGTGGCCTGCAGAGAACATCGGTCGCTGTCCGGCCTTGCCGATCGAGCGCGGCTTTTCGGCAGCGTCCACGGATCCGACCCAGAGGTCCATGTCTTCCGGCGGCGCAGTATTGCCGACCACGTAGATGAACTGCCGGCCGTCCGGGAGGAAGTACGGCCATCGGCCGCCGTCTGTCCCGGGAACATCGACGGGCGCACCGCCCGCCGCCGTCAGGCGAAGCAACGGTCCACGCCCGTCGCCACCGCGGGCGATGAGGATCACATCGTCGGAACCCCATGTCCCCGAATAGTTGACTCCGACATCGGCAAGGGCCACCGGGACGCCGCCCGACACCTCGATCTTCTTCACCTTGCCCGGCGTCAGGAACGCAATCCACCGCGAATCGGGCGACCAGAAGGGCATGAACGCGTCTTCGGTCTCCGGTAGCAGCGATTCATTGCCATCGAGTCGACGCACCCAGAGCTGCGCTTTGCCCGCTGTGCGCGCGACGAATGCGAGCATCGTGCCGTCTGGAGAAACCGCGAAGCCGCCCTCGCCGTTTCGAGCGAACCGGAAGCTGCTGTCGGGCGGCGGACCGATGGAAACGTGAAGAGGCTCAGCGGCCGTTGGCTGTACCTCGCCGCGAGATCCTATCCACAAACTGAAGAGGGCGACGACGCCGGCCGTCGCGACGAGGGGCCACAGCCAGCGCCAACGTGCCGAGGAGGTGTTCGCCGCCGGCGAGCGAACCGCGACCTGCTCGAGAACCGCCTGGACATCAGACGCCGACTGCCAGCGACGCTCCGGATCGCGTGCCAGACAACGCTCGACGATCCACGCCAGCATCTCTGGCAGATCCGGCAACGTGACCGGTTCGACTTCGCTCGCGGACAGGCGCTTGCCCGTCGCCATCTCGTAGAGGACGAGTCCGAGCGCGTACAAATCCGTTCGTGCGTCTGTCTTGCCTCCGGATTGTTGTTCCGGCGCCATGTACGCGGGCGTGCCCATGATGACGCCGGTCCGCGTCAGCGCCGTCTCCGGACCATCCATGGCCGCCAGGCCGAAATCCAGCACTTTAATGCCCGTGCGCGTCAGCATGATGTTGCCGGGCTTCAGATCGCGATGGGTGATTCCTTGTGCGTGGGCCGCAGCCAGCGCTTCCGCGACTTGCGCGCCGTACTTCAGGATCTGCGGCAAGGGCAGCGCGCCCTTTCCGAGGCGAGCCGCGAGGGTCTCGCCGTCGAGTAGTTCCATCACGAGGTAGTTCGGACCGACGTCAAACAAGGTGCAGATGCGAGGATGATTCAGCGCGGCAATCGCGAGGCCTTCGCGCCGAAAGCGGGCATCGTACGCGGCGGATGAGACTTTGATCGCGATCTTCCGTGAAAGCCTGGTGTCGACAGCCCGATAGACCACACCCATGCCGCCCGCGCCGAGCTGGGCCTCGATCGTGTACGGTCCCAGTCGCGTGCCAGGCGTCATCTCGGCCGGCATGGTCTCCACCTCCCTGCCGAATTCGAAAGGCTGCTCCAGAACCGGTCCTCGCCGGCTTGGAGTCTACCGCAGGGCCAGAGCACGCGGCGACGCTTGCCACGCGCGAAGGGCCTAAAGCCGGACGTCGATCCGGCCGTAAATCATTAAGAGTGGGTCCCTTGCAGGAAGCGTCTCCCTGGGGTCCGGCCGCCTTACGGCGCGCCGGCACCGCGCTGCTGGCCCTCGCCGCCTCGACGCCGTTCGCCCTCGCCGAACCGCGACCATCGGAACGCGCGGCCCAGCTGCGGGTCATCGAGCTCCGGCAACCGGACGGGCAAATCCTGAGCTATCGGCACCTCGCCGGCTCGACCGAAGTGCACATGCGCGGCACGGCGCTCGCGCCGGACGCGCACGTCAAGCTGAAGATCGGCAGCCGCCCCGGATTCGTCGAGCTCGACATCAACCGCGGCGAGATCACCGGCCTGAAGCCGGCGCACCGGCTCGGCAAGGATTTTCTGACGTACGTGCTCTGGGCCGTGTCGGTTGACGGCAAGGCCTCGAACCTCGGCGAGATCACCTTCGAAGGCGACCACCCGATTTCCGTGAACGTGACACGCCCTATCAGACCTTCTGGCTGATGGTCACGGCCGAGCCGAACTACGCGGTCGTCGATCCGAGCGCGCAGATTGTCTTGTACAGCGTGAAGCAGTCGAACGTGACCGACAACCGCGCGCTGCCGATCGCGGGCGATCTGTTCTTCTTCACGCACTACTCCGCCTACGAGTCGGCGCCCGGCGAGCTCTCGAGTGTTCCCAACCAGCTGTTGCAAGCGCGAAAGGCCGTGGAGCTGGCCTCGAAATCCGGCGTCCTCGCGGCGGACCGCTCGGGCAGCGCCGGACTGAAGGAAGAGGAATACACACGCGAGGCGCTCACCCAGGCGACGACGTTCCTCGATCGCGCGGAGGCGGCCTACAAGAAGGATCCCAAAGGCCGCGAAGTCGTGCAGTTCGCGCGCACGGCGGCCCAGAGCGCCGAAGACGCGCGCGCGCTCGCGATGGGCGCGGTCGGCGGCCTGCTCGTCCGTCAGCTCGAGAATGAAATTGCCGGCTTGCGCGAGGAGATCGCGAGGCTGAAAGCGGCGACGCCGGACGCGCCAAGCCAGGCCCCCGCTCTTGACCAGAGGGCGGCGGCCAACGCGCCGGCGGCGCCGTCCACGCAGCTCGCGCCGGTCCCTGTTGCGGTCGTGAACGCGGCCCCGCTCGTCAAGCAGCCGGCGTTGTGGTTTGCGGTCGCCGGCTGGGCGCTCGCACTGATCCTGCTCTTCCGACGGAGAACGATCTAAGCGCGCCATGCGCTACGTTGCCCGCGAGCGCGCCGCGCGCCAAACGACCTTCCAGTTTCTGTCGAGCCTGCTGACGCAGGGCGCGATCCTCGTCCTGGCCGCGTGGGCACTGCAGCGCGAGGAGGTGGTTCGAGACGCCGCCGGGCCGTACGCGGTCTTCTTCTGCTTCGGCGCGCTGCTGGCGGCCGTGCTGTTGAGCTGGTACTGACGATCAGTCGCGGCTGCTCTGCATTTCCGCCGCCGTCGCCATGAGCGTCTGGCGGCTCGACAAGTGGCCCGGCGATCCCAACGTCGCCAAGCTCGCGGCGTTCCTGCTGCCGGTGAACTTCGTGCTGTTTGGCGCGCTCAAGGAACGCGGCGTCCTGTCGTTCGACGGCTTCCTGAAAGTCGCGTTGATGGCCACGCAGGTCTTCGGCGTCGCGTGGTTTGCCGACCAGAACATCGTCGCGGACTTCCTGCGGCTGGGCGATCGGCCGGGGGCGTGGCTGTGGCTGCCGCTTGCGGCCGAGGCGTCGTTCGCCGTGGCGGCGATCGCGCTGCTCGCGCTGGTGTTCATGCGCCGCACGAAGGTCGAGCAGGGGCTTCTCTGGGCGCTGGTCGCGGTCTTCCTGGGGTTGTACGAGATCGCCCAGCCGCAGGCGCTGCTCTTCTACTTTGGCGCCGCGGGGCTCGTGCTCGTGCTCGCCGTGCTCGAGCACGGCTACGAGATCGCGTACCGGGACGAACTGACGGGCCTGCCAGGACGCCGCGCGTTCACGAACGCCATGGGTCAGCTCGGCAGCACCTACGCGATCGCCATGTGCGACGTCGATCACTTCAAGCGATTCAACGACACGTATGGACACGAAGCCGGCGACCAGCTGCTCAAGGCTGTCGCGGCCGAGCTCTCGCAGGTCGGCGGCGGCGGACGCGCGTTCCGGTACGGCGGCGAGGAGTTTCTCGTCGTCTTTCGCGGGCGCACCGCGAAGGAAGCCGCGCCGTATGCCGAGTCGCTCCGTCGGGCGATCGCCAACGCGCGGCTGGACCCGCGCGCCGCCGATCGTCCCTCGATCGGCATCAGCGTGAGCATCGGCATCGGCGAGAAGTCCACGCGGCACTCGACGCCCGAGCTCGTGCTCGAAGCCGCCGACACGGCCCTCTACCGGGCCAAGGAGGCCGGCCGAAACTGCGTCAGGGTCGAAGACGGTGCCGTGCTCCGCGCGTCCTCGTAAGCCAGCCGGCGAGCAAACCGCGTCCCGCACGCCCGCTGGTCACGCAGAGCGTCCTGTCAGCTGCGTGAGCTGAATGAGGTTGCCGCAGGTGTCGTTGACCATCGCAATCGTCGAGGCGGTGACGTCGGTGGGCGGCATCGTGAACGTCGCGCCGCGGGCCTTGATCCGCTCGTAGTCGCCTCTGACGTCGTCGGTGGAGAACATGGCCGCGGGCTGGCCCTGTTGGAAGATCGCCTGTTGATACGCTTTGGCGGCGGGGTTGTTATTCAGCGCCAACTGCAGCTGCGTGCCGTCCGGATCTTCGGGTGAGGCCACCGTCAGCCAGCGATATGGGCCATTACTGAAATCCGCCTTCTTGACAAAGCCCAGGACGTCCGTATAAAAGCGCAGCGCCTTGTCCTGGTCGTCCACGTAGACACTCGTCAGTGTGATCTTCATCTCTTTCTCCTTGGGCGCCGGACCTGTCACATCCGCGACCACTCGTCCGTTCAGTACAATGACGGACCGCGGCGGAGAAATGTGACTGATGTCCATACCCGAGCGGCTCGCCGAACAATTCGAAGCGCACCGGCCGCACGTGCGGGCGGTCGCCTATCGCATGCTCGGATCGGTCAGCGAGGCGGAGGACGCCGTCCAGGACGCCTGGATCCGATTGAGCCGCACGGATGTCAGTGCTATCGACAACCTGCGCGGATGGCTGACGACGGTCGTAGCGCGCGTGTGTCTGGACATGCTGCGAACGCGGACGTCGCGCCGGGAGGATCCGTTGGATACGCACGTACCCGATCCCGTGATCACCCGCGCCGACGAAGATCCGGAGTCCGGCGCCATGCTCGCCGACTCCGTCGGTCTGGCGCTGCTCGTCGTCCTCGAAAAGCTGGAGCCGGCGGAACGCCTGGCGTTTGTGCTCCACGATGTGTTCGGGATGACCTTCGAGGAGATCGATCTCGAAGCTCGGGTTGTCCAATCAGGTGGTGCTCGTGAATGGAAACATTGGTCTCGTGTCGCGCCTTCCAGACGGGCGCGTGCTTTCCGTGATCGGCTTCACCATCGCCGGCGGCAAGGTCATCGAGATGAACATCCTGGCGGATCCAGATCGGCTCAGTCGGCTCGAACGGTGACCCACCGCCATGGCCCGGCCGGCGGGCGGATCCCGGCGGGCCGCTCCATCTCAGCGCCTGAAGCGCACAAAGCGATCCTCGGGCGACGCGTCCTCGCCCGTGTAGGTCACCGCGTCTACCTGCGCGCTGGTGTGATCCTGGAGAACCAGGTTGCCGCCCTGGTTGCCGAGCTGCACACCGTTGCCGTCGAGAAGGATGGTCACGAACGAACCTGCGGCGAGCGTTGCATTGATCGGCGTCACACGGCCGTTCTTGTCGACGATCCGCCAGTTGCTGATCGTCTGCGTCGTCGTTGACAGGCTCGCGAGAACGATGATCTCCTTGCCCGGATCTGCGCCGGCCGGATTGATGAGCGCGTGCGCCATGTAGACCGTGCCGGTCACCGTGGTGGGCGGCGGTCCGGCCGAGAGATCAGCTCGCCGAGGGTAGTCGAGCCGGGCGCGGCGTTGCCCGCGTTGTCAGTCGGCACGCGCTGCGTCTGGAAGCCGAGGAACAGCCCGAGGAAGCGGTCGGGGAACTTGAGGATGAGGCCGCCGTCGTGGAACACGGCGTTGTCGCCGGCGTGCTGGCCGACGTTGCCCTGATTCATGTGAATGTCATGAATGCCGTGCAGGCCGTCGAGGTTGCCGAACTCGACGTCGATCGGCTTGTGCAGGTTCTGATCGAACTTGGCGCCGAACGCGTACAACTCACCACCGGCCGCCTTGCACTGATCAAGGTAGAGCGACAGCAGGTCCTGCAGATCGTCGCTGTTCGCGTGGCCGGTCGGCGGCAGCACGCGGCCGAGCGTGAAATCGAAGAGCGGCGCCTTGACGAAGTCGAGCGCGTGGTCGGCCGTGGGCGCCGCGGGACTGAATCCCGAGGCGAGCCCGGGAAGCGACGCCAGCACGGGTTCGCCGATGAGCGGGTCCACGATCCAGAACGCGACGTTCGACCCGGTGTCGGATTGCACGTTCACGGCAATCCGCCACGGCTGCCCCGCATCCTCGAGCACGCGAATCTGCAGATGCGGGGTGGACGCGTTGTCTTCGCGCTTGTACCGGTCGGGGTGCCCGCGGAGCACACCGTAGAGAATCGCCATGCGACCTCCCTGAGCCCGGGACGGCTGGGGGGCCGGCGTCACCACGGTCGAGGCAGCGACCGTCGAGGGGCAAACGAGCGGCCAGTCTCCGCCGTTGATTGCTGCGTGTCAAGTTGTCCGCGGAAGTTGTCCGCGGACCAGTTATCCGCGGAACGGCGCCGCGCTCAGCCAGCCGAACGCGACACAGGCACGCCTCACGGGATTCTCAGCCCTTCGTCACGACTTCGGGCTGCGGGACCGGGCATCATCCACTGATGTTGTGTTGCGCTGAAGGTCGCGATGAGGACGAGGGTGGGATGCACAGGGCAACTTCAAGACGGGCCTCGGCGCTGGTCGCCGTCATTGCTTGCCTGTCGCGGCCGGCTCAGGCTCGGGAACTCGAGCGAGACCCGGTCTGGAATGGCGTGGTCGTAGGCGCCGCCGTCGGCGGCGGGTAGGCCATGTGCTAGGATGTATACATCTTGTTACAGGCGATCACATATGAGCACCACGCTCTCGGTTCGAATCGATATGGACACCAAGAAACGCCTCGAGTTGCTGGCGAAACGCGCCCGTCGTTCGAAGTCGTTCCTGGCCGCCGAAGCGATTGCCGCATTTGTCGAGGCGGAGAGCTGGCAGCTGGATGAGATCCAGACTGGCCTCCAGGAACTCGACCGAGGCCGAGGCGTTCCACACCATGACGTGGCGAACTGGCTCCGTTCCTGGGGTCGTAAGCGTGAACGAAAGGCACCTCGCGTGTGACCATTGTTTGGTCGCCGCGAGCCATCGAGCATCTGGCTCATCTCCGCGCGTATATCGCGCGCGATAGTCCCAGGGCCGCCAATCGAGTCGCGGACGCACTGCTCGAGGCCGTCGAGCGTCTCGCTGAACTGCCCAGTCTCGGCCGTCCTGGCCGAGTCGTCGGCACGCGCGAGCTGATCGTGCCAGGCACGCCGTACGTCATTCCCTACAGGCTGCGAGGCGACCGTCTCGAGGTCGTCGCCGTCTTCCACGCCAGGCAGAAATGGCCAAAGCAGTCGTGAGCGCGAACTCGCTTGACAACTGTTAGATGATTAGCTAAATATCTAATCTGTGAACCGCGTCTTCAAGGCCCTTTCGGATCCAACCCGGCGCCGGGTGCTGCAGTTGCTCCGCGAGCGGCCGATGTCGGCGGGCGAGCTCTCCGAGCACTTCGCGGTCTCCAAACCGACGATGTCCGCGCATTTCTCCGTGCTCCAGGAGGCCGATCTCATCGAGGCGGAGAAGATTGGCAGGACCATCGTCTATCGACTGAAGATGTCGGTGGTCGAGGACGCGCTCCTCGGCTTCGTCCAGACGCTGGGGTTGAAGACTCGCCCGCAACGACGGTCTCGCGGCTTCCCCGCGGGGCGTGCGGAGCGGCGGTACCTCGTCAAGCGGGAGGCCTGACATGGAGACGAAACCCACCGTCTATCATCCCGCGCCCGTCCTGCTGGCGCTCAGCGCCGTCCTCACTGGCGCCAACTGGTTCGTGCGACCCGAGCGCGCGGCCGTGTGGGCGGCGGAGCTGGCCGTCGTCGGCGGCCTGGCCGTCGTTTTCGTCTCGGCGGCGCGGCGCCGGTCCGGGGACGCCATCAGGCGTGCGATCGTTTTTGCCGGCCTGATGCTCGCGATCGCGCTGAGCCTGAAACTTGCGGCCGCGCTGGGCGCCGAGGCGCACGACGATATTGCACAGCGGGCGACGATGGTCATTCTGGGTGCGTTCCTTGTGGTCACTGGCAACGCGCTGCCCAAGACGCTGACGCCCTTGTCGGTGCTGCGCTGCGACGCCGCCCGCGCGCAGGCGTTTCACCGGTTCGCCGGCTGGGCGTGGGTGCTGAGTGGCCTGGCGCTCTCAGTCGCGTGGCTGGCGCTGCCGGTCGGGATCGCCCGGATGGTGACGCTCATTCTGCTGCCGGCCTGCATGCTCACGATTGCCTGGCAGGCGGCCCGGCTGCGGTGGTCGAGGCCGACGACCCACGGCGCAGGCTAGGGAGGAGCAGAGGATGTTTGCGCAGCTGATGGGACTCAAGACCATCTCTCCCGGCGACTTGCATCAGTTGATGCAGCGCGAGCGCGTCACCGCCATCGACGTGAATTCACGGCAGAGCTGGGCCAACGCGCACGTGCCGGGCGCGAGGCATCTCGATCCGCTGTGTACACCGATCACGACCTGCCGGCGGACCGGGAAGCGCCGCTCATCTTCTACTGTTCGAACGTGTTCTGCCGGAAGGCACCGAATGCCGCGCGCCGGGCCAAGGGGATGGGCTATCGCAACGTGCGCGTCATGTCGGCGGGCATCAGCGGCTGGCTCGATGCGGATCTCCCGACGGAATCAGCGGAATGCTAGAGCGAGCGTGAACGCCCTCGACGGTCGCCGACGTGCCACATGAATCGACCGCGGCCGGCCCGACACACGCCGCGCTGCGCGTTTCAGAATTAGATCGAGACGATCCGAAGCAGGTCGGACAGGCCAGCCAAGGTGGCCCAAGGATACGCCCGGACCGGCCGGAGCGCCTCGCGGATTCATTGCCGATGGCGGCTGCGTTCAACGTTCGCCCGCGTCGCGCAAATGGGAACATCGTGGCCTCTGGCTGCCTCCACGACAGTCCGGATCGCGTCCACAACGATCTCCGGTTGGTCGACCGCCACAACGTGACCGGACCGTTGAGCGATGATCAGACATCCTCGTTCTGACAGCGAAGCTTGATCTTGCTGCAATCGTCGCCAATTCTCGTCGGCTCCTCGTGCACCGGTGACGACGACAACGGGGATGGTGAGTTTGCGCCGCGAGCTTCTGACTTCCTCGGCGCTTTCCCGACTGTGAACAATCTCGTCCGCCGCCGCTTGGTATCCCGCTGCGCGAAAACGCGTCGCCTGCGCGAATTGGCGCACTGATGGCGCCAGCGATTCGATTCTCTGGCCGAACGACACGCCGAACAGTCGAAGGACGCCGATCGTCGACAGCAGGGGAACAAATCGTGCCATCCGCGGTACTTCATGTGCGTCGTCTTCGTGGGAGGCATCCACCAGCACGAGACCCGCGGTGCGCTCAGGGTGATCGGACGCGAACATACGGACGTCGAAGCCCGCGATGGAGGCCCCGACGAGCACCACCGGTCCGGCAATCCCGCTACGCGAGAGGAGCTCGGCCAGCTCGCTCGCGATGCGGCGTGCGGTCCGCGGTGACGGCCCGGGATCGCTGTAGCCCATGCCTGCCCGGTCGTAGGAGCAGACACGCGTGAAGCGAGCGACATCAGGTTGGACGAAGCCCCAGTCAGCAGTCGAGCCGCCCAGTCCCGTGTCGAGGATGACGGCAGGCGCGCCCTCCCCGGTGCACCACAGATGCAGCCGGTACCCTCCGATGTCGACGAGATGTCCAGGCGGCGGAGTCGCCGCGAGCGCCTTTCGAGTCGCAAGCCATTGATAGGTGGCGCCTGAGAGTGCGGCAACGACCAGCAACGCGCCGAGCACGACCAAGATGCGCATCGTCCAGCGCCACATGTCGATATCTCCCGTCAAATCGTGCGCTCAGCCGACTCACTCACGTGATGAGTGGATTTCCATCTGTACCGGGCGGGCCAAAGCGTCAACCTGCGCAGCACGGGCTCAAGGTAGTTCACGCCGTTTCGGCCAAGCCCAGGAACACGAAAATGGCGCGGTTGAGCGCCTTCACTTCTTCGGAGGCCAGTGAGCCGACCAGCCTTCCGAGGCGTCTCCTCGGCACGGCAGTCAACTTGTCCACCATCATCCGGCATGGTGCACGCAATCCACTCTGGGCAGCTGGGCTGGACGGACAGCCTGAAGATCGGTGCCGGCGTCGGATCGGTGGTCAAGGGGCACACGACGATCGAATCGTTCGCGTCGAACCGATCGTCCTGGACGATGACCGCGGGTCGCGGCTTGCCCGCATAGGCCGCTCCACCCGCGACGGTCCAGATCTCGCCACGTTTCATTCTGCATTCCAGGCAGAAATCGCGTCGACGAACGCCTGGTCCCGCTTGGCGTGAGGACTCTTCGCCACCGCCAGCGACTGACGGTGTGCGGCCTGGGCGAAGGACTTCGACCGCACGTCCGGAACCCAGATCTGAACGGGACGAAGCCCCGCCTTCCGCAATCGGGTGCGATGCGCGCGGACCTTATCGCGGGACGTGGATCGAGCGGTGGTTGGCATGTGAACATTCCTCAGGTTACATGTAACCTAGCACATCGCGGGGACGCCCCGCAATACACGCACCGGGATCAGACGCGGCCGCACGATCGCGCGCCGAGGCGGTTCGATTCCTGCGCGCGGTGTCGGCAGATCCTGGCCGCAAGTCGTTGACTGCGCGAAGGTGATTAGTGGTGAGCCCGGAAGGAATCGGAGTCCGGCCCGAATCGATCGCACACCAGGTCAGGCCAATGTTTATCGGCCTGATCTGGTGCAGGTCGGATCGGGAAAGCGCCCTTCGCGCGGAAGTATTCGCACATATTCGCACACGGCCTGCCGGAGATCGCAGGTCGAGCTCTTTTCGCGTGGAGGTCACGAGTTTATGATGTTCGTTCACGGACAAGGAGGCCCATGCCCTCACTCGCGCGTGACCTGAGGTACGGGATCCGCTCGCTGCGCCTTGCGCCGGGTTTCACGGCCGTCGCGCTCATCGTCCTGACGCTCGGCATCGGCGCGACGACGGCGATCTTCTCCGTCGTCGACGCGGTTGTCCTGCGGCCGCTGCCGTTTCCGGATGCAACGCGGCTGATTGATATCAATGAGGTCAGCGTTTCCGGCAAGGGCTACAGCGGCAGCGTCACGCCCCAGAACTTCTTCGACTGGCGGGCCGCGCAGGGAGGCGTGTTCGAGGATCTGGCGGCGGTGGCTGGGGGCGGGCTCATGTTCCGCGATAGATCCGAGCCCGAGTTGGTCCAAGGCATAAGGGCATCGGCCAGCCTCTTCGGCATGCTGCGTGTGCAGCCTGAGCGCGGTGGGCTGTTCACGCCTGATAACGAAGTCGACGGCAATCAACGGGTTCTGCTCATCAGCGATGGGTTGTGGCGCCGTCGATTCGGAGCGGATCCGAACATCGTCGGGCGAACGGTGCCGACATCGGATGGTGCGTGGCTGATCGTCGGAGTGATGCCGCCTGGCTTCACCTATCCGGTCGGTCTGCTGAAACCGATTGAGGTGTGGGCCCCATATGTCGGTGCGCCGGAAGAGCATCGCCGCGACAGCACCAGTCATTCGTCATATCTGAAAGTCGTCGGCCGGTTGAGCTCCGGCACCACCATCGAACAGGCACGCGCGAAGATGAATCAGATCACCGGAGAGATGGCGCGCGCCTATCCGAGCTGGTTCGTAGACCGCTGGATCACCGTCAAGCCGCTCGCCGACGCATTGGTCGGCGACGTCCGCACGCCAATGGTCACGCTGCTCGTGGCAGTCGGATTGGTGCTCCTGATCGCTTGCGCCAACGTCGCCAATCTTGTCCTGGCTCGATCGACATGCGGCGGAGGGAGATCGCGATTCGCGGAGCCATTGGCGCGTCGCGCTGGACGATCATGCGCGGATTGCTGGTGGAGAACTTGACGCTGTCAGCCGCGGGAACGCTCCTCGGACTGCTGGTGGCGTGGTGGGGTGTGCATGCAATCATGGCGCTGCTGCCGACGAGCTTGCCGCGTCTGTCGGCAGTCGGTATCAACCTGCGCGTGCTCCTCGCGGCAGGATTGGCCGCGATCGGCACCGGCCTGTTCTTTGGATTGATTCCGTCGTGGCAGTTGGCGCGTCAGGACTTGGCTGCGATACTCGGCCAATCTTCGACGGGTGTCAGGGCGTCCGGCGCGGGACGCCGGCTCCGCAGCACACTCATCGTCTCCGAAGTGGCGATCGCCGTCGTGCTCGTCGTCGGCGCCGCACTGTTTCTGGCGAGCTACGCGCGAATGATGCGCGTGGACACGGGCCTCGACTATCGGCAGATCGTGTCAGTGCAGCTGAATCTCAAGCTCGACTTCTCCGTGAAGGAACGACGTGACGCTGAAAGCGCGCGCGGCGCCGCCATCGTGCGCGCCGTCCGCGACCGCTTGCAGCAACTCCCAGGCGTCGATAGCACCGCCGTCATGACTGGCTCCTCGTTGTGGGACAAGGGCGCCGCCAGTGGGTCACTGTCCGTGCCCGGCCGCCAACCCTTCAGGCCGCCAGAGGATCAGGTGCAGATCAAGAACGTCACTCCCGGTTATTTCAGGACCGTCGGCATTCGTGTGCTCCGCGGCCGCGACTTCGAAGCCGCCGACGGCGCGGCGAAGACCGCCGTCATTCTTGACGATGTCGCGGCGATGCATTTCTTCGGCGACCTCGACATCGTCGGCCGTGAAGTACAGTCGAACGCCGGCATGCGCACGGTGATCGGCGTGGTCACGGGGGTTCGGCTCGACGGCCCGGAGGGCGACATCCGGCCGGAGCTGTACCTATCCGATCGACGAGCAAACCTCCACGTCAGGGTCGTTGTTCGTGCGTGTCGCGTCTCCAGCGCCGGCGTCGATCGACTCGATCACGCGGGCGATCCGCGACATGCATCTCGATGTCACCGCGAGCGGCGCCCAGCTCCTCGCAGAGCGATTCGATAAGCTGGTGCGGCCACGCACACTCAATACCGTGCTCGTCGCCCTCTTCGGCGCACTCGCGCTGGTCATCGCCGCGGTCGGAATTTACGGAGTAATGGCGTATGTCGTCGCGCAGCGGAGCGGTGAGATTGGCATTCGCATGGCACTCGGCGCGCAGCAGGGGCAGATCAGCCGAGACGTGTTAGCTGAAGCCCTGAGACTGATTGCCGTCGGGATTGTGATTGGCGGCGCCGCCGCGTGGATGCTCGCAAGATTCGTGCAGTCGCTGTTGTTTCAGGTCGAGGCACGCGCCCCGTGGTTCTATGCGCTTGCGATTGCCGTCTTCATCTCGGTTGGTCTGCTGGCTGCAGTGATTCCGGCGCGACGAGCGTCAAGAGTCGATCCGGTGGTTGCACTGAGGGGATAACCAGGATCCCAGGACGGAGAGTCGACACGTGACCACTAGATCAGGCCATGCTCATGGGCCTGATCTGGTCGCAGGGCAGGTCAGAATGGCGCCGGTCGCGTGGAAGTATTCGCACAGATTTGCCCACGGCCTGCCGGCGATCGGAGGTCGAACTTGTCACGGGATCTCGACCTCAGCGTACCTTCCCTCGACTGCGCTCTCGATCGCTTGGATGACGGTGTCGACGGCTCGTTACCAGGACCGCGAATCCTTCCGCGTCGGCGGCGTCAAGCAGAGCGCCGTTCTCCAGCGACGACCAGCCGCGTTCGTAGGCCGTGGCGACGTCGTGCAGGGCCAAAGCCTGACGCAGCGGGGCAGGCGTGCCCTGGTCGAAGAGGATCCGCATCAGGCGGGCGAGAGCGCGCTGCGCGCAGCATGCTCCAACACGGCGCGAACTTGCTCGATGGTCACACCCGGAAACCAATCCACGAACTGGCTGACGAGGGCGCCGTCTTCGAGATTCTCGAACAATGCCGCGATAGGCACCCGAGTCCCTCGAAAAACCCAAGCCCCGCTCACTTTCGTGGGCGTGCGCTCGACGGCTGGGCAAGTAGACCAGTCCATCATCGCTTCATCCTAGCATCGGACGCCGGAGTGTGTGTCGCATGCGACCCTCGCCCGGAAACTGTTCGCGGAGGTATTGGTGCGAACGCTGCGCGAACGGACAGGGATATCCCAGAGACTGGACAATCGCTCCAGTTCGAGAAGTGGACACGAAGTTGTCCTTATTCCTACGGTCGCGGATCGGCTTCCTCGCGCTTGGCGCCGCCACCCTGACCCTGGCGGTTGGCGCCAACCTCCTAGTGTCCTGTCACAGTAGATAGTGAAACATATTGCGCGGTCCGTTCGTACTGCTCTACATGGAGGCGAGCATGCGAACAGGACGACGCAAGGCGCCGTTGAGTCTGACCGTCGATGAACAGCAACGATTGGAGTCGCTCGCGCATCGATCGCGATCGGCGGCCGCCCTGGCGCGCCGGGCGCGCATCATCCTGGCGTGTGCCGAGGGCACGGACGGCAAAGTCGTGGCCCGACGGCTGCATGTCACGCCGGCGACGGTGTCGAAGTGGCGCGGCCGGTTCGTGCGTGAGCGTCTCGACGGTCTGTACGATGAACCGCGTCCCGGAGCCAAGCGAAAGATCACCGATGAACAAGTGGAAGCCGTCGTGATCCGCACGCTCGAGACCAAGCCGCAGGGTGCGACCCATTGGAGCACACGCAGCATGGGCAAGGCGATGGGGTTGGATCGGATGGCGATCAGTCGCATTTGGCATGCCTTCGGCTTGCAGCCCCATCGCAGCGAAACGTTCAAACTGTCGAACGATCCGTTGCTCGTCGAGAAAGTGCGCGACATCGTCGGCCTGTACTTGGACCCGCCGCAGCATGCGGCGGTGTTCTGTGTCGATGAGAAGCCGCAGATTCAAGCGCTCGATCGCACGCAACCCCTGCTGCCCATGCAGCCTGGACAGATCGAGCGGCGGACGCACGATTACAAACGGCACGGGACGACCACGTTGTTCGCGGCGCTGGACGCGAAGACCAGCGAAGTGATCACCCAGTTTCACCAACGCCATCGGTCGGCCCAATTCCGCGAGTTCCTGGATCTGATCGACCGCCAAGTGCCGGCGTCGCTGGACGTGCACATCATCATGGACAACTACAGCACGCATAAGACACCGCTGATTCGGAACTGGTTCGCGAAGCGGCCGCGGTTCCACGTGCACTTCACCCCCACGTACGGGTCCTGGCTCAGCCTGGTCGAGCGCTGGTTCGCCGAGTTGACCAACAAGCAACTCCGGCGCGGCGCGTTCAAAAGCGTGCCTCAACTGAAAGCGGCGATTCTCGAATTCATTGCGGCGCATCAAGCCGATCCGAAGCCGTTCGTCTGGACCAAGAGTGCCGACCAGATTCTCGCGAGCATCGCCCGATTCGCTCAGCGGACCGCTAACCTGCGGGCCGCGCAATATGTTTCACGAACCACTGTGGCGGCACACTAGTCTTCACGATCGTGAACGCGGTCTGGCTTCGGCCGCGGCCCGTGACTGATCCGGAACGCGTCGTCGTCATCAGTGCCCTGCCGATCCGCGGCGGCAACCCGGTCGATTGGGTCAAGGCGGCCCAACTCTCGGACGTTCGGCGCCTGTCTATCTTCGACGGGGTGGCCGGTCAGGTGGCCGCGGACGGCATGAAGGGCGATTTTCAACCGCGAGTCGTCATTGATCGTATCGGACACCCGGTTGAAACATTGGCCGTGACCGCTCAGTACTTTTCGGTGCTCGGCGTCGGCGTCGTCGGCCGCGACTTTAGCCCGGAGGACGACCAGCTTGGCGCCGCACCGGTGGCGATCGTAAGCGATCGACTGTGGAAGAGTGCGTTCGGCGCCGCAAGGGACCTCGTGGGCACGACGCTCTCAACCTCGTCCGTGCCACTGCAGGTGATCGGCATCGCTCCCGCCGATTTTCGCGGCGCGAGATTGGGGGAACAGATTGACTTGTGGATTCCCCGCGAATTGGTCTTGCGGACGTCGAACCTTGCGCCGGTGATGGCCGCCGGGGCCCGCACTTCGTGGATGGAGGACATGATGCCGCTCGTCGGCCTCGCACGCCTCCGGCATGGCGTGACGAGCGCAGACGCCGAGCGTGCGATTTCGCACCCAGAGGCGCGGATCATCGTCCGTCCGCTCGCTGATGTCTTCGGCTCGCCGAATCGGCCAACGGTCGTCATGCAGAAGCAGACGGTCATCCGAGTGCTTGGCGCGACTGCGGCGCTTGTCTTGATCGCCGGGTGCACGACGCTCATGGCGTTGGTCCTCGTGCATTATGAACGACGACGTCAGGAATTCGCCGTGCGGCTGGCACTGGGCGCCTCGCACAGTCAGTTGTTGCGGCGCCTCGGCGTCGAGTTGCTGACCCTCGCCGTGATTGGTGCGACAAGCGCGATGGCCATCACCGCAGCGGCCGTCCGAGCACTTCCCGCGCTCAGCCTGCCGGACGGCGTTGACCTCGGGCGGCTCGACTTGACGTTCGACTGGCGAGTGACCGCGGTCGGAGCCGTCGCCGCCGTTTTCGCGCTGGCCGCAGCGGCCACGGTGCCGGCTCTCCGCTTCTCACGTCCCAATCTCGTCGCGGATCTGATCTCCTCGGCGACCACGGGCGCGCCGTCGTCCCTTCGGTTGCGGCGCGTCATGCTCGGACTACACGCGGCGATGACGATCATTGTGCTGGTTGCGGCCGGTCTTTTCGTTCGGACCGTCGCGTACGGATTTGGTCGCGGGCCAGGGTTTGATGTGGACCGAACCATCTTCATGGAGATTCAGCCATCGATCGCGGAGTTCTGGGACCAGGCCGAAGGGGCGACCGGCGCGGATGCGCGCAAGGCCGCGGCTTACCATCGGCTGTTCGACGAGCTGAGGGGATTGCCTGGAGTCGAAGTGGTGACATTTGGCTCGTCGCCGCTGCGACCGGATGTGACGTCGCCCGTGCCGAGCCGCGATCTAACAGTGGACGGCTTCACCCGACAGATGCCGCTTCTGATGAGCGACGGCGCTTCGGATTACCTTGAGACACTCAATGCGCGGGTCACGGCGGGTCGCCTTCTCGCAACCGGCGATGCTGTGACGGTCGGCGTTCGGCCCGCTGTGGTGACGGCGTCATTGGCGGCGAACCTGTGGCCAGCTTCCTCCGGTATCGGTCGCCAGTTCAGCGTCGCCACCACCGCTTACGAGGTCGTTGGCGTGGTCGGCGACATCGTGTGCAACTCGCTTCGATCCGAGCCCTGCGGGCGGGTCTTCACGGCGTCATCAGAGGATCCAATCGCGAAGGGGGTCGGCGTGTCCGTGACACTCAAGACCCGTCGCGATGCCGCTGGACTCGTTGAGCGGACGACCCGAATCGCTTCCAACATTTTTCCCACCGCGTCACGCCTTGAGGTGCGGAGTGGCGGCGATCTCGTTGCTCAGGATCTCGGCCAGCAGCGCCTCGGCCTCTGGTTCTTTTCCGGATTTGGGCTGGTCGTGCTCGCACTCGGTCTGGGCGGCGTCTTTAGTCTTGTGGCCTACCTCGCCGAATCGAAGCGCCGCGAGTTCGGTCTAAGGATGGCGCTCGGCGCGACCCATGCTCGCGTACTACGAGGAGTCGTCGGTGCGGGCCTGTGGCCCGTCGCTGCGGGCAGCCTGGTGGGGCTTGCCGCCGCTGCGCTCCTCGCACGATCGGTGGCAGCCATGCTTGTTGGCGTCACTCGGCTCGATCCAGCCAGCTACGCCGGCGCCGCCGGGATCATGATTGGAGGCGCGTTGGTCGGCGGCCTCACCGGCGCCTGGCGGATCCGGCGTCTGTCACCGATGGAAGTGCTGCGGAGGGAATGAGGCTAGTGTCCTGTCACAGTAGATAGTGAAACATATTGCGCGGTCCGTTCGTACTGCTCTACATGGAGGCGAGCATGCGAACAGGACGACGCAAGGCGCCGTTGAGTCTGACCGTCGATGAACAGCAACGATTGGAGTCGCTCGCGCATCGATCGCGATCGGCGGCCGCCCTGGCGCGCCGGGCGCGCATCATCCTGGCGTGTGCCGAGGGCACGGACGGCAAAGTCGTGGCCCGACGGCTGCATGTCACGCCGGCGACGGTGTCGAAGTGGCGCGGCCGGTTCGTGCGTGAGCGTCTCGACGGTCTGTACGATGAACCGCGTCCCGGAGCCAAGCGAAAGATCACCGATGAACAAGTGGAAGCCGTCGTGATCCGCACGCTCGAGACCAAGCCGCAGGGTGCGACCCATTGGAGCACACGCAGCATGGGCAAGGCGATGGGGTTGGATCGGATGGCGATCAGTCGCATTTGGCATGCCTTCGGCTTGCAGCCCCATCGCAGCGAAACGTTCAAACTGTCGAACGATCCGTTGCTCGTCGAGAAAGTGCGCGACATCGTCGGCCTGTACTTGGACCCGCCGCAGCATGCGGCGGTGTTCTGTGTCGATGAGAAGCCGCAGATTCAAGCGCTCGATCGCACGCAACCCCTGCTGCCCATGCAGCCTGGACAGATCGAGCGGCGGACGCACGATTACAAACGGCACGGGACGACCACGTTGTTCGCGGCGCTGGACGCGAAGACCAGCGAAGTGATCACCCAGTTTCACCAACGCCATCGGTCGGCCCAATTCCGCGAGTTCCTGGATCTGATCGACCGCCAAGTGCCGGCGTCGCTGGACGTGCACATCATCATGGACAACTACAGCACGCATAAGACACCGCTGATTCGGAACTGGTTCGCGAAGCGGCCGCGGTTCCACGTGCACTTCACCCCCACGTACGGGTCCTGGCTCAGCCTGGTCGAGCGCTGGTTCGCCGAGTTGACCAACAAGCAACTCCGGCGCGGCGCGTTCAAAAGCGTGCCTCAACTGAAAGCGGCGATTCTCGAATTCATTGCGGCGCATCAAGCCGATCCGAAGCCGTTCGTCTGGACCAAGAGTGCCGACCAGATTCTCGCGAGCATCGCCCGATTCGCTCAGCGGACCGCTAACCTGCGGGCCGCGCAATATGTTTCACGAACCACTGTGGCGGCACACTAGCAGGGCTCCGAGTCGAATGGTCACTGGCCCGCCATGAGCGAGCCAACGCCCGCCCTGGCGGGCCGGTTGGCGAGTCGAATGGTGAGCCCGGAAGGAATCGAACCTTCAACCAACAGATTAAGAGTCTGCTGCTCTGCCAATTGAGCTACGGGCCCACGCAGCCGCGCGCGCTGTCGCGCGAGCGGAAGTTCAAAGTTCAAAACCAGAAGTTCGAAGTTGGAAACCGAAATCCGAAGTCATGTGAAGCTCTTGCCGAACTTCCAACTTCTGGCTTCTCACTTCTGACTTCGCCACGTCGCTTCGCGACGTGGCGTTGGCGCGCCCGACAGGACTCGAACCTGTAGCCTTTGGCTCCGGAGGCCAACGCTCTATCCAATTGAGCTACGGGCGCGTTGGCGCGCCGGGCGGGCACCGCGCCCGCTCTTACGCGGCGTGGTCCCCCGGCGGGCCGCCTAACCGAAGCAGTATATCGTGGCCGGGCGCCTGTCTTGCGCGATCGTCACGTCTGGCTGCCATAATCGCATTGGCCCCCCGGACGCGAGTCATCGGCGCGGCAGTCCACGTCAGGAGCCGCGACGACTGCAAGGGGATGAGGCAATGGACAAGTACAGCACTCGGTTGAACAAGACATTGATCGGCGTCCTCGCGAGCATCGTCGCAGCGGCGCTCATGACACATCCGGTCGGCGCCGCGGGCGACCGCGCGGAGCTCACGAAGGACGCGCAGGCGGCGCTGAACAACCTGTACGCGAAGGTGGACGGGGCCAAAGCACTGGGGGCGAAAGCGCTGGCCATCCTCGTCTTTCCAAAGATCACCAAGGCAGGACTCGGAATTGGCGGTCAATCCGGGGAGGGCGCGCTGTTCAAGAGCGGCAAGGCCGTCGCGTTCTATCGAACGTCGGGCGCGTCGGTCGGCCTTCAGATCGGCGGGCAGATCTATGGCTACGCGATGTTCTTCATGAACCAGAAGGCTCTGGACGCCCTCGACAACGCGAACGGCTTTGAAGTGGGCGTCGGTCCGAGCGTCGTCTACATGGACGAGGGCAAGGCCAAGACCACGACGACGACGACCGCGAAGGATGACATCTATGCGTTCATCTTCAGTCAGCAGGGGCTGATGGCCGGGCTCGGGATCCAGGGCAACAAGATCACGAAGCTGGACGACAAGTAACGTGCGAATGCCCGAGAGACTTGTGGTTTCGTACACCGGGCAATCTCTCGGTACCGAGTAACCTGACCTTCGTGCAGGACACAAAGACCGGCGCTTGCTGGTTGGCTGCTTCCGACGCGACCGGCGCACCTCAGCGACCAGTAGCGCTGGCGGTGGCGCCCGCGGAATCTTGCCGGTGACGTGAAGGGTTGGCGCGCCCGGAGGGACTTGAACCCCCGACCTACGGGTTCGAAGCCCGGCGCTCTATCCAACTGAGCTACGGGCGCACACGCTCAGACCTTATCACACGGACCCGGCCGGCTCAGGCTTGGATGCCGAGGGAGGTGTCCCGCTCCTGGTGCCGGCGCCGCGCATCATCCGGAACCCGTTGCCGATCGCGATCGATCCCGTGAAGATGTGTCGCAGCGGGATCACGCCGCCCAACCGGTACTCGGCGAGCGCCGCGAGCCCCACCGAGGCCAGGCAGCCGCACTGCGTGCAATCCGGATCGCCGCCGTACTGGCACGGCGTAATCGTCCGTTTCAAATCCGACGACAGACACTCCGTCGTCTTCGCAAACGATACATTCCGCCGGCGTTTGTGGCGGACGGAGATAGCCCTTGACAACGTTGGGAATCATGTCGCGCAGCTTCGGCTCGCGATCGAACAGCGCGGTGATCTCGTTCACGACGCGCTCGCGATCCTCCGGCAGCAGGCGTTCGGCCGACTCCTCGCCGCGCTGCGGCGTGTAGAGGCTGAACCAGATCCGCTTGACGTCGGCCTGCGATGCCCAGAACTTCGTGAACTCGGTGACGTAGCCGGCGCGCGACTGCTGCCTCGTGATCGTGCAGTGAATCGTGACCTGCTGTCCCTTGATGTGCTTGAGAATGCGATCGTAGGTCGCCGGCGCCCGGCGGACGTCGTGCTCCGGCTGCAGCCCGTCGATCGAGACGCACACCTGCAGCTTCGGCATGTTCGCCCACGACTCAGGGATCGGCCGCACCGCGCTCGTCACGACCTGCACGTGGATGCCGCGCCTGGTCAGCATCGGCAGCAGCGTCTCGAGCTCGCGAAACCGCACGAGCGGCTCGCCGCCGACGATCGAGAGATGCAGTGGCCTGAGCCGGTTGACGACGTCAATCACGCCGTCGATCAGTTCCTGGCCCTTGTAGTCGGCGAGCTGCCGGAGCACGACGTCGCCGCCGAGGTGCGTGTCGCCATAGGCGTAGCAGCCCGGGCAGCGGAGCGGACACTCGCGCGTGATCTCGATCGAGAGATTCGGCTGGTAGCCGGTGAGAATGCGGCCCCACGCCTGGACGATCGCTCCGGTCTCCATCGCTAAAGCTTATCTGGTTCGGCGTCGTCAGGGTACAAGGGATTGCGCGCGAAGCATAAGTCCTCGACGATTCGTCCGCCGATGACGTGCTCCTGGATGATCCGCTCGGCGTTGGCCGGCGTGACGTTGCGGTACCACGCACCTTCCGGATAGACGACGGAAACCGGGCCGCCGGTGCAGATGCGGAGGCACTTGCAGCGCGTGCGGTACGCGGGCCCGTCCGGCCCGGTGAGATTGAGGGCCTTCATCCGATCCTTGACGTAGGCCCACGTCTCCTCGCCCTGTTCGGGCGTCGTGCAATCGGGGCCGGTGCACAGGAACAGGTGGCGCCGAATCTTGCCGACGCCAAACGCGGCCGCGGCCGCCTCAGGCGTGGTGCGTTCTTTGGGCATCGGTCACGGTGGGCAGGCCGCCCTTGATCCACTCGGCGATGCCGCCGGTGAGGTTGCTCACGCGATCGAATCCGCGGGCCCGCAGCAGGCTCGCGCCGATCGCTGACCGCGAGCCGGTCGTGGCACTGCACGACGAGCGGTTTCTCGCGCGGGATCTCGCCGAGATGATCGGCGAGGTAGCCGAGCGGAATGTGCCGCGCGGCGTCGATGTGGCCGCTCGTCCCACTCGGACGCGTTGCGCACGTCGATGAGCGTCACCGCCGCGATGCTCGAGCGAGGCCGCGAGATCCTCCACCTGCAGCTGCGGGATGGCGCCGAGCGCCTGGCCGGCGATCACCCACGCGTCGAGCGCCACGGTATCGAAGTACCCGGCCGCGCGATCGAGGCCGATCATCGCGAGATCGCGCACGGCGCGGTCGAGCGCGCCGGCCTGCGTCGAGTCCACGAGCAGGTAGAAATCCGCCGTGTAGGGCACGAGCCAGCCGGCCCAGGTCGTGAAGCGACGAGTTGAGCGGGATGTTGATCGTGCCCGGCACGTAGCTCACGCGCGTAGTCCGCGGCCCGCCGCGTGTCGATGACCAGCGCGCCTTCCTGCAGCAGCTTCGGCAGCATGCTGGCGTCGAGCAGCGGCGGTTTCGGGAACCCGCCGAGAATGCGTGGGCCTTCCTTGTTCACCCGCTTCATCTCGGCGAAGTACTTCGGCGGCTCGGGCTGGCCGGCCAGCACCATGCGGACGAACGACGCTTCGTCCGGCGTCTGGAACGCCCAGTTGAAGCGGAGCTCGTAGCCCAGCGTGCTCTGCGGGATCGCGCTGATGCCCTTGCCGCAGGCCGACCCGGCGCCGTGGCCCGGCCAGATCTGCAGCCAGTCCGGCCGCGTGCGGAACGCCTGCAGACTGCGATACAGCGTCCGCGCGCTCGCTTCCATGGTCCCCGCGACGTGGGCGGCGCGCTCGAGCAGGTCGGGCCGGCCGACGTCGCCGACGAAGATGAAGTCGCCGGTGGCCGCCGCAATCGGCTCGGTCGCCGCCGCACGATCCGTAATGAGAAACGAGACGTGCTCCGGCGTGTGACCGGGCGTGTGCAGCACTTCGATCAGCACGTTGCCGACGTCGAGGCGCTGCCCGTGCCTGACCCGGACGACGTTCGTGTCGCCGGCGAAGCCGTACTTCCACGCGGCGTCGCCCTCGTCCGACAGATAGACGGTGGCGCCGGTCCGCTGCGCCAACTCACGGCTGCCCGACACGTAAGTCCGCGTGAATGTGCGTTTCGGTGACATGCGTGATGCGCAGACCTTCGGCCTGCGCCTCGCGGATGTACTGCTCGACATCGCGATTGGGATCGATGACCAGGGCCTCCCGGGCGACGGCGCACCCGATGAGGTAGCTTGTCTGCGCGAGCGCGGGTTCGAAGAACCGCTTGAGGAACACTGGGCATATTCTAGAACAGAGTGCCGCGTGCCGGGCGCGTGCCGTGTCTCTGCCCCAGTGCCCAGTGCCTGATGCCCAGTGCCTGCTCTCATGCCACGCTACCGACTGACCATTGAGTACGCCGGCACGCGGTACAGCGGCTGGCAGATTCAGCAGAACGCGCGGACCGTGCAGGGTGAGCTCGAGCGAGCGCTGCGCGAAGCCGTGCCGCACGGCCGGGTGGAGACCTACGGGTCGGGCCGCACCGACGCCGGCGTCCATGCGCTGGGGCAGGTGGCCCACGTCGACCTGTCCGCGACGCTGCCGCCGGCGACCCTCGTCGCCCGCGTCAATGACGCGCTGCCGCACGACATCAACATCCTCGACGCCGAGCGGGTGTCGCCGCGGTTTCACGCCCGTCACAGCGCCATCGCCCGGCGCTACCTCTACCAGATCGCGCAGCGCCGCACGGCATTCGCCAAGCCGTTCGTCTGGTGGGTGCGCGAGCCGCTCGACATCGATCGCATGCGCACGGCAGCCTCCGCCCTCACCGGGTTCGCCGACTTCCGGGCGTTTACCGACGACGACCCGGATGAGAAATCGACAGAAGTCGCCGTCGAAGGCGTCAGCGTGATGGTCACGGAAGCCCTGATCCTCATCCGCGTCACCGGCTCCCACTTTCTCTGGAAGATGGTGCGCCGCATCGTCGGCGTGCTCGTCGCCGTTGGCCGGGGCGACCTGTCGCCGGGCGACGTCCGGCGCCTCCTGGCGGGGGAGTCCGATCTGCCGGCGCGCCTGACGGCGCCGGCCTCGGGGTTGTTCCTCGAGCGCGTGTTCTACGAGGGCGACCCGCGCGACGCGGCGCCAGCCTCCGCCCCGTTCGTACTTCGATTACGAAACTGAAATCGCGCGAAACCGGTGAAAATTCCGGTTCGCGCGTTTTCTCGCCGGATTCCCGTCGGTCCACGCGGGTACGAGCCTTGCGACGTGATGAGCCTCATGGCCGCTCGATCGCTCCCCTGGTCGTGCCACTGGGAACACATCGCCGGATCGCTCTACGCGGATCATCCGACAGCCCCGGCGGTGTGGATCTGCGAGTACCCGTACCGCACCTTGCGTGCGGAGGGTCCGAACGAGGAGTGCGCAGGCTGCCCGGCGTGGGAAGAGCTGGTTCGAGCGCGTCGCCGAGCGGGCGCCGATCGCGTCAGCGCGCTCGAGCGCGTGCCCGCCATTCACGGCTAGTCCGGCCACCGGCGGCTCCTCCGCGCGCCATCGTCGATCAGAGGCCGCGCACGAGCACGGCGATTCCCCACGCGACGAGGGCAAGCCCGGCCGCGCGGCCGGCAACGACGCCGACACGGGCGAGTTTTTCCACGAGCACGAGCACGGTGATCGCCGCGACCCACGCGAGATTCATCACGCCAGCGACGAACAGCACGGCCATCAGCGCCCAGCAGCAGCCGACGCAATACCGGCCGTGTCTGAGGCCCATGACGACGGCGCCACGAGTGCCTTCGCGCCATTCCGTCATGACGAAGTGCAGCGGCGACCGGCAGTGGGCGAGACACGCATTCTTGAGCGGTGACCACTGGTAGAGGCCGGCGACGATCAACAAGCCGCCGCCGAGCCACGCGCTCGACGCCGCCATCGCGGGCGAGAGCAGCGCGGCACGATGCAAGCCGGCCTGAGCGACGGCCGCGATGACGCTGAAACCGGTCCACGCGACGAGATATCCCGCGAGAAAGGCGATCGCTTCGCTGGTGACACTTCGACCCGTGCGTCGACGGTACGCGCCCATCGCGAGCACGATCACCGGCGCCGCGCTCGGCAGCATCATCGCAATCATCATCACGGTCCACATGACGACGAGCATCGACACCTGCGGCTGGGTCCACATCTGCATGTCGGGCATCGCGATCGCATCCACGGCCATTGCGTTCATCGCGCCCGCCATCCGCAGGAGATAGATCCAGCACAGCAGCGTGAGGACCACGATCCCGCCGGCGACCATAGCCTGATCGCGCATCCACGCGCCTCCCGGGAGGGTCCCTGGCATGGTGTACATGGAGGCTACCCTTTGTCGCGGGATCGGGTGTAAGCTACCCGCCGCTCCCTCTAACGCGTCACAATTTGGACGGTTACACCGATGGCCTTCTACTTCGGACGCGGCGTCGCATTCTGGAAGCCTTCCCCAGAGAGCGTCGTGGAGCCTCGCGATCCGCTCGCGCAGTTTCCGAGCGAGCCGGGCGCGCCACGTTCGCACACCGGGGAAATTACGGATTTGTCATCGGAGACGCCGAGCGACCTTCAAGAATTTGCGGCCGATCTCGACCGTACGTGCACACGGATTGAGGCGCTGGCCGAACGGACCGAGGCCATGCTGCACCGCGCTGAGCAGCTGGCGCTTCAGGCCGCCTCGCGCGACGCGAGCCACGTCGGGCGCCGGCCGCTGGCGATCGATGTCAGGACCATACGCCGCAAGGTCGGTGCGCGACTGACGCGGTTGCGGATCGCCGCCATGCCGTGGGCGGACGCCGTGCGCGGTGGGGCGCAGACGCTGCGCTCGGGTGCGCGAGCGCAGGCTGCAGGCGTGCGCGCGCTGGGACGCGATCTTCGCGCGGTGGTGCGAAAGCGCCATGCGCGCGAGCAGCCCTTCACGCTCGTCATCCGTGCGCCGAGCGCCGCGGTGTTGAAGCGTCCCACCGTCATCAGTACGTCAGCGGCCGTGATGTTCGCGACCGCGGTCTTCGTGCTCGTGGTGTTCGCGGCCGCACCGGTGAAGGGACCTGACGTCCCGATCGTCCGCTCGCCGCAGGCGGCGGCGACGCTGCCGACGGTCTTCGACGTGATCGGCACGCTGCCGTCGGTGCCCCTCACGACGATTCGGCCCGCGCTCGTGCGCGCGGCGGTTCGTCCCGTCTCTTCGCCGACGCCCTCGCCGCGGCCGACGACGCCACGGGAGTTCATCGGGACCCTGACGGTCGAATCGGAGCCGGCGGGCGCGACCGTCTTCATCAACCAGGAGCGCGTCGGCGAGACGCCGCTCAAGCTGCCCGATCTGCGTGCCGGCTCGCGGGTCGTTTGGGTCGAGAGCGAAGGCTACCAGCGCTGGAGCGCGGGCGTCCTCGTTCCGGCCGACAAGACGACACATCTGAACGTGAAGCTGCTGCGCGATCCGCAGAAGTAGGCGACCGCGGCACAGCCGCCGGGCGTCGCGGTCGGGCGGCTCAGCTGCCGAGTGTCGCCAGCAGCGACAGCGGATCGATTCGTGCGCCGCCCACCCGCACCATCCAGTGAAGATGTGGCCCCGTAACGCGGCCTGTCGCGCCGACACGCCCGACGACCTCGCCGGTTGTCACGGCGTCGCCGGCGTGGACGTCGATGGCCGACAGGTGCGCGAAGAGTGAAAACAAACCGAGGCCGTGATCGATCACGACCGTTTGTCCCGTGTAATAGAGATCCTCGGCAAGCACGATCTTGCCGGCGTTGGGCGCCTTGACCGGGGTGCCCGCCGGGCTGAGGAAATCGGCGCCGCTGTGCGGACTGCGCGGCTGTCCGTTGTAGACGCTCCGGGTGCCGAACGCGCTGTTTGCGGGATTGGGCACCGGTCGCGTGAAATCCCCCCGCCAGAGCGCCGCCTCGACCGAGTGCTGCCACACCGCGGCGAGCGTCGCGGCGTCACGCTGGATCCGGGCCTGGGCGCTCGCCGGCGGGTTGACGAACGCTTCGTCCACCTTCAGTTTCCGCGTCGGAAACGTCTTGGGCGCCACGACGAGATCGTAGATCGCGTGCGCCGCCGTTCGGCCCGCACCGGCGTCAATCGTGACCGGATAGGTTCCTGGCCTGGTTTCCAGGTCGATGCCGACCAGCACGTTCCAGGTGCCGGCGCCGACTTCGTAGGGCAGGGCGGCGCGATCGAACGCGTGCACGTGCGGCGCGCCGGCACCGTTCGGCACGTTCAGCGTCAGCACCACGAGCTCGCCGGGCTGGCGGGCGCGGGCGTGCGCGGTGACCTCGATCGCGGCGCCGGTCGCGGGCGACTGCGACGCGACGGTCAGCGCGCCGAGCGACGCGGCGACCAGAATCGATTTCATCGATCCGACTGTACGTCTCGTGCCGGCCTCGGTCAAACACCTCGCACCCGCGACGAGACGCGGCTTGGGCCGCGGAAGGCGGCTTGACATTATTTTAGTTACAACTAAAATATAAATATGGTGCCGGCCACCGCCCCCGTACTCGCCGTGCTGGCCTCGCCCCGCCGGCGTGAGATTCTCCGGTTGATCTGGGAGGACGAGCGGTCGGCTGGCGCGATTCATCGGGCCATGCCCGACGTCACGTTCGGCGCCGTGTCCCTGCAGTTGAAGGCGCTGACGTCGGCCGGTCTGGTCGAGGTCCGGCCGCAATCACGCCATCGGTACTACCAGGCCCGGCGCGAGGCGTTCGGGCCCGTCGGCCGCCTGCTCGAGCGCATGTGGGACGATGCGCTGGCGCGGCTCACGGTCCAGGCCGAGCTCGACCAGGCGCGTCGCGGCCCTCGTCCTCGTTCCCGTCGTCGCTCACGAAAGGTGCCCGGTTCATGACCCTTCCGCACTCACTGACTCGCACGGTCTACATTCGCGCCACGCCGGACACGGTGTTTCGTTTCTTCACGGACAGCGACCGATGGGCCGCCTGGTGGGGCAAGGGATCGACGATCGACGCCCGGCCGGGCGGCGCGATGACGATTCGCTATCCGAACGGCGTCGAAGCGTCCGGTGAGGTCCTCGAAGTGTCGCCACCGACGCGCGTCGTCTTCACGATGGGGTACGCGAGCGGCGACCCGATGCCGCCGGGCGCGTCTCGCGTCTCAATCGATCTGGCACCCGATCGCCAGGGCACGCGGCTCAGCCTCCGTCACGAATTCGCGGACGTGTCGGCGCGCGATCAGTTCGTGCAGGGCTGGCGGTATCAGCTCTCGCTCTTCGGCAACGTCGTGTCCAACGAGGTCAGTGCTGGCGTCTCGGACGCGATCGACCGATGGTTCGCGGTGTGGGCCGATCCCGATGCCGCGTCGCGCGCGCGCACGCTGCGCGAGCTGGCGGTGCCCGACGTCCGGTTTCGCGATCGCTTCAGCCTGACGGACGGCCTCGAGGATCTGGAGCCGCACATCGCGGCATCGCAGCGGTTCATGCCGGGCTTCTCGCTGCGGCGCGACGGCAACGTGCGCCACTGTCAGGGCACGGCCCTCGCCGGCTGGATCGCCGTGGGACCCGACGGGCAGGAGCGCGGCCGCGGCACCAACGTGTTCGTCCTGGCGCCCGACGGCAAGTTCGAGACGGTAACGGGACTCTGGGAATAGCAAAGGATTCGACAGGTACGACAGGTACGCCGGTACGCGGGTACGTCAGGTCCAAGGAACGAGCTGACGCTCGTCAGCTTCGTTCGGTTGGTGCGCGTGAACTCTGAGGGGTGAAAACTGAGGAAGCACTGGAAGAACGTTGACAAGAATGCAGGTTCCAGATCAGAGCGATTGCCGGTTGGGCGTAGTACGTCGGGCGCGCCCGACTGCGTATATGGACTCCTCCCAGGGGTCAAGTGAGTGATCATCGCGCGACAGCGGAGCACCGGTGCAGTCGTATATCCGGCCTTGGTGTGGAGCTGCGAAGGCTCCGGGCCATGATGGACAGTCGCTGCACCCGGGGCCAATCGAGCGAGCGATGTATCGACATCATCACAGTCGCCGGCCTGGTCGGGCGCGCGCGCGGCGCGTGGGCCATCGGAATGATCACTCGCTCAGCACCTCGTCGGGAAAGATCGAAGCCGTCGGTCGGCGGCGCTACGCCGCCGCCGGCCGGGCCGCGTAGGGGACCCCCCGGGTCCACACGGCCCAGATGATGCGCGCCAGTTTATTGGCGAGCGCGATCGTGGCGCGATTGGCGCCGCGGCGATCGAGGACCGCCAGGGCCCAGTGTTGCAGCGCGCTCAGCGGCCGGTCGGCGCGCGCGGCCCGCCGCGCCGCAAACAACGCGGAGCGGGCCCCGTGCGTCAGCAGACTCCGGAGGTACCGGTTGCCGGCTTTGGTGATCGCTCCGAGGCGGCGACGACTCCCGCTGGAGTGCTCCCGGGGGGTCAGCCCGAGCCAACTGGCAAATCGGCGCCCGCGGGTAAAGCCGGCGATGTGCCCGACGGCCGCCACCAGGGCCGTCGCCGTCACCAACCCCACGCCGGGAATCGTCTGCAGCTGCGCGAGGACGGGATCCGCGTCGGCGAGGCGCTGCAGCTCGCGCTCGCAGGCGGCCACGCGCGTCTCCAGCGCCCGAATCTCCTCGACGACGTCGGTCAGCACGCGCCGCAGGCGCGCCGGCACGGCGCTGTCGAGCGGATCGAGCAGCGCGAGGGCGGCGGGGCAGACGCGTCGGACGCCGGGCGGGACGATCACGCCAAACTCGGCCATCAGGGCCCGCAGCGCGTTGATCCGCGCCGTGCGGGTGGTCATCCACTGCTCGCGCAGGCGATGCAAGCTGGCCACCTCTTGCTGGGCGACGGTCTTCACGGGGACGGCGGCGACCCGAGCCACGCGGTGCGCTTCGAGCAGGCCGTCCACATCCGTGCGGTCGGTCTTGTGTCGTCGCACGAAGGGCGTCACATATTGGGCCGGCATCAACACCGCGTGGTGCCCGCACGCCTGCGCGACCCGGCCCCAATAGTGCGCGGTGGCGCAGGCCTCCATCACCACCTGCGCGGGCGGCTGGGTCCGGAGGAACTTCGCAAACTGGGCCCGGCTCAATCGGCGTCGAGTGACCGCGCCGCCGCCTGGGGCGATCACGATTTCAAACGTGTGCTTTGCGAGGTCAACGGCAATCGTCGTAGTATTCATCACGGTCTCCTCCTGGTGCGAACTGATGTGTCTCAGTCCAATGCACCCATTCTGCGGGAGCCGTACTGGGAGGAGTCCATTCCATCGAGCGAGCCGACGCCCGCCGCTCGAAAAACGGTGCGGAGCCGGGTGACCGAGGCTTGGGTGACCGGGACCCAAGCCGAGCGCGCCAAGACGAACGCGGTGCCGCGCCGTTTTTCCGGCTCGTCGAGCCGGAGGGCGCGCCCGACGTGCTACGCGCAACCGGAAAACGCAGTAACGTACCCGCGCACCGGCGTACCCGCGTACGACACCGAGAACGAACTGACGCTGGCCGATCGACCTGTCGAACGTGTCGTCCCCGTTCGTTACCCGTTCCACTCCCCAGGCGCCAGCATCGCCGTCACGCGGATGGGATTGCGGATCGTGTTGCCGGCCATCCACGCGTCCACCGCCGCGATGACGGCGCGCCCTTCGTCGCCGCCGAGAGCTTCGCCGCGACGTCGCCGCGCGGCCGCGGCGCACAGGCGCATGGCCGACGCCGCGAGGAGCGCGTCGGCTTCGCCGGCGAGGCTGGCGGCACGTATCCGATCGCCGCGTGTGGCCGCGACGGTGGCGCGCACGAGGCGTGCGAGCGCGGTGGCCCACGGAATGCGCTCGCGCTCGAGGAGCCTCGCGTCGCGCTCGGCCGAGGCGAGCAGGGACGCCACGCGCGATCGGTCGCTCAGCGCGGCCGCCAACGCGACGGCGCTCCTCGCTCGCAGATCCAGGAACTGAATCCACACCGTCTGCACCCGCGTGAGCAGCGATCGCCGAAACGCGGGCCAAATCGCGGTGATCCGATCCCACGCGGCGCCTGCCTGGTCGTCGTACAGGTCGATTTCCTGCCGCGCGGCCAGGTCCGAGAAATGCTGCGTCTGGAAGCCCTGGCTCGACCAGCCCTCGATGCCCTGACGCTCCTGTTCGCGCGCGGTGGGCACGTTGTCGGCCGCCAGGTGGATCAAGTGCAGACTGCGCAGCCGCATGTACGCCGCGGCGTACTTGTCGCCGCGCTCCTCGACCTCGTCGATGAGCCCCGGCAATCGGCGGGACATCGCCGCCCAGTCGCCGGTCCAGGTGTGGTTGAACACCCAGAAGATGTACGCCGTGTCGAGCTCCCAGGCGACGCCGGTGCACTGGTCCTTGAGGATCGCCTCGGCTTCCGCGATGGACGCCAGACTGGCCGGGTAGTCGCCCCACAGAAACTCGGCGACGGCTTCGTTCAACTTCACGAGCGCGGTGACGTGCGGGTGGCGCACGCGGTCGGCCAGCGCGCGGGCATGCCGGATCAGCTTCTCGGTCGAGGCGCGATTGCGGCTGCCCCGATCGAATCGACTGCCGATGTCCATCGCGACGGCGCGCGCCACGCGGTACGGCTCGCCGGCGCGCAGCGCCAGCCGCAGATGTCGCGCCTGGAAGTCGCTCGCGCGGACGTTGTCCACCATGCCGAGGCCGACGGCGACCGACCAGCACGCGTCGATCTGCCGCACCTGCAGCGGCGTCAGATCGGACGCCGCACGCTCGCGGAAACTGAGGCCCCGCACGCCGAGGAGCACCCGCTGGGCGACGAGCGAGAGGAGCGCCTGGCGCGGCGTGTCCGCGAGCTTCAGCCCGACCCGCTCGAGCACCGTGCGCAGGACCGTCAGACCTTCGTCGATGTGGCCGCTCACCAGGTACTGTTCGGCTGCGCGGCGAGTGAGGTCGGACGCCTCGTCCTTGGTCGCCGACGCCGCGGCGTCCAGGTACGCCGATCCCGCCTCCGCACCGCGGCCCGCGTTGGCGAGCGCGGTCGCGAGGCCCACACGCAGCGCCTGCGCGTCGGCGCGATCGGGCTGCGCCTCGAGCGCCTCGCGATACAGCCGGGCGGCGCGGTCGAACGCCAGGGCCTCCGCGGCGCTCGCGGCCGCCAGCGCGGAATACTGACCAGCCTTGTCGATCTGTCCGGCCTCCCGGAAGTGCATCGCCAGCCGCTCAGGATCGGCGTCCGACATGGCTTCGAGCGACGTCGCCAGCCGCCGGTGATACGCGGTACGAGCGTCCGGCGACAGCGCGGCCACGACCGTCTCGCGGATGCGATCGTGGTACGTCTCGAACTCCTGAGGCCCGCTCGTGCTGCGCGATCGAATCAGCCGCCGCCCCCGCAGCAGCTCGACGAGCGCGGGATCGTCCGCCGTGAGGCCGGCCGCCGTTTGCGCGACACGTACGTTCAGCGGCCCGCCGGCCACGGCGATCACGTCGAGCAGCCGGTGGGCGTCGTCGGGCAGCTGCGCCACGCGCGCGCGAATCAGGTGCTCGATCGTCATCTCGCCCGGCCCGGCCGCCGGCGCGACCGCCGCGTACCGCGCGAGCGCGTCGGCGAAGAACGGACTGCCGCCCGACTCGCGCGCGATCGCGTCGATGCGCTCCGGGGTCGTCGCCTGCCGGCCGCCGAGCAGCGACGCCGCGAGCTCGCGGATGTCATCCAATTCGAGCTCGCCGACCTCGAGGTCCCGCAGCGCGCTGGCCGGCTGCGTGCGATGCATGCCGCTCACCAGCGCCTGCAGCACGGGGTTGCTCTCCTCGTCGCTGCGGTAGGCGACGAGGAGCAGGAGCGAGGGCGGGTCGGGCGGCGCGAGGAGATCGGCGAGCAGCGCGCAGCTGTCGAGGTCGCCCCACTGCATGTCGTCGATGAACAGGACGACGCGGTTGCGATCGGCCAGACGGGTCAGCAGCTCGCGCAGGGCCGCAAAGGCGCGGCGGCGCAGCTCCTGCACGTCCGGCACGTCGGCGGCGCGGTGGCGTCCCGAGCTGACCGCGTCGACCTCGCGCAGCACGGGGAACAGGCGGGCGAGCGCGAGCACGTCGCGCGGCAGCACCGCATCGGCGTCTCCCGGCGGCAGCTGCTTCAGGTGCTGCGCGATGGCATCCACGATCGTGTCGAGGGCCTTGTACGGCACGGCCTCGCGCTCGTAGCAGCGTCCGACGAGCGCCACGGCGCGATGGTCGCGCTGGCGTAGGTCGCGCAGAAACCGGCGAACGAGCGCGGTCTTGCCCATGCCCGACCGGCCGCGCACGAAGACGACGGCGCTTTGCCCGCCGCACGTCGCCTGAAAGGCGTCGTCGAGCGCCGCCAGATGTGGCGTGCGGCCAACGAGCATCGGGCCGCGGCGTCCCGCCATCGGCAGACTGCCCGCGGCGGCCGACGCGCGCCGCCGGCTGGCGACGCGAGTCAGCACCTCCCGCCCGGTCGGGCGCTGCGCCGGAGCCGGCGCCAGCAGTTGCACCACCAGCCGATCGAGGTCCGCGGGCACGCCGCCGACACGCGCGCTCGGTCGCGGCGGATCGGGACGCTGCTTCGCCGTCAGCACCTCGAGGTACGGCCCGGTGAACGGGGGCTGGCCGGTGATCGCCTCGTACAACATCACCCCGACGCTGTACCAGTCGCTCGCCTCCGACGCGCCGAGGCCCGACGCGTGTTCGGGCGACATGTACGCGGGCGTGCCCATCACTGACACCGACGTCGTCTCGTCCGGCCGCGATTCCAGGGCCAGCCCGAAATCCAGGATGACGACCCGGCCGTCCGGGGTGACGAGCACGTTGGAGGGCTTGAGGTCCCGATGGAGCAGGCCGCCGTCGTGCAGCGCCAGCACGCCTTCCGCCAGCTGTGCGAAGGCCTCGCGCAGTCGCCGGTAGTCCTTCAGGCCGACGGCGACGCTCGAACGCGGCGCGACCGGAGGTGTCGGCGCCTCCGGCGTCACCATTCGCGTCGTCGCGTCAGCGGGACTCGCCTGCAGGATGACGGACGTCCGGCCGCTGTCGGAGTACGGATCGGGCTCGTTCGGGATCGCCTCGCGCAGGTACCGGAGAATCGTCCGGCCGTCGATCAGCTCCATCGTGAAGAACACATCGTCGCCGGCCGCGACGAGCTCGTACAGCGAGACGAGGTTGGGGTGCGAGATGTCGGAGAGAGACCGGAACTCCTGCTTGAACCGGTAGAGGCCGGCCGGATCGAGCTGCCGCAGCGTCTTCAGCGCGACGACCATCTGGCGCTCGCGATCGAACGCCTGGTAGACGACGCCGAAGCCGCCGGTGCCGATCACGCGCTGGACCGCAAAACGGCTGGTGCCTCGAAACTCCATCACATGGCTCATCGTCAGTTTGACTCGCGGAGAGTCAACGAGACGACGTAGTATGTCGCCGACCCGCGGGAGTATCAGCGATGAGTCGAGTAGCACGCAAGGTCTACGTCATTTCCGACCTGCACATCGGCGGCGCGTACCCGGTGCCGGGCAGCGGGGACACGCGTGGTTTCCGCCTGAACACGCACGTTCCGGAGTTGACGGGCTTCGTGGAGCGCCTGATCGCCAGCGCGGTCCCGGGCGTGGCGCTCGAGCTCGTCATCAACGGCGACATCGTGGATTTCCTTGCGGAGGCGTCCGCCACGCCGCCGACCTGGGTTCCGTTCTCGCCCGACCCCGACGATGCCTGCCGGAAGCTGGAGGCCATCGTCGCGCGGGATCGCCCGTTCTTCGACGCCCTTGGCGCGCTGCTGAAAGCGGGCCATCGGCTGACCGTGCTCCTGGGCAATCACGACATCGAGCTCGGCCTGCCGCCCGTGCAGGCGAAGTTCAAGGCGCTGCTGGGCATCGACGGGCACTCGGACTATGAGTTCATCGGCAACGACCAGGCCTATGTGGTCGGCGACGCCGTGCTGATCGAGCACGGCAACCGGTACGACGGCTTCAACACGGTCGACTACGACTCACTGCGGAACATCGCGGCGCTGATGTCGCGACGGCAGGAAGCCAAGACCGCCTACAAATTCCAAGCGCCGCCTGGCAGCAAGATGGTCGCCTGGGTGATCAACCCAATCAAGGAGCAGTATCGCTTCGTCGATCTGCTGATGCCCGAGAACGGCGCGGTCGTGCCGCTGCTCCTGGCGCTCGAGCCCGGCACGCGCGACCTGCTTGCCAAGGTCGCGGTCCTGGACGTCGAGGCCGATCACGACGCCCACGCGGTGCCGGCGCTGCCGGTGATTCCGAAACCCGTACCGGCGGCCGCGCCCGCACCTCCGGGTCGGACGTCCGAATTTCTCCAGACGCTCGAGCGCGATCTCGCGGAGATCGACCGGCGGCTGGCGGGCAGGGACGTCACGGTGCACGACGACATCGATCGGACGCTCGGGCTTTCGGCGCTGCTGACGGCGCACAAGGACGGCGACGTGGACGCCCGGCTCCCGGCCTTGCTCGAGGCGATTCGGGCGTTGCAGGGCGATCAGACGTTCAACCGATCGGTCGAGACCGGGACCTCCTATCTGCATGCGGCGCAGTCGCTGGCCTACGAGGGCAAGTTCCAGGTGGTGACCTACGGCCACACCCATCTCGCCAAGAAGGTCGCGCTCGACAACGGCGGGACGTACTTCAACTCCGGGGCGTGGGTGGATTTCATGCAGTTCCCGCCGGAGATTATCAGCGGCCCGACCGACGTCGCACGCAGGCTGCTGCGGACGTTCGTGGACGCGGTCGGGACCGGAGGGCTGACACCGTACGTCGAGTATCGACCGACGTACTTCGCTTCGATCTCGACGATCGGGGGATGCTCCTGACCGCCGATCTCTACGACGATCACGCGGGCGCGGATCTCTGAGGGAGCCATGGCAGAGCTGCTGGAAGGGGTCGTCATCGGCACGGGGTTTGGCGGCGGGATCACGGCCTGCCGGCTTGGCAAGCGCTGGCCCGGCAAGGTCCTGGTGCTCGAGCGCGGCAAGCGCTACCCGATGGGAGCGTTTCCGCGGTCGCCGTACGAGTTCGCGCGCAACTTCTGGAACCTGCCCGAGGAGCGGCGCGCGCGCCCGAGTCGCATGGTCGACCGCGAAATGCACGGCATGTTCGACGTCCGCAACTTCAAACACATGGACGCCGTGCTCTGCGCCGGGCTGGGCGGCGGGTCGCTGATCTACGCCAACGTGTTCCTCGAGCCGCCCGACGGGGTCTTCGACGATCGCTGGCCGGCGTCCTGCAAGAAGGCGCACCTCGCGCCGTACTACGCAATCGCGAAGCAGGTGCTCGGAGCGAGGCCGGTGCCGCAGAACGGCGACCCGCGCCGGCGCATCGTCCGTACCGAGCTGTTCCGGCAGGTCGCCGCGGCGAACGGGCGGCAATCGCACCTGCTGGACCTCAACGTGTTCTTCGGCAATGACTTCGACAACCCGACGCCGATCGGGCAGCAGGAACGCAATCGCTACGGCGCGCTGCAGACCTCGTGCGTGTACTGCGCCGAGTGCGACGCTGGCTGCAACTACCACTCGAAGAACACGATCGACCTGAACTACCTCTACGTGGCGGGGCATCGCTATCAGGCCGACGTGCGGACCGAGCACCTGGCCCGGGCGATCGTCCCGCTCAACGTGCGCGGCGAAGACGACCCACAGGCGGACGGCACGTTCGGGTACCGCGTCGAGTTCGCCGACCTGACGGCCGGGCGCCAGCCGCAGTCCGTGCTGACCCGGCGCGTGGTCGTCTCGGCCGGTACGTTGGGATCGACCGAGCTGCTCCTGCGAGCCAAACGCAGCTCGCTCCCGAGGTTGAGCGACCGCCTCGGGCAGCGATTCTCGGGGAACGGCGACTTTCTTGGCTTCGTGATCGGCACGAAACCGCCGGCGGATCCCAATTACGGTCCGGTCATCACGCAGGGCATCGACTACAACCTGCTGGAGAACTTCGACCGCGATCACGCCTTCATCCTCGAGGACGCGAGCTATCCGGCGTTTCTCGCGTGGTTCGTGGAGGGCGTCAAGCCCGGCGTGTTCCGCCTGGGCGCCATCGGACGCACCGTCCGCGCGATCTTCGATCGGCTGGTGGGCGGCGGGTCCACGGGCAGCATCGGGTATGCCTTGAGCGATCTGCTGAGCGGCGACCTCTCGCATCACACGGCGGTCCTGCTCTCGATGGGCGTGGACAAGTCGAACGGGACGCTGACGCTCGATCGGAACGGCTGCGTCGATCTCGACTGGCCGACGGCCGACAGCATGCCGCTCTACAACGCCATCGAAGACGCGAATCGCGCCTTCCGTCGCGCGACCGGCGCGCCGGACTACCTGCCGATCCCGACCTGGCTGGCTCGGAAGAACGTGACCGTGCACTCGCTCGGCGGCTGCGTGCTCGCGGACGATCCGTCGGCGGGCGTGACCAGCGCCGACCGGAAGACGTTCGGGCAGGCGTTCGGCTATCAGCATCTGCACGTGGCCGACGGCTCGATCGTGCCGACCGCGGTCGGCGCCAATCCCATCGCGACGATCTCGGCGCTCTCGGAGATGATCGCCGAGGGCATCACGGGGCTGACCCCGGACGCGAACTTGTGAAGTGAGGACCCATGCCTGAGCCGGTCTCCGTTCAGTTCACGGAGGACATGAAGGGGTACGTCGGCTTCGGCGATGTCGCCGACTACGACGCGGGCTTTGCCGCCGGCAAGGCCGCCGGCGCGTTCTTCATGTTTCACCTCACCATCAAAGTGCCGGACATCGCGTTCTTCGAGCGCGATCCGATGAAGGCGGGCGTCGCCGAGGGCTGGATCGAATGCGAGCGGCTCGGCGGCCGCCGGCCGGTCGAGCGTGGCGCGTTCAACTGCTTTGTCGACGTCGGCGCCCCGCAGGCGAACACGCGCAACATGCGCTACCGCCTCTTCTTCCGCGACGCCAGCGGACAGCCGCTGACCCTCAGCGGCCACAAGGTCGTCATCGATGACGGCATCCACAACATCTGGCGCGACACGAGCACCCTGTACAGCCGCATCTTCCAGGGGCACGTCGAGATGGACGCCGAGACCACCGCGCCGGTCGTCGCCACCGGGATCCTGCACATCAAGCCGCTCGACTTCGCGCACCAGATGACGACGTTCCGGTCGGACGGACCGACGTTCGAGGCGCGCGAGCAGGCGATGGCCACGTTCGGCGCCCAGTTCCTCGGCACGCTCTGGGACGTGTACAAGCCGCGCATCGGCGCGCTGCTGAAGGATCGCGACGGCACCCGGCCGATTCCGCTCTATTCGCTCGAGGGCGTGAAGGACGCGGAGATCACGACGCACTACTTCACGACGCCCGACAAGCTGGGCCTGAGCCTGCTGCGCTTCACCCGCCAGCCATCCGACGACGTCGTCGTGCTGATGCACGGGCTGACGACGTCCACGGACATGTTCGTGATGCCCGAGCACGTCAATCTGGTCAGCTACCTGCTCGACCACGGTTTTGGCGACGTGTGGTCGCTCGACTGGCGCGGCAGCATGCGCCACAGCTACGACCTGTTTCCCGGCCGGTTCAACCTCGATGACATCGCGCTCTACGACATGCCTGGCGCGATTGCGACCGTCCGCGCGGCGGTGGGCGAGCGCGCGCGCATTCACGTCATCTGTCACTGCGTGGGATCGATCGCGTTCACGATGAGCCTGTTTGCGGGGCTGGTGGACGGCGTGGCGAGCGTCGTGTCGAACTCGGTGTCGCTGACGCCGAAGGTGTCGGCGTGGTCGACGACCAAGCTGGCGCTGGCGCCGTTCTTGATGAACTGGATCCTGCGGTTTCCGAATCTCAACCCGCGGTGGAGCGCGCTGCCCGGGCCGGGGATTCCGCAGGGGAAGATCCTCGCCAAGATGGTGTCGCTGGCGCATCGCGAGTGCCGCGTGCCGGCCTGCCATATGGTGAGCTTCATGTGGGGCGACGGACATCCGGCCGTCTGGCGGCACGAGAACCTGAGCCCGATCACGCACGAACGGACCGGCGACCTCTTCGGCGCCGTCAACATCAACTACTACCTGCACATCCGCAAGATGGTGCAGCGCGGCGCGGCCGTGAAATACGACGAGGTCGATCCGCGCTACAAGCACCTGCCCAACAACTACCTCGACCGCGCGGCCGACGTGGACACGCCGATCCTGTTCATGACCGGCGATCAGAACCGCGTGTTCTTCGACTCGAACGTCATCACGTTCGACACGCTCAAGCGCCTGAAGCCGCACAACCGCCACGAGCTGAAGGTCCTGCCAGGCTACGGCCATCAGGATCCGTTCATGGGCGTGAACAACCACACGGACGTCTTTCCGATGATCACGGAGTTCCTGTCGCGGCAGCGCTGAGGCCGCCGACGCGGGCGCGGCGTCGATGACGCCTACAATCGTGGCGCGCTCGGCGTACACGGGGACAATGTTTGAAATCCGCTCGGACACGCGCCGTCGCCGGTGGACGCCGGTGGGCGGATCAGACGCGATCCGCCCAAGGCGCCGGTTGGCCCCGACTTTGCAGTCAACTCTGGTCAGAGCCGATAGGAAGGACATTGGCCATGGAAACCGGAGACTGGCTCGCGGTGACGCAGGCTCAGGCGCTGCGGTTCTTCTTCGAACGCCTCAAGGACGTCGTCGGCGACGCCGACACGCCGCAGGCGGAGCTCTTGTACAACGCCAGCGTCCTCGCCCACTTCGCCAGTACCTCGACGACGGCGATCTCGCACTTTCCCGGCACGCCGACCAGCCTGTCCACGGTGTTCGACGTGTTCGTGCTGGACCGCAGTCAGCATGTCGATCCGGAAATCATGGAAGCGGCGGCGTCGCAATGCCTGTTCCTGACGGGCTTCTTCCAGGACCAGCTGCGGGATCGCTACAACCTCGCGTGGTACGCGTCGCTCGGCGCCGGCTTCTACGATTCCGCCGCGGAGTTCGGCACCAATCGCGCGCGGTCGCGGATGATGGAGGCGATGGCCGCGCGCTTCGAGTTCTGGCGCCAGCAGCAACACCGCCTGGCCGCGGAGCTGCGCGACTGGCCGCGCCTGATCGTCCTGCCTGGCCGGAAGCGGACGCCGTCAGACGATCCGCTGCTCGAGGACTGAGCTCACGCTCCCTCCCTCACCCATTCCCTCCCTCACCCATTCACTCATTTCCTCGGGCTTGAGCACGCGGCCCCTTATCATGATCGCGTGCGGCGATTCCTCCAGCGTCGTGTCCGACCGTCATCATCCACGTCCTTCCTTGGCGTCGCGCTGATCGCCACCGCGGCGCTCGTGTCGGCGGCCGGGCCGCCCGCTGAACAGGGCGCGCCGCCCGCGCGGGTCGGCGACGTGCTGCCGGCCTGGACGCCCGGCACGCTCGACATCCATCAGATCGCGACCGGCCGCGGCAACGCCGCGCTCGTGATCTATCCGGACGGCACGTCGCTGCTCATCGACGCGGGTGACGCCGGGGAGACCGAGTACGCCGATCCGAAGCCAGATGGATCGCGGACGCCGGGCGAGTGGATTGCGCGCTACGTCCAGCACATCCTGGCCGGTCGGGACGTGAAGCTCGACTACGCGTTGCTCACGCACTTTCATCCCGATCACATGGGCCGCGTCGCCGGCAGCGAGCCGATCTCGAAGTTTGGCGACTATCGCCTGAGCGGCATCACCCGGGTCGCCGAGGACGTGCCGATCGACACGCTCGTCGATCGCGGCTACGCCTATCAGCCCCCGCCGGCGAGCGATCGCATGTTTGCCAACTACCGGAAGTTCGTCGACGCGCGCACGCGAGCCGGGCAGCTGCACGTGATTCATGCCGTGCCGGGCCGGACCGACCAGCTGGCCAGCCGGCACGGCGGTCAGGCGCCGGCGGCATTTGCCGTGCGCATCGTCGCCGCGAACGACCAGGTGTGGACAGGGCAGGGCGACACGGCGCGGACGCGCTTCCCGCCGCTCGATCAGATTCCAGACGCCGACGACAAGCCGAACGAGAACATGTGCAGCATCGCGCTGCGCATCAGTTACGGGAAGTTCGATTTCTTCACCGGCGGGGACATGCCTGGGTATCCGGTGCCGGGCGCGGCGGCGTGGCACGATCTGGAGACCGACGTGGCCAGAGCGATCGGGCCCACCGACGTGCACGTCGTCAATCACCACGGGTCGATCGAAGAGGAGAATCCCTTCTTCCTGGCCACGCTCCGGTCGCGCGTCATGATCGTGCCGGCGTGGGCAGCGACGCACCCGTCACCGGACGTCCTCAAGCGGCTGCTGGCGACGCGCGTCTATCCCGGACCGCGCGACATCTTCATCGTCGAATATCGTGAGGCGACGAAGGCGACGACGGGCGCGCGCGCCACGCAGGTGGCATCGGATCACGGGCACGTCGTCGTCCGGGTGGAGCCCGGCGGCGCGCGCTACTGGGTGCTGGTGCTGGACGACACGAGCGAGTCCTATCGTGTGACGTCCGTGCACGGACCGTACGCATCCGAGTAAGTCCTCGCGCGGCGCGGGCGAGGGTCTGGCGCGCGAAGACCTGACGGTCCGGCGGTGCTATGACCGCACGGCCTGGCCGACGTGCTCCAGCCATCCGGCCGATCGCGCGTGCCGGCCGTGGACGGCGTCCTGATAGGCCGTCTGCAGCGTCGTCGTGATCGGACCCGTGCGGCCGTCGCCGACTTGGCGGCCGTCGATGTCCGCGATGCCGACAACTTCTGCGGCCGTGCCGCAGACGAAGACTTCGTCGGCAATGTACAGATGATCGCGGCTCAAGCGCGCGCTCTCGCAGGGGATCCCGAGATCCGCCGCCAGCGCGAACATCGTCGAGCGCGTGATGCCTTCAAGGATGGCGTCCGCCGGCGGCGTCAGCAGGCGGCCGTCGCGGACCAGGAACAGATTCGCGCCGCTGCATTCGCTCACGTAGCCTTCGGGATCGAGCAGGATGGCCTCGTCGAAACCCTGGCGCTGCACGTCCGTCTTGGCCAGATAGGAGTTGACGTAGTTGCCGGCGATCTTGGCTTTGGTCATGTTGGCCGCCGGATGCGACCGCATGAAGCTGGCGACGGCGGCGCGCAGCGGCCGGCTGGGCGCGTGCAGCCCCATGTACACGCTCTGCTCCCAGACGGCGATGGCGACGAGCGGCTTGCCGGAATCGAGCGTCAGGTTCCAGCCGCCGTCGCCGAGCCAGATGACCGGCCGGATGTAGCACTCCTCGTACGCATTCGCCCGCACGGTTTCGGCCGTGGCGTCTGCCAGCTGGTCCATCGTGAAAGGCAGATCGCGGAAGCCGAGGATCTTGGCGGACGCCTCGAAGCGGCGCAGGTGATCGCGCAGCCGGAAGACGGCCGGGCCGCGATCGGTCGCGTAGGCGCGGATGCCTTCGAAGACGGAGATGCCGTAGTGGAAGCCCGCGGTCAGAAACGGAATCAGGGCTTGCCCGCTTTCGACCAGCGTGCCGTTCATCCAGACATAGCGACTGTTCATGTCCGGGAATCATATCGCCTCGCGGTACTCGCCGGGAGTGTGTGAGCCGTCCGGATCGTACGCCGGTATGGATCCTCAGGACATGCGCGCAATCGAACACCGAACCGCCGACGCGGTTGCGACGTCTCTGCTGACTGGCTCGACGAACGTGCGACCTGCACTTTGTTCGTCTGAGGCCAGACTTTCAAAGGAGAGGTATGACGCTACGCCAGGTTCTTCGTCCCGCTGCCGCGCTGCTCATGACATTGGCGCTGCTCGCTCCCGCACGTGCATTCGCTCAGGGCGCTACGGTTGGCGTCGAAGGCGGATGGAACTACTCGAACGTCAGCTTCGATTTGTCCGATGTGTCGATTTCGCCGAAAGCGGTGAACGGCGGGATCGGCGGCGTGTTCTTCGGCATGGACCGCGGCAAGGCTGGCTTGGTCGTCGAAGTGCTGTACAGCCAGAAGGGCACCAAGTTCGAATTGTCGGAAGGCGGGGATTCGGTGTCGTCCAAGGTCCGCGTGGACTTCATCGAGATTCCGGTGCTTTTCCGCGGGAATCTCAAGAGCGGCAACAACGTCGTGCATCTGTTCGTCGGCCCGTCGTTCGGGATCAAGGCACACGAGACCGAGGAGGACACCATCACTTCGGGGGGCATTACGACGACCGAGAAGACTGATCCGGACGTCAAGAGCGGAGAGGTCGGCCTGGTGTTCGGCGCACAGATGGACATCAACAAGATCTTCTTCGGCGCGCGCTACAACCTGGGGCTCACCGACCTCAACAAGAACACCGGCTCCGACGAGCCGAAGGTGAAGACGCGGACGTTCAGCCTGCTCTTCGGCTTCAAGTTCAAGTAGATTTCTCAGGATTGCGACTCCCATCGGGCCGCGTGCCGGCGCGAGCCGGGCGCGGCCCGACGTGTGTTCTGGCGCCGGCCGCGCTGCACGTGACACTACCCGCGGCGCGTGCCAAGATGGCGGCGCGACGACGATGGCCACGCCGGCAGGCACGTTCAACGGCATTCAGATGGGCCCGCACACGATCCTCGACGAGGGGATCGAGCACACGCTCGATCTGATCGGCGAGGCGGCCGGGGTCAACGTCGTGATGCCGTACAGCCACGCGTACAACGCCGGGCTGGTGAAGGCGCTGCGCGACCGCGCCGATCACGGCGTGCCGCTCGTCGACAACGCGGGCCGGCGGCTGCCGTGGCTCTGGGTGCGGACGCACGAGGCGTTCTACCAGGACACGACCCTGCGGCATCCCGCGCGCGACCCGCGCGACGCCCATGCCGACCGCGATCTGTTCGCCGAGCTGATCGAGCCGGCCCACCGCCGCGGCATGAAGGTGTACGCGCGCGTGCTCGAATCCGCGGCCATGGCGCGGGTGGTGACGAACTACCGGACCGTCGTCACGCGCGACGTCGACGGGCGGCCGACCAACACGGCATGCTGGAACCACCCGGAGTACGTCGCCTTCTGGGCTGACACGATCGAGGACCTGTTCCGGTCGTACGATCTCGACGGCCTGCAGTGGGGCGCCGAGCGGCAGGGCCCGCTGATGAACGTGATCTCGCCGTGGAACAACGACCCGCCGTCGTGTTTCTGCGAGCACTGCGGGGCGCGCGCGCGTGCGGCGGGCGTCGATCCCGATCGCGCGCGCGAGGGCTTTCGCACGCTCTACACGTACGTGCAGGGCCAGATCGCCGGCCAGCCCCGCCCGGCCGACGGCCAGTTTGCCGGCTTCGCGCGCGTCGTCTTGAAGTATCCGGAGATTCTTGGCTGGGAGACGCAGTACCGCCTGGGACGGGAAGCGATCTGCGACGCGATGTACCGGCGGGCCAAGGCGGTGCGCCCCGCGGCCGAGATCGGCTGGCACGTCGATCACCAGCCGTCCAGCTGGGATCTCGTGTATCGCGCCGAGTTGAGCTACGCGGACATGGCGCCGCACGCGGACTTCATCAAGTTCATCGCCTACCACAACGTGCTGTCCCCGCGAATTCGGGACTGGTACTCTGCCGCGCTTCGAGAAGACCATTCTTGGCGAGCTGTCGCGCGACGAGTCGCTCGATCTGTATTACGCGCTTTTCGGCTACGACCCGGCGACCGAGCCGGCGCTCGCCGAGCTGGGCCGGCGCGGGTTTTCGCCGGAGTACGTGTTCCGCGAGACGCGGCACAGCGTCGCGAGCGCGGCCGGCAGGACGAAGATCTACACGGGCATCGGCTTCAACGTGCCCGGCAGCCCGCCGGACGACCCCGAGGTGATCGCGCAAGCCACCCGCCGCGCGTTCGACGCCGGCGCGCACGGCATCGTGATCTCGCGCGAGTACCGAGGAGATGACGGTCGCCAATCTGCGGGCCGTGGGACGCGCCTACCGTGAAGCCGTCGGATCGGGAGCCGGCGCCTAGCCGCGCACGAACACGAAGGCGATGACGCCAATCGCCGTCAGCCCGATCGCCGCGAGCGCGTTGGTCGTGTCGCCGACGAGCGTGCTGACGAGAAAGACGATCGCGCCGGCGAGGACAACCGCGGCCGACCACGGGTAGCCCCACGCCCGGAACGGCCGCGCTGCCTGCGGCTCCCGTCGTCGCAGGGCGAACAGCGCGAGGCAGCAGACGCTGTAGTTTGCGGCCAGGAAGAACGACGTGAGCGCCACCAGCCGGGTGAACGTGCCGGTGGCGATGAGCGCCAGCGCCACGGCCGTCGTGACGATCGTCGCCAGCTCCGGCGTGCCGCGCGCGTTGACCGACGCCACTCCAGACGGCAGCAGACCATCGCGGCCGAGCGCGAACAGGATGCGCGTGCCGATCATCATCACCGCGTTCAGCAGCGGCGGCAGCGAGATCAGCGAGAGCAGCGTGATCGCCTGCTGGCCGCGCGCGCCGGCGATGGCCGCCGCGGCGTCCGCCGCCGGCAGCGTCGACGCCGCCATGGCGGGCAGCGGCAGCACGGCCAGCAGCGCGCCATTCACTAGCAGGTAGAGGACGACGACCGACGCGACGCCGCCGATCATCGATCGCGGCAGGTTCCGCGCGGGGTCCCGGTCCTCCTCGGTGAAGTAGAGCGCGCTTTGCCAGCCGCCATACGCGATGACGACCGCCTGCACGGCGGCGACGAGCCCCGCGAGCGTGACCGACGCGGCGGCATCGGCCGCACCGGCCGCGCGCGCCGGCGCCTCGACGAACGCGGCGGCGATCAGCGCCAGGAAGGCCACGCACTTGAGCGCGGTGGCGATCTCCTGGAACCGGCTGCTGACCCTGATGCCCGCCCACTGCAGCGCCACGAAACTCATCAGGGTCGCGCTGGCCACCCATGTCAGGTGGCCGGCGAGCGCCGGCCAGAGCCGGGCAAGGAACTCCGCCATGCCGATCGACACGTACCCGAGCACTGCGCAGTAGGTGAGCCAGTCCGTCCAGCCGACGGCAAATCCGGCGACGTCGCCGAACGCGCGTCTGGCGTAGACGTAGTAGCCGCCGGCCTGCGGCGCCATCGTGCCGAGCTCGGTGAGGCAGACCGCGCCGAGCAGCGTGTACACCCCGCCGGCGAGCCACACCAGGAGGATCGCGGACGCCGACGGCAGCGCGCCCGCGACGAGGCCCGGCGTCCGCAGAATGCCAATGCCGACCATGCTGCCGACGATGACCGCCAGGCCGAAGCCGACGCCGAGGACCCGCCGCAGCCGGCGCGACGCGGACGCGGTGGAATCGCGTGGCATGGGAAACGGGCGCCATCTTACACTGCGCGCGATGGACTACCGGCGGCTGGGAACGACGGGCCTGCAGGTCTCGCGACTGTGCCTGGGCGGCGGGAGTTTCGGCGGCGTCGGCTCGTCGCCCGCGTTCTACGGCCAGGGCGAGAGCGAGCCGCAGGCCATCGCGCTGATGGATCGCGCGTGGGATGCCGGCATCAACTTCTTCGACACCGCCGACGCGTACGGCGGCGGCCGCAGCGAGTCGTACATCGGCGCGTGGCTCGGCCGGAAGGGCCGAGCGGTCCGCGAGCAGCTCGTGCTGACGTCAAAGGTCTTCAATCCCGTCGGACCGGGTGTCAACGAGCGCGGGCTGTCGCGCGTGCACATCCTCCGCCAGATCGACGCGAGTCTGACGCGCCTGCGCACCGACCGGCTCGACGTGTACCTGATCCACGACGTCGATCCGCGGACGCCGCTCGACGAGACGCTGCGCGCGCTCGATGACGTCCGGCGCGCGGGCAAGGTCCTCTATCTCGGCGCCAGCAACATCGAGGCGTGGCGGCTCGCCCGCGCCACGGGGATCAGCGCGCAGCTCGGCATCGCTCGCTTCGAGTGCGTTCAGCAGCCCTACAGCCTGCTTGACCGGCAGGCGGAACGCGAGCTGCTGCCGCTCTGCGCCGACGTCGGCATCGGCGTGACCGCGTACAGCCCGCTCGCCGGCGGCTGGCTGACGGGCAAGTATCGTCGCGACGACCCGTATCCCGCCGGGTCGCGCATGACGCTGCGACCCGAGCCCTACCGCCATCTCGAGACGGATCGCATCTTCGCGGGGCTCGATCGCCTGGCCGGCGAGGCGCGCGCACGCGGCGTGACGATGAGCATCCTCGCGCTGGCGTGGGTCCTCGCGCAGCCGCAGGTGGACGCAGCCATCATCGGGTCGCGCCGGCCCTCGCACGTGACCGAAGCGCTCGCCGCGCTCGATCTGTCGCTGTCGCCAGCGGACGCCGCGGCCATCGCGGCGTTCTTTGCGTGACCGGATCCCGCGTCGGGCCGTGCGTGCGATGATAGGCGCGTCATGGCGATGATGCGGGCCTACCGTGCCGGCGAATCGATCGAGGACTTCTGCCGCGTCTGCAAGATGGATCGGATGCACACGATCGTGGTGGTGGACACGGCCGGGCAGCCGATCCGCGTGGCGTGCGGCTACTGCCGGAGCGAGCACAACTACCGCGGCGGCCCGCGCGCGAGTTCCTGGGGATCGTCGGGCCGGTCCGGCGACCGTCCATCCGATCTCGCGCCCGCCGCGCCCTTGGCGCCGCGCCGCCCCGCCGCGCCCGCGGAGCCGTTTCCCGTGGTCGCGGATCGCGAGCGCACGACGCCGCCATCGTCCTCCACGAGCGACCTCGAGATGATGATTCGGCGCGTGATTCGCGAGGAGATCGGCCTGACGCCGGTGACGCCCGACAAGAGGTGGCGCGGCGGGCAGTTGGTGCTCCGCCCCGGCGCGCCCGGCCTGCAGGAGAAGATCTGGCCGATCGAGACCTTCTTTCACAAGATCGTGATGCTGCGGAATCGCCTGCGCACGCTGGAGCAGCAGGTGAACGCGGCGGACCTGCCCGAGGACGCCAAGGTGAAGCTGCAGGGCTACATCAGCGGCTGTTACGGGTCGCTGACGAGCTTCAACGTCCTGTTCGCCGACGAAGACGATCAGTTCAAGGGCAGCGGCGGCGACTGACCGGTCGCGGACCGCGATCGGCCCGTTTGCCGCCTCAGTCCGTCCGTAGCGCGACCATCGGGTCCACCCGCATCGCGCGTCTCGCCGGGATCGCGCACGCGGCCATCGCCACCAGCGCCAGCGCCAGGGTGACGCCGACGAACGTCAGCGGATCGTGCGCGCCGACCCCGTAGAGAAAAGTGCGAACGCCGCGGCCGCTCGCGAACGCCAGGCCCAGGCCGATCGCGATGCCAATCGTCACGAGCACCAGGCCCTCGCGCAGCACCAGGCCGAAGACGCGGCGCGCGTCGGCGCCGAGGGCCAGCCGGATGCCCAGCTCGCGCGTGCGGCGTGCGGTCGAAAACGCCAGCACGCCGTAGATGCCGATCGCCGCCAGCAGCAGCGCGAGCACGCCGAACACCGTCAGCAGGGCGGCGCCCATCCGCGCGGCGTAGAGCGACGTCCCCACCGTGTCCGCCATCGTCTGGATGTCTGGCACCGGCAGGTTGGGCTCGAGCGCCTGGATCTCGTGGCGCGTGGTCGCCGCGAGCGCCGCGGGCGAGCCGGCCGTGCGAACGTAGAGCGTGACGCCTGTTTCATGATTCTGCGAGAGCGGCAGGTACGCGATCGCGCGCGGCCCCTCGTTGAGCGACGCGTACTTGCTGTTGCGCACGATGCCCACGACTTCCACCCACGGCCCGTGCGCGCCACTGAAGCTCACGCGCTTGCCGAGCGCGGTGTCGTGCGGAAAGTACAGCGCCGCGGCCGTTTCGTTCATCACGACGACCGGCGGCGCGGCCGGCGTGTCCCGGTCGTCGAATGTCCGGCCCGTCACGAGCGGAATGCCGAGCGTCCGGAAGAAGTCGTCGGATACGACGTTGGCGTTGATGGCGTTCTGCGACGGTGCCGTGGCGTTGCCGCCCTCGCTCGTGAACTGGCTGTTCGGACTCCGGCCCTCGACGGTGATGCCGACGGTGCGCCCGCTGCCGCCGTTCAACACCGCGACGCGCGCGACGGCGGCCGCTTCGACGCCCGGCAGCCGCGCCATGCGGTCGACGATCTGCCGGTAGAACGTGCGGCCCTGGGCCGTGGTGTACCGCAGCAGATTCACGTTGAGCGGCGCCGACAGCAGATGATCCGTGTCCATGCCCGCGTCGATGGCGCGCGAGGCCTGCAGGCTGCGGACGAAGAGGCCGGCCGTGGCCAGCAGGGCCAGCGACAACGCGACCTCGACGACGACCAGCAGCTGCTTGAGGCCGAGCCGGCGCCACTCGCCCGTGGCGGCGAGTGCCTCTTCCTTGAGCGCGGGAACCAGCTTTGGACGCGAGGCCTGAATCGCCGGGAGCAGTCCGAAGACCAGGCCGGTAGCCACGGACAGCGCCAGCGAAAAGAGCAGGACGCGGCCGTCGATCTCGAAGTTCAGCACGATGGGGAGCGCGCCCGCGGGCGGCGGCGCCGCACGGAACGCACGAGCGAGGCCCCACGCCGTCGCCACGCCTGCCGCGCCGCCGACGAGCGCCAGCGCGAGGCTCTCGGTCAGCATCTGGCGCACCAGCCGCCACCGGCTCGCGCCAATCGCCAGTCGAACGGCCAGCTCGCGGCGTCTGGCGGCCGCCCGCGAAAGCAGCAGGTTGGCGACGTTGGCGCAGGCGATCAGCAGCACGGCGCCGACGATCCCGCCCAGCAGCAGGGCGACCGATCGCATCTGATCGCGCTGGGCCGGGTCTTCGATGTTGGCGGGCACGACGATCATCTGCCGCGGCCGCGCGCTCGGGTTGAGCGACCGCAGGTAGTTCCCGGCGACACCGCTGAGCTGGGCGGCGGCGGCATCAGCGGTCAGACCAGGCTTCAGCCGGCCGAGCGTGAACAGCCACCCGCTGTTGGGATTCGTCAGCAGGTCCGGATTCATCTCGCCGGAGTAGCCGGCGCGCGGCGGTCGCATGATCGCCTGCATCATCATCGGCACGTACAGGTCGCGGACGACGCCGAGCTGCGCGCCGGTGAAGTCCGCGGGCGTCACCCCGACGATGGTGAAGACCTGGCCGTTCAGCCGGACCTCGTGGTTGACGATGTCTGCGCGCCCGGCGAAACGGGACTGCCACAGCCGATGGCTGATGACAGCGACGGGATGGCCGCCGACCGTGACATCGTCGGAGGGCGCGAGCAGGCGTCCCTGTTCGGCGGAAACGCCGAGCACGTCGAAGTAGTTGCCCGTGACAATGGCGCCGGCAACAAGATCGGTCTCGCCGTCGGCGTTGAGGCTGGCCGAGATCCCGCCCCACGCGATGAACCCGTCGAAGACCTCGTTGCCGTCGCGCAGCGCGACGTAGGCCGGGTACGACATGACGTTGCCGACAGCGCCGTAGGAGGCCATCAGCAGGCGATCGCTGTCGCGGACCGGCAGTCGCTGCAGCAGTGTGGCGTTGACGAGGCTGAAGATCGCCGTGTTCGCGCCAATGCCCAGCGCGAGCGTGAGCGTGGCGGCGGCGGTGAAGCCGCGCTGCCGCCAGAGCATGCGAAACGCGTAGCGCAGATCCATCCAGAAATCGCGAAGGCCGCGGCCGCTCGCGGGCGGGCCGGGCGGCGGCAGCTCCGTCTGCTGCGACTGACGCAGCGGCGCCATGTTGCGCCGCAACAGGTCGTGGTCGGCCAACTCGTCGAGCGCCCGCCGGCGCGCGGCGGCCGCTGACGCGCCGCCGCGTGTGAGCTCGGCCACGCGCTCGTCGAGATGCGCGGACAGTTCCTCGATGATTTCCGCCTCGCGCGCCGGGGCCAGCCGCAGGCCGGCGAGGCGCGCCTTGAGTACGTCGGTCCACTCACGCATGCTCCGCTCCCGTGATGTGCGCCATCGCCTCGATGAACGCCTGCCAGCCGCGCCGCTGGTCCACGAGGACGCGCCGGCCGGCGGGCGTCAGGCGGTAGAAGCGCCGGCGGCGCTCGCCGGGGCGCTCGACCCATCGGCCGTCGATCCAGCCGCGCTCCTCGAGCCGGTAGAGCAGGGGATAGAGGGAGGCGACGTTGAACTTGATGTGGCCGCGCGACCGCGTGTCGATGAGCCGGCCGATTTCGTAGCCATGCCGGGGGCGGTGCTCGACGAGCGAGAGGATGAGGAGTTCCGCGCTGCCTTTCTTCAGCTCGCGGTCCAGTCGGTGCGACCGGATATGTGTCATACCAACATGTTACTACGACATCGATGCGCCGGAGGTTCGGTGAGGTCCGTGAAGCCCTGCCGCCGCGCGCCGGCCGTGAGGCAACAGCGACCGGCAGCGCCCCGACCGGAGATCGATACAATGTTCGGCTGCGGACACGTCCGCCGAGGACAGGCTCGGAGTGCCGAAGGCTCACACACGCCCGCGAACGCAGGCGCGAGCGCCAGTCAACGCACCGGTGGCGCGTCGCACGCGCCTCTGGCCGTGGCTCGGGCTGCTCGCGGTGTTCGCGATCAAGCTCGTCGTGCTGCTCCAGCTCAAGGACCATCCGCTGCTGCAGCCGGACGCCGGGCTCGACACGACGGCCTACGTCGATTCTCGCGCGGCGGGTCGTCACCGGCGACGTCGGCCTCGGGCCCGGGCTCTACTACGTCTCGCCGTTCTACATCTATTTCCTCGCGCTCACCTACGGCTTGACGAAGTCGTTCACGGCCGTTCGCGTCGTGCAGATCGCCATCGGCACGCTGGCCGTGGCCGGCATTTTCATCACCACGCGCGAATGGTTCGGCCGACGTGCGGCCTGGGCGGCGGCGGCCGCCGCGGCGCTCTGCGGCGTTTTCACGTTCTATGAGGTCCTGCTGCTCCAGGCGTCAGTGGACACCGCGCTCACCGCCGCCGGTCTCTGCGCGCTGACGTTCGCCCTCGGTGGCGAGCGGCGCGCGGGCCTGAACGCCCGCGGCTGGTTCGTCGTCGCGGGCGTCATCTTCGCGATTCAGACGCTGAACCGCCCGAACGTGCTTCTGCCGGCGGTCGGCTTCGTCGTGATTCTGGCGGCGCTCCGCCGCGTCAAGCCGGCCGTGTACCTCGCCGTCGGTCTCCTGCTTGGCCTGACCCCGGTGGCGGCGCGGAATCTCGTGGTCTCAGGGCAATGGTCCCTGGTCTCGTCGCATGGCGGCCTGAACTATTTCATCGGCAACCACGCGGGCGCGTCCGGCTTCTACGAGTTCGTCCCCGGGGTCAGACCCGGCATCGAAGGACAGCGCGAAGACACGCAGCGCGTGGCGGAAGCCGCACTCGGCCGGCGCCTGACGGACGCGGAGGTGTCCGACTACTTCTTGGGCCTCGGCCGCGACTGGGCGCTCGCGCATCCATGGGATTTCGTCACGTTGTCCGTCCGCAAATTTCTCTACACCTTCCACGCCGATCACGTCCCGCTGCCGTTCGGCTATCCGTTCTACGCCACCGACGCGCACACGATCCTGCGTGTGCTCATCGTCAATGCCTGGGTGCTCGTACCGCTTGGCGTCACGGGCCTCGTCCTGTGCGCGCCGCGCGACCGACGCGCCGACTGGCTGGTCTGGGCGTCGTTCGTGCCGGTGTATGCCGTCGCCGTGGCGATCTTCTTCGTCGCCGAGCGCTACCGGCTGCCGCTGTTCGTACCGTACTGCGTCGGGGCCGGCGCGTTGATCGATCGCGGCGCGACGGTGGCGACGTCGTCAGGTGGGACGCGGGGGCGCTGGCTCGCCGGGGCCGGCGCGACCGTGGCCGTTCTGCTGGTCCTGGTGCAGTGGCCGCTGGCGCTCAGCGACAGCCGCGAGGGCGATCGCGTCCGCATGGCCGCGCACGCCGCGGAGACCGGCGAGTTTGCCCAGGCCGATCGCTGGGCCGCCCTCGCCGTTCACGACTCCACCGCGCCGGCGGCGGTCGAGAGTGCCGTCGGTCATGCGCTGCTCGCCGCGAAGCAGCCCGCGCGTGCGATCGGCTACCTGCAGTCGGCCCGATCGCGCGGCTCGCGCGATCCGCAGCTGCTCATCGATCTGGCGACGGCCCTGCGCGACGCCGGCCGGCCGGCCGAAGCCCTGGCCGCGCTGCAGACGATCGACTTCTCGGCAACGCATGACGAAGCGCTGCGACTGAAGGCCGGCAATCTGGCGGCCGAGCTCGGGGACGCCGGCCTGGCGGAGCGCCTGTTCCGGGAGGTCGTGCGCGTCCGCCCGGATTTGGCCGACGCGTGGGCCCAGCTCGGCTTCACGCTGCTCGCGCGCGGTCAGGTCGACGAAGCTGCGACGGCGCTTGGCGAAGCCGCGCGACGGAATCCGCGCGACCCGGTCGCGCTCGGCGGCCTGGCGGTCGCCGAGCTGAAGCTCGGCAGGCGCGACGACGCGCTGACCCACGCCCGGGCGGCGCTGGTCCTCGACGCGCACGAGCCGCTCGCGAGCCAGGTCCTCGCCGCTCTTGGAGGAGGCCGGTCGTGATCGTTCGACGCGAGCCCGGGGCCCTCGTGCTGATCACGCAGCCCGACCACGCCGCGCTCGCGCGCCGGATCATGGAGGTCTGGACCGCCGACGGTCTGCCGGCGTCGCCCTATCGCGCGTCGATTCTGCGAGCGGTGGGGGAGCACGATAACGGCTGGCGCGAGGTCGACGCCGCGCTCTCGGTCGGGCCGGACGGCGAGGTCCTCGACTTCGTTTCCGTGCCGGTGGACGTGCGGCAGAGCCTCTGGCCTCGTGCCGTCGAGCGGTTGGCCGACGATCCGCTCGCGGCCGCGCTGGTGGCCGAGCACGCGCTCACCGTGTACGGTCGATTCGAAGGTGATCCCGCCTGGACGCCGTTCTTCGCCCGGATGGCCGGCTGGCGCGCGCGGATGGCGGCGGCGTCGCGACTGACGTCCGAAGAGCTCGGTCGCGCCTACGTCTTCGTTCGACTGGCCGATCTGCTCTCGCTGACGTTCTGCAGCGCCTGGTCGTCGCCCCAGAGCGCGTTCGACTACCAGTTCGCGCTCGAGGGTGCGCGGCTGGCCATCGATCCGGATCCGTTCGGCGGCGCGGCCGTCCCGCTCGAGGCGCCGGCCCGCCGTATCGGGGACGAGCGGCTGCACTCGCGCGACGCCGCCATGCGCGCCTGGGAGTCGGCCGAGCGCCTCTCCATTCGGGGCGAAATTACCCCTGCCTGCTAGACTGAATGTCTGGAGGGAACGAGAGATGCGGCAGGCGTGGATGGCGTGTGCGATGACCGCGGTGATGACGGCCGTGGTCGGCGCGGGCGCGCAGACGGGGCGAGCGCAGGCGGGAACATTTCGGTTGACGAGCGAGGACGTCAAGACCACCTTCTCCGAGAAGCAGTTGGCCGCCGCATTCGGCTGCACCGGCGGCAACGTCTCGCCGGAGCTGTCGTGGTCCGGCGCGCCGGCGGAGACGAAGAGCTTCGCGCTGACGGTCTTTGATCAGGACGCGCCGACGGGATCCGGCTGGTGGCACTGGGTCGTCGTGAACATTCCGGCCAATGTCACGTCGCTCCTGGCCGGCGCCAGCGAGACCAGCGGCGGCAAGATGCCGGCTGGCGCCGTCGAAACACGCACGGATTTCGGCAAGGCTGGCTACGGCGGTCCCTGTCCGCCCGCCGGCGACAAGCCGCACCACTACATCTTCACCATCTACGCGCTCAAAGTGCCGATGGTCGCGCTCGACGCGCAGTCGAGCGGCGCGATGGCCGGGTTCCTCATCCGGGCGAACAGCCTGGCCAGCGCGACATTTACCGTGGCCTTCGGGCGCTAACGGCCCGCGTCGCGTTCGCTTGACTGGGACGCGGGCGTCCCGAATCCGATCCGGCGGCGCGTGACCGCTTTCGGACGGCTCTTGCCGGCCCGATCTGCCGGCATGAATCGCGCGGGCCGGAGCGCCCCTGCGCTGGCATGTGACTTGATCACCTCGCGCGCATGACTCGCGCGACGATCGCGGCCGTCGGCGTCATGTGCGTTGCCGCACAGGCGCTGGGCGCCGCACCTCCACCCGCCGATCACGACAAGCCGTTCTGGCGCGCCATTGCCGCCGACAAGTACCGCGTCCCGGCCGGCGCGTCCGTCGTCGATCTCACCAACGAGTTGGTGGGCCGCCTCGCCTCGCCCGATTCCGAGTGGCGCGACACGATTGCGTACAACACGCTCGTCGCCTGGATCTACCAGCAGAGCCAGCTCGGGCTGGCCGACCTGCGGGCGCTCGCGGCGACGCTCGAGGCCAACCTGCGCGTGCACATCGACGGTCCCGAGAGTGACGACGTGTTTCGCCGGTCGTCTTCGGCCCTCACGCTCGGCGTCATCGCCGCGCGCGACAACGCGGAGCCGGTGCTCGAGGCCGCGGACGTGCGCGCGATGCTCGACGCCGCGCTCGCGTATCTCGCCGATGAGCGGGACGTGCGCGGCTATCTCGGCGACAAGGGCTGGGCCCATTCAGCCGCGCATACTTCCGACCTGATCAAGTTCCTCGGTCGCAGTCGATTCGTGACGCCCGCCGACCAGGCGCGAATTCTCGCCGCGTGCCAGCGAAAGCTCACGACGACGCCGGCAGTCTTTGTGTTCGGCGAGGACGAGCGCATGGCGCGCGCGGTCCTCTCCATTGTCAAGCGCGCGGATTTCGACGTGGAGGGCTTTCGCACGTGGCTGACCGCGGCGGCGCCGAAGTTCCCGCCCGAACCGGCGCTGTCGCTGGCCTCGCTTCAGGCTCGATTCTCGTGCGGACGGCGCTGAAGCCGGCGTACTGAAGGAGGCACATGACAACGCGTAAGGTCGTGACGTTCGTGATCCTGACCGGCGCGGCCGTTGCCGCGGCCGGTCCGATCGCCGGTCTGGCCGCCGAGGGCGGCAGTCCGATGTTCCGCGGCGGCCCCGAGCACACGGGCGTGTACGCGGGAGCCGGCGTCGCCTCGCTCCACGGCGTGAAATGGGTGTTTCCGACGGGCGGCGCGATCTACGGATTGCCAGCCGTCGTGGACGGCGTCGCGTACATCGGCAGCAACGACGGCGTGCTGTACGCGGTCGAGGCGTCGAGCGGGTCTCTGAAATGGAAGCTCCCGACAAAGGGACGGATCGCGTCGTCGCCGGCGGTGGCCGGCGGGCTGGTCATCGTCCTGAGCTACGACTCGAAGCTGTACGCCGTCGATGCAGCCACCGGGCAGACGCGATGGACGTTCGCGACCGGCGGCGAGCACCGCTTCGCCGCCCGACACATTCACGGCATCGAACCCGCCGCCGACCTGATGCCGGATCCCTTCGACTTCTACCTCTCGTCGCCGGCCGTGGCGAACAACCGCGTCTACTTTGGGAGCGGCGATGGTCACGTCTACGCACTCGACGTCGCGACCGGGGCGGTCGTCTGGAAGTTCGCGACTGGCAACGTCGTCCATGCGTCGCCGGCGGTCGCCAATGGCGTCGTGTACGTGGGCAGCTGGGACACGTATTTCTACGCGCTGGACGCCGCGACCGGCGCCGAGCGCTGGAAGTTCAAGACCGGGGAAGACGAGGCGATCCACAACCAGACCGGCATCCAATCGTCGGCGGCCGTCGCCGACGGCGTGGCGTATTTTGGCTGCCGCGACGGCAAGCTCTACGCACTCGACGCCGCCGGGGGGCAGCTGCGCTGGGTCTTCGACAACAAGGGATCGTGGGTGATTGGGTCTCCGGCCGTGCACCAGGGCGTCGTGTACTTCGCGACCTCGGACTCGGCGCTGTTCCACGCGGTCGATGCGAAGACGGGCGCCGATCGCTTCTCGCTCTCGCTCAAGTGGCCGATGTTCTCGTCGCCGGCGGTCGCCGGGCCGTTCGTCTATCTCGGATCGCACGAAGGCAAGCTCACGGCCATCGACTCGCGGAGCGGGCAGGTCGCCTGGATCTACCAGACCGACGCTTCGCGCGAGCGCGGGCCGGCGCTCACGACGCCGGAGGGCGGGCCGAACTACCGGGCCGTCCGCACGACGCCGTTCTACGACGACGTCGTCGCGAGCATTCAGAGAATGTTCGAGGTCGGCGCGATGTTGTCGTCGCCGGCGGTGGTGGGCGACGTGATCTACGTCGGCAGCGCCGATGGCCACCTGTACGCGATTCACTGACGCCTGCCGCTTGCGCCGGCGGCGTCCCCAAGAGTATCTTGGGGTCGATGGCTAGACAGTCTGGAGAAGACGCCCGTACCAGCGAGCTGCTGCGCGGCACGCTCGAATCGATGGTGCTGCGCGTGCTGGCCGACGGCCCGGACCACGGCTACGGCATCGGCCAGGCGATCGCGCGCGCGCTCGGCGGGACCGGCGCGATCGAGGACGGCTCGCTGTATCCGGCCTTGTACCGGCTCGAGCGGCGCGGCCTGATCCACGGCGCGTGGGGCCGGAGTGAGGCCAACCGCCGCGCCCGGTTCTACGCCCTGACGCCGCGGGGCCGGGCGGCGCTCGCCCGGCGGACGCGGGAGTGGTCGGCGTTCGCCCGCGCCGTCACGCGCCTGTTGTCGGGGGACGCGCGATGACGCGGCGCGATCGTCGATCGACCGATCGCGACGACGCCGCACGACAGGTGCGGGACGAGCTCGCGTTCGACGCGGAAATGCGGGCGCGGTCGGGCCAGCCGTCGCGCGTGACGCCGGCCATCGAGCGCGAGCTGGTGCGGCTGGCCGAGTCCGGCCGGCGCCGCGGCCGATGGCGCGCGCTCGGCGCCGAGCTGGCGTTCGATCTGGGAGACGCCGCGCGGCGTTTGCGCCGCGCGCCCGCCTTCGCGCTGGGCGCAATCGCGATTACCGCGGTGGGACTCGGCGCGAACAGCGCCGTGTTCAGCGTCGCGAACAACGCCTTCTTCCGGCCCCTGCCGTTTCGCGACGCGGATCGCCTCGTCCGCGTGCAGGAGTTCTCGCGCGGGCCCGACGGCCAGATTCGGTGGGTGGACGGCAGCGGCGCGTCCCTGCAGGCGATGAAGGACGCCGGCGCGTTCGCGTTCGCGGCGGCGCTCAACCCGGAGTGGACGGCAATCGTGTCCGGCGGCGAGCCGGAACGCATTGCCGCGGGCGCCGTGACCGAAGGCTGGAGTCAGGCGATCGGCGTGGCGCCGGTGCGCGGCCGGCTGTTCACCGCCGAAGAAGAAGCCGCCGGCGATCAGAGCGGCGTGACGCTGATCAGCGATCGGCTGTGGCGCGCGCGGTACGGCGGCCGCGAGGACGCGCTCGGCGCCACGCTGACGTTCGACGGCGGCTCGCGAACGATTGTCGGCGTCATGCCGCCGGGGTACCGCTTTCCCTACGACGAGGACGCGTGGTGGCCGACGCGCGTCACGCCCGAGACGCGCGGCTTGTTCCTGGCCGGACGGCTCGCGCCCGGCGTCTCGTTCGACGAGGCCAACCACCGACTGGCGGCGCTCGGGCCGGTGTTGCTCCGCGACCATGCGCGCGTCATGCACGGCAACACGCCGGGCATGCGGCGAATCCGAGACGTGCTCATCGGCGACGAGGGCCGCGTGGTGCTCATCCTGACCTGGGCCGTCGCGCTGCTGCTGCTCATCGTCGCCGCCAACGTCACGATGCTGTTCGTCACGCGCATCGTCGCCCGGGAACGCGAGCTGGCGCTGCGATCGGCGCTCGGATGCGGGCGCGCCCGGCAGGTGCGCCATCTCGTTCTCGAGACGGTGATGGTCTTCCTCGTCGGCGGCGGCGCTGGGCTCGCGCTTGCGGCCATGGCCCGCCGCGCGCTCACCGTGCTCACACCGCACGTACTCGCCGAGCAAGCCGCAATGGCGATGCCGCCGCTCGACTGGCGGGTGCTGGGCGTCACGACGGCGCTGGCCGTCGTGTGCGGCGCGATCGTCGGCGGACTTTCCGCGTGGCGGGCTCCGGCGGCCGATCTCACCGACGCGTTGCGGTCGCAGACGCGGGCGGGTGCGTCAGCCGGCTCCCGCCGCGCGCTCGGCGCGCTCGTCGTCGTCGAAGTCGCTCTGGCGGCGCTGCTGATGAGCACGGCGGTCACCGTGGCCGCCGGCCTGCGACAGCTGGAAGGGCGCGACGTCGGCTTTCGCACCGACGATCTGCTGACCTGGCACCTCGAGCTCAGCACGCCGCGTCTGCGGTCGGCCTCGGCGCATCTTGCGCTCGTCGATCGGCTCATCGAGGCGCTGGCGCCCGTGGCGGGTCCCGGTGGCGTGGGCATGAGCACGGTCAACCCGTTGTGCTGCGGCGACTGGGGATCGCAGATGGCCGTCGAGGGCCAGCCCGTCACGGCTCAGACGGCCACTGTCGTGAACTGGCGGCTGGTCACGCCGGCGTTCTTTTCGGCCCTGGACCTGCGCGTGCTGGCTGGCCGTGTCTTCGACGCGCACGACGTCGTCGGCAGCGAGCCCGTGGTCGTGATCGACCAGCGTTTTGCGCGTCGGTTCTTTCGTGGCCAGGACGCGGTCGGCCGCCGCGTGAAACGCGGCCCGACGAATTCGCCGTACCCGTGGATGCGCATCGTCGGCGTCGTGTCGGCCGTCGAAGACAGCGGCGATTACACCGAGACGTGGTATCTGCCGTATCGCCAGTATCCTGACGCGCCGTCCACGGAAGACCTGCACGTGTGGATTCGGACCGCGGACCTTGGGGCGACTGCGTCCGCGGTTCGCACGGCCATTCGCCAGGTCGATTCGGCGCTGCCCGTGCTCGAGCTTCGATCGATGGAGGACATCAAGCAGACGGCGCTCGCGCAGCGGCGGCACGGCGCCGTGGTGGCCGGCGCGTTCGGGGTGGCCGGCGCGGTCCTGGCGCTGTGCGGCGTCTATGCGCTCGTCGCGTTCGTCGTCGCGCGCGAGCAGCGCGACATGGGCGTGCGGCTGGCGCTCGGCGCGACCGCCGACGGCGTGCTGCGCCAGGTTGTCGGCCGCCTGCTGCGGCTCGGCGCCGCCGGCATCGTCGCGGGCACGTTGCTGGCGCGGATCGTCGAGCCGCGCGTCGTCGACGCGCTGTCGGCGCAGCCGATGCCGTTCTGGCCGGCCGCGATCGCGCTCGCCGTCGCGCTCCTGGGCGTCTCGGCAATCGCCGCGTGGGTGCCGGCGCGGCGCATCCTGACGCTCGACCCGATGCGGGTGCTCGGCGACTGACCGCTACTTCAGGTGCTTGATGAGCAGCACTTCGTTGCCGCGCTCGTTGTAGACGAGCTCGTCGGCGATCTGCTTGACGAGCAGCATGCCGAAGCCGCCGGGGCGACGGCCCGTCTGGTCGCGCGCGATCGCGCTGTCGATCAGGTCCTGCGGATTTGGCGCCTGCGCCGCATGGGCGAGATCGCTGCGGTCGAAGCCGTTCCCGGGATCGCGGAAGTGATACACGATCGCCCGCGCCGTCCGCGCGGCGGTGACGTCGATCACCTTCTGCGGGTCGAAGCCCGCGCCGTGCTCCATGGCGTTGACGAGCATCTCGCGAAACGCCGTGATCAGCAGGTCACGCTCGCGGACCGACAGCGCGTCCTGCCATTCGGTCATGAACTGCACCAGTCGCTCCGCCGTCAGCAGCTGGCACGACACCCGCAGCGTCATCCAGTAGGGCAGGCCAGAAATCACTTCGATGCCATGCTGCCAGTTCACCGCCTGGATCGCCGATCGCACCATGGCGGCAACATCCTCGTGGTCGAGCGGGGGCGTGAAGCACGCGAACATCTGCGCGCGGAGGGCCGCGATCACGTCCGCGGGCGTCGTCGCTGGCGCGAGCGCAATGACCTTCACGCCGGGCCGGATCGAACGGATCTCGGCCGCGAGCGCGATGTCCTCGCTGACGGTCGTCGCGGGATCGGTGACGACGACGTCGACGGCGTGGGTGCGGAGCTTGCGCAGCACCTCGACGTCGCCGTCACACACGACGATCTCATGGCCCGGCAGCGCGGCCGCGAGCGCCGCTTCCAGCGGCGGATCCGGGCGAATGACGACGAGCCGGGCCATGCAAGGCGCTGGGGCTAGCCCTTTGGCCGCGCGAACTTCGCGTCGTCGATTTGCGCGTTCGGCTTGACGTCCACGACGGTCAGCGTGTCCAGCGTGTTCCAGTTCGTGCGCTTGATCGTGAACGGGACCATGACGCCGGCCACCGGCTTGTAGTCGCTGTAGTCGATCGTCTCGACGAGCGAGCCGTTGAGCGGCGTGCGCGTGATGATCTGCCGCCGGAGCAACAGGCCCGAGGTCGCGTCCAGGTACAGCCGATCCGTCGTCGTGTCGCTGACCGTTCCCTGGATGAGGTTGACGTCGGTCGGCGTGCCGCCGGGCGTGGCCGCGGGCAGGCGCGTCGGCCGGCCGCTCTGCACGTTGGTATAGCGCGTCTTGAGCTGCACCGGCCGGCCGAGGTCGTCGAGCTTGATGGCCTGCTGCAGCCGGAAGCCGACCAGGTCGGCCACCTGGCTGCCGGCCTGCACCCAGCCGTCCGTGCCGTCGAAGCCCCACGTCGTCGCCTGCGGGCCGTCGGTGCTTTCGCGGTATTTCATGCCCTTCTGCTCGATCGTGAAATTCACAGACTGATTGGCGCGGTTGACCATCGTGCCCGACATCACGATCGACGTGAGCTTCTGGATCGCGGCGTCGCCGCCCATGGCCGCCACGTACTTCGACACGAGCTCGTCAACCGGCGGCGCCGCCGGAGCGTTGCCGCGGGCGCCCCCCTGGCGACCGCCGCCCGCCGGCCCACCGGGTCGGCCGCCGGCGGGTCCGCCGGCCCGTGCCGCGAGCGCCGCGATCTGCTCCGGCGTGAAGGGCATCGCCGGCTGCAGGCCGGCAGGCTGATTGCGGCCCTGATGGCACGTGCCGCAGTTGATGCGCGCGCCGAAGTCACCGGCGTTCACGGTCTTGACGAGCTCGATCATCCGCCGCGCGGTCTGTTTGGACCGCTGCGTGTCCAGCTCGTAGGAGAACACACCGGTCGCCTGATCGCGAACGTGACACCCGGCACAGGAGATGCCGGTGGCGGCCATGAAGTACTGCATCGTGTCGTCGAGCTGTGCTGCCGGCACGTCGGTCAGCACCTGGATGTTCTTGTACTTGTCCGGGGCCATCGGCCCGGTGGGGGCCGCGGGTTGCGCCCTTTGTTGCGCGGCGACGACGCCGCAGGTCAACAGCAGTGCGGTTGCGAGGGCTAGGTACGATCTCACGGGATGACTCCTCGGGCCTGGGTGCCCATTGAAACGTCTCGACGCGCCTGAGCCTGTTCTGGGGGAAGAGATTAGATCCATTTGTCGCGCGGCGCCATCGTTGGGTCGCTCGCCCCCGGATTGCGGGGTCACGGGAGGGCAGCTGCGAGGTGGTTCGAGCATTCCACCACGTAGGCCACGTAGGCTGGCGGCGATCGCGAACGGATTCGCCCGTGGACGGACCGCAAGACTGCCGGCCCATCTGACCGTCGCCGTCGATCTGACCGCCGCCGGAGGCGGCGCGGGCGGTGGTCAGGGCGCGCGAACAGGCAAGAGCGCACGCGTGTCTTTGCCGCGCTCTTGCCTGTTCGCGCGCCCTGACCACCGCGCCCGGCCATGCCGGGCCGTCAGATCGGCGGCGCCGCGGCCAGCCTACGTGGCCTACGTGGTGGTTTCCGCAGCTACCGCGCGGCCGGCCGGGCGGCAGGGCGCGACCGGGCGACAAGGTCCCCGTCCGGCTCAGCTGGCCGCGCGGACGAATGGCAGCGCGGCCGTGCGACGCCGGAAGTCCGAGACGAATGCCTCGAGATCCTTCCAGTTGGTGAATTCGTAATCTCGCGACGGATCCACCTGTGGCATCGTCTTCCGCGCAATGCGGACCATCATGAGGCGCTTGAGCCAACCGTATCGCGAGAATGGCAGCGCGCCGGCCACGATCTTGATGACGGCCGGGTGCCATCCCGTCCGATCGAAGAATCGCGTCAGGATGCGGTTCAGCTCGCGATCGGTCCTCTCTTTGTGTTCGAGGACGCCGAGGCAGACGGACACGAATGCCGTCGGCTTGGTCCGCAGCGCCCCCGCATGGCTCTTCACCCAACGCCGAAGGGCACGTTGGTAGCCGCCGGCGTGAACGGAGCCGGCGACGATGACCGAATCGTAGTCGTCAGCGTGGGCTCCCGGCACCGGATGACGAGCGTTCACGACGTCTGCGTCATCTCCGCCCTTGCGGAGGGCATCGGCAATGGCGCCGGCGATCTTCCGCGTCTGCCCGTCGGTAGTTCCGTAAAGCACGAGGACGCGTTTGGTCATCGGTCCCTCCAGGGTCTGCTCTAGCAAGACCGGGACCGCTGCTGACGAGCCGGGGCGAGCGGAAACGCGCGGGTTTTCACTGAATTCCCATCTAACCGGCGGCGTTCCCGCGAGATTTTCCCCGCGGCGGTGCGGACTCTTTCGCGGCGACGATCGTCTCGATCGTCATCTCGCTGCCGGCCGGCAAGCTGACGCGCTCGGGTCCCTCGAGCAGGAGCGTGCCGGCGCCGCCGGCCACGCCGCCGATGGCCGCGCCCTTCCCGCCGCCGGCAATTGCGCCGATGATGGCGCCGAGCGCCGCGCCAATGGCGGCATGTTGCGCGTTCGACGCGTGGTAGCCGCTCGTGTCGTTGACTTCTCCCGACCGCGATACGCGAATCTCGTGTCCATCCGGCGTTCGCACAGACTGGATCGCGCCCTCGAACGGCCGGGACTCGCCGTCCCGGAGTCGGATGCGGTCGAAGTCGAAGACCAGTTCATCGCGCCCATTGCTGTCCTCGGCGCGCACGACCGAGCCGTCGAGCAACGCGTCGCGATATGCGCCAGGACTCGTGACGGTCATCGTGAAACGATCGCCCTCCCGCGCGGCGCGGCTGTCCAGATCGCGATCCAGCCGCGCCTTCAGCAGCGTGCCGCCGGGCACCGCGCGCCAGCGCCCGCTGTCGTAGAGCGCCCAGTCGGGCCGCGCGTCCACGCGGCGGTAGACACTTTGCGCCGTCACCCTGAGATTGCGAACATCGCTGTCGAGCGTGCGCGTCACGCGCAGGCCCTCCGCGACGGGTTGGAACCGCACCGTGTAGTCGGATCCGCGGTCGCCGGACGTCGAGACGCTCAGGACTTGCCCGCGGACGTCCGCGCGCGTCGTTATCACACGACTCCCCCGGCCAGCCTCGGTCCGGTTCCGTCCGTCGGCGTCGAACGCGAGCTGCGGACCGTTCGACGAGGCAATCGTGACGTGCCGGCCATCCAGATCGATCGCCAGCCGTTCCGGCGCATCGAGGCGCGCCAACAGATTCTCGTACGCGCGATCGCGCTGGCCGGGCGGCAGCGATCGCGTCGCCTGCTGTGCCACGCGCGCGGCGTCATCGCTGCGCGTCCGATCGAGCTCGTACGTGCCTGACAGGCGAGTCGTTGCCGATCGATGGCCCGGCGTCTGCCCATTCAGGGGCGTCCAGCAGACCGCGGCGGCGACTGTGGCAAGCGCGGCCGTGATCTTGTGTCCATGACTGCTCATTCTTCACCTCCTGTGGCGCGCCACGGCGCGCCGGACGTGTCCTCGCCGATGGAAAGTGCAACGGCCGTGCCGCGCGCCCCTATGGCGGGCGGCCGCAGTGGGATGGCACGTAAGTTGATGTGTACTGACGCGTATGGCATGTCGACGTGGGTGGATCGCGATCGCCATAGTCGCGGGCGTGTGCGTCGAAGGTCCTCCGTCGGTGGGACTAATTGCGCAGTCGCCAGGCGATCACGACGTGATGCACATGCCCGCGATCTCCGCGACATTCGCGACGCCGCCTGACGCCTCCGGGCGCGACGACCAGCAGTTGCAGGAACCGCAGAAACCGACGCGCGGCTTCTTCAGCGCGCTTGGTCATAATCTGCTCGACGACCTCAAGCATGTGCCGCGGCGCAACAGCGTGTACTGGATCGCCGGCGGCGGCGCCGCGGCGCTGGCCGTCCATCCCTACGACGACGACTTGAATCAGCGCCTGCAGGGATCCGATGCCGTCGGAGCGTTCTTTGCCCCGGGCAAGTACATCGGCTCGACCGCCGTGCAAATCGGCGCGTCGTTGACGACGTACGTCGTCGGGCGGAAGCGCCATCAGCCTCGCGTGCAGCACATCGGGATGGACCTGTTCGAAGCGCAGCTGCTGAGCGAGGGGATCGTCGAGCTGATCAAGGTGTCGGTCCGGCGCGAGCGGCCGACCAACCCGGACGGCTCGCACTATCCAGGCTTCTCGTTTCCGTCGGGGCACGCGGCCGTGACGTTCGCGTCAGCGACGGTCCTGCAGCAGCATCTCGGCTGGAAGGCCGCCGTGCCGACCTACACGCTGGCCACCTACGTGGCGGCGTCCCGGCTGCACGACAACCGGCACTTCGTGAGCGACGTCGTCTTCGGTGCGGCGGTTGGGATTGTCGTCGGGCGGTCCGTGACATGGCACGGGCGCAACACCTATACAATTGCGCCCGAGCCGATGCCCGGAGGGCTCGGCGTCCTGATCAGGTGGTGAGGCTGCATCGAGGATGAGCGTCGATCCGGGCACTGCTCTGGGGCCCTACCAGATACTGTCGTTGCTTGGCACTGGCGGCATGGGGGAGGTCTATCGCGCCCGCGATCCGCGGCTCGACCGCGACGTGGCCGTCAAGATCATCGCCCCGCACCTGTCCGGCGACGCCGACGCGCTGGCCCGGTTTCAGCGCGAAGCCCGCACGATTGCCTCGCTGTCGCACCCGAGCATCCTCGCGATCTTCGACGTCGGCACGCACGACGGCACCTGGTATCTCGTCACCGAGCTGCTGCAGGGTGAGACGGTGGGGCAGCGCTTGGCGCGTGGTCCGATCCCGTGGGCCCGCGCCGTCGAGATCGCGAAGGCCGTCGGCGAGGGTTTGGCGATGGCGCACGCCCATGGCGTCGTCCATCGCGACTTGAAGCCGGACAACGTCTTCGTCACGACAGACGACCGCGTCAAGATTCTCGACTTCGGTCTCGCGCGTCGCGTAGCGATGGCCAGCAGCGAGGCCGACGCCGTGACGCGCGCGCATCCGACCGAAGCGGGCGCGGTGCTGGGCACGGTCGGGTACATGTCACCGGAACAGGTGCAGGGCCGGACGCCGGACGCGCGATCAGACATCTTCTCGCTCGGCTGCGTCCTGCACGAGATGATCCGCGGCCGGCGATTGTTCAAGGGCGCGTCCGCCGCCGACACCATGGCCGCGATCCTGAAGGACCCGGCGCCGCCGGTCTCCACGCCCGGCACCGGGGTGCCCGCGGAGCTCGACCTGCTGCTGGCGCACTGCCTGGAGAAGGATCGGGAGCGGCGATTCCAGTCGGCCCGCGACCTGGTCTTCGCGCTCGAGACGCTGCGCGGCGGACTGGACAGCGGGCGGCTCGCCGCGGCAGCCCGGCGGTCGGTCGCCGTGCTGCCGTTTCTCAATCTCAGCGCCGACGCCGAGAACGAGTTCTTCGCCGACGGCATGACCGAAGACGTGATCGCGCACTTGTCGAAGGTGCGGTCGCTCAAGGTGATCTCGCGCACGTCGGTGATGGCATTCAAGAAACGCCAGCAGAGCCTGCGCGAGATCGGCGAGCAGCTCGGGGCGGCCTCGCTGCTCGACGGCAGCGTGCGCCGGGCCGGCAACCGCGTGCGGATCGTCGCGCAGTTGATCGACCGCGACTCCGACGAGCACATGTGGGCCGAGACGTACGACCGCGACCTGACCGATATCTTTGCGATCCAGACGGACGTCGCGCTCCAGATCGCGAAGGCGCTGCAGGCCGAGCTCTCGCCGGAGGAAGAGCGGCGCATCGGCCAGCAGCCCACGCACGATCTCCAGGCGTACCAGCTGTACCTGCGGGGCCGTCACGCCTACGTCCAGTTCACCCGACAGTCGTTTCGGAGCAGCGAAACGCTCTTCCAGGAGGCCGTGGCCCTGGATCCGAAGTTCGCGCTCGGACACGCCGCACTGGCCGGGGCGTACGCGGAGATGGGGATCTCGGGCATCGGGCCGCTCAAGCCGGCCGAGGTGTACGCCAAGGGACGCGAGTCCGTCGCGCGCGCGCTCGCGCTCGACGACAAGTCCGGCGAGGCCCACGGCGTCGCCGGCCTGCTGCTGTTCGTCAGCGAGTTCAAGTGGGCCGAAGCCGAACGTGAGCTCAAGCTGGCCATCGCGCTGAGCCCGGGCGGGGCGGACGCCTACGGTCACTATGGGTGGCTCTGCTCGGCGATGCGCCGCTTCGACGAGTCACTGCGGCTCGTCCGGAAGGCGCACGAGCTCGATCCGCTGACCCATCGATCCGATGTCGCCACAGAGCTGGTCCGCGGCGGGCGCCTGGACGAGGCGCTCGTGGAAGCGACGAGGCTCGTGGAGACCGAGCCGCACTTCGCGCGCAGTCATTCCGTGTGGGGCTGGACGCAGATCCTGCGGGGCAAGCTGGCGGAAGGCACGCTCGCGCTCGAGCAGGCGGTGACACTCGCGCAGGGCGACACGCTGTTTCTGGGACAGCTCGGCCAGGCATACGGGCTGGCCGGCGCGACGACGCGAGCGCGCGAGATCCTGCGCCAGCTCCACGACCGCGCGAGGTGGGAGTACGTCTCGCCGTACCACTTCGCCTACGTGCACACCGGCCTGGGCGAGGCCGATGCCGCCATGGACTGGCTCGAGCGCGCGTTCGACGAGCGCGCGGGGGCGCTGTACGGCATCAACGGGTCGTTCCTGTTCGCGAGCCTGCGTCCGCACCCGCGCTTCCAGGCGCTCTTGAGGAAGATGAATCTCGCCTGACCGCGTCGGGCGCGACGACGCCGCGTCCTAGCGGCCGCGCTCGGCCACGATTTCGCGCCCGAGTCGAGCGAGCAGGGGCGGCAGCGCCTCGACGTCCGCCACCGACGTGCGGAAGTTCACGATGCACGCGCGCAGCGCGAACTTGCCGTGCACGAGCGCGTTCGACAGGAACGCCTCGCCGCTGCGCTCGAGCCGCGCAAGTATCGCCTGGTTGATGGCGTCGAGCCTCGCCTCGACATCCGGCGACCCGACGCCCGCGCGCAGCGCTTCGGGCAGGTAGCGGAAGGTGGCGATGCTGAGCGCCTGCGACAGCGCCTCGAATTCCGGATGGCGGCGCACCAGCCCATCTAGATGCCGCGACATCCGGATGTCCTCGGCGATCATGTCGAGCGCGCCCTGTCGTCCGACCTGCCGCAGCGCCAGCCACACCTTGAGGGCTCGAAAGCCGCGCGAGTTCTGCGGTCCGTAGTCGAAGTAGTTCAGCGCGGTCTCGTCCAGGTGGTAGTAGACCGGATGGTACGAAAACGCGCGCGGCAGGTCGTCGGCGCGGCGGACCAGCGCGCACCCGGCCTCGAGCGGGGCGTACAGCCACTTGTGCGGGTCGACCGCGACCGAATCGGCCGCCTCGAGGCCGCGCAAGTCGGGCGGGGCGTCCGGCAGCTGCGCGGCCGGGGCGCCGTACGCGCCGTCCACGTGAAACCACAGATCGCGTGCCTCGCAAATCGACGCGATGTCCGGCAGCGGATCGACGGCGCCCGTGCTGACCGAGCCCGCCGTGCCGACGACGAGGAAGGGGAGGTCGCCGTTGGCGCGGTCCTGATCGATCTGCGCGGCCAGCGCGACGGGATCCATGCGCTGCCGGTCGTCGACGGGGATCCAGCGCAGCGCGTCGGTGCCCGAGCCGAAGAGATCGGCGGCCTTCTGGAACCAGGTGTGCGCCTCGGCGGAGGCGTACGCGCGCAGACGAGGATGGCCGCTCATGCCCTCGGTGCGGACGTCCCACGACGCCTTGGCGGCGCGGGCGGCCAGATAGCAGATGAAGTTCGCCATGTTGCCGCCGCTGACCAGCAGGCCTCCGCACGTCGTCGGATAGCCGAGCAGCTCCGCGATCCAGCGGACCGTCTGTGCTTCGATTTCCGTGGCGAGCGGCGAGAGCTGAAAGCCGCCGCAGTTCTGGTTGATCGCGCTCGCCAGCAGGTCGCCGAGCGCGCCGATCGGCGCGGCGCTCGACGTGATGTAGCCGAAGAAGCGCGGGTGGCCGTTGAACAGCGAATGATCGAAGAGCAGGCGCGCGGCGTCGTCCAACACGACCGTGGGGGCCTCGCCGCGGTCGGGCAGGTGCCGGTCGCTGCCGAGCGCGCGCCGGATCTCGCTGACCGATTCGCCTCGGGTCACCGGCCCCGAGGGCATCGTCGCCAGCCAGTCCGCCAGTCTGTCCACGAGGCGGTGCCCGATCGCGCGGAACTCATCGGGGGCGAGGTCGATGGGCGCGTGACGCCGTGTCCGGTCGTCGAGTGGTGTCGTCATGTGAGCGGAGTCCTTAGAAGAGATCGGTTTCCGGCGTGCGGCCGCCGTTGACCAACCAGCACGGCGAGCAGGCGAAGCTCGGTCCTCGTCGATTCCTGCGTCATCGAGCGAGCCTGGTACTCAGGGGCCGGGCCCGCGCGCCTGCTTCCGGGAAAATCCTTCGTTGGCGCGGGCCGGGCGTCTGCGGGATCATACGTGGATGTCCAGCCGGGTGGCCGAGGGGCGGGCGGCGTTCGATCGCGAGTCGTGGATCGAGGCGTGCACGCTGCTTTCGGCTGCCGACCGGGAATCGCCACTGGATCCGGACGATCTGGATCGGCTGGCGTCGGCCGCGCGGCTCATCGGCCGCGACGCCGAGGCGCTCGACGCGCGGGCGCGCGCGCATCAGGGCTTTGTCGATCGCGGCGACCTGCCGCGCGCGGCCCGGAGCGCCTTCTGGATGATGTTCGCGCTCGTCGATCTTCCCGGCCGGCAATCGGAGGCGGCGGGCTGGTTCATGCGGGCCCGGCGTCTCCTCGACGAGCACGGCCAGCCATGTGCCGAGCAGGCGCTGCTGGCGTGCGCAACGGGCTACCAGGCGGTCACGTCCGGCCAGTTGGACGCCGCGCTCGAGGACTTCCGCGAAGGTGCCAGAATCGGGGCCCGATTCGGCGACGCGGATGCCCTCGCCCTGGCGGCACACGGCGAAGGCCGCGTGCTGATCCGGCAGGCACGGGCCAAGGAAGGGCTGGCGCTGCTCGATGAGCTGATGGTCAGCGTGACACGCGCCGGCGCGGCGCCCCTGGTCGCGGGCGTCGTCTACTGCGGCGCCATCGGCGCCTGCTACGAGCTGTTCGATTGGCCGCGCGCGCGGGAGTGGACCGCCGCGCTCAGCGCGTGGTGCGATGCCCATCCCGACATGGTGCCGTTTCGCGGAACCTGCCTCGTCCGCCGATCGGAGGTCCTGCTGCAACACGGCGACTGGGAACGGGCGCTGGGCGAAGCGATGCGCGCGTGCGCCTGGCTGGGCGTGCACGATGCTCCGGCGGTCGTCGGGGCCGCGCAGTATCAGCTCGCCGAACTGCATCGACTGCGCGGCGACCTCGACGACGCGGAAGCGGCGTACCGGCGCGCGGGCCAGTGCGGCTGTCGCGTGCATCCCGGACTGGCTTTGCTGCGGCTGGCTTCCGGCCAGACGGATGCCGCCGTCGCGGCGATTCGGCTGGCGCTCGAGGACACGACGGAGCGTCGGGCGCGACCGCCGGTGCTCCGGGGAGCCGTCGACATCCTCGTCGCGGCCGGCGAGACCGCGGCGGCGCGCGATGCTGCCGTCGAGCTGGGGCGCCTGGCCACCGAGATCGACGCACCGTGTCTGCACGCGATGGCCGCAACGGCGGAAGGCGCGGTGCTGCTCGCCAACGCTGAAGCCCGCGCCGCGCTTCCACGGCTGCGGGCGGCGGAGGGTCTCTGGCAGTCGCTCGAGGTGCCGTACGACGTCGCACGAACGCGGGTGCTGCTCGGTCGCGTCTTCCGGGCCCTCGGTGATGACGAAGGCGCCGCGCTGCAGTTCGAGGCCGCGCAGGAGGCGTTCGAGCGTCTGGGCGCGGCGCCCGATGCAGCGCTGGTCGCGTCGCTCTCGCACGAGGCGCCCGCGCCGGCCGCGCGCGGCGGCCTGACCGGCCGCGAGGTCGAGGTCCTCCGGCTCGTCGCCGCGGGGAAGTCGAACAAGGCGATTGCGGCCGCGCTGTCCATCAGCGAAAAGACGGTCGCACGCCACTTGAGCAACATCTTCACGAAGCTCGATCTGCCGTCCCGATCCGCCGCCACGGCCTATGCCTACGCTCACAAGATCGTCTGACACTGTGGGTAGAACGACCCACGTCAGAAAATTCGCGCCTGCACATTGCGCCCGATGCGGGCATCCGGCCCGCGCTCTCAAGATGTGATCCAGGGAGGGCATCATGCGAGGCAACGAGACCGTCAGAATCGACACGGTGGTGATCGGCGGCGGGCAAGCGGGTCTGTCGGTCGGGTATCACCTTCGGCGCCGGGAAGTGCCGTTCGTGATCCTCGACGCGAGCGCACGGATCGGCGACGTGTGGCGGGGACGTTGGGAATCGCTACGGCTCTTCACGCCCGCGCGCTTCGACGGTCTCGACGGCCTGTCGTTTCCCGCGCCGGCCAATAGCTTCCCCACGAAGGACGCGATGGCCGACTACCTCGAGGCGTACGCGCGACGCTTCGATCTGCCTGTCAAGTCGGGCGCGCGGGTCACGCGGGTCTCTCGCGCCGGAGAACAGTTCCTCGTCGCCGATTCGACCGGGCAGCACTACGAGGCCGACAACGTCGTCGTCGCGATGGCCAACTACCAGCGGCCGCGCGTGCCGCCGTTTGCCGCCGAACTGGATTCATCCATCCGGCAGCTGCACTCGCTGGACTACCGGACGCCGGACCAGTTGCAGTCGGGCGATGTGCTGCTGGTCGGCGCGGGCAACTCCGGCGCCGAGATTGGCGTCGAGGTCGCCCGCAGCCATCGCACGTGCCTGGCCGGCCGGGACGTCGGGGAGGTGCCATTCGAGATCGGCGGCAGGGTCGGTCGGCTCGGCCTCACGTGGCTGGTGCTTCGCGTCCTCTTTCACCGCGTGATGACCGTAGCGACGCCCATCGGGCGGCGCGTGCGACCGAAAGTGCTCCACGGCAGCGGTCCGCTGATTCGGACGAAGGCGCGCCAGCTCGCCGCGGCCGGCGTCGCTCGCGTCCCTCGCGTCGCTGGCGTGCGCGACGGCCTGCCGCTGCTCGAAGACGGGCGCACGCTCGCGGTGACGAACGTCATCTGGTGCACGGGTTTCGAGCCGGGCTTTTCCTGGCTCGATCTTCCCGTCTTCGACGACGACGGCCAGCCGCGCCATGAGCGCGGCGTGGTGGCGGAAGAGCCAGGCCTGTTCTTCGTCGGCCTGCATTTCCTGTACTCGTTTTCGTCCACGATGATTCACGGCGTCAGCCGCGACGCCGCGCGCGTGGCGACGGCGATCGCAGCGCGGCAGCATGCGTTCGGGACGGCGGCGTCGGGGATTATCGCCGCGCCATCCGTCGAGCTTCCTCGAGGATCGCGCTGATCGCTCGCACGATCACATCGGGCTCGTCGAGCGGGATCCAGTGGCCGCTGTGTGACGCGATGACATGGTGGCCTCGCGTGGACAGCCGGGCGAGCGCCTCCTGCTGGCGCAGACGGTGGTCGCCGGGATTGGTCATCGAAATCGTGACGAGCGGCACGTCCCCAAAACCCGCCGCCGCCGCGTCGAGCGTTTCCCGCGCGCTCGTGGAGATGGTTGCGATCTGGCTGCCGAGAGCGTCGTAGAACTTCGGCTTCGTCCAGAAAGTACGCAGCGGCCGCCGCGCCGCGGGCGGGAGCTTCCAGAGCGGCGCGAGCAGCCAGTCGGTGTCGGCGCCGATGTCGCCGCGCGAGATGGCGTCCACGATGCGGCGCGCCGGGCCGATCGCGCCGAGGCCGACGAGCCCGGAGACCACGCGGGCGAGGCCGAGCCGTGAGGCAATCGCGCCCTGGCGGCACAGACGCGCGCCGCGGTCGATTCGCGCCTGGTCTCTGGGCGCCGGGGTCAGCCAGTCTTCGGGCTGGGCGGGATCGACGAGCACGATGCCGCTCACGTCGGCGCGGTACCGCGCGGCAAAGATCCGCATCACCAGGCCGCCGAACGAGTGGCCGACGACAACGAACGGCGGCCGCTCGCCGGCCTTGTCGAGCAGCACGCGCAGCTCGTCGGCGGCGCGACCCGCCGTGCGCGGTAGGGGACCGGCGTCACTCCAGCCGAATCCGGCCCGATCGTAGGTGATGGCTCTCGCAAACGCGGAGACCCGCGGCTGCACGAAGGTCCAGCTGATCGACGACCCGCCCAGTGCCGCGTCGAACACGACCGGCGGTGTGAGGCCGCCGGTCGACAGCACGTGCAGCCGAAAGCCACCGACGTCGACGAGTCGTCCGGGCGCGCTCACGACGTCTGGCCCGCGCCCGCGCGCACGGCCCACCGCAGCTTGGCGGCGGTGGACCGGCGGTTGGCGCGCGTCTCCTCCATCGACGAGCGGATGACTCTGTCGGCGACCTCGGCGTACACGCCCGCGCGTCGTCCGTCGCGGAACGCGTGCTTCACGCGCCGATCCTCACCGGAGTGGAACGTCAGGAGCACGACACGGCCACCCGGCGCCAGCACGTGCGGGAGCGCCCGCAGCAGCGCATCGAGCGCTTCGAACTCGTGGTTCACCGCGATGCGCAAAGCCTGGAACGTCCGTCGGAGCGACATCTTCACCTCCGGCTTGGACAGGCCAGGCCTGGCCCGCTCCAGGCCCGTTCGCACGACGCGCTCGGCCGCGTGCGTCGTCGCGAGCGGCTGGGACTTGAGGAGGGACGCGATGATCCCGGCGTGCGGCTCGTCGGCGTTCTCTTCGAGCAGACGCGCGAGGTCGGCTTCGCTCGTGCGTGCGATCAGCTCCGACGCCGGCTGCCCGCGGGTCGGGTCCATGCGCATGTCCAACGGCCCGACGCCCTTGTAGCTGAATCCACGTGCCGGGTTGTCGAGCTGCATCGACGACACGCCCAGATCGGCGACCACGATGTCCGCCGTCATCAGTCCCCCGGCGGCCATCGCCTGCGGCAGGCCCGCGAACGTGCCGTGAAACGCCGTGAACACGTCCGTCCCGAATCCGGCCGCGCGCAGCGCAGCTTCCGTACGCGCCAGCTCTGCCGGGTCAAGGTCGATGCCGAGCAGCCGGCCGCCTGGCACGATACGCTCGAGGATGGCCCGCGCGTGTCCGCCGCCGCCAAGCGTGCAATCCACCGCGACGTCGCCGGGTCGGGGCCGGGCGTGCTCCACGACCTCGCCCGGCATGATCGGCAAGTGCATGCCGGCGGGGGTCTTGCCCGACGCGATGATCTTGCGCACCTCGTCGGCGTACCGATCGGGGGCCAGCTCCTTGTACTTCTGATCGAAACGGCGCGGGTGCCGGCCCGGGTAGCGCGGGCGCCGGACACGGGTGGACGGATCGCGCGGATCGTCGGGCATGCGCCTCGACTATGATCGTGAGTTCGATGATCGCGATTCAAGGGCTCCGCATGGCCTTCGGGCACCTGCCCCTGCTCGATGACGCCAGCGTGCTGGTCGAGGCGGGCGAGCGTGTGGCGATCATCGGGCGCAACGGCAGCGGCAAGTCGACGCTGATGCGGATTCTTGCGGGCGAGCTCGAGCCCGACGCGGGAACAATCTGGCGCGCCCCCGATCTGGTCGCCGCCCGGCTCGGCCAGGACGTGACGCTGGCCGATGAACGGTCGGTCTTCGACGTCGTAGCCGACGGGCTCGGCGGTCTCGGCGACCTCGTCGCCGCCTATCATCGTGCGGCGCTCGCGGTCGCCGATCGCGGCGACGCGCCGGCGCTCGCGGCGCTCGGCCGGCTGCAGCACGATCTCGAAGAGCGTCACGGCTGGACGCTCGAGCAGCGAGTCGAGCGCGTGCTGTCGAAACTCAGCCTGCCGGCCGACGCGACGGTCGACGACGCTCTCCGGCGGCTGGCGGCGTCGCGTGCTGCTGGCGCGCGCGCTGGTCGTCGGGTCCGTCGCTGCTGCTGCTCGACGAGCCGACGAATCATCTCGACATCGACTCGATCGCGTGGCTCGAGGAGGAGCTGCGCGACTACCCGGGCGCCGTCGTCTTCGTGACGCACGACCGCGCGTTTCTGCAGCGTCTGGCCACGCGCATCGTCGAGCTCGATCGCGGCCGCCTGACGTCGTGGCCCGGCGACTACCAGACGTTCCTGGAGAAGAAAGACGCCTGGCTCGCCAACGAGGCGCTCGCCGACGCGAAGTTCGACAAGAAGCTCGCGCAGGAAGAAGCGTGGCTGCGCCGCGGCGTCAAGGCCCGCCGGACGCGCGACGAAGGCCGCGTGCGCGCGCTGATGCGCATGCGCGAGGAGCGCGCCCGCCGGCGCGCGCCGGTCGGCGCGGTGCGAATGGCCGCGGACGTCGCCGAGCGGTCGGGCAAGGTGGTCTTCGAGGCCGACGACGTCAGCAAGAGTTACGGCGGGCGTGCCGGTGGTGAGCGACTTCTCGACGCGGATCATGCGCGGCGATCGGATCGGCCTCATCGGGCCGAACGGCGCCGGCAAGACGACGCTGCTGCGCCTGCTGGTTGGCGAGCTCGCGCCGGACGACGGCGAGGTGCAGCGGGGCACGAACGTGCAGATCGCGTATTTCGATCAGCAGCGCGAGCAGCTCGATCCCGAGCGGACCGTGGTCGACACGGTCGCCGACGGCAACGACACCGTGACTGTTGGCGGGGTGGCGCGTCACGTGCACGGCTACCTCGAGGACTTCCTGTTTCCGCCCGAGCGCGCGCGGTCGCCGGTGAAGGCGCTGTCGGGCGGCGAGCGCAACCGGCTGCTGCTGGCGCGGCTGTTCACGCGGCCCGCCAACGTCCTCGTGCTGGACGAGCCGACCAACGACCTCGACATCGAGACGCTCGAGCTGCTCGAGGCGCAGCTCGTCGAATTTCCCGGCACGATGCTCCTCGTCAGCCACGATCGGGCCTTTCTCGACAACGTCGTCACGAGCACGCTCGTGTTCGAAGGCGACGGGCGCGTCGCAGAATACGTCGGCGGGTACGAGGACTGGCAGCAGCAGAGGGCCGCGCAGGAGGCCGCGACGCAGAGCGCCATGCGCGCCGCACCCGCGCCCCCGCCAGTTCGAGGCGCGCCAAAGGCCGCCGCGCCCGCCGCGGGCAGGTTGTCCTACAAGGAACGGCGGGAGTTCGAGGCGTTGCCCGATCGGATCGCCGCACTCGAAGACGAGGACGCGCGGCTGCGTCAGACCGTGGCCGGTCCGGATTTCTACAAAGAGAGCCGCGAGACGATTGAGGCGACGCTCGCGCGGCTGGAATCGCTTCGCGTCGAGCTTCACGCCGCGTATGCGCGTTGGGACGAGCTCGATTCCCGCGCCCGATAGCCGCCTCGCTGCGTGCGCGGCGTCGCGGTGGCTGGTCGCGTGCCGACCAGCCGCTCGGCTACACTCGATGAAATGGCCGCACGTTTGTCCGTGCCGGTTGACCGCCGTGCGCTCACTGCGGAGGGACGCCGGCTCGAATACTTCACGGTCGTCTGGAACACCCTCGAAGGTCTGATTGCCGTGACGGCCGGGGCAGTCGCGGGCAGCATCTCGCTCGTCGGTTTTGGCGCCGACAGCTTCATCGAGGTCTCGTCCGGCCTCGTGCTCTTGTGGCGGATGGCCGCAGACGGCGATTCGTGCCGGCGAGAAGCGCGCGAGGCCTTCGCACTCCGCGCCGTGGGCTGGTGCTTCGTGGCGCTCGCGGCCTACGTGGCCTGGGAAGCCGGTTCCACGCTGTCGGCCCGTCGGGCTCCGGTGCACAGCGCGGTCGGCATCGCGCTGGCGTGCGCCTCGCTGATCGCGATGCCGCTGCTGTCGCGGGCGAAGCGGCGCGTCGGGACCCTGCTGAACAGCGCGGCCATGCACGCGGATGCCCGGCAGACGGAGTTCTGCACGTTTCTGTCCGCGATCCTGCTCGGCGGCCTGGTGCTGGACTGGCGCTTTGGGTTCTGGTGGGCCGATCCGATCGCCGCCCTGGTCATGGTGCCGATCATCGCGAGGGAAGGATACGACGGCATTCGAGGCCGGGCCTGCTGCCGCTAGGCGCGGCGTGCGCCCGGGCCAACCGCTCTCAGCGCCGCATGCGCGCGGCGGTGACCGCGTCTCCCAGCTCGAGTCGATCGACGACGTCGATGCCGCGGACCACGCGTCCGAGTGACGTGAAATCGCCCTCGTTGTGCGGCTGTGGCGTCGTGCCCAGCGTGTAGCCCGGGCGCCCCGTATCGAGGCCCGCCGAGGCCCAGCTCAGGTTGCCGGCCGTCAGCCCGCGGCGGTTCACCTCGTCGCGCTGCGTGATCGCGTTGCGAATGGCGTTCTGCTGCGCGACGAAGTTCGGGACGACCCGCCCGAACTCCGTGCCGGCGATGTCGCCCGACTCGACCTCGTGCACGAAGTACTCGACGCCGAGCGGCGCGTCGCCGGGATACAGCTCGATCTCAATCTCTCCCTTTGGCGTCGTCCAGACTGCACGCGGCTTGGGCGCGCCGTTGTAGTCGGGCACGATCCAGCGCTCGACGATCCGTCGGTATTCAGCGGCCGTGCGTGCGGCCGGCTCGGGCCTCGGGCCGCGCCCGCCGCCTCTGCCACCCCGCGCCCCGGCCCCGGCCTGGCCGCTCGCCGCTGCGGCGAGCCGCTGAAGTGTGCGATCCGCGGTCGTGCGGGCGACGTCGCTCGTGCTCTCGCGAAGCGCGGTGGCCGCGTCGCGGGCGGCGTCGGGTGCCAGAGTAGCCAGCGGCGTGAGCGCAGTGATTCGCAGCGCGGTGGGACGCGACGGGCCAGTCGCGGCGACGAGCTTCGGAACGATCACGTCCTTCTTCGCGGGATAGCGCCCCATCGCTTCAGCCGCGGATATCGACAGCCACGTGTCAGGCGAATCGAGTGCCGCGAGGACGACCTCGAACGATGCGTCGTCTTGATAAGTCGCCAGCGCGCGAAGCGCCTCGGTGCGCACGCGACGATCCGTGTCACGCACAGCGGCGCGCAGGCGCGCGGATTCTCGCGCTTGCGTCTCGGCGGGTACGCCATCGGTTGACGAGAGACCGCGCACGGCCCAGTAGCGGACTTCCGGCGACGAATCGGCGCTCAGGCGGAGCAGCGGCTCGGCCGCCGCCGGGTCGCGCAGTCGAAACAGCGCCCACGTGGCCCGCCATCGGACCTCGACGTCCTTCGCCCTGGACCACCGCACGACCGGCGCGACGTCGCCAGGCCCCGTGAAGCGTCCGGCCGAGAGGAGCGCTTCACCGGCGACCGCCGGCGCGCTGGTGAGTGGCGCGGCGGCGAGGTACTGCGCCAGCGCGGTCCGCGCTTCGGGCGATCGGATCTTCCCCAGCGACCGCGCGGCTTCGCGCGCGACCGCGGGCGGGGTCGTCGCCTTGGCCAGCAGATCCGCGAGCCAGGGCACGGCCTCGGCGTCCTTCAACTGGCCGGTGGAGAAAGCGACCGTACCGGCCACGTCGACATCCTGGTCGCCGCGCGCGTCGATGAGCAGCGCGCGCGCTTGCAAGGTCGCGGCGGCCTGTGCCTCCGTCGGCTGCTGGCGCGGGTAGGCGATCCGACCCACGGCGAGCGCGGCGCGGCGCCGCACTTCCGGATGCGACGAGCGGAGCAGGCTGCCGAGCGCGTCCGGGTCGAACGTGCGCGTGTCTTCGAGCATGAGCAGCTTCGCGATGGCGTCGATGTCCGCCGGAGCGAGCGGTGGGCGCGTGCGGCTTTGGGATTGCAGCCAGGGTGCGGCGAGGGCGGCCAAGGCGAGCGACAGCACGACCGTGCGGGTCTTGGACATGGCGAACGGATGATACCGTTCCTTCGTCCGGTCGCGGACACTGACAGATCGCCCATTGTTCAGCCTCTATTCAGCGCGCCTTTCGTATGCTCCGGATCAGCCGCGATGTCGCGGCGTGATTCCATGGAGCGAACGATGACGATTCGACGCTGGGGATTGATCGCCGCGCTGGCGCTGGTGCTGGCCGCGAGCACGACGACGACGGCCGCCGATCCCATTTCGGGGCGGTGGGCCGGAAAGTTCGACGCGATGGGGCAGATCGTGCCGTTCAGGATGTCGCTGACGCTGACCGGCGACAAAGTGACCGGGACGCTCGACTCCGAGCACACCGGCCACGGCGTCGCGCGCGACGGCGTGTGGAAGGATGGCGCATTCTCGCTGACGATGAATTTCGAGAACCATCAGTCGATTGGATTCACCGGCAAGCCGACCAAGGACGGGCTGGCCGGCGAGTTCAAGACCGAGGGCTTCACCGCGAAGTGGGAAGCCGTGAAGGCGCAATAAGCGCCTACCGCGCGATCTTCAAGCTCTGCACTTTCTTTTCCCCTTCGGCAAGCGCGATCTTCTGCGCCGCGGGCTGCAGCTGCGCAAGAAACGCGGGGTCGTACCACTCGCCCTGCTCCACGTCCGTTACGGCGCCAATGTAGGTACTCGCCGGGCGGCAGATTCTCCACGCGGAAGTGGCCGTCGGTGCCGGGACGGGCGGACCGAATCCTCGCGCGACTGCGGCGTCCAGTACGCCTTGTCGGCGGGGAACACGATGATGAAGTACTCGGTGGCCGGACGGCCGTCCGAGTCGAGGAGGTCGCCGGAGATCTCCGTCGGCCGGTCGGTGAAGGTGATGTCGACGTCGCGGACGTCATTGCCGTTGATGTCGAGCGGGAAGTCCGCGATGTCGCGGCCCTGGCTCATCGCGCTCTGCATCTGCCAGCCGCCAGACGCAGACGCGCTGATTCGATAGCGGCCCGGCGTCACGCCGTTGAAGGCAAACGCGCCCGTCGCGTCCGCGCTGCCGGCCGGCACGCCGAGCGTCGGAATGTGGCTGCGAACGCCCGTGAGCGACACTCGGACGCTCGAGAGATCGGACGGCGGCTTGATTGACGTGCCCGCGAACACGAGTCGTCCCGCGACGGTCACACCCGTTTGCAACGCCACGGTCGTCGAGACGTCGGCGCCGTTGACCGTCACCGTGGCCGTGCCGAAGAGCGCGGCCGACGTGGGCGACGCGGCGCCGCGTCCCGGCGCGTTGCCCACACGTACGGCCACCGTGTAGTCGCCAGGTGGCAGGCCGGCGCTGGCGAATGTCCCGTCCGCGGCCACCCGGGCGTTGCCGAAACCGCTGAACGGCACGCCGGGAATCGTGTCGTGCGCGACGACGACCACCTGCAGGCCCGGCGGCAGCGCGCCGCCGGCAGACACGACTCGTCCTGAAATCTTCGCCGTGTGCGTCCAGTCGACCATGACGTCGGCGCCCGCGCGCTCTTCGCCTTCCTTCAGCGTGATCGCCGTGGCAGCAGCTTGCGTGAACACGCCCGGGTAGAAGACGGGCGCGTATTCGACGGCCGCGCCCTCCGCCGGCGCGGGCGCCGGTGCCGTCGTGACGACGGGAGTGCCGCCGGGCGGATGGATCAGCCGGGTGGCCCAGTCGACTTCCGCCGCCGTGGTTTCGCGCAACTCGCTCGCGTTCCGGATCATCGACCCGGCCGCGACGACCACGAAGTAGTCGTCGGCCGACAGGCCGAAGATGCGATACACACCGCGATCGTCGGTCTGCTGGCCGGGGCCGCCGGCCGCGGGCGCCAGCGTCCGCTCGCCGGTGTCGTACCCAAACGTTTGGCGGAGCACGATGACGCGCGCTCCGGGCAGGGGCTCGCCGGCCGCATCCCTCACCGTGCCCGTGATCACCGCGCCCGGTGTCATCCGCAGCGTCACGTCGGTCCGCGCGCGGCCGTCGTCGAGCGCGACCGTCGTGCCCGGCCGATTCGGCCGCTTCGCGCCATACGTGGCCGTCACGAATCCCGCCCGGCTGGCGCTGAGGAAGTAGCGGTCGGCCGGCAGATTCTCGAATGAGAACGTTCCCGTCTCGTCCGTCACGGCCGCCTGCCGCACGTTCGATGCCGCGCTCGAGATCGTGACCGCGGCCCGGCGCACGGGACGCCCCGTCACGTCGTTGACGACGACCCCGGACAGCGCCGCCGTGCCGACGGCCGGTCTCGCGTTCGCGCCTTCGCGCGGCGTTTGGATCGACGGCAGCACCACGGAGACCGTCAAGCTCGCAATTGCCAGGGAACGCAGCAGGCCACTCATCGGATCTGCCTCGTTTCGACGTCTTGCACCTTCTTCTCGCCGTCGGCCACGGTGACGTGAACCGCGATCGGCGCCAGCTTCTGCAGGAAGGCGGGATCCTGCCAGTCCGGCGGGATCGCCGAGTCGATCGCGATCGCGAGGTAATCGCCGGCGGGCAGGCCCGCGACGCGGTACGTGCTATCGCTCGCCACGCGCGCCGTCCGGAAGCTTCGCGACACGATTGCGCGCTCCGTCCACAACTCGGCGCGCTGCGGGAAGACGATCACCGTGGCGCCGGCGTCCGGGCCTTGACCATTGTGGACTGCTCCCTGCAGCTCGGTGACTTGATCGGTGAACGTCACGACGACATCAGCCACGTCCTTGCCGGCGATCTCGAAAGGCTCGTCCGTCACGTTGCGTCCCGCAAGGAACGCGCCTTTCAACGTCCAGTCGGGCGGCGCGCCAAAGGCGCGCACGACATATCGCCCCGGAGCGAACTGGTACGTCTTGAACTGACCGGCCTCGTCTACCGACCCTCGGGTCAGCTGGAATTGGTTCGCCCGTCCATCCGTTGGCTCCACCACCACGCTTACCAGCCGCACCTGTGCCGGCGTCGGCAGCGCCTTGGTCCCCTCGAATTCGACGCGTCCGGTGACGCGCGCGCCGGTCGCGAGTTGCACCTGCATGCCGGCGATGTCGCGGCCCTCGACCGACACCGGCACGCTGGCCCACAGCGTCGGCCCCTCTGAAATTGGTGGCGGTGCGCTCGGGCCGTTGCTGCTCATGATCATGGACGTGCCCGTCTGGATGACCGTCGTCATGGACGATGGCGTCGTCAAACGCGGCGGGATCTTCAGCGCGCGGATCGCGTAGCTGCCGGTCGCAACGCCGAGGAACGTGAAGTCGCCGTTGGTGTCACTCACGGTAGACGCGGCGACCATCTCATCGTCGCGCTGGAAATCGGCGGCGCTCGAGGGCACGAGATTGAGCACCGTGAACGGCTCAGGGCCCTGCGGGCCGGTGAGCGTGCCCGAGACCTGAGACGAGGGCACCGGACGCAGCTGGAAATCGACCGTCGCGATCGATGCCGACGGCTCCAGCGTCAGGATGGTGCCCTGCGCGGGGCTCGTCACGCCCGGATTGAAGACGGGCGGGTAGACGAAGACCTTGCCGTGGTCGACGGGCGGCGGCATCGCCCCGCCGGAATTGCCCGGGCCTCCCGACACCAGGAGCCGCGACGTGCCGACGGCCTGACCAGCGCCAGCGACCATCGAGAATGACCCCAGGCCGGCGGAGCGTTCCAGCTCACGCTGAAACTGTTGACTCTCTCCGCCCCCGACCGACGCCGCCCATGCCTGCTGAAACGACGTCGGCACCGCGATCTCCGTCTTGACGATGCCGATGAGGTAGTCGCCGGGCGGCAGCGACGCGATGCGATAGGCGCCGCGATCGTCAGTCTGCGCCGTGCCGCCAAACGGGGAGAGGACCGGGTGTCCGCCCAGGATCGTGCGCCTGAACGCGCGGACCTGGACGCCGACCACGGGCTCGGCCGCCTCGTCGACGACCGTGCCGCCGATGGCGCCGTCCTTCCAGAGCGAGAGCGTGACCTCGAGCCGCTCGCCCTCTGCGAATACGAGCGTTTGCGGATCTTCGCTGGCCGCGCGCCGGCCGTAGGCGCCGTTCGCGTACCCGCCCTTGCTGGCGGTGAGCAGGTACGATCCCTTGGGCAGGTCGTGCAGGACAAACCGACCCGCGGCATCCGCGAGCACGCGCTGGGGAAATCTGCCGAGCGTGCTCGGCACCGCCGGGCCGCTGAGGGCCGCGGCAGGGGCGGGGGCCATCGCGATCGTCACGGCCGCGCTGCCGATTGGCGCGCCCGAGACGCCGTCCACAGTGCGCCCAAGTATCAGTCCGGTGGGCGGCGAAGATCCTGACGCGGGTTGTTGATCGGGCGAAGAAGACGCGCCGACACTTGTCGCGACGACGACCAACCAGGCAAGCGCGACCGTGCGAGGACGGATCGACGGCATGACCAGGCCTCCTGCGATGAAGCCTCAGACGGGTGTGCGCTGACGGACTTGAGGATAGCAGATGAGAGCTTGAAGAAATGGGTGAATGAGTGAATAGGTGAATGGGTGAGACGAATGATCACTCGTGTGATCACTCGTGGCACAGACGAGTTCCGCCGTGCCGCGACATGAGGCAAAGTCTGCTTTCCGCGAGTGGCCGTGTCTACGGTTGCGATCGTCCCGCCGGCGGGACGATCGCGGCTGCCAGCAAGCCTTGCCCGGCGAGGCCGGTCAGGCCGTCGAGTCGATCGAAGTAGCGATCCCGCAGGAGTGGCTGCGCCCGCAAGGCCCACAGGACCTCGGCGTTGGTCCACGCCGCGTCTCGTGCGACCCGCACCTTCCAGATCGCCACGGCGTCGTCGGCCGATCCCGCCGCCTCGTCGAGGATGGCGATCGCTCCGGTGCTGAGGTCGGCCTTCGTGGTCTGCTCGACACGTTCGAGCACGTCGTTCAGTTGCTCGAAGTCCGCGTGGCGCGTGTCGGATAGGGAAGGTGCGCCGCCAAGCTCGAGGTACGTGTTCACGATGCCGAGTGGCAGGTCGCGGTTGATGTGCGCGTTCATGCCCGCGAGGGCGAACTGAACCGGCGCCAGCGCGCGTGTCCGCGCCGCGAAAAGCGGCCGCCAGGCCGACGGCGCGGCCAAGGGGTCTCGATCGCCGGCGATCGCGGCGTCGAAGTAGAGGTTGGCGAACAGCACGTCCAGCCGATCGAGGAATGTCGGATCGCGGAAGGTCACGCGCCCCGCCAGTGCAGCGCGCACGGCGCGCGTCACGTTCAGATACAGCCGGTTGAACCACTTGAGGCCATCGGCGTCAGGAAGTTGACAGTCGATCGCGTCCAGCCTGGCGATGACGTCGTCAATGGATGTGGCGGGTAGTGGATTGAGTAGCGTGCTGAGCATCTCGCTCCTCGAATGTAGCCGCGATATCAGGCCAAAGGCGGATTGAGGGGCGCGGATATCGTGTCTATCATTGGTCCTTCATCCGGCGTCGTCTGCCGGATCATTGTTACTTCAAGGAGGACATCATGCGAATGTTTGTCAGCGCCGCAGTCATGCTCACTGCCGTGTCGGTCGCCGGTTGCGAGCGTTCGCCCGTGCAACCGGAAGGGGTGTCGACGGCCGGTCTGTCCGCGCAGTCGAGTGCCGCGTCCGCCGCAGCCATGGGCAAGCCGGAAGCCGAGGCCAGTTACGCGAACGGCGTCACGGTCTACATGATCGGTCCCAAGCTGATCCCAAACGCCAGGGCGACGATGCCGAACGCCTACGCGCACGCGGAGGAACTGTATCTCACCGTCTATCCGCAGCAGGTACCCCCCTCGCCGGGTGCAGGGCCAATCACGCTGCCGTCGGGATATCAGCCGCAGTGCAATCCCTGCTTCCATCCCGGCCTGCCGGCGCCATTCGTCTACCACGATCACGTGCTGACCGGCGCGCCAGGCATGGGGAACCATGGCACGGCCGGCGAGTTCAAGGCGCCGTGGAAGATCATCGTGCTCGTCTATGATCCGGCATACGTGGCGTCGTCCGATTTCACGCCCCTGACGAGCGAAGCGGCAATCGACGCCGCGGAACAGGCGGGCAACGTGTTCCAGCAGATCAACCCGGGCGGAGAGAATCCGTATGAGATCGACACCGGCAATCTGCTCATCTGCCCGTGTCAAATCACGCATGAGCTTCGCTACGCCTGGCGCGGGCTTCGGCGCGCGCCAGGCTTCACCGTCGCTGCGGTTCTGACCCTGGTCCTGGGGATTGGCGCCAACACCGCGCTGTTCAGCGTGGTGTACGGCGTCGCCCTCCGTCCGCTGGACTACCGTGACGCCGATCGGCTCGTCGCGTTCAAAGTGGAGCGCACGTTTGCGGGCCGGCCGGCTCCCGTGCCCGGGAACTTCTCAGTCGTGGATCTGCCGATCTGGCAGGGCACCGGCCAGACCTTTCAGTCTGTCGCGATGTCGGCCGGCGGCAACGCGCTGCTTGCGGGCCCGGGCGGCAACGAGGTCGTCAGCGTCGCCACCGTCACCTCGTCGTTCTTCTCGACGCTCGACGGCCGGCTGACGCTCGGCCGCGGCCTCACGGACGCCGACGACGCCACGCCATCAGCGGTCGTGAGCCATCGCCTCTGGCAACGGCTGTTCCCCGGCGCCTCGGCGCTCGATGGCGCGCAAGTCGTGCTCGACGGCCAGCCGTACGCGGTGGTGGGCGTCGCGGACGACTCCTTCGAGATCCCGAACGCGCGGATCGACGTGTGGCGGCCCGTCGGCTTCACCAGAACGCTGGTCCCCTGGATGGCGCGGCCCCGGGCCGGCGGCTTCCAGGTGTTCGCCCGGCTTCGGCCAGCCGCGTCGTTCGCGCAGGCGCAGGCCGACACGGACGTCGTGTCGCGCGCGGTGGATTCGAACCTGCGATCGACGGTCATCCCGCTGCGCGATCAGTTCCTGCCGGCATCAGCGCGCCCGACGCTGCTCATGCTGTGGGGCGCGGTCGCGCTGTTGCTGATCGTGTCGTGCGTCAACGTCACGAACCTAATCCTGACCCGCGATACCGGGCGCGCGCGCGAACTGGCGGTGTGTCTGGCACTGGGTGCCTCGCGCAGGCGGCTCGTCGCGCAGTCGACCGGCCAGAGCGTGCTGCTCGCCGCCGGCGGCATGATCGGCGGCACCGCGCTGGGCGCGGCCATTCTGGACGCCCTCCGCGCGTTCGGTCCGTCCGCGATTCCACGGCTCGAGTTCGTCCGGCTCGATGCGCCGGTGCTCGCGTTCACGTGCCTCGTCGCGTTCACGGTGGCGCTCGTCGTGGGCGCGATGACGGCGAGTCCGCGTGTCGACGCCGCGACGGCCCTGAGGTCGAGCTCCGCGGCGTCGAGCGAGGGGCGCCGCGGCCGGCGTCTGCGGCAGCGCCTCGTGGCGGCCGAGGTGGCCGTGTCGATGGTGCTGCTCGTCGGCGCCGGCCTCGTCGGCCGAACGCTCGCCGATCTGCTGCGCGTCGATCTCGGCGTCACCAACCGCCAGGTGATGACGGCGCTCGTGGACGTGTCGTTCGGCCGGTCGCTCTCCGTCTCCGAGCAGCGATCCACGATTGAGCGGATCGTCGACCGGGTCGGGCAGCTGCCCGGCGTCGTGTCGATCGGCGCCGGCGCGAGCCTGCCGCCGAATCTGTCGAGGCTCCGTTTCACGCTCGACCGGTTCGACGACGCCATCGGGCAGCCCGTCAACTACATGGTGGACGCGGTGTCGGCGACGCCCGGCTACTTTTCCACGCTCGGCACCCGGCTGCGTGAGGGCCGCGTCTTCACCGACAGCGACGACGCGCTTCATCCGCAGGTGGCGGTCGTGACGGCCAGCACCGCGCGGCAGCTGTTTGGCGATCGCCGCGCGCTCGGCCGGGTCGTGCATCTGCCTCTTGTCACCGACAACGGTCCCGGCAACGGCCCCGTGACGATCGTCGGCGTCATCGACGACGTGCGGTACTCGGGCCTGGACGTCGCGCCCAACGGCGTGATCTTCCGGCCATTTGCCCAGCAGCCCTGGGCCTCGATGTTTATTGTCGCCCGCACAGAGGAGCGCAGTGCGTCGTTCGCGGCCGCGATGCGTCGGGCGATATCGAGCGCGGATCCGGGCGCCGCGATCCATTCGATCGACAGCCTCGAGTCGCTCGTCACGGCGTCCGTCGCGCAGCCGACGTTTCGCGCCACCTCGCTCGGCGCGCTCGCGTTCGTCGCCGTCGCACTGGCCGGGCTCGGGCTCTACGGCGTCGTGTCGTTTGCCGTGTCGCAGCGCCGGCGCGAGATCGGCATTCGCATGGCGCTCGGAGCGACGCGCGTCGATCTGCTGTCGCTCGTCTTCCGGGAGACCGTCTGGCTGGCCGGCGCGGGGATCGCGGCCGGCGGCGTCGCGGCCCTGGGGCTGGCCCGCACCCTCAGGACGCTGCTGTACGGCGTGGCGCCGGGCGATCCGTGGTCGTTCATGGGCGCAAGCGTCGCGCTGCTCGGCGTCGCCGCCCTCGCGAGCTATCTGCCCATGCGAAAAGCGACGAGAATCGATCCAATCGCGGCGCTGCGGGCGGAGTAGGGACGCGTCGGCCGCTTACGGCCATGGTCGCAGCCGCCCCGTCTGAACTTCACGGGAGGCCTTATGAAGTCCCGTCACATCCTCGTCGTCGCGATGCTCTGGATCGTCTCGCTGCTTGGCGTCGGCCTCTGGGCGCAGGGGGGCGCGGGCGCGAACGGGGTGCCCGCCCAGCGATCGACACCTGCCGTCGTCCCCTCAGTCATCACCGGTGACAACCTCGGATTCATCCCCACACCGTCGGGGACGGCGGATCTGCCCGGTGAGATCTCCGGATATTTCGTCGTCAAGATGCACGGTCAGTGGCTGCGGGTCACAATTGCGCCCCACATCATCCGGTAGGGCGCGATACTCTGCGGCGTGCCGTATCGAATCGATCTCGCGCACCCGCCTGACGATGCCGTGGATCGGCTCGTCGAGCTGGGCGCGCTCGACGTCGAGATGATCGACCAGGGTATAGCCGCGCTGATGCCCGATGTCGTTGGGGTTGACGACATCGCCCGCGCGGTCGAGGGCGCGGACGTGCGTGTCGGGCCGGCCGTGGGGCGCGACGACGACTCGGTGTGGGTTCTCGGGCCGCGCACCGTGACGGTCGCCGGCCTCTCGATTGTGCCCGCAGGCGGGCCGATACGTTCCGCGACGCTCCAGCTGGCCGACAGCTCGGCCTTTGGCACCGGCCTGCATCCGACCACCGCGCTTTGCCTCGAAGCGATCCGCGACGTCATTGACGAACGTCGTCCCGAGCGCATGCTCGACATCGGGACCGGCTCGGGCGTGCTCGCGCTGGCGGCGCTGACGATGGGCGTGCCGCACGTCGTCGGGATCGACGTCGATGCCGTGGCGATTGCGGCAGCGGCGGCGAACGCCCGTGTCAACGGCCTGACGAAGCGCTGTCGCCTGGTTCGCGGTGACGAGCGTTGTCTCCACGGGCCGTGGCCGCTCGTCGTCGCGAATATCCTGGCGGCGCCGCTCATCGAGATGGCGCCGGCGGTCGTGCGGCTGGTCGCGCACGACGGCCGGCTCGTCCTGAGCGGCATTCCCGAGGGCGTGTTGTCGGAGGTCGAGCAGGCGTACGTGCGTCTGGGGATGCATCGCGTGCGCACGGCCGCGCGCGCGGGCTGGACCATGGTGGTGCTGCGGACAACGTGGTGAGATGGCGAAGGTCGCGACGCATTTCGGGCGCGTCCGCACTTAGAAGTCCTGGCTTCTTGCTTCCAACTTTCGTTTGTGGCGCGCCCCGGTCTCGGTTCTGCGGCGTGCGAGTATGGGAACGCTATCAGCGCGACCGCCGCTTGCTCGTTGCGGGAGGGTGACCGACCATGCCTCGACGTCCTTCACCGCCACGTCAGCCGCTGCACGTGGTTCGCGGCCGGCCACCAAGACCCAAGCCAACGCCGAAGCGCCCGCCGCCGCGGTGAACTGGACGAGTCATGTCACGAGAACCGCCCGAATTTCCGGTGGTGGAGGTCGAGTGCCATGCCGGCTATCGTGGCGAGGAGACGCCGCGGCGGTTCAGACTCGCAGGTCACGGAATCGAGATCGCGAACGTGGTTGACCGCTGGCTGGCGCCCGATCACCGGTACTTCAAGGTGCAAGACGCGCAGGGCGATCTTTACATCCTGCGTCAGGATCTGGCGGCCGATCGCTGGGAGCTGACGTGGTTCCATCGCGCTCACCCGGGCTGATCGTCGTCTCTTCCAAGCCAGGTGGCCACCCCGGGGCTTGGCTTACTTGACGCGCAATACGGCGCGGCCGCCTAACGCGACTCAGGGTGCGGCCCGGGAATCGGGACCGCCCGCGCGTGGACCTGTCCTAGTAGGACGTCGAGCGTCATGCCGAGGAACCGGTTCCACTCAATCGGCGCGATGACGATGCACCGCTCCGGGTCCGTGATGACCATCCCCGTGGTCACGCGGTTGCTGACGAGCCACCACTTGTGATGGATCGGCGGAACGTCGCTCGGGTCGTTCCTTCTCTGTGCCATCGGCGGTCTCGCTTTCGAGTGTCGCCACGACCATCTTCAGTTCTGTGTGCACGACCGAGGCGTCGCGCCGCGTCGTGTGGATGTTCTGGGGTCCCAGTAATTCTCGCACATCTGACGGGGGCCCGAAGCCACGGCCCACCTTTGCCGCCCGCGTGGCCGCGGCTCGTGCCGTGCCGGCGAATCCGACTATTCTCTGCACCACTCGATTCTCCTCTGCAGAAACCGAACTCTCTGCCTGAATCGAGCCTCTTAGATAGTAAAGGGGGCAAGTGGGCGCTCCAAGGCTGGAAGCACAGTGGGTGTTGCGAGCGCAGTCGGACGACCGCGAGGCGCTGGAGCTCCTGCTTCGATCCGTCCAGCCGTCGCTGCACCGCTATCTCTGCGGATTGGTGGGGACCTTCCACGCCGACGACGTGCTGCAGGACGTGCTCATCGTGGTGGCTCGGAAGCTGGTGTGGCTGGAAGACCCCGGACTGTTTCGACCGTGGGTATTCCGAATCGCCAGCCGTGCCGGCTTCAGGCACCTGAAACGCGAACGACGCTGGCTGGGCGACGACGCCACGCTTGAAGACGTCGCGGCGCCAGACTCGCTTCCGCGTGACGAACTCCTGCGGGAGCTGGCGACGATGGAGGGTATCTCGCCCGCGAGCCGCGCGGTCTTGGTCCTGCATTTCCAGGAGGAGATGTCGCTTCCGGCGGTTGCAGCGATTCTGGAAATTCCCCTCGGCACGGTCAAGTCACGGCTGGCCTATGGGCTGACAGCTTTACGAAAGCAACTCGGTCATCACAGGAGGGATTGATGCCGCAGGAAACTGAATACATGATCCGCAAGTCTTTGAACGCGGTTGACCAGCACCGAAGGCGCCTGATGGGAGTGCTCGTCATTGCGACCGTCGTTGTAGCGTGGGAGTTCTATCGGCTGGCCGAGATCAGGCCAACCGGTGACGTGCCCGGAATGATTCTCCAGGCGGTAATGGCCCTGTTCTTCTGCATTCTCGGCGTGGCAGTGCTGATGGTGTTTCAGCTGACCGTCGCCACGAAACGGATCTTGCGTGCGATTGACCTTGCGTCGAAACCGGCCGAGTAGTCTGGTGAATCGTACCGTCGTCCGACGGTGCCATGCCAACGGGCCGAAACAGGGTCGGAAATCGGTGCGTTTGGACTTTGAGGCGACCAGATCCTGAGGAAAAGCGAGGCACCCGCATCGAGCATCGGCTGTCGCGCACATGGTTTTCGTTCGAAATTCCGGGCTCTGATGTTCGAACTGTCGGCCGTGAATACGGGCTGTGTGGCGCGCCCGGCCCGCCTTCGCGAACCGCTTCGGCGGGGCAGGGAGGTCTCGAACCTCCGACCCTCGGCTTAGAAGGGGAAATTGCTGACGGCGATGGCCCGCTGCGTCAATGACTTGGGGCGGGTGCCATGCCCCAAGTGCCATGCCGGCGAACGCCTTGCTCAGGCTTCTTCCTGTGCGAGCTGATGCACACGTTGATGGGACAGCCCGAGGAGCTGCGCCGCATCGCGTCCACTCATTTTTAGCTGGCCGCGCTGGAGAATTCGAACAGCTCTTCGTGCCGCGGCGACGGCGCGACGGTCCTGTTCTCTAGCCTTCCTTCGCAGCGATGCGTAGTCGCGCACGGCCTTGGCCGCTGTTGCAGGCAGTCGGACATGGTCCACGAGCCTTGCAGACCCAGCATCCTCGACAAACAGTCCCAATGCCTCCCGAAGGCGGCGACGCGCTTCGTCGACCGTTCGCCCCTGCGTATGGCAGCCGCGGACGCGGCGTACCGAGGCGACCCACCAACCCGCAGCATCGCGTTCGTAGACGACGTGATACGTCTTCATGACCTGTCCAGCCATCCTTTGCCGAGACACCGCTCGAGATCCCGCTCGATGCGTCGCAGCAACCCCGGCCCGAGATCCTCTCCGGCGTGAACGGGCACCGTGGTCACGCAGGCGCCGCATTCAACACGCAGATGCGAGCCTTTCTGCCTGACCTCGACGCATCCCTTCGATTTCAGGACACGTCGCAGGTCTTTGGCCTTCATCCGCCGTCAAGTATGGACCGCCTCAGGTCAACCTGTCTAGTCTCCTAGACACATCAGGCCCGGACGCGTCATCTTCCGTCGGCTGCCCGGCCTGCTGGGGAGGTGCCATGCCAGGTGCCATGCCAACGGGCCGAAACAGGGTCGGAAATCGGTGCGTTTGGACTTTGAGGCGACCAGATCCTCAGGAAAAGCGGGGCACCCGCATCGAGCATCGGCTGTCGCGCACGCGGTTTTCGTTCGAAATTCCGGGCTCTGATGTTCGAACTGTCGGCCATGAATACGGGCTGTGTGGCGCGCCCGGCCCGCCTTCGCGAACCGCTTCGGCGGGGCAGGGAGGTCTCGAACCTCTCTTGGTTGTCGCGGGGCCCTCGCCTTCGCTGAAGCTGCGGCGGAGCTCGCCGAAGCGCCTTCGGCGCGGAGGCGGCCACCCCCGCGAGAAACGAGAGCGACCCTCGGCAGTTCCTCGGGTCGGAGGTTCGATTGTCGATTGGCTCGCCATGAGCGAGCCTGGGCGTGAAACGAACCCAGGCGAGTCGAATGGCGCGCCCGGGAGGTCTCGAACCTCCGACCCTCGGCTTAGAAGGCCGATGCTCTGTCCCCTGAGCTACGGGCGCGTGATGATGAGAAGCTCTAGTGTAATAGGTCTTTAGCGGGTTCAGTCTCCAGTTCGTTGCAAATCGATCGTTCGCAGGGCCGCCCGCGATTCTACGGACCGCAAATCCAGCACCAGCCGATGGCACGCGATAGCGCGCCTCAGCTAATCGGATTCCGAAGCTTCAGTGACGAAAAGCGGGCGAAATCGGCGTCAGTCGAGTACAGCGTCGCGTCGTACTCGATGGCGAGGGCGGCCAGATGGGTGTCGGTCGTGAGGTTGCCCGCCGCGCCAGCCGATTCGAGGAGGCCGCGCAGGATCGCCCAGTGCCCGTCACCTGGGTGGAGCATGACCACGAGAGGGTGTGACACCCAGTCGCCGACGGCGTCCAGGGCCTGCCGCGGTGCGAGCGGGCGAGGCACGAGGCCGCCGCGGGTCGTCAGTCGCACAAAGCCCAGGATGACGGGCCACGCCAGACCCACCTGCTCGTCGCCATTGAGCGCGGCCTCCAGCCAGGATCGCGCCTTCGCGTGCTGCGGCGCATCCGCGTTCGTCGCGTACAGCAGAAGATTGAGGTCGATGACCTTCACCGCGCCTCACTTGCCCAGCGCGAGGCTCGTGCTGGCGATCGCAGCAGGCTGGGCCGTCCTGGTCCTGGGCGGTCGGACCGACGCGTCCGGTCGCACAGGCCTCGCAGTTGGCGCTGCGGTCTTCGGGCTGATGGCTGTCGGCTGGAGGCGCGGCGGGCGGGGCTGGCTGCAGGGGGTCGCGGCCGCAGCGGCGCTTGGTGGCCTGCTGCTCGCCCATTTCTGGAGCCGCCTCGGCCGGCTCCCGTAGGACTCGGGCTCGCGATAATGTGTTCGAGACGCGCGATGCTGCGCGCGCGTGGCTTGCACCGAAAGGAGAGTGCGCATGGGGTCCGGTCGGCCGCTTCCGGGTGAGTATGCGCCTTACGCCCAGGAAGACATCGATCTCGTCGCCGGTACCGACGCCGCCGCGGTGCTCGCGGCGCTGGCCGACGAGACTCGATCGCTTCTGGCGCCCTTGACTGACGATCAGGTCCGCGGCGTCCGGTACGCTCCAGACAAATGGACACTCAAGGACATCCTCGGCCATGTCCTCGACGATGAGCGGATCTTCGCCTATCGGGCGCTGTGTCTCGCGCGCGGCGAGACGCTGCCGCTGCCGGGCTTCGACGAGAAGGTCTACGCGGCGAATGCTGATGCGGAGACCCGGTCGTGGGCGGACTTGCTGGGCGAGTACGAGGCGGTGCGCGCAGCGTCCGTTGCGCTGTTCCGCTCGCTGACGCCGGCCGCCTGGACGCGGGCAGGCGAGGTCAACGGCTATCGCGCGACGGCGCGCGGCCTCGCGTTCCACATCGCAGGACATGAGCTGCACCACCTCCGCATCGTTCGCGAACGCTACGTGCCGCTTCTGGCGCAGTCCGGACCGCAATTCCGTCCGTAAGCCACGGTCAGACCGATTCGCCTCGCCGACGATGAACGCGGCAGGGGGGATATTGACACATCGCGACGCGATGTATAGCATCGCGAGGTGTGACTCCAGACGCGCTGAAAGGCCACCTCGATCTGTTGCTGCTCTCGGTCGTCGCGAAGACGCCGGGGCACGGCTACGCGATCGCCGAGACGCTGCGCGCGGAAAGCGATGCACTCATTGATCTGGGTGAAGGAACGCTGTATCCGGCGCTCCACCGGCTTGAACGCGCCGAACTGATCGCTGGCCGATGGTCCGAGGTCAATGGCCGGCGTCGCCGGGTCTATCAATTGACCGCCAAGGGGCACCGCTCGCTCACCCAGAGACATCGGGAGTGGGATCGGTTTGCCCGCACGGTGTATGCAGTGGTTGGGGGACGTCCATGACCACCGATCGGATCGCCAGCTATCTGGACGAGCTCACGCGAGCCCTGCGCGCTCGCGGCGCCTACTCGCGACAGCTCGTGCGCGAAGTGCATGACCACCTCCTGGACAGCGTGGAGGCCGGCCAGCGTCGAGGGCTCACCGCCGACGCGGCACGAGACGAGGCGATTGCCAACGCGGGGACGCCGGAGTTCGTCGCCCGGCACGCCGCCGCGGACGTGCCACGCCTCCGCCGCGGGGTGCTGTTGAGCGTCTGCGCCGGCACGATGGGCTCCATCGCGTGCTTGTCGTTGTCGCTGCTGCTTCTCCGCCCACCTCGCGCCAACTATCGAACGTGGTCGGCCGAAGCGAGCTGCGTCTTCGTGCTGACCGCCGCCACGTTCGCATGGGCGAAGGCCGGGGACCTCTCATCGCCATGGACGCGCCCGCTCCTACTGCTCGGCAGCCTCGCGCTCGCCACCCTCGGCGCCAGGACGTTCTATGCGAACGTAACAGGTCAGTTCGAGGGGTATGGCGTAGTCCTCAGCACGCAGTTCACGCTCCAGGCGCTCCTGACGCTCGTGCACCTGCGGCCGGGGCTGCGCGCCTCTTTGACTCACGCATGACGCCGGTCCAAGAAACCCCACAGATCTTCACGCTGGTGCTGGTGTTGTGTGTGCTGGCGTCGCTCATCATCTTACTGATGGTTGGGTATCGCCTGATCCGCGGGCGGCGCGCGAGCGCGCTCGCACTCTTGTCACGGTGGGGCATCGGCGTGGCGGTCTACATCGCGATTTCGGTCGTCGTCTCCGTGGCGAGACCCGTACGCATCATCGAGCCCGGTCAGAACTGGTGCTTCGACGATTGGTGTGTGGCCGTCGAGGGTGTTCACCGCCGACCGTCGGCGAACGGTCAGCAGGTCGCTCTCACCGTCGACGTTCGAATCTACAACGCCGCGCGCTTGCCCGAAGGCGCACGGGGTTTCTGGGCGTACGTGCGCGACCAGGACGACCGGCGTTATGCCCCGACTCCGGGCGCATGGCAGGACATCGTCGTCGCACGCGTGCCTCCACACGAGTTTGCGCGCACATCGATTGACTTCGTAGTGCCGACGGGCGCACACCAATTGGGTTTCGTGACCGGCCACGGCAGCGGAACCCCGTGTGGGTTCCTGCCCAGTCTTCTCGAGATCGGGCAGGGTGGCTGCCTGTTTCACAAGCCGAATATGATTCGCGTCGAATAGATTGGAGTGTGCCGTGGTCGCACTGACGATAGTCCGGAGTGAGTCCCCAGTAGCCGGGCTCGCCAGGTGACATATCCCCGCGTTACCAGACACAGGGCGGACAAACGTCGCTCAGCGGGGCCTTCCACACGGTAATTATGCGCCTGGTATTGGCGCTTTTCAGCAGTGTTTGCGCAGTCGGCGCGTCCAATGTCGCCGGGAACCCGTTGACACGAGACACCTCGGGCGCGCCGCACACGAACGCGGCTACGCTTGGCTCCAGTCGCATTCGACCAGCGCCGGTCTCTCGCGCGATGGCGTCGTCTGCGCCACCTCACTAGGCAACTTCAGGTGCCGCAGGATCCGCTCGATCACCGCCGGCGCGCGAATCAGCGCGACCAGCGTCAGCCGGCCCGCGCATCGCGGACAGGCCAGGACGTCAAACCCAACACTCCGCTGCATCAAGTCCGCCCACGTGGGATTCGGCCGACGCCTCACGCCCGAATCATGTTCGTCGTTGGCCGGTGCCCTCGTCGCCGGTTCAATCGGCACCACCGCCCGACGCCACGCGGCCCGCGGCGCCAGCACGCCGTGGCGCCCGGCCAGCGTGGCGTGCACGGCCGTCATGTCGTCGGGCTCACCCGCACCGGTCCGATCCAGCGGCCGGAACTAGACCCCGCCAGCGCCATCATGAGTGAAGACGCCGTCCATCACGAGCGCGTGGATGTGCACGTTGAGATTCAACGCCGCACCGAACCGCTGCACAATCGCCACGGTCCCGCTTGAAGCGCGCGGCTAGTTCGAGTACCTGAAACTCAGGTCGTACACGAGGCGCACGACGCACCCGCCCGAGCCCAGCGTGAGCGTGTGCTTGCCCGGAGCGCTTCCCCAAAGGGATGCTTCGGTCCACTGGAACCCTTCGGCCGCGCCCGTTTCGGGGAGACGATCATCTTTCTTACTGAACGTGTCCCATTCGACCGCATGCAAGCTGACGGTGATTTCATCAATGGGCTGGTCGCGCAGGTTGAAGGTCTGGAACTTGTTGATTGAATGTTGCTCCCCGGGGCCAAGTTTGAGTTCACCGCTTGAACTCGGGTAGCCGGCGGTCTCGTAGGTCTGGGATTGCGGACCCGAGCCATAGGTGTCCAGTTTGACCCGATACACGAAATCACCTTTGCCATTCAACGTGTCATCGCAATCCGCCACGCAGTCGAATGAGTCGACATAGACAGTCACCTCGACCGGGCGGCCCAAGACGAGGGTATTGAGCTTCCCAGCCTGTGCCCCAAAGCTCGCCTGGATACTCGCCTCGCCGTACTTGACCCCCACAGCGACGCCTTCGGCGTCGACCGTCACCACGCCTGGCGTGAGTGAGGCCCAGACGACCTGCCCGGTGATCGCGCCCTCGGCTCCGTCGGCATAGAGCGCCGTCGCCTGCAATCGTGACTTCTTCCCGACTTCGATCGGCTCGGACGCGGTCACTCGGATGGCCTTGACGGCCGCCGCCGTCGCCGGTGGCGCGCTCGGGGTCGTCGGGCTCCCGCCGCCGCAGCCCGCCGCCAGCGCCGCCACGATTATCGCCAGAATCTGTTTCCGCATAGCCGCCTCCCGGGCGCCACCAGGGTGAGGGCGCCCCATCGAGCTCACCGCAGCGCGCGCAGGGCGTCCCACGTCATGACGATCGTGCGGTCCGTTTGACCGTGGAACGTCACGGTCTTTGCGGCTTGATCCACGTCGATCGCGTACAGATAGCGCGCCCCTGGCCGCTCGACCACGTTGAGCAGCCGACCGGTCGCATCGAACACGTGAATCGCCATCGAGGACCGATTGTCGTGGTAGGCCATCGCCCAGTAGTCGTAACCGTCCCAGCGCACGACCGGGCACGTCGTGGACGGCTCTACCGGACTGCCCGGGCCAACTTCACAGCCCGGATAGTACGTCGTCGTGTCGAAGGCGCCACGTGAAGCGACAGGCACTTTGACGACCGTCGGCACATCCGGTGTGGGGCTGGTGGGCGGACTCGAGCATGCCGATCCAGCCACGACGAACGCGCTGATCAGCGTCGCAAACAATCGGTAGGACAGTGTTCGTTTCCGCACGGCCGCCTCCAGGGCGCCGCCAGGCTGAAGGCGCCTCTATAGGAGGAAGCGACAAATGAGGGCTCAGGCCATCACGGGAGGGGACCGCGGGCGTCGCGACGGGCCGGCCCGGCCGCGTCGAGCAGGCGCACTTCTTCCCGCACGTCCGCCATGGCCTGGCTGCTCTCCCCGGCGGTGCGACGCACGATGTCGGCGGCTTCGTCGAGACTGGCGCGTGCATCGTCGCGACGGCCGGCCAGCCGCAGCGTCTGGCCCAGGGTCGTCAGGACGCTGGCACGTTCGAGATACGGATAGCTCGACGCGTCGGGCAGGATCGCGAGCGCCTGCCTCAACTCTGCCTCGGCTTCCTGGAGGTGGCCGGTGAGGGCGAGAACTTCGGCGAGCTGCCGCCGGTACTCCGGAATGCGAAAATGCGTCGGGCCGGTAATCGCGAGGTGCAGGTCGAGCGCCTCGCGGAACTCCCGTTCCGCGGCGGCCAGCCGGTTCCGTCGCAGGTCCATGCGTCCCCGCGTCGCCAGCAGGAGCGCGGCTCGCATCGACCGGGCGCCTTGCGCCGCGTGCGCGCGTTGCTCGAGGTCTTCGAGGCGCGATTCGGCCTGGCTGTACTCACCGCGCTCGATCAAGCACGCGATGACGTCGCGTTCGAAGGCCTCGACTCGCGTGTGCGTCGGGCCCAACTCGGGCCGCGCCTGCCGAAGCAGGTCCTCCCAGATCTCCTGCGCTTCCTCGACAGCGCCCATCGATCGCTTGATGCCGGCGATGTTCGAGCGCGCGAGCCACATCGAATCGCGGTCGGTCGTCGTCCGCAGAATCTCGTACGCGCGCGTAGCCAGGTCGAGCGCCTCGTCGAAGCGCCCCTGCCGCCGCTTGTCGAGGGCCAGGTTGTTGAGGGGCACGGCGAGGTCCGGCGAGCGCGGCCCGACCAGCCTGGTGTACATCGCCACGCTCTCGGACTGCAGCCGGTCGGCTTCTTCGAACTTGCCCATCGCCACCGCGAGGATGCCGAGGTTGTTGTAGGAGTCGGCGATGTCCTCCGTCTCAGCGGACATGTGGCGGCGCCGAGTTTCCAGCCCCTCGGTCAGCATCGCGTACGCCTCGTCGAACTGGTTGGCGCGCCGCAGCACGTCTCCGAGCCGTTGCATGCGCTCGGCCGCCTCGAGCGAATCACGGCCGTAGATTCGCTCGCTCTCCGCGAGGCTGGTGCGGAGGCTGGCGATGCCGGCGTCGAGCTGGTCCTGATTGGCCAGCGCCAGCCCCAGCGTCAGGTACAGGTCCGCCCGAACTTTGGGATCGAGCGTCGTGTTGGTCCCGAGACTGGTGACGCCCTTCTGCAGGACGTCGAATGCCGTCGGTACTCCTGCCGCCGCCCTGGCGAGGATCGGCCGCCACGAAGAGCTGCTCCAGGAAATCCGACGTGGCCGTCGCACGGCGCATGGCGAGGAGCGCGTTGTCCCGCTCGCTCGCGATGACGCGACTCTGGCGCAGCGTTACGCCGGTGAAGACGAGCACCGTCGCCGCGAACAGCGCGGTCGCCGCGGTCGCCACTGGATGGCGTGCGACGAGCTTGCGCATCCGGTACTGCCACCGGTCCGGCTGTGCCGCCACGGGCCGGCCCGCGAGCCACGCCCGCACATCGTCGGCCAGTGCGACGACTGACGCATACCGGCGTTCGGGTTCCTTGCGCATCGCCATCAGGACGACGCGGTCCAGGTCGCCACGCAGTTGCCGGGCGAGCCGCGCGGGCGGATCCGCGAACACCGAAGGACTGGCCGGTCGCCGGCGCACCGCTTCACTCGGCAGGATCGGCGTCTTGTCGACGATCTCCCGGGCCAGTCCGGCGAGATTCTTCGAATCGAACTGGATCGGCCGCTCGCCGGTCACCAGCTCGTAGAGCAGGACGCCGAGCGCATAGACGTCGGTCGCGATCGTGACGGGCTGGCCGAGAATCTGTTCGGGGCTGGCGTACTCCGGCGTCATCGCGCGCTGACCCGTGGCGGTCTGCGCGGCCTCGGGCTCGAGCTCGTCGGTCAGCTTGGCGATGCCGAAGTCGAGCAGCTTGACGTGGCCGTCGCCAGTGACCAGGACGTTGCCGGGCTTGATGTCGCGATGGACGATCAGGTTGCGATGGACGAAGGCCACCGCCTGACACAGATCGAGAAACAGCCCGAGACGACGACGCAGACCGGCGCGGATGTCGGCCGCGTACGCCGTGATTGGCACGCCGGCCACGAACTCCATCGCGACAAACGGCACGCCGCCGGGCCCGGTGCCGCCATCGAGGAGACGCGCGATGTTGGGATGGTTGAGCCGGGCCAGGATCTCGCGTTCCCGCCCGAACCGTTCCAGCAAGACGGGTGACGCCAGGCCGGCCGGAATCGTCTTGATGGCGACCTGCTGCTGGAACGCGGCGTCCACCCGGCGGGCGAGGTACACCGCGCCCATCCCGCCCCGGCCGATCACCCGCTCGGTCTGATAGGACCCGAAACGCTCACCCAGCCAGGGATCGGTCGCGGAGACGCCCGCTCTGAACTCCCGCGCGATCGCGCCGCCCACGCTCTCGGCCCCGGCGTCGCCCTCGAGCATGGCCGCCAGGCGCTCGGCGAGCGCGGGCGATCGGGCGCGCACGCGACCGAGCACGGCCGCACGTTCGTCCGCGGGGCGATCGACGAGCTCGTGGAACAGGCGGTCGAGCTCGGCGAATTCCGCCGGGTCCATCGGGGGAGTCATGGCCTTGCGGGTGCGCCCTATAATAGCGCCGATTCCCGTGCCGACCCCCGTGACCCGGCTGCTCCTGCAGTGGCAGCAGGGCGACCTCGACGCGCTCGATCGGCTGATGCCGCTTGTGTACGACGAGCTGCATCGCATCGCCGCGAGGCTGATGCGATCCGAGCGTCCTGACCACACCCTGCAGGCCACGGCGCTCGTGCACGAGGCGTACGCGCGTCTCGTCGACAGCGATGCCTCGGCCAGCGATCGCGTTCATTTCATGAGCCTGGCGGCTCGGATCATGCGGCGGATCCTCGTCGATCACGCGCGCGGCCGGGGGCGCGCCAAGCGCGGCGGCGGGCAGCTCGTGGTGACGTTGTCCGAGGTGGAAGCCGTGGCCCCGGGCGCCGCCGACCGGCTGGTCGACATCGACGAGGCGCTCGAGCGGCTGAAGGCGCTCGACGCCCGCAAGCATCACGCCGTCGAGATGAGCGTCTTCGGTGGCATGACTCACGCCGAGATCGCTTCGGTCCTCGGCGTGTCTGTGCCCACGGTCGAGCGGGACGTCAGGATGGCCAGGGCCTGGCTGCGCAGCGAGCTCGGAGGCTCCGCCCCATCGGCCTGAGCGGTCGCGAGACGCGTCCGCGACAGATCCTTGCGACCCCGGCCGTCATTAGCTACATTAGCTAACCATGAAGACCGTGAACATGCACGAGGCGAAGACGCGATTGTCGGAGCTCGTCAAGGCCGTGGAGGAGCGGAACGAAGTCGTGGTGCTCTGCCGCGACGGTCGTGAAGTGGCCGAGATCCGCCGGCGCGCCAAGCCTCGCCAGGCGCGGACGCTGGCGCCGGCTGCGCGCTTTCGGGTCGAGTTCGCGCCCGGATACCGTCCAACCGAGCCGCTGACCGACAACGAGTGGCCGGAGGATTTGCAGTGAACGTGCTGTTGGATACGTGTGCGCTGCTCGCGCTGGCGCGGGGCGACCTGCCGAAGCCGGCGGCGGCCGCGCTGAGGTCCGCCACGGAGGCGTGCGTCTCGACGGTGAGTCCGTGGGAAGTGGCCATCAAGGTCGCGGCGGGCAAACTTCGCCTTCGAGAGCCTGCCATCCAGTGGTTTGTCGGGTTGTCCGAACGCTACGCGCTGCGGGAACTCCCGCTCGACGCCGGCAGTGCCTGCGCCGCCGCCGCCCTGCCTCCCATCCACGACGATCCATTCGACCGCGTCCTTGTGGCGGTCGCCCAGGCGAATATCCTGACGGTTCTGACGTCTGACGAGAACATCCCGAAATACCCGGGCATCAAGACGCTCTGGTAGAGATTCTGGCCTGATCAGTTCCCGCGCAGATGGCCCGAAGAACGCACGCGCCGGCCACCGCTCGTGCGATACAGTCGATCCTCCCAGCCTCGGAGGACCCATGACGCTCACTGAGATGCTCGCCGCCACGCTCGAACGCGAAGCGGCCCGCACCGCCCGCGTGCTCGAACAGGTCCCGACCGGCAAAGACGACTGGAAGCCGCACGACAAATCGATGCCCTTCGGCCGGCTCGCCGGACTGGTCGCGACAATGCCGTCGTGGTTCAACTTGATCCTCGAACACGAGGCGCTCGATGTCGCGCCGCCGGCCGGCGGCGGACAATATCGACCGCCGTCCACGGACGCGCTCGTGGCCACGCATGACGCGCTGATGGGGAAGGCGCGCCAGGCGTTCGCGAAAGTCGACGACCACTACCTGCTGACCACGAACTGGAAGTTGCTCGCGGGAGGCAAGGTCATGGCGGATCAGCCGCGCCACGTCGTGATCGCCGACACGCTTGGTCACCTGGCGCACCACCGCGGACAGCTCACCGTGTACTTGCGGCTGCTCGATCGCCTTGTCCCATCGGTCTATGGACCATCCGCCGATGATCAACAGTTCCTCTGACCCGGTCGATCGATAGTTACCTCTGTCGCGAACATTTGCCCTAGGGTCGGCAACCTTCTACCCAGTCCTCGCGGCCGAATTCTCGGGAAATGCCGCCATCGCGAGATTTGGCCGTGGCATTCGTCTTGCGGTGACGCTGCGCATGGCGAGCCCATCCTCTGCCACTCGCAGGGTGATCGTTGGATCGATGCTGTTCGTCGGCGTCGCAATAATGGGGCTCGCGCTGTGGGACCGGCCGGTGTGGCTGTTTGCTGTGACCAGTGCCATGGCGATGGTCACCTGGTGGATGGGGCGTTGTCCGCATCCACGGCCGCTTGCGCTGTTACCGCCAGTTGTTGACGATCTGGGTGAACGCCAGCCCGCGCATTGGTACTGCGTCCAGTGTGGGGAGACGTTCCCGGCGCATTTCGATCATCCCGACATGCCCGTCGTTCGTCCGCACGCACGCCCGGTCGGTATGGCGCCCGACGTCATGCCTTCTGGCGTCGAACCCGCGCATCACCGTCGTCTCGCCGGTTAGGGTTCTGGACGCCGCTGCGGCGTCCCTACTCCACGTGGAGCGTCACGCGGTATCGCTCCGCCACGCTCGTGTCGCCTTCCCACGCCCGCCAGCGCTTCAGCCCGAGGTGCGCGTCGCCGCGCGCCGTCACGCGGAACTCGAAGGTTCGAGTGCCGTGACCGCCAACGCCGCCGCCACCGGGATTGAAGGAGTCGTGGTCGAGCGTAGCGTTGACGGGCGCGACATCGACGGTCCACCGGTATCCGGTGGACGGCGTCTCGGGCAGGCGCAACACGAGCTCGTCGCCGACGTGCGCCTGAAGCAACCCGCCGTTGTTCGACGAGGTCGCGATGATCGTCGCCATTCCCATGGAAAGCATACGCCGCGGCGCGCCACACGGCTCACCGCGGCGCCCTCGAGACGTCAGACGGGTCGTCGTCCTTGAATCACGCGGATCAGGATCACCGCGATCGCCAGAATGAGCAGCAGGTGAATGAAGCCGCCAAGCGTGTACGACGTCACCACACCAAGCAGCCACAACACAATGAGCAGCACGAAGATCGTCATCAACATCCGGCACACTCCCCGGCCCACCAAGGGGCGTTGCGGTGGTATGTGCACGAGCCGTGCCCGCTCATCGGCCGCGCTCCGCGCGTTGCGAGGGCAAATCGCTACACAGTCTGGGTGGAGAGGTTCACTAATTCAGTGGCGTGCGCCTTCAGCGGCCCGGGCGCGCAGCGGCTACTCGCTGCGCAGCCACCGGCCGCGATCGGCCGCCGGCACGATTGCCGAGGCGGCGCGAACCAGCGTCCGGGCGAACGTGCGGGTCACTGCGTGGTCACGAGCGCGGTCGCGACGCGCGCGGCGACGGGTTCCCGGTCGGACGAGAGCAGGCCGTCGTGCTCGAGCCGCGTCAGGGCCGGCCCAGTCCGGACCCGCACACCGGCGCGCGCGGCAACCAATCTATCGCGTGGTGGTATACCATTGAGCGGTATATGAAACCGCGCCCGCTCGGTCCGCAGGTGTTCCAGATTCTGCTGTCGCTCGCCGACGACGACCTGCACGGCTACGCGATCATCGGCGACGTGCGGGAGCGCACCGGCGGCGAGATGCAGCTCACCGCGAGCACGCTCTACGCCGTCCTCAAGCGGCTGCTCGACGACGGATGGATTGAGGAGCTGCCGGCCGACGATCGCGATTCGCGCCGGCGTCGGTACCGGCTGACGCGCGCGGGCCGCGAGGCCGGGCGCGCGGAGGCCGCCCGCCTCGAGCAGCTGGCCGCCATGGCGAGGGCCGCACGCTGGCAGCCACGGCGCCGGCCGGGTCGCGGATGACGCACCTCCCGTTTCGCATCGCGGCCGCCGCGTACCGGCGGGCGCTGGCGGCCGTCGCCGACGCGCTGCCCGCCGGCAGGGCCGACGACGCGGTCGCGGTGTTCGAGGCGCTGCAGCGCGACGCGTACCGCACGCGCGGCTGGTCCGGCGTGGTCCGGTATTGGCTGGCGGAGACCGCGTCGCTGGCCCGCCTGCGCGCGACCGCGGCCCCGCCCGGTTCGCCGGGACATCGTCGTCCTTCAGGAGGCCGCGTGGCGTCGACTCGATACGATCTTCGCGACGCGTGGCGATCGCTCCGCCGCGCTCCCGCGTACAGCCTGCTCGTGATCCTGATGCTCGCGCTCGGCATCGGCGCCAACACCGCGATCTTCAGCGTCGTGGACGCGCTGCTGTTCAAGTCGCTGCCGTACGTCAATGCCGATCGATTGGTGCTCGTGGCCGAATGGCCGCGAACAGGCGGGAACTGGACGGTCGCGCCCACGGCCTACCAGGCCTGGCGACAGACCGCGCGATCGTTCACGCAGCTCGAGGCCCGACAGAGCCAGAACATCACCGTCCTCGACGGCGGCGATCCGGAGGAAGTGCGCGGCGCGCGCGTGTCGCCCGGGTACTTCGACTTGCTCGGCGTGACCGCGGCGCTCGGTCGAGGCTTGACGGCGGCCGATGCGACGCCGGGCGCGCCGTGCGTCGCGGTCGTGAGCCACAGCGTGTGGGTGCGCCGGCTCGGCGGATCGCCCGCCGCCGTGGGGCAGGCCGCGCACTTTGGCGGGCAATCATGTGTGGTGGTCGGCGTGTTGCCGGCGGCCTCGGTGTTCGATCGCGGCGCGCCGGAAATCTACGTGCCGCTCGTCTTCAGCCCGCCGGAAGCGCGCAGCGAAGGGCGCGCACTCACGGTCATTGGCCGGCTCAAGGACGGCGTCACGGTCGAGCAGGCGGGCCGAGAGATCGCGGCGGTCGCCGAAGCCTTCAACCAGACGCGCGGGTCCGCGGGACGCAACTGGACAGCGATGGTGATGCCATGGCGGGACTTCATCGTGCGCACCGACGCGCGCCAGCTCGTGTGGGTGCTGTTCGGGGCCGTCGCGCTCGTGCTCGTGATTGCCTGCGCCAACGTCGCGGGCCTCGCGCTCTCGCGCACGATCGGGCGCCGGCGCGAGATTGCCGTGCGCGCGGCCCTCGGCGCGGGCCGGCTGCGGCTGTTCCGCGCGCTCGTCGTCGAAAGCCTGCTGCTCGCCGGCGCCGGCGGCGTGATCGCGCTCGCGCTGGGGACCGCCACGCTTCGCGCGCTCGTCGTCCTCATGCCGCCCGGGACGCTGCCGGCGGAAGCCGCGCCCACGCTCGACGCACGCGCGCTCGCGTTCACCATGGCGGTCTGCGCGCTGACCGCCGTGCTCGCCGCCATCCTGCCGGCGTGGCAGGCGGGACGCGTGACGCTCACCGAAGCGCTGTCGGCCAGCGGTCGCGGATTCAGCACGGGCCGCCGGACCGCGTGGCTGCAGTCGGCCCTGCTGGTCGCGGAGATCGCCCTGGCGATGGTGCTCGTGACGGGTGCGACGCTGCTCACGGTGAGCTTCATCAAGCTCACCGGCGTCTGGCCGGGCTTCGACGCGAGCCACGTGCTTACGTTCAGGCTCTCGCCGCCGACGGCGCGGTACGGCACGGACGAGCAGATCCAGCAGTACTTCGCCCGTGTGCGCGCCGCGATCGACGCGCTGCCGACCGTGGAGACCGCCGGCGCCGTGACCAGTCTGCCGCTCAACGGCTGGCTCTACGGCACGCGCTTCACGGTCGATGGCGTGCCGAGCGATCCCGATCGGCCGACCGCCGCGCACATGCAACACGTGACGCCGGGCTATTTCGAGGCGCTCCGCATCGGCCTGGCGGCCGGACGGACCTTCACGGATCGCGACGATGCCACGTCGGCGCGCGTCGTGATCGTCAATCAGACATTCGCCACGCGCTTCGTGCCGGACGGCCGCGCCATTGGCCGCACGCTGCGGATGGACACGCAGCCCGCGGGGCAGCCGGAGCCCGCGTGGGAGATCGTCGGCGTGATTCGCGACGTGAAGACCGGCGGCCTGGCGGATCCGGCGCTGCGCACGCCGGAAATCTACGTGCCGCACGCCCAGATTCCGCTGCCCGTGATGTGGTTTGCCGTGCGCGCGCGCGGCGAGGCGGCCGGCATCGTGCCCGACGTGCGGGCGGCCGTGCGGTCGGTGGACGCCGAGGTGCCAATCGGCAGCGTCATGCCGATGGACGAGCGGCTCGGGCTCTCGCTGCGCGTGCAGCGCTTCCGGACGGCGACCATCGGGGTGTTCGCGGGGCTGGCCGCGCTGCTCGCGTGCCTGGGCACCTACGCCGTGCGGTCGCGCGCGGTGGCCGCGCGGACGCGCGAGCTGGGCATCCGGGCCGCGCTCGGCGCCACCCGGCGGCAGGTGATCGGCGTGGCGCTCGCGCAGGGCGTGCGCCTTGCGGCCGTGGGCCTGGCGCTCGGCTGGGTCGCGTCGTATCTGCTGGCCGGCCTGGTGCGCGACTGGCTGTTCGAGACCCGCGCGACCGATCCCCTCATTGCGGCGTCCGCGGTCGCGCTGCTCGGCGGCGCCGCCGCGGCGGCGAGCTGGATTCCCGCCCGTCGCGCGGCCGCGGTCGATCCGCTGGCTGTGCTCCGCGAAGACTGACCGTTCGCGGCCGGACACGCGCGGCGGCCCGCGAGATCGTGCTTGATCAACTGTAATCTGCCTACATATAATCTGCCGATGGTCCTGTCGCGCGACGTCAAGAAAGGCAGCGCGGACGTCCTGATCCTCTCGCTGCTCGAGGAGCGCCCGCGCCACGGCTACGAGATCGCCCAGCTCATCGCCGAGCGATCCGACGGCGCCATCACCTTCACGTCCGCCACGCTGTACCCCGCGCTCCACGCGCTCGAGCGCCAGGGCGCCATCCGCGGCCGCTGGGCCGCCCGTCCGGGCGAGCGGCGGCGCCGCTTCTACAGCCTCACGCCCGCCGGCCATCGCGCCCTCGCCGTCCAGCGCGAGGGCTGGGGGCGGTTCATTCGCGCGCTCACGAGGATGACGCGCCCGCGGAGGTCCGAGACATGAGCCGCCGGGATCCCGCGCTCGATCGGTGGCGAGACGAAGTCCGGCGCGCGCTGCCCGACGCGCGCGCCGAGCTGGTCGAGGAAATCGCCGTCCATGTGACCGAGCGCTGGAGCGCCGTCCGGGCGACCGGCGGGAGCGTCGCTGACGCCGACACCGCGGCGCAGGCCGAGATCGACGAATGGCGACGCGGGCGCGCCGGGCGTGTGCCGCGCGAGCACCCGCGCAATCGGCCGCGAATCGCGGCCGGGCTCTGGCTCGATCTGGCGGCCGCGCGGCGTCGCCTGGCCGTGCAGCCGCTGGCCAGCGCCGGGGCCCTGCTGCTCGTCGCGCTCGCGACCGCCGCGAGCGTCGCCGTCTTCAGTCTCGCGCACGCCATCGTCTGGCGGCCCCTGCCGTATCCGTCCGCGTCGCGTCTCGTCGCATTGTGGGAGCAGACGAAGGGCGAGACGATTCAGATCAGCTATCCGGATTTCGACGACCTCAGGCGGACGGGCGCCTTCGACGCCGCGGCCGCGCTGTCGGCCGGCGTCGGCACGCTCTTCGTGGATGCCGCGGGCACGGCCGATCGCGTGCAGGTCGTGGAAGCGGAGCCCGCGCTGCTGCCGATGATCGGCGCGACGCCCGCGTACGGGCGGCTCCTGACGGCCGACGATGACGGCAAGCCGATGGCCGTGCTCAGCCATCAGCTCTGGCAATCGCAGTTTCACGGCGATCCTGCCGTGGTTGGACGCACATTCGGCTTGAGCGGCCGCACCTACACGATCGTCGGCGTGCTCGCCCCGGGTGTGGAGTTCGAGCTGCCGGTGCCGGGGGGCTTCAACCTCCCGCGCGCGGATCTCTGGACCAGCTTCGATCACCAGTTTCAATTCGTCACCCGTCGGGATGTCTACGGCTACGAGGCGATCGGCCGGCTTACGCCGGGCGTGACGCTCGACGAGGCCCGGCGGCGGGCGGACGCGACGGCCGCCGTGCTGGCGCGCGACTTCGCCGCAACGAACCAGGATCGACAGTTCCGGCTCGAGCCGCTGCGCGCTTGGATTGCCAACCGCGCGGTGCGGCCGCTGGAATTGGCGTGTGCGGCCGCGGTAATGGTGGTGCTGATCGCGCTCGCGAATCTCATCACGCTGATGCTCGGCCGGCTGTCCGCGCGACAAGCCGAGCTGGCCGTGCGGCAGTCGCTCGGCGCCAGCCGGTGGCGGCTGGCGCGTCAGGTGATTGTGGACGAGGCCGGGGCCGCGCTGGCAGGGGGAGCTGTCGGCATCGCCGCAGGCATGGCGATCGCGCGCGCGCTCGTGACGTCGCCCGCGGCCGGGCTGCCACGCGCGGCCGCGCTCGGCTTCGATGGCGACGTCGCGTGGTTCGCGCTCGCGGTTGTCGTGCTGCTGTGGATCGGACCGATTGCGGCCGCGCTCCGGCTGCAGCGGACGCCGGCGTCCCTGCGCAGCGACACGCGTGTGATCGGCCGGGCGGCCCGGCGAGCGAGGCGTGTCCTGGTCGCTGGCGAGATCGCGCTGGCCCTCGTGCTCGTGACCGGCGCGGCGTTGCTGTCGCTCACGATCGCGCGGCTGTTTGCCGTCGATCCAGGTTTTGCGACGAGCCGCACGCTCGCGCTGCGCATGTCGGCGTACCCGGCTGCCTTCCCGACCAGGGACGCGGTCACGGCGTTCTTCAACGACGCCGCGAACGCCGCCCGCGCGCTGCCGGGCGTCGAGTGCGCCGCCGCCTCCGCGAGCCTGCCGCTGAGCGGCGTGGGCTCGAACACGAGCCTGATGTCCGCCGAGCAACCGCTGCCCCCGGCGTCGCGCCCATCCGCCGGATGGCAGTTCGTCACGCCCGGTTACTTTCAGGCGGCGGGCATTCCAATCGTGCGGGGTCGGGATTTCGAGCCCGCGGACGTGACCAGGCTGCCGCATGCGACGGTGCTCAATCAGGCTGCCGCGCACAAGCTGTTCGGCGTCGCCGACCCGATCGGCCGGCGCGTGTCCGTCGGCGGCGGCGAGGCGAGCGGCGACTGGCACGTCGTCATCGGCGTCGTTGGCGACGTGAGGCATCAGTCGCTGGCGGACGACCCGGCGCCGCGCGTCTACGATCTCCTGGGGCAGCACTGGGGACGAACGATGTACCTCGTCGTCCGCAGCCAGCCGGGCGTCGATGCCGGGGCGCTTGCGCCAGCGGTGCGACGGACGGTCGCGGCGCTCAATCCCGCCGTGCCGGTGTTCGAGGTCGCGACCATCGAGTCGCTGGTGCGCCGATCCATCGCGCCGCAACGGCTGGCTGCCACGCTTGGCGGCGGGCTCGCGCTCGTGTCGTTTCTGCTCGCGATTGTCGGGACCGTGGCCGTGGTGTCGTGCACCGTCACCGAACGCACGCGCGAGATGGGCGTTCGCCTGGCGCTTGGCGCGACGCGCGCGCAGATTCTCGGGCTGGTCCTGCGCGAGGCGTCGGTGACGGCGACCGGCGGATGCGTCGTCGGCGTCGCCGGCGGACTGATCGCGGCGCGGGCGCTGGCCGGCCAGCTGTTTGGCGTCCACGCGATCGATGCCCTCGGTCCTGGTACCCGCGCTGGCGGCCGCGCTTGCCGTCGCCAGCGTGGCGGCCGCGTGGTGGCCCGCACGCCGAGCGACGCGGGCCGATCCGCTGCGCGCGCTCCACGCCGCCGGCGAATAGCCTTCTCTTCTGCGCGAGCCTATACTGCGCGAAGGCTCGCGGATGATCCGAGGACGACCGCTGCTCGCATTGCTGACTGCTCCGATCGCTTCGATTGCTTCGATCGCCGCGATCGCCGCGATCAATGCGCCGCGCGTTGCGGCACAGCGCGAGGTCACGGTGCTCTCCGTGCTCGACGCCGCGGCCGCCTATCTCGACGCCTACGACCGCCGATTCTCCGGCATCGTCTCCGAGGAGCACTACGAGCAGACCGTCCGCGGCGCCCGCGCGGCCGTGACGGGCCGCCGCGTGCTGCGATCCGATCTCCTGCTCATCAATTCCGGCGAGGCCGGCTGGCTGTGTTTCCGCGACGTCTACGATGTGGACGGCAAGGCGGTGCGCGATCGCACGACGCGGCTCATGGACCTGTTCGTCCATCCACAGCCCGAGGCGATCGATCAGGCATCGAAGATCCGCGAAGAAGGGGCGCGCTTCAACATCGGCGGGCTGACGCGCACGGTGAACGATCCGACGATGGCACTGCCGTTCCTGCGGCGCGAGCAGCAGCGCCGCAGCGTGTTCGAGTTGGGCGGCACGGAGACGATCGCCGGCACCGGCACACGCGTGCTGTCGTTCAAGGAGCTGGCGGTGCCGCGCATGATTCACACGTCGGACGACTCACCGGCCAGCGGGCGGTTCTGGGTGGCGCCAGACACCGGGCGGGTCGTGCGCACGGAGCTCGTGCTCGCGACCGTCGACGCGCACGCGAAGATCGTCGTCACCTACGCGCCGCAGGCCAAGCTGGATGGACTCTGGGTGCCCGCGCGAATGGAGGAGCACTACGCGGTCGGCGCGACGCGCACGATTGACGGCGTCGCGACCTACGCGAATTTCCGCGAGTTCAGCGTGAACGTCCGTGCGCCGGCGCCGCTAACGGCCAATCCCGCACGCTGACGGCTCGCCGGTGTCGAGACCGCGCTTGAACGCGGCCACGCGCTCGGCCGACGATCCGTGGGTGAATGATTCGGGCACCACGCGCCCGCTGCTCTGACGCTGCAGCCGGTCGTCGCCAATCGCGGCAGCAGCATTGAGCCCTTCCTCCACGTCGCCCGTGTCGAGCAGGTCGCTCGACGCGGCGGCGTGTCCCCACACGCCTGCCAGGCAGTCGGCCTGCAGCTCCTGCCGCACGGACTGGGCGTTGCCGCCTCCGCCTTGCAGGGCGCCTGCCAGATTCTGCACGTGATGCCCGACCTCATGCGCGATCACGTACGCCTGCGCGAAGTCACCAGGCGCGCCAAAGCGCTGGTCCAGCTCGCGGAAGAAGGTCAGGTCGAGATACACCTTGCGATCGCCCGGGCAATAGAACGGGCCGACCGCTGACGAGCTGAGGCCGCACGCCGAGTCCACCTGATCGGAGAAGAGCACGAGCGTGGGCGGCGGGTACCGCTGGCCGGAGCGCGCGAAGATCGCGGTCCACGTGTCCTCGGTGCTCGCGAGAACCTTCGACGCGAACGTGGCGACCGGATCGTTGGCCGGCGGAGGACCGGCGGGCGCCGTCGTGCTTCCGGCCGGCGATCCGTCATCGGTCGAGATGAGTTGCATCGGATCGACGCCGAAGAGATAGCTCACGACCAGCAGGATCAGCAGGCCGCCAAGGCCCAGACCGCCCGTGCGAATCATCCCGCCGCCGCCCTGTCCCGCTCCGCCAAAGCCTCGGCGATCTTCGACGTTCTGGCTCTCTCGCGATTCGTCTAGCCTCATCGCCAGCGTCCGTTTCAGAAAGGGGGAACGACCTGTAGTGTAGCGGATCGCCCGACGCGTGGGCGGCTACGACTCGCGCAGGATGCGCGCTGGATCCATGCTCGCCGCGCGGCGCGCCGGAACCAGGCACGCCATGGTGGCGATGGTCACGAGGATCAACGGCACCGCGACCAACGGCGCGACGTCGGTCGCCTTCACGCCGAAAAGCACGGCGGACAGCAGCCGGGAGGTGGCCAGTGTGAGCCCCACCCCGACGGCGATGCCGACGACGACGAGCCGGAGTCCCTGCAGCACGACGAGGCGTCGCACCGATCGCGGCTCGCCGCCAAGCGCCAGCCGCACGCCGATGTCGCGCGAGTGCTGCTGGACGAAGTACGCCATCACGCCGTAGACGCCGACGATCGAAAGGACGAGTGCGGTCACGGCGAACAGGCCGACCAGCACCGTCAGCGATCGTGGCTCGGCGAGCGAGTCGGCGACCAGCGCGTCGCCGGTGGACGTCTTGGACACGGCAAGCGACGGATCGAGCTCGCGCGCCGCGCGCTGCAAGTCGAGAGAAAGCGCCGAGGGATCGCCCGCGGTCCGCAGGACGACGTACCCGGACGAAAGATCGACGAAGGGGAAGTAGACGGTGCCGTCCTCCGGCGCGTCCAACCCGATCCACTTCACGTTGCTGACGACACCGACGATCGTCGTCCACGGGCAGGTCGTGCACCCGCCTCCGTGCAACCGGCGGCCGAGCACCTGTTCACCGGGGAAGAAGCGGTCGGCCCAGGCGCGATCCACGACAATCACGTCCTCGTCGAGCGAGTGCGCGTCGAGGAGCCGCCCGCGCTCGAGATGAACTCCCACGGTCTGGAAGAACTCCGGAGAGACGCCGACCCATGTGGAGACGGGCTGGTTCTGGCCGGCGGGCGTGGGGTGATCTTCGAGGTCGAAGTTGTTGCGCTGGCCCGCCTCGGTTGGCGGCCGGCTGTCGGCGAGTGCGGCGCTCTGCACGCCGGGCAGCGCGCCAAGCCGTTCGATCGCGCGCCGCCAGAACGCCGCGCGGCTGTCGTCCTCGCGGTAGCGCGGTCCGGTGAGCTGGATTTCGGCGGTCAGCAATCGCGGGGTGTCCACACCGACGGGCACATGGCGCAACCGGTCGAGACTCGAGGCGACGAGCACCGCGCCGATGATGAGGGGCGTTGCGAGCGCGAACTCCGCCGTCACGAGCAGTCGTCGCAGACGCCGGGCGGCTGGCGCGTCGCCACCCGATCGGCCGCTGGCCGCAAGCGCCCGGCTCACTCGCAGGCGGAGGCTGTAGACCGCCGGGACGGCGCCGATCACGACGCTGCTGGCCATCGCGAGCACCGCGAGCCATGTGATGGCGGGCGCGCCCATGTGGATTTCGTCGATCCGCGGAAGCGTGGCGGTGGCGTACCGCGCCACGAGTGCCAGCGTGGAGGAGGCGATGCCGAGTCCGACGCCGAGCGCGCCCGCCGTGAGGACCGCGGCCTCGGCCAGCACGATCTGCAGCAACCGGCCGCGCGACGCCCCGAGCGCGCCGCGAATGGCGAGCTCGCGGCTGCGGCCCACGGCTCGCGCCAGCAGCAGGTTGACGGCGTTGGCGCACGCGATGAGCAGCACGCACGCCACCGCGGCGAGGACGACGAACAGCGTGCTGCCCACGTCGCCAACCACGCGCGACTTCAGGTCCTGCAGGCCCCAGGTGGCCTTCTCGTCCTGATAGGACGATTGCCAGATGGGAAACAGGCGCCGGTTGGTGGCATGCAGGGCCTCGGTCGCGGCTGCCGGCGAGACGCCGGGCGCCAGCCGGCCGAGTGCCATCGTGAAGAACGGCCCCTTGCGCGTGGGCGCCGGCCAGCGCGCCGCCGTGAACAGCGACACGCCGTGTTCGAGCGGCCCGCGCGCCGGCTCGAGCACGCCGACGATCACCGCGCTCTCGCCGTCGATCGTCAGTGCACGGCCAATGACCGCCGGGTCCGCGCCCAGGCGCGAGCGCCAGTACGCATCCGTCAGCACGGCCAGTCGATCCTTCCCGGCATCGTCCGACGGATCGAACAGGCGACCAAGCTTCGCTCGCTGCCGCATCAGCGGGAAATACGATCCCGTGACGTCCTTGGCCGTCGCGCGTTCGGACGAGCCGTTGAGCGTGATCGTGACGCCGCTGGTCTGGTACGCCGCCACGGCGCTGAACGTCGGATGGTCGGCTTCGAGCGCGCGGTAGTCCACGACCGAGAAGCGGAAGTGATAGGGAGGATTGTCGGTGTAAATCCAGTAGAGGGACGCCGCGTCCGCGTACGGCAGCGGACTGATGAGCACGGCGCGCGTGACGACGACCATGGCCGTCGTCGCACCCAGGCCGACGCCGACGGTGAGGATGACTGTCGCCGCCAGCAGAGGCGCACGTGCGAGGCTGCGGACGCTGTAGAGAAGATCGCGGCCGAGATGCTTCATCGAGGGTCTCCAGGCACTCGCGGCGCCCCGCGCTCGATCCAGCAGGAGGTGCAGCGGGTAGACGGCCCGGTGCCAGCGCAGCCAGCGCGCGGCCCGGCGCTCGCCATCGAGGCCGCGCCGTACGTCGTGCAGCTCGGCGAGATCGTTTTCGATCGCGCGGCGATCCGCGTCCTTCACGAGCCAGCGCGGTGGCCAGGCCATGTCAGTCTCTGGGCCGGCGAAGCAGCGGCGTCAGACCCCGCCAGAGTCGGGCGTGCTCGTCCCGCGTCTCACGCACGACGCGAAGTCCGGCCTTTGTCAGCTTGTAGTAGCGGCGGGTCCGCCCCTGATCGGACTCTTCGAGCCGCGACGAGACGAGTCCTTTCTTCTCGAGACGACTCAAGGCGATGAACACCGCCGCGGGCGCGATGCGGCGCCCGGTGCGCTTCTCGACATCCAGAACGAGCGGGACGCTGTAGGTCTCGCCGCGCTGGCGGAGCATGGCCAGCAGGACGTGCAGCTCGAACGTCTGCAACATGACTAACGATGTTAGTCGAAAGAATGCGGCGTGCGGTTAGCTGGCGGACCCGGTGACCGGCGGCGGACGCCGGCCTGCGGCCGGCCGGCCACCGCGGTCAGCGACGATGCTCGAGGTAGTCGCGGAGGTGTTCGGAGACGACCGCATTTCCGCGCTCGAAGAACGCGTAGACGGCGTCCCAGTCGGGGCCGCGCTTCCAGCCGCACATCGACGTGATGACGCGCGACCGGCCGTCGCCGAGGTCCTCGATCTCGATCACCGTCCAGACCGCGCGCGCGACCTCAGGGTGTTCGAAGCCCGGCGGCGTTCGCGTGACACGGATGGACAGCATTCTGCCGGGCAGGTAGCTGATGACCTGGTTCAGGATGTTGCCCGGATCGCCCAGGTGCGCGCCGGGGGCGTAGCTGGCCTCCCAGATGCCGCCCAGCCGGAAATCGATGGCGGCGACGGGCGCGACGAATCCGCGGAGTCCGTCGGTCGTCGTGAAGGCCTGCCAGACGGCCGAGGGTGGCGCGGCGATGTCCACCTCGTTGCGCAGGACGCGGTCGCCGTCGGCCGCGACGTAGGACGTGAGTCGAACCGGCGACGGCGCGACCGTGGCTTGTGGCGGATGGTCAGCGGCGGGCGGGGCGGCGGCCTGCGTCATCGCGATCACGGCCAGCGTGGAAATCCAGCGCATCATGTGGTCCTCGCAGTGGGAACGCGGCGGGCGCCCCGGGGGGATGGCCTCATCAGGTCGAAGTGCGCGCGCAACTGGCGCACGCACGCGTCGAACGCGTCGAGGCGCCGCTCGGCCCGCGCCTGCATCACGGCGCCTTCCATGAGCGCGAGCACCATGGCGGCCGCGTCTTCGGGGCTCGCGATCCCGGCCGCGCGCAGGCAGGCCTCGACCGCCGTCTTCCAAGCGGCGAAGTTTTGCGCAATCAACGCGTGCGCCGGCATGTTCTCCGCGTCGATTTCGAGCGCAAGGCGGCCGATCGGGCAGCCGTACTGACAGTCGGTCTCGACGAGCCGCTGCCGGTAGCCCTCGAGCAGCGCGAAGATGCGTTCGATCGGATCGGCCGTCCGCGCCCAGGCGGGCTGAATGACGAACGGATCGAGCATGCCGACGTAGGTGTCGAGCACCGTCCGCAGCAGGGCGTCCTTGCTCTCGAAGAAGTGGTAGAAGCTGCCGCTGTTAGCGTTGGCGCGGGCCAGGATATCGGCCAGGCCAGTCGCCGTAAACCCTCGTTCCCAAAAGAGATATCTCGCAGACTCGACCAGGCGGGTGCGCGTGTCAGGGGCGGCAGATGTCGCGGGCATGGCCTTAGTTGAATGATCTAGTAATACTGAGCACCGGCCGTCGTCAAGCCAGGCGTGGAATCGCTCGCCGACTTGCTCCGGGCGTTCAACCATCAAAATGGCGAGACGGTGGCCTACAAGGCGTTCTACTACGGTTGGCGCGGGCGGGCTTTGCGACCTTCATGCAGCGTTCCCGTGTGTCCGCCTAATTCTCGTGGGCGACAGCGACACACCGCTGGCGACGCTGCACAGCCTCGCGGCGAAGGTCGCGACCGACGGGTGGCCGTACTTTGCCGACCGGTTGCTTGATGCAGTGCTTGACGAGGCACGATTCGCGCCGTCAGCCGCTCCGCCTGTACGCTTCCCTCGCTCCGGAAGCGAGATCACCCTGCCAGGCCTCAGTTGGCTGATAGACTGCCGCAAAGCTGTGCCGATTCCGAATGCGGTCCGCGCGACAATCGCTGTCGAGAAGCTGACGGCATACTTGCTGAATCCATCGCACAAGCGTGGCGGCGCAAAGGCGAGGTCGATACTGGAAGCCACGTGCCCCGATTGATTACCATGTACCCGAGGTAGGTGGGATGGCCTTCGAGCCGTATAGCGACGTGATCCTCACGCGGGACGTCCCTGAACGCGGCCTGCGGGCCGGAGATGTCGGGACCATCGTCGATCGTCACATTGCGCCGGGCGTGCCGGAGGACGGGTACTCCGTCGAGTTCTTCGATATGACTGGCAACACAGTGGCGGTCGTCACGGTTCCGGCAAGCGCACTGCGCCTACCCACACCGGCCGATCGCCCGGCTGTGCGCGCTCTCAGCGCGTAATCCGACCTCCTGCTGACCTAAAGCAGATCGCCGTTCGCAGCGAGCCTTCTGCAGTTTCTTCAGGACATCGAAGCCCAATTTCGTCGGCACATTCGCGAGGCCCTCGAGGTATCGCTCACCGAAGAGATCGCCGCGGCGCTGAGATCCGATCGGCACGAGCGCACGGACCAACAGCTGCGGGTACCGTCACGGCGCGAGTGAGCGCGTCGTGACGACTGCGCAGGGTGCGCGGGCCCTCACGGTGCCCGCGGTCGGATCGTCGCCGACGACGGGGCGATGACCGAGTTTCATGGCGCGTTGTGTTCGCTAATACGTCCTTAGGAAGGATTGAGGAAGGATTACGCTAACACTGGCCAACCAGCCAGCCGGCGCCGCCGTCAAAGTCTCCGTTATGGAGAGAAAGGCCAGGCGACCCGCCGACATCACGCGCTTCCTGCCGCTCACGCACCTCGCGTACCACGTGCTGCTCTCGCTCGCCGAAGCGCCGGCGCATGGCTACGCCCTCGTCCAGCGAATCCGCGAGCGGTCCGCCGGGCTCGTCGACCCCGGTACTGGATCGTTCTACTCGATCGTCAAGAAGCTCAGCGACGAGGGCTTGATCGCCGAGACCGAGACGGACGACGCCGACGGACGCCGACGGTGGTACGCGATCACACCGCTCGGCGAGGCCGTGCTCATGGCCGAGGCCGATCGCCTCACCGAGCAGCTCGCGGCCACACGCAAGCTCGGCTTGGCGACGCCCGCGCGCGGTGGTCAGCGATGACGCGCTTCGAGCGCCTCTACGCCATTGGCATCCGCCTCACGCCATCATCGTTTCGCGAACGCTATGGCCGCGAGGCGATCGCCATGGCCAGCCGGCGCGTCCGCGGGGCGCCTCCTTTCCGCCGGCACGCCGTGGCGGCGCGCGAGCTGGTCGATCTGGCGCGGACAATCTGGCATGAGCGACGCGCCCTGCCGTTCGTCGCGGCCATTAGAGATCGCTCCAGGTCCCGCACCGGCTGGCTGGACGCGCTCGCACGCGATGTCCGACACGCGCTCCGCAGCCTGCGCGCGACGCCGGGATTCACCGCCATCGCGCTGGTGATCCTTACGCTTGGCATCGGGGCGAGCACGGCGATCTTCTCGGTGGTGGACGCCGTGATGCTCCGCGGTCTGCCGTTCGACGAAGGCGATCGCATCATGGCGGCCGGGCGGGCCTCGCCGGGCGCCTCGTCGCCGGGCGTCGAGACGATGCAGACATTTCTCGACTGGCGCGACGAGCAGCAGGTCTTCGACGCGATCGCCGCTTCGGCGGGCGTGCAGCTTGCGGTCGTGGGCGAGGGCAAGCTGCCGCCCGAGCCGCTGACGGCCCGACGCGTGACTCCGAATCTCTTCGATCTCCTCCGCGTAGCGCCGGCGATCGGACGCAGCTTCACCGAGGCGGACGCCGTACCGGGTCAGTCCCGCGTGGCGCTCATCAGCGACGCTTTCTGGCGCCGGCGCTTTGGCGGCCGTCCTGACGCGGTCGGGCAGCGGCTGATGACGACGACCGGGGCGTGGGAGATCGTCGGCGTCATGCCGCCCGGGTTCGTCTATCCGCTCAACATGCCGCGACCGGTGGACGTCTGGGTGCCCGTAGCCACGACGGCCGCGGATCGATCGCGACAGACCGGCCGCAACTACACCTGGGGCGTCGTGGGCCGCCTCAAGCAGGGCGTGACCGTCGAGCAGGCGCGGGCGGACCTGCAGCGCATCAACACGCGGCTGGCGGCGGAGTATCCCGCGTGGTTTCCACGCGGCGCCGAGGTTGTCGTCATGCCGCTGCGCGACGCGCTCGTCGGCAGCGTGCGGGCCTGGATGCTCTTGCTTTTGGGCGCGGTGGGCTGCGTCCTGGTCATTGCGTGTGTGAACGTCGCCAATCTGCTGCTCGCGCGCGCGTCGGGGCGAGGACGAGAGCTGGCGGTGCGTGCCGCGTTGGGCGGCACGCGCTGGCAGCTGGCGCGCGGACTGCTCGTCGAAAGCCTGCTGCTCTCTGTCGCCGGCACGCTTCTGGGCGTCGTGGTGGCCCAGTGGGGCGTGGCGATGCTCCGTGCGTCGATGCCCGACGGGGTCCCGCGTCTGGCGTCGATCGCGATCGACACGCGCGTGCTCGTCGCGGCGGCCATCGCCGCAGCGGTGACCGGTCTCTTCTTCGGAATGGCGCCGGCCCTGCAGGGATCGCGCGCCGACATCACGCACGCCTTGCGGGACGGCGGCCGCGCGTCAACAGCCGGCCGCGGCCGTCAGCGCCTGCGCGCGACGCTGGTGGTCACGGAGGTGACGTTGGCCGTCGTCCTGCTCGTGGGCGCCGGGTTGTTCCTCGCGAGCTTTCGCCATTTCGCCAGCGTGGATCTGGGCGCGGACCTGCACCAGGTCCTCACGCTCGACGCGTACCTGGATTACCGCGATCCGTCCTGGCACACGCTCGGCCGGCCGTTCGTCGCCAACGTGGTCCGGCGATTGCGGTCGGTGCCGGGCGTCGAGTCGGTGGCTGGAGTGTCCGACGGGCTGCCGCTGTCGGGCAGCTGGAATCGCGGTCCGATCGGCTTGCCCGACCGCCCGGCCGCCGGCGATGTGGACGAGGCGTTTCGCCATCGCGTCACGCCGGACTATCTGACCGTGCTGCGCGTGCCGCTCATCCGCGGCCGCGCGTTCACCGACGCGGACGTCATGGGCGCGCCCGCGGTCGCCATCGTCAATGACGTCGCGGAGCGAAGCTACTTCCGCGGCGAGAGCGCGGTCGGCCAGCGGATCGAGGTCGACAAGACGATCGCCGTTGTCGTGGGCGTCGTCGGCGGCGTCCGCGTGACGGGACCGGAAGCTGCGGTCGGGCCCGAGGTCTACCTGCCGCTCGCGCAGAGCGACGTAAGCGGCGCCGACTTCGTCATTCGCACGACCGGATCGCCTGATGCGGTCCGCGATGCGGTCAAAGCCGCCGTCCGCACGGTCCACCCTGGCCAGATCATCAACGACTCGCGAACGCTCGAGGAGTACTTCAACGGCCTGGCGGCGCAGCGGCGGTTCAACATGCAGCTGCTGGGGCTCTTCGGCCTCGTCGGGATCGTCATTGCGGCCGCGGGCATCTACGGCGTGATGGCGTACATCGTCGCGCAGCGGACGCCGGAGATCGGGATCCGCATGGCGCTCGGCGCCGTGCCGGGGCAGGTGCTCCAGCAAGTGCTGGCGCGCGCGACGGCGTACGTCTTCGCCGGACTGGCGTGCGGTCTCGCCGGCGCGTGGATGCTGTCGCGGCTCGTCGGGCGATTCCTGTTCGAAGTCACGCCGCACGACGCGGGCGTGTACGGCGCGGTGGCGCTGCTGCTCCTCGCCGCGGGCCTCGCGGCGGCGCTGTTGCCGGCAAGGCGAGCGGCGCGTGTCGATCCGATCATCGCATTGCGCGCGGAGTGATCACGTTCGGCGCGTGCCGCCCTCGGCGCGTATCGCGTGCTAATCTCAGCTAAATCTCAGCTGAGTCTGCAGCGCGTCACTCTTCGCCGCCGGCGATTGCAATTGCAACTCGAAAAACAACGATTGCTATTACGAGTCGCGCTGCAGCGCCGACCTCAACTCTTGCACGCAGACCGCCGTTTGCGCTGCACACCGGTCTTCTTCGATTGGACCACTGTCCCTATCGCTGGGAGCTGAGGGGGACTCGCGGGCCTCGTTGGCATTTCACCGCCAGCACGTCGAGCAGCCAAGTCAGACCTGGCCAGGGTGCTGCGCCACCTGTAGAAGTTTGCTAGCCCATGGGCTCGCCAACCAGGTCGTCGACCCATCGAGCATTGAAGTCAATCGGCGGGCGCGCCGGATCACGCGATTGATCAATCGGCTGAAGGGGCCTCTTGGCCACGGCGGGCGTGTCGCTCCCGGTCGATCGATCATGGGGCTTATCCGGACTTGAAGCTGTTCTCTCTACAGGTCGCGCAGGGCCACGTTTGGATCGACGCGCGAGGCCCGGCGCGCGGGGAGCCAAGTTGCGACCAGCGCCGCGATCGCGAGCGGAATCGGCACGAGTGTCATCGCGAGCGGATCGACGATGGTCATCGGCCTCGCGATGATGAGGCGGAACACGACCCGGCCGAGCGTGCCCGCCGCGAGACCAATGATGAGCCCGGCGGCGACGGGCCGGCTGCCGTCGGCGATCACCATGCGGATCAGGCGATCGGATGTGGCGCCGAGCGCCATGCGCACGCCCATCTCTTTCGTGCGACGACCGACCACGTGGGACAGCACGCCGTAGAGCCCCGTCATCGAGAGAAAGAGCGCCAGCCCGCCGAGCGCGGCGGCCGCGCCCGCGAGCATCCGGACGACGACGTACTGGCCGCCCAGGAGATACGTGCCGGTCCCACTGAGGCCAACCGCCAGTAACGGATCCGCCCGGCGGATGATCGATCGGAGCGTGCCGGACACGGCGCCTGGATCGAGCAGCGTGCGGGCGACGAGCCACACGTTCGGCTCGTAGTGCTGAGCGAGCGGCAGGTACACGACGCCAGTTCGGCGTTCGCCGATGCTGCCGACGTCCGTATCCTGCACGACGCCGGCGATGGTGAGCACAGTGGGCAGGACGCCGGGCGAATCGTAGCTGTAGAAGCCCAGCCGGATCTGCCGACCCACGGCGTCCGCTGTCCCGAAGAGCGCGCGGGCGTTGTGCGCGTCCATCACGACCACCGGCGCCGCGGCGGCATCGTCGTGCGCATCGAACGGCCGGCCGCGCAGCACGAGCAGATTGAGAGCGTGGAAGATCTCGGGCGTGGCCGCGACGACGTACGTGTTCACCCCGTCGGCGTTCGTCGCGAGCGGATGATCAGTGGTCGTGAGGCTCGCCTGCAGCGTTCCCACGCCGAACGGAAACCCCGACGAGAGCGCCGGCACCTCGATCGAGGGTTCCTGTCTGGCCGTCTCGAGGATCCGATCCATCGTGATTCGCGCGCGCACCTCGTCCTGCTGGTGCAGCTGGAAGCTGACGGACGCCATGGCGATCCGATCGATGTCGATGCCTGAGTCCGCCTGCCAGTCTGACGCCAGCGTCTGGACGAACATCGCCGCGACGAACAGAAATGCGGCCGACACCCCGACCTGCAGACTGATGAGACCGCGGCGGGTGCGCCAACGCACGGCGCCGGTGTCGGCCGCGAGCGCGCCGCGCACGTCCGGTCTGGTTACCTGGAGCGCCGGCCAGAGGCCGAAGACGACCAGCGTCAGGAACATCGCGCTGACGAGCGCGCCGAGCACACCGGGCCGAAGGTCGGTCGCGATGTCCATCTCGAAGCCGGCCGGCACCTGAGCGGCCGCGGCGGCGAGAATCATCCGCGCGAAGACGACGGCGACGAGCCCGCCCGCGACGGCCAGCACGGCCGATTCGAGAATCTGCTCCCTGATCAGCCTCCAGCGCGGCCCGCCCAGCGCGCGCCGGACGGCGAATTCGTGGTGACGCGCGCTCGCGCGCGCGAGCGTGAGATTCGCCAGGTTGGTGCAGGCCACGACGAGCACGAGGCCCACGAGCGCGACGAGCGCGGCGGCCATGCCGGTCGAATACTGTGCCGCGATGGCGTCACGCGCCGGCACCGCAGACCAGCGACGCGGCCCCGGGGCGCTGTTACTCACACCAGACACTCCTCGCCGGATCGGGTAGATCGCGTCGAGCCGCTGCCCGACGAGAGCCGTCGCCGCAGCGACCTCGGCGATGGATCCACCCGAGCGCAGCCGGCCGAACGCCGAGAGGATCCCCACCTCATGGTTGTCGTGCTGGACGGCCGAGGGCGGCGTGCTCGACAGAATCGCAAGCGTGGACAGCGGTATCCAGCCGTTTACGCCGACGCCGATGTGCGGCGGACCGAATCCCTGAAAAGCACGATCAGCAATGCCGACGATCTCGAACGGCCGGCCGCCCAGCGTCACGGTGCGCCCGACGACGTCCGCGGCCCCGCCGAGCTTTCGCTGCCAGAACGTGTAGCTCAGGACGAGCACCGGCGCGGCCGCCGGATCGTCGTCGATCGCCTGCAAGCCGCGCCCGCGCGCCATCGTGATGCCGCCGACCGTGAACGCATTCCCGGTGACGGCCTCGATGCCGAAGACTTCGGCGACCGGTCCGTCGAGGTATGGCCGCGCGGTGGGCACCCATGCGGCGATGTCGGAGACCACGCCGCCGGCCGCGCGCAGCTCGTCGAAATCGCCGCGCGCGAGGTTGTACTTCCAGTCCGTGCGGCCGCCGGCCGTGCTGGCCGTCACGTAGAAGACTCGGCCCAAGTCGCGGATGCCGCCCGCCGGCCAGATCACTTCGTAGACGGAAGCGTAGAAGGCGACCGTGGCGCCGACGCCGATCGCCAGAGAGGCGACTGCGAACAGCGTGAAGACCGGCGTCGCGACCAGGCGACGCAGGCTCAGCTTTAACTCCCGCCACACCTGCTCGAGCACGGCGGTCAGCGCTCCTTCATTCGCTCGGCCCAAACCAACCGCCTCACAAGAGTCCGCATTGCCAACCTCAGACCGCGCGGATGGCGCGGACGCGGCGCGGGAAGTCCTTGTCGTCGCCGTGCTGGCGGCCCAGTTGTCCGCGAAGTCGATGTGCGCCGCCATGTCGGTCGGTCTGCTGCGACGATGCCCAGTAGCTGAAGTTGTCGGCGACGTCGCTGCCCGCGGAAATCGCCGAGTCCCGTCGGCTTCAGATGCCGGTACATCATCGCCAGCTCGTCGCGCGAGGGCAGGAACCACCCGCTGACGCCGTTGAGCGCTGTAGTTGGCGCACAGGCGCGCGGCGGTCTCGGGCATCCGGGCACGCGGCGATCATGTCCTGCGTGTTCTGCTTGCCCGTGCCGATGGCCGTGCCGCGCGCGCCCGGCGATGGGCTGTACGGAAACAGCCCCACTTCGCGCCGCGCGCTCTGATCGAACGGCGCGGCTTCGAGATAGCGCCAGCCATCGCGTCGCGTAGTTCGGGATTCTCGTAGAAGATGACGCCGCCGGCGGGGCCGACGTCGCCGATCTGCGTAATCCGCTGGTCGACAGCCAGACCGTCATCTCGCCCGCGCCGCGGTTGGCCCACAGGTAGTAGGGAATCAGCGTCACCGGCTTCGGCCGGCGCGCCGGGTTCGCGACGCGCGTCGCCTGCGGTGCGGATGACGGTCGCGCCGTCGTAGACCGCGGCGTCGACCGACGCGGCTTCAGTCGCCTCGGCGTCGAACAGCAGCGTCGAGCGCGCGGCCGCCATCGACGTCCGGCCATTCGGCGCAATACACGATCGGTCCGCGCTCGACGGCCATCGCGGCCGGCGGCGGCTCTGACGCGCGAGTCGGCGCGACGTCGCCGGACGTCGATCGGGAAACTCGACTTCGATCACGTCGCCGTTCTTCCAGATGCGGTCGAGGCGTGACGTAGCCCAGCGCGTCCGGGACGGCGCGTGCACGCGCTTGCCGTTCACGGAGACGGCGGCGCTCGGCGGCGCCGCGTCGCAGCGTAGGTGTAGAGACCGTCCCGGCGCGGGTCGATTCCGCGCCCAGCCAGGAATGCGCAGCTTGATCGCGGCTTTCGACATCCGGCGGCGGTCGACACCGTGATCATCGATCTTCCCGCCCCACGGCATTTCGCTGCAGGACGACGAGTCCGAGGTTGCGGCCATTGACCGTGAACGGCGTCTGCGCTCGAGACATAGAAGTTCACGTAGATCGCGCCGGCTTGATCCTGCGCGTAGATCGAAGCCGGGCATGCGACGCCAGGAAGCGCACGAGATTGGGCGGGCAGCACTCGAGCGACGCGCGCTCCCAGCGAACGTCGCGGCCGTCGCCGGCGCTGGCCAGCCGGTTCACGTAGAAGAACCGGTTGCCCGCGAGCGAGACGCCGTCGATGGCGTTGTTGTACATGCCGCGTTCCATGACGTCGATGTACTTCGCTGTCGCCCGTCGCCATGAACAGCCGGTGGTTCAGCGTGATGAACATCAGCACGGCGCACGTCTCGGAGTACGCCGAGAGGTTCGGCAGCGAATACGGCCTCGCCGAAGCCTTCGTTGCCGGTCGAGCCGACGCCGCCTGTGACGTACATCTTGCGCTCGACCGCGTCGCGCCACATCCGCTGGCGCGCGTCGAAATACGGTTTGATGCCCGGTGAGCACGCCGACGTCGGCCAGCGACACCATCAGCGAAGGCGCAGTTCACGGCGTGGCCGACGGCCTCGGTCTGTTCGAGGACCGGCTTGTACGACTGGTTGTGGCGGCTGCGATTGACCGAGTTCGTCCAGCCCGCGGATATCGAGGTAGTGCTTGGCCAGGTCGAGGTGCTTCTTGTCTGCGCGTCACGCGGTACAGTTGCAGACAGTTGATCGCGTCGCGTTCGCCGCCAGAAAATGGCGGATTGCTGCTGCGCGAAATTGTCGTAGAGCCTTCGGCCGACGCGCACGGCCTGATCGATCGAGATCGCGTCGGCCGGTGGCGTGAAAGTACGCCGCCGCCACCTCGAAGCCGTTGTTGCCGCTGGCTGCCGGCCTGGCGGCGAGCGTCGGACGAGCGCGTCGACCTTCGCCTGCAGGGCGGCGTCAGGATGCGTCTGCAGGGACAGGATCGCGGCCTCGAGGACGTTGCCGCCGAAGCCGCGTCCGCTGTCGGTCGAGCTTCTGCACCTCGAAGGGAATCGTCACGGTCGCGTTGCGCGCGACCTTCGGCTGCCAGAAGTCGTCGCGCAGCGTGACCTCGACGTGGCGCTTCGCCGCGATGGGGTAGTCGCGCGGCGTGTACGGCTCGGCGCCGATCTGGACGTCGGCCGATCGCCGGGCCTGGGCTTCGGCCTCCACGCCCGGACGGGCGGCGGCAAATGCCAACGCGCCGGCGGCCGCCGAGGCGGTCTTCAGAAATCTGCGCCGATCGAGGGCGCTCCCCATGGTGTGCTCCGGCGGTCATTCTAGCGCCGCCGCCCGCCGGCGCGCCGCCGCGCGGTCCAATCGATCGTCTAGGGAAGAATCTCTCCGCGCCTGCCAACCAAAGCAGACGGACGATCGTCTCTTCGGTAGATAATCTAGTGGTAGGAGCCGACCGACCCATGCCCAGACGCGGGACGCCGCCGATCCAGGGAGACATGCTGCAGGGCACCCTGGATCTCCTCATCCTTCGCACCATCGCCCTCGGGGCCGCTCACGGCCATGCCATCGCGCACGCCATCGAGCGCCAGTCCGACGACGTCCTCCAGGTGGAGCACGGCTCGCTGTACCCGGCGCTGCACCGGCTCGAGGACCGCGGCTGGATCGCGTCGTTCTGGGGCACCTCCGAAAACAATCGCCGCGCACGCTACTACCGCCTCACGCCCGCCGGGCGCCGGCAGCTCGCGCATCAGACATCGCGCTGGGACGAGCTGGTCGGCGCGGTCAACCGCGTCCTGCGGCCCGCGGGGGGCTAGGTCAGATGGGCCTCGGACGCTTCTTCCGGCGGTCCCACTGGGACGATGAGCGCCGCGCGGAGCTCGAGGCGTACGTGCAGATCGAGACCGACGAGAACATCGCGCGCGGGTATCCGCCGGACGAGGCGCACGCGCGCGCCGTCCGCAAGCTCGGCAACGCCACGCTCGTCCGCGAGGAGATCTTCGAGATGAACACCATTGGCTGGCTCGAATCCGTCTGGCAGGACGTACGGTACGGTGCGCGGGTGCTCCGCCGCAGTCCGGGGTTTGCGGTCGTCGCGCTGCTGTCGCTCGCACTCGGCATCGGCGCCAATGCCGCGCTGTTTCAGCTGCTCGACATCGTGCGCCTGCGGACGCTCCCGGTGCGCGACGCCGATCGCATGGTCGAGATCCGCATCAAGCCCAACGACTACGGCCGGACCGGCTCGTTCCAGGGCTCGCGCCCGTCGCTGACGAATCCGATCTGGGAAGGGATCCGTGACGGCGAGCGGACCGTGACGGATCTCTTCGCCTACGGCACATCCTCATTCGACTTGTCGTCGGGCGGGGAGTCGCACCGGGTCGAGGGTCTCTTTGTCAGCGGCGGTTTCTTCAGCGCGCTCGACGGCCGGGCCGAACGCGGCCGCCTCCTGGGACCCGGCGACGACGTGCGGGGATGTCCATCGCCGGGCGCCGTGATCAGCCACGCGTTCTGGCAGAAGGAGTTTGGCGGCGCGGGCGACGTGATCGGCCGGACGCTCAGGCTCGACAACCAGACGGTGCCCATCGTGGGCGTGGTGTCCCGCGGTTTCACGGGCGCCGAGGTCGGCCGCCGCACGGACGTGTACGTGCCCATCTGCGCGCGTGCGCGCATTGACCCGGATGATCCTGGCATCGAGGCCCGCGACGTCTGGTGGCTGGCGGCGTTCGGGCGGCTCAAGCCCGGGGCCACGGTCGAGCAGGCGACGGCGGAGCTCGTGGCGCGATCGCCCGGCATCTTCGAGCCCACCGTTGAGCCCCATTACGCCGCGGCGGACGCCAAGGCCTATCGCGCGTTCCTTCTCAACGCGTATCCGTCGAGTACGGGCGTGTCCGGCCTGCGGAGCCGCTACAGCACATCGCTCACGGTGCTGCTCTCGATTGCCGGGCTCGTGCTGTTGATCGCGTGCGCGAATCTCGCCAATCTCATGCTTGCGCGCGCTGCAACGCGCGCGCGGGAGATCGCGCTCCGCCTGGCGATTGGCGCGTCACGACGCCGTGTGTTCCGTCAGTTGATCGCCGAGAGCCTGCTGCTGGCCGGCGTCGGCGCGTTTGCCGGCATCTGGCTCGCGGCCGCGCTCAGCCGCGTGCTGGTGGCCATTCTCGTGAGCGACGGCAGTCCGTGGGTCCTCGACCTTGGCTTGGACTGGCGGCTCGTCGTCTTCACGGTGCTGCTCGCCGTCATCGCCTGCCTTGTTTTCGGGCTGCTGCCGGCGCTGCGCGCCACGCGCACGCTGCCGGGCGAAGTGCTCAAGCTGTCGGGGCGCGGGCTCACGGCCGATCGCGGACGCTTCCTCACGCGTCGCGTCCTCGTCATCGGGCAGATGGCCGTGTCGCTCGTCCTCATCGTCGGCGCGATCCTCTTCGTCGCGACGCTGCGCAACCTCGCGAGGGGAGATTTCGGCTTCTCGGATCGGCAGGTCCTCGTCGCGAAGATGGATCTGCGTCCGGCGGGCACGGCCCCCGAGGCGCTGCCCGAGTTCCAGCAGCGGCTGCTCGAGCGCATCCGCGCCGTGCCGGGCGTCGCGCAGGCTGCGTCCGTTCGCATCGTGCCCGTCAGCGGCTCCGGCTGGAACGAGACCGTCATCATCAACGGCGAAAAGAAGGACGGACATCCGGACGCCAATGCCGTCGATCCGGCGTTCTTCCAGGGGCTCAGCATCCCGTTCGTCGCCGGGCGAAACTTCGATGCGCGGGACGCGCGCGGCACCGCACCGGTCGCGATCGTCAACCAGGCGTTCGTCGAGAAATACCTGCCGGGTCCCAATCCGATCGGCCGCACGTTCAAGCTCGAGTCCGGACCGGGCCGCCCGGACCCGACCTACGAAGTGATCGGCGTCGTCGGGAATACGAAGTACCACGATCTGCGCGAGCCGTTCGGGCCGATCACCTACTTCGCGGCGAGTCAGAACGCCGAGCCCATTCCGTTCCTGCAGGTGCTGATCCACACGCAGGGGGATCCGGCGCCGCTTCGGCCGACGATCATGCGGGCCATTGCCGACGTGCACCCGGCCATTACCTTGACGCTGCACTCGATGAGCGACGACATTGCCGCGTCGCTGCTGCGCGAGCAGCTCATGGCCGCGTTGTCCGGCGGATTCGCCGTGCTCGCCGTCGTCCTGGCGGCCGTCGGGCTCTACGGGTTGATGGCCTACGGCGTCGCGCGACGCCGCAACGAGATCGGCATCCGCGTCGCACTCGGCGCCACCCGCGGCCGCATCGTTGCGATGATCGTGCGTGAGACGGCGTGGCTCGTCGCGATCGGCGTGGCCATCGGTCTTGCCCTCGCCGTCTGGGCGGCCCGGTCGGCCGAAGCGCTGCTCTACGGGCTGACGCCGTACGATCCGCGCACGCTGCTGCTGGGCGTCGGCGCGCTGGCCCTGGTCGCGGCGATCGCGAGCATCGTGCCCGCGCACCGAGCCGTGCAATTGAGTCCGACGGCCGCGCTTCGCGAAGACGCCTAGCCGCCCGCCATCGCGCCGACGATGAGGAGCGGCTCGTGGCCGCGGGCGATGGCGTCGGGCAGCGGCGCGTCGAGCGGATCGTGCGAGACATCCTGCTGGCACGCGAAGAACCGCACCAGCGCGCGACGCTGCCTCGTCGCGTGGTCGCGAATCGTGCCGGCGAGCATCGGGTAGCGCGCTTCGATCGCGTCGATCACGGCGGCGGGCGTCACGACGCCCGCGACGTCCACGTCGATCTCGCCGGTGACGCGGGCGAGCGTCCGCAGGTGCGCGGGCAGCACGACGCGAACGGTCGAGACATCCATGACGCTACGGCAGGGTCTGGACTTCCACCGACAGCACGGGCGGCAGATCGCGGACGATCGGCGCCCAGCGATCGCCGCCGTCGGCCGAGGCATACACCTGGCCGCCGGTCGTGCCGAAGTAGATGCCGCACTGGTCCAGCGCATCGACCGCCATCGCGTCCCGCAGCACGTTGACGTAGCAGTCCCGGTCAGGCAGCCCGTTGCCCAGCGCTTCCCAGTCGTCGCCGCCGGTCCGGCTCCGGTAGACGCGCAGCTTGCCGTCCGGCGGATAGTGCTCCGAGTCGCTCTTGATCGGCACGACGAAGATCGTCTCCGGCTCGTGCGCGTGGACGTCGATCACGAAGCCGAAGTCCGTCGGCAGATTGCCGCTGACTTCCCGCCACATGCCTCCCGCGTCGTCGGTCCGCATGACGTCCCAGTGCTTCTGCATGAACAGGACGTTCGGGCGCGATCGATGCAGCGCGAGCCGATGCACGCAGTGCCCGACTTCGACGTTCGGATCGGGCAGCTCGTTACGCGACTTGAGGCCGCGGTTGATCGGCGTCCAGGTCTCGCCGGCGTCCTCGGTCCGGAACGCGCCCGCCGCCGAGATGGCGATGAACATGCGCTTCGGATTGGCCGGATCGATGAGGATCGTGTGCAGGCACATGCCGCCGGCGCCCGGCTGCCAGTCCGGCCCGGAGCGGTGCGTGCGCAGGCCGGGCAGCTCGTGCCAGCTCTGGCCGCCGTCCGTCGTGCGAAACATCGCCGCGTCTTCGACGCCCGCGTAGACCGCGTCCGGATCGTCGAGCGAAGGCTCGAGATGCCAGACGCGCTTGAACTCCCACGGATGCGGCGTGCCGTCGTACCACTTGTGCGTGCCGACCGCGCCCTCGTAGGCGAAGTTATTTCCGACCGGCTCCCAGGTCTTGCCGCCGTCGTTCGATCGCTGAATCAACTGCCCGAACCAGCCAGTGCCCTGCGAGGCGTAAATGCGGTTGGGATCGGCCGGGGACGCCTTCAGGTGATACATCTCCCATCCGCCGAAGTGGGGCCCGGCGACGTTCCACTGCTTGCGTGCGCCATCGGAAGTGAGGATGAACGCGCCTTTGCGCGTGCCGACCAGGACTCGAACGCTGCCCATGCGAGACAGTGTAGCGCTCAGATGCCCTTCGGGGCGAGACGTGTGGCGCGGGCGAGCCTCAGCAGCTCGGCAAGCCGGCGGACTTCCGCGCGCGCGACCGATGCGCCGAACTTCGTGATCCGGTAGTAGCGCCGGCGTTCGTCGTCGTGTTCGGGATCGGGACGCTCGCGCAGCTCTTCGATCAGGCCCTGCTCGAGCATGCGCTGCACGGACCGGTACAGCGTGCCAGCGCCGAGCTTGACGGCGCCCGACGTCCGGGCCGCGACGTCCTGGATGATCGCGTAGCCGTGGCGCGGCTCGTCCGCGACGGCCATCAGGATGTGGAACGTGGCCGTCGGCAGCGGCAGCAGTCCGTCGATCTCGTCGTCGTCGGTCACGTCCGCAGGCTATATCCGCTGTGGATATAGTGTCAAGCGCCGGCCTCCGTCATGTCAACGGTGCCGGCGCGGGTCCGCGCGGGTCAGCGCTTGCGCGCCTTGATCAGCACGTCGAGGCTGTCGGTGCGGCCGTTGAAGAAATCGAGCCGGATCTTGTGATCGGCGGTCTCGGACACCACGGCGGGAATCGACGACGCCGTCAGATACCAGCCAGCCGGCAGCACGACCGAGTTTCGGGGCCGGCCCAGGCTGCGGTCGAACACGAGGTCCCGACCCTCGAGACGATAGCTTTCCGGCGCCGTGTACGTCTCCGAAATGCGCAGGCGCGTGGCCTGTCCGGGCTTCACCGCGGGGAAGTAGACCACGACGACCTCCGTGTCCGGCGTGACCGTGCCGGCGTCGATCTTCGCCGCGGTGATCGCGTCGCCCTTCAGCGTCTCGTGGCGCAGCTCCTCTCCCGTGTCGAGGATGTAAGCCGACGGATTCGACACCTGGCTGCCGGTGCGGACGACGTTGACGTACTTGTCCACGCCGGGCCGCGATTCGGTGTAGTCGTGAAACAGGCTGAACGCGTTGGTGGACGGTTCCTGGAGGAAGTACGTGATGTCGCGATCCTGATGCGCGCGCTCTCCGAGCCGCGCGCGCTCGGTCGGGCCCTGCGCGGGCGGCGGCTCCCAGCTCCGCTTGTCGGTCAGCGGCGCGGGCGCCGCCTCCGCGCCCATCCGCGCGCCGGCGCGCGTCGTGACGATGAGCGTCGTCGCGCCCGGCGCCTGATTCATGAACGAGACGCTGATCCTTCCGTCAGGCAGCGAGAGCACCTGCGACGCGAGATTGCAGCCGACCAGCTCGTATCCCGCGGGCAGCACAACCGATCCCCGCCGTGCGGGCAGCACGGTTGTGAAGACGCCAGCAGCGTCGGCCATCGTGTAGCCGCGCGAATCCCGGATCGTCTTTTCGAGCCGGACGCGGCCTTGTCCGTTTCGGGGCACCGGCCGCGCGAGCGCCACGATCAGCTGGCTGCCGTTCTGCGTCACGGTCAACGGCTCGCCCGTCATCATGTCCGTGGCTTTGACCTCGGTGACCACCGTCCCGGGTTTCACCGTATCGGCATAGCGCCGCGTGCCGTCGGCGGTCGCGCTCACCTCGTAGGTCTCGTGGTAGGTTGCGCTGCCGGGCGCCTCCAGCTCGTAGCGGACGTACTCGTCCATCTGCGTCTGGACGGGCCGGACTTGCGCGCCCGTCGAGGCGCCGAGGAAGGCCATCGCCGCGAGCGTTGCCGCCGTTCGGGTCAGAGGTCGGTGCATCATCATGGGTGTTCCCGCCCGAAGGATACCGCCACCGAACCGCCGCGGCCAGCGTGTGTCTTGACTGCCTGCGATCGGCGACGACCGGCAGGTGCATCACGCGCTAGCTGCCCGGGTGGTACGTGCGCTCCGTGTGTCCCTTGAGCTGGGCCGGGTAGAAGTAGACCTCGCGCAGGTTGCCCGTCGCGTAGCGCTCCGCCTCGTCGTTGAAGTGCGGCGACGTCGGGTCGCCGCTCTCGCCGCCGGCCGTCACCGCCTGCGCCCGGACCTGTCGCCGAACTCGACGACCGCGACGAAGCTGTTGCCGCTCGTGCCGTACCACTTCTTCGTGTCCGGGTAGGCGCGCGCGCCGAACGAGGCGAGCGAGCCCCACGCGCCGAGGTGAAGCCGACCGGGATGCTCGGGCCGCGCGTCGTTGAACGGCTGGACGATGTCGCCGGTGAGCCGCTGGAAGCGGTTGATGTCGCCCCACGGCGTCTTCCAGGTGCCGAAATCCGCGGTCAGCTTGTCGGACGCCGCCGCGAGCGACTGCAGCAGCTGCTCGGCCGGCGCCTTGCGCTGCCGATGTACTCGTCGGCGGACATGCCCGCCGCGCGCGCCTGCGCGCCCACGCGGCGCTGCACGTCTTCGCCCCAGAACACGGCGAGCGACGTCGGCACCGACGTCGCGCGCCCAGCGCAGGTCCCACGCGCGCAGCAGCGCGATCTGCTCGGCGAGCTTCGCCTTGAGCGGATCGGTCGCCGGCGTCGTCGTCCCACGCCTTGAGGAGCGCCGGCATCGGCTTCTCGAACGACGGCAGATAGCTGTCGTACGCCGCGGCGATCAGCGCAGTCGAGCGTGAAGTCCTTCTTGTTCTGGACAGCACCGAATCGCGTGCAGGCCGCGCGCCGACTCGCGTGCCGTTGTCGACGTAGGCCGGGAAGTCCGCCTGCTTCGGGCTGCTCGGCGCCGGCGGCCGACCACGGCCAGTTGTTCGAGTTGTAGAGCCAGCCGCTCGCCGGATTGAGCAGGTGCGGCGTCTCGTCGACCGACAGCAGGCCGTGCCAGTCGGTGGCCGGATTGCTGCCGTCCACCGGCTTCGTCCAGTCGAACTGCGGGTCGCGCTTCGGGATGAAGTTGCGCGTGGAAGTAGGCGATGTTGCCGTCGGCGTCGGCGAAGATCGTGTTGTTCGACGAGTTGGTGTGCAGCTCCATCGTCTCGCGGAACGCCTTGTAGTTCGTCGCCTTGGTGCGCGTGTACGACTGCGTCAGCGCCTTGATCGGCTCCTGCATCAGGCGGACGCTGACCCACTTGCCGTCCGGCTCGCGGACGATCGGGCCGTGCTGCGTGCGGTAGACGGTGAACGTCTTGCTGCGCCATGCCCGTCGCGCGTCTTGTACGGCACGGTCGATCGTGCGACGTCGTCACCGGCCGCTCCTCGCTGCCGTACTTGTAGAAGTACGCCGTCGCCCTTCTTCGTCGACCGTCTCGAGGATACTCGTCGATGGCGTCCACGCCGCTCGACGTGTGCATCCAGCCGGTGCGCTCGTTGAAGCCCTGGTAGATGAAGAACTGGCCCCAGGTCACCGCGCCGTAGGCGTTCAGCCCCTCGTCGCTCGTCATCTGCAGCTCGGAGCGGAAGAAGAACGACGTGTGCGGGTTGATGAGCAGCAGCGCGTGATGGCTCGTCGTGTTCGACGGCGCGATGGCGATGCCGTTCGAGCCGCGCGGCTCCGTCGTCGGCACGCACGGTCTTCCGCAGCCGGCTCCGGCGGCGCGGGTGCTTGCCGTAGAACGCCTGCGAGCTGGCCGCAGGTTCACGCGCTCGATGTCGCCGCCGATGCTGCCCTCGCTGAAGCGTGAGCGCCATCCACGGCTCGAAGTGCGTGATCACGCGCGGCTTCACCTCCGGGTGCTTGGCGAGGTAGAAGTTGAGCCCGTCGGCCCAGGCGTCCATCAGCGTCTTCAGCCAGGCCGGGCTCGTCCGCGTACTCGCGCCTTCAGCTCGTCGGGATCGATGAACAGCTTCATCCGCAGGTCCTGGTAGATCGCGCGCCTCGCCTTCGGCCTCGGCCAGGCGGCCCAGCGAGTTGAGGTAGTTCGTCTCGACGCGGTTGAAGTCGTCTTCGGCCTGCGCGTAGATCATGCCGAACACCGCGTCGGCGTCGGTCTTGCCGTAGACGTGCGCGATGCCCCAGTCGTCGCGGACGATCGTGACGTTGCTGGGCCTGCTGCTCCCAGCGGGCTCGGTCGCCACCGGGCGCGTTCTGCAAGGCCGACGCGACCGGCCACGCGACCGGCAGCACCACGGCGAGGACAACGGCAGCAAGAAGTTTCTTCATGGGTCCCCCGCGTAACGATATACCGGGTGTAGCATCTGCGGACATGTCACGACGACTGATGTTCGCGGCGCTTCTGGCGCTCTCGGCGGCGTGTGGATCGGGCGGGTCGTCGGGTGGATCCCCGACGGCACCGTCGGGGTCTGGCGGTTTGACCGCGCCGAGCAACTTCCGCATCACCCTGCAGAAGGTGAATTTCACCAGCAACGAGATCCAGTTCACCTGGACCGGATCGACGGCGAACTACCACCTGACGGCCGGCGGCTCGCCTGGCGCGACCGACAAGCTGAGCGTGGACGTCGCGGCGCAGAACTACACCTGGACGGCGCCGCGTGAAGAGGCCATCTACTACGTGAAGGTGGCGGCCGTCAGCGGCGGGACCACCGGGCCGGGATCCGTGGAGCTGCCGGTGTTCACCATGGACCTGCGCAACGCGATCGACGCGCTGTTTTTCGGCAGCGGGCCGATGGCGGATGCGCCGTCCACCGCGCTCGGCAATCCCAGCGCGGCGATGTGGGCAGACGGCACGGTGCTGCGCATCCTGGTCTCCCAGGAGGCGGGTGAGGCGACGCGCGCCAACGCTCAAACCTTCGCCGACGACTACGCCGCGCTGACCGGCGGCTTCGTGACCGCGACGACGGAAATCGTCCCGGACGACTTTCACACGACGACGCTGCTCAGCGTGCCGTTGTTCCAGATCGACATGCGCGTCCTGCCGAACTTCTGCGGCCTGGTCAACGTGATTGCCTGCGCGTACTACGGCCCGACGCCGATCGGGCCGAATCGCTCGATCGTCACGATGAACGGCGTCGGCGGCTCCGTGTCGATTGCCCACGAGCTGGGGCACGCCTACGGCATGAGTCACGTCCACGTGAACAGCTCGGTGCGTGCCGAACTGCAATTCCTCATGAACCCGGCGCTGGTGGCGACGCAGATGACCGAAACCGAGAAGAACGCCATCGTGACCGCCCGAAACGGCGGGCTGCGGGCGGGCTGGACGCGTAATCAGGCGCTCGCGGCAGGATTGGTGCTGCCGTACACCGGCGCGACCAGCCGGCTGCGCTGATCGCCGGCGCGCGCCACTCGGAACGTTCCCCAGAAAAAAGAGACGGCACGAACCCGAGCCGAAGCTCGAGTCCGTGCCGTTGACGCCCGCAGGGGTCGGCGGGTCGTGCAGGTCGAAGCGCGTCAGAACACGATCTGCGCGCCGATGCGGAACACGCGCGGCGGCACAATGGTGTTCGGCGAGTTGAAGTTCACGCTCGAGAGCGTGTCGCTCGAGTAGTCCGTGATCGTGTTGATGTTGAAGATGTTGAACGCATCGAACATCAGCTTGACCCGGTTGCGGCCGCCGCGGAACGAGAAGACCTTCTGGACGCCCATGTCCAGCAGCTTCGTCGCGTTGAGACGCGTGGAACCAGCCGGCTGGAAGGTCAGCGTGTCCTTGCCGCTGATCGTCGTGGCCGCGCCGCTCGAGTTCACACCACCGTAGACGTCACCCGGGCCGTTGATCGAGAGGGTCCGGTTGGCGCCGTCGTTGATGTTCAGGTTGCCCGACAGGTTGATGCCCCACGGCAGCGCGTAGGTCCCACTGATCTTGATCAGGTACCGCGCGATCGTGCTGTGGCCGTCGACGAACTCGATGCCCGTCGGATCGATGTAGGAGCCCGTCGGCCGGCCGGCGACGCTGGTCTGGAACGTGCCCGAGGCGTTGAGCTGCCAGCGGTTGCTGAAGCGCTTGGTCACGGTCGGGATGATCGCCTGGTACGTCGAGTACCGACAGGTTGGTGACCGTGATGCTGCCGATGCCCGACGGGCGCGAGCAGCCGTCACAGACCTGGTAGTACGGCGCGGTGATCCCCGTCTCCGGATCCGTGTAATAGAGCGGCCCCGTGTAGATCTGCGACAGCGGGAACCCCGCCGCACCCGGCTGGTAGCCGGCGATGTACGACGACGTGCCGCGGTCGTACCGACGGTAGACGTAGTCCACGCCGACGGCCATGTTCGGGATCAGCTCGTGCTGCGCGCCGACGATGAACTCACGGGTGCGGGCCAGCTTCGCGTCCTGCGAGACCGAGTTGCCGGCCGGACTCAGCACGCCGGTGTTGATGTCGAACCGGCTGCTGCTCGAGCTCGGGGTGCCAATCAACTCGCCGGCCTGAACGACGCCGTCGTGATTGGCGTCGTTCCAGCACGACCTGGTTGTGCAGGTGCCGTTCGAGTTGTTATTGCCCCAGGTCAGTCGGGTGACGGTGAACAGCCCGCCCAGCGAGTCGGCCAGCGTGATCTTCGTCTGGTAGTAGAGCGAGTAGCTCGCGTGCAGCGAAGTCTTGCCGTTGCCGAACAGGTCGTAGGTCGCCGACACGCGCGGTGACCAGACGCTGAACGACGGCAGCTTCTCGAGCACCGGGTTGCCGTTGGCATCGACGATCACCTCGCCGGTGTTCGGGTCGAGCACCGTCGACTGGTCGGTCCCGCCTTCGCACTGCGCCGGCAGCAGATCCGGACGAATGACGTTCGCCGGCACGCAGCCGCCGAGGTACTTGGACGTCTGCCAGTCATAGCGGATGCCGCCCTGCAGACGCAGCCGGCCGCGGCTGTAGCCATCCTGCAGGTAGCCGTTGTACGTCCACCAGTCGTTGTTGCGCAGCTGGTCGCGGTAGAGTGCTGCCGCGCGCGGCACGAAGCCTTCCGCGGAGCCGCCGGGCTGGAACGAGCCATCGCCGCAATTGTCCTCGTTGTTGCCCACGCACTGGACGGTGGCGCGCGCGCCGCCGCTGTAGTGCGAGAAGCTCAGAATCGGGTTCTTGCGCCAGCCGACCCCGAACTTCAGCGAGTGGTCGCCGCCGAGCGTGTTGGTCAGGAAGTACGTGCCGTCGGTCTTGGCTTCCCACGACTTCCGGACCGTTTGATACGTGCCCAGGAGCGACCGGCTCCGCAGACCCGTGGTCTGGTTGAGGAGCTGCTGGTTGTTCCATGCGCAGTTCGCGTCGGCGCGGGTGCCCTGCTGGTAGTCGGCCGGGTCGGTCGCGCCCGGGATATACCGGCTCTGCAGACAGTCACCGAGCGGCGGCACGTCCTGGTAGTCCAGGAAGAAGCCGCCGTCCGACGTACGTGAACTGGTTGTTGAACACCAGCTTGTCGGTGAGGATGAGCGTGTGCGTCAGCGAGTGCGTCGGCAGCGGGAGCTTCCACGGCGCGTCTGACGTCTGCTGCGTCGTGGCTTCCTGCGCGGTCGTGGCACTGGCACCGCGATGGTTGCGGTACTTGTTGTCGCTCGTGAACAGGTACTGGATCTTGTTCGCCGAGTTGAGCTGGTAGTTGAACTTCCACTCCAGGTTCTTGATGAGCGTGCGGTCGTTGCTCAGGCAGTTCTTGACCTGGTCCAGCTGATCGTAGGTCGCCACGCTGGACAGCGAGCCGGCCGCCTGTGCGTCCACCAGCTGTTGGCACAACTGACCCTTGCTCGCGTCGAAGAAGTTCAGCACGCCGACGTTGATGTCCTGACGGTCGGCCGCGGCCCAGAACCAGAGTCGGTTGTTCTTGATCGGCCCGCCGTACTCGGCCGACAGGTTGGTGATCTTCTGGAGCGGGTTGCCCGAGAGCAGGCCGTTGTTGCCCGCGTTGAAGAGCTCTTCGGTGACGTTGTTCGACTGCATGTTGTCGTTTTCGAACGTCCCGACCGCGGTGCCCTTGAACACGTTGCTGCCGCTCTTGGTCACCAGGTTGATCGACAGACCCGAGGACTGCACGGAGACGTCGCCGCCGCCCGTGGTCACCTGAATCTGCTCGAACGAGTCGAAGTTGAAGTACGACGGCGAGGAGTTCGACGACAGGTCGGTGATCGACCCGCCTTCGAGGTTCCACTGCACGTTCGCGGAGGTGCCATGCGACCGAGAGGCCGACCTGCTGGCCCGACGAGGAGCCGCCGACGTTCAGACCGGCCTGCACGCCCGGGGTCATGTTGATGATCTGCCACGGGTCACGCGCCGTCGGGATGTTCTCGAGGATGTCCTTCGTGAACGTGGCGCCCGTGGTGGTCTTCTTCGTGTCCACGACCGGTGCGGCGGCCGAGACCGTCATCTCTTCGGACATCTGTCCGATTTCCATCTTCTGATCGATGGGGGCGTTGAAGTTGGCCGTGATGACCACGTTGGGCCGCGCGGCCTTCTTGAAGCCGCTCAGCTCGAACGTCACGGTGTACGTGCCGATCGGCACGCTGGGGAACTGGTACGTCCCTGTCGCTCCGGTGACTGCCACCAGAGGCCGCTGCAGTCCGCTGCCCGTCACAGTCACGGTCACGCCCGGCAGCACGCCGCCGGATGGATCCGTGACCTTGCCGAAGATCGACCCGATGGCCTGTGCCTGGGCCGCTCCAGCCGTCACTGCGAGGATGCCTGCAGCCAGCAGGATCCCGCGGAAGACTCGCGTCATCTCTCCTCCTTGGTCTCCCAGCGCTTCGGAAGTGGTCACGAGTCAGTGACGCGCGGCCCCGGTTTGCGCCGGGGATGAGGCTGGACACAGCCTCGGACGCCGCTGCCCCTTGAGCGTCCTCGCGTGGGATGCTACGGTAGGGTATGGATTCTTCCTCCCCGGTAGTATCCTGTCCATCCAGTATTTCTTTTCAGGAAATGACGGAGTTCACCTCTCGAATCCCCGCGACCTGCCGTACCATGGCTCATGGACGACATGAGCGCGCCTGAGCTGGCCGGCGTCGTGCCAGTCCCGGAAGACGTTCCGGCAGACGCTTCCTTCGCCGTCGCCAAGGCCCCGCCCGCGCGGCGGGATGGCCTGACCCTCCGTGCCCTGCTCTGGCTCGGCTTTGGCAGCGTGTTCGCGCTCTGGCTTTCGTCCGGGTACGCCGTCGGGGCCAGCATGTCGGCGACCGACCAGCGCGCGGCCACCCTCCGCAACCGCTTTCTCCGCAACGAGGAGTTGCTGTCGACGGTCCGGGCCGAGACCCTGACGAGCGCCGTCTACGCGCGCGACGCGCTGCTCAATCTCGATTCGAGCCAGGACGCCAACTACCGCGATGAGCTGCAGCGCATCCAGCAGAGCGTGGACGAGGCGATGCGCGACTACGTGCCGCATGCCGGCGTCGAGCAGGCCGAGCTGGTCGAGCTGCAGAGCGAGCTGCTCGACTACTGGCGCGCCATCGCGCCGGTCGTCACCGATTCGGCCCCGACCGGTGCGGCGGCCGCCACGGCGTACTTCCGCGAGAACGTCATCCCGCGCCGCGAGACGGTCATCCGCATCTCGAGTCAGGTGCACGCGTTCAACGAGTCGGCGTATGAGACGGAGCGGCGCGAGCTCGCCAGCATCCGCGCCTCGCTGCTCGACCGGATCTGGATCACCAGCATCGTGACCGTGGGGATGGGCATCGTCATCGCCGTCTTCGCCGCGCGGGCGGCCAGCCGGCTCGACGCCCGCGTCCGCTTCCAGCATCAGCTCGAAGTCGGGCAGGCGCGCGAGCTGGCACGGCTGTCCACGCGATTGCTGGGCGCGCAGGAAGACGAGCGGCGCCGCATCGCCCGCGAGCTGCACGACGAGATCGGCCAGGCGTTGAGCGCCCTGAAGCTGGAGCTTGCCGTGGCGGGCCGAGCCGCGCCGATGGCCGCGATCGACAGCGCGCTCGGCGAAGCGCGAGCGATCGCGGACCGGACGCTGGCGACGGTGCGCGATCTCTCGCAGCTGCTCCACCCGGCGATGCTCGACGATCTCGGTCTGCCCGACACCGCCGACTGGTACCTGCGTGGCTTCTCGCGACGGACCGGCATCGCGAGCGAACTGAAGATCGCGCACCTCGACGCGCGCCTGCCGCGCGAAGTCGAGCTATGCTCGTACCGCGTGATCCAGGAGGCCGTCACGAACGTCGCGAAACACGCGGAGGCCAGACGGTGCCGCGTCGAGATCGTCAAGCACGAAGCGGTCCTGCATCTGTCGGTCGAAGACGACGGGTGCGGGTTCGATCTGGGACCGGCGCGCACGGCCGACGGCCGGGGCCTGGGACTGGTCGGCCTGCGCGAGCGCGTGGCCAGCCTCGGCGGCCACCTGCGGATCGAAAGCCACCGCGGCGCCGGCACGCGCCTGACCGTCGAACTGCCACTGTCCGCCTGACGCCATGGCTTCTCTCCGCATCCTCCTCGCCGACGATCACACCCTGGTGCGCCAGGGCCTCCGCAAGATTCTCGAGAGCCAGCCCGGGTGGGAGGTGGTGGGCGAGGCGGGCGACGGGCGGGACGCCGTCCAGTACGCGCTGGATCTGCAGCCGGATGTGATCGTCATGGACATCGCGATGCCGCGTCTGAACGGCATCGAGGCGCTCCAGCAGATCGAACGGCGATCGCCAGATACACGCGTGCTGGCCCTGAGCATGTACGCGGACGAGGCGTACGTCACCCGCGCCGTCAAGGCGGGCGCGCACGGCTACCTGCTGAAGGACTCGGCCGACGCCGACCTCATTCAGGCCGTTACCGCGCTGTCCGAAGGCAAGTCGTTCTTCAGTCCTGCGGTCGCGAAGGTCCTGCTCGACGAGTACGTTCGCCAGTTGACGGAACGCGGCATCGAAGATCGCTTCGAGACGCTCTCCGAGCGCGAGCGCGAGGTGTTTCAGCTCATCGCCGAGGGGCACAGCAACAAGGAAGTCGCGACGCTGCTCCACATCAGCCCGACCACGGTCGAGACCCACCGCGCGCACATCATGGAGAAGCTCGACTTGCACAGCACCGCGGACATCGTGCTGTGCGCTGTCCGCAAGGGCATCGTCCGGTAAGCAAGATCTCGTGAATCACGCATCGCCAGGTCGGAGATGACAATACTACCTACGGTAGTATCTTCCGAAGGTCCGGCCACAACCGCTATGATGTTGGCCGCCATGTCGGGGAGTGCCATGCCTGCCGAAGTTGCCGAAAACGTCACGCCGACGGTATTCGTCGTGGACGACGACCCGTCGGTCCGCACGGCCATGCAACGGTTGCTCGAGTCGGTCGGCCTGCCCTGTGAGGCGTACTCGAACGCCTCGGACTTCCTCAAGCGCGCGGAACAGGGCGTGGACGGCTGCGTGATTCTCGACGTCCGGATGCCCGGCCCGAGCGGGCTCGATCTCCAGAGCGCGCTGAAGACCGCGGGCCAGGACATTCCGATCGTCTTCGTCACGGCGTACGCGGACGTGCCGCTCACTGTGCGCGCCATGAAAGCCGGGGCGCTCGAGGTGCTGACCAAGCCCTTCGACGATCAGGCGCTCCTCGACGTCGTGAATGCCGCGCTCGCCAAGGCGCAGGTCCGCCGTCAGGATCGCGACGAGACCGCCAGGCTCCGATCGCTCTTTGGCACGCTCACGCCCCGCGAGCGCGAGGTGATGGGGCTGGTCGTGACGGGGCTGCCGAACAAGCAGGTCGCGCTGCAGCTGGGGACCACCGAACGGACGATCAAGGCGCACCGCGCGCAGGTCATGCACAAGATGCGTGCGGAGTCGCTCGCCGAGCTCGTCCGCATGTCGGATCGCCTGCGGACGTCCTGATCGCATCCGGCATCTGAACCGACGGCATCAAGACGCCATCTCTGCGTCTCGCGGCAGCACGACCTCGAACGCCGCGCCGCGCTCGACGTGCACGCCGACGTTCACCCGCCCGCCGTGCGCCTCGACGATTGATCGCACGATCGGCAGCCCCATGCCCATGCCGTGCGGCTTGGTCGTGTAGAACGGCTCGAACAGCTGATCTTCGGCGCCGGCCGGGAGGCCCGGGCCCGTGTCGTAGAGACCCAGGCAGACGTCGTCGCCGCGCGCGCGGCAGCGGACGGTCACGACGCGCGAGCCCGGCGGCTCGTCGCTGACCGCGTCCATGGCATTCTGCAGGAGGTTGAGCACCATCTGCTGCAGCTGGATGCTGTCACCGCGGACGAACGCCGGCGGGGCGTCCACGTCGAGGGCGACCGTGATGCCGCGCACGATCGCATCGCCGACGACGAGATCGGCGACGTCGCGAATCACCTTGGTCAAGTCCACGCGCGATGTCGCGGTTTCGCCCCGCCGCAGAAGATCCCGCAGGCGCTTGATGATGTCGCTCGCGCGCCGGTCGTCCTTGACGATGTCCACGAGGATGGCGTGCAGCTTGAGGAAATCGGGATTGGGCGAGTCCAGCACGCGCCGCGCCGCTTGCGCGTTGGTCATGATGGCGCCGAGCGGCTGGTTGAGCTGGTGGGCGATCGACGCCGTCAGCTCGCCGACGGTGGACACGCGCGCCATGTGCGCGAGCTCCTGCCGGCTGCGCTGCGCCTCGAGCTCCGCGCGCCGCAGGTCCGTGACGTCGGACTGCGCGATGACCGCGCCGCCCTCGGGCGCGCCAAGCGGCAGAACCTGGATGGTCCACCAGCGTGGATCGCCGGTGGCCTCCGATCGGTGGTCGAGCGCGAACCGCGGCTGCTGGCCGTAGAGCACCGCCGAGATCCCCGGCGCCAGCTGGGCGGCCAGCGAATCGCCCTGGCGGGCCCGCGCTTCGCAGCCGAGCAGGAGGTTGCCGCCCACGCTGAGCGGCACGACGCCGCTCTCCCGCGCCAGGCGCGACCAGCTCTCGTTGAGCGCGACGATGGTGCCGAGACGATCGACGACGGCCACGCCGGTCGCGAGCGACTGCAGGATCGCGGACTTCATCAGCTCGCTCCGACGGAGCGCGTCCTCGGTCTGCTTCCGGAGGAGGACGTTGGTCATCACCTCGCTGATGAGCCGCAGCCGCGACCGGAGCTCGTCGGGCCACTGCCGCTCGGTGTTGGACGCGCAGGCGAGCACGCCCAGGAACGCCTGGTTGCCCGCCAGCGGCAGCGCCAGGCCCGCCTTGAAGCCCAGCGCGCGCAGCGTCGCACGATCCGTGGCCGCCGCGTCGGGCGGAAAGGCGTCCTCGTTGGGAAAATCCAGCACGCGCCGCTCGAGCATCAGGCTGACCGCCCACGGGAAGTCGCGAGCGACGACGAAATCCTCGGGCGGCGAGAACGGCACCCGCGACCACCAGTACGTCGCCCGGAAATTGCCGAGCTGGTCTTCGCCGACGAAGAGCGCCAGGGCATCGACGTCGAGGGTCGCGCCAATCTGATCGAGCCACTTCTCGAGCGCGCTGTCCATCTGGTCGCTCGGCAGATGGACGAACGCGCCCGACAGCCGCGACAACAGCTCCTCGAAGCCGAGCCGCGACGCCAGCGCCTGCTGCGTCGAGCGCCGCTCTTCGAGCAGCGTGGACAGACACAGCATCGTGATGGACACCACGAGCAGCGAGATGATGAGCGCCGTGATGGTGGTCGTCGGATCGATGGGGATGAGCGGCCCAACCCCGTGCACGAGCGCCCATGCGCTCAGCAGGGATGTTGCGAGCAGGGCGACGGCGGTGCCGACGGGTCCGAACCGCACCGCCGTCCAGAGCAGAAACGGGAGCTGCAGCGCGAGCGGCATCTGGCTCGTCACGGCGCGCAGCGCCGGGCTCTGCGCGAGCTCGGAATGGAGTCCCGTAGCCCAGACCGCCGTGAACCCGACGATGAGCACCGCGGCTTCCGGGGCGCGGCGCGTCCAGAGGCCGCTGCGCCATGTCGCGATCGCGCCAGCAACGCCGACGACGGCCGGAACGAACGTGAGCTCGGAGAGCGCGTTGCTGAGTATGCGGGTCTTGAACACCGTCCAGTAGGGCTCGCCGCGGAAGAGCGTCACGGCCGCCGCGTCGGCGAATGACGACAGCAGCGGGGCCGCGCCGACCGCGGCGACCAGGAACGCCGTCAGCCGGGGGAACGTGTCGAACTTCCGCGGCGCGTCGCTGAACATCAGCATGCCCCCGGCGGCGATGAGCGCTTCGAGGCAGTTGGTGACGAAGAGCGAGAGGACCAGCGCCAGCGGCCAGCCCGTGCCGTGCTCCACGATCAGATGGACCGGCAGCACGGCGAGCAGGAGCCACGGCCAGCGCCGCGGCCGCGTCAGCAGCAACGCCGAGGTGAGGACCGCATTTGGCGGCCAGATACCGACGGGGTCGTGCCGGGGAGCCGAAGGCCCAGGCCGATCTGACAGGCGAGGTAGTATCCGGCGGCAGCGCCGATCAGGCCGCCGATGAACGAAAGTCGATCGCTCAATGGATCGCGGCGAGCCATGCGGATCTGGCCGATATTCTACGATGGCCTCGGGCCGTGCGGAGGCTTGCCCATCGCCCAGGCCGACGGAGAGGAGCGCAACGTCAGCCCGCACTGAGCGCAGGGCGCGCACCGAAGAGGCCCGCCGTTACGGAACGTCGCGTTTGTTCCGATACAAAGAGGCAGGACCCGGTGTATCATTGTGTGCCGGCGTTTTTCGAGGCGCTGGACCTGCCACAAGGAGTGAGCTGCCGCGACCATGAAGGAAGTCGAATTGACCGCTGTTGAGCAACCCGCCATCCCGGAAAACTGGAAAGCCGTTGTCGCCCGTTACCAGAGGCCGTCGGTCACACGCGGTGTGTATCAAATCGTGAACACGCTGGTGCCGTACGCCCTTCTGTGGGTCGCGATGTACGTCGCCAAAGCGGTGTCCTGGTGGCTCGTCGTGCCCCTGGCGGTACTGGCTGCGGGCTTTCTCGTGCGGCTGTTCATCATCCACCACGACTGCGGCCACGGTTCGTTTTTCAGATCGCGGCGGGCCAACGACACGGTCGGATTCATCACGGGTGTCCTGACCTTCACGCCGTATGCCACTGGCGCTGGGAACACGCCGTCCATCACGCGACGTCGAGCGACCTGGACCGTCGCGGCATCGGCGACATCTGGACGCTGACCGTGCAGGAATACCTGGAGTCGTCCCGCTGGCAGCGGTTCGCCTACCGTCTGGCGCGCAACCCGATCATCCTGTTCGTGATCGCGCCGCTCTACCTGTTCCTGATCCAGCACCGCTTCGCCTCGCGAGGACGCCAATCGCCGCGAGCGCGACTCGGTGTACTGGACCAATCTCGGCGATCGCGGGCGTCGCCGCCGGTCTGCTCTGGCCATCTTCGGCCTCAAGGCCTACGTGCGATCCAGTTGACGATCATGACGATCGCCGGCACCGCGGGCGTCTGGCTGTTTTACGTGCAGCATCAATTCGAGGGCGTCTACTGGGAGCGCAGCGAGGAATGGGATTACGTGCGCGCCGCGCTGCAAGGGCAGTTCGTTCTACAAACTGCCCAAGGTGCTGCAGTGGTTTTCCGGCAACATCGGGTTCCACCACATCCACCATCTGAGCGCGCGGATTCCGAATTACAATCTGGAGACGCTGCCACAAGGCCGAGCCGCTGTTCCAGACCGTGAAGCCGGTGACGCTCTTCGAGAGCTTCAAATCGTTCACCTTCCGCCTCTGGGACGAGCAGCGGCGGCGGCTGGTCGGCTATGACCATCTGCGCGCCATCCGGCGCGAGCAGCGCCGGGCCGCGCGCCGCGAGCAGGTCGCCTAATCCATTTGATTGCCGCGCGCCCGTCCGCGCCGGGGATCTGAAGTAGTCAGTACTTCGGCTGGGACGGATCGATCCGGTCGATCCACGCCAGGATCCCGCCCGCCAGGTTGACGCGCGGGAAACGCCGTGCTGCCGCAGCAACGCCACGGCCTTGGCGCTGCGCCCGCCCAACTTGCAGTGGACGACGATGTCCGGCGCGCCCGGGCCGCTGGGGATTTCGGCCAGGCGCGCTGGCAGCTCGCCCAGCGGAATCAGCGTCGACCCGGGAATCCGGCAGATGTCGTACTCGTGCGGCTCGCGCACGTCGAGAATCCAGGTCGGCTCGCCGCGATCGAGGCGCGCCTTCAGCTCCTCGACCGTGATCTCGAACTCGCGCGGCGCCTGCGGCGGCCGAGCGGCCGGCGCCACGCCGCAGAACTGCTCGTAGTCGATGAGCGCCGTCACGGTCGGGTGGTCGCCGCAGACCGGGCACGCCGGATCGCGCCGCAGCTTCAGCGTGCGGAAGTTCATCGTGCAGCGCGTCGAACAGCAGCAGCCGTCCGGCGAGCGTCTCGCCGGCGCCGATGATGAGCTTGATCGCCTCGGTCGCCTGAATCGTGCCGACGATGCCCGGGCAGCACGCCGAGCACGCCGCCCTCCGCGCAGCTCGGCACGAGTCCGGGCGGCGGCGGCTCGGGATAGAGGCAGCGATAGCACGGGCCGCCCTTCGTCGCGAACACCGACGCCTGGCCGTCGAAGCGGAAGATGCTGCCGTACACGTTCGGCTTGCCGAGCAGCACGCACGCGTCGTTGACGAGATAGCGCGTCGGGAAGTTGTCCGCGCCGTCGACGACGACGTCGTAGCCGCGAAAGATCTCGAGCGCGTTCGCCGACGTGAGCCGCGTCTCGTGCGGGACGACGCGCACGTCGGGGTTGAGCCGCTGAGCCGATCGCCGCGGCCGCCTCGAGCTTTCGGCCGGCCCGACGTCGGCCGTGCCGTACAGGATCTGCCGCTGCAGGTTGCTGAAGTCGACCGACGTCGAAGTCGACGAGGCCGAGCGTGCCGACGCCGGCCGCGGCGAGATAGAGCGACGCCGGCGAGCCGAGCCCGCCCGCGCCCACGCAGAGCACGCGCGCGGCCTTGAGCCGCTGCTGTCCCTCGACGCCGACCTCCGGCATGATCAGATGCCGGCTGTAGCGCCGCACTTCGTCGTGCGTCAGCGCCGGCAATTCGCCCGCCGTCGCGGCAACGTCGACGCCGCCCGCCACCGAGGGGATGATGCTCACGGTGTCGCTCGGCGTCACGGGCGTCTGTTCCTTCTCGAGATACCGGATGTCTTCGTCGTTGACGTAGACATTCACGAAACTACCGCAGCGTCCGTCGGCCGCGAACAGGTGCGGGCGCAGATCGGCGTATTGCGCCGTGAGCTCGCTCGAGGACCTGGCCGACGGTCGCGCCTCGAGCTGGACCGCCGCCTGCTGTGCGGTGAACGGCCGCAGCGGGGTGGGAATTCGAACGGTCACCGGCATGTCGCGCTCCCTCCAATCAACATGGTCACGGGCTCTTCGTCAAATCGTGATCGGTCAGGGGCAGCCGCCAGGATCGCAGCGCCTCGTCCGGCCCGCCCGCACGGAGACGATGACGTAGCTCAGATTCGGCCACGCATGATCGAGATCGAACGGCGATGGCACGGCCGGGTGGTCGGGATGCGAATGGTAGAAGCCGAGCAGCTCCCGTCCGGAGGCGGCGGCGCGCGCTTCGGCGCGGCGATAGTCGTCGGGCGTGACGGCGAAGCGCCGTCGCCGCTCGCCGGTCGTCTGGTTGTCGAGCGGGAAGGCTTCGTCCACGCAGCCGGCACCGGGGCCGAGCAGCGCGCCGCAGCATTCGTCCGGATAGGCCGCCGCGGCATGGCGGCGAATCTCGGCGTCCACATCGTCCGGCAGCGCGATCGCGCGTCCGTGCGCTCCAGGTCCATGGCGGGCCGTCGCGCCACAGCGACTCGGTCAGATACCGCTCGCCGCTGTCGGGAAAGACGGTGACGATGACCCCGTGGCGCATGGCCCGTGCGAGGCGCAAACAGGCCCCCAGCGCCGCGCCGCTCGAGGGCCCCGCCAGCAGGCCGGCGTTTCTGGCCAGCCGGCGCGTCAGCCCGTGTGCTTCCTCGGTGCCGATCCTGACAGTGTCGTCGGCAAGGGTTGGATCGTAGATGCCCGGCACGATCGCGCTGGCCATGTGCTTCAACCCCTCGAGGCCATGGAGGGGGGAGTCGGGCTCGACGGAGATGAGCCGCACCGACGGCCGCCAGCCGCGGAGGTGGCGGCCGGTGCCGATGAAGGTGCCGCTCGTGCCGAGGCCGGCGACGAAGTGGGTGATTCGCCCGCCGGTCTGCTCGATGATCTCCGGGCCGGTCGTGTCGAAGTGCGCCTGCCAGTTGAGCGGGTTGTTGTATTGATCCGGGTAGAAGTACAAGTCTGGCTCCGCGTCGAACAGCCGCCGCGCCTCGCGGATGGCGCCGTCGCTGCCTTCCATGGGATCGGTCAGACGAATTTCGGCGCCGTACGCGCGCATCAGCCGCAGCCGCTCGGGCGTGACGTTGGCCGGAACGCACAGCCGCACCCGGTAGCCGCGCGCGGCGGCGAGCATCGCATAGGCGACTCCGGTGTTGCCTGACGTCGCGTCGAGCAGGATCCGATCGACGGTCAGGGCGCCGCGCCGCTCGCCATCCTCAATCATGGCGAGCGCCGCGCGGTCCTTGACGGAGCCGCCCGGATTGCGCGATTCGATCTTCGCGTAGAGCTCGACGCCGGTCCGCGGCTCGAACGCCTCGAGCCGCAGGAGGGGCGTGCGGCCGACGAGCGAGCCGATGCTTGTCGCTGCCGGAGGTCTCGCGCCGCTGGTCGAATTCGTTGACATTCGTGCTCCAAACATCCCTGTAAAAGCAAAAGGCCCGGAACATGTCCGGGCCTGGCGTGGCGAATCGTGTGGATCGATCTGATCTAGCGGTCTGTCATGTCTGCGCACACGTCGCCCGGCCGGACCCGGTCCGTCTACAGGGGCAGGCCTCGAATCCCCGGGGACGCATGACCGTAGTCTGCACCGGAACGGTCGTCACGTCAAAGCCGCGCCGGACGCCTGTCAAAGCTCGTTAAAAATGTCCCCGTTCTTGACTCGATAGAAATGTCCCCTTCAGGCTGGCCAGCGGCGCCACGCCGGACCCGCGGCGAACGACGTGGCGGCCAGCGGGTTTGACAGGCCGCCGACCGTCGCGCTAGCGTGTGAGCACATGCTCTGCGGCACGCGCGCGTGCTCGTCCTGTGAATCTCTCGCCCGGCCGGCGAGCATGTCGGCGTTTGCGTTTGCCTATTGCTTTTTTGGCCCCGGAGGCTAGGGGAGTGGGCTGACGCGACTTGATTCGTGGCATCGACGAGGCCCGCTCCCGAAAGGGACGCGGGCCTTTTTCATTTTGGGGGCGACATGGACGACGAGAGCAGCACGCCGGCACCGTACCGGCTGGCCGCGCGCGGCGGGCGACCGACGACGCTGGTGCGCGTCGGCGATGCCGTCATCGGCGGCACGGAGTTCGTGGTGATCGCGGGACCATGTTCGGTCGAGGATCGGTCGCAGGTTGACGCGATTGCGTCGCGCGTCGCACGGGCCGGTGCCGCCGCGTTTCGCGCCGGCGCCTTCAAGCCGCGGACCTCGCCGTATGCCTTCCAGGGGCTTGGCGAAGACGGCCTCGCGATCCTCGAGGACACCGCGCGTCCGATCCTGCCCGTCGTCAGCGAGGCGCTCGACGCCGCCCAGCTGGCGCGCGTTTGCCGGTCGGCCGATGTCGTCCAGATTGGCGCGCGGAACATGCACAACACGTCGCTGCTTCGCGAAGCGGCGGCGTGCGGCCGGCCGGTGCTGCTGAAGCGCGGCTTCGCCGCGACGGTGGAGGAATTGCTGCTGGCTGCGGAGTACCTGCTCGCGCACGGCAATCCGAACGTCATCCTCTGCGAGCGCGGCATCCGGACGTTCGAGCGCGCGACCCGCAACACCGCGGACCTGGCGTCGGTCGCGCTGCTCAAGCGCCAGAGTCATCTCCCGGTGCTCGTCGATCCCAGCCATGCGACGGGGCGCGCCGACCTCGTCGCGCCGGTGGCCCACGCCGCGCTGGCGGTTGGCGCCGACGGGCTGCTCGTCGAGGTGCATCACGCGCCCGCCAGCTCGTGGTCGGACGCCGACCAGGCGCTGTCGTGCGACGCGTTCGACGAGCTGATGCGGCAGCTGGCCGTGCGCGCGCCGATTGCCGGCCGTTTCGTGCGGGCGGCCGTCGCGCCGGCGTCCGCGTCGCTGGCGCGCTGCCGCGACGTCATCGACGCGATCGATGAGGGCCTGCTGGCCCTGCTGTCCGAGCGGCTTCGACTTGCCCGCCAGGTCGCGACGATCAAGCGTCAGCTCGACCTGCCGCTGCACACGCCCGACCGGGAAGCCGACGTCCTGCGCCACGCCGCGGGCGTCGAGTGCGCATGGCCGCCCGACGCCCGGCAACGGATTTTCCGGCTGGTGATGGACGAAACTCTCGCGGCTGAAATGGGGGAGAAGTAGGACAGAATGTGCGCGGACAACGACGAGGTGTTGGGGACGCTACAGGTTGCGGACGCGGCCTACCAGGGACAGCCCGGGGCCTACAGCGAACAGGCTGCGCGCAAGGCGTGCGGTCCGAAGGCGAAGCTGCTGCCGTGCGAGACGCTCGCCGCCACGTTCGCGGCCGTCCGGACCGGCCAGGCGCGGTGCGCCGTCGTGCCGCTGGAAAACTCGCTGGCGGGTCCGGTGCCTGGCTGCATCGGCCTGCTCCTCGAGAGCGGCCTGATCGTGCACGCCGAGGCCACCGAGCGGATCGATCACGTGCTCGCCGGGCCGCCTGGATCCACGCTGGGGAACGTGCGCGAGGTCTTGTCGCATCCGATCGCGCTGGCGCAGTGCGAGCGGTTTCTGCGATCGCATCCGGCGATTCGACCGGTGCCGGTCTTCGACACCGCCGGCGCGCTGCAGATGGTGATGCACGCCGGCACGGTGTCGCGCGCCGCGATCGCCGGCCGTGCCGCGGCCGCCCTGTACGGTGCGGCGATTCTCGCGGAGCACGTGCAGGATCACGCCGAGAACTTCACGCGCTTCATCCAAGTCGCGCCGCCGCCGGGACCGCCGGTGGGGACCGGGCCCTGCCGCCTGCTGTTCGGCGTGCGTCTGGCGCACCGCCCCGGCACGCTGGCCGCGGCGCTGCAGGCCCTTGCGGGCTTCGACATCAATCTCACGCGCCTCGACAGCTCGCCCGTCGCCGGCCGGCCCTTCGAGTACGAGTTCGTCATCGAGGGTCGGGTCATGCGTTCGGCCGGGGTTGCCCAGGCCATCAGAGCGCTCGAGAGCCACGGGCCGGTCCGGCTGCTCGGATGCTTCCCGGCGCCGGGGGACTGACCGGTCCGGGCCGCGGGCCGCCGCTCCGATCACAGAATTGCCACCGGCCGTTCGAGCCTGTGACGGTCGCGGATCTGCCGGGAGCGAGGGAGTCGCGCGGGCCCGCGTTTTCCGCGGCTGCACGACCTCTGGCTGGCCGTCGCTGGTCCATTCGCGCTGGCATAGCGCTTGCTCCCTATCGATCGACATGTCGAGACGTGTTTCGTCGCCAGCCGTCCTCGCCAGCGCCGCTGCGCTGACGCCGGCCGTGCCGCGGCGGCGATCTCCGCGGCTGCAGCTGCTCGGCGAGGTGCACGGTCATCTGGTCGGGTTGTTTCTGCCGATCGTCGTCCGCGATATCAGCGCCGGCGGGTTTTCGATCGTGACGGCGGTGGAATTCCCGCGCGACGCGGTCCACCACTTCGAGCTGTCGGTCGAGTCCGACACCCGCCCGCCGCTGGTCGTGCGCGCGCAGGTCGTGCACAGCCGGATGATGGCGAGCGACCCCGAGGTGCTGTACGTCACCGGCTTCGCGCTGACGTCCGATCAGCCGCGGGCGAGCGCGAACGAGATCGCCGCGCTGGTCGAGTCAGTCCGGCAGGCCGCCGAAGCCCGGCAAGAGAAGACGCCGGCCGCTGACGGCGGCGAGCGCCGCCAGGACGAGCGTCTGAGCGTGCTCGGCGCGCTCCACGGCGAATTCGAATCCCTCGGCGTGCCCCTCGTCGTCTGCGATTTCGGCCTGGGCGGCTGCTCGGTCGAGACGCACACGCCGCTCGAGGTGGGGTCGGTGCAGTTCCTTCGCATCGACGTCTACGACTCGATTTCGGTGACGCTCCAGGCGCGCGTGGCCCACTCGCGGCGCGCTCCTGGCCCCGATCGTCCGACTCGCTACCTGACCGGTCTGCAGTTCATCGACCCCGACCGGAACCAGGTGAGCGAGATGCTCGACTTGTTGATCTCCTCACGCCGCGCGTAGCGCGCTCCGCCCGCTCGTCCGGCCCGGCCGTGCGATGATGCTCGGCCGGAGCCCGCCATGGATCTCGAGTCCGAGTTCGGCGCGATCGACATCTATCTCTTCGACCAGCTGCTGCGCGGCCGAATCACGGCCCGCGATCGGATCGTCGACGCTGGCTGCGGCTGGGGCCGAAATCTCGTCTACTTCCTCCGTGCCGGATTCGACGTGTGGGGCATCGACGGCGACGCGGACGCGATTGCCGCCGTCCGCGCGATGGCGGCCTCGCTCGCGCCGGCGCTGCCCGACGACCGGTTTCGCGTCGAGGCCATCGAGCGCTGCACCCTGGCCGATCGCCACGCGACGGTCGTCGTGAGCAGCGCAGTGCTCCACTTCGCGCGCGACGATCGGCAGTTCGACGCGATGCTGGAGGGCAGCTGGCGGCTGCTCGCGCCCGGCGGACTCTGGTTCTGCCGGCTTGCCTCGACGAGCGGCATCGAGTCGGGGATCCAGCCGCTGGCCCCGACCGGCCGCCGCTACCGGCTGCCGGACGGGACCGACCGGTATCTGGTGGACGAGGCGTTCCTGAGGGATCGGACGGACGCGCTCGGCGGGCAGCTCCTCGATCCGCTCAAGACCACGATCGTGCACGGCCAGCGGGCGATGTCCACCTGGGTCGTCCGCAAGCGCGGCTAGCCGTGGCCCGTGCGGGCCGTGCTACCATTCCCCTTACCACGGAAGGGGAAGGCATGCCGCGCGACTCGCTCGACCTGCTGCACGGAACCCTCGACGTCCTGATTCTGCGCGCGCTGGCGCGCGGACCGCGCCACGGCTACGCGGTGTCGCGGTGGGTCCGCGAGCGCACGGGCGGTACGCTGCAGATCGAAGACGCTCCGCTCTACAAGGCCCTGCGTCGCCTCGAGGCCGCCGGCTGCGTGGCCGCGGAGTGGGGGACCTCCGAACACAATCGCCGCGCGCGGTACTACCGGCTGACGCCGACCGGCCGCCGGCGCCTGAGGGCGGAGACCTCCGCCTGGCGCCGGTACGCCTCAGCCGTGTTCGACGTGCTGTCCTCATGAGCGCCGACCTGACGCGCCCGCCGTCGGACGACCGCCGGCGCGACGACGTGGACCTGGAGATCGAGTTCCACCTGGAGTCGCGCGTGCGCGACCTGGTCGCCGCCGGCCTTCTGCCCGCGGCCGCCCGCGCCCAGGCGCTGCGCGAGTTCGGCGACGTGGACGACGCGCGGCAGTACATGCGGCAGATCGACGAACAGGTGACCCGCGCCAGACGAAGGGAGCGCTACATGCACGACCTGCGACACGACTTGACCTACGCGTGGCGGCGGCTTCGCGCCGCGCCGGCGTTTGCCGTCACCGCCATTCTCACGATGACGATTGGCATCGGGGCCAACACCGCGATCTTCTCGATCGTCAACGGCGTGCTGCTGCGCCCGCTGCCGTTCCCGCAGCCCGATCGGCTCTACGCCGTGTACTCCGCCAACCGTACCGGCGGGCTCCTTCGCGCTTCGGTCTCACCAGTCGACCTCGACGACTGGCGCGCCGGCCGGCGGACCATCGAGGATCTCGGCGGCTACTTCTACAGCGAAGGCTCATCGGGCGTCGATCTGACCGGCCGCGGCGCGCCCCGGCGTCTGGCGGCGGTCTATGTGACGCCAGGATTCTTCACGACGCTCGGCGTTCAGCCGCAGCTCGGCAGACTGCCGCGCGAAGACGAGATGGTGCGCGGCGGCAAGGACACCGTCGTCGTGCTGACGGCCGGGTTCTGGCGCCGGGAGTTTGGCGGCGCGCCCTCGGCGATCGGCTCGTCGCTGACCTTGAATGGCGTCGCCTACGACGTGCTGGGCGTGCTGCCCGAGTCGATGCGGTTTCCGACCGACAGCGCGGACGTGTTCGTGCCCTACTCCACGATTCCGGATTCCGCGATTCCGCGCCTGCGGCAGGTGCGTGTCTTGAACGTGATCGCGCGCGCGGCGCCGGCGATCGGCGAAGCGGGCGTGCTGGCCGAGATGAAAGGCATCACCGGGCGGCTTGCCGCGCAGTTTCCCGAGGACCGTGCCTGGGACGGTGCGACCGTCGTGCCCCTGGCAGAGGTCGTCACCGGGCCTGTCCGCGCCGGCCTGCTCGTGCTCGTGGGCGCCGTCGGGCTCGTGCTGCTGATTGCCAGCGTGAACGTGGCCGTTTTGCAACTGGCGCGCGCCATGGGCCGCGGCCGCGAAATCGCCGTGCGGCTCGCGCTGGGCGCCCGGCGCGGACGCCTGATCCGGCAACTGCTCACCGAAAGCCTCGTGATCTCGTGCGTCGGCGGCGTCTTGGGCCTGCTGCTCGCCACTGGGCTGGTCCGCGGCTTTCTGGCCCTCGGCGCCGGTCAGATCCCGCGCGCGGCTGATGTGACGCTCGACACGACGGTCCTGCTGTTCGCGGCCGGCGTGTCGATCGCGACCGGCCTCGTCTTCGGTCTCGTACCGGCGCTGCGCACTTCTCGCGACGACGCCCAGCAGCTGCTGCACGACACGAGCCGAAGCATCACGACCGCCGGCAATCATCGCGTCCGCGCCGTTCTGGTCGTATGTGAAGTGGCCGTCGCCATGGCGCTCGTCATCGGCGCCGGGCTGATGAGCCGGAGCTTTCTGGCGCTCCTCGACGTGGACCCTGGATTCCGGCCCGATCACCTGATTGCCGTCCAGTTCACGATCGACTCCGATCGCCACGGCGCGCCCGCGGCGGTGGTCCAGCGTGGCCCCCTGACGGCGTCGCCGTACACGATCTTCTACGAACAGGTCATCGACGCCGTCCGGGCGCTGCCGGGCGTCCAGTCCGCCGCGGCCGTCAAGGACGCGCCGTTTCGCGGCAACGGCGAGCGCAACGGCTTCGCGCTTCCAGGTCGCGCCGTGCCGCCTGGAGAAGATCCGCCCAGCGCGACCGTCATCCACGTCAGCGACGGATATTTCGCCACGATCGGCGCGCGGATGGTGGACGGACGCGAGTTCACCGCCCGCGATCGCGCCGACGCGCCGCTCGTCGTGGTGATCAACGAAGCCTTCGCGCGGCAGTACCTGGCCGGCCCGCGCGCCGTCGGTCAGCGGCTGCTCCTCGGCCGGAACATCCCGGCCGAGGTGATCGGCGTCGTCAACGACATTCGCCAGCTGGCGATGGCCGACCCCGCGCGTCCCGACGATGTACCTCCACAACCTGCAGAACGCGCGCGTCAAGACGACGATTGTCGCCAGGACGGCGGGCGATCCGCGCGCCATGGCCAATGCCATCCGCCAGGCGATCTGGACCATCGACCCCGACCAGACGATCACGGACGTCTTCACGTTCGACGACGCCGTCAGCGTTGCGCTGACGCGGCCGCGGCTGCTCACGGTGCTGCTGGGGGCTTTCGGGCTGGTCGGGCTGACGCTCGGGGCACTCGGGATCTACGGCATGCTGGCGGCGCTCGTCAGCGAGCGGCGCCGCGAGATCGGCGTGCGGCTCGCCCTGGGCGCGCGGCCGGGACAGGTGCTGGCGATGGTCGTCCGCCGCGGCGTCGGGCTGACGGTGCTCGGCGTGGCCGCCGGCGCCGGCATCGCGCTCGCGCTCAGCCGGTTCCTGAAGGCCGTGCTGTATGGCGTCGGCGCCGCCGATCCTGCGACCTTCGCGGCGATGGCCGGCCTGCTGGTCGCGATCGCCGCGGCGGCGAGCTGGCTGCCCGCGCGCCGGGCGGCTGCGGTCGATCCCGGGGAGACGCTTCGCAACCAATGACTTCAGTCGCTGAGTGTCTTCGTCATGACAATCAGGTGGCAGGGGCGGTGCGGGCGCGGATCGACGAACGGCAGCTCGCCGGTCTCGACGTAGCCGAACTGTTCGTAGAACGGCGGAAGCTCCGTGCGCAGGCTGACGACGTGGATGTCGAGGGCGCGGCAGCCGGCCTGCCGGCAGTGGTGTTCGGCGGCGGCGATCATCCGCCGGCCCCAGCCCCCGCCTTGTCGCTCCGGATCGACGGCGAGCAGCCCGAAGTACCCGCGGTCGCCGTGAAGCTCGACGTAGACCGTCGCGCAGATGACGCCGGCCTGCTCGCCGACCAGGAACACGCCGCGCGCGAGCCGGCTGCGAATGTCATCCAGAGAAACGCGATCGCCACCGATGAAGAAGCGCTCGACCCGGTACGCCCGGTTGATTAGATCGTGGAGCGCAGGCGCATCGGCTGCGCTGGCGTTTCGGATCGACGTCATCGGCGTGCAGCCAGTATGACGTGTCGCGTGAGCGACGGGCCGGGTGGATGCGCCGGAGTGCCGCGGCGCGCGGCTCAGTCGGGCGTCCAGCTCCAGTACCGCGCGGGCTCGCCGTCGGTGTCGCCGCCCATTCTGGCCGTGGGCCGGGCTGGCGCGGCGCCGCAGCGCGAGAAGTAGACCTCGAGCACGGCGCGGCGTCCCGCGTCACCCGACATTCGCACTTCGCCGCCGCAGCGACGGGCGACGACTTCGACGCCGATCGCCTGTTGGGCCGGCTGGACGCCGTAGCCGGAAGCCGTGACTGACAGCACCACGCCCGGGCCGACGCAATCGTCGGAGTCGTGGGCGGTCTGTTCGAAATCGAGCCGGCGCGTCTCGAGCAGGAGCGCGCCGCCGACGGGCAGCAGGTCGCGTCCGGACACGACCAGGGTCGTGAGCAGCTGCTCCAGGTCGTCTTCGCCCGCGGCGATGCCGTCAGCCTTGCCGAGTTGAATGGCGAAGTCCACGTGCGCGCCGACGAGGCGCGTGAGGATGGGCTGGACGCGCGTGACCGCGTCGTTCAGGTCGATGGGCGGCGGCGCCTGGCCCTGGCGGCGGCTGAACGCGGCCAGCTGCCGCACCAGTTCGGCGGCACGGGCCGCGCGAGCCCGAATCTGCTCGGCCCGCGTGCGCTGCGACTCGTTGCCGCGCAATCCGCTCGCGAGGTCGGCGCCCGCTTCGTCGATCGACGAGAGCAGCGTGGCGATGTCGGGCGCCATCGCGGACGCCAGCGTGCCGACTTCCTCGAGTCGCCGTGCCTGCCGCAGGCGGTTCTCGAGCGCCGAGGGACCTGACATGTCCACGACCAGGCGCTCGACGACTTCGTCGTCGCCGTCGGGCGTAAGGAGATCCAAGGGCACCGGCACGAGGGCCGCTGACTCGATGACGGTGACGGGCGATCCGTCGGCGCGCTCGAGGCAGGACTCGATGCGCGAGAATCAATCGGTCGGCGATGAGGCGCGCGTCGAGCAGGTCGCGCCCCGCCATCGGCGGGAAGGGCGCGCCCTCCGCGCAGACGATTGCCTGGCGCGCGTCTTCGTATCCAAAGATGCGCGCGAACGTGTCGTTGCAGCGGAGGAGCCGGCCTTCGATGGTCGTGAGCGCGCAGCCAAACAGCTCGCTGGCGGCGAGCCGGTGGTCGTGCGAGGAGCGCTGCGCGAGATGCGCTTCCAGCCGGCGCTCGGCGTCACGGGCTTCGGCGGCCAGACGGGTCGCGCGGCCTTCGGCGTCTTCGAGTCGGCTCTCGATGGCGCGACAATCGACCGCCGCTGCCAGTTCCAGCGCCATCACGCGCTCGTCGGCCTCGGCCTTGGTCAGCGCGAGGGTGTCGTCGACCCGGATGCGCCGCGCGCGTTCCTCGTCCACAGCCGCGCGCAGCGCTTCGAGCTCGGCCTGCTCGCGGAGCCGGGCCGCGCAATCCACGGCCTGCGCTTCCACCACCCTGGCATGACGCGCCTCGAGATCTCGCAGCCGATCCTCCAGCGCGCGGCGTTCGCTCTGGGCCGAGTCGGCTTCGATCGCGCGGGCCTCCGACGTCTCGCGGTCGGCCTGCCACGCGTCGCGGTCGTGCGCGTGCGCGCGGCGCTCGTCGTCGAGCTGCTGCTGGAGCGAGCGCTGCAGGTGGTCGGCAGCGGCGCGGTCACGTGCGGCCGCCTCGCGGGCCTGCTGCAATTCGACCCGGACGGCGTCGAGCTGCGCTTCGATGTCGCTCCGCGCGCCGGCGGCGGCCTGCATCTCGTGCAGGCGCGACTCCAGCTGGCGGCGGGTCGCCTCCCAACCGGCACGCTCGGCGCTGAAGGTGTCGGTCGCCTGTCGCAGGTCGGCGCGCGCGGCCTCGAGCCGCGCCTCGAGTTCGACGCGTGCCACGGCGGCGGCCTGCGCGTCGGCCAGACGGGCGTCCTGCTGGGCCCGCGCGACTTCCGCGGCGGCGCGTTCCTCGGATTGGTCGTCGCGGATGCGCTGTTCGGCCAGCCGCGCGGCGTCGCGCTCGGCACGCGCCGCCTCGAGTTCGTCACTACGGGTGGCGAGGGCCGCTCGGACCGATGCGAGTTCGCCGTCGACCCGGTCGAGCGTGGCGCGGTCGGCCGCCCGCGCGGCCCGGGCCGCGTCGAGCTCGTCGCGCATGGCGTCGACGTCCTGCCGCGACGCCTGCGCGTCGTGCTGGGCGCGATCGAGCGTCGACCGCAGCGTGTCGATTTCGGCGCGCGCGGCCGCCAGCTCGCTCGCAAGGGCCTCGAGCGACCGCTCGGCGGCGCCTCGGGCCTGTTCGGCATCCGCCAGCTCGCGTTCGAGCCGCGCGCGGGCGTCGACGTCGCCGCGCGATTCCTGGACCCGCGCTTCGAGCGATCGCCGGTACGTCTCGGCGGCGTTGCGCTCGACGAGGTGTTCCTCGATGGCCTGACGCTGCTCCGCGCGCGCCGCCTCGAGTTGTGCGGTCAGCTCGTCGCGCGAGGCGGTGAGGGACTGGACCGCAGCCTGCGCGCTCTCGACCTGACGGTCGAGGTTTCCGTGCGCGTCGACGGCCGACTGCAGTTCCTGGCGCTGCTGGGCGAAGGTCGCCTGGTCACGCGCCCACTGCTCGCGTTCCCGCTCGTAGGTGGCGCGTACGGTCGCGGCGTCCGCGTGCGCGGCGGCCATGTCGGTTTCGAGCCGCTGGCGGGCGGCGAGCGCGACCGCGAGCTCGGTCCGGGCCTGTGCGAGATCGGCGCTGAGTTGTTCCCGCGCCGACGCGATCTCTCGCAATTCCGTCTCGGCCGACGCCAGCCGCATGTCGATGCCCTGGCGCGCGTCGGCATCGGTCATCAGCGCCTGGAGGCGCTCCTCGAGCTGGGCGCGCGCGGCGTCCCACGCCGATCGCTCGGCGCGGTGCGTGTCGGCCAGCTTCTGGACGTCGGCGGCGGCCGCGCGCACGCGCTGATCGGCCGCGGTGGAAATCGCCTCGACCTTCGCCTGGATCGCTTTCGCTTCCGGCGGCGTCAGCTGGCGCGGCGGGCGCAGCACCGCGATGGCGCCCCGAGCCCCGCGGGCGTCGCGCTCGAGCGTCGTCGCATCGACCTGGAGCGCCCGGCGGACCTTGTCGAGCGCGTCGATTTCGATCGACATGCCGCCCGGCTGGCCGCCGCACACACGGGCGATGAACGCGCGCGCGTCTTCCTGCTGTTCGGGCTTGACCAGCGTCAGCAGCTCGCGCCCGACGATGTCGGCCGGCCGCGTGACGCCGAACAACGGCAGGCCGGCCGCGTTCACGGCGAGGACGGTGCCGTCCGCGCTCACGATTGCCAGCGCTTCCGGCAGGTTTTCGACAATCTGCCGCAGGCGGGTCTCGCGCGTCTTGACGGCGACATGCTGCAGCGCCAGCTCGTGGCGCTGATAGATGCGATTCAGCGACGCAATCAGCCGGCGGCGGTAGATGCCGCTCTTCGGAATGCAGTCGTCCACGCCCAGGTCGAGCACGCCGGACGCGGTCTCGCCGGCGGTGGGCCCCGCCAGCACCACGACCGGAAGATCCGGGGCATGCGCGCGAATGAACTTGACGACCTGCAGCGGCGGCGCGTCCGCCGGCTCGTCGTCGATGATGACGGTGTCGGTGTTGAGCGGGTCGGTGCCCGGCACCGGCTGGCGTCCGACAATCGCGCCGTCGGCCGTGGACGCCGCGCGCTCGGCCTTGAGAAACGGCACCTGCTCCAGCAGGTTCCAGACGAGCGTGTCCTTGCCGATGTAGAGCGCGCGGAGGCGACGCTCTTCGGCGGGGACCAGATGCGGGCTGTGACGAATGCGGCTCAGCGTCTCCGCGGAATGCACGGCCGCCTCGCCGCGGATGAGCAGCACGTCGTCGGCGCCCGCCGCCACGGCGCTGGCGAAGAACTCCTGGTCCCAGATGGTGACGACCGGGACGATGGCGATGGGGACGCGGTCCCGGCGCAGCTTCGCGATCATGGTCACGACCTGCGCGGCGGCGAACGTCGGCGAGAAGAGCAGGCCCGTCCACCCGCCCCTGCGAGTCTCGGCGACCGCCTCTTCGAGCGAGGCGGCAGGCGTCACGTGGAGCTGCGGGGCGGCGCGTGCAATCTGCTCGGTCGTGGCGGCATCGCTGCCGCCCTCCCCGGCCAGATAGAGGACCTTCATTGCCGCACCCGCCGGACGTGCGCGCCGAGATCGCGGACGCTACCAGTTGTTGCCATTGAAGATCTCGCGCAACTCTTCGCGCGACTGCGCGACGGTGGCCGTGACAGTCGTCACGGTCGCGGTCCAGGTCTCGGTGTCGGTCTGCTCGGCGGCCGGGCGCGACGATTCGACGGCCGACGCCGGAGCCTCGGCCGGGGCGGGCTCCTGCGGCGGTTCGTCGGCGAGCGCGGTGAGCGTCTCGTTGAACGCGGCCGCGACCTCATAGACGAGGCCGGACTGATCGATCTTGGCGATGCGCGATCGGACCACCCGGCCGCGGACGACGAGCGCGCCGTCGGGCGTCACCAGGCGCAGCGCGACCGTCGAGCCTGGCAGCAGCCGGCGCTCGCATTCGAAGCGCGCGCCGCCGCGCGAGAGGTCGACCAGTCGGACATCTGGGCCCGGCGCAAACGCCGCGGTGACCGGCAGCTGATCCGCCGGCACGCGGCGGTACACGCGACGCTCTCGTCCGGACGCCTCGGCCTCCGGGGTCTCAGCGATCTGCGGGGAGTCTTCCGGCACGGCACCGGAATGAAGGCAAGCCCGGTACCAAGAAGTGGGCGCGCAAAGCGACGTCTCGCGGCCATTTTTGGCGGGTGCGGCCGCGTTGGTGAATCAGATGGGATGCGGCGTCAGCGCCGCGACGACAGATCTGTAAGCGGCTTACAGGGCTGCGGCCGTCGCCGCGGGCGCTGAGGATTAGCGGTCAGCCCGCGACCGGCGTCCGCCTGCGGAACGGCAGCGTCTCGCGCGTTCGCGACGGCGGAGCGTGCGCGATGACCAGCCGGATGAGCTCGTTCACGTGCTCGCATCCCGCCAGACGCCGCGGCACCACGGCCCGCCACTGACGGAACAGTCCGCCCGCAGTGATGGGCAGCGCGCTCAACCCGCGCCCGGCTTCGACGTGCGGCTGCACCGCCCATCGCGCGAGGACGGCGACACCCAGCCCCGCTCGGACCAGCTCGATCAGCGCCTCGGTGATCTGCACCGGATGTACGGCGGCGGGCGCGACGCCGACCTGGCGAAGCGTCTCATTGATGAACGTGCTCTCCTCCCGCGGAGAGTAGGTGAACATCGTCAGATCGCGGAAATCCTGCAGGCGCACGCCTGCCTGTCGCGCGAGAGGATGCGTCGAGGCGACGAGCAGCATCAGCTCGTCTTCGAAGAGATCGAACGAGACGAGGTGACGGTTGCGTACCGGCGTGCTCATGATCGCGAGGTCGAGATTGCCCGACAGCAGCGACGTCAGCGGATTCTTCGTGGCTTCCGCGTCGATGCGCAACTCGACGGTGGGATGCCGCTCCTTCAGTGTCTTCAGCACGGGTGGAAGCCAGTGGTAGACCGTGTAGCACTCGGTCGTGATCCGCAACGGCACGGCCGGCGGCTGCATGCCCGCACGGATCGCATCCTCTGCCGCGCCGAGCTCGGTGAGCACCGATCGCGCCGAGGCGAGGAGTCGTTCGCCGGCCGGGGTCGGGACCATCCGGCGGCCGAGTCGATGGAACAGCCGCGCGCCGAGACGATCCTCGATGTCGAGGAGCTGATGGCTCAACGCCGACTGCGTGAGATGAAGGACGGCGCCGGCGCGCGTGAGGCTGCCGCAGTCAGCCACCGCCGTGACCAGCCGAAGATGACGAAGCTCGAGGTCCATAGAAGTACTGACTTTCTTCCAGGGCCGTGGGGGCCCGGCCAGCCACCCATGCTACGCAATGCATGTGTCGACATCAAGACATGTATTTCCGTCATAGCAGCCATGCGGCCCCCGAATGGGCGTCGATTTGGGGGGCGCGACGAGCCTAGCGTTCGATTTCGCGATGTACCGCTCGTTCGAGGCGCACCGCCAGGCGCGATTCGAGATGCCTGCCGGTCGAGTCCGTGCCGATATCCGCGTAGAGACCGGCGAGATCGGCGTCGCTGGCGATCGGAACCCGGGCGTTGGCCACTTCGTTCGCGTGGGTCAGTTCGTGGGCGAGGACGGCAATCCGGTCAAGGGCGGTCTGGGCCAGACTGACGTGAATCAGCAGATACGTCACGCCCGCCGCGCGGCCCACGAACACGATCGATCCGCGCCCGCCGGGTGGCGGGGTCGTCGCGACGTAGACAACGAGGGTACTGGAGCGATCGAGCCCCGACACGAGAGACAGGAACGTGGACGAACCTCGCGATCCGGACGAAAGGAGATCGGCGGCGACAGGATCGAGCGGGCGGACATGCGGCAACGGGGCCCTGCCGGTCGGCGCCGCGGCTCCGGGGCCGATCGCGAGCAGGCCGAGCAGCAGCAGGGTAACCATGTCGTCCATCGTTCCTGCCGCGCGGCGTTGACGCCACCGCATGGTGGTGATGCCCGGCATGATCGCCGTTCATGATGAAGCGTTTGGCTGGTAATCGTCGAAGTATGCATGCCGTCGCACGGTGCGATGCGCAACGACCACGGAAGTCGGAGCGCGCGCCAGGGGACTGCTGGTGAAGAAAGCGCTTGCGACTGTCGTCGTGGGATCGATGGCCTTGGCCGCCGGTTGCGGAAATGGCTCATCGGGAGGCTCGGCGACGCCCGCGCCGAATCCGTCGGCGGCAATCACCGCGATCGAGGTGAAGTCGAGCGGTCCGACGCTGTTCCTGGGCACGCCGGAAACCTTCACCGCGGTCGCGACGCTCTCGACGGGCGCGACGACGACGCTGTCACTCGTCGCCTGGAGCACCAGCGCCGCCAGCGTGGCGACCGTCGACGCGCGTTCCGGTCGCGTTCTTGGCGTCGCCAGCGGGGAAGTCACGATCAGCGTGGAGTACCAGGGCGTGCGCGGGTCGAAGGCGATCCGGGTGCGTGCCCAACTACGGCGGATCCTGGATAGGCACCTATTCAATCGCCAGTTGCATGCAGACTGAAGGCTTTGCCGACGCCGACCTTTGCGCCAGCTTTCCGTCGGGCAAGGGCTTCCAGTACGGCCTCCAGTTGCAGCAGAACGCCGACGTCGTCAGCGGTCGCACGACGCTCGGGCTGCTCGGATCGACGGACTTCACGGCCAACATCGCCACGGACGGCACGCTGACGTTCATGACCCAGGTATTCGTCGGGACGGTCAAGATCGACGAGAACTGGGGGCTCTCGAGTACCGCAGCCGGGCGTGATTACGGGCACCACCGATCAGACTTGGATGGACCTGAACACGACGGGCGAGATGAACGTCCACGGCACGCTGCTGCCGCCAACGCGGCAGGCGGCCGCGCTGCCCTCGGCGGCGCCCGGCGGGCCGCCGCGAACGCTCGCTGGGGCCCTCGCCGCGGTTGCCCGCTGAAATCGCGTGACTGCATGACTTCCCTCCTGGGCGTGGGCGCCTCATTGCCTACCCTGGGCGCCCGGCGGGACACAGCATGTAAAGACTACCCGATCGATCCGGCCGGGCGGCCAAGAGGACGGGTCCAGCCCCGGTTTCGAAGCTGGCGACTGGCTTGCATCAGCCGTAGGAACGAGGTGAGTCTCACCTTTGTACGAGGAGTAGAATAGCCGTTCCCGCCGCACCCCGGCCGGCGGGGAGGCAAGTCCAAGAGCGACGAGGGTTTCCATGCAGCCACGTCCAGCGGTTGTCTTTGTTGTCGACGATGAGGCTTCGGTCCGGGGGTACCTGATGCGTCTGGTGCAGTCGGTCGGCCTGGCCTGTCAGGCGTACGGGTCGGTTGACGAGTTCCTGGAGCATGTGGACGAGCGTCAGTGCGGGTGCGCGATCCTCGACGTGCGACTGCCAGGCGCGAGCGGGCTCGATGCGCAGCAATTCCTCGCGGATCGGGGCATTCCGCTTCCGGTGATCTTCGTCACCGGGTATGCCGACGTCGGCATCGCGGTCCGCGCGATGAAAGCCGGCGCCGTCGACGTGTTCGTCAAGCCCATCAACAGTCAGGACCTGCTCGACAGCATCAATCGGGCGATCGGAGATCGACCTGCAGCGGCTCGAGGAACTGGAGCAGCGCCGGCGGCTCGAGGGGTTGCGCAACACGCTCACACCGCGCGAACGCGAGGTGATGGCGCTCGTCGTCACGGGCATCCCCAACAAGTTCGTGGCTGAGAAGCTCGGCACGACGCTCAAGACGATCAAGACCCACCGGGCGCGGGTGATGCGAAAGATGAAGGCCGATTCGCTGGCCGAGCTTGTCCGCATGGCGGATCGGCTGAGTGGCGCGCGTGCCAACAGCGTGCCGAAGGACGAGATCCGGTCGGCACCGGGTGCCGCGGCGGCGATGTAGCCGCGGTTCCGGCGAACCCGTCAGAAGGACCAGCCGAGCGACATCGACAGCGTGAGGTCGTTCTTCTTCTGGCCGGTCGGCGGCGCGCCGTTGAAGCTTTCGAGCAGACTCAGATTCCAGTAGAGATCCTTCAGGACCTCCTGCTTGAACGTCGTCTTCATCTCGACGCGGACGCGATTCGAGTTATTGAGGTCGAAAAACGTCTGTTCCAGGAAGATGAGGTCGGTCTGGTAGTCGCCGAAGGTGAACCAGTCGGCGCGCACGCCAGCCACCGCTTCGAGCAGATTGCTGACCGGCTCGTCCGTGTAGCGTTCTTGCGTGTAGGTCAGACCAGCGTAGGGCGCGAGGATCACGCGATTGGTCTGGAACACACTCCGACCCAACCCGAGGCCGCCGAGCGCGCGCACGTCGAGACCGAGCTCCTCGTTGTGGTCCGCCTGACCGAAGACCGCCGTAAACCACCGCCGGCCGATTTGCCGCTCGACCGCCACCGACGACGTATTGCGGTTCTGATGCGAGTCGGTGTCCTCGACCGTCAGGATCGCGTCGAAGTTCGCGCGCGTCACGAACTTCGCCGTTGTACGAGTTACGCCGGCGTCGAAGGACCACTGCAGGCGCTGATCGGCCTGCGTGAACGTGAAGCCCAGGTTGACGGACCCGTCGAGCTGCCGCCAGAAGGCCTGATCGAGGGGCGTCATGCGGACGACGTCCGCCATGTCGAAGACCACGCCGGGCGGCGCGCCGCTCACGACGAGCTTGTTCTCGGCCGGACTGCTGAGCGCGCCAAAGTACCCGGACACCTGACGTCAGCTCCACGTCGAACTGCGCGGGACTCGTGAGCCGCACCACCTGACGCCACTCGATGCTGATGGTGCCCATCCCGTCGGTCTTGACCTTGAGCAGGCCGCGGAGCAGGCTCAGGACCTCCACCGTCACGACGTCGCCGTTCTGCTTTTCGACGCGATCGACTTTGCCGTGGCCGAAGGCGAGCGCCGGAGTTGGCCAGAGAACGACACAAAGGACGAGGGCGATCACCGACCACAGCCGCCGGGCGCTCACAGCAGGACGGTATCACGGCAATTCAGGGCTCGCCCCGTCGTTCGCCGTCGAACGAAGCCGCGACCGGTACTCCGCCGGGCTTGTATTGCGCCAACGATCAACACATCGATCCTTGACTCACTGCAAGGCGGCACGGCACTCTTGTCGGGCCAGGCTCCCGATTCTTCGAAAGGACAGTGGATGAGGCGAACAACGGCAGGGGTGAGGGCACGTGCGGTCAGATTCGGCGCGGCGGTGGGATTGTCCGCGGCGTCTTTCGGCATGGCGGTGTCCGCGGCGTCGGCGCAGACGCGTGACGATGTCCCGCTGGCGCTGCCCGCGATCGCAGCGCCGCAAACGCCGGCGCCAGCGACGTCTGGAGGGCTGGGCGATCTGCTGACGCGGGAACGATTGTTCGGCGACTGGGGCGGCACGCGCACCAAGATGCAGTCCAACGGCACGAAGTTCGATGTCAGCTTCACGCAATTCTTCGACTGGGCGCCCAAGCGCGACAGCTTGACGGACCAGACCGTCGAGCAGAGCTACTTCTACGGCGGCAAGTTCGACATCGAGGACGTCTCCGATCTGAGCAAGCTAGCCTGGAAGGGGCTCTCGATGGCCGCGCACGTGGAGATTCGTTACGGCGATGTCCCGCTGCTGAGCGGCGGCACCTTGATCCCGACGAACACCGCGCTGCTGTTTCCCGAGAACATGGACACGAAGGCGCGGCTGAGCGCCCTGAACTTCACTCAGACGCTCAACCCGCACGTCGCGGTGTCGGTCGGCCGGTTCAACATGATCGATCTCTACCGCCAGCCGTACACCGGCGGTCGTGGCGAGGACAAGTTCATGAACCTGTCGTTCGTCTTGCCGACCATGTCGATCCGGACCGTGCCGCCGGTCGCCGAGGGCGTGATTTTCACCGTGCTCCGCGGCGCCGAGCCGGTCGCGACGGCCGGCCTCATCGAGTCGACCGACGAGGGTTTTTTCAAGAACGGCGCGACCGTGCTCTGGAACGTGGTGCTGCCGGTGAAGCCCTTCAGCCTGCCCGGGCACTACTCGGTGGGCGGCGAGATCAGCTCGGTCTCCGCGACGTCGCTGGATCAGAGCGTCTGGCTGCTGCTGCCGCCGTTCAACCAACCCGCCGAGCTCAAGACCGGCGCGTGGACCCTGAACATCACCTTCGATCAGGCGCTGGCCGTCGATCCGAACGACGCCACGAAGCACTTCGGTGTCTTTGGCGTGCTCGGCGTCTCGGACGCCAATCCGACGCCGATTCAGCCGTTTCTGATCCTGGGCGTGGGCGGTCACGCGCTGCTGCGCGGCCGGCCCAACGACACGTTCGGCGTCGGCTATTCGCTCAACGGCCTGAGCAGCGACTTCAAGGACGCGCTGCAGCCGGTCCGCATCCGCAACGAGCAGGCCGGCGAGCTGTACTACAACGTCGCGATCGCGCCGTGGAGCCTCGTGACCGCCGACCTCCAGTTCGTCGATCCCTTCGCCGTCGGATCGAAGACGCGGACGTTCTTCGCGGTACGCTGGAAGCTGCTTTTCTAGATCACGCGCCGCCGGCCCAGGGCCGTGGCGTCAATCGACTGAGCTGAGAGGAGAACCTGATGAGACTCGATTCTCGTGTGGCGGTCGTCGGCGCCCTCGTCGCGCTGGTGGCCTGCGGGACGTCCACGAAACTCACCGCGACATGGAAGGCGCCTGACGCGCAGGCCGTGCGCTTTCGCAAGGTCCTGGTGGCCGCCCAAACGCGTGAGCAGGCGACGCGGCGGAGCCTGGAGTCGCACATGGTGAGCCGCATCGCGAATTCCCAGGCCTCGTACGAGGTGCTGACCGAAGACGAGACGCGCGATGCCGCGCGCGCCAAGGTGAAGATCGCGGCGGCCGGGTTCGACGGCGCGGTGGTGGTCCGCTACGTGTCGAGCGAGCGCCAGCAGACTTACGTGCCCGGCACCACCTGGTGGGGCCCGGCGCCGTACGGATCGTTCTACGGGTACTGGGGCTACGGTTGGGGCGCGGTGTACGACCCGGGCTACCTGCGAACGGACACCGTGATCAGCCTCGAGTCGCACGTCTACGACATCGCGCAGGACAAGCTCCTCTGGGCCAGCATGAGCGAAACCGTCAATCCGCAGTCGATGCAGGATCTCGTCAACTCGCTCTTCGACAAGACCGTGGCGGAAATGAAGCGCCAGAAAGTGATTGGTTAGCGGCTCGCTCGCCGTCGGGCGAATCCGAAGCACGACACGCAACTCGAAAATGGTCTAGCAGCAGGCGGTTACAAGTGAAGCCAGAAGTCAGAGGTCCAGAACCCTCCCACTTCAAACTTCTGGCTTCCAACCTCTAACTTCTCTTCCACCCCCACGTCACGACGAAGCTGCCAAACCACCGGCCCAAGCCGCATTTCTCCCACAGCCAGTCCGCACGGTTGTAGAGCGGCAACAGCGCGTCGAGCGATCGCACGGCGACCTGCCGGTAGGGGATGTCCGACGCGCAGCGCTGCCCGATGCGCGTGAATCGGGCCGCGGCGAAATCCGCGCGCAGCGCCGACGGCGCGAGCGGCCGCTCGGCCGGGCTGACGCCTTCTTGCCGGTAGAGCGGGCTCGACGGGTGCCGGAAGAGCAGCATTGCTGGGTGGTGCAGATTCGGGTCGAACGCGAAGACGAGACCTCCCGGTCGCAGCACGCGGTGCGCTTCGGCAAGCGCACGCCGGCGGTCGTCCACGTGATGGAGGACGCTCGAGAAGGCGACCACGTCGGCGGCGTTGCCGGCAATCGGCAGGTGCAGGGCGTCCGCCTGCAGGAAGGCGGCGCCGCGATCGCGGCGCCGCGCCGCGACGACCGCTTCGTGTGACAGGTCCAGGCCGACGTACCAGCGCGCGCGATCGGCGTAGACGCGTCGCGATTGTCCCGTCCCGCAGCCGACGTCGATCACGCCCAGCCGGGCGCCCGCGGGCACGGCGGCGTCAAACCAGCGCGCCAGCGTCCGCCACCCGCGATCGGTGAAGGGATTGAAGTCGCCTGCTTCGCGGACCAGCGTGTCGAAGTACTGACCCTCGCCCCCGTCGGCGGGTGCGCGCGTCACCGCGACCAGACCTGGAGCTGCGAGTCCTTGAGGTCGCTGCGATTGCGGTAGTCCTCGCGCGACAGCACCTTCTCGAGGTAGCAGTAGAAGACGATGAAGAGGTACCGCGACCCCATTTCCTTGATCTTGAACTTCGACGTGCCCGCCAGGCGCCCGCGCCAGTCGCTCGGCACCACCGCGTAGCGATAGCCCCGGACGATGGCCTTGAGCGGCAGCTCGACCGTGAGGTTGAAGTGATAGGACAGGATCGGCTGCACGCCCGCAATCACCGTGCGGCGGAACATCTTGAACGCGTTGGTGACGTCGTTGTACGACAGCCAGAAGAGCAGGCGAATCCCGGTGTTGGCCGCGCGGTTGAGCAGCAGCTTCAACCACGGATAGCCGCGGACGCTGGCGCCCCGCACGAAGCGCGAGCCGAACGCACAGTCGTACCCTTCCTCGAGCTTCCGGTAGTACCGCACGACGTCGGCGGGGTTGTCCGATCCGTCGGCCATCGCGATGACGACGGCGTCGCCCCGGAACGCGGACAAGCCGAGTCGGACCGCGTACCCGTAGCCGTGCGGCGGCTGGTTGTCGAGCACGCGCAGCGCCGGGACCTCGGCGACGAGCCGGGCGAGGATCGCCGCCGTCTGGTCGCGGCTGTTGTCGTTGACGACGAGGATCTCGTGGGCGATGCCGGCCGCCGAGAGCGTTGACGCGAGCGCGCGCACGGTGCCCTCGATCTGGCCTTCCTCGTCGTGCGCCGGGATGACGACCGACAGGAGATTGGGCACGCCCTCGGCGACCCATTCGGCGAGCGTCCGCACTTCGACCGGCATGGCTCAGCGCACCCGTTCCCGCTGCGCCTCGAGAATCTCGGCCACCGTCGCCTCCAGCGGGCGCGTGATGCCCCAGCCGGGGAAGTGCGTCATCAGCTTGCGGAGGTCGCTGATCCACCAGATGTGATCGCCGACCCGGTTGGTCTCGTCATACTTCCACCGCATTGGCCGCCCGGTGAGGCGCTCGACCAGGGCGATGGCTTCGAGCATCGAGCAGCAGGCATACCGACCGCCGCCGACGTTGTAGACCTCACCTGGGCGCGGCGCCTGGAAGAATCGCCAGAACGCCTGGATGAGATCCCACGAATGGATGTTGTCGCGGACCTGCTTCGCCTTGTAGCCAAAGACCGTGTACTCGCGGCCGCTCAGGCCGCACGCGGCGAGGAACGCGAGGAATCCGTGCAGCTCCGCGCCGGAATGCGCCGGACCGGTCAGACAGCCGCCCCGAAACACGCCCGTCCTGAGCCCGAAATAGCGGCCGTATTCCTGGACCATCACGTCGGCGCCAACCTTCGACGCGCCGAAGACGCTGTGCAGCGCGCCGTCGATGCTCATCGACTCGTCGATGCCGTGTTCGGCGTAGCGATGCGACGGGTCCACCTCCCAGCGCGTCTCGCACTCGACGAGCGGCAGCCGGTTCGGCGTGTCGCCGTACACTTTGTTCGTGCTCGTGAAGATGAAGACCGCGTCCGGGGCGTGCCGCCGCGTCATCTCGAGCAGGATGACAGTGCCCGTTGCGTTGACCGAGAAATCCGTCAGCGGCTCGCGGGCCGCCCAGTCGTGCGAGGGCTGCGCCGCGGTGTGGACGACGACGGCAATGTTCCGACCGTGCTCGGCGAACACGCGTGCGATGCCGGCCTCGTCGCGGATGTCGAGGTCCACGTGCCGGTAGCGCGGCACCGTCGATTCCAGCCGCCGCCGGTTCCACTGCGTGCTGCTCGCGGCGCCGAAGAAATAGCCGCGCATGTCGTTGTCGATGCCGACGACGTCGAGACCCTGCGCCGCGAAGAACGCGGCCGCTTCCGATCCGACCAGTCCGGCGGCGCCGGTGACAATGGCGACGGCCATGGCTACCGAGTCCGTTCAGGCACGCCGACCGGCGCCGGAGCGGCGACGGGCGCGACCACGCCTTCGAGCACCGCGCGATACTCGCGCAGCCAGCCGAACACGTCGTCCAGCACGACGTCCACGCCGCGTGTCGGCGTCCAGCCGGTCGCCGCCGTGACCGCGGTGTTGTCGGTGACGTAGGAGGGGATGTCGAACTCGCGCGTCTCCGGCACGGATCCGATCGCCATCGTCCGGCCGGCGCGCGCTTGACACTTGGCCGTCAGCTCGACGAGCGACACGCTGTGCGCAGCGCCGCCGCCGGCGTTGAACGTCTGGCCCGCGTATCGCGCGGGCGCGGCGAGCTGCCGGCGGACCAGGTCGTAGAGATCCGCGACGTGCAGGACGTCGCGCACCTGGAGACCCTCGCCGCCGAATCCCGTGTAGGCCAGCGGACCGCCGTACTCGTGCCGGGCCGCCCAGAACGCGATCAGCCCCTGGTCCGCCCTGCCCATCTGCCACGGTCCCGCGATCAGGCCGCAGCGATTGACGATCGTCGGCACGCCGTACATCGCGTGGAACTCCTCGACGAGCAACTCCGCGGCGAGCTTGGTCGTGCCGTAGAGCGACCGCGTGCCCGCGGTCGAAAATCCTTCCGCGATGCCCCGCACGGACCAGCCAGGCCCGGCCGACGCGTCGGGCAGCGCGAGGCGCGTGCCGCGACGCTCGAGCGGAAGGGCCCGCAATGCCGGAATCGAGTACACGCGGCTGGTGGACAGGAAGACGACCGCGGCGTCGTGGCGCCGGGCCGCCTCGAGACAACGCGCCGCGCCCATCAGATTGGTGTCGATGACATACGACGAGCTGCCGTCGTACCCGGCGTGCACGGACGACTCGGCCGAGCATTCGATGAGCACGTCGAACGGGCCGGCGGCCGCCAGATCGTCGGCGGATCGCACGTCGCCGTGGACGAAGGTGACTCCACCCGCCTCGAGGCGGTCGATCGCCAGCTCGCTGCCGCGGCGTCGGAGATTGTCGAGGGCCGTAACGGCGACGCCGTCGACGTCGCGCTTGAGGGCCAGGGCCAGCGTTGACCCGACGAAACCGGCGCCGCCGGTCACGAGGCACTGCACAGCGCGAAGGTACACCACTTTGCGCTGGACGTCAGCCATCGCAGCCGAACGGCGCTACAATGACGAAATGGCTCGATTCGTGCTCCGGGTCAACGGACGGACGCACGAGGTGGACGGCGAGGCGGGCGACAGCCTGCTCTCGGTGCTCCGCTACGAGCTGAATCTCACCGGCAGCAAATTCGGGTGCGGCGAGGGCTACTGCGGCGCCTGCACCGTGCTCATCGACGACCAGGCCACGCGTGCGTGCGTCGCCCGCCTCGGGGCCGTCGCCGGCAAGGCCATCACGACGATCGAGGCGATTGGCACGCCCGGCAAGCTGCACCCGGTGCAGCAGGCGTTCCTCGACGCCGAGGCCTTCCAGTGCGGCTACTGCACGCCGGGCATGGTGATGGCCACCATCAGCCTCCTCCGAACAACGCCGAATCCAACTGAGGCCGACATCGCGCGGCTGATGGATCGCAACGTCTGCCGGTGCGGCACGTTTCCTCGTATCGTGCAGGCGGTGAAGATGGCCGCGTCGCAAATGGCCGGTGTGCGGGGGCGCGAATACGATGAGTGACGATCACCGCCTCGAGCCCGAGCGCCTCGACCTCGAGCCCGAGCGCTACGAGCTGCACGCGCCGCCCGGCTATCGCTTCGATCTCGAGCGCCGCGATTTTCTCCGTGTGCTCGCCGCGATGGGCGGCGGCCTGCTCGTCGTCTCGGCCGCGCCGCTTGGCGCGCAGGAATCCGGCCAGAATCGGGGCGGCGCCGCGTCCGGCGACCTCGCGTCGTGGCTCCATATCGACGCCGATGGGCGCGTCACGATCTACACCGGCAAGGTCGAGATCGGTCAGAACATCCGCACGTCACTCAGTCAGACGGTCGGCGACGAGCTGGGCGCGCCGCTTTCATCCATCTCGCTCGTGATGGCAGACACCGCGCTGACGCCGTTCGATCAGGGCACGTTCGGATCGCGCACGACGCCGACGATGGCGCCGCAGCTGGCCCGGGTGGCGGCGACCGCGCGCGACCTGCTGATCGGACGCGCCGCGGCCCGCTGGCGGGCGGACGCATCGACTCTCGAGGCCCGCGATGGCCGCATCGTGACGCGCGACGGCCGATCGCTTGGATTCGGCGAGCTGGTCGCGAGCGGGCCGCTCGTGGGCGTCGTCGCGGCGAGCCCGCACGAGATGCCGCGCGATCAGTGGAAGCTGCGCGGCACGCCTGCGCGCAAGGTCGGCGGGCTCGAGATCGTCACGGGTCGTCACGCGTACACACCTGATGTCGTTCGTCCGAACATGCTCTTCGGGCGGGTCATCCGTCCCCCGGCCGTCGGCGCGACGATTCAGGCGGTGGACGACGCGAAGGCGCGGAGTCTGACCGGCGTGACCGTCGTTCGCGACGGCGAGTTTCTCGGCGTCGTCGCTCCGCACGAGCGCGGCGGCGCAGGCCGCGGTCGGCGTGCGGTCACGGTCACGTGGAACAGGGTCGCCCGGTCAGCCCACCTCCGAGACGATCTACGACCATCTGAAGAAAACCGCCCAGACCGGCGAGGGCAGAGGCGACCGCGTCACCGGTGACGTGGCCCGGGCCCGCGCGGGCGCCGCGCACGTCGTCGAGGCGAGCTACCGGATTCCGTACATCGCGCACGTCCCGCTCGAGCCGCGATCGGCCGTGGCCGAGTGGGCGGATGGCAAGGTGATGGTGTGGTGCGGCACGCAGCGGCCGTTCGGCGTGCGGTCGGAGGTCGCGCAGGCGTTCCACCTCGCCGAGGACAAGGTCCGCGTGATCGTGCCCGACATGGGGTCGGCCTACGGCGGCAAGCACACGGGCGAGCACGCGATCGAGGCCGCACGGCTCGCGAAAGCCGCGGGACGGCCCGTCAAGATCGTCTACTCGCGGCCGGAGGAATTTCATGTGCGGGCTACTTGCGTCCCGTCGGCGTCATTGACGTTCGGGGCAGCCGTGGACGCCCGCGGGCGGCTGGTCGCCTGGGAGTTCGACAACTACAACTCCGGCACCGCCGGACTGCAACACGCCGTACGCCGTGCCGAACCAGCGCGTCGCGTTTCACGCGCCGACTCGCCCTTCCGGCAGGGCTCGTATCGCGGTCTGGCGGCCACGGCCAACAACTACGTGCGCGAGATGCACATGGACGCGCTCGCGCGCGCCGCGGGCGCTGACGCTGTCGCGTTCCGGCTTGCGCACATCGACGAACCCGCGCCTGCGCGCGGTGCTCTCGACCGCCGCCGCGCGGTCCGGCTGGCCCGCATCCGTCGGCAGCCGGCCGCGCGCTCGGCATCGCGTGCGGCGTCGAGAAGGGCAGCTACATCGCGACGGCCGCCGAGCTGTCCCGCTCGGCGAACGGCTTCGTCGTCGAACGGCTGGTCGTCGTCTTCGAGTGCGGCGCGATCGTCAATCCGGACGGCCTGCGGAACCAGGCCGAAGGCGCTGTCGTTCAAGGTCTCGGCGGTGCGCTGTTCGAGGCGATCGCTTTCGCCGACGGCGAGATCCTCAACGCGTCGCTCGGGGAGTACCGCGTGCCGCGATTCAAGGACATCCCCGCGATCGACGATCGACGCTCCTCGATCGCCGCGACCTGCCGTCGGCCGGCGCCGGCGAGACGCCGATCGTCTGCGTGGCGCCGGCGATTGGCACGGCGGCTCGCGCGTTCGGCACCGTTGACGCGCGGCTGCCCGTGACGTTCGCCGGTCACGCCGCCGCGAGCCGACGCCGCAGACCCGCGGGCTCGATCCCGCAGGCTACTGCTGCAATCTAAACGTCACTGTCACCATCATCACGACGGCGATGGGCTGATCGTTCAGCCGCGTCGGCGCGTAGTGCCACTTCGACACCGCGTCGATCGCCGCGCGGTCGAGCAGCGGCACCGATCGCCGGACGACGATGTTCGTCACGGCGCCCCATTCGTCAATCGTCGCTTCGAGCACGACCTGGCCTTCGACTCTGGCCACCCGCGCGACGTCCGGGTACTTCGGCGCGACGTACGTGACGCGCTCCGGCGGTCGAATCGCGCCGCCGACCGGCACCGGACCGGACGGCTTGTCGACGCGCGGTGCCGGTGTGGGCTGGGGCCGCGGCGGGGCGGACAACGCAGTCGGCGATCCCGCCAGCCAGTTGTCCGGCACGCCGGCCACCGGTAGCGCCGCCGGCTCAGCTGCGATCGTCGATGGCGCTTCGATCGGCGGGGCGCTGGGATTGACGACAGGCGACGCCACGGACACCGGCCGCACCGGCGGCGGCGCCTCCGGGATCGGCGGGTCGGGGGCGGCAAATGCGCGCAGGTGCGAGATCACCTGCGGGCCGCCGAGGCCCGTCGTGAGCTGGAGCGTGACGAACGCCGCAATCGCGGCGACGTGCAGCGCCACAGAGAACGAGACGGTACCGAGCGGCTTGCGGTTCCTGTGCGCGCCGCCCGACTGGGCGAACAGAGTTGACGGCATGCGGCCCTCCCGCGGCGGGCGATCGCGCGCCGCCGCATCGACGCATTGAGCGTGGTGGAAGGCCTTCCGTGCAGGTAGTTAGACACCATCCGGGAGTGTTTGGGCCCCGCCCGGCCGATTTGCATTGCCGCGGCCGCCGGGCCGTGGATATCATCCCCGAAACTCATGAGTGCATCCGCACCCCCTGTGCGCCGTCGAGGCCTGTCTCTCACACAACAAATCTTCGTCGGGCTCGCTGTCGGCGTGGTCATCGGCCTGTACCTGCACAACGCGAACCCGGCCGCGATCGCCTGGTTCAAGCCGTTCAGTCAGATCTTCCTCAACCTGATCAAGCTGATCATCGCGCCGCTGATCTTCTCGACGCTCGTCGCGGGCATCGCCGGCGCGGGGCACTTCAAGGACGTGGGCCGGATGGGCCTGCGCGCGATCGTCTACTTCGAGATCATCACGACGATTGCGCTCGTGATCGGCCTGCTCGCCGTGAACATCCTGAAGCCGGGCGTCGGCGTCGTGCTGTCGGCGGCCCCGACGGACGTGACGGCCAACGTCCAGACGTGGGATCAGATCCTGCTGCACGTCTTTCCGACCTCGGTCGTCGACGCCATGGCCAGGGGCGACGTGCTCCAGATCGTCGTCTTCAGCATCATCTTCGCAATCGCGCTCGGGATGATCGGCCCGAAAGGGCAGCCCGTGATCACGCTCTGCGAGGCGGTGGCCGAGACGATGTTCCGGTTCACCAGCATCATCATGCTGTACGCGCCGATTGGCGTGGCGGCGGCGATCGTCGTCGCGGTGGGGCAGGGCGGCATGAGCACGCTGCTGAGCCTCGGCCGGCTCGTGGGGACGCTGTACCTGGCGCTGGCCGTGTTCTACGTCGGTGTGTTCCTGCCTGTCGCGCTGCTGTTCAAGGTGCCGGTTCGCAAGTTCATCAAAGCCGTTCGCGAGCCCGCGGTCATCGCGTTTTCCACGACGTCGAGCGAGGCGGCGCTGCCGCGCGCGATGGAGGTCATGGAGCGGCTCGGCTGCCCGCGGCGCATCGTCTCGTTCGTGCTGCCGCTGGGCTACACGTTCAATCTCGACGGGACGACGCTCTACCTGTCGCTTGCGGCGGTGTTCGTCGCGCAGGCGGCGGGCGTGCACCTGAGCATCGGCCAGCAGATCACGATGTTGTTGACGCTTGATGCTGACGAGCAAGGGCGTGGCCGGCGTGCCGCGCGCGTCGCTCGTCATTCTGGCCGGCACGCTTGCGAGCTATGGCCTGCCGGCCGAAGGCGTGACGACGATTCTTGGCGTCGACGCCGTGATGGACATGGCTCGCACGATGACCAACGTCATCGGCAACTGCCTCGCGACCGTCGTCGTATCGAAGTGGGAAGGCGAATTTCGAGAGGCCTCGGACCGGGACCTGGCGCTCGCTGCGGCTCAGGGAGAGCTCTAGCGGCGTCATATCGCGGGACAACACCACATGCGCGCGGCGTACCTCGTTCTCCCGGCTCTGGCGGCCCTGATTCTGGCGTATCGCTACTACTCCGCGTTTCTCGCCGCCAAGGTCATGGTGCTCGACAACCGGCACATCACGCCGGCGCACACGCAGGCTGACGGCCACAACTATCACGTGACCTCGAAGTGGGTCCTGTTCGGCCATCACTTCGCGGCGATCGCGGGCCCCGGCCCGCTCATCGGGCCGGTCCTGGCGGCGCAGTTCGGCTTCGCGCCGGGTCTTCTGTGGCTCGTTGCCGGCGTCTGCCTCGCTGGCGCCGTGCACGACATGATCTCGCTCTGGGGATCGGTGCGGCGAAGAGGCGCGTCGCTGGCCGAGATCGCGCGCATGGAGATCAGCCCGCTCGCGGGACTGGTCGCGGCCATCGCAATCCTCTTCATCATCGTGATCGCGCTCGCCGGCGTCGGCGTGCCGTTCGTCAACGCGCTGAACAGCAGCCCCTGGGGCATGTTCACGATCGCCGCGACGATCCCGCTGGCGCTTCTGATGGGCCTCTACATGTACAAGATCCGGCCCGGGAAGATCGGCGAGGCGACGGTCCTCGGTATCATCGGCCTCACCCTCGCCGTCGTCATTGGCCGGCCCATCGCGGCGTCGTCATGGGCGCCGATGCTCACCCTCTCGAAGCATCAGCTCGTCATCGCGCTCGGCATCTACGGATTTCTCGCCTCGGTGCTCCCGGTGTGGGTGCTCCTCACGCCGCGCGACTACCTCAGCGCGTTCATGAAGATCGGGATGGTGCTCTTCCTGGTCGTCGGCGTCATCATCGTCAACCCGGTGCTCCACATGCCGGCGGTGACGCAGTACGTGCAGGCGGCGGGCCGATCGTGCCCGGGCCGCTCTTTCCGTTCGTGTTCATCACGATCGCGTGCGGCGCGATCTCCGGGTTCCACGCGCTCATCGCCTCGGGCACGACGCCGAAGATGATCGACAAGGACTGCGACATCCGGCCGATCGGCTACGGCGCGATGCTGATGGAGGGGCTCGTCGGGGTCATGGCGCTCGTCGCCGTCTGCACGCTCAACCAGGGCGACTACTTCGCGATCAACACGCCGCCCGCCGTGTATGCGACGCTCGACCAGCACGTCGTCGACCTGCCAAATCTCGAGGCGCAGGTCGGCGAAAACGTCGCGGGACGCGCGGACGGCGCGGTCTCGCTCGCGGTGGGCATGGCCCAGGTCTTCAGCCGGCTGCCGGGCATGAGCGGGCTGATGGACTACTGGTACCACTTCGCCATCATGTTCGAGGCGCTGTTCATCCTGACGATGATCGACGCCGGGACACGGGTCGGCAGGTTCCTGGTCGGCGAGTTCCTGGGCCGGGCGTTCCCTCCGCTGGCCCGGCCGAACTGGCTTCCCGGCGCGGCCCTCACGACGACGCTCATCGTGCTGGCGTGGGGCTATTTCATCTGGACGGGGAGCATCAGCACGATCTGGCCGATGTTCGGCGTCGCCAATCAGCTCCTGGCGGCCGTCGCGCTGGCCGTCGGCACGACGATTCTCGTGAACAAGGGCAAGACGCAGTACATCTGGGTGACGCTCGTGCCGCTCATGTTCCTGACGACGACCACGCTCACCGCCGGCTGGATGAGCGTGAAGAATCAGTTCTGGGTGATGGCGACCGGCCCGGACGAGGCGCTGCACGTCACGGGCTACATCCAGTCGATTCTGACCCTGACGATGATGGCGCTGGTCGTCGTCATCCTCGCGACGGCCGTGCACAAGTGGCTGCTCGTGGGACGGACCGGCAGCGATGCGGAGGCGCTCGGCGAGCCGGCGTAGCCCGCGGCGAGCGGGCGCCGGCAAGCGCAGGTGCGCGCGGCTGTCTGCCTTCGACGGTTCGGGCGAACCTGAGTATAGTTAGATGGTTCGGCCACTTCCCCAGAAAGGACCTCTATGCGTTTCGCATCCGCGTCCGTTATCGCCGTCGCGATGGCGGCTTCTACCTCGCTCGCGATTCAGGCGACCAGCCAACCGCAAGCCATGGCGGCTCAACAGGAAACCGTGCCCCCGGTGAAGAACGGCGGCATCTTCGTGACAGGCTGGCAGGGCAAGATCGACGCCGACCAGATGTCAGCTCCGAATACGCCCTCCAAGCTCGAGGATTCCAAGCTCACCAAACAGGGCGACGTGCTGATGGTCGAGACCGGCCCGGCGGTGACGTACTGGAACCCGGCGAACAAGGCGTCGGGCGACTACACGGTCAAGGCGACGTTCACCGAGCCGCACTTCATGAACCGGATGACCCATCCGCACCCGTACGGGATCGTGATTGCGGGCAACGACATGGGCACCGACCAGAACACGTTCCTCTACTGCGAGGCCTACGGCAACGGCACGTTCATCGTCCGCGGCTTCGGGCCGGCGGCGTTCAGAGTGACGGCCGGCGGTCGCGGCATCCCCAACGACGCGGTGCACAAGGCGGCCGGCAAGGACCAGTCGGTGACGCAGGAGATCGCGATGTCCGTGAAGGGCGACACCGTCTCGTGCTCGATCAACGGCACCGTGGTCGGCAGCTACCCGAAGTCTGACGTGGTCGGTCCCGGCAAGCTCAAGTCCACCGACGGCATCTACGGCTTCCGCTTCGCGCATAACACCGAAGGCAGCGTGACGGGCCTCACGCTCGTCAAGTAGCGTCGCAGCGCGCGGCCGCGCGCGGTTCCCTCGACCGGTCTCGGCGCGGCCGTGCCCGCGATCGGCGGCGCTCCGCCCGCACCCGCCAACGCGGCCGTTTCACAGACGGAGCAAACACGCCGGACGAAGTGAGGTGGTCTTATGAAGCGCGCACTGGTATTCACCACACGAGCGCTCGTTTCCGGCCTGCTCATCCTGGTACCCCTCTACCTGGCCGTGCTGCTGCTCCTCAAAGGCATGCAATCGGTCGTCGGCCTCGTGCGCCCGCTCGCGCTCCTCTTGCCGGACTGGATACCGGCAGAGACCGCGCTGTCGCTGCTGATGGTCCTTGCGATCTGCGTTCTTGTGGGAGCGGCGGTCCGGACTCGCGCCGGGCAGGCCGCTCGCAACCGGATCGAGCGGACTTTCTTCGAGAGAATCCCGGGCTACGCGCTCCTCCGAAGCCTCACCCAGCAGATGGCGGGGAGCAGCCGCGAGAACATCTGGAGGCCGGCACTGCTCGACACCGACGAGGGTCTTGTCCTGGCGTTCATCATCGAGGAATTCGGCGACGGTCGCTACACGGTCTTCGTGCCGTCCATTCCCACGCCGCTTGCCGGCGCCGTCTATGTCGTCGAGGCGCGTCGGGTACACGCCCTTGACGTGCCGTTCACGGACGCCCTCAGAACCGTCTCCCGGTGGGGCTCGGGCGCCAAGGACCTGGTCGCGGCTATGGAGGGCGGCGAGAGGGCAGCGGCTCCAGTCCGCGAGCGGTGAACGGCCGCAACGCGCTCCGTCCAACATCGACATTGTGCGCTACCATCTTCGCGCAGAAGGAGGCGCCGCCGCATGAAGCCCGGCTCCAGCGATCGCTCGGAGGTGTTCATCAGCCACCGCCACGAGGACGCGGATCTGGCCCGCGCGTGGCAGCAGCTCCTCCGCGGTGTCTCCGCGGGACAGGTCGATCCCTGGTTCTCGAGCGACGATCGTCCGGGCGCCGGTGTCCAGCCGGGTCCCTGGTACGACCAGTTACGCAACAAGCTGAAAACGGCGAGCATGATCCTGGTCGTCGTCACGCCAGGTGTCGTGGAAGGCCCCTGGGTGCTGTTCGAGAGCGGCTACGCCGCCGGCTCCAGCATTCAGACCATCGTCGTCTACTACTACATGAACGAGCGGTATGTTCCGGATGTGTTCAAAACCCAGGAACTGTACGACGGCTGCGACCCGAAGTCCGTGCTCCGGATCTGCGCCGACTTCATGAAGCAGCGGCTGAGCGGCGGTGAGCTGCCGGCCGGAGCGATCGCTGCGTGGGACTCCCTGCTGAAAGACTATTTCGCAAGCATCACGACGGAAGCCGAACGCAGCGCCACGCGGGCCCTGTTCCACGATCACTTCCATCAGTACGATGCCGCGGAAGGCATGAAGGGCAAGTGGTACGGCAGTTGGACGCAGATCGACACGGACGGCCACGAGGAGATCTTCGAGGTCGACAACCTGTTCGCCTGGACGACCAGAGAGCGCATCCGCTTCGTCGGTTCGAGCACGAAGGTCGGCATCGATCAGCTCGGGGCGTCCGCGCGGTACTACCCGATGGAAGGGGTGGTCTCGAGTGCCCGCTGGGTCGCGCTCTCCTATTGGAGCGGCGGGAACATTCCGATCTGCGGCACGGTCCTGCTTCACCCGCGCGGCGCCACGGGCGAGCTGCTCGAAGGACACTGGCAAGGCTACACGACGCCGGACATCCACAAGGACCCTGCCTTCGTGCGCGGGCGGGTGGTCCTGGCGCGGGACAAGGATCGCGCGCTGAACTACTGGAAGGCCGAAGCGCCCGCGATCTGACCGCCGCTCACTCCACCGGTCCGGCCTGAAGCCGTAACTAGCCGCCCGCGAGCTTCTTCGCCGCCTGTTCGAGCGAGGTCATGACTTGCTCCACGACCGTCGTGGCGTCGCGATCGACGTCCGCGCCGTCCAACAACGTGTTGTGCAAGTTGGCCAGCTTCGGATGCGGGATCGACCGGCCGCCTGCCATGAACGGCAGGATCGTCACCTGCGCGCCGCGCGCGAGGATCTGATCCATTTCGTAGGTACACGTCTGCGAGACTTCGTAGCCGTCGCTCAGCAGCGCGACGAAGTGCGTCGTCTTGGTGAGCGATTCGTTGAGCGCCTGCCGCCAGTCGATGCCGGCCGTGTTCACCTCGTGGTACTCGAACGGCGTGACCTGCCGCTCGGCCAGCTTCGCGTAGATCCGCTCGACGAGCGTGCGATGCGGCGGCTTGAGGGTGTGGCTGAGAAACACGAAGAAGGGCGCGTAGCGCTTCGATTGGAGGTAGTCGTGCCCCTTCGCCTCGGACAGCGCCTTGCTCAGCCTGAACATCGACGCGATGCGCGCCTTGACGAGCGCCGGCACCTCGTCGACAGTCTGCCAGCGGACCATGTCCAGCTGATAGCCACCGGGGTCGCCGGTGAGGATCCACGGCAGTTGTCGCTCCGTGCCCGCAGCCATCAATCGAATGGCGGGCGTGCCCTGGCCGTGCGCGGCCGCGTACATCTGCTCGAGCGCCGGCGTGCACGCACTGAAGTCGACGATGACGAGGCCGGCCTCCCGGAGCTGTCTGAGGATCGTGCTGCTGCGCAGTTGCCGGACGTCCGGACACACTGGTTCGTAGCCGCCGTCACGCAGGCAATCCGCGATCGTCTCGCTCAGCGCGCCCTGGGTCTCGAGATTCACGAGGACGACGGCGCTCATCGACTGCACGTAGCTGGCCGGGCGGCGATGGTCGGCGATCCACTTCTCCCACCGCCGGATCCGGGGCTCGAGGACTTTGACCCATTGCGATTCGTCGGGGAGCGGGTCGCGAAGTCCACGGTCGAACGGAATGTAGGCTTCCCAGTCGCGCTGAACCGCCGGCGGCCTGAAACCGGTGTTGCGATCGTAGAGGATGACCCGCGGGATGTCTCCGCGCTCGGCCAGCCGGATCTCGAACAGGCAGTACGGCGAGCATCGCAGCTTGGCGTCCTGCCCTTCGAACTCGCCTGCCTTCGGCTCGCGATGCGTGAGCACGCACGCGAAGAGATCGGTGCGTCGGAGCAGCTCTTCGATGCGATTGATGTAGTAGGGCGGATCGGCGCCGGGCTCTTCCGGCGCGTCGACGAGCAGCTCGCACCAGGAACCCAGTTCGCTCCAGACCTTGGCGTTCAACTCGACGTCATGGAGTCGCCAGCTATGGCTCAAGTAGAGCGCGAACTGATTTTCCGGCGCGGGCGGCATGATCGATCAGGGCCGCTTCTTCACTTCGATCGACGAGGTATCCACGACGTCTGTCGCGATCAGCTTCCGGAAGACGGCATCGAGCGTCAGGCCCGCCACGAACCCGATGAGGACGGTGAACGGCACGAGCTTGCGCACTTGATCTGCGGCCACGATCTGGCCTGGCGGCGCCGTGGCTGTCGTGACCTGGGCGATGATGAACAGGAGTCCCGCGACGCCTCCCGCGATGAGTCCCAGCGCGGCGGTCGTGATCGCCGATTGACTGCTCAGCGGATCCGCGCCCTGCCGGCGATCGAAGACCAGCCGGACGGTCGATCCGGAAACGCCAGCCAGGAGCGGGGAGACGAACAGCAGGGCGAGGCCAATCGCCGGCGACAGCGTCGGCACGCCCCACGCCACGGCGACCAATCCCATCGCCAGCAGGAAGAGCACCAGCGCCAGCCCGGCGTTGAGACTCACGGACGTCTCCTGACGCCGCTCCTCGAGCAGCCGTTGACGTTCGCGTTCCTCCTTGCGCGCGATCTGCGCTTTGAGGATGCCCGCGTACTCGGCGGCGCCGTCCTCCGTCCAGGAGGGGCGCGCCATCAGCGCGATCTCATCGGCGGTGACCAGGTCGCGTCCGGGAGTGAGCCGCTCCAGACCTCCGCGGCCTTGCCGCCGAAGGCCGCGGCCGCGAGCATCGCGATGCCGCGGCCCATCGCGACGAGTCCCGCAATCATCGTCGAGTTGCCGCCGCCGATGAGCAGCACGCCATCGACTTCGTTGAGCGACTGGTAGAACGACATCTCCCAGTCCTGGCCGTGCTCGGGCCGCCCAGTCGAACGCCGCGGCGTGTGACGACTGTTCGGCAAATTCCGGCTTGGCGCCGTTGAGCGGGTACCGCACGATAATGGATCGCCGGCCGGCGACATTGCTCGCGAGGTACCCGGTGACGACCCGCGCTTCGACGTGACTCCGCGCCGCTCGAGTACACGAGGATCCTGAAGCCGGCCTTCGCGAGCTCCCGTCCGAGCGCCTCGGCCGCGGCGGGCGCGTCGGCGTGCGTCTTGGCATTGCCGACAATCGCGATCATCGGGCTGTCCCGGCCAGGCATGTGGGTGGGCGGATTGTACTCGAATCCAGCGGCGCGGCCAGGGAGGGCGGAGAGAGGGCAAGGGCTCCAGTCGGCGAGCGGTAGGACTGCGAGGGCCGCGATGAGGAGTCGCCCAGCCCGAACCAGCGGCGGCTCTGCGCACGCAGCCTAAGGCAGAGGACACCGAGGTGATTCGGCATCCGCCGCAGTCGACCTCGAGTGACAATCGCCCGGGCGCCGGTGTCCAACCGGATCCCTGGCACGACCAGCTACGCAGCAAAGTGAAAGCCGCGAGCAGAATCCTGACCTTCTTGTCGATGGGGTCCTGGAGAGATGGAGCGCTGCGATCCGACCAGAGCTGGCGCCTCAGGGTCGCCCAGACCCGGATTTCGGCGCGACGTAGCTCTTCCGCGCGCGCGGCTTCAGCCCGCGCGTGGCCAGGCGGACGTCTGATGTCGTGTACCTTGCCGTCGCGCTTCGGCGGGGCGAAGCCGAGCAGGTACTGGCTGTGCAGCTCGTCGGCGACCTGCCGCGAACGCCGCGCCGAAATCCTGTCCGAAGCGGATCTCGGAGTAGCCGCCGCCGGTCTCCTCCGCGACCGCGCGCGAGGCCGGGGTCGGGCAGGTCGGCGGTGAGCAGCGCGGCCACGCAGGCCGCCCGGGCCGATGCCCGGCTGGCGGCGGCGCGCCGGCTGCGCATGCCGACCGCGTAAACCATCACATCGTCCTTGCGCGCGCGGTCGATGACCTCGGCCTGGCTGACGCCGTGCGCGAAGCTGAACGGGCCGGTGTCCTTGCCGTCGCTCAACACCAGCACCACGCGGCGGCATCGCTGTCGTTGTCGCCGAACGTGTCCATCGCCTCGTCGATCGCGCGCCAGAGCGGCGTCGGCGCATCGCGGGTCAATCTCGTCGGGCAGCCGGCCGTCGCAGCTCGTCGGCATCGCGCGTGAAGGCCGGACTGATCGACATGCTCCTGCCCGAACGATCCGAGCCGCTGCGACATCGTCCGGCGGAGCCGGCGAGAAGAGCTGTCGCCGCCGGCCGCGCAGCAGCGGCAGGTTGCCGGCCATGCTGCCCGAGACGTCGAGCATGACGATCGAGCCGGATGGGCTGGGGCGTGTTGTCGAAGAGGCGTGATCGGCTGCGGCTTGCCCTCGTCGCGCACCTCGAAGTCGTCTTGCGCGAGCGTCGTGACGAGCCGGCCGTCTCGATCGGTGACGGTGACGAACACGCGGACGGCGTCGCTGCCGGCGCGGAACACGGGCTGCTGCTGTTGCACAGCGCCGAGGGTCAATCCGGCGGCGGCCACAGACAGGATCACACACGCGAAGAGACGTGTCACGCTTGTCCTTCTCGATCCGGCGGCGCTACCTTCCTTCTTATCACACGCGGTCGCCCTGGATGGTCGGCAAGCCGAGCCCGGCCCGGATCGACGTCAGGGGCCGCCAGGCAGGCTGCAGCCAGTCGGCTCGCCACAACCGACATGGCGTGGGCCGAGGTGGCGTGACTGTCAGCTAATTGTCGCCTGTGCGGCAGACTGGATCGCTCGATTTCTCTGAATCTTGCGGCCATTTCATGGTCTAAGCATATGAAACAAAAAGAGTTGCGTGCAGGCTCCGCACAGTCTACCCGCTTGGACTGCGAAGTGCTTATTGACGAGGCAGGAGAAGTGAATATTGCTTAAGAGAATTTTGGGATCAGGCGCGGTGGCTCTGGCGATGCTGGCATTCGCTCCACTTCAGCCTCGACGTTGAGCTTCACGCTGAACCATAGTAGTTGCTGCGGCACTGGGCCGTTCGGGACCATCGTGTTGTCGCAATTCGCCCCTGACGTGGTAGACGTGCTGGTGACGCTGAATCCTGGCATTGGATTCATCGACACGGGCAGCGGCAACCACCCGGATCTCGCCTGGTCGCTGGATGCGAGCATTGCGCCGCTCGTGGCCGCCGACATTGCCCTGGTCGAAGACGGCGCCACAAAGAACTGGCAATGGGTGTTCCATGGGGCGGTGACTACGAGCGATAATCTGGGAACATTCGGATACTCGTATCTTTGCAGCGATGCACTGCCCAACCCGAACCCCACCTTGCTCGCTCGTTGCGGAAATGGTGCCAGTCATCCGGACCCGGTCCCCATCGAGTTCAGGATCTCCAAGTCGGGCATCACTCCGGAGTTGTTTATTGCCAATGCCGGAGGCCACTACTTCGTGGCGGATATCATCAACGGCCAGACCGGGGGCAATGGATTAACGGGTCTGGTGTGGACGGATGCCAGCGTTGTCGTTAACCCGAATTGCACGTTCAATTGCCTACCGTCCACTGTTCCGGAGCCGGCGACGCTAGCTCTGCTCGGCACGGGACTCGCTGTGGCGGCGTCCCGTCTCCGCCGGAAAACGGGACCGCAGTAAGATCAAAGGTTCACGCCAAGGGCCCACATGTCCCAAGGGACATGTGGGCCCTGGTCTGGCCGGGCCCGTCAACTCGACCTGAGTCACCTCAGATGATTCAGCCAACCCAGGCGCTGTGGCCGGGGTCCATGCTGGGGAAACTGGAATCAGCGACAATACGGGTATGTCGGCACCGAGGTGTACTACCTGCGGGGCGACGAGTGGCACGAGCGGATCGTGAAGGGCTCCGAGACGCGCTGAGATGTCTTGGGTCGAGCTGCGCTACGCCGTCCGGACGCTCGTCGGCGGACGAGTGTTCACCGCTGTCGCGATCGTCTGCCTGACGCTCGGGATCGCGACGAACACGACAATGTTCTCGGTGTTCGACGCGATCTTCCTCAGGCCGCTCCCATTCGCCGATCCGGGCAGCCTCGTCTCGATCGCCGGGCGGAATCCGCAGACCGGCCGGCGGGCGGCACTCTCGTTGAACGACATGCACGAGCTCGAGCGCATGACGCACTCGCTCGGCGTCATCGCCGCGTACTCCGGCCGCACGTCCACGCTCACCGACGACGGCGAGCCGGAACGCGTGTCCGCGCAGCTGGTGAGCTGGAATCTCTTCGCGACGCTCGGCGCCCTCCCGCAGCGCGGCCGCGCCTTCGAGGCGCGCGACAATCAGCCGGCGGCCGCCGGCGTCGCGTTGATCGGCGACGGGCTGTGGCGCCGGCGGTACCAGGCGCGTGACGCCGTCATCGGCCGCGTGGTGCGACTGGACAACGCGCCGTACACGATCGTCGGCGTGATGCCGCCGAAGTTCCGGTTTCCCAGTCAGAGCGACGTGTGGATCCCGATCGCGCCGGCCCTCACGGGCGCAGCCGCGGCAACCCGCGGCGTGTCGATTCTCGGCCGGCTGGCGCCTGGTGGCTCGATCGAGCGTGCGGCGTCGGAATTCGCGGCGGTGCCGCTCCCCGCGCGCGGCTCGACGCCGGCCCGGTCCGGGGTGGTACGCGCGTTCGGCGCCACGAGCGTCGGGTCCGAGGAGCGCGTGATCACCGGCGCCCTGATGGGCGCGGCGACGGTGCTGCTCGTCATCGCGTGCGTGAACCTCGCGAACCTGCTGCTCGCGCGCGGCGCCGGCCGCCGGCGTGAGCTGGCCGTGCGCGCGGCGATCGGCGCGACGCGCGCACGCATCATCCGTCAGCTCCTCACCGAGTCCGTGCTGCTGGCGCTCGTCTCCGGCCTGCTCGCGCTGCCGCTGGCCTGGTACGGCATCCGCTGGGTGCACGACGCCGTGCCGCCCACCGATCCGCTCGGCCCGTACTACATCGACTGGGCCCTGAATGTCCGCACGCTGCTGTACGCGGTGACGATCGCGTTGCTGACTGGCGTCGCCTTCGGCCTCGCGCCGGCGTTCGATGCGGCCGGCCGCCATCTGCTGAATCCCCTGCGTGAGGCAGCCGGCGCCGGCGGCAGCCGCGTGCAGCGTCGCGTCCACGACGTGCTGATCGTCGCGCAGATCGCGCTGGCCGTGCTGCTGCTGGCCGGTGCGTCGCTCTTCGTGCGCACGTACGCCGGCCTGCGCGGCGTCGCCCTCGGCTACGACCCGGCGCATCTGATGACGTCGCGCGTGTATCTGGCGGGCACGGCGTATGACAGCGTCGAGGCGCGCGTCCGGGCGGTAGACGAGATCGCGAGTCGCCTCTCGACCGTGGCGGGCGCGGAAGCGTCCACCGTGTCGGATCTCGTGCCGCTCGACGATCAAGGCGGATCGGATGCGCCAGCGGCCGTCGAAGGCCGCATGTTCGAGCCGGGCAAGGAGCCGGTCGTGCAGTACGCCGGCGTCGCGGGCCGATGGCTCGAGACGTTCGATCTGCACCTGCTCGCGGGCCGCACGTTCTTCGAGCAGGAGCTCCGCCGCGACGCGCCGGTCGCGCTCGTCAACGCCAGGCTCGCGTCCACGTTCTGGCCCGGCCAGAGCGCGATCGGCCGGCGCTTCCGATTCGCGGACGACCCGGCGCGTCCCTGGCTCACCGTCATCGGCGTCGTGCCGGACATCCGTACGGTCAAACTCGACGAGAGCCGCGCCACGCCCCCCACGGCTTATCTGCCGCATCGCCTCATTTCCACGCGCAACTACGGCATCATCGTCCGGACGCGGTCGAGCCCCGAGTCGGTAACCGCCGCGGTGCGCGCGATCGTACGCGACGTCGATCCGTCGCTCGCGCTGTTCGACGTGTATCCGATGGAGCAGGTGCGCTGGTTGAGCTACTGGATGTACGTGATGTGGGGGACGCTGTTCGGCGTCTTCGGCGCGATCGCGCTTTTCACCGCCGCGGTTGGCGTCTACGGCGTCGTGTTCTACACCGTCGCGCAGCGCACCCGGGAGATTGGACTCCGCGTGGCGCTGGGTGCCGCGCGCGGGCAGGTCGTCGGTCCCATGCTGCGACAGGTGGGCGCGCTGTCGATCGCGGGTCTCGTCATCGGCCTGGCCGCCGCCATGGCGGCGACGCCCGCTGTCGCCTCACTGCTCATCGGTGTGGCTCCGTACGATCCGGCCGGAATCGCGATCGCGTCCGGCCTGCTGCTCGTCGTTGCGCTGGTCGCGACGTGGATTCCAGCATGGCGGGCATCGGCAGTGGACCCGACCGTGGCGCTGCGGGAGCCGTCGAGCCGACGACCCGACCACGTATATCATCACAGTCTCGGACGCCGTCTCATGGGAGGGCTGTTGACGTGGACCTCGGTCTTGCAGGCAAACGTGCGCTCATCCTCGCCGCCGGCGGCGGGCTGGGCTCTGCTATCGCGAAGACGCTGGCCGGGGAAGGCACCGCGGTCCTGGTGACCGATGTGGACGCGCCCAGCCTGGACCGGGTCCGCGCGGACATCAGCGCCCTCGGCACGGTGCGCGTCGAGGCTCACGCCGCCGACCTGTCGAGGCCGAATGACATCGACACTCTGTGTGATCGAGCACTGGCGGCCTTCGGCGGCATCGACATTCTCGTCAACATCACCGGCGGCCCACCGGGCGGGCCGCTCCCGCCGGTGGACGACGACGCGTGGCACAAGCACTTCGATGCGATGGTGCTGAGCGTCTTCCGTGTCACTCGCCGCCTGCTGCCTGGCATGCGCGAGCGGAAGTGGGGCCGCATCCTTACCAGCACCTCGTCGGGTGTGCTCCAGCCGATCCCCAACCTCGGGATCTCCAACGCGCTGCGTGCGTCGCTCGTCACCTGGTCGAAGACGCTCGCCAACGAAGTGGCAGCGGAGGGCGTGACGGTGAACGTTCTGGTGCCCGGGCGCATCCACACGAAACGCGTCGACGAACTGGATCGCGCCGCCGCCGGCAGACAGAACAAGCCGGTCGAAGAGGTCGTTCGCCAGTCGCTCGCGACGATCCCCATGGGCCGCTACGGACGGCCGGACGAGTTCGCCTCGGTCGCGGCGTTTCTCGTGAGCGAGCCTGCGAGCTACATAACTGGGTCCGTCATTCGCGTGGACGGCGGCGTCATCCGGAGCGTGTAGCGCGAGCGGCCCGTTGCGGAGCGCACGGCGCTGACGAGGTCGCGAGGTCGACCGCGATCGAGGGGCGCCGCGAGATGTAGACGATCGGCGCTCGAATGTGATGATCGGGCTCTCCACTGCAGAAGCCAACGCACGCCTCGCCCGCATCGGGCCGAACGCCTTGCCCGAGCGGCCTCCCGATCCGTGGTGGCGCCGTTTTTTCCGTCAGTTCGACAGCCCGCTGATCTTCATCCTGCTGTTCGCCCTTGCGTTCGATCTCGGGCTGTGGCTCTTCAAAGGCGCCAGCGACTGGCCGATCGAGGCGATCGCGATTGGCCTGATCCTGCTGCTCAACGCGGGCCTCGGCCTCTATCAGGAACAACGCTCGGAAGCGGCGCTGGCGCGGCTCAAGGCGCTCGCCGGCGCGCAGGCCTGGGCGCTGCGCGACGGGCGGTTCGTGCGGCTGCCCGTCGAGGCACTCGTCCCCGGCGACCGCGTGCGCCTCGAAGCGGGCGATCGCGTCCCGGCCGACGGCACGCTCCAGCGACGCGCGCGGCGCCATGCTCGATGAATCCATCCTGACGGGCGAGTCCGTCCCGGTCGACAAGAACGACGGCGAGGAGGCGTTCAGCGGGACCCTGCTGGTCCGAGGCAAGACGAACTTGAATGTCACGCGGACTGGCGCGGCCAGCGCGATGGGCCGGCTCGCTGGGATGCTCGGCGGCATCCAGACCGCGCAGACGCCGCTCGAACGCCGTGTGGATCGTCCTGGGGACGCAGATCGCGCGGTGGGTGCTGGCGCTCGCCGCTGCTCGTGGGCCTGGTGGGCGTCGTTGCCGAAGGGCTCGGTCGCGCGCCCGAGATGATCATCTTCGCCGTGGCGCTGGCCGTCGCCGCCGTTCCCGAGGGCTTGCCGGCGGTGCTGACCGTCGCGCTCGCGCTCGGCGTCGAGCGGATGGCGCGGCACCGGGCCGTGGTCCGGCGACTCTCGGCGGTTGAGGCGCTCGGATCCGTCACCGTCATCGCGACCGACAAGACCGGGACACTGACCGAGAGCCGCATGGACGTGCGGTCGCTCGACGCGCTTCGACCTGCCGCGTGCGCTCGCCGCCATCGTCCTGGCCAACGACGCGGACCTCACGACCGGCAGCCGGCGATCCGCTCGATCTTGGACTGCTGCGCTATGCCGCCGCCCATGGCGTGGACGTCGCGCAGGTGCGCCGGGACCATCCGATCGTCGCGGAGCGGCCGTTCGACAGCGCCTGGAAGTTCGCGCGCGTCACGGTCCGCGAGGACGGCCGGCTCGTGAGCTATCGTCAAAGGCGCGCCGGAGGTGCTCCTCCGCCGCTGCGCGCTGTCGACCGAGGATCGCGAATCGTGGGCGGAGAAGGCCGACGCGTACGCGCGCGAAGGGTTCCGCGTGCTGGCGATCGCCTGGGCCGAAGGCGAGACCGAGGAGCGGCTGTCCCTGCTCGGCCTGGTCGCTGTTCTGGGATCCGCCGCGGCCCGAGGTGCCCGACGCCGTGCGCATAGCGCAGGACGCTGGCATTCGCGTCGTCATGATGACCGGCGATCATCCGGCGACGGCGCTGGCCATCGCCCGGCAGATTGGCATCCCGGGCGTGCGCGTGATCACCGGGCGAGGACCTCGCGGAGTATCGCGGCGCCGCCCTGTCGAGGCGCTCGACGACGTGAACGTCTTCGCGCGCGTCCGGCCAGAGCAGAAGCTGCAGCTCGTGGAGGCGCTGCAGGCGCAAGGCGACATCGTGGCGATGACCGGGGACGGCGTGAACGACGCGCCGGCGCTGAAGCGCTCGGACGTCGGCGTGGCGATGGGGCAGCGGGGCTCGGACGTCAGCCGCGAGGTGGCCGATCTCGTGCTGCTCGACGACAACTTCGCGACCATCGTCGGCGCGGTCGAGGAAGGCCGCGGCATCTACGAGAACATCCAGAAGTTCCTCCGCTTCCTGTTCTCGACGAATCTGTCCGAAGTGCTGATCGTGGCGGCTGGTGCGTTGCTCGCGTTCGTGCTCGAGTCTGCGCGACGCCGACCGGCGACCTGCTGCTGCCGCTCACGGCGGCCCAGATCCTCTGGATCAATCTCATGACCGATGGCTTGCCGGCGCTGGCGCTCGCCTTCGATCGCACGCCCGGCGTCATGCGGCAGCCGCCGCGGCCCGCCGACTCGCCGCTGCTGGATCGGCCGTCGGTCCGATTCGTCGCTCGGCGAGGCGGTCATGAAGGCGCTGCTCGCATTGGGCATGCTCGGCGTCGTGCCGTGGCTTCGGATATGGCCTCGACGTCGCCCGGGCGGCGATGTTCCATTTCATGGCCATCGGTCAGCTTGCTGCTGACCTATCCGTCCCGGCACACGCTGGACGCGTCCGCTGCCCAACAGGTACCTGCTCGCTGCCGTGATAGAGCGGCGTCGGGATCCAGATCGGGTGCCGCCTGGCTGCCGGTCACGGCTGAGCTGCTCGGGCACGCGCGCATTCCAGTCGAGCTCTGGGCAGTGGTGTTTGCCGGCGCGCTGCTCGCCTGGGCCCTGGCCGAGGGCGTGTCGTGGATGTGCTGGCGCGCCGAGGCGCGGCGCGGAGGCCGCCGATGATCTGGCTCGAATTCCTCGCGACCGTCACCGTGCTGGTGCTGGCCGGCGTGCGCATGTCGCCGTACCGGACCAGCTACCGCGTCATGACCAAGCGCTTCGTGATTGCGTAGGACACCGGCACGATCGCGGCGATCTACGTCGTCGCGGTCTGGCTCACATATTTCATCGGGAGCTGAGCCGTGTGGCGTCGCCACGTCGGTCTGGATGAAAGCGGACTGAGCTCAGAACGGCTTGAATCCCGGCGATCCAAAGCGTGGGTGCAGGTACAGCGTCATCAGCGGATAGGCGTAGGCCAGCGCCACCAGCACGATCGCCACGACCGTCCACAGTCCGAAACGATCCCAGAGGCCGAGCGTGGTCACGGGCTTGAGCGGCACGGCGAATTCCACGGCCGGCGCGGTGATCGATCGTCCGCCAATCCAGGTCGCCATGACGACGATGATGAAGGACATCGCGCTCAGGAAGAGAATGGTCCCGCCCACGGCCGCGACGACCGTGAGCGTATGCCACTGCGCGCCGTAGTCGCCGTTCAGCGCCGCGCTGTACACGCGGCGCGGCAGCCCGCGCAGGCCGGCGATGTGGTAGCTCGTGCTGAAGAGCGCCATGCCCAGCGATCCAGAGATACGGCTGGACGCGCGCGAGGGCCAGCGGCCGCAGGTCCCGGCCGAGCAGCCGGGGCAGCAGCCAGTAGGTCGCGCCCATGAAGGAGAGCGCGACGGTGGTCCCGAGCGTGACGTGGAAGTGGCCCTGGATCCACGCGGTGTTGTGGACCATCGCGTTCATCGCGTAGGCCGCGTTGATCGCGCCGCCAAAGCCGCCGAACACGAAGCCCAGCATCGCGAGCGCGATGGACGCGAAGAACGGATCCTTCCACGGCAGCCGGCCGATCCAGTTGAACAGGCCGCCCGCGCCCTTCATCCGTCCCGCCACCTCGAGCGACGCGATGATCGTGAAGGCGGTCACCAGGCTCGGATACAGGATCGCGTAGGTCGTGATCGTGTGCGCCAGCTTCCAGCCGGCGCTGATGCCCGGATCCTCGAACTGGTGGTGGAAGCCGACCGGCGTCGAGAGCACGACGAAGATGATGAACACCATGCGGGCGAGCCTGTCGCTGAACAGCCGTCCGCCGGCGACCCGCGGCAGCACCGTGTACCAGAGCACGTAGGCCGGGAGCAGCCAGAAGTACACCAGCGGGTGCCCGAACCACCAGAAGAACGACCGCGCGAGCATCGGATCGATCTTCTCCACCCAGCCGAGCGACCAGGGAATGAGCATGGCGAGCACCTCCACGGCCAGGCCGAAGGTGGCGAGGTACCAGCACGATGATCGTCGCGAGCATGCCGTGGATCGCGAGCGGCGCCGGCACGCCGGCGTGGTCGCGCCGCCACGATCGATAGCTCGCAATCATGACGCCGCCCCAGATCCAGGAGGCGATCACGAGCAGCGTGGCGCCGATGTAGAAGAGCGGGTGTGCCTGGAGCGGGGGATAGAACGTGTAGAGCACCGTGCTCAGGCCAGCGCGATCGTGACCGCGGCCATCGACCGAGCCCGCCGCGCCGAGCCAGAACGCAAACCAGGCCGCCCGCCGGCCGACGAGTCGGCCAAGCGCCGTTTCGGCCAGCAGGTAGCCCAGGCCCATGATGAAGAACGTCGTGAAGACGAGCGCCATCAGCACGCCGTGGGCCGTCACCGACTCGTAGTAGAGCGGCTCGGTGCGTTGCGGAAAGTCCACGTCGGCGACCGACATGGCCTGCAGGACGCCCATGCCGACGCGACGCCAAACGCGGCGATGGCGACACCGATGTGGGTCGAGCGACGAGGGCCCGGCTCTTCATCATCCGTTCCTCACTTGACGGTCAGCGTGCCCACCATCATGTGATGGGCGATGCCGCAGTACTCGTTGCAGGCAATCGTGTAGGTCGCCGGGCCGGTCGAACGTCACCGTGAACTGGCTCACGTAGCCGGGCACCGCCATCGCGTTCGCGTTGGTGCCCACGACCTCGAAGCCGTGGATGACGTCTCGGCTCGTCAGGCGGAACGTCACGGGTTGGCCCGCCGGAATCTCGATCGGGTCCGGGGTGAACGAGAACATCGCGGCGACGATGGACGACCACGACACTGCCGTCGGGGCGCGTCGTGACTTTCGGGTTGCCGAATTCGGGGTGGTTGTCGAGTCGTCTCGGGGTCGAGCGTTTCGAGGTGACTCGGCGGCTGAATCGCTTCGAGCCCGGTCGTGACGACAATCGTCCCGACGAAGATCGCGATCAGCACCGCCGCCAGCCACATCCAGATGCGTTCGTAGAGATCGACGGTCATCGCCGTGACCTCGTCAGGAATGCGGCGCGCCGCGCTTCAGGAACTCGAAGACGTACATCGCGAGCCAGCCGAGCCCGAACAACAAACCGAACAGGATGACGATGACGAGCGTCCCCCGTGGGTGGCCGACATCAGGGACGTCGTCGGACGACGGAGCAGGCTGAGGCGCGTCAGTCATGGGGAATCTACCTGCCTTGCCGGGGACGGCCACGCGGCACGGGCCGCGCCTCACAGCATGTGAATAATGCTGCAGGCTCGCGGCCGCCGCAAGGCCATTAGTGGTCCGTCGCCGTTCCAGATTGACCAGCCCGCTGCCGTCAATCGCTGTCCGGCAGCTCGCTTTTCGTCGAGCCGTCGGAATCTTGCTCGACAACGCGCCCGCCCGATGGCATGGCGTTTGAACTCACTGCGAGTACGCCGTTGTCCCCCGACCATTTCGATGAGGGAGGGATGTAGCGATGACTCTGATCCGAGGCCTGCCAATCATCATGGGCATGTCGGTCGCGGTCGCGGGGCTGCCGGGGTCCCCTGGTTCTGACGAGAAGGCCGCTGCGGTGCCTGTTCATTACCGTGAGGGGCTCGTGCACGGCCTGCTTGCGCTGCGAACGCGCGAAGGCAAGACGCTTGCCGACGGCGATCTCATTCAAACCGTTCACGGCGATCGAGTCACGGCTCGACTGCGCTTCAGGTTCCACGATGGCTCGCTGAGCGATGAAACCACCGTGTATACCCAGCGTGACGTGTTCCGCCTCGAATCAGACCGCGTAATCCAGCGCGGCCCGGCGTTCGAACGCCCATTGGACCTGTCGATCGACGTCAACGCTGGCAAGGTGACGATCAACGACGCCACCCGAGGCGCGGGCGCTCAGCCAGAGACCAGTACCATGTCGCTTCCCGACACCCTCGCGAACGGGGTCCTAATGGTGGTGCTCAAGAACGTCGGCGCGAGTGCACTGCCGCTTCGCCTGCCCTACCTCGCCGCGACGCCCAAGCCGAGACTGGTGACGCTCGTCGTGTCCTCGGCCGGAAAGGAGCCGTTCAGCCTCGCAGGCTCACGGCGTCAGGCGACACACTACGTCCTGAAGGTCGACGTCGGCGGGCTCACCGGTCTGGCGGCGCGGCTGTTTGGCAAATTGCCGCCGGATTCGCACGTCTGGGTGCTCGAAACCAACGCGCCAGCGTTCGTCAAGTCGGAAGCACCGTTGTTCTTCGGCGGCCCCGTCGTGCGCACGGAGCTCGCGAGTCCGGAATGGAGCGGCCAGGACGCCGCACGTTCTCACCGGTAAACCGGCGACCGTCCGGGTACGCGTTGTGCATCGATGCGGCTCTCAAGGAGGACGTCGATGCCAGAACGAGAAACGATCGAACGCGCCCATGAGGACGAGCGCGAAGGGAAGTCGCCCTCGACGCAGGCCGGCGAATTCGTCCGCGAGGAGATGCACCACGTGCGCGAAGGCAAGCACGGCGTGCGATCGACGAAGCAGGCGATTGCGATCGGCCTCTCGAAGGCGCGGCGTGCCGGCGTGGATTTGCCGCCGCCCGAAGAGGGCCAGGCCAGCGAAGAAACGCGCGCATCCGCCGAGCGCGCGCGAGAAAAGGGGAAAAGCGGGCCATCGCGCAAGCCATCCGGTAAGCGATCGCGGGCGACCTCGAAAGCACTACGCCGCGAAGGGCATTCCGGAGCGTCCCGGCAAGCCTTGTCCAAGCAAGCCAAGCAGGCCGCGCGCAAGCGTTCGGCGAAGTCGCGCTCGCAGTCGGCCAAGCGCGGAGCCAAGACCCGGCGTGCGCACGGCCGACGGTCGACTCGCGCCCGGTAAGCCTGCTCGAAGGGGCGCGCGAGCGCGGCGTGCCGGCGCGAGACACCTCAGTAGCGCTCTACCCACAGTTGGCCTCCCTCTGCTGATCGACGGCCATCTGCTGGCCAAGCGGGTAGCGTGACGGCGCCAAGGGTGCATGGCCTCCCTCTTGCAGCTGGTGACGTCAGCGGAGGTACGCCATGACGACAAAGACAGCTGATCGCCCATCCGCGAAGGCCAGCGCGGCGAGGTTGCGCAATTCCATGGAGGACCTCGTCAATCAGTTGCGCGCGGAGATCAACCGCGTCAACGATACCAAGGCGCAAGTGCTGTTTGAAACAACGGCGGAAACGCTGCAAGGACTCATCACCGCCTTCGGGGACTTCGATGAAGGCCGTGAAACGGCGTTCCGAGGCTGACTCCCGGCCTTCTGCCGCGAGGCAACGCCGCGGTGCTGGGACACCGCGGCGCTGCTTCGTGGCCCAGATTCAATGATGCCGGTGGCTCACCGAGGATTCGCTGCCATCTGCTTGAAGAACGCCTCGGCCCGCTGGTTCATCTCCTCACGCGTGAGATTTTCTTTGCGTGTGGCGATCCACCATGTGTAGCCGGCGGGATCGGTGACCGCGCCGGCGCGGTCGCCCCAGAACTGGTTGTCCATTGGCATCGCGCTTGTACCAATCAATCGCCTGCGCACAGTGGTCCAACGTCAGTTGAGGGTGACGGTGTGAAATCCGTCAGGCACCGGCTTCGCTGTATTTGCCACGAGGCACCTTCCTTGCTTGGGGATCGATCACGAGCATGCAAAGTCGGCACCAGAGAACGGTCGCGTGTGGTGGGAGGGATGCGGGAGGCCCCGCGAGGCGTTGGGGTTTGTCTGCCGTCCCGCGCTCGCCGGTCTTTCGGTGGGCTTTGGTGGAACCCGGCTCCGCTCCCGTCGTCTAAGGATGTCGTGCTCGCTCAGAACGTTCGCTACGCCCTCCGCGGGCTGCTGCACGCGAAGGCGTTTGCGACCGTCGCGATTCTGTGCCTTGGTTTCGGCATCGGCCTCAACACCACGATCTTCAGCATCGTGGATGGCGTTCTGCTGAAGCCCTTTCCGTACGAGGACCCCGACCGCCTCGTCAACGTCATCGGCGCCAACCATCAGGCCGGAGTCAACCTGACGGGAGTCTCGTATCTCGATTTGCACGACCTGCGCGACGCGCAACGGTCATTCAGCGGCTTTGGCGCGGTACAGGGGCGGAGCCTGACGATTGCCGATCCGGGCAACGAGCCGGAGCGCTTTGCCGGCGGCGCGATTTCGTGGGACCTGTTTCCACTGCTGGGCGTGTCGCCCGTGCTCGGCCATGGCTTCACGGCTGAAGACGATCGGCCGGGCGGAGGCGGTGTGGTGCTGCTCAGCTACGCCGTCTGGACCACACGCTACCACTCCGATCCCGGCGCGATTGGCAAGACGGTTCTCGTCAACGCGCTTCCGACGGTCATCGTGGGCGTCATGCCGCCGGGATTCGAGTTCCCGAACACCGACAAGCTGTGGGTGCCGTTGACCCCGTTCGTGGCGAACGACCGTCGCGACGTGCGGAGTCTTCTGACGTTTGCGCGATTGAAGCCGGGCGCGACGATCGATCAGGCGCGCGCGGACCTGTCGTCGGTGGCGGCGCAGCTCGCGCAGCAGTTTCCGGACTCGGACGAGCATTGGGAATTGCGCTTGATGACGCTGCGCGAGCGCTTCATCCCGCCCGATGTCACCCTGGTCATCACGTTGATGATGGCCGGCGTGACGCTCGTGCTGCTGATTGCGTGTTCGAACGTCGCTAACCTGCTGCTCGCGCGCGCCTCGGCGCGGCGGCGCGAGTTCGCGCTGCGGACGGCCCTCGGCGCGGCGCGCGGACGGATCGTGCGCCAGTTGCTCACCGAAAGCGTCGTGCTGTCGCTCGCGGCCGTGCCCCTTGGCATCGTGCTGGCGGAGGTCGGCACGCGCGCGATCAGCGCGGCGATGCCGCCCGATCAGGTGCCGTACTACATCCACTGGGAAATGGACTGGCGATCGCTTGGCTACGCCGTGGCGGTGGCCGTGGTCACCGCCGTCGCGTTCGGCCTGTTTCCGGCGCTGCAGATGACGCGCGGCAGCCTGCACGACAGCCTCAAGGAAGGCACGCGCGGCAACAGCGCGCGGCGATCGCTGCTCCGGAGCGGGCTCGTCGTCGCCCAGGTCGCGCTGGCGCTCGTGTCGCTCGTGGGCGCGTTGCTCTTCGTGCGCACCTTCGAGAATCTGGACGGCTACGACTTCGGCTTCGACGTGCGCCCGCTCATGACGATGCGATTCTTCATGCCCGGGGAGCAGTACGAGGCCGCCGATGCAAAACTGCGGCGCGTGCAGGACGTCGTGGAGCGTGTGGAAGGGTTGCCCGGCGTGCAGGCGGCATTCGCGTCGAACTACGTGCCGCTGTCAGGTGGCGGCGGGGGTGGGGAAGTGATCGTCGAGGGCCGGCCGGTCGAGCACGGTGCCCGCGCTCAGATCACCTTCATCGGCGTCACGCCCCACTACCTCAAGACGATGGCCGTCCCGATCGTCGCGGGCCGAGACTTGACTGATGCCGAGGGCGCGTCGCGCACGCCGGTCGCGCTGATCAACCAGTCCATGGCGAAGATCTTCTGGCCCGAGGGCAACGCGCTGGGCAGCCGCTTCCGGATGAGTCTGCTGGGCGACGCGGGCCGTGACTGGTTCACCGTCGTCGGCATCATGCGCGACACGCGCCTCTACGGCGTCGATCCGGAGGAAATCGACTCGCCGTCGCCAGCCGCGTTCGTGCCGTACGCCTACCAGCAGGTGTTGAACACGGGGCTGACGATTCGCGTGGCCGGCGACCCGGCCGCGATCACGCCGGCCGTGCGCGCCGCGCTCCGCGCCGCCGATCCCAACCTGCCGCTCTACCAGGTCCGGACCATGGACGATCAGCGCCGGCTGAACTACTGGGAGTACGGCTTGTACGGCTGGATCTTCGGCACGATCGGCATCGTCGGCCTCGTGCTGGCGGGCGTCGGACTGTATGGCGTGCTCTCGTACTCGGTCGAGCAGCGGACGCAGGAGATCGGCGTGCGCGTCGCGCTCGGCGCCGACCGGCGGCAGGTGCTCCGCCTGATCATCGGCTACGGCCTGGTGCTCGCCGGCATCGGCGTAGTGGCCGGACTCGTGCTCGCGCCGGTCGCCACCTGGCTCACGAAGAGCCTGCTCTACAACGTCAGTCCGTTCGACCCGATCACGTTCGGGATCGTGGCGTTCTTCCTGCTGGTCGTCGCGCTCGTGGCCAGCTTTGTTCCCGCGCTGCGCGCGACCAAGATCGATCCGCTGAGCGCGTTGAGGGGGGAGTAGGGTCTAACTCTCCCTCAGCACGATGATCGGATCCACCTTGGCCGCCCGCCACGCGGGAATCAGACACGCGGCCGCGGCGACGAGCGCGATGATGCCCGCGACGGCGAGCATCGTCGCCGGATCGGTGGGCGCGACGTCGAACAGCAGCGAGCTGAGGACTCGCGCCAGGCCGAACGCCGCGGCCAGACCGACGACGAGGCCGAGAGCGCTCAGCGTCAGCCCGCGCGTCATCACCGACCACAGGATTTCCGAGCGATCGGCGCCGAGCGCCATGCGGATGCCGATCTCCTGGTGCCGTTCCGCGACCAGGTAGGACAGGATCCCGTAGGTGCCGATCGCGGCCAGCAGCAGGGCCAGGCCCGCGAAGATGCCCAGCAGCAGCGTGAGAAACGCCGGACGCGCCACGCTGGCGTCTACGACGTCGTTCATCGACCGCATCTTGATCAATGGCAGCGTCGGATCGAGCTCCCGCACCGCACTTCGGAATGCCGGCGCCAGCTGCTCGAGCGGTAGCGGTGACCGGACGACGATGTTCATCTGGCCGTACGAAAACTGCACGGCCGCGGGCAGCTGATCGTTCAACAGATACAGCTCCGTCCCAGCCTGCGCGTCGACGCCGCCCTGTTTCACGTCCTTGAGGACGCCCACGATCGTGAAGTACGGCGACTTCGGTCCGTTGACCTGCAGCCGCTGGCCGATCGGGTCGACGTCGGGCAGAAACTTCTGCACGAGCGCCTCGTTGACGAGGACGACCGGCGCACCGGCGAGGTCTGCTTCTTCGAACGATCGGCCCTTGACGACGGGAATGCCCATGGTCTCGGGATAGCCGAGCGTCACGCCCTGCCAGAAATCGACGTTCTCCACGGGCAGCGTGCCCGTCGGGCGGTTGTTGGGGATGTGCTCGAAGTCCGTGTCATTGGCGTTGACGTCGCGGAGGGGCGGCAATCCGCTCATCGCCGCCACGCTCTGCACGCCGGGGATGGCGTGGATGCGCTCGGTGAGCCGATCGAAGAACGCCGCCTGTTGCTCCGGCTTGTAGGTGGCACCGGGCAGCACGACGCCGAACGTCGTGAGCTGCGAGCGGTTGAAACCGAGATCGACCCGCATCAGGTTGAAGAAGCTGCGCATGAGCAGGCCCGCCCCGACGACCAGCAGGACGGCGAGCGCGACCTCGGCGATGACGAGCGCCGATCGCAGCCTGGTGCGGACGCTGCTCGTGGCGGATCGGCTGCCGGATTCCTTGAGCGCGCCGCCAACGCGATCCTGTCGAAGGTGGAGCAGCGGCACCACGCCAAACAGGATCGCGGTCGCCACGGCCACGCCGAGCGTGAAGGCCAGGACGCTCCAGTCGAGCGAGACCTCCGCCGCGCGGGGAATGGCATTCGGGTTGGCGGCCAGCAGCAGCTTCAGCCCGCTCCAGGCGAGGCCCCAGCCGAGCAGCGCGCCGGCTGTCGAGAGCACCAGCCCCTCGGTAATGAGCTGACGCAGGAGCCGGCCTCGCGACGCGCCGAGCGCCGATCGCACGGCGTACTCACGCATACGCGAGTCCGCCCGCGCGATGAGGAGGTTGGCGAGGTTGGCGCACGCGATCAGCAGGACGAATCCGACAGCGGCCTGCAGCACGACCAGCGCGAGCCGCACCGGTCCGACCACGTCTTCCTTGAGCGGGTCGATGCGGAAGCGGTGGGTCGTCAGATTCGGCACGTGCCCGTTGGGGACGAGATCGCGCCACTGCCGCAGCTCGGTTTCGAGCTCGGCACGCGCGGCCGCCAGCGTGACGCCTGGCTTGAGCCGTCCCACCAGATAGAGGAAGTGCCCGCCGCGTTGCTGCGGAAACTGCGACGGGTCGATGGTCAGCGGCTGCCAAAGCTCGACCTTCTCATCGTGGACGTCGAAGTCCTTCGGCATGATGCCCACGATCCGTGTGGAGACGCCGTTCACCATCACCGACTGTCCGACGGCGTCGGCGTTGCCGCCGAACGATCGCTGCCACAGCTCCCAGGACAGGATCGCGACGTCTTCGGCGTGCGGCAGGGAATCTTCCGGCGAGAACCAGCGTCCGGCGAGCGGCGCCACGTTGAGCGTCGGCATCAGCTCGGGCGTCACCACGGCGCTCGTCACGCGCGCCGGCGCCTGCGTGCCCAGGTTCACCTGTCCCGCCCGGTAGCCGCCGACGCTCGTGAAACTCTGATTGTGATCGCGGAACTCGGCGTACTCGGGCACCGAGATCCAGAATTGCTCGAAGCCGATGTTCGGGAACTGGCTGGTGACCAGCTCGAGCTGCTCGGGATGCGGATAGGGGAGCGGCCGGAGCACGACAGCGTTCAGCACGCTGAACACCGCGGTGTTCGCGCCGATCCCGAGCGCGAGCGTGAGGATCACGACGACCGCGAATCCTGGCTGGCGTCCGAGCGCCCGAATCGCGTACCTGATGTCCTTGCGAAAATTGTCCATCACACCCTCAATTTGTCCCTGCACGCCATGGAGCCGGTCGGGGTCCAGGCCCGACGGCACGAAGGTCGGCCTCGCCGATCGCCGCAAGGCGACCGACGCAGCCACCGTGTCGGCCGCGATGGAGATCCAGCCCGTGACGAGTCCGAGCCGGCCCCGGCGCGCGCGCTCGCGTGCGAGGCAGGCGAGCGCCGCGTCCTCGAGGCCCGCGCCATCGCGCGTCCGGAAGTCGGCCGGAAGGATACGGGCCAGCTGCCTGTACGCACGTCGCGAGAACGCATCCACGACTACGCCTTCCTGAACATCCGGCGCTCGCGCGCGACCTCGAGCAGATTCGGCGAGCCGAGCGGCTTCCGCCGCGCACGCACGCCGCCCGGCCGCGGTGAGCCGGAAGTACCGCGGACTGCCAGCCTCCGGCGAACCCGGTCCGCCGGCTTCCGCGATCAACCCTTCGCGCTCCAGCCGCTGCAGGTTGCGGTAGAGCATCGCCGGCCAGAGCCGGATCGCCCCACCGGACCGTTCGAGCACGTCATGCATGATGCCCAGACCGTGCAACTCCCGGTCGGCCAGGGCGAGCAGGATCTGGAAAAGGTGCGGCGGCATGGGTGCGGCGGGGCGGGTCATGCGCGTCGGCTCATTTATACCGCAAGAGATACATATGAGACGAGCGAAAGCCTCGAAACGTTTGCCGCGGCGTTCCCGGCGGGCCAGGCCGCCGGCCGGCTCGCCGATGCTAGACTTTGACGGATAGCCGGCCAAGGAGCCCGCCCCATGACACGTCGTACGCCGCTCGCCGTTCGGTCGCTTGTCGCCGCGTCGCTGATGCTCTTGCTCTTGGCCCCGCTGGGCGCACAGGACCGACTGTCGACGATGCCCGGCTACGACCAGTACATGAAGATGAGCGCGCAGCTCCAGGGCGCCTGGGTGCCCGGAACGGTGAGTCCCACCTGGGCCGCCGATGGCCGAAGCTTCACGTACGTCACGGGCGGCAAGGCCTACACCTACGATCTGGCGACGCTCAAGAGCGCCGAGACGGGGCCCGCCCCGGTGCCTGAAGCCGGGCGGGGCGCCGGTCGAGGCGCCGGACGCGGTGGCCGTGCCGGGCAGCCACCGGCGGGCGGCCCGCCGCCCGCTGGTGGACCGCCGCCAGTCGCCCGCGGCCGCAGCGGCGGTCTCGAGCAGCAGCAGACCGAGATGGGCGACGCTGCCGTCGCCGGTTGTCCGAACAGCGCCGCCGCCCGAGGACGCCAGGTGGATTGCGAGGTCTCTCCCGACGGGCAGCTCAAGGCCTTCTACCGCGATCGCAACCTCTGGATCGCGAACTACGACGGATCGAATGAAAAGGCGATCACGACCGACGGCAGCGAGAAGGCGCGCATCAAGTACGGCACCGGCAGCTGGGTGTACGGCGAAGAGCTGAGCCAGACGACCGCCATCTGGTGGTCGCCGGACAGCACGAAGGTCGGCTACTACCGCTTCGACGAGAGCGCAGGTGAAGGACTTCTACCTGCAGATGAACCAGACCGCGATCCAGGATGCGCTCGACGTCGAGGCGTACCCGAAGGCCGGGTCAGCCGAATCCGATTGCCGACATCTTCGTCTATGACGTCGCCGCCGCGAAGTCCACGACGATCGACGTCCGCGACGGCAAGCCGTTCACCAACGACGTCGTCGGCCACTACGTCTACGACGTGCGCTGGTCGCCCGACGGCACGGAGCTGCTCGTCAACCGGACGAACCGCCGGCAGAACGTCATGGAGTTCGTCGGCTGCGCGCCGGCGACCGGCAAGTGCCGCGTCATCGTCCGCGAGGAATGGCCGACGGGCTGGGTCGAGAACCGGCCCGGCTGATGCGCTGGCTCAAGCCGACAACAAGCGCTTCATCTGGGAGTCGGAGCGCAACGGGTTCGCGAACTACTACCTCTACGACCTCACGCGGCAGGCTGATCAACCCGATCACGACGCAACGCGACGTTCGAGGCCGGCGGCGATCGTCAAGCTCGACGAAGCCGCCGGCGTGATGTTCTACATGGCGCGCGACGGCGACAACTACATGAAGATGCAGCTGCACCGCGTCGGCCTCGACGGCACAGGGCGACGTGCGCCTGACCGATCCGGCGTTCAACCACGCGTGTCGTCGTGCGGCGGCGCGGGCGGCGGGCGTGGCGGCGGCGGCCGGGGCGCTCCGGCGGCGCGCCACGCGGCTGCGGCATCTCGCCCGACAACAAGTACTTCGTCGACGTCTATCAGACGCACGACGCGCCGCCGGCCACGCAGCTCGTCGACGCGACGAACGGCAAGGTGCGTCGCGCAGCTCGCCAAGAGCGACATGACGAAGTTCGACGCAGCTCGGCTTCAAGAAGGCGGAGCAGTTCACCTACATGGCCGCCGACGGCAAGACGACGCTCTACGGGCAGATCAGCTTCCCGTCGAACTTCGATCCGTCGAAGAAGTACCCGACGCTGTGTCGCGTCTACGGCGGGCCGGCGTCGGGCAGCAACGTGCCGACGCGAGAACTTCGCCGGACCGAACGCGACTCGCCGAGTACGGCTTCCTGATGCTGAGCCTCGTCGTCGCGCGCGGCGCCCGGGCATGGGCAAGCGCGTGCTCGACGCGATCTACCTGAAGCTCGGCAAGACCGAGATGGACGACATGGCCGAGGGCATCAAGGCGCTGTGGACCCGGCCGTACTTCGACAAGGATCGCGTCGGCATCTACGGCACGTCGTACGGCGGCTACACGTCGGCGATGATGATCCTCCGCCATCCGGAGGTGGTCGCTGCGGCGTCGGCGTCGTCGCCGCCGACCGCCTGGTACAACTACGACACGATCTACACCGAGCGGTACATGTGGATTCCGCAGGAGAACAAGGAAGGCTACGAGGCCGGCAACGACGCGAACTTCGCCAAGGACCTGCAAGGGCCGGCTGCTGCTCTACTACGGCACGGCCGACAACAACGTGCATCCGAACAACTCGATGCAGCTCATCACGCGCGCTGCAGCAGGCCGGCAAGAGCTTCGAGGTGCAGGTCGGGCCCGACCAGGGCCACAGCGGCGTCAACCAGCGGCCGCATGATGGAGTTCTTCATCGAGAATCTCGTCATGCATCCGGAGCGGCTGATGGCGCCGGCGAAGGCTGGCGGATAATGGGTGGAGGCCGCCCCGGCGGCCGCCAGACGAGGATCGAGCCAGGAATGACGACAACGCAGCGAACGACGCTGTTGACGGTGGGCGTGGTGGTCGCGGCAGCCGCGCTCGGAGTGGCGTGGGCGAAGCGATCGGCCGGTGGCGTCGCTTCCGCGGGTGACGGCGGCGTCGCCGCACTGACGTCCGGCCGGGACGTCAGGATTCGCTTCTCCGACAAGCCGGTGCCGCCGCCGGCGTTCGATCTGCAGGACCTCGACGGCCGGCCGATTTCGCTCGGCGCCTTCAAGGGGAAGGTCGTGCTGATCAACTTCTGGGCCACCTGGTGCGGCCCGTGCCGGGAAGAGATCCCGGAGTTGATCGCGCTGCAGGAGCACTACAAGGATCAGCTCGTCGTCCTCGGCCTGTCGGTGGACGAACGCCCCGTGTCCGAGGTGAAGACGTTCGCGGCCAGCGCGGCCATCAACTATCCCGGTGGCGATCGCCAGCCCGGCGGTGCAGAAGGCGTTCGGCGGCGTGTCCGCCGTGCCCGCGACGTACGTGCTGAACACCGACGGGGCCATCGTCCAGCGCCACGTCGGACTGCTCGAGCCGTCGATGACCGAGCACGAGATCCGCGCGCTGTCGAAGCTGCCGACGCACGGCGCAGGTCGAGCTGCGTGCCGGACACCGGCCAGGTGCTCATCGCCAACGCCGCCTATGCGACCGAGATTCCCGGGGTGGACCTCACCGGCGTGACGACCGCGCAGAAGGAAGAGATTCTGAAGCGGCTCAACACCGAGAAGTGCACGTGCGGCTGCGACCGGACGCTGGCGCAGTGCCGCATCGAAGATCCCGCGTGCAATACGAGCCTGCCCGCCGCGCAGAAGGTCGCGGCCGAAGTCACCGGCCGAAAGTAGGGGCGCTCCGCCGGCGCCCGTCGCCTACACGTCGCCGCGCAGCGTCACGATTGGATCGACCCGCATCGCCCGGCGTGCCGGGACGATGGCCGCCGCGAGCGCAATCACCACCAGCACCGCCGGCGTCGCCGCCAGCGTCACCGCGTCGTGCGGCGCCACGCCGAACAGCGACCGCGCCATCAACGGCGCGGCGATGAGCGTCAGCGCGAGACCCAGGCCGATACCCGACAGCGTGAGCGCGCCGGCGCGCGACAGCATGAGCCTGAAGATCGCGCCAGGCGTCGCGCCTAGCGCCAGCCGCACGCCGACTTCGGTCGTCCGCTCGGAGACGAGCACCGCCATCGCGCCATAGACGCCGATCGCGGCAAGGGCGAGCGCCAGCGCGCCGAACAACGCGACGAGCGTCAAGAGAAAGCGGCGCTCGGACACCGATTGGCGCCGGATTTCCGCCATCGGCTTCATGTCCCAGATCGGCGTGAGCGGATCGATGCTCGCCACCGCCTGGCGCACCGGCTCGGCAAGCGCCCGCGGATCGCCCGAGGTGCGGACGACGACGAACGGCGCCGAGGGCGGCCCCTGTCGGCCCGAGATGTAGAGCTCCGGCTTCGGGGCCTCTTCGAGGCTGCTGTGCCGTACGTCGCCGATGACGCCGATGATGGTCAGCCATGTCTGGCCCATCCGCACCCGGCGTCCGATGGGGTCCTCCCCGGCGAACAGACGCGCGACGGCGGCCGCGTTGAGCACGCACACGCCTGGCGCGTCAGTGGTCGTCGGAGGGCGTGAAATCCCGGCCGCGCAGAATAGGGATGTCCATGGCGGCGAAGTAGTCACTCACGCCGCGGCGGAATTCGATCTCGGGGAGCGCGGCCTGGGGAATGTCTCGGCCTTCGATGGCGATGCGCGTCGACACGTTGGTGCTGCCCAGGGGCAGGCGCGTCGTGCCGCCGGCCGCGACGACGCCCGGAATCGCCGTCAGGCGGCCGAACAGGTCGTCGTAATACGCGAGTCGCGCCGGCACGCCGACGATGCGCGACGGGACGTTGAGCTGGAACGTCAGCAGGTGGTCGGCGCGAAAGCCGGGATCGACGTCGAGGACCGCGAGGAAGCTTCGCGCGAGCAGCAGCGATGCGCTCGTGAGCAGCACGGCCAGGACGATTTCCGCCCCGACCAGCACGGCGCGCATCCGGCGCGCGGCGGGCCCAGATGTCGAGCCCCGCGCGCCATCCTTGAGCGAGGCGCTCGCGTCGCGGCCCGCGGCCAGCAGCGCCGGCACCAGACCGACCAGCACGCCGGAGATCAACGTCAGCGCCAGCGCGAAGGCGAATACCGGGGCATCCGGCCGGATTTCGGCGAGCCGCGGCATGTCCACTGGCGCCGCCGCCACGATGAGCGGGACGCCGACGTACAGCAGGAGCGTGCCGGCCACGCCGCCGCAGGCCATGAGGATCAGGCTCTCGACGATGGCCTGCCGCGCGAGCCGCAGGCGCGACGCGCCGAGGGCCGCGCGCAGCGCCACTTCACGATGGCGTCCCAACGCTTGCGCGAGAAGAAGGTTGGCGACGTTGGCCAGGGTCATCAGGAACAGGATGCCGACGCCGGCGAGCAGGAGTCGCAAGGCCGGGCGCAGCGATCCCACCGTCTGGTCGAGCAGCGGCACGACCGTCGTCGTCCACCCGTCGTTCGAGGTCGGATAGAGCGCGGCCAGGCGGGAGGCCACGCCGGCCAGGTCGCTGCGGGCGCCCTCCACGGACACGCCGGGCTTCAGACGGCCCACGAGCGCCAGCGCCCGGAGCTGCCGAACCGGCTGGCCGCTGGCGTCCACGTAGAAACCGCCGTTGAAGTACATCGGGACCCAGACGTCGGCGGTCGAGGCATTGACGTACCCGCTGGGCCCGAGCATCGACCGGTACGGGAACACGAACGACTCCGGCATCACGCCGACGACGGTATAGTTCGACGTCCCCGAGATCGTGACCTGGCGTCCGATCACGCCGCGGTCGCCGCCGTACCGGCGCTGCCAGAAGTCGTAACTGAGGATCACTTCATGTGAGGCCGCTCCCGCCGGCGCGGACGCGTCGAACGTCCGGCCGACGAGCGCCGATCGCCCGAGCAGCGCGAACATGCCGGGCGCGACCGAGAACGAGCGGATGCTGTCCGGGCGCGGCCCGTCGACGTATTGATCGGAGACGAGGAACGACAGCATCGGCTCCAGGCCGACGAACGACTGTGACTCGTGCTGGAAATCGAGCGCGTCGGCTGGCGAGACCGAGTTGCGATCCTGTCCCTCGCGCGTGTTGTTGCTCCACACCATTACGAGGCCATCCGGGTCCGTGTAGGGCAGCGGCTGCAGCAGCACGTGATCCACGGCGGCGAAAATCGCGCCGCTTGCGCCCAGGCCGAGCGCGATGGTGACGATCGCCGCGCCGGAGATGATCGGCGTTCGGCGAATCACTCGCCAGGCGAGACGGGCGTCGGCGATCCAGCTGAGGGTGTTCATGCGGGGGCTCCTTGGTGCGGGCACGACGGACCGGCGCCCGAAGCGCTCTCGCGCGCCGCTCAGGAGCGCGTCCGCCGCGCAGAAGAGTGCGAGGGCGAGCGCGAGGCCGATGCCGCGCTCGCGCGCGCGACGGATCCGCGCGTCGAACACGCGTGTCATGTCGTCGGCGTAGCGGTCACGAAACGATCGGGGGTAGGCGCGCAGGCAGGCGCGATAGAAGCGCGCGCTCATGGCTCGTTCGGCCCCGAGAGCAGGTGGTGCGCGCGCGCGGCCTCGACCTGATCGGCAAGCCGCCTGGCTTCCGCGCGCGCGATCTCGCGCCCGCGTGCGGTAATCCGGTAGTACCGCCGCCGCTCGTCGTCGCCTCGGCCATCGACGAGATCGATCAGGCCCGCCTCCTCGAGCCGGGCGAGGGCGCGGTAGAGCGTGCCGGTTCGGAGCGGCAGCACGCCCGCCGTGCGGGACTCGACGTGCTGGAGGATCGCGTAGCCGTGACGCTCGCCGGTGGCGAGCGTCAGCAGGATCTCGAAGGAGATGGGCGTCAGCGGCAGCGCGGCGTCTGAGGCTCGGAAGGGCATGGAATACATTCATCATGCATGTATTCATGATGATGTCAAGGTAGTTTGGCATCGATTGACAAGGCGCCATAATTAGCATTTAATCCGGATGTAAGGATATATGGCGACGTCGGCACTGCCCATCCTCGACTCGCTGGCCGCGCTGGCGGACGCCACGCGGTGTCGAGTGCTCCGTCTGCTCGAGGCGCAGGAACTGACGGTCGGCGAGCTCTGCGCGGTGTTGCAGCTGCCGCAGTCAACGGTCAGCCGGCACCTGAAGACGCTGGGCGATGCAGGGCTGGGTGACGTCGCGGCGTGACGGCACCAGCCGGTACTATTCGTCTGGCGCGCTGAGCGGCCGGATGGTCCGCAGGCGCAACTCTGGCAGCTCACGCGTCAGCAGCTCGAACGGCCGGCCGGTGATCGATCAGGACGCGCGTCGTCTCGCGCGCGTGCTCGCCAAACGAAGCGCGACCTCGCAGCAGTTCTTCGCCTCGTCGGCGGGGCAGTGGGACCACCTGCGCGAGGAGCTGTTCGGCGCGTGACTTTTCCTCGCAGACGCTGGTCGGCCTGCTGCCGTCCAACTGGGTCGTGGGCGACCTTGGATGCGGCACTGGCGCGCTGCTCTCGACGCTGGCGCCGCACGTGGCGCGGGTGATCGGCGTGGACGCGTCGGATGAGATGCTGGCGGCGGCGCGCGCGCGCACGGCGGGACTCGACAACGTCGAGCTGCGTCGCGGCACGCTCGAGGCGCTGCCGATCGACGACGCCACGCTCGACGCGGCGACGATGATGCTCGTGCTGCATCATCTGCCGTCGCCGGCGCTCGCGCTTGCCGAAGCCGCGCGCGTGCTCAAGCCCGGCGGCCGGCTGCTCGTCGTCGACATGGCGCCGCACGAGCGCGAGGAATATCGGCAGCAGATGGGCCACGTGTGGCTCGGGTTTTCAGCGAGGAGCAGATCGCCCGCTGGCTCGCAGCCGGCGGGATTCGCCAATATCGCGGTTCGCGTCCCTGCCGCCGGCGACCGAGGCGAAGGGCCCCGGCGCTCTTCGCGGCCACGGGCCACGAAGGGCAAGTGCCGAAGTCAGAAGCCAGAAGTGAGACGAGTCAGAACGAGTCAGAACACGTGGACGTGCCCGGCTAGAACGCTGGACGTCGAGCGACAAGGAGTCTTCGATGTCTACCGCAGTGACGTTCAGCAGCACATGCGTTCGATCTGGCCCGCAAGGCAGGCCGGCAGCCGTACAAGGTTCGTGACCTGGCCCTGGCCGAGTGGGGCCGCAAGGAGATCCGTCTCGCCGAGCAGGAGATGCCGGGCCTGATGGCGCTGCGCGAGCGCTATGCCGGCAAGAAGCCGCTCGCGGCGCACGCGTCATGGGCTCGCTGCACATGACGATTCAGACGGCGGTGCTCATCGAGACGCTCGACGAGCTCGGCGCCGACGTGCGCTGGGTGTCGTGCAACATCTTCTCGACGCAGGATCACGCGGCCGCGGCGGTCGTGGTCGGCCGGCCCGAAACGGGCGGCACCGAGGCGCAGCCGCGCGGCATTCCCGTGTTCGCGTGGAAGGGCGAGACGCTCGAGGACTACTGGTGGTGCACGAAGGAGGCGCTCGTGTGGCCCGACGGCACGGGCCCGACGCTCATCGTCGATGACGGCGGCGACGCGACGCTGTTCGTGCACAAGGCGTACGAGTTCGAGACAGGCCGGCAAAGTGCCGGCGTTCGACGAGGCCAACGATCCGGAAGAGTGGGGCGTGATCCTCGAAACGCTGCGCGAGGAGCTCAAGACGCGCCCGGGCCTCTGGACGAAGGTCGCGACGGGCATCCGCGGCGTCTCGGAGGAGACGACGACGGGCGTGCATCGGCTCTACGAGATGATGAAGGCGGGAACGCTGCTGTTCCCGGCGATCAACGTCAACGACTCGGTCACCAAGTCGAAGTTCGACAACATCTACGGCTGCCGGCACTCGCTGCCCGACGGGCTGGCGCGCGCGACCGACGTCATGCTCGGCGGCAAGCTCGCGGTCGTCTTCGGCTACGGCGAGGTGGGCAAGGGCTGCGCGCAGGCGCTGCGCGGGCAGGGCTGCCGCGTGGTCGTCACCGAAATCGACCCGATCTGCGCGCTGCAGGCGGCGATGGAAGGCTACCAGGTCGTGCGGCTCGACGACGTCCTCGAGCAGGCGGACATCTTCATCACGGCGACCGGCAACTTCAACATCATCACCGTCGAGCACATGGCGCAGATGAAGGACAAGGCCATCGTCGGCAACATCGGCCACTTCGACAACGAGATCGACATGGCCGGGCTCAAGAAGCTGCCGGGGATCAAGAAGGTGAACATCAAGCCGCAGTACGACGAGTGGCAGTTCCCGGACGGCCACTCGGTGCTCGTGCTGGCCGAAGGGCGGCTGCTCAACCTCGGCTGCGCGACAGGCCACCCCTCGTTCGTCATGTCGGCGTCGTTCACGAATCAGGTGCTGGCGCAGCTCGAGCTGCACGCCAACGCCGAGAAGATCGGCAAGAACGTGCTGATGCTGCCGAAGAAGCTCGACGAGGAAGTGGCGCGGCTGCACCTCGAGAAGCTCGGCGTGCACCTGACGACGCTGACGTCCGAGCAGGCGAAGTACATCGGCGTCAGCGTCGACGGGCCGTACAAGCCCGAGCACTATCGGTACTAGGAGCGGATCGAGCAAGTTCGAAGTCGCTCCGCAGGGTCTGGCCTAGCGGCGCTGCGCGAGGACGACGCTCTCCGGACCCGGCAGCGGGTGGGCCGTCACGTCGCGGAATCCCGCCTCCGTCAGCATCGCGCGCAGCTCCGGCAGGGTGAACGCGTCGCCTGCCGGCGTGCCAGCCAGCATCGTCACGGCGAACCCGGCGGCGAGGGCCGGCGACACGCGATCCTCGTTCGGGACCATCTCGAGAATGGCGATGCGACCGCCCGGCTTGAGCGCCGCGGCCGTCTTCTTCAGCAAGGCCACGTTGGTCGGCGGGTCGAAGTGATGCAGGAAGTTGGTCATGAGCGCCACGTCGTAGCCGGCGCCGTAGTCCACCGTGAAGGCATTTCCCGGACGCGTGTGATGTCGGGGCCCGATGCCCATGGCGGCCGCATTTTCGGCGGCGACGGCGAGCACGGGCGCCCAGTCGATCGCGACGACCTCGGCCGCACGGTTGCGCTGGGCGATTGTGAGGCCGAAGATGCCGTGGCCCGCCGCGATGTCGAGCACCCGCATCGGACCCGCCGAGGCGACGTCCAGCAGGTCGGCGATCGCCTGCGCCGCGGGCATCATCATGGGCACCATCGCGCGCGCGAATTCCACCCAGACGGGATTCTGATCCGACACGGTGTTGCCGTCCGGCGCGACCGTGCCCCGCCGGATTGTCTCCGCCAGCCGATCGAAGTTCCTGGTGATGTCAGGGGAGTGCAGAAATCGGAGGGTGCCGCCGAGGTAGGCCGGCGAGCGCGTTGTCAGAAACACCGCCGAGTCCGGGGTCAACGCGTAGGTATCGCCGCGCTTCGTGAGGAAGCCGAGCGTCGTCAAGTAGTCGCACAGGATGCGCAGGCCGCGTTCGGGCGCCCGGCAGCGCGCGCCCAGGGCCGACGCCGTCCCGGCGCCGTCACCGATGGCGGTGAAGACGTCGAGCTCGATCGCGGCCTTGAGCGCGGCCGGCTTCTGGAAGGCGAAGACGGTCTCGAAGAACAGCTCGGGCGACGGTGCGTGCGGCGTATCGGACGTCATGGGCCTCCAGCGGCGGATCGCGAGGCCGGGAGTCTAGCAGATCAGGGCGCAAGGCGCGGACTTGCCGGCCGCGGGCCTGCGGTAGACTCGATCATGCACGTCAAACATGTGGTCCCCGCGCTGGCGTTCGCCGTTTCGCTGCTGTCGGCGCCGGCGGAGGCGCAGTCGTTCAGCTTCAGCCGGTCCTTTCCCGCCGTTTCGGCGACGACACTCGACGTTCGCACGACCAACGGCAAGATCACGGTGAGGGTGGGCACGGGCAACACCATCGAAATCCGCGGTACGGCGACCGTGAAGGCAGGCGTCAACGTGCCCGTCGACGCCGTCGATCTCGCACGGTCGCTCGCCGCGTCGCCGCCGATCCGCCAGGATGGCCTGACTCTTCGCCTCGAGCCGCCTCCGACGACGACCATCGAACACGCGGTGACGCTCGCCTACGAGGTCGCGATGCCGGCAACGATCAACGTGACGTCGTCGAGCGACTCCGGCGAGACGCGAATTACGGGCGTCACGGGCACGGTCAACGTGCACACGCAGTCCGCGGCGATCTGGCTCGCGTCGCTCGGCGGGAAAGTCACGTGCACCACCGGATCCGGTGGCGTCGAGGTCTCAGGCACGTCGGACGACCTCTCGATCACGACGGCCAGCAGTGCCATTTCCGCCAGGGACGTCGGCGCCAATCTGAAAGTGGACACGAACAGCGGTCGCGTCGACGCCTCGTTCCGCGGCAAGGGCGACGCCGACATCCGCACGAATTCGAGCGCCATCACGCTGTCGGGGCTCAACGGCGGCCTCAGGGCGGCGACGGGCAGCGGGCACGTGGTCGTCGACGGCACGCCCGCGCGCGACTGGGCCGTGACGACGAGCTCGAGCGCGATCGACGCGCGCGTACCCACGGCCATTGGACTCACGCTCGATCTCAGCAGCCGGTCGGGCTCGGTCAAGGTCGATGGCGCGGTCGTGAAAGGTGCGATCGACAAACGGCGTGTGCACGGCGACATCGCCGGCGGCGGACCGACCGTGCACCTCCAGAGCGGCAGCGGCGCCCTGCACGTCATCGTCGGCGTCGGACCGTAGGCGCCCTTCCGTCTCTCCCTTGACGAGGGTGGCGTGCGACTCGATTCGCGACATCTCCTCCTGCTGCTCGCGTTGGCGCTGCCGGCCGCCGATCCGTTCGACTTTTTCACGCCGACGATCGCGGTCAACCGCAGCGATCGCGACCGGCTCGATCGCGGCGAGGCGGTCGCCCGCACGCTCGGCGACGAGCCGGGCGAGGTCGCGGTCTTTGCGGCCGTGCGCACGAAGGCCGACGGCGCCCGCTTTGTCGCCTGGGTGCGCCAGATCGCCGCGCTGAAGCAAAGTCCCTTCGTGAAGCAGATCGCGCGCTTTTCCGATCCGCCCGCGCTGGAGGACGTGCGGACGCTCACGCTCGACGACGACGACGTCGGCGATATCCGGGAGTGCCGGCCTGGCGACTGCGGCCTCAAGCTCTCGGCCGAGGAGATCCGTCGCTTGCAGGCGGCCTCGACGTCTTCCGGTTCGCGCGTCGCCATCGACGAGGAGTTCCGGCGCATTGTGCTGGCCCGCGCGGAGGCCTACCTTGCCCGCGGCCTGGCTGCACTGCCGCCGGACGCGAGCGGGGACCACACCGATCGTCCCGAGGCCGTGTTCGGCCAGCTCCTCGCCCACGCACCGTTCATCGCCGCGCATGCGCCGGCGCTGACCGCCTACATGGCCCAGTACCCGCAGCCGGCGCCGCCGCACGTCGAAAGCTTTCTGTACTGGTCGAAGGAGGTGCTCGGCGGCCGGCCGATGATCAGCATCACGCAAGATGCCATCCTGCAGCCGGGCATTGCGGATTTGCCCGAGGCGGTCGTGCTGAGCAAGCAGATCTTCGCGACGCACTACACCAACGGCTCGCTCAGCGTGACGGCCGTCGTACCGGCCACGGCCGCGGGTCAGCATTACCTGCTGTACTTCAATCGCTCGCAGGTGGACGTGCTGTCCAGATGGTTCGGCGGCCTCGCCCGGATGCTCATCAACCACCGCATCCGCGACGAATCGGCCGACGTGCTGAAGAGCCTGCGGGCGCGCCTCGAGAGCGGTCCGCCGCCGGGGTAGAGGCGCCTGCCTCCTACTTCCCGATGACCGCGTTGCCGCCGTTGTGCCGGGCGAAGAGTACGATCAGATTGCGGCTTGCGCCGTACGCGGCGATGCCGCGGCGATCGCCCTGCGATCGGAGGTAGGTGTTGTTCATCGTCTCGCTCATGCGCGCGGCGGGCCCCTCGTACTGCTGCCAGAAGACGCGGATCGCCTCGAGGTCGCGGAAGACGCCTTTGCCGCGCGAGGCGGCGACCTGGCGGGCCCGCGGGAGATCGCGGCGCACCAGCTCGCCGAGCAGCTGCTGCTGCGCGAAGAGGTATCCGGAGTAGCGCGTGTAGGGGTCGTCGCTCGTGGCGCAGGCCAGGTAGCCCAGGAAGTTGGCCTCGTCTTCGCGCGCGATGCCGCGCTGGTGCGACTTCTCGTGGGCCACCGTGTGCGGCAGTGTGGGGGCCGGCACGAAGCGGTTGTAGTTCGCTTCCCCCGTCCACGGAAAGTAGAAACCGCTCAGCTGCAGATAGCTGAGGACGGTGCTCGCCCACACCGGCTTGGCGCGCCCGCGCGCGGCCGCAAAGCCGGGCTCGATCCGCAGGCGCTGCTGCACGCGCACGTACGCCGCGTCCAGCACCGGATCGAGCGCCGGCGCGCCGGCCGGGCGCTCGCTCGGATGGCCGAGGTCGTCCGTGCCGGCAAACTCGCGATAGCTCTCGTTCGCCGCCTCGATGAGCTGTCGCGTCAGGGCCGCAATCTCGTCGGTTTGGCGCGCGCTGTCGGCGCCGTTCGCCGGCGACTCGATGGGCGTCCAACCCACCCGCTCGGCCAGCGACGGGCGCGCGTAGTTCAGACCCCACAGCAGTTCGAACAGCACGAGCACAATGGCCACCGCGGTGACCAGCCACAGCCCCCCGGACGCGACCGCGTTGATGACGCTGCGCCGGCCTCGAATCAGTCTGACGATGTTGACGGACCACAGCACCATTGCGCCAGCGAGAAGGCCGCCGAGCGTCAACTCGGCGAGGCTCCGGCGCACGAGGCCGGTCGCGAGCGAGAGCGGACGCGCCAGGTAGAAGCCGAGCCCCTGGGCGTAGACGTGCTCGATCACGCGAGGCCACCACGTCAGGCCCCACATCGCGACGAGCGCCACGAGGCAGATCGCGATCGTGACGAGGCGGCGCCTGCCGTGCAGGGGCTTGTCTTTCAGCACGCCGGCCTCAATCCGATCCGTCGCCGCGCAGTACCTCGACGTACCGCTGGCCGTCGTCGTATCCGACGCGGACCTGCCACGGGCGGCAGCAGACCTCGCAGTCCTGCACGAGCGTGCCCATCACATCGGCTTCGAGATACAGCTCGACGTGTTCGCCACAATACGGGCACGCGACCGTGAACGTCGTCTCGGGATCGTCGTCGTCAGCCATCCAATCAGATGATAGTGTCTCCGGCCTGAGGGTCCTGGCGGTCACTGTCAGTGCGATACACTTCCGGCTATGACGCTCCCTGCGGGAACGCGGCTCGGCGCCTACGAGATTCTGGCGCCCCTCGGCGCCGGCGGCATGGGCGAGGTCTATCGCGCACGCGACCCGCGGCTCGACCGCGACGTCGCGATCAAGGTGCTGTCGCCGCTGCTGGTCAACGACCCGTTGGCGCTCGCGCGATTCGAGCGCGAGGCGACGAGCGTCGCGAAACTGTCGCATCCCAACGTTCTGTCCATCTTCGAATTCGGCAAGGAGGCCGACACGGCCTTCGTCGTGACCGAGCTGGTGGACGGCGAGACCCTGCGCGCGAAGCTCGAGCAGGGCGCCATCGCGCCCCGCCGGGCGGTGAGCTACGCGCTGCAGATGGCCCGCGGCATCGGCGCCGCGCACGCGCGCGGCATCGTCCACCGCGACCTCAAGCCCGAGAACGTGATGATCACGCGCGACGATCACGTCAAGCTCCTGGACTTCGGCCTGGCGAAGTCGATCGACACGGGCGGCACGGACATGACGCGCGGCGCCAGCCTCGCCACGAGTGCGGGCACCGTGCTCGGCACGTTCGGCTACATGGCCCCGGAGCAGGTACGCGGGCAGAGCGTCGATCAGCGCGCGGACATGTTCGCGTTCGGCGCCGTGCTGTACGAGATGCTGACCGGCGAGCGCGCGTTCAAGGCCGAAACCGCCGCCGACACGATGTCCGCCATCCTCACGAAGGATCCGCCGGACCTCGACACCGCGCGGCTGGCGATTCCGGCCGGCCTCGATCGCGTCGTGCGGCGCTGTCTGGAGAAGTCGCCGGATCTGCGGTTCCAGTCCGCGAACGACCTGGCATTCGCGCTCGAGACGCTCTCGAGCGTGTCGTCCTCGCCGTCGATCACGGCGTCCGGGGCGGCCGCGGCCATCCCGGCGCCGCCACAGACCCCGCGGCGCTGGACCGCCTGGCTGCTCTGGCTCGCGGCGGGCGCGCTGCTGGGCGCCGGCGCGATGTGGTGGGCGAAGCCGTCGGCATCACCTGTCGAAGCGCGCTGGGAATCGTTCACGCGGATCACCGACGCCGCCGGCGAGGAGACGTCGCCCAGCCTGTCTCCCGACGGCAGCACCGTCGTCTACTCGATGCACGTCGACAGGAGCTGGGATATCTACACCCAGCGGGTTGGCGGCCACAACCCCACGGCGATCCTGCACGATCCCGATCGCGACGAGCGCGCGCCCGCCTTTTCGCCCGACGGCGCGTTCATCGCATTTCACGATTCCGCCGGCGCAGGCGGCATCTTCATCGCCGGGGCGACCGGCGAATCAGTGCGAAGGCTGACCGACTTCGGCTTCGATCCCGCGTGGTCGCCGGACGGCAGGTCCATCGCCTTCGGCGGCGAGGAAGTCGACAAGCCGTCGTCCAGGAAAGGCGACAGCACCATCTACGTCGTCGACGTGAACGGCGGCACGGCTCGCAAGGTCGTGGATGGCGACGCCGTGCAGCCCTCGTGGTCGCCGTCCGGCGATCGCCTGGTGTACTGGAGCAACACGGGCGGACAGCGAGACATCTTCACCGTCGCTGCGGCCGGCGGACCGCGCGTCGCGGTGACCGACGACGCAGCCATCGACTGGTCGCCGGTGTGGTCGCCCGACGGGAAGTTCGTCTATTTCTCGAGCGATCGCGGCGGCGACATGAACCTGTGGCGCGTGTCCGTCGATCCGTCCACTGGTCGCCCCGCCGGGTCGCCTGAGTCGGTCACCGTCGGCGTGCAGGCGACCGCGGCGCTGCCATCCTTCTCGAAGGACGGCAAGCGCCTCGCGTTCAGGTCGCGCGTCGCCTCGACCAACCCCGTCGGCATTCCATTCGACCCGACCACGCTCCGCGCCGGCACGCCGTTCCTGCTCGACACGCGCAACAACATCCGCGTGCCGAGCGACGTCTCGCCGGACAACAAGCAGCTCGCGTACTTTTCCATTGGCGAGCGGCAGGAGGATCTCTTCGTCGGCCCGGTCGACGGGCCCATGCGCCGCGTCACCGACGACGCGCCGCGCGATCGCGCGCCGATGTTCACGCCGGACGGCAAGTCGCTCATCTTCTACTCGACGCGTGACAACAACTGGACCCTCTGGTCCGTCGGCATCGACGGCGGCAACCTGCGGAAGATCGCGAGTCCGCCGGGTGGCGTGGTCTACCCGCTCTTGTCGCCCAGGGGCGACGCGATCGTCTTCACCGGGCGGAACGGCAGTGACATGTACCGGGTGCCGTTTCCGGCGTCATCCGAAGCTGCGCCGGTCAAGCTGGAGGGAACGTCCATCGGCGACCACTACCTCAACGCGTCGAGCTGGTCCCCGGACGGCACGAGGCTCGTCGGCGACATGTTGTTGCAAGGTGGCCGATCGGTGGCGGTTGGCGTCTACGATTTCGCGAGCCACACGACGACGGAAGTGTCGACCGACGGCCCCTGGTGGGCGGTCTGGCTCGCCGATGGCCGTCGCGTGGTCTATTTCACGAAAGCCGGCTGGCAGCTCGTCGTGCTCGACACGATCACGCGCGCGCGGACCGTGGTCGACGTCCGTCTACCCGGCGCGGCGCTCGACGATGCGTTTGCGGTCAGCCACGACAACCGGACGATCTACTACGGCGCCGTCCGCGCCGAAGCGGACATCTGGATCATGGAGCGGAAATAGTGGCCCGGCCCGTTCAGAGCCGTCCCACCGCCGTCTTCAGCAGCGCCACGACCTGGTCCTTCTGCAGCCGCGCGTTGGGTCCCTCCAGCTCGACCGACAGGACCACGCCTTTCGACAGCGCCTTGGCGTTCATGCGGATCGGCGCGTTCGATTCGAACGTCGCGACATCGCCGATGCCGGGCGCCTCGCCGCCGGTTCCGCCTTCCTTGACGCGAGCCAGCAGCGCCTGCCTGATCAAGGCCGTGCTCATGCCCGGGAAGGCCTTGGACGCGTCGGTGGCGAGGACGTGGAGCTGATACTTGCCCGCAGCGGCGTTGTTTCCCGATTCCCACGTGTAGGTACAACTGATCGCGCCCAGTGAGGCGACCTTGCCCGGCGTGCCGTCCTTGACCGTGGCGCCTGCCATCGCCTGAATCTCGGCGGTCTCGAGGAGCGTGCAGGCGTCCTTGGGCACTGCCGCGGATTGCGCGGCGGCGATGACAAGAGCTCCAGCCAGCCAGACCCCACCCGCGACGAACACGTTCTTGCCCATGACGCCTCCCGGGGAAGGATACCGCCAAGCGTGTCCGGTGCGTTGTAGCATCCTTGTCGGGGGGCGACGACGTCGTGCTGACCGTCAAGGACCTTCGCGCCGGCGGATTGAGGGCGGATGCCATGGCGGGTCTCGCCACCGCCGCGGTGGTCGTCCCCAAAGCGATGGCCTACGCGACCATCGCCGGCCTGCCGGTTCAAGTCGGGCTCTTCACGGCGTGCGTGCCGATGGCGATCTACGCCGTGCTCGGCACGTCGCGTCCGCTCAGCGTCAGCACGACGACGACGATCGCGATCCTGACCGCTGCGGAGCTCTCGGCGGTCGTTCCCGGCGCCGACGTGGCCACGTCAATCGCGGCCAGCGCCACCCTGGCCGTCCTCGTGGGTGTCATGCTCGCGGCGGCTGGCGCGTTCCGGCTGGGCTTCGTCGCCAACTTCATCTCAGAACCGGTCCTCACCGGCTTCAAGTGCGGCATTGGCCTCGTGATCGTCGTGGACCAGATGCCCAAGCTCCTGGGCCTGCACTTTGCGAAGAGCGGCTTTCTCAGGGACATCGTGGCCCTCGCACGCCACGTGCCCGAGACCCATCTGCTCACGGCCGGCGTTGCCGCGGGCGTGCTGGCCACGATCATCGTCGTGGAGCACGTCGCGCCGAAGATGCCGGCCGCGCTCGTGGCGGTCGCCGGCGCCATCGTGGCGTCGGTCCTGCTCGAGCTGGAGCGTCACGGCGTCTCGACGGTGGGCGTCGTGCCGCGGGGCCTGCCGGCGCCGGTCTGGCCTCGATGGGCTTGGTTCGCATCGATGTGGCCGGGCGCCGCCGGCATCGCGCTGATGAGCTTCACCGAGTCGATTGCGGCCGCGCGCGCGTTCGGCGCGGCGTCCGACCCGCACCTCGTGCCCAACCAGGAGTTGTTCGCGCTCGGTGCCGCCAACGCGGGCGGCGGGCTGCTCGGCGCGATGCCGTCTGGCGGCGGCACATCGCAGACCGCAGTGAACCGGCGGGCGGGCGCCCGCACGCAGGTGGCTGAGCTGGTGACGGCCGCGGGCGCGCTGCTGTCGGTCGTGCTGCTCGCGCCGGCGATCGGTTGGCTGCCGCAGGCGGCCCTGGCGGCGGTCGTCGTCTTTTACTCGATCGAGCTGGTTCGGCCGGCCGACTTCACCGTCATCGCCCGCGTGCGGCGTGTGGAGTTCTACTGGGCGCTGGTGGCGCTCGTCGGCGTCGCGCTGCTCGGCACGCTCCGGGGCATTCTCGTGGCCGTCGTCGTGTCGCTCGTCTCGCTGGCGCAGCAGGCGTACAGCCCGCCGGTGTACGTCCTCGGTCGCAAGCGCGGTACCAGCGTCTTCCGTGCCCTCTCGTCCGAGCACCCGGACGACGAGACCTGGCCTGGCCTGCTCATCGTACACATCGAGGGACGTCTGTTCTTCGCGAACGTGCAGCACGTCGGGGAGCGCATCACCGCGCTGATCCGGGAGGCCACGCCGTCGGTCGTCGTGATTGATTTCAGCGCGGTCATCGATCTGGAGTACACGGCGCTGAAGATGCTGACGGAGGCGGAAGCGCGCCTCCGGCGGGACGGCATCACGCTCTGGCTGGCTGCGCTCAATCCGGAAGTGCTGCGGGTCGTCCAGAATGCCGACCTCGGGGCCACGCTGGGCCGCGAGCGGATGTTCTTCACGGTCAAACGCGCGGTCGAGGAATTCGAGAAGCGGTCGCAGTGATGGACGCGCGGCCAGGGTGACCGGCGCCGGCGATCCCGGGGCGCGCCAACCCGGGGCTCGCACGTTTCCGTCTAACCCCGCATGACGCTCCACGCCGATCTCCGCCTGGCGTTCCGAGGGCTGCGGCGCGCTCCGCTGTTTGCCGCCGTCGCCGTCCTGTCCCTGGCCTTCGGGATTGGAGCCAACGCCGCGATCTTCACGCTGCTCGATCAGCTGCTGCTGCGCCGACTTGCCGTGACCAATCCCGACCAGCTCGTCATGGTCTACCAGGACGCCTCGAATATGGGCAGCAATTCCGGGTCGCGGATGAACTCCTATCCGCTCTTCCAGGATCTCCAGAAGCGCGCGGAGCCGTTCGCCGACGTGCTGTGCCGGCGACTCGTGGACGCGTCGGTCAGCATCGGTCCACAGACGGAGCGCGTCCAGGCGGAGATCGTCTCCGGCAACTACTTCACGATGCTAGGCGTGAAGCCGGCGCTCGGACGGGTGTTCACCGCCGAACAGGACGATCAGCTCCTCAACGGCCATCCCGTCGTCGTTCTGAGCTACGCGTACTGGGTCGCGCGGTTTGCCCGCGATCCCAACGCGGTCGGGCGGGTCATTCGCGTCAACGACACGCCGATGACGGTCGTGGGGGTGTCGGACGAGGCGTTCACCGGCCTCGACCCGTCGCGCGCGCCGCAGCTGCGCGTGCCGATCAAGATGCAGCCGTCGATGATGAAGGAGTCCGCCGGCTGGCTGAAGATGGACGACCGCCGCGCGAAGTGGGTGCAGGTGTTCGCGCGTCTGAAGCCAGGCTACACCCTCGAGTCGGCGAAGGCGCCGCTGCAAGGCCTCTACACGCAGATACGGGCGGAGGAGATGACCTTGCCCGCCGCCAAGGGCTGGTCCGCGTACTCGCGCGAGCAGTTCATGAACGGCAAGATCGTGCTGACCGGCGCAGCCGGCGGCTACTCGCCGCTCCGCAACGACGTCTCCACGGCGCTGGTCGTCCTGATGTGCATGGTGGGCCTCGTGCTGCTCATCGCGTGCGCGAACGTCGCCAACCTGCTCATCGCGCGCGGGTTCATACGCCAGAAGGAAGTTGCCCTGCGGCTGTCGCTCGGCGCCTCGCGTGGCCGGCTGGTGACACAGTTTCTGATCGAGAGCCTGGTCCTCGCCGGGCTGGGCGCGGTCGTGGGTCTCGCACTCGCGTTCTGGCTCACGCAGGGGCTGCTGGCGTTCATTCCGAACGAGGGAACGCCGCTGCTCGTCTCCGCGCGGCCGGACCTGCGCGTGCTGATCTTCACGGGCGGCCTGTCGATCGCGACGGCGGTCGTCTTCGGCCTGCTTCCCGCGCTCGGCGCGAGCCGGCCCGATCCATGGCGCACGTTGAAAGAGGCGATGACCTCGATCGCCGGATCGGGCGGGTCGCTGTTGCTGCGCAAAGGGCTCGTGGCCGCGCAGGTGGCGCTCAGCTTCCTGCTGCTCTTCGGCGCCGGCCTCTTCGTGCGCAGTCTCCAGAATCTCAAGACGACGGACGCCGGGCTGTCGCTCGACAACCTCGTGTCCTTCCAGGTGGCACCCATCCTGAACGGCTACGACAACGCGCGCGGCCAGCAGTTCTACAACACCCTGCTCGAACGGCTGCGCGCCGACCCGTCGATTGAATCCGCCGCGATCGCCTCCGTCCCCCTGCTCGCCGGCGACGAGTGGGACAGCTCGGTGTCGGTCGAGGGCCACACGCCGCACGACGGCGAGGACATGCAGGGTTTCATGAACACGGTCTCGCCGGGCTACTTCAAGACGATGAAGATCGAGCTGCTCCAGGGCCGGGATTTCACGCCCGCCGATCCGACGGGGGAGTGGCGCACGGCAATCGTCAACGCGAAGTTCGCGCAGCACTACTTTCCCGGCGAGTCAGCCCTGGGCAAACACATCGGTCAGGGCGGCCGGCCAGGCACGCCGCTCACCGTGGAAATCGTCGGTGTTGTCGCCGACTCGCTGTACGAGGGGCCGCGCGAGGGCGTGAGGCGCCAGGTCTTCTGGCCCGGGCCCGGGGGCAGCGGCAGCGCCGTGATCTACATGCGCACGCGCACGGCATCGACCGCAGCCTCCGATCTGGCCCGACGGAAAGTCGCCGAACTCGATGCGACGATGCCCGTCTACGCCGTCAAGACTCTGGAGTCGCAGCTGGACGAGACGCTGCTCACCGATCGGCTCGTCGCGACGCTGTCGGCGGGATTCGGGTTGCTGGCGACATTTCTCGCCGCCATCGGTCTCTACGGCGTGATGGCGTTCGTGGTCGCGCGACGCCGCAAGGAGCTCGGCATCCGGATCGCCCTCGGCGCCCGGCCCGGCGACGTCCAGTGGATGGTGATTCGGGAAGTGCTGCTGCTCCTCGGCATCGGGCTGGCCGTGGGCGTGCCGGCGGCGCTCGGCCTTGGCGGCTACCTGGGCACTCAGCTCTACGGATTGCAGCCGCGCGATCCGGCGGTCGCCGCGACGATGGTCGTGCTCCTGGCGACGGCGTCGATCGCGGCGGGCTTCATTCCGGCGCTCCGCGCGAGCCGGACCGATCCGATCGGAGCGCTCAGACACGAGTAGTGCGGGCACTGGGCGTTGGGCATGAGTTAGACCGGTTTCCGGTTGGGCGTAGTAGTCGGGCGCGCCCGACGGCGAGCGAGCCGACCCCCACAGTAGCCGTCGTGTGAAGCGGGACGAGCGGGTGAACGGCCGGCCAACCCGCCCGTCCTGCTTCCAGAAGTATGGCTGTCCGGCGTCAGCCCGACTGCCTCACTAGAACACGTGCTCGATGGTGCTGCCGCGCAGATACAGCTTCTCGAGCTGACGGACACCGTCCTTCGGCGTGCCAAGCTGGATCATCGTATGTTCCGATTTCGCGCCGAGATCCCGGCCTCGGCACGGCACCTCGAGGGCCTTTTCGGCCTTCTGCGCGGCCAGCCGCTCGACTGGATCCAGCGTGCCGATCCACTCTTGATCCTTGGCCGACACCTGCCGTGTAAACGTCACCGTCTTCGTATCGCACGCGACGCGATACTCTCCGGCCTTCAGCACAGTCGTGCCGATCTGGACGTCCGAGCTGAAGATCACGACGTCACTGACCTTCTTTTCGGCTGCGTTGTCGTGCGTCTGCGCGACGAGCGTGCCGATCGCCATTACGAGTCCAAGCGCCACCAATAGCGGCTTGCGCATGAGCCTACCTCCATGGTGAGGATCAAGAGAGCAACTCACGTGCCACGGCCGGGCGGCGCGGAGCCCTGCCGCCGTGGCCGACGCCGCGCGGGATGCGCGAATCTTTTCGGGGTGGCTGCGGTCTATTTCGGGGATCGCACGGGCGCTTGGCTCAACGCCGGCCCTATTCCTCGCCCCACGCGGATGGCTGGGGACCCGGGATGATGCCCGCGATGTCGGGATCCTCGCCGGCGGCCGCGGCCGGGGCGAGGGCCTTGCGCTGTTTCGCTTCGAGGCGGCGCTGCGCCTTTTGCTGCTGCCGTTCCTGACGGGCGCGCTCACGCGCGCGTTTGTTCTGTGTCGGTCTCGATTTCTGCACACGTCCTCCGGTGGCGGCGTGTCGGCGGGGCGCCGGAGTGCCCCAGCACTCAGGACAGCGAGCTTGAAGTATATCGCGATTTGGTCAGGCGCGTCGTCGCTGGTGCTGCAGCCACGCGTCGAGCAGCTCCGGCGGCCAGCAATTGACGACGCGATCGGCCGGGACGCCCGCCAGCCGGGCGTGGGCGATGGCCACGTCAGCGTGCGCGAGCTCGGCGACGTGATGAGCGTCGCTGTCGAGGGCGAACACGCAGCCCGCGGCGAGCGCCCGGCCGAGCATCGTGTGATCGAGATCCTGACGCGCCGGGTGGCCGTCGATTTCCACGGCGACGCCGCGACCGGCCGCCTCCTCAAATACGCGATCCCAGTCGGCCACGACGCCCGCGCGCGTGCCGCTCTGTCGTCCGCGCGGATGGGCGAGGATGTGGACGCCGGGCGTGCGAATCGCCCTCAGCAGGCGCGGTGTTTGGTCGGTCGTCAGCCGCAGCTGCGAATGCGGCGCGGCGAGCACCAACTCGAAGCGCGCGAGGTCCTCCGGTGAAAGGTCCAGCGTGCCGTCCGCCAGGATGTTGGCCTCGACCCCCTTCAGCAGCCGGAACGCCGGCTGCCGGCGGTTCATCGCGTCAATCGTCCGGTGCTGGCGCGACACCGACCGGACCGTTTGGCGCTTCGCGACGTGCAGGCTGTGCGAGTGGTCCGTCACCGCGCCGCAGGTGTAGCCGCGCGCGCGGCACCCCTTCACGAGGGCGGCGAGCGTCATCGTGCCGTCGCTCCACACCGAGTGCATCTGGAAATCGCCGCGATAGTCCGCGCGGCCGACGACGCCGGGCGGGGCGGGGTCGTCCAGGATGCGGCGGACTGCCGCGCCGCTCAGGAACGTCTCACGCGCGGCCCGGGCGAGGACGATGTCCGCGGCGCGCCGGCTGCCGGCGACCTCGCGCTCGACGCGTTCGGAGATGCCGGTTCGGAGCATGTCTTGGATCACTCTCCAGGAGGCCGGCCCGATACCCGGGACCTCGGGCACGCGGCCGTCCGGACCGATCAACCGATCGATGGGCTGGTCGAGGGCGAGCACCGCCGCGGCGGCGCGGCGGAAGACGCGCGCCTTGAACGTCAGCGTCTGGGCCGAGGCCAGCTCGCGAAGGGCGGCGCTGATGGTGGCGTTGAGGTCGGACATGCGGTTCAAGCCTGCCGTCCCCTGATAATAGACGCCATGCCGGACGGAGCCGGGACGAGGCCGTCGAACGTTTCCGAGGCGCTCACGGGGCGCCTCCGCGAGATCTGCGGTGAACGCGTGTCCACCGCGGGTGCCGTGCGCGAGCATCACAGCCACGGCGAATCGTGGCACCCGCCGGGGCTGCCCGACGCCGTCGTGTTTCCCGAATCCACCGAGGAGGTGAGCCGTGTGGTGGCGGCGTGCGCGGCGGCGCGAGTTCCGGTCGTGCCCTACGGGATGGGCAGCTCCCTCGAGGGCCATGTCAACGCCATCCACGGCGGTGTTTCGATCGATCTGACGCGCATGACCCGTATCGTGCGGCTGAGCGTCGAGGATCTCGACGTCACGGTCGAAGCTGGCATCACTCGATCGAAGCTGGATCACGCGCTCAGGAACACGGGACTGATGTTCACGATCGATCCTGGCGCCGACGCGACCGTCGGCGGGATGACCGCCACGCGCGCGTCGGGGACCACGGCGGTGCGGTACGGGACGATGAGGGAAAACGTGCTCGGCCTCACCGTCGTCCTGGCCGATGGCCGCGTGATCACGACCGGCGGGCGCGCGCGCAAGTCCTCGTCCGGCTACGACCTCACCCGTCTCTTCGTCGGGTCGGAAGGAACACTCGGTGTGATGACCGAGGTCACGCTGCGCCTGCACGGGCGGCCGGAGTCGGTGAGGGCAGCGGTGTGTCCGTTTACGTCCATCGAAGGCGCGGCGAACACCGTGATTCACACCATCCAGCTCGGCATTCCGGTCGCGCGCATCGAGATCCTGGACGATGTCCAGCTCCGCCTCGTCAACCGCTACTCGAAGACGGATTACCCAGTCGCGCCGACGCTCTTCTTCGAGTTCCACGGCATCTCGGACGCCATGGTGGACGAGCAAGTCCGCGCGGTGGAGGCGATCGCGCGCGAGCACGGCGCGGGCGATTTCCGGTGGGCGGCGGATCCGGACGCGCGCGCGGTGCTGTGGCGCGCGCGTCACAACGCGTATTACGCGACGATCGCGGCGCGTCCCGGCGCGCGTGCCTGGACCACCGACGTGTGTGTGCCCATCTCGCACCTGGCCGAATGCATCGTCGAGACTGAGGCCGACCTGCGCGCGACCGGGCTCGAGGCGCCGCTCGTGGGCCATGCCGGCGACGGCAATTTCCACCTGATCATGATGGTCGATCCGTCGGATGCCGCCGAGTTGTCATCGATTGCGGCGTTCAGCGAGCGGCTCGTCGAACGGGCGCTGCGGTTCGGCGGCACCTGCAGCGGCGAGCACGGGATCGGCATCGGTAAGCTCAAGTACCTCGCGCACGAGCACGGCGAGGGCCTCGACGTCATGCGCCTCATCAAGCGCGCGCTCGACCCGGACAACCTGATGAATCCCGGCAAGCTCGTCGCGATGTGAGCCGATCGACTAGTCCGTGACGATCGGCAGCCCGGAGATTGCCTGGGTCTCCGGCGAGAGGTCGTAGGTCACCGTCGCGATCTCCGGGCACCGCAGGCAGGCGGCGGCGCCTTCCTGCAAGAACCAGCGGCAGTCCTTGCGGATGACGCACGGCGGCAGCGCGTCCACGGCGGGCGGCAGGCCCTTGACGACGCGCGTGGCGAGCCGGCAGTCGGCGCCGTCGAAATGCGGGCACTGGTGTTCCGCGCAGGTCGCCGACAGCCGGTAGACCTCGGTCGGCTTGAGCGGCTTGGTCATCGCGAGCACGGCATCGGTCGCCGGCACCGGCGATCGCAGGTACAACAGCAGCGGCTTGGGGCCGTCACGCTGGACGACCCCGAGCACGCGGCAGTTGTCCATGCCGGGCTGCGCGCTGGGGCACAGCTTCGACATGTCGTCCTCGCGTCAGCGGGTGATTAGCACTTCGGGCGGCACCGGGATCCCGACGATCAGATGGCCGCCGTGCGAGAACACGGCACCCTCGAGCGCCTGGCCCGGCAAGCCCGGCCCCAGCTGAGCCGCGACGTCGTTCGCGAACGCCTGCGTCTCGCGCAGCGTGAGCGTCCCGGCGATCTGTTCGGGCACGGGAATGCCCCAGATGAGGTACGACAACGACAGCGAGGGATCGACCTTGATTTTGGGATGTTTCTGCACCGCGGCTTTGACGGCGGCCGCGACGGTGGAAGAGAGCTTCTCAACGGAAATGGACGTCGCTCTGGGCACAGCAACCTCCGACACTGGCTGAGGGAGCCACGCCATTATGGGGGGACGGTCTCGGTTTGGCTAGGCCACGCAGGCCACTTCTGCCGCCACGGGAGCGACGCCGGAGTAGCGGGAGACGGAAGGGGAAGAGAAGGAGACGGAAGGGAAGAGAAGCGGAGGAGGCGCGGCGCGCTCCCTCCGCTTCGCGAGTCGGCGCCAGCGGCGCCGACCGCCTGTTACGCTTCGCGAACGTTCTCGGCGCGGGGACCCTTCGGGCCCTGTCCCGTCTGGAACGTCACTGACTGACCTTCACGCAGCGAGGCGAACGAAGCGCACGCCGACTGATGAAAGAAGTACTCCTGGCCGGACTCGTCCGCGACGAATCCAAAGCCCTTATCCGAAACCAACCGCTTGATCTTACCGTTTGTTGATGCCATGTAGACCTCCCAGGTCCGATGCACTGATCACCGCCAGGCCGTTCGCGCGGAGAAGCCCGCGCGATGGCGTCGACTTGTCTGCGTGATCCTGGAAGTTTCGGAAGCGCCCGCGAACGCGGGCGAAGCGAAGAGATTCGGATTCAGCGTAGAGAAGGCGTGTCGAGGGGATCAGTATAGCAGAAGGCGCCGGTTCCTGCCTACGAAGGTCTACGTGCAGGCCTGGCGCCCTCGGCCGGGGGTCCTACGGGTGTCGCTTCGCCCTGCCAGCGGCGATCGCCGCCTTGAGCGCTTCCACCGCCTTCTCGATTTGCAAGTCGCGGCCCTGCGCGAACGACGCTGGGGTGTTGTCGACCAGCACGTCGGGCGGCACGCCAAAGTTCTCCAGGTTCTGGCCGCCGGCCGTGATCCAGACGCCGGTGCCCGGCGTGCGAATGGTCGAGCCGTCGAGGAGGGTGTAGGAGCCCGTGCCAATCACCGCGCCCATGGTCGGCACGCCGACGATCTTGCCGAGGCCGAGCGCGCGGAAGCCGGCAGGGAACATCTCCGCGTCCGACGCGGAGCGCTCGTTCTGCAGGACCACCATCGGCCCGTAGAAGTTCTGCGGGCGCGGCTGGCGGACGCCGGCGTCGCGGCCGACCGTGTACTGGTACTCGCGGCCCGCCAGGATCTGCAGCAGCTCCTGGTCGATCCCGCCGCCGCCGTTGAACCGCTGGTCGATCACCAGCGCCTGCTTCGTCCGATTCGCCGCGAGATCGAGCTGGAACTGGCGGAGCGACGGCGCGTCCATCGCGCGGATGTGCAGGTACCCAATCTCGCCGTTGCTGAGCTTCTCCACCATCGCCCGCCGGTCGTCCACCCAGCGCGCGTACTGCAGATCGCCGAAGTTCGTCGCGGGCGTGATCGTCACTTCCCACGCGCCGGCGCGCGAGGGCTTGTCATTGACGAGGAAGTGGAACTTGTTCGCCGGCATCAGCGTGAAGTACTGCCAGTAGTTGTCAGTCGTCTTCAGCTCGCGGTCGTCGAGCGCGATCACGTAGTTGCCCTCGGCGATCTTCAGGTAGTCGTGATCGGCGGGGCCGGTCTTGTAGATGTGGCCAACGCGGTAGTAACCCGACGGATCGAAGATCATGTCGAACCCGGGATAGCGCGTGGCGCCGATTGACGGACCTGCGTCGGAGGGCCCCGCGGCGACGCCAGTGTGCGACGCATTCAGCTCGCCGATCATCATCATCATGACGGTGTGCAGCTCTTCTTCATCGACGAGGTAGTCGAGCAGCGGGGCGTACATCTTCTGCATCGAGGCCCAGTCGACGGTGTTCATCTCCGCGTCGTAGAAGCGGTTCTTCATGATGCGCCAGCCCTCGTTGAAGACCTGCTGGCGCAGCAGCCGGTGATCGACCTGGATGCGCGCGGTGTAGGTCACCTGGCGTACCGATCCGTTCGGTTCTGGCGTCGCCGCGCCGCCCCCGCCGCGCGCGCCTCGGCCGCCAGCGGCCGCGGCCGTCTGGTTCGCGGCGCCGTTGGGGTTGTTGCCCAGCGTGGCCGCGTACAGGCCGCTGCCCGATCGGAAGTACAGCGTTCGGCCGTCACGGGCGAAGACCATCCCGCCGCCGGCGCCAGCACCGCCGCGCCCGCCGCCCCGGCCTCCACCCGCCGCGTCGCCTGGCGCCGGGGGCACCCGCGTGAGGGCATTCGTGTCCACGTTGATGATGTAGATGCCGGCCGTGCCGGTGCCGGCGCCCCCGCCGCGTGCGCCCCCCGCGCCAAGCGTGAAGGCAACGGACCGTCCATCCGGCGATGCGACGAGTCCGCCGATGGCGTCGCCGGGCACGTTGATTCGCCGCGCGCGCGCCCCGAGGTTGTTCCAGTCGATTTGCACCACGGGCGGGGTCGCCGGACCTCCGCCACCGCCGCCGCGTCCGCCCGCGGGCGGCGCCGGGATCGCCTGCGCCTCGTTGTCGACGTCACGATTGAGCGGGTCCCGTTCCTGATCTCTCAGTGGCATCGCCCACAGCGTCGTCGTGGCGGCGATGCCGCCCTGCGTCGCGATGCCGTTGCTGAATCCCTCGGACGATGTGAACACCAGGTAGCGGCCGTCGGCGGTCCACACCGCGTTGTTCTCGGAGTAGTGCAGGCGGTCGTCCGTGAGGTGCCGCTCGTCGCCCCCGGTGATGGGCGCGATGTACACGTGCGACCGCAGGGTGCGGTCGAGCTTCGAGAACGCCACCCACTTGCTGTCCGGTGAGACCGACACGGATCCGATGCGGCTCACGCTGTCGGAGGTCACGACGGTCTGTTTCGCGTCCGCGACGTTGTAGCTGTAGAGCCGCTTGTCGGCCGCCGCGTACAGCAGCATCTTCGAGTCCGGCGTCCAGAGCAGCTGGGCTTTCTCGTTGTCGAGATTGCTGATCTGCTTGAGCGCTGAGCCGTCCTCGGCGGACATCCAGATTTCATCGCGGCCCGATCGGTCGGAGATGAACGCCAGCAGCTTGCCGTCCGGCGACCACTTGGGCGACTGATTGCGCGACGCCATTGGATCGGGCGCCACGCGCGTGACGTCGCCGCGGCTGGTGGCAATCGTCAGGACCTGGCCCCGCGCCGAGATCACCGCGCGCTGTCCGGACGGCGAAAGATCGAAGCTGTCCACGTCGTTCTGCACCGTCTCGACCGAGAACTGGTTCTCCTTGTCGTCTGTGACGATGGGGATTTTGATCTCCGCCGTGCGCCCGGAGGCGACGTCCAGCTTCCAAATCCCGAAGTCCTCCTCGTAGACGATGGTCTTGCCGTCGCTCGACATCGAGGGCCAGAACAGGCTGCCGCTCGTGTGCTTCGTGACCTGCACGGGCTGGCCCCCGCCGGACGCCGGGATGCGATAGATGTTGTTCGCGCTCTTGTAGACGTCGAGGCTTCCCGGTTTGACGCTGGCGTCGTTGGGCAGCGGATCGGCGACGAAGTAGATGTTGCCGTCGGCGCTCCACATCGGCCAGTAGCGGTTGTACCGCTCGCCCGCCAGCAGTTGGCGGTACGTGTGCTGCGCGAGATCCGCGATCCAGAGGTCGGCGGCGTAGCTTCCGCGGTAGTGCTGGCGCGACCACACGGACGGGTGGCGGTTGAAGACCAGCGACTTGCCGTCGGGTGAGAAATCGCCCCAGTAACCCCAGTCCACCGGCAGCGGCCGCTCGGGGCCGCCGCTTATCGGCATCTCATACAGCGTCGCGACGTTCGGAAAGGCGCCGTCGCCGTGGGCCGACCGGAAGAGCACCTGCTGGCCGTCGCGCGTCCAGCCGACCAGCTCGTCGTTGCCCGAGAAGAACGTGAGCTGCCGCGCGGGTCCGCCCGCCGCCGGCATGATGAAGACGTCGTTGTTGCCGAACCGGTTCGAGGAGAACGCGATCCACCGGCCGTCGGGCGAGAAGCGGGGATAGATCTCACGCGCCGTGTTGTCGGTCAGCCGTTCGGCGTGCGTCCCGTCCTCGTTCGCCGTCCAGATGTCGCCGAGATAGCTGAACGCGATCTGCCCGGCGTGGTAATCCGGATAGCGCGCCAGCTTGATGGGCCCGGCAGTCGGCTGCGTCGCCGACGGCGCGACCCCCGCCGGCGCGGCGTCAGGAGAGGCGCCTCCGGCACTCCAGGCAAACACGACGGCGAGAGACACGATCAGCGCGACTCGGCGAGTCATGGCGGCCTCCTGCGGTGGGGAGAGTATACGGCGCCCCCGAGTTTTCCGGCCCGTCCGCGTGAAATTCCTCACTGCTGCCAGCCGACGCGGCCAAGACGCGGCTGCAGCAGCCCGGCGCGCCGTGGTACCGACCTTGCTCATCAGATCCGATTGGAACTGATTCGACTTCGACAGGAGAACGCCTCCATGGCTTCCTTGGTTGCATCCGAAACGCAGACTGCGGCGACATTGACCTTCGACGGCCAGGCCGTCACGCTTCCGGTCGTGACCGGCAGCGAGGGCGAACGCGCCATCGACATCCAGAAGCTCCGCGCATCGACCGGCCTGATCACGCTCGATCCCGGGCTTCGGCAACACCGGCGCGTGCCGGAGCGCCATCACGTTCATCGACGGCGAGACGGGGCATCCTGCGGTACCGCGGGTACGACATCGCCGAGCTGGCCGAGAAGAGCACGTTCCTCGAGGTCGCCTGGCTGCTGCTCCACGGCGAGCTGCCGACGCGCGGCGAGCTCGAGGCTTTCACGGAGGAGGTCACGCGGCACACGATGCTCGCACGAGAACTTCCGCCGCTTCTTCGAGGCGTTGCCGAAGGACGCGCACCCGATGCCGGTCTGCGCCGCCGCCGTGGCGGCGCTCGCCACGTTCTACCAGCAGCCCGAGGACGGACGCGAGCGCTCCACGAGACGGTCGTCCGGCTGATCGCGAAGATGCCGACGATCGCGGCCTATTCCTACAAGCACTCGATCGGCCAGCCGTTCATGTATCCGCAGAACGCGCTCGACTACACGTCGAACTTCCTGCACATGATGTTCGCGACGCCGTGCGACGACTACGCGGTCGGATCCGGTGGTCGCGCGCGGCGCTCGACCTGCTGCTGATCCTGCACGCCGATCACGAGCAGAACTGCTCGACGAGCACGGTGCGCGTCGTCGGCAGCTCGCAGGCCAATCTGTTCGCGAGCATCTCGGCCGGCATCAGCGCGCTCTGGGGACCGCTGCACGGCGGCGCCAACCAGCAGGTGATCGAGATGCTGGAGCGCATCGAGGCCGAGGGCGGCGACGTCCAGAAGTTCGTCGACCGCGCCAAGGACAAGAAGGACAACAGCCGCCTGATGGGCTTCGGCCACCGCGTCTACAAGAACTACGATCCGCGCGCGGCGATCCTGAAGCAAGCCGTGCACCGACGTGCTCGAACGCGCTCGGCGTGCAGCAGCCGCCAGCTCGACATCGCGATGCAGCTCGAGGACATCGCGCTGCACGACGACTACTTCATCAGCCACAAGCTCTATCCGAACGTCGACTTCTACTCCGGCATCATCTACAAGGCCATCGGCATCCCGGTGAACATGTTCACGGTGATGTTCGCCATCGGCCGCCTGCCGGGCTGGATCGCGCAGTGGCTCGAGATGCGGCAGGATCGCGACACGCGCATCGCGCGGCCGCGGCAGATCTACACCGGCGCGGAGCGACGTCCGTACGGGCCGCGCGCGTAGGACATGGGCGGCAGAGGCCCATCGAGCCGACCGATGCGACGCTTCCGAGGTCCGAGTGGATCCGGCGAACGGGGAGCGTTACCTCGCGGTGTTCACGCGTGGAGCTGCGCTCCAGGACGATCCGCGGCTCAACAAGGGCACGTGTTTCACCGAGGCGGAACGCGACGAGTTCGGGCTTCGCGGCCTCCTTCCGGCCACCGTGCAGACCGTGGAGGAGCAGCTGGCGCGCGCGTACAACAACTACCTCCAGGCCGGTGACGACGTCCGGCGGTACCTCTTTCTGTCGGGCCTCCACGATCGAAACGAGACGTTGTTCTTCCGGCTCCTGCTCGACCATCTCGAGGAGATGGCGCCCATCATCTACACGCCGACCGTCGGCCTGGCCTGCGAGGAGTACAGCCACATGTACCGGCGCCCGCGCGGCGTGTACGTGACGCCCGCCGATCGCGGCCGGATTCGCGGCCTGCTGCGGCAGGCGGCCGCCGACCGCCCGCGGGTGATCGTGCTCACCGACAACGAAGCCATCCTCGGCCTGGGCGACCAGGGCGTCGGGGGCATGCCCATCGCGATTGGCAAACTGGCGCTCTATACCGCCGGCGCCGGCATCCATCCGGCGCAGTGCCTGCCGCTCGATCTCGATGTCGGCACCGACAACGCGGCGAGGCTGGCCGATCCACTGTACCTCGGCGTGCGACAGCCGAGATTGCGTGGCGACGCGTACTGGACGCTGATCGACGAGCTGGTGGACGCGATCGCAGACGTCTTCCCGCGCGCGCTCGTTCAGTGGGAAGACTTCGCGAGCGCCAACGCATTCGCGGTGCTGGCGCGATACCGCAGGCGCGTGCCCTCGTTCAACGACGACATCCAGGGCACCGGCGCGGTCGTCGTCTCGGGCATTCGCAGTGGGCTGCGGCAGGCCGGACGTGGGCTCCGCGACGAACGTGTGGTCTTCTACGGCGCGGGCGCGTCCGGTGCCGGCTCGGCGCTGGCCGTGCGTGCTGCCCTGCAGACGGCGGGGCTGACGCCGGCGGAGATCGCCCGGCGTGTGCTCTGTCTCGATTCGAAGGGCCTGATTCTGTCCGATCGCGCGGGCCTGGATTCCGCCAAGCGCGAAATCGCCGCGGACCCCTCGGTGGTCCGAGGTTGGCCGGCGCCGGCGGACGGCGCGTTCCGCCTCGGCGACGTGGTGCGATCCTTCGCGCCGACGGTCCTCGTCGGCGCCTCGGGCCAGGCCGGCGCGTTCAGCGAAGCCATCGTCCGCGGCATGCTTGCCGGCTGCGCCAGACCGATCGTGCTTGCGCTGTCCAACCCGACGACCAAGGTCGAGGCCACGCCGGCCGATCTCATCCGCTGGACCAGCGGTGCGGCGATCGTGGGCACGGGCAGTCCATTCGCGCCGGTTGACTACCAAGGGCGGTCGTACGCCATTGGGCAGGGCAACAACGTGTTCGTTTTTCCCGGCGTGGGACTGGGCGCGATGGTGGTCGGCGCGCGCTGGCTGCCGGACCGGACGTTTGCCGCGGCGGCGGAGGCGCTGCTCGACTTCGTTCCGGCATCGCCGGTGCCGGGTGTCGCGATCTACCCGCCGCTCGGCCGGCTGCGCGAGATTTCGAAAGCGGTGGCGATCGCGGTGGGTCGGGCGCTGATCGAGGACGGGGCCGCCCCGCCAATGGACGCAGCGGAGATCGAGCGGCGCGTCACCGACAGCATGTGGCAGCCTGAGTACCTGCCATACCGCGCCGCGACCCGGCGCCCTCCCGCACGTCCTTCCGCGCCACGCCAGTCCGCGAGAGCGGTGGCGTCGTGACGTGAGCGGATTGGGCCGGGCCGCGCGATAATCACGCCCGGCGCCGAATCCGCTCAGCGATGGCTCGCCGTCTTCGCCGTGGAGACTCGGCACACCGAATACAACGGGCACCATCCCAGCAGGCCCGTCCCGAGCGCGATGCCGCCCGCCGCGGCGAGCACGAGGCTCCAGGAATTCGGCGAGAGCGCCCACGCCGCGACCAGGAGCAGCAGTCCGGCGATGACGCGGACCGCACGATCCCATCCAGCTTCATTGAGAAAGGTCATCACGGCCTCCGCTGGGGCGGCGGCCTGGACCCGGAAGACAAGTCGCCGCTGTCCGCTCGAGAGATGCAGGCGGCGGCCGAAGGGTGACAGGCGAGGAGTGCGGACGTTCAGCTACTGGGCGCCCGAGCTGCCGGGCCGAAGGGCAAACACCGCCAGTGAGCTGCCGACCGAACGCCCGTTCGGATTGTCCGATGAGGTGTTGACGAGCGAGGCGATGCCGGTCGCGGGGTCCTGCATCGCCATTGACGTGGATCCGCCGCCGTCGAGGTTGAGGGCGTTCCAGACGCCGTAGTCGCGAATCAGCAGGGCCGCGATCTCGCCGACCTTCATTCCCTCGCTTCCGCCGCGAACGTCCACGGTGAAGAGCGTCAGCGTCCTTCCGTCGCGGGACAGTCCGATGGCGGTTCGCGCGGTGGCGACGTCGTACCACGATCGCGCGTTCGAATAGTCGCGCGGGCCCTCCGGCAGCAGGGCGCCAGCCGGGTGCGCCTCGTCGCGGTACGCGGGCACGGTCGCCGCGCCGTCCGTCACAATCTGCGCGGAGCCGCTCACCGCCGTCCAGATCGCGGCGCCTTCGAGCACGTGCCGGCCGTCGGTCGCCGACGGATCCGCGTGCACGATGGAGGCGTGATTGTCGTGCGAGATGTTGAGCGCGGGCGCGTTGGAGACGATGGCGTACCGCTGTTCCGGCGTCTCGAAGGCCGAGTAGACGCGTCCGTCCGATGCCGCGAATCCGACGAGCCAGGCCGTGCGGTCTTCCGACGGGAACGGCAGGAAGAAATGCGCGTTGATCGCAATCTGCGCGTGTTCCGCGTCGAGAAACTCCAGCGTGGTCTGCCGGACCGTCTCGCGGTCGCCGCCAGGTGGTGACAACCTGAGTCTGATGCCCGGCGCGCCGAGATCGACCTGCACAACGTGCATGTGATCGAGGCGAGGCATGGTCTCGGTGCGATCGACGTAGGTCACGCCGACGTACGGATGGGTCGCGGTCGTGCGGGCGGCGCCTGGCGCCTGCGGAGGCGCGGGTGACGCGGCCGCGAGACAGATGAGAAGCAGGGGCGTCAATCCGACCCACACCCGTGGCCGCTTGTCGAGATCAACACGACCGAGCCGGTGTCTCATCGCCATGAAGTTGTGGTCTACCCACGCTTCGTCTTCAGAAATCTCTCATGCTACGCTCACTCGCGCAATGAGCCGCATCGACGTCGTCGCGCGGCATCCGGAGCTGCTGGAGGCGTGGAAGAACGTCGCCGAAGAATTCGACGTCTTCTTCGGCCTGGAAAACATGCATCACGCGCTCTGGAAGCCGGCGCTCGGTGCGAAGCGATTCTTCGAGTTGTATCTGCGAGACGTGGCGGCGATCGGTGCTCAACCTCGGCGGCCGCAAGAGGCTCTGGGCCTGGCCGGCAGACGGGCGGCGCTATCGCGACCGGACGTCGATCTCGCCGTTGAGGCGGATGTCGCGTGACGACGCGCCGACCATGATCGGGCGTCGTCCGGCCGCCAGCGACCAGGCATGTGTCGTGACGGACCAGTACGACAGCTCGCGCGCGCCGACGTGGATCGTCGTCTGGTGCGATGCGCCGGCCGGAAGCGTGACCCGCGCGAAGCCCGCGAGCGCGCGCACTGCCATCGGAACCGGCGTGGATGCCGATGGACCGACGTAGACCTGCGGCACGTCCGTGCCTTCGCGCTGTCCGGTGTTCTTCACGGTAAAGGTCACGTCGAAACCGTCGCCCGCGGGCGTGACCCTCAATCCCGAGTACTCGAACGTCGTGTAGGACAGCCCATGTCCGAACGGGAACAGCGGCTCGATTCGCTGTTGGTCGTACCAGCGGTAGCCCACGTAGATCCCTTCGGAGTACTGGCCGTGGCCATTCACGCCCGGATATCGCTCCGGTGTCGCGGTCGGTGCGTCCTCGGGGCGTTTCGGGAACGTCACGGGCAATCGACCGCCTGGCGACGCCCGACCGGTGAGGATCGCGGCGGTGGCGTCGGCGCCTTCCTGTCCCGGATACCACATCTGGAGGATTGCCCCGACCTCATCGGCCCACGGCATCAGGATTGGCGCGCCGTTGTTGAGCACGACGACCGTCCGTGGATTGGCAGCGGCGACGGCATGCGATGAGCGCGTCCTGCGAGCCAGGCAAGGAGAGGGACGCGCGGTCGCGTCCCTCGTTGCTTTCGTCGTAGGCAAAGACGACAACGGTGTGCGCGCGCTTCGCGGCAGCGACGGCTTCCTCGAGGCGCGCATCGGACGAGTGTGGCGTGAGCCAGGCCAGTCGCACTTGCATCGGCGTCGCGTTGCCAGCGTCGGCGGTCGCGACGATCGCGTGCCGGCTGCCGGCCTGCCACTCGACGGTCGTGCCCGCGGGGTTGCCGAGCCCCTCGGCCGTCGGCAGGAGTGCGGCGCCGCCCCCGCGGCCGCCGCCACCGCGACCGCCGACGCGACCGCCGCGGCCGGCGCCAGCCGCCGGTGCGGCCGACGGAGGTGGCGGGTCGATTGCCAGGGAGCCCCGACCGCCCGAGGTCTGGAGCTTGATCACGTATTGGCCCGTCTCGGGCGCCGTAATCGTTCCCGACCAGCGCCACGTCGAATCCCACGGCGAGCGACGAAGCGCCGACGAAATCGATGGAACCGGCCACTCCGTTGTCCGACGCCAGCGCGGACGCCGGGACGGTCGTGCCGTCCACGTCGTAGCCGACCGCATAGGAGACCGTGCCGTCCACCCCGGCGTCACGCAGCAGCGCGAGCACGCTGCCGGTGTGCATCGGCGACACGCGCGCGCTTCCGCCGCCGCCGACGAGGAGCGTGCGCGCCGTCGGCCCGACCACGAGCGAACGACCGTCGATCGGACGCAGAAAGCGGCAACAAGCCGTCGCGATTCTTCAAGAGCACGGCGCCGTCGATGGCGATGTCGCGCGCCTCTGGCGAGACGTCCGGAATCGTCTCGCTCGGGGCGCTGGCGTCGATTCGAGCAGGCCGGCGCGATCCATCGCCGCCGAGGATGCGGCGGACCGCGCGATCGACGATAGCGACGTCGAGCTCGCCCCGCGCGATGGCCTCAGCGAAGCGAGCCGTAGTTGCGGCCGCTCGGCATCTCCAGGTCCATGCCCGGCGGACAGGGCGGGACGCCGCTGTGCGTCGCGCCCCAGTCCGACATCACGAATCCGTCGAAGTCCCAGTCGCTGCGCAGGATGTCGGTAAGCGCGGCAGTACTCGGAGGCCCACGTGCCGTTCACCTTGTTGTACGCGGCCATCACGGCACCGACGCCCGCGCGTACGGCGGCCTCGAATGCCGGCAGCTCGATCTCGTGCATCGTCTGCTCGTCGACGTCGGCGCTGACAGACTGGCCGCTGGTTCTCCTGGTTGTTCACGGCGAAGTGTTTGACTGTCGCGATGACGCCTGGCTCTGGATTCCGTCAATCTCGGCGGCGACCATCCGGCTCGCGAGCAGCGGATCCTCGCCGAGCGTTTCGAAATTACGGCCGCCCTGCGGGACGCGGACGATGTTGACCATCGGCGCGAGGATGACGTTCTGGTGTCGCGAGCGGGCCGTCGCGGCCGATGACCGGCCGTACGCGCGCGCGAGTTCCGGCGAGAACGTCGAGGCGAGCGAGACGGGCGCGGGCAGCGCGGTCGCCGGTTCCGAAGTCCGCACGCCCGCCGGGCCGTCGGTCAGCCGGAGCGGCGGGATGCCGAGCCGCGGCGACGCCGGGGAGGTAGCCGGCCTGGCCGTAGCTCTCGGGATCGGTGGCGCCGTGGAGCATCGCGATCTTCTCGTCGAGCGTCATCTGCACGATCAATCGATCGATCTTGTCGGGCTGCCGAGCGTCGGTCTGCGCCGACCAGGCGAAGAGGGCGACGATCCAGCCAGCCGCAACGCGAGCGACAAGCCTGCGTGGGTCGAGAGGCCGGCCGATCATCGCGGGGGAGCGTAGCAGAAAAACGGGGATCGCGGCGCCGTCAGTCGTGCGGGGGCGCGCCGCGTTCCACGCGCCGGAGGTACCAGAGCAGTCCCGTGTTGAGCGCCAGACAAAGCAGGCTCGCTCCCGCCGCCGGCCAGACGATGGCCGCGTCGCCTCCAAGCCAGGCGTTCATCGTCGCGGTCAGCAGCCAGAGCTGAAGGACGACGGTGATGAGCACGAAGGCGAGCATGCCGTAGACGATGGTCGTCCGTTGCTCGCGACTGAAGGGTCGAGGGGGACGCTGGCTCATACGGTGCGCACCTCGACGCCCGTGGCGTAGATGTCGCGGCCGCGGATCTCGAGGGTGATTCGAGGCAGCGGGCGATTCGGCGGACCGCTGATCGGCACGCCGGTCCGGAGGTCGAAACGGCCCTCGTGGCACGGACAGAAGAAAATCCGGTCCTCGGGCTGCGGGATCACGGCGCACGAGAGGTGCGTGCACTTCTGGCTGAAGGCGACGAACTCGGTGTCGCCGAGACGCACCAGCAGACAGGGGTCGTGCGACTCGGGATAGGTGAACACCAGGGAGGCGCCGAGCGGCAGATCCTCGAGTCCGGCGATTCGCCGAATTGGGGGCGCACCGGCCCGTTGTCGCCGCCAGTTCTGGAAGCCAATCCACAGCTGGCCCGCGGCAAGGGCTGAGCTGACGAGCACCATGAACTTCATGAAGTCGCGGCGCTCGACGTACTGGTCCTGCGGCCAGTCGATCGGAAAATCGTGCCGCCAGGCAGGCTGCGCTGCGTCCGGCGCGAAATCCGGAGCGATCGTGATCTGGTCGCGATCGGACGACGGCGTGTACAAGCTCGCGGGCGCGGTGCCGGTCAAACCCGTCCGGTCGGGGTCGTTCAACCGCGCGTCGACCGGCCGGCCACCTTGCGTGCGTTCGCTGCCCACGGTCACACCTCCACATCCGCGAACGGATCGGCAGCCTCGCCGTCCGCCGCCGGGCGGACCTCGGGATCCGCCGCGAGGACCTTTAGTGTCACCGCGCGGCTGCGCGGTCGTTCCTCCATCGCCCCCGTGACGTCCACGAGCGGAGAGACGGTTGCGAGCGCACGGGGCACCATCGTGTAGACGCGGGTCGTGATCGTCTGTGCGCCGAAATGGAAGGTGTTGACTGGCGCCGACAGGGGACGCAGCGCCTCGATCTGATCGCGGGTCCCGAAGAACAGCGCCTGGCTCGGGCACACCGTGGCGCACATGGGCTTCTTGCCGACCGACGTGCGGTCGTAGCACATGTCGCACTTCATCATGATCTTCCGGTCCTCGGTACAGCTCCGGCACGCCGAACGGGCAGGCGACGACACAGTTGCCGCAGGCGATGCACCGCGGCTTGCGAGCCGACTGCACGACGCCGTCGCCGGTACGCTTGATCGCGTCGGCCGGGCAGACCTCGGCGCACGTCGGTTCCTCGCAGTGCATGCAGACGACGGGCACGGTCTGCACGCTCTCCAGCCGATTCACGTACTCGAGGTGGATCATCGACTCACCCTTGTGGGTGTCGCATTCCGTGCACGCTTGCAGGCACGCCTGGCAGCCGATGCAGCGGTTCGGGTCGATGAAGAAGTGCAGGTGGTCGGGCTTCGCCATCGTCGTTACTGCTGCGGCTCCAGCACCGCGTCGTAGTCTGGCGCGGCGTCGGCCTTACGGAGGCGGCAGCCGCACGCCTTGTACTGGGGGATCCGGCTGATCGGATCCTGGGCGGCGACGGTCAGCTGATTGGCGCTCTTGCGGCCTGGCCAATGATACGGAATGAAGATCGTGTCCGGGCGAATCGTCGTCACTACGAGCGCGCGCAGGGTGATCGCGCCGCGTCGCGTCTCGGCGGTCGCCCAGTCTCCGTCGCTGATGCCGAGCGTGGCGGCGAGACGGGGGTGCAGTTCGATTCGCGGCTCTGGATACTGGCGGACGAGCGGACCGATCCGCCGCGTCTGCGTTCCGGACAGGAACTGGCTGACGACGCGACCCGTCGTGAGCAGGATCGGATAGTCCTCGCCCGCATCGTCGACCGGTGGGCGGTATTCACCGACGTTGAACCGCGCGCGGCCGTCGGGAAAGTAGAAGCGACCGCGGCCCTTCGCGATCGGATTGTAGCTGTCCGGCTCGAACAGTCGCGGCGTTCCCGGGTGATCGGCCAGGGGCGCGCCCGTCCGGGGATCCTCGCTGTAACAAGGCCAGAAGACGCCGAGCTGCTGCTCGACCTTCTCGTAGGTCACGCCCGAGTAGTCGGCGATGTAGCCTTTGCTCGCCAGACGCAGCTCCTCGAAGATCTCCCGCGGCGACTCGAACGTGAAACCCTTCGGCCGGCCGAGCGCGCTGGCAAGATCCTGGATGATCCGCCAGTCCTGTCGCGCCTCGCCCGGGCAGGCGACCGCGCGATTGATCTTGATGATGCGCCCTTCCACCTGGGTGACCGTGCCTTCGTCCTCCTCCTGCAGGCTGCCCGGCAGGACGACGTCCGCGTGCCAGGCCGTGTCGTTGAGGAAGAAGTCGATGGCCGCGAAGAACTCCAGCTTGTCGAGACACCGTGTCACGAAGGAGTTGTCCGGCAGCGAGACCTTCGGGTTGAAGCAGATGGACAGGAGGGCCTTGATTTCGCCCGCGTCGATCTTCCGGAAGAGCTCGTACGCGTCCACGCCCGGCCCGGGCAGGTCGCGTTCGTCGATGTCCCAGACACCCGCGATGTACCGGCGATGCTCGGGGTTGCTGATGTCGCGAAGGCCCGGCAGCTGATCGCACTTCTGGCCGTGTTCGCGACCGCCCTGGCCGTTGGCCTGCCCGACGATGGTGCCGTATCCGCATTTCGGCCGGCCGATCCGTCCCGAGGCCAGCACCAGATTGATCGCGCCGAGGGTGTTCTGCACGCCGTTCGAGTGGTGCTCGATTCCGCGTGCGTGGAGCAGGAAGCTCGTGGGGGCGGTGCCCCACCATTCTGCGGCCTGCGCGATCGCCCGCTGCGGCACGTTCGTCACCTCCGACGTCCGCGCCAGCGTCCACGACCGGCAGTATTCGGCGACCCGCTCGAAGTCGGTCGTGTGCTCGGCAATGAACGCGTGATCGAGCCAGTCGCGCTCGATCATGATCTGGAGCACGCCGGCGAAGAGGGCCGCGTCGCGTCCGGGTCTGACCGGCAGGTAGAGATCGCAGGTGCGGGCGATCGGCGTGATGCGTGGGTCCTGCACGATGACGCGGGCGCCCTGCTCGCGCGCCTGCCAGACGTAGTTGGTCGTGATGGGCGAGCACTCGGCGACGTTCGAGCCGGCAATCCAGATGACCTCGGTGCCGACCATGTCGGACCACGGACTGGTGGCGCGGTCGATACCGAACGCCTTCTTGTTCGCCGCGCCCGCGCTCACCATGCACAGGCGCCCGTTGTAGTCGATGTACGGCGTCCGAAGGCAGACGCGCGCGAACTTGCCGAGCAAGTACGCTTTCTCCGTCGTCAGGCTGGCGCCGCCCAGCATCGCCACCGCCGACGGCCCGTACGTCGTCTGAATGCGCCCGATTTCCGCAGCGACGCGTGCGATGGCCGCGTCGTACGGGAGGGCGCTGAATCCCGATTCCGCCGATGGGTTTCGCTGCAACGCCGCGGTCAGCCGGTCGGGATGCGATCCCTGCAGGTATCGCTTGACGCCCTTCGGACAGAGCATGCCGCGATTGAACGGGAACTCCTCCCACGGCTCGAAGCCGATGACCTCATTGCCGCGGACCTTGAGCTGGATGCCGCACTGCTGGCCGCAGAAGCAGCAGTGCGTCTTGACGACCTGCTCGGGTTCGACGCTCGTCGAGCGTCGCGCGCGCGTTGTCGACGAGAGGTGCGGACCAAAGCGGTGGATGATGCGGAGCGGATCGACAGGAATCGTAGCCATGACGTCAGCTCGCGGGCCGGTCGGACCGGGCGTTGAGGTACTCGCGCCACGCCGTACCCTGCGCGAGCCCGAACAGCGCCCGGCGACAGGCCGGACAGATCTCCTGGTAGTGGCCGCCTCCGGCGAGGTCGTACTGGAAGCCCAGTTCGGCTTCGACCGTCTTCAGGTCGCGAATCATCTGCGCCGGTGCGTGCGGCCGGCCGCACCGGCGGCACCGCGCCGTCTCGCCGCGCGCGCCTTCATCCTTGTAGAAGGCCACGCCAAGTTGCGCGGGCCGTTGGAACACGTGAAAGAGCTTGCCGAACGGCAGCCAGAGCAGCGTGATGATGACCGTGCTCGCGTGCAGGATCGCCAGAAAGTCGTACGCGTAGCCCTTCATCCACGTATAGCTGGCGGTCAGCATCAGCCCCGTGACGCTGATGGCGAACAGCAGCAGCAGCGGCAGGACGTCCTGGCCGAACTGCTGCACCGCGACGGCCCCGTGATCGACCATTCGCCGGCGGAACGCGAGCATCACGCCGGCAATGACCAGCAGGGACGACCAGACCAGCCCGTGAAACACCAGGAAGGCGGCCGCAGAATCAACGGGAAAGTCCTGCACGGCCACGCCAAAGACGAACGTGCGATACATCCGCAGGTCGCCGGGCACGGTCTCGAAGTGAATCCAGCCCCAGACGAGCGGAAACGTAATCGCGGCCGCGAGGACGCAGCCCCACATGATCAGCCAGTGCGCCAGCCCGCGGAGCTGCGCCCGGCGGAAGATGAACCGGTTGAGCGCAAAATCCTCGACCGCCCGCCGTGCCAGCGCGACGAGGTTGCGCGCCACGCGGCCGGGCGCGGCGAACGCCTGCCATCCGCGCCGCCAGTACATCCGCGTCGGCGGCCGATGCAGCCACATGGCGTAGCGGTAGGCGATGCCGAACGCCGCGAACAGGGTGGCAAATGTGTAGCCGACGAGCGCGGCGTCGAAGTGCGCCAGCGTGCGCGACCCGATGACGATGAGCGCCGCCAGCGTCCCGCTGACCAGGACGCCCCAGGCGGCGGCCCGCGTGCGCTCCAGTGCGCGGCGGGCAGGCATCGGCAGCGCCGCGCTCCATTCGACATCGTGAGGCGTAAATACGCGGCGATTGGCGGCGCCGAGCGCCAGCGACGTGGCGGACAGCAGCACGAAGCCGGGCCAGGTGACGCCGAGCGTATCGCGGAAGATGCCCAGCAGCAGCGGCGGAAAGAATCCGCCGAGGCCGCCAAGCGCTCCGACCAGACCCGTCACCGCGCCGGTCTCGCGCGGAAACCTCTCCGGCACGAGCTTGAACACCGCGCCGTTGCCGAGCCCCATCAGCAACGCGCAGGCGAGCGCGCCGACGGTGAACGGCACCACCGAAGACCAGGCGAGCAGCAGCGAGAACATCGCGATGCCACCGAGCACCCACGACAGGACCTGCGCGCCGCCGATCCGGTCGGACAGCCAGCCCCCGAGGGGTCGCATCAACGTCGCGAGCACGACGAAGCCGGCCGTCCGGAACCCGGCGTCGGCCGCCGTCAGTCCAAACTGCATTCGCAGCAGCGTCGGCAGGTAGATCGAGAACGCGACGAACCCGCCGAACGTCAGGAAATAGAAGGCTCCGAGCAGCCACGCCGAGGGCTCGCGCCGGAGCACGGACAGCATCGCCCCAAACCCGGGTGCCGTGCGGCTTCGCGGGGGATTGCGGGCCGTGACCGCGAACACGACTGACCAGATGAGGAGGATGGCCGCCGCCGTCTGGAACACCGACGGCCAGCCGAGCCGTGCGGCCAGCACCGGGCCGCCAAACACCGCCAGCGACTGGCCGATGTTGCCCAGTCCATAGACGCCGAGCGCCGCACCCTGGCGGGCCGGTGGCGTCGACCGCGAGACGAACGCCGCGCCCACCGCGAACGACGATCCGGCCATGCCGATCAGAAACGCCGCGCCGAGCAGCGCCGGGTAGCTCGACGTAAACGCCGCCAGCCAGGCCGCGGCGGCTGAAAACGCCATGAGCGCCGCGAACACGCCGCGGCCGCCGAAGCGATCCGTGATCATGCCCATTGGCAGCCGAGCCAGCGATCCGAGAATCACCGGAATGGCCACGAGGAGCGCCGTCTGCGACGACGTCAGAGCGTAGAGCGCCGCAAACGTGGACGCCAGGCCGGCGATGAGGCCCCAGGCGGCGAATGACAGGGTGAACGAGACCGTCGCAAGAAGCAGCGCGGCGCCCGGCGAATCCACGCCGCTGACGCCGGTCGCCGGCGAGCCTTCATTGGCCGGCGATCGCATCCAGCACCGCCCGATTGAGGACGACGAACCCGTCCTTCTCCGTTCGCAGCACGTCGTCCTTGCCCCACTTGCTCATCACGCGAATCGCGCTTTCGATTGTCGTCCCGGTCCAATCCGCCAGCTCCTGGCGGGAGAGTGCCAGCGGAATGAAGGTGCCGCCGCGGTCGGGGCGGCCAAGCTGGTCGGCCATCTTGGCGAACAGTCTGGCGAATCGCGCTTCGACGCGTCCGCCTGTGAGCTCCGCGAGCCGTGTTGTCAGCTGGACCAACCGCAGCGACAGGCTGCCGAGCAGCCCACGCACCAGCGTCGGGTGCTGTTCGAGCAACTGGAAGAACGCCAGGCGCGGAATCAACAGACATTCCGAGGGCTCGATTGCGACGGCTGACGCCGGATAGGGCCGCTCTTCGTACGTGGCGACGGCGCCAAGCGGACCCCCGGGGCCGAACAGCTCGAGAATCACGTCCTGCCCGTTTGGCGCTTGTTTGAACACCTTGACGAGGCCGGCGGTGACGATGAAGAAGAAGTCGGGAGAATCGCCTTCGTCGAAGACGCGCTCGCCGCGGGCATACTGCCGGAGAAAGGCCACCGCGGCGATGCGGTCGCGGTGTTCCGCAGCGACGCGCCGGAACAGCGGAACCTGCCCCACGACCGCAGCCGTGGCGGGCGTCATCGACGAATCGTATCGCGTTCGTCTTTCGGGGCCAATGATTGCCGCTCGCGCAGCCACTCGAGCCAGTCGTCCCCGAACAGCTCCACTGGATGCATCGTGCGGATGCTCCCGTTGGCGCAGCCAAGGTCCTCGGCTGGGCAGAACCGGTCGCAGCCCCAGCAGGTCCGTTCGGGATGCGGCGGATGCAGCGGCAGCTTCGGCATCGTCGTGTCCGGTCATCCGAGCGCCGCCTCGAGGGCGACCGCCCTGGGGAACAGGATGTAGTTCTCCAGGTGCACGTGTCGGTGCAGATCCGCCTCGAACTTCTCCAGTTCCTGGTAGCACAAGCGGAACGTCGTGCACGCGTGGGGCGGGGGCTGAAACGCGTGTGTGAGCTCGCGAATGCGCGACAGCAGGCCGCCGGCGTCGCGGTGGTCCGCTTCCATGACGCGAATCGGGTTGACCAGCGAGCCGAACGGGGTGGGAGGCGGCGTCGCAGCCGACCTTGCGGCGATCGCGAGTGCGTCGATGAATGGAAAGAGCATCACCTCTTCCTTGCGCATGTGATCGAGCAGGTCCGACGACAGCGCGGCGAACGCCGCGCGAATCTCGGCCAGCTCAGCATGTCGCGCACCGTGCCGCGCGACCAGCTTTTCGAGCCAGGCGGCAACCGTGATCGTCGCCTCGCGGACGTACGCGTGGTGGCGCGTCACGACGTACCGGGTCAGCTGATCGAGGTCGGCGTTTGCCGGCAGTTCGGCGTTGGTCGACGGGTCGAGCGCTTCGAGCGCCTCCACGATCGAATCGAGTGGCACGTGGCCTGCCGCCGCGGCGTCCTCGAGGGTGTCGTGGCCGTGGCAGCAGTAGTCGAGACCCGCGCGGTCGAAGATGCCGGCCGCGCGCGAATCAGGTACTGACGATTTCAGCAAGGGAGGTGCCGACGAGAACGGACGAGCGTGCAGGGTGCATGGGGGCCTCCGGTCAATATCGAGCTGGATCGCAGGCTATCCGGCTTCTTGTCGTCGGCCTATGACGATCGTCATACGCCGCTGGGAAGGGCGGGAGGCAGTCCGGAAGGGGAAAGCTCGGAGCGCCGCCGCGAAGGTCAGGCGGTCTCGCGCGATCGTGCGCTGTGGAGATGGTCGCCGCCAACCAGCTGCGCCACGGCGGCCGCGAGAATCGTCGCGACGGCGCGCGCCGTGACGGTCGCTTCGGCGCCGTGCTGGAACTCGACCGCGAAGACGCCGGCGCACCCGCCTGCCGTCAGCATGGGCACGGCCAGCGCCGCGGCGCGCTGCTCGCCGCCCTGGATCGCGCAGGCTTCTGCCGTCCGGAACGCGGCAGCCGTCGCATTGTCGGAATCGCGCCGGACCGCCGGCAGGCGCGCGATCACGGCTGTCGGATAGCCATGAACGAGGGCCGGCCGCAGTTCGTCTCTGCCATCGTCCCACACCCAGACGATGACGCCCTTCGCGTCGAGAACGTGCGCGGCCTGCTGCACGAGCGGTTCGAGCTCGTCGACGCGCTCGACACGTCCGAACGCGGTACACAACTCGGCAACCGCCTGGAGTTTCTGCGCGGACAATTGAGCGGTCGTGGGCGGAGGCGAGGTGTCGGACTGAACCGCCGAGCCGGGCGGCGGAGTGGAGCCGCCGCTCGACAGCGCCGGCTTCGCCCCAATCTGGCCGCGCGGATACAGTGCGCCGTTGACTGTCTCGCTCTCACTCGGGAAGGCGGCGAGGAACTCGCCCAGCGTCGCATCCGGGTCGAGCCCGATGGCGTGGGCGTACACCCGGACGAAAGCCCGGCGGAAGATTCCGCCCGGCCACTGCGACAAATCGTCGAACTCCAGCGCCTCGAGCAGCGACGCCTTGATCTTCGTCTCGCACGCAATCGTGTCGAGGCTGATGCCCTGTGCTTCACGCCGCTGGCGCATCCGTGCGCCGAACCTCTCACCCATGCGTCACGCCTGCTTGCAAAATGAGCGCCTACTTCTTTCGGAAATCCGTGATCGTCACGTTCAGCAGGTGATTCACCCGGATGCCGTAGATGCCGTCCGTCTCAGGCCATAGTAGTTGGTGTGGCCGCTCAGGATCCGACGCGCTGGTGCTGCGATCGACGCGCATCTTCCAGCCCGCTGGCTGCTGCGCCGCGAGCGGCACGACGGCGAGCAGCCCGAACAGCACAGCGAGAGATCGACGGTTCATGGCGACTCCTCCAGGCGCTGCTGCCACATCGAGACGACATCGCGTATCAGCACCGGCACGGGCTGGCCGCGGCACGCCGACTGATGCGGGCGTATTCAGCGAGGATCTGACAGAAGGGCGCGTGCCGTCAATCCCGCGCTGCGGGGAGGGAGGCGATCGCTGCTCGCAGGCGGCGCAGCAGCCGGCTGGCCGCCATGACCAGCGTGACGATCACGATCGCACCGGCGGCAAAGCCGGCCAGCAATACGTCCGCCGGGTCGATGGTTTCCGATCCCGCGAACAACGGCTGGCTCATCTCGTAGACGAACTCGGTGGACCACAGGACGTACGGCGCCGCGGAGGGCGGGATGGACACCGACTGCATCCTTCTACGTATCGGCGCCACCGAGCGCCGTCGGTCAGCGGGCGACGACGCGTGTCGGAGCCGACCGGTCAACGACGCCGGTAGAGCACGCGGCGCGAGTTGCCGCGCGCTAGGTCGCGGGTCTCCACGGCCAGCTGGCCGTCCGGCGTCAGGTACCGCACTTCCTCGTACGTGACCGGCCCTCGTCCTTGCGGCGCGTCCGCGGTGATCGTCGTCACGAGCTTGTTGCCCTGCCACGTGCTCCTGAAGGTCGCGGGTCGGGTGCCGCCGCCCGCCGGCAGCTTGCCCTGATGCGCCGAGCCATCCGGGACGTAGACCACCTTCGAGACGGATGCCCCTTTCTGCTCAATCGTGATCGTCGCCGCGGTCTGCGTGATGGTGATCGCGCTCGGCGATGGCCCCAGGCCGAGTCCGCCGCCGCGCTGGTTGCCCGCGCCCGTGCCCTGGCCGCGGCCGCCGCCGACCGAAGAGCTCATCGCCGGATCCAGCGTCCACGTGCCCGCGAAGTCGGGAACCGGCGGTGCCTGCGCCGGCGCCGACAGCCCGAGCACGAGCGCGAGCGCGAACGAGCCCAGGAGCGACGGTCGCGGCGTCATGACGTTTCAGTGTATCGAATGATTCCGCGTCGTCACCGGGACCGCCGCCACGTATAGAATCGCAGGGTCGGCCCGCGTCGCCGTCCATGGATTCTTCAGCCCTGATCGAACGATTGTGCGCGCATCGTGCCCTCGCCGGGGTGCCGCGGGAGCAGCTCGCCTGGCTCGTCGGGAACGGGCACGAGCAGACGCTCGAGCCGGGCAGCGTGCTGACGCCGAGCACGGGGCCGGTCCGGGGCCTGCACGTCGTGCTCGACGGCCATCTCTCGATTCGCGTCGATCGGGGGGCCGGTCCCCGCATCGTCATGGAATGGCGCGCGGGCGACGTGACGGGCATCCTGCCCGTACTCGCGGATCAAGGCGCCGCCGGGCGACGTGGTGGCGGAAGAGCCCAGCAGAGTGCTGACCGTCGAGGCCGACCAGTTGCCGCGGCTGATTCACGACTGTCCGGAGCTGACGGCCGTGCTCGTGCACGTGATGCTCGACCGCGCGCGCGTGTTCAAGTCGAGCGAGCTGCTCGACGAGAAGATGGCGTCGCTTGGCCGCCTCGCGGCCGGCCTCGCGCACGAGCTGAACAATCCGGCCTCCGCCGTGTCTCGCAGCGCGAAGACGCTCGTGACGGCGGTCGCCGCGCTCGAGCACGCCTCGAGGCCGTTCTGCTGCCTGGACCTTCCCGATGGGCAGTACCCGGCGATCGCGACGTTGTTGAAGGAGCGCGCCGGTATTCACGCCGCGCTCTCGCCGCTGGATCGCGCGGATCGCGAGGAAGCGATCGCGGACTGGCTCGATCAGCACGGCGTCGTCGGCGTGGATGTCGGACCGCTGACCGAGTCGGGGTTTCGCCCGGAGGATTTCGACGCGCTCAGCCGGTCGGTGGGGCCGGAGCCGCTCGCGACGGTCATCGCCTACGTGTCAGCCGCGCTGGGCGTCCGCCAGCTTTCGACCGAGATCGACACCGCCGCGACGCGCATTCACGGGCTCGTGGCGGCCGTCAAAGGCTTCACGTACGTCAACCAGCAGGCGACGCGGCAGCCGATTGCGATCCGGCAGGGGCTGTCGGACACCATCACGGTGCTGAAGGCCAAGGCCAAGTCGAAATCGGTGGAGGTGCAGATGCACGTGCCGGACGATCTGCCGGCGGTCGAAGGCTACGGCGGCGAGCTGAACCAGGTGTGGGCGAACTTGATCGACAATGCCATCGACGCGACGCCCGGCGGGCACGTGCGCATCGGCGCGGAGTCGGCCGGCGGCAAGGTCATCGTCAACGTGACGGACGACGGTCCCGGGATTCCGTCCGAGGTCGTCAACCGCATCTTCGATCCGTTCTTCACGACCAAGGAAATCGGCCAGGGCACCGGCCTCGGCCTGGACATTGCCCGGCGCATCGTCCAGCGTCACCACGGCGCGATTGACGTGACCAGCGGCCCGGGCCGTACGGAGTTTCGCGTGACGCTGCCCGCGACCGCCTCGACCGCGGCCTCGTCATCGCCGTCAGCAGCTGCGTCATGAGCGTCAAACCGGTCATCCTTGCCGTCGACGACGATCGCGAAGTGCTGAGCGCGGTCGAACGAGATCTGCGGCAGCACTACCGGCAGACCTATCGGATCGTGGCCGCGCAATCGTCCAGGCAGGCCCTCGACACCGCGCAGGAGCTGAAGCGCCGGGGTACGCAGGTCGCGCTGTTCCTCGTGGATCAGCGGATGCCGGACATGACCGGCACGGAGTTCCTGCGGGAAATGCGGACGCTGTATCCCGAAGCGAAGCGCACGTTGCTCACCGCGTACGCGGACTCGGAGGCGGCCATCGCGGCGATCAACGACGTCGGCCTCGACCACTACCTGATGAAGCCCTGGGATCCGCCGGATCAGAGGCTGTATCCGGTGCTGGACGACCTGCTTGCGGATTGGTCGGCGCGCGTGCGGCCGACGTTCGAAGGCGTGCGCGTCATCGGGTCGCGCTGGTCGCCGCGCAGCTACGACACCCGGGACTTCCTCTCGCGCAATCAGATCCCGTATCAGTGGATCGACATCGATCAGGACCCGGCCATGCGCGACATCGCGGTTGCCGCCAACGGCGGCGATCCCTCGCGGCTGCCGGTCGTGCTGCTGACCGACGGCACCGCGCTGGCCCAGCCGTCGAACGCCGAGCTGGCCGAGAAGACGGGACTGCAGACCGCGCCGACGCGGCCGTTCTACGACCTGGCGATCATCGGCGCCGGGCCGGCGGGCCTCGCGTGCGCCGTCTACGGATCGTCGGAAGGCCTGAAGGTGGTGCTGATCGAGCAGAACGCGCCTGGCGGACAGGCCGGCACGAGCTCGATGATCGAGAACTATCTCGGATTTCCCAGCGGCGTGACTGGCGCGGATCTCGCGCGTCGCGCGACGACGCAGGCGAAGCGATTCGGCACCGAGCTGCTGGTCGGCCATTCGGTGGTCGGCGTCCGTCGCGTTGATCCGTTCAAGGTGGTGAGGCTGTCGAACGGCGAGGAGATCGCCTGCCACGCGCTGCTGCTCTCGCCCGGCATGTCCGTGCGCGAGCTGAACGTGCCGGGCATCGTGCCGCTGCTCGGCGCGGGCGTCTACTACGGCGCGGCGTTGTCCGAGGCCGCGATGTATCGCGGGCAGCACGTGTTCGTGCTGGGGGGCGCGAATTCGGCGGGGCAGGGCGCGCTCTTCTTCGCCCGCTACGCCGAGCGCGTCACGATCGTCGTCCGCAAGCCGTCCCTTCAGCCGGCGATGTCGCAGTATCTCGTGGACAGGATCCGGCGCACGGACAACATCTCGGTGATGGCCAATTCGGAGATCGTCGCCGCGCACGGGGACGGGCACCTGGAACGGCTCGACGTGCGCGACGCGGTGACGGGCGAGTGTCGCACCCTCGCGGGCAGCGCGCTGTTCATCTTCATCGGCGTCGCGCCGCGCACCGACGCGTTCAAGTCGGTGGTCGCCACCGACGACCACGGGTTCATCCTGACCGGAGCCGACGCGCGCGCGGCGGCTGGCCGCGCGTGGGAGCTGGACCGCGACCCGCTCATGTTCGAGACGACCGTGCCGGGCCTGTTCGCGGCCGGTGACGTGCGCGCCAACGCCAACCGCCGCATCGCGGCCGCGGTCGGCGAAGGATCCGCGGCCATCTTCTCGATCCACCAGTACTTGCGCAGCGTCTAAGATTGGGATTGGGGCGCCGACCTCGCGCGGACGCTCGCGTGCCCTCCATGGCGACTCCCGATCCCTGGCTGACCACCGAACGGCTGGCGCTCCGCCGATTCACGGCGGAGGACCTCGACTGGCTCGCCGCGCTGTGGGCCGACGCCGACGTCATGCGCTACATGGGTGGTCCGGAACGCCGCGCGTCCGCCCAGACGATGCTGGAGGAGCGCATCCTGCGGTACTACGACGAATACCCGGGGCTCGGAATCTGGATGACCCTCGATCGCTCCACGGGCGCCGCGCTCGGACTCCACCTGCTCAACCACATCCGCGGCGAGTCCATCCTCCAGATTGGATTCGTGCTCGACAAGCCCGCTTGGGGTCGGGGATACGGCACCGAGATGGCCGCGGCCCTGATGCGCTACGGCTTCGTCGACGTCCGTCTGCCGCGCCTCTGTGCCATGACCCACCCCGCCAACCTCGCGTCGCAGCACGTCCTCCTCAAGATCGGTCTGCATCGGCACGGCGAGCGATCCTTCCCGGCCTACGCGAAGCACGGCCCCCAGGCCTGGTTCGAGCGCGAGGCTGCCGATTGGCTGGCCGAGCGCGCCATCAGCCTGCGTTGACGCGGTTGCGCCCGGCCGGGCGCAGCGACACGTCCTGGTACTCGTCAGCGCGCCCGTCGGCGCCGGCGAATCGCCGAACCGATGCCGAGCCCGACGAGCGCGAGCGTCGACGGTTCAGGGACGGGCTGCAGAAACCCGCGGATCTCGCCCGCTGGTACGACGCTGGTGTGGATGTTGAGGTACGCGCTGCCATTCGCCAGGCCGCCGAAGAGCGCGGCCTCCGCGCCAGCGATCGAGCCGTTCGCGGTCACGAACGCGGAGTTGTAGCTCGACGCGAGCGTCATGTCGAACACCTGCGAGTAGGTTCCGCTCGTGACACCCGACGGAAAGCCCGTGAAGGTCGGCGTGACGGTCGCCACGCCGGCCGTGCCGGCGAACGGCAGGGCGGTGCAGCAATGAATGTGCGAGGCCGTGGTTGGGCCGAGCAGGCCGCTGAACACGACGTTCACGTCCATGGTGTTGGCGACGTCGTCCACGATGACCGTCGCGAAGCCGATCCCTGGCGACGCGTTCGGCGGGACCTCGTTGCCACCGTTCAGCACCGCGGCATACGTGATGGTCGTGGCCTGCGCGTTCGCAGCAGACAACAGCAGTGCACCGGCTGCGAGTCCGATCGTCAATGTCTTCGACGCCTTCGACATGATCCCTCCGGTCCTTGCGACGGATTGCAAGGGGCGAACCGGGGACGTCTTCGCAAATCGCGCGCCACGGCGGGAGCGCCGCCGGCCGGGCGCGTCCGGCAGCGGTCCACCCACAAGTCGCGACTCCGCGCGACATTTCTGCTTCTCCCCTCAACCTTCCTGTCACCCGCCTGCTAGACTGGGCGCGATCGTGGCCGTTCGACGCCGGATCCGCTTGATTGCCTCGCGGCATGCCGCGATCGTCGCTGGTCTGGCCGCCTTCGCCGCCGCTCGATGCAGCCGTGCGCCCACGCCGGCGTCCGTCCCCATTACTTACGCGAAAGACATCGCGCCGATTCTCTACGCGAACTGCGCGCCCTGCCATCGGCCGGGCGAGGTGGCGCCGTTCTCGCTCCTGACCTACGCCGACGCGTCAAAACACGCCGACGGAATCGCCGACGAGACCCGGCGTCGCGAGATGCCGCCCTGGCTGCCCGATCGCGGCGAGTTTCCCGTCGTCGGCGAACGTCGCCTTCAGGACGATCAGATCGCGCGCATTCAGCAGTGGGTCGCGGAGGGAAAACCGGAAGGGAATCCGGCGGACGCTCCGGCGCCGCCGGCGTTTCCCGAAGGCTGGCAGCTCGGCAAACCCGATCTCGTTCTGACGCCCGCCCGACCGTACATCCTCAAACCCGGGCCGGACGACGTGTACCGAAATTTCGTCTTGCGCACCGCGCTGCCGCGCGACGCTTACGTGCGCGCCGTCGAGTTCAAGACCAACGGATCGCCGATTCATCACGCCGTCATTCGGGTTGATCCGTTCGAGACGGCGCGGCGCCGCGACGGTCAGGACGGGCAGCCGGGATTCAGCGACATGGGCTGGCAGGGGGTGCAGGATCCGGAAGGTAGCTTCCTCGGGTGGGCGCCCGGCCGCGGTCCCATCGTCTCGCCCGACGGCATGCCGTGGCGCCTCGACCGCGGCGCCGATCTGGTCGTCGAGCTGCACATGATTCCGTCCGACCACCAGGCAACGATCCAGCCGACGATCGCGCTGTTCCTGACGGACGCCCCGCCCGCCAGGACGCCGCTGTCGCTCAAGATGAGCGCCAAGATCATCGACATCCCCGCCGGCGCGCGCGATCACGTCGTCACCGACACCTACGAGCTGCCCGTGCCGTTCGACCTGATGAGCGTGTATCCGCACGCGCACTACCTGGCGAGGGACATGAGCATCACCGCCACGCTGCCGGACGGGACCGTGAAGTCGCTGCTGCACATTCCGCATTGGAGCTTTCACTGGCAGCAGGACTATCGCTACGCGACGCCGATTTCGCTGCCCGCCGGCGCCAGGATCACGATGAAGTACACATACGACAACTCGGAGGCGAACGGCGAGAACCCGCGGCGCCCGCCGGTGCGCGTGCGGCTCGGGCCGAAGTCCACGGACGAGATGGCGGAACTGATGCTGCAGGTGATGCCGCATTCGGTGGCGGATGCGGCGATGCTCGTCAAGTCGTTCGTCGAGCGCGATGCGCTGGCCAACGTGCAGGCCGCCGAGCTGCGTGCGCGCGAGTCGCCTGACTCCGCGGAGGCGCAGGCCGCGCTCGGGGCGAGCTACGTCGAGGTCGGCCGCCATGCCGACGCGATGGCGCCGTTGCAGGCCGCGCTGCGGATCGACGACCGGCTGGCCAACGCGCACAACGACCTCGGCACCGCGTTGATGGCGCTCGGCAGGCTGCCGGACGCCCTCGCGCAGTTTCAGCGCGCCGTCGCGTTGGCGCCGCGTGACGAGGACGTGCACTTCAACCTCGCCAACGCGCTGAAGGAGGCCGGTCGGCTCAACGAGGCCGCCGCGGCGTACCAGCAGGCGCTCGCCATCAATCCGGATTTTCCGGAGGCGCACGTGAATCTCGGCGACCTGCTGTTCACGCACGGGCGCGTCAAGGACGCCCTGCCGCACTTCCAACGCGCCGTCGAGCTGAAACCCAACTCCGCGGTCATTCACACCGACCTCAGCAGCGTGCTCGCGGCCTCCGGCCGGTACGCCGAGGCGATGCAGCACGTCCGGCGCGCGCTCGAGCTCAACCCGGAGTATCCGCCGGCGCTGGAGAACTTCCGGCGGCTGCAGCAGATGGGCATTCGCTGAGGAAACAACGTCGCGCCGCGACTAGGATGCCTGGTCCTTCTGGCGTGTCCTGGTGATACCGCTCATCAGACCCAGGCCGATGATGACGAATGAGCCCACGACGATCCACACGGTGCTGACGCCCAGGCGGTGGGCGCCGTAGGCGAGTCCGGCCACGACGAGCAGCGTGCCGAGCAGATACACGATCATGTTGGTCATGCGTGTTCTCCCTGAGGAGACGTGGGGCAAGAATTCTGCCAGCCGCCTGACCATCGTTCGTGTGCGCGGTGCCCGGCCATGCCTCGGGGCGCGACGGCTCCTGGATGACGGGTTGCAACTAGTGGTCAGCGCGGGCCACTTAGTGGGTGCGTGAGGGGAGGCTGGCTATTCCTCGCGCAGCGCGACGACCGGATCGATCCTGGCCGCGCGTCGCGCAGGCACACTTGCGGCAAGCGCGCCGACGCCGAGCAGCGCGGCGCCGGCAACGGCGTAGGTGAGCGGGTCGAGCGGGGTCACGCCGAAGAGCAGGCTTCGCAACGACGGGCCGACGCCGGCGGACGCGGCCAGGCCGATGGCGACGCCCGCCCCGACGACCCGCACCGCTTCGCCCACGATCTGCCGGAAGGTACGCGCCGCATCCGCCCCGAGCGCCATGCGCAGGCCAATCTCGGCCGTTCGCCGTGCGACCGCGTGAGTGACGATGCCATACACGCCAATGGCGGCGAGCAGGGCCGCGCACAGGGCCAATCCCACCAGCAGCGCCGTGTTGAAGCGCGGCTGGGCCACCGCCGCCGAGAGCAGGTCTTCGATCGGCGAGACCGTGCCCATCGGCACGGCCGGATCGATCCCGGCGATGAGCGAGCGGACCGTCGGACCGACCTGACCGGCCGGGGAGGCCGCGCGCACGACGATCTGCATCTCCGACAACGCCAGCTGCGCGTACGGCACGAACACCTCGACGTCGGGCGCGGCGTCGAGTCCGTAGTGCCGGATGTCCGCGACGACGCCGACGATCTTCAGATCGCCAGCCATGGGAATTCGGACCGTGCGATTGATCGGGCTGCGATCCTGGAAGTAGCGCCGCACGGCGGTGTCGTTGACGATCGCCACCCGCGGCCCGTTGTCCGTGCCGTCGAACTGGTCGAAGAAGCGACCCGCGCGGAGCACGATGCCCATCGTCTCGAAGTACCCGGCGATGACGCCGCGGTAGTTGGCGCGTGGCCGTTCGGATGGCGACGTCGCGTCGAGGCCGTCGATCGTAAAGGTCAGGGAGAAATCCTGGCCGAGCGGACTCATCGGCAGCACGGAGACGGCACCGGCGGACGTCACGCCCGGCGCGCCGGCCGCCGCCTGGACGAGCCGGTCGAAGAACTCCCGCTTGGTGGCCGACGTCGTGTAACGCGCGGCCGGCAGCGCGACGTGGACCGCGGTCACACCCGCAGTGCGGAAGCCCGGATCGACGGAGACGAGCCGCGCGAAGCTGCGGGCCAGCAGCCCCGCCGCGACGAGCAGGACGAGCGCGAGCGCGACCTCGGCGGCGACCAGCGCCGAGGCGGCGCGGCGGCCCCGATGACTGCCGAGCGAACCGCGTCCGCCCTCCTGCAACACCGTCAGCACGTTCGGTCGCATGGCGCGCCAGGCCGGCACGAGCCCGAATAACAGTGCTGCAATGGCCGTCACCGCCCCAGCGAACGCCAGCACGGTCCAATCGAGGCCGATCTGATCGGCGCGCGGCACCGACGCGGGGACCACCGTTCGGAGCGCGCGCGTGCCCCACCACGCCAGGGCCAGACCCACGCCGCCGCCGGCGGCCGCGAGAACGAGACTCTCGAGGAGCGATCGCCGCAGCAGCGAGGCGCGGCCTGCGCCAAACGCGGCGCGAATCGCGAAGTCCTTCGACGTGCGCGCCAATCGCGCCAGCAGCAGGCTCGCGACGTTGGCGCACGCGATGAGCAGGACGAGCACGACCGCGCCGAACAGCACCCACAACGTCGTGCCGATGTCGCCGACCATCTGCTCGTGGGCCGGGACGAGCGTCACGCCCCATCCGGCGTTCGAGTCCGGGTGCTCGCGCGCGATGCCGTCGGCGACGGCGTTCATGTCCACCTGTGCCTGGGCGATCGACACGCCAGCGCGGAGCCGACCGATTGCGTGGTACATCCTGTGTGGACGTGACGGCAGCGCGCTCGGCGTGAGGACGAGCGGCGACCAGAGCTCGACCGAGGGATCGGCCGGCGGGAACTGGAAGGCCGCCGGCATCACGCCGGCGATCGTGTACGTCTGATCATCGAGCCAGAGAGCGCGTCCGACGATCTGCGGATCGGCACCGAACCGCCGCGTCCACGCGCCGGCGCTCAAGAGCACCTGGTGTTCGTTGCCCGGCTGTCCGCTCGCCGCGTCGAACAGCCGTCCCAGGCGCGGCGGCACGCCCAATGCCGCCAGGCCGTCGGGCGTGATCTCGACGCTGACGAGCCGCTCGGCTTCCGAGCCCATCGTCATCGTGAAGCCGCGGTAGTGCCAGGCGCCAAGCGCACTGAACGACGTCGCGCGCGCCTGCCAGTCGAGAAAATTCAGGCCCGACACCTCGACGCGATCCTGACCTTCGCCCCGATTGTTCTCCCAGAGCGTCGTCAGCCGCGCCGGATCGGCGAAGGGGAGCGGGCGCAGCAGGACCGCGTTGACGATCGTGAACACCGTCGTGTTGACGCCGATAGCGACCGCCAACGTCAGCACGACGACCAGCGAGAAGCCGGGCGCGGCGGCTAGCGACCGGACGGTCTGGCGAAGTTCCCGCATCATCAGGTGGCGCGTGCAGCATACCCGAACGGCGGCCGAGTCGGTCTCTCAAGTCTCGCCGTTCCAGGCCGATAGGGGTACAGGAGCCCTTGCCGATGACTGTTTCGACGTCCGGTCTGCCCGCCATGGTCGCGTCAGCCGCCGCGCGCCGCCAGCTCGAGCCCCGCGCCGACGTGCACGAGCGCGGATGGACGTTCTGGGAACTCCGCAATCTCAACATGCATCGCGTCGTCGGCCTGCTGCGCGCCGATGAGCCGGTCGCGGACGTGAGCCGACTCGACGCGACCATCCGCGGAGTGCTAGGACGCGCTTTCAAGCGCGCCTGGTGGCGAGGCATTGCCTACGGCGTCGTGGCGGAGGTCGGACCGGTGTCGGTACCCGCCGACAATCTCACGCCGCTCGTCGATGGGCGGGAGAACTCGAAGGGCACGATGCAGTGGGTCGTGCTGGTGGACGCCAGTGCGCACAAGGTCATCGGTGTCCACACCTGGGTGGAGGGCTATCTGGGGCCGGTGTACCGCTCGGTGTTGCAGTCGCTGGCCGACCAGCAGTTCCAGATCGAGAGCGTGATGAAGGACAAGGATGGCCTGATGCGCGTCCTCACCAGCGTCGCGGACGGCCAGGCACGGGTGCTGACTGGCCGGCCAGCGTTCCCAGAATTCCGGGATCCCTTTGCACGGCCCCGGCGTTGAGCGGGGTCAGTCCTCGCCCGGCACCGCCAGATACACCGCCACAGGCACGAGCAGGGCGCACGCGGCCCCGGCGAGAATCCAGGTGAGGTGGGCGGCGACGGCCGCGACCGCCGTCGAGACCAACACCGGCCACGCCGCGACGATCCATGAGGATGTAGCGGCCCAGACGTCCCGCACCGCCGCCTGAAACCATGACGCCGTGGCGCCGAAGACGGCGCCGACGACGCCGACCGGCGCGCACAGCCCTGCCGCCTGCGCCAGCGTGAGTGGGCGCGTGGCGGTGCGCACCGCCTCTTGCCTCGCGCGAATCTGCGCCGACCACCACACCAGACTGGCGCATCGACGGGTCCTCTGCCGTAGATACGCGATCCGGCCGGATCGGTTAACAGGTCGGCTTGGGGACGTCTTGACTTCTCACTTCGGGCTTGTCACTTCTGACCTTGCCCGCGGCCTTGTCCTTCCGGTACGCCGCGGGCGGCAGGCCGAATTCGCGCTTGAAGGCGCGGTTGAACGCTGACTCGGATTCGTAGCCCACTTCGGCGGCGATTTGCGCGACGCTGCGGCTGGTCGAGGTCAGGGCGCGCGCGCCCAGCCGCAACCGCCACCGCGTCAGGTACGCGATCGGCGAATCCCCCAGGATCTGCTTGAAACGCTCGGAGAGGACGGTCCTCGAGAGCCCCGCCTGCCTGGCCAGACCAGACACAGTCCACGCGGCGTCCGGCCGTTGGTGCAGCAGCGTCAGGGCGCGGCCGATCTCCGGATCGCATGCGCCCGCAAGCCAGCCGCGCTGGCCCTCGGGCAGACTCCGAACATAGCTACGGAGCGTCTCGGCGAAGACGGCCTCGGAAAGCTTCGCCAGCATCGCCCGCGCGCCGTCCTCGTCGTTGGCGGCCTGGACCACCGAGAACTGCAGCGAGTTCTCGAGCCAGCGTCCCGCGGGGTCGTCGCGGATGTTGATCCGGACGATCGCGGGGAGCCCGCCAAGCAGTCCCGCGCCCAGTTGCGGATCGCACGCGAGATAACCGCAGATGAAGCGGCAGGCGACGCCGCCGCCGCCAAACCGGAGCAGCGTGGGTACCTCCTGCAGCACGGCGGGCAGCGTCGCCGCCGCGTCAATCGGCACGGCACGGTCGCCGGCGCCGATGACGTGGCGGTGTCCGTGCGGGAAGGTGACGACATCGCCGGCGGTGAGGGCGACGCGCTCGCCGCCCTCGACCTCGGCGTACGCGCGCCCCTCGGCCAGCAGGTGAAAGATGATGACCTGCCCGGCGCCTGGCGTCAGGAGGGGCGCCAGCGCGCGCGCCTCCGGCGTCACGATGCACCAGGGCTCCGACATCTCGGCGTTGAAATAGATTGCCGATTCCAGCCTGATGCTACGAAGGATTTCCGACAGCGCGTCCACGTCGATTCGAGTCTGAGTCTAGCACCGGGATTCCGGTGCCTTGGCGAAGCGGCCCGAACGCCCGGACAACCTGACTGGCGCCGGCGAACGCCCGGGCAAGAGTTGCGGACGGGCCGGCAAGAACGCGGCTCGCCGATGGGGCACAGTGGTCGTCGGAACGCACCGGATCAACATCAACAGGAGAAAGCGACATGACCACGACGACCACCGATATCACCGCGCTCAAGGCCCGTCTCAAGGCAACGTGGATGGACGGCAACTACGACTATTTCTCGCGCTTCATGGAGCGGAGCGCCGTCGAGTTCCTCGACCGCCGGGGCGACGTCGCCGGTCTCGCCGTGCTCGACGTCGCCTGCGGATCGGGACAGCTGGCGCTGATTGCCGCGCGCCGCGGCGCGCGCGTCACCGGCGTGGACATCGCGACCAACTCGATCCAGGCCGCGCGCGGACGCGCCGCCTCCGAAGGCCTCGACGCCACCTTCGACGAGGGCGATGCCGAGGCCCTGCCGTACCCGGCGGCCCGCTTCGACCTGGTCGCGACGATCTTCGGCGCGATGTTCGCGCCGCAGCCCGACCTGGTCGCGGCCGAGATGCTGCGCGTCTGCCGTCCCGGCGGCACCATCGCGATGGCCAACTGGACGCGCGAGGGCTTCATCGGGCAGATGTTCAAGATCTTCGCGCGCTTCATCGCGCCGCCCGGGATGCCCGCGCCGGCACTCTGGGGCGACGAGGAGGTCGTCCGCCAGCGCTTCGGTCAAGCCGTGTCGCGCCTCGATCTGACGCGCGTGACCTACCGCTTCGACTACCCGTTCGATCCCGCCGGCGTCGTCGAGTTCTTCCGTGAGTACTACGGCCCGACGACGCGCGCGTTCGCCACGCTGGGCGAGGCCGAGCGGGCGGAATTGCGGAAGGCCCTGACGGACCTTTGGGCAGCGCACAACAAGTCGACCGTACCGAACCGCACGATCGTGGATGCGGAATATCTGGACGTGGTCAGCATTCGAGCCGGGAAGTAGGCGCGACGATCGGCGGCAGCCTCCCGCTCTGGGGCGGCTTCTACACGACGGACGACGCCGTCGATCGTGCCGACGTGACGCCAGCGAGCGGCGTCGTCGCGTACCGGCTGTACACCGAGCCCGGCAGACGCTGAACAAATAGGCGGGCCCGGTTCGCGCTCAGCTCACCAGGTAGCGCTCGCGGACCAGCGCGACGTGATGCGCCGCGTGGCCGGCGATGATGAAAGCCACGGCGCGCACCGTGAACGGCTTGCCGCTGGCGGTCCCGCGGCGCATCCAGGTCGCGTCCGGCAGATGTCGAAACAGCGCAAGCGAGGCCGCCCGCACCGCCCGGAATTCATCGACGTGACTCTTCCACGAGCGGTCGTCGGCGCCGGCGGCGCGGGCCGCGACGTTCTCGTCGAAGCTCGGCAGCGGCTCGCCCAGTTCCCGCGCGAACCACAGCGCGCGGAACGCGAACAATCGCTCCGTGTCGTTCACGTGGCTCAGGACCTGCCGGAGGCTCCATTTGTCGGGCGCGTACCGATGGCCCGCCTGATCCTCCGAGATGTTGGCAAACAACTCGAGGTGATCGTCGAGCTGCGATTCGAGGGCATCGGCGATCGAACCACCGGGCGGTAGGGCGACCTGGTCGATGTACTTGAAATGGTACTCGGCGGCTTCAGTGCGATCTGGACGCTCGGTCATCGGCGTAGTCTAACGCGTTGGGAGCGCTGGCGGCCCGCGGAATGCCATCAAGCCGCCGGCGGACCGCGCCGTGGCGTTGTGATCCTATTGATACAGGACCGCCGCGTCGCCCTTCTCGGCGATGAGCTTGTCGGCGAGCTTCACGATGGCGTCGCGACGCCGGAACAGGCGATCGATCTGCGGGTCGTCCAAGTATCGCCCGAGCTGCATTTTCACCGCTTTCCGGTCGAGCTTCCGGATGCCGTCGAGCAGGGAGCGGGAGAAGCGCGTCAGGCCCTCCGGGTGATCGAGCGACTGGCGCACGCGGAACGACCGGGAGTGATCGACGAGCACGATCTGCCAGTCGCTCGTGATGAGCAGGTTGTTCAGATGCCGGTCCACGTTGGCGATGAGCTCGTCGAAGAGGCGGACTCTCAGACTCTGCCGGTTCCACGCCTCGACATCCGGCGGTTGCAGGTGCTTCGAGATCCGATCGGCCTCGTGCATCATCGTGTCCACGAACCACTGGACGGATCCCGTCGAGCCGTTGACCTTGCGTTCGACCGTCGCAGGCACCATGCCGAGGCCGATCATCTTGTCGAGCCTGTAGGCGGCAATCTCGGTCTGCCAGCTGTCCTGAAAGCCGATCTCGGAGCTGCCGTCGGCGAGCGTCATCACCCCGAATTTGCGCTCGTCCACGTTCTTGTAGACGCCGTATTGCGTGGTGCCGTCGAGCTCGAGCGTGAGCTTGAGCGGTCGCGTGATGCCTTCACCCAGCTCGCGGCTGGCGGTGACTTTGGCCGTGGTCAGGAACTCCTCAGCCGCGGGTCCCTGGAAATCCGTCGTCGAATCCTGACGTGCCCAGACGGTGACGGTTGCCGCAACGACCATGCTCACGCCCGCGACCCGCGCAAGGACTCTCATGTGGCACCTCGCGAGGAAATACACGAGGCCGCGCGGGAAAGTTGGTGCGCCGCGGGATTGCCCCGACGTCAGCTCTGCCGAAGGACGTCGGTCGGGTCGAGCCGGGTCGCCCGCCGGGCGGGGAGCCAGGCGGCCGCGACCGCGACCGCCACGATTACGACGACGGCCGCGGTGAACGTCAGCGGATCCGCGGGCTGCACCTCGAACAGCAGCGCCCGCAGGGATCCCACGACGGCAAAAGCCAGCACCATGCCGGCCGCGACGCCAAGGCCGGCGGAGATCATCGCCGGCCGCACGACCGAGGCGACCACCGATTGCGGTTGGGCGCCAAGGGCGACGCGAATGCCGATCTCCTGCCGGCGTTCGCCGACGGCGCACGCCAGGACGCCGTAGATTCCGACGGCGCCCAGCAGCAGCGCCAGCCCGGCAAATCCCGCCAGCAGCGCCAAGCTGAATCGTCGCGTCGCGTCGTTCTCGGCGAGCGCGGCATCGAGCATCGCGACGTCGCGCAGCGGCAGCCGGGGATCGAGCGACCAGATCGCACGGCGAACAGGCTCGATGAGTCGGGCCGGATCGGTCCGCGCCCGGATCATGAGCGTCTGCCAGGTCATCCAGCGCCAGTTCTCCTGACGCTGGGTGAGCGGCAGGTAGATCGTCGGCAGCACCGGAGAGGCGAGTCCGGCGTCGTGCGTGTTTCCGACCACGCCGACGATCTCGAGCCAGGGACTTTCGCCCTGTCTGAACGTGACTCGCTTGCCGAGCGCGTCAACGGCAGGCCAGTAGCGTCTGGCCAGGGCCTCGTTGATGACCGCCACGCGCGGGCTGTCGGCTCGATCGTTCTCGTCGAACGCGCGCCCGCGCGCGAGTGGAATCCGCATCGTCTCGAAGTAGCCGGGGGTGACGGCCTGGAGCGGCACGGGATCCTCGCGCCCGCTCGGCGTGCTCGACGGGTGGCCTTCGATCGCAAAGCTGAATGTCATGCCCGCGCCCGTCCCGGCGAACGACGTGGTGCCGGCGGCCGCGTCGACGCCTGGCAGCGCGCGCACGCGCTCGATCAGCCGCGTATAGAAGTCAGCCGATGCCGACAGGGTCGGGTATCGCGACGCCGGCAAATCGAGGGCGACGGTCAGCAGGCGATCGGGGTCGAAGCCGGGTGCCACGCGCTGCAGCTGCGAGAAGCTGCGAACGAGCAGACCTGCGGCGATCACGAGCACCAGCGTCAACCCGACCTGGGCGGCCACCAGGGCGTGGCGCAACCGCGAGCCGCGCGCGTCGGTGTGCGTGCGCGCGCCGTGCAGCAGGGGCCGGAGATCCAGTCGCGAGATGTGCAGCGCCGGCACCAGACCGGTGAGTACCGCACTCGCGACCGTGACCATCGCGGCAAAGCCCAGGACCGCAGGGTCGATTCGGGCCCGGTGCAGCTGCGGCACCAGGTTCGGCGCGGCCGCGATCAGCGCCGGCAGGCCCGCGGCGAGCAACGCCAGGCCCAGGAGACCGCCCGCCGCGGACAGCACGAGGCTTTCGGTGACGAGCTGACGGATGATGCGCCAGCGTCCGGCGCCAATGGCGGCTCGCACCGCGACTTCGAATCCGCGACGACTGGCGCGCGCCAACTGCAGCGTCGCGAGGTTGGCACAGGCGATGACGAGGACAACCGCGACCACCGCCATCAACACGATCAGCAACCGGCGCACGTTGCGCACGAGGTCGTCGTGGAGTCCGACGACATTCACGCTCCAATTAGTCATGTCCTGCGGATGCTCGGCGGCAATCGCCGAGGCGAGGCCGCGCATCTCCGCCGCGGCCTGCGCGACCGTGACGCCGGGCGCCAGCCGGGCGAGGACGTTCTCGTTGTGCGATCGTCGCTCGGTGCGATCGCTGTCGGTGAATCGCAACGGCACCCACACGCGCGCCTGCCGGCTGGGAAAATCGAAGCCCGGCGGCATGACGCCGATGACCTCGTACGGCATGTCGTCGAACGTGATCGTCCGGCCGATGATTCCGGGGTCGCTGGCAAACCGCGTGCGCCAGAAGCCGTCGCCGAGCAGCATCACGCGCGGCCGATTCGGCTCTCCGTCCCCGGGGCGGAACAGCCGGCCGGCGGCCGGCGGGACCCCGAGCGCCTCGAGCGCGGACGGCGTGAGGAGAGCGCCGCGAATCCGCTCGGGATCCCCGTCGCCGGTGAACGACAGGTCCAGGCCGTCCTGGTAGGCGCCGATCGCCTGGAACGAGCGCGCGCGCCCGCGCCAGTCGAAATAGTTACCGGACGACACGACGTTGTGATCGTCCCCGCGGGGCGAGACTTCCCAGAGACGGACGAGGCGATCGGGATTGGGGAAGGGCAGCGGCTGCAGCAGGACGGCGTGCAGGACCGTGAACATCGCGGTCGTGGCGCCGATGGCGAGGGCGAGCGTGACGATCGACGACAGGCTCGTCGCGGGCAGCCGGACCAGCGACCGCACGCCATATTGGACGTCCTGGGCGAACTGGCGTGCGGCGAGGGCGATCGCGGCCAGGCGCGTCCCGGGCGCCGGCCGCGCGGATCCCGCCAAGCCGGAGCGTCGCCGCGCCGCGGCGCGCAGCTCCGCGCGGGTTCGCCGGGCGGCCTCGGCCTCTTCCACGCCCTCGGCCAGGAGGCTCGCGTAGCGATCGGCGCAATGCTGGGCCAGCTCTTCCCGGATGTCGTCGTCGTGCCGGTCGTCGCCGGTCACGACCGGCAGGACCGCCCGCACTTCGTCGCGCCAGTGCATGCTCTCACCCCTTCAGTCCCGCCACGCGATCGAGCGCGGCGACGAAGCCCCGCCAGAGGCCGCGCTGGCCGGCGAGCACGCGCCGCCCCGCAGCCGTGATGCGGTAGAAACGGCGGCGCCGCGTGCCCGTGTCCTGGCGCCACTGGCCGAGGATCCAGCCTTGACGCTCCATGCGGTAGAGCAGCGGATAGAGGGATGCCATGTGGAAGCTGATGGTTCCATCGGATCGCTGCTCGATGAGCTTGCCGATCTCGTAGCCGTGGCGGGGCGTCTCCGCGACCAGCGCCAGGACCAGCAGCGTGGCGCTGCCGCGCTTCAGCTCGCGGTCAGTCAGTGGCCAGGACATATGTAATGTGGACAGATATAGCGTGGACAGCGGACGGGGTCAAGTGGGACGTGAACTTTCTGGCTCTTATTGCGGCGGGTTCCTGGGCACCATCATCTGCGCGCCGGGGCGCGCGACGGCCATCTGCAGCAGTTTTGGCGCGGCGCCGTCCGGACGCTCGTACGTCACGGCGTACTGGCCGAGCAGTACCTCCGCGATCTTCTTCACGTTGGTGTCGATCGCTGAGGACGTGCCGACGACCTGGCGGATGCCACCCGTCTCGCCGGGCAGATTGTTGAGCAGCACGTCGCGGTTCTGCCCGCCCTGGCCGCGGACGCGGGCTGACTCGCTGTTCTTGAACGTCACCGACCAGACCGACGCGTGCGTCGCCAGGATCGCGTCACGGACGCTCTGCGGCTGCGCGGCGCTCGTCTCGTCGAAGCCGTCGAGATTGAGCGCCAGGATGGCCCGGCGCGGCGACGGCGCCGCGGCGAGCTTCTTCGCGGCCTCCTGGAATGCTTCGAGCATTACCGTGCTCTCCGCGCTCTGATCGGCAGCGATGTGCTGCACCGCCTTCTCGACGTCCGCGGCCGGCTTGCCGAGATCCACGATTGTCTGCGCTTGCGCGCCAAACCCGATGATCGCAATCGACGACGTCGGCTGCGTCGTCTGAACCGCGGTGACGAAATCGCCAACCGCCGTGCGCAGGTCCTTCACCGAACTCTGCACCCAGCGGGTGACGTCCACGAGGATGACGACGGTCAGCGGATCGGTGGCCGGCTTGGCGTCGATGACCTTCCGATCCTGACCATCTTCGCGGACGCCCCAGTCGTCCTTGGTCAGGTCCCGGATGGGTGTGAGCTGCGCGTCGAGCGCGGTGACAAAGGCGGTCTTCGGACCGCGAAACGCCGCGCGCGCGGCGAGCGCCGGCGCGATGAGCCACGCGGCCGTGACGGCGGCGGCGGCGAAAGCGACGGACTTCGGAGACACACGAACACGTGCTGGCATGGCAGGGCTCCTTGATTGGGCGCTGCGAGTATATCGCTACAGAAGACTCGTGTTGAACAGCACGCAGCGCCGCCCGGCAGCGCTACAATCGGCGCGGCATGACTCGATCGTTCCTGATTTCGTGCGCCGGCGGCGCGGCACTCGCCGCCGCGGCAACGCTGACGCTGCCGGCGCGGGCCCAGAACGGCGACGCCGCGTACTTCGCGGGCTTGCACTGGCGCCTGATCGGTCCGTATCGCGCCGGGCGCATTTCCACCGTCGCGGGCGTTCCCGGCGACCCGACGACGTACTACGCCGGCACGCCCGATGGCGGGCTGTGGAAGACCACCGACGCCGGCGTCGTCTGGAAGCCGATCTTCGACGGCGTGCACGTGCCGTCGATTGGCGCGGTGGCCGTCGCGCCGTCGAATCCCGACGTCGTTTACGTCGGGACCGGACACAACCTGCTTGGCCGGGGTGTCTTTCGATCGACCGACGCGGGGGCGACCTGGGCCGCGGCAGGGCTGGCCGACACGAAGTACATCGTCGCGCTCGTCATCGACTCTCGCGATCCGAACGTCGTGCTGGCCGGTGTCGGCTCGGGCGGCAACTTCGGCTCGATGGTCTACTACAACAACAATCCAAGCGCGGCCCGCGGCGTGTATCGGACGACAGACGGCGGACGCTCGTGGACCCAGACGCTGACCGACGGGCCCGGCGCCAGCGTCATCGATCTCGTCGTCGATCCGTCCAATCCCGACACGGTTGTCGCGACCTTTGCCGGGCAGCCGGCGGCACGAGGGACCGGTGGCGGGCAGGGATCAGTCACCGGGCCCGCGATGTACGCGTCGGCCGACGGGGGCCGGACGTGGAGCCGAGCCGTCACGAACTTGCCGGAGGCCACGGTCAACGTCGCCATCGCGCCCGGCACCAACGGGCAGCGACGCTACGCGCTGGTCGGCGGCCGCGGCGGCGGCGCCTATCGATCCGACGATGGCGGCGCGCGCTGGACGCTGGGGACGACGCGTCTCGCGAGCGCGTCGGGCCATCTCTACGCGGACCCGAAGGATCCGGACGTCGTCTACACGATGGGCACGTCGATGTACAAGTCGACCGACGGCGCGCGCACGTTCGCCGCGGTCAAGGGCGCGCCTGGGGGCGACGACAACCGGTCCGCCTGGGTCGATCCCAGCAATCCGCGGCGGATGATCGTCGGCGCCGACCAGGGGCCGACCGTCACGGTGGACGGCGGGGCGACGTGGACGCCCTGGTACGTCGTTCCGAATGGCGAGTTGTATTTCGTCACCACGGACGACCAGTTTCCGTACTGGGTGTACGCCGCCCAGCAGGACACCGGCACCGTGGCCATTCGGAGCCGCGGCGACTTCGGCGCGATTCGGTCGAGCGACTGGTACCCGGTCAGCGGCTACGAACAAGGCCACATCTTCGCGGACCCGCTCGCCCCGCGGTACGTCTACTCGCACGGCGGCGGCCACACCGTGATCAAGTTCGATCGCGAAACGGGTCAGGCGGGACCCATCTTCATCCCGCGTGAGGCCGATCGCTTCGGGCCCCGCCCTGGCATGGCGCTCTCGCCGAAGAATCCGCACCGGCTCTACCTTGGCGCGCAATACGTCATGGAGACCGACGACCGCGGCGGCACGTGGACGCGGATCAGCGACGATCTGACGGGCGGCTCGGGGACGATCGTCGCGCTCGCGCCGTCGCCCGTGGACGAGCGGATCCTGTGGGCCGGCAGCTCCACCGGGCTCGTGCAACTCACGCGCGATGGCGGCCGCACCTGGAAGAATGTCTCGCCGCCGGATCTGGCGTCCACGCCGACGCCGGTCATCTGGTCGATGGACGCCTCGGCGCACGACGCGAACGTCGCGTACGTTGCGGCGATTGATCTGTCGGACCGGCACGCGCCGAAGCTGTATCGGACGACCGATTTCGGCGCCCATTGGAGCCTCATCGTCTCGGGGCTGGACCCGGCGGTGCCCGCGCGCGTGGTGCGCGAGGACCCGACGCAGCCGACGCTCCTCTACGCGGGCACCCAGGCCGGCGCGTGGGTGTCGTTCGATCGGGGCGACCACTGGCAGCCGCTGCAGTTGAACTTGCCCACGGTGGCGGTGAACGACATCACCGTCCACGAGAACGATCTGGTCATCGCGACCTGGGGCCGCGCGCTCTGGATTCTCGACGACGTCACGCCCCTGCGGCAGATCGACGCCGCACGGGCGAGCACCGTGTCGGCGTTTCTCTGGTCGCCGGCAGACGCCGTGCGTGTGCGGTGGAGCGTCAACCAGGACACGCCGATGCCCCCTGAAGTGCCCGCCGGCCAGAACGCGCCCGATGGCGCGATCCTCGACTACTACCTGCCGCGCGCGGCGTCCGGCGTCGTGACGCTCACGATTGCCGACGCGCAGGGGCGCGTGGTCCGCGAGTACTCGAGCCGCGCCGCCGAGCCCGAGACGTCGATGCCCAACGTGCCGATGTACTGGTTCAAGCCAGACGACGCGGAACGGCTGCCGGCGTCGGCGGGGATGCATCGCGTGACGTGGGATCTGCGGTATCCGACGCCGCCGTCGCTCAACTACGGGTCCGATGGCGAGCCGGGTGCCTCGACGTCTTACGGGATCATCGCGCCGGCCATTCTCGGCCAGACTCCCAGGCGGCAGCCGCTTGGCCCGCTCGTCGTGCCGGGCGTCTTCCAGGTGCGTTTGACGGCCGGCGGCCAGACGATGACGCGCGCGCTTACCGTGACGAACGATCCGCGCGTGCCGGTGACCGCCGCCGAGCTGGCCGAGTCCGTGCGGATGCAGCTGGCCCTCGTGGCCGGGCTCACCTCGAGTCACGACGCGATCGAGGCGGTGCGCGCGCTGCGGCGTGCCGCGGCCGACCGCCGGACCGGCGCCGCGGCAAGTTCCGCGACGCTCGCGGCGATCGACGCGTTCGATCGCGCCGCGCTTGCCGCGATCACCACGCTCGCTGGCGGACGGTCGCTCGGCGGGCACCTGGCGACACTCGAGTTCGCCGACATGGCGCCCAACGCCAGCGTCACGGCGGCGGTTTCGGAGAGCTGCGCGCATGTTGCCGAAGCCCTCACGCGCTACCGTCAGGTCGTCGGTCCGGATCTCGCGACGCTGAACACGGCCCTGCGCGCGGCCTCGCTCGCGGCCGTGGAGGCGCCCGCGATGCCGATGCCGGCGGGCTGCGGGCGCTAGCGCGCGCCGAGTCTCGGCCCGCACACACCACGGGGCCGGCTCCCTGGCGCGCCACGGGGAACCGGGCATGGCGCCAAGCGGCCGGTCGCCGTAAGATGGCGCCGGGCACCGCATGGATCATCCCGACGGCAGCGCGGACCGCCGCGACTTCATTCGCCAGCTGGCGATGCTGATCGCCTCCGCGGGCGCCGGACTGCGACGATCCGCGGTCGTTCACGCCGAGCAGGCAGCGCCGCAGGGCGCCGCCAATCTCGTCGGCATCCAGATGGGGCCGCACACGATGCTGGACGAGGGCATCGATCGCTGTCTCGATCTCATCCAGAACACCGCCGGGATCAACACGCTCTTCGTGTACAGCCACGCCTACGGCGGCGACCTGCGCAAGCCGCTCAACGTGCTGGCGACCGATCACGGCGTGCCGCCACGCGATCAACGCGCACGGAAGCTGCCGCTCGTCTGGGTCAGACAGCACGATCAGTATTTCAAGAACACGACGCTCCGGCATCAGAAGGTCGACGACACCTTCGACTATGCGAATCACGATCTGTTCGCGGAGCTGGTCGGGCCCGCGCGCAGCCGCGGGATGAAGATCTACGCGCGCATCCTGGAGTCGGGATCGCGCGAAGTGCAGAACGTCGACACGGTGGCGACCATCACCGTGGCCGGACAGCCGACCCGGACGGCGTGCTGGAATCATCCCGAGTACCGGGCGTTCTGGAACGCCACGGTCGAGGACCTGTTTCGAAGCTACGAGCTCGACGGGTTGCAGTGGGGCGCCGAGCGCGCCAGCCCGCTCGCCAACATTCTGCAGAACGGCAGCGACGCCAGCGGCACGTGCTTCTGCGGGTTCTGCCGCGCCCGGAACGCGGCGATTGGCATCGACGCCGAGCGCGCCCGCCAGGGTTTCTCGCGCGTGCTCGCGTTCGTGCAGGGCATGCGAGCCGGCAGCCTCACGCCGGTCGAGGGCGCCGGTGCCGAGTTCCTCCGCATCCTGCTGCAGCGTCCGGAGGTCCTCGCATGGGAATACCAGTACCGCATGGCGCGCGAGGAGGTCATGGCGGGCATGTACCGGACCATCAAGGGCATCAAACCCTCGGCCCAGGTCGGCTGGCACGTCGATCACTGGGCGACGAGCATTGACCTCATCGCCAGGTCGGTGATGAGCTACGCGGAGATGGCGCCCCACGCCGACTTTCTCAAGGTCGTCGTCTACCACGCCGTCGCGGGGCCAAGGATCAAGTCCTGGGTCGCCAATGTTCAGCGGAGTGTCCTGAGCCAGCTCACGCTGCAGGAGGCGCTCGATCTTCACTACGATCTCTTCGGGTACGACAAGCGCGTCGAGCCTGGAGCGAACGAGCCGACGCCACGAGGCGGATCGCCCGACTACGTCCTCCGCGAGACGCGGCGGAGCGTCGCGAGCGCCGAGGGGAAGACGAAGATCTATCCCGGTATCGGCTTCAACGTGCCTGGCCCGGTGGCCGACGATCCGGAGACGATCTACCAGGCCGTCAGCAATGCGTACAAGGCCGGAGCCAGTGGCATCGTCGCATCGCGAGAATACGAGGAGATGACCGTGCCCAATCTCCGCGCCGTCGGTCGCGCCGTGCGCGACCTCGGCCGCGTCCCGGCCTAGCGTCCGACCAGCCGGCCGAATGGACTCGAGATCTGGATCTCGAGCGGCGCGGGTGGGCCCGGCGACTGATAGCGAAGGCGATAGACCACGATCGGGCGCGCGCCCGCCGCCTCGTGGACCCGCTCGAGCCGCGCGGCCTGTTCCCGCAGCAACGCCTCCGTCGTCGCCCACAACGGGTGTCCCTGCGCTTCGAGCGATCGATCCACGACGAGGAACTCGACGTGAAGGGCCTCGAGCCGTGCGATCAGGGCCGCAGACGACGCGAATCGCAGGTGGAAGTCGTGTCCCGCCCAGTTGCCGCGCGCAATCAGACTGGAGAAACGAATGACCGTCGCTGCCGGGGACGGTTCATGCGCGGCCACTTCGGCGATCATCGCGCCTTCGCCCATCTCGTCGCTGACGACGATCAGCCGGCGGTCGGCGAGGCCGCCATGCTGCATGACGTAGGTCGTGACGTCGCGGAAGCCCAGCGGCGTGCGCGGCGCCCAGGCCCCCACGTTCATGATGCCGACGAGCGCCAGGCCGGCAAGCAGCACTCGCTTGGCGGGCACAATCCACTGCGGCCGCTCCAGCTGATGCGACAGCGTTTCGATGCCGTTGGGCACCAGCCCGATAATTGGCGCGACCGCCAGGGTCAGGTCGCGTCCGGAGAACGCGACGTGCGGGTTCAGCAGGTGGAACAGCACGGCGGCCAGCGCGAGCGACGCCAACGCGGGCACGAACGCCCGCCGATGCCGATCGCTGCGCCAGTCGGTCTGGCCCGTGCGGCTGATCAGGCCGGCGGCAGCCAGGGCGAGCAGAGGCAGCCCGACCTGGCCCTGCAGGTACGTCGAGTATGCCCTCGAGCGCGCGCCGATGTCCGCCCAGTTCGTCGGGCGAAAGCCGCCAATCGTCGCGTCGAAATAGAAACTCGTGATCGAAAACGGCGCGGCGACGACGAGCACAATTGCCGCCGCGACGTACAAGCCGGGACGCTTCAGCAGGTCGAATCGCCGCGTGAACAGCAGCATCAGCGCCGGCATGAGCAGGATGGCGAGGCCGTTGCCCTTGGTCAGACAGCCGCCGGCCGCCAAAACGCCGAACCAGGCCGCGTCCGATGTCCGCCCGGATTCGAAGAAGCCCGCGAGCCAGTACGCGGCCTCGAGGGCAAACGCCGCGACGACGACGTCGAGCATGACGACGCTCGTCAGATTGACGATGGCCGGCGTGAACACGAAGAGCGCCGCGAGCGCGAGGACCAGCGATCCGCGCGTGATGAACGCCAGGATCCTCGTGAGCCGCCACGCGGTCCATGACGTGGCCAGGGCGACGAGCAGGAGCGCGACGGTCTGGGGCGGCCAGCCCGGCAGCAGCGCGAGCCCGAGCGTGCCGTGGAACAGCGGTGGCCACATCAGCGGCGCGACCTTCGGATAGCTGTCGTAGAAGTGAGCCGCAAACGTGATCGGATTCTGTCCGAGTCCGTGCGTGAGGTACTGCTTCACGAGCAGCCCGTTCAGAAAATGCACGGCCTCGTCTGAAAATGCGCCGCGCTCGGCGCGATACGCGCCAACGGCGATTTGCGTCAGCAACGTCAAAGTGAAGAAGCCAGCCAGGATGGCGACGTTCCAGCGCGCCAGCGGTGCCGCGCGCGATCGCGGCCGCTGGACGTCGCGAACCATCGACACGACTGCGTCCGGCGCTGAGTCGGTCGACCAACCATCGTCGCGGGGAGCCGGCTCCGGGTCACGCCTGAACGGCAGGGGGCGGTTCACGTGCTGGCTGCGCCGGGGCTGTATTCACGGTGCAAGGCGAGTACCGGCTGGGCGGCTCTTGTTTGGCCGATGGGGGGAGCCGGCGTCTCGACATAGTCACCTCTGGCGGAGACCTCTGTCTGCCTGCCGGAACTGGGCGACGTTCGATCTACAATCGGCGCCTTGATGACCAACGTACGAACCCGTGCGATGCGGCGCTGGGGGGCCGGCGCGCTGGCCGCGAGTCTGTGGGCCTCCGGTGCCGCGGCCGCGCCTGCGGGTCAGGCGCTCTCGACCGCGCCGGCGCAGCAGCACGACGCGGCGCAGCCGGCTGGAGAGCAGCGCGACTATCCGACGCTGCACATCGCCGGCTTCGGCGACGTGGATTTCGCGCAAACCAAGCGCAAGGAAGGCCCGCAGGGTTTCAGCCTCGGCCAGTTCGTGCTGCACATGACGTCGGAGTTGTCGCCGCGCGTGACGTTCTTCGGCGAGATCAGTCTGACGGCGCGCACCGACGCCGGCACGGGCACGCCGGCCGCCAGCGGCTTCAACGCCGAGGTCGAGCGCATGATCCTGCGCTTCGACGAGAGCGATCGGTTCAAAGTCTCATTCGGCCGGTACCACACGCCGATCAACTGGTGGAATACGGCCTTTCACCACGGTCAGTGGCTGCAGACGACAATCGCGCGCCCGGAGATGGTGCAGTTCGGCGGGCGATTCCTTCCGGTGCACTTCGTGGGGGCGCTCGTCGAGGGCTCGGTGCCGGCCGGAGGCTGGAACCTGAACTACCAGGGCGGCTTCGGCAACGGGCGCGGCAATGTGATCAGCCGCGCCGGCGACGCCGGCGACAACAACAACTTCCGAGCCACGTTGCTCACCCTGTTTTCGAAGCCCGATCAGCTCTACGGGCTGCAGTTCGGCGGGTCGGTGTACTTCGACAAGATCACGCTGCCTGACACCCGTGATTTCAGCGAGCGCATTGTCGCCGGCCACGCGGTGTGGCAGAAGGAGACGCCCGAGGTCATCGCGGAAGTGGCCGCGGTGCGTCACGAGTCGGTCGATTCGGGCCTCGTGACCTGGAACCACGCGTACTACCTTCAAGTCGCCTACCGGCTGCCGGCCGCCAACCACACGCTCAAGCCGTACTTCCGGTTCGAGCACATCGGAGTGAACACGCTCGACGAAGTGTTCAGCGGCGTGCCCAACCTCGACGGCGCGACGGTCGGCCTGCGCTTCGACGCGTCCCAGTTCGCCGCGCTCAAGGGCGAGTATCGCAACTGGGATCGCGGCGCGGGGCAGCCACGCAACTACGGCGGCTTCTTTCAACTGTGCTTTACGTTCTGATGACCACGGGTCCAGGCACCATCGTGCGCCGGCTCCGCCCGCTCCTCTGGCTGGCGGTCGTCCTGGCGATTGCGCTCGGCGGCGCGCCCGCGCGCGGTCAGTCCGCGCCCGATATCGCCGTCGTCGTGCATCCCGACGTGCCGGTCGACAACCTGACGTTCGCGGAGCTTCGTCGCGTGCTGCTCGGCGATCGCGAGTTCTGGACGTCGGGCCTGCGGGTACGCTGCTCATTCGTGCGCCGATCGCGCGCGAGCGCGACGTGGCGGTCAAGGGCGTGTGCGAGATGACGGAAGCCCAGTTCCGTCAGCATTGGATCGCCAAGGTCTTCCGCAACGAGACCCCGACCGGTCCGAAGATCGTGTACTCGAGCGAGATGGCGGTCGATCAGGTGACGCGCACGCCTGGCGCGATCGCGTTCATCGAGGCCTCACGGGTGACGTCACGGCATGAAGGTGCTGCGCATCGACGGCAAGTCGCCCGGCCAGCCCGGGTACCGGCTCAAGTAGATTGCCGTCCTGATCCTGGTTGGACTGCAAACCGGAATAGAGCGGGCCTAGTGAGGCAGCTTCAGGCGGTCCAGCAGCTGGATGAACTTGGGATCGCCGCGCAGGCTTTCGAACCAGGGCGCGATGCCAATCTGCACAATCGAGAAGTCGTGCTCGTCGTAGGCTCGCTGCAGGGCGTCGAGCGCGCGCGGCTTGTCGCCGAGCGCGGTGTAGATGATCGCCGCTGAGGTCGCCGGCACGTACAGCTGTCCCGCGAGCGTTTGCAGCTGGTGCAGAACCGCCTCGGCGTCGGCCCGGCGTCCCGCCGCGGCGTACGCGGCGCCCAGATGCCCGAGCATGACTGGGCTGTTCTCCGACAGCTGCAGCGCGCGCTTCAGCTCGGCGATCGCTTCGTCGTGCTGCCCGGACCGGCTGAGCGCCACGCCGAGCCCCTGGTGTGCGGACACGGAGTTGCTGTCGAACTCGATCGTCTTCCGGAACTGCGCGACGGCGGCGGCCGTGTCGCCCGAATCGAGCTGATACCAGCCGAGGCGCTGTTGACGATCGGCGACAGCGGGTCGAGATCCTGCGCGCGCTTGACCTCGGCAATCGCGTCGGGCAGCCGCCCGAGCGTCGCCAGGTACATCGGCGTACTGGTTGTGCGCGAGCGCCGAGCCGTTGTTGAGCGCGATGCCGCGCTGGAACTCCGCTCTCGGCGGCCGGCCAGTCCCAGTCGAGCCAGAGCTTGATGTGGCCCGAGCGCGACGTGGGCCTCGGCCAGGTTCGGGTCGATCTCGGAGCGCCTGCAGTGCCGCGGCCTTGGCGTCGGTCAGCGCTTCCACCCAGTACGATCCGAGCAGCAGATTCGAGTCCGCCAGGCCGGCGTACGCGAGCGCGTACTTCGGGTCCTTCTCGATCGCGTGCTGGAAGTACTCGATGGCCTTCTTGTAGCCGGCGATGGTGCCCTTGTTCCAGTGGTACCGGCCCTGCAGATACAGCTGGTACGCCTCCGACGTCGTCCGTGTAGCGCTGCGTCGCCCGCTTGCGTTCCTCGCCGGTGATGCGCGCGGCCCAGCTTGTCGAGGATTTCGCCCGCGATCTCTTCCTGCACGCGGAGCAGATCGGCGTGGGGCTGGTTGAACTGACCGCCCCAGAGCTGCGATCCGTCGGCGACGTTCATGAGCTCGGCTTCGATGGCGAGCCGGTCGGCTCGCGCGGCGACGCGCCCGGTGACGACCGCCTTGACGCCCAGATCGCGCCCGACCTGCTGCGGATCGACGTCCCGGCCCTTGTAGCGGAACACGACGCTCCGGGCGCTGACGCGCAGGCCGGGCAGCTGGGCGAGGCCGTTGATCAGGCCTTCGGTGATGCCGTCGGGCAGGTACTCGGCGTCGCCGGTCATGCCGGCGCTGCCGAACGGCAGCACGGCGACCGAGTCGATCGTCGCGCGCCCGAACGGCCGCCACCACGCGAGCGCCGCGGCGGCGATCGCCAGCGCGCCGCCGCGCCGCGATCGGCCACTGCCGGCGCGATGGGCGCCGGCACCGCCGGCGCCGCCGCGCTCGACGCGTGCCGTCGGAACGCGCGCGGAGTCGGTCTCGCGCCGGAGCCGCTTCAGGTCGGCCCGAAGCTCGGCCGCGGTCTGGTAGCGGAGGTCGCGATCCTTCTCGAGCGCCTTGAGGATGATGTGCTCGAGCTCGGCCGGGATCTTCGGGTTGACCGCCGTCGGACGCGCGGGCGTGTGGTTGAGGATCGCGTCGAAGACGAGCGCCGACGTCCGGCCGCTGAACGGCTCGCGGCCCGTCGCCATCTCGTAGAGCACGACGCCGAACGAGAACAGGTCGCTGCGGCTGTCCAGTTCCTCGCCGCGCGCCTGCTCGGGCGACATCGACCCGAGCGTGCCGAACGTCTGGCCCGACTCGGTCGCCGGCGGGGCCGGGCGCGCGAGCGCCGTGTTCGCCATCGGGTCGATCGGCGCGCCGCGTGGCGCGGCCGAGCTTCGCGAGGCCGAAGTCGAGCAATCTTCACCTGGCCCTGCGACGTGACGAAGATGTTCGCCGACTTGATATCGCGATGGACGATGCCCGCGCGAGTGCGCGGCGTCGAGCGCGTCGGCCGTCTGGACGCGCGAGTCGAGCAGGGCGTCGATCGGCAGCGGCGCGCCGGCGACGCCGGCTGCCGCAGCGTCGATCCCGTCGAGCAACTCCATGACCAGGAACGGCAGGTCGCCGTGCCGCCCGATGTCGTAGAGCGCGCAGATGTGCGGGTGGTTGAGCGACGAGGCGGCGCGGGCCTCGCGCTGGAAGCGCTCGAGCGGCGCCCGCGTCGTCGACAGTCGCGCCGACAGGAACTTGACCGCGACCTGTCGGCCGAGGCGCGTGTCCTCGGCGACGATAGACGACGCCCATGCCGCCCTCCCCGATCTTGTCGAGGATGCGGTAGTGGGTGACGGTTTCGCCGATCATGGCAATCTGCACACGATACCGCAAACTCGACCGCTTCCGGATCGTTCCCTGAGTCGAGGGGCGGTGGCTATAATGAAGCTCCTCGGGGAGGAGGACTCATGCGTCTTTCGATCATCGCGCTGACCGGCGTGCTCGTGGCCGCGCCGGCCGGGGATCGCGCCGGGGCCACGGCGGCCACGGCGCCGTGCACGACCGCGACGGAGGCCTGCACGGGATGGGTCACGCTGGCCGGCGGCCCCGCCCGGTCGATGGTCTACACGACCTTTCCGCTGGCCGTGCGGAACGACGCCATCCGGCGGGCGCTGATCATGGTGCACGGCACCAATCGCAACGCGGATCACTACTTTGCCACCGCCACCGCGGCGGCGTTCCTCGCCGGCGCCATCGACGACACGATCGTCATCGCACCGCACATCGTGTCGCACGACCGCGGGTGCACCGACACGCTCGCCGAGAACGAGGTGAGCTACAGCTGCGGCGGCGACAGCTGGCGATCCGGCGGCACGTCCACGAGCCATCCGAACCTCACCTCGTTCGACTTCATGGACGAGATTCTCCGCACGCTGGCCAAGAAGAGCACGTTCCCCAATCTCCAGGCCATCGTCGTGGCCGGGCACTCGGCCGGAGGCCAGTTCGTGACGCGGTACGAGATGGCCAATCGCGTCCACGACACGCTCGGCGTCCGCGTCAGTTACGTCGTGGCGAATCCCTCGAGCTATGCGTGGCCGGCGGCGACCCGGGCCCTGCCCGTCGGCGACGCCGAGCCGGAGGCCGCAAAAGGCGCGTGGGCGAGCGACAAGCCGCACACCAACTTCACGTACGGTCCGTACGACGCCGCGACGTGCCAGAACTACGATCGGTGGCCGCTGGGTCTGGAGAATCGGACGGGCGGGTACACTGCTAAGATGAGCGACGAGCAGTTGAAGCAGCAGCTGGTGGCCCGGCCGACGACGTATCTGCTGAGCCAGGTGGACACGCTGCCGCTCGGGGGCTTCGACCGGTCGTGCCCGGCCATGGCGCAGGGCGCGACGCGCCGCGCGCGGGGCGAGGCCTTCGTCAAGTTCGTCAACGAGCAGTTGGGAGCGAAGCACGACGTGCAGATCGTCCCGGAGTGCGGACACAACGATCGCTGCGTCTATACGACCGATCAGGTGTTTCCGGTGATCTTTCCGAAAGGCTGAAGGGCGTCCGCTGGATTGGCCAGCCGTCCAAATACATCATGACGGCCTCAGGCCGTGCTCTCGTGTGGCTGCTTGCGGCCGGCTCCGCCATCCTCCTGGTGCTGGCGCCGGTCGAGGTTCGCCAGGCGATTGCCGACTTTCTGTGGCGCGATCCGCTCGCGCGCGTGCTGCTCGAGGTCGCCCTCATCGCCGTCCTGGCGGTGCTGTTCTTTCGCTGGCAGGTGATGAGCCAGCTCAAGCGCGCGGCGGGCTGGCTTCAGGCGCGCCGGCTCGGCACGGACGCCGGCGCCCCGCTCGTGGTGGGCCGGTTCTTCCGCCCGCTCTATCAGGAAGTGATTCACCTCGTGTCGAGTCTGGAGAGCGCCAGGAAGACCGCGGAAGAAGAAGCGCGCCTGCGCGATGCCGCGTCGTTCCAGTGGACGGCCGAACGGCTGCGCGCGCACGTCCGCGCGCGGCTCGACGGGCGGCCCCTCGTCGTCGTGTCGAATCGTGAGCCGTACATCCACGTGCGGCGCAACAAGGCTATCGAGCTCGTCGTGCCGGCCAGCGGGTTGGTCACGGCGCTCGAGCCGGTCCTGCGGGCGTGCGCCGGGACCTGGGTCGCGCACGGATCCGGCGACGCCGACCGCGAGCGTGTGGATGCCCGCGATCGGCTCGGCGTGCCCCCCGATCACCCCGAGTACACGCTGCGCCGGGTGTGGCTGACCGCGGAGGAGGAGGCTGGCTACTACTACGGCTTCTCCAACGAGGGGATGTGGCCGCTGTGTCACATCGCGCACACGCGTCCGCTGTTCCGCGGGACCGACTGGGCCTGCTACCGCGACGCCAACCGCAAGTTCGCCGAGGCCGTGCTCGAGGAGATCGAGGGGACGCCCGGGCGCGATGGTCCTGGTGCAGGACTATCACTTCGCGTTGCTGCCGCGCCTGATCAAGAACGCGCGGCCAGACGCGCGCGTCGGCGTGTTCTGGCACATTCCGTGGCCGAATCCCGAGGCGTTCGGCATCTGCCCGTGGCAGGGGGAGGTGCTCGACGGCCTGCTGGGCGCCGATCTCGTCGGCTTCCACACGCAGGCCCACTGCAACAACTTCCTCGAGACCGTCGAACGACGCGTTCGAGTCGAAGATCGACTGGGAGCACTTCACGGCGCGCCGGCACGGCCACGTCACCCACGTCCGGCCGTTTCCGATCAGTGTCGCGCCGCCCGGACTCGTCCCGCGCGCCGTCCGCCGACGTGCGCGCGACGCTGTTGCGCGAGCACGGCGTCTCGGCCGAGGTGCTCGGCGTCGGTGTCGATCGCGTGGACTACACGAAGGGCCTGATCGAGCGGTTGCACGGGCTCGAGCGCTTCTTCGAGAAGTGGCAGCACTACGTCGGCCGCTTCACGTTCGTCCAGATCGGCGCGCCGAGCCGCATCCGGATCAAACGGTACCAGGACCTGCTCGACGAGATCACCGCCGAGGCGGATCGGATCAACGCGCGCTTTGCGACCTCGGGCTGGAAGCCGATCGTGCTCCTGACGCGCCATCACAGCCACGAGGAGATCGCGCCGTACTACCGGGCGGCGGACGTGTGCCTCGTCACGGCGCTCCACGACGGCATGAACCTGGTCGCCAAGGAGTTCGTGACGGCGCAGGAGGACGGCGGCGACGGCGTGCTGATTCTCAGCCAGTTCGCCGGGGCGTCGCGCGAGCTGCGCGATGCGCTGATCGTCAATCCGTACGACATCGAGCAGCTGGCCGACGCGATCCGGCGGGCGATCGAAATGGACCCCGACGAGCGGCGCGCCCGTCTCTCGCGGATGCGCCGCACCGTCCTCGAGAACAACGTCTATCGCTGGGCCGCCACGCTGATTGGCGCGCTGGCCGACCTGCGGCTCGAGCCGGCCGCGCCGGTGCGCCTCGACAATCGGCTCGCGCCCGGCCGCATGCCGGCCGTCGATCAGCCGAGCCGGCGCCGCGCGGCGGGCTGACCTCCGGCGCCGCCGCGCCGGTCCTCGCCGCTACTGTCTGCTGACGTTCACGAAGTAGAGATCGGTCGCGACTTCGAAGTCGTCCTTCGTCGCGGTCGTCTTCAGGACCTGCCATTGCTCGGTCGGCCGAATCACGCGAGACTGTCCGTGCTCGCGGACGCGCACCGGCATCGCGAAGTTGGCCTCGTCCGCGCGCCAGCGGTACATCACCGAGTGATTCGCGTCGTCGAACTGCAGCTCCAGCGTGGGGAGGGCGGTATGGCGCAGGTACTGGTTGAAGACCGGCGTGAGATCGGTCCCGAGGCGCTGGTTGAAGAACTTCACGACGTCTTCCGTCATGATGTTGTGGTACTTGAACGTCTGGAAGAAGTCGCGAAGCGTCGTGAACCAGCGTTTGTCGTCGTTGACGACGTCGCGCAGCGTGTGGAGGAAGAGCGCGCCCTTGAAGTACATGTCCTGCGGCGGCTCGCGATGGATGCCGCGCTCGGTGATGATCGGGGAATCGTTGCGGACGTGTGATTTGTAGCCGTTCGTGTACTGCAGGTAGGCGTCGTGCCCGTACGTGTATTCGACGTACAGGCACTCCAGGTACGTCGTCCATCCCTCGTGAATCCACATGTCGGACACGTCGGCCGCGGAGACCGCGTTGCCGAACCACTCGTGTCCGCTTTCGTGAATGATGATGAAGTCGAACTTCGTGCTGATGCCGACGCCCGTCCAGTCGTAGGGCGGCCGGCCATAGCCGTTGTGGAAGCCGTTGCCGTACGTCACGGCGCTCTGGTGTTCCATCCCCGAGTACGGCACCTGCACCAGCTTGTACCCGTCCTTGATGAACGGGTATTCGCCGAAGTAGTGCGTGTAGGCCTCGATCATCCCCTTCGCCTGCGCGAACTGCGCCTTCGCCTTCTCGAGATCTTCGGGCAGGGCGTAGTAGTCCATCGTCAGGTCGCCGAGCTTCTCGCCGAAGTGCTCGTACTGGCCGATGTTGAGCGAGACGTCGTAGTTGTTGATGGGGTAGTGCACCATCCAGTCCCAGCGCGTGAAGCCGTCGCCGAGGTCGGTCTTCTTCACGAACCGGCCGTTTGACACGTCGACGAGGCCGTTGGGGATCGCGACGCTGATCTCCATGTGGTCCACTTCGTCGCGCCACTGGTCCTTGTTCGGCCACCAGATGGCCGCGCCCTGACCCTCGCAGGCCGTGAAGATCCAGGGCCGGCCGGCCGGATCCTGGCCGAACGTGAATCCGCCGAACCGGCCATTCTGCGTCGGTGTGCCCGAGTAGTAGAAGTCGATGGCGTACGTCCGACCGGTATCGAGCGGCGCCGGGAAATCGACGAACACCGTGTTCAGCTCGCGCGAGTACTTCAGCGGCGTGGTGCCGTAGAGGATCTTGTCGACGTTGAGGTTTGCGTAGAGGTCGAGCTGGATCCGCGTCGCGTCCTTGAGCATGCGGAACGTGATCGTGTTCTTGCCGCTGACGAGCTTCTTGTCGGGCTCGACCCGGATATCAAGGTGATAGGAGAGCAGGTCGTTGTTCGCGCGGAACTCGCCGTACTCGCCACGGAGGACGTCGGCGCGCGTGGGCGGCGCTGGCGCCGCCGGCGGGCCGCCGCGCTGGGGTGTTTGGGCGGCGATGCCGGCTGACAGGCCGACCAGCACGAGAGCTGTGCACAATGCACGTCGCGTCCGGAATGCCGCAGACATGGGGACGCGAGGCAGAGTAGCACAGCGAGAGTGCGGAGCGTGCCCTTCGACCTCCCCAGGGCGTTTCGAGCTTGCGGACGTCGGACAGCGTGAAGGCCTCGGGGAAATATCCGCGTGAGGGGGACTTTTTCCGCGGACCTCGGCTGAGTCATCAGGCGGCCCCGAAGTCCGCTGCATCATGGGCGGCCTTCCTCGGCGGCACGCCCGTTGCACGGCCTCGTGAGGATGAGAATGAAACACATGGTTTGGATGGCAGCCTTCACTATCGCGCTGCCTCGGCCCGCACTGGCGCGGGGCCAGGCCCAGTCGCCGCAACTTTCGGCGACGGTGGTCTGCGAATCGCAGACGGGCGGGCGCCGGGTCTGCCCGGCCGACACGTCAGCGGGTGTCGCGCTGATGAAGTCGACTGGCTCCGCTGAGTGCCTGCTGGGCAAGAACTGGGGTTACGACAACGCAGGCGTGTGGGTCGCGGACGGTTGCAGCGGGGAGTTCCAGTTGGGGCGGGCGCCCGCGCTCACGCCATCCAGCCAGGCTCCGGCGCCCAAGCCCATCGAGAGCTGGGGGGAGTTCACGCCCGGCGACGGCTTCCTGGTCGGCAGGAGCAGCGTCGGATCGCTGTCGATCAGCGGCTACGCGATGGCGCGATACATGAACCAGATGCCCGCCGATCAGACCTTCACCGATCACCTCGGGAACGTGCGCACAGTGGACGGCCGCAACGACATCTACTCGCATCGGATCATGATCTTCCTGAAGGGATATGTCGGCAGTCCGAAGATTGTCTACAACATCGTCCTCTGGACCGTGAACACCACCGATCAGCGCGCCATCTTCGCCGTACTCGGGTACCAGTTTCACCGGAAGTTCAGCCTCTACACCGGCCTCAATGGGAACCCCGGCACACGATCGCTCCAGGGGTCGCATCCGTACTGGCTCGCTCCCGACCGCGTGATGGCCGATGAGTTCTTCCGGCCCTTCTTCGGATCGGGCGTTTGGGCCCAGGGCGAGATCGTGCCTGGCCTCTGGTACAACGGCGTCTTGACGAACAACTCGAGTTCGCTCGGCACCAAGGCGACTCAGCTCGATCGCAGCTACACGACGGGCGGATCCGTGTGGTGGATGCCCACCACGAAGGAGTTCGGCCCCAGAGGCGCGTACGGTGACTGGGAGATGCACGACAAGCTGGCCACGCGGTTCGGCGTCTCGACCACGCGGAGTCCCGAGCAGCGGTTCACCAATGCCTCGGGCGGCCCCGACAACACGACCATCAGACTGGCAGACAGCGTGAACGTGTTCGACACGGGCGCGTTGGCGCCTGGCGTCACCGTGGATCGCGTGAACTACCGGATCCTCTCCTTCGACGCGGGGATGAAGTACAAGGGCATCTTCCTGCAGACTGAAATCTACACGCGCTGGCTCGACCAGTTCGTGGCGGACGGTCCCCTGCCCGTGACCTCGATCGTCGACAAGGGCTTCTATGTGCAGGGCGCATTCTACCCGGTGCCGAAGAAGCTCGAGCTGTACGGCGCGACGTCGCAGATCTTTGGCGACAAAGGACCCGGCTTCCAGAACAGCTCCGAATACCTCGTCGGCGCGAATTTCTATCCGGCGAACACGCGCAATCACCGACTCAACTTTCAGGTCATCGACGTGAATCGATCCCCGGTCAGCAGCACGTTCGGTTACTACGTCGGCGGCCAGAAAGGGACGACGATCTCGGCGGCGTTCTCGGTGTTCTTCTGAGGACGACGAGCGTCCTTGCCTCGAACGACAAGGGCCGCACGCCGCGTGAAGCGCGGCGTGCGGCTCACTTCTAACTTCTAACTGCTAACTTCCCGCCTAGTCCTTCTTCATCCAGATGTCTTCGAGGACGACGACCGACGTCGTGAGCGTCTGGCCGCCGGCGGTCAGCCGCACGAGGTAGGTGCCCGGCTCGACGAGCGCGCCTCCGGCACCGCCCCCGCCGCCAAATCCTCCGCCTCTGCCGCCGCCAGCCGCGACGAACGGCACCCCGGTGCCGCCGCCCCCGCCGCGGCCTCCGGCGGCCGGTGTCTGTCCGCCGGCGCCGCCGACGACCGCCGGCTGCGGCTGCGGTGCGGTTGGCGAGACCTGCGCGGGCGGCTCGGCGCCGCGGCCACCGCCGCGGCCTCCACCCGCGCCACGGCCGCCGCCAGCGCCCGCGCCGCCGCGGCCGGCAGTCGCGGCCGGATCGCGCCGCATATCCCACTGCGCGCGGTTGACGCCCGCGCGCGCCTGGACGTCGATCGTGCGAATCACCTGACCGTTCTCGAGGATTTCGAGTTTCGCGTCAGGCATGTCGTTCTGCGCCCAGAAGCTCAGCGCGGTGCCGCCCTGCGGGTTCGTGCCGCGGAACTGCCGTCCCGTGACGCGGCGCATCGCTTCCGTGTCGTTCTTCCACTGGACCGCCGGGCGCGGGTCGAACAGCTTCAACGTCGTGCCCGGCGCGCTTGCCAGCTGCTCGAGCGGCGTGATGTCGTCGGCGATCCAGATCGACCGACCGTGCGTCGCCACGATGAGGTCGCGGTCGCGCGGGTGGATCAGGATAGATCGTCGACTCGCACGCTCGGCAGGCCCGTCATGAACGTCTTCCACTCCTTGCCGCCGTCGAGCGTGACGAACAGCGCGAACTCCGTGCCGACGAACAGCAGGTTCGGATTGTCGAGATCCTCGCGCACGGCGTTGACGTTGCCCTTCGCCGGCAGGTTGCCCGTGACGTTCGTCCACGTCTTGCCGTAGTCCGTCGTCTTGAAGAGGTACGGCTTCCAGTCGTCGTTGCGATGATTGTCGAGCGCGACGTACGCGGTGCCGCCGTCGAAGTGCGACGGCTCGATGCGCGAGACCTGCACGTAGCCCTTCGGCGCGCCCGAGATGTTGCCGTAGACGTTCGTGAAGGTCGACGCCGCCATCCGTGCTGACCTGCAGATTGCCGTCGTCGGTGCCGACCCAGATGACGCCAGGACGCGAAGGCGATTCCCGCACCTGCGTGATGACCGAGTTCTCCCCGTAGCCGTCGTGCTTGGACGCCATCGGCGCGTTGCCCGGCACGCCCATGATCGGGATCGAGAAGCGGTCGACGTTCTTCGTCAGGTCCTTGTCGTTCATCGTCCACGTGTCGCCGCGGTTGGTGGACTTGAAGAAGTACTGCGCCGCAATGTAGACGACCGACGGGTTGTGCGGCGAGATCTCGAACGGCGCGTTCCAGTAGAACCGCAGGGGTTCGAGGTTGGCGGCGCGTTCAGGATGTTGCTTCCGCCGCGACCTCCGCCGCCGCCGCCCGCGCCGCCGCCGGCCGCGGGTTGCGGCGGTGCCGCGCCGCCCCGCGCTCCGCCCTCGGCCGCTGGCGCGCCGCGCCCGCCACCGCGTCCGCCGCCGCCGGCATTCGGCCGAATGCTCTTGCTCGTGCCGGTGCGCAGGTCATGCCGCTGCATGTTGCCGTTCTGCGACTCGGCGTACTGAATCGTCCAGTCGGTCGGATCCTGCCGCGTGTAGAAGCCGTCGCCGCCGCCGATGTTGTACCAGTCGGTGTTGACGCCGCCGTAGCTCGAGCGCACGGCGCTCGGCCCGCAGTACGCCTGGTTGTCCTGCAGCCCGCCGCAGACGTAGTAGGGACGCCGCATGTCGGCCGACACCTGGTAGAACTGCCCGAGCGCCATGTCGTTGTGGTAGTCCCACGAGAAGCCGCCGTCATTACTGATGTCGAGGCCGCCATCGTGTCCGACCGCGACGATGCGCGGATCCTTCGGGTTGATCCAGATCGCGTGATAGTCGCCGTGGCCCGTGCCCTGCAGTCCGCGCCAGGTCTTGCCGCCGTCGAGCGACATCTGCGCCTGCGCGCCGCCCTGAAACAGCTTCTGGTCGTTCGTGGGATCGACGCGAATCTGGCGTAGTAAATCGGACGGTTGTTGACGTTCGTCAGGAACGTCCACGTCTTGCCCGCATCGTCGGACCGCCACACGCCGCTGCGTGTCGGCCCGTTGCGCGAGCCCGCGTCCCCGCAGCATGGCACGCCCGGTTTCGACGGCCCGCCGTCATCGGCGACGCCGACCTGGATGCCGCCTTCGGCGCCCACCTCCGCGATCATGAAGATCGTCGACGGCTTGGCTCGGAAGATCGACATGACCGATGCGGCCGAGGATGCCGTCCGGCGGGGCGGGGAACCCGCCGCCCGAGAGCTTCGTCCAGTTCTCGCCGCCGTCAGTCGACTTCCACACGCCGCTGCCGGGACCGCCGCCGTTCACGCCCCACCACGTCCGCCGGCGCTGATAGGACGCGGCGTACATGATCTTCGGATTGACAGGATCGATCTGGACGTCGTTGAAGCCCGTGTCGGCGTCGATGTACTTCACCTTCTTCCAGGTCTGACCGCCGTCGACGGACTTGTAGAGGCCACGGTCTTCGTTGGGGCCGAACAGGTGGCCGACGGCCGCCACGAACACGATGCTGGGATTGGTCGGATCGACGGCGATGCGGCCAATCGATTGCGTCTCTTCGAGCCCGAGGGGCGTCCACGTCTTGCCGCCGTCCTTCGTGCCGTACACGCCGTTGCCGATCGACGAGCTCTGGCGGTTGTTGGGCTCGCCCGTCCCGACGTAGACGACGTTCGGGTCCGAGGGAGCGATGGCGATGTCGCCGATCGACTCGTTGGGCATCTCGTCGAACTGCGACTGCCAGTGCATGCCGCCGTCGGTGGATTTCCAGAGACCGCCGGTCGCGAAGCCGATGTACATGATCATCGGGTCCTTGTCGGCGCCTTCGATGTCGTCGAGCCGGCCCATCATCACGGCGGGACCAATGGACCGGAAGCCGAGGCCTCGGAACAGCGGATCGTCGGACGCATTGACCGGCGCAGGAGTACTGGCGGGACCTTGCGCGAAGAGCGCGCCGCCGACGAGCAGGCAGGCGATCGCTACCGCGAGGGACCAGCGACGCGAAGCATGTCGGGTGGTCATCGCTCCATCCTTTCCCTTCTCTGGACAGCCATCGTACGGCACCGGACCGCGGTGCCATCGTCAATCTAGCAGAAGACCACCGGCCGGCCGGGGGGAAACGTGCCGCGTGCAACATAGTTCCGCTGCGCGCTGTGGACCGCCGTGCGCTGCTGCGCGCCGGGGCCGACGCCGGGCCGGTCGGGCGCCCTGTGATACCCTCTTTGCACTCTGTTCTTGCCTATGCGCGGTCGTCCCCCCCGCTACGTCTGCAGTTACCGGCGCTTCGGCGTCTAGTCTGCGAGGAGGAGGCGATGGTCGCACCCGCACGTTTCTTCACGGTCTTGTCATTGGCGGCGATCACGGTCGCGGCCTGCACGCTGGCTGTCTCCGCGCAGCAGTCGCCCGGTGCCGCGGACCTGCTCCAGGCCGGTGACGTGCTGATGGCCGGCTCGCACTACGGCGACGCGCTGCGGGTCTATCGCCGCGCGCGCGAGACCGACGACGTCGACGTGCGCGTGCGGGCCGGCGCCGGCGCGGTCCGCTCGCTGCTGCGTCTCGGCCTGTTCCGCGACGGTGCGCGGGAGGGCGCCGAGGTGGCCGCCCGCGATCCGTCCAACGCGGCGGCCATCGCGGTGCACGGCGACGCGCTCTGGGCCTTCGGGCGGTTCCCGGAGGCCGAGGCGCGGTACGCGGCGGCCCTGGACCTGGACCCGCAGGATCCCGGCGCCCTGCACGGGCGCGGCCGCGCCGAGGCGGCACGGCTCCAGTTCGAGCCGGCGCTCGCGGACGTGACCCGCGCGGTCAGTCTCGATCCCCTCGAGCCCAGCTATCAGGTACTCGCTCGCGCTGATCTACGAGCAGACGCGCCAGTTCGCGAAGGCCGCCGACGCGCTCAGCAAGTACGTGGACCTGCTGCCGAAGCGTGACGACAGCGACCTCCTGAAGTGGGCGCGCACGCAGTCGCGCTTCCTGTCGACGTTCCGGAACCACGTGCCGCGCGAGATCGTCAGCAAGAACGAGGCCTACACGATGCCGTTCCACATCGAGAGCGGCCGCGTGCTGGTGACCGGCCGCGTCAACGGGGGCCCGGCGGTCGAGTTTGCGGTGGACACCGGCGCCGATCAGGCCGTGCTCACGACGGAGGTGGCGAGCCGGAACCACGTCCAGCCGTTCGCGGCGCTCCAGAGCGCGGGCATCGGCGATCTGGGCATCGGCTATCGCAGCCTGCAGATTGCCCGCGTGGACGATCTGGAGATCGGCACGCTGCACGTGCGCAACGTGCCCTGCCTCATCAAGGATCCGCCACTCAAGGGCCTGCCGGGGCGCGAGGGCGAGGGGTTCTCGCCGCTGGCCTTCGGCCTGTCGATGAAGATCGACTACAAACGGCAAATCCTGACGATGGCCCGCGAACTGCCCGACGAGCCCGCGGAGATCCGGCTGCCGCTGCGGATGCTGCGGCTCGCGGTCGTGCAGGGCACGATCAACGAATCCTCGCCCGCGGCGTTCGTCGTGGACACCGGCGGGGAAGGCATGTCGCTCAGCCGCTCGGTCGTCTCGTCGCTGGCGGTCGATCCGGACGTCCGCCGCGTGCCGGTGCGCGTCTACGGTACCTCCGGGTGGGACAACTCGGCGTACCTGCTGCCGTTCACCAACATCGAATTCGCGCGGGGCGCGGCGTTCAGCCAGGCCTCGCTCGTCGTGCTCAACCTCGACGCGCCGAGCGCGCTGCTCGGCTTCGACGTCGGCGGGATCATCGGGCACCAGTTCCTGGGCAGGTACACGGTGACCATCGATCTGCCGCGACACGAAATGCGCCTGCAGCCAGGCACCTGATCCGTGGAGGATCTGTTGAATGAGTGATCGAGCGATTCCAGAGTCCGACGCGGCGGCACGCCGCCCCATCGTGAACGCGCCGCCCGGGGGCGCGCTCATCGTGCTGACCGCGCCCTTCACCGAGACGATCGATCACGCGGGCTATTTCATCCAGATGAGCATGGCGTCGCTGCCCATCTGGCTCGAGGGCATTCTCAATCGGAAGTACCCGAAGTGGCGCGAAGTCGAGCACAACGCCGACGGGTCAGCGCGCTACATGCCGGCCGGCCTCCGCGTGCTCGAGGCGGCGCTCCTCCGCAGGTTCTCGCCCGATCAGATCGTCGCGTGCTATCCCGACGATCTCGACGCGTTCATCGGGCCCAACACCCGCGTCGTGGCGATCTCGACGCACAACCCGCTGGGCGTGACGTTCGCGGCCGGCGTGTACACCTCGATCTTCGGCGAGTCGAAACAGCCGATCAACTCGCACTACGCGCGGCGCATGTTCGACAAAGTGAAGGCGAGCCCGTTCCGCAACGGCTTCAAGGTGCTGGTCGGCGGTTCTGGCGGGTGGCAGATCACGCAGACCAACGCGTGGGACGAGCTCGGCGTCGATTGCGTCGTCGAGGGGCGCAGCGAGTCCGCCGACACGATCGCGCTGTTCGATCGGGCGATCCGCGGCGAGGATCTGCCGCGACAGGTCGAGGTCGGTCATCCGAAGGACCGCGAGAGCATCCTCGTGCCCGACAAGCGCACGACCTTCGGCGTCGTCGAGATGACGACCGGGTGCGGCCGGCGCTGCCAGTTCTGCGTGCCCGATCTGAATCCCCAGATCGACGTGCCCAAGTCGCACATCATGGCCGGCGTCCGCGCCAACGTGCGCGACGGCAACAAGCAGATCTCGCTCGCGACCGAGGACATGTTCATCTGGGGCCAGGTGCGGACGGAGACGCCGTTCTACTTTCCGAATCGCGAGGCCCTGCTCGATCTCTACGGCGAGATCGTCAACACGCCGGGCGTCGAGCAGCACGTGCTGAGCCACGCGACGATCGCGCCGGCGGTCGTCGATCCCGTGCTGATCGAGCAGCTGTCCGCGCTGTGCCTGGACAAGAGCCCGATCCGCCTGCCGCTGCTGAGCTCGCATCCCGAGAAGCGCGCGCTCGTGCCGCTCATCGGCCTCGAGACCGGGTCGGTGCGGCTGGGCCGGCAGATCATGCCGAGCAAGGGCGTCCCGTTCTCGATCGACGACTGGCCGAGCATCGTCATCAACGGGCTGACGGTGCTCAACCGCAACAACTGGTTCCCGGCGATGACGCTCATCGTCGGCAGCCCGGGCGAAACCGACGCGGACACGCGCGCGACCCTGGACCTGATCTACGAGGTGGAGCGCCGCGGCCTGTTCGCGTTCTTCATCCCGTCGATCTTCACGCCGCTCCACGACACGCGCCTCGAGAACGCGAAGGGCGTGACCGAGACGCGTCAGCTCACCCCGCTGCAGTGGCAGCTGATGATGAAGTGCTGGAAGATGAACCTGCGGCCGGGGCAGATGAGCTGGTGGGGCCCGATGGCGTGGCGCACCGGAGCCATCGGGCTCTGGCTGTGGAAGCTGCGGAAGCTCAACGGTCCGAATTTCACCTGGCCCATGTTCATGTTCGCCAGCGCGTTGCCGGAATCGCTGATGGGGAAGATGGGCAAGATCTACCTGGGCCGCCCGCTCGCCATCAAGTCGCGCAGCGAGCTGCTCGCCACCGTTCGCCCGAATCACCGGCGCTTCTTCCGCGCGGACACCGGCGATCTGCCCGAGCCCAATCTCGAGCTGCAGACCGCCAGCGCGTAGCGGTCCCGGGACAACAGCGATGCCTCTGACGATGACGCACGAAGGCGGAGACGTCTACCGGCTCGATGTCCGCGGCGAACTGGCCAGAGCCGAGTTCGATCACTGGCAGGGCGTACTCGCACGCGAGATCGCCGGCGGCCGGCACGTCAGGCTGCTGGTCGTGCTCGACGGCTTCGAGGGATGGGCGCCGGCCGACAACTGGAGCGACCTCGGCTTCTACATGGAGCACGGCGACAGCATCGACCGGATCGCCATCGTCGGCGACCCGCGCTGGCGGAGCGAGATGCTGATGTTCGCGGTGGCGGACCTGCGCAAGGGACCCGTGGAGTTCTTCCCCGCCGACGCGATGGCGCAAGCGGGGACGTGGGTCAGGGAGTGATGGGAAAGGGTTCCGGGGTTCCGAAGTTCCGGGGTTCCGAGGTTCCGAGGTTCAGCCGAACCGCAGAACTCCAGAACCCTAGTACTACTTTGTCAGATCCGCAGCGGTAGATGGCGGCGGAGTTGGATGATGTAATCCAATTGTTTCGGGTTCGCGGCGAAGTACAGGGCCGTAAAGATCTCGGCTACGAGGGCGCGCACCATCGGAAACGTGAGGCGCGTCCCACGCGTGTGCCGGCGTTCCTGCTGCAAGAAGGTGTAGGCCACGGCGGTGAGCGCGACGTGCCGGTTCCAGCCCGGGTAGCTGCGCCCTTCGAAGTGATCGAGTCCGAGCTCGTCCTTCAGCTGCTGATACTGCTGCTCGATCGCCCACCGTTGGTGCGCGATCCAGACCAGCCGCGTGAGCGCGGTCGTCGCGGACAAATGAATGAAGAAGTATTTGAGGATCTTGCGACTGCCGACCGGCCGTTGCGCGAGAAGCCAGATCTCCGGGGCCAGCCGGCCGCGGCGCCACTCGTGCGCCGGTGTCACGCGGACCGCGGCAAATTCCGCGCGCCACCGGGTGGTTTGCTGTTCGTTGCGCCAGGTGATCACGCGCCACGCCCGCGCCGGTAGACCAGCGGCCAGTCGGCTGACCGCGATCGGCGCGATGTCGTCGACCAACCGGACGCGCGTCGCGGGCCGACCGCGCCCAGGCGTGGCCACCGGCGCGGCGACGCGCGGCGTCCCCGGAAAGACGGTCAGATGCGACGAAATGCCCACGGCGTAGGGCAGACTCGAGGCGGTGCAACGCCTCGCGAAAGACCGTCACGTCGCCGTAGGCCGCGTCGGCGAGCACGGCCGTGAACGTCAAGCCGGCCGCGCGGGCGCGCCGCAGCAACGTGAGCGCCAGGCGCCATTTCTCCTGAAACCGCACGCCCGTCGGCACGTGCACGCGTGCGCACCGCGCGCGATCGCGCGTCCACTCCTGGGGCAGATAGAGCGTCGCGCCCAGCATCCAGGCGCGCCCCTTGGCCCAGAGCAACGCCGTGGTCGCCACTTGGCAATTGGCGATCTTGCCGAGCGCGCCGCAATACTGCCGCGCCACGCCGACGGAGTGTGTGCCTTGCTTGGGGAAGCTGGTGTCGTCGATCACCAGCATCCCTTCGCGCGCGGGCAGCAGCTCCAGCAGGCGCCGCCACACCGATGTCCACTCCCACGTCGCGTGCGTGATGAAGTGCTGGAAGTTCTGGTAATGACCGGGGTCGGTGACCCGCTCGAGCATCGCCTGCATCGACTTGCGCGGACTGTCCCCCAGCAGCCCTTGCAGGTAGCGACGCAACGACACCGGCTGCAATCGGGAACTGAAGCAGCCCTTGAATTCCTCCAGGTATCGCAGCAATCGCCGAACGCGCGGCCACGCGCTCTGATCGAGCACTGGCCGGCAGCGTACCGGAACTCCGCCCCACGTACAATGTCCTCATTTCAGATCACTTGGAAAGTGACAAAGTAGTACCAGAACCCCGGAACTTCGGAACCCCGGAACCCCGGAACCCCGGAACCCCGGAACCCCGGAACCCCGGAACCCTCCCTTATTGTTTCCCGAACCCCGTCACGATGGCTTCCACGTTGTGGCTGATGCGGATGCCGTAGACGCCGTCGAGCGACTCGAGCTTGCCGGGTCCCACGATCTCGGACTTGTCCCAGCTGCCGATCGCCGTGCCGTTGATCGAGCACGTCGCCTTGCCGCCCTCGACCGTCCACTGCACGTCCTGAGTCACGCTGTTGTCGGCCGCCGCCTTGTGGACGGCGGCGTTGGGCGTCTTGGGCATCACGGTGAAGACACCGCGCTGAGCCGCCGGGCTGAACCCACGAACCAGCACGCTGCCATCGCCGTAGGGCTCGCAGTAGAGCAGCGACATCTGATCGGTATCCAGCTTCTGGCCGCCGATGAAGATGCCGTACGGATGCGGATGGCTGTTCGCATCCATGTACTTCGGCTCCTTGAACGTTCCCTTGACGGTGTAGTCACCGCTCGCCGTGTTCGCCGGATTCCAGTAGATGGCGGCCGGCCCGATGACGAGATGCAGCGCGTTGCCTTCCTGCGTGAATTTCGAATCGTTGATCGTCCGGCCCTGACGGACCGACGACGCGTCGATCTTGCCTTGCCAGCCCGCGGCGAAGATTCCGCCGCCGGGGACGACGCGGTCCGCGTCCATCTGAGCGCCGGGGAGGGCGGGCATGAGACACGCGAAACCGATGGCGATTGCTGAAGCACGAACCAAGCGCATGGCGAAATCCTCCTGAGATCGACCGCGAAGTGCGGCTGACTATAACACCGGCGGACGGCGGGCCAACGCGGCCGCGCAGGGGCGTCGGGCGCGGGAACCGGTGGTAGACTCGTCCCTGCCAGCCCGCTGCCTGAGGACCTTCGGATTGAAATCGATTATGCCGAACGTCCGGCGTTCCGTTCGTCCTTCGATCCAGAGTGGCGTGTTCCTGGCGGCGCTGATATTGGCGACCGCGGCCCTGATCGCGGTGTCCGCCACCGCGCACGCGCGGCTCGTCAGGCGTGGGCTCGCCGCCGCGCATTTCGGACCCAACGCCGAGCTCTGGTTCCAGCTCAAACGCGCCTATCCCACGGGCCGGTTGCCTGCGGCGGGTGCGCTCGATCGCGCCTGGCGCGAGATTCGGCCGCGCACCGATGTCCGCACCGCGATTCAGCTCCCTGGCGACCGCTGGGTGTCCATCGGGCCCCAGCCGATCGCCGTTCAGAATTCGCTGCCGTTTGCCGGACGGGTCACGGCCGTGGCGCCGCACCCAACACTGGCGGGCACGCTGTACATCGGCACCGACAGCGGCGGGATCTGGAAGACGACCGATGGCGGCAGTAACGTGGGCGTCGCTGACCGACGATCTGCCGGTGCCCGCGATTCAGTCGCTCGCGGTCGACCCGGTCAATCCGCAGCTCGTCTACGCTTCCACCATCAGTCGTACCTACTCGACGCGATGGCTGCGCTCGGCTGACGGGGGCGCGTCGTGGTCGGTCGGCGCCATTGTGACCGATCAGGGACAGACGCTCTCGCCGGCGCTGTGCTCGGTCAACGTCTTCAAGGCCTGCATCCCGCCGTCGTCCGGCCGGATCGTGATCGACCCGCTGCGCGCGGGATCGCCGAACACCAGCACGCTGTACTTCGCCGGGATCAGCCACGTGCTCCGCTCCGACGACAGCGGGCGTACGTTCCATGCGGTCCTGTCGCTGCCGACGGATCTGGACTTCGCCGGACCGGAGGCGCCGGTGCGCAGCCCCGAGGCGGAGTACCTCCGCGACATCGCGCTCGACCCGACGCGGCCCGACCGGCTGATTGCGGCCATCGCGCAGCCGCGGTGCCTCGACTCGTCGTGCGGCACGATGGACAGCGTTGTCGGCGTCTATCGCACGTTCGACGCCGGCGCGCACTGGTCGCGGCAGGATCTGGCGACGATTACGCCGTACACGCTCGTGCAGACGCGCTACGCGGATCCCGGCGCCGTGTACGTGCCGCGCGTGCGCCTCGCGATCGCGCCGTCCGGTCCGGATGCGATCGCCGTCGCCTTCCGCGACGAGCAGCTGGGCCGGCCGCGCGTGCTCCGCAGCATCGACGCGGGCGATCACTTCGCCGAGACGTCGCCGCCCGCGGCGTCGCTCACCTGGCCGCTCGGCCTGGCGTTCTCGCCAACCGACGCGAACACGCTCTACGTCTCGAGCAACCTCGTCTATCGCACGACCAACGGCGGACAGACCTGGGTCACGCTCTCGACCAACCACTCGGACAACATCGCGCTCGCGTTCACGGCGGATCGCTCGCTGCTCGTGGGCGGCGACGGCGGCATCTTCCGCAACACGACCGGGACGGCCATGACGGCGCTGCATGGCGCGCTGCCCATCACGGAGTTCTATTCGGTGGCCGCCCACCCGACCAACGGCCTGCTGCTCGCCGGCGGGACGCAGGACAACGGCACGCGCGATCTTTCAAGGCCCCCTCGGGTGGTCGCTCATCACGGGCGCGGACGGCGGAGATGCCGTGTTCGATCCGCGGCCGGGCGGCACGACGCTGTACACCGAGTTCGAGTGGTACTTCATCGACGGATCGAACGTCTTTCAGTTCTACCGCTGCCAGCTGGGCGGGTGCGTCGCGCGCACCTCTGGAATCGACCTGTCGCTCGACGGCCCCTTCACGCCGCGGATGGCGATGGATCCGTCGAGCCCGTCCACGCTGTGGCTGACCGCCGCCCGGCTGTTCCGGACCGACACTCAGGGCGATAGTTGGGTCGCCGCGTCTCCGTCGGTGGCGTCCGCGCAGCGGTGCTGGCAGGACGCGGCGGCCGGCCGGTCCTGCGCCAACGGGCGCTACTTCGTGGCTGCCGCCGTCGCGCCGACCAACGGGCAGGTCGTCTATGCCGGGACGCTCAACGGCGACGTCCTGGTGACGAGCGATCGCGGCGCGACGTGGCGCAGCATCGCCGGGACCGAGGCCGGACCGCTGCCCGTGCGCGCGGTCAACGACATCGTCGTCGATCCGCTGAACGCGTCGACCGTGTTCGTGTCCTACTCGGGCTTCGACTCGGGCGGGTCCGGGCGCGGGCACGTCTTCCGCACGACGGATGGCGGCGCGACCTGGCAGGATCTGACCGGCAACCTGCCGGACCTGCCGGTGAACACGCTGCTCATCGATCCGGACTCGGCGGGCGCGTCCACGCCCCGGGTGTTGTACGCCGGGACCGACATCGGCGTGTTCCGTGTGACGCTGGACGGCGCGACGAACTGGCAGCCGTTCGGCTCCGGTCTGCCGCCGGTCGTCGTCAATCGTCTGGCGTACAACGCCACGACGCGCCAGGTGCTGGCCGCCACCTACGGCCGGGGCGTGTGGGCCATCTCGAGCCGGTTCAGCCGATGACGCGCGTGCTCCGCGGCTTGGCGTACGCGGCGGCAGCGCTGGCGATCGCGGCCCTCGCCGCGTGCGGTAGCTCGCCGTCGTCGCCGAGCGGCGCGCTGGACCTGAGCGGCTCCTGGTCGGGAACGTGGCAATACGTCACCGCGGGGACGAACGTGACCGATATGGTCACCGCCTCCATCACGCAGAACAGCGCCACCGCCATTGCCAACTGGACGGCCGCGGGAGGCGCCGGCGGGCGCCTGACCTTCACGCCCGCGGCGTCGGTCGCCGGGACGTTCACTATCACACAGGTCACGCTGACCGGGCAGTCCTGCAGCGCCAGCGCGTCATTTTCCGGCACGGCGTCGTCGAGCACGATCGACGTGATCGTGGACGCGCTGCCGTCGAGCGGGCTCTGTCAGTGGGCGAGCGGCAACCACTTCACGTTGCACAGATAGCTACTGCGGCGTCAGCCGAACGTACCAGAGGCGAAACGCCGCGCGATCGACCCCGGCGAGGTCGGGGAACGACGACACCGCGTCGCCGACGGGCGAGGCGTGGTCGGCGATCAAGTCGATTCGAGTGCGCCCAGCGCCAGCGACGTCCGCCGGCAGATCCGTCTCGTACACGCCGATCCGCTCCGGATTCCAGGTCACGCCGAACGTGGCGACGTCGCGTCCGTTGACGAGCACGCGCACCGGAAGAGGCGACGCGCCCGCGTTCGGCATCGGGTCCATGCGGATGACCAGGTGATAGCTCCGCCGCTCGGGCAGCGGCACGAAGAGCATCGCATGTGAATCGAGAGCAAAGCGCGAGATGACAGCGCCCGCGCGCACGAGACCGCTCCAGCGACCGCTGAAGAACACGGCGTCGCGGTCGCCGGCTTCGACCGAGGTCGATTCTCCGGCCAGCAGGCCTTCACGCGCGATGAGATACGGGGCCCAGTAAGCCGCGATCCCGCCGGCGGCGACCAGTAGCGCGGTGGCCAGCGCCTTTGCGGGCACGGCCGCGGCTCGCCAGCGTCGGAGGGTCGCCGCCACGCCGGACGCGAGCGCGTGCCCTTCGGCGATCGCCAGCGCGGCGGCGGAGCAGGCCGCCAGCAGGTAGAAAGGATAGGCGTGCATGGTGAACCGCCACTCGCCGCCTCCACGGAGCGACCACGTCAGCATGTACGGCACGAGCGACGAGAGCAGGACCAGGAGCAGGAATCGTCCCGTCGGCTGCCACATCCAGACCAGCAGACCCGCGAACGCCGCGATGCGCAGGGCCGGCCCGATCCACGGGGCGTGCCAGTCGACGAATCCTCGCCACTTGATCGCGAAGGGATACTCGATCAGGCCGCGAATCGCCGTGTCGATCTCCTTCACCGGATGCCGCCGGACGCGATCGGCGATGTAGTGCACGGCGGTCGGTCGCGCGGCCGTCGATTCGTTCTCGGCGGCGAGATAGAACGTCGTGTGATAGTCCACCGCGATCAGTGGATCGCCGGTGACGATGGCGCAATTGATCAGGTAGGGCGCCACCAGCAGCAGCCAGACGCCTGTGGCCACCGCGACGTATCGTCCGCGACTGGCCCAGGCCGTCTTTGTCCACGGCCAGGCCACCCACGCAAAGGCGGGGATGACGAAGGTCAACGACGTGATCCGTGTGAGACACGCGCCGGCTGCAAAGACGCCGCTCGCGATCGCCCAGCGCCACGTGCGGTTGCGCTGCAGGCGCAGCAGTGCCCAGGCCGTGAGCAGGACGAACGCGGCAAACGTCTCGTCGCGCCAGCCATCGGGCGCCCAGGTCGCGAACTCCCTTTCAATCGCCAGCGCGACCGCGGCCCCGAGTCCCACGCCTCGCGAGAATGCCGCACTGCCCAGTAGATACGTTGCCAGCACGCACAGCACGGAAAAGCTCAGCGACGCGAAGCTGATGCCGACGTCCCCGCCGGCGTGCTTCAGGAAGAAGCGCGTGACCTCCAGGAACAACGGCTCGCGCACCGTCGCCTGATAGAAGCCGCGCATCGCGCGCGCTTGTTCGAGGTAGGTGATCGGATCGCCGCCGACGTACGGGGTGTCGATCTTCACCTCGCGCCACGTTGCGGGCGCGAGCCACGGTCGCGACGCCTCCGTCACGTGCTCCAGCGCGACGACCCAGGTCGGATGGTCGAACGGGCCGTACTTGTCGAACAGCAGGATCAGCCGCAGCCAGGCGGCGTACGCCACCACGATCGTGACGGCCAGCCGCCAGAGCCAGCGGCGTCGGCTGGTCGGGCTCGGCGAGATCGACATCCGCGGCGCATCGTATCAGGCCGCCCGCGATCCATGACGCGCCTCAGTCGGCGCGCAGCGCGTCGGTGGGTGCGACTCGTGACGCCCGCATGGCCGGGATCGCCACGGCCGCGGCCGCGACCGCGACGAGCGCGGCTGTCGCCGTGAGAATCGTCGCCGGATCCAGCGGACCGACATCGAACAGCAGCACCGCGAGCGAGCGGTTGAGCAGGACGACGAGCGCCAGGCCCAGGACGAGGCCGACACCGAGCAGTCGAATCGCGGCGCCGAACACGCGGCCGACGACTTGTCCCGGCCGCGCGCCGAGCGCGAGCCGCACGCCGATTTCGCGCCGCGACTCGGCCACCAACCGCGTGAACAGCCCGTAGAGCCCGACGGCCGCCAGCAGCAGGGCGCCCAGCGCGAACGCGCCCAGCATCGTGGCATTGACCCGGGGCGCCTCCACCGCATCGCGCAGCACGTCGTCGAGCGCGCGGACGCCGAAGATCGCGCGCGTCGGGTCGATCCGGTGCAAGAGGGCCGGCAGATTCGCCACCAGCGTCGCGGCGTCCGTCGTGCGCACGACGTAGTTGGGATCGGGCCAGTAACCCGCCGACTCGCACGAGTAGAGGTACGGCGCCCGCGCCGCCTGCACGCCGTCCTCGGCAAGGTCTCCGACGATCCCCGTGACGCGGGCAGGCGGTCCCGGGACTTCGACGTAGGTGAGCTCATGGCCGACCAGGTCCGTGCCCTGGCCGAAGCGTCTGGCGAACTCGCGGCTCACCATCACAGTGTGCGGGCCGTTCAAGTCCGTCCGCAGCGGCGCGCACCACTCGCCCGCGACGAGCGGCACGTCGAGCGCCTGCAGATAGCCCACGCTAATCGTCCGCTGGCCGGTCTGCAGCGTCCCGGAGCCGTCAGGTCCGGCGAGGCCGGCAATCTTCACCTGGTAGCGAAGCGTGGCGTTCGACTCGGGCAGGAAGCTCGAGAATCCCGTCGCCTGAACGCCAGGCAGCCGCCGCAGCTCGGCGAGAATCGCCTCCTGCATGTGACCGACGCGCGATCGGTCCTCGTCCCATCGCGCGCCGACGTGGAACGTCAGCACGCCGCTGGGGTCGAAACCGGGATCGGCGTGCGTGAGGTTGTAGTAGCTGTGCAGCAGCAGCGCGGCTGACGCCGACAGCAGCAAGCCAAGCGCCACCTGCGCGGTGACCAGGCTGCGCTGCCAGAGGTGCCCGCGGCCCGCGACGACGCGCACGCCGGAGGCGAGCAGCGAGGTCTGTCTCGATCGAGTGGACGCGAGTGCGGGGACCACGCCGCACAGGACGGCCGCGACGATTCCCGTGGACGCCGCGAAGACCGCCGCCCGCGCGTCGAGCGTCAGTTCCGCCAGCCGCGGCAGCGTCGTCAGCGTCGATCGCGCGAACGACACGAGCCAGGCCGCCGCGAGCACGCCGAGCGCGGCGCCGGCCAGCGCCAGCACGAGGACTTCCCGCACGACGACGCCGATCGCGTGCGCCCGCGACGCGCCGATCGCGAGGCGGATCGCCAGCTCGCGCGCCCGGCGCTGCGTCTCGACCAGCACCAGCCCGGCGACGTTCGTCATCGCAATCAACCACAGCAGACCCACGGCGCCGAACACCATCCACAGGCCCCGCCCCTGATCGCCGACGCGATAGGCCTTGAGGTCGAATACCTCGGCGGACCATCCGGCGTCGGTCTTCGGATACATGGCGCCGAGGTCGTGCTGGACCCGATCGAGATCCGCGCGCGCCTGCGCCGGGGTGACGCCGGCGCGCAAGCGGCCGACGCCGCTCAGAAATCGCGCGTCCCGGTACCCCATCAGCTGCGGCGACACCTGCGCCGGCAGCCAGACGTCGATCGACGAGGATGCAAACGTGGCAGGCATGACGCCGACGATGGGATACGCGCGGCCGCCAATCATGAGCGTCTGACCGAGGGCTCGATCGCCGCGCTGGAATCGCCGGGCCCAGAAGCCGTCACTGATCACGGCCGCGCCGGGACCGCCGTAGCGTTCCTCATCTTCGGTAAACGCACGTCCGAGAATTGGCTCCGTGCCGTACACCCCAAAGAACCTCGGGGCAACGCGGCGGCCGTCGAGCCGCTCGGGACTGGCCTGGCTCGTTTCGGTCAGGGCTTCGCTGTACTGGCCGGAGATCGCCACGAACGTCCGGCTGAGGCGATTCCAGTCCTCGATCCGGATGGGCGCCATCAGGCTGATGCGCTCGCGCGCAGCCGGGCTGGCTTCCTGCACGGCAACCAGTCGATCGGCGTCCGGATACGGCAGCGCCTTGATGACGACCGTGTCGACGAGCGTGAAAACAGCCGTCGTGGAGGCGGTTCCGGCGGCGAGTGCGGCGACCGCCGTCAGCGCGAATCCCGGCCGTCGAGCGAGCGATCGCACGGCGTGTCGAAAGCGGCCGGCCCGCCAGAACTCCGCGAGCGAAGCTGACAGATGCGGACGAAGACCAGGGGCGGGCGATTCGACGACGGGCAAGTGCCGAGACCTCACGAGATCGATCGAGTCGCGGACCAGCAGCGCCGCTACGGCCGTCACGCCGACGGCGGCCGCGTCGTCGGCCATCGCGTCGAACGTGTGCTGCATGTCCGGCGCGTAGCCGTGCCGGACGTCGGGCGCGGCGAGGCGTCGAAGCGCGCGGTAGATGGCTGACGCCAGTCGAGCGAGGGGGCGCCGCTTCATGACCGTGATCGCATAGGTCGGGCCGATCCGCGGATGCCCAGCCGGTGGGCGTCACGCACCAGCGCTTCGAGGCGCGCCGTTTCGGCCACGAGCACCCGCCGGCCGAGCGGCGTGAGCCGATAGTCGCGGCGGCGGTCGTCCTCGCGGCCGCAGTCGGCGACGAGCTCGAGCGCCGCCAGGCGCGCGATCGCCGTATAGAGCGTGCCCGTCCCGAGACGGAGCGCGCCCCCGGTGCGGTGCGCCACGTCGAGAATGATCCCGTAGCCGTGGCGGTCCCCGGGCTCGAGGGCCAGCAGGATGTGGAACTGCTGCGGCGTGAGCGGCAGGAAGTCGCGGGGGTCCGGCATCAGTGCGTCATACCTCGATACGTCGAGATTAGACGTATCGACCCGCCGGGACGTTTGCCGGTCCGTGCGGGTCGGGCCAGCCGGTCCCGCCGGACGGGGAGGCGTGCCCCCGTGCCGGCGGAACCTGACCGGCAGTCAGTAGGTCACGCGCACGCGGTATCGGAGCGTCGACGGTGCCGTCGGCCGACGACCGGCACCGTGAACTGCGCCGCCCACGCGTCGGTCTTGGTCCAGCCGTGCGAGGACTGCAGCATCCGCCAGGTGCCGCCGATCGGCTCGTTCACCTCGACCGTCACCGGCGCGGCCTTGTGGTTGCGCAGCGTGATCTCGTACTCGACCTCGTAGACGTTGGACGCGATCTTCTCGAAGTCGGTCTGCTTGCGCTCGCAGACGACGTCGAACGCGTTGCCGATCTTGAGGTTGAGCGTCTCGTCCTTCGGCGTGTGGTCGATGCGATCCTCGCCGACGAACTGCACGCCGCCCTTCGAGTCGGCCTGGTAGACGCGCACCGTGCCCGCCGGCATCGGCATGCCGAGGCCGCCGGCCTGCTCCTCGTTCTTGAACTGGTAGTAGACCTGCACGACGTCCTTGATCGGCGCGCCCGGATGCTGGGCGTTGCGGTAGTAGAACGCCTGCCCGTCGACGACGTAGCGCTTCTGGACCGGAAATGCCGGTCGCGCCGAGCATGCTGACCTGCTTGGTCTCGTTGTTGTTGATGCGTCGTCTTCCGGCCGAGCGTGTAGAGGTGGTAGTCGGAGAACGACTCCTGCGCCATCGGCGCCGCGGCCGGCATCGCGGCGCGATCCTCGCGCGCGGCCAGCATCTTGCCGATCTGCTGGCGCACGCGGTTGAGATCGCCCGCCACCAGCTGCAGCGTCGCGTTCCTGAACGACGTGCCGCTGCCGTTGCGCGAGCGTCACCCAGCCGTCGAGATCCGCCGATCTTGTCGTCGCGGCCGACCGTCAGCACGTAGTCGGCGTTCCACGACAGCTTCGTCGCCAGGTACGACGCCTCGACGCGATGGCGGACGGCGCCCGTGTTGTCGAGCGTCCAGATGAGCGTCGGCCGCGTGTAGAGGTTGCCCGGCAGCTCGGGGAAGCGGATGTGATCGGCGCGCAGCCCGGTGACGATCTCGCCGCCGATTTGCCAGACGGGCGCGTTGTTGTAGCTGAGCAGGCGCGCCTTGACCGTCCTCTTCGCGCGTGCGGCCCTGGTCCTGCACCGTTCGCACGAGCGTGACGTCGCGTCCCGACGTACTTGCGCAGCAGCTTGTCGGGCTCGAGCAGGTCGTACTCGTAGTTCTGCTCGAGCACGTTGACGCGCGACGGCTCGGTGAGCGAGCGGAAGTGCACGGTCGCGGGATTGACCGTCGCGGCGATGTCCATGAAGTGCAGGTCGGACGTGCCGCGCGCGATCTGCAGCTCGCGCACGTCGCGCACGAGCGCGAGGTCCGAGTTGTAGACCGTCACCGCCAGATCCGTCTGGTCGTCGACGGTGGCGTTCTGCGGCTGCCCGGCCGCCGTGACCGGCGTCTCGGCGGGCGTCTGCCGTGGCAGACCCACCCCGGCGGTGACGAGGACGAGCGCAAGCGGGGCGATGATCGCACGTGCGGACATGGATCGACTCCTCTCGAATAGGCTTCGCCAGGCGAAGCGTCTACTCGTTGAACGGAGTCGTCTCGAAACCTTGCAGCGAGCCAGGCACCCACGTCTTTCCGCCGTCACTCGTGCGGAACGTGCGTCCGTCAGCCGTTGTGACCGAGGCCGTCTCTGCGTCCACGGCCTGGACGGATGACAAATCTGTCGGGACGGGGAACGCCACACGCGTCCACGTGCGCCCGTCAGTCGTGCGGGCGACGGCTCCGACCCGACCCACGATCCAGCATGTCGTCGCTGAGGGCGCCGAGCCAGCGGTCCAGTCGGCCGGATCGCCGGTCGAAGCTGGCGCCCAGTTGATGCCGCCGTCGCGCGTCTGCTCGATCGCGCTCCCGACGATGCGCCAGCGGACGGCCGGATCAGGTGAAGGGATCTCGCGCGCCGCGAGGGTCTTGCCCAGCGCGCCGCGTTCCGCGGCCTGGTTGATGGCCTGACGCTCCACGGGCCGACTGACGTCGGCGGCGGGCGGAGTGGCGGGCGTTGCCGCGCGCAACGCGGCGGCGACGTCCTTGTCGCGCGCGGCCGGCTTTGCGGCTTGCGGTGCGGGCGCCGCGGCCGGGGCCGCCTGTCGGCGGTCCTCTTTTTTCGCGTCCGCCACAGGCGCCGGCTCCAGATGCGCTTCCCGCGACGCGGGTGCCGGCGCGGATGACAGTTTGGCTTCCGCGGGCGCGGCCGGAGGTGGCGTGCGCCGCGGCAGGCCGACTACCAGCGCCACCACAGCCGCGGCGGCGGCGAGCGGCGCCGCCCACATCCACCACGGCCGTCGGGATTTGGCGGCCGCCGGCGCGACGGTCAAGGGCTCGATTCGCGCGAGATCGGCAACCAGGGCCTGACAGCGCGGGCAGTCGGCCACGTGCGTGCGCGCGCGCACGAGCTCCGCCGGTGACAGGCCGCCGTCGATCCACGCCGCGGCGGTTTCCGCGTCGAGGCAGGCGTCGGACAGCGGCGAACCATTCGGCGGCCGCACGAGCCGCGTCAGGAGCGTGTCCGTGATCTTGTCGCGATGGGGTGTGTCAGTCATCGCGCCTGCTCCTCTCTAGAACGTGCGGCCGGGGATTTCTTGCGCGCCCCCGGCTCGTCTTCGTCCGCGCCCAGCAGAGCGCTGAGGTCGAGTGGACCCGCGTCGGCGACGACCGAGGCTACGCACCGGACGATCGCGGCGTCCGACAGGCCCGCCTCGTCTCGGAGCCGCCGCTCGACCTCGTCACGGACCCCGCGCCGGATGCGCGTGAGATGGCGGGAGGCGGTCCCCTCGTGCTCGCCGAACAGCCGGCCGATCGCCGCGAGCGTGAGCCCCTGCCCATAGTAACAACGCAGGCGCAGCCGGTCGTCTGGCGGAAGCGAAGCGATGGTGCGCTCGAGCGCGCCACGCATGGCCTCGGTGTCCCGGTCGCGCTCGGGATCGGGCGGGCTCTGCCGGTCCCGGATCGGCGTCGGGCCGTCGTCTTCAGGCAGTACGTCTTCTCGTCGAGCAACGCGAAGTCGATCGATTCGGCGCTGCGACAAGACCGCGCGCAGCCACGTCGCGAGGCTGCTGCGCCCGTGGAAATAGCGGAAGAGCGACTGCCTGGCGCCGTCGCGCTCGGTGAGGCCGAACAAGTCGGCATAGAGCCCGTCGGCCAGTTCCCGCACGCCGCCCGACGGGTCGAGCGCGTCCGCCGTGCGGTAGAGCGTAGGGCGGAACTCGCGCACGAAGTGCTCCCAGGCCGCTTCGTCGCCCTCCGCGCAGGCGCAGGCGAGGGCCAGGTCCTCCAGGTGCAGTCCGGACAGATAGAACTCGAGATCGGCGGGGGTGGGCTCGACGCCTTCGAAGCGCTTTCGGGCGCTGGCGACGAGGGTTTCGGCGAAGCGGGCCACGGGGACCGGCCATCGGTCGGCCCGGGCCCGCGCGTGGAGCTGCCGGACCAGCGCCTCGTCTATGGCCCGCACGGCTGGATCATGAGATCGGGCTAGGATTTGTCCATGGCTGCCCAAGCGTCGTTCGACGTCACGTCCACCATCGACCTTCAGGAGGTTGACAACGCCGTCAACCAGGCCCGGAAGGAGATCGCCCAGCGCTACGACTTCAAGGGATCGAAGGCGGCCATCGATTTCAAGCGGACCGAGAACAAGATCGATCTGGTGGCCGACGACAACTTCAAGATGGACGCCGTGTGGGACATCCTGCAGACTCGCATGGTGCGTCGCGGCGTCCCGGTGAAGAACCTGAAGCCGTCCGAGGTGCAGCCGGTGGCTGGCGGTCTCGTGGCGCGAATGGTCGAGCTACAGCAGGGGATTCCCATCGAGGCCGCACGCGAGATCGTGAAGTACCTGAAGGATCAGAAGCTGAAGAAGGTGCAGGCGGCGATCCAGGGCGATCAACTGCGCGTGACGTCGCCGTCGAAGGACGAGCTGCAGGCGGCCATGCGGCTGCTGAAAGCCCACGACTTCGGTGTCGAGCTGCAGTTCGGCAACTACCGGGACTGACGCGTGAGCAGCGCCCCGAGCCCGCCTTCGCTGAAAGGCCGAGCCCGCCGCGTGCGGCAGAACCTCGAAAAGGGGATGGCGCTGGCCTGGGCGGCGTCGCCCCGGCTGCTGATTCGCTACTCACTGCTCGGGATTGTCGGCGCCGCCCTCCCGCCCGTGACGGTCGTGCTCGGCGCCATGCTCGTCAACCGCATTGCCGACGCGCGCCTGCATCCCATCGAGTTTCGCGCGATTCTGCCGATCGTGATCGGCTTGTGGGTTGTCGTCGGCGTGCAGCGCGCCGTCGGCGCCTACACCGGCTACGGGCGCAACCTGTTCGTCCGGCGGGTGCAGCTCGAGGCCGAGCGCCGCCTGCTCGAGCAGGCCGCCCGCGTCGATCTCGCCTACTTCGACAACTCCGACTGGCACGACCGGCTGGCGCGGGCGAAGCGTGACGTGTCCTGGCGGCCCGGCGATCTCACCTGGTCGGTGCTCGGGCTGTCCGGCAACGTGGTGTCCATCGCGCTGATGGCGACCCTGCTGGCCAGCCTGCACTGGATCCTGGTGGCGCTGGCGCTCGCGGCCGCGCTGCTGTCGCTGCTGCTCGAGCGCAGCGTCACGGCGAAGCTGTACGAGTTCTTCTACAAGGAGACGCCCGAGGAGCGCGAGCGCGAGTATCTCGGCGACCTGCTCGTGCAGCCGAAGACGACGAAGGAGATCCGCGCGTTCGTGCTGGCGGACTACCTGCTTGGGCGCCACCAGCAGCTGTCAGAGGACCTGTTCACGCAGCGCGAGCACATGTACCGATCGGGCACGCGCGTGTCGCTGCTCACGGGGCTCGTGACCGGGACGACCCTGGCGCTGGCGTATCTGTTCGTGGCGGTGCGCGGCATGAGCGGCAGCATCGACCCGGGCGGCGTCGTGCTCGTCATCGGCGCGTTTGCGTCGGTGTCCGGCACGCTGGGCCAGATGTCCAGCACCTTCGTCGCGGTCGATCAGCACACGACGTTCCTCGAGGACTATTTTTCGTTCCTGGCGATCCAGCCGATCGTCAGGCCGCCGGCGTCGCCGCGGGTGCTGCCGCCCGGGCCGATCGACGGCCTCGCGTTCGAGGACGTCACGTTCACCTATCCCGGCGGCACGGAGCCAGCGGTCGCCGGGCTGAGCCTCGACGTGCGCCGCGGCGAGCTGGTCGCGCTCGTCGGGGAGAACGGCGCGGGCAAGAGCACGCTCGTCAAGCTGCTGTTGCGCTTCTACGACGCCGACCGCGGCACGGTGCGCATCGGCGGCCTCGACGTGCGCGAGCTCGATCCCGAGGCGCTGCGACGCCGGATCGGCGTGCTGTTCCAGGACTACGCGACCTACGAGCTCTCCGTGCGGGAGAACGTCGTCATGGGCCGGCCAGACCAGCCGTCGAGCGACGAGCGCGTCGGGCAGGCGCTGCGCGACGCGCGCAGCGACTGGCTCGTGTCGCGGATGCCGAAGGGCCTGGATTCCAAGGTCGGCCGGCTGTTCGACGGCGGCCACGATCTCTCCGGCGGCGAATGGCAGCGCCTCGCCCTGGCGCGGATCATGTACCGCGACGCCGATGTCTGGATCCTCGACGAGCCGACCTCGTCGCTCGATCCTGAGGCGGAAGCCGCCATCTTCGCGGAGTTGAAGGCGCACCTGCATGGCCGGATGGGGATCGTGATCTCGCACCGGTTTTCCACCGTGCGGATCGCCGATCGGATCGCCGTGATTGCCGATGGGCGCGTGACGGAGCTGGACACGCACGACCAGCTGCTCCGGACCGGCGGACGCTACGCGAAGTTGTTCGAGCTGCAGGCGGCCGGGTACCGCTAGCGCCCCTCGTTCCCCGATCCGCCAGACGCGTGGATGAACACGTCGCGTTCACCGCGGGCTTTGACCATCTCGGCGATGATCGCCGCCATCCGATCGCGCCGATCGATGATCGACTTGATCTCGCCGCGCATCACCCACTTGCCGAGCACCGGCTCGAGCGAGGCTTCGGTCAGCGCCTGCATGCGCGTCCAGAGGTCCGCGTCCACGTGCGTCATCTGGTGCACCATCTTCGTGCCCGGCGTGAACGCGCGCGTGTGATCGATGAGGATCAGGTGCCAGGACGGATCCACGAGCCAGTTGCCCAGATTCGGATCCAGGTTGTTGATGAGGTTGTCGAACATCTTCGCACGGGCGATCTGCCGCGCCCATTCGAAGGCGTAGCGCGGCGGCGGCAGAGGCGCGCCCTTGCTCCCCATCTCCTTGAAGCTTTTCGTCGGCGCCGCCCACATTACCGCGGCGCCGCGGTCGCCCCGATACTCCTTCTCGACCGTCGGCGGCACCATGTTGAGCTCGAGCGCCTTGTCGAGCTCGTACGCCGCGATTTCCGACAGGTAGCTTTCCCAGAAGCCGTCGTAGCGGTTGGGCGGAATGACCTTCCACACCAGGTATTCGCTCAGGCCGCCCGGCGCCAGCATCGCCTTGCGCGGATGCGTCACGCCGACCGACAGTTCTTGCAGCTTCACGATCTGCACCGTGCGCAGGTAGGCCTCGATTTCCGCGCGGTGGCCAATCCAGGTGCGCGCGTCGTCCGGCGCGGCGGCAGGCGGCGTCTGTCCGACGAGCGTGGCGGCGAGCCCGGCCATCATCATGCCTGCGGTGACGCCGCGCCAGGCGGTCGAGGGGAGTCGCATCAGCATCGCGGCCGCCTTCCGGAAGAAAGCCGAGCCGGCCTCGTAGCTCAAGAACGGGTCTAAGGTATCACCGCTCAGCGATGGCGGTGACGCCCGCCGAGGCGGCGCCTCATCCGGGACGTGCCTACGTCCCGGACCATGCCACCGGTCGACGAAGGCCGTCGAGCCCGATGACCAACCGCCGGTCGGCGGGCACGTTCGACGGCGTGCCTCCCGCGTAGTGCGCGTAGGCCGGCAGGAATCGACGGATGTAGTCGTCGATCGCGGCGCGATCGAGACCGGGCTTGCCTTTGGCCTTGGCAGCTTCCTCCGCTTCGACACGCCACTTCAGCACGAACGTCGGGTCGATCGCGCGCAGGACGACGAACGCGTCGAGGAACTGATACCAGCGGTCGTAGGCCGCCAGCGCCCGGTTCGGCTCCGCCAGGCGCGCGTCGTCCAGCCGCCCGTCTGTGACAGGCGTGAACCCGAACATCCACCCTTCGACGAAGACGAGATCGAGGGGCGCGTCGACCTCGCGCCACTGATCCAGCGGCGCGCGATCGCCGCGGCCGCCGTGCGCGGACTTGTCGTAGACGGGCACGCGCGCGCGGCGTCCGGCGGCCTGCGGCCCGAGCTCGCGCAGCTCGGCCAGCGTCCGCACGCCCAGCTCGACGTCGTGCGTGCCCGGGTAGCCGCGGTGCTCGAGGTACGGATTCCCCGGGTGGGCGGCCGCCAGCGAGAGCTGCTCGGCGCGGGTGAGGTAGAAGTCGTCGATCGACACGCCAGTGCCGCGCAGGCCGAGCTCGGGCAGCAGCGCCAGGGCGTGGGTCACGAGCGTCGTCTTGCCGCCGCCCTGCGGCGCCTGCATGCCGATGAACACCGGCCGGCGCGCGGCCGAGCGCGCCTGGGCGGCCGCGAACATGATCACCGGGACGTACAGGTGATGGATGCGGCGATCGAGATCGGCGGCGCCGGCGAGCTCGCGGGTCAGCCGATCCGCAGCCACGGCCCACAGATGCCAATCGACAGGCCCAAGCCGTGCGAGGGCGGTGAAGGCGGGCCCGGTTTCGGCGAAGGCTTGAACGTCGCGAGTCATCGCGCCAGATCCTTGAACAGGAGGCGGCGTCCGCGCAACCGGCGCGTCGCGGTACACTGGCGGGCGGCCGATGATCCGCCAGCTGGTCGCTGTTGCCGCGCTCGTCGCGCTTGTTTCGTGCGGGTCAGGGTCGCCGTCCTCACCTTCGCCCGGCCCGTCCAGGTTTTCCCTCCAGGGGACGGTCTTCGCCAACAACGTCGGGCTCTCGGGCGCGCATGTCGACGTCGTTGACGGCGTGAACGCCGGGCGTGGCGCGATCACCGATGCGAGCGGCCGGTACACGATTCCCGACCTCGTGCCCGGGACCATGACGGTTCGGGCGTCATCGAGCGGCTATGCGGATCAGACCGTCAGCGTCACGCTCGGAGGCAACCAGACCACGAACTTCACCCTCGTCGCGGCCGGGACGGTCACCACGGGCCGCGTGCTCGACGTACTGTCGCGGGCCCCGTACGCCGGCGTCAACGTGGCTGGCGACGGCTTCGGGAGTACGACGTCGGATTCGAGCGGCGCCTTTACCTTGATGGCGTCAAGCGCGTCCACCGAGCCTCGCCCGGTGACCTTCGTGGGGCCGAACGTCGTCACCCGGCGGACCAATCTCCGCGTGCCCGGGGCGGATGCGATCGTGTCGCTGATTTCATCCACGTTCGATCTGGCCTCGTTCGACCAGATGTTCAGGCGGCCCCGGCTGCTGCGGTGGATGACGGCGCCGCCGTTGCTGGTCGAGACGCAAGCGTTGCGGTTCACGGACATCAACGCCATCGATCAGGTCGCGCTTGCCGATCAAATGAGCGACGCCGAGGTCAGTGGTCTCGTCGCGGACCTGACGTGGGCCCTGCCGCAGCTGACCGGCAGCACGTACCCGGCGTTTGCCGGCGTGACGACGCAGACCTCGCCGGAAGGCACATCTGTGCACCTCACCAACTCGGGGGTCATCACGGTCACGCGCGTCATGGGCCTCACGGCGGCGACCGGATTCTGGGGCTACAGCCGCTGGCAGTGGCTCGGCGACGGCTCGGTGTCGGGCGGGATTGTCATGCTCGACCGCGATTTCGAGCGGAGCGGCAGCCAGTTCGTGCGATCGCTGCGGTCGCACGAGCTGGGCCATGCGCTCGGCTACGACCACGTCACGCTGCGGCCGTCGGTGATGAATTCGTCCGCCCGGATCGAGCCGAACGACTTCGATCTCGCCGCGTGCCGCATTGCGTTCGCGCGGCCGCCCGGGAACACCGCGCCGGACGTCGATCCGCCCTCGGCGTCGCTCAACCGACTGTCGTCGATCGCGACCTGGAGTCCACCAATCCGCTGACGCCTGACAGGCGATTCGGACGAGACGCCGCGCTACTGCCACGCCGTCTTCACCGCCGCGGACGCCAGCTGCTTGATCGAGAGCGGGGGCATCCGCTTGTTGAGCTGCGCCTGCTGGATCGTCAAGACGCGCGCGCTCGAATCGATCTCGCCCAGGACCGCGTCGGCTCCGGGCGGCGCGAAGTGGCACGTGTAGATCTCGAACATCCCGTCCACTTCGCGGCCGTCGCCGAACACCAGCGGCCGGCAGGTCGATCCGTCCTCGAGCTCGAAAAACCAGGCGCGGACGGCTGCGCCGCGCGTCGGGGCGGCCGGCGAGACCGCGGGGGTGAATTCGACGAGGATGCCGCTGCCCGCATCGCGCGGGTCGACGCCGCAACGTGCCCCGCCCCTGCGATCCGTCCCGAAGCAGGGGTCGTAGGTCGTCTGCGCGGCCGTGCACCGAAATGCGTCGTCGCGATCGAGCAGCAGCGAGCGCTGGCAGACGCCGGTCGACGTCGGGCCAGTGAAGTTCTTCGCCGGCGTGAAATGCACGACCCGTGTGGGTGCGGGCGGCGTGTCAGGCTGCTGCGGCGTCACGGCCGCCAGACCGATCGCGGCGGCAATCGTGAGCATCCGCGTCATCGGGGCAGCCTAGCACGCCGGCCTACTGCCACACGGTCTTCACCGGCGACGTGAGCGCCGACTTGATCGTCGGCGGCTCGACCTTCTTGTTGATCAGCACCTGCTGGATCGTCCAGACCGGCGTGCTCGAGTCGAGTTCGCCGAGCACGCCGTCGGCTTCGCCGGAGAAGGCGAACTTGCAGGTGTAGATCTCCGTCGTCCCGGAGATTTCGCGCCGGTTGTCGAGAATCGGCCGACAGATCGACCCGTCAGGCAGCTCGAACAGCCACGCGCGGCTCCCGATCCCGTGCGCGCCTGCAGGGGCGACGGCCCCCGCCGAATCGAACGCGACAACGAAGCCGCTCGACGCCTTGCGAGGATCGACGTCGCACAGCGCACGGCCCGCCTGCGGCAGCGCGAAGCACGGGTCGTATGTGGCCGCGCCGACGCTGCACTGATGCGCGTCCTTGCGGTAGCCGGCGGCGAGCGACGGCCCGCACACCGCGGTTTTTGGCGTGTCGTGAGGCCGTGCGGCGGGCACGAACGTCACCACGCGAGTCGGCGCTGGCTGCATGGCCGGCGCGTGACTTTCAGCGAGGCTCACGACGCCCGTCAGCAGGACCGCCGCGAGCACTCTGAAGCCGATCATCGCGCAGTCCGGACGAGTTCGATTTTCGAGGACGCGCCCGTCATCTTGATCACCGCCCGCCACGGATATGTCCAATCGCCGGTCTGCTGGAGCGGAACGCCGTGGCCGTCCTGGCGAAGTTCATACTGCGTGTTCAACGGGAACCCGAGGCGGACGCCCGCGTCGTGTACGTTGCCCGTGCGGTTTTCGACCGAGAATGCGATCTTGCCGATGGCCGTGTCCAGGACGATGGGGTCGTCGGCCGCGAACCCGTCGCGCTCGAGTTCGATCTTCAATCTGCTGACATCCTCGGCGAACGGCAGGCGCGGGATCGGGCATGCACGACGTCGAAGCGCCGCCGCAAACCGTCTCGCGGGCTGACGCGCAGCTCGTCGCCCGCGGCGGTCATCGACGCCGCCGTACGCGAACCAGCCGAACATCGGGATCGTTGGTGACGATTGTCGCGGCCATGCGCAAGCGCGCCGCCGAAGCCGAGATCGATCTCGCCGTCGTAGTGCCAGGGGCCGCGCGGCTCGGTCACGCCGCCAGGAAAGCTCGATCCCATCCAGGCGCTGCCGACTTTCGTGGACGTGAACTGCCAGCCCGCGGCGCCGTCGTTTTCTGGCCCGGGGAACCAGAAGCCGTAGTTGGTGGCGGCCGGCCCGTGTTCATCAGCGCCCACGAGCTCAGGTACGACGCGTAGCCGAGCTGCAGCCAGTCGGACGGGCCGCGGCGCGAAGTTCAGGCCGTAGTCGAGCACGCCCCAGCCGCCCATCGCGGCCATGTAGCTCATGCCCGCGTCGCTGCCGAGCGTGTAGTAGGCCGGGTTGAGCCAGCCGCGGACGACCAGGCCCGACGCGAGCTGGCGATCCATGAACGCGCGCGAATCCTCGCGCCGGACCGACGGATGCGAATACCACTTCTTCAGCTTCACGTCGTACCAGAGGTTCTCGTCCGGCGGCATGTCGTGCGTCGCGCCGTACTTCGCGAACGCGTAGGTGGACTCGAACGCCGTCCGGTCGAACGCGTATTCGGATCGGAACGGGTACGGGTCGTCGTAGACGAAGTACTTCGTCTTCTTCTCCCACTCGGCGTCGCAGCCACGCCGCCTGCGTCGGGAAAGCCCTCGCGTTCCAGCGCGTCGATGAGATCGAGCACGACCAGCTCGTTGTAGAGGCCCCACTTGTAGGTCTCGTAGTACGACGGGTAGATCTCGTACGGATAGGTGTAGAACGCCCGCGCCGTTTCCCAAGCGCGGTTGAGGTACCCGGCGGCGTCGAGATACGTCGACATCTCCGGGTACATCTTCGCGATCTGGTACATGTGGAAATACAGCATGATCACGTGCGGGTAGTCGTACGACCGCCACACGTGCTCCTTGTCCAGATCGCGCAGCGCGGTCGCGCCGTTGGCGAGGTGCTCGGCGTAGTCCTTGCGCCGCTCCGGATCGCGATTGACGAACCAGTTCGGCGTGCCGTAGACGCCGTACGGATACGGCCGTTCGTCGTCCCGCCGCTGGAGCCCGCCCCAGACGAAGTTCTTGAGGTAGTACTCGAGCGACTCGATCTCCTTCTTGTCCGGATAAGTGACGTTCTTCTCGGCGAGGTACGGCGCCTTCGACAGCCCGGGATCGTCGCAGGTGAGCGCGTAGACCATGCGGTCGAGGAAGATGTCCGGGTCGTCGATCGTCCGCACCGTCTGCCGGCCCTCATGTCGTAGATCGCGTACACGCCGTTCCACCACTTCGACGGGTCCTTGATCTGCTGCCGGTTGACGAGGAACGCCGCGCGCTTCTTGATCAGCGTTTCCATCGGCTCGGTGACGAAGAACTCGAGATACGTCTTCCGGCCGCCGTCGTGCGTGATCGTCAGCAGGTTCTCGCCGAGCTTCTTGAAGGTCACGTCGTAGACCCGCGTGTCCTGGCGCGACGGGACGGTCGGCGCGCCCAGCGGCGTGATCGTGGTCGCTCCGGGAAACTCGGCTGTCAGCGACTCGACGTGCGCGCGGGTGCGCAGCGCGAAGCGCGCGCTCAGGTCCTCCGGGACGGTCATGCCGGGCACGACGCGGACGTCGAAGAGCCCGGCCTGATAGATCAGATCGCGCAGCTCGTCGTAGCTCGAGGCCCACTGCATGCGAAAGCCGTACGTGGCTTTGCGGCCGGGCGCCAGATCGAGCGACGTGTTGGGCTGGCGCCACGTCCCCCGCGTTTCCTCGCGCCGCGACGCGGCTCGAGTGGACGAAGAGCGTCCCGCCGCCGCGCCCGCCGCCGGGCGACGTGTACTCGAGCTTCGTGCCGGGCCGCACCGTCACCAGCAGGAAGGGCGGCGCGCCGGAGGCCCGCACGTAGTAGAAGAACGACCCGGCGCCAGAGACGAACTGGTGCTTGAGAAAGCCGCGCTCGAAGATGTCCGCCGGCGTCGCGCCGCTCGGCCCCTGCACCGGAATCGAGATGCCGAGGTCGCCGACGTGAACGGGCACGCGGCCCGCGGCCTCGAGCGTCATTGTCCAGTCAAGCGCGCGACCGCTGTCGCTAATCGCGTACCGACTCGAGGACGTGTAACGGCGCGCCGGCGGCCGACGCGTACGTCACGCCATGCCCGTCCGCCGAGGCGGCGGCCGGTCCGCGCCGGTACGTCTGCCAGTCTCCAGTCGGACTCGTTCGATACGCGATGGTCACCCCCAGCGTCGCCGCCGGCTGGGCGCCGCGTCCGCCGCGACCGGTGCTGGCGGCCGTCGTGATGGTCGCGCCAAACGGATCGTGCGGGTTGGCGAGCGCGGAGACTCCGCGTTCGTCGTACGCAAATTGGAAATCCCCCGAGCGAATCGTCGTGCCCGCGCCGGAGGCCGCGGGCACCGTGACTTGACGGCCCCCGACAGGCACCGTCAACGAGGCGGCAATCAGCACGGCCGCGGCGGTCAAGAGCGTCGTCTTCCGATTTGCGCGGGCAAGTTTCGGTGTCATCACGTTTCCCGTGTGAAGGCGCGGGCGGCGCGCGGTTCGCTGTCCCGGGCTCACGGAAGATAGGCGATGCAGTCGATCTCGACGCGCAGCCCGGCCCCGGGGAGTGCCGCGGCCTGAATCGTCGTCCGCGCGGGCCGGTGAGTGCCGAAGACGCGCGAGTACACGCCGTTCATTTTCTCGAACTCGCCGATGTCGATCAGAAACACGCCGCAGCGCAGTACGTATTGAAGATCGGACCCGGCCGCGAGCAGGATCGCGCGCACGTTCTTCAGAACCTGCTCGGTCTGCGCCTCGACGTCAGGTCCGACGAGCCGGCCGGTTGCCGGATCGTTCGCGCCCTGGCCCGAGACGAACACCAGCCGCTCGAAGCCCACGCCGGGCGAGTACGGTCCGGCCGGCGTTGGCAGCGTCGGAGAGAGGATCGATCGATGCGTGCTCATGCGCTGTCATTCTAACTGCGTCGCGCGGGGCCGGCCGCCTCACTCGCGCCAATCATCGCCAGCGGCTCGCCGGCCGTGATCGGCGGCGTGCGGACCACGTAGAGCAGCTCGCCCGCGAACGGCGCGGAGATCGATTCCAACCGGCGCCCGTGGAAATCGACGATCGTGCCGAGCGTCTCACCGGCCTCGACCGTCTGTCCGCAGTCCACCACCGGCAGGAACATTCCGGTCTGTCCGGCGCGCAGGACGACGTTCCGGGTGATCCAGAGCGGTGCCGCCAGGGGGAGGGGCCCCTTGTCGCGCATTCCCAGGTGACGGAGGACGCCCGCGACGCCACGCTCGACCAGGGCCACCATGCCTTCTTCGGTACCGCCGAGACCACCGGTTTCCGTCGTGATGGCCGGTTTCCCGCGAGTGATCGCCGTATTTGACAGATAGATCGACGCCCCGGCGTCCGTCGGCCGCTCCGCGTCCACCACGATGCGATCGAGGCCGAAGGCGAGCGCCAGGCCGCGGCTGCCTTCAGCCACACGCGGATCGCCCGTCGTGATCCAATAGGAGTACGGCCGGAGCGACTCGTTGCCGTCGCCGCCGTGGAGATCGACGATGTGCGACGCGCGTGCGATCACCTCGCGTGTGAGCACGTCGGCAATCCGCTCGCACAGCGACCCGTCCGGCCGGCCGGGAAACATGCGATTGAGATTCCGGCCGTCGACCGGCGAGTAGTAGATCGTCCGGCCGAAGAAGGACGGAAGATTGGCGGCGTGGACCATGACGATCGTGCCGCGCAGCGCGCCAGGATCGATCGCTTGGCCCAGGCGTTGCAGCGCCAGGACGGGCACGTACTCCGACCCGTGCACGCCGGCGACGAGTGCCAGCACCGCGCCGGTCTCGCGGCCATGAAGAACGGTGAAGGGCAGGGTCGAGCCGGGCTCATCGCCGCGCGCGGGCACGTCGAGCGCCCCCGTGGCGCGCGTGCCCGGCGCCGCTGACGCCGGACCAATTGTGAAGGGTGTCGGATGTGTCGGCATGACGAGCCGAGGAGAGCACGAACGCGCCTCTCAAGCAAGAGCCGCCGCATCGATGGACTAGCATGATGAAGGGAGATCCGAACCGATGGTTGCCGGACATCTTGCCGTCGCGATGGGCGCCAAGCGTGTCGAGCCGCGCGTGACGCTGCCGGTGCTGGTGGCCGCCGCCTTCGGGCTCGACATCCTCTGGCCCGTGTTCGTCCTCGCCGGGCTCGAGACGGTGCGCATCGATCCGGGCAACACCGCCTTCACGCCGCTCGACTTCGTCAGCTATCCCTGGAGTCACAGCCTGTTGATGAGCCTCGTGTGGGGCGCCATCGCCGGCCACCTCGCTCGTGTCGGCTTCAAGAGCATGCGCGCCGGGCTGGTCGTCAGCGCGCTCGTCGTCAGTCACTGGGTCCTCGACTACGTCGTTCATCGACCCGACCTTCCGCTGTGGCCGGATGGGCCGCGGGTGGGGTTGGGATTGTGGCAGTCGATTCCCGGCACACTCGCGGTCGAGGGGCTGCTGTTCGCCGCGGGCATCGCCGTGTATCTCCGGACGACGCGCGCGATTGACGGGCAGGGCCGATGGGCGCTGGTGGCGCTGCTCGTGACGCTGGGCGGCCTGTGGGCCGGCAGTCCCTTCGGCCCGCCGCCGCCATCGCCGACGGCCGTGGCGATCGTGGGCATCGTCATGGCCTGCGTGATTCCGGTCTGGGCGGCGTGGATCGAGCGCCACCGGGCGGTCCGCGCCGGGTAAGCCTGCCTGAAACTTTTTCTTTCGCTATTGCGTCTCACACAGTAGTCGGCTACTGTGTCATGCACACTACCGGCCGGCGGGAGGTGCGGGATGAGACTTCGACGAGTCGTGCCGGTGGCCATCGTGCTGTGGGCCGGAGCGGTGATTGTGGCAGCAGTGGCCGGGCGGCCCGCGTCGCCCATGCCGCCACGCGTTAGCGCCCTCACCTCATCCGTGCCGGCACAACAGGTCAGGCGCCTCGAGATCACTGCCGGGCGCGGACTGGTCACGATCGGCGCCGCGCCGGGCGACACGGTGGATTTCGCGGTCGAGGTTTCGAGCGGCGCGGCTGGTCCGGCACTCGTTCGCGGGCCCCAGGCGGACGCCGCGCTCGCAACGATCGAGTCCGCCGTCCGTGGCGACACGCTGACGGCACGGCTTGGCGGGACGTACGGCTCGGGCCTGACCGAGCGTTGGACCGTCCGCGTGCCCGCACGTCTCGCCGCGGATGTCGTGCTCGATCGCGGGGAGATCGCCGTCTCGGGCGTCGAGGGCGGCGTGCGCGCCCGCACGCAGTCCGGGGTGAACGGCGCGCCCGGCCGCATCGTCGTCGACGTCCCGCGCGGCGCCCTCGATCTGTCGATGGGCGTGGGGAAGATCGACGCGCATACCGACGAAGCGCCCCGCGGTGCGATTGACGTGCGATCGACCGTCGGGCACGCGACTCTCACGCTCGACGGACGCGAGATTGTCACCGACCAGGCGCCGGGGCCGGGCCAGCGCGCCCGCCTGTCGGGTGCCGACGCCGGTGGCATCGTCGTGCGCGTGAGCGTGGGCGACGCCCGCGTGCGAGTGCGGTAGGAGGCGACCGTGAGCGTTCCCGCCATCGCCGACTGGACTTCGCAGTTGCGCCGCGGCGTCCTCGAGTTGTGCATGCTCCAGCTGCTGCGGCAGGCGCCGAGCTACGGCTACGAGATCGTGACGCGGCTCGAGTCGCTCGGACCGCTGGCCGCCGGAGAAAACACCGTGTACCCGCTGTTGCGGCGACTGAAGGCCGAAGGGCTGCTGGACACGTTCATGCAGGAGTCCCCGGCCGGCCCGCCGCGCCAGTACTACCGCCTCACCGCTGATGGACGGCGTCGCCTGGCGACGCTCGAGAAGGAGTGGGCCGCCATGGTTACCGCCGTTGAACGCGCGACGCACATCGGAGTCGAGTCATGACCGAGACGCATCCCCTGATCGAACGTTACCTCGCGAAGTTGACCGACGGCTTGCGCGATCTGCCCGCGTCCGAGCGCGCCGAAGTGGTGAACGAGATTCGCAATCACATCGCCGAGTCGATCGCCCACGGCAAGCCGATTGACGCCGTGCTGTCGTCGCTCGGATCGGCGGAGGAGCTTGCACGCGGGTACACCGTCGAGCTGCTGCTGAATCGTCCAAAGGCGCCGGGCGCCGAGCAGTCGCGGCTCCGGCGGTTTCTCGCCCTCGCGGGCCTGGTGGCGATCGGGAGCATTCCGACGCTCGTGGTCGTGACGGTGCTCGGGGCGGTCGGCGTGGCGTTCTCGGCCGCCGGCGGCGCCGTGTTCGTCGCCGGCCTCGTCGCGGCGTTCGGCGGGCTGCCCGACTACGTGACGCTGGACGTGCCGCCGTGGGTCGCGGTGTTCGCGGGGCCGCTACTCGCCGCGGTCGGCATCCTGGCCCTGGCGGCGCTCGTCTGGTACGTCAGGCTGACGGCCCGGCTCGTTCGGCGTGTCCTGCCGCGCCACGCGACCGCCGTCGGCCACTGACACTTCGGCGTTCCGAGGGGTCAGGCTTTCTCACGAATTGATCACCGCGGCCTCACGACTTTCGACAGGCAAGGCGCCTCAGTCTCATCGCGAGGACTCGCGATGACAGCAACCGCGATTGGATTCGGCGCGTGGCTAGTGCTCGTTGCCGCGGCCACGTCCTGGATTGCGCTGCTGTTTGGTCAGGGCGCGATCACCGTCGACGACTATCTTGGACAAGCGCGCGCTACGGTCGCCCGCGGCGCGCCGGACGGCGACCTCGATCGGCTCGTTTGCGACAATCTCGATCGCGCACAGGCGCTCGCAGAAGCGGCCGTGCGTGCCCATCCGGGCGATCCCGACGCCCTCGGCAGCGTGCTCGGCTTTCGCGCGTCCTACGTCCGCGACCGTCGAAGGCCGCGTGCTGGCAAGTCTCGGTCCGGGCCGCCGGGCCTACCGCGAGCATGTCCGGGTACGTCTCGACGAGGACCCGCGCCCGCGCGCCCCTGGAGAGATCAATCGCGCAACTCGACTGGGTGCGGCCCTCATGACAATGCTGGGCGGCGTCTTCTGTCTGGCGCTTCGAGTACTTGAAGACCTTGTGAATGGCGTCCGCGCCCGGGCGGGCGTCGCCGTCGCGGTCGAGTGGCGACGTCCGCCGGCGTATACTCCCGCGATGGCGCGAGTGATTTCGATCCGGCGGCTCGCGGGATTGGCCGGCGGCCTCATGGCGTGCGCCGCCGTCCTGCGAGCCCAGGCCCCGGCGCAAGGGCCGGACGCGGCGCGGCTCAACGCGGTGGTCGACCAATACATGACGGCCGCGGCCAGAACGACGGGCGGCGGTCTCGGGCGTGGCGTGTCGGCCTCCCGCGTACCCGTGCTCTCGCTGGATTTGATGCGCGAGCAGGCCACCGCGGCCACCGCGATGCTCGAGTCGCTGGCCGGCGTTCATCCGGCGCAGCTGACGCACGACCAGTGGATCACCTACAGCGATCTTCGCTTCGAGCTGACGCTCGCGTCGACGGCGGACCAGTACTACTGGCTGATGATCCCGGTCACGCCGTACTCCTCGCCGCTCCGTTCTCTGACCACGCCGTTCGAGACGTTCAAAATTGCAAACGCCGCCGACGGCCAGACGTATCTCGACGCGCTCATTCAGATTCCCGCGCTGATGGCGGCGTACGAAGCGAAGCTGCGCGGTCAGGCGCAGCGCGGCATCGTGCTGCCGGCGGATGAGGTCCCGCTGGTGCTGCCGTTCGTTCGCACGTTCCTGGGTGATCCACCTCACAGCGCGTTCAGCCTCGACGCCTCGCGCCTGTCCGCACTGTCGACCGCCGACGCGACCGCGTTGCGCGCGGAGGTTGACGACACGATTCGGACGACGGTCAATCCGTCGATCCAGCGCCTCGCCGCGTTCATCGACGGGCCGTATCGCGCCAAAGCGCCCCGGACCGTCGGCCTGGAGCAGTATCCGGGCGGGGCCGACTACTATCGATATCTGATTCGCCAGCATACGGACCTCGATCTCACGGCACAGCAGATCCACGACATCGGCCTCGCGGAGGTCACGCGGCTCGAGGGCGAGCTCGATCGCGTCCGGGTGGCCGCCGCCTTCACCGGCACGCTGGCGGAGTTTCGTACGTACCTCAAGACAGATCGCCGCTTCTTCGCCAGGAGCAGCGACGACATCGGCGCGGCGATGATGGCGGCGATTCGCCGGATCGAGCCGAAGATCGACAGCGTCTTTCTCGAGAAGCCGAACGCGCCGTACGGCGTCAAGCGCCTGGACGAATCGCTCGAGCAGTCGATGACATACGGCTACTACCAGATCCCGACGCCCGATGCCCCCGAGGGCCTGTATCGCTTCAACGGGTCGCAGCCGGAATCGCGGTCGGTGCTGATGGCCGCGGCCATCATCTATCACGAGCTGATTCCCGGCCATCACTTCCAGCTCGCGCTCCGACAGGAGAACACGACGCTCAGTCCATTCCGCCGGCGCCTGATGCACACGGCCTTCACCGAGGGATGGGGCGAGGACGCGTCCGACCTTGCCGGGGAACTGGGGATGTACGACGCCGATCCGTACGCGCGCGCCGGCCGGCTCGCGATGGATCTCTTCCTGTCGAGCCGCCTCGTCGTGGATACCGGCATGAACGCGCTCGGCTGGTCCCGCGACCGCGCGATGGCCTTCATGCGGGATCACACCCTCGAGTCAGACGTGCAGATCGGCACCGAGACGCTGCGGTACTCGGCCGACATGCCGGGCCAGGCGCTCGCCTACAAACTCGGCTCCCGCGAGATCCATCAACTACGCGACCAGGTGCGGCAGGCGCAGGACGCCGCGTTCGACATCCGCCAGTTCCATGCCTACCTGCTGGACTACGGGTCGATGCCGCTCGGCACGCTTGACGAGCACGTCGCGTGCTATCTCCACGAGCATCACCGGCCAGCCGGTCGCTAGGCGCCCACGCCGTTGTATGATGCGCTCTCACGGCAATTCAGGAGGCTCGGAGATGCGTGCACGGCTGACGGTCGTCTCGTGGTGTGTGGTGTGGCTGGGGGCGGGTCTCGTGGCGCAGACGCCCAAGCCGCACGTCAACCCGGTCGTCGATCTGCTCGCGAAAAAGAAGCCGATCTTCGGCGTCTCGCAGCCCAGCAACGGCCGCGGTGGCGGCAACCGCGGACGCGCGGCGGGTCGTGGCGGCGGCGACGCGGCAGCGACGCCGACTCCCGCGCCGCCGCCTCCGCCCCAGAAGACGCCGCCCGAGCTGGCCAAGGACGCGCTCGCGCATCCCGAGAGCGACTACCTCTTCAACGGGAGCATGGAGGGTGGCGTCGATCGCGGACTTCAGGCGTTCACCCAGTTCGCCGAGGCGATGGTCGAGGCCGGCAGCGTCGCCTCGTCTCCCTATCCGCATCTGCGCGCGCCGTTCGCGGTGAAGACGCCAATCGTCGCGACCGATCCGGCCAAGGCCGTCGAGAACATCGGCCGGCAGCTCAACGCCGGCGTCAGCATCATCATCATGACCGGCGTCGAGACGGCGGAGGAGATCAACCAGGCAATCTCGGCGATGCGTTTCAAGTCCAAGGGCGGCGTCAGGTCGGACGACATCGGCGACGCGGCGAGGTACTGGGGCATGACACCGGAGCAGTACCAGGCCAAGGCCGACTTGTGGCCGCTCAACCCGGACGGCGAGCTGCTCCTGTGGGTGATTGTCGAGAGCAAACCCGGCCTGGCGAATCTGCAGAACATCGCGGCCGTGAAGGGGATCAGCGTGATGTTCACCGGCGCCGGGACGCTCGGCGGCGTGTTCTCCACGACCGGTCCCGACGGCCGGCGCGTGCGAGACGAGGCCGCGTGGGAAGCGGCCAACCAGCAGATTCTCGCGGCCTGCAAGGCCGCGAAGCTCGCGTGCGGCTATCCCGCCAATCAGAACGACATCGAGACCCGCATGAAGCAGGGCTTCGACGCCTTCATCATCCAGTCGTTCAGCGACGCTGGATTCAAGGCCGTCGAGCTCGGTCGCGCCGCCGGCGGCCGTACGGGCGGTGACTGACCGTCAGCGGCTGATGAACGTGCCGTTGCGCAGGTCGGCAAACGCCCGGCGCAGCTCGTCCTCCGTGTTCATCACGATCGGCCCGTACCAGGCCACCGGCTCTTCCAGCGGCTTGCCCGAGACGAGGATGAACCGGACGCCTTCGTCGCCGGCCTGTACGCTGATTTCGTCCCCGCGGTCGAACAGCACGAGCGATCGGTTGCCCACGTGGCTGAGCACAGGCTGCTCGTCCAGCTCGCCGGTCGAGTCGGTCAGCACCGCTTGCGGCGCGGACGCGTCTCGGAAGGATCCGTCGCCGGCGAACACGTACGCAAACGCGTGCCGTGACGTTTCCACCGGCAAGGTGCGGCGCGTGCCCGGGGGCACCGAGACGTCGAGATAGATCGGGTCGGCCGCGATGCCTTCGACCGGTCCTTTCTTGCCCCAGAAACTGCCGCACACGACTCGCACCCGCGTGCCGTCGTCGTCCACGATTTCCGGGATGTCCTTGCCCTGGACGTCCTGGTAACGGGGCGCGGTCATCTTCAACGCGGCGGGGAGGTTGGCCCACAGCTGAAAGCCGTGCATGTGACCGGCGGTATCGCCCTTGGGCATTTCCTGGTGAATGATGCCATGTCCGGCGGTCATCCACTGGATGTCGCCCGCGCCAAGCGCTCCGCGGTTGCCCAGGCTGTCGCCGTGCTCGACCGTGCCCGCCAGCACGTACGTGATCGTCTCGATGCCGCGGTGCGGATGCCACGGGAAGCCGGCGAGGTAGTCTTCGGGCCGGTCGTTCCGGAAATCGTCCAGCAGCAGGAAGGGATCGAACTCCGTCGTGTCACCGAAGCCAAAGGCACGGCGAAGCTTGACGCCCGCACCCTCGAGCGTGGGACGCGACTCGATAACGTGTTTGACGGCACGAATGGACATGAAACCCCTGTACGATTCAGGACAGACCGCCAGTCTACCGCAGCGCGCCCGGCGAAAGTTGCGCGGTGGACGCGCACGGCCAGGGTCCCCGGGTGCGTCTCACCCCGCGGTCAGGGTCTGCTCGAACGCCGGTACAGCCAGTACCGGCCGTTCGAGCGCACGAGCTCGAGCTCGGGGTGTGACAGGACAGACGGGCCGAGAAAGTAGTCTCCTGGCGCGCTCTGCTCGAGGAAGGTCGCGGCGTCCGGCGCGTACCGCGGGTCGGCGCCGACGACGTCGAGCGTCACGAAGGTGCCCGCTCGATCGTCCTGCGCGCGATAGAGGCGATGGCCGACCAGGCGCGGCCGTTCGGCAATCATCAAACCCTGATCGGACAGCGCGAGGTCGCGGTACTCGAACGAGTACCAAATCAGCTTGCCCTCAGCGACGCCAAACGCGACGACGACGGTGGTCGCGAGCGCGATGCCGCGCCACCGTGGGCCGGCGCCGGCCGCCGCGACGGCTCGCACGATCAGCGCGGCCACGGCAATCGCGAACACCGGGTAGAACGGATTCAGGTACCACGGCAGCTTCGTCCGCATCAGGGTCGGCTCGCCCAGAACAACGAACGCCGATACGACCAGGACCAACGCGAACGCCTCGTGCCGCCATCGACCCGTCCAGGCGCGCACCGTGGTCCAGGGAATCGGTGCGACGATCACGGCCATCGCGCCGGCCACGAGCCAGTCGAACTGGTGTTTCTGCAGGATGTTCAGGTAGTAGAACGGGCCGCCGGGATGATCCTCGATGACGGTGGCCGTGCGGGCGACGAAGTCGTAGAAGAAAAGCCGCCTGAGGAACTCCCACTGGTCGACGCGGTACCGCGCGATCATCCACGCGCCGGCCGGCAGGATGAAGAGCGCAAGCGCCGCCAGCGTCGGCGCCCAGGCGCGTGGGCGCTCGCGCGCGGCCAGCCACGTCAGTGCGATGATCCCGAGGGGCATGAGCACGGCCATGCCGCGGAGGAGGAACGTCGCGGCGAGCAGCGGACCCAGCCACGCGCGCAGCGACGGCCGCGATCGTTCCGCCCACAGCACGACGGCGGTCAAGACGGTGAGCAGCGTGAACAGCGCGTCGGTGTTTCCGGATCGGCCCGCATGGATGTGGATGAAGCCGAAGGCCGTCGCCAGAACGAGGCCGGCCAGCAGCCCGGTCGCCGCGCCGCGCGCGCGCCGCGTCCAGAGCGTGAGCGCGACGACGGTGAGCCAGGCGGAGACGACCGACGCGATCCGGAGGGCAACGAGGGACTTGCCGAAGGTGGCGAAGGCCCCGGCAATCAGCCAGACATTCAGCGGCGGCTTCGTGTTGTAGTAGTCGAGCTGGCCGTCGAACGTGGTCGCGATCCAGTGTCCGCTGTCGAGCGCCTCGGCCGCGGTCGTGGCGTAGAGCGACTCGTCCCATTCGGTCAGGAACTCGTGCGAGAGGTGGAACGTCAGATTGAACGCGGCGAGTACGAACAGGACGCAGGCGAGGGCTGCGAAGTGCTTCGTCGCGAACGCGAGGACGGGACTGTTCATCGCACGTTCATACCCGCGGGGACCATAGTATAGGGCGGAGGAGGTCACGAATGAGCACGCGCGTGTTGCGGATCGTCGGACTGTGCGGCCTGCTGGCCGTGTCGAATGCGGTGCCGCTCGGCAGCTGGCAAGGCCAGGACGTCAAGGCGGGGGATGCCAAGCCCGCCGCGGACGCGCCAAAGGAAGACAGCGTCACGACGGATCACACGATCCAAATCGGCGGCCAGGCGATTCCGTACAAGGCAATCGCGTCGACGACGCTGATCCGGAACGAGAGCGACGAGCCCGCCGCGCTGATCTACTCCACGGCCTACATCCGCTCGGACGCGCGTGACGTCACGCAGCGACCGGTCGCCTTCCTGTACAACGGTGGGCCAGGGTCCTCGTCGGTCTGGCTGCACATGGGCGCGTTCGGACCGCGACGCGTCGTCACGGTGGACGCCGGGCCGACGCCGCCCGCGCCATACACCTCGCAGGACAACGCGTCCTCGCTGCTCGACAGGGCCGATCTCGTCTTCATCGATCCGGTCGGCACGGGATTCAGCCGGGCCGTGGGGAAGGCGAAGAACAAGGACTTCTGGGGCATCGATAGCGACGTCAAGTCGCTCGCGCAGTTCATCGTTACCTGGGTGACGCGCAATCACCGCTGGAATTCGCCGAAGTACCTGATTGGCGAGAGCTACGGCACGTTCCGGTCGGCGGCCCTGTCGAACTACCTGCAGTCGCAGGCGAACATGGACTTCAACGGGATCGTGCTGATCTCGAGCGTGCTCGATCTCGGCACGCTGTCCTTCAACCCGGGCGACGATCGGTCCTACATCTTCTACCTGCCGAGCTACGCGGCCACGGCGTGGTACCACAAGGTCCTGGCCGATCGCCCCGACGACCTCGAGAAATTCCTGGCGGACGCGCGTGCATTTGCCGAAGGCGAGTACACGACCGCGTTGATGAAGGGCTCGCGGCTGACGCCAGCCGAGCGATCGGCCGTCGCGAAGAAGGTCGCGCGCTTCACCGGCTTGAGCGAAGAGTACGTGACGCGCGCCGACCTCCGGGTGAATCTCGCGCAGTTCATGGTCGAGCTCCAGCGGAGCAAGGGGCTGACGACCGGCCGGCTGGATTCCCGCTTCGCCGGGCCGACCTACGACATGCTGACGGAGAACGCCGAGTACGACCCGCAGTCGGTGATGGTCTCGAGCGCCTTCACGTCCGTGTGGAACACCTACGTGCGCGGCGACCTGAACTTCTCGCAGGAGCGGCCGTACGTCGTGCTGTCGAACGAGGCCGGCCCCCAGTGGGACTGGAAGCACGCCAACCAGCCCCAGTTCGGATTCCCGGGCGCACCGAACACCGAAATGGACCTGGTGCAGGCGATGATCTCCAACCCGAACCTTCGCGTCGAGGTTGAGAACGGCTACTACGACATGGCGACGCCGTTCTTCGGCAGCGAGCACACGATGGATCACCTGGGATTGCGGGAGGGCCTGCGCGGCCGCATCGCGCTGAAGTACTATGCGGCCGGCCACATGATGTACCTGCGGGACGCCGACCTGGCGCAGCTCTCGCAGAACGTCCGGGCCTTCATCGACGGTGGGTTCAAGCGAAAGTAATCCGGCGGCGCGGCCGCCTCGCCTCTCGCGCCGGGACCGTCTCCCGGCAGTCTTCGTCGTCTACGCCGCCATCACGTTGGTGATGGCGGCGCCGTTCAGCCTGCACCCCGGGTCGGGCGTGCTGTCCATCGGCACCGACACGGACTATCACATCTGGGCGCTCGGCTGGGATGTCCACGCCCTCACGCATCGTCCGTGGGCGCTCTTCGACGCCAACATCTTCTATCCGCTCCGGCACACGCTCGCGTTCTCGGAGAATGTGGTCGGCAGCGCCGTGCTGGCCGCGCCGGTGATCTGGGTGACGGGCGACCCGATGCTGGCCGCCAACCTCGTCTCGTTGCTGTCGATCCCGCTGTCCGCGCTCGGGGCGTGGCTGCTGGCGCGGCGCCTCGGCCTCTCGGCGCCGGCGGCGTTCGTGTGCGGGCTCGTCTTCGGCTTCACGCCGCCGCGCTTCCTCCGCCTCGATCAGTTTCACCTCACGACCATCGAATGGATGCCGTTCTGCCTCGCCTACCTGCACGGCTATTTCGCGACGGGTGCGCGGCGCGATCTGCGCCTGGCGGCGGCGTTCTTCGGGCTGCAGGCGCTGACGAGCGGTCACGGCGCGGCGATGCTCGTGCTCGCGATCGCGCTGCTGCTCGCCGAACGGTGGCTGCACGGAGAACCCGTGGCGCCGGTGCGACGGCTCCGCGATCTCGGATGGGTGGGCGCCGCGCTGCTCGTGCCGGTCGCGCTCGTGTACCTGCCGTACCGCGCGGCGCAGCGCGAGGTCGGACTGCGGCGTGCGCTCGATGACTGGAGCGTGTCCGCCTCCAGCTTTTTCACTTCCACGTCGCATGTGCAGACGTGGATCGTGGCGCACCTGCCCGACTGGCCGTGGCTGCGTGATCCGCCGGACTCCTGGCTCTTTCCGGGGTTTCTGCCGCTGGTGCTCGCCGGCGCGGCGTTCGCCCTCGGCCGGCGGCGGACCGGCGACCGGCCGCCGCAGGGGTGGTGGCCTCTCGTTGCGGTTGGCCTGGACGCCGCGCTGCTCTTCACGCTGGCCGTGGCCCTACGCACGGCCCGGCTCGGTGCCGTCCGGCTCGTCGCGAGCGACAAGGTCTTGTTCGCCTGGCAGGGTTGGCCCGTGTGGCTGACCATCCTCGGACTTGCCGCCGCGAGGGTCGCGCTGCGCTCCCGTGCGCCGTTCGCGGTGGTCGAACGACTGCGCGGCAGAGAGAGCGCGCCATTCGATCCGCGGGGCTACTACGCCGTGATCCTGCTCGTCTGCTTCTGGCTCGCGGTCGGGCCGCCCATCGGACTCTGGCAATGGGTGTACTGGCTGCCGGGGCTGAACTTCGTTCGTGCGCCCTCGCGCTTTCTGCTTCTCGGCGTGCTCGCCTTGGCTGTGCTGGCGGCGATTGGCGTCGAACGACTGTTCGTGCGCAGGCCCGCGCGTGCTCAGGTGCTTGCAGCCGCGGCGGTGAGCGGCCTGCTGCTCGCGGAATTTGCAGCGCTGCCGTTTCCGGTGCAGCCGTACCGCGTGGACCCGCCAGGCATCGATCGCTGGCTCGACACGCAGCCCAAGCCGTTTGCGGTGGTCGAGATGCCCGTGCCCGACTCGCGCGACGTCGTCATGCAGGAGCGCAGCACGACGCGCTACATGCTGCACTCGCTCGCGCACTACCAGCCGATCGTCCAGGGCTACAGCGGGATTCAGCCGCCGGGGTACGCACGCCTGCGCAACCAGCTCGTGACGTTTCCCGACGAGCCGAGCTTGCGCGCGTTGATCGACCTCGGCGTCACCTACGCGGTCTTCCACGCCGATCTCGTGCCACCGAGCGACCGGCCGGCGGTTGAGGCGAGGTACGAGCGTTACAGCGCGTGGCTCACGCTCGAGAGTGTGGACGGCGACGGACGCGCCTACAAGTTGCACTATCCCGTCAAGTGAGATGCGGACGCGCGATCTCGTGCGTGCGGCAAGCCGTTCTTTGATACGATTCGCCGTCTTGTCGCGCTGTGGCGACCAGCGGAGGAACGGGCTTGCCTGAAATCGAAGACGGCGGATTCACCGAAGGACCGGGAATGGAACGCACGACGACGGACGGACCGGCGCGCGAGGGGCTCCCACCGGGATTCCGCATGCGTGCGGACGCGCACTACGTGGACGTGCTCACGTCGCGTCGCGCCGAATCCGGGCGAGAGGGCAGTCGAATCAGCCGGCCGCGCCCCTCGCTCGAATGGGACGACGACGCGGTGCCGGAGTTCGCGTCAGAGGCGCGGCACGCGGTGCGGGAACTGCCGGTCGCGCGACTGGCCGAGGACCTGGCGACGATCCAGGGCGCGGCGGCGCTCCTGTCGAATGACACGTCGCCGCTCGTGCGTCGCGTCAGTCTCGATTCGATCAACATGCACGCCGCGCGCGCAGCCTGGGCCCTGAAGGCCAACGCGCTCGTGTCCGGTGCGCATCGAGGTGAGCGCCGAGGCAAGCGGCTCGGCGCGCTCCTCAGCCAGATGCGGGAGGCGCTGGCGCCGATCTGCAGGCTGAGCAACGTCAGCCTGCAGGTGCAGATCTCCGATTGGGAGGCCGTCGTCGCGGTAGACGCCGACGCCCTTGAGGTCGGACTCACTGGCGCCGTGATCGCCACGATCGGCCTGGTCAAGTCGGACCAGTCCGCGGTCATCCGCATTCAGGCGACCGAGGCAGGCGGCGAGCTGCGGACGATCGATGTCACCCAGGAAGAGGTCGGCCTGCCCGAGGGCCTTGGCCGCCGCTTCTTCGACCCCGCATACATCGATCGGCCTGGCGGCTGGGTCGCCGGCCTTGGCGCGGCCGCCGCGCGCACGGCAGCCCGCCTCCATGGCGGCGACGCGGCCCTGGTCACCGGCGAGCGGCGCGGGGGCACGATTCGAATCAGTCTCTAGCGTTGGGGTTCTACTGGGTTCGACGAGGGCGGTGGGGTTCAATAGGGGAGAAGGGTTCAGAGGGTTCGACGAGGGCGGTGGAGGCAGCGGGAGGCGGACGACTTCCAACCCGCCGAACCCATCGAACCCATCGAACCCCCGTAGAACCCGTAGAACCCGTAGAACCCGTAGAACCTCTGGTTATTGGATCCGATTCAGCTGCGCCCGGGCGACGCCGCCCGGGTTCGCCGACGTGTGCACGTTGAAGTAGTAGCCGGACGGGTTGTCGGCAATCTGCTGCGCGAGCGCCGGATCGACGGTGACGCTCTGCTTCTGAAACGAGCCGGCGCCGTTGGTCAGCGTGACATCACCGCTCGCCAGGCCCGTGTTCACGACGATGCCGCCGTTCTGTGAGGACGAGCCGACGTGAATGTGCGCCAGGATCACGCTGGTCGTCGACGGGAAGCCGGTCAGATTGCACTGGAACGATGCCGTCGCGGACGTGATCGTGCCTGCCGAGTCTCTTGTCACGTCGAACGTGATCGTCGCCATCCCGCTGCCGCTCGTCTCGCCGCCCTGGATCGCGCCCAGCTCGTTTGCGGGAAGAATCGCCGCCGTGAACACCATCGGTGCCGGCGACGGCGTCGTCGAGGGCGAGCTGCTGCCGCAGGCCGCCAGGCCTGCGAATACTCCAAGAGCCATTACACATGTTGCTGCGCGTTTCATTGCCGGTGTCCTCCTGCCGGGGGTATCGTGTCTCAGAAGAACTTCCGCGACAGGTTGAAGCCCAGATAGAGCGTGTCGGGGAAGCCTCCGTGTGAAAGCTGGCCAAAGGTCGTGGCCTGCGAGCTGCTGAAGTTGAGCTGGAACACGTGGCCGCCCACGCGCGTCTCGATGCCGAACGCGTACTCGGCGTCGTTGACGACGTAGCCGTCGATCCGCGGCGTCACCTCGGCGACGACGAACAGACGCCGCTTGAGCATCGCGCGGCCGCCGATGCCGAGCGCGAACGTGTTCCGATAGTCGCCGGTGCCGGCGGCCGAGTTCATGACCACCCACGGCACCGCATAGACCTCGACGCGATCTCTCAGGTTGCGCGAGACCGTCGCGCCGACTGACGTTCGATAGCGCTCACCGAAGTTATCCGCGCCCTCGACCGCGACGAACGGTGAGATCGACACCGGCATCGACGTCTCGCCCTGACGCCAGCCGTCGTACTTGCCGGTGAACTGAATCGTGCGATCGATGTTCGTACGGAAGACGACGGCCTCGACGTGCGTCATCACGCCGTAGCGGTACTCCAGGCCGATGCTCGCGCCCTGGTCCATGCCGAACAGGCTGCTGAGCTGATCGGAGAACGACCCCTCGGTGAGGTCGCCGTTGAAGCGGTGCGTGAGCGTGAAGTTGCCGGCGTGCCGTGGCAGACGCAGCGTGGTCGGCAGGTTGACGACGCGATAATCGGGCTCCACCGGCTGCGGCCGGGCATCGTCCTCGTAGGTCGACGTCTGTGGCGCGGTCGGTGTGGGGGTCTGAGCGAAGCTGGCGGGGGCCGCCAGCAGGATGGATCCAACAAAGAGAAGTGCAAACCGAAACGGGTGCCGCATCGACATATCGAGACCCCGTAGTGCAAGCGCGGGGCCAGCTACTTGCGCGAGATCACGCCAGTTTGGAGAGGGGTAGCCTTACGCCGCGCGTAAGGACGCGACGAGATTCGTCCAGGGGCGTGGAGGGGTTAGGTGGCTCGAAGCGCCTTGAGGACCGCGTCCAGGCTCTTCTTCGCATCGCCGAAGAGCATGCGCGTGTTGTCCTTGAAGAACAGAGGGTTTTCGACACCGGCGTAGCCGGTCGCCATCGATCGCTTCAGGACGATGGTGGTCTTGCCCTTCCACACCTGCAGGACGGGCATGCCCGCGATCGGGCTGTTCGGCTCGTCTTCCGCCGACGGGTTGACGATATCGTTCGCGCCGATCACGACCGAGACGTCGACGTCAGGGAAGTCGTCGTTGATCTCGTCCATCTCGAAGACGATGTCGTAGGGCACCTTGGCCTCGGCGAGCAGCACGTTCATGTGTCCGGGCATGCGGCCGGCGACGGGGTGGATGGCAAAGCGCACGTTGACGCCGCGCTCGCGCAGCAGCTTGGTGATGTCGTACACGACGTGCTGCGCCTGCGCGACGGCCATGCCGTAGCCGGGCACGATCACGACTTCCTTGGCCTCGGCGAGCAGCACCGCGGTTTCCGCGGGATCGATCGGCGTCACCTCACCCTGCGGCTCGGCGTTGCCGCCGGCGGTCGCCGGTGCGCCGCCGTCGCTGCCGAAGCCGCCGGCGATGACCGACAGGAACTTGCGGTTCATCGCGCGACACATGATGTAGCTCAGAATCGCGCCGCTGCTGCCGACCAGCGCGCCGGTCACGATGAGCAGATCGTTGTTGAGCATGAAGCCCGTCGCCGCCGCCGCCCACCCCGAGTAGCTGTTGAGCATCGATACGACGACCGGCATGTCCGCGCCGCCGATGGCCATGACCAGGTGCACGCCAAACAGGAGCGCCACGCCGGTCATCAGCAGCAGCGGCATCAGGCCGCGGCCCGCCGGCTGGCCGACGAACTGCACGCCCAGGACGATCGCAAGGACGAGCAGCCCGAGGTTGAGCCAGTGCCGCGCCGGCAGCGTCAGGGGCTTGCCGCCGATCGATCCGCTCAGCTTGCCAAACGCGATGACCGACCCCGACAGCGTGACAGCTGCCGATCAGGATGCCGAGGTACGTCTCGACGCTCGTGGATCGTGCCCTCGATGCCTGTCGAAGCCGGTGCGTGGGTCGAGGAAGTTCGCGAATCCGACGAGCACGGCGGCGAGGCCGACGAGGCTGTGGAGGATGGCGACCAGCTCGGGCATCTGCGTCATCTGCACCCGCCGCGCGACGACGAGGCCGATAGCGCCGCCAACGGCCAGGGCGCCGACGAGCACGGCGTAGTTCGCCGTCACGACGCCAAGAATCGTGGCCACGAGCGCCACGGCCATGCCGATGATGCCGAACAGGTTGCCGCGCCGCGCGGTCTCCTGGTTGCTCAGGCCCCCGAGCGCAAGGATGAACAGGATGACCGCGCCGATGTAGGAGACAGTGACGAGTCCGGCAGTCACGCGCGCCCTTACTTCCGGAACATCTCGAGCATGCGCCGCGTCACTGCGAAGCCGCCGGCGATGTTGATGCTGGTGATGAGGAGCGTCACGCCCGCCATGACGAGCACGGGCACCTCGCCCGAGCTCACCTGGAGCAGCGCCCCGATGATGATGATGCTGCTGATCGCGTTGGTGACGCTCATCAGCGGCGTGTGCAGCGCCGGCGTCACGTTCCAGACGACCATGTAGCCGACGAAGCAGGCCAGGACGAACACCGTGAAGTGCGCCATGAACGACGGCGGCGCCACCAGGCCGAGGCCGGCGAGCGGCGGCCGCGCCCAGCAGCGCGGCGACCGAGCGTCGCGCCGCCTGGCCCTGCGGCGGCGTTCGTGCTCCGCCTGCTTCGGCTGCGCGGTGGCTGTCGCGGCCGACGGCGGCGCGGCCGACAGCTTCGGCGCCGGCGGCGGCCACGTGATCTGCGCCGTCCTTGACGACCGTCGCGCCGCGCACCACCTCGTCCTGCAAGTCGACGACGAGCACGCCGTCCTTCTTCGGACACATGTCCGTCAGCAGGTGCCGCAGGTTCGTCGCGTAGAGCTGGCTCGACTGCGTCGGCAGCCGGCTGGGCAAGTCGGTGTAGCCGATGATCGTCACGCCGTGCGCCTGCGTGACCTCGTCCGGTTTCGTCAGCTCGCAGTTGCCGCCCTGCTCGGCGGCCAGGTCGACGATGACGCTGCCCGTTCGCATCGAGCGCGACCATGTCCGCCGTGATGAGCTTGCGGCGCCGGCTTGCCGGGTATCAGCGCCGTCGTGATGATGATGTCGACCTCGGCGGCCTGCTGCGGCGAAGAGCGCCATCTCCGCCTTGATGAACTCCGCGCTCATCACCTTCGCGTAGCCGCCGGCGCCGGCGCCTTCTTCCTTGAAGTCCAGCTCGAGGAAGTCGCCGTCCATGCTCTCGACCTGTTCCTTGACTTCCGGCCGCGTGTCGAACGCGCGCACGATCGCGCCGAGCGCTCGCGCGGTGCCGATGGCCGACAGCCCCGCGACGCCCGCGCCAATCACCAGCACCTTGGCCGGCGGGACTCGCCCGGCGGCCGTGATCTGTCCCGTGAAGAAGCGCCCGAAGTGCTCGGCCGCCTCGATGACGGCCCGGTAGCCTCCGATGTTCGCCATCGAGCTGAGCGCGTCCATCTTCTGCGCCCGCGAAATGCGCGGCACGCTGTCCATCGAGAGCGCGGTCATGCCCCTGGCCGCCAGCTGCTGGAGCAGCACCGGGTTCTGCGCGGGCCAGAGGAACGCGATGAGCGTCTGGCCCTGGTGGAGCAGATCGATCTCGTCCACGCCGAGCGCGGGGTGCCGCTCGGGTCCGCGGACCTTCAGAATGATGTCGCTCGTGGACCAGAGCTCACGCGTGTCCGCGACGATCGTCGACGCCAGCCGCGCGGTAGGCGTCGTCCATGAACGCGGCGCGCTCGCCGGCGCCCGCTTCAATCGCGACCGTGAATCCGAGCTTCTGCAGCTGGGTGGCAACGTCGGGCGTCGTCGCGACGCGCTTGTCGCCGTCGTGAATTTCCTTCGGTACGCCGATGCGCATCGGTAGGGGGCCCTCGAAATCTCGACAACTCGGGGGACTGGTCGTGACGCGCCTGAATGAGTGGTGGAGACAGGCGAACCCGAGACCATCGGACGGCCAGCCCGAGGCCAGCGATCCGATGGGGGTAAGTATAAACGCGGACGGAGCTTACTGTCCTCCGCCCTTCGGGGGACGCACGCCGGGAGCCTTGGGCAGGCTGATCAGATTGGCCATGAGCTGATAGGCGCCGACCGTCCCGGCCGGCAACTGCCGCCAGAGGCCCAGCCCGAGGTAGATCCAGCGGCCCTTGCCGTATTTCGCCTCGACCAGGCCGCCGAGCTTCTCGCCCGGGTTGTCGGGGAACGAGTCGGTCATCGAGACGAGGTCCACGTACTTCGGATCCTTCTTGCCGAGGAAGTACAGACCGCGCTCCTGCGTCCAGTTGTCCCACACCGCCGGCCCGATCTTGTTCGGGAAGTTGAAGACGGGGTCCTCGGGGCGAGGATCTTGACCGGCACCGTCTCGTCGTTGACGCGTCCGCTGGTGCCCGGAATCCGCCGATCTGCGCCGGGTACGGTCCGTACTGCGGCCTGGTTGAACTCGTTCTTGTTGTAGCTGCACGATGACCGTGCCGCCCGCATTCACGTAGTCGAGCAGCCGCCGGTTGTAGGCGCGCAGGTCGTCGCGGCGCTCGTAGGCGCGCACGCCGGTGATGATCACGTCGTACTTCGAGAGGTCGCCCCACGCCAGCTCGTCGGTCTCGATGAACGTGACCTTCGCGCCGAGCTGCTCGATTGCCGGCGGCACCTGATCGCCCACGCCGATGATGTAGCCGACCTTCACGTTCGGCGCGGTCTTCACGTCGATGACCTTGACGTCCGTCTCCGCCGGCTTGATCACCTGCCGCCGCTCGATGTGCGGGTACTCGATCTCCTGGTAGCCGCTGCTGAAGGTCTCGGTGCCGGTTTCCGCCGAGGTCACGGTCGCCTTGAACGCGTAGTCGCCGACCTTGGCGCTGACGGGCGCGGTCACCACGAAGCGGGCCGACAGCGCTTCGTCTTCGTTCTCGAAAGTGATCGGCGCAGCTCGCCGGCGTGACCTTCCAGCCGGCGGGGACCGTCAGCGTGACGGTCGCCTTCGCGGCGCCCTTCGTGCCGTTGGTGACCGACACGAACACCTCGCGCTCGACGGGTTTGGCGGTCGGCGCCGCCGCGGCCGGCACGATCGCGAGCTTCGGCGTCACCTTCACCGAGAACGCCGGCACCACGTTCAGCTCCATCCGCTTGTCGCCGAAGTAGATGTCCTTCACGTAGCGGAACTCGACGCGCACGTCCTTGGTGACCTCTACGCTGCCGGCCTTGACCGTGAACGTCACGTGGAACGGCGTCGGCGCGAACGGCACGCCGAACGGCACGCTCGGATCGAACGCGTAGCGCGCCGGGCTCGGACGGATTCTTCCAGTAGTTGTCCGTGAAGTACGGATCGGTGAGCTTGGCCGTCTTCGGGATCGACGCGCTCGACGAGCAGCTGAACACGCCATTCTTCTTGATCGTGCCGGGCTGCGCATGGCGACGCGCCGTCGAAGCCGAGCGATCGCGACGTCGCTGACTGCGACGTCGGTCGCGCCGCGGTTGACCACCGAGAACGACAGCCCGACCGGCTGCCCGGCGACGACGAGCCCGTCGTTGGCGATCGCGTTGAATACGAGGCCGTGCGCCGCGAGCACCGCGTCCTGGTAGTCCTGCTCCTTGTTCTTCAGGCGGAAGTCGATCTCGTACTTCGCCGAGTCGGTGAGGCCCATCGATCCGAGCTGCGCGCGCAGCGCTGCGGACGGCCGTGAGACCGGCCTCGATCGGCGCCGCGGTCGCGGCGTCGTTGCCGGAGTCGAAGGCGGTGGCCGCCTGACGCGCCGCCGAGGCGATCGCGGCGAGGCCGTTCGTGAGCGCCGCGGGCGGATTCGCGCCCGCGTAGCGCGCGAGGCCTGCGAGCGTGATGTCGATGCCGTCGAACAGCGACGCCTTCCGGCTTGTCCTTCGCCCGGGCATCGTCGTGTCGACCAGCGCGTACGGCGAGCCCGCCGCCTGCGGCCCGCCCGCGCCCGCACCGCCCGGTCCGCCGAACCCGCCGCGTCCACCGCCGCGTCCGCCACCGGCAAGCCTGGAATGCGGCGGCAGGCCGCCCGTGCCCTGGCACTTGTGATTGCTGTGCGCGTCGGTGCCGATCTCCGGGTACGTGCGGCCGAGCAGCGGGTCGTAGGCCGACATGTCCACGCGATCGACGTGCCACGGCCCGCCTGACGCTGGGGGCGCGCCGCCGCCGCCGCGGCCGCCGGCCGTGCCGGGCGGCCGCACGCCGTTGATCCGCGTCCCGGCGAAGTACAGCTTGTGCGGCTGCCACGGCCGCAGTCCCTCGCGCAGCTGCTCGGGATACTTCGTCGGATCGCCCGCGAGCCCGGTACGCTTCGCGCACGAGGATCGTCGGTCGCCTCGTGCGCGCGGTCGCCGCCGCCGCCCTGGATGTTCATCGTCACGACGACGTCGGGACGCAGCGTGCGGAACAGGCGTACGTAGTCGCCGACGATCTCCTCGCGTCCCCACTTCTTGATGACTTCTTCGGGTCGAACGAGTAGCCGTAGTCGATGGCGCGCGTGAAGTACTGCTCGGCGCCGTCAATCCGGTGCGCCGCGAGCAGCTCGGCCGTGCGCAGCACGCCGATGTCGCGGAACAGCTCCGGGCCGATCTCGTTCTGGCCGCCGTCGCCGCGGTTGTTCTGCAGGTCGATCACCCGAAGGCCCATGCCGTACCCGAACAGCGCGAACAGCGCGTTCGTCTCGTCGTCGGGATGCGCCGGGCACTGCATGAACGTGCCGGCGACGTCGAGCTTGCGAATCGCGAGGCCGAGCGCGACGTGCCCGTTGTCCTCGTTGACGATCGAGAAGTTCTTGCGGTTCTGCGCCTCGAGGCGGGCGGTGGTGACGGCCGCCGAGACGACGAAGGTGATCGCGCCGATGACGGTGAGGGTGAGAAGGCGTCTCCTGACAGTCATAAATCAGTGCTCCACGGGCCGAAACTCGACTTTGTTCGGAGGCTTTCCGAAGTTGCGGCCGATTGGTACGAGCCTGCCGCGCCACTGTCAACGGGAGATAGAATGCGGATTCCTCGACACAACCTGACACATGCCTCTTGCGCCCGGAACCCGGCTCGGCCCGTACGAGGTGCTGACGCTCCTCGGCGCCGGGGGCATGGGCGAGGTCTACCGCGCGCGCGACGGCCGGCTCGATCGGACGGTGGCGGTGAAGACCTTGCCCACGGCCGTCGCGGAGTCCGCCGACGCGCGCGCCCGCTTCGAACGCGAGGCCCGGGCGATCTCGCGCGTGTCGCACCCGCATATCTGCACGCTCTATGACGTTGGCCACGATGCTGGCGTCGAGTACATCGTCATGGAGCTGCTCGAGGGCGACACGCTCGCGGCTCGGCTCAAGAAGGCACCGTTGCCGCTGAGCCAGCTGCTGCCGTGGGGCCGCCAGATTGCCGACGCGCTGGCGGCCGCGCATCGGCTGGGGATCGTCCACCGCGATCTGAAACCCGGCAACGTGATGATCACGCCCTCCGGCGTGAAGCTGCTCGACTTCGGCCTGGCGAAATCGATGGCTTTGGTCCCCGCCGGCGACGGCGGCGACGTGTCGACGGCGGCGGTGCCGGCACCGCTCACCGCAGAAGGCACGTTCCTGGGCACCGCGCCGTACATGTCGCCCGAGCAGATTCAGGGACAAGCGGCTGACGCGCGCAGCGACGTCTTCGCCCTGGGGGCGGTCCTGTACGAAATGGCCACGGGGCGGCGTGCGTTTGCCGGCGGCACCACGACCGCCATCGCCGGCGCGATCGTTCACCACGACCCGCCAGCGCCATCGGCGCTTCGACCAGACGTGCCGCGCGCGTTCGATCGGCTGGTGCGCGCGTGCCTGACGAAGGATCCCGCGGCGCGCTGGCAGTCCGCGCAGGACGTTGCATTCGAGCTGGAGACGATTGCGGAGGCGACGGCCGCGCCGCCGGGATCGGCGCCGGGCGGCGCGCGGCGCGCGACCCTGCTGCCGTGGGCTCTGGTGGCGTTGGCGACCGTCGTCGCGGCGGTGGGATGGCTGCGCGTTTTCAGCACACCGCCGGCAATCGAGGCCGAAGAACTGCAGCTCGTAGCGCCGCCCGCCACCGCGTACTTTCTGACACTTGAAGCGACGACGATGGCGCTGTCGCCCGACGGCCGGCGGCTGGCGTTTATCACCACGGATCAGGCCGGCAATTCGCTCATATGGATTCGGTCCTTGCACGCGGTCGACGCGAAGGTACTGCCGGGCACCGAGCGCGCGATCTCGGTGTTCTGGGCGCCTGACGGGCAGTCGATCGGATTCTTCGCCGCCGGGAAGCTTAAACGCCTCGATTTGTCGTCCGGGATCGCCGTGCCGGTTTGCGACGTGCGCACAGGCATCGGGGTGACCGGGACCTGGTCGGCGTCGGGACGGATTCTGTTCGCCTCCGTCGAAGGGGAAGCCATTCACAGCGTGACGCTTCCCGGTTCGACGGTCGAGGACGTCGTCACCCCCGATGCGGCGCAGGGCGAGACGCGCGTCCAGTTTCCGTGGTGGCTGCCCGACGGTCGGCATTTTCTGTACACGCGCCGCCTGAGCGACGGCACCGGACGCCTGATGTTCGCTGAGGTGGGCGGGCCGGCCCGCGTCGTGATGCCCGTCGACTCGAACGTCCAGTTCGTCGACCGCGGGTTCATCGTCTTCGCGAGCGAAGGCACGCTGGTCGCACGGCGATTCGATCCCGCCACTGGTCAGGTGTCAGGGGAGCCCGCGCCAATTGCCGATGCCGTGCGGTACTTCCTTGGCACCGGCGTGGCGGCATTTTCGGCGGCCCCGACGGGTGCGCTGGTGTATCACGGCATTCGCGATCGCGATCGCCTCGCCTGGGTCGATCGCACGGGACGGGAAGCGGGCGCCGTCGGGACGCCCGGCGAGGACCTGATGCTGAGGTTGACGTCCGACGGACGACAGGTCCTGCTCACCCGCCGGCTGCCTGCGACCGGTTCCACGGACATCTGGTCGATCGACCTGGCGCGCGACACGATGACGAGGATGACGGGTGACGACCGCGGCAGCGAGCTGGATCCCATTCTCGTGTCTGGCCGGCGCGCCATGGTGTTCAGCCGGGCCGCCGGCTCGCCGCCGCAGTTGTTCATGAGGGATCTGGAGACGGGGGCGGATTCGCCGGTGCTGCCGGCTGTGCCGCGGTTGCGTGATGCGCTGGACGTCTCGCCGGATGGCCGCACGCTGATCTACAGTGAGCGCTCGGAGCGCGGCAACTACAACCTGTGGACCGTGCCACTCGCCGAGCCGCGCACTCCCACGCCTCTGCGGACGTCCGCGGCGACCGAGCTCGGCGCGCGGTTTTCTCCCGACGGCCGCTACTACCTGTTCGTGTCGGCGGAGTCGGGCCAGTGGCAGGTGCTCGTCGCGCCGGTGGCCGGCGGACCGGCCCAGCCGATCTCGAGAGGGGCGAGCCTGATCGCCCGATGGAATCCAAACGGTCAGGAGATCGTGTACCTCGCGGCTGACGGCCGAGTCGTGTCCGTTCCGGTGCGGACGAAGCCGGCCCTCGAGCTGGGCAAGGCCGAGCCGCTGTTCTCGCTGTTTTCGCGGCAGTGGATCGACTTCGACATCGCGCCCGATGGCCGGTTTCTCGCCGCGATTCCGGAAGTCGTTGGCAGCGAGCAGCCTCTCACCGCCAGGCTCGGCTGGATCGACGCGGTGACCGCGCCGCGACGGTAGCAGATCGGCGCAGTCCTGACTTTCAACTTCCGCCTCTTGACTTCTGACTTCTAACTTCCTACTTCGGCAGCCCCGGCGTGAGCCGCTCGGCGTTGGCGTAGTACAGCTTCTTCAGCACCTCGTCGGGCAGGCCGAGACCGTAGAGCTTCCAGAACGCATGGTAGTTGCGGTAGTAGTCGAAGTACTCGTCGTTGGTTTCGAACACGCGCCAGTAGTAGGGATACTCGCTCGGCTCGAAAGCGTCCTTGCCGAAGAGCACACGGTCCTGATACTTCACGAGGAAGTCGTGCGCCGCGCGTGGTTGGCGGCCCAGGTCGTAGAGCACGGCGCCGACTTCGGTCGAGACGTTCGGCAGTTCGTCGAGCAGCTTGCCGAGCCGGCCCAGGTCGTTGCCGAGCCAGCCGAGGTGCGCCGCGATGAAGCGCGTCTTCGGGTGCTTGCGGAACATCCGGTCGCGCTCGGCGAGCAGCTCCTCGAACTTGGGGAACCGCTCGGGTGGATAGCGTCGATCGGCAAACAGCGACAGCTCCAGCCACCGTTCGTTCTTCATGTCGATCGGCTGGAAGAACTCTTCCGGATCGGCCGTGTGAATGAACGCCGGCAGGTTGAGGCGCGCGCACGCGTCCCAGATCGGATCGAGATCCGGATCGTCGATGTGGAGGCGCGTGCCGTCTGCCTTCTGATAGCGAAGGCCGAGCGCCTTCGAGATCTCACCGACGCCGACGGCGCCGGCTTTCACGTCCGCCTCGAGTTGCGCGATGGCCTTGTCGGCCCAGCCCGGGCCGACGCCGTTGAAGTCGATGCCGGCCAGGATCCGCGCGCGATCCGGGGTCGGCGACGCCTTGATGACGCTGAGCGCCTGCTGCAGTCTGGCGCCCGACAGGTTGTCGGCGCTGAGCATGATGCGGACGTTCAGCGAGTCCATCGCGGCGACCAGGCCGGCAAACGCCTCGGCCGAGAAGATGCGGTTCTGCGGATGACCATGGAAGTCCACGACGGGGAACTTCGCCCGCGGCACCGGATGCGCGGGTGTGACCAGCGTGGAGCGCGGGTGGTAGTCGGTGATGGCCGGTGGCGGGAACTCCGGCGCCTGGCAGGTGCCCGGCCGGACTTCCGTCATGCCGGGCGGGCACGACTCTCCCGGCTTGATCGCGACGCCTCCCCGGCCCCCGCGACCTTGAGCGCCGGCACCATCCGGATCGAGCGCGTGCGCCAGCAGCGCCGTTCCGAGGCTCAGCCCTACGATCAATACCGAGACGCGTCGTCGTTGCGACATGCTGGGAGGGTATCACCGCGGGCGTTTGGCGTGCGCGGGCGCGTGAGCGCATTCCCCGGAGGACACCATGGTCGACAACCCTGCTACTCCCGGCTCGGACGCGCCGGGCGCGTGGGACGCCACGCAGTGGTACGAAGTGAAGAAGGGCGACACGCTCTCGAAGATCGCCAAGCAGTTCTACGGTGACGCATCGCTCTACACGAAGATTTTCGAAGCCAATCAGGATCAGCTCAAGAATCCCGATCTCATCCAGATCGGGCAGAAGCTGCGCATTCCCTGAGCGTCGAGGAGGAAGCATGCGAAAGCTCACAACGGTGTGTGCCTGGGTGTTCGCGCTCGCAGTCATGGCGTGCGCGAGCCAGAAGGATCCCGCGCAGGCCGCGCTCACGACCGCGCAGGATTCGTTCAGCGCGGTGAGCGCGGACGCCATGAAATACGTACCCGACGAGGCGCGCGCCGTGCAGAGCGCGCTCACGGCGGCGCAGGACGCTTTCAACAAGGGTGACTACGCCGCGGCCCTGACGCAGGCGCAGGCACTGCCCGCGCAGGTCAGCTCGCTCAGCACGGCCATCGCTGCGAAGAAGACGGAGCTGACGACCGAATGGACCAGCGCCTCCGCGGCCGTCTCCGGCATGATGACCGCGCTCCAGAGCCGCGTGGACACGCTGAGCAAGAGCAAGGGCGTGCCCGCCGGCTTGACGAAAGAGAAGGTCGAGGACGCCAAGACCGGGTTCGCGGCCGCTTCACAGGAATGGGCGGACGCGACCGCCGCGCAGGCGAGCGGCGACATGCAGACCGCCGTCACCAAGGCCAACGACGTGAAGGCCAAGCTCATCGACCTGATGAAGTCCCTCAACATGAAGCTGCCCCCTGGCGTGGGCGGCCTCTAGCCCGAGGCGCGGCTCAATCGTGGTGGTGCTGATCGGCCGCGCGATCGGCTGAGGGGCGAGCGGGCTCAGCGCGGCACTAATCCGTCCGGAGTGCGGTGACGGGATTGACCTTCGCCGCGCGCCGGGCCGGCACGTAGCTGGCGACGACGGTCACGGCGAAGAGCGCCGCGACCGTGCCGCCGAACGCGAGCGGGTCGAGCGGCGAGATTCCAAACAGCAGTCCGGAGAGCAGCTGGGTCAGCGACAGGGCGGCGGCCAGGCCGATGGCGCCGCCGACGGCGGTCAGCTTCAATGCCTGTCCGACAATCAGCGCCTTGACGCGGGGCTCGCTGGCTCCCAGAGCCACGCGGACGCCGAATCTCCCTCGTGCGGCGGGCCACCGTAAAGGCCGTGACGCCGTAGAGTCCGATCGCCGCGAGCAATAGCGCGACGCCCCCGAGCGATCCCGCCACCGACGCCGCCAGCCGCTGCGGCAGCAGACCGACGTCCGCGACGTCGTGCAGGGATTCGACACGCAACATCGGCAGGTTCGGATCGATGTCCTTGAGCACGCCCCGTACCGATGCGGTCAGCGCGCCAAGGGCGAGCCCCGGCGCGCGCCGCAGGAACACGTTTGGCGTCTGCCACGGGTGCTGCGCCATCGGCACGTACAGGAAGCTGCGGGCGTGGTCGCCCAGCCAGCGGTATTTCGCGTCGCGCGCGATGCCCACGACAGTCAGCACCCGATCGACCTGCTCGCGCCCGGGCCTGAAGTCACCCATTTCGATCCGCTGGCCGAGGGCATCCCGCCCCGGCCACAACCGCGCTGCCAACGTCTCGTTGACGATCGCGACATCCGGCGCGCCGATCCGATCGGCCGGGCGCAAATGCCCGTCCGCGCAGGATCGGCAGGCCGATCGTCGCGAAGAATTCCGGCGACACCACGTTCCAGTCGAGATCGCCTTCGCCATTGGACATGCCGTCGATTGGGCGGATACCGCCGAGGCCCAGGCCGCCGCCATCGAGGGGCACGACCGCCGCGGCGGCCACGCGAGACACGCCGGGCAGCACCGCGAGCCGGCTGCGCAGCAGGTCGGTGACTTCGAGCGCCCGCGCGTCCGGGTAGCCGCGCAGAGAGAGATCGAGCGAGACGATTTCGATCGGATCGATGTCGAAGCCCGGCTGTACGGACGTCGCGGCGATGAAGGCCCGCAGAAAGAGCGCCGCTGATACCAGCAGCACGAGGCACAAGCGCCATCTGCGCGGCGATAAAGCCGTGACGCAGCCGCTGACGACCCGCGCCGGCGGTGTCGGCCTTCAGGTCGGTGGCCAGCGTCGCCCGCGTGCTCTGCAGTGCCGGGGCCAGGCCGGTCAGCACGCCGGTCAGGAGCGCCAGCCCGGCGGCAAACGCCAGCACGCGCCGTCGAGCGCGAAGTCGATGGCAATCGGCACCGGCAGCGCCGGCAGAAACGAGACCAGCACCGTCGTCATCACACGAGAGAGGATCAACGCCGCCGCACCGCCCGCCGCGAAGACGAGCAGACTTTCCGTCAGAAACTGGGCGACGATATGCCCGCGGGACGCGCCGAGCGCCAGGCGCACGGCCACCTCGCGGCTCCGGGCCGCGGCGCGCGCGAGCATGATGCCCGCGAGGTTGGTGCACGCGATGAGCAGCACGAGGCCGACGACGACCGCGAGCACGCCGATGAACGGAATGGCGAAGCTGCCGAGCATCCCGGGCAGCCGGCTGGCCGGCGCGACCGCGATTCCCCGGTCGGCATAGACGTCCGGGTACTCGGACGCCATCGCCGCCGCGATGGCGTCGACGTCGGCGCGCGCGCGTTCGATCGGCACGTTTGGCTTGAGCCGGGCGCCCATCACGAGCCATGAGCTTTCGCGGCTGTGCAGCAGCCGGTCGGTGGGCATGGCCTGAGCGTAGGCCGTCAGGGGCACCCAGAGGTCGGGCGCCACAATGGTCGTGCCGGTATGACCCTGCGGGGCCACGCCCACGACCGTGAAGTGATCGCCGTTGAGCACGAGGTCGCGTCCGACGATGCCGGGATCTGCGGCCAGCCGATGCTGCCAGAATGCGTAGCTGACGACGGTCTGTCGCAGCGGCACCCCCAGCTGTTCGTCGCGGCCGTGGAAGACCTGACCGAGCGCCGGCCGCAGGCCCAGCACGTCGAAGTAGTTCGCGCTGACCTGCTGCGAGAACGCGCGGTCGGCGCCATCGGGGCTGGCCAGGCTGACCGCACGCGGCTCGAAGCGCATCGCAAAGACGCCGTCGAAGACGCGGTTGTGATCCCGCAGGTCCGTATACGTCGGATAGGAGACCGTGTCGAAGCCCGATCCGTGCTCGGTCCGGCCCAGGTCCACGAGGCGATTCATGTCCCGGACGCCGTGCGTGGGGACGAGCAGCAGCGCGTTGGCGACGGTGAAGATCGTGGCGTTGGCGCCGAGGCCGATGGCCAGTGAGAGCACCGCGGTCAGCGTGAACACGGGCGCGCGTGCGAGCACGCGCAGCGCGTGACGAGTCTGCCGGACGAGGCGGTCGATCATGCGGCCTCCCGACAGCGTGCGTTGCGCCGGATTCCGCACGACGCGACCACGCTGTGCAGTAATACTACGATTGAGGCGGGGGCCTGGTTAACCGGGCGCCCGCGACAGACAGATGGCTCACCCTGACACGTCCGACCCGGCGCGCGCGATTGATCCGGTCTGCGGGATGACCGTCGATCCCGCTCGGGCTCGCGGCGGCTCGTTCGATCACGCGGGCACGACCTACTACTTCTGCAGTCCCGGCTGCCGCGAGAAGTTTTCCGGCGATCCGGATGGCTGGCTGGCGCGCGGTCCGCGCTCGATGACGGCGGCCGCGCCGCTGCAGGTCACTCGCCGGCCCGGACCAGGGACGCCGCCGCTTGCGCCCGTGCCGACGCCGTCCGCGCGCGTGCCGACGACCGCGCCCGCGCCGGCCGTCCGCCCGTCCGCGCCGACCGGCGCCGTCGAGTGGACCTGTCCGATGCACCCGGAAATCGTCACGCACGAGCCCGGCGCGTGCCCGATCTGCGGCATGGCGCTCGAGCCCAGGACGATCACCGCCGAGGAGCCCGAGAATCACGAGCTGGCGGACATGACGCGCCGGCTGTGGGTCGCGGCCGCGCTCACGATCCCGCTCGTCGCGATCGCCATGAGCGACATGGTGCTGGGCGCCGGGACCTGGTCGGCGCGATCGCGGTCGCTCGTCGAGCTGCTGCTCGCCACGCCCGTCTGCCTCTGGTGCGCGTGGCCCTTCTATCAGCGCTTCGCGGCGTCGCTGCGTACCGGGCATCTGAACATGTTCACGCTCATCGGACTGGGCGTGATGGTCTGCGTACGGCTACAGCGTGGTGGCGACGCTGGCCCCGGGCCTGTTTCCTCCCGCGTTTCGCAACGCCGATGGCGGCGTCGGCGTGTATTTCGAGGCGGCCGCGGTGATTGTCACGCTCATTCTCGTCGGCCAGGTCCTCGAGCTGCGTGCCCGGAGCAAGACGAGCTCCGCGCTTCGGGCGCTGCTCGGGCTCGCGCCGAAGACCGCCCGCCGCGTTCGTGCAGACGGCGTCGAAGACGACCTGCCGATCGAGCACGTGCAGCCCGGCGATCGTCTGCGCGTCCGCCCGGGCGAGCGGGTCCCGGTGGACGGGCGCGTCGTCGAGGGCGCTTCGAACGTGGACGAGTCGATGGTGACGGGCGAGCCCACGCCCGTGCGCAAGCAGGCGGGGGATGCGGTCGTCGGCGGCACGATCAACGGCACCGGCAGCCTGGTGATGCGCGCGGAGCGCGTGGGCGCGGACACGCTGCTCGCCAGGATCGTCGCGCTGGTCGCCGAGGCGCAGCGCAGCCGCGCGCCGGTGCAGCAACTGGCCGATCGCGTGTCGGCCTGGTTCGTGCCGACCGTCGTCGCCGTCGCCGCGATCACGTTCGTTGTCTGGGCCTGGCTGGGCCCGGAGCCCAGAATGGCGCACGGGCTCGTCAACGCCGTGGCCGTGCTCATCATCGCCTGTCCGTGTGCGCTCGGTCTCGCCACGCCGATCTCGATCATGGTCGCGACCGGTCGCGGCGCGACGATGGGCGTGCTGTTCCGCAACGCGGAGGCCATCGAACTGCTGCGCAAGGTCGACACGCTCGTCATCGACAAGACCGGCACGCTCACCGTGGGACGGCCCGAGCTGACCTCGGTGAGCTGGGCGGACGGCGTCGCCGAGGCGGACGTGCTGGCCGCCGCGGCCGCGCTCGAGCGGGCCAGCGAGCATCCGCTGGCGGCCGCGATTGTCCGCGGCGCCGAGGCGCGGCACGCGACGATTGGCGCCGTCGAGGCCTTTGCCTCGCACACCGGCCAGGGCGTCACCGGACGAGTCGCCGGGCGCGCGGTGGCGGTCGGAAACGCCGCGCTGATGCAGGCGGCCGGCGTGGACGTGACCGCGGTCGGCGATCGCGCCGAAGCGCTGAGACAGGAAGGGCAAACGGTCGTCTACGTGGCGATCGACGGACGCGCCGCCGGCCTGCTGGGCGTGAGCGACCCCGTGCGCGTGAGCGCGGCTGATGCCATTCGTGCGCTGCGGGCCGAGGGCCTGCGGATCGTGATGCTCACGGGGGACCATGCGGCGACCGCGCGGGGCGTCGCGCGCAAACTCGGCATCGACGAGGTCCTGGCCGGCGTGCTGCCCGATCAGAAGGCCGAGGCGATCGCGCGTCTCCAGCGCGACGGGCGAACGGTCGCCATGGCCGGCGACGGCATCAACGACGCCCCGGCGCTCGCGCGCGCGGACGTCGGCATCGCCATGGGCACCGGCACGGATGTCGCGATGGAAAGCGCATCGGTGACGCTCGTCAAAGGCGATCTGGGCGCGATTGTCCGGGCTCGGCGGCTCTCGTCCCAGACGATGGCGAACATCCGCCAGAATTTGTTCTTCGCCTTCGTCTACAACTCCGCCGGCGTGCCGATTGCCGCGGGCGTGCTCTATCCGGTCGTCGGCTGGCTGTTGAGCCCGGTCTTCGCGGCGGCCGCGATGAGCCTCAGTTCGGTGTCGGTCATCGGCAATGCTCTGCGCCTGCGCCACTCTCGGGTCTAGTCACACGTGTCAAAACGTCGTAACGTTGGCCGCGACGCATGGCCCAGAAGGAAAGTGCGGGCTTGTTGTTGTACCGGCGGCGCGGCGCGCGCGTCGAGGTGCTGCTCGCTCATCCCGGCGGTCCGTACTGGACCGGCCGCGAGGAGGGGGCCTGGACGATCCCGAAGGGCGGCGTTCACGCGGGGGAGCAGTCGCTCGACGCAGCCATCCGCGAGTTCCGCGAAGAGACGGGTTTCGCGCCGTGCGGCCCCTACCTTCCGCTCGGGTCCATCACGCAGCGCAGCGGCAAGATCGTGCACGCCTGGGCATTCGAGGGCGATTGCGATCCGGCGACCGTCGCGAGCGTGATGACGACCACGGAATGGCCGCCGCGGTCGGGCCGCCAGATCCCCATTCCGGAAATCGACCGGGTCGCGTTCTTCTCCGGGGCCGAGGCGCGCCGCCTCATCAACGTGGCACAGGCGGAGTTGATCGACCGGCTCGAGGCGGCGCTCGCGCGCGGCTGAGCCGTCAGCCGACGTGGATGCGCGGCCGCCGCTCGGGGTCGGGCTCGGCCTGGCGGAGCACCTCGCGGCACACCGGGGCGGTGTCGCCTTCGCCGAAGGCCAGGAACTTGAGCAGGTACACGATCGGATTGCCTTCGGTCCAGCCGAAGTACGCGTGGGGGAGGCAGTTCGTGCGATCGCGCAGGTCCAGCAGCAATCCGGCAATCGCGTTGGGAATCGCGGGACTCGTGCAGCGCAGCACGCGGAACTCGCCGACGAAGTGCCCCGATACGTGCAGCACGTTCGAGAACTCGGACGCGTCACCCGGCCGGACCTCCAGGAACAGGACCAGCTCGTCGTCCGGCAGGTGGTGGGACCGTTTGGCCTCGGCGAGCTTGCGCTCGTACTCCTCCCGCTGTCCGGTGTCCGGGCGATTGGCGATGATGCGCATGGACTCGCGTCCCGCGGCCTCCCGCACGAACTGCAGCGCCCTGTCGTCGTAGTCGATGCCCTCGAGGCGAATCTCGGTCGATCGCATCACGCGCGAGATGAGAGACGACCCGACGATCGTCAGGATGAACCAGGTGGCGATCTTGATGCCTTCCGGCCGTTCGATGATGTTCGCGATCGTCGTGTAGACGAATAGCAGCGTGATCGGCACGAAGCGCGCGCGGCTGTAGGGCAGGGCAATCGTGACGGCGAACGCGGCCGACGTCATGAGCATCAGCACGCCCGTGGCGTAGGCGCCGCCCTGCTGGTTGACGTCGGCGTTGAAGATGATGGTCACGATGAAGCCGATGGTGGTGATCAGCAGGACGAGCGGACGAGTCGCGCGGGCCCAGTCCGGCGCCATGCCGTACCGCGGCAGGTAGCGCGGGACCAGGTTGAGCAGGCCCGCGAGCGCCGATGCGCCGGCAAACCATAGAATCGCGATCGTCGACAAATCGTAGAGCGACCCGACGACGTCACCGAGATCGCGGTGGGCGAGGAAGGCCAGCGCGCGCCCGCTCGCCGCGCCGCCCGACGAGAGCGCCTCGGGCGGGATCAGCGTCGTCGCGACAATCGAGCTGCCGATGAGCAGCACGCTCATGATCAGCGCCGACGTCCCGAGCAGCTTGCGCGCGCCGGCGATCCGCGCGCGCAGCCGCGCGGCGTCGTCCTCGCCGCCGCCTTCGATGAGCGGCATGACGGCGACGCCCGTCTCGAAGCCCGACAGACCGAGGGCCAGGCGCGGGAACAACAACGCGGCGACCGCCAGCATCATCAGCGGATTCGACTGCTGCTCGAACAGGTGGCGGCGCCAGTCGCCCAGCACGGCCGGATGCCGCCACAGCTCGACGAGCTCGTAGCCGACGATGAACGTGTTCAACGCCAGGTAAAGCGCGACGAGCAGCACGGCCAGCCAGATCGCTTCGCGGAATCCCTTTCAGAAAGATCGCGCCGAGCAGGGCGAGCAGCAGCAGGGTCACGCCCAGCTGGTGGTGCATCCACAGCGGCACGTTGGGGTTGCCGAGGATGTGCTCGGTCGCGTCCGCGGCCGAGAGCGTCATCGTGATCACGAAGTCGGTCGCGGCAAACCCGAGCAGCACGAGCACGAGGGCCTTACCGCGCCATCGCGGCAGCCGCTCCTCGAGGACCGACAGACTGCCCTGACCGTGCGGGCTCAGCGCCGCAATCCGGTTGTAGACCGGCAGCGCGCCGAACAGGGTGACCAGAACGAGGACGAGCGTGGCCAGCGGCGAGAGGAACCCGGCTGCAAGGAAGGCGATGCTCGGCTGGTAGCCGAGGGTCGAGAAGTAGTCCACGCCGGTGAGGCACATGACCTGCCACCACGGCGCGGTGTGCGTGTGGCGCGACCCGGAGTCGCGGAGATCGCCGAGATCCCTCAGAAACCAGGCGCGCAACCGCGGCCCCGCGGCAGTCCGTCCTGTCGACGCCACAAACGCCCAGCCTAACACCGATGGCCGATGGCCGTCACGTCACTCGCCCGCGGTGCGCGGCGGAATGGTCCAGAGGTAGATCGTGAAGTTGCCGACCTGCTCGGTCCGCGTGGGCGGCCAGTCCTCACCCATGTCGAAGCTGTTGGAGACGACGCGGCTGCCCGGCGTGAGCTCCTGCATCAGCCGCGGCCGGAGGCGCCGGTTGAGCGAGGGCAGCAGGTAGAGCGTGACCACCGTCGCGTCGCGGATGGAGATGGCGGGATCGAAGATGTCGCCGAGGACGAGCGTCACGCGATCGTCGAGGCCCGCCTGTCGGACGTTGGCGGTCGCTTCACGGATCCGCTCGGGGTCGATGTCGATGCCGACCGCGCGCGCTCCGAATTTCCGCGCCGCGGCAATGACGATCTTGCCGTCGCCGCAGCCGAGGTCGTAGACGACGTCGGTGCGGCGCACGTTCGCCAGGCGAAGCATTCCATCGACCACTTCGTCGGAACTGGGCAGGAAGATCACATCCGGCGGACGCAGCGGCGTGGCCGGCTGGATGGTGAGCGGGGGAAGCGGCGCGCCGCGACCGGTAGGCGGAGGTGGCGTCGGCGGCGGCGTGCCGCGCTGCGAGACGCCCGGCCATGCCAGGATGCCGAGCAGACAGGCGGCCGCGATTTTGCCCACGTCGCGCGCTCCCTGCAGGCAGTATAGCGCTAGACCATTCAGGTATCGCGTGAGCGAGGACCATCAAGCCGCCTCGAAGCGGACGGGATCGTCTGCAGGCATGAGCCGCCGCGGCAACTGCCACGAGAACGCGGTCATGGAGACCTTCTTGTCGACGCTGTAGGGCGGGCATGGCGAACGGTACGCGAGCCATCGCGACGCCACGATGGAGTTGTCCGACTCCATCGAAGTGTTCTATAACCAGCCACGTCGGCACTCATCGGCGGGTCGGATGAGCCCGGCGACGCGCGAACGGAGACTGACCCAAGCCGCGTAACTGGACCGTCCACTGTATTGGATCAAGCGCTCTGCCCAAGGTAGCGCACAAGGCTGCCCTTGACCGGATCGAGCCAAATGGTGCTGAAGAAGAGTTACCTGGCTTACACACTGTCAGCAGCAGTGCTTCTGGCTGCTGCGGTCGCCGTGATCCGTTGGCTGAGCGACACAGCACCCGATTCGGATCTGGCGCTCATCGATCTATCCGTCTACCGAGTCCTGACAGGCTGGCAGCCGGTCGGCCTGACATCGAGGTATGGATGGGCTCATCCAGGGCCGCTGTACCTTCAGCTCCTAGCGCCGCTCTATGGCCTCACTGGTCACCTAACGCAAAAGCTTGAGGTCGACGTTTCGCGTCTGCCCCGGCTGCAACGTGACCGACACGCCGGAGCGCGCCAGCGTCTCAAATGTGACGGGAACACTCCAGGGCTCGGACTCCCCACTCAGCGCCGTGACCAAATAGTCTCCCGGTAAGAGTCCTGTGAGCCGGTATGTACCGTCGTCGTTCGACAGTGTCGATGCGATACGAGCCGGTGACCAAGTCAGCCGGTACCGCAAGGTGGGATCTCTCGCAAAGGCCAAGACTTTGACTCGGACACGGGGATGCTCCTGCTGGTCGCGAACAGTCCCGGCCATTTCCGTCACCGTGTCGGTGACGGTTATCAGGACGCCGGTTACGTCGGTGCGTCCCAATTCAATCGGGCGACCGGCCATCTCGCGGCCGGCCACGAGCAGGGACATGAGACTCCAGCCGTGAAGGGGACCATACGCTGTCAGAGGGGCAACTTCGTAAAGGCCCGGAGGTAGACCCACTGAACGAAAACTCCCATCCGCCTCGATTCGCGCGAGCGGAACCGCCCCCACTTCGCGGCCGTCTGCTGGCTGAACTATGACCGCTGCTTGGGTCGAACCGGTTACAGGCGGCGCACCGAGTTGACCTTCGACTTTCAGGCGGCCTGAAATGCGGCCTGCTTCACTCAAGGTAATGGTTACGCCCGTCACATCCGCGTCGCCGACGACGACTACAAGTTCGCCCCAGAGTGTCGGCGTTTCCGGTGTCGGCGGCAACGTGTCAGTTCCGCGAATGACGCCACTTCGTACCATCCCCGGTCCGAGGACTTGGGCTCCGGACGGAACAGTGGCCACGGACAAGCGATACGACCCAGGCAGAATACCGTCAAACCTGAATCCGCTGCCGGTTGAACCGGAAACCTCTTTAATGTCTAACCGCGTGGTAAGGCTCACATCCGACGGCGAGAGTCTAACCGTGTAGCTTCCCCCACCAGGAACACCGGTCGCGATTGTGCCAGTCACGCTGTACGTTCGCCCTTCCGGAGGAAGCGAGATATTTACGCCTGCCCGGTCTTCCCCTGGACGAACCACCACAAGTTCAGCCCGGTCCACCGAGACGGCCGAAGGAAAATAGACGGGCCGAATATCTGACAATCCACTCGCTTTCGCCCCTTTGCCCGGAACTGCCACTACAAAAACGCCGGGTCCCAGGCCCGACAGTCGATACCGACCCTGGTCATCGGTACGCTCCGATTCTGACCAGGCCCAGAGCCGGCCGCCTGCAAAAGGAACCTCGCGAAACGCCTGGACCTGGACACCGACGGCCGGGTCTCCTTGGTCATCGGTCACGGCACCGGACACGACGGACAGCTTCCACAATAGGACCCGATTCGTCAGTGACCGCTCCCCAGCCTGTACACTGAAAATCGTGACGTGGTCGTCGAAAAAATACTTGCCAACCGCTCCATCCGCATAGCCGGTTGCTGCGGCGTCGATTTCGTAGCGGCCAGCCGCAACGCGGGTGAATACAAACCCCCCAGTGGCGTCGCTGAAAACGGAGCTGGTGTGCGCAGGCCGGCCCGTCGCCGTCAAGCTCACGTGTGCATGGGGCACTGGCGTACTCGAAGCCGCGTCGATCACCCGGCCACCCACAATCGCATCGCCTTCTTGCCCGTGCCCGACCAGGACGAAGACTGCGACTACGCAAAGGACCGCCATTACTTCCTTCATTGGGGCGGCCTTGGTCGCCGTGGCAAGATAAGTGAGACGTCGCACCGTTACCGCCAGCGTTGTTGCGTCGAGAACGGCGGCGGTGTGCAGGCGCAATAGACGACAAACCCGTCACATTCAGTCGACGTCGAAGTGGATGCGTCCCAGGTTGACAGGCCCCAATCGGGCTCGCCGTACGCTTCGCAGAACGTTTCGACGGTGTCCTCAAACTCGAGCCCGGCCACGCTACTGCAGCAGTTGTTGCTGCAGAAATATGGACCCGCCGGCGGACTTTGGCCGAAGGAGTCTTCGCCTACGCACCCTCAGATCAGCCCGAGCGGGGACCGAGTGCGTGAGTGTCCACACCGCCACCAGCAACAGGAACGATAGATTTCTAATAGCCCTCATGCCACGCCTCCGCTAAGGAACCTGCCGCCAAACCGTTGCAGCTCTGAACACCTCAGAAATGAACTTTCAATGCCTCCCGGAAGACGGAGACAGAAGCGGATCGATTGCCTTGGCGAATTCCTCGAGGGTTCTCGCGCCAGCCAACACAGACCCGACCTTCAGCCTTCCATCTGCTTGCACTTTCCCGATCAGAAATGCTGGTGTCACAGTCAAGCCCAATCAATCCGCCGTCGAACTGTCGTCTCTGACCGGGTCCACTTCGCTTGTTCTCCCGAGGCACGCTTCAAATCGAGGCGAATCAAGCCCAAGGGACCTTGCTCGTCTCCGAAGGCTGTCATCACCGAGCTGTGTTTGGTCGTCGAACAGCAGGTCGTGCATCGCCCAGAATTGACCTTGGTCGTCCGCGCAGGCGGCTGCCTGCGACGCCATTCGTGCCAGAGGATGCAGACGCTCTAGGGGATGATGCTCGAACACAAAGAGAACCTTGCCGGAGTCGAGGTACTTCCTCTTAAGCGCGGGGAGCGTGTGCTTCGCGAATGCACTGCAGAATGGGCACTGAAAGTCAGCGAATTCAATCACGGCGACGTCCGCGTGGGGATCACCCAGGGAAGGTACGCGAGCGAACATGACCGGGTCTTTCGGTACCGGCAGTGAGCGCTGACGGGAGGCCGGCCAATTCCGCCACACCATGAACGCGCACGTGAGAAGAATGGCGACTGTCGCTATGGCGTCCATCCTTCGTCGCCAATGCTGAAACTCAGGCACGGGGGTCATTGATCGCCAGTTCCGGTCCATTTCCTGTATTGATAGACGGCAAGTGACCAGAAAGTTCTCGTCTTGCTGCCAACACGCAGCTAACGGAGAGCTAGCGGGTGCTTAACGGTTCTGGGCGAAACGCGACCCTGACGGTCGGGCGACTGAATGATCAACGGGCGTTGGGGTCGCGGCCGGAGATGCCGTTGTACGCTACGACCAAATGTTCAAAGGCACGTGCGGAGAGCCGTGGATCATAGGGTCTCGCATGAGTGAAGGTTCCGAATATCCGCGCGACCGATCAGGAGGATTCAGATCTGCGTCTGCATCCTGCGCCGTTTTTGCCGGGCCGGTGGTGATCCTGCTGTCGCGGCCGGCTCATACTGCTTGGGGGAAGCGTTCCTTCCTTCCTTCCTTCCTCGCCGAGCCGATGCTCAATGCGCGCGATTTCGCAACGCAACCGGTCCCGGATTCGATAGATGCGCAGATACGCGGCGCGGCGCGAGAGACGGTACTGTGCTGCAATCGTCGGTACGTCCACCCCGCGCACGAATTTGAGAACGAAGAGCCGGCGGTCGAAGGGCGTCAGGCACTTGAGCGCGGCCATAAGCAGCGCGAGACGGTAGCGATCTGCCCGTGCAGCCTCAGCGCGAATGAGCAGTTGTTCGGGCGTTTCGATAGAACCAGGTAAGGTATCGGGCAGAACGTCGGCCAGTGACATCGCAGCGATCCGTCGGTTGCTCAACCACCGCCGCCGCCCGCGTGCTTCAATCCAGTCGATTGCGAAGTTCGAGACAGTCCTCGACAAATAGGCGGCTATCGACCTACGGCCTACGAAGGGTGCAAGCCCGCGTTCTATCAAATGTACGCGCGTGTCCTGCGCGAAGTCGTCGCGGTCCGCGCGCTGGAATCCAAAGTGCAGGGACACACGATGTATCACCTGTTCAATGATGAGGCGATGCTGCGCGTACAGATCATCGACCACGGTGCGCCTCGCGGGCGAAACTTGGTGGGCAGCGCGGATATCGTGCCAGCCACCCGTAGCGCTGTCAAGAGTCGTGTTAGCTGTGTGTCGTGTTAGCTGTGGAACCCGACGCCAATGTCACCGCGCGAACCAACCTGCGACTCGTGTCTCAGCGTCAGATTGTCCCAGGCGACAGGAACGGAAGCAGCAAGCTTTACGTTCGCGACCTTCGAGGAGCAGATGGATGACCTACGATATCGTTCGAACTACACAATGCTGGGCTCGGCGGACAAGATTTGTGCCTACGAAATCGGCGCTGTTCCGCAGGGATTATTGAGTTCGACTCCGCGACTCGTTGACCATTCGGCCGTTCTCTTGAATTCGGACGCCCTAGTGGACGGTCAACTCGCTACAGCCGATGCCGATTCGGTGCGCCAGACACCTTCTGTAAAGCGGCTACGATGTCCCACGAAGGCAACCGAGCCCCGAGACGACGACCACGACAAAGTTTTCTGAGGAGTTTCAAGGAGCAGGCGGCCCCCTTCGTGCGAGACAGTGGAAAGACGATGGCCGCGGTCGCGCGCGAGTTCAATCTGGTGCCGACGGCACTCCGGGACTGGGTGGGGCACTCGCGCGCGCCGGCGGATGCAGGACGAGACCGCGCCGGCGAAGGAGGAGCGAGAGAGGTCACCCGGCTTGCGCAAACAAGTGCGGGTGGTCGAGAAGGAGCACGAGATCCCAAGATCCGCGGCCTTCTTCGCGAAGGACCAGCGACGAGACTTGCGTTCATCGCCACGGGGAAGGCCTGCCACTCGGTGACGATCGTGTTCCGCTGCCTGCGTGTGACCCGCAGCGGGTTCTACGCGTGGGGCCGCCGGAACCCGTCGGCCCGCGCGTAGCGGGACTTGGTGTTGCGGAGGAAGCTCCGGGCGTTTCGTGCCGCCAGCGGCCAACGCTGCCTGCGACCGCGCTTGCGGGACCTCAAAGAGGACCGCGGAGCGGTCAGCGACAAGCGCGTCGCGCGGCTGATGCGGGTCGAACAGATTCACGGGAAGCCGGATTCGCTCGTGCCGCGCGTCCGGCCGCCGGTCCCGAGATCGTCAGTCGATCGCGACGACGATGAGCGTCGCGTCGTCCTGCGCGGCGCCCCCGGTCCAGGCGATGAGGGCGTCGGCCAACGACCCGGCCAGCTCGTCGGCGGACTGTGTGCGATGCGCGCTGATCGAGATCGACCAGCCGATCGTCGCCGAATTCGTCGCCGTCCGGCGACAGCGCTTCGGTGATGCCGTCGGTGAAGCAGACGAGCCGATCGCCGGGCGCGACGGGGACCTGGCCGCTCGAGTAGTCCCAGTCGGGGGAGACGCCCAGCACCAGGCCGGTGGGCGTCAGCCGTTCGGCGGTCGCCGTCGCGCCGCACGAGTACCGGCGGGAAATGTCCGGCGTTCGCGTAGCTGATCGAGCGCGCCACCGTGTCGACGACGGCGTAGCAGAACGTGACGAACTTGCCGGACGACGATGTTGCGGCACAGCAGGCGGTTGACGCTCGCGCACAAGTCCTGCGGTCGGCACCTGCGTCGGTCGCGAATGCGCGGACGGCCGCCTGCAGGTTCGACATCAGGAGCGCCGCCGGCAGGCCCTTGCCGACGACGTCGGCAATCGACAGCGCGACGCGCGTGTCGGAGAAGCGGATGACGTCGTAGCAGTCGCCGCCGATGCCCGACGCGGGCGTCCAGCGCGCGGCGATGGTCGCAGCCCGTGACGTCCGGCATCGACGAGGGCAGCAGCGCGCGCTGGATCAGGCGCGCCTCTTCCTGCTCGCGCGCCTGCCGCGCGTCGCGCCGCCGCGACGCCAGGCCTTCTTCGATCTCGCGCCGGACGACTTCGACGAGCGTCGTGTCGTCCCACGGCTTCTGCACGAAGCTGCGCGCCCCGCGCCGCATCGCCTCGACGGCGGTGTCGATGCTGCCCCAGCCGGTCATCACGACGATCGGCAGGACACCGTCGTGCGTCGCGCACGCGCTCGAGCAGGTCCAGGCCCTCGCGGCCCGACGTCGTGTCGCGCGTGTAGTTGAGGTCCATCAGCAGCAGGTCGTAGGGCTGCTGGTGCAGCGCGCCAGCACGCCGTCGACCGAGCTCACCAGATCGGTGTCGAAGCCCGCGTCGTTCAGCAGGAGTCGCAGGGCCTGGAGGATGTCGGTCTGATCGTCGGCGACGAGAATGCGTGGCGTAGGCATGCGCGTCGGTCTCGGGCGCGGGCTGGGGCGCGCACCTGCACTGCGCTACAAGTGCCGTGCCAAGCGCGTGGCTGGCGCATGCCATCCCGCGGGTCCCCAGCGTAACCGCGAAATGCGGCGGCGGGGAAGTTGCTTGGCCGATTTGGCACGTGTTTTCCTTCTTTCCCTCTGAACGCTCCCCGCCGGCCCGGGAACCGGACATAATTCCCATTTCCGGGACGCGCAGGTCGCAGGCCCGGCACCTACGTCATGACCGCTTCCCAAGGCCGCGTCATCATCGCCGACGACCAGGTCAACATCCTGGACGCGCTTCGATGCTCCTGCTCGGCGGCGAGGGGTACGACGTCGCCACGGCGACGTCGCCGGCGGAGCTGGTTGGCGAGCTCGAGCGGTCGGATTTCGACGTCGCGCTCATCGACCTGAACTACACCCGCGACACGACGTCCGGCCACGAGGGCTTCGAGCTGCTCGATCGCATCAAGGCGATCGACCCGACGCTGCCGGTGCTCGTGATGACGGGATGGAGCAGCGTGTCTGGCGCGGTCGAAGCGATGCGCCGCGGCGCGCGCGACTACATCGAGAAGCCGTGGGACGACGAGAAGCTGCTGGCGGCGGTGCAGACGCAGCTCGAGCTGCGGCGCGCGCTCCGGCGCAGCCGCCGGCTGCAGGAAGAGAACGCGCGCCTGCAGCGGCGCGACCTGCCGACGTTCATCGCCGAGGCGCCGGCGATGCAGGCCGTGCGCGAGACGATCGAGCGCGTGGCGCCGTCCGACGCGGCGGTGCTGATCACCGGCGAGCACGGCACGGGCAAGGAGGTCGTGGCGAGCCTGCTGCACCGGCTGTCGACACGGGCCGTCGAAGCCGCTCGTCACGATGAACGCCGGCGGCCTGTCGGAGGGCGTCGCGGAGTCGGAGCTGTTCGGTCACGTGAAGGGCGCCTTCACCGACGCGCGCACCGATCGCATCGGCTGCTTCGAGCTGGCCGACGAAGGCACGCTGTTCCTCGACGAGATCGCGAACATGCCGATCGAAGCTGCAGCCGAAGCTGCTGCGCGTGCTGCAGACCGGCGAGGTGCAGAAGGTCGGGTCGTCGCGCGTCACCTACGTCAACGTGCGCGTGCTGTCGGCGACCAACGCCGACCTCGCGGCCGAGATCGCGGACGGCCGGTTTCGCGAGGATCTGCTGTACCGCCTCAACACGGTCGTGCATCCACCTGCCGCCGCTCCGCGAGCGCCGCGAGGACATCTGGCCGCTCGCCGAGCACTACCTCGCCCGGTACAGCGAGCGCTACCGCCGGAGTTCGAGGGATTCGACCGGTCGGCGCGTCAGGCGCTGGAGTCGCATCTCTGGCCGGGGAACGTGCGCGAGCTCGGCCACGCGATCGAGCGTGCGGTGCTGATGGCGCGCGATCACGCGATCAGCGCCGCGGACCTCGGGCTGCAGGGCAGCAGCGGCCCGGCGCCGCCCGCCGAGGAGTTGACGCTCGAGCAGGCGGAGAAGATCTTCATTCAGAAAGTCCTCGCGCGGCACAGCGGCGACGTTCGCAAGGCCGCCGAGCAGCTGGGCATGAGCCGGAGCGCGCTCTATCGGCGCCTCCAGCATTTCGGGTTGTAGTCGATGGCCGATCGCCTGTCACAGCGTCGTGGCGCCCCGCGCGCGCGCAATCTCGAGCTGGCGCTGACGCTGCTCGTGCTGGGCGGCGGTCTGCCGGCGGTCGTCCTCGCCGGCATCTACCTCTGGACGCAGCCGCACCCGGAGGAAGTCCGCTGGACGCTCATCGTCATCGTGATTGGCGTGTGGCTGGCGGCGGCGTCGGCCGCGCGCCAGCTCGCGGTGCGATCGCTCAATCTGGTCGCCAACCTGCTGGGCGCCCTGCGCGAAGGCGACTACTCGATTCGCGGTCTCAGCGCGAAGAGCGGCAGCTCGATGTCGATGGTCATGCGCGAGGTGAACGACCTCGGCAGCACGCTGCAGCGCCAGCGCACCGAAGCCGTCGAATCCACGGCGCTCCTCACGCACGTGATGGAGGAGATTGCCGTCGCGGTGTTCGCGTTCGATCCGAATCAGCAACTGCTCCTGGTCAACAAAGCCGCCGAACAGCTGCTCGGCCAGTCGGACGAAACGCTGGTCGGCCAGCCGGCCGCCGCCCTGGGATTCGACGAGTACCTGACCGGCGAGCCGCGGCGCCTGATCGACCGGACGTTCAGCGGGCGCCGCGGACGCTACGAGGTGCGGCGCGCGATGTTCTATCGCGACGGCCGCCCGCACCTTCTGGTCGTGATGACGGACCTGAGCCAGGCGCTGCGCGAGGAAGAGCAGGCGGCCTGGCAGCGTATCGTGCGCGTGCTGTCGCACGAGATCAACAACTCGCTGACGCCGATCAAGTCGATCGCGCACTCGCTCCGCCGAATCGTCGATCGCGCGACCGGATTCCAGCGCAGCGAGGAAGTGCAGCAGGGGCTCTCGCTCATCGAGGAGCGATCGGGCGCGCTCGGCCGGTTCCTCCGCGCGTACGCGCAGCTCGCGCGCCTGCCGAAGCCGCGCCCGCGCCAGTTGCTCGTGCAGGAGCTCGTCAACCGGATCGTCGAGCTGGAGAAACGGCTGCCGGTCAGCGTGCAGCCCTCGCCCGACGTCCGGCTCGTCGTCGATTCCGATCAGCTCGAGCAGCTGTTGATCAACGTCGTGCGCAATGCCGTGGACGCCTCGCTCGAGACGGGCGGGCACGTGTCGATCGGCTGGAAGGCGAGCGGCGACTGGTTCGAGCTCGACGTCGAGGACGAAGGCAAAGGACTGTCGGACACCTCCAACCTGTTCGTGCCGTTCTTCACGACGAAGCCCAACGGGTCGGGCATCGGGCTGGCGCTCAGCCGCCAGATCGCCGAGGCGCATGGCGGCACGATCTCGCTGGAAAACCGCACCACGCGCACGGGGTGCCGCGCGACGCTGCGCCTGCCGATGGTCGCCGCGCCCGCCGCGGAAGAGGCCCTGAGCGCTCCGGCCGCGCGGCGGTAGCCCGCCGCGTCAGACCAGGCGATCGGAGAACCCGCCCATGAGGATGCTCGCCGGAGTGCTGGTCATCAGCGGTGGCGTGGTGGCCATCGCCGCGCAGGTCGATCCGCAGGCGCTGCCGAGAATGGTGGCGACCGAGCGCGCCTTCGCCGCGGCGACCGCCGAGATCGGCGTCCGCGACGGCTTCCTGACGTTCTTTGCGCCGGACTCGATCAGCCTCGACCCCGGCGCGAGCGGCGCCGCCGTGACCACGAGTCCCGCGAAGAGTCGCCTCGCCGCCTCGCCGCTGGCGAAGCTCCCGATCCTGAGCCGCTTGATGTGGGAGCCGTTCACCGGGCAGATGTCCGAAGATGGCTCGCTCGGCTGGCTGACGGGACCGTATGTCAACCTCGTCCAGACCACCAGGGACATCACGGCCAAGGGCGCGTACTTCAGCGTGTGGAAGCGCCAGCCCGACGGCACCTACCGCGTCTGGCTCGACGAGGGCATTTCCCTGCCCGATGTCTGGAGCAACGCCAGCGAGTTTCGCGCGGCGCCGGCCGCCGATCCTGGAACCGGCGCGGCCGCGAACGAGGCCATCGACGATGCCGAGCGCGCGGTGGCGGGCGGCGGCGACGCGTGGGCCGCGCGACTCGCCGCGACCGCGCGGCTGCACCGCGACGGGGTCATGCCCATGAGCGGGCGCGACGCGGCCGTGGCGTGGGCAAGAGCGGCCTGGACGTCGGTGACGTACACGGTCGTGCGCACCGAGCGATCGGGATCCGGTGACCTGGCCGTGGCGCTCGGCGGCTACGACGCCACGACCTCCGCCGGCCCGCAGCACGGGACGTGGGTCAGGGTCTGGCAGCGCGCCGTGACCGGCAACTGGCGCATCGTCTTCGAAACCAGCAAGTAGCCGGACCACTCGGCCGGCGCGGCTCGGTCTGCATTGCGCCCGGCCTCGCGGGCGTGACAAGCTTCTGTCGCCGCGGCCCAATGAACGATCCGGCGACCATCCTCGACGTCACGCATCTAACGGTGCGCTTCGGCGAGACCACCGTGCTGCGCGACCTGTCGTTTTCGGTCGAACCGGGGACCTCACTGGCGATCGTGGGACCGAACGGGGCCGGCAAGACGGTGCTGTTCCGCGCGCTCATCGGCGCGATCCCCTACGACGGTACCGTCCGCTGGGCGCCGGGCGTGCGCATCGGCTACGTGCCGCAGAAGCTCGATCTCGAGCGTGACGTGCCGCTCACGGGCATCGACTTCCTGCGCGCCCGGGCGTCGATCGGCGGCGTGCCCGCCGAGGAGATTCCGCGCGCGCTCCAGCAGGTCGGGTTGAGCGACCGGCTGTGCCGTCAGTCGGTCGGCGCGCTCTCGGGCGGCGAGTTTCAGCGGCTGCTCGTGGCGTTCGCCCTCATCGGCCGTCCCAATGTGCTGCTGCTCGACGAGCCGACGGCCGGCGTGGATGAGGCCGGGCAGGAGCGCCTCAACGACCTCGCCCATCGCCTGCAGGTGGAGCACGGCATGACCGTCATGCTCATCTCGCACGAGCTGTCGGTGGTCTACCAGTACGCGACCCGCGTGCTGTGCCTCGGCCGCGGCAGTGCGTGCATCGGTCCGCCCCGGACGATCCTCACGCCGGAGCGCCTGGAGCAGGTGTACGGCACGTCGGTCGCGTACCACGTCCATGACCATTGATCTGCTGCTCTCCGGAGCCATGGCGATCGCGGCCGGGCTGGTCGGCTGCTTTGCGGTGATGCGGCGGATGACGCTGGCCGCCGACGCGCTGTCGCACGTCGCGCTGCCGGGCATCGGGCTCGCGCTCGCGCTGCACGTGCATCCGCTGTTCGGGGCGGCGGCCATGCTCGCTTTTGGCGCGCTCACCGTCTGGGCCCTCGAGCAGCAGACCCGGCTCTCGACCGAGACGATTATCGGCGTCGTGTTTTCCGTGGCCCTGGCGGTGGGCAGCCTGATGACGTCCGGTGAGGAGCTGGTCGAGGCACTGTTTGGCCGGCGGGGCGCCCTGACCGCGACGGAAATCACCGTCGGCCTCGTGGGCGCCGCAGTCGTGTCCGGCTTCATCGTTCTGGAGCGGCACCGGCTGGTCGTCGCGCTCGTCTCGCCCGATCTCGCGCGCACGGCGCAGGTCGATCCGCGCCGGCTGAATCTCCTCTACCTGCAGGCGTTCGCCTTCACGGTGGCGCTGGGCCTGCGCTACCTCGGCGTGCTGCTGATGGGATCGCTCATCATCGTTCCCGCCGCCACGGCGAAGCGGCTGTCGCGCAATCTCACGGAGATGCTGGTCTTCGCGGCGGCGATCGCGCTGGTGGTCACCGAGGCCGGGTCGATCATGGCGGCCTGGCTGCATCGCGAAACCGGGCCGATCATCGTCATCCTGTCGGCGATCGTGTTCGTGCTGTCGCTGGCACGCCGGCGCTAGCGGCCGGGACGCCGTTCGGCGGCGACGAACCAGCCCGTGCCGAGCAGCACGCCAATCATGAACACGGTCGCGGGAAAGTGCTCGGGGACCTGCAATTCGGCTACGGTCCGCCACTCCGCCAGGAAGCTGCCGACGATGATGAGCGCCGCAGTGAGCAGTGCCAGCACGTCGCGGCGGCGGTAGGCGCGTGGCCGCTCGGCCGTGAAGTACAGATACGAGCCGATCGCGACGAACTCGGCGGCGACCAGCGCCGGCGCCCAGACCGGGCCGGCCCACGGCAGCGGAATCAGGAACAGGACGTCCCACGTGCCCAGGGAAACTCCGGTCGGCCAGTCGAGCACCAGCTTCAACACGACGTAGTACACGAGATCCCAGATCCCGAAGAGCAGCAGAAACGCGCCCCAGCGATCCGCCGGGCGCGAGCCCGCCAGCCACCCGACGGCCGCGAGCAGCACGATGCTGCACGCTTCACGAGCGACCTCGACGGCGAGCAGACGTGTCGGCATGATCGCGATCGGAAACACGAATCCGTTGGGATAGAGCAACGCGCGCAGGTCGATGACAATCGCCGCTTCGAACCAGCCAATCGTGAGTCCGACGATCCACAGGCCGACATAGTCGCTCGTCCGCCCGGTGGACCTCGTGCGCACTAGCGCTCGACCCGCACGGCCATGCCGTCGATGAGCTCGTTGGCGGCGCGTGTGATCACGCGATCGCCCGCGGCGACGCCAGTGACGATCTGGGCGAGATCGCGCGTCGTGAGGCCGACGCGGACGTCGTGCCGGTGAGCGCGCCCGTCGTCGCCGGCGACCATGACGAAGGTCGCGTCGTCGTCCTTCTGGACGGCGGACCGAGGCACGACGATCGCGTTGGGCCGCTCGTCGAGCAGGATCTCGACCTCGACGGGCGTGTCGGCCGCCAGGGTCGTCGGGGTGGAGAACGACAGGCGGATCTCGACCGACGTCGCTGCCGCCGCCGCCGTCGCCGGCGCCGGACGGCTCGTGACCATGGCCGTGGCCGGCGGCTCGCCCGGCGACGAGACGGTCGCGGATTGTCCTGGCGCGACGCGCGCGAGCTCCGCCAGCGAGAGCGTCACGGCGACCTGCAGGCGGGTGGGATCCACGACGCGCATCACGGGATCGGTGTCCGCGGCGACGGCGAGGTCGCCTTCCTTGTGCCAGATCTTGACGATCGTGCCGGGAAACCTGGCGGTGATCCGGGCGCGGCCGGACGCGGCGACCGCGCGATCCAACTGGGCCTGCGCCAGGGTGACCGCCGCCTGCGCGTCCACGACGGCCGCTCTCGCAGCGTCGAACTGGTTCCGCGCAATCAACCCCTGGTCGTTCAGCGCCGAGATCTTCGCCAGCTCCTGCCTGGCGCTCTCGAGCCGGGTCGCCGCCTGGGCGACGTCGGCCTGGCGGCCGGCGACGTCCTCCGTGATCGACGGGATGTCGAATCGCACGAGCAGATCGCCCGTCTGCACGGTATCGCCTTCGCTGCGCGGCAGCTCCGCGATCTCCGCGTTCTCCGGCGCGACGATCGTCCAATCGGCCGCCGCCGCCGGGACGAGCGTGCCGTTGGCGGTCAGCGTGTCTCGCATGGTGTCCACGCGAGCTGCTGTGACCGCGACCGGCACGGGAGGCGCGGCATCGGTGGCCGTTGAGGTCCGGCCACAGCCGCTCGCCGTCGCGATCAACGCGGCGGCGAGCACCGGTGCCAGAGGACGTCGTGCGGCTTGTCGCACGAATCGATTGTACTCAGGACGCCGCGGATTCGCGGCGCCGCCCGCTCCAGGCCAGGTAGGCCGACGGCACGAGGTACAGCGTGACGAGTGTGGAGAGGCTGAGGCCGCCAATCACGGCGAGCGCGAGCGGGCGCTGCAGCTCCGCGCCGGCCCCGAGCCCGAGCGCCAGCGGCAGCAGGCCGAACAGCGTGCACAACGTCGTCATGAGGATCGGCCGCAGGCGGATGCGCGCGGCCGCGATGATCGCGTCGTGGCGCGGCAGCCCTTCGGCTTCGCGCATCTCGACGAAGTCGAGCAGCACGATGCCGTTCTTGACCACGAGGCCGACCAGCAGGATGAGGCCCATTGCCGACGAGACGTTCAGGTCCGTCCCCGTCCAGATGAGCATGGCCAGGGCGCCGCCGAGCGAGAGCGGCGCCGCCAGCAGGATCAGCAGCGATGGCGTGAACGCGCGGAACTGGATCACGAGGATCAGGAAGACGAGCGCCGTGGCGATCCCCGACACAATCAGGAGCTCGCGGAACGCCTGCCGCTGCGACTCGTACAGCCCGCCAACCTCGTACGAGTAGCCGGTCGGCAGCTTCACCGTCGAGAGCACCTGGCGGACCTCCGCGACCGCGCTGCCGAGGTCACGATTCTCGAGCCGCGCCGAAATGATGGCCATCTGCCGCAGGTTCTCGCGCATCAGCTCGGCCTGGCTGCCGCGGGGCTCGATGTGCACCAGCGCCGCGGCCGGCGTCAGCTTGCCGTTGGCGCCGCGCACGGTGGTATCGGCGAGCCGCGTGCTGTCGAATCGCACGGCGTCGGGATAGCGCACGCGCACCGGAATCGTCCGATCGAAGAGGCGCAGATCCGTGGCGACGTCGCCCAGCCACGCGTTGGACAGCTGCGTCGAGACATCCGCCACCGTGAGTCCAAGGCGTCCCGCGGCGACGGGATCCACCTGCCAGGTGTCTTCGAGACTGCCGCGCTGGAGGCCGACGACGTCGACGACGCCGCGAATCTGCTCGATCTTAGGTTGGATCTGTTCCGACAGCCGCTCGAGCGTCGGCTGGTCGTCGCCGAAGATCTTGACCTCGATGGGCGTGGGGTTGCCCTCCAGATCGCCCAGCATGTCCTGCAGGAGCTGGACGAACTCGGTCTCGGTGTCCGGCACCGCTTCCTCGAACTGACCGCGAAGCGCCTCGATCACGTCCTCGGCCGATCGCGTCCGGTCGGCCCGCGGCTTCAGCCGCACGAGCAGGTCGCCGCTGTTCATCTGCGTCGCGAAGAGCCCCATCTCTGAACCGGTTCGCCGGACGTAGCTGGCGACTTCGGGCGTCTGATTCAGAATCGCCTCGATCTTTCGAAGGCGCTCGTCGGTTCCCTCGAGCGCCATGCCGGCGGGCGTCACGTAGTCGATGACGAAGCCGCCTTCATCGGCGGCCGGCAGGAAGCCCGTGCCGACCTGAAGGAACGTCGCCACCCCCGCCGCGGCGAGCGCGGCGATCGTGACGACGACCAGGCTCGGATGGTGGAGGAACGCCGGCAGGCTGCGCAGGTACACGCGCTCGAACACCGGCCGCCGATCGGGCGCGTGCGCGGCCGGCCCGGCTTCCAGCGACGCCGACGCCCGCATCGTGAAGCGCGCGAGCAGCGGGATCAGGAACAGCGCCAGCACGAGCGAGATCAGGACGGCCACCGACAGCGTCAGCGACAGGGCCTTGAAGAATTGACCGACCACGCCCGACAGCAGGCCCAGCGGCGCGAACACGACGACCGTCGTCAGCGTCGATCCGACGATCGGCGCGACCAGCTCCGCCGTCGCCCGTTCGATCGACTCGCGCGACCCGCCCTCGCGCGCCCGGCGATGGATGTTCTCGACGACGACGACGGCGTCGTCGATCACCAGGCCGATGGCCACCGCCAGGCCGCCCATCGACATGACGTTGATCGACTCGCCGAACAGCCACATGAAGAAGAATGTGCCGACGACGGTCAGCGGCAGCGTGCTGGCGGCGACGATGGTCAGCCGCCAGTTGCGCAGGAAGACCAGCAGCACGAGCACCGCGAGCATGCCGCCGATGAGGATGGCGTCCCGGACGTTGTCGATTGCCGTCGTGACGAACTCGGCGAGGTCGTACGTCTTGATCAGCTTCAGCCCTTTCGGCAGCGACGTTTTCAGCTGTTCGAGCGCCGCCTCGACGCCCGCGCGGACGGTCAGGATGTTCGCGCCGATCTGTTGGGACACACTGATGAGCGCCGCGTTGCCGCTCTGGGCGACGACGAGCGACGTGCGGTCTGGCGCGCCGGGGGTGACCGTCGCGATGTCGCTGACGCGCAGTGTCGCGCCGTCCTTCACGACGATGGGCGTGCGTCCGATGTCGGCGACCGAGTCCCACAGGCCGGACGAGAGCACCAGATGCTGCAGGCCGTTGTCCGCGTACCGCCCGGCGGGCGTCAGCTGGTTCGCGTTCTTGAGCGCTTCGGCGACGTCGTCCACGATCAGATTGGCCGCGCGCAGGCGGGCGGGATCGACGATGACCTCGATCTCGCGCGTGTCGCTCGCCAACACGTCCACGTGGCCCACGCCGGCCACGCGCGAGAGCGCCGGCCGGATGTCGTAGAAGCCGATGTCGTGCAGCTCGGCAGAGGAGAGCCCGCCCACGAGGTTGACGCTGTAGATGGGAAACGTCGCCGGCGTGAGCCGATCGACGGTGAGCTCGGTCTCCGCCGGCAGCGAGGATCGGGTCTCCGCGATGCGGCTCTGCGCCTGCTGGAGCGCGACGACCATGTCCGTCGCCGGATCGAACTGCGCGGAGATTTCCGACGCGCCGCGGAACGTGCGCGACCGGACGCGGCGGATGCCGGGCACTTCCATGAGCGCCTGCTCGATCGGTCGGGCGACCGTCAGCGTCATCGACGGCGCCGGCAGCGTGCCGGCGTGCGCGATCACGGCAATGCGTGGGAACTGCAGCGGCGGGTAGATGCTGCTTGGCAGCCCGAGACTCGCGATTGCGCCGGCAGCCGTGAGGAACACGGTCATCAGCAGCACGGCGCGCGAGTGGCGCGCGGCGAGTCGCGCGGGATTCATTTGACGACCGTGATCGCGGCTTCGTCGGGCAGCCCGTCCTGCCCGCGCACGATGACGAGGTCGCCCGCCTTCAGGCCGTCCGTCACCTGCGTCAGCCCGTTGGCGCTCGCGCCGAGCTTGACCGGCGTCTTGTGCGCCTTGTCGTCGTCTTCACCGGCCAGCATGACGAAGACCTCGTCGCCGTCGTGGATGATGCCGACGGTCGGGATGACGAGCACCTTGGTCAGCCGCTCGGCGACGATCGTGACGCTGACCGGCAGTCCCGCCGCGAGGTGCGTCGGACCGTTGAAGCGGATGCGGACGTCGGCCGTCGCACTCGCCGGATCCACCGCCGCCGGCGCGCTGATGACGGTGCCGTCTTCCGGCGCCGCCCCGGCCGCGCTCGAAATCCGTGCGGGCCGCCCGAGCGTGACGCGGCTCAAGTCGCCGACCGTGACCGACGCGACCACCTCGAGTCGCGATGGGTCGATCACGCGCACGACCGCACCGCCCGCTTCCACCAGGTCGCCGACGCCGTGCCAGCGCTTGGCGACGATGCCCGCGAAGCGTGCGGTCACGACGTCGCGGTCGCGCAGCGCGGTCGCCGCGCCAAGCGCGGCGCGCGCCTGTTTCAACGCCGCTTCGGCTTGCGCTTCGTCGAGCGCCGCGGCTTCCTGATCCTTCTGTGCCGCAATGCCGCGTTCGACGAGACCCGTGATCCGCGCAAGCGCCGCCTTCGCCGTGTCGACCTTCGCGCTCGCCTGCGCCACGTCGGCCTCCCGCGCGGTGACGTCCGCGGCAACCGTCGGGACGTCGAACCGCACGAGCAGGTCGCCGGGCCGCACGCGCTCGCCCTCGTTCTTCGGTACCTCAGCCACACGCGCGGTCTCTGGCGCCGTGATCGTCCAGTCGGCGCCAGAGGCCGGGGCCACGACGCCGGTGGCCGCAATCGTCGTCTCGAAGGTATCGACGATGGCGGCCGGCTTGACACTCACCGGGACTTCTTCTTCAGTGGCGACGCTCTCGACGGCCTCGTGGCGGCAGCCGATGGTCAGCGCGAGCATGGTGGCCGCGGCCAGCCAGCGGAGCGGGTTGGCGGGTCCTGTCGTCATCGCACGGGTCCTCGAATGGCGCGCTCCAGGTCGGCGAGCGCGAACTGATAGTCGAGCATGGCCTGCAGACCGGCGAGCCGCCGATCGCGCGCGTGCTGCAGCGCGAGGATCAGCGCGTCGATGCCCGTCTGGCCGGCCTGATACGCGTCCTGCGCGAACGCCTCGTCCTGCTGGGAAAGCGGCAGGATGTCGCGCGTGTACGCCGTGAGGCGCTGGCCGGCGGCGGCGGCACGGGCCAGTGCCGCGGCCACGGCGCCGCCGATCTCGTCGCGTACGGCTTCGCGTTCCGCGCGAAGCCGGTCGAGCGTCGCGCTTTCCAGCTGCACGCCGGCCTTGTGCGTCGTGAACAACGGAATCGTCATGCCGACGTTGGCCCGCCAGCCGACGCCGAACTCCGGCTGGGCGTTGAAGGTGACGCCTCCGCCGATGCCGACGTCCGGAGTCTGGAACGCCCGCGCGACGTCGATGCGCGCGGTCTGTTCCGCGATCTCCCGGTCGAGCAGGGCCAGATCGGCGTTGCTCTCGTCGGCGCGGCGCATCGCGGTGGCCAGGTCGGGCAGCGCGGCCGGAGACGCCGGGGTCGCGAGCACGAGGGGGTTGTCAGGCACACGACCCAGGAGCACGTTCAGCGTGGCCCGCGTGGCGTCCACCTCGCCGCGCGCGGCGACGACGTCGTTTTGCGCGCCAAACCAGTCGGCCTGCGCGGCGACGTCGTCGCGCCTCGGGACGTCGCCGGCCTCGAAGCGCGCGTGCGCCGCATCGCGGGCGCGCGTGAACAACGACGCGACTTCTTCAGCGATCGCCAGCCGTTGCTCCGCGCCGGCGAGCGTCGCGTACGTCCGGCGGACGTTGTCGGCCACCGCTGCGATGGTCTGCGCGAGGGCGGCTTCGCCGGTCGCGACCGCCGCCTGCGCCGCCGACGTGCGGGCATCGCGCTTGCCGCCCAGCTCGATCGGGAAGGTGACGCCGATCGCCTGCTTCGGTACGTCACGCGCGGCCTCGTAGCCGAACTCGGGATTCGGGCGCTCGCGGGCGACGTCCACGCCGGCCAGATCGACGACGCGCTGCAGCCGCGCCGCGGCGATCGTCTTGTTGTTCGCCAGCGCCGCGGCGACCGCATCGTCGAGTGTCAGTGGCGCGCCAGGCGCCTGCGCGGAGAGCCCCACGCTGGCGACCAGGATCGCCGTCGCTCGGAAAACGTGCCGCATCAGCGCAATCTACTTGCCGCCCGGGCCAAACACCAGCGCGCGGAAGGAGTTCGGCACGGGCGCCGGTCCACGACCCCGCTGGCCGGCGGCCGGCGCCGGCGCGTTGGGATCGGGCGCCTGGTAGTCCTGGCCGACGACGTAGATGCGGTGCGTCTTGGAATCGAGGGCGATCGTCGCGCCGCCGCGGATGGTCGAGAGCGTCTGCACGACGGTGAGCTTCGTCGGAGAGTCTTCGTGTCCGATCGTCACGGCGCCGCCAGTGCCGTTCGAGCAGGACGTGAACACGAGCTTGGTCGCCGGATCGAAGGTCGTCGCGTCGGTGCCGTCGCAGATCGGCATCTGGCCCACGACCTTCCCGTTGCGCGCGTCGATCATCACGGTGAACGTCCCGCCACCGGAGAAGAGCAGATGGTTCGCGGTGTCGATGGCCAGGCCGCTCGGCCCTTCCGCCGGCGCCACCGGCCAGGTCGCGACGACCTTGTGGGTCGCGATGTCGATGGCGTCAATCGTGCTGTTGGCTTCGATGTTGACGAACACCCGGCCCAGCTCGGGATCCGCCACGCCGGTCTCCACGCCGCCGCCTGACAGCTTGATCGTCGCGACCATGTCACCGGAGTCGGCCTTCACGACCGTGGCCGTGCCCGCTGAATGGTTGAACGCGTACACCTCGTTGTTCTTGGGCTCGTAGAGGATGGCGTCGGGTCCCGGTCCGATGTCGACCTTCTTGATCGTCTGCAGCGTCTTGAGGTCCACGATGCTGGCCTTGTTCTCCTGGCCGTTGCTCGTGAAGCCCTTGCCGCCGGGAACGAAGGCAATGCCGTGGACACGAGGCGTGTCGGGAATCGTCCCGACGACCTCGCCCTTGTCCACGTCGATGACGACCACCTGGGTGCCGTTTGTCACGAACAGGCGGCGGAGGTTCGGCTCCAGGGCAAGATAGTCATGCGATCCCGAGCCGCCGATCTTGATCTCGCCGACCTTGGTGTAGGGTGCCGACTGCGCCGTCAGCCCGGCGACCCCCGCGGCCAGGGCCACGCCCATCGCCAGAACGCTGGTTGTTGTCCTCATCGCGCGCCTCCTCAAGACTTTCGGTGACATTGGAACACTCGAATCTGAAGACGGGCTGAAGGACTGGGCGCGGGCGGTGGAGTCGGGCGACAATGCGGCCGTGCGGCTTCTGCTCGTGGAGGACGACCCGCGCATGCGCGCCCTGGTCCGCCGCGGCCTGGTCGAGCAGGGCCACGTCGTCGAGGTCGCGGCCAGCGGGCCGGAGGCGGTGGAGATCGCGGCTGCGGCCGAATTCGACGTCGCCGTGCTCGACGTGATGCTGCCGGGCTTCGACGGCCTCGAGGTCGTGCAGCGGATGCGCGCCCGGGCGGATCGCACGCCCGTGCTGATGCTGACCGCCCGCGACACGGCGGCCGACATCGTCCGGGCGCTCGACGCGGGCGCCGACGACTACCTGGCCAAGCCATTTTCGTTTGCCGTGCTGCTGGCGCGGCTGCGGGCGCTCGAGCGTCGGGGCCCGGTGTCACAGAAGGCCAAGCTGGAAGTGGCCGACCTGCTCCTCGATCCGGCCGCGCGCACCGTGAAACGCGGCGGCCTGGCCATCACGCTGACGCGCACCGAACACAACCTACTCGAGTGTCTGATGCGGGAGGCGGGACGCGTCGTGACCCGCGGCACGCTGACTGATCGGCTGTGGGGAGGCGATCGCGCGGTCGAGAGCAACACGCTCGACGCGTTCGTCAAGTCGCTGCGCCACAAGCTCGACGCCGCCGGCGGTCCGCGCCTCATCCAGACCGTGCGCGGCGTCGGGTACTGCCTGCGCCTCGAGGACGAAGCATGAGCCGCTGGTCCATCCGCGTGCGGCTCACGCTCGGGTACCTGGCGGTCCTCGGGCCCGCGACGCTCGCGCTGGCCGCCGGCAGCTGGTGGCTCGCCCGGCACAGCGTAATGGGGGCCGTGGACGAGACGATCGCGTCGCGTGTCGCCGGCGCGCAGACATTCCTGATCGACATGGACCGCGCCGGTCTGTCGCGGGCGGAGATGACCGAAGAGTTCGGCGAATACGTCCAGCTGTCGCATGGCGACGCGCTGCTCGATGTCGTCACCAGCGGCGGTGAGGTCTTCAGCCGGCCGGCGGTGAACGGCTGGGCCGCGCTGGTGTCGGGCACGCCGCCGGTCTCGGGGCCCGCCGATCGTGACCTCGCGGGTGAGCCGTACCGCGTCGCGTCGGCGACGTTCCGGGCCGGGCTCAAGGAGTACCCGGGCGATTGTCGCGGTGCCGACGCGAGCCGCGCGGGACGCCCTCCGGCGCTTTGCGTGGATCCTGGCGGCGTTCGTCCCGCTGCTGCTCATGGGCGCGGGGTGGGGCGGAAGCTGGATTGCCGCGCGCGCGCTGGCGCCGGTCGATCGCATGACGCGCGCGGTGCAGGAGACCACGCTCCGGAGCCTGGATCGGCGCCTGGACGTGCCCGTGGCCGACGACGAGCTTCGTCGCCTGGCCGTGACGTTCAACGAGATGCTCGGGCGGATGCAGGCCGGCGTCGCGGACCTCACGCGCCTGACGGCGGAGGCTTCGCACGAGCTCCGCACGCCCGTGTCGCTCGTTCGCACCTCGGTCGACATCGCGCTCGCCCAGCCGCGCACGGCCGACGAGTACCGCGAGGCCCTGCGCGACATTCTCGGTCACGCCGAGCAGATGTCCGCGCTCGTGAACGATCTGCTCACGCTCGCGCGTGCCGATGCCGGCGTCGAGACCGGCGACGCCGCGCCCGTCGACCTGTCCGGCCTGGCGCGAGACGTCGGCCATCAGTTCCAGCGAGCCGCGGCCGTCCGCGCGGTGTCGTGCGACGTGGTCGGCGACGCCGCGGTGGTGGTGTTGGGCGACGAGGCCTCACTCCGCCGCCTCATCACGATCCTGATGGACAACGCCGTGAAGTACACGTCCGCGCACGGCCGGGTCACGCTCGCCGTGTCACGCGCGCTCGACAAGACCGGCGCGCAGGCAGTGATCGACGTCACCGACACCGGCATCGGCGTCGATCCGGCGGATCGATCGCGCGTGTTCGATCGCTTCTACCGCGGCACCCAGGCCCGGCAGATGGCCGCTGACGGCAGCGGGCTCGGCTTGCCGATCGCGCGCGCGATTGTCGAACGCGCGCGCGGCACCATCGTGATGGACGCCGCGCCCGGCGGACGCGGCTGCCGCGTCACCGTGCGGCTGCCCGTCGATCGCAGACTGGAGGAACGGCATGCGGATGACGGCCTTCGTGATCCTGATTTCGACGGGGCTCCTGCTGACGCCCCCCATCCCGGCCGCGCAGGCGCCTGATCCGCGCTGGACCGCCGCCTTCCATGTCGACGCCGGGGAGTGGACGAGCACGGGGCGCAATCCGTTCTTCGTCCTCGAGCGGGATACACGCTCGAGCTCGAGCACGACGCCGACCGGCTGGTGATCACGGTCCTCGACCAGACGCGGGTGATTGACGGCGTCACGACCCGGGTCGTCGAGGAACGGGAAACCCATCAGGGCCAGCCCGTCGAGGTCTCACGCAACTACTGCGCGATGAGCACCCGCACCAACGCCGTGTTCTACTTCGGCGAGGACGTCGACGAGTACAAGGCCGGGAAGATCTCCGGCCACGGCGGCAGCTGGATCGCCGGCGTCGATGGCGCGCACTTCGGGCTGATGATGCCTGGCCAACCGCTCGTCGGCGCCAAGTACTACCAGGAGATCGCGCCGCGGCTGGCGATGGACCGCGCGGAGGTGGTGAGCACAACCAATCGCCTGCAGACACCCGCCGGGACGTTCAGCGACGTGCTCAAGACGGCTGAGACCTCAGAGCTCGAGCCCGGGCCGGGCGAAGCGAAGTACTACGCCGCCGGCGTCGGCCTGCTGCGCGACGGCGATCTCCTGCTCGTGCGTTACGGCCCGAAGCGCTAGGGACGCACGCTGGCCGCGCGCGCGGTGTAGAGGTCGGGCAGCACCCGCTTCAGCGCCGCGAGCTTTGGCGCGTCGTTGATGCGAATGTAGAGATCGTCGGGGTGCTCGTCGGCGTAGCCCTGATGGTAGCCCTCGGCGTGGTAGAACGCCGGCAGCTGGACGATGGCCGTCACGATGGGCGCGTTGAAGACGTGGGCCCTGGTCAGTTGCGCCACGTACGCGCGCGCGATGCGCTGCTGCTCGGCGTCGCGAAAGAAGATGGCCGATCGGTACTGCGTGCCCTCGTCCGGGCCTTGCCGGTTGAGCTCGGTCGGATCGTGCGCGACGCTGAAGAACACCCGAAGCAGCTGGCCGTAAGTGACGGCGGACGCGTCGTAGGTGATCTCGACGGATTCCGCGTGGCCGGTGCGGCCCGTGCTGACGGTTTCGTACTGGGCGGTCGAGGCGGCGCCGCCCGCGTACCCCGCCAGCGCCTGCGACACACCGCGCACGTGCTCGAATACCAGCTGGATGCCCCAGAAGCAGCCGCCGGCGACGACTGCCGTGCGCATCGTCTTTGTCGAGGCCAGCGGCTCGTCGGTCGCGGGCGGCGGCAGCGCCACGCTCTGCCCGAGCGTGGTCACGCATGCCGCCAGGAGCAGTGACGCGGCCAGAGCGCCGCGCGAGGGTCGAAGGCCGCGCATGCGCTCAGTTTAGCTGTCTTCTTGCGTGACCGCGGCCGCCGTCTGTCGGACGCAGAATTCGCCCTTCGGCACGATCGCTCTTGCCTGATCGGCGCCCACGCGCGCGGCGCGCTTGTCGGTCGCGACGCGAGCGCCGCTCACGCTGGCGGTCTTCTCGTAATAATCGTGCCACCAGCGCGCGGATTGCCAGATGGCTTCGGGACAGTTGGAGCCCGATGCCAGACCGGGGGTGAGCTCGATCCCCGACATGCCAAACGCGGTCTGCACGAGCGCGGCGGACGGCATCGGGCCACCCTCAATCAGCGGATTGCGGCGCGTGCCGGCACTCCAGATGAATCCCAGCCACGGCAGTATCATCGTCGGCAGATCGAGCGCGCTGCGCTGGCTCATCAGACGCCGAACGTTGCCGACGATGGGGCCGCCGGGCGCCGCGAAGTCGATCACGGCGATGTTCGGGAAGCGATCCGGATCGTCAACCGCCTTGAACCGCATCGACTCGACGCCGTTGGTCGTCGGGACCGCGGACGCGTCGCTGATCGTGATCGGCACCGTGTAGAACGCCGCCGACGAGACGACGATGCCGGCGAGCGACCAGAAGCTCGGCAGCAGGTCGTTGCGGAGATGGCTCTGCGCGACGCGCAGCCGGAAATGGTCGAGCGTCGCGCCGCCGACGAGCACGACGGCGCCGGGTCGGGCCCGGGCCGCGAGCCAGCGGGCGTTGCCGCCCCGGGCGGCCGTGGATGTCACGTTGGAATTGGCGCGGGTAGCGGAGGATCGCCGGATGTCCATCACACACTCCTCTGAAGCGCGTGTTCGAAGACCGGACCGTGAGGCGTGCCGGCGTCCGGCGCGGTTTCCCACGTGCGCACGCGCAGGTTGAGCTGCCCGCCGTTCTGCCAGAACTCGATGGTCAGGAAATGGTTGCCCGCGCGCTGCCAGGTCGCCAGCGGGGTGATCGGCACCTGCACGCAGCCGGGAATCGCCTCCGACGGAAACAGCGCCGGCGGCGCGTGCCACGACGGCTTGCCGCCGCCGGTGACCAGACTCATCGGCGACGCGATGATCTCCACGAGCTCGCGTCCGCCGCCAAGCGGCGCGCTGGCCACGCGGCCGAAGTGCACGTCGCCGGTCAGCAGGATCACCGATTGCGGCGAGTCGAGGAGCGCGCGGCAGAGGACCGCGTACTGATCGAAATCCGGCAGATTCCAGTCGGCGATGTTGCCCGTGATCCCGGTCGTCCCCTCGAAGAGCGGCTGGCCCACGACCAGCACGCCGGGCGCCGTGAGCTGGCCAATCCAGGCGACGATGCGGTCCATGCCGGCCGGATCGATGAACGTCGTCCGCTCGGCGGCTCGCGTGATGCGCGTGTCGGCGACGAGGATTTCCAGCTCGCCAATCTGGAACGTCCGCACCACCCCCGCGGTGTCCGGCGTCTGGAACGCGCCATACAGGCCCTTTGCCAACCTCCACCAGTCGTTCCGGCCGCCCGGCGTGAGTGTGTTCACGCTGAACGAAGGAAACGGCGCGTTGTTCCAGAATTCGTGGTCGTCAGATGTGAACAGATTCGACCCGCTCGCGAGCAGCTGCTGGAAACCCTGCTGGTCGCTCCGCTGCGTCCAGGTCGCCGCGTAGTTGGCCAGGAGGATTTCCGCGAGGCCCTGTTTCGTATGCGGAACCAGGAACTTGACGAACGGCGAGTCCAGGTAGACCTGATCGCCGCAGAGCAGCGAGAGGTCCGGCTGCAGGCCGTCGGGAATCTGCGCGAACGTGCGTCCGAGGCGCCCGCTCTTGTCTTCCGCGGCGCAGAAGCAGGACCCGAGCATGATCGTGAACGGCTTCTCGCCGATGTCGGGCAGCCGGTCCGGCAGCGTGGACACGGTCGCCGAGCTGACGACCTGTCCGTCCGCGCGGAGGTCGATGCGCGTGCGGCTCCGCGCCGCCAGTCCGTCGAGATGGACTCGCGCGAACGCGACGCCCTGGGTGCCGTCGGGCACGAGCCACGACTGCCAGGCGGCGATGGGCCATCGGCGTCCGGACTGCGCATCCTCGAGCCAGGCCTGCGCCGGCGGGGCTGGCGCCTGATTCAACGAGACGACGGCCGCCCACGCATTCACGCGCGTCGTGTCCACCGCCGTCGGCACGAGCACATAGGACGACACCTGTCACCGACCGGATCTGCTGGGGGCAGGCCAGCTACGCTAGCGGGTTTGCGATCGCGAGTCAACGCGGGGCGTGTTGTGCGCGGCGCGGGGCGCGGGATAATTGCGGACCGAGGAGGCTGCGTGCGCATCACGTCGTGGGTCGTCGTCGAACCCGGACGCCCGATGGTCCGGCGGAGTCGAGACGACGAGCCGGACCGTGGCGAGGTGATTGTCGAGGTGGCGGCCTGCGGCGTCTGCCACACCGATCTGAGCTTCTACTACGATGGCGTGCCGACGCGCCGGCCGTTTCCCCTGACGCTCGGCCATGAGATGAGCGGCCGCGTCGTTGACGCGGGGGAGGGCGCCGGCGCCTGGATGGGCCGCCAGGTCATCGTGCCGTCGGTCATTCCGTGCGGGACGTGTCCGGCGTGCCTGGTCGGCCGCGGGCAGGTGTGTCCCGCGCAAGTGTTCCCCGGCAGCAGCGTCGACGGGGGATTCGGGTCGCACGTGCGCGTGCCCGCGCGCGGGCTGTGTCAGGTACCCGACCTCGACGACGCGGCCCGCAATCGCGCCGGGCTCGACCTGATTTCGCTCGCCGTCGTGGCGGACGCGGTCAGCACGCCCTACCAGGCCATCGCCCGCAGCGGGCTGTCGGCGGGCGATCTCGCCGTGTGGGTAGGCGTCGGGGGATTGGGCAGCTTCGGCGTGCAGATCGCGGCGGCGCGTGGGGCGCACGTGGTCGCCATCGATCTCGACGAGGAGCGCCTCGCGCGGGCCGGCAACTTCGGCGCGACGCTGACGATGGCGGCGCCGGCCACCGATACCCAGTCGATTCGCATCGCGCGCCAGCAGATCCGGAGCTTCGCCGAGGCGCATGGCGTGCCGACCTGGCGCACCACGATCTTCGAGACGTCCGGCGACCCCGAAGGCCAGCGGCTGGCGTTCGGGCTGCTCGGTCCCGGATCGACCCTGTCGGTGATCGGCTACACCGCGTCGTCGATCGACGTCCGGCTGTCGAACGTCATGGCGTTCGACGCGACGGTGCAGGGCAACTGGGGCTGTTTGCCCGATGCGTATCCGGATGTCGTCGATCTTGCGTTGTCGGGCCGCATCGCGATCGAGCCGTTCATCGAACGCCGCCCGATGGCCACCATCAACGAGGTTTTTCACGAGCTGCGGCGTCGGCCGCCGCGGTACCGCCAGGTGCTGGTCAACACGTAGGTTGGGTCTGAAGTTCGAGCGCGGTCAGACAAAAGTCACCGCTCAGGAAATCTTCGTCGAAGCGCCGGCCGGCGTCGCACGCAATTTGCACGGCGCCGCTGGCGCGTCGTTCGCATTACATCTTTGGCCTAGTCGAATCATGGCGATGCCTAATCCGGCTCCCCAGGCCGAGTCTCAAACCTCGGTGACGAGCCCACCCCAGCCCGAGAAGGGCCCCGCAGAGAACGCGCTGCTGGCCTTCAAGTCGGAGACGCGGTTGGAAGCGTCGGTCGAACGGCCCAGGGCACCGAGGGTGCGGCGTCCCGCGCCCTCGTGGATGCGAACGGCGCTGCTCATTGCTGGCGCCATCGTGGTCGCGGTTGCGGGCACGACCGTGGCGCTCTCGAGCCAGCTCGGACAGGCCGCGCGAATACCTGCGCCGGTCGCCGCGCCAAGGGCGGCCCTGCCCGCCGAGGGATTGCTCACCGTCGATTCCCGCCCGCAGGGCGCGCAGGTCAACGTCGACAGCATTCTGCGCGGCGTCACGCCACTGAAGATCTCGCTGCCGATCGGGGACCACACGCTGGAGCTGCAATCGGGCGGCGCGACCCGCTCGTTGCCGGTCACGATCCAATCGAACGTCGTCGTCTCCCAATACGTCGAGCTGTCGGCGGCCGCCGGGGCGTTGCTCGTGGGCCGTCTCGACGTGTCGTCCGACCCGCCGGGCGCCCGCATTGCCGTGGACGGCGTCGCGCGCGGGACCACCCCGGCCTCGCTCGCGAACGTCTCGCCAGGGCCACACACCGTGACGATCTCCGGGGCGGCGTCGTCGGTGACGCGCAACGTGATCGTGTCGGCCGGCGCCACGGCGTCCGTTCTGGCGTCGCTTCTCCGGGCGGGCAGCGCCGCCGGCTGGCTGAGGTTCGACACGCCGGTGGAGTTCCAGGTCTTCGAGGATGGCAAGCTGGTCGGCACGACGCGCACCGATCGGCTGATGCTGCCGGCCGGCGAGCACGATCTGGTGCTGGCGAACACATCGCTCGAAGCTCAGGTGCCAATCTCCATACAGGTGCAGGCGGGCGGCGTCACGACGCCGGCCATCGCGCTGCCCACCGGCTCGCTGTCCATCAACGCCACGCCGTGGGCGGAGGTGCTGCTCGATGGTCAAGCCGTCGGGACCACGCCGCTGGCCAATCTCAAGGTGCCCGTCGGCAGCCACGAGATCGTCTGGCGCCATCCCCAGTTCGGCGAACGGCGCCAGACGGTCGTCGTCAAAGCGAACACCCCCGCGCGTGTCGGCATCGTCCTGAACAAGTGATTGCGCTCTCGATCGTCCTCGCGCTCAGCCAGATCTTCGGACAGGCGCGCGCGTCGGGCGCGGCGCCGAGCGATCTGGCGGCGGCCAAGGCGCTCTACGCGTCGGCATCATACGAAGAGGCACTGGCCCGGCTGTCCACCATCGGCAGTGAAGACGACGAAGTGCAGATCGAGCAGTATCGCGCGCTGTGCCTGCTTGCGCTCGGCCGGCCCGAAGAAGCGACGCGTGCGCTCGAGCGCCTCGTCGTCAGGCGACCGCTGTTCACGGCGACCGAAGAGGACATCTCGCCGCGGCTCGTGGAGTTGCTTCATGAGGTCCGCAAGCGGTTGCTGCCCGACGCCGCCCGCACGGTGTACGCAGACGCCCGCACTGCGTTCGACGGCGGCGACTACGCTCGGGCCGCCGACGGATTCAAGCAGTTGCTCGCAATCGTCGACGATCCGGACACGGACGAGACGCGCGCGACGCTGGCTGACCTGAAGCAACTGGGAGAAGGTTTTCTGAAGCTCGCGACGGCGGCCGCCGCACCTGCGCCAACGCCGACGCCGTCGGCGAGCACGCCGACGCCCGCACCCACGCCGACGGCCGGACCCCCGCCGGCGGCAGACGTGACCTACTCCTCTGAGGATGCCGACGTCACATCACCAGTGCCGATCGACGCGACGATGCCGGTGTGGGCGCCGCGCGATCCGGCAATCGCACGGCTGGAATTTCGGGGCATTCTCGAGGTCGTGGTGGACGAGAACGGCCGGGTCTTCTCGGCGGCGATCCGGAAATCCATCGTGCCGGCGTACGACGCCGCGCTGCTCGACGCGGTGAAGACCTGGCGCTTCAAGCCGGCAATGCGACAGGGCGTGGCCGTTCGCTACCGCCGATTCACGGACGTCGTGCTGCGGCCAGGTGGCGCCAACCGCCGCTAGGCCGACAGGCAGAAGCGTTCGTCGTGCAGCCAGCACGACTCCGATGACTCGTGTGGGTCGCGCCGCAGCCGCGTCACGGTCTGCCACTTCTGCGGTCCGGCCATCATGGCCTTGCCGAGCAACGGGCTCAGCCGCTCGTCGCGGAGGCCGAGCGCCGAGTACACTGCCACCACCGAGACCGGACGCACGGCGATCTGGTCGGCCCGTCGCGTCAGCAGCCAACCGATTCCTTTGCCAATTGTCGGACCCATCGCCGGCATCGCCGCGGTCAGCGGCAGCAGCAGGCGGCCGTCGGGTGCGAGGCGATCGAGCCACGACTCCAGCGGATGCGTGACGCCGGCATTTACGAGCATCGCGTCGAACGGCTCCTCGAGCGGCGCCGACGCATCGCTGTGCCGGACCTCGACCCAGGGATACGCGTTCAGATTGTCGCGCGCGGCGGCGGCGAGCGCGGCATCGACTTCGAAGCCGAGTACTCGGCCCGTGCGGCCGACGACGTGCGCCATGACGGCGGTGTAGTAGCCGAGACCCGTGCCGATGTGCACGACCCGCTCGCCGGGCTGCAGGCTGAGCGCGTCGATCCAGCTCGCCAGCGTCGATGGCTGGCCGTTGAACAGCTGGCGGGCCGGATCGATTGCGATGCCGATGTTGTGGTACACGCGGGAGACGTCGGCATCGGGGGTCAAGATGTGCCGGCCCGGGCTCGTGAGGTCGAGTTCGGCAAGCGTCGTCCACGGGCCGGGCGGCAGAAACCGCTCGCGCGGCACGGTTGCGATCGCGTCGACGAGACCGGGAGTACGCAGCCTCGCGACGGCCTCAATTTCCTCGGCAAAGAAACGCCGGCGCGCGTCGAGCGGCAGGGCAGGGGCGGCGGTGGTCATTTGTCCTCCGTGGCTTTCGATTTGCGCCGCGACGACGGCCGGCGATCGAGCCCCGATTCGCGGATGTACTGGGCGATTTCGCCGCCAAAGGCCACGGTGACCGGCGGGTGGTTCCAGAGATAGGCGTGCTTGCCGGACGCGCGCGGCAGCAGGCGGATCTCGCCGGCTTCGTTGAGCCGCTTGAGCGTCGTGTGAATTGCCGCCAGGTCGCTCGCGTAGCGCGAAAGATCAAAGCCGATGGCCCCGAGCCGCTCGCGCACGTCCAGGGGCGTCATCGGCACGCCAGCGCGGAGCACGAGCCGGCAGCCGTCGGTGAGGCCGAGCGGCACGGTGGGCGTGAGGCCGAGCAGTCGTGACAGCGTGCCGATCGTCTGGGCGACCTCGGCGAGCCGGCGATTGATCGCGCGCCCCTGCTCGCCGAGCGCCTCGTATTCGCGGATGGCGGCGTCGAGCGCCGCGCGGTATCGCCGGTGGTCATCGTTGTCCTCTTATAATCGACGTTATACATAATGTATAAGACTGTGTCAATGTCTGCGGCGCCCGCGCGACGGCCGTACGGGTAGAGTGACGAGATGCCCCGCGCTCTGGCTGCCGTCGCGCTGGCGATCGCCGCGATTGTCGGACCGCGCCCTCTCGCTCAGTCGGCGCGCCCGGCGGCCTTCCCGTCGCTCATCGAGCGGCTGTCCGAGCCGGGCGGCGAATTCGGCGGCGACAACCTGATTTCCAACGAACAGTCGTATCTGCACGTGCTGCCGGCCCTTGCGCGGGCCCGCGTGGCCGGCGGCGCGTACCTCGGCGTCGGTCCCGATCAGAATTTTTCGTACATCGCCCAGATCCACCCGCTCGTCGCGTTCGTCATCGACATCCGGCGCGACAACCTGCTGCTGCACCTGCTGTTCAAGGCGCTCTTTGCCGTCGCCCCGACACGCCTCGAGTATCTGAGCGGCCTGACGGGCCGGGCGCCGCCGGCCACGCTCGAGGCCTGGCGCGGCGCCGGCATCGACAAGCTCGTCGGCTACATCGACGCGACGCGGCCGATGAGCGAGGCAGGCCTCGCAGCGCTTCGCGACCGGCTCGACGCGCACATCCGCGCCACCGGCGTGCCGCTCGCGGCGAACGACTGGGCCACGATTCACGCGTTCCATCAGCAGTTCATCGCGCGCGGACTGGACCTGGTCTTTCAGGTCCGCGGCCAGGCCGTGCGCGACTACTACCCGAACCTGCGGCAGCTGCTGCTCGAAACGGATGGCAGCGGCACGCGCGCGAGTTACCTCGCCGCGGACGACCGATACGCGACCGTGCGCGCGCTCGAGCAGGCCGACCGGGTGATTCCGGTCGTTGGCGACGTCAGCGGGCCCCGGGCGATGCGTGGCATTGCCGCGGAGATCGAGACGCGCGGGCTGACCCTCTCGGGCTTTTACATCTCGAACGTCGAGTTCTATCTGTCGCGCGACGGGCGCTTTCCGGCGTTCGTCGACAACCTGAAGCGGCTGCCGCGCGACGAACGCAGCTTCATGATTCGATCGGTCTTTCCCGGCGGCTTTCCTGGCGTGCCGCCGCAGCACGTCCCCGGTTACTACAGCGCGTCGCTGGTGCAGCCGATCGGCACGATGCTCGCCGACCTGGCCGCGGGCAAGTACCGCAGCTATGCGGACATGATTTACGCCAGCTACCGTTAGATCGAGAGAGGAGTGGTGGGCGACGTGCGATGGGCGCGTTGGGTATTTGGCGTGGCCGCCGGCGATCACGCATCCGGAGTTCTTCTACGGCTTCGTCGGCGTCACGCTCGCGTGGCAGGTGTTGTTCGTGCTCATCGCCACCGACCCCGTGCGTTATCGTCCGGCGATGCCGGTGGCCGTGCTGGAAAAAGCCGCGTTCGCCATTGGCATGCCGGTGCTCTACGCCTTGCACCGGGTGGCGGCCGACTCGCTGGTGTTCTCGACCATCGACGCGGTGCTCGGCGTGTCGTTCGTCATCGCGTACCTCGTCACGCCGGCGCGCTAGTCGCGGTATAGTTCCCCGCGGCTGTGACCGACGTGCTCGCGCTCAAGGCGCTCGTCATGGGCGTTGTCGAGGGACTGACAGAGTTTCTGCCCGTCTCGTCCACCGGACATCTGATCCTCGCCGGCGCGCTTCTGCAGTTCAACTCGGAGAAGGGCAAGGTCTTCGAGATCGTGATCCAGACCGGCGCGCTGCTGGCCGTCGTCTGGGAGTATCGCGCGAAGCTGTTCGGTGTGTTTGCGCGGCTGCCGGGCGATCGGCAGGCCCAGCGCTTCGTGCTGAACCTGATCGTCGCCTTCCTGCCGGCGGCCGTGTTCGGTCTGGCGTTCGCCAAGGCGATCAAGGCGCACTTGTTCCAACCGGTGCCGGTGGCGCTCGCGTTCATCCTCGGCGCGTTCGTCATTCTGTGGGCGGAGCGCCGGGTGCACACGGTGCGGGTGACCTCGGTGGACGCGATGACGCCGCTCGATGCGCTGAAGGTCGGCTGCGTCCAGTGCCTGGCGCTGATCCCCGGCACCTCGCGGTCGGGCGCGACCATCATCGGCGGCCTGTTGTTCGGCCTGTCGCGCCAGGCCGCAACGGAGTTCTCCTTCTTCCTCGCGTTGCCGACGCTCACCGCGGCGGGCGCCTACCAGCTGTACCTCGGCGCGCGACCTGCTGTCGGCCGGCGACACCGGCTGGTTCGCCGTGGGTCTGATCGCCGCCTTCGTCTCCGCGTTGCTGTGCGTGCGCTGGCTCCTCCGGTACATCAGCCACCACAGCTTCGCGATGTTCGCGTGGTATCGCATCGCTTTTGGCGTCGCGGTACTCGCCACGGCCTGGCTGGGGCTGATTGCCTGGACGGCGGATTGACGCTTCCCGGGTGTAGCATGCAGTGGGCCGCGCCGAAGGGAGCTACCCTCGATGACCAAGACCTGCCCCCAGTGTGGCGAGCAGTACAAGTGGTACGAATCCGAGTGTCCGGCGTGCCACGTGCCGCTCGAAGAGCTCCCTGACGAACACTTGCGCGACCTCAAGCTCACGGTGGTATTCCATACGACCGAGCCGGGGCTGGTGCCGCTGGCGACGCTCGCGCTGGACCAGCGGGGCATCGAGTACTCCACGCGGCTCGAGGGCAGCGACTCGATGAGCGCCGGTGGCGTCGCGGTCCGCGGCGACGCGTCGGACGCGCCGAATCGAAATCGTCGTCCGTGAGGAAGACGCCGCGACCGCGCGCGAGCTGCTGCAGGACCTGGAAACCGGCGCGGCGTCTCCCGCGCCGCCAGCGGGTCCGCCCGCGGCGATGTCGGCGGCCTCGACCTCGCCCGCCGACGCGACCGTCGATCTCGTCGACCTCGAGACCCGCCAGGCCATCGGGCGCATCACCGACGACGACCTGAAGTGGCTCGACAGCCAGTTGGAGAAGGAATCCCAGGACGATCAGGACTACTTTTTCGACGCCGCAACGCTCGACATGCTCGAGAACGCGGGTGGACGATCCGGGCTGGTCGCCACGCTGCGGGGCGCGCTCGGATCGCGTGCGGGCATGGACATCCGGTGGTCACGGCGCGAGTAGCAGGAGGACCTCATGTGGAGCCGGCGGGCGTTTCTGCACACCACGAGCGTCATCGGGACGGGCGCGCTGGCCTGGACCCGCGTTCCCGGCCTCGAGGCGATTGGACGCGCCTCGGCGTCGGTGGCCGGCCAGACGCCGGCTGAGGCCGCGGCCAACGAGACCTACTGGGGCGAGATCCAGCGGGCGTTCCCCCTGGACCGCACGATGATCAACCTCAACACGGGCCACCACTGCTCGCAGCCGACGGTCGTGCTGGATGCGGTGAAGCGCTATCTCGACATGGAGAACCTGGCGCCCGTCTTCTATGCCGGGAGCATCAACCGCAATGTCGAGACCGTACGCCGCGAGCTGGCCCTCGAGTTTGGTTGCGACCCCGACGAGCTGGCGATCACGCGCAACGCGAGCGAATCGCTGCAGATTGTGCAGAACGGGATCGACCTCGCGCCGGGCGACGAAGTGATCACGACCGAGCAGGACTATCCGCGGATGCTGACGACGTGGGATCAGCGGATGCGCCGCGACCGCATCGTGGTGACGCGGCTCCAGTTCCCCGTCCCGGCGACCGGCCAGGTGCTCTACGACCTGTTCGAGAAGGCCATTACGCCGAAAACGAAGGTCCTGCACTTCTGTCACATCACGAACCTCACGGGGCAGCTGTTTCCGGTGCAGCGCATCTGCCGCCTGGCGCGCGCCCGCGGCATCACGACGATCGTCGACGGGGCGCATGCCGGCGCGCAGTTTCCCTTCAAACTGCACGAGCTGGAGTGCGACGCCTACGGCGTCAGCCTCCACAAGTGGCTGCTGGCGCCCTTCGGCACCGGCATCCTGTTCGTGCGGCGCGATCAGATTCCGAAGTTCTGGCCGCTCCAGGCGGCGCCGGCACGCAGCAACACCGACATCCGGAAGTTCGAGGAAATCGGCACGGCGCCGGCGGCGCCGCGCGCGGCCATCGCCGACGCGCTCGCGTTCCACCAGGCCATCGGCGCGGAACGCAAAGCCGCGCGGCTCTACTTCCTGACGATGCGCTGGGCCAACCGGCTCAGGAACGTGCCGCGGATCAAGATGTTCTCCAGCCTGCAGCCCGGCGAGACGTGGGGGCTGGCGACCGTCGGCATCGACGGCATGGAGGCCGGCAAGATCTCCTCGTTCCTCTGGGACCGCTACCGGATCATCGTCGCCGCGCTCGCGCGGTCGGAGATGCCCGGACAGCAGTTCGATTTCCAGGGCGTCCGCGTGACGCCCAACGTGTACACGACGATTGCGGAGGTCGACACGTTCGCGCGCGCGATGGAGGAGCTGGCGCGAACGCCGCCAGCCGGGATTGCTGCCCCCGCCGTTCGCGAGGGACGCTACGAACCGTAGGCACCGGTCAGCATGACGGGGAGGTGTTATGGGCTCGCGCCAGTATCTGCTCGCCGCAATCGCCGGATGGATCGTGCTCTTCCTGCTGGGATTCATCGTGTACGGGGTGCTGCTTGCGGGGTTCTTCTCGGCCAACCTCGGATCGGCCAGCGGTGTCGAACGCGACGCGCCACTGATCTGGGCCGTCGCGCTTGGTGAGTTCGCCCTCGCGGCCGTCCTCACGCTCGTGCTCGGCAAGTGGACCAAGGCGACCGGCGCGGCCAACGGATTTCAGGTCGGCGCGACGATCGGCTTTCTGATGGCCGTCTCGTACAACTTCACGATGTACGGCACGTCCAATACCTACAATTTGACGGCCACCGTGGCGGATATCGCCATCGCCACTGTTCGGACCGGCATCGGCGGGTCGGTCGTGGGCGCCACGCTCCGCCGGTTGCTCTAACGCCCCGCCGTGTCGTCGTCTCGCGCTTCCTCCTCCGGTCCCGCGACCGCTGCGCCCACCGTTACGCTCGGTGTTCGGCGCGCCTTGATTGTGGTGTTGGTCGTCAGCGCGCTCGTGCACTTCGTCGGGCTGACTTACCCGCGCCAGGTCGTCTTCGACGAGGTGCACTGGGGAAAGGCGGTCACGGCCTACTGCTGCACCGGACAGCGGCAGTTCGACGTGCACCCGCCGCACGGCAAGCTGCTGCTCACGCTGGGCGCGGTCCTCGGGGGCTACCGCGGTGATCTGTCGTTCGATCGAATCGGTGAGCCGTATACCGACCAGCCCGTGTTCTTCCTGCGGCTGGTGCCCGCGCTTGCCGGCATCGCCATACCGGCGCTGTTTTTGATCTGGCTGCGCCAGTTGGGCGCGTCACTGCCTGCCGCGTTTCTGGGCGGGCTGCTGCTCGCGCTCGACAATGGCCTGCTGCTGGAGACGCGGCTTATTCTCTTCGACGGCATTCTGGTCGCGTCGATTCTGGCGACGCTCGTGTTCCTGCTGGCCATGGATCGCGCTCGGAGCGAGGCGAGGGCCCGCGCGCTGGCGGCCGGATGCGGTGCGTTTGCGGGGCTCGCGGTCGGCACGAAGTTCACTGGGCTGGTCGCACCCGCCATGGTGGCGATCTACCTCGCCAAACGCGTGTACGAACGCCGGACGCCGCTCGCGACGCAGACAGTGCGCGCAATCGTTGTCGTCGCCGCCGCGCTCGTCGTGTACCTCGGCGGCTGGGCCATTCACTTCGCGCTCACCCCCAACCCCGGCCCCGCCGATGCCTTCCACCCGACGACCGGCCACTTCTTCCAGGATCTCTGGGTCACGCACAAGACGATGCTGTCGGCGAATTTCCTGCTGGCACAGACCCATCCCGACGCGAGCCGGCCCCTGACGTGGCCGCTGATGAAGGTCGCGCCGTATTTCTGGGCGGGCGACGGCGCGTCGATCTATCTGCTTGGCAATCCCGTCGTCTGGTGGGGCGCGAGCCTGCTGTTCGTCGTCTTTGCCGTGGACGCGGTGCTGATGCGTGTGACGCGGCTCCGCGTCGAGGCGCCTGGCGGCGCGCGCGCGAGCACGTGGCTGCCGTTCGTCGGTTATCTGATCGCCTACCTGCCGTTCTTCGGCATCACGCGCGTCATCTTCCTCTACCACTACCTGACGCCGCTGGTCCTGTCGCTCGCGTTCGTGATGTTGTGGCTCGACGCGGCCGGCTGGACGCGCGGCGATGGATGGGGCGGGCAGCGCCGCAGCTACTACGCCGTGATCGCCGCGGCGGTGATCGCGTTCCTGCTGGTCAGTCCGCTGACGTACGGGATTTCGGTCGGGCAGTACGACGAGTGGCTGGCCGGCCTCATCCGGTCGTGGCGCTAGCAGGCGCCGTCCACAGCCGTCGCACGACTGACAGCAGCGTGAGCCCGCTGGCCACGAACACCACCGCGAGCACGCCCGCTTCGATCCAGCGGCCGTAGAGCGCGCTGCCAATCACGAACAGCGACGACCAGATCGTCACGGTGCCGGACACCCATCCGACCATCGCCAGCGGCATCTGCCCGGCGTCGGCGGCGTCGCGCGCGCCGAGGCCAAGACCGCGCCGGACGTCCGTCCACCCCGGGCCGAACGGGCGGACCTTCGTGTAGAAGGCCTCGAGCACGCGCCGGTCGGTCGCGGGCGCGACATAGGCCGCGACCAGCCAGCACACCGTCGTGACGACGACCGTGCCCACCAACGCCGCGTCCGTGCTGATCTCGACGCCGTTCTTCTTCAGGATGAGCAGGACGATCGACACGGCGAGCGAGCTGGTCATGGCGACGATCTCGCACCACGCGTTGACGCGCCACCAGAACCAGCGCACGAGGTAGAGCAGTCCGGTGCCCGCGCCAATCTGCAGGATCATGTCGAACGTGTCTTTGGCCGTGTCGATCAAATAGACGACGCCGGCCGACGCGAGGAACAGCCCGACGGTGACGAGCCGGCCCGCGCGCACGTAGTGCGCCTCGGTCGCGTCCGGGCGCAGGAAGCGCCGGTAGAAGTCGTGCACCAGGTACGACGCGCCCCAGTTGAGGTGCGTGAGGATCGTCGAGGAATTGGCCGCGAGCAGCCCGCCGACCATCAGGCCGATGAAGCCGGCCGGCAGGAACTTGAGCATCGCCGGATACGCGATGTCGTGGCCGAGCAGCGCCGGATCGAGCTGGGGAAACGCGCGCTGGATGTCCGAAAGATTCGGGTACACGATCAGCGACGCCAGGGCGACCAGGATCCACGGCCACGGCCGCAGCACGTAGTGGGCGACGTTGAAGAAGAGCACCGCGCCGAGCGAATCACGCTCCGACCTCGAGGCCAGCATGCGTTGGGCGATGTAGCTGCCGCCGCCCGGCTCCGACCCCGGATACCAGACGGCCCACCACTGCACGGCAATCGGCATGATGAAGACCGCGACGGCCAGATCCCAGTTGCTTCGGAAGTCGGGCAGGAAGTTCAGGTAGTTCAGCCCGTTCGGACCCGACAGCGTCGAGACCTTGTGGACGAGCGCGGTGAGGCCGCCCACCTCCGGGGCGTTCACCGCGAAGTAGGCCGCCGCGATCACGGCCGACATCATGATGAAGAACTGGATCATGTCGATGACGAGCACGCCCCACAGCCCCGTTTCGGCCGCGAAGACGACGTTCAGCGCGCCCACGATCACCAGCGTCTGCCAGCGCCCGAGACCGAACAGTACCGCGGCGATCTTGCACGCCGCGAGGTTCACGGTGGCCATGATCATGCAGTTGTAGAGCAGCCCGAGGTAGATCGACGCGGAAACCGCGCACGACCGACGCGGCCTGCCCCGAGTAGCGGATCTCGTAGAACTCGAGGTCGGTCAGGACGCCCGACCGCCGCCACATGCGCGCGTAGAAGAATACGGTCGAGACGCCCGTGAGCGTGAACGCCCACCAGACCCAGTTGCCGGCCACGCCGGTGCGCCGGACGATGTCGGTGACCAGATTCGGCGTGTCGCTGCTGAACGTCGTCGCGACCATCGACAGCCCGCCCAGCCACCAGGGCACCGCCCGGCCGGACGCGAAGAACTCGGAGGTGTTGCGCCCGGCCCGCTTGCCGAAGAACAGCGCGGGGATGAAGCAGACGGCAAGCGACAGCGCAATGATGGCCCAGTCGATGGCTGCGAGGCGCATGGACGGACGAGAGTGTATAACCAACCGAGCGTCGGGGCCCGGCGTCTGACTAGGCGGGTTGTCATCCAGTCTTCAGACAGGAGTGATCATGCGGTCCTTGCAGCGCGCGTGGGTGGTCCTGCTTGCCGCGGCGTTCGTCGCGTCGGTGGCGATCGTGCGGCTCGCCGGTCAGACGGCGAGCCTGCCCGACCGGCTCGCCGACCCGGAGTTCTGGCAGTTGTCCGCCGATCTGTCCGAGCCGAACGGCCAGTTTCAGTCCGACAACCTGCTGTCGAACGAGATGGTGTTCGAACGAATCCTGCCGGACCTGATCGCGCGCACCAAGCCGGGCGGCGTGTATCTCGGCGTCGGTCCCGAGCAGAACTTCACGTACATCGCCGCGATGCGGCCCCGGATGGTGTTCATCACCGACATCCGGCGCGGCAACCTCGAGCTGCAGCTGATGTACAAGGCGCTGTTCGAGCTGTCCGCGGATCGCGCGGAGTTCCTGTCGCGGCTCTTCTCGAAGCCTCGGCCCGCGGGGTTGTCCGCCAGGTCCACGGTCCGGGAGCTGATCAACGCCTATTGGGATCTTCCCACCGCGGGCGAAGATGTCTACGCGGCCAACCTGAAGGCGATCGACGACGAGCTGACGAAGGCACATCACCTTCCGCTCTCGAAGGACGACCTCGACGGCATCGCCGGGGTCTATCGGGCGTTCTACTGGTACGGCCCGGGCATGACGTACTCGGCCAATGTCGCGCTGACCGGCCCGACGACGGGGCGCGGCGCCTCGTACGCCGATCTGATGCTGCAGTCGAATGCGGCGGGGGACGGCTTGAGCTATCTCGCCACCGAGGACAAGTTCGCCGTCCTGCAGGAGCTCGAGCGCCGCAACATGATCGTGCCGGTCGTCGGCAACTTCTCCGGGCCGAAGGCGCTGCGGGCCGTGGGTCAGTACGTCCGTGATCACGGCGCGACGGTCAGCGCGTTCTACCTCTCGAATGTCGAGATGTACCTGCAGCGGGCCGGCACGTGGCCCGACTTCTGTCGCAACGTCGCGACGATGCCGCTCGACGAGCAGAGCGTGTTCATCCGGCCCGGGCACGGCAACATGGTCGCGTCCGCGTTCGTCATCAGCTCGACCAACGGGTCGCGAATCGTGACGTTCAATCCCACCGCGCCGGGCGCCCAGGGGAACAGCCTCGTGCCGATGGCCGGCGAAGTGCAGAACTGCGGCGGCCCCGCGGCGCGCTGACGGGACCGCCGCGTCGTGGTCGGCGTTACTGGTCGACCGGTTTGACCGGCACCTTCACGTCGACGTCCTTCGCGAGCGTCACGAGCAGGACGTCGCCACGATCGAGCGTCACCTCCTTGCCCGACGTGCTCACGACGGCCGCGGTACCCGCGCCGCCGCCAATGGCGCTGCCGATGGCGGCGCCTTTCCCTCCGCCGACGATGGCGCCAATCGCTGCGCCCGCGCCAGCGCCGATCCCAATCTTCTTGGCGTCCTCGCCCTTGGTCGACTGGGCCTCTCGCGCCCAATGTGCCGTGATGGCATAGCGATCCGACCGGCCCGCCGCCGCAATCGTGCCAAACGCCACGGCCAGGCGCGCGAGTCCCTTCACCTTGCCCGACGGCTGTGCTCCGGCGACCACGCCACGGACGGCGCTGCCAGCCGGCAGCACCACGGCGCCATCGACCGTCACGGGTTCCGTCAGCTCGCCCTCGACGGGATCCTCGATGTGGCTGGTCGCGGAGCTGATCGGCGCCTCCAGCCGCACCGAGATCGCGGTGCCTTCCGGTACCGTGTACTCGCGGAACTTCGCGACAGGCGGCAACGTCACGGGCGTCTGCCCGCCGACCACCTGAACATCGGCGATCTCGGCACGCGGGATGGCTTTGGTCCCATGTCCGGTGTCCACAGTGACGCTCTGCGGGCTCTTGTCCGCGAGCTTGCCATCGACGACGCCGCCATCTTCCTTCGTAATCTGCACGTCCTTGCCGACCGGGACCTGATCGACATTCGGCCGGCTGGAACACGCCACGCACAACGCCAGGCCGGCGAGTGTCAGACGGATTACGCTGCGCTCGGTCATTGGAGCCTCCACGCGTCTGGTTGTGCCGGGGATGCTACGATCATGGCGCGGCTGGACGGCACGCGTCAAACCATGCCGCCGCATGAAAGGGTGGTCGATTCATGACTGGACCTGTCAGACTGGGGATCTTCAGCGCGATTGTCGCGACGCCGCTCATGGTGGCCCGTCCTGCTCCCGACAAGCTTCCCGCCGCCGGTGGGGACATCACGATTGCGCCGATCAACCACGCGACGCTTCAGCTCGTGCACGGCACGACCGTGATCGACGTCGATCCCGTCGCGCAGGGCGACTACAGCGGCCTGCCGGCGCCGACGCTGGTGCTCATCACCGACATCCACGGCGATCATCTCGATCCCGCGACCATCGCGAAGCTGCGCACGCCCGCGACGAAGATCGTCGCGCCCGCCGCGGCCGCGCCGAAGCTCGAGGGCGCGATCGTCATGGCCAACGGCGAGACGAAGACGGTGGACGGCGTGTCGATTCGAGGCCGTGCCGATGTACAACCTCACGCGCGGCCCGCAGGCCGGCCAGCTCTACCACGACAAGGGCCGCGGCAACGGCTACGTGCTCACGCTCGGCGGCAAGCGGATCTACATCGCCGGCGACACCGAGGGCATTCCCGAGATGCGGGCGCTCGAGAACATCGACGTCGCGTTCGTCCCGATGAACCTGCCGTACACGATGACGCCGGCCGAGGCGGCTGACGCCGTCGAAGGCCTTCAAGCCGAAGATCGTCTACCCGTATCACTACCGCGGATCGAATCTCGACGAGTTCGCCAGCGCGCTGAAAGGGACGGGCATCGACGTCCGCCTGCGCGACTGGTACGCGAAGTAGCCTTACTGGACCTCGGCGAGCGAGACGGCCAGCAGCACGATCTGCTTCGTGGCCAGGCGAGCGGATTCGGCGTCCGCCCACTCCGAGAGCGAGTGCTGGTTGCCGCCACGCGCGCGGCCAATTGCAATGGACGGAATGCCGCGGGTGACGCCGACGTTGGCGTCCGTCGAGCCGGTGGGCACCGGCTTGCCGTCGGGCACGAGCGCCACGCCAAGGTAGCCGAGGACGTCCACGGCCGTGCGGACGACGGGATGCGCGAGCCGATCGGCGAGCTGTTCGGGACGGCCGCCGGCTTCGGATTTCTGGATGTACTCCCGCGCAAACGTCACGCGCTGCGCCTTGGCGGCCGCCTCGCACTGCCCGACGATCTGTGCGTCCAGCTTCTGCAGCAGCACTGGATCGATCGTCCGCAGGTCAACCGTGAACCAGACTTCCGGCGCGATCGCGTTGACGACCGTGCCGCCGCCAAGCATGCCGACGTTGTAGATCGCCGTGACCGGCGCGTCGGCCGGCGGCAGCTGGACTTCGTAGATGTCCTGGATGCACTGCGCCGCGGCCCGCGCCGGGTGCGGCGCGCCGCGCGAGTTCAGCGTGTGCGCGCCCGGCGCCGTGAACTTCATCTTCGACCAGTAGATGCCGAGCGCGCCGTAGTTCACGGCGCCGATCTCCGCATCGACCGCCACGACCATGTCGGCGGCCTTCGGATGGTGGTCGAAGTAGTAGTACATGCCCTTGAGACCCAGTTCCTCCTGCACGGTGAAGAGGATCACGAGGTCGCCGCGGGTCTTGATGCCGGCCGCGTCGAGCGCGCGGAGCAGCTGCAGCAACTCGACGTCGGATGACGTGTCGTCGAAGACGCCCGGTGCATGGAGCGTCCCGTCAGGCAGCCGCTTCACGGTGACGTCGGTCTCGAGCGGGTGGACCGTGTCCAGGTGCGCCGCAAAGAGGATCGTCGGCCCGCCGCCGGTCCCGGGACGCCGCACGACGACGTTGCCGATCGCGTCGGTGGCCGGCGTCAGGCCGAGGGCTTCGAGCTGGCTGCGGATGTACGCCGCGCGCTGCTGCTCGTGCGTCGACTGCGCCGGGATCTGCGTCAGCGTGATCCACTCGCGCACCTGCGCGTCGAAGTGATCGTCGACGTACTCGAGCGCCTGGGTGACGTCCGGCCGCGCCGCGAGGGCAGGCGAGAACTTCGACCCGCCGGGCTGGGCGACCCCATGCCCGGCCCCGAGCAGCAACACTCCCAGGACGATCGTCAGGCGCATGCGCATGGCGCCTAGGATAGCGCGTCTCCTGTCGCTACCGGCGGAAGGCGCGGTCGTCGAGATCCAGAAGGTCGCCGATCCGTTCGACTTCCACGTCCGCCGGCGGATATCGAGCCCGGATCGCCGGGTCGAGGGCGTAGTGGCCCTGCCGCGGGAACACGGTGGTGACCCGCGCGCCCCACGCACGCCTGACGGCGTCCAGGATGCGGAGCTTGTCGTCCACGATCACGTAGTGCCGGGCCGGAAAGGCGGCGGCGACGGCATCCAGCATGCGTTCCTTGTGGATGTAGACCAGCACGTTGCCGCGCACGGCCCGCCACAGACCCGAGGCCGAGATCTTCCAGGGCTGAAAGACCGCGTCGCCATCGGTCAGGATGGCGACCTCGCCCAGGTCCTGCAGACGCGCGATGACGTCGAGCGCGCCGGGAAACATTCGCGACGCGAATGGATAGCCGATGAGGTACAGCGACGCTTCGATCACCGCCGTGTCGTCTGGGTGCTCGACGCGATAGGTCTGCAGCGCGCCGAGATAGTCGGCGTAGCCGAGGTCGGTGCGCCGGGCTTCGAAGATCTGCCAGTAGCGATCGCCGCGCTCGCGGCCGAGGGTGCCCGCCAGGTGCGCGCGCAGATCGCCGGCGACCGCGTCGTTGTCGAGGAGCGTGTTGTCCACGTCGAGCAGAAACGTCAGGTCGGTCACACCGCGATCTTAGATCGATCAGCATCGGGGCGGCCCGGCTGGACGCCGAACCGACCACGCTGGCGATCACGCGCACGCGTGAAGTAGCCGCGGGCTACCGCGGCCGCCGCAGCGTGACCGTCACGCTCGGGTGCTCGACCAGATGACGGTCGACGAGTTGCTTCCCGAGGGCGTCGCTCGCCTGCGCCGTCGTGAGCCCGCGCACCATCAGCGCGGGGAGCAGCGGCAGGCGAATGGTACCGTCGTTTTGGACGCGATACGAGCGCGGCAGATCCGGCTCGCCCCCGATTTCGATCGTCAGAGCGTCGCCGGCCTGGATCTGCGCGGTCGGGTCGGTGACGGGCTCGCCGTCGAACGGCTCCGAGCCCAGACCGCCGCGCGACTTCAACGCCAGCTCGTACTCGCGCATGACCTGGTCGTACTCGCGGGCCTGCCTCGACATCTCGAGTTTCAGCTTCGCGCTCATGTCGTCGAACTGCCGTTGCTGCGTCACCTCGGAGATCTCGGCGCTGCACCTGTCGAAGTTGCGCTTCGATGGCGGAAAGCTGCTCCGACGAGGCCATGCCGACGTCCACCCGCCTCTTCATCTCGCTGTACTTGTCACGCAGGACGGCCAGTTCGGCTTGCAGTTCCTCGAGTTGAGCCTTGACGTGCGCTTCCACCTGCGCCTGTTCGAGCTCCGCGCGTTGTCGATCGAGGACGTCCTGGGCGTCGGTCAGTTCCTTCAGCTTGACCTTGAGCATTTCGATGTCGGTCGAGCTCTGGTCGGCGGGCACCTCGATTTCGGGGGTCCGCTTCTGGTTGCCGCGCGCGGCGATTTCGGGCGCCGGGTCCTTGAACACGGCCACCGGACTCGTCGGCGCCTGGTCCTGCGGTGGGCCTGCTTTCGTCTCGGGCGCCGAGGCTCGAGCGGGAGCCGAGGAGGTGGGCGCCGCCTGCGGTGTCGCCGATCGAGTCAGCGGTGCCGACAGCACCGGCGCCGCCAGGGCGAGGATCACGAACACGGATACCCACCCCGATCCGCGCTCGGTGGCTTCCGGCGGCCGCCCCAGAATGCGGCGCACGCGCTCGACGAGCGATCCCCCCGACGCTGCCATCGCCAGCGATGGCGTGACCAGCTCGGCGAGATCGGAGAGGGCCCGCGCGTAGACCAGGCGATCGCACACGGTCACGGCCACGTCGTCACAGCAGTGCTCGCGTTCCGCGCGCACGCGCCGGGAGATCCACCACACGGCCGGCTGATAGAACAGCACCGTCTCGACGACGGTCTGCAGCAGATTGACCAGGTAGTCGTGCCGCCGCACGTGCGCCAGCTCGTGCACGACCAGCGCCTCGACGTGCGCCGGACTGAAACCCGAGACGACCGCGGTCGGGAGGATCACGATCGGCTTGAGCCAGCCGATCATGATCGGCACGTGCACCGTGGCGGACTCGACGACGCGGACCGCTCGTCGCAGGCCGAGTTGCGCCGCCAGCCGGTTCACGGCGGCGTCGATCGCGGGCGGGACTGGCGCAAACAGCCGCGCGGCCACGCGGCGCGCCGCGACCCAGCCGCCGAGCAGACGAATCGACAGGATCAGGACGCCGCACGTCCAGGTGGCCAGCACGAACAAGGGCAGCACGGGTGCCGCCGGCGAACTGGCGGTGCGGCTCGACGTCGCGACGCTGCCCGCGGGCATGTCGGGCCAGGTCGCCGCGCCAACGGTCGTCGCAGGGATGCTCACGTCCGCCGGCTGATCGAGGAGCCATGCGGTGGTCGCCACCGGCGCCGCGAACATCAGCGCCAACGTGACGACGCCGACCAGATATCGCGCCTGCGCCGATCGGCGAAGCGCGGCGAACAGGAGGAAGGCGGCAAGCGCGAGCACGGCGCCCTGCCAGAGGAAGTGCAGCAGCGCCGTCGAAAGCGCCTGCGCAAACGGGTGGGCCGCAAGCGAGGTAAGTGCGGTCATGATCGAGACTCCTCCTCGTCCTTGATGATCTGGCGGATTTCCTTGAGCTCGTCCGCGGTGATTGGACGCGTGTTGAGTGCCTGCATGACGAGCGCCGCCGCCGATCCGCCGAAGGCGCGATCGACGAGGTCGGCCACCAGTTGGCGCTGCGTCTGGTCCTGCGGCAGCCGGGCGGCGTACACGTGCGTGCGCGCCGACGCATCGCGTGTCAGCAGGCCCTTCTCGGCCATCAGCTGCATCAGCTTCAGCGTGGTCGTGTAGCCGGTCGCCGATTCGCGCGATGTCGCCAGGGCGTCGTGGACCTGGCGCACGGTGGACGGGCCGTGCGTCCAGAGCACGCGGAGGATCGCGACTTCCGAGTCGGTCGGGCGGGGCAGGCGTCGTCGCATGTCCGCATTATACGAATTAATTCGTATAAGTCAACGCGCGCGTTCGTACACGATTCGGGCCGCGCGGAGCGCAGCCCGCGCGACCCGATCCTGAACGCGATGAGCTGGCTACGAGGCCTTGTCCACGGTCGCGGCCTTGACGGTGCCGTCGGCCTGGACCGTGCCGGTGACCTTCACCTTCGCACCCGACTTCACGCCGGAACACGGCGTCAGGAACGTCGTGGAGGCGTCGGTGAAGACCGAGAAGCCGTTGACGCCGAACTGCAGCGCGGGGCAGGCGCCCTTGACGCCACCGGCGGCGCCTTCAATCTCGAACGCTCCGCCCGTCGCGTCGTCTTTGATCTGAATCATGCGCGCGGTGAGGGACCCGTCGCTTTCGCGCGTGCCCTCCACGTGCAGCGTCATGTTCAACGCGAGCACCGAGAGATCCTGGACGTCGCCGCGCCGCCGCACTTCCGTGCCGGCGTCGGTGTGGACCGTCGTGCCGCCGACCACGAGCGTGAGCGCCGGAATCGTGCCGCCCGTGGCCGTCAGCGGACCCTCGATCGACGCGGACGTCTCGGGTGGCGACGGCGTGTCCGTGCCGTTGACGTGGATGCGGGTCGCGTACACGTAGCCGTTACGCTGCTCGCCCTTCACTTCGGCGGTGACGCCGTCCTTCAGGTCGCTCAGCACGGAATTGCCGAAGAACGCCGTGTTCGAATCGCCCGTGATCAGCCGGCCGTCGATTTCGAAGCTGAATCCGCCCGTGATCGTCTGGAACGACGAGACCACGCCGTTGATTTCCACCGGAATCGTCGCGTTGGTGTTCTGAATCTCGATGAGCGATGCCGCGAGGCTGCCGCCCGAGGCGTGGCCCTTCACGTGCACCCGCTGGCCCACCGCGAGATCGGCGAACGTCGCAGACGAGCCGTTGAGCAGGAACGTGGTGGACGAATCGGTCGTGACCGTGACGCCCGCGACGACGAGCGCGCCCGTCGCCGTCATCGGCGGCAGGGCCTCGACGCGGCCCTCGAGCTGTCGATCGCCGCCGACGCTGCGCGAGGACGATTCCAGCGTGACGCCGCCCGAATCCAGGCTCACCGACAGCTGAATCATTTCGGTCGAGGACACGTCGTCGAAAGACACGGAGCCGCTGACACCGCCGCCGTTGAACATCAACTGGAGGCTGCCGCCGGGCACACCCGTGAACGAGAAGTGACCGGCCCCGTCAATCATGCTGTGCATGTCGGTGCCGGCGACAGTCACGACCACGCCCGCCGCACTCGACGCCGAGGGCCGAAACGACGCCGTGGAGGCACCGCCGGATGAGGCGCCGACCACCACGCCCGAGACCGTCGCGCCTGATCCGCCCGCTGTACTACTCGGCGACGATGGATTTGATCCGCCACAGCCGATCAGGCCAATGGAAACAAGGATGATGAGACCAAGGGCTCGCTTCATTGCGCCTCCAGAGCGACGCACGCGGCAGCAATGCACACGGCGACGGGACGTCACCTTGAGTGCAAAGGGCATTCCCTCAGCGGATCGGTGGATTACCGGCTGAATCTGGCGGAGCTTACATTTCTGGATGACAAGGCGGGTCCGTCTGGCTGCCCTCAGTGACCCAGCCCTGTGTCGAAATTACCCGCGCGACTTGCCGGGAATTCCCGCGGCAGTCGGTCAGATACTTCCCGCCGAACACGCCGAGCGCCAGCATCTGCCGGGGCGCCAGGTCGGGCGTGAAGTCGGGCGCGAAATTCCTGCCGAGGGGAATCGCCAACGGTTGGCGCGTTAGCAGTAGGCGCCTCTGCACTCCGGCGGCGCACCGTCGGCGGCGCTCACGGCGCCGACCATCAGCGGATGGATGGTGCAGTGATAATTCGTGCCGTCCGTCGTCATCGCCACCACCTTGCTCGTCTGCCCCGGTGCGATGTCGCCCGAGTCGAACGACCCGTCGTTCGCGACGATGTGATGCACGACCGAGTCATCGTTCTTCCATTGCAGATCCTGCTTGCCGCTCGGTGCCGGATTCGGCTGGAACGACAGGTTGCCACGGTCGCCGACGATGCTGATTTGGGTCGCATTCACCACCACGCTCGACGGCGACGTCGAGGCGGGACTGCTGCTGCCGCTGCTTCCGCAGGCGACGAGCCCCAGCACCGCTGCCACGAGGCTTCCCTGGAGCACTGAAGATTTCATCGGGCCTCTCCTCCTTGCCTCCGCCGGTGGTGCAAGGGGAGGGCCACGTCGAAATCAGCCGAAAAGGCCGTGCTGCCCGCAGGATCTTACTTGCCACGTAAATGACTTTCGTTGGAGGAAATGTCCGGCTCGCGATCTTGCCCGCCGCCGCGTTCCTACGCAGTGCAGCCGTCGCGCGTGGGGAGGAGCGTCGGTCTGCGGAGTGCGCGGTCGTGGCATTCGCCTTGCTCGTGCCACAATCGTGGTCTCCGTGTCTGACCGAGCGTGGCCTCTTTGCCTGGCGCCCATGCGGCGTTTTGTCCGCACGACGGCGGTCGAGACCAACTGCGATCTCTGCGGTCGTGCGCTCGTGGCCGGGCATTCTCACGTGTTCGAGTCCTCGACGCGGCTGCTGGCCTGCGCGTGCGAGACGTGCGTCGATCGTGTCCGGTCGGCGCAGGCGTCGCGCTATCGGGTCGTACCGCGCGAGGCGCGCCGGCTGGCGCCCTTCCACCTGACCGACGCGCTGTGGACGGCGCTCCGCATCCCAGTCGATTTGCTCGTGGTGTTCGTGGATGGTACCGGCCGCGCAGTGGACGCCATGCATCCGGGGCCGGCCGGCATCGTTGAGGCCCTCGTCCCGCAGTCCGGCTGGCACGCGCTGGTGCAAGCCAATCCCGTCCTCAGTACCCTGTCGCCGGGCGTCGAAGGGCTCGTGATTTATCGGGCGCCAATCGCGCGCGCCCTCGCGCCGGTGTGTCTGGCTGTTCCCGTCGATCGCTGCTACGCGCTGCTTCACCTGCTGCGCGGCGCCTGGCGCGGCCTGGCTGGTGGACCAGACCTCTGGCAGGAGGTCGATCGCTTCGTCGCCGATCTCCAGCGCGGCCGGCCGGCGCCCTAGTCAGCTGTCCGCGACGCCGCCGCGGTCGCGCACCTTCTCGGGCTCATCGTCGTAGCCCGCGCCCGGGCCTGTCCGGTCGCCGACGCGCCCCTCGGTCGCGCCCTCGTGATCCTCGGGGACGGGACGGCGTTCCGGCGGACCGGGTGGGAAGGGTCGTGCCGGTTTGGGAGGGTTCTGGCGCGTCTTCCGGGAATGCTTGGCCATGGTCAGCTCCTGAGATCCCATCCCGCGCGCTTGCGCGCGCGATCGCGTTCGGCCTTCTCCTCGGCCAGATCGCCTTCCAGGTCTTCAATCTCGAGGCGCTCTTCGCGGATATCGAGGCGCAGCCGTCCAAACAGGCTCATGTAGAAATTGGCCGCCCAGACGAGCGCAAAGCCGGCGACGAAGTAGCCTCGCCAATCCGGATAAACGCAGATGGTACCGGGTGATGACGAGCGCCAGCGCCGTCACCCAGTGACTGAAGCAGTACTCGCACGTGAAAAGGTAGAAGAACTTCCGCTGGAGCAGCGTGCGGCAGATCCTGCTGCGTCGGACGCACCAGTCCCGAGGCTCGCGGAAGATCTCCTCGTGCGTCACGGTCCAGGCGATGCAGGCGATTGGCATCGCCAGGACAAACAGGACCGCGACTTGGGTGCCGAGCGTGATCCATTTCGAGCAGACTCTACCGAAAACGCGCGAGCACGGGAAGGACCCGGGCAGGCGCCCCGGTGGCCACGAGATGCAGTCGCAGGTCGCCGTTGCGCAGCCTCCAATCGCGCAGGCGAGCCGGCCGGCTCGCTCGATGTCGTAGGCCGTCTGCTCGAACGTCGGATGGCGTGACGCCTCATGCTACAGGGGATCGCCTCAGCCGCCACCCGCGCTGCGAGGCGCTCGTGCGATGGCTGGCATTTCGGGCCAGTCGGCAGGCACGCCGACATAGGAGGCATCGAGCGCCGCGACTGACGGACAGCCCAACAGCTTCAGCGACCGCGTCAGATCGGCGCGGAGGATCTCCATGGCGCGCCGGACGCCGTCGCTGCCGGCGGCGCCCAGGCCGTACGCGTACGCGCGCCCGGCGAGCACGGCGCGCGCGCCCAACGCGACGGCCTTGACGACGTCGCCGCCGCGACGGATGCCGCCGTCGAGCAGGACCTCGATTCGCGACCCGACGGCGTCCACCACATCCGGCAGCACCCGCAGTGTCGGGGCCACGCCATCGAGCTGTCGGCCGCCGTGATTGGACACGACGACCGCGTCCGCGCCCGCGTCCACGGCCTGACGCGCGTCGTCCGGGGTGTGCACGCCTTTGATGACGATCGGTCCGCCCCACGCCTCGCGGATCCAGCGCAGGTCCGGCCAGCTGACGACGGATTGCTCGAGCGCGGCGCCGACGTCGGCGTACGGCATCGCGCCCTGTCCGGGCAGGACGACATTCGGAAACTTCATCAGCCCGCCGTCGGCAAAGAACGCGGCCAGCCAGGACGGGCGCGCGATCAACTGCGGCAGAAACGGCAGCATCTTCAAGGGCCGGCGCGACACCAGCTCCTTGACCCCGTTGCGCACGTCGCGCTCGCGCAGGCCCGCCACCGGCGTGTCGATCGTGACGACGAGCGCGGAGAACTTGGCCGCGCGGGCGCGCGCGATCGACGCGAGCGCGGCCTCGCGGCCGCCGAGCAGGTACAGCTGGTACCACACGGCGCCGCCGGAGGCCGCCGCGACGTCCTCCAGGCGGCAGCCAGAGAGCGTCGAGAGCGTGTAGATCGTGCCCACCGATCCGGCGACGCGTGCGGCGACCTCCTCGCCGCGCGGAAAGAACAGCCGGCTGCTGCCGACGGGCGCGAGAATGAGCGGCATCGCGATCGGCGTCCCGAGCACTGTCGTCCGCAGATCGACGGCCGGAATCGCCACGGCCGATCGTGGCCGGAAGGCAATCGTGTCGAAGACGCGGCAGTTCTCGCGCAGCGTGAATTCGGCGTCGGCGCCGCCATCGATGTAGTCGAACACCGCACGCGGCAGGCGGCGGCGGGCGGCGCGCCTCAGATCCTCGATGGTGACCGCACGCGCGGCGCGACCGGCGAGAGACACGGGCGACATTCTACGCGCGGATCGGGCTGGCAGACGCCGACGGGAGTAAGATGGCGGCGCCTCCCCAAGAAAGCCGAAGGGCCGTCCGATGCCCAACAGCCTCGCCAACTACGACGGGAGCATCGTCACCACGCCTCAGCAGGTCGTCCGGCCGACGAGCCTGGCCGACCTGCAGGCGATCCTGCGCCAGACGGACAAGTACCCGTCGCCCGTTCGTGCGATGGGCAGCCACCATTCGCTGACGCCCTGCGTGGCGACGCCCGGCACGGTGATCGACATGAAGGGGATGAAGCGCATCCTGAAGATCGATCGCCAGGCGATGACGCTCACCGCCGAAGCCGGCCTCGAGATGATCGAGGCCAACAAGGCGCTGCGCGCGCAGGATCTGCAGCTGATGCTGAACATCGAGATCGGCAACCTGACACTCGGGTCGGCGGCCTGCTGTCACACGAAGGACAGTCTGGACGCCGTCGAGTTCGGGCAGGTGAGCTCATATGTCACCGCCATCAAGTGGGTGACGCCGTCTGGCGACCTCGCGGAAGCCTCGACGGCCGCCGATCTCGATCTGCTGAGGCGGATGCGCTCGAGCTACGGGCTGGCCGGCGTGATCTACGAGGTCACCCTCCGGATCAAGCCGCTCGAGATCGTGCGCTTCAATTACGACATTCACCCGACGGCCGAGCTGACGCAGGCGCTCATCGACGAGACCATCGCGAAGAACCAGTGCGTCGTCTGCTGGACGGTCGGGCACACGACGGTGATCCAGACGCGCAATCCGGCGACGACGCTGGAGAACGACTGGCTGGCGGGCTCGCGCCAGTTCGGGTGGAACTTCCTCGGGGCGTTTCTGGCCCGCGCGGTCGGCCAGGTGACGCCTGAAGGCAACGCGACGCTGGACGAAGCGGGTGCAGGCGTCGAGCTGGGCTTCTACCGACTGATCAGCGCGCTCGGCGGCTTCACGCTCCATGATTCAGACAAGATGATCGACTACTCGCGAACGCCGCCAGCCGCACGATACGCGTTCACGTTCTGGGCCTTCCCCCGCCAGAACTGGGTGAAGAACGTGCAGGACTATCTGGCGTTCGCCGACGCGCATTTCGCGCGCACCGGATTCCGGTGCAACATGCCGCTGGGCGCGTACTTCGTCCGCCGCGACACCAACTCGCTCCTGTCGTACTCCGCCGACGGCGACATTTTCTCGCTCGATCCGATCCACGCGCCGGGCACGCGCCATCCCGACGCCTGGCCGGCGTTCCTCGACGCCTTCAACGTCTGGGCCGCGCCGCGTCAGGGCATCCCGCTGCTCAACCAGAGCCCGCGCGTTACCCCTGATCAGGTGCGCGGCGCGTTCGGTGCGCGCTGGACGACGTTCAGTCAGTGGATCAAGAGCGTGGATCCGGCCGGGCGGATGTTGAATCCCTGGTTCAAGGACCTGCTGGCGTAGCGCACGGCCGGGCGGCTCGGGCACCGGGGGCGGACGATCAGCTCGTGCGGAATCCGTACAGCGCCGCCGGGTTGTCGACCAGGATTCGGTCCCGGACGCGCGGGTCCGGCGCCCACGTCGCCAGCAGATCGAAGAGCAGCGCGTCGTCCGGCTTCTCGTGCTGTTCGGTCGGATGCGGCCAGTCGCTGCCCCACACGAGCCGTTCGGGCGCGGCGGCGACGTACGCGCGCGCTACCGCGGTGGCATCGGCATACGCTGGCGGCCCGCTCCCGGTGTCGAGGTAGGCGCCCGAGAGCTTTACCCACGTCCGGCCCTGATCGAGCAACGCGCGGACCCGTGCGAACAGCGGATGCCGCACGCCGTCGGGTTGGGGGATGTGTGCGAGGTGATCGAAGACGAGCGGTGTCGGCACGCGTTCGAGGATCGGCAGGATCTCCAGGATGCGGTCGGCGGGCGCGTTGATCTGCAGATGCCAGCCGAGTGGCTCGACTCGTCGAGCCAGGGGCGCGATCATCTCTGGTGCGGTCGCCCCGGCCTGGGCGAGATTGAACCGGATGCCACGCACGCCAAGGCCATCGAGCCGCTTCACTTCGTCGTTCGTCACGCGATCGTTCACCACCGCGACCATGCGTGCCGACGTTCCGAGCGCGCTCAGGGCGGCCAGCGCGCAGCGGTTGTCCACGCCGTAGGTGGACGGTTGGATGATCACGCTGCGCGTGGTGCCGATCCGCCGCTGGAGCGCCCGGTAGTCTTCGACGAGCGCATCAGGGGGATGCAGGACAGCGGTCGGAATCCGCCGGAAACCGCGCGTCGTAGATGTGGTGGTGGCAGTCGGCGGCGTTGGGCGGGGCCTTGAGCCTGGGCGCCGCGGTACCGGACGACCACTTCACCTGGGACTCGGCCGCGTTGAGATCTCGACACGGCCGCTGCCACGGCAGCGCCGGAGACCGATTTCAGGAAGTCCCGCCTGCGACGGTCGAGCCGTTCCATAGCGTTCCTCCGAGTGTGCGGGAGCCAGCGTAGACCATCAGCCCGGTGCGGAAGTGGCAATAACGGCACGAAGAATGGCGGTCCTGCCACTGGCGCGGCGCCCCCCAGCCTCGTACCTTCGGAGTGGGCCGCCGATCGGCCCCAAAGGAGCCTCCGATGCTGACCCTCGGTCTGTTCGCCCGCCTCGAAGCCAAACCCGGCAAGGAGCAGGAGCTTGCCGCGTTCCTGATGCAGGGACTCCAGCTCGCCAACCAGGAAACGACGACGCCCGTGTGGTTTGCGGTGCGTTTCGGACCAACGACGTTTGCCATCTTCGACGCCTTCGCCGACGAAGCCGGACGGCAGGCGCACCTCTCAGGTCCCATCGCCCAGGCGCTGATGGCCAACGCGGCGACGCTGCTGGCGTCACCGCCCGCCATCGACCGGCTGGACGTGCTCGGCGCGAAGCTGCCGACGTAACAAACGGCCTGAAAACCGCGAAGAAGTGGCTTGAATGTGTTAGATTCAGCGCGGCGAGCCGCCAGGTCGGCGGCGCGCTGGAGCGCGGCCGAAGCCGCGTCAGGCAACTTTTTCGAGCAGGGATTCTCTCAACATGGCAAAAGCTTCCAAGAAGAAGGCCGTCAAGATCACGCCGGCGAGCAAGCGTCGTTCGCGTGGCGAAGTCGTCAAGCAAATCGCGCTGGCTACGGAATTGAAGCCCGGCAAGGTCCGGGAAGTGTTCGAGGTGCTGACGTCGATCATCGCGGCCGATCTGAGCAAGAAGGGCGCGGGTGAGTTCAACTTCAACGGACTCGTCAAGTTGAGGACCGTCAACAAGCCGGCCACGGCCGCGCGCAAGGGCCGGAACCCGTTCACCGGCGAGGAAATCATGATCAAGGCGAAGCCGGCGAGCCGCAAGGTGCGCGCGCGCGCGCTGCGGTCGCTGAATGCGATGATCTAGCTCCGCGGTTCCAGGGCGCTCGTGGTCGATTGCGACACAATGGACCACGAGCCGCCACCTACGCCCGTTCGGGCACGCCCGCCTTTCGCAGAATCGTCATCATCGGGCACCACCCCGTGAACGCCGACTGAAAGAGGTTGGCGCCGACGAAGACCGTGAACCACAGGAATCGCTGGTCGACGACCATCCCGAGCAGTACGCTCAGGACGACGAACACGCCGGCAATCGCTCGAAGCATCGCTTCAATAGTCATCATCCACCTCTGAAAACTGGCCGTCCGGAACGAAGACCACCGGTCCCGCTTCCGAACGGATGAGCGGCTCGCCAACCGACGACAGCCAGCGGCGATCGTGCGGAAACGGCGCGGCGACGACGACAAGTGTCGCGCGGTCGTGCATCGATGCCGCGTCGATGGACTCGCTCCGGTGATCGTCGACCGGCGCGCCGAACGGGGCGGCCAGCGCCCTGGCCACGTCCACCGCGCGCCCACTGGCCACGCCGGGACCCGCGAAGACCCCCACGCGCTCGAACAGGGCGGCGGGCCGATCGGCGGCGTGCACGACGAGCAGCGGTCGATCGGCGGCCTGCAGGACGCGCTCGGCCACCGACCCCAGCCACCATCGCCGCGGTCCGTGCCGCCCGTGCGTGCCCATGACGACGAGATCCGCAGACGCGACGTGCTGCAGAATCGCGTCGGCCGCCGGCTGCGGCGCCAGCGTGGCCGTGAACGGCGCGCGGGTGTGTCTTCGCGCGAACGCCGTGAGGTACGCGCGTGCCTGCGCCTCCATGCGCGCGCGCTGAGCCGCGAGCGCTTCGACCTGCTCGTGCGTGAAATACGCCGGCGCGTCGGGCGACTCGGCATGCAGCACGTCGAGCGCGGCCCCGGCGCGTTCGGCAATGAGGCCCGCGGCGACCATCGCCTGCGTGGACGCCTCGCCGAAGTCGACAGCGACGAGCACACGACCAATGGCATACGGACTCATGGCGTCACTCCGACCTCGGCAGGCGACGGCGCGTGAACCGCCACGCGACGCTGAACGACGTAGTAGATGATGGGCACCGTCATGCGCGACAGCAGCAGCGACGCGACTTCACCGGCCATCAGCGAGATCGCCAGTCCCTGAAAGATCGGATCGAAGAGAATCACGGCGGACCCGACGATCGACGGCCGCGGCCGTCAGCGCCATCGGCCGGAAGCGGACCGCGCCCGCGTCGATGACCGCGTCTTCGAGCGGCATGCCGTCACGGACGCGCAGCTCGATGAAGTCGACGAGGATGATCGAATTGCGCACGACGATGCCCGCGCCCGCGATGAAGCCGATCATCGACGTGGCCGTGAAGAACGCGCCAGACAGCGCATGCGCCGGCAGGATGCCGACGAGCGAGAACGGGATCGCCAGCATGATCGTCAGCGGCGTCGTGAACGACTGGAACCAGCCGACGACGAGCAGGTAGATGAGCACCAGCACGGCCGCGAACGCGATGCCGAGATCGCGGAACACCTCGTAGGTGATGTGCCACTCGCCGTCCCACTTCATCGCGTACGTCGCGCTGTCGAACGGCTGGCGCGTGTTGAAGATCTCGAGCGGGCCGCCGCTCGGCCTGGCGGAGCGCGCCGATTCGGCTCGTTCATGCGGAGGATGGCGTAGACCGGGCTCTCCGCGGCGCCCGCGACGTCGCCCGTGACATAGGTCACCGGCTGCAGGTTCTTGTGATACAGGCTCGGCTCGTCCTCTCCGGCGCGCAGGCGCGTCAGCTCGCCGACCGCGACCGCGTGCCGGCCCTGCAGGCGCAAGGCGCCCAGGGCATCGAGCGACGATCGGCTGGCGCGTGGGCAGCCGCAGCACGATCGGCACGTCCTCACGCGCGAGCGGATCGTGCAGGACGCCGGCGGTGTGCCCGGCGTTGGCCAGGCGCACCAGCGCCGCCACGTCGGCGGCCGCCAGTCCGGCCGCGCGCGGCCTTCTCCGAATCCACCTGCGAGATTCCACGTCGGCCGCCGGGATTCGACGTACCAGTCGGTGTCCACGACGCCGGCCGTGGACCTGAAGATCGACCGCACCTGCTGTGCGAGCGCCAGTCTCGCCGGCGGGATCCGGGCCGTACACCTCCGCCACCAGCGTCTGCAGCACCGGCGGTCCGGGCGGCACCTCGACCACTTGAATCGTGGCGCCCAGATTCGTCGCGACGGGCTCGAGCGACGATGCGCAGCCGCTTCGCAATCGCGTGGCTCTGCTCCCACCGGTCTGCCTTTGGCGTCAGCTGCGATCTGCAGGTCGGCGAGGCTCGGCGATTCCCGCAGGAAGTAGTGCCGCACGAGCCCGTTGAACGTGTACGGCGACGACGTGCCGGCGTAGCTCTGGGCGCTGACGACCTGCGGGTCCGCGAGCGCCTGTCGAGCCAGCGCCCCCGCGACCCTCGCCGTCGCCTCGAGCGGTGCGTCGTCGGGCAGGCGGACCATCACCTGAAGCTCGCTCTTGTTGTCGAACGGCAGCATCTTCACGGTGACGAGTCCCGTCGGGACGAGCGCGACCGCGGCCAGGAGCAGCACCGCGACCGAGCCGAGAAAGAGCCACCGCGCCCCTGGCCTGGCGATGAACCGCGTCATCACCCGCCGATACAGCGCGGTCAGGCGGTCCTCGGTTTCGTCGGTGTGCGCCGCGCCCCGGCCCAGCAGACGCACCGCGGCCCACGGCGTCACGATGAACGCGACCGCGAGCGAGAACAGCATGGCGGCCGTGGCACCGATCGGGATCGGCCGCATGTAGGGCCCCATCAGTCCGCCGACGAACGCCATCGGCAGGATGGCCGCCACGACGGTCAGCGTCGCGAGAATGGTCGGGTTGCCCACTTCGTCCACGGCGCGGATGGCGACGGCGTCCAGGTGCCCGCGATCGCCGGCCATGCGGGCGTGCCGCACGATGTTCTCGACCACGACGATCGCGTCGTCGACGAGGATGCCGATGGAGAAGATCAGCGCGAACAGCGTGATGCGATTGAGCGTGTAGCCGTAGAGGTAGAAGACGAACAGCGTCAGCGCCAGCGTGACCGGGATGGCGACGAGGACGACCGCGGATTCACGGCGGCCAAGCGCCAGCCAGATCAGCGCCGAAACCGAGAGAATGGCGAGCAGCATGTGCCAGAGCAGCTCGTCGGACTTCTGCGCGGCGGTGGCGCCGTAGTCGCGGGTGATGCTCACGTTGAGCGCGCGTGGCAGCAGGTAGCCCCGCAGGGTCGCGATCTTGCGCTGGATGTTGCGGGTCAGCGTGATGGCATTCGTGCCCTTGCGCTTCGCGATGGACAGGGTGACGGCGGGAAATGACTCGCGGGCATTCGGGTGATACGCGACGTAGTCCGTCGGCTCGCCGCCATCGTCGGTGACGGATGCGACGTCCGCCAGGCGAACCGGTCCGCCGCCGCTCGATCCGACGACCAGATTGTCGAGTGCGTCGACCGTGGCAGGCCAGGCGCCCGCGTCGAGCCTTGTTGCCTGGCCGCCGGCGACGATGGCGCCGGCCGACTGGCGCAGGTCGGCGGCCGAGAGCGCGCGATCCACGGCCACCGCGTCCAGCCCGCGTGCGTCGAGCGCCGCGGGATCGAGGGTGACGGTCGCCTGTCGCGCGCGCCCGCCGATGATCGTGATCTCCGAGATGTCGGACAGCTCCGCCAGCGACTCTTTGAGCTGGCCGGCCGCGAGGCGGAGCTGACGATCGTCGAAGCCCGATCCCCACAGCGTCAGCGCCATCACCGGGACGTCGTCGATCGATCGAACGACCGCGCGCGGCTCGGAGGCATCGGTCGGCAATGCGGCGCGAGCGACTTCGAGCTTCTGCTGCAGACGCACGAGCGCGCGATCTTCGTCCTCTCCCACCGTGAACCGGACGACGAGCATGGCGCGGCCGACGCTCGAGGTGGAGTAGAGATACTCGACGCCAGGCACTTCCCAGAGCCGCTGTTCCAGCGGCCGCGTGACGCGTTGCTCGACTTCGGTCGGCGTGGCGCCCGGCAGATCGACGAACACGTCGATCATCGGCACGATGATTTGCGGTTCCTCTTCGCGCGGCAGCGCGACGACGGCCTGGATGCCCAGCAGGACCGCGGTCACGATCACCAGCGGCGTCAGCTTCGACCGGATGAACGTTCTGGCGAGGGCGCCGGCGATGCCCGTCGTTCGGGGCGTGGTCATTGAACGCCTCCGACCGTGCGGATCGGCGCGCCGTCGTGCAGCGACGGCGGCGGATCGACGATCACGCGCTCGCCCTCGCCGATGCCCGAGAGCAGCTCCGTCTGGTCCGCCCGTGTCTCACCCGCGACGACGGCTCGCAGCTCCGCGTGACCGTCGGCGGTCGGGACGAACACGAATGTCAGCTGGCCGCGCCGGACGATGGCGCGCGCGGGAACGACGAGCGTCTGGCGCGGTGGGCCGGGGAAGCGGGCGCGGCCGAAGAGCCCGCTACGCCACGCCGGATTCGCCGGGACGTCGATCTTGACCGCAAAGGCGTGTGCGTCCGGGTCGATGCGCGAGATCTCCGCCACGCGCCCGTCGGCGTCCGCCGTGTCCGGTGCGTCCCCGTCGATGCGCACGGCGACCGACTGCTGCAGGCTCACCAGCGTGGCGCGCGTCGCGTCGAGCCGGACTTCGAGCTGGAGCGACGCTGGATCCTCGACGACCAGGAGCGGGCTGCCGGGCGCGGCCATCGTTCCGGGATCCACGCGGCGATCGGTGACGACGCCGTCGAACGGGGCGGTGAGGGTCGCGTACCGCGACGGTAATGGTCGTGGCGTCGGCCGCGGCTCGCGCCGCCTCGAGCGCTGACGCGGACGCGCGCGCACGGGCGTCGGCGGCCGCCGCGCGCGACTCGGCCTCGGCGAGACTGGCGTTCGCCTCGTCCACTTCCTGAGGCGTGGCCGACCTCTCACTCAGCAGCGTCGCGAGCCGGGCGTGCGTGGCGCGGGCGAGCGTGACCGCAGCGTTTGCGCCGCGTCGGTCGGCGCTGGCGGCGGCCGCCTCGAGATCGGCGGCCGCGAGCGCCGCGGCCGTCCGACTCGCGTTGGCGCGCAGCTCGCGCGCGTCCAGGACGACGAGCGTCTGGCCGCGGGTCACGCGATCGCCTGCGCGCACGGATACGGCGACGACCGGTGCGAGGATTCGACTCGAGATCGTCGCCGTTGCGTGCGCCTGCAGCACGCCGCCGGCTTCGACCCGCGCTGGCCACGCGACCCGGGCGACTGCCGCCGTCTGGGCGTCGATCGGCGCCGGCTCCGACTGCGCGGGGACAGCCTCGCGGCTGCAGCCGGCCAGGAGCGCGGAGACCGTGAGCGGGACGATGACGAGACGCAGCGACACAGGGGACCTCGCTATTGGGGCGCGCGTCCGAGCGCGCGGGTGAGTTCGGCGCGGGCCGTCAGCGCATCGACGAGCGCGCCGACCCGCTGGGTTTCGGCGTCGAGCTCGAGCGTCGCCGCCCGAAGCACGTCGCCCGTCCCCGCCAGTCCGGCGTCGTACCGGTTGCGAAGGATGCGATGGCTTTCGCGAGCCTGGTCGACGGCGGCCGCTCCGGCGGTCAAGCGGGCCCGAGCGGCGTCCAGACGCGCCAGCGCCGACAGAACGTCGACCTGCACGGCTGCCTTGATGTCCGATTCGCCGGCACGAGCGGCCGTCAGTGCCGCGGCGGCCGACGCCGCGCGAGCGGATTCGGCACCGCCCGTCGAGAGGGCCCACCGCAGTTCACCGCCGACGCTCCAGGAACCCGCCCGGTCGGCAAACTGCAGACCGTCGCCCTGATAGCCCGCGTCAACCGACACCGAGGGGTACCACGTCGCGCGCGCCGCCTTGACGGCGCCTTCCGCGCGCGGCACGCGTCGCCGCGGCGCGCCGGATCTCGGGCCGCGATCGCTCGGCCTCGGCGAGGAGCGCCAGATCGGTCCGCGGTCATCGCGTCTGGCACCGGAGGCTCGTCGACGTGATAGGTCCGCTCGATGTCCGTCCCGATCACGCGGTTGAGCTCGGCGCAGGCCACGGCGATCTCGCCCTCGGCCTGAAGCTCGCGCTGACGCATGTCTGCGGCGTGCGCCGCCAGAGTCAGCACGTCGGCGTCCGTGGCCGTGCCGGCGGCGCGGCGCCGCTCGGCCCGTCGCAGATCTTCGTCGGCTGCGGCGACGGCCGTGTCGGCCGCGCGCCGGGCGGCCTCCGCCCTGAGGAGCCGGCCGTACGCGCGGGTGACCGCCACGGCGAGGTCCGCGGCAGCGACATCCACGCTGGCCGCCGCCGCGTCGTGATGGAACGACGGCGCTGGCGACACGCTGCCGCGAGGCGCCGGCGTCGAACACCAGCTGATGGATCCCGACGCGACTCGTGAACAGCGAGATGGCGCCCGGAGAATTCAGGCGGTCCACCGCGAAGTCGGCGGCCGTGAATTGCCGCGAGGCGAGCAGCGCGCTGAACGCAAAGACCGGATGGTCGCTGCGTTGCCAGGCCTCGGTGAACGAGAGGGTCGGAAAGTACTGCGCCTTGACCTCCCGCCGGTCCGCGTCCGCGGCGTCCGCCGCGGCCCGAGCCTGGACGAGCGCGGGACTGTGACTCAGAGCCTCGGCGACCGCCTGCGGGAGGGTGAGCCGGTCCTGGGCGGCGGCTGGCGTTGCCAGCCACAGCCCGAGCGTCACGACTGCCGATCGGACGAGAAGGGGCATTGGTATCAGAGATGCAGATCGCGGGAAAACGTGACAGCTGACCTAGAATTCGATCGGTTGTGACGAAAACGGCGAATCTGCATCTTTCCGAGCGGGGGCGCGCGGCGCAGGATTACGCGCCTCTCGTTCGCCGCGCCGCGCAGGGCGATGCGGGCGCGCTCGAGCAGTTGCTGATGCGCGCCCAGGAAGTGGCGTTCCGTTTCAGCCTGCTGGTGTGCGGGCACACCGAGGACGCCGAGGACGTGATGCAGGACGCGCTGATGCGGACCTACCGGCACGTCCGGCGGATCCGCCGGCCCGAAGCGTTCCGGACGTGGCTGTTTCGCACGGTGCGCAACGCGTGCCTGATGAAGCGCCGCCGCCGCGTGGGCGAGCCGGCGCACCTGCTCTCGCTCGACCGAGCCGCCGGGCCAGGCGAGTCGGCGCAGACGATCGACGTCGCCGACGCGGGCAAGGGACCGGACGAGCTGGCGATCGACGCGTGGCTCGGCCGGCGCCTCCGCCGCGCGCTCGACACGCTGCCCGCCGGGTACCGCGTGATCGTCCTGCTGCGGGAGATGGAAGGGCTGTCGACAAGAGAGGTCGCCAAGGTGACTGGCATGTCCGAGGACAACGTCAAGACACGGCTGCACCGCGCGCGCGTGATGCTGCGGCAGCGATTGGGGGACGCATGAGCCGCGCCGCGACCCACGATCGCCATCTCCTCGAGCGGCTGTCGGCCTACCTCGACGGCGACTTGCCCGAGTCCGAGTGCCGGCGCATCGCGAGTCACGCCCGCCGCTGCCGGTCGTGCTCGGCGACGCTCGAGGATCTCAGGCGGACCACCGGGTTGTGCCGGGCCGCGGCGACGCGACCGCTTCCCCTGCCTGTGCGACGCCTGGCCCAGCGACGGATCCGCGATCTGCTGGCCAAGGGCGAGACCCGGCGCCGGCACTGACCGGCGCGGCGCGGTGCGTCGCGACCCGGTCCCTTGCCATGCGGTCCGCACGGAACCCGGGCGCCGCCCGACCCGTATAATGGTGACAATGTATTCTTTGACAGCGGTCGAGCGATGACCGACGAGCATCTCGGCGACTTCGAGCTGCTCGTCTTGCTCGCGTGTCTGAGGCTCGGCGCCAGCGAGGCCTACGCCGTGTCGATCGTCGACGAGATTCGGGCGCGAACGGGTCGCGAGATCCATCGGGCCGCGGTCTACGTGACGCTCCAGCGGCTCGAGAAGAAGGGCCTGATCTCGACGCGCCTGGGCGAGCCGACCTCCGAGCGCGGCGGGAAGGCGCGCCGCTACGTGCGAGTGGAGCGTGCCGGCGTCGCGGCGGTGCGCTCGTCGCGCCAGTCCCTGCAACAGATGTGGGTGGGACTCGGGCCGCAGTTGGAGAGGCCATGAGGGCGCCGTGGCTGGCGCGATGGCTGATTCGGCTGGCGGCGTCACCCGCGCACCGTACGGACCTGCTTGGCGATCTCGAGGAGATGCACCGCCGCCGGCGGCCGGCCGGTCGAATGCGCGCGTGGTGGGTGACGTCGGCGGAGGCGGCCGTCATCGCCCTGGCGGTCGTTGGCGGCCGCGCGCGCGACGCCGTGCGTGACTCGCGTGGCCGGCTCGTCAGCCGTTCCGATGTTCGGCAGGGCCTGCGGCAGATCGCTCGTCAGCCCGTGCAGACGGCCACGGCGGTGGTCTCGCTGACGGTCGGCATTGGCGTCGCGACCGTCGGGTTTGCGGTGATGGACACGATGCTGTTCAGCCGCCTGCCGTTTCCAGGCGGCGATCGCTTCGTGCGCCTTCGGGTGCTGGAGTCGCCGCAAGGAGCGGCCGCGCGGCCCACGCCGGAGACGTACCGCGCCATCGCGGAGGGCGCGACCTTCCTTGAGCATCTCGGTGCGATTTCCGGCGGCCGCGAGAACGTCACGCTGCCGTCAGATGACGCAACGGTCGTGACGAGCGCGGGGATCACGCCGGCCTCGCTGCGGTACCTGTCATGGGCGCCGCTCGACGGCCGCGTGCTCGTGCCGGGCGATGCCCGGCCTGGCGCACCGCCCGTCGTTCTCGTGCGCCAGAGCTTTGCCGCGCGCGCATTTCCGGCGCCGGCGCATCCGGTCGGCTCGACGATTCGCGTGAGCGGCACACCGCGGACAGTCGTCGGCGTCGTCTCCGACACGTTCCGGTTTCCCAACACGCCGGACATCTGGGTGCCGATTGACGATGGGTTTCTCCGCGGAGTGAGTCTGCCGGACTCTGACGTCAGGCTGTTCGGCGTTCTGGCGCCGGGCCGGTCGGTTGATGCCGCGCAGCAGCAGCTGACGTCAATCGCGTCCGCGCAGGCGTCGGCCGAATCCTCGAGTGGTTCCGTTCGCTTCGAGGTCACGTCGTTCACCGATCTCGGGCCCATGGGCATGGGGCTGGCCACGGTGATTGTCGCGCTGGTCGTGGCCGTGCTGCTGGTCATTGCGGCCAACGTGGGCAATCTCATCCTCGTCCGTTCGCTTGCGAGAATCGCGCGAGTTTGCGCTCCGCACCGCGCTTGGCGCACCGCGACGCCGACTGGTGGGGCAGGTGTTCGTCGAAGTGCTGCTGCTCGCCGGGGTGTCCGCGGTCGTCGGCTCGTCGATCGCCCGATTCGTGCTGGTGCAGTTCAACTCGATGGACGATCTGCCGTTCTGGGTGGACTTCACCCCCGGGCCGCACACGATTCTGCTGGTGGCGATTGCCACGGTCGCCGCGGCTGTGGTCGCCGGCGTCTGGCCCGCGCTTCGCGCGACCCGCCGCGATCTCTCCGCGCATCTGCAGGACGGCGGGTTGCGCGTGAACGATCTTCGATTCGGGCGCGTGGCCGCCGCGATGGTCGTGGCGCAGATCGCGGTGTCCGCCGTGCTGCTCCATGGCGCCGCGATCTTCGTGCAGGGACTGCGGGCGTACACCGCGCCGCGGCTCGGCTTGCCTTCGAACGTGCTGACCACCAGCCTGAGTCTCGACGCCGCGGCGGCACCGAGCGCCAGCGCGACGCGCACGCGCCTCACGGCCGAGGGCATCCGCGAGGTCGCGTCGTCGATTCCGGGCGTGCTGGCCGCCGGCGTCGCGACCGCGCTTCCACGGATGAGTCCGCCCGCCGCGCCCGTCGAGGTCTCGCGTGCCGGTGCCGATGCAATCGGTCCCCCGCGGCCCGCGCCCTCCGCGCAGGTCTCGCGCGGATTCTTCGACGTCCTGGACGCGCGGTCAGTCGCCGGTCGTCTCTTCGTCGCGGCCGACTACCTGCCGGGCGCGCCGCTCGTCGTCGTGGTCAACGAACCATTCGCGCGGAAGTTCGCTGGCGGTGCGTCACCGATCGGCTGGAGGATTCGGACCGCGCGGCCAGACGGGAAGGGCCCCTGGCGCGAGATCGTCGGCGTCGTTCCCGACCTCGGGTTGAGCCTTGGCGATCCCGCGATGGCGGCCGGCTACTACGTGCCGCTCGATGCTGACGCCGGCTTCGTGTATCTGGCGGTCCGGACGGCCGGCGATCCATCGATGATCGCGGGGCCGCTGCGGCAGGCGCTGGTCGAACGCGATCCGTCGCTCGTCCTCAATCGCCTGGAGCGACTCGACGACGTGGCCAGCGACGACCTGACGTTCTTCACGTGGCTGTCGGCGGCGCTTGCCGGTGTCGGCGCGATCACGCTGATCCTTGCCGCTTGCCGGCGTCTACGCGATGATGGCGCTCCTGGTGGCCCGGCGGGCGCGGGAGATCGGCATCCGGGTGGCGCTCGGCGCGCCGCCGGCTCGCGTCGCGCGAGCGATTCTGGCCCGCGCCGCCTGGCAGGTGAGCCTTGGCGCCGGGATTGGCGTGGCGCTGGCGCGTCTCTCGCTGGAGGCGCGCGCCGTTCTGGTCTCGCGCCTGGGCGACGGCGGGTCCTGGACGCTCCCGGCCGTCGTCGTCCTGCTCATGGCGGCCGGAATCGCCGCGACGTTCGTGCCCCTCCGGCGGGCGCTGGTGATTCGTCCCTCGGATGTCCTGCGCGCAGACTGACGACCGCCCGGCTGCGGTACACTCCCGGCGGAGACCCGCCATGCGGATCGCGTCGATCGAGCTGTTTCACGTCACCTACAAGCTGCGCGATCAGAAATATGCCTGGTCCGGCGGCCACGCCGTCGAGCAGTTCCTCAGCAACATCGTCCGGTGTCACGACTGACGCCGGCCTGTCGGGCTACGGTGAGGTGTGTCCGCTCGGGTCGGGATACATGGACGCCCACGCGCTTGGCGTCGCGGGTGGCCTGCAGACGCTGGCGCCGGCGCTCATCGGCAAGGATCCGACGGATCTCCGCGCGCTCAACGACGTGATGGACCAGACCCTCGGCGGGCACGCCTACGTGAAGTCGCCGATCGACATCGCCTGCTGGGACGTCCTCGGTCAGGCATCCAATGCGCCGGTCTGCACCTTGCTCGGCGGCCGCCGCGTCGATCGCTACCCGCTCTATCGCGCCATCTCGCAGGACACGCCGGACGCGATGGCCGCGTCGGTGGCCCGCTATCGCGCGGAGGGATACCGGAAGTTTCAGCTCAAGTCCGGCAGCGCGCCCGAGGACGACATCGCGAGGATCAAGGCCGCACGCAAGATGCTCGCGGACGACGATGTGCTCGTGGCCGACGCGAATACGGGCTGGCGCCAGCACGAGGCCATCCGGGTCGTGAACGCCGTGCGCGACGTGAACGTGTACATCGAGCAGCCCTGTGCGACGCTCGAGGAGTGCCTTGCCGTGCGCGCCAACACGGACTTGCCGATGGTGCTCGACGAAGTGATCACCGGCGTCGTGCCGTTTCTGCGTGCCCGCGACGCCGGTGCGATGGACGTCGTCAACATCAAGATCTCGCGCGTGGGCGGGCTGACGAAGGCGAAGCTGCTGCGCGATCTCTGCGAGGCCACCGGCATCGTGATGACGATCGAAGACAGCTGGGGCGGCGACGTCGCGACCGCGGCGATCGCGCACCTGGCGGGCAGCACGCGTCCGGAGTTTCTGTTCTCGTCGACCGACTTCAACAGCTACGTCGATCTCTCGGTGGCCGGTGACGCGCCACGACGCCAGGATGGCTGGCTGGCGGTGCCGTCGGCGCCCGGGCTGGGCATTCACGTGGATGCCGGTGCACTCGGGCGGCCGGTGTTTGCGACGTCCCGTTGAAAGAAACCGGCCGATGTCCCTCATTGATCGATCAGCAGCAGGCGTCAGGCTCGTGGTCCGGGCGGGCGCGCGCCGCATGCTTGCGGCCGCCTGAGCGGTCGGCCAGAATACGCGGATTCAGGCTGACCACCGGTGCCCAATCCCGAGCGTTCTGTCGTCCAGAGCCCGGCCGTTCGGTATCGGCAGCTTCTGAACACGCTTGCGGCCCGCGCCGGGCGCCTGGGCTCGAAGGATCCCGAGGCGGCTGCGCAGGAGGCGGTGCGGCGGTCGCTCGCCAACGCCTCGTCGAGAGCGGCACTCGAGTACTACTTTCACGACGGGCCTGGAGATGCCCCTCCACCCGACTGGCCGCTGCTGCAGTTGCTCGGCTGGCTGCACGGTGTTCTGCGATTCGTCGTTCGGGAGGAACACGCCCGCGCGGGCACCCGGCGCGAGACGGCCACGCCGGCGGATCTTTCAGACGTCCCCGACCCGGTGCGGAGTCAGCTCGATCGCGCGATCGCGCGGCAGCACCACCAGATGGTGGAGGACTGTCTCAGTGACGTGAGCGAGGATTATCGGTCGACCCTGCGATTGCGTTTCACCGGCGCGAAATACGCGGAGATCGCCGCCCGCCTCGGAGTGAACGAGAAGACCGTGGCGACCTGGATTCGACGCGGATCGCTTCGAGCTGGTGCAGTTGGTGCGGCAGCGACTCGACCGCCGGGAGCCCCGGCTTGCCGTGCTGGAGGAGCATCGTGCCTGACGTGCCTGCCGAAAGGCTCGAGCGCCTGCTGGCGGGCGAGCTGCCGGCGGAGGAACAGCGCCGCCTTGCGCAGGCGGCGCTGAGCGATCCTGAGTTGTTCGACTGGCTCACCGCGGCGGGCGTCGCGACAAGTGCGCTGGCGGAGCCAGCGAGCCCGCCGGCGTCCAAGGCCCGGCGCGCGAAGATCGCGGTCGTGGTTCTTGCCGCCGCGGCCGTCATCCTGCTGGCGGTCGTGTATCGTCCGTGGACGGCGGCTCGGACTTCGTCCGCCGGCGCTGCCGCCGCGCCGACCCTAACCGGCGCGACGCTGATAGAACCGCCCGTGTTGCTCGTCGCGCGTGCGACTCCGGCGACCGGGCCGGCGTTTCGCTCGGAAGCCGCGTCGAGCCGCCCGCCAAAGCCAGCCGGGACCAATCCTGTCGGTCGGCAACGGCGAGGCGAACGTCGAATCTGGGGTCGCTCGATGGCTTGACGCAGGGGACCGAGCTTCGCGTGCTGCGAGGCCAGCAGACGCCGCAGGCCGTCGGTCGGATCACAATGGCTGCGGTCTTTCGCGACCATTCACGGGGCCGAGCCGTCGGCGGTGCGGCTCTCCGGCCGGGCGACCGGGTGGAGCTCGAGCCCGCCGTGTATGTCGCGGCGATCATCGAGCAGACCGAGGCGCGGCGGGTGGCTGGCGATACGAGCGGGGCCCGCAATCTTGCGAGACTCGCTGTCGCCGCGGCAACGCCGGCCGACGTGCCGTCCGACTTACGCCGGCGGGCATTCGACTCCCTCGGTACGCTGGAGCACCAGTTGGGCAATCTCGGCGACGCCGCCAGCCTGATCACGCACGCGGTGGAGGACTTCAATCGCCCGCCCGTGGCGTCGCCAGGCGCGCGCGCTGCCATCCTGAACGAGCTTGGCGCCATCCGGATTGAACAGCGGGACTATGCCGCCGCGCGTGAAGCCCTGGACTCGGCGCGTTCGTACGCCGATGGGGCGCTCGCGGTCCGCGTGACGAACAACCTTGGCGCGTTGGCCGCGCTGCAAGGCGACCGGCCGACGGCGGAGCGGCTGTATCAGCAAGCGCGCGCGTTGGTCGGCGAGTCCGCCGATGCGGCGTCCGACCGCGAGGCGATCGAGAAGAACCTGCGGGCTCTTCGCGCCCCGCGCTGAGACGGGACGTTCGGAGGATCCGTGCTGCGCGCGACTGCCATCTTCACCGTCCTCGTGCTGGCGGTCGGCGGGGTCGGATCGCGGACCCAGGCGCCGCAGGACGGGTCCTGGCAGACCCTCGACCGGGAGTGCATGCGGCTCTACGAGACCGGCGATCTGCCGCATGCGCTCGAGGCCGCACGCGCCGCGCTGAAGGTTGCCGCGTCGCCGCACGAGCGCGGCCGCAGCCTCGACCGCGTCGGCTTCCTGGCCTACACGGCCGGCAACCTGGACGAAGGCGAGCAGTACCTCCGCCAGTCCCTCGAGACGCGCGAAGCCGCGTTCGGCGTCGACTCGCTGGACTACGCGGAAACCGCGAACGATTTGGCGATGCTCCTGCGCGATCGGCGCCGCATGGACGAAGCGAAGACGCTCGCCCAACGTGCCGTCGAGACGCGCGGCCGCGTGCTTGGCGACGCGTCGCTGCCGCTCGCCGAGAGCCTGAATACGCTGGGCACCGTCGAGGGGTTGGCGGGCGACTATGTGGCAGCCGTCTCGAATTTCGAGCGCGCGATCGCCATTCACGAGCGGCGCCCGACCGGCGATCGCGAGACCGAGGAGTACGGCACGCTCTGCGTCAACCTCGCGGGCACGTATCAGCGCCTCGGCAAGTACGAGCCCGCGGAGACGACGTTCCGCAAGGGGCTCGACTCGCTGCGCGTGCGGCCCGGAGTGAACCATCCCGCGTACGCCGCGAGCCTGCTGGCGGCCGCCGCGCTCGAAGTCGATCTGGGCCGCTACGCCGATGCCGAGCGCATGTACGACGAAGGCGGGCGCCTGCTCGAGGCGGAGCTCGGCGACCAGCACCCGGTATTTGCGACGTTCCTGAACAACCGCGGTTTCTTCTACCAGACGATTGGCAACTTTGCCGCCGCCGAGGCGGACTACCGGCGCTCGGTGGACCTCAAGCTGAAGCTCTTTGGTCTCGGCAGTCCGGTGACCCTGGCCTCGCTCCGGAATCTCGCGCATCTGACGTACGCGCGCGATCCGCGCGCGGGCGAGACATTGCTCGCCCAGGCCGTCGAGGCGTACGCGAAGCTCCCCAACGCGCCGGCGTTCGATTTCACGAGCGTGCTCGTCGGCCTCGCCCGCGCCGAGCGGGAGCGCGGCGCGCTCGTCGAGGCCCGCGCCACGGCGACGCGGGCCATCGAGGTCAGCCGGGCGGGTTTGGGCGAGCGCCATCCGCTCTACGCCGCGGCCATGCGCGAGCTGGGGCTGACGCTCGCGGCGGCCGGCGAGCCCGACAGCGCCGAGCGCAAGCTTCGCGAGGCGCTTCGAATCGCCGAGCTCGTGCACGGCCCCCAGCATCTGGATGTCGCGTCATTCTTCGACGCGCTCGGCGGCTTCTACGCCTCTCTGAACAGGTTCGACGCGGCCGAAGACGCGTACGCGCGCGGCCTCGAGATTCAGGATCAGTTCTCGGCCGACGTCCTCGAGATTGGATCCGAAAGTTTCAAGATGGCGTCGGTCGCGACCGTGAGCGATCCGATTCCGCATCTGATTGCCTTCCAGGAGCGGGCCGGATCCTCGCTGCCGGCCGCACGCGTCCTCGCCTTCCAGGCGGTGACCGCGCGCAAGGGCCGCGTCGTGGACCAGGTGCGCAGCTGGCGTGAGCGTCTCGCGACCAACCCGTCCGCCGCCATCCGGCGCGAAGCCGACGAGTGGCAGGCGATGCTCGAGTGCCGCACCTCCCTGACCGTGGCGCTCGGCTATCGCGACCTGAAGCCGGGCCTGGCGGGTTCGTGCAGCCTGAGAGGGACCGATTCTCGAAGGACGGTACGAGCGGCTCCTGAGCGATCTCCGCGCGCGATGGACCCCTGAGGTCGGCACAAAGACGCTGGACGCCATTCGCGTCCTTCGGGACCGCGCCGATCTGATCGAAGCGTCCCTCAACCGCGAGTCCGGCGCCGCGCCGGATCCAACGGCGCGGCCCACGGTTGCCAGTCTACGTGGCCAACTGGCGGCCGACGAGGCGCTCGTCGAGTTCGTCGCGTACGGCGACGCCGCGCGGGCCTCCAGACGATACGGCGCGTTCGTCCTGACGGCCACCTCGCTCGAGTGGACCGACCTGGGCCCCGTGCGGCCGATCGATCAGTCCGTGTCCGACCTGCTCGACGCGGCGCGCGACTGGTCGGTCTCGGTCGCGAATCACGAGCCCGCGGCCGCCCGGACCTCGATGCAAACCGCGCAGCACGCGCTGGCCGATCTCTCGAACCGGGTCTGGCGGCCAATCAGACCGTGGCTCGCCAGCCCGCGTCTCCATCACCTCCGGATCTCACCGGACGCCGGCCTGAACCTGGTGCCGTTCGAGGCGCTTTCCGATGGGCGCGATGTGATCGATCGCTTTGCCATTACCTACGTTCCGGCGGGCCGCGACTTGTTGGCGACAGACGCGCACCTGCCAGGCTCTGCGCCGGTCGTCGTCAGTCCGGACGCGGCGGCGCCGCGCGGCCGCACGGCGGAGCCAGGCGCCAGGGCCGGCGTCCAGGCTTTGACGCCGCTCGCCGACGCCGCGAGCGAGGCTGCCGACGTCAAGCGCGTCGTCCCGCGGACGATTGTGTACTCGGGCGCGAAGGCGACGGAGCAAAACGTCAAGACGCTGCACGGACCCGCGATCCTCCACATCGTCGGGCACGGCGTTATCCGCGCGGGCGACGAGTGCAAGGGGCCCTGTGGCGCGGTGCCGCTCGATGCCTCGACGAGGGCGATGTCGATGGCGGCGATCGTGCTGGAAGAAGCGTACCGGCGCAGCCCGGGATCGCCGGACGATGGGATGTTGACGGCCCTGGAGCTGCAGAGCATCGATCTGCGCGGCACGGAGATGCTGGTGCTGTCGCAGTGTCAGATGGCGAGCGGTCTCGCGTCGGTGGGGGAGGGCGTATACGGCATGCGACGCGCGGCGGCGATCGCCGGCGTGCAGAGCTTCGTCGCGCCCTTGTGGAGCGTCGATGATCACGTGCAGCGGGAACTGATGCGTCGCTTCTACGACGAACTCGGGGCCGGCGCGACGCGCGCTGACGCGCTTCGCCGGGCGAAGCTCGCGATCAGGCAGACAGCAGGCAGGCAGAGCTTCCTGGTACCTGGGCCCCGGTCATTCTGTCTGGATCGCCCGGGCCGCTGCCAAAGGCCCTGTTCGAACGCGCGCCGCGCTCGGCCGATCGCTGACGCGGGCGGACCCTGTTCGCCGGTTCTACTTGCAGACTGTCGCCGTCGACGTCGTCGTGAAGGTGGTCGTGCTCGTGATGCCCCCCTGGACGATGACTGAACTCACCGGAATGCCATTGGCATCGAACGTCAGCGTCGTCACGGCATTCGACGCCGTCTGGGTCTGCGTCTGGGTGCGCGCCGCATTATCGTAGACGTTCGTGATTGTGCCGCCGCCGTTGACGACGCCCTGCGTAGGCCGACCGAAGCTGTCCCACGCCGTGTAGGTCGTCGACGCCCCCGTGCTCGGTGTCGTTCCGATGAGCCGCCGCTGGCTGTCGTAGTTGTAGGTGAGCGATCCTGTGACGTTGCCGCACGCGCCCGAGTTCGTGCTGGTCGTGCCCGTCGCCAGGAACACGCCCGGAATCACCTTCACTTCGTCGACGAAGTCGGCGACGGAGTTGTAGCTCGTCACGCCCGTGCTGCACGGGGCGCCATTCGCAAACTTGGTATCGACGGTGACTTTCCTGGTGGCGGCGTCGTAGCTGCCCACCTCGATGGCATTGAAGACGATGTTGCTGGCGCTCGATGTCGTCCTGACGTTGGCAGCCGTCGCGTAGGTTCGGCACAACGGCCCGGACGCCTGGCTTGGCGCGGCCGGGTTGCCGGTGCTGCTCGACGTACCGGAACTGCCGCAAGCCAGGGCCAGGCCGGCGATGCCGGTGGCCCACCACACCCGTGCCCGTCCGAGTTGTCGCATCATACGGTTCCCTCGCGGGAACGCGTTTCGGTGCCTTCCCGCAGACCGTTAATGGGGCGAGTTGACGGTTTCTTTCAACGCTTAGCGGTTCACGATGTAGACGATCGCGGCAATGGCCAGGGCCACGATGATGGCCGCGGCGCGGAACTGGCCAAGACGCCGGTCGTACTTGGTGTCACCTGGCATGGCTCGAGTATACACGCCGCTATACACGCTGCGCAGGGGCGAGACTCCGGTTCTCCACCCACATCCACGCGATAGCCGCGCCGTAGCACGTGGCCGCGACGAGCGGCACCGTGGCGGGCATCGGGGCGCGCGTGACAAGGGCGAGCCCGGTCAGCGAAATCGCCACCGAGGCGCTCAGGAACGCGTAGGCGCGGCTCCGATGCAGCCAGGCGTACGGCAGGAAGTGCGAGCCGAAGAGAATGGCCATCGCCCAGGGCGTCCACTCGGGCGAGAGCACGTAGACGAGGACGATGATCGGCCAGAAGAAGGCCTGCAGGGCCGCGAGCAGGAGGCCGAGCGGCGTCAGCCCGGCGCTCTTCGAGAACAGGTTGCCGCCGGCCGCGCGTGTCAGCGCCACGCCGACGGGAAATACCAGACCGGTGAGAAAGAAGCTGTAGAGCACGGCCTTCGGCGCCGGGAATTGCCGCGTGAGCCAGGCGACCGCGAGCCAGAAGAGCAGTCCGGCGGCCGGCATGCCGATCCCGCGCTGGCTGATCGTCGAGACTCGTCGGCGCTCGGCATTGAGCGCGAGAAGAAAGGTGTCGGTCGTGTCGGTCATGCCGCCAGAGACGCGCGCGCGGGAGCACACGGATCGCGAGAATCGGCCAGTGGCGGCTGAGGCCCGGTGAGGGGCGCGTCGGGTCACGTCACCCTGAAATTGCGCATCATGCCCATGTCCTCGTGTTCGAGGATGTGGCAGTGGTAGAGGTAGAGCCCCGGATACCGCGTGAAGTTGACGAGGATCCGCACGGCCTCACCCGGCATCACCAGGACCGTGTCCTTCCACCCCTCGTCGGAGAGACCTTCGCGGACGGTCTTGCCGTCTCTGTTCGAGCCGGACTCACGCGTGCGGCCAAGCACGCGGAATTGCGGGCCGTGCAGATGAATCGGGTGTGCCATCTGCATGCCCATCATGCCGGGCGTGTTTGCCAGCTCCCAGATCTGCGCTGACCCGGGTGACACCGTTTCCTCGGGCGCGGTTTCCATCATCTCGAACGTGCGTCCATCGAGCCGCCATTGCCCGGCCTGGAATGACAACGTGATGCGCCGGACAGGACCAGACGCCTCCTCCTGTCGCGGCGCATCGAATGTCGAGAGCCTGCTCGGCAGTTGGAACGTCGAGGCCTCGTGGCGCGCAACCTCGATGGCCATCAGCGACAGGGGAGCGCCGTTCGGAACGGCGCTCTGCATCATCCCACCCATCGCCATCCCCATGCCCATCCCCGACGCATCGACATCCGTGGCTGGAAATGGCGCGCTCCGCAACTCCAGGCGCGCGCCCACGGCGTGACGGCTCAGGTCGAGCAGAACGTCGGCGCGCTGCGCGGGCGCCAGCGTCACGTACGTCTGCTCACGCGCATGCTCCAACAAGCCGCCGTCAGCTGCCGATGACCGTCATCGGCGTGCCGTCGCTCCACATCAGCTTGTAGATGCGCGCGTTCGACCCGTTGAGCAGACGGAGGCGGTACGCGCGAGTGGCGAGTGACAGAGACGGCCGCTCGTGTCCGTTGACCAGCATGCGGTCGCCCAGAAATCCGTGCATCTGGTCCATCATGCCGCCGGCGACGTAGGTCAACCGGTTCCGAGCATCGAACTTCCGATCCTGGAGCACGCAGACGATCTCCTCCGTCCCGGACGGCAAGTTCAGCGCGGCCTCTTCCTCATCGGAGATCACCAAGAGTCCGGCCAGGCCACGGTACACCTGCGGGCCGGTACGCGTGTGTGGATGCGGGTGGTACCAGTACGTGCCCGCACGGTTGATCACTTCGAATTCGTAGACGTAGTCCTTCCCCTGATCGATAACCAGATGCGGGTGGCCATCCATCATCGAAGGGACGTCCAGACCATGCCAGTGCACGATCGTGGACTCGGGGAGCGCGTTGGAGAAGCGGACTCGGACCTTCTGCCCCTTTCGGAGCCGAATGACGGGGCCCAGGTACGAATTGGGGATGACTTGGAGCGTTTCGGCCGGCCCTTTGAGGACCTGCCCTGTGAATCTCCAGACCGGTGTGGCCGGACCGGGCAGGATCTGCGCTTCGCCTGGCGCGGCGCGCAGGGCCAGCTCGACGTCCGGCACAAACGAGGGTCGCGGCGTCGATTGGATGCCTTGACCGAGGACGATGTAGTGGTCCAACCACGGCAGCCGCGTCGCCGCGCCTGCGACCGTGCTCATCGCCATCCACCGCAACGCGTCTCGTCGTCTCATGGTGTCTGGACTCCACCAGGCCTCTCATTCTGCTGCCTGGAACCGGCCTGCGGTCAAGGCCGCGGTTGCGCCGCGCGCTCTCGACGTGACGGGCGCTCACGACAGGGTTGTGCCAGAATCGGCATGCCCGCACGGGCGAGAGGGTCAATTCGATGTGAGTCACGAGTTTTTCAGCGAATCCTCGTTGCGGTTGACAGCGAGCCGATCGCTGCCCATGCTGCCGATGTCGGCGTCGGACTCGCGAACGCCATCGGCGCCAGCCTCGCGTTCGTCCACGTCGTCGATCCCTCTGCGGAGATTGCTCCGGATAGCGGGGTCCCCGCCAGCGACTTGATCACCCAGGCCGAGCAAGACGGCAAGAGACTCGTGGCTGGATTCCGACAGCGAGCCGCGCCTACCCTCGCGGCGCTCGAGTTTGTGGCCGTCGGCAAGCCCGCCGCTGAGATCGTCAGGACCGCCGCGGAGTGGCCCGCCGATCTCATTGTCATTGGCAGTCAGGGACGCGCTGGCGTGTCACGTGCGCTCCTGGGCAGCGTTGCGGAGGCCGTCATGCGCCATGCGACGACGTATTGCGGATCAGGCACGCCACGCCTCCTCGTTGCCGCGCATCCATTCCATCAACGCCTCGCCCTCGTTGGGGCCACGGCCGGGACTGGTCGACAGATCGGCGGCGACCTGAGACAAGGCAGCCATCGTGATGTCCTGTTTCTTGGACGTGCGGTCGAAGACCACATCGTCGAATGGCGTCAACAGCGCAACATTCGCGCCTGCCTCCGCTGAGCGACGATCGAGATCGCGATCGATTGTCGCGGGTCTATCGACGTAGACCGTTAGCAATCGTGGTGGTGCGATGGGAGCGACCTGTGACGCGGCCCAGGATCCGGTGACTGCGTATCGCGTTCGGGTGCTCTTGAGTTTCTCCTACACGTCCGCGCGACCGCGGAACAACGAACGGAACAGCGCGATCTTGGCCTGCGGTGCCGATGTCCGGTCGATAGGTCCTGATATCACGACAGCAGCGCTCCGAATCGTTCATCCAAGGGATCCGTCTGGAGCCATGTCGGACTGGGCCTACCGCGATTCGTTCGTCGTGCCGCCGATCGGAAGCGCGCGTACCCTGACGCGTGAGGGTTCCAGCGTCACGACCCTTCCGCGCTCCAGCGCTCGAAAATGTCGGCCATGAGCGCTCATCGCGATCATGGCCGTCAACATTGGTCGGGGCGGCGAGATTCGAACTCGCGACCCCCTGCGCCCAAGGCGAAAGAACCCACACAACTGGGGGCAGCGGGAGACCGCTGCCCCTCGTTTTCCTTAGGAAATTTCCAACTTGGGGCAACTGCAGTAAACCGCGAGCCGCTACCGATTGTCAGCCAATTGTCAGCCGACGGCTGATTGAAGACCCTCGCCCGAACGCTCGTCCCAACCGACAAATCCCGACCTGCAGTCGCCTGCCATCTAGCTTCCCGTTCACATCGGAAAGGTGGTACGGCCATGGATTTCGATCCTCGTTGGAATGATGACCCGCGCGACGACGATCACCGCGACGATCTTCGAAGGGAGGAATCAGGACGTGAGCTGAACCAAGGCAGTCGAGGCGTCTCGTCCGATCCACTCGAACGCGACGCGCGTGACCCGCGTGACGTGTTCACTCGTGATCTCGATCTGCCGCGCGGCCCAGACCGCGAGCGCGTGTGGTTCCGCGAGCACAGCGTTCTCTTGCGCGGCTCGGAATCGCGGGCGCTGGCGACGACCGGCGCGTTCCGCGTCGTGCACGCCGACGACCTCCGGGACAGCCGCGGCCAGGCCTACGACCCACGCAGCGGCGAACTCCGGCACCTGCGTGAACAGAAGCTCGTGCGAACCATCCCGATCCGCGACGGCCGTGCGCTCGTCGTCCTCACCGAGCGTGGCCGCGACGTCCTCGAACGCAACCGGCACGAGCGCGAGCAGCACTTCTACTCCGGCCTTCAGCGCCCACGCGAGTTGCTTCACGACGCGAAGGTCTACCAGGCGTACGAACGCGAGGCCGAGCGGCTGCGCGAGGATGGTGCGGTCATCCATCGCGTGATGCTCGACACCGAGCTGAAACGCGAGTACCAGCAGTTCCTCCAGGAGCACAACCGCGGCAAGTCCGACAGCGACGGCCGTCCCGATCGTTCACCCGATGAGATCGCGCGCTGGGCGATGGACCACGACCTCCCGGAGAAGGACGGTCACGTCCAGTTCCCCGACGCGCGCATCGTCTACGAGGACCGCGACGGCCGCGAACAGACGCGCGACATCGAGGTGGAGACGCTGAACTACCGCGGCGCGCACGCATCCGCGAAGGCGTCATCCGGATTCAGTCGCCACAGCGCCGCCGGCATGCGGGTCGTCGGCTCACGAGGGGCAGGTGGCGGAGGCAGCCGGCGCGGCAGCGGCGGATTCGCCTTCACCGCAAGCACCGGTAGGACAGGTCGTCGCACTCCCAATCCAAGGCTCGCAGAGGAGTTGTTGCGATGAATCTCGATGACGCCATCGGCCCCATCATCTCGCGCGGATTTACCGAGCGGCAGGCACGCTTCCTGGTGCTCGTCGCACGCCACTCCGGCGTCTGCGTCATGCGCCAGTACTCCGCGTTCGCAGGCGTTGTCTTCGGCCACACCACGCGGAGGTTCTTCACCAAACTCGAGCGCGCTCGGATGGGTCTCGACCTATGACTGCGCGCGCAAACGCGCGCGCATCTACCACGTCCGCCATCGGGAGCTGTACGAGGCCGTCGGTGATGCCGAATCCCGCCTCCGGCGTCCGCCCACCGTGCCACGCGCGCTCGAACGCATCATGCTGCTCGACGTCATCCTGAAGGAGCCGGACCTCGTCTGGCTGGCCACGTCCGAGGAGAAGATGACGCACGTCTCGGCGTTCACGGCTATCCCGAAGGACTCGCTGCCGCAGATGACGACGTCGCAGGGAAGCTATGAGCCGGTGCGGTACTTCCCGGACCAGGCGCCGATCGGTATCCATCCCGATGGCCGGTGGATCTTGATCTGCCTGCTGACGCAGGACGCCAAGCGGGAGTTGCGGACCTTCCTCGAGCGGCACCTCATGTTCCTCGCCGCTCTGCCAACCTGGACGATCCGCGTCGTCATCCCCGCTCACATGACCGCCCACGGGATGCGTTTCGTCGACGAGGCGCGACGAAACCTGCGCTGGCGTTTCGACGGTCAGTTTCGCGACGACCTCAGCTGGTACTTCGAAACCCGGCGCGCCGGCGGCAACCCGGACGCTGTGTCAGACGATGACGAGCGCGCACACCGCGCGAGACTGCGACGGTTCTCCGGCCTCGGGTTCTCCGCGCTCTATGCGCTCTGGGTCGCGAAGGGCGAAGACCTGTTCCCGACCGTGGCCGCGCAGGTCGGCGACGCCCTGTTCCGTGAGGTGGGCGTCATCGAACCGCTGGTGCTGCCGCATGCCTATAGCCACTTGGCTCCGCTGGTGGGGGTGGCGTAGACGGGCACGTCGGAGCGGCGCACGCGCTCGCGCTACGATGTGCGTGCCATCGGAGGCTGACCTTGAAGAGCGCCCAACCGCAACGCGTGAGGGACGTAGTTTACGTCGTCGGCGCCGGCTTCTCGGCCGGCCTTGGCTATCCCCTGACGAAGGACCTCCTGGACGAGGTTTGGAAGCGTCTCGACCAGAGTGCCCAACAGCGCTTGGACAAGGTCATCAGGTTTCACCATCCGGCGTTTGACCCGGCCAATGCCGCTAGTTTCCCGAACATCGAACAGTTGCTCACCGAACTCTCGGTCAATCTCGAGCTCTTCGATGCAAGTCGGCCGATTGAGGGTAACTTCAAGAGGCGGGAGTTGGAGGCGTCGAAAGACTCCCTCCTCTGGACGATGGCCCAATGGTTCCATGATCTCTACGCGGCCGCCCAATCGAGGCGATGGTTGGCAGCGTTCCGCGAACGTGTGAATGCGGACAACGCGGCGATCGTGTCCTTCAACTGGGACCTCGTCTTGGACCATCTTCTATTTGAGAGTGGGATAGACGCATCGTGCTATGGCCTCGAAGACAAGCTCGGCCTTGGCCCATTACTCCTGAAGCCGCACGGATCGCTGAATTGGTACAACTCCCGCGACGTCAAGCACGTCGCCAAGAGCCAGCGAGTCGCTATCTTTGACGACCAGCGGCCGGGCGAACGCGTTGAGGCCTTCCGGTCGCCTCGCCCAATCAGGTCCAAAGTTGGAAAGCGCTACAACCCTCTCCTGGTCCCGCCCACGTACTTGAAAGACTTCAAACGTCCGATCTTCCAGCGCCTCTGGAATAACTGCACGAACGTCCTCAGCACTCCTAGGACGCTCATCTTTCTTGGCTACTCTCTGCCGTCCGCTGACCTGCATGCGCAGTTCATTTTCCGATGTGGCTTCCACAACCAGTTTGAGGGCCGTCTGAAGCCGACGCGTGGCCGATTCAAACCTACAGGCCCAGCGAACGTAGTCATCGTTAACCCTGACGAGGGGGCGGCCACCAGAATCAGGGAAGTCGCGGGTCCTGGCGTCGACTGCGAGTGGATTTGTTCGACCGTCGAGGACTGGATGGCAGCGACCGCTTGACCACATCCCCTCGCGCGGCGAGCCGCTCCGTCCTGGCGCACGCCCAACCTTGGCGCCTTGGGCCTGGCGTAGGGGACTAGCTCAAGCGTGTCGCTTGGATTCCGGTCGCGCAAAGTGACGAAAACCGTCACTTTGCGTCCCCGGAATGCCTGTCCGGCGACTAGGCCCGGCGAGAGGGTTCTTGGCAATAGTAGTCTCAGACGTTATATTATTGCCATCGAGACGGACGTCATGAACAAGCGCCAGTGGGACACCGTGCTCTACGGCATCGCCGAGGACCAGGCCGGCTACTTCACGGCCGCGCAGGCAAGAGCGGCCGGGCTGCATCAGGTCCGCCTGGTCCAGCTCGCCCATCAGGGAGACATCGAGCGGGTCTCGCGCGGCGTCTACCGGTTCGCGCGATTCCCGGTCTCACGGCACGCCCACTTCATGGAGGCGGTGCTCTGGCCGCAGGTCCGCCGTCCCGACGTCGCCGGCGTGGTTTCCCACGAGTCGGCGCTGGCAATTCACGGGCTGTCCGATGTCAACCCAGCCCGTGTTCACATCACGCTGCCGGCCGCGGTGCGCATCCGGCGGCAGGTACCGAAGGGGCTCGTCATCCACTACGCCGACCTTGTCCCCGAGGACGTCGAGCGTGTCGAGGGCGTGCCGGTCACGACACCCGAAAGGGCGATCCGGGACGCCCACGCGAGCCACGTTGGCAACGCCCTCGTCGCCCAGGCGATCGCCGACGGACGACGGTCTGGAGCCCTGTCCACGTCCGCCGCGAATCGGCTGGACCGTGAGCTGCTCGGGACCAGGCCAGGCACCGGCAGGTCCGTACGAAGACGGCGGGAGGCGAGGTGAGCGTAAGCCGCAAGCGCCCCACCGGACCGCCGCCTTCTGCGGGCGTCCTGGCCGGGTACGCACAAGCCTACGCGCGCGAGCTCGGCGTCGCCGAAGGCCGGGTTCGCGCGTGGGTCGCCTACATGATCATGGCTGGCGTTCTGGACCGCGCCACGAATGCCGACTCGCCACGCTTCATCGTCAAGGGCGGCGTCGCGCTCGAACTGCGTTTGCGCGACCGCGCCCGCGCCACAAAGGACATCGACATCGTCCTCCGGGACACGACTGCGGACCTCGCCGACAGCCTCGAGGAGGCGCTGACCGGCGAGCCATATCAGGGCTTCTCGTTCCGCCGAAAGGGGCAGCCACTCCTGCTGGACAACGGTGCGGTGAACATGGAGTTTGGCGTCACGTACAAGGGCCAGCCGTGGACCAGCGTGACCGTCGACATCGCCCACGCGGAAGCCGGTGAGGTGGACGTCGAATGGGTCGATGCCATCGCCCTGACCGACGCCCTCGGCGTCACCGGGCCAGCCCGGTTGCCATGCCTGCCGCTTCGCTTCCACGTCGCGCAGAAGCTGCACGGCATGACCCTCCCGCCGCGGCCGGGTAAGCAGAACGAACGGTTCCGCGACCTGGTAGACCTCCTGCTGATGGACACGATGATCACGCACGACTACGTCGCGCTCCGCGCGGCTTGCGAGCTGGTCTTCCGCAACCGGAGCACCCACGCCTGGCCGCCAGATCTCTCGACCGTACCGGCGCATTGGGCGCAGCCGTTTGCCCGTCTCGCAGAGGAACTCGAGTTGGTCGAGACCGACCTCGAGGCGGCCATTCTCCGCGTCCGCCACTTCGTCGCGCGCATCCTCAGCGCCACCTCGTAGAACTCCAGCGCGGCATCCCTGCGGAACGCCTCTCCTCCCTGGCCTACAACGTCGAGCAACGCCGCCGAACCAAAGAGAGGGAGCCGAACGGGGAGCCCACAGCGATTCGCGTCAGCGGCTCCCTGTTCCCGGCGACGTCGCCCCCCAGGATGCCGCCGCCACAGACGCGTAGAGCCTGCCTCAGGCGCAGGAGCCGGCAGAAAGACCAGCAATTGCGCGGTGCTCGCGTCGGGAGGCCGGCGCCCTGTGCCGGCCGGGCCGCACACAAGAGAAGAGAGAAGGGGTGAGTGAGGGCGTGAGCGACCCCGGTCTGCCACTGTTCGGCCCCCTGCGGGCGGGGTCGCTCACGCCCATTTGTCTGGTGTCAGTTGTCCTGGATGTGTGCTCACATGGTGACCGGATGCGTGACCAGTTCCGCACCGAGATCTTGTCCCGTGCGCGCGCCGCCAACATCGTGATGATCACCCGCGCACGCAGTGTCGTACCGTAGGCACAGCCGATGGTCGTTCTTCGTTGCACACAGAAGCTGCTCGCGCGCCTGAAACAGGCCGACAACCTGCCCGTCGTCGAGTCCACGACGCGGCTCGGCGACTGGTATGGCAACATCCTCCAACTCGGTCGTCGTCAGCACCTGCTGTTCATCAGCGAGCGGTCTCGACTTCCGGTCGTGATTCCCATTCGCGAAAGCAAGCGGTTGGCGGAGGTATTTCCGGACGCCGTGTGCGAGGTGTTGAGCAACGTGGGTGTTGCCGCTACCGACATCGCGGACGAGCGATCCCTGATGTCGGAGATTGCGTTCGGCCGGACCAGGAATCGCAGCCTGCTCGGCACCCTGAACGACTTTGCATTCATGGCTCAATGCGGGAATGCGCGACGGACCGAACCTGAGTCGCCAGAGGAGCTGGTGCGGTTCCTCTCGCAAACCCCGATCCTTCCGCTGGACGGCGCAAGCCCGATCGCCTTGACGCGGGCGGCGTTTGGGCCTCAATCGGTGCGGTGAGTGCCCCGACCTTGCCGTCGCTCCGATGCCCGAATGTCCGGGAGCGCTTGGGCGCGTCAAGGGTCTGCTCGCTTCGCTCGCCGCTGTCGCGCCCTTGACCCGCCCGGCGCGCTCCCAAGGACCTGGCATTTACCGGAGCGACGCAATCAGTGAACACGCTGCTCGGGAGATCCACCGGACGCCCCTATTCGGACGCCCGATCTCCGTGTCCTCGCTCGATTCGTCGCTCGCAGCCGGGATCTGATCTGGAGACAGCCAGGCGACTTGGCCTTCCCGCCACACAGCGACCGGATCGCCGTCTCGTTTATGACGTTGAAGGGCGTCACGAACGGCCGCGCGAAGCGCACGCCCGATTCGATCAAGATCACCAGCCCGCTCGACGGGTGTCGCTCCTGAATTTGGCATCGTTATGACTGCAGCTCCTTCAGGGATTTCGACACCTCCGCATCAGCAACGACTGCGGAGGCACCAAAGGCTCGGGAAGCGATCCGCCGCGGGCTCACGACGTCGGCGTTGTCGTAAACGTTCCACGCATCAACCGCAGGCATGTAGACAGAGAACAGATTTCTCAATCCCGCGACGAATCGTCGCCGGACGACGGTGTCAGGAACGTGGTGCGGATCGTTGAACTCGAGGATCTTCCGAACCGCTTCCTTGTGAATCGGCACCCAAGTGAACATGTGGCTCCTCAGTTTGTCCGCGCCGGCCGGCGGGCCGGTTCGCTGCCGGATCTTCCTCGCTCGTCTTCGCGCGTTGCTGCAGGTCGGCCAACACGCTCTCGATCTGCTCGAGGGCGCTTCGAAGATCGTCGGCGATCTCCTCTGCCAGCACGTGTGGCTCAGGCAGGTTCGCCGAGTCCTCCAAGGATTCGTCCTTCAGCCAGAAGATATCGAGACTGCACTTGTCGCGCGCGACGATCTCGTCGTAGGTGAACGCACGCCAGCGACCGTCGGGATGCTTCTTCTCGTCCCACGTAGCTTTCCGTTGGTTCCGGTTCGCCGGGTTGTAGCGCGCGACGAACTCGTCGAGGTCGGCGCGCGTCATACGGCGCGTCTTCAGCGTGAAGTCCTTGTTCGTGCGCAGGTCGTAGATCCAGACCTTCTTCGTCCATGGCTCCTTCGCGCCGGGCTTGCGGTCAAAGAACAGCACGTTCGCCTTCACGCCCTGTGCGTAGAAAATGCCGGTCGGCAGCCGGAGCAGGGTGTGAACCTCGCACTCGTGCAGCAGCTTGCGGCGGATCTTCTCGCCCGCGCCACCCTCGAACAGCACGTTGTCGGGCACTACGACGCCGGCGCGCCCATGGATCTTGAGCAGCGACTTCACGTGCTGGACGAAGTTCAACTGCTTGTTCGAGGTCGTGGTCCAGAAGTCGGGTCGGTTGTACGTGACGGTCTCGCGGTCGGTCTCGCCCTCCTCGTTGACGACGGTGATCGACGACTTCTTGCCGAACGGCGGGTTGGTCAGGACGACATCGGCATGCTCGCTGGGCTCGTTCCGCAGGGCGTCGTCGGTCTTGATCGGCGGCTTGCGTCGTCGTCGTCTGGTCCGATGCCGTGCAGGAACAGATTCATCGCGCAGAGGCGAGTCACGCCGTCGACGAGTTCGATGCCGCGCAGGGCGTCGTAGCGGAGGGCCTTTTTCTGCCCTTTGTCCAGCTTGTAGTGCTGTTCGATATAGCGGTGCGCGGAGAGCAGGAAGCCGCCGGTCCCGCAGGCCGGGTCGGCGATGACTTCGCCGGGCTTCGGCTGGATGCAATCCACGATGGCATCGATAAGCGGACGCGGCGTGAAATACTGGCCCGCGCCGCCCTTGACGTCCTGGGCGTTGCGCTCCAGCAGCCCCTCGTACGCGTCGCCCTTGACGTCGGCGCATCATCCGGCTCCAGTTCTCGTTGCCGATTAAGTCGACGACGAGCTTCCGCAGCTTCGCCGGGTCCTGGATCTTGTTCTGGGCCTTGCGGAAGTGAGACCCAGCATGCCGCCCTGCTCGCCGAGGGCCTTCAACGTGTCGCGGTAATGCTGTTCGAGCTGGACACCTTCCATCTTCGGGTTCGCGAGGGTCTCCCAGCGATAGCTCTTGGGGATGGGCTGTGGCTCGCCAGTCAGCGCGGCACGCTCGTCGGCCATCTTCAGGAACAGCAGGAACGTGAGCTGCTCCAGGTAGTCCTGATAGCTCAGGCCGTCGTCTCGAAGAACCTGGCAGTAGCTCCAGAGCTTCTTGACGATGCGTTCGCTCTGGTCTCTCATGATGCCACCTTCAGCTTTCGCGCGCGCCGCGGCTTCCGTGCGGCGGGCACTGCAGCCGAGCGCTCCGCACGGATACGGGCAAGCAACGCATCGGCGGGCTCGTCGGCTCGATCCTGATCGGCCAGCCTACCCTCGAAAGCCAGCTTGAGAATCGACTGGCGTAGGCGTGAGATTCTGAGGACTTCGCGTTGGACTGTGTCCTGCAAGACGTCTGCGTTGCTGAAGAGCATGTCAGTCGTGGAAGCACAGGCGCGCTGCTCTTCGAAAGGAGGCAATGGGATCGCGAGCGCCTTCAGTTTGCTCCCGTTGACGTTCGCCTGGCCGACCTGCTGCGTCACAACGCGCCATATCCATTGCCTGCCGAACGGCGAGTTGATCACATGCGCCACCCATTGCGGCTCGATCCCCGACAGGAATCGGACACATATCAGGTAGGAGGCGAATGAACATGGGCTCGGAGTTCCCGCGTACAGGGCGCTCTTGCCAACCAACTCGGGGCTGTTGGTCCGATTGAAAAGGAGGTCCCCTGATTCCAGTAGCAAGTCAGGGAACTCTTCGTGGCCGAGCGGAAGGTATTTCAGATAGGACAGGGCCAGCGAACCGTCGATGATGTTACCCATGCGAAGGATCGGGACGCCGTCGCTCTCTTCCCCGGCTTTTACTGACGAGCCATAAAAGACCTTGGCCGAAAGCTGGTCGACCGTCGCCCAGCACCAGCCCTCTGGCAGGCTCGGCAAATTGCGGGTGTCCGGCTGCTCGGGCTCCGGGTACTTTGCCTTCCACCGGTCGTCCTTCGGCGCCTTGCCGGCGGTACGCATCTTTGCTTGTTCGGCTTCCTCCCAGCGACGACGACGCTCCTTCAGCATGCGCACGAGCAGTTCGTCAGCCGGCTCGTACGAGCGGCCCTCCTTCCGCGCGAGGTCGGCCTCGGTCGGCACGAGCCGTCCCTCGACAGCGGCCTTGAGCACCGACACGCGGTACGCCTTCAGCTTCGCACGGGCGCGTTCAAGGCTTGCAACCGCAGCGTCAAGTCGGGACAAGAGCGAGTCCAATGTGTCCAGGATCCGCTGCTGCTCCTCAGTCGGCGCCAACGGAACGGTTATGGATCGAAGGCGACCGAGACCGACGGTTTTCTGAGCAGTTCCGGTAGCGAGTGCAGTGGCCTGCTGGAGTGCAGCGCTCGTCGACAGCGCAAGCCCTATGTAGCGGACGTTCGCCGCTTGTGCCGGTTTCAGAATGGCAATGTGGCGCTGAACACAGAAGTGCTCATCAGAGCTGACGACCACTGGAATTCCGAACGAACCCGTTACTGTGTAAAGCAGATCACCACGAGCGGGCTTCTTCTGGTCCGGCAACGAATTGTAGTAAGCAGTTTTCACGAACCGTGCATCTGAGAGATTGATGGAGCCGTTACGGATGTCGCCTATCACGATGAAGGGTACGCCCGTCGGGGACTGCGGTGGAGGCTGGTGATCGCCGTCGGTGATCGTGGCAAAGAGGTCCTCCAGCCTCGCTGTGGTCCAACCGGGAGGCAGTCCGGACGCTCGGCTCATGCCGCCAACACCCCGTTCAACTCAGTCACGATCGTTCGCAACTCCGTCCCGAACACCTGCGCCGCCTTCGCCAATCCGCCCTCGCCAGCAAACGGCGTCAAATCGAAGTCGTCCAGGTCGATCTCCAGGCTGGTGGCGATGTGGTCGCGCATCATCTCCAGCCAACGTCGCTGCTCGTCGCTGAACTGGCGTCCGAGGTTCTCCTGCTGCACCAGCCACGTCTTGAAGCGGGCCTGCACGCGGTCCGCATGCGGAACGAGTCTATCGTCCTGGTGAAGCGCGAACCGAACCAGCGAGACGACGTCTGTAAGCAGTCGCTCGGCGCCAGCGCCGCGCACCTTCGATCTCTCGAGCGTCTCGTACGCCCGCCACAGTTTCTCCGGCGTCCACTGTCGTGGAGGCGCCGAGATGGCCTCGGCAAGGGCCTTGATGTCGGCGTACCGCAGGCGCTTCCGGTGCGGCACCGAGTAGAAGAACTGGAGGGCGTCGATCTCGTCCTTATGCTCCGCCAGGTACTGCTCGAACGACTGCACGAGCGCGGCGGCCTTCTCACGCGCCTCAGGGCTATAGCCGGTCTGGTCGGCGATCAGCTCGTCCTTGCTGACTTCGTCCACCACCTGTTCGAACTTGTGGCGAAGGTCGAGAATCAGCTTCCGCAGGGCCGGCTGGCTCATGAGCGTATGAATCGCCTCACGCTTCAGCGGCTCGGCGGCTTTTCGGATCTGCTCGTCCGATGGCTCAACGGCGTGCGGCAGTGCGAACATCTCTCGCGCCGCCTGCTCCTGCACGTCGTCGTCAATCGCGTGGACGAGGCCGGCCACGATGCTCGCGAGGGAGACACCGCCGGAGGCCTCGTCCACCTTCTTCCGGTCATCGGCGTCGCACTGCTTGTCGATGCGCGAGATCCGGCTGGCCAGGGACGAGAGGTACTCGTCGTGGGTACCGTTCGCCGCTACGTGGTCTAGGAGGACACGGAGGGATACCGTCGGGTGCTTGTCGAGCGGACGGGTGTCCGAGAGCGGATGGTCGCTGACGCCCACGCAGTCAACGATGAGAAAGTGGGTCTTGGCTCGCGCATCAGGCGTGACCGCGCGCAGATCGTCCGTGCTGATCACGCGCACGCCCCGGCCCTTCATTTGCTCGAAGAGCACGCGCGACTTCAGGCTGCGCATGAACATTACGATCTCTACCGGCTTGATGTCCGTGCCCGTCGCAATCAGGTCCACGGTGACGACGACGCGCGGGTAGTAGCTGTTGCGAAAGGCCTGAATTAGGTCCTTTGGAGATGCGCCGGTCACCTTGTAGGTGATCTTCTGTGCGAACTCGTTTCCCTTGCCGAACTCCTCGCGCACGATTCGGACGATGTCTTCGGCGTGCGAGTCGTCCTTCGCAAAGATGAGCGTCTTCGGTACCTCGGTGCGTTCGGGGAACGTTTCCCTCAACACCTTGTCGCGAAACGTCTGGACGATGAGCCGGATTTGATCGATGGCGACGACGTTGCGGTCGAGATCCGAGGCCGCGTAGGTAACATCCTCGTCCGGCGCTTCCCAGCGCGTCTTGCGCGTCTGCCGATCGCGGTAGCCGACCATCGTCCCCGGCGCGGCCTCGATGGTTGCGCCCGCAGCGGTAATCTGCGTCCGGATGCGGTAGACCTCGTAGTCGCAGTTGACTCCGTCGGCCACCGCCTGCGCATGCGGGTATTCCATGACGACGTTCTGGTTGAAGAAGCCGTAGGTGTGTTTGGCGGGCGTCGCGGTGAGGCCGATCAGGTGGGCGTCGAAGTACTCCAGCACCTGACGCCAGAGCGAGTAGATCGACCGGTGGCACTCGTCAATGAAGATGACGTCGAAGAACTCCGGCGGGACGGCCGCGTTGTAGACGACCGGCATCGGTTCTCTCGGTTCCGGGCCGGATTCCAGGTCCGAATGCTCTTCGACTTCCGGATCCAGCTCGGGCTCGCCTTTCAAAATCGAATAGAGGCGCTGGATCGTTGAGATGACGACCTTGCTGGACGAGCCGATGGTGTTCGACGTCAGTCGCTGTACGCCGTACAGCTCCGTGAACAACCGATTGTCGTCGGGCGTGCGGAACCCCTGGAACTCCTTCTCCGCCTGTTCGCCGAGGTTCGCGCGATCGACGAGGAACAGCACGCGCCGGGCGCCGCCGAACTTGATCAGCCGGTAGAGCGTGGTGACAGCCAGCAGTGTTTTGCCTGAGCCGGTGGCCATCTGAATCAGTGACCGGGGACGGTCGTCGAACAGACTCTTCTCGACGCTCGCCACCGCTTGCACCTTGTTCGGCCACATGCCGGGCAGTTCGACAGGCGGCATCGCCCGCAGCCGGGCACGAAGTGTTGATGGCTTGGTCTCGTCGGCTGCCGTGTAGAAGCCGCCCGACCGCTTCATCCACGCATCAAGTGTGTCTGCCGTCAGCCACTCGCGCAGCGTATCGGGGCGATGGAACGAGAACACCGGCCGTGTGCGCGGGTGCGGGTCGAAGTGGTTGATGAAGAGCGTCTCCTCGCCCGTTGAGAGATACGCGAAGGGAAGCGGCTTGTACGGTGCTGCGAGCGCGGCCGGAATGCCCTGCACGTACTTCTTCACCTGGTGTTCGACTCCGATAAGGGCTGCGCCCGCCGGCTTCGCCTCGCATACGCCGACAGGATGTCCGTCAAGGAAGAGCATGTAGTCGACGTAACCGTGGCCTTTATCGAGCTTGAACTCACGAACTGCGATGGCCGGCGCGGCGGTCAAGTTCATGTCGTCGCGGTCCTGTAGCGTCCAGCCTGATTCAGCCAGCGCCTGGTCGATGCGCGTTCGGGCCTTGGCTTCTGGAGCGTTCGAGCTTCCTGACGGTGACATGTGAAGGCTCAGCCTCTCCGCCTGCGACCAGAAGGTGAAGACGACTGACGTGTGGAATGGGCAACTGCCGACTCCGGGACGGCTTGCTTAACTCTCTTCGGGTGAAGATCGTCGTCCTCACCAAGCACGAACATCTTGGGTTGCGCAAGCACCGTGGTTACAAAGTGATGCTTCGCCAGGACCTTGGTCCGGAACTCGTCTTCCGAAAATACGGTCGGATTCACGTCCCTCCCAAGCCGCTTCTGGGCTCCTTGTATCGCGGTTATCACGTCGGCGAACGACACGTCGCCGATGACGAGCAGATCCACATCACTGGAGGCATGAAGCTCTCCGCGTGCGGCCGAACCGAAGACAAACGCCGCGCGCATCCGGTCGGCGAGCGGCATGAGTGACTCGCGCAGGATATCCACGAGTCCTACCGTCTTCGCAAAGAGCCCCTGGAGCTCTGGAAAGATGGCTGCCTTCTGATTTGCCTGAAAGTACACCTGCTTGCCGCGAACCTCGCGGCGCACCAAGCCAGACGCCGTTAGCAGTTCGAGCTCGCGCTGGACCGCGCCGACGGCGCCGCCGATCTGCCGCGCGAGCTCCCTCAGGTAGTACGCTTCGTCAGCGTGGCCCAGGAGCCAGGCGAGTACACGCCGCCGGGTGCTGCCAAAGAGGACGGTAGCCGGGTCGAGCGCCGCTGTGGTTGTTCCCAAGACGGGGACAAACGTATCTAAAATGGGAACACCAGGTCAACCGTTCAGGCAGCCCGTGGACAGCGAGAGTCCGTTCCGAGCCGACTCGCACTGGGATCAGGCGGGACCCCTGAAAGAGCCGCCGGAGACACCGCAACGATGCCGATCTATATCGTTGACCCACGACAACCGCTGGAAGGCTGTCTCACGTTGGTTTGCAATGGCGATTCGGCCGTCAACGCGCTCAAGAACATCGAACAAGGCCTGAAACCGCGGCACTTCCGCGTACGAGCCACGGTGGCCGACGTCATTCCTCTGATTGGGGATCTCGAAAGCCTACTTGGCCCACGCCCTTTTCCAAACATCATGCTCAATGAAGATCCGTTGCAGATCTTCCTGCATCATGGAGGACACAACGCGACGTACTACCGATTCGTGGGCGACGAGAGTCATCTCCTCCTCTATGTCGAAGTTGTGGTCGAGAGTCGATTCCCCTCGAATGCACTGTTGCTCGGCCGAGTGGCAATCAACAGGATGCTCGATTCCGAGTCTCGAAATTTCAATCTACCGCTGGTCATCGCGCGATTGGATCTTGTCGCTGACGACTCGGAGATGGTGTTGGCATCCGAAATAGTGCTTCCGTACAAGACGAAGATCGCTTTCGGCCCACTCGGCGGTCTTGATCAAATGCCGCTGTTCACGCCTTGGCTCGCACTGCTTCGCGAAGGTGCGACGGCGACAAGTCCGTTCTACAGGCTTCTATGCGCCTGGCGCGCGTACGACGGTATACAGGTGCTTCGCAAAACGATCCGAGAACAAACCGAGGCGCTTGGCGTCGCAGAACGCCTTCCCAAGGATCCCGAACTTGATCTCACAGTGTTGCGAGACGCGGGCGCATCTGAGGAGTTCCTGACGGGGATCAAGCGGGCCAGCGATCTCTTCGGCAAACTCACTGAAATGCGAAACGGAATCGGACACTTCCTCCTCGAATCCGGGGCACACGTGTACATGTCAGATGCGCGCGCCTACAAAGACTACTCGCTTGCTTCGCACGTGCTGCTGCGCGCGGCCGGCCAAGCCATCACGGATCTGCAACAGTTTTACGGCACGCACATCGACAGCAAGAGGCGGATCGGCTCTGTGTCGCCAGACAGGCACCGCGCACGCGAATACATCGTCAGAGATCCCGAACTCAAAGCTCCAAGTTCGACGTCCTCGTCCGGCCCCGAGATCAAAGGCTGAGCGCACCCAAACGAATTGGAGCTAGGTGGACTACTCGATCCCGCCTCCACCCGCCCGACCAGCCGCCTTGCGCTGTCTGCGTTTATCCATTTCGGCAACCCACGGTGCCAGGTGAAATCGCGTCTCGCGCCGGCGTCATGCTCCATCCGCGACACTGCCGATCGAATGATCATCCAAGTTCCCGCAGTAGCCATGAGGCTTGAGCCGTCAGCCCAGCACCTCAAGGTCACTCAGATCTCACCGCGTGCGGAAGACACGTCCCGTGGAAAGGCAACACGTCGCCATAGCTCGGGCGGGAGCGGTGTACGGTGTTTGAGCGCCGCAAGAATTAGCGCACCCAGTGGAATTGCGTCTGGCACGCTGAATTCATCCACTTTCCTAATCTCAGCGACAGTTCGCTGCACCCCTGCAAACACTTCGGCCCCAGGCAGATCGCGGGTATCCCCATAGCGATGCACAGCCACAGCCTCGCCATCAGCCACCGTCCCCACTAGCACCTGTAGCGTCCAATCGTGCGGCGGAATCCACGAGACCAGATCCAAAGGCTTACGGTCTCCCGGCTCTCCGGCATCCATAGCGCCGAGCACCAAGTGACGATGAATGCGGCTGAGCAGATCATCGCGGATGGGCTGCTCGAACACGCAGCACATTTCGAGAAGTGCAAGAACGAAGTACGAGCTCTCAACGGTAATCAGCGGTTCTGTCGGCGCTGTCGCTACTTGCTCAAACACGTTGTCGAGTGAGTTCGCACCATCGATAAACGGCAGGCCTCCGTCACTGACGCGGCGTAGGTAGAGTTTGCGTTCAAGTACGCCGATGATGGTCGCCATCTCCGAGATGCGGCCCGCGTTCCGCAGCATCTCGAACATCAGAAACAGCTGAATGTGCTCGATGTCCAGAACTGGTCGAAGCACGCTTTCGTTAGCGTTGACAAGCAGCACGAGCCAATTGGCGATCTCTTTCACGCGCCGCCCGTCGTCTTCGCCCTGTGCGACACGGGTGTCATGGCATTCCGTCAACGAGACCGAGAGAAGTCCAAGTCGCGCAAGGTGCCAATGGGCGACCTGTGCAGCGGCGACCGTCCCCACAGAGGTCGCTGCGGCGAGCTGATCAATCGAATGCTCGACCGACAGCGAGGACATGTGAGCCTGGTAGAAGCGTTCCAATTCCGGAACGTAGAACTCTTCCCAAAACCGCAGGACGGCAGCGTGAAACGCCGAGTCGTTTCTGCTCGTATCCGTTCGCCAAAGGGCAATCGCAGCCCATTCGATGAGATCGATCCATCCGGTCTCATGGGACAGGTTCTGGCCTGCGTGCTCGCGAAGGATGATCAAAGCGACAGGGATGAGTTCTGGGCCACGCGTTCCATCGGTTTCCGTCAGCACGTCGTTCAGAAAGCGCTTCCAGTTTGGAATGAGCTGTTGCTCCCACCTGTCGGACCCGTGGGTGAAGTCCGCGACTTGGGCAGCGATGTAACTGAGTTGACCAAAGAAGCGCTCCGGAACGAGCGACGGGCTGAAGAGGTACCGGATCGTTTGGTCGACCAATTCCGACAAGTTCCAGCGAGCGAACCGCAACTCCACTTGGTCGCCCACCTTGCTTGGCGCGGCAGCGACGAATCGGTCATAAGCCAAGATGCCATTCTGATGGTCGTCCTTGTTGTAGGCGAGAATGACCGTAACTGTCTTTACATGCTCCAGGCCGTCCGCGCTGAGGTCTGGCGTCATCGCCATACGAAGGTCACGGTCGAAGTCGTTGGCCGTCCACGTCGCATTGGTGAGCGGCTCGTCCTTGAGCACGAATACGACCAATTCTGCGCCGTCGTCTGACACGAAGGCGACATCGACGCCGAATTCGGCTTCGGTCTTACTCTTGGGAAATCCCGCAGTCCCGTGCCGCAGAAACGGGAGTCGCACAGGCTTCCCGAAACGTGCGAGGCCGATGTTGTAGGTGATCCAGTCGATGCCCCATTTCGTACCAGCTTTCTCCCGCCTTGTGCGCTCGGAGAGGTTCTGGATGTAATAGGTAACGAAGGACTTCACGTGCCCTGGATTCATAGTGCGGAAGAATCGGCTTCCTGCTCAAGACGAGCGATACGGGCCGACGCCTGCAGCCGCCGGATTTGGGCCTCTTCTGGATTTGCGATTTCCAGTTGTGGCATCTCAACCTCGGCCGACGACGTGTGAAACGCCGATGGCGGCGAGAGGGATCCATCTGGACCAAAGAAACGCCATCTCTCTCCGCCATAGAGAAGGCGCACCTTGCGAACGAGATTCAGAAGAACGGACTTCTCCGCGATGCCCCTTGCGACCACGCCTGCCATGTACCTGTCATAAAGCCGGCGGGCGCGCGTGTAACCCGGGACGTCCATCTGGAGGGCGGGAGAGGCGAAGGACTCCCGCGTCTCCTTGATGCGGTCTTCTGCGTCCGCCGCGATGGCCAACAAGGTACTCGTTGTTCGGTGCCGCTGCCCGCAACGCCGTACGATAGGCGTACGTGTTCCGGCATTGCCTCGCAACCTCTTCGTAGAAGAGCTCAGGCAATTCGCCGTCCAGTTCGTCGACTCGGCCTGCTAGAGCAGCATGCAGGCGGCCCAGCGCAGCATAGTCAACGTGAAACCGTTGTGCCTCAAGTAGCAACAGCTCCACGCTCGTCGCGGACGCTGTCCCAACATTCTGAGCCTCCAGCGTTGGAACGTTGCAGTTGCTGAAGATGACCATCCCGATGCGCCGGCTGAAAGCTCCACTCTGGAAGCACAAATCAGTCGCGACGCGCCCATGCTGGTTGTGCTTAGCCAGTTCCATCAAGAACCATCTGAACTCGCTTCGGTCGTCACATTGAAGCCATTCGCGGCCCGAATACGCGGCAAGGGTCAGAACCATCTGTCGCGCGACGTCTGGTGCGGTTCGCGTAGTTTCGACGAGGGTGCCAGTGATGCGACTCCAGGTCTGCTGGTTTACGGACGGAATCGGACACAGCGACCGCAGTAGAGCCAGCCAGCAGTCACTCGGCAGAGAACCATCCGGCCTGGCTGCTTCGGCCAGCCCCTTTAGGACCGACAGCACCAACCAGTACCGTGGTGCTGCCCCGAGCCCCGAACGAGCCACTCGTCTCAACTCCTCCAGGATCCATGACCACTCGGCGTCGGTGATGGAATTGCGCTGCGCGATGACGTGTAGTAGGTGACACCAGGCGGCTTCCTCCTCGCCGTCGTTCGCGACGAATTCGTCAAATAACTCCCGAAGCCTTTCACGAGTCAGGAGTCCGCGGCTCGCCATGTGAGCCCACGACTGAATGTACGCGGATCTCCAGGCTGGCTTGGCAGATGTTCGGAGCCGTGTCTCCAGGTCGCGCAGTGGTATCGACGCCACATCGTCATTCGCCAATTGCTCGCGTGCCAACCCAATGATGGCAGCGATCGTTGAAAGCTCCTGCGCATCCGGCTCTTTGTTCAGCCACTCCGTTGCCAACCGCACCGCTTCAATTGGCGACATCTTGCACAACGCCTGTACGGAAGCCCACAAACCGCGCTGCATGAAATCATTCCCGACGTGACGGCGCGCGCTTTTCAACCACTGGAGCAGTTCGTCCGCAGTGAACGCCACTTCCGTGAACAGTTCGGCCGTGAAATCGAGCGCCTGGAATACCTCGTGCCGATCCCCTGCCGTCAGCAGCAGAAACGCGCTGCGCTGGCTACTGTTCCATGACCGCACGGCAGCGGCCCAGAGTCGGCCCATAAACGAGCGGACATCGTCTGAAACGCCAAGGTACCGGTAAGCGGAATTGCTAATGCGGACCAATTCGCGCTGTGGTTCCGACGCGTCCGCTAAGAGCGCATCGGCAACTTCGTCGAGGCTCTCTCTCGATCGATTGAGGTCTGAGAGTTCACCGGCGATTCTGTCCTCCGTTGGCAACGCGGGGATGTCGTCGGCATCCGTTGCCGACATCGCAGTCAAGGCCGCCGCGAGCGACGGATACCGAGCCTGAAAAGGGGTCGGAATCATTGTTGCGCAGCACTACAAAAGGCGTTCGATTGTTCCACTAGCTTGTGCGGCGTCGTTCGGATCCCCTGGATGAACGCAGTACCGGGTCGGCTCGCCAAGCGCTTGCAGCGTCTTGTCGACGAATGCATATACCTGAACTCGGTCCAGTTCTTCGAGAATGGCTGCGTAATTTGCGATAGCATTCTCCAATTTCAATTCGCGACCGAGAATGTGTAACTCAGCCAACACGCAGTCTCCGATGACGTTCAGCGCAAACGCGCACATCACCTCGAAGTTCGCTGGGCTCAGGTTCAGGATTCCGGCCAGCCCGGTGTGGACTGCGAAGTTGCGCCTGTCGTAATCCTTGATCACCAAGTACTCGATGTCCTTGTCCAACTTCCGAGAACGATTTACCAGGTCAAGACCGCTCCAGTGAACAGGCTTTGCCCCTTTGCCCCACAATTGCTCAACGGTAGTTTCGATTCTCGCGGCGTTGTTCCCGATGAAGTCTCGATGCACTGATGCCCTGGACGGCTGGGAATCGAGATTCGGGTTCTCCGCGAAGAACGTATCCATCCGACGCGCGGCCTTCAACTTCTGAACGTCGGTAAAGGCTTCGAATTTCTCGATTCCGTTCGGAATCGCGTTCCGATGGATCAGCTCCGTGTCGACGTAGAGCTCGATGACGGACCGCTCCGCGGACGTCAGCGTTTGCTGATGTATCACCGATCTCAACTCGATCGCAGTACGACAGAAGCCGATGGAACGATAGTACAAGCCGAGAATCGCCTGCTCCCGCGCTGACAGGTTCAGCAGCGTCGTTGTGAGTTTGTGGACGGACTCTTGCGTGAAGATGTTGACGGCTTCGAGCAATGCGAGGTACGAGCCGGCCAGCATGGTCGGCGGTGGAGGTTTCGGCGAAACGTCGTGCGCCCGCTGGATGTCGTCGTCTGACAAGTCGTTCGCGATATACACCGTGGTCAGCCTCTGTTGTCGAATACGTTGGTTCGACACGAATACGTTGGTGAGCTTGACACGAATATCGGATCGGCGTAGGTTCGTTCCATCCGTTGTGGCGATAGATCGCCACCCTCCACGTCAGACCACAGGTCGCGTGGACTTCGCTTCCGCCCAGTCGCCCACAGGGCAGCGGGAAGAAGCGCCCGATAGCCGGGTCGGTGCAGAGAGTCGCAGCTGGGAAGTCCGAGGCCACTCCAGGGGACCCGAGGCAACCAGAGACAGCGCGACTCGCCAGGATCAGCGGTTTGGTCATCATGACAGCCGCATCGATGCGCACCACCGAGGGCCGGCACCCCTAAACCAAAAGGCGTTTCCGCGTACGACGGCTCTTCAGGACCGTTCGTTTCGCGGAGCACCGCGGGGCCGGACGCGTCGCGCCCTGGCGTGACGCGTCGATGGGCCTCGTCATGGCGTCAGTCAGAGTGCGAGCCATGCTCTGCTCTGAACCCGCCGCACCGAGCCGCCGCAGACGCGTGATCGACCTCAGGTCCATCACGCGCTGCGGACCTACCGGCTCGAGACGTTCATCAACAGTCTGGCGGCGAACGCGACGTTTGGCGCCGCAAGTGTGCGGAGGAAGAGCATGCCCAACATCACGTACCCGGAACCGGCGCATACTGCGAACGTCGTTCGCGAGGTGGCGGAGGCGGCGCCTTTGTACGAAGGACTGCCGAATCGCCTGCTGACGGCATTCGAGGTGGCGGAATTCGTCGGCTGTCACGAAGAGACCGTTCGTCGCGCGTACTTGCGCGGCCTGCTGGTCTCGCAACGCTTCGGCGTCAGAGGAAGGAGGTTCCATCCCACAGATGTCCTTGACTGGATTCGTCGAGGAATTCCAACGAAGGTCTCGTAACCGAAAGGAGGACCCGTATGGCTGTTCGAAAGCCCTGCCGCAGCAGAGGCTGCAAGTCGAGCCCGCGCTGCGAGCATCCGTGGTGGTTGGATGTCATGCACAACCGCAAACGGTACCGAATGCCCGTCGATGACTTCGCGCTGGCGCGAGGGGCGACGGCACCGGTCACGTCCAAGCAGGAAGCCGAGAAGGTCTGGGAGCCGAAGTTCATCGCCGAGATCGTCTCCGGGAAAGATCCCCGCGCGACGATCGAACGCGACACGAAGTTCGAACGACCGGCGACGGTGGCCGACCTGCTGAAGCTGTATCGCACGCGGTACGTGGAGGTCGAGCCGCTCAAGAGCCGCGCGGGCATGTTGAGTCAACTGAACGTCCTCAGTGCTCAACTCGGCACGCTGCCGGCGACGGCGCTCGAACGCCCCGACGCGATCGAGGACTTCAAGAAGCGATACGCGAATCGCGCGATCGCGACGACCAATCGCTACTTGGCCCGGCTGCGTCACGTCTGCAACTGGGCGATCGGTCGCGATCTCCTCACCAAGACGGCGTTTCATCCTCGCGGCGTCAGAATCCCCGCGAAGAGCGAACGCCGACGAGAGCGGCGCGTTTCCGAAGCCGAGGAACAACGGCTCCTGGAGGCGTGCAAGCTCCTGAACGAACCCACGCGCAGCATGGCGAAGCTGACCTGGGACGATGTCCACGAGATCCGGGCACGAGCCAGCGCTGGCGTCGAGCAACGGGACATCGCGGCAGCGTTCAAGATCTCCCGACCGCTGTGCAGCGCGATCGTCCGCGGCCACATCTGGAATCCGGAGGTCAAGCTGACCACTGGTGACGAGATGCGGGACCGCATCATCGGAGCCCTCGACACGGGCTGCCGTCGTGGCGAGATGCTCAAGATCCAGAACAAGCAAGTCGATTGGCGACACCGCTGGATCCGAATCCTCAAGGAGCACTCGAAGACCGAAGTCGCACGTGTGATTCCGTTCGAGGCAGGCAGTCGGCTCGAGAAGCTCTTGCGCCGACGTGCATTCCTCGGACCGGATGCGTACGTGTTCGGCGAGGCAACGACCGGCGCGTACGTGGCAAGCCTGAAGTCAGCCTGGGAGACGCTGCTCCTCCTGGCCAACGGCATCAAGCCGACGCGCGCCGGGAGTGGCAAGCGAGTGTCGAACCGAAAGGCGCTCGCGCAAATCGACCTCCACTGGCACGACCTCCGACACGAGGCGTTGTCACGGTTGGCCGACGATGGCGTTCCCGTTCACGAGCTGCAGTTGCTCGCCGGGCACTCCAGCATCACCACGACCCAGCGCTACATGAACGCGCGTGCGAGCTCGCTGGCCGAGTCGATGCGCCAGGCGCGCGAACGACGCGTCAATCGAGTCGAGCACGCTGATGAAGCGACCGCTCAGATTGGGTGAAGGAATGCAGACCGAGCAGGGTTGGCACGCTACCGATTGTCAGCCAATTGTCAGCCGACGCTCGATCCGCGTTCGCCAGATTCACAAACGTGTCAAAACGTTAAGAATTTTGGTCGGGGCGGCTGGATTCGAACCCAGCGACCCCCTGCGCCCAAGGCAGGTGCGCTACCAGGCTGCGCTACGCCCCGACTCAGACATCTTACTGACAATCTAGACGGCTTGCCGGATCGTCGATGCGGGCGCGGCCTCCGCGGCCGGCTGGTCGCGTTCCTCCGCCCACAGACGCGAATCGACGCGCTCGAGGCGTCGGCCGCCGACGATGACCGTGAGGTTCCGCAGCAGCTCTGGGCCTGGCCGGCCGAGCCTTCGCTCGAGCGCCTCGAGCGGAGATAAAGCCCCGCGCAAGATGTCGAACGCCCAGGACCGATCGATCTGCGCGCGCGTGCACTTGCTCCCCTCCGGCCTCTGCCGGCCGCTCGTCTCGATGACGAGCCGCCAGCTGCCCGGCCGTTCGTCCAGCATCACGGCGTAACCGAGCCGTTGCAGCTCGCGATCCCGCGTGTCGAAGTAGTGCACCATCTCGGACCCGGCCGGCGCTCCAGATGTCTCGGAGGCGAGAGTCCGAGACCAGGTGCGTTCGTGCAGATCGACGACCGTCGCCGGGCGCGCCGCCGGCTGCTCCGAGCCGTCCGGCGACTCGAGTCGGTCCATCAGCGAGTTGACGGCCTGCCGTCGTCGCTCCCAACGATCGTCAGGCGCTGGCGGCTCCGCGGCGCGGCGGGCCAGCCGCGCCTGCAACTCGGCCCAGATCTCGGCGAACGCCGTGGTCGCGACGTCGCGGCCGGCGAACGCCGGGAGCGGCATCCGTCGCACGGCCATCTGTTCGACGACGCTGGCGTACGGCACCTGCGCCGAGAGAAAGACATCCGGGTGCTCGCGCGATCCCTCACAGGCCCGCCGATGCAGCGTCTTGCGGCGATCGACCATGCTGAAGAACGCCGCGAGATCCGCCGACGACTCCGTTCGGTCGGCCCACTTGATCAGCCGCACCAGCGTTCGCAGCGAAAGGACGGTCGGCACGGTCGGAGCGACCACGGCGTCCACGGCGGCGAAGATGCCTTCGATGACGAGCGAGAAGCCGGCAGGGCAGTCGAGGAATACGACGTCGTACCCTCGGCCGACGGTCTCGATCAGCTCGGCGACGATCCGCTTCGGCTTCCCAACGTCGTCGAGCAGACGATCGAGCTTGCGATACGCGAAATCGGCCGGAAGCAGGTCCAGGCCTGCATAGTCCGTCTCCCGGATCGACCGCGCCAGCACCTCGCCGTCCCTGAGGCTCTTCTTGCCGAACGCATCGACGTGAGGCCGGACGCGGAAGGCGTAGCTGGCGGCCGCCTGCGGATCGAGATCCCAGAGCAGCGCGCGCTGTCCACCGGCCGCGGCCAGATACGACAGGTTGACGGCCGTTGTCGTCTTGCCGACGCCGCCTTTCAGGTTGTAGATGGCGATCACGCTCATCGCGCAGACTCCGCGAGCGGCGCGCGCTTGAACGCGCGGCGACAGGCCCGTCGCGCCTCGCGGCCGCAGAAATGTGCCAGTTGATCCACGACCTGCCCGCGCAGGCGATCGGCCCTATGGCGCCGCTGTTCGGCCAGTCGCCCGAGAGCGAGCGCCGCGCTCGCGTCGCCGTCCGCGGAGGCGAGCGCCTGCCCGCACGCGATCAAGCGCGCCGCCTGTACGCGCGCGTCATTGAAATCGCCGAGCACCCGCTGCAGCTTCCTCAGCGCGCTCTGCACGCAGTCGAGGTCTGCCGGATCGAAGAACCCGGCCGTGACGTCGATGAGATACCGCAGCTTCTTCGCGTCGATGCGGACGGCGTGCAATTGGTCCGCGTCGGTGCGATCGTCGATCGTGCTGGCGGTGGTCGCAATTCGACGGCTCAGACGCCACGCCCGGCGCGAGACGACGTCGACGAGCCGATGACCGGCGTCTGGCGCGCCCGGCGCCACGGCAACCGGTCGCTCGAGCCACGCCTTCCAGTCGTCGATCAGCCTTCTGTAGCGCGAGCCGTCGAGCGACGCGAGCAGCAACTGGCGTTCGGGCTCCTGCAACCGGGTGAGAATTGCGATCAGCGACTCGCGGTCGGCGGCCGGCATCTCGTCCTCGGACGTTCTGAGCGAGAGGATTAGTACGTCCATGTCGCGCACAGGGCCTGTGAGCCGGCCGAGCCAGGCGAACTCCGACGAGAAGTGTTCGACGATGTTCGCGGGGAACACGTGCTCGAGCTGACGCAGCAGGGATCGCGTCCGTCGCACGGCGACCCGAAAGTCGTGCAGAAATTCCGTGTCGAGGCTGGCGCGCACGCCGGGCTCGTTGGCGACGAGGAGGCGCAGCAGCGCGCGATGAATCTCACGAGCGCCTGCGTCCGCGCGAACGTCTGGCGCCAGGTCCACCACGAGCGACCCCGCGTCGTCCAGCGTCGGCGAGCCAACGCGCTGCAGGATCACGCGATCGACACCATGCGGACACGGCGTGAGCCCGGGCCGGCTCTCGATCACCGGGACGAGCTGGTCGTAGAAGTCTTCGTACCCTCGCAGACCCGTGAGCGTGAGCATGGTCGGCAGCGCGCGCCACGTCCCGCGCGACGCGGGCAGCCGGGCGTGTCCGGATTCGATTCGAAGCCGCGCGACAGTCTTCCGTTGGTCGTCGAGGATGTCGAGCCGCGTCCCGTGTTCCTCCGCGTCGGCCTGCGGGAGCAGGCGCCGCACTCCCACCAGCGGCGCCAGCGCCTGTCGCAGCGGACCATCGGGCAGCTCCCAGGCGAAGCTTATCGGCTGCGTCGCGCGCATCGTCAAAGGAAGACCGCCACGGCGATCGCGAAACGCCAGGGTGGTCACGCCGTCTTCAGCCGCGCAGGTGAGGCGCGCGCCCGAGCGTCTGACGCGCCCGTCCACCGTGTCGAGCATCGTGAACCGGTACGCGGGAATCGGCGCGCGGCGCGCGGGCAGCAGCGCTTCCAGGCTCCTGGCGATGGTGTCCGGTGAGATGTCGTTGCTGACGACGTAGGCCGCTTCGCGCGCGGCTACGACGCCCTCGGCCGCGTCGGCCACGCTCAACGCTCCAGCTGGAGCGAGCTCTCCAGACGATGGATCAAGCCCTGCAGCTCTTTCCGCAGGCAGTCAGCCGCGTCAGGGACGCGCATCCAGCGGCGGCGGCGCAGCTTGTCTTCCAGCCACTCTTCCATGACCTTCGTCACACGCATGGGGTAGACGTCCACCAGGCAGGGGCCGTCGCCGTTGACGTGGCGGTAGCGGCCGAGACGGCGCCGTCCGACGATTCCGCGCAGGCCGGCTTCTTCTTCGGCCTCGCGAATTGCGGCGTCACGCGAGCGCTCGCCTTCGTCAATCGAGCCTTTCGGCACGATCCAGCCCCGGCCTCCGGCGGTCGTCACGAGGGCCACCTCGAGGCGGGCCTTGCGGATTCGGTACGGAATTACTGCGGCTTGTCGACGGACCCGCGGCATTCGCTCCTCCCCTCGTGTCTGCAGTCAGGGCTGGACGTGCCGGAACGTACCAAAGACCGGGGCGAAGTACAAGGCGGTGTATCGGGAGTGGGCTGACCGATTTGAAATCGGCTTCACTGGCTTGAGCTGCCGGTGCGTGGAGCCGGGCGAAAAACGGCCGGTTCCGCCCCGTCATTTTCGGCACAGCTCTTGCGCTGACTCCGGCCCATGGCCACCCGCGCCAAGAAGCCCGTGGCCCGTCGTGCGACCCCAAGCCGCACGCCGGCCGCCAAGAAAGCGTCCGCGAAGAAGCCCGCGGTCGAACGCCGCCAGGCGAGACGTCTGGACGTGCTCTGGCAGCTCAACGTTCAGGTGCTCTCGCATCCGATGCCCGTCAGCGCCAGCGACATCAGCGCCACGGGCTTCTCGGTCGAGACGACCACACCCTTCGAAGACGGCGAGATCCACGAGTTCCGCTTCACGCTCGACGGCGGCGCGTCGGCGACAGTCTTCGCCGAGAGCACGCACTGCGTGGCGAAAGAACGCGTCGGTGCCCTGCAGCTGTACCTGACCGGCTTCAAGTTCGTCCAGATGGACAGCGACACGAAGCAGGCGCTCAAAATCCTCCTGGCCCAGATCCAGCAGTACCTCGCGCTGGCGTAACGGGCAGAGGACGGAAGTCGAAGTATGAAGTTCGAAGTATGAAGTTCGAAGTATGAAGTACGAAGTTCAGAATCAGAGTCGGTTGCCGACCCTCCGAACTTCAAACTTCAAACTTCAAACTTCTCTTCGCGCTTCATCTACACTTGACCCGTGCGCGTCCTGCGTCACGTCCACGTGCTCGTCGCTGGCGCCGGATTCGCCGGACTCGCGGCGGCGCGCGCGCTCGAGGCCGACGGTGCGTCGGTCACGGTCGTCGAAGCGCGCGACCGCGTCGGCGGCCGTGTGTGGACGATGCGCGACGGTCTTGCCGCACGCCAGCACGCGGAGGCCGGCGCCGATTTCATCGAGCCCAATCAGACCGCGCTGGTCTCGCTCGCGCGCGAGCTTGGCGTGCGGCTCGTCCCCGTCAATCGACGCGGCTTCGGCTACTACGGCCCTGACGCCCGCGGGCGTCTGGCGGTGCAGTCGATCTCCACGTTGTTTTCGGAGCTGGCACGGCACCTGGCGCCGTTCGTTCGCGCCTACACCCTGGCCGAGCAGCGTCCGGCGAGTGCGATTACGCGCGCGCTCGCGCGTCAGTCCGTGGCCGAGTGGCTGCAGGCGATCGGCGCGCCCGCGTCCATGCGAGCGCGCATTCGCGGCTTGCGCGGACTGTTTCTCGCCGATCCGGAAGATCTGTCGCTGCTCGCGCTCGTCGACTTCTTCGCCGACGCCAGCGGCGGCGCGGCGACGGGCGGGGCCCTCCGTGCCATCGCCGGCAACGACACGATCGCGACGATGATGGCGCGGCGCCTGAAGACGCGTGTTCGAATGAACACGATTCTTCGTCGGATTCGCGAGGAGGGCTCGAAGATCGTCGCCACCGTCGACGCCTGGTCCGGCCGCGCGGAGATTACCGCGGACTACGCGGTCGTCGCCTTGCCGGTGACCAACGCCGCAGCGATTGGCCTTCACCCGCCGTTGCCGGAAGCCCAGCGCGAGGCCATCACGCACCTCCGACTCGGGCCGGCCACGCGCGTGCTGATGCAGTTCGCGCGCCGCTTCTGGGTCAAGCGAGGACGGCCGACGGCGTTTGGATCCGATCGACCGACGGGCGCCGTCTGGGACGGCAACGAGCAGCAGAAGGGACCGGCGGGCATCTTGACCCTGCTCGCCGGCGGCGGCGCGTCAGCCGAGCTTCAGGCGATCATGCAGGCCGATGGCATGGCCGGCGTCGTCGACCGCCTCCGCTGGCTTGGCCGTCCGGCTCCATTGCTGGCGTCGCGCACGGTGATCTGGGAGCACGACCCGTGGGCGCGCGGCGGTTATGCGGTCTTTGACCCGGCATTTCAGCCCGAATGGCGCGACGCCCTGGCACGGCCGCACGGTCGCGTGCTGTTCGCCGGCGAGCATACGAGCGTCCGCTGGCAGGGCTACATGAACGGCGCGGTCGAGAGCGGCCAGCGCGCGGCGGTCGAGATCGTGGCCCTCCACACAGCCACCAGATAGCCCCTTCCGTCACCCCCCCATTCACCCATTCCCCCATTTCCCCGTTTACTCATTCCCCCATTGAAAAGCCTGGCTCTTCCACACCAGAGGTCGCATCGGTATAGTTACCGGCACCGTTTTCCCCGAGGAGCTTATGAGGACCCTGCTGCGCCTGTTCTGTGTCGTTGCGTTCACCGTCACCGCTCAGCCGTTGGCCGCGCCGCGGCCGGCGACGCCGCCGCGATCGGCCGTTGACACCGCGCCCACGCGCGAGTTGCCGGCGCCCAATTACGACCTGGCCTCCCGCTGGACGTCGGCCAAGGTCGCCAAGTACGTGTTTTCGACCAGCGGTCACGCCGCATTGGCTCGAGTTCAGCGATCGCTTCTGGTACAGCTACGAGACGCCGGCGGGCATGAAGTGGTGGATGGTCGATCCCGTCAAGCGCACCAAGACGCCGCTCTGGGACAACGCCAAGGTGGCCGCGCAGCTGACGCGCATCCTGCGGACGCCGTACGACGCGCAGCACCTGCCGATCAGCACGATCAAGTTCATCGAGAACGACACGAAGATCCGGTTCAGCGTGTCCCTGCCGAAGGACTCCAAGGTCGAGAACGCCGAAGGGCAGGAGCTGGTCGGGACGACGCAGACAGCAGGAAAACCAGATCCAGGGTGGCGGCGGCCGCGGCGGACGCGGCGGCGGCGGCGGACGCGGCGGCGGGCAAGGCGCCGGGCGCGCCGGCGGTCAGGGCGGCGATGCACGACCAAGCAGTGGTGGCTCGTCTACGAAATCGGCACCGGCACGCTGACGCTCGACGACAAGTACGAGGCGGAGAAACCCAACCCGAATTGGGCCAGCGTCTCGCCAGACAAGCAGACCGTCGATCTTCGCGCGCGGCCACAACCTGTTCATGATGGACGCGAAGAACTTCGAGCTGGCGAAGAAGAAGGCCGACGATCCGTCGGTCGTCAGGAGACGCAGCTGACGACCGACGGCGAGAAGTACTACAGCTACGCCCGCAACAGCTCGGGCCAGCAGGACGACCAGCAACAGCAGCAGCAGGAGCAGAACGGCCAGCAGACCCAAGGCGGCGGGGACGGCGCGAACGCGCGCGCAGCAGACCGAGCAGGACAAGAAGTTCGGACCGCGCACGGCGCCGATTGCCATCGCATGGTCGCAGGACAGCAAGAAGTTCGCCGCTGATGCGGCAGGACCAGCGCAAGGTCGGGGATCTGTGGGTGATCAACGCGCTCGCGAATCCGCGGCCCACGCTCGAAACGTACAAGTACGGCATGCCCGGGCGAGGAGAACCAGCCGCAGACCGAGCTTGGCGTGTTCGATCTGCCGACGGCCAAGAATGACGATGGTCAAGTCGGCAGCGTTCAAGGACCAGCAGATGGGCGTAGCCAACGGCGCCGGTGACGCAACCTGCAGCGCGAGAAGCAGGAGACCGCGTCGCGCTGGATCACGCTGTCGCGGCGACAAGATCTACTACAACCGCACCAGCCGCGACCTCAAGCGCATCGACATCGTCGAAGCCGACACCACGACGGGTGAGTCGCGCGTCGTGATCCCGGAGCGGTCGAACACGTACATCGAGCTCCAGCCCCTGCGCCTCATCAACGGCGGCAAGCAGGCGATCCACTGGTCGGAGCGCGACGGCTGGGGGCACTACTACCTGTACGACACGGCGACCGGCAAGCTGATCCGTCAGATCACGTCGGGCGAGTTCGTGTGCACCGGCATCGAGGGCGTCGACGAGAAGACGCGCACGATGTACTTCAACGCCGCGGGCCGCGAGCCGGGCGAGGATCCGTACTTCGTGCACCTCTACCGCGTGAACATCGACACGGGTGACATGAAGCTGCTCGATCCGGGCAATGCCTCGCACTCCACCGACATGAACGACAAGGGCACGTTCTTCGTCGACAACTCGTCGCGCGTGGACTCGGCGCCCGAGTCGGTGCTCTACGACGCCGCCGGCAACGAAGGTCATGGATCTCGAGAAGACCGACGTCTCCACGCTCCTGGAGGCCGGCTTCAAGTATCCCGAGCCCTTCATGGTGAAGGCCGACGACGGCATCACGGATCTCGTACGGGACGATGTACAAGCCGTTCGACTTCGATCCGGCGAAGAAGTACCCGATCATCCAGTACGTGTATCCCGGGCCGCAGACCGAGTAGCGTGACCAAGACGTTCTCGCCGCGCAGCGCGAACGTCGCGCTGGCCAACGTCGGCTTCATCGTGCATCGAGGTCGGCAACCGCGGCGGCAACCCGCAGCGGTCGAAGTGGTACCACAACTACGGCTACGGCAACCTGCGCGACTACGGCGTGCCGGACAAGAAGGCGGCGGTCGAGCAGCTCGCCAAGAAGTACGCCTGGATCGATCTCGAGCCGCGTCGGCATCTACGGCCACTCGGGCGGCGGCTTCATGACGGCCGCGGCGATGTTCGGCTATCCCGGACTTCTTCAAGGTCGGCATCTCGGAGTCGGGCAACCACGACAACAGCATCTACAACCGGTGGTGGAGCGAGAAGCACGACGGCGTGAAGGAAGTCGTCGAAGGACGACAAGGTCGACGTTCGAGTACGAGATCGACAAGAACCAGGACATCGCCAAGAACCTGAAAGGGCCACCTCCTGCTGATGACGGGCGACATCGACAACAACGTGCACCCGTCGAACACGTACCGGGTGATCGACGCGCTCATCAAGGCGAACAAGCGCTTCGATTTCATCCTGCTGCCGGGCCAGCGCCACGGCTACGGACCCGACGCAGGACTACGTCTTCTGGCGCCGCATCGACTACTTCTCGAAGTGGCTGCTCGGCGTGGACGCCGGCCGACGTGGACATGGTGGAGCTGGACACGGGAGAAACAAATCAAGAAGTAAGGGACAGTCGGTTCGACGAGTGCGGCGGGTTCCACCGGTTCGGCGGGTTCGACCGGTTACGTTCGCGTGCGCTGCCTGGCGTCGATCCAGAATCCGAGCGCGAGCGCCGTCAAGCCCGCGATCACCAGCGCGACCGCCCACGCGGGCTTGTCGAACCACTGCCGGTGATCGGCGATGAACACCAGCGCCACACCGGTGTTCACGAGCCCGGCGTAGTAGAAGCTCTTGCGCTGACGCTGGTGGCTGACCAGGGCGATCGCGATCGCCAGGCCGAGGTACAGCCAGTCCAGCCGCGGCGAGTACTCCGCCGTCTCGCAGAGGTAGGCGATTGGCTCGAGGATCGAGAACGGCGCGATGGTGAAGAGCAGCCACGCGGCCGGCGCGGTGGCCTCCGACGCCCCGCGCTCGATGAGCCAGGCGACGCCGTAGAACAACCCGCCGTTGAGCGTCAGCGCGACCGTCGTGTCGAGCAGGACGGGGTGGCTGACCGACGAGGCCTGCAGTGCCTGCAGCGACAGGCCCAGATCGTGAAGCATCCGGCCGTCGAGCGCGAGCAGATCGAGCACGGCCACCAGCGAGACCACAGCGCCGACCCACAGCGGGTGCGCAAACCAGATGCGGTGCCGGCGGGCGAGGGCGACGCCGCCGGCGGCATAGAGCACCACGAGCGGCCAGGCGTGGAGCGCGAGGCGGTCGTACCGTCCCTCGTCGAGCCAGTCGCGCAGGCCGAAATCAGCGAGGATCGCCAGCACCAGGAGACCGACGAGCAGCGTGAACACCGTGCTGAGCGCGCCCGTTCTCGTTCTGAGCGCGAGCCAGCCCGACCAGAGAGCGGCGATCAGAATGGTGACCTGCAGCTGGCGGTTCGCGATCGATCCATCCGCGAAGAACTGGCCCGGCGTATCCTTCGCCACGACCCACCACCCGGTCTCGTGGAACCAGATCAGCAGGAACAGCGGAAGCAGGCTGACGCCCGCCAGGTAGAACGCCACGGCCACCGCGCGATGATCCCGGCGGTACAGCCAGTTCGCGGCGACATTCAACCCGAGGAACGGCGCGCCGAGAATGACGAACGGCCGCACGAGTCCGCGGACCGCGTCGTAGAACCGATGCGCGGCGAAGTAGAAGAGACTGCCGGCGAACAGCAGGAACGCGCCGAGGTACAACGCGATCTGCGAATAGGACAACGTGCGGGTCGCCGCAATCCAGTCGTCCTCGTGCGCGTCGAGCTGGCGGTACGCGGCGTGCAGCCGCGCCGCTTCGTGCGGGTAGATGAGATTGAGCCGAACCCACTCGTCGATCTGCTCGCGGTGCGGACGGACCCGCGTCTCGAGCGTCGACGCAGACTGCGCCGGCCGCGCGGTCACGGCGCGGCCCGCGAGGTAGCGCTCCAGGTCCTGCGACATCTCCAGCGCGGACTGATAGCGATCCGCCGGCGTCCGCGCCATCGCCTTGAGCGCCACGCGCTGCAGCGCCTCCGGGACGGCGGGCTGGACCTCCACCGGCAGTCTCGGCTGCCCGAATCGGATGGCCGCGGCGACGTCGTCATCGCTGCCGCCGGCGTAGGGCAGGGATCCGGTCAACAGCTCGTAGAGGATGACGCCGAGGGCGTAGACGTCGGTTCGGGCGTCGATTGGCTGGCTCGGGTCGAGCTGTTCGGCGGCGAGGTAGTGGAGCGTGCCGCGCAGGTGACCGGCGGACGGATCGCCCGCCGCGAGGCCGAAGTCGAGAATCTTCGGCGCAAGCCGGCGGTCGAGCATGATGTTCGACGGCTTGAGGTCGCGGTGCTGCACGCCGAGGTCGTGCGCGCGCTGAATGGCCGCGCACACGTCACGCACGATGGCCGCGCGCTGGCGGAACTCGAGCGACGGTCCGATCCGGCCGAGCTCGAACCCCTCGACGAACTCCATGATGAGCACCGGCGGCGTGGTATCGGCGCGGAACTCGAAGATCTGGACGACCCGCGGGTCGGCCAGGAGCGCCAGCGATTTCGCCTCTCGCAGGAATCCCGCCAGGCTCGTGCGGATCGCCGGGTCGTGCCGCAGCACCTTGGCCGCGACGACGCGGTCGAGCTTCAAATCGTGAAGCTTGTAGACTTCGCCCACGCCGCCGCCGCCCACACGCTCAATCGTCCGGAACCCGTCGAAGGTGGGAAGCGCCGCGGGTCGGGCCGGCGCCGAATCGATGCCATCGGTCGTGGCTGGCGTTCCCGCATCGAGCGTCGAGGACAATGCGAGGTCCTGCTCGGCCAGTCGACGTAGCGCCGAGCGCTCGCGCGGGTCCGCGGTCACGCCGTCGATCGTCGGCAGCGAGCCGTGGCGGACGTGGTGCTCGATGAGCTCCGCCAGACGGGTTTCAAGGTCGGACGACCCGCTCATGCCGGCTTCGTCAGGCGCATCGTGAGCGCCGCCATGGCCCTGGCGAACGCCATGCGGCAGGCGTCCTCGCTCTTGCCGAGCCGCGCGCCAATCGCTCCGAACGACAGCTCCTCGAGCTTGCGGAGCACGATGATCTCGCGTTCGGCGGCCGACATCGACTCGAGCGCTTCCTCGATGCGCTCGAGTTCCTCGTTCACGATCGCCTGGCTGAGGGCCTGACGTACCTGAGCCGGCACGTCGAGCGCCTCGTCGAGGGGCGCCCGGCGCGCGGCGTCGCGCCGCTGGCGATGGTGGAAGTCGGCCTGATCGCGGATCTCGTTCTCGGCGATCCGCGCCAGCCACGTCATGACCGCGCCCGGATCCTGCACCTGGTCGAGACGCGGCAGCGACTTCATGAGCACGGCCTGCAGGATGTCGCGCGATTCGAGCTCGGAACGCAGCGATCGCCCCATCCGCAGCCGGATCATCGGCAGGAGCTTCCGCGCGCACCGCTCGTAGAAGGCATCGAGTGCGCCCGGCGTGCCGCCGCGCGCGCGCTCGAACAGCTGGCTCGTTTCGGCCCCCGCCCCGGTCATGGCCGTCACGTTACCACGGTGGCCTGTTCGGTTTGCCCGTGGCGTGCCGTCCTTACAACCAGGGAGGGCAGCATGACGACTCGCGTCACTCTCGTGATCCTGGCAACTGCCGCGCTTTCGACGGGATGTCTCCAGAAAGACGTCGCCGAAACCTGGTACCTCGGACCGTCCGGCGCGGTCACCTGGGTGGTCACGGAATCCGACGTCCGCTCGGACGCCGAGTCGCTCGCCGACCGGCGGAACGAGGAGGGCACCTACCGCCTGGCTGTCGAGCGGCAGGACCATCCGGTGGCACGGGCGTTCCGCCAACTGGGTTTGGCGGACATCCGCACGTTCGTTCTCCGCGGCGAGGCGCCGTTCGCCGTCCGTACGGAGGCCAGGGGCCTCACGATCGACGTCCTCGGCCGCCAGATGATCCAGCGCGCCGGTCTGATCGGAACGTCCACGCTTCAACGCGACGGCGCCGCGTGGGTGTGGGACTTCACGGCGCGCGACCCGCATGCGCCGGACGTCGTGGCGCCCGTGGACGATGATCTTTCTTCGCTCCTGGGCGACCTGGACAAGCTCAAGGTCGTGCTCGTTGAGGGCCGGTTCGACTCTGCCGTCGGATTCGTCCTGAGCTCGGACAAACGCGTCGCGACGTTTGTCGATCCGGAAGATCGGCCAGATCCACCCGCAGGTGATCAGGAAATGATGGCGCTGAAACTGCGCTGGATCGCAGGACCCGGCCAATGACGCCGAACCGGCCGAACCGGTCGCACCCGCCGAACCCGTCAGATCTTCGTCTGGGCGATCTTCTTCACCATGCCGGTGATCGCCTGCTGCAGCGCTTTGCCGAGCGGTGAGTCGAGGAACACGGTCGAGTTGCCGTCCCACGCGCCGAGATTCGTGTAGACGCCGCCGCCGAACTTACTGTCGGAGTGGCTGCCGGGCACGCGCAGGCTCGCCAGCGACGTGCCATCGGACACGCGGTACACGTCGCCCTGCAGGGTCACGGTGCCCTTCACCGATCGCACGTGCACGTTTACTGACTGGCCGGCAATCGCCGGCAGCCAGCCGCTCTTGTTCGACTCTTCGCTCTTTGCCTCGAGCACGGTGCCGAGCAGCACGACGTCCACGCCGGCAGCCTTGCCCAGGGCGACGGCTCTTTCGGCGTCGAGATCTTCCAGCCGGGCGCCGGCGTCGAGCGTCAGGACCTTCCCTGAGAGCGCCGGCGCCGAGTGCGTGATCTCGGCCTGCACGAGCCGGCTAATCCCGGCGGCCGTGGTGCTGTTCATGGCGCCGCTGGCGTCGAGAAAGGGAAGAATGCCGATCTTCGTTGATGCCGGGTCGGGGATCGGCGCGATCGCGGCGAGGCTGGCGGCTGCCAATCCCACGATGGCCAGGACGATGGGCCGATGGATCGTGGTCATGACCGGGATGGTAGCCTGATGCGCGGGTCGTGCCAAGGGGACATGCCGATCTACCTCGGGATTGACGCGGGCACGCAGAGCCTGACGGTGCTGGCTCTGGACGTCGAGGGCGCCCGTTGCCGCGTGTGCTTCGAGCACACCGTCTCGTACGATCGCGACCTGCCGGCGTTCGGCACGCGGCACGGCGTGCTGCCGGCCGACGATCCGCGGGTGGCGGCCGCGCCGCCCGTGATGTGGGCGGCGGCACTCGACCGCGCGATCGGCACCGCGGCGGCCGCGGGGCTCGATCCGGCGCGCGTGGCCGCGGTCTCGGGATCGGCCCAGCAGCACGGCAGCGTGTACCTCGACGCCCTTGCCAGGTCACGCCTCGCGGCGCTTGACGCATCGCACCCGCTCGTCGATCAACTGAGCGGGATCTTCACGCGGCCGGTCGCGCCGATCTGGCTGGACACGAGCACGGAACGCGAGTGCGAGGAGATCACGCGCGCGCTCGGCGGCGCGTCCGCCGTGGCCCGCTTGACCGGCTCGCGCGTTTTCGAGCGGTTCACCGCGCCGCAGATCCGCCGTTTCTTCAAGACGGATCCCGCGGCGTACGCGCGCACGCACCGCGTGCACCTCGTAAGCTCGTACCTCGCGTCGCTGCTGCTCGGCGCGGATGCGCCCCTGGAGCCCGGTGACGCGTCTGGCATGAACCTCATGGAGCTGGCGACGCGCCAGTGGTCGCGCGAGGCGCTCGAGGCCACCGCGCCCGGGCTCCGCGAGAGATTGCCGGACATCGTGCCGTCCTCGACCGTGGTCGGGCCAATCGCCCCGTACTGGCGCCGGCGGCACGGATTGACTCGCGCGCGCGTCGTCGTCTGGTCGGGCGACAATCCGAGCAGCCTCGTCGGGACCGGGCTGGTGGCCGAGGGCCGGCTTGGGGTTTCGCTGGGCACCAGCGACACCGCGTTCGGACCGATGGCGCTGCCGCGCGAGGATCCGACCGGCACGGGTCATGTCTTCGGCGCCCCGACCGGCGAGTTCATGGGGCTGACCGTGTTCAGCAACGGATCGCTGGCGCGCGAGGCCATCCGCGACGCTTACCGACTCGACTGGCTGGCGTTCTCGCGCGCCCTCGACGCGACGCCGGCGGGCAATGGCGGCGCGATGCTGCTGCCGTGGTTCGTGCCGGAGATCACGCCGCACGTGGCCGCTCCCGGCGTCCGCCGCGAAGGGCTCGATCCCGCTGACGCCGCCGGGAACGTACGCGCCGTCGTCGAGGCGCAGATGATGGCCCTCGCCAATCACACGCGCTGGATGGGCGTCACGCCCCACACGATCCACGCGACGGGCGGCGCCGCGGCCAATCGCGCAATTCTTCAGGTCATGGCCGACGTCTTCAACGCCAGGGTCTGCCAGCTACCGGTGGGCAATTCCGCCTGTCTGGGCGCGGCGCTGCGCGCGTGGGAAGCCGACGCCCGCGCCTCAGGGCTGGCCCTGCCGTGGGAGGTCATCGTTCGCGGCGTCACCGCGCCTGCCGAGGCCGCGGACATCGTGCCGGTTCCGGCGCACGCCGCGATTTATGGCGAGCTGCGCGCCCGCTACGCGCAGCTCGAGGCGCGTTACCGCACGCCCAGCAGCAGCTCGACGACGAGCTGATCGAGCCGCTGGTACGCGAGCCGCCGCGCGCTCATCGCGTTGCGGTCGAACGGCCGGCGGGCCAGCAGCATGGCGGCGTCCCGCGAGTAGCGTTCCGGCGGTCCGTCGTCGCTCGGCGTGCGCAAGTCGGCGAGCAGGTCCTGGATTTCGCGGTGTTCGCGGAACTGCTCAACCTTCTCGCGCAGCATCAGGTACGTGCGCATGCAGCCGCGGGCGAACTCCCAGACGTCGTCGGCGTTGTCGGTTCGATAGGGCCGCGCGTCGAAGTGCTTCGGGCCGTCATAGCCGGCGTCTTCGAGCAGCTTCACCACGAAGAAGAGCGATTTCAGCGATTCGGACCCGAAGCGCAGGTCCTGGTCGAACCGCGCCAGCTTCTGGTCGTTCAGATCGACATGGAAGAGCTTGCCGGCGTCGAGCGCCTGCGCGATCGCGTGGCTCGGGTTGAGTCCGGCCATGTGCTCGTGCGCGACTTCCGGGTTGACGCCGACCATCTCCGGGTGCGCGAGCGTCGGGATGAACGCCAGGTATGCTGCCGTCGTCGGGAAGTAGAGATCGCCGCGGGGCTCGTTGGGCTTCGCCTCCAGCGCGAAGCGCACGTGGTACTGGCGATCGATCACGTAGTCGCAGAGAAAGTTGATGGCGTCGCGGAACCGCTTGATGGCCTCACCGCGGATCTCTTGGCGGCGTCGACCTCCGTGCCCTCGCGCCCGCCCCAGACCACGTGAATCGTGGCGCCCAGCTCCACGCCCAGCTGGATGCCCCGCATCGTCTTCTGCAGGGCGTAGGCGCGGACGGCAGGATCGCTCGACGTGAACGCGCCGTCCTTGAAGACGGGATCGCTGAACAGGTTGGTCGTGGTCATCGGCACCACGAGCCCTGTGGACTCGAGGCCGCGCCGGAACGCGGCGAGGATCCGATCGCGATCGGCTGGCGAGGCGTCGATCGGCACGAGGTCGTTGTCGTGCAGGCTCACGCCGTAGACGTCCAGGGCCTTCAGATGCTGGAGCGTCGTCAGCGGATCGAGCGGGGGACGGACGGGCTCACCGAAGGGATCGCGGCCCCGGTGGCCGACGGTCCAGAGGCCGAACGTGAACTTGTCCGCGGGAGTCGGCGCGAATCGGGACATGGTGTCAGCCAGTATTGGCGAAATCCGTCAAGACCGGCACAGAGTTGTAAGATCTGCATCACCGTCCGCCTCAGGACGATAACCGGCCAGAGGAGCCAGAGGTTGTCGCAGACCCGCCAACAACGACGCAATGCCGATCGCGAGCGCGCCAAGCGCAAGACTCGGCCCGCGCACAGCTGGACGTTGCTGCTCGGGACGCTGGCGGTGCTGGCCGTGTCGGTCGGCTGGCTCGCCTGGGATCGCCTGGGGCATGCGGCGCCGGTGCGCGATGGGTCGCCCGGCTGGTGGCCTGACGGCCGTCGCCTCGTCTTCTATTCGGAGCGGTCCGACGGCAAGGGTGACATCTTCTCGATGAACGCGGACGGCACGAACGTCACGGCGCTCGTCACCAACCCCGCCGACGACGGCTCGCCGGCGATCTCGCCCGACGGACGCCAGATGGCGTTCGACTCCGATCGCGACGGCAACTTCGAGATCTACGTCGTCAACGCCGACAAGACCCAGCTGCGACGGCTCACGAGAGATCCGGCCCGCGACGTGTCGCCGGCGTGGTCGCCTGATGGCCGGCGCCTGGCCTTCATGTCCGATCGCGCGGCGCCGGGGAAGGGCTTCGACGTCTACGTGATGGGCAGCGACGGATCGAACCTGCAGCGGGTCACGACGGTCGGATCCGCGTGGTTTCCGCAGTTCTCCCCCGACGGGACGCACCTGGCGTTTCACGTGGGCCGCGACGTGAACGTGCTCGATCTGGCCACAAACGAAATGCATCCACTGACGGAGGATCCGGAGAACGGCATGTATCCGAGCTGGTCGCCGGATGGCCAGCGGATCGCGTTCATGAGCTGGCGCAACGGCCGCACGCAGATCTTCCTGATGAACGCCGACGGATCGGACCAGCACCCAGTCGTCACGCTCCCGATGGGGAGCGCGATTGATCCCCGGTGGTCGCCCGACGGCCGCTACATTGCGTTCGTACAGGTGCCCGAGGCGACGCCGGACGCGCCGCAGAATTCGTCGCTGCCGCGCGCGATCTACACGGTCGACGTCGCCTCGGGACGAGTGTTGCGCCTCAGTCGATAGCGTTCACCTACCGGCCGCCGCGGCCCGTGCCGGTCGGCCAGGCCTTCGGCTTGTCCATCTTCGGATTCGAGCTCTTCGGCGTCGATCGCGAGCATACCGCCGCCGTCGCCGTCCTTGAGCATCGGATCCTGACGCACGGTGATCGTGCCGACGTAGGTCTTGCCGTTGGCGGTCATCGTCACCTTGTAGGTGCCCGGCGCCACGCGGCCGGCGCCGCCACCGCCGCCTCGGCCGCCGCCACCGCCGCGCCCGCCGCCAATCGTTTGCGTGCCTGGCGCCTCGGCCGGGGTCATGCACGCCGCGCCCGCGCCGCCGCCGAAGCCACCGCGGCCCTGCGCGCCCGCGCCACCCGCGCCGGCACCGCCCGCGGCACCGGCGGCTCCCGCCGCGCCGCCGCCACCGCCTCCGCGGCCACCACCGCCTCGGCCGCCGCCGCGCCCGCCGCCACCGGCGTTCGGGCCGGTGGACCAGCGCATCGTCCAGAGCATGCGGCCGATGCCCGTCTCGGCGTTCGGCACCGTCGCCGAGCAGGAGTTCTTGGCCTCCGCGTCGGTGACCTCGAACTTCACTTCACCGCTGACGCGATCGCTCAGGTAGTAGTTGATGACGGCGTCGCGCGTCGGATTCGGGCCGACGAACGCGAGCGTCGCCCCGAATGCTGCGGCTGCACGCTCAGCCACTGCGTCGCCACGCGGTTCTCGAACAGCTTGCGCGTCTTCCTTCATCGCGTCGGGCGTCATCTGCTGCAGCGGCGTGATGTCGTCCATGATGCAGAGCCCGCGGCCCATCGTCGACACGAGCAGGTCGTTGTCGCGCGGGTGGATCATCATGTCCGTGCACGGCGACCGTCGGCAGGTTCGTGTTGAGCCGGTTCCACTTCGCGCCGCCGTCGAGCGAGTAGTAGCGCCGCGAACTCGCTGCCCGCGAACAGCAGGCTGGGATTCTTCGATGTCTTCCTTGACGACGTAGACGGGTTCGCCGTCCGGCAGGTTGTTCGTGATGTTCGTCCACGTCTTGCCGTAGTCGGTGGTCTTGAAGATGTACGGCTGTCTGATCTCCGTACGCGATGGCCGTCGAGCGAAACGTACGCCGTGCCGCGCGCGTGGTGCGACGGCTCGACGCGGCTGACCCAGATGTCGGTCCGTGCCGACGCCGGGGAAGCCGGCCGTGCCGACTTTCGCCCAGGTCGCGCCGTAGTTGCGCGTCACCTGCACGTTGCCGTCGTCGGTGCCGACCCAGATGTTGCCGGGCTCGATCGTCGACTCGGCGATCGTGATGATCGTGCAGTGGTACTCAGCGCCGCCGCCCGGATTCTCATCCGGCGTCAGGCCGCCCGACTTGCGCACCGTCTTCTTCGGGTCGTTCGTCGTCAGATCGGGCTGATGAGGCGGTACGTCTCGCCGCGGTCCGTCGACATCAGCAGGAAGTTGCGCGCCGACGTAGAGCGTGTGCGGGTTGTGCGGCGAGAGGAAGTACGGCGTGGACCAGTTGAAGCGCAGCGGGCCCGCCATTCTGCGGCTGCGTCGCCCCAGTTGCGGTCGGCCGCGGCTTTCTCCATCTCCGGCGTGATGTACCTGCGTCCCAGTTGACGATGTTGTTCTTGTTCGGCCGGACCGACACGCCGCTGGCGCGTCTCAGATTCGTGCGCCCGATGTTGCCGCCCTGCCGGTCGGGCTGCGATTCGCTGTAGACGATGCACGGGTCGTCGGGCTCCATCGCGGTGTGGAAGCCGTCGCCGCCGCCGGTGTTGACCCAGTCGCTGGTGTAGATCGCGCTCGCGCGCGTCTGCCGACGGGCCGCACGAGCTGCCGGCGTCCTGCAGGCCGCCGCACACCCAGTACGGATCCGCGATTGTTCGGCCGTGATGTCGTAGAACTGCGTCACGTTGATGTTCGTGAAGCGGAGCGACGTCGCGCCGTCGTCATGCGTCAGCGCAGGCCGCCGTCGCTGCCGACGTAGTACCGGTTCTTGTTGTGCGGGTCGAACCACATCGCGTGCCAGCAGTGCATGCCCTGGCCGCCGCCGCCGCCCGGCCACGTCTTGCCGCCGTCGTGCGAGCGGCGGTAGTTGATCGTGTAGCTGAACACTTCCTGATCGTTCAGCGGGCTCATCTGCACCTGCATGTAGTAGAAGGGCCGGCTGATGTAGCGATCGAGGAACTTCCAGGTCGCGCCGCCGTCTTCCGAGCGGTACATGCCGGCGCCGAGCTTGGTCATGTCCGTGCACGCTGGATCGATCGCGGGTGCCGAGGCGGAGGTGCCGCCGCGGCGGCTGCGCCAGCCCCGCCGCCGCCGCACGCGCGCGCCGGCACGCCGCCGCCTCCACCGCCGCCCCGACCGCCGCCGCAGTTCGGCTGGAACTCCGCTTCGACGTGCGCCATGAGCGATCTTCGGATTCGTGCTGGGCGATCGCCAGGCCGATGCGGCCGACGACCGGCGGGCAGTCCGACCGTGAGCTTCTTCCACGTCTTGCCGCCGTCGACGCTCTTGAAGATGCCGCTGTTCTGGCACCGTCCACGACCTTCAGCGGATCGGGCACGCCCTCGGTGTTGCCGCCGCTGATGAGGCCCCACGGGTAGCGGATGCGATGCCAGAACGACGTGTAGAGGATTTCCGGATTGCTCGGATCCATGACGAGGCCGTCCGCGCCGCGTCATCGGGCCGTTCGGCAGGCCGTTGGTCAGCTTCGTCCACGACTTGCCGCCGTCCATCGTCTTGAACATCCCGCGGCTGCCGATCGGCGCCCAGATGTTGCCGACCGCCGGCGACGTACACGATGTCCGGGTTGGTCGGATGGAGCCGGATGCGGCCGATGTTGAACGTGTCCTTCAGGCCGATGCTCTGGAACGTGCGCGCCGCCGTCGGTGGACTTGTAGACGCCGTCGCCCCACGCCGCGGTGTTGCGCTGGTGGCCCTCGCCGGTGCCGACCCAGATCATGTCCTTGTTCTTCTGGTAGATCTTCACGTCGCCGATCGACGCCGAGCCGTAGGTGTCGAAGATCGTCGTCCACGAGGTGCCGCCGTTGTCGGATTTCCAGCACGCCGCCCGACGGCCGATGCCGACGACGACGTAGGTCCAGTCATCCTCGAGCGCGTCAATCGACGGAGATGCGGCCGATGAGATTGGCGTTGCCGATGTTGCGCAAGGCCATGTTCCGCAGCATCGGATCGGTGGTCTGCGGCGCCGGCGTCTGCGCGACGATCGGCGCAACGAACAAACCGAGGGCCAGGTACGAATGTCAGGCGCAACCAGCGCAGAGCAGGGGCGCGCATGTCAGTCCTCCAGGGCATTGATCGACACGTGATTGGGAAAACCGCGGTTATCCTGTCAAACTCGCGCCGGGCTGTCTACTGCCGGGCGCGTTGCCGCGACCCGGACTGATACTGCGGGGTAGTGCAGGCGCCTTTGAGGGCGGTCGCCGTCAGCGCGAGGCCAGCCAGTCGCGGAACGCGCGGAATGCCTGCCCGCGGTGCGACACGCGGAGCTTCTGCTCGTCGGTCGCCTCGCCCAGCGTGCAGCCGTACGGGGGAAGAAGAGATCGGGTTGTACCCGAACCCGTGCGCGCCGCGCGGTCCCGGGGCGATTTCGCCTTCCACGGTGGCAGTGCACTCGAACGCCAGCCTGTCGAGACTGGCCCTCTCACCCTCCAGTGCCCATTGCCCATTGCCCAATGCCCGATCCACAAACGCTACCGCGCACACGAATCGCGCCGTCCAGGGGCGAGGGTAGGGCGCCAGCTCGCCGTACAGGTTGGCGAACTTTTCCGGGTAGGTGGCGCCGGGATAACGTGCGCTTTCGACCCCGGGCCGGCCGCCGAGCGCGTCGATCGCCAGGCCGGAGTCCTCCGCCACGGTCGGCAGCCCCGACGCGGCGGCGTAATACGCGGCCTTCAGGCGCGCGTTGTCAGCAAACGTGCGGCCGGTCTCGTCAGGCTCGACGATTGGCGGCAGATCTCCCATCGTGACGAGCGTGACGTCCACGCCCTCGAGCACGCGACGGATCTCGCGAATCTTGCCGGGGTTGGTGGTCGCAATCAGGAGCGGTGACACGCGCTACTTGAGAAACTTCCCGACGATCTCCCGCTGCTTCTCGATCAGGGCCGAGATGCCGCGATCCGCGAGTTCCAGCAGGGCGTCGAGCTCGGCGCGGCTGAACGGCTGCGCTTCGGCCGTGCCCTGGACTTCGATGAACCGGCCGTCGGAGGTCTTGACGACGTTCATGTCCACGTCGGCGCGGGAATCCTCGTCGTACGCGAGGTCGAGCAGGGGCGTGCCCGCGACGACACCAACGCTGGTGGCGGCGACGTAGTCGGTGACCGGCACCCGCGCGAGCGCGCTCTGCTCGCGCAGCCGCTCCAGCGCCAGCACCATCGCGACGAACCCGCCGGTAATCGACGCCGTACGCGTGCCGCCGTCCGCCTGGATCACGTCGCAGTCCACCCAGAGCGTGCGCTCGCCCAGCTCGTTGAGCGTCGGTGACGGCCCGGAGCGATCGGCCGATCAGCCGCTGGATCTCCTGCGTGCGGCCGCCGACCTTGCCGGCCGCCGCTTCGCGCGCCATGCGCGTGGACGTCGCGCGCGGCAGCATGCCGTACTCGGCCGTGACCCAGCCCTTGCCCGAGCCGCGCAGGAACGGCGGCACCTGGTCCTCGATCGACGCCGTGCAGATCACGCGCGTCCGGCCCACTTCGATGAGCACCGAGCCTTCGGCGTGCACGCTGAAATCCGGAGTGATTTGTGTCGGGCGGATGGCGTCCGCCAGCCGGCCGTCAAGACGCGTCATGTGCGGTTACTGTCCTTTCCGTACCCACTTGAGTGAGCGGCGCGAGTGGCGTGCGCAGGTCGACGTGGCCCGCCAGCGTGTCGACTTCCTTGCCGTCGACGAGAATCTGCACGGCGGTCACGTCGGCCAGATTGACGGTGAGCGCATTGACGATCGCGTAGACCGTGAGAATCTCGTCGAGCGAACCGCCGGTGGAATTGCTCGAGATCTCCGCGGCTGAAGTCCACGTACGCCTCGCCGGTCGGCGTCAGGTAGACGCGCGCAGGACCGTGCCGGCGGGAATCGCGGAGCAGCAGTCCGTCCGGCGGGCGGCTGCAGCTGCGCCTCGATGATGCGCCGCGCCTGCTCCGCCGGCGTGTCGCCGTACGGCACTTCACGGCTCACCGGCACCAGCTCGGTGCCGTCCTGGGCGACGTAGAAGAGCGTCGCGTGAATCTTGCGCGCGTCGGCCGCGGACGCCGCGGCGGCCGGCGTGCGGCCCCGGCTGGCGTGCGTGCGCCCCGGCGCGCAGGATCCGCGGCAGCAGCGCCACGACCAGCCACACGCCCAGCCCGAGCAGCCCGGCGCCGGCGCCGAGCATGATCCAGAGGCCGCGCCGCGACGCCGTGGCGATCCGCCGGGGAGCCGTGCACCCGATCGTCGCTCATCGGATTGACGGGACGGGCGCCGGGCGGCCGTCGGGAAGCCGCTCCGCAGCTCGGCAATCGCGCTCACGATCGACTCGACGACGGCGCCGGCGGTCCCGCCGCGCGAGCCCTTTCTCATCGTCGGCATTCGTCAGGAAGCCCATTTCGACGAGCGACCGCCGGCATGTTCGCGCCGACGAGCACGCGCAGCGGCGCCTGCACGGCCGGCTGCGCGTTGAGCGGCACGTTGTCGTGAGGCCAGTTGGCGAACCAGCATGGCGCCGAATGCCGCCGATCGGTCGACGAACGGCAGTCTGCGCCAGGTCCCAGGGCACGACGTCGATGGACCGGCGTGCCGCCGCCGACCACCGGGACGGGCTACCCGTCGGCGCCGAAGGCGTCGCGGCGCGCCTTGTACTCGTCGAGGCTCGAGGATAGCACCTCGCGCCCCGCGCATCGTGCCGACGAGCGAGGCGTTCACGTGCAGGCTGACGAAGCAGGTCCGCCTTGTTGTTGTTCGCGAACGCCGTGCGCTCGTCGAGCGGGACATTGTCGTCGGCATCGCGTGTGAGCAGCACGCGCAAGCCCATGCGGCTTTCGATCGTCGAGCTGAACGCGCCGGGCGATCTGCAGCGTCAGGTCCTTCTCCTTCGTGCCGCCGGGACCCTGCACGCCCGGTCGTCGCCGCCGTGGCCGGGATCGATGACGATCGTGTGCAGGCCACCCAGATGCGAGAAGTCGGGCAGCGGAGCCTCCTGGGGTGGCCCGCCCGGACGACCCGCCGGCACACCGCCCGCGGCTGGTGTCGGCGGCGGTGGCGGCGGCGTGGGCTGCAGCTCGACCGTCAGGTGCGTCTGGTCGCGATCGTCTTGGTTGGTGAAGACCGCGGTCTGCGGACCGAGATCGAGATACACCGTCGTGCCTTGCACGCGGACGCTCTTGAGGAACTCCGGCGCCTGGCCCGTGGCCGGCGCCATGTCAAGCGCGGCGGCGTCGAAGCGAATGATGATGCTGTTGCCTTCACGCGTGACGCGGTGCGGGGCGGTGGGCTCGATCTCGAACGTCACGCGGGCGGCGTTCGCCTGGCGCTCGACGTGGATCGCCACCCTCGGCACGGCGACGTCGCCAATGATAATCAGACGCGACGCCTTGCGCACTTCAATGCGGGTGTTGAGCGCCCGCGCCAGCGCCACCGACACGAAGTCGATCGGCAGCTGATACATGCCGTTGCGGTCGCGCGTGATGGGCGCGGACAGCGACAGGACCCGCCCGTTCACCTGCGCGAAATTCTGCCCGGGAATGACCAGGATGCGCTGGCCTCGTGCGTTGATCGTCAATCCGCCGACCACGGCGTCCTCCGTGGCTGTCAGATCGAACACGGGCGCCAGTTGATCCAGGGCGACGATGTCAGTGTTGCCCTGGCTGCGGACGGCGAGAGGTCGTCGATTCTGCGCGCTGATGACGGTATACGTCGTCGCCTGGCCCTGACCGGCGGGCGCGGCGGCTGACAACGCGACCGCGAGCCCCAACGCCAGGGCGAGTCGGGCTCGAACGACGGCTGGCACGCGCGTGAAACGCAACAGCTCATCATAACAAGCGATCAATAATGTGGCGGGTCAATCGCTGCGTCATGGCACTCGCTGGCTACTCCGGCACGCCGCTCGTGAAGAAGCTCGGCATCAAAGCCGGCATGACCGTCGCGGTCGTGGGATCGCCCAGGGGATTCCGCGGCGAGCTGGTCGGCCTGCCCGATGACGTGCGGCTCACGATGCAGACATCGTCGCCGGCCGACCTGGTGATCTGGTTCGTGCCCGACCGCCGGACGCTGTCGCTTGGCATCGCCACGGCCCTTCGCACGATGGGCAGCGGGCTGTGGATTGCGTGGCCGAAGAAGGCCTCGCGGCTGGCCTCGGACGTGTCCGAAGACGACGTCCGCAAGGCCGGCCTGGCCCACGGCATCGTGGATTACAAGGTGTGCGCGATCAACGAGACGTGGTCGGGCCTGAAGTTCGCGAGACGATCGGGCAAGCAGCGATAGGCATCCGGCTCTGGCAGCAGGCTCAGGCATCAGGCAGCGGTCATCGGCAGCAGGCGGCGGGCAGGCATCCGGCATCGGGCCGCGGGTATCCGGCATCGGGCACGCCCGAGGCCAGTGGCCAGTGCCCAATGCCCATTGCCCAGTGCCCGAACTTTCTTGGGGGCGCATTCATGAAGTGGCTCGTGTCGTCGTCTCTCGTGTTCGTCCTGGCCGGATCGATTGGGGCCCAGACGCCGGCTGACTACGCCATCCAGCCGGTGCCGTTGTCTCAGGTACGGGTGACGGGGGGATTCTGGCAGGCGAAACTCGAGACCAATCGCACCGTCACCATCCCGCACATCCTGCAGGAGAACGAGACGACCGGGCGCGTGGACAACCTGCGCAAGGGCGCGGGCCTCATGCCGGGCGATTATGTCGGCCGTCGCTTCAACGACACCGACATCTACAAGATCATCGAGGCGGCGTCGTACTCGCTCGTCTCGCATCCTGACCCGGCGCTGGCCAAGCAGATCGACGACCTGGTCGCGATCATCGCCAAGGCGCAGCAGCCCGACGGCTACCTGTTTCCCGCGCGGACGATCCATCCCGAGAAGCCCGCGCCCGGCGTGGGGACCGAGCGCTGGCAGTACGAAAACACCGGCAGCCACGAGCTCTACAACTCGGGGCACATGTACGAGGCGGCCGTGGCCCACTTCCAGGCGACCGGCGAGCGGACGTTCCTGGACGTCGCGATCAGGAACGCCAATCTCGTCGCTTCGACGTTCGGACCGGACGCGCGCAAGGACGCGCCGGGGCACGAGGAGGTCGAGCTGGCGCTCGTCAAGCTCTACCGCGCGACCGGCGACGTCCGCTACCTCACTCTCGCCAAGTTCTTCCTCGACGAACGCGGGATCCACGCCAACGTCTCACAGGACTACACGGATCCGAGCTGGAAGCTCTACAACGATCGGCCGTACCGCCAGGACGACATCCCGCTGGTCGATCAGACGCGCGCCGAAGGGCACGCGGTCCGCGGCGTCTACGCCTACAACGCGATGACCGACGTCGCCGCGCTGCTCAAGGACCCGAAGTACGGCCTGGCCGTCGATCGGATCTGGCAGGACGTCGTGTCGAAGCGGATCTACGTCACGGGCGGGCTGGGATCGGTCGGCGGCACCGAGGCGTTCGGCGACGACTACACCCTGCCGAACCGCACGGCCTACACCGAGACGTGCGCGTCGGTGGGCGGCATCCTCTGGAATCACCGCATGTTCCTGAAATCCGGTGACGCGAAGTATCTGGATGCGTTCGAGCAGACGCTCTACAACGGGCTGCTCTCCGGCGTCTCGGTGAAGGGCGACTCGTTCTTCTACCAGAATCCGCTCGAGAGCGCCGGCCGCAACGAACGCAGCGCGTACTTCGACGTGGCCTGCTGTCCGGCCAACCTCGCGCGGCTGCTCGCGCAGCTCCCAGGGCTCATCTACGCGAGCGACGGCGACCAGGTGTTCGTCAATCTCTACGTCAGCAGCGAGGCCGACGTCGTGGTCAAGGGCGCGAAGGTGCACGTCAGCCAGACCACGAACTACCCGTGGGATGGGAAGGTGGAGTTCCGCATCACGGCGGACAAGCCCGTGACGTTTCCCCTGAAGATGCGCGTGCCGGGCTGGCTCAAGGCCGGTCCGTTCGCGAGCGATCTCTACACCTACACCGCTCCGGTGACGGCCGGGGTCACCGTCGGCAAATCCGATGCGGCCGGCTCGGTCGGCGCGATGACGCCGTGGGCCACCGAGTCGATTCCGATCACGGCATCGGCGGCCAGCCGGCACGTCGCCGTCCCCGTCCATCTCACGCTGCCCATGCCTGTCCGGCGCATCGTCGCCAATCCGGCGGTGAAGGAAGACGCGGGCAAGTCGGCCATTCAGCGGGGTCCCGTGCGTGTACGTGCTCGAGGGCGTGGACAACGGCGGGAAGGTCCTCGACGTGATGCTGCCGGCCAACGCGACGTTCACGTCCGCGTTCAAGCCCGACCTGCTCGGCGGCGTGACGGTGCTCACGACGACGATCCCCGCGTCCGGCGACACGCCGCCGCGCACGATCACGGCCGTGCCGTACTTCGCCTGGGCCAACCGGGGGCGGGGCGAGATGGTCACGTGGGTGAGACAGTAGACCGCCAACCGATCTGACCCCTAGCCCGTCTACACGTACACGTGTAGAGTGGCTAGGCATGGCTCCCGCTGACACGTCCGACCTCGACCTGCTCCAGGGCACCCTGGACATGCTGATCCTGAAGGTGCTCGCGCGCGAGCCGCTGCACGGGTACGCGATTGCGCAGCGGATCGGCCAGATCTCACGCGCGCTCCTGCAAGTGCCGCAGGGCTCGCTGTATCCGGCGCTCCATCGTCTCGAGAACCGCAAGCTGCTCGTCGCGACCTGGGCGGAAACGGACACCGGCCGGTCCGCGAAGTTCTATCGCCTGACCCGGCTGGGGCGGGCCAGGCTCGAGCGCGAGATGGCCGACTGGCGGCGGCTGTCCGAGGCCATTCAGTTGATTCTGCAGACGGAGTGACGCATGGGCTGGATCTCCCGACTCTTCAGTCGCACCCGACTCGAGCGCGAGCTCGACGCGGAGTTGTCCCACCACGTCAACGAAGAGGCGCGGCGCCTCGTCGCCGAGGGCGTGCCGCCGGTGGAGGCACGGCGTCAGGCCCTGGCGCGGTTTGGCGGCCTCGAGCCGATCAAGGAGCAGGCGCGTGACGCCCGCGGCACCCGCTGGGTCGAGGATCTCTGGCGTGATGTGAAGCACGCGGGACGCATGATGCGGCGCAGTCCGATGTTCACGCTGGCCGCCGTGCTGTCGCTCGCGATCGGCATCGGCGCCAACGCGGCCATTTTCAGCGTGTCGGATGCGCTGCTCGTGCGGCCGCTCGACGTGACCCGGCCGGACGAGCTGTACTTTCTCCAGCGCGCCGGCTATACGTCGCCGAACTACCGTTTCTCCTATCCCGGTTACCAGCGCACCCAGGCGGCCGTCCCGGAGGCGCAGTTTGCCGTGTCGGGCGCGTCCTCGCGCGTGCAGATCTCCCGCGAGAACGGCTCGTCTCTGGCGATTTGTCAGCTCGTCAGCGGCAACTGGTTCGATGTGCTCGGGCTGAAGCCAGCGATTGGGCGGCTGCTGACGTCCGGCGACACGGCGACGCTCGGCGCTGAGCGCGTCGTCGTCCTCAGCTACGACTACTGGACTCGCGAGTTCGGCGCGGATATCCGGGCGATCGGCAGCACGCTGGAGGTCAACGGCCTGAACCTCGCGATCGCCGGTGTGGCGCCCGAGTCGTTTCACGGCGTCAACGTCGGGACGATCGTGGACTTGTGGATGCCCGCGACGCTGCAGGCGGACCTGCGCATGCGCAGCAACGCGAGTATCGACGACGCCGACGGCAGCCAGCCGTGGGTGCCGCAGGACGGCGTGAAGTGGCTGACGATGGTGGCGCGCGTGCCCGCGGCGACGCCGGTCGCCGAGGCACGACAGCGTGTCAGCGGCTTCTGGCGCCGCGAGATCGAGGACGCGGCGGCGAAGGTTGCCGACCCGGATCGCCGTGCGTACCGCCTGCGCGAGCACGTCGATCTGGTCTCGGGCGCGCGCGGACTGTCGGACCTGCGCGACAGCTTTTCCCAGCCGCTCGTCGTGCTGATGGTCACGGTGGCAGCCGTGCTGCTGATCGCGTGTGCGAATCTGGCCAGCTTGCTGCTCGCGCGCAGTACCGCCCGCGGGCGCGAGTTCGCGCTGCGGCTGGCACTTGGCGCGGGCCGCGGTCGAATCGCGCGCCAACTGCTCGCCGAAAGCCTGACGCTGTCGCTGCTGGGCGGCGCGGTCGCGCTGGGCCTCGCCCGGCTGGGCGGACACGCGCTGCTCTCGATGGCGTCGAGCGGCACGCGCGCGATTCCGCTCGATCTGCCGCTCGACTGGCGCCTCATCCTCTTCACTGCCGTCGTCAGCATCGTCACGGGCGTGCTCTTCGGGCTCGGCCCGGCGCTCCGGTCGTCGCGTTCGAGCGTGAGCGATCCGCTCAAGACCGGCAGCCGCGTCGTGGGCACCGAACGTCGGGGTGGGACGCTTCCGTTCGGCAAGATTCTGATTGCCGTCCAGGTGGCGCTGTCGTTCGCCCTGCTCGTCGGCGCGCTGCTGTTTCTGCGCACCTTCGAGAACCTTGTCACCGCCGATACCGGCTTCGACCAGGCAGCGGTGCTGATTGCCCGATTCGACCCCGAGCTGTCCGGCGTGACGCCCCCGCAGCTGCCGGATCTCTACCGGCGGCTGCTCGACAACGCGCGCGCGATTCCGGGCGTGTCATCGGCGACCCTGGCCTTGACCGGTCCGGTCACGCGATCCGCGCGCGTCAGCAGCGTCCAGGTGGACCAGGAACCGATGCGCGTGGGCAACGAATCCGACGCGCGCGAGGAGTACGTGACGCCGGATTTCTTCCGGACGATTGGGGCGCCCATCCTTCGCGGCCGGACGTTCACGCCAGACGACGACGCGCGGCATCCGAAGGTGACCGTCGTCAACGAGACGTTTGCCCGGCACTTCTTCGGCGACGTGGATCCGATCGGGCACCACATCGGCTACGGGCCGGCGGACATCGAGATCGTGGGCGTCGTGCGCGACGTGCACGTGGACGGACCGAAGACCGACGTGCCGTCGATGGCCTACTACCCGTTCGCTCAGAATCCCGGCGAGTTCGCCCGGAACCTGCTGGTCCGCACGAGGGGCTCCGTGGATGCCGTGCGGACGGCCTTGCGCGCGGCGGTCGCCTCGGCCAATCGCAACCTCGCCGTGCAGGACGTCGCGACGCTCGGCGAGCTCAACGAGCGGATCGTGAGCGCGGATCGGCTGATCTCCCAGCTGACCGGGGTTTTCGGCCTGCTCGCGATGGGCGTCGCGTGCCTGGGGCTCTACGGGACGATCGCGTATTCAGTGGCACGGCGGACGAACGAGCTGGGGGTGCGTCTGGCGCTCGGGGCCTCGAGGGGCGGCGTGGGCTGGCTCGTGATCCGCGAGACGCTGGTGCTCGTAGTGGCCGGCGGCGCCCTCGGCCTGGCCGTCGTCTGGCCGCTGCTGAAGTACGTGTCGTCATTGCTCTACGGCGTCTCACCGCACGATCCCGTGGCGATGACCAGCGCCGCCGCTGGACTGCTGGCTGCCGGCGCGTTGGCCGGCGCGGTGCCCGCCTGGCGGGCCTCGCACGTCGATCCGCTCACCGCGCTGCGGGCGGAGTAGACGGGGGTGCGGCCGGTGCCGGCAGCGCCTCGAGAAGATAGAGCCTCCGCGTGTTGCGGGCGGCGGACACGAGGAACGTCACCAGCAGCCCCGCGATGGCGACGACGCCGCCGACGTCGAACAGCCGGTGCGCCTGCCCGAACAGCGTCACGATCGGCCGCGAGTAGAGCATCAGCGTGCCGAACGACAGCAAGATGCGCAGCTCCGTCGGGCCGAAGCCGAAGAACGCCATCGTGAACGTACCCAGGCTGTGCGTCGCGAGGTACACCTCGGCGGCCACCATGAAGTACGCGACGAGCAGGCCAAGGGCGACCAGCGGCGACATGTAGCCCGACAGCGCCAGCCCGCCAATCAGCATCGCGATGCCGAGCGTGTCCACGACGTGATCGACGTAGTAGCCGTAGCGCGGGCGCTGTCGCTGCCGCACGCGCGCGAGCGTGCCATCCAGACTGTCACCAAACCAATTGACGGCGAGAAAGACGACGACCAGCGCGAGCCCGGCCGGGTGCGCGGGGGCCAGCCAGGACCGACAGGCCGGCGCCGAGCATGGCGAGGAGCGCGAGCGCGGTCAGGTGGTCGGAATTCATCCAGCGAGGCAAGCGGGGCGCGATCCAGAGGAGGGTACGCTTCTCTGAGCTCGCGAGCACGCTGGACATCACGCGCGTGGCGTCGGTGTAGGGTCGAGCGGGCGACGGGTTGGGCAACGGAACAGCGCGCATCGTTGGCTCCTCACCTGGAAATGCGACACGGGCCAGATTTCCGGCTCATAGCCGCCGGTGAGCCGCTTCCTGGACGGATTGCGCATTCCGTCCTGAGGGGTGGTGACGTGCGGGGCGTCTCGAAGTTCCAACGCTGGCGGCGACCGGTTCTGGCAGCCGCGCTCTGCCTGACCGGGACGGCCACGCTTTGGGCGGCACGGCTGCTGCCTGAGGCCGAGGCGGGCTGGGCCGCGTACGTCGCGGCCACCGAACGTCGCGCCGCCGCCGAGACCGCCGCCGGCGTCCCATTCCTCGCCATGGACTTTACCCGTGACGCCGACGCCGACCGCCGCGCCCTTCTGGCCGGCCGCGTCGTCGTTCACGAGGCGGAGACCATCAGTCGCACGGGCCAGCCAATCGACGTGCCGTCAGCGCTCGTGCACCACTGGCGCGGCGACGCGTTCCTGCGCGGCACGACCCTCGACGACCTGATGTCGCGCCTGCAGGACGGCACGCTCTTGACGCAGCAGGAAGACGTGCAGCGGGCGTCGGTGCTGGAGCGCGAGCCCGGCCGGCTGAGGATCTCCCTCCGCCTGCAGCGTTCGAAGATCGTCACGGTCGTCTACGACACCGAGCACCTGGTGACGTTCGCGCGGATCTCCCCGAACGCGCGCGACGAGCCGCAGCACCGCCACGAAGATCGTGGAGGTGGACCACCCGAATACACCGAAGGAACGCCCGATGCCGGCGGGCGACGACCACGGCTACCTGTGGAAGCTCAACGCGTACTGGCGCTACGAGCAGGTACCCGGCGGTCTCATCGTCGAGTGCGAGTCGATCAGCCTCAGTCGTGACGTGCCGGCCATCCTCCGCTACCTGGTGGCGCCGCTGGTCGAGAGCACGGCGAAGGAGTCGATGGCGCGGACGCTCTCCGCGCTGCAGGACATGTTCGCGGCGTCCGTCGAGCCTAGTCGAGCGTCGCCGCGCGCGTCGTCGCCGGCTCGATAACGGCGAACGCCACGAGCGCGCCCACCGCGGCCGCGACGAACAGCGCCGCGGCTTCCGCCTGCGAGGACATCGTCAGTCCGGCTGCCGCCAGCATCACCGCCACGAACAGGATGTCGGCCAGCCGGATCCAGCCGCCCGTGCGCTGCCGCTGTGCCGCCAGCTGCGAGGGATACTCGCGGACCGTGAACCACAGGTGGAGGCGCAGCGTGCTGGCGCCGACCGCGCCGACGAGCCCGGCGAAAAACAGCCAGACCCCAGTCGGTGGCCCGATCCAGGAGCGGGCCAGCCAGAGCGGCACGAGCATCACCAGATACCCGAGACTCGCCATTGCCTGATGGAACTGCCACCACCAGCGCGGCGGCGCCGTGCCCTGATGGGAGGACAACTCGCTGGCGGACACCGGTCGCACCTCGACCTGGCTGCCCGCGCGGCCGGCCTGGGCGCGTTCGAGCGCGGACACCAGAGCGAGCGTCGATGCGTAGCGCGCGTCCGGAGCTTTCCGCAAGCACATCGCGATGATCCGCTTGAGGTCGGCGAGTCCCCGGTCCGCCGCGAGTGACGCCGGGACGCGATCGGTGAGCTCCGGCGGATCGGATTCGAGGATGCGCGCGATGGTGGACGCGGGATCCGATCCGCGGAACGGCGGGACGCCCGTCGACAGCTCGTAGAGCAGGACACCCAGCGAAAACAGATCGGATCGGAAGTCGACCGCATCGCCGCGGATCTGCTCGGGCGACATGTACGCGGGCGTGCCGATCGCCGAGCCTTCAATCGTGAGCGCCTGAACCGAGCGATCCGTCACGGGTGCCCGGGCGAGGCCGAAGTCGAGGATCTTGACCTCGCCGGTGGGCAGGCGAATCACGTTTTCCGGCTTCAGATCGCGGTGGACGATGTTGCGGTCGTGCGCGGCGGCCAGCGCGCGCGAGAGGTGGAGGCCCGTCTCGATGACCCGCGACGCCGGCAGGGGACCGCCGGTAAGCTCCTCGCGCAGCGTGTGTCCCGGCACGTACTCGCCGGCGATGAACACGTGTCCGTCGATTTCTTCGAGCGCGTAGACGGTCGCGACGCCCGGGTGGTTGAGCGCGGCCGCCGCACGCGCCTCGCGCCGCAGCCGCTCGCGGCGCCCGGCATCCTTCGTGAACTGCGGCGCCACGGCTTTGAGCGCGACGCGGCGTCCGAGCGTGAGGTCCTCGGCGAGAAACACCACGCCCATGCCGCCCTGGCCGAGGACGCGCTCGATCCGGTAATGGCCGATCGTGTGGCCGACCAGCGCGCGGTCGCGATCGGCGGTGGCCGGCCGTTCGATGAAGTCCGCCGCGTCGTCGTGCGCGGCGAGCAGCGAAGTGAGCTCGTCGCGCAGCGCGCCGTCGCCGCCACACGCGGCCTCGACGAAGGCGGCGCGTCGATCCGGCGGCTCCGCGAGCGCCTGGTGGAACAGCTCGTTCACGCGGACCCACCGGGCGGCGTGCGTCACCGGGGCGCCGTCCGCTTGAGCTCCCTGAGGAGCCACGCTTTCGCGATCGTCCAGTGCCGCTTGACGGTCGCCGGAGAAATCGAGAGGGCCTCGGCCGTCTCCTCGACCGAGAGCCCGCCGAAGAACCGCAGCTCGACGATTCGCGCCTGCTGCGCGTCGAGCGCCGCGAGACCGGTCAGCGCACGATCCAGCGCGACGAGATCGACGGTCGAAGCGTCATCGGGCCCCGGGCCCGCGAGCAGCGCGTCGTCGAGCGTCACCTGCACGTAATCGCCGCCGCGCTTGAGCGCATCGCGCGCGCGGGCCCGTTCGACCAGGAGCCGGCGCATCGAGATCGCCGCAATCGCCAGAAAGTGCGCGCGATTCTGCCAGCGCGGCGTCTTGTCCTTGAGCAGACGGAGATAGGCTTCGTGCACGAGCTCGGTCGCCTGGACGCTCTTCGCCTGCTCGCGGCGCACGTACCGGCCCGCCATGCGTCGAAGCTCGTCGTAGACGTCTTCGACGATCTGATCGACCGGCTCAGCGTCTCCCGGTCGGGCGGGCGAAGGCGCCGGTGTGCGGGGTCGGGCCACCAGTCGGAATTATCGCTTTGGCCGGTAGGTCTTCGCCAGATCCGCGATGAGCGCGGCCTTCCAGACGTAGCCAAGCTGCAGGTTGATCTCCGTGGTCTGCGGATCGGACGTGAGGCTGTCGGCAAGCTTGCGCTCGCGCACGACCGGCATCGCCGAGAAGATGCCGAGCAGCTTCAGGACGCGGCCCGTGCGCATCCCGCCTTCCTCGGATTCGTAGATGCCGTTGGCGACGGCCAGCACGGGCGATCCCGACATGCCCGGAAAGGCGGAGACGTCCACGAGGAACATCGGCAGGTTGTTGAAGTCGACCGACGGCTCGCTGGCGACGTGGCCCGTCTTCCAGACGGGCAGGGAATGCGATTCGTCGTAGAAGCCGTAGGGATAGCCGAGCAGCGTCGCGCCCGACGAGGGGCGGATCTTGATGTCGCCGCGCGTGTGCGCCTCGGTGAACACGAGCACGCTGATGTCGCGATAGGCGGCCGGCGGCACCGGCACCAGCACGACATCGGCGTTCGGCACCGCGTCGCTCGTGATCCACGTCGGATCGCCGCGGTCGTCGTAGAGCGGCAGCTCGATCTGGCGCACGCGTGTCAGGTCGGTCGAGCTCTCGTGCAGGATGAAGCGGATCCGATCGCCCTGGCGCGCTCCGGACGTCATTGGCGCCCGGCCGGTGACGACGTGATAGTTGGTGACCAGGAAGACGGTGTCCGGCTGGCCTTCGATCGTCGTGCTCGCGAAGAAGAAGCCCGTGCCCTGCGAGATCGCCTTCGTGCCATTCAGGAGCAGCACGGGCGTCGTCATCAGCGACGCGGGTTCGAGGTCGGGAGGCAGACCCTGACCCGACGCGCCCATCCATCCGGCGAGAAGCCACGGGATCAGCAGCCGCATGCCGGTTAGACGATGACAGATGACGGGCGGTGCGGTCCAGTCAGCGCCTGACGAGCTTCAACGACAGCGACTTGGTTTCGCCTTCGCCGAGGATCACGCTGGACGAATAGGGCAGAAGCGCGGTCAGGAATGCCGGGTCCTGCACGGCGACCGTTTCCGTGCTGGGCACGGCGGCCACGCGGTACGCTCCGGGCGGCAGGCCGCCGACGCGAAACTGGCCCTGCGGGCGTGCGCCGCCGACCACGAGGTAGCGGGAGGGAAACGCCCACTTCGCCGGATCTTCCGCGAAGACGACCACGCCAAAGCCCGTCGCCGGCGCGCCGTCGTCGGTGACCGTGCCCGTGACCGTGGAGATGCTCGTCGTCATCGTGATCTCGACGCCGTCGATGTCGCCCTTGCGGAAGTCCACGGTCTGGTCTGTGACGTCCTGGCCGCCGATCATCACGCGCTTCAACATCCACGCCGACGATCCGATGTTGACGCGAATGGCGCGGAGGCCGGACATGTTGCTCACCTCGAACGTCCAGTCGTCGCGCGTCACCGAGGCCGGTGGTCCGCCGCCGACGGGCGCCGAGACGAACTCGACGGGCGAGGGGAAGACCCTGACCGCCGAGGGGGACGGGATGGGCGCCGTGCCCTCGAAGACGATGCGGCCGCGCAGCGTCGCCCCGCCGATGCTGACGATACGGCCGTCGATGCCGCCGTCGGGCACATCCAGAGCGAGCGATCCGAACGGCGCCCGTCCGAGGTTGCCGCCGCCCTGGGGCCGGCCGTAGGCCTGGATCACGTACGACCCGGCCGGCACGTTGCGAAACGCGAAGGCGCCGAGGCCGTCCGCCACGATGCGGGCCATGACCATCGCGCGCACGTCGCCGCCGGTGGTCTGCAGCAACATGACGTCGGCTCCGCCGACCGGCTGGTTCGCCGCGTCGACGACCGACCCGGAGACCGTGCCCATCGCCGCCGGGGTCAACGGAAAGGAAATGCCCTCGAGATCCTGCCCGAAATCGACATGAACGGCTTGCGCCTGCGTCGCGACGCGCGTGCCGGGATAAAACGTCGGCGCAAACCCCGACGCGTCGTCCGCGCCGGCGAAGGGACCGGACAGCGCGAGTACGTAGTAGTCGCCGGGCGGCAGGTTGAAGATCCGGAACTGGCCGAGGTCATCGGTCGGTCGAACGAGGTTGGGCGAGCCGATCGGCATCAGCCGCGTCTTGCCCGCCGCATACACGACGCGCGCGATCTGCACGCTGACGTTCGGCACCGGGTCGCCGAACTCGTCGGTCAGCCGGCCGCTGATGGCGCTCGTGCGCGGCAGTGCGATATCCGCGTGCTCGAAGGATTGTCCGTCCGTGAGCTCGATGCGCCGGCTGGGCTCGGTCGGGATCTTCTGGCCGAAATCGAGGCCGACATGGCGATCGGCGACCGCGCTCAACTGGTAGGACCCGGGCAGCAGCTTGTCGAACAGGAACTGGCCCTGGTTGTCGGTGCGGCCGTACGACTGCGTGCCTCGGCCCCCTTCCCAGCGGATCAGGTGCATTACGGCGCCAGCCAGCGGCTTGCCCGTGTCGGCGGCGGTGACGTGGCCGGTGATCTTGCCGGTGCCCACCGGCGCGTCCTGCGGTGTCTGCGCGGCGGCGGGTGTGCCGACACAGAGGGCGGCGACGAGCAGCGCGCGAATGGTCACGGCTACCTCACTTTCAGGGTGATTGGCGGCGAGGCGCCGGCGTCGAGCGTCACCGGTGTCGCCATTCGCTGCAGCGAGCGCAGCACCGTGGGATCCGTCCACGACTCGTCCTCCAGGTACGACACCGCGACGACCGCGTAGCTGCCGGGGATCAGGCCGTCGATCGCAAAACGGCCGTCCGGGCCGGACTCGCCGGCGCGCACCATTCGCGAGCGCGGGCGCCATTGCCGCTCGTCCGTGCTGAAGACGACGACCCGCGCGCCGGCGACTGGCTTGCCGCTGTCGTCCTGTATGACCCCGCGCGCGGCTCCGGTGTTCCGAGTGATCACGACGGTCATCGCCCGGGCCCGGTCGCTGCCCTTGAAGTCCGTCACGGCGTCGGCGATCTCCGCGCCGTCCAGCGTGATGCGCGAGATCGCCCAGCCGCCCGGCAGCCCCTGGACACGCACCAGCCTCGGGCCGAACAGGCTGCCGAACGCAAAGGCTCCCGCGGCGTCGACGTGGGCGTTGGGTGCTTCTGCAGGCGTGCCCGGAAGCGGCGGCAGGACGTACTCGGTGTCATGGGCGATCACCACCAGCCCGGACGGCAACGGAGCCCCACCCTCCACTTCGACGCGTCCCGCGATCGTCGCGCCTTTCGCCGTCGTCACGACGACGTTCGCGAGCGGCTGGCCGCTGACCGTCAATCGATCGGCGGCGTATTCGAGGTCCGCGCCGGGCGCCGGCCGGACGACTGCCATCAGCCAGTAGTCGCCGGGCGGGACGTTCGGGTACTGGAAGTCACCGCTATCGGGCAGCGAAAAACCCCGGACCTCGCCCACCGGACCCCCGACGCGCTGGATGCGCACGGCCATCGTCTTTGCCGGCTGATCCGACGACTGGCGGACGGTGCCGCGAAGTGCGACGACGGCGACGCGCGTCAGCCGGATGTCGATACCGGTCAGATCGCGATCGGCCGCGACCGCGACCGGGCGCGCCTCATCGGGCCGGGGCGAGCCCGGATAGAGAATGTGCGCGAGCACGAGCGGCGGCCCGCCCGGCGGGCCGCCGGCGGCGTCGAGCGGATCCGGTCCAGCCTCCACGTAGGTACTCGCCCGGAGGCAGCGTGTGGATGCGATAGCGCCCGCGATCGTCGGTGCGCGCCTGGCGCACGGGCACGAGGTGGCGGCCGATCGTGTCGTAGACAAATCGTTCGGCGGAGACGACGATGTTCATCGCCGGCTCGCCGGCGTCGTTCAAGATCGTGCCCTCGATGGCGGCGCCGCGCTGCATGACGAGATCGATGCTGGCGGTCCGATCGTTCCCGACGTCAATGGGAGCCGGACGTTCGAACGCGCGCCGCGGATCGGCCACCATGGGCACGAAGCCCGGCTTTTCGGCGACGACGCGGTACGACCCGGGCGCGAGATTCGAGACCTGAAATCGTCCGTTGGCGTCGGCATCGACGCGCACGGTGCTGGATCGGCTCGTCGACTCGACGGTGACCACCGCGCGCCGCACTGGCGCGGGTTGGCCACTGACGAGAATGACGGCGCGGCCGGCGATGACGCCGGTCCCAGTCGGCGCCGGCTCTGACGCGGGGCGGTCGCGGCTGACTTGAAGCGGGGGAGTCTGCGCCCCAGCGGGCAGTGCTGCGCCCACGAGCGCTGCGACGAGCAGGCCGGAACGAGTCGCGTTCCTCACCGTGGCACCTCTGTGTGGAAGACAGGGTAGCAGTTCCTGCGTCCTCGGCGAAGGCGCGCGCCGGCCGCGGCGACGATGCCCAGGCAGCTACTTGTAGCCATCGACGGCCAGGCGGGCGACCTTGGCCATGAACGTCGCACGTTCCGCTTCCGGCGCGCGCGACTCGGCGACGAAGACCGCGACGCTGATTGTCTCCTGATTCGGACCCGTGATGATGCCGACGTCGTTCGTGGCCGCGGTCACGCCCTTCCAGGTGCCGCTCGTGCCCGTCTTGTGGCCGATCGTCCAGCCCGGCGGCACGCCGGCTTTCAGGCGGTCCGGAAATGTCGTCGTCTGGCGGAGGATGTCGAGCAAGTGCGCCGTGGCCGATGGCGACAACAGGCGGCCCTGCGCCAGCCGCTCGAGGAGCACGACCATGCCACGGGGTGTCGCGGTATCGCGTTCGTCGCGCAGGTAGGCCTGAAATGCGGCGTCGCGCGTCGCTTCCGGGACGGCGTCACTGGCGCGATTGAGCGCAGCGGGATCGACGAACTCGTCACGCCATTCGAGGCCGAGGATTTCCGTCTGCAAGTGCCGCTCGTCGCGATCGACGCGGACGTTCAAGACGGCCTTGTGGTTCATCAGCAGGCGCACCTCGGCCGGTCCGCCAAGCCTTGCAATCACGATGTCCGTGGCGGCGCTGTCGCTGTCCACGATCGCGCGACGGATCAGGTCGTCAATCGTCGTCTCGTACCCCTTCGGACCGACCAGCTTCGCGAGGGGCTGGGCGAAGACGCTCAGGTCGCGCCTGGTCACGAGCACCCGGTCGTCGAGGTGCCACTTGCCTTTATCGACGGCGTCGAGCGCGGCGACTGCTACCGGCAGCTTCATCACACTCTGCATCGGGAACGGCGAGGCGCCGTTGAGGCACGCCTCGAGCAGACCGTCGCCGATGCAGACGCCAACGCGTCCGTCGAATCCGGCGGCCAGCCCTTCGAGATCGTGTCGCCAAAGGGCCGTACGCCTCATCGTTGCCGAAATGGCCGCACGCTCCGCCGGCGTGTAGCGGTCAGCCATGGCGATCCGCTGGCTGACGGCAAAGACCGTGACGGGCGCCGCCCAGGCGATTGCCACGCAGGCCACGATGATCAACGCCTGTCGTGCGACCCGCCGTCCACCGCGTTCCGCCAACCGGTGATTGGTCAGCCCGAGGCGGAAGAACAGGACCGCGATCGCCACAATGGCGGCAAGCTCTATGCGCGCTGACAGGATTCGGAGCGCGCTCTGCGACCCAGTCGGCCATCGGTCGAGATCGATCATCTGCACCAGCGCCTGCACCAGGCGGAGCAGGAAGGCCGCACTTCCAAGCACGGGAAGGACCGTTGCGCCGCCAATCACGAGCGCGATGCAAGCGACCACCGCTCGCAGCCCGCTCGACGCGAGCGACGAGACATACATCGCGACGATCGCGAGGCCAGCCGTCAGCGCGGCGCTCGACCCGAACCTCAAATCGCGACCGCGCAGGCCTGCGACGTCCGCCGATGAGTCGAGGGCCGAGAACGCCGCGATCAGCCCGACGCCGATCACGAGCGAGACGCCGATGACGACGGCGGTCTTGATGGCCCATTGCTTCCAGGTCGCGACCGGCTGCAGCACCTGCGACTCGAGCGTGCCCAGGCGCCGTTCCTCCGCGCTTGCCAGCGACCCGGCGAGCACCGGCACGAGCGCCAGGTGCAGCAGGCTGAGCGGGTAGGACATCGACAGCCAGTCCGCCGGCAGCCACGGCCGCATCCAGTGCGAGAGGAGGGTCGCCGCGAACGACAGGCCCGCGACGATGAACGTGAGCTGTTGCAGGTGCAATTCCTTGCTGACGAGCGCCCGGAGCGGCGAGGGCCGCGTTTCCGCGGTGATTCCGCGCGACCTGCGACGCCAGCCGACGTCGGTCCCGCCGTCGATGGCCTCGAGCCGCATCATCAGTCGCCAGCCGATGACGCCGCTTACGATGGCCGCGGCGTACAGCGGCCCAACGGAGCGACCTTCGTTGAAAGCGAGGTGGATGTTGTAGATGAGGAGCGGCAGGCCGATCGTCAGCACGATGCCAGCGAGCGGTCCCCGGCCGACGATCGTGAACATCGGCGCCACCGCGATCGCGTAAAGCCCGACGACCGCGAGCAGCGACCAATCCGTGGGAAACAGCCTGTATCCGACGGAGCCACGAATGACGACAGCGACCGCCAGATACGCGGCAATCGCGAGGACAACGGCCAGCAGCTTCGACGCAGCGAGCCCGCTGCGCGACGCGGGTTGACTGAGCCAACTGGCAAGCGTGCCGTGCAGGTACTCGTGACCGAAGGTCATCGCGCCCAGGGCCGCGGCGCCGAAGATCAACGCGGCGTTGAACGGGTCGGCGTGCCACGTCCCGCCCAGCGCCGCGCCCGCCATCATCACGACCACGCCCGCCACCCAGATCGGCGCGAGCGCTCGCAGCTCCTTGCGGATCGCCGCGCCCCACGGCATCGGATTCCTCGTCACGACGCCGCGCGCTCCGGCGAGAGCGACATGACGAAGATCTCTTCCAGCGTGAGCGCTTCCGTTTCAATCCTCTCGGGCGAGCCGGCGCGCAGGCGCTCGACGACATCCGCCGCGTTGCCGTTGACGAGGACCTCGAGCTCGCGCGCCTGCCGACGCAGGACGCGCGCGCCGCCGAGATCCAGGCGCGGCGCCTCTCCGGCAAACCGCGCGTAGACCTTCTGATAGCGCTCGCGCGCGGCGTCGGCGTCGAGCGTCAGCACGTCGCGGCCCTGCTCGATGATCGTGAACTCGTCGATCAGCCCCTCGAATTCCGAAATCAGATGCGTCGAGACGAACACCGTGCGCTTGCCCGGCTCGCCTTCCTGGTACGCGCCGATCACCGTCTGGATGAACTCGCGCCGGACGATCGGATCGAGGCCCGACGTCGGCTCGTCGAGGACCAGCAGCTCGGGCTCCGGGCAGATGGCCGTGATGAGCGCGAGCTGCGTCCGCTGGCCTTTGGACAGATGGCTCGTCTTCTGGCGCACGTCGAGCCGGAAGCGATCCAGCAATGCGCGCTCCGTCTCGCGATTCCACACCGGCCGGAAGGCGGCGGCGTAGTCGATCGCCTGTCGCACGGTCATCCACGGGTAGAACGCGACCTGATCGGGCACGTAGGCGAGGCGCGATTTCACGGCGACTTCGTGCGCCGCCGGATCCACACCGAACACCCGCACGGCGCCGCTCGTCGGCCGCAGCAGGTTCAGCAGGCACTTGATCGTCGTCGTCTTGCCGGCGCCGTTGCGGCCGAAGAAGCCGTAGCACCGGCCCGGCGCCACGCGCAGCGTCAGCCCGTTGACGGCATCGGTGTGGCCGTAGCGCCGGACCAGGCGATCGACATCGATGACGGGGGAGTCAGGGGTCATAAGCCTCACGAGGTCGCGGACCGCGCGCGCTTCTCGTCGAACACGTCGAAGCGATCGTCGGCGAGACGCAGAAACTCGGACTTGTCGACTTGGAGATGGTGCGCCTGGACGACGAGATCGTCGATCGTCTGGGCGAGGAGCTTGAGCCGGACTTCCTTCTTGAAGGGCGAGTGGTTCGCGCGGACGAAACAGCCCTTGCCGGCGACGGTTTCGATCACGCCCTGGCTTTCGAGCTCCGTGTAGGCCTTGGCGATCGTGTTGCGGTTGACGCGCAGCTCCTCGGCCAGCGGCCGGATCGACGGCAGCGCGTCGCCGGCTTTGAGAGCGCCGGACGCGGCAGCGGCCTTCACCTGATCGACCAGCTGCAGGTAGACGGGCTTGCCAGACTTGAAATTGAGCAGCAGGCGCATGGCTAACTGTCCTATGACAGTAGGACAGTGGCCGGGCGATTGTCAAGCAGGCAAGGAAGAGCGGGCGAAGAAAAAGGCCGCGAGCGAGTCGCCCGCGGCCTCCCGGTCGTGCGCGCCGGGCCGGCTAGCCCTGATGCGCGATGATGAGCGACGCGATCTTGTTGTAGGTCGCGGTCGGCAGGATCTTCTTCGTCTTGAGATCCGTCTTGGCCTTGTACGGGCGGCCCGCGATGATCTTCGCGGTGTACGCGTCGCCGATGCCGGGCAGCGTCATCAACTGTTCCTTCGTCGCCGAGTTGATGTCCATCAGCTGCGCGGCCGGCTTCGTCTGATGCTGCTGCGCCGACGGCGCCGGCGTCTGGGTCGGTTTGGCCGGCTTGCTGGCCGTCGTGCCCTGCGACGATGAGCCTCGAGCTGCCTGGGCGTGTGCGACACCGACCGCCATGCACGCGACGAGCGCCGCACCAAGAAGACTGTGAGTGAACCGTTTCATAGAAGAATGCCTCCGAAGACCGTTCCGGGCGAACTGCCCGGCGGGTTCTCAATAAGAAGAACCGAGTGACAGAATGGCAAAGTGCGGCGCCGGTCGCCATACTCGGCATCGGTATCGAATCGGCGTACGAACTGGTCATGGACGTTCAGGCCAGGAAAAGTCCGCTCTCGTGTCCCCGCGCGATGACGCGCGGGGACGGGATTCGCATCTGGATGCGGATAGGACAATAGCGTTACGCTGGCACTGTGATTGCACCTTGCGATCGCAGCCGCGTTCGTGGGGAGCGAACTCCCGTGGTCAGAGATTTTTCCCGTGTCCTGATTGCCTCGTCGGCTCTCGCGCTCGTGGGCGTCAGTCCCGCGCCTGCGGCCGCGCAATGGCATGGTCCGTATCCCGGCCACGGCCACGTGGGCATCAGCTTCGGCGTCGGCCTTGGCTGGTATCCGTATTACAGCCCGTGGTATCCGTGGTACCCGGTACTCGTTTGGCGTCGGCTGGGGGTACCCGCCCGGCTATCCGTTCTATCCGTACTACTCGGTACGGCTATCCCATCGACAATTCAGGCTCGATCCGGATTGAAACCGGCGCGCGGGATGCCGACGTGTACGTCGACGGCTATCTGGCCGGCAGGGTCGACGATTACGACGGCGTGTTCCAGCGGCTCCGCGTCGCGCCCGGCGGGCACGAGATCGTCGTCTATCGCGACGGGTTTCATGCCTTCCAGCAGCATCTCTACCTGGCTCCGGGCTCCGACCAACACATGAAGTTCGCGCTGCAGCCGCTCGCGCCGGGCGAGGCGCCCGACCCGCGGCCGGTGCCGCAGCCCCGTCGGGGCGGTGAGTCGTCCGACGAGGACCAGCCCCTGCCGCGCTACGGTCGTGGCGGTGGTCCGCCGCAGGCCCGACCGGATCAGGGCCCGCCAGCGCCGCCCGGCGGTGTTGAGCCGCCGGCGAATCCGCCACAGCCGGATGTGCGCGTCGATCCACGCAGCTTCGGAACGCTGTCGCTCGTCGTGAAACCAGCGGATGCGGAGATTCTGATCGACGGCACGCCGTGGGGCGCGCCCTCGGGTGAGTCGAAGATCGTGATCAAGCTGTCCGAAGGCCGCCACCATCTGGAGATTCAGAAGGATGGCTACTCGCGCTATGTCGAGGATATCGGCATCATGCGCGGGCGGACGCTGTCGTTGAACGTCAGTCTCGTGAAATGATTGTCTCCGGACCGGCGTGAGGGGCCGGGCCGCTGTTTCTTACCTGCAGTTTGGCATCTTAAAGGCGCCGATTCTTGTCGAGTACGTTTGGGCGCCCTTCTTCACGTAGTCGCCGACGTACCAGAACGTGCAGTCGTCGGCCGGATCCATCGCGAGGGACGTGTAGTCCTCCCACCGCAGCGTGCTCGTCTGGACGTCTTCCCCCTCGACGAGCACGCTTTCTTTGAACGTCAGCTGGCCCTTCGGATCATTCGCCTGGCGCGCGGCGAAACGCTGGCCGGCGAATGCCGTCGGCCCTCCGAACGAGTAGCCGATGCCGATGTTGCCCGCGCGGTCCATGCCCGGACTCGCCATCCAGCGATAGTTGCCGTCCGGGGCGTACGTGCCCTGCTGGTACAGCGAGACATCGCGCCTGCCGTCGATTCGGAACTCGTACCACCGCACGCCGCCGCCGGCCGCCTCGGTGTTGACCGAGTGGACGGCCACGATCGACTCGCGGTCGCCGATGCGTCGATACACGAGCCGCTGCATGATCTTGTCGCCCTGCGCGTCGAGACGACGATCGGCGCCCGGCTGCGGCACGCAATTCGTCAGTTGGCCGTTGCACAGATAGTGATACGGCGCGACGGGAATCTTCACGGCGTCGCTGATCTTCGTCTTCTCCGGATGCTTCCAGTCGACGTGGAACTGCCACGCCAGCACCACGTCGTCCTGATAGATGTCGTCGAGCTGCCGGCCGCCGGCGGCCATCATGATGTTGGGCGCGCCGGCCGGCGGCAGCGCCTTGCCGTCGATGTCCGCGTTGTTGAGGAAGTTGACGTTCTCGATGATCACGCACTGCTCGGTGGCCGGCTCGCCCTTGAGCATCCGCACGCGATCGGCCACGCACGCGTGTTTTTGCGTCGCCACGGTATCCGAGATGCGGTTGTCGCCGGTGCTGGTGGGAATGTAGTAGCCGTCGGGCCAGATCGCCGGCCGCGGATAATCGGGGAAGAGCGGCCGCAGGAACTCGTAGCGGTAGTACGACCCGAGCGGATCGGACGTCGTGCTGACCGCGTAGCACATCGAGGTACTGCCCCTGCGGGCCCTCGGGCTGTCCGCGGCGGCCCTGTCTGCCGCCCGCTCCGCGCGCCGGCGGCTGACCGGGCGCCCCAGCCGGTGTGGGCGTGGGCGGCGGCGGTGGCGGGACGAAGAGCGCGGCCGCCGGACCTGGTTGATCCGCCCGACCGAGGACGCTGACTTGCGCCGGATCACCGGCGCGCGCGGCGTCGATCTGATCCGGCCGGACCGGACCGCGGGAGAACAGCGGCAGAACGAACAACCACCGGTCCGCGAGCTGGTCGTAGCGTACGACCGCGTCGCCGCTCTGCCGCGCTTCGCAGTTGCCGCCGAAGCCCTTGAAGACGACGTTGGTCGGCACCGGGCCGTAGAGGACCTTGCCCGTCGCGCCGAAGTGGGATCCCTTCTTCGTGAAGATCGCCATGCGCGAGTTCACAATCTGCACGATGTGATCGGGCCCGACGGCAAGGCTGTTGTCGGAGGGATTCCGGCCGAGTGCTGTACCGTTCGGACCTTCGAAGCCGACGCCAAGCCCGTCGAAGCTGGCGAGGACGGGAAGAGCAGACTTGGTGCCCATCGTCGTCTGCTCGACTTTTGCACCGGCGGGATTTCCGGGCGCTTCTGACGGTGCGCCGCCGCCTCGCGCCTGCGCCTCGTCTACGGTGGCCGCATCCGGGTCGCCGCTGTCGCCGGAATCCGGGGCCAGGCGGGTGGGCGCGAGGGGCGCGGAGGTGTCGCGGACGACCGCCGGCGTCGCGGTGACCGGGCCGACGTGCGGCGCCAGGCGTGCGGCGTCAGGCGTGGCTGCTGTGTCGCGCAGTGAATATCCGGCGGCCAGGGCCGCCAGCCCGACGGCCAGGGCCGTCGGGATCGCCAGGTGTCGGCTGGTCACGGTCGTCGCTCCCGCGAAAAATGTCGGCGCGATAGTAGCATCCCCCTACAGTTCCACCCCGAATTCTGGCAAGATCTGAAGGCGTGAGCGTCGCGTCCCCCCAGCCGGCCATCGCCGGCCGGCCAGGCCGGGCCAGCCGGCCTGGCTGGACAATTCGATGACTTTGCGATACAAAGTATGACCGTGCAGCCCCGCGAATTGGGCCTCGAGATTCGACCCCGTGCGCGTCTGGACGTGATCGACGTGCGCGGCCTGGCCACGAGCGTCCATGGCGACGCCCTGCGACCGTTTCCCCGGTGTCTTTACGCGTCGCGGCACACGACCGCCGGCTTCCTGCCGCAGAGTCTGGCGGCGCGGCTCAACTCGCGCCCGGACGGCATCGGGCGCTATCTCGATCTCTTCCGCACGGTCTTCCCAGAGTCGGCGGGCTACCTGCACGACCAGATGGACCTGCGGCACGAGCTCGCCCCCGACCAGCGGCTCGTGGAGCCGATCAACGCGCATTCGCACCTGGCGTTCATCGGCGGTGGCCTGCGGCCCTGTGTGTCGTACAGCGCGAGCCGGCCCGGTCCGGTGTATTTGATCGATCTCGACGGCACGCACGACGGCGTCCCGCGCACGCGGCGGACGACGATTGTCGGCTATCACCGGGAGACGGTGATCGCGCGCACGACGCTGCGGGTGCCGGTGTCGACCCACCCGATCGACGCGGTCAATCTGAAAGACGCGCGCTTCGGTTTGTACGATCAGGTCGCCGAGCTGATCCGGAAGCACGACGTGACGAAGGGCCGTGTCCGGCTCGAGCTCGGGCATGAGGAGCAGTTCGCCAGCCTGACGGTCAACGAGTACGAAACGCTGCTCATGCAGCACGATCTGGCCGAGGTGCTGCGCAATCCGTTGCGGTTTGCGGCGGAGCGGGCGCGTCACGCCTGGAACGATCCGCGCGCGGTGCCCGCCAAGGCGCTCGGCTACGCGAAATACGATTTGGTCCGGGCGCTCAACCGTTTCATGGACGCGCTCGGCCTGGGCTCGTCGCGCATCGAGAAGCTGGTCGCGCGCACGTTCGAAGTGCCGGCGTCGCGGTTTCTGCGCATGCGCCGCGGCGTCGACCTGCTCGTCTCGGACGCCGGCCACGCCGGGCGCGGGGCGATTGCGGAGGGCACCTACCAGGCGCCCATCCTCGTGCAGTGGCGCTCGGCGACGGCGGCCGTACGCGCGGTGAACGTCGCGCTGACGCGCTTCAGCTAGCCGCGTCTACAGCTCCTGGAAATACTTCACGACCATCGCACGGCCGTCCGGCCGCGTGTAGACGTCGGCCGCGCGGGACTCGATCGCGCCGGCAATCACGTCCGCCACGTCCTCGGCCGTCTGCGCGCCGGGAATCGATTTCGAATCGACGCCGCCGTAGAGGGCATTCAGGCCGAAGTCGGTCGCGACGACGCCGGGCGAGACCAGCGTGATCTGGATTCCCGGATGCGTCGCCTGCACCTCCGTGCGGAAGTTCGCCGTCAGTGAATTGAGGAAGTGCTTGGAGCCGCTGTAGGCGGATCGCACGAGCGCGAACGGCATGCGGCCGAGCATCGACGAGACGTTGATGATCTGCCCGTCGCCGCGCGCCTTGAAGTGCGGCAGCACTTCCTGCATGCCGTACATCGCCGACTTGACGTTGATCAGCATCATCAGGTCGAGGTCTTCGTCGGTGAGCTCGGTCGGCAGGCGCGAGATGCCTCGGCCGACGTTGTTGATCCAGACGTCGATCCGGCCCATCTGTTTGATCGCTTCGTGCACGACGCGCTTGACCTCGGAGCGGACGGTCATGTCCGCCACGATCGGGACGGCGCCGGTCGACCGCGACGCCAGGTCGTGCAGCGGCCCCTTGCGCCGCGCCACCAGCACCAGTTTCGCGTGGCGCTTCGTGAGGTTGTCGGCCAGGGCCGCGCCAATGCCCGCGCTGGCGCCGGAAATGACGATCACGTTGTCGTTCATCGGGAGGCCATCATACCGGGCCGACGGCCGGCATGACCAGCAGCCTCACCGTTTGACGGCACCGAGGTAGCGGTCGAGCCAGTCGAGCATCTCCTTGATCGGCTCCTGGCGATGGGCCGGAATGTGGCCGCCCTCCAACACGGCGTGCTTCTTGTCGGCGGGCGGCGTCCCGAGCAGCCGGAACATCGGCACTTGTGCCGTGGCATAAGGCAGGTCGAAATCCTCTCGACCGTTCACCATCAGCACCGGGATCCTGACGCGCGGAGCGTAATTGACGGGATCGACCTCGGGCGGCAGATCCCACGTCTCGAATCCGCCGGACAGGAACACCGCGGTCTTGAAACGCGGCTCGATCGCGACGTACTCGGCACCCAACTGGGCGCCCAGGCTGATCCCGTAGTACGCAATCCGCGTCTTGTCGATGTCGGGGCGCGACTCGAGGTAGTCGATGGTCCGCCGCAGGTCCTTGCCGCGCTGAATCGTCAGGTCCCGCAGGACGTTCGGACCCTTGGCGCCCGTGAGGCGGCGCTCGTACGTGCCCTGGTAGATTGGGTAAACGAGGACGCGGCCGCTTCGGATGATGAAGTCGGCGAATTGCAGCGACACGTCGTGACTCGAACTCGTCATCACCGCGTTCGAGCCCGGGAACAGGATGGCCGCCTGGTAGGGCGGCTGAGCCCCTGTCGGGATGAAGATGTAGGCCGGCACGCGATCGGTGCCGTAGGCAGCGGCGAATGACACTTTCTCGCGTCGCCAGCTCGACGTCTCAACCGTGTCCTCAACTCTGGCGGCGAGCGGCGCCGGATCGTAGTCGAACTGCCGCGCGTAGACGGCGTACACCGCGTCGTCCACAGGCTCGAGCGCGGCCGGATCGCGCTCCACCGTCACGATGGGATCGGTGAGCCGCGTCTCGAGCGCTGCCGGCTGCTCGATCAGGCGGAACCCGAAGCCGGGGCGCCGATCGAACGGCGATTGCGCGTCCTGGTCGCGGAACTGGTAGTCCGCGTCGTTGAACGCGCCGCCCAGGACGAATCGGCGACCGGTCGTCGTGCCGTTCCAGCACCACTCCTTGACGTTGCCAGCCATGTCGTAGGTGCCGAACGGACCGACGCCGCGGTTCTCGCCCACGCGGGCCGTGCCACCGCCGGAGAAGTTGCTGACCGACAGCACGTCCGAGAAGACCGAGAACGCGCCGGACGCCCGGTACCAGTGATACACGGTCGGCAGCCGCTTGTGCGCGTACGTGGCATAAGCCGCCGCTTCGTACCAGCTCACGCCGCTCACGGGGAAATCGTCCTGGCCCTCGGGGTACGCGCCGATTTCCCACGTGCCCGGGCCGGGCCGACCCGTGGCGTCGCGGAATTCGGCCATGGCCTGGTCCCAGGCGAGCGCGTGGCCGTCCTTCACGAACGGCTCGGCCCAGTATTCGCGCGTGCGATACCCGCCCGCATCGACGAACTGTTTGAATTGGCGATTGGTGACCTCGTACTTGTCGATCCAGTAATCGGGCACTTCCACTGATCCCGTGTCGAGGTCGACCGATCCGTGCCGGACGAACACCATCGCCCGGTGGGCATCCGAGGCGGCCACCAGGGTGAACGGCTCGAGCTCGTGAGCGGCGCCCGAAACCTCGAGGGGCTCGTACCCGGGCTTGGCGATCCGCCAGCGCAGCGCGCCGAAGGGCACGGGCGCCGATGTCAGCGGCGTCACGCCGAGCGGCAGCCAGTCGGCCTGCGAGAGGTAGCCCTTCATCGACACTTCCGCGCCCGAAGGCTCGCTGCTGATCGACGCGCGTACGGTAGCGTCCGCCCACAACTGTCGCAGCTGGGGATCGTCGGGCCCGATATCGAGCGCCTGGCGGCCGACACGGAATGCCGCGTCGAAATCGCCGGCGTCGAGGTCGCGTGTGATCTCGGGAATGGCCACGGTTCGCACCCACTGTGTGCGGGTCGATCGTCTCCAGAGCCACGCGGTGGTCCCGATTGCGCCGGCCGCGATCACGGCCACAACCCCGACGACGATCCAGCGCCGCGATCGCTCGGCGGCCGGGACGCTCGCCGGCGCGCGCAGCGCACGCAGGTCGTGGGCCAGCTCGCGCGCGGACGGATAGCGATCCTCGGGACGCCGCGCCAGCGCGCGCCTGATGACGCGCGCGAGCGCCGGCGGCGCGTCAGCGCGCACGCGCGTCACGTCCGGTGCGTCACTCGTGACGGTCGCCTGCAGCGTCGCCCATGCCGTGTCGCCGCCGAACGGACGCCGACCTGTCAGCATTTCGTACATGACGACGCCGAGCGAGAAGACATCGCTCCGCGCGTCCGCCGGCTGACCCTCGATTTGCTCGGGCGCCATGTACCCGACCGTGCCGGCGACGCCCTGGGCCGTCTGAAACTCGGTCGTCGCGTGGCGCGTTTCCGCGCCCGGCTCCGCCGGCAGATGCCGCGCGAGCCCGAAGTCGAGGACCTTGATCCTGCCGCTCGGCGTCACCATCACGTTGCCGGGCTTGACGTCGCGATGCACCAGGCCCGACTCGTGGGCGGCGGCCAGGGCGTCGGCGATCTGGATGGCGTCGTCGATCACGCGTTCGACGGGTAGCGCGCCGGTGGCGATCGCCGACGAGAGCGGCGTGCCGTCGACGAACTCCATGACGATGAATTCGGTGTCGCCGCTGCGGGCCAGCTCGTGAACGGTGACGATGTTGGGGTGGTTGAGCCGCGACGCGGCTTTGGCCTCGCGAAGGATGCGCGGACCAAGCTCCGGATCGGCCGTGACGTCCTTCGTCAGCAGCTTGATGGCGACGATCCGGCCGAGCACCGTATCGCGCGCACGGTAGACCGCGCCCATGCCGCCCTGGCCGATCTTGGCGTCGATCGCGTAGTGCGAAAGTGTGCTGCCAACCATGCGATCAGATGCGGGAATCATACCTCCGGATTTCCCGCGCGCGGCGCCTTATACTCCCGCCATGCGCCTCATCTTCCGCTCGTCCGCGTGCCTGCTCGCGATGGCCGGCGCGTTCGCAGTCCCACACCTCCACGCCCGGCAGGCGGGTCAGGCCGTGACGGCTGCGGACTACGCGCGCGCCGAGAAGTTTCTGGCGCCTGCGCTCGCGGGCCTGGTCGTCGGCGGCGCCGTCTCGCCGACCTGGATCCCGCTCGGCGCCGATCGCTTCTGGTATCGCACCAGCCTCGTCGACGGGAGCACGCAGACGATCCTCGTCGATCCGGCGACGAAGACCCGAACCGTGTGCACGCCCGCCGTTGCCGGCTGCCCGGCCGAGTCGGCGGTGGTCGCGGGCTCCGGGCGCGGTGGTGCGGGCCGGGGTGGCGGCGGTCGCGGTGGCCGCGGCGGCGCGACAGTCGCGTCGTCGGACGGCAAGCCCGTTGCGATGTCGCCCGACGGCGCCCACGGCGTGTTCATTCGCGACTGGAACCTGTGGGTGCGCGACGCCGCCACGCGGTCGCGAGCGCCAGCTCACGACCGACGGCGAGCAGTATTTCGGATACGCGACCGACAACGCGGGCTGGAGCGGCAGCGATCGCGCGATCGTCTCGTGGTCGCCCGATTCGAAGACAGTCGCAACGCAACAGCAGGACGAGCGGCAGGTCGGCGAGATGTATCTCGTCCCGACCGTCGTCGGGCATCCCACGCTGCGCACCGCGAAATTCCCGTTGCCTGGCGATCCAGTGATGGCGATGGTCCATCGCGTGGTCATCGACGTTGAATCCGGGCGGACGACGCGCCTCCAGATGCCGCCGGATTTCCATCGGGCGACGCTCGGCGACGACCTGAGCATGAACGACTACAACTGGAGCCCCGATGGCTCGCACCTCGCGATCGCGTCGGTCTCGCGCGACCACAAGCACGTCTGGCTGAGCGTGGCGGACACCGCGACGGGCGCGGTGCGCAAGGTCTATGACGAGACCGTCGCGACGCAGTACGAGTCACGCAGCGGCTGGCGCGTGCTCTGGGCGACGAACGAGTTCATCTGGTATTCGGAGCGGGACAACTTTGGCCAGCTCTATCTCTACGATCTGACGACCGGCGCGCTGAAGAATCAGATCACCAGGGGCGAAGGACCGGTAATGCAGATCGCGCGCGTGGACGAGCCGTCGCGGACGATCTGGTTCGGCGCCAACGGCCGCGAGCCCGGGCAGGATCCCTATTTCCTGCATTTCTACCGCGTCGGCCTCGATGGCCAGCACCTCGTGTCGCTCACGCCCGACGACGGCACGCACGCGATTCAGATTGCGCCGTCGGGCCGCTATCTGATCGACACGTTCTCGAAGCCGGACGTGCCGCCGTTGGTCGTGCTCCGCGACGCGGACGGCCAGCTCGTGCTGCCGCTCGAGAAGGCGGAGATCTTCGAAGCTCCTGGCCACGGGATGGAAGCCGCCGCTGCCGATCAAGATGACCGCGCACGACGGCAAGACGGACATTTACGGGCTCTTGTTCCGGCCGACCAATTTCGATCCAACGAAGAAGTACCCGATTGTGAACAACGTCTATCCCGGGCCGCAGACCGGCAGCACGGGCAGCCGCGCCTTTACTGCGGCGCGCGGCGATCGCCAGGCGCTCGCCGAGCTGGGCTTCATCGTCGTCACCATTGACGGCATGGGCACGCCGGGCCGATCGAAGGCGTTCCAGGACGCGTACTACGGGGCGATGGGGCGGGACAACACGATTCCCGATCAGATTGCGGGCATGACGGAGCTAGCGCACCGCTACCCGTGGATCGACATCAATCGTGCCGGCATCTGGGGCCACTCGGGCGGCGGCTTCGCGACCACGACGGCAATGTTCCGCTTTCCGGACTTCTTCAAGGTCGGTATCGCCGAGTCGGGCAATCACGATCAGCGTGAGAACGAAGACGACTGGGGCGAGCGATACCAGGGCCTCGTGGTGAAGAATGCCGACGGCACGGACAGCTACGACGCCGAGGCCAATCAGAATTTCGCGAAGAATCTGAAAGGCCACCTGCTGCTCGCGCACGGCACGATGGACACCAACGTCCCGCCCTACCAGACCATGCTCGTGGCCGACGCACTGATCAAGGCGAACAAGGACTTCGACTTGCTGATGATCCCGAATGCGAATCACGGATACGGCGCCGCGTCGAACTACATGATGCGGCGGCGATGGGACTACTTCGTCCGCTGGCTGATCGGCGTCGAGCCGCCGAAGGAGTACCAGATCGGCGCGGCCGGCGGGCGGGGACGCGCCGGCGGCGAAGAACAATGAGGGCTGGGCTCCGGTCCCCGACCTATCGCGCGAGCGCCAGGCGAGTCGGCATGCTTGCTTGACAACCCGACCGCCGAAGCGCCTAATTCCAGTAGTTCTCGTTCCAACCCAACCTGGAGGCGATTATGGCCATGCGCCTCGCTCACCGTTCGTCGACGACTCCATTCGGCGTCTGGGTCAGTCTTGCTGTCCTTTCCGTTGGCCTGGCCGTCAGCTGGGCCATCCCGGAGACACGGCTGCTCGTAGGGACCGGACTGGCGATCACCGCCATCATCGCCACCGTCCTCGTCGCCTTGCGCCGCCGGTCGGCGCCTGGCGGTCAGGACGAAACGCCGGCCGCTCCCCTGCATCTGCGCGACTGAGAGGGAGAATTTCTCTTCCCGCGCGGGAATTCCCTGACGAGTCGGCGTCCCGCCAGGCTCGCCGGGTTCGCGCGCGCGGTCGCCGGCGCCGCGCTCCTCGAGCTCGAGTGGGTGCGAACGCAGCTCTATCGCGCCGAAGTGCTGTACTCTGAGGATCTCGCCGATGGCCGGGACTACGGCGGAGTGGCGGTGGTCAATCCACTCGCGGAACGTGCCGGCGCCGGGGGACGAAGGAGTCACATGGACGTTCAGGTCTACCGGCGGCAGCTCATTTCGCTCGAAACCAGGCTGTCGAAGAGCGCCGCGGGCGATATCAGCCGCGGGCGCGAGCAGGTGATCGACACCGCGGCGGATTCGGGCGACCTGAGCGTCGCCGACGAGTCGGAGAGCGAGGACTTTACGGAAGCGGAGCTCGACGCGGCCGTGCTCCAGCAGGTCCGGGACGCGCTCCGGCGGATTGAGGACGGGACCTACGGCCGCTGCCTGGTCGACGGTCGCCCGATTCCAGAGAAGCGCCTCGACGCCGTGCCGTGGACGCCGTATTGCGTCAAGCACCAGACGCTGCTCGAGGCCGCCGCGCGGCGCAAACCGACGCTCTGATTTCCTCGCGAACACGGGCGTCAACTATCTCAACCCGGGGCGGCGGGGCCTCGCTGACCCCCAATCCAACGGCGGCGCGTGCGCGGGTCGCGGCGTCGGCGGGGACGTGCCCGCGGCGAAGAACGACAAGGGCCGGGCCCCGGTGGGGGACCCGGCCCGTCAAGAGGTCCGGTGCGTTCGCCGCGCGATCACCAGGCCGGATCGTAGTAGAGCCACCGCCATGGCGCCTGATCATCCCAGGCGCACCAGCCGGGCGTGCTCAACCAGTCCTGCCCGAGGTCGCCGATCGGCGCGCCGGGCGGCGCCGGCTGCATCGGCACGATGCCCACCTGCGTCCTGCGATCGCTCGAGGAAGCGCTTGATGTCGGCGGCGAGCAGCGCGCGGTGGCCGATTTCGGCATCGCCGGTGCCGGTCTGCGTCCGCAGGCGCGCGGCGAGCCGCTCGAGCCGCAGCGACGCGATCGCGCGCACGTCGTTGTTGGGCGATCCCTGCGCGAGCCACATCACGCGGCTCACGAGCACGCGCTGCTCCGCGCGCCGCACCGCCGCCTCGTAGGGCGTCGCCGTCGGCGCGTCGAACGTCGCCGCGGTCAGCCGGTCGATGACCTCCTCGAGGCCCGGCAGCGCCGGATCGACCGCGTGCTGCGCGACCATGCGCGCCGCGCGATCGAGCTGCAGCACGAAGCCAATCGTCACGTCCGCGGCGATCGTCGCCGGGCGTGATCGGATCGAACGCCTCGCCGGTCGTCCGCGGGAACAGCTCGCGATGCATGCCATAGCCCGGCGGCCGCGGCGGGATCGCATCCAGGATCGCGCTGCGGCACGGTCAGCTCGGACGGCTTCAGCGTCGCCGCGAGCGACGTCGAGCGCCTTGCGCTGATTGGCCGCCGACTCCCACTTCGTCGGCGTCCGGCCGTCGCCGCGCATCGCGTAGATGTAGTCCTGGCCGCCGACCATCGACGCGGCGCTCTCGACCGCGTAGCGGTGATACATGAAGATCGGCACGAGCGGCTCTTCGATCGTCGTCATCGGCGCGCCGGCGCGGATCGTGTGCTCGCCGATGCGGTTCAGCGCCGCGCGGCGCACCTTCATGAGCCGCGTGAGCTCGTCGGCCTGGTTCGACGCCGTTCGACCACTGCTCGACGCGCGGATGGAGTCGATGTCCTGGTTGGTGAAGTAGCGGATGTCCTGCGCCCACGCGTCGTCGAGGATCTTGGTGAGCGCCGGCCTTCTCGTCCGTGCCCGGTCGCGAACTGCCGGTAGCCGTAGTTGATCGTGACCTTGTCCCAGTCGCCGATGCGCGCCGGGTAGGCGTTGCGAGATGTCGATCGTTCCGTCCGCCTTCAGGCTCTCGAGCGGATGCGGATAGTCCATCACCGAGATCCAGCCCTTGCTGCTGTCGTAGTAGTTGTGGCCGAGGCCCGAGCGTGTGGCCGACTTCGTGCGCGGCCAGCTGGCGGATGCGCGCGAGCGCCGTCTGATAGAGGATCGTGCGGCTTCTCGGTGCCGGTGGCGTAGGGCGACAGCAGGCCTTCGAAGATCATGTAGTCCTGCCGATCGCGCAGCGATCCGAGCGTGACGGTCGCCTTGATGATCTCGCCCGTGCGCGGATCGGCGACCGATCCGCCCGAGCTCCAGCCGCGCGTCGAGCGGTGGACCCAGTTGATCATGTTGTAGCGGATGTCCATCGGATCGGCGCCGTCGGGCAGCACGTCCACCTTGAACGCGTTGCGGAAGCCGGCGGCCTCGAACGCCTGCGTCCACCAGCGCGCGCCCTCGAGCAGCGCCTGCTTCACGTCGTCCGGCGCGCCCGAATCGACCCAGTACTGAATCGGCTTCACGGCGTCGCTCATCGCCGGCGGTCGGATCCTTCTTCTCGAGGCGATGGCGGCGGATGTAGCGCATGACGCATCGGCTCGCCGATCGGCACGCTGTAGTCCACGAAGGTCATGCCGCCGTAGCCGCGCGCGCGGATCGTCGACGCGCGGCTTGTAGTTGTCGTCGGGCAGCTCGACGAACGACGCGTGCTCGCGCATCGTGACCGCGTCGGCCGACGGCGTCACGCTCGCCACCGTGCCGGAGAACAGCCCGCCGCCGCGGCCGCCGCCGCCCGCCGCGGCCGCCGCCGTTGCCCGCGCCAATCGGCTGCGGACCCTGCGACGGGCCGGCCGCGTTGCCGCCGCCGCGCCCGCCGCCGCCGTCGTTCACGAACGTCAGCGTCATGTCGACTTCGGTGTTCTTCGGGAAGTTGCGCGTGTTCGGCAGGTAGAACGCGCTGCGCGTCGGATCGAGCCGGTAGGTGCCCGGGCCGCAGCGCGCTGGCCGCGTTGGATCCGTCGCGCAGGAAGAACGGCGTCGCGTCGACCAGCACGCGGCCGCTCGATTCGGCCGGCGACGGTGAAGCCCCAGAGGATCGACTTGCGCGAACGAGTCCTCGACGGACTTGCGCTCGAGCGGGTTGCGCGCTGCTCGAGCGGAACGACTGGTTCGGCTGGACGAGCAGGACCTTCGGCCCGACGCGCTGGAAGCGCACGAGCGCGCGCCGCCGCCGCCGACCGCGATCGAGGCCGATGTCGTTCGAGCCGAGACCGGCCGACAGCCCGGTGACGTACAGGAACGTCGCGTGTCGAAGCGCGGAATCTCGAGCAGCATCGTCCCGGCGCGCTCGTCCCAGTACAGCGGGAAGAAGCCGTCGATCTTGCGCATGCCGCTCGTGCGATCCTCGATCGTCGGCATGGGGCCGCCCCCGCCGCCGGCTCCACCGCGTCCCTGTCCGCCGCCGGCCTGCACGGCACTGCCCAACGCGACGAGAGGCTGATGCACGCCCGGCGCGACGGCAAAGCCCACGAGACCCACAAGACCCAGCGCGAACACGAGACGTCGATACAACATGATTGACCTCCGGCGAGGGCATTCTACGCCCGCTGGCGGCGGAGATCCCGTCAGGCGCGCTCGGCGCCGGGCTTGCCGTTTTCGACGACGAACGAGGCGCGCGTGACCTTCGGCGCGCCGGGGCGCGAGACGTAGTCGACGCCCTGGTAATCCGCGCGCAAAGCGTCGGGCGTGAGATGGCACGTGACGTACCCGCGTTGCCCATTGAAGAACTTGACGAACGGATTCTCGGCCAGCATGGCGGCGGTCCGAGTGGAATGATCCACGCCGTCGCCGCCTGACGAGATCGACGTGCCCACCAGCTCGACGCCGACCGTCGGCGAGCGCGGATCATCGAAATCGAGCTTGAGGTCGTTCACGTAGTGGTTGTGGATGTCGCCCGTCAGCACGATCGGATTGGACGGCTTGGCCTCGGCCAGGAATTTCATCGTGCGCCGGAGCTCGGCGTCGTAGCCCGGCCATTGATCCATCGAGAAACGCTGCTCGGGGCCGGGCTGCTGATCGACGCGTGCCACCATCACCTGCTGCGGAATAAAACGCCAGCGAGCCGGTGACGATCGCAGTCCCTCGAAGAGCCACTGCTCCTGTTCGGGACCCATGATGGTTGCCTGCGGGTCGAACGTCTCCGCGCACGGCGCCTTCGTGCCGTCGTCGCACGGCTGGTTCGTCCGGAACTGCCGGGTGTCGAGGATATGAAAGGAGGCCAGCGTGCCCCAGCCGCTCGTCCGGTAGAACTGCGCGGCCGGCCCGCGCGGCATGGACGTGCGTCGCAGCGGCTGATGCTCGTAGTACGCGCGGTAGGCCGCGGCTCGCTGGAGCAGGAACGCGTCGCGCGGATCCTCGCGCTCCGACACGTCGTTCGCGTAGTTGTTCTGCACGTCGTGATCGTCAGGCGTGACGAACCAGGGCGCCAGCGCGTGGGCGGCCTGCAGCGCGGGGTCGCTCTTGTACTGCGCGTAGCGCGCGCGGTACTGGTCGAGCGTCAGCAGCTTCGGGCCGGCGTGCCGGCGCACGCGACCGTCGGTTCCGGCGTTCTCGTAGATGTAGTCGCCGAGGTGGAAGATCAGGTCGACGTCTTCGCCGGCCAGGTGCTCGGTACGCCGTGTACAGACCCTGCTCGTAGTGCTGGCACGAGACGAACGCGAATCGCAGTCGATCAGGAGCCGACGCGGCGAGCGGCAGCGTGCGCGTCCGGCCCACCACGCTTTCCGCGCCGCCAGATGTGAAGCGATACCAGTACCATCGATCGGGCTCGAGGCCGTCGATTTCGGCATGAACGGAGTGAGCCCACTCGGCCGTGGCGGTCTCCGATCCGCGCTTCACGATTCGCTTCATGCCCTCGTCGGTCGCGAGCTCCCAGTTCACCGCCACGGGCGCGGGGTCCATGCCACCGCCGTTGAGGGGATCGGGCGCCAGCCGCGTCCATAGCACGACGCCCGAGGACGAGGGATCGCCCGAGGCGACGCCAAGTGCGAAGGGCGTCGTCGTCCAGCGGGGCGCGAGCAGGGAAGCGCCCTTGGCTACCAGTCGGGCGTACGGCCAGCCGCACAACAACGCGCCGGATGTCAGCAGCGATCGCCGCGAGACCGACCGGCGTAACCACTTCTCGAGGCGACGTTGGGATTCTCCGTGGTGGGACAAACGTGCTCCTGTGTCCGGATCCGCGGCGATTCGAGCAGGGACGCGTCGAGCCACCAGGCGGTCAACATGCCGGCGAGTATATCTCCCTCAGCCGTGCACCCGTGGCCCACGGAGGTCCGCCGCAATCCGTGGCTCTCGACCCTGACCATCGTCTTGGCGGATGACGAGCGCGTCGTTCTAATATGGACCCTCGACAACCAGGGAGCGTGCGATGGGCACGTCGGCATTACGTCGGTGGATGAGTGGGCTCGCGTTCGTCCTGGCCTTCGGAGCGACGGCGGCGCTGGCTCAGACCTCCAAGCCGCCCGGTGACGCGGAGCTGAAGGCGGCGAAGGCGGTCACCGACCGTCAGGACGCGAAGACCGCGCTCGCCGCTGCTGCCGAGTTCGTCAAGAAGTACCCGAACAGCTCGCTCATCACGCCGATGGCCAACGATTCTGGCCGCCAAGATCAGCGCGGTCGACGCCCCGGCCCAGCAGCTCGCCCTGAGCGAGACGTTCCGCTCGACGTTCAAAGCGCCCTCCGACAGCGACATCATTCTCCCGCTCGTGATCGATGCGGCGGCCCGGACGAACAAGGTCGACGACGCGTTCAAGGCGGGCGAGGACTACCTGACGCGCCATCCGAACGACATCGCGGTGATGACGCGCCTGGCGCTCGTCGGCATCGACCAGGCCAAGCACAAGAACACCGCGCATCTGGCTCAGAGCCAGAAGTACGCGCTCACGACGATCGATCTGCTCGAGGCGCCGCAGAAACCGGACGGCGTCGACCAGGCGGTGTTCGACGAGTACAAGGCGAAGTGGCTCGGCCCGCTGCAGCAGTCGGTCGGCGTTGCGGCGTACCTGTCCAACAAGCCCGACGAAGCGATGGCGCGCTTCAAGAAGGCCGCGGAGATCGATCCGAAGGACGCCACTAACTTCCTGCTGCTCGGCGAGATTGCCAACCAGCAGTATCAGGCGCTCGTCGACCAGGCGCGGGCTCTGCCGTCAGCGGCGGCCGGCGACGTCGTCCGGCAGGCGCAGGCCAAACTCGACGAAGTGATCGACTACGACGCGCACTTTGTCGGCCTGTCGGATGGCGTCGCCGCGCTGAAGGCCTCGCACGATCAGGTGCTGGACGAGTTGACCAAGTACTATACGTACCGGCACAAGGGCACGGACGGGCTGCAGGCGCTCATCGACAAGTACAAGGTCGGCGGCTAGCCCCATGGAGGTTCAGATGAAGCGCTCGCTCATCGTCACGGCCGGGATCGCCACGATGCTGGCGATTGGGCACGCCGAACGCGGCACGCCGGCGGCGGATCAGCAGTCGGCGGCGGCGCGGCAGCAGGTGGTCGAGCAATCGACGCCGCAGCTGCAGATCGCGGAGGACGTGCTGCCGCTGGTCGTGCCGAATCACACGATCGGCGAGGCCGTCGGCGTGGCCAAGAACTCGCAGGGCCACCTGTTCGTGTTCACCCGAAGCGGCAACGTGGGGCCGGCGAAGGGCGCCACCGCATCGCAGCTCTACGAGTTCGACCAGGCCTTGAAATTCGTGAAGCAGTGGGGCCCCGACAACTACGCCGCCTCGTTCGCGCACACGGTTCGCGTCGATCGGCACGACAACGTGTGGATGACGGACGAAGGCGCGAACATGATCGTGAAGTTCAACCCGCAGGCCATGGTGTCGATGGTGCTCGGCCGCAAGACCGAGGCGATCGACTACCTGGAGCGATTCGTCGAACGCGGCGAGAAGAGCGAAGAACGGTACCCGGCCGGCACGATGGGCACGTTCAACCGGCCGACCGACGTCGCGTTCGACGCCCAGGACAACGTCTTCGTCGCCGACGGCTACAACAACTCGCGCGTCGTCAAGATCGCGAAGGACGGAACCTGGGTCAAGACGCTCGGCACCCACGGCGCGGGGCCCAACCAGTTCAACACGCCACACGCGATCGCGACGGACGCCAGCGGCGACGTCTACGTTGCCGATCGCGGCAACCGCCGCATCCAGGTGTTCGACAACGACCTGAACTCCCTGAGGACCATCGAGAACATCGGCGCGCCGTGGAGCATCTGCATCACCCCGGGTGCGACGCAGTACCTCTTCAGCGGCGACGGCAACGGCAAGATCTACAAGCTGGATCTCACCGGCAAGCTCCTCGGGTGGGCGCAGACGGGCCTGGGACACGGCCAGACCGGCTGCCTCGTCCACGAACTGCACTGCGAATCCGGATCGGTGATCTACAAGGGCGACTGCTCGACCTGGACGGTCGAGAAGATCACGATCAAGTAGGCGTCTTCCGGCCTGGCAAGCGCCATGCGAGCAGCACCGTGACGACGACGAGCACCGTGAGCAACTGTCGCTGGGTCGAGGGTGAGAGCGGGTCGGAGGCGACCTTCAGCTCGAGTCGTCGGCGCATCCAGCCGCCGCTGTTGTAGAGCGCGTAGTACCCGCTGTTCCTCGAGGTCGTGGGCGCTGACGGCGTCGGGATCGTCGCCCAGCCCCAGCGCAAGAGGCCCGGAGAGGACCGGGAGCGTACCGCCGGGATCGACCGCCCGGTTGAGGGCCTTCATTGCCAGGCTCTTGCCCGCATCGGGCGGCCAGAACACTGCGGCAAAGACGACGACGACCGCCACGAGCCGCCACTGAAGGTTGGTCGGTGGACGCCACGGCATCGCGTCGAATGGTACACCTGATGGACGGGTACGCAGGTACGCCGGTACGTCGGGTCCCAGGAACCTGAAGCTTGCCACCTTCATCAGCCACCTCCGACACTCCGCGCAATCTCCGACAGGACGGAGTCCGCACGGCGATTCCCCCCGACGTGGCGGCGACACGCAGCCGACGAAGGACCGCAGATTGTGTGGTTTCTGGATACAGTCAGTCACTGGCGCTCGGGTACGCGGCTTGCACCGCCTCCGAGCCGGCGCCCGCCATCGGACGGGCGCGTCCCACGGAGTCTGGGAGGAGAACTCATGTCGACGACCGACACACGCATCGAACACGATCTGCTGGGCGACAAGGCCGTCCCGGCCGGCGCCTACTACGGCGTCCAGACCGCCCGTGCGCTCGAGAACTTCCACATCTCCGGTGTGCAGCTGGCGTTCTATCCCAGCCTGATCAGAGGCCTCGGCATGGTGAAGATGGCCGCCGCGCGCGCCAACTTCGAGGCCGGCCAGTTCAGCAAGGACGTGCTGGCGGGCATCGAGCGGGCCTGCGAGGAGCTCATCGACGGCAAGCTGCACGGCCAGTTCCAGCTCGACGTCTTTCAAGGCGGAGCCGGCACGTCGACGAACATGAACGCCAACGAGGTGATCGCCAATCGCGCGCTCGAGCTGATGGGCCATCACAAAGGCGAGTACTTTCATTGCGATCCGCACGACCATGTCAACTGCTCGCAGTCGACGAACGATGCGTATCCGTCGGCGCTGCACGTCGGGATGGCGCTGGGCAACATCCAGCTGGTCGCTGCGGTCAACGAGCTGATTGCCGCGTTCCGGGCCAAGGGCATCGAGTTTCAGCACGTGCTGAAGATGGGCCGCACGCAGCTGCAGGATGCGGTGCCGATGACGCTCGGCCAGGAATTCGAGGCGTTTGCGGCCACGCTCGGCGGCGAGGTGCAGGCGCTCGAGGCGATTCAGCGCGTGCTGTGTGAAACGAACATGGGCGCCACGGCGATTGGCACCGGGCTGAACGCGCCCGCCGGGTACGCGGCCGCGTGCACGAAGCATCTGGCGGCGATCTCCGGCCTGCCGATCCACCTCGCGGAGAACCTGATTGAGGCGACGCAGGACACCCAGGCGTTCGTGCTGTATTCGTCCTGCATGAAGAGCCTGGCCATCAAGCTCTCGAAGATCTGCAACGACCTGCGTCTGCTGTCATCGGGGCCCCGCTGCGGACTGCACGAGATCAACCTGCCGGCCAAACAGCCCGGGTCGTCGATCATGCCCGGCAAGGTCAATCCGGTGATTCCAGAGGTCGTGAACATGGTCTGCTTCCGGGTGATTGGCAGCGACTTGACCGTCGCGATGGCCGCCGAAGGAGGGCAGCTGCAGCTCAACGTGTTCGAGCCGGTCATTGCCGCGTGCATCTTCGAGGCGCAGACGCTCTTCATGAATGCCGTGCGGACGCTCCGCGTGCACTGCGTCGACGGCATCACGGCCAACGCCGACGCCTGCCGACACTACGTCGAGTACAGCATCGGCGTCGTCACGGCGCTCAATCCCGTGATCGGGTACGACCGATCCACCGAGCTCGCGGCTGAGGCCATGAAGACCGGCCGCGGAATTATCGAGCTGGTGCGCGAGAAAGGGCTCTTGACCGAGCAGCAGATTGCCGAGGTGCTCGATCCGGTCGCCATGACCGGTCAGGGCCGCCCCGGGCGCTCGAGGCAGAGGCCTTCGTGATCGCGTCGCTTGCGGGGCTCCTGCATCAGCTCCCGGAGCTGTGCCTGTTCCTGAGCATCCTGCTCGGCACGATCATCGGGCGCTTTCACTTCAAGGGCGTCGGCTTCGGATCGGTGGTCGGCACGCTGATTGCCGGCATGATCATCGGCATCCTCGCGAAGCCCGAGCTGCCCGACCTGCTGCGCTGGGCGTTCTTCTACCTGTTCCTGTTCTCGATCGGCTATTCGGTCGGCCCGCAGTTCTTCGGCAGCCTGAAGAAGGAGGCGGTCCCGCAGATCGTGCTGGCGCTGGTCGTGGCGCTGAGCGGGCTGGCCACCGTGCTCGTCATGGCCGCGATCTTCAGCTTCGACGAAGGCATCGCCGTCGGACTGCTCTCGGGCGGCATGACGCAGTCGGCGGCGCTCGGCACGGGCCTCAGCGCGATCGCCGAGCTGCCGATTGACGCGGTGCAGAAGACCGCGCTCATGGCCAACGCGCCGCTCGCCGACGCGATCACGTACGGCTTCGGCGACCTCGGCCTGATCCTGTTCCTCACGTGGCTCGGCCCGAAGATCATGCGCGCGGATCTCCGGAGCGAAGCGAAGGCGCTCGAGCAGAAACTGTCGGGCCGCGGCACGAGAAGCGGCTCTTCTCTGGCGCGCAATTCAGCCTCCGCGCGTACGGCGTCGAAAATCCGCAAGTCGCGGGCTCGACCGTCGAGGCGTTCGAGCAGCGCTACGCGGACGGGCGGCTGTCGGTGCACCGCGTGCAGCGCGGCGACGCCTTGCTGAAGCTCGATCCGGCGCTGGCGCTGAAGCCCGGCGACCGGCTCGTCGTGTCCGCGCGGCGCGGCGCGTTCGTCGACGCGGAGCGCGACATCGGCCGGGAAATCGACGATGCGGCGCTGCTGTCGGTGCCGCTCAGACGGTGGCGGTCGTGGTGACCAGTCGCGACGTCAACGGCAAGACGCTCGGCGAGCTGCGCCAGGATCCGAAGGCGCGTGGCGTCTACCTCGAGTCGCTGCAGCGCGGCACCGAGCTGATTCCGCGCGAGCCGTGGACCGAGGTGCAGCGCGGCGACATCCTGCGCATCGTCGGCGCGCCCGACGACGTCGAACGCGCGGGCGAGCACATCGGGTTCGTCGAGCGCGACCTGTCGAAGACCGACCTGACGTTTCTCGCCGGCGGCATCTGCGCCGGCATGCTGCTTCGGGCTGCTCAAGCTCAACGCCAGCGGCATCGTCGCTCGGGCTCGGGAACGTCCGGTTCGATCCTGGTGGTTGGCCTCGTCGCCGGCTGGGCGCGCAGCCGCTATCCGGTCTTTGGCTCGATTCCCGAGCCGGCGCAGCGGCTGCTGATGGACATCGGCCTGATCGTGTTCATCGCCGTCGTCGGCATGCAGGCCGGGCCGCACGCCGTCGAGGCGTACCGCGCGAGCGGCGGCGCGTTCTTCGCTCAGCATCCTCGTGGCCGGCATGATCGTCACCGTCGTGCCGCTCGCGGTCGGGACCATCGCGGCGCGCTACGTCTGAAGATGAGCCCGCTGATGACCCTCGGCGGTCTCGCCGGCGCCCAGACCTGCACGCCGGGCCTGAACGCGCTGCGGGAGGCGAGCGGCAGCAACATCGGTTCGCTGGCCTACACCGTGCCGTACGCGATCGGCAACATCCTGCTCACGGTCTGGGGCCCGGTCGTCGTGGCCATCGTGCACGCGATGCGGGCAGGGAACGCACATGAAACGCGGTTTCGACGTTCTCCGCGACAAGGCGCTCAACGAGGCATCACCTTCGCGCGGAAGGACCGGGATCGTCTCGGCCTCAGCGGGCTGCTGCCATATGGCGTCGCGACCGCCGCAGCAGATGGTGCGAGCGGGTCATGACGAACCTCGAGCGGCTGCCGCGCGACATCGATCGATACATGCTGCTGTCGGCGCTGCAGGAGCGAAACGAGCAGGCTGTTCTACCAGACGGTCATCGCCCACATCGATCGCGATCCTGCCGCTCATCTACACGCCGACGGTCGGCGAGGCGTGCCGGGAGTTCTCGCACATCGCGAGGGACCCGAAGGGCTTCTTCATCACCCCGGACGACCGCGGACAGATCCGCCGGATCCTGGCGCAACTGGCCGCAACGAGACATCCGCGTCATCGTCGTCACCGACGGCCAGCGCATTCTGGGCCTGGGCGACCTCGGCGCCAACGGCATGGGCATCCCGATCGGCAAGCTGGCGCTCTACACCGCCTGCGCCGGCATCGATCCGAGGCGCGTGCCTGCCGGTGACGCTCGACGTCGGCACGAACAACGAGGAGCTGCGGAACGACGTGCTGTATCTCGGCTACCCGCGCAGGCGGCTGGAGGGCAAAGCCGTATTTCGATCTCGTCGACGAGTTCGTGACGGCCGTGCAGTCGCGCTATCCGGATGCGCTGATCCAGTTCGAGGATTTCCTGACGCCGAACGCGTACGCGCTGCTGAACAGGTACCGGGACCGTGTGCTCTGCTTCAACGACGACATCCAGGGCACGGCGGCCGTGGCGCTGGCCGGCGTGTATTCGTCGACGCGCATCACGCGGCGTGCCGTTCAAGGATCTGCGGATCATGTTCCTCGGCGCCGGTTCGGCGGCCACGGGGATCGCCGATCTGATGACCGCGGCGTTCGTCGACGAGGGCCTCGAGCCCGACGAAGCGCGCGCCGGCATCTGTGGTTCGTGGACGTGAACGGCCTGGTCGTGAAGGCGCGCACGGACCTGATGGCGCACAACCTTCCGTACGCGCACGATCACCCGCCGCTCGGCTTCCTCGACGCGATCGACGCCATCCGGCCGCACGTGCTGATCGGCGCCACCGGCGCTCCAGGGACGTTCACGCAGGCGGTGATCGAGCGGATGAGCGAGATCAACCCGCGGCCGGTGATCTTCGCGCTGTCGAACCCGACGTCGCGGGCCGAGTGCACGCCGGAGCAGGCATACGCGTGGAGCGGCGGCACGGGCGATCTTCGCGAGCGGCAGCCCGTTCGCGCCCGTGACCTACGGCGGCAGGATGCTCCGGCCGGCGCAGGGAAACAACGCCTACGTGTTTCCCGGCATCGGCCTGGGCGCCGTGGCGTGCCGCGCCCGCACGCTGCCCGACGAGCTGTTTCTCGTGGCCGCGCGCACGCTGGCGAACCTGGTGCGGCAGCAAGGATCTCGACCAGGGCGCGCTCTATCCGCCGCTGCGGGAGATCCGGAAGATCTCGCTGGCCATCGCGACGAGCGTTGCCGAACCGCGCCTACGCGATGAAGCTCGCTCGTGGCCGGCGGCCGAAGAGCGTCCGGCGAAGCATCGAGACGTTCATGTATCAGCCCTGAAGGCTCGCGCGCGGTCCGTGGAGCCGCCGTTCGCGATGGAGTGACGCCGGCATCAGCGCACAGCCGGGTGCTCGCTCTTCGCCTCGCCGGCCGAGGCAATGTCTTCGGCGCCCGAACTCTTCAGCACGTCCTTGGCGCGCTTGATCTGGTCCGAAGTATCGCAATGCACGGACACGAGGACGCCGCCGTTCTTGACCCGGCCCTCGTACCGCTTGGCTTCGGTACTCCGGAATGCCGAGCCCGGACAGCGCTCCAAGCAGACCGCCGACTGTGCCACCGGCGCCGATTCCGGCGAGGGTGGCCATGATTGGCCCGGCCGCGATGAACGGACCGAGGCCGGGGATGGCGATCGCCCCGATGCCAACGAGCAGCCCGAGCGTGCCGCCAATCGCGCCGCCCGCCGTGGCGCCTGTCGCGGTGCCTTCGGGCGCCTTCGTGTGCTTCTCGTGCGCAAGCTCCCTGGAGCTCGCGTCGGACAGCAACATCGAAATGTTCCCGACCGGAAAGCCTGCGCGGACCAAAGCATCGACGCCGCTATCGGCGGAAAGGGAACTTGGGTAGATGCCGAACACCGACGTGCGTTTGTCAGCCATGGTGTAAGCCTCCGAGCATCGAGTTCTTCTTCTTCACGCGTCCCAAAGTTGCAAGACGCGTTCCCAGTGCTGGATTGAGTCGCAGGGCAACGTTGAGGAAACCGGCACTCTAACTATGGCCGTCGGTCCCAACTTTCAGCAGCGACCGATACTAGCGTCCCGTTTCGCTGTGGGGACCATGCACGGGCTTCGATTCGGGTGAGCCACGTTGCGAATCCATGTCATCCGTGGACGTCCAGTCGTTGAAGACACTGTAAGCAAGAGGTCCGCCAGCATCTGAGGTCACCGCTACCCAGACTGGGGCGGGACATGGACACGTTGAGCGCGGCCCCTCAGCGGTCATGGTCATCGTGACGCGCGGATACCAGCCGCACCGGTGGCACGCGAAGTGCTGCGGCCAGGGCGGGAGATTCGATATGCCAGAAACCACGACACTTCACGACGCCTTCATCGGCGAGCTCCGCGACCTCTATGACGCTGAGAAGCAGCTGACGAAGGCCTTGCAAAAACTAGCGAAGGCCGCGACGGCAGCCCGAACTGCAAGGACGCTTTTCAAACGCATCTCAAGGAAACCGAAGGGCACGTCGATCGTCTCGAGCAGGTCTTCGAGTCCATCGACGAGCAGGCGAGCGGGAAGCACTGCGACGGCATCGCCGGCATCATCGAGGAAGGCAAGTCCATCATGGACGAGGACTACGACGAAACGACGATGGACGCCTGTCTGATCGCGGCCGGCCAGCGCGCCGAGCACTACGAGATGGCGGTGTACGGGACGTTGATCGCGTGGGCGCGCGCGATGGGTCACGACGACGCGGCGGGCCTGCTGCAAGAAACACTCAGGAGGAGAAGGCTGCGGACAAAAAGCTCACACAGCTTGCTGAAGGCGGCATCAACGAGCAGGCGGCAGAAGCAGCCCACCCTCAGACCGAGGGCGACGAGGAGAACGAGGAGAACGAGGAGAACAACGACGAGGCTGTCGGCACGGGCGCGAATCAGAAGCGAGCCGCGTCGAAGTCGAAAACGTCACGGCGCTAGCGCCGCGCGGTGTTCCGCGACGGGGCTTGCAGGCAACGGCCTGAAGCTCCCTGGGGGAAGTGGAGTCCCAAGCTTGTCGCTAGCGGGGCAATCGTGGCGCGCGACGCCACGTCAGCTTCCACACGCTGCGTGGCTGACGAGCCAGATCACCACGAGCACGGACACCGGTACGCCGAGGAGCCACGCGATCGCGTATTTGCGCATGATTGAGCAACCTGCCTTTCGACCATCCAGCAAAGAGGCTTGTCCCAATCACTAGCAACATTCGCGCCAGGCGCACGCACGGTTTCACAAGCCGTCATCACGCGCAGCTGTTCGGATGCCAAAGTCGGCCGGCCGGCGTGCGCCGCGCGATCATCGACCGTCATGAACATGTCACGTCGCCCGATATGGGTCGTGGCGGACTCATTATCGGTAGTGCCCGGTCGTGTGACAGCAATGAATGCTGGTCCGGCCCATTTCATGCTGCAAGAAGCTGAAACAGACCGTACTGCCCTTGCGAAGGATCAGCCCTCTATTCAGCGTGAAGCGACTCGACCGGATCGAGCCGAGTGGCCCGGCGGGCGGGAAGCACACCGCTCACGAGCCCGACGCCGGTGCTCGTCGCGATCGCCGCCAGCACGTAGATGGGGGAGAGCGTGAACGGCAAGCCAGGAAAGACGACACGGACGGCCTCGGCGAGCCCGAGGCCGACGAGCACGCCAATCACGCCGCCGGCCGCCGACAGCATCGTCGCCTCGCCCAGGAAGATGAGGAGCACCTGGGACGGCGTGGCGCCGATGGCCTTGAGCAAACCCACCTCCGACGTGCGCTCGCCCACGGAGATCCACATGATCGTCAGCACGCCGATTGCGCCCACGACGAGCGAAATCGCTCCGATGCCGGTCACGGCCCAGGCGACGATGCCCAGAATGCGATCGACCGTCTGCAGCATGTCGGTCTGCGTCGTCACCGTGAAGTCTTCCTGGTTGTCGTGGCGGGTCTTGAGGACGTGGCGGACCGCGTCGGCTGCGGCTGCCGAGTCGTTCGTATTACTGAAGAGCACGTCAATCTCGATCAGCCCGTCCTGATTGAAGACCTGCTGAGCGGCGCCAACCGGAATGTAGGCGGCGTCGTCGATGTCGAAGCCGAGCATCTGGCCTTTGGGCGCCATCAGTCCGATCACTCGAAAGCGCCGGCCGCCGATCCGCACGGTACGTGCCGAGCGGCGCCGCGTCGCCGTAGAGCTCCGTGGCGAGCTTCGGCCCGAGAACGGCCACAGAGGCCGCGTACCGGGGATCGCCTGGCGGAAGAAACTGGCCGCTGCCAATGCCGAACTTCCAGACCTCCGGAACGTCTGAGGTCACGCCGTAGATGTAGACGCTTCGACCGCGTTCGCCCGCCTCGACACGAGCCTGCCCGAAAGCCACGGGGACGACTCGCTGAACGTACGGCGCGCGCCGCAGTGCTTCAGCGTCGTCGATCGTCAGCTTGCGAACCGTCGAGCCCATTGGCGTCGGCATCCCTCCGGTCGTGATACGGCCGGGGTTGATCTGGAGAAGGTTGGTCCCGAATTGCGAGAACTCCGAGGCGATGTAGTCGCGCGTTCCTTGCCCGAGCGACGTGAGCAGGATTACCGACGCGATGCCGATCACGATGCCGAGCGTCGTGAGCAGCGATCGGAGACGGTGCGCGACGACTGACGCCGCCGCAAACTTGACGAGATCTTCGGGCGCCATCACGTCACCGGCGCGTCAGGGCGCGAATCGGGTCCAGCCGCGCGGCGCGCCGCGCGGGCCACACTCCGAAGATCATGCCCACCGCAAACGAGACGACGATGGCCGCCGGGGCCGCCCAGTCAGGCGACTGCATCGGAAACGAGGGGAACAGCCGGCGACCGGCCGCGGACAGCATCGATGCCGTGACGAGACCCACCAACCCGCCGACCACCGAGAGCGCCGCGGCCTCCGCGAGAAAGAAGCGCAGAACGTCCGTGGGCGTGGCCCCGATGGCCTTCAGCAGTCCAATTTCGCGCGTGCGCTCGGACACGGACACCAGCATCACGTTCATGATTCCGACGCCGGCGACGCACAGCGAGATCGCGGCGATGCCGCTCAGAGCAGCCGTCAGCACGCCGAGCAGCCGTGAGAACGCGGCGAGCATCGACTCCTGGGTCTCGATGGTTACGTCGTATTCGTCGTGCCGCGCCGTCAACAGCGCTTGGGCGGCCGCTTTGCCGGCGGGAAGGTCGTCGTGACTCGCCATCTCGAGGAGCACGCGGGGGAGAGTTGTTTCGTTGAACATCCGCATGTGGCGGGCGACGGGAATCAGGACGATCTCGTCGAGGTTCATGCCGAGACTCGTGCCGCGCGGCGCCAGCACGCCGATCACGCGAAAACGCTCGTCGCCTACCCGTAACATATCGCCGAGCGCGTGACGTCCCGGGAAGAGCTCCGACTGGATGGTCGCGCCGATGACACAGAGCGCACGGTCGGCATCCGTGTCGCCCGCGGGCAGGAACTGTCCGCTCTGCAGGTCGATGCGCCGCACCGCCTGCCACTCGGCGGTCACGCCGGTCACCACCGTGTCACGCGTCAGGTCTCCGGCGCGCGCGGTCGCGCTGCCAATCGCGATCGGCGCGACCCGGCGCACGCCGGGCAGGCGGCGCAGCGCCTCGGCATCGTCGAGCGTGAGATCGTGCGGCGCGACCCCAATCGGCGGCGCGAACCCGGTCGTGTCGTTCCGACCGGGAACGATGATCAACAGATTGGATCCGAGCGTCGCGAATTCGCCGGTCACGTAGAGGCGCGCGCCCTCGCCCAGGCTGGTCAGCACGACGACAGATGTCACGCCGACGGCCACGCCCAGGAGCGACAGTCCGGTGCGAAGTGGATGGCCGACGAGCGCGCCGGCCGCAAATCGGAAGACGTCACGAAGTCTCACGTGAGCCTCCCATCGACCATTTGCAAACGCATACGCGCGCGCCCGCCGACCGCAGGATCGTGCGTGACGACGACGAGCGTCAGCCCCTCGGCGTTCATCTCCTCGAGCAGCGCCACGACTTCCGCGCCTGACGCGCGATCGAGATTGCCGGTTGGCTCGTCGGCGAGAAGAATCGCGGGCCCCATGACGATCGCGCGGGCGATCGCCACGCGCTGGCGCTCGCCGCCCGAAAGCTCGTCGGGCTTGTGACGCGCGCGCGCGGAGAGGCCGACCGCCTCGAGGGCCTGGCGCACTCGATCGGCACGGACCACGGGCCGCACACCCGCCAGGAGCATCGGCAAGTCCACGTTGGCCGCCGCCGTCAGCCGGGGGACGAGGTGAAACACCTGGAAGACGAATCCAATCTTGTGGCCGCGAATGTACGAGAGCGCGCGCTCGTCGAGAGCACCAACGGGCTCGCCGTCGAGCGCGTACCAGCCGGCCGTCGGTCGATCGAGACAGCCGATGACGTTGAGCAGCGTCGACTTGCCGGAGCCGGACGGTCCCATGATCGACACGTACTCGCCGTCCGGGATCTGCAGGCTGACATCGGACAGCGCATGCACTGGCGCGCCGCCAACCACATAGTCCCGGCCGACGCCCTGCATCTCGATCACTTGCCGGTCTCCGACTCGATGCGAACGTGCGCGCCGGCGCGAACCTCCGGCCGGTCGAGCGAGACGACGATCCGGTCGCCGGCCTTCAGCCCGTCGACGATCTCCGAGAACTCCCAGTTCGTCAATCCCCTCTGGACAGTCACCGGTACCAGGACGCTTTCGCGAACGACGAACACCCGGCCGCCCTGCAGGATCGCGGACGTAGGCACCCGTACGACGTCGTCATGTTTCTGAACGATGACCTCGACGTCGGCCGAGAGCCCCGGCAGCAATGTCTGAGCGAAGGCCGCATCGTCGAACGCGACGTCGATGTCGAGCGTCCGGTTCTGCTGCTGCGCCTCGGAGACGTACGCGCCGACGCGCGTCACCACGCCGGGGAAGGCACGGCCGGGATAGGCGTCCATCGTGATGCGGACCGGCAGCCCGACTTTGACCCGGCTGGCGTCGACCTCGTCGAGCGGTGCTTTGACATAGATCGATCGCGCGTCGATCAACTCGACCGCCGGCGGCATCGGCAAGCCGGCGGGCGACGGCATGATCCACTCGCCGAGATGGGCGTTGACCTTTGAGACAATCGCGTCGAACGGCGCGCGCAGCACGGTCTTTCCGAGGTTGACGCGTGCGACGTCGACACCGGCGGCCGTCTGGGCGGCGCGCGACGTCGCCGCCGCGCACGTCGCCTGTGTGGCCGTCTGTTGCGTGGCCGCGCGGTCGAGATCCTGCTGAGCCAGGGCGCCCGCCGACACCATCCGGCGGACGCGATCGAGATCGCGCACCGCGAATTCCGCGTTGGCACAGGCCTCTGCGGCCGCCGATCGCACGGCGTCGAGCGACCGTTCCTCGAGCGCCAGTTGCGCGCGCAGGTCAGCGTCGGCCACCGCGATCAGAACGTCGCCGCGACGGACGCGCGCGCCTGCGTCAACCGGCAGCGCGACGATGCGGCCGCCGAATTCCGGGCTCAACGCTGCTTGTCGCCGCGCGGTGATCGTCCCGGCTTTGTTGTTCGTGACGAGATCCTCGACGCGGCCGGTCCGCACCTCGGTCACGGTCACGGGGATGGGCACCGACCGGAAGTACGTGAGCCGCAACACGACCACGGTCACGACGATGGCGGCCAGCACGAGGCTTCGGCCAATCCACCGTCGGCCTGCGCCGGCGCCTCCCCGACGTTCGGCCGCGATCGGAGGCAGAACTCGGCGGACTGCGGGAACGGGCGTCAGCGCGGGGCGCGGCTCTTTTTGTATGGCTGGCACGGCCCTGCCTCCGAGCATCGATGGAGCAAGAGGCCTGCCACGGCTCGAGCGCGTTCAGGCTGGTATCTGGCCGGACCCCTCCCGGGGGGATCGCGGACTCCTTGGCCCTACCCGGAAAAACCCCTGGTAGGCGGCCTACCGACCCGCCCCCATGAGCCGGCGCGCGTCGGTGAACCAGTTGACGATAATGGTGGGAGAGAGCGCCGGCGCGGCAGCCTGGCGAGCGACCAGCAGTTGACCCTCGCGCGTCGTGTCGATCGCCGTATCTCCCGGCGCCAAGGCGAAGAGCTTCACCGGCAGCCCGATGGCGACTTGCGGTCCAAACGCGACTGTCACGGCCATCACGTCGAGGCCTTTCAGAAATGCGATCTCGCGGCCACCCGGCAGCCACATCGGCCGACTGCCGCCACCCGCAGAGACCTGCCAGTGCTGGCCGGTGGACTGCCTGGCCTGCACGTACACCTCCGGCTGTCCGGATTGATCGGACTGATACGCGAGCCAGTGGCCGTCGGGCGAGAACCGCGCGGCCGTTTCGTTGAATGGCGTCTGCAACAGCACGTGCGGCACGCGGTCGTCGAGCGAGAGCGTCCAGAGATCGATCTGTGTCTTCGAGTTGTAGCTCTCGTACACGAGGTCTCGACCCGTCACGGCATCGGGCAACTGATCCTCCCCGCTGGTCGTCAATCGCTCGGCGACGCCGCTGCCGTCAGCGGGTCGCCAATAGACGTTCCGCGCGCCGCCACCCACGTCCGACATGAAGATCAGACGACGGCCGTCGGGCGTCCAGATCGGGTCGGCGTTGTCCCACTGTACGTGAATCGCTGCGTCGTGTTCCGCGTCAGATCGATCATCGCAATCTGTTGGGTGGCGCCGTCCGGATCGATCGCCAGCCGCGTGCCGTCCGGCGAGAGCCGACCATTCGAGATCCAGAGCGGCGCCTGGGCCAACGTCGTGGCGCGACCCTGCCGGTCGAGACTCACGATGGCGGCGGGCGCGACGGGCGACCGCGGCAGAAAGACGAGCGTGCCATCGGTCGAGAGGCTGTAGCGGGCCACGCCGTTCTCGGGCTCTTCGGACACGCCCTCCGCGACGGTGACCGGCGCCCCGTGCAGCTGAAGCCGATTTGGCTCGAACGGCTGTGCGACGAGCGATCCGTCCCGCACGTAGACCAGATCGCCGAGGGCGTCGACGTATTGCGGCGCCGTCCCGCCCTCGACCAGCCGATGTCGCGCGCGGTCGGGCAGCGACAGCGCCTCAATCCGCGCGTCGTCGAACGATGTAATCCGCGAGGTGCCGACGACGAAGAGCACGGCCTTGCTGCCCGGCAGGACGAAGGGGCGCCGGTGCGTCTTCTCGCCGGCGGACGCGTCGGGCCGCGTCAGTTGTTCGGGCGTCCCGTCTTCGGCGCGAACGCGCCAGAGACCGGCCGCCGGCGCCGGGGAGTAGTAGATGAACCCGTCATCGCCCCATGACGCACCTTTGAGACTCGCCACGCCGTCGAGCACTTTCACCGGCGCGCCGCCGCTGATCGCCACTCGTTCGATGCCGCCCCAGACTCCAGTTCGGAGTGTGCTGGTGGCACCTGCGACGAACCCGACCTGCTGACCGTCTGGCGAGAAGAACGGCTCGCTGACTCGACGGCCCTGGCTGAGAATGCGCTCCTGTCCCGATGGCAGGTCACGCAGCATCAGGGCCATGCCGTCCCGTGTGACGTACGCGAAGAGTCCTCCGTTCGGCGCGATGGCAATGGCCGGATCATCGGTCAAGGCGTCGAGTGTCACCGGCAGCACCGCACGAAGAACACGCTCGGAGGTCGGTGCCGCGCGGCCGAACCACCACGTCGCGAGGCCGGTGATCGCGGCAATGGCGAGCGTTGCGGCAATCCAGATGCGCGACACGCCAGAGCGTGCATCCGGTCGAGAGCCCGTGCCCGCGGCCGCCGGGGGCGCGTCGTGAATCCATCGCAGCTCGCGTGCGAGATCACTCGCCGATTGCCAGCGATCGTCAGGGTCCTTTGCGAGACAGGTGGCAATGATGCGGTCGAGCGCCGCCGGAACGAGTGGCGACGACGTGGAAGGTGGCGCCGGCTGATCTTTCAGAATGGCGCCGATGAGGCTCGCCTGGCTCGCGCCTCCGAATGCGCGACGTCCCGTGACGCACTCGTACAGCACGCATCCGAACGCCCAGATGTCGGACCGCGCATCGGCGTCTCTGCCCTCGAGCTGCTCGGGCGCCATGTACTGGAACGTGCCGAGGATCGCGCCCTGCACGGTAATGGGCGTCGTGCGCGTCGGCGCGACGGTGAGCGGCGAGGTCGCGGAGATCGACGCCGGTTTCGCGAGACCGAAGTCGAGCAGTTTGGCGGTCAGCGGCGCGGAACCCGCGCTGGCGCGGACCAGCATGACGTTGCCGGGCTTGAGATCACGGTGCACGATGCCTGCGCGATGCGCCGCGTCGAGCGCGCTCGCGATCTGGATGGCCAGCGACAGCGCCGTATCGGCATCGAGCGCGCCGGTCCGGTCGAGACGCGCAGCCAGTGTCTCGCCTTCGAGATACTCGAGGACGAGATAGTCGGTGTCGTCGTGCCGGCCGATGTCGTACAGCGCGCAGATGTTCGGGTGCGGAAGCTGCGAAATCGCTTTGGCCTCGCGCTCGAAACGGGCGCGGAATTCCGGATCCGATCCGAGCGTCGCCGGCAATACTTTGATAGCCACGATGCGGTCGAGCCGTGTGTCGCGCGCGCGATAGACCTCCCCCATGCCGCCGGCGCCGAGAGGCGAGGCGATCTCATAGGGGCCGAGTCTGGTACCAGCAGTCAGCGGCATGGCCGAACGGTCAGTAGCATAGTCGAGAAGTCTCCACGCCATGTTGGCGAACCCGATCGGTGAAGACTTGCGGAACTTCCGCGATATGATGCCGGCCGTCAGTGCTGATCGGATTCGACGGCCTCTCGGCCTTCGAGCAGGAGATGAAGGTGGCTACCGGTTTCCGCGAGATCTACAACGTCGTCGAGTAGCCTTCACACATGATGACCGACATGAATCACATCGACCCCGGCCTGTGGACGCACATGCAGGCGCTCACTGAGGCCGCCGTGCAGGCCGCGATCGGCAAGGGGCTCATGCGCGAGGCGTTCGTGTTCATGAAGGGTTACTAGCGCCCTCATGACTTGCGCGAACATTCTGGCGCGGACGCTCCGCGAGGCCGGTATCACGCGCGTGTTCGGTCTTCCCGGCGGCGAGGTGCTCGACCTGATCGAGGCGGCGCGTCGGCAAGGGATCGAGTTCCTGCTGACTCGCCACGAAGCGGGCGCCGCGTTCATGGCGGATGTCACAGGTCAAATTCGGCGGCAGCCCGGCGTGTGCGTAGCGACGCTCGGGCCCGGCGCCGTCAACATGGCGCTTGGCGTGGCGAACGCGTATCTCGATCGATCGCCGGTCATCGCGATCACGGCGACACTGGCGAGAAAGACAGTCGCATCGCGACGCACCAGGATCTCGACCTGAACGCGCTTTACCGGCCGTTCACGAAGCTCGCGATCACGCTCGACGGCCGCGACACCGCTCGAAAAGTCCGCGAGGCGATCGCCGTGAGCGTCGCGCCGCGCATGGGACCAGTGCACATCGCGCTGCCGAGCGACATTGCGAACACCGACGAAGACGACAGCGAGGCCGGCGCAATGCCCCCGCCGGTCGATCGTCTGGCTGCGCCGGACGCGCTCGATCGTGTCGCCGCGGAAATCGCGCGCGCGCGTCGTCCGGTCATCATTCTGGGCATCGACGTCAACCCGCACGTCGACACCGGTGGCGTGCGCGCGTTCGTGGACGCGCTCGGCGTGCCCGTCTTCGTCACGCCCAAAGCCAAGGGCCTCGTATCCGAGGATCATCGGCTGTTCTACGGCGTCTGCGCCGGCGTTTCGGCCGACGCGGTCGTCGTCGACTTCCTCGGCCGCGCGGATCTGCTCATCGGCGTTGGCTTCGATCCCGTCGAGTCCGACAAGGTGTGGCACCACACGATGCGCATGGTATCGGTCGGGCCGGTGCCAATCGCCAGAGGCGATTTTCAACCGGCCGCCGAGGCGGTCGGCGATCTCCAGCAGGCGCTCGGCGTGCTGGCCCGTCGTGTCGATGCCGCGTCAATTTGCGTGGACGCCAAACGACCGCGAGGAGTTTCGGGCACGGCTCGAAACCGTGCTGCGCCCGTCCGCCCGCCCGCGCGGTCTCTCGGCTACGAGCTGACACGACGACTGCGGGAGTCATTTCCGCGCGACACGATTTTTACGACCGACGTCGGCTCCGTGAAGATGGTGACGTCGCAGACGTGGGCCTCGTACCGACCCGCTCACCTTCTTCGAGTCGAACGGCCTGTCGGCGATGAGCTACAGCCTGCCGGCGGCGATGGCGGCGCGGCTGCAGTTCCCCGATCGCCCGATTCTCTGCACGATCGGGGACGGCGGCTTCGGCATGACGATCGCCGAGCTCGAGACTTGCGTGCGCGCCCGGCTCCACTTCGTGATCGTCGTCTTCAACGACAGCAGCCTGAGCCTCATCGACGTCGCGCAAGAGCGCCGAGGCTATCCCACCCTCGGCGTCCGCCACGGCCCCGTCGACTTCGCTGCCGCCGCTGCGGGCTTCGGCGCCTGGTCGCGTCGCGTTGAAACGATGGACGCGCTCGACGCCGCGCGTGCGCGATAGCCATGGCGTCGATCGACCAGTCGTGATTGATGCGGTGGTGGATCCGGCGGAATACAAGGCACACACCAAACAGAGTTAGAAGTTCGCATGTGGACCTTCCACATGGAGCGGCGATCCACCGCATTCGACGGCAAAGTGCGGGATTGCGGCCGCCGCGGCCGGTTGCTGCTTGGCCGCTGGGCCCGCAGGCGTGCATTGTCAACCTCCGTTAACTGGACCGCTGCCCCGCGCGAGAGGCGTGTCGGGGGCAACAAACGGCGCAGGCGGATGAGGGAGGTGTCTCATGAAGTCGGACGACTCCGGTGGTTGGCACTGGTGGGGTCAGTCATCCTGGTGGTGGGGAGCAGAGGACAAGCACGGAGCGGGTCCGTCCCCTGAGCGGCCCGCGGACCCGAGTGAGATGACCCTCACGGGACAGATCAACGATCACACCACGGCCACTCTCGGGTCATGGGAGATACATGGCGTGTGGACGTTGAACGTCAGGGGCAACTCGGGCAAGGCCGACTTCACGGCGGCGCTGTCGATGGAGCGGGCTCCGACTACTTCTTCCTGAACTCCGGCAATCCAAACGACCCCACGGCCCGGAACCCGCACACGCACCATGTCTCGATGAACGACGGCCTCGTGACCGTGATCGCGAACGGCTTCAGAGTCAGCGGGCCGGCGACCGTCACCGGAAACGGCGGTATGCCGCCGTTTGGGACCTCCTCCACCGTCCAGGCGGACGTGACCGGCGCCGACCTGGTGACCTATTCGAACATCGCGCTGATTTTTGGAGGAGACGCCGAGAAGCACTTTGGCGGGAATGCCATCGCCGGCGTCGTGAGCGGCAAGCATATCGAGTGAATTCGCGCCCGAGGCGCTGATCCGCGCGATCGAGCAGCGGCCGCCACCGGGCGGTGGCCGTGATTGAAGGGGTGTCTCTCGCAGACTACAATCGGCCTCCGGTCCTCCTGCCGGAGCGCGACATGGCCCCTTCAGGTGAAGAACGCCTCGACTCGTGGAAGGAGATCGCGGTGCTACCTCAACCGGGACATCACGACGGTCCAGCGCTGGGAAAAGCGCGAGGCGATGCCCGTCAAGCGGCACCTGCACGACAAGCTGGGATCGGTCTACGCGTTTCGTTCGGAACTGGACGAGTGGGTTCGCAGCCGGCACCGGGGGCTTGCCAACCCGCTCGCCCACGCGATGTTCGAGAAGGTCACTGATCTCGGCGGCGCGGAACAGGCGGCGGCGGTCTCGCGCGACGGTCGATTCCTGGCGTTTCTGTCCGATCGGGATGGCCGGATGGACGTGTGGGTCACACAAATCGGCACGGGACAGTTCTACAACTTGACCCGCGGTCTCGTGTCTGGGCTGGTCAATCCCTCCGTGCGCACGCTGGGCTTTTCGCCGAGACGGCGCGCTCGTCACGTGTTGGGTTCGCGGCCTCAATCCGGCGGATGCCAGCGCCATTGGTGTCTGGGCGGTGCCGACGCTCGGCGGACCGCCGAGACCTTATCTCGACGGCGTGGCTGAATTTGACTGGTCGCCTGACGGTTCGACGCTCGTCTATCACACGTCGAGCGCGGGCGACCCGATGTTCGTGCGGGCGTCCGGCCAGCAAGGACCCGGCCACCAGATCTTCGCAACCGCGTCCGGGCTCCACGCGCACTTTCCCCTCTGGTCACCTGACGGGTCGTTCATCTATTTCGTCCTCGGATCGGTTACCGATCCCATGGACGTGTGGCGCATCCGACCCACCGGCGGCCAGCCCGAGCGAATCACTCGGCACAACTCGCGGGTCACCTATCCGGTGCTGCTCGACAATCGGACGCTTCTATATCTCGCAACCGAGGATGACGGTGGCGGACCCTGGCTGTACGCGATCGACGTCGAACGGCGCGTCCCCGAGCGCATCAGCACAGGTCTCAATCGGTACACCTCGCTTGCCGCTACCGCGGACGGCCGCCGTCTTGTGGTGACGCTCTCCAGCCCGAGACGGACGCTGTGGCGCCTGCCGGTGTGCGACGGGCCTGCCGCGGCCACGGCGCCGACGGCCATTTCGCTGACCACGGCTCCAGGATTCTCGCCGCGACTGGGTCCCGGATACTTGTTATACGTTTCGTCCACAACCGCGGGTCTCGTCATCTGGAAAGCCGCCAATGGCACGGTTGCGCAACTGTGGAGCGAGCCGGGGGCGCGCCTCGTTGGCGGTCCCGAAATTGCGTTGGACGGGCAGCGGATCGCGTTTACCGTCAGACAGCAGGACAAGGCGCGGCTGTACGTGATCGACGCGGACGGCAAGCACGCGCGGGTCGTGACCGAAGCGCTCGCGCTCGAAGGGGCGCCGGCCTGGGCGCCGGACGGACGCTCGCTGCTCTCGGCGGCGAAGGTCGACGGCGCGCCGCGGCTGTTCCGCATCCAGCTCGACGGCGGCGCGCCGACGACATTCAGCCAGGACTACGCGCTCGACCCGGTCTGGTCCCCCGGCGGCGCGTTTCTCGTGTACTCGGGCGCAGACGTCGGTACCACGTTTTCGGTGAGGGCCGCCGGCCCGGCCGCCGAAGCGCACGCCATCCCGGCGCTGGCGCTCTCCCGAGGCGAGCGACGCCTGCGCTTCCTGGGCGACTCCCGCACGCTCGTCATGCTGCGCGGCAATCTCCAGCACAAGAATCTCTGGTGCGTCGACCTCGAGACCGGACGGGAGCGTCAGCTCACGAACCTGCCGCACGATTTCAACGTGCGGGACTTCGACGTGTCTCCCGACGGACGCGAGGTCGTGCTCGAGCGGGTGCACAATCACTCCGACGTCGTGCTCGTCAATCTGGGGCGAGCGCGGTAGCGCGTTTCCCGGTTGGCCCGCGCGAGACGACGCGCCTGGCAGGCGATCACGACCCCTGCCAGTCCGTCCACTCGACGTGATGGCGTTCGAGGTAGGCGGCTACGGCCTGACCGACTGTCGGGAAGAACATTTCCTCGCCCAGCCGGGCGAATACGCCGAAACGCTTGAGTTTGTCCTTGACCGGGTCTTTCATTTCTGCGACGCACAACTCGATGCCCTGGTCGTGAAGCTCCTCGTCGAGCTCGGCCACGACGTCGGCGGCCGTGACGTCCACGCTCGTCACCGGCTCGGCGGCCACCACGAGCCACCGCACGGGCGTCGGCGAGCGTGCCACGGCGTCGAGCACGCGGTCGCGGAAGAACTCGGCGTTGGCGAAGAAGAGCGGGGCGTCCCAGCGAAAGAGCACGAGGCCGGGGATCTGGCGCGCGTTCGGATAGCGCGTGATGTCGTGGTAGCCCTTGATCTGATCGACGCGACCGAGCACCGCTGAGTGCGGACGCCAGCCGTCCCAGAGAAACTCGATGACCGCGATCACGATCGCCAGCGCGATGCCGGGAATCGCGCCGAACACCGCGACCCCGGCGAAGCAGACCACCGACAACCAGAACTCCCAGCGCTGAATGCGATAGATGCGGCGCAGATCCGCGACCTCGATGAGTCCGATGGCGGAGGAAATCACGACGGCCGCCAGCGCGGCCGTCGGCAGGTACTGGAGAAGATTCGGGGCCAGCACGAGCAGCAGCGCGATGGCGATCGCTCCGACGACGCCCGTCAGTTGTGTCTTGGACCCCGCGGCCTCCGCGACGGGCGTGCGCGACGAGCTGCTGCTGATCGGGAATCCCTGGAAGAAGCCGGCGGCCAGATTCGCGGCGCCGAGCCCGACCATCTCCTGATTCGGGTTGACGGGCGTGCGCAGCTTGGCGGCATAGACCCGCGAGAGCACGCTCGTGTCGGCGAAGGACACGAGCGCCACGGCCAGGCCGCCCACGAGCACCGGGCCCAGGTCGTCGAAGCCGATCAGCGGCACCGTGAACACTGGCAGCCCGCGCGGCAACGGGCCCAGCACCGACACGCCAGCGGGCCCCGACAGATCCAGCGCGGCGACGAGGATCGTCGCGCTGACGACCGCGATCAGGATGCCGGGGACCTGGGGACGCCGCTTGAGGATCAGGATCAGCGCCAGCACGCCCGCGCCGATCCCGAGCGTGGCGCCGTTCGTCTGACCGGCCACGACCGCGCGGCCAATCGCCCAGATCTGCCGGCCCGGTCCGCTCGCGTCAATCGAAAACCCGAACACCTTGGGAAGCTGACTGAGGAGCACCGTCAGCGCAATGCCGTTCATGTAGCCGTAGCGAATCGGCTTCGAGAGCAGTTCGGTGATGAAACCAAGCCGCGCCAGGCCCGCGCCGATGCAGACCAGGCCTGACACGATCGCCATCATGCTCGCCACCGCGACGGCGCGTTCAGGATTGCCCGCAGACAACGGCAGCACGACGGCCAGGATCACCGCCGCGAGCGAGGAGTCCGGTCCCAGCACCAGGATCCGGCTCGGGCCGAAGACCGCGTACGCGAGAAGTGGAACGATCGTCGGCGTACAGCCCGTAGATGCCGGGAACGCCGGAGGCTTCGGCGTACGCGATGCCGACGGGCACCAGCATCGTCGTCAGCACGATGCCGGCGACGATGTCGTGCCGAAGCCAGCTCAGCTCATACCGACGCAGAAGCTGCAGACCCGGAAGCCAGCGTGCCACCCGGAACTCCTCGCGTCACAGCGCTCGCGGCGGCAGCATGTACAGCGTCATCGCAAAGATGAGATACACCATCAACACCAGCACGCCGATGAACCACGCCGACCGGCCGCTGTTCGTCACGAGCGAGGCGGTCATGGTGGCGATGAAGATCATCACGACTGCGCCCGGCCAGAACTGCAGGCTCATCGGCGCCGGACCGATGACGTAACTCATCAGCACGAGCACTGGCGCGACGAACAGCGCGATTTGCGACGCGCTCCCCAGGGCGATGCCGACGCTCAAGTCGAGCCGGTTCTTGCGCGCGCCGGAAAATGCCGACGCCATTTCCGCCGCGGCGCCCACCAGCGCGACGACGATGAAGCCGACGAAGGCCTGGGTCATGCCCAATTCCAGCGCCGCGTCCTGCACGGACTCGACGAACACTTCGCTGACGAGCGCGACCAGCACGGTGACGCCCGCCAGTGTCCACAGCGCCAGACCGAGCGGCCACGGCGCTTCGTCATCATCTCCGCCGTGTTCCGCGCTGCCGAAGATCTCGCGATGTGTCTTCAGCGTGAACAACAAGCCGAGACCGTACGCGGTAATGAGCAGCACCGACAGTCCCAGGCTCACCCTCTGCACGAACTCATTGGCCGGCGTGGGTTCGGCCGCACCGACCGCTGAGGGCACCAGCAGCGCGACGGTGGCCAGAAACAGCAGTCCCGCCTGAACCCGCGCGTTGACCCGGTTGAACTCCTGCACGTGATGCTTGAGTCCGCCGAGCAGGAAGGATGCGCCCAGCATGAAGAGCGTGTTGGTGACGATTGCTCCGGCGATGGACGCTTTGACCAGCGTGTATTCGCCCGCGCCCAGCGCGGCGAGCGCGATCACGAGTTCCGTCAGATTGCCCAGCGTGGCGTTGAGCAGGCCGCCCACCGTGTCGCCCGTCTTGGCGGCGACCGACTCGGTGGCATGACTGAGCAGCCCGGCCAGCGGCACGATCGCCAGCACGGACAATCCGAACAGCAGCGTGTGGGCGTCAGGCCTGAGTCTCTGGGCGGCGAACACGACCGGAATGAACACCAGCAGCCAGAGCAGCGGGTTGCGACGGATTTCCTTGAGCAGAGGCGTCATGACCGTCCTCGTCCTATGCGGCGAGGTGGCCGCGCGTATAGCCTACTTCAGGCCACGGGTCCCGGCGGCAAGCGGCCGTCTCGGCCGACGTGGCGTCTGGCCGGCCCGGTCGCCGGCATCGCGCGAGCAGAAATCCTCTGGGCTTGACGAGATCGATCGTGCTGTGCGTTGATCTCGGGCCTGAGGTTATCGATGAATGTATTGAACGAAGTCCTGCTCATCCTCCATTTCGTCGGCTTGGCGATGGGTCTCGCCGTGCCCTTCTCGAGCATCGTCATGCAGGGGCTCGTCGCGAAGGCCGCACCGCTCGAGCAACCGGTGCTCATGCGATTCTCGCCGGCCATGAGCCGCGTGGGCGACATCGGCCTGGCGCTGCTGCTCGTTACGGGCGTGACGCTGGTCTTCACCAAGTACGGCGGCTTCGCGATCATGCCCTGGCAGTTTCACGTCAAGCTGGCCGCCGTCGCGCTTCTCGTCGCGCTGGTCGGCTACATCCACGTGCTCATGGGAAAGGCACGGAAAGGCGATGCGGCCGCCGCGGCCCGCATTCCAATCGTCGGCCGCTTCACGTTCCTCCTCGCGCTCACCGCCGTCGTCTTTGCGGTCCTGACGTTCGACTGAGGGCGCACGATCTTGAGGGAATCCTGAGGGTCTTGTGAGGATCATCAGGGCCTCGAGGATTGGAGGACCCATGTCCCGTCGACATCTGTTCTGGATTCCCGCGTTGATCGCCGCCGCGTCCGCGTTTGGCCAGGCCCCGACTCGCGCCACGGCCACCATTCGCAACGCCGCCGGCGTCGAGCTCGGCACGGCCACGATCACGCCGACCGTGCGTGGCACGGCGCTCCAGATCAACGCGACTATCTCGAAGCTGCCGCCGGGGGTCCATGCGTTTCACATCCACAGCGTCGGCAAGTGCGATGCGCCGGATTTCACGAGCGCGGGCGGTCACTTCAATCCCACGTCGAAGCAGCACGGCCAGGAGAACCCGAACGGCGCGCATGCCGGCGACCTGCCGAACTTCGAGGTGCTCGCCGACGGCGTCGGCCGCATTTCGTACGCGGTGCCCGGGCTCTCGCTGGGCGACGGGCCCGACTCGCTCTTCCACGCCGGCGGCACGGCGATCGTGATTCACGGCAGCGCCGACGACTACAAGACCGACCCCACCGGTAACGCGGGCCCGCGCATTGCCTGCGGCGTGATCGAGAAGGCCAAGTAGCCGGCGCAGCTTCAGCCAGTCCCGCGAAATGTTCCGCACTTCGAGGCGGAAAACCCGGGGTCCAACTCAACGCTCAGCCGGATCGTTCCTCAGGGCTGAGATCTTGCCGTCGCTCACTGTTGGCATTGATGTTGCTCAATAACCCGTCATGGCATTGACGGTGGAGCTCGGCCTCCTCGCGACGATGTTGCTCGGGGCGCCCTATACCGTATGGCGTCTCACACGCTGTCGCCATCCAAACCCGCACTATGTCCGCGCCGTTGTCCGCCAGGACGCCAACGGCCATACGATCGAAATGGAGCCGGCCCGGTACACCTGCTACGAATGCGGCCGAACCTGGCCCGCGACGCAGCGTGATGCCGCTTGGCACCCGACATCGCTCCGGCACACGTTCAGCGGCTATGACGAAGGCAAAGCCGTTCGCGCCGTCACGCGTGCCAGGATTGAAGAAGAGCAGCGGCGATTCCTGGCGGTTCACCGCGCGTTGGATGAACGCGCCGCGGTTGCAACTCATCCGCCACGGACCCGGCCGACGAGACGAAGACAGCACACGAACGTGATCGATCTGAATTCGCGACGGCCTGCGTAAGCGGCTCCGCGAACGATACCTGTCCGCTGGCCACCGCCAAGGGCAACTAGTGTGCGTCTCGGCCCCGCGGCGCGGCCATCCACGTGGGTTTCCGCTTTTGATTCGACTTGGCCATCGCCTGACGCTGATGCTGGGACCCTACGTCCACCGGATCGACCCGATCATCGCCTCCATCTGGGGCGTGCACTTGTGGTGGTACGGGTTGGGCTACTCCCTGGGATTCCTCGAAATCCATCTGTTCATGAGGCGCCACCGGCGGGATCTCGGCCTGTCCCCGGCTGACGTCTTCACGCTAACCCTCATCGTTGCCGTCGGTGTGCTCGTCGGCGGGCGCGCGATCGAAGTGTCCTTCGACGAGTGGGGGTTCTACAGCCGCCATCCGTGGTACGTGCCCGCACTCTGGCTGGGGGGCATGGCCACACACGGACTGCTCATCGGGGCGGCCGCGGGTGCGGGGCTGTTCGCGTGGATCTACCGGAAGCCCTTTCTGAAACTGGCCGACGCGCTGGCGGTGCCCGGCGCGTTTCTGATGGGCATCGGCCGGATCGGCAACTTCATCGACGGCCAGATCGTCGGCAGCGTGACCAATGTGCCGTGGGCCGTGCTGTTTCCCTATGCCGAGGGCTTCCGCCATCCAGTCGTTCTGTACGACGGCGCGAAGAATCTCCTGCTCGTGCCATACCTGTTGAAGGTGCGCCGCACCAACACGACGCCAGGCGCGACTGCCGCGCGCTTCGTCTTCTGGTACGCGTTCCCGCGCATCTTCATCGACCTGTTCCGCGACTACCCAACGCATCGCCTCGCGCTCGGGACCGGTCAAACGTTGAACCTGGTCATGGCGGCGATCGGCATCGTGCTTCTCGTCAGATCGCGGATGCGCCGCCTCGGGCTCCTGAAGCCGTTGGCTGCGCGGTCCACACCCGATGATTCGTCCCTCAACACGCCGCCTCGCCTCGCGCAACGCTTCGCCCTGATTGCTCTGCTGCTGTTCTGCCTGACGATCCCGAGCAACTGGACCCAGGACGTGCCGGCGCACTATGGGGCGCGCCACAGCGGACTGCGCCATTCGTGGCTGTACCCGCAGATCGACACAGCGGCGCCGGCGACGCCACCGAAGCAGGCGCGCGCAGGCGCTCGGCCAACGAGGTGATCCCATGGACAAACTCGCCGTTCAGCTCGCGCTGCAGGGCGCGATCGTCCTCTTCGTCTGCCTCGTGTCCGGACTCATGACTCACAGAGCCATCGTGCGCGAAGGCAACGTCGCCGCCTGGCATCTCGCGCATGCCGGCGGCAGCGCGAGAGGCGTGATGCTCATGGCGCTCGCCGCCATCGTGCGCCTGATCGTCTTGCCGGCGTCGCAGCTCCTCATCTTGTTCTGGCTCGTCGTCTTCTTCGCGTGGACGTCGGTGGCCGCGATGATTGTCGCCGCCGCCAGCGGACAGCGTGGGCTGCGATTCGAGGGGTCGAACACCAACAGACTGGTCTACGCGCTGTACTTCGTCGGCGTGGTCGCCATCTTCCCGGCCGGCATTGTGCTCATCGTCGGACTGTTCAGGGCACTCTAAGTCGACCTTGCGGGGTTCGCTGTGGTGCCACTGCGCGCTTCGCCGACCGAGTTGACGACGGCCGCCACGGATCTGGCCGTCGGCGTGCTGTGCCTCGTCTCGCTCCGACAGCTGCTGCGGATTCAGACGAGCGCGCGCTGGAAGCGCGGGGTCTGGGCGTGGGTGCTCGCGCTGCTCGTGCTCGCGTCGGCGCTCGGTGCCGCGGCGCACGGACTGCAATGGTCGAGCGAGGTACGCGACGCGATTTGGAAGCCGCTGTATCTGATGCTGGCGCTCAGCGTCGCGTTGTTCCTGGTCGGCGGGGTCCACGACTGGCGAGGCGAAGCCGCGGCGCGACGCTTTCTTCCCTGGGCGATCGCATCGGGAACGCTCTTCTTCGTACTGGTCGAATGGCTCGGCGGCGCGTTTGTCATCTTCGTCGCGTACGAAACGACAACGATGCTGGCCGCGCTTGCGATGTGCGTATCGCTGGCGGCCACCCGCCGCACGGCTGGAGCGGGCCTGGTGGCCATCGGTCTCGCCCTCACGATCGGAGCGGGCGCGGTCCAGGTGAGCGGCCTCGCCGTGCGTGTGATTGTGCCGTTCGATCACAACGGGCTGTTCCACCTCGTCCAGTTGATCGCCACGGCTGTGCTGGTGATCGGACTCCGTCGCGGCCTGGAGGACCGGCCGAGGCGTAGATCCAGTCGACGCTGACGCCGCTCATGTTCCTCACGGCGACCAGGCGCACGGCAGACCACTGGTATCGCGCACCGAGGGGCCGTCGACCGCCTCCATGGTCACGTCATCTTGCGGCGAACCAGCCCCATGAGGCCGGGCACCCCGGGATGTCGATGAGCCCCTGTGCTTCGATCGGCGACCAGATCTGACCCGTCATGCTGCCGTCCGCGCCCTTGACGGAGAACTGGCCGTGGCTCACGACGGGCGCGGGCGAGAAGGTATGGTTCGACACGGACCCGCACGTGACGCTGACGAGGACGTTGTTCTGGATCGTGAGCGTGATCGAGGTGCCAATTTCCCATCCGAAGCCCTTCCAGACGCCGTTGAAGTCAAACGCCTCGGACGGGGCGTACGTGTAGCCGCCGGGAATCCGGTGCTTCTGACCATCCGCGTTGGTGATGACCACATCGACAGGGCCGGCGGCGTGAGCGGGCGCGCGGACGGAGAGCGCGGTGCTCGTTCGCACCGCGTTGGGGTTGTAGTCCTCGAACACGGCAGTGACGCCGTCGATCGTGACCGTCGCGCTCGGACTAAATCCAGTACCGACCACCGTCACCATGTTGCCGCCGTCAAGAAATCCCGCAGCCGGCGTAATACGCGTGACCACTGGCGGGTCGACGGCGAAATAGCTGAAGCCCTGCAGCAACGCGGCCGTGGCGCCCGACGGGTCGGTGACCGTCACGTCCGCTGGCCCGCTCGCGTGCGCGGGCATGGTGACCTTGATCACCGTGGGGTTCAGCACGACCGCGGTCGCCACGGCGCCATCGATCCGCACGACGTCGCCGGCGGCAAAGCCGGTTCCGACGATGCTCGAGGCCGACCCGAAGGTCGAGCCGTTGTTGGGAATGATCGACGTCACGGTCAGTCTCGTCGGCGAGGGGACTGCCGGCGACGAGCCGCAAGCATTGACAAAGACGACGAGCGCCAGCCAGCGGAGCGCGATGACGGGTTTGGACATGGGTGCGGTTGTACCACCCGCACCATCGCCGGACTAGCTACGTAACCGCGTAGCTCAGCCGATCGAAAAGACCCGGCCGAGCTTCGACTGGAGTTTACTTCGCAGCGTGATCGTTCACGATCGCGCACAGGAAGTAGGTGCCTGTGTCGGTTTCTTGTGCGACGCCGGCGGCAATGGCTGCGTCCACCGCGGCCTCGGACGTCATGGGCAGTCGAGCCGCGTAGGCCGCCTGGGTGGCCGGCGAGGTGTCGGCCGGCCGGATGACGAACACGTGCCACAGGGCATTGAACTCGCCGTGACCCGGGTCGGACGGGATCGAGTCCAGAACGTGATCATGGTAGATGGGGTTGCCATTGTGGACGCATGGATTGCAGAGCGGCAGCGACGGCCACAGCGCATGATTGGCCGGATAGATCACGGCATAGAGGTCAGCGGCCGCGTGAGCCAGGGCGCCAGGGTTCTGCGGGACCTCGATGTGGTTCATGGTCACGATCGTGCCGTTGTAATAAGCGCGCTCGTAATCGGGCCCTCCGCCGGCCGCCTGGAACGCGACGTCTGAGGCGGCGGCAGTCACAGGAGCCGATGAAGGGCTCGAAGGCGATGAGTTGTTAGCGCAGCCGACCACGAAAACGGCTGCCACGGCGGCGGAAGCGATGAGCCAGGAACGAAGAGACATTTGGAGACTCCCTCGTTGGGCGAACGCGATGAACGGTGTGGACACCACGCGCTTGTACCACCGGCAACATCGGCGGACTAGCTACGTAACCGCGTGGCTCCGTCTCCCTAGATCAGCCGCTCGCGCAACGCTTTGGCGACCGCTTCGCTTTTCGAGTGGACCTGGAGCTTCTGGTAGATGTGCTTCAGGTGGAAGGACACGGTGTTGGTCGAGATGCCCATTTCGTGTGCCGCGGTCTTGTAGTGATGTCCGTCGACCATGAGCTTGAGCAGCTCGGTCTCCTGCGGCGTCAGTTGGTACGACGCACGCTCGGGCGGGCGGAACTCTCGGAAGAGCGTGATGACACGGTGGGCGATTTCCGGTGACATCGGGGCGCCGCCCGCGACGACTTCCGTGAGCGCCTCGAGCAGCCGCGCCGGCGGCGTGTTCTTGAGCAGGTAGCCCGACGCGCCCGCGCAGATCGCATCGAACACGTTCTCATCGTCGCCGTACACGCTCAGGGCGAGGATCGGGACGTTGGGATACCGCGCGCTGAGGATGCGCGTGCCCTCGATGCCGTTCATGCCAGGCAGCCCGATGTCGGTGAGGATGACGTCAGGCCGGGTCGCCGCGATGCCGGACAGCGCATCTTCCATGGTGCGGAACCGGCCGGTGCATTCAAAGCCGTTCGTGCCGCTGATGAGCACGGCGAGGCCCTCGCGGACTTCGAGCAAGTCCTCGATGATCACGACGCGGACGGGCACCTCAGGCATTCGGCCGGACCTCGCTTGCCCACCCTAGTCGGAACGCGCCGGGTTGTCACCTACCCGAGTGTGTAGGAATGGCGGTCGTCGGAGCCTGATGCGCGATCATAAGGGGATGCGAAGCGTGACCGTCGTGCCCGCGCCGGGGCTGGACTGGACCGCACACGTCCCCCTGAGGCGTTCGGCGCGCCGGCCGAGGCTCGCCAACCCGTGGCCCTGACTCTCGGACGACGTGTCGAACCCCACGCCGTCGTCCGCGACCGACAAGAGCAGGCAGGAACCGTCGCGGCGCAGGTCGATCGACACCTGTGAGCACTGCGAGTGCCGCGCGGCGTTGTTGACGGCTTCCTTGAACGTGAGCAGGAGATCGCGCCGGACGTCGACACCCAGCCTGGAGCTGTCGTGCGCATCGGCGTTGAATCGCAGATTGATGTCTCGGAGCGTGAAGACTTCCTCGGCGTGCTGCCGCATCCGGCGGATCAGATCGGCGACGCTCTCGCGCTTCGGATTGATCGCCCAGACGATGTCGCTCATCGAGCTGACCGATTCGCGTGCGATGCTCGCAATGGACGCAAGCGGGACGTCGCCAGGTGTCCGTCTGGCGACTTCGCTGAGGAGTGCGATGCGGGTCAGGTTGGCCCCGATGTCGTCGTGCAGGTCCGTCGCGATGCGCGTGCGGACCGCGGCCAGCTCGAGCACCCGCGCGACGCGATAGCGATAGAAGCCGTACACGATTGCGAGGAGCGCGGACACCTCCAGCGTCAGAAACCACCAGCGGAGCCAGAGCGGCCTGAGCACGGTGAACGTGACGCTCGCCGCGTCGGTACCGAGGGCGCCGTCGGAATTCACGGCGCGCACGCGAAACATGTGCCGCCCCGGCGACAGGCTTGCGTACGTGACGGAACGCTGGTCGCTTGGCGCGCTCCAGCCGCCGCCGACGTTGTCGAGTTGGTACTGATAGCGGAGCACTTCGCCCGGGGCGAAGCTCAGCGCGCTGAAGTCAACCTGCAGCCGGTGCTGGTCGGGCGCGAGGTCCGCGAGCGACACGTCCCGTTCGCCGAGCGCCGAGACGGACTGCTGCACGTCCATGACGCGGAGCCCGGTGATTCGGATGGACGGCGGAACTGCGGGGCGGTCACCCGGAGGCTCGAAGCGGAACAGGCTGCTCGACGTGCCGAACCAGAGCACGCCACGGCTATCGCGGTATCCCGTGACGAACCTGCCGGCCGGAAGCCCATCGGCCGCCGAGAAGTGCTTGACGTTGCCGGTCGTGGCATCGAGGCGATCGAGCCCACGTGCGCCGCCGACGAATATATGTCCGTCCGCGTCATCGACGATGACGTCGAGGCTGTCGCTCGAAAGCCCTTGTTTCGTCGTGTAGCGGACAAATGTCGGTCGGCCGCGCTCGGCGCCGTCCACACGGATAAGACCGCTGCGCGCAGACGCTAACCAGAGGCGGCCCGATCGATCGAGATGAATGTCCCTGATGGCCCCGGGAGGCAGGCCATCGGCCGACGTGAAGAGGGTGAAGGCCCCGTCCGCGTACCGCGCTAACGCGTTGTCGAACCCAATCCAGATGGCGCCGGCGGCATCTTCGCAGAATGCCCGAGCGAGTTCGTCTTTCAACGACGGCAGTCCAGGCGAATTCGCGAGATCACGAGGTCGCTGGCTCGCAGGCTCCCAGCGAGCCAGACCGTGCGTTGTGGTGGCGTCGACCGTCGAGATCCATACGTTGCCGCGTGAGTCCTCGAACAACCGGTAGACTTGCCAGGCGGCCAGGCCGTCGTGGGTGGTGTACAAGACTATTGGATTGACCGACTTCAGCGCGGAGAATCTGTCCGCGGCTGGAAACCGATAGAGCCCCTGTCCCGTCCCGACCCACCACTCGCCGCTCCGGGCCTGCAAGGTAACGTGTTCCTGCACCCAGCCGACCACGGCGTCGGCGTCGGACAAGCCCGCGATGGGATAAACCAACGGTCCCCACGCGAGCGTGAACCACTCGAAGCCCTGCCCGTCGAAACAGCCAAAGCGAGTGTAGAGCTTGGGCTCGTTCACGTTCATCAGGTCGAGCCGGGCGCCTTCGAACACGCTCTTCCGCGAGTCGCCGAGCACGCTGCCACGGAAACACAGCTGGTGGGCGCGATCCTCGAAGATGGCACCGACGTGGTGTAAGCCATCGCGCTCGCCGTAAGCGGTGAGCCCGCTGTTGGCCAGTTTCAGAACGCCCTCGTCGGGCATGCCGAGCCACAAGCTGCCGCCGACATCCTCGCCGAGCGCGAGGATTCCGGCGTACGTCAGACCATTTCGGGCGCCGTACGTGAGGAAGTGGCGGCCTTGGCCATCGCCAGCGGGCAGATACTCGACCAAGCCCATAGTGGTCGCGACCCAGAACCGATGCTGGGACGTCTCGAACAGCTGCAACACCCACGGCGACGGGAGGTCGGGCGTCGTGAATCTCCGATCGATGACGGGAGGCTCGCGCGTGTCGCCGGCGGTGAAGCGAAAGAATCCGGAATACCCACCGGCCCACAGCCGGCCTTCATGATCCTCGAGCAACGTTTGGAGAAAAGTACCTGGCAGCCCGTCGCGGTCGCCGTACCGTGCGGCCGTGCCATCTCGCCATCGACGATACAGGCCGTCCTCGGTCGCAATCCACAACGTCCCGCCTCGATCCTCGAGCAGATCGGTCACGACCCGCTGCTCCACATTGTCGTGAGGAATGCCAATCGCGACCGGGTGAAGCGACTGGCGGCCACCATGAGGCTCGAGTCGGAACAGACCATCTGTCGTCCCCACCCAAATCGCGCCGTCGCGGCCCTCGCGAAGCACAGTGACCGCGACGACCGACTGGGCGTCGCCGGCCGGCGCGACCGGGACGAACATCGACGGCCGCGCTTCAGCTCCAGCCGCAGGCGCGGCTTCTCTCTTCGTGACGCCCGTCGGTTCGAAGCGCACGAGTCCACCTCTGGTGCCGATCCAGTACTCGCCGGTGCGGGTTTCCAGAAAGTCCGTGACGTCCGCATGCGGCAGGCCCTGATCCACGCCGAAATTGGTGAAACTGTAGCCGTCAAACCGTGAGAGTCCACCGGCGGTGCAGAACCACAGGAAACCCAGAGAGTCCCGGACGATGCGATTGACGGAGTTGTGAACGAGCCCGTCTGCCGTGGAGTACGCCTTGAGTGGCAGGCGCTGTGCGAGCGCATCAGCCGGAGGGATCTCCAGCAGTGCGCCGAGTACGAGCGCATGCGCCGTGAGAACGCGCATCGCCCTTCGGAAGTCGCGGGCCATTGGGGGCAATCCGACTGCGACTCTCTGCCGGACGCTCACAAATTGCAAGGAGAAAGCTCAGCCAGCCGTCGTGATCGTGGTCGCCACTGGCATGATGCCGCCCTCCACGACGCCGTTGGCCGCGATGTAGTGCAGCAACGTCGCATGATGCTCGCGCGTCGAATGCTCATGGACGATCCCGGGCCGGGCGCCGACGAGCCCTCGCAGCGTCTCGAGATCGCCGGACACGACCGCATCGACGGCGGCTTCGAACTCCCGGCCGCGCGAATCGCCCTTGAACGACGCCTCGACATGGCGAGCAAACGCCGCCCAGTTCTCGAACCCGTGGACGCTTCACGCCCGCAGCTAAGTGCACCGTTTCATAAGTTCGTACACGAACGTCTGAGGGGGCGTCATGCCGCGATCGAGTCCGGCAGTTTGGCGAGCAGTCGAGCCAAGTCGCGGCGCGTGAACGTCCATTCGAACGGCCGAGCGAGCGCTTGGTAGTGGCGCTGAAACGCGAGGAGTCGATGCTCGACATCGGCCAAGGACGTGAAATCGTTGGGCGTCAATACCTTACGTTGCACGATGGAGAAGTAGATCTCGATTTGATTAAGCCAACTGGCATGAAGCTGCCGCGCGGATCGAGCGAGAAGACTGTATAGTTATGGGATCGCCTGTTCGAGCGCCGTCCCGTCGCGCGGGCGGGAGAGGTTAGATCCTCGTGAATTAGCTCGAACATGCGCCGGCCGCGGAGCTTTGCCGAAAGCAGGCCCTTGACGTTCTCCATCACGAAGATGGCGGGCCAGTGATTGGCGATGATCTCCAGGTATTCGGTGTAGAGGTATTGCCTCTGGTCGTGGTCGGCGCGGTAGCCCAGGATGCCTTTGTTGCGTGAGCGGCCGACAACGGAGTACGCCTGACACGGTGGCCCGCCGACGAGAACCCATTCCTTCGCATCTCCGAGCGCCGTTTCGATCCGGCTGCGGACGTCCCTGGAGTTCACGGCGCCGAGTTCCGCATGCCATGCTTCGGCCGCCGCGCTGGCGGCCTGCTCGGGAAACTTTGCGTAGACGGAATCGGCGTCGGTCGTGCCCCGCAGCAGGTCGTAATATTTTCCGGGAAGCTGGTTCGGCGGGAACTGCCGGACGAAAGCGCGGAGTTCAAGCGTCTTGTGGGCCCAGCGATCCTTTTCGATTGAAAGCTTCACATCGAAACAATCTCGCCGTCCGTGCGTGCCCAAGGCGGAGAAGCCCTCGCCTAGGCCGCCCGGCCCCGCAAACAAATCGACGACCGGAACAGCGCGATGCGTGGACATCTATGCGGCGTTGCGTAGCGCCGTGGTGAGCGATCCCTTATGCCTGGTCTCGACCTGCTCTTGCTTGCCCGTGCCGCAGGCCCGCGACGGGCGTGAGGTCAGTTGTTTCCGATGGTGCTGCCGCTGTTCGGATTCTAGCAAGTCCTCGCAGTGCTGCATGGACGATCACCCGCGTTCGCGAAGCATTCGTTTCTGAAGGCGGAATGCTCCTTTCCCGAACCGGTTTCGCTGTCGGCGACGGCAGAGAACAAACAGCGAAGATGATATCACCGCGGCACGGAATGACCGTGCTCGCCTGCACCGTGAGCTCCAAGGTCCGCGCGGAATCCGCCAGGCGTGGATGTAGAGGCCGAGAGCCTGTACGAGGCGGTGGTGCTGGCGGCACGGCGGTGTCGCCGCTCACGCAGAACCACGTAAATCTGGACGACGCTCGCGAGGCGGTGTTGTCGACGTCACGGGGTATTTTGGTCGCGAGAAATTCGGACGGAAAGGTGCGTGGAGGCAGCTGACTAGGTCCGACTTTGTCAGATCCGCAGCGGTAGATGGCGGCGGAGTTGGATGATGTAATCCAATTGTTTCGGGTTCGCGGCGAAGTACAGGGCCGTAAAGATCTCGGCTACGAGGGCGCGCACCATCGGAAACGTGAGGCGCGTCCCACGCGTGTGCCGGCGTTCCTGCTGCAAGAAGGTGTAGGCCACGGCGGTGAGCGCGACGTGCCGGTTCCAGCCCGGGTAGCTGCGCCCTTCGAAGTGATCGAGTCCGAGCTCGTCCTTCAGCTGCTGATACTGCTGCTCGATCGCCCACCGTTGGTGCGCGATCCAGACCAGCCGCGTGAGCGCGGTCGTCGCGGACAAATGAATGAAGAAGTATTTGAGGATCTTGCGACTGCCGACCGGCCGTTGCGCGAGAAGCCAGATCTCCGGGGCCAGCCGGCCGCGGCGCCACTCGTGCGCCGGTGTCACGCGGACCGCGGCAAATTCCGCGCGCCACCGGGTGGTTTGCTGTTCGTTGCGCCAGGTGATCACGCGCCACGCCCGCGCCGGTAGACCAGCGGCCAGTCGGCTGACCGCGATCGGCGCGATGTCGTCGACCAACCGGACGCGCGTCGCGGGCCGACCGCGCCCAGGCGTGGCCACCGGCGCGGCGACGCGCGGCGTCCCCGGAAAGACGGTCAGATGCGACGAAATGCCCACGGCGTAGGGCAACTCGAGGCGGTGCAACGCCTCGCGAAAGACCGTCACGTCGCCGTAGGCCGCGTCGGCGAGCACGGCCGTGAACGTCAAGCCGGCCGCGCGGGCGCGCCGCAGCAACGTGAGCGCCAGGCGCCATTTCTCCTGAAACCGCACGCCCGTCGGCACGTGCACGCGTGCGCACCGCGCGCGATCGCGCGTCCACTCCTGGGGCAGATAGAGCGTCGCGCCCAGCATCCAGGCGCGCCCCTTGGCCCAGAGCAACGCCGTGGTCGCCACTTGGCAATTGGCGATCTTGCCGAGCGCGCCGCAATACTGCCGCGCCACGCCGACGGAGTGTGTGCCTTGCTTGGGGAAGCTGGTGTCGTCGATCACCAGCATCCCTTCGCGCGCGGGCAGCAGCTCCAGCAGGCGCCGCCACACCGATGTCCACTCCCACGTCGCGTGCGTGATGAAGTGCTGGAAGTTCTGGTAATGACCGGGGTCGGTGACCCGCTCGAGCATCGCCTGCATCGACTTGCGCGGACTGTCCCCCAGCAGCCCTTGCAGGTAGCGACGCAACGACACCGGCTGCAATCGGGAACTGAAGCAGCCCTTGAATTCCTCCAGGTATCGCAGCAATCGCCGAACGCGCGGCCACGCGCTCTGATCGAGCACTGGCCGGCAGCGTACCGGAACTCCGCCCCACTTACAATGTCCTCATTTCAGATCACTTGGAAAGTGACAAAGAAGTACTAGCGGCAATCGACTATGGCCCGATCTCCTCGCGATCCGGCCCGAGCATCCTGCGGTGCGCCGCTCACTGACGATGAGCCTTCTGCTTCGCCAAACGCTTCTTCTGCGCCGCCGCAATCTTGGCACGGGCTTCTGCCGACATCTCGAAGCCCTTGCGGCGTCGCACGCCGCCTGCTGTCGACGACGAGCTGTGGGAATAGCAGATTCCGCCTGACTGCAGGCCCGTCGCCGGCCTGCTGGAATTGTGCTACGAGGACGCGATCCGGCTGCTCGATGCATCGAGAATCGGCACGCCCGGTGGCAACATGTTGGCAACGGGATCTACCGAGATCGGTAACTCCTCTGGCGGACGTCGGGGCTCCATGTCGCATCCCGATCCCAGATCAGCACATGCCTGGGCCCCAGCAGGCCGTCTTCCGCGAGCATGAGCTGGCGGCCGACCTGGAGCATCAAGATGGCCTCAGGAGGGGGCGTTGACCCCAGCATGTGGACGCGACGGGAGGCCAGGTCTCGGATGAACAGCGCGGCAGAGCTAGTGTCCTGTCACAGTAGATAGTGAAACATATTGCGCGGTCCGTTCGTACTGCTCTACATGGAGGCGAGCATGCGAACAGGACGACGCAAGGCGCCGTTGAGTCTGACCGTCGATGAACAGCAACGATTGGAGTCGCTCGCGCATCGATCGCGATCGGCGGCCGCCCTGGCGCGCCGGGCGCGCATCATCCTGGCGTGTGCCGAGGGCACGGACGGCAAAGTCGTGGCCCGACGGCTGCATGTCACGCCGGCGACGGTGTCGAAGTGGCGCGGCCGGTTCGTGCGTGAGCGTCTCGACGGTCTGTACGATGAACCGCGTCCCGGAGCCAAGCGAAAGATCACCGATGAACAAGTGGAAGCCGTCGTGATCCGCACGCTCGAGACCAAGCCGCAGGGTGCGACCCATTGGAGCACACGCAGCATGGGCAAGGCGATGGGGTTGGGATCGGATGGCGATCAGTCGCATTTGGCATGCCTTCGGCTTGCAGCCCCATCGCAGCGAAACGTTCAAACTGTCGAACGATCCGTTGCTCGTCGAGAAAGTGCGCGACATCGTCGGCCTGTACTTGGACCCGTCCGCAGCATGCGGCGGTGTTCTGTGTCGATGAGAAGCCGCAGATTCAAGCGCTCGATCGCACGCAACCCTGCTGCCCAATGCAGCCTGGACAGATTGAGCGGCGGACGCACGATTACAAACGGCACGGGACGACCACGTTGTTCGCGGCGCTGGACGCGAAGACCAGCGAAGTGATCACCCAGTTTCACCAACGCCATCGGTCGGCCCAATTCCGCGAGTTCCTGGATCTGATCGACCGCCAAGTGCCGGCGTCGGCTGGACGTGCACATCATCATGGACAACTACAGCACGCATAAGACACCGCTGATTCGGAACTGGTTCGCGAAGCGGCCGCGGTTCCACGTGCACTTCACCCCCACGTACGGGTCCTGGCTCAGCCTGGTCGAGCGCTGGTTCGCCGAGTTGACCAACAAAGCAACTCCGGCGCGGCGCGTTCAAAAGCGTGCCTCAACTGAAAGCGGCGATTCTCGAATTCATTGCGGCGCATCAAGCCGATCCGAAGCCGTTCGTCTGGACCAAGAGTGCCGACCAGATTCTCGCGAGCATCGCCCGATTCGCTCAGCGGACCGCTAACCTGCGGGCCGCGCAATATGTTTCACGAACCACTGTGGCGGCACACTAGCGCCGTGTGAACCGGAGCGACTGCCAACCCAGACTGAACGTTCTGAAATTTGTTCCGGTGCGCGCGGACACAGCGGAACTGTAGGCGACCTTCAAGGACTGCTGTCGTCCCATGGGAAAGGACACCGTCGCGCCCAGCCGCGAGTTGTTCATGGCCTCCCGCAAGTTCGATAGGTCGGGACAGACGGTCGTCGGTATTCGTGTCCGGGTTCGACTGCAAGATCCTGCCCGTGGTGAGGGGAAGCGAGCGAGCGGGAGCGAGCGAGCCACGCGAACGGAGCGGGACTTGCCTAAGCGCCTTGTGACCGGAGGCGAGTCCCGCGAGTGAGCGTGCAAGGGGTCCGGGGACGAAGTCCCCGGATCAAGAGTGGAGGCGGCGGGAGTAGAACTCTAACAACGTGATTTCTTAACCTAATGATGGCGAAGGACTTCTGGCAACAAGTCTCTCTCGGTCATCATGTTGAAGCCGTATCGTTATCCTCGACCGTCTCCGTGAGTCCGCACGAATCGACCCAGGTCTTGGCAACGGACTTAGGAGCTGGCCTTGATGGCGTTCTGTTCTTGGGTCTGAGGGAAATCACCCGGAAAGATGCTCGGCACATTGCCATATTGGTGAGCTGCATTTCCGAGCGCATCGATCAGGTGTTCAGGCAGTCCCGCACTGCCCGGCCACATCGCGTAGACGTGGCGTGACGGATCTGGTTCACCCGGCAAACCATAAACGTGGGGTCTGTTCGTGAAGATCACAGCGGCGAATGGTGATCGCCCGCCGTTCTCCCCGGCGATCTCCGCGAGAATGCGTTGTACCTCAGGAATCCAACGTGGTCGCTGCGAACCTTCTGGAGGCAAATTCAGTTCAACGAAGACGATCAGGGGAATGTCAGTGGCTTTCTCCGCTGCATTCACGAGGAGTTCCTTCACCCCTGGCCTGATTGTCGTGACATCAAAGGTCGTCGCAGTCACCTTTTTGCGGCGTGCCTTCGCTTCAACTGCCGCTTTGAAATTGTCTCGGCGGAACGTGGCGATAAACTCGGCATGTTTGCGTGAAGCGTCCGTTTCATCTTCGTACTCGAAATCAAAGCCCGCCCGTACAAACGTTGCTGCGACGAACAGCTCATACCGAGCCCCAGGAAACTGATCGGCGTGGCGTAGTCGAGTAACCACTTCGTCTTGGAGTTTTCCGTGGTGGCGCAGGATGTAGAGGTCGTACGCCAATAGCAGCAGCGCGGACATGGTACCGTCGGGCACTGCTGATAGCAGGCCGCCCTCCTCCCGAGTCGCCTGCTCGCTCGCGTTGACCCAGTGATCGAACCACCGCACAATGGGATGCCTTTCGGCAACGGGTTTGGCTATTTCAGCATCCCACCAGGGCTTCCCCATCACGTCGCGGACGTAGAAGAGCAGGAAATCGGTGAACGTGCGCCAATGTTGGTCGTAGTAGAGGCGGCTACCCACAGCTATGAACCGGTAGCCTTGGTGGACAGCCGAGATCGGCTCTCGCACCTCACCGTACCGCCGCTTCCGTTCTGCCTTGCGGCGCATGTGCTCACGATGGTGCTGCTCTGCGAGTCGCATTGATTCCGGGTCGGCAATCGGTTCAATGGAACGGCTCTTACCGAGGCAACACTTCTTGAACTTCTGACCGCTGCCACACGGGCACGGTTCGTTGCGCCCAATCTTTTGTCGCACCATGCTGCGCAGATCCTTCACAGAGCGTCACCCGACGCTTGCTCCTGAATGTTCTTCGCGTATCGCTGCTCCAACGCTTTCCAAAGTACCGCAGTGTGTCAGTGAATGCGGCTTCTTGTTTTATCCATTCGTCGGTTCGGGCATCTGGGATGCCGAACCGAGTCCAGCGAAGATTCGACTCTGGATGCGATGGAAATGCGCGATACCGAGGTGAAGCGAATACGGGTCGTCGATGTTGAACTCCTGATCGGGTAAAGAAGAGCTGACCCGGTTTGCTGTTCGTCATGCTCCTCACCAGCCCCGACACCCCGTAGTGTTTCACTGTTCGGTCGACGCCATGATCACGCGGCACGTTGGTAGTCGTTGAGCCGTCCACCTAACCGGGCGCGTCGACGCACGCGGCCAGCGGCGTCCATCGCCGGACGGCCCGCGATCAATGCATTCCCGAGCCCTTGATGATTCCGCTCGCAATGGTCGTGCTCGACAAACTCAGCGACCGCTCGCCGGAAGTGGCGGTCCCCGAGCGGAATCAGCCGATTCAAGAACGCTTCCTTGATCGACCGCACGAGATCCTGTCCGTGGTGAGGGGAGCGAGCGAGAGCGAGCCACGCGAACGGAGCGGGACTTGCCTAAGCGCCTTGTGACCGGAGGCGAGTCCCGCGAGTGAGCGTGCAAGGGGTCCGGGGACGAAGTCCCCGGACCAAAATTGGAGGCGGCGGGAGTCGAACCCGCGTCCGAAAGGCCTGTCGCCGCAGAACTCTACATGCGTAGCCGTCCTTCGAGTTTCGCGCCCGGCATCAAAGAACGGCGAAAGCGCCCGACGCTAGTCCGATTGAGTCTCGCTCCATCGTGCCGGACGCAGGACGGAGCCAGCCGACTCAATGGCGTTCGTCCCCGGCCCGTCGGCTGACCGGGGCGAACGTCACAGCCTAATTAGGCTGCGAGCGCAAGCTGCGTGTTCGCAGTTACGTGGTTTGTCCACCGGTTTAACGAGCGAGATGAACAAGCTCGGCATGCATCCCGCGGTCCCTTGCCCCCGTCGAAGCCGAGTCGCCCCCACAAGGCCGGAACGCCGCGTGTGCGTCCTTCAATCCCTATTGTAGCGCGGCGCGACGAGCCGGCTCCGCGCCCGCCAGACCCTGTCGCCGGTAGGCCCCCGGCGCGGTGCCAATCCAACGCTTGAACGCCTTGCTGAAGGCGGCCTCGGCTTCGTAGCCGACGCGATCCGCGATTTCGCTGACATTGGCCGTACCGTCGCGCAGCAGCCGGGCGGCTTTCGCCATGCGCCACCGCGTCAGGTAGGTGAGCGGCGGCTCGCCGACCAGCTCGCTGAAACGCGCGGCGAACGCCGAGCGCGACATGCCGACGCTCGACGCGAGCGATTCGACGGTCCAGGCATTTGCCGGCTGCTCGTGAATGGCGCCCAGCGCCTGTCCAATCTGCGGATCCACGAGCGCGCGCAGCCATCCCGAGCGCTCGGCGCCGTCCGCCAGGTGTGCGCGCACCGCCTGGACGAACAGCACGTCCGCGAGGCGGCTGACGACGGTCTCGGTGCCGGGCTGGCCCTGCGCCATCTCTGACGCCACGAACTGCAGCGTCATCTCGAGCCACTGGACGGGCGATCCGTGATCGCCCTTCACGTGAACGATCGGCGGCAGCGCGGACAGGAGAGGATTGTGATCGGCCGCATCGATTCGAAAACATCCGCCGACGAGCGTCGTCATCGCGCCACCGCCGCCGTGCTGGAAGATCCCGCCAGGCCGGCAGCCGCGCCGGCTCGCCGATCCGCAGAGCACCTCGTCGAGCGGCAGCGCGCGGCTCGCGGGGCTGTCGCGCAGAACATGCGCCGGCGCCTTCGGCAGCAGCACGAAGTCGCCCCCGGCCAACTGGATCGACTGCGGCAGACCTTCGACGTCGAGCCAACACGTACCGCGCGTGACGACGAGAAACCCGGGGCGACCGCTGGCGATACTCAAGCCCCATGGGGCCGTCAACTCGAGCCGGCCGGTGATGAGACTGCGGACGTGAATCGATTCGAGTACGTCGGTAAGAACGTCCATCTTCGAACAGTCTTTGGCGAGTTCAGATTATTCCATAACTCCTGTCCTGTGGATCCGGCGCAGACGAATAGACAAGAAATATGGATTCTGTGGCATCGACACTCCAAATCGTCAGGCTATAGACTGGGCGGTCTCGACCCCCGTGCTCCCTCACCGTGGAACAGCGCAACGCTCACGGCACGTCGGCCTCGATTCGGACCCGGTCGGGCAGAGAAGAATGTCGATTTGGGCGCCTGCCGTTCGACATAGATGAAGACGCCGCCTTGTGCAGGGGCTGCAACTTTCGGGCAGTGGTGGCGGGCCCGGCGAGTCGGATATCGTTAGGAGGTTGCCGACGTGCGATCGAGGCAACAGACGTTCAGCGCTGCTGGCTTCCCCTTCACAACGCGGATTTCTCCAATGGTTCGAATGCTTGAATTCGTGCAGGCCGCCCGCTACTCATTTTCGGGCGGCGTCGTCGTTCGACGCATGGCGCTGGTCCTGGCGCTCGGCGCCGCGGCGTGCGGCGGCTCGCCGGGCGGCACACCGGCGGCGGGTGGGCAGGCGGGCGGGGCGATGCCGCCGATGCCCGTCGAGATCACCACGCTCGAAGCGAAACCGATCGATCAGACGACCGAGCTCGTCGCGACGATTCGCTCGCGCCGGTCTACGACGGTGCAGCCGCAGGCCGAAGGCATCATCACGAAGATCGCGGTGAAGTCCGGCGACCGCGTCGCGCCGGGGGCGCCGATCCTCGACATCGACGCGGGCCCGCAGCGGGCGGCCGTCGCGGTGCTCGAAGGGCTCCGCGGGGCCCGCGAGGCTGACGCGATCTACGCCAAGCAGCAGGCCGAGCGCGCCAAGGCCCTCCTCGAAGTCGGCGCCAGCAGCCAGCAGGAGTACGACCAGGCGGTGGCCCAGCAGCGCGCCGCCGAGGCGCAGTTGAAGTCCGTCGACGATCAGATCCGCCAGCAGCAGGCCGAGCTCGACTACTACCACGTGGTCGCGCCGACCGGCGGCGTCGTCGGCGACATGCCCGTGCGCGAGGGCGACCGCGTGACGAAGTCGACGGTGCTGACGACGATCGACGGGCAGGCGGGCTCGAGGTCTACGTCAACGTGCCCGTGCAGCAGGCGGCCAAGCTCAAGTCGGGCCTGCCGGTGCGGCTCCTCGATGACATCCGGCACGGTCGTCTCGACCGAACGGATCAACTTCATCTCGCCCTCGGTCGACGACTCGACCCAGACGGTGCTGGTCAAGGCGCCGGTGCCGGACAGCGCCGGGTTTCGTCCCGATCAGTTCGTGCGCGTCCGCATCGTCTGGAGCACGGAGCCTGGGCTGACGGTGCCGGTGACGGCGGTCAACCGCATCAACGGCCAGTTCTTCGTCTTCGTGGCCGAGAAGGGCGAGCGCGGGCTGACGGCGCACCAGCGGCCGGTAGCGCTGGGCGCGGTCATCGGCAACGAGTACGTCGTCCAGTCGGGCCTGAAGCCGGGCGATCAGCTCGATCGTGTCGGGGTTGCAGAAGATCGGCGACGGCGCGCCGGTCCAGGCGCTGCCGCCGAGCGGCCCCGGCGGTCAAGGCGCCGGCGGTGCCGGTGCCGGACGGGGAGGCGAGTAGGTGTTCTCCGAATTGTTCATTCGCCGGCCGATCCTCGCGACGGTCTGCTCGCTGCTGATCATTCTCGCGGGCGCGATCTCGATTCCGACGCTGCCGATCGCGCGCTATCCGGACCTGGCGCCGCCCGCGGTGGCGGTCACGGCCTTCTACACCGGCGCCAACGCGCAGCGACGTCGAGACGGCCGTGACGACGCCGCTCGAGCAGGCCATCAACGGCGTCGAGGGCATGCTCTACATGCCGTCGTCGAGCACCAACACGGGGGCGTCGACGATCACGGTCACGTTCGCAGGTCGGCCGCAACGCCGACCTGGCCGCGGTGGACGTGCAGAACCGCGTGAACGCGGCGCTCGGCCGGCTGCCGGCCGACGTGCGGACCAACGGCGTCAGTGTCGGCAAGACGACCGCCGGGCTTCCTCGGCGCCATCGGTTTCTACTCGCCGGACAACCGGTACGACGCGCTGTTCCTGAGCAACTACATCGACCTGTACATCCGCGACGCGCTCAAGCGCGTGCCGGGCGTCGGCAACGTCATCATCTTCGGCGAGCGGAAGTTCGCGATGCGGCTGTGGCTCGATCCCGACAAGCTGGCCGGGCGCGGGCTCACGGCCGGCGACGTCGTCGACGCGCTGCGCGAGCAGAACGTGCAGGTCGCCGCCGGCGCGATCGGCGACGAGCCGGCGTCGCCCGAGCAGATGTATCAGCTGAGCGTGCGCGCGGCGGGGCGGCTGACCGAGCCGTCGCAGTTCGAGAACATCGTCGTCAAGGCCGGCAAGGACGGCGCGCTCGTGCGGGTCGAGCGACGTCGGCCGCGTCGAGCTCGGCGCGGAGACCTACTCGGCCAACCTGCGCTTCGGCGGGCTGAACGCCGCGGGCATCGGCATCCAGCTGCTGCCGTCCGCCAACGCGATCGACGTGCTGAAGGGCGTGGTCGACCGAGATGAACCGGCTGCAGGCGAGCTTCCCGCCGGGCCTGACAGTGGCAGCTCGCCTTCGACAACGTCAGCGTCGTCCGCGAGTCGATCATCGAGGTGCTGAAGACGCTGGCCGAGGCGATCGGCCTCGTCATCCTCGTGATGTTCCTGTTCCTGCAGAACTGGCGCAGCACGATCATCCCGGCCGATCACGATTCCGGTGTCGCTCGTCGGCACGTTCGCGTTCGTGAAGCTGTTCGACTTTTCGATCAACACGCTGACGCTCTTCGGCATCGTGCTCGCGACCGGCATCGTCGTCGACGACGCGATCGTCGTCATCGAGAACATCGAGCGGCACATGCGCGAGGAGAAGAAGCACGCGCTGCCAGGCGGCGCATCGACGCGATGCGCGAGGTGTTCTCGGCGGTCGTCGTCATCGGCGTCGTGCTGGTCGTCGGTGTTCGTGCCCGTCGCGTTCTTTCCGGGCACGACCGGCCGGATGTATCAGCAGTTCTCGCTGACGATCGCGTTCTGCCGTGGTGCTGTCGGTGTTCAACGCCGTGACGTTCACGCCGGCGCTGTCGGCGCTGCTGCTCGAAAAGGAGAGCGCACGCGCACGGCCGGCTTCTTCCGGCCGGTCAACCGCGTGATCGACGGCGGCACGCGCGCTGTACGTGCGCGTGCTCCGCGGCGCGCTGCGCTGGAAGTGGGTGATGGTGCTGCTGTTCGTCGGCGGCGCTGTGGGCGACGTGGACTGGTCTACCGGATCGGTGCCCGGCTCGTTCGTGCCCGGCCGAGGACGAGGGCTACTTCATCATGCATCGTGCAGGCGCCGCCCGGCGCGTCGCTCGAGTACACGACCGACATCGCGCAGCAGGCCGAGGCGATCATCCTGCAGCAGCCGGAGGTGGCGGCGATGTTCTCGGTCGCCGGCTTCAGCTTCAGCGGCGCGGCGCCCAACCAGGGGCTGATGTTCGTGCGGCTGAAGGACTTCGACGAGCGGCGCGGGCCGGAGCACTCGCTCGCCGCGGTGCTCGAGCCGGATGCGCGGACAGCTGTTCGGCGATTCCCGGGGCGATCGTCGTGCCGGTCGCGCCGCCGGCCGATTCAGGGCCTGTCGACGTTCGGCGGCTTCCAGTTCGAGGTGCTGGACGAGACGCGGCGGCGACATCGCCAATCTGGCCGGCGTGACGCAGCAGATCGCGATGAAGGGCAACCACGTCCGGCAAGCTCGCCGGGCTGTTCTCGAGCTTCACCGCCAACGACCCGCAGCTGGTCGTGTCAGCTCGACCGCGACCGCGCGCGGAGCCTCGAGCTGCCGATCAGCGAGATCACCAACGCGCTGCAGGTCCTGCATCGGGTCGAGCTACGTCAACGACTTCGACTTCAACAACCGCGCCTACCGCGTGTACGTGCAGGCCGACCAGCCGTTCCGCGCGCAGCCGGAGGACCTGACGCGGCTACTACGCGCGGGCGGCGAACGGCCAGATGGTTCCGCTCGGCGTCGGTCGTCAAGCTGAGCGAGGCGACGGCGCCGGCGGTCATCAGCCACTTCAACCTGTTCCGATCGGCGGAGATCACCGGCTCGGCCGTGCCCGGCGTCAGCTCCGGCCAGGCGCTGCAGATCATGGAGCAGACATCGCGCACGCGACGCTGCCGCCGGGCTTCGACTTCGCGTGGGCGGGGCAGTCGCTCGAGGAAATCAAGGCCGGGTCGCAGGCGGTCTACATCTTCGCGCCTCAGCCTGGTGCTCGTGTACCTCGTGCTCGCGGCGCAGTACGAGAGCTGGGTGCTGCCGTTCATCATCCTGCTGGGCGTGCCGCTCGCGGTGTTCGGCGCGCTCGGCGCGCAGCTGCTGCGCGGGTTCTCCAACGACGTCTTCTGTCAGGTCGGCCTGGTCATGCTCATCGGCCTGGCGGCGAAGAACTCGATCCTGATCGTCGAGTTCGCCGAGCAGCTGCGCGCGCAGGGCCGGTCGATCGTGGACGCGGCGGTCGAGGCGGCGCGCATCCGGCTGCGGCCGATCCTGATGACGTCGTTCGCGTTCATCCTCGGCGTCATGCCGCTCGCGCTCGCGACCGGCGCCGGCGTCGGCGGCGCGCAACTCCGTCGGCACCGCGGTGGCCGGCGGCATGGTGGCGTCGACGTTCCTGTCGGTCGTCTTCATTCCGGTGCTGTACGTCATCATTCGCACGATTGCGCCCGGCCGAGGCACGCGCGAGCATCGGGCCGAGGCGGTTGAGGCGGGGGCCATCATGTTAGGGTCGTGTGTGGTCGGTGGTCGTGGCATCGCTGGCGGCCGCCACGGCGCGGCACAGGTGGCGGTCGATCTCCGAACGCAGACGCCGCCACTGCCACAGACGCCGGCGGCGTCCTCGCAGGCCGCCGCGCCGATGGTGTCGCTCGGCTTGGACGCAGGCCGTCGAGCGCGCGCTCGCGCGCAACCCGACGGTCGCGCTGGCGGCCACCAACATCACCCGCGCCGAGGCGCTGCTGCAGCAAACGCGCTCGTTCATCGCTGCCCACCGTGACCGGCAACGTCACGAGCGTGACGATCAACACCGGGACGTCGTTTCAGGGGCAGACCATCACGCCGCAGACCCAGGTCGTCTTCGGCGGGGCGTTTCCGTGCCCGTGCTGGCGCCGTCGCGGTGGGCCGCCGTCGACGCAGGCGCGCGACGAGATCGACGTCTCGCGCAAGGCCCTGCTCGAAGCGCGCCAGCAGATCGCGATCGCGACCGCCGCAGGCGTACCTCGACGTCATCGCCGCCAAGCGCCAGGTGGACGTGGAATCGCGCTCGCTCGACAACGCCAAGGCGCACCTCGACTACGCGCAGAAGCGACTCGAGGGCGGCGTCGGCAGCCGCCTCAACCAGCTCCGGGCCGCGCAGGAGGCGTCCACCGAACAGACACGCCTCGAGGCCGTCCAGCTCGCGCTCCGTCGCGCGCAGGAAGCGCTGGGCGTGCTCGTCGTCGAGGACGGCCCGGTGGATGCGGCGGCCGAGCCGACGTTCGAGGTGCCGCCCGCGACCGGCGAGAGCGAGTGGATGAATGCCAGGCCGGACATCCAGTTCCAGCAGTCGGTCATCATCGCCGCCGAGCGCGTCGTGAGCGACAGCTGGAAGGACTATCTGCCCAACGCCGACGCGACGTTCGGGTCGCAGTACGTCACGCCGACCGGCATCTTCGCGCCCTCCGCGTCGTGGCGGTTGACGCTCGGGCTCACCGAGAGCTTCTACGAGGGCGGCGGACGGAAGGCCACGAAGGCGTTGCGGCAGGTCACGCTCGATCAGTCGAAGCTCGATCTGACCAGCCTGCAGATTCAGGCCCGCGCCGACGTGCGCGTCGCGCGCGAGTCGCTCGAGAGCTTCGAGCGCACGCTGGTGTTCGCGCAGCAAGCCGCCGACCAGGCCGAGCAGGTGCTCGGCGTGACGACGCAGGCGTTCCAGGTCGGCGCCACGACGAACCTCGAGGTCATCGACGCGCAACGCACGGCGCGCGACACCGACACGGCGCGCGTCCTGGCCGAGGACGGCGTGCGCCGCGCCAGGCTGGATCTGCTCGTCGCGCTCGGGCGGTTTCCGAAGTAGCGCCACGTCCGTCGGTGGGATCTCAATTCTGAAACGCCAATCCTGAAAGGCCCGGCCCGGCGGCGGCGGATCCGCCTCGAGCAGGCCCGGATCTCGCGGCACGAGATTCGCTCGTTTCTCCCGTCATGACGCGAGTGTCTCCCGTCGTTGCCCCGCTGCTTGCCTTGGCGCTGGCCGGCGTGGCCTGCGACTTTCAGCACTCTCGTACCGTGACGGCTCCGACGTCGGTCACCGACGCGGGGACGGCGTCCGGAGCGGGCTCTCTCGTCGGCGTGTGGTCGTCGGGAGGCGGCGGGACGTCCGCCGGATCGCTGCCGACGCCGAAGGAGTGCTCGAACTTCCAGTGGTCGATTACCTCGCAGTCGAGCGACTCGCTGTCGGGAACGTTCTCGGCAGAGTGCTTCGGTGCGATTTCTCTCTCCGGCACGGCGTCCGGTCATCTGCAAGGCACGACGATTCCGCTGACGGTCGCCGGCACGGCGAATCTTCCCGGACTCGGCAGCTGTGCGTTCACGCTGACCGGCACCGGCTACATTGAAAACGGCGACACGCTGCGGATTCCGTACTCCGGCACGACCTGCGCCGGGCCCGTCTCGGGGGAAGAGACGCTCCGGCGTCCCTCGTCCTCGTCGCCGGAGCCGACTCCCGAGCCGAGCGCGCCGCCGCCGGCGCCCGCGCCGAATCCGGGGCCGTCAAACCCGGCCGACGAGTTGGATCTGAGCTCGGCAATCATCGTTCGCGGCCCCAGCGTCGCATCATGGCCGCAGACGTCGACGGTCACGAGCACTGTCGCGGCGGATCACAACCTCTGCATCTTCCACACGAAGCTCGGACAGTGGCCGTCCACGATCTTCTTCGACGACCCGAACACGGTGCTCGAAGGCAACCAGTGGGTGTTTGCGAACATCAACGGGCAGTGGTACGGCGGCGCGGCCGACTGGTACCGGCCCGGCCAGGCGTGCAAGGACGTGACGCCGCAGACCATCGCGCGCGATGCCTTCTACAACGACAGCGAAGAGCCGCTGCGTTCCTGGGTACCGCGCGTCGGCGAGACGTTCGGACTGATGGCGAGCACGCCGGCGCGTGCGTGGCCGGCGATGCGCACGCTCGACGAGCGCAGCAACGTCGTGCTCGTGCGGTGGGGACAGTAGTCAATGGGTGAATGGGTGAATGGGTGAATGGGTGGGAGAGTGGGGTTCACTTGATGATCGTGGTGACGTCCACGTTGAAGCGGCGGAAGTTGGAGTAGGACGCGCTGCCGTTGATGGTTTCGCCCTGGGCGGTGCGGTAGGTCTCGCTCATGGAGGTGGGGACCCAGAGGTCGAGCTTCGAGACGAGCTTGTAGCTCACGGTGATCGTGGCGTTGAGCTTGGCGGGCGTGAGCTTGATTTGCGTGCGCAGCACGCGCCCGGTCGCGGGGTCGATCCAGAGGCGGCCGGTGGCCGGAGCGTCGGATTCGCCCGAGCGGATGATCGTCGGCCGAGACGCCTCGACGAACGTGACGACGACGGTGCTGACGCCATCGAGTCGCGCAGTGCTCTCGACGGTGAACCGGGATCGGGACTGGTTTTCGGCGCGAACGTAGGACAGCGCCATGGTGGGGACATTGATGTTGCGTCGAACGGAGCCGAGGTTGTATCGCGCGCTTTCGTCGGCAATCTGCCGCGCGTGCGTGATGCTGTTGGCCGACGCGTCGACGAACAACCGGGTGAGTCGCTGATCGTGATCGCGGACCGCCCGGCCGTCCACCTCGTACACGTCACGGAAGCCCATCCATCCGCCGGCGCCCGTGTTGAGGACCAGGACGTCGCTCTTGAGGCTGCGGCGCAGGTAAATGCCGCGTCCGCGATCCTGATTCTGCTGGTAGTGCTCTTCGGAGACGACGGCGGAGAACTGCATTTCGTAGCGCGCGACGTACTCGGACGCCTTGGCCAGCACGTCCGCCGCCGCGGGCAGCGACGGCTTTTGCGCCGCGCCCGCCGCGCCGAGCGCGACGAGCATGGCGACGGTGGCCGGCAGCGGCGCCGAGCGCGTGCGTGCACTCATCGTGGTTGGCTGGCAAGCGCCAGAATACCATCAGGCACGTTGTACGGTGCGATGGCATAGAGGATAATCAGGCGGTGAGCATGTCTCAGGACCACCGGATTCGCGAGACGATCGACGAGTTCCTGTTGCGGTTGCGTCAGGAGCTCGACATCCATGGGCAGCGGCTCAATCGCGACGTCGCCGGCCTGCTGGCCCGGGGCGGCGCCGCTCCGCCGAGCGAGCCCTCGAGTGACGCCTCGCGCGTCGAGGTCTTCCGCCGGCTGCTGGCCGCCGTCCGGCAGATCGACGCGGCGTCCTCGCTCAAGGGCGTGCTCGAGGCGCTCTCGCGCGGCACCAAATCCGAGGCAGCGCGGGTCGCGCTCCTGCTCGTGGATCAGGAGAAGCTCATTGCCTGGGGACACTACGGGTTCTCGTCGGGCGACGCGCCGTATGACATGGTCGTCGGCGCCGACGCTCGCCTGGCGACGGCCGTCAGGGAAAAGCACACCGTGCCGGTGCCGGCCGCGGCAACGGGCGCGACGCTGTCCACGCCGGATTTCATGCGCGTGCCGGCCGGCCATGTCGGCCTGATCTCGCCGCTCGTGGTCGGTGAGAACGTCGTGGCCGTGCTCTATGCCGACGGGCCGGAGCGCGCCCTCGGACGCAATCCCGGCGCCATCTGGACCGAGCAGGTGGAGATCCTCGTTCGCCACGCCGCGGTTCGGCTCGAAAACCTGACGTCGATGCGCACCGTCGAAGTGTTCAGTCGGCCCTGACGCGACGGAAGTGTCTTGATGCCCATCCGCGCGCTCCTCCGAACCGGCGGCACGTTCCTGATTGCCGCCGTGTGGAGCGCCGGAGCGCCGGAGTCGCCCCGCGCGGTGCAGACGCCCGCGCCCGCGCCTGAGCTCTGGCTCGCGCCTGCCAATGCGCCCTCGGGCCCGCAGTCGCCGTTCGCGATCGCCGTCGCCAGCCTCAACGGCGGCAAGCCCGGGCCGGCCTCACCAGTGTTCGCACGGATGACCCAGGATCCCGTGCTGGGCGGCTACGCCCTGCTGTATCTCGGCCGGGCGCAACTGGCCGACGGCGAGCCGAACGACGCGATCTTCTCGGCGCAACAACTGCTCAAGACCATGCCGACCGGCTATCTGAACGAGGCCGCGCTCTGGCTGGCGGCCGATTCCGCGGAGGCGGCCAAGGACTGGTCCGCGGAAATCCATGCGCTCGAAGCCCTCTCCGCGCTCCCGAGCGGCACCGATCCGGAACGCGCACTGCTCACCCTGGGCCGCGCTCAACTCGGCGCCGGCGATCGCCAGGCCGCGATGCAGACGTTCACGAAGATCTACTACGACTTCGCGCTCACCGACGCCGCCGCCGACGCGGCGCAGGAGATGAGCAGGCTGGCCGCATCGCCTATCGCTCCCACGAGGGAGAGCTACACCCTGGATCTGAACCGTGCCAAACAGCTCTTTGGCGCCCGCCGGTGGTCGGAGGCTCGGAAGGCATTCGACTCGCTCAAGGGCCTGGCCGGTCCGGAGGATCAGTCCCTGATCAACCTGCGCCTCGCCGAATGCGACTACTGGCTCCGCCGCTATGCCTCCGCGCGCGACGCCCTGCGAGCGTACCTGAAGGATTCGACCAACCTACGCGTCGAGGCGGAGTTCTTCTACGTGTCGAGTCTGCGCGAGACCATGCGGGCCGACGACTACGCCGAGCAGGTGCAAGCCTTCGTCGATCGCAACCGCGATCCCGTGCTTTCGGAAGAAGCCCTGAACGATCTCGGCAGTTACTACATCCGGCAGGACGAGGACGCCAAGGCCGCCGCGGTGTTCTCCGAGATGGTCGCCAGATTCCCACGCGGCGCGCACGTCGACCGCGCGACGTGGAAGGCCGGCTGGTGGGCCTATCGCACCGGCGAGTTCACGACGGCGATCAATCTCTTCGGGAACGCATCGGTGACGCTGCGCCGGTCGGACTATCGCCCGAGCTGGCTGTACTGGACGGCGAAGGCGCAGGCGGCGACCGGCGATCGTGCGGCCGCGCGGGCCACGTTCCGCCAGGTGGTGACCGACTACCGCAACTCCTACTATGGGCGGGAAGCCGCACGCGCGCTCGGCCAGCTGCAGACGACCAAGGGTCCGGCGCCCAGTCCGGTCTCACCGGCACGCCGCGACGTGCCGCCGACGATCGTGCCGGGATCGGCGCCGCCGAACGCGCCGCTGGTGCGGGCGCTGCTCGCCGCCGGCCTCTACGACGACGCCGTGCGCGAACTGCGCGCCGCGCAGCGCGAGACCGGCACCTCACCGCTCATCGAAGCGACGATCGCGTACGCGCTCAACCGGCGGGGCGATCTGCGGCCGGGCATCACGGCGATGCGCCACGCCTACCCGCAGTTCATCGCGGAGGGCGGCGAGGGCTTGCCGTCGAGCATCCTCACGGTGATTTTTCCAGTCGACTACTGGCCGCTGATCTACAAGTTCGCGACGGCGCGATCGCTCGACCCGTACCTGATGGCCGCGCTGATCGCCCAGGAGTCCACGTTCGACGCCAACGCGAAGTCCGGCGCCAACGCCTGGGGCCTGATGCAGGTGCTGCCGTCCACTGGGCGGCGGTATGCCTCCCAACTGGGCATCCGGCCCTTCCGGACGGCGCGGCTGATCGAGCCGGAGACCAACATCCGGATCGGCATGGCCTTTTTCGCCGATCTCGTCGCGAAATTTGGCGATGTGGTGCCCGCGCTTGCGGCCTACAACGCCGGCGACGATCGGGTGGCGCGGTGGCTGGCCGAACGGCCGAATCTGGAGCGGGACGAATTCGTCGACGACATCCCGTTCCCCGAAACGCAAAACTACGTGAAACGCATCATTGGCCAGGCGGAAGACTACCGGCTGCTGTATCGTAGACCCGGACCGGACGCGATGCCGCCCCACACGGGCATCGGCCCGGATCGGGAGCCATGACTACGCGTTCACGTACCTCGCAAAAAGCCGCACGCTTCACTGAATCGGTCATCCGCGAGATGACGCGCCTCGCCAACAGGCACGGCGCGGTCAACCTGTCCCAGGGCTTTCCGGATTTTCCGGCGCCCGACGCGCTCAAGACCGCCGCCTGCGAGGCGATCCTCGCCGACGTCAACCAGTACGCGATCACGTGGGGCGCCAAGCCCCTGCGCGACGCGATTGCCGAGGATTTCACACGACGGTACGGCGTTCCGATCGACCCGGAAACCAACCTCACGGTGTGCTGCGGGTCCACCGAGGCGATGATCTCGACGATGCTCGCGATTGCCGACCCGGGCGACGAAGTGATCGTCTTCGAGCCGTACTACGAGAACTACGGCCCGGACGCGATCCTCTCCGGCGCGACGCCGCGCTTCGTCCGGCTCCGCGAGCCGGACTGGTCCTACGATCCCGCCGAGTTGGCCGCCGCCTTCAACGAGCGGACGCGCGCGATCATCATCAACACGCCCAACAACCCGACGGGCAAGGTCTTCTCCCGCGCCGAACTCACCGACATCGCGGCGCTCTGCCAGAAGTGGAACGTGATCGCGGTCACCGACGAGATCTACGACTATCTCGTGTACGACGGCGCCCAGCACGTCCAGATGATGACGCTCGACGGCATGCGCGATCGCACGATCGTCATCAACAGCGTGTCGAAAACCTACAGCGTGACCGGGTGGCGCGTCGGCTGGACGATCGGCCCGCCGGATCTGACCAACGCGATCCGCAAGGTCCACGACTTTCTGACCGTCGGCGCGGCCGCGCCGCTCCAGGCCGCGGCCGCGGCGGCGCTGCGGCTGCCCGCGCCGTACTACACGGATCTCGCGGACACGTATCGCGGCAAGCGCCGGCGGCTGATGCAGATCCTCCAGCAGGCGGGTTTCGTCTGCTACGAGCCGAAGGGCGCGTACTACATCATGACGGACATCTCGGCGTTCGGCTTCCCCGACGACGTGACGTTCGCGAAGTACCTCGTGACCGACATCGGCGTGGCGAGCGTTCCGGGCAGCAGCTTCTACCAGAACCCGGCCACGGGCCGCACGAAGGTCCGCTTCTGCTTCTGCAAGAAAGAGGAAACTCTTCAGGCGGCCGACGAGCGCCTGAGCCGGCTGCGCGTGAAGACTTGACGCGAGCGATCGCGGGCGCCGTCCTCCTCGGCGCGGCCGTGTGGTGCGCGGCCGGCCGGGTCGCGGTCGCGTCGGCCGACTCCGCGTCCATCCGCATCGTCGCCCCCGCGCCATGGTGGTGGTTGATCGCCGGCGTCGCGCTGGCGCTCGTCGTACCTCGACTGCGTCGCGACCTCAGGTTTGCCCTGCCGGCGCTGCTCGCGACCGTGCCGTGGTGGCCGGTGCCGCTCCCGGCCGTCGCGCTCGCCTGGACCGGGCCGCTCGCGTGGCTGCCGATCGGTCTGGCGGTCGTTGCGGCGTGGGGCAGCGAGAAGACGCCGGACGACCGGTCCGTTGAGCGCGTCGGCGGGCGCGGCGCCTGGCGGGCCGGCGCGCTGACCGCGCTCATCGCGATCGGCGCCGGCTGGTCGGTGGCGCCGCATCTCCCCGGCGGCGACGAGCCGCACTACCTCGCGATCGCGCAAAGCCTGATCCGCGACGGCGACTTGCGCATCGAGAACAACCATCACGATCCCGACTACGTTGCCGCGTTCGGCGATCTCAAGCCCGACTACATCGTCCGCGGCCGCGACGGCGCGATCTACTCGATCCACGCGCCGGGCGCGGCGGCCATCGTCGCGCCGGCGTTTGCGATGGCGGGCTACCGCGGCGCGCAGGCGACGGTTGTCCTGCTGGCGGCCGTTGCCGGGGCGTTCGTCTGGCTGGCCGCGTGCCGCGCGGCGCGCGACAGGCGCGCGGCGTGGTTTGCATGGGCCGCGATCGTCGGATCGGCGACGTTCGTACTGCAGAGCGTGATGGTGTTCCCCGACATGCCAGGCGCGTGCGCCGTAGCGATTGGTGCGTGGGCCGTCGTCCGCCTCGCGGATTCAGACGATGGCGTTCGACCCGCGGTGGTCGTCCTCGCGTCGGTCGCCCTGGCCGCACTGCCGTGGCTGCACACGCGCTTTGCGATCCTGGCCGCGGGGCTGGGCGCGGTCCTCGTGTGGCAGCTGCTCGCCGACTCGTCGCGGCCGGCTGGCGATCGCGTTCGCCGCGTGGCGGCGTTTGCGGCCATTCCCGCCGTGTCCGCCGTCGCGTGGCTCGCGTACTTCGCGGTCATCTACGGCACGCTGAATCCGGCGGCCCCGTACGGCGACACGTCCGGACCAGACGGCACGCACCTGTCGTATGCGCCGGGCGGCTTGACGGGGCTGTTGCTCGACGGGCAGTTCGGTCTGTTCGCGTACGCGCCGGTGCTGGCGCTGGGCCTCGTCGCCGCCGCTCGGCCGGCGCGCGACCGGGTTGCGCGTGCGTCCGTGGCGCTCCTGGCCGTCGGATTCGCCTACCTCGTCGTGTCCACGACCTACTGGATGTGGTGGGTCGGCGTGCCGGCCACGCCCGCGCGTTTGGCGACGGCGGTGCTGCCGCTTCTTGCCGTGCCGCTCGCGCGCTTCTGGGCGCAGGCGCGCCCGGCGATTCGCGCGCTGCTCGGCGTCGGGCTCGTGCTTTCTCTGGCCACGACGGCGGTGGTGGTAGGCGTCGGGCGCGGGGATCTCGCCTGGAACTTCCACGACGCCGAGCCGGCGTGGCTGCGATGGATCGGGCCTATCGTCAACCTCGCGCGCGGCTGGCCATCCTTCTTCTGGCGGCTGGATCCCGGTCATCTCTGGTCCGAGCTGCCGTTCGTCGCGCACGCGGCCGCCTGGGTGATCGTCATGGCGGCGGGGTGGCTCGTGGTCGGTTCGCTCGCGACCCGGCGCGGCTGGTCGCCCGCGACGACGCGCCTCGCGGTCGCGTGGACGATGGTCGCGAGTCTGACCGTGACGCTGCCGATGGGGTGGTGGCTCACGGGCGCCCGACCGCTCGACCCGGCGCGCGCGCAACTGGGTGTGCTGGCGGACGCCGCACGCGGCAACGAGCTTCTGCGCATCGACGCGTGGTCCGTGCGGCGCCTGGCGACGCTGGCGGGAGCGATGCGCATTGCACCGAACGAGGTGGGACCGGAAGGATCGCCCGACTGGGCCCGGTGGTCGGGCGTGCCGGCGGGCATCTATCAGGTGCACGTTGCCTTTGCCCGTCCGCGGGCCGGCCGGATTCGCGTCACGCTCGGCGGCGTGGCGCGGACGTTCGACCTTCAACCGATGTCAGAGCAGTCGGTGACGGTCGAGGTGCCCGGCCGCACCGAGCTGGCGGTCGCGCCCGACGAGGGGTGGCGTGGCCGGGCCGGATCGGTGGAGCTCCGGCCCCTGGCGGCCAGCCGTTAATTGGCGCGGGTCAGTAGCGGATCGCGGCGCCGAACCACAGGCCCTGGAATTTCAGGTTGCCGTGGCTCTGGTCGATGGCGAGCAGCGTCGTCATCTGCCGCCAGCCGACCTGCATGCCGACGTACTCGTTGAAGTTCACCGTGCCGTTGATGTCGATGTCGTGATAGGTCGCGGTCGTGTCCTTGATCAGCGACTCGGGCAGGTGGAACGTGTCGAGGTTGAAGAACGACCAGTCGAGGTTGAGGGCGATGTTGCGCGTGACGTAGCCGCGCGCCGCGACGCCAAACGCCGGGAGCGGCGCCTTGGCCGTCGCGTATTCGGCCGCAATCGGCGACTTCAATTGGGCGTTGAACGTCGTGTAGCGGCCCTCGAGGAACGCGCCGACGTAGCCGCGCGGCGTGTAGACGAAGTCGTACTCGTATCCGAAGCGGAGCACGTTCCAGTCGAATTCGGTCGTCACGGGCACCGACAGCGGATACAGGATGCCGTTGAAGACGATGTTCCGCTGGAACGTCGTCGTGGACGTGTAGGACATCGGCGTGTACTGGATCTTGAACTTGTGCTTCTTCGCCGGACGCAGCACGAAGCGGATGTCCTTGAAGCGGGTCTGCTCGAACTTCAGATCGTTGTTGAAGTCGATGTCGCTGCCGATGATGCCGAACTGGTCGCTCGAGATCACGCCGGAGACCGTCGGATTCCACAGCGACCCGCTGACTTCGACGTGGTACTTCTCGCCGATGGCGTCCGCGGGGCCGCGCGGGCGGTCCTGCGCGCAGCGCTGGCCGTCGCGGCGAGGGCCGCGACGGCACCGTGATCGCGATTCGCGTGAACGGTGATGCGCGCGTCGGTCCAAAAACGCATTGCTATACTGCCTCCATGATTCGCGGCGCTCGCGCGCCTGCTGCCGTACGTCCGCCGCGCGCGGACAGTCCTTCGCGGCCGGCCTGGCGTGCGTCCTCGCCGCCACCGCGATCTCGCTCGTCTCGCCCTGGGTCCTCAAGTACGTCATCGACGGCCTCCCCCAGGGCATCAGCCGGACCCGGCTCGGACTCTATGCGGCGGCGACGCTCGGTCTGGCGCTCGCCGACGGCGGCGTTCCGATACCTGATGCGCACTTTCCTTATCGGCGCGTCCCGGCAGATCGAATATGACCTGCGCAACGATTTTTTCGCCCACCTCGAGCGGCTGCCGCTCGCGTACTTCCAGGCGAACCGGACGGGCGATCTCATGTCCCGCGCCACCAATGACTTGAGCGCGCGGTCCGGATGATGGTCGGGCCGGCCGTCATGTATTTCGCCAGCACCGCGCTCGGTTTCGTGATCGCCGTCGGCGTGATGGTCGGCGATCGACTGCGCGGCTGACGCTGATCGCGCTGCTGCCGCTGCCGGGCGTGACGATCGGCGACGCGCTACTTCGGCACGCGCGATCCACGATCGGTTCGAGCGCATCCAGGCGCAGCTCTCGGACATGAGCGCCGTCGTGCAGGAAGCGCTGGCCGGCGTTCGGGTCGTGCGCGCCTACCGGCAGGAGCCGAGCGAGCTGGCGCGGTTCCGCGCGCCAACGACGAGTACGTCGCGCCGCAACCGCGGGCTGATCCGGCTGCAGGCGGCGTTCTATCCGAGCCTCACGCTCTGTTTCGGGCTGAGCGGCGCTGCTCGTGCTCTGGTTCGGCGGCCGCGACGTGATCGACGGCCGGCTGACGCTCGGCGAGTTCGTCGCGTTCAGCCGGTATCTCGTGCTGCTCAGCTGGCCGCTCATCGCGTTCGGCTGGGTCATCAACATCGTGCAGCGCGGTGTCGCGTCGTGGGAGCGCATGCTCGAGGTGCTCGACACGCCGGCCGCCGGGGCAACGACGCCCACCGACCGCGCCGCTCGACGTCCGCGGGCGCGTCGAGGTGCGCGGCCTGACGTTCCGGTATCCGAACGCGGCGGTCCGACGCGCTCGACGTACGTGTCGTTCACGCTCGAGCCCGGACAGCACCGTGGCGATCGTGGGCGCGACCGGCGCGGGCAAGTCGACGCTCGTGCAGCTGCTGCCGCGGCTCCACGAGCCGCCGCGCGGGCACCATCTTCGTCGACGGCGTCGACGTGTGCGACGCTGCCGCTCGCGGGCTGCGCCGCGCCATCGGCGTCGTGCCGCAGGAGCCGTTCCTCTTTTCCGACACCGTCGGCGGGAACATCGCGTTCGGGCTGGCCGAGGACTGGCGCGAGCCCGGCGCGGGCGGGCGAGAGTCGAGGGCGCCGTGGCGACCGCGGGCCTCGACGGGCGATGTCGCCGGTTTCCCGGCGGGCTACGACACGGTGGTCGGCGAGCGGGGCATCACGCTGTCGGGCGGCCAGAAGCAGCGCGTCGCGCATCGCGCGCGCGCTCGCCATCGATCCCGCGGATTCTCGTGCTCGACGACGCGCTGTCGGCGGTGGACACGGCCACCGAGGAGAGCGATTCTGCGCGGGCTCCGGACGGTCCGCGCAGTCGCGCGCCTGCCTGCTCGTCGCGCACCGCATTTCGACGGTGCGCGACGCCGACGAAATCCTGGTCCTCGACCGCGGGCGCGTCGTCGAGCGCGGCACGCACGACGACGCTCGTCGCGGCCGGCGGCCTCTACGCCGACATGCACCGGCGCCAGCTGCTCGAGGAGGAGCTGGCCGAGTGAATGAGTGAATGGGTGAGTCGAGCGAATCGGGAAGTGAGTGAATGGGTGAGTGAGCGAACGGGTGAGTGGGGGAGATGAACGAGGACGTCGTCGGCAAGGCCTACGACGCGCGGTTGATGCGGCGGCTGCTCGTGTACCTGCGGCCGCACGTGGCGGCGGTGTCGGTGGCCTTCGTGGCGATTGCGGGCGGCTCGCTCGTCGAGCTGGCGCAGCCATGGCTGACCCAGCAGGCCATCGACCGGTACATCGGTCACGGGCGACGTCGCGGGGTTGCTGCGCCTCGCGATGCTGTTTCTGGCGCTGCTGCTGTTCGGCTTCGTCTGTCGAGTACTTCCAGACGTCCATCCTGCAGACGACCGGGCAGCGCATCATGCACACGCTGCGGATGCAGGTGTACGGCCATCTGCAGAAGCTCGATTTGCAGTTCTACGACAGCAATCCTGTCGGCCGGCTGATGACGCGCGTCACGACCGACGTCGACGCGCTCAACGACCTGTTCGCCTCGGGCGTGATCACGGTGTTCGGCGACGTCATGGTGCTCGTCGGCATCATGGTGGCGATGCTGGCGATGAACTGGCGGCTCGCGCTGGTCGCCTTCGTCGTGCTGCCGGGCATCGCGTGGGTCACGGCACTGGTTCCGCAAGCACGTTCGCGAGTCGTACCGTCAGGTGCGCGGCCTGGTCGCCCGTCTGAACGCGTTCCTGCAGGAGCACATCACCGGCATGGCGACGGTTCAGCTCTTCGCCGAAGAGCCGCGGACGTTCAGGAAGTTCGACGCCATCAACCGGAGCCATCGCGACGTGAACATCGCGTCGATCTTCTACTACGCCGTGTTCTACCCGATGATCGAGATCCTCGCGGCGCTGTCCGGCGCGCTCATCATCTGGGTCGGCGGCCTGTGGTCCGAGCAGGGCATCGTGACCGTGGGCGTCCTGGTCGCGTTCCTCCAGTACTCGCGGCGGTTCTTCCAGCCGATCAGCGACCTGTCCGAGAAGTTCAACATCCTGCAGATCGGCCATGGCGGCCTCCGAGCGCATCTTCACGCTGCTCGACACGCCCGTCCAGCTCATGCCGCCCTCCGTGCCCGTGCGCCGCCCGGCGGAGGGCCGCGGGCGCATCGAGTTCGATCACGTCTGGTTCGCCTACGACGGCGCGCACGACGTCCTGCGCGACGTCTCGTTCGTCGTCGAGCCGGGCGAGCGCGTGGGCATCGTCGGCGCCACCGGCTCGGGAAAGACGACGCTCATCAGTCTGCTGCTGCGGTTCTACGACGTCCGCCGCGGACGGATTCTGGTCGACGGCGTGGACGTGCGCGATCTCGACCCCGCGGACCTGCGGTCCCTGGTCGGACTGGTGCTGCAGGACGTCCACATGTTCTCAGGCACGATCGCCGGTAACATCCGGCTGGGCAACGACGCCATCACGGACGGGCAGGTACGGCAGGCCGCGCGCGCCGTGCACGCCGAGCCGTTCATCGAGGCGCTCCCCGGCGCCTACGGCGCGGCCGTGGCCGAGCGCGGCTCGACGCTGTCCATCGGGCAGAAGCAGCTGCTGGCGTTCGCCCGGGCGCTCGCGTTCGCGCCGCGCGTGCTGGTGCTCGATGAAGCCACCTCGAACATCGACACGGCAACCGAGGGGCTGATTCAGGACGCGCTGAAGGTGCTGATGTCGGGGCGGACCGTGCTCGCCATCGCCCACCGGCTTTCGACGATTCAGGACATGGACAAAATCCTCGTCCTGCATCAGGGCGAGCTGCGCGAGAGCGGCACGCACCAGGAGCTCCTTGCGCGGCGCGGGCTCTACTACCGGTTGTATCAGCTGCAGTTCCGCGACCAGCTGGTGGCGGACCCGGCTACGGCGCCTTGATGGCCGGCGCCGTGTTCTTCGGACTCCAGCCGAGCCGAAGGACGGTCAGGATGATGTCGCGGCGCCCGAAGTCTAGCGCCTCGTCACAGTTCCACATGTAGAGGTCCACATGGCGCCCGAGGACCTTCGGACCGGTGTCCATCACTGTGTAGATGCCGCGGTATTGCTCCGGCACCCCGGCGACGGAGACGACCGACCCCTCTGGCAGGAGCGATCGGTCGGCGGCCGCGATGCCGGCCTGCACGTCCACCCCCGACGCCGTCGTCTGTCCCCGGCAATAGGCGGTGGCCACGAAGTCCAGCCGGGCGCCGGCCGCGATCTTTCCGGCGCCGGTCGCTCCGTTCATCTGGGCCGTAGTCCGCGAGTCGATGACGGTCGCGTCGTAGAGCAGGATGAGCCCGACTGCGGTCAGGGTCGTCGCCACGAGCTTCCGCCGAAAGGAACGTGACAGCAACATGACGTCGGGGGAACACCCCTAGGTTAACCCGGGGCGCCGGCTAAAGGGGAGTCGATTGTCCACTCGGACAGTGTTGTTAAGTCATTTAAAATACGCGACTTAGCGAATTGGCGGACGAGCGGAAGGGCCCGTCAGCGGCGAAAACGCTCGTGGGAGGGCGTCGACGGGCCCCCTCAGAAGTGCCTAAATCCCGGTCCGAGGGGTTGCCTAGCGCCATCGCGCTCGAGCCAGGCTCCCGGCTCGGCGGTCAACCGGCCAATCAGCGTCATCTCCAGACGCGAGCAGTGCCGGCTCGCGGCCTGGAAGGCCCGGCGGCTTCTGGGTCGGACCGCGAGGAGCAGCTCGTAGTCCTCGCCGCCCTTCACGGCCAAGTCCACGGCGTCGAGCCCATGACGCGCCGACCACGTCCTGACGCCGGGATCGACGGGAATTGCGTCCGCGGATACCACGACGCCGACACCGCTCGCGTCCGCCAGCTGCCTGGCGGCGTCCGCGAGACCGTCCGAAAGATCAATCCCCGCGGACACGGCCCGCGCTCGCGCCATTGCGCGACCGCAGCGCAGGCGGGGTTGCGGCCGCTCGTAACGTTCGATGCACTCCGTTTCCTCCGCCGACACTGTTGCGCGCGCCGTGCCTGCCACGAGCATGGCCAGGCCGGCCGCGGCCGCCCCGAGTGTTCCGGTCACGTAGAGCTCGTCGCCGGGCCTGCCGCCGCTCCGTCGAAGGATCTTGCGCGGATGCACGGACCCGACAACCGTCGAATCGGCGACCAGCGGTCCAGCCGTACGGGTCAGATTGCCGCCGACGAGTGGCGCGCCAGACGCGTCGGCGAGGGCGATGAAGCCCTCGATCAACTCGTCGAAGTCCTGAGCGGGCAGGGTCGCGGGCAGCGCCAGCGAGAGCAGCGAGGCACGCGGCGTGGCGCCCATGGCCGCGAGGTCGCTCAGGCTGACCGCCAGCGCCTTGTGGCCGACGGCGCGCGCCGGCGTCCAGTCGCGCCGGAAGTGCACGCCCTCGACGAGGCTATCGGTCGTGAGGACCACGCTCGCGCCGCGCTCCGGCTCGACGACTGCGGCGTCGTCGCCGATGCCAACAGTGATCCAAGGGCGGGGCTTGGCGCTGGCTCGCGCGCGCAGACGCGCGATGAGCGCGTGCTCGCCGAGGTCAGCGACGGTCGCGGCACTCACGCGTCACCTTGCTGGCCGACTGTGTCAGGGGAACCGTAGAGCCCCGCTTTGCCGTGTGGGGAGGTCGTTTGAACCTGCATAGCAGGTGGAGCCGCTCAGAGCCGCGCTTCAGGCTTCCTCACTGCGGAGGCATGCACACCACGCGGCGTCGCCGCTCACTTCGGAGTAAAACGTTGGCTCAAGCGACGCTCCGAACCAATCACGAGCAAAGCAGGGACTCCATCTTAGCAGTCCAGGGGCCAAGGTCCAAGGTCCTTAGTGGTTGACGGCCCGTGCTTGTGCATCAGTCAGGACCGCATCGACCAGTTGCTCGATCACCAGCGCGCGCGACGTCCACTCGCCGGCGGCCTCGCTCGTCGTCGCACGCGCGCGAAACAGCTCGTCGATGATGTTGAGCGCGGCAATCACCGCGACGCGCAGCGGGTCCGCGCTAGTCAGCTCCCGCGCGGCCATCTGCATCTTCTCGTCGAGGTATGCCGCCAGCTCGCCGATGTATTGCGGGTCGAGCTCGCTCCGCACGGCATAGCGCTGGCCGTGGATGTCTACGTTGACGACCCGCGCTTTCATCGGCGCCCCATCCTGCCACCTCATGTCGGGCCGGGCCTACAGGTTGAGCTTGTCGATCTGGGCGATCATCTGGACGACGCGCTGGCGGATGAGCTCGCGCTCCTCTCGCAGCGTCGTGACGTCGGCGGTGGCATTCGAGGCTTCGGCGAGCCGCGCGCGCGCCGCGTCGATCTCCCGTTCGAGACGAGCGACCTCGTCGAGCGCCTTCGAGCGATCGGCGCGAAGGGTGTCGATCATGGCGACCAGTTGTCGGACTTTTTCTTCGAGACGATCGATCGGCTGCAAATCCACGACTGCGGCGGTGCGTGCCATCGGCTACTCCGTTCCGGGACCGGCCGAGGCGCCGCGCAACACTGCGCCATGCTCCCGCACGAGCGCCGCGACGATCGCGTCGACGGCTTGCTGCACCTCGGCGTCGGTCAGCGTCCGATCGGCACCCCGGAACGTCAGGCGCAGCGAGAGGCTCAAGTGGCCCGCCGGCACGCCTCGACCCTGGTACCGATCGAACTCGCGCACGGCGACGAGTGTCGCCGGCGCGTTGCGTCGGATCGTGCCACGAACGTCCGCCGCAGGCAAGCGGTCAGCGATGACAATCGACAGATCGCGGACGATGGACGGGAAGCGGGGCAGCGCGGCGATCGGTTGAAGCGCGGGCGCGCCCTCGCCGAGCGCGTCCAGATCGATCTCGCCGGCGAAGACTTCGTCGCCCGGACCCAGTCCGCGCGCCGCCGACAGCTGGCCAATCCACCCGGCGACCGTTCCGTCCAGCGTCAGCCTGGCTCGCCGGCCCTCCACACACCACGTGACGTCCGATCCGTCGGCGACGTCCAGAGTGCGATTGAAGTTCTCGGCCAGGATCGTGGCCACGCCCTTGGTGTCTTCGAAGCCCATCGGCCCGGCCGACCCGGACCAATGTTCGCCCCGCGATCCGGTGAGCACCCAGCCGACGCGCTGCCGCTCGCCCCAGGCCGGGGCGAACACGGCGCCAATCTCGAACAGCCGCACGTCGGCGGCTTCGCGACGCCGGCTGTGGGCCAGCGAGTCCACGAGTCCCGGCACCAGCGACGGCCGGAGCGTCGCGAACTTCTCCGACAGCGGGTTGGTCAGCGGCAGGCGATCGGAGTCCGCGGCGAACCGGGCCGCCCACTCGTCTTCGATGAACGTGAAGGTGACTGCTTCCTGCAGGCCCGCGCCGCAGAGCAGCCGCCGGAGCGCCCGGGCCCGCGGGACGCCGGGAAACGAGGGGCGCGGCGCCGTGCGCAGCGACGGGAACGTCGCCGGAATCCGGTCGAAACCCCAGTGCCGTCCGATGTCCTCGATGAGGTCGGCCTCGCGGGAGACATCCACGCGATAGCTCGGTACGACGACCGACCAGCCGGCGTCCGACGCGGACAGGATGAAGCCCAGGCGGGTGAGAATCCGCTCGATTTCGGCATCCGGCACGGTGTCGCCCAGCAGGCGCGCGACGTGTGCCCGGTCGAGCACGACCGTGCGGGCCGCCACGGGATGCGGGAAGACGTCCGCGACCGGGCCGACGACGCGTCCCGTGCCCGTCTTCTCGAGCAGCACGCGCACCCGGGCCAGCGCCCGGATGGGCGCGCCCAGGTCGGCCCCGCGCTCGAAGCGGGCCGACGCCTCGGTCTTGAGGCCAAGCGCCTTGCTCGTGGCCCGAACGGACGCCGGCTGGAACCATGCGCTCTCCACCGCAATGCGCGTAGTCGAGGCGGAGACCTCCGAGTCGAGCCCGCCCATTACGCCGGCGATGGCGACCGGACGCGCCTTGTCCGCGATCACCAGCATGGGCTCGTGCAGCTTGCGCGACTGTCCGTCGAGGGTCGTCAGTGTCTCACCGGCCCGCGCCCGTCGCACGCAGATCTCCGGTCCTGTCAGTTTCGCCACGTCGAAGGCGTGCATCGGGTGGCCCAGCTCGATCATCACGTAGTTCGTGACATCGACGACGTTGTTGATGGGCCGTACGCCGGTGGCCGAGAGCCGCGCCGCCAGCCACTCGGGTGACGGGCCGACCTTGACGTCCGCGACGAACAGCGCGTACCGGCTGCAGCCGGCGTCGTCGATCGAAACCGGTACGGCTGGCGTGCCGTCAGGCGTCGCTTGGAGGTCAGGGGTCTTCAATTCGACGTCGAACGCCGTTGCCGCCTCGCGCGCCAAGCCGTAGATGCTCAGGCAGTCGGGGCGGTTCGCGGTGACGTCGAAGTCGACGACCTCGCCTTCGATGCCTTCGACGGCGAAGCCGCACGCGCCGAGGCGCGAGGCGACAGCCGTCACGCCTGGCGGGACGTCCACGAACTCCCGCAGCCAGCTGACCGGAACTTTCATGGGGCGATCTGCTCGAGGAAGCGCAGGTCGTTCTCGAAGAACATCCGGATGTCGTCCACGCCGTAGAGTCGCAGCGCCAAACGCTCCATCCCCATGCCGAAGGCAAAGCCGGTGTACCGGTTCGAGTCGTAGCCGACGTTGTCGAAGACGGCCGGGTGGACCATCCCGCAACCCAGGATCTCGATCCAGCCAGTCTGCTTGCACAGCCCGCACCCCTTGCCGTGGCAGCCCTGGCACTCGACGTCCATCTCGGCCGAGGGCTCCGTGTAGGGGAAGAAGCTGGGACGGAAGCGCGTCTTGACCGAGGAGTTGAAGAAGCGGTCGGCGAACGCGTTGAGCGTGCCCTTGAGGTCGCCAAGGCTGATGCTCTCGTCGACGACCAGGCCTTCGACCTGGGTGAACATGGGCGTGTGGGTCGCGTCGAAGTTGTCGCGCCGGTAGACGCGACCCGGGGCGATCACGCGCACGGGCGGATCGTGCGACTCCATGTAGCGAATCTGCATGCCGGACGTGTGCGTGCGGAGCAGGGTCGCGCGGCGGGACGCCGGACCTGTCCTGCCCGCCCGAGTTCTCGATTCGCCCGGACTTCTCGACACGACTGGAGTCGCAAGGTACAGCGTGTCCTGCATGTCGCGCGCCGGATGTTCGGGCGGCATGTTCAGGGCCTCGAAGTTGTGCCAGTCGTCTTCGATCTCGGGGCCCTCGATGATTCGATAGCCCATGGCGAGAAAGATGTCCTCGACCCGCTCGCGGACCTGCGTCAGCGGATGACGGCGTCCGACGAGCGGTACCCGGCCCGGCAGCGTGATGTCCACGCCCCCGGCGGCAGGCATCTGCGCGACGAGCTCCAGCTCGCGAAGCTCGAGGGCCTGCTCGATTTCGTGCTTGAGCGCGTTGGCCGAGGCCCCGAACGCCGGGCGGGCCGCGGGCGGCTGAAGCGAAATCTGCTTCAGCGCGTTGCTGAGCTCGCCTTTGGTGCGTCCGACAAAGCGATCGCGTACGGCCTTCAAGTCCGCGGGCGACCGCACCGCGGCCATCGCCTCGAGGAACCGTGCGCGGATTCTGTCGATTTCGGGATGCGTGTCGCTCATCTCGGCGTCAGGTCAGACCCGAAAGCATAGCCTGTCGTCCGCGAGATGCCAACGGACGACGGCCGACGCGTGACGCGGGATCAGGCCGGACGAGCCGGCTGCGCCTTCTGGGCCTGGGCGGCGACGGCGGCAAACGCCGACGGGTGATTCATCGCGAGCTCGGCGAGACTCCGACGGTCCAGTCCGACGCCCGCGGCCTTGAGACCGCTGATGAGCTGGCCGTAGGTCAGGCCGTGCTGTCGCGCGGCGGCGTTGATCCGCACGACCCAGACGCGGCGGAAATCCCGCTTCTTCCGGCGCCGGCCGGAATAGGCGTAGTTGAGCGCCTTGTCGACCGACTCCTGCGCGGCCTGGTAGAGCTTGCTCTTGGTCGCATAGAAGCCTTTCGCCCGCTTCAGCAGCTTCTTGCGCTTGGCGCGGCGGTGCGTTCCTCGTTTGACGCGCGGCATAAGTCCTCTCGGAAAGTTGGAAGTTAGAAGCCAGAAGTTGGAAGTTCAGCGCTGAAACGTCGAAGTCTGTACTGGCACTCGACTTCGAACTTCTGACTTCCAACTTCTCTTCAGTCGTACGGCAGCATGCGCTTCAGGCGCGCGGTGTCGGCCGGGTCCACGGCCTGCGTGCCTTTCATGTGGCGCTTCCGCTGCTTGGGCTTGCTCGTCAGGATGTGGCGTTTGAACGCCTTCGATCGCATGAACTTGCCCGTCGCAGTCTTCTTGAAGCGCTTTGCCGCGCCTCGATGGCTCTTGATCTTAGGCATCGTCGTCCTGTGTCCTTGCTCGCTCGTCCACGGTCCGCGGTTCTAGTTGCGCCGCACGCCTCCCGGCCGCGGCGCGAGAATCGTATGGAGCTGGTTGCCTTCCTTCTGCGGCGCCGACTCGGTGACCGCCAGGTCGTTCAGGTCCGTGATCAAGCGCTCCAGAATCCGGTGTCCGATCTCGGGATGGGCATTCTCACGCCCACGGAAGAAGATCGTCGCCTTGACCTTGTCGCCGTCGCTCAAGAAACGCTCGATGTGCTTCTTCTTGAACTGGTAGTCGTGCTCGTCGACCTTGGGCCGGAACTTGATCTCCTTGACCAGGATCACCTTCTGGTGCTTCTTGGCCGACCGGGCGCGCTTCTGTTGCTCGGTACTGGTACTTGCCGAAATCCATGATCCGGCAGACCGGCGGCACGGCCGTCGGCGAGATCTCGACCAGGTCCAGCCCCTTGGTCCTGGCCAGGGCCAGGGCTTGAGGCGGCGGCATGATGCCGAGCTGCTCGCCGGTGTCGTCGATCACGCGGATCTCCCGCACCCTGATGCGTTCGTTCGTGCGAACGCGATCGTCTCGTCGTGGTCCTCGATCGAATGCGATAACCGCCTCCTATTGCGTCGTCGTTACCGGGGCGGCGTCGCGCCGCGACGCCACCTCGTCGTTGGCCGCCTTGACGAACTCTTCGAGCGGCCGGGCGCCGAGATCCCCGCCTGACCGGCTGCGCACCGCGACCGTGCCTTCCGCCGTCTCGCGGTCGCCGACCACGAGCATATACGGCACCTTCTGCAGCTGTGCCTCCCGGATCTTATAACCAATCTTCTCCTGGCGCCGGTCGAGCTCCGCCCGCAGTCCGGCCTCGGTCAGCCGGGTCAGGACGCGCTCGGCATAGTCCAGGTGCCGGTCGGCAATGGGTAGAATGACCGCCTGCACCGGCGCCAGCCAGAGCGGGAACGCGCCGGCATAGTGCTCGATCAGGATCGCGATGAAACGCTCGAAGCTCCCGAAAATGGCCCGATGGATAACGACCGGCCGGTGCTCGCTGTTGTCGGCGCCGATGTACTTCAGGTCGAAGCGCTCCGGCATCTGATAGTCGAGCTGGATGGTCGCGCACTGCCACTTGCGGCCGATCGCGTCGGTGATGTCGAAGTCGATCTTCGGGCCGTAAAATGCGCCGTCGCCTTCGTTGAGGGCGTAAGGCATCGCGGCACGCGCCAGCGCCTCCTTCAGCTGCGCCTCGGCGTGGTCCCAGGTCTCGACCTCGCCCAGGAACTCCGCCGGTCGCGTGCCGAGCTTGGCCTCGAACTGGAGTCCGAAGTCGCCGTACACGCGCTGAACCAAACGGAGGAGCCGCTCGACTTCGTCGCCGATCTGATCCTGCGTCACGAAGCAGTGGGCGTCGTCCTGCGAGAACTGCCGCACGCGTGTCAGCCCGGTGAGCACGCCCGACGCCTCGTTGCGATGGAGCGGTGTCTGCTCGTGGAAGCGGACCGGCAGGTCGCGATAGCTGTGCGTCCCGCTCGCGTACGCGAGGAAGTGGCCGGGGCAGTTCATCGGCTTCAGGCTCATCTCTTCGCCTTCCGACTCGATGAGAAACATGTTCTGCCGGTAGTGCTGCCAGTGCCCGGATCGTTCCCAGAGCGCCTTGTTGAAAATCAGCGGCGTCTTGACTCTCGACGTAACCGGCCGGGAACAGCACCTCGCGCATGTAGTTGGCCAGCAGGTTGTAGAGCGTGGTGCCCTTGCCGAGCCAGAACGCCGCGCCGGGCGCCCAGGGATGCGAGGTGAACAGCCCGAGCTCCTTGCCGAGCTTGCGGTGATCGCGCTTCTTCGCTTCCTCGACCTGATGCAGGTGCTGCTTCAGGTCGTCTTCCTTGAAGAACGCCGTGCCGTAAATCCGCTGCATCGGCTGGTTGCGCGCGTCGCCCTTCCAGTAGGCGTTCGAGACCGACAGCAGCCTGAACGCCTTCAGCCGCCCGGTCGACGGGACGTGCGGCCCGACGCAGAAATCGACGAACGTGTCGCGGTCCTTGATCGTGTAGCAGGAGACGACGCTCTGACCCGGAGTCTTCTCCTGAATCAGCTGCACCTTGAGCGGCTCGCCGCGCCTGGCGAAGAAGTCGAGCGCCTCCTCCTTCGGCCACATCTGCCGCTCGTACGGCAGGTCCTCGGAGGCCAGCTCTTTCATCTTGGCCTCGATTTGATCGAGGTCTTCCGGCACGAACGGACGCGGAACGACGAAGTCGTAGAAGAAACCGTCGTCAGTGGCCGGGCCGATGCCGCACTGCGCTCCCGGAAACAGATTGGTCACGGCCGCGGCCAGCAGGTGTGCGGTCGAGTGACGATACAGCTGCAGCACCTCACCGCCTTCCGGCGTGAGGATGCGGAGCGTCGTGTTCTGCTCGAGCGGAAAGGTCAAATCAACCATCTTCCCGTTGGCCGTCGCCGCAATCGCCTTCTTGACGACGCTCTGCGGCAGGGATGACGAAGCGAACTCCCGCACAGTGGTGCCGGCCGGCACGCTGCGCTCGGATCCGTCGGGAAGGGTGATGGTGATCAAGACCGGGTCAAAGTTTGAAGTTAGAAGTTCGGATCTGTCCTTCGACTCGCGTGGTCGCGGAAGCTCGCTCAGGACATTCGACTCGGCCGCGCCGTTGGCCTGCCATGAGCGAGGCCGCGATAGCGGCCGAGTCGAATGGTAGGCACGGGCGGACTCGAACCGCCGACCTCCTGCATGTCAAGCAGGCGCTCTAACCAGCTGAGCTACATGCCTAAGGATCTTCCTGCCGGCTCCACCGGGCGGATGCCGAACGACCAGTATAGCCCAGCCGGCGTCAGTTGGTTTTCCGGGATTTCAGCTGCTCGATGGCCTTGGCCAGGGCGTCGTCGGTGGTCGGCGGTGGCTCGCCAAACGCCACGAGTGGCTCGGCGACGGCGACGTTTGGCCGCAGACCGTGGTCGTGGATCGGGCTCCCGTCGTTGGTCAGATACTGCTGGGTAGTCATCCAGAGCGCCCGGTTGTCCGGGAGCTTGACGAGGCGCTGAACCGCGGCGATGCCAGCGGTCGGCTCGCCGACCAGATCCGCCCGTCGGTTGCTCTGCAGGGCCGCCGCGAAGAGCTCGGCGGCGTTGGCGGTGCCGTTCGACACCAGGAGCACGACCGGCGCCGTGATGCTCCCATCGCCCGAGCCGGTAGTCGTGACGGTCTTGCTCTCGCGACCAGCGAGCGTCGCGATCGTGGCGCCCGCCTTGACGAAGAGACGGGCGGCCGCGATGCCGTCCGCGGGACTGCCGTCCGCCATGCCGCGCAGGTCGATGACGAAGCCGCTGGCCGCGCCCGCCTTCGAGCTGTCCATCAGCTGTCGCAGCGACGGCGCCACGTCGGACGTGAAACGCACGACGCGGACGTACGTCTCGCCGTCGGGCAGCTTGCGGCTCGTGAGGGCGGGGCCGGTCGGCGCCTCGCGCGACAGCTTCACTTCGTGCGGGTCGGCGGCGTTGCCGCGCAGCACCATCACCGCCACCGCCGATCCCGCCGTGCCGCGAAGCAGCCGCGTGCCCGTCACCGCCGACATGTCGCGCGTCGGCGTGCCGTCGATCATCCGCAGGTAGTCGCCCGTGCGGAGACCCGCGCGCGCGGCCGGGGATCCGTCCTGCACGCCGACCACGCGGAGATAGAACTGGCGCGTCAGGACGAGCCCGACGCCCGCCGGCGGCAGCGGAGTGCCGGCTTCGATGGCCCGCGCTTCCTCCGGCAGCAGATAGGCGCTCGACGGATCGAGCCCGTCGGCCAGACCGCGCATCGCGCCGTCCATGACCTTGTCCACGTCCACCGGCTCGACATAGCTGCTGGTGATGAGCTGCAGGACCTGGCCGAAGAGCCGCAGGTCCGCAAAGCCCGACTGGCTCGGGACAGCCGTCGCGTTGATGAGGACGCCCACGCCCACGAACAGCACGAGCGGCGTCGAGATGAGCAGGATCAGGAGGCGCGACCGGGACGACATCAATCGATTATCGCGCCAAGAGCGGCCGGCGGCAATCCCGAGGTGATCGCCGGCCCGAGCCCCCTGCCGGTGTCCGGATCAGTGCGGTTTCTGCTGCGTCACGCTGAACCAGTTGCCGAGCCCGTCCTTCATGACGGCTTCGATGCCGTAGAACCTGTCCTCCGGAGGGCCGGCAAAATGCACGCCCTTGGCTTTCAGGGCGTCGTAGGTCGCGCGGCAGTCGGGGGTCCGGCCGCCGCGGCGATCTCGCGAGTCCGATCTCAATCAGAACAGCGGCTTGCCGTCGATGTTGGCTGGAATGCCGACGCCCAGGAACTTCAGCACCGTGGGCGCGATGTCGATGATGCTCGGATCGGCGCCCGTGATCGGCTTGCTGCTCACCAGGATGCCCGACGTCGTCTGGTAGTCGAAGCCGCAGTGGTCGCCGCTCCACTTCTCGGTGTTGGGATAGACGATCCCCTTGCCGACCTGACCGAGCGTGGTCTGCCACGACACGCGATAGCCGTCCGCGAAGCCGAGCTGCAGGTCCGGCGCGTTGCCGAGGTACTCGCCGTGAAACACGTCGTCGCGCTTGTAGACGTTGCTGACGATGTGCTCGCCGGTGTCCGGGTCGACGAGTGCCGTGAGCAGCTTCTGTTTGAGTTCTTCCGCCAGTGCCTGGGACTCGGCGCCCGGGCTGACGATGCCCTGGGCTTCGCGCCCGCGCAGGTTGAAGTAGATCTGGCCGAGGCCCATCGCGTAGGCCCTGGTCTTCGACCAGTCGACGTTCTCCCAGAATTCGCCGCCGCCGAACAGGTCTGCGAGCTTCTTGTCCGCCGTGTCCTTGTCGCCCTTGAGCGCCATGTAGCCCTGCTCGACGAGCCAGGTGTTCAGGTTGACGGCTTTGCGCCAGGCGTGGAAGCCGTGGTCGGACACGATCATGATGGTCGTGCCGGGCGGGACGACGTCGAGCACCTGGCCGACGAACTGATCGGCGCGGCGGTAGACGCGCTCGATCGAGTCGCCGAACTTCGCGGCGATGGCGGGGTCGTAGGCGGGATGCTTCGGATCGAGCAGGCGCCACATCATGTGCTGCACGCGGTCGGTCGACTCGATGACGCCGACGAGCAGATCCCAGTCCGCGTGCGAGAGCCGATCGAGGATGACCTTCGCGCGGTCGTCGAACGCGCGGAACAGGTCGTCCATGAACGCCTTCTCGTCGATGCGCTCCTCGTTGAGCGGCTAGGTCGCCTCCGCCCAGCCGAGCGTGCGGTACGGTCCCAGCCGCTTGTAGAGGTCGGCCGACAGGCACGTCGGCGACGACAGCGGAATCGCCGACGCGTCCGGCCGGAAGTTGACGGGCGACACGTACAGCTTCAGCTCGTTGTCGGCCTGCTCCAGGTAGAACTGCACCATGCCGTGGACGCGGATGAAGAAGTTGATCTCGAAATCGACGTTGATCCACTTGCTCCACTCGCCGGCGTGGAGCGTGAACGTCTGGCCGTTGACCGCAAAGGTCGCCTGGTTCTGACCGCGCGTCCACGTGATGTCGAGGGGCAGCGTCGCGTCTTCGTTGGCCTCGAGCTCGGCGACTTTCGTTCGATCCGCATCGGTCAACGCCGCCTTCGCGAAGATCTCCTTGATCTGCTTCTTGACGATCGGATTCGGCGGACCGACGAGCTTCGTGTGCGCGACGCCGTTCTCGAACGAGAGGCGCTTCAGCGTGCCCGCCATCTCGGTGTCGCCTTCCTCGTAGCGGCTGAGGTCGGTGGCCCAAGTACTAATAGGTGCCGATCGTGCCGCGCATGTCGGGCGTCGGCAGGCCGGCGAGCATCTCGCCCTCGGGCACGTCCTCGGCCGGAAACGTGACCGGCACCGTGAGCACCGACGAGCGCACGCCCGCCTGGCCGGCGGTCACCCAGAACGACGTGCCGCCCCGAATCGACGTGATCTTCGGCTTCGACAGCGGGATCCAGTCGAACAGAAACTTCGGCGGCTCGACGTGCACCATGCCGAGGTCCGGGTGGTAGTTCGACAAGTCTCGGACGAGGAAGTCGTAGATGTTGTGCTTGCCGGGATTGACGCCCGTGGCGAAGGACGCCCAGGACGTCGGCGATTCGGGCGAGACCGTCGTGCCGAGCTTCGCGAACGTGCCGCTTTGAATCAGCCGCGAGAAGGCCGGCATGTCGCCGCGCTTGATGTACAGATCGAGCAGCGCGGGGTCCATGCCGTCGAAGCCGAGCACGACGAGCTTCGGGCGCTCGGGACCGGCGGGACGCGAGCACGCCGACCATCCGAGCGCCACGAGACCGACGACGATCGCCAGGGTCCGGGCGCGGCGCATCCCCGCAGTGTATCGCGAACGACACACGCGTTTTTGCTACGCTACGGACATGCGCTTTCTCGGCGTGGACTTCGGCCGCCGGAGGATCGGACTGGCCCTGTCGGACGCGAGCGGGTCGTTGGCCCGTCCGTGGAAGACCATTGCCGCGGGCGCGACGCCCGCGGCCTCGGCCTCCGAGCTTGCGCGCGTCGTCTCTGCTCGAGAGGACGACGAAGAGCTGTCAGACCTCGGCGGGATTGTCGTCGGCCTGCCGCGGCGACTGGGCGGGGAAGACAACGAGCAGACCGGCGCCGCGCGCGAGTTCGCGCGTGAGCTGGCCGATCTCACGCGGCTGGAGACGCACCTGCAGGACGAACGGCTGACGAGCCACGAAGCCGAATCGCGGCTCGCCCTGCGCGAGCGTGACTGGCGGCGACGGAAAGCGCGGCTCGACGCCGCGGCGGCGGCGATCATTCTTCAGGACTTTCTCGACGCGCGGGCTCGCGCGATCGCTCTGGGGAGCGAGCCGCGGAACGCCGAATGCTGAAGCGCCTCGGCGTCGTCGTGCTCGTGCTGCTCGTCGCGGCGGCCGGCGCCGCCTGGTGGGTCAACGTGCGCCTGGACACGCCCTATCGAGGCTTCGATCAACCGGAAGTCTTCGTCGAACTGCCATCGGGGGTCGGGCTCGCCGGCATCGGCGATCGCCTCGCCGGCGCCGGGGTCATACCCGATGCGCTGACGTTTCGGCTGGCGGCCCACCTGGCCGGCGTCGATCGGCGTCTTCAAGCGGGCGAGTACCGGTTTGCCGCGGCGGCCTCGCCGCGCGAAGTCGTCATGCGTCTGGCCCACGGCGACACGTACAAGCATCCGGTGACCTTCCCCGAGGGCTTGACGATTCTGGAAATGGCCTCGATCTTCGGCAAGAGCGGCCTGGGCACGGCCGCCGAGTTCACGGCGGCGGCATCCGACACGTCGCTCGTCGCCGAATTCGATCCGGACGCCCGTTCGCTGGAGGGATACCTGTTCCCGAGCACGTACGCGCTGCCGCGCCGAGCCGGCGCCCCGGGGGCCGTCGAAGCGATGGTGGCGGAATTCGGCCGGGTCTTCGATGCGCGGCTCAGGGCGGACGCCGCCGCCCAGCACCTGAGCCCGCGCGACGTCGTCACGATCGCGTCGCTCGTGGAAAAGGAAACTGCCCGGCCCGAGGAGCGGCCGGTCGTTGCCGCGGTCTATCGCAATCGCCTGAAGATCGGGATGCTGCTCCAGTGCGACCCGACGGTCATCTACGCGCTGATGCTGGAGGGGCGCTGGACGGGCAACATCCGTCGGGCCGATCTTCAGATGGATTCGCCCTACAACACGTACCGGTACCCGGGCCTGCCGCCCGGGCCAATCGCCTCACCGGGCGCAGCCTCGCTCGAGGCCGCGGTCCATCCCGCCGACGTGAAGTATCTGTACTTCGTCAGCCGCAACGACGGCACCCACGTGTTCTCCACAACGCTCGAGGAGCACAAGCGGAACGTGCAGAAGTATCAAATAATACGCAAGCGCTGATCAGGCACTGGGCATTGGGCATTGGGCACTGGCTCGGCGCACAATGCACGCCGCACGAAGCACCGAGCACGGCACCCAGCACCGCACCCGGCACAAGCACCGAGCACGTAGCACCGGCACCCAGCACTGTCTCCTACCCGTCCCCCCACTTCAGCTTCTCGCGGAGCATGTCGAAGTGCGATCGTGTCGACGTGCGCAGCAGCGTGAGCACGCGCGGCGCGCGGTCGATGATTACGCGATCGTCCGCCTCGAGCGGCGCGCCGAACTGGCCGTCGAATGTCGCGACGATGTCCGAGAGCCCGGGCTCGATCACCGGTTGCAGGGTGATCGCTGAATCCGCCGCGAGCACGATGGGCCGGTACGTCAGCGTGTGCGGCGCGATGGGTGTCAGCACGACCGCATCCACCGACGGATGCACGACCGGGCCGCCCGCTGAAAGGTTGTACGCGGTCGATCCCGTGGCGGTGGCGACGATCAGCCCGTCCGCCTTGACGTGACAGACGACCTGATCGCCAACCCGCACGTCGATCGCAATCATGCGCGACAGGGCGCCGCGCGTGACGACGATGTCGTTGAGCGCGAGATGCTCCGCGGCGATCGCTCCGCCGCGCTCAATCCGGCCGCGCAGCAGCAGGCGGGCTTCGATGCTCGTGCGGCCGGCGGCGACCGTCTCGAGCGCCGTGACAAGCTCGTCGCGGCCGACCTCCGTGAGAAATCCCAGATGACCGAGATTCACGCCAAGCAGCGGGACGTTCGCACCCGCATGGGCGACGGCGCCGGCCGCGTCGAGCAGCGTGCCGTCGCCGCCAAACGCGATGACGACGTCCACCTGGCGCGGCAGATCGGCGCGGGACGCGGTCGCAACCCTTGCGGGTAGCTGCGCTGCCGCGGCGCTGCCGGCTTCGACGATGGGCGTCAGCCCGTGGCCGTCGAGCCAGACGGCGGCTTCCGCGAGCGCCGCGAGGGCGCCGGGCAGCGTCAGGCGCGCGAGCAGACCGATACGGGTCGGGGGCTTCATCCGGCGGCGCCGCGGAGGGGAGCCAGCAGCAGAAAGAACTCGCGATTGCCCTCCATGCCGGCAATCGGCGACGGCTCGAGCCCCAGGCGCTCCAATCCTACCTCGCGCGCGTACGCGGTGACCGCATCGATCACGCGCGCGTGGGTAGCCGGGTCCGTGACGATGCCGCCCGCCCCGACATCGTCGCGTCCCGCCTCGAATTGCGGCTTGACGAGCGCGAGAATCCGGCCGCGCGGCGTGATGAGCGGCGCCACGGCGGGCAGCACGTGGCGTAGTGAGATGAACGACACGTCGATCGTCGCGAGATCGATGGGGCCCAGATCGGCGGGCAGGTCTTCACGCCGGAGGTGGCGCGCGTTGACGCCTTCGATCACGGTGACGCGCGGATCGGTGCGGAGCCGCCACGCGAGCTGGCCGTGGCCGACGTCGAGGGCGACGACCCGCGCCGCGCCGCGTTGGAGCAGGACGTCGGTGAAGCCGCCGGTCGACGCGCCGACGTCGAGCGCCACCGGTTGCGCGCGTCGAGACCGAAGGCCGTCAGCGCGTGATCGAGCTTGAGTCCGCCGCGACCGACCCAGGGATGATCGGGCGTCCGGATCGCGATGTCGGCGCCGTTGTCGACCAGCGTGCCGGCTTTGTCCACGGCCCGGCCGGCGACGGTGACGTCGCCGGCAAGAATCAGGGCGCGAGCGCGCTCGCGGGACTGCGCCAGACCGCGCGCGACGAGCAACTGGTCGAGCCGGGTGCGCCCCATCAGTTCCGCGGTCAATGCGAGCGCGTGAGGCTCCAGCGCGCGATCTCGCCGAGCCGCCCGCCGAGATCGACCGACGCCAGCGCCGCCTGGGCGCGGTCGACGCAGCGCGCGGCCAGCCGTCTCGAGGCCTCCACGCCGTGGAGCGCCGGGTAGGTCGGCTTGCCGGCCGCGGCGTCCTTGCCCGCGGTCTTGCCGAGCGCGTCGCGCGATCCTTCCACGTCGAGCATGTCGTCGACGATCTGAAACGCCAGACCGAGATCGCGGGCGTAGGCGTCGATCGCGTCGATCAGCCGATCGTCCGCGCCGGCCACGATGGCGCCGAGCCCGGCCGCGGCGCGGATCAGCGCGCCCGTCTTGCGCGCGTGCATGTCTTCGAGCGCCGGAGCATCGAAGGCGGTGGCCGGTGCGCCGAGGACGCGGCCGGCGGCCGCGAGATCGATCGCCTGGCCGCCCACCATGCCGATCGCGCCCGCCGCGCGCGCGAGCGTGGCGGCCGCGCGCAGACGCCGATCGGCCGCCGGTTCGGGCGAGCCGGCCGGGGTCACGCGCGAGGGCGACTCGGTGAGGACGGCAAACGCTTCCGTCAGCAGTCCATCGCCAGCGAGGATGGCGAGGCCGTCGCCGTACACGACGTGCGCCGTCGGCCGCCCCCGCCGCAGCGCGTCGTCGTCCATGGCCGGCAGGTCGTCGTGCACGAGCGAATACGTGTGGATCAGCTCGACGGCGCAGGCCGCCGGCAGCGCCAGCTGCCGCGCCTCGGGCGCTCCGAGCCGGCGCCCGGTGGCCACGGCGTCGGCGACGGCCAGCGTCAGGCACGGCCGCAGCCGCTTGCCGCCGCCAAGCAGCGCGTAGCGCAGCGCCCTGGCGAGGAGGGGCGGCGTGTCCTTCGGCAGCGTCGACGGCAACGCGCGCTCGACGATGCCGCGCAGCTCGGCGAGGTACGCCGTGACGTCAGGCGGCGCGGCGGACACGCTGGTCACCGCTCGTCGTCGACGTCGACGAGGTGGCGGCGTCCTTCAGATCGCCGCGCTCGGTCAGGAGCTCGATGCGCCGCTGCGCCGCGCCCAGCTGATCGTGGCAGTAGCGCGACAGCTCGACGCCGCGCTCGAAGAGCGCCAGCGACTTGTCGAGCGCCAGGTCGCCCTCCTCGAGCTGCTTGACGATCTTCTCGAGCTCGGCGATCGCCGATTCGAAGTCCTTGATCGAGGTGGTCATTCCGTTCGGTCTACGCGACAGGCAAGCTCGCCATCGGCCAGCGTGACCCGGACGCCGTCGCCCGGTTTCACCGCGCGTGACGACCGAATGATACTCGTCCGCGCGTCGTTCCAACAGACCGCGTAGCCGCGCCCGAGCACGCCAAGCGGGCTGAGGGCGTCGAGGCGTCCGGCCAGCTCGCGGGTTCGGGCGTCCGCCGCGAGCCGCCGCCGCGCGATCGGATCGCGCAGCCGGCCGTCTGCGCTGACCAGCCGGGTCCGCAGGTCGGCCGCGACCCGATGGACGTCGCGACGCTCGAGCCGGCGCCGCAGCGCGTCGAACCGTCCGCGCTCGCGCGCAAGGCGGTCGTTGACCGCGTGCGTGAGGCGAGCGGCGAGGCGCTCCCGGTCGCGGTCGCGCATGGCGACGGTGACCGGCCAGAGCCGGAGCCGTGCGCCCGCGCGATCGAGCGCCGCCTCGCGACGCTCGGTGACGCGCTCGAGGGCGCCCGCCAGTCGCGCCGTGGCCCGGTCGATGCGGGTCCGGAAGTTGTCGGCGCGATCGACGACCAGCTCGGCCGCGTTCGACGGCGTGGCCGCACGCACGTCCGCGACGAAGTCGGCAATCGTGAAGTCCACTTCGTGGCCCACGGCCGAAATCACGGGTACCGGGCACGTGGCGATCGTTCGGGCGAGCCGTTCGTCGTTGAACGCCCAGAGATCTTCGGTCGATCCGCCGCCGCGGCCGACGATGACGACGTCCACTTCGGGAACGCGGCAAATCGCCGTGAGCGCGCGGACCAGATCGTCGGCGGCGCCCTCGCCCTGCACGCGTGCCGGGCGAATGACGATGCGCGCCGACGGATGGCGCGTCGTGAGCACCCGCAGGATGTCACGCAGCGCGGCGCCGTCGGCCGAGGTGACGACGCCAATCCGGCGGGGCAGGACGGGCAGCGGCCGCTTGCGCTCCGCCGCGAAGAGCCCTTCGGCCTGCAACCGGCGCTTCAGCTGTTCGAACGCCGCCTGAAGCGCGCCGAGCCCCTGGGGCTCCATCGTCTCGCACACCAGTTGGTACTCGCCTTTGACCTCGTACACGCTGATCCGCCCGCGCACGACGACGCGCAGCCCGTCCTCCGGACGGAACTTGAGCAGGCGGACCTTCGTGCGGAACATCACCGCGCGAATCTGCGCGTAGTCGTCCTTGAGCGTGAAGTAGACGTGCCCGGAGCTCCAGGCCTTGCAGTTGGAGATCTCGCCCTCGACGGTCAGCAGGCCGAACGCGCCCTCGATCAGACGCTTCAAATCGGCGGTGAGCTCGCTGACCGACAGCGGCCGCGCGGGTCGCCGCCGCGAGTCCTCGTGCGGAAGATCCTCGAAGGGGAGAGCGAAGCGATCGTCCATGCGCATCAAGTCAGCGAGGGGCGGTCGGCTGCGCGAGGAGCGCTTCGATGTCCTTCGACGACAGACTGAGCCGGCCGATCGAGGCCGCGCGCCCGGTGGCTTCGTCGGCGCTCACCAGCACCGCGTTGAGGCGAGGGTTCTCGCTCGCCGTTTCGAAGCGCTGCGGCAGGGCGGTCAGGAAGCGCTGGATGACAGCGGACCGCTCGACGCCGATGACCGAGTCGTGCGGTCCCGTCATGCCGACGTCGGTGATGTACGCCGTGCCGCCCGGGAGAATGCGCTCGTCGGCGGTCTGGACGTGCGTGTGCGTGCCCACGACGACCGTGGCCCGCCCGTCGAGGTGCCAGCCCATGCGCGACCTTTTCCGACGTCGCTTCGGCGTGGAAGTCGACGAGGATGATGCGCGCGTCCGCACGGAGCCGCTCGACTTCTTCGAGCGCCACGCGGAAGGGATCGTCGATCGCCGTCATGAACACCCGACCCATGACGTTGAGGACCCCGACCGAGACACCGTTGTCCGCGCGCGCGACGTAACGGCCGAGGCCGGGCGCGCCGGCCGGCAGATTGGCCGGACGCAGCAATCGCGGCTGGTCGTCGAAGTAGGGAAGGATCTCCTTCTTGTCCCACGTGTGATTGCCGCCCGTCATCACGTGGACGCCGTATCGACAGCAGGTCGTCGGCAATGTCCGGCGTGACGCCGAAACCGGCGGCCGCGTTCTCGACGTTCGCGATCACGAGATCGATCCTGATGGTGGGCGACGAGCGCCGCCAGACCGCGTCGCACCAGCTCCCGGCCCGGCCGGCCGACGATGTCGCCGATGAACAACAGTCGAGTCATCCGCGCTCCACGTTCAAGGCGATCACCCGCCCGCGGCGATCGTCGATCCGCGGCAGGACCACGCGCAGCTGTCCGCCCGTGGCCAGGGCCCGGGCGCGATTGGCGTCGAACGCGCCGCCGACGCGCACGGCGCGCGCGAAATGGCCGTACGCGCGCTCCGCGAGATGAAAACGCGCCTGCCCGTCCGCCGCCGGCGCCAGCTTGACGCCCACCACCAGCACGGTGTCACGCCTGACGACGACGCGCAGCAGGTCCGGCGGGACGCCCGGTACATCGACGATGACTTCGACCGCCTCGCTGGTTTCGAAGACGTCGATGGGCGGGCGGCAATCGGTCGAGGCCGCGGCAGCGCCGGGCACGTCACGGTCGAGTTCCAGGAGCAGCCGTCGCGCTTCGCCAGCCAGGTCGGCGGCGTCCTGGGTCAAGGCATCGGTCACGGCCCTTCCATCATACAGAGGAGGCGGGAAACCGGGTCGCCTTCGGATGCTTCTGGTCGAATATTAATTAGTGTATATAACTAAGATAATATACTTGACAATGAAGCACATTCTGGTATGATTCGGAGCGAGACATGGCTGGCGGCCGCGAACCAACAGGCGCCCCGGCCCACGACTCGAGGAGGTTTGTGAACATGACTCTGACCCGTTGGAGCCCAGTGGGCGATCTGGCCGCGATTGAAATCGAGCGGCTGAACCGAATGTTCGATGCCGCGTTTTCCGGCAACTTTGCTGGCGGGGCCTGGGTGCCCGCCGCGGATATCTACGAGACGGCCGGCCAGGACGTCGTCGTGAAGATCGAATTGCCCGAGATGAAGCGTGAAGACATCAAGGTCACCGTGGAGGACAGCGTGCTCACGATCGAGGGCGAGCGCAAGGCCGCCACGGCGTCGCAGGGCGAGAAGTACCATCGCATCGAGCGCGGCTCTGGCGCATTCCGGCGCAGTTTCACGCTGCCATCCACGGTGGACGCCGCGCATGTCAGCGCCGGCTATCAGGATGGCGTGCTGACCGTCACGCTGCCGCGTCGCGAAGAGACCCGGCCGCGTCAGATCCAGGTCAACGGCTAGGCGGCGTCGTCCACGCTCCACCGGACCGGCCGCCTCGTTCCTCGTTCGAGGCGCCGGTCCATTCTTGTCTCTGCGTGATACCCTGCCGGTATGGATGATCAGCTGTCTTCGCACGACGATTCGAGCGCCGGCGTGCCAGGGCCCGTTGAGCTCGCCCCGCCGATCACCAGCCGCTTTCTCTTCGTCGACGTTGCGTCAATGCGGGTCAATCAGCTCCGCCGCGGTGCGCGCGTCCGTCTGCAGGCGGGCGAGGGCCGGCACCTGCCGCACCGGCTCGAGCGGGCCGCGATGGACGAGGTCAAGCAGGGGTTGATTCGGTACTCGGTACCGGAAACGCCGAGCGCCCGCTGACCCGCGGGCGACGCTCGTCCGCGCTGCTGGAACATGGGAGCCGATGGTTTCGTCCTAGCCTGCTAGAAGATGGACCAACGGTCCATCGGGGAGGCGCCGTGGGCATTCTCGCGTTTGCGGTGGGGCTTGGCGTCATGGCGGCGCTGGCGTTGTCCGCGGTCGTCTGGTTCGCTTTTCACGCGGTTGTCTGGCTCGTCCTGCTGCCGTTCCGACTACTCGGCGCCATCCTGACGCTGCCGTTTCTCCTGCTCAAAGTACTGCTGGCCATCGTCGTGGGCGCGATCGCCTTCGCGCTCGCGATTGGCGGAGTGATGCTCGCTGCCGCGCTGACTGCGGCCCTGATCGCTCCCGTCGTGCCGTTGCTGTTCGTCGTCGGCCTGACCTGGCTCGTGGTCAGGCTGATGCGGCGCCCCGCCGCGGCGTAGTCGACACGGCCGGGTGCCGGGCGGCCCAGGGCGTCGCGCCTTCGTAGGCGCCGGCGATCTCGAACAGCGTCCCCTCGTCCCACGCCCGGCCAATCAACTGCAGCCCGATCGGGAGCTGTGCGGAACTGAACCCGCAGGGCACGCTGATTGCCGGCAGGCCGGCGAGCGGCGCCGTCACGGTGAAGATGTCCGCCAGGTACATCTGCAGCGGATCGTTCGTGCGCTCGCCGAGCTTGAACGCCGGGGTCGGGCTCGTCGGCATGGCGACGACGTCGACGTCGGCAAAGGCCGTGTCGAAATCGCGGCGGATGAGCGTGCGCACCTGCTGCGCTTTCAGGTAGTACGCGTCGTAGTAGCCGGCGACAGGACATACGTGCCGAGCATGATGCGGCGCTTGACCTCGGCGCCGAAGCCCGCGCGCCGCGTGCGATCGTACAGCGCGTCGAGCGTCGGCGGCGTCCGCGGCGCGGAGGCCGTAGCGTACGCCGTCATAACGGGCGAGGTTGGAGCTGGCCTCGGCCATGGCCACCAGGTAATAGACCGAAATACCGACGCGGCTGGTGGGCAGGGCAATCGGCTGCACCGAGGCGCCGAGCGCCCGCAGGACGTTCAGGCTTTCATCGAATGCCGCGCGCACGTCCGGATCGACGCCGGACGCCAGCGCGTCTTCCGGCACGCCGATCCGCCGGTCTTTGAGATCGCCGCTCGGCCGGCCGCGCTCCAGGGTGGCACGGCTTTCTCGGCGGACGTCGCGTCGCGCGGGTCCGGGCCGCTGATCGCCTCGAGGCAGAGCGCGGCGTCTCCGACCGAGCGCGCGAACGGGCCGATCTGATCGAGAGACGACGCAAACGCGATGAGGCCGTAGCGTGACACGCGCCCGTAGGTCGGCTTGAGGCCGACCACGCCGCACAGCGCCGCGGGCTGTCGGATGGACCCGCCCGTATCCGATCCAAGTGCCAGCGGCGTCATGCCGGCCGCGACGGCGACGGCGGACCCGCCGCTCGAACCGCCCGGCGTGCGTTCGAGGTCCCACGGATTGTGGCTGGGCCCAAACGCCGAGTTCTCGGTCGAGGATCCCATCGCGAATTCGTCGCACGTTGGTCTTGCCGATGACGACCGCGCCGGCGCGCTTCGAGCCGTTCGGTGACCGTGGCGTCGTACGGCGCCACGTAGTGTTCGAGGCTGCGCGATCCTGCGGTGGCCGCCTGGCCGCGCACCGAGATGTTGTCCTTGAGCGCGATGGGCACGCCATGCAGCGGGCCGGTCTCCGCGCCTTGCCGATCGAGCTCGCGCGCGCGCTCGATCGCGCGATCCGCTGCCACGAGCTGAAACGCGTGCAGCGGGCCGTCGGCAGCGGCGATGCGATCGATCGCCCGGCGACAGACCTCTTCGGCGGAGATCTCGCGCTGCCGGATGGCATCGCGCGTCGCGATGGCCGTGGCGAACGGGTCGACGACCGGGGCGCTCACAGGACCTTGGGAACTCGAAAGAGTCCGGCGTCCTGCCGCGCGTCGGGCGCGTTCGACAACGCGGCCCGCCGATCCAGCGATGGCACCGGCGTGTCTTCCCGCCACGCCGGGCCGCTCGCCAGGGCATGCGCGGTTGGCGCGACGCCCGTCGTGTCGATCCGCTGGATGTCGCTCGCGTGCGCCAGGATCTCCGCCAGCTGGCGTGTGAAAAGCTCCACTTCTGCGTCACCAAGCTCGAGGTGGGCGAGCCTGGCGATCCGCAGCACTTCGTCGCGGGTGAGCGGCGAGGACATCGTTCAGGATGCTAGCATGGTCGCTGACGCGACATGGACGTCTTCCTCGTGCCCGCTGGAGGCGACCGTCACGTCTTGTACTGCGAGCACGCCGACGACGATCCGGTACCGGAGGACGTCGCGGCCCCGTCGCTTTGGCGCCGCCTCAGCGACACCTTCCGACGCGCGGTGAAAGAAGGCGAGGCCGCGCGCCGCGACGCTTCCACTGGCGCGAGCGCGCCGTCGCGCGGGCGCGTGCGGCGCTGGATTACGACGCGACTCGCCGCGATCGTGGCCGAGCAGCGATTGCTGTGGCATCTGCGTGGGGAAACCCACGTCACGCTGATCCATCCCGATGACCTCGACGCCAATCGCGCGTGGACGCTCGCGGCGGAGGCACTGCGCGCCGATCTGGACAAGCACCGTCTCTGGGCGGTCGTCGACGCCGCGATTGCGATCCTCTTCGCGCCCATCGCGCTCATCCCGGGACCCAACCTGCCGGCGTACTACTTCGTGTTTCGCGCCGTCGGGCACTTTCTCTCGCTGCGCGGCGCCCAGCGCGGCTTGTCCGGCGTGATCTGGCGGTATCAGGCGTCCGCGCCGCTGACCGAGTTGCGCCCGGCGGCAACGCTCGATGCCGAGGCGCGCGCCGTGCTCGTCGAGCGGGTGAGCGCCGCGCTCGGGCTCGAACACCTGGCGTCCATCGTCGAGCGCGCGGCGGCGCGGCAGCGGCGAGGCGGCGGGCCGCGGTGAGACGGCGGGACCGCGGTGAGGCGGGGCTGCGGTGAGGCGGCGGGTGACCTCACTGACGGTTTGGCCGGAAGCCGAAGCGCGTGTGGCGGCCTTCGCGCACAAAGTGGAATAATCCGGGTGATGTTTCGCTCGCTGACGCTCCGCGTGCTCACGATTGCCGTGGCCGTGCTCCTCGTCTCGAGCGCCGGGCCCACGACCGTCGTCCGCCCGACGCCGTTCGACTACACGATGACGACGCTGCCGAACGGGCTGCAGGTCGTCTACCTCGAAGATCACTCGACGCCGATCGTGCACCTGGCGCTCTGGTATCACGTCGGGTCGAAGGACGAGAAGCCCGGGCGCACCGGTTTCGCGCACCTGTTCGAGCACCTGATGTTCAAGGGCTCGAAGAACGTCCGGCCGGACCAGCATCCGTCGATCATCACGAGCGTCGGCGGCCAGTCCAACGCGTTCACCGACGAAGACGCGACGGTGTATCTGGGAGACCGTGCCCGCCGCAGTACCTGCCGCTGATGCTGTGGCTCGAGGCCGACCGGATGGCGTCGCTCGACGTGAGCGAGGAGAAGTTCAAGACCGAGCGCGAGGTCGTCAAGGAAGAGCGCCGGATGCGCTATCGAGAACCAGCCGTACGGGCGGCTGCCGGAGATCATCTTCGACAAGGCGTTCACGACGCACCCGTACAAGCACCAGACGATCGGCAGCATGGCGGACCTCGAGGCCGCGTCGATTGACGACGTGCGCGCGTTTCACGACACGTACTACGTGCCGAACAACGCGACGCTGGCGCTCGTCGGCGATTTCGACACGCGCGCAGGCGAAGGCGCTGGTCGAGCAGTATCTCGGGCCGGTGCCGAAAGGGAAGCCGGTGCCGCGCGACATTCCCGCAGGAGCCGCCGCACACGGCCGAGGACGCGGTACACGGTGACCGAGCCCTGGCCGCTGCCGGCCGTGGTCGTGTCGTATCACATCACCTTCGACGGCAACCCCGATTCGTATCCGCTCCACATCCTCGCCAAGATCCTCTCGGACGGCGACAGCTCGCGGATCTACCGCGCGCTCGTCTACGAAAAGCAGATGGCGCTCGCGGCGTTCGGCGAGGCGAAGCTGATCGAGCATCCCAACCTCTTCTACGCCGTCGCCATCGTCCAGCCGGGGCACACGCCCGAGGAGGTGCTGAGCAGGCGCTGCAGCGACGAGCTCGACCGGGTGAAGACCGAGGGCGTGACCGCCGAGGAGCTGAGCCGAGCGAAGCGGCAGTTCGCGCGCGACTACATCTTCGGCCGCGAGACCGTGCAGCAGAAGGCGCTGCAGCTGGCGCACGCGATCGTCATTCACAACGACATCAAGACCGCCGACGGCGAGTTCGACCTGTTTCAGAACGTGACGGTGGCCGACGTGCAGCGCGTCGCGCGCACGTACTTCACGCCCGAGTCCCGCATGCTGCTGACGGTGATGCCGGGACCGCCGGCCGCCGGCGGAGGGTCACGATGACCCGCGCCATCCGGCCTTTCGTCGTCGCGGTCGCCCTGGCGATCGGAGCGTCCGCCTCACCTGCCGCGCGCCAGCAGTGGCCCAAGTCGAGCGCGCCACCGCCCCTGCCGGCCCGATCGGTCTCGTTCCCGCCGTACCAGATCCGCACGCTCGCCAACGGCCTGCAGGTCGTCGTCGTGCTTCATCACGAGGAGCCGTCCGTCAGCTTTCGTCTGCTCGATTCGCGCCGGCGCGATGCAGGAGCCGAACGACAAGCCCGGCGTCGCCAGTTTCGTCGCGTCGCTCCTCAATCAGGGGACGACGACCTTGTCGGCCCAGCAAATCGCGGGCGCCATCGAGTCCGCGGGCGGCGCGCTGGGCGTCGGATCGGGCAACGAGCTGTCGTTCGTGAACGGCGCGGTGATCAAGGACCAGGTGGACCTGATGCTCGGGCTGGCGGCGGACATGGTGGAGCATCCCGCCTTTGCGCCCGAGGAGATCGATCGGCAGCGCCGGCAGATGCTGTCGTCGCTCCAGGTGAGCTACGACGATCCGAGTTACATCGCGGACCTCGTGTTCGATCGGTTGGTGTTCGGATTGCATCCGTACGGCCGGCCCAACGACGGCACGCCCGAGTCGATCGGACGCATCACGCGCGACGACCTGGTGGCGTTCCAGCGGACGTGGTTCGTGCCGAACAACGCGCTGCTCGCCATGGTGGGCGACCTGACGGCGGACGAGGCGTTTGCCGCCGCCGAGAAGCGCGTTCGGCGGCTGGGCCCGGCGGGACGTGCCGACCGTCAACGCCGGTGGAGCCGCCGCCGCCGACGCGCCGGATCGTCGTGATCGATCGGCCCGGATCCGCCCAGACGGAAATCCGCGCCGGGCAGCTGGCGATCCCGCACAACCATCCCGACTACCTGACGCTCGACCTGGCGGTCCGAATTCTCGGCGGCGAGGGCGCGAACCGGCTGTTCGGCGTGCTGCGCACGGATCGCGGCCTGACGTACGGGGCGTCCGCCGACATGCGGGCGTTCAAGAACGCGGGCGAGATCGTCGCGCAGACCAACACGCGATCGCCGACGACCGGCCAGGCCCTGCGGCTGCTGGTGGACGAATACGCCCGGCTGCCGCACGAGCCGGTGGACGGCCGCGAGCTGCGCGGCGCCCAGGACTTCATGGCCGGCAACTTTCCGCTCTCGATCGAAACGCCGGCGTCGATCGCCGAGCAGGTGCTCGGCCGCCTGTTCTACGGACAGGATCTGAAGGAGCTCGAGACGTATCGCGAGCGGGTCGAATCGCGTGAGCGTGGAGGACATCTCGCGCGTGTCGCGCGAAATTCTCAGGCCCGACCAGCTGTCGATCGTGCTCGTGGGCGACGCGTCGGCGTTCATCGAGGACCTCAAGGCGCTCGGCTTCGCCGGCTTCGAGCGCATCCCCCTGTCACAGCTCGACCTCAACGCGGCCACGTTGAAACGCCGCGCTGGCGGCGCCGACCCGCTCCTGCCGGCGCCTCGGCCTCCGGTGTGACGGCGTCCGCCGGCCAGCCGCCCGCGACGCGGGCCGCCGTTCCGCGCGTGATGATCTCATGCGGCGAAGCGTCCGGCGACCTCTACGGCGCCGCGCTCGTCCGCGCGCTCAGGGAAATCAATCCCGGCGTCGAGGTCTTCGGCTTCGGCGGCGAGCGGCTGCGTGCCGAGGGCGTCGACCTCATCGGCGACTTTCGCGGCTTTTCGGTGACCGGTCTCAGCGAAGCCGTGCCCGTCCTGGCGCGATCGTGGACGATGCTCAAGCGGCTCCGCGAGGCGGCGCGCGGCGCGGCGGCCCGACGTGTTCGTCGCGATCGATTTTCCCGACTTCAACTTCCGGCTGCTGCCGCCGATGCACGCGCTTGGCATCAAGGTGGTTTACTACGTGAGCCCGCAGCTCTGGGCCTGGCGGCCGGCCCGGCTCGAAACCATCCGGCGCTACGTCGACCGCATGCTGGTCATCTTCCCGTTCGAGCAGCCGCTGTACGAGCGGGCCGGCGTGCCGGTCGAGTTCGTCGGCCACCCACTCGTGGACCTCGCGCGGGCCACGCGGTCGCGCGAGGAGATCGTCCGGGGGATTGGGCTCGATCCGGCGCGGCCGATCCTGGCGCTGTTGCCCGGCAGCCGGCCGAACGAACTGCGGCTGATCCTGCCGACGCTCGTGGCGGCCGCGCCGCTCGTCGCGTCCCGCGTACCTGGCGTCCAGTTCGTCGTTGCGCGCGCGCCGTCCCTCGACGACGCGCTGTTTACCCCGCTGCGGGCGGTGCGCGAGGCGGGGCTGACCGTGGCGGTCGCGACCGGCGCGACCGACGACGTGCTGGCCGCCGCCGACGCGGTGGTCACCGCGTCGGGCACGGCCACGGTGCAGGCCGCGCTCCACGGCACGCCGATGGCGATCGTTTATCGTCTGTCGGATCTGACCTACGCGCTCGGCAGGCGCTTCGTGCGGGTCACGTCGTACGGCATGGTGAATCTGGTGGCCGGACGGCCGATCGTGCCGGAGCTGATTCAGGACGGATTTACGCCCGCGACGGTCGCCGCCGAGGCCGTCTCGCTGCTGACGGATCGCGCGCGCGCGGACGCCATGCGGCGCGACCTCGCGGAGGTCCGCGCGACGCTTGGCGCGCCCGGCGCATCTCGCCGCGCGGCGGAAGGGGTCGGGGCTTTTTTCCACAGATCCGGGCCGATCGGGGACGGAGGTCGGGCCCAGACGTGACGACCTCCGTCCCCAAAGGCCCAGGATCTGTGGAAAAAAGCCCCGTCCCCTTAGACTGTCTTATGCCTCGAATGCTTGCAGTGGTGTGTGTGGTCGTGGCGGCGGGGGCCGTCGCCGTGAGGGCAACCGAGCTCGTGCCCGTCAGCTTTCGCCAGGCCGTGACCGAAGCGACGCTCATCGTCCGCGGTCACGTGACCGACGTCCGCGGCCTCGCCGCGCCGACCGGCGTCGAATCCGCCGTCACCGTCGCGGTTGATCGCGTGCTCAAAGGCGAGGCCGACGGCTTCGTCACCCTGCGCGTGCCCGGCGGGACCATCGGCCGGTATCGAACCATCTTCGTCGGCGCGCCGACGCTGGCGGTCGACGATCAAGCCATCTTCATTCTGAAGCGAGGCCCCGACAACGCCCTGCGGCTGATCGGCCTGAGCCAGGGGCTCTATCCGCTTCGTTCCGTCGCTGGCGCCAGCCAGCCGATGATCGCGGCGCCGGTCGTCGCCGCGCAGACAGCCGCAGCAACCGGCCAGGTCGTGCGCGGTGACGCGCGCCGGCGCATGATGGCCGTCACCGAGTTCGAGTCCCTGGTCCGGCTGGTCCTGGCCAGCCAGCCGTCGGGAGGCGCCCGATGAAGCGTGCGCTTGCCGGCGTCCTCACCGCGATCGCGATCCTCCTGGCCGCGCCGCGGCTTGCGGCCTACCTCAATCTTGGCGTCCAGGTCGGGTCCCGCGTCATCGCCCTCCGTTGGAGCGCGATGCCCATTCGCTACTTCGTCACCGACCGCGACGTGCCTGGCGTCAGCGCCCCGCAGCTTCAGTCCGCGGTCGCGGGCGCCTTTGGCACCTGGCAGAACCTGCCGAACACGCAGATTTCCTCGCAGTTCGTCGGCTTCACGAGCGCCGATCCGGTCGACAACGACGGCGCGACGGTCATCGGCTTTGCCGCGCACCCCGAGCTCGATCGCGTGCTGGGTGCGACCACCCACGAGGTCGATGCGACGACGGGGCAGGTGGTCGAGTCCGACATCTTTCTGAACTCGACGTTCGATTGGTCGGTCGCGCCCAACGGCGAGGCCTCGCGCTTCGACGTGCAGTCGATCGCGACGCACGAGATCGGACACCTGCTCGGCCTCGGTCATTCCGCGCTGGGCGAGACGGAGCTGCGGCCGACCGGCGGCCGGCGCGTGCTGGGCAAGAGCGCGGTGATGTTTCCGATCGCGTTTCCGGCCGGCAACGTCGCCGATCGCGTCCTCAAGCCGGATGATGCGACGGGGATGTCGACGATCTACGGCGGCACGCCGTTCCGCACCGCCACCGGCAGCATCACCGGCCGCGTGACGCTCAACGGCACGGGCCTGTTCGGCGTCCACGTCACGGCCTTCAATCCGGCGACGGGCGCGCTCGTCGGGGGCTTCACGCTGAATGAGCAGGGCGGCTTCACCATCGACGGCCTGCCGCCGGCGATGTACGTCGTCCGTGCCGAGCCGCTGGACGACGGCGACCTCGAGAGCTTCTTCGATCCGGACTCCGTGGTGAACCTCAACTTCAAGCCGACCTTCTACGCGAAACTCGTGGCCGTCCCGACCGGCGGCACCGGACCGTCGATTGAAATCCGGGTGCAGGCCAAATGACGCGCCATCGCCTGGTCTCGATGGCTGCCGGGGCGGCCTGGCTGCTCGTGACGACCGCGACGCTGGCAGCGGCCCAAGGCACGCGGCCCGCGCCGCCGAAGCGCGACCGGGGGATCGAACTGACGGTCGATGGCACGTGGACGGGCTCGATCTCGTTCGGCTCGCGCGACGCGACCTTGCAGGCGCCGGACGGATCGTCCCTGACGCTGTTTTCGACGTCGAGCCGGCTGTCGGCCGGTGCGGGGCTCGAAGCGCACGTCAGCTTTCGGGTCACCCGGCGGCTTTCGGCCGAGGTGACCGGCAGCTGGACCCACGCCGAACTGCGAACGGACATTTCCGCGGACTTCGAGGGCGCCGAGCCGATCACGGCGACCGCCGGAACGTCGCGCTTTACCGTGGAGGGCTCTGCGCTCTGGACGGTCTTCTCCCGCGGCCGGGCTCGCTGGTTCGTGCGCGGCGGCCTCGGCTGGCTGCGCGAGCTGGACGAAAGCAGCGTGCTCATCGAGGACGGCACGATCGGCACGATCGGGGGCGGCGTGAAATACTGGTGGCGAGACCAGCCGCGCGGCGCGTTCCGCAAGCTCGGCCTGCGGGCCGAGGCGCGCGCGGCGATCCGTTCGGCGGGCATCTCGCTCGACGGCACCTCGAAACACGTGTCGCCCGTGCTCGCCGGTGGACTCATCATCGGCTTCTAGGAAGCACTCGCGTCACGGGACTCGCCCATGTCACTCGATACCTTCGCCACACGTCGCACGCTCACGGTCGGACAGGATGCCTTCGACTACTACAGCCTGCCGGCCCTCGAGGCCGCCGGGCACGCGGCCGTGTCGCGGCTGCCGTTCTCGCTCAAGATCCTCCTGGAGAATCTGGTGCGCCGCGAGGACGGGGCCGGCGTCACGTCTGAGGACATCCGTGCGCTCGCGAGCCGCGCGGCCGGCGCAACCGGCGAGAAGGAGATCTCCTTCATGCCGGCCCGGGTGCTCCTGCAGGACTTCACGGGCGTGCCCTGCATCGCGGATCTCGCGGCTATGCGCGATGGCATCGTCGCACTGGGCGGCAATCCGGATCGCGTCAACCCGCTCCAGCCGGTCGAGCTGGTCATCGACCACTCGGTCCAGGTGGATCACTTCGGCCGTTCCGACTCGCTCGAAGCTGAACGCCGAACTCGAGTATCACCGCAACCGCGAGCGGTACGTCTTCCTCCGCTGGGGACAGACGGCGTTCCGAAATTTCCGCGTCGTGCCGCCCGAGACCGGCATCGTCCATCAGGTGAACATCGAGTATCTGGCGCGCGTCGTGTGCCGGGACACCGCGGACGGTCGCCCGATCGCGTACCCGGATACGGTCTTCGGCACCGATTCACACACGACGATGGTCAACGGGCTCGGCGTCGTCGGCTGGGGCGTGGGCGGCATCGAAGCCGAGGCCGCGATGCTCGGACAGCCGAGCTCGATGCTCATTCCCGACGTCGTCGGCTACAGGCTGACGGGCCGTCTGACGCCCGGCACGACGGCGACCGATCTCGTGCTCACGATCACCGAAGCGCTGCGCAAGAAGGGCGTCGTCGGCAAGTTCGTCGAGTTCTTCGGGCCCGGCCTCGCGCACCTGACGATCGCGGACCGCGTGACGCTCGGCAACATGTGTCCGGAGTACGGCGCGACGGTCGCGATTTTCCCGATCGACGACATGACGCTCGAGTACCTGCGATTCACCGGCCGCGACGATGCCCAGGTCGCGCTCGTCGAGGCCTACGCCAGAGCGCAGGGCCTGTTCCGGACGGATTCGACCCCGGATGCCGCGTACTCGGACACGCTGACGCTCGATCTCGGGTCCGTCGTGCCGAGCCTGGCTGGCCCGCGACGCCCGCAGGATCGCGTGGCGCTGTCGTCGGCGAAGGCGTCGTTCGCGGCCGCGCTGCCGGATCTGCTCAAGGGCATCGCGACGCCGGCCGCCGGGTCGTCAGCCGCCTCCGGCGGCACCGCGGTGGCGTCAGCGACCCAGCTCGAGCACGGATCGGTGGTGATCGCGGCGATCACCAGCTGCACGAACACGTCGAATCCGTCGGTGATGATTGGCGCCGGCCTCGTTGCGAAGAAGGCGGTCGAACTGGGTCTGTCGAGCAAGCCGTGGGTCAAGACCAGCCTGGCCCCTGGCTCGAAGGTCGTCAGTGACTACCTGACGAAGTCGGGCCTGCAGACGTACCTCGATCAGCTCGGCTTCAATGTAGTGGGCTACGGGTGCACGACGTGCATCGGCAACAGTGGGCCGCTGCCGGACGAGATCTCGGCCGAAGTGCGCGAGCGCGGGCTCGTCGTGTGTTCGGTGCTGTCCGGCAATCGCAATTTCGAGGGACGCATCCAGCAGGACGTGCGCGCGAATTATCTGGCGTCGCCCCCGCTGGTCGTCGCCTACGCGTTGGCGGGATCGCTCACCGTGGACATCACGCGTGACCCGCTCGGCACCGATCGCTCGGGCAAGCCCGTCCACCTGAAGGATCTGTGGCCGTCCGAGCAGGAGATTCAACAGACGATGCTGTCGTCCGTCTCGGCCGACATGTTCCGCCGGCAGTACGCGAAAGTGTTCGACGGCGACGATCTCTGGCGCACCCTGCCCGTTCCGCAAGGCGATCGGTTCGCATGGGAGGACGCGTCCACCTACATTCGCCGCCCGCCGTTCCTCGACGATCTGCCTGTTGAACCGGGGCCGCTCGCGCCGATTCGCGGCGCCCGCGCGCTGGCGCTCCTGGGCGACAGCATCACAACGGACCACATCTCGCCGGCGGGCGCGATCAAGGCCGACAGCCCCGCCGGCCGGTACCTCGTCTCGCAGGGCGTGCAGCCGAAGGACTTCAACTCCTACGGCGCGCGGCGCGGCAATCACGAGGTCATGATGCGCGGGACCTTCGCGAACGTGCGTCTGCGCAACCAGCTCGCGCCCGGCACCGAGGGCGGGATGACGACGTATCTGCCGGACGGCGGAGTCATGCCGATCTACGACGCCGCGATGAAGTACGTGGCGGCGGGCGTGCCGCTCGTCGTGCTGGCCGGAAAAGAGTACGGGTCGGGATCGTCTCGCGACTGGGCGGCCAAGGGCGTGATGCTCCTCGGCGTGAAGGTCGTCATTGCCGAGAGCTTCGAGCGCATCCACCGCAGCAATCTCGTCAACATGGGGGTGCTGCCGCTGGAGCTCGCCGCGGGCCAGTCGGCGGCCTCGCTCGGCCTCACGGGCCGGGAGGTCTTCGACATGGAGGGATCGGGCGCCGAGATCGCGTCGCGCAGCCGCATCACCGTGCGCGTCCACCGCGAGGACGGCACGTCGTTCACGTTCCCCGCGACGGTCCGCATCGACACGCCCGAGGAGCTGATGGCCTTCCGGCACGGCGGCATCCTGCCGTACGTGCTGAGGAAGCTTGCCCGGTAACCTCACGGCCGCGTCGGTCAAAGCCCACGCCCGCGAGGTCGGCTTCGACCTGTGCGGGATTGCGGCGGCCGCGGCGCACCCGCGGCTCGCGCGACTCCGGGCCTGGATCGACGACGGCTACGCCGGCGACATGGGCTATCTCGCGCGATCGGCGCACGAGCGCGCGGATCCGCGCCGCGTGCTGCCCACGGCGCGATCGGTCATTTCCCTCGGCTGTGTCTACAACACGTCCGCGCCGTACTCTTCGGCGGTCACCGAGCCCGGGCGCGCGGCGATCGCGCGCTACGCCTGGGGCGACGACTATCACGACGTCCTCCACGAGCGCCTCCGCGCGCTGCTCGAGTGGCTCGTCGAGGCCGGCGGCCCGGGTCTCGAGGCGTTTTCGTGCGTGGACAACGGACCGGTGCAGGAACGCGTGTTCGCCGAGCAGGCCGGGCTGGGCTGGATCGGCAAGAACACCTGCCTGATCAACCCCACGACTGGATCGTGGATCTTTCTGGCGGAGATTCTCACCAACGCGGAGCTCGACGCCGATGCGCCGGGCGTCGATCAATGTGGCACGTGCACGCGGTGTCTCGACGCGTGCCCGACCGGCGCGATTGTCGAGCCCTACGTCCTCGACGCCACGCGGTGCCTGTCGTATCTGACGATCGAGACGCGCGGCCCCGTGGACGAGTCGCTCCGCGGGGCGATCGACCGGCAGATCGTCGGCTGCGACATCTGTCAGGACGTGTGTCCCTGGAACCGGCGCGCCGTGTCGTCCGGTGACGCCGCCTGGCAGCCGCGTGAAGGGCTCGTGTCTCCCTGGTTGATGGATCTCTGCCGCCGTTCGGACGAAGACTGGCGGCGCGCGCTGGCGGGGAGCGCGCTCCGGCGCGCGGGCTTGCGCCGCATCCGCCGCACGCTGGCCTACGCCGCGGCGCACCTGCCGCCCGCCGAGGCGACCGGCGCGCTCGATGCGCTCGCGGCTCACCCGTCCGCCGCCGACGACATCGTCAGCGACGCCATCGACTGGGCAAGAGGGCAGGCGGGCCGCTTCACGAGTGCACGAACGCCGCACTCTCGGTAAGATGCAGAGATGTCGCTCGCGCCGGCACTGCTCCTTTCCATGCCGCAGCTGCTCGATCCGAATTTCGCCAAGTCGGTCGTGCTGCTGTGCGAGCACGCTCCGGAAGGTGCCTTCGGGCTCGTCGTCAATCGGCCGTCGGATATCGCGGCGGCGGAAGCGGTCCGCCTCGAGCCGCCGGTCGGCGATCCCAACGAGCTGCCGCTCCACATCGGCGGCCCCGTCGAGCCGGAGCGCGGCTGGATCCTCACCTCGCAGGCGCCCGAGATCGTCGAGCATCGCAGCCTTGGCGCGGGCTTGTTCCTCTCGGCCTCGCCGGTGCTGCTGCGGCGCGCGCTGATGGCGCGCCCGTTGCCGAAGCGAACGATCGTTCTCGCGGGCTACGCCGGCTGGGGGCCCGGACAACTCGATCAGGAGCTGGCCGAGTCTGCCTGGCTCATCATGCCGGTCGAGCTCGACCTGATCTTCGAGATCCCCTCGTCTGCCGCCTGGGAGATGGCCATTCGCCGTCTCGGTGCCGATCCGCACCTCCTGCAGATGGGGCATGGGATTCACTGACGGGGCCGGCGCCCACGCCGCGCGCCCGGCGATCGTGGACGCGCGCGGCACCCACACGCACGCGGATCTGGACGCCGCCGCTTCGCGCGTCGCGTCGGCGCTCACGGTCGATCGCCCCGATCTCGCGGAAGCGCGCGTCGCGCTCCTGATCTCGCCTGGCTTCGACTTCGTCGCGTCGATGATCGGTGTCTGGCGGGCGGGTGGGGTGGCCGTGCCGCTCTCGGTCTCCGATCCTCCCGGGGCGCTCGACTACATCCTCCGCGATGCGGGTGTCGAGGCCATCGTCGCCGGTCCGTCGTTCGCCAACGCCGTCGCACCGCTGGCCGCCAACGCCGCGATCTCGCTCCGCACCACGGAAGACGTTCTTCGGGCCGAGGCTCGCCGGCCCGCCGTCGTCGCGCCGGATCGGCGTGCGTTGATGGTGTATTCGAGTGGCACGACCGCGCGGCCGAAAGGCGTGGTTTCGACGCACGCGAACGTCCGCGCGCAGATCGTCTCTTTGATCGAGGCCTGGGAGTGGACACCCGCCGACCGCACGCTGCTCGTCCTGCCGCTGCACCACGTGCACGGGCTCATCAACGTCGTCGGGAGCGCGGTTGCGGCCGGAGCCTGCTGTGAGATGCCCGCGCGGTTCGAGGCGGCCGCGACGTGGACGCGTCTTGCGTCGGGAGAGGTCACGGTTTTCAGTGCCGTGCCGGCAATCTATCACCGGCTCGTCGCACACTGGGAGGCGGCGCCGGAAGACGTGCGCCGGGCATGGTCGGCCGGCAGCCGACGTGCCCGACTGATGATGAGCGGATCGGCGGCGCTGCCGACGACGATGCTGCAGCGGTGGGAAGAGATCACGGGACAGCGCCTGCTCGAGCGTTATGGGCTCACCGAGGCCGGCATGGTGCTGTCGAATCCGCTCCATGGCCAGCGCCGGCCGGGATTCGTCGGAACGCCGCTCCCCGGCGTCGTCGTTCGTCTCGTGGACGAAGGCGGTGACGTCGTGTCAGCCGGGGAGTCCGGCGGGGTCGAAGTGCGCGGCCCCGGGGTGTTCCGCGAGGTACTGGCGCAGGGCCAATCTGACGCGCGACGCCTTCCGCGACGGGTGGTTCCGCACCGGCGACGTGGCCGTCGTCGAGGACGGGAGCTATCGGCTGTTGGGAAGGTCCAACGTGGACATCCTGAAGAGCGGTGGCTACAAGATCTCGGCTCTCGAGATCGAAGACGTGCTGCGCGCGCACGCAGCCGTGGCCGATTGTGCGGTCGTGGGCGTTCCCGATCCAGCGTGGGGCGATCGCGTGTGCGCCGCGCTCGAGCTGCGAGCGAACGTCTCGCTCGCACCCGAGGACCTGAGGGAATGGCTCAAGACCCGGGTGTCGCCCTACAAGATCCCGAAGGACGTCCGCATCGTGCCGGCGCTCCCGCGCAACGCGATGGGGAAGGTCGTCAAACCACAGGTTGCTGGGTGGTTTAGAGAAGGTTGACAGTCCACCCCTACTTCCTCACCACCGGGTCCAGGCCCAGCCGCTTCGCCTCGGTGTTGAACACCGCGAGATCGCCCAGCAGCACTTCCTCGAGGCGATCGGTTTCGGCCTTCAGCTCCTTCACCAGGTTCTGGAAGATGACCGGCGCGTTGGTGGTCGGCTTGCCGTCGCCGTTGCCGACCATCGACAGCAGCGAGGCCAGGCGATTGTTCGTCTTGATCGGGTAGTTCAACGGATCCTGGCCGCTCTGGTTCTTCACCTGGTAGATGTCGCCTTCGACGGCGCTCAGGTTGGTGGTCAGCCGGTCACCTGCCGCCTTCAGCTTCGCATCGTTCGACTTGCCGAGCCGATCGGCGATCTGCGTCTTCATGTTGCGGATGTCAATCACGGCCTGGTTCGCTTCGCTCACCTTGTCGCGAATCTGAATGGCGAGATCGAACTGCGCCTGCAGATCGGCGTCCGTCGCCGTGTACGAGCGGGTGGCGCTTCACGACGAGCGGCTGCGTCAGCGTCAGGCCGTCCACGCTCATGCGCACGGTGTAGGTTCCGGGAGGCGCCGCGGGTCCCTGGACGCCGCCGCCCCAGAGAATCATGCCGGGGAACGACACGGCATTCGGATACCGGAGATTCCAGGAGACGCTGTTGAGCCCGTTGCCCATCGGCGCCAGCGCTGGTCCGCCAAACCCGCCGCGCCCGCCACCGCCGCCGCGCCCGCCGCGGCCGCCGCCGGCTGGTTCCGCTGGCGTATTCGCCGATCCGTTGAACGTCTCGACGACGGTACCCCTCGGGTCGACCACTTCGATCTTGAGCGCCTGGGCCGGCTTGCGGAGCAGGTACTGAATCGTGCCGCCACCCGCCGAACGAATCGCGGCATCCGGCTTGAAGAGGTACGCCTGCGCGGAGAGGACCTGCGGCGCTGTACTGGCGCAGCGGTCCGACGCGGTCGAGAATGTAGAACCCGCGTCCGTGCGTGGAGATGACGACGTCGTTGGCTTCGACCCCGATGTCGCAGACCTGCGTGTCCGGCAGGTTGAGCGAGAGCGACTGCCAGTGATCGCCGTCGTCGTAGGAGATGTAGAAGCCGTGCTGCGTGCCGGCGTAGAGCAGGCCGCGCCGCGTCGGATCTTCACGCACGGCGTGCACGTAGTCGTCGGCGCGGATGCCGTTGACGATCTTGGTCCACGTCGCACCGTAGTCGTGCGTCCGGAAGATGTAGGGCGCGAAGTCGTCGAGCAGCGGCTTCTTCACCGCGACATAGGCCGTGCCCGCGTCGAATGCCGAGGCGTCGATGATGCTCACGCGGCCGAAATCCGGCATGTCCTTCGGCGTGACGTTCTTCCACGTCTTGCCGCCATCGCGCGTGACGTTGATCAAGCCGTCGTCCGAGCCGGCCCAGAGGACATTGACGTCCTTCTTCGACGGGCCGAGGGCGAAGACCGTCGCGTAGACCTCGGGGCTGTTCATGTCGTGCGTGATCGGTCCGCCCGAATCGCCCATCGTCTTCGGGTCATGACGCGTGAGGTCCGGGCTGATGCGCGTCCACGTCTCGCCCTGATCGGTGGTCTTCCAGACGTGCTGCGTCGAGGTGTAGAGGATGTGCGAGTCGACGGGCGAGAAGACGATCGGGAACGTCCACTGCACGCGCTCGACCAGCTCGCTCGACGCCTGGCCCGAGAACTCGAGCGGGTACGGGCCGACCTCACGGCTCTCGCCCGTCCCGCGGTTCAGCCGCTCGAGGAACGAGCCGTTGTTGCCGCCGGCGAAAAAGAGGTCGGGATCCTTGGGATCGGGGGCGATGTAGCCCGGGCTCGGCGCCGCCGACGTTGTAGGTGTTGGCCATCGGATCCGCGTTCGCCCCGCCGCGGCCGCCGCCGCGCCCCCCGCGGCCGAAGCCGCCGGCGAGCCCCGTGTTGCTCGGCACGCAGATCGTGCTGCTGTCCTGCTGCGCACCGCACACGTGGTAGGGCACGCTCGCGGTCGTGATCACGTGGTAGAACTGGCCGGTCGGGTAGTCCTTCAACGACCACGTCGGCGGATTCGCCAGCGCGTCGTACGTCACCTGGCCGCCGCCGTCGTTCGCGTACATCGCGTGATTCGAGTCGTCCGGGTCCACCCAGAAGTCGTGCGAGTCGCTGCCGGCGTAGGACTGGAACGTCTGCCCGCCGTCGGTGGAGCGGAAGGTCCCGACGTTCTGCGCGTACACCAGGTCCTTGTTGTGCGGGTCCGCGGTGATGTGCGTGTAGTAGAACGCGCGCTGCCGCAGGTTGCGGCCGTCGTAGGTCCGCTTCCAGGTCGCGCCGCTGTCATCGGACCGGAAGACCCCGCCGTTGTCGTTCTCGACGATCGCGAACACCCGGTTGGAGTCCGCGCCCGAGACCGAGACGCCGATCTTGCCATCCAGGCCGGTCTGCGGCAGTCCGGGGTTTCGCGTGATCTCCGTCCAGTGCTCGCCGCCGTCGGTGGACTTGAAGAGCCCGCTGCCCGGGCCGCCGCGACGACATCGTGTATTCCATGCGGAACGCTTCCCAGAGCGCCGCGAAGACCACGTCCGGATGGTTGCGATCGATCCAGAGGTCGACGCCGGCGGTCTTGTTGTCGCGGAAGAGCACACGGCGCCACGTCTTGCCGCCGTCGGTCGTCTTGTAGATGCCGCGCTCGTCGTTGGGCGCGCCGTAATGCCCGAACACCGCGACGAAGACGATGTCCGGGTTGGTCGGGTGGATGCGGATCTTCGAGATGTTCTCCCCGTCGCGGAGGCCGACGTGCGTCCAGGTCTTGCCGGCATCCGTGGACTTGTACACGCCGTCGCCCGGCTGGATGTTGCCGCGGATGCAGGACTCGCCGGTGCCGATGAAGATGACGTCCGGATTGCTCTCCGAGACCGCCATCGCGCCGACCGACCCGCTCGTGATCTGGCCGTCGGTAACCGGTATCCACGTCACGCCCTTGTCGGTGGTTTTCCAGAGCCCGCCGCCGGTCGCGCCAAAGTAGCCGACGTTCGGTTGGCCCTTGACGCCTGAGACCGTGAGCGATCGTCCGCCGCGCTGGGGCCCGATGCTCCGCCATTTGAACGCGCCGAGCACCGTCGCGTCGGGCATCGGCGTCGGCCCGGGCTGCACGGCCGCACGTGCAGCCGAAAGCCTGAGCGCGGCCGCACCAGAGAAGGTCAGGACGAGCGCAGCTGCAAGGGCAACACCGGGGCGGGTCGAGCGAGACATGGACATCCTCCTGGCGAAGACAGGAGGGAATTAGACCACATCTCTGAGGATCGGAGGTACTGCAGTGCGCGCGCCGCACGCGGCTAGCGCAGCAGCTGCTCGAGGAAGGCGATCGCGCGCGGATCCTTCGATTGACCGAGCACCGTCACGGCCTCTTTCCGCACGACCGTGGTGGTCTTCGGCGCCTTGGCAAGCTCGATCAGCGTCGGCACCGCCTGGTTGCCGGGCAGGCGGCCAAGGCTGGACACCGCGCGCTTCTTGACGTTGTCGTCCTGGTCCTTGTCGATGACCGCCATGACCGCGGAGACGCCCGCCATGCCCGCACGCTGGGGGTACCAATAGATGGCCTCCGCGCGCACGCGCGCGTCGGCGTCATTTTGTGCCAGCGCCAGGAGCGCGTCGGCCGTGCCCGGCTGGCGCGTCTGACCCAGCGACGTCACGAACGATCGCCGGGTCGCCGGGTCCTTCTCCGTGCCGATGGCGGTCCGGAGCGTCGCAAACCCATGGGCGCCCCGCATCTGCGCGAGCCACGTGGCCGCCCGCCGGCGCGCCTCGCTGTCCGAGTCGGACGCGATCATCCGATCCAGCAGCGTGTCGGCGGCCGGGTCGCGGTGCAGCGCGATCGCCGAGGCGGCCGAGTCGTTGAACCGGCGCTGCTGCTCGAGCGGGACGTTGTCGCGGCGGACGAGTGTTTCAAGGAACCGGAGACTTTCCGTGCTGGTGATTCCCGTGAGCCACGTGAAGGACCGGCCGCCGGCGTCCATCGGGCAGTCGTCGCTGAGCGAGCGGACGCGCTCGACGCGGCCGTCGAGCACGCGAACGAGGACCACGAGGCCCGTGCCGCCCTCGAGGGCGACCGGTCCGGTCGGCGCAGCGATCTTGGGCGGCGCCATGCCGGCCTCGGCGGGTTCCAGGACGTCACCACGAACGTAGCCGGAACGATCGGAGAACCACGTCGAGCAGAGGTTGCGCTCGCCGTCCACCATCGGCACGCGCCAGGCGAGCCACACCGGATCGGCGTTGCGGCCAACGGCCGCGATTTCGCGATCGATGGACGTGGCCGGCTTCGTCTGCACCTGGCCGTTCTGCACGGGCGGCTGCTGGGCGAAGGCGACGGCCGCGCCGAACGCCACGATTACTGCGGTGATTGCACGTGTCATCACGACGCACTCCTGCTGACGGTCCCAGTCCGCCGAACCTCTGGAACCCCTTCCGCCCGTGTAGAACCCCGCCGAACCCCGTAGAACCCCGTAGAACCCTACTTGATCACTTCCATCAAGTAATCCGCCGCGACCTTCGATCGCGAGGACATCTCCGCGAGCCGCCGGACGATCTCCCGCTTCAGATCGATGTCCTTCGTCTCCTTCCGCGCGACGGCGACCAGGCCGACGTCGTTGTTCTGGTTGGCGAGCGCCGAGACGATCGACATCTTGGCGTCCTTGTTGGTTTCCGTGGAGTACATCTCGACCAGCGTGTTGCCAGTCTTCTCCGTCTTCTGGCTGCCGAGGCTGCGCAGCGCCAGCTGGCGGACCGACGGGTCCTGGTCGGACTTCGCGATCTGCAGGAGCTGATCGACGGCGCCCATCGAGCTGAACGCTCGCACCATCGACATGCGCAGATCCTTGTTCTCTTCCTTCTGATAGAGCGCCCAGAGATCGGTCGGGGCCGCGACATCCGTCAGATTCCGGATGGCCTGCTGCCGGACTTCCATCGGCGCGCCGCTGGTCGACGCCAGCATGATCAGCGCCGGTTTGTCGCCCGTGGTCCGATAGGCGTCGATGATCGCCCGGCGGATCGCGGGATCCTGCGTCGACTCGTAGATCTGCCGCAGCTCGCCGCTCGTCGTCGGCTGCTTCGAGCGGCGCGTGGCCAGGTAGCTGATGGCCTCACGCTGCAGGTCGGGGTTGCCGCCGCCCTTCGCGTAGCTGAGGAGCAGCTCGTGCGCCGAGGCCTGGTCGCTCAACGCCAGGATGTAGAGCGCCCGGCGCTTGACCGCGAGCGAGTTGGTGCTCGAGAGCAGCGTGCCCGCGAGCTGCGCCGCCTTGACCGGGTCCGAGTTCTGGATGCCCTGAATCGCCAGCAGCTTGATCTCGTCGTCGTCAATCGTCTCGGGACGCGGCTTGCGGACGTCGGCCTCGAGCACCTTCGCGTCGTTCAGGTACCGGCTCTGCGGAAAGTCCTTGCGCAGCGCGGCGATGGAGGCGAGCGCTTCGTCGTTCTTGCCGAGCTTGTACTGCGCGAACGCCTTCCAGTACCAGGCGCCGTCGGCGTGCGCGCCCTTCTGCGAGATCGTGCGGTCGAAGCGGCTGATGGCCTGATCGGTACTGCCGCTGGGAGAGCAGGCTCAGCCCGGAACTGTAGATGCTGCTCTCGGAGTCCTGCATGCCGAACGACATCAGCTTCGCTTCCTGCAGGTCCATTTCGTACCGGAACGCCGGCATCCCGTTCCTCAGGGTGTAGTCGCGCATCCACTGGGCGTCCTCGCGGGCGCGCTCGGCGGCCGCGCGGATCGCCTCGGTGTCCACCTGCGCCGCGGCGCGGGCCTGGTCGCGCAACGCCTGCACGTCGACCGATCGCGCCGCGTCCTGCGCGGCGGCCATGGCGGCGCGCACCGATTCGTCGATGTCCCACCGATCCAGCATGGGCGCCACCGCGACGACCGCCGGCGCGATCGGCGCGATCGGCGCCGGGGGCGGCAGCGGGGCCGGGGGCACCTGCGGCGGCAGTGGCGCCGGCGGCGGAGCCTGGGGCGCGATCGGCGCCGGCGGAGCCGGTGGGACCGCCGGCACGACCATCTGGGCGCCGGCCACGGCCGGCACGAGCATCAACACTCCCAACAGGACGACTCGCTTCATGGGGTCCTCGCTACTCGGATGAAATCAGGGTCTTCTGACGTTCGTGAATGTCGTTGGAGACGGCCCGGACCTTGAACAGCAGGTTCTGGTCGTCGATGCGGGTCCGCAGGGACTCGAAATCCTTCCGGCCGACGTGCTCCGGACTGCGTGCGAGTTCCACGAGCACGGACTCGAGGTCGTCGAGCATCCTGGCCAGCTGCAGGTCGCCGCTCTGCTGCGCCGTGACGCGATAAAGGCGGCCCGACGCGACCAGATCGCCCGCGGCGGCGCGCTCGAAGTCGAGATCCGCGCGGCCGTCATCGGGGGAGTTCTTCAGCTCGACGAGCAGCAGCTCGGTCTGCTGGAAGTGCTCGGCGAGCGCCGTGAGCAGGACGCGCTCGCGCGTCTTCTGAAGATCGAACGCGGAGAGCGCCGCCGGCGTGAGCGTCGCGGTGGACGTGCCTGGCGCGGCCGGTCCGCCCGGACGCGCTTCGTGGCTCACGCGCCACGCGTAGCCCAGGCCCACGGCCGCGACGAGCGCGGCCGCCATGCCGAGGGCCGGCACCCACCGCCACGCGCGGCGTGGCTGCGGCGCTTCTGGCAGCGCCTGCTGCACGCGTGCCCACATGATTCGCTCGAAGCCCTCGCCCGGCTCCGGCACCGTCGCCGCATCCACGAGCTTCAGCGTCTCGTGAAGCTCGGTCCACGACTGGCGGCACGCACTGCACCCCGCCAGGTGCTCGTCGACGCGGCGCTCGTCGTCATGGCCGCCTTCGCCGTAAAAGTGGAGGACGAGGTCCTCTTCGCTCGGATGCCACATGGTCGTCAACTCTTCACTTCCATCAGCGGCCGCAGCGCGGTCCGCATCTTCTTCACCGCCCGGAAGATCGAATGCTTCGCCGCATTCGACTTCAGATCGAGGGTGCTGCAAATCTCTTCGATCGAGCAGCCGTGGTAGTGCCGCATCAGAAATGCGGCGCGTTCCTGCGGGCTCAGCGCGCCCAGGGCGTCCTGCACGCGCTCGCCGATCTCGCCGGCGAAGACCAGGTCGTCGATCGAGGGCCCGGCGGCCGTCTTGGCCATCTGTTCGAGCTTCTCGTCGGGCTCCGTCGACTCGCGTTGCGGCCGGGCTCGCATGTAATCGATGGCGCAGTTGAAGCCGATGCGGTAGAGCCAGGTCGCGAAATTCGATCTCGCCTCGAAGCGGCTGAGCTGCCGATACGCGCGCACCAGCGTTTCCTGCACGACGTCTTCGGCGTCTTCGGCGCGTCCCGTCATCCGGTACGCCAGCCGGTAGATCGTCCGGCTGTGCCGCTCGACGAGCACCCGGAAGGCGTCCTGGTCGCCGCCTCGCGCTCTGGCGACGGCCGCCACGTCGTCCGGCTGCATCTGTTTCATTGGACGGGTCGGTGCCCGGGTGGTTAGGTTCGGGAACCCGGGCCGATCTTCCTTACCCTACGAGAGTTTACGTAGATCCGTTCGCTCGCGCGATCTCGGCGAGCGTGCGCGCGACGCCGACCGCAAGCGGCGTGACGCGATAGCCGAGATCGCGGATGGCCTCGGCCGTGTCGACGGGCCAGTCGTGGCGAAAGACCTCGACGTCGCCGCGCGTGATCAGCGGCGGCCGGCCGGTGATCCTGGCGCGCATTTCTTCCGCCGCGCCCGCCAGATCCGCGAGCCAGTACGGCAGCCGGCGGGGTAGCCGCGTGCCCGTCGGCGTCGCGCATGAACTCGAAGATGCGCATTTGCGGCGCCTGCTCGCCGCCAAGCGGATAGCGCGAGCCCGGGGCCGCTGACTCGATCGCGCGCGCGTGCGCGTCGGCGACGTCGTCGATCCACGCAAACGACCACTGACGATCGGCGCCGATGACACCCGGCAGCCGTCCCGCGCGGTGGTCTGCCAGCAGGCGCCCGACGAGATTGCCTTCGGTCATCATGCCCGGGCCGTACAGGACGCCCGGGTAGATCGTCACGATCGGCGCGTGCTCGTCGCGCGCGCGCATGGCTAACCGATGCGCGGCGACCTTGGTGCGCTGATAGTCGTTGGCTTCGATCGGCGTCGTGTGGCCGCCCGGCGGCAGCGCGAGGAACGACGAGGTGTAGACGAGGCGCGGCACGCCCAGCTCGCGCGCGACGGCGAGGGCGTTCTCAGGCCGCCGACGTTGACGGCGTCGAACTCGCGAGGGTCGGGCCGCCACTGGCTCACGAGCGCGGCGGTGTGGCAGATCGCGTCCACGCCCCGGGCTGCGTCGCGCAGCGCGTCGGTCGCGGACGTCGCCGTCGACAGGCGCGGCCGGGCAGTCCGGCGCGTGTGGCCGCCCGCGCGAAGACGACCGGCTCGTGGCCGCGCGCCGACAGCGCGCGGACGATCGCGCGGCCGAGGTAGCCGGTCCCGCCCGTCACGAGCACACGCATACGGGCATTGTCCTACGTTATGCTTCGGAGTCATGTTCAAGCGTCAGACGACCGGATCGGTCGTCTGTGCATCGTGCGGCTACCTCGTCGGCGTCAACGACGATATCTGCTACCACTGCGGGCGCCGCAACCCCGGGCTGTGGGGCTTTGCGCCGGCGATCCGGCGGCTGGGCCACGACGCGGGATTCGTGCCGTTCGTGACGGGCACCTGCATCGTCGTCTACGCGCTGTCGCTGCTGCTGTCGGGACAGGGCCTCACGGTGATGTCGGGCCTGATGAACTTCCTCGCGCCCAGCCAGCAGAGCCTGATTCTCTTCGGCGCGAGCGGCGCCATGCCGGTGTTTCTGGCGGGGCGCTGGTGGAGCATCTTCAGCGCCTCCTGGCTCCACGGCAGCCTGCTGCACATCGCGTTCAACATGCTGTGGATTCGTCAGCTGGCGCCCGAGGTCGGCGAGCTGTACGGGCCGGGGCGGATGGTCATCATCTATACCGTGGCCGGGGCCGTGGGCTTCGCGCTCACGTCGGTCGCCGGCGCGTTTCTTCCGTTCCTGCCGTTCCTCGGCGGCGCGGGCTTGACGGTCGGCGCGTCCGCGGCGATCTTCGGCCTGCTCGGCGCGCTCGTGTACTACGGCCGGCGGTCCGGATCCAGCGTCGTCCACTCGCAGGCGAAGTACTACGCCGTGGTGTTGTTCCTGTTCGGCTTCATCATGCCGGGCGTGGACAACTACGCGCACGCCGGCGGCTTCGTCGGCGGCTACCTGGCCGGGCGATCCTCGATCCGCTCAAGCCCGAGCGCATCGATCACCTCGTCATGGCGCTCGCCTGCCTGGCGATTTCGATCCTCTCGATCTGGCCTCCGTCGTTGTCGGACTCGGCATTCTCTGATTTATGCGAAGACCTGTCGTCCTCATTACCGGTGCGTCCGGCGAAATCGGCCACGGTCTGATCGAGCGTCTGTCGGCGGACGAGAGCCGCGGCGTCGTCACGCTCGACGTCGCGCCGCTCGATGCCGGCGCTGTCGCCGAAGGTGCTGCGCGAGGTGACCGGCTCGATCCTCGATCACGCGGTGCTCGACCGGCTGCTGGCCGAGTTCGAGGTGGATTTGATCTTCCATCTCGCTGCGCTGCTGTCCACGCCGGGCTGAGTTCTCGCCGGTCACCGCGCACCAGGTGAACGTCGAGGGCACGCTCAACCTGCTCGAGTTCGCGCAGCGCGAGGCCGAGTCGCACGGCCGGCCGGTGACGTTTCTCTATCCGTCGTCGATCGCCGTGTACGGGCTGCCGTCGATCGAGGCGAAGCATCAGGCCGGCCGCGTGCACGAGGACGACTGGGCGCAGCCGCACACGATGTACGGGTGCAACAAGCTGTACTGCGAGCAGCTCGGCCACTACTACGCGCGCTACTACAAGCAGCTGGCGGCCGAGACGCTGTCGGGACGCGTCGATTTCCGCGCCGTGCGCTTTCCCGGCCTGATCTCGGCCGTGACCGTGCCGTCGGGCGGGACGTCCGACTACGCGCCGGAGATGATCCACGCGGCTGCGCGCGGCGAGGCGTACGCCTGTTTCGTGCGGCCAGACGCGAAGATCCCCTTCATGGCGATGCCCGACGGCGTGGAAGCGCTGCTGCGGCTCGCGCACGCGCCGCGCGAACGGCTGACGCAGACGGCGTACAACCTCGGCGCGTTCGCGCGCACCGCCGACGAGATCCGCGCCGAGGTGCTGCGCGCGTTCCCGTCCGCCGACATCACGTTCAAGGTCGACACCAAGCGGCAGGGCATCGTCGACTCGTGGCCTGAAGACGTGAACGACCATGCCGCACGGCGCGACTGGGGCTTCGCCCCCGCCTACGACTTCGAGCGCGCGTTTCGCGACTACCTGATCCCGACCATCCGCGAGCGCTACCGGGCCGCGCCCGCGTCGTAAGGGAGGATCTGCGATCTCCTCTGTGGCCGCGTGTGGCGGAATCTGCGACGCCGCACTGAATCCTTCGGGATTCACACCGCTGATCGAGGAACGTCGCTTGCAGCAGCGGCGCGACATGAGCCGTCTGCGTCTCGAGGACGTGCGGGCCTGGCGGACCGCCCACGCGTTCACCCACGAAGTGTGCCGTCTCCTCAAGGGGAGCGCCGTGGCGGCGGCCGACATGCGCTTCACGGTGGACTTGTTCCGGACCGTCCGCAGCGCCGAAGGCGGGGTCGCGCAGGCGTTTCGGTTGGGCGCGGACGAGGAGGCGGCCCGCTGCCTGGCGGACGCAAGTCATGCGCTCGCCGCTGCGCTCGCCGCGATCGAAGACAGCATCGAGCGCGGGTACTTTTCGCGCCGCGTCAGCCAGCCTGCGCTCGAGGCTGGCCGTGAGGCCGCGCGAATCGTCCGATCGCTTCAGAGCTATCTCGAGCGCCACCCACGCAGGCGTGGCGGCCGATCGGCGACCGCTCGAGATGCCCTATGATCGTGGCGTGCCAACATTGACGGTGGAAGGAGTCGGCACGTTCGACGTGCCGGACAACAAGCGCCTCGTCCTCGCGCTCGAGCAGGACGCGGGCATCGATCAGCTTCACGCCTGCGGCGGCAATGCCCGCTGCACGACCTGTCGGGTCGAGTTCGTTGCCGGCGAGCCCGAGCGCCGGACGAAAGCCGAGATCGCGGCGCTCGGCGCGGAAGGGCCTCAGCGGCGTCCGGCTGTCGTGTCAGATCCTCTGCGATCACGACATGGTCGTTCGGGCCATCAGCCGGCTTGCCGGCAGCGGGCGGCCCGATCCCGGGCCGACGCCGCAGCCGTTCATCCAGCCGCCGCCGGAGTACTGACCGCGTGATCGATCCGGCGTTGCTCGTCCGCGCCTATCGCGAGGGCATCTTCCCGATGGGCCTCGAGGACGGCAGCCTCGGATGGTTTTCGCCGGATCCGCGCGGCATTCTGCCGCTCGACGCCTTCCACGTGCCAGCCCGCCTCGCACGCGTCATCCGTCGTGGGACGTTCGAGATCCGCGTGGACGCCGGCTTCGAGACGGTGATGCGCGCCTGCGCCGCGAGGCCGGACGACGACGGCACGTGGATCACCGACGAGATCCTGGAGAGCTACGCCGCGCTCCACCGGCTGGGGCTGGCGCACTCGGTCGAAACCTGGCGCAGCGGCGCGCTCGTTGGCGGCCTGTACGGCGTGCACCTGGGTGGCGCGTTCTTCGGCGAGTCGATGTTCCACCGCGAGACCGACGCATCGAAAGTCGCGCTGGCCGCGCTCGTCGATCGCCTGACCCGGCGGGGCTTCCTGCTGCTCGACATCCAGTGGGTGACGCCGCATCTCGAGCAGTTCGGCGCGATCGAAGTGCCGCGCCTCAAGGTACCTCGGGCTCCTCAAGCAGGCGACGAGCAAGGAGTGTGCGTTCGCTTGACGGGTACGTCGGGTACGCGGGTACGCGGGTACGTCGGGTCCCTGGAACGAACTGACGCAGTCAATATTCTTGGATCTGGTACGCGGGTACGCAGGTACGTCAGGTCCGAGGAACCTGCATTCGTACCATCTTTCTTGGCAGGGGGCCGAGATGCTCGCCCAGGTCCAGGTCGAGGTCCTTGACCAGTTCGTTCGAAGGGCCTGCTGACGGCCGCCGAGGTCGAAGCCGTCGCCCGGCGCTTTAGGAAAGCCATCATCGAGCGCGCGCTCGGCGCGGAGCTGAGCCATCACTGGGGCGACGCCGCCGGCGAGACCAGGCCTGACGAGCGCTCCACACCGCCATGGCACGTGCGACGACGGTATGGTCCGACGACGGGTCGATGCCCATCGCGGTGCCGTGCGACCGACCGTGTGAACCGGCGCTGGTCGGCAAAACGAGCGTCGGTGCACGACCTGGACGGCAGACTCCCGGCGCACTACGCCCGCGGGCCGACCATGAATCGAATTCAAGCGATCCTGCACGAGATCGATGTTACGAAGTGTCGATGGACTTGATAGCCCGGTGACCGACGTGGTGGTGGCGGTGGGCGGCGCGGCAAAGAGCGGCCGGCTCGCTACATCCCGTAAAGTTCTTCGATGCACTCCGCCTCACATCCGCAATGAAGGCGTGTCCGGAGCACGCCCGCTCTGGTACTCGCCCTCGGCGGTGCGTCGGGTCGACTGGCACGCTGCGATCGTCCCGTGCTGTCTTGGCAGCGGGCCCATCGAAGGCGCCAAGTTCTGGATGAAGCGCACCTCATCGGACTGCAAGGGCGCGAGCGGCGAGGACATCCTGATCCCCAATCCAATAAGGCTGATTGCGTCAGTTCGTTCCAGGGACCTGACGTACCGCGCTGTACCCGCGTACCCGTCTAGTGAATCGTCGTCTGCTTGAGCGCAAACCGCGCGATCTTGACGTCGAAGAGCTGGCCGGACTGCGCGGCCATCTGGTAGGTGCCTTCCATGCTGCCGGAGGCGGTCGTGAGGGACGCGCCCGAGGAGTACGTGTACGAGTCGCCCGGCTCGATGGCGGGCTGCTGGCCGACGACGCCAAGGCCGCGGACTTCGTCGACTTCGCCGGTGCCGTCGGTGATAATCCAGTGACGCGACAGCAGCTGCACGGTCTCCGCCTTCTTGTTCGTGATGGTGATCGTGTAGCGGAAGAACCACTGGTGCTGCAGCGGGCGCGAGCGGACCGGGTCGTACTCGCACTCGACCGCGACCTTCACGCCGAGTGTCGTCGCTTCTGACGAGGCCATGGCGCCATCATGAACGATCGCGGCGAGCGGCGGCAAGCGGAGGTGCCGGCGGGACTGTGCGCGACCTGCCTGCACCAGCGCATCATCACGAGCGATCGCGGCAGCCGGTTCGTGATGTGCGGGCTGTCGGCGACCGACCGGCGATTCCCGCGCTATCCGGCGCTGCCCGTCGTGGCCTGCGACGGCTACACGCCCGGCGAGCACGGCGGGCCGGAACCCCAGCCGCGCTGATAAGCTTTCGGTATGCAACGGATCGTCCCCGTCCGTCTGAAACCTGGTGTCACGCCGGATGTCCTGCCTGAAGGCGAGCCAGCCGCGGCGCCTGACGCGTCGGCGTCGCGTCTCGTGCGCGGCCGCGCGCTCATTTTCTGGGACCCGAAGGCGCCCCCGGGCACCAGGAAGCTCGACGCGATCGACACCGATCAGATCACGCCGGCGGCCGACTGCGTCTCGGAAAGCCTCGAGACGCTCGACCTGCGCTGGAAGATCGGATCGTTTCGCTATCTGATGCCGGATTTCCGCGCGCGCGTGCACCGCGGCGAGACCTTTCTCATCGCCGGCGATCGATTCGCCATCGGTTCGTCGCGCGAGATGAGTCCCGCCGGCCTCAAAGGCGTCGCCGAAGAAGTCGGCCTCGAGATGGTCGTCATCTGCGGCCAGAACATGGGCGACATCTTCCGCCGCAACGCGTTCAATCTCGGCCTGCACGTCGTCCAGTGCCCAGAGGCCGTGGCGGACGCGAAGGACGGCGACGAATTCACGTTCGATCCGGCGTCACGCGCGATCGCCAACCTCACACAGGGCACGACGTACACGCCCGTCGCGCTGTCGCCCAAGGAAGAGGAGATCCGCCGGAGCGGCGGGATCTTTGCCGTCGGCCGCCGCGAATTCAAGGCGTCGGTGGCGACCAGACCGACGCTCGACTGGGCGGACGAGACGCTCGCCCGAGGCATGACGACGACCGAGCAGATCGTGTGGGCGCATCGCGTGGACAACGGCCTGACCCGCGCCGATCTCAAGCCTGGCGCGACGCTCCGCGTTTACGCCGATCTGCTGCCGGCATCCGATGGCACGGCGCCGTTCGCCATCCACACGTTCAATCAGATCACGGGCGGCAACACGATCTATCCGCGGCAGGCCGCGGTCGCCAACGACCACTTCGTGTTCACCGGAAAGGACGAGGACGACAAGCAGACGTCGATCGGCCGCGCGTTCGCCGCGATGAACGACATGGAGAAGCCGTACTACGCGACGCCCGGCGACGGCATCTTCCATTTCTACTTTCCCGGAACAGGGCCTCGTGCTGCCCGGGCAGTTCATTCCCGGCGCCGACTCGCACAGCCGCGCCTACGGCGCGTACGGCGCGGTCGGCATCGGCGTGGGATCGACGACGCTCGGATTCGGGTGGTCGACGGGCTACATCTACTTCACGCTCGCCAAGCAGCGGCGCGTCGTCTTCACCGGCCAGCTCACGCCCTGGGTCGGCGGCAAGGACATCGTCCTCGAGCTGCTGCGCCGGTGGGGCGCGAAGCAGTCGCAGGGGATGTCGGTCGAGTTCGTCGACGCCGGCCGGCAGCTGCCGATGGTCGTCGCGCAACACGATCGCGAACATGATGGCGGAGGCCGAGGCGCATGAACGGCATCTTCGCGCCCGACGAGATGACGCTCGCGTGGTACCGCGCGAAGGGGATGACGGACCTGCCGTATCCGCCGCTTGCGCCCGGCGCGAACGCCGTGTTCGAGATCGACGAGACGTTCGATCTGTCGAGTGTCGCGCCGATGATCGCGAAGCCGTTCAGCCCGGGCAACGCGTTTCCGGCCGAGGAGGTCGCGCGCGAGCGGCTCACGTTCGACAAGGCGCTGATCGGATCGTGCACGAACGGCAGCTACGACGATCTGCTGCAGGCGGCGCTCGTGATCCGCGCGGCGCAGCGCGGGGCGTGACGAAGGCCGCGCCGCGAGTTCAAGGTGTTTCCGGGATCCGGCGGCGTCGGCCGGCAGATCGAGCGGCCGGATCAGCGGCTCGGCGGCGAGTCGATCGCCAACGTGTTCCGCGAGCGTCGGCGCGGTGATTCGCCAGTCGTGGTGCGGCCCGTGCTTCGGCCAGGGCGAGGACTCGCTCACCGCCGGCCAGCGCGCGATCACGTCGTTCAATCGCAACTGGCAGAATCGCATGGGCCTCGGCGGCGAAGGCTACCTCGCCAGTCCGGCGGTGGTCGCCGCGTCGGCGCTCGTCGGCTACATGGCGCCGCCGTCGGAGCTGGGGCTGGAGTGGAGGCCGGAAGAGTTCGGAGTGTAAACGGGTGGTTCGACGGGTTCGCCCGGATCGGCAGGTTCGGCAGGTTCGACGGGTTCGACTGGTTGGGGGGATGGTGATTGGTGCTCGAGCGGGTTCGCGGACTCGTAATCGCGTGCGCGGCCGTCGGCTCGGCGGCCGTCGTGGCAGCGCAGCCGCAGTTGCCGACCTCGCGCCGGCGGTGGGCCTCGTCATCGATCACTCCGTGCGGGTGCGGCCGGGCACGTATCGGCTGGCCAGCGCTGACTTCCGACGCGTCCGGCGATCGTCGTCCGCGGCGACAACATCACGATCGATCTCACGGGCGTCACGCTCGAGGGCGGCGAGCCGTTCGCCGATCCCGACACGTACACCGGCGTCGGCATCCTCGTCGAGGCAGCCGCGGCGTGACGATCCACGGCGGCGCGATTCGCGGCTACAAGGTCGGGCTGCTGCGCGCGTCGCACGTCCACGCTGCACGTGACCGGCGGCGACTTCAGCTACAACTGGAAGCCGCGCCTCTTGAGCGGCATCGAGCACGAGAACGCCGCGCGACTGGCTGACGTACCACCACAACGAGCAGGACGAGTGGCTGCGTTACGGCGCGGGGATCTACCTGAGCGAGTGCTGACGCCTGCGAGATCGACAACACCCGCGCGGTGCAGGGGCAGAACGGCCTGCTGCGTCACGAAATCGACCGCAGCTCAAGATCTGGAACAACACGTTCTCCTGGAATGTCCGGGCTCGGCATCGGCCTGTATCGCACCACCGACAGCCGCATCATGCACAACCGGCTCGACTACGACGTGCGCGGCTACAGCCACGGCTTCTACAATCGCGGGCAGGATTCCGCCGGGCTCCTGATGTACGAGCAGATCAGCCACAACATCGTCGCCTACAACTCGATCACGCACGGCGGCGACGGCATCTTTCTCTGGGCCGGGCAGTCCACGATGGACACGGGACAGGGCGGCGCGAACGACAACCTCTTCTTCGGCAACGACGTCAGTCACGCCGTCGCGAACGGCATCGAAGCGACGTTCAGCCGTAACACGTTCCTCAACAACCGCATCGACGAGTGCTGGCACGGCATCTGGGGCGGCTACAGCTACGACACCGCCATCAGCCGCAATCGATTCGCCAGCGAACACCGACGCGCATCGCGATCGAGCACGGCCAGAACATCTGGATCAGCGAGAACACGTTCGACGGCGACGAGACGGCGATTCGTCTCTGGGCGAACATGACCCAGGATCCGAACTGGGGCTATCCGAAGACGCGCGACACGCGGAGCCGGAACTACACGATCGAGTCTCAACCAGTTCACGAACAACAAGACCGCGCGTGAGCGCGCTTCGCACTGACGGGCTCGAGGCGATCCAAGACACGTTTTCCGGCGTCGGACAGCGCCTCGATCAGGGGCCGGCGGTGACGGGACTTCGGTTCGAGGACCCCGCCAGTCGACCCTGACGATCCGAGATTTTGCGGGCGTGCCGCCTCTTCCCGGCGCCATGAACGCGATGCTCCCCGAGGGCGCGCGCCGCGGCCGTGCGACGATCATCGTCGACGACTGGGGTCCGTACGACTACTTGTCGCCGAAGATCTGGCCGTCCGCCACAGCCGACCGATCGCCCGCTGAAGCTCCGCGTGCTCGGGCCAGAAGGCACGTGGACCGTGAAGTCGCTGCGTGGCGCGATGCCGTCGGCGACGTCAGGCGCCGTTCCCGGCGAGATCGTCCTGACCACGCCCGACGCCGGCGCGGACCTGCGATCTCGAGTTCGAATACCGCGGCGCGCGGGTCGTCACGCCGCGCGGCCAGGTCTTCGAGGCAGGCGCCGCCGTGCCCGTCGCCTATGCGCTCTTCGATCCGGCCATCGACTGGACCATCGCGTTCTGGAAGTTCGACGCCGCGTCGGATCCCCTGACGGCCCGCGCCGGCTTCGACGCGCATGCTCGCGACGCCGCCCGCGCGCACCGATCACGTCGCGCACCTCGATTTCTCCAACGCGCGCGCGTTTGGCGACGGCTTCACCGAGCGCATCGGCGTGCGCGCGACGGGCGACGCTCACGCTGCCGGCGGGGACCTACGACCTCTCGGTGACGAGCGACGACGGCATTCGCGTCTGGGTGGACGACCGGCTGGTGCTCGAGGACTGGACCGATCCACGGTGCAAAAGAGGATCATCTGCCGCTGTCCGGCGGAGGGCACCGGCTGCGCCTGGAGTACTTCCAGAACACGGGCGCGGCGACCCTCGAGGTGCAGATCCGCCGCGGCGCGTCTCGATGACCGAACTGCTGATTGCGCTCGTCACGCTGACCGTCCTCGAGATCGTGCTCGGGGTCGACAACATCATCTTCATCTCGATCCTGTCGGGCAAGCTGCCGAAGGCCGCAGCGCAAGCGCGCGCGCCGGCTCGGCCTGCTCGGCGCGATGGTGCACGCGGATCCTGCTGCTGCTGTCGATCGCCTGGATCGCGCACGCTGACCGAGCCGTTCGTCACGTTGTTCGGCCGCGACATTTCCGGGCGCGACGTGATTCTCATCGGCGGCGGCCTGTTCCTGCTCGCCAAGGCCACGTACGAGATCCACGACAAACTCGAAGGCGAGACGGCCAGCGCGGCGACGCGGCCGGCCGCGCTCGTTCGCTGAGCGTCATCGTCCAGGTCATGCTCCTCGACATCGTCTTCTCGCTCGACTCGGTGATCACGGCGGTCGGCATGGCCAACGACCTGTGGGTGATGGTGGCGGCGATCGTCCTCGCGGTGCTCGTGATGCTCCTGGCGGCCGAGCCCATCAGCGACTTCGTCGAGAAGCACCCGACGATCAAGATGCTCGCGCTGTCGTTCCTGCTGCTGATCGGCCTCTCGCTGATCGCCGAGGGGCTCGGCCAGCACATCTCACAAGGGCTACATCTATTTCGCGATGGGCTTCTCGGTCTTCGTCGAGATGATCAACATCCGGCGTCCGGGGCAAGCGGCGCGCCGGTGCAGCTTGCACGGAGCGGCCCGTAAGAGCGGCGAGGGAGCGGCATGCGCACGCGACCGTGATCGCGACTCGTCGGCTGCGCCGTCGTCGCGGCGTCGGCGCTGGCGATCGCGCAGGGCGACTACGTCCCGCAACGCGGGTCGTCGACAGCGCGCGCAGACGTCTCGTGCGACTTCGAGGCGATGCTCGCCGACATCGCGCACGCCGACGTCGTCTTCGTCGGCGAGCAGCACGACAGCCGGAACACGCACCGGCTCGAGCTGGCGATCCTGCAGGGGCTCGCGGCGCGCCGCCGGACGCGATCGTCGCGATGGAGATGTTCGAGCGCGACGTGCAGGAGCCGTTCGACCACTTTCAGATGGGGCACACGAGCGAAGAGGATTTCCTGGCGGCCGGCCGGCCCTGGCCGCGCTACGCCACGGACTACAAGCCGCTCGTGGACTTCGCGATCTCGAAGGACTGGCCGATCATCGCGTCCAACGTGCCGCGTGCGCTCGCGTCCGACGTCGCGAAAGGCGGCCTCGACGCGCTGCAGGGCCAAGCGACCGACGAGCAGCGCTGGTTCGCCGCGAGGTGAAGTGTCCGACCGACGACGAGTATTTCGAGCGGTTTGCCGAGGCGATGGGCGACCATCCCGGCGCCGCCGGGAGCGGGGAGGCGACCGTGGCCTCCGCGCGACAGATCGCTCGAGCGCACCTACTTCGCGCAGTGTCTCAAGGACGAGACGATGGCGCGAGTCGATGGCGAGTGCCTACGAGGCAGGTGCGGCGGCGGGCGCCGCGCCGGGCACGTCGCCGCTCGTCGTGCACGTCAACGGCGCGTTTCACTCCGACTTCGGCCAGGGCACGGCCGCCCGCGCGAAGCGCCGCCTGCCGGGCAAGCGCATCGTCGTCGTCAGCGTGCTGCCGGTGGACGACCTGGACACGCTCGCCCGACGAGAAGCGAGCGGACGCGGGCGGACTACCTCGTCTACACCGAGTGTAAGCTCGGCGGCAGGCAAAGGCTGAGGCCTGCGCCTACGCTTCTTCCTCGCCCCAGCCTCCACGGCAGGTCCGCAATCACGTAGAGCCATCACGGCGATCGCCGCCGCGTTGTCGGCGGCCTGCTTCGGCGTGATGCGCGCGATGGTGTCGGCCGGCGTGTGATGGATCAGGAAGTAGTCGCCGGTCGTCAGGTGCGCCGAGCATCGGGATCTTGCCGGCCGTCGCGGCCGGCTCGATGTCGGTGCCGCCGCCGCCGTCGCGTCACCTTGTCGGCGCCGATGGACTTCAGCAGGCTGGCGATGGCCGCGATCGTCGCCTTGGCCGGAGCCGGGCCGGTGAAGCCGAAGCCCGCCGGATCGAAGATCCCGCCGTCCGACTCGAGCATCACGACGTGCTGTCGGCGAGTTCGGCCTGGTGCTGGTCGCGGTAGCCCTCGCCGCCGCGATCGCCGTTCTCCTCGTTGGTGAACAGGACGACGCGCACGGTCCGGCGCGGCCGCAGGTCGAGCTGTCTTCATCAGCCGCAGCGCTTCCCACGTGACGACGCACCCGCCGCCGTCGTCGCTCGCGCCGGCGCCGACGTCCCAGGAGTCGAGATGGCCGCCGACGACGAGCACCTCGTTCGGCAGTCTCGCGGCCGCGCAACTCGCCGACGACGTTGTACGACTGCAGCGTCCGGCTCGAAGTGCGCCTCCATCGTGAGCTGCACGCGGATCGGCACGCCGCGATCGGCGAGCCGCTGGAACCGATCGGCGTCCTCGGTCGGGATGGCGGCGGCCGGAATCTTCGGCGCGTCCGCGGCATAGTCGGTCGCGCCGGTGTGCGGCGTGCGCAGGCCCGGCGGCCCGACCGAGCGCACCAGCGTGGCGATCGCGCCGAGCTTGGCCGCGCGCGACGGGCCGTCCGATCGATAACGGCCGCGTCTCGCCGTAGTTGGTGAACGGCACGTTGAACAGGACGATCTTGCCCTTGACGTCGGCGGCGTGCCGATCCAGATCGTCGAAGCTCTTGACGATCGACGACGTCGGCCGTCGAGGCCGCCCGGCGGCGTGCCGACCGAGTCGCCGAGGCCGAGCATCACGAGCGGCTGCCGCACGGGCGCGCAGCAGGTCGAGGCTCTCGCGCCCGCGCACCCACTTCGGCACCATGACGCGTTCCTTGTGCACGTTTTCGAGGCCGTCGTCCTTCATCGTCGCGACGGCCCAGTCGATGGCGCGTTCGAGCGTCTCCGATCCGGACAGGCGGTTGCCGAACGTGTCGGTCAGCTCCGCGAGCCGCGTCCAGGCGAAGTCGCTCGACTGCGACTGCGCGATGATCTTCTGCGCGATGGGGCGATACGCGTCGAGCCAGGCCGGCGCCGGCTGCGCAGCGGGCCGCGCGGGGATGACGATCGCGGCCACACCCGCGGCCAGAATCACGACTCGTCCGAAGCGAACGCGAGCATTGACCATGCCTACAGCCTCCTCATAGCGCCACGCGATGCCGTCCCGACTGGAGGTAGTTCATCGTCTGCACGGTGACGAGCATCGTGAAGTCGAGCTTGGTGCGGTCCTCCGGGTACTTCAGACGAAGGTTCAGCTCGTCGCAGCGCGCGATCATGTCCTCGATGACCTGGTCGATCGTGTACTGGTACGCGCCGGTCCACTCGGCGACGAGCCGGCGGACGTCGCGCCGCGATGCGTGGATGAACCGGGACGCCTTCGTTGGGATCGGTACTCCGGCGCGTCGGAGAAGAGCCGGCGCAGGTCGCGGTCGTAGAAGTTCGGGTGGTCGACGCCGTAGTGCGCGCGCTTCTTCGCGTAGTGGCGGCGCAGGGTCGTCCGCAGCCGTCGAGCGGCTCGACGCGGCGTCGCGTCGCGAGCCGCGGCGGCGCGCCCGGCGATCGCGCGCATCAGCGCGTCCATGTACTCGAGCTTCCGCAGCGCCGGCCAGTCCGCGTAGCGCGCGCGCCAGTCGCTGTCGGGCGTGAGCCACACGGCGAACGTCTCGGCGAAGTCCTCGTCGGGATGGCTCTGCGCGTACCAGGAGTCGAGGTGCAGGACGAAGCTCTTCGAGTACGGCTTCGGCAGGTAGAACTCCGGGTACGCGGTGGACGGCCGGCCGAACAGCGCGATGCGCGGCGGCGCGATTCGCAGCTCGTACGCGTTGTCGAAGGCGTGGCCGGCTTCGTGCCGCAGGATCTGCATGCACCACTCCGGCGTGCCGCCTTCGACTTCCAGCATCTGCGCTTTCTCGAGGCGCATCAGCCGCGGATGCGCCAGGTAGAACGGGATGGCGATGCCCGGCACGCCGTCGGGCGTAAACCACTCCGCCGACAGCCAGCAGTGCGGTCGGAACGGAGGCCGCGCAGGTCGAGCTCGTCGTAGAGCTGGGCGACGCGCGGCTCGAGCCAGCTGCCTTCGATGGTGAGCGCCCAGCTCGCAGAGCCGCACATCGAGCAGCGCCTCGTCGGGCAGATCGGGCCAGTCGGTCCGTATGACCGGGTGCGGACGGGACGATGGAGGTGCCGGGGGGACGCGCGTCACCGGAGTGTGAATCGCTTATGATAGGGCGCCATTTCGGCGAGAACAACCGACGTTCGCGTCCGGAAGGGCCACCTGGAGGTTCCGTGCACGCCATGCGCTCGATGGTCGTGGGAATCGCATGGGCGCTCGTCATCGCTCCCGCGGCGCTCGCCGGGCAGACGCCGCCGGCCCAACAGACGCCGCCGCCCCAACAGACGCCGCCGCCCAAGCCGGATCCTCAAGCCGCGCAGAAGCCCGATCAGCCGCAGGGCTACAAGGAAACGGTCGTCGTCTCGGCGTCGAAAACGGAGCAGAAGCTCGTCAACGCGCCCGCGACGATGACCGTGATCGACAACAAGCAGCTGTCGGTCGCGCCCGTCGAACAACTACGGCGACATCCTGCGGATGGTGCCGGGCGTGAACGTCACGCAGATGTCGGCGCGCGACATCAACATCACGAGCCGCGCGGCGACGAGCTCGCTCGCGACGTCGCAGCTCGCGCGTGCTCGACGGCCGGAGCCTCTATCAGGACTTCTTCGGGTTCGTGATGTGGGACTTCATGCCGGTGAACACGAACGAAATCAAGCGGATCGAGGTGATCCGCGGGCCGGCGTCCGCCGTGTGGGGCGCGAACGCGCTCGACGGCGTCATCAACGTCATCACCAAGTCGCCGCGCGAGATGCAGGGCGCGAGCGTCACGATTGGCGCCGGGACGTTCGGACGCGAGTCGAACGGCAACGGCGCGTCGAACGGGTCGCTCTTCTCGATCAACGGGACCTTCGCGACGGCCGTCAACGACCGCTGGGCGTACAAGGTGTCCGCGGGCGACTACACGCTCCGATCGCGTACGGGCGCCCGACTCTGGCACGGTACCGAACGGCCGCAACGTGCCGTATCCGCCGTACCCGAACTCCGGCACGACGCAGCCGAAGTTCGACGCGCGCGTGGACTACGACGCCGCCGACGGATCCAAGCGTCACGATGTCGGGCGGCGTGGCCGGCACGACCGGCATCATGCAATCCGGCATCGGCCCGTTCGAGATCAACAGCGGCTCGTACCAGAGCTACGGCAAGCTCGACTACACGAAGAAGGCGTTCAAACTGCAGGTCTTCCTGAACGCCCTGAACGGCGACGCCGACCAGCTGCTGACGACCGACGCGCAGGGGCGGCCCATCACCTTCGACTTCAACACGAAGACGTTCGACGTCGAAGCGGGCAACGTCGACGACGATCGGCACGCCGGCACGCCCTCACCTACGGCGGCAACCTCCGCCACAACAGCTTCGATCTGTCGATCGCGCCGGGGGCCGAAAACCGCACGGAGGGCGGCGGCGTACCTGCAGGACGAGATGTTCCTGAGCGACCAGTTCCGGCTGGTCCTGGGCGCGCGCGTGGACAAGTTCTCGTCGATCGAGGGCGCGGTGTTCTCGCCGCGCGTCGCGCTCGTCATGCACGCGAACTCGGACAACACGTTCCGCGATCTCGTACAACCGCGCGTACCGCGCGCCGTCGGCGATCAACAACTACATCGACGTCACAGATCACCAAGCCGATCCCGCTGTCGCTCATCAATCCGGCGTACGGCTCGACGCATCGTACCTGCTGCCCATCCAGGTCGCCGGCAACTCCGACCTGCAGGAAGAGACGCTCGACGCGTTCGAGCTCGGCTACACCGGCGTTCGTGCGCAACCGCGCGATGATCACCGCCGCGTACTACTACAACCGCCTGAAGAACGAGATCCTCTTCACGCAGGTCGGCACGTATCCCATCGCGCCGCCGCCGGCCGGCTTCCCGGGCCTCGGGCCGATTCCCGGCGCCCTCGTCTGGGCCGGCGTCTACCAGGCGGGCGTGCGGTTCCCGTCGCGAGTTCACGTACGAGAACTTCGGCCGCGAGAACAACCAGGGCCTCGAGCTGGGCGTGCAGGGCACGATCACGCCCACGGTGAACGCGTTCGTCAACTACTCGTACCAGGCCGACGCCGGATGTCAACTTCGATCCGAGCGAGACGAACCGGCCGCCGCACAACCGCTTCAACGTCGGGCTCGGCTACGACAGCGCGAAGTGGTTCGGCAACGTGACGGTCAACTACGTCGGCGACGCGTTCTGGCAGGACGTGCTCGACGCGGACTACCACGGCACGACCGACGCGTACACGATGGTCAATCTCGCCGCCGGCCTTCGACTGAAGCAGCAGAGGTTCACGCCGGTCTTGAAGATCACGAATCTGTTCAATCAGGAGATCCAGCAGCACATCTTCGGCGACGTGATCAGCCGCGCGGTCATCGTCGAGCTGCGGGTGAACCTGCCGAAGTAGGGCCCGTTCGCGCGACCGGCGCGCGATGTCCGCGGCCTGCCCGAACGGGTGGTGACCCGATCGGCGCGGGCCGTGTATTCTTGAAGGGTCCGAGCGTGCCCCGCGGACATCCCTCTGATGGCCGATCCCAAGAAGAAGAAGATCCAATGGTCCGCCGCGTGGCTCGAGGCGCGCGAGCTGATCGTCGCGCGCCGCTGGCGGCTGCGCGCTCGGCCTCGTGCTGATGCTCGTCAACCGGCTCGCCGGCCTCGTGCTGCCGGCCACGTCCAAGTATCTGATCGACGACGTCGTCGGGAAGGGCCGGGCGGACCTGCTCGCCAAGCTCGCCTGCGGTCGCGCGCGGGCGCGACGCTCGTGCAGGCGGCGTCCGTCGTTCGCGCTCTCGCAGGTCCTCGGCGTCGCCGCCCAGCGCGCGATCACCGACATGCGGCGACGCGTCGAGGCGCACGTCATGCGGCTGCCGGTCCGCTACTTCGACTCGACGCAGACCGGCGTCCTCATCTCGCGCATCATGACCGACGCCGAAGGCATCCGGAACCTCGTCGGCACCGGCCTGGTGCAGCTCGACCGGCAGCATCGTCACGGCGCGTCGTCGCGCTCGGCGTGCTCTTCTACCTGAACTGGCAGCTGACCGCGGTCACGTCATCGTGCTCGCGCGCGTTCGGCGGCGGGATGGCGATCGCGTTCAAGACGGCTGCGGCCGCTGTTCCGCGAGCGCGGCAAGATCAACGCCGAGGTGACCGGCCGGCTCGCCGAGGCGCTCGGCGGCGTCCGCATCGTCAAGGCCTACACGGCGGAGAAGCGCGAGGAGCTCGTCTTCGCGCAAGGGCGCGCACCGGCTGTTCCGCAACATCGCGCAAGTCGATGACCGGCGTCTCGGCGGTCGACCGCCGTTCTCGACCGTGATCATCGGCGCCATCGGCGATCGTCATGATGCTGGTCGGCGGGCGCGCGATCCTCGGCGGCGCGATGACGATCGGCGACTTCGTCGAGTACATCTCTCGTTCACCGGCGCTGATCGCGATGCCGGTCATCCAGATCGCGTCGATCGGCACGCAGATCACGCGAGGCGTTCGCCGGCCTCGACCGCATCCGCGAGATCCTGCAGCATGGCCGACCGAGGACGAGGAGGACGCGGCGCGCGCCGCGCTCGACGAGCTGCGCGGCGACGTCGCGTTCGAGGACGTGACGTTCGAGTACAACCCGGGCGTGCCGGTGCTGAAGCACGTGTCGTTCCGCGCGCCGGCCGGCACGACGACGGCGCTCGTCGGCTCGAGCGGCTCGGGCAAGAGCACGCTCATCAGCCTGGTGATGGCGTTCAACCGGCCGCAGTCGGGCGCGATTCTGCGTCGACGGCCGCGACCTCGACGACCTGCGGCTGCGCGACTACCGCGCGCCACCTCGGCGTCGTGCTGCAGGACAACTTCCTGTTCGACGGCACGATCGCCGAGAACATCGCCTACGCGCACGCCGCACGCCGACGCGCGACGGACATCGAGCGCGTCAGCCGCATCGCGCACTGCGACGAGTTCATCGACGGCGTTCGAGAAGGGGTACGACACGATCGTCGGCGAGCGCGGCGTGCGGCTGTCGGGCGGGCAGCGCCAGCGCGTCGCGATCGCGCGCGCGATCCTCGCCGAACCCGCGGATCCTGATCCTCGACGAGGCGACGTCGAGCCTCGACAGCGAGAGCGAAGCGATGATCCAGGACGGCCTGCAGGCGCTGCGCCACGGCCGCACGACGTTCGTCATCGCGCACCGGCTGTCGACGATCCGCAGCGCCGATCAGATCCTCGTGCTCGAAGCACGGCGAGATCGTCGAGCGCGGCACGCACGACGAACTGCTCGCCGCTCGGCGGCCGCTACCGCCAGCTGTACGACAAGCAGTACCAACTTCGAGCAGGACCGCTTCATCAACCCGGGCGAGGACTTCACGCCCGAGCCGCCGAAAGCCGAGTTGCCGGTTCGCCAGCCGGCGGGCTTCCGCGCCGAGTAGCCGGCCAGCGCCGGCCGCGCCCGGGTCACTGGACTCCAGTACAATCCGGCCGAAAAGATCGAGCATGAGTGACGCGTCGGCCATCGTGCTGTTGGTCGTCATCGGTCTCGCGATCCTGGTGGGCGGCCCGATCTTCGCGCTGCTCGCCTGGGTCAAGGTGCGTGACCTCGAGCGTCGAGTGAACGACCTGGCGCGGCGCCTCGCGACAGGTCAGGTCGCCGAGGTCGCGGTGACGCCGGTCGCGCCCGCGTCGTCCGTCCCTCCATCACCGTCCGTCGGCGTCGCCAGACCGGGGGTGGCCGCAGCGTCCGCCGCGGCGGCTTCACCCGCGGCGGCCGCGACACCGGTCGCCCCACGCGCCCGGAAGAGCGGCACCGATCTCGAGCGGTTGATCGCCGGGCGCTGGCTCAATCGCATCGGACTGCTGGCGGTCGCCGTCGGCGTCGCGTTCTTCCTGAAGGCCGCGATCGACAACGACTGGATCGGTCCGGGCGGCCAGGTGGCGCTGGGCCTGCTGCTCGGGGCGGGCCTGATCGCATCCACGTCCTGGTTCCTGAAGCGCGGATACCGCTACTTCGCCGACGGCATGACGGGCCTCGGCGCGGCCGTCCTGTACCTGTCTCTCTGGGCCGCGTCGAGCTACTACCATCTCGTGCCGCCAGCCGCGGCGTTCGTCGCGATGGCCGTGGTGACGGCGCTCGTCCTGGCCATCGCGCTCAATCGAAACTCGCAGCGCGTGGCCGCCCTGGCGATGATCGGCGGCTTCCTGACGCCTGCGCTGGTCTCGACGGGGCAGAACGCGCAGGTCGCCCTGTTTTCGTACCTCGCGCTGCAGGACGCGGTGCTGCTCGTGATCGCGCATCGTCGCGACTGGCGGCTGCTCGAGCTGCCCGCGCTCGTCTTCACCGAGCTGTACTTCTGGGCGTGGTACGACCGCTACTACGTGGCGCCGGCGATGTCGCAGACCTGGTTGTTTGCGACGCTGTTCTACGTCGAGTTCGCGGTGCTGCCGGTCATTCGCAGCCGCCGCCAGGGCGCGTTTCGCATGGAGCACGGCGTCGTGATGCTCCTCAACGTGGCGGCCTACCTCGGCGTCCTGCAGGCGATGATGTGGCCCGATCACCGTTGGCTGCTGACGATCGCCACGCTGGCCCTCGCTGCGTTCCATCTGGTGGTCGTGCAGGCGGTGCCGGCCGATCGCCCGCTGCCGCGGCTCGTCATCGGCGGACTCGCGCTCACGCTCGTCACGCTCGCGATCCCGATGCGGCTGTCCAATCGATCGACGACGATCGCCTGGGCCGTCGAGGCGGCCGTCCTGATGTGGATCGGCTTCCGCGTGCGGACGTGGCAGGTGCGCGCGACGGCCTTCGGGCTCTTTGCCATCGTCGGTCTCATCGTCGTGACCTGGCCGGAGAACTACGCGCTCACGCTCTGGAACGCGCGCTTCGTCGTCATGATGACCACTGCGGCGTGCGCGTTCACCGCCGTGTGGATTGGGCGCGTCCACGTCGATGCTGTGGGCGATGCCGAGCGTACGGCGTTCGGAGTGCTGGTGGTGGCGGCCAACTTCTTGACTGTCTGGGGCCTGACCGAGCAGATCGGCCTGATGTATCTGCTGCAGCCGTCGAGCACCCTGACCGCGGACACGCGGCACGCCCAGGGCCTGAGCGTCTCGCTGTTCTGGACGCTCTATGCAAGCGCGCTGTTGGGCGTCGGCGTGAAAGCGCCGAGCGCGCTCCTGCGGTGGCTCGGCCTCGCGCTCTTCGGGGTGACGACCCTCAAGGTGTTCTTGTACGATCTGGCCGATCTGGCGGGTTTCTATCGCATCCTGTCGGCCATTGCGCTCGGCGTCGTGCTGCTGATCGTGTCGTTCCTCTACCAGCGACGCTGGTCGGCCGGCCAGAAGGAGAGTGGCTCGTGACCTTGCCGCGCGGCGTGCGAGCGCTGGCGATGGCCGCGGCCGCCATCCTCGCCATGGCGCAGTTGCCGTCGGCGTGGAGCCACTGGCGCTTTCTTGCGCCCATCGAGGCGGGGTCGACCGACAGTCCGCGATATGCCTCGCTCACGATCCCGGGGAGCGTCATGACGCACGCCGCACCCGGTCTCGTCGATCTTCGATTGATCGACGCGGACGGGCGCGAGGTGCCGTACGCGCTCAGTGCCCGGCTCGGCGGGCGCGTCGCCGACCGGCGCGACGCGACGCTGCTCGAGCCGTCCGTCGTGCCCAAGGAGTACTCGCAGGCGATCTTCGATCTGGGGCAGCGCGCGCGCGTGCACAACGCCGTGACGCTGTCGATCGAGGGCACGGACGACGTCCTCACGTGGGTGGAGATCGCGGTGAGCGACGATCACACCCGCTGGCGCGTCGTGCGCGAGCGTGCGCCAATCTACCGGCTGCTTCAATCGGGCCTCGATGCGCGGATGAGCGTGAGCTACCCGGAGAGCCTCGCGCGGTACCTGCGCGTCCGCATCCTCGACGGGTCGCGGCCGTACAAAATCACCGCCGGGCAGGTCAGCCACGAGGTCGTGACGGAGGCCGAGCGCGTCCCCGCCGGGATTCCCCTGACGTCCGGAGCGGGCGCGGATGGCACGACCGTCTGGACGGCCGACGCGCCGGCCGTGCCGTTGGTCGAGGTCCGATTCGAGACGGGGCAGACCGCGTTCTACCGCCCGGTCAGCGTCGAGGTGAGCGACGACGGTACGAACTGGATGCGCGCGGGATCGGGCGAGATCTGGAAGACGGTCGAAGCCGGGCAGCCGCGCGAGTCGCTCGCGGTCGGCTTCCCGGAGCGGTCGGCGCCGCACTGGCGCGTCACGGTGTTCAACCGGAATGACGCGCCGCTCGCCGATACCCGCGCGGCGTTCTCCATGACGCCTCGCCATCTCATCTTCCGGCAGGAGCCGGCCGGCGCCTACCGCCTCGTCTATGGCAATTCGCGGATTGGCGCCCCACAGTACGACCTCGTGCGACTCATCGATCAGGCCGCGATCGCGTCGGCCGCTCCGGTAACGCTCGATGCCGAGGCGGAAAACGCCGGATACTCCAACCCGGCGCCCTGGACCGAGCAGCACCCGCTGCTTCTGTGGGTGGCGCTGGGCGTGGCGATCCTCGTGCTCGGGGGTCTCGCGATCCGGACGATGAAGGGTTAGCGCCCGGCGGGCGTTAGAACTTCCGCCGCGCTTCTGTCATGATGAAGCGTTCGTCGTCCGCTCGTGTTGAGGCTCTTGGCTTCTAACTTCTAACTTCTAACTTCGAACTTCAAACTTCAAACTTCTCTTCAATGTCTCAGTTCATCTACACCATGAAAGGGCTGGGGAAGATCTACCCGCCCGACTCGGTCGTGTTTCAGGACGTCTACCTCTCCTTCTTGTACGGCGCCAAGATCGGTGTCATCGGCGCGAACGGGTCCGGTAAGTCCACGCTGCTCAAGATCATGGCCGGGCTCGACCACGAGATCGTGGGCGAGGCGACGCTCTCGTCCGGCTACACGGTCGGGTACCTGTCGCAGGAGCCCCAGCTCGACGCGACCAAGAACGTCCTGGGCAACGTCGAGGAGGGCGTCGCGGCGACGCGCGCCTTGCTGACGCGCTTCGACGAGATCAACGCGAAGTTCGCCGAGGAGCTGTCGCCCGAGCAGATGGAGAAGGTGCTCGAGGAGCAGGCGCGGGTGCAGGACAAAATCGAAGCCGCGGGCGCCTGGGATCTCGACTCCAAGCTCGAGCACGCCATGGACGCGCTGCGCCTGCCGCCGGCTGACGCGGACGTCACCACGCTCTCGGGCGGCGAGCGTCGCCGCGTGGCGCTGTGCCGGTTGCTCCTGCAGTCGCCCGACCTGCTGCTGCTCGACGAGCCGACGAACCATCTGGACGCCGAGTCGGTCGCGTGGCTCGAGCACTTCCTGCTGGAATACCAGGGCACGGTCGTGGCCATCACGCACGATCGCTACTTTCTCGACAACGTCGCGGGCTGGATCCTCGAGCTCGACCGCACGCGCGCCTACCCCTGGGAAGGCAACTACTCGGGCTGGCTGCAGCAGAAGCAGCAGCGCCTCGCCAACGAGGAGAAGTCCGAGACCAAGCGGCAGCGCACGCTCGCGCGGGAGCTGGACTGGATCCGCATGTCGCCGCGCGCGCGTCAGGCCAAGGGCAAGGCCCGTCTGAACGCGTACGAGCAGCTGTTGAACGAGGACACGGCGGCGAAGATCGATCGCGTCGAGATCTACATCCCCCCAGGCCCGCGACTCGGCGACGTCGTCGTCGAAGCGAACGACCTTCGCAAGGGCTACGGTGACGTCGTGCTGATGGAGGACGTCACCTTCACGCTGCCGCGCGGCGGGATCGTCGGCGTCATCGGCCCGAACGGGGCGGGCAAGACGACGCTGTTCCGGATGTTGGTCGGCGCCGAGGCGCCGGATGCGGGCACGCTGCGCGTCGGCGACACGGTGACCATCGGCTACGTGGACCAGTCGCGCGATTCGCTCGCGGCCAACAAGACGGTGTGGGAGGAGATCTCCGGCGGCGAAGACGAGATCGTCCTCGGCAAGAAGAGCGTCAACTCGCGCGCCTACGTCTCCTGGTTCAACTTCCGCGGGCGCGACCAGCAGCAGAAGGTGGGGACGCTGTCGGGCGGGCAGCGCAACAGGCTGCACCTGGCCAAACTGCTGCAGCGGGGCTGCAACCTGCTGCTGCTCGACGAGCCCACGAACGACCTCGACGTCGATACACTGCGCGCGCTCGAGGAAGCGCTGCTCGACTTTGCCGGCTGCGCGGTCGTCATCTCGCACGACCGCTGGTTCCTCGACCGCATCGCGACCCACATGCTGGCGTTCGAGGGCGACTCGCACGTCGAGTGGTTTGCCGGGAACTACCAGGACTACGAGGCCGATCGGAAGCGGCGTCTGGGCGCGGCGGCCGATCAGCCGCACCGCATCAAGTACCGCAAGCTCACCCGGTAGGGCGCGTGTTATCGTTAGCCCGTTTGGAGGATAGGGAGATGGTGACTTCTCGACGAGCCCTGACGATCCTGGGCGCCGTGCTCGTGGCGAGCCTGGCGACCATCGCGCCGCGCGCGCAGACGCCGGCCCCGGCGGTCCAGACGCCGGCCCGGCCAGCCGCCGCCGGCATCACGAGCCCCAAGGCAGAGTGGGGCCACAACGTCGGTGACGACTACTTCCTCGCGGACTACCAGCAGGTGATCGCCTACTGGCACAAGCTCGAGCGGGAGTCGAACCGGATCCACGTCAAGGAGATCGGCAAGACCTCCGAGGGCCGGCCGCAGCTGATGGCGATCGTCACCTCGCCGGCCAACTACGCGAAGATCGACCGCTACCGGCAGATCTCCGCGCAGCTCTCGCACGCCGAGGGCCTGACCGATGCGCAGGCGCAGGCGCTCGCCAAGGAAGGCAAGGCCGTCATCTGGATCGACGGCGGGCTGCACGCGAGCGAAGTGCTCGGCGCGCAGCAGCTCATCGAGTGGGTCTACCAGATGGTCAGCCGCACCGACGAAGAGACGATGCGGTTCCTGAACGACGTGATCATCCTGTACACGTTTGCGAATCCGGACGGGATGGACCTGATCTCGGACGGATACATGAAGCACGGCCAGACGACCGGCGGGTCGTGGAAGCTCTGGAACCACTACGCCGGTCACGACGACAACCGCGACTCGTACATGAACGCGCTGGACGAGACCACCAACGTCAGCAAGGTGATGTTCCGCGAGTGGTTCCCGCAGATCATGTACAACCATCACCAGACCGGGCCGTCCGGTGCCGTGATGTTCGCGCCGCCGTTCCGCGATCCGTTCAACTACAACTTCCACCCCGGCATTCCCGCGGCGATGGACATGGTGGGCGCGGCGATTGCGACGCGATCGATCGAGGAGCACATGCCGGGCGTCGTCAACCGCAATGCGCAGAGCTACTCGACGTGGTGGAACGGCGGCTTCCGGACGGTCGCCTACTTCCACAACCAGCTTGGCATCCTGACCGAGACGATCGGCAACCCGACCCCGATGCAGAACACGCCGCCGATGTCCACGCGGTTCCTGATCGGCAACATGAGCGATTGGTATCCGATCATGCCGCACGACGTCTGGCACTTCCGGCAGTCGATTGACTACTCGGTGATGGCAAACCGCGCGGTCATCGATCTCGCGTCGAAATTCCGCGAGACGCTGCTCTATCGCATCTACGAGATGGGGCGCGATGAGATCAAGTTCGGCAGCGAGGATCACTGGACGTTCACGCCGCACAAGTCCGCGCGCATCGAGATGGCGGCGTGCGGGACCTCGACCATTCCGACGGTGGCCGCCCAACCGGGCACGCAGCCGGCGGCTGGCGCCGGCGGCGCGGGTGCCGGCGGCGTGGGTACCGGCGGTGGGCGTGGCGCCGGCGGGCGTGGCGGCGGCGGACGCGGGGGCGGCGGCTGCCCGCAGCTCTATGCGGCGCTCACGGCCAAGGACCTGCGCGATCCACGCGGGTTCATCATCCCGTCCGACCAGCCGGACTTCGGCTCCGCGATCCGCTTCGTCAACGCGCTGATCAAGTCGGGCATCACGATCGAACGCGCGACGGCGTCGTTCACGGTGGCCGGCAAGACGTATCCGGCCAACTCGCTGGTCGTCAAGACGGCGCAGGCGTTCCGGCCGCACGTCATGGACATGTTCGAGCCGCAGGACCACCCGGACGACATCCCGTATCCGGGCGCGCCGCCGACGCCGCCCTACGACAGTGCCGGCTGGACGCTCGCGTTCCAGATGGGCGTGAAGTTCGATCGCATCCTGGACGACTTCAACGGGCCGTTCGAGAAGCTGACCGACTTCGCGAAGGCGCCGGCCGGATCGATCAAGGGCGCCCAGGGCACACCGGTCGGCTACTACTTCACGCCACCAGGCCAACGACAGCTTCATCGTCGTCAACCGCCTGCTGGCGGCGAATGAAGACGTGTCGTGGCTCGCCAACGGGCCGATGGGCGTGGGCACGTTCTACGTGGCCGCGAAGCCGACGACGCGCGCGATGCTCGACAAGGCGGCGGCGGACTTCGGCCTGTCATTCGAAGCCACGACGACCGCGCCAACGGGCCAGGCGTCCAAGCTGCGCAAGCTGCGGATCGGCCTCGTCGACAACTACGGCGGGTCGATGCCGGTCGGCTGGACGCGCCTGATCTTCAAGAATTTCGAGTTCCCGTTCGTCGAGGACAGCTACAACGACGTCTTCGGTCCGGACATCAACGCCGGCAACCTGCACGCGAAGTACGACGTGCTCGTCTTCAACGGGGTCGGCCTGGGCGCGGGTGGCGGGCGCGGCGGGCGCGGTGGCGGCGGCGGCGCGGGTGCTGCCGGTGCCGGGCGCGGTGGACGAGGCGGTCAGGAAGCCGCGGGTCCGGCGCCCGGCGACGACCGGCCGCGTCCGTTCCAGCCGATTCCCGAGATGTACGCGAAGCGGCAGGGCGGCATCAACGAGCAGGGCGTCGAGGCGATCAAACAGTTCGTCGAGGACGGCGGCACGATCATCTGCATCGGCCAAGCCGCCGGCCAGGCGATCTCGGAGTTCAAGCTGCCGCTCGAGAGCCAGACGGACCTGCCGCGCACCGAGTTCTACGTGCCGGGGTCGGTCCTGCAGGTGAGCGTCGACACGAAGAATCCGCTCGCGCACGGCGTGCCGGACAAGGTCGATGTGTTCTTCGATCAGGGCGAGGGCAACGTCGCGTGGAAGCTGTCGGGCGACGCGGCCGCCGCCAACCTGCACTCGGTCGCGTGGTTTGCCGACGCGCATCCGCTGCGCAGCGGCTGGGCGTGGGGGGAAACGGCGCTGGACAAGGGCATCGAGATGGCCGAGGCGTCGGTCGGCAAGGGCCGCGTCTTCGTGTTCGGCAACGCGCTGCTGTTCCGGTCGCAGCCGCACGGCAACTTCAAGTTCTTCTTCAACGCGCTGTACTTGTCGGTCGCGCCTGACATGAAATGACATCTGCCGATTGGGGATTGGTGATTGGCGATTGCATTGGGCGATCGGTGATTGACGATCGCATCGACTGATTGGGTGATTGACTGATTGGGTGATTGGGTGATCGAGCGCAACTGAGATGTCGGCCGCGGCGCGAGCGATGCGCGGCGGCCGACGTCGCTCCCTGACCAGAACTGCTCGTGTCTCCACGTAAGGCCACCTTCGTCTCGCTCGCCTCGACCACGGTGCTTTACGTCGTGTTCTGGCTGATCGGCGAGTTCGGTGCCGCGACGCTCTCCGAGACGTACAACGAAAGCCTCCTGAAGCTGGCCGTCTGGGTGGTGCCGAGCCTCGTGCTCGTTACGATCTGGTGGAAGCTGACGCCTGGGGCCGCGCTGCGCGAGATCGGGCTGCTCGCGAATCCGCTCACCGGCTACGCGATTGGCCTGTTGACGGCGATTCCGCTCGCCGGGCTGTGGGCGGTCGTGACGTTTCCGGCGCTCAGTCCCGCGGAGGTCGCCGGCACGTCACTCCTGGGACCGGTCGCCGAGGAAGTGCTCTTTCGCGGCCTACTGTTCCGCCAGCTCGTGCGGCGCGGCGGCCGCCGGCCCCTGTGGGCCATGGCGGTCAGTGCGATGGCCTTTGGGGCCGCCCACCTCACGCGCTACGTGGACATCTTCGACGGCCGTCTGACCTACGTGCACGGCGTCCTGCCGTACGTCGCGGAGTTCGGCCTGACCGCGATCGGCGGATTGCTCTTTGCGTGGATCGTCTACCGCTGGGACAGCCTGTGGCCGGCGATCGGCGTGCACTCGTGTCTGAATCTCTCCTGGCAGCTGACGATCAATGCCGCGCATATCACGTCGTTTGCCGCGACGATGTCCCGGATGGCGTCGGTGACGATCGCGTGCTACCTCACCTGGCGCCTCACCCGCACGCGCCTGCCGCGGCCGCATACTTTAGTAAATGAGTGAATCAGTGAATGCGTGAATGGGCGGCAGCCATTCCCCCGTTTCACTCATTGTCAAAGTGCCAGTGATCAGTGACCGCCGCGCCCGCCGGGCATCGGCGGCATCGTGTCTTTCGTGAAGCGCGGCATCATCTCGTCGCGCATGGCGATGTGATAGATGACCGACGCGGTGATGATGGCGTCCTTCTTGACGTCTTCAGGCAGGATGCGCTCGTAGGTGTCGAGGCTCGTGTGGTGCGTGAAGGTGCCGTACTCGATGCTGTCCTGACCGCCGCCGATCCCCGGCAGACCGGCGTGGTTGAATGACGTGCTGTCGGTGCCGCCGGTGTTGCGGGAGCTGCCGGCCGACGCGCCGTAGACGCCGAAGTCCTCGAATGGCTTGAGGAACTGCGCGAGGATGCGCGCGCCTTCGGCCGGTCCAAAAATCCCCGCGCCGCGCACGCGCCCCGTGCCGCTGTCGATGTTCCAGTAAGCGTCCAGCTTGGAAAACGCGGGCTCCTTCGGATTCTCGAACGTGCCGAAGTGCTGCTCGACGTAGGCCAGCGACCCGAGCAGGCCCTCTTCCTCGCCGCCCCAGAGCGCGACGCGGATCGTCCGGCGGGGCTTGGCGCCGACCGCCTGCAGGATGCGCACGGCCTCCATCATGATCGCGCAGCCAATCGCGTTGTCGGTCGCGCCGGTCGCGCTGTGCCAGGAATCGAGGTGGCCGCCGAGCATCACGATCTCGTCGGCCTTGTCCGTCCCGGGAATCTCCGCCACCGCGTTGTACGACGTCTTGCCCTCCGGATACGTGTGGTTGACGATGTTGAACTCCATCGTCACGGGCGTGTTGTCGTGGAGAATGCGCGCGATGCGGCCGTAGTCCTCGTTGCGCAGCAGCACGCCGGGCACGTTCTTGCTCGAGTCGTATCCGTTGCCGCTCTGCTGGCGGACCACACCCAGTCGCTCGCGCGCGTCCGTGACCTTCACCGCGGCGCCGTTCTTGAGCAGGAAGTCGTTGACCTGCGCGTTGACCTGCTGGAGGCTGAGCCGTCCCGTCTCGCCGGCCTGCGCGCCACGTCCGCGACCGCCGCCGCGGTTGCCGCGGCCGGCCGCGGGAGGGGCGTTCGGGTCCGGGTTGTACTGCGCGCGCACCTGTGCGTCGTCACGGCGCTTCGCGTTTTCGACCTCGACGAAGTCCGGCACGCACGGCGCGCCCACGAGGACCATCGCGCCCTTCACTTTCGGCGCCATCTGCGCGAAGTACGCGTCAAGTTGGGCCTGCGTCGGCCCGGGTGGAGGCGGCGGCGCGTTGGCGCCGCGGCCGGCCGTGCAGGAGGCGTTGGCGTTGTAGGGGTTGGACGATCCATCCGGCGTGACGAGATTGATGGCCGGGCCGCTGACGGTTCCGTTCGTCGACGGCGTCCACGGCTGCACGGCAAGAACGAGGTTGAGATGAATCGGCGACGTCACGTGGCCGTCGGCGCGCTGGTTGAGCCAGCCGTCGTGCCCCCAGTTCCACGGCTCCATCGTGCCGTTCTTCATGCCCCACGATTCCATTTCCTGGATCGCCCACTTGCCGGCGTTCTCGTGGTTGGGCGATCCGGTGAGCCGCGGGCCGTAGACGTCGGCCAGCATGTGCTCGATCCGCATGATCTGAGAGCGGTCCATACCTTCGGCCCGAATCTTGGCATTCATCGCGGCGTCGATCTTCTCCGGCGCCTGCGCCGAGACGGTGATGGCGACGAGGCCGACGACGAGCAGGGGCGCGAACATCTTGCGCAGCATGGCAGGGCTCCTTGAGAGAATGACGGGGGCGCCGGCATGATACCCGACAACGGTCCGTGGAGGTACCCGCCGGAGTTCCTGGCGGCGCTCGGCGGTCTGGGGCTCGCGCCGGGCACGACGACGCCGCCGGCGCTGGTGCGCGACGCCCTCAACGACCTGTATCGGTACGAGTTGCGGCGGATGCGCGACCGGCTGCGCGCCGGCGAGATCGCCCGGCTGGACTATCTCGATCGGGTGATTGCGCTCCGGCGGAAGTACTGGCCGCTCACGCTCACGCCCGACGCGTGGGAGCGGATCTGCACGGGAGGATGAATGCGACTGGCGCTGATTCAGCAGCGGGCGACCGACGATCGCGCGCGCAACCTCGAGCGCGGACTCGAGGCGGCTCGACGGGCGGCCGGGGAGGGGGCCGCGCTCATCGCGTTTCCGGAGCTGGCGTTCACGCCCTTCTATCCCCAGTCGCCGCCGGCCGGCGACGTGCGCGCGCTCGCCGAGCCCGTGCCGGGGCCGACCACCGAGGCGTTCGCGGCGCTCGCGCGGGAGCTCGGCGTCGTGTTCGTGCTCAACGTCTTCGAGCGCGACGGCGACGCGACGTACGATTGCTCGCCGGTCATCGACGCGGACGGCCGGCTGCTGGGCCGCACGCGGATGGTCCACATCACAGAGTACCCCTGCGTTCACGAGCGGCAGTACTACGCGCCGAGCACGCTCGGGGCGCCGGTGTTCGTCACCAGCGTCGGAAAGGTGGGCGTCGCCATCTGCTACGACCGCCATTTTCCCGAGTACATGCGCGCGCTCGCGCTCGGCGGGGCGTCGCTCGTCGTCGTGCCGCAGGCCGGAGTCGTGGACGAGTGGCCCGAGGGGTTGTTCGAGGGCGAGATGTGCACCGCGGCCTTTCAGAACGGGTACTTCGTCGCGCTCTGCAACCGTGTGGGTCAGGAGGCGAAGCTGACGTTCGCCGGCGAGTCGTTCGTCTGCGGGCCCGAAGGCGCCGTGCGGGCGCGCGCGGCCAAGGGCGAGGACACGATCTTGTACGCGGATGTCGATCTCGCCGACGTTGAGAAGTCACACGGTCGTCGCATACTGATGAAGGATCGGAGGCCGGAGTTATACAGAGACTGGATCTAGAGGGTGGTTCTACGGGTTCTACAGGTTCTACGGGTTCTATGGGTTCGAGGGGTGCCAACGCTACTACGGAGCGGACAGATTCATGAAACGGAACATGTCGAGCCCTCCGAACCCGTAGAACCCCTAGAACCCGTAGAACCCGTAGAACCTGTAGAACCCGCAGAACCCGCAGAACCCCGGTACCAAACCTGCGAAGCTTGTGACACCTTGATGGACGGAGAACCCGATGGGCCTGACCGATTTCATCCGAAGCCAGTTCATCGACATCATCGAATGGACCGACGACTCGCGCGACACGCTGTCGTACCGCTTTCCCGACGAGGACAAGGAAATCAAGCGCGGCGCGCAGCTGATCGTGCGCGAGTCGCAGATCGTCCAGTTCGTCTACCTCGGCCAGTTCGGCGACCTGTTCGGGCCCGGCAAGCACACGCTCACGACCGACAACATTCCCGATCCTCACGAGGCTCAAGGGCTGGAAGTACGGCTTCGAGTCGCCGTTCAAGGCCGACGTCTACTACCTGACGACGCGCCTGTTCACCGGCAACAAGTGGGGCACGTCGAATCCGGTCATGGTGCGCGACCAGGACTTCGGCATCGTCCGGCTCCGCGCGTTCGGCACCTACGACTTCCGCATCGTCGACGCGCCGAAGTTCCTGAAGGAAGTCGCCGGCACCGACAATCATTTCCGGCTCGACGAGTTCGCCGACGTCATGCGGTCGCGCATCGTCAGCGTCTTCAGCGAGGCGCTGGCGTCGAGCAAGGTGCCGGTGCTCGACGTCGCCACGCGCTACAGCGAGCTCGGCGACGCGCTGCTGCCGCTCATCAATCCGGCGCTCAAGGAGAAGTACGGCCTCGAGATGCCGAGCTTCGTGCTCGAGAACGTCTCGGTGCCGCCGGAGGTCGAGCAGGCGATCGACAAGCGCGTCGAGCATGGCCGCGGTCGGCAACCTGAACGACTACGTGAAGTACCAGATGGCGCAGGGCTTCGAAAAGGGCGGTCCGGGCGTCGGCGGCGTCGGCGCGGAGATGGCCGTCGGCATGGCGATGGCGCAGCAGATGATCAACCAGCCGGGCGGCATCACCGCGCAGGCGCACGCCGCCGGCCGGCGGCGCGCCGGCGACGGCCGGGGCCGCGACCGCCGGCATTCCGGAGACGCTCGGTCCGGCCGATGCGGCGAAGGTGCTCGGCGTCTCCGAGAGCGACGTCGTCGCCAGCCTCGAAGCCGGCGATCTCAAGGGCAAGAAGATCGGCACGCAGTGGCGGGTCACGCAGACGGCGATCGCCGACTTCCTGAAGTAGGCGCGGCAAGCGTGAGCGACCGACTCCCGCGCCGGGGAACACGCCGCCCGCGGACGTGTCGGCGACCGCACGCGAGAAGTTCCACTGTCCGGCCTGCGGCGCCGAAGCCGAAGTGGAATCCCGCCAAGCAGGCGCTCGTCTGCCCGTTCTGCGGCACCGAATCGCCCGCCACGCTCGAAGACGCGCGGACGGCCGACACGCGTCATCGTCGAGCACGATCTCGCGGCGGCGCTGCGCGAGATTCCGGACGCGGCGCGCGGCTGGCAGGCGCAGAAGATCTCCGTGCACTGCCAGAGCTGCCAGGCGATTTCGGTGTTCGACCCCGACAAGGTCGGGCAGCGCTGCGAGTTCTGCGGCTCGACGGCGCTCGTGCCGTACGAGGAGGTCAAGGACGCGTTCCGTCCCGAGTCGCTGCTGCCGTTGAAGATCTCCGAGTCGCAGGCGCGCGACCTGATTCGCCGCGTGGTACGGCCGGCAGTGGCTCGCGCCCAATCGCTTCAGCGCGCAAGGCGCTGACCGACACGGTGAAAGGCATCTACCTGCCGTACTGGACCTTCGACGCGCAAGGCCGACGCGCGGTGGACGGCCGACGCCGGGCACGTACTACTACGTGCGGCGAGGGCAACCAGCAGGTGCGACAGGTGCGGTGGACGCCGGCCTCGGGCGAGCTCTCGCATGTCTTCGACGACGAGCTGGTGTGCGCGTCGCGTGGGCGTGGACGCGCGGCAAGCTGCGCGCGCATCGAGCCGTTCCCGACCGACACGCTCGTGCCGTACGACCCGGGCTACCTCGTCAGGCTGGACGGTCGAGCGCTACCAGATCGATCTCGTGGCGGCGGCGCAACGAGTCGCGCGCAGCAGATGGACGGCGAGCTGCGGCCGCTGTGCGCGCAGCAGGTGCCCGGCGACACGTATCGGAACCTGCGCGTGGACGCGGCCTATCGCGACCAGACGTTCAAGCACATCCTCGTGCCGGTCTGGCTGCTGACGTACGTCTACGGCGCGAAGTCGTACCAGGTCGTCGTCAACGGCGTCACCGGTCGGATCGCGGGCAACCGGCCCTGGAGCGGCATCAAGGTCGCGCTCGTCGTGGCGCTCGCGATTCTGCTGTTCGTGCTGATCAGCACCCTCAACCACTAGCCGCCGAAGTATCCCTTGCGTGTCCGGATGGTGTATTTGTCGCCGTGAGCCACGTCGACACGGAGATCGTGCCAGCCTCGGGGCGCGACGCCAGTGGCGCTGTAGCGAAGAAGATACGTCTGGCGAAAGTCTTCGAATGCCCTTTGGAACGTCTCGATGATCGACTCTCCGGCGGCGGCGTGCCGTACGGTCCCGCCCGTCAATCCGGCCGCTTCCTCCAGATTGTCGAGTCCTCGTTCATCGGCCTGCACGTGGAACCACGACGCCCGAAGAAAGGCGAACTGCGCAACGATGACCGGTGGGGGCGGCGTGCGCATGGCGCCGCGAGTCGGTGGGATCATCGAAGCGGCTGGCAACGGCGCCTCGGGACTGTGGGGTATCAAGGGATCGACGAGGACGAGGTGCAGCACACCTTCCGCGCGCGCAGCCACGTCGCGGAGCGTGCTCGAATCGATGACGCTGCCGAACTCGACGCCATCGGTAACGACCACCACTAAATGACGTCGGCCGAGTTCGGGACGGCGCATCAGCGCCAGGAAGCACGCGTCGCAGAGCGACTGCACGCCGCCAACGCGAACCGTAATGCGCGCGTTGGCCTCGGCGCCAGGCCGCCAACCAAACGCATCGACGACCTGGTTATCCAGCGTCAGGAGCCGCACTCGATCGTCCGGACGGAGCAGCGCCCCGATGCGTCTGATGTCCGCGCTGAGTGTCGCCAATTGCTGAGAGGCGGTTTGATTGTTCGTGCCAAGAAAGATCGTGACGTCGATCGGCACGGTGCCCATCGACAACGACTCGATGGTCTGCCGGACATTGTTGTCGTAGAGGACAAAGTCGGACGGCTGCAAATGCAGCACGGGTTGGTTGCCCTTTCGAACCGACACATCGACTGAGACGCCTTGAGCCATCGCACGAAAAGGCGGCTGTTGCTGAGCGACGATGGGAATCGACACTCCGACGGCAACCACGCCGGATGCCGCAAGAACGAGTCGCGGCCTCATCCCAGTGCCTTTCGCAGCCTCTTCAATAACCCCGGAATCAGCCGCAAGTCACCATACCCGAATTGCTGCCAGGGATCGTCTGTTGCGGGCCGGGTCAGCGAACGCTGCGCGACGTCATACGCCTCGTCCGGGGCTCCGGCCAGGAACAGATTCGCGCTCAACGCCACACTGGCCGATTGGGCGCCCGGAATGACGAGCAGCGCCGATCGATACATCGCATTGGCATCGTCGCGACGTCCAAGCCGTTCGAGCGCCCGGCCCGCAAGAAAGTACGCCAGATATCGAATAAAGGGGTCGTTCGAGTCGGTGGCCTCTTGAAACGAATCCAGTGCGGTGGCGGGGTCGTTAAGCGTCAGTTGCAGGTAGCCCATCCGAACGCTGGCTTCCGCCTTGAGCGACGGAACGTCCAACAAGGCCGCGAACAGTTGGATCGCCCTTGCGGCTCGTGCGCGTCGTACTGCCTCCTGCGAGTCCTTCGATAACAGGTCAGTCGGAATCCATCGAGCATCTCTCGCCGGCTCGCTGTCCGCGGAAACTGCCATGAACATCGCCGCAGCCAGACGGAATCGCGGTTCGTCAGGCCATTGCTGCATGGCGTGCGCGATGTGGTCCGCCAGCCGGGGCGGCGCTGGGAGTCGCTGGCCAGTCGCTGCTCCAGGTCCACCCTGTGTGACAAGTCGCCCATCCTCTCGCGCGCGACCAAACACAGCGACTGACGCGACAAACCACGCACGTTCCGCTTCATCGTGGCGTGGGTCGTCGCGGATCAGTTGACAGCCCAATTCGACAAACGGATCCACCTCTTCGGGCCAAAACCGGGTCGCGGCAAACTCGAGTGCAAACGCTGCCACGACTAACCGACGATGATGAAGGTCTTCGGCGCCGTGGGCCTGTGTCCAGGCTGGTCCCACACGCTTGAGGTCCTTCGCAAACACGGAAACATCCCGAATACCTGCGAGCTGGCTGGCCACCTGCGCGCGTTCGCCGCGCTCATATCGATCCAACAGAGTCGTCGTCGCAGATTGGCCGAGATCGAAACCAGCCGCGGATGCGGTCAAGGCGATCACGACTCCAGAAACGCAGGATGCTAGGAGGGCCTTGTGGGTCATGGTCGCCAACTCCCGCTCGAGGCCGTCTCCAAGTCACCGGCCCGACCTGGCACCGACCAAGACATCAGTCTAGCCCTTCTTCAGCCAGCGCGCGATCGCGGAGATCCCCGCGCCGACGACGTCGGCGCGCGCGACGTCGTCCGTCCAGGATGAGCCGCGCTCGAAGGACGCGAACGCCTGCTCGACTTCGCGTCGGGCCTGGATCAGACGAAGGCTCAGGGCCGGATCGACCTCATGGTCGGCTGGCTCGGCCTGCTGCAACTGGTGGACGAGCGCCCTGGCCTGCTGCATGTCGATCATCGAGAGCGACGTGCCGCAGTGCTCGCAGGTGGATGTCTTCGCGAGATCGATCGACGCTCCGCAGTTCGAGCAGCGCACGACCTGCAGATTCCGCCGGAGCGCCTCGATCTGATCGGGCGGCAGTGGCCGGATGAAATCCTTTTCCCGAAGAAAATTGAAGAAGGTGATGAGCCGGCCGTGCCCCTGCGGGCACCGCAGGTACTCGAACCGCGTCGTTCGCTGCAGATCGTGCGCCCGCACGAGCGTGGCCTGGCAGCGGGGACACTTCGGCGGGATCAACGAACGGGACGAGGGCCCGGATGGCGCCTGATCTCCGACGAGACGGAAGAGCTGGAGCGTGGCACCCGGCGAGAGCTGCAGGCTCTCGAATCCGTCGAACCAGAATCGCTGGCACGAGAGGCAGACGTCGATCTCGATCGTCTTGCCGCCCTGTCCGGCAAGGGCCTGGCTCTTCATCGACGAGCCGCAGGCGGGACACGTCATGCCGGTCGGATTGTACCCGGTAGAGCCGCCCACACTCCGTGCGGACCGCCTGGATCAGCGATCAGCGGGCGGCCGTCGGGGCGAGATCGAGATCGCCCGCCGCGACGACGCGCCCGACCGGGCCCGGCTGCGCGAAGACCACGGCGCGCAGCCGATCGGCGCGCCATTTGCGGTCGAGCGTCAGCGGCACGGCCTGCTGGAAGCGGCCGTCGCCGCCGGCCTTGCCGATCGACGTGACGGATCGCACGACGCTGCTGTGGCGCAGCACGCGGCCCGCATTTTCGCCGCCGACGACCTGCGACGCCAGGTCGTCCTCGACGATGGCCAGCCAGATCGTCGCGTTCGACGACGCGCGCCCTCCGTCCAATGTGACGGCCAGCGTCATCGGTGTTTGCGACTCGAGCGCCAGGTGAACCGTCGCCTTCGGCGACTTCGCCGCGTTGCCAATCGCCGCCAGCGCCGCGCGCCGATCGCTTCCGACGAAGGACTCGGTGCCGTCGACAATCATCTGAGGCGTGTAGATGTCCTGCCGCCCTTCGGCGGCGCCGTACGCCGTCTGACGCTGTGTCATCCGCGCGCTCGAGAACGGGTCTTTCCAGCCGAGCTCGTTCCAGTAGTCCACGTGCTCGCTGAGCGCGACGACCCGCGCGCCCGCGACCTGTTGATGCTGTTGCAGGTCGGCGAGCAACGCATCCGCCGGCGGGCAGCTCGAGCAGCCCTCGGAGGTGAACAACTCGACGATGACCGGGACGTCGCCGGGCGAGGGGGCGGCTGGAGCGGGCCCGCGGCCGGCGGACCCGGCGCTCAGGCCGAGGAGCAGGGCCGTGACGCCGATGGCGGGGATGAGGAGTTTGGTCATGGCCCTGAGATGATCGTGGTGCCCTCGAGGTTCCGCGTCAATCCGCTCAGCCGAGCCCCCGCTCAGCCGAGCCGGTCCGGCTCCCACCGCATCCCCGTCGTGAGAATGCGCTGAATCAACGCGGGGTAGGGCAGGCCGGCCAGGGCGGCAGATTCGGCAAAGTCCTCGGTGCGCGCGATCTGCGGGTTGGGGTTGGCTTCAAGCACGTAGACCTGCCCAGCGGCGTCAAGTCGCAGGTCGATGCGCGCGTAGCCGCTCAGCTCCAGCGTGCGGTAGACACGGCGCGCGATGTGCTGGACGCGGTCGGCGGCGCCGTCGGGCAGACCCTTCGCCTCGCCGGTGGCCACGCCCATCTTGTCCTGGTATTTCGGATTCCACTTGACGCGCTCGGTCGCGATGCGGTGCTGACTCTCGGGCATCTTCGCGAACGTCATCTCCCAGACCGGCAGCACCTGCAGGCGCTGGTTGCCGATCACGCCGCAGTAGAGCTCGCGCCCCTCGATGTACTGCTCGACGATGGCGTCGGTCTGGATCGAGTCGTGAATGAATTGCACCCGCTCGACCAGCTTGCCGGAATCCTCGACGACCGACGCCTGCGCGATCCCGATCGAGGCCTCCTGCGTCAGCGACTTGACGATCAGCGGAAACGTCAGGCGCTTCGACAGCCGCACCTTCCGCCCGCGCGGCACGACGACGAACTCCGGCACCGCAATCCGGTGATAGTGCAGCAGCTTCTTCGACAGCGCCTTGTCGCGCGCCAGGAGCATGCCTCGCGGGTTGCAGCCGGTGTAGGCCAGACGGATCAACTCGAGGTAGGCGACGACGTTCTGATCGAACGTGCCGACTTCGTGGAACGCCTCCAGGAGATTGAACGCGATATGCGGCTTGAACTCGTCGTTGGTCTGGCGGATGCCGGCGAGGTCGTCTTTGACGCCGAGGACGTGGACATCGTGCTCGAGCTCGTCGCGCACGGTCTTGAGCACGTCGTACTCCGTGCGCCACGACGCCGTTTCGACGTCGCGGCCCGACACGTCGTCGGGCGGCACCTGGTAGTCGTGCATCAGGACCAGGACCCGCAGGGTTCTCACGAGCGGCCATGATAGCGCATCGAAGAGAAGTACGGATCGCGCGGCGGGACGAAGCGCAGCGCGTCCGCGCCCGTGCCGGGAAGGATCTCGCGCAGGTAGTAGGCGAGTCCGCGTTCGTATCGCCAGTCGCGCGGGTAGCCGAGGGAGACCTCGTCGTAGCGCACGCCGTACCGCCAGAGCGTCGTTCGAAGGTGCAGGTGGCCAGACACGACGACGCGGGCGCGGTAGCGGCGGCCCCAGTCCTCGGTGGCCGTCGTGCCGCTCCAGATCGAGAAGCGCGGGACCCGCGGCGGGCGCGCGAGGTCGGCCCGCAGTGGCCAGTGATTCACCAGCACCGTCCGCGCATCGGCCGCCAGCGCGTCGAGCCGCATCGCCGTGCGCGCCACGCGCTCGTGGCACCACGCCACGCGCGACGGCCAGGGTGAGGGATCGAGCATGAACTCGTCGCCGCACACCACGCCGCTCTGGCGCGCCCAGGCGACCGCGCCGGCGAGCGCGACGTCCGCCGGACGGAACGAGTAGTCGTAGAGCAGGAACATCGGCGCGATGACCGTGTCCGGCTCGGGCGGCCAGACGGGGAACGGATCCTCAGGGGTCACGACGCCGAACTCGCGGCAGATCGCCACCAGCTCGTCGTATCGCGCCTGCCCCCTCGTGCGGTCGGTCGCGTGTCGCGGACTCCACAGCTCGTGGTTGCCCGGCGTCCAGATCACCCGCTGAAATCGCGGCGTCAGCTCCCGGAGCGCGAGCGCCAGGTGATCCGGCGACTCGCCGACGTCACCGGCGACGATCAGCCAGTCGTCGGGGAAGGCCGGCAGCGCCAGCAGGGCGTCGCGGTTGGCGCGGTGACCGAGATGCAGATCGCTGATGGCGAGCAGGCGCATGCGTGCAGGCCGGCTTCAGTCGAGATCGGGAAGGGCCGCGACGGTGATCGCCGGCGGAGAGGCCTCGATCGACGCCGCGACGGCCATCAAATGCTGCGGCGTAGGCCGGGCCAGGTGAAAGATCCAGCGGTCGTCCGTACCGGCCAGCGATCGCAGGAACGTGACGTGCGGCACGCCTGAGGCGAGGTGGAACGAGATGTCGGCCAGCGTCACCGCAATGCCGAGCCCGCGCGCCTTGAGGTACGCCTCTTTGAGCGTCCAGTAGAGCAGAAACCGATCGTGCCAGGCCGGCGCGTGCGCGTCCACGTCGCGGACCTCGTCGGGCGCGCAGTACCGATGCACGACCTGCCGATCGACGGGCCGGCGCCTCAGGTACTCGACGTCGACGCCGACGGCGCGTCCCTGAGCCAGCGCGCACGCGACGAGGCCTGCGCTGTGCGCGAGGTTGAATCGCAGCGGCGTCTCCGGCGACGCGATTTCCGGCCGTCCGCGCTCCCCGTCGCGCCAGCGCCAGCCGTCGGGCGGGACATCGAGCGCCTGTGCGACGAGCCGCCGTGCCATCACACGGCCCGCCAGGAACATCAGCCGGTCGGCGTCGTTTCGATATCCGTCGAAGCGCGCGCGATGTTCCGCGTCGAGCGAGGCGACGCCGCGCGCGATCGCGGCGGCGTCCGGGAACAGCCGCGCCGTCTCGGCATGCCAGACGACGACGTCGTCGGGTCCCGGACGTAGCGGCGGCACAGGCATTGCGATAGTATGGCGCGTCTCCCTCGCCGAGCGTCCGCCACTCATGTCCATCGCGTGCATCTTCCCAGGGCAGGGCTCCCAGTCGAAGGGCATGGGCGCCGAGCTGTTCGATCGGTTCCACGACTGGGTCGGGGACGCGGATCGAATTCTCGGCTATTCCCTCCGCGAGCTGTGCCTGTCCGATCCGCGCGGCGAGCTCGGCCAGACCGCGTTCACGCAGCCGGCGCTGTTCGTCGTCAACGCGATGATGTACCGCGCGCGGCAGGAGGGGGCGCACCGCCGCCGGCCTTCGTCGCGGGACACAGCCTGGGCGAGTTCAACGCGCTGCTGGCGGCTGGCGTGTTCGACTTCAGAACGGGCCTCGATCTCGTGCGCCAGCGCGGGGCCCTGATGGGTCGCGTGCGGGGCGGCGGGATGTCGGCCGTCATCGGCCTCGAGCCCGCGAAGATCGAAGCCGTGCTCGGATCGAGTGACGCGGGCCGCCGGCTGGATGTCGCGAACTTCAACTCGTTCGACCAGACGGTGATCGCGGGGCCGAAGGACGATCTCGCGGCGGTCAAGCCGGATTTCGAAGCCGCGGGCGCCCGCGCCTGCCTGCCGCTCAACGTCAGCGCGCCCTTCCACTCACGCTACATGCGCGAGCCCGCGGCGGCCTACGCGGCCGTCCTCGCGCCGGTCACCTTCCACGCGCCGGCGATTCCCGTGATCGCCAACATCACGGCACGCCCGTACGACGGCGCGGCCGTGCGCGACACGCTGGGTCGCCAGATCGGCCAGTCCGTCAGATGGCTCGATTCGGTGCTCTACCTGCTCGATCAGGGCGTGACGACGTTCGAGGAGATCGGTCCGGGGACCGTGCTCACGAAGCTCGTCGCGCAGATCCGCAAGCGGCGCGCGGCTTAGCGGCTGCGCAGCGCGATCAGCCCGTTCGTCGTCTCGAGACGGATGCTCGGCCCGCCGCCGCCCATCGTCGCCTCCAGCCGCTTCCGTGACGTGTCTCCGCTCTTCGACAAATCGAGGCCGCTGGTGCTGACGGCGCCGTTGGTCACGCGCGCGGAGATGGTCGCCTTCGCGTCGTGCGGCAGCAGAACTTCGATCTTGCCGTTGGTCGTCTCGCACCGGACGCCGCCGTCGCCGAGCCTGGCCATGTCGAGGGTGACGGCGCCGTTGGTGGTCTCCACGCTCGTCGTATTCGAGAGGTTCGTGCCCCTGATCGCGCCGTTGGTCGTCTCGACGGTGAACGCGCCGCCCAGATCGGCGACGTCGATTTCGCCGTTGGTCGAGACCAGCTTGACGGCCGCCCATCGGGGAACGCGCACGACGAAGTCGACGCGCCGCGAGAGGTGCATGTCGATGTTGAGACCGTGACTGGTTGCGTCGAGCCCGACGTGATCGGGCGAGACCGTCTCGGCGATCTCGAAGTGCTTCAGCGCGTCCTTGGCCGCCTCGTCGGTCGCCGCCTTGACGATGCGGTCCGCCGTCACCTCGACCTGGTCGTTGTCGCCGACCCGGACCTCGATCTTGCCATTCGTATTGTGGATTTCGAACGAGCCGTTCTGCGCCAGCGTGTACGTCTTCTTCCACTGGTCGCGGGCCTCGGCGGTCAGCGACAGCTCGAGGCCGCACCCGCTCGCGATCACCAGGCAGACGGCTGCGGCCGCCGCGCGCCAGCTCGCTCGAACCGATCCTGCTATCATGCGCAGCCCCCTCGGGGATCATACGGTGCCCCAGGGGCGCAGGTTCATGTTCTGGCGTCTCCAAACGGGGGGCCGGCACAACGATGGAGTGAGTGATGGCGGTGCGTATCCGGCACGTGGTCCTGGGATTACTCGTGCTCGTCGTGATTGGGCTCGTGGCCGTGCTGACGGCCGTCGGCTGGCAGGTCGTCCTCGGGCCCCACGCCCGAAGCGTGACCGCGCGCACGTTCGAGCCGACCGAGGCGCGCCTCGCTCGCGGCCGGTATCTCGTCGAGGGCCCGGCGCATTGCTTCCACTGCCACTCCGAGCACGATCTGACGACGCCGGAATACCCTGTCGTGGCGTCGAAGAAGGGCGCCGGGTGGGAGCTGCCCATCCCGGAACTGGGCCGCATCGCCGCGCCCAACATCACGTCGGATCGCGAGACCGGGATCGGTGCGTGGAGCGACGACGAGATCGCTCGAGCGGTACAGGAGGGCATCTCGCGCGACGGGCACGCGCTCTTTCCCGTGATGCCGTATCAGGACTTCGCCAAGATGGACGACGAGGACATCGCCTCGATCGTCGTGTACCTGCGCACCGTCCCGGCCGTCCGGAACACTGTTCCGGCGCGCCAGCTGGTATTCCCGCTGAACTTCATCGTCAACACCATTCCCGAGCCGCTTGGCGCGCACGCGCCCGCGCCGCCGCGCACCACGCCGGAGGCGCGCGGCGAGTACCTCGTGAGCGCGGTGGCGGGATGCGCCGGCTGCCACACGCCCATGGACGACAAAGGCATGCCGCTGCCCGGTCTGGAACTTGGCGGCGGCCAGCTGTTCCACGATCCGGGGCAGAACGGCACGCCCGTGTTCTCCGCGAACATCACGCGCGACCCGTCGGGCATCGAGCACTACGACGAGGCGCTCTTCATCGAGACCCTGCACACCGGTCAGCTTCGCGGCCGCGTGCTCAACCACATCATGCCGTTCGAGATGTTCAGGAACCTGACGGACGACGACCTGCGGGACATCTTCGCCTACCTGCGATCGCGGCCGCCCGTGAAGCATCGCGTGTCGAACGTGGACCCGCCGACCAAATGCCCGGTGTGCAACCAGACGCACGGTCTGGGCGAGCTGAACGTCAAGAGCGGTCAGTAAGCCGGGCGGTCTGCAGAGACGTGCGTCAGTGCGACGGCTCGGGGCTCGTGTGGGCCGCCTGCGTCAGGGCGTTGCGGACGGCCCAGAGATCCTCGAAGTACCGCACGTCGATGCGGCGGCCCAGCACTTCGACCGGGGTGCCCTGCGTGCCAATTACGTGACCGCCGATCACCCGTTCGACCAGCTTCAGGTGCAGCGTGCGCCACATGATCAGGCGTTGGTCCCAGTCGATGAGGAGCTCGGCGACCTGGAAGACGTCCTCGTGCGCGTGGGTGTCGCGGTAGAGGACGTCCAGCGTCAGGCCTCGACGCGCCAGCACGCGGTGAAACGCGGCGCCGATCGCGGGTGACACGTCGTGCGTCCGCCGGAAGCCGGGCGAGTCGAAGCCGCTGCCGTGCCCAAGCGCCGGCCGCATCTGGTGGTAGTCCCACGGCGCGATGTGCTCGAGCATGAGCGTGCCCGCAGACACGCGGTCGAGTGCGTCGCTGGCGCGCCGCAGCAGCCGCACGGCGGCCCACAGATCGTCGCGGTCGATGAGCGACGTCGCGGTTTCGATTTCGACGCACGCGAGCTTGAGCCAAAGCTCGGCGGCCTGGTGGATGGTCTGGAAGAGGAGCTCGTCTCGATGTGCCGTCAGGGCGAGCGGCTTCTGCAGCGACAGCAGCTCGTCGGTCCGCAGGTAGCGCTCGTAGTCGGTGGCAGCCGACCCTGGAAGGATGGGGTCGTTCAGGGACATGCCGTCAGCGTAGCAGGAAGCCTTCCCGCCTGGCCCCGGCGCCGACGGTTGGCTACGGCTTGCCGGCCGACGCCTTCAGGTGCGCGAGCATGCGCTGGCGGTGCGTGACCTCGCGCGAGGCCAGGTTCCGCCGGGCCGGTGACAGGGTTCGCAGCGGCACGCCGTCGAACAGCGGCAGCCGCGCGCGATCGCGGCGCGTCCGAAACTGCTCGAAATCCACGACCTTGGTGCGACTGGCCATAGCCCCCCGGCGGGTCCCGCGGACACGCCAGCTTCAGGCTACGGGCGGGGCGTGACAGGTCCGGTCACACCCCGGTCGGACGGTCGGCGAGCACGGTCAGGCAGGCCCGCCACGGTCGCGGCGATCGGGCCCCGGACCGAGGATGATCATCGCGCGCGGGATCCAATCCGTCTTCTCGCCGTGGATCAGGTGGCCCACCACCGCGTACGGGCTCCACGTGTCGCCGCCTTCGTTGGCGCGCGTCCACTCGGGATCGAGACCGGCGAGCAGCTCGCGAATCACCTCAGGCGTTCGCTCGAGCACCGCGATCGCGCGATCGAGGTCGAAGGCGCTCACCAGGCCTCGCGGACCTTGAGGGCGTGAATGTGGCCCGTGTGGTGCCGGCCGTGCCATGCGTACAGCATGAGGAAGTCGTCGACGCGCATCGGGCCCCACTCCGGGTGCATGGCCGTTCGCGCAAACGATGCGTCGTCGAGCGAGCGCAGCCACATGACCCAGCGTTCGTGGAGCATCTCGAGCAGCGTGAGCGAGATATGAATCGGCGCAGTTCTGGCCTCGCGGAACTCCGCCCACAGGTCCTCTTTGTACGTCTTCACCGGCGGTCGATCTTCCGTGACGGCGAGCTTGCAGCGGATGTACGCGTTCATGTGGCTGTCGGGCACGTGGTGCACGACCTGACGGACGGTCCAGCCGCCGGGACGATACGGGGTGTCGAGCTGACGATCGTTCAGGCCGGCCACCTCGGCGGCGAGGAGGCGCGGCGCGTCGGCGATCTGTGCGATCAGCGCCCGCCGATCGGCGGCGCTCAGGACGAGGGCTGGTTGCGGCGCGAACTTGCCAACGGGATAGCGAAGGTCGTCGGTCACGAGCAGATGATAGGCACGCGTGCCCGCGACGTCCAATGCCACGCGCACATACGTTCAACGATTCGGGCTCATGGCCGCCGCGACGCCGCCAGCAGGTGAGCGAGCCGCGGATGACGCGGGATCATTCGGGGTCGCCGAGCAGCACGAAGCTGGCCCAGAACGCGGGATCTTCCGGCACGGTGACGTCCCCGACGGCCGTCGCGACGTGCACGCGGCCGGCGCGGAGATCGGCGATGAGCTGCAACTGCGCGGTCCGGAGCGCCCGCGCCTTGTCGGCGCCCCCAAGCCACGCGCGATAGAACGCCGGCAGGAGCCGATTCGTGGGCTGGTCGGCGATGTCCCAGAGGCTCACGATGAGCGAATCGGCGCCGGCGTAGAAGAACGCACGCGCGAGCGCCGCGACGCCATCGCCGGTCGGCGCGCCCTCGCCCGATCGGCAGGCGCTCAGCACCACCAGGCTCGCGTCGAGCTTGAGACCGTAGATCTTCTCCGCGGTAAGCTGGCCGCTGGCCGAGCCGTCGGCTGGACGACCCAGCGCCAGGAACGACGAGAGCGGATCCACCTCGCGCGGCACGGCGTGGGTGGCGAAGTGCAGCACGCTCTGCCCGGCCGACGCCGTGATCACGCGCGGCTCCGTGGCGTTCTCCGCCTCGAGCACCGTCGTCCGCGCTCGCGGCAGCAGTTGCTCGATGTCGTGGACTTCCGCGACGGCGCCGGGCAAGCGGGCGAGCGGCGGCTCCCCCGGGATCCGCGGCGGATTGGCGGGATCGGCGACGAGCAGCATCTGGCCCGAGCGGGCGTTGGCCCGGCGATGCGTGTAGTCGAGCAAGGCCCCGGCCGTGAGCGAGTGAATGGCGAAGCGCTCGATGAGATAGCGGCCCCGCGGATCCTTCAGCGCGGCAAATGGGGCGTTGATCAGCGGGCCGTGCGGGACGATCGTCAACCGCGAGCCGGGGGCGGCCGGCAGATAGCGCGCAATCGGCTGGATCAGCAGGTCGTAGAGGTCGCGCCACACGGCCTGCGGTTTCATGACCAGCGCGATCGACTGGTCGCCGCGGGTCGGCGTGGCCGCCCCTCGCGGCGCGGGATCGTCGCCAAACGCGGAGGTGGCGCGGATCAGCGCGTCGAGCCGACGGCGCGACACGGCGACGGTGGCCGCGTGCAGCGTCGCATTCGGGGCGAGCGCCCAGATGAAGATCTTGCCGTCGGCGACCCAGTAGAGCAGCAGCGTCGAATGGAGGCGCGCCGCGGTGGCCTGCAGCTGGGCGGTCGTGGCGCTCTCGGCCGAGACGTCGCTCCGCAGCGACGCCGTCCTCACGCCGCGCGTCGTGAGCGTGGCCGAGGCCGCGGGCTGGCCCAGGTGGACATCCCGCGAGGCCAGCAGATCGAGCAGCGCCCGCGATCGCGCGCGTTCCGCGAGCGCAAGGCCGGCGCTGAACTCCTCATGGCGCATGTGCAGCTCGATGCCGACCGAGTACGCCGGCGCCCACAGCTCCTCGAAGCCCTGCTTGAGAAAGTCGTCGGCGGCCAGCTGCGCGTGGGCGGCCTCGATCTCCGCCAGCGCCGTGTCGTTGTCCGCCAGCGCCGCCCGATCGTCGCCGCGTGCCAGATCGAGGCGCGCGCGGACGAGGCGCGCGCGCACGCAGTCGAAGCGGGTCAACGCGGCGTCACACGCCGTGAGGGCGCGCGCGATCTCGTCGCTCGCCTCGTCCACGCGATGCAGGCCGAGATCGATCTCGGCCAGCTCCTGATAGCGCATCGCGAGGAGATCGCGTCCGGTGTCGGGCAGCGACGCCGCGAGCAGCTCGCGACCGCGTGCCTGATCGAGTCCCGTGCTGGCGAGCAACGATCCGTAGTTGGCGCGCACGAAGCTGCGCACCGCCGGCGACGCCGCCGTGTTGGCGAGCGCCAGCGCGCGCTCGTAGTACGCCTGGGCGCGCGCGATGTCGCCGACGCTTTCATAGGTCACCGCGACGGCGTTGAGGCTCTGCACCAGGGCGATGGCCGAGCCCTGTTTCTCGTTGATCGCGAGCGCCTTGAGCTGCAGCGCCAGCGCCGCTTGCAACTGACCATGCAGCCGATAGAGCCGCCCGAGACTCGTGTAGGTCGTCGCCAGCTCCTGGCCGGGAGGATCCTGCTGCAGGATGCTGATGGCCTGATCCAGCTTCTCGATGGCCGCTTCGTACGCGCCGCCGGCGAAGAGCCGGTCGCCCCAGAGGTGGAGCACGGCGCCAGTGAGCTGGCGATCGCCAAGGGCCGTCGCGGCCTGGTACAGCGCCTCGAGGCTTGGGAGGCTGTCCTCCAACGACCCATTCGACACCCGCAAGGCGTTGAACGTCGCCTGCGCCTTCGCTGCCGCGTTCCCGGCCGCGTCGTACGCCGCCGCCGCGCGCTCGTAGTGTCCGGCAGCATCGGGCTTCGCCCCGCCCGAGACCTCGTCCAGCGCGCCGAGCGAGTCCTCGGCCATCGCGGTCTCCAGGAACGCCCCAAGTCGTCGTGCGATGTCCACGGCTTCCCGCAGCGCGGCGCGGGCGTCGGCGTAGCGCGCCTGGTGGTACGCGACGCGGCCCAGACCGAGCAGCCCGCGCGCGGTCCACAGCTCGTTGTGCTCGGCCCGCGCAAGATCGACCATGGCCTGGAACGCCGTCGCCGCCGCACTCCACTGCCGCGCGCCGTAGGCTTTCTGTCCCTCCGCCATCAGGGCGGCGTATGACGAGGCGGGCGGCGATGCCGGGCGTTGCGCCGCGGGCGTCGGGGCCAGCCACAGCGATCCGGCGACGACGAGGAGCGTCGCCAGCGCGCGGGGGAGGCCGAGCCGCGTCATGGATCTAGTCCTGGATTCGTGGCACCGCCTCGCACGCGCGGGCGGCATAGGGCGACGAGCCCTTGCAGAGCGCGTCGAGCGTCGCGCGGGCCACGGCCGGCCGTCCGGCGCGTTCGGCCGCGACCGCCAGATACCAGGCGACATCCGGTGCAAACGTTTCGTCCGCGACCCCGCGGGCCGTCTCCAGCGCTGTCATGGCGCCGGCGGCATCACCGGCGAGCAGCTTCGTGACACCCAGATAGAACGGAATCTCCACCGAATCGCGATACGCGGGCGCCACGCGCGCAAACTCGCCGGCCGCCGTCGTGTAGTCACCGGCGCGGTAGGCGTTCATGGCGGGCGCGATGTCGTCCAGGAACTTCGCGTCGCGATCGGCGCTGCGGCGGACGAGCGCCGCCGCCGTCAGCTTCACCTCGGGCTTGTCGAGCGGCAAAACGAAGGCGTGCGCCGCGGGCCGCGGCGACACGGTCGCACTGGTTTCGCCCGCCGGCAGCGACGGGAGGCGCATGCGGACGAATACGGCGGTCACGATGACGGCCGCGGCCGCAAGGGCCAGGACCGGCGCCCACCTTCTGGGCAGGCGCGCCGGCCGCGGTGCTGCCGACCGCCGGCCCTCGTCTTTCACGCGGGCCAGCAGCCGGTCTTCCTCCTCGCGTGACAACGAGGCGTCGGCCTGATCCAGTCCCTCGAGGAGCGCCCGCTGCCACGCGTCGCGCTTCAGCCGGGCGACGGCCTGCTGCACGTGATCCGGCAGCGCGTCCACGTCGGCCGCGCTGACCAGACGGGCCGGCCAATCCCGTCGATGGCGCGCGCGCAGGGCGTTGAGTTCCTCTTCGATCGGCGCGGGAAGGTCGTCGTCGCGTATGTCCCGATCCTGCGGGCCGGTCGTCATCGTATGCCGTCCTTGACGAAAGTCTTGCGCAGCAGCTCCAGACCGGTACTGCAGATGCCCTTTGACCTGCGTCTCACTGAGTCCCGTCATCGACGCAATTTCCGCGCGCGACATGCCCTCGACGTACCGCAGCATCAGGCACGTGCGATGCACGGGCTTGAGGTCCGGGCTGTCGAGCAGCCAGCGCTCGAGGGCCGGCGCCGCCGCCGGATCCCGCTCGAGCGTCGCTTCGTAGCGCCGCTCGACCTGCTGGCGGCGCCAGTGATCGCGCGCTTTGTTGCGCACGACCGTGAGCAGCCACCCCGGCAGCCGCGAGGCATCGACGTCGGCCTGGCGGCGGTAGAGCTCGAGAAACGCCTCCGCGGTCAGATCCTCCGCCAGCGCGCGATTGCCCACCGCGCGGAGCGCAAAGCGGAATACCGCCTGGACGTGGGTGCGGTAGATCGCATCGAACTCCGCCATCAGGAATACGCTCGGGCCGGTGCCGACGGAAGAAGGGCGCGCTAACCGTAGTCCTGTTTCCGTGCGCGCGTCAATCGGACGGCCGGGCGGTCCCGTTCTTCCGGATGCTCCCGCCCGCGCGTATTCCCGGTGACACGCGGCCGGTTTCACGGCCTCGAAGGAGGCTCTATGACGATCAAGCAAGGGACAGTCGCTGCCGTCGTCGGCGCCATGCTGGTGGGTCTCGTGCCGGCGAAGGCGCGGGCGGCAAACGACGAGAGCATCGTGGCGTCGGCGGCGTCCGCCACGAAGATCACAGCGAAGTTCGACCTGCGCAGCGCGACCGCCCGGGCGCTGGCCAGCACGGTCGGCGAGCGGCCGCAGGCTGCGGTGCCGCTGCCCCCGGCGGCCAAGTCGACGCGCCGCAACGCCGCAGCGCGCGGTGGTGGCGGAGGCGGGGGCGGCACGGCGATGGTGCTCATCAGCCTGGCGGCCAGTGCCGGCGCGGGCTACTTCATCTACAAGGAGATGAAGAAGGAAACCGACGCCCTGGCTTCACCACAGCCCCAGGTCGTTCGCTAAGCTGGAGGGCATCATGCGCGCAACATTCCCCGCGCTCACACTGGCGGCCATCCTGATTGGCGGCGCGGCGCTGCCGGCACAGGAGGCGGAGAAGCGGTCGCCCGGCATCTATCTGGCCGCCCCCGGTCAGAACGCCGCCGAGACGCTGACGCGCCTGATCGGCGGTCGTGCCCGCGAGGTCAAGTCGAAGGGCATGCTCAAGATGGTCCTGTCGCAGGGCATAGCCAAGGGCTCGTTCGCCGCGGAGCTGTCCGGCCCGCAGTCCGACGTGCGCACCAAGGGATCGCCGACGTTCTACTTCTATCTCGATTCCGCGGCCGACAAGAGCAGCGCCGACAGTCCCGAAGCGTTGCTGTCGATGATGAGCGGCGGCGACAGCCTCCCTGCCGGCGCGCGGAACGCGAGCGACTTCGTGCTCATTCGACTCACCGTGAACAAGGACGGCAATCGTGAGGGCGAGATCGGGAAAATGACGGGAACGGGCAGCCCCAAGAGCAAGGATGCCGTCGCGACCAACGTCGAGCGTCTGGCCCAGGGCGAATACCTGGTGACGCCGAAAGGGCCCCTGGGGCCCGGCGAGTACGCCTTTTACTGCGTCGTCAACGGCGGCGCGCAGGGCAACAGCCCGATGTGGGACTTCGGCATCGACAGGTAGCAAGCTGACGGCACGCTCGGGTCCCGCCGTGAACCGACGGCGGGGCCCGGGCACATCTCTTGGTACACTCTGGATCCGCACCTGTCGGCTTCGGAGTGAACCCGTGAAACCCATTCTCGCCGCGCGGTATCGGCCGATCCTGGCCGCGTTCGCCCACGATCGCACCCTCGTCGCGTTCGACTTCGACGGCACGCTCGCGCCGATCACCGACCGCCCGGAGGCGGCGCGCATGCGTCGTCGCACCGCGACGCTGCTGTCCGACGTGGCGCGGCGCTATCCGTGCGTGATCGTGACGGGGCGGTCGCGCCGCGACGCGATCGGCCGGCTGCAGGGCATTCCCGTGGACATCATCGGCAATCACGGCGCCGAGCCGGCCCGGCGGGGGTCGGACGCGCGGCAGGTCATCGCGCATGCGCGGCGTGTGCTCGCGCCCGTCGCCGCGCGCTGGCCGGGCACGCAGCTCGAGGACAAGGCGTACTCACTCTCGTGGCACTATCGCGGCGCGCCAGATGGAGAGCGGGCGCGCGCGGCGATGCTGGCAGCCGCCCAATCGCTGACGGCCATCCGGGTCGTGCCCGGCAAGTTCGTCCTCAACGTCGTCGCGCGTCACGCGCCGCACAAGGGCGCGGCGGTCGAAGCCGCGCGCCGCCAGCACGACTGCCGGCGTGCGATCTTCGTCGGCGACGACGAGACGGACGAGATGGTGTTTCGGGCGGGCCCGCGAAGTCGGCTGCTCGGGATCCGGGTGGGGCCTGCGACGGAGACGAGCGCCGGATTCGGGCTTCGCCGCCAGGAGGACATCGATGCGCTGCTCGAAGCGCTCCTTCGATTCCGATCGCCAGCGCCGGCGGCCAGGCGCGCGACGGAGCGACCCGGCGCGACCGCGCTCGGGCCGACGCTCGAATTCATGCGACTGCTCTGGGCGCTGGATCACGCGCTGCACAAGCGGTCGAAGCGGATGGCCCGGCGGCAGGGGATCACGGGGCCGCAGCGGCTGGCGCTTCGGGTCATCGGCCAGATGCCGCACATGTCGGCTGGCCTGCTCGCCGACATTCTGAAGCTCCACCCCAGCACCCTGACCGGCGTGCTCGAGCGGCTGCGTCGGGGGCGCCTGCTGACCCGCGAGGTGGATTCGAGCGATCGCCGCCGCGTCCACCTCGCGCTGACGCCCCACGGCCGGCACGTGAGCCGCGTCAGTCGCGAATCGGTGGAGTATGCCATCGGCGAGGTCCTCGGGCGCGCCACCGCTCTGCACGTCGAGTCGGCGGCCGAATTGCTCCGCGCGCTCGTACGTGAACTCGAGGCGGATCCCGCCTGATCGCGGCCACGCGCGGCGGCACGTCGTGCGGCGACGCCGGAGGGCCGCGTCCCGTTTGATACAATCCGCTCGGGTCAGGATTCTCGCGTGCCGACGGCTTCCGATCGCGCTCACTCGACAGAGGGCAGACACGCGCTCGACGACGTCGTGGCGATCGTGGCGCGGCTGCGCGCGGAGGTCGGGCGCGTGATTGTCGGGCAGACGCGCGTGCTCGATGAGGTGCTGATCTGCGTGCTCGCCGGCGGCCACTGTCTGCTGCGCGGCGTGCCCGGCCTCGCCAAGACGCTGCTGATCAAGACGCTCGCCGACGCCGTCGAGCCTGAAGTTCAGCCGCATCCAGTTCACGCCGGACCTGATGCCGTCCGACATCCTCGGCACCGAGGTCATCGAGGAAGACGTCAGCACGGGCAAGCGGCACATCCGGTTCATCCCCGGCCCGATCTTCGCGAACATCATTCTCGCCGACGAGATCAATCGCACGCCGCCGCGGACGCAGGCGGCGCTGCTCGAGGCGATGCAGGAATACCAGGTGACGGTCGGCGGCATGCGCTACGCGCTCGAGCGGCCGCTGTTCGTGCTGGCGACCGAGAATCCCGATCGAGCAGGAAGGCACGTACCCGCTGCCCGAAGCGCAGCTCGATCGCTTCATGTTCAACGTCGTGATCGACTATCCGGCCGCCGACGACGAGCGGCGCATTCTCGCGCGAGACGACGACGGGAGGCGGCGCCCGTGGCGGCGGTGGCGACCGGCGCCGAGCTCGAGCGGGCGCGCATGCTCGTGCGCGAGCTGCCCGCCGCCGAGAACGTCGTCGACTACGCGCTGCGTCTCGTTCGCGCGACGCGGCCGGGCGATCCGACGGCGCCGCCGCTGGTCCGCGAGTGGGTGAGGTGGGGCGCGGGGCCGCGCGCCGGTCAGGCGCTGCTGCTCGGCGCGAAGGCGCGCGCGTTGCTCGACGGCCGCAGCGTGCCCGCGCTCGACGACATCACGGCGTCGCGCTGCCCGTGCTCCGGCATCGGCTGCTGCTGAATTTCCAGGCGGAAGCCGACGGCGATCACGCCCGATCACGTGATTCGCAACTGCTCGACGCCGTGCCGGCGTCGTGAGATGTCTGTCGCCCCGCTCGATCCCGCCGTCGTCGCGGCGATCGACGATCTCGAGCTCGTCGCGCGGCTCGTCGTCGAAGGCCTGCGCTCGGGGCACCACGCAGTCCGTTTCACGGCTTCAGCGCCGAGTTCAGCCAGCATCGCCCGTATCGGGCCGGCGACGATCTCAAGTACCTCGACTGGAAGCTGTACGCGCGCAGCGATCGCCTGTACACGCGGCAGTTTCGCGAGACGACGAACCTGTCGGTGATGATCGCGCTCGACACGAGCGCGTCGATGGCGTTTCCCGACACCGGCGTGTCCAAGTTTCGCTACGGCGAGATCGTCGCCGCCGCGCTCGCGTACCTGATCGTGTCGCAGGGCGACAGCGTCGGCCTGATGACGTCGCAAGGGGCGACGCTCGTCTACGTGCCCGCGAGGACCGGGCGGCAGCACCTGCGCACGCTGCTGGCGCGGCTCGCGCGACTCACGCCGGCAGGTGTGTGGCCGGCGACGCGCGTCATCGCGCGCGCCGCGGAGCTGCTGCGGCGGCGCGGGGTGTTGTTCGTCATTTCCGATTTCTATGACGGCGAGGACGGCGCGCTCGCCACGGAGCTGGCCCGCGCGGTCCGCCGCGGGCACGACGTGTCGGCCCTGCAGGTCCTGTCGCGGGATGAGATCGAGTTTCCCTATCGCGGCGCGGTGGAATTCGCCGATCTCGAGTCGCCGTCGGTGCGCGTGGTCGAGGCCGCCGCGAGTGCGGCCGCCTACCGAAGCAGCGTCGCGGAGTTCCTGGCGGGCGTGCGGCAACGGGCGATTGCCGATGGCCTCGAGTACACGCTGGTCGTCACCGATACGCCGCCGGACGAGACGCTGCGGCGTCACCTGCTCCGCCGCGGATCCAGCCCGGTCAGTCACGCAGAACGGGAGAAGGCGTGATCGGCTTTCTCGCGCCGTGGACCTGGGCCGGGGCGCTGTGTCTCGCGCTGCCGATCGCGGTGCACCTGCTGCGCCGGCACCGGGCCCCGCGCCGCGCCTTTCCCACGCTGCGGTTTCTTCCGAGCGCGCGGGTGGTCGCCGTGCGGCGGCATCGACTGACCGACATCCCGCTGCTGCTGATTCGGTTGATGGTGCTGGCGGCGGCGATCCTGGCGCTCGCCCAGCCGGTCTGGCGCGGCGCGGCCGGCCGCGCGGATGGCGGATCGAGCGGCGTCGCCCGCGCGGTGATCGTCGATCGGTCCGCGGCGATGCAGTCGATTTCGGAGGGGGGGCAGCGAGCCGCCGAGCGGGCCGACGCGGTCGTCACGGCGCTCGCGCCCGCCGCGACACAGGTGGTCGTCGAGGCGTCCGACCTGCGTGCGGGGCTTCGTCAAGCCGCGGGCTGGATCGCCAGGCAACACGGCACGCGTGAAGTCGTGATGGTCTCGACCTTTCCCGAAGGCAGCGTGTCTCGTTCGGACCTCGACATGCTGCCCGCCGGAGTCGGTTTCAGGACATCAGCGATCGATGTCCGTCCTGGTCCGCCGCCCGTGCCGGCCTTGCCACCGGCCGCCGAAATCGACTGGCGCAGCGCCTCTCCCAATCTCGCCGCCGCAAGGGCCGCGGCCGCTGATGCGGGGCTTGTACCGCGGGCCGCCGACCAGCCCGTCATCATCGCCCTCCCGGACGCGCCCGACCGTGAAGCGGTCGTCGGTCACGCGCGCTCGATCGATCGCCCGTGGATGTACGAGGCGATCCGTGCCATCGCTGATGACGCACCGCTTCGATCCGCCGCCCGCAGCACGACGGCCGTGGCCGCGCCGATTCCGCAGGTCTTCACACCCGTCGCGACGGACGCGGGCGGTGGGGTGCTCCTGGCCGCGGCAGCGACCGGGTCGCCATCGAGTCTGCTGCTCCTGGCCAACGCGCCGGCCGGGACGCTCTTTACCGTGGCGCTGACGAACGCCGTCACGCAAGCCACGCGCGCCGAAGCGCCGGGCGCGCACGGCACGCCTGCCATCAGTGGCGACGAGCTGTTGCGCTGGGAGCGACCGGCGATGCCCGGCGATTCGACGGTACCGGCAACCGACGGACGGGCGCTAGGTCGGTGGGGCTGGATCGCCGCGCTTGCCTGGCTGGGCGTCGAAACCTGGTTGCGGCGTCGTCCCGACGCTGCGGCGGTCGTCGCGCCCGTGGTGAACGAACGTGTGGCCTGACGCCCTCGATCGACTGATCGCGCGCGCGCGCCTCCGCCTGACGTTGGCGGCGCTGTCCACCGGGCTGGTCGTCGGCACCGCGATCGGGCTGCTGGCGCTCGTCCCGGTCTGGTTTGGATACGTTTCGCCGCGCACGGGGATCGCCGCCGGCCTGGTCATCGCGGCGGCGGCGCTCGTCGTCGCGTTCTGGCGGGCGCGTCGGCCGCGTCGCGCGGTGGCCGCGATCGTCGAGCGGCGCACGTCGCATTTTCGCAACCTGCTGATCACTTCTATCGAGCTCGCGGATCATCCCGACCGCGCGCAGCCCGCCCTGCGCGCGCTCGTGTGGGACGATGCGATGCGCGTCGCTGACCGGATGGACATGCGCACCTTGCTGCCGCTCGGACGTGCGGCGACGCTTGCCGGCGTCGCTGTGCTGCTCTGGGCCGCCGCCGGCGTGGTGCTGCTTCGTGCCTGGCCAGCGAGTCCGGCGGTGGCCATCGCGTCCGGACACGGCGAGCCGCTGGTCGCCGACCTGACCGTCCGCGTCACTCCGCCCGCGGTACAGCGGGCTTGCCGCGGCGTCATCAAGAGACCCCGACCATCTCGATGTGCTGGCGGGAAGCGACCTGACGCTGACGGTGGACGGCCATGCGGCTTCGATGACGGTCGCCGACGCGGCCGGCCGCACGAAGGCTCTTGCCTCCCAGAGTCCCGGCCGGTTTTCCGGGGTTGTCAGTCCGACGACAGATGGCTACCTGGCCATCGAGCCGCGCTCGTCCGACGGCGTCGCGGGCGCGCGTCGGCTGGTGACGCTGACCGTCCGGCCCGACCTGGCGCCGGTCGTGAAGATCACCGCGCCGGCGAAGGACACGTACGTGGGCGACACCTCGCGCAGTATCGACGTCGAGATTGCCGCCGGCGACGATCTTGCGCTCCGATCGCTGCGCCTGATCTACACGAAGGTGTCCGGATCGGGGAAGACTTCACGTTCACCGACGGCGACGTTCCGGTGCAACTCACGAAGACCAGCACCACGTCCTGGTCCGGGAAGGGCACGCTCGCGCTCGGCGCCCTGGGTCTCGCCAAGGGCGACACACTCGTGTATCGGGCGGCCGCCGTTGATTCGCGACCTGGACGTGTGCCCGTCGAGTCGGACGCCTACATCGTTCAAGTGCTGTCGCCGAGCGACGTGGCGATGGAGGGCTTTGAGACCGGCGATGATCGGGAAAGGTACGCGCTCAGCGAGCAGATGATTGTCGTCAAGACGGAGCAGCTGCACGCCCGGCGCGGCACGCTGTCCGCCGAGGCGTTGAACGACGAGGCCATCGGCCTGTCGGCGATGCAACGGTCGGTCCGGGCCCAGTTCGTCTTCATGCTCGGCGGCGAGCTGGAAGACATCGAGGCGGAAGCGGCGGCCGCGGCGTCGGGCACCGAACTCCACGAGGAAGCCGAAGCGCAGGGCGAGCAGGATCTGCTGGCGGGCCGTATGGCGAATCAGGGCCGGCAGGACGTTCTCGTGGCGATTCGACGGATGAGCGAAGCCGCGACGTCTCTTGCCGTGGCGGACACGAGCGCCGCGCTGGTGGCCGAGCGCGCGGCCGTTGCGGCGCTCCAGCGCGCGTTCACCAAGAGCCGGCTGATTCTGCGCACGCTCGGCGTCCGCGAGCGCATCGACCCGACCCGACGACTGACGGGCGACACCAAGGGGCAGGCGCCGTGGCGTCGATCGCCGGCCGATGCGGGCGATCCGCCGCGTCTCGCGCTGCTGCGGCGCGGGCTCGATCGTCTGGCCGACCTGTCCACGCGTGCGTCGTACTCGACGGCGGATCGCGCGTCGCTGGCCGAGCTGGCCGAAGACGTGCTCCGGGTCGATCCCGGCTCCGCCGCCGTCCGTGCCGTTGCGGAAAAGGTCGTCACGGCGGCGGATGCCGTGGGCGCCGGGCGCGAGGCCGCACGCGTGGGCGCCCTGCTCGACGACGCGTCAATCGCGCTGTCGGCGCTGGCGCGGGACGCGCTGCGCGACGCGCCGCAGCGGCCGCTCGATCCGGCCGCGGCGTCGATGAGCGGAGCGCTGGCCGACCGGCTGCGACGCGGCGGTGGCCGGCCATGACCGCGTCCACGACGCTTCGAGGCGTGGCGATCGCGATTGCCGTGGCCGGCGCGATCGATCCGGTGATTTCCGCGAGCCGGCGCGACCGCCCGGTCGTCTCCGTGCTCACCGCGTCGCATCGCGATCGGGCGCTGGCCGATCGCGCCGCTGACGCTCTCGGGCGCCACTTCACGATCGTCCGGCAGCCGGATGCCGGCGCGGCCGCTGTGGTCGTCGTCGGTGATCGCGCGCCCGATGAGCTGGACGCGGGATCGGCGCCAGGCTTCGCGCTGCTCCCCGCTCACCGACTGGCAATCGAAGACCTCGACATCGCCGAACGCACGAGCCTCCAGTCGCGCGCGCCCGTCACCGTGCGCCTGCGCGCGGCGGGTGAGGGCGCGGTCGGACTGGCGCTGCGCGTCAACGGTCTTGTCGTGGATCGCACGACCGTTCAGCCGTCGAAGACGGGATCGGCGAGTGCCACGCTGGTATTCGCCCCGACCTCCGCGGGCCTGACGCGTGTTCGAGTGGAAGCGGCGGCCGGCAGCGCGACGGCGTCCGTCGACGCGGCGACCGACGTCCAACCCGTGCGCTGGCAGGTGCTCTCGTTCGATCCGCGGCCATCCTGGACCTCCACGTTCGTCCGCCGTGCGCTGGAAGACGATCCGCGTTTCCAGGTCACCGCGCGGATTGCGACGTCGCCCAAGGCCACCGCGGAGACAGGCGCGCCGCCGGCGTCCCTGGAAGGTTCGCTCGATGGCTTCGACGTGGTTGTCGTTGGCGCGCCCGACGCGCTCGGCGCGGCCGACGTCGCGCGCCTCGACGCCTTTGCTCGGAGCGGCGGCAGCATCTGTCTGCTGCCGGACCGCGTGGCTGATGGTCCGTTCACGCGGCTGACGGGGTCGGGACGCTGGGCGGCGCGTCAGCTGGCGGCGCCGGTCGCCGTCACGCCTGCCCCGGCCCGCCCTGGTGCGCTCCGCGCGAGCGAGCTGGTGGTGCCGTCACTCCAGAGGGGCACTGCGGTCCTGGCCTCGGCGAACGGCCAGCCGGTCGTCTGGCGCTCGCCGCTGGGCAGCGGCGACGTCGTGGTGAGTGGCGCGCTGGACGCGTGGCGGCAGCGAGCCGCTGACGGCGGCGCATTCGCGACCTTCTGGCAGACGCTGGTCGCGGATGCCGCCGAGTCGTCGCGCCGACTGCTGGACGTGCAATTGGGCCAGCGGCTCTTCGGTGTCGGGGACACGTTCACCGTCCGCGTCGGCGTCGGTCGGTCAGGTCGCGCCGCGGCGCCGACGGATCAGCCGGTCGCCCACCTCGAGGGGGCGGGCCGCTCCGAGCCCTTGCGGCTCTGGCCGGAGCGGCCGGGGATCTTTGCGGGCTCGGGGGTTGTGCCGAGCACTCCCGGCGTCTATCGCGCGATTGTTCGCGCGTCGGACGCGGGTGAGAACGCGCGAGAGGCGTCGGCGGATTTACTCGTCGGGGGGGCGATCGACTATCCGAGCCGTCCGGCCCTTCTGGCCGCGTGGGCTTCGGCGCACGGCGGCATCGCCGTTGCGAACGGCGACGTGGACGCGCTCGATCGCGCGCTCGCCGAAGCCGTGCAGCCTCCGCCGCGCCCCGTCCGCGAACATCCGATGCGGTCCGCGTGGTGGATCGCGCCCTTCGCGCTCGCGCTGGGCGGCGAGTGGTGGCTGCGGCGCCGACGCGGGCTCGCGTAACGATCGCAACTCCGATTTGACACCGTCGTGCTCGGCCAGTACGCTGCCCCTGCCCGCGCTGGCGCGCGGCGCACTTCGGGTGTCATCTCCATGTACAAAGCCGACGATTACACGCGCGACGAGGTCAAAGCGCTCACCGACAAGGTCCTCGACATGGCCAAGGCCGATGCCGTCGAGGTCAACCTCACCGGCGGCGAACGGTCGGGCACGCGCTGGGCCAACTCGTCGATCACGACGAACCTCGTCCAGTACGACCGCAACTGACGGTCACGGTCTGGATCGGCGACAAGTCAGGCTCCGCGTCCACGCGCGACTTCAGCGACGCTGGCCTCCAGGCGATGGTGGACGAAGCGTCGCGGCAACGCGCAGAAGGCCACCGCCACGCCGAACCTGCCGGAGCTGGTCGGACCGCAGGAGTACATCCCGGTCGACGCCGCGCTGCCCGCGATGGTCAACTTCGGGCCGGCCGAGCGCGCGCGGATGGTGAAGGACAGCATCGACATCTGCGAGAAGATGGGCGTGCTCGGCGCCGGCTACATCCCGAAGACCGACCAGACGACCTGCACCGCGAACTCGAAGGGCCTGTTCGCCTACTATCGCGCCGCCGAAGCGGGCTTCGTGCTCACGTGCCGCATGGCCGACGGCAGCGGCTCCGGCTGGGCGGGCATCACCGGCGTCAAGGACCTGAGCCTGATCGACGCGAAGGCGCTCACCGAAATCGCGTCCGACAAGGCGCTCAAGAGCCGCAAGGCCAAGGCGATCGAGCCGGGCCGCTACACCGTCATCCTCGAGCCGCGCGCCAACGCGCGCTTCCTGTCGCTGATGACCGGCATCTTCAATCAAGGGCGGCGGGGGCGGCGGCGGGGGTCGCGGGGGCGGCGGTGGCGGCGGCGGTGGCGGCGGCGGACGGGCCGGCCGCGGGGGCAGCCCGCCACGCGCCATCGGCGACAAGCTCTTCAGCGACTGTTCACGCTCAAGAGCGACATCGGCAACACGATCCTGCGGCAGACGACGATCCTGCACGACTACATGCCGGCCAAGCCGGTGACGTGGGTCGAGAAGGGCATGCTCAAGAACTTCGCCACGCCCGAGGCCGGCGCGAACGCCGAACATGAGCCTCGTGCAGGAGGGCACCGACCTGTCGATCGAGGACATGATCAAGCAGACGCGACGCGGGCTGCTCGTGACGTTGTTCTGGTACATCCGCGGCGTGCCGTCGGAGGATCAGCCGCTGCTCAACACCGGCATGACGCGCGACGGGCTGTTCCTCATCGAGAACGGCGAGATCGTCGGGCCGGTGCAGAACTTCCGCTGGAACATGTCGCCGCTCGTCGGCTACGCGAACCTGTCGCTGGTCGGCAAGCCCGTGCCGATGCACACCGGCGAAGCGTACGACGGCGCGGCGACGGCGCTCGTGCCGCCGGTGCGCATCGAAGAATTCTACATGACCTCTGTTTCACCGGCCGTGTGACATGGACGCCACGCGTCGCGACTTTCTCAAGACCATCGGTGCCACGTCGCTCCTCCTCGCGTCGAGCGATCTGATCGGCGATCTCATCGCGCAGTCGCCCAAGCGGCGATCCGCTGCAGTCGAAGTTCAAGGGCCTCGCCGACATCGCGCTCGGCGAGGCGAAGACGGCCGGCTGCGCGTACGCCGACATTCGCTTCACCCGCACGATGTCGCTGCCGGGCGTGAACGTGACGGCGTCGAATGGCGCGCCGGGCGCCGAAGGCGAGGCCGGTGCGGCGGCTTCGGCGGCCGCGGCGGCGGACGCGGTGGCGGGCGAGGCGGCGGTGGTTCGGCGGCGGCGGCTTTGGCTCGGCGGCCGCGGCGGCAACGCCGGGCCACCCAACGACCCGACGGGACGCCGCGCGCCGCCGGCTTCGGCGTGCGCGTGATCCACAGCGGCGTCTGGGGATTCGCCAGCAGCCCGATCGTCACCGAGGACGAAATCCGTCGCATCACCCGCCTGGCGACCGAGGTCGCCAAGGCGAGCGCGATCGCGAAGAAGGCCGACGTCAAGCTCGCGCCGACGCCGGCCGTACCAGCTCTACTGGTCACACCGAGATGCAGCAGGATCCGCAGACGATGTCCGAGACCGACAAGCGCCGGACGCTGCAGGCCGCGGTGGACGCCGCGATCAAGCACAAGGACGTGGTCAGCGCCACGGCGAACGTCGGCTTCAACAGCGAGTGGCGGTACTTCGCGTCGACCGAGGGGTCGTACATCGAACAGGAGATCTTCACGACATCGCCAAGCTTCAGCGTCACCGCCAAGGGCGGCGACGTCACGCGCTCGCGCAATCTCGGGAGTCCCGGCGGCACGGGCGGCTGGGAGATCGTCGAAGACAAGCGGATGTCGTCGGACGTCGACCGTCTCGTCGACGAGGCGGTCGAGATGCGCCGCGGCGACGCCGGTTTCGCCCGGGCCTCAGGGATCTCGTCCTGATGCCGTCGCACCTGGCGCTCACGATCCACGAGATCGTCGCGCACGCCACCGAGCTCGATCGCATCGTGGGCTACGAGGCAAACTACGCCGGCACGAGCTTCGTCAAGGTGACGGACATCGGCAAGCTCAAGTACGGATCGAAGCTGTTCAACATCACGGCCGACAAGGGCGCCCCGGCGGCCTCGCCACGGTCGGCTACGACGACGACGGCGTGAAGACGACGAAGTTCCCGATCGTGCGCGACGGCATCCTCGTGGGGGTCTCGACCAACCGCGAGATGGCGCACTTCATCGGCGAGAAGGAAAGCCGCGGCTGCACCCAGGCCAGCGGCTGGGCGCACTATCCGTTCCTGCGGATGCCGAACGTGCACCTCGAGCCGGGCCCGGCCAACTCGCCGACGCCGGAGCAGATCATCGCCGACATGAAGGACGGCGTGATGATCGACGGATCGGGCAGCTACTCGATCGACCAGCAGCGCTACAACGGCCAGTTCGGCGGCGGCGTCTTCTGGGAGATCAAGAACGGCAAGAACACGCGCGCGGTGACCGACGTCACCTACAACGCGATCACGACCGACTTCTGGGGCAACCTCGACGCGATCACGGGCAGGGAGTATGGCAGCAGTTCGGTCCCGGCGGCGACGCCAAGGGCCAGCCGACGCAGGGCGAGAGCGTCTCGCACGGCGCGCCGTGGGTGCGAATCAAGAAGATCATGGTGGGGGCGGCGTTTCAATAGTGAATAGGTGTCAGGCATAACCATGCCCGCAACTCGTCGCGATTTCATCAAGGGTCTCGGGGCGTCGGCGGTCGTGCTCTATGCCGGCGACCTCATCGGCAACCTGCTTGCGCAGTCGCCGCCGGGCAATCCGATGCAGTCCAAGTTCAAAGGGCTCGCGGACATCGTGCTGGCCGATGCCAAGATGCAGGGTTGCTCGTATGCCGACGTGCGCTTCACACGCACGCTGTCGCTGCCCGGCGCGAATGCGACGCATACCAACGCCAGCGGCCGGAGTGGCGGCGGTGGAGGGGCCGGTGCGGCGGGCGGTGAAGCGCCGCCGGATCTTGCCGGCTTTGCGGGCGGCGGGCGCGGCGGCGGCGGATTCGGGCGCGGCGGCGGTTCGGACGGGTGGCGGGGGGCGCGGCGGGCGCGGTGGCGGCGGCAACGAGCCGGACGGCACGCCGATCGCGGCCGGCTTCGGCGTGCGCGTGATCCACAGCGGCGTGTGGGGCTTCGCGAGCAGCCCGATCGTCACCGAGGACGAGATTCGCCGCATCACGCGCATCGCGGCGGAAGTCGCCAAGGCCAGCGCCATCGCGAAGAAGAGCGACGTCGAAGCTCGCGCCCGTGCCGGCCTACAGGTCGTACTGGGCGACGCCGATGACGAAGGACCCGACGCCAGGTCTCGCAGACCGACAAGCAGGCGCTGCGTCCAGGCGATCGTCGACGCTGGCCGGCAGCGAACAAGGACGTCATCACGCGTCGACCGCGTCGGTCAACGCCGTCTACGAGTGGCGCTACTTCGCGTCGACCGAGGGCTCGTACATCGAGCAGGAGATCGTACGACGACGACGCCGACCTTCAACGTGACGGCGCAAGATCGGCGACGTCACCGCGACGCCGCAACTTCGTCGGCGTGCCCGGGACCGGCGGCTGGGAAATCGCCGAGGCAGTCGCGAGATCGATCGAGAGCGCCGAGCGCGATCGCCGACGAGGCGGTCGAGATTCTGCACCGCCAAGCCGCTCGGCATCGGGGCTGAAGGATCTCGTGCTCACGCCGTCGCACGCGATGCTGACGATCCACGAGATCGTCGCGCACGCCACCGAGCTCGATCGCATCATGGGCTACGAGGCGAACTACGCCGGCACGAGCTTCGTGAAGCTCTCCGACGTCGGCAAGCTGAAGTACGGCTCGAAGCTGATGAACATCACGGCCGACGAACGACCGGCCGAACGGCATGGCCACGGTCGGCTACGACGACGACGGCGTGAAGACGCACGGAGTTCCCGATCGTCCGCGACGGCATCCTCGTCGGCCTGCAGACCAACCGCGAGACGGCGCACGTACATCGGCGACAAGGCGAGCCGCGGCTGCACGTCGGCGCGAATCGTGGCGCGACTATCCCGTTCCTGCGCATGCCGAACGTGCACCTCGAGCCGGGCCCGGCCGGCTCGCCGACGCCCGACGCAGATCATCGCCGACACGAAGGACGGCGTGATGATCGACGGCCGCGGCAGCTACTCGATCGACCAGCAGCGCTACAACGGCCAGTTCGGCGGCAACGCGTTCTGGGAGATCAAGAACGGCAAGATCACGCGCATGGTGACCGACGTCACCTACAACGCGATCACGACCGATTTCTGGGGCAACCTGGACGCGATCTCCGGCAGCCAGGAGTCCTGGCAGATGTTCGGCACCGGCGGCGACGCGAAGGGCCAGCCGACGCAGACCAACAGCATCTCGCACGGCTCGCCGTGGCTGCGGATCCGGAAGATCATGGTTGGCGGCGGCGTTCGCCTGAGCGTCCGAGAGACGGAGGCTTCCCGGCGGACGCCGGTCGGGTGCACAATCGGGGGCGGGCATCCATGGTCAGGGCTCCCATCGCGGCGGTCGTCGCCGGTCTGGCCGGCGTCGCGGTGCTGGTGCACGCCCAGGAGCCGTCCCAGCAGCCGCAACAGCCCGTCTTCCGCGGCCGGATTGAAACGGTCGCCGTGCCCGTCACCGTCTTCGATCCGGAAAACTCGCTGGTCACGTCGCTGACGCGCGACGAGTTCACCGTCCTCGACAACGGCCGCAAACAGGAGATCACGACTTTTTCGAGCGGGCTGCAGCCGATCCGCGCCGTCGCGCTGGTGGATATCAGCGCGAGCATGATGCCGGTCATCGACCTGGCCATGTCGGCGGCGGAGCAGTTCGTCGATCGACTCCGGCCAGACGACCGCGCGCGGGTCGGCATCTTCAGCTCGCAGACGTGGATGAGCCCGGAGTTCACGGCCGACCGCGACGCGCTGCTGTCCTGGCTGCACCGGGATCTGCCGTTCAACAATCCCACCAGGCTGCTCGACGCGATCGACGAGTCGGTCACGACCCTGCTTCCAGAGACGGGCCGGCGCGTGGTCGTCGTGTTCACCGACGGATGCGACACGGCCAGCCAGATGGACTGGGGGCCGCTGCTCAATCGCATCCGGGCCGAGGACGTGATGGTCTACGCGGTGATGTTCCAGCCGCACCTGGAAGTCCAGCCGCCGCCGCAGCAGGCGATCACGTTCGGATACCACATGGGCATGTCGGTGGGGCCCGTGCGGAACTCCGCGGGCATGCTGCCGTGCACGCTGCATCATTTTCTGGAGCTCAAGAGCGGCACGCCCATCGGCGAGTTCAAGAAGGTCGACGATCCGCGCTGGGTGCGTGGTGCGCAGCTCGTCGACCAACTGGCGGCTGAGACCGGCGGCGGCCGCGTGCTGCTCACGCCGATGGAGGAAACCAACCGTCTCTTCACGACAATTCTCAACGAGCTGCATTATCTCTACCTGCTGGGCTTCACGCCCCAGACTCCCGACGGCAAGGTGCACGAGCTGACCGTGAGGCTAAGGGATCCGAAGCTGCTGATTCGCGCGCGGCAGCACTACCTGGCACCGCAGCGCACAGGGGGGCCGGCGCCGCGCCGCGACGCGCCGTGAGCTGACCGCCGGTCGCCGACAATGGCAGGGCCCCTGCCTCCCCGGGGGCGCGACATCTTGCCGCAGGGCGGCCGGGTTGCTGAAGTGACAGACTGACACGATGCGCCGGTGTCTCCTGGCGGTGACGGCCGCGTTGCTGTGTGCCGCGTCGGCCGCCGCCGCGTCGGCCGTGGGCAGCGTGCGCGGGCGCGTGGACGACGCCCAGCAGCGCGCCATCCCGGGCGCGACGGTCGTCGTCGCCGCTCGTCGCGGTGACTGGAAAACCACGACGGTCACCGACGCCCGCGGCGAATTCCTCGTCAATGACGTGCCCATCGGCGATTACACGGTCACCGTGTCGCTCGACGGGTTCAAGACGACGACCGTGAATCTGACCGTGACCACGGGGGCGTCGCCCCTGCTGCACGTCGTGTTGCAGCTCGGCGGCGTGTCGCAGACCGTCGAGGTGACAGCCATGCCCGGCGCGGCCGAGGGCCGCACGGTGACCCCCACCACGCTGGTGAGCCAGCGCGACGTGGCGCGGACGCCGGGGGCGGATCAGACCAACAGCCTCCGCATGGTCACCGCGTTCGTCCCGGGCGCGTACATCGTCCACGACCAGCTCCATATCCAGGGCGGCCATCAGGTCAGCTGGCTCATCGACGGCGTGCCGGTCCCGAACACGAACATCGCCTCGAACGTCGGACCGCAGATCGATCCGAAGGACCTCGACTACCTCGAAGTCCAGCGCGGCGGGTACGACGCGGGGTACGGCGATCGAACCTACGGCGTGTTCAACGTCTCGCCTCGCACAGGATTCGAAAGCGCCCGCCAGGCCGACGTCGTCGCCAACGCGGGGAACTTTCACCAGACCTCCGGCTACTTCAGCATGGGCGGTCACTCGGAGCGGGTGGCCGCGTTCGGCAGCGTCAGCGGCAATCAGACGGACCTCGGCCTCGATCCGCCCACGGCGGACGTGCTGCACGACCGCGCGAGCGGGGTCGCCGGATTCGGGTCGTTCATTTTCAATGCGAACGCGGCGAGCCAGCTGCGCGTCGTCGGATCGGCGCGCGGCGACAACTACGACATTCCCAACACGCCCGAAGACGACGCCGCCGGCATCGACGACCAGGACCGCGAGCGGGACGGTTTCGCCAACGTCTCGTGGGTGCGATCGCTCAGCGCGCATGCCGTGCTGACCGTCTCGCCCTTCTACCACGAGAATCACGCCGACTTCATCGGCGGCGCGTTGGATGAGCCGACGAGCGCGATCGTCAAGCGCCGGTCGCGCTACGCCGGCGCTCAGATCGTGACGACGGCGACGCTGGGGCGCCACGATCTGTCGGTCGGCTTCTACGGCTTCCACCAGAGCGACCTCCAGTCGGTGGACGTCACCTTCGCCGAGGATGAGATGGGACCGGTCAGCGCGGTGGGGACGCCCACGGGCCACACCGAGGTCTTCTTCGCTCAGGATCGCATCGCCCTCAAGCCCTGGCTGATGGTCAGCGTCGGTTTGCGGGGCACCCTGTTTCACGGCGGCGTGTCCGAGTCGGTGGTCGATCCGCGCATCGGCGGGTGGGTGCAGCTGCCGATCGGGTGGATTGTCCGAGCGTCCTACGGCGAGTACTACCAGCAGCCGCCGCTCTTGACGGCGTCCGGCCCTCTGCTCGACTTCGTCACCGACGAGAATCTCGGCTTCATCCCGCTCGAGGGTGAGCGGGATCGCGAGGTGCAGGTCGGCCTCACCGTGCCGTTGCGTGGCTGGTCAATTGATCTCGGCGCCTTCGACACACACGCGACGAACTTCTTCGACCACAACAGCATCGGCGAGTCGAACGTGTTCTTCCCGCTGACGATCGACCGCGCCTACATCCACGGCGCCGACGTGACCATCCGGTCGCCGCGCATCTGGCGGACGGGCCAGGCGCGCCTGGCGTACGCGTACCAGGTGGCCGAGGGTGAAGGCGGCATCAGCGGCGGGCTGACGGATTTCGAGCCGCCGGAAGAAGGCCGGTTTCCGCTCGACCACGACCAGCGGCACACACTCAGCGCCGGCTTCGATGCCGACGTGAAGCGCGTCGTCCTGGGCGCCAACGCGTACTACGGCTCGGGATTCGTGGACGGCGAAGGGCCGGATCACCTGCCTGGCCACTTCCAGATGGACGTGACCGCCGGCGTGCAGATGACGCCGGCGCTGCTCCTGTCGGTGACCGCGCTCAATGTCTTCAACGAGAGCGTGCTGATCGACAACAGCGAGACGTTTGGCGGCACGCACTGGAGCCGGCCGCGCGAGATCTATGCCGGGCTCCGATTCCGCTTCCACTACTGACGAGACGCCGGGCGTCGTCAAACGACGGCGCCCGGCGTCGGATGAGTCTCAACTCCTCAGACAGAAGCCCACGTCGAAGAAGTTGTAGTTGTGCGAGCCGGGCTGGCTGCCCACGATGGCGCGGTCCCAGACCTGCAGCAGCACGACGTAACCACACGGCTTCATCCCGGCCGTGCTCAGCTGCCAGAGGTCGCCTCCGGCGGCGAAGGACGCCGTCTCGCTTGTCGCCGGCGTGGCCGTGGTCGGGGCGTTCGGCGACATGCTCGAGGGCAGCGTCGACAGACTGAACCCGCCGAAGTACGTGTCCCGGGCGGTGAAGTGGCCCTGGATTGACGCGCCCTGCGAGAAGTCCTTGCAGTCGCCGCCGCTGTCGATGTGGATCTCGCACGTGACCGGCGGCGGCTCGAAGGGCGCGAGCGCCGGACGCCGGCGCGGCCCGGTATTGTCGGACTGAATCGTGTGCCACGCGGTCGTACCGACGACGAATTCGGCGAGCGTCGCCAGCTCGACGCGGATCTGCCACAGCGCATCGCCTGGCGGCACCCAGTGCGCGAGCACCTGATCCATGTTGTCGAGCGTGCTCATGTAGGTGGCGTAGCCGGTGACGGGATCCGGTGCGATGTTGCTTCCGACACCCAGCCAGTTCACCACGTGGAACACGTTCTTGACGACCTGCTCGGTGGCCGGGTTGCCGAACTCCCGCGCCCAGAGCCGGTACTTGTGGTTGGGCACGGGTGGTCCCTGCACGATGACGAGCCCGCCGAACGGGCACGCGCGGCCAAGGAGCCACGGATCCGCCGGACTGCCGCCGAGCGCGAACGTGGCGGCCGGCTTCGTGAGGCCATTGCCGAACACGTTGATGTCGGCCACGCCAATGCCGCCGATGATGCTGATGATCGGGTCCTGGCCGGTCACGACGTCGCCCGGCCGGATCTGCACGTGCGTGTCGAGCCGGTTGCCCCAGTACGTGAGTGCGTCCGGATCGGTCGTCGACGGCGGCACGGACCACGACAACACGGCGCGAATGCGCGCGATCTTCGGTCCGCCGCCTTCGCCGCCGCATGGGCGCCGCACGGTCGAGAGATCCACGGGCAGCACCGCGCTGTACACGAGACCGTCGGCGGGGATCGTCGCGACGTCGTGCACGTTCACGGCCACCGTGTTGAGGTACGTCCACTGACACGTGTCGTTCCAGTCGGCCCAGAACGCGACGTACTCCTGGCTGCCCGGCGTGCAGAGCCCGCCCGAGTAGCCGGCCGGACCCTTGATTCGGAACGTCGCTACGATCCGATCGAGGTTGTATTCGAGCCCAAGGCACTCGAGCTCTTCGTACGACACGTTGGCCTTGGTCTTGTCGAGCGCCGCCACAATCGCCGCCAGGTCGAGGCCCGCCGCCTTCCATTCCTCGGCGGCCGCGGCGAGCATCGGCGGATCGGCTGACGCGAGCAGCGGCTGGAGATGCGCGACACCGAAGCGGTGCGGCTCGACGGTCTGGCTGGCCGGCGCGGTCTTGCCGCCGCCGTAGAGCGCCGCGAGCTGGGCGATCGTGAACGGCGGCGGGTCCGGCAACGGAATCGGCAGGTGCGGCACCTCGGCGACCAGCGGCGGCAGCTTGGGAAGGATCTCCTTCGGCACCACCTCGACGAGGTCACCGAGCCAGAGACGGCGAGGCTTGATCTGGATGTGCCGCTCGATCACGTTGCCCCACGGCGGTGGCCAGTTCGGCGTCCCTGCCGGCGGCGCCAGATTCCACGAGAGGATGGCGCGCACTTTGGGCAGCACGGGCGTCCGGCAGTTGCGTCGATTCGGATCGATCTTCAGCGTGACGACGTAGGCGAGCGGTTTGTCCGCCTGGTGCGCGCAGTCGAGCGCGTTCGGAATGTCGTGCGCGTTGAACGACGCGAGGCCGAGGTCCTGCCAGCCCCCGCCGTAGTCGATGTAGAACCGCACGTATTCCGTCGACCCAGGGGCGCACAGCGTGCCGAGATACCCGTTCGGTTGCTTGATCCGCACGGTCGCCTCGAGCAGATCGAGCGCAGGATTGAACCCGAGGCAGGTGATCTCTTCGTATGTCGTGTTTCCGCCGGCCTGGGCCGAGGCCTTGCCGGTGAGGAGCAGCGTGCGGAATTCGAGCCGCTCACGGGGCACGTCAGCTTTCGGTTGTCCAGTGCCTTTCGATGGTTGTGGGGCCACAAGTCACCTCGTCCGCGTTACCGAGCAGACGAGCGCCTGCGCACTCGCCCGCAGCTGGGGAGGCTGGGCCTCTGGGGAGGAAGCCAATCCTACGACTCGGACCGGCCGGCGTCAATGCAACTGACTGTAACGGCCCGCGCCGTCGCTACGTCATCACGTAGACGACGATGTTGATCGCAAATTTGGTGTTGTCTTCGCGGAAGAAGCGCTTGTTCCGCCAGTCGTAGTCCCACTCGCAGCCATAGTCCTTGTTCGAGTAGAGGACCCCCAGCCGCCCCTTTCGCTCGACGCCGCGCAGGTAGTCGTGCACGATGTCGTCGCCCCAGCCGTTCAACTCGTGGCTCGTCTGCGGCGGTCCGTCCGGGAACTTGAAGAACGATCGATAAATCGCGTGCGATTTCGGCAGCTTGGCCAGCGTGTCCGCGCCGGGAAACGCGCGCCGCATCTCGTCCTCGAACGACTTGGCGTACAGCCCGTTGACGTCGTGATTGCAGTCGTCGGAGAAGAGCAGGCCGCCGGCGTCCACGAAGCGGATGAGATTCTCCCGCTGCCGGTCGGAGAACCGGACGAGCTTGTGACCGGTCATGAAGAGAAACGGGAACGACAGCAGATCTTCGGAGTCCGCGCCGATGACGACTTCCTCGGGATAGACGGGGATGTCGGTGTATTGGACGACGGAGTCGAGGACGTTGGCGGCGACCTTGGGGTTGTAGTCCCAGTCGCCAGAGTCGTAGCGCAGGCGCGCGAAGACGAACTCGGAGCCCTTCGGGCCGGCGGGCCGCGCGGGCGCGGCCTTCTGCGGCGCCTGTGCGTCCGCGCTGGCCGGGCCGGCGGCAAAGGCGCCGATCGTCAGGCCCGCGAGTCTCAGGAAGTCACGCCGGTGTGGTCGCGAAGCAGAAGACATGACGGCCGATCGCTCAAGTCTCGCACGCCGCCTGTGACGCCCGCAATCGGACGTATTGCGGGACCGTGCCGGCGCGGACAGGGTCAAGAGATCGTTGACCCCAAAGTGATCCACCGCAACGATCGGCGTCCATCATGGCGCGAGCTTCCCAGCCAGCTCGCCGGCGCCCGCCACGCAAGGCGGCCGACGCCGCGGCTCCTGACGCTCAGGACACCACAGGATCGCGGCGCGCCCGGCCGCGCACCGTCGCGATCGTGCTCGCCGTCTATACGGCGACGTTCGTCACAGTCGCCTTTGTCAGCGGGAGCACACGGTCGGCGACAATGGACGAGCCGACGCACCTGGTGGCCGGGTACTCGATCCTGACGGCCGGCGATTACCGTCTCGATCCGACCCATCCGCCGCTGGTGCGCATGTGGGCGGCCTTGCCGCTGCTCGCGTACCGATCGGCACCCGTCGCCCAGCGACAAGATCGATCGCGCCTCCAATCGCACGTGGCTCGCGACGAGCGGACCCTCGGACGTCTCGCGTGAGTTCCTCTTCGCCTTGCCGGACGCGGACCGCTGGCTGAACACCTCGAGGCTGATGATCGGTACTGCTTGGCGCCGGCCTCGGCGTGCTCGTGTTCTTCTGGACGTACGACTGGCTCGGCTTCCGCGCAGCCGTGTGCGCGCTGGCGTTCTACACGCTCATACCGGACGTCTCTGCCCACGCGGCCCTCGTGACGACCGATCTGGGCGTCACGGTGTTCGTTTTTGCCGCCGCGTTTTTTCTCTGGCGCGTCTCGCGGAAGCTCCACTGGCGTACGGTAGCGGCCCTGTCGCTCTCGGTCGCCGCAGCCGTGCTGACGAAGTTCTCGGCCCTCGTGCTCGGACCGATTGTGATTGGCCTGCTGGCACTGGCGGTCTGGCGCCGGACGGGCCTCTCGACGCGTCAGGCCGCGCTCGTCGTCGGCGCGATCGCCGTGACGACGTGGATGGGGATCTGGACGGCGTACGGCTGGCGCGACGCGCCGAGCCACACGCCGAACTGGCGCTTCGACGTCGCCGCAGACGCGGCCTCGCATCCCTCGACGCCGTTGGCCGGGCTCGCGGCCTGGATCGACACGCACCACATCTTGCCCAATGCGTTCACGCAGGGGGCGCTGTCGTGCGCCAATGGATCCGCACAGCGCGCGTACCTGCTCGGGCGCGTGAGCGATCGCGGCTGGTGGTACTACTTTCCCGTCGCGTTCGTCGTGAAAGCGCCGGTGTCGTTTCTGCTGCTCCTGGCGATTGGCGCGGTCGTGTGCGTCGTCGACCGTCGCCGTCTCGGGCTCGTGAACGAGGCGTTCCTCCTGGTGCCCGTCGGCGTCTATCTGGCGGCCGCGATGGCCAGCGGCGTGAACATCGGCGTGCGCCACATCCTGCCGATCGAGCCGTTTCTCGCGATTCTGGCCGGCATCGCCGCCGATCGGGTGCTGGCGATGCCGCGCTGGGCCGGACGTGTCGCGGTCGGCGGCGTCGTGCTCGGCTGGGTGATCAGTTTCGCGAGCGCCTACCCGCACACGCTCGGTTTCTTCAACGTGCTGGCCGGCGGCCCGCGGCACGGCCTGCGCTACCTGGCGGACTCCAACCTCGACTGGGGCCAGCACCTGAAGCTGCTCAAGCAATGGATGGACGAGCACCAGGTCTCGCACATCAACCTGGCCTACTTTGGTCAAGCCGATCCGGCGTACTACAAGATCGACTGCACCTACCTGCCGGCGACGTTCGCGTTCGCGTCGCGCGTGCAGCCTGCGCCGACGCTTCCCGGCTACGTCGCGATCAGCGCCACGGTGCTCAGCGGCGTCTACCTCGATCCAGAGTGGCGCGTCTTCTACAGCGGCTTCCGGCGCCTGCCACCCACCGCGGAGATCGGCCACTCGATTCGTGTCTACTGGATCGAGCACTGGCCGGACGCCGATGACACCGCCCTGCACCCCGAAGTCGGCGACGGGCCGGACGCCGAAGCCGCGCTGGCCAAGCGGCTGCTGTTCAACCTTCGCTGGCCGAGACTGGCGGCCGTCCATTACCGCCACTACCTGCGCCATCGCCCCAATGACCCGGCGGCGTTCGCCGACTACGGCACGGCGCTTCAGGTGGCCGGCGACACTCCCGGCGGCGTGGATGCGCTCCAGCGGGCGGTGACGCTGGCGCCCACGGACGCGAGCATGCACGTCAGCCTGGGGAAGGCGCTGCTGTCGGCCGGGCGGCTCGCCGACGCCGAGCGCGAAGCCACGACGGCGCTCGCGATCAAAGCGGACGACCCGCCCGCGCTCGATTTGCGAGGACGCGTCTACGGGCTGCAAGGACGACTCGCCGAGGCGGCTGCCGAATTCGAGCGTGCACTTCGCTGCGATCCGAGTTACGGCCCGGCGGCGGCCGATCTCGATCGCGTGCGCCAGATGATGCGCCAGCGCGACCCCAGCCTCGCGACCTCCAGCCGGACGCGCGGCACCCTTCGCTGAACGGCCGTCAGCCGCCGAAGGCCACACGAACGCTCGATCGAAAAAGCGCCTGGAGGACGCGTCAACGCGTCAATGACCCGAGCCGTACGCCGTCGTCTGGCCGCGCCAGACGCGGTAGATTCTCGCGAGGTAGATCGCGACGATCACCATGCCGGCGAGATAGATCGCCAGCGCGATCCGCAGGCTGTGTTCGGGCGAGGCCGTGTTGTAGATGTCGAGACCGGGATGCGCGCTGCCCGGCAACGCGGGAAGGAGCACCGGGTAGAGTCCAGCGGCGGCGGATCCCAACGTCGACGCGACGACGGCCACGCTGCCGGCAAAGGCCTTGGCGTCCTCGCGGCCGCCGTACCGGACGAGCGCCACGAATCCGGCGATGCCGGCGAGCGGCACGATCGCGAGCCAGGGGGCGCTCGTGAAGTTGTGCGTGAAATCCGGCCGAACGCCGAAGCTGGCCGCGACGAAGGCCGCAAGCGTCGCCGCGGCGGCCCGCGTCAGGATGCGCTGCGCGCGGCGCGCGCGCGCCTGCAACTCGCCGTCGGTCTTCAGCGCAATCCAGCCCGCGCCGTGCATCGCGAGGGTGACGACGCCCAGCACGCCGCCCAGCACGGCGAACGGGTTGAGCATGAGCGTGAACGATCCCTGGAAGTGCCCGTCGGCGTCGAACGGCACGCCGCGCAGCATGTTGCCGACGGCAACGCCAAACAGCAGGGCCAGGAGCAGCGACGCGATCGAGAACACGACATCCCAGGCCTGGCGCCACAAGTCGTTGTCGAGCTGATGCCGGAACTCGAGCGCGAGTCCGCGCAGGATCAGCAGCCAGAGCACGACCATCAGCGCGAGGTAGAAGCCGCTGAAGCTCGCGGCGTACAGCGTCGGGAACGCCGCGACCATGGCGCCGCCGGCCGCCAGCAGCCACACCTCGTTGCCGTTCCAGATCGGTCCGATGGTGTCAATCAGCCGCCCCCGATCGTTCGCGTCGCGCCCGACCACCAGGTGAAGGATGCCGACGCCGAGGTCGAACCCGTCCAGCACGGCGTAGCCGACGAGCATCAGGCCGAGGACGAGAAACCACGCCGTGTGGATCACGCGTGGGCCTCCGTCGCCCGATCGGCACCCGGGCCGGTGTAGACGATGCGCATGAAGATGAGGATGTAGAGGGCGCCCAGCAGCAGGTAGAGGCCCATGAAGCCCATCAGCGTGAACACGGTCATGCCGCCGCTCACGTTGGTGGACGTGCCTTCGGCCGTGCGCACCAGCCCGTAGACGATCCACGGCTGCCGGCCGACCTCGGACACGGTCCAGCCCGCCTCGTTGGCGATGTACGGCAACGGCATCGCGAGCATGAGCGCCCAGAGCAGCGCCTTCGAGGTGTAGAGCTGGCGCCGCCACAGCGCGATCGCCGAGACGCCGAGAAGAGCGACGAAGATCGTGCCCAGTCCGACCATGATGTGGTACGCGTAGTAGACCACTTCCACCGGCGGCCGGTCCGCGGCGGGGATGTCGTTGAGACCCGTCACGGTCGCGCCTGGCGTGCCGTAGATCAGACAGGCTCAGCAAGCTCGGAATCGTCGATCGGGTCGAGCAGGATGCCTTTCTCGCTGTCCGGCATGCCGATGATGGCGAGCGGCGCGTTGGGCTGGGTTTCGAACAGCCCTTCCATCGCGGCCGTCTTCGCCGGCTGGAGCCGCGCGATCTGCTCGGCGTTGAAGCGAGCCGGTCGGGAACAGCGAGAACGAGCGAGCTCGACCAGCCCGGCCACCACGCCCGACCCGCACGCAAAGCCGCCCGAATGCCTCGTCGCGCTTCGACAGCAGATAGTACGCGCCGATGCCGGCCATCACCATCGATCCGGCAGTGACCAGCGACCGGAGATGACGTGCGGATACTGCCAGCGCACGTACGGGTTGGTGAGCAGCGCCCAGAGGCTCGTGAGCTCCGCGCGTCCGTTGACGATCCGGTAGCCGACCGGATGCTGCATCCACGCGTCGGTCGCGACGATGAAGAAGCCGGACAGGACGGCGCCGAAGCCGACCATCACCGACGACAGCCAGTGGAAGACCGGGCGGACGCGCTCTTCCCCGAAGAGGAAGACGCCGAGGAAGGACGACTCGGCGAAGAACGCGAAGACGCCTTCCATGAAGAGCGTCTGGCCGACGACCGGGCCGGCGAACTGCGAGAACCGCGCCCAGTTGGTGCCGAACTGGAACTCCATCGGGAATGCCGGTGACGACGCCCGGCGGCGAACGTGATCGCGAAGATCCGTGCCCAGAACCGCGCCGCGTGCGCTGTAGTCCTCGCGCTGCCAGAAGTACTGCGACCGTCTTCAGCGCGGCAATCAGCACCCCGAGCCCCATCGTGAGGATGGGGAAGAGGTAGTGGAACATGATCGTGAACGCGAACTGCAGCCGAGCGGCGATCAGCGCATCTTGCATTTAGACGATTACACTCGCGGCGCGGGCGCGAGCTTGAACTTTTCGATCCGGTAGTGAATCTGATCGCGGTTCAGCCCCAGCAGCTTGGCGGCTCGCGTCTGATTCCAGCTCGTGCGCTCGAGGGCCTGCACGACCAGCGACTTTTCGACCTCCTCGAGATCGAGACCCTGCGCCGGCAGCTCGAACTGGCGCGCCGGTCCGCCGGGCGACGTCATCGGAAAGTCCGACGGCTGCAGCTGGTCGCTGCTCGTCATGAGCATCGCGCGTTCGACCGCGTTGCGCAGCTCGCGGACGTTGCCCGGCCACGTGTAGCTGGCGAGCAGCCGGAGCGTCGCCGGCGAGGCGCCGCTGCACGTTCTTCTTGAACTCGCGATTGAAGACGTCGATGTAGTAGGTCAGAAGCGTCGGGAATGTCCTCCGCATGGGCGATCGCAGCGGCGGCAGCGTCATCGGCAGCACGTTGAGCCGATAGAAGAGGTCCTCGCGGAACCGGCCCTGCCGCACCTCTCTTCGAGATTCCGGTTCGTCGCCGCGACCACGCGCACGTCGACGTGGACATCGGCAGAGCCGCCGACCCGCCGGAACGGCTTTCTCTTCGAGGAAGCGCAGCAGCTTGGCCTGCAGCGGCGCGGTCATCTCGCCGATCTCGTCGAGGAACACCGTGCCGCCGTCGGCCTGTTCGAGCAGGCCCTTCTTCTGCTGGCGCGCGTCGGTGAACGCGCCGCGCTCGTGGCCGAACAGCTCGCTTTCGAGCAGCGTCTCGGGCAGCGCCGAGCACGTGATGTTCACGAACGGCCGTCCCGCCCGCGCGCTCGAGTAGTGCAGGATCTTCGCCGTCAGGTCCTTGCCGGTGCCGCTTTCGCCGGTGAGGAGCACGGTGGACGCCGGGCTGGTCGCGACGCGCCTCAGCAGCGCCTTGAACTCGCGGATCATGCGTCGACTCGCCGACGATGCGATCGATGCTGTACGGCGCGGCCTGCGTTGGCGCGCAGCATGCCGGACCTCGCGGCGCAGCCGCGTCGCCTCCAGCGCCTGCTCGACCATCGCGGCCAGCGCCTCGAGGTCGAACGGCTTGTTCATGTAGTGGTAGGCCCCGAGCTTCATCGCCTCGACGGCGGTCTCCACGCTCGTGTACGCCGTGAGCAGGATCACCAGAACGTCCGGATCAAGCTGGCGGATCTGCTGGAGGACGCTCAGAGCCGTCCACGTCCGGCAGCCGATAGTCGAGGACGACGAGATCGACACCCTTGCCAAACTTGTTCGAGCGCCGCGTGGCCGGTCTTCGGCCTCGAGCACGGTGCAGCCGGACGCTTCAAGCCGCTTGGCGATGGACCGCCGGACGAGCTGTTTCATCATCGACGACCAGAACCGTTTCATGTGGCCATATGAGTCAGCAGACCATGAAATATTCCTGAGCGCTGCGGAAATTTACGCTATTGCCCGCTTGACGGTTGCGACTCCCTGCGAGGGAAATTGACTTGCAGATCCGACCGTCACTAACATACTCAAGAATCGAGCCAAGGGCTCATGAGATGTCTAGCTCGCCACCGCTGATTGTGCCCTCGACGAACGAGCTGGAGCAGATCCGCTACGCGCTCGATCAGTCGGCCATCGTCGCGATCACGGATGTTCCCGGGCGCATCACGTACGTCAACGACAGATTCTGCGAGATCTCCAAGTACACTCGCGCGAGGAATTGCTCGGCCAGGACCACCGGATCCTCAACTCCGGCTATCACTCCAAGGAGTTCATCCGCAACCTGTGGCAGACGATCGCCCAGGGGCAGATCTGGCGCGGGCGAGATCTGCAACCGCGCCAAGGACGGTCACCCGCTACTGGGTGGACACGACCATCGTGCCCTTCACTCGACGAGCGAGGCAAGCCCTGGCAGTACATGGCGATCCGCTACGACATCACCTAGCGCAAGAGCCAGGAGCAGCGGCTGCTGGAACAGGCGGCCCTGGCCACCCTCGGCGAGATGGCCGCGGTGGTCGACGCACGAAGATCCGCAACCCGATCGCCGGCATCCGGAGCGGAGTGCAACTGTTCGCGGGTCGTCGATCCCCGACGCGGCAGAGGCGCGCGAGCTCATCCAGGAAATCATCGCGCGCGTCGACTCGCTCAACAGGTTGCTGACCGATCTGCTGACCTTCGCGCATGTCCGTGAGTCGGACAGACAGCCGGTGGAGATCGGCACGTTTCTGACCGATCTGCGGAGGGCGACGCTGCTGGATCCGCAGATGCACGGTCTTGCCGTCGAGCTGCATGGCGACCTGGACGCCATCATCAACGTCGACATCGACAACTGTCGTCTCGTGTTCACCAACCTCGTCTTGAATGCCGCGCAGGCCATGGATCATTCTGGCCGGATCGATGTGGCGGTGAATCGGACCCGCGACGGCGGTTGGGAGCTGACGGTGGCCGACTCTGGCCCCGGCATCCCGCCCGAATTGCGCGCCCGCGTCTTCGAGCCATTCTTCACGACCAAGCGCCGCGGCAGCGGCCTCGGCTTGCCAACTGCCCGCCGCCTCATCGAAGCCCACGGGGGCACGCTGACGCTCGACACCTCGCCGTCGGGTGGCGTGCTCGCTCGAGTTACCTTGCCGCCCCACGGGACGTGACGTCCGATGCCGGCTGGCCCTCCTGCCGACGAACCGTGAGGACCGGGCAGGGCGCGCGCCGGACAATCTCCTGAGCGACGCTCCCCATGACGACCTCGGCGAGCCCGGTGCGCCCGTGCGTGCCGGCGACGATGAGTTCGGCCTTCGCATCCTGCGCGTAAGCCACGATGGCGCTCGCGGGCCGGTTGGCGGTCAGCACCTCGACGTGCACGGCGAGGCCCTCGAACTCGCCGGTCGCGACCGCCTCGAGCCGGGAGCGTGCCTCGGCGGCCAAGGTGGATTGAATCGCCGTCAGGTCCGGCAGGCCGGCGGCCGACGCCTGGCTCCGCGTGGCCACGTCGTCCACGACATAGACGAGGTGCAGCGTGGCGCCGAACGACTCGGCAAACGTGCGGCCGCAGTCCAGGACCTCCTTGAATGGCTCGGCGAGATCGACGGCGACGACGACATGCGTAAGCGCGATCATGGCGGTGATTTTCCCGGCGGCCTGGTTCGTCCGAGCTTGACCCGCGCATCGACGATGGCGCAGCCGCGTCCGGCAGGCAAGGCCATCACCGGATTGAGATCCAGCTCGCGGACCGCCGGCACGTCATGCGCCAGCTGTGAGATCCGCAACAGCAGGTCGGTGAGTCCGCTGATGTCCGCCGCCGGTCGTCCGCGATAGCCGTTCAGCCGCGGCCACGCTCGGCTCTCCCGGACGAGCTCGGCGGCGTCCCGGTCGGTGACCGGCGCCACTCGGAAGTGGACGTCGTTTTCGAGCTCGACGTCCGTGCCGCCGAGACCGAAGCCCACGACCGGACCGAACAGCCGATCATCCGCGAGCCCGATCATCGTCTCGACGCCATCGGTGATCATGGGTTGAATCAGCACGCCATCCGGCGCGACGCCGTGCGAGGCCGCGGTGCGCAGCAGGCGCGACACGGCCTCGCGTACTTCCGCGGCTGTCCGCAGCCCGGTGACGACGCCGCCGATGTCGCTCTTGTGGATGAGAGTACAGGGCGCTCAGTTTGGCCACGACGGGGTAGCCGATGGCCGCCGCCGCTGCGGCGGCCTCCTCTGGATTTCCGGTGAGGATGCCCAGCACGAGAGGAATGCGATACGCGGCGAGCAGCTGTTCCATTTCTTCCGCGGTCAGCCACGACTCGCCGCGTGCGCTCAGCACGGACTCCGTGAGCCGCAGCGCGTCTGCCGTCAACACGTCGTCGAATCGACGGACCTTGCCGGGTTCGGCCCGGCGCCATTCGGCATAACGAACCACGCGCGAGAGCGCCCGCACGGCGTTTTCAGGGAAGGTGAAGGTCGGAATGCGCCGCCCGTCCACCGCGAGAGGCACGGGGCGCGTCGGATCGGTCATCAGGCACCCGAGGATTGGCTTGTCACAGCCGTGTGCCCGCGCCTCGGCGATGCCGGCGCGAATGCCATTGAGGACGGGATGGGACTGCGCAGGATCGATGGACGTGTAGATGACGAGCAGCGCGTCCACCTCGCCGGCCGCCAGCACGGTCTCGATCGCCTGCCGATACTCGGTCGCCAGTCGCGGAGGCGACCATATCCACGGGATTGGCGAGGCTGGCGGACGCCGGCAGGAATGCGCTCAGCCGCTGCGCGAGTCTCGGCGGTCAGCTCGACGACCGATAGGCTCGAGCGCCCGCAGGCGTCCACCGCGAGAATGCCCGGACCGCCCGCGTTGGTGACGATGGCCAGGCGCCGGCCCAGCGGCAGCGGCTGCGCGGCGAGGCAGGCCGCGACGTCGAACATCTCGTCGATCGTGTCCGGCGCGGATGACGCCGGTCGACTCGAACAGCGCGTCGACCACGGCGTCGGTCGCGGCCAGCGCGGCCGTGTGACTGCTGGCGGCGCGCTCGCCTTCGCGCGTGCGTCCGGCCTTGACGGCGACGATGGGCTTGCGGCGTCCGATCCGGCGTGCCAGGTCGCCGAACTTCCGCGGATTGCCGAACGACTCGAGGTAGAGCAGGATGACGTCGTGGCCGGATCGGCTTCCCAGTACTCGAGCAGGTCGTTGCTCGAGACGTCGGCCTTGTTGCCGACGCTGACGAACGTCGACAGCCCGATGCCGCGATCGGCCGCCAGTTCCAGGATGGTCAGCCCAAGCGCGCCGCTCTGCGAGGAGAAGCCGACAGGGCCCGCCGGCGGAAACACCGGCGAGAACGACGCGTTCAGTCCCGAAGCGCGTGTTGATGAGGCCCATGCAGTTCGGGCCGACCAGGCGGACCCCGGCGCGCCGGACGCGCGCGGCGATCTGATCTTGAAGCGCGCGGCCCTCCGGCCCCGTTTCCGCGAAGCCGGCCGTAATGACGACGAGCGCACGGACGCCATTCGCGATGCAGTCGTCGACGACCGGCAGGACCTGGTCGCGCGGGACAGCCACGATTCCCAGATCGATGCCGCGTGGAAGCTCGGCAACGGCGTGGTAGCAGCGACGGCCGCCGATGTCGTCGGCGTGCGCGTTGACGGGGTACACCTCGCCCGTGTACCCGTGCGTTGCCAGGCCGTCGAGCACGCGCCGCCCCAGGCTCGCTCGGTCGCGCGACGCGCCGATGACGGCCACGGCCGCCGGCGCCAGCAGCGCGCGCATCGAAGGCGGCACAGGCGCGCCGTTCGGCCGATCGGAGCGGCCGGTGACGGCCTGCTCGGACGCGTCGGTGTTCACGGGCCCGCCGCAGTTCTTGAATCGGTCTGGTCTGGAAGGACGAACTCGCGCTCCGGATGTCGGACCGTCAGCACCGGACATGGCGCGGATCGGACGACTCTCTCGGCAACGCTGCCGAGCAACAGGTGCGACAGCCCACGCCGCCCGTGGGTGCCCACGACGATGAGGTCGATGTCCTCGGCGAGCGCGTACTCCCCGATCGCGCGAGCTGGCGTGTCGCCCGTGACGGTGGCCGCCCGGACCTGCAGCAACTCGCGATCAGCAGCCGAGACCAGTTGATGGAGTTGTTCGCGAGCGGAGGCTTCGAGTTGGAGGTAGAGGTCCGGCGCGGTGGACGCGTACACGCCAATCCCAGCGACGTCGGCCGCCGCGACCACCTCGATGACATGAAGCACGTGCAGCCTCGCCCCGAACCGACTGGCCAGGGCGCGCCCGTACGTCAAGGCCGCGCCGGAGCACTCGCTGAAATCCGTCGCGACGAGCACGTTGCGAATGAGCAGCATCAGGACCCTTGATCTTTTGATATCTGCAAGCGGCGTGCCCGCCCTCGCGCGCAAACGGGCAGACAACTTGCACTATGTCTGCGCAACGCTGGCGGAGGGCATATCGGTGACGAAGCGACATCCAAGGAAGTTGACGCCGACCACTTGGCTGATTTGTTGGGCTTTCGTCTGGTTGGGGGCGCTCGTGATACTCAGAGCGGGCCCGACTGGTCGAACGGGTTCCCCGGCTTCAGCCGTGAAAGAATCCACGGTCAGCAAGGAAAATCCCACACCGCGGAAGGCCGCAGTGGCCACGCAGAATCCAGCCCAACCGGTCGCCGGAGGGCCCACCCTCGTTGGTGATGACAAGTGCACCGCCTGCCATGCAGACCAGGGCGAGGGCCTCGGCAAGACGCCGCACGGCAAGAAAGCCGACGCTCGGACCCCAGCCGCCAAGCAGGGGTGTGAGACGTGCCACGGACCGGGTAGTAAGCACGTGGACGACCCGGTGAACGTCAAGATGCCGGTGACGTTCAGCAAGGCCATGAGCTCGGCGGATATCAACGCGACGTGCGAAAGCTGCCATAACCGCGGGCCGCACGCGCTGTGGAACGGCAGCAAGCACGATACGCGAGGCTTGGCCTGCACGACTTGCCACAGCGTCCACAGCTTCCAGTCCGAAACCCATCAGCTCAAGGCCAAGGACGAATTGGGTCTGTGTGCGACCTGCCACCGCGACAAGGTCGCCAAGATGGGCCTTCCAGGTCACATGCCGGTGCGCGAAGGGAAGATGACGTGCACTTCCTGCCACGATCCGCACGGGAGCACGAACGTCAAGCTCCTGAAGGTGGGCGACAACGTCACGCAGCTCTGCACGTCCTGCCATCAGGAGAAGCGGGGCCCGTTCCTCTGGGAGCACGCGCCGGTGTCCGAAGGCTGCACGACCTGCCACGATCCGCACGGCTCGGTGAACGAGCGCATGCTCGTCACGAAGCTGCCGATGCTGTGTCAGCGGTGCCACATCTCGACGCGACACCCGGCGACCATCTACGACTCCAACCAGCTCACGAGCAACCGGTTGTTCGGCCGGGCGTGCGTGAACTGCCACTTCAACATCCACGGGTCGAACCACCCCAGTGGACAATTCTTCACGCGGTGAGGGCGAAGGAGGAACCTATGCGTCTCACACGAGTTCTTTCAGCGCTCGCTCTCATCGCACTGCCCGCGGCGGTGTTTGCGCAGACGCCAGCGACAGCCACCGACCCGGCCGCCGCGCCTGCTCCCCAGGCGGCGGCCCAGCCCGCGACCCCCGAGAGCATGACCGGCGTGAGCACCGGCTGGGTGGACTTCGGCATTCGCGGCTCGTCGATCACGGGCGATACGGCCCGCTACAACCGCTATCGGGACCTGGGCGACGGCTTGTTCGCGCAGGCCCTGCGCTTCAACCGCGAAGAGAACGGCTACGAGGTCAGCGCCGCCGCGCTGAACGTCGCGCGCAACGACGCCTCCTACGAAGGCCGCATCGTCAAGCCTGGCAAGCTCAAGGGCTGGATCACGTTCGACCAGATCCCGATGCTCATGAGCAACACCACCGAGACGCTCTACCGCGAGGTGAGTCCCGGCGTCTTCCGGGTGGACAACACCCTCCAAGGCGCAATGCAGGCGGCGACCTCGAACTCGGCCAAGGCGAACGTGCTGAATGCGTTCGTCGCGAACAACGCACAGACGTTCGACCTGGGCAGCCAGCGCCACCTCGGCGAAGTCGGCACGCAATACCTGCTCGATCCCGACACGTCGATCAACGTGAAGGTCTCCTACATGAGCCGCCACGGCGCGATTCCGCTGAGCAACTCGTTCGGGATCGGCAGTGCGATCTCCGTTGAGAATCCGGCGCCGGTCGACCAGCACGCGACCGACTTCGACGTCAACGCCGAGCATCAAATGGGCAAGGTGCTGTTCCGCCTGGGCTACACCGGGTCGTTCTTCCGCAACGACACGACCCAGCTCATTTTCGACAACGCCAACATTCTGACGGACACGGCTTCGGCGTCGAGCCAGGGCCGTGCGACGCTGCCGCCGAGCAACAACTGGCAGAACGTGACGGGTCTGGTGGCCTACACGATGAGCCACCACAGCCGCTTGCTGGGGACCGTGTCGTTCGGCTCCCTGAGCGACGTGGACGCGACGATCATCCCGAACACCATCAACTCGGTGACGCCGGTGACGCCCCTGGAGCGCTCGTCGGTGGACGGCAAAGCCCGGACGACGGCGGTCAACCTGTCATTCACATCGTCCCCGGCGCGCAACATCGGCGTGGATGTGAAATACCGGATGACCGACTACAAGAACGAGACGCCGGCCTGGACGATCGCGCAGCGTATTCCGTACGACAACAGTCCAACAGTTGGACCCTTCGAGGCCGCGCGCTACGGCGGCGCACGCAACTTCTTCGACGGCGCCGTGAACTTCCACGTGCTCGCCGACTCGAACGTGCGCGTTGGGTATTCGCTGAACCACGTCGGCTACGAAGAGCGGATCTTCACATCGTCCGCTGAGAACTCGTTCTACATCAGCTTCGACCGACTGGCGTCGGACTGGCTGATGCTGCACAGCAAGTACGAATACGATCATCGAACGGGTAGCGGTCTCGACACGACCGAGATTGCCGCGGACGGCGAGCAGGCGCTGCTGCGGACGTTCGACATCGCGGACCGCAACCGGAACCTGTTCACGGTGACGGCCTCGTTCATCCCGAGAGCGACCCAGAACCTGTCGCTCAATGCGACGGCCGGGGTCGGCAACGACGACTACCCGAACAGCGACCTTGGCCTCAATCACGCCAAGCACTATGTCTGGTCGATTGGCGCGGACTCCACGCCCCGGGACGACGTGACGATGAGCGTGTCGTACAGCTTCGACAGCTTCGACAGCCTGTCGTGGTCCACGAACCAGGCGAACGCCAACCAGCCGCGCGACCTGACGAAGGACTGGTCAACCAACGGCCGCGACCACGTCTACTCGCTGCTCGCGCTCATCGACACCCGACAGCTGCTGAAGAGCAAGCTGAACAGGAACGTGGATGTCCGGTTCTCGTACGATTTCAACCGCGGCAGCAGCGATTACATCTACGGCCTGGCATCGCCGACGACGCTTGCGATGCCGAGCCAGTTGCCGACGGTCCAGAGCGATCTGAACCGTCTGACGTTCAATTCCACCTTCTGGCTGACTTCGAAGGTCGGCCTGGGATTCGAGTACTGGTTCGAGAAGTACACGGTGAACGACTTCGCGATGGATGCGACGGGCATTCCGCAGATCAACATGCCCGCGTCGCTCACGCTCGCGCCGAGTTCAATCCTGCTCGGCTACCAGTACTTGCCGTACACGGCGCACACGTTCTGGGGGCACTTGATCTATCACTGGTAGGCCTCGGGGACGCGTGCGGGGGGATCGAACTCGAGTAGCAAGTCGTCGGCCGCGTTTCTCCCACCGCACCGGCCGGTTCGACTGTCAGCGCAGAGAGCCGCGGGCCAGAGGGGCTGGCTCGCGGCATCTCGTTGGATGAGATACTGAGGTGGAGGCACTCATGATACGAAGTCGTTGGTTTGCCGCGGTGCCGGCCTTGACCGTGGCTCTGCTGATGTGGGTCGCTCCCGCGCGCGTGGCCGCACAAGGTGACGTGGCCAAGGGCAAGACGCTCTACGACACGAGCCCGAACAAGTGCGCAAGCTGTCACAAAATCGCCGGGAAGGGCGGGAAGCTGGCGCCGGACCTGTCCAACGTCGGCAACAGGCGCGACGAGGCATGGCTCTCGAAGTACCTGCCGAATCCGAAGTCGGTCAAGCCGACGAATATCATGCCGCCCGTGAAACTCGGCGATGCGGATATGAAGGCGCTCATCGCGTACCTGTTGAGTCTGAAATCCGGCTCGTAGCGACATGTCGTCCGACCCCGGCGGCATCTCCTCAGCGGCGAGCGATGGCCGTTCCGGTCGTCGCTCGTTTCTCAACTGGGTGCTCGGCACGTGGGCGGGCGGGGTGCTGGCCGCGATCGGCTTCCCGATCGTCCGGTATCTTCAGCCGCCCGACGTCGCGGAGCCGGCCACGGAAACCGCCAGCGGTGGGCCCGCGGCCACGCTGGCGCCCAACAGCTTCCGGATCGTGCCCTTCGGTGCCGCGCCGGCCATCGTGGTCCGGCTCGCGACGGGGGAATTGCGGGCGTTCTCGGCGGTCTGCACGCACTTGAGCTGCACGGTGCAGTACCGGAGCGACCTGTCACAAATCTGGTGCGCGTGCCATAACGGCCACTACGACCTGAACGGGCGCAACGTCTCCGGCCCTCCGCCGCGCCCGCTCGAGCCCTACGACGTCAGCGTGCGCAACGATCAGATCGTGCTCACGCGGAGGGCGTGATGGCCTCGCTGCGGGCCTGGCTCGCGGAGCGTGCGCCCGTCGGCGAGATCGTCGAGTTCCTGCGGCACAAGCGCGTCCCGCAGCACCGCTACTCGCTCTTCTACTACGCGGGCGGCGCCGCCCTGTTCTTCTTCATCGTCCAGGTCGTGACGGGCGCACTGCTGCTGATGTACTACCGGCCGAGCGCCGGCGAGGCATTCGAGAGCGTGCAGTTCATCATGGCGCGCGTGCCGTTCGGCTGGCTCATCCGCTCGATCCACTCGTGGTCCGCCAACCTCATGGTGGGCGTCGTATTCGCTCACCTCTTCAGCGTCCTGTTCCTCAAGGCGTACCGGCGGCCGCGCGAGCTGACCTGGATGAGCGGCATGCTGCTGCTCGGCCTCGTGCTGGCGTTCGGCTTCACCGGCTACCTCCTGCCCTGGAACCAGCTCGCGTTCTTTGCGACCCGCGTCGGCACCGAGATCCCGGCGTCGATCCCGTGGATCGGTCCGTCGGTCGTGCGCCTGCTGCGCGGCGGGCCGGACGTGACGGGCGGCACGCTGACGCGCTTTTTCGGCGTCCACGTCGCGATCCTGCCCGGGATCTGCACGATTCTGCTCGCGACGCACGTGCTGCTCGTGCAGCGGCATGGGATGAGCACGCCGCCCTCGATCGAGGAGGAAGTCAAGGCGTCGGGGCGGCCAGCGAAATCGCTGCCGTTCCTGCCGCACTACCTGCTGCACGATTTGTTTGGATGGACGCTGGCCCTGGCGCTGGTCGCCGCGCTCTCTGCGTTCTTTCCCTGGGAGCTCGGCACGAAGGCCGACCTCTTTGCACCCGCGCCGGCGGGCATCCGCCCCGAGTGGTATTTCCTGTGGATGTTCCAGACGCTGAAGCTCGTCCCGGCGAAGGTCCTTGGCCTCGAGGGTGAGTTCGTGGCCGTGATCGCGTTCTCGCTGGGCGGGCTCGCGATGTTCCTGCTGCCCGTGATCGATCGCAACACGCGGACCTCACGCCGTATCGTGTCGTGGACGGCGGCAGCCCTGCTGCTCTACATGGCCGCAATGACGTGGCTGGTCTTGCGGGGAGGCGGACAATGAGGATGCGAGTGCGCCTGCTCGCCGTGAGTGGCTGGCTGCTCGGAACGGCCGCGGCCGTGCTCGCGCAGTCGCCGAATCCGAGCGTCACCGTTGATCAGGCCCGCGCGCTGTTTCAGAACGACGTGCATCAGGCGGCGGGGCTGACCTGCACGGCCTGTCACGACCAGACGCATGGCGACCAGTACGCGGCCCCCGCGCGCGCCAGCATCCCCAAGCTCTGCGGTAGCTGCCACACCAACGCGAACTACATGAAACAGTTCAATCCGCAGCTGCGGGTGGACCAGTACCCGCGCTACCTGACCAGCACGCACGGCAAGCAGATCGCCAAGGGCGAACTGCGCGTCGCGGTCTGCAGCGATTGTCATGGCGCGCACGGCATCTTTCCGGTGAAAGACCCGCGTGCGCCGGTGTACCCCACCAACGTCGCGAAGACCTGCGCGAAATGTCACGCGGACGCGGCGCGGATGACGCCGTTTGGCAAGTCCGCGACGCCGCCCGAGGAGTGGAGCCAGAGCGTTCATGCCAAGGCCCTGCTGGAGCGCAACGACACGTCCGCGCCGACCTGCAGCACGTGCCACGGCAGCCACGGCGCCGCTCCGCCGGAAGTCGAGAACGTCGCGCTCGTCTGCGCGCAGTGTCACGTCCGCGAGGCTGAGCTCTTCCGCAAGAGCCCGAAGAAGAAGCTCTTCGATTCGCTGAGCATGCCCGAGTGTGTCACCTGCCACAGCAACCACCACATCGTCGAACCCCAGGACTCGTGGCTCGGATTCGAAGGCGACACGGGCTGCGCCAAGTGCCACGACGATTCGATACCCGGCGCCGACGTGATCAAAGGCGACCGCAAGGCCCTCGACGATTTGAGTGCGGCGATCACGGCGGCCACCGACCGGCTCGCGCGCGCCGACCGGGCGGGGATGATCGTCGACGACGGGCGAGCCGCGCTCCGGGAGGCGAGCGACCAGCGCGTGCTGGCGCGCGTGTCCATGCACACGTTCGCGGCGCAGCCGCTGGCCGACGGCGCGGCGAAGGGCCTGAAGTCTGCGCAACAAGCGCTGGCCGCGGCCGACGCCGCGCTCGCCGAGGTGCAATACCGCCGCAAGGGCCTGGCCGTGGCGACGATCTTCATCGCCGGCTTTCTGGTCACGCTGGGACTCAAAATCCGGCGGTTGACCCGCGGCGACTCCGACGACTGAATTGCCTGACGCGCGGCTGATTGGGTGTGCTTAGTGAGGTCGACGGCTCGTTCGTTGGCTGGACGACAAGGAGAGACTCATGCGAAACGTATTTGTGACGCTCGTTGGCCTGGCCATCGCGACCTCGGTGGTCGCGGCGCAGGCACCCGATCCCGCGAAGGTCGCCGCGGGTCAGAAAGCGTATGACGCGCAGAAATGCTCGACCTGCCACGCGATCAAAGGGCAGGGAGGCAAGCTGGCGAGCGCGCTCGACGGCGTCGGCGCCAAGCTTCCGGCAGCGGACATCAAGAAGTGGCTGACCGATCCGGCTGCCATGGAAGCCAAGCTCACGACCAAGCCGAAGATGTCGATGTCCGCGGCCATGAAGAGCAAGAAGCTGTCGGACGCTGATGTCGACGCGTTGACGGCCTACATGTTGTCACTCAAGTAACCCGACTGGCGCGACGACGTCGGATCGGCAACGCGACGCGCTCCCGGGCCCTGGCCGGCGGTCGATCTCGGCTGGTCGGGCCCGCGCGATCAGCCAGATCATTCGATGAGTTGCGGTTGGTGGCGCCGGATCGCGCTACTTCCCTGGCCGGCGACGCTTGGCCCGCCCGGCGGCTGACTTCCCGTGAACCGTCAAGACCGGCACGGACGAACGCTGGACCACACGCTCCGCGACGCTGCCAAGCAACACATGACCGACGAGGCCCCGCCCGTGTGTGCCCATCACGATGAGATCGATCCGATGCTTTGAGGCATATTCGAGGATCAAGTCGACGACCAGACCGCTGTCGGTTGCGGTGACCACACGGCCCGCGGGCAGGCCCGAGCGTCGGGCCAATCGTTCGAGGTCGCGTTGGGCGGCCTTGTCCGCTGCCGCGAGCCAGTCACCCATGCGGAGCGCGGCGCCCCCCTCCGTGCCCCAGGCGTCGTAAAGATATGGTTGCGCAACGATGTGCAAGAGGTGGATGCGGCTAGTGAACTCGCGGGCAACGGCCAGTGCGTGGCCCCACGCTTCCAGAGCCGGCTGGCTGAAGTCGGTCGGCACCAGGATGTTCCTGAAGCGAAGCTTCTTCATTCGGGGTAGCTTCATCGTAACGCCAAAACCGAGCCGACGGCCCCGAGTTCGTGCGGTGAGGTGCTCAGTTGGACGGCGGGCGCCCGGTAACCTACTGAATGTCGTGGCAGAGATCGCAGGTCTGCCCGATCGTCTTGCCGTCTTTCGTCTTGTGGTTCTCGTCGTGACACCGGAAGCAGCCGGGAAAGTCCATGTGCCCGATGTTGTTCGGGTAGCGTGCCAAACGTCACACCCATGTTCGGGAAGACATTGCGTTTGTAGATCGCCTGCGTGCCTGAGACGGCGCGCTCGACGTCCTGCCGCTTGCGCCATGTACATCTCGGGATACTGCGTCCGATAGAACTCGCGCAGTCGGGCCGCAATCGCGTCGGCGGCCCCACCTTCCGCCGGGTAGGTCACTTTGAGCGCAGCGGTCGCCTCGCGCTTGACGAAGGGCAGCGTCGTCCGGGATCGCGCCGCATCGACAGCGCCTCGTTCACGGCGCGCTCGGGCGTGGCGGCGAACTTGTGGCTGGGACGGTTGTGGCAGTCGATGCAGTCCATGCGCCGGCGCTCGCCCTTGGCCAGCTCATCGGGCGTCACGCCCTCGGCGACGTACTCGCGGACGTTGCCGGCGCGGTCCGTGACCTTGACGTACGGAATGACCTGGCGCTCGTCGTCGGTCGCGATGTACTCGACCACGTTGGCGACGTTCATGTGCCAGTGGATGCCGGTCGCAATGCCGAGCTTGCTCGCTCCCGCCGCCGACATGCACACTGCAGCGTCGTCATCGCTCAGCGTGTTCTTCTCATCGTCCGCGTAGTCGGGGATCTCGACGACCTTGTCGCCGATGGAACTTCTCGGGCCAGTGGCACTGCTCGCACGTCTCGCGCGCGGGCCGCAGGTTGTGCACCGGCGACGGGATCGGCCGTCGGGTAGGTGTTCAGCATCACGGCGAACACCTGACGCGTGCCCGACAGCTTCGACTTGGCGAACCACGAGGCGCCCGGACCGATGTGACACTGCGACGCACGCCACGCGCGAATGCGGCCCGTCCTGGTGCGCCGCGAACTCCGGGGCTCATGACCGTGTGGCAGACCTGCCCGCAGAACGGACACCGAGTCCATGTATCGACGCCGCGAGTACGCCGCCAGCGACACGATGAGGATATTGACCATGCGTCAGGCGAAGATCGACCGCGAACGCCACGGTTCGCTGGTGCGGATTGTTGAGATCGATCCGCGGCCACGGCGCGGCCGCCGGCTTTCCCGCGTGCACGACGCCGGCGCTCGCGCCAGGCGCCGATCGGAATCAGCAACAGGCCGACGACGAACACGCCGGGCAGCATCAGAAAGAACGACGATGCCCGATGTACGGGTTCGTGTGCAGGCCGAACACGTCCGGCAGGAACACGATGAGAAAGAGAATGCCGCTGACCGTTGCGAGAATCGCGCCGAGAACCGAAAAGGGATCTCGAGGAATCGAAGGTCGGATCATCGCCGCAGGACAGCATATAAGATGAGGCCGACGATCGCGAGACCTGCCGCGACGGCGATCGTGCCGACGACCAGCCCGAGCCGGGTGAGCCAGTCAGGCGGCGGATCGGTGCGGAGCGCCTCGAGGCTACCGCTCCTTGACGTTGCGCGCGTATTCGGCCGGGCGCTCGTGCTCGAGTTCGTCCACGGTGATCCGGCCGGTGAAGATGACGGGATCCATCGGGAACTTCTCGGGCCGCAGATGGCCGTTGAAGAAGTGCAGCGTGAAGATGAAGCCGACCGCCAGCAGCGCTTCCTCGCCGTGGATGAGCAGCGCGACGTTGAAGATCCAGCCCGGCACGAATCGCGCGAAGAGCACCGGGAACCAGAGCAGCAGCCCGGACGCGCCGATGATCCCCATGCCCCAGAACACCGCCCAGTAGTCGAACTTCTCCCAGTAGGTGAAGCGCTCGAATTGCGGGCGCGGGCCACGGCCCAGGAACCATCGCACGTGCTGTACCAGCTCGCATCAGATCGCGCGGCTGCGGCACCATCGAACGCGGGCCCCAGAGGATGCCCCAGTCGTGTTTGACGATCAGCCGCCGGCCGACGCGGCCCAGATGGATGAGGAACACAGCGATCAGAAGCGTCGCGCTCACGCGGTGGAGCCAGCCGGCGACCTCGAAGCTGCCGAGCAGGCGGGCGAGGCGCCGCGCCCACGGCTCATCGCTGAAGAGGAGCGGCAGGCCGGTCGCAGCGAGGCCAAGGAAGCTCAGCATCAGCAACGCATGCAGAACGCGATCGAAGGCGTCGAAGCGACGGACGTAGACTTGCGCGGTCGCGGCGGTCATCGTGTTCACGGCTTGGCGCGCTCCTTGTCGCGGGCGCGGCGCGCGGCGTAACTGCGCGGCAGCCAGAGCGCCGTGTGCAGACCGAAGAAGCCGAAGACGCCGATGAGCAGCCACTTCATGAAGATGGCGGTGTAGTAGAGCACCGGGTTGCGTGTTGCGTTCGCCTTGTCGGCGTGCGGGTCGTACTCGGCGAACTTCGCGGTCGCCGTGGGATGGCAGGTCCGGCACGTTTCGAGCAGGTGGCCGTTGGCGATGGTCGAGCGCGGGTCGGATTTCGGATAGATCGCGTGCGGGACCGTGGCAATCCGAGCACGTCGCGACCCGCACGAAGCCCAGCGATGTCACTTGTCCGTGGAACGTGTCGCGATACGTCTTGATCTTGTCGGCGTGGCACGTCCCGCACTCGCGAATGACGTCCAGCCGCCAGGACGTCACGTCCGCGCGCTGGATCTGGTGCGCGGTGTGGCAATCGGCGCACACCGGTGCCTGGGTGTTGCCCTTGGCCAGCGCCGATCCGTGGACGCCGGCGTCGTACGCCGTCTTGATGCCTTCGTGGCAGCTGCCGCATGTGGCCGGGATGTTCGCGTGAAAGACGCGGCTCGCCGGGTCCGTGCGCTGCCGGATGTCGTGGCTGCCATGGCACGACGTGCAGTTGGCCGCGACGAGCAGCCCGCTCTTGCTCACCGCCCGGCCGTGGATGCTGTCCTTGTAGAGCTCGGCGACGTTGCCGATGCGAATGTGGCCCTGCGCGATGATGTTCGGATTGCCGTGGCATCGCGCGCACGTTGCCGGCAGATTCAAGGGATAGGTGCGCGACTCCGGATCCTTCGACGAACGGATCTCATGCGTGCTGTGGCAGTCGACGCACGTCGCCGCCACGCTGCCCGCCGTCTGCCTGCGGGCGGCCGCGTGAATGCTCGAGGTGTAGGACGTCACCGCGGCCTCGTGGCAGGTCGCGCAGTTGACAGGAGCGACCTTGGCGGCGTGAGGAAAGTCCGTTGCCTTCGCGAGGTCCGTGTGGCAATCGATACACGAGAGGCCGAGCGCGCCGTGCACGGACGCGCCGAACTTGTCGCCGTCGAGGCCGATCGCGCGGCCGCTGTCACTTTTCGCCGCCGGGTCGCCGTGACAGACAAGGCACGTGTCGTTGTCCGGTCCCTTGACGGCCTTGGCGCCGCGCTGGGCGAACGCCGGCGCCGAGACGCACAGCGCGATCGCACACGCGACGACCCACGCCTGCGGACGGCCGATCATTGGAAGCTCCAGGACACGTGTGGACACGCTACTTCTTGAGACTGAGCATGTAGGCGACGAGCGCGTCGAGATCCGCCTGCGGCAGCGCCGGATAGGCCTTCATCTCCGGTTTCCGCGGGGCCTTGGTCTTTTGTGTCATCTCTTTGGGTGTCACCAGCCACGCGCGGATGTCTTCGGCCTTAAGGCGCGAGCCGACGTCATCGAGCGGCCCTTTGGTGTTGCCTTGATTGGCGATCGAATGACAGACGCTGCATTTCTGATCGGTATACACCTGCTTGCCCTTCGCGATCAGGGTGGCGTCCTGGGCAAACGCGGCGCTGGCGACGGCCAGCACGCCTACGGTGGCGAGGGCGATAAGAACGCTGCGGAGCTTCACGGCGGGCCTCCATTCGACCGAGTCGGCTTGCCCGGCGCATCGCAACGCGGGCGCGCCGACCAACCTCGCACTTTTGCAGGATCCTTGCCGGGTCAGACGAGGTCGCCCGGGCCAGTCATTGGGGCGAACCCAGCCGCACCCGGCTCACGACCAGGATTTTCTCGCGGAAGATGTGGGATATTCCAGTCCTGGCGGATGTGCGAGTCACCGCACAAACATCGAAGCGACCATCTCGAACAGCGCCGATGAACGTGATGCCGGTCGCCCGGTGGCACCAACCGCCCAGGCGGCGCGGCGGACGGACGTTCGGGCATTGCTCTTGCAGCCTCGTGAGAGGCGAGTCCTCGCATGCGGAACCCGTTCAGACGCGATTTAGTGCTGCTGCACGCGCCCGCACTCTACGATTTCCGGACACGCCGTACGTTTCTTGGGCCGGTCGCCGACGCGGTGCCCTCGACGCCGATCTTCGAGATGTACCCGGTCGGTTTGACCAGCATCGCCGCCTTTCTCGAGCGTAACCACTACAATGTCCAAATCGTCAATCTGGCGTACCGGATGCTGCGGGAGCCGCACTTCGACGTGGCCGCCGCGCTCGGCGCGCTTTCGGCCCCGGTCTTTGGCATCGACTTGCACTGGCTGCCGCACGTGCAAGGTGCGCTCGCGATCGCAGAGCTGGTGAAACGTCTGCACCCGGCGAGCCGCGTGCTGATGGGCGGCCTATCCGCCAGCTACTACCACGACGAGCTCGTGCGATATCCCTTCGTCGATTTCGTCCTGCGCGGCGACTCGACCGAAGAGCCAGTCCGCCAGCTGCTGCAGGCGCTTCGTGAAGGGAGGCCGCTCGAGTCCGTCGAGAATCTGACCTGGAAGCGCGCGGACGGATCGGTGGTCGCGAATCCCCTCACGTTCGTGCCGGCCGATCTCGATTACGTGGACGTGCCGGCCTATCAATATCTCCTGCGCTCGATGTTCAAGTACCGCAGCTTGCGCAATCTGCTGCCGTGCCTGGAGTGGCTGCAGTATCCGACGACCATGCTGCTCAGCGCGCGCGGGTGCACGCAGGAGTGCGCGATCTGCGGCGGTTCGCACTCCGCGTACCGGGCCATCTGCCACCGCGACCGGCCGGCGTATCGATCTCCCGAGAAACTCGCGGCCGACGTGCGGGCGATTGCGAGTTTCTCGCGCGCGCCCATTTTCATGGTGCACGACCCGCGCATGGGCGGCCGCGACCGCGCATTGCGATTCCTTTCGCTCCTGGAGGGGATCCGCCCGGCCAACGAGATGATCTTCGAGCTCTATTACCCGGCCGGTGACGAGCTGTTCGCCCCGTTCGCCCGCAGCGCCCCGACGTGGAGCATCGAGATCACGCTCGAATCACCCGACGAGCGCATCAGGCGCCGGAACGGCAAGTTCCCGTGGCCGAATCATCTGGTCGAGGACACGATTGCGAGCGCGATCGCGCACGGATGCCGGACCGTCGACGTGTTCTTCATGGTCGGACTCGCCGACCAACGCCGCGAGGACGTCCTGGCGATCGCCGACTATTGCGACCATCTGCTGCGCAGGTTCGGCGTCGGAGGTCGGCTGCGGCCGTTTGTTGCGCCGCTCGGCCCCTTCCTCGATCCCGGGAGTCGCGCCTTCGAACAGCCGGCTTTGGGCTACCGGCGCGGCTGCACGACCCTCGAGGATCATCGGCACGCCTTCCTGCACGACGGATGGCAACAGATTCTGTCTTACGAGACGCGCTCGTTGACTCGCGAGGACATCGTCAAGGCCACCTACGACGTGGCTGAGCGATTGAACGAGATCAAACGGCGCTACGGGCTCATCGATGCTGCGACATTTGATGGCGTGGCCAGGCGGCTGTCCGCGGCCCGCGAAGCCCTGACGACGACCGAGCACAGGGGCGAGCTGAGTCAACGAGCCGCCGAGCTCGTCAATCACGGCACCATGTTCGGCGACAACGAGCTCAAGTGGCCCGTCCGGCATCGATTTCATTTCGGCTGGACGCTTGCGCGGAATCTCGGGATCGGCCTCGCCCAGGAAGTCATGCACACGGCCGCCCGGCTCGTCGGCCGATACGACGTCGCGCCCGTCGTCGGCCATCGCGGGCTCGACGGCGGCGGCCGTAGGCCTTTGATCCAGGCGGAGTAGAGACTTCGGGCCCGACGGCGAGGCGATTGCGCGGATCAACTTGCCGAACCGCCGGCTAATTGGGTATGAATATCTGCATCTGCCATACACGGCACATACTTACTGGGGTCGGTTGATCGTGCACTGGTAGAACTTCAAGGGGAGAACTTCATGCGTACGTTGCTCACGACGATTCTTGGCGCGGCAATGGCGACCGCCGTCCTGGCTGCGCAGACACCGGATCCGGCCAAAGTCGCGGCCGGGATGAAAGTCTACGAGACCCAGAAGTGCTCGACCTGCCACGCCATCAAGGGCCAGGGCGGGAAGCTGTCCACAGCCCTCGACGGCATCGGCGGCAAGCTCTCGGCGGCCGACATCAAGAAGTGGCTCACCAATCCGGCCGAGATGGAAGCGAAGCTGACCACGAAGCCCAAGATGCCCATGTCGACGTATATGAAGTCGCACAAGCTCTCCGATGCGGACGTCGAGGCATTGACGGCCTACATGATGAGCCTGAAGTAGGCCGCGGTGTTACACAGTCGAGTGACATCCGACTAGCGGGGTTCCCGCGTGCGCATCCGCCAGCGGAAGACGGGCGCGGCCGCCACTTTCACGAACCGCCGCCACATCGCGTAGCCGTAGTCCGAGAGATCGCCGTCGGCCAGCAGCGTTGTGTCGTCAGGATTGACGACGATGCTGACTTCGATGTTCGGCGCGGCGCCGATCGGCAGCCAGTGCCTGCGGCAGGCGAGGTAGACGTGGCGCATCACGCGCCGCATGTCGTCGTAGGCCGGCGCGGGCCAGTCCTCCATGTCCGACTCGATCGTCGGTCGGAAGATGCAGACGGTGGGGAAGGCGCCGAGCGAAGTGATGTAGTCGATCGCCTCGAGCGTGCGCTCGACCGGCTCGATCCCGGCGATGATCTCGCCCGAGACCGCGCCGGGCGGCAGCCGCTTCGCGGCGTACGCCATCGCCTCGAAGAACAGTTCCTGGCCCATCATGCGCGCCTTGCCGGGGCAGATGCGCTCGAACCACTCGGGATCCATCAATTCGACGCAGAGCGACAGATGGTCCACGCCCGCCTCGATGAGGCGATCGTATCCGCGGAAATCGCGCTCGGGCGCCAGTTGCACGCCGACGAGCAAGCCGACGCGATCCTTGATCGCGCGGACGTACGGCTCGGTGAACCGCAGCCCGCGCGTGCCCTGGAAGCCGCCGTTGAGATGCACGAACGTGACGCCGGATTCGTCGCGGGCCGCGCGGCACGTCTCGACGACGTCTTCGATGGTCTTTTCCACGGCCTCGTTCTGTCCGACGTTCTGCCCGGTGGTACAGAACCGGCAGTTGACCGCCGGGTCGTAATTCCAAAAGGCGCAGACCGGGTTGACATAGATGCCGAGATAGGTGCCCTGAAGCACGCCTATCCGATGCATCTGCAGGCCGCCCGACGTGAGCCGGCCGTACCAACCGGGTTCAGCTGGCAGCCTGACGGGGTAGCGAAGCTCCGATCGGGTATCGACGATGGTGTGCCCGGCGTCCGGCCCGCCGGACAGGACGTACGGTGATGACTGGGCGAACGGCTCGGCGACGGGGACGTTGACCCAGATCTCGCGTTTGGCGCGGCTCTCCGTCGGGAGCACGACCTCGAGGCCAGACCCGAGTCCGGCTCGCGTCCGCGACACGCCTCGCGCGCCCTCGAGCGATACGTCCTCGGGGATCCGCAAACCTCGGCAGAACAGGTCAATCTCGAGCTCGCACGCGTTGAGACGCGCGCCTGCGGTGGACCGGCTGATCGTCGACGTCGCCTGGACCATCGGTGTCAGTGTAGACGGTGCAAGGGCAGTGCCGATGGCTCGGGCACCTTCTGACTGCGACAAACCTCTCGGGCTGCGGAAAAGTTCTCGTCCACCTGCGGCTTTTTCTGCAGCTGAACTCGATGTCGGGCGATGCTTCGGAGCCCGGGACGCGTCCGCCATGCAGGCATCGTACTTGCGTTGACAACGAGTGGCCGGGACCAGCTAACGGGAGGTCGGTGTGCATATCGTCCGCGGCGAGTACCCGGTGCCGGTGGCCGTCGGCGCCGCCGACCGCGAGTGTTGACCAGCCTGTGGCGCGGGCGAGACGCGCGTATAGCGACGCTCGCCCTCCTCGCCATCGCCGCCAGCGGTGTAATTCGTCTGGCCGCGGGGGTGAGCGCCGCGAAATGGCCACTGGTGCTCGCACTCGCGGTCGGCGGCGTCCCCTTGATCCTGGATCTCGGGCGCCGCCTCGCCGCCCGGAAGTTCGGATCCGACCTGCTGGCCGGGCTCTCCATTCTCACCGCGGCGCTGCTCGGCGAGTTCCTGATTGCCGTCGTCGTCATTCTGATGCTGTCCGGCGGTCAGGCGCTGGAGCAGTACGCGACGCGCCGTGCGTCCGCAGTCCTCGACGCGCTCGCTCGACGGCATCCAACCCGGGCGCATCGCCGAAACGGCGATGCCGTCGAAGACGTGGCGCTCGACGCGATCCGCGTCGGCGACATCCTGGTCGTGCTGCCGTTCGAGACCTGCCCGGCGGACGGCGAAGTCGTCGCCGGGTCCTCGACGATGGACGAGTCGTATCTGAGCGGCGAGCCGTTCATGATGCGCAAGACCGTTGGCGCCTCGGTGATGTCGGGCGCCGTCAATCAGGACGGCGCCCTGACCATCAAGGCGACGCGCTTGCCGGTCGACTCCCGATACGCGCGCATCATCGCAATCGTGCGCGCGGCGGAGGAGCGACGCCCGCCGATGCGGCGCCTGGCTGACCGGCTGGGCGCGTGGTACACCCCGCTGGCCGTGGCCGTGGCGGCCACCGGATGGGCCGTGAGCGGCGAGCCACAGCGGTTCCTGGCTGTGCTCGTGATCGCCACGCCGTGCCCGTTGCTGCTGGCCATTCCGGTCGCCATCATCGGTGGCGTGTCGCTCGCGGCCCAGCGCAGCATTCTCATCAAGGATCCGGCGATTCTCGAGCGCCTCGGCGCGTGTCGAACGATCGTCTTCGACAAGACGGGCACATTGACCATGGGGCGGCCGGTGCTGGCGGAGACGTTTTGCCGAGCGGGCGTCGATCGTGCGGACATCCTGGCGATCGCCGCAAGCCTCGAGCAGTACTCCAGGCACCCGCTCGCGCCGGCGGTGACGGCGGCCGCCGCGAGTGCGAACCTCCGGCTGCTGCCGGTCCTGGCCGTCAGCGAGCGGCCCGGGCAAGGCCTGTCGGGGAGAGTGGACGGTCGCCACGTCAGGATGACGAGCCGGCGCGCGGCGGCCGCGGACTGGCCGGACGACCTGCCCGGCGATACGTCCGGTCTCGAGTGCGTCGTCATCGTCGACGGGCGGGTCTCGGCGCTGCTGCGTTTCCGTGATACGCCCCGACAGGAGAGCGGAGCCTTCGTCGGTCATCTCGCGCCGCGGCACGGCATCAGCCGCATCCTGATGACCTCGGGCGATCGGGAATCGGAAGTGCGCTACCTGGCCAGCATGGTCGGCATTACCGACGTGCGTTTCAACCAGAGTCCGGAGCAGAAGGTCGCGCTCGTCGAGCGCGAGACCGCCCGGCAGCCGACACTGTTCGTCGGCGACGGGCTCAACGACGCGCCGGCGATGGTCGTGGCGACGGTCGCCGTCGCGCTCGGCCAGACACAGGATGTCGCCGCGGAGGCGGCGCACGCCGTGGTGCTCGACGGCTCGCTGGCGCGCGTGGACGAGCTGCTGCACATCGCCGCGCGCACGCGCCGCGTGGCGCTGCAGAGCGCCGTGGGCGGCATGGCGCTGAGCATCGCCGGCATGATGCTCGCCGTGGTCGGGTGGCTGCCGGCCCTGGCGGGCGCCGTCGCGCAGGAAGTGCTGGATGCCGCCACCGTCCTGAACGCCCTGCGGGCCGCGTTCAGACCGCGAACGCTGACGGACTACTGACGATTTGGCCTCACGGCTGCAGGAGCGCGAGCCCGCGTCGAAAGGCGTGCGCGAGCTGTCCGTTCAGCGCGGCCTGATCTACGCATGACAGCTCGAGCATGATCCACCCGGAGAACCGCGCCGCCCGCAACGAGCGCGCGACGTCCGCCCAGTCGATCGCGCCGTCTCCCGGCGCCAGGTGATCGTCGCGGGTTCCGTGATTGTCGCTGGCATGAACGTGGGCAAGTCGCGGCCCGGCCACTTCGAGGACGCGGTGCCAGTGCCGCCCGAGGAAAGTGTGGCCCGTGTCGGCGCACACGCCGACGTCCGGCGGCAGACGGCCGAGCAGGAACGCCAATTCCTCCGGATCGCCTCCGATCAAGTGCGGCAGCGGTGTCTCGACGACCAGCCGCTGATCCTGACGAGCGCAGCGATCGGCAAGCACGCTCAGGCTGTGCGCCGAGTCGTGCAGCCGCGAAGGCGCGTCATGGTCGTGTCTTCGCAAATCACTCGGATGCACGACGACCAGTCGTCCGCCGAAGCGCCTGAGCGCGCTTGCCGCCGTCATCACCGCGTCGATGGCCTGACGGCGGTGGTCGGGATTCGGATCCGCGAGGTCCAGCGACCCGCCGAACGGCGCGTGGATCGAGACGGCGCTGAGCCGCCAATGGTCCAGGCCCGCCAGCACGGCGTCCACGTCCTTGGCGTTCCACGGGTTGAAGTGAGCCGGAGGCGTGCCGATCTCGACACCCTCGGCGCCAGCCGACCGGATGAGCGGCAGGACGTCGAGAATCGGGCGGGTCGTGCAGACCCCGGTGGCAATGCCCAGACGCCAGCTCATGACTGAACGAGCGTGCGCAGCCGGGCCCGCTCGTCCCGCAGGTCCTGCGCGCAACCGGTGAAGGGACAGAGCCCTTTTTCCTGTGACGACGTGCAGTTGAAGTCCAGGAGCTGATCGACGCCCGTCACGATGAGCCCGGCGAAGACCCGCACGTCGAAATCTGCGCGCGTCTGAATATCGAGGCGTGTCCAGCGATCGCCCCAACCATGGTCCTGGCCGTACTCGCGGCCGACGAGCCTGGCGATGCGCGCCGGCGTCCACCCGCGCGCCATGAGCCCGCGGACCAGGTTCTGCAGGTACTCGGGTTTCAGCAGCAGGTCGTTCGGCCGATCGATCGGTCGTCGCACACACGGGGTCAGATCCGCGGGCGGTTGCAGATCGGCGGTGCTGGCGTCCAGCCGACGCTCGTCGTCGAAGTCGCGATGGAACGCGGCCAGACGCGAGCCGCCGTATCGACGGACGAGCCGGGCAATGCCGGGAGCGATGTCGGGTATCAGGTTGCTCTGCGTCCGCGCGAGACGCCGCGCGACGTCGAAGTCCCGTCCAGCGAGCAGAAACGCTTCCAGCGACGATTGAGTGCGGGGCACGGCCGCAAACGGCGGCAGGGCCGCGACCTCGGATCCGAAGATATCCGGCCGCGTCCGGTGCCATTGATAGGCGCCGAGCCCCAGGCGCACGTGCCGGACGTCGTACGGATCGCCGACGTGCGAGAAGTCGATCGACACGCATTCGCGCCCCAACCAGCCCGATCCGACAGCCGTGCCGTTGACGACGACCGGCACGAGGCTGAGCGGCTGGGCTTCGCGCAGGACCGTGTGGGCCAAGAACTCGATCGTCCGTCCGAGCCCTGCCGCCGCCGTCGCCTGGCGCGCGGTCAAGATCGCATCGATGTCCGCGCCGTGTCGGTCGCGAAGAGTCGTCAGCCAGGGCGGAACGGGACTGAGCGTCGCGAGCGCATCCACGACCGGATCGTCGAGCGGGATCCGTCCGACCACGTGGTAGCCACGTCCCGTCGCCGTGACGATCGGATGAATGCCGCTTCGCTCCAGGCACCGTATGGTTGCGCGATAGGTGTGCTCGAGCTTGAAGAACACGTCGGTGACATGCGTGAACGGTTCGGCGGGCGCGTCGAGGTTCTGATAATCGAGATCGAGGAGGAAGATCAAGGCGTTGGCATCCCACAGCGAGCGTGACAAGTCGCCGCCGTGGTCGGCCAGCTCTTCGAGTCGTGCTGGTGCGGCGATGGCCGCGTCCCACCACGTCTGCTCCGGTTGCGCGGCAGGATCGAGTCCGGCGATGAACGCCGCAGTGCTGCCGGTTCCGGTGTCGCCGCAGTATTCGCGAAGTCTCGACCGGACGATTGGGTCAGCGTAATACTCGGCCACGAGGGCACGGGCCGTCCCGGCGTCCATGATTCACGCCGCGGGAATGACGCGCGGCTGGGCCGTGCGGCGGCCGCTCATCCACGTGGCGTAGCGTTCGGGCGTGCCGAGATCCCGCCAGCCCATGGATGCCGGCCAGGCGAGCAGCGACAGGCCGGTGGCCTGGGTCAGCAGGTCCCGTGAGAAGTCACGAGTGGGAAGTCCTGGATAGACGGCCGCCGCGTAGGCTCCTCGGTCAGCGGCGCCGAGGTGGATCATCGGCGCCAGCGCGCGGTACAGCCCCGGGAGGTGGCGGCGAAACACTGCGAGGAGTGCGGAAGTCCGCGCGGCCAGGACCATCGTGCTCCAGACGGCGCCCGAGCTGAAGAACTCGCGAGCCTCCGCGGCCGTGGGCTTCTCGCGAAAGCCGGCGACTGGCACCAGTTCGTAGGGTCGCGACGCGCGGTCTGGCAGAATCCAGCCGTAATCCTCGCACGCGCGATCCGGTTGCACACCGAGCAGGACTACTCGCCGATTGTCGTAGGCGACTGCACGGGCGGCGTGCCGGAGGCCCTCCCGGAAGACCTCCGGTTGCAGGACGCCATGATCCGATGGCGCCAGAAACACCGTCGCGTCGCCCACCCGCGCCGTCACTTCCACCAGTCCGAGCAGCACGCCCGCGGCAGTGCCCCGGTCCAGCGGCTGATACACGACGTCGCCGAGGGTTTCCGGATGCGGAAGCTCGGCGACGTAGTGACGATGCGAGTCGTCCACGACGGTAATCGTTCGGGAAGCCGGGATGAGGGGAGCAAGTCGAAGGAGCGTCTCGTCGAGCAGCGACGTCCCGTCGTCGTGTCGCCAGAACTGCTTGGGGACGTGATGCGTGATAGGTGAGAGCCGGCGTCCCGCGCCGGCAGCGAGGACCATGCTCCAGGCCTCGACCTGCATAGCGGGTGGCTTTGCAGGTCCGGTGCCAGGTTGCGACCCGCGTCGTGTCCCAATCAATCAAGCCTCTTCGGCGAGGGTGGGTAGGGAAGAGTGCGGAGCGGCCGCTGAAAATTTCACGCCCCCCGGGGGCACGCTTGCCCTCGGCCGTGTCGAGGCCCCCGGCAGTGCCATTGCATGAGTCCACCCGGTGCCCGCGCCCGCACATGCAAGGCCGTTTTGGTCGATACCTCTGGCCGATCTTATCGGGCAGCTGCAGAGCGACCTTTCCGGGCTGACCTCGGCCGAAGCGGCGGCCAGGCGTCGTCCGGATCTCTCTCCGGGAAAGCAGGCATCGCGGCGGCTTCGGATCCTCGGGCGACAACTCGCGAATCCGTTGCTGATCCTGCTCGTGCTCGCCGCCCTTGTTGCGTTGCTGACTCGCGAGTGGACCGAGGCCTCATTCGTTCTCGCGATTGTGGCCGTGACCGTCGGTATTGGCTATGCCCGCGAGTACCAGGCGGAGACTGCCGCCGCGGACCTGCGCCGCCGAATCCGAGCACGCGCCACGGTTGTTCGAGATGGCCGCCCGACGGACATCCCGCGGGAAGACCTCGTCCCGGGCGACATCGTCCACCTGGCTCCCGGCGACCTCGTGCCGGCCGACTGCGTGGCGATCGAGGCCGCGGACCTCTTTGTCGTTCAAGCCGTCCTGACCGGCGAGAGCTTTCCCGTGGAGAAGGCGCCCGGCATCACGCCGGTCAGCACGCCACTGGCCGCGCGATCCAACGTCCTCTACGCCGGCACGAGCGTGCAGACGGGCACGGCGGTGGCGCTGGCCGTCCACACCGGCCCGGACACCGAAGTGGCTGGCATCGCCTGGCACCTGACGCGCCCGGCACCGGAACACAGCTTCGACCGTGGACTGCGTCGTTTCGGCTATTTCGTCACGACGGCCATGCTGATACTCGTGCTGCTGGTCTTCGCGGTCCACGTCCTCCGGCATCGTCCGCCGGTCGAGACGCTGCTGTTTTCCATCGCGCTGGCCGTGGGCCTCAGCCCCGAGCTGTTGCCCGCGATCCTGACGGTCAACCTGGCACGAGGCGCGCAGATCATGGCGCGCCGCGGCGTGCTGGTCCGCCGGCTGAATGCGATTGAAAACCTCGGGACGATGGATGTGCTTTGCACCGACAAGACCGGCACGCTGACCGAGGGCGTCGTTCGATTGGATCAGTGCCTCGATGTGAACGGACGGCCGTCGCTCGAGGTTGCGGGCCTGGCACGAATGGCCGCCGAACTCGCCGCGGGACGCAATCCTCTGGATCAAGCCGTTCTGGAAAGTCTCCGCGACGCGGGCCCGCCAGTCGAGAAGCTCGCAGAGATTCCGTTTGACTTCACGCGCCGCTGCACCAGCGTGGTCGTCGCCGAGGGCGACGCCGCCCGAATCATCACGAAGGGCGCGGCGGCACCGGTCATGGCGGCCTGCGCCCTGGCGGGGCCGGCGCCCCTCGATGCGGCCGCGCGTGCCGCGCTGGAAGAAATGGTCGCTGAGTGGAGCCGCGCCGGGACCCGGGTCCTTGCGATCGCCTCGCGCCTGCTGCCGCGAGCGGATCGTTTCACACGTGCGGACGAAACCGGGCTGACCCTCCAGGGATTCCTGACGTTCCTGGATCGCCCGAAGGCCGACGCTCCGCAGGCCCTGACCGATCTCTCGCGGCTCAACGTGCGGGTGGCTCTGCTGAGCGGGGACCATCGGCTCGTGGCTGCGCATGTCGCCGCTGAAGTCGGCCTGCCTTCCAGCGCGGTCCTGACCGGCGAAGACGTCGACCGGCTCGATGATACGGCGCTCCGCCGGCGCGTCGAGTCGACCAACGTCTACGCCGAGATGGATCCAAACCAGAAGGTTCGCGTCCTTCGCGCGCTCAAGGCCAACGGGCACGTCGTGGGATTCCTCGGTGACGGAATCAACGACGCTCCCGCAATGCACGTCGCGGACACCAGCCTGTCGGTCGAGACCGCCGTCGACGTTGCTCGCGACGCCGCGGATTTCGTACTGCTCGAGCGCGATCTCGGCGTGATCCGCGCCGGCATCGAGGCGGGACGGCAGACCTTCGCCAACACGATCAAGTACCTGCTCATCACGATGAGCGCCAACCTTGGCAACATGATCAGCATGGCGGGCGCCTCGCTGGTCCTGCCCTTCCTCCCGATGACGGCGGCGCAAATCCTGCTCAACAACCTGTTGAGCGATCTCCCGGCGTTTGGTCTTGCCGACGACCATGTGGATCCCGAAATCATCGTGCGGCCGCCCCGATGGGACCTGCATTTCATCGGCCGATTCATGACCCAGTTCGGGCTGCTGAGCTCGTTGTTCGATGTGCTGACCTTCGTGGTGCTGCTGGCGTGGCTGCACGCGGACGTGTTCGTGTTTCAGACGGCGTGGTTTGTCGAGTCGCTGCTGACGGAACTGGCCGTTGCCCTGGTGGTGCGTACGGCACGGCCGGCGCTGCGCAGTCGTCCGGGTAAGCTGCTGCTGTGGATGACCGCTGGAACGGCCGCGGTGGCCGTCACCGTGCCCTGGTTGCCCGGTGCGGGCTGGCTTGGCTTCACGCCCCTTCGGGCCGGCACCATGGCCGTGCTGCTGGCGATTACGGCCGCGTACGTGCTGGCCGTCGAGGCGTTCAAGCGAATCTTCTATCGAGGCCGGGTCGCGACGGCCGGGACGTGATTCAGGCTGCCGCGGCCGGCGGGACGTGGCGCGCGTCGTGCCAGTTGACCGCGATCGCGGCCATCACCAGCAGGACGCCAGCCATGAGCGGCGGCTGCCGAAGCGTCAGGAACATGAAGAGCAGGGCCAGGCACGCCGCACCGGCGAGCGGCCGATGCCACTGGCGGCGGGTGAAGACCAGAGTGACCAGGACGAGCAGTGCCAGGAGCGTGGCGGTCCAGAGCGCGATCTCGAGGTGATTCGCGGTACGCGCGCGTGCCCCCCGTTCGGCGACATCCTTGAGGCCGATCATCATCCGGCGCTCCATGACGAAGTGAGCCGGAGAGAAGATCCAACGGCCGAACGCCCCGGGCAAAGTCCAGGCGCTCGTGGACTGAGTGCGCGTGCGCACGATCAACCGCGTGCGGTCGGCACCGACGGGGCTCAGCACGAAGGTCCAGCTGCCTTGGTCGACTGACGCCGAGTCACTTGGGACGTGGGTGCCGAAGGCGAGCGCGCGGCCAGGAACGTACTCGCGCAGGACCGCGTAGCCAATGCCGCCCGCGGCGTCCGGCGGATACATCCAGAGGCGGTCGCCGATCGCCCAGGCCTGCCGGTCGGGCCGAAGCACATCGTCGGTCGGCATCCGGCAGCCGACGAGGTTTTCGAGGAAGTCATAGCTGTAGAAACCGCCGCGGTCCTGGCCGAGCTGGGCCAGCCACGGCCAGACGCGCTCGGCGGGCGCGTCGATCGTGACCGCGTGCGTCTCTTGCGTCACCGGACCCGCGATGATGCCGTCGCCCGGCAGTGACGCGGCCACTTCCTCATTGGTCGCGCCCCACCGGGCATACCACGGCTGGACGATCGTGGCGAAGCCGACGAACACGGCCCCGATCGTCCCGGCCAACGCGAGGACGCGCTTCAGGGCGTGACCTCGATGTGGTTGTCGACGGCAGTGACGCCCGGGGAAGCCCAGGCGGCGCGTGCCGCCTCCATCCGTTCCGCGTACGAGCGGACCGTGCCGTTCAACACGACCTTGTCATTCACCGTCGTCACGTGCACGTTGCGTGAGTCGACTTCAGCGCTCCGCCGCAGCGCGTCCTCGATCCGGGTCTTGACGACCGAGGCCGACACGTGCGGTTTGACGGTGATGCTGTTGTGGACGCCGCGAACGCCGGTCACGTGGCGCACGGCCTCCTCGGCGGCGTTGCGCTGGTACCACCAGTCCACCGCGCCTTCGAGCGTCAGGTACCCGCTGCGGACCGCCACCTTGACCGACGGCGGCACGCTCAGGTTGAGCCGGAGAGCGCTGGCGGCATCCCGCGCCAGATCAGGGTCTGTGCGCTCGTTGCTGAGCCGGACGACAAGATCGTTGGCCACCGCCCGCGTGCCCTGGATGCGGAACGCGGCGCGTTCTGCCGCGATCTTTTCCGCGAAGGTCGGCACGAAGCCGGTCAGCGTCACGACCCCGTCGTGGCTCGTGACGCCGATGTCCCCCGACGTCACCTGCGGATCCCACGCGAGCTCGTGCATGACGTGCTCGTGCAAGGCGCTGCTGACAGCTGTCATTGTCATGACGACCTCCTAGGCGACCTTGATGTCGACCTGTCGCGAACGGGCCATCGCGGACTTCGGCAGATGCACCGTCAGGACGCCGTCCTTGAATTCCGCGCCGACCTTCTGCTGATCGACTTCACCCGGCATCGCGAGCCGGCGCACGAACTTGCCGTACTCCCGCTCGATCCGGTGCACGCGCTTCGTCATCTCGTCCTTCTCGTACTTCCGCTCGCCCTCGATCGTGAGCACGCCGTTCTCGATCCCGACTTTGACGGCCTCCTTCTTCACGTCGGGCAGATCCGTCTTCACGAGATATTCCTGATCGCGCTCCTCGACGTCGAGGGCGGGCGACCAGTCGGCGAACATCGCGTCCTCGCGACGTCCGGGCTCCACCGGCTGTCCAAGCATCTGGTTCAGGCGGGTGGAGAAGGATTCGAGCTCTTTGAATGGATCCCAACGCACCATGTTCATAGGGACCTCCTGGGAAATCGGCCGGCCAGGTGCCGGCCACCAGGGAATGTGCAACACGCGTGCCTTGACGATCTGCTGCCCGTTCGCGAATAGGCAGTGCTCTGCCCGGGCGCGCCTGCGGAGAAATCCTTGGCTGGTGCGGGATCTTCGCCCTGCCAGCGGCGGGCGGCAGGGTCGTTGCATTCCTTTCAGGCAGCCTTGAAGGAGGCGCCCATGATTCGCAAGCTGCCAGACGGCCGGTACCGGCTGTATTCGCGAAAGAAAGACCGGAAGACGGGCCGCCGCCGCAACCTCGGCACGTTCCGGACGCGGGCTGCGGCCGAGCGCCACGAGCGCGCGGTCCAGTACTTCAAGAGACACTGAGGTGAACGGAGGCGGGCGTCGGCTCGCTCGCAGTCGGGCGCGCCCGACGTACCACGCCCAACCGGAGAACGCTAGTTCGCTCCTCGTTCCATGGCGACCTCGGCTTCGAGGCTGGCCTTGTCGCGAAACACGGTCGCGACCGCGAGCGTCTTGCCGGCAAGGCGATACGTCACGGCGGCGTCCTGCTGTTCGAGCGACCCGTCCACGCTGATCGCGTCCCATTTCTCCGCGTGACCGACGTAGTTGATCGTCACGTCGTAGTGCTGGCTCCAGAAGAACGGTACTGCATCGTAGCGTTCCTGCCGGCCCAGCATGTTGCGCGCCGCGACCTGGCCCATGCGTTCGGCGACGACCCAGTGTTCGACGCGAATCCGGTCGCCGGTATGCGGATCGGGCCAGCGAGCGACGTCGCCAGCGGCGAAAATCCCGGGCGCGCTCGTTTCGAGGTATTCGTTGACGACGATGCCGCGATCCATCGAAAGGCCCGCCCGCTCGGCAACGACGACCGCCGGGCGCACGCCGACGCCGAGAACGATGAAATCCGCGTCCACGGTGCTGCCGTCCTTGAGCGTGACGGTTCGGCCGGCCACGCGATCGACGGTCTGTCCCAGATGGAAGGCCACGCCGTGATCCTCGTGCAGTTTCCTGATGAAGCGCCCGACTTCCGGACCCATGATCCGCTCGAGGGGCTGGCGCTCCGGTGCGACGACGTGCACCGCCAGATTGCGAGCCCGCAGCGACGCCGCCACTTCGAGGCCGATGAAGCTCGCGCCGACGACGACCACCGACGACGCGGAAGCGGCGCGGTCCACGATCCGGCGGCTGTCGTCGAACGATCGCAGGTAGAACACCTGCTCCGGTGACGCACCCGGAACGTCCAGGTGAACGGGATCGGCGCCCGTCGCTATCAGCAGGCGGTCGAAGCCGTACGCGTTCCCGTTCTCGGCACGGACGCGCTTGCCCGCGACGTCGATCGTCGAGACGCGCGCGTCGAGCACGAGGTCGATCTTCTGCTCCGCGTAGAAGTCCGGCGACTTGAGCGGGATCCAGTCCTCCTGCGCGGTGCCGGCCAGGAAGTCCTTCGACAGGTTCGGACGATCCGGCGGCGCCGAACTGTCGGCGCTGAGCATCGTGATCGTGCCCGCGTACCCCTCGCGCCGAAGCATGTCGGCCGCGGCAAGACCGGCGGCGCCGCCGCCGATGATGACGATCGATTGTGGTCCGGCGGCCGGCAGCGGCCGGGCGGCTGGCTTCGTGACCTGTTCGCGCACGTAGACCGTGTCGCCCACTCGTTCGACGCGCCAGCAGGCGACGGGATCGAGCGCGGGGGGCCTGAGCGGCTCCCCGCTCGCCAGGCTGAAGCACGCGTGATGCCACGGGCAGCGAATCGTGTCGCCCACGACCACGCCGTCCTTGAGCGGGCCGTGGTAGTGCGTGCAGTGCGCGCCAACGGCGAAAAACGCTTCGCCGTTTCGGGCCAGCACGACCTCATCGTCGCCGACGCGCCCGGCGACGGTGCCGCGGTCGGGAAGATCCTTGACAGGGAATCCTTGACGGAAATCAGGGCCCTTCGCGTCGGTCTTTTCGGCCATGGCGAGCTACCGGCGCAGGATGAAGGTGCTCGTGGTCTTCACCGTGTTGAGCATGGTGACCTTGTCGCCGGCGTCGAACACGTTCCACGTGTCGGCCGTGCTGCCCGTCAGCACGTTGCTGTTCTGCGTGCCCGCATAGGTCCGAGACACTCGATACACGTCGCGCGCGACGCCGTTGCACGTGAGCTGGAACGCTTCCGGGGCGCACGCCGTGGCCGTGAGGCTGATCGACGGCGAGCTCCACGTGCCCGTGTAGTCACACGTCTGGTTCGTCGCGGCCGACACGGTGGTCGCCGTGAGATCCGAGCCCGTGCGGTTGATTTGCAGGGTGTAGGTGACCGGCACGCCGTTGCTCGACTGGAAGGTCAGCAGGCATTCTGGGCCGCCGCTTGCGGTGGTCTGCGTCACGGTGCCGAGCCACAAGCCTTCCGGAAGGCTCGCCGCCGTGCCGGTGGGGGACGTAGCGCTGCTGCCGCACGCGACGGTCAGCAGCACGATGAGAGAGACAAGTACGCGTTGCACGTCGATCCGATCCTAATCCAACCGGCGGCGGCACGCGATGGCCGGGCGGTGCCGGCGACCGGGGGCCCTCGGTACGTCAAACGCGGTTCGCCAGGGGCCGCTCAGCATCAGCTCTGGGTAGTGGCTTGGCCATCCGGGGTGCCAACCACGTTCGTGAGCGGCGAGGCGTGCTCGATCGCCGCGTTGACCTCGGCGCCGACCACGATCGCGAGCGCCAGCAGGTAGAACCAGAGCAGCAGAACGATCACCGCGCCGATGGCCCCGTACGAGGTGGCATACGCGCCGAAGTTGACGACGTAGAACCGGAATCCGAGCGAGCCGATCAGCCACAGGGCCGCGGCCGAAATCGCCCCGGGGACGACCCGCGTCCACCGTTGCCGCGCATCCGGGCCGAACAGATAGATCGCCGCCATCCCGGCCGCCACGAGCACGAAGACGAGCGGCCATTGGCCGACCTTCCACATCCACGCCACGACCGCGCCCGCGCCCAGCCGGCCGACGAGGTCGGCAAGCTCGGGGCCTGCGAGCACGAGCGTGATCGAGACCAGGACAAACGCCGCGAGGCCGATCGTGAGCACGATGGCGCGCGCCCGGACGCGCCACCATGCACGCGTCTCGCGCAGCTCGTACGCATGGTTCATGACGTCGATGATCGCCGTCATCGCGGTTGAGCTGCTCCAGAGCGCGCCGGCCACGCCGACGCTCAGCAGGCCGGCGCGATCGCCGTTGGCGATGCGCTGCAGCTCCGTGCGGATCAGGTCGATCACCTCACTGGGCGCGATGGGATCCAGCAGCCGGAGCAGGTCGCGGCTGACATGCACGAGCGGAAAGAAGCTCGCCAGCGCGATGAGTCCAAGAAGCGCCGGGAAGAGCGAGAGGACGAAGTAGTACGCCAGCTGCGCGGCAAGACCAAAGCCGTCGTCAGCGATCGTCTCACGAACGGTGCGACGGGCGAATTCCGACCAGGACAGCGGGCTGTGAGGAACGTGCATTGGTAAAAGATGCAAAATGCAAAACAGATACCCGCGGCCGACGCGGCGTCCACGCAAGCCGCTACACAGTGTGTGGGCAATTCAGCCAAAGATCAGCATCGCGTCACCGATGGTCGGGTACGTCAGGTACGTCAGGTACGCGGGTACGCGGGTACGCCGGGTCCGAGGAACGAGCTGACGCTCGTCAACTTATTTAGTTCACGAGCCCTTACCAAGAAGATGATGCGAATGCAGGTTCCTCGGACCCGACGTACCCGCGTGGGACGGGTACGTCAGGTACGCGGGTACGCGGGTACGCCGGGTCCGAGGAACGAGCTGACGCTCGTCAACTTATTCAGTTCACGAGCCCTTACCAAGAAGATGATGCGAATGCAGGTTCCTCGGACCCGACGTACCGGCGTACCCGCGTACCCGACGTACCGACAGAGATCGTCTTACTCCACAGTCGCCGCCGGCACCGACTGCTCGTTCCAGCCTGGCGACGCGTACGAATCCGCCCAGTACGCGAAGGCGACCGCTCCGACGAACAGCAGCATCGACAGAATGGCAATCGCCGTGAAGGCGTACAGCGCGGGGAGGCCCACATCTTTCATCGTGCACGTCCTTTCTCATGATCGTCGTGGGGGCCGCGACGATCGTGCGTTCGACCCGGCCCGCGTGCTATGCGAGCGAGTCGGTTTGCATCGGCAGGCGCCGAACGCGCTTGCCGGTCAGCGTGAAAACCGCGTTGGCGACGGCCGGCGCGATGCCGGGCACCGACGCCTCGCCGATGCCGCCGGGCGACTGCGTGCTGGGCACGATGTGCACCTCGACGACCGGCGCCTCGGGCATCCGGATGACCTCGTAGTCGCTGAAGCTGGCTTGCTGGACGCGGCCGCGATCGATCGTGATCGCGCCCTTCAGCGCCGCCGACAGACCATAGATGATGCCGCTCGCAATCTGCTGCCGTACGATCGCCGGATTGACGACGTGGCCGCAGTCCACGGCACAGACGACGCGATGCACGCGAATGGCCCCGGCGGACATCGACACCTCCGCGACCTGCGCCGTGAAGCTGCCGATGTTGTTCACCACCGACAGACCGCGCGCGCGTCCGGCCGGCGGCGCCGTGCCCCAGCCGGCTTTCGCGGCGGCCAGCTCGAGCGCGGCGAGCATGCGCGGCTGGCCCTGCAGCAGCCGGCGGCGCACGTCCAGGGGGTCCTTGCCGCCAAGCGCCGCCAGCTCGTCCAGGAAGCACTCGGTGAAGAACGTGTTCTGCGAGTAGCCGACCGATCGCCAGTAGTGCGTGGGAATGCGCGTGTCCGGGTTGTGATATTCGACGAGGATGTTCGGAATGGCGTACGCGATGTCGGCCGCACCCTCGACGGCCGCGCGATCGACGCCCGGCCGCGGCCCGCTGAACGCGGGGCAGGCGATGCGCGCGGTCAACGCTACCGGCCATCCCTGCGCATCCACGCCGCCGCTGAACCGAACATAGGACGCGGGGCGATACCGATCGTGCCTGGTGTCGTCGATCCGCGACCACGTCAGCTTCACCGGCACGCCGACGGCCTTCGAAATCTCCACCGCCTCGCCCATGTAGTCCGACGCGGTGCGGCGTCCGAAGCCACCGCCCATGTACAGCGTGTGCACGAAGACCTTGTCGGGAGCGAGGCCGGTCACGCTCGCGCCCACCTGGCGCGCGGCGGTCTGTCCCTGCGTGGAGGCCCACACGTCGCAGCGATCCGCTTTGACGTCCGCCGTGCAGTTGAGCGGCTCCATCGGGGCATGCGCGAGGAACGGCACCTCGAACACGGCATCGATCTTTCGGGCTGTGGTCGCCAGCGCCGCCGCCGCGTCGCCCACCTTGCGCGCCTCCGCGCCAGGCGTGGCGACGAGATCCGCGAACATCTTCGTCAGGCTCTCGCTCGAGACGCTGGCGGTCGGCCCTTCGTCCCACGTGATGTCGAGGGCGCGGCGCCCTTCCATAGCCGCCCACGTGCTGTCGGCGACGACCGCGACGCCGCTCGAAATCTGCACGACGTGCCGCACGCCGGGGACGAGCTTCGCCTGGGCGTCCTTGACCGACGCGACCTTGCCGCCGAACACCGGGCAGCGCGCGACGACGGCGTACAGCATGCCGGGCAGCCGCACGTCGATGCCAAACGTGGCCGAGCCGTCGATCTTCGACGGCGTGTCGAGCCGCTTGACCGGTGTGCCGATCAAGCGGAACTGCGACGGATCCTTCAACGCTGGCGTGGCCGGCACCGGACGACCGGCCGCGGCCGCCGCCAGCGCGCCGTAGGTGAGGCGCGCGCCGCTGGCCGTGTTCATCACCATCCCGCGCTCCGCGCGGCACGAGGACGCCGCCACGCCCCACTTCGCGGCCGCCGCGTCGACGAGCATCTGCCGCGCGGTCGCACCCGCCTGGCGCAGCGGCATCCAGGACGACCGGATGCTCTGGCTGCCGTAGACGCCCTGTGACGGGCCGTACGCGCGGTCGATGCCAGGAAACTCCGTGCGGATCTTGGACCAGTCGCATTCCAGCTCTTCAGCCAGCAGCATCGACAACGACGTCACCGTGCCCTGGCCCATCTCCGCCTTGTGGATGAACAGCGTGACCGCGTCATCGGTGCCGATGTGGATCCAAGCGTTGAGCACCGCGGCTCCGGCGGCGGTCGTGTCTTCTGCATCAGCGCGAGCGGGGAGCGCGAAGCCGATCAGCAGGCCGCCGGCCGCGGCGACACCCAGTCGAAGAAAATCCCGGCGGTCAACGCTGATCCTGGGCATCGCGCCGGTGCGCTCGCCGACGACTCCGGTTTGGTGCGACTCCGAGACGGCGCAAGCGTCCGGGCCGGCTGCCGGGCCTGATGACACGGCCGCGCCGACGAGCGCCGCGATGCCGATCAACGCGCCCGGCCCCGAGGCGGTCGCGGCTTCCGCGAGCGCGGGCGTCCCGGCCGCGCGATGGATGGCGCGGCGGATGCTCTCGTACGTGCCGCACCGGCAGATGTTGCCGCGCATGGCCTGGTCGATCTCGGCGTCGGTCGGACGAGGCGTCTTCGCAAGCAGCGCCGCCGCGGCCATGATCTGGCCCGACTGGCAGTAGCCGCACTGCGGGACGTCTTCTTCCATCCACGCGCGCTGGACCGGATGGCTCCGATCGGACGACAGGCCCTCGATCGTCGTCACACGCTTTCCGGTGACGTCGTCAATCGAGATGCTGCAGGACTTCACAGCGCGTCCGTCGACATGGACGGTGCACGCGCCGCATTCCGAGAGCCCGCACCCGAACTTGGTGCCCGTCATCGCCAGCGTGTCGCGCAGGACCCAGAGCAGCGGCATGCCGCTCGGAACGTCGGCTGTCTTCCGGGTGCCGTTCAACGTGAATTCGAAGGCCATCACGGCTCCTTTGGAGGGATACGAAAAGTATACGGCAGCACCGCCCGGCGATCGAGCGAGCACCGCCGGCGGATCCACGCGGTAGACTCGCGTCATGAGGGTCAATCGGGTGGCTGCGTGGGCGGTGACGGCGGCGGCGCCGGCGTGGCTCTGCGCGCAGGGTGAGGGACCCGTGACCTTCGCGACAGTACGCGTCACCCGCAAGGTCGTGCCCGCCGTCGTTGTGTCGATCGTCAATCGATACTCCCGGCCGATCGTGGCGATCAGCCTGGCCGCCGGGACGATCGAATCGGCCTTCAGCTTCACGGCCCACCGGTCCGGCGCGGCGCCGGTCCCGAACGCGACGATTCTGGTCGGCGAAGCGCGGGACGTCGTGGTCCGCCTCAACGCTCCGACCTCCACGGCCCGGGTGACCGCGGTGCTCTTCGAGGACGGCCGCGGCGAAGGCAACGCGATGGCCTTGCAGCACCTTCTCGAGATGTCGGCGCGCCCGGCAGCGGGCGCGTCGGCCGCCGATACCCCGGTCACATCCGTCGTCGCGGCCGCTGCTCCCAGTACCGCTGTTGACGTCGTGGCGACGCTCGAGAATCTTCGCGAGGCGCCGATTCGCGCGTTTCGAATCGACGAGTACGACGGCATCCCTGCGCCGCGCTCGCTGCGTGGCGGGCGTGCGAGCTACCTGTGTCCAGCCGCATCGGACGGGCTCATTTCCCCGCAGGAGACGCGCGAGATCTGGTGGAACAGGAACGAGGCCTACGCTGACCGTTCGTTGCCGACGCTCGTCCTGGCCGGCGTGCTATGGGAGGACGGGTTCACCGAGGGGACACCGCAGGTGCTCGAGGATCTGGCGCGGATGAAGGCACGGAGCGGGTGTGTCCCTACCGTGCGTCCGCGCGCGCCAGCAGCTCGGCCAGGGCCGTCGTGATGGGCTGGCGCGTGCGCTCCTCGATGAACAGCCATTGGCCTGCCGGGTTGATCTCGAGAAACGTGAGGCGCCCGTCTGGGCCCTGACGCATGTCGACCGCGCCATATTGAAGATCGAGCTTGCGCATCATCCGTGAGAGTCCTGCCAGCGTCTCGTCGGACAACTCGAACGGCTCGACACGCGCCTTGTTCATGTCGATGCGAAAGTCGACGGGATAGGCCGTGTCCTGCGAGTGAATGGCGGCGGGGAAGATGCGGTCCCCGACGATCGTCACTCGGAGGTCCACGCCGGCGGGCACGTACTCCTGAAAGATGACGGGCGCGTGTCTGACCTGTTCGAGCTGCGCCTGCTCGGCGTCGCGCAGCAGCCGTGTCTCCCGCCATTCCTGCTCGGTGGCCGAGAACGCCTTGTAGATCACGCCGCCGTGCCGGTGATTGGCGATGAAGGCGCGCGCCTCCTCCGGATCGTTCGTGATGACCGTCGTCGGAATCGCCAGTCCCGCCGATCTTGCGACGTCGAGCTGGTAGGCCTTGCGCGCGGCCACCTCGTCACGCGACGGGTGATTCACCCAGAACGCGTCGAGCGTCTGCCACAACCCCGCCCAGGCTTCGTGGCATTCGTTGTAGGCGAAGGTCCGGTAGCTTGGGCGCACGATCTCGCCGCTGAGCTCGAAAGGCTGCGGGCGGCGCCACCAGACCGCGCGCACGTCCCGCAGGTCGATGTCGCAGCCGTCGTGGCAGCGCACGCGTCGGGGGGCGTCGCGGTCCGCGGCGTAGTGGAGCGCGAGGTCGAGACGGACCGGGAACGCCCGCAGGTCGAGCAGCCGCGCGTCCGTCCCCAGGCGCGACAGCTCGGCGCGCACGGCCGAGGCGTGTCCATCCGTCGGCGACGAGACGACGAGGATCACTTGCGGGCGTAGCGGGCGAGGGCCTCGCGCTCGTCGCGCATGCCGACGATCTCCCGTCGCACGGCGTCGAGCTGGGCTTTCTCGGCGTCGGTTACCTCGCCGCGCTTGGCGCGGCCTTCGAGCTCGGACGCCATGGCCTCGAGGCTCGCGAGCTGGAGATCGAGCTGGGCCAGTGCGCCTTCGACCGCGCCGGGGAACGTGTCGGCCCACGCCATGCTGTGGTGCGGCGTCGCCAGCACGAACGGCGCGTTGCCGAGCGGCCGGCCCGCGGGGCCCAGCGGGCCGATCGTGTCGTCGGTGAACTTGTTCGGGCCCCCAATATCCAGCGCGGGCAGCTTCACGTCGTCCACGGCCTTGAGCGTGCCGGGGCCGAGGTCGTCCAGGGGCTTGATCGTCCCGAGGTCGTCCAGCGTTTTGAGCGTGACGGGCTCGTCCACGAACTTCAACGTCGGCTGGTGATCGTCGGCGAGCTTGAGCGTGACGTGCGTGTCGATGATGAACTTGACCTTGCCGTCGTCGAACAGCTTCAGCGTGGGCTGGCAGACGCCTTCGGTGTCGTACGCGTAGCCGAGCGCGTGGTGATCCACGACGCTGGCGGGCGTGACGGTCTGGCCCTGTCCCGCCCAGGGCTGCATCGCGTCGTTGAGGTTGTGTCCGGCCGGCGCGCCGCTGATCGGAAGATAGGCCGGCTCCATCGGATGCAGGGCCTGCCAGTCCGCCCAGCACTTGTCGATGAAGCAGTGGTGGAGGAAGAAGACCGGATCGTTTGGCGATGAGGACGGCGCCATCGAGCCGCCGATCCAGACGTGCACCCGGTTGTGCAGCTGCGGGCCGTTGCGCCAGCCCTCGAGCGTGTTGCGGAAGCCGGCGAGCGAGGAGCTGTCGTTGAAGGGCGAGAGATCGTAGGGAGTGACGCCGAGCGCGTTCGACAGGTCCGTGGCGGTCGGCAGGGTCGGCGATGCCGACGCCAAACCGCCGCGCGAGAAATCCGCCGCCTGGCAGCGGCCAGTTGCCGTTGTCGAACGCAAACGCGCCGTCCATCACCTTGCCGTCCGAGGGCCGGCCGTTGCCGCCCATGAAGTCGCTGTTCCAGATGGACGAGGTCGGGCTGTTGTCCACGGTCCAGTTCCAGTAGGGCAGCGTCACCGAGCTGTCGACGGCCTGCAGGTCGAGCTCGAGGCGGCGCAACAGCTCGCGGTGCCACGGGAAGAACGCTGGGGCCCGGTGCGCGGCCGGCATGTTGTTCACGTGCAGCGCGACGTACTGGTCTGGTACTTGCCGTTCGCTTTGAGCGCGAGGACGGCCGCGACGAAGCGCGACTTTTCCTGCGCCGTCAGGGTCGCTTGATTCTTTCGGCAACGCATGAGACCCCCGAGGACAAATGCCGGTGACGGTGTTGGCGGGCTAGCGACGTCCGCGTCTCGACGAGCGCCGGCGCTTCTGGCCGCGCCCGCGATCGGCATCCGACATGGGCATCGGCATCGGCGGAGGAGGGATGTGCGATCCCCACTGACGGACCAGCGCTTCGGCGAGCGCCGCCGGCGTGCTGAACCGCTCGTACATCAGCTCGTGCGAGTAGACGCCTTCATCGGTCTGCTCGTACATGACGTCGCGGCCGTCGATGCGCAGCATGCCCATGGCGGGTGTCTTGTCATGCGCGCCGGCCGGGTCGCGCTCGCTCGGCGGCATGACCTCGACCGACCGTCCGCCAACTTGAAGCTGGACGGCTGCGCCGTGGGGAGCGCCGCCAGCCATGTCCTTCATGCGCGTTCGTCCTGACGCTGCCGAGGCTCGTTTCTTGGCCACGATCGTTCTCCGCGATTCGTGCGTCCGGCGGGCGCACCTTGACCGGCAACCGAGCTGGGGTGGCTGGGGGCGACCATCCTACTCTCGCGGGAGCCGGCCTGCAAGAAAAGGGCCTCCCGTACACTGCGGCCGTCTAGCGGCAGTCGAAGAGCGCCATGAACCCGAAATCCATGTGCAGTTGCGCGTGGCAGTGGAAGAGCGACAGCCCCGCCGCGTTGGCCGTGAAGTCGACTTCCATCGTCTGGTAGCCGTTGAGCATCGCGACGTCCTTGACGAGCCCGCCGACCGGACGGCCCGCGATGGACACGATCTCGAAGCTCTGCCGGTGCAGATGGATCGGGTGGATGTCGTCGGTCGCGTTCTTCATTCGCACGCGGTACCGCGCGCCCTGGCGAACTTGAAACAGCGGCTGCTTCGTCTCCATCGAGAACGCCGTGCCGTTGATGCGCCACTGGTTGAACCCGTCGAGCGCGGCGTTGTCCTTCGTGAACACCATCTCGATGGTCTCGTCGATCGACGGCGGCGTCCAGCCCGATCGACCGAAGCGCGCGTAGTCCCACTTGAAGGGCGGCGGCGCGGTCCACACGGGCTTGCCGGCCGCGCCGGCGTATTCGACGACGATGCCCATGCCGTTGTCGCGGTCTTCGCCGACGTCGCCGAGAATCCAGACGCCGGGCCGCGTCATGTGGACGATGGCGGAGATCCGCTCGGCGGTGCCGAGCCAGAGGACCGGCACCTCTACCGGCGCCGGCAGGGGATTGCCGTCGAGCGCCACGACCTCGAACGTGTGGCCGGGCAGTGCGAGACTGCGGATCTCGGTGGCGCTGCCGTTGACGACATGAAAGAGCACGCGCTCGTTCGGCTTGACGCGAATGGGCTCGCCGTGGCCGAGCATGCGGCCGTTGATCGAGAAGGAGGCGTAGCCGACTTCGTAGCCGTGGGGCTGTCCCTTGGCGAGCGAGGCCTTCATCGTGGATTCGCCCTGCGCCTGCAGCGCCGGATCGACCGTGGCCGGTGACAGAAAGTCCATCGGCATGTCGCCGCCGCGGCTGAACGCCGGATCGAACTCCTTCAGCACCAGGAACACTTCGCGGTCGTACGCGCCAGGCTCGTGCGCCGGCTCGATGTAGACCGGCCCGACCTGGCCGCCGTACTGGCCCGCGCGCAGGTCCGCGCCGCGCGACGAGGTGCGTGTGGTAGAAGCGCAGGCCCGCCGGTCCCGGCGTGAACGAGATCCGGCGATGACCGTGCGCCGGGATGTACGGCGTGCCTTCCTCGGCCGAGCCATCGACGTCGACCGGCACGGTCTGTCCGTGCCAGTGCAGCTGCTCCGGCGTGTCGGTGTCGTTGTAGAGGTCGATCGTGACCGGCCGGCCTTCGCGCAGGCGAATCAGCGGACCCGGGAACTGCCCGTTGTACAGCGTCGTCGCGATGATGCGATCGGGCGCCAGCTCGACCAGTCCCGTGCCGATGCGAATGGTGTAGTCGGCCGGCGTCGGCGACGTCGCGGCTGTGACGCCGCCGGCTGCTGGTCCGCCCGCGAGCAATCGGGCAGGAAGCCCGCCAGCGCGGTCAGCCCGCCTGCCTTGAGAAGAGTCCGCCGGTCGATCGGCACGTCGGTTCCGTATCCCAATCGATGATGACCGAGAACCGCTGCGGCCCGCCAGTCCGGATGTTATCGGGCTCTACTGCGGCCGGATCGCGATGAACCACCCGGCGATGACCGGCCCTTGAGGACCGCGACCGCGGCCGTCCCGCCGGCCGGCGGCGGAGCGTCCGGGCGCGGGCGGCGGCGCCGGTCCGCGCTCCGGCTGGAAGAGATACGACGTCGTGCGTCTTCTGGTCGACGCAAATCGTCTTCGCGCCCGCGAACGTCGGCACCGTCGCGACGACGGTGTACTTGTCGGCCGCGTCCTGGTGGACGACCGTGACGTTGCCGTCGCCGCCGTTGGGGATGAAGATGAGCTTTCTTGCGCGGATCCCAGCCGAGGGCGTCGACGCGCGTGCCGTTGGCGATCGACGCGACGACCTTGCCGGTGGCCGCGTCGACGACGACCGACGTGCGGCTGCAGCCCGAGAAGATCCGGTTCGTCGCCTTGTCGTAGGCGATGCCGGTCGGGCCCTCGCACGGCGCGAGCGGCCAGGACGCGATCGCCTTCCAGGTCTTGGCGTCGACCACCTGAATCGTGTTCTTGCCCTCGTTGTTCACGAAGATGCGGCCCTTGCCGTCCGCCGCCGCGCCTTCCGGTGCGGTGTCCTCGAGCTCGACGCGTGGCCACGATGTCGCCCGTCGTCGGGATCGATTGCCGTGAGCGTGCCGATCGGGGCGGCTGTGGTTGGTGAGGATGACCTTGTCGTCGGGCTCGTCGTACATGATGCCGTCGAGGCCGCCGCTCTCGACCTTGATGTGCTTGATCACGGCCAGCGTCTTCAGATCGAACATCGTGACGGTGCTGTCGCCGCCGTTGGTCGTGAAGCCGTGGCCCGCCTTGGTGGCGACGCCGGCGCCGTGCACGCCGGGCGTGTCCGGAATGTCGCCGACGACTTTGCCGGTCGCGCCCTCGACGACCATCACGTGCGTGCTGCGCGAGACGAAGACGCGCCCGGTCGTCGAATCCACGGACACGTAGTCGGTGCCGCCGTCGCCTTTGATGTCGTACTTGTCGACCTTGAACGACGGGGCCTGCGCGCGCCCGATGACCGGACTTGCGAGGCTCGCGGCCGCTGCGGCGACGATGGTAAGGAGAATGCGCTTGTGCATGATGCCCCCTGGAGGAGTGAGGAAAGAGGAGCTTATGGTAGCGCCGAAACGACGGCCGCGCGCGTCTTCAGGAACAATTCAGAGAGCGAACGAACCCGGTGGGCGAAGTTGACCGCCGCGGAGTGTCCCCAACGATTGCCGGGCGCTCGTTGACAACACGGCGGGTTGGCGATAGCGTCAGCGCCGCATCATGATCTTCTACGCGGCGATCGCGGCCTTCGGCGTGATCCTGCTGCTGGTCATGCTGCTCGTCGGAGAACTGTTCGGCGGCGACCACGACATCAGCCACGACGTCGCGTCGGGCCACGACGTCGACAGCGGCGGCCCGAGCATCTTCAGCACACGCATCATGGCGGCGTTCCTGACGGCGTTCGGCGTGGGCGGCATCGTCGCGCGCTACTACGGCCTGTCGCATCCGGCCGCGTCTGGCGTCGGCGTCGTGTGCGGCGTCGTCATGTCGGCGATCGTCTACCAGTTCGCGAAGATCCTGTACTCGCAGCAGGCGTCGAGCGAGGTGCAGATGACGCGGCCTCGTCGGGATGACGGCCGAGGTGTCGGTCGCGATTCCGGCGGGCGGCGTGGGCCAGATCTCGTCGCGGCCGGCGGCGAACGGACCGAGCACATCGCGCGGTCGGCGGACGGCGCCGCGATTGCGCGCGGCGCGGAGGTGCGTCATCACGGATCGGCGGCGACTCGGTCATCGTGGCGCCGGTCGTCGCCGGCGCGCCGGGGGGGTCCGATGAACGTGCTCTCGCAGTGATCTCTCGGCGATCACGGTCGCGCTCGCGGTTCTGCTCGGGCTGCTCGGGCTGTTCGCCGCGATGGCGCTCTTCGCGCGCAACTACATCAAGGTGCCGCCGTCGACGGTCGCGATCTTCTACGGCCGCAAGCACACGCATCGATCGACGAGAAGGGCAATAGTTCGACCGTCGGCTTCCGCGTCGTGCGCGGCGGCGCGGCGCTGCGCGTCCCGGTGCTCGAGCAGGTCGCGTACCTCTCGCTCAACATCATCTCGATCCCGCTCAAGATCCAGCGCGCGTACACGAAGGAGGGCGTCGCCGGTCACGGTCGAGGCCGTCGCCAACGTGAAGATCGCGCGGCGACGACATGTCGCTGCGCGGCGCGGCGGAACGCTTCCTCGGCATGACCAGCCGAGCAGATCAAGGGCGTCATCTTCCAGACGCTCGAAGGCCACCTGCGCGCGATCCTCGGCACGCTGACGGTCGAGGAGATCAACGCCGACCGCCAGGCGTTCGCGCAGAAGATGACCGACGAGGCCGCGCGTCGACCTGAAGAAGATGGGCGTCAACATCGACATCCTGACGATCCAGCAGATCAGCGACGAGCAGGGCTACCTCGACGCGCTCGGCAAGAAGCGGACGGCCGAGGTCAAGCGCGACGCGGTCATCGGCGAGGCGCAGGCGCAGCGCGACGCGATGATCAAGTCGGCGCCGGCCGACCAGGAAGGCAAGACCAAGCGCTACGAAGCCGACGTCGCGATCGCGCAGTCGCTCCGCGACAAGGAGACGAAGCAGGCGGAGTTCGACGCCGCCGTCAAGGCGAAGCAGGCCGAGGCCGAGCAGGCGGGGCCGCTCGCGACCGCCGTCGCGCGGCAGAAGGTCACCGAGCAGGAAACGCGCATCGATCAGGTCCGCAAGCAGCAGGAAGTCCTCGTCCAGGAGCAGGAGGCCGCGCCGCAAGGAGAAGGAGCTGCAGGCGACGGTCGTGAAACCGGCGGAGGCCGAGCGGCAGGCCGCGATCCTCCGGGCCGAGGGCGAAAAGCAGGCGACGATCATCCGCGCCGAGGCGACGCAGAAGGAGCTCGAGTACGAGGGCGCCGGCGAGGCGGCGAAGATCGAAGCGGTCGGCCGCGCCGAGGCCGCCAAGGTGCTCGCCGTCGGCGAGGCCGAGGCCGAGGTCATCAAGAAGAAGCTCCTCGCCGAGGCCGAGGGCCTCCAGAAGAAGGCCGAGGCGTGGAAGAACTTCAACGAAGCCGCGGTGCTCAACATGGTCGTCGAGAAGATGCCGGAGCTGGCGCAGGCGTTCGCCACGCAGCTCGCCGGGCATCGACAAGATCAACATCATCGAGATGGGCAACGGCGCGCACGGCATGCCGGCGGCGTGGCAAGGTGATGGGCACCGTCGGCGGCGGCATGACCGCGATGCTGTCGATGCTGAAGGATCAGTTCGGCGTCGACATCGCGCGCGCTCATGCAGGCGAAGACCGACGCGGCCGTGGCCGACGCCGAGAAAAAGGCCGGGCCGCGCTAGGATGCCTGGCGAGGCCGTCTACGAGAGTCCGCTGCCATGGGCGCCGGAGCGTCCCGACACGACGATCATCACCTGCGTGGACGGGCGCTGGTACCCGCACTTCCAGGAATTCGCGCGTCAGCACCTGCGCGCCGGGCAGCGCACCGACTTCCTCGCCGTGCCCGGCGGCATCGAGCCCATGACGCTGTTCGATCTCGTGCCGAAGGACTTCAACTTCTTCCGGCGCCGGCTCGAGGGACTGGTCGAGCGCGCACGGCACGTCGCGGATCGTGGCGATCGCGCACCAGGACTGCGCCTGGTACAGGATGCGCCGAATCGGTCCGGTGACCGTGAACCTCCACGATCGCCAGATTGCCGACCTCCGCCGCGCGGCCGCCCGGCTCCGCACCATGTTCGGGCACGTCAGCGTCGAAACATACTTTGCCCGGCTGAGCGACTCGGACCCGCGCCGGGTGGTATTCGACGCCGTCTGATTGCCACCTGGCCGGCAGGGGACCCGCGTCCCGGACGGCCAGAGGTGGCCGCGGATATCCTCATAATATGACCCGGACTATTCCGCGTCGGGCCGGCCGGACTGCGGTCCTGGCCGGCCAGACCATACCGCCGCGCTGGCAGGCTCATTGCTACCTCCTCGGTGGAGCTACGCGCACATCGCGGAAAATGTAGCCGCGAGGCGCATCAGCCGACATGTCACACACCACTGGATCCACATCGCCGCCGTCGTCATTCGATCGACTTGGTACCCGTCACGCTGGGCTGGCCTGGTTCGACGGCTTCTGTTTGGATCGAATTGCCGCCGCGTTTCGCGGAGCGCGGATTCGTCTGAGGCTCTGGGATGGCGCCAGCCGCACGCTGGCGCCGGCGACGCCGGTCGGCACGATCGTGATTCGCGATCGCGCCACGCTCGTCCGGCTGCTCGCGAGCCCGGCGCTCGCGTTTGGCGAGGGCTATGCGACAAGACGCATCGAGGTCGAGGGCGATCTCGTGGCCGTCCTCGACGCGGTCGACCGCGCGCTGGCCGGGCGACCGTATCAACGCGATCGTCATCCGGGCCGCGCGTCGCGCTCGGCGGCCAGAGCCAACGTCCATGCCCACTACGATCTGGGAAATGCCTTCTACCAACGCTGGCTCGACGAGCGGATGGTCTACACGTGCGCGTACTCTCGAGGGGCCCGACGCGACCCTCGAGGACGCACAGCTCGCCAAGCTCGATTATGTCTGCCGCAAGGTCCGCCTTCATCCTGGCGACCGCGTCATCGAGGCCGGATGCGGGTGGGGAGCGCTCGCGATTCACATGGCGAAGCACTACGGGGTCTCCGTCCGCGCCTTCAACATCTCGGGGCCGCAGCTCGAGTACGCGCGCGGGCGGGCGGCCCGCGAGGGCGTGGCGGACCGGGTGAGCTTCGTTGACGCGGACTACCGCGCGATCGACGAGGCGTGCGACGTGTTCGTCTCGGTCGGCATGCTCGAGCACGTCGGGCGGACGCACTATTCCGAGCTCGGGACGCTGCTGGACCGCGTGCTCGACCGCGACCATGGCCGCGGCCTGCTGCACTTCATTGGCCGCAACCGGCCGGTCGAGTTCAATCCGTGGATCACGCGGCACATCTTTCCCGGCGCCCACGCGCCGACGCTCGGAGAGGCGCTGCCCGAGGTGCTCGAGCCAGGCAACTTCTCCGTGCTGGACGTCGAGAACCTTCGCCGGCACTATGCCCTGACGCTGCGTCACTGGCGGGCGCGGTACCAGGCGCGCGAAGACGAGGTGGCGCGCGAGTTCGGCGAGTACTTCATGCGCACGTGGCGTCTCTATCTGGCGGGCGCCGAAGCCGGCTTCACCAGCGGCGATCTGCAGTTGTTTCAGGTCGTCTTCGATCGGCATGCCGACGATACCGCCCCCTGGACGAGGCGAGCGCTCTACGAGGCCGAAGCGTGACGTGCGATGTGCTCGTCGTCGGCGGGGGGCCGGCCGGATCGACGTGCGCGACGCGCCTGGTCCGCGGCGGCCTGGACGTCGTCGTGCTCGATCGCGCGCCGTTCCCGCGTGACAAAGTCTGCGCCGGCTGGATCACGCCGGCGGCGGTCGAGCTTGGCCGCGCTCGACCTGGACGACTACGCGAGGACGCGCACGTGCCAGCCCTTCACCGGCTTCCGCGCCGGCACGCTCGGGCGCGAGCCCGGGCTCATTGCCTACGACCATCCGATCAGCTATGGCATTCGGCGGTGTGAGTTCGATGAGTACCTGCTGCGCCGGTCAGCCGCCCGGCTGCTGACCGGGCAGCCGCTGAAGTCCCTCGTGCGCGAGCGCGGGCGATGGATCGCGAACGGCAAGATCGAAGCGACGATCGTCATCGGCGCCGGCGGGCACTTCTGTCCGGTCGCGCGCCACCTCAATCCCGAGCCGCGGCATGAAGCGGTCGTGGCCGCTCAGGAAATCGAATTCCACGTGGATGCGGGTCATGCCGCGCTGGCAGCCATTCGCGGTGAATCGCCGGAGCTGTACTTCTGGCCCGACCTGCTCGGCTATGGCTGGTGCGTGCGCAAAGGTGAGTATCTGAACATCGGCGCAGGCCGCCTCGGGCCCACGGCGTTTCCCGCGGCGGTCGAGCAGTTCAAGACGTGGCTGCGGGCGCGCGGTCTCACAGGCGTGCCCTCGACATGGAAGGGCCACGCGTACTTGCTCAATCGCACGTCTGGCCGGCGGGTCACCGGGGAAGGGCTGGCGCTGGTCGGCGACGCGGCCGGCCTGGCGCTGGCGCCGAGCGGCGAAGGCATTCTCGCCGCGATCGAATCCGGCGCGATGGCCGCCGAGGTGGTGCTGGACGCATTCCGGGCCGGGTCACCGCTCGAGCTCGATGCCTATCGGGACCGGTTGGCGGATCGATTTGGCCCCCGCGCGCCGGCGGAGCCGCGCCGATCCTGGCCCCCGTGGGTCGGCCGGATGGCGTCCGCGGCGATTTTCCGATCGTCCTGGATGACTCGCCGCTGGGTAATCGAGGACGCGTTCCTCCATCAGCGGAGAAGCCGCCTCGCGGCGGCATGAGCGCACGCTCTACCGGGCCGTGAACGTTTACTGTTTCAGCTTGGCGACAATCTCCAGCGCCAGCGTCTTTTCCATCGACTGCGTCTGTTCCACGCCAAAGCCGTAGACGTGCAGTTCGAAGTACGTTTCGCCCTGCTTGACGGTCAGGGTCGCCGTCAGGCCGCCGATCGTGTTGAACACGGCATCGTCGCCCACGCCGCTGGCCGGCGTCTTGACGAGGTTGGCGCTCTTGGCCGGAGACTTCGCAAAGTTGAACGCCTGCGCGTCCTGCATCGTGAGGACGACGGCAGGACTGCGGCCGGGCGTCCCGCCGGGAGCGGCCCATCGACAGATCTTGCCCAACGAGAGGGTACCGGCGCCGACGTTCGTCTCGAGCGCGGCGCTCACCTGCGCCTGGGTGAGCAGGGTGCATGGATTGGGCGGAGCTGCGAAGGCGGCGCGCGGAGCGCAGACACAGACGACGAAGGCGGCGGCGAGCACCACTGAGGACGAGTGCGGGCGGGACATCGTGGACCTCCTGAGATGACGTACCGGGGGCCCATTCTAGCGCTCCAGGCGGCGCATCACGATCGTGAGCATGTAAACTCAGCAGCGGAATCGCCGCTCACGTGCCGCAACCAGTCGAACCCTTCGCCGCTCGAGGCGCCGCCGACGCTTCCACCCACACCGACGCCGTCGTCTTCGACGACGTCTCGTTCGCGTTCGACGACCACGTCGTGCTGCGACGACGTCAGCTTCAGCGTGCCGGCCGGGAGCATGCGCTTCGTGCTCGGCGCGAGCGGCGTCCGGGAAGTCGATGCTGCTCAAGCTGATTCTCGGGCTGCTTCCGGCCGGACGCCGGCACGATTTTCGTCAACGGCCAGCGCATCGACAGCATGTCCGAGCGCGAGCTGCTGCGCGTGCGCGCCGACATCGGCATGGTGTTCCAGGAGAACGCGCTGTTCGATTCGCTGACGGTCGCCGAGAACGTCGGGTATCGGCTGTACGAGGAGACCGACATGCCGACGCGACGAGGTGCGAGGCCCGCGTCGCCGAGGTGCTCGGCTTCATCGGTCTCGGCGAGTACATCGATCGGATGCCGTCGGAGCTGTCGGGCGGCCAGCGGCGCCGCGTCGCGATCGCGCGCGCGCATGGCGACGCGGCCGGCCTGCTGCTGTTCGACGACCCGACGACGGGCCTCGATCCGATCATCGCGGCCACTGTCGACGACGAGGTCGTCAAGCTGCGCGACCTCGAGCACGTGACGTCGATCGTCGTGACGCACCAGATCCGCGACGCGTTCTACGTCGCCACGCACGAGGCCGAGCAGACCGCCGACGGCGTCAAGGTGATCCGAGACCGACGACCACGCCGGCACGTCGCGCGCGAGTTCATGGTGCTGCACGAGGGGCGGATTCTCTTCGAGGGCACGCGGCCGAGCTGCTGGCGTCGCAGGACGCCTACCTGAAGGAGTTCCTCTTCATGACGCTGCCGCCGTGGTAGCGCGACACCCCCCCGTTGCGCGTCAGGCGGCGGCTGCACGTCGAGGTGCGCGAGAGCGTCCGCGGCAAGAGGGTGTTCCTCCTTCAACCCACCAGTCCACCCGTGGAGCAGCACATCTTCGAGCTGTTGCTCCTGGCCGACGCCTGTCGGCGGGCTGGCGCGCGACAGCGCATTGCCGTCATTCCCTACTTCGGCTACGCCCGGCAGGATCGCCGAGCCAAGGGTCGTGACCCGATTGCCGCACGTGTCATGATCAGCACCGGTGGAACCGTCGCAGCAGCGGTCCGTGCGCTGCTGGCGGCCGGCTGCCGGCCAGACCTCACCGTCGTCGCGACGCACGGCGTGTTCACAGCGCAGGCCGCCGAGACGCTGCGCGCTCTGCCGATCAGCCGGATTGTCACGACCGACAGCGTGGCGCCACACGCAGACCTGGGCCTGCCTGTAAAGATCGTCTCAGTCGCCCCGCTGCTGGCGGACGTCATCGCGCGGCTCGATCGAGATGAGTCGCTCGGCGATCTCGTGTCACACGGATAACGCGATGATGATCGCCGGGTGGGAGGCGACGTAAACCTGATCGGCGATCGGAAGTGAGCGCGATGGTGAAGCCGGCTTCCGCGAGCGGGGAGACACCTGGGCCAAGTCACGTGGTCACGTCCGAGGCGCGCAACGCGCTGAACGACGCGGCGGCGGTGAAGCTGGAGGAAATGGCGGCGCTGCTTCGGAGCCAGGGCGCCAATCCATTTCGTGTCCGCGCGTACGAGCAAGGGGCGGCCGCTCTGCGTCGCCTCGAGGAACCGGTCTCCGATCTTTTCGATTCGGGGAGGCGTCGAGGCACTGGAACGAGTGCCGGGCATCGGGCAGAGCCTTGCACGGTCGATTCGCGACCTCGTGCGGTTCGGGTACTCGCCGATGCTTCACCGCCTGCGAGGCGACGCCGATCCCGAGCGGCTCCTCGCGTCGGTACCGGGGATTGGCCGCCGGTTCGCCGCGCGGCTGCACGATGAGCTGAATCTCGAGACTCTCGAAGACCTTGAAGCTGCCGCGCACGATGGCCGTCTTGAACGGCTCGCGGGATTCGGACCGAAGCGGCTCGCCGGCGTACGGGCCGTGCTCGCGGAGCGGCTTGGCCGCGTGCGGCGCGCCTCGACTGACGCGCGCGTCCCCTCGGTCGGCGAGCTCTTGGGTGTGGACCGCGAATACCGGGAGTCGGCCGCCGCTCAGCGCCTGCCCACGATCGCGCCCAGGCGCTTCAATCCTGAAGGTCGCCGCTGGTTGCCCATCCTCCACACGACGAGGAACGGCCGGCACTACACGGCCTTGTTCTCCAACACTGCCCGCGCCCACGATCTCGGGCGGACGAACGATTGGGTCGTGATCTATTGCGACCGCGGTGATTCGGATGGCCAGTGGACGGTCGTCACGGGCCGAGGCGGCCTGTTGCGCGGCCGGCGCATCGTGCGAGGTCGAGAAGGCGAGTGCGAGGGCTACTACGGGATGGCTCGAGATCTCAGCGGCAGGCCATCGAGAGATTGATTCGAGGCGGCGCGTGATGTTTCGGGGCGCCTGCGAACTTTCCCTCGCGCCGCGATCACCGCCGTCCATCTGCACGGCAGGAGCGACGAAAATGTCAGCCATCCACGAAAGGCTTGTCTGGTACCAACTCTGCAGCAAGTCAATCGACGGGGCCGCCATGAAAATGCCTCCAACGATTACATTCCGTCGCATGCGGCCGACCGAGGCGCTCGACGCCGACGTGCGCAAGCGTCTGAGCAGGCTCAGACGTATTGCCCATCGCTCATAGGGGCACGGGTGCTGATCGAACCTGTGGAGCGCCACCATCGCGGCGGGAACCGCTTTCACGTCAGGATCGATCTGACGGTGCCCGGCGAGGAGATCGCGGTCTCTCACGAGGCCAGCGTCCGCGCCGGCGCCAGGGCGCTCGGGGCTCTCAAGACAAGAAAGGCCGATGAGCTCGAGCCGACCCACAAGCTGTTGGGGGTGGCCATTCGCGAAGCATTCGACGTCGCCCGCCGACGGTTGCAGGACTACGTCCGGCGCCAACGCGGGAGCGTGAAGGCGCATGCGCCCGGTCCGCAAGGGCGTGTCATTCGTCTGTTACCCTTCGAGTCGCACGGCTTTCTGGAGGCGCCGGACGGCCACGAGGTGTACTTCCACCGCAACAGCGTTCTCGACGACGCCTTCAATGCCCTACAGGTGGGAAGCCATGTGACGTTCGTGGAAGAGCGCGGCGACCGTGGGCCTCAGGCGAGCACGGTACGACTCGCTCGCTGAGACCTGGCGGAGGAGCCAGCGCCTCCGGCCCGGGTCGCGCGCGCAGGTCGCGCTCGCACGCGGCCACCTGCGCCTCGATGCGCTCGCGTGTGCGCCGCCGCTCGGCAATGACCTCGCGGTAACGCCGCAGGAAGTAATCGATGGTTTCGACGCGAATCCGGATCGCGCCGGCCGGCTTGTTCTCGTCGAGGTCCTTGAAGCAGAAGTACGGCGTGCCGGATTGCTCGATGATGGCCTCGACCACCGCGTAGGTCGGCGCATCGTGGCCGCATTTGAAGCTCGACATCTCGAGCGCGACCAGGTTGGGGTGCCGCGCCACGAACTTGGCCGCCCAGATCTTGTGGTTCGTGCTGCCGGAGAACGAGTTCTTCCAGACGTCGGCGATCTCGAGCGGATCCGCGATGACGCCCGCGCGGACCTCCTCGCCGAAGAGGCGATCGAGCAGATCCGCGTCGAGCGGCAGCGTGCTCTGCGAGAAGATTGGATAGCCGCGCTTCTGGAACTCTTCGAGGATGCCGTGATTGACGCCGGGATCGTGATGGTACGGCCGGCCGAGCATGACGATGCCAATGCGGTCCTCGCGCTCGAGCGAGTCAAGCACCTCGCGTGCGCGCCGCCGAATCGGTCGTCTCGTACTCCGCCAGCGCGTGGAAGCCCGCTTCCACCGCCCGCTCGCTCTCGATCTCCGACAGCCCCAGGGTCGGCTCCCAGGCCAGGAAGAGCTGGTGGGCGAGCAGCCGCGGCTTGCCGAGATCGATCATCGGCGCGACGTAGGCGATGCCGTGATCCGCGAAGACGTCGCGTTCCTTCGTGAACGCCGCTTTGACCGTGTCCGGGCAGGCCGTGACGGTCGGACAGGCGTCGGCGGCCTGCAGGTTCGCCAGGGGCGAGTGCAGCGCGTCCACCATGGGAAAGAAGATCACATCGAACGGCTGCCGGCGCGACTTTTCCGTCAGCAGGTTGTGCACGTGCGCGATCGCAATCTTCGACGGGAAGCACGGGTCGATGGCACCGCGGCTCGAGCCCGTGCGGTAGAGATCGTCGGTCGTGTAGTCCGAGTACACGATGCGCTCGGCCTGGACGCCGAGACTCTGCAGATACGCGTTGTAGAACGGCGCGTACGCGTACGTATAGAGCACGCGGGGGATCCCGATGCGCAGGCTGGCCCGCTTTGCCATGCGCGCCGCCCGACGCCTGGCCTGCGCGGTCCAGGCGCGAGGAATCGGATCGGCCACCGAAGGGACCTCGCGCCGGCGGAATGCTTCGCGCGCGGCGAGATCGACGAGGTCGGGAATGGCGTCGCGCCGCGCGTCGAGTTCGGCCTTGATGCCGCGCATGTCGGCGACGTCCTCGACCGCGCCCTTCTCGCACGTCGCCACGATGAGACGGCGCGCGCCAGGCGCAAGCGGCACCTTCGATTTGGCGCTGGCCGAGACCGCCTGCGGCGCGGCTCCCGTGTCCACATCAATGAATGTGCGCAGGCAGGTGTTCTTGCAGAACGAGCAACGCGTCTCTTCGCCACGCGTGACGCGATACGTGATGCGCCGCACCTCGTCGAGCCCGATGAATGTCGTCTGCCGCCCGGCCCGCCAGAGGCGCCGCGCTTCGACGGCTGCGCCGATCGCCCCGGATTCGCCGCAGTGCTCGTGAACGATGATCTCAGGCTCGCGCCCCGCGGCGGCGAATCCCGCACGGATGAAATCGATCTCGGCCTTGACCACCGCCAGGTTGCGCTGCGTCCCGCCCTGGAGCACGAACCGCGTGCCGAGCGCCGGCAGGCTGGGCCACTTGGCGACGTATAGAAAGATGTTCTTGGGCAGCACGGCCGCCAGCCCCGCGAGAATCTCCTCGGCCCGCCAGCCCTGACGTTGAAAATTCACGATGTCCGACTGCAGGAACACGGCGCAACCGTAGCCGAACACCGGCATGGCCTCGGCGCCGAACGCCACGTCGGCGTACTGCTCCACGCGCATGCCGAAACCCTCGGCCGTCGATTGCAGAAAGTAGCCGTTGCCCGCCGAGCACTGCGTGTTGAGCTTGAAATCCTTGACGCGCCCGTCCTTCAGCACGATGAGCTTGATGTCCTGGCCGCCCACGTCCACGATGAGGTGAGGATCGCGGTAGAAGCGAAGCGCCGCTTCGGTGTGCGCCACGGTCTCGACTATCGCGACGTCGGCGCGAAGCACGTCGTGCAGGAGGTCCTTGGCATATCCGGTGGTCGCCACGCCGAGGACGTCGAGCGTGGCGCCCTGCGCTTCGACCTGACCCCGAAGCGCCTCGAACATGGCCTTGGTGTCTTCGATCGGATTGCCCTCCGAGAGCTGATAGGCCTTGGCCAGCACGTCGCCGTCGGCCGACAGCAACACCGCCTTGGTGGATGTTGACCCGGCGTCGAGCCCGACGAATGCTCGAACGGCCTCGCCCGGCTGGAACGCTGGGGGCGTGAACGGCGGTGGCGAGTACGCCGCGCGGAATGCCTCGAGCTCCTCGGCCGAGGCGACCAGGGCGCGACTGCCAGTGCGGGCGCGCTCGACCTGGCGGCCGACGTCGATGTACCGGAGAGATCCGCCAGGCCACGGTAGATGCCCGTGGTGCCTTCTTCGCTGCGCCCGAACTCGATCGCGCCGAGGGCGGCAAAGTAGAGCGCGCGCTCCGGAACCTTGATGAGCTCCTCGATGCTCGCGTTGGCCGGCACCTCGACGCCCCGCTCCTTCCACGTGCGGGGGATGTTCGCGCGCCACGCCTCGCGCAGCCCGCGAATGAACGAGTTCGGACCGCCGAGCAGCAGCACGTGCGGATACAGCGTGTGCCCGCGCGTGAGGACCGTCAGGTTCTGGAGAACGATGGCCTCGAAGAGCGACGCCATGAGCTGATCGACCGGCGTACCCAGCTTCTGCAATCCCGTGATATCGCTCTCGGCGAAGACCCCGCACTTGCCCGCGACTCTGTGCAGCTTGACGCCGTCGTAGCCGAGCGTGGCAATCTCGTCGGGCGCGATGCGAAGCTTGGCGCCGATCTTGTCGATCACGGCGCCGGTCCCGCCCGCGCACTTGTCGTTCATCGATGGAATCTTCTTCTTGCGGCCGCCCTCGCCCTCGTCGCGAAAGACGATGATCTTCGCGTCCTGGCCGCCGAGCTCGATGACCGACCGCACCTCCGGGTGGAGCTTCTCGACGGCCATCGCCACGGCGGTGACTTCCTGCACGAATTTCGCGCCGATGAGGCCCGCGATCGCGTTTCCGCCGGATCCAGTGACGAAGATGCGGGCGGCGCCTGGCCGGACGCCGGCCTCGGCCTCCATCCGGCGCAGGAAGTCGCGGACCTTCTCCGGCTGCCGCGTCTCGTGGCGCTGATAGTCCTGCCAGACGACGACATCCGCGTCGTCATCGACGACGACGGCTTTCACCGTTGTCGAGCCCACATCGAGCCCGACCAGGCGCGGCCCGGTCCGACCGGCCCTCACCATGTCGGCTCCCCGACGAGCGGCGCGTGCCGACTGCGGTCCTCGATCAGATCGTCCCGATCGATCAGATCGTTGACATGCAGGATGAACTGCGCCGCCGTGCCGGTGATGTTCTGCCGGCGCGGCACGAGGTAGAACGGCCGCCGCAGTTCCGGATGCTCCGCCACGTAGGCGCGAATCGTCTCGAGGGACTTGCCGGTGCCGGCCAGCGCCGCGTCGAACTCGGCGCGCGCCTTGGCGCGCCCGTCGGCCAGCGCCATCTGCACGCGGCTGTGCGCGTTGATCTCGCCTTCGCCGGCGGTCTCGATCGGCAGAAAGATCATGTCCTTGAAATGCGTCGTGACGGCCGACTGGACGCCGTCGGACTGCGACGACGGCATGCAGCCGAATGGCTTGAGGGCCAGCACCATGTGACAGAGCCGATGGAGGCTGTAGTACACGTTCTTGCCCACCTCCATCGAACCCTCGCCCCCGCGTGCGAGCTGGTGATAGTAGGGATGCGCCAGGCGCGCCAGCTCGGATTGCGGCGCCAGCCGGTGCGCGAGCGCGCCGAGGCGCGCGCCAAGACGATGGTAGAAGTGCGTCCAGAGCGCCTCGCCCAGGTCGAGCATGAGGATTCTCCGGCGGAACTTCCACGCGTTGGCGGCGCGGCGTCGGAGCTGCCACCATGCCGGATGCGGGAACGGAGCGTCCACCGAACGCCGGAATGTCCAGGCCATGCGCTCGAGGTTGATCATGTAGGTCACCCACGTCGCAATCGGCTCGGTGATGATCTGCGCCCCCTCGCGCTCGAGGAACTGGAACATCCGGAAGTTGCCATCGCCCTCCGTTGTCTGGGCCCAGAACTCGCCGGTGATCTTGACGATGGGCTTCGCGCGCAGGCGGTCCACCTCGACGGCGTCGAGCCGGGCCCGCCAGGTCTCGAGCGCGCGGCGGAACGCGCGGTTGTAGAGGTGCTCGTAGATCTTGCAGAGCACGCTGAAGATGCTGTCGAGCGCCTTTCGTTTCTCGAGGCGCTTCGTCAGCCAGCGCGGGCCGTCCTCCATTAACTCGAAGATCCGGCGCTCGCGCAGGAACTGCGCCATGTCGGCCAGGACGTCGTCGGCCGCGCGATCCGTCTCGCCGGCCACGACCCCGAACGGGCGGATCTGGTGCACGAGGTCGTTCACGAGATCGGCCAGCTGGAGCGCATTCAGCATGCCCATCCCGAGATTCACGGTGAGCTTCAATCCGGGTTCGCTCGTGGCGTTGATGCCGTGGTTCTGCTGGTAGATGAGCACGCGGAAGCCGGGGAAGCCGGCGTTGGTGAGCGCGTAACGGTACTCGGTCTCGTACATGCCGAAGCGGCACGGCCCGCACGACCCGACGGTGAAGTACACGTAGTGATCGACGATCTCCTGCCGCGACAGTCCGCGCGCCTCGAGCTGCCGGAGGTAGGCGATCAGGCTGCCGACCGTGAAGTACGCGGGGTTGCACTGGCCGGTGTTGCCGTACTCCTTGCCGAGCTGGCAGGCGGCCACGTCCGGCACGGGCAGCCGCTCGCAGCGATACCCGCAACCGTGGAAGACCGCCTGGACGAGGATTTCGTGCCGGACGGTGAGGCCGCCGATCACGATCGTCACGTGATCGCGCTCAGCAGCGAGGAACGGACGTTCCGGAGGTCGGCGAAAATGACGGACTTCGGGCAAGCCGGCCTCGCGGAGCAGCCGGGCCCGCGCCCGATCGACGCACGCGCGAATGGCGGCGTCCTCGACGTCCGGCGCGCCGGGCGATTCGTCGGCCATACGTCCCGTCCAGTCCGGCCGCTCAGTCCAGGCTGCCGGTCACGCCCTGGAAGCCGCGGCTGGCGCTCTTCAGGAAATACCGGATCACGCGCGCGTCGTCATAGCAGAAGGCGAGCGTCGCCCAGGGTATCGCGGCCTTGAAGCCAGTCACCGGCGCAGCGCGCGCTCTTGCTTCTGCTCGCGCGCCACCAACCCGACGAGCTCCCCGAGTTCCTCTGACATGACTTCGAGGATGTCGTCGAATGCGACGAGACCCTCGAGTCGTCCGTCCATTGACACGACCGGGAGTCGTCGGTACACCCCGGACGCACATGATCTTCAGCGCCTCGTCAAGGCTTTGGCCTGTGCGCACGGACCCGCCGATCCGGTCCGCGATCCGAACGTTGACGGGTCGCCGGTGTGACGCAGGGGGCGAACCGATTACTCGTCGATGGCCGGGCCGGCCGACCCGGCGCTACAGCGCTCCCTGTCGAGGAGCTTGGCGCCCGGCGCCTGAGCACCGGCTCACTGGGCGAGCCCTTGCAGGTGCAATGGTGAGATCGCATCGCGGTGGACTCGTCCGCGGCTGGTGTCGCAGGGCCGGTGCTCGCTGTCGCGAGGCAGGCGGCTTCGGCCGAGCCGACGAGAACCGGCTCGCCCATAGAGTTATAAGCAGGAGCGGTACCACCTGGCGGCTAGCCTGTCCGCTCATCGCGCGGCTGTGGCTCCTGGCGCCGCGGCACTCGAGTGCGGAATCGTTCGCACTGCTGCTGAAGAATGCCTCAACTGTGCCGCCGCCTCGGGGTAGACAATTGTCGTTCTGTGCATCAGGGCCCCCACGCCAAGTCCGAGGCCCGCGCCGAGGGCGCCAGCTATGATCGACGCATCCGCACATTCCTCCTTTGGGCGGATGGCCGTGCCGGGCGTGTGGTCGCCGCCGTTCACCTGACGTGTTGACGACATCCTCCGCGTTCTTGGCGGGACTTCTCGCAGGTGTTGGACGACGACGTCGTCGCGACGCTTCGGGATGCCCGGCGGCCAGGGGGGAGCGTACGACAGCCACTGCCGAGCGCGTGACGCTGTTCTTGTGCGGCGACGTGTCGAGCGGAACGCTGGCAGTGCGGCGGGGTTGACCGTGCTTGGTCGCATTAGGGGGACGGCCGGCGCGCCCTTCGCAGTCGGCACGCCGGGCTGACGTCAACCGCGTCAGCGCCGGGACGGCTTGGTTCCGCTCGGGCCGCTGGCCAGATGCTGCGGCGTCGGCTCGGATTTCGCGGATTCCAATTGCAGGCGCCGCCTGAAGAAGTCGGCGGCGAGATCAGCAACCCGTTCAAGCGTGCCAGGCTCCTCGAATAGATGCGTCGCGCCAGGCACGATCTCGAGTTTCACCTCGCCGTGCATCTGCGCCATCGCATCCTGATTCATGCCGATCACCGCGGTGTCTCGGCCTCCGACGATGAGCAGCGTTGGCGCGGTTACCTGGGCGAGCGCGGGACCGGCCAGATCCGGGCGTCCGCCGCGCGAGACGATCGCGGATATATCGTCGGGCCGAAGCGCCGCGGTCACCAGCGCGGCCCCGCCACCGGTGCTGGCACCGAATAGTCCGATTCGAAGCTGCGACGTCTGCGGTTGCCCATGCAGCCAGCGAATGATCGCCACCAGACGTTCGGCGAGCATGTCGATGTCGAACCGGAGTTGCGCGGTCCGTTCGTCCACCAGTTCTTCCTGGGGCGTCAGGAGATCGATGAGCAGGGTGGCGAGGCCCTGGCGTTCGAGGACGCGCGCGACGAACTGATTCCTGGGACTGTGCCGGCTGCTCCCGCTGCCGTGGGCGAATAGGACGACGCCTTGCGCCCCTGGCGGCACGGACAAGTCGCCACTCAGGCGCTGACGGTCGAATCGGCACCTCAACGGGGGTCGGTTGTGGATGTGGATCGCGTGGATTCTGGCCCATGGTCTCCTCCTCAAACCAAGTGTCCTGATTTACTGCACCATGTGTACCAAGCGCTTTTCCTGTCTTCCCGGATTCCTGCGGATGGGGATCCCAGGTATCTGCGGGAAAGTCCGCGGACTGGACGGCATTTCCCAAGAGTCAAACGGCACATTTCATGCTTCTTTCGGCTCTTGGCGACTGGGCGCTGCCCTCGCGTTAACCGCTGTGATGACCGATCGAGCCGCATGCCGGCATGCATGTGCCTGGCGTCATCTACGCGAGCGAGGCGCTCGTGCGCGAGATGGAGGGGTCGCCGCCTTCGACGCGGAACGTGGCGGCGTCGTCTCGGCGGGCGGCGTTGGCTTCGATATCTCCTGCGGCGTGCGGCTGCTCGAGACCGGCCTCAAGCTTCACGACATCGAGCCGATCAAGAAGAACCTGGCCGACGGGCTGTCGCGAAGCATTCCGGCCGGCGTCGGCAGCGTGGGCCGGCTCCAGCTCGACGACGCGGCGATGGATGCGATGCTCGAGGGCGGAGCCCGCTGGGCCGTCGAGCAGGGTCATGGATCGGCCGAGGATCTGGAGCGAATCGAGGAACACGGGTGCATGGCGCTCGAGATTGCGGTCTCCGTGGCCCGCACGCTGCTCCTCGCGGAGGCGACCCTGGTGGAGATACCGGAAAAGCGTCGCGAGCCGCCGCTCCCGCCTGAAGTAGAGTAGCCGCGAACAAGCCGGACGCTCTGAAACGCCAACCAGGAGTGATTGCCGTGCCGCTCGCCGTTACCAGTGCGTTTGCCGCTCTGCTGCTGTTCGCCGCGATGCTGGGGCTGTTCGAGGCCGGCCGGCGCCTCAGGCGCTGGCGCGCCGCCAGGGGCGACGAGCCGGAGCGCGGCGCGTTTGGTGTGACCGACGGCGCGGTGTTCGCGCTCCTCGGCCTGTTGATCGCCTTCACGTTTTCCGGCGCCGCTTTGCGCTTCGAATCGCGCCGCCAGCTCGTCGTCGCGGAAGCCAACGCGATCCGTACGGCGTACTTCCGAATCGATCTCGTCCCGGCGGCGGCGCAGCCCGGATTGCGACAGCAGTTTCGCGACTACGTGGACTCGCGGCTCGCGATCTACCGTGCCTTGCCGGACATCGACGCGGCCTACCAGGAGCTGGCGCGCTCGGCCACGCTGCAGCAGCAGATCTGGACCGCGGCCGTCGCGGCCAGTCGGGAGGAAGCCCAGGCCAAGATGCTGCTGCTGCCCGCGATCAATCAGATGATCGACATCACGACGACGCGAACCGTCGCCGCGACGATGCACCCGCCGGTGATGATCTTCGTGCTGCTCGTCGTGCTGTGTCTCGCGTGCGCCGCCCTGGCGGGCTACGGCGCCGGCGCCGCACGCGGCTGGCTCCACGCCATCAGCTTTGCGGCGATCCTGGCAGGCACGGTGTACGTGACTTGGAATTTGGAGTATCCGCGGCTGGGGTTCATCAGGATCGATCCTGTCGATCAGGTGCTCGTGGACGTCCGCAACAGCTTCAAGTAGGCAACGCTTCTGCGTGAGGCGCGGCTGGACATGAGACCTGAAAGACTGAGTAGAAGAAGAAAGTCTGTCGATCAGGTGACTTCGCCGGCAGTAATATTGGCTATCCTATTGACTCTTCGATATTTACAGGAATGTGCCTCCTGGACCGGGTGTTGCTAATTGGAGGGATGTGCGGCTGCGTATGTCAGCTGTTTGAGCTTTAAGGAAGCTCCCCAAATGAAGAGGTACCTGGTCGGACTAGTCACGTTGGCAGGTTTGGCGGCATTCAGCACGTCGGCCGCGGCCAGTTCAATCAATCTCACACTCGGCCTCGGGAATGCGGCTATTGCTGGCTATCCGGCCCCGTATGCTGAAGTTCAGATCAGCATGACGGACAACACGAACACGGCGACGTTTACCGTGACAGGCGACACGACCGGCGGTTACCAGTATCTACTTGGTGGTACAGGGATTTTTGGGTTGAACGCCAGCGCACCTTCCACCCTGAGCTGGAACGCACTTCTCTTTCCGGACCTGTCCGATGATGGAGCCAAGAACTTAGACGGCTGGGGCTCGTTCAGCAATACGTTCAAGAACTTCGACGGCTTCACGCACGCCGTCTCAAGCCTCACGTTCACATTGACACGGAACTCCGGAACGTGGGCGGACGCTGGCAGCGTCCTGACTCCAAACGCGAGCGGCTACCTGGTGGGAGCCCACATCTTCGTCAACGGGGTCGGGGCCAACGCTTGCCATGACGCGACCGGCGCACCGGTTGCGTGCGCGACTGGCTTTGCGACGAATGGCGGCCTTGTGCCGATCCCGCACAGCACGGTTCCCGAGCCGGCCTCGCTGGTTCTGCTGGGATCGGGCCTGCTCGCGGCGACCCGCGGATTCCGTCGGTTCAAGCGCTAGGCTGACGCGCGGGCAAGGAAAGATCAGACGGCGGGACCTCAATAGAGGCCCGCCGTCTTCTTCTGTACGTGACGTACGCCGAGCGCCGGTAGGACATGAGAATTCCGGAAGCGGCGGTGGCCGTCGACGGCCACACGCCAACGGTCGTGACGCTGACACTCGAGCCGGGCGTGAACGTCACCGGCACGCTCGTGTGGAAGGGTGCGAATCCGCCGGACGTCGTTGCGTCGAGAATCTCGGTCGACCTCGTCCGCGCCAGCCCGAGATGGACGGTTGGCTGGCGGGCTCCTGGCAATCACACCGACGAGCTGCTTGCGGATGGGCGCTTCAAGATGACGGGCGTTCCCTGGGGGCGGTATTCGTTGCGCGTGGTTGGTCCGAACGAGGCACTCGACCGCTGGACGCTCGAGTCCGCAATGCTGGGCGATCGCGACGTGCTCGACGAGCCGTTCGACGTGACGCGCGGCCAGGACGTGTCGGGCCTCGTATTGACGATGACGGACCACGCCGCGGCGTTGTCAGGGAGCGTGCGCGATCGCGCCGGACGCGCGACGTCGGATCCGACCGTGATCGTGTTTCCCGCCGACGAGCGTTTGTGGCCGACCAGCACGCGGCGGATCCGCGCGTCGCGGCCGGACACATCCGGCGAGTTCGTCGTGCCGGACCTGCCGGCGGGCGAGTATCTCGTCGCGACCGTGCCGGACGTGGATCTCGACGCGTGGTACGACCCAAAGTTTCTGGCGCCTCTGGCCCCCAGGGCGATGCGCGTCACGCTCGCGCTGGGCGAGGCGAAGTCCGTGTCCCTTGTCTTCCCGCTGTAACCCCCGAGCCAGATCGCGACCCTCATCGGATCACGATCGTTTGATTTTGAAATCTTGGAGCCGGCGACCCGACTTGAACGGGTGACCTGCTGATTACGAATCAGCTGCTCTACCAACTGAGCTACGCCGGCCTGCCGTGAGTGAGCCACCCGACTTGCCCCGCGAGTCGAACGGCCTGCTGTGAGCGAGCCACCCGACTCGCGAGTCGAACGGCCTGCCGTGAGTGAGCCACCCGACTTGCTCCGCGAGTCGAAGGGCCTGTCGTGAGCGAGCCGCCCGACTCGCCCCGCGAGTCGAACGGCAACGGACTCCACAGTCTACTACGCTCGCGCCGCCCTTGCTCCGGGCCCGGCCAGTCGCTATGCTGGGCCCCTTCCCAGCCTGACACCGGAGAAAAAGGAGCGCGCGCATGTCCCGGGATGCCCTCGAGTCGCTGTTCGACCAGCGCCTGGAGCTCTGGCGGCGGCGAGACTCGGCCGGCCTCGCCAAAGCGCATGCCGAAGACGGCATCGTCGAAAGTCCGATCTTCGGGATCGTCCGTGGCCGCGCCGCCATCGAAGCGTCCTACGCCGAGATCTTCCGCGCGTTTCCCGACTCGACGATCGACAGTACGGGCCTGATCATCGACGGCGATCAAGCCGTCCAGCTCTTCAAGTGGCACGCGACGCACGCCGCCGAGATGTTCGGCCTGCCGGCGAGCCATCGGCAGTTCACGATTCACGGCGCGCTGGTCTACCAGGTCAAGAACATGCACATCCAGCACGAGCGCCGCATCTACGACTTCACCGGCCTGCTCGTCCAGATCGGCGTGCTGAAGCCGAAGCCCGCCTAGCCGATCTCCAGCACCTTCGCACCGCGGGCGTGGCGCGACTTGAGATCGACCAGGGCTTCGTTGGCGCGGTCGAGCGGATATCGCTCCACTTCCGGCCGAATCGGGATCGCCGCCGCGAGCGCGAGGAACTCGCGCACGTCCTGCCGCGTGACGTTGGCGACCGACACGATCGACTTCTCGCGCCACAGGTGCGCGGGGTAGTCGATCCGCGTCAGCCAGTCCTTGTCCGCGTCCTCCTTGCGGATGGCGTTGATCACGAGGCGCCCGCCGGGCTCGAGACGCTCGAGCGCGCGCACGACCGGCTTCCACACCGGCGTCGTGTCGATGATGGCCGCGAGCGGCAAGGGCGGCGGGTCGTCGGTGTCGCCCGTCCACGCCGCGCCGAGCTGCCGCGCGAACGCGCGCTCCTCGGCGCTCCGCGCGAAGACGTAGACCGGAGAGCGCGGATGGCGTTGTGCGGCCATCATCAGCACGAGATGCGCGGACGCACCGAAGCCCGTCAGCCCGAGCGGGCCGTCGTCCCGGAGCTGGGCGAGCCGCAGCGATCGATAGCCGATCGCGCCCGCGCAGAGCAGTGGCGCCGCCTCCGCGTCCGCGAACACCGGCGGGATGGGATGCGCGAACGCCGCCGGCACCGTCATGAACTCCGCGTAGCCGCCGTCCGCGTCCCGCCCGGTCGCCTCGAAGCGCGCGCAGAGATTCTCGCGTCCGGTGGTGCAGTACGCGCAGACGCCGCAGGCGTGAAAAATCCAGGCGACGCCGACCCGATCGCCGGTTGACAACCCCCGGACCGCCTCGCCCGTGGCTTCCACGCGACCGACGGCCTGATGACCGAGCACGCGCGGCAGATGATCGGGCGCCATCCGGCCCTCGATTTCGTCGAGCTCGGTGTGACAGACACCGCAGACCGACACGCGCAGGAGCAACTGGTCGCGCGACGGGGCAGGCACCGGCAGGTCGACCAGACGAAGGGGTTCCGGGTTGTCCGTCAGCGCGCCCGTTTTCGCGAGGACCATTGCGCGCATGGAGCCGCTCCGGTTTCCTAGTGACGACCGAGGAGCTCCACCTGGATCGAGAACGTCTGCAGGCGGAGCCCATCGAACGTGGCCGTGGTGTAGCGCGCAATCGCGCCGATGGTGACGTGGCTGCCCTGAAAGATGTCGATGCCGCCCGCGGCTTCCAGGCTCGGCGCCCACAGCCGCGTCACGTTGTAGTTGCCTGCCGCCGAGGGTGGACGAAAGCCGAGGCTGATCGTTCCGCCGCCCGCCTCGAGCCAGACACGCGGGGCGATCCATCCGCGAACGATCCCGTGAAATCCAAGCGTGCCCCAGCGTCCGGAGGCCGTTTCCGATCCGCCGGCCTGCTCGAACAGCGCCAGGACGCCGACGCGACGCGCCAGCGTCACGCCGCCGCTGAGATCGATGACCGCGACGGATTGACTGTCCGGAGGCTGGCCGACCACGGGTGGCAGCGCAGACGACTGCAGCGTGCCGCCGGCCATCTTGCTGCCGGCGCCCGCGGACAGCCCATAGAGAAACTGGCCGCGGTCCTGCGCCGGCGCCTGCGCGTGCGCGATCGCCGGCAGCACGACTGAGAGCAGCACGGCGGTCGCCGTGCGGATCCGGGCCATTCATCGATCATAGCCGGTGCGACGCTGGAAGACCGGCGCGAGGCCGGCTGAAAAAGGGCACGGCGGCGAACCCGGGCAGGTGGGTCCGCCGCCGTGTGGCCGAGACGATCGGCCAGGCAGACAACTCAAAGGCGGGGAGACGCGGGCAGAGGCCGCGCCTTCCCCGGTCGGGCCAACTAGACGAGCACCTTGATCACGATGCGGCGGTTCTGGGCGCGCCCGGCCTTGGTGTTGTTCGGGGCGACCGGCTTGTCCTCGCCGTAGCTGATCACGTTGATGCGGTGCAGCGGAATCTGGTGCTGCTCGTAGAGATAGCGGGCGACGGCTTCCGCACGCTCGAGACCGATCTTCTCATTGACCGTCTTGTCGCCGACGTTGTCGGTGTGCCCTTCGATCTCGAAGTACGCGCCCTTCGGATCGGCCTTGATCTGGTTGACGAGCTCGTCGATCTTGGCCTTCGCCTCGTCGGGCAGCGTGGTCTTGTTGAACTTGAATCCGGCCTCGTCTTCGCTGAGCACGACGGTGTAGACCAGGCGCTTCGAGTTCTTGTCCACCTCGTCGGCCTTCGCGGCCGCGGCCTTGGCGGCGTCATTCGCGGCGAGGGCCTTCGTGTCGGCTTCGTTTGCCGAGTTCTGCGCCTTGTCGGCGGCGCTCTGCGCGGCACCGGCCTTGGTGTCGACCTCGCCGATCTGCGCCTCGTTCTTCTTCGTGCGCTCCTGCGTTTCTTCGAGCGACTGGCTGAGGGTGTCGACCTTGCTGCTGACCTGGCCGACCTCGCTCTTCACGAAGCCCTTCGAGGCGCATGCGCTCGCTCCGCCGAACGCGAACGCGAGCAACGTCAAAGTGTAGAGAGACTTCCGCATGATGGTCCTCCTGACCTACTGCTGCTCCGGCTGGCCCTGCACCAGGTACCCGCTGCGAGCGCGAACGACTAAGTCCTTCTGCCGCGTCCGGATATCAATCGGGTGCCATCCGGGACGCGTATCTGGTTGAAACACGATCGAGTACTGCTGACGAAGTTCGCTGACGATCTGACGCGCCGCCAGACTGTCCTGCGCCGGGCCCATGCCGGCGAAGATCTCTCCGCCCGTCCAGTGCGCGAGGTCGGCGAGGCGGCCTTCGAGCATCGCGTCGAGCCGGCGGTCGTCCACGGTGGATTTCCCCGAGCGATCCAGCGGCGAAACGACGATGACGATGTAGACGGGCACGTCGATCGAGCTCGCGATGCCCGAGACTTCGGCGGCGGAGAGCGCGCTGGCGTTGTCCACGCCGTCGGTCAGCACGACGACCGCGCGGCGCGGCCCTTCGTGCTCGGAAAGTACCTGGCCCGTCCGGGCAATGGCGTCGAACAGCGACGTCATGCCGAACGGTTTGATGGTCTGAATCTTGTCCGCGACATCGCTCGGCGCGGCGCGCAGCGGCGACACTTCCCGCAGCTCGCGGTCGAACGCGAACAGCCCGACGCGATCCTCGCCGGGCGTGAGCCAGCTCACGATGTGCCCGGCGATCTGCTTCGCGACGTCGCGCTTCTCGGCGACGTCCATGCTGCCGCTGAAATCGACCAGCAGCGCCAGGCTGACGGGCGTCGGCTCGCTCCGGAACTCCGTGATCTTGCGCGGCAGGCCGCCGTCGAACAGCTCGAAATCCTCCGCCTTGAGGTCGGTGACCGGGCGGCCCTGCTTGGTGCGGACCGTGGTCGCCACCGCGACCCGATCGACGCCGGAGCGGAAGACCGGTCGCTGCCCGGCGTCCTGCTGGGCGTAGGCCATCGCCACGCCACCGAATAGACCCGCGAGCACGAGGAGGGCTCGAAGTCGCACGGCAAGAGTGATATCAACTTCCTTGCCAACGCGATTGCCCGGAATAGGCCCGGAAAACCTCAGCAATTCGGGCCGGCGCTCGGGGAGTGTGTAAGAGTTACAGCCGTCGTCATGCCTCCGTCGCTCCTGGCTGGCGGCGTTGCGCCCGACGCGGCTTGAACGGTAGAGTGCCGGAAGTGATCATCGCGGGACTCTCGCTCGCGCTGTGTCTCGGCGTCGCGCAGGTCGCGCCGCCGCCGACGCCCCACGACACGCTGGCTCGCGCGCGGCAGGCGTACAACGAGGGCCGCTACGACGACGCGATCACTGCCGCGGCGGAAGCGGTGCAGGCGCCCGATCTGGTCGATTCCGCTTCCGTCGTCCTCGCGCGCGCGCACCTCGAGCGATACCACAAGAGCGACGCCGAGCATCGCGATCTTGCCGACCTCGACGTCGCGCGCGACGCGCTCAAGCGCGTCGAATCCGGCCGGCTGTCGTCGCGCGATCAGCTCGAATTCCTGGTCGCGATGGGTGAGTCGCTCTTTTTCGATCAACCGCCACGCTACGCCGCGGCCGCCGAGATGTTCGACACGGCGCTGCGCCGATCGAATGACGCCTCGCCCGAGGCGCGCGAGACCCTGGTCGAGTGGTGGGCGGAGTCGCTCGACCGCGAAGCGCAGTTCGTGCCCGAGGAGGACCGCGAGGGCCTGTACCGCCGCATCCTCGCGCGCGCGGAAGCCGAGCTGACACGAGACGACGAATCGGCCGTGGCGATCTACTGGATCGCCGCCGCATCGCGCGGCACCGGGGACCTCGATCGCGCCTTGGGTGCCGCGACAGCCGGCTGGATTCGGGCCGGGTCGCTCGGGGAGCGTGGCGCGGCCCTGCGCGTCGATCTCGATCGCCTGGTGACCAACGTGATCCTGCCCGCGCGAGCGATGCAGCTCGCGCCGGGCGGCGACGCTCGCTCCGCGCTGTCGGTCCTCGAGCAGCAGTGGGACGAGCTCAAGAAGAAGTGGGAGCGGACGGTGGGCTCGACTCGCCCTTGACGAGCAGGCTCGCCAGGACGGCCGCCTTCTCGGCCAGCTGATTCGCGAAGACGTAGTTCTTCACGCGCAGCGCTTCCTTCGCCTGATCGATGTACTGCCGCGCCGCCTGGTACTGCTGCCGCGCATCCGCGCTGAGCGCCTGAAAGTTCACCTTGTCGAGATCGCGGCTCGCGCTGGCCAGTTGCTGGTTGGCGGTCTTTGCGAGCTCGTCCGCATTCGGCGTCGTCTGCAGCACCGGACCGGGCGTCGCGGTGGGTGTCGGCTCGGGGGGAGGCGTCGGTGTGGGCGTCGGCTTCTCGACCTGACGCGACGCGGGCGGCGGTGCGGTTGGCCGCGCGGGCGGCTGCGCGACGGGCGTCGGTGTCGGGTCGGGCGTCGGCTCCGGCAGCGTCGTCGGGACAATCAAGCGCCCCGGCGGCGCGGGCAGGTCGAGCGCCGGCATCGGCAGGGGCACCTTGGCCTGGACCTTCCCGCAGGCTGCCGCGCCTGCGAGCAGCAGGATGGCCGTGCCAGCTGGGAAGGGCCTCACGTCTTTGATTATGACGCAGAGGCCGCGGCGACGGGCGTTGAAGTTGCGACGTCCTGTCGAAACAGGAGCCGGAAGGTCGTGCCGCGGCCGGGCACGGACTGGACCTCGATTTCGCCGTCGTGGAGCTGCACCGTCCGGTAGACGAGCGACAGGCCGATGCCGCTGCCGTGGTCCTTCGTCGTGAAATAGAGATCGAAGATCCGCGCCAAATGCTCGGGAGCGATGCCGACACCGGTGTCCTCGAAGGTGACCTCGACGCGCCGCCCGGGCAGCGCCATCGCCGCGATGCGCAGCCGGCCGCCGTGCGGCATGGCCTGACACGCGTTGATCGCCAGGTTGAGGAACGCCTGCTCCAGCAGGCCCGGATCGGCGCTGATGACCGGCAGGTCGGGCGGACATTCGATCTTCAGCTCGACGCCGTGGCTGGTGGCCTCGGCGCGAATCACGGGCATGAGCTCGTCCACGACCGAGCCGATGCGGATCTTCTGCAGCTTCAGGTCTTCGGGGCGCGTGAAGCGCAGGAAGCCCTGCACGACCTCGTCGAGCCGGCGCATCTGCGCCGCGATGATCGAGACGTGCTCCATCGCCGCGGGCTGATCGGCCATCTGCATCTTCAGCAGCTCGAGGTGAATCATGGTCGCGTTCAGCGGATTCTTCACTTCGTGCGCGATGCCGGCCGACAGCCTGCCGAGCGCGGCGAGCTTGCGCGAGTAGCTGATCGTGGACTCCACCTGGCTCAGGTACGACAGGTTGCGCGCGACGAGCATCACTCCGACCAGCCCGTCATCGCCGTCGGTGACGATATCGGTCAGCACGAGGCGATCGCCGCCGCGGAGTTGGACGACATCCGGTCCGCTGGACGCGCCCTCGGCCATCGCGCGATCGACCAGCCCGCGGTAGGGATGTCCCGCCGGCAGGAGCGTCGCGAGCGTCGTGCCCTGGGCGGCGAACGACGCGCGCATCGCCGGGTTGGCGAACAGCAACGTGCCGTCGGGCGCGAAGAGCGCGACCGCGTCTTCGAGGTGCTCGACGACGGACTCGAGCGTGGCCTTCTGCCCGGCCAGCTGCAGCCGGTCGGCGGCCAGCCGCGCGGAGACGGCTTTGAAGGAGTCGCCGAGGTCGCCGAACTCGCTGTCCTCCGGGAGATCGACGTGGACGTCCAGCTCGCCGCGCCCGAGGCGCGCGAGGCCGCTCCGAATCACGTGAATCGGGCGGAGCACCAGCTGCGCGAGCAGCATCGCCGCGAGCGTGCCGACGACCAGCACGATCGCGACGGTCGTGATCGGCGTGCTCAACGTGTTGTCGAAGACCTGGCGGATGAACAGCGTCGAGATGCCGACGCGAATCGATCCGAATTCGCTGCTGCCCAGCAGCAGCGGCATGCGGAACTCGTACGTCCGCCCGCCCGGCGTGTAGATGGCCTTCACCTGATCGACGAGGCCCGTCTTGAGCAGCGCGTCGAGGTCGTAGGCCGGCTGGAGCGGCTGATTGACGACGGTCGGATCGCTGTGCGCGATGATCTGGCCCTTCGTGTCCACGATCGCGGCGTACAGCACGCTCGACTCGGTACTGGCTGGCCCGCAGCAGCGAGAGCAGCCCGCCGTCGGCCTGCAGGTTGGCCACGAGATCCGCATCGGGCGCGCTGGCGGCCACGACGTCGCGCGCCCGGTCGTAGATGCCCTTGGCAATCAGCTCCGCCCGCGTGTGGCTTTCGTCGAGCAGCACCTGGACGAGCGACGACAGGTACCAGCCGCCGAGCAGAATCGACGTCAGTCCGGCAATGACGGTGACGCCGGCGACCTGTTTGGTCTTCAGGCTGATCCGCATGCCCTACTCGGCGGACGTCTTTTCCTTCATCCGGTTCAACTTGTTGTGGAGCGTCTTCAGGCTGATGCCGAGCAGATCCGCGGCGCGCGTCTTGTTGCCGCCGGTGTGCTCGAGCGTGAGCTCGATGAGCTTGCGCTCCGCTTCGTCCACGGTCGTGCCGGCCGCCAGGCCCACGCCGGTGACGGGGGGCGGCGGCACCGTGCCGCTCGACAGCGTCGGCAGGTCCTGCACGTCGATCACCGAGCCGCGCGCGACGATCGTGGCGCGCTCGATGACGTTCCGCAGCTCCCGCACGTTGCCCGGCCAGTCGTAGTTCTGGAACACCTGCTCGACGCGATCGCTGACGCCGGTCACCGACCGGCTGTTGCGCGCGTTGAACTCCCGGATGAACGCCTCGGTCAGCAGCGGCAGATCGTCCTTGCGCTCGCGAAGCGGCGGCAGCCGAATCGCGAACACATTCAGGCGGTAGTAGAGGTCCTCGCGCAGCTTGCCCTGACGCACGGCGTCGGCCGGCTCGACGTTGGTGGCCGCGACGACGCGGATGTCCACCGACTGCTCGCGGGTCCCGCCGAGCGGCCGGAACGATCGCTCCTGCAGCACGCGCAGCAGCTTGGCCTGTGTCACCGGCGTCATCTCGGCGATCTCGTCGAGGAACAGCGTGCCGCGATTGGCCAGCTCGAAGCAGCCGGCGCGGCGCGCGATGGCCCCGGTGAACGCCCCCTTCTCGTGGCCGAAAAGCTCGGACTCGAGGAGCGTGTCGGGGATCGCCGCGCAGTTGAGCGGCACGAACGGATGCGTCGCGCGCGGGCTGAGGTGGTGCACCGTCTGGGCCACCAGTTCCTTGCCCGTGCCGGACTCCCCGGTCACGAGGACGGACGCGCTGGTCGGCGCGGCCTGCTCGATCACCTGGTAGATGCGCCGCATCTCCAGGCTCGCGCCAATCATTCGTCCGAAGGTGCCGTTGTCGCGGAGCTGACGACGCAGGGTGCTCATCTCCCGAGTCATCCCGTGCCGTTCCACGATCTGATCGAGGAGGATCTTGAGCCGCTGCGGATCGACCGGCTTGGAGACGTAGTCGTAGGCGCCCTGCTTGATGGCGTCCACGGCCGTCTCGACGGTGCCCTGCGCGGTCATCAGCACGACGGTGACGTCCGGATCGGGCTGCAGCTTGAGCGCGCGCAGCAGTGCCAGCCCGTCCATGACGGGCATGACGAGATCGGACAGCACGATGGTCGGCCGCTCGTGCGCGACCTTGTCGAGCGCCTCGCGGCCGTTCATCGCCGCATCGACCGTATACCCCCAGCTGCGGAGGAGTTGCTGCAAGCCAATCCGCTGCGCCGCATCGTCCTCGACGACGAGGATGCGGTCGGTGCCGTCGGGGCCCGCCGGTGGTGAAGACATCGAGAGTGCGACCTCTGCTCAGATTGTGCCCGATCCACGGCTCTCCTTGAAACCTGAGCGCAGGCACCATAGCATCACGTCGAGTCGGCCGGCTGTCTGCCAGACTGCCGTCCCCCCGAGAGGAGCCTTCCCTATGAAACGCTGGTGGCCCGCCGCAACAATCGTTCTGGCCTTGACCGTGGGTCTCACGCCGGTCGGCACGCTGGCGCAGGCGGCGCATACGACGCTCTACCTGGTCGCCACGGCCCATCTCGACTCGCAGTGGAACTGGACCGTGCAGGATTCGATCCGGGACTACATCCCCAAGACCTTCCACACGAACTTCGAGTACTTCGAGAAATATCCGGACTACAAGTTCTCGTGGGAAGGCGCCATCCATTACATGTGGTTCAAGGAATACCACCCGGACGAGTGGGCGAAGGTGCAGCAGTACGTCGCGGCCGACCGCTGGCGGCTGGCCGGATCGTGGATCGACGCGGTGGACACGAACATGCCGTCGCCCGAGTCGCTCTTCCGTCAGGCGCTCTACGCACAGCGTTTCTTCCGCGAGGAGTTCAACAAGGAGCCGAAGGACGTCTACCTGCCCGACTGCTTCGGCTTTGGCTTCGCGCTGCCCTCGATCGCCGCGCATTCCGGCCTGGTGGCCTTTTCGACGCAGAAACTCACCTGGGGCCGGCCGATTCCGTTTCCGATTGGCCGGTGGAAGGGCGTGGACGGCAGCGAGATCATCGCCGAGCTCAACCCCGGCAGTTACGGGACCCGGTTGACGCAGGACCTCGGGCTGCAGGCGAGCAACGGCAACAGCACCACGCCGTGGCTCAACGACCCGACGAATGTCGGCAACGGCCAGGCGCTCGAGTTCCGGTACTTCGGCACGGGCGACACGGGTGGCGGCCCGACCGACCAATCCGTGCAGATCGTGCAGAAGGCGCTCACGACGCCGCCCGCCGCCCTGACGGTGAAGAACACGTCGCCCGACCAACTGGCGAAAGATCTCACGGCCGAGCAGCGCGCGGCGCTGCCCGTGTACAACGACGAGCTGATTCTCAAGACCCACGGCACGGGCTGCTACACGTCGCAGGCCGCGATGAAGCGCTTCAATCGCGCGAACGAGCTGCTGGCCGACGCGGCCGAGAAGGCGGGCGTCGCGGCGATGACGCTCGCGGGCCAGCCGTATCCGACCGAGCGGCTGCGCGACGCGTGGATCCGGTTCCTCTGGCATCAGTTCCATGACGACCTCACGGGCACCTGCATTCCGCAGGCCTACCAGTTCTCGTGGAACGACGAGATCGCGTCGCTCAACCAGTTCGCGTCGGTGCTGACGAGCTCGACCAGCGCCGTCTCGGCGCTCCTCGATACCAGCGGCGCGGGCACGCCGCTCGTCGTCTACAACCCCGTGTCGATGCCGCGGCGCGAAGCGGTCGAGGCCACCGTGAGCCTCGGCACGCCGGCGACGGCGGTGACCGTCGTGAACGGGAGCACCGGCGCGACGGTGCCGGCGCAGGTCGTGAGCGCAAGCGGCGCGGGCACGAAGATCGTCTTCGAGGCCGACGTGCCGTCGATGGGCTTCGCGGTGTTCCACGTGAAGGCGGCCGCGGCGGCGGCCGGCACGCCGAGCTCCCTCAAGGTGACGACGAACTCCCTCGAGAACAACCGCATTCGTGTGCGCTTCGACGAGAACGGCGACATCGCGTCGATCTACGACAAGGACGCGAAGCACGAGCTGCTGTCGGCGCCAATCATGCTCGAGCTGCGCGACAACCCGTCGCCCTCCTGGCCGGCGTGGGAAGTGCTGTACGACACCGTGCAGTCGCCGGCCCGCGAGTACGTCGCCAACCCGACCGTGCGGATCATCGAGCGCGGTCCCGTGCGCGCGGGGCTCGAGATCACGCGCAAAGCGTCGGGCTCCACGTTCGTCCAGCACGTGCGGCTGGCCGAGGGCGGCGACCGCGTCGAGGTCGAGAATCTCGTCGACTGGCGCTCGCCGAACACCGAGCTTAAGGCGTCGTTCCCGCTGACCGCCTCCAACCCCAAGGCCGTCTATGACCTCGGACTCGGCACGATCGAGCGCACCAACAACGAGCCCGACAAGTACGAAGTGCCCGCGCAGAAATGGGCGGACATCGACGACGTGAGCGGCAGGTTCGGCGTGGGGATCATCAATGACAGCAAGTACGGCTGGGACAAGCCGAACGACAGCACCATCCGGCTGACGCTGCTGCACACGCCGCGGCCCAACACCAGCTACACCTATCAGAGCAGCAACGACCTCGGCCACCATCGCTTCGTCTATGCGATCGCGGGCCACGCCGGGGATTGGCGCCAGGGCCGGATGCCGGTCCGCGCGACGGCGCTCAACCAGCCGCTCGTGGCGTTCCAGACGACCGCGCATCCCGGCGCGCTCGGACGTGAGGTACTCGATGGCGACGATCCTCGTGAACGGGTTGCCCGACACGACGGGCCAGGTGGGCATCGTCGCGATGAAGAAGGCCGAGGACAGCGACGACGTCGTGCTGCGCGTCCAGGAGCGCTACGGTCGGCCGGCCCAGAACGTCACGGTGCGGCTCGGCGTGCCGGTCCTGCGCGGGCGGGAGATCAATGCGGCCGAGGAGGACGTCGGGCCGTTCGCGATCGGCGGCGGCGGCGGGAATCGCGGCGGCGGCCGTGGCGCGAACGTGACCAACGTGCCGCCACCGGCGTCCTCGCAGTTCCAGATCAGCCTCAACGCCTATCAGCCGCGGTCGCTGGCGCTCACGCTGCAACCCGCGTGGGAAGCGTCCGAGGCGTACCTGGCGTTCAGCGCGGCGCAGCAGGCGGCGGCCGCGGCGGCGGGGCGCGGCGGGCGCGGTGGCGGGCGCGGCGGCGGACGGGGCGGCATCGCGCCGCCCGCGATTCAAAAGCCGGTCGTGCCCGCGATGGCGACCGTCAACCTGCCGTACAACCTCGACGGCGTCTCGACGGACGCACTGCGGGCCGACGGCGACTTCGACGGCAAGAAGCACACGATCTCGGCCGAGCTGTTCCCGAAATCGCTGCAGGTGGACGGCGTGCCGTTCGCGCTCGGGCCGTCGCAGCCGGGCGCGCGCAACATCCTCGTGCCGGGCGGGCAGACGCTGACGCTGCCGGAGGGCAAGTTCACGCGCGTCTACGTGCTGGCAGACGCAATCGGCGGCGACGTGCCGGCGACGTTCACGATCGGCGGCGTGGCCAAGTCGGTCCGCGTGCGCGAGTGGCAGGGACCGGTGGGGCAGTGGTGGAGCCGGCTCAAGGACATCGCGCCGTCGTTGCACGAGCCGTTCGCGGTGCAGAACGGCAACAACGGCCTCGTCGTCGACTGGGATCCGCGCACTGGCGTCGTCAGCGGCATCGATCAAATCCATCCGGCGTTCGTGAAGCGCGACGAGATCGCGTGGATCGGCACGCACCGGCACGACCCGCAGGACAACGAGCCGTACGTGTCGAGCTACGTCTTCAAGTACGCGTTCGATCTGCCGGCCGGCGCACGCGAGATTCACTTGCCGAACGACAACCGGCTGCGGATCTTCGCCGTGACGGTCACGAGCGAGACGCTGGACGTGACGCCGGCCGGACCGCTGTACCTTCCGGATATCCCGGACGTGAGTCCGGCGGCGCCTGCCGCGGCGAAGGCGGACGCGGCCAAGCCCGCCGATCCCGCGCCGAAGCGCGAGGGGCCGTCCGCGAAGGCGGAAGGCGGCCGTCGATGAGAGTGGCCCTTCGCGCGCTGATGGCGGCGGCGCTCGCCGTCGCTCTCGCGTGTTCGGGATCGACCCCGGCGTCGAGCAGACGCAAGGTGATCGGCGTGACGCTGCTGACGCAGACTCACGCGTTCTACAAGACGCTCGAGCAGGGCGTGCGCGAGGAAGCCGCCGCCAAGGGCTTCGACGTCGTCGTCGTCGCGTGCGAGTTCGATCCCGACGAAGCAGGCCGCGCAGATCGAGGACTTCGTCGCGCAGCACGTCGCCGCGATTCTGGCGGCGCCGTGTGACTCGGACGCGATCGTGCCCGCGCTGGCCGGACCGGAGCGCGCCGGTATTCCCGTCTTCACCGCGGACATCGCGGCGCATGGCGGGAAGGTCGTGTCGCACGTCGCCAGCGACAACATCCAGGGCGGCGGGCTGGCGGCCGACGCGCTCGCCGGCTTCCTCGGCGGCAAGGGCCAGGTGATCATCATCGATCACCCGACGGTCGCGTCCGTGCAGGAGCGCGTCAAGGGCTTCGAGGACGCGATGAAGAAGTACCCGGGCATCACCATCGTGGCGAAGCCGTCGGCGGATGGCCAGCGCCCGCGGGCGGCGCAGGTGATGGAGGACATGCTGCAGGCGCATCACGACATCAACGGCGTGTTCGGGATCAACGACGACTCGGCGCTCGGCGCCGCGGGCGTCATCACGGCGGCTGGACGCACGGACATCGTCGTGGTCGGCTTCGATGCGGGAGACGAGGCGCAGGCGGCGATCAAGGCCGGCGGTCCGCTCAAGGCGGACGTCCAGCAGTTCCCGAAGAAGATTGGACAGACCGCGATCGACATCATCGCGAAGTCGCTCGCCGGTGAGCCGGTGCCGACGAGCGTCGCGGTCGATGTCGGCATCGTGAAATGAGCGGCGCGGTCGTTTCGGTGTCGGCCGCCGCCGATCCCCGACGGGTTGTAATGACGTGAGCGTTCTCCTGCGCGCGCGAGGCGTGTCGAAGTCGTACGGCACGGCCCGCGTGCTCGACGGGATCGACCTCGATGTCGCCGGCGGCGAAGTCCACGCGCTGGTCGGCGAAAACGGCGCGGGCAAGTCCACGCTCGTCAAGATTCTTGCCGGCGCCGTCCGCCCCGACGCGGGCGCCGTCGAGTTCCGCGGCGCGCCGCTGCCGCTGGGCGATCCGCTCGCGGTCCGCCGGCTCGGCCTCAGCGTTGTCTATCAGGAGTTCACGCTCGTCCCCGAGCTCAGCGTCGTCGACAACATGTTTCTCGGCCGCGAGCGTGGCAGGGTGTTTCTGCGCCGCGCCGAGATGGCGGCCGCGGTGCGCACGCGCCTTGCGGACCTCGGGCTCGACCTGGACGTGCGCACGCCGGTCGAGCGGCTGAGCGTGGCCCACCAGCAGCTCATCGAGATCGCGCGCGCGCTCGAACAGGACGCGCGGCTGCTGATTCTCGACGAGCCGTCGGCGAGCCTGTCGGCGCGCGAGGTCACGCGGCTGCTGGACGTGGTGCGGCAGCTGCGGGCCCGGGGGCTCGGCGTGCTCTACATCTCGCACCGGTTCGAGGAGATCTTCGCGGTGGCGGATCGCGTGACCGTGCTGCGAGACGGGCGCCGGGTCGAGACGACGACGGCGGCGGATGTGGATCGAGCGCAGCTGATCAGGTGGATGGTCGGACGGGAGATCGCGGAGGAGTTTCCCGCGCGCCATGCCCGGCCGGGCGCGCCGGCGCTCGAGGTGCGCGGCTTGTCGGCGCATGGGCGATTCGAGGACGTGTCGTTCGAGGTACGGGCCGGCGAGATCGTGGGCCTGGCCGGACTGGTCGGCGCCGGACGGTCGTCCGTCGGTCGCGCGATTGTCGGCGCGATTCCCGCGCGCGGCGACGTGCGCGTCGGCGGCCAGATCGCCCGCTTTCGATCGCCCGGCGAGGCGCTGGATCGAGGCGTCGCGTATCTCACCGAGGATCGCAAGGCGCACGGAGTCTTCGCGTCGCTGTCGACGGCGGACAACCTGACCGTGGCGTCGCTGCGGGCGCTCTCGCGGATGGGCGTTCTGTCAGGCGCGCGCGTGCGCCAGGCGGCGGCGACGGCCGCCCGCGATTTCGACGTGCGCGCGGCGAGCCTGGCGCAGCCGGCCGGCACGCTGTCGGGGGGCAATCAGCAGAAGATGCTGCTCGCGCGGTATCTGATCGAGCCGCGGGTGGTCGTGATTCTCGACGAGCCGACGCGCGGCGTGGACGTCGGCGCCCGCGCGGAGATCTACGAGCTGATCAACGGTCTCACCGAGCGCGGCCTGGCCGTGCTGATGATCTCGTCCGACCTGCCGGAGCTGCTCGGGATGGCGGATCGCGTGATTGTGATGCGGGACGGACGCGTGACGGGCGAGCTGGAGGGGGCGCGCATGACGGCGGAGGCCGTGATGGCGCTCGCGATGCCCGCGTGACCCGCTGGCTGCGCACGCTGCCGCGCTACGCGATCTTCATCGCACTCGGCACTCGAGTGTCTGATTCTCGCGCTCGCGACGGAGACGTTCTTCACCGTCGACAACTTGACGAACGTCCTCCGGCAGAACGCGTTTCCCGCGGTGATTGCGGCCGGCATGACGTTCGTCATCCTGACCGCGGGCATCGACCTCTCGGTCGGGTCGGTGGTCGGGCTCTCGGGCGTGCTGTGCGCGGACGCGCTCGTGCACGGGTGGGGACTGGCGGGCGCCGTGGGCGTCGGCCTCGGCGTGGGCGTGATCGTGGGCGCGCTCAACGGGCTGATCGTGACGCGGATGCACGTGCCGCCGTTTGTCGTCACGCTGGCGATGATGCTGGTCGTGCGCGGCGCGGCCTACAAGTACACCAACGCGAACACCATCTCGGGCCTGCCGGCGTCATTTGCGTTGTTCAGCCAGCGCGGCTCGATGGCACTCGTGATGGTCGTGGTGTTTGCGCTGTCGTGGGCGCTGCTGACGCGCACGGCGTTCGGGCGGCATGTCTACGCCACCGGGGGCAATCGCGATGCCGCATGGCTGTCGGGCGTGCGCGTCAATCGCGTGCTGATGGCGGTGTACGTGCTGTGCGGGCTGGGCGCGGGGCTGGCGGGCGTGCTCGTCGCCTCGCGGCTGAATGCCGGCTACCCGCGCGCCGGGGAGCTGTACGAGCTCGACGCCGTGGCCGCCGTCGTCGTCGGCGGGACCAGTCTCTTCGGCGGCCGCGGTTCGATTTGGGGCACGCTGGCCGGCGCGTTCTTCATCGGCATCCTCAACAACGGCCTCAACCTCTTCAACGTCAGCCCGTACGATCAGATGATCGTCAAGGGCATCGTCCTGCTGATCGCGGCGGCGTTGGACCGGGGGACGGGGCTTTTTTCCACAGATTGAGGCCCCTCGGGGACGGAGGTCGGCCGCACGCGGCCGACCTCCGTCCCCGATCACCCTCAATCTGTGGAAAGAGCCCCGTCCCCTATACTAGGCGCATGCGCACCACATGGACGGGCAGGATGGGGATACTGGCCGGGATTATCGCGGTCAGTGGGCTGGGCGTGAGCCTGTTTGCCGCCAAGGCGACCGGCGATCGCTCGATGTCGTCGATCGCGTCGGCGTTCTCGGCGCCGGCCTTCGGCCAGCGCGGCGGTGGCGCGGGCGCGCCGCAAAGCTTGCCGGTCGAGCCCTTGCGGTTCCGCTACATGGGACCGCCCGCCGGGGGACGCATCGCGTCCGTCGTCGGCATCCCCGGCGATCCCACCACCTATTATCTCGGTAACGCGTCGGGCGGCATCTGGAAGTCCACCGACAGCGCTCAGACCTTCGTGCCGATCTTCGACGACCAGAACGTCGCCGCCATCGGCGCGCTGGCGATCGCGCCGTCGGATCCGACGCAGGTCTGGGCCGGCACGGGTGAAGCGTGGGTCATCCGCGACAGCGACGTCATCGGCGACGGCATCTACAAGTCCACCGACGCCGGCGCCACGTGGAAGCACATGGGGCTCGATCAGACCGGACGCATCGGCCGCATCATCGTCCATCCGACGAATCCGAACATCGCGTTCGCCTGCGCGATCGGCCGCGTGACCGGCCAGCAGCAGGAGCGCGGCGTGTTCCGCACGAAGGATGGCGGTGCGACCTGGGAGCGCGTGCTCTTCGTCAATCCCGACACGGGTTGCTCCGGCCTCACGATGGACGCGAAGGATCCGAACGTCCTCTTCGCCGGCACGTGGCAGGTGATCATGCACACCTGGGGCGAGTTCAGCGGCGGCCCCGGCAGCGGCGTCTACAAGTCCACCGACGGCGGCACGACGTGGAAGAAGATCGACGCCGGACTGCCGCGCCCGCCGTACGGCAAGGTGGACGTCGCGATCGCGCCGTCCAATCCGCAGCGCGTGTTCGCGCTCATTCAGACGGCCGACCAGGGCTCGCTCTGGCGCTCCGACGACGGCGGCACGACCTTCAAGGTCGTGAGCTGGGATCGATCGCTCATCGGCCGCGCGGGCTACTACATCCGCATTGCGGTCAACCCGCAGAACCCTGACGACGTGTTCGTCGCCAACAGCGGCTTCCATCGTTCGTACGACGGCGGCGCGACGTTCGGCGGACGCGGCGGCGGTGGCGGGGCGGCGCCTGGCGCGGCGGGAGCGGCTGGTGCGGGCGGACGCGGGCGCGCGGCGGGTGCGGCGGCGGCGGGCGGTGCCGCGGGCGCCGCGCGGGGTGGCGGTGCGGCGGGCGCCCCGGCAGCCGGAAGAGGCGGCGGCGGTTTCGGTGGCGGCGGCGGCGCGAGCTGCGGCGACTGCCACGACATCTGGATGGATCCGACCGACCCCGCGCGCTACGTTCTCACCGACGACGGCGGCGCGAACATCGCGACAGGGCAGGGCGGCACGATCAGCGTGTCGCTGCCGAATGCGCAGAACTACCACGTCGCGATCGACAATCGCGTGCCGTACTGGATCTACAGCAATCGACAGGACGACGGCACGATGCGCGGGCCCAGCACGGTGACCGCCGATACGGGTCGCGGCCGGCTGCCCGACATGGCGCCGGCCGCCGCTGGCGCCGGCGGACGCGGCGGGCGCGGCGGTGGTGGCGGCGGCGGACGCGGCGGTGGCGGCGGACTCGCCTGGGAGCCGAACCTCGGCGGCTGCGAATCCGGCTTCACCATCCCCGACCCGACCGACGCCGACATCGTCTGGGCGACGTGCTACGGCAACAAGCTTACGCGGTGGGACGCGCGCACGCGCACGGCGCGCTCGGTCAGCCCGTGGATGATCACGCTCGATTCCGAACCGAACCAGTCGAAGTACCGCTGCCACTGGACGGCGCCCCTGGCGATCGATCCGCTCGAGCACAACAGCGTGTATTACGGCTGCCAGGTCGTCTTCAAGACGACCAACGGCGGACAGTCGTGGAAGGTGATCAGCCCGGATCTCTCGCACCAGGACCCGTCGAAGATCGTGTCGTCGGGCGGCATCGTCGGCGACAATCTCGGCCAGTTCGCGCCCGAGGTCGTGTTCGCCATCACGCCGTCGCCGGTGTCCGAGGGCCTCGTGTGGGCCGGCACCAACGACGGCAAGCTCTGGTACACGAAGGATGGCGGTGCCAGCGGCAACTGGACGGACGTCAGCAAGAACGTCACGGGCATGCCCGAGCTCGGCACGATCTCCAAGATCGACGCGTCGACGTTCGACGCGGGCACGGCGTACATCGCCGTGGACGCGCACCTGATGGACGACCTGAAGCCGTACATCTTCAAGACCACGGACTTCGGCGCCACGTGGAAGAACGTGACCGGCAACCTGCCCACGGGCCACCCGCTCGACTACGTGAAGGCGGTCACCGAGAATCCAAACAAGAAGGGGATGCTGTTCGCCGGCACCGGGCGCGCCTTCTACTACTCGATGGACGACGGCGCGCATTGGACGCGCTTCCGCGAGGGGCTGCCGCCGTCGCCGGTCACCTGGATCGTCGTCGAGCCGCGCTATCACGACGTCGTCGTGTCCACCTACGGCCGCGGACTCTACATCCTGCCGGACATCACGATCCTCGAGCAGACCGGTCAGGCGACCGCGCCGCCGACCACGCAGCTCTACGCGCCGCGTCCCGGTATCCGCCAGGCGCGCAACGGATCGGCGGAGTTCCTGCTGTCGGTGGCGTCCGCGCCGTCCGGTGGCGTGCCGATGCAGATTCTCGACGCGAACGGCCAGGTCGTGCGGTCGCAGACGGTGCCCGTCCGCACCGGCATGAACCGCATCACGTGGGACATGCGGTACGACCCGCCGACGCTCGTCGCCCTCCGGACGACACCGGAGCAGAACCCGCACATCTGGGATGAGCCGCGCTTCACCAACCGCGACACGCGTCCGATCACCCACTGGGGCGTCGGCGGCGGCACGGCGATTCCGATCGCCGCGCCCGGCAAGTACACCGTGAAATTCACGGTCGATGGCCGCGAGCTCTCGCAGCCGCTCCAGATCATCAAGGATCCCGCGATTCCCTCGTCCGACGCCGATCTCGTCGAGTCGACGAAGATGCAGGTCCGCATCCGCGACGACATCAACACGACGTCCGATCTGGTCAACCGGATGGAGGTCACGCGGAAGCAGATCGAGGATCAGCTGAAGGCCAATCGCGGCAAGGACGAGCTCGAAAAGCCGCTGATGGATCTCAATCAGAAGATCATGAACGTCGAGCTGCAGCTCGTCACCAAGTCCGACATGCTGAGCGACGACAAGTACTTTCCCGAAGCCTACGCGGTCTACATGAACCTGCTGTGGCTCGGCGGCGCGGTGGGCACCGGCGCGAGCGACGAAGCCGGCGGCGCGGACTGGAAACCGCGCGACGCGGCCTACGACATCCTCGCCAACCTCGAGAAGCAGCTGAACGACGCCAAGACCGGCTACACGAACATCGTCGAGAAGGAGTTGCCGGCGTTCAACAAGGCCATGGCGGGCAAGCTGCCGGAGATCAAGGGAGGAGGAGGTCCTATCTCGCGCTGACGATCCAGTCGAGCATCGCGCGGGCGACGTCGTCGGGTGCTTCCTCGTGGGGCCAGTGCCCGGCCCCGGCCACCTCGACGACTTTGGCCTGCGGCAACAGCGCGCGCCAGCGCGCCAGTTGCGTCGGGCGGAAGGCGGAGTCCTTCATCCCCCAGACGATCAGCGCCGGCAGCTTGCCGAGCGCTTCGGCTCGCGCGAGCAGCCACGCATGGTGCGCGCGCGAGGCGGTGAGCGCGCGCGCGAGCGCGTGCAGCACCTGCACGCGCGCGCGACCGTCGCGAAACACCTCGAGATACTGCCGGTGAATCGCCGGCGTGAGCTTCCGCCGGTCGCCGTACGCCGACGGCATCAGGACCCGGAGTGAGAAGTTCGCGTAGCGATACAGCAGTTTGCCGACCGGGCCGCCGGCGATCGCGGCCTTGCGCAGCATGTCGCGGTCGTCGTCGAAGGGCCACATCCAGGTGTTGATCAGGATGACGCGGCGCACGCGGACAGAGGCGTCGAAGCACAGCGGCAGCCCAATCGGGCCGCCGAAATCGTGGACGACGAGCGTGAGTTCGTCGAGGCCGAGCGTGCCGACGAACTCGCGCAACGCGGCGGCGTGCGCTTCCGGCGAATAGGCAAAGCGCGACGGGCGCTCGGACAAGCCAAACCCGAGGTGATCCGGGGCGATGCACCGCACGTGCGGCGCCAGCGCGCGAATCACGTGCCGGAACTCGAACGACCACGTCGGCGTGCCGTGGACAAGCAGGACGGGTGCGCCGCGCCCCTCGTCCACGTAGTGCATCCAGCCCGACGAGAGCTGCGCATACCGCGAGGCAAAGGGGTACGCCTCGCGATCGAGCCAGTCCGGATCGGCCCGGACCGGTCGGCCGCCCATCAGCGAGACTCCGCTTCCTGCCGCATGGCGGTCCAGGCCCGTTCGACGTGCTCACGCTCGGTGGTCAGGGCGCCAATCGAGACGCGTGCCATCCAGCGGCCATCGAGCAGGGCGGGCGTGAGATAGGCCGCGCCCGATCGATTCACGCGGTCGACCCACCCGAGCGTGTGTCGATCGAGGGCATCGCCGCCGAGCCCCGGCGGTTCGTGCCGCACGCACACCGTCTGCAGGGGCACCGGTGCGAGCACGCGCCAGTCTGACGCCGCCTGGACTGCGCCGGCCAGCCACTGCGCGTTCGCGAGGTCGCGGCGCAGCCGCGCCTGCAGGCCGGAGACACCCGCGTGGCGGATGAGAAACCAGAGCTTGAGCGCGCGGAATCGCCGGCCGAGCGGCACGCCCCAGTCCCGATAGTTCTTCACGACTTCGTCGGCCGCGGTCTGCAGGTAACTCGGATTCGTGGACATCACGCGGATCAGATCGCGCGGCTCGCGGACGTAGTAGACGGAGCAGTCGAACGACGCGCCGAGCCATTTGTGCGGATTGACGACGACCGACTGCGCGCCCTCGATGCCGGACCACATCCACCGGCACTCCGGCAGGATCATCGCCGAGCCGGCCATCGCAGCGTCGACGTGCAGCCACAGGCCGTGGCGCGCGGCGATCGCCGCCACGACGTCAATCGGATCCACGGCGGTCGTCGTCGTCGTGCCGGTGGTGGCGACGATCGCGCACGGGCGGCGGCCCGCGTCGCGGTCAGCCACGATCGCCGCTTCGAGCGCGTCGGTCCGCATCGCGAACGCGCCGTCGGGCTTGACATGCCGGATGTTGTCTTTACCAAAACCGGCGAGCATCGCCGCCTTGTCGACCGAGCTGTGGGCGTGCGCCGACGCGTAGACGACGAGCGGCGCCGCCTCCGCCTGCAAGCCGCCGCGGGCCAGGCCGTAGTTCGTGCACTTTTCGCGAGCGCAGATCAGCGCCACGAGCGTGGACGTCGAGGCCGTGTCCTGGATGACGCCGCTCCACGCCGGCGAGAGGTCCATCATCTGACGTAACCAGTCGGTCGCGACTTCTTCGATTTCCGTCAGGGCCGGGCTCGACTGCCAAGCCAGGCCGAGCACCCCAAGGCCGGTACTGACGTAGTCGCCGAGGACGCTGGCGAGGTCGCCATTCGAGGGGAAGTACCCGAAGAACTCCGGATGCGCCCAGTGCGACAGGCCCGGCAGCACGATCGCGTCGAGATCGCGGATCAACGCGTCGAAGGATTCGGGCGCGTCCGGCGGCGCCGCCGGCAGCGCCGCCTTGATCTCGCCGGGCGCCGTGCGCGCCATGACTGGCCGCGCGGCGACGCCCGCGCGGTAGTCGGCAATCCAGTCGATCAGCTGATGTCCACGCGTCCGGAACTCATCGGGTGTCACCAGGGCCTCCTGCACCGACGGCGATCGCCGGCCCGCTGCCATCATAAGATGGACCCGTGACGTCGCCCATCCTCGGCCTCCATCACGTGACCGCGACGGTCGACGACGCCCAGGCCGATCTCGAGTTCTGCCTGCGCGGCCTGGGCCTCCGCCTCGTCAAGAAGACGGTCAACTTCGACAACCATCACGTCTTTCATTTCTATTACGGCGACGAGCGCGGCCGGCCCGGCACGCTGTGGACGACGTTCCCGTACAAGGGGCACGGCGTGCGGCGCGGCACGCACGGGACCGGGCAGATTGGCGTCACGTCGTTCTCGGTGCCGGCCGGGTCGCTGGCCGGCTGGCGCGATCGCCTCGCCGGCCAGGGCGTGGCCACGCGTGACGTGCCCGCGCGTTTTGGGTCGGCCGTCCTCGAGTGCCGCGATGCCTCCGGTCTCGTCTTCGAGCTGGTCGAGTCCGCGGCCGACGGTCGCGCGCCGTGGTCCGGCGGCGGCGTCAGCGACGCGGCGGCCGTCCGCGGCCTGCACAGCGTGACGATGGTCGTGCGGTCGCCCGTGCGGACGCTCGAGCTGATGACCGGATTGCTCGGCTTCACGAAGGTCAACGAAGCGGAAAACCGGATCCGCGTCGGCATCGGCGAAGACGCGCCCGGCAGGATCGTCGACATCGTGTCCGACTGGGACGTGCCGCAGGGCGTCAACGGCCTTGGGACGGTGCACCACGTCGCGATGGCCGTCGCGACGGCCGAGGAGCAGCGCCGCATGCGCGACGAGCTGCTCCGGCTCGGGCTGCAGGTGACCGACATCCGCGACCGCTGCTACTTCGAGTCGATCTACTTCCGCGAGCCGGGCGGCATTCTCTTCGAGATCGCGACGGTGCAGCCCGGCTTTCTCGTGGACGAGCCGCTGGCCGATCTGGGCCGCGGACTCAAACTCCCGCCCTGGGAAGAGCCCAATCGCGCCGAGATTGAGCGCGGGCTGCCGAGGGTCACCACGGCGTGAGCACGGACCGCTTGCGGACGCGCGAGCTGCAGGCCGAGTTCGCCGCCCGCGGGAACCCGCTCGGCTGGTTCGACGCGCTCTATCGCGAAGCGCACGGCGATCCGTCCGCGATTCCCTGGGCCGACCTGGCGGACAATCCGCTGTTCGTCGCCTGGCGCGATCGGGCCGATTTCGACGTGCGCCTCCGGTCCTCGCTGGTGATCGGGTGCGGGCTTGGAGACGATGCCGAGACGGTGGCCGCGTCGGGCGGCGTCGTGACGGCGTTCGATCTGTCGCCGACCGCGATCGCGTGGTGCCGGCGGCGATTCCCGGCGTCTCGCGTGAGCTACGTGGTCGCGAATCTCCTCGATCCGCCGGCCGCGTGGTCAGGGGCGTTCGGCTTCGTGCTGGAGATCAACACCCTGCAGGCCCTGCCGGCCGAGCTGCGCCCGCAGGCCATCGCGCGCGTGGCCAGCTTCGTGGCGCCCGGCGGAAGGCTGCTCGTGATTTGCCGCGGCCGCGACGCGACCGACGCGACCGACGCGACTGACGCGGCCGGCGCGGCCGGCGCGGGGGACGGTCCGCCGTGGCCGCTCCTGCGTGCGGAGCTCGACGCCTTCGTCAATGCCGGCCTGACGCCTGGGTCATTTGCGGACATCCAGGATCGCCCGGAATCCGGAGTCCGCCGCTTCGTGGCCGAGTATCGCCGGTTGGGGCCGGACGCCGCCGCCGGGATAGAATCGTCCGGCTAACCAGAGGTTTCCATGAGCCTGCATGCCGTAGTGAAGCGAGTGACCTGGACGATAGTGCTGGCCGCCATGCCCGTGATGCTGCTGGCCGCGGCCGAAGGGCAGAAGGGCAAGGGCAAGGCCGCACCGGCCAAGCCGATGTCGGACGCCGAGTTGGCGGCCGCGAAGCCCGGGCGCGATCCCAACCAGCCGATCGACGAGGAGTACACGAAGAAGATCAAGGAATACACCACCGAGCCGTTCTTCCTCTCGCCGCTCGTCGACTACCTGCCGGCCGTCGAAGACGCGTGCCGACGCCGAAGGCCGTGCTCGGCGACATCGCCGGCGCGCCGGGCAAGCTGCCGTACTCGAAGGAGGTCTACGAGTACATGCGGCTGCTCGCGAAGGCGACGCCGCGCGTGAAGGTCTTCTCGATCGGCACGACCGAGGAAGGGCGCGAGATGATCGCCGTCGCCGTCGCGTCCGAGGCGCTGATGGCGCAAGCTCGACGCCGAACAAGGCCGACCTCGCCAAGCTCGCCGATCCGCGCACGATCCAGATGAACGACGCGATGGCCGACGAGATCGCCAGGCGCGCGGCGCCGGTCTACTACATCACCGGCACGATCCACTCGACCGAGGCCGGCGCGCCGACCGCGCTGATGGAGCTGGCCTACCGGCTCGCCGTGGACGACAGCCCGTACATCCGCAACATCCGCGAGCACGTCATCACGCTGATCACGCCGATCGTCGAGGTGGACGGCCGCGACCGCGTGGTGGACCTGTACGAGTACAAGAAGACGCATCCGAACGACGTCGTGCCCGACGCGATCTACTGGGGCCACTACGTGCGCGCACGACAACAACCGCGACGCGATGGGCGCTGACGCTCAAGCTGTCGCAGAACGTGCTCGAACACCTACGTCGGACTGGAAGGCGCAGGTGCTGCACGACCTGCACGAGTCGGGCTCGTTCCTCTACGACAACACGATCGGCGACGGCCCGTACAACGCCTGGCTCGATCCGATCCTCACCAACGAGTGGCAGATGATCGGCTGGAACAACGTCAACGAGATGACGCGCATGGGGCATGCCCGGCGTCTTCGCGTTCGGCAAGTTCGACACCTGGTCGCCCGGCTACCTGATGTTCATGGCCGCGACGCACAACGGCATCAGCCGCCTCTACGAGACGTTCGGCAACGGCGGCAACGCCGACACGCAGGATCGCACGCTCTCGGCCAACGAGACGTCGCGCACCTGGTACCGGCAGAATCCGCCGCTGCCGCGCGTGCGCTGGTCGCTGCGCAACAACAACAACTACGAGAAGACCGGGCATCCTCGTCTCGCTGAACTACTTCGCCAACAACCGGCGTCTACTTCCTCCGCAACTTCTACGAGAAGAGCAAGCGCTCGATCGCTCAAGGCGAAGACCGAGGGGCCGGCGGCGTACGTGCTGCCGGCCAGCGATCCGCGCCTCGGCGCGCAGGCCGAGCTGCTGCGCGTGCTGCAGAAGCAGGCGCGTCGAGATCTCGCGCGCGACGGCGGCGTTCACCGTCAACTGCCCGTGCGGCGACCGGCCAGGCGGCCGCGGCGCGGCGGCGCGGCGGTCGGGGCGGCGGCGGCGGACGCGGCGCGGGCGGCGGCGGACGCGGCGGCGGCGCAGGCGGCCGAAGCGCAGCCGCCGCAGCCGCCGAGACCCGGCAGCGCGAGTTCCCGGCCGGCAGCTACATCGTCCGGATGGATCAGCCGTACTCGCGCATCGCCGACGCGCTGCTCGACTATCAGTACTGGGCGCCGAACGATCCGCAGAAGAACCCGTACGACGACACCGGCTGGACGTTCCCCGAGGGCTTCGGCGTGCAGGCCGTGCGCGTCACCGACACCAAGGTGCTCGACGCGCCGATGGAGCATGGTGACGGGCGAGGTCAAGGCGGCCGGCGGCGTGCACGGGCGCGGGAGCGGTCTTCGCCATCAACCACAACGCCGACAACGCGCTCGTCACGCTGCGCTACCGGCTCAAGGACGCCGACATCCAGGTGGCCGAGGAGCCGTTCGAGGCGGCGGGCCAGAAGTTCAACCGCGGCTCGTTCGTGATCAAGGGCGTCAGCGCAGGCCGAGCTCGACAAGGCGACGACCGAGCTCGGCCTGAAGGCGTACGCGCTCGACGCGGCGCCGGCCGTGAAGATGCATCCGGCGCGCGCGGCGCGCGTCGCGATCCTGCACACCTGGAGCAGCACGCAGACCGAAGGCTGGTGGCGGCAGGCGTTCGACGTCTACGGCGTGCCGTACGACTACATCGAGCCGCAGGACGTCGCGAAGACACGACGAACCTGCGCGACAAGTACGACGTGATCGTCGCCGGCCCGGGCTGACAGCCAGGCGCCATCGACGGCATGCCGATGTGGCGCAACCCGAGCCGTGGAAGAACTCGCCGGAGACGCCGAACATCGGCACCTGGGCGCAGACCGACGACATCCGGCCCGGCATGCGGCTGGAAGGGCTGATGCACCTGCGCGACTTCGTCAACCAGGGCGGCGTGCTTCGTCGGCGCGACCAGTCAGCGCGGACTTCGTGCATCAGCCAACGGCTTCGTGCACGGGCGTGCACGCGGCAACCGGCCCGGCCGGACCACGCGCGTCGTCGGCACGCTGCTGCGCACGAGGATCGTCGACGACGCGAGCCCGATCATGTACGGCGTGCCGGACAACCTCGCGGTGTACAGCGACAGCGGCGAGAGCTTCGGCGTCGGCGGCGGCGCGGCGGACGCGGCGGCGGGGGCTGGCGGTGGCGGCGGCGGCGGCGGGCGCGGCGGCGGTGCCGGGCCAGCGCGCGCGCACCGGCCGCGGCACGCCCGACGACCCGGACGTCGTGCAGGGCCGGCCGGCCGACGAAGGCAGCGACGCCGCCGGCGACGCCGCGGCCGAGCCGGCGCGCGGCCGGCGGCGAGCAGCTGCGCAACGCGATCCCGATGCCGCCCGAGCTCCGGCCGCGCGTCGTGCTGCGCTTCGACGCGCAGAACGACTGCTCGTGTCTCGGGCCTGCTCGACGGCGGCGCCGACATCGCGGACCAGCGCCGTCGTCGTCGACGTGCCCGTCGGAGAAGGGGCACGTCGTGCTCTTCGCGAACAACCCGATCTATCGCGGCGAGACGATCGGCAGCTACTTCATGGTCTTCAACACGATCCTGAACTTCGACAACCTCGGCGCGGGGAGGAAGTAGGGAGGTCCAATGCCCAATGCCTAGTGCCCGCTCCACTGGGCGTCCTCTGCACAGGACGGCCGTTTTCGCGCGCGCTCGGATTTCCCGTCGAAATCGGCCTGATTACACTTCGGATCTTGGCAGAATCCTTGCCTATCTATTGGCTGACGGCTGCGCTCCGTGAAGGTGGCCGGCGACGCGGAGGTTGCCATGAACCTCAACACCAGAAAGCTCATGAACATGACATTTCGCACTGCGGTGATTTCGACGGCCGCCGTTGCGCTCATCGGGATGGGCAGTCCAGCGCTCGCGGGGCAGCACAGCCGGACCAGCCAGAGCGGACGGCAGGGCCAGCAGCACGCGGCGCCGCAGCAGTCGGGCTCCCGGGGGCAGGCGCAGCCGCGTCAGAGCGCGCCGCAAGGGAACGTTCGCCCGGATCGTGGTCCGCAGGCCGTGCAGCGCAGCGCGCCGGCTCCGCGAAACACAGCGCCGCAGAGTGCGCCACGTTATAGCGCGCCGCCGCGCTACGACTCCGCGCCGCGGACTCAGTCCGCGCCGCCGCGGGTACAACGCGCAGCCGGGGCCGCGGGCCTACTCGGCGCCGGGCTACGCTGCCCCCCGCGGGTCGGTCGCGCCAAGGTACTCCGCGCCGTCCAGACTCCGGCCCGCCGGTCTCCGCGCATGGCTATGGCTCTGGCTACGGCTACGGCTCTGGCTACGGCTATGGCTATGGCTACGCCCGTCCGTACTACGGACCGCATGTCGCCGTCGTTCGGCCGTACGTCTATCCGTACGGGTACCGGCCGTACTACGCGTTCCACCCGCACTTCTCGATCTCGTTCGGCTTCTCGGTGGGGTACCCCATCGCGTATCCGACGTGGTACAACCCGTACGTCGTCTCGAACTTCGGCTACGGCGTCACGGCGGGTATTGCCTATGGCGGCGTGAGCTTCGATCTGCAGCCGTCTGACGCCGCGGTCTTCGTGGACGGGATCTTCATCGGCTCGGCCTACGACTTCGGGCCGACCCAGCCGCCGCTGACGCTGCGGACGGGTCTGCACCACGTCGAGCTGCGCGCCGATGGCTGCCAGCCGATTGCGTTCGATCTCACCGTCCTGCCCGGACAGGTGATTCCGTACCAGGGAACGATGCCGCTGATTCGCTAGCCCAACCGCTGGCGGATACGGTGTCAGGACACCGGCGGCCTCGCGGATGCGAGGCGCCGGTGTTTTCGTGTACAGGCGCCGGGAGGCGAGGCGCGCTATTCGTAGCGAAGCGCCTGCATCGGGTCGATGCGGGACGCGCGGAGCGCCGGCACCAGACCGGCGACGAGCGCGACCGCCGCCAGGCCCACCGCCGCCAGGACGAGCACGGACGGGTCGTCGCCCTTGATGTCGTAGAGCAGGGCGCTGGCGGTCGATCCGATGAGCACCGCGAGGCCGACGCCGGCGATGGCGCCGACGATCGTCATGCCGCCGACCTGCCGCAGCACCATGCGCGCGCACCCGCCGCGGCGTCCGCGCCGAGCGCCATGCGCAGGCCGAACTCGCGCGTCCGCTGCGCGACCGTGTAGGCCAGCACGCCGTACAGCCCGATCGCCGCGAGCAGCGTCGCCAGACGCGGCGAACGCCGCCGACAGCGTCGTGATCAGGCGATCGAGGAACACGTTGTCGCTGCACCTGCTGCGGCATGCGTCCGCAGGTTCTCCGACCGGCAGATTGGCGTCGAGCTTCGCGATCACCGCTGGGATCGCCGCTCAGGACGGCGCCGGATCGAGCCGGCGGTCCGCACGTAGAACGTCGACGTTGCCAATCGTGCTCGTCCTGGGTGACGGCATGAAGAACACCGGCGGCACCGCGGCCTTCACCTCGCTGTACTTCGCGTTCTGGGCGAGGCCCGACGATCTCGATGTCGAGCTTGTCGGCGTCGCCCGTGCTGCGCGCCATGAGCTTGCCGACCGCGATTGCGCGCCGAGCTTGAACTTCTTCGCGAAGGCCTCGTTGACGATCGCCACCTTCGGCGCCGCCGGCGGCGTCGCCGCGCGTGAACTCGCGTCCGGCGAGGAGCGGGATGCCCAGCGTCTTGAAGATAGTCCGGCGCCACCTCGTTGAAGCGCGAGTTGGTGTCCGTGTCCGGACCGGCGCGGGAAGCCCTCGACCGACACGCCGTTGCCCCAGTTGTTGCCAGCCAGCAGCGGGACGAGCGACGCCGTGACGCCGGTCACGCCCGGCAGCGCGGCCAGGCGGTCCTCCACCTGCTCGAACAGCGCGCGTGTTCGCTCGGGCGTGTAGCCGTTCAGCTCGGGCGACGATCCCGAACGTCACGAGGCTCGTCGAGTGCGGATGCCGAGGTCGACGCGGCTGACGTTCAGCAGGCTCTTCGTGAACAGGCCCGCCGCGGCGAGCAGCGCCATCGACAGCGCGATCTGCGCCGTGACGAGCGCCGCGCCGGAACCGCGCCGCGGCGCGCGTACCGGCGGGCTGGCGCGCCGTGTCTTTCAGCGTCGAGGCCAGATCGGGGCGCGTGCTGTGCAGGGCGGGGAAGAGTCCGAAGAGGATGCCGGTTGCGAGTGCCAGGCCGACGGCGAAGAGCAAGACCGGCGGATCGAGCGCGAACGACAGGGACTCGGTCGTGTCGTTCGGCAGGATGCGCGGCGATGGTCCCGAGCGTCCACTTCGCCACCAGCAGCCCTGCGGCTCCGCCCAGGAGGGCGAGCAGGCACGACTCGAAGAGCAGCTGGCGGATGAGCTGCCCGCGGCTCGCGCCGATCGAGAGCCGGACGGCCATTTCGCCGCTGCGCGCGGCGGCGCGCGCCAGCAGGAGGTTCGCGATGTTCGCGCAGGCGATGAGCAGCACGAAGGCCGTGACGGCGAAGAGCAGCGTGAGCGGCGCCTGAGCCTCGGTGTGCACACTGCTCTGTCCCCGCGCGCCGGGCTCCAGCGTCGACCTGGCGCGCCTTGAACTTCTCCATCGTCGCGTCGCTCATGCCTTTCTGCAGCGGCGCCTCGACGTTGTTGATGATGGCGTGATACTGCACGTTGATGGCCGCGCGCGCCTGATCGATGGACACGCCCGGCTTGAGCCGGCCGAACAGGTAGGCCCAGTAGCTCCGGCGGTTGTCGAAGGCCTTGAAGAAGGGCTGCATCTCGGCGCGCATCGTGATCGGCACGAAGACCTTCGGCTCGATGCCGAGCGTCGTGCCCGTGAAGCCCTTGGGCGCCACGCCGACGATCGTCATCGACTGCCCGTTGACGATCATCGTGCCGCCCACGACCGACGGGTCGCCGCCGAAGCGCGACGTCCAGTACGCGTAGCTCAGGACCGCCGACGTGCGGCTCGTGCACCGTGGCGTCGTCGGCCGGCCCGAACAGCCGGCCGAGCGCCGGCTTCAGACTCCAGCACGGGAAAATAGCTGCCGGAGACGAGCACGCCCGTCGCCCTCGGCCGTCTCGGCGTTGAAGGCGAGGTTGGCGCCGAAAGAACACGTGGGCCGCGAGTGCCGGTCAACACCGTCTGGTCACGCTCGAGATCGCGGAACATCGGATAGCTGAAGACCTCGTCGCAGTCGCCGGCCTGGCCGCACGATTGCGAACCGGGCTTCGGGCCCGGCGCACCGAGGTTGACCAGTTCGCTGGGACGATTGCACCGGAAGCGGCCGCATCAGCGCCTGATTGAACAGCGAGAAGATCGCCGCGTTGGCGCCGATCCCGAGCCCAAGCGAGACGATGGCGACCCCGGTGACGAACGGCGCCCGAAACAGCATGCGAAACGCGAATCGAATCGTATTCATCGAGTCCCCCAGCGACCTGCCCGTATTCGACGGATACTGGTGCCAAAGAGTTGTGGCGACACGACAGGCCGGATGCGGCCGGTTGACAGCGTTCGGGGGCGCCCGTATTCTCCAATTCGAAACTAGTCCAGTGTCTGCGGCCAGTCGCACGGCGGTCGGTGTTGCGGCCCTTCGCGCCGCCCATCAGATCATCGATGCCGAGCCGCGCATTGTGAACGATCCGATCGCGGTGCAGTTGCTCGGGCCGGAGTTCCGCGCCCGGCTCGACGCCGCCGGCGATGCCGCGCAGGCCGGGCCGGCTCGGGCGCTTCGCTCGCACGTCGTACTTCGCAGCCGATTTGCCGAGGACTGCCTCGCGGACGCCGTCGCGCGGGGCGTGACGCAATTCGTGTCGCTCGGCGCGGGCCTGGACACCTTCCCGTGGCGGCAACCGGCGTGGGCGGCGCCGCTCCGAATCTTCGAGGTCGATCAGCCTGCCAGCCAGCAGGACAAGCGCGAGCGCCTCGATCGCGCGCGTCTGGCGACCCCGGCGAATGTCACGTTCGTGCCCGTCGATTTCGAGACGGACGGGCTGTCGAATTCTCTTGCGGCAGCCGGACTCGAGCCGGCGCGTCCGGTCTTCTACTCATGGCTCGGCGTCACGCCGTATCTGCACGCAGCCGCCGTCGAGGCCGTGCTTCGGACGATCGCCGCAGGGGCCGCGGGATCGGAGGTCGTGCTCACGTACGCACCGGTCGAGGACGAGGGGAGTGGACCGTCGAACGCGGAGCAGATGGCCGCAACGGTCGGCGAGCTGTTCCGATCGCACTACACTCCCGAGGCGATGGAGGCGACGCTGCGCGCGTGCGGGTTTTCCGAGGTGACGTTTCTGACGCCGGCGCTGGCGGCTTCGCGCTACTACACGGGGCGGCGCGACGGCCTGCCGCCGCCGCGCCGCACGTCGATCGTTCGCGCCCGGAGCTAGTGTGCCGCCACAGTGGTTCGTGAAACATATTGCGCGGCCCGCAGGTTAGCGGTCCGCTGAGCGAATCGGGCGATGCTCGCGAGAATCTGGTCGGCACTCTTGGTCCAGACGAACGGCTTCGGATCGGCTTGATGCGCCGCAATGAATTCGAGAATCGCCGCTTTCAGTTGAGGCACGCTTTTGAACGCGCCGCGCCGGAGTTGCTTGTTGGTCAACTCGGCGAACCAGCGCTCGACCAGGCTGAGCCAGGACCCGTACGTGGGGGTGAAGTGCACGTGGAACCGCGGCCGCTTCGCGAACCAGTTCCGAATCAGCGGTGTCTTATGCGTGCTGTAGTTGTCCATGATGATGTGCACGTCCAGCGACGCCGGCACTTGGCGGTCGATCAGATCCAGGAACTCGCGGAATTGGGCCGACCGATGGCGTTGGTGAAACTGGGTGATCACTTCGCTGGTCTTCGCGTCCAGCGCCGCGAACAACGTGGTCGTCCCGTGCCGTTTGTAATCGTGCGTCCGCCGCTCGATCTGTCCAGGCTGCATGGGCAGCAGGGGTTGCGTGCGATCGAGCGCTTGAATCTGCGGCTTCTCATCGACACAGAACACCGCCGCATGCTGCGGCGGGTCCAGGTACAGGCCGACGATGTCGCGCACTTTCTCGACGAGCAACGGATCGTTCGACAGTTTGAACGTTTCGCTGCGATGGGGCTGCAAGCCGAAGGCATGCCAAATGCGACTGATCGCCATCCGATCCGAACCCCATCGCCTTGCCCATGCTGCGTGTGCTCCAATGGGTCGCACCCTGCGGCTTGGTCTCGAGCGTGCGGATCACGACGGCTTCCACTTGTTCATCGGTGATCTTTCGCTTGGCTCCGGGACGCGGTTCATCGTACAGACCGTCGAGACGCTCACGCACGAACCGGCCGCGCCACTTCGACACCGTCGCCGGCGTGACATGCAGCCGTCGGGCCACGACTTTGCCGTCCGTGCCCTCGGCACACGCCAGGATGATGCGCGCCCGGCGCGCCAGGGCGGCCGCCGATCGCGATCGATGCGCGAGCGACTCCAATCGTTGCTGTTCATCGACGGTCAGACTCAACGGCGCCTTGCGTCGTCCTGTTCGCATGCTCGCCTCCATGTAGAGCAGTACGAACGGACCGCGCAATATGTTTCACTATCTACTGTGACAGGACACTAGCGGCCCGTCCGCTGGATCCGCACGCGGTAGCCGCCCGCGTTGTCGCTCGCCTGGCTGTCGTTGATCCCGAGGAAGAGTCGTCCACTGGCCGGCATCAGAATCGGCTGCGGGCCGGATCCGATGGAGAACGGCCGGGTATTGGCGACGCGGCCAATCAGCGCGCCGACGTTGAGGTTCGGCATCGGGAATTGCGGGCTGCGCATTGCGCTGCTGCCGTCCGGTCCGCACAGCATGTCGGCGTTGCCGCCCCACCGGACCTGTCCGCTCGGCGAAAACTTGTAGCGCTCGCCCTGACGGACGGCCATGCCCGTGTCGGTCCACTGCTGGTCGCCGCGCACGGCCACGCCGTCACCGTCGGGAATGCCCGGCACGCTGCCGCCTCCGGCGCCGGACGACGGCCTGGTGTAGTTGTAGATGCGGCGCGCCGCGTCGAAGTTCATGTACACGCGCGCGACCTGCGAAATCGGAATGTCCTCGGACCGGCCGCCGGAGTGGAGCCAGCGCACGGATTCGCCGTTGATCAGATCCAGCAGGCGGCCGGGATAGGTCGCGCCGTCCCGCATCGCGATCATGTGGCCGTTCGCCGGCAGCTTCTCCAGCTCCTGATTCGATGGCGTGCCGCCTACGAACTCGATGACGGCGACCTGATCGACGCGCACCTGCGTCTCCCTGCCGTCACTGGTGCCGACCGCAAACTGGTTGCGCGCGATGTTGACCCTCTCGTCGGTGTGCGTGTTGACGTTGCCGCTGATACGCTCGCCGTTCGTCAGGACCCACGTGGCGCGCTCGAGCGCGCGCGCACTCATCAGGACGCTCCCGGCCGCGGCGACCGCGGCCGTCAACACGAGCAGACGTTTCATGTGCGCCTCCTTTGCAGCCTCCGGGACTGCGCAAAATCCGTCTACCGGCTGGGGACGGTTCTCCGATGATAATCTGCCGGCGGAGGCATCGTGATCAAGCGTGGCGCGGCCGTGGCCGTCAGCGTGTGGTGGGGCGCAGTCGTCCTGTTCGGACAGGGCGCGACGAGCGTGCCGGCGATCGATCGTGACAGTCTGCTGCACGATCTGCAGGTGCTCTCCGCCGACGACATGCAGGGACGCCAGGTGGAGACGCCCGGTGGCGACAAGGCCCGGGCCTACGTGATCGATCGCTTCAAGACCGCCGGCGTCGCGCCGTTTGGCGAGGCGTATACCAGGCCGTTCTCGTTTACGAGCGGTCGAGGCGGGGCCACCGAACGGCAGGGCGTGAACGTCGTCGGGCACATCGACGGCACCCGCGTGCCCGGGCGGTACATCGTTGTCTCGGCCCACTACGACCACGTCGGCACGCGGAACGGCGTGGTCTACAACGGCGCGGACGACAACGCGTCGGGCACGGCGGCGCTCTTCGCTCTCGCAGAGTACTTCAGCGAACACCGGCCGAGCCACTCGCTGTTGTTCGTGGCCTTCGACGCCGAGGAGTCCGGGCTCCGCGGGTCGAGGGCCTTCGTGAAGGCGCCGCCGGTCGCTGTCAGTGCGCTCGCCGTGGACCTGAACATGGACATGATCGGCCGCGATCCCAACGACAAGCTGTTCGTCGTGGGCACGTTCCTGCAGCCCGCCCTGAAGCCGTTCGTCGAGCGCCTGGCGGCCGAGGCGCCGGTCAAGGTGCTGATCGGACACGACGATCCGAATCAGAAGGACGTCGAGGACTGGACGCGCGACTCGGATCACTTTTCGTTCATCGAAGCGAAGATCCCGGCGCTCTACTTTGGCGTCGAGGACTTCGACCAGCACCACAAGCCCACGGACGATTTCGAGACGATCACCGCGGATTTTTACGCGCGTGCCGTCCAGACGATGATTCAGGCCGTGAAGGTGTTCGACGAGCGGCTGGAGGACGTGCGTCAACCCTAGCGCGTCAAGATCCTGGTGTCCTCGTCGCGTGACACGGCGAAGTGCGAAGCGTCTCCATCGAGCGACGCCCGTTCCCACGCGCCCTGTTCGCCCGGCTCTTCTGCCTGGAACGCCCCTTGCTACCACAGACGGCCAGGCAGTATGTCGTTGTCGATCGCTCGGCCGGGAAGATGCGTGGGGCTCGCGGCGCTGGTCCTCGTCACCGCCATTGGATGCGGCGGATCCCCCAGCGCGCCGAGCGGCGCGACGAGCACGCCCATCACGATTACCGGCAGCGGCGTCACGACCTATACCTACACGAACGACGTCCGGCCGATTCTTGCGGCCGACTGCTTCAGCTGCCACGGTCCGTCCCAGCAGCAGAACGGCTTGAATTTCTCGACATATTCGGGCGTGCTCGCGGCGGTGACGCCGGGGAGCGATCAGTCGCGGCTCGTGCGTGTCACGCAGCCGGGCGGGCTCATGTACTCGATGCTGTCGGGCGACCGCAATCAGAAGGCCGGCATCATCTACGATTGGGTCGTCAACAGCAGGGCGGCGCAGTAGGAGGGCGGGATGGCGAGACGTCTGGGGTCGAGCACGATCGTCTGCGGTCTGGTGCTGGCGACGGCCACGCCGCTGTGGGCCGCTACGACATTTGAGCCGGCCGCCACGGGCGGACGGCCCCGATGGATGGCGGATGTCGAGTTCGCACTGGCGGCGGTTCCGCGCCCCGCGCTCACGTCTGGCGCGGCGGTTCGGGCGCAGGCGGCGCCGACGCCCCGCCCGAAGGTCATCGAGTACAGCGAGGGCTACCAGACCCGGCTCAAGATTCACAAGATCGCCAGCTTCGCGACGATCCCGTTGTTCGTCGCCGAGGGCGCGATCGGGCAGTCGCTCTACAGCAACCCGACGTCGGGCAAGCGAACGGCGCACCTGGCCGTCGCCACGGGCATTGGGGTGTTGTTCGGCATCAACACCGTGACCGGCGTGTGGAATCTGATCGAGGCGAAGAAGGATCCGAACGGGCGTGGCCGCCGGCTGACCCATAGTCTGCTGATGCTCGCGGCCGACGGCGCATTTTTCGCCACGGCGCTGACTGGACCGGGCCATCACTACCGTGACGTCGCCGAGTATGAGGGCTCGCGCAGCCTGCACCGCTCGCTCGCGTTCACGTCGATCGCGCTGGCGAGTGCCGGGTACGTCATCATGCTGTTTGGCGGACACTGACATGCTGGCTTCACTGGCGCACGCCGCGGCCACCTGGGCGGCCTGGTATTCGGACTCCCCGATGCTTCGCACGGGCGTGGGCTTCGCCCACGTCGGCGGCCTGCTGGGCGGCGGCGGGGCGGCGATCGCCGAGGATCGCGCGATGCTTGCGGCGCTTCGGCTCGATGAAGACGCACGGGTGAGCCGCGTCAGAGCGCAGCGTCTGGCGCACCGCGTGGTACTCACCGGTCTGGCGGTGGTGGTCGGCAGCGGCCTTCTGCTGTTCGCCGCCGACTGGGACACGTATCTCTACTCGGCGGTCTTCTGGCTGAAGATGCTGCTGGTCCTGCTGCTCCTCGTCAACGGCGTGTTGTTGACGCAAGCGGAGCATGCCGCGCTCCGGCGCGAGGCGCGCGCGTGGCCGCGCCTCCGCTTCGCGGCGATCGTCAGCCTCACGCTCTGGACGCTCACCACGCTTGCCGGCGCCGCGCTGCCCAATGTCGGCTGAACGAACGGGTCGGCGTCAGTTCCTGCGATCGGGCGGCTGCGCCGCCGCGGCGCTCGCGGCGTGCGTGTTGCTTTCGGCGGACTTGCGCGGCCTGCCGATTCTGACCGCGTCGGGCGAGGACATTGGCGCGGACGGGCGCGAAGAGCGGCGGTATCCGGTGCCCGCGGCCGACTCCGTGACCGTCGATCATGACGCCCAGGTCCTGCTCGTGCGCTATCAGGGCCACGTGTTCGGAATGTCTCTCGCGTGCCCCCACGAGCACGCGGCCGTGCGCTGGGTGGAGAAGGATCACCGCTTCCAGTGCACGAAGCACGACTCGCGCTACCAGCAGGACGGCGTGCACATCTCCGGCCGCGCGACGCGCAACCTCGATCGATTTCCCATCCGTCGTGATGGTGACGCGGTCGTCGTGACGCTCGACCGGGTCATCCAGTCCGACACCGATCCGGCCGGTTGGGCTGCGGCCGTCGTCGCCGTCTGATCGGTTTCCCGCCGCGGGTGTACACTCCGATCTCCAGCAGGGAGGTCCCGTGCAGCGCTTCCTGATCACGGCCGGGCTCGTGGCGATCGCCACGGCCGTGTACGCCGGTGCGGCCGGGGTGCACGCGCGCCAGCGGCCTCGAGTGAGCCCGCGCGGCACCGTGCACGCGCAGATCGATGGCTGCACCATCTCGATGGAGTACGGCCGGCCGTACAAGCGCGGGCGCGTCATCTGGGGCGGCCTCGTGCCGTGGGATCACTGGTGGATGCCGGGCGCTGACGAGTCGACGACCATCACGACCGACCTGCCGCTCGTGTTTGCCGGGACCCTCACGATGCCGGCCGGCGAGCACTCGATCTACACGCTGCCCGGCGCCGACGACTTCAAGCTCATCATCGTCAACGCGACGGGACTGTTCCACACGCGGTACCCCGCGAATCGCGATCTGGGCCGCGTGAGCATGACGATGAAGAAGATCAATCCGCCGGTGGAGCAGATGACCTTCGCGATCGAGCCGCGCGAAGGCGGGGGCGGGCTGTTGAAACTCATCTGGGACGACCGCGAGTACTCGGTGCCGATCGTCATCCATCGATGATTCGCGATGTGAGATTGGTGATTGCCATTGCCGATTCAGTCATTGCGCAATCGCATTGGGCCTATCGAGCCGTGGCCTGATCGATGGGGCCGCGACCACCGGCAGCGTCGACGGGCTCCGGTGTATCCTTCGATGGTCACCCGTAGATCGAAGGAGCTCCCGATGCGTCGCGCCAGGACTTATTCGACTCGTTCCATGCTTGCGCTCGTTCTTGTTGCCCTTTCACTCGGCGTCCCACGCCTGTTCGCCCAGCAGCCGAAGTACGACCCGCTGCTATATTCCGGCCTCCACTGGCGGATGCTCGGTCCGTTCCGGGGCGGCCGCGTGGACGCCGTCACCGGCGTCCCGGGCCGCCCCAACGAGTTCTACTTCGGTGCCGTGAACGGGGGCGTGTGGAAGACCGTCGACGCCGGTCGCGTCTGGGCGCCGATCTTCGACGGGCAGCCCGTCGCGTCGATCGGCGCCATCGCCGTGGCGCCGTCGAGCCCGGACACCGTCTACGTCGGCAGCGGCGAGTCCACGCTCCGCGATTCCACCGGCTACGGCAACGGGATGTACAAGTCCACCGATGCCGGCAGGACGTGGACGCACATCGGCCTCGACGACACGCAGCACATCGGGAAGATCGCGGTCGACCCGCGCAACCCGAACATCGTGTTCGTCGCGGCGATCGGTCACCTCTACGACGCGCATCTCGCGCGCGGCGTGTATCGGTCGACCGACGGCGGCAAGACGTGGACGAAGGTGCTGTTCAAGAACGACAACGTCGGCGCGGTCGAGGTCGTGATCGATCCGACGAACTCGCAGCGTCGTCTACGCCGGGCTGTGGAACACGCGCCGGCCGACCTGGTACACGTATCAGCCGACGAACGGTCCGGGCGGCGGCATCTTCAAGTCGACCGACGGCGGCAACACGTGGAATCAGCTGACGACCGGGCTGCCGAGCGCGTGCATCGGCAAGACCGGCATCGCGGTGTCCCCGACCAATCCGCGGCGCCTCTACGCCGTGATCGACGACTTCCTGCCCGAGGGCGCGCCGGCGACGTCGACCTGTCCGAGCGTGCCGCCCGGACGCGGCGGTGGCGCGGGCGGAGGCGCCGCGGCGGGCGCACCGGCCACGCCGCCGGCCCCGCCGCAAGGCGGCTTCTACCGATCCGACGACGCCGGCGCGACGTGGACGAAGATGTCCGGCGACAACGCGCTGTGGGGCCGCGGCTGGTACTTCGAGCACGTCGCCGTCGATCCGAAGAACGCCGACATCGTCTACGTGCCCAACGTCGCGGTCTCGCGAACGAAGGACGGCGGCAAGACGTGGGTGGCGCTGCGCGGGTCGCCCGGCGGCGACGACTACCACCAGGCGTGGATCTCGCCGGACGATCCGAACACGATGATCGTCGCGAGCGACCAGGGCACCATCATCACGCGCAACGCCACGACGGACGATCCGCGCGAGGTGACGTGGAGCTCCTGGCTCAACCAGCCGACCGCGCAGATCTACCACGTCTCCGTCGACTACCGCTTCCCGTACTGGGTCACCGGCGCGCAGCAGGACAGCGGCGCCGTCGCCGTGCGCTCGCGCGGCAAGTTCGGCGAGATCTCGATGCGCGACTGGGAGCCGATCGGCGCCGGCGGCGAGAGCGGCATGACCGCGGGCGATCCGCTGCACCCCGGCATCATCTATCGGCGGCAGCGGCGGCCGCTTCGATCTCGAGCTCAACGCCGTCGGCCGGGCGGCACGTCCGGCGCCCGAGCCGGCCGTCAGGACTGGACGCAGCCGCTCGTGCTCTCGAAGGCGGATCCACGCGCTGTACTACGCGAGCCAGAATCTCTACAAGTCCACCGATGAGGCGCGGACCTGGACGCAGATCAGCGACGACCTCACGCGACCCGACCCCGGCGTGCCGCCGAACCTCGACGCGACGTCCGCCGACGACGTCGATCGCAACGGCAAGCGCGGCGTCATCTACGCCGTGTCGCGCCGTCGCCGCTTCGCGGCCCGATGGTCTGGATCGGCACCGACGACGGCCTGATCCAGCTCACGACCGACGACGGCAAGACCTGGCAGAACGTCACGCCGCCGGCGGTGACGCCCTGGAGCCGGGTCACGACGATCGAAGCGTCGCACTTCGACGCGAACGAGGCCTACGCGTCGGTCGATCGCCATCAGTTGAAGGACTTCAACCCGCACATCTACCGCACGCGCGACATGGGCAAGACCTGGCAGGAGATCTCGCGCGGGCTGCCCGCCGGCGTCTACGTGCATGTCGTCAAGGAGGACCCGAAGCGACGCGGGCTGCTGTTCGCCGGCACGGAGCGCGGCGTGTTCCTGTCCTTCGACGACGGCGACACGTGGCAGTCGCTGCAGCTGAACCTGCCCGCGACCTCGATGCGCGATTTCGAGATCTACGGCAACGACCTGATCGTCGCCACGCACGGCCGCGGATTCTGGGTGATCGACGACATCAGCGCGCTGCGCCAGATCAACGACGACGTCGCGAAGGCGCCGGCGTATCTGTTCAAGCCGGCCGACGCCGTCAACGTCGTTCAGGGCGGCGACAACGGCACGCCGCTGCAGAAGGACGAGCCGCAGGCGCAGAATCCGCCGAACGGCGCGTACATCGACTACTACCTCAAGACGACGCCGACCTCGCCGGTCGTGATCACGATCACCGACGCTGCCGGCGCGACAGTCGCGACACTCGGCAACGGCCCCAACACGGGTGGTGCCGGGGGCGGCGGCCGCGGCGGATTGGTGGCGGCGGTCGCGGAGGTGCGGGCGGCGGCATCCCGAATACGTCCGCGCTGTGGCGACCGGCGCCCGAGCCGTTTGCCGCCACGCCGGGCATGCACCGCGTCACGTGGTCGCCGGGCGGAAGCGGCGGCCGCGGCGGTCGCGGGCGAGGCGGCGCGACGGGCCCCACGACGGGAACGTTCACGGTCACGATGACCGTGGACGGCCAGACCTACAAGCAAACGGTGACGGTGAAGGCGGATCCGCGGAGGTAGGGCCCTCGCGTTTTCGGGAGGACGTCGCGTGATCTGGTGGCAGTTGGCGCTCGGCACGGCGATCGCGCTCCTCGTGCTGTGGGATGCCTTCGAGACGATGATCCTGCCGAGGCGCGTGGCGTCGACCTGTACGCCTCGCGTACGCGGTCAACCGCACGCTGTGGTCGGCCTGGCGCGCGGCCGTCGCGCGCTTCGTGGCCAACGGTCACCGCGAGCGCTACCTTGGCTTCTACGGTCCGCTGTCCGTGCTGCTGATGCTCGCGGTCTGGGCAATCGCCTTGATCGTCGCGTTCGCGCTCGTGAGCAGCGGCATGGGATCGCACTGGGTCGGGCCGGAAACGGTGACGACGTTCCGGACCGATCTCTACGTCAGCGGCACCACGCTCTTCACGCTTGGACTCGGTGACGTGCATCCCGTCGGTCTGGCCACGCGGGCGCTGGTGGTCGTCGAGGCGGGGACGGGCTTCGCATTTCTCGCCGTTGGCGTCTCGTACCTGCCGGTGCTGTATTCGTCCTTCTCGCGCCGCGAAGTACAGATCACGCTGATCGACGCGTGGGCCGGATCACCGCCCGCCGCGCTCGAGCTGCTGCGCCGCCTGAAGGCGGCGGGGTCCATCGACGCGCTGCAAGCGTTCCTCAGGGACTGGGAGCGCTGGTCGTCCGAGCTGCTCGAGGGGCACATCTCGTTTCCGCAGGTCGCGTACTTTCGCTCGCAGCACGGCAGGCAGTCGTGGGTGGCGTCCTTGACGGCGGTGCTCGACGTGTCGGCTCTGGTGCTGGTCGGCATCCGCGGCATTCCGGAATGGCAGGCGCGCATGACGTTTGCCATCGCCCGTCACGCGGCCGTGGACCTGACGCAGGTCCTGCACGTGAGCCCGCTCCAGAGCGCGCGGATGAGCGCCGACACCTGCGATCATGTCGTGGCCTCGGTCGAAGCCGCCGGCCTCGAGTTCGAGCACGAGGACGCCGTGCGCCGCCTCCTGCGCTTCCGGAATCTGTACGAGCCGTACGTGGCGGGCCTCGCCGCCGAGCTGGCGATGGATTTGCCGCCCTGGTTCCGCGACGGCACGGGCCATGACAACTGGGAAGCCACGCCCAGGGGGCTCGTCGAAACGCATCTGTAGATTGAGTAAGATGCAGCCGGGATGCGACGCGTCGTGATCTGGCCGGGCGTGGACTGACGTGAGCGGCGATCCTCGCGTGGCGGTGCCGCCGGCTGGCGACGGCGAGCTCGGCCTGCCGACGGCGGTGTCGCTGGTCGTCGGCAGCATGATCGGATCCGGCGTGTTCCTGCTGCCGGCCTCGCTCGCGCCGCTCGGCGGCGTGGCGTTTCTCGGCTGGATCGTGTCGGCGATCGGCGCCTCGGTGCTCGCGCTCGTGTTCGCGCGACTGGCGCGCATCGATCCCGTCGCCGGCGGACCCTACGCCTACAGCCGGCACGCGTACGGCGATTTCGCGGGCTTCCTGATCGGCTGGGGCTATTGGATCTCGATCTGGACCGCGAACGCGGCGCTCTCGATCGCCGGCGTCGGCAACCTCAAGCCGTTCATTCCCGGCGTCGTGGCCTCGCCGGTCGCGGCGGCCGCGCTCGCCACCGCGATCGTGTGGTTCTTCACGCTCGTCAACATCGCGGGCGTCAAGCTCGCGGGGCGCGTGCAGGTGGTCAGCACCGTCCTGAAAGTGCTGCCGTTGTTCGTTGTCGGCCTGGCGGGAGCGTTCGCCTTCAAGGCCGACCACTTCGCCATCGCGGACGCGAGCCCCGGCGCGCTTGGCCGCGGCATCATCGCCGCGACCACGCTGACGATGTTCGCGCTGATTGGTCTCGAGGCGGCGACGATTCCGGCGTCGCTCGTGCGCCATCCGGAGCGGACGATCCCGCGCGCGACGGTGATCGGCACCCTCCTCGCGGCCAGCATCTACATCGTCAGCACGATGGGCGTGATGAGCCTGGTGCCGCCGGACGTGCTCGCGACGTCCACGGCGCCGTTCGCCGACGCCGCGCGGGTGGCCCTGGGCGGCGGCGTCGCCGCGGCCGTCGCCATCGGCGCGTCGATTTCGTGCTTCGGCGCCTTGAACGGCTGGCTGTTGATCGTCGGCCAGTTGCCGGTCGCGCTCGCGCGGGACGGGCTGTGGCCGGTGCGCTTCGGGCAGCTGTCGACTCGCGGCACGCCCGCGTTCGGCATGACCGTGGCCAGCCTGCTGACCACCGCGCTGATCTGGATGAACTATTCGAAGAGCCTCGTCGAGTTGTTCACGTACATCATCCTGCTCGCGACGCTCGCGGTGCTGATTCCCTACGTGTTCTGCTCGCTGGCCGGCTTGTTGGTTCGAGAGCCCGGCGGCGCGCGGCCTTCGACGAGGGACACCGTGCTGGCGATCCTCGCCTTCGTCTTTTCGTTCGGGGCGACCATGGGTGCCGGGGCGGACGTCGTCTTCGCGGGTTTTCTGCTGCTGCTGGCCGGCCTGCCGGTGTACGTCTGGGTGCGTCGGCCGGCCGCGATGGGGGCGGCGCCGTGAAGTCCGGCCGCACGACCGCGCAATCCGAGTCGGGCGCGCTCTCGCGCGTGCTGCTCAAGCGCGCCGAGGACGCGTTTGGCGCGCCCGGGGCGATCGAGCGCGAGTGGCGAGGTCTCAACTTCACTGCGCCGCCGGATTTCAGCCGCGCCGTCGCGGAATACGACGAGTTCGTGGCCGCGATTGCCGCGAGCGGCACGCAGATCGACTACCTGCCGCCGGGTGTGGGCGTCGGCCTCGACTCAATCTACGTCCGCGACGCCACGGTCGCGAGCGACGCCGGGATGATCCTCTGCCGGATGGCGAAGGCGCAGCGCGCGGCAGAGCCCGCGGCGCAGGCCGACGCGCTGAGGGCGGCTGGCGTGCCGATTGCCGGATCGATTCAGCCTCCAGGTCAGCTGGAAGGCGGCGACGCCGTCTGGCTGGTCCCGCGCGTCCTGGCGGTCGGTCGAGGCTACCGCACGAATGCGGACGGCATTCGACAGCTGCGCGCCTTGCTCGGGGGTGCCATCGACGAGCTGATCGAGGTCCCGCTGCCGCACTGGCGCGGCCCCGCCGACGTCTTTCACCTGATGTCGATCGTGAGTCCGGTCGCCGCCGACCTCGCCGTCGTCTACAGCCCGCTCCTGCCCGTGCCCTTCCGCGAGCGCCTCCTCGACCTGGGGTATGCCTTCGTCGAAGTGCCGGACGAGGAGTTCGAGTCGATGGGCACCAATGTCCTGGCCGTGGCGCCCCGACAGTGCGTGATGGTGGCGGGCAATCCACAGACGCGCACCCGCCTGGAGCGCGCCGGCGCCCGCATCGTCGAGTACGCGGGACGCGAGATCAGCCTGAAGGGCGGGGGCGGCCCGACCTGCCTGACGCGTCCGATTCTGAGGCGCGTCCAATCCTAGACCCGTTCCGCCTTGATCCAGAGGTCCGTCGCGCGCGGCGACCAGTCTGCACTACAATGCGCGTCCGCTCCCCGGCGTTCGCTGCCCGTCTTCCACCCATCAAGGGGGAACTATGCCACGTCACATCAAGAAGTTCGGTTGGATTCCCGATCTGCCCGACGCCCGCGACCACGTGTTTTCCGCGCCGATTCCGCTGATGGGCGCGATGCCTGCCAAGGTCGATCTGCGTCCAGGCTGTCCGCCCGTGCTCAATCAGGGGCAGCTCGGGAGCTGCACCGCCAACGCGATCGCCAACGCGCACCGCTTCGATCAGCTGAAGCAGGATCAGGGCAAGTCCTTCGCGCCCTCGCGCCTGTTCATCTACTACAACGAGCGTGAGGTGGAGGGGACGGTCAACGAGGACTCGGGCGCGATGATTCGCGATGGCATCAAGAGCATCGCGAAGCTCGGCGTGTGCGACGAGAAGGCATGGCCGTACGTCATCAACAAGTTCACCAGGAAGCCGTCGGCGGCCTGTTACACGGACGCGCTCGATCATCAGGCGCTGTCGTACCAGCGCGTGACCCAGACGATGACGCAGATGAAGGGCTGTCTGGCGTCGGGATTTCCGTTCGTGTTCGGCTTTACCGTCTACGACGGCTTCGAGTCGTCCGAAGTGGCCAAGACAGGCGAGGTCAATCTGCCGGCGCAGGGTGAGCAAGTACTCGGCGGGCATGCCGTGCTGGCGGTCGGGTATGACGACGCGAAACTGCGGTTCACGGTGATGAACTCGTGGGGCACCGGGTGGGGCAAGAAGGGCTTTTTCACGATGCCGTACGCGTACCTGACCGACGATAATCTCGCCGCCGATTTCTGGACCGTTCGGATCGTCGAGAACTGACGCGCTATACTCGCGGCGGATCGGCTGGAGGGCTCCCATGACGTCTCGCCGCGTGCTGCAACTGCTGCTGATCGTGTGCCTGGTCGCCGCGTCCGGGCCGAGGCTGCCCGCAAGGCAGGGCGCGCCGCTGTCGCCGTCGTTGTTTGGCGAGCTGCGGTGGCGCAACATCGGGCCGATGCGCGCCGGGCGCACGAAGGCGGCCGCCGGCGTGCCGAGCCAGCCTTACACCTTCTACATCGGCATGGTGAACGGCGGCGTGTGGAAGACGACCGACGCGGGCCGGACGTGGACAGCCGATCTTCGACGACCAGCCGACCGGATCGATCGGGTGGGTGGCGGTCGCGCCGTCGGATCCGAACGTGATCTACGTCGGCAGCGGCGAGGGCCTGCCGCGTCCCGACCTGGCGGTCGGCGACGGCATCTACAAGTCCACCGATGCCGGCCAGACGTGGACCCATCTCGGGCTGCGCGACGCGCAGCAGATCCCGAAGATCGTCGTCGATCCGAGCGAATCCGAACCGGCTGTTCGTCGCGGTCCTCGGGCCATCCCGTACGGCCCGAACGAGGAGCGCGGCATCTTCCGTTCGACCGACGGCGGCAGGACGTTCCAGAAAGTGCTCTTCAAGGACGAGAACACCGGCGGCAAGGACGTGGACATCGATCCCGTCGAATCCGGACATCGTCTACGCGACGCTGTGGGAGCAGCGGCAGGGGCCGTGGGAGAACGCCGCGTGGAGCGGCACTCGACGGCGGCATCTTCAAGTCGACCGACGGCGGCACCACCTGGAAGCAGCTCGACGCAACGGCCTGCCCGACATCGTCGACGCCGAGCTGGCGATCGCGCCGAGCAATCCGCGGCGGCTCTACGCGCGTGCTCGGCGGCGCGTCCTCGCGGACGCGGACGCGCGGCGGCCGCGGCGGCGGGCGGCGGACGTGGGGGCCGGCACCGGGCGCCGATCTATCGCTCCGACGATGCCGGCGAGACCTGGGCGCGCATCACCACCGACACGCGGCCCGTCGAGCCGCATCAACGAAGTCGGTGCCGCATCGTCGATCCCAAGGATCCCGACACGCTGATCGTGACCGACGTCGTGACGCTACAAGTCCACTGACGGCGGCAAGACCTTCGTGCCGTTCAAGGGCGCGCCCGGCGGCGACGACTACCAGAACGCTGGATCAACCCGAACGACCCGAACATCATGCTGCTCGTCATCGATCAGGGCGCGGTCGTCTCGCTCGAACGGCGGCGAGACCTGGAGCTCGTGGTACACGCAGCCGACCGCGGCGCTGTACCACGTGATGACCGACAACGCGTTTCCGTATCGCGTGTGCGGCGGCCAGCAGGACAGCGGATCGGCGTGCGTCGCGAGCCGCGGCAACGACGGGCAGATCACCTTCCGCGACTGGCACCCGGTCGGCGTCGAGGAATACGGCTACGCCGCGCCCGATCCGCTCGATCCGGACTCGTCTACGGCGGCAAGGTGACGCGCTACGACCGGCGCACCGGGCAGGTGTCGAACGTCGGTCCGGTCGGCCGGCCGCGGCGGGCGCGGCGCGGCGCCGCGGCAGGCGACGTCAGCTATCGCACCGTGCGCACGCAGCCGGTCGTGTTCTCGATGGTCGACCCGCACGCGCTGTTCTACGCGCAACAACGTGCTGTGGAAGACGGTCGACGGCGGCATCAACTGGAAGCAGATCAGCCCGGACCTCACGCGCAAGACGCAGGAGCGTGCCGCAAGAGCGTCGGCAAGTACGCGCCGAGCGTGCGAGCACGCAGGCGCGACGCCAACGGCGCGCGCGTCATCTACACCATCGGCCCGTCCTACGTGGACATCAACCGCATCTGGGTCGGCACCGACGACGGCGTGATCCAGACGACGGCCGACGGCGGCGCTGCACTGGACCGACGTCACGCCGCCGCAGATGACGTCGTTCTGGAAGGTGTTCACCATCGACCCCGGCCGCTTCGATCCGCTGACCGCGTACGCCGCGGTCAACACGCTGCGCCTCGACGACATGAACCCGCACATCTTCCGCACGCACGACGGCGGCAAGACGTGGACGGAGATCGTCAACGGCATTCCCGGCGGCGCGCCGGTCAGCGTCGTGCGCGAGGATCCGAAGAGGAAGGGCCTGCTCTTCGCCGGCTCGGAAACGCAGGTCTACGTCTCGTTCGACGACGGCGATCACTGGCAGTCGCTGCGGCTGAACATGGCGCGCCTCGTCGGTGCGCGACCTGATCGATCAAGGACGACGACCTCGTCGTCGGCACGCACGGCCGCGGCATCTGGATTCTCGACGACATCACGCCGCTGCGGCAGATCGACGCGCGAGACGCCGCGGACGCCGACGCCGTGCTGTTCAAGCCCGAGACGGCGTGGCGCGTGCGCTGGAACATGAACACCGACACGCCGCTGCCGCCCGACGAGCCGCGCTGCCGAATCCGCCCGAAGGCGCGATCATCGACTACTACCTGAACGCGCGAGCGCAGCGGCCCGGTGACGCTCGAGATCTGTCGACGGCGACGGCCGGCTCGTGCGGCGCTACTCGAGCACCGATCCGGTGCCGCCGCTGCCGGATCCGGCGACCAACGCGCCGCTGCCGCTCTATTGGTATCGCCCGCCGCAGGCGCTGTCGGCGAACGCCGGCATGCACCGCTTCATCTGGGACGTGCACTACCAGCCGCTCGACGGCGGCGGGCGGCGGTCGGCGGCGGTCTGCCCATCGCGGCGGTGCCGCACAACACCGTGCCGGCGCCGACGACGCCGTGGGTCAACCCCGGCTCCTACACCGTGAAGCTGACGGTGAACGGCAAGACCTACACGCAGCCGATCGTCGTGAAGCAGGACCCGCGCGTGAAGACGCCGGCGCTCGCCATGCAGCAGGTCTACAGCCTGACCCGCGCGGTGTACTTCGGTGCCGCCGACGCTCAGGCCGCGGCCCGGCAGGCGGCGGCGCTGCGTGCGCAGATCGCGCAGCGCGCGTCGCAGGCGCCGGCTATGGCCGACGCGCTTTCGGCATTCGATCGGCAGATCGTCGCGATCGCCGGCGAAGCGACCAGTAATGGCGGAGGGCGCGGAGGCCGGGGACGAGGCGCCGGGCCGGCACCGGCAGCCGCGTCCACGCCGACACTGGCGTCGGCCGAAGCGGCGCTCGCGGGCGTGATGAATGTGCTGCAGGGCGCGGACGTCACCCCGCCGGCCGTGTCCGTGACGGCGATAACCAACGCCCAGCAGGCCGCGACGGCCGTGATGCAGCGCTGGAACGCGCTGAAAACCGTCGATCTCGCGGCGATCAACGCCAAACTGCAGGCCGCCGGCGCCGAGCCGCTGACAATCGGCGGCTCCTAGAACTTGCGGCCGCGCCGGTCGCGGTCAGCTCCGGAGCGTCCGGACGACGTCGAGCACGTGGTCGATGTCGTCCGGACTCACATACAGGTGCGCGGACAACCGCACCCCGCGATCGCCGCCCTGCGCGCGGACGCGGACCTTCCGCGTCCACAACGCGTCCTGAAGCTCGCGGCCCGTCTTGCCGGCGACGGCAAACGTCGTGATGGCCGAGGCGAATCGACGGTCGGCCGGAGACGACAGACGAGCTGTCGGAATCTTCTCCAGGCCATCGCGCAGGCGGTTGGCCAGCATCAGGTCCCAGCGCTCGATTCGCTCGAGGCCAATCCGGGTCATGAAGTTCGCGGCCGCCACGAGCGCCTCGACGACCGGCACGCTGCCGGTGCCGTAGTGCATGAAGCGGAACGCGCCGGTCGAGTCGTCGTCGAAGGCGGCGCTTGCCAGCGTATTCCAGAAGCGATGCTGCACGCCGCGGGCGATGTAGAGCAGGCCGGTGCCTTTCGGCGCGAGCATCCACTTGTGCGGGCTCGTGACGAACGCGTCGCAGCCCATGTCTTTCACGTCGACGCGACGCTGGCCGAGCACCTGGGCGCCGTCCACGATCGCCAGCGCGCCGCGCGAGCGCGCCAGCGCACACAGCGCCTTCGCCGGCAGGAGCATGCCGAGGCCGGACGTGATCTGGCTGAACATCACCACCTTCGTCTTTGGCGTGATGGCCTCCGTGAACTTCTGCACGATCGCATCGGGCCCGCCGGGCACGGCTTCGAGGATCGGCACCTGCTTGACGACCACGCCGTGACGCTTGCTGCGGAGCTGCCAGCCGCCGATCCCGCCGCTGTGCTCCTGGTCGGTCGTGACGATCTCATCGCCGGCGGCGAGGTCCAGGCCGTTGGCGAGAAAGCTCATGCCCATCGTCGCGTTGGTCGTGAGGGCGATTTCGTCCGCAGGCGCGTTGACGAGCTGGCCGAGCTGGCCGCGGATGTCCACGAGCGGCTGGTAGCCAGTCAGCGGCTCGCCGTCCGCCTGGAAATAGGGCCAGTCGGGCAGTTCGCGCTCGAGTCGCTCCGTCCCCCGCGTCAGCGTGGCGACGACTTCGCGCGGCGACGCGCCCAGCGTGCCCGTGTTGCCGTAGGTGACCTCCGGTGGGAACAGGAACTCCCGCCGCGCGGCCGAGAAGACCCGGGCGTCGCTTTCCGCCGGCGACGCGGCAAACGTCGGCACGTCGAGCGGCGGGAACTGGCGCGCCCAGACGACCGACGGCAGAAAGCCCGCGGCGGCGCCACCAAGGGCGACGCGAGTGAGGAAGTCACGGCGTTTGAGTGGCTCGGTCATGGCACGCTCCCGGCACGCATCCTACTCCCTCCACTCCATGGGTGGGACGCCGAAAGGCACAGGGTGGGACGCCAAAAGGCAGGCGGAGGGCAGCGGCCTGAGCGACAATAGGCGCGCACATGACGTCGTTCGTCGGCCGCACGATCGGCCACTATCGAATCCTCGAGGAAATGGGACGCGGCGGGATGGGCGTCGTCTACCGCGCCCTCGATACGTCGCTGGGCCGGGAGGTCGCGCTCAAGGTGCTGCCGCCCGAGCTGGTTGCGGATGCCGAGCCAGAAGCGGCGGTTTCTTCGCGAGGCGCAGGCCGCCTCGCGCCTCGAGCACCCGCACATCGGCGTCATCCACGAAGTCGGCGAGGCCGACGGCGTCAGCTTCATCGCGATGGAGCTGATTCGCGGGGAGGACGTTGAGCGGCGCTGGTCGCGCGCGCGCGGCTCGACGCGGCGCGCGCGCTCGACATCGCGACGGAGGTGGCCGAAGGCCTGGCGCGCGCGCACGAACAGGGCATCGTCCATCGCGACCTCAAGCCCGCGAACGTGATGGTCACCGAGGACGGCCACGCGAAAATCATCGACTTCGGCCTCGCGAAGCTGCTCGAGGACGCGCCGGCGCCGGCGACGCGGCCACGGTGCCCGCGTCCACGGACATCGGCGTCGTCAAGGGCACGCCGGCGTACATGTCGCCCGAGCAGGCGCGGGCGCGAGCGCCTGGACGCGCGGAGCGACTTGTTCAGCTTCGGCGTGATGCTCTACGAGATGCTGAGCGGCCGGCTGCCATTCGACGCGCGCACGTCCATCGACACGCTGCACGCGATCTCGCACGATCAGCCGCCGCCCCTGACGCTGCAGGGCGGGCGCGCGCCGGTCGGGGAGCGCGACGACCTGCAGCGCGTGATCGACAAGTGTCTGGCGAAGGATCCGGCCGCGCGCTATCAGACGGCCCGCGATCTCGTCGTCGATCTGCGCGACGCCCGCCGGCGGCTCGAATCGGGCACGGCGTCCGTGTCCGGGCCGGTGGTTCCGCTGGCACCAGCCGCCGATCGGCAGACAGCCTGGCGGCCGTCCTGGTGGACATGGGCGGCGGCGGTCGCCGTCCTTGCCGGCGCGGGCGCGTACTGGTGGGCGCATCGCGGGCCCGCCGCGCCGCCGCCAATGGCGGCGACCGGGCGAGCCGTCCGTCGCGGTCCTCTATTTCCAGAACAACACCGGCAATGCCCAGCTCGACTGGCTCCGCACGGGGCTGACGAACATGGTCGTCACCGACCTGTCGCAGTCACCGGACATGGACGTATTGGGCACGGATCGGCTGTATCAGATCCTCGCCTCCATGAAGCGCCAGAACGACGAGGTGCTGTCTTTCGACAACGTCCGCGAGGTCGCCCGGCTGGCCGGGGTGCGCCACGTGCTGCTGGGCAACTACGTCAAGGCTGGCGACACGATCCGGATCAACGTCACGCTGCAGGAAGCGGACACGGGCCGGATCGTCACGGCCGATCACCTGGAAGCCGCCGGGGAAGCCAATCTCTTTCCGACGGTCGATAGCCTGACGCGGCGCATGCAGACGCACCTGACGGGTGTGGGATCGGCGGCGAAGCCGACCAGTCTGGTGCAGCCGCCCGGCGCGACGGCCGCGGGATCCGGATCGGGCTCGGGCCTCTATCGCGACCTGCGCGATGTCACGACGTCGTCGATTGAGGCGTACCGCTCGTACGCCGAGGGCGTCACCCTGCTCGAGAGCGGCCGCGCGCGCGAGGCCGAGCCACGCCTGCTCGAGGCGATCGCGATCGATCCGGATTTCGCTTTGGCGATGGCCCGGCTCGCCGCCGTGGAGAACAACCTGCGCCGGCCGGACAAGCGCGAGCAGATACGCGAAGGCGGCGCTCGACCGCGCCGATCGTCTCTCGCCGCGCGACCGGTATTACCTGGAAGGGTTCTATTACGGCAACAACGAAGACACGGTCGAGCGCGGGATCGCGGCGTACCGGAAACTACTCGAGCTCTATCCCGATCACTACGCGGGAAAGCACAATCTGGCCAACGCCTACTCGGCGGTCGAGCAGTACGAAGAGTCCGCGAGGCTGGGCGAAGAGCTGCGGCGCACCACCTTCGTGCTGCCGATCTCGCTGAGCAACCTGGCCCTGTGGACCGCGCACCTCGACCGGTACGACGACGCCATGGCCGTGGTGGCGGAGAGCGATCGGCGCTTCCCCAACACGCCTCTCACGGTCCGCCAGCGGGCCGATGTGACGATGATCTTCGGGCGGCTCGACGCCGCCGCCGCGGCATTGGCTCGCTCGGCCGCCCTCGATCCGGGCGAGCCGACGACCATCACCGACCAGCTCACCATCGCGATCCTGCAAGATCGCTGGTCTGACGCGGACAGGCTGTTCAGCGAGGAAGCTGCCTCGAACGACCCCTTCATGAGGTTTGCGACCGAAAACATGCGGGTCAACTTGGCGCTTTATCGAGGCCGGAGCGATGCCCTGCGGCGTCTGCAAGGCGTGACGAAGGCGCCCCGCCCGTGGGGACCGACCTTCGACGCGGAGCTGAACCTGATCGGCGCACGCAATTCTCTCCTGCTCGGTCAGCCTGCCCGGGCGCTGGCGTATGCGCAGGCCGCCGATCGGCAATCCGCCGACCTGCTGCTCGCGCCCAGGTCGAGCGCGCGCGTGTACGAGGGCGTCGCGCTCGTCCAGCTCGGTCGAACGGCGGAGGCCAAGGCGGTCGCCGACACGCTGGCCGCTCGTGCGGCCGCGGTCGATGGGCCGCGCATCAAGAGCCTGTCGGCGTTGCTGACGGGCTTGACGGCCCTCGATCGACGCGACCTGCCGGCCGCGACCGCGGCGCTCCTCGAGGCCGAACGGCTGCTGCCGCCGCGCAGCAACTACGGTCCGCCGCCGCCGCAGCCTGAGGTCTGGTTTGCACTCGGCTCGGCATATCTGGCGGCCGGCCACGACGCCGAGGCCGAGAAGCGCTTCGCCCTGATGACGACGCGCGTCGAGCGCGCACTGTTTCCGGTCGAGTATGCCCGCAGCGTGTACTTCCTCGGGCAGATCGCGGAACGCCGCGGCGATCTCGCCAGGGCCCGCGAGTACCACTCGCAGTTCGTCAAGCTGTGGGGCGACGGCGATATCGACCGGGATCGCGTCGCCGGCGCGCGCAAGAAGCTGAACGCCGGTCGGCCATAACCGAAGGGTCTTGTCGTGAAGAAGCAGCCAAGCGTCGTGGCGTTCGTCGTGCTGTCAATGGTCGTCGCGGCATCGCCTGCCGCGGATCAGAGACGAGGGCAGGGACGCGGTGGTGGAGGCGGCGGGCGGGGCGGCGGTTCGCCCGCCACGACCTACCTGCTCAAGCCCGCGCGTGTTCGACGGCGAGACGACGCACGAGGGCTGGGTGGTCGTCGTGCGGGGCCAGCGCATCGAGGCCGCCGGCCCGGCCGCGTCCGTCACGCCACCGGCCGGCGCCGAGACGATCGATCTGCCGGGCGCGACGCTGCTGCCCGGGCTCATCGAGGCGCACTCGCACGTGCTGCTGCACCCGTACAACGAGACGACCTGGAACGATCAGGTCGAGCACGAGCTGCTCGGCGTTGCGCATCGCGCGGGCGACGGTGTCGCTCGAGGCGACGCTCGACGCCGGCTTCACGACGATTCGCGACCTCGGCACCGAAGGGCGCGGGCTACGCCGATGTCGGGCTCAAGCAGGCCGTCAACCAGGGCATCATTCCCGGACCGCGCATGCTCGTCGTCGACGCGCGCGATCGTCGCGACCGGCACGTACGGCCCAAGGGATTTCCCGCCGAGTGGGACGTGCCGCAGGGCGGCGAGGAGGTCGACGGCGTCGAGGGCATGATGCGCGTCGTGCGCGATCAGGCGGGGAAGGGCGCCGACTGGATCAAGCTGTACGGCGACTATCGCGCGGGTCCGCACGGCCAGACGACGCCCACGTTCACGCTGGCGGAGATGAACGCGGCGGTCGAGACGGCGCACAGTCTGGGCCGTCCGGTGGCGGTGCACTCGAGGACGACCGAAGGCATGCGGCGCGCGATCATGGCCGGCGTGGACACGATCGAACACGGCGACGGCGGCACGCCGGAGGTGTTCAAGCTGATGGTCGAGCACGGCATCGCGCTGTGTCCGACGCTGGCCGCCGGCCGACGCGACAAGCCAGTACGCCGGCTGGAACAAGGCCGGCGGCGCGCCGGAGCCCGCCGGCATCACGCGCAAGCGCGAGAGTGTTCAAGATCGCGCTCGCCGCGGGCGTGACGATTGCCAGCGGCTCGGACGTCGGCGTCTTCACGCACGGCGACAACGCGCGCGAGCTCGAGCTGATGGTGGCCTACGGCATGTCGCCGACCGACGCGCTCGAAGGCCGCGACCTCGGTGGATGCGAAGGTCCTGCACATGGACGACCAGATCGGCCGCGTCGCGCCGGGCCTGCTCGCCGATCTGGTCGCCGTCGACGGCGATCCGACGAAGGACATCTCCGTGCTGCACAAGGTGCGCTGGTGATGAAGGGCGGCGCCGTCGGAGACGTCGCGCCGGTGAGGATGTCGCTGACGATGACGATTTCGTCGCGCTGCTCGGTGGCTCCTGGCGGTCGGCACGGTTCTGCTCTCGGCTTCACGCCGACCTGGACGCCGCAGACTCCGGTGTGACGGCGACGCTGCGCGGCGTCAGCGCGGCGAGCGACCGCGTCGCCTGGGCGAGCGGGTCGGGCGCACGGTGCTGCGCACGCCGACGGCGGCGAGACGTGGCAGCGCCTGACGGTGACCACCGACCGCGTCGATTTCCGGGACATCGACGCGATCGACGAGCGGACGGCCTACGTCCTCAGCATCGGCAACGGCGCCGGCGTCGCGCATCTACAAGACCGCCGACGCCGGCGCGCACTGGGAGCTGCAGTTCGCCAACCAGGATCCGCAGGTGTTTCTCGACGCGATGTCGTTCTGGGACGCGGCGCATGGCATCGTCGTCGGCGACTCGATCGACGGCCATTCGTGATCTTGCATCGACCGACGACGGCGGGCAGACCTGGACGCGCGTGCCCGCGACGCGCTGCCGCCGGCGCTGCCGAACGAGGGCGCAGTTCGCCGCCAGCGGCACCAACATCGCGGTGCTCGGCGACGGACGACGTCTGGATCGGCACGGGCGCGGCGGCGACGGCTCGCGTGCTCCACACGCGCGATCGCGGCCGGACGTGGACGCGTCGCCGACGACGCCGCTGCGCTCCGGCGCCGATCGGCGGGCATCTACTCGATCGCGTTTCGCGACGCGCGCCACGGCGTGGTCGTCGGCGGCGACTACACGAAGGAGAACGGAGGCCGTGGACAACGTCGCGCGTGACGACGGACGGCGGCGCGACATGGACGCTCGTCAAGGATCGCGGCCTGTCCGGGTTCCGATCGGTCGTGACCTACCTGCACGGGCCGGCCCCGGCGCTCATCGCCGTCGGGCCCTCCGGCGCGGACATGTCCAACGACGACGGCCGCAGCGTGGACGCCGCTCGAGGGGCCAGGATTTCACACGTTCAGCTTTTCGCCGTCCGGCGCGTTGGGCTGGGGCGCCGGCGCCGGGGCGCGGATCGCGCGGCTCGAACGGCCTCAGCGCCGCTCGGAACAGCGCTTCGGTTTCCTTATTGAAGAGGATCATCAGCCCGTAGATTCCGAAGATCGTGCCGAAAGGAAACCGTACGAGGCTGATGGCCGACAGGATGATTCCGAGGATCCGAGACCAGGGCGGAAGCCAAGCAGGCCCCAGCCGCAGACGACGTAGGGTATCGAGACGACGAACAGGAACGATCGTCAGCGCGATGCCCGTGAGCCCGAGCACCGCCATACCGACGCCCGCCCCCTCTTCGTGGGACGTCCCGACGAACGTGGCCAGCGCGCCAAAGATCACGGACGAAAACAGCGCGCCGAAGAGACCCAGCACGCCGAAGACGATCAACAGCGCTGCGACGACCTTGACGTGGGTCTTCATCGGCTCGTCTCCGGTTATCTTGTCGTCGTCGGGCGCCTTGGAGGCCGGATCGTCGAAGTCGGGCATCGGCTCGATCACCTCGTTCGGGTCGTCGTAGAGTCCGTCCATGCGGCCCGTGTAGCGCTCCTTGATCGGGCCCTTGGGCCCGCGCTCCTTGTCTTCCCAGCGCTTCTCGCTCTGGGCGCTCTTCTTCTTGGGCGGTCCGAAGCGTGCCGGCGCCGGCGCGTCGCTGCGCGGCGGGCCACCGGGCCGGAAGCCGCCCGGTCCCATCGGGCGGGTCCTCCGAAGCCGCCCGCGCCTCCGGGGCCGCCGAATCCACCGCTCGGCGGAATCCGCCGCCCGGACCGCCGGGCGGAAGCCGCCCGCCGGACGTTCTTCCCGCGGCCGCGCCTCGCTCACCGACGAGCGATCGGCCCATGAAGGGCTGCTGGTTGAAGCGGCAGATGGCCTGCCTCGGCCATGGCGCGGTCGATGAACTCCACGAACGCGAAGCCGCGCGGCCGGCCGGTCTCGCGGTCGACCGGAATGACGATCTGGGACGGCTCGCCGACGCTGGAGAAATGCGCGCGCAAATCCGCCTCGGTGGCCCCGTAGGGCATGTTACCGACGAACAGACGTACTGCCACTGACTATCCTCACGTTGAGTCAGAGCAAGTCAGGTCGAGAGATGCTGAAAGGCTCACGCTGCGCCACTGAGGGCAGTGCCACACGGCTCGTGAAATAGGGGCAGAAAGACAATACGTCGCTAGCGGTGTGAGTGAAAACGTCTGGCAGGATAGCACGGTCTCCGCGCGCAAGGCAAAGGGGTCCGTGCGGCGGCCGCACGAGGCGTAGTAACATCGGTTACTTGACCAGTCGGCACGAAGGCCCGCTGTAGGACGATGTCCGATTCGACCCCGGCCCCGGTCGCTCCGTCCAAGGGTGCGCTCGTCGTTCGCGGCGCGCGCACGCACAACCTGAAGAACATCGACCTGACGCTGCCGCACGGCAGGCTCATCATCGTCACCGGCGTGAGCGGGTCGGGCAAGTCGTCGCTCGCCTTCGACACGATCTACGCCGAAGGCCAGCGCCGCTACGTCGAGTCGCTGTCGGCCTACGCCCGGCAGTTCCTCGAGCGGATGGAGAAGCCCGACGTCGATCGGCATCGACGGCATCTGCGCCGGCCATCGCCATCCGCCAGAAGAACAGCATCCGCAATCCGCGCTCGACCGTCGGCACGACGACCGAGATCCACGACTACATGCGGCTGCTGTACGCGCGCGTCGGCCGCACGTATCTGCCGCAGCTGCGGCAGCGAAGTCGTGCGCGAGACGCGCGGAGGTCGTGGCGCGCCAGCTCGCTGGCGCTGCCGCCGGGCACGCGCCTGCTGATCGGCTTCGACATGCCGGTCGTCGACGCGCCGCGCTCGCGTCGCCGGCCGACGGCGACGCGGACGAGGACGACGAGGACGGCGGCGGACGACGCGGTGCCGACGAGCCGCCGGCCGCCGCAGCCGGCGCGCCGGCGGTCCGGCCGATCCGGCTGGCCGACGACGCTCGACGACGCTGCGCACGCAAGGGCTTCGGCCGGCTGCTCGTCGACGGCCGCGCCGTGTCGCTCGACGACGCTGGACGCCGCCGACGCTCGCCGACGCGGCGCGTCGCTCGCAGGTCGATCGTCGATCGCGTGCAGATCGAGCGGCGACGACTGCGGCACGCGGCTGACCGACTCGATCGAGACGGCGTATCGCGAGGGCGGCGGCGCGGCGTTCGCGCGTCGAAGCTCGGACGCCGGCCGGCGACGCCGGCCGACGACGCACCGTGTTCAGCGAGCGCTTCGAGTGCCGCACGTGCGGCATCCCGTACGAGGATCCCGCAGCCGCGGCTGTTCTCGTTCAACAACCCGTTCGGCGCGTGCCCGACGTGCCACGGGTTCGGCAACATCATCGAGCTCGACATGGAGCTCGTCGTGCCGGACCCGTCGAAGTCGATCCAGCAGGGCGCCATCGAGCCGTGGACCAAGCCGCACTACCGCGCGCAGCTCGCCGAGCTGAAGCGCGCGGCCAGAAGGCGCAGGCGTGCGGCTCGACGTGCCGTGGGCGCGACCTGACCGACGAGGAGCGGCGGTTCGTCATCGAGGGCGACGGACGACTACGAGGGCATCCGCGGCTTCTTCCGCTGGCTCGAGCGGAAGAAGTACAAGGTGCACGTCCGCGTGTTCCTGAGCCGGTACCGCGGCTACCTGACGTGCCCGGACTGCGGCGGCGCGCGGCTGCGGCGCGAGGCGCGCGACGTGCGCGTCGGCGGCCGCACGATCGACCGCGTGTCGGCGCTGACCGTGCGCGAGGCGCAGGCGTTCTTCGGCGACGCTGGAGCTCACGCGAGAAGGACGCGGCGATCGCCGAGAAGGTCCTGCGCGAGATCCGCCGCCGGCTCGGCGTTCCTGAGCGACGTCGGCCTCGACTACCTGACGCTCGACCGGCTGTCGTCGACGCTGTCGGGCGGCGAGTCGCAGCGCATCAACCTGGCGACGTCGCTCGGCTCGGCGCTCGTCGACACGCTGTACGTGCTCGACGAGCCGTCGATCGGCCTGCACTCGCGCGACAACCTGCGGCTGATCGCCATCCTCCGGCAGCTGCGCGACCAGGGCAACACCGTGCTCGTCGTCGAGCACGACGCCGACATGATCCGCGTCGCCGACCACATCGTCGATCTGGGCCTCGGCGCGGGCGAGCAGGGCGGACGCGTCGTCTTCTCCGGCACGCTCGACGGGCCTGATGCAGGAGCCGCGGTCGCTGACGGCGAAGTACCTGCGCGACGAGCTGGCGATCCCGGTGCCGCCGACGCGGCGGCGCGGCACCGGCCAGAAGATGCAGCGTGCTCGGCGCGACCGAGCACAACCTGAAGGACATCGACGTCGCGATTCCGCTCAACACGCTGACGTGCGTCACCGGCGTCAGCGGATCGGGCAAGTCCACGCTCGTGCACGACGTGCTCTACGCGGCGATCAAGCGCGCGAAGGGCGACTGGGACCAGCCGCGTCGGCGCGCTCCGCGAAGCTCGAGGGCGCCGAGTTCATCACCGACGCCGTGCTCGTCGATCAGGCGCCGATCGGCCGGACGCCGCGCTCGAACCCGGTCACGTACCTGAAGGCGTTCGATCCGATCCGCGAGCTGTTCGCGGCGACCAAGGACGCGCGCGGCGCGCGGCCTGACCGCGAGCCACTTCTCGTTCAACGTGCCCGGCGGCCGCTGCGAGGCGTGCCAGGGCGAGGGCGAGGTCCGCGTCGAGATGCAGTTCCTCGCCGACGTGTTCGTGCCCTGCGATCAGTGCGACGGCAAGCGCTTCAAGCCGCAGGTGCTCGAGGTGCAGCTACCGCGGCCGCAACGATCCACCAGGTGCTCGACCTGACGGTGCGCGAGGCGCTGACGTTCTTCAGCAGCTCGCCGAAGGTGCTGCGCCGGCTGCAGGTGCTCGACGAGATCGGCCTCGGCTACCTGCGGCTCGGCCAGCCGGCGACGACGCTGTCGGGCGGCGAGGCGCAGCGGATCAAGATCGCCGCGCACCTGTCGTCGCACAGCGGCGAGCGGCTGCTCTACATCCTCGACGAGCCGACGACCGGCCTGCATTTCGACGACATCGCGAAGCTGCTGACGGCGTTCCGGAAGCTGCTCGAGGCGGGGCACACGCTGCTCGTCATCGAGCACAACCTCGACGTGATCAAGAGCCGCCGACTGGATCATCGATCTCGGCCCCGAAGGCGGCGACGCCGGCGGCGAGGTCGTCGCGACCGGCACGCCCGAGCAGGTCGCGCCAACGCCGCGTCCTATACCGGGCGATATCTGCGGCGGGTGCTCGCCGCGGGACGCGAGCACGCCTTCACCGACACTGAATTAACTGAAGCCGGCAATCAGTGAATGAGTGAATCGAGCCGAAGTACTACACGCAACTCGAACCGCGCTAGAGAATGCCACGTCTCCCTATTGATTTCTACGAGCGTCCGACGCTGGAGGTCGCTCGAGGACCTCATCGGCAAGGTGCTCGTCCACGAGGTTCGCGGCCGGCGGGTGTCCGGCGTGATCGTCGAGGCCGAGGCCTACATCGGCGAAGACGATCCGGCGTGCCACGCCGCGCCGGGCCCGACGCGCGCGCAACGCGCCGCTCTACGGCCCGCCCGGGCGCGCGTACGTCTATCTCAACTACGGCATGCACTATCTGGTGAACGCGGTGACCGAGGCGGAGGGCCATCCGGCCGCCGTGCTGATTCGCGCGCTCGAGCCGCTCGAGGGTGAGGACCTGATGCGCCGGCGCCGCGCGCGGATCAGCGGGCGCCCGGGTGCCGGCATCGCCGAGGGCGGACTTGTGCCGCGGGCCGGGCAATCTCACGGCCGCGCTCGGCATCGCGCTGGCCCAGAACCGGCTCGATCTCGCGGCCAGCCCGCTCGTGATCGAAGATCAGGGCGTCAAAGTGCCGCGCCTGGCATGGTCGCCACGGATCGGCATCCGCGTGGGTGCGGACCGTCCCTGGCGCTGCTCCTGGCCGGGCCACGCGAGCGTGTCCGGCCCGCGCGGCCGGTGACTAGCGCGACGCCGGGACCATCTTCTCGACGGGGACGCTGACGACCATCGCGCGCCGGCCGCGAATGATGTCGACCTTCAGGATGCTTCCGACCTTGGCGTCGAGAATCAGGCGCTGCAGTTGCTGGGCGTCGCCTACCTCCTGGCCGTTCACTTTGGTGATGATGTCGTCGGGCTGCAGCCCGGATCGGTAAGCCGACGAATTGCGGTACATGTTGTAGATCACGACGCCGTGGATCCGCCCGTAGCCGGCGGCCTCGGCGCGTTCGGGATCGACGTTGCGCAGCGTCGTCAGGCCAATCGTTCCGCGCGCGACCTCGTGATACTGGATCAGCTCGATCCATGACCTCGCGCGCGAGGTTGGCCGGGATCGCGAAGCCGATGCCCTGATAGCCGCCGGTCTCGCTGTAGATCATCGTGTTGATCCCGACGAGCTCGCCCTTGCTGTTGATCAGCGCGCCGCCCGAGTTGCCCGGGTTGATGGCCGCGTCGGTCTGAATCAAATCCGCGTAGCTGGCCAGCTGCGGGTCGTGACGGTTCACCGCGCGAGACGATGCCCAGCGTGACGGTCTGGCTGAAGGCGAACGGATTGCCGATCGCCAGCACCCACTGCGCGACCCGCAGCTTCGACGAGTCGCCCCACGGAAGCGGCGCCAGGCCCTGCGCGTCCACTTTGACCACGGCCAGATCGGTCACCGTGTCGATGCCGACGAGCTTGCCGGGCAGCTCCCGGTTGTCGGGCAGCGTCACCTTGATGTCCGCGCGCGCGTCGCCGATGACGTGGTTGTTGGTCAGGACGTAGCCGTCGGGCGAGACGATGACGCCCGAGCCGAGGCTCGTGTGCCGCGCGGAGCCGCGTCGCCGCCGTAGAAGCGCTGGAAGAACGGGATCGCACGCGCCGGTGACCTGCGTCGATGAGATGTTCACCGCCGACTGGACCGCGCGCTCGGCGACGTCGGACAGATCCGGGCAGCGGCGCCGAGGCGAGCTGGCCATCGCGCCGCGCTTCGACTGCTGCGCGGGCGCAGCCGGCGCGGCCACGATCGTCGGCGTCGTGTCGGAGCTCTGTCCCGACAGCACGAGCCCGACGGCGAAGCCCGTCACGAGCAGCGAGGCGGCCACGATCAGGCGTTTCATCTGTTGTCACTCCACGCGATCCGTCGGCGGTCCCGCGACCTGCCGCCTTCGGTACGACGATGCGTGAGCACGCCGTCCACCAGGTCTGCCGTCGATGGCGTCGCGCGTCGACGGCCTGCGCGAAGCGGAACGAGCGGCGAGAACTGGCCCTGGCCGCGCTCGAGCTGCTGGTACCGCTCGGGGCAGCAGCCGTGGCCGGGTCGCTGGCCGCGGACCGTCAGCGATGCCGTCGCGATAGTCGAGCTGGACGTCCTCGCGGCGCAGGCCCGGCAGCTCGACCGTGAGCACGTAGCGGTCGTCCGACTCGGCGAGGTCGACCGGCGGCACCCAGCCAGGCGTTGCGCGGCCGAACAGGCTCTCGAGCCGCTCCTGCATGGTGAGCAGGTCGCGCATCGGATCCCAGGGCATACCCTTCGATAGTAGCCAGTTTGCCGCGCACTGAAAGCCGGACGTGCGCCGCCGGCTGTCGCGGGCGCCGGTGACCGGGTGCTAGAATAGAGAGTTCTCGACCACCGCACGGACCCTGACTATGACTTCAATTCAAGCCACGCGCCTCCGCAAGGGCATGCTCATCAAGCTCGACGACGACCTGTACCGCGTCCTCGACCTGCACCACATCACGCCCGGCAACAAGCGCGGCGCACGTCCAGTGCCGGCTGCGCAACATCCGCACCGGCCGGCTGATCGACCACAAGTTCCGGTCGGAAGACGACGTCGAGCGCGCGATGCTCGACGAGCGCGAGATGCAGTTCCTCTACCACGACGGCGACATCTTCCACTTCATGGACACCGCGACCTACGAGCAGATCCACATCGTCGCCGAGGTGCTCGGCGACAGCGCGCTCTACCTGCTGCCCGAGTCGATCATCAGCGTCGAGTTCTACGAGACCGAGCCGGTCGGCATCGAGCTGCCGCACGACGGTCGATCTGAAGGTCAACGACACGGTGCCCGGCATCAAGGGCGCGACCGCCGAGCGCGCAGGTCAAGCCGGCGACGCTCGAGACCGGCCTGGTCGTGACCGTGCCGTCGTTCGTCAACACGGCGACATGGTCCGCGTCAACACGGAGACCGGCGAGTACCAGTCGCGCGTCGTGAGCGCGTCGCATGGAGCCGCTCATGGACACGCGTCGCACCGAGCCCGGCTGGATCGAAGTCATCACCGGCAGCATGTTCAGCGGCAAGAGCGAGGAGCTGATCCGCCGCCTGCGCCGCGCGCAGATCGCGCGGCAGACGGTGCAGATCTTCAAGCCGCGCGATCGACAACCGCTACAGCGAGGACGCAGATCGTCTCGCACAGCGAGATGCAGATCGCCGTCGAAGAACGTGCGCGACTCGCGGCGAGCTGCTCGCCGCAGGTGCGGCCGGACACCGAGGTCGTCGGCATCGACGAGGGGCAGTTCTTCGACGCCGAGCTGCCGGCCGTGCTGCAGCACGCTGGCGGACGAGGGCAAGCGCGTGATCGTCGCCGGGCTCGATCAGGACTACCTCGGCAAGCCGTTCGAGCCGATGCCGCAGCTGCTGGCGATCGCCGAGTACATCACCAAGACGCTGGCCATCTGCATGGTCTGCGGCGGGCCCGGCGAACCACACGCAGCGGCTGGTCGCGTCGCAGCGAGCGCGTGCTCGTCGGCGCCACCGGCACGTACGAGGCGCGCTGCCGGCACTGCTTCGACCCGTCACTATCGGCGATTGATGATCGGTGATTGGGGATGGCGAATTGCCGATTGGCCAATTGGGGATGGCGAATCGCCGATCGCCCAATCGCCCAATTGACCGATCACCGATCGCCAATCACCGATCGAAGTATCTGCTGGATAAATCCGGACTGGCCGACGGCGATCGGGTCGCCGAGCCAGTCGGGCGGCGTGAGCCAGACGAACGCGAGGATCGCGATGACCCAGAGGTCGTAGGCGAGCGTCGCGCGCTCGTCGGTCCAGAAGAACGCGCGGCTGAAGAGGCCGCCGACGCCCTTCGCGTCGACGGCATGCGGCCGGCCGTTCAGCGCGAGGTAGGTGTAGTAGATCCGGTCGGCGACCGTCGACGATCGACAGCACGCCGATCACCCACATGCACGGCGGCCATGCGGTTGGTGAACGCGCCGATCATGAAGAGCACGATGCGCTCGGGCCGCTCCATGAAGCCGACCTTGCACTTCGCGATCAGCGACTCGGCCCGCGCCCGCGCGTAGCTCGTCATGATCGCGAAGATCATCGCGAGCGAGGCGATCAGCACGTAGTCGGTGCGGCCGAGCGTCGAGTAGAGGTAGATCAGGCCCGATCGAGCAGCGCGAGGTCGGAGAAGCGATCGATGCGCCGAGTCCCAGAAGCCGCCGAACTTGCTGACTGCGCCGAGTCTCGGTGCGCGACCTTGCCGTCGATGAAGTCGAAGATGTTGGCGACGATCATGATGACGCCGGCCGAGCAGGAAGCTGGCCGTGGCCGAGCGCCCAGCCGGCGGCGACGTTGATGAGCACGCCGATGAGCGTGAGAATGTTCGGGTGGATCCGGAGCGCGACGCACGCGGCGATGATGCGCGCGCAGCGGGAACATGCAGATCCGTGCCGATGGCGCCGGTGAACGGTCACGGGTGTCGCGGGTGGCGTATAATGGACGGTTCAGACGCCAGACGAAAACCGTCGCAATAGTAGCCCATGGCCATCCACGATCTCAAGGGCCAGATCGCCCGGCTGCCCGAGCAGCCGGGCGTCTATCTGTATTTCAACGCGGCGGGCGAGACGATCTACGTCGGCAAGGCGCGCGTGCTGCGCGACCGCGTGCGCAGCTACCTGGGCGCGTACGGGCCCGAGCCCGCGACCGACGCGCTGCTGCGACGAGGCCGCGCGGCTCGAGGTCATCGTCACCGACTCGGTCGTCGAGGCGCTGGCGCTCGAGAACAACCTCATCAAGCAGCGCATCCCCAGCTACAACATCCTGCTGCGCGACGACAAGAACTATCCGTACCTGCAGCTGACGACGAACGAGGCGTTTCCGCGCGTGCTGGTGGCCCGCCGCGTCGAGCGCGACGGCAACTTCTACGCCGGGCCGTTCATGCCGGCCACGCTCGCGCGCCGGACGATGGCGCTGACGCACCGGCTGTTCGGGATCCGCTCGTGCAACGAGGTGATCACCGGCAAGCGCGGACGGCCGTGCCTCGAGTACGACATCAAGCGCTGCATCGCGCCGTGCGTCGAGACGATCTGCTCGACCGAGCGAGTACGGCCGCGCCGTCGGAGCAGGCGCGGCTGTTCCTCGAAGGCACGCAACGACGAGCTGGTCGACGACGCTGCGCGGCCGGATGGTCGAGGCGGCCGCGCGACGAGCGGTTCGAGCAGGCGGCGCAGCTGCGCGACGCGATGCGGACGGTCGAGACGCTGCGCGACCGGCAGCAGAAGATGGCGACGGCCGAGCTCGGCGACCGCGACGTCGTTCGGCGTGAAGCTCGGGCCCGCCGGCGCCGTCGTGCAGGTCTTCCAGGTCCGCGGCGGGACGCGTGGTCGAGCGCGTCGAGCTGGTCACCGAAGCAGCGCGAGCGGGCGGCCGCTCGACGCGCAGGGCGGAGCCCGACGCGGACGTGCTGCGGCAGCTCTCCAGCAGTTCTACGCGCGAGCGCGCGGCGCCGCCGGAGATCCACCTGCCGGCTGCGCTCGCCGGACGAGCGCGAGGCGCTCGAGGCGTGGCTGACCGAGCGCGCCGGCCGCCGCGTGCGGCTCGTCGTGCCGCAAGCGCGGCGAGAAGCGCGGCCTGCTCGACCTGGCGACGCGCAACGCCGCGCTCGCCTATCAGACGCGCTTCAACGAGAACGCGGCGGCGCAGCTACGACGCGCTCGAGACGCTGCGCGCCGTCCTCAGCCTGCCGGCGCTGCCGCGGCGCATCGAGTGCTTCGACATCTCGACGATTCAGGGCAGCGAGACGGTCGCGTCGATGGTCGTCTGCGAGGACGGCCGCATGAAGCGGGCGAGTACCGGAAGTTCCGGATCCGGGGCGGGTCGAGCGCTCGGCGCCGGGCATCGAGTCGGCTGCGCGCCGGGCCGCACGAGCCGATGCCAGGCCCGAGCGCGTTCCAGGACGACTTCGCCGCGATGCACGAGGTGGTGCTGCGCCGCTACCGCAAGCTGCTCGAGCAGGGCGGGCCGTTTCCCGATCTGATCCTGATCGACGGCGGCAAGGGGCAGCTCGGCGCCGCCTACGACGGCGCTCGAGCGAGCTCGGGCTGGCGAACCTCGTCGCGGTCGGCATCGCGAAGAAGGAGGAGCTGCTCTTCACGCGCGACCGCGACGAGCCGATCGCGCTCGCGCGCCGACACGTCCCGGCGCTGCTGCTGGTCCAGCGGATCCGCGACGAGGCGCACCGCTTCGCGGTGACGTTCCACCGCGCGGCGCGCGCGAAGCGCGACCTGCGGTCCGAGCTCGACGACGATTCGCCGGCATCGGGCCCGCGCCGGCGCAAGCGCTGCTGACGACGTTCGGCAGCGTGGCCGGCGTGCGCCGCGCGAGCCGCGAGGAGCTCGACGGCCGTCGTCGGCGCGCAAGGCCGCCGACGCCGTGCTCGCGCATTTCGCAAACGGGCATTGAGCACACTCGGCGCAGTTGATCTGCGGTATCATGTACGGCCTCGTCGGTTCTCGTGACATATCGCATCCTTCGCTTGCCGATCTGCTCCTCGGGCTTCATCGTGCTGCTGTTCTCGCTGACGGTTCACGAAGCCGCGCACGCGTGGACGGCCGATCGGCTGGGCGATCCGACGGCGCGGCTGCTCGGGCCGCGTGTCGCTCAATCCCGATCGTGCACGTCGACCTGATCGGCACGGTGCTGTTTCCGCTGCTCGCGATCGTGACCGGCGTCTGCCGCTGATCGGCTGGGCGAAGCCGGTGCCGGTCAACGCGCCGCAACCTGCGGCATCCGCGGCGCGACTTCGTCCTCGTCGCGGCCGGCGGGCCCGGTGAGCAACCTGCTGCTGGCGCGGTGGCGGCGGTCGCGCGTGCCGTCGTCCGCGCCGCGGCTCGTCCATGGCGCGCGACCGCGCCGGCTGCCGTCGCTCCTGCTCACGCTGTCGCTGGCGCTGAACGTGCTGCTCGCCGTCTTCAACCTGATTCCGATGCCGCCGCTCGACGGCGGCAACGTGCTCATGGGCCTGCTGCCGCCGAGCGGCGCGCGCGCTCGTCGACCGGCTGCGTCCGTACGGCTTCCTGATGCTGTATGCGCTGATGCTGACCGGCGTGCTCTGCGAGATCACGTGGCCGCTCGATCGCAGCCTGATTCATCGACTGGCTCCTGTGACCCGCGTAAGCGCGCGTCGTCTCCGGCATGCGGCCGACGGGCAAGCTGCACCTCGGCCACCTGGTCGGCGCGCTCGAGCAACTGGGTCGCGCTGCAGGACGCAGTACGACTGCTTCTACTTCGTCGCCGACTGGCACGCGCTGACGAGCGACTACGCCGACACGAGCGGCATCGTCGACGAACGCGCTCGACAACGTCGCCGACTGGATCGCCGCCGGGCTCGATCCCGAGCGCAGCACGCTCTTCGTCCAGTCGCTCGTGCCCGAGCACGCCGAGCTGTACCTGCTGCTGTCGATGGTCGTGCCGGTCCCGTGGCTCGAGCGCGTGCCGACCTACAAGGAGCAGCATCGAGCAGCTGACCGACAAGGACCTGTCGATCGATCGGCTTCCTCGGCTATCCGCTGCTGCAGACCGCCGACGTCGACCATCTACGACGCGCACGTTCGTGCCGGTCGGCGAGGACCAGGTGCCGCACCTCGAGCTGTCGCGCGAGGTCGTCCGCCGCTTCAACAACTTCTACGGCGACGTGCTTCGTCGAGCCGCAGCCGCTGCTGACGCCGACGCCGCGGCTGCCGGGGCTCGACAACCGCAAGATGAGCAAGAGCTACGGCAACACGATCGACCTGTCGGACGACGCCGGAGACGGTGACGAAGAAGGTCCGGCAGATGTACACGGATCCCAAGCGCGTCCGCGCCGACATCCCGGGCACGGTCGAGGGCAATCCGGTGTTCATCTACCACGACGCGTTCAACCCGAACCTCGCCGAGGTCGAGGACCTGAAGGCGCGCTACCGCGCCGGCAAGGTCGGCGACGTCGAGGTGAAGACGAAGCTGGCCGCGGCGCTCAACGCGCACCTCGAGCCGATGCGCGAGCGGCGGGCGGCGTCGCTGGCGCCGGCCGGGCTACCTGCGCGACATCCTGTTCGAGGGCTCGGCGCGCGCCCAGGCCGTCGCCCGGAGACGATGGCGCGCGTGCGGGACGCGGTGAAGCTACGATACTGACGCGGCCGATGACCGAGCCGCCAGCAGCACGGACTTCGAGTCGATCCTCGAGGCCTACCCGGTCCAGCTCGAGCAATTTCGAGGGGCCGCTCGATCTGCTGCTGCACCTCATCAAGAAGAACGAGGTCGAACATCTACGACATCCCGATCGCGCTCATCACGCAGCAGTACCTCGACTACCTCGAGCTGATGCAGGAGCTGAACCTCGACGTGGCCGGCGAGTTCCTCGTGATGGCGGCGACGCTGATCCACATCAAGTCGCGGATGCTGCTGCCGCGGCCCGACCCGACGCAGGAGGATCCCGAGGAGGATCCGCGCGAGGCGCTCGTGCGCCGGCTGCTCGAGCACCAGCAGTTCAAGGCGGCCGCCGAGCTGCTGCACGAGCGCGAGACGCTGCGCGAGCGCGCAGTGGCAGCGGCCCGACGGGCGCGTCGCCGACATCGCCGGCGACGACGCCCGAGCCGGAGCTCGAAGTCGATCTGTTCAGCCTGATCGCCGCGTTCCGGCGGTGCTCGAGCGCGCGCAAGCAGCGGCCGAAGGTGCTGCTGCCGCCCGAGCAGATTCCGATCGAGGATGCGCATCGAGCAGCTGCTCGCCCGGCTGTCGGAGACCGAGGCGTGCGGCTTCGAGGATCTGTTCGCCGACGTCGACGACGCGCGGCGGCATGATCGTGACGTTCCTGGCGCTGCTCGAGATGATCCGGCTGAAGCTGGTGCGCGTGTTCCAGCCGGGCAGCTTCGGCCCGATTCGCGTCTACAAGCGCGCGCGGCTCGACGACGCGCCGACGTCCGATCGGCTGATCCACGACGCGCCAACCGGCGACGGCCGCCGAGCCGGACGCCGGATCGGGGACGAAGAACCGCGGACCGCGGACCGAGGACTGAGCACCGAGGACTGAGGACCAGGGCCAGGACTGAGGCGATCCATGTCGGACCTGAAGAGCCGATCGTCGAAGCGCTGATCTTCGCGTCGCCCGAGCCGCTGACGCCGAAGGCGCTCGTCAAGCTGCTCGACAGCGAGCCGAAGGAGGACATCGCAGGCGGCGCTCGACGGCGCTGAAGCAGGACTACGAGCGGCCGGGCGGCCTGCAGCTCGTCGAGGTCGCCGGCGGCTATCAGATCGTCACGCGGCCCGAGCTGCACGAGTGGGTGCGGCGGCTGTTCCACGAGCGCACGACGCAGAAGCTGACGGTGCAGGCGCTCGAGACGCTCGCGGTCATCGCCTACAAGCAGCCGGTCACCGCGCCCGAGATCGCCGAGATCCGCGGCGTCAACACGGCCGGCGTCGCTCGGCACGCTGCTCGAGCGGCAGCTCGTCAAGATCGTCGGCCGCAAGCAGGTCGTCGGCCGGCCGTTCCTGTACGCGCACGACGCGCGAGTTCCTGATCGCTTCGGCCTGAACGACCTGTCGCGACCTGCCGAAGGTCGAGGACATGGCCGAGGCGCTCGGCTTCGAACTGCCGGCCTCGGTGTCGGCGACCGGCGCCGCAGACTCCGCTGCCGTTCGAGAGCACGGACGGCGAGTCCATCCACTGATTCGCGCCGATGTCCGATGCTGATCCGCTTGAACAAGCTGCTCTCTCGCGCCGGCGTCGCCTCCCGCCGCGCGGCTGACGAGCTGATCACGCAGGGCCGCGTCGAGCTCAACGGCCGCGTCGTCACCGAGCTCGGCACGAAGGCGGATCTCGACCACGACGACGTGCGCGTGGACGGCCGGCGGTTGAAGGCCCCGCCGAACCCGTCGCTACCTGCTGCTCTTCAAGCCGCGCGGCGTCGTCAGCACGCGATCGGATCCGCAGCGCCGGACGACGGTCGTCGACCTGATCGCGCGCGCGGGCGTGGCCGGGTACTTCTATCCCGTCGGGCGGCTCGACTTCGGATTCGGAAGGGCTGCTGCTGCTCACCAACGACGGCGATTTCGCCGAGCGCGTCATGCACCCGCGCTACGAGCTCGATCGGACGTATGAGGCGACGGTGGCGGGCGTCCCCGACGCGCGCGATCTCGACCGCCTCCGGCGCGGCGTCGACATCGACGGGCGCCGCACGCTGCCGGCGCGAGTTCGCACGCTTCGCGTGGTCGAGACCAGGGACGGATCGCATGCCGTCCTCGAAATGACGCTCCGCGAGGGACGCAACCGGCAGGTGCGCCTGATGTGCGACGCCATCGGCCACCCGGTCGATCGGCTGAAGCGGACGCGCATCGGCACGGTGACCGACGCCTCGCTGCGGCCCGGCGAGTTTCGCGACCTCACGTCCGGGGAAGTGCGCGCGCTCACCGCGCCGCGTCCAGCATCGCCGTCCAGAAGCGGACGAGCCGCCAGCCGTCCGCGATCCCCACGTCCCGATCGACGACGGTCGCGTGAGTGACGTACGGCGTCAGCAGCCACCGTACGTCGGCATTGCCGTGGGCCCGGAGGTACGCCGCCGCCGCTGGCGTCTCGGACGACGGGATGATGTTGTCGCCCGCGCCGTGCAGCAGGAACACCGGCGCCATCGTGGCTGGTGACCGTTCGGGGGAGAGCGCCGGATCGCTGCCGAGCACGTCCACGAACGGCAGCAGGTGCTCGCCGAGCGCGGCCGTCTCGCCGTCGTTGACCCACTGCATGTACGTGCGCGCCGGCTCGGGGAGGGCCGCGGTGTCGGCGCGGACGCGATCCAGCGCCGTGCGCATGCCCGCGGGATCGGTCTGATCCTCGCTCGACGCATTCAGATACGCCCTCACCGTTCGCTGCAGGGGAGCGACCTGCTCGGGAGGCACGAGCCGGTCGATCGCCGCGAGCAGAAGGACGACCGTGCCGTACTCATGCGGCGGCCGCGACGTCCCATCCGCGAGTTGCCCCGTGCAGAGGTAGCGCAGCACCCGCGGCAAGTTCGCATGGCCGCCCAGTGAGACCACGAGCTGAACCTTGTCCGCGAGTGACGGACGACCGGCAGCGACGAGCGCGAGCCCTCCGGCGAACGACACGCCGACAAGGCCCACGCGGCCCGTCGGGGCGAGCGCGGCCTGGCCGGCCAGCCAGCGGGTCGCGTCTTCGATGAGATCGGTCGACGCGGGCGTGATTCGGAACGCGCGAAGATCCGGGAGCGGGACGCTCAAGACGTTGGCGCCCGTCGACGCCAGGTGGCGCGAGAACGTCGCCAGGCGCGGTTCGTCCACGCCGCCGGCGTGCACGCCGGGAAATACGACGAGTGCGGAGGATGCCCCGCCAGCTGGTTCGTAGAGCCGCGCCGCCAGGTCGCCCTGGCGCGTCGCGATCTGAAGATCGCGCGAGGTGACGGGACGAGCCCGCGAGGGCAGCCACGCGCGCACGCGGCTCGGCGATCCGGTCAGGTCGAGGATGAACGCGGCGCTCGCGAGATACGGCGCGGCCAGCCAGTAGGCCGCTGCGGCCGCCAGGATCACCGCGACCCAGCCACGCCGGCGATCGGCCATGCCGTGAATCATAAGGCGATCAAGAATGGAGCGTCATGTCACCTCGTCCGCTCACGATCGCGATCGACGGTCCCTCGGGCGCCGGCAAGGGCACTGTCGCCCGCACGCTGGCCGAGCAGCTGGGATACCGCTACGTCGACACGGGCGCGATGTACCGCGCGGTGGCGTGGATGGCGGAGCAGGACGGGCTGGACTTGTCGAACGCGGAATCCGTCGCGGCGTTGGCGCGCCGCGCGGACATCCAGCTGTCCGGTGGCGTCGCGATCGACGGACACGACGTCACGCGGGCCATTCGCACGCCGGAGATCGACGCCGCTGCGGCGATCGTCGCGCGGCACGCGCCGGTCCGCGCCGTGCTGGTCGATCGCCAGCGCGAACTTGGGGCCGACGGCGGCATCGTCATGGAAGGCCGCGATATCGGCACCGTCGTTTTTCCCGAGGCCGACGTGAAGCTGTTTCTCGATGCGGCGCCCGAGGAGCGGGCGCGGCGCCGCGCCAGCGATCCCGCCCATACCGGAGGCGCCGCCGCGGACGTCGCAGGGCGTCGCCCAGGCGCTGGAAGCCCGCGATCGTTCCGATCGGACGCGCGAAGCGTCGCCTCTGATGGTCGCGCCCGATGCGAGCTACATCGACACGACGGGCGTCCCCGTCGGCGAGGTGGTGGCTCAGGTGTTGGCGATTGTGCGCCAGGCGCTGGCCGAATCGAATCGTCAGCTACCGCTCGTGCGGCCAGTCGTCGGAGGAGGCCGGGATCGAGCTCCCAGCGACGGCGATCCCGCTTGGTGATTTCCTCTCCGCCCTGCAGTTCCTGGTTTTCGCGGTAGTTGACGCCCAGCGCGCGGCCGATGTCGTCTACGCGGTCCTGGCCAGGCGTGGGGTTGTCGCCGCCGGGTGCCTCGTCGCCGACCGCGTAGGCGTCTTGCCATTTGGCATCCACGTCGCCGCCGGCGAGCGCGGGGCTGGTCTCGGTGTGCTCCCGCAGCATGCTCTGGAGCTCGCCGTGGCCAGCGCGGGCTGACGCGATCAGCCGGTCGTCTCGGAAGCCCCCGGCCGTGGCCGCTGGGCCCAGCCGCTCGGCGTCGGCGAGCACGCGACGTGACCGGCCGAGTGTCGATGGGGCGGCCTGGCGTGGAGCCCGGCCAGGCCGTGTCGGTGCGGCCGCCTTTGGACGGGATGAGGCGGCCTTCGCGGGACGCCGAGCCTTCGCAGTGACTTTAGGCTGACGCGCCGCCGCCTTCCTGGCCTTGGGGACCTTCCGCGCCTTGGCGGCCGTCCTGGCCTTGGGGGCCTTCCGGGCCCTGGCGGCCTCCCTGGCCTTGGCGGTGGTCCGCCGGGGCTTGGTGCGGGTCCGTCGTGTGGCCTTGCGCCGCGCGGCGGTCTGACCGCGTCTCGACCGCGCCGGCGCCCCGCGCTTGCGGGTTCGACGGATCGTCACCTTGCTGTGTCGTCGCTTCTTGGTCGCCATCGCCGCCTCCTCGAACCCCGTTGACCTGGATTCCCTAAGTACCGGATAATCCAATGCTTATCGCAATATTTGCGAAGCCAACCTACAGCCGGCCGGAGCTGGGATCCGGCACCAACGTCCGCGTTGAGGAGGACTCGGAGCGCAATGGGTAATGCTGATATCGTCAAGGAAATCGCAATCCAATCAAGGAGGTCTGAAGACGCTCGCTGGCTTCTCGACATTCTCCTCGACCGGGCAAGACGAGATCGATCCGCAGGAATACGCCCGCCTGCTGGACCTTTACGATAACAGCTTCCGGAACATCGCGGAAGGCGAGGTCGTCAAGGGCACGGTCCTCAAGGTGACCGCCGTCGGAAGTCATCGTCGACGTCGGCTACAAGTCCGAAGGCATCATCGCCGATCGACGAGTTCCTCGACGAGAACCGGCCAGGTCACGGTGCAGCCGGGCGACATCGTCGACGTGCTGCTCGAGCGCACCGAAGACCGCGAAGGCTACGTCGTCCTCTCGCGCGAAAAAGCCGAGAAGATGAAGATCTGGGACGAGGTCGAGAAGGCCTACGCCGAGCGCAAGGTCGTCATCGGCCGCGTCATCGAGCGGATCAAGGGCGGGCTCGCGGTGGACATCGGCGTCCGCGCGTTCCTGCCCGGGATCGCAGATCGACGTGCGTCCCGTGCGCAACCTGGACGCGCTGCGCGGCCAGGAACTGCGCATGCGCGTCATCAAGGTCAACAAGAAGCGCGGCAACATCGTGCTCTCGCGCAAGGTGCTCCTCGAAGAGGAGAACGCCGAGAAGAAGAAGCACACGCTCGACACGCTGGCCGAGGGCAAGGTGCTCGCGCGGCGTCGTCAAGAACATCACCGACTACGGCGCGTTCATCGACCTCGGCGGCATCGACGGCCTGCTGCACATCACCGACATGTCGTGGGGCCGCGTCGGCGCATCCCGTCCGAGCTCTTCAAGGTCAACGACGAAATCGACGTGATCGTGCTCAAGTACGACCCGGCGACCGAGCGCGTCTCGCTCGGCCACAAGCAGCTCATCACCGATCCCTGGGCGAACGTCATCGAGCGCTACCCGGTCGGCGCGCGCGTCGAGCGGCAAGGTCGTGAGCCTGACCGACTACGGCGCGTTCGTCGAGCTCGAGCCGGGCGTCGAAGGGCCTGATCCACGTCAGCGAGATGTCGTGGAGCAAGCGCGTCAAGCACCCGTCGAAGATCCTGAACGTCGGCGACACGGTCGAGGCGATGGTGCTCGGCGTCGATCCGACGGCGCGCGCGCATCTCGCTCGGCCTCAAGCAGGTCGAGACGCAACCCGTGGCACGACCTGGCCGAGAAGTACCCGGTCGGCACGAAGATCACCGGCAAGGTGCGCAACCTCACCGAGTTCGGCGCGTTCGTCGAGGTCGAGGAGGGCATCGACGGCCTGATCCACATCTCCGACATGTCGTGGAGCAAGCGGATCAAGCACCCGTCCGAGGTCCTGAAGAAGGGCGACGTCGGTCGAGGCGATGGTGCTCAACATCGACGCCGAGAACCAGCGGCTGTCGCTCGGCCTCAAGCAGCTCGCGACCGACATCTGGGACGACTTCTTCTCGCAGCACCACGTCGGCGACATCGTCGAGGGCAAGGTCGTGCGGCATGACGAACTTCGGCGCGTTCGTCGAGCTGGACGAGGGCATCGAAGGGCTGATCCACGTGTCGGAGTTCGACGACTCGCCGCAGCGGGCAAGGACGAGAAGATCGAGCTGCGAGGTCGGCGAGACCTACCCGATGAAGATCATCAAGCTGGTGCCCGGCCGAGCGGAAGATCGGCCTGTCGCATCCGCGCGCTGAAGTCCGACGAGTTCCGCGCCGACTGGGAGGCGTACCAGGAGAGCGCGGGCGACGGCGAGGCGACGCTCGGGCGATCACTTCAAGCAAGCGGTAGGACGGCTAGAGAGTTCGGGGTACCGGTGACTGGTTCAGCGGTGCTGGACGGCCACTGTCCACTGGCCACCGGCCACTAGCCGACTCAGCCATGCAAGGAGGCCACGATGACCAACGGCAGCATGACCAAGGCGGAGCTCGTCGAGGAAGTCTCGCGCGTGTCGGACCTCACGAAGAAGCACTCCGAAGTCATCGTCGACACCGTGTTCAAGAGCATCATCGACGCGCTGCATCGCGGCGAGAAGATCGAGCTGCGCGGGTTCGGCAGCTTCCGGCTGCGGCAGCGCGAGCCGCGCAAGGGCCGCAACCCGAAGACCGGCGACAAGGTGGACGTGCCGCCGAAGAAGGTGCCGTACTTCAAGCCGGGCAAGGAACTGAAGGAGCTCATCAACCGGAGCCGGACGCGACGCGGCGTCGCTCGTCGCGAGCGTGACGTCGCTCGATGCGATGGCGGTCTAGCCGCATGGATCGCCTCTGGTCTCCCTGGCGACTGGCGTACGTGACGGACGGCGAGCGACCGTGACGCCGGCCTGCATCTTCTGCGACGCGCTCGCGCGCATCCACGACGGAGCCGCTCCTCGTGCACCGCGGGCCGGACGTGCCTTCGTCATCCTCAATCTGTATCCCTACAACAACGGCCACCTGATGGTGGTGCCGCAACCGGCACGTCGGGCCGCTGGCGCAGCTCGACGCCGAGGAACTGGCCGAGTTCATCGCGCTGACGCAGCAGCGCGGAGATGGCGCTCGACCGAGGCCTACCCGCCGCACGGCATCAACATCGGCATCAATCTCGGCAAGCCGGCCGGCGCCGGCGTGCTCGACCACCTGCACGTGCACGTCGTGCCGCGCTGGAACGGCGACACGAACTTCATGTCCGTGGTCGGCGAAACGCGCGTGCTGCCCGAAGAACTGCCGCGGACGGCGCGGCGGCTCCGCGGACGTCTTCGAGGCCGCCGGCGGGTCGCAGTAGAATCGCTCCGTGGACTTCGCACTGACTTCCGAGCAGGAGGCGTTCGTCTCGCGGGTGCGCGCCTTTGCGCGAACGGCAGGTCGCGCCGCGCGCGGCCGACATCGACGCCACCGGCGACGTTTCCGCGCGATCTGGTCGCCGAGGCCGCGGCGCTCGGGCTGCTGGGCGTCACGATTCCCGTCAACACGGCGGCGCTGGCCGCGACTACGTGAGCTACGCGCTCGCCGTCGAGGCGGTCGCGCGCGCGAGCGCGGTCCTCGCCGTGATCCTGAGCGTCAACAACTCGCTGGTGGCCGAGGCGTTGATGGCGGCTGGCACCGATGCCCAGCGGGAGCGGTGGCTGCGCGCGCTCGCCACGGGACAGTCGCTCGGCGCGTTCGCGCTGTCGGAGGCCGAGGCCGGCTCGGACGCCGGCAATCAGCAGACGATCGCCCGGTTGGAGCAGCGGGAGTACGTTCTGAAGGGCCGCAAGGTCTGGGTCGCCAACGCCGAGGCCGCGGACATCGCGATCGTCTTTGCGGCGACCGAACCCGGTCGCGCGGCCGCGGCATCACGGCGTTTCTCGTGCCGCTGGCGACACCCGGGTTGAGCCGCGTGCCGACCGATTCACTCGGCGTGCGCGGACTTGGCTGCATGGACCTGGACCTCGAGGACGTCCGCGTCGGCGCCGACGCGGTGCTCGGTGAGATTGGGCGCGGCTTCCGCCTGGCGATGCGGGCGCTCGAGGGCGGGCGGGTCGCCATTGCCGCGCAGGCGCTCGGCATCGGACAAGCCGCGCTCGACGAGGCGCTCGCGTACGCGCGCGCGCGCCACGCGTTCGGCCAGCCGATCGGCAACTTCCAGGCGATTCAGTGGAAGCTCGCCGACCTGGCGACCGAGCTGGAGGCGGCCCGCATGCTCATGTGGCGCGCGGCCGACGCTCGAGATCGCGCGCCGCAACGTCGCGCTCGAGGCCGCCATGGCGAAGCTCGCAGGCGTCGGAAGCCGCGCATCGCGCCGCCGACAGGGCGATGCAGATTCTTGCGTCGGCCGGCTACCGGCGGGGATCGCTCATCGAGCGGCTGTTCCGCGACGTGCGCGCCGCCGAGATCTACCAGGGCACGTCCGAAGTCCAGCGGATGATCATCGCCGAGCACGTCACCGACTACCGGTAGCCGGCGCCGGCCCGCCGCCGGCGGCCTCGAGCGCCGTCTTGATCGCTCCGAGCGTCGCTTCCGCGGCGCTTCGGGCCTGCCGCTCGGCCACGCGCCGTTTCATGCCGCCGAGCGCGCCCTGCAGCATGTCGCCGCGCGATCGATTGCAGTAGATCAAGGTCGACGTCGGCCGCGCGTCCTGGCGATCCACGACCGTCGTGATCGCGAGCGAGCCGTTGTAGTAGTGGCTGGCGTAGATCTGCTTCTGCGCGATCGTCATCCGGTCAGGGTGCGCGGGGTCCGGCCAGGTCACCATGTGATCCGCGTGCACGACCGTCGTGCCGCCGTAGTTCTCCTTCGCCCAGTAGAGCAGGTCGCTGCCGCCCGGAAGCGCGGCCTGCGGAAACCGGTCGAGGTAGGTGGCCAGCGCGGCCGAGTAGGTGAAGAGATTCGGCGATCGCTCGAGAATGCCGCGCCATTCCGCCGCGAGGCTGACGGGTGCGGACTTGTCGTTGTAGGTGACCAGCGCGGCGTTGCCGCGAGCCGCGTAGTCACCGACGTAGGCCAGCAGGCGACGGCGCACGAACGCGTTCACCTGGTCCGCGGCGTCCGGCGACGTCCAGTTCACGGCGGCCTGCAGGTCGCCGAGACCCGCGCCGCCGATCTTGACGTCGCAATCGCCCGGCTGGCACACGCGCAGGGCCTGGATGTCGCTCTCGGGCAGCGTCAACCTGGCGACGTCGCCGGCGCGGGGCGGCTGGTGGAACTCGCCGACCTGCAGCGTCACCTCGCCGTCCTCGTAGGTCACGAACCGGCGGAAGTAGCTGGCGACGCGCTGGCGATCCGAATGAATCACGACCGCGGCCACCACCGCGATTTCGCCGGTGTCCCCGCTGGTCGTCGTCCGCGCAATCACGCGGCCCGACGCGAGCGTGTTCAGGTCCGCTGCGGAAAAACCGGAGACGTCCGTCAGAAAGCGATCGACGTCGGTCTGCGGCGCGCGACCGCCCGAGGCGAAGGCCAGCAGCGCGAGCAGCCAGACGATGATCGGCGACTTCATCCCAGCAGCTGCTTGGCGATCGTCTGCAGCTGCAGGTTCGACGTGCCTTCGTAGATCTGGCCGATCTTCGCGTCGCGGTAGAGCTTCTCGACCGGGTAGTCCTTGACGAAGCCGTAGCCGCCGAACAGATTGACGGCGAGCGACGCCGACGCGCTCGGCGACCTCCGACGCGAAGATCTTGCACATCGCCGCTTCGGTGAGGAACGGCTGGCCGCGCGTCGCGCAGGCGCGCCGCGTTGTAGACGAGCAGCCGCGCGGCCTCGATCTCGGTGGCCGCGCGCGCGAGCTGGAACTGCACGGCCTGGAACTCGGCGATCGCCTTGCCGAACTGCTTGCGCTCCTTCGTGTACGTCGATCGCGTGCTCGAGCGCGCCGCCGCGCGAGGCCGATCATCTGCGCGCCGATGCCGATGCGCCCCTCGTTCAGCGTCTCGATCGCGACCTTGTAGCCCTTGCCGACCTCGCCGAGCACGTCGCGCCGTCGGCACGCGGCAGTCCTCGAGGAGCAGCTCGCACGGTGCTGCGACGCGCGGATGCCGAGCTTGTCTTCCTTCTTGCCGACCGTGAACCCGGCCAAGCCGCGCTCGACGAGGAACGCCGTGATGCCGCGGTAGCCCGCCTCCGGGTTGACGTTCGCGAAGACGATGAAGAGGTCGGCCTCGTTGCCGTTGGTGATCCAGAGCTTGCGGCCGGTGAGCACGTAGGCGTCGCCGTCGCTCGCGCGGCGCGCGTCTGCAGCGCGAACGCGTCGCTGCCCGATCCGGCCTCCGACAGCGCGTAGGCGCCGACGACGCTGGCGGCCAGCTTCGGCAGGCAGCGCGCTCTTGACGTCCGTCGCTGCCCCAGCGCAGGAGCGCGTTGATGACCAGCGTGTTCTGCACGTCCACGAGCACGCCGACCGACGGATCGACGCGCGACAGCTCCTCGACGGCGAGCACCGCGTGGAAGAAGCGGCCGCCGCCGCCGCCGAACGCATCCGGGATCTCGATGCCCATCACGCCGAGGTCGAACAGCTCGTCGATGAGCGTCGCGCGGAATCTTCGCGTGCTCGTCCATCTCGCGGACGAGCGGGCGGATCTCTGCGTCGGCGAACTCGCGCACGCTGTCGCGGAGCAGGCGCTCGTCCTCGGCTGAGGTGGGTCAGCGGTGCGGTGAGGGCGTCGGCAGGCGAGGTCGTCACGTGGTGAATGGTATCATTGCCATATCGGTCCAAGCGCCGGGCGGGTGGCGCCGCGCCCCGTGGTTTGGCCGGATGTTTCTATGGTCCGTCGAACGATTGCGAGTGCGGTGCTGGCCGTGGCCGTCCTGGCCGTGCCGGCCGTGTACAGCCAGGCGCCGCCGGCGTCCCCGGCGCCAGCCGCCGCAACAGCAACCGCCAGCGCAGCAGCCGACGTTCCGCGCGCGCGTCGATTCGGTGACGGTCGACGCGCAGGTCACGGACAAGCAGGGGCGGCCTGTCACGGATCTGACCGCCGACGACTTCGAGATCAAGCGAAGGCAACAAGCTCCAGACGATCGACGCGTTCAAGCTGATCGAGATCGACGACAACGCCAACGCCGCGCCGACGCGGCGAGATCCTGTCGCTCGACGAGCAGCAGACGCGAAGCGGCGCGCGACGACACGCGGCTGATCGTGATCTTCCTGGACGACTACCACATGCGCCGCGGCAACGCCTGCGCGTCCGCCAGCAGCTGGCGCGGTGCGGTGAGCCAGCTCGGCGCCGCGCGACATGGTCGCGGTCGTCGTACCCGCTGACGCCGCCGGCCGCGCTGCACGTTCACCTGCGACCACGACGGCCTCGCCTCGGCGCGATCGCGAAATTCGAGGGCCGGAAGTACGACTACACGCCGCGCAACGCGTTCGAAGAGCAGTACCAGATGTCGCCGCCCGAGATGCAGGAGCAGATGCGCAACGACATCGTCGTGGCGGCGCTCCGAGACGCTGTGCATCTACCTCGGGTCGCTGCGGGACGGCCGCAAGACCGTGCTGTACGTCAGCGAGGGCATGACCGGCATGCTGCCGCCAGGCGATCGCGACACGAGGATCGTTCGCCGGCCTGGGCAGCACGACGGTCGGCACCTCGCAGCGCGACAACTTCGCGAACTCCGCGTCGCTGCTCACGGATATGATCGAGATCTTCCGGGCCGCGGCGCGCAACAACACCTCGCATCTACACGCTCGATCCCCGCGGCCTGGCCGCGTCCGAGTTCGACATCGACGACAACGTCGCATCGACGGACGATCGGCGCCGTCCTCAACGAGTCGATGGACACGCTGCGCACCATCGCCGACCAGACCAACGGCCGCGCGATCGTCAACCGCAACGACATCGTGCTCGGAACTGCGCCAGATGCTCGACGACACGAGCGCGTACTACCTGCTCGGCTACACGTCGACCGAGGCGCCGCGCGACGGCAAGTTCCATGAGATCCAGGTGCGCGTGAAGCGCAAGGACGTCGAGGTGCGCGCGCGCAAGGGCTACTGGGCGTACACCGACGACGAGGTCGAGCACGCCGCCGCGTCGCCCAAGCCCGGGCCGCCGCGCGACGTGCAGGACGCGCTCGACGGGCTCGCGACGCCGCCGGACCGTCGGAACGGCATCCCGTTCGGCATCTGGGTCGGCGCCGGCCGCGGCGCCGACGGGAAAGCGCACGGTGACGCTCGCGTGGGAAGCCGCGCGCCGGCCGCGTCCGCGGACGATCCGTCGACCGTCGATCACGTTGCCGTGCTCGCGACGACCGCGAGCGGTGAAAAGATGTTCGCGGGTACGGTGGCCAAGCGATCGCGGACGCCGCCGCGAGGACGGCGGGCACGCGTGACGTTCGAGGCGCCCCCGGGTCGACTGCGCGTGCAGGTCTGTCCGCCGAGTCGGCGACGGGCGTGCGCTTGGACACCGACGACCGCAACCTCGAGGTGCCCGACTTCACGGCGCCGGCCGTGACGATCACCGAGCCGCTGGTCTTCCGCGGGCGGACGGCGCGCGACATCCAGCTCCTTCGGGCCGCGCCGCCTCCGGTGCCGACCGCCGCCCGCACGTTCTCCCGCACCGAGCGGCTGCTGCTGCGCTTCCAGGCCTACGCGCCGGCGGGGCAGACGCCCGCCATCACCATGCGCCTGCTCAATCAGCACGGCGACAACATGGCCGCGCTGCCGGCGCCGACCGCCGGCGACGGCGGCTACGAAGCTCGACCTCGGACTCGCGCCGCTTCCCGCGGGCGACTTCATCATCGAAATCAGCGCCAAGGCCGGCGACGAACAGATCCGCAAGCTCGTCGCGATCCGCGTGACGGGCTGAGTCGGGACGTCACTCGCCCGCCTTCCACGTCCCGATCTGGCTTCACGTCCAACTTCTGGTTCTACCTCCAAACTTCATCATCGTGTTAGCATCCCGCCTCATGTTCGGCGTCCCTGCTGACTCCCCTCGGCGGCCTGCTGCGGCGCTCGGCGGCTTCACGGCCTTCTACGTCACGATGTGGTGGAGCGCGCTCACGAAGGCGACGCCGCGCGAGTCCGCGCTCGAACTGGGCACCGGGTTCGTCACGAACTTCTTCGACACGCTCGGCATCGGCTCGTTCGCGCCGACGACCAGCATCTTCAAGTTCTTCAAGGTCGTGCCGGACCGGCTGATCCCGGCACGCTCAACGTCGGCCACACGATTCCGACGATCGCCGAAGCGTTCATCTACACGGCGGTGATCGCGGTCGATCCGAAGACGCTGATTATGATGATCGCGGCGGCGGTCGCCGGTGCCTACCTCGGCGCCGGCGTCGTCGCGCGCTGGCCGAAGCGCAAGGTGCAGATTGGCATGGGCAGCGCGCTGCTCGGCGCCGCCGCGCTCTTCACTACAAGAACCTGCCGTCGCTGACCGGCCACCCGAATCTGCTGTCGGGCGCCGGACACCGGCACGCTGGACCTGCAGGGCATCAGGCTCGGCGATCGGCCTGGCCGGCAACTTCGTGCTGGGCGCGCTGATGACGCTCGGCATCGGGATGTACGCGCCGTGCATGATCCTGGTCGGGCTGCTCGGCATGAACGCCAAGTCGGCGTTCCCGATCATGATGGGCTCGTGCGCGTTCCTGATGCCGGTGAGCAGCGCGCGCTTCGTGAAGGCCGAGGCCTACTCGCTGCGGCCGGCGCTGGCGCTCGCGCTCGGCGGGCTGCCGGGCGTGCTCATCGCCGCCTTCATCGTGAAGGATCTGGATCTCGTCTACGTGCGCTGGCTCGTCATCGTCGTCGTCATCATCGCCGCGACGATGATGCTGCGGTCGGCCTCCAAGAACGAGTAATGAGTGAAACGGGTGAATGGGTGAGACTTGTGAATGGCATTCACCCGTTTCGCCGATTCACCCGTTTCGACCCATTTCCCATCACGCGTACATGCCGCGCAGCTGCGTGACCGTGGCGACGCGGCTGATCGCGACGATGTAGGCGGCCGTGCGCATGTCGGCCTTGTACTTGAGCGACGTCTGCAGCACGGCGTCGAACGCCTCGCACATCTTCGCCTCGAGGCGCTCGTTCACTTCCTCTTCGGTCCAGAAGTAGCCGTAGCGGTCCTGCACCCACTCGAAGTACGACGTCGTGACGCCGCCGGCGTTGGCGAGGATGTCGGGGACACGAAGACGCCGCGCTCGTGCAGGTGCTTGTGCGCGTCGGGCGTCGTCGGGCCGTTGGCGCCTTCGACGACGACCTTGGCCTGGATCGCCGGGCGCGTTGTCCATGGTGATCTGATTCTCGAGCGCGGCCGGGATCGAGGACGTCCACGTCGAGCGCGAAGAGCTGGTCGTTGGTCAGCGGCTCGCCGCCGGGGAACCCGTCGACCGTCTTGTGCTGCGTGCCGTCCAGTCGAGCAGCTTCGCGATGTCGAGGCCCTTGGCGTTGTAGACGCCGCCCTTCCAGTCGGTGACGGCGACGATCTTCGCGCCGAGCTTCGGCGAGCAGGTCGGCCGAGACCGAGCCGACGTTGCCGAAGCCCTGCACGGCGACGGTCGCGCCCTTGATGTCGAAGCCGAGGTGCTTGGCCGCCTCGCGCGTCGCGATCATCACGCCGCGGCCGGTCGCCTCGCGCCGGCCGAGCGATCCGCCCATCTCGATCGGCTTGCCGGTGACGACCGACGGTCGTCGTGTGGCCGACGTGCATGCTGTAGGTGTCCATGACCCACGCCATGATCTGCTCGTTGGTGTTGACGTCGGGCGCCGGCACGTCCTTCTCCGGGCCGATCGCGTCGATGATCTCGGCGACGTAGCGCCGCGTGAGCGCCTCGAGCTCGCGGCGCGACATCTTCGTCGGGTCGCAGATGACGCCGCCCTTGCCGCCGCCGAACGGGATGTGCGCGACCGCGCACTTCCACGTCATCCACGCGGCGAGCGCCGTGACCTCGTCGAGCGTGACGTCCGGGTGATACCGGATGCCGCCCTTGGCCGGTCCGAGCGTGATGTTGTACTGGACGCGGTAGCCGGTGAAGACCTCGATCTCGCCGTTGTCCATCTGGACGGGACACGAGACGGTGATCTGCCGCTTCGGGTGCGTCAGGATCTTCCAGATGCCCGGGTCGAGGTCGAGGAGGCGCGCGGCGCCGTCGAACTCCTGCAGCATCGCGCCGAAGATGGTCTCGTCCGTCGCCATGATCGTCTCCCGGCCGTCGGCGACCCCTGCCCCGACGGAGGCCGACCGACGAGCCTATCAAATCCGGGTGCGACCTGCACCGGAGGCCGGCCGCTCGTCAAGCTGGCCGTCCGGGCGGTGCCTATATAATTGAGTCTCATGAAATCCTTGACCCCGAAACGGCCCAGCGAGAGCGCCAAAGCCCGCTGGGCGCGCGACGTCGCTCGAGTCCGGCCGTCGCCAAGTCGCCCGAGCGCGCCACCACGTTCACGACGATTTCCGGCCGACCGATCGAGCGGCTCTACACGCCCGAGGACGTCGAGCGGCATCGACTACGCCCGCGACCTCGGCGATCCCGGCGCGTTCCCGTACACGCGCGGCATCCACCGACCGGCTACCGCGGCAAGCTCTGGACGATGCGGCAGTTCGCCGGGCTTCGGGACGCCCGAGGAGACCAACGCGCGCTACAAGACGCTGCTGGCGGCCGGCGGCACCGGGCTGAGCGTCGCGTTCGACCTGCCGACGCTGATGGGCCGCGATCCCGACCACGCGCTGTCGCTCGGCGAAGTGGGGAAGTGCGGCGTCAACGTCACGTCGCTCGCCGACATGGAGACGCTGTTCGACGGCATCCCGCTCGGCGACATCACGACGTCGATGACGATCAACTCGCCGGCGGCGATGATCTTCGCGATGTACCTGGTCGTCGCCGAGAAGCAGGGCGCCGACTGGCAGACGCTGTCGGGCACGATTCAGAACGACATCCTCAAGGAGTTCATCGCGCAGAAGGAGTACATCTTCCCGCCGCGGCCGTCGATGCGGCTCATCACCGACATCTTCGCGTTCTGCGCGACGGAAGTGCCGAAGTGGAACACGATCTCGGTGAGCGGCTACCACATCCGCGAAGCCGGCGCGACGGCGCTGCAGGAGCTGGCGTTCACGCTGCGCGACGGCATCGAGTACGTGCAGTGGGGCGTCGACGCCGGGCTCGACGTCGACGCCTTCGCGCCGCGCATCTCGTTCTTCTTCAACGCGCACAGCGACTTCTTCGAGGAGATCGCCAAGTACCGCGCGGCGCGCAAGATCTGGGCGCGACGTCGATGCGCGACCGCTTCGGCGCGAAGAACGAGCGCTCGTGGAAGCTGCGCTTCCACACGCAGACCGCCGGCGTCTCGCTCACCGCGCAGCAGCCGTACAACAACGTCGTCCGCACGGCGCTGCAGGCGCTGTCGGCGGTGCTCGGCGGCACCAACTCGCTGCACACCAACTCGCTCGACGAGGCGCTGGCGCTGCCGACCGCCGAGGCCGCGACGCTCGCGCTGCGCACGCAGCAGATCATCGCGCACGAGAGCGGCGTCGCCGAACGTCGTCGATCCGCTCGGCGGGTCGTACTTCGTCGAGAAGCTGACGCGCGACATGGAGGACGGGCGCGCTCGCGCTACTTCGACACGATCGACCGGATGGGCGGCATGGTCGACGGCCATCGAGCACGGGCTTCCCGCAGCAGCGAGATCGCCGAGAGCGCGTACCGGTTCCAGCAGGCGGTCGAGCGCCGCGAGAAGATCATCGTCGGCGTCAACGACTTCGTCGCAGGCGGACGAGCCGCCGATCCCGATCCTGTACATCGACGAGTCGGCCGCCGACACGCCAGCTCGCCCGGCTCGAGGACGCTCGCAGACGACGCCGCGACGCGGCGCGCGTGCACGCGGTCGCTCGAGGCGCTGCGCGGACGCGGCCGCGCGGCGACCGAGCAACCGATGCCGCCGCATCCTCGACTGCCGTGCGCGCCTACGCGACGGTCGGCGAGATGTGCGACGCGCTGCGCGAGGTCTGGGGCGAGTACGAGGAAGTCGCCGATCATCTGAGTCTGATGGCAGACTGCAGATGCCGATGGCTGCATGGCAGCCGATGCACTTCGGAGCCGACTGGCGGCTGAGACTGATCCATGCGAAAGCTCGAGTCGTCATCGCCAAGCCCGGCCTCGACGGCCACGACCGCGGCGCCAAGGTCATCGCGCGCGCGCTGCGCGACGCCGGCATGGAAGTGATCTACACCGGTCTGCGCCAGACGCCCGAGCAGATCGTCGGCCGCCGCGCTGCAGGAGGACGCCGACGTCATCGGCCTGTCGATCCTGTCGCGGCGCGCACAAGCACATCTGCCCGCGGCTGATGGAGCTGCTGCAGGAGAAGGGGCTCGACGACGTGCTCGTGCGTCGTCGGCGGCATCATTCCGGACGTGGACATCCCGAAGCTGCAAGGCGATCGGCGTCAAGGGCATCTTCCTGCCGGGCACGCCCGATGCAGGACATCGTCGACTTCATCAACGAGCACGATCCAGCCGCGCGCCGAGGCCGTCTGATGCCGCATGCGCGAAGACGCTGCTGCTCGCCGACGACAGCGTCACGATTCAGCGCGTGATCGAGCTGACGTTCGCCGACGAGGACGTCCGCGTCGTCGCGGTCGGCGACGGCGAGCAGGCGATCGAGCGCATCTCGAGTCGAGCCGCCCGACATCGTGCTCGCCGACATCGGCATGCCGGGCGAGGACGGCTACGAGCGTCGCGCAGTCACATGAAGCAATCGCCGCGCCTGCGCGGCACATTCCGGTGCTGCTGCTGACCGGCGCGTTCGAGCCGGTCGACCAGGCGCGTGCGCGACGAGCGGCTGCGACGGCGTGCTGGCCAAGCCGTTCGAGCCGCAGCATGGTCGTCGGCCGTGTCAAGGAGCTGCTGGCCGAGCGCCGCACGAAGCGGCCGGCGAACGGACGACGGACCAGCGACCGGACACGGCCAAGGAACGGCCACGGCAGTCGGCTCGGGCCCGGTCGTCGCTGTCACGAATCGGATGCCGCGGATCGAATCCGATGCCGCGCGACACTCCGCAGCGTCGCGGCGGCGCCGACACCGGTCGTGCGCCTGGACGCCGCGGCCGACGCGTCGCCGATCGGCGGTTTCGCCTATGCGCACAGGCACGCTGTCGAGCGACGTCGTCGTCGATCACCGCGGCCGACGACCGCGCCGGTGAGCAACGGCGCCGGCCGGCGTCGGACAGCGCTCGAGCTGCCCGCGGCGCCGATCCGCGAGTTCGGACTGGGACCGCGGCCGGCCGGCGGGTCTCGACGCCGCGCTGCACCGCCGCCGCCCGCGCCGGCCAGAGTCTCGCTCGCCGATGCGTTCGCGGCGCTGCTGGCCGCGGAGCAGTCGCGCCGCCGCGCGCCGGCGGCGTCGGTCGGCGCCGCCGGACGTGTCCCGTGAGCAGGTCATCGAAGACGCCGTGCGTCGCGATTCTGCGATCGCATCGACGGGCGAGACCGTTCGCGCACGGTCGTGCTCGAGACGGCCGAGCGGCTGGTCCGCGAGGAGATCGAGCGCATCAAGGCGAACGCCGAGTAGACCCCAGTCGTCGCCCGGAGCCGACCGCTCCGATCGCCGACGGCTGCCCGGCCTCGCGCGGTCCGACCTCCGGTAGCCGGTTCCGAATCGCAATCCTGCAGTACGCTGAGTCCGATGTCCGCGCCCATCGTCCCCGAGAAACCCGCCCTCGAAGGCCTCGAAGCGAAATGGACGGCCCGCTGGGAGGCCGATCGGCGTGTACCGCTTCGATCGCCCGCGCCCGCGCGACGAGGTCTACTCGATCGACACGCCGCCGCCGACCGTCAGCGGATCGCTGCACGTCGGCCACGTGTTCTCGTACACGCACACCGACGTCATCGCGCGCTTTCAGCGGATGCGCGGCAAGGCCGTGTTCTACCCGATGGGCTGGGACGACAACGGCCTGCCGACCGAGCGCCGCGTGCAGAACTACTACGGCGTGCGCTGCGATCCGTCGCTGCCGTACGACGCCGGCGTTCGCGCCGCCCGGCGAAGCCGCCGCAAGCCGCCGGTGTCGGTGTCGCGGCCGAACTTCATCGAGCTGTGCGACGCGCTGACGGCCGAGGACGAGAAGGCGTTCGAGCAGCTGTGGCGGTATCTCGGGCTGTCGGTCGACTGGTCGATGACCTACGCGACGATCGGCCGGCGCGCGCAGCGCGTGTCGCAGCTGGCGTTCCTGCGGCTGCTCGAGCGCGGCCTCGCGTATCAGGTCGAGGCGCCGACGCTGTGGGACGTGGACTTCCGGACGGCGGTGGCGCAGGCCGAGCTCGAGGACCGCGAGCTGCCCGGCGCGTATCACCGCATCCGGTTCGCGCGCGCCGACGGGCCGGGCGCCGTCGAGATCGAGACGACGCGGCCCGAGCTGATTCCCGGCGTGCGTCGCGCTGGTCGCGCATCCGGACGATGCGCGGTATCAGCCGCTGTTCGGCACCGAGGTGGTGACGCCGCTGTTCGGCGTCCGCGGTGCCGGTCAGGGCGCATCCGCTGGCCGATCCGGAGAAGGGCACCGGCATCGCGATGATCTGCACGTTCGGCGACGTCACCGACGTCACCTGGTGGCGCGAGCTGGCGCTGCCGGTGCGCGCGGTCATCCAGCCGAACGGCACGCTGCGGCCGGTCGCGTGGGGCGCGGCCGGGCTGGGAGTCGGCCGATGCCGGCCGCGGCGCAGCGGCACTACGACGAGCTCGGCGGGCCTGTCGGCGGCGAAGGCGCGCGCGAAGATCGTCGAGCAGCTGCGCGAGAGCGGCGATCTCGTCGGCGAGCCGCGGCCGATCACGCACGCCGTGAAGTTCTACGAGAAGGGCGATCGGCCGCTCGAGATCGTCACGAGCCGCCAGTGGTTCATCAAGACGATGGAGTTCCGCGACGCGCTGCTCGCGCGCGGCCGCGAGCTGCAGTGGCACCCGCGCGTACATGCGGGCGCGCTACGAGAACTGGGTGCAACGGCCTGAACGGCGACTGGTGCGTCAGCCGCCAGCGGTTCTTCGGCGTGCCGTTTCCGGTGTGGTATCCGCGTCGACGCGCGACGGCACGCATCGACTACGACGCGCCGATCGTGCCGCGCGAGGATCGGCTGCCGATCGATCCGTCGACCGACGTGCCCGACGGCTACCGCGGCCGACCAGCGCGGTCAGCCGGGCGGGTTCGTCGGCGATCCCGACGTCATGGACACGTGGGCGACCTCGTCGCTGACGCCGCAGATCGTGTGCGGCTGGCCGGACGATCCGGATCTGTTCGCGCGCACGTTCCCGATGGACCTGCGTCCGCAGGCGCACGACATCATCCGCACGTGGCTGTTCTCGACCGGTGCTGCGCGCGCACCTCGAGCACGACTCGCTGCCGTGGACGAACGCCGCGATCTCCGGCTGGGTGCTCGATCCCGATCGCAAGAAGATGTCGAAGTCGAAGGGCAACGTCGTGACGCCGATGGCGCTGCTCGAGGAGCACGGCTCGGACGGCGTGCGCTACTGGGCGGCGAGCGGGCGGCCCGGGCACCGACACGGCGTTCGATCCGGGCCAGATGAAGGTCGGCCGGCGGCTGGCGATCAAGCTGCTGAACGCGTCGAAGTTCGTGCTGGCGAAGACCGAGCCGCAGCGGCGCGGTCACCGACGGCCGGTCGATCGCGCGCATGCTGCAGCGAGCTCGGCGGCGCTGGTCGACGAGCGCGACCGCGGCGTTCGAGGGCTACGACTACGCGCGCGTGCTGCAGCGGACCGAGACGTTCTTCTGGTGCTTCTGCGACGACTACCTCGAGCTGGTGAAGGGCCGCCGCTACGGCGAGCAGGGCGCCGGAGGCGGCCGCGTCGGCGAACGCCGCGCTGCCTGGCGGCGCTGTCGGTGATGCTGCGGCTGTTCGCGCCGTTCCTGCCGTTCGTGACCGAGGAGGTCTGGTCGTGGTGGCGCGACGGGCTCGATCCACCGGGCGCCGTGGCCGGACGCGCCGAGGTGACCGCCGTCGCGACGCCGCGCCGGCGCCGCGCACCGAGCGCGCTGCCGGCGCGCGTCCGAGATCACCGCGACGATTCGCGCACGAACGATCGACGCCGCAGCCTCGGCTTCGGCGTGCCGGTGCGGGCCCGGCATCGACGCTGCTGCCGGCACGCGCGGCAGGCCGTGCTGGCCGGCCGATCGAGCGCGACGTGCTGGCGCGGCAACAACGTCGTCGGCGGTGCGACGTGCGCCTTCGACGCGCCGACCGCCTCGAGGTCGCGATCGATCCGGCAGCCCGCCGATGCCTGAGCGCGCTCGATCCGGCGCTCTACCGGGACCTCGTCCGCCGCGCGCTCGCCGAAGACGTCGGCGCCGGCGACGTCACGACGCAGCGCCATCGTGCCGGCCGGCCGCGCGCCGCGGCGTCTTCTCGCCAAGCGCGCGTGCGTCGTCGCCGGCCTCGACGTCGCGCTCGAGGCGTTCGTGCAGCTCGATCCGGGCGGTGCGTCTTCGTCGCAGATCGCGCACGACGGCGACCGCTGCGCGGCCGGCGACGCGATCGCCCGCGTCGCCGGACCGGCCGCGGCGCTGCTCACGGCCGAGCGGACGGCGCTCAATTTCCTGCAGCGGCTGTCGGGCATCGCGACCGCTGACGCGCCGGTTCGTCGACGCGGCCGGCGGCCGCATCACGCATCCTCGACACGCGCAAGACGACGCCGACGCTGCGGGCGCTGGAGAAGTACGCCGTGCGCTGCGGCGGCGGCGCCAACCACCGCGTCGGCCTGTTCGACGGCGTGCTGATCAAGGACAACCACATCCGGCTCGCCGGCGGCGTCGCGGAGGCCGTGCGGCGCGTGCGCGCCGAGCGGCCGCGCGCTGCCGATCGAAGTCGAGGCGCAGAGCCTCGCGCAGGTCGACGAGGCGCTCGCCGGCCGGCGCCGACATCATCCTGCTCGACAACATGACCGATCGACGAGATGCGCGAGGCCGTGCGCCGCATCGGCCGGCCGCGCGCGTGATCGAAATCTCCGGCGGCGTGACGCTCGAGCGGCTGCCCGGAGCTCGCCGCGACCGGCGCCGACTTCGTGTCGGTCGGCGCGCTCACGCATTCGGCGCCGGCCGCCGACATCAGCTTCGAAATCGACTAGCCGCGGCGTTGCCCTTTGCCTGCGCGCCTTTTAGTGTTGCTGCAGTGTCGGACTCGCTGCCCGCCTGACCTGATTCACGCGCTGGTGTCTGCTGAGCCTCGGCTCGCGGGCTTCGCCCAGCTGCGCTACTTCGCCGAAGTGGACTCGACCAACGACATCGCGCTCGCGCTCGCCGCCGGCGGGGCGCCGGAGGGCACGTCGGTCCTCGCCGACGTGCAGGGCGCCGGCCGCGGCCGGCGCGGGCGCAGCTGGTTCTCGCCCGCCGGCGCGGGGCTCTATCTTTCCGTGGTCGTTCGTCCCGGCGAGTCGGCGCGGACCCTGTCGCTGCTGACGCTCGCGGCCGGCGTGGCGGCTGCCGAGGCCGTGGCCGCGGCGAGCGGCCTGCCGGTCGAGCTGAAATGGCCGAACGATCTCGTGACCGGGCGGCCGTGGCGGAAGCTGGGCGGGTTGCTGTGCGAGTCCACCGGGCCAGGCGCGACGGTCGATGCCGTGGTCGTTGGGCTCGGCATCAATCTGCGGCAGGCCGCCTATCCGCCCGAGATCGCCGATCGCGCGACGTCGATCGAAACCGAGCTCGGGCCGTCCGATCGAGCGGGCGGCGCTCGTCGTCCTCGTGCTCGCGCGGCTCCGCGACGCGCTCGAGGCGGCTTCGGCAGGGCGACTGCCGACTGGGTGGTCGAAGACTGGCGGCGGTGGGGCCGCGCGGGTCTGGGCGGCGCGCCGGTGCGCTGGGTCGACCAGAGCGGGGCACGGCGACGGGCTCGCCCGCGACATCGCTGACGACGGCGCGCTGGTCGTGGACGTCGATGGGTCGGCGCGAGCGGCTCGTGGCCGGCGAGGTGATCTGGGAGCGGTTGTCCCGTGGCTGAGCAGGAACAGTCGCCGCCGCCAGACGAGGCGCTCGACGTCGGCGCGTACTGCCGCGCCGTCGAAGATCACCTGACGCGGGTCAACGCGCGGCCATCTCGTGCGCATCGTCGGCCCGGGCTTCGAGCTCGTTCGCGGCTGGGCCGAAGAAGGCATGCCGCTCAGCGTCGTCTTTCGCGGGATCGAGTTGAAGGCCGAGCGCCATCGCGCCGGACAGGCGACACGACCGCTGCGCGTCGAGTTCTGCGAAGGCGACGTGCGCGCCATCTACGATCACTGGCGGCGCGCGGTCGGCATTCCCGCCCGGCGCGCCCCGGACGAGCCGACCGAGGACGCCGCGGCCGACGAGCGCAAGCGCCCGTCGCTCACCAAACACCTCGACCGCGCGATCGATCGGCTGGCGCGCGCGGCCGGCCGGCTCGACGTGCCGGACAGCGTGCGAGCATTCACGGCCGATCGGCTCGACCGGCTCACCGCGATGCGCGACGCCGCGCGACGGGCCAAGGGCGCGGAGCGGGACGCGCTGATGTCCGAAGCCCAGGCCATCGACCGTGAGCTCGGCGCGGTCGCTCGCCGCGCCGCCGCTCCCGATCTGCTGGCCGCGCTCGCGCGCGAGGCCACACGCGATCTCCGTGCCTTTCGTGATCGGCTCGCACCCGATCGGTGGCAGCAGGCGCTCGATGCGACCGTCGATCGGCTGCTGCGCGACCGCTGGGCGCTGCCGACGCTGGACGTCTGACGGAATGCCGTGGAGCTGACGATCGAACGGCCGGTCGCTGGTGGCCGGATGCTCGCCCGACATGAGGGCCGCGTCGTGCTCGTGGCCGGCGCCATTCCCGGCGAGCGCGTGCGCGTCGAGGTCGAACGCGTCACGCGGCAGATCGCGTTTGCCCGCACCGTGGACGTGCTCGAGCCGAGTCCCGACCGCCGCCAGCCGTCGAGCGATCCGGCCTGTGGCGGGCAGACCTTCGCGCATATCCGCTACGCCCGCCAGACCGACCTGAAGGGCGAGATCGTGTCCGACGCGTTCCGGCGGATCGCGCGGCACCCGCTCGACGGGCCCGTGGCCGTGCGGGCGTCGCTCGAGCACGGCTACCGGCTCCGGGCGCGCCTGCACGTGCGCCAGCGGCGGGCCGGATTCTTTCGTGAAGGCACGCACGCACTGTGCGACGCGGGGCCGACGGGGCAGTTGCTCGCCGCGTCCCTCGCCAGTATCGACGCCACGGTGGCGATCCTCGACGCGCGCCTGAGCGAATGCGACGCGCTGGTCGTCGCGGAAAACGTCGCGGCGAGCGAGCGTGTGATTCACGTCGAGCCGCGCGACGGCGCGCGCCTCGATGATCTCGCCGGGCGCCTGGACCTGCCGGCCGGACTCTCGGGACTCACCACCGGCCGGCACGGCGCGGCCGTCGCCCTGGCCGGCGCCGGCGCCGTGACCGAGCGGGCCGCTGCGCTGTTTGGCGAGCCGTCGCCGGTCGATCCGGACACGACGTGGACGCGGCGCGCGGCGTCGTTCTTTCAGGGCAACCGGTATCTCACGGGGCCGCTGGCGCGCGCCGTGCTGGATCGTGCTGGCCGAGGCCAGTTCGTCGATCTCTACGCGGGTATCGGGCTGTTTGCGGTGGCGCTGGCGGCGGCCGGCGGGCGCGGCCTGGCGGTCGAAGGCGATCGGGCGGCCGCGGCCGATCTCGTGACGAACGCCGCGCCGTTCGCCGATCGACTGCGCGCCGTTCGCGCGCCCGTCGAAGACGCCGTCTCGTGGTCACTCGACCCCGCGCCGGACGTCGTCGTTCTGGATCCGCCCCGTACCGGGCTCTCGCCGCACGCGCTCGCGGGCGCGATTGCGTGGCGTGCGCCGCGCGTCGTGTACGTGTCGTGCGATCCGCCGACGCTCGCTCGCGACGCCCGGCGGCTCATCGACGCGGGCTACCGGCTGTCGTCGATCGAGGGCTTCGATCTGTTTCCGAATTCTGCACACGTCGAGACGCTCGCCGTCTTCGATCGATAGCGGCGATCCCGCAGCGGTCACTGCGTTTTCCGGTTGGGCATAGCACGTCGGGCCGCCCTCCGGCTCGACGAGCCGGAAAAACGGTGCTGCACCGCGTTCGTCTTGGCGCGCTCGGCTTGGGTCCCGGTCACCCAAGCCTCGGTCACCCGGCTCCGCACCGTTTTTCGAGCGGCGGGTGTCGGCCCGCTCGATGGAATGGACTCCTCCCAGGACGGCTCCCGCAGAATGGGTGCATTGGACTGAGTCACATCAGTTCGCACCAGGAGGAGACCGTGATGAATACTACGACGATTGCCGTTGACCTCGCAAAGCACACGTTTGAAATCGTGATCGCCCCAGGCGGCGGCGCGGTCACTCGACGCCGATTGAGCCGGGCCCAGTTTGCGAAGTTCCTCCGGGCCCAGCCGCCCGCGCAGGTGGTGATGGAGGCCTGCGCCACCGCGCACTATTGGGGCCGGGTCGCGCAGGCGTGCGGGCACCACGCGGTGTTGATGCCGGCCCAATATGTGACGCCCTTCGTGCGACGACACAAGACCGACCGCACGGATGTGGACGGCCTGCTCGAAGCGCACCGCGTGGCTCGGGTCGCCGCCGTCCCCGTGAAGACCGTCGCCCAGCAAGAGGTGGCCAGCTTGCATCGCCTGCGCGAGCAGTGGATGACCACCCGCACGGCGCGGATCAACGCGCTGCGGGCCCTGATGGCCGAGTTTGGCGTGATCGTCCCGCCCGGCGTCCGACGCGTCTGCCCCGCCGCCCTCGCGCTGCTCGATCCGCTCGACAGCGCCGTGCCGGCGCGCCTGCGGCGCGTGCTGACCGACGTCGTCGAGGAGATTCGGGCGCTGGAGACGCGCGTGGCCGCCTGCGAGCGCGAGCTGCAGCGCCTCGCCGACGCGGATCCCGTCCTCGCGCAGCTGCAGACGATTCCCGGCGTGGGGTTGGTGACGGCGACGGCCCTGGTGGCGGCCGTCGGGCACATCGCCGGCTTTACCCGCGGGCGCCGATTTGCCAGTTGGCTCGGGCTGACCCCCCGGGAGCACTCCAGCGGGAGTCGTCGCCGCCTCGGAGCGATCACCAAAGCCGGCAACCGGTACCTCCGGAGTCTGCTGACGCACGGGGCCCGCTCCGCGTTGTTTGCGGCGCGGCGGGCCGCGCGCGCCGACCGGCCGCTGAGCGCGCTGCAACACTGGGCCCTGGCGGTCCTCGATCGCCGCGGCGCCAATCGCGCCACGATCGCGCTCGCCAATAAACTGGCGCGCATCATCTGGGCCGTGTGGACCCGGGGGGTCCCCTACGCGGCCCGGCCGGCGGCGGCGTAGCGCCGCCGACCGACGGCTTCGATCTTTCCCGACGAGGTGCTGAGCGAGTGATCATTCCGATGGCCCACGCGCCGCGCGCGCGCCCGACCAGGCCGGCGACTGTGATGATGTCGATACATCGCTCGCTCGATTGGCCCCGGGTGCAGCGACTGTCCATCATGGCCCGGAGCCTTCGCAGCTCCACACCAAGGCCGGATATACGACTGCACCGGTGCTCCGCTGTCGCGCGATGATCACTCACTTGACCCCTGGGAGGAGTCCATATACGCAGTCGGGCGGGCCCGACGTACTGCGCCCAGCCGGAAAACGCGCTAGATGCGCGCGCGGGACTCGCTCCGCTTGCGCGCGGCATTCACGAGCCCGGTGAAGAGGGACGAAAACCGCCCCGTCTGCCAGAAGTTCTCGGGATGCCACTGCACGCCGACGCAGAACTCCGCATCCTGCTTCTCGATGGCCTCGACGATGCCGTCCGGCGCCGTTGCGGCGACGACGAAGCCTGGCGCTGGATCCTTGACGGACTGGTGATGGCGGCTGTTCACCGCGATCGACCCGTCCTGCAGCTCCGGCGCCAGCAGCACGGACAGGCACGTGTCGGGCGTGATGACGACGTCGTGCGCGATTGCGTCCTTTTGCTGACGACCTGGTGCGCCAGGTCCGTCGGCTGGGCACTCGGGATGTCCTGGATGAGCGTGCCGCCGGCGGCGACGTTCAGCACCTGCGTGCCGCGGCAGATCGCCAGCAGCGGCAGGTCGCCGGCGAGCGCGGCGCGGGCGAGCGCCAGCTCGTAGCGATCGCGCTCGAGATCGAGTTCGACCGTCGGATGCCGCTCCGGTTCGCCGTATTCGACAGGATCGACGTCGGCGCCGCCGGTCAGCAGCACGCCGTCGCAATCGGCCAGCACGCCTGGCAGCGGGTCGATCGGCCGGCGTCAGGATCGCGGACGTCGGCGCCGGCGCGCTCCAGCGAGGCGACGTAGTCGGTCTTGGGCCACGCCACGCCAATGACTGGACGCATGTGCTGGTTCCTCCCTCGGCAGTCGGCGCCCGCGACTACATGCGCGCCGGCGTGCCGCACCCCATGAGATCGAGCGCCTGCGTGAGCTGGCGGCGGACGTAGCTGACGGCCGCGGCGCGCCAGAGGCGCACGTCCTCGCGCTCTTCGTTCAGGATCGGCTGGCGGTGGTAGAACGCGTTGAACACCTGCGCAAGGCCGAACGCGTACTTCGCCAGCACCGAGAACTCGAGCGATCGGACCGACCTGTTCGACGATCTCGTCGAGCCGGGCCGCCTCGAGCACGAGGGCCCACAGCTCGTCGCCCTCTTCGCCCGCGCTCGAGCGCGTCGGGCGCGAGCGAGGTCACGCGCGCGGCGACGCCCGCGTCGTCGATGCCGTCGCGCTCTTCGAGCTTCGCCGAAGATGTTGTTGGCGCGCACGACGGCGTACTGCAGATACGGCCCGGTCTCGCCCTCGAAGCTGAGCGCCTCGTCGATGTCGAACGCGATCACCTTGCCGCGCGAGAACTTGAGCATGAAGTAGCGGACCGCGGCGACGGCGATCGTCTCGGCCGATGCGTCGCGCCGTCGTCCGGCGGCGAGCTCCGGGTTGCGCGACGCCACTTCGCGCTGCCGCCGTCGTCGATCAGCCGGTCGAGCAGGTCGTCGGCCTTCACGCCGAGGCCCTTGCGCCCCGACACCTCGACGAACGGCCTTGCCCTCGCTCTCGGCCGCGCTCGTAGCCGAGCTCGCGCGCCGTGGCGTGCGAGAGCGCGACCATCTCGTAGGAGAAGTGCGTCGACTGTTCGGCCTGCTCCGTGAAGCCCAGCGTCGCGAGCGCCTGCTTGAGCAGCTTCTGCAGGTACGACTGCCGCGAGTCGATGACGTTGTAGACGGCGCTGCGCGCGGCCGAACTGACGGCGCGCCCTGCGCCTGGCCCGGCTGCGATGTCGTCGCCCACAGAGCGCCGTCCGTCCGCGCGGCGCTCGAAGATCCGGTAGTGGAAGTCGCGGCCGAGCAGGCCGAACTTCCAGAACTGATTCGCGATGTCCTTGCCGACGTAGGTCACCGTGCCGTTCGAGCGGACGATGACCTTCTCGCGCTGCTCGGCGTCGTCGTCTGTCGCCTCGTCGGACTCGGCCGGGCCGCCGCGTCCTCGATCTGGCATCACCCAGCAGCCCTGCGAGCCGGCCCTCGGTCTGGAGGAACACCGCGCCGCTGCGCCTTCAGGATCGTCGAACGCCGTGCGCCCAGAAGTGCAGGCGCAGGATGTCGCCTTCCCATGTCAGCAGGTCGTAGTCGATGTTCAGCCGCGCCATCGTCTTCAGGTGGCGCGGACGATGCGGTCGGCGATGAGCGCGCCCATCTCGGCGCGTGTCGTTGCCGCCGTGCTCGATGTCGTGCAGCGCGCGCGGCGCGCGCGTCGAGCCGCGCCTTGTCGCCGTCGTACCACTCGGTGACGCGCGCGTAGAGATCCCAGCAGTAGTAGTCGAACGCGACGTCGGATCGTCGGCGAGCGCGCGCACCTGCGTCGAGCGGACTTGTCCTCGAGCTCCGTGAAGCCGACGACGACGTCGGCGACCTGAACGCCGGTGTCGTCGATGTAGTTCTGCACTTCGACCGGCGTGCCGCGGAAGCGCAGCAGCGCGCACGAGCGTGTCGCCGAGCGCCGCGTTGCGCAGGTGGCCGATGTGCGCCGCCTTGTTCGGGTTGATCGCCGTGTGCTCGACGATGATCTTGCCGCGCGCGCGGTCCGACGCCGCGGCGCGCCGGCCGCCGGACCGAGCCGCGCGCGGAGGAACGCCGGCGCGGTCGAGGAAGAGGTTCAGATAGCCGTTCGGCGCGGCGTCGATGCGCGCGACGCCCGTCGATCGGCGCCGACGCGCGGCGGCCAGCTCCTGCGCGATCGCCCGCGGCGCCTTGCGCAGCCGGCGCGCGAGCTCGAACGCGACCGGCACGGCGAGGTCGCCCAGCGCGCGCGTCGGCGGCGTCGAGAGGGCGATGGGCGGTTGATCCGCGAGCGGCAATCCGAAGGCGCGCGTGAGCCCGTCCTGAACGCGCGACCGCACGAGCGCGTGCACCGAGAGAATCATCGCGACGATTCTATCCGGGCGTAGTCATCGGGCGTATTCAGGTTGGCGAGCAGTCGCTCCGGCGGTCCAAACTCGGCGAGCTCGGGCCCGCCGACGACGGCCAGATCGAGTGCGGCGCCGAGGTCGGCCGCCTTGAGCGCGCCCGTTCGCAGACGGGCGAGCACCTCGTGCCGCACGTCGCGCCGGTAGCAGGCGAGAAACGGCTCCGGGCCGCGGCGGGTCACCACCCAGGCGCCGTCGTGGCCGCTCGCTCGCGTCACCAGCCGGTCGAGCAACCCGGCGTCGAGGAACGGCAGGTCGCAGGCGACGACCACGACCAGGGGCCGTCGCGACACCTCCAGGGCGGTGTAGAGGCCTCCCAAGGCGCCGTGTTCGGGGAGGAGATCGGCGTAGACCGGCACGCCGATGTCTTCATACAGGTCGGACCGCGGTCCGACGATAAAGATGTCGTGCGCGACGTGCGGCAGAACCTCCATCTGGCGATGAATGATGGACCGGCCCTCGACGACCAGGCGGCTCTTGTCGCGGCCGCCAAACCGGCGCGATCGGCCGCCGGCGAGGATCGCGGCAGCCGGCGGCGAAGCGATCATGGCCGGCTCATCATGACAGAGGCCCGCGTCGGCCGCCTCCTGGCGGCCTGCCTCCATCAGGCAATTGTCGATCAGCTGCCGCAGCGGCTCGAGTTCTACGAGCACTGGCTGCACTCGGAAGGGCTGCGCGATGGCAGCATTGGCCTTGCGCCCACGATCGCCGTCCTCGGCTTCCTGCGGACCGAAGGTCCCGCCTATCAGGGCGTCGTCGAGCGTGCGGGCACGCTGGCGGCCGAGTGGTCGGTCGCGTCGCTCTCGCCGGTGGAACGACGGGCGATCATGTGGCTGCCGCGGGGCCTCCGGGCACGCGCGGCCCTCAGGGTGACGGCCCGAATCGCCGCGTCCATCTGCAGCGCGACCAGGGCGTCGGCCCGCGTGCGCCGCCGGACGGCGAGGCTGTCGGTGAAGGCCTCGATCTTCTGCGATGTGCGCGAGGACCGCCCGCTGCCGCTGTGCGGCTTCTATCGCACGCTCGCTGAGAGCACGCTCGCCGCCCTCGGCGTGCCGGCCCTGGGGCGCCTGACGCAGTGCCATGCCGTCGCCGAAGGGGTGTGCATTGTCACCCTCGACTTGTTTGGCGCCCGGGTCGTGCCCGACCCGGCCATCGCCGCGTAGCCGACGTCTTCTGGTGCAGATGTTCGAAGGTTTCCGGGCTCCGACCCTCGCCGCGGTTGCCGCCGCCTTCGCGTTCGCCGGTCCGGCGCACGCCCAGCGTCCCACCACCGGTCGCGTTCTGGTCATGCCGTTTGCCGTTCAGGTGGAGGCCAACGCGACGGGAGGGGCCGGCGCGAGCGTGTGGCTGGGCGAGGCGGCTCGCGTCCTGTTGATCGACGGGCTGGAGCAGACGGGCGTGCCCGTCGTGCCGCGCGACGAGTGCATCGTCGCCTTCGATCGTCTGCAGCTGCCGATGTCGGCGACGCTGACGCACGCGACGATGATCCGCGTCGGCGAGGTGGTCGGCGCGTCGGAGATCGTCTTCGGGGATCTCCGTCTCGGGACCGACCTCAACGTGCGCGCGCGAATGCTGCGCCTCGAATCCGGATCGGCGGTGCCCGATGTCGTTCAATCGGCGCCGCTCGCGGACATCTTCATGCTGTTCGGACGCGCGTCGTCGGTCCTGGCCGGCGCGTCGGGACGCCGAGGGCGCGTGGACGCGCACACCGATCCGCAGATGGCACTGCCGGTCTTCGAGAATTACATCAAGGGACTCGTGTCGCCGACGCCCGCCGGTCAGCAGAAGTTCCTCGAGGCGGCGCTGAAGCAGGCCCCGCGCGATCCGCGGCTGTTGACGGCGCTCTGGAGCGTCTACTCCGACCAGGGACAGCCGGAGAAGGCGCTGTCGGTTGCCAGCGGTGTGTCGAAGGACTCGCCGCTGTCGCGCAAGGCACGATTCCTGACCGCGCTGTCGCTCATCGATCTCGGACGTCTGGACGGCGCGCTCGATCAACTGGCGACCCTCAACCGCGAGCGGCCATCGCCCGTGCTGTCGAACGCGATGGGCATCGTGCAGCTGAAGCGCCCGGCCGGATCGGGGCCGGCCGCCGCCATATTTCAAGACCGCCGTCGACGCCGAGCCGTCGAACACGGACTACCTGTTCAACCTTGGCTACGCAAACGCGCTGGCGCAGGATCCGGTCGCCGCGCTCAACTGGCTTCGCGAGGCCGTCCGTTTCGACGCCGCCAACGGCGACGCGCACCTCGTGATGAGCGCCGTCCTGGCGTCGGGCGGCAAGACCGTCGAAGCCCAGCGCGAGCTGGATCTCGCCAAGCAGCTCGGCACCCGCCCGGACGCGTCCGCGCTGACGCTGACGACGAAGATTCCGCCGGGACTCGAGCGGCTGCGCACGGATCTCGATGTGGCGCCGACCGATCGGCTGGAGACGGCACTGGCCAGCCCGGCGCAGCGGGACCAGCAGGAAACCGCGGCGTTCCACCTCGCGCAGGGACGCGCCCTGTTCAACGCGCAGAAGGACCGCGAGGCCACGAGCGAGCTGCGGCGCGCGATCTACCTGGCGCCGTACGAAGACGTGCCGCACGTGCTGCTCGGGCGCATCTATCAGCGGAGCGGCCGGGTGGCGGATGCCATTGACGAGTTCAAGGTGGCGCTCTGGTGCCGCGAAACCGCCGAGGCCCACGCGGCGCTCGGAGGCGCGCTCCTCGATTCCGGGGACAAGGAGGCGGCGCGACGTGAGGTCGCGCGGGCGCTCGCGCTCGATCCCAATCTCGCGGAAGCGAAGGCGCTGCTGCAGAAAATCGGTGCTAACATCCTTCGAGTCTCATGAGCGATAGAGGGTTTCACGAGATCCAGTTGAGCGGGAAGCAGATCGATCTTCCTGTTCATGGCGATGGTCGTGGTGGCGGTCGTCATCTTCCTGCTCGGCGTGTCGGTTGGGCGGGGCGTTCCTTCGTCGGCCGCGCCCATGTCGGCTGAAGTCGGTGCGCCGGGGGACACCACGGCCTCAATTGGCACCGCGAAGCCGACCCAGGTGCCGCCCGGCGATCTCGACTACCACGACAAGCTCCAGGGCGCCGCGCCCGCGGGCGGTGGCGCGGCCGGCGCCGGTGCCGCTGCCGCAGGGACGGCCGCGGCTGCGAGTCAGCCGAAGCCGGACAGCGGGCCGCCGCCCCCGGCCGACCCGGTATCCGAAGCGCCGCCGCCCGACAAGCCGGCCGCCAAAGCGCCAGACAAGCCGGCCGCGACGCCGGGACTGCTCTCGATGACGGCCGACCCGGCGACCGGCAAGTCGAATCCGCCGGCGAAGCCGCCGGCACCGAAGCCGACCCCCCCCGCCGCCAAGCCGCCGGCATCGGCCGCCAAGCCGCCCGCGACGGAATCCGGATGGGTTGTGCAGATCAACGCGTTCAAGAACAAGGCGGCTGCCGACTCGCTCGTCAAGGAGCTCAAGGCCAAGGGCTACGCCGCGTTCAGCGCGACGTCCGCGTCGCTCTACAAGGTCCGCGTCGGGCCGTTCAACGAGCGCAGCGAGGCGGACAAGATGGCCAGCCGCCTGTCGAAGGACGGGTATACGCCGTTAGTTACGCGCTAGCCCTGCTCTCGGGCGTCCTGCTCGCGGCCAGTTTTCCGAAGTTCGGGCATCCCGCGTTCGCCTGGATTGCGCTGGCGCCGCTGGTCGTCGCCGTTGCACTCGCGACGTCGGCGGGTCGCGGCCATCCGCGCCGGCTGTTCCTGCTCTGGCATCACCGCTGGTTTCGTCTCGTCGGCGGGGGTCTTCTACTGGGTCGTCGGCACCATGGCGGCCTACGGCGGACTCGCAACCTGGGTCGCGTTTCTCGTCGGCGTCGTGATGTGGGCATATCTCGCGCTCTATCCCGGAGCGTTCGCGGTGATCGCGGGGCTCGCCGTGCGGCGGTTTGGCGCCGCAGGGGTGTGGCTGAGCCCCGCGGCCTGGGTGGCGACCGAATGGGTCCGCTCGACGATCTGGTGGCGGCTTTCCGTGGGCGCTGCTCGGATCGTCGCAGGCCCGCGTGCTGCCCGTCGTGCAGCTGGCGAGCGTGACGGGCGTGTTCGGCCTGTCGGCGCTCGTGGCGCTCGTCGGCGCCGCGGCGGCCGCGCTCGCCATCAGCCGGCGGCGATCGCACCTGCTGGGCGCGCTGACCGTCGGCGTGCTGCTCGTCGTGGTCGCCACGTTCGGCACCGTGCGTCTCGTGAAGAGCACACTCACGCGGGAAGGACAGGTCATTCGTGTCGGCTTACTGCAGGGCAACGTGGAACTGGTCGAGAAGTGGGATCCGGCCTACCGCGATCGGATTCTCCGCCGCTACCTCGACCTGACGCAGCAGGCCATCAGCGCGGGTGCGGCCATCGTGTTCTGGCCGGAGGCGTCGACGCCCTTCTACTTCGACGCGGAGGGCGCGCTCGCCGCGCCCGTGCGCCAGCTCGCGGCGCGCACGCGGACGCCGCTCGTGATTGGCTCCGACGAGTTCGCGCCGGCGCCAACGGCGCGCCCGATCAGATCTTCAACTCGGCGGTGCTCGTCGGCGCCGACGGGCGGTCGCACGGGACCTATCGGAAGATGCGCCTCGTGCCGTTCGGCGAGTTCGTGCCGTTCAAGCGGCTGCTGTTCTTCGTCGGCCCGCTCGTGCAGTCGGTGAGCGATTTCACGCCCGGTGTGGATCCGGTCGTGCTCGACGCCGGCGGCAGGCGCGTGAGCGTCGCGATCTGCTACGAGTCGATGTTTCCGTGGATCGATCGCGCCTTTGCCGCGCGAGGCAGCCAGCTGCTGGCGACGATCACCAACGACGCCTGGTTCGGCCGATCCTCGGCGCCCTACCAGCATTTCGACGAGGGCGCGATCCGGGCGGTGGAGGACGGCCGCTACGTCGTGCGGGCGGCCAACACGGGCATCAGCGGCGGCGTCGACCCTTATGGCCGCGTGCTGCTGACGACCGGGCTTTTCACCCAGGCCGCCGTGACGGTTGACGTGCGCCTCCTGGATGGACGTACGATCTACAGTCGCATGGGTGACGTCGTGGCCTGGCTGTCGGTGTTGATCAGCGTGGCCCTGACGATCGCGGCGTTCGTGACGGGTGTCAGGTCCCGGGCGTCAGGCTCGAGGCCCTAGAGGCTCCTCGGGTAGCGCGTGGCACGCGGCCAGTAGCACCTGGCACGAGGGACGCGGCACGCGGCCAGTAGCACCCGGCACTCGGCACCCAGCACTATTCTTTCGAGGGGACTTCCGTGACTTTCGACGAGCAAGTGCGCCATTACGACGAGCTGAAAGAGCGCGCCTCCGACCTGCGGAGGGGGCTTTGACGAAGCTCGCCTCGACCGCGAGCTGACCGACCTCGAAACGCAGATTTCCGCGCCCGACTTCTGGAAGGATCAGGCCGACGCGCAGAAGGTCCTGCAGCGCCGCCGCCGGCTCGAGGAGGACCGAACGCTCTCGGCGCGTCGCTTCGCGCCGAGAGCGGACGACCTCGGCGTGCTGGTCGAATGGGCGCGGCAGGGCGAGGACGTCGCGGCCGATCTGGGTCGCGGGCCTCGACGCGTTCGCGCAGCGACGTTCAGGCGGGCGAGATCCGGAAGATGCTCGGCGGCGAGCACGACCGCAAGAACGCGATCGTCACGATCCATCCCGGCGCCGGCGGCACCGAGTCGCAGGACTGGGCCGAGATGCTGCTGCGCATGTACCTGCGCTGGACGGAGCGCCGCGGCTTCAAGCGCGAGATCATCGACTACCAGCCCGGCGACGAGGCCGGGCATCAAGAGCGTCGACGTTCACGGTCACCGGCGAATACGCCTACGGCCTGCTGTCGGCCGAGGCCGGCGTGCACCGGCTCGTGCGCATCTCGCCGTTCGATCAGGCGGCGCGGCGCCACACGTCGTTCGCGTCGGTCTACGTCTGGCCCGAGCTGCCCGACGACATCGACATCGAGATCGACGACAAGGACCTGCGCATCGACACCTTCCGATCGAGCGGCGCGGGCGGCCAGCACGTCAACGTCACCGACTCGGCCGTCCGCATCACGCACCTGCCGACCGGCATCGTCGTCTCGTGCCAGAACGAGCGGTCGCAGCACAAGAACCGCGACTCGGCGATGAAGGTGCTGAAGGCGCGGCTCTACGATCTGAAGCATGAAGGAGCAGCAGGCGAAGCTGGACGCAGATCGGCGGCGAGAAGAAGGACATCGCCTTCGGCAGCCAGATCCGCAGCTACGTGCTGCATCCCTACCAGATGGTCAAGGATCACCGCACGAAGGACCAGGTCGGCGACGTCAATCGCGTGCTCGACGGCGACCTCGACGAGTTCATCAAGGCGTATCTGATGAAGAAGGCGATGCGGCACGCTCGACACCTCAACGCCAGACGACGAATGACTATTGGTGATTGGTGATTGGGGATTGGTGATCGGCATCGGCGAATGAGGAATTGGGTGATCGAATTGGGCGAATGGCGATTTGGCGATCGCGATCGCTGATCCGTCAATTTGAATCGTACCGGCTTCACGAGAGGACGAGTTAGCTGAGTCAGGCCACCGCGGCCTGCTCATAGTAGCGTGCGTCGAATTCCGCCGGCGGCACGTAGCCGATCGGTTCCAGCAAACCGCCGGTTGTTGAACCAGTCCACCCATTCCAACGTGGCAAACTCGACCGCCTCGAGAGTGCGCCGTGGTCCGCGCGGTTGAATCACCTCCGTCTTGTAGAGTCCAATCACCGATTCGGCGAGCGCGTTGTCGTACGAGTCGCCGCGACTGCCCACCGACGGCGCGATGCCCGCGTCGCCCAATCGCTCGGTGTAGCGCATCGACACGTACTGCGTGCCGCGATCGCTGTGGTGAACCAGCGCGGACGGCGCCGTCCCGCAGCGATCGTAAATGGCCTGTTCCCAGGCATCGAGCACGAAGTCCGTCCTCAGGCTGCCGAGACGCGCCAGCCCACAATGCGCCGAGCGAACACGTCAATAACGAACGCCGCGTAGACGAAGCCGCGCCAGGTCGCGACGTACGTGAAGTCCGATACCCAGAGCTGATTCGGTCCGGTCGCCGTGAACTGGCGATCGACGAGATCTGGGGGCCGCACGGCGTCGGTGTCCGGTCTGGTCGTCGTAATCCATGCGCGGCCGCGCACCGCGCCGGCGAGGCCCATTTGCTGCATCAAACGGCGCACGCGGCATCGCGCCACCTCGATGCCCTCTCGGCGCAGCTGCTTCCAGACCTTCCGCGGCCCGTAGACCTGAAAATGCTCGTTCCAGACGCGGCGAATCTCGACGCGGAGCTCGTCATCACGGCGGCCCGCGTCGACCGGCGCGTGGGATCGATCCGCACCGCGCGATGACGGAAGTACGTCGACGGGGCGATCGGCAGAACGCTGCAGATCGACTCGACCCCAAACGCGTCACGGTGCCGGTCGATGAATGCGACCATTACTTCGATCGGCAATCGAGCTCCGCCTGCGCCAAAAACGCGGACGCCTTCGGAGAATCTCATTCGCGCGCTTGAGCTCGCGATTCTCCCGCTCGAGCTCCTTCAGTCGCTGGCGCTCGTCGGTCGTCAGGCCGGGCCGACGACCATGATCGCGTTCGTCCTGCCGGACCCAGCGGCGCAAGGTCTCGGCCGTGCAGCCCAGCTTCCCGGCCATCGATCGAATCGCTTGCCACTGCGAGCCGTGCTCGGTCTCGTGCTCGCGCACCATCCGGACCGCGCGTGCTTTCACCTCAGGTGAGTACCGACTTGGTCGACCCATGGGCTCCATCCTCTCAACAAATGGGCCCTCCCATGAAGCCGGTACGTTTCAGGGCGATCGAATTGCGCGAATGTCGACTGGCGATCGCGATCGCCGATCCCTCAATTGTCGATTGTCAATTCGATCACCAATCGCTCAATCGCCAATTTCGATCGCCGATCCCCAATCTCCAATCACCAATTTGACTTCCCCGGTTCGGTTCCGGCGATGAACGCCTCCGGTCCGGTGTCGGTCATGACGAGCACGACATTGTTCGGCTTGGTGAAGTCGGGACGGTCGCCGCCCTCGGCTTTGCGGCGGGCGACCCAGGGCTTCATGATGTCCATCCAGATCGGCAGCGCGGCTCGCGCGCCTTGCATGTCCGGGCCGATCTCCTTCTTGAGATCGAATCCCACCCACACGCCGATCGTGATGTCTGGATCGAAGCCGATGAACCAGGCGTCGGTGAAGTCGTCGGTCGTGCCGGTCTTGCCCGCCAGCGGCCAGTCGATCGAGGCCGCGGCCGCGGCGGTGCCGTGCTGCACGACACCGCGGAGCAGGGTGGTCATGATGAACGCGGTGTCGGCGCGCAGCGCTTCGTGTGGCTCGATGCGGTGCTGCTCGAGCAGGTTGCCATCGCGGTCGGTCACGTCCAACACCATCAGCGGCGCCATGCGCACGCCCTGGTTGGCATACGCCGAGTACGCCGACGTGTATTCAAACAGCGTGCCTTCCGCCGAGCCGATGGCCGTGGACAGATACGGCGGGATCGGCGTCGTGATGCCCATGGCCCGCGCGTACTGAATGACCTGCTCGGGACGGAGCGCGTCCATCAGCTTGACCGTCGGCACGTTCCGCGAGTCCTCGAGCGCCCACCGCAGCGTGATCGGCCCTTCGAACTTGCGATCGAAGTTCCTCGGCTCGTAGAGCGGCTGATTCGGGCCGACGTTGAAGCTCACCGGCTCGTCGATCAGCTGCGTCTGCGTGGTGTAGCCGCGATCGATGGCCGCCGTGTAGACGAACGGCTTGAACAGTGAGCCGACCTGCCGCTGGGCCTGGATGGCGCGGTTGAACTGGCTGCGCTCGTAGCTGAGGCCGCCGACCATGGCCAGCACCTGCCCGGTGTGGTTGTCGAGCACGAGCACGGCGCCCTCGAGCAGCGGCGTCTGGTCGAGATCGGCCGCGAACGTCAGCTCCTTGACACTCATCTTGCCGACTTTCACCGTGATCACGTCGCCGACTTTCGCGACGTCGTCGGCCTTGCGGTTGGCCCAGCCGTAGCCGGCGCGCTCGATCGTGCCGGACCATTTGCCGAGCCGGACGTGAATGACGCCGCTCTTGACCCCCGTGACGATGGCCGGCATGCGCTCGCCTTCGTCGGGATCGTGCGTCCACTGGGGCAGTCTGTAGGTGTCGACCGCGTGCTTTTCGGCGACGACGTTCTCGGTGGGCTTGCGATAGCCGCGCGTCTTGTCGATGCGGCGCAGCCCGTTGTCGAGCGCCGCGTTCGCCCAGCGCTGCAGTTGCGGGTCGAGCCCCGTCTTGACGACCAGGCCGCTTTCGTACACGGCCTTTGATCCGTACTGATCTTCGAGGTGCTGGCGTACGGTCTCGACGAAGTACGGGGCGATCGACGGCGTCTGGTTCGGCTCGCCGTGGACGATGATCGGCTCCTTCTTGATCGCGTCCGCCTCCGTCTGCTTGATGTAGCCGTTGGCCGCCATGCGGTCGAGCGTGTAGTTGCGCCGGGTGACCGCCGCCTTCATGTTGACGTACGGGCTCTCGCGGACGTTGCCCTGGTGGATGCCGGCAATCATCGCCGCCTCGCCCAGCGAGAGGTCGCCGACGTGCTTCGAGAAGTAGAGCTCCGAGGCCGCCTCGACGCCGTAGGCGCCGTGCCCCCAGTACATCTTGTTGCAGTACATCGTGAAGATTTCCTGCTTCGTGTACCGCTTTTCGATCTGGATCGCGAGGATCCATTCCTTGATCTTGCGCTCGAGCGTCTGTTCGTCGGTGAGGAAGAGCTTGCGCGTCAGCTGCTGCGTGATCGTGCTCGCGCCGCCCGAGTGCTGCAGGCCGAGCCCGCGGCGAACGACCGTCGCGAAGATCCGCCACACGTCGATGCCGCTGTGCTTGAAGAAGTCTGCGTCTTCCGCGGACACGAGCGCGTTCCGCAGGTTGACCGGAATCTGGTCGTAGGTCACGACCTGGCGACGCTCGATGGCGAACTCGCCGACGACCGATCCGTCGCGGCCGAGGACTCTCGTGATGGTCGGCGGCGCGTAGTCGTCGAGGGCCGAGATTTGGGGCAGGTCGCCCGCGTAGGCGAACAGCACGCCGCTGGCCGTGCCGAGCAGCGCGGCGGCGAGGAACAGCGCGATGATCCCGAAGGCACGGACGAGCCGCCCACCCAGACGAGGCATGAGGCTGAGTGTACCGGGATTTTCGCGGCGCGCCGCGTTTTTTACCCGCCGCCGCGCCCGCCTCGAGCCGCCGGCGCCGGACCTGATCGCGACGGGCCGCCGCGCGATGCCGTCGAGGGAGACGGAGCGGTGGGCGCGGTGCGGCCCGGCGACTCGCTCACCCTCGGCGACGCCGGCGCTCCCGCCGTCGGCGCCGCCACGCTCGAGCCGCGGTCGCCAGTGCGACTCGGGTGGGGGGCATTGCCGCGACGTGAGGGCGCGTCGCGCGAAGGCGAGACGCCGGGCGAGGCCGGCGGCGCCGAACGAGCCGTGACGCCGGGCGGCCTCGACGGACGCGCTTCGAGCGTTCGCGACTCGGCGGTCGGGCGATCGCCGCGCTCCACGGCGCGACCGGGCCAGGTCTGCTGGGCGGGGGCCCTCGGCCCACGCTCCACGGCACCGGGCGGGGGCGGCGGCGACAGCGGACGAGACTCGACGCGCGAGCCAGGCGACATCGACCGCGATTGCTCGAACGACGGCGCACTCGGTTCATCGGGCGCCAAGGAACGCCGTTGTCCGACCGGTGAGGCGGCGTTCGCCGGCCGCGAGTCGGCGGTCGGCTGCCCCAGAACCTGCGAGCGGATCCCGGTCGGGGCGCGCAGGGATCCTGACGCCCGCGCGTGCGTCACCGGACCAGCCGGGACCTGGCCATTCGGCTGGCTCGGCGACCGTGTCCAGCGTTGCGTCGCGCCGGCCGGGGGCGTCAGCACCGTGCCGCCGCGCGCGAACCAGCCGTTGTGATCCTGGCGTGCGGACACGGTGGTCCAGCCCCGGCGGGCGTCCGGAAAGGGCTGGGCCGGTGAACGCCGAGCCGACCGCGCGGCCATCGCGGCCCAATGGACACCACGACACCGAGTCGGGCGTCGTGGACCAGGCGACCCGCGCCGGCGCCCATCGATGATCGGGCATCCAGAACCAGCGGCCGGACGACACGCCCCAACTGCCGTAGTGATGCGTCGGCCAGGACCACCTGGTCGATCCAATCCAGAACCAGCCGAACGTCCCGACAAAGGCGAAGTAGCCGTCGCTGTACGGCTGCCAGCCTGGGCCGACTTGCGGATACCAGACCGCGCCGTAGGCCGGCTCGTACGCCCAGGTACCGGCTTCATCCAGCGCGCCGCCGTACGGCCGGACGTCAGCCGGCAGGTACTGCGAAGAAGCGTGACTGATCTGTGCTTCGCGCTGCGACTCCACCCAGCCGTCGAACTCGTCTGACGCGCTGGCGTTGAACGCCCGAGGTGCCGACGGCGCGGCGTCCGCGCTGGCCCACGCGGACGCACCGGCGCGCACCATCGTCCGACCGAAGTTGTTTTCGAGTGTCGCCGTCCCACGGTAGACCGACAGATCAACTTCCGGCGACGTGCGCCGCGTGTCGGACACCGTGACGAGATAGTCGCCCGCGCTTTCGACACGCACCGTCGAGCCCGCGGCGTCGATTCGATAGTTCACGTCATTGGCCAGCCGCGCGATCAGCAGGCGCACGGCGCCACCGCGCAGACGCAGCAGCGCGTCCGACAGCAGATCGACCGTGGTGTTGACGTCGAGGTCCAGCGCGCTGCCATCGGCAAAGAGGATGTCGACGCGACCGTCCTCGGTGCGCAGCCGGTCGCCCTCGAGCAGCGGGGCGTTGACGTCGGCGGGCAGCGCCTGCCCGTCGCGCTCGAGCACGACTCGGCCGTCCACGACGGCGAGGTGGGCCGGCACGTCATCGGCGGTCCAGTCGGAGACCGCCTCGGCGCCCACCGGGAGCTGCTGCGCCTCGAGCGGACCGAACAGCAGGGCCCAGGCGGCCAGACCGCAGACGACATGGCGGACGAGGTGACCGTGTCGGAACCGGGTCGAGGTCATGCTGACCCTCAGCAGGAAACGCTGGCTGGCGAACCCATGATACCGCAGGGGAGTGAACGCGCGGGCAATTCGGCTGCCCACGCCAGGGGCTGCGGTGAAACCATTAGCGCATTTGACGCATCTCACTTGACAAAGTTCAGCTAAGATTTATATCATCTTCTGGACTAAGATTTTTGAACCCCTGCGGGGAAGAGGGAGTTGCGCGATGAGCAAGATTATCGGCATCGACCTGGGCACCACGAACTCGGTCGTCGCGGTGATGGAAGGCGGCGAGCCGGTCGTCATCACCAACCCCGAAGGCGGCCGGCTGACGCCGTCGGTCGTCGGCTTCACCAAGTCCGGCGAGCGGCTGGTCGGCCAGGTGGCCAAGCGGCAGGCCGTGACCAACCCCGAGAACACCGTGTTCTCGATCAAGCGGTTCATGGGCCGCCGGTTCGACGAAGTGACCGAAGAGATGAAGATGGTGCCGTACCGCGTCGTGCGCGACGGCGAACGGCGACGTCGCGCGTCAACGCGACGGCCGGCAAGGAGTATTCGCCGCCCGAGATCTCCGCGATGATCCTGCAGAAGCTGAAGCAGGCCGCGGAGGACTACCTCGGCCAGCCGGTCACGCAAGGCGGTCATCACGGTGCCGGCGTACTTCAACGACGCGCAGCGGCAGGCGACCAAGGACGCCGGCAAGATCGCCGGCCTCGAAGTGCTGCGCATCGTCAACGAGCCGACGGCGGCGGCGCTGGCCTACGGCCTCGACAAGAAGAAGGACGAGACGATCGCCGTCTACGACTTCGGCGGCGGCACGTTCGACATCTCGATCCTCGAGGTCGGCGAGGGCGTGGTCGAGGTGAAGGCGACCAACGGCGACACGCACCTTGGCGGCGACAACCTCGACCAGCGGGTCATCGACTGGATCGTCGCGCGAGTTCAAGCAAGCAGGAAGGCATCGACCTGTCCAAGGACCGGATGGCGCTGCAGCGGCTGAAGGAAGCGGCGGAGAAGGCGAAGATGGAGCTCTCCACCGTGATGGAGACCGACATCAACCTGCCGTTCATCACGGCCGATCAGACCGGGCCGAAGCACCTGGCGATGAAGCTGACGCGGGCGAAGTTCGAGCCGCTCGTCGAGGACCTGCTGCAGAAGACCGTCGGGCCGATGCAAGCAGGCGCTGGCCGACGCGGGCGTCGACCGCGAAGGAGATCGACGAGGTCGTGCTCGTCGGCGGCTCGACGCGCATTCCGCGCGTGCAGGCAGATCGTCAAGGAGCTGTTCGGCAAGGAGCCGCACAAGGGCGTCAACCCGGACGAGGTCGTCGCGATCGGCGCGGCGATCCAGGCGGGCGTGCTCTCGGGCGAGGTCAAGGACCTGCTGCTGCTCGACGTGACGCCGCTCTCGCTCGGCATCGAGACGCTGGGCGGCGTGATGACGACGCTCATCCCGCGCAACACGACGATCCCGACGAAGAAGAGCGAGATGTTCTCGACGGCGGCCGACAGCCAGACGAGCGTCGAAGTGCACGTGCTGCAGGGCGAGCGGCCGATGGCGCGCGACAACCGCACGCTCGGCAAGTTCCACCTGGACGGCATTCCGCCGGCGCCGCGCGGCGTGCCGCAGATCGAGGTCACGTTCGACATCGACGCGAACGGCATCGTGAACGTGTCGGCCAAGGACAAGGGCACGGGCAAGGAGCAGAAGATCACGATCACCGCGTCGAGCGGCCTGTCGAAGGACGAGGTCGACCGGATGATGAAGGACGCCGAGTCGCACGCGGCCGAGGACAAGCAGCGCGCAAGGAAGAGGTCGAGACGCGCAACCGCGCCGACCAGGCCGTCTACGTGGCCGAGAAGATCCTGAAGGAGTCGGGCGACAAGCTCGACGCCGCGGATCGGCTGGCGATCGAATCGGCGATCAACGACGTGAAGAAGGCGCTCGAGGCCAACGACGCCGAAGGCGATCGAGCCGCACGCTCGAGGCGCTGAAGCAGGCGCAGCAGAAGGCGGCGGAAACGCTGTACCAGAGCGCCGGCGCGACGGCGGCGCCGGGCTGCGACCGGCGTCGGCGGCGCGGCGGCGCTCCGGCGGCAGCGGCCAGACCGGCGACGTCATCGACGCGGAAGTCGTCGAAGAGAAGAAGTAGAGCAAGAAGATCGGCGATTCCCGGCGATTCCACGGCTCGCAATCGCTCGAGGCGAGCCTCGGGACGCTGGGATCGGCATCCTTGCGATGTTGATCGATCGTTGGACGCCATTGTGACGTTCGATTGAGCCGCTTGGGAATCACAGATGACCATGGATCTCTATATCGTCCTTGGCGTGACGCGCGCGGCCACGCTCGGCGAGATCAAGCGGGCGTACCGGCGGCTGGCGCGGCGCTATCACCCGGGCATCAACCCGGGTGATCGCGTCGCGCGAGGCGATGTACCGGCAGATCCAGGAGGCGTACGAGGTGCTGGTCGACCCGGAGCGGCGGCGCGCGTACGACCGCGGCGTGCGACCGGCGCCGGCCGCGCGTCGTCGAGGCGACGGTGTCGTTCGCAGGGTTTGATTTCTCGGCGCCGCGCCGAGGGGCCGCAGGCGGCGACGTTCTCGGAACTGTTCGCGGACGTGCTTTCAGGATGCCGCGCGGCGAGGCGGCGGCGCCCGACGCGCGGCGCGACCGATCGACGTGACGCTGACGCTGTCGTTCGAGGACGCGATGCGCGGCGGGCAGTGTCCCGTGTCGTCGTCCGCCGGGAGCGCTGCGCGGCGTGCAGCGGCAGCGGTCGCGTGCCGCGTCCCGTGGCGGCGTGCCCGGCGTGCGGCGGTGCGGGACAGCGCGATGGGCGCGCGGGCACATGGTGTTCACGAAGGCCTGCGACGCGTGCGGCGGCACGGGCGGCTGCGCAGTCAGCGCTGCCGCGCGTGCGCCGGCGCCGGCGTCGCCGCCGCGCAGCGAGGTCGTGACGGTCGCGGTGCCGCCGGGCATCGAGACGGGCGCGCGTTCGGCGGTGCCGGGGCGCGGCCACGCCGGGCGCGCGCGGCGGCCGGCCGGCGACCTCTACGTGACGGTCGAGGTGCGCCGCATCCGTTCTTCCGCCGCGAAGGCCGGGACCTCTGCACATGACGCTGCCGGTCGGCGGTCCACGAAGCGGCGCTCGGCGCGCGCGTCGACGTGCCGACGCTCGACGGCACCGTGCGGCTGCGCATTCCGCCGGACACGCCGTCCGGCCAGCGGCTCGCCTGCGCGGCGCGGCGTGCCGGCGCCGGCCGGCGATGCGCGGCGATCTGATCGTCGAAGTCCAGCTCGTGCTGCCGCCCGTGCGTGGACGAGCGGTCGCGCGAGCTGCTCCGGGAGTTCGGCCGGCTGAACGGCGACGACGTGCGGCGGCACTTGTTCGAGCGACTGACGCGACGACGCGATGACCAGCACGACACGAACGGCACCGGCAAGGGCTACTACATGATCAGCGCGGTGGCGCAGAAGTACAACATCCACCCGCAGACGCTGCGCCTCTACGAGCGCGAAGGGCTGCTGAAGCCGTCGCGCACCGAGGGCAACACGCGGCTGTACTCGGACGAGGATCTCGAGCAGCTCGAGACGATTCTGGCGCTCACGCGCGATCTCGGCGTCAACCTCGCCGGCGTCGAGATCATCCTGAACATGCGCCGCAAGATGGAGCGCATGCAGCACGAGGTCAACGAGTTCATGCAGTACGTCAAGCACGAGCTCGCGCGCGGCCTCGGCGACTGGGAGCAGCGCCTCAACACCGCGCTCGTGCCGGCGACGCCGGCCGACGATGGCGACGCGCACGAGCCGACGAGCCCGCGGCTCGGACGCGCGCCGCAGCAGGCGCGTGACGAGTGTCTATCCTCTGAGCGTCGTCATGGCGTGCGCGAAGTGCGAGCGGCACCGGCTGGCGGCGCGTTCGAACGCGACGGCGTGCGCCGCGTCGAGCGTTGCGAGCTGCTGGTCGAGGACGCCCGCACGGCCAAGCTCGCTCGACGACGCGCGCATCCCGCCGCGCTACGCGCGCTGCGATCTCGACAACTTCGTCCTCTATCCCAACGAACGGCTCGATCGCGACCGTCACGCGCGCGCGGCGCTTCGCCGAGGCGTTTCCGGCCGTCGCCGAAGGGGCTGTGCCTGATCGGGCCGCCCGGCATCGGCAAGACGCACATCGCCGTCGCCGTGCTGCGCCAGGTCGTCATCGAGAAGGGCGCGCGCAGGGCCTGTTCTACGACGTGCGCGATCTGCTGCGCGTGATCCGGTCCACCTACAACCCGGTCGTCCGCACCGCGGAGATGGACATCCTGCGGCCCGTCATGGACGCCGAGCTGCTCGTGCTCGACGACCTCGGCGCGGAGAAGCCGTCCGAGTGGGTCGAGGAGACGATGAACCTCATCGTCAACACGCGCTACAACGAGCGGCGGCCGACGATCTTCACGACGAACTACGAGGATCTGCCGGACGACACCGAGCTGGACTCGCTGAAGGTGCGCGTCGGCTTCCGGCTGCACTCGCGCCTGCACGAGATGTGCGAGTTCCTCGAGTACGACGGCGGCGACTACCGCATGCTGCCGCCCAACGGCGGCCCCGACGACCTCGCCACGCTCTGGAAGAAGCAATCGCGGCCGGCGCACCCTGCCCGCGCGCACGCACGGCCAGGCCCGGGCAGAAATCCGCCAACCCAGGGAGCCGAAGGAACTCAAGTGGCCCGGGGGCAAGGCGGGGCGGGGGTGACAGGGACACAGCAATGGGCAAATGGGCGAATGCGCGAATGGGCGAATACGGGAATGGGTGAATACGGGAATGGGTGAACGGGTGAGCGAGCAGATGAGCAAGTCGCTCGGTGCCTGAGGTTGAATGGCTCACCGGTCACCCCGCTCGCCGATGACCCAATCGCCCAATCGGTAATTTGCAATCGCCAATCGCCAATCGCCAATTCGATCGCCCAATCTTTCAATCACCCAATCCAAATCGCCAGTCCCCAATCGCCCGATCGCCAATGTCACTCGGTTTGTATGTCCATATCCCTTTCTGCCAGGCGATCTGCTGGTACTGCAACTTCAATCGCGGCCTGCTCGACGCCGACCTGAAGACCCGGTACGTCGGCGCGCTTGCGCGCGAGATTCGCGCCGCGCGCCCGGCCGGGCCGCGTCGCGCCGCGGACACGATCTTCTTCGGCGGCGGCACGCCATCGCTCCTCGAGCCGGGCGAGGTCGCGCACATACTCGACGCGTGCCGGGACGCGTTCGAGGTCGCCCCGGACGCGGAGATCACGCTCGAAGCCAATCCCGAAACGGCAAGCTCCGCACGGCTGGCGGCATTCCGCGCAGCCGGCATCAATCGTGTGAGCTTCGGCGTGCAGTCGTTCGACGATGCCGAGCTCGCGCGGCTGGGACGCATTCATTCGGCCGATCGCGCGCGCCAGGCGATTCGCGACGCGCGCACCGCCGGCGTCGACAATCTCAGCCTCGACCTCATGCTGTGGCTCCCCGGCCAGTCGATGGCGTCGTGGATGGCCACCGTCAACGAGGCGATCGCCCTCGCGCCCGATCACCTGTCGCTGTACCTGCTCGAGCTCTATCCGAACGCGCCGTTGAAGGAAGCGATGGCGCGCGCGCCGCGCGACCAGGCCGGGCACCCGGCGGCGACCTGGGCGCAGGCGGCCGATGACGCCGCGGCGGACATGTACCTGGCGGCGCTGGAGGCGTTCGACGCCGCGGGCCTCGCGCAATACGAGATCTCCAATGTCGCCCGGCCCGGCCGCGAGAGCCGGCACAACCTGAAGTACTGGCAGGCGGGCAGCTGGCACGGCTTCGGCTGTGGCGCCCACTCGACCGTCGAGGGCCGTCGGTGGAAGAACCTGGCCGCCACCGCCGACTACGTCGACCAGGTCGACCGGGGGGAGTCACCCGAGGTCGATCCCCAGGTCCTGTCCCCGGACGACCGGCTGGGCGAAGCGCTCTTCACCGGCCTGCGGCTGACGGCGGGCATCGAGCGTCGGAACTTTCAGGAGCGTTTCGGGGTCGATCCGTGGAATCGGTACGAGGCCACCCTCGCGCCGTTCGTGGCCGAAGGGCTGATATGGGCGGACGCCGCGCGGTTCGGCCTCACCCGGCGCGGCATGCTCGTCGCCAACGAAGTACTTGTGACGTTCGTGTAGCGCGCGTGTCCGGCTTGTCTTGTCCGAGCGGTACGGTAAAGTATCGGTTCTTTCGCACCCCATACGGGTCGCCAGACGGAGGATTCCATGCGTTCGTTCAACATTCGGCCGGCGTATCTTCGACGTGGTTGTCTGGCCATCGCCGTGGTGGTGGTCCTGACCGTCGCTTCACCGGCGCGGGCGCAGCAGACGACGCCCGCCGCGCCGGACCCGTTGAAGTTCACGTCCGAGTCGGGGATCGTGCTCAACCTGATCAAGCCGGAGAAGACCGCCGATTTCGAGGCGGTGTGGAAGGACATCAAAGCCAAGCTCGTCGGTCTCACCGACAAGCCCGAGCTGAAGGCCTTCGGCGAGAACCTCAAGATCTACAAGCTGGATGCGCCGGCCGATCCGGCCACTGGCGTGACCTACCTGTTCGTCTGCGATCCGGTGTCCAAGACGCAAAGCTACAATCCGACGGCGCTGCTGTTCGAGTCGGGGGCGTTCACCCGCGAAGAAGCCGACGCCATCTTTGCGAAGCTGAAAGACTGCTATAACCGGATCGTGCCCTGGCCGCTGGTCAAAATCGGCTAGCGCAAATCCTCGACATTCTGGCGTCGGCCAGTACGCTACAGTTACGCTAGTGTCGTGACGCGTGCAATCATCCGCCCTTCGGGCAGGAGGCAGTACATGAAGTCGTTCGGATCGGTGCCGGCCGCAGGCCGGCGTGCGGCGCTGGCCTTCGGACTGGCGGCCTGTGCGGTGCTGTGCGCCGCGTCGGGTCTCACCGCAAAATCGCCACAGCAGACCCCGCCGCCGGCGCAGACGCCGGCGCCCGCCGCGCAGGCCCCCGACCAGATGAAGTTTTCGACGGATGCGACGCTGATCCTCATGCAGGTCGCCGTCGACAACGCCGCCGACTTCGAGCTCGTCATGAACAAGCTCAAGGAGGCGCTGGCCAAGAGCGACAAGCCCGAGCGCAAGGCCCAGGCCGCCCACTGGCAGGTCTTCAAGGCCGACACACCGCCGAACAACGGCTTGGCACTCTACGTGATGGTGCTCAACCCGGTCACGAAGGACATGACCTACGACCCGATGAAGATTCTTCAGGAGAGCGGCGTCCAGGGCGACGAGCTTCAGGGGTTGTACACCAAGCTCAGCGGAGCGTTGAAGGGCATGAACCTCGTCGGTCTCAACAAGGCCGTCGACATGGGCGGCAGCATGAGCGGCGGCGGGCACTAAGCTCGCCGTCCGCCAGTCTCGGGAACACCTCTGCGGGGCGCTCGGTGGACGGCCGGGCGTCCCGTTCTTTTCTCGTGGGGAGCGCATCATGCTGCTGGCACCGCTGGGGCTCGCGACCGTCGTCGTCTCGGCCTGGGGCTGGCCGGCGCTCCCGGTCGCCACTCCCCAGACCAACGTCCAGATTCCCTCGGCCGCCGGCACCGACTACAAGTTTCCGAGCGGCGCCGGCTTGCTGTTCTTCTACGTGAAGCCTGACAAGACGGCCGACTTCGAAGCCATCGTCGCGCGGCTCGGCGACGTGCTCGACAAGTCCGACGATCCGGTGCGCAAGCAGCAGGCCGCGAGCTGGCGCGTCCTCCGGTCGGTCGAGGCCACGGGCGATTCGGCGATCTACGTCTTCGTGTTCATCCCCGCCGTGCCCGGCGCCGACTACGATCCCATCAAAGTGCTCAGCGAGGCGATGCCAACTGAAGTGCAGGCCTTGTACGAACGCCTGCGCGAGGACGTCATCCGCGTGGAGCGAATGGGACTGGCGAAGATCCGGTAGAGTTCCCGAACTTCAAACTTCCAACTTCAAACTTCTAACTTTCTCAGAACGCCAGGACCACACCTCCGTAGAAGCGCTTGGGTGTGGGGTAGAGCGGCTCGCCGTGGAAGTGAAAGATCCGGTAGTCCATGCGGAGCCGGATGGGACCGGCCAGCGTGATCTTGATGCCGCCGCCGATGTTCGTGCCCACCCCGCTCGTCTCGAACGTGCGGAACGTCTCCTGGTAGTACCCGGTGCCGACCGTGAAGTAGAGCTGGGCGCGGCCCGTCGGGGTTTGCAGGAGCACGTTGCCCATGTGCGTCTTGACCTTGGGCGCGGCGTTGGCTTCGTCTTCGGACGTGTTGTTGTACTCGTATTCGAATCCGATGATGACCAGGCTCACGGCGACGGCAAAGCCCTTGGCCGTGCGCCGCGTCGGCGTGCTCGAAAACCCCAGAAAGGCCGTGGCGTCGGCCCAGGCCGAAGACGGGAACAGGGTGAGGAGCAGCAGGGCGGCGAGGGCCGTAGTCGTGTGGCGGGTCATAGGACATCTATCGGTAGTCCAGGGTCCAGAGTCCAGAGTCCAAGGCGATCGCCAATCCTCCAATCACTCGATGCGATCGCCAATCGTCCAATCATCAACATGATCGCCAATCCTCCATTCACTCAATGCAATCACCAATCGCCAACCACCAATCGCCAATTGGGTAATGGTATTGTCCGTCTGATGGATCTGCGGCCCGCGCCCGAACAGGAGCTGCTGCGCCGGACCGTGCGTGAGTTCGCGGAGGCGGAAATCCGGCCGTTCGTCATGGATTGGGACGAGGCGCAGGGGTTTCCGGCGGAGCTGGTGCCGCGACTGGCGGCGATTGGCCTGACGGGCATCCAGGTGCCCGAGGAGTACGGCGGCGCGGGCATGTCGGCGCTCGACTACTGCGTGTGCATCGAAGAACTGGCGCGCGTGGACCCGTCGATCGCGCTCTCCGTGGCGGCGCACAACGGGCTCGCGGTGGCCCACCTGTCCATGTTCGGCAGCGACGAGCAGCGCCGGAAGTACGTGATTCCACTTGCCCGCGGCGAGACGCTCGGGGCGTGGGCGCTGACCGAGGCGGGCGCGGGCAGCGACGCGGCCGCGATGCGGACGTCGGCGCACCGGTCCGGCGGCCAGTGGGTGATCAACGGCGCCAAGCAGTTCATCACGCACGGCAAGATTGCCGGCGACCATCGTCGTGATGGCGATCACCGATCGGGCCGAGGGTCGTCGCGGCATCTCGGCGTTCGTCGTCGAACGCGGCACGCCGGGTCTCAAGGCCGGAAAGAAAGAGAACAAGCTCGGCATGCGCGCCAGCGACACGAGCGAAGTGCTGTTCGAGGATTGCCGCGTGCCGGCCGACGCGCTCGTCGGGCGGGAGGGCGAAGGCTTCATCAACACGTTGCAGGTGCTCGACGCGGGCCGCATTGGCATCGCGGCGCTGGCCGTGGGCCTGGCGCAGGGCGCGTACGAAGCGGCGCGGCGGTACGCGCACGAGCGCCGGCAGTTCGGCCAGCCGATTGCCTGGTTTCAGGCGATCCAGTGGAAGCTGGCGGACATGGCGACGCGAATCGAGGCGGCGCGGCTGTTGACGTATCGGGCCGCGTGGATGCGGGATCGCCGCATCGAACGGACGACGCACGGCTTCGTCGATGGCCAAGCTCTACTCGAGCGAGATCGCCGTGCGCGCCGCCGAGGAGTGCGTCCAGATTCACGGCGGCTACGGCTTCGTGAAGGACTATCCGGCCGAGAAGTATTTCCGCGACGTGAAGCTCTGCACGATCGGCGAAGGCACGAGCGAGATTCAGCGTCTGGTCATCGCCCGCGAGCTGCTGGGACGCTGACGCGTCGTGGCTGAGTCGACGCTCGTCTCCCGTCTGCTGGCTCGCGACCCCCGGGCGATCGCCCGGGCGATCTCGCTCATCGAGAACGAGGCGCCCGAAGGCGCGGCCATCGCCGGCGAGGTCTACGGACGGACGGGCCGCGCGTACCTCATCGGCGTCACCGGCCCGCCCGGCGCCGGCAAGAGCACGCTCGTCGATCGGCATCACGGCCGAGCTGCGCGCGCGCGGTCGCACGGTGGGCGTGCTCGCGGTCGATCCGACCAGCCCGTACAGCGGCGGGGCCGTGCTCGGCGACCGCGTGCGCATGCAGGCGCACGCCGAGGACGAGGGCGTCTTCATCCGCAGCATGGCGACGCGCGGGCACCTCGGCGGGCTCGCGCGGACGACCGCTGAAGCCGCGACGGTGCTCGACGCCGCGGGCTTCGACGTCGTGCTGATCGAGACCGTCGGCGTCGGCCAGGACGAGGTGGACATCGTCCGGACGGCGGACGTGTCGATCGTGACCGTCGTGCCGGGCGCCGGCGACGAGGTGCAGGCCCTCAAGGCCGGCATCATGGAGATCGCCGACATCTTCGTCGTCAACAAGGCCGATCGCGAGGGCGCCGATCGCACGGCCGCGTCGATCGAGGCGATGCTGTCGCTCGAGCACTGGCCGGAGGGGCAGTGGCGGCCGCCGGTCATGCGCACCGTGGCGACGACCGGCAGCGGCGTCGCTGAGCTGGTGGCGATGATCGATCGCTTCCGCGCCGAGACGGCCGAGGCGCTGGGCGCGCGGCGTCGGGCGCGCGCCGAGTGGCGGTTGCGCGAAGTCCTCGGCCGCGGCGTTCATGCAGCACCTCGAGACGTGCACGTGCTCGCGCCCGGCGAGTTCGCGCAGATCCTCGATCGGATTGCGGCGCGTGAGATCGATCCCTACGGCGCGGCGGAAGACGTCCTGCGGCGAGCGCTCGGCTCCGCCGGGCCGGTCGCGGACTCGATCACCTCGGGGTCGCCGTCTCCGACGTGCCGGCGGTCGTCGAGATGTTTCGCGCGCTGTTCGGACTGCCGACGGGCGCCCCCGAGGACGTCGGCCTGCATCGGCTGCGCTTCGTCGAGACCGGCGACACGACGATCGAGCTGGTCGAGCCCATCTCACCGGAGGCCCCGGTGGCGAAGTTTCTCGAGAGGCGCGGGCCGGGGCTGCACCACTGTGCCTGCGGGTGCCGGACATCGAGGCCGCGCTCGCGGACCTGAAGGCGCGCGGCGTCCGGCTCATCGACGAGCGCCCGCGGGCCGGGGCGCACGGCTCGCGCATCGCGTTCATCCACCCGGCGAGCACGCAGGGGCTGCTCGTCGAACTCGAAGGAAGGCGCGATGACGCTCGGTGACGTCGAGCTGATCTCGCTGACTCGACGGCACGTTCGCGCTCGACGGCGGCGCGATGTTCGGCGTCGTGCCGAAGCCGCTGTGGGAGAGGCGGGCGCCGGCCGACGACCGCAACCGCATCGCGCTCGGCATGCGGCCGCTCGCTCGTCCGGACGCCGACGCACACCGTGCTGATCGACGCCGGCATCGGCGACAAGATGAGCGCGAAGGAGCAGGACATCTACGCCATCGACCGCACGCGCGCAGCTGGACAGGTCGCTCGCGGCCGCGGGCGTCGACGCCGCGACGATCGACATCGTCATCGCGACGCACCTGCACTTCGATCACGTCGGCGGGCTCACGACGCCGCGCGACGGCGCGCGTCGTGCCCGCGTTTCCGGGCGCGCGCCACGTGATTCGGCGCGCGCGAGTGGGAGGATGCCACGCATCCGCACGAGCGCAACCGCGCGAGCTACATCGCCGACAACTTCGTGCCGCTGGCGGACGCCGGCGTCGTCGACTTCATCGATGGCGACGGCGACGTCCTGCCGGGCATCAGCGTGTGGCGCACGGGCGGCCACACGCAGCACCATCAGATCGTGCGGATCGACGTCCGGTGGCCGCACGGCGGTCTTCGCGGCCGACCTGATGCCGACGGCGGCGCACGTCGATGTGGCGTGGATCATGGGCTACGACCTCTACCCGATGGACACGCTGGCGTACAAGAAGCGCGTTCCTGCGCGAGGCGATCGCGGGCGAGTACGTTATCTTCTTCGAGCACGACCCGGCGATCGCCGCCGGGATCATCCGGGAGCGGGCCGGCCGGCTGCACGTCGAGCCCGTTCCCATCGGAGATCGGTGACTTCCCCTTCATGTCCACCCCCATTGGCATCATCGGCGGCTCCGGTCTGTACGACATGGCCGAGCTCACCGATCGCGAAGAGCGCGTCGTGGCCACGCCGTTCGGCGATCCGTCGGGTCCGTACGTCCTGGCGACGCTTGCGCGGCCGCCGCGTGGCGTTTCTGGCGCGGCACGGCGCCGGCCACCGGCTGCTGCCGTCCGAGCTGAACTTCCGCGCGAACATCTACGGCTTCAAGACGCTGGGCGTCGAGTGGATTCTCTCGGCGAGCGCGGTCGGCAGCCTGCGCGAGGACTACAAGCCGCTCGACATCGTCGTGCCCGACTCAGTTCTTCGACCGCACGCGCGGCCGCATCAGCACGTTCTTCGGCGACGGTCTGGTGGCGCACGTCGGCTTCGCGCATCCGTTCTGCGCGCCCGCTCAGCGAGGTCGTCTACGGCGCGGCCGGCAGCGTGCGGGCGCCGCGGTGCACGCGGGCGGCACCTACGTCTGCATGGAGGGGCCGCAGTTCTCGACGATGGCCGAGTCGAAGCGTATCGCGCGATGGGCTTCGACATCATCGGCATGACGAACCTGCAGGAGGCCAAGCTCGCGCGCGAGGCGGAGATCTGCTACACGACGCTCGCGCTCGTCACCGACTACGACTGCTGGCATCCCGGACCACGAGTCGGTGACGGTCGAGATGATCGTCGCGAATCTGACGCAGAACGCGAAGATGGCGCAGCAGATCATCGCCAACGCCGTCGAGCGGCTGCCGATCGCGCGCGACGTGCGAGTGCGCCCGCGCGCTCGCGACGCGCCATCATCACTCGGCCGGACGTCATTCCCGCGGCCACTCGAAGCGCGGCTGGCAGCCAATCGTGGGCAAGTACCTGCAGAGTGACGCACATCGTCGTCACCGGCTCGATCGCCTTCGACTACCTGATGTCGTTTCCGGGGAAGTTCACCGAGCACTTCCTGCCGGAGCACTTTTCGCGCGTGAGCCTGAGCTTTCTGGTGGACTCGATGGACAAGCGGCGCGGCGGCTGCGCGCCGAACATCGCCTACACGCTCGCGCTGCTCGGCGAGCGGCCGCAGCTGATGGGCGACGGCCGGGCAGGACTTCGGCGAGTACCGCCGGTGGCTCGAGGCGGCCGGCGTGGACACCTCGCTCGTGAAGGACGTGCCGGACAAGTTCACGGCGTCGTTCTTCTGCAGCACCGACGTCGGCCAACAACCAGATCGCGTCGTTCTACACCGGCGCGATGGCGCACGCGGCCGAGTTGTCGTTCCGTACGGCCGGACGGGTGCGACCTCGCGATCATCTCGCCCAACGATCCGGCGGCGATGACGCAGTACGCCGAGGAATGCCGCACGCTCGGCATCCCGTTCATCTTCGATCCGGGCCAGCAGTGCGCGCGCATGAGCGGGCGAGGAGCTGCGCCGACGGCGTCACGCGGCGCGGCCATCGTGATCTGCAACGACTACGAGTTCGAGCTGATCCGGCAGAAGACAGGTCTCGACGAGGCCGACGATCCTGGCCCAGGCCGGCGCGCTGGTCGTCACGCGCGGCGAGCACGGCTCGTCGGTGATTCGTCCGGGCGGGCGCGTCGACGTGCCGGCGGTCACGCCGCGACGCATCGTCGATCCGACCGGCGTCGGCGACGCCTATCGCGGCGGGTTCATGAAGGGGATGGTCGCGCGGCGCCGACGACAGCATCTGCGCGCGTCTGGGCAGCGTCGCCGCGACCTACGCGCTCGAGCACCTGGGCGGGCAGAGCCACGCCTACACCTGGGACGAGTTCAAGACTCGCTACGAGGAGCACTTCGGCGCGCTGACACTGGACGCGCGCGTGTAGGCGCCGATTCGAAGATCGTCATGAAGGGACTGGCCACGACACTCGTGGTGGCAACGTTTGCCTGGCCGCTGCTGCTCGGCGCGTCCGTGTGGGAACTGGCGCACGGCCGCGAGCCGATCTGGGCCGCGGTCCTCTACGGCGCCGCGTCCAAGGTGTGTCACCAACTGCCGGAGCGATCGTTTCACACGGCGGGTATTGAGTGGCCCGTGTGCGGCCGGTGCAGTGGTTTGTATCTGGCGGCGCCGCTCGGGGCCATCGCCGCGGCCGTGGCGTTGCGACGCCGCGCGGACGCCGGCCGGCAGCTGATCTGGCTGGCGGTTGCGGCGATTCCGACCGCCCTGACGCTTGCACTCGAGTGGCTGCGTCTGGCGCCAGTGAACAACCTCGCACGCGCGCTGTCGGCGCTGCCGCTGGGCGCGATGATTGCCTTCGTCGTCGTCCGGGCGGCCGCCGGCCGCTCCTGACCGATCGGGTAAACTGACGGCACATGCCGGGTCCGCCCGCTTCGTCTTCCAAGCCCTCGTCTGCGCCTCGTGGCCGGTCGGCCGAAGCCGCGAGGGAGTCCGGCGGCGCCGTGCGCCTATGCGCCATGGCGATTCTCGTGCCGGGCCTCGGGCACGCGCTCCTCGGGCACACGAGGAAAGGCGCGATCTTCTTCAGCGCGCTCATGGCGATGTTCGCGATCGGCCTGGCCTTTGGCGGACGACTGCTCCCGTTCACCCTGAGCGAGCCGCTCGTGTTCCTTGGGGCGGCGGCGCAGTGGGTGCTGTTGCTGCCGCGCATCCTGGCCGGCATGGCGGGCATCGGACAGGGCGACGTCGTGGCGGTGACCTTCGACTACGGCAACACGTTCCTGATCGTCGCCGGATTGCTGAACGCGCTGGTGACGCTCGACGTGTTCGACCTCGCGACGGGGCGCAAGCGCGCATGACGACGCATCTCGGCGTGATGATCCTGTTTGCCGCCTGCGTCTCGGTGGTGTTTGGCACGCTGATGCGGGACCAGCCGCGCGATCAGCTCGTTCTGGGCGGCCGCATCTTTACCGCGCTCGTCATCGGGGCCTACGCCATCGGCTGGCTGATGTACCTCGTCTACGGCTGATCGCATGCTCAGCTGGCTCTGGGTCTGGGGACCGGCGGTTGTCCAGATGGTCGCCATCTTCGTCGCGTCGAGCATCCCGGATCTCCAGGAGCTGCCGGGCGGCGTGTCGGACAAGACGGGACATTTCATCGGCTACGCGATCCTGGGCGCGTGCGTGGTGCGCGCGCTTGCCAGCGCCCGCTGGCGCGGTCTCACCGCGCGCACGGCCGGGCTGGCGCTGCTCTTCAGCTCGGCGTACGGCCTCAGCGACGAGTACCACCAGTCGTTCGTCCACGGCCGATCGCCGGATGTCCATGACTGGGTGGCCGATACGCTTGGCGCGGCCGCGGCCATTGGGGCCGTGATGATCGTGGCGGCGCTCGTGCGTGCCCGCCGCGCGAGAAGCGGCGCAGTATAATCGCCCGGATATGGCTTTCGAAAACCTGCGGGTCGAACGGGACGATCGCGTGCTTGTCGTCACCATTGCCCGCCCGAAGGTGCTGAACGCGCTGAATGCCCGGACGCTGGACGAGCTGTCGCAGGTCTTCGACGAGGCCGTCGCAGACGACGGCGTGCGCGTGATCGTGCTGACGGGTGAGGGCGATCGGGCCTTCGTGGCGGGCGCCGACATCAACGAGCTGGCCGTGCAGAGTCCGGTCGGCGGGCGCGAGCACGCGCGGCGCGGACAGGCGCTGTTCACCCGCATCGAACGTCTGGGCAAGCCGGTCATCGCGGCGGTCAATGGCTTCGCGCTCGGCGGCGGCTGCGAGCTCGCGATGGCGTGCACGCTGCGGATCGCCGCCGACACCGCGGAGTTCGGCCAGCCGGAGATCAATCTCGGCCTGATCCCCGGCTACGCCGGAACGCAGCGCCTCCCGCGACTGGTCGGCCGCGGGCGCGCGCTCGAGTTGCTCCTGGCGGGCGAGTCCAATTGCGGCCGACGAGGCGTGGCGCATCGGGCTGGTCAATCGCGTGGTACCGGCAGGCGCGCTCATGACGGAAGCCCGCGCGCTCGCGGCGAGGCTCGCCGCCAAGCCGGCCGATCGCCACCCGGTACATTCTCGAAGCCGTCGCCGGGGGGCTCGAGATGTCGCTCACCGATGCCGCCGACTACGAGGCCACGCTGTTCGGCCTCGTCTCGACGACCGAGGACATGCGCGAAGGCACGCGCGCGTTCCTCGAAAAGCGGAAGCCGACCTTCACCGGAAAGTAGCGCGCCGTTCATGCGCATCGCGCTGGTCGTCTCGCGGTATCACGCGTTCATCACGGACGCGCTGGAGGCGGGCGCACGCGCGGCCCTTGTCGAGGCCGGCGTCCGGGCGACCGATGTCGAGACGTTTCCGGTGCCGGGCGCGTTCGAGCTGGCGCAGGCCGCCCAGCGTCTGGCGGAGGCGGGGGACTGGTCGGCCGTCGTCTGTCTTGGCTGCCTGATTCGCGGCGAGACGTCGCACTTCGACTACATCGCCCAGGCGGCCGCGCAGGGCATCACGCGCGCCGCGCAGGCGACGGGCATCCCCGTGGCGTTCGGCCTGCTGACGACGAATACGGCGGACGAGGCGCTGGCCAGGGCCGGCGCGGGCTCGTCGAACAAGGGGCGCGAAGCGGCGCTCGCGGCGGTGGAGATGGTCAGGCTGTACGCCCGCATCGACGCCGGCAGCCGTGCGGCCGCGTCGCCGGACTCGTGAGCGCCGGGCCGCGGCATCACGCGCGCGAAGCGGCCCTGCAGATCCTGTACTTCTGGGAAATCGGCCGCACGGGCCCCGACGAGGCCATCGACGCGTTTTTCGCCGAGCACGAGCCCGACGCGCCCGAGGCGACGCGCGCGTTCGCGAGCGCGCTCGTGCACGGGACGATCGCCGGACTGGCGCCGATCGACGCGCTGATCGCCGCGCATTCCGAGCACTGGCGGCTCGATCGACTCGCGGTCATCGACCGCATGATTCTCCGGATGGCGGTGTGGGAGCTGCGCCAGCAGGCGGACACGCCCCCGGCCGTCGTCATCGACGAAGCGATCGAGCTCGCGCGCACGTTCAGCACCGACGAGTCGGTGCGGTTCGTCAACGGCGTGCTCGACGCCATTCGCAGGACGTTGCCGTAGCGGACGTATCGTATGTCGAGTGAGCGAGAACAGCAGGCGCAGCGTCAGGCCAAGCTCGAGGAGATCGGGCGCCTGGGCGTCGCGACCTATCCCAGTCAGTTCGAGCGCAGCGCGACGATCTCGTCGATCGTCAGCACGTACGGAGAGCACACCGGGGCCGCGCTCGAATCAGCGAAGCCCACCGCCCGGGTGGCCGGCCGCCTTCTGGGCATGCGCGGCTTCGGCAAGGCCAACTTCCTCGTCCTCTCGGACGGGCTGGCCCGCCTGCAGGTCTACGTGCGCGAGGACTCGCTCAGCGCGCTCGACTTCAAGGTCTTCAGGCTCCTGGACCTGGGCGATCAGATCGGCGTCGAGGGACGGCTCTTCCGCACCAAGACCAATGAGCTCACCATCTGGGCCACCGGCCTGACCTTCCTCGCGAAGTGCCTGCTGCCGCTGCCCGAGAAGTGGCACGGGCTGACGGACGTGGAAGTCCGGTATCGCCAGCGCTACCTCGACCTGATCGTCAACCCCGATTCCCGCCAGGTCTTCGAAACGCGCGCCCGCGTGGTGGCCGGGATCCGCCGCTTCCTCGACGCGCGCGGCTTCCTCGAAGTCGAGACGCCGATGATGCAGCCGATTGCCGGCGGCGCGCATCGCGCGGCCGTTCATCACGCATCACAACGCCCTCGACCTCGACCTGTATCTTCGGATCGCGCCCGAGCTCTACCTGAAGCGGCTGACCGTGGGCGGCTTCGAGCGCGTCTACGAAATCAACCGGAACTTCCGCAACGAAGGGATTTCGACGCAGCACAACCCCGAGTTCACGATGCTCGAGTTCTACGAGGCGTACGTGGACTACGAGCACCTGATGCTGCTGACCGAGACCATGCTGACCGAGATCGTCGGCGCCCTCACGGGCGCGCTCGACGTGCCGTTTGGCGAGGCGCGGATTTCGTTTGCCGCGCCGTACCGCCGGCTGTCGCTCCGCGCGTCGGCCGCCGACGCGGCCACGACGCGCCTGGGGCACACCGTGACGGAAGCCGACCTGCGCGATCGCGACCGCGCGAAGGACGTGGCCCGCGCGCTCGGCCTCGAGGTCGCGCCCGCGCACGGCGCCGGCAAGATCGCCACCACCATCTTCGAGGCGCTCTGGGAATCGCACCTGGTGCAGCCGACGTTCGTCTACGACTTTCCGACCGAAGTGTCGCCGCTCTCGAAGCAGAAGCCGTCGGATCCGGACACCGTCGAGCGTTTCGAGCTCTACGCGGGCGGCTTCGAGATCGCGAACGGGTTCAGCGAGCTCAACGACCCGGCCGAGCAGCGCCGGCGCTTCGAGGCGCAGCTCCGCGAGCGCGCTGCCGGCGACGCCGAGGCGCACCAGATGGACGAGGACTACATCCGCGCGCTCGAATACGGCCTGCCGCCGACCGGCGGCGAGGGCATCGGCATCGATCGCCTCGTGATGCTGCTCACCAACAGCCCGTCGATTCGCGACGTCATTCTGTTTCCGCTCATGCGGCCGCTCGGGCGATGATGATCGGACCCGATGTCCTTTGAGTGGTTCGTCGCCCGCCGCTACCTGACCGCGCGCCGCCGGCAGGCGTTCATCTCGCTGATCTCGCTCGTGTCGATTCTCGGCGTGGGCGTGGGCGTGATGGCCCTCATCATCGCGCTCGCGCTCATGACCGGCGTGCAGAACGAGCTGCGCGATCGCATCGTCGGGTCGACCGCGCACATCTACGTGTACCGGATCGGCGGCGCGTTCGAGGACGTCGCCGGCAAGATGCGCGAGCTCAGCGGCGAGCCCGGCGTGGTCGGCGCGGCGCCGGCGATTCTCGGCGGCGCGCTCGTGCAGTCGTCGACGTCCGAGACGGCGTTCGTGACGCTGAAGGGCATCGATCCGGCCCTCGAGCCGCGCGTGACGGATCTGCGCTCCGCCATGCGCAGCGGGTCGCTCGCGGCCTTGACCTCGCGGCCGGCCGGCGCGCGCGAAGGCGTCATCCTCGGCGAGGATCTGGCCAAGAGCCTGCACGTCGGCACCGGCGACGTGGTGACCATCGTGTCGCCCGAGGTCACGCAGCTGCCGCTCATGAGTCCGATCCCGAAGTCGCGGCCCCTCGAGGTCGTCGGCACCTTCAAGTTCGGCTTCTACGAGTACGACTCGGCGTATGCGCTCATCTCGATGGCCACCGCCGAGTCGCTGCTCAATCGTCCGGACGGGCCGGAGATGATCCAGCTCAAGCTCGCACGGCTCGACGACGCGCCGCGGATCGCGGTGGCGCTGCAGCAGAAGCTGGGCGCCGAGTACCTGGTCCGCGACTGGACGGAGCTGAACAAACCGCTCTACTCGGCGCTCTGGCTCGAGAAGGTGGCGATCTCACTCACGATTGGCCTGATCGTCATGGTGGCCGCGCTGAACATCGTCGCGTCGCTCGTCCTGCTGGTGATGGAGAAGAGCCGCGACATCGCGATTCTGCGGACCATGGGCGCGCCCGCCGCGGCGATTCGCCGGATCTTCATCTACCAGGGGCTGACGATCGGCCTGGTCGGCACGCTGACCGGCACGGTCCTCGGCATCGCGGCCAGCCTGCTGGCCGATCGCTATCAGCTGATCACGCTGTCGAGCGAGGTGTACCAGATCACGTACTTGCCGTTTCGCGTGATGCCGCTCGACGTCGCGATCGTCGTCGTGGCGGCCGTCGGCGTGTGCCTGATTGCCACCATCTATCCGGCGCGCCAGGCCGGCCGGCTCGACCCGGCCGAGGCGCTGCGGCACGAATAGCGATGCCGTTTGTCGAAGTCTCCGGGCTCGTCAAGACCTATGCGACGCCGCAGGGCCGCGTGGACGTGCTGCGCGGCCTCGACCTGGCGGTCGAGCCGGGCGAGATGCTGGCGATCGTCGGCGCCTCGGGCGTGGGGAAGAGCACGCTGCTGCACGTGCTCGGCGGGCTGGACGGCTTCGACGCCGGTTCGGTGCGTCTCGGCGACGCCCGCATCGATCAGATGGGCGACGAGGCGCGCGTGGCGTTCCGCAATCGCCATGTCGGCTTCGTCTTTCAATTCCACCACCTGATGCCCGAGTTCTCCGCGCTGGAAAACGTCGAGATGCCGCTGCGGATCGCGCAGCGGCCGGCCGGGGAGCGGCGGCGCGAGGCGGAGGCGCTCCTCGCGCGGGTCGGCTTGTCGGCGCGCACGACGCATCGGCCCGGCGCACTGTCGGGCGGCGAGCAGCAGCGTGTCGCGGTCGCGCGCGCGCTGGTGTGCCGCCCGGCGTTGCTGCTGGCCGACGAGCCGACGGGGAATCTCGACGAAGCGACGGCCGGCGATCTGCACGCCCTGCTGCGCGAGATGCACGCCGACTACCGGCTCACGTCCATCATCGTCACGCACAACCCCGCGCTCGCCGCGGCGTGCGATCGCGTGCTCCGACTGGAAGGGGGCCGGCTCGTGCCCGCGGCCGCGCGTCGAGAGCCTGTCTCATAGGACAGAAGTGATCATTTTCGCCCTCCAACGCGTCGATGAAGCGTGTAGAGGCGACGTCGGGACGATCCGGCTGTCAAGTTCGTTGACTTGATAGAGTCCTGCCAGTAGAAGCACGCACTCTTTGTTGCCATCCTCAGCTTCAGCTACTTCTTCGCCTTCAACACACCGGGCGTCGGGCACGCCGCAATCCTGGTCGCAATGCGGGAGGACCCGGCGGCGCCCGCCCTCCTCGTCCGTACGGAGTGTGCGAGCCCGAGCTGACCACACGCGTGCGCGGGATCGGGTCGCTCGTTCTGGTCGCGCCCGACGTTCATGAAGCGCACCCTCGAGCAGCTGGGCTACCGGGTGCTGGTCGCGGAGGATCCCGAGTCCGCGCTGGCGCTGGTGTCACAGCCGCCGGAGCGAGTCCACCTGCTGATCACTGACGTCGTGCTTCCCGGCATGACCGGGCTCGATCTGGCCCGGGAACTGACGGCGATCCAACCGGACGTACGCACGCTTTACATTTCTGGTTATGCCGATGCGGTGCTGGCACGGGAGGGCACGCGACCGAAAGCCAGTCATTTCCTCCAGAAGCCGTTCTCGGCGGCCGATCTCTTCAAACGCATCCATCAGATCTTGCAGGAGCGTTGAGCGGTCGCGGCTGTCCGACCGATTCGGTCGCGTTAGGGCGGGCCGCCCATGCCGTATAATCAGTTACAGGATCGCCATGACGAGCCTGCTCCCTGGCGGACGCTTGGATGTTTGAACGCTATACCGAACGGGCGCGCCGGGTCTTGTTCTTCGCCCGGTATGAAGCCACCCAGCTCGGCAGCACGTCGATTGAAACCGAGCACCTGCTCCTCGGCCTGATTCGCGAAGGCAAAGGGCTGACGAGCCGCATTTTCGCGCGCTCGCACCTCTCCCTCGAGAGCATTCGGAAGGAAATCGAAGGCCGCACCGTCTTCCGCGAAAAGGTCTCGACCTCGGTCGACATTCCCTTCAGCGCGGAGACGAAGCGCGTGCTGCAGTTCGCCGCCGAGGAGGCCGATCGGCTGCTGCACACCTACATCGGCACCGAGCACCTGCTGCTCGGCATCCTGCGCGAAGAGCGCTCGGTGGCGGCGTCGATCCTCTACGAGAAGGGCATGCGCCTCGCGAGCGTGCGCGAGGACATCGTCCAGCTCCTGAATGAGAAGACCGCGCCGGCCCGGCCGAAGGAAACGCCGCTGCTCGCCGAGTTCAGCCGGGATCTGACCGAAGCGGCGATGAAGAATCAGCTCGACCCGCTGGTCGGCCGGGAGACCGAGCTCGAGCGCGTCCAGCAGGTGCTCTGCCGCCGGACCAAGAACAACGCCGTGCTCATCGGCGAGCCGGGCGTCGGCAAGACCGCGATTGTCGAGGGGCTGGCGCAGAAGATCGTCTGCGGCGACGTGCCGCACTTCCTCGCGGACAAGCGCATTCTCGCCCTCGACATCTCGCTCATCGTCGCGGGCACGAAGTATCGCGGGCAGTTCGAAGAGCGCCTCAAAGCCATCATGAAGGAGCTCACCGAGAACCCAAACATCATCGTGTTCATCGACGAACTGCACACGCTGGTGGGCGCGGGATCGGCCGAAGGCTCGCTCGACGCCGCGAACATCCTCAAGCCCGCGCTGTCGCGCGGCGAGATCCGCTGCATCGGCGCGACGACGCCCGCCGAATACCGGAAGTACATCGAGAAGGATCGATCGCTCGAGCGCCGGTTCCAGGCCATCAAGGTCGACCCGCCGAGCGAAAAAGAAACGGTCCAGGTGCTCATGGGCGTGAAGGACCGGTACGAGTCCTTCCATCACGTCGAATATTCGACGGAAGCCATCGAGGCCGCCGTCTATCAGTCGAGCCGGTACATCACCGATCGGTTCCTGCCGGACAAGGCGATCGACCTCATCGACGAAGCGGGCGCGCGGGCGAAGCTGCGCGAGGCCGAGCTGAACGCGGAGATGGGCGAGATCAGCCGCAGCCTGCGCGTCGCGGTGGAGCAGCTCGACCAGCCGGTCGGCGAGCGGCCCGACGACAAGGCCTGGCTCTACTCGCAGCAGCAGGACCTGCCGTCGCGCGACAACCTCCAGACGGTGCGCGAGCGGCTCGACGTGAAGCCGGGCACGCCGCGCGTGGCGATCGGCAAGCACGAAATCGACGAGGTCGTCTCCAAGTGGACCGGCGTGCCGCTGATGTCGGTCAACGAGGACGAGGGCCACAAGCTCCTCCGGATGGAGGAGGAGCTCCACCGTCGCGTCATCAGCCAGGAGAAAGCGATTTCCGCGCTGTCGCGCGCCATCCGCCGGTCGCGCGCCGGGCTCAAGAATCCGAACCGCCCGGTCGGGTCGTTCATCTTCTTGGGGCCGACCGGCGTCGGCAAGACCGAGCTCGCCCGCGCGCTCGCCAACTTCCTCTTCGGCAGCGACCACTCGCTCATCCGCTTCGACATGTCGGAGTACATGGAGAAGCACTCGGTCTCCAAGCTCATCGGCTCGCCGCCCGGTTACGTCGGGCACGAGGAGGGCGGCCAGCTGACCGAGAAGATCAAGCGCAATCCGTACTCGGTCGTGCTGCTCGACGAGATCGAGAAGGCGCACCCCGATCTGTTCAACATCCTGCTGCAGGTCTTCGAGGACGGGCACCTGACGGACGGCCTCGGCAACCGCGTCAACTTCAAGAACACGATCGTCATCATGACGTCGAACATCGGCGCCCGCTTCATCCAGAAGAAGGCGGCGATGGGCTTCCAGACCCCCGACGCGCGGGAGATTCAGAAGTCGGTCACCGAGATGGTGCTCGGCGAGGTCAAGAAGACCTTCAATCCCGAGTTCATCAACCGCGTGGACGAGATCATCGTCTTCGATCCGCTGTCCGACGAGGATCTGCGCCGCATCACGCACCTGCTCATCGGCACCCTCAACCAGCATCTCGCCGATCGCCAGCTGACGATCGAGGTGCTGCCCGAGGTCATCGACTGGATCATCGACGCCACGTGCCGCGACCGGTCCTACGGCGCTCGCCCGCTGCGCCGCGCGCTGCAGCGCTACATCGAGGATCCACTGTCCGAAGAGCTCATCCGCGGGGAGTTGCGGACGGGCGTCATCGAGATCTACCTTGACCACGGCACGCTCGCCTGGCGCTCGACCGGCCAGGCCGATGCCGGCCGGCGGTTGGCGGTCATCGTCTAAGCCGTCAAAGGGCGCACCGGGCTGCGACGCGGCTGGTGTCGCTCGAGGTTATTTCCGCAACTCACGATGTTCGTACGACTTACCGCTCGCTGCCTTGCGCCCGCCGCCGTCGCGGTCGCGACGCTTTGGGTCGCGGCGCCGGCCCAGGCGCAGATCGAACCATGTCCGCCAGCGGCCAAACAGCCGCCCGTCGGATCCAAACCGCTGGTGCGCTGCACGGAGCTTGTCGCCCACCCGGTCAACGAGACGATCGTCGACGGCAACACCTACAACTACTACGTCAAGACCAAGCCCAGTAACCCCGCCGAGGACCGGTGGGTCCCGTACAACGAAGACAGCGTCCGGGCGGACTTCTGGAGCCTGTGGAAGACGGGGTTCCTCGACAACCTGTGGATCGAGGTGATCGACGAGCCGTACGAAAACGGCGTCATGGGCGAGCACGTCGTGTTCCACATCGAGGAGCGCTCGCGCGTGAAGGTCGTCGATTACGCGGCGAAGTCCGGCCAGAAGCTCCGGGTCGACGTCTCCAAGATCGAAGACGCGCTCAGGGAAAAGGGCATCGCCGTCCACCTCGACTCGTTCGTCGACCAGGCGACGATTCGGCGCGTCCAGGGCGTGATCCACGATCTGTACGCGGAAAAGGGTTACGACGGCGTTGCGATTGAGCCGGAGATCGTTCCAATGGAGGGCGGGCCCAAGCTCGTCCGCCTGACGTTCAACATCGACGAAGGGCCCAAGTACCAGATCAAGGAGGTCGACTTCGACGGCAACCAGGCGTTCAGCGATTCGAAGCTGGCGTCGAAGATGAAGGACAACAAGGCCCGCGGCTGGCTGTCGTTCATCACCGAGGCGGGCAAGTACCAGGAAGCCAAGTTCGCCGACGATGCGCAGAAGGTCGTCGACTTCTACCGTGAGAACGGCTACGCCAAGGCGCGGGTCGGCAACCCGCAGGTCGAGGTCATCTCGACGTCCAAGGACGGCAAGACCCGCGACATCCGCCTGCGGATTCCCGTTGACGAGGATCGCCGGTACAAGGTCGGCAAGTTCGAGATTGCCGACGCGAAGTCGCTCAAGCCGGAGGGGCTGCGCGCGCTCTTCAAGATCCAGGAAGGCGAATACTTCGACGCCCAGAAGATCCAGAAGGGCATGGAGAAGGCCAAGGAAGCCTACGGCAGCTACGGCTTCATGGAGTTCACGCCGGAGCCCGAGCTGTGCTACCACGGCACCGACTGCGCCACCGGCCAGCCGGTCGGCCCGCAGCCGGGGCCCCCAATCGTCGACATCACGATGCGGATGGACGAAGGCAAGCAGTACTTCGTCAACCGCATCACGTTCGTCGGGAACACGACGACGCACGACAACGTCATCCGGCGCGAGTTGCGCGTGGCGGAAGGCGGCCTCTTCAACACCGAGGCGCTCAAGGAGAGCATCCGCAGGATCAATCAGCTCGGCTACTTCAAGCCGCTCGAGAAGTCCGAGGACATCGGCGTCCAGCCGGCGCCTGGCGAGGACGCACGCGTGAACATCAAGCTGAAGTTCACCGAGCAGAACCGCAATCAGCTGTCGTTTGGCGCCGGCGTGTCGCAGTATCGACGGTTTCTTCGGCCAGCTGGCGTTCCAGACGGCGAACTTCCTGGGCCGCGGCGAGACCGTGGGCGTCTCGATCCAGAAGGGATCGCAGGCGCGCAACTACCAGGTCTCCTTCAGCGAGCCGTACATGTTCGACCGGCCGATCACGGCCGGCGTGGACGTGTACACCCGACAATACATCTTCCCGGCGCAGTACACCCAGGAGGAGACGGGCGGCAACACCGTCCTCGGGCTGCCCGTACGGGACTACACGCGCCTGTACCTCGGCTACGGCTACACGCGCGTGCGCGTGTTCGACATCGACCCGGCCTACCTGAGCCCGGCGGTGCTCAATTCGAGCCCGTACCTCCGCGACTCGCTGCTGATCGATCAGGGCGGGCACCGGACGGTCAGCAAGGTCTCGCCGAGCCTGGTCTACAACACGGTCAACGCGCCGATCTTCCCGAATTCGGGGACCCGCTACACGCTGGGCGGGTCGATCGCCGGGATCGGTGGCGACACGTTCTACTGGTCGACGCAGGCCGAGGGGATCTGGTACCACCGGTTCACGAACCGGACGTCGGCCGGCCTGCGCGCGCAGGCGCAGTACATCCATCCGTACGGCGACACGACGATTCTGCCGATCTTCGAGAAGTACTTCCTCGGCGGCGAGTACAGCGTGCGCGGCTTCGACATCCGCACCATCGGTCCCCGCGACGCGACCTCCAACCTGGTCGTCGGTGGCAACAAGACGCTCAATTTCAATGCGGAGTACTACATCAACATCGCCGGGCCGGTGCGCCTCGTGCTGTTCTACGACGCGGGCCAGGTCAAGGACATCGGCCAGCCGTTCACCTGGAAGGAGCCGGTCACCGAGCGCGTGCTGCCAAACGGACCGCTGCTGTTCGATCCCTTGGCGCCGAATCTCGGGCTGACGAATGCGACGCCGCTCCAGAGCGAAGTCGTCGGCGAGACCTATGCGTTCAAGACGTCCACCGGCGTCGAGCTCCGATTCTTCATGCCCGTGCTGAACGTGCCGTTCCGGCTGATCAGCGCGTGGAATCCGTCGAGAATGAACGTGCTCAACAACAACCTGCAGCCCACGCCGCGATTCACGTTCCGCTTCGCGGTGGGGACGACCTTCTGATGACGGGGCTCAGGGGTGCGAGACGTCCACGGAGAACGTCGTGGTGGCCGTGATCGTCCCCCCGTCGTAGACGCGAAGACACAGCGTGCCGGGCGCCGACACCGTCGCGACGATGGTCGAGCCCTGGACCGCCTTGTCCTGAAACAGCCCGGTGCCGACCGAGCACGTGGTGCCGCTCCAGGTGCCGATGCTGAAGCCGATGAGCGTGGAGCTGTCGGGGCCGACGCTGGTCAGCGTGGCCGTGACCGTGCCCCCAGTGGAAATCGTGAACGGAAAGGTCGCGGCACCGTTCGGGTCGATCGATCCTGGGAACGTCTCGGTGACGGGGTTGACCGGCGCGGTCGGGGTCGTGGGGGTCGAACTGCTGCTGCCGCACGCCGCGGTCGCCACGAGCAGGGCGGCCGAAAGCAGCGCGAAACGGACCGATCGGTGCATGAAAGCTCCTGAGCGTAATGGCGCGCCCAAGGCGCACACCCGGATAGGATAGACTGACTTGATGTGCCCGTGGCCGGCGCGGCCGCCACGGAGCCTGGAGAGCCAAGAGTACACACCGCATGAAACGCATTCTTTCGTTGACTGTCGCGTTGACCCTCGCCGCCGGCGTCGCGTTGGCCCAGACGCCGCCTCCGGCCCAGACGCCGCCTCCGGCCCAGACGCCGCCTCCGGCGCAGACGCCCAAGCCCACGCCGCCGCCGCTGCCGACGGGCCAGACCCCGGCACCCACGCCGTTGCCCTTCCCGGCTGAATCGAAGATCGCCTTCGTGGACATGCAGGTGGTCGTTACGACCTCGAAGCTCGGCAAGGCCGGTCAGGAACGCATGAAGGTGCTCACCGACCAGCAGAACGCCGATCTGACGGCCAAGAGCAAGCAGATCCAGACGCTCCAGCAGGAGATCGCGTCGCAGAGCACGGTGCTCGCGCCGACCGCGCTGGCGGCGAAGAACAGCGAGCTCGACAAGCTCCAGCGCGCGGCGCAGTTCGCCCAGCAGGACTGGAGCGCGCAGGTCGAGACGCTGAACAAGCAGCTGCTGCAGGACTTTCAGGAGAAGGTGCTGCCGATCCTCGAGACCGTCCGGGCCGAGAAGGGGCTCTGGGCGATCTTCAGCGTCGGAGACTCCGGGGCCGCCGCGGTCCATCCCGGACTCAACCTCTCGGGCGAAATCATCAAGCGCCTGGACGACAAGTATCCCGGTGGCAAGTGACGGCCGCCTACGTTAATCTTCTTCCCTCTCAGGTGAAATCAGCATGACCCGCAGCATGGTGTTGGCCTCGGCCCTTGTGATTCTGGCCGGCTCCGCGGCGGCCGCGCAGACGCCGCCGCCGGCCACGCAGACGCCGCCACCGGCGACGCAGACGCCGCTCGTGCCCAAGCCCCAGACGCCGGCAGCGACGCCCGCGCCGCAGGTGCCGTTCCCGGCCGACGCGAAGGTGGCGTTCGTGAACATGCAGGCGCTGCTGGGCGAGTCGAAGCTCGGTAAGGCTGGCCTCGCGCAGATGAAGACGCTCACCGACAGTCAGCAGGGGGATCTGGTCGCGAAGCAGAACGCGATCAAGACCCTCCAGCAGAAGATTCAGCAGCAGGGCGCCATCGTGACGCCCACGGCGCTGTCGCAGATGCAAAGCGACCTCGAGAAGGCCAACCGCGACCTGCAGTACGCGCAGAACGAGGCGCAGGCGCAGGTCGAGGAGCTCAATCAGAAGCTGCTCGGCGACTTTCAGGAGAAGGTCATGCCGATCATCGACGCGCTCGCGAAGGAGAAGAACCTCTACGCGGTGTTCGGCGCGGCGGAGTCCGGCGTGGCGTACATCCATCCCGGCATCGACCTCACGACGGAACTCGTCAAGCGGCTCGACGCGAAGTATCCGGGCAAAGAGTAGGGGGGCCTGGCCTGACCATCCCTGCGGTTCTCGAGCGTCTCTCGTACCGCTATCCGTCGGTGCTGGTCGATGGGGTCACGTCTCACGTGCCCGGTCGGAGCATCGTTGCCGTCAAGAACGTCACCGTTTCCGAAGAGTTCTTCCAGGGGCATTTCCCCGGCGCGCCGCTCATGCCCGGCGTGCTCATGATCGAGTCGCTGACGCAGGTCGCGGCGCTGCTGGTCGCCGGCTGTGAGCCGTCGTCCACGCGAGCCTGGCTGCGGGGTGTGGAGAACGCGAAGTTCCGCCGGCAGGTCGTGCCCGGCGATCGGCTCGAGCTGCAGGTGACGCTCGGCCGCCGGCGCGGGCGGATCGTGCGGACCGCCGCGGTCGCGAGCGTGGCCGGCCACGTCGTCGCCGAAGCGCAGCTGGTGCTGGCCCTGGACGTCCGCGACGCGGCCGATGCCGCGCCGGTCATCCACGAGACGGCGATCGTGGATCCGGCCGCGCGGGTGGGCGTGGGCACGGTCATCGGGCCGTACGCCACGATCGGCCCGCACGTCACGATCGGACGGGGCTGCCGCGTGGGCGCGTCGACCGTGATCGACGGCATGACGGACATCGGCGACCGCACGGAGATCTATCCGTTTGCATCGATCGGCCTGGCGCCCCAGGATCTGAAGTTCAAGGGCGAGCCGACGCGCCTGGTGATCGGCCGGCAGAACGTGTTCCGCGAGTTCGTGACCATCCATCGGGGCACGGCCGGCGGCGGCGGCGTGACGACGATCGGCGACCACAACCTGTTCATGGCCTACGCCCACGTGGCGCACGACTGCCACGTCGGGCAACCACACGATCTTCGGCAACGGCGCGACGCTCGGCGGGCACGTAACGGTCGAGGACTACGCCGCGATCAGCGCCTATTCCGGCGTGCACCAGTTCTGCCGCGTCGGCCGGTACGCGTTCATCGGCGGTTACACGGTGGTGACGCGCGACGCGCTGCCGTACGCGAAGACCGTGGGCAACCGCGCGCGGATCTACGGGTTGAACACGATCGGGCTGGTGCGCCGCGGGTTCAGCTCGGAGCTGGTCTCCAAGCTGCGCCGCGCCTACCGGCACCTCCTGCAGCACAACACCAGCCGCGCGCTCGAGCTGATCGAGCGTGACGCGTCGCTGCGCGCCCCGGAAGTGGCCTACCTGGTGCACTTCATCACGTCGGCCAAGCGCGGCGTAATTCTGCGGCGGCCGTCGCGCCGTCAGGTCGACGAGCCGGTGGACGTGGAGTAGGATCTCCGGTCGTGCCGATCGGATTGATCGCCGGCAACGGCACTTTCCCGTTTCTCGTTCTCCGTGCGGCGCGCACGCTCGGCCATGACGTCGTGGTCGTCGCGATTGAAGGCGAGGCGTATCCCGATCTCGAGCGCGTCGCCGGCGAGCTCGGCCGAACGAGCTTTTCGTGGATTGCGCTCGGTCAGCTCGGGCGCTGTATCCGGATTCTGAACGACGCCGGTGTCACCCGGGCGGTCATGGCCGGCCAGGTCAAGCACGTCAAGCTGTTCGGCGGCGCACTGCCGGACCGCACGCTGCTGTCGGTGCTGACCCGGCTGCGCTCCCGCAACACCGACGCGCTCATCTCGGCGGTGGCGTCCGTGCTCGAGGAACATGGCGTGACGCTGATGGACTCAACCGCGCTGCTGCAGGACCTGATGGCCAAGCCTGGCGTGCTGACGCGGGCTCGTCCGTCGGATGAGATGCGGCGGGACTTCGAGGTCGGCTGGCGTGCGGCGGACGCGGTGGCCGGCGTCGACGTCGGCCAGACGGTCGTCGTCAAGGGGGCCGCCGTCGTCGCCGTGGAGGCGATGGAGGGTACCGATGCCGTGATCGCCCGCGCAGGCGCGTTGGCGGGGCGCGGGGCGCGGGTCGTCAAGGTGGCCAAACCCCACCAGGACCTGCGATTCGACGTGCCGGTCGTGGGCGTCGCCACGATCCAGGCGATGACGGCCATTGGCGCGGACGGCCTGGCCATCGACGCCGGCCGGACGCTCCTGGTGGATGGCGACGCTTGCCTGACGGCGGCTGACACCGCGGGGATCGTCGTCGTCGGACGGGAGCGCGCGTGAGCGGCCCGCTGCGCATCGCTACGATTGGCGTGGGCCATCTCGGGCGTCACCATGCCCGGCTGCTCGGCGGCATGCCGGACGTCGAGTTCGTCGCGGCCGTCGATCTTCTGCCCGAGCGGGCGCAGGCGGCGGTCGCCGGCACGTCCGCGTCCGCGCTGGCCGATTACCGCGAGCTCGACGGACGCGTGGACGCGGTGACCGTCGCGGTGCCGACCGCCGACCACCTGTCGGTCGCGGCGGCGTTTCTCGAGCGCGGCGTGCACGTGCTCGTCGAAAAGCCGATGGCCGGCTCGCTGGCCGACGCCGACCGCATGATCGCGATGGCCCGGACCTCGGGCGCGACGCTCGCCGTCGGCCACACCGAGCGATTCAATCCGGCGGTCGCGGCGGCCCTGCCAATCCTGCGCTCGCCGCGTTTCATCGAGGTCCACCGGCTGAGCGGGTTTCCCGATCGCAGCCTCGACATCGACGTCGTCTTCGACGTGATGATTCACGATCTCGATATCATTCTGGCGGTCGACGGCAGCGAGGTCGAGCGCGTGGACGCGATCGGCGTGCCCGTGCTGACCAGCAGGGTCGACATCGCCAACGCACGCGTGACGTTCGCGTCGCGCTGCATCGCCAACCTGACCGCGAGCCGCATCAGCCGCGAAAAGGTCCGGAAGTTCCGGTGCTTCCAGCCGGACATGTACGTCTCGATGGACACGGCGGCGCAGGAACTCGAGGTCTGGCGGCTCGAGCGCCAGAACGGCCGGCGTCCCGGCATCGCCGGCGGGCCGGTTCCGGTCGAGAAGGACGAGCCGTTGCGCGCCGAGCTGGCCGACTTCGTCGGCGCGATTCGCGAGCGCCGCGCGCCGCGCGTGACGGGCGACGCCGGCCGCCGTGCCCTGGCGCTCGCCACGCGCGTCGCCGAGGCCATCGAGCAGCAGGGCAGATAGGGCGGGTCGAAACCGCGATCCTATGTTCAAAGACGTCAGCGCTTTCATCGCCGAGATCGATCGCCGCAGGGACCTGGCGCGGATCGCCGACGCGCTCAGCCCCGATCTGGAGATCGCCGCGGTCATCGACCGCGTTTCCAAGTCGCCCGGGGGCGGGCCGGCGCTGCTGTTCGAGCGCCCGTCGGGCGCCACGATGCCGGTGGCGGCCAACCTGTACGGCTCGATGGACCGCATCTGCCTCGCGTTGGGCGTGAAGACCCTCGACGATCTCGCTCACGAGATCGACGAGCTGACGACCCCGCCCATGCCGAAGGGCTTCATGGACGCGCTGAAGCTCATGCCATTGGTCAATCGGCTCACCGACCTGATGCCGAAGACGGTGAAGGACGCCCCCTGCCAGGAAGTCGTCTCGCAGGAGGCGGGCCTCGACGAGCTGCCGATCCTCAAGACGTGGCCCGAGGACGGCGGACCCTACATCACGCTGCCGCTCGTCTTCACGCGCGACCCGGAAAGCGGGATGCGCAACATCGGCATGTACCGCATGCAGGTCTACGACCGCCGGACGACGGGGATGCATTGGCAGCAGCACAAGGGCGGCGCCCAGCACCATCGCGTGGCCGAGCGGCTCGGCAAGCGGCTGGAGGTGGCGGTCGCGCTCGGCGCCGGATCCCGTGCTGACCTACTGCGCCACGGCGCCGATGCCCGAAGGACTCGACGAGCTGATGCTCGCGGGTGTGATTGGCAAGGAGCGCGTCGAGCTCGTGAAGTGCCGGACGGTCGATCTCGAGGCGCCGGCCAGCGCGCAGATCGTGCTCGAGGGCTACGTGGAGCCGGGCGAGCGGCGCCGTGAAGGGCCGTTCGGCGATCACACCGGCTTCTACTCGTCGCCCGCGGATTTCCCGGTGTTCCACCTGACGTGCATCACGCGACGCGCGAAGCCGACCTACGTGACGACGGTCGTGGGTATTCCGCCGATGGAGGATCTCTACCTCGGCAAGGCGAGCGAGCGGATCTTCCTGCCGCTGATCCGGAAGACGCTGCCGGAAATCGTGGACATGCACTTTCCGGCGGCCGGCATCTTCCACAACATCGTGCTGGTGTCGATCGACAAGCGGTACGCCGGGCACGCGCGTAAGATCATGAGTGCCTTCTGGGGGCTCGGGCAGCTGATGTTCTCCAAGTGCATCGTCGTGGTGGACAAGGACGTCAACGTGCAGGATCCGGCCGAGGTGGCGTGGATCGCCGGCACGCACGTCGATCCGTCGCGCGACATCATGATCGTGCAGGGCCCGGTCGACGACCTCGATGAAGCAGCCGTGGCGCCGGCGTTCGGGGGCAAGATGGGCATCGACGCCACACGCAAGTGGGCGACCGAAGGCTACGCGGGGCAGTGGCCGACGCGTCTGGTGACCTCGCCGGCGGCGGCGGCCAAGGCGGAAGCCGTGTGGCGCCAGATTGCGGGAAGGCCGAAAGCATGAACGCGACCTCGCTCACGTCGATCGAGCTGCAGGATCTCGAAGCGCGGGCCGTCTCGGGCGGGCCGTTTTCACGCGCGGACGCCGAGCGCGTCATGGGGCACGCGGATCTCGTCGCCGTTGGCGTCCTCGGTGAGTCCGCGCGCAAGGCCATGCATGGCGATCGCGTGACGTTCGGCCGCGTCTCGGTGCTGGCGCCAGGCACACTGCCGGCCGACCGTGGGGACGCCGGGGAGGTCCGGCTGGAAGGCGCGCCCTCGACGGCTGACGAAGCGCGCGCCCGCGTGAAGGAGGCGCTGGCGTTCGCGGGCGGCGTGCCCCTGACCGGTTTCTCGCTCGCGGACCTGCTGACGCTGGCCGGCGGCGATCACCTCGCCCTCGTCGATCTGGCGCGCGCGCTCCGGGCCGACGGACTCGAGGCGGTGGCCGCGCCCATCGATCGCCTCGGTGACGGGGAGAGTGCGGTTGAAGTCGTGCGGGCCGCGGTCCGCGGCGGTCTGGGCGTGTGGCGGGCGGTCGTCGAGCAGTCGGCGCCGGAGACGCGGCTCGATCTGGTCGAGCGGGCCGCGGTCATTCAGCGCGAGACGAACGTCTTTCGGGCGTTCGCGCCCCTGGCCCGGCTGGACCCGCGTGCCACGCCCTCGACGGGGTACGACGATGTCCGACTGATCGCGATCGCGCGCTTGATGTGCCGCGCCGTTCCGTCCATCCAGGTGGATTGGGCGCTCTACGGGCCGAAGCTCGCCCAGGTGGCGATTGCCTACGGCGCCGACGATCTGGACGCCGTGTCTCCGGTGGACGTGCTGAATCTCGGCCATCGCCGATCGCCCGTCGAGGACGTGCAGCGACAGATCCAGGCCGCGTTTGCGACGCCCGTCGAGCGGACCGGCCGATTCGAGCCGCGATCGTGATCCGCCCCGTCCGCCTCGGGGCGGTCAGCTACCTGAACGTTCGCCCGCTCGTGTACGGCCTCGACGAGCGACGGGATGTCACGCTTCGCTTTGACGTGCCGTCGGTCTGCGCGCAGCTGCTGGCCGACGGCGACATCGATCTCGGCATGGTGCCGTCGATTGCGTATCTTGGCCGCCCGGGCGATCGCGTCGTCCCCGGTGTCTGCATCGGATCGGAAGGCCCCGTGGCGTCGGTGGCGCTGTTCTCGCGCGTGCCGCGGGCCGAGATTCGCTCGATCGCACTCGACTCGTCGTCGCGCACGTCCGCGGCGCTGACGCGAATTCTTTGCCGGCGACAATTCGGCGTGTCGCCTACATTCGTGCCACACACGCCGGATCTCGACGCGATGCTGGCCGCGGCCGATGCCGCGCTGCTGATCGGCGATCCGGCCTTGTTTGCGCACGTGCCGGCCTCCCGCGTGCTCAAGATCGATCTCGGCGCGGCGTGGACGGAGATGACGGGCTTGCCGTTCGTGTGGGCGTTCTGGGCCGGCGCGGCGTCCGCGGCCTCGCCCACCACGGTCCGGGTGCTGCAACAGGCGGCCGAAGCGGGGATGGCCCGCACGGATGAGATCGCCGACGCCTACTGCGCCTCACACCCGACCGACCAGCCGCTGGCGCGTCAGGTACTTGCGCGAGCATCTCCGTTTTCACTTCGACGAGCGCGCGCGGCAGGGGCTGGCCGCGTTCTTTCGAGAGGCCGGCGAGCTGGGGTTGGCCCCACCGGGCGGGCGCGTCGAGTTCTTCAGCGCGGCGGATCTGTAAGCGGCCAACGGAGGGAGCGCGGTCGTGAATGCGCCGGACATCGGTCAGCTGCTCGACTACAATTACTGGGCGCGCGATCGCGTGTTTGCCGCGGTCGCCCGGCTGACTCCGGATCAATACACGCGCGATCTCTCGAGCAGCTTCAACTCCATTCGCGACACGCTGGTGCACGTGTACTCGGCCGAGTGGATCTGGTACATGCGATGGCAGGGGACGTCGCCGACGTCGCGCCTGTCGGCTGACCGGTTTCCCGACCTCCCGGCGCTTCAGGCGGCCTGGTCGGAGCTCGAAGGGCACATCCGCGCGCACGTGGAGCGGGTCGGGGAGGCGGGCCTCGCGGCCGCCCTCGACTACAAGCTGCTCAACGGCCAGCCGGGCCGCGCCGTCCTCTGGCAGATGATCCAGCACGTGGTCAATCACGGCGCCTATCATCGCGGCCAGGTCACGACGATGCTGCGCCAGCTCGGAGCGGCGCCGCCCGAGAGCCTGGATCTGATTACGTTCTACCTCGAGCGCGCCAGGTGATCACGGCGCAAAGGACCTGCAAGGGAAGGTGTGCGATGACTGACAAGGACGCCGCGCTCACGCAACAGGTCGAACAGCACGACGGCATCACGGTGCTGCGCGGCGGCGGCACGTCGCGCGGCTGGAACGGCATCCGCTACAAGGCGGGGCTGTCGGCCAAGAACGTCAACGCGCGGCAGCTGTCGATGAACGTTGCCACGATTCCGCCGGGCGGCGTTGCCGCGGCGCACATCCACGTGGATTTCGAGGTGATGCTCTACATCCTCGAGGGCCGCGTCCGCCACGAATTCGGGCCGGCGCTCGAACACGTCGTCGAGAACGTCGCGGGCGACTTCATCTTCATCGAGCCGGGCGTGCCACACGAGGTCTTCAACGTGAGCGCCACCGAGCCCGTCGTGGCGGTCGTCGCACGCTCGGACCCCAGCGAATGGGAGAACATCAGGTCATATAAGAAAGGGCATTAGCTTAGGCGTTGGGCACTGGGCACTGGGAATTGGGCATTGGGGAATTGGGGCACTGGGCAGGGGCGGGCGAGCACGCAGCACTCGGCACCATGCACCCGGCACCGATCTTCTTGTCCTTCGTTTTCTTCCGCGATATTTTGGGGCTCGCCCGGAGGGCTATGACATGCGTCGTCTCCGTCTCGTCCTGATTTCTGTCGTTGCGGCCAGCGTGGTGCTTTCGGCGCGACCGGCGCCTGAGGCCCAGCACCAGCCGACGCTGGCGCAGTATCTGAAGCCCGGCATGCCGGTCGAGCTCGTGTCCGCCGCCAGGACCGATCGCATCGCCTGGACCGCGTATGAAGAGGGCAAGCGCAACGTCTACACGGCGGTGCCCCCGGCGTTCAGGCCCGTTCGGCTCACGGCATTTCTCAAAGACGACGGCATCGATCTGACGCAGTTGCGGATTTCGGCCGACGGCAGCACGGTCGCCTTCGTGCGCGGCAGCGGACCGAACGGCGACGGCTGGAACGCCAACCCCACGAGCGATCCCGACGGCCCCGAGCGCGCGATTTGGGCGGCCCGCACGGCGACGCCGGGATCCGCGTGGCGTCTCGCGGAGGGCAGCGGGCCCGAGGTGTCGCCCGACGGTCGTTCCGTGCTCTACGTGAAGGACGGTCAGATCTATCGCGCGCGCGTCAGCCAGTCGCCGGCGCCCGCGTCCGCGATCGACAAGGGCGAGAAGGCGTTCATCGAGGCGTGGGGAAGGAACAGCGGCCCGAGGTGGTCGCCCGACGGGACGAAGATCGCCTTCTCGAGCAACCGCGCGGATCACAGCTTCATCGGGATGTACGACGTGAAGACCCGCATGGTGAGCTATCTCGCGCCGAGCGTCGATCGCGATACCAGCCCGACGTGGTCGCCGGACAGCAAGCACGTCGCGTTTCTCCGACGGCCGGGGTTGCCGTTCGGTCAGCAGGACACGCCCGGCCGGATGAGCGGGTTGCCGCCGGAGACGGGCCGCCGTGGCGGCGGCGGACGCGCGGCGGCCCCAGGGGGCCGTGGCGTGACCCCTGCGACCGCGGCGCCCGGTGGACAGGCCGCGCCGGGAGCCGCGCGCGGCGGCGGGCGCGGTGGCCGCGGGCGCGGCGGAGAGCCGCCACTGCCTGACGTGCCGCTGGCGAACGAGCCTGGTCTCTATCGCGCGGCGTTTGCCGACGGTTCGACGTTGAACCTGATGGTGGCGGACGTCGCCACGGGCGAGGCGACGGCCGTCTGGCATCCGGCGCCCGAGGATCGGCTCTTCAACAACATCAACGCGATCACGTGGGCCGGCGACTCCGTCGTGTTCGGGGTCAACAACCCGCAGAACAACGACGACGAATCGCCCCGGTACTACTCGCTCAAGATGTCGGGCGGCACGCCCGTCCTCCTGACGTCCACCGACGGCATCATCGAAGACGCCACGGCCTGGACGCTGTCGAAAGACGGCCGCATGCTGTTCTACTGCACGAACACGAACGACATCGACCGCCGGCACATCTGGAGCGTGCCCGTGGCGGGCGGCACGCCGCAACAGATCACGACGGGCGACGGCATCGAGAACGTGCCGGTCGTGCTCGCGTCGGGCAAGCAGATCGCCGTCCTCTCCGCCGATGCCAAGCGGCCGATGTCGGTCGGGATCTGGCCGGCCGACGCAACGCCCGCCGACGTGGGGCAGAAGGCGCAGAAGGTCGTGTATCCCACGCTCGGCCCCGACTTCCCGATCAACGAGGAAGTCGTGCCCGCCAACGTCGTGCTGAAGGCCGAAGACGGCGTCGAGTTCCACAACCAGCTGTTCCTGCCGAAGAACATGAAACCAGGCGAGCGCCATCCGGCGATGATCTTCGTGCACGGCGGCCCGTCGCGGCAGATGCTGCTCGGCTGGCACTATCTCAGCTTCTACCACGTGTTCTACGGAGTGAATCAGTGGCTCGCGTCGCAGGGCTACGTCGTGCTCTCGGTGAACTACCGATTGGGCGTCGGTTACGGCCGCGCCTTCCGCCAGCCCGCCGAAGGCGGCGCGCGCGGCAACTCGGAATACCGGGATGTGCTGACGGCGGGCAAGTGGCTGGCGGCGCGCGAAGACGTCGACCCCAATCGCGTCGGCATCTGGGGCCTCTCGTACGGCGGCCTGCTCACGGCCGAGGCGCTGGCGCGGAACTCGGACATCTTCAAGGCCGGCATCGATCTCGCCGGCGTGCACCTCGAGGGCGCGTCGCTGAACCCGGACGACGTCAGCTACCAGGCCTCGTCGATCTCCGCGATCGACAAGTGGAAGTCGCCGGTGCTCCTCATCCAGGGAGACGACGACCGAAACGTGAACTTCTCGCAGATGGTCGGCTTGATCCAGCTGCTGCGTGCGCGCAACGTCTACTACGAGCTCGTCGTGTATCCCGACGACGTGCACGAGACGCTGCTCCACAAGCGCTGGCTGTACTCGTTCGCCCGGATGGAGACGTTCCTCAACAAGTTCTTCGGCGAGAATGCAGCCTCGAAGGGCGGCCGGTAGTCGCGGCATGACGACGCGCGTGGACGAACTGACGAAGAAGGTCGAGGCCGGCGGCCGGCTCGACGGCGACGGGGCGCGCGAGCTGTATCGGCACGCCCCGACCGCCGTCCTGGGGCGCCTGGCGGACGCGGTCCGGCGCCGGAAGCACCCGGAGGGCGTCGTCACCTACATCATCGACCGGAACGTCAACTACACGAACGTCTGCGTGGCGCGCTGCCGATTCTGCGCGTTCTACCGGCCGGTCGGATCGGCGGAGGGCTACACGCTGGGATTCGACGAGATCTTTCGCAAGATCGACGAGACGATCGCGTTGGGTGGCGTGCAGCTGCTCCTGCAGGGCGGCCACAATCCCGACATCCCGATCGAGTGGTACGAGGATCTGTTCCGGCGCGTCAAGGCGCGGTATCCGGAGTTCCGGCTCCATGCGCTCTCGCCGCCCGAGGTGATCCACATCTCGCGACTCTCGCAGCTGCCGGTGCCCGTGGTGATTGACCGCCTCGTGAAGGCCGGGCTGGACAGCATTCCGGGCGGCGGCGCGGAGATTCTGGTCGACCGCGTGCGCAAGATCCTCAACTGCTACAACAAGGCGACGGCCGACGAGTGGCTGGGCGTCATGCGCCACGCTCATCATGCCGGCCTGCGGACCACCGCGACGATGATGTACGGCACGGTCGAGACCGCCGAGGAGCGCATCGAGCACATGTTGCGGCTGCGCGCCCTGCAGGACGAGACCGGTGGCTTCACGGCGTTCATCGCATGGAGCTACCAGCCGCAGCACACCGATCTCGGCGGTATCGAGGCGACTGGCGTCGAGTACCTGCGCACGCTGGCCCTGGCGAGGATCGTGCTCGACAATTTCGACAACCTGCAGGCCTCGTGGGTGACGCAGGGCGGCAAGGTCGGACAGCTCAGCTTGGCCTATGGCGCCAACGACATGGGCAGCGTGATGATCGAAGAGAACGTGGTCCGCGCGGCCGGCGCCGAGTACTGCATGGACGAGTTCGAGGTCGTCCGCAACATCGAGAACGCCGGCTTCGCCGCGAAGCGCCGCAACATGCACTACGACATTCTGGGTGATCCGATGTTCCGCGAGCGCGAGGTGCCGCGCATGCTCGAGCTGGCGGTGGCGCGCGCGGACGGCCGAGCCGGCGAGGCCGCGGACCTGCGCGATTACGAAGCCCGCAGCGCGGCGGGACGCCGTGCCCGCCGCGACGAGCCGCAAGGGTAGCCCCGCCGGCGCCAGGAGGCACCTCCGTCAGTGTCGGTTGCCGCCTTTCGCGCCAAGTGGGTCCTGCCAATCGATCGGCCGCCTGTCGAAGGCGGTTGGGTCGAGGTCGCGCACGGCCGCGTCGTGCAGGTCGGCGGGGGGCGCGCGCCGTCCGGCGCGGTGGATCTCGGCGACATCGCGCTGCTCCCCGGGCTCGTCAACGCCCACACTCACCTTGAACTGAGCTGGCTGGCAGGCCGCGTGCCGCCTGCCGCGTCGCTGCCAGAGTGGATCCTGTCGCTGATCCACACCCGCCGCGCTGGCGCCACCGGCGGGCGCGACGAGGAACACCAGGCGGTCTACGCCGCGGCGGCAGCTGTGCGGGATGGCGGCACGGCGGTCGTCGGCGACATCTCGAACGGGTTGGCCACGGCGCCCGCGATTCTCGCGGCCGGTCTCAGCGGCGTGGTCTTTCACGAGCTGCTGGGCTTCAACGTCGCGGATCCGGCGGGGGCCGTGCGCGAGGGATGGGCGCGCGTCGAGGCAGCGCGCCGCGAGACCGGCGACGGCCCGCTGACCTTCAGCGTGGTCGCCCATGCACCGTATTCGGTCTCGCCAGGGCTGTTTCGCGCCATCGCCGCGCGCGCGGGCCGCACGCCGCTCGCCGTGCACCTCGCCGAGTCGCCCGAGGAAATCGAGTTCATACGCACGGGACACGGACCGATGCGCCAGCTGCTCGAGACGCTTGGCGCGTGGACCGCCGACTGGCAGGCGCCCGGTACCGATCCCGTTCAGTACGTCTCGGACCTCGGGTATCTGTTGCCCGGGACGCTGGTGGTACACGCGGTCCACGTCACCGACGACGGTCTGGAGCGGCTGCGAAAAGCGCGCGCGACGATCATCACGTGTCCGCGCAGCAATCTCTGGGTTGGCGCCGGCCCGCCGCGCCTGGCCCACTTCTACGCGGCGCGCGTGCCCGTGGCGGTGGGCACCGACAGCCTGGCATCGTCGCCGTCGCTGAGCGTGTTCGACGAGCTGGCCGAGATGCGGCGGCTCGCGCCGGAGGTCGCGGCGGCCACGCTGCTCGAGAGCGCGACGCGCGTCGGGGCGGAGGCCCTGGGCGTGGGCCGCGAATTCGGCACCCTGGGCGCGGGCAAGCGCGCCGTCTTCGCGCGCGTCACCGTTCCGGCCGCGACGACCGATGTGGAAGAATATCTGGTGAGCGGAGTGCCGGCCCACGACACCATGCTCTTGCGGCCATGACGGCCCGACGCCGGACCACGGACGGCAGAGCCGTGGACCGAGGACCCCGGACCACGGACGACAGTCGTCGAGGGATTCGATTGATGATCGATCGCGTGCGCACGTATGCGTCCTTCGTGCGCGTCAGTCATTCCGTGTTCGCGCTGCCGTTCGCGCTGGTCGGGGCGATCCTGGCCGCGCGCCTCGTGCCGCTGACCTGGACGCGGGTCGCCTGGATCGTCGCGGCCATGGTGACTGCCAGAAGCGCGGCCATGGGATTCAACCGCCTCGTGGACGCCAGCCACGACGCGCGCAATCCGCGCACCGCCATGCGCGAGTTGCCGCGCGGGCGCATGTCGCGCGGCGAGGCGGCGGCCTTCGTCGTCGCCGCGTCCGGCCTGTTCGTATTGTGCGCCTCGCGCCTCGGCACGCTGTGTCTGGCGCTGTCGCCGGTCGCGCTCATCATCGTGTTCTGGTACTCCGTGGCAAAGCGTGTGACGTCCTACACGCAGCTCTTCCTGGGGCTCGCGATGGCCGTCGCGCCGGTCGGCGGCTGGCTGGCGGCTGGTGGCCGCGGCGGCTGGGAGCCGTGGCTGCTCGGACTCGCGATTGGATCGTGGGTCGGCGGCTTCGACGTGCTGTACGCCTGCCAGGATCTCGACGTCGATCTGCGCGAAGGGCTGCGATCGATTCCCGTTCGCTTCGGCGTGCCGCGGTCGCTCCTGATCTCGCGCGCGATGCACGTGGTGACGGTGGTGTGCCTCGCGGCGCTTGGCGTCGTCGCCGGACTCGGGCGGATCTACTTCGCGGGCGTCGCGGGCGTCGCGGTGCTCCTCGTCTGGGAGCAGTCGCTCGTGCGCGCCGACGATCTGTCGCAAGTCAAGCGTGCCTTCGACATGAACGGCTGGGTGGGTCTGCTGTACCTCGCCACGACCGCCGTCGCGGTCTACTGGAGATGACGACGACGTGAGACCGCCACCTGCCCGCCCGACGATCGCGGTTGGCGTGACCGGCGCGAGCGGCGTGATCTACGCCGTGCGCACCATCGCGGCGTTGCTCGAGCTGGACTGTCACCTCGAAGTCGTCTTCAGCGACTACGGGCGGCGGCTGCTGCTCGACGAGCTGGGGCCGGACGCGAAGGTCGACAAGCTCACCGACTGGATGGCGGCGCGCTGGGGCGAGCGCGTGCGGACGGGCACGATCGCGCTGCACAGCAACAAGGACATGGGCGCCAACATCGCCAGCGGCAGCTTCGGCTGTCAGGCCATGGTCATCGTGCCGTGTTCGATGAAGACGCTGGCGGGCGTCGCGCACGGCCTGTCCCGGAGCCTGATCGAACGGGCCGCGGACGTGATGCTGAAGGAACGGCGCCGGCTGATCCTCGTGCCGCGCGAGACGCCGATGAGCCTGCCGGAGCTCAGGAACATGGTGGCCGCCGCGGAGGCGGGCGCGATGATTCTGCCCGCCATGCCAGGTTTCTATCAACATCCCGAGACCATGGACGACCTCGCCGCGTTCATCGCCGGCAAGATCCTCAACGCGCTGGGCTTCGACCAGCAGCTCTTCAAGCCGTGGCAGGGCGGAGCGTGAGCCGCGACAGCCTCGCTGTGGACAAGTCGCCCGGCGCGATCGCCGGGATGTTCGACGCGATTGCGGGCCGCTACGACGCGCTGAATCACCTGCTCAGCGCCGGCCTGGATCGCGGCTGGCGGCGGCGCGCGGTGCGGGCGCTTGAGCTGACCGGCAGCGAGCGCGTCCTCGACGTCTGCACCGGCACCGCCGACCTGGCTCTCGGCCTGGCCGCCCGGACGCGCCGTGTGGTGGGCCTCGACTTTTCCGCGGAGATGCTGCGGCTCGGGCAGGCGAAGGTCCGCGCGGCGTCGCAGTCGGGACGCCTCGTGCTCGCCCGCGGGGACGCGATGCACCTGCCGTTTCCCGACGCCTCGTTCGACGCGGCCACGATCGCGTTTGGCATCCGCAACGTGCTCGATCCGACCGCGGCGGCGCGCGAGCTGGCGCGCGTGCTTCGGCCGGGTGGCCGGCTCGCCATCCTCGAGTTCGGCGCGGTGACGGTCCCCGGACTTCGGCAGGCCTACGGCTGGTATTTCCGCGTGATCCTGCCGCGCATCGGCCGCCTGGTATCCCGGCACACCGATGCTTACAGCTACCTGCCAACGTCGGTGGAGCAGTTCCCGTCTGGCGCGGCGTTTGCCGCCCTGCTGACACGTGCGGGCTTCGAGGACGTCCGGCCGCGGCCGCTGGCCGCCGGCGCCGTGTGGCTCTATGTCGGGCGCGCGGGCCGTAACTCACGGACTCCGGGCCAGTAACCGGCCGTCGCCGGCGGCCTGGCGTCTACCGATCTAGGGGCGGCGGGCGCCCTGCCGTTGTATTCTGGAAACTGCGACAGATGTATCTGGATCTCGAAGACTATCGGCCGGATACGCCGAGGCTCGCCTCGTCGAACACGTGGCGCGGCGGGATGCTGTCGCTGGCGGTGCACATCGCGTTCGTGCTCTTCATTCTGTTCGCGCCGGCGTCGCTGTTCGAGAGCAAGGCCGAACCGGTCCCCGTGCAGCCCAATCCCGACCAGGTGCGGTTCGTGCAGATCACGCCCCTGCGCGATCGCGTGGCCCCGCCCAAGCCGAACGTCGATCAGTCCGACAAGGACCGCCGCAGCGCGACGGTCGAGCGCGCGCCCAAGCCGGAGAATGCGATGCCGTTCTCCCGCGGCGTGACGCCGGAGAAGGTCGAGGGGGCGCCGACCGAGAAGGCGAAAGCCGCCGGCGCCGAGACGCCCGATCCCCCGGCGCCGACCCCGACCCCGACACCAGCGCCGACGCCGGCGATGGCCGCCAAGGTGATCCCCGACGCGCCGCCGGTCACGGTGGCCGAGCGGAGCGGCGGCTCGCTTGGGGACTCGCTGCGCAACCTCCAGCGCTACCTGCAGGACCAGAATTTCAACAACCCGAAGGGGGGCCTGAGCCAGCAGGACCCTGACATCCAGTTCGACTCGAAGGGCGTCGAGTTCGGGCCCTGGCTGGCGCGCTTCGTCGCCCAGGTCAAGAGCAACTGGTTCGTGCCGGACGCGGCGATGGTGATGTCGGGCCACGTCGTGCTCGCGTTCAACGTGCACCGCGACGGGTCGATCACCGACCTGCGCATCGTGGCGCCGAGCGCCGTTACGGCGTTCACGAACGCGGCGCTCGGCGCCATCCGGACGTCGAATCCGACGATGCCGCTGCCGGCCGAGTATCCGGCCGAGCAGGCGTCGTTCGTCGTGACGTTCCACTACAACGAAGGCATCCGCTGAGCGTTCTGGTCGCGATCGTCGGGCCGACGGCGACGGGCAAGAGCGGTCTGGGCCTGCGCCTCGCGGAGGGGTTCAACGGGGAGATCGTCGCCTGTGATTCCACGGCCGTCTACCGCGGCGTCGACATCGGCACGGACAAGCTGCCGGCGGCCGATCAGCGCGGCATTCCGCATCATCTCGTCGACGTGGTCGGTCCGGCCGAGACGTACTCGGCGGCGCGAATACGCGCGGGCGGCGGCCGCGGTGGTCTGCGCCATCGGCGCGCGCGGGCGCGTGCCGATCCTCGTGGGCGGCACCGGCTTCTACTATCGCGCGCTCGTGCGCGGGCTGTTTCCCGGTCCGGCGCGTGACGAGACGCTGCGCGCGAGATTGCACGCGGTGGCCCGGGCGCGCGGCGTCGAGCGCGCTGCATCGCTGGCTCGCGCGCGTCGATCCCGCGTCGGCGGCGCGAATCCAGCCCCGTGACGAGAAACGCCTGGTGCGCGCGCTCGAGGTCTACCTGCTGACGGGACGACCGCTCACCTCGCATTTCGCGCGAGACCGCGTCGCCCATCGCGGGCATGCGCGTGCTCGCGCTGGGACTCGATGTGCCGCGCCCGATGCTCCGCGAGCGCGTCGCGAGGCGGGTGGACGACCAGTTGGCCCGCGGGGTCGTGCAGGAAGTCGAGCGGCTGCTGGCGGCGGGCGTGCCCGAGACGGCGCATGCCTTCAGCGGGCTGGTCTACCGGCAGATTCTCGAGATGCGGCGCGGCGCGCGGGATCTGGCCGCGACGCGCGAGCTCATCGTGCGCGAGAACATGCGCTACGCGCGGCGTCAGTTGATCTGGTTCCGCAAAGAGCCTGACGTACGCTGGCTCGACGGGCCCGGCGAGGCGCCCGCGACGGCCGCCGCGGCCCGCGACCTCGTCGCGGCCTTCCTGCCGACCGCCGATGCCGGTTGAGCGCGTCATCCTCATCGTGATGGACTCGGTCGGCGTCGGCGAGCTGCCCGATGCGGCGCGCGTACGGCGATGAGGGGAGCAACACGGTCGGGCAACATCGCGCGCGAGGTGCCGCTTCGCGTGCCGACGCTGCGATCGCTCGGGCTCGCGCGCATCGTGGACATCGGCGGCGACGCTCCGGCGGCGCGCGGGGCGGCCGGCCGGATGGCCGAGGCGTCGCCCGGCAAGGACTCGGTGACCGGTCACTGGGAAATCGCCGGCATCGTGCTCGATCGCGCCGTTTCCCACGTTTCCGCACGGCTTCAGCGCCGATGTCATGCGCGAGTTCGAGCGCCGGATCGGCCGCGCGACGATCGGCAACGTCGTCGCGTCCGGCACGGTGATCATCGATCAGCTGGGGCCGGAGCACATGCGCACGGGCGCGCCGATCGTGTACACGTCGGCCGACAGCGTCTTCCAGATTGCGGCTCACGAGCAGGTCATCCCGATCGACGAGCAGTACCGCATTTGCCACGTCGCGTTCGAGCTCGTGGCACGCGGGCTGGGCGTCGGGCGCGTCATCGCGCGGCCGTTCGTCGGCACGCCTGGCCACTTCCGACGCACCGCCAATCGACGCGACTTCGCGCTCGAGCCGATAGGCCGAACGCTGCTCGACGGCCTCACCGCCGCCGGTCACGTCGTCGTGGGTATCGGCAAGATCGAGGATCTTTTCGCCGGCCGGGGCCTGACGCGAGCGGTGCACACGACGTCCGACGATCACGGCATGGATCTCGTCATGAGTGAGCTGTCGGCGACGCCGGCAGGTCTGATCTTCGCCAACCTCGTGGACTTCGACACGCAGTATGGCCATCGCAATGACACGGCGGGGTACGCGGCCAATCTCGAGCGCTTCGACGCGCGGCTGGCCGCGCTGCTGTCCAGACTGTCGCCGACCGATCTACTGGTCGTGACCGCCGATCACGGCAACGACCCGACGACGCCGTCGACCGACCACTCGCGGGAGTACGTGCCCGGTGATGGTGGCGGGCGCCGCCGTGCGGCCGGGTACGGATCTCGGGACGCGATCGAGCTTCGCCGATCTCGGCCAGACGATCGCGGAAGTCTTCGGGGTTCCGCCGCTGGCGCACGGCACGAGCTTTCTGCGCGACGTGCTCCGCTAGGCGCCTGGCGCCCCCCGGCAGCCGCGATACACTTGAGCCCCCCATGGCGACGATTCGTGAATCCCTCGAGGCCCGCGAGCGCGAGTTCCTGGCGCCCCAGGCGGCCAAGAGCGCCGACAGCCGCGGCCGGCTGCGGCCCGAGCCGCAGGATCCGATCCGGCCGGTGTTCCAGCGCGATCGCGACCGGATCATCCACTGCAAGGCGTTTCGCCGGCTCAAGCACAAGACGCAGGTGTTCTTCGCCCCGACCGGCGATCACTACCGGACGCGTCTCACGCACACGCTCGAGGTCTCGCAGATCGCGCGCAGCATCGCCAAGGTGCTCCGCCTGCACGAGGAGCTGACCGAGGCGATCGCGCTCGGGCACGACCTCGGGCATCCGCCGTTCGGCCACGCCGGCGAGCGCGTGATCGACACGCTCGTGCCCGGCGGCTTCAGCCACTACGAGCAGAGCCTTCGGATTGTCGACGTCCTCGAGAACGGGCGGCAGGGGCTGAACCTGACGTGGGAAGTGCGCGACGGCATCGCGCGGCATTCGAAAGGCAAGCACGGGCTGCCGGTCGGCGCCGGTCCCGAGCATCGCGCGAGCACGGTCGAGGGGCAGATTGCCCGCGTCGCCGACATCATCGCCTACGTCAATCACGACATCGACGACGCCGTGCGCGCCGGCATCCTCGAGGAGGCGGCACTGCCCGCCGACGCCATTGGCGTGCTGGGCCGCACCGCGTCCCAGCGCATCAACACGATGGTCACCGACGTCGTCACGCGGACCCTCGAGGGCGGACTGGACCGAGGTCCGCATGAGCGACGCCGTGCTCAACGCGACCCTCGCGCTGCGCAGCTTCCTGTTCGAGGCGGTCTACGAGAATCCGCGCGCGACCGCCGAGTTCGAGAAGGCGTCCGGCGTTCTCGGCGGGCTGTGGGAGAAGCTCCGCGCGCGCCCGGACCAGTACCTCGACCGGACGACCATCGAGACGGAGGGACTGGACGCCGCGACCAGGGATTTCCTGGCCGGGATGACCGACCGCTACGCCGTCTCGCTCTTCGAGGAGATCTTCGTCCCGCGGTCCTGGAGCGTCTGACGCCAGGTTTTGGCGGGCCGCCGGACCTGCGGTAAGATCGTGGTTTGGCATGGCCGTGACGGGCCGGCCTGAACGATCATGTTGCTCGATCTCAGTCGGCTCCGCGGTGTCGAACGTCTGGAACGGAAGTTCGAGCCGTCGTCGTTCGCGCTCGACCGCGAGGACTTCCGGCTCGCGGCGCCGGTCCAGTTGACCGGCGAGGTGCGGAAGGACGCGCAGAAGGTGCGCCTCACCGGACGCGTCGTCACGACGCTCGAGTGCGACTGCAGCCGCTGCCTCGAGCCGTTTGCCGTGCCGGTCGACGCGGAGATCGACGTGCTGCTGCTGCCCGCGAAGGAGAACACGGGCGCGGCCGAGCAGGAAGTCGCCGAGGACGATCTCGGCGTGTCGTACTACCGGGACGACACCGTGGATCTTCGCGAGCTGATGCGAGAGCAGTTCTTTCTCGCGGTGCCGATGAAGCCGCTGTGCCGGGAGGATTGCCAGGGGTTGTGCCCGGTGTGCGGCATCAACCGCAACCGCGAGACGTGCAGTTGCGTGTCGACCTGGGTCGATCCGCGGATGGACGCGCTCAGACGCCTGAAGTCACGGGGCTGACGCCGCGAGTGAGAGTTTCGACAGTTGCGTTTCAGTAGAGGTCACGATGCCGAATCCCAAGCGACGCCACTCGAAGACGCGGACGGCCAAGCGCCGCACGCACGATGCCCTGAAGCCGATAGCGATGGGCGAGTGCCCGCAGTGCCATGAGCTGCGTCCGCCCCACCTGGTCTGCCACAACTGCGGCTACTACCGCGGCCGTCAGGTGCGCGCGGTCGCCGAGGAGTAACGCGGGCCCCGGTCGCCCGCCTTGCCGAGCGTGATCCACTATCGTCGCCGTCGACGCCATGGGCGGCGATCTGGCGCCGGGCGCCGTCGTCGCCGGCGCGGTCCGCGCCGCCGCGCGTTCCGGCCTCACGTCACGCTGGTCGGCCCCGCCGATCGCCTTCGCCAGGAGCTCGCGCGTGTCGGGGCCGCGGACGCGGCCATCGACATCGTGGACGCGCCCGAGGTCGTCGAGATGGACGAGGCGCCGCTCGCCGCACTGCGGCGCAAGCCACGACGCCTCAGTCAAGGTCGCCGCGGAGCTGGTGGCCGCCGGTCGGGCGGACGCCATGTTCAGCGCCGGACATACCGGCGCGAGGCTGCTCGCGGCGCACGCGGCGCTCGGGCTGCTGCCGGCGGTCGTCAGGCCCGCGCTCGCCGTCACACTTCCCACGCGCACCGGCGCCGCGATTCTTCTCGACGCTGGCGCCAACGTCGAATGCCGTCCCGATCATCTGCTGCAGTTTGCGTTGATGGGCGCCGCCTACGCCCGCATTGCCCTCGAGCGTCGCGGATGCCCCGCGTCGGCTTGCTCTCGATTGGCGAAGAAGCCGGCAAGGGCACGGACCTCGATTCGCGAGGCGCACGCGCTGCTCTCGTCGGCGCCCGATTCGATTCGTCGGCAACCTCGACGCTCGCCGGCTGTTCAGCGGCGACGTGGACGTCGTCGTGACTCGACGGGTTTACGGGCAACATCGCGTTGAAGGTCGGCGAGGGGCTGGTTGAGTTCGTGGCGGCTCTGCTCGGCGACGAGCTGCGCTGAGGATGCGGCGCGAGACCGCGACGTGGGTCACAGCTTGCAGCGCTTCCAGCGACGCGTGGACTACGCGGAGCGGGGTGCCGCGCCGCTCCTCGGGCTGGCTGGCCTGGCGTTGGTCGGGCACGGCCGGTCGTCGGCGCAGGCGATCGAGAGCGCGATTGCGATGTCGGCCAGGCTCGCGGCTGGGCGCATGGTCGAGCGGCTGGCCGCGGCGCTGGGCGGGCCCGCACAAGGGTCCTAGCGCGGCGGCCGCTGGCGGAACGCCTGCAGGCGCCTGCCGATGGCCGCAAGCGTGTCGATAAGCGCAGGCTCCAGCGCCGTGAGGCCGGAGACCACGACCGCGCTCGCCGGCCCTCCCGCCCTGTCAATCGGCACGGCCACGCACGCCCGACGGCCGTGCTGCGGGACTCCCGTCGCGAGCGCCCTGTCAACGAGTCCGGCGTTGTCGTCGCGTGTGTCAGGTGACGTCGCGGCGTGGCGGGTCGCCGAGCCGCCGGCCGATCGCTCCCACCACTCGACGGTCGTAAATTCGGCGCGTCACGCACGGCGACGAGCGCGTGCGCGAACGCGGTCTCTTGCGCCGCCTCACACAGCAAGGCGTCGGCGCACGCGAGCTCCGCCGTGAGCTGGCGGCGGACGCGATGCCGATCCGAGATGTCGAGCACGAACGCCACGCCCTCGCGCCGGCGGGCCGACAGGCGCGCGCCGCCGACGAGCACGGGCACGTGCGGCCGTCCTTGCGGATGAGCCTGCGTCTCGAACGGCGTGCAGCGGCCCATTTGGCGGACTTCGTCGATGGCCGCGAGCTGGCGCCCGTGACATTCGACCGGCGTCAGCGCGGGCCAGGAAATGCCGTCGGCCACCAGATCCTCCCGCGTGTAGCCGGCGAGCTGCAGGAACGCGTCGTTCGCGTCCGGTGATCTGGCCCTCGTCGTTGCCGAACACGATGCCGATCATGTTCGAGTCGAGGATGCGTTGGAGCCGCGCGTCGCTTTCGCGGAGCAGACCCTCGTCGTCGGGCAGCCAGCCGATCTGCTGGTGCGAGCCGGCGCAGCCGATGATGGCCCCACTCGCGTCGCGCAGCGGGGCGATGCGCGCGTTGTACAGATTGCCGCCCCACTCGATGCGGACCGAGGTCTCGTGGCCCGCGAGCGCCGTGAGGTGCCCTTGAATGATCGGGTGATCCTCGCGGCCGTCGAGCAGCAGGTCCGGGAGCGTCCGGCCGAGCAGCTTCTCCGGAGCAATCTCCAGCGCCCGCAGGATCGCGCCTTGCACGAACGTCAGCGTCAGTGTCCTGTCGGTCATCCAAAGGGTGGCTGGTGCGCATTGGAAGAACTGCCCGAGACTGGTCTCCGACAACAGCGACAGCGCCTCGTGCGCCGACAGCTTGAGCGGCGGCAACACTGGCTCTGGCGACGAATCGGTCGGAAATTCAGCCACGGGTTCGACCAGGCCCGATGGTACAACGCTTCATGTCCTCCGGATATGCTCCCCGGGGGCCTTGGACGACCGCCGCCGGAGTTGCGCCTCTGGCGGCCGTGTGCTGAAGTAGGTGGGTTGCCATGGGGAGTATGGAGGGTCGTGTGGCCCTGGTCACCGGCGCGTCTCGAGGTATCGGGCGAGCGATTGCGCGCCGGCTCGCCGAACGGGGCGCCATGGTCATGGCGGCCGCCCGCGGCGACAACGCCGCAGGCCGTCGCGGCCGAGATTCGCGACGCCGGCGGGCAGGCCGCCGCCGTCGCACTCGATGTCACCGACGGCTCGGTCGTGGAGGCCGCCGTTGCGTCGATTCTCCGGCGAATTCGGCCGGATCGACGTGCTGGTCAACAACGCCGGCATCACGCGCGACCAGCTGATCCTGCGGATGAAGCGAGCGGACTGGGACGCCGTCATCGCGACCAACCTCACCGCCGCGTTTTCGACGCGCGCAGGCCGTGCTCAAGCCCATGATCAGCAGCGCTCGGGCCGCATCATCAACATGACGTCCGTCGTGGGGCAGTCCGGCAACGCCGGCCAGGCGAACTACGCCGCGTCGAAGGCGGGCCTGATCGGCTTCACCAAGGCGCTGGCGCTCGAGGTGGCCTCGCGTAACATCACGGTGAACGCCGTCGCGCCGGGGCTGATCGACACCGACATGACGCGGGCCCTTGCGGACGGCGCGCACGAAGAGTGGGCGGACAAGATTCCGCTCAAGCGGCTGGGCACGCCCGACGACGTCGCGTCGGCGGTAGTGTTCCTGGCCTCGGATGAGGCATCGTATATTACGGGGCACGTGCTCGCCGTCAACGGCGGGATGTATATCTGAGCGGCGCGGGAGCGCGGCCGGGGTACGGGCCGAGGAGGAGTGAATGGCCGTTGCTGATCAGGTCAAGAAGATCATCGTCGAGCAGTTGGGCGTCGATGAAGAGGAAGTGACGCCGGATGCGTCGTTCGTCGACGATCTCGGGGCTGACTCGCTCGACACGGTCGAGCTCGTCATGGCCTTCGAGGAAGAGTTCGGGATCGAGATTCCCGACGAGGACGCCGAGAAGATCACGCGCGTGAAGGAAGCCATCGAGTACATCGAAGGCCACGCGAAGAAGAAGTAGCCGGGAAGCGAGGCGACGTGACCAGGCGAGTGGTCGTCACCGGCGTCGGCCTGATCTCGTCCGTCGGCATCGGCACCGAGGCGAACTGGGCAGCGCTCTTCGTCGGGCCAGAGCGGGATCGGCCCGATCACGCGCTTCGACGCCGGTCAGTTCACGACGCGCATCGCGGGCGAGGTCAAGGGGTTCGATCCCGCTGCGGTTCATGGACAAGAAGGACGTCAAGAAGGCCGACGTCTTCATTCAGTACGCGCTGGCGGCGAGCCAGTTCGCGGTGGACGACGCGCGGCTCGAGGTGACGCCCGAGAACGCCGACGAGGTCGGCGTGTTCATCGCGTCGGGCATCGGCGGGTTCTCGACGATCGAGCGCGAGCACAAGGAGCTGCTCCGCGGCGGACCGCGGCGCATCTCGCCGTTCTTCATTCCCGCGTCGATCATCAACCTGGCCGCCGGCCAGGTCTCGATCCGCTTCGGCGCGCGCGGGCCGAATCTGGCGACGTGCACGGCGTGCACGGCGTCGGCCCACGCGATCGGCGAGGCGTTCGGAGATCATCCGGCGCGGCGACGCGGACGTCATGATCGCGGGCGGCTCGGAGGCGTCCATCACGCCGATGGGCGTCGGCGGCTTCGCCGCGATGCGCGCGCTGTCGACGCGCAACGACGAGCCGGCGCGAGCGAGCCGGCCGTTCGACAAGGACCGCGACGGCTTCGTCATCGGCGAGGGCGCGGGCATCGTCATCCTCGAGGAGCTACGAGACGGCACGGCGGCGCGGCGCGACGATCTACGCCGAAATCGCCGGCTACGGGCTGTCGGCCGACGCGTACCACCTGACCGGCCAGCCCGAGGACGCCAACGGCGCCGTGCGATCGATGCGCATGGCGCTGCGCAAGGCCGGCGTCGCGCCCGACCATGTGGACTACATCAACGCGCACGGCACGTCGACGCCCATCAACGACCCGACCGAGACGCTGGCGGTCAAGACGACGTTCGGCGAGCACGCCTACAAGCTCGTGATGTCGTCGACCAAGTCGATGACGGGCCACCTGCTCGGCGCGGCGGGCGGGCTGGAGGCCGGCATCACCGCCCTCGCGGTGCGCGATCAGGTCGCGCCGCCGACGATCAACCTCGACGCGCCCGATCCGGCGTGCGACCTCGACTACGCGCCCAACGCGAAGCGCCCGATGCGCATCCGCTACGCGCTGTCGAATTCGTTCGGCTTCGGCGGCACGAACGGCACGCTCGTGCTCAAGAGATACGAGGGGTAACGCCGCCCGCCATGAAGATCGCCGTTTGTATCAAGCAGGTCGTGACGCGAGAATGGCAGGTCCGCATCAACGACGCCAGGACGTGGGTCCGCGATCAGGACGCCAGCTGGGAGCTCAACGAGCCGGACGCCTACGCGCTCGAAGAAGCCCTGCGCCTGAAAGAGCAGCACGGCGGCGAGGTCGTCGTCGTGTCGGCCGGGCCGGCGCGGGTCGTGCAGGTCATTCGCGAGGCGCTCGCCCGCGGCGCCGACCGCGCGATCCACGTGAACGGCGACGATCTGGCCACGGCGGACGCCTTTGGCGTGGCCGACGCGCTCGCAGCGGCGCTCAAGGACGAGCGCGGTGGATCTCGTCCTGACCGGTCTGCAGTCCGACGACCAGGGTTTCGCGCAGGTGGGCGTCGTCCTCGCCGAGAAGCTCGGCATGGCGCACTCGACGATCATCATGGAGGTGAAGGTCGACCCTCGACAAGCTCAGGGCAGGGGCGGCTGCGAGTGAAGCGCGAGCTCGAGGGCGGGTGGTTCCAGTGGATCGCGATGCCGCTGCCCGCGGTGCTGACGATCCAGAGCGGCATCAACCAGCTTCGCTACGCGACGCTGAAGGGGATCATGGCGGCGAAGAAGAAGGAAATCCGCACTGTGGCGGCGCCGGCGTCCGGCGCGCCGCGCCAGCGGATCGTGGCCGTGTACGTCCCCGAGAAGGCCAAGCGGACACGCGTCATTCCCGGGCCACCCGCCGAGGCGGCGAAGACGCTCGTGCAGGCCCTTCGCGACGACCGGGTGATCGAGTCGCGCTAGTACGTGAAAGAGGGAGAAGGTTTCGCATGTTGCTCGTCGTCGCGGAACAGAAGGACGGCGCGCTGAACCGCGCTTCGTGGGAGGCCGTTGCGGCGGCGCAGACCCTTGGCGGTTCGATCGCCGTGGTCGTGCCCGGCCAAGGCGTGGGCGCGGCGGCGCAGCGAGCTGGCCGCGGCCGACGTCGCGGAGGTGATCGCGCTCGAGCACGACGCGCTCGCTACCTACACCACGACGGCTACGTCGATGCGCTGGCGGCGCTGATCGGCCAGCGCTCGCCGTCACTCGTGCTCCTGCCGCACACGTACCAGACGCGCGACTTCGCGCCGCGGCTGGCGGCCAGGCTCGACCGCGCGATCGCGACCGACTGCGTGGCCGTCAAGACCGGCGGCGCCGCGCCGGTGTTCGTGCGCCAGATGTTCCAGGGCAAGGTCAGCGCCGATGTGGTCCTCGACGGACCGCCGCCGCACCTGGCGACGTTCCAGATCAGCGCGTTCCGCGCGGATGCCGTCAGGAAGGGCAGCGCGCCGGCGCCAGTGAACGTCGTGCCGGCCGCGGTCGATCCCGCCGCGCATCCGACAGAAGACCGAGGCGCCGTTCCGCGAGGCGAAGCAGGCCGTCGATCTGTCCGAGGCCGAGCGCATCGTCGCCGTCGGACGCGGGATCAAGGGACCCGAGCACATCGCCCTGGCGCAGCAGCTCGCCGAAGCGCTCGGCGCTGAAGTCGCAGCGTCGCGCCCGATTTGCGATGCCGGCTGGCTGCCGATGGAGCGCCAGATCGGCAGCTCCGGCCAGACGGTGGCGCCGAAGCTCTACCTCGCGCTTGGCATCTCGGGCGCCATCCAGCACGTTGTCGGGATGAAGGGCGCCCGCACGATCGTCGCGATCAACAAGGACGCGGACGCGCCGATCTTCGAGGTCGCCGACTACGGCATCGTCGGCGATCTGTTCGAGGTCGTGCCCGCGATGATCGCCGCCCTCAAGGCGTAGCGCGTCCTCGTCGCGTTCCCGGCGCCTGGCGGCCGCAATTGTGGCGCGCTGGGCCCGTCCGCCATGTCATGATCGGGAAGCCCGCCTGTCCTGCTCGGTGACTCGTCGATGCGTGTGTGGTTGATTGCGGGGCTGGTCCTCGCTGCCTCGCTGCCGCAAGGCCCGCCTGGACCGCCGTCGGCTCCCGGACCGCGCGGACAGCCGCCGCCGGCCCCGGCGCGCCAGACCGTGCCTCGTGTCCGCTCCGCGACCGGCGATGCGCTCGATCGCTACGTCTCCGGTGACTACGACGGCGCCATCGCGGCGCTCGTGTACCTGGGCGGCTTCAGCACCGTCGATGCGGAGGAGTGGATCGCGAAAGGCGGTGCGCAGCAGCTCGCCCGCCGGCGGCTGACAGCCGCCTCGCTTGCGCTCGAGGTGACGGCCGCGAAGGATGCCTGGCCGACGACTCTCGTCGAATGGGCGTGCGAGAGCTTTCGCAAGGCCGGTCCGCCGTCGCCCGACGAAGCCCTGTGGATGCGCGCGTCGGTCGCGCTCGCAGAGGCGGACGGGATGTGGGCGATCCTGAGCGACACGGCGCATCTGGGCCACGCGCTTGCGCGATTTCCCGACGATCCGCATTTCCGGCTGGCGCAGGCGTTCGTCGCGGACGCCGTGGCCTCACAGCCAGTCGTGACGATTGGCAGGACGGTGACCGACCAGACGCCCGTCGCGCTCGATCGGCTGGCCGCGCGCGTGCCCTCGGCTGGCGCTCCCGCGACCGACAGGGCGGCGCTGGAGCATGTCGCGGAAATGTTTCGAGCGCTCGCCGGCGATCCTGTCGTCGGCGCGGAGGCGCGCCTCCGCCTCGGCGACGTCCTGCTGCGGCTTGGCGAGATCGAGGCCGCGGTCCAGGCATTTCGAGGCGCGGATGCCGCGGCCGAACACGATCCGTTCGTCTCGTACCTTGCCCGGCTGTTCCTCGCCTGGACGGACGCGCGGGCCGGCCGGACCGACGAGGCGATTCGCGGCTACCGGTCCGCGCTCGAGCGAGTGCCACACGCGCGATCGGCATCGACGCTGCTCTCCGCGCTGCTGGTGACGCACGGACAGGTGGGCGAGGCCGAGGCCCTGACCGCCGGCTTTCTGTCGGCGAAGCCGCCCGCCGTCGATCCCTGGCGCGAGTACCCGCGCGGCGACTTCCGCAACTACCTGGCGCTGCTCGACCAGCTGCATGAGGCGATCAAGTGAGGCGCCGGCCCGCAGCGTGGGCATCTCTGGCCGTCCTGGCGACGGCCATGACCCTGCAGGCGCGCCAGCAGCAGCCGACGTTCCGCGCCGTCAGCGACGTCGTTGCCGTCCAGGTGTCGGTGCACACCGCGCGTTCGGTCGTCTCAGGCCTCTCCGCCGCCGACTTCGCGCTCGAGGACAACGGGGTACCGCAGCAGATCACGGCCGTGGCCGCGGACCGCGTGTCCGCTGACGTCACGATCGTCGTCGACACCAGCGGCAGCGTGATCCGAAGCCTCGACCGTTTCAGGACCGACGTCCGGCGCATGGCCGCCGAGCTGCGGCCAGACGAACAGCTGCGCGTGCTGACGTTCGACACCGAGGTGCACGAAATTCTGCCGATGCAGCGACTGTCCGGCCGCGTCAACGTCGACGCGATTCGGACGGGTCACATGACGTCGCTGCTCGACGCGATGGCCATGGCGCTGGCGCGCGCGCCGCGGCCCGAACGCCGGCATCTGGTGTTCGTCTTCACGGACGGCTACGACAACGCCAGTCTGCTCGGCTACAGCGCACTGCCCGCGCTCGCCGCGCACACCGATGCCGTGCTGCACATCGTGCTCGTCAAGGTGAGCGGCGTGCCTGACGCCTATCCGAGTCCGGCGTTCGACGCGCTGGCCGCGGCCGCGGCCCAGACCGGCGGAGCGCTGTATCCGCCGGCGGCGTCACCCGCAGACGTCGTCGCCGCGTTCAAACTCGCGCTTGAAGCGTTCCGGCACGGCTATGTGCTGTATTACACGCCGGCCGGCGTGACGCGCGGCGGCTGGCATGCGATTACCGTGCGCGTGACGCGTCCTGGCAGCTTCGACGTGCAGGCGCGGCAGGGATACGACAGCGGCGACGCTACGACGCGGCGTTGAGCGCCGCCGAGCCCGCCGGCGCGTCCGGCACGCACACGCCGTCCCGATAGGACACCGTTCGACCCGAGAGGGCAGGCACCCGCTCGCCGGGCACGAGGATGCCGACCAGATTGAGCGGATCGGCCGCGCCAATCGTGATCGTGTCTCCGCTCGGCGCGCGGTGCCGCGAGCGCCCGCAGTGATTCGACGGCCAGTGGCAGCGCGAACTGCTCGCCGATGAACCCGGCGACGAACCGTCCGCCCCGCACCTCGCCCCGATCCTCGAGCCGCCGGAACATCACGAGCAGCTCGCGCCAGGTCGGCAGCACGCTCTCGCGTGCCAGCAGGTCACGGAATACGACGCCGTAGCGTCGCAGCAGCATCCAGCAGGTCGGCTTCGGTGGCAGCCGTGCCGGATCGCCGGCCGGTGCCGCGTGAAGCAGCGACCAGCGTCCCGCGCTGTGCCGCGGGCGAGCGGCCCGCCCCTGTCCCTGACCGGCGCGACGACGCGGGTCGATGAGCGCGCGGAGATTGTCGAAGCCGTCGGCGGTGACCAGTCCGGCCGCCACCAGCTCCCAAAGCGCGCCCTCGACTTCGGATTTCAGGCGGCCCGTGCCGCGGACGATGTCGGCGAAGAACGACGCGCCGGCGCGGTGCAGCAGGCTCAGCGTCTCGCCCGCGGCGTGACTCAGCCCGGCGACGCCGGCACCGTCGCTGGCTTTGCGCCGCGGCGTCATCCACGCGGCCTCCTCACGGACGAAGAAGGCGATGGGCGCGACGCTCGTGGGAATCGACGCGGCGGCCGGTCGCCGGGACGACCTCGAGCGTCGCGGGATGCGGGGAGAGCCGGCCCCAGCCGACGTGCCCGCCGAGGCACAGACGATCGAGGTCTTCCGGGTCGTAGTTGATGACGCGGCGCGCCAGTAGCTGCGCGCTCCCACGCGTTGGCGGGACGCTTCGAAGCCCTGCAGCTGGCTCAGGACTTCGAGCGTGCCGCGTTCGCCAGCGACCTGCGTGCCCGGGCGTCAGGTGCTGCCAAGCCAGCAGCCAGCGCATGAACTCCGCCGAGGTCACGGGGGCGATCTCGCGCCGCAGCGCGCCCAGCGTCAGGCGATGGATTCGGGCGAGCAGGCGGCGCTCGCACCATTCCTCGCCGAGATCGTGCGTCGCCGTGCCGCGGAAGCGGCCGCGCAATGCCCATCCCGTAGCTTCGATGCGCAGCACGGCTTCCTCGATGTCGTTCATGTCGAGGCCGAGCCAGCCGGCGATTTCACGGGTGGTCGCCGGCCCCGTGTGCGTGAGCCAGCCCTGCACGAGCCTGCGACGTGCGCCTCGTCACGCGATGCCGGAGCGGCCGTCTCGACGTCGGGGAGATCGCCCGAGCGCTTCAGCTCCGGGAAACACGACGAGAAACGTCTTCGCGCGCTCGGCGGCGACCCAGTAGGTGCGGCCCGCCGGCGCGCGAATCGGCCCGCCCGCCGGTCCTGCGCGAGCGCCTGCAGCCAGGGACGCCAGGAGTCGACCGGGCGCGCCGCGAAGTCCTCGGGCAGGGCCACGAGCGTCTGCAGCGCATCGTGCAGCTCGTCGGCGTCGCGCACTTCTGGCCAGGCATCCTCGCAGACCTCGGCAATCGCTGCGGGATCCAGGCGTCCGATCTCCGACAGGACCGTTTCGGGCAGCGTGCGCCGCATCTGCACGGCCCGGGCGCGCCGCTCCTCGAGCGGCGCGTCGTCGAGGTAGGCGTACGGATTGGCGTTGAGGATCTCGTGCGAGAACACCGACGGGACCGGCGTGTCCACGGCCAGACAGCGAATCGATCCGTCGGCGATCCGGTCGAGCAGGGCGAGCAGGCCGTCGATGTCCATCGCCTCGGTGAGGACGTCCTTCATCACCTCGCGAATCGAGCGGGTGCTCGGGAATCGACGATGTCGCCCTCGATGTTTTCCTGGCACGCGGCGACATCCGGAAAGACCGACGCGAGCAGGTCGTCGGACTGCAGGCGCTGCAGGTGAATCGGAACCTTCTTGCCGTTCCGGAAGCGCTGTAGCGCGAGCGCGCGGCTCGCGTCCCAGCGCCATCGCGTGCCGAAGATCGGCGACGCCAGCGCGGCCTGCTCGAGCACGTCCCGCGCCGTCGCGGGCCGGAGGTAGCGGAAGACGTCCGCCAGCGGAAAGCTGTGCTGCTCGGCGAGCGCGATGTTGATGCCGTTGTCGGTCGCCGCGGCCTGCAGCTCGAAGTTGAACGATCGGCAGAAGCGCTTGCGCAGCGCGAGGCCCCACGCTTTGTTGATCCGCGCGCCGAGCGGCGAATGGATGACGAGCTGCATCCCGCCGCCTTCGTCGAAGAAGCGCTCGGCGATGATCGTCGTCCCCGTCGGCACGGCGCCGAGCACCGTGCGGCCGGTCGACGACGTAGTCGACGACCTGCTCGGCCCCGGCGCGGTCGAGAGCCGCAGTCGCTGCGTCAGCCAGGCGACCGCGGCGGCCGCCGTGTCGCGATGCGCCGCGGCCGCGCGCGGGCGTCGCTTCAGGCGGCGAGCCGGCTGACGGTCTCGCGGACCTCGGCGACGTAGCTGCGACAGCTCGGGCGTGCGCGCCGGGCGCCTCGCCGCGCCAGAACGGGATGGTCGGCGCGGCGCCGTGCGCATCTTCGACGAGCACGCGGCCCGCGATGCTGACGCGCCGGATGCGCCACGAGGTGTTGCCGAGGAGCATGACGTCGCCGGCCATGCTCTCGACCGCGAAGTCCTCGTCCACCGTGCCGACCACCGTGCCCTCGGGTTCGGCGACGACGGTATAGAGCCCGGTGTCGGGAATCGCGCCGCCGTTGGTGATGGCGGCAAGGCGGCTGCCGCGGCGCCCGCGCACGCGTCCGTTGACGCGGTCGTGGAACAGATACGCGCCGTACCGGCCGCGGCGGGCGGCGATGCCCTGCGAGAGCATGTCGATGATCTCGTCGAAGTCCGCGCGCGGCGAGGTCGCGATAGGGATAGGCGCGGCGCACGGCGTCGAAGAGCGCGTCGACAGACCACTCCTCGGCGGCGCACATGGCGACGATCTGCTGCGCCATCACGTCGAGCGGCGGGTCGGGCATGACGAGCGTATCGAGGTCGCCGCGCCGGATCGCGAGCACGAGGGCCGCGCACTCGACCAGCTCGTCGCAGGTCGTCGGAAAGAGGCGGCCCTTCGGAATGGCTGCCGCGCCAGTGGCCGGCGCGTCCGATGCGCTGAAGCGCCACGGCAATCGATCGCGGCGATCCGACCTGGCACACCAGGTCGACCGTGCCGATGTCGATGCCCAGTTCGAGGGAGGCGGTGGCGACGAGCACCCGCAGATCGCCCGCCTTGAGGCGCGCTTCGGCGTCGAGGCGCGTCTTCCGGGCCAGGCTGCCGTGATGCGCGGCCACGACGCCCGCGCCCAGTCTCTCCGACAAGTGGTGGCACAGCCGCTCCGCCAGCCGTCGGGTGTTGACGAAGACGAGGGTCGAACGATGCTCGCCGACGAGCGTCGCGATGCGGCTCGTAGATCTCCGCCCACAGCTCGTGCGTGGCCACGGCGCCAAGCTCGTCGCCAGGCACCTCGATCGCCAGGTCGAGCTGACGCCTCGGCGTCACCTGTACGACGATCGGCTCGGGACGTCCCGCGCCGGCGAGGAACTGCGCGACGAGGTCGATCGGCTTCTGCGTCGCGGACAGGCCGATGCGGGTGATCGGGCCATCCGCCAGCGCCTCGAGGCGCTCGAGCGACAGCGCCAGGTGCGCGCCGCGCTTGTCGTCCGCGACGGCGTGGATCTCGTCGACGATGACCGTGCGGACCGACTTCAGGACGGCGCGGCTCTTCTCGGCCGTGAGCAGGATGTAGAGCGACTCCGGCGTCGTGACGAGGATGTGCGGCGGCCGGGCGAGCATCGCGCGGCGCGCCGGCATCAAGGTGTCGCCGGTGCGCACGGCCGTGCGAATCTCGGCCAGCGGCACGCCGCGTTCGGCGGCGAGCGCCGCGATCTCGGCGAGCGGCCCGTCGAGGTTCTTCTGAATGTCGTTGCCGAGCGCCTTCAGCGGCGAGACGTACAGCACTTCCGTCCGGCTCGTCAGCGTGCCGTCCGCCGCGTGCCGCACCAGCCGGTCGATGCAGGCGAGAAACGCCGCCAGCGTCTTGCCGGATCCCGTCGGCGCCGAGATCAGCGTGCTGCGGCCGGCCAGGATGGGCGGCCAGCCGTCGGTCTGCGGCTCGGTCGGCGTGCCGAATCGCTGGACAAACCACTCGCGGACGATCGGGTGGCACCAGCCAAGCGCGGTGGGTACGACAGGTTCCACGGAGAGAGGGGCCAAGGTTCAGGTACCACCATGAAGTCCAGGGGACATCGCTGAGGCCACGGGACTTCGGTCGAGGTCCAGGCCGGAGCGCGGAACCCGTCGAACCTGCCGAACCGGTCTGATCCGGCGCCGCTCCCCGGAGCCGACGCTCGAGTGGTCGCGCGGGCGAGCCGGCTCCTCCGGCGCTGCTCCGCGGAGCCGACGCTCGACCGGTCGCGCGGGCGGGCCGGGCTCCTCCGGCGCCGCTCCGCGGAGCCGACGCTCGACGAGGCGCGCGGGTGAGCCGGGCTCGTCCGGCGCCGCTCCGCGGAGGCGACGCTCGAAACTTGCGCCTTCGCCGGCTGGTCGGGTGTTCAATCGCGTGGGGACCCCCATCCCCACGCCGGATTCTGGCGGCTGCGGCGCAAGTTTCCTGCGTTCGCTGAACGCGTCGCTCCGAGTCGCGGCCGCCGGACAAGCCCGGCCCACCCGCGCTCTCCTCGAACCTGTCGAACCTGCCGAACCTCTCGAACCTGCCGAACCGGTCTGGTCCGGCGCCGCTCCGCAGAGCCGATGCTCGACTGGTCGCGCGGGCGGGCCGGGCTCGTCCGGCGCCGCTCCGCGGAGCCGACGCTCGAAACTTGCGCCTTCGCCGGCTGGTCGGGTGTTCAATCGCGTGGGGACCCCCATCCCCACGCCGGATCTGGCGGCTGCGGCGCAAGTTTCCTGCGTTCGCTGAACGCGTCGCTCCGAGTCGCGGCTGCCGGACAAGCCCGGCCCACCCGCGCTCTCCTCGAACCCGTCGAACCTGCCGAACCTCTCGAACCCGTCGAACCTGCCGAACGTGTCGAACCTGTCGAACCGGTCTGGTCCGGCGCCGCTCCGCAGAGCCGATGCTCGACTGGTCGCGCGGGCGGGCCGGGCTCGTCCGGCGCCGCTCCGCGGAGCCGACGCTCGAAACTTGCGCCTTCGCCGGCTGGTCAGGTGTTCAATCGCGTGGGGACCCCCATCCCCACGCCGGATCTCGGCGGCTGCGGCGCAAGTTTCCTGCGTTCGCTGAACGCGTCGCTCCGAGTCGCGGCCGCCGGACAAGCTCGGCCCACCCGCGCTCTCCTCGAACCTGTCGAACCTGCCGAACCTGTCGAACCTGCCGAACCTGTCGAACCTGCCGAACCCGTCGAACCCTCCGAACCCTAGATGATCGCTTCGTGTCCGATCGCGAGACGCTTGAACTCGACATCCTGATCGTCGGCGGCGGGCCGGCCGGCATGTCCGCCGCGCTGCGGCTGGCGCAGCTGCAGAAGGAGAAGGGCGGCGAGCCGCTGGCCATCGCCGTGCTGGAAAAGGCGCGCGAGTCGGGCGCGCACATGCTCTCGGGCGCGGTGCTCGACCCGTCGAGCGCTGCGCGAGCTCGATGCCCGACTTCGGAGCCAAGGGCGCGCCGCTCGCCAGCGCCGTGCACCACGACGACGTGTACTTCCTGACCGAGAACGGGAAGCTGCGGTTTCCCGATTACGCCGCCGCCGCTGCAGAATCACGGCAACTACATCATCTCGCTCAACCAGTTCGTGAAGTGGCTCGGCGGCGCAGGTCGAGGCCGCAGGCATCGACGTCTTCACCGGGTTTGCCGCGATCCGAAGTGCTGTTCGACGGCGACGCGCGTGTCGGCGTGCGCACCGGCGACCGCGGCATCGACAAGCACGGCGAGCGCAAGTCCACGTTCGAGCCCGGCGTCGACATCCGCGCGAAGGTGACGATCTTCTGCGACGGCGTCCGCGGCAACCTGACGAAGACGCTGGTCCGACAGCTCGAGCTCGACGCCGGGCGGCTGCCGCAGCTGTACGCGATCGGCATCAAGGAGCTGTGGGAGGTGCCCGCCGATCGGCTGGCGCGCCGGCTCGGTCATCCACACGATGGGCTATCCGCTGCGCATGGAGGAGTTCGGCGGGGCGTTCATCTACGCGATGCCGGACGGCCTGCTGTCGGTCGGCTTCGTGTCCGGTCTCGACTACACGCGACCCGATGTTCGATCCGCACCTGGCGTTCCAGCACTTCAAGCGGCACCCGTTCGTGGCGGCGCTGCTCGAGGGCGGGCAAGATGGTGCGCTACGGCGCGAAGGCGCTGCCGGAGGGCGGCTGGCACACGATTCCGCGCGTGCACATGGACGGCGCGCTCATCGCCGGCGACGCCGGCGGCTTCCTCAACTCGATGCGCCTCAAGGGCATTCATCTCGCGATGCGCACGGGCATGCTCGCGGCCGAAACGGCGTTCGACGCCGTGCGCGCCGGCGACGTCTCGGCCGCCGGCGCTCGCGCAGTACCAGCAGCGCGATCGACGCGAGCGACGTGCGGCGCGAGCTGTATCCGGTCCGCAACGTGCATCAGGGCTTCGAGCACGGCCTGGTCGGCCGGCGTGCTGTATTCCGGCCTCGCGCTCGCGACCGGGGCTGGTGGATCGACCGATCCGATGCCGGCGCACGGCGGGCTACGAGCGGATGGAGACGCTGCGCGGTCTACTACGGCGCCGACCCGCCCGTCGCCGGACGCGCCGGTCATCCGGTGAAGATCGATCGCCAGCTGACGTTCGACAAGCGTCACGAACGTCCATTTCTCCGGCACGCGTCATCGCGAAGACCAGCCGTCGCACCTGATCGTGCACGACACCGACATCTGCCGCACGCGCTGCCGCGACGAGTACGGCAACCCGTGCACGCGGTTCTGTCCCGCGAACGTCTACGAGATGGTGGACGACGGCCAGGGCGGCAAGAAGCTGCAGATCAACGCGTCCAACTGCGTGCACTGCAAGACGTGCGACATCATGGACCCGTACCAGATCATCGACTGGGTGCCGCCCGAGGGCGGCGGGGGTCCGCAGTACCGAAGGGCATGTGACGCTCGCCGCGTCGGCAAGCAGTGCGAGGCGCGGCCATCGCGGCGCTCGGCACGCCGCTCATCGAGGCGCTCGGCGGGACGTTCAGCTGGCGTGAGTCGAGGCGTCGAGCACCTCGACGCGCGTGGCGCGCGACGGGCGGCAGCCGATCTTCGCCTTCTGGCACGGGCGCATCCTCGCCGGCCACGCTCTACTTGCGCGATCGCGGCATCATCGTCATCACCAGCGAGAACTTCGACGGCGAGTGGATCGCGCGCATCATCCGGCGGTTCGGCTACGGCACCGCGCGCGGATCGACGTCGCGCGGCGGGGCGCGCGCGCTGGTGCAGCTTCGGCGCGACCTGGCGGCCGGCCAGCCGGCCGCGTTCACCGTCGATGGTCCGCGCGGTCCGGCGCGGGTCGCCCAGCCCGGCGCGGTCTGGCTCGCCGGCGCGACCGGCAATCCCGTCCTGCCGTTTCACATCGAGGCTGAGCGGTGCTGGACGCTCAAGAGCTGGGACCGCCATCAGGTGCCGAAGCCCGGCACCGGCCTGGCCATCGCCATCGGCGCGCCGATTCGACGTGCCCGCCTCGCGCCGGACGAGACGACGATCGAGGACGCATCGCCGGCGACTCGAGCACGCGCTCGTGCGGCTCGAAGCGCACGAACGCCCTCTGAGGTAATGCTGGCACCCGACTGACGTGCTGCTGTTCAGCTCTCCACGATTCGCCGAGCACGTGACGCCGCCGGGCCACCCCGAGCGGCCGGAGCGCGCCGAGGTGTTCGATGCGGTCGCCGCAGGCCTTCGCGCGGCAGGGGACGGTGCGCGTTCCGCGGTCCGCCACGCGCGAGGAGCTGGCGCGCATGCACGTCCCCGGCGTACCTCGACCGCATCGCCGCGACGGCCGGCCGCGCAGCCATGCTCGATCCCGACACGTTCACGAGCCCGGAGTCGCACGAGATCGCGCTGCTGGCCGCGGGTGCGGCCATCGACGCGGCACGTCATGCCGCCACGACCGGCGAGCCGGCGCTCGCGCTCGTCCGGCCGCCCGGCCATCACGCCGAAGCCGACCGGGCGATGGGCTTCTGCCTGTTCAACAACGTCGCGATCGCCGCCGCGGCGCTGCGGGCCGACGGGCTCGACGCGCGTGGCGATCGTCGATATCGACGTGCATCACGGCAACGGCACCCAGGCGGCGTTCTACGACGACCCGGCCGTGCTGTACGTGTCGAGCCACCAGTTTCCGTACTACCCGGGCACGGGCGCCGCGAGCGAAACGGGAGCGGGGCCGGGGGAGGGATTCACGGTCAACGTGCCGATGGCCGGCGGGCAGCGGTGACGCCGAGTTCGAGGCGGCGTACGGCACCGTCGTCGTGCCGGCGATCGAGACGTTCCGTCCGGAGGCCATCCTCGTGTCGGCTGGCTTCGACGCGCACGAACTGGATCCGCTCGGCGGGCCTGCGCCTGACGACCTCCGGCTAGCACGGGTCTGCTCGCGCGGCTGGACGACGTGGCGTCTCGCGCTGTGCGAGCGGCGCATCGCCTTCGATCACCGAAGGCGGCTATCACCTCGGCGCGCTCCGCGAGTGCCTGGAGGAGCGCGGGTCCGCGTGCTGGCAGATCTCAGGCGATCTGGTCGTCGGCGACGGGTCTCCACTGTACACGCCACAGGACATCGAACGGAAGTGGCAGGAGCGCTGGGCCGCCACCCGCGCCTTCGAGGTGACCGAGGATCCGGTCGCGCCCGAAGTTCTACTGCCTCGAGATGTTCGCGTATCCGTCCGGGCCACGCGCACGTCGGCCACGTCCGCAACTACATGATCGGCGACGTCATGGCCCGCACGAAGCGGATGCGCGGCTTCAACGTGCTGCATCCGTTCGGCTGGGACGCGTTCGGCCTGCCGGCCGAGAACGCCGCCATCAAGAACGACGTCGCACCCGGAGACGTGGACGCTCGACAACATCGCCCACATGAAAGGGCAGCTCCAGCGCCTCGGCATCAGCTACGCCTGGGAGCGCGAGATCGCCACCTGCCTGCCCGAGTACTACCACTGGAACCAGTGGCTCTTCACGCGGATGTCTCGAGCGCGGCCTGGCGTACCGCAAGCGCTCGACGGTCAACTGGTGCGAGACGGATCAGACCGTCCTGGCCAACGAGCAGGTCGTCGACGGCGCCTGCTGGCGCTGCGGCACGCCCGTGACCGTGCGCGACCTGGAGCAGTGGTTCCTGCGCATCACCGCAGTACGCGGACGAACTGCTCGAGGCGCTCGATGGCATGAGCACGTGGCCGGAAAAAGTGCTGACGATGCAGCGCAACTGGATCGGCCGATCGGAAGGCGCGCGCGTACGCTTTCCGCTCGTCGCCGGGTCGGGATCGGGCCGGGTCTCGGCGCCGATGCGATCGAAGTCTTCACGACGCGCATCGACACGATCTATGGCGCGACGTTCATCCTGCTCGCGCCCGAGCATCCGCTCGTCGAGAAGCTCGCGGCGATGCCTCGGATCCCGGGGCGTTCCGCGCCACCGTCGCGCGATTCAAGACGCAGGACCGGACGGCGCGGATGATGGGCGAGGTCGAGAAGGAAGGCTTCGACACCGGGCGCCCGGCCGTCAATCCGTTCACCGGACGAGCCGGTGCCCGTCTGGATCGCCAACTTCGTGCTCGGCGAGTACGGCACGGGCGCCGTCATGGGCGTGCCAGCGCACGACGAGCGCGACTTCGAGTTCGCGCGCAGATACCAGCCTGCCGATCGTCACCGTCGTGCGGCCGGCCGACGGCCCCGCGGCCGATCCGGCGACGCTGACCGAGGCGGTCTCGAACGACGGCGTGCTGGTGGCCTCGGGTCCGCTACGACGGCCTGCCGAGCGACGAGGCGCGGTCGCGGATGACCGCCGAGGCGGTGACGCGCGGCATCGGCGAAGGCACCGTCCAGTACCGGCTGAAGGACTGGGGCATCTCGCGCCAGCGCTACTGGGGCACGCCGATTCCGATCATCTACTGCGACGCGTGCGGCCTGGTGCCGGTGCCCGACGAGGATCTGCCCGTGGTGCTGCCGAAGATCGTCGAGTTCACCGGACGCGGCGACTCGCCGCTCGCGCACGTGCCGGAGTTCGTCAACGTCGCCTGTCCGGCGTGCGGCGGAGCCGGCGCGGCGCGAGACCGACACGATGGACACGTTCGTGGACTCGTCGTGGTACTTCTACCGGTTCTGCGACGCCAGGAACGGCGCGCTGCCGTTCGATCCGGCGAAGGTCGCCTACTGGGGGCCGGTCGATTTCTACAGCGGCGGCGTCGAGCACGCCATCCTGCACCTGATCTACTCGCGATTCTTCAGCCGCGTGTTCCGCGACCTCGGCCTCGTGGCGATCGACGAGCCGTTCTCGCGGCTGCTGACGCAGGGCATGGTGCTCAAGGACGGCGCCGTCATGTCCAAGTCGAAGGGCAACGTCGTCGATCCCGACGACATGATCGCGCCAGTACGGCGCCGACGCGCTGCGGCTGTACGTGATGTTCGTCGCGCCTGCCGAGAAGGAAGTCGAGTGGACCGACACGGGCCTCGAGGGCGCCTACCGGTTCCTCGACCGCGTGTGGCGCATCGTCGAGCACCTGACGCCGGCGATCGAAGAGCGCCGGCTCGCCGGGCGGACGCGCGCTCGACCCCGACGAGCGGGCGATTCGTCGCATGACGCACCAGACGATCAGGCGCGTGACCGGGGACATCGATCCGCGCATGCACCTGAACACCGCGATCTCCGCGATGATGGAGCTCGTCAACGCGCTGTACGCGTTTTGCGACCGGCACGGCATCCGGCCGGGCGGGCATGACGACGAGCCGCCCGCGGCGATCGACCGGGCCGAGACCGCGGCCGTGTTGCGCGAGGCGGTGGAGTCGCTCGTGCTGGTGCTGTCGCCGTTCACGCCGCATTTGTGCGAAGAGCTGTGGGAGCGCCTGGGCCACGGCGGCGGCATCGTCGCGGCGGGCTGGCCGGCGTTCGACGAGGCGGTCGCGCGCGAGGACGAGATCGAGATTCCCGTCCAGGTGAACGGCAAAGTCCGCGGGCGGATCACCGTCCCGGCGGAGGCGCCCGACGAGCAGGTCGAAGCCGAGGCGCTGCAGTCGCCGCAGGTCCAGCCGCACCTCGCCGGAAAGCAGGTCGTGAAGGTGATCGTCGCCCACGGCCGTCTGGTCAGCATCGTGGTCAAATGAGAGGCGGCCCCCTGCGATGAGCGCTCCGATGATCACGATGACGAGGATTGCCGGTCGCCGCGTCCTGGTCCTTGCGCTGGTGCTGGCTGCCGTGGCCACAGGCGCCAGCTGCGGCTACGCCCTGGCCGGTCGCGGCAACTCGCTGCCCGCGTCGATCAAGGTGATCGGCATTCCACTGTTCGTCAATCACTCGCAGACGCCGGACATCGACCAGGTCTTGACGCGCGCCGTGCGCGAAGAGTTCGGCAATCACGGCAAGTACGTCGTCAATCCGGACACCGGCGGAGCCGACGCGGTGCTGACGGCGACGATTGCCAACGTCGCGTACGTCGTCACGGCGTTCAACACCAACCACCAGGCGACGCGCTATGCGGTGGTCGTCACAGCCAATGTGGAGTTTCGCGACGCGCATGAGACCGACAAGGTGCTGTGGGCCAACCCGGCGCTGCAGTTCCGCGACGAGTACGACGTGACGTCGAACAACGTAGGTCTCGATCCGGCCTCGTTCTTCCGGTCCGATGCCAACGCGCTCGAGCGGCTGTCGAGGAACTTCGCGCGATCGGTCGTGACCTCGATCCTCGAGGCCTTCTGAGGCTCTCGTGCCGGCGCTCGATGTCCGAACGCTCGAGTCGCGCATCAAGGCGGGCAAGCTCGACCGCGTCCATCTCTTCACCGGCGAAGACGTCAAGCTGATGGATCGTCTCGTCGATGCGGTCGAGGCGACCATTGACGAAGCCGATCGTCCGTTCGCCGTCGAGCACGTGTACGCCGGCGAGGCGGGCGGCATGCCGATCGACATCGCCGCGGCCGCGCGAAGCTTTCCCATGCTGGGCGATCGGCGCATCGTGATCGTCCTGCGCGCCGAACGCTTCCTCAAGCCCAAGCGAGCGTCCAGGAGGGCCGAGCCGGTCGAGTCCGACGAGGACGCGCAGTCCGGCGAGGCCATGGATCTCGGCGCCGCTCGAGGCCTATCTCGACGCGCCTGTGGACTCGACGACGCTGGTCTTCGTCGCGTCCGGCACCGACCGCTCGCGGCGCTTCACGAAGCGGCTCGTCGGGAAGGCCACGGTCACCGAGTTCGGTGGTCTGACCGCCGATCATCCCGCCAATCGCGCCAGCGCGCGGGCCGCGGCGGTGGAGCAGATCTCGCGCGAGCTGGTGGAGCGTCAGCGGCCCATCGAGCCCAGGATTCTCCATCTGCTGGCCGAGCGCGCCGGCGGCGACATCAGCCGCCTGCGCGACGACGTCGAGCGGCTGCTGCTGTACACGGAGGGGAAGACGAAGATCTCGCGCGAGGACGTGGACGAGATCGCGGTCGGGCAGGTGGGGGTCGAAGACGAGTGGGCGGTCGTCAATGCGATTGCCGCGGGCGATGCGGCGCGCGCGCTGCGCGAGGCGGCCGCGCGTCTCGATCGGGGCGACTCGCCGCATCAGCTGGTCGGGCAGCTGCGCTGGTGGGTGTCCGCGCGCCTGGCCGAGGCGGATGCCGGGCGCGTCCGGCCAGCCGTCGACGCACTCCTGCGCACGGATCTCGCGCTCAAGAGCTCCGGCGGCGACGAGCGAGTGCTCGTCGAACGTCTGATTGTGGAGTTGACGGGCGAGCCGCTGCCCGATTGCCGGTGGGGCGGGCGGCGCTAGCGGCTGGCCGACGTCGTGTTCATGCGGCGGGCGAGGCGCGACTTGTAGCGGCCGGCCGCGTTGTCGTGGATGATGCCCTTGCCGGCCATCTTGTCGATGAGCGAGAAGGTCTCGCCGAGGGCCGCCTTGGCCTTCGCCGCGTCGCCGGCGTCGATCGCGCTGCGAATCTGCTTGAGGCCGGTCCGGAGCTTGGAGCGAAGCTCCCGGTTGTGCTGCGTGCGCTTGATGGTCTGACGGTGGGCTTTCACCGCCGACGCGTGTCGCGTGGCCACTCTGAATCCTCACTGTCGGGACGCGGTCCCGCTCGTAACGGCCCATTCGGCGGGCCAGAAACACCAAAGTATATCACCCTGGGGTGCCGGGCGGCCCGGCCTAGCCGTCGCCTTCCTTGGCGCGGCGTAAGCGCCGGCGCTCCCTCCGATCGGGCGTCGGCTGGCGGCCGGCTGGGCGCCGGGGGCCGGCCAGTCGGATCAGGTCGCGCAGCGCCTGCTCCTCGGGCGACGGCGGGGGCGTGATGTCTTCGTAGAGGCGCCGGGCGTCGGCCTTGGGAATGTGCCGATCGGCGAGCGCGACGACGGTGACGCGCTGCCGGCGCCCGAGGGCGCGCGTGATGTCGATGATGTCCCCCAGCCGCACCTCCCGGTGGGGCTTGGCGGCTTGACCGTTGACGTCGACCTTCCCGCCGCGACACGCCTGCTGCGCCTCCGATCGCGTCCTGAAGAGACACGCGACGTCGAGCCAGATGTCCAAACGGAGGGGGACGGGGCTTTTTTCCACAGAATCAGCCGGTGGGGGGACGGAGGTCCGGGGGACCTCCGTCCCCATTCTGGCTGATTCTGTGGAAAAAAGCCCCGTCCCTTACACTAGGCGCATGACACGCCGACTTCTGCTGCTGCTGGTGATCGTGGTCGTGGGCATGGCGCCGGGGCCGCGCGCGCAGGGCGTGGCGGTCCGCATCACGACGCCCCTCGAGGAGTTCGGACACCACTTCGGCGACGACTACTTCCTCGCCAACTACCAGCAGATCGCCGACTACTGGACGAAGCTCGCCGCCGAGTCCGATCGCATCACGATCCAATCCATCGGCAAGACCGCCGAAGGCCGCTCGCAGCTCATGGCCATCGTCACGTCGCCGGCCAACCATCGCAATCTCGCCAGATATCAGGACATCTCGCGCAGACTCGCGCTCGGCGAAGGTCTCACCGACGACGCAGGCGCGCGCGCTCGCGCGCGAGGGCAAGGCCGTCGTCTGGATCGACGGCGGCCTGCACGCCACCGAGACGCTCGGCGCCCAGCAGCTCGGCGAGATGGTCTATCAGATGGTCAGCCGCACGGACGACGAGACCATGCGCATCCTCGACGACGTGATCATTCTGTTCGTCCACGCCAATCCCGACGGCAACGACCTGGTCGCCGAACTGGTACATGCGCAATCCCAATCCGGAGCAGCGCACGCTCACCGGACTGCCGGAGCTGTACCAGAAGTACATCGGCCACGACAACAACCGCGACTTCTTCGCGTCCACGCAGGCGGAGACCGAGAACATCAATCGCGTGCTGTACCGCGAGTGGTTCCCGCAGATTCTCTACAACCATCATCAGAGCGGTCCGGCCGGCACCGTCCTGTACTCGCCGCCGTTGCGCGATCCGTTCAACTACAACGAAGACCCGCTGGTCGTGCTGGGCATCGAGCAGATTGGCAACGCGCTGCACACGCGTCTCGCCGCCGAAGGCAAGCCCGGCGCGACGATGCGATCGGGCGGCCCGTACGACGGCTGGTGGAACGGCGGCATCCGCAACACGGCGGCGTTCCACAACACGATCGCGATCCTCACCGAGATGATCGGCAGCCCGACGCCGACGCGGATCCCGCTCGTGATGGACCGCCAGCTGCCGACGAGCGACATCGCCTACCCGATCGCGCCGCAGGAGTGGCACTTCCGGCAGTCGGTCGACTACTCGATCTCGTGCAACCTTGCGATCCTCGACATCGCGTCGAAGATGAGAGAGAACTTCCTCTACAACCGCTATGTGATGGCCCGGCACTCGATCGAGCGCGGCAGCGAGGACACGTGGACGCCGCGGCCGCATCGATTTGCCGCGGTGGAGGCGGCGATTGCCGGCAGCGCCACGGGCCCTGGCGGCGGCGCGCCAACCGGCGGCCGGGCGGCGGGCGCCGGCGCTGGCGGTCGAGGTGGTGGGCGCGGCAGCGTCAATGAGGACGCGCTCTGGGCCGCGTTGCACAAGCCCGAGGACCGCGATCCGCGGGCCTTCGTCATTCCCGCGAATCAGCCCGATTTCCCGACGGCGACCGAGTTCATCAACGCGCTGCTCGAAACCGGCATCACCGTGCAGCGCGCGACGCGCGACTTCACCGTGCAGGGCAAGACCTATCCCGCCAACTCCTTCGTCGTCTTCACGGCGCAGGCGTTCCGGCCGCACGTGATGGACATGTTCGAGCCGCAGGACCATCCGGACAACTTCCCCGTTCCAGGCGGCCCGCCGCAGCGGCCCTACGACAACGCCGGCTGGACGCTCGCCTATCAGATGGGCATCGAGTTCGACCGGATCCTCGACGGGTTCACCGGGCCATTCGAGGTCGTGACCGACTGGAACGTCGCGCCGCCGAAAGGATCAATCGTGCCGGCCAAGGATGCGAGCGGCGCGACCATCCGCGACGTCGCCGGCTATCTCTTCAGTCGATCAGTGCTGAATTCGTACACGGTCGCCAACCGGATCCTCAAGCGCAATGTCGGCTCGGTGACGTCGTACCCGATCGCGGTGCTGTCGGCACCGGTCACGATCGGCGCGCGGACGTATCCGGCCGGCACGTGGTACGAGGTCGGCACGCGCGACGGCCCGACGCCGCTCCAACGCGCGGTCGAAGAGCTGGGCGTCGTCGCTGACGCCGTTCCGCCGGGCGTCCGGCCGGCGGTCACGCGGATGTCGGTGCCACGCATCGGCTTGTGGGACCAGTACGGCGGCTCGATCGATGCCGGCTGGGCACGCTGGATCCTCGAGCAGTTCGAGTTTCCGTTCACGCGCGTGTTCGCGCCCGAGCTCGACGCGGGCAACCTCAACGCGAAGTACGACACGTTGATCTTCGTTGGCGGTGCGATCCCCGGCGCCGGCGGCGGTCGCGGCGGGCGGGGTGGCGGCCGAGGCGCCGGCGCGGGCGCGCCGCCCGGCGGGCTGCCGATTCCAGCCGAGTACCAGGCTCAAGTCGGATCGGTGACGCTCGAGCGCACGCTGCCGCAGCTCAAGCAGTTCGTCGAGGCCGGCGGGACGGTCATCGCGATCGGCACGTCGGCGACGAATCTCGCGCGGTTCCTCGACCTGCCCATCGAGAATCACCTCGTCGAGAACGGTCAGCCATTGCCGGCGACGAAGTTCTACGCGCCCGGATCGGTGCTGCGCGCGCACGTCGACACGAGCAGTCCGGTCGCCGCTGGCATGAAGGCCGACACGGACTTCTTCTTCGACAACAGTCCGGTATGGACGCTCGGGCCGGATGCGGCCCAACGCGGCGTGAAGCCCGTGGCGTGGTTCGACTCGAAGACGCCCCTGCGGAGCGGCTGGGCGTGGGGCCAGGGCTATCTGGACGGCGGCGTGCTTGCCGTCGATGCGACCGTCGGCAAGGGCCGCGTGCTGCTCTTCGGCGCGGACATCCTGCAGCGAGCACAGCCGTACGGGACGTTCAAGCTGCTGTTCAATGGGATCTACCTGAAGTAATGGGGTTCTACGGGTTCTACGGGTTCGATGGGTTCTACGGGGCTGGGTGAGGTTCGCTCGGGTTCGGTGAGATGGTGAGATCTGGTGAGGTGGAGGAGGGAGGGGCCGTGAGACACAGCATCGTCGCCGCCGTCGTCGCCGGGATGGCCGTCACCGCGGGTGTGGCGGCACGGCCCGCGCAGGAGTCCGTTGACGCCGCGATCGTCGCGAAGATCAAAGACGAAGGCGTGAATCGATCGCAGGTCGAGCCGGTGTTCGACATGCTGGTGGACACGATCGGCCCGCGGCTCACCGCGTCGCCCGCGCACAAGCGCGCCGCCGACTACATGCGCGAGATGGCGGCGAAGTACGGGCTGGCGAACGCGCGGCTCGAGCCGTGGGAGTTCGGCCGGGGCTGGGAGCTCGACAAGCTCACCATCGAGATGGTCGAGCCCCGCTACATGCCTCTGCTCGGATACGCCGAAGCGTGGAGTCCCTCGACGGCGGGTGAAGTGATCGCTCCGGCCGTGTTCCTGGCCGGCAAGTCGGCGGCCGATCTCGCGGCGCATGCAGGCGCCGTTGAAGGGCGCCGCCGTGCTGCAGATGCCGATCGTCACCAACTTCATCACCACCGATCGCCCGGCGCCCACGTCGCAACCCGACATCACGACGCCGCCGGCGCCCACCGGCGCGCGCGGCACTCGTCAGGGCGGAGCGGGCCGTGGCCGCCAGGGCGGCGTACCGACGCCGGCCGACTTGCAGAACGCTGCGGGCCGCGGTGCTGCTCAAGCCGAGCCGCGGCATGCAAGGGACCGTGTTCGTTCAGGGGGCGAGCCGCGAGAGCACGACCGACACGTTGCCGAAGATCGTGCTGGCCGGCGAGCACTACAACCTGATCGCGAGGCTCCTTCAGCAGAACGTGCCGGTCAAATTGCGCGTGAACGTGCAGTCGCGGTTCCTGGACGACCGGCGGTCCTACAACGTCCTCGCCGAGATTCCGGGCACCGACCCGGTCCTGAAGGATCAGGTCGTGATGCTGGGCGCGCATCTGGACTCCTGGCACGCGGGCACGGGCGCCACCGACAACGCCGACGGCGCCGTCGCCGCATGGAGGCGTTCCGGATCCTCAAGGCGATCGGCGCGGCGCCCCGCCGGACACTGCGGCTCGCCATCTGGAGCGGCGAAGAGGAAGGACTCCTCGGATCGCAGCGCCTACGTGCGCGACCACCTCGAGGGCGACGCCCACAAGGCCGAGCGCGATCGCGTGGATGTGTACTTCAATATCGACCCGGGCAAAGGGCCGATCTACGGCTGGTACCTGCGAGAACAACGCCGCGGTGCGGCCGATCTTCGACGCGTGGCTCGCGCCGTTCAAGGACATGGGCGCGCGTGCGCAACGTGACCGCAGGGAATCGGCAGCACCGATCACCTGAGCTTCATCTCCGCCGGCGTGCCGGGCTTCAACCCGATTCAGGACTACAAGGACTACGACGTGCGCCTGCACCACACGAACGCCGACACGGCCGAACGCGTGGACCTGAAGGACGTTCGGCAGAATGCCGTCGTGCTCGCGACCTTCGTGTATCAGGCGGCGATGCGCACCGAGATGATTCCCACGACGGTGCGAAAGTAGCGCGGAGGACGTACGGCAGCGCCCGGCCGCCCGGGCTGCCCGGAAGCGTGGCGCCGGGCGATCAGTCGCGACGCAGCGCGTCCACCGGATCCACGGCGAGCGCGCGCCGTGCCGGAACGATCGTGGAGAGTACCGCCACCAGCCCAACGGCCAGCGTCAGGACGAGGAACGGCCAGCCGTCGAAGAGCGGCAGGGCAAACACCAACTTCGCCATCGCCCACCCGGACAGCCGGAAAGTGATGGCACCCGCCACCAGCCCGACGAAGACCGGGACGACGCCCTGGCGGGCGACCAGGGCGACGACTTCGCCAGGCCGCGCGCCGAGCGCCATCCGGATGCCGATTTCGCGCGTCCGGTGCGCGACTGCGTACGCGATCAGGGCATACAGTCCGAGCGCCGTCAGCACGACCGCCAGCGCGGCAAACAACGAAAACAGCGTGAGGCCCAGTCGCTGCGGCTCGAGCGAGGTGGCGAGGTGGTCGGTCATCGTCTCCGTGGCCGTGATCGGCAGATGTGGATCGATCGACGCCAGCGCGGCCACAGCCTCGCGCGCGGCGAGCCCGCCGTCGCGCGTGCCGCGGACGAGGAGGAACTGTCCGCCGAAATCGAACATGTCCGCGTGCTGTGCCGCCAGCGTATAGACCATGGGCGAAGGCGTGTCGTCCACGGCATGATGCGTGTCGCCGACGACGCCGATGACCCGCGCGAAGAGCGGATCCTTGTCGTCGGCGTGCAGGTCGAGCTGGCTGCCGACCGGATCCCGGCCCGCCAGATATTTCTTCGCGGCGGCTTCGTTGATCACCGCGACCATTGCTCCGCCGGCTTCGTCCGATCGCGAGAAGACTCGACCCGCACGCGTCGGAATGCGCAGCGTGTCGAAGTAGCCCGCTGACACGACGTTGGTTTCGATGGAGACGGGTGTCTTTGGGCCGTCGACGAAGCCGATGTCCCACTGCATGCGACCGCGGAGCGGCCTCATGGCCGACCAACTGGCCGCCTCGATGTCTGGGCGCGTGGCCAGGGCGGCCAGCACGTTCGACTGCAGGACCGTGACCCGGTCCTTCGTGTAGCCCCCGAGCGTCGCGTCGATGGTGACGATCGCCGTACGCGAGATGTCGAAGCCGAAGTCCAGGCCGATGGCGTGCCGCACGGCCCGGGCGAAGGCCAGGCTGCCGGCGAGCAGCAGCACCGCCAACGCCACCTGCACGGCCACGAGCGTCGCCCGCAGCGGCTGGCGCGTGGCGCCGCGATCGCCCGATCGCAGCGCGTCGGTGAGGCAGACACGGCGCGACTGCCACACGGGCGCGGCGCCGAAGATGACGCTCGTCGCCAGGCCAAGCGCGATCGACGCGGCGAGCAGCCGCCAATCGGTGCCGAGATTGAGGTGATCGATCGGAATACGGCCCGGCAGGTCGAAGCGCGCCAGGAGCGCCAGGCCGCCCTGCGCGACGGCCGCGCCGCCCAGGGCCCCGCCGATGCCAAGCAGCAGACTTTCCGCGAGGAGCAGCCGGGCGGTGCGTGCGCGCCCGGCGCCAAGCGCCGCCCGAATTGCCAGCTCGCGCTGCCGGCGCTCGCCACGCACGAGTAGGAGATTGGCCACGGTCGCGCAGGCGAGCAGCAGCGTCACCATCGTGGCGCCGACGAGGACGTAGACGAAGCGCGCCAGGCCGGCGGTCGAATCGAGGCCGAGCGCCGTCGCCGTCACCGGCGTCAGCGTGACCCGTTCGTCCGGGCTGCCGTCGGTCGATCCCGGGTGCAGCTCCCGATAGATCGCCGCGGCGCGCTGCTCGGCAAGGCCGATCGTCACGTCGTCGCGCAAGCGACCCGTGATGTTGATGAAGACGACGTCCGACCGCTCGAGCATTCTCGGCCGCGCCAGAAAGCCTCGGGCGACCTGCGGCAAGGTGCGCATCGGCACATAGAGCTCGGGTCCGGTCGAGAGTGACAGACCGTGGAATGTCGAGGGCACGACGCCGATGACCGTCACCGGCGTGCCCGGTCCCAACCGGAGCGTGGCGCCGATGACACGCAGGTCCGCGCCGAATGTGTGCCGCCAGAGCTGCTCGGTCAGCACCGTGACCGGCGCGGCGCCTGGCTGATCGTCCTGGTCGTGGATCAGTCGCCCGGCGAGCGGCGTGAGGCCAAGGGTGTCGAAGTAACGGCCATTGACGGCGGCGGCCCCGAGTCTGGTCGTTCGTCCGTCGCGGTCGAGGCCCGCGTCGAAGCTGGCCCACGCCGCGACGCCGGAGAAGACGTCGACGCGGCGCTCGATCTCACGCATGTCGGGATGCGACCACGACCAGCTGAGCTGGACGACGCGATCGGGCGACGCGATGTCGAGCGGGTGAAGCAGCGTGGCGCGGGCCAGGCTGAAGATCGCGGTCGAGGCGCCGATCCCGAGCGCCAAGGTGACGATTGCGCCGAGCGTGAACCAGGGGGCGTGTCCCAGTCCGCGCGCAGCCTGACGCACGTCGCTCGACAGGCCAGCGCCGCCGCGACGAGCTGGCCGCGGCGTGCGGCCGCGTTCGATGCGCCAGGCGCGCGGCAGGCTCTGGACGAAGTCGACGAGGATGTCGCGGATCAGTTTCAGCCGCGCCGCAATCTTCGGCTGATCGCGCCAGCGGTCCGCGACGGCGAGCGCCATCTCGTCGCCGTACGTCAGGCGCAGCGACGACGGATAAGCGCGGAGCAGGAGGCGATAGAACCAGACGGCGGCCATGGCTACGCCTTTCGCGGCAGCACCCGCCGCGCCCGTGCCAGGCCGACGGCGGCGTCGAGGCGGGCGGCCTCGGCGCGCAGCAGCTCGCGGCCGTCGGCTGTCAACCGGTAGTACCGCCGCCGTTCGTCGTCATCGGCGCGCGGCCGGCGCGGCGCTTCCTCGATGAACCCGTCGCGCACCAGCCATTTGATCGAGCCGTAGAGCATGCCGGGCCCGACGCGGACCAGGCCATCCGTGCGCTCGTCGATGTCGCGCATGATGGCGTAGCCGTGGCGTTCTTCGTCGGCCAGGGCGAGCAGGATGTGAAAGACCGCTGGCGAAAGCGGCAGACGCGCGTCGGTGGAGGTGGTGGCCATGTGGGTCGAGTTCTGATATATCAAATTTTGATACATACTGCAATGAAGCGATGCGCGCGTCCCGAGCGTCTTATCAGGTGCCAGCGCGTCGGAGGCTTCATGCGTCGCTTTTTCTTTCTGGTCGGATATCTCGTCGGACTCGTGGCCGCGGTCGGCGCCGCGGATCTGAGGGCCGCTCAGGCGGTCCAGACCCTTTCACCAAGCGAATCCAAAGCGGCTCTGCCGAACGCCCCGGCCGACATCGCGGCCAGACTGTCGGCGCAATGGAGGCTCAACAAGGACCTCAGCAGCCTGCCTGCGCCGCCTGAAGCCGGCCAGCCTGGCAATGGCGGCGGCGCCCCTGGCGCCGGGAGCGGTGGCTATGGCGGCCGGCGCGGCGGCGGTGGCAGCGGTGGCGGTCATGGCGGGGGACGCGGAGGCTACGGCGGCGGGCGCGGATCACGCAGCGGGATGAGCCAGGAACAAATGCTCGAAGTGCGCGCCGTCCTTCGGGAGATGACGGAGGCCCCAGACGTGCTCAATGTCGTGGCCGCCGTCGACGCGGTCTCGTTCACGTCCGAGGATGGGACGGTGCGCAAGTTCACGATCGACGGCAAGAAGGAAAAGATCGACATCGCCACAGCCAAGATCGACGCGTCGAGCAAGTGGGACACCGGCCGGCTCGTCCAGGAGATCTCGGTCGGGTCGTTGAAGCTGGAGCGCACGTTCCAGGTGACCGAGGAAGGTCACCAGATGGTCGTGACGGTCACGGTTCAGGGTGGCGGTGGGCAGGCACGTGGCCAGACGGCGCGCGCGCCGGTGAAGGCCATCTACGACCGCGTTGCCGGCGAGGGGATCAGCTGAGCGCGGTTCGGACCAGGTCGCGCGCTTTGGCGAGCATCTCGTCGATCTGCGACGCGTCTTTGCCGCCGGCTTCGGCGAAGTCGGGCCGGCCGCCGCCGCCGCCGCCGACGATCGGCGCCAGTTCCTTGACGAGCTGCGCCGGCCTTGATCGCGGTCGGTCAGGTCCTTGGTGACCGACACGAGCAGCTGCACCTTGCCGTCGTGCTCGGCGGCCAGCACGACGACGCCGCGGCCGAGCCGGTCGCGCAGCGAGTCGGAGAGGCCGCGCAGCGCGCCCTTCTCGAGGCCGCTGACGCGGCGCGTCACGAGCTTCGCGTCGCCGACGGCGATGCTGTCGTCTTCGCCGCCGCGCGACCCGCCGCCGAGCGCGAGCTTCATCTTGAGCTGCTCGTTCTCGCGCGCGAGGCGCTTCGCGTCGGCCTGCAGCCTGGCGATCGCGTCTGCGGCCTGGTCGGCGGTCGTGCCCAGCGCGTCGAGCGTCCGGTCCAGGGTCGCGTGGTCGTCCTGAATGTGCGCGACGGCGCCCGCGCCGGTGAGCGCTTCGATGCGCCGCACGCCGGCCGCGACGCCGGACTCCTCGGTGATGACGAACGGCCCGATGTCGCCGGTGGCCCGCACGTGGGTGCCGCCGCAGAGCTCCGACGCTGAAGCCGGGAATCGAGACCACGCGCACCGTGTCGCCGTATTTCTCGCCGAACAGCGCCATCGCGCCGCGCCTTGATCGCGTCTTCCGTGCGCTGTACCTCGGTCGTCACGGGCGTGTTGCGGTAGACCTGCTCGTTGACGACGCGCTCGATGTCGCGGCGTTCCGTCGTCCGAAAGCGGCTGGAAGTGCGTGAAGTCGAACCGCAGCCGATCCGGGCGCCACGAGCGATCCCGCCTGCCGCACGTGCGTGCCGAGCCGCTGCCGCAGCGCCGCGTGCAGCAGGTGCGTGGCCGTGTGATTGCGGCGGGTGGCGTCGCGCGCGCCTGATCGTCCACGTCGCGCCTCGAGGCGATCGCCCGGGCGCGATCGGCGCGCGCGTCTTCACGCGATGCACGCGGGCGCCGCCGGCCGCAATTCGCGTCATGCCCGTGACCTCCGCCGCCACCTGGCCGTCGCGGACGAGCTGGCCGACGTCCGACACCTGGCCGCCAGACTCGACATAGAACGGCGTGCGCGTCGAGCACGACGAAGCCCTCGGCGTCGGCGTCGAGCCTGGCGACCTGCCGACGCTGGCCGTCGAACACCGCGGCCACCTCGGCGGCGTCATCCGTCGTGGTCGTAGCCCATCGAACTCGTCGGGCAGCCGCTCGAGCCGCGCGCCGGGCGTCGGCGCGACCGATATTCGAACGACGTGCCCTTCTTCGCCTCGAAGCTGCTGCTCGCCCGCGCGCGCTCGCGCTGCGCCTTCCATGGCGCGCTCGAACGCCTCGCGATCGACGCGCAGGCCGCGCTGGCTCCGCGAGGTCCTCGGCGAAGTCGAGCGGGACGCCGAGCGAGTCGTACAGCCGGAACACCTCGTCGCCCGGCACCGCGCGTGGCGCCGGCCGCCGGTGCGATCGAGCAGCTCCTCGAGACGCGGCAGGCCCGCGGTCAGCACCGCCTCGAAGCGGTCCTCCTCGGCGCGGACGGTGCGGCACGACGGCGTCGCGACCCGTGCGCAGTTCCGGATACGCGCGCGCCCATCTCGCCGACGACGACGTCGACGAGCGCGTGGAGGAACGGGATCGGTGAATCCCGAGCTTCTTGCCGTGCCGCATCGCCCGCCGCATGATCTTGCGCAGCACGTAGCCGCGCCACTCGTTCGACGGGCAGGACGCCGTCGGCGATGAGGAACGTCATCGCGCGCAGGTGATCGGCGATGACGCGCATGGAGACGTCGGGATGATCGACGCGGCCGGCGGCGCCCGTGTACTGCCGCCCGGCGCGCTGGCCGATGGCGTCGAGAATCGGCGTGAACAGGTCGGTGTCGTAGTTCGAGAGCTTGCCCTGGATGACCGCCGTGATGCGCTCGAGGCCCATGCCCGTGTCGATCGAGGGCGCGGGCAGCGGCGTGCAGCGTGCCGTCGCTCGTCGCGATCGAACTCCATGAACACGTTGTTCCAGACCTCGACGTACCGCTCGCAGGAGCACTCGATGCCGCGGCACACGCGGCTCCGGGCAGGGCACGTCGTTGCCGCGGAAGTAGTGGATTTCCGAGCAGCGGCCGCACGGGCCCGGTGTCGCCCATCTGCCAGAAGTTCTCCGCGAGGCCGAGCTCCGTGATGCGCGACGGCGGCACGAGCGTCGTCCAGATGGCGAACGCCTCGTCGTCGCGCGGAATGCCGGCCTCGCCCTTGAAGATGGTGGGGAACAGGCGATCCGGTCGACAGGCCCCAGACGCCGCGTGAGCAGCTCCCAGGCGAACGGAATCGCGTCCTTCTTGAAGTAGTCGCCGAACGAGAAGTTGCCGAGCATCTCGAAGAACGTGTGATGGCGGAGCGACGGGCCGACGTTGTCGAGGTCGTTGTGCTTGCCGCTGACGCGCATGCACTTCTGCGACGGTCGTCGCGCGCGTGTAGTCGCGGCGTTCCTTGCCCGAGGAACACGTCCTTGAACTGGTTCATGCCGGCGTTCGTGAAGAGCAGCGTCGGGTCGTCGGCCGGGCACGAGCGACGAGGACGGCGACGACGCGGTGGCCCGTTGCGGCGAAGTAGTCGAGGAAGCTCTGGCGAATCTCGCGGGCGGTCATGCAACCAGCGATTGTACTGCGCCGGGCGGCGGGCGTAGTCCGTCCTCGCCGGGCGGTGCCGCCGCCGAGCGCGCGGCTGATGGCGTCGGCGGAAAGCCCCGGCGCAGCAGGTGCTGGAAGATGCGCCGGCGTTCGGCCAGCGACGGCCGGGCCGGCAGCCGGCGCGCGCAGGACCGCGCGATCTGCGCGCCGGCCTCGTCCTCCGGCCGGATGCTCGGCCAGCAGCTCCTGGACGACGGCGGCGCGCGACGCCGCGCGCAGCAGCTCGCGCTCGATGCGGAGCCGGCCCCGGCCCTTGATGTCCGCGCGCCGTCCGCACGTGCAGCGGCGGCGGCGCGGCGGTCGTCGAGGGTGCCGTCGGCTTCAAGGCGCGACGACGACAGTCGCCGACGGTCGGGCTCGTCGTAGCCGCGGGCGAGCAGCCGCTCGCGGAGCTCGGCGGCCGTGTAGTCGCGCCGCATCAGCAGGCGCAGCGCGGCAGGCCACGCGGCTCGGCGGGGGGACGCGGCGTGTCGCCGGCCGGACGCTGCCGGCGGCGCACGTCAGGACCCGTATCGCTGGATGTCCGCGCTAGCGCCGCCCGCCATCGCGGCGGCCGTGCCGGTCGTGATGCCGCGGAGCCGCATCTTGAACTCCTCGACGTTGGTGACCCAGCGCAGCGCCTCTTCGATCGTCACGAGGCCCTGCTGGCAGAGACCGAGGATGGCCTGGTCGAAGCGTCTGCATGCCGTACTCGCGACCGCCGGCGACGATGGCGTCGGCGATGAGCGACGTCTTGTCGCGGATCGGCGATGCAGTCGCGGATGTAGGGCGTCGACGATGAGCACTTCGGCCGCCAGCGCGCGGCCTTGGCCGTCGGCGCGCGGCAGCAGGCGCTGCGACACGGCGGCCTGAGCACGCGCGCCGAGCTGGTGGCGGATCTGGCCCTGCTGGTGCGGCGGAAACGCGCGAGACGATGCGGTTGACGGTCTCCGGCGCGTCGAGCGTGTGCAGCGTCGAGAACACGAGGTGCCCGGTCTCCGCCGCGATGAGCGCCGTCTCGATCGTCTCGGGGTCGCGCATTTCGCCGATGAGGATGACGTCGGGGTCCTGACGCAGCGCGCTGCGCAGGCCGGACGCGTAGGTCGGGCGTGTCGAAGCCGATCTCGCGCTGCGTGACGACGGCGTGCACGTCGGTGTGCACGAACTCGATCGGGTCTTCGATCGTGAGGATGTGCAGCGGGCGCGTCCGGTTGATCAGGTCGACGATGCGCCGCGAGCGTCGTGCTCTTGCCGCTGCCGGTCACGCCGGTCACGAGCACGAGGCCGCGCGATTCCTCCGCCAGCGTGATCGACCGACGGCGGCAGGCCCAGCGCCTCGAGCGAGCGGAATCTTGTCGGGGATCAGGCGCATCGACACCGCGATCGTGCCGCGCTGGCGGAAGACGCTGGCGCGGCAGCGGCCGACGCCGGGAGCCTGCCAGGCCACGTCCACTTCGAGATGCGTCTGCAGCCGCTCCTGGTGCTGCCGGCGGCAGGAGCCGCAACGCGATGGCTTCGAGGTCGCGCCGCGCTGACGGGCGGCGACCGAGGCCCACCGCTGCAGCGACCCGTTGATGCGCACGAGCGGCGCATGCCCGGCCCGCAGGTGAATATCCGAGGCGCTGGCCGCCGCGGCGGTTCGGACCATCTGATCGAAGGTCATGGCGATTGCAGTACGTGCAAATCGCTTGCCGTCGGCCGGAAGGCGCGTCATTGGCCCGGGAGGGGCCACGGGTGCCACCGGACCGCGATTTCAGGCGCAAAACTGAAAGCTCTGGCCGGGCACCGCACCCCGCGGGAACTACTGCACCCGGGCGGCGGCCGCGGCCACCGGGCGGGCGCCCGTCGCGTCCAGCGGCAGCAGCCAGCCGTGCCGGTCCGGCACGACGCCGTTGATGTAGTCGAAGAACGCCTGCTGGATGGCGCTCGGTGACCGGCCCGCGCGCGCCCGGCGCCGACCTGGATCTTGTCGACCGACCGGATCGGGCGTGATCTCGGCGGCCGTGCCGGCGAAGAACACTTCGTCCGCGACGTACAGCATCTCGCGCGGCAGGTCCTGCTTCCTGCACCTCGAAGCCCGAGGTCCTGCGCGAGCGTGATGACGTGTCGCGCGTGATGCCCGGCAGCACCGACGCCGAGAGCGGCGGCGTGTAGAGCACGTCGTCGCGGACGAGGAAGAGGTTCTGGCCGCTGCCTTCGCTGAAGTGCCCGACGGGATCGAGCGCGATGCCCTCGCTGTAGCCGTCGAGCGACGGCTTCCATCTTGATGAGGCCGAGTTCGCGTAGTTGGCCGACGGACTTGGCCATCGCGGGGAACGTGTTCGGCGCGCTGCGCGTCCACGAGCTGACGCGCACGTCCACGCCGCTGCTCGAGCGCGTCCGGGCCCGAGATAGGCGCCCCATTCCCAGACGAGAATCGTCGCGTCGACCGGGCAGGGCAGCGGGTTGACGCCGAGCGTCGTGGTAGCCGCGATAGAACAGCGGGCGGATGTAGCAGCCGTCAGGCCGTTGGCCGGACGGTGTCGACGACCGCCTGCGTGAACGCGTCGCGCGTCCATCGCGTATTCCATGCGGTAGATCCGCGCCGAGTCGTACAGCCGGCGCATGTGCGCGTCGAGCCGGAAGAACGCCGAGCCCTGCGGCGTCTTGTAGCACCGCGCGCCTTCGAAGACGCCCGAGCCGTAGTGGACGACGTGGGATGGCGACGTGGATGTTGCGCGTCTGCCCAATTGACGATCTTGCCGTTCATCCACACCTTGCCGGTGCCGCTGAAGGCCATGAGGATGCTCCTGAAAAGTCCGCGGCCGTCTGGACCGGATCCTATCAGTACGCCTTACTGCGTTTCACCACAGAACGGGCAGCGCGGTGCCGCGCGCGGGCAGCGGCTTGCGGCAGTGCCAGCAGAAGCGCCCGCCGGCAAACTCGCGCGTGCGCGATGCGCGCGGTGCGCCGGGCGGCGCACCGGCGCGCGCGGCGCGCGGCGCGGTCGGCGATGGCGCGGCCGGCGCGTCGGCCGGCCGGCGGCGCTTGACGAGCGTCGCGACGGGCGTCGAGCAGGTCGTTCAGCAGATCCTCGGCGCGCTGGTACCGCGTCGCGACGTCGCCGCTCAGCGCGCGCAGGACGATGTCGTCGATCACTTGCGGGATCGCGGGATTCTTCGAGTCGCGGCGACGACGACCAGCTCGCCGCGTCGCAGCCGGTCGAGGTCGGCCGGCGCCGGCGTGTCGTACGGCAGCACGCCGGTCAGCATCTGATACATCGTCACGCCGAGCGAATAGAGGTCCGACGCAAAGACCGCGCGGCCCTCGAACTGCTCCGGCGCCATGTACGGCGGGCTGCCGATCACCGTCGTGCCGTGCGCCGCGATCTCCAGGAAGCGCGACGTGCCGAAGTCGCCCACTTTCAGCAGTCCCTTGTCGGTGACGAAGACGTTGGCGGGCCGCAGATCGCGATGGATCACGCCCTGCTTGTGCGCGTGATCGACGGCGTTGGCGATCTGGCAGGTGTAGTCGAGCGCCAGCGTCAGCTCGAGCGCGCCGCGATTCGCGATGATGTTCTCGAGCGTCTCGCCCGGCACGTACTCCATCACGATGAAGAAGACGTTGTCCTGCTTCTCCGCCGTGATGACCGTGACGATGTTCGGATGGTTGAGCGACGCGAGCAGCCGCGGCTCGCGCAGCAGCTCGCCGAAATCGAGGCTCTGCCGATGCGGCACCTTGATGGCGACGCGCTTGTCGATCCACGTGTCTTCGGCCAGGTAGACCGTGCCGAACCCGCCGCTGCCGAGCGGCTCGAGGATGCGGTACTTGCCGAGCGTCTGACCCCGAAACACCATCGCGCGCGCAGTATATCGTTGTCCCGTGGTACGACCGCGGGTCGCGCCAGCCTAGAATCTCCACGATGAGCGTACCGCGCGTGTACCTTCCCGCCTGCCAGGGCGCTGGCGGTCCGGCGACGCTCCCGGCCGACGAAGCGCACCATCTGACGCACGTGCTGCGGCTCGGGGTCGGCGCCGACGTCACGGTGTTCGACGGCGCGGGCCGCGAATGGCGCGCGCGCGTCACCGCGGTGAATCGCCGGGCCGTGACCGTGGACGTCGGCGAGGAGGTCGTGGCCATTCGCGAGCCCGTCGTCTCGGTCACGCTCGGCGATCGGGCTGCTCAAGGGCGACCAGATGGACGCCGTCGTTCGCGATGCCACGGCGCTTGGCGTCGCCGCCATCGCGCCGGTGCTCTCGGCGCACGTCGCGGTGCCCGCACGAGCGTGGCACAGCGAGACGGCACGCAGTCGCTGGCGGCGCGTCGCCGTGGCGGCGGCCCGACAGTGCGCGGCGGGCCGTCGTGCCAGCCATCGCGCCGATGGCGTCGTTCCAGGCAGTGCTCGACGGCGTGCACGGAGCTCGACTCTATCTCTGCGTCGAGCCCGCCCGCGCCCGGAAGGACGCTCCGGACCGCCGGACGGCCCGTGCAGGCGCTGGTGCTCGTGGGCCCCGAAGGCGGCTGGTAGCGACGCGGAGATCGCCTCAGCCGCGCAGCAGGGCGCAGTGCCGCTGTCGCTCGGGCCGCGCACGCTGCGCGCTGACCTCGCACCGGCCGTGGCGCTCAGCGCGCTGTGGACCCGCTGGGGGTGGTGAAGCCGAGCGCGGTCCACTCGTCCTCGTCCAACCGATCGTTCACGTGCAGGTCTCGAGCGAGCAAACGACGCGCGAGACCGCGTCGGCTTCGCCTCTGAGGCAGCCGCTGACGATGAGTCGCCCGCTGTCCGCCAGCGCCGCGCACATCGCCGGCGCATGTGCCACGAGCGCGGCGCCCGTGAGGTTGGCCAGGACGACGTCGAATCGTCCGAGGCTACTCATCTGGTTGACCGCGCCGGCGCGCACGTCCAGGGACGTGACGCTGACGCCCGCGGCAGCGTCGTTCAGCGTCACGTTCTCGCGCGCGCACGACACGGCATCGGGGTCGTTGTCGATCGCCACCGCCTCCAACGCGCCGAGACGCCAGGCCGCGATCGCGAGCACACCGGATCCGGTTCCGATGTCGAGCACCCGTCGGCGCGCGGGCCGGGCCCGCTGAAGCAAGGCCAGACAGAGCCGTGTCGTCGCGTGATGACCGGTGCCGAAGCCCATCGACGGTTGAATGACGACGACGTCGACCGGCCCGCCCGCATCATCCCGCAGCGTCCGGGCTTCTTCCGCGCGCCAGGGCGGCGTGACGACGAGGCGGCCCGACTCGGACCGGTCCAAGCGCCGCCTGACTGCGCTCCGCCCAGTGTTCGTCGGAGACGTCGACCGGCGTGACGGCGAGCTCCGCGTGGCGCGCCAGCTGCGCCAGAGCACGCGCCGCGATCGTCGCCCGACGAGAAGAAGATGCGAATGTCCGTCGCCGTGTTCCTCGACGGCCGTCGGCCGCGCGTCGTCGATTGCCGCGATCAGCTGCGCGACGCGCTCGTCGTCGAGCGGCGCGCGGCTCCGGAGGTCGAGGGCAGGGTAGGTGCACCGGCTCACCCGAACAGGTCTTTGACCTTCTCGAAGAACGGCTTATCCGACTGCTCGCCGATCTTCCGCGCGGCGATCGTGTCGACGGGCATCGACTTGCGCAGATCGTCGATGAGCTTCTTCTGTTCCTTGGTCAGCCTCCGGGGGACTTCGACGATGAGCCGCACGAAGAACGTCCCGCGGCCGCGTGCCAGCCACGCTCGGCATGCCCTTCCCGCGAAATTCCACGAGCGTGCCGTTGGCCGTTGCCGGCCGAGACGTCGACGTCGATCGGTCCGCCCGGTCCTTCGACCTTGAAGGTGCCGCCGAGGGCCATGATGGGGAACGGCACGTTGCACGTCCACGTACAGGTCGTCGCCGTCGCGATGGAAGATTTCGTGCTGGCGGACGTGAACGACGACGTAGAGGTCGCCCGTCGGGCCGCCGCTGCACGCCGTGCTTCGCCTTCGCCGTGCAGGCGGAGGCGCTGGCCATCGGCGATCCCCGCGGGAATCTTGACGGTCACGCGACGATCGCGCGTCACGCGGCCCGTGCCCCGGCACGCCGCGCATGGCGTGCGGACGATCTGGCCCGAGCCGCCGCACTGGCCGCACGTCCGAGCCACGACGAGGAAGCCCTGCTGATAGCGAAGCTGGCCGGTGCCTCGGCATTGCGGACAGGTCTCGCGCGCTGTGCCGGCCGCCGCGCCCGATCCCTTGCAGGTGTCGCAGGACTCCTCGCGCGGAATCTGGATGGTGGTTTCGGTGCCGGTGTAGGACTCGTCGAACGCGATCTCGAGATCGAAGCGCAGATCCGCCCCGCGCGCCGGTCCGCCTCGCCGCGCGCCGCCGCCCGCCGAATCCGAAGAAGTCGCCGAGGATATCGGAGAAGTCGCCGAAGATGTCGGGGTTGAACCCGGGCCCGGCGCCAGACGCACCCGCGACACCGGCATGCCCGAAGCGATCGTAGCGGGCGCGCTTGTCGGCGTCGCAGAGCACGGCATACGCCTCGGCCGCCTCCTTGAATCGCTCCTCGGCCGTGCTGATCGCCGGGGTTGCGGTCGGGATGGTACTTGAGCGCCAGCTTGCGATAGGCGCTCTTGATCTCCGGCTCGCCGGCGTCGCGCTTGACGCCGAGCACCTCGTAGTAGTCGCGCTGGCTCACGACCTGCGCCACCTTGACTTGCGCCGCGCGCAGCAGCCGCGGGCCAATCCGGTAGCCGCGTCGGATCTCGGCGGTGATCTGGCCGTCAGGCCGTCCGTTGGCCGGCTCGGTCGGCGACGCCTTCGTGCCAGGCCGGGTCGAACGGCTGGCCGACGACCTCGAGCGGCTCGACGCCGCGGCGCCGGAGCGTCTCGAGCAACTGGCGGTGGATCAGCTCGATGCCAAGTTTCGTGTCGGCGCTCCCAGCCTGGCGCCGCCAGCGCCCGCTCGAAGTCGTCGATGACGGGGAGGACGTCGCGGATGAGGTCGATCGACGCGGCCTCACTCAGCTCGCGACGCTCGCGGTCGGTGCGCTTGCGGTAGTTGTCGAATTCCGCCGTGGCGCGCAGCAGACGATCGCGCAGGTCATCGCGCTCGCGGCGCAGGGCGGCCACATCGTCGTCGGCCATGGCCGCGCCGGTCTCGGCGGAGTCGCGGGTCAGTTCGTCAGACATGTCACTGCTTTCCAGGCTAGCGCTCGTCCCGGCGATCGGCCGTCAGAGCGTCTTCGAGAGCTGCGAGACCGCTTGCGACACGCTGTCCACCACCGAGATGGCGCGCTGGTAACGCATCCGCGTCGGACCGATGACGCCGACCGTCCCGGACTTCCCGCCGTCGCTGAACGTCGACGCGACCAGGCTGAACGCATGCAGATCCGGCGAGGCGTGCTCCGATCCGATCACGATCGTCAGCCCGTCGGTCTCGACGCAGCGGCTGAGCAGCTCGATTAGTTGATGTTTTTCCTCGATCAGTCGCAGGAGCGCGCGAAGCATGTCGAGCATGCGGTCGCGCTCGACCGTCTCGCCCAGCAGCTCGTCGACGAGGTACGAGGCGCCCTGCACGTACAGTGTCTCTTCCTGCGCGACGTCGTCCAGACCGGCGCGCGCAAGCCGGAGGGCCATGGCCATCAGCGCGTCGTACAGGATGCGCTCCTGCCGCATCTGCTCGACAATCGCGTTGCGGGCTTCGTGGAGCGTCAGGCCGACGAACTCCCGGTTGATGTAGTTCGCCGCGGCCGCCAGCAGATCAGGGTCCGCTTCCTCTTCGGTCTCGATCACGCGGTGCGTGACGACGCCGCCGCTGGCCACGACGATGACGAGGACGCGCTGCCCGTCGAGCGGAGCGAAGTCCACGTGGCGCAACCGGGCCGACGGCGTGGCCGGCGCGAGCGCGAAGCCGATGTGGTGCGACGCGCGCGACAGCTCCTGCGAGGCGTTCTCGAGGAGATCCCCCACGGTCGCATGGCGCCGCAGCCGCGCTTCCAGTTCCGAGGACGAGCGCGGACGCCGACGGCGCCCCTCGAGCAGCGAGTCCACATAGACGCGGTACCCCGAGTCGGTCGGCACGCGCCCGGCGGAGGTGTGCGGCTGATGCACGAGCCCGTGCTCCTCGAGCCGCGCCAGGATGTTCCGGACGGTCGCCGAAGACACCCCCAGCGCGCTGTGCTCGGCCAGCCAGGCGGACGACACCGGCTCGCCCTGCTCGATGTATTCGGCGACCAGCCGCGCCAGGATGCGCCGCTGCCGCTCGCTCAGTTCCGTCGCCATGTGCAGTGCGGGCCGGCCGGCTTCGCCCCCGGCCCTTCTAGCAGTCGACGCGCGAGACTGCTAATTCCTCGTAGTATAGCCCATTCTGGCTAGAGTTTGGCGCGGTCGGCCAGGGCCCGTCCGGCATGGCGAGCGTCACTGGCGACTTCCCGCATGTCTGCCCACGCGAGCCCGCCCTCACGCGCCACCACGTCGCCGTCGACCAGCGTTGCGCGGACGTCGGTCGGCCGGCACCCGTAGACCAGGGCGGAATAAGGGTCGGTGCCCGGGGCGAGGTGGAGCCCCTGGGCGTCGACGACGATGAGGTCGGCGCGCCGGCCGGGCGTGATCGACCCGATCTCCGCGTCCAGCCCGACCGCCCGCGCGCCTTCCCGCGTGGCCATGTGCACCACGTCCTGCGCCGTCAGGACGCCCGGGCCGCGTCGCGTCGCCTGCAGCGTCGCGGCAAGCCGCATCTCGTGAAACATGTCCAGCGAGTTGTTGCACGCGGCGCCGTCCGACCCAATCGACACGGAGACGCCGCGTGCGCGCAGCTCGGTGACGGGCGCGATACCGGAGCCGAGCTTCAGGTTCGATCCCGGGCAGTGGAGCACCTTCACTCCGCGCTCGGCGAGCAGGGCCTGCTCGTTGTCGGTGACCCACACGCAATGCGCCGCGCACAGACGGGCCGTGGCCAGACCCACCGAGGCGAGGTAAGGGAGGTTGTCGAGTCCGGTCTGGGCGCGCACGGCCTCCACTTCCTCTCGTTGTTCGGACGCGTGCGTGTGGACGAGCAGGCCGCGCGCCTCCGAGGCGGCCGCCGTCGCCTCGAGCAGCTCGCGCGTGCAGGAGATGGCAAACCGGGGTGCGAGTGCGGCCCGCAGCCGTCCGTTCGCGGCGCCCGACCACCGTCGGTCGAGGTCGAGGCTTTCGTCGATTGCGGCCTGCGTCGTCTGCGTCAGGCGCGCGGGCGCGTCGCCCCGAACGTTCATGAGGCACTTGCCGACGATCGCGCGCAGGCCCGTGGGGACAAGCGCGTCAAACACCGCGTCCGTTCCGTGCACGGTTTCCATCGTCAGCACGGTCGTCGTGCCCGAGAGCAGCAGCTCGGCGGCGGCCAGCCGCGCGGCGGCGCGCAGCGTCTGGTCGTCGTGCGCGGCCTCGAGCGGCCAGACGCGCGTGCGCAGCCAGGCGAGGAGCGGCAGGTCATCCGCGAGGCCGCGAAACAAGGTCTGACAGAGGTGGATGTGCGTCTGGACGAAGCCCGGCAGGACGAGTGCGCCGGTGGCGTCGATTGTCACGTCCGGACGGAAATCCGCCGGTGGCGCGCCGAGCCCGGCAATCCGGGCGCCCTCGATCCAGACATCGCCGGACACGACGTCCATGGTGTCGTTGATCGTGAGGATCGTGCCGCCTCGGATGAGGGCCGACATGCGTCAGCGGATGACGCGGCCGATCGCGGCCCCGATCTTCGCGAGCCAGCCGAACGGTCCGCCGCCATGCACGTCGCAGTACTCCTTGGGCTCGGTACCCGCGAGGAAGGCCTCGGTGATCACGCGCGGGCACAGCGGCCGGGCCAGCCGGCCCGTGTCCTTGTCGATCGCGACGAACACGATGTCGTCCGGGGCCTGGAAGTGCGCTTCCTTGCGTCCGGCCAGGGCGCGTTTCATGAAGCTGGTCCAGATCGGCAGCGCCGCCTGCGACCCGCTGAGGCCGATCGGCTGGTTGTTGTCGAAGCCCACCCAGACCGCGGTCAGCAGCTCGGGCGTGAATCCGATGAACCAAGCGTCGCGCAGGTCATTGGTCGTGCCAGACTTGCCGGCGGCGTCGAACGTAAAGCCGGCGGCGCGCGCGCCCGCGCCGGTGCCTTCGTTGAGGACGCTGCGCAACATGTTGGTGACGAGGAATGTCGTGTCCGCGCGCGCGACGAGCCGCGCCTCGGCCGCCGGGACCGGCCGGGGCTTGCCGTTCTCGACCACGGTCGTGATGGCGATGAGCGGATGGACCTGACCGCCGCTGGCAAAGAGCGTGTACGCCGTGGTCATGTCGAACGGCGTGGCCTCGAACACGCCGAGCGCGATCGACGGATACGGTTTGGCCGGCGTGCCGACGCCGACGCGCTTCCAGAGGTCGGCGACCCGGTTGTAGCCCGTGGCTTCCGCGACCTTGATTGCCACGATGTTCCGTGACAGCGCCAGCGCGCGGCGCAGGGTGATCGGACCGTCGTATTCGTTCTGATAGTTCGATGGCGTGTAGTCGTTCTCGCCGTCCTTGAAGGTCGTCGGCTCGTCGACCACGATCGTCGCCGGCGTCAGGTCCGCGCGGCCTTCACTGGCCATTCGTTCGAACGCGGCGAGGTAGACGAACGGCTTGAACACCGAGCCGGGTTGGCGCTTGGCGGCCACGACGCGGTTGAACTGTGATTGGTTGTAGGCCCGGCCGCCGACGAAGGCGAGGATTTCGCCAGTCCTGGGATCGACGGCGAGCAGCGCCACTTCCGCCTGACCGGCTTTCTTGCGCGCGGCCAGCTGCTTGTCCACCTGCGCGATGCCTTCGCCCACCGCCTCCTGCGCGATGCGCTGCATCTCGAGGTCGAGGGTCGTGTAGACGTCGACCGCAGCGTCCTTCTTCAGCACGCCGCCGAACTGATCGTCCGCGAGCTGGCTGACGTAGTCCACGAAGTACGGCGCTTCGTTCTCGAGGGCGCGGGTGGCCACCTTCAGCGGCTCGGCGGCCGCGCGGTCCGCGTCCTCCTTGCTGATGTACTTGCCGTCGGCCATCTCCGCCAGCACGACGTTGCGGCGCTCGCGTGCGCGATCGGGATTGCGGAACGGCGAGAGCCGCGACGGCGACTGAATGAGGCCCGCGATGGTCGCGGCCTCGGCGAGCGTGATGTTGCTCAAGTCCTTGCCGAAGAAGATGCGCTCGGCTTCGGCGACCCCGTGAATCTCGAACGGACCCCGCTGGCCGAGCGTGACGTCGTTCAGGTAGAGCTCGAGGATCTGGTCCTTCGACAGCCGCGATTCCATGACGAGCGCCATGAACTGTTCCTGCAGCTTGCGCTTGAGCGTCTTTTCCGGCGTGAGGAACGTGTTCTTGACGATCTGCTGCGTGAGGGTGCTGCCGCCGACCAGATAGGGTTTGTCGCCGCGCAGATTGGTGACGAGCGCGCCGACGGCGCGAATGACGTCCACGCCCGGATGCTCGTAGAAGCGGCGATCCTCGATCGAAATCACCGCCTGCGCCATGACCTTGGGAATCTTCGCGAGCGGCACGTATCGCCGTTTCTCGCCAGGCGCCAGCGCCGCGAGCAGCGGCGCCTCGAGCGAGATCGACTCGACGGCGCCCTTCTCCCCGACCGGCGCGAGCCGCGTGACGACCGGCGACGATCCCTTCGAGAAATCGACGCGGACCGCCTGCGGCCTGGCGTTCCCGGCGGGACGAACCTCGATCGTGACCGCCTGCCCCTGGAGGCTGAACTCCCCGGGAGCCTCGACCTTGTCGCGCTGAGCGTAACCGACGTCGTTCAGCCGTTGCACGAACTGGGCAGGCGAGAGCGGGCTGCCGGCCCGCAGCGTGAACGGGCGCCCGAAGATGCGCGGGACCGGCCGCTGCTCGCCGCCGAGCTTGCTGTCGATCAGCCGCGCGTATTTCACCCAGTAGTACCCGCCGACGCCCGAGGCCAGCACGGCCGCTACCGCCAGACCAATCAGCGTCGGGCGGACCCACGGCCGGGATCCGTCGAACAGCCTGCCCAGCAAGCCTTTCCGGCGCCGGGGGCGCGACGATTGACCCGCGCGAGCGGGCGGGCGAGTGGCCATGCCTGGTTCAGCAGTGGACGACACCGCCTCCGAACTTCGGCTTGACACCGTTGATTTCGGCGGCTACCTTCACTTTTTTAGGGCACCGAACTAAGTGGAAGGAATGTCATCGTGGCAATGCCGCCCGTGCTCGTGCTCGGACAGGAATCCGGGGCGCTGAATACCCGCCGGCTGAATCGACAGCGGCTCCTCGAAGCCATTCGACGGCTGGGCCCCATTTCTCGCGCGGACCTGTCAAAGCGCACGCACCTGTCGCCACCGACGGTTTCGGCCCTGGTCGAGGAATTGGTGGGTGAGGCCGGGCTGTTGCGCGAGGTGGGCGTGGGCGTGTCGAGCGGCGGGCGCCCGCCGATCCTGCTCGAATTCAACGCGGATTACGGTCGCCTGGTCGGGGTCGACATCGGATCGCGCACGGTGCGCTTCGCCCTCACGGATCTGCAAGGGCGCGTCCTGGCGCGCGATCAGCAGCGCACGCGCGCGGACTCGTGCCACGCCACGATCGACCAGGTGCTCGACGGCATTGGGCGGCTCTTCGACGACACGGGGCAGAACGTCAACAAGCTGTTCGCCATCGGGATCGGCGCGCCCGGCATGACGGACGTGACGACCGGTCGCGTCATCAGCGCCGCGAATCTGGCGGGGTGGACGAACGTACCGCTGCGCGACGTCGTCCAGGCCCGCTTCAAGGTGCCCGTGCTGGTGGACAACGACGCCAACATGGCCGCCATGGGCGAGCGCTGGCAGGGCGTGGCGCGAAGCGCGAACAACTTCGTGTTCCTCGCGCTCGGCGCCGGCGTGGGCGCCGGCGTTGTCATCGACGGCCGGCTCCACCGGGGCCATCACTGGTACGCGGGTGAGATCAGCCGCATGACACTCGACTACCGGGACTGGCAGGTGGATTTCGGCGAGCGCGGGTATCTGGAGACGCGCATCGGCGCGGACGCGATTCCGGAGCTGTCGCACGCCCGGACGCTCCTGGAGCGCGCGGGCGCGACGCGGGATGCGGCTGTGCCGCTCATCATCGACGCCGCGAGGCAGGGCGACGCCGAGGCCGCGGTCGTCGTCGAGCAGATTGCCGTGCTGCTCGGCACGGCCGTCGCCAACATCGTGGCGGTGCTCGATCCAAGCCTGGTGGTGTTCGGCGGCGGGCTGAGCCACGCGGGCGATTTGCTGCTCGATCCGGTCCGGCGCGTGGTCGCGCGAATCGTGCCGAACGTGCCCGCGCTCGAGATTCCTCGCTCGGCGACGATGCGCAGCTGCTGGGCAGCGTCTCATCCGCGATGGAAGCGGCCGAGGCGCGGCTCTTCGCGATTGCCGGCAGCCCCGGCGCGCCAGCGAGCGCCGTCTCGCGCGCGGCGTCGCGCTAGCGGCGAGGAGCCGCCCTTCGATGGCCTTGTCGCCCGAGTACATCCGGCTCGTCTTGAACGAGAACTTCGAAGACGCCAAAGCGCTGTTCCTCGCGCCGCTGATGGCGATCCACTACGCCCACCTCACGATGCTCGCCGAGACCGGCATCGTCTCGAAGAGCGACGCGCGTACCATCCGCTCGGCGCTGGACGGCATCGATGTCGCGCAGGTCCGCGGCGTCGCCTACGACGGCAGCTGCGAGGACTTGTTCTTCTACCTCGAACAGCGCATCGCGCAGGCGTGCGGGCCGGACGTGGCTGGCCGGCTGCACACGGCGCGCAGCCGCAACGACATCGACATGACGATGTACCGGATGCGCCTGCGGGAGTTCGTGCTGGAGCTGGCGGCCGCCACGCTGTCGCTCCGGCAGTCGCTGATCGACATCGCGGCCGAAGGTCGCGAGACCGTCTTTCCGGCGCACACGCACACGCAGCCGGCGCAGCCTTCGACGGTGGCGCACTATCTGCTTGCCGCGATCGAACAGCTGGAGCGGGACGCCGGACGGCTTGCCGCGGCGTATCGGTCCGTGAACGTCAATCCCCTCGGCGCGTGCGCGATCACCGGCACGGGGTTTCCGATCGACCGGGCACGGACCAGCGAGCTGCTGGGCTTCGACGGTCCGACGGGCAACACGTATGGCAGCATCGCGACGGTGGACTACCTGATCGAGAGCACGTCCGCAGCCGCGACGCTCGTCGTGGGCGTCGGGCGGCTCGTGCAGGACCTGCTGCTCTGGTGCACGAGTGAGGTGGGCTATCTGCGGCTGGGCGATCCCTTCGTGCAGGTGAGCAGCATCATGCCGCAGAAGCGGAATCCGGTCGCGCTCGAGCACGCGCGCGCGCTCGCGTCGAAGGCGTTCGCGCAGCTGGCGGCCGTGCCGACCAGCGTTCACAACACGCCGTTTGGCGACATCGTCGATACCGAGGACGACCTGCAGCCGCTCGTGGCCACGGCGTTCAAGGACGCGACGCGCGCGGTGGCGCTGGTGGCCGCGGCGATGGGCACGGCGACGTTCGACGTGCCGCGGATGCGGGAGCGCGCGACGCTTGGCTGGGTGACGGTCACCGAGCTTGCCGACACGCTGGCCCGCGACTACGGTCTGCCGTTTCGCGCGGGGCACGCCATCGCCTCCCGGATGGTGCGGTCCGGCACGAGCGGGGCCGGGCTGGCCGACGTCCTGGCTGCGGCGTCGCGCGAGGTCACGGGTAAGGAAATCCGCATCGCGCCCGACGTGCTCGCGCGGGTGCTCAGCCCGGAGCACTTCGTCGCCGTCCGCCGCACGTGGGGCGGGCCGGCTCCCGAGATCACCGCGGCCGCCGTGGTCGCGTCCCGGCGGCGCCTGGCCGACGATCAGGTGGACTGGGGCAAGCGCCGCGAGGCGCTGGCGTCAGCCGACGTGCGCCGCCGCCAGGCGCTCGAGGCCCTCTGAGATCAGGGAGTGAAAAGCGCTCGAGGTCCGGGGACCTCAAGAAGTCCGATCGGACTTCTTGAAGTCCGATCGGACCGCCGTGCTCAGAAGTAGAACTTGAAGCCGATCTGGAACTTGCGCTGCTCGTAGGCGCTCGTGTACGGGAAGTCGCCGCCGGTCGCCGGAATCGCCGAGATCGGCGTGCCGTTCGCGCTCACGTTGACCGTCCGGTTGACGCCCGAGACCTGCAGCGTGTTGAACAGGTTCTGGAACTCCGCCTGGAACTCGAGGCGGCGCGGGCCGGAGATCGTGAAGAAGCGCGAATAGCGCAGGTTCGTGTTGTAGCGCGGCGGCAGGTACATCGAGTTGCGCGTGACGTCGAGCGGTCGGTCGTTGCCCGTGCCGTCCTTGTTGAGGTCGGTGTTGCTGCGCACGTTGAAATCGCTGCCGCTGTTGAACTGCAGGATCAATCCGACCTGGTTGTTGCTCAGGAAGTGCTGCCAGAACGCACTGCCGCGGTGCCAGGACGACATCGCCACCAGGCTCGCATTGAACGTGTGGCGGATGTCGAGGGCGTTCGGGCCGCGATCGCGCTCGAGGTTCAGCGGGTCGGACGGCGCGTCGTCGCCTTGCACGGCGAGCGTGCCGGTCATGACCGCGTTGTCGATCCCGCGCGCGAGCGTGTAGTTCAGATCGTACTGGAAGTTGTTCGACCAGCGCTTGCTGAACTCGAGCGTGAAGCCTTTGTAGGTGGAGTCGCCGATCGACTGCGCCACGTTGATGTGGTTGTAGTTTGGATCGACGCGGGTGTTCGCGTTGACGGCCGTGCTGAAGACGTTGCGGCCGTCGGCCAGGAACGTCCCCGTGGCCTTGAGGTTGGTGTCGAGCACGACCGGCAGGCTGTACCCGCGGCTGTAGATGAAGCCGATGGCCGCCGAGTAGTCGCGGCCGATCCCGCGCTGCAGCTGGATGTTGTTCTGGAACGTGTGGCCCGTCACGAAGTTCGGGTCCATCGCGAAGATCGTGCGCGACGACAACGGAATCGTGTAGCCGGGCGGCGGGTTGCTCAGCGTGGACGGGAAGGGCGGGGCCCCCGGGCTCGCGCCGCTCGCGTTGCCCGTGCCGTTCAGGTTCACCGTGATGCGCGCCGGGTTGCTGCTCTGCGTGAACGACTGCTCGACGATCGCCAGCAGCGGCTGGTCGTACATGATGCCCGTGCTGGCCCGCAGGACCGTCTTCTTCTCGGCGCCAATCGTCCACGCGAACCCGGCGCGCGGCGCGAAGTTGTTCGCGTCGGTGTTGAAGGACTGCTGGAGCGGGTAGCTGGCGTCCGGCACGCCGTTCGGATAGAGGTAGACGTCGTATCGCACGCCGTAGAGCACCTTCAGGTTCGGCGTCACCCGCCAGTCGTCCTGCACGAACCCGCTGAACAGCGAGTCATTGAAGTCCAGCGTCGGCACACCGACCGTCTGCGAGAACGTCGAGTAGCCGTACGGGTTCGCCCCGCCGAGCGCGGCGTCGTAGGCCGCCACCGTCGTGAACGTGAACGCCGCCGTCTGGTTCACCGCGCGATGGTCCTTCACGTACTGATAGTCGATGCCGGCCTTGTAGTTGTGGTCGCCGTGCATCAGCGTGAAGTTGTCGACGAACTGGTAGATGTCCTGCTGGAAATCCTCACCGTCGTTGAGCGGCCCGCCGAAGCTGATCGATCCGGAGACGTTGATCGCCGGACCGCTGCCCGAATCGGCGTTGGCGAAGCGTTTGTTATGCCGCTGCGCCCACTGGACGCGCAGCTCGTTCAGCTTCGAGGACCCGAGCGTCGAGACCAGCTGGCCGCCGAGCGAGAACATCTTGTCCCAGTAGTCCGCCGACCGCTCGAGCGCCGTGTTGCCGCCGGCGCCGGCGTTGTAGGGGTTGTTGTTCTTGAACGTGTTGAGCCGCAGCGTGAACGCCTGCCCCGGCCGGATCTGCCAGTCGCCCTTCCCGATGAAGAACGTGACCGACTGGTAGGCCGGCACGGCGCCGGGCTGCGGGGGCACGCCCACCGAAGCCGCGACCGCCGGATCGATCGTGATGACGCGCTGCATGTCGCGATAGGTGTGCTCGGTCCCCGCGTAGTAATGCAGCTTGTCCTTGATGATCGGTCCGCCGACGTCGCCCGTCAGGATGTCCAGGTTTTCCTGCGGTTTCGAGGCGGTCGCGGCCAGCAGGAACGGCGTCGCCGTCATCGGCGTGCGCCGGAACCGGTAGGCGCCGTCGCCCTTGATCCGGTTGGTGCCCGACGGCGTGATTGCGTTGAACACGAGGCCCGTCGTCTGGCCGAATTCCGGCGCGTAGCCCGACGTGACGACCTTGACCTCGCTGATCATCACTTCCGACATCGGCATCAGGCGGAGACCGGCGCGATCCTTCTGCGTGTTCGTGTTGCCGTCCACCTGGTAGTTGATGCGGAGCAGGGCGCCGTTGGCGCTGAACCGTGGGACGCCGAACTCCGAGTTCTCGTTGCCGATGACGCCCGGTTCGAGCAGCGCGAAGTTGTAGGGGTTGCGCGACACGAGCGGCAGGTTCTTCACCTCACGCTCGTTGACATTGCGGCCCATGTCGATCTTGCCGAGCTCGACGGCCGGCGTCTCGCTCGTGACGGTCACAGCCTCGGAGAGGGTGCCGACCTTGAGCGTCTCGTTGATGACGAGTGACTGTCCGGCCCCGAGATCGACGTCGGTCTGTTCGAGCCTCGCAAACCCGTTCAGCTCGAAGGTCAGCTTGTACTTGCCGAGCGGCAGCAGCGCCGCGCGGTACAAGCCGGACGTATTGGTCACGACCACGCGCTGCGTGCCCGTGTCCACATTCACGAGCGTGACCGTCACGCCCGGAAGCACGCCCCCCTGGGCGTCCTTGACCGTGCCTTCAATGGTGCCGTTGACGGCTTGGGACTGGGCGAAGGCCGACCCGGCCCATCCCAAGGACACCACCATCAGCAGCGCCAGCAGTCGCTGCGGCTTCATGAATGACCTCCCGCTCCTACGGATGTCGGCGACCCGGCGCGGAGCGAAATCCGGGCGCCATATCGTTTGCGTTCCCCTACCGCAGACTTCATTCAGGCATTTAAGGAAGTCGAGTACCGATGATTGTCGGCGGCTGGCGACGGAAGTCAAGCGGAAATTACACCGAGGAGCCGGACTGCCCGGGACCGGGCGCGATGCCGGCTACAGCGTGAGGATGTAATGCTTGTCGGTCTCGAGCGGCACCGACTCGAGCAGCCGTTCCCCAAGCGTCAAGCCGTACCGGTTCAGGAAGAACGGCAGGCTGAGCGTGCGCTCCTGCGCGTGGCCGCCGGGAAACGCGAGCGCACGCGTTCGCTGGAACTGACGGCGCAGCGTCTCGTCCTTGCGCTTGGTCGCATGGATCAGCTTCGCGTTCAGACTCTTCAACGCATCGCGCATGCGATCGGCCGTCGTGTCCACGGCGCCGGCCAGCGTCGAATCCACCTGGGTCACCACCTGGCGAAGGGCGCGGCCGCGCTCCGTGATCTGACGGTCCGTCTCCTCGAACGCCTGCTCGACGTCTGCCGGCAGCAGGCTCTCGAGCAGGTGGTTGAGGGCCGACTCGTCCTGAGCGTGGAGCGCTTCGAGCGGCAGGTGGTGCTTCTCGAGGAAGCGCACGGCGGCTGAGTCGAGCAGCGTGGCCGTCGCACGCGAATAGAGGAGGGGGGCTTCGACGCCGAACCAGCGGTAGACCCCGCCGAGCTGCGCCTGATAGGCCAACTCGCTGGGACCGCCGACGTAACAGACGGTGGGGAAGATTCGGTCCTGCACCAGCGGACGAAGCAGCACGTTCGGACTGAAACGATCCGGATGCGCCGCCGCCTCCCGCCGAAGGTCGGTGGCCGCATGGACGGCGTCGCCAATCTGAAAGTCCGGATCTCTGCGCTTGATCGATCGACGGCCGTGCTCGTCCAGATAGAAAAGCGCGACGGCGTCTTCGGCGGCCTCGACCTGCGGTGCGTGGCCCAGGCGCGACATCGCCTCGCCGGCCTCGCGCGCCAGTCGGGCCGTGCGACAAGGCTCGGTCAGCTCCTGGGCGAAGAGATCGCCGGCCATCCGCTTGGCGTGCGGAATCCGCCGCGTCGAACACCACGAGGCCCTGCGAGCCAAGCAGGTCCTCCAGCCAGGCCGCGAAGCTGCGGGCCATGCCCGCGCCGGGGTGGTAGCGCCGGGCGAGCGCGGCCACGACCTCATCGGTGAATTCGGTGCGACTGAGGGCCGCCGCCACACTTTGCACGGCGCCGGCGACGTCTTCGCCCATGACGAGCGACGCGACCGAGTGGGAGCCGGCGTTGGGCACATCGGCGAGCGACACTTCGCGGAGCGCGAAGTCGGCATCGAGGACGCTCGCCGACCGGACTTCCTCCCAGTCGTGGTCTTCCGAGTCCACCCAGAACACGGGCACGGCCGGAACGCCGTGCTCGTCGTGCACCCGCCGCGCCAGCTGAATGGCGGTGACCGCCTTGAGCAGCGTGTACAGCGGCCCTCCGAAGAGTCCGGCCTGCTGGCCGGTCACGATGGCCACCGACGTCGATTCGCCCAGCTGGGCCGCGGTGCGTTTCGCTTCTGCCGGGGCTTGGCGCTCCTCGAGCTGCCGCATGACGATGGCCGCGAGCGCCTTCCGGTCGCGCGGCGCGCGCTGAACGCGCTCGATCGTCGAACGCCAGGCGTGCGGATCCGCGGGGTTGCCCGCGAAGAGCGGCGCGACGCTGGCAAAGTCCTCCACGTACGCCTTGACGAGCGGCCGGATCCACGGCAGGCGGCTGAGATCCACCGCCTCGCGCACGGCACCGCTCACCGGGCGCGTCTCGGAGTGACTGGGCACCGAGCCAATCTACTACAGGGGCCGCCCGGTATCACGCGCGACGGCCCTTGGCCGCCTGTCTGGCTCGCGGCAGACGTGCTACGATCTCAGGCGCAAGGAGTTGCCGCGCTGTCTCTTGACGAGTCCGCCAGTTTCACCGCGCCGTCCGCATTCGGCCCCTTCCGGGTGCTGCACCAGATAGGCAGCGGTGTTCTCGGCCCCGTCTTCCGCACATATGAACCGCAACGCGATCGTCTGATCGCGGTCAAGGCGTTCCGCCTCGACCTCGTGCCCGAGGACGTGGCGCGGCTGGCGGACGCGCTCCGCCGGCTGGCCGCCGCCACTTCGTCGCATCCAGCCGTGGTCCCGGCGGTGGATGCCGGCCTCGAGGGCGCGACGGCGTTCCTCGCGATGGACTACGTCGCGGGCGAGACGCTGGACGTCGCGTTCCGCCACCTCGCCCCGGCGCCCCTCGATCGCGCGCTGCCGGTGATCGAGCAGATTGCCGACGCCCTCGACGCCGGGTGGGCCACGGGCCTTGGGCATGGCGCCTTGCATCCGCGCGATGTCTTTCTGGCGTCGGGCGCGAACGACGTCCGCGTTACCGGCATTGGCGTCGTGGCCGCACTCGAATCGACGGGGATCAAAGCGCCGGTCCGCCGGCCGTACACGGCGCCAGAACGCGTCGCGGGCGAGGGATGGGACGTTCGCGCGGACGTCTACTCGCTCGGCGCGATTGCCCACGAGCTGCTGACGAGACGCCGACCCGCGGGCGCCGGCGAGCAGGACGGCGCGCTCGCGACCGGGCTCACGCCCGAACAGCGCGTCCACGTGCGCCGCATCCTCTCCGCGGCGCTCGCCGAAAGACCGGAGCATCGATTCGCAACGCCGCGCGCGCTGGCCGACGCGCTGGCCGCCGTCGCGCGTCACCAGACGCCGATCCTGCCGCCCGAGCCTGAAGGGATAGCGGCGCTCCCGAGCGAAGGGGCGGTACGCAAGCGCGCGCCGGCCCCGACTCCGCTCCTCGAGGTCATGGACGCCGCCCCCGAGGACGGCCCGGACACGCTGCCGAGCGAAGCCGGAGGCGCCGTGTCGGCTCCGGTGCTGCTTCCCCCGGTCTCCGAAACGTCGGCCGACGCACCGCTCGAGCATTTCGCGAGGGAGACCGAGGTCGCACCGCCCTCGGTCGTTCCACCGCCTCGCGCGCCCCAGCCCGCACGGCCGCCGGACCGCCCGAGGCCAGCGGCCGAGGTGCGGCCGCAGCCCGACGCGGCCGCCTCGCTGACGCCGGCGCCTGCGGATCACGCCACGATTTCGCCGTCGCCTGAGCCCTTTTCTTCGCGGGCCCGCAGCGTCCCGCCGCCGACGTTTCTGACGCCGGCCCCCGCTGCGCCCTCGTTTCCCTGGCTGACGCTCGTCGCCTGCACGGTCGTTGGCATCGCGATCGGAGCGGTCGGCGGCTACCAATTCGGCCGGCGGCAGGCTCCGCCAGCGGCCGTCGACACCAGCGCACCGCCGCGCCCCGCGCCAGATACGGAAGTGAAAGTGCCGCCCGCGCCCGTGACGACGCCGGTGCCCGAGCCGGTCGTGCCGCGTCCGGCGCCCGCCAACGCGTCCGATCGGCCCGAGACCAATCCGCCGCCCGCTCGACCAGCGACGCCGGCTGGTGTGCTGACCGTGCGATCCGTGCCGTCGGGCGCGCTCGTCACCGTCGATGGCCGGCCGCACGGCACGACGCCGGCGACCGTCCGCGAGTTGTCACTCGGATCTCATACACTTCAGGTGGCCCGGCCAGGCTTCGTGCCCAGCTCGCAACCCGTCGTGCTCACGGCCGCCCAGCCATCGAAGGAGATTTCCGTCGAGCTGCAGGCCAGCCCGCTGGCACGGGCGACAACGGCGCAGAGCGGCACGCTCTTCGTGGACACGCGGCCGCGGGGTGCCCGCGTGATTGTCGATGGCCACGACGAAGGCGCAACGCCACTGCGGCTGGCGGCCCTGCGTGTGGGCGAACATGCCGTGCGTATCGAGCTCGCGGGCTACAAGCCGGTCTCGACGACGGTGGGGATCAAGCCGGGCGCCGAGACGCCGCTGACGCTGACGCTCGAGCTGGTCGGGGCGCCGGCCGGGGCGGCCGGGACGCGCGCGGGAGCGTGGTTGAGGGACAGGTGAACGTGGACGCAATTCTGGCACTCGAAAACGGCACGTGGTATCGCGGGAAGGCCGCTGGAGCGGACGGGACGACCTCCGGCGAGGTCGTGTTCAACACGAGCATGACCGGCTACCAGGAGATCCTCACGGACCCGTCCTACGCGGGGCAGATCGTCACGATGACCTGCCCGGAGATCGGCAACTACGGCGTCGCGCCCGACGACGTCGAGTCGCGCAGTATTCAGGCGGCGGGCTTCATCATCCGTTCGGAGTCGCCAATCGCCAGCAACTGGCGGGCGGACGACACGCTGCGTGACTACCTCGTGCAGCAGAAGATCGTCGCGATTGCCGACATCGACACGCGCGCGCTGACGCGAGTGCTCCGATCGGCGGGCGTGATGCGCGGCGTGATTGCCACCGGGGACCCGACGCCCGAGGATTTGGTCGAACAGGCGCGCGCGATTCCGAAGATGGAGGGCGCCGATCTCGTCAAGGACGTCACGTGCCGCACGGCGTTCGACTGGCCGATGCCGGGCGTCGTGGCGACCGAGGCCGACCTGGTGCCGCCGCCGGGCCGCCGCGCCGACCGCCGCCTGCGCGTCGCGGCGTACGACTACGGCATGAAGTGGAACATCCTGCGGCGCTTCGTCGCGTACGGCTGCGACGTCCGCGTGTACCCGGCGACCGCGCCGGCGAGCGAGCTGCTCGCGTCCCGACCGGATGGGGTGTTTCTCAGCAACGGCCCGGGCGACCCCGCCGTGCTCGACTACGCGATCGACAACGCGAAGCAGCTCGTCACCAGCGACGTGCCCGTGTTCGGCATCTGCCTCGGCCACCAGATTCTGGGCCTCGCGATGGGCGCCAGGACCTTCAAGCTGAAGTTCGGCCATCGCGGCGGCAACCACCCCGTGAAGGACCTGCGCACGGGGCAGGTCGAAATCACGTCGCAAAATCATGGCTTCGCCGTCGACCCGGCCACCGTGCCGTCCGACGTCGAGGTCACGCATCTCAACCTGTACGACGGCACGATCGAAGGCCTGAAGCATGCGACCCGGCCGGTCTTCTGCGTGCAGTACCACCCGGAGGCGTCGCCCGGCCCGCACGACGCGGACTACCTGTTCTCGCGCTTTCTCGACGCGATGGAAGCCGGGCACTGAGCGATGCCCAAACGGACTGATCTGAAGCGGATTCTCGTCATCGGCTCCGGCCCGATCGTCATCGGGCAGGCGTGCGAGTTCGACTACTCGGGCACGCAGGCCTGCAAGGCGCTGCGGGCCGAAGGGCTCGAGGTCGTGCTGGTCAACAGCAATCCGGCGACGATCATGACCGACCCGGAGCTGGCCGATCGCACCTACGTCGAGCCGCTGACCGTCGAGGTGCTCGAGCGCATCATCGCGCGCGAGAAGCCCGACGCCCTGCTGCCGACCGTCGGCGGGCAGACCGCGCTCAACCTCGCCGTGGACCTCGCCGAGCACGGCGTCCTCGAGCGGCACGGCGTTCACCTGATCGGCGCGTCGATCGAGGCGATCAAGGTCGCCGAGGATCGCCAGAAGTTCAAGGACGCGATGCGATCGATCGGCATCGACGTGCCCGAGAGCGTCTACGCGAAGACGATCGACCAGGCGCTCGACGCCGCGCAGCGGCTCGGCTTTCCGGCGATCATCCGCCCGTCGTTCACGCTCGGCGGCGTGGGCGGCGGCATCGCCTACAACGTCGAGGAGTTCCGCGAGATCGCGACGCGCGGGCTCGGCCTGAGCCCGGTGCACGAGATCCTGGTCGAGGAGTCGGTGATCGGCTGGAAGGAATTCGAGCTCGAGGTGATGCGCGACGGCGCCGACAACTTCGTCGTCATCTGCTCGATCGAGAACATCGACGCGATGGGCGTGCACACCGGCGACAGCATCACCGTCGCGCCTGCGCTGACGCTCACCGACAAGGAATACCAGCGGATGCGCGACGCCGCGCGGCGCATCATCCGGAGGGTCGGCGTCGAGACGGGCGGATCGAACATCCAATTCGCGGTCAACCCCTTGGACGGCCGGATGGTCGCGATCGAGATGAACCCGCGCGTCTCGCGTTCGTCGGCGCTGGCGTCGAAGGCCACGGGCTTCCCGATCGCGAAGATCGCGGCGAAGCTCGCGCTCGGCTACCGGCTGGACGAGATCCCCAACGACATCACGCGGCTCACGCCGGCGTCGTTCGAGCCGTCGATCGACTACGTCGTCGTGAAGGTGCCGCGGTGGGCGTTCGAGAAGTTTCCGCAAGCGGATCGCACGCTGACGACGCAGATGAAGTCGGTCGGCGAGGCGATGGCGATCGGCCGCACGTTCAAGGAAGCGTTCCTCAAGGCGTTCCGCTCGCTGGAGCTCGGCTCGGGCAGCCACCTCATCGGGCAGACGCTCGTCGGTGCGGCCGCGAAGAGGGGCGAGGACGATGTGGTGCTGCAGCAGGCGCTCGGGATTCCGACCGATCGCCGGATGTGGGCGGTGTTCCGCGCGCTCGAGCGCGGCTGGACGCTGGACGAGGTCCACCGGCTCACGCACATCGACCGCTGGTTCCTGACCCAGTTCGCGCAAATCGTGGAGATGGCGCGCGCCGCGGTCGAGGCCGGATCGAAAGGGCTCGACGCCGGGCGGCTGCGCGATTTGAAGCGCGCCGGTTTCGCGGACGCGGACCTGGCGCGGCTGGTCGGCGTCAAGGAGTCCACGATCCGCGCGCGGCGTCGCGACGCCGGCCTGGTCGCCGCCTACAAGCGCATCGACACCTGCGCCGCGGAGTTCGAGTCGTTCACCCCGTACCTCTACGGGACCTTCGAGCAGGAGTGCGAGGCGGATCCGACGCCGCGCCACAAAGTGGTCATCCTCGGCAGCGGTCCGAACCGCATCGGACAGGGCATCGAGTTCGACTACTGCTGCTGTCACGCCGCGTTTGCGCTGCGCGACGAGGGCTACGAGACGGTGATGGTGAACTGCAATCCCGAAACCGTCTCGACCGACTACGACTCGGTCGATCGGCTGTACTTCGAGCCGTTGACGTTCGAGGACGTGACGGCCGTGATCGAGCGCGAGGCCAGCGCCGGCGGCGACGTCGCGTGCGTCGTCCAGTACGGCGGCCAGACGCCGCTCAAGCTGTCGCTGCCGCTCCAGGCCGCGGGCGTCAAGATTCTCGGGACGTCGCCGGATTCCATCGATCTGGCGGAGGATCGCGAGCGCTTCGCGAAGCTGCTCGAGCAGCTGAAGATCCCGCAGGCGCCGAGCGGGATGGCGACGTCGGCGGAAGAGGCGCGCGACGTGGCGACCGGCATCGGCTTTCCCGTCGTCGTGCGTCCCTCCTACGTGCTGGGCGGCCGCGCCATGGCCATCGTGTACGACACGGCCGCGCTCGACCGCTACATGCGCCACGCGGTCCAGGCGTCGCCGGAGCACCCGATTCTGATCGACAGGTTTCTCGAGGACGCGACCGAGATCGACGTGGACGCGCTCGCCGATCGCACCGGCGCCATCGTCATCGGCGGCATCATGGAGCACATCGAGCAGGCCGGCATCCACTCCGGTGACAGCTCGTGCGTCGTGCCGCCGTACCAGCTCAGCGAGTCGATCGTCTCGACGATTCGGGACTACACGCGGCGGATCGCCCGCGCGCTCAATGTGATCGGCCTGATGAACGCGCAACTCGCGATCAAGGACGACGTCGTGTACGTGCTCGAAGTCAACCCGCGCGCGTCACGGACGGTGCCGTACCTCTCGAAAGCGACGGGCGTCCCCCTCGCGAAGATCGCGGCCAGGCTCATGATCGGGCGCACGCTGGCCGAGCTCGGGCTGACCGAGGATCTGCGCGTGTCCGGCGTGTTCGTCAAGACGCCGGTGTTCCCGTTCGTCCGCTTCCCGGGCGTGGACACGCTGCTCGGACCCGAGATGAAGTCCACCGGGGAGGTGATGGGCGGCGCGGACACCTTCGGGTCGGCGTTCGCCAAGGCGCAGATGAGCGCCGGCCAGCACCTGCCTGACGGCGGGACGGCGTTCATCAGCGTCAACAATCAGGATAAAGCGAGCGTCGTGCCGATTGCGCGCGAGCTCGACCGTCTCGGCTTCAAAATCGTGGCGACGCGCGGGACGGCCGCGTACCTGCGCGCACACGGCCTGGACGTGGACATCCTCTACAAGATCAATGAGGGGCGGCCCCACGTCGGCGACGAGCTGCTGAACCGGCGCATCGCGCTCGTCATCAACACGCCGCTCGGCCGCGAGTCGTTCTTCGACGATCGCACAGTGCGGAGCGTCGCCATGATGCAGGGCGTGCCCGCCATCACGACGCTCACCGGCGCGGCCGCCGCAGTGAGCGCGATCCGCGCGCTCAAGGCCGAAGGGCTGGCGGTGAAGTCACTGCAGGAATACCACGCGGCGCTAGCCGGCGAATCGAGCGAGAGTCTGCGGTAGCGCGAGTATCGCGAACCGCACGAGCCGTCCGGCCAGGCCGGCGGCCATGAAGCGGCCGAAGTCGACCTCGAACGCCCCGGCCGCAATCGTCACCAGAAAGAACGGCGGAAAACCGAGCAGCGAGCTCGCCAGCACGATCAGCGACGCGCGCCCGGACGACGCCGTCAAGCGTGCCCGCCAGCGTTCGACCGGACCGGAGCCGCGCCCCTTCCACGTCTGACCGCGGCGCGCTCCCCAGAACACCATCGCCTTGCCCGCCATTTGACCGGCCGAGAGGATGACCACGATGGCCAGCGACTCGGTCACCGAATGGGACAGCGCCAGGAACGCGACCAGTACGGCCTCAGCGGCCACCCAGGGAAAGATCGCGCTGACGACCGCCAGCAAGAAACAGCCGGCGATTGCCAGCAGCCAGGAGCTGCCGGCCGCGGCCAGGAGACTCGCGATCATGCCACTTCGGAATGCGCCAAGGACCGGAAGACGGGCTCACGGAGCGAGCGGGCGGTTGCAGGGCGTGGTCCGGGCAGCCTATCGTTCGAGCATGCGCGTCACCAACAGCCTCAGCATCGACGAGCGCGATCTCGAGGAGCAGTTCGTGCGAGCTTCGGGCCCGGGCGGCCAGAACGTGAACAAGGTTGCGTCGGCCGTGCAGCTGAGATTCGACGTGCGGCACTCCGGACTGCCCGAGGACGTCAAGGCCCGGCTGGTGTCGCTGGCCGGCCATCGGATGACCGCCCGTGGCGTCCTCGTGATCGACGCGCGGGAGGAGCGGACGCAGGCCGCCAATCGAAATGCCGCGCGGGCGAGGCTCGCCGCGCTGGTCGCACGCGCGGCCCGACGCCCGACGGCCCGTCGGCCGACGCGCCCGTCAGGCGCCTCGAAGGTCCGGCGCCTGGACGAGAAGCGCCGGCACGGCGACAAGAAGCGATCGCGCTCTGGTCGCCGCGCCGACGAGTAGGTGGTGATCTAGTTGAATCGAATCCCGAAGAGCACGGCAAACGATCGACTGTGCACGTCGCCGGCGGTCAGCGAATCGACCGAGATGTTGCGGAAGCCCCACTGGCCGCGCACTTCGATCAGAAAGCGCGTCAGCTCCACGCCCGCGGCGCCGACGAGCGTGAGGTCGAACGTCTCGTAGTTCTGCACCTGGGCCAGGCTCGAGACGGAATCTCCAACCTTGAAGTCGAATCCCGGGCCGGCCATGACGTAGAAGCTCACGCCGTTCGGCGAGCTCGATCCGAAATTGCCCTTGAGCATCACGGGAATGTCCAGGTAGTTCAAATCGGTCGTGACGCCCGTGCCGGCGTCCTTGATCCGCTTCTTCAGGTAGTTGAGCTCGACGTCGACGGCAATCGGTTTCTTCGCCCCGAAGAACACGCCCGCCATCCACCCGCTGTCGGCGTTGAAGAGATCGTTCGCGTCCGAGAACGAGAGGTTCGAGTGCAGGTAGCCGGCCTTGATTCCGATGCCGGGGCCCTCGGCCAGCGCTGGCTTCGGCAGCAGCACGACGGCGAGCGTCGCGGCGATCACAAGTCGCAAAGTCCTTGACGTGGGTCTCATGTGACTCCTTGGTCGTTGGCAGGTGCGAATCCGCCTGCTGGGAGGGCGGCCGCGCGACAGCAGCACCGTCATTTCGATACTAGCACGCGCGTTTTTGGCGCCTTCAATGCGACCAAAGGTCCATGGCTGATCAGCGGGCGCCGCCCGCGGTGAATCGTTTGTTTCCCTTCCACCAGTCGTCGTCGGCGGCGGTCTTCGGGCCGAGCGTGCCGCGCGCCCGATCGAGCAGGCCGCGCGCGTCGTAGATCTGTCCCCGCACCATCACGCGTTCGACGTCGTGCGTGTGACGGATGTCCTGCAGCGGATTGCCGCGCACGACGAAGAGATCGGCGAGCTTGCCCGCCTGGATCGTGCCCAGTCGATCCGAGAGGCCGAACGCATGAGCGGCGTTGATCGTCGCCATCTTGATCGCGGCCGCCGGCGGAATGCCGGCGAGCACGAACGCGAGCAGCTCCCGGTGCGATCCGAATCCGGACAGGTACTCGCCCCAGCTCGGATGGTCCGTGCCGACGGTGATGAGCGAGGCGCCGCCGGCGTCATAGAAGCGCTTCACTTCCTTCAGCTTGACGTCGTAGATGCGATGGAACTGCTCGTTGGGCCGGCGCGGCAGGCGCGCCTCGACGACCTCGCGCGCGTGCGGCGTCAGGTAGCTCATCTCGTCGTCCCACTTCGTGAAGACGCGTGCGTCTTTCGGGTCGTACCAATAGCCGTAAGCCGTGACCGTCGCGTCGTAGTAGACGTGGCGCCGGAGATAGAGCTGGATGATGGCGTCCACCTCCGGGCGCGTGACGTCGAGCGCCTCGAGCGACGAATAGGCGGGCTTGTCGCCGCTGATCGCGTCGCCGCCCATGAAGTGCTCGATGCGATCGATGCCCATGCCAATGGCGTCGCGCGGATTCACGGAATTGCGGAAGCCGGAATCGAGATGTCCGGTCACCGTCAGGCCGTAGCGATGCGCCTGGTCGATGAGCGCGAACAGCTGCGGCGGCTGGATGCCCTTCGCCTTGAAACCGAGGACGCCCCGCGCCGCCCATTCGTCGACTTCCTTGCGGATGCGCTCGGGCGTCTCCTCGGCGCTCTTCCAGCCGGGACGCGCGGTGCCGAAGTACGGCCCCGAGCTGAGGATGCGCGGTCCGATCTGCTCGCCGCGCTCGATGCGCCGCCGCGCGGCCATCATGCCCTCGGGATCGACCTCGCCGGCCGGGAAGGTGGACGTCACGCCGTTGCCGAGGAACACGAGGGGATTGGCCGTGTACTCGTCCACCCGCCCCTCGCCGAAGAGATCAACCGCGTAGTGCGCGTGCAGATCGAACAGCCCGGGCAGCACGTAGTCGTCTGCCGCCAGCCGCACGACTTGCGCGCCGCCGAGGTCGCGGCCGTCGAGCTGCGCGCCGACCTCGAGGAACATGCCGTTCCGCACGACGATGCCCGTGTTCGCCACGACGTCGTCGCGCACGCTGTCGAACAGGCTGCCGCCGGTGATGACGGTGTCGCCGGCCTGCAGCGGCAGAGGTCTGCTCGACGGTGTTTGCGCCGTGAGCGCGACCACGAGGGCGGCCGAAAGCATCGCGGTGGCAAGGGAACGCGGCATGGCGGCGAGGATAGCAGATTCCGCCAGGCCGACCGGACGCGTGATGGCAAGTTCTGCGACCGCGGCCGCGCTCGAGTTGGCGCATGCCGCGTGCGGCAAACGCGGCGGTTCTTGCAGGGCCCAGAGCGTGCCTCGCGGCGCGTCGCTCTGCGCGCTTCTGGTCGCGGGTGTGGTCGCGGGCGTGGTGTCGACCTGGCCGGCGCCGGACTGCGCCGCGTTGTCGCTTGCGGCGGCATCGACGGCGCTGGTGCTGCCCGTTGGACGGGGGAGGCGAGTGGCGGTTGCCGCGGCGCTCGCCGCGCTTGCGGCCGCGGACGGCGCATGGCGACGCGACGCCGTACTCCATCCGCCGATCGTCCGCTGGCTGGAGGCACACACGCCCGACGGCCGGACGGTCGAGCCAGTGCGCGTGCAGGGACGCCTGCTCGAGGACGCGGCGGTGGGCGCCGATGGCGTTCGACTCGCGGTCAGCCTCGAGCGGCTGGAGACGCCCGAGGGCCTCGTGGCGACGTCCGGGCGTGCGCAGCTGACGGTCGTGGGCAATCTGGCGTTCGCCCGGGCGCGCGAGTGGCGGGCCGGGCGCCCGATTGCGGCGCCGGCCACGCTGCGGACGCTCGACGTCTGGAGAAACCCCGGAAGCGGCAGCGAGGCGTGGCAGCGCCTGCGTCGTGCGGTCGATGTGGCGGGGTCAATCAAGAGCGGCGCGCTGGTGGCGGTGTCGCCTGGAGCGTGGTGGCAGGAGCGGGCGGCCGACGCGCGCGCCTATGTTCGGCATCTCGCCGCACGGTACGTGAGGCCAAGGAACGCGCAGTCGGCGGCCATCGTCACCGCTATCCTGATTGGCGATCGCGCCGGCCTCGATCCGGCGGTCGAGCGGCGGTTGCAGGCCGCCGGGACGTATCACGTCATTGCGATTTCCGGCGGGAACGTCGCGCTGCTCACGGGCCTCTGTTTCCTGCTCGCGCGCCTGGTCGTGCGGTCCGCCCGCGTACCTGCCGCGTCGACGATCGTCGTCGTGATCGCGTATGGCGCGCTGCTGGGTCACGACGCGTCGATTCGCCGCGCCGTGATGGCGGCCACGATGTACTTCGCGCTGATGCTCGGCGGACTGTCACCCCGGCCGACGAGTCTGCTGGCGATCGTCGCCCTGGTACTCGCGCTGATCGATCCGCTTGTCGTCGTGGACGTCGGCGCGTGGCTGTCGTTCGGCGCGACCTTGGGCATTCTGCTCGGCGCGTCGCGAATCGCTCGGATGCTCCAGGTGGGCGGCCGCGCGGCGTCCCGCGGTCTGCCGCGCGTGGCCGCGCAGGTGCCGGTGGCGGCGGCCGCGCTGCTGGCGGCCACGGCGGCGGCCGAGTTGGCCCTGCTGCCCATCAGCGCGCGCGTCTTCGCCCGCGTGGGCGTCGCCGGACTGGGCCTCAACTTCGTCGCGATCCCCGCGATGTCGATCGTCGAGATCGGGGGATTCGTGCTGGTCGCGTGTGGCCGATGGTGGCCGTGGGCCGCCACGCACGCGGCCGCCGTGGTGGACGTCGCGGCGCGAGCGCTCGTCGGCTCGTCGGCGCTGCTCGATGTGTGGCCGCAGCTCTCGTGGCGTGTGCCGCCAGTGCCGGCGGTCTGGACGCTGGCGTACTACGCCGCCTGGTCTGCCGCGCTGTGGACACGCGTGCCGCGCACGGGACGTGCGGTCGCGGCGGCGTGCGCCGTTGGCGCTGGCGTGGTCATCGCGGCGGCACCCGTCGCTTCGGGTGAGCGGCCGCCGCCCGGCTGGCTCAGGCTGACGGCCATCGACGTCGGCCAGGGCGATGCGTTGTTGCTGCAGACGCCCGCCGGGCAATCGCTGCTCGTTGACGCCGGGGGCCTCGGTGAGTTCGACGTCGGCGGTCGCGTCGTCACGCCGGCGGTGTGGGGGTTGGGCGAGCGGCGGCTCGACTGGCTGGCGTTCACGCATCCCGATGCGGATCACATCGGCGGCGCGCTGGCCGTGGCGTCCGATCTCCGGCCGCACGAAATCTGGGAGGGCGTGCCGGTGCCCCGCAATGCAGACCGGGCGGCGCTCCTGGCCTCCGCGCGCGCCAGCCGGACGGCCTGGCGCCAGTTGCAGGCGGGCGACCGCCTCGAGTTGGGTGCCGTCTCGCTGGACGTGCTGCATCCGCCGCGCCCCGACTGGGAACGTCAGCGCACGCGGAACGACGACTCGCTGGTGCTGCGCGTCCGCTATGGCGACGTCGAGGTGCTGCTCACCGGCGACGCCGGCGGTGAGTTCGAGCGGGACTATCAGCGCCTCGATCCGCCGGCGGCGCTGCGCGTCCTGAAGGTCGGACACCATGGCAGCCGATCGTCGAGCACGCCTGCGTTCATCGACGCGTTCCGGCCGCAGGTGGCGATGGTGAGCGTCGGGCGGGGCAATCTCTTCGGCCATCCCGCGCCGGACGTACTCGCGCGATTGCGGCGGGCCGGCGCGGAGGTGTTTCGGACCGATCGCGATGGCGCGATCAGCGTTGGCACCGACGGCCGGCTGGTGCAGGTGCACACCTGGACCGGGCGAATGTGGACGCTCAGCCGTCAGGACGTCGCCGCGCGTACGGGGCCGCGGCCGCCCGCCTCACGCCATTGATCGCTTGACCTGCGCCCAGGCCGCTTCCAGTTCGCCGGTCGTGGCCGTCTGAACCGACCGGCCGGCGCGATCGAGCGCGTCCTCGACTGCGGCGAACCGCGCCGTGAACTTCTCGTTGGCGCGGCGCAGCGCGGACTCCGGCTCGATCCGCAGATGACGGGCGAGGTTGGCGAGCGAGAAGAGCAGGTCGCCCAGCTCCTCGGCGGCTTTCGCCGGATCCAGGGCGAGCGCCGCGCGGAGCTCACGCGCTTCCTCGTCGATCTTGTCCATCACGTCCACGGGCCGCGTCCAGTCGAAGCCAACCGCGGCGACGCGCGACCCGATTTCGTACGCACGAAGCAGAGACGGGAGCGACCTGGGCACGCCGGCGAGCACGCGGCGTGTCGCGCCCGCCGCGGCCTGCTCGTTGGCCTTGATGTGCTCCCACTGTTCGACGACGGCGGCGGGCGAGGTCATGCGCCGCGATCCCCGGGCGCGCAGGGGGCGTCCGTCGGGTGTGAAGACATGGGGATGCCGCCGGATCAACTTGGCCGCGACGGCGTCGAGGACGGCGGCCACGTCGAACCGGCCCTCCTCGGACGCGATCTGCGACTGGAACACGACCTGGAACAGCACGTCGCCCAGCTCGCCGCGCAGGTCGTCGAAGTCGCGGCGATCGATCGCTTCGAGCGCCTCGTACGTTTCCTCGAGCAGGAACGGGCGCAACGTCTCGTACGTCTGCTCGCGATCCCACGGACAGCCGTGCGGCGATCGCAATGTCGCCATGATGCCCACGAGCCGAGCAAACGCGCGCCCGGCCTGCCGGCGGCGCCCATCCGGACTCGCGGCCCGGCGTGCGCGCGGCGTCCGCCGCCGCGTCGTGCGTGTCTTTCCGGCCCGTCTCGTCTTCGCCACGCGCGTCGTCTCCAGAAAACGCGTTCATGCTAGCATCCGTCGCTCGTGCGTGTGACGTTTCTCGGAACCGGCACCTCGCACGGGGTGCCGATGATCGGCTGCGACTGCGCGGTCTGCCACTCGACCGATCCGCGCGACAAGCGCCTGCGTCCGGCCGTCTACCTCGAGCTGGACGACGACACGCGCGTGCTCGTGGACACGCCCCCGGATCTGCGCACCCAGGCGCTTCGTCACGACCTTCGGCGGGTAGACGCCATCCTGTTCACCCACGCGCACGCGGATCACGTCATGGGGCTGGACGATGTCCGGCGATTCAACGTGATTGCGCGCGGCGCCGTGCCGCTGTACGCGGAGCCGCGCACGGCCGACGCCATTCGCCGGACGTTTGCCTATGCGTTCGAGGCCCGGAGCGCCAAGGGCGGTGGCCTGCCGGATTTGCGGCTGTGGACGATCGGCGGCACGTTTTCCCTGGGACGGCAGGACATCGTGCCCGTGCCCGTCATGCATGGCCCCTGGTCGATCCTCGGATACCGTGTCGGGCGCTTCGCGTACCTCACCGACTGCAACGGCGTGCCCGAGGCGTCGGTCGCGATGCTCGGCGGCCTGCACACGCTCGTGCTGGACGCCCTGCGGCACCGCCCGCATCCGACGCACTTCTCGGTCGAGGAGGCCGTCACCATGGCCAGGCGCATCGGGGCCGAGCAGACCTATTTCACGCATATCGCGCACGACCTCGGACATGAGGCCACCTCGGCCGCCCTTCCGGCCGGCCTGGCGCTGGCGTACGATGGGCTGACGCTGCTGGTCTCGTAGCGTCGCGACATGCAGGTCGTTTATTTCCCGGACGCGCCACGCCCGAAGTGGCCCCAGCCCGTCGCGGCGCTCGGCAACTTCGACGGCCTGCACCGGGGCCACCTGAAGCTGCTCGAGCGCGTTCGCCGCGAAGCGGGCGAGCGGGGCGGGACGCCCGTCGCCGTGACGTTCGATCCGCACCCGCCGCGCGTTCTCCGGCCGGACAAGGCCCCGCCGCAACTGATGACGCTCGACCAGAAGCTCGAGGGATTCGAGCGCGCCGGCATCCAGGGCGTCGCCATCGTCCGGTTCACCGCGGACCTGGCGCGCTGGGAGCCTGAGTTGTTCGTCGAGACGGTGATCGTCGACTGGTTGCGCGCCGCGGAGGTCTGGGTCGGGGCGAACTTCCTGTTCGGCCGCGACCGCTCGGGCACGTTCACGCTGCTGCGCGCGCTCGGCGAGGATCGCGGCTTCCGCGCCGAGAAGATCGAGCCCGTGCGCTTCAAGGATTTCGTCGTGTCGAGCACGCGCGTGCGTCATCTGGTCGCCGAAGGGCGCGTCGACGAAGCGGGCGCGCTGCTCGGACACCACTACTTCCTCGACGGCACCGTCGTCCACGGCGACGGGCGGGGCGCGTACGCTGGGATATCCGACGGCCAACCTGGCGACGGACAACGAGCTGCTGCCGGCCTACGGAATCTACGCGACGATTGCCATCGTCAACGGCGTGCACCATCCGTCGGTGACGAGTGTGGGCGTCCGGCCGACGATTGGCGACGGCCCCGTGACCGTGGAGACGTATCTGCTCGACGCGTCGGCGGATCTGTACGGCGCGCGGCTGCGGCTGGCCTTCGTGCAGTGGCTGCGCGAGGAGCGGAAGTTCGACGGGCTGGAGCCGCTGCGCGTTCAGATCGCGGACGACTGTGCGAGGGCCGCGGCCCTGTTTCGGCAGATTGTGGTGTAGGGCTGATAGAATCCCTGCAGCTCATGTTGCACCCCTTCGAGTTGCAGGTGCCCGCCGACGAGCGGTACCGAGTCCTTGCGCCGGAAGTCGCCGCCAAATATGTGGAGCTTGCCGGGGGATCGGCCGGGGATGGACGGTCCCTGGCGAGCGATCTTGCTGTCGCGTTGACGCGGCTGGCCGCGGGCGCGGGTGACGACGCGGTGATCGATCTGGCATTTTCTGCCGAGGACGGGCACATCGAGGTGACCCTGCGATGTGCCGCGCAATCGACGGTCGTGCGGCACGCGTTGCCGGCCGCGCGATCCCAGGGTACCTGAGCTGGAGTCCGGCGGCGTCGGGTGGTCCCCGCCGTCCCCGTCGCCATCGTCTCGTCCGATGCGCCTTTACAACACGCTCACCCGCCGCGAAGAAGACTTCGCCCCTGCCGACGGCAAGACCGTCCGCATGTACACGTGCGGGCTGACGGTCTACGCGCGCGGCCACATCGGCAACTTTCGGACGTTCGTCAGCCTCGACGCGTTGCGCCGCGCGCTGAAGTACCAGGAAGGCTATGCCATCCACCAGGTGATGAACTTCACCGACGTGGACGACAAGACGATCAACGCGTCCGCGCAGGCGGGCGTGTCGCTGCGTGAGTACACCGATCGCTACATCGCGGCGTTTCGCGAGGACGCGGCGGCGATGGGGCTCGAGCCGGTCGAGGACAGCCCGCGCGCGACCGACGAGGCCAACCTCCGCGCGATGGTGACGATGATCCAGCAGCTCGGCGAGCGGGGCCACACCTACGCGTCCGACGGGTCGATCTACTTCCGGATCTCGACGCTGCCGGGGTACGGCAAGCTCGCGCGCCTGGACGACCAGGAGATCCAGGCCGGGGCCCGCGTGGACGCGGATTCCTACGCCAAGCAGGACGCGCGGGACTTCGTGCTCTGGAAGGCGACGAAGCCGGGCGAGCCGACGTGGGACTACGGCATCGGCCCCGGCCGGCCCGGCTGGCATATCGAGTGCTCGGCGATGGCGTTGCGCCTGCTCGGCGAGCCGCCGATCGACCTGCACGGCGGCGGCGTCGACTTGATCTTCCCGCACCACGAGAACGAGATTGCGCAGGCCGAGGGCGCCACCGGGCGCCCGTTCGTGCGGCACTGGGTGCACGTCGAGTTCCTGAACCTCGACAACGAGAAGATGTCGAAGTCGCTCGGGAACGTGTTCACCGTCCGCGACGTGATCGAGAAGGGGCACCGGGCGTCGGCGCTGCGGTACCTGCTGCTGTCCGTGCACTATCGCAAGCAGCTGACGTTCAACTGGGACGTGCTCGATCAGGCCGAGGCGACGCTCACGCGGCTGGCGGATTTTCTGGCGCGCCTCGACGCGGTCGCGGACGGCGCGGCGCATCCGGCCGTCGAGGCACGCGTCGTGCAGGGGCAGGAGGGCTTCCGCGAGATGATCGCGGCGGACTTGAACATCCCCGGCGCGCTTGGCGTGATGTTCGACCTGGTCCGCGACATGAACGCCGCAATGGATCGCCACGAGGTGGGCGCGCCGGACGCCGCCGTCATTCGCGAGGCGTTCGACGGCTTCGACCGCGTGCTCGGCGTGATGGCGCTGCGCCGGGCGGAAGAGGCGCGGCCGCCGGTGCCGGTCGAGGAGATCGAAGCGCGCATTGCCGAGCGGCGCGAGGCCAGACGCGCGCGCCATTTCGCCCGGGCGGACGAGATCCGGCGCGACCTCGACGCGCGCGGCATCGTGCTCGAGGATCACGCCACGGGCACGAGGTGGAAACGAAAATGAACGCACCGGATATCAAGATGCCGCTGCCGGGCCCGAAGGCCCGCGCGATCATCGAGCGCGATCGCGCGAGCGTCTCGCCCTCCTACACGCGCGATTATCCGTTCGTCATGGCCCGCGGCGAGGGCGCGGTCGTCGAGGACGTGGACGGCAACGTGTTCCTCGATTGCGCGGCGGGCATCGCGGTCACCGGCACCGGGCACTCCCATCCCGCCGTCGTGCAGGCGATCGTCGATCAGGCGCACAAGTACCTGCACATGTCCGGGACCGACTTCTACTACGAGCCGCAGGTCCGGCTCGCGGAGGAGATCGCGGCGATCGTGCCCATCACAGGGGAGGTGCGATCGTTCTTCGGCAACTCGGGCACCGAGGCGAACGAGGCCGCGCTGAAGCTCGCGCGGTATTCGAGCGGGCGGGTCAACGTCATCGCGTTTCTCGGGTCGTTTCACGGCCGGACGATGGGCTCGCTGGCGGCGACGTCGAGCCAGCGTCGTGCAGCGCCGGGGCTTCGGTCCGATGATGGCCGGGATGTATCACGCGCCGTACGCCAACTGCTACCGCTGTCCCGTCGGCCTCAAACCGGAGTCCTGCCAGGCGGAGTGTCTCGGCTACGTCGAAGACCAGATTCTCATCCATCTCGTGTCGCCCGACGAGGTGGCGGCGGTCATCGTCGAGCCCATCCAGGGCGAGGGCGGGTACGTCGTGCCGGCGCCGCAGTTCCATCAGCGGCTTCGCGAGCTGACGCGCAGACACGGGATGCTGCTGATCGTCGACGAAGTGCAGTCGGGGATGGGGCGCACCGGCCGGATGTTCGCGTGCGAGCATTTCGGTCTCGACGCGGACATCGTCACGATCGCCAAGGGCATCGCGTCCGGGCTTCCGCTGGGCGTGACCGCGGCGCGCGCCGACGTCATGACCTGGCCGCCCGGCGCGCATGCCAGCACGTTCGGCGGCAATCCGGTCAGCTCGCGCCGCGGCCCTCGCGACGATCACGGTGCTGAAGGACGGGCTCGTCCGCAACGCGGACGAGGTCGGCCGGCATTTGATGGATCGCCTGCTCGGCCTGAAGGAGAAGTATCCCGCTCATCGGCGACGTCCGCGGACGCGGGCTGATGGTCGGCGTCGAGCTCGTGCGCGATCGGCAGACCAAGGAGCGCGCCACCACCGAGCGCGATCGCGTCGTGCAGGAGATGTTCAAGCGCGGTGTGCTGATTCTCGGTGCCGGACGCAACAGCCATCCGCTTCGCTCCGCCGCTCGTCATCACGAAGGCGCAGGCAGATGTCATCGTGGGCGTCTTCGAGCAGGCGCTTCAAGAGGTGCGGTGAGGTTTTAGGGGTTCTACGGGGTTCTACGGGGTTCTACGGGGGCAACGGGGGTTCGGCCGGGTTCGGCCGCCCCGCGTCGGGTCACCGAACTTCGCCGAACCCTATAGAACCCATAGAACGTAGAACCCGTAGAACCCTGTAGAACCCGTAGAACCCCGTAGTAGAACCCCGTAGAACCCCGTAAGACCCGTCCTGGCCCTCTTCTTGCTCTGCTTCCTCTCGTGCCCGCGACGTTCGATCGGCAGCGCCTGGGAATTGCCGGCGAAGATCTCGCCTGTCGTGAGCTCGAGCGCCGCGGGTACGCAATTCTTGCCAGACGCTACCGCACGAGGTTTGGAGAAATTGACATCATCGCGCGCGATCGCGACGTCGTGGTCTTCGTCGAGGTCAAAGCTCGCCGCACGAAGCGTTACGGTGACGCGGCCGAGGCGATGACCTTCCGGAAGCGCCGACGCATTGCGGCCATGGCGCTCGACTACCTCGCCTGGCACGATCGGCCCGATCGCCGGTGCCGATTCGACGTCGTCGCGATTGATGGGCTCGGCGGCGCCGGCATGACCGTTCGCGTCATTCGCGACGCGTTTGGCGCGCACGGGCGTTAGCGGCCACCGTGGCGGCTGCGCTCACCTGACCCGCCAACGCGGCGGCGCGCGGCCGCGTCTAAGCCCGCAGACCGGCGCTCGGCCGGACTGAGGGCTTATGTCTCGATGGATGGGCGATGTTCGCGCGGCGTGGCGGGTGGCTACGCGCGGCCGCGGCACCACCGTGTTTGCCGTGCTCGCGTTTGCGCTGGGCACCGGAATCACGACGGCGGTCTTCACGCTGTTCTACGGCGTGCTGCTGAAGCCGCTGCCGTACCCGAATCCCGATCAACTGGTCGTCGTCTACGACACGCAGCCGGCCTGCAAGACGTGTCCGGCATCGTTCGAGAAATACACCGAGTGGCGGCAGCGAAACTCGGTGTTTCAGTCGATGGGCGGGTCGTTCACCTCGCTCGTGGTCATCACGGGCAATGGCGAGCCCGAGCGGATCGCGGCCGCTGGCGCGACGTATACGCTGCTCGACGTCTTTCAGATCCATCCCGAAATCGGACGCTGGTTCAGCGAGGCCGAGGATCAACCCAACGGACCGAAGGTCGTGGTGCTCAGCGACGGCTACTGGCGCCGGCGCTACAACGCGGATCCCAACGTGCTCGGCCGCACGATGACGATCGACGACGAGGCGTACCAGATCATCGGCGTCGTCCCGGAGACGTTCCAGCATCGCCGCGCCGAGCTGTTCTATCCGGTGCAGAAGAAATACACGTCCGCCAACCGCGGGAACCATTTCCTGGCGACCTACGCGCGGCTGAAGCCGGGCGTCTCGGCGGTCCAGGCGCAGACGGAGATGGTGGCCCTTGGCGGGGCGCTCGCGCGGGAGTTTGGTCACAACCACGGCATCGACGTCGAGCCGTACTACCAGGCCGTCGTGGGCAATGTCGCCCTGCCGCTCCGCGTGCTCATGGGCGCCGTCTGTCTGGTGCTGCTGATCGCGTGCGCGAACGTCGCCAACCTGCTGCTCGCGTCGGGCCTCGCGCGACGGCGTGAGTTCGCCGTGCGGACGGCGCTGGGCGCGACGCGCGGCGACTTGGCGCGCCAACTGCTGATCGAAAGCGTCGTGCTCGCGCTGGCCGGCGGGATCGTCGGCCTTCTCGCCGCCAACTGGATCGTCCACGGCTTCGTGAAGCTGGCAGACACGATATTGCCGCGCGCCTCGTCGATCGCGATCGACCTGCCCGTCGCGCTGTTTGCCTTTGGCGTGGCGCTCCTGACCGGCGTCGCGTGCGGGCTCTGGCCGGTGCTCCGGGTCAACAGCCGCACGCTCGCGAATGACGTGCGGCAGGGCGGGCTGCGCGGCGGGACGCAGGCCGGACGGCTCGGCGATTCGCTGGTCGTCGCGGAGATCGCCCTGGCGTTCAGCCTGCTGGTCGGCGCCGGTCTGCTGGTGAAGAACCTGCTGGGCCTCGAGGCGCAGGACACCGGATTCACCGCGGAGCGGCTGGTGGCGTTCGACGTCGCGCCCTCCGGCGCCCGGTACAAGGACTCGCAACGCCAGCTCGACTTCTACCATCAGCTCTTGCCGAAGCTGTCGGCGATCGCTGGCGTGACGTCAGTCGGCGCGACGAGTCACCTGCCGATGTACCAGTACGGCTGGAACGGCGAGGTGACGCTCGAAGGCGGCAACCCGTGGCAGCCAAACAACGCGCCCCTCGTCGAGAATCGCTGGATTGAAGGCGGCTACTTCAAGGCCATGGGCATCGTGATTCGGCGCGGACGCGCGTTCGACGATCGCGATACCGCGAGCAGCACGCGCGTCGCCATTCTCTCCGAAGCGGCCGCCGACAAGTTCTGGCCGGGTCAGGATCCGATCGGCAAGCGCTTGTCGAAGGGCGGCCCCGCCAGCCCGAAGCTCGAAGTCGTGGGCGTTGCGCACGATGTGCTGACATTTGGTTTGACGCGGAAGACGCCGTACGAGATCTACGTGCCGATCGAACAGGAGCCGTTCGGCGCCATGACGGTCGTGATGCGCACGGTCGGGGCAGACCCGACGACGGTAATCCCCGCGGCCCGCGCGGCCGTGAGGTCGGTGGATCCGCTGCTGCCCGTCTCGCGCGTGCAGACGATGGAGGACGTCGTGTCGAGGTCGGTGACCCAGCCGCGCCTGGTGTCGTCGCTCGGATCGCTCTTTGGCGCGCTCGCCGGCACGCTGGCGGCCGTCGGCGTCTACGGCGTGATGGCCTACGCCGTTCGCCGCCAGCGCCGCGATTTCGGCATCCGCATGGCGCTTGGCGCCGATCCCCGGCGCGTCCGCGGCCTGGTCGTACGACGAGGTCTCGTCCTCGGAGTCCTGGGCATCGCGATTGGCGGGCTGGCGGCCCTGGTGCTCACGCGGGCCATCGCGTCGCTGCTGGGGAACGTGAAGCCGGCCGATCCGACCGTCTACGCGCTGTCCGCTCTTGGGCTGCTCGCGATCACGGTGCTCGCGGGCTACCTGCCCGCGCGTCAGGCGTCCAAGACCGATCCGCTCGTCGTCCTACGCGTCGAGTAGCGCGACCGGATGGCGTCAGATCGTCTCAACCTCCAGGAACTCCACAATCGCCCGGACCAGTTCCGGCCCGGAGGCGAGCGCCTCGTCGTTGTGATCGGCGCCGCGAATCGTGATCAGCTTCTTGGGATGCGGCGCGGCGTCGTACAGCGTCGCGCTGTCGGCCGCCGGCACGATTCGATCGGCGTCGCCGACGATCACGAGCACGGGGGACGTCACCCGGGTGATCCGCTCGAGCGACGCGAAGCGATCCTTCAACAGCCAGTCCACCGGCAGGAAGGGGTAGTGGACTCGGCCGATCTCCGCGAGCGATGTGAAGGGCGACCGCAGGATCAGCGCCGCCGGCGGATACTCGAGCGCCAGGCGCACGGCGACCGCCGCGCCGAGCGACTCGCCATAGAACACGATTCGGGTGGCGTCCACGTCGTGGCGCCGGCCGACGTACGCCAGCGCCGCGCGGGCATCGCGCGACAGTCCTTCTTCCGACGGCAGACCCGGATTGCCGCCGTAGCCCCGGTAGTCCACGAGCAGGACCGAAAACCCGCGAGCGGCGAGCTGGGCGCCGAGCGCCGCGCGGTCGCCCCGATGCCCGGCGTTGCCGTTGAACAGCAGGAGGGTGTGCCCGGAGCCCGGCCGCGCGGGCGGAAGAAACCAGCCCTCGAGCGTCACGCCATCCACGGTTTCGAACGTGACGACCTGCGCGGCCGGCAGGCCCGCCGCCGCCGGGGATGGCACGTCGCTGCGCGGGAAATAGATGAAGGCCCGCTGGCCGGCCCACAGGGCCACGAGGAGCACGACGAACAGAAGGAGCGCGTCAGGAATCATCCAGGCCGCCGGATGGCGCCGGAAGCATTATCGACGCAGAACGGCCGCCAATCAGCGCGGCGCGGGCGTCTCCCGCGGGACGATCGTGAGCTCGTGCCGCTCGACGCCGCGGAGGATCGTGATGGCCGTCGGCACGCCAATCCGCTCGTCGGTCAGCAGCCGGTGCAGATCGTCGACGCCGGCGACCGTGGCGGATGCGAGCCCGACGATGATGTCGTTGTCGCGGAGGCCGGCGCTGGCCGCCGGCGCATCGGGCTCGATCGAAGCGACGAGAATCCCCGAGGACAGCGCGAGGCCGTGGTGTCTCGCAAGCCGGCGCGACACGGTGACCTTCTGTCCGGCGACGCCAATGTAGCTCCGGCGGACCCGCCCGTCGCGCAGCAGGCGTGAGACCACGAATCGCACGGTGTTGCTGGCGATAGCGAAGCAGAGGCCTTGCGCCGGCAGGATGACCGCCGTGTTCACGCCAATCACGTCTCCACGCGAGGTGACGAGCGGTCCGCCCGAGTTGCCCGGATTGAGCGCCGCGTCGGTCTGGATGATGTCGTCCATCAGCCGGCCCGTGCGCGCTGGCAGCGAGCGGCCGAGCGCGCTGACGACGCCCGCGGTCACCGTCGCGTCGAAGCCGTAGGGGTTGCCAATCGCAATGGCGACCTGACCGACATGCACGGCGCTCGAATCACCCAGGCTGGCGAAGGGCAGCGAGCCGGCGTCAGCGGGCACGTCAATCTTGAGCACCGCGAGGTCGGTGTCGGGATCCTCGCCAATGACGTCGCCGCGCGCCGTATGGCCGTCCGGCAGGGCGACCGTCACGCGGTCAGCGCCGTGCACGACGTGGCTGTTGGTGATGATGAGGCCGTCCGGGGTGAAGACAACCCCCGACCCGCTGCCGCCGCGCGTGTCGTCCCGGCCGCCAGAGGGCGCGGGCGACGGGCGAGGGATCCTCGTCGTGATGCTGACGACCGCCGGGCTGACGCAATCGGCCGCCCGCACGACGGCCTGCGAGTAGGCGTCGAGCAGATCCAGGTCGTCCGCAAGTGCGTGCGAGAGTCCCATACCGCCAGCCTACGCCTTCCGACGGAGACGCCGCCCTCCCCAAACGGGCGGCTCCCAGGCTCGGCAGGAGAGGCACTTCGCGCTGGTGCTCGGCGCAATCGCTCGGCCGCGGCCGTGGCCGTCGCCCTACTCGTCGCGCAACGCCCGCACAGGATCGATGCGGGCCGCGCGCCTCGCCGGCACGGCGGCGGCGACAATCGCGACAGCCGCGAGTGCAACGAGCGTCGGTACCACCGCCAGAGGATCGATCGGCGAGATACCGATGAGCGCCGCGCGAATCGCGAACGCCAGCGGCACGGCGATTGCGAATCCGCCAGCGCCGCCGGCCAGCACGAGGCGCACCGACTGGCGCACCACGAGGGACACGACATCACCGGGGCTGGCGCCGATGGCGACGCGCACGCCAATCTCGCGCCGGCGCAACGAGACGACGTACGCGAGCACGGCGTAGAGCCCGATGAGCGCGAGCACCAGCGCGAGCGTTCCAAACGCGCCGACCGACAGCGCCACGTACCGCACCGGGCTGATTTCCCGGGCGATGCGGGCGGCGATCGTGGCCGACTGCGTCCAGGGCAGGCGGGGATCGACCGTCGCCATCACCCGGCGGAGATCCGCGGTCGCGGTGTCCGGGTCGGACGCGCGCATCAGGTGGACCAGCGACGTCGGCGGATCGACCGGCATCGGCAGATAGATCGCCGGCTCGGTGCGGCGATCCGGATACCCGAGCGGATCCGCGATGACGCCCACAATTTGCGCCCGCACCGGTTGCTCGTTCGACCCATCGCGCGTCGTGTGCAGCAGACCCAGCGTCGTCCCGACGGCTGCCGGGCCTTCGAGACCGAGGCGGCGCGCGAGCGTCTCGTTGGCGACGACCACCGGCTGACCGGCGTCGCGGGCGTCCAGCAGCCGGCCGGCCAGCAGGCGGGCGCGGACGACGTCGAACCATTCGGGCGTCACGTAGCCGCCGTTGGCTGACTGTTCGCGATCCGGCGTGTCGGGCCGAGTGTAGACGACGCCGCCGCCTGCCGGCCGGAAATCCGCGAAGCCGTTGGCGGCCACGCGCGCATCTGCCGCCAGCCGCGACTGCACGGCCTCCACAAACCGCCGGGCCTCGGCGCGCGAGTACCCGGCTGCCTGTCGCAGCTCGAGATCGGTGACGACGATTTCCCGCGCGAGATCCGGAATGCCGCGGTTGAGCGCGTCGAGCGATCGGACGAAGAGCGCGCCCATGAAGAGCAGCGCCACCGACAGCGCCACCTGCAGCACGACGAGCCGTGGCGCAATCGCGCGTGCGCGGGACCGCCGGTTCGTCCTGATGCGCCGAGCCCGGCGGCGATTGCGCGCCGCATGACGAGCCACGCCGGCGCCAGGCCCGTGAGGATCGTGACGACGGCCGCCAGGCCGATCGCGAACGTGCCCACGCGCCAGTCGAGCGGGATGGCCATCGGGAACGTCGCTGCGAGGAATCGCCGCGCGACGATCGCGCCGGCGGCGCCCAGCATGACGGCCGTGCCCGTGAGCAGCAGGCTCTCGAGTACGAGCAGGCGGACGATCTGAAATCGCGATCCGCCGAGCGAGAGCCGCACGGCCAGCTCGCGCGTGCGGTCGGTCGCGCGCGCCAGCTGCAGATTCGCGATGTTGGCACATGCGATCGCCAGCACGGAGAGCGGTACGCTCAGGAAGAGAACGACGAGGGCGAGCACATCCGTCGGGCTGTCGCCGGGACCGAAGCCGTGGGGCCTGATGACGGCGTGGGCGTCGCCGCGGGCGCTCGGATTGGCGGTCTCGATCCGCCGCGCCGCGACGTTCAACTGGGCGAGCGCGCTCTCGCGAGTCGCGCCTGGGGCGAGGCGGCCCATGCCGTTCAGCCACGCCGCGGCGTCAGGCGGCACGCCGGGCCAGCCGGGCGCGAGGGCCAGCGGCAGCCACAGCTGCAGGCCGCTCGCGGCGCCCTCGCTGGGATCGATTGGCTGCAGGCCGCTGAATCGCGATGGCGCCACGCCGACAATGGTGACGTCCCGACCGCTGACGATCAGCGAATGACCGATGACGTCCGGTCGCCCGTCGAGATGGGTGCGCCAGAAGTAGTCGCCAACGACCGCCACCGGCGCAGCGCCCCGCAGATCGTCGGCTGCCGTGAGCAGCCGCCCGACCTGCGCCGTCGTGCCGAGCGTCGCGAAGTACTCTCCGGACACCAACGCGCCGGCCACGCCGGTCGCTTCGCCGTCGAGGATCACCGCCATGTCGAGATCGCCCTCGGCGGCGACACTCGAAAGCGCGGGGCCGTGATCCCGCAGGACGGCGAAGTCGGCCAGGGTGAGCGGGTTGGCGTTCACGACCGCACCACCGGCGATCCGCTCCGCGCCGCGCGAATTGGCATAGCCGAGGTGGATCCGCACGAGCGACTGCCGATCGCGGATGCCGGGCTGATCGCCGTAGAGGAGGGAATTGACGAGGGAGAAGACGCCGATCGACGCCGCCAGACCGACACCCAGACACGCGACGACCAGCGCGACATGGCCCGGACTCCGGCGAAGCGCGCGCGTCGTCTGTCGCAGGTCCGTGGCCCAGCCCGATCGCCACCCGGCGGTGGCGCTCGGATTCGTCGTCGTCCAGCGGGCGGCGAGCGCGTCCCAGGGCGCGCCGAGTGCGCGACCGAGATGACCGGCTGGGGTCGCGTCGAGCTCGGCGAGCCACTCCTCGCGCCAGCGTGCCCGCAGCCTGGGTGGCGCGAGCCACGCCGCGACTCGGACGATCGAGTTCGCCAACGCGCGGCTCACGGTCGACTCCTGCCCGCGAAGAGTCTCGAGACGGCGCGATAGCGAGCCTCGGCCTCGGCCAGCTTGGCGCGACCGGCCTTGGTGAGCTGGTAGGTACCGGCGGCGCGGGCGGCTGGCGCGGCGGGCCTCGGCGTCGCCCTCCCAGTTCGATTCGACGAATCCCTGGGCTTCGAGCCGGCGCAGGGCCGGGTAGACCGTGCCGCTCGGCAGGCCGGTCGCGTCCATGACGTCGAACCCGAAGCGGTGGCCTTGGGCGAGCGCTTGGAGGACGAAGAGCGCGGCGTAGGAGAGCGCGGCCATATGTGTGTTTCTACATAGCCAACAACGAGAAGCCCGCCGGGAAAGTTCCCGGCGGGCCGAGCAGTGAGCTCGACGCGCCTAGCGCATGCCCGACGCGACCGGCTTGCCGTCGATGTCGAGGAGGACGATGGGCGCGATGTTCGTCGCCTTGAGCGGTCCTTCGATGGACGCCTTGTCGCCCACAATCACGATCGCCAGGTGATCCAGATCGACGTACTGCTTCGCCACCCGCAGGACATCGGCCTTGGTGATCGCCGCGATCTTCTGTGTGTACTGCTGGTAGTAGTCGTCGGGCAGTCGCTGCGTCCACAGCGATGTGATCGCGCCATTGATGCCCTGGACCGACGCGAACGCGCCTGGCAGACGCTGGATCAGCGAGTCCTTGGCCGTCTTCACCTCGTCGTCGGAGACGGGCCGGGTGCCGGCGATGCCCTTGAGCTCTTTCATGAACTCCACGAGCGCGGCGTCCGATTTCGCGGAGACGATGTCGCCGCCGGCGCGGAAGGGCCCGTGGCCCTTGCCGTAGGCAAAGCTCGAGCTGACGCCGTAGCTGTAGCCCTTCTCCTCTCGGATGTTCGCGTTGAGACGTGACTGGAACATGCCGCCGAGGATCGTGTTCATCACCTGCAGCGCGTAGTAGTCGGGTGTGGACCGCGTGGGGCCAGGATTGCCGATCGCGAACGTGGACTGCGCGGCGCCGGGTTTGTCGACGAGGAAGATGGTCGTTGGCCTGGGTGCGGGCACCGCCGGATAGTCGAACGAAGGCATCGCGCCGCCCTTGGGCCAGGCGCTGAACGCTTTGTCGAGAGTCGCCTTGACCGCCGCGGCACTGACGTCGCCGACCACGGTGACCAGTGCGTGGCCCGGCTCAAAGTATGCGTGGTGGAAGGCGACGACGTCGTCGCGCGTGATCGACTTGTAGGACTCCTCGGTCGTGAAGGTGCCGTACGGGTGGACGTCGCCGTAGAGCACGCGCGGGAACACGCGGTTGGCGATGGAGCCGGGCTGCGCCTTGGCCTGGGTGAGGGCCACGAGCCGCTGCGCGCGCAGTCGGTCGAGTGCCGGCGCGGGGAACGTCGAGTTCACGAGCATGTCCGCCAGGATGTCGAGCGTCGGCGCGAACTTGCCCGTCGTCGAGAGGAAGCCCATCGACCCGCTCTCGCCGCCGATATTGACCGAGACGTTCGTGCCGAGCAGCTGCAGCGCGTTCGACAGCGCTTCGCCGTCCCGGGTCTTCGTGCCTTCGCTCATCATCGACGCGGTGAGGCCGGCGAGACCGTCTTTGCCATGCGGCTCGAACTGATCCGCGCCCCCCATGAACGTGATCGTGAAGGAGACGAGCGGCAGGTCGTGACGCTCCGAGACGATCAGCTCCGCGCCATTGGCGAGCGCGGCTTTCGTCCACGCGGGGACGTGCAGCGTCGGCGGCGGGCCGGCCGGCGGGATCTTCGTCCGGTCGAGCGCTTGTTGCGCCTGCGCGCCGGCGACGGCCAGGACGATCGTGATTGCCGCGGCCAGGATCGCCATGCGGCCGCGATGGGTCGTCAACGTGTGCGTGGTCACTCGCCACCTCCGACTCTCTTGCTCTGGTCCGGCTTGGAGGCCTGGTCGATCTTGCCGAGCGGCACGATGCTCAGGATGACGCGTCCGGACATGAGGTACTTGTCGGCCACGCGCTTCACGTCCGCGGGCGTGACGGCCTGGTACTGCTGGTACTCTTTCTGGAAGTACCCGGGGTCGTTGTGGAAACCCGCGCCGGTGGCGAGCGTGAAGGACTTGCCGAGATTCGACTGCAGGCCGCTCAGAAAGCTCAGCTCGAGGCCCGCGGTCGATTTCTGAATCTCCTCGGCCGTCGGGCCGTCGCGCCTCGAGCTTCGCGACGATGGCGTCGGCCGCCGCTTCGAGATCCGTCAGCGAATGTCCCGGCCGCGGCGTGATCACGATGATGAATTCGCCGACGTCCTCGTTGGTGTTCTGGAACGCGCTGACGCTGGCGGCCGCCTGCTGGTCGTAGACCAGCGCCTTGGTCAGCCGCGCGGTCCGGGAACCGGCGAGGACGTCGCTCAGCACGTCGAGGGCGAAGCGGTCGTCGTTCTTCTCGCCGACCGTCGGCCACTGGAGGTACAGCCGCGGCACCTGCACGCGATCCTCGTAGACCAGCCGCGTTTCTTTGTCGAGCGTGACGGGCTGCACGTTGGGCCGCGTGACCGGCGCGCCGCGCGGGATGTCGCCGAAGTACTTCGCGATCCAGCGCCTTGGCCTGCGCGGGATCGAAATCGCCGACGATCGTCAGGATCGCGTTGTTGGGCGCGTAATACAGCTGGAAGAAGTCCTTGACGTCGGTCTCGGAAGCCGCCGACAGATCCGTCATGCTGCCGATCACGTCCCATGAGTACGGGTTGCTGGACGGATACGTCGCCTGCGACAGGATCTCGCTCGCGCGGCCATACGGCTGGTTGTCCATCCGCTGCCGCCGCTCGTTCTTGACGATGTCGCGCTGCGCGTTGAGTTTGGCGAGATCGAGCGCGTCGAGCAGGAAGCCCATCCGATCGGATTCGAGCCAGACCTCGTCTTCCAGGTAGTTGGACGGCACGGTCTCGTAGTACGTCGTGCGGTCGTTCGACGTCGTGCCGTTGTTCGAGCCGCCCACGCCCTCCGTGAGCTTGTCGTGCACGCCGTACGGCACGTGCCCGGATCCGGTGAACATCACGTGTTCGAACAGGTGCGCGAAACCGGTGCGGCCCGACGACCTCGTTCTTCGATCCGACGTGGTACCAGACGTCCACCGCGACCGTCGGCGTCGTGTGATCGGGTGCGAGGATCACCGTGAGGCCGTTCGGCAGCGTGTAGGTCTCATAGGGAATCTTGATGGCGCTGGCGCCGGCCTGCGCCCGCGTCAGCGCGGGCGAAGAAGCGACGGCAAGCGTGACGAGGGCCGCAAGGGCCACGCGCCACGGATGTGGTCTGATGGTCACGACGGACGTCCTTTCTCTGGGGCGGGCGAGACGATGTCGAAGAGTATACGAGCGCCGGCCGCTCGGGGCTCCTGATCGGTTGGACGGTTGGCGTCGGCCTGCAGCCGTTTGGCGCCACTGTTCGGGCCGCCGGTTGCCCGGACCGGCCGCGTTTGTGTACACTCGGAGGTCTGGCAGGGGCGGGAATAACTCAGTGGTAGAGTGCGACCTTGCCAAGGTCGAAGTCGCGGGTTCGAATCCCGTTTCCCGCTCCAATTTTGATCGTCGGGGCCCCCTGCACCCCGACTGGCGGTCTCCGTTCCGCTCGCGCTCCGTCGCTCGCTCCACTTCAACCGCTCATCTTCTGGGGACTTCGTCCCCCCAGATTCTCGCGGCGTCACTCGCGGCCCTCGACGCTGCTCGGGCCGCCCTGAGTGTGCCGAAGGGCGGCCCTCGACGCTGCTCGGGCCGGCCCTGAGTCTGCCGAAGGGCGGGGCCCCTGCGATCCCCACGTCCGCCGCCGCCAAGGCTTCGGCGGATCCGCCGAAGCTCCGCGGATCACTTGGCGGAGCGAAAGCAGACCGCTCCGCGTGACTCGCTCGCGCGGCTCGCTCGTGCTTGAAGAACGTTGACAGGTGTCAGGTTCCTCGGACCCGACGTACCCGCGTACCCGCGTACCCGTCGTACCGTCTCAGAACGCGGATCGAGTCAGCGTCACGTCCGCCCGTGACCACGCCTCGGCGAACTCGCGTTCGACCGCCGAGGCGTCCTTCTTCTGCGCGCGCAGCGCTTGCGCCAGGCCGAAGAGCGCCCAGCCGTTGTGCGGATGGCGCGCCAGGTCGTCGCGGTACACCGTTTCGGCCTCGGCGGCCTTGCCGGCGTCGAGAAGCGCCGCGCCGAGCTGATGGCGCACGGGCACGAACCAGTCCGCGGGCTCGTCGTAGCCGAGTTGATCTTCCTTCGCGACGGCCTCGCGGAACCGTGCGATCGCTTCATCCTTGCGCCCCGCGGCGCGCGCGATCTCGCCCTGCGCGACCAGCGTCGCCACCCCGAAGATGTCCTTCGCGGAGTTCAGTCCGGCGCCCATGTCGGCTGGCACGGACGCCGCCACGCTCTGCAGTTGCTTCAGCTCGGCGTTGGCATCGTCCACCCGGCCCTTGCCGGCAAGCGCGACCGCGCGCGCGTAGTGATAGCCGCCGGTGAGTACCGGCAGGCGCGCATCGGGGGCGGGCTCGGCAAGCATTTCGTCCCACATCCCGAAGCGGAGCAGTGCGGAGTAGACCTCGGCGAGGTACCAGTCGACGCCCGGCATCGCCAGCAGCACCTCGACGGGGATCAGTTTCTGCATCGATCGTGCCGCCTCGACGGTGTCCGCCTTGCGGCCTTCCATGGCTGTCGAGTACGCCGAGGAACTGATAATTGTGCGCGACGTACATCGCGTAGTAGTCGGGCGGCGTCGTCACCGCGAGGTACGCGTTGTCGCCGGCGATGCCGTCGCGGTTCGCTTTCGACGCATCGCTGTAGCGGCCGACGCGCTGCAGGATGTGCGCGGGCATGTGCTGGAGGTGGCCCGCGTCGGGCATCATGCCGGTGAGGCGGGTCGCGGAAGCCAGCGCCTTCTCCGGATGGGGCGAGGCCTCCATCGTGTGGACGTAGTAGTGATTCGCGCCCGGATGCGTCGGCGCGACCTCGAGCACGTGCTCGAGCGTCGCCTCGATCTCCGGCGTGCCCGGCGAGGCCAATGCCGTCAGGCGTCCAAAGCTTCCACGGGTTGGCGTTCATCAACGCCTCGGCGAAGAGCACCTGGACGTCCATGTCGTCGGGGAACTGGCGTCGCGACGTCCCGCATGGCGCTCGGCGTACGCCGTGACGACCGGTCCGCTGTTCGATGGATCGAGCGGCTGCGGTCCCGCGTACCGCTTCGCCGAGCGCGGCGATGAGCGCCTGCTCGACCGGCGTCGTGCGCGGCGCGTCTGCTGCTGCGCCTGCTGGAGCGCGTCCCAGGCGACCTTGGCGCGCGGCTCGGCCATCATCGGCAGGTTGTAGTTCGGGCCGACGGTGAGCGCGACGCCCCAGAAGCACATCGCGCAGGCCGGATCGATCTCGGCGGCTTTCGCGAACGACCGCGTCGCCTCGTCGTGGTTGAACGCCCAGATGCAGGCGCATGCCCTGATCGAAGTACTTCTGCGCGTCCGCCGACGATGTCGTCACGGCTGCGATGGAACGTCCCGAGACCCTCGAGCAGCTTCGCGCCCTGAGCCCAGTCGGCCATCGTCGCTGGCGGTCCGGCCGGTCCGCGCGCGTCGTGCGTGGGCGCCGGCGTAGTGGCCGGCGTCGCGGCTGGAGGGGAGGAGGACGTGTTGCCCCCGCTGCAACCCGCCAAGGGCAGGGCGAGGAGAACCGGCAGGACGAAGAGATGTCGTCGCATGATTTGCGCCTCCGGAATGGTCACGCTCTCTGGGCGAGTAATTGGGGCAGCATGATAACCCCCGAGAGGTCGAGGGGCGATGGTCTTCAAACGGCGGCGCTACGACTCGCGCAGGGCGGCGATCGGCGACAGTCGCAGCGCGCGGCGCAGGGGTCGAAGCATGGCGAAGAGTGCGCCGACGGCAACCGCCACGACGATGGCGGCGAAGGCGCCGGGTCCCGCCACGGGGGCGGCTTCGAGCGAGGCCGCCAGGCCGCGTGAGAGGGCCACCGCGATGGCCAGGCCGAGGCCGAGACCCCACGCCAGTTCACGCGCGCCGCGGGCGACGACGAGGCTGGCGATGTCGCGCGAGGTCGCGCCAAGCGCCACGCGAACGCCGAACTCTCGCGTGCGTTCGGTGACCATGAACGACAGCAGCGCGAACAGGCCGACGAACGCGAGCAGCACAGTTCCGATCCCGAACGCCAGGAACAACGCCGCCATCGCGTCGAGGATCTTCTTGTCTGCATAGATCGCATCGAACAGCGACGACGGTTCGAGGACTGGCAGATCAGGATCGACCTCGGCGGCGACGGCCCGAAACGCAGCCGCAACGGCTAGCGGATCGCCCGCGGTCGCCGTCATCGTCCGCACGGTGTACGGCCGCGCCTGGAGCATCGACAGGTAGAGGCCGGACGCGTCGCGATCGGCGACGTCCTGCATGAGAAGATCGGTGACTACTCCGACGACCGTGAACTCCCGCGTGCCCAGGCGAACCCGTTGTCCGACCACCTCGCGATCCGCCGAGAAGCGCCGGACGAAGCTTTCGTTGGCCACGGCGACCGGCAGCGCCCGTTCGTCGTCCTGCCAGGTCAGCAGCCTTCCGCGAGTGGCGCGCGCTCGCGCCAACTCGAAGAGCTCCGGTGTCGTCATGACGACACCCGTCAGCAGCCCCGGAGAATTCGATGGCCGATCCGCGAATGCAAACTGCGTGTTGCCCGCCCCGCGCCCGGGCAGCGCGCTGACGATCGCCGTGCGGGCGAGCGCCGGCGCCGACGCCAGGCGCGTGTGAAGCGCCCGCAGGAATCGGCTCCGGGCGCCAACGTCGTCCATGACCGCGCTCGAGACGCTCAGGGTGGTGGTGAGGATCGACCGCGCCGGAAAGACGAGATCCACGGAGTGCACCGCCGTCCAGGCGCCGGCAAACGTCGTCGTCAACACGAAGAGGCCGCATGCAAGAGCGATCTGCGCGACCACGAGCGCCCGACCAAGACGGCCGACTCGCAATCCGGCGATGGCCGCCGTCTGCGCGCGGAGCACGGCGTTTGGACCTCCGGATGACGCGCGCAGGGCGGGCACGAGGCCGGCGGCGAGCGCCGCGAGCAGGCCCAGCGCCGCGGCGAAGCCCACGACGGTGCCGTCGATTCGGAAGTCCACCCAGTAGGCGTCGAGGATGTCTGCGGACGCCGTGGCGAAAAATCGAAGGCCGACCGCGGCCATCGCCAGACCAATCGCGGTCGCGAGGCCGGCGAGCAGCGTGGTCTCGGCGACCTGCTGGCCAATCAATCGCGCGCGGCTGGCACCGAGCGCGGTGCGCAACGCTATCTCGCGCGACCGTGAGGCGGCGCGGGCGAGCAGGAGATTGGCGACGTTCGCGCAGGCCACGAGAAAGGCGAGCGAGACGCCCAACACCAGCAGCTGCAGGCCGCGCGCCATCGTCGCCGGCGTCTCGAGCTCTGTGAAGCCGATGAGCCGTCCGGCGCGGTTGGCATAGGCGGCCGGAACTGCCGCGGCCAGCCGCGCCATCTCGACGCGCAGTTCTTCCGCGGCCTGGTTTGCGGGCACGGTCTGCGTCAATCGTCCGAAGACCTGAAAGGGCACGCCCTCGCCAGGCCGCGCGTCCGCGTCCACGTCAAGCGGCGTCCACAGTCGCGCGTTGATCGGAAATCCAAATCGCGGCGGCATGACGCCGACGATCGTGTGCGACACGCCATCCAGCCGGATCTCGGCGCCGATCACGTCCGGGTCTGCACCGAAGCGGGTACGCCAGAGGACGTCGCTGATGATTGCGACCGGCGCCGCACCTGGCGCGGCGTCCTCGTCGGCGAACGGGCGGCCACGGGCGACGCGCGTCTCCAGCAGCGCGAGCGTGTTTGGCGTGATGGCGGCCGCCGACAGCCGGTCAGGCGCGGTGCCGCCGCTGACGTTCACGCTGTCCGGCCGGAATGCCGCCAGCTGATCGAAGCTCGTCAGCGACCGCGTCCACTGCTGATAGGTGTACGGTCGCACCGAGATGTCGGCACCGTCGAGCTGTCCGGCTTCCGATAGGACGACGATTCGATCGGGATCGTGGACCGGCAGGGGCCGCGTGCCGCCGTGCACCACGCTGAACATCGTCGTCGTGAAGCCGATGCCGAGCGCGAGCGTCGCCAGTGCGGCCAGGGCCAGTCCGGGCTCGCGGCGCAGCAGACGTCCGGCGTGAGCGAGGTCGATCAGAAAGGTGCGCATCGCGGTGCCTCGGGGTCTGGGAGCTTGGACGAGTGTCACCGCCGCGGCGTTCGTCCAGCAATCGTCGTGTTGCCGGGTCCGCGGCGGATGACGTAGACTGCCAAGTCGGGTCAAGGAAGTCCGGCCAACCAGGAGCCCGCTCGGACCCGTTGTCTGTTTCTTCGTCCTACGTCCTTCGTCCTTTCAGGGGCGCCGTCGCCAAGCGGTAAGGCAGAGGTCTGCAAAACCTCCATCCCCGGTTCAATTCCGGGCGGCGCCTCCATTTTTGATCTGGGGACTTCGTCCCCAGACCCCTGACACGCTCACTCGTGGGGCCCCGCGATCCCCACTCCGTTCGCGTGACTCGCTCGCGCGGCTCGCTCGTTGTTGATCTGGGGACTTCGTCCCCAGACCTTCGCGGCGTCGCTCGCGGCCCTCGACGCTGCTCGGGCCGCCCTGAGTGTGCCGAAGGGCGGGGCCCCACGATCCCCACTTCCGCCGCCAAGGCTTCCGCGGAATCCGCCGAAGCTTTGCGGATCACTTGGCGGAGCGAAGGCGGACCGGTTCGCGTGACTCGCTCGCGCGGCTCGCTCGTGCTTGAAGAACGTTGACAGGTGTCAGGTTCCTTGGACCCGACGTACCGGCGTACCCGCGTACCTGCGTACCGACATCCGTTTCGTACATACTGACGACATCACGGCCGCCAAATCGAAATCCGACGACGAGATCGATCGGCTGTACCAACTGCCGCTCGAGGAGTTCACCGCGGCGCGCAACGCGCTGGCCAAAGAACGGGGTCCGGACGGCGCGGACGTTCGCGCCTTGCAGAAGCCGGCACTTTCCGCGTGGGCCGTCAACCAGCTCTACTGGCATCGCCGCGCCACGTACGCGAAGCTGATCGCCGCAGCGTACGCCCGCCGACAGGCCCACGCCAAGCGCCTGAGGGGCGAGAGCAGCGACATAGACGCCGCCGAGCAGGCGCACGCCGCGGCGTTGCGCGCAGCCGCGAACGAGATCCGGGCGCTGCTGGCGGACGCCGGCAAGGATCCGACGTCCGCGACCATGATTGCCGTCACCGAGACGCTGCAGGCACTGCCAGGATCAGCGCCGCCTGGCCGGCTGGTGCAGCCGCTGAAGCTGGTCGGCTTCGAAGCGCTGGCGGGCCTGGTGCCCGCCAGCGAGCGGACGTTGCGCGCGCTGACGCCCCCGCCTCCGGTCGAAAGACCAGCCCGATCGGCCAAGGACGACCCGGGCGCCGCGCGCCGCGAAGCGGCCCAGGCCAAGCGCGCCGACGAAGCGAGGCGCCGCGAGCTGGCGGCGGCCACGAAGCAGTTGCGGGCGGCGCAGCGCGAGTCACGCCAGGCCGAAGGCCACCTGAATGCCGCCCGGCGCGAGCTCGTTCGGGCGAAAGACGCCCGGGATCGTCTACAAGATCAATTGCAGTTCGCCTTGAAACAGATCGACGACGCCGCGGGCGTGGTGCGTCGACAGGAGGACGCCCTGGGCATCGCCGAACGCGAGCGCGTGCGTCTGGAAGCGAAAGTTCGCGCGCTCCGGGACCGCGAGTAGCCGCCCGATTCGTCCCCGGTTCGTCCGGTATTTACTAGCCGGCTCGTAGTACTTGCGGTAGGATTGCCGGCCTCCCCCTCCTCAGCTCGACAGGTTCGACGTGTGCCTGGTCCAGGCACGCGTTCCCGCAAGGAGGTTCCTATGCCCACCAGCTCCTCGGCATCCCGCGCGAAAGATTGTCGATTCGTGTTCAAGGGCACGGTGCGCAAGCTGCGCGCGTCGGCGGTGCCGGAAGTGAAGGCGTCGCCGCGGACGGCCATCGTCCGCGTCGATGAAGTGATACGCGCGCCGGAGGCGCTCTCGACTGCCGCCGGTCATGACGTGACCGTGGAAGTTGGTGGAAAAGGCAAGCTCACGACCGGCGCGCAGGCGGTGTTCTACGCGCAAGGCTGGGTGTTCGGCGACCACCTCGCGGTCCACGCAATCGATCACGAACCGGCCGATCCGGCGCGCTTCGCGATGGCGCCGGCCGGGGCCGATCCGGTCGCCAACCTCGCGAGCCACGACGCGCGAATGCGATTCGACACGGCCGCCGCCGTCGTCACGGGTCAGGTCATGAGCGTCAGCGTGCCTGGCAACGGCGCAGTCGCCGCCGTCGCCGGCGCGAACGGATCGACGATGAGCGAGCACGACGCGCTGTGGCGCGAGGCGTCGATTGCCGTCCACGAAGTGCACAAGGGGCGTGTCTCGGGCAAGCGCGTGAGCGTGCGCTTCCCGGCGAGCACCGATGTGCTGTGGCATCGCGCGCCGAAGTTCCAGCCGGGGCAGCAGGGCTTCTTCCTGCTGCATCGCGCGGGCGGCGCGGCGGACGGCCGTGCGAAGCTCATGGCGGCGCCCGGTCTCAAGAGCGCCTACACGGCGCTCCATCCCGCGGACTTCCAGCCGCTCGACGACTCGGCGCCGATGCGCGCGCTGGTCGCGGCCGCCGCCACCAGCGGCAAGCGTCCGCGCCGGCGGCGGTCCTGACGGATTGGCAGCAAAGGAGCGACATCATGGCCATCAAGTCCACTCGTCGAGGTCGGTCCGTGGCGCGTCGCGCGCGTGCGTCCAGCACGCGCCGTGCGGCCACGAGGGCGTCAAGCACGGTGACGCTGCCGTTCATCATCAACATGATTCCGCGATCGCTCAGCGGTGAGACGTCGCAGGACAGCGAACCGCATCTCACCGTGAATCCGGCCAAGCCCAAGCAGATCGTCGGCACCGCGTTCACGCCGGATCCCGCCGGCGGATCGCAGGCGCCGATCTACCTCTCGGACAACGGCGGGTTGACGTGGAAGCTCAACGCGATCGTGCCCAGCGTGGCCGGCAGCATTGGCACCGCGGACATCACGACCGGCTTCAGCGGGAAGGGCAGTCACCTGTACGCCGGCATCCTCAACGCCGGCAACATCCACCTGCAGTTCCTGCGCACGCTCGACCCGTTTTCGTCGACGCCCATGGCCGTGCTGGCGGACCGCGCCGACGCCGACCAGCCGTTCACGCTCGCGACGAAGAAGGGATCGAAGGAGCACGTGTACATCGGCGACAACGACTTCAACGCGCCGGGCGGCAAGACCTCGACGCTCGACGAGTCGCTCAACGCCGGCGTCACGACGCCGACGTTCACGTCGGTGCGCGACGAGAAGCGCAGTACGCTCGGACAGGACGGCCCGCAGACGCGGCCCGCGTCCCACAAGGACGGCACCGTGTACTCGGCGTTCTACCGCTGGCGGTCGGCGTCCGGCAGCTTCCCGGCGAACACCCTGGTCATCACGTCCGCGGATGTCGTCGTCGTGCGTGACGACAACTTCGGCAGCGGATCGCCGCCCTTTGGCGCGCTCGTCGATCCGGGCGATGCCGTCGTCGGCCGGCGCGTCGTGACGGGCGTGAGCTTCCCGTTCATGATCCACGGCACGGCCGCGAGCGGGCAGCAGCGGCTCGGCGGATCGATCTCGATCGCGGTCGATCCGAAGAACAGCGCGATGGTCTATCTCGTGTACGCGGACCGGCAGCCCGGCAGCGTGCAGACCCTGCATCTGCGCGCCTCGAGCGATCGCGGCCTGACGTGGTCGGGAGACCGGCTGACGATCCCGAACGCCACCAATGCCGCCATCGCCGTCACCGCCAAGGGCGTCGTCGGGTTCCTGTACCAGCAGATCAAGGGCACGGGGGCGTCGCAACGCTGGGAGACGCACCTGCGGCGTTCGAAGGACGGGATCAACTGGAGCGACCTGGTGCTGTCGAACACGCCGGCGACGACGCCGGTGAAGACGTTCGATCCGTATCTGGGCGACTACGACCACCTCGTCGCGGAGGGCAGCGACTTTTGCGGGATCTTCTCCGCGAACAACACGCCGGACCCCGCGAACTTTCCGAACGGCGTGGTCTATCAGCGCAACGCGAACTTCGTCACGCACCAGCTGCTGAAGGTCGACGGGACGACGGTCGTGGCGCCGTCGATCGATCCGTTCTTCTTCCGGGTCAAGGGGTGAGCCCCGAACGCCTGCCGCGGGCGGCCGCCAGGGCGGCGACCGCCTGCGTCTCTTCAGGCGGCTGAACATCGGCGGGATGGGGGGCCGTAAAGGTCGCCCCATCCCGCGTCAGGAAGAAGATTCCCTTCTGGCCTTTCTCGAGCTTCGGCGTGCGCGCCCAGGCGACGTCGGTGCTCGACGGAAAACGCACGCGGACGGTCTTCGCGACGCGTCCCTTGTAGGTGGTCGTCACGGCGAGCGTGGCCTCGGACCAGAGCGGCGCATGCTCGGTGATGGGGATGCGCGTGCCGCGGGATTTCGCCGCGGGCGCGGCGGTAATCGCGCTGACGTGGCCGGCGACGACGGCGGTCGCCGCGTCGAAGCGCGCCGCGAGGCTCGAGCTGTCACCGTTCGACGCCGATGCCATGCCGTCCTTCCTCCTGCCAGCCTACTCCAGCGTGGACTTCGACTGAAGTGCGGATATGATGCGGCCGATTCAGGCCGCCGGCCCTCCACCCGCGCCCGCCGGCCGGAAATGGACATATGCAGACCGTGCGAATTTCCGCCGTGGTGGTCGCGGCCGTTGCGATGGTGACATCGGTTGGGGCGCGCCAGGCGACGCCGACGGCGCCCGAGGTCGCCTCGCTCGTGGCGATCTACAAGACGCTACACGCCGCCCCCGAACTCTCGCACTACGAGGCGAAGACGTCGGCGCTGTTTGCCCGCGAGCTGACGGCGGCGGGATTCACCGTCACCGAGCGCGTCGGGAAATACGCCAGCCCCGCGTACACCAGCTACGGCGTCGTCGGCGTCTTGAAGAACGGCGCCGGGCCGACCGTGATGCTGCGGACGGACCTCGACGCGCTCCCGGTGGAAGAGAAGACCGGCCTGCCGTTTGCCAGCACCGTTCACATGAAGAACGACGCTGGCCAGGACGTGCCGGTCATGCACGCGTGCGGGCACGACATCCACATCGCGACGATGATCGGCACGGCGCGTGCGTTGGGGGGAATGAAAGATCGCTGGCACGGCACGTTGATGATCATCGGGCAGCCATCAGAGGAGATCACGGAAGGCGCGAAAGCGATGCTCGCCGACGGGTTGTACACACGCTTCGCGAAGCCCGATTTCGCGATCGCCCTCCACGACCACGCCGAGCTCGAGACCGGGCGCATCGGCTACACGTCGGGCTACACGATGTCCAGCTCGACGTCGGTCGACATCGCCGTGCGCGGCGTCGGCGGTCACGGATCGCGGCCCGAAGGCGCCAAGGATCCGGTGGTGCTCGCCGCCGAGATCATCCTTGCGCTCCAGACCATCGTCAGCCGGGAGAACTCGCCGCTGGATCCGGCCGTCGTCACGGTCGGGTCGATACACGGCGGGACCAAGCACAACATCATTCCTGACGAGGTCGACCTGCAGCTGACGGTGCGCGCGTATCGCGAGGAAGTGCGCGAGCGCATGCTGGCGTCGATCGATCGGATCGCGCGCGGCACCGCGATGGCGGCCGGGATGCCCGAGGATCGGGCGCCGATCGTCAAGGTCACCGGCGACGTGACGCCGGCGACGTACAACGACCCCGCGCTCACCGATCGGCTCGCGCGGGCGTGGACGAACGCGCTCGGCGTCGATCGCGTGACGCCGCTGCCGCAACTGATGGTGAGCGAGGACTTCTCGCGGTACGCCCTCGATCGGCAGATTCCGACCGTGCTGTTCTCGCTCGGCGCAGTCGACGCCGCGGCCGTGAAACGCAGCCGGCAGACCGGCGTGCCGCTGCCGACGCTTCACTCGGCGTTGTTCGCGCCCGTGCCGGACACGACGATTCGAACGGGCATCCAGGCGTTCACCGCCGCCGTGCTCGAGCTGATGGGCAATGGCGTGGGTGCGCACTTCGGGAAGTGAGGTGAGGGGATGGCAGTCGATCCGGCAATGGTGACCACCACCAACGACCTGAGTGGATATCGTGTGACGCGCAACCTCGGGCTCGTCCGCGGACTGGTCGTCCGCTCGCGCAGCATCGTGGGCAACATCGGGGCCGGGTTGCAGGCGCTCGTCGGCGGGAACATCACGATCTATTCCGAGCTGTGCGAGAAGGCGCGCTCGGATGCCTACGAGCTGCTGTTGCAGCATGCCGCCGAGCACGGCGCCAATGCCATCCTCGGGATGCGCTATGACGCCAACGACGTGACGGACGGCATCACCGAGGTGCTGGCCTACGGCACCGCGGTCGTCGTCGAGCGGCAGTGAGGAGTTGGTCGTGAGGATGACCGGGCGCGAGTGCCAGGCGGGGGCGTTCGCCAGCGTGACGCGCCGGCAGTTTGCGGCGGTGCTCGGCGCCGCGTTGGGGTCGCTCGCCCTGGGCGGCGGCTGCCGCGCGATGGGCGGCGAGCCGCTGGACAACTCGGGCCGGCTGACCGTCCGGCCGAAGGCGACGACCGCGACCGCTGCACCGGGGCAGACCCCGCTTGGGCTCGGCCGCGGCCGCGACGGCGTGCTGCAGGTGCCGGCGAGCGCGACCGGACCGCTGCCGCTGTTCGTGCTGCTGCACGGCGCCGGCGGGAGCGGCCAGCGCATGCTCCAACGCATCGCGCCCGCGATCGAGAGCGCCGGCCTGGTCGTGCTGGCACCCGACTCGCGCGGCAGCACCTGGGACGCGATCGCCGACGAGTTCGGGCCCGACGTCGCGTTCATGGATCGCGCGCTCGATCGCGTCTTTGCGACCGTGTCCATCGATCCCGCGCGCGTCGTCGTTGGCGGGTTTTCCGATGGCGCGACGTACGCGCTGTCGCTGGGGCTCATCAACGGGGATCTGTTCCGCCGGGTGGTGGCGTTCTCCCCGGGATTCGTCGTCTACGGCAAGGCGAACGGCAAGCCGCAGGTGTTCATCTCGCACGGCACCGAGGACCCGATTCTGCCGATCGATCGTGCGAGCCGCATGATCGTGCCGGCGCTGCGCGGGCACGGCTACGACGTGACCTATCGCGAGTTCTCCGGACGGCACGAGGTGCCGCCGGATGTTGCCACGGAAGCGCTGACATGGGCCGCGCGCCCGGGGACGTCTCAGCCATGACTCGAACACACTTCGCGGGGTGGCGCCTCGTGCTGATCGGTGCGGGCATGGCCTTCGCCGTCGGCGCGCACGCACAGAAGACGCCGGGCGGATCGACCGCGCCACCACCGAGCCTCGACGCGATCGTGCGGTCGCTGCCCGCGACACCCGTGCCCTCGCTGGACGAGCCGCGCGCGCAATGGCTCGTCGCGCAGCCTCTGGCCTGTCTCGACGAACTGCAGCCGCGCCCGGCCAACCGCCCATATTTCTGGGAGGCGACCTTCCGTCCGGTGGACGGCTACGACAAGATTCGCGCGTTCTACGGGTGTGGCGACTGGCGCACCGCGGTCAGCGCGACCTGGACGCTGGCCGCCGTGCTGAAGCACCAACCTGAGCTCTCGGTCGGCCGGCTGATCCGCGAGAAGCTGGCTGATCATCTGGGCAAGACCAACATCGACGGCGAGGTGGCGTTCTTCAAGGATGCCGGCGCATTCGAGCGGCCCTACGGCTACGTCTGGTTCCTGACGCTTGGCGCCGAGATCCAGACCTGGAACGATCCGGAGGCGGCGCAGTGGGCCACCAACGCGGCGCCGCTTTCCAAGTACTTCTCCGACCAGCTCGTCGCGTACCTCAAGGACCTCGATCGAGCGGTGCGGACCGGAGGCCAGACGAACACCGCGCTGGTCCTGATGCTGGCCCTGGACGCCAGTGAGACGCTGCACGATTACGCGTTGCGCGCGGCCGTGATTGACTACGCGACGAAGTCCTACGGCAAGGACACCGACTGCGCGCTCGATGCCGCAGTCAGCCCGGGCGATCTGGTGTCGCCGTGTCTCAGCGAGGCGGCGCTCATGACCCGCGTGCTGCCGCCCGCGACGTTCGTACCGTGGCTCGACGCATTCCTGCCGCCGATCACGTCGCCGAAGTTCACGCCGCTCCTGACCGCGACGACGGCCCCGCTGGGCCGGACTGGTGGTGGCGGCGCGAATCGTGGAGCCGGGGCGCCGGCTGGCGCGGCCGGTCCGCCCGCGCCAACGCCGAATCCCTCCGCGGAAGGCGCGCCCGGTCGGGGACGCGGCGGTGGAGCGGCGGCGGCGCGCACCACGCCGATCGTCCTCGCGTTGACGCGCGCCGAGGCATTCCACCGGCTCGCCCTGGCGCTGCCCGACGCGGATCCCCGCGCCGCCGCGTTTCGACGATTGGCCGCCCTGCACGGCGATGCCGGCGTCCGTGCGGTCGTCGATCCGGCGGTGGTCGAGGCGCCGTGGCTCGGTGCGTTTGCGCTGCGCGTGATGCTGCTCGCGCCCGCGCGATGAGGATGATGAGGATGCCGATGAGATCATCCGGGACGTTCCTTCGCACGCTCATCCTCGTCGTCGCGGCCAGCGTCCTGCTCTCCGCGCAGCAGGCTGCGCCTCTGGCCGGCACGGCGCCCAAGGCCCCGCCCGCCGCACCCACGCTCGACGCGTTCTACAAGTCGCTGCCGTCCGTGAAGCCCGTGCCGTTCGACCTGACGCAGGCAACGTGGCTGGCGACCATGCCCCTGGCCTGTCTCGATCGACCGCAGGCGCGGCCGTCGACCCGGCCGTACCTCTGGGAGGGCACCTACACGCCGGTCGCCAACTTCGACAAGACGCGCGCGTTCTACGGCTGCTTCGACTGGCACTCGTCGGTGAACTCGACGTGGGCGCTGGTGAAGGTCATCAAGGCCTTCCCGGCGTTTCCGCTGCAGGCGCTCATTCGCCAGAAGCTCGATGCGCATCTGGGCAAGTCGAACATCGAGGGTGAGGCCGCGTATTTCAAGGACGCCGGCCAGTTCGAGCTGCCGTACGGCTACGCGTGGGTGCTGAAAGTCCAGGGCGAGTTGCTGTCGTGGAACGATCCCGACGCCGCACGCTGGGCGACCAATCTCACGCCGCTCGTGTCGCTGATGTCCGCGCGGTTGGTGCAGTACTTCAAGGAGACGACTCGGCCGAATCGCACCGGAGTGCATCCGAATACGGCGCTCGCGATGCATCTCATGCTGGACTACACGGAGACAGCGAAGGACACGGCCCTCCGCACCGCACTCGAGGAAGCCGCGACGCGCTTCTTCGGGAGCGACACGGCCTGCAAGACCGCCGCGGAGCCGGGCCCCAGCGACTTTCTGTCGCCCTGCCTCGCTGAAGCCACCATCATGAGCCAGTTGAAGGCGCGCGGGGCGTTCGTTCCGTGGCTGGACGCGTTTCTGCCGCCGCTGCAGTCCGCGGACTTCAAGCCGATCGCGGATCCGTCCGATCCGGATCTGATGGCGCACCCCGAGCGGCTCGCCACGAAGTCGCACGTCATCGGTCTCGCGTTCATGCGCGCCGAGGCGATGAATCGCATCGCCGCCGCGCTGCCCGACGGCGACCTTCGTGCCGCGACGCTGCGCCGGCTGTCCGCCCGGCACGCCGAGATGGGTCTGCGCGCCGAAGCGGCCGCAGGCTACTACGGATCGCATTTCCTCGGCGCGTTCACGATTCTCTACATGCTCACCGTGACGCCGTGAGTGCGGACGCCGCCCGGCAGGCGCGCGGGCGGCGCTCGCGGTGTGTCGCCTTCTCGCGATCGTCCACACCTCCGGCGGCGACGCACGCGTGGGGGGCGCAGATCGTCTACAATAGCCGCCTCCGGACCAGCCGCAGAGCGAGAGGGCGACCCCAGCCGTCTTCGGTCGCTCTTGCGCCTACGAGAGGGGCGTACATGTCAACACGGCGCGTGCTCATGCATGCGTTCGCCGGCGGCGGGCTCGGCCTGTGCGTCGGGCTGCTCGTCGGCCTGACGACGTCGCCGATCGTCGGCACGGTGATTGGCGCGCTGGCGGCGCTCTTCGCGACCGTGTTCGGCGGTCAGGCCACCACGACGCTCGGCGGCCCGACCGATCCGATCGCGTTTGCGCGCATCGGCACGTTCGGCGCACTGTGCACGATCGGGGTCCTGCTCGGCATCACGATTCGCGCGCACAACCTGCTTGGTGAGACGCCGGGTGCCGAGGTCGCGTCGCTCGAGCAGGCCGGCTACAGCCGCGAGGTCGCGCTCCAGATGGTGATGTATCGGTCGTTCGGGCTCGTGATGGCCGACGTCGACCGCGTCGTCCCCGCCAAGAACGCACCGCCGCCCGTCGACCGCAACACGTCGTCGCTGTCCGCCGGGCCGGCGTCCAACGAGTGCCGGCAGTACGCGACGTCGCAGTATTCGGACGATCCGGCGGCCGTCATTGCGTCGTGGCGCAAGGCGGGCGGCGAGTGGGCAACGGTGGCCGACGCCCTGGCCGCCGTTCCCGCGGACAAGCAGCTCGCGATGGCGAAGGCCGCGTGGGGTCTCGCATGCGCCGGGCAATAGCACTCCGCCGGACGCGCGCGCCGGCGATCGCGCTGGCCGCGGTCGCCGCGTCGGGCTTCATCGCCTGGCAGCCGCAGGCGTGGGGACCGAACGCCGCCGTCGTGCGCGTGGATGCGAGGCGCTGCGCCGGGTCCGCCAACGACCGCGTCGGCACCGGCTTTCTCTGGGGCAGCGCGCGCCAGGCCGTCACGGCCCTTCACGTCGTCGCCGGCTGTTCGGCCGTCACCGTCCATTCGCAGCACGATGCGCTCGATTTCCGCGCGGCCGTGGCGCACGTCTACCGTCATGGCGACCTGGCGTTGTTGTCGCTCGACGGTGACGTCAAGGCGACGCCGTTCGCCGAGGCGACCGTCGCTCCCAAGATCCACGACGAGCTCACGACGTGGGGCTACGGCGACTCGCCGATCTCCATGCGGAGCTTCGATCTGCGCGTCGCCGGCATCGTCTCGACGAAGCTTGGCGACAACGTGCCCGACGATGTCGTCCGCGAGTTGCGGCGAGCAGGCTCGCCCGAGCTGGACGTCGACATCCTGCCGATCAGCGATCCGATTGCCGCCGGGCTCTCGGGCGCGCCGATCTTCGACGCCGCGGGCAAGCTGCACGGCATCGCCGACGGCGGCGTGAACCACGGCGCGACGCACGCGAGCTGGGCGATCCCGGCGAAGTATCTGACGGATCTCGCGCGATCCACCGAAACCGCCGCGCCGTACGTCGCTCCGAACGCTCATTTGTCGGCGGCGGAGGTCACGCGCGCGCAGGTGTACAGCGCGGACTTCGTCGATCCGTCCGCCCCGACGATCAAGTGCGGGTCGGCCACGCTGCGGCGCGTGCGGGTGGTGCCGTTCGCGCAGGCCGCGCTCAGCACGGACAATCCGCTGGGGCTGGCGCAGCTCGAGATCTTCTTCAACGCGCCGTCACCGCAGTTTGGGATGGACGTCTACGCGGACGGGGAGTCGGGCGCGACCTTCGCCATGCCCGCCGGCACCCGTCTCGCTGTCCGTCGGTGTCGGCTGCGGCGCGAGCTCGCCGAACGGCGCAATTGGCGCTCTGATTCAGGTCACGGAGTTTCCGCCCGGCGACAACGGACTCCGGGCATCGCAGATGTTCGAGTCGGCGATCGGAAGCCCCGCGCCGCAGATGTGGGTGGCTGATCCGGCGTGGACGAATCTGACGCCGGCGTTCCGCGCCGACGGCCTGGTGGTGATTCGCAAGGCCTTCGTCGGCTACTACCCGCAGAACGCGTACGGGTTGCCCGCGCGCTACGCGTTCGAGACGCTGGCGATCCGGGGGAAGACGTTCCTCGGCGTCGCGGGAATTCGTTTCAAGGACTTCGAGGCGGTTGCGTGCTCGAACGGCGCGCTGTTCGTCGGCTGCCCGGGGCCGGACTACCTGGTCGGCTGGGCGCAACTGGCGCTGTCGGTCCACCTCGCGACGTTTCCCATCACCGCCGGCAGCCAGACGGGCGCGTGGGGACGGTAAGCCCTCAGCGGCGCGGCCGCTGCTTCGTCGAAATCGATCGAATGACCAGCGCCGGTGTCCCCGTGCGGCGGAACGGCGGATCCGCCTCCGCGATGGCTGCGCGGACGAGCGCCGCGACGCCGGGCTCGCTGAGCGTCCGAGCGCTGGACAGCCGGACGAAGCGCGTCTGGTTGCCCGCGCCCTGCAACAGCTTCTGCGGATCCGCCAGCGCCGCGCCGTAGATGAAACACAGGCCCAGACCCTTGCCATTGGCCGTGAGCGAGACGACGGCGTCCGACGGCCGATCGGTCGGGGAGTAGCCGATCACGAAGAAGTTGTAGTTGTCGTAGACCAGCTCGTGCGCCGTCGGCATCCGCGCGCGCAGCGCCGCGCGGCACGCGCGAATGCGCCGCTGGATCGCCGGGTCGAACTTCGCGATGAAGCCGGCCAGCTGGCGGGCAGGCGAGACGGCCGGCGGGGACGCGGCGCGCTTCACATCCCCGCCCGCGTTTTCGCGGCTTGAATCACCGCGTCCATCTCGTCGCGATGCGTATCGAACGTATCGTCCACGATCTGGAGTGTCGGGATCTGTGCATCCCGCAAGCCGAGCGTCTGCGCGTTCCACCGTCCGAATCCCGACTCGTGCACGCCCGAGCTGCCGCGGCCGGGCGCCGGGCTGCTCAGATGCTGGAAGAACCTGCCGTACGCCTGGACGACGTCCGTGATTTCCGTCTGACCGAACGAGTGATAGAGCGCGATAAACTCGAGCATCGCGTCGTAATGCATTTCGCCCACCGGCGCGACGTTCGGGTACTTCGCGCGAAGGTCGAGCACCAGCTTGCGCGTGCCCGCGTGCATGTCGGCCTTGTCGTTGTTGATGTAACCGCCCACGATGTCGAGGAAGTAGGCGTCGGGACGGTAGCGGTCGATGACCTCCGAGATGCGATCGAACATGTGCCGGCGCCACGACTCGACGCCCAGGTTCATGTACGACAGCCAGCCGTCCTGGTGGCGGTCGTTGTCCCAGTCCACCCAGTTGAGATCCATGCGGTCGCCGTCGGGCTTGAACGTCACGGCGTCGGCGACCGACCGGAAGTCCGCGCGCTTGCGATTCGCGGCGTTCGCCCCGAACATCGGCATCATCGCGAAGCCGAGCTTCTGACCTTCGCTGATGAGCGTACGGAAGCCGGCCTCGCCGCCCATCCGCTGGTCGGCCTGATAGCCGGGATAGTCCCAGTAATAGCGGCCGTCCCAGGCCGCGAGAAAGGCCGTGACGCGCTTGGCGTCGATGCGCGTCGCAATCCAGCGCAGAATCTCGAGCTGCCGCGCGTAGTCGTTGAAGATATAGCCGGTGTAGTGCTGGCCGTGGAGCGTGACGGCGAGCGCCAGGCCGCGCATCCAGGCCGGCACGTCCTGGCGATCGCTCCACCGGGGAATCGCAAACGTCGATGCGGCCCGCGTGTAGTGCGCTGCCGCGGCGGCCCCGGCCGACGGCTGACGCCCGATCTCCCACACCGGCACATCGAACGTTGTCGTCTTTTCCCAGCCGTTGGTTTCGACCAGCAGTTCGGCCCGGTAGCCGGCTTCGCCGGGTTGGAGGTAGATGCGCGTCGTGCGCACGCGATCGGCATGCGAGGAGAGATAGAAGCACTCGCCCCCGCTCGCCTGAATCAGCACCAGCGGCGTCGTCAGGCCGCTGTTGACGACGTTGCCGAAGAGATCGCCGCCGGAGAAGGGATAGCCGAACAGCAGCTCGCTGTCACCGGAGTTGGCAAACGGCGCGCCTCCACCCGACACCTGGCCGCGCGGCACGCCCCGAACGACGACGGCCACGGCGCGAATGGGCTGCGGCGCACTGGCTCGGGCGTGCAGGGTGGTCGCGCCGCCGGAGGTCCGGACGTCGAGCGCGACGCTGCCCACGGCGTGTTCCTGGCCGCCCGCCCACGTGAGCCCGCCGCACGAAATCCTCGTCGAGCCGTCCGATTGCCGGGCGACGGTGATCTTCGCCGCGTCCATCGCATACGTGTTCTCGTACGTGAACACGAGGACGCTGACCGTGTACGGCCCGACGACCACCGACGGCTCCGGAAAATCAAAGCTGAATTTCTGAAACGATCGTCCGCGCGGCGGAATGAAGACGTTGCTCGTGGACGAAAGCGGCAGCACCGCGCCCTCCGCCGCCGTTTGACGCGGCGTCGCTGGTCCCGCGGGCGCGGCGGCGGCGTGCGACGAGGACAGTCGCGTGGCGACCGCGGCTCCAATCCCGGCGGCGCCTACGGTTCTCAGCAGTTTGCGGCGAGAGATACGGCGGCCCATGGCGGGCCATTGTACGGCGTCACTCGTCCTTGAGCGACTTCACGATTGCCTGGATGAGATCGGCCGGCAGCTCGGCCTCGTCGGCGTCGACGAAGGCCCGGCGGCCGAGCTCGATGGTCTCTTGTACTGCGTCAGGTAGACGTGGCAGTTCGGGCAGGCGGTCAGATGCGCTTCGAAGCGCTCGCGGGTCTCGGCGGGCAGCTCGCCGGCGAGGTAGTCGTCGAGGAACGCCGTCAGCTCGCGGCAAGTCATGACGCCGCCTCCTGGAAGGCCGGCGCGAGGAGGGTCCGCAGCGCCATGCGCGCGCGATGCAGCCGAATCTTGACGGCGTTGGCGGTGATGCCGAGCATCTGTGCGGTCTCCTCGGTGTCCAGGCCTTCGATGTCGCGCAGGAGCAGCACGGTGCGATATGACTCCGGAAGTTGATCGATCGCGCGCCGCACCGCCTCGGCCGTTTCGTGCCGGCTGACGGTGACGTCGGCCGGCTCCTGCCAGGCGACGAAACGCTGGCGGTGCCGGCCGGCATCCTCGAAGCCGGGTAACAGCGGATCGATCGGCTCCTCGGCCTTGCGCCGCTGCGACCGCAGCCGCATCAGCGCCGCGTTGACCGCGATGCGGTGCAGCCACGTGGACACGCGTGCGTCGGCCTTGAACTGACGACGCGACTTGAAGGCCGAGATGAAGGCGTCCTGCACCGCGTCGCGCGCGGCCTCGTCGTCGCGCAGAATCCGGCGCGTCACGGCCAGCAGCCGTCCGCCGTAGGTCCGGACGACCTGTTCGAACGCCCGCGGATCGCCGGCCCGCAGGCCCTGGGCGAGGGCTGCCTCGTCCAGGACAGGGGGGACCGGCGGCGTCGTGGACTCAGACATCCGCTCCGCATGCTAACACCGTCGTTGCTTGTGTGATTCCCGCCGCCTCGCCGCGGTTTCACCGATGTGACCCGGCTCGACGACCCACGGCGATTTGCGGGTGATATTCTGCAAAACACGGGCCGGCTCCCCCAATGAACCTCGACGCGCGCGAGTGGCTGGAAACCGACGGGCTCGGTGGTTTTGCCACCGGCACGGTGAGCGGAGTCCGTACGCGGCGGTATCACGGCCTGCTGGTCGTCGCGACCACGCCCCCAACCGGCCGAATGATGCTCGTCAACGGGTTCGACGCCTGGGTCGAGACACCCGCCGGGCGCGTGTACTCGTCCAATCAGCGCTACGCGCCCGACGTCCTGCATCCTGACGGCTTCTGGCGGCTCGAGCAGTTTCAGGCGGACCCGTGGCCGACCTGGCGCTGGCGCCTCACTGACGGCGCCGACGTCACGCAGGAAGTCTTCATGCCGCGCGGCTCGGCGCGCGCGGTCGTGCGATGGGCGCTGACGGGCCGGCCAACGCCCGCGCGGTTGTTCGTCCGGCCGTTCCTCTCGGGGCGCGACTACCACGCGCTCCACCGCGAGAATCCGCATTTCAACTTCGAGGCGCAGGTGAGCGCGCCCGGCGAGCTGACCTGGCATCCGTATCTCGGCGTGCCGGGCATTCGAAGCCGATCGAACGGCGCGTACACGCACGACCCGGTCTGGTATCGCGACTTCCTCTATCTCGAGGAGCGGAGCCGCGGTCTCGACGACACGGAGGATCTGGCGAGCCCGGGCATCTTCGAGTGGGATCTGACGGCGGGCGAGGCCGTGTGGATCGTCGAGTCGTCCGCGACCGGCGAGACCACGGAGTTGCCGATCGAGCTGGCGATGCGCCTGCGGCACGGCGAGTCGGAGCGGCGCCGTGCGTTTCCGTCGCGGCTCCATCGCAACGCCGATCACTACATCGTCCGGCGCGGCGACGGCTGCACCATTGTCGCGGGCTACCCGTGGTTTACCGACTGGGGCCGCGACACGTTCGTCGCCGTCCGCGGCATCTGCCTGGCGCCGGGACGCATTGCCACCGCGCGCCGCATCCTGCTCGCGTGGGCGGACACGGTGTCGGAGGGCATGCTGCCGAACCGGTTTCCGGACGTCGGCGAAGCGCCGGAGTTCGACGCGGTCGACGCGTCGCTCTGGTTTGTGATCGCGGTGCACGATTTGCTGCGCGCGGCCGACGGCAACCGCAGCGTCACGGACGGGCACCGCCGCCGGCTGCTCTCGGTGGTCGATCAAATCCTTCGCAGCTACACGCGCGGCGCGCGCTTCGGCATTCGCCTCGACGCGGACGGACTGCTCGCGGCGGGCGTGCGCGGCCAGCAGCTGACGTGGATGGACGCCAAGGTGGGCGACGTCGTCGTGACGCCGCGCATCGGCAAGCCCGTCGAGGTGCAGGCGCTGTGGCTCAACGCGCTGGCCTTTGCCGCGCGCGACTCCGCGGAGTGGCGCCGGCTCTTCGAGCGCGGCCTCGCGATGTTCCAGGCGAAATTCTGGAACCCGGAGCGCAGCTGTCTGTTCGACGTCGTGGACGCCGATCACCGTCCCGGGCAGGTCGACGGGTCGCTGCGGCCAAATCAGATCCTCGCGGTGGGCGGACTCCCGGTCCAGCTGCTCTCGGGCCCGCGCGCCCGCCAGATCGTGGAGACCGTGGAGCGCGCGCTCGTCACGCCGTTCGGCCTGCGCACGCTCGCGCCCGGCGACCTCGGATATATGCCGCGCTACGAAGGAAATCAGTGGTCGCGCGACCACGCGTATCACCAGGGCACGGTCTGGCCCTGGCTCATGGGGCCGTTCGTCGAGGCGTGGATTCGCGTGCGCGAGAACACGCGGCAGGCGCGGATCGAAGCTCGCGACCGCTTCGTCCGGCCGCTCGTGGGCGAGCTCGATCGCCTCGGTCTCGGCCACCTGCCGGAAATCGCCGACGCCGAAGCGCCCTTCGCGCCCCGCGGCTGCCCATTCCAGGCATGGTCGATGGGCGAGCTGCTGCGCCTGCTGACCCTCACGCAACCCGACTGATCGTCGTGCGTCAGCGCGACTGGCCGCTCTGCTGGAGCAGCTTCGCCACCAGGCCCGTCCAGCCGGTTTGATGGCTGGCGCCGAGCCCCTCGCCGGTGTCCCCGTGGAAGTACTCGTAGAACGGGATGTGGTCGCGCCAGAGCGGGTCGCGCTGGAAGCGCTCGTTGTCGCCGAAGATCGGCCGCCGGCCGTGGCTGTCCTGCAGAAACAGCCCGGACAGCCGCCGGGACAGGTCGGCCGCGATCGCGTCGAGGGCCATGAGCTGGCCCGAGCCCGTGGGGTACTCGACGGTGAAGTCGTCGCCAAGGTAGTGGTGGAAGCGCTGCAGCGATTCGATGATGAGGAAGTTCGGCGGAAACCAGACCGGGCCGCGCCAGTTCGAATTCCCGCCAAACGCCTCCGTTCGCGACTCGGCGGGCTCGTAGCCGATCCGGTACTCCCGGCCGTCGACCACCGCGACGTACGGATGCTCGGCGTGCACGCGCGACACGGATCGAATGCCGTGAGGCGAGAGGAACTCGCGCTCGTCCAGCATGTAGCGGAGGACCGAGCGCAGCCGATCGGCGGACACGACCGACAGCAGCCGCCGCTCGCGGCTGCCGCGCGTCTGCATGCTCGCGACGTTGCGCGTCAGATCGGGCCGGTGCTCGATGAACCACTGCAGCCGGTGCGCGAAGCCGGGAAGTCTGGCGAGCGTACCCGGCTGAAGGATCTGGACCGCGAACAGCGGGATCAGCCCGACCATGGATCGGATCCGCAGCGGATGGGTCGCGCCGTTCCGCAAGCGGAGGACGTCGTAATAGAACTCGTCGTCTTCGCTCCACAGCGTCACGCCGTCGTCGCCGAGGTTGTTCATGGCGTCGGCGATGTACATGAAGTGCTCGAAGAACTTGCTGGCGACGTCTTCGTACACGTGGTCGTGGTGCGCGAGCTCGAGCGCGATCGCGAGCATGTTGAGCGTGTAGGTCGCCATCCAGCTCGTGCCGTCCGCCTGCTCGAGCAGGCCGCCGTCGGGCGCCGGCTGGTTGCGATCGAACAGCCCGATGTTGTCCAGCCCGAGAAAGCCGCCCTGGAAGACGTTCATGCCCTCGGCGTCCTTCCGGTTGACCCACCACGTGAAATTGAGCAGTAGCTTGTGGAAGACCCGCTCGAGGAACGCCAGATCGCCGCGACCGCGGCGCTTCTGCTCGATCTGGTAGACGCGCAACGCGGCCCACGCATGCACCGGCGGGTTGACGTCGCCAAGCGCCCATTCGTACGCCGGCAGCTGGCCGTTCGGATGCATGTACCACTCGCGCACGAGGAGCAGCAGCTGCTGCTTCGCGAGGTCGCTGTCCACGATGGACAGCGCAACGCAATGGAACGCCAGGTCCCACGCGGCGTACCACGGGTACTCCCACTTGTCCGGCATCGAGATGACGTCGTCGTTGTAGAGGTGCACCCACTCGTGGTTGCGCCCCGCGCGCCGTTCGGGAGGGGGCGGCGGTTGGGCGGGATCGCCGTCGAGCCACTGCTTCACGACGTAGTGGTAGAACTGCTTCGACCACAGCAGGCCGCCAAGCGCCTGCCGCATCACGCTGGCGCCGTCCGGGGAGAGATCGGCGGGCACGATGCCCGCGTAGAACTCGTCGGCCTCGGTCCGGCGCGCGGCGAGCACCTCGTCGAAGTCGTTGCCGAGCACGCTGGTCGTCGCGCTCGCCGGCATCGCGTCGGTGAAGCGCAGCCGAATCGTGGCGGCCTCGCCGGCCTCGAGCGTCAGGGCGTAGTCCGCGGCGGCTTTCGTGCCGACGCGCGCCGGGTTGACCGCGTCATCGCGGCCGAGGACGAGGGCGTCGTGAAACGCGTCCTTGGCGAAGGGCGGGCCGTCCGCCGCGCCGAACACGCGCCGCAGATTCGTTTCGTTCTCGGTGAACAGCAGGCGAGGCGTGCCCTCGCACAGCAGCCAGCGCTGGCCGTACCGCTGTTCGCTCAGACTGATGATGGCGTTCGGCCCGGTGGACGCGCGGAGCGAGGGACGAACGACGCCAGGCTCGCCCCAGGCCCAGGTGTTGCGGAACCAGATGGTCGGCAGCACCCGGAGCGGCGCGCGATCCGGCCCGCGATTGGTCACCCTGACGGCGATCAGGATGTCGTCCGGCGACGCCTTGGCGTACTCGACCTGGACGTCGAAGTAGCGATCGTCCTGGAAGATGCCGGTGTCCACCAGCTCGTACTCGCGGTCCAACTTGCCGCGGCGCGCGTTCTCGGCGACGAGCTGGGCGTAGGGGAACGCGCGCTGTGGATACTTGTAGACCGCCCGCATGTAGGCGTGCGTTGGCGTGCTGTCGGAGTAGAAGTAGTACTCCTTCACGTCCTCGCCGTGATTGCCTTCGTGGCCGGTCAGGCCGAACGGCCGTTCCTTCAGAATCGGATCCTGCCCGTTCCACAGCGCCAACGCGAAACAGACGCGTTGATGGTGATCGCAGATGCCGAGCAGGCCGTCTTCGTTCCAGCGGTAGGCGCGCGAGCGCGCGTGATCGTGCGGGAAGTACTCCCAGGCGGTGCCGCGCGGACTGTAGTCCTCGCGCACGGTGCCCCAGGCACGCTCACTCAGGTAGGGTCCCCAGCGCTTCCACGCGACCTTCGACTCGCTCGCCTCGTCCAGCCGCTTCTGCTCTGCGCTCACGCCGACCTCGCCAGGGCCACGGAAGTCCGGGCCATGCGTTCGAGTATGCCGCCAGATCCGGGCGTCCGGGTTGACGTTCGAGGGCCGGGGCGGGCCGAGCGTCCAGCGGTTTGGCCGCGGGGCGGGGACCGGAAGGGGGTCATAAATGAGACTCGTCTCATTTTCGTGATACGATGCCCGGGTGTCGTCGAACGTGGTCCGCTTGAGTGATCTCCAGCCCGGCGCCGTGGCGCGCTTTCATGACGCCCGGCTCGACACCGAGGCACGCGACTGGCTCCACGCCCTCGGTCTCACCCCGGAATCGCACGTGCGCCTGTGCCAGGCCGGGGAGCCCTGCATCGTCCAAGTGCGTTCGACGCGTATCGGGTTGTCCAAGGCCGTCGCCAGCGGCATCTACGTCGTCCCCGTTTCGCGCGACTCGGCCTGATCATGCCGCAGCTTGCGGCCGCCCCTCCCGTTGCTGCCGGGGCCGCGCCCCCCGCCATCCCGCGCGTTGCGCTCGTCGGCAATCCGAATACGGGAAAGACCACGGTCTTCAATCGGCTGTGCGGCGCGCGCGCCAAGACCGCCAACTTTCCCGGCACCACGGCGAGCAAGCGCACCGGCCAGAGCCCGCTTCCCGACGGACGCCAGATGGAGGTCGTCGACCTGCCCGGCGTCTACCAGCTTCATCTCGACGCGCCAGAGGCCAAGGTCGTTCGTGAGGTGCTGACGAGCCGCGGGGCGGAGACCAGACCCGGCGGCGTGATTGTCGTCGCGGATGCGGCCAACCTGGCGCGCAACCTCGTGCTCGTCGGCGAGATCGTCGCGCTGCGTCTGCCGATGGTGGTCTGCCTGAACATGTCAGACGTTGCCCACAAGCGGCAGCTGACCGTCGATGTCGCGGCGCTCGGCGCCAGTCTTGGCGCGACCGTCGTGCCGACGATCGCCTCGAAGGGCATCGGGACGGAAGCCCTTCGCCAGAGCGTCTCCGCGCTGTTCCAGGGCCCGCCGCCGGCGTTGCCGGCCGACGCGCCGGCGCCCGGGGCGTCGCTGCCTGAGATCGCGGCGTGGGCGGATCGTGTTGCGGCTGCGACGGTCACCGGCGGCCAGACAGGCTCGGATCGGCTGACCGAGCGCTTCGATCGCCTCTTCACGCATCCGATCACCGGCACGCTCGTCTTCGTCGCGGTGATGGGCGGCTTGTTCTGGACGCTCTTCGCCCTGGCCACGCTGCCCATGGATTTGATCGAGGCCATCTTCTCCGGCCTGGGATCGGTGGTGCGGCAGCTGCTGCCGGCGGGTCCGCTTCGCGATCTGCTGATCGACGGCGTGATCGGCGGCATCGCGGGCACGGTCGTGTTCCTGCCGCAGATCATGCTGCTGTTCTTCCTCATCAGCCTGCTGGAAGACACGGGTTATCTCGCCCGCGCGGCATTCGTGAACAATCGATTCTTCGCGCGGTTTGGCCTGCCGGGGCAGGCGTTCGTTCCGCTGCTGACCGCGCATGCCTGCGCCGTGCCCGCCATCATGAGCACGCGCCTGATTCCGAGCCGGCGCGACCGGCTCGCGACGATTCTGGTGCTGCCGTTCATGAGTTGCTCGGCACGGCTGCCGGTGTACGTGCTGCTGACGAGCCTGCTGTTCGCGAGCCGGCCGGCACTGGCAGGATTGGCGTTCGCGGGTTGCTACGTGGTCGGCGCGGCGGCCGCGTTTGGAACGGCGCTCCTGTTCGGACGGACCATCCTTCGCGGCAAGGTGCGGCCGATGGTCCTGGAGCTGCCCGGGTACAAGCTGGCCGTCGATTACCAACGCGCTCGTCACCGCGCGCGACCAGGGCCTGGCGTTTCTGCAGACGGCCGGGACCATCATCTTCGCGATCTGCGTCGTCATGTGGTGGCTGAGTGCCTATCCGCGCGGGGCCGTTCCGCCCGAGGCGACGGCGCTCCGTACGCAGGCGGCCGCGGCCGGCGTGGCGCCCGAGACGGCGCGGACGCTGAACGATCAGGCCGACGCGCTCGAGGCGGAAGGGCGGCAGGCGAACAGCTTTGCCGGCAGGCTCGGGCGGTTCGTCCAGCCGGTCTTCGCGCCGCTCGGCTACGACTGGCAGCTCACCGACGGATTGCTCACGAGCTTCGTCGCGCGCGAGGTCTTCGTCTCGACGATGTCGGTGCTGGCCGGCGCGGGCAGCCATGCTTCCGACGCCAACCTGGTGACGCGGATCCGCACGATGAAGCGCGACGACGGCTCGCCGGTGTTTTCCCGCGCGACATCGGCGAGCGCGCTCGTCTTCTTCGTGCTGGCGATGCAGTGTCTGGCGACGCTCACGATGACCCGGCGCGAGACGGCCGGAGTCCGGTACGCGGTGATCCAGTTCGCGTACATGTCCGGCCTGGCCTACGTCGCCGCCCTCGTCGTCTATCAAGGCCTGCTGGCCGTTGGAGTACACTGATGTCCGTGCTGCTGCAGCAGGTGATCGTCGGTCTGTTCGCGCTCGGTGCCGCCGTCTTCGTGGTGCGGCGCGTGATTGCGGCCGTGCGGCCCGACTCGGCGGAGCCGACGTGCGAGGCGTGCGCCATGCACGACCACGCTGAGCCGCATCCGCCGGCGTCGCACTGACGCCGTTCGTGGCCAGTCAGCACCTCCTTCGTGCAGTTCAGCGACGAGACCTTCCTCGGCTTCGTGCCGCGCTCGCCAGGGCCGGTGGCCGGGTGCCCGCGCGCGTGATGATGGCGGCCGCCGGGCTCGCGTGGCAGCCCGGGCTGGCGGCGTTGGTCAAGGCTGGCGGCGACGTGAACGGGACGTACCGCAACTATCGCCCGCTGCACGCGCTCATCCAGGAAGATCCCCACAAGACATCGACGACGACCTCCGTGCGCGTGGCGTGCCTCGAGTGGCTGCTGGCGCATGGCGCCGATCCGGAGCTGCCGGGCGCGTGGCCGGCGGCCCGCGCGCTCGTCATCGCGGCTTTCCAGGGCGAGTGGGTCTACGTGGCCGCGCTCCGAAAGGCCGGCGCGCAGATCAATTCCTTTACCGCGAGTGCGCTCGGCGACGATCGGCGGTTGACAGCATTCGTCGAGCGAGACGCCGCAGCGGCAGCGGCCAGCGACGCGGGCGGCAGGCTGACGCCGTTGCATTGCTGCGCCGGGTCGCGTCTCGGTCGGACGCGGCCGAAAAGGGCCGCCGGGCTGCTTGCGTGCGCACAGCGGCTCGTCGCCGCCGGGGCCGACGTGAACGCGCGCGCGGTCAGCTGGGGCCGCGAGGTCAGCGTCGCCCATTTCGCCATTCGATCGGGGCAAGTCGATCTGCTTCGGCTGCTCCTCGACCACCGCGCGGACCCCATCGAAGCGCTGCCGACCGCCGCCTGGGACGGCCACTGGGAGATCGTCGACCTGCTGCGAGCGCGCGGCGCGAGCCTTGACGACGCCCGGGACGGCGATCGTCCCCTGCTGAACAATCTGGTGCGATGGGGACAGTTTCAGCAGGCGAGGCAGCTGCTGGCGCGCGGCGCCAGCCCGAACGTGGCCGACGCCAATGGCTGGACCGCGATGCACCAGGCCGCGTCTCGCGGCAACACGGGGATATGGACGAGCCTCGTGGACGCCGGCGGCGACGTGTCGCGACGCGATCGTGCTGGACGAACGCCGGGCGAGGTCGCGAGCGGCCGGGCGCTGTCGCGGCTCATCGGGAAGATCACGCGGGCGCGCTAGTCAGCGGCGCCTTGGTGTTCTGTGCAACCATGCACCATGGGCACTCATTCGATTGGGATCCGGGCGCTCCTCGTCTTCGCGGCGGCATCTCTCCTCGGTTGTTCCGGCGCCACCTCTTCGGCGCCGCCGGCGGCGTCCGCCGGCTCGGGCGACGCGGCGTTCAAGCACCTGGCCACGGAGATCCTCGAAGACACTTTCAGGCGCCACCCCTCGCAGGCCACTGACCTCGGCATCCACAAGTACGACGACCAGCTCGAAGACTACGCGGCCGCCTCGGTGAAGGCGGAGGCCGACGCCGCGCGCGGGTTCAAGGACCGTCTGGACGCGATCGATCCGGCGGCGCTGTCGCTCGATCAGCAGCTCGATCGCGGGCTGCTGCGGCACCAGATGGACAGCACCGTGCTTCAGCTCGAGACCGTGCGGCGGTGGGCCAAGGACGCGGACCTGTATTCAGGCGGCATCACCAATGCCGCGTACGTGATCATGAAGCGGGCGTTCGCGCCGGCCGAGGCGCGACTGACGAACCTGATCGCCCGCGAGCGGCGCATGCCGGCGGTGCTCGACGAGGCGCGGACCAACCTCGACGACCCGCCGAAGATCTTCACGGACATCGCCCTGGAGCAGATCGACAGCAACGTGAGCTTCTTCAGGAACGACGTGCCGGCCGCATTCGCCGACGTCACGGACACGGCCCTGCTCGCCGAGTTCAAGAAGGCCAATGACGGCGTCATCGCGGCGCTCGAGCGGTACAAGACGTACCTTCAGCGGGACCTGCTGCCCAAGTCGGAGGGTCGCTTCGCGCTCGGCGCCGACACCTACGCGAAGGCGTTGGCGGCTCAGGAGATGATCGATCTCCCGCTCGACCGGCTGCTCGCGATTGCCGAGGCGGACCGCCAGAAGAACGAGGACGCGTTCCAAGCCACGGCAAAGCAGATCGATCCCGGCAAGTCGCCGGAGGCCGTGCTCGCCGGGATCCAGCTCGATCACCCGCCCGCCGCAGCGCTGATCACCACCACGCAGAATACGCTCGACTCGCTGCGGCAGTTCATCGTGGACCACCACATCATCACCATTCCGCCCTCCGAGCCTGCGCGGGTGAAGGAGACGCCGCCGTTCATGCGATCGACGACGACGGCGTCGATGGACACGCCGGGCCCGTTCGAAACCGCGAAGGTCGAGGCGTTCTACAACATGACGCTGCCCGATCCGCGCCTGCCGCGCGCGGCGCAGGACGACTACATGCGCGGGTGGTACTACGCAGCCATCGTCAACGTCTCGGTCCACGAGGTCTACCCCGGGCACTACGTGCAGTTCCTCTATGCCAAGGACTTCCCCTCGGATGTGCGCAAGGTGTTCGGCGCCAACACGAACATCGAAGGATGGGCGCACTACGCAGAGCAGATGATGCTGGACGAAGGCTTCCACGCCGGCGAGCCCAAGTACCGGCTGGCCCAGCTGCAGGATGCGCTGCTGCGCGACGTCCGGTTCATCGTCGGCATCAGGATGCACACGCAGGGGATGACGGTGGACGAGGCGACCCGGCTGTTCGAGACGCAGGGACATCAGCCGCATCAGGTCGCCGTCGAAGAGGCGAAGCGCGGCGCCGGGGATCCCCTCTACGGCTATTACACGATGGGCAAGCTGATGATTCTGAAGCTCCGTGACGACTACAAAGCGAAGGTGGGCGCCGCCTACACCCTGCAGGGCTTTCACGACGCGTTCGTCAGGATCGGTCCGCTGCCGCTGCCGCTGATTCGGCAAATAATGCTGGGCGAAGCCGGACAAATGTTTTAGAATGCCCGCCTCCGCGCAATTTCGTCGGTGTTCGATCCGGAGCGATCTGGAGTTTGTTGTGCCATTCGTCACATTGTTCCTACCGCGCTGCCCGCCGTTCTCGTCTCAGAGAGCGATGGGGTAGTCGCCATCCTCTCGATCGCGCTGCTTCTGGCGGCCGGGCCTCCGCTGGGTCAGGCTGCGCTCTCCCCCCGCGTGCGGGGCATGTCGCCTGACGCCCGGGACCTTCTGCAGGACGCGCGGCAGCGTTCGCCGACGGTCGCCGCCCTTCTCGACACCCTCGAAGACACCGACCTGATCGTGCTGGTGGACGTCGTCGGCGACGACTCGAGGCTGCGGGCAAGAACGGCGATCATCGGCGCGACCGACGCCTTCCGCTTCCTGCACGTCGCGCTGAACGCGATGCGGGGCGACGATCGGCTCATCGAGCTGCTCGGCCACGAGCTGCAGCACGCGGTCGAAATCGCCTCGCAGCCGGACGTGCGCGATGCCTTCGCGTTGGCGCAACGGTTCGCCGCGCTTGGCTGGTCGCTGTCGGGTGGCCATTTCGAGACCGAGGCGGCCAAGAGCGTGGAGGAGCAGGTTCGCCGGGAGCTGAACGCCGGGATGGAGCATCGGCGCCGCGGGCCGCGGCGCTGACTTTGCTATCATCGGGCCAGATGTCATTTCGTCGGTCCGCGCCAGCGGCCTTCATCATCTTTCTTCTCGCCGCCGCGCCGCAGGCGGGTCAACCACAAGCGCCAAAGCCCTGGGACGAAGTGCCGCTCACGGTCCCGATCGTGAAGAAGGCGATGGCGTACGTTCCCAAACAGAACGCGTCGAGTGTCTTCCTGTTCATCAGCGGCGATGGCGGCTGGGAGCTGGGGGTCGTCGACATGGCTCGCCGGATCATGCCGAAGGCGATCGTGATCGGCATCTCGTATCCGGCGTTGAAAACCGCCCAGGGCGTCGGGGCGCAATGCTGGCAGCCGGCGGGCGCGCTGGAGGAGATCGCGCACGCGGCGGAGCGCGAGCTCAAACTGCGCGAGTACCACCCGCCGATCCTCCTCGGCTACTCGTCGGGCGCGACGGCGGTGTACGCGGGACTCGCGGCCGCGCCGCCGCAGACGTTCTCGGGCGGTCTCAGCCTCGGCTTCTGCCCGGACCTGCCGTCGCTCCGCCCGGTCTGCAACGCCGATAATTTCAAGCCGACCTTCGACGCCAAGAAGAGCACCGCGTGGCTGCCCAAGGTCAGCAGCGTGCCGACGCCGTGGTACGTGCTCAACGGGATCCAGGATGCCGTCTGCCTGCCGCCCGACATGCACAAGTTCCTCGACGACATGGGCAACGTACATTTCATCGAGGTACCGGGGACCGGACATGGATTCGGCCGGCCCATTCGCTGGGGCCAGCCGTTCGATGAGGCGGTGGACGCGCTGATCAAGGCGGCCACGCGGCCGCCGTCGAAGCCCGCGCCGGTGGCCGCGGCACGTGAGATCGAGCATCGTCTCGACGGCCTCGCCCTGCCGCTCGAGTATCGCTGGGCGGAGCCGGCGCGCGCGTCCCTCATCTTCCTCTCTGGCGATGGCGGCTGGGCGACGCTCGACAATCGCCTCGCGGTCTACCTGGCCGCGCACGGCGTCAACGTCGTCGGCGTGAGCTCGCTCCGCTACTTCTGGAGCCCGAAGACGCCGGAGCAGGCGGGCGCGGACATGAAGCGCGTCGTCGACGTGCTCGCCACTCGCGGCGTGCCGCAGTTCCTCGGCGGCTACTCGTTTGGCGCGGAGGTCGCGCCGTTCGCGATTCAGACGTGGACGGACGCCGAGCGCCGCCGCCTGCGCGGGCAGGTGCTCATCGCGCCGGGCGAAACGGCCTCGTTCGAGGTCAGCCCGCTCGATTGGGTGCGGCGCCCGCAGGAGACGCCGAAGCGCGTGGCCGACGCCGTGAAGAAGATCGGCGTGCCGACATTCTGCCTGGCCGGGCAGGCCGAGGACCCGCGCGATACGGCCTGCGACGACCTCGGCCCTGCGGCCACGACCATCCGCCTGCCAGGGTCGCATCATTTCAACGGCAACTACGATGCGGTCGGCAAGGCCGTGCTGGGCTTCATCGACGCCAACATCCCTCGGACGGCCACACGGACCGAGGCGCGGCGGTAGGCACGCTCGCGGTCGCTAGCGTTTCAGAATCCCGCCGTAGCCGCCCGAGATCAGCGTCGAGACGTCGCGCAGCACGCGCGGCAGATCGAGCACGCCTGGATAGGCGAGGTACCGCGGCTCCCACACCGGGTGAAATTTCTCCTTGAACGCCCGCAGCCCCTGGAAGTTGTAGAACGGCTGACCGAAGCGGTAGAGGTAGCTCGCGATCTTCACGCGAATCGGCGCGAGCGCCGTCGGCTCGAGACCCGAGAGCGGCGCCATGCCGAGGTTGAACGTCTCGTAGCCTTCCGTCCTGCCCCAGAGCATCAGGTAGATGAACAGCCCTTCGATCGCGTTCTTGGGCGCGGTATCGCGATGGCGCATCAGATCGACCGAGAGCTCGACCCGATTCGGTCCTGGCCAGACGTTGGCGAAGGCCTCGATGCGGCCGTTCACCTCCAGGACCGCGAGCGGGAAGCGCGACAGATAGTCCTCGTCGAAGAAGCCGAGCGAGAAGCCCTTCTCCGACAGCCCTTTCTGCTTCAGCCATTCATTGGACACGTCCTTCACCGCGGGCAGCAGCGCCGGCACGTCTGGCGCGGGCACGAGGCGGATCGACGCGCCGTCGGTGTGCAGCTTGTTGTAGGTGAAGCGCATCTTCTTGCGCGCGCCGCCCTCGAGCGAGAATGACCGCAGCGGCACCAGCGCTTCCTCCCCGGCCTTGGCGAACGCCAGGCCGAAGTCCGCGTAGTGGTGCAGGTAGTCCTTTCGCACCTGATAGAACACGGGGACGCCGTCGGCGTCGTCCACCCGCTCGAGAAAGCGGCGGATGAGGACCGGTACGGTCTTCGGCGGGCCGATGGGGTCGTGCAGCGCCACCCACGTCCGATTGCGGACCGCGAACATCAGAAAAGCCGTGCGGTCGTCGTTCCAGATGATGCCTTTGTCCTGGAGGAAGACGAGGTACGCCGACGAGGTCCGTTGCGCGGCGATCACGCGGGCGGCGTCACCGAGATCTTCCGACGTCGGCGGGGGCACGATGGGGACGGCCGGGCGCAGCAGCTGGCGGACGCCGACGGCGAGCAGGACGACCGAGACGCCCACGAGCGCGCGCAACGCGCGCGGCGCTTCGGCCCGGAAGGAGATACCGCCAGAAGAACTCGTTCGTCACCTGGACGTTGCGAAACGCGAAGACGCCCAGGAGCACGGACGCGAGCACGACCAGCAGGACGCCGGAGAACCAGAGCCGCGAAAAGCCCTCGAAGAGGGTCGCGCGCCGGTCGTATTCGTGACGCGCCGCGTAGACGAACATCAACAGGACGGCGAGAAACGTGGCTTCCTCGTAGTCGCCGCCCTTGAGCAGCGACGCCGCGATTCCCAGCGCGAGGCCGATGACGGCAAGCGTCCACGCCGCGTCCACGCGCCGTGCGAGTGCCTGGGAGATGAGCAGCAGGCCCAGGCCGATCAGGCTGCCGAGGAAATGCGAGAGCTCGACGACGTACACGGGCAGGAAACGGTTGAGGAAGGCGAGTCGACCCGAGGCCGCCGGGGTCGCGCCGGAGAACAACAGCACCGTGCCCGCGGTGAAGGCAAATGTCGCAATGAGCGCCGGCGCCAGCGTCACCGTGATCGCGCTGACCGCCGATCCCCATCGCTGCATCAGGTGCCGGCGCTGCCAGTACTCGTCGAAGATCAACACGACGATCGCGACGCCGAAGGGCAGCAGATAGTAGATCACGCGGAACGCGAGCAGCGCCGTCACGAGCGAGGCCTTCGGGAGCGAGCCGCCGAGCAGCAGCAGCATCGAGCCCTCGAAGACGCCGAGCGCGCCAGGCACGTTCGTGATCAGGCCGAGCACCTGCGACGCGACGAACGCGGTGACGGTGTCCGCGAACAGGGGACGCGGCTCGGGAATCAAGATCCAGAGCACCGCCACGGCCAGGCCCCAGTCGGCGATGGACAACAGGAATTGCGCGGCCGCCAGGCGCGGTTTCGGCAGGCGGAACTCGATGCCGAACAGGCGCAGCGGCCCGCGGGTGACGATCGTCGCAATGCCATACGCCAGTGACACGCCAAGCAGCGTGGCGCCGATCGGCACCGCGTAGCGGTATTCCGGCAGCGCCGTAAGCGCGCTGGGCGGGCTGGTGAGCAGGCTCCACCCGCCGAGCACCAGCAGCCCGAGCCAGAACGTGCCGGAGTAGAAGATGACGATCCGCGAGATCTCCGCGGCGGAGAGACCCCAGCGCGAGTAGAAGCGATACCGCGCGGCCGTACCCGACAGCACGGCCAGGCCCACGTTGTTCGCAATGGCATAGCCGACGAATGACGCCATGCTGATCTGCCACCGCGGAATCAACCGGCCGAGGTAGATGAACGCCAGTTGGTCGTAGCCGGTGAGGATCGCGTAGTTGACCGCGGTGAGCACGAGCGCGAGCGCGAACGCGCCGCGCGGGAGCCGCTCGAGCGCGAGGACGACGTCATGGAAGGTGATCTCGCCCAGCTCGCGGTGCAGAACGTAAAGGGCCGCCAGGAAGAGGACGGCTCCGACGACGGTAGCGAGGCGAAGACGAAGCGCGCCCATACGGGCGTCCTCCATCATAGTCGGGCCTGTTGCCGGTGGATTGGCGCCGGCCGCCACAGCGAGCGCGCGCCGAGCGCCTCGCGGCGAAAGCCGGCGGCCTCGTCCACCCGGGCCAACGAGGCGGCGAGAGGCACGTCGAAGTGCCACTCGTCGTCACGAAGCCCTGGCGCGGCGAGGGCCCGCACCCACTCCGGCCACCAGGGCGCGACGCCACGCGCCAGCGGCTCGATGACGAGCAGGGACATCGCGCGGAGCCGGTCGGCACGCAGGGCATCCAGGAGGCGAGCCCGGGCGTCGGCTGACAGTTCGTTGACGCTCCAGCCGAACAACAGCGCCGTCGATCCGGAACGCGACGCGCGTGACTCTCGCTCGACCTCGGCGACGAGATTGCCGCGCCGCGTCCGTCCGTCGAGGCCGAGCGTGCGCCACGTCCACGCCGCTTCGGCGAGCGTCCACCCCGCGGCGTCGACGCCGACGATGGCCGGCGCCGGTGCTGATTCGAGCGCCCACGCCGCCGCGGTGACGCCGGTGCCGCAGCCGAGATCGACAATCCGATCGACCGCGCTGCCGATCCCCAACGCCCGCACGATCTGCCGCGTCGTCAGAAAGTGCAGCGGCGCGTAGGACGACGCAAAGGCGGCGCGCTTGCCCGCTGAGTCGAGCGCGCGTCCGCGGGCCAGTCCGGCGCGGCGCTCGACGTATCGCCACGACAGCGCTCGCACCGCTTTCAGGAATTCAGCGGACGACATCGACGCCTGGTAGCGCGTCTCGAGCGCATCGAGCCAGTCGGCGACGGCCATGGCGTCAGCGAGCGGATTCGGCGGCGAGGCGCGCCTGCGTGTAGCGCGACGACACGGGATGGCCGACCACACCCTCCATGAAGCGGGCGGCGTCGAAGACCTTGTCGAGATCGACGCCGGTGTCGAAGCCGAGGCCGTGCAGCATGTAGAGCAGATCTTCCATTGCCAGATTGCCGGACGCCCCGGGCGCGTAGGGGCAGCCGCCGAGGCCGCCGGTGGAAGCGTCGAACGTGGCGATGTCGAAGTCGAGTGCGGCGAGCACGTTGGCGAGTGCGGTGCCGCGGGTGTCGTGGAAATGGAGCGCGAGCGATGATGGCGGAATCGTCCGCGTCAGTGCGGTCAGCAGGAGGCGGACCTGGCCGGGGTGCGCGATGCCGATCGTGTCCGAGACGGCGACCTCGTAGGCGCCAAGGTCCAGCATCCGCTTCGCGAGCGTGACGACGCGATCGACCGGCACGGCGCCTTCGAACGGGCAGCCGAACGCCGTGGACAGATAGGCGCGCACGCGCAGGCCGGCGTCGAGCGCGGCGCGCGCGACCTCGGCGTAGGTCGCGAACGCTTCGGCGATCGACCGGTTGATGTTGCGGCGGCTGAACGTCTCGGACGCCGCCGCGAAGATGCCGATGTCGGTGACGCGGGCGGCGAGCGCGCGGTCGAGCCCCGGCCGGTTGGGCACGAGCGCGGCGTAGCGGGTGCCCGGCCGGCGCGTGATGCCGGCAAAGACCTCGGCAGCGTCGGCCATCTGCGGCACCCACTTGGGGCTGACGAACGCGGAAACCTCGACGATCGGCAGCCCGGCCTCGCTCAGCCGGTCGATGAACGCGATCTTGTCCGCCGTCGCAATCCTCGCCTGCTCATTCTGGAGGCCGTCTCTGGGGGCGACGTCGAAGGGGACGGGGCTTTTTTCCACAGTTTGGGCCTGTTCGGTGCCGGAGGTCGCGCGGGCGGGCGGGCCGCCCGAAGGACCTCCGGCACCTTCGGGCCCAAACTGTGGAAAAAAGCCCCGTCCCCTACATCTCCACCAGCACCGTGCCCGGCTGGACGAGGTCGCCTTCCTGACAGTGTATGGCGCGGATGACCCCGGCGCGGGGGGCGCGGATGGGCAGCTCCATCTTCATCGCCTCCAGCACGAGCAGCGTATCGCCGGCCGCGACCGTCGTCCCGGGTCGCACCGCGACCCGGACGACGGTCGCGGACATCGGCGGCGACAGCGCGTCCTGATCGCTCGTCGAGGCACGTGCGTCGCCGGCGTCCTCGGTCACGCGGAACTCGAACACCGCGCCCTCGATGGCGACCCAGACCACGTCCCGGCTGGCCGCGGCGGCAACGGCGTGCGCCGCCGCCGCGCCCACGCCCGTAATGCCGAACCGTCCGTCGCCCTCGTCGCTGACAACGAACGGCGCGCCGACGCCGGACAACGTGACGCCGCTCGCGCCAAGCTCCGCGGTCCATTCGCCGTCCGCCCCGGCCACGCGCATGCGTCTAGCCACGTCGCGGCCTCTCACCATGCCACCGGGCCGAGCACCTGCCAGGGATCGGCCCTCGCGGACGAGTCGTCGCCGCCGGTGGCGGCAACCGGCCCCCGCGTCGCGACGAGCGCCGCGACGGCGGCCGCGGCCTCGCGCCCTCGGTACCCGGCCGTCGTCAGCTCGTCCAGGTGCGCTTCGATGAATCGCGTGTGCACGTCGTGCGCGGCGACTTCCGGACGCTCGAGCAGCGCGACCAGGAACGCGATGTTGTGTCGCACGCCGAGAATCTCGTAGCGCTTCAGCGCGGCGACGGTCCCGGCGAGGGCGGCGTCACGCGAGTCCGCATGCACGATCAGCTTCGCGAGCAGCGGATCGTAGTGCACGGTGACCGCCTGGCCCTCACGCACGCCGCGAGTCCACGCGCACGCCCGGACCGGTGCGGCTCGCGATACCGCAGCAGCGTGCCCGGACTGCGGCAGCAGCCGCGTCGAGTCCTCCGCGTAGATGCGGCACTCGATGGCATGGCCGCGCGGCGCGCACGTCGGCCTGCGTGAACGGCAGGCGGCTCGCCGGCCGCCACGAGCAGCTGCGCGCGGACGAGATCGAAGCCCGTAATCGCCTCGGTGACCGGATGCTCGACCTGCAGCCGCGTGTTCATCTCGAGGAAGTAGAACGCGCGCGTCGTCGCCGTCGCCCTCGACGAGGAACTCGATGGTGCCGGCGTTGACGTAGCCGACGGCGCGCGCGGCAGCGACCGCGGCGGCCGTCAGCCGGTCGCACGCCGCAGGCGCCAACGCGGGCGCCGGCGCCTCTTCGACCACCTTCTGATGCCGGCGCTGCAGCGAGCAGTCGCGCTCGCAGAGGTGCACGACGTTGCCGTGCGTGTCGCGCGAAGATCTGGACTTCGATGTGCCGCGGCCGCTCGATCGAGACGCTCGACGTAGAGCGTGCCGTCGCCAAACGCGCGCTCCGCTTCGCGGCGGGCCGCCGCGATCGACTTCGGCGACCTCGCCGACGCCGCGCACGATGCGCATGCCGCTGCCGCCGCCGCCCGCCGACGCCTTGAGCGAGCGCCGGGAAGCCGACGTCGCGACCGCGCGCGGCGCAGCGCCGCGTCGGTCTGCGCGGTCGGCGTCTGCCCCGGGCACGACGGGCACGCCGGCCGCGCTGACGCGCTCGCGCGCGGCCGTCTTCGATCCCATCCGTGCGATGACGTCGGCCGGCGGTCCGACGAACGATCAGGCCGGCCGTCGGCGCACGCGTCGCGCGAAGCTCGGCGTTCTCCGACAGGAACCCGTAGCCGGGATGCACGGCGTCGGCGTCCGAGCGCGCGGGCGGCGTCGAGGATCGCGCGGGATGTGAGATAGCTCTCGGCGCGGCGGCGCGGGCCGATCGGCAGGGCTTCGTCCGCCATCGCCACGTGCGGCGCGCCGGCGTCGGCCTCGGAGTACACGGCGACCGTCTCGAGGCCCATCTCGCGGCAGGCGCGGATGATGCGGCACGGCGATCTCGCCGCGGTTGGCGATGAGCACCCGTCGCATCAACGCGACTCGGGGCGGGACGCGTCCGTCGTCCAGGCCGCGGGGCGCTTCTCGAGGAAGGCGCGCATGCCCTCCTGGCCCTCCGGCGACACGCGCTGCGCGCGCGATGGCGCTCGACAGTCAGCGTGCACGACGTCGGCAGGCTGGCGGCACGCCACGTCGCGCAGGAGCGCGCTTGGTCGCGGCGACGGCGGACGGCGCCGCCTTGCGGAACTGCTGGACGTGCCGCTCGACGGTCAGGTCGAGCCGGTCCGGCCGAGACGACGTCGTGGACGAGGCCGATTTCCTTCGCGCGCGCCGCCGAGAATCGCGCGCCGCTCAGGCACAGCTCGCGCGCGGCCGACTGAGGCCGATCTTGCGGACGACGTACGGCGAAATCATCGCCGGCAGGATGCCGAGCGTCGACCTCCGTGAAGCCGAACACGGCGTCTTCGGCGGCGACGACGACGTCGCAGACGGCCGCCAGCCCGCTGCCGCCGCCGAGCGCCGCGCCGTGGATGCGGCCGATGAGCGGGCACGGGCAGCGAGTCGAGCGCCTGGAACATCGCCGCGCGCGCGACCGGCGTCGCGCGAGGTTCTCGTCGCGCGAGTAGCCGACCATCTTCGACATCCACTGCACGTCCGCGCCGGCGCGAGAAGACCGAGCCCGCGCCCTGACGAGCACGACCGCGCGCACGGCGCCGTCGGCGGGCACGTTCGCGGCCCACTCGGTCAAGCTCGCGCGATCAGCTCCTCGTTGAACGCGTTGCGGACGTCGGGCCGGTTGAGCGTGACGGTCGTCGACCGGGCCGCTGGCGAAACGAGGATCGACTGATGCGCGGCATGCGACGCCTACATCCGGAAGACGCCGAACTGCGCGTCGGCAATCGGCGCGTTGTACGGCGGCGGAGAGCCCGAGCGCGAGCGCCTCGCGCGTCTGCGCCGGGTCGAGCACGCCGTCGTCCCACAGCCGCGCGGTCGAGTAGTAGGGCGAGCCCTCGCGCTCGTACTTCTCGAGGATCGGCGCGCGAATCGCGGCTTCGTCTTCGGCGCGAGAGCGTCGCGTCCGTCGCGCGCGAGCTGATCGCGCTTGACCGTCGCCAGCACCGACGCCGCCTGCTCGCCGCCCATCACCGAGATGCGCGCGTTCGGCCACATCCACAGCAGCCGCGGCTCGTAGGCGCGGCCGCACATGCCGTAGTTGCCGGCGCCGAACGAGCCGCCGATGATCACGGTGAACTTCGGCACGACCGAGTTGGCGACGGCGTGCACCATCTTGGCGCCGTCCTTGGCGATGCCGCCGCGCTCGTACTGCGCGCCCGACCATGAAGCCGGTGATGTTCTGCAGGAAGACGAGCGGGATGCCGCGCAGGTTGCACAGCTCGATGAAGTGCGTCGCCTTCAGCGCCGACTCGGAGAACAGCACGCCGTTGTTGGCGACGATGCCGACCAGGAAGCCGTGCAGGCGCGCGAAGCCGGTGACGAGCGTCGTGCCGTAGCGCTGCTTGAACTCGTCGAAGCGCGACCCGTCGACCATCCGCGCGATGACCTCGCGCACGTCGTAGGGCTGGCGCGGGTCGGCGTTGACGATGCCGTAGAGCTCCTCGGGATCGTAGCGCGGCGCCTCCGGCGTCGGCGATGTCGGCCGGCAGCCGCTTGGCCGTGTGCAGCGTCGAGACGATCGTGCGCGCAGATCCGCAGCGCGTGCTCGTCGTCTTCGGCGAAGTAGTCGGCGACGCCGGAGAGGCGCGTGTGCACGTCGGCGCCGCCCAGTTCCTCGGCCGTGACTTCCTCGCCCGTCGCGGCCTTCACGAGCGGCGGGCCGCCCAGGAAGATCGTGCCGGTGCCCTTGACGATGATCGTCTCGTCGGACATCGCCGGCACGTACGCGCCGCCGGCCGTGCACGAGCCCATGACGACGGCAATCTGCGGGATGCGCTCGGCCGACATCCGCGCCTGGTTGTAGAAGATGCGGCCGAAATGCTCGCGATCGGGAAAGACCTCGGCCTGCAGCGGCAGGAACGCGCCGCCCGAGTCGACGAGGTACACGCACGGCAGCCGGTTCTCGAGCGCGATCTGCTGCGCCCGCACGTGCTTCTTGACGGTCATCGGGTAGGTAGGTGCCGCCTTTGACGGTGGCGTCGTTGGCGACGATCATCACCTCGCGTCCGCCGACGCGGCCGATGCCGGTGACGACGCCCGCGCCGCGGGCGCGTCGTTGTCGTACATGTCCCAGGCCGCCAGCGGCGACAGCTCGAGGAACGGCGTGCTCGGGATCGAGCAGCTGGTCGATGCGCTCGCGCACCGGCAGCTTGCCCTGCTCGCGGTGGCGGCTCGAGGTACTTGGCGCCGCCGCCTTCACGCGCGGCCGCGACGTGCGCCCCGCAGTTCCGCGACGAGCGCCGCCATGCGGTCGCGATTGGCGACGTACTCCGGTCCGATCCGGTGTTGACCTGGCTCGAAGCACGTTCATCGGCGGCTCACCATCCGCAGCAATCGGTCTTGTATCCGCACGACGGGCACCGCCACACCGCGTGCATGCGGAACATCTCCGTGCCGCAGCGCTCGCAGAGCACCTTGTCGGCGGCGGGCGCGGGACGGGGCGTCGGGATGGGCGGCGGCTGGGGCGCGGTCGGCACGGGCGCGTCGGGCATAGGCCGATTATACGGGCGCGCGCGACCGCTGGCAGGCGTGCGTCCGGTAGAATTGAGCGGGCCGACTCGAGGAACCGCGTTTGGATTCTGCACCGTCACTCCGGCCGGCCACGCTCGTGGCTCGCGGGCTTCGCGTCCTCCGCCTCGGATCGCGCGCCGCCGGCCGCGGCGTGATCGAGTTCTACAACAGCAGCAACCTCACGTTCGCCGCGTCCATCGCGTACTACACGCTGCTCTCGCTCTTTCCGTTCATCCTGCTGACCCTCTCGATTGTCAGCAAGACGGCCATGAAGAACAACCCCGCGACGCTCGTCGAGATCATCGCGCGCGCGCTGCCGCGGCATTTCGACTTCGTCGTCAATCGCATTCACGAGCTGGCGAACGCCCCGCTGCGGTTGAGTGTCGTCGGCACGATCGTGACGCTCTGGGCGTCCATGGGCGTCTTTGGCGCGATTACCTCGGCCGTCAACCACGCCTGGGGCGTCGAACGGAACTACACGCTTTCTGAAGCACAAGCTGATCGCGTTCATCATGATGCTGGCCGCGGGCCTGCTCATGCTCGCGGCGGTGCTGTTCGCCGGCGCGGTCGAGGTCTTTCGCGCGCGGTGGTTTGCCGGCGTCGTGGCGACCTGGCCCTGGCTGGCGCACCTGACGGGGTTTGCGTACCGCAACGCGCCCACTCCGATCTTCGTGATCGTCGTCGGCCTGATCTATTACTTCGTCCCGAACGTGCGGGTGCGGCTGCGAGACGTGTGGTTTGGCGCGATTCTGGCCGGACTGCTGTGGCGCGCCGCCTTCCTCGGTTTCTCGTGGTACGTCCGCGACCTCTCGCGCTTCAGCGTGGACGGATCGATTGCCGCGGTCGTCGCCTTCCTGGTCTGGGTCTACATGTCCGCGGTGATTCTGCTGTACGGCGTCGAGGTGACCGCCGCCTATGCCCGCCTCCGCAAGGACGTGACAGACTGAGACATGGCCAATCGCCTCGCGCGCGAGCGCAGCCCCTACCTCCAGCAGCACGCCGACAATCCCGTCGACTGGTACCCGTGGGGCGACGAGGCGTTTGCCGCGGCCGCGCGCGAGGACCGGCCCATCTTTCTGTCGATCGGCTACTCGACCTGCCACTGGTGCCACGTGATGGCCCACGAGTCGTTCGAGGACGCGGGCGATCGCGGCCGTGCTCAACCGCGACTTCGTCTCGATCAAGCTCGACCGTGAGGAGCGGCCGGACATCGACCGCGTGTACATGACGTTCGTCCAGGCCACGACCGGCGCCGGCGGCTGGCCGATGAGCGTGTGGCTCACGCCCGACCGGCAACCGTTTTTCGGCGGGACCTACTTTCCACCGTCGTCGCGGTGGGGCCGGCCGGGGTTCCTCGAGATCCTGACCGAGCTGGCGCGGGCCTGGCGCGACGACCGCGCGAAGCTGCTCGAGTCCGCCGCCGGCATCGTCCAGCAGCTGCGCGAGATGACGGGCGCGGGCGAGGCCGCGTCCGACCGCGGGCCGGCAGCCGGGCGCGACGCGGTCGAGCATGGCGTGTCGCTGTTCGCGAAAGCGTTCGACCCGCGGCACGGCGGCTTCGGCGGCGCGCCGAAGTTTCCGCGGCCGTCCGAGCTGCTGTTCCTCGGCGAGGCGTGGTCGCTGACCGGCAACCTCGAAGCGCGGCGCATGATGCTCGACACGCTGCACGCGATGGCGCTCGGCGGCCTGCACGATCACGTCGGTGGCGGCTTCCATCGCTACTCGGTGGACGCCGAGTGGCGCGTTCCCCATTTCGAGAAGATGCTGTACGACCAGGCGCAGCTGACCACCGCCCTGCTCGACGCGTATCAGATGAGCGGCGAGGCGTTCTACGCCGCGGTCGCGGAGAACACGCTGGCGTACGTCGTGCGGGACCTGTCGTCCCCGGAAGGCGCGTGCTATTCCGCGGAGGACGCGGACTCGGCGGTCCCCGGCGAGCACGAGAAACGCGAGGGCGCGTTCTACGTGTGGACCGCGGCGGAGATCGATCGGCTGACCGGGGCGGACGCATCATTGGTGCGGCGGCACTTTGGCGTCGAAGACAGCGGCAATGCGCTCGCGGACCCGCAGGGCGAGTTCACCGGACAGAACATCCTGTACGTCGCGCAGACGGTGGAAGACGTCGCGGCCCGATCGGGCCGGCCGGCTGACGAGGTCATTGCCGCGCTCGCCGGGGCGCGCCAGACGCTGTTTGCCGCGCGCGAGGACCGGCCGCGCCCGCATCGCGACGAGAAGGTCATCACCGCCTGGAACGGCCTCATGATTGGCGCGTTCGCTCGCGCGGCGCGCGTGCTCGTGGACAGCCCGCATCGCGGCGAGTGGCGGCGCGCGGCCGATCGCGCGGCCGATTTCGTCGAGACACATCTCTGGCAGGCTGGGACGAGGCGGCTGCTGCGGCGATCGCGCGGCGGCGAGTCGGCGATCGACGCCTTCTGCGAGGACTACGCGTGCCTCGCGTTTGGGCTGCTCGAGCTGTTCCAGGCGACCGGCGATCCGCGGCGCCTCCGATGGGCGCGCGAGCTGACGGCCGTCGAGACCGATCGCTTCTACGACGATCGCGACGGCGGCTGGTTTGCGACGACCGGCGAGGATCCGACGGTGCTTCTGCGGCTCAAAGAGGACTACGACGGGGCGGAGCCGTCGGCCGCGTCGGTGACCGTGCGCAACCTGCTCATGCTGGGACATCTCACGGGCGACGCGGCGCTCATCTCGCTCGCGGAGCGGACGCTGCAGCGCTACGGGGCGGGCCTGGGCCGCGCGGCCCGCGTGATGCCGTACATGCTCGCCAACGTCGCGCACTTCCGGCTGCCGGCGACGCAGGTCGTGCTGGTCGGCGCGCCGGACCGCGAGGACTACCGCGCGCTCGAGGCCGTCGTCGCGTCCCGTTATCTCCCGGCGGCCGTCGTCGTGCCCGTCGCGGATCCGGCGGCGCTTGCCGCCGACCTTCCGTGGCTGGCCGCGATGACGATGCGCGACGGACGGGCGACGGCGTACGTCTGTCGCGACTTCGTGTGCCGCGAGCCCGTGACCGACGCCGCCGCGCTTGGCGACCTCGCTCGAGACCGGCGCGGCGCCGCGCATCATCATCTGACCCGATATACTGTGGCGTCCGGCCCGCCATCTCGGGCCGGACAGACCGAGCGACATCGATGACGTTCAACGTGGAAGTCGTGCTGAAGGGCCGGGATTTCGCCGTCACCGAAGCGGTGTCGGTGCCCGGCGAGCCTTCAGCCTGGAACGACGAGGCCGTGCGCGACGTGCTCGCCGGCATCCTTCGCGCCATCGACAAGGCGCAGAATCCTCAGGCCCCCGGCGATCGAATCGTCGTCTTGCAGGGCTTCAGCTGGATCGTGGAGCCTGCCGAGCGCGCGAGCGTGATCGCGATTGAAATCCCGATGGGCGCGGCCGTGGCCGGGCCGTTCACCATTGCTCCCGCCGAGCTCGACGCGATGATCGGCCGCGTGCTTCGCGCGGAACGCCAGGCCGTGGCGCCGCGCACTGTCCACTAATCAGTGCGCGCCGTGCGGCGCGTCAATCCACGCCAGACCCGCCAGCACCTGGCGATGCAGCTCCGGGATCTGATCCGTGAAGCGGTGATTGCCCGCCGCGATCAGGTGCAGCTGTTTCGGCGGGCGGGCGGCGGCGTCGAGCGCGGCATAGTCGGCGGCGGTGACGTACTCGTCCCTGGTTGACTGAATCATCCAGAGCGGCAGCGGCGCGACGTTGGCTATCACGTCGCGCGGGGAGAACGAGGGCTCGGCGGCGTCACGCTTGGTGATCCACGTCGCCGCGTCCTTCCAATGCCACGCCAGCTCGGCCGTGGGCGGCAGCCCGAGCGTCATCACGCCTTGAATCCAGACGTGATTGGCGGCGGACGCGCCGGCCGCCACCGCCATCGCGGCGCCTTCCGAGACGCCGGAGACGACGACTGGCGCCGGCAGCAGCCCGCGATTGCGCAGGGTCGTGGCGATCGTTTCGTAATCGGTCCCGACCTGATCGGGCGTGACGTGCCCGCCGCCCGCGCTGAACGTCTCGAGGTACTCGCGGACGTTCACGCCGACGACGGCGTAGCCTTGCGCGGCGAGGAAGTCCGCGAGTTCGGCGCCGAGCCCGACCCAGCCGACGTCGCCGCTGCCCATGATGACGCTGCCGCGCGGCGCACTCCCGGCCGCCGGCGCGTAGTACTCGACCGAGACGGTCTTCGATCGCACGGGGATTGAAATCGACTCCTTGGCGAGCGCGGGCGCCGCGATCGTGGCGAAGAGAGCGGTGGCGAGCAGCGTGGCGCGGGCGAACGCCGTCATTGGCGCAGAATCCAGTCGAAGCAGCTCGTCAGCTCGCGATAGAGCGCGGCCTCGCCGCCGTCGAAGTTGTGGTCGCTCGACTCGATCGGCCGGAGCGTGCGCGACGGCGTATCGGGCCCGAACAGCGTGCGCGCTTCCGCCGCCGGGAGGTAGTCGTCGTGCGTGGATTGAATGATCGCCACCGGTGTCCGGCCGAGCCCGGGCAGGGCCGAATAGGTGAGCAGCATCGCCGCGGGTCCGCCGGCGGCCGGCGCGTCGGCGACGTACTCTTCCTCGCGCGTCAGCGCGATCGCGATCACGCCGCGCAGCCGCGCGCGAATCGACTCCTGACTTCCGACCGCGACGTCCATCCCCGCGCCGCGCGACTTGCCGACCAGCACGACCCGCGTGGCGACCGGGAGATTCAACGCGGCTTTCGCCGCGCGGATGAGCGCCGCGAAGTCCGCCGCCATCGCCTCGGACGTGATCGTTTCGACGTCCTCGCCGAGGTGGTTGAGGTAATCGCGCGCGCTGAAGCCGGCGACGGGGTAGCCCCATGCGACGAGGCGATCGAACAGGTCTTTGTCGCCGCCCCGCCAACCGCCGTCGCCGGTCGTGTACAGCACGAGCGGATCGACTGGATGCTTGGGCGTGAGACTCAGGTGCAGCGTGAGGGGATGCTCGCGCACGACCACGCTGGTTTCGAGGGCGAGGGGCCTGGAGCTGCCGGGCACTGCGGCCGCGGTGCACGCGGCGGCGAGCACACTGCCCGCCAGCATCGTCCGCGCGCCCGCCCAACCGGCCGTCATCATCAGTAGAGACGCCCGCGTGAGGCGGTCAGTTTCAGAGGAGCGGCCGTCGGCCGGTTCCTCACTCCCCAATTCAATTCCCGATCTTCCATCCCGCGATCGCCGATGGTCGCGTATGCTGACCGGGGCCGGGGTGGCGAAACTGGCAGACGCACAGGACTTAAAATCCTGAGGGCCCACAAGGCCCGTGTGGGTTCGATCCCCACCCCCGGCACTTCTTCAAACAATTTCTAACCTTTTCAAGGAGAGCGCGGCCCGTCCAGGCACTGTGGCTGCCCTCGACGCGCACCCGGGCGCGCCAGCCGACGCGATCCGGCTTCGGCAGATGCTCGGGCAGCGGGGCGGGGAGGTCCAGGAACCCTGTCTTGCTCTGCCTCTCGTCGGAATTCTCACGGCGACGGGCGTGGCCTCGGCGCCGACGCGGAGCCTCACGCTGCTCCGAGCGATGAAGCCGGCCTAAGACGCGGTGTCTCCTCCGGCCCGCCTCAATTTGCCCAAACTCTCGTCAGGATCGACAATTGCCTGCGGCGGTTGTCTCGCTGGCGGTTCGTCCGGTACGGTGATTGACGATGCGCATTCACGAATTGACGGTCGTGGAGTGCCGGAACGTTCTCAACCGGGCCCGACACGGCAGGCTGGGCTGCGCGCGCGACGGCCAACCGTACGTGGTGCCCTTCTTCTTCTACCTCGATCCTGGGGAGGACTTCCTCTACTCGTTCTCGATCCTGGGCCAGAAAGTGGAGTGGATGCGCCTGAACCCGAAGGTCTGCGTCGAGGTGGACGAGGTCGTCGATCGCGACAACTGGACCGCGGTCGTCGCCTTCGGACGTTACCAGGAGCTCGACGATTCGGCCGCACACGCTGACGCTCGTCAGCGCGCCAATGAACTGCTTCAGTTCCACGCCACGTGGTGGCTGCCTGGCGGCCTCAAACCGGACTCGGTCCACCAGGCCCGCACGCCTCTGCTCTACCGCATTCAGATCGAACAGCTGACGGGCCGTCGCGCGACACCGGACGCCGACTAGAGGCGCTTGCCTCTCGGCCACGTGCTCAGCCGATCTCGGACGCCTTCACGGGCCTCGGCTTGAGCGGCCTGGCAAGCGCCTACGACCTCGCCTCGTTGGCATTGTGGCGCTTGCCGGCCGCGCGCGGTTCGTTCGCGCCGCTGACCCGCGCAGCGCCCGGAAGCACAAACGGCCGGCTGGCGTGAGCCAACTGGGCCGTCATCGTCGTACCGTGCTGTCTTCCGCCGCTGGCGCTGCCACGCGGCGGCGTACAGCGTGTTGGGATCTTTCGGATCTGTGTCAGGGATGATTGGGGGGGTGGGTTAATGTTTCTTCAATGCGGCCTATCCTCGATCGGCCGCGGACCAGTCGGTCATTTCACCGCCGGCACACTGGTGCGGAAGCCCTGCTTTTCGAACACCGCGCGCGCGGCCGGTCCGCGCAGGTAGTCGAGGACCTTGCGCGCCGCGGCGGACGCGCGCGTCGTGAGCGCTGCGGGATAGACGATTGGTGGGTGCGACGACTCGGGAAATACATCGACGATGCGGACGCTCGCGTCGGCGAGCGCGTCCGTGCGGTACACGATGCCGAGCGGCGCCTCGTCACGTGACACGAGCACGAGCGTCGCGCGCACGTTCTCCGCCGGCGCCAGACGCGACGCGACGCTGTTCCACACGCCCAATGACGTCAGCGCGGCCTTCGCGTAGAGCCCGGCCGGCACGGCCGCCGGATCGCCCACGGCCAGCCGGCCGTTGCCGAGCGCGGAGGCAAGCGCGAAATTCGGCGCGATCTTCAATGTGACCGTGGACGCCTTCGGCGCGACGAGCACGAGATCATTGCCGACGAGATTCACGCGCGTGTCTTCTCTAATCAGGCCGCGGCCGCCGGCGAGATAGTCCATCCACTCGACGTCGGCCGAGATGAACAGCTCGGCCGTCGCGCCTTGCTGAATCTGCCGCGCGAGGGTCGAACTGGCGGCATTCGCCGCGCGGAATCCGACGCCCGTTGCTTGCCGGCACGGCGCGGCGAGATCATCCAGGACGTTCTTCAGTGAGGCCGCGGCGAAAACCAGGACGTCAGACGATTGCGCCCGGGTCAGGTGCGGGGCGACAAAAATGGCCACAGCGCCTGTCCAGGCCAGCCATCCGGAAATTCGGCGCATGAGGCCGATTCTACCTGCTCCCGTACAGGTCGCACAGCTTCGTGAGCAGATCCAGCTGACGATTCTGGATCTGTCAGAGAGAACCGGGGCAGGAAGGCGGGGACCGCGCCGGCTGACGTCCGAGAATGCGCGTTATGTTCGCGAATGCGGCCTATCCTCGATCGCGCCGGCGTAGGCCGCCCGTGAACACCGGTTGTCGACGAGATACACGGCAGCAGGGAAACTCGGCCCCGGAAGTCCGTTCGGCGGCCGGTGGGTGAGGGAGTTGTGCGACGCTCTGGGCCGTTCCGTACGCCCCCGGACGGCAATTCCCCGACCAATCTGTCGGACGGCCGTCAGAAGTGTACACTGTTTGTTTCGACAGACAACTGGACGAGGCGCCGAGCGGTGGAGCACCGGGGCTCCCGATTCAAGACTCGATGGCGGAGTAGCGGCGGGCGTGGCGTGACGCCGACGGCGAGGAGCGCAACGACATGAATGGCAGGGCTGAACAGGGATTTACGCTGATCGAGCTGTTGATCGTCGTCGCGATCATCAGCATCATCGCGGCGATTGCGGTGCCGGGACTTCTGCGTGCCCGTATGACGGGCAACGAGACGTCGGCCATCGCGTCGCTGAAGGTCACCACCACTTCGCAGGTTGCGTACTCCGCGTCCTGCGGATCGGGCAGCTACGCTGCGAGCTACGGCGTTCTTGGCACGCCCCCGGCCGGCACGACCGAGGCGTTCATTTCGCAGGACCTCGGTGACCCGAACAACCAGCCGCCGCAGAAGAGCGGATACAACTTCCTCCTGCAGGCCGACCAGGGCTCGCAGGCGGGTTCGAACGACTGCAACGGCACGGCCACGATCACGGCGTGGTACGCGTATGGTCAGCCCCAGACGTTCGGCACGACGGGCACCCGCTCGTTCGCGGTGAACACCGGCAACACGATCTGGCAGAACAACACGGCCACCGCTCCGCAGGCGCCCTTCGCGACGGCGAACGGCGACACGCCGATACAGTAGGGTTCCGAGGTTCCGGGGTTCGGGCAGAGACTGCCCGGAGCCTGCGACCTCGAATCATTGTTGAGCGCGAAGAACTTGGTGGACGGCGCGAGGCTCGAACTCGCGACCTCCGCGTTGCGAAGGCCGAGGGAAAGCCTGGCAAATCGACGGAGCCGTAAGGGCTAACGTACGCGCCGTGCGCGCAGACGCAAACGGCTGGCGAACGCGACGAGCCCGGCGCCGAAGAGGATCAGCGTCCCCGGCTCCGGCACGGGCTGCACGACCGCGGCGAAGGTCCCGATGGTCGTCGGCGAGATGTCAGCGCCGAAGATCAAGACTCCGCCGCTCGTCATCACAGGTTGGCCGGAGTGTCGGCCGACGCCGCCAGGAGTCGACGTGAGCGGTCCGAACCCCGTCTCGAGATCGTAGCCGGTCAGCGCGAAGCTTCCGTTTCCGCCAAGGCCGGTGAAGCCGTCACCCAGAAACCCCGGATTGTCCTGCGTCCCGAAGATGACGTAGGGCTCGACCGGCATGCCTGGAGCGATGGGAACAGGCTCCGGAAAGAGCCAGATGCCGGTCGGCGGAAGGATCGTGAACACGCCCATGCCCGGAATCGTGAGGGTCGTGAGGAAGCTGGCATTGGCGTCCATGATGATGCCGCCGCCCAAGTCGAAGGACTGCACCTGCTCGGTCGAACCGTGCATGGTGAGGACGACATTCTGGCTCGAGAACGGCGTCCCGCCAATCGTCCCGGAGGCAAAGCTCGTCTCGGTGTAGGTAATCGGCGCCGCGCTGGCCGCGGTCGAGAATCCCAGCACAAGTGCCGCCAGGGTCATCGCTCTTCTGAGGGACGGTCCTCTCATCGTGTGACCTCGGCCGCGGGTGGCTGCAAGAAGAACACCGTACAGACCATGACAAGAATGCGGGCGAATTCTGTAACGGCTGAGAGCGCCGCGCTAGAAGACCTCTGTTCGTGAGACTTTTGGCTGCCGAACATTCCGGGCTGGTGGCTACAATCGCCCTCGGACCTGATGAGCACGCCCGCGGATTTCAAACGACTGGCGCTCTCGCCGATAGTCCGGATTAGCGGCCTTCCCAGTCAACAGAACGTCTATTCTCAGGCCCTGCCGCCTGATCGCGGGAGGGACGTGCCGCAAGCAGCGCCGCGAATGCAAGGAGGCCGACGAATCCAACCCGAGTCATGCTCAAGCTGTCAGAGAGGAGAGAACCGGGGCAGGAAGGCGGGGACCGCGCCGGCTGACGTCCGAGAATGCGCGTCATGTTCGCGAATGCGGCCTATCCTCCTCCTCGATCCCTGAGAATAGAAGCGATCTGGTTGCGTAGCACGGGCACACGCTTCTGAACGACGTCCCACACCAGCTCGAAATCGACGCCGAAGCAATCGTGAATCAGCCGGTCACGCATCCCTGCCATGGCTCGCTATTCAACCGATGGGTGGGCGGCGCGAAAATTCTCCGGGACCTTCTTCGCGGCTTCCCCGATGATCTCGATACTTCGGACGAAGGCGCGTCGCAACGTTTCGTCGGCAGAGAACGTCTCGTAGGGAAGATCCTGGCTCCGGGAGATGAGGTAGTCGGCTTCGATCAGGATGTGGCGCAGGTAGTCACGCGGCTCGAACGACATCCTGTGCCTCGGCCAGAATGCGCGGACCGATGAACGGAGAGAGGGCCTCGGTCGTCACGAGCTCCACCGGCCGCGCCAATCGCGCTTCGAGGAGCTCCGATAACGCCAGGAAGCGAGCGTACGACTTGGCGCCTGGCGCGAACTGAACGAGCACGTCGACGTCGCTGTCGGCGCGCGGCTCCCCGCGAAGCACCAATCCGAACAGCGCCAGCCGCGTCACGCCAAGCGCGCGAATCTCCTGTTCGCACTCGGCAAGGCGCTCGGCCGCCTGCTCGTGGCTCAGCACTGGCGTAGGCATGCCCACAGCGTAGCACGGCACCTACCGGGGCGCATTCCGGCTTCGACGTGACCTCTCAGAGGAGCCGTGTTCGGGCCAACGTCGGGCTAACGGCGCGACGAAACTGGCTGCGGTCTGCTGACTTGCCCTGCGGCGACTCGACCAACGATTTCGCAGTTGGACGATTTCATCGGGCCTCACCGGCTTGCCCTCGAACCGACTTAAAATCCTGAGGGCCCACAAGGCCCGTGTGGGTTCGACCCCCACCCCCGGCACTATTTCAACTTCGAACTTCGAAGCCAGAAGTAGGAAATGGACGCAGCGGTGCGGGCGCCATCGCGGGGGCGCGCGTCCCCGCCGACGAATCACGCGGCGGGCGACTCCGGCTCATCGCGCTCATCGAGCGGGCGTCCGGACCCATACGATTGGGGTGAAATCCCGCTTGCTGGCACGCCTCCAGGGTGGCTAATCTGCGCTGTGTCAAAGAGAGAGGCAGGGCAGAGAGGGCGACCGCCGTGGCGGACGTCTGAGAAGGCGCGGTATGTTCGTAGCGCGGCCTGAATGCGGCCTATCCTCGATCCTCGATCCTCGACTCGGTCGGCGAGAATGGACGCGATCCAATCGCGGCGACCTTTGGTCGGCTCGCCGGCGATCTGCGGACTGCCCGATGTCTTCGGCTGCGGCCCCACGGACGCGGCGAGCGGGTTCCCGCGCCACCTTCCCCGCGGGCCCCGTTGCGTCAGATCAGCAGCGAATCGCGATTGGTCTAGATCGCCATCGTGTAGCAGACGGCCCGGCCTTCGAGCACGACGACGCCGTCCTGGCGGATGACGCGCGTGTCGAGCTTCGTGATCGGCTTGTCGCGACGGACGTCAGTGACGGTCACCTCGCCCGTAATCGTGTCGCCCGGCCGGACGGGCGCCTTGAAGCTCCACTCCACATGGAGAAACACGGTGCCCGGCCCCGGCAAATCCTCGGCCACGACGGCGTTGAGAATCGCGGTCGTGACGCCGCCCTGGACGACGATCTCGCCAAACCGGCTCGCCCTCGCCGCCGCCTCGTCGTAATGGAGCGGGTTTCGATCCCCGCTCATTTCGGTGAAGCGGACGATGTCGTCCGCGCGCACCTGCCGCGATCGCCGCGCGATCTGTCCCACGACGGGAGCACTCCTGGGCCAGACGGACGGGTGGGGATCGGGCTGGTCGCTCATATGCTGCTCCAATCGAAGCCGGCCGGACGGCGGACTGGCTATCATGCCGCGCAGGCGGCCTTCTGGGCCATGGCCGACCCGTCCCCGGAGGGCGCTACGCCTGGTCGAGGGCTCGCTGCAGCAGGTCCCGCACGCCCAGCTGCGCCGCCCAGCGTTCGAGGTACTCCCGGTCGAGTCGGGACCCGGACATGCGGAGGATGCCCAGCACGTCGCGCCACTGCCGATCGGAGACGTCGCCGCCTTCTCGGAACCAGACGAGCTTGCGCAGCAGGGTGTCCTCGGGCGTCGCAGCGTAGAGGCTGGCGCCCTCGAAGAGGTCGACCTTCAGGACGAACGGCAGAAAGTAGAATCTGGTACGTCCGGCCGAGTCGCACGGCCTCTCGCAAGCCCTCCTCCTCGTCGACGACGAACTCGGGGCCGAGTCGGTCTATCAAGTCGGAGACATGCTGCTGCTCGAGAGGGACGGCAAAGTCGATGCCGTTGGTCGAGCGCGGCTCACCGTGGAGCGAACTCGCAAGACTGCCGCCGAGCGTGTACTCGACGCCCAGCTCCTCGAGGATGGCGGCGACCCGCAGCGCGACTCCGTATTCGTCGAGATCACCCACGGGCCGCGTGCACGAAGGGAGCAAGCCTGCGCGCGACAGCCGGCCCGTACATGCGGTCGAGCAGTTCGAGTTCGACCGCGAGCGAACTTGCGCCCGGCTGGCTCAGGCGAATCCCAGCGCGGGCCAATGCCCGCGCGGCGCGGCCGAGAGAGACGACTTTCCGCGCCCGCTCCGCGGGCGTCAATCGGGCGAGCAAGTCGAAATACTTGGCACGCGCGTCGGGGGAGGTGTCGAGCATCTCGCCGAACCGGTCGTCCATGCGCCAATCCTACAACCACCAGCCGGGACCCTGCCACGAGCCGGCCGTCGCAGCCGGCTTTCGCCAATGCGTCCGATCCTCGACAAGATACGAGACAGAAGGCGCGGGCGGGGGCCCCGAGCCAAACCGTCGCGACGGGCTCAGACTCGCGTCAACGCGCGAAGCGGATTGATTGCTGAGGCGCGCAAGGCGGGCAGCAACGATGCGACGGCGATCACGACGAGCAGCACGCCCGGCGCGACCACCCACGTGGTCGGATCCCACGGCCGGACGCCATAGAGCAGGCTCGAGAGGCCGCGCGCCGCGACGGCGGACAGGAGCAATCCGACCGCCACGCCCAGGCCGCCCACACGGAGGCCCTGCATGAGGACCAACCGCGCTACCTCGCCCGAGCTGGCGCCGATCGCCCGACGGATGCCGATTTCGTGCGTGCGCTGCGCGACCAGATAGACGAGCAACCCGAACAGGCCGAGTGCGGCGAGCAGCAGCGCGACCACGGCGAATCCCGTCATGACCAGGCTCGTCAGCCTCGGCGCCGTGAGGGCGATATCTACGACGTCGGTCATTGGCCGCACCCCTGAAACGGGTACGGTCCGATCCACCGCCGCGGCCGCCGACCGCAGCGAGGCCACCTGCGTAAGCGGATCGCCATCCGCGCGCAGCACGATCGTGCCGGTCGTGAGCGGCTTGTCACCCGTCGCTTTCACGAACTGCGCGTACGGCAGATAGAACTTCGCCGTGATCGCTGTCGTGACGCCGTTGTGGTGGACGTCGCCGACGACGCCGACCACGGTCGCCCAGACGAGGGGTTCATCATTACTGAAACGCATGCGCCGGCCGACGGGATCGCGGCCCGGCCAGTACTGGCGTGCCATCGTCTCGTTCACGAGCGCGACGACGGGCGCGGCCGCGGTGTCACCCTCGGTGAAGAAGCGTCCACGCACGAGGCGCTCGCCGAGCGCTTCGAGCGCGCCGGGCGTCGCGGCCTGCCAGTCGCCGGTCGGCGTCTCCCCTGGCCGAGGCGTGTAGCCTTCGACGCTCACCGGCCAGTTGCCAATCGTCTGCGCGAGCGGCAGGACACGCACCAAACCGGCGGCCGTGACGCCGGGCAACTGCCGAAGACGCGCGCTCATCGCCTCGACATACGCGTTGGCGTCGTCGACCTTCGAATAGCGCGTGGCGGGCAGCGCGATGCGGGCCGTGAGCACGTGCGCAGGCTCGAAGCCGAGATCGACATTCCGCATCGTGAGGAGGGTGCGTCCGAGCAGTCCAGCGCTGGTCAGGAGCAGCATGCCGAACGAGAGCTGGAACACGACAAGGAGCGCACGGAGGCGCAGCCGCCCGCGACCGGCCGATGCGCTGCGACTTCCATCCTTCAGTCCCTCGACGGCATTCAGGCGCAACGCGTGCAGCGCGGGCGCCAGGCTCGACAGAACGGTGGCAAAGAAGCTCAGCGCGATCATGAACGTGACGACCCGCCAGTCGACGGCGATCTCGGTGGCGCGCGGAATCGCGGCAGCGCCGACGACATCCAGCGTCCGCTTCGCGACGAGCGCCAGGCCGATCCCCAGGATGCCGCCTGCAAGTGCGAGCAGCGCGCCTTCGGCAAGCTGCGACCGCACCAGACGCCACGGGCTGGCGCCGAGCGCGACGCGCGTAGCCCACTCGCGCCGCCGCGTTTCCGCGCGGGCGACGAGGAGGGCCGCGGCGTTCGCGCACGCGATCAACAAGAGAACGAACACCGCGGCGACGAGCACTCGCATCGACGGCCGCACCCTCCCGAACACGTCGTCGTCGATCCGCTGTGCGAACAGGTCGAAGTGCATCGCCGGGTTGTAGCGGCCCGTGCGGACGAAGTCCGCCGCGAAGCCGGCCAGTTCCGCGTTGACGGCGGCGAGCGACACGCCGGGACGAAGCCGCGCGGCGCCGAAATAGCTGTGGCCGCCTTCGTTCATGGTCGGATCGTTGTAAATCGGCGTCCAGAGTTCGGTCGCTCCAGCGGATCCTTTGTTGAAGTCCGTCGGCAACTGGAAGTGCGCGGGCATGACGCCCAGGACGGTTACTGGGCGGTCGTCGATCGTGATCGTTCGCCCGACGACGGATGGATCGGCGGCAAACGTGTCGCGCCAGAGGTCGTAGCCGAGCACCGCAAACATCGTCTGGTCCGACCGGGTGGCCGCCAGCGCCTCGGATTCGGTGAAGACCCGGCCGTAGAGTGGCGATGCGCCGAGGACGTCGAATGTGTTCGCGGTGACGACGCCGGCGGTGAGGCTCGCGGCGTCACCGATGCCAGTCAACGTGACGCGCTTCCACGTCCACATCGCGACGCCTTCGATGAGCTGGCTCCTGGCCCTGATGTCGCGGACGTCTGCGGAGGCGAGCCAGGTGCGGTCGGCCGCGTCCCATCTGCTCCAGACCGTGACGACCCGATCCGGCTGCCGATACGGCAGCGGCGCAAGGAGTACGGCGCGGACAACAGAGAACATCGCTGTGGCCGCACCGAGACCGAGCGCCAAGGAAAGGACAATGGCAGCCGTGACGCCGGGCTGATGGCGGCAGCTTCGCCACGCCAGTTGCGCGTCGGCCAGAATGGAGCGGAGCATCGTTCCTCCCGTAGGCCGCCGGCTCATCCTGCGGTCGATCGTCCGCAGCGATGCCCGAACGGCGTCGACATTGCCAAATTCGGCGCGAGCCTGCTCGCGGGCGGCCTCCGGCCGGGCGCCCTTGCGGACCAGTTCATCGATTCTCGAGTCGAAGTGAAACGCGACTTCGGCATCGATGCGTCTGTCCACATTCCGGTACCGCTGCAGGACGCGCTTCCACCACGGGCGGGTCATCGGCGTCACCCCTCGCCGCGTGCCGGCGTCGCGCGCATGACGCGAGCGAAGGCGGCCACGTACTCGTTCCACTCTGCCGTTTCCTGACGGAGCGCCCGGCGGCCGAGCGGCGTCAGGCGGTAGAACTTGGCCCGCTTGCCGCGATCGGACGAACCCCATTCCGATGCGAGCCATTCGAGTTCTTCCATCCGGTGAAGCGCGGTGTACAGGGCGCCGTCGAGGATGCGAAACGTGCCGTCGGAGCCCTCACGGATGAAGCGCGCGATCGCATAGCCGTGCATGGGACCGAATGTGAGGGCGCGCAGGATCAGGACGTTGAGCGTGCCCTGGAGCAGATCCAGGTCGTAGTCGGCCATCGGCGGGCATTATTACATCAACTGTTGATGGAATCAAACCACCGCCATTGTCCCCGACGGACGCCTGACCGACAATTGGACATGCCGGGTCCCACCGAACCGTTTCCCGCCGAGACACTCGCCCTGAACCGCAGCGGCCATCTGACGCTCGACCAGACAACCAGATTCCGGAACATGGCCGGCGGTCGCGCCAGGGGCCTCCGCGGCCTGGCCGTGCCCGTGGGCGCCATCGGCGCGACGCTGCTCATCCTGAGCGGCCCGGCGGCCACTGCCGCCAAGCGTCATCTCATCGGGTGGGGATTCGCGGCGGCGGCGGTCGTCCTGTTGGCCGCGCCCACGCTCGATCCGCTCGCCGCCGACATCCGGGACGGACGTGTCGAGACAGTCGAGGGCGCCGTCGGCAAGCGCCGCGTGCAGTCGGCGGCCAGGACTGGATTCACGCGCTACTACCTGACCGTCGAAGGCCGCCAGCTCCAGACGTATCTCTCGGCCTGGCAGGCGGCGCCCGACGCCGGGTACGTGCGCGCGTACTTTCTGCCGCGCACGCGGCGCCTGGTCAATCTCGAGCGTCTGCCGAATCCACCCGTGCCTTCCGGCCCTGGCGAGGTCCGGGACATGTTCGGGCGGATTGGCCGGGCGATGCTGGACCGCGATCCACAGGCGATTGCGGAGGCGCGAGCGGGGGCGGCCGGTCTGATGGACGCCGTTCGCGAGTCCATCGTCGAGCCGTCCGATTCAGCGGAAGGACCCGCCGCGGGCAGACTGGATCGCGGATCCCTGGTGGGCACGTGGACGCACACGCTGGCCACCGTGACCCTGGCCGGGGATGGGACGCTGACCGTCACGACGATCGCGGGCACGCGTCAGACGGGGCACTGGTCCGTGGACGAGGCGGGACGACTCCTCACGGACGCGACCGGGACGATGGCGCCGACGAATGCGACGCTGGACGAAGACCGCCTGACCGTCGAACTCGAAGGCCGGCGCCTGACGTTCACCCGCGCGGCCCGTCCTTGACCGCGGCGGGTGAGCGCGGGCGCGGGTGGAGCAGTTGCTCTACGCGCGCATTCGTCTGCGGCCGAGGGCCAGCAGACCGGCGCCGACCAGCGTCAGCGTGGCGGGTTCCGGAACCGAAGCCGGCACGAGTACGCCGGCGTCCCACTCCACATCCGGATTCGACTGCTCGTTGACCCCGACGATATCTGTCAGCCCCATGTCGTTACATTCCGCGCCGCAGAAGATCGGGGGATTAAGGATTAAGGCCGCCGTGCCATGGAAGTCACCGCCCTGGTCGACGTACCCCTGCCACCCCACCATCCTCCACTGCACGATGTTCCCGCTGCTGTCGGTGGACAGGACAAGTCCGGGTATCGCGGGACCATCGTTGCTGGGCGGGAAATCGGGCGGCAGGCCGGCACCGCCCAAAATGAACGCGTTGAAGTGATCGGTCATCGACCAGGATGTCGGAACCGGGGTCGCGTCCACCAGGTTTGGCGCGAGCGGACCCGAGAACGTCAGGGTCGCGATGATGTAGTCTGCGCCGACGGGATTGCTCGGAGCATTCGCTGGACAACCATAGCCACAAAAGTTGAACGGATCGCCGGTGTACGTATAAGTGTCGATTGCGTCGAAGGTGAACGACCCCGCCCGTGCAGGGGCCGCCGTGAGCGTCAGGATCAAGACACCGAGAACTGCTACCACGACGAAGCGACCGAGCGAAACTCCGGCTCGAGACATACTGACCCCCGCCGGTGTGCTGGCAATTCTCGTGCAAAATTCAGCCGCTCGAAATTCAGTCATTGACCTACGATCGATGTGTGAACGGGGTTCGCAGTCTACTCCGGTGCAACCTTTAGTCGGCTCGCCGGCGATCTGCGGATTTGATGGACGCCGGAGGCTGGCTCGTTGCGCAGACGGGGTGTTGCCGACCGGCAAATGGCCAGCAGGTACTGGCGGGGAGGATGTGGCCGCATGCGGCCGCCGACCGTCAGCGCGCGAAGAGCGATCCAGCCACGCTTGCGGGGCTATTTCACTTTGGCCTCGAGCGCGGCCAGCCGCGTCTCGATGTCCGACAGCGCCTTGCGGAGCTCGGGCAGGCGACGAACGAGCACGGCCGCCTCGCGCCATTCGTCCACCTCGCTCGCGGGAATGCCGGCCACATGGTGTCCGGGCGCGACGTCTTTCGTCACGGCGGACTTGGCGGCGACGATGGCGCCGCGGCCGACGCGGACGTGTCCGGTGGCGCCCGACTGGCCGGCCATCACCACGTCGTCGTCGAGTGTCGTGCTGCCGGCGATGCCGACCTGCGCCGCCAGGAGCACGCGGCGTCCGATCCGGACGCCGTGCGCCACCTGCACGAGGTTGTCGATCTTCGTCCCGGCGGCGATCCGCGTCTCGCCGACCGCCGGACGGTCGACCGCCGTGTGTGCGCCGATCTCCACGTCGTCCTCGATGACGACGCGGCCGACCGCCGGAATCTTCAGGTGCGTGCCGTCCGGACGGCGAGCGAAGCCGAAGCCGTCGCTGCCAAGCACCGCGGCGTCCTGGAGCACGACCCGATCGCCGATGACGACGCCGTCCCGAATCGACACGTGCGCGTGAATCACGCAGTCCGCCCCGATCGACGCCTCGCCGCCGATGGCGACATGGGCATGAACGACGGTGCGCGGGCCGATGCGCACGCGCGGACCGATGACGACGAACGGCCCGATCGCCACGTCGGCGCCGAGCGCCGCGGTCGGATCGATGCTGGCGAGCCCGCTGATGCCAGGCACCGGCGGAAGCGGAGGCGTCAGGACGCCGACTGCGGCCGCAAACGCCACGTAGGGCTGGGGCGTCCGCAGGACGGCGCACGGCGCGGCGGTGACCGTCTCGTCGGCGATGACAGCCGAGGCCTGGGTGCCGGCGAGTCTCGACGCGTACTTGGGATTGGCGAGGAAGGTCACTTCCCCGGGGCCCGCGTCCTCGAGGCCGGCCACGCGCGTCACCTCGATTGCGCCGTCGCCTTCGAGGCGGCACCCGAGCTGTCGCGCGAGATCGGCGAGCGTCACGCGGCGCGAGTATAGCATCCGGGATCCGTCAGGATTGGCGGCCCGAGGCTCCACTGACGAAAGGGGCACCGTCGGGCAGCGACACGACGTGCTCCGCGGCATGCCTCCTACGGCTCTTGCTCTGCCCGATCCCGAACAATTGCAATGACCTGCCGATCGCGCGAGCATGGCACCAACCCGTCACGCAGGAGCCGCCATGTCGACGCTCGTCCAGGATCTGAAGTACGCGTTTCGGAGCATCAGCAAAGCACCCACATTCTCGACCGTCGTCGTCGCGACGCTGGCGCTGGGCATCGGCGCGAATACGGCGATCTTCAGCGTCGTGAACGCCGTGGTGCTGCGGCCGCTGCAGTATCCGCACCCCGAACGGCTCGTGCGGATCACGAGCGAGCTCCGCGCGTTCGACGCGACCGACACCGGCGTCGCGGCACTGGAACTGTTCGACTACGAGTCGCGGACGGACCTGTTCTCGGGCGTCGCGGGTCTGTACCCGATCAACGCGAACGTGACGGGCGGCGCCGAGCCGGAGCGCATCGAGGCGATGCTCGCGACGTGGAACTATTTCTCGATCCTCGGCGCCACGCCCGAGATCGGCCGCGTGTTCGGCCCAGGGGACAACGGCCCGGGGATCCCGCAGGTGGCCGTCGTGAGCGACGCCTACTGGCGGCGGCGCCTCGGGGCCGACCCGCATGCCCTCGGACGGACGTTGACCGTCGACGGCGATCCGTTCGTCGTGATCGGCGTGATGCCGCCGGAGTTCCGACATCCCGGACGCACGGTGCAGACGGAAGTCGAGTTGTGGGCGCCGGCGGGCTATCGTGACCTGCCGTTCGGACAGCCCTCGCGGACGGCGCGGTTCCTGGCCGGCGCGCTGGCCCGGCTGCAGCCCGGCGTGACGGTGGCGCAGGTGCGCGAACGGCTCGACGCGTACGGCGACGAGCAGCGCCGCGCGTTCCCATCGGACTATCCGTCGAACATCGGCTGGCACCCGCTCCTCGTGCCGCTTCAGGACGACGTGGTCGGCGCGGTGACGACGCCGATGCTGATCCTGCTGGGCGCCGTCGGATTCGTGCTGCTGATCGCGTGCGTGAACGTGGCGAACCTGATGCTCACCCGCGCGTCCGAGCGGCAGGGGGAGATGGCCGTGCGCGCGTCGCTCGGCGCGACCAGCGGCCGGCTGGCCCGGCAGGTCCTGGCCGAGAGCGCGCTTCTCGCCGCAGCGGGCGGAGCCCTCGGCCTGCTGCTGGCCATGTGGAGCCTGCGGGCGCTGGTCACGCTCGCGCCGAGTCGTCTGCCCCGTGTCGGCGGCGTCGGTCTCGACGGCACGACGCTGCTGGTCGCGTTCGGCCTGTCGATCGTCGCAACGCTGCTCTTCGGCCTCGCGCCCGCGTGGCAGATGCGACGGATCGACGCGCTGACGGCCCTGCGTGCCGCGGGCCGCGGGGGCAGCGGCGCCCATGCCGGGCGACGCGTGCGCGGCGTGCTGGTCGGCGCCGAGGTCGCCATGGCGATGGTGCTGCTCGTGGGCGCCGGCCTCCTCGCGCGGAGCTTCTGGGCGCTGGAGAACGTGCCGGTCGGCTTCGACACGTCGAATCTGATCACCGCCCGCGTGTGGCTGCCCCGGCCGAACGATCCGGCCAACGGCATCTATCTCGTCCCGGAGAAGCGGGTCGCCTTTGCGATCGATGCGCTGGCGCGCGTGAGTGCCCTTCCCGGTGTCGAGCGGGCGGCCGTGTCGACGCAGATCCCGATGGGCGGATACAACCCGCCGATCTTCTTCGAGATCGACGGCGGCGTGGCGTCCGGGAACGACAGCCGGATCACGATCCACGATTTCCGGATCTCGCCGAGCTACTTCGACACGATGCGCGTACCGATCGTGCGGGGCCGCGGCTTCACCGAGTTCGATCGCGCCGGCACGGAACCGGTCGCGATCGTGAGCGAAGCCGCGGTACGGCGATTCTGGCCGGGCCGCAACCCCGTCGGCAGCCGGATCCGCATCTCGCCGCAGCTGCCCTGGATGACAGTGGTGGGTGTCGCGAGCGACGTGCGATCGAGGCGGCTGGACGAACCGCCGCAGCCGATCCTGTATCGGCCGATCGAACAGGCCTCCAGTCTGGCCCTCGCGTTTCTGGTGCGCACCGGCGGACCGGCGCCGGGTCTGGCCGACGCGCTGGCGCGCGCCGTCCGGTCAGTCGATCCGGACGTCCCGGTCTATGCGGTGCGGTCGATGGACGATCTGCTGGCCGGCGCCCTCGCGCAGCGCCAGTTCCTGATGCGCATCCTCGTCGTCTTCGGCGCGGCGGCCGTCGGCCTCGCGCTGCTCGGCATCTACGGCATGATCTCCTACTCGGTGGTGCAGCGCACCCGCGAAATTGGGATTCGTGTCGCGATCGGCGCGCGGCGCGACCAGGTGCTCGGCTTGATCCTGCGGCAGGGGCTGACCAACGCGGTGGCCGGCATGATCGTCGGGACGTTGGGCGCCCTGTTCCTGGCGCGGTTGATCGCGTCGCAGCTCTACGGCGTGCAGCCGTTCGATCCGGCGACGATCGCCGTCGTCATTCTCCTGATGACGGTCGTGGCGTTCGTGGCGGCGCTGATGCCGGCCCGCCGGGCGGCTCGCGTCGATCCGATGATTGCGCTGAGACTCGAATAGACCGGTCGGACACGCAAGCGGTAGGAGCGCTGGTCCACCGATTGCAGGGGTGGTGAATAAGTGTCTGCTTTTGGAGGTGAAATCATGCGCCTGTTCAACATCGCCATCGCCGGCGTTGCCGTCGCGGCGTTCATCACGGTCACGCCCTCTGCCTTCGCCCAAACATCGACCCAAGCGCCGAAGCAATCGCCGACGCCAACTTCAACAACGAAGAGTACTGAAACAGCCGCCACGCAGACATTCACCGGATGTCTGATGAGCGAACCCGATTATCGTGAGGCGCACAACCTCGGCGGTGGGACGCTTGGAGGCGTCGGCCTTGGCGATGAATTCGTGCTTGTCGACGTCAAGGTCTCACCGGCGAAGGCAACGGCTGCCGCGACGCAGCCGTCGGCCGAAACGTCCGCGGCGAACGCCTCGGCCTCCGCGAAGCCATGTGCCGATCGAGGCGCGGCGTATCGGCTGACCGGCACGGCTGAGGAAGAGATTAAGGGCCTGGTTGGGCACCAGCTCGAGGTCCAGGGTCAGGCGGAGTCCGATGACGTGATCGTGCGAGCGCCAGCGGTGAGAAGCTCGGCCGAGCTCGACGATCGTGTCGTCAGATGGCGCAGCACTCGAAACGTGAGAGTTACTGGCTTCATCGCTTCCGTCCACTTCCACGACGTCGTCGAGGACGAAGTCGAGGCCAACTTCTGGCTTCTCACTTCGCACTTCACTATCGAGACGTCCCAAACCCTCGCCGTGCAAGGTACGTATAGAACACGCCCACCGTCGAGCGGCTCTGACGTACTTGCGGCACGTCCGCCAACGTCACATCGCGCCGCGAGAGCTCGTAACGCAGGGCGACGGCATGGTACTTGTAGATGCGCATCGTCAATCCGGCGTCCGCGCGAGCGATCCGGTCGCTCGAGCCCGGAGCGGACGATCCAAGATTGCTGACAAAATATCCGCGAACCGAGCCGTCAAGCGCGGCTCGTCGGCCCGCGATCAGTTTGATATCGATGACCGCCTCTGGCGCGACACCGTAGTGATAATCGCGGCTGTCGGTGCTCTGGACGGTTTGTGCCGCCGCATAGCCGAGACCGGCCAGGCCTGTCGTCTCCAGAGCGAGTGAGTCGGACAGCCAGGTCTCGGTGGTCGTCCCAAGTCCCAATGCCGTCGTTGACAAGCGGAAGACATCGGGGCGCAGGAAATCGTACATGCCGTAGAGTCCCCACACGCCCCGATTGGCCGCGCTCAACTGATAAGACTTGCCCGCGATCAGTCCGATTGTCGTGAGTCGCTCGACGGCCCTCGCATCGATGAGGACATCGAAGTCGAAGTAGTCGAACGGTCGTGTGTAGACGTACCCCGGCTTGCCGGGATGACCGTACTCGACCGAAAAGCCCGCCAGCCCGCTCGACAACGGCTGCGACACGAGCGCATCGGGATCGCGCACGTTCGTGCGGATGCCGAACTCCACCCGCACGTCCGTGGGAGGATTCATGGCTTGCGCGCCGGCGTGAAAGCGGTCGCCAAAGACCGCATGATTGAACGCCGTCGGCGGCGAGACGATCGTCGCAGCCAGGCCGCGCCAGAATCCTGGGGTTTGGCTTGGCCCATGCAGTAGACGGTCGGCCATGCGAAACAACGGCTCACCAAGAAAGGTTCCGGCTATGCCGCTGGCGATCTGATCGTTCTTCGATGGCGGCGTCGTCTCGCCAGCAATCTCCCACAACACGCTGCCTGCAAATGTGAACGCGGCCGACTGCCAGTAGTTCAAACCGGACGAGCGCGCGATCGCGTGATACGTCGCGCCTTGATACGGGTGCAGAAACTGATTGATCTGAAACGGGTCGTCGTCGATCACCCACGGGCCGCGAAGATTGCGGCGAATGGACTCTGGCGTCACGTCGAACGTCGGCGGATCGGTGCGGCGGCCAAGCAGATTCAGACCGGCGTCGACGGCGACGATCTCGATTGGCGGTATCACGAAGCTGCGATTTGTGGGCTGCTCGGACGCTTGCGCCGAGGTGGGGTCGTCGGTTGGGAGCGTCACCTGGGCGCGAATTCCCCGCGACGCGCAGTCCGTTGTAAGCACCGCAGCACATGCGAGCGCCACGAGCGCAGAAACACGGCTCACAAACCGATCGCGTGCACCAACTGTGCCAGGTCTTCGCTTCTCACCGAGAGGTCAGCGGGGTGAAGGCGCGGCTTCGAGGTGCCCTGAATGGGCAGACCGTTGCTCAATCTCCAGCAGCATCGGCGGCGTACGCGCGCGCGAAGGTCGGCGTCTCGACTATTCGTTCCTGAGCGCGTCGACCGGATCGACGCGCGCCACCCGCCGAGCGGGCACGGCGCCCGCGAGAAGCGCGATGACCACGATACCCGCGAACGCCGCCGACAGCGTGGCCGGATCGGTCGTCGACACGCGATAGAGCAGGCCGTTGTGCGCCTGCGGCACGAGGTACAACGCGTCGCCGAGCGTGCGGGCGATGCCGAGCGTCGCGGCCAGGCCAATCACGCCGCCCGCCAGGCCTGCGCGGCTCGCCTGCCAGAGCGCGGCGCCAACGAGCCGCCGCGGCCGGGCGCCGAGCGCCAGACGGACGCCCAACTCGCGCGTGCGCGCCTGCACGTCGTAGGCGACGGTGCCGTAGACGCCGATCGCCGCGAGCAGGAGCGCCACGGCCGCGAAGCTCCCCACGAGCACCAGGTTGAAGCGGTCGCCGGCGAGCGCGGCGTCGACGCGGTGCGAGAGGGTATTCACGCTCGTGATCGGAGCCGCCGGATCGACGAGCCCCGCCGCATGGCGCAGCGCGGTGGCGATCGTCTCCGGCGGCACCGCCGTCCTGGCAACGAGCTCCACCCGCGGCAGCGGCGCCTGCGCAAACGGCACGTAGATCCCGGCGAACTCCACCTCGTTGATCCCGACTTCCTTCACGTTCGGCGCCACCGCGACGATCTCGATCGGCCCGGGCCATTTCCAGGGCGTGTGCGCGTGCGGCAGGATCTCGACGCGTCGTCCGACGACGTCCTCCGTCCCGAACACTTCGCGCGCGAGCGTCTCGTTGACGATGCCGACGCGCGGCGCGGCCGCACCGTCCGCCGCGGCAAACGCGCGGCCCCGTTCGAGGCGAACGCCGACCGTGCGGAAGTAATCGGGCCCGACCGCGCGAATGATGGCCTCGGTTTCCTGGCCGGGAGCTGGAGCGGGCCGGTCCGGCCGCGCGAGAAACACGAGCGGACCGCTGCCGAGGGGCGACGAGGTGTCGATTGCCGCGTCAGCCACTCCCGGCACCGCCCGCGCGCGATCGACGAGCGCGTCGGCGTACGCGCGCACGGCGTCGTCGGTCGCGTACCGTGGCCCGCTGAGTGTGACGCGAAGCGCGAGCGTGTTCGCCGGATCAAAGCCGAGCGGCGCATGCGTCAGCCGCACGAAGCTCTTCACGAAGAGACCCGCGGCCGCGAGGAGCACCACCGTCAGCGCGATTTGACCGATGAGGAGGAGCCGCCGGAGGCGGCCTGCGGTGGCCGAGGCGCTCATCCGCCGCCCGGGTCCGAGCGCCTTCACGAGATCCAGGCGCCGCGTGAGCAGGAGCGGGAGCAGCGCGAACATGAGCGCGTTGAGCGCCGTGGCGCCGGCTGCGAACAGCCAGACGCGGACGTCGACGGGAATGGCCGTGCCGTGCGTCAGCAGGTCCTCGGGCGCGGCGGCGGCGAACAGCCGCACGGCCCAGACCGAGAGCAGGATCCCGGCGATGGTGCCCGGCGCTGAGAGCACGGCGGCCTCGACCGTCAGTTGACGCACCAGCGCGGCGCGGCCGCCGCCGAGCGCCCCCCGCAGCGCGAACTCGCTCGCGCGGCGCAACGCCCGGCCGAGCAGGAGCGTCGCGACATTGACCGCGGCGAGGAGCAGCACCACGAGCGACGCACCCAGGAAGAAATACAGCGCGCGCCAGTCCGAATACGTGTAGTACGCGCGCAGGTCCTCGACGAAGACGAGATGGCCGCCGCGGTCTGTCTGGCCCCGCTCGACCCTTCGAGCCTCGGCTGCCTGGATTTGCGCGCGCGCCGCGGCCGCCGTCGCGTCCGCGCGCAGCCGCCCGACGGCGCCGAACAGCCGATGCGACCCGCCCGCGCCGCCCGGCCGCTCGTCCACCGGAAGGAACAGATTGGTGTCCTCGATGCCCAGCGAATCGTCCGCGCGGACAATCCCGACGACCGCGAGCGGCGCGCCGTCCACGGTGAGCGTCCGTCCCAGCACCGACGGGTCATCGTGAAACAGCCGCGTCCACGCCCGGTCGGTCAGCATCGCGGCGCGCGCGCCGTGCGCATCGTCCTCGGTGAACGTCCGGCCGGCGATGGCCGGCCGGCCGAGCGCCGAGAAGTAGTTGGCCGTCACGTCGGTGACGAGCACCGATTCGGAAACGTCCAATCGGAGGACCTGCCGCACGGAGTTGCCGACGCCCGCCAGATCCGAGAACGCGGGCGCGGCGGCGCGCCAGGCTGCGAGATCGGCCGCCGCGAGCGGATCGACGGACGCGCGGTCATTCGCCGCGCGCGTGTACGCGACCACGAGTTCGTGCGGGTCGGGATACGGCAGCGGCTTCCAGAGCTCGGAATCGACCACGCTGAAGACGGTCGTCGTGGTCGCGACGCCGAGGGCCAGCGTGAGGATTGCGGTCAGCGCGAACGTCGGTTCGCGGCGAAGGCCGCGCGCGGCGTAGCGGACCTCCCGCCAGACGTGCTCGACCGCAGCGACGATCCAGACGTCGCGCGCCTCTTCCTGCGACAGCCGCAGGTTGCCCATCGCGCGGCGGCTGGCGCTGGCGGCCGCGGCCGGCGGAATCCCGCGGGCCTCGAGATCGGCTTGGATCATCGCGCGGTGCGACTCGAGCTCCTCGGCGAGCGCCGCGTCGCGGCGGCGCGATGACAGCCATCCTGCCAGGTGTCGCAGGATCCTCTTCACGGCCTCACGCCTGCTCGAGGACGCGCGCGATGGCGGCGGCCATGCGCTCGAAGCCGGCCCGTTCGGCGGCGAGGCGCTTCCGGCCGGCGGCAGTGAGCGTGTAGTAGCGAGCGCGGCGGTTGTTCTCCGACGCGCCCCACTCGGCCTTGACCCAGCCGTTGAGCAGCAGCCGCTGCAGCGCGGGGTAGAGCGAGCTCTCGCCGACTTGCAGCACCTCCTCGGAGACGAGGCGCAGGCGCTGGGCGATAGCGTAGCCGTGGAGCGGGTCCTTCACCAGGGTCCGGAGGATCAGCAGGTCGAGCGTGCCCGGCAAGAGGTCGGGCACGGTGTTGGTCAGGCCCATCGGGCGCTCCCATCGATAGTCGATGGAACGACTCTATGCCCGGCCGGACCCGACGTCAAGACCCATCGATAGACGATGGGTGGGCCGGTGCGGTCTTTCGCGCGCCTGCTGCGCGACATTCCGCGCGCGGCCCCCTGGGACGTGGGAAAGGTCCGGTGGATGATGGATTTGCCAAGGCACATGCTTTGCAGGATCTACGAGAACGGAGGCGTTATGACACACTGCGTCGTCTGCGACATGCCCATCAAGAAGGAAGATGCTCCGGCCAAGACGACTCACCTTGGCGTCGCGGTACTACTTCTGCGGCGAGACGTGCGAGAAGGAATTCGAGCACCATCGTGTGAAGTACATCCATAAGGCCGAGAAAGCCGAGAAGGTCAGCGTCTAGACGTCGGCTTCGGGGTTCAGGCCACGGGCCTGATCCCTGAGGCCTGATTCCTGAAGCCTTCAGCCTCTGGCTTGGGGCCTCTGGCTTCGGGCTTCAGCGCGGGCGCCCGTGGCACCCTGAAGCGCTACTCGCTCCGCAGCGCCTGAACAGGGTTGACGCGCGTCGCGCGCAGCGCGGGGGCCAGCAGCGCGCCGCCGGCGACGACCAGGAGCAGGACGGAGATCGCCAGCAGCGTTGCCGGGTCGGTGGGACTGACACCGAACAGAAAGCTCCTCAGGGTTCGCGTCAAGGCCAGCGAGATCAGCAGGCCGGCGCCGAGACCCATGAACGCCGGCGCGAGGCCCTGTCGCATCACGAGACCGCGGACCTGGCCTCGCCGCGCGCCCAGGGCCAGGCGAATCCCCATCTCGCGCGTACGCCGGCTCACCGAATGAGAAATGACGGCGAAGAGTCCGACGCCCACCAGGGCCAGCGCCAGCGCCGCGAAGGACCCGAAGACCGCCGCGCGAAACCGCGGTGCTCGGATGAATTCGTACAGGCTCGCGGCCGCGCTCTGGAGGCTGTCGTCGGCCGGAACCTGCGGGTCGATCTCCGTCAGGAGGCGTTGGAGCGATCCCACGGGCAGGGGCGCGCCGTCCGCGACCCGGAGCAGCACGTCGGTGTACTGCCGGTTCGCCAGGAGAGGCGCATAGAGCTGCCAGTCGCAATCGGTGCAGCCCGGTGCGAGCACGGCGCGGCCGATGTCGCCCGCCACGCCGACGATCCGGTAGCGCTGAACGCGGCGCGGCCCCGCGATCGCAAATGTCGCGCCGATCGGCTGGCCATCGAGCCAGAACCGTCTGGCAAAGCTCTGGCTCACGACGGTCGGCACGGCCACGTCCGGTCCGGCGGGCCGCATGTCCGACCCGCGCAGTCCCGTGCCGGCCAGAATTGGAATGCCCATGACCTTGAAGTACTCAGGCCTGACGAAGCTCAACGGCACCCTATAGTCGAGCGGCTGCCGGTCGCGGCCTTCGACCTGCAGGTCCCCATTGATCGTGACGAAGTCGGTCGGCGGCGTGGCGCCGTAGCCGATGGTCGCGCCGGTCACCCCCGGCAGGCGCGCCGCGCGGCTCAACAGCGTGTCGAAGAACGCATCCTGGCGTGCCGCGTTCGGGTAGCGGGCGTTCGGCAGCGCGATGCGAACCGTCAGCACGTGGTCGCCGTCGAATCCCGTCTCCGCATACCGCATCTGCAGAAACGTGCGCACGACGAGGCCGGCCGACACCAGCAGGACGACGGACAGCGCGACCTGCGCGGCGACGAATACGCCTGGGAGATGTCGCAGCCGGCTCATCGTCCGCTGGTCCGTCTCGCGCAGGATCGACTGCGGGGGCGTGGCCGATCCGCGCAGCGCCGGCAGGACGCCAAAGGCCACGCCGGTGACGAGCGCGATGCCGATCGCGTAGCCCAGCACGACGCCGTCGAGCCGGATGGTCTCGAGCTGCGTCTGCAACTGCGCGCCAGGATCGAGCGCCGTGAACAGCAGCACGCTCGACTGAGCCACCAGCAGGCCGAGGCCGCAGCCCGCCAGCGCCAACAGCATGCTCTCGACCAGCAGCAGCCGGGCCACCCGCCACCGGCTCGCCCCGAGCGCCCGCCGCACGGCCAGCTCGCCGCGCCGGGTCTGGCTGGCAGCCAGCTGGAGGTTAGCGACGTTGACGCCGGCGATTAGCAGCAGCAGGAACACCGCGCCCATCAGTGCGAGCTGCGGATCCCGCAGCTCTGGAACGTCGCGGAACAGATTCCTGGGCGTGACGACATCACCGGTCAGCCCGGTTCCGGGGTTGTGAGTCGCCACCACCGCCTGGAATTCCGCGCGCGCCGCATCGATCGACACGCCCGGCTTCAGCCAGGCCACGGCGCGGAGTGAGACGGAGGCGGCGGCGGGGCCGCTGGTCGGCAGGGGTCGATAGAGACGAAACCTCAGCCCGGGCACGTCGGAGGCCAGGTCGGGGACCACGCCCACGACGAGATGGTCGGCTCCATCGACTCCGATCAGGCGTCCGACGATGTCGCGGCTGGCGGCGTAGCGGGTCTTCCAGAGCGTCTCGGACAGCACCACCACCGGCGTTGCGCCAATCTCGCCATCGTCCGCGCGGAGCCAGCGGCCGAGGATCGGCCGTGAGCCCATCGCTTCCAGATACCCGGGGGTGACATTCAGCACGCGCACGCGCGTGGCGGGTCCGTCGCCCGCCAGGGGTACTGACTGCCACGCTCGCGCGACGGTGCGCTCGAAGCCGTGAAGATCCGCGGCCCACTCGTTGAGCTGGCGGATGGTCGGATCCTGCGCGCCGCCGGAACCGGCGGTCCGGATCTGGAGATACACGACCCGGTCGGCATGGACGTAGGGCAGCGGCCGGAGCAGCGTGGCGTCGACCACGCTGAACATCGCGGTGTTGGCGCCAATACCCAGCGCCAGGGTCACCACGATCGTCGCGGAGACGAGCGGACGCTTGCGGAACGAGCGTACCGCCTGCTTGAAATCGCCGCCGAGTGCACCGAACACCGCGACGGGTGCGGGCGGCAACAATCGGGCGGTACGTGACTCCGCTTGGCGTTCGGCCAGAGCACCGCGGGGCACCTCGACGAACGACCGCAGGAGCCGCCGCATCAGAGCACGCGCGCCATCCGTGCGCCAGCTGTCCTCACACGCCTCGCCGAACAGCTCGGCGGCCTCGGTCCCGTGCTCGAGGCGAAAGGCGCGCGGGTAGGCGAGCAGCAACGTGCGATACCAGACGGCGCAGGCTCTCCGAATGCCGCGCGCCGTCCGCGAGTCCCGCTCGTCCACCCTCACCGGAGCTCCGGGGAAGACGGGACGAGACGGCGCGCCCGAGCCGCGTCGGTCAGCGCGGCGAGCCGCCGGGCTTCGGCGGTCAGCACCGTGCGCCCGTCGCGCGTCAGCCGATAGCAGCGCCGCGTGGGGGCGCCCGAGCCGACGCCCGTCGGACCTGAATCCGCGACCAGACCGTCGCGGTGCAGCTTGCGGAGCGACCGGTACAGATTGGCCGGGTCGAACGTCACGCCTCCTGCGGCCGATTCGATGGCCTTCAGCAGACCGTGCCCGTGCAGCGCGCCGTCGGTCAGCGCGAACAGGATCAGGTAGTCACGAGGCGCCAAGGGCAGAAGTGCCTCGGCACGCGGCGCCGGACGGTTCGAGCGCATGTCGCAGCATACTGTCACCTGACGATACAGTCAATTGACTGGATCTGACGTGACTGGATCTGACGACATCGACGTGCTCCTCGTCGGCCCGACGAGCCGAGGCGCCACGAGCGTCGCTGGCGTCGGCCCAGCGGGGACGCCTGAGGCGCGAGCCCGGCGCGGAAGCCGGCGGTGGCCGCGCTACTGCTTCTTCAACAGCAGCTCCATGCTCGTTGGCGGTTGAAAGCCCAGGCTCTCACAGGACCCGACGTTGACGGAGAGGGTTCCTGTCAGCGTCCCGTCGTCGAGCGTGGCCGTCCCGATACCGGTCAGCGCGCAGGTTCCCGCCAGCACGGTTCCCTGCGTGGCCGTGTATGTCAGCGAAAGCTGGTTGCCGTTGCGTGTGCCCGCGAGAGGTCCGACAAACGTCACCTGGTCCACCGAGAGCGGCCCTGTGTAGAATCTGGCCGTTCCGGAAACCGTGTTGCCGGTCTCGCTGGCGTCCCGAGGATCACCAGCGGCCTGCCCTCCGCTGACGCGACGCCGATCGTGCCCAGCCAGAGCCCGGCCACACTGGCCGAGGGCGGCGGGGCAGGGTCCCGCCAATCTTCATCGGGTTGATGTTTGGGTGGTTGAGCGTGGCCGATGCGGCTACGCCGTGACCCGGCGGAGTGTCAGCGGACTTGGCACCTCATTCAGGCCCAGCCAGTAGCGACCGATTTGTCTGGCAGTCTCCAGCAAGTCGCCGAACGCGACCGGCTTGCGCACGAACGAATTGGCGCCCAGCCGGTAGCCATCCAACAAATCGGTGGGCTCATCGGACGACGTCAGAATGACGACGGGGACCAGGCTCGTTCGGGTGTCGGCGCGAATCCGCCGCAGGACCTCGAGGCCGTCCATCCTGGGCAGATGCAGGTCGAGCAGAACGACGGTCGGCAGGCGGCCCGGCGTGCGGGCGGCTTCGCGGTGCAGCCAGTCGAGCGCTTCGCCCCCGTCCTGAGCGACGTGGATGTCGTGCAGGATGTCGTTGCGGCGAAACGCGCTGAGGGTCAGCACGACGTCGTCGGGATTGTCTTCGACGAGGAGGATACGTTTGTTGGTCATGCGTGCTCCGGCAGTTCGGGCTCGAGTGTGAAGTAGAACGCCGCCCCGGAATCGACCTCGGCATTCGCCCAGATCTTCCCGCCGTGGCGGAGCACGACGCGCTGCACGATGGCCAGGCCCACGCCGGTGCCTTCGAAGTCGCGATCCGAGTGAAGGCGCTGAAACGCGCCAAACAGCTTGTCCGCGTATTTCATGTCGAACCCGGCGCCGTTGTCGCGCACGTGGAAGACCCGGGCGGCCCCGTTTGGCGACGATCCGACGTCAATCCGCGCGCGCGGCGACTTCGCGGTGTACTTCCAGGCATTGTCAAGCAGGTTCTGCAAGGCGATGTGCACGAGGTGGGGGTCGGCCTCGACAAAGAGATTCGGCTCGATGCGCACGTCGACGCATCGCGACGGATGGCGGCGCACGAGGTCGTCGACGATGCCGGCGGCGGCGGCGCCGAGATCGAGTCGCTCCCGCGTGAGCTCGCTTCGCGTCAGGCGGGACAAGTTGAGCAGCTCGTCGATGAGCGTGCCCATGCGCTGCGCGGCCGTCCGCACGCGGCGCAGCGCGTCCCGGCCCTCGTCATCGAGCCGCGGCCCGTGCTCCTGCTCGAATCATCTGGCTGAATCCGTCGATGGCGCGGAGCGGCGCGCGCAAGTCGTGCGACACGGAATAGCTGAAGGCCTCCAGCTCCCGGTTCGCCGACTCGAGCTCGGCCGCCTGCGCGCGCAGTTCGCCTTCGCGCTCACGGAGCAGCCGCGCGGCTTCGCGAAGCCGACGATCGAGCCGGCCAATCTCGTCCCGCCCGGCGGGTGGGGTCTCGATGTCCTCGCCGCGAGCGAGGCGATCGGCGTTGCGCGCGAGCCGGTTGATCCGTCGGCTGACGCTGGCGGCCAGGAGAAGCGCCGCGACGACGCCCCCAACGGCGCACGCGATCGAACCGGCGAGAAGAATGATGAACAACAGCGTCTCGGCGCGCTCGGTCGTCTCCGCACGCGCTTCGGCCAGCTGGGCCTGCCGGCGCTCCATCGTAATCGCGAGCGTGCGCATCTCGTCGAGATTCGCCTTGCTGCGATCGAGCGCCGCGCGCTCGCCCATCCACGGCTCGCCGGGAATCGGCCGCGACATCAGGTGCCCGAGGATGGCGAGCTCGTCATCGATCCTGGCGTCCAGCGCGTGGAGGGACTCGCGCAGTTTCGGGTCAATCACGGCGCTGTCGAGGACGTTGAGTGTCGCGGGAATCCTGGCGACGGCCTCTTCGTATCGCGTCTCGGCCGCCGGATTGTCGGTCAGGACGTGGTCGCGGACGCCGGCATCCGCGTCGAGCAGCGCACTGAACACGTGCGCGAGCGCCGCCTGCACCACGAGGTTGCGCGAGGCGTTGTTGCTGGGCGTGCTTTGCCGGTAGTGCGTGACGGCCGTGATCGACCAGAAGACGACGAGCGGCAGCAAGGGCAGCGCGACGACGATCAACAACTTCGTGCGCAGCCGGTAGGTGGACCATCGCAGGAAGCGCGGCATACTCGCGTGAATCGTTACGCCGGCCCAGCCGCGTCGGGTCGAATCCTTCGTGCGTGGCAGGTAAATCGTGAAGACGGCGCCCTCCCCGGGTTGACTGTCGACGAAGATGAAGCCGCCGCTCTGCTGGACGACGCCGTAGACCATGGCGAGGCCGAGCCCCGTGCCCTTGCCCTCGGGCTTGGTCGTGAAGAACGGCTCGAACACCTTGGGCAGGACGTCGGCCGGGATACCGCTTCCGGTGTCGCGCACCTCGAGCCGCACGTACTCACCCGGCCCAACCGGCCTGGGCGACTCCTCGGTCGACGACATGACGACGTTGGATGTGCTGATCGCCAGCGTGCCGCCGAATGGCATGGCGTCACGCGCGTTCGCGGCGAGATTCATGAGCACCTGTTCGATCTGGGCGGGATCGCCGCTGACGGTCCAGAGGCGGCGATGCGGTCTCACGTCGATCGTGATCGATCGGCCGACCAACCCCTGCAGCAGCCGCACGACGCCGGCGATGACCTGGTTGAGATCCACGACCGAGCGCTTCAGCACCTGCCGGCGGCTGAACGCCAGCAACTGGCGTGTCAGATCGGCGGCGCGCGTGCCGGCGCGCTTGATCTCCTCGAGATCGGCGCGACGCTCGTCGTCTGCGGTGAGGCCTTTCAAGACGATGTCGGCGTACATGAGGATCGACGCCATCAAGTTGTTGAAGTCATGGGCCACGCCGCCGGCGAAGCGTCCGAGCGCTTCAAGCTGCTGTGCGTGCCGGAGCTGCTGTTGCGACGCGGCCAGCGCCACTTCCGTGCGCCGCTGCTGCGCGCGATGCTCGGACTCCTGCAGCTCGCGCTCGACGACCGGCGCGAGTCGGTGGAGGCGTGTCTTGACGATGAAATCGCTGGCGCCGGCGCGCATGACGTCGACGGCGTGCTCTTCGCCGCGCGTGCCCGACACGACGATGAAGGGCACTTCCGGCGCGAGCTGTCTGACGATCTTCAGCGCGTCATCGCCGCTGAAGCTCGGCATGTTGTGATCGGAAATGACCACGTCCCACGCGCGCGTGCCGAGCGCGGCCTGCAACGCCGGGCCGGTCTCGACGCGGACACCTGAGGGTGCGAACCCCTGGCGGCGCAGCTCCAACAACAGGAGCTGCGCGTCGTCCTCGGAGTCCTCGACCATCAAGACGTTGACAGGCTTCGTCGCCGGGGGGGCGGTTGCGGCGAGCCTGAGTGGAGCAGTCGTACGTCGCACAGGATCTTCCTCGCCGGGGAGCAAACTGGTCCCAGCGGTCTCTGATACCGCTCGTCCCCTGACAGACCGGCAAGATGGGTGCCACTTCCGTAACGGCAAAACCCCGCGAGTGATGGGGCGGCCTCCATTGGGCGCACCCACAGACTGGACAGACTGGTTGGTCCGATCACGATCCCGTCGTCCGTTTGGATGCGCGGACGACCTCATGCCGGCGGGCGCGGTCGCGTCCGGGTCGGATCACTTCACGACGAACGTGCCCAGCGTGACCGGCGCCGATGCCCAGGTGAAGAACTGCGCGGTCGGCTCGATCGTGGATCCGGGTGGGCCCGGATCGACTCGCACCGAGTACAGTCGCGCCAGGCGCGAGCGTGTCGGTCATCGCGAAGTAGTAGCGCCGGTCCGCAAGCCGTGCGACCTCGCGCTGTCCAAGCTCGTGTGGGCGAAGGCTGCGTCCGACGGTGGCGACAGTGCCGAGGAACTTGCGCGCGTGAGGGTCGGTGTCCTGGCAATCTCGGCTCCGGAGCCGCGGATTCAGATCGTCAGTTGAACCACGGCTGCGGTGCCGATGGCCGCTACCGGTCCGCTAGCGGCCGAGTTCCGCGAACTTCTTCAGGTCGATCTTGTCGAGCACGCCGCGCAGCGTGTCGAGGCCGTCTGCATGCGTGCCTTCGACCTTCACGACGAACCGATCGCCCACCACGATGGTGAACTCGGCCTCGCCCTCGGCGCTGCTCCACATCGTTGCCGCGGGGTAGTCGCGATAGGTGATTCGGCTGATGATCGTGTCGGGCGGAATCTTCTCGGTGTGACCGGCCGGGAAGCTGACGACAATTGTCGCCACGGCCATGAGCGCGTCGGCGTCGAAGCCTGTATCAGCGACGGTCACGCGCAGTCTGGCGTCGCCGTTCGTGTAGACCGCGTCGGCGAAGGCATATTCGCACCCGTCAATCACCCGGTTGCTCGTCGAGCGAGCTTTGGTCCAGCCCTCGAGGGCTCCGGGAAGGAGTGCCTCGAGCGCCGCCGGCGCGACCACCGGGACGACCTTCTTCGGCTGCTCCTGCCACGCCGTGGGCGCCGCAGCCGCACCGATCACCAACAGCACCGACACGACGACGGCTGTCACGCGCGGGCCCGAGGAGACAGAGGACGTGGACGTCATAGGCACCTCTCCATTCGTCGTATGTGCAAAGGCATGGCCAGAGTTTCGAGGGGAGCACAATGGCCCCCTATCGACGTGCAGCCTCAGGCGCACTGGAATTTTTCGTGGAGCCGCTGGAAAAGCCCGCACTCGATCCGTGTTGACTGGCCGCAAGGACAGCGCCATCCTCAAGAGTGCGGTCACGTTAGCCAGGAGCGGCGCAATCCAACCGGCCGCATCCCTCGTCGACCCGCTCGAACGGTGGAGGCGGTGTATGGAGCATGTGGAGAATCTGCTGAAGACGACGCTCGCCGAAGTCGAGCGACTTCTCAACAGCCGGACGGTCGTCGGCGATCCGATCACGGTCGAGGGGAGCACGATCATTCCTCTGGTGGCGGTCGGCTTTGCCTTCGGCGGGGGCGGCGGATCCGGGCAAGGGACAGAAGTCGGGAAACGTGGAGGGCCTTGGCGGCGGCTCCGGCGGCGGCGGTGGTGTGAAGCCGGTTGCCGTCATCATCATCAACAAGGACGGGGTGCGCGTCGAGTCGGTGCGCCGCGGTGCTGCGACGATGATCGAGAAAGTCGGTGAGGCGGTCGGCAAGATCATCGACAAGCGCGGCGAGAAGAAAGCCTAGCGTCCGGTCGCGAGCATGTTCGCCGTCGCCGTGACGATCGCGGTGTTGTGTGGCTTTCTCGCGGTACTGCTGGCAGTGCCCGTGATGCTGGCCATCGATGCCGAGCGTGTCGAGGCGCTGAAGGCGAGCTGGCACATCCGCTGGCTGTTTGGCCTCGTCGATATCCGGTTGCCCCGAGAACGGTCCTCGCCGCCAGCGCCCGAGCGATCAGACGTCGCCGGCCGTCCCTCCAAATCAGCCGGGAACAGAAGGAGGAAGGCGCGAATAGCTCTCGCGGTCTTGCGCACACGCGGCTTGGCTCGCCGGGTGACGCGCGTATCGTCGGATCTGTTTCGGCGCGTGACGCTGGAGGAGTTTCGGCTGCAGACGGCGTTTGGTTTCGACAATCCGGCGGACACGGGGATCGTCTATGGAGTCCTCTCGCCGCTCATCGTGCTGGCCGAGCAGCGCGGATGGGATATCGAGTGCCGTCCGATGTTCCTCGAGTCCGGGCTGCGGGGAGTTCTGCGCGCGACGATCCACATTCGACCGCTGGCGGTGGCAGGCACTCTGTTCGCCTTTCTCTTGTCGCGTCCGGTGCGTCGAGCGCTGAAGTCGGCGTGGCAGGCACGAAGATGAGCGATTCCCGTCCCGGTCAACCACGCATCGTCGGCGACCTCGAGATCGAGCCGATCGAGCGTATCGTGGTGCGGGTCGAGAACGTGTTCGGCGGCATTGCCGGCGTGGCGTTCAAGGAACCGATCGCCGTCGTGATCCGTTCGCCGGCCGGGACATGGCGTGTGGATCTGCCTCAGGAAGATCTGAGCGACGCATGAGCGGCGTCAGGGTCGACGGACCTTCATTCATCCCGCAGAGCCACGAGTGGATCGATCCGCGACGCGCGTCGCGCCGGGAGATAGCTCGCGAGGAGCGCAACGGCGATCAGCACCACCGACACCGCCGCATATACGGCGGGATCGGTCGGCTTCACGTTGAAGAGCAGCGTCGTCATCGAACTGCTGAGGAGCGCCGCGCCAATCAAGCCGAGCAGCGACGCCGATGCCGCCTTTCCACAACCCCTGCCGCAGGATCAGCGCGGCAATCTGCCCCCGCGACGCGCCGATCGCGCTGCGCACGCCAATCTCGCGCGTCCGCTGCGACACGTCGTAGGCCAGCACGCCGTAGATGCCGAGGGCCGAGAGGAACAGGGCCAGGCCGGCAAACGCCGCGAGCAGCAGCATCACGGCGCGCCGGTTGTCGAAGGACGAGCCCACGGCGTCCTCGAGGCTGCCGGCGTCGAACAGCGGCAGCGCGGGATCGATGGCGCGCACCTTGTCGCGCAAGGCCGACACCACGTCGCTCGCCGGCCGGGCCGTTCGCAGGAACAGCGTCAATCCGCCCGGTCGTCCTCCCTGCATGATCTGATAGATGAACGGATTGCCGCTCTTCTCCTCGACGCCGTTGTGCGGCACGTCCTTCACGACGCCGATGATCGTGGGCCAGTCCTCGGGTTTGTCCGGCCGGCCGCCAAACGTGAAGCGTCCGCCCACCGCCGAGCCATTGGGGAAGAACTTCCGCGCGAAGCTCTGATCGACGACGAACAGACGCCGATCGGGCGCCATGTCCGCGTCCTCGTAGAAGCGGCCCTCCACCAGCTTCAGCCCCAGCGTCTCGAGGTACCCGGGCGTCACGATCACGCGGAACGCGCCCGGCTGCGGCGAACCCGGCGGCAGCGTGTCGTTCTCCAGCGTGAACGCGTTGATCGGCAGCCCGCCCTGGAACGGCGTGGAGAAGGACAGCGCCACGGACGTCACGCCCGGAATCTCGCGCATCGCCTGGAGCAGGCGTTCGCGAATCTTGTTGGCGGCCTCGTCGCTGGCTCGATATTGGCGCGTCAACGCGATGCGCGCGGTCACGACGTTCGCCGGATCGAGTCCGGTATCCACGCTCAGGGCCTCGGCGAAGCTGTGGATGAGCAGGCCGGCGCCGGTCAGCAGCATCAGCGCCACGGCGACCTGCGCGACGACGAGGACGCCGCTCAACGCCCGCACGCCGCGGCTCGACGACGCGCCGCGCGAACTGCTCTGGATCACCTCCGCCAGATTCGTGCGCAGGATGTGAAACACCGGGATCAGGCCGATGAGCAGGCCGACCACGACGGTGAGCGCCGACGGCGAATCCGAGCACGCGCCAGTCGAGCGACGCCGGCAGCGACTGGGGCAGCATCTTCGCCAGGTAGAAGTTCGTCACCCGCAGCGCGCCCCACGCCACGCCCAGCCCCAGCGCCGCGCCGAGCGACGGTCAGCAGCAGGCTTTCCAGCAGGAACTGCCGCGCGATCGTCGGCGCGGCCGGCGCCCAGCGCGGATCGGATGGCCATCTCCGACTGGCGGGCGTTGGACCGGACGAGCAGGAGATTCGCCACGTTGACGCAGCCGATGAGCAGCACGAACGCGACGCCGCCCTGCAGCATCAGCAGCGTCGACCGCACCGGCTGGACGCGCTGCTCCTGCACGCCGCCGACGTTCATCGTCATGCCGGAGCGCTCCACGAAGTCCTTCAACGGCGGCGGTCCCGCGTCGACGTAGCGCTTCTCGAGGATCTTGGCCTCGGCGTCCGCCTGGCCGGCCGTGACGCCCGGCTTGAGGCGCCCGAACAGCTGGATGCCCACGCCGTAGCGGCCCTGCGGATTCTCCGCGGCCGGGGGCCAGCTCAACGGCACGACGAACTTCATCCGCGCGTCGAACGCTTCGAGCGCCCGCGGCGCCACGCCGATCACCTTGTACGCTTCATCGTCGATCCGCATCTCCTTGCCGAGGACCTCGGGACTCTCGCCGTACTGCGACTGCCAGTAGGACTGCGTGAGCACGACGACCTTGTCGGCGCCCGGGCCGGTTCTGGTCCTTCGTGAAAAAGGTGCCGATCACCGGCTGGATCCGCAGGATGCTGAAGATCTCGGCGGTCATCCGCACGCCCGGGACGCGCACGACCGAATCCTCTTCTCCGACCAGGCCGTAGACCGAACGTCCACAGCCCGATGCTCTCGTAGGAGGACGCGTTCTGCGAGTAGTCGAGGTAGAACGGGACGTTGGCCGGCATGTGGTTCAGGCCGGCCTTCACCGCCGACGTGTACAGCTCGACAATCCGCTCCGGCTCCTGAAACGGCAGCGGCTTCAGCATCAGCGAATAGACCGAGGAGAAGATCGCCGTCGTCGCGCCGATGCAGAGCGCCAGCGTGACGAGCGTCGTGGCGGTGATGCGCTTGGACTTCCACAGCAGACGGAAGGCGTGGCGAAGGTCGGTCAGGGAGCCGGACAAGAAGCCCGCGGAAGGCGAAGCTGCCGCGTTGGGCGATGACGTCATCGTAGAAGCCTCGATTCGACGGAAGTGTAGTCAGCGGGATCGTAACTGTTTCCGGGCCAGGCCGGCTACTCGGCCTTGATGACATAATCCACGCTCATGAGCCTGACGGCAGGAACGCGGCTTGGACCGTACGAGATCGTCGCCCCCCTCGGTGCCGGAGGTATGGGCGAGGTCTATCGCGCGCACGATTCGCGACTGGGGCGGGAGGTGGCCGTCAAGGTGCTGCCGGCCAGTTTCGCGGCCGATGACGAGCGCCTGCGCCGCTTCGAGCAGGAGGCGCGCGCGATCGGCGCCCTCAACCACCCGAACATCCTCGCCGTCTACGACATCGGCACGCACGATGGCGCGCCCTACGTCGTCTCCGAGCTGCTCGAGGGCGAGACGCTGCGCGCGCGGGTCGGCGACGCGCCGCTGCCACGACGCAAGGCCATCGACTACGCGACCCAGATCGCACGGGGGCTGGCCGCCGCGCACGAGCAAGGGGATCGTCCATCGCGACCTCAAGCCGGACAACCTGTTCGTCACGCGCGACGGCCGCGTCAAGATTCTCGACTTCGGCCTCGCCAAGATGGCCGAGGCGCCGGCCGTCGACTCGGAGACCGGCGCTCGCGACGGCCGCGCCGCGGACGAGCGCCGGGCACGGTGCTCGGCACCGTGGGCTACATGTCGCCGGAGCAGGTGCGCGGACAGAAGGTCGACCAGCGATCCGACATCTTCTCGTTCGGCGTCGTGCTCTACGAGATGCTCACCGGGACGCCGCGCGTTCCAGGGGGACTCGGCCGTCGAGACGATGAACGCGATCCTCAAGGCGGATCCCGCGACCCGCCGAGGCCGGCGGACCGCCGCTGCCGCCGGTGACTCGATCGGATCGTCCTGCATTGCCTGGAGAAGAGCCCCGAGGAGCGCTTCCAGTCGGCGCGCGACATTGCCTTCGACCTCGAGGCGCTGGCGGGCGACGTCGAGCCAGACCGCGGTGCAGGCTCCGTCGCCGCGGCCGACGCGTCCTGGCTCCGGCCGGTCGCCCTGGCGCTCGCCGCCGCCGCCGCCGGCGCCGGGTTGTTCGTGGCCGGGCAGATCGAGCGCGGCGCTCCGGCCAGCCCCGTCTTTCAGCCGCTGACCTTCAGGCGCGGCGAACGTGTACCATCGCCCGTTTCGGACCGGACGGCCGGACGCTGGTCTATGCGGCCAGATGGGAAGGCGCGACCGCTGGAGCTGTACTCAGCGCAGCCCGGCAGCCCGGAGTCCAGGGCGATCGGCCTGCGGGCGGATCTCCAGGCCGTGTCGAAGCGCGGCGAGATGGCGGTGCTGCTAACCAGCCCGGCGGCGAACACGGTGCTGGCGCGGCATGCCCGATCGGCGGCGGCGCTCCGCGCGAGGTGCTCGAGAAGGGTGCAGTCCGCCGACTGGGGACCGGATCGGCGACTCGCTGGCGGTCGTCCATACGGTCGACGGCCGTGACCGGATCGAGTTCCCGATCGGCACCGGCTGTACAACGCCAGGGATGGCTGAGCGATCTGGCCGTCTCGCCCACGGGAGATCGCCTCGCATTTGCCGAGCATCCGGTCGCCATCGACAACCGCGGCGATGTCGCCGTCATCGATCTCAAAGGGAAGCGGACGGCTATCTCGGCCGGATGGGAGGACATCTTCGGCGTCCACTGGGGCGCCCGCCGGCGACGAAATCTGGTTCAGCGCGTCAGGCGGAGGTGGAAAGGCGCTGGGCACGGATCACGCGATGTTCGCGGCGACGCTGGCGGGGAAGGTCGGACGGTAATGAGCGCGCCGGGCAGTCTCGACGTCGAGGACATCGCGCCGGACGGACGGGTGCTCCTCGCGCACGGAGCCGGCGGCCGTCGATCATGGTGCTCGCGCCTGGCGGGCGAAGGACGAGACCGAGCTGACGTGGATGGACTTCTCGTGGGTCAGCGATATCTCCGCCGACGGCCGCCAGGATCCTCTTCTCCGAGCAGGGCGTGGGCGGGGGAGCCGGGTATGCGGTGTATCTCAGGGGCACCGATCAATCGCCGGCGGTGCGTCTCGGCAAGGGCCTCTCGCAATATCTGTCGCCGGACGGGCGCTGGGCGCTCGCCATCGACCTTGATGCAGAACCGGCTCGTCGATTCTGCCGACCGGTCCAGGCGAACCGCGAACCGTTCCTCCGTCGGGCATCAAGGCCTACTCGTTCGCGGGCTGGTTCCCCGACGGCCAGCGCATTCTTTTTCCGGGCTTCGAGGAGGGAAGGCGTTCCGGATGTACATGCAGGATCTGAAGGGCGGCGCCCCGCGTCGCGGTGACGCCCGAAGGCGTGGCCGTCCGATCGGACACCCTGTCGCCGGACGGCAAGTGGGTTGCGGCGGCGCTGAAGGGCCTGCCGGCGCGATTTCCGGTCGACGGCGGAGACCCGCAGCCGATCCAGGGCGGCGAGCCTCAGGACACGCCGATCCGATGGCGCGGCGACGGCCGAGCGCTCTTCGTGAGGAGCGGCCGGCTCCCGGCGCGGATCTTCTCGATCGACGTCGCGACGGGCCAGCGCACGCTCATCCACGAGATCCCCCGCGCGATACGGTCGGCGTCGGAGGCATTGGCGACATCCGCCTGACGCCGGACGGCAAGTCGTACGCCTACGTCTACATCCGGAGCCTGTACAGCCTCTACCAGGTGACGGGATTGAAGTAGGGTCGGCCGTCTCCCGCGAGAGCAGACCCACACTTCCACAGCAGGCGGAGGGCGTGGCGAAGGTCCGTCAGGGGCCCGACCGGCTACTCGAACCCACCTCGCCCCGACGGCGGAGTGAAGTGGAAACGCGAATCGTCCAACACAGGGTTGACCTGCGGCTCGAACGTGGTCGTCACCTGGTTGGCGTAGCCGGCGGCGCCACCCTCGGGCGTGTCCTCGAACACCTTGCGCACGAGCAGCGATTCGGCGTCGATCCACACCGATGTCCCGCGCACGTTCACCACGCGGCCGCTCGTCTGATACGTGGACTTCGCGACGCCGACGAACTTCTGGCACGGGCGGCCGCCCACGACCTCGGTACCGGCCGCCGACATCTCGCCGAATTCAGTGATCGTGCCGGTCAGTCCGGCGGTCGAGAATCAGCGGCGCGATTTGGAGCAGCGCGTTGTGCGTCGGCTGCGCACCCGTGGTGAACGCAGCCGCGCCCGTGCCTTTCGGAAAGTCCTGCTTGACGCCCGTCGTCTGCCACCAGGTATGAAACGCGGTCTCGTCGCTCCAGACCACGAACCGGTCCATCTTGTTCGTCTTGACGAAGTCGAAGTAGAACTGCCGCGGGGCGCGGTAGGCCGTCTGGAAGGTGTACGTCTCGCGTAGCCGCCCGGCCGCCGGCCCGAACACGTTCTCGACGGTGCCGGTGTCGGCGTAGGTGCGGAGCGCCGCGTATGCGGCCCGGGTCCGCGCGAGCAGGTCTGGGGCGGAGGGTTTCGTGGCCACCGGTCGGGCGGGCGCCGTGGCGGCCAGGATCAGCACGCCGATTGGAACGAGCTCGTATCGTTTCATTGCCGCACCAGTTCCACGCGCCGGTTGCGGGCGCGTCCTTCGAGCGTCTCGTTGGTGTCCTTCGGCTGCGAGCGGCCGAAGCCGGCCGTCTGCAGGCGCGTCGCGTCGATGCCGTACCGGCCCACGAGCGCCGCCTTGACGGCCGCCGCCCGCCGGTCGGAGAGGTCCAGATTGTACCGGTCGCCACCGATGCTGTCGGTGTGGCCGTTCACAATCAGCCGCCAGTCCGGGTGCCGGCGCAGCAAATCGGCGATCTCCTTCAAGGTAGGCTCCGACTCCTCGCGAATGGCGTCGCTGTTGAACGAGAAGTAGATGCTGTAGACGTCGGCCTTCCCCGTGTCGGCGAGCTGCTGTTCGAGCGCGCTGGCCGCGCCGGTGCCCGCGCCCGCGCCGTGGCCATCGGGGATCCGCAGGCCCTCCACGCCGGCGCCCGCGCCGACGCTGCCGCCGCCCCCGCGGGCCGGCTGTTCGGCTGGCTGGCAGGGCGAGGAGATCTTGATCACCCGCAGCGCGTCACGGTCGCCGCCCTGCGGGCGATCGCAGTGCAACCGGGCCGGCATCTGGTCGGGCGGGATCCCGGCCTTCGTCATCGACGCGCAGTACGTGATCTCGTCGGGCGTCAGCGGCTTGAGCCCGCCCACGCCGAGACGGAACGCGAGCGTCAGCGGGTTGCGCTCGTCGTCGAGGAAGAAAAACTCGGCCCGATCGCCGACGAAGTCGCCGCCCGCCTGGACGGCCGGGAGGTTCACGAGCGTGTCGTTCACGATCACGGGCAGGCTCGTCATCCCGATCCGCTTCAGCACGCCGCGCTGTATGTACTGGTAATAGTTCGGGAACACGGTGCGATCGGCTCTCAGTTCCAGCCCGCCGTACGTGTTCGAGATGCCGAACGCGGCTTCGCCCTTCGTCGTGAGCGCATGCAGGACCGCGGCCGACGTGCCGATGGAGGTCGTGCCTGGAATCGTCTCGTCGGACTTCTCGAGAAACGTCTGCTGGTAGGTGTCGGCCGAAGTCAGGTCAGCCACGAGCATCGTGCGATGGATGACAACCTTGCGGAGTTCCGTGGTCGTCGAGAACAGATCGCCGCCCTTCGATTCCGACGAGGTACTTCAGCCGCACGTCGGCCGGCCCCACCGATTCGATCGTCTTGATCGACTCGTAGTCGCCGTTGGGCTGGCTCACGGCAGTGACGATCGTGAGACCGGGACAGAGGGGGACCGTGGGCGCCGGCGGCGCGGCCGGTCCCGTCGCCGGCGCGAGGCCGGCGGCCGCCACGACCCAGAGCGCCATCCGCCGCACGCTATTTGATCGTCAGGGGCAGGTTCTTGCCGAGGCACCACATGCCGGTCTTCAGGTTCGCGCATGCGGCCCCTTCGGTCCCGTCGAACCCGGCCGAGAACACGCCCTTGCCCGTGGTGTTCGTGACCGTCACGTTGCCCGCGCCCGGGATCTTGTCGCTCTCGGTCAGGTAGGCGATCGCGACGCCCTGCGGATTGAAGACCGAGACCTGACCGCGATTGCTCACCGATTGCAGGCTGGCCACGACCTGGCCCTGGCTGTTGCTGACGTTGATGAGGCCGCTGCCGGTCAGCGCGGCATCGGCCGTCGCCACGACGATGTCGTGCTTCCGGATCGTCCAGCCCACGGTGCCCTCGACGGCGCCGATGGCCGAGGACGTCGTGGAGTCGGACAGGAGGAAGGTCTTCACGATGCCGCCGCCGCCGGCCACGGTCATCGCCGCCGCGAGATGCTTCGAATCCGTCGAAGAGGCGCAGGCTCCGCGTCGATCCGTCGTCGGCGATCGTGACGATCGGCTTGTTGTTGCGGTCGACGACCGAGAAGGGCGCGGTCACGGTGCGACCGGTGCCCTGCGCGGCGAGCTCCCAGCCGCCACAGAGGGCCATCGTCATGGCGACGAGCGGGAGGGCCAGCGCCATGCGGCGGCCGTCGGCACGCCGCTCGAGCTTGCGAATCGCGTACTGGGCGGCGGCCAGGTCGGCCCGCAGGCGAGACAGTTCCACGCGGACTTCGGCGTCATCAGCGGTCATCTGTGTGCTCCTGGTGTCGGATTTGCGTTTCTCGAGGACCACGTCGGAGCACCCAGCCGCCCGCAGTGGCCGGGCCGGTCGCGTGGAGCTGAACCAGTGCTCGTGCGCATGACCGGCCTGAAGGGCCGAGATTACGGCAGATCGCGCGCGGGGGCAACCGGGCGGACCGCCAGCTCGTCGATTTCTCCGCGCGCAGGCCGGGAGGTCGTGCTGGAGAATGACGGTCAGCCGGTGGCGCCGCATCGCGCCGGCACCGGCGCACCGGGACTCTTCCTCACGTCGATCGCAGGGCCAGCATGGGCTGGACGGACGCGGCGCGGCGAGCCGGTACGATGCTCGCGACGACCGCGACGAGAATGGCGATCGCGGCGCCCGCGACGTAGGCGATGTTCTCGATGTTGCTGAGCGGGATGCCCATGTTGTCGCCGTTGAGGCGCACGAGCGCAGCCGTGAGGAGCACGCCGACGCCGACACCAGGCGTCACGAGCCTCACCACGTCCACCAGGATCAGGCCGATGACGCGCCGGGGTGTAGCGCCGAGCGCGACCCGCACGGCGATCTCGCGCGTGCGCGTCGCGACCATCAATCCGACGACGCCGTAGATGCCCAGCGCCGAGAGCGTCAGGATCACGCCGCCGGTCGTGCCCGCGACCGCCGATTGCGTCAGGAAGTCGTTCATGCTGTTCTTGCGCAGCCACACGCCGGTCACGATCCGTTCGCGCGGGAATGCCGGATCGCGCTCGCGGACCACGCTCTCGAGCGCCGTGATCACATGCTCAGGGCTGGCCCCGGCGGCGCTGCGCGCGACGAGCATCAGGCGCGGCGTTTCGTCGATGTCGTTGCTGATCGGCACCGAATCGCTGCGAATATCTGAGTGCTGGGCCAGCGGCAGCAGCAACTGAGCGCGTTCGGTGCTCATCTGCGACGTCGGGAAATCGCCGGTGACGCCCACAATGGTGAGGGCCTGCCGCGTCTTCTCGTCGGTGCCGAACGTCAATCGACGGCCGATAGCTTCGGCGGCGTCGGCATTCGGGAAGAGCAGATCGGCGAGCTGTTTCGAGATCACGGTCACCATTTCGGCGCCTGGGCCGTCCTCGGCAGTGAAACCGCGCCCGCGCAGAAGTGGGATTCCCATCGTGGCCAGGTAGCCGTCACCGACGCGGGTCACGTGAGCGTGAACGAACTGCGGGGCCGCGTTGGCCTCCGTCGCCAACGCGACCCTGCTGACACGGTACCGGAAGTCCAGCGGCAGGCCGTCGGCGACTGTGACGGACGCCACACCGCCCGCTCCCGCGAGCTGCTCGATGGCGTTGCGGATCTGGAAGCGCTGGTTCGTGCCGGCGTCCAGTGGCAACGGCGCCGCGTACAGCAGGTCGCACGCGAATCCCAGTTCGGAGGTCGCTGTGGCGCGGACTCGATCGAGCGACATGCCACCCATCACCAGCAAGGGCACGGCGATGGCGACCTGCGCCGCGGCGGTGACGCGATGGACGCGGCCGACGCGGAAGCCGCCCCCGCCCGCGTCATCCTTCAAGGTAGAGATGATCGCGGGACGACTGAAGCGCACGGCCGGCAACAATCCGAAGACGCAGGCTCGCGGCGAGACAGAGACCGGCACACTTCGCAATGACGGAGAGATCGACCTTCAGCGCCTGCTGCAACTGAAGCGGCAGGGGTTGCCCCGCCATCCAGGCCAGCAGCGACGGAATGTTGAAGAGCACTGTCGAGGCGAGAACCGCGCCGATCCCCGGCAGGATGATCGATTCCGCCAGGAGATACCGGATCAGCGTTCCCCGGCTGGCGCCGATCGCCTGCCGTATGGACAACTCCCGCTCGCGCATGGCGCTGCGGACCTGCATCATGCCGGCAAGATTCGAGCACACGACGAGCAGCACGATGCCGGTCAGTGTCAGCGCAGCGGTTTCGACGATCGCGATGTCGGAACGTTGGAGGTTCCCAGGAGGGTCAGTACGCCTCGACGACGCCGATCTTGAGCTCGTTCGTGCTGGCATATTGTTTCGCGAGCTGAGCGGTGACTGCGGAAACCGCGGCGCTGGCCTGGGCGACGCCAACGCCAGGAGCAAGGCGTCCATGGATGTGCACCCAGTCCTCGCTCCGATCGAAACGGACGTCGTGGCCCGGCCGGGCGGGTGGACGCCGTTCCAGTGGCACGAACAACTCCGCGCCCTGGAAACTGAGATGGCCATCAAACTGTTCCGGAGCGACCCCGACGACGACATGCGGGATCCCGTCCAGCGGTGAGGGTCTTCCCGACGATGTCCGGATCGGCGTTGCGATGGTGCTGCCAGAAGTCGTGTCCGAGAATCACGACAGGGCCGGCGTTGTCGGCGCTGAATCCCGGCCCGCGGGACAGGGCGACGCCGATCGTCGTGAAGTAGTTCGTCGATACAAACAGCGTCGGCACCGATTCCGTCCGGCCGCCTCCTGGCGGCTGGACCTCGCTCGCTCCGCTCGCCCAGCCGGTCATCGTCATCCCGGTCGCGGCGTTCCGCAAGTCCACGTAATCGGGATAGGACCAGAGGGCACTTGGCGCCCGCGGGCCTTGTCGTGTCGAGACGACCTCGACCAGCCCGTCTGTGTTCAGGCCGGGAGGCGGCGCGCTGAAGATGCGCATGCCGTACAGCACGGCCAGGACAGGCGCCATCCCGATTCCCAGCGACACGACGCACACGATGCTGTAGGAACGAGCGTGGGCCAACGATCGGCCGGCATGAATCAGGTCGCGCAGGAGAGCTCGAAGCATGTCGGCTATTCAATCACAGAATACTTTGCCGAGCAAAGTCTGCTTTGGATGTGAGACGAGCGTGGGGAGGCCGCCGTCCGATGATCGCATCCAGTCGTCTAACGTGGGAGCCCGTCGTCTAGCGTACAGCCCGCCCTCAGCCGATGAAGAAGATCGCCTGGCCGATTCCCCTGACCGCGGTGATGGTCGCCGCCGCCGCGCTGCACGTTGGCGCCGCGCCGAGGGTGCGGGCGGATCGTTTGCAGGCGTCGCTCCCGCGGCTCTCCGACCGTGAATTCTGGGGGCTGGTGACCGACGCGTCCGAGCCGGGTGGCACGTTTCACGCCGACAACTTCACCTCCAACGAGCCCAACTTTGCCGTCGCCGCGGGAATGCTCGCCGAAGTCGGGACCGCACGGCGGCGCCTACCTGGGCGTGGGTCCGGAGCAGAACTTTCATTACATCGCCGCGATCCGCCCCGCCATCGGCATCGTGTTCGACATCCGGCGGCAGGCGGTCGTGCAGCACTTGTTGTACAAGGCCTTGTTCGAGCTGTCGAGCTCGCGCGAAGAGTTCATCGCGCGGCTCTTCTCGGTCCCGGTGCCTGACCGGATCGATTCGAACGCAGCGCCCGACGCGCTCTGGCAGCGATTCGCGATCGCGCCTGGCGACGATCGCGCGCGGCTGGCCGCCAACATCGCCGACGTCGAGACGCTCCTCACGCAGGCACACGGCTTCGCGCTGTCGGCCGAAGATCTGAAGGCGCTCGAATACGTCTACGACGCGTTCTTCAGGTTTGGTCCGGCGATCGACTATGCCGGCGGCCTCAAGGGACTCACGACGGCCAACACGAACTTCGTCAAGCTGACGTCGGCCGTGGATGCCGGCGGCGTCCCGCGGAGTTTCCTCGCCAGCGATGAACAATTCCAGTTCATCCGATCGCTCCAGCGCCGCAATCTCATCGTGCCGATTCAAGCGGATTTCGGCGGGCCGAGAGCCCTTCGCGCGGTCGGCGAGTTCCTCCGCACGAAGGGCCTGCGCGTGAGCGCGTTCTACATCTCGAATGTCGAACAGTATCTGTTCAACCCGCGCAGCCCGACCGCGCCCGGCGGTCAGGAGACCAACGGCGGCTGGCGTGCGTTCTACGACAATCTGGCCGGCCTTCCGGTGGATGACTCGACGGTCCTGCTTCGAGTGCCGGTCGGGATCACCAATACGGTGGTGAGGCGGACCATGCCTGACGGCACCGTGCGCACGGAGCCTCGCGAAGCCGCGCAGTTCTGTCCGCTCGTTGAGTTCCTCGCTGCCGTCCGCGCCGGCAAGGTCACGACGCCGGGCCAGGCCGCCGCCTGCGGGCAATAGGCGAGGGAGGGCGCCTTCTGGGCGCTCTCCGGCTGACTTCTGAGACTCCCCTCCAGTGTGATCGCGGCCTGACAAGATCGGGGCGAAGGGCGTACTTCTTGCTTCAATCGACGCCGCCATGCGCCCCAGATGGCACGGGGGATGTCATGTCTGCACGAATTCCGACCACTGGTGTCGTCGCTGTTACGTCTCTACTGCTGCTGCCGCACCGTCGGTGAGCCTGGCCTCCGCGATCACCTTCAGCGTCGGAGGCGACAACACTCCGCGAGCATCCAGGCGACCGTCGACAACTTCCGAGCCGCGATTGGCGGCATCAACAACGGCAATGGCGGCGCGACGACATCAGGGCGTCGCGAGATCAACTGGGACGGCGGCGGGTTGACGACCCCGACGGCGACCGGCACGCCGCTCACGGCGTTCCTCAACAACCGTGGCGCACTGATGTCGACACCGGGCACGGGCTTCCTGCAGGCGCAAGCGGGCGATCTCGGCAATGCGAGCTACGCCGGCGAGTTCCTGCCCTTCAGCCCGACGCGGCTCTTCACGCCGGTCGGCAGCAACATCACGGACGTCACGTTCTTCCTGCCAGGGTCGAGCGGCGGCACGCCGGCGTTCGTGTCGGCGTTCGGCGCCGTGTTCTCGGACGTCGACCTCGCGAACTCGACGCGTCTCGACTTCTTCGATCAGAACAACTTCCTGCTGGCGTCGCGATCTGTGCCGGCCGGGACCACAGCCGACCAGTCGCTCTCGTTCCTCGGCGTGCTGTTCAACGCGGGTGAGCAAATCGCCCGGGTGCGGATCACGACCGGCACGGCCGCGCTGGGTGGCGTCGAAGCCCCGGGCACCGATCTCGTCGTGATGGACGACTTCGTGTTCGCCGAACCGACTGCGGTGCCAGCCGTGCCAGAGCCGATGACGCTCGCGCTCGTCGGCGCGGGCCTTCTGGCGGCGCGCGCGTCACGCAGGCAGCGTACGTAGGATCGGCGCAAGTTTGCGCGATCGGCCGGTCCCGGCCAACTCTCTCCTCTGGCGCGTCGCCCGCGTGTCCGTCTTCTCGGACCATTGACAGCCGTGATGTCGTAGTGATATCAAAACGATAGCACGGTCCCGGGAGGGCCACGCCATGCTGCAGGAAAAGGTCGCCAAAGGCTGGTCGGGGTGGGGAATGGTCGGCGTGCTTCTGGCGGCGCTGGCCGGATCGATCGTGATGCTGCGTCGTCGTCCGACGTGCAGGAAACGGCCTGGCTGATCGCGGCCGTGGTGGCGGTCCTCGCGCTCGACGGCCTCTGCTGGTTCGGCTTCACGGTCGTGCCGCCGAACACCGCGCGCGTCGTGCTGCTGTTCGGCGACTACCCGGGCTCGATCAAGACGCCGGGCTTCTGGTGGGTGAATCCGCTGACGACGCGCCGGCGCGTCTCGCTCGAAGTGCGCAACTTCGAGAGCGGCAAGCTCAAGGTCAACGACCACATCGGCAATCCGATCGAGATCGCCGCGATCGTCGTCTGGCGGGTGGTCGACACCGCCGAGGCCGCTGTTCCAGGTGGACGACTACGAGCACTTCGTCCACGTGCAGACCGAGTCGGCCGTGCGGAATCTCGCGACGACGCTTCCCGTACGACGCGCACGAAGAGGGCGAGCTGTCGCTGCGCGGATCGGCCGCCGAGGTCTCGCAGCGGCTGCGGCGAGGAGATCCAGGACCGGCTGGCCAAGGCCGGCGTCGAGGTGATCGAGGCGCGCATCAGCCACCTGGCGTACGCGCCGGAGATCGCCAACGCGATGCTGCGCCGCCAGCAGGCGACCGCGATCATCGCCGCGCGGCAGAAGATCGTCGAAGGCGCCGTCGGCATGGTGGAGATGGCGCTCGACGCAGCTGAGCAGCAAGCAGGTCGTCGAGCTCGACGAGGAGCGCAAGGCGGCGATGGTGAGCAACCTGCTCGTCGTGCTCTGCAGCGATCGCGACGCGCAGCCGGTCGTGAACGCGGGCACGCTGTACCAATAGGCCACCGGGGACGTGCGTGATGGCGGAGCGCAAGGCGTTTCTCCTCCGGCATCGACCCGGCGCTGCACGACGCGCTGCAGCGCTGGGCGGACGCCGATCTGCGCAGCCTGAACGCGCAGATCGAGTTCCTGCTGCGAAGGACGCTGCGAGACGCGGGCCGGCTGCCGGCGCGGCCTGCCGAGTCGGCGACGCCTCGCACCACGCGGAAGGACTGACCGATGGGCGCGCTCCACAAGCTGGCGGACCTGCAACGCACGTTCGTGGCGCCGCCGCGGCTCGCGATGTCGCGACCGCGACCCGTCCAGCTCACCGCTGGCGGCCGCGCGCTGGTCGCGCTGGCGGCGCTGCTGTTCGTCGGAAGCGTGGGCGGCGGTCCCATGCTCTTACGCGAAGCGCGCGAGCAAGCCGGCGCGCAGCGCGCGCTGGCCGATCGCGGCGTCATGACCGCTGGCGAAGTCACTCGACTCTGGCCCAGCGGCGACAACTCCCGTCGCGTGCGCTACCGCTTCGTCGTCGACGGGCGCGTGTACGAATCGACAGTGCGCGTCTCGGCCGCCCGCCGGCGCACGCTCCAAGTCCGCTCGGCCATTGGCGTGCGGTATCTGCCTGACGATCCCGAGCAGAACGACCTCGGCAGCACGCCGGGTCCGAGCCTGCCCATCTGGCTGCCCTTCGTGGTGGCGACGGCTGCTGCAGCGATGGGCCTTCTGTGCCTTTTCGCGATCCAGTGGCAACGCCGCCTCCTCACGGAGGGCCGTGCGGCGCCGGCGATTGTCACGTCACATCACCGGCAACACACGACCCACGGCGGTACGCACGCCTCGCTGACCTACGAGTTTCCGCTGCTGAACGGCGCAACAGCGACCGGCCGCAGCCAGATATCGGGGAAGCCGCCGGCAGTGGGATCGGTCATCTGCGTGGTTTACGACGCGGATCGCCCGACGCGGAGCATGGTGTACCCATTTTCGCTGGTGCAGCCGGTGCGGTAGGCGCCAAGTCGTCATGCCTTGGTTCCACGTCGGCGCGCCACGGGCCGGCCGGACGAGCTGGGCGATATCGAAGGACTCGAGGAGATCGGAATTCGTCGGGTCCCATGCGAAAGGAAATGCCGCGGTCGGGCCTACCCAGTTGTCATGGCCCGGATGCTGACCTGGAAACCGCTCGAGAACTTCGATGTGACGCGCCTGTTGCAGCTGGCCTCGGTCGTCCTCGCGTTCTTTCTCGTCGCCGCGTGCGGCAAACGGTCGCCGCTCGTGCCGTCGCCGCCCGGCGCGATCGCCGGCATGTGGCGCGGCGAGGTCACGCTCAGGAGTTTCACCGGCGCCGACTGCCTCGCCCCACTGTTCGACGGCGACGTCGTCAACTTCCCGGTCGAGTTCCGTGCGGCAATTGCCCAGGACGGCCGGAACGTCACGGGCACACTCGACATCGATCATACGGGCGGCGAGTGCACGTATGGAGGGACGGTCGACGGCGACCGGCTCACGCTCTCGGCGGTTACGTGCACGGGCGGCGAGGTGCTGGGACTCACCTGTCCGACGGGCGACAAGCGCGACTTGTTTCTGCAGGCCGCGGATCTCGACGGCTTCGTGGCTGGCGACGCGATCACCGGCACGTTCGGGGAAACCGATCGCGTCGTCGCCTCCGGCACCCGGACCGATGTCGCGGTCCTGATCGCCACGAGCACGTTCACGATGATGCGGGACGCCACGCCCGTCGCGTCGGCACGCCAGTAGCGGACGAGGCCGCGCGCGCCTCGGGCGGCTCGCGTCTTCTCCGGGGAATCAGCGCCCGGCGCGTCCAGCCTCGGCCGTGCCGTGCGCGGCCGAGCGATGAACTGCCGGGCGTGCGGCATCCCCGGGAGGTGACAGCGGCCGGTGTGGATGAAGCCTGACGGCACGAAGCGGTCCTCCTCCTCGGAGTCGACACATGGGCCCGACCAAGGCGAAGATCCGCAACGGTCTTCCTTGACGGAGACATTGGGCTGTGGCAGCGTGTGAAACACCCTCGAAGCACACTCGCGCATTCAGCGGAGGCGACCATCGCTCTCGCCCTGCCAGCGGTTCTTGGAGCCCACCTTCTGGCCACAGTGGTCCTGGGCGGTGCCGCCGGACGAGTCTGCTCGACACGCCCGTGGGCGCGCGCAATCGTCGTTGTCGCCGCCCGTGCGCACGTTGACGAAGTCGGAAGGGAGGCGCCAATGGTCGGACAGGAAACACACGGATGGTGGGGGTACGCGCAAAACACGGTCGCGACCTGGGAGATGACCGTCAAGGTGGACAAGCGCGACACCTTCGCCGAGGTCGCGCTCACCGGATGGAGCGACATGGGTGAATCCCCTGCCGCGTACTTCGGGATCATCAAGGTCGTCAGTGACCAGGGCACCGAGACGTTCCTGCAAGACGGCTGGTGGGGCTCACACACCTACCGCCAGGCTGTGTTTCGCAAGGGCATGACCAGCGTTCGGGTCCAGCTGGCGGCCTGGGACGCTTTCGTGAGGGGTCGGCTATTCCTCAACTTCTGGTCGTAGTGGAGTGGGCGATGGAGTTCGAATCAACGCAGCGCAAGAAGGCCCCGCCGTCGCACGTCTGTGTCGTCTACGATCCGCGCGACGGGCGCGTGGTCCACGGCCACGAGTTCGTCGGCGAGGGCGATGGTCTCTTCGGCCGGGACGGCCGCGAAGAGCGCGAACGCGAGACGCTCGAAGGGGCTCGCCGCAACCACGGCGACACCTCGAGGTTCCGGGTCCTCCACGTGCCGAGCGATTTCCGCTTCGCGCCGAACGTCGCCTATCGGGTCGACACCACGTCGGAGCAACTGGTCGAGCATTACAAGTGGCCGCCCGAGCGGCCACGTCCAGGAACGGCGCCGGCCACCAACACGTAGTCCCGGACGAGGCGCCCTTTTGCTGTGCGTCCTATGAACTGCTCACCGGCAAGCGGGTCTTCGACGGCGGCGACCTAACGGAGGTCCTCGCGGCGGTGCTGCGCGGCGATCCCGATCGGAACGCGCTCCCGACCGGCACGCCGGCCGGCGTCCGCACGTTGCTCAAGCGCTGCCTCGAGCGGCATCGCAAAAGGCCGGATTTCAGAGCGATGCACGTCGTGCTGAACTGGCTCGAGGAGCTCACCTGGCGAGCCGCCCTAGTTCGAACCCAACGCGCGTTCGTTCTTCATGTTCGTCCTGCTCGACCCACGCAGGCGCTTGCGGAAGCAACTCGCCGAACGCGAGGTCTGACTGCGTGAGTCGATAGACTTCGAGCGGCTGGAGATGATCGCGAAGGAACTCGAGCACCTCCGCGCGCCATTCGTGTCGTTCGGCCTCGTTTTCATACTCCGCCGTGATCCGCGGCATGCTATTTCCGCACCATCGACACCCGCGCGAGCAGGTCGGTCCAGGCCGAAATGGGCGCCGGCGATGTCGTGGCCGGCGGGGCCGTCAGGATCGATCGCACACTGCTTTCAGGGCCGTACACCGCGTCGTTCGATTCGCCGTCGCTGTGAAGCGCCGCGCCCTCGAACGTCGCGCCCGCAAACAGGCCTTGCGCCCGCGAATAGGCGAGAATGCCGCTCGTCAACTTCGCGTCAGTGGCTGCTTCCGCGCTGCGGCCGACCGGGCCGGCCGCCACTGACAACGTGCCCCCGAGTGTGAAGTTGTCGTCGAGCAGGGCGTCGACACCCTTCTGGTTCATGACGAGGAGTGCGAGGTCGATCGACTCCGCGCCGATCTGCCAGCCGATGCTGCCGCCCGTCATCGTCACGAACGCCGGGTGAGACCAGGCGTGCCGGTCGCGTAAGTGCCGGCTGATGATGCCGCGGCCGTGCTTGGCCCCGACGATGAATCCGCCCTTGATGAGCGAGGGAATCACGACAACAGCTTCCGCGTCGTTGAGCAGATTCGACGGGATCTCGTTGTCGGGCGCGCTGGTCAGTTCGGTAAGGACCTGGATGGATTTCTGGACGCGCTCGGCCTCGTCGTTGGGCAGCGGCGTCACCGCCTTGATCGGCGCCATCGTCTGAGCGGAAGCCGGCGTGCGCTGGCGCGTCTCGGGCGCCCGCGCGCTGACGACGACCGCGACCGCGAGACACGCGGCCAGCGCGACGGCCCACTTCAGGGTTGGACGAGTGGATCGAATATTCATGATGTGCTTCCTTCCTGGCGAGCGCCTCGAGTTCTGTGCGCACTTCGCCGTTCCTGCCATCTAAGGCAAGGCCGGTGCCAAGCCTCTCAAGTGACACCGAGTCGCCTTTGGCTCCTGGGTTCGGAACGGCCGTCCATGATTGGGCAGTCGGCTACCGAGAGTGGGCGCGCGGAACGGTCAGATTGCATTCAGGCGGCACCTGTAGGCTGACATCTGCCCGGCACGCCACGGCCCACACGTTCGACACTGGTCCTATTCGGCGCGCTGGCGCTCACTGTGGTCGGCGTCGATTCGACCGAGGCCGCTCCGATCACCTGGTCATGACGAACGTAGCGCCCCGCCGGCAATTTGCATGACGCGGCTACACACTATGACCCATGCGATGTCACCGTTCCGAGCGGCGGGCGGCACAACGCAGGTCACGGCTGGCCTCCTTTTCGGTATCGTGATTGCATCGTCACTGGTGAAATGGCCACACCACACGTCGCCGATCGGCGCGACACGGAGTTCCGCGTCTACCCGACGCGGCTGCTGATGGGCGTGGTCGACGAGATGGCTGACGCGGAGGCGGCCATCGCGGACCTGCTCCATCAGGGCATCGCGAACGACGACATCCACACCTGGTTCGACGAGGCTGGCGTCGAGACGATCGACCCCGAGGGCGCGCAGCACGGTTTGGTGGCGCGCTTCTGGCGCGGGCTGCAGCACGCCACCGGCGAGCACGCCACGCTCGAGCACTACGCCCAGGAAATTGCCAAGGGCCATGTGTGCATCGGCGTCCATTGCGAGTCCAGCCGCGAGGCCGGACTCGTCAAGGCGATCCTCGATCGACACGCCGTGCACTTCGTCAACTACCACGGCCTCACGATCGTCGAGCTGCTCAAGGCGTAGGTCGTCCAAGGTCCGTTCGCCTCTTCGCTCATTCACCCATTCGCCCATTCACTCGTTCACCCACGTGCTGATCGCCAGTGGCAGATCGCGTGTCGCCGAATTTGCCCTGCCGTCACCGCCGCGTCACGGCGGTTGCCAATAGTCGAGGGACGGAGAACAAGACGATGACTTTCCTCGCTCGCATGCTTCAAGTTCTTGCCGTCGCGTCGCTGTTGGCCGCGCCACGGGTGGCGATCGCCGGGCCGATCGTCATCTCGCGCGATCTCCAGTTCGGATCCTCGCTTGCCGAGAGCGCGCTGGTGCTGCCGCCGTTTGCCGGTGGGGCGGCCGGCGACGCTGACCGAGTGCGCGCAACGCCCGTCGACGCTGCGGCGTCGGCATCCGGCGAGCGCGAGCAGTTGCGTCGCTTGACGCACATCGACCCGCGGTCCGTCATCCAGTCCGTGCCCGAGCCATCGTCCGTGTGGCTCATCGTCACCGGACTCGGCGCCGCCCTCGCGCGCCGGCGACGGGCGGCGGCCGCCTGATAGTGAGAATTGGTCCCGGCGCGAGCTACTTGTAGACACCCGCGGCCTTGAAGTCGCCGGCCTTGACGATCGACACCCCGTTCGGATCGATGTGCTTCCGGAAGGCCGCGTTGATCTGATCGGCGGTCAGCGCCTGGATCTTGGCCTCGAGATCCTGCATCCCACTTGAGCGGACGGTCAGCTGCGCGTGCTGCACGAGCAGGCTGAGCAGCGCGGCGTCGGTCGACCGGCCGATCATCCGCGCGTCGGCGTAGGCCTTCTTCGCCGCGGCCACTTCCTCGGCGGTGAATCCCGAGGTGTAGACCTTCTTGAGCTCGTCCATGAAGCTCGCCTCGACCTTCGGTCCGAAGCCCGGGTTGAGGCTGACCGTGCCGGAGAGCGTCGCCGCGTCGCCCTCCGCGGGCACGGTGATGCGCGCGTTCGCGCCGTAGCTCAGGCCTTCGCGGTTGCGGATGCGATCGGAGATCCGCGACGTGATCGGCTCGCCGAACATGTAGCTGGCGAGCACGATGGCGGGGTAGTCCGGATCGTTCTGCGACATCTGGAAGCGCTCGCCCGCGAGGAACTCCGCGTTCGCCTTGTCGGGCGTCTCGATCTTCTCGTTGATGGGCGCCACCGCCTTGAAGGGCGTCACGAGCGCGCGGAACGTCTTCGTCGTATTCCACGTCCCGAACAGATCGGCCGCCAGCTTCTGCATCTCGGCCGGCTCGACGGGTCCGACGACGGCGAAGACGCCGTAGTTGGCGCCGTAGAACTGGTCGTGGAAGCGCGTCGCGTCCTCGATCGTCACCTTCTGAAGTCGGCGCGACCTGCTCCTCGCGCGTCGGCGTGTACTGCGGGTCGCCCTTCGCGAACGGGCTCAGATGGCGATTGAGCCGTTCGCTGGCGAGCTGATTCGGCTCGGTCGGCACGACCTCGAGCGCCTTCAGCCGCTGTGTCTTGACGCGATCGAAGTCGTCCTGCGGATACGCCGGCTCCTTCAGGATCTCGGCCGCGAGCTTCACCGCCGCGGCGAAGTTCTCGGCCGGCGCCGAAATGCTGACGCCGTCGCGCTGCCGATGCCGCCGCCACCGCCTCCGCCGCCGCCGCCGCCGCGCCCGCCTCCGCCGCCTCCGCCGCCGCTCGACGTTCACCTGCGCGTTGAGCTTGCGCAACTCTTCCTGAATCTGCTGCCGCGTGTGCGTCTTCGTGCCCGCCATCAGCAGGCTGCCGGCGAATGTCGCCGCGTCGCGCTGGCCCGCGAGCGATGTCTGCGTCGCCGAAACGCAGGTCGATCGTCGCCGTCACCATGTTGGTCGCCGTCTGCTTCTTGAGCACCGACAGCTTCATGCCGTTGTCGAGCGTCGAGGACACCACGCGGCTCGCGATGTTCGGGATCGTCGGATCGAAGGATTCGCCGCGCGCGACCGTCGACCTTGCTCTTGTAGTCCTCGAGCGTCGCGACGAGGTCCGGCGCAGCGGGCACGACCGTCCGCTCGGGCGCGGGATCCGGCATGTAGTAGCCGACGGTGCGATTCGACGGCTTGAAGTACTCCTCGGCGACCCGAACGAGATCCGCCGGCATGATGTCCTGCAGCCGATCGTGCTGCGAGGAACAACAGCCGCCAGTCGCCCTGTGCGATGGCGGTATTGAGCGCGCCGGTGGCGATGGCCTGCGGATTCGACAGGCTGTTTTCGAGACCACGCAGCATCTGCGTCCGCACGCGATCGACTTCCTCGCGTGTCGGCGGGTTCTTGACGACGTCGTCGAGCGCCTTGTAGATGGCGTCGCGCGCGGCATCGAGCGACTGATCCTGGTTGAGCGTCGCGGTCACCATCGACGAGCCCGGGATCGTGGAGCTGCTGGAAGCTCATGATTGGCGGACTCGGCGAGCTTGGTGTCCACGAGCGCCTTCGCGAGCCGCCCTTCGTCGCGCCGCCCCCGCCACCGCCGCCGCGCCCGCCACGGCCCCCGCCGCCGCTGCCGTTCATCACGCCGGCGAGCACCTGCAGAGTCGCGGCGTCCGGATGGCTGGCCGACACGGCGTGAAACGCGACGATCACGGTTCTGGCCGGTGCCGACGCGGCGCAGCGTCGACGAACCGCTCGCCGTCCTGCGGCGGCTCCACCGTGTAGGTCTGGTCGAGGACGCGCGTCGGGCGCGGCAGCCTGCCCAGCGTGTCCGCGACCGTCTGCAGGGTCTTCGCCTCGTCGATCCGGCCCGTAATGACGAGCACGGCATCGTCTGGCTGGTAGTACTTCTTGTAGAACTCGGCGAGGCGGTTGTACGGGCACCTTCTCGATGTCTTCTTTCGATCCGATCGTCGACTTGCCGTAGTTGTGCCAGAGGTAGGCGGTCGACGCCACGCGCTCGCGGAGGATCGAGGCGGGGTTGTTCTCGCCGCGCTCGAACTCGTTGCGCACGACGGTCATCTCGGTATCGAGGATCTCCTTGGTGAACTTCACGTTCACCATGCGATCGGCCTCGAGGCCGAGCGCCCAGCGCAGGTTGTCGTCGCTCGCGGTGAACGTCTCGTAGTAGTTCGTGCGATCGTCGGACGTCGTGCCGTTCCAGTTGGCGCCGTGCGCGACCAGCTCGTCCTTGATCTTGCGGCCGTTGGTCGTCTCGATGAAGTTCATGTGCTCGAGCAGGTGCGCCATGCCCGTCTCGCCGTAGCCCTCGTGGCGCGACCCGACGAGGTAGGTGACGTTGACGGTGATCTTCGGCTCCGACGCGTCGGGGTAGAGCAGCACCTTGAGGCCGTTCGGGAAGTCGTACTCGGTGATGCCGCCCATCGACGGGCCCTTTTGGACGCCGGCGGGCAGGGTTTGGGCGACGACCGCGGCAAGCGCCGCGCTGGCGATGAGAGCAAGCGTAAGAAGGCTGCGTTTCATGGGAAGGGTCCTTTGAACGACAGCATGATACGGCGGCCGGGGCGGGGCTCGATGCGATAATCGTCGCGGAGCCCGCTATGGCTGACCAGACCCTCGAATCCACCGCTGAAGCCGCGCGTCTCGCGGCGCTCGGGCGTTATCGCATCCTCGATACCGAGCCGGAGCGCCAGTTCGACGACCTCACGCTGCTGGCCAGCCAGGTCTGCGGGACGCCAATCGCGTTGATCACGCTCATCGACAAGGACCGGCAGTGGTTCAAGTCGCGGGTGGGCGTCACCGTCACCGAAACGGCCAGGAGCATCGCCGTCTGCGACCATGCCATCCGGCAGGCCGACATCTTCATCGTGGAAGACGCCCAGAAGGACGCGCGCTTTGCGACCAACCCGTTCGTGGCCGGCCCCGCCGGCCTGCGGTTCTACGCTGGTGCGCCGCTCGTCACCTCCGACGGCCACGCGCTCGGCACGATCTGCGTGATGGACAGCGTGCCGCGCAGGCTCACGACCGAGCAGCTCGGCGCGCTCGACGCGCTGAAGCGGCAGGTGCTGGCGCAGCTCGAACTGCGAGGCAACCTCGATCAGCTGGCCGTGGCCCTGGCGGCGCGGGATGCGGCCGAACGCGAGCGTCAGCGCCTCATCGAGGAGCTGCGCACCTCCCTCGACAACGTCGAGAAGATCTCGCGGCTGCTGCCGTATTGTTCGGGCTGTCTGCTGAACCTCGTCGTGCCTGCCGACCCGAAAGCCATCGATCAGGTGACCGAAGGGGTCATGCGGGTCCTGCGCGAGAAGGGCTTCCGCGGCGAGGACGAGCATCACGTGGAGCTCGCCCTGCAGGAGGCGCTGACCAACGCCGTCCGGCACGGATGCCAGGGCGATCCGACGAAACAGGTGCAGTGTACCGTCACGTGCGACGGCACGGGCGAGGTCGGCATCGTCGTCCGCGACCCGGGTCCCGGGTTCGATCCATCCGTCGTGCCGCACCCGCTCGCCGAGGAAAACCTCTTCAAGCCGAGCGGACGCGGCATCTACCTCATCAATCAGCTCATGGACGAGGTGTCGTTTGCCGAAGGCGGGCGCGAGATTCGAATGCAGAAGCGGGCGGGCTGACGCGTCCGCCATTTGAGAGATTGACCGCCGCCCGTGCCGATCCCGTCTTCCTCGCGATCCTTCCGTGCCATGGGCACGCGCGCGCTCGTCGTGCTGACCCTGGTCAACATGTTCAACTACATCGATCGCTGGGTGGTGCCGCCGCTCTTCGAGAGCCTGCGTCGCGAGCCGACGCTCGGCCATCCGAGCGATGCAAAACTCGGCGCACTGATGACCGCGTTCGTGGTCGTCTACATGCTGGCGTCGCCGTTCTTCGGCGTGCTCGGCGACCGGATGCGGCGCACGCGTCTGATGGCGTTTGGCGTCGGCCTCTGGAGCCTCGCGACGGCCACGGCCGGGCTCGCCGGGTCCTTCCTGTCGCTCTTCGTCGCGCGCGCGACGGTCGGTGTCGGGGAGGCGGCGTACGGCACGATCGCGCCGGCCCTGCTCGCCGACTACTACGTCCCGGAACACCGCGGCCGCATCATGGCGATCTTCGCCTGCGCCATTCCGATTGGGTCGGCGCTCGGCTACGTGATTGGCGGACTGGTCGATTCGCACTTCGGCTGGCGCGCGGCGTTTTTCGTCGCGGGGATTCCCGGCCTCGTGCTGGCCGCACTGGTGATGTTCACGGTGGTCGATCCGCCGCGCGGCGCGCTCGATGCGCCGGCCGCGGACGCGCCTGTCGCCGCCGGCCATCGCTTTTCTCTCAAGGCCGCCTGGGCGGCGCTGTCCGGCAATCGACTCTACGTGCTGACGTGCGCCGGATATGCCGCCTACACGTTCGCGCTTGGCGGCATTGCGTCGTGGCTGCCGTCGTTCTTCGAACGCGTTCGCGGCGTGCCCCACGCGCAGGCGTCCACCCTGCCCGGGGCCATTGTCGTCGTCACGGGTTTCGTTGGCACGTTTGCCGGCGGATGGCTGGCGGACCGGCTGCTCGTGCGGAATCGTCAGGCGTACTGGTGGGTGTCCGGCGTAGCGGCGCTCGTCGCCGCGCCGATTGCCGTGGTCGTCTTTGTCGCGGAGACGCCCGCGCTGTACTGGTCGGCCGCGGCACTCTCGCAGGTGCTGCTGTTCGCGTCGACCGGGCCGATCAACGCGGCCACCGTCAACGTCGTGCCGCCCACGATGCGCGCGACGGCGCTGGCCGCGCAGATTCTGATCATCCATCTCTTTGGGGACGTGCCGTCGCCGCCGCTCATTGGCGTGATTTCGGACGCGGCGTCGCTGGGTCAGGCGGTGCTCATCGTGCCGGTGGCGATCGCCATCGGCGGGCTGTTCTGGATCGCGGCCGCGCGGCACGGCGCGCGTCAAACCCTGCGGGTCGCCGCTGCCTCGTGAGCGCCATGACCGGGCGCGCGGATCTCACGGATCGTCTGTGGCGCGTGCGCCGGCGGCACCACCACATTGATGCCGCCCTGCGGAAGACGGCGGCCGGCTGGCGGCTCGAGTTCCTCCGCAACGACCGACCGATGGTCGTGCTGCCGTTCGAGCACGAGGCCGACGCCAGGCGCGAGGCGGATCGCCGGCTGCGTGAATTGCAGCGCGCCGGCTGGACCGTCCACTGGTAGCCGAAGACCGTTCACGATCGAACAGATCCGGGCGTCTCTCGTGTGAAGTCTCCGCGTCGTTCGAACAGTTGTCGGCGCGTCACCGTCTAAACGACGTAGGTTTCGCGGCGTCCTTCCGGCGCCGTGTGTCGGTCAGGTGACGCGATGACAGCTGAAGACTTCCGACGCGATGTCCGCGTGGGGCTGCGGGTGCTGATCAAGGAGCGTGGGTTCTGCGCGCTCGCCGTCATCGTGCTCGCGCTCGGCATCTGCGGCGTGACGACGATGTTCAGCGTGGTCAACGGCGTGCATGCTGCGCGGCTTCTCGTTCCCGACCGCCGACCGGCTCGTCAGCGTCAACTTCATCGATCCCGACGACGCGCGAACTTCTTCGGCGTCAACGGCCAGATCTCGGCGATGGACTACGAGGAGCTGCTGCCGCACGCAGCAGTCGTTCGAGCTGATGGCGGCCTACCTGAACGGCTCGACCGTCAACATCACCGTCGAACGGCCAGCCGCAGCGCTACACCGGCGCCTACGTCACCGAGAACTTCCTGCGCATCCTCGGCGTCGCGCCGATGCTCGGCCGCGACTTCACCGCCGGCCGACAACCAGCCGGGCGCCGAGAAGGTCGCGCTCATCGGCTACGGCATCTGGCAGCGCGACTTCGGCGGCGCCGCCGGACGTCGTCGGCACAGGCCGTGCGCATCAACGGCAAGCCGGCGACGATCATCGGCGTGATGCCGAAGGGCTTCGCCTTCCCGACCGAACGAGGAGCTCTGGATTCCGCTCTACAGCGAGTTCCCGCCGCGCGCCGCGCAACGATCCGGCGCGACATCAGCCCGGCGGTGCATCGGCCTGCTCAAGCCGGGCGTCTCGCTCGACCAGGCCAACGCCGAGTTCACCGGCATCGCGCAGCGCTTCGCCGAGGCGTATCCGGACACCAACAAGCAGTTCAACACCGGCCAGGTCGCAGCCGCTGCATCAAGACCTTCACGCCGCGGCCGCTGCGCGGCACGCTGCTGGACGATGCTCGGCGTTCTGCGTCGGCGTGCTGCTCATCGCCTGCGTCAACGTGATGAACATGCAGTTCGCGCGCGCGACGCTGCGCGCCAAGGAACTGGCCGTCCGCTCGTCGCTCGGCGCGACGCGCGATCCGGCTCGATCCGCCAGATGCTCACCGAGAGCCTGCTCGTCGCCGGCGATCGGCGCCGTCGTCGGCATCGCGCCTCGCGTACGTGGTCGATCGACTGGCTCGCGGCCGACAGTCCACAACCTCGACAATCCGCCGCCCTCCTGGATCACGTTCGACATCGACGGCCGCGTGCTCGCCGTCACGGTCGGCGGCGACGGTCGCGGCCGCCGTCGTCTCCGGCCTGCTGCCGGCCTGGATGTCCTCGCGCGCCAACGCCGGCGAGCGTGCTGCGCGACGGCGGCCGCGGCAACACCAGCCGCGGCGTCGACGTTCATCTCGCGCGGCCTCGTCGTGTTCCAGATCGTCGTCACCTGCGTGCTGCTCATCGGCTCGCTGCTGCAGGTGCGGTCGATCCTCAAGCAGCAGACGATCGACTACGGCTACGACACCGACGGCGTCATGTCGGCGCGCATGGGCCTGATGGACGGCGACTATCCGACGCCAGACGCGCGCAAGCTCTTCTACGATCGCCTGCTGCGCGAGCTTGCAGGCCGACCCGGAGTTCGCAGGCCGTCGGCCTCACCAGCCGCTTCCGCATGGTCTTCTCCGGCAACGGCGCCGATCGAGATCGACGGCAAGGCGTACACGGACAGACCGCGACCGGCCGCAACGCCAACTTCGAGCAGGTCACCGGCAGCGTTCTTCGACGTGCACGGGCCAGAAGCTGCTCGAGGGCCGCGACGTTCAACGACGACGACCTCGACGCGCGGCAGCCCGTCGCGATCGTCAACGCGGCGTTCGCGCGGAAGCACTTCGGCACGCGACAGCGCCGATCGGCCGCCGCTTCCGCACGGCCAACGCGGACGGCACGCAGGCCGGGCCCGTGGCGCACGATCGTCGGCGTCGTCTCGACCGTGCGCATGCTCGGGCCGTTCAACAATCCGGGCGTCGACGACAGCGGCTTCTACGTGCCGTTCTACTCGACGCCGGTCGGCCCGCTGCGTCGACCGACGCCGTTCGTCAGCCAGTTCGCGACGGTCGTCGTCGACGCCGCGGCCGGGCCAGCCGCGCGGACGCGCTCGCCGACGGCGCTGCGCCGCGAGGTGGCGAAGGCCGATCCCAACCTGCCGCTCTACTTCGTCGGCACGCCGCAGAGCCAGATCGACACGTTCGTCGCGCCGAACCGCATCATCGCGACGATGTTCACGATCTTCGGCGTCGTGGCGGTCGTGCTGGCGTCGGTCGGCATCTACGGCGTGATGTCGTTCTCGGTGAACCAGCGGACGCAGGAGTTCGGCGTGCGCATGGCGCTCGGCGCCAACACCGGCCGGATCCTGGGCATGGTGCTGCGCCAGGGCGCCGTGCAGATCGGCCTCGGGCTGGCGGTCGGCCTCGGCCTCGCCCTCAGCGTGACGCGGCTGCTGCAGAGCGGCATCCAGAACACGCTGTTCGGCGTCAGCGGGACGCGATCCGCTGACCTACCTGGCGGTCGGCGGGCTCGTCGCGGGCGTGTCGCTCGTCGCGGCGCTGGTCCCCGCGCGGCGGGCGACGCGCGTCGATCCGATCGTCGCGCTCCGGAACGACTGACGGCTAGGGCTGGCGGGATCGGAGGCGGCCGGCGTCGCGGGCCTGACGGGCGACGGCCTCGAGGAAGTCGTCGACGTTGTGGCCGGGCTCGGGCTGCAGACCGGTCCGCCGGCTGATCCGCTCCGCGATCTGCCGGGCGCGATCCTCACGCACGCCCGGCGCGAAATTCCATCGCCGCTCGAGGTAGGTCTCGATCAGCACCAGCTCGGCGTCGGAGAGACGCGCCGACTGCGGCGCGGTCCGCATCGACATCGTCGACGACGACCAGCCCGGCTCGGAGCCCCAGGCTTCGCGTTCGTGCACGACCACCGTGCCCGCCACGTAGTCGCCGAGCCGCCGGCTGTTGCGATTGAGCAGCATCACCACGACGCCCACGCCGTAGAGGGCCGGCAGGAAATCCACGGCCCGCAGCAGGTTTCGAAGAATCGCGGCCGTCGGATCGATGGGCCGGCCCGTGTCGCGAATGACGCGGATGTCCACCAGGCGCTTGCCTGGTGTCTGGCCCTTCCACACGATCTCGAAGATCGCGAAGTACCCCCAGTAGATGCCGAAGAGCAGCAGGACGCCGATGGCCGGCAGGACCGTGCTCCACACGGGCCCGGTAGGGAGGTCGCGCAGCAGGCGCGGCCCGGCGACCATCAGCAGGACGAACACTAGGAAGTACAGGACGCCCTGCAGTAGAGTGTCGAGCGCGATCGCGAGAAAGCGGCTGCCGAGTCCCGCGAGCGGAAGCTCGAGCGCGACTTGTTCGGGCGTGTCGATCCTCAGCGGCTCGCTCAGATTCACGTGATCACCACGCACTGGCTGCAGCAGCGCACGTTGCACTGGCGCCGGCTCGACGCGCTCGTCGACCGCGCGCAGCGCTCAGGGTTTCGCGCGCTCGAGCCGGACGAGCTTCGCGAGCTCGGACAACTCTATCGCCAGGTCGCGTCGGACCTGGCGACGGTACGCGAGGATCCGGCGTCGATCCGCGTCGAGGCCTATCTCAATCGGTTGCTCGTCCGCGCCCACAATACCATCTATTCCGCGCATCGCCCGGCGTCGGGGGGCGTGTGGCAGTTCCTGGCCTATGGATTTCCGCGTGCGGTCCGCGATCATTTGGGCGTGTGCGCGCTCGCCGCGGCAGTCTTCTGGGGCACCGCGATCCTGGGTGCCGTGCTCGCAGCCGGGCGTCCGGAACTGACCGGTCAGCTCCTCGGGCCGAAGATGGTCGAGACGATCCGCCGGCGCGAAATGTGGACGCACTCGATTGTCGCCATCAAGCCGTACGCGTCGAGCGCGATCATGACCAACAACATCAGCGTCGCGTTCATGACGTTCGCCCTCGGGATCACCGGCGGGCTCGGCACCTTGTACATGTTGGTATTCAACGGCCTGCTGATCGGCGTCATCGGCATGGCGTGCGCGTCGGCCGGCATGAGCCTGCAGCTCTGGAGCTTCGTGGCGCCCCATGGCGTGCTCGAGCTGCCGGCGATCTTCATTGCCGGCGGCGCCGGCCTGCGCCTGGCGCAGGGATTGCTGTTTCCCGGCACATGGCCGCGGCGCGAGTCGCTCGCCCGGGCCGGCCGCGAGGCGCTGACGCTCGTCCTCGGCTGCGTGCCCGTGCTGGTCGTCGCCGGGCTGATCGAGGCCTTCATCTCTCCGACGGACCTGCCGGCGGCGTTGAAGTTCGCGCTCGCCGGCGCCCTGGCCGTGTTGTTCGCGGCCTTCCTGTTCCGGCGGCCCGGCCGCGACGCGCGCCCTACAGCCGATTTCGCTGCTTGAGGTCCAGATAGGAGTTCACGAGCACCGCCGCCAGCCGGCTCGACGTTGTCTCAATCGCGAGCGCGCCGCCGTCCCGCAGCGTGGCGAGCAGCCGCTCGCGGCGCTGCAGGACTTCCTGCGCCGCCGCAGTCTCGTACATCTCGGCGGCATCGGCGGGGACGCGTTCCGCCAGCGCCTTCAGGTCCGGCTCGCCGATGACGACGAAGATGACGACGTGACGCGCCATCAGCTGGGAGGCGGCCCGGATGACCTCCGGGGTCATGGCCGTCTCGCTGAGGTCGGTGATCCAGACGATCAGGCTGCGCCGCGTCTGATCGGTCAGCAGGCGGCTTGCCGCCAGCAGGTGATCGCTTTCCCACTCGTCTTCCTGCAGGCGCGACAGTCGATCGACGAGCTGCCGCAGATGCGCCGACCCGCGCGATGCGGGCAGGCGCAGGCCGATGCGCCGCCCGTAGGCGAGCACGCCGACGCGGTCGCCGGTGCCGAGCGCGACCTGGGCGAGCGCCAGCGCCGCGTTCACGGCGTGATCCAGTTTGCTCAATCCCGCGACCCGCGCGCGCATCAGCCGGCCGGCGTCGATGGTGATCCACATCGTCTGGCTGCGCTCGATCTGGTACTGGCGCGCGACCAGCCGGCCGCGGCGCGCGCTGGCGGTCCAGCAGACGTCCCGCAGCTCGTCGCCCGCCCGGTAGTCGCGGAGGCTTTCGAACGCGCGACCGGCACCCCGCAGGCGCGTCGATCGCTTTTCCATTTCGACCTGCCGGCTGCGGACGAGGTAGATCGATTGACGTCTGGCCTCGTCCAGGTTGGGACACGTGATCGGCGCCTGCGCCAGGTCCGCGATTGCCCACCGCTCGGCAAGATGCCATGGCGACTGGCACCGCAGGTAGGCGGCGCCGACAGCCGTTTCGCCGCGATGCGACGGCGCGATGTTGTACGTGCCTTCGCCCTCGCCCTGCGGCGCGGCGACCAGCGCCAATCGCGGTGGCGCGGTCCGCAGCCGCGGCGGGATGGTGTCCGTGACGCTGGCGGCGAGCGGGCTCGCGGAGCCGTTGACGACCGTCAAGCGAACCCTCGACGTCACTGCGAGCGCGGGGGGAGCCAGCCACGCCCGGCGTACGCGGAGGCTGGACGGCCGCGGCACGCGGCGGAGATCGACCAGCCATGCAACAAGAACGATGCCATCCCAGATCAGCATGGCCCACACGAAGCGGACGTCGACGAACGCCGGCACAATCCACGCAAGGCCGACGATCAGCAGCAGGACGGTGCGATAGCCCGCGGCCACGCCCAGGCGCCCATACGGACGCGCCACTGCCTCCACCACTGGCGGCGCGAGCGGCGGCGCGACGTTCACCGTGGGACCTCAACGCCGCCGAGCACCTCGTTCAGCACGTGGTCCGGCGTCAGACCCTCCAGATCGGCCTCGGCCTTGACGACCACGCGATGGCGCAGCACCGGCAGCACCGCCTGCTTGATATCGTCCGGCAGCAGGTAGTCGCGTCCGTCGAGCGCCGCGGCGGCCTTGGCGAAGCGCATGACGCTCATGGCCGCGCGCGGGCTCGCGCCGAGCGCCAGCGCCGGCCATTCACGCGTGAGGCGCGCGATGTTCACGACGTACCCGAACAGCGTCGGTTCCACGGCCACGCGCGCCAGCTCCGCCCGGGCCTCGGTCAGCCACCCGCGCGGCATCGGCTCGAGTCCGAGCGACTGGAGATGCCTGGCGTCGAAGCCCTGCTGCACGTTGGCGAGCAGCTGCGTTTCTTCCTCGGCGGTCGGATACGGCACCCGGATCTTCGCGAAGAAACGATCGAGCTGGGCCTCGGGCAACGGGTACGTGCCCTCGAAGTCCACCGGATTCTGCGTCGCGAAGACCGTGAACATTGGCGAGAGCGTGTGGCCGGTGCCGTCGATCGTGATCTGCCGTTCTTCCATGCACTCGAGGAGCGCCGCCTGCGTGCGCGGGGGCATGCGGTTGACCTCGTCGACGAGCAGCAAGTCTGTGAATGCGGGACCCTTGTGCAGCTGGAACGTGCCGGTGGCCAGATTCGCGACGGTGGTGCCGACGATATCGGCTGGCATCAGGTCGGACGTGCATTGCACGCGCTGGAACTCCAGGCCGAGCAGGCGCGACAGCGTCTTGACCGTCAGCGTCTTCGCGATCCCCGGCACACCTTCGATCAGCGCGTGCCCTTCGCAGAGGAGCACGATCAGGCACTGATCCTTCAGCTCGTGCTGGCCGACGATGACCCGCCCCAGCTGCTCGCGCACGTGGCGTACGAGCCTCGGCACCGCTTCCATCAGCGATCCTCCTTGGTCGATTCAAACACGTCGAATGCCGCTGCCTGCGCTTCGAGCGCCTGCACGACGGCGAGGGCCTGTTGTTCGTCCAGCCCGCGGCTCCCGCGGGCCCGCTCGCAGTTGCGCAACGCCGTCGAGAGAGCGGTGGTGTCGCGCCCGGTGCGGCGCGCGACGGCCGCCGTCAGATCGTCGGTGGACGCGCGGGTGCTGACGCCAAAGCGCCTCGCCGTCCAGTAGCGGATCCGTCGCTCCGCGGCCTCCACCGGAACCGTCGACGCGCCCGCGCGCCGATACAACGACCCGAGCGTACGCACGAACTCGAGCGGCGCGAGCCGCGATTCGGCGGCGGGGGAAATGATCGGCCCGCTGCGGCGCGAGTACGTCAGCACGATCACGAGCGCGAGCAGACCAAGCTGCAGGCCGACCCAGCGGACGGGCGAGTGCCAAAGCGACCCCGCCAGCGTGTGCCGCCGGCCGTGGAAATACTCGTCCCAGAGCACGCGGCGCCCGGTCGAGGGGCCGACGGCTGCCAGAAAGAAAGCGAGGTTGCCTGGAGCATTCAGCCCGGCGTTGGTGAGCGGCGTCGCGGCTGCCCACCACATCGCTTCGCCCTTGCCGACTGGCACGGCGACCACGACGAGATCGTCGCCGTCCGCGTATAGCGGGAGCGACACGCCGTCGTCCATGAGCCACTGCGCACGCTTCGCGATGGTGATCGCTGGCGCGGCTCGCGTGACGGCCGCCGGTCCGACCGCCGTGACCTTCGACCACGTGGTTGCGCCAAGGGGCGCCGGCAGCACCTTATCGGCGTCCGGCAGGACCCAGGCGCTGTTGGGGCCAGTGGCGATGATCCGGCCGCCCGCCGCCATGAAGTCGGCGAGCGCCTGACGCTCCGCGTCGGTCGGCAGCTCGAGCGGCTCGGCGAGAATGAGCGTCGTCGTCGCCGGCGCCGTCAGCGCGCTTGGCGAATCCTCCCATCGATCGGTCTGGTAGCCCAGCGTCTGCAGGAGGAGAAAGGCGGCTTTCGCGCCAGCCGAGGCCGTCGAGTACGACGTCGTCACGTCACCGCGATCGCCGACGCCGGACGCCAGAAAGAAGGCGACGCCCAAAATGAGGACGAGGGCACCGCCCGCGGTGTACAGCAGCCGCCGGTCGGCCGGATTCAGCGCGACGGGCATCCGAGGCGCTCCAGGGAGGTAATGGCGCGATCGAAGTCTGCGGCGCTCGCGTTCTGCGTGCCGTACCAAACGCCTTCGAGCTGGCGCGCGAGCGATCCCAGGCCCTCGCGCGCCGGGGCCGATTCCGGCAGCAGGCGAACGTACTCCCGCGGCGTGCGCGTGGCATCCGGCCGCCATGCGCCCTGCGTCTCGAGAAACGCCGCGCCGCACCAGAACGCGAAGTGCACGGCGTCGCGCCAGCGCCCCTCCGCCGCGGCCGCCTGTGCGTCGGCACGCCAGTTCTGCCACGGCTGCGCGGCCGGGGCCGCCGGCGCCGGATCGAGCGCGAGCTCGGTCATCGCTCCCAGGCGGAGGGCCCGAAAAATGACGACGCCCAGGATGGCGGCGGCGAGGGCGACCAATGCGTACACCAAACCGCGGGCCACGGTCGGGACCGCGGACGACCCGAGCATGTTGCGCAAGAGGCGCTCGAGAAACGACATCGCGGCGGCCCGAAGCTCGTCGAGCCAGGTCGGTCCGTGCACCCCGGCGAACTCCTTGTCCGAGAGGATGCGATCGAGTCCGGTTCGCGCGGCCGACAGGTCCTGGGGCGGCGCGAGGGCCGCCGCGGCGGTGGCCCGTCGATGCGCGATGACGTCCACCAGCGCGTGGCGCGCGTCCGCGTCGGGGTGGTCGTGCCAGCGCCGGAGGGCCACCAGCAGCCAGTCGCTCGGCAGTCGATACTCGCCGGTGGGCATGGGGATCGCCCACGCCTGAGGGACCGTGGCGATGATTGACGACACGGCATCCGGCGATCGTTCGCTCAACGCGGCGACCGTGTCGTGCAGCACGTCGAGGGCGGCCAGGTACTGTTCGAGCGACAGGCGTCGAGCAGCCGACGGCCCCTGCGCCCGCGGCGCGGCGCCCAGCAGCACGATCAGGACGGCCAGCACCGCAGCGCGCATGTGCGACCTACGCGGTAAGGGCACTCGGCGGCGTCGGCTGGTCCATCTGCGCCATCAGGTGCTCGAGGTCGAACGCCTCCTTGCGGACCCGCTCGTCGTAGTAGACGAGCGAGATGGCGATGGTCAGCAGCGGGCCAATCAGGACGTTGGTCGCGAACGCGCCGCAGACCTGGACGACTTGCGTCCAGAACGGCGGGTTGGCTGCGGATCGGCCGGCAGCGAGCACGGCCACGAAGACCGGGATCTGCCAAATCGACGAGAACACAATCGCCAGGACGAAGTAGACGAAGTAGATGCCGAAGATGCGGACGCGGTCGCCGGCCGTGAGCGCCGCGCTGCGGCTCATGGAGTCAGCGACGTTCGTGTTTTCGAGGACGGCCGCGGGCACCACCAGGGACCACCGCAGCGCCAGCAGGATGCCCGGCAGAATCAGCAGGATGAATCCCAGCGCGCACAGCAGGCCGACAGCCAGGAGCAGGCCGACCAGCGTGACGGCGCGCGCTGTCACGTGCTGGTACGACTCGCGGATCGACGTCGGCTGATTCAGATAGAGCCGCGAGACTGACACCACCGTCGCCCCTTGCGCGAGGGCCATGAGCACGATCGACAGCAATCCGAGGAGCAGGACGCCGCTGGCGGTCGCCAGGTTGATGCCGTTGCCCTGCCGGGACCACAGATTGCCGAGTTGGAGAGGCAGCAGCAGCACCTGCGGCAAGGCGACGATGCCGACGAACACCGCGAAGTGGCGCCGGTACAGCTGCACGGTGCGATCGAGCAGCTCGCCAAGCGACAGCGGAGTGAGCACTTGTGTCATCGATGTCTCGAGCGGGTGCCTTGGGCGGCTAGAGGGTAACATGCAATAATCTCGCGGGCTCATCCATGACAATCCTCTGGTGGCACTGGCTCGTGCTCGGCTTGCTGCTGGTCGTTGCCGAGATCGCGTCGTCCGGCGGTTTCTACATCATCTTCTTCGGCATCGGCGCACTCATCGTGGGCCTGCTGGCGAGCTTCGACGTCGCGGGCCCGTTGTGGATGCAGCTGCTGTTGTTCTCGGCGATCTCGGTTGGCTCGCTGCTGATGTTCCGGAGGCGGCTGCTGCAGTGGCTGCAGATGGAGCCGCAGATGCCGCCGGTGGACGCGCTGGTGGGCGAGGTGGGCGTGGCGACCGAGGATCTCGCGCCCGGCAAGGTCGGCCGCGTGGAGTTGCGCGGCACGGGCTGGTCGGCGCGCAACGTGACGTCCGCAGTGCTCGCACGGGGCGTGCGCTGCCGCGTCGTGCGTGTAGATGGGCTGACGGTGGACGTCGAGCCCGAAGGAGCCCGTTCATGAACGTCAGCGGCCCGATGATTGCGTTCCTCGTCCTCGCCTTCGTCGTGATCATCGTCATCGCCAAGACGGCGGTCGTCGTGCCGCAGCAGAGCGCCTACGTCGTCGAGCGGCTCGGGCGGTTCAACGCGGTACTGCAGGCCGGGTTTCACATCCTCATGCCGTTCGTGGACGTGATTCGCTACCGGCACTCGCTGAAGGAAGCGGCGATCGACATCCCGGCGCAGGTCTGCATCACGCGCGACAACGTGCAGGTGGGCGTCGACGGCATCCTGTATCTGAAGGTGCTGAACCCGGAGCGCGCCTCCTACGGCATCCAGGATTACCACTTCGCGATCACCCAGCTCGCGCAGACGAACGCTGCGCAGCGAGATCGGCAAGATCGATCTCGACAAGACGTTCGAGGAGCGGACGAACATCAACACGGCGGTCGTGAGCGAGCTCGACAAGGCGTCCGAGCCGTGGGGCGTCAAGGTGCTGCGCTACGAGATCAAGAACATCACGCCGCCGCACGACGTCCTGGCCGCGATGGAAAAGCAGATGCGCGCCGAGCGGGAGAAGCGCGCGGTCATTCTGACGTCGGAAGGCGCGCGCGACGCCGCCATCAACAACGCCGAGGGCGAGAAGCAGCAGGTGATCAAGGCGTCGGAAGCGCGTCGCCAGCAGCAGATCAACGAGGCCGAAGGGCAGGCGAACGGCGATTCTCGCCGTCGCCAACGCCACCGCCGAAGGCATTCGCAAGGTGGCCGAGACGATCCGCCAGCCGGGCGGCATCGAGGCCACGCAGCTCCGCGTCGCCGAGCAGTACGTCACGCAGTTCGGCGGCATCGCGCAGAAGGGCAACACGGTGGTCCTGCCGGCCAACGTGGCGGACGTGGCGGGCATGGTGGCGATCGCGATGAAGGTCTTCCAGCAGACGACGATCAAGCAAGTCTGAAGGGAGAAGCCGGACGCAGAAGTCCCACGTCTGACTTCTACCGAAGCACGAGCGCCGCGCCAAGCGCCAGGCCCATCAGCGCGAGGCCGATCGCCGCGAGCGGGCGGAACCTGCCGCGGCCGATGGCGACCGCGATAGCGAGCTTCGTCACGGTGTTGGCGATGAGGCCGATCGTCACGGCCCGCGCCGTCAGCTCGGCCGCGGTGCCCGAGGAGGTCAGTCGCGCCATCGAGATGGTCAGCGCGTCCATCTCCACCAGGCCGAGGAGCGCCGCCGATCCGTAGAGTCCCTGCGCGCCGAGCTGGGCGTTCGCGAACGACACGCCGTACAGCACGAGCTGGAAGATGAGCGTCATCTGGAGGGCGGCGCCGAGCTGCAGGGGGTTCGGCTCGCGCGGCAGGCGGTCTTCGGCGGCGCCTTGCCGAAGGCCGCGAATCATCAGCACGACCCCGATCGCGACCGGCAGGATGCAGGCGGGCCAGAGCGCCGCTGCGAGCGGCGGCGCCAGGATCACGCTCGAGAGCAGCACGCGTGGGAACAACACGACGTTGGCGCCCATCACGCCGGCGGCGAGCGCGAGACCGGCGCCCGCGCGCTTGCGGCTCAACTCGGCCATCGTGAACGTTGCGCCGGTCGAGGAGATCAGGCCGCCGAGCGTCCCGGCCATGGCATAGCCGCGGCTCTGGCCGACCGCCCGGCGCGCCAGAAATCCCGCGAAGCTCAGGCCGGAAAACAGCAGGACCATCGCCCAGAGCAGACGTGGGCGGATGCCGCCCAACGGGCCAAACGGCCCCTCGGGCAGCAGCGGCAGGATCACCGTCGCCATCACCGCAAACCGGGAGGCCGCGCGCAGTTCGTCGCGATCGAGCTTCGAGACCATCGCGTGCAGGCGCGTCTTCTCGACGAGCAGGAGCAGCGTGACGGCCGTGATGCCCGCCGCGACGCGGGTGCTGCCCGTGCCCGCCAGGACGGCCGACGCGATCACGACGAACGCCGCCACTTCCGTCGTGCCCTCGACGTCGTGGCGGCTCGCCGAGAAGTACGCCGCCACGACCAGGGCGCACATGCCCGCGAGCAGAATCAGCGCCGGCCCCTCCACGCCGGCCCGCCACAGCCAGCCCGCCAGACCCGACGCGAGCCCGAGGAGCGTGAACGTCCGCACGCCGGCAAAATGGGCGTGCGGGCCTCGGGCGTGGCCGCTCCACTCGCGCTCGACGCCGACCGCCAGGCCGCAGATGACCGCGACCACGAGGCTCCAGAGCGCGCGCGAGTCGAACGGCAGGGACGTCATGTCAGGTGAGCGCCAGCGCGAGACGCTCGAGTCCGGCCGCGAGCACCTCGGATCGCCCGGCCAGGCTCACCCGGAAGTGGGCGGGCGCCTCGAAAAAGTATCCGGGCGCCACCGCCACGCCGTGCTCGTGGAGCAGCCGCCGGACGAACGGACCAGAGTCCGCGAGCCCGAGCAGCCGTGGGAACACGACGGACGCGGACGGCGGCTCCGTGATCTCGAGCTCCGGGTGCCTCGCGAAGAACTCGCGGGCGTGCCGGATGTTGTGGCCCAGCAGTCTCGCCGCGCGCTCGGCGATGGCGGGCAGCGACGCAAACGCAAACGCGCCGAGTCGATCCGCCGGCGCGCTCTCCGCGTTGTCCACGACGTCGCGCGTTCGGCGGATTCGCGCCGCGACCGCGGGCGGCGCGACGACCCAGCCGCAGCGCAGACCGGGCAGCCCGAAGGACTTCGTCAGGCTGCTGGTGGACAGCAACGGCCCCTTCAGCGCGGCGGCCGGCGTGCCTCGGCCGGCGACGACGAAATTGGCGCCGTCGAGGTAGACCTCGTCCACCAGCACGTGCGCGCCGACGGCGTCCGCGAGACGCCCGAGCGTGACCAGCGTCTCGGCGTCGATAACCGCGCCGGTTGGATTGTGCGGCGAGGTGACGACCACCAGCCGGGTGCGCGGGGTCAGCCGCGCCTTGATCGCGTCGAGATCGAGCCGCCAGCCGTCCTCGAAGCGGCGATCGAACCGTTCGACCCGCGCGCCCATCAGCCGGCAGGCGCCAATCAGCGGATCGTACGTCGGTCGCTCGATCAGCACGTCGTCGCCAGGCCCGACGAGCGCGGCGACGGTCAGGAAGTTCGCGCCAGAGCAGCCGTGGCCGGTGACGATGCGGTCGCCGGTCACGCCGTAGTGCCGCGCGATGGCGTTGGTCAAGGGTGCAAAGCCGTTGTCGTTGGGCGCGGTGAGGTCGACGGCTTCGCGGGCCCCGGGCAGATCGTCGAGCGTGCACGGCACCAGGTTGCTGCCCGCGAGGTCGATCGACGCAGGCTGTCGCGTCTTGGCCCAGAGCAGGTACGGCGCGAGCGGGGATTCAAGCACGGGTGACGCTCGAGCGCTTCGAGAAATAGACGAAGACCGGGATGCCGAGAAGCAGCAGCGCCCCGCCCACCGCGGACCGGAGCGGCGCCGTCCGAATGGTGCTGTAGACGACGACCATTGCCACGGCGACGAAGAATCCTGGGACCAGCGGATAGCCGGGCGTGCGGAAGCCGGTTTCGTTGCCCAGCCTGCGCCGGAGCACGAACAACCCGGCGACCGTCAGCCCGAAGAAGATCCAGTCGGCGAAGACGACCGTGTCAAGCAGGTCGCCGTACTCTCCCGTGACGGTGAGCAGCGATCGCCCACGCCGACTGCAGGACGATCGCGAGCGCCGGCGTCTGAAGCGCGGATGCAGGCGGGCGAGCGCCGGGAAGAACGCGCCGTCGTTCGCCATGGCGTAGTACACGCGCGTCGGCGCCAGGATCGCGAGGTCGAGGAAGCCGAACGTCGAGATCGCAATCGCCGCCGACACGAAGATCTCGCCCGACGATCCCAGCCAGCGGGCCGCGGCGTCGGCGGCCGGCGTCATGGTCCCCGCGAGGCCGGTCAGCCCGAGCGTGCGCAGGTAGGCGATGTTCACCAGCACGTAGATGACGACGACCGCGACCGTGCCGACGATCAGGCTGACGCGGCAGGTGACGCCTGGGGTCGCGCATTTCCTCGGCGACGTAGTTCGCGTTCTGCCAGCCGCCGTAGGCGAACAGCATCGGAATCAGCGCGGCGCCGAACGTCAGCGCACTCGACGGCGTGTCGTCGATGCGTCCCGCCGACAGCCAGTCGGGCGCTCCGGGCACGGTCCAGGCGAATGCGATCAGCGCGGCGAGCGCCGCGACCTTCAGCACGACGAAGACGTTGAGCACGCGGCTGCCAGGCTTCACGCCGAGGTAGTTGATGAGCGACAGCACGGCGATGGTCGCGATCGCCAGCGGGCGGGGCGACGCGTCCGCCACGCCGGCCAGGCGAGGGCGTACTGGGCGAAGGTAATGGCGACGGCCGCCATGGCGCCGGTTTCGATCATGAACAGCAGCGCCCAGCCGTAGAGAAAGCCGACGAGCGGATGCCAGGCCTCGCGCAGGTAGACGTACTGGCCGCCCGCGCGGGGCATGCAGCTGGCCGAGCTCCGCGTAGGAGAAGGCGCCGGCGAGCGCGACCGCCCCGCCCAGCGCCCAGGCGGCAAGCACCAGCAGCGGCGTGTCGAGCTGCTGGGCGACGAGATAGGGGTTGATGAAGATGCCCGATCCGATGATGCCGCCGATGACGACCATCGTCGCGTCGAACGGGCCGAGGGCGCGGCGCCACGTCACGCGCGAATACTACACCGGCGCAAGTTTTCGTAGAATGTCTGGAGCGCAATGGCTAGGGGCTGGGAGAGCAAGTCGGTCGAGGCGCAGCAGGCCGATCGGGATCGGCACGAGCCGGCGGCGACCGAGACGGCCGATCCGGCGCGGGCCGCCCATCGACGCACGCTCGAGCTGGCGCTGGCGCGCGCTCGCGCCGATCTGTCCCGCGCCACGCATTCGGCCCATCGAAACGATGCTCGAGCAGGCGATTCGCGCGCTGGAAGAGCAGATGGCACGCGAGGGAAGGCGATGACGTCCGACCGCTCGCGTCGATCCGGACTGCGCGTCGCGTTCTCGGCGATCACGCTGGCCATCGCGGCCGCGTGCTCGTCCGGCATGCCGTCGTGCGGCTTCTCGGTCGATCGCAACACCGGCACGCTGCAGCCAATCGCCGGCACGGCGCCGGCCGCGTCGAACCGACGGCGCCGTCAAAGTTCAAGATCGTCTTCCTCGGCGACAGCCTGACCGCCGGTTTCGGCCTGCTGAGCGAGCAGGCTTTTCCCGAGCTGATTCAGCAGCGCTTTGCGGCCGAGGGCTACTCGCTGGTCGAGATCGTGAACGCCGGCATGTCCGGCGACACGACCGCGGGCGGCCTGCGGCGTGTGGACGACGCGCTCGAGCCGGACGCGCGCATCATGGTCGTCGCGCTCGGCGGCAACGACGCGCTGCGCGGGCTGACGACCGCATCAGACGCACGACAACCTGGCGGCGCATCATCGACGCCGCGCAGGCCAGGGGCGTGGGCGTCGTGCTCGCCGGGATGGAGGCGCCGACCAACCTCGGCCAGGATTACCAGACCGCGTTCCACGAGCGTGTTCATCCAGCTCGCGCAGACCTACAGCCGCCAGATCGCGTTCGTGCCATTCCTGCTGGAGGGCGTCGCCGGCAATCCGTCGCTCAACCAGGCCGACGGCATCCATCCCAACGAGAAGGGCGCCATCGTCATCGCCGACCAGGTCTATCCGCGATTGCGCACGCTGGTCGATCAAATGGGCGGCGGAGGGTAGCGGGTGATCGAGCTCATCGAGGTGTCGCGCACGGTCACGAGCGGCGCCGGTCCTCTCACGATCCTCCATCCCACGTCGTTCCGCATCGATCGCGGCAGCGCGGTGGCCATCACCGGGCCGTCGGGCAGCGGGAAGTCCACGCTGCTCGGCCTCATCGCGGGGCTGGACACGCCGACGACCGGACAGCATCCTGCTCGACGGCGTCGAGATCACGACGATGAGCGAGGAGGCGCTCGCGCGCCTGCGGGGCGACAAGATCGGGATCGTCTTCCAGTTCTTCCACCTGATTCCGTCGCTCACGGCGCTCGAGAACATCCTGGTGCCGATGGAAATTGCCGGCGCGCCGGATGCCGCCGCGCGCGCGCCGGGCGCTGCTCGGGGACGTCGGACTCTCCGATCGCGGGCATCACTATCCGTCGCAGCTCTCCGGCGGCGAGCAGCAGCGCGTCGCGATCGCGCGCGCGCTGGCGAACGATCCGCCGATCGTCCTGGCCGACGAGCCGACCGGCAACCTCGACAGCGCGACGGGACGGCAGGTGATCGAGCTGCTCGTCGCGGTCAATCGCGACCGCGGGCGCACGCTGGTGCTCGTGACCCACGATCCGGAGCTGGCCGCGCTGGCCGACGAGCGTCTGATGCTGCGCGACGGCCGCGTCGTCGAGCACCGGCGGCGCGTCGACGCCGCGATGCCGGGGATCTGATGCGTTTCGTGCTGCGGATGGCGTGGCGCGAGACGCGCGCGTCGTGGGCGCGGCTCCTGTTCTTCTTCGTGTGCGTGGCGCTCGGCGTCGCGGCCATCGTCGTGCTGCGCAGCGTCGTCGGGCACGTGCGCACGACGCTGACGCGCGAAGCCCGCAACATCGTCGGCGCGGACATCGTGATCCAGGCACAGCGGCCCTGGACCGACGACCTCAGGGCTCAAATCGATCGCCTTCTCGACGGACGGGGCGTCGTCGACCGCACCGAGGTGGTCGAAACCCAGACGATGGCCGTGCCGGCGGACGAGCAGAAGAGCAACGCGGTGCGTCTGGTCGAAGTGCGGGCGATCGAGAAGGGGTATCCCTTCTACGGGGCGCCCGAGCTGGCCGGCGGCGCGCCGTACTCCCACCAGCTCGTCGAGCAGCACGGCGTGCTCGTCCAGCCCGAGCTGCTGACAGTGCTGGGGCTGGCGGTCGGCGACGAGCTGAAGCTGGCCGGACAGACGTTCACGATTCGCGGCGTCGTCACGCAAGCGATCGCGTCCAGCGGGCCGGCGGCGGCATCGCGTTCGGCCCGCGCGTGTACGTCGATCTCGCCGATCTGCGCCAGACCACGCTGCTGGGCTTCGGCAGCCGCGCGACGCTACGAGCTGATGCTCCGCGTCGGCGAAGCCGTCGGTGACACCGCTGACGCAGACCTTGCGTCGTGCAGTTCCGGCGCGACGTCGTGGGCGTCCGGTCCTGGCGCAGCCTCGAGGACCGGTTAGGCGAAAACCTGACCACCGCCGAGAACTACCTGAGCCTGGTGGGCTTCGCCATCGTGGTGCTGGGCGGCATTGGCGTGTGGAGCGTGACGCGCGTGGTCGTGCTGCAGAAGATGCGCAGCGTCGCCATTCTCAAGTGCCTGGGCGCGACGTCGCGGCAGGTGCTCGCGACCTACGTGCTGCAGGTGCTGTGGCTGGCCGCCGGCGGCTGCGCGCTCGGTCTCGTGCTGGCGGTCGCGAGCGTCTCGATGATTCCGGCAGCGCGTGCTGGAGCCGATCGGCGTCACGAGCGTGGGCGTGACGCCGTCGGCCGCGATCGCAGGGCGTGGCGGTGGGTCTGCTGGTGTCGCTGCTGTTCGCGCTCGTGCCGCTGCTCGACATGCGCCAGGTCAAGCCGCTGCTCCTGCTGCGTGCCGACACGCGAACGACCGCCCGGCAGCGCGACTGGCAGAGCTGGCTCGCCGGTGCTGCCGTGGTTGCCGCGCTCGTGCTCGTCGCGATCTGGCAGGCGAGCTCCTGGCGAGCGGGGTTGTTCGTCTCGGGCGGGCTGGTCGTCGTCGGTCTGGCGCTGATGCTCGTCAGCCGCGCGCTCGTCTGGGCGGTCGGCCGGTTCGCCCGCTCGTCGCGGTTTGCGCTCCGCCACGCGGTGCTGAGTCTCGGCCGTCCGGGCAATCAGGCGCGCGTGATTCTGATGGCGGTTGGCCTCGGTTGCTTCTTCATGCTCGGCGTGCGGGCGATGCAGGTGAACCTGCTCGAGACGATGCGGCTCGAGCTGGGGCGCAACTCGCCGGACTTCGTCCTGATCGACATCCAGCGTGACCAGGTCGACGGCGTCCGCGCCGCGGTGGCACCCTACGCCCTGACGCCGCCGCGGTTGATGCCACTGCTTGCGCGGCCGCGTCGTCGGCGTGGAGGGCCGCGAGGTGCAATCTGCCGACCGCCGAGGACGTCCGGCGGCAGGGCGAGCTGACCCGCGAGTTCGGCCTGACGTTCCGGGACGGGCTGCAGGACAACGAGCAGGCTCGTCGCCGGCACGTTCTGGCCCGGTCCGCTCGCGACGCCGAAGACGCCAGACGGCGCCGATACGGAGGTGTCCATCGAACAGATGGTCCGCGACCAGGCGCACGTCGGGGTCGGGGACCTGATGCGCTTCGACATCGCCGGACGCGTGCTGTCGGCGCGCGTGACGAGCGATTCGCAAAGTCACGTGGGACGAGGCCCAGAACGGCGGCTTCGTGTTCGTGCTGCGGCCCGGCCCGGCAGTGGACCGGACGGGCCATACCTACGTCGGCTTTCTGCAAGTGACGCCGACGGCCGAGCGCGCGCGGCGGCGCTACAGCGCGACCTGGCCAAGGCGTTTCCGAACGTGTCGTCGATCGACGTCCGCGACGTGCTGGCCTCGCTCAGGAGATCGTGGACAACGTCACGCTCGGCGTGACCATCGTCGGCGCCGTGACGCTCGACGGGCGGCGTCCTGATTCTCGTCGGCGCGGTGGCCATGACGAAATTTCAACGGTTGTACGACGCCGCGATCTACCGCACGCTTGGCGCGAGCACGCGAATGATCGCGTCCATGGTGGCGATCGAGTACGGCCTGCTGGGCGCGCTGGCCGGCGTGATGGGCGCGGCCGGCGCGTTGGCGCTGTCCTACGTAATGGCGCGGTGGCTCTTCGACATCGAGTGGCGGCCCGCGGCTGGCCTGCTCACCGCCGGTGTCGTGATCACGGCGCTCGCGGTGGGGCTCGTGGGGCTGGCGGCGAGCGTCGACGTGCTCGTGAGGAAGCCCTTGGCCACGCTCCGCGGCGAATAGGCGGCGCGCGCAGTTCCGGCCGGCGCGCATCCTCCGCGGCGGTTTGGGATATGATCGGCCGTTAGGCGTCGGCTGGCGTCGACGCCGTGATCGTATGACCGAGAAGGTGCTGGACGAGGCGCTGCTCAACAGCCTCAAAGACATGCTCCTCCGCAAGCGGGGAGAGATCCTGGCGACGTCCACCGGGACGCGACCGCTGCCGGCGTCCATGGACGTCAACAGCCGCCAGGGCGATCTGGCCGACCAGGCCAGCGGCAACAACGAAGTGCACATTCAGCTGAAGCTGAAGCAGACGGACGCGAAAATCCTGCAGGCCATCGAGGAAGCGCTCTACCGGATGGAGCGGGGGACCTACGGCATCTGTCGCGACTGCGGCGACCCGATCGCGCCCGCCCGCCTCGAGGCCATTCCCTGGACGCGGGTGTGCATCACCTGCAAGCAGAAGCAGAACGCGTGAAACCTGCGGACCTCGCCGGCGTCCTCAAAGAGCTGCACCACGAGAAGCTGGCCCTCCGCCAGCGGCATGTCGCCGTGGCGAGGCTCGTGGGCGATTACGCGTTCAACAACACGTACCAGTACATGATTGCCCGCGAGGACGTGCACCTGTCGTGGCTCGAGGCCGCGCTCGCAAGCTTGCAGGCGACCCCGGACGAGGTGGCCGAACCCAGGCTGCCGCCGTTGGGCAAGAAAGACAGCTTCATGCCGCTCGTCAGTGAGGACGCGCGCGAGGCGGGCGAGTTCGTCAGCCGCTGGCGCGCGCGCGCGAACGAGATCACCAACGCGCGCCACCGCGGCATGGTCAACGTCATCCTGGGCGAGACGCTCGAGCAGAAGCGCTTCTTCGACCAGATGGTCGCCGGCCGCGACGACCTGCTCGGCCGCCGGTCGAACGGTCCCAACAGCCCTGGGACCGGCGACGGCGTGATGGCCGTGCGCTGGGTCGAATAGCGCGCGGCGTGCCCCTTGCCGCCATCGCGCTCGGGTCCAATCTCGGCGACCGCCGCGGAAATCTCGACTGGGCCGTGCGGGCCCTCACGCGCGTGCTGTCGGGCGTGCGCGCTTCCCGCGTGATCGAAACCGCGCCGGAGGGCGTGCCCGATGTCCAGCCGCCATACCTCAATGCCGCCGTCGTCGGCGACTGCGCGCTGCCGGCGTCGGAGCTGATGGCGCGACTGCTCGGGCTCGAGCAGGAACGCGGGCGCGAGCGGAAAGGCCTCCGCAGCGCCCGCACGCTGGATCTGGATCTGATTCTGTTCGGCGACGAGATCGTCGAGGCGCCGGGCGTCGTGGTGCCCCATCCGCGCTATCGCGAGCGGCGGTTCGTGCTCGAGCCGCTGGCCGAGATCGCGCCAGAGATGCGCGACCCGGTGACAGGACGCACGATCGCGGAGACGCTTGCGGCGCTCCGCGATCGCGCCTGACGGCCGCCGCCTCACGGACGGCCGCCGCCAGGGTGCGGACTAGCCTTTCTTGTAGGTCTGCTTCGCGTTCATCATCTGGCCGCCCATATTCCCGGACGTCTCGACGACCATGTTGCCGCCGTCCATCGAGATGGTGGACGTGGTCGTGACGGAGGTGCCGTTCATGTCGCGCGTCGTGGAGATGGTCAGCTTGTCGCCGTCCCACGCGGCTTTCGACACGATTTCCATCGCGCCGCGCCCGCCCATCTGCTGGGTGTTCTTGCTTTCGGATCCGTCCAGCTTGTAGGTCGAGCTGACGGTGTTCTGGCCGAACATCCGGTCGACTTTGAGCGTGGTCGCGTCCTGCGTGATCGTGCACTCCTGGCCGCAGAACGCCCCGCCGCCGCCCATGCCGCGGCCGCGCTGGCCGCCGCCGGCCGCGGCCGCGCCCGGCTCAACCTGCAGCGTCCACTTGCCGGAGAAATTGGGCTTGGTCTGGGCCGTGATGCCCGAGGCGAACACCACGACCGCCGCCGCTCCGAGTGCCATCGCCAGTCGTCCTCGCATTGGGTGCCTCCTGTGGTTTTCGCCGGTCCGCCTGCCCAGCAGGCCGGTACCCGATTATCGATTGGGAGGCGCGGGGCGCGCGCGGGACGTCGTGGCGAGGGCTGAAAACACAAGAGGCGACGCAACTTTCGCTGCGTCGCCTCCGGTGGTTCGAGCTTCGACGTATGCCGGCGAAGCTCGCGCGTGTCGCGCGGGCTAGCCCTTCTTGTAGTAGATCTTGACCGGGCCGTTCTGACCCTGCGATTCCATCACGAGCTCGCCGGCCTCCATCGACCACGTCTGGACGCGTTCGCCGTTCGCCGTCTTGGTGGTGATGACGAGCTTGGCGCCGTCCCACTTGGCCGTCGAGACAACTTCCGTCTCGGCCGCCGCGGCCCATCTGCATGTTCTTGCTCTCGGAGCCGTCGAGGTTGTAGACGGTCTTGGTCGTGCCGTTCTGGTTCTCGCGCTCGATCGTGAGGGTCTTGGCGTCCTGGGTGATGGTCATGGGACCGCCGCCGCCACGCCCGCCGCCACGTCCGCCGCCGCCACCGCCGCCCATGGCCGCCGCATTCTTCTCGGTATCCGGCGCCCACTTGCCCGCGAAGTTCGTTCCCTGCGCAAACGCAGCAGTCGCCCACAGGACGACCGCGGCCGCGCTCAGCACTGCTGTCACACGTCGCATAGAGGATTACTCCTTACAAATCGAAGCGGCCTCTTGCCGCCTCGAAGCCCTTCGGCGCTGCCGACCCACTCCGGAGCGCCTCAACTCTACATCAGCCCTGCCTATTCGAACCGCAGGGCTTCGATCGGGTCCAACCCGGCGGCCTTTCGCGCCGGGTAGAAGCCGAAGAAGATCCCGACGGCAGCGGAGAACGCGACGGCCGTGACGACGGCACTGGCGGGCACCAGGGCCGGCCAGTTGTTGGTAGTACTTCACGGCTTCCGAGACGCCGTAGCCCAGGGCGATACCCACCGCGCCGCCGACCGAACTGATGACGACAGCCTCGATCAGGAACTGCAGGAGCACGTCGAACCCGCGCGCGCCGATGGCCATCCGCAGGCCGATCTCGCGCGTGCGCTCGGTGACCGACACCAGCATGATGTTCATGATGCCGATGCCGCCGACGACGAGCGAGACGAACGCGACGCCGGCGAGCAGCTGACGTCATGGTGCTGGTCGTCTGCGTCCGGAGGGCGACGATGTCGTCCTGAGCGTCTGGACCGTGAAGTCGTCCGGGTCGCCCGTGACGATCTCGTGCCGGGTCCGGAGCAGGTTGGCGATGGCACCGGCGGCGCCGTCGATGTCATCCGCCGATCGCGCGGAGACGTAGATGCGGTTCAGGTTCAGCTGGCCCGACAGCTTCTTCATCACCGTCGTGTATGGCGCGAACACCTGGTCGTCGAGATTCATGCCGCCCGATCCGGCGCCCTTGCTGGCCATGACGCCGAGCACGCGAAACACATGGTTGCGGACACGGATCACCTCGTCAGTCGGGTCCACGTCCTCGCCAAAGAGGTTGTCGGAGACGTTGGAGCCGAGCACGCAGACCTTGGCCGCCGACTTCACGTCTTCGGGGCTGAAGAACGCACCGTACTTCATCGGCCACGACCGGATCGCGGGCAGGTCCACATTCGTGCCCTCGATCTGTGTGTTCCAGTTCTGGTTCCCGTAAATCAACTGCGTGCGCGTGTTGGCGCTTTCGGCGACGTACTCGATTTCGGGCAGGTCGCGAAGCGCGTTGGCGTCCTCCGGGACCATCTTCGTCGAGTTGCCGAAGCCCGTGCGCACGCCCTGGGTGTTCGTGCTGCCCGGCGAGATGGTGATCAGGTTGGTGCCGGCGGACTTCACCTGGTCTTCGATCGTCGCGGTGGCGCCCGATCCGAGCGCCACCATCGCGATGACCGCGGCGACGCCGATGATCATGCCCAGCATCGTGAGGGCGGTACGCAGCTTGTTTCGTCCGAGAGCCTTGAACGCAATTCGGACCGTCATCAACAGGGACATAGGTCGCTCAGTCGTTTCTCGACTGCTGCGCCGGTTCGGCGGCGACGCCTTCTTCCGTCTGGACGACCTGGTCGGGCTCAGGCGGCGGCAGGGCCGCGAGCTCGTCGGCGGCATTGCGCCGCCGCGCAACCGCCTGGTCGGCGACCACGCGCCCGTCACGGAAGCGGATGATCCGCGTCCCGTACTCGGCGATATCCACTTCGTGCGTGATGAGGAGCACGGTGATCCCGCGCTCCTTGTTCAGGCGCTGGAAGATGCCCATCACTTCGATGCTCGTCCGCGTGTCGAGGTTGCCCGTCGGCTCGTCCGCCAGGATGAGGGACGGCTCGTTGATCAGCGCGCGCGCGATCGCCACGCGCTGCTGCTGGCCGCCCGACAGCTGGTTGGGCGTGTGGTGATGCCGCTCGCCGAGGCCCACGGCGTCGAGCACCTCGAGCGCCCGCTTGTGGCGCTGGCTCGCTTTGAGGCCGTTGGTCGAGCGGTAGAGCAGCGGCAGCTCGACGTTGTCGATGGCCGTCGTGCGGGTCAGCAGGTTGAATCCCTGGAACACGAAGCCGATCTTCTCGTTGCGCACGCGGGCCAGCTCGTCCTTCGACAGCCGGGACACGTCCCGGCCGTCGAGGAAGTACTGACCGCTCGTCGGGCCGATCGAGACAGCCGACGATGTGCATGAACGTCGACTTGCCCGATCCGGACGGTCCGGTGACGGCCGCGAACTCGCCGTGGTCGATGTCGAGCGACACGCCGCGCAGGGCGCGGACCTCGTGCTCGCCCATCCTGTAGACCTTCGTCAGGTTCTTCGCCGAAATTACGGGCACGGGTGCAAACCTTTCAGTCGCTAGATGCCGCCGCGGCCGCCACCGCCGCCACGTCCGCCGCCACCGCCGCCGGGGCCGCCGCCGAACCCGCCGCGCTGCGGGCCCATCAGCGGGTTGTTGCTGTTGTTCGTGTTCTGTCGCATCGACTGCGGCAGCACGACGCCGGTGACGATCTGCTGGCCGACCTGCAGGTCGCCCGACACCAGCTGACTGAACTGCCCGTCGGTAATCCCGAGGCGGACGTTGATCTGCTTGAGCTCCTTCTTGGCCTCGTCCCACGTCCAGACCTGGCCGGGCGAGACCTGCGTCGCCATCGGCTTGTAGAGCTCGTCGATCTTGTCGGCGTTGCGCTCGGTGATCGGCTTCACGGGGCCGGTCACCTGGTTGGACGGCTGCTGCGCGCGGTTGCCGGCGCGGCCCCCGGACCCGCCGCCGCGCCCGAAGCGCTCCGCCATGGCCTGGCGCTGTTCCGGCGTCAGGTTCGCGTTCGCGCCGAAGCCGCCGTTACCACCGCTGCCGGTGCCCCCGCGGCCGCCAGGCCGGCGATTGCCGCCGTTGCCGTTCGCGCCGTCCGCCGGCTGCGCCTGCGCCGTCTGGCCGGTCGGCCGCGCCCCGGGCGCGCCCGCGGACGGAGCGCCGGTGGCGGCCGTCGCGGGACCCGACGCCGGATCGCCGTTGGCTTGAGCGCTCGCGCCCTGGCCGCCGGCGCCGCGATTCGCCGCGTCACCGCCGCGGCCACCACGCCCGCCCTGGCCGGCCGTGGGAGGCTGCAGACCGAGTGCCGCGTAGATCTCAGCATTCGGACGGAAGCGGAGCCCCTGGTTCGGCACGCGAATCACGTCCGCCACCGTCTGCACGATCACCTTCACCTGCGCCGTCATGCTCGGGCGGAGCCGGAGATCCGGATTCGGCACGTCGATCCACACCGGATACGTCACGACGTTGTTCTGCGTCGTCGCGTTGAGCCGCACCGCGTTCACCGTGCCGTGGAAGATCTGCTGCGGATAGGAGTCGACCTGGAAGGTCACGTCCATATTCGGCCGGACCTTGCCGATGTCCGCTTCGTCGACGCCCGCCGTGAGCTTGAGGTGCGTCAGATCCGTCGCGATGACGAAGAACGTCGTGACGTTCATGCTCGACTGGACCGTCTGGCCGATGTCGACTTGGCGATCGACGACGACGCCGTCGATCGGCGACCGCACGGTGCAGTATTCGACGTTGAGCTTGGCCTGGGCGAGGTTGGCGTCCGCCTGAACGAGCTGCTTCTGGGCCGACGCGATTTGGGCCACCCGAGTCTTGACCTGCAGCTGCGCCTGCTCGAGTGCCTGCTGCGATACCAGCTGCTTGTCGAACTGTTCCTGCGTGCGCTTGGCCATCAGCTTGTCGTTTTCGAGCTGCACCTGCTGGTTCTCGATGTCGACCTGCTGGCGGGCGATGTTCGCTTCCTGGATGTCCACCTGGACCTGCAGCAGCGAGGGATCGAGCTCGGCCACGACCTGGCCCTTGGTCACGATCGAGTTGAAGTCGACGCCGTGCAGGTCCCTGATCGTGCCGGAGACCTGCGGGCCGACCTTCACCGTGCGCAACGCCTCGAGCGTGCCGGTGGCGCTGACGGCCTCGGTGATGGTCGCCGCGCGAGATCGCCGCTTGCACGACCTGCGCCTTCTCCAGCACGCGGCCGTAGTTGTAGTAGTAGTAGGCGCCGCCCCCTGCGAGGCCCAGAATGATGAGGATCGTAACCAGCTTTTTCATAGTCGGTGTCTACGCCTGTTCAGGGTGTGACTGCGCCGTTGTGCCACAGTCCGGACCAGCCTTCTTCGAAGAGCGTGTAAACGCTCGGCACGAGCACGAGCGTCACGAGCGTCGAGGCCGTGAGCCCGCCAATCACGACCCGCGCGAGGGGTGCCTGCAGCTCGGCGCCTTCACCAAACCCGAGCGACATGGGCACCAGCCCCAGAATCGTTGCCAACGTCGTCATCAGGATGGGCCGGAGGCGGGTCCGTCCCGCCAGCTCGACCGCTTCCCGGAGCGGCAGCCCGTCGCGCCGCCGCAGGACGTTGGTGTAGTCCACCAGGAGGATCGCGTTGCTCACGACAATCCCCGCCAGCATGATTACTCCGATATACGCCTGAAGGGAGAAGGGCGTTGCTGTCAGCTTGAGGGAACCCACTACCCCTATGGCCGCCACCGGCACCGAAAACATGACAATGAAGGGATCCCGCAGGGACTCGTATTGCGAGGCCATGACAGCATAAACAAGAAGCACGCCAAGTATAAGTAACAGTTTTAGCTGGTCGAAAGCCTGTGCCTGCTGCTCGACTTCGGCGCCGAATCCTACCGCGAAGTCCGGCGGGGTGCCGATCTCGGTCAGCCGCGCCTCGACCGCGTGCACGGCTTCGCTGAGCGGGACGCCCGCTTCGAGCTCGGCATTCACCCTCAGGATGCGCTGCTGGTTCTTCCGCTCGATTTGGGTGGGACCGGTCTGGGGCGAGAGGCTCAGCAGGTTTTTGGCCGGGAGCACGAGCCCCTGGGGCGTGCTGATCAGCACGTCGTTCACCGACTCCGATCGCTCGCGGTCCTGCTCCCGGAGCCGCACGACGATAGGGAACTCCTTGCCCCGCTCGCGGAAGAACGCCGCCTGCGTTCCGGCGATGTTCGTGCGAATGGTGTTCGCCACGCCGGAGACCGAGAGTCCGAGCAGCGCGGCCTTCGGCCGGTCCACGCGAATCGCCAGCTCCGGGCGGCCATCGTCACGGCCGATCTGGGGGTTGGCGACGCCCTCGGTGTCCTTGAGCAGGGCCAGCACGTCGCGGGAGATGCGCCCGGCATCCTCGAGCGACTCGCCGCGGATTTCGACGGCAAGACGGCTGTCGCCGCCGCCGCCCGACAGCAGCCGTCGGATCTGGTTGTTGCCGCCCGACGCGCGGGTCGTGATCACGACGCCGGGCAGACCCACCAGGATCCTGCGCAGCTCCGTCGCGATCTGGTCGTTCGAGCGCGACCGCTGGGTCCGCGGGACGAGTTTCACCTGCAGGTTGGCGTTCGAGGCCGAGCCGCCGAACCCGCCGCCGCCGGCAGAGGCGATGATCGTCGTCGCTTCCGGGACGTTCGACCGGATCATGTCCTCGAGGCGCGTCGCGACGGCCTCCGCGCGTTCGATGCGCGATCCGACGGGCAGGCGCGCGCTGACCGTCACCTCGCCCTCGTCGGTCTGGGGCACGAGCTCGGTCGGAATCGTCGGCAGCACCGCGAACGCGAGCGCGGTCAGCGCGGCGGCGCCGAGGACCACCGTTGGACGGTGCTGCAACGCGCGGTGCACGACACTGCGGTAGAAATCGTCGAGACGCACCAACAGGCGCTCGGTGGCCGTGAACAGCCGCCCGGTCACCCCGCGCCGCTCCGCCTCCGGAGTGGGCAGTCTCAGCAGGCGCGAGCAGAGCACCGGGACGATCGTCACCGCCACGAACAGCGACATCGACAGCGAAAACATCACGACGACCGACAGCTGGACGAACAGCACGCTGGACACGCCCGACAGGAAGAGCAGCGGCACGAAGACGGCCACGTGCGTGAGCGTGGACGCGAGGATGGCGGACCAGACCTCCTCGCTGCCGTCGATCGCGGCCTGGAGCCGCGGCGTGCCGTGCTCCATGTGCCGGAAGGTGTTCTCGAGGACGACGATCGAGGCGTCCACGATCATGCCGATGCCGAGCGCCAGACCGCCGAACGTCATCGTGTTCAACGTGAAGCCGGCGAAGTAGAGCAGGGCGAAGGTCCCGATGACGGAAATCGGAATCGACGTGCAGATGATGAGCGTGGACCGCACGTTCCGCAGGAACACGAAGATGATGCCGATGACGAGGAGGCCGCCGAGATAGGCGGCCTCGCGCACGGCCGCGATCGACCGGGTGATGTAGACCGACTGGTCGTCGAGCAGCGTGAGATGGAGCGACGGCACCTCGCGGTTGGTCCGCTCGATGGCGTCGCGCACCGCGGCGGCAATCGCGACGGTGTTCTTGCCCGACTGCTTGGTGACCTGCAGGCGTACGCCCGGCTTGCTGTTGATGCGCGTGAAGGACCGGAAGTCCTCGGTCGTGTCGATCACCTCCGCGATGTCGCGCAGATACACCGGCACGCCGTTCTTGGTCTGAACGACGAGCGATCGGATCTCGTCGAGGTTGCGGAACTGCCCCTGGCTCCGGAGCAGGAACGTCGTGTCGCCTTCGTCCACCTCGCCGAGCGGAATGTTCTGGTTTTCGCTGCGGATCGTGTTGATGACGCGATCGACGGACAGGTCGAGGGCCGTGATCTTCTCCTTCGACAGCTCGACGTGGATCTGCCGGCGCAGACCGCCGCTCACCGTGACCGCCGCCACGCCCTCGATGCGCTCGAAGCGCTGCGACAGGTCGTTTTCGGCCATCTCGCGCAGCGTGACGCGGTCGAAATTCCCCTCGACGCCAATGCTCATGATCGGCTGCGTGGAGGCGTCGAACTTCTGGATGCTGGGCGGATCGGCGTCTTCGGGCAGCCGGCCGCGCACGCGATCGACGCGCGTCCGCACTTCGTCGGCCGCCTCGCTGAGGTTGGTGCCCCAGGCGAAGTTCAACCGGACGGTGCCCGATCCCTCGGAGGCCGTCGCATTGATCTGCTCGAGCGCCGGAACGGCCGCGAGCGTCTGCTCCAGCGGTCGAACGATCAGCTCTTCGACTTCGAGAGGTCCGACGCCCGGATAGCTGACCCGCACCGTGATGCTGGGGTAGGTCACGTCGGGCATCAGGTCGACCGGCAGCCGGACGAGCGAGATCGCGCCGAGGAGGATCACCACGGCGGAGATCATGAACATGGTGATCGGGCGTTCGATGGCGAGGCGGGGGATGCTCATCGACGCGCTCAGTCCTTGGCGCCGCCGCCGGCGGCCGACTTGCCGCGGCCCGCGAGCGACACCTTGTCGCCGTCGCGCAGGGCGAGGGTGCCCACGGTCACGACGCGCTGTCCTTCCTCGATGCCTTCGAGAATCTCGACGAACTCGGCGTCCTGCAGGCCGGTCCGGACCGGGGTGAACCGGGCCGTAGAATCCTCGACGACATACACGCCGCGCTGGCCCTCGACATCCACGCAGGGCGCCGCGCGGCACCGACAGCGCGTGCGGCCGGCGGCTGGCCGTCAGCTGCACGCGGGCGTACATCCCGGGCTTCAGCCGGTAGCCGGGATTGGGCACCTCGATTTCCATCGTGGCCGTGCGGGTCGCGGGATCGAAGATCGGCGCCACGCGGCTGACGCGGCCCGTGAACGTCTCGCCGGGAAAGGCGTCCACCTCCACGCGCGCTTGGACGCCCGGCTCGACCCGCTTGAAGTCCTTCTCGACGAGGTTGGCCACGAGCCGGACGGTGCGGATGTCCACGACCGAGACGATCGGCGTGTTGGCGCCCGCGAACGCGCCGGGATCGAGATTGCGGCGGCCCACGAACCCGTCGACCGGCGAGATGATGTTCGTGTTGGCGAGCGTGATCTTCAGCTCGTCGATGCGCGCCTGGGTCTGCATGACCTGCGCCTTGGCGACGGCCACCTGCGCCTGCGCGGAGTTGTAGCGCGCCTGCGCATCCTCCAGGTTCTGCTTTGCGGTGAGGCCGTGATCGAACGAGGCCTGCGTGCGGTCGAGCGTCGTCTGCGCGACCTTGAGGTCGCTTTCACGCTGCACCACCGTCGCCTTGTTGACCTCGAGACTCGCTTCGCCCTGGTTGACCTGCTCGCGAATGTCGCGGTCGTCCATCTTGGCGATCTGCTGACCCTTGTTCACGCGATCGCCCAGCTTGACGCCAATCGACTCGAGCCGGCCGTTGGCCCGCGGCACGACGTCGACCGTCTGCTCCCCGATCAGGTTGCCCACGACGGTGATGTTCTCGACGAGCTCGCGCGGCGATGCGACGGCGCTCTCCACCGTCATGGCGGGACGCTCCGGCGCGCGCGGTGCCGCCTGACCCACGGCAGGCCGGGCGCGGTAGTACCACGCCCCGCCAGCCAGGACGGTGGCCGACACGAGCAACAGCAGGGGCTTTCTCATGTAGTCGGGCCGGGTAGCCTACCGCAGGTACCGGTTCGCCGATCCAGGCGAGCCGTCCGGCGGACGCCACCCCGAAGCGCCCAGGCGCGAGCCCTACCGGCCCGCGCGCTGGACGCGATCGAATTCCGCGACCGCGTTGACGTAGTTGATGATGGCCTGCAGCTCGCTCAGCCGGGCGTTCGTCAGGTTGTTGAGCGCCGTGGCGACGTTGTACGGGTTCGACATGCCCACCTCGAAGCGCGTCTGCTCGGCGGCCGCGTTCTTTTCCGCGGCCTCGCGCGATTTCTGCGCGGCCTTGAGCTGGAGATACGAGTTGCCGACGGCCTGGCCTGCATTGGTCACCTCGGTCGCAATCTGGAGCTCGGTGACCTTGATGTTCTGCAGGGCCTGGTTCTTCTGAATCTCGGAGCGCGCGAGCGCGGCCTTCGCCGCCGCCATGCCAATCGGATAGTTGAACTGCAGGCCGAGCGTCCACGTCGGGATGTCGAAGCCGAGGATGTTCTGCAGCGCGTCGAAGTAGCTGCCGTCGGAGACGATGACGCCCTTGTTGAACTGCGGGCCGCCCGAGCCGGCGAGCGTATAGCTGCCCGTCAGGTCGAGCTGCGGCTTCGTCTGGTTCTTGGTGACGTCGAGGTTGAGGTCGGTGACCTGCAGGTTCTGGCGCTGCTGGATGATGTCTGTGCGCTGCGCCAGCGCGTTCTGAATCGCGCCCGGGATGTCCACGGTCTGCAGCTCGAACGTCGGCGAGGACGTCGGGCTCAGCGTGCTGCGATAGATCTCGTCGTCGCTGCCGCTCGCGATCAGCCGCTTCAGCGCGAGCTCGGCGGTCGTCCACTGGACCTGCGCGTTCAGCAGCGCCTGCTCGCCCTGCGCTTCCTGCACTTCCGCGGTCGTCTGGTCGATCGGCGCCATCGTGCCGATCTCGACCTTCACCTTGTTGTCGGCGACGACCTGCTTGGCCAGCTCGAGCGAGAGGCGCTGAATCTCGATGCGCTCGATGGCCTGACGCAGGGCCCAGTAGGCCGCGCGCACGCTCGCCTTGGTGTTCTCGATGGTGCCCTGCAGCGCGACGTCGCTGATCTGGCGCTGGATGACCGTCGTCCGCAGTGAGTTCCGCTGGTTGTCGATCCTGAAGTTGGCGAGCAGCGGTTGCGTGTAGTTGAGGCGGAACGAGCCCTGGTAGTTCGGATTGCGCGTCGTGTTCAAGCTGCTCGTCGTCGCGCGGCTGCTGATGAAGGTGAAGCCCATCTGGCCGCCATACCACTGCAGGCGCTTGCTGACGCCGATGTTGTACGACTGCGACTGGCTCGTGATGGTGGAGGTCGTGACGCCGTCCAGGATGCTCGTCGACGGCTGCGACTGGTGGTTTTCGTTGAACGTGCTCGTGAGCGTCGGCCGGAAGGCCGCGCGGGCCGACGCCAGGTTGTAGTCCTGGATCGCCGGGTTCATCTTCGCGACCTGCAGATCGAGGTTGTGCTCGAGGGCGATCTGGATCGCCTCGTCAAGCGACAGCTCGCGCACGGGCGCACCGGCGGTCTGCGGCGGTTTCGCCTGGCCGACGATGTACTGGCCGATCGCCTGAATCTGCGGCGACGTCGCCGGCGCCCCGACGGGCGGCGGCTGCTGCTGCGGGGTCTGGGCGCCCAGCGTTGCCGTCATGGCGATCGTCCCGAGCGCCACGGTCCACACTCTGCCGTTCAGCATTCGCTTGCTCATCTCGCTCTCGCTCCTGATGGCGACCGGTCCCAACGGCCGGTCGCAGATGCGTTCGGCTCCTAGCGGGCCGCCGGACCGCCCCGGCCGCGCTGGAAACGTCGATCAAGGACGTCCTGCAGCTTCTTGTGCTGTTCGGGCGTCAGCTTCAAATAGATGTGGTAGAGCATCACCGTCCGGCTCTCGAGCAGTCTCACCTGCAGTGAGACGACACGCGAGACCTGGACGGAGTAGGTCGGCTCGTCCACGCCGCGCTCGCGCGTCATCTGGTCGAGCGCCTCGCGCTCGCGGTTGTACGCCTCGACGAACGGCGCCATCTGCCGGAGCCGATTCCGGTAGAAGTTGTCGATATCGGTCGCGACCTTGTCGGTGAGCCCGAGCTCGCGCTTGACCTCGTCGTCCTTCCACCACTCCCACCCGCGGAACGCGCCCGACCCGCCGCCCCGCGACGGGCCGCCGGGGCTGAAGCCGCCCGGCTGGCTCCCGGCGCGACCCTGCTGAGGCGCAGCCTGGGGTGCCGGCGTCTGAGGCGTCGTCTGATACGCGGACGGCATCGACATGGCCAGGCCGAAGGCCAGCCCAATCCCGACGAACTGAATGAGACGATGTCTGCCAGTCACGCCTGAACTTACGTTTTCTGGGGCCGCCGCGTTTACCCCCGGGCGAGTACCTCGAGCCGCTCGATGACCTCGCCGACGATATTATTGGGGGTGGACGCTCCGGCGGTCAGCCCGACCCGTATGTCTCCTGATGGCAACCAGTTGCGGCCGATCTGCTCCTCCACGCGGGCCGTCGACGGCGCGCCGATTGGCCGGTGCTGAATGACCTCGGCCGACACCAGGCACGCCGGATCGGCGATGTGGTAAGTGGGCACGCGGTCGGCGCAGATTCTGGCCAGGTTGCAGGTGTTGCTGCTGTTGTAGCCGCCGATCACCACCGCCAGGTCCAGCGGCTCTTCGTCCAGTAGACGAACCACCGCGTCCTGACGTTCCTGCGTGGCGCTGCAGATGGTGTCGAACGCGCGGAAGTGCGCCGCCAGGGCGCCCTCGCCATAGCGGTCCGCCATGGCTTGCTTGAGCAGCTCGCCGATGCTGAGCGATTCGCTCATCAGCATGGTCGTCTGGTTGGCACACCCGATGCGGACCAAATCGCGCGCCGGATCGAAGCCAGGCGAGACCGCGTCGCCGAAGCGCACCGTGAACGCGGCGGCGTCGCCGCCGTTGCGGATGAACTCGGCGACCAGTCGCGGCCTCCAGCTCGTCACGGACAATCAGGTAGTGCCCGTGTGGAAACTGCGTCGCCTGCGAGGCGGTCGCGCGCGTTTCCTCGTGATGCACCTTGCCGTGGATGATCGAGGTGAAGCCGTCCTGCGCATAGCGCCGGACATTCTTCCAGACGTTGAGCACCGAGCCGCAGGTCGTGTCGACGAGCGTGCAACTCTGTCGCTCGAGTCTCGCGAGTTCGCCGATCGACACGCCAAACGCCGGCAGGATCACGACGTCGTCGGCGCCGAGGGCCGTGGCGTCTTCGCCCGGATCGGTGAGGATGCGGATGCCCTGGGCCCGCAGGCGTTCGTTGACGTGCGGGTTGTGGATGATTTCGCCAGTCAGGAACACCCGCTTGTCCGGGAAACGCTTGCGGGTCTGATAGGCGTAGTCCACGGCGCGGTCGACGCCGTAGCAGAACCCGAACTCGCGGGCGAGGAACGTGGTCAAACGGCCCGACCGCCGGACGAAGCCGGCCTCGCGGACGGCATCGACGATCTTGCTGTGGTAGGCCGCGGCCAGCTCGGCAGCGACGGCCTCCTTCATGTTGAGGCCTTTGCGGAAGATGACAGGCGGCATAGGTCGGACGTCGCGCAAGGCCGGCGCTCGGCGCGGCCGCGGCTACTCAATTGTAGCGGGCGGCGACTACCTTCCTGTGCGGTTGACCGCGATCTGCGTAGCGCGGGGCGTCATCCCGTCGATGACGGCAAACGCCGGGACGTTGAGCGTGTCCAGGTCCATGTCGAGCAGCGATGCGTCGATTGGGCCGGGATTCGGCGCTTCGATCTCGGCTGTCGCCGGTGCCGGCACGGCTTCTGCCGGGCGCGCACTGACGACCGGAGCAGGCTGCGTGCCCATCCGGGCCGTGATCTGTCCGCTGATCACGCCAAGAACCAGGCCTGCGGCGGCCGCGACGCCCAGCCAGCCGGCGGCCACGCGACGACCGGCGGACTCGCGATGCAGGTGGACCTGGCTGGGAAACGCGATGACGCGAGCCGGCTCGTCGAGCTGCTCGAGGCGGCGCATGATCTGCGCGTGCTGCGCCGCGAGGCGCTCGGGCGTGAAGGCCGATTCGGCGGCATCCACGCTGGCCGCGCGCACCGAGTCGAGCCAGCGGCCGAGCTCGACCGCGCGCTCGGCGCACAGGTCGCATCGGTCGAGATGCGACGGCCGGTCGCCGGTCATGACGGCCTCGACCAGCGCCTGCTCGGAAAGGTGTCCACGACGAATGATCGCGTCAACGAGCCGCACGGTTTGTCCTCCCGCGCATTGCCGCGTTCTTCGACGTCTCGCCGCTCGCGAGGAGCGCCCGCAATCGTCGAATGGCGCGGAACAGATGCACCCGAACGGTCGACTCGTTGAGCCCCGTCATGGCGCCCACCTCACGAGACGATCGTCCTTCGAAATGACTCAACACGAACACCAGCCGCTGTCGTTCCGGCAACTTCGCGAGCGCTGCGGACAGCTGCTCGTCGTCGTTCGGCGGCAAGCACCTGATCTTCCGGAGACGGACCGCGCGCGGGCAGGTACTCGCTCGGATCCCGCTCGGTCCCGGTGGAGTCGACGATCGGCGGCGCGATCCACCGTTCGCGCCGGCGACGCGCCTTCAGCCGGTCCAGGCACCCGTTGATCAGGATGCGCGTGAACCAGACCTCGAACGGCAACTCTTCGCGAAATGTGCCCAGGTGCATGTACGCCTTGATGAAGGCGTCCTGGACGGCCTCGTCGGCGTCAGCCGCGTCGCGCAGGTAGTGAAAGGCAATCCGCGCCGCACGCCGCTGATGCCGCGTGACCAGTTCCGCGAACCGTTCACGGGCAGCCTCGAGCCGGCCCGCCGCCTGCAGGGCCTTGACGTCCACGGCCACGCGAGCGTCCGCTTCGCGGGCAGTCACAGGCGGGTCGGTCTGAGCTCCTGACATCGGATACGGTCCCGGGGGGCCGGCGTTTACCGGACACTATTGTAAGAGGGATCAGGGGGTTCGGAAATGGGACAGGCAACCGGGGGGTTCTGCGGGGGTTCTACGGGGTTCTACGGGGTTCTACGAGGGCCGCGGGGTTCGATGGGGTGAGGCGGGTGCCTAAGGGTTCGATGAGGTGTGTTCACTGGGCGCCGTAGAACCGGTAGAACCGGTAGAACCGGTAGAACCCGTAGAACCTGTCTATCTTCATTCTTATTTTCCCGTCCGCCTCTCGACCTCCGTCCCCGGAAAGTAGTGATCGAGGATGTCGGCGAGCGCGTCGCCGCGTTGCGCCCGGGCGGCAGCGCCAACCTGGCACAGGCCCACGCCGTGCCCAAAGCCCATGCCGTCGAACCTCACGGCCGACCGGTCGCGCGTCACTGTGAACAGGGTGCTTTGCATCGGCGCGCGGACCGAGCGCTTGATTGACGATCGTCCTGAACTCCTCGCCGCGCAGCTCGTGTCGATGCTCGCCCGCGACCGCGATCCGGACCACGTGTCCCCCGGGATCCTGCAGGACGACGTCCACCCGATCGAGCGTGCGTCCGACTTCGGCGCGGGTGTTGGCGTTGAGCAGCACACGCAGCTGGTCGATCGGCACCATCAGATGCCACTGTCGATGCGCGAGCGCGGGCATCTCGTCAGGACGCGCGATGAGATACGGCACGGGCGCGCCGCCCCAGACCTCGTCGGCCGACGCGGTGTAGCCGCCGCAGTCGGCGTGATAGAGCCCTTCGGCGAAGCGTCCGTGGTAGGTGAGCACCATCCCCGCGGTGCGACGCACCGCGTCGCGCGCGGCCGCGGCGAAGCGCGACACCCGCAGGCGGTTCGGGTCGTAGAGCTGGCAGTGCGTCGTGTCGCACACGTCGAACCCCTCCAGCCGGTGCTTGCCGAGATGTGCCGCGACATACGTGCGCGCCAGCACGGCCTGCACCTCGAAAATTCGCTTGACGGCCTCGGCCGACTGGTTGACCGGCGAGACCTCCGCGATGATCGATCCGAGGACGTAATCCTCGAGGGTGACGGACGCGACGTGCCCGGCCGTTCGCACCGATATGACGTCTGGCAGCACGGTGCGTTCGTCCGGAAGTCGCGGGGGCTGGCAGGCGGCGGCGGACAGCAGAAGAGCCGCGCCGAGCGCGAGAGCCCCACGGCATGCCGGACGAGGGCGCGCGCTCATCGTTGTCGATGATATCGGGCGAAATCCTAAACCGCAGTAGAATTGGTCGTTTCTCGTCCTGCGGGAGGGAGTGTAATGGCGTTGGCAGAACAGAGAGTGGGGTTGGAAGCCGTTGGCATCGAGGGTACCGCCCGGGTGTATTGGAGCGTCGGTCCGGCGGCGCTGTACGAAGAAGCGGTGCGTCGGCGCGAGGGCATGATCGCCGCTGACGGTCCCCTGGTCTGCAGTACCGGTCAACACACCGGTCGCTCGCCCAACGACAAGTTCATCGTCAAGGAGCCGTCGAGCGAGACGAACGTCGCGTGGGGCAGGGTGAACCGTCCCATCGACGCCGCGGCGTTCGATGGGCTCGAGCGCCGCATGCTGGCCTACCTGCGCGGCAAGGAGTTGTTCGTGCAGGACTGCTGGGCTGGCGCGGATCCGGCCTATCGGCTCCCGATTCGCGTGATCACCGAGAAGGCCTGGCACAGTCTGTTCGCGCGGCACCTGTTCATCCCCGAGACCGATCGCGCCAGGCTGCGCGATCACGCGCCGCGAGTTCACGGTCATCGACGTGCCGAGTTTCACCGCCGATCCAGCCGTCGACCGCACGAATTCGGAAGTCTTCATCCTGCTCAATTTCGCCAAGCGTCGGGTGCTGATTGGCGGGACCAACTACGCCGGCGAGATCAAGAAGTCGATCTTCACCGTGATGAACTACCTGCTGCCGCTTCGCGACGTGATGCCGATGCATTGCTCGGCGAACATCGGGCCGGCGGGCGACGTCGCGCTGTTCTTCGGTCTGTCGGGCACCGGCAAGACGACGCTCTCGAGCGTGCCCGCACCGGCAGCTCATCGGCGACGACGAGCACGGGTGGAGCGGCCGCGGCGTGTTCAACTTCGAGGGCGGCTGCTACGCGAAGATGATTCGCCTCTCGGCCGAAGCCGAGCCGCAGATCTACGCGACGACACGGCGGTTCGGCACCGTGCTCGAGAACGTCGCCTGCGATCGCGATCACGCGCAGGCTCGATTTGAATGACGACTCGCTGACGGAAAACACGCGCGGGGCGTATCCGCTGACCTTCATCGACAACGCGGTACCGGCCGGTCAGGGCGGGCACCCGAGCAACGTCGATCATGCTCACCGCCGACGCGTTTGGCGTGCTGCCGCCGATTGCGCGCCTGTCGCCGGCGGCGGCGATGTACCACTTCCTCTCGGGTTACACCGCGAAGGTGGCCGGCACCGAGCGCGGCGTCACCGAGCCGAAGGCGACCTTCAGCACCTGCTTCGGCGCGCCCTTCATGGTGTGGGATCCGAATCTGTACGCCAAGCTGCTCGGCGAGCGGATCGCGAGGCACAACGTGAACGTCTGGCTCGTCAACACCGGCTGGACCGGCGGGCCCTACGGCGTGGGCGCGCGCATGAAGATCGCGCACACACGGGCGATGATCAACGCGGCGCTCTCCGGCGCGCTCGACAGCCGTCCGCGTACGACCGGGATCCCATTTTCAACCTCGACGTGCCGAAGTCGCTGCCCGAACGTCGCCGTCCGAGGTCCTGCGGCCGCGCGAGACGTGGAAGGACAGGTCCGCGTACGACGCCCAGGCCAACAAGCTGGCGAAGATGTTCGCGGACAACTTCAAGACGTTCGAAGCGACCGCGAGCGCGGACATTCGGGCAGCGGGGCCGAAGGGGTAGTGCCGTTCGAACCCGTCATCGGTCTCGAGATCCACGCGCAGCTGCTGACCGAAACGAAGATCTTCTGCGGCTGCCGGACGACGTTCGGGTCGCCTCCGAACACGAACGTCTGTCCGGTGTGCCTCGGCCTGCCGGGCGCGCTGCCCGTCCTGAACCGCCACGCGGTCGAGCTGGCGATCAGGGCCGCGCTCGCGCTCAACTGCACCATCCAGACCACCTCAGTTTTCGCACGGAAGAACTACTTCTATCCCGACCTGCCCAAGGGCTACCAGATCTCGCAGTACCGAACAGCCGCTCGCCACCGGCGGCTGGATCGAGGTGCCGGGCCGCGACGGATCGACGATTCGCGTCGGCATCACCCGCATCCACATGGAGGAAGACGCCGGGAAGTCGCTTCATCACGGTTTTCCGGACTCCGATCGCGCCACGTATCTCGACTTCAACCGCAGCGGCACGCCGCTCATCGAAATCGTGACCGAGCCCGACCTGCGATCCGCGGCCGATGCCGCGGCCTGCTTCGCGCAGCTGCGCGAGATCGCTCGTGGCGCTTGGCGTCAACGACGGCAACATGGAAGAGGGCAGCCTGCGGTGCGACGCGAATGTGTCGGTGCGCCCCGTCGGCGCCGCCACCTTCGGCACCAAAGCCGAAGTCAAGAACGTCAACTCGTTCCGGTACCTGCAGAAGGCGCTCGAGTTCGAGATCACGCGGCAAATCGCGATCGTGGAGGCAGGCGGGCGGGTGCGGCAGGAGACGCGGCTCTTCGACAGCGGCACCGGCGAGACCGCGTCGATGCGCAGCAAGGAAGAAGCGCACGACTACCGCTACTTCCCGGAGCCCGACCTGCCGCCGCTCGAGATCGATCCCGCGTGGGTGGAGCAGATCCGTGCGACGTTGCCCGAGCTGCCCGAAGCGAGGAAGCAGCGATTCGTCTCGGCCTACGGTCTGAGCGAGTACGACGCGGACGTGATCGTGCGGCTCGAAGGCGCGGCCGACTACTTCGAGCGCATGGTGGCCGCCGGGGCGACGCCCAAGGCGGCCGGCAACTGGGTGCAGGGCGAGGTCCGCCGGAAGCTCAAGGAGATCGGCAAGGAGGACGTGCGGGATGTGCCGGTGGCGCCCGACGCGCTCGCGGGTCTGCTGAGCCTGCTCGACCGCGGCGTCGTGAGCAGCACGGTCGCCAAGGACGTCTTCGAGAAGATGTGGGCCACCGGGCGCTCGGCCCAGGCGATCGTCGACGCCGAGGGGCTGGGCCAGATCGGCGACGAGTCGGCGATGCAGGCCCTCGTCGCCCAGGTCCTCGCGCAGCATGCCGATGCCGCCGCGCAATTTCATGCCGGCAAGACGACGATCCTGGGATTCCTCGTCGGGCAGGTGATGAAGGCGAGCGATGGGAAGGCGAATCCGAAGGTCGTGAGCGAGCTGATCCGGCGCGCGCTCGCGCCGCCGGCCTGATCCCGGGCTGATCGGCCGGATCGCGGCCTGACGCGGCCGGATCGCGGTTGACACACCGGACAGGCTTCTCTAGACTGAAGATCGCCCCTGCGCAATGGCCTGGAAGGATCGACTCACGAACGTCGAGGCTCCTGGTTCGCGACCGTTCTACGGCCCGGTCTGCAAGTGTCGCCAGCAGTTCTTCCAGGAAGAGTTTCTTCGACATCATCAGTGCCTGGAACGACAGCGCGAGTACCACTCGGCGGGCGCCATTGCGAGCGCGGAAGACGCGCTCACGCGAATCATGGGACAGCTCGAGCAGCTCTGTCAGCGCGAGGACGCCTGTGAGGTCGTGGGCCAGTTGCTCCGCAAGCTCGACGCCGTCACCAAGCTCTCTGAATGGACCGAACCTCGCACGCTGCACTAGCGCCCGCCGCACCTCTCATCCACGCGCGATCGTCAACCCGCACCGACCACTCAATCGTTCGAACTTCCTTCAGCCGACATGACCTGGCGCCACTGGCTCTGGATCGTCATCGCGCTCGCTGCTGCCGTTGGCGTGGGCTGGACCTGGGGGGCGGCCGGCAAGGCCCGCGTGGAGATCGATCGGCGTGCGCTCCAGGACCGGGTCGATCTACTCGAGGCGCGGGGGCTGACGCTCGAATCGCGGCTGCGACTGGCCGAAGCCAATTTCGGCGAGGCGGGTCAGCGATTGGAGCAGGCGCAGGCGATCGTCGAGCGGCTGCAGCGGCGCTGGCGGGAGTCCGGGCAGGTCGAGCGCGCCGGCCAGCTCGAGCTGGTGCTCACCCAGCTCAAGGAGGCGCGTCGTCTCACCGGCGGCCTCGATCCGGGCGCGCAGGCTGCCGCCGCGCAAGCGGTCGATCTTCTGCATTCGCTTGCGGCGAGCGGGTCTGCGGGATCGAACTCGCCGGCAGGCGGATGACTCCAGCCCACCGGCGGCGTCAGCCGTTACTTGACGATCGTCGCTGTCGCTTCCACGGTGACTTTCCGGTCGCTGCGCGGGTCGGCTGATTGCGAGATCAGCGTCGGTTGGCCGTCAGTCACCAGCACAGTCATCGACTCGATCACATTCGCGGGCAGCCGATTCGTGCCAGATCCGCCGGTGTCTGGCAGGTACTGGAGCGACAACATCAGCGCGACTCGCCCATCGGGCCGGACGTGCGGCTGGGCGTCGAGGTTGAGCGTCACGTTGCCGGGGCCCTGCGATCGGATGCTGCCCGCGTTGCCGTCCATGAGCAGCATCGTGACGGTCTTCTTTGCGGCGCTGTCGCCCGTGAGCGTGTCGGTGAGCGAAATCTCGACGCGCACGTTCTGCATGACGGTGTCAGACGACCGGGCGGCCGGCCGCGGCGTCTGGCCTTCGCCGGCCGGTGGCGTCGGGGTGGGCGCCGTGCCGCGCCCGCCGCGTCCCTGTGGCGGGCGCGGCGGCTGCTGACCTTGTGCGACCGGCACTTCCTGATAGGTCGTTGGTGCGGCCGGCGGGGGCACCTCCTGCGCGCGCGTCGCCACCGGGGCCGCCAGCACTCCCACGAGGCACGTAAGTACCAGAGATCTCATAGGACTCCTTGATCTGCCGGTTGCTGAAATCCGCGACCTATCGCAACGACCCGCCGCTGTCGACCGCCGGCATCACGATCGTGTCTACCGTCAATTGAGGGATGGAGAGCGCCGCCGGTTGGATCGGCTCCTTCACGATGGCGTCCGGAGCGTCGAGCAGCGGCACCATTTCGACGGCCGGCACGAAGGCTGGACGCGCTGCGGTGTCGCGCGTGGCGCGCGACGCGGACGCCGGTGCGATCGGATTGGGGTCGACCCGCGCGACCGAGTTGACCACACGCGCCGGCGTGCTGGCGGCGATCGCCGGGCCCGCTGCTGCGCCCGGTGCGGGGAGCCGAGTGTCGCGCGGCCACGTCGTCCAGGCGGCGAGCGCGATCGCGGCGAGCGCCGCCGCCATCACAAGGCCGCGCCAGCGACCGGCGGGACGATCCGCCGCGTCGAGCCGCGCCGAGAGACGCACGCGAAAATCGGGCGCCGGATCGGCTGCGGTCATCGCCGCTGCGATGCGGTCGATGGCGTCGTCGTCAAGCGGCAGGCGAGTGGGATTGGTGATCACGTTCGACCTCGATACCGTCGCGCCGTGCACGCGTGGACGCGCTCGTTCACGAGATGTCGCGCCTGGGCTACGCGCCACTTCACCGTGCCGACCGGCACGCCGAGCAGCGCCGCGATTTCGTCGTACGAGTGCTCGCCGCCGGCGGCGAGCAGCAGCGTGTCGCGCAGTCTGGGCGAGAGCCCGGCAATCGCGCGCCGCACGTGCCGCGCGAGATCCTGCGACACGACCGCGCGCTCCGGGTCGGGGCCGGTGGCGGCCATCGCTTCAATTGGCCGCTCGATCTCCTCGGCGGTCGCTGCAGCCGGCCGCAGACGCGACCACCAGCCCTGGCGCTGGCGGCGCTTGTCGAGCGCCTTGCGCCACACGATCGTCAGCAGCCAGGTTCGAAACGTCGAGTCGCCGCGGAAGGCCGCGATCTTCCGCCACGCGAGGACCAGCGCGTCCTGCGCGGCGTCCTCGGCGTCCTCGCGGGCGCGCAACGCCGCCATGGCGGTCCGAAAAACGACCCGCTGGTGCAGCGCGATGAGGTCGTCGAACGCCTCGCGGCTGCCCTGGCGAGCGGCGTCGACCAACTGGCGGACGTGCGGAGCCTCCCGGCCCTCGGCGGCAAGCGGCGCGTCGGTAGGGTCGGTAAGCGTCACGAGGTCGGCGACGGCGACCGTCACTCGAAATGTAGACATCGCGGACCGTCATCCGGTTGGATCGCGGCCCCGCAGCCTTCGGGACCGGACCCCGTCCGGGACCTGATCTGCCTGAAAGGATAGACTTTTGACCATGCACAACGAAGACCGATTGCTTCAGCTCATCGAGGAGCGGGTGGACCATCCGGCCACGACGAAAGAACTGCTCCAGGTGCTGAAGATTCCCCGTGAGGAGCGCGCCTCGTTCAAGCGCAGCCTGCGCCGGCTCGTCGCCGCCGGCCGCGCTGATCGAGATCCGCGGCCAGCGGTTCGGCCTGCCGGATCGCATGAACCTGGTCGTGGGGCGCGTCTCGACCAATCCGCGCGGGTTTGCGTTCGTCGATCCGGAAACGCCAGATGCGCGCGGACCCGGCGAGCATCTTCATCGCGGGCAGCAACCTGAACCAGGCGATGCATGGCGACCGCGTCGTCGTGCGCGTCGAGCACACGCGCGAGCGACCGCGCCGAGGGCCGCATCCTGCGCATCCTCGAGCGCGGCGCGCGAGCGGATCGTCGGCCGCTACGATGTCGACGCGTCCGGCCGCGGGTTCGTCGTGCCGTTCGACCGCCGGCTGATCATGGACGTCCAGGTTGCCGACGGGCGACGACGCAAGCGGCGCCTCGGCCGGCGAGATGGTCGACCGTGGAGATCACGCGGTGGCCGACGCCGACGCGGCCGCCCGTCGGGCCGCGTGACGGAGGTCCTCGGGCGACATCGACGCCCCTGGCGTGGACACGGCCGTCATCATCCGGAAGTTCAACCTGCCGGACGCGCACGGCGACGACGGCGATCGCCGAAGCGACGGCGGCTGGGCGCGGTCGTGCGCGAGCGGGATCTGCGCGGCCGCACAGATTTTCGCGACTGGCCGACGGTGACGATCGACGGCGAGCACGCGCGCGACTTCGACGACGCGATCTCGATTGACAGGCTGCCGAACGGCAATTTCTGGCTCGGCGTCCACATCGCGGACGTCGCGCACTACGTGGCCGAGGGCAGCGCGCTCGACGACGAGGCCTACGACCGCAGCACTTCCGTGTACTTCCCCGAGCGCGCCGTGCACATGTTTCCGTCGGAACTGTCCACGGGTCTGTGCAGCCTGAACCCGCACGTCGATCGGCTCGTGCAGTCGTGCCTGATGGAAGTCGACGGCCGGTCCGGGCGCGGTCGTGCGCTACGAGATGCACGACGGCGTCATCCACAGCCACGCGCGGATGACCTACACGGAGGTCAACGCGATCCTGACGGACCGCGACCCGGAAATGATCGAGCGCTACCAGCCGCTCGTGCCGATGTTCGAGCGCATGCACGAGCTGTTCGAGCGTCCTGAACGCGCCGCCGCCGGCGTCGGGGCTCGATCGACTTCGACCTCAAGGAGCCCGAGATCGTCCTCGACGACGAGGGGATGGTCGAGGCCATCGTCGCCGCCGAGCGGAACGTCGCGCACCGCATCATCGAGGAGTTCATGCTCCTGGCGAACGAAACGGTCGCGGGGCATCTCGAGCGTGACGAGCGTGCCGACGCTCTACCGCGTGCACGAGGAGCCGGACCCGGCGAAGGTCGAGGTATTCGAGGAGTTCATCTCGACGCTCGGGATACTCGCTGTCCGGCCCGTCCGATCGCCTGCGAGCCGCGCGATTTCCAGCGCCTCGTCGAGCGCATCCACGGTAGGCCGGAGGAAAAGCCGATCGCGTTCCTCCTGCTGCGGACGATGCAGAAGGCGCGGTACGACGCGGCGAATCTCGGGCACTTCGGCCTCGCGGCGCGGGCCTACACGCACTTCACGTCGCCGATTCGGCGGTATCCGGATCTCGTGGTCCATCGGGTGCTGCGCGAATCGCGCCGGGGGATGAGCGAAGAGCGGCGGGCTGAGCTGGTCGAGGACCTGCCGGAGATTGCGCGGCACACGTCGGAGCGCGAGCGCCGGGCCAACGACGCCGAACGCGAGCTGGTGCAGTGGAAGAAGGTTCGGTTCATGGCGGACAAGGTCGGCGACGAATTCGACGGCTACATCACCGGCGTGAGCGCGTTCGGCTTCTACGTGGAGCTGGTCGAGCACTTCGTCGAGGGCATGGTGCACGTGTCGACGATGGCCGATGACTACTACCGCTTCGTGGAGCGCGCGCACATCCTGCGCGGCGAGAAGACGCGGAAGGTCTACCGCCTCGGCGACCGGGTTCGCGTGCAGGTCGTTCGCGTCGATCTCGAACGGCGGCAGGTCGATCTGGGCCTCGCGGAGATCCTCGACGCGGTGCGCTCGTCGGGCAAGGGGCGCGCGCCGCGGCGGGAGAAGGCCGCGCCGGCCCGGCACGACCAGCCCCAGCGCCCGGGCCACGCGCGCGATCGCGGACGCCGCCGCGGGCAGTCCGGTCGCGGCGAGCGCCAGCGCCGGCGCCGCTGAGGATCGGTCGTGCGGTCGCTCGTCATCGGCACGGCCGGACACATCGATCACGGGAAGAGCGCGCTCGTCAAAGCGCTCACCGGTACCGACCCCGACCGCTTGAAGGAAGAGCAGGCTCGCGGCATCACGATCGACCTCGGCTTCGCGCACACGACCATCGACGACGCCCGCGTGGCGTTCGTGGACGTCCCGGGCCACGAGCGGTTCGTGCGTAACATGCTCGCCGGCGCGGGCGGCATCGATGCCGTCGCGCTGGTCGATCGCCGCCGACGAATCGGTGATGCCGCAGACGCGCGAGCACTTCGAGATCTGCCGGCTGCTCGGCGTCGAGCGCGGCGTCGTTGTCCTGACCAAAACAGATCGCGTGGACGCCGACGCGATAGGGGTCGCGACGCTCGAGGCGCGCGAGCTGGTGGCCGGCAGCTTTCTGCAGGGCGCGGCCATCGTCGCGGTGTCGTCGCGCACGGGCGAAGGCCTCGACGACCTGCGCGCCGCGCTCGCCGGCCTGGCGGGCGCGCCGGCGCGCCAGCAGCGCCGCGGCGTCGTCCGGCTGCCGGTGGACCGCGTGTTCACCGTGCGAGGCTTTGGCGCGGTCGTCACCGGCACGCTGGTCTCCGGCGAGATCGCGGCGGGGCAGGATCTGGTCGTGCTCCCCGAGGGCCGCGACGTCCGTGTGCGCGGACTGCAGGTCCATGGCGGCGACGTGCCGGTCGCGCGGGCCCCAAGCCGGACCGCGGTGAACCTCGGCGCCGTGGACGCCGCCGACCTGGCGCGCGGCGTCACGCTCGCGTCGCCGGGCACGCTGTCCGTCACGCGGCGGCTCGACGTGCGCATCGATCTCATCGGCGCGGCGCGACCGCTGCGGCACGGCGCGAGCCTGCGGGCGCATCAGGGCACCGCTGAGCGCCGCGCGCGCGTCGCCGTCTGCGCCACGCGAGATCGCGCCGACGCGGCGTGGCAGAGAGCGGACGTCGGGCAGGCGTCCGTCGAGGCGCCGCCGGGCGGCGTGGTTTACGCCCGTTTGCGCCTCGACGGGCCAGTCGCCGTCACGCGCGGCGATCGCATCATTCTGCGGACCGCCTCGCCGATGGCGACCATTGGCGGCGCGATCGTTCTCAATCCGCTCCCGCCGGTGGCTGGTCTGCGACGGGCCTCGACCTTCGAGCGCTTCCGGGCGATGGACGTCCACGACGACGATGACGTGCCGGCATTTGTTCGCGTCTGGCTCGACGAGTCCGCGGAGCACGGCCTGTCTCCGACTGACCTGGTCGCCCGCGGTGGGCTCGGACCGGACCAGAGCGCGCGCGTCGCGGCGGCGCTCGTGGCGTCAGGCGATGCCGACCTGATCGACACCCGCCTGGTGGCCGTCGCGACGCGTCGGCGCCTGACCGAGAAGATCGTGACGGCGCTCGAAGCGTTTCACACACACGCGCCGCGCGAGCCCGGTATGGCCAAGGAGGAGCTCAGACAGCGTGTGGCCGCGCGCGCGCGCGTCATGGTCTTCGAGCACGCGGTCGCCGCGTTGGTGGCCGATCATGTCGTGGTCGGCGCGGACCGCCTCGCGCTGGCGACTCACCGATCCGGGCCGACCGAAGGCGAAGCCGGGGAAGCGACCACCGTCGAGAATCTGCTCCGAGCCGCAGGTCTCATGCCGCCCGATGAGGCCGCCATGGCGGCCGCCAGCGGGCTGGCCCGGCCCGCCGTCGATCGGGCCCTCAGAGAGCTCGTGCGGGCGAAGAAGGTCGCGCGACTCCAGAGCCTGCACTTCCACGTGGAGGCGCTGGCCGTGCTCAAGCGCGAAGTGGTTGCGTTCGGTAAAGCGGGTCAGACGGACGGCGGCCGTTCGGTGCACGTCGATGTCGCGACCTTCAAGACGCGCTACGGCCTCAGCCGCAAGTTTGCGATTCCGCTGCTGGAGTGGCTGGATCGCGAGCGCGTGACGCGCCGCATCGGCGACACACGGATCATCCTGGGCGGATGATTAGGCGTCGCCCTTCTCGTTGGCGCTGTCGCGTGTGGCGTCCTTGAAGTTCTTGATCCCCTTGCCGATGCCTTTGCCGAGCTCGGGCAGCTTGTTGGCACCAAAGATCAAGATCACGATCAGTAGGATGATGGCTAACTCGGGGACCCCGAGGCGCATAGGAAAACTCCCGCCGGCCAACGCCGGCTTCCAATCATTCTAACGCGGTTTCTGGTGAAAGGGCAGCACTCGCTCGGTCAGCGTGCGTCCGGGCACCGGAAAGGGGCGTGCGCCGCCGCCCGATTTGCGGCTGGAACGTAACGACTGTCGTCCAAAGGGGAAACGGTCTGGTGGCCGCAGGCTGGCGTGCCGGTGAAACCGGAGGCCGCGGCGGGGCATCGGTCTTGCACCGAGATCGGTCGAAACGAACGCGACCGGCGATGAGTATACTGATGGATACGCGCCCGGTTCAGATGAACGAGCCTTCTATGTCCGCGCCGATTCCCACGCCGTCCGACCTGCGGCCGGCGTCGGCCGCTGCGTCCGCCGCGTGGCTGGGGTCGCAATCCATCTTCGACCGCCGCGACGAGAGCGCCTTCAAGCGCGCCGCTGGCGCCACCGGCATCACGCTCGCGTTCTACGGCGGGCTGTTCGCGCTGCTGCTCATCGGCGGCTTCACGGTCAGCCAGCAGATCATCAACCCTGAACAGGAGATGCCGAAGTTCGTGTATCTCAACGATCCTGGACCGGGAGGCGGCGGAGGCGGCAGTCCCGCGCCGGCGCCGCCCAAGCCGATGGAAGTGCCCAAGCACAAGGCGCCGGATCCCATTCCGGAGCCGGTCGCGACGCCGCCGCCGCCGCCACCGACGCCCATTCCGACGCTCAACGCGCCGATCGAAACGAACTTGTCGAGCGTGATTCAGGCGTCCGGCAGCAACTCGGTGTCGCTCGCCAGCTACGGCGGAGGCGGCCGCGGCGGAGGCATCGGCTCGGGCACCGGCAACGGCGTCGGCCCCGGTACGGGTGGCGGATTTGGCGGCGGCGCGTTTCGCCCGGGCAACGGCATTACGTCGCCCTCGCTCCTTCGATCCGTCGAGCCCAAGTACACGAGCGACGCCATGCGCGCCAAGGTTCAAGGCGACGTCGAACTGGAAGCCGTCGTCACGGCGAATGGCACGGTGGGCGACGTGCACATCACCAAGTCGCTCGACGACAAGTTCGGTCTCGATCAGGAGGCCATCAAGGCCGCCAGGCAGTGGATGTTCAAGCCCGGCGTCGATCGTGATGGCAAGCCGACAGCCGTAATCGTCACGTTGATTCTTTCGTTCCGCCTGCACTAAGTCCCCCTGGGACCTTCGGGTCTCCGTCCAACTCACAACGGCCCGACGGGGCAGCACACTCCGTTGGGCCGTTGTGATTTTCAGTACGGGCGCCTTGGTCAGTGCCAGAATGAACTCAGGAGCACGTCCATGACCCGTGCGGCTCTCTCGGCTCTTATTCTCGCCACATCGATTGCGTGGCTCGGCGCGCAGGAAGTGAAGCCTGTGCCCAAGGACTCGCTGCGCGTCTCGATTCCCGGCTGCGCCAAGGGCGCCGTCTTCACGGTCGGACGCCGGACCGCCGACGAACCCGGCTCGATCGACGTCGCCGAAGGCGTGCACATGCACATGAACGGTCCGAAAGCGGTCATGGCTGACCTCAAGCTGCACCAGCGGTCGATGATCGAAATCACGGGAATCATCCGGCGGAACGATCTCGATCCCGGAGGACTCAGCATCGGGCGCGTGCGCATCAGGCCGGGACCCGTTCCCTCGGTCAGCAGCACGCCTGGCGCACCGAGGCCGGAACAGGTCCAGATCGACGTCGAAAGCTGGCGACAGATTCCAGGCGAGTGTCCGGGACATTAGGACCACCCGAGAGCCTTCCAGCGAAAGCCTCCTACCTTTGATGGAAAACGGGTCGGCTGATGGCGCCGCCCGCTGGAAGTTTTGAATGCGAAACGTTCGGAAGTCACTTGTGTCATTCGTCGCCGGTTCGGCGGTCATGATCGCGACCGCGACGACGCTCGGAGCGTCGAGAATCCATTCGGCCGCGCCGGAATACACGTCGACGCTCGCTGCGACTGGTCAGGGCGGGTGGATTGGCGGACCGCTCTTCGAAGGCGGCAGCGTCGGCGGCGGCGGCGCGATCTCACTCAACAACGGGCAGATCCTCGCGCAGCTCGTTCCGACCGGCTGGACGGAAGACGACGACGAGAACATCACCGTGTGCTTCGACATCTCGATTCGCAAGGGGCCGGACGGTGTCCGGATCACCGAGATTCGGTAGCGCCTGATATCACACGGACGAGGCAAGGCCCGGCCGGCGTCCGGCCAGCCGGGCCGTTCGCCTCCCGATGGCGGTGCGGCGTCGATGGGACGCGCGCCGCAGGTCGGCGATCGCGGCGGCGTTGACAGGTCGCGGTGTGCGTCGCTATGGTTCCCGCACGCGCACGAACGGCGCCTGCGGTTTCGCGCGAACGGTGACGCCTGACATCCCGCCCGATATCGAGGACTATCGCGACACTCGCTGGTGGCGCGAATCGACGCGCCAGGTCACGACCGCGCTCGACGCGGAGCGCTTCATAGAACAGGTGGGCTTCGCGTCGTGTCTGACGGATGCCCGCCGGCCCGGACCGTCGCTGTACGTCGCGGTCTGCGGGCGGCGGGACGCCGTGATGCCCCGCAACGTGCAGAAGGACGCCGAGGCGTCGCTCACGTGGACGTTGAAGGACGAAGTGCTCAGGCGCGGGAAGGTCTACTACGCGAAACTGGCCCGCGGACGAGCCACGTTCGTCGCGCCGCGGATGCTGCCGTACTTTCAGGCGATCTGGGGCGTCCGCCGGGCCGACGAGGCGCGCCGATTCAGCCGATCCGCGCGGGCCATCCTGAAGCTGCTGCGACGCGAGTGGGACATGGGCACGGCGGATCTGCGCAAGGAATCTGGGGTGAGCGACCGCGCGGCGTTCACGCGCGCGCTCGACGAGCTTCAGGCCGCGATGCTCGTCATCCCTGGCGACGTCGTCTACGAGCCGTTCACCTACATCTGGACGCTCGGCGTGGGGCGCTTCCCGGAGGGCTTGCGCCGGCGCGTCAGCCGCGAGGTCGCGCTGCGCGAGGTCGCTCGATGCTTCCTGCGGGGCGCCGGCCTCACGATTCCTGGCGAGCTCGCGCGTGTGACCGGCCTCTCGCGCCCGGATGCCGGGCGCGGCAATCGCGCGCTCGTCGCCGAGGGCGTTGCCGTGATGCTGGCGCCCGGGACGTACCGCCTCGCCGCGCTCGACAGTCTCGCCACGGCCGAGTCGTAGAAGTGCCAGCCGGTTGCCTCCGGTCTCTCGGAGGCGGCTCCGAAGGGTACAGCATCGGGGCCGCGTGGGCGCCGCACGACGCCGGCCGGATCCTTCGAAAGTCCGGGCGCCAACCCTCCGTCCTGGAGCTCAGTTTCAGCGGAATCGCGTAGGGTTTCCGGGCGTCGACTGGCCGATCGTTCGGCTGCTGCACCGACCATGGCATTCCCAGGCGCCGGGGAGTTTCGTGGCCCGGGAATTGCTGATCTGGGCCCTGAGCGTCCTGGCGCTCTCAAATGCGCAGCCCTGCGGATCGAATTGGAGGGTACCTTGAGCGGCTGGCGTGGCTCGTCGGCACAGCCTGCGCGTCCAGCTGGGTCGTGCTCACGCTGTCGGGCGCGATTGATGCCCGCAGCGCCATCCGGGCGTTCGACGCACAACGCACTGCAAGTGAGCCTGCGGCATCGGCAATCGCCCCGGACCTGAGCCTCTGGTCGGCCGGACGAGTCCGCGCCTGGCAGTCGGCCTTGACAGAGCCGGTGCCGACGGCGCTGGCCGTTCTTCGGATTCCGCGGTTGCGACTGACCGTCCCCGTCTTCGAGGGCACCGACGACGCGATCCTCGACCGCGGCGCCGGCCACATCGAGGGCACGGTGGCGCCCGGCGCGGACGGCAACTCGGGGATCGCCGGGCACCGCGACGGATTCTTCCGCGTCCTCAAAGACATCGTGCCGGGCGACGTCATGGAGCTCGACACGCTGCACACGAGGGTCGCGTACCGCGTCGAGCGAACCTGGATCGTGACGCCTGACGACGTCTCCGGTACTCGACCCGACGTCGTCCGGTGCCGTGACGCTCGTCACGTGCTATCCGTTCTACTTCATCGGATCCGCGCCGCAGCGCTTCATCGTTCGAGCGCGCGCCGCGACCGACAAGCAGCGTTGACTCTCCGGCGTTGGTGGTGATTGGGAAGGTGAGGAGGAATATATGAGACGCAATTTGGCGTGGTTCGTAGCGATGGTGGGCGCTGTGTGTCTGACCAGCGTGATGTCCGCGCAACAGAGAACGACCACGACGGAGATGAAATCATTCGAAGTCATTTCCGTCGATGGCAACAAAGTCGTACTTCGCGGTGCGGACGGCGCGTCGAAAGAGTTCACGGTGGCCGATGACTTCAAGTTCGACGTGAAGGGTCAGCAGATCTCTGTGCATGATCTGAAGCCGGGAATGAAGGGCACGGCCACCATCACGACGACGACGACGGTCACGCCGGTGACGGTGACCGAAGTGCGCAATGGGGAAGTCATTCAGGCGTCGGGTGGTTCGGTCCTGATTCGCGGGCCAAACGGCTATCGCAATTTCACGCAGGGCGACGTCGAGAAGCGAAACATCACGGTCATTCGTGATGGCGCGCCCGTCGACATCTCCCAGCTGCGCGTCGGGGACCGACTGACGGCGACGATTGTCACCGAGAAGCCGCCGAAGGTCATGACCGAACGGCAAGTTCAGGCGACCATCCACCCGGCCGCTCCGGGCGCGGCTCCGGCCACGGCCGGCGCGCCGGCAGCATCGGCGTCACGTCCAGCCAGGGCGCCGTCTACAGCGGCGTCGGGCACAGGTGCCGCGACGACAGGAACCGGCTCCACCGGAACCGGCGCGAAGACCCTCCCGAAGACCGCGAGCCCGCTGCCGCTGATCGGAGCCACCGGCGCAGTGTGTCTGGCGATCGCCGCCGCTCTGGCGGTCCGGCGTCGGCGTACGGCGTAGTCGTGTTCCGGCCCTCGGCCCGGTCCCGTCTCGTGTGACGGGGTCGGGCCGCGGGAACTGTGCGAGACGGCTGTCGACGGCTCCATATGCGCGCCTGCGCGCCCAAGGGTCCTGTGAGCGAAATCAACAGCAGCGTGAGGGCGGCCTCCAGGCGGGTGGCACGACTCATCCTCTCGTGCCTTGTCGTCGCGACGCCGGCTCTGGCGCAGGAAGGGCGGTTCGACCAGCCCAGGACGCGGGCCGAGGTCATTGCCGCCGAGCGGGCCGAAAAGGTCGCCGAGCTGTGGCCCGAACGGCAGAACGCGATGGTGGATCTCGTCAACGGCCTCGTCGACCGCGGCGTCAAGGAAGGCCTCGACTCCGGGCAGGGAGCCAACGGACTCCAGGTCGTCCTCGGCGGCATGCGCCCCGCCCAAGGCTTGAGCGCAGGAATCGGCTACCGGCGCTCCAATCTCTTCCGCGAGCAATTAGATTATCGAGGGACTGCACGCGGCACCATTCACGGCGCGTACATGCTCGACTTCAACGCGGACTTCCACGGGTTGCATACCCAGCGAACGGCGGTCCGCTGGTACACGAGGTTCGAGCACTCCCCCCAGATTGACTACTTCGGCGTTGGGAACGAGTCGTCGAAGGACAATCCGACCAGCTATCGATACGACGATTTTTCCAGCGACTTCTACGGGTCGTTCGAGCCCGTGCGCTTCCTCCACTTCGGCGCGACCGCGGGCTACTTTCACGCGCACACCGCCGAGAGCGGCGAGGGCGGCCTGCCGCCGATTGACGAGGCGTACCCGCCCGCGGCCATTCCGGGATTTGGACAGGACACGCACTACACCCGCGTCGGCGCGTTTGCGTATTTCGACTCGCGCGATTCGCTGACCGGGCCGCGAAGCGGCGGGCTCTACGGCGCCCGGTACCAGGAGTACTGGGACGTGGAGCGCAAGACCTTCGCCTTCCGCCAGGCCGAGTTCGAGCTCCAGCACTATTTTCCGTACTTCAACCGCAGCCGCGTCGTGGCAGCGCGCGCCGCGGTGATCCTCTCGTTCCCCAAAGGCGACAACGCCGTGCCGTTCTACTTGGAGCCGATGCTCGGGGGCAGCGACGACCTGCGCGGATTCGTCCCGTACCGGTTCCGCGACTACCACTCCCTATCGCTCGGCCTGGAGCATCGTTGGCACGCGTTCAGCTCCCTGGACATGTCGCTCTTTGCGGATGCCGGCAAGGTCGTTCCGCTGAAGCGTGACCTGACGCCCGAGCGCCTGCACTACAGCGGCGGGATCGGCTTCCGGTTCCGGCTACGTTCGGCGATCATCACCCGGATCGACTTTGCCGCGTCGTCCGAAGGCTTCAGGATGATCTGGACCTTCAGCGACATCTTCCACCCCGAATTCTAGCGTCATGACGATCGGAGTGAGGTTCGCAGCGGCTGCCGGATTCCTTGCGGCGATGCTGCAGGCGGTGACGCCGGCGCCGCAGGCGCCGCGCTTCTATCCCGACGATCCTCTGGCGGCCGAACCGGCGCCGTTGCCAGTGACCAATGTCCAGCGGCGCGACTTCAGCGCCGTCCTCGAAGCCGTGACGAATTCGATCTCCGCGACCGGCCAGCGCCAGCCAGCCAACGGCGTCATTGAAGCCGGGGCCGTGAATACCCTTGGCGACGTCATGGACGGCGACTGGTACGCGAATCGCCAGGCGGCGGGACGAATGACGATTGCGGAATTGCAGCGCGGGCCCGGGGACGATCGGCCGCCGTCGACGACCGCGCCGTGGCAGGTGCTGATCACCAAGCCGTTCGGCGTGAATTCCGGGCTTCTCGTCGCCGACGCCAAGAACGATCTCTACCTGCTCCGGTTCGACCCCTACGGCCACGAGGGTCTGGCCACCGGCGCCCAAATGGTGGCGTCGCGCTTTCTGTACGCCCTTGGCTACTTCGTCGTCGAAAACTATCTGGTGCGATTCGATCGCGCACAGCTGGTGGCCCATCCGTCCGGACAAGCAGTGTCGAGCGCCGGCAGGCCCCGGCCGCTCGTCGTCGATGACATCGACGCGTTTCTCAGGGATCTGCCTGAAGGACCGGGACACACGTACCGCGCGGTGGCCACCCGCCTGCCGGAACGCCGCGAGGGTCTGCTGGGGCCCTACCAGGTCTGGGGGACCAGGAGCGATGATCCCAACGACACGGTGCTCCACGAGCACCGGCGCGACCTCCGCGGCCTGTCGGTCTTTGCTGCGTGGCTGAACATCAGCAACATGCGCGCCGTCGGCACGCAGGACATCCTCACGACAGCCGGCAGCGGCGTCTCCAGGATCCGTCACTTCATCGTGGATCTGACGCGGTCGCTCGGCAGCGGCCTGTTCGACGGCCCGAAGCTCGCCTGGGAAGGCAACGAGCACATCCTCCCGAGCCTCGGAGAGATCGGACACAACATCGCGACTCTGGGTCTCGTTACGCCAGACTGGATGAAAGCCAAGTTTCCCGATTTGCCGGAGGTCGGCACGTTTGGCAGCGAGACGTTCGATCCGGAGACGTGGACGACAACCGAACCCATCGCGCCGTTCGTGAATCGCCTGCCCGACGACGCGTTCTGGGCGGCCCGGCAGGTGATGGCGTTCAGTGACGATGAGATCCGCGCGATCGTGAAGACGGGACAGTACAGCCAGTCGGCCGAGGACTGGATTACCGCCAGCCTCATCGAGCGCCGGAACCGAATCGGCCGGACGTACTTTGCGCAGGTGCTGCCGCTCGATCGCGTCCGCATCGAGAACGGCGCGCTGGCGTTCGACGATCTCGGGGTGACGTACCATTTCGCTGCGCCTCGTCCGTACACGATCGACTGGTACGGCTTCGACAATGCGAAGGACGCCCTCACGGGCAAGCTCGGCACGGGGCCTGGCGTGCCCTCGGAAGCGCAGGTCGTCGCCGCCGGGTCGTACGTCGCGGCGCAGGTGTTCTCGGGCGCCGAAGCCATGCACGTGACCGCTTACCTGCGTCGTGAAGCGACCGGCTTTCGGGTCGTCGGCCTCGACTGGTCATGGCCGGGGAAGGTGGTGGTCAATCCGCCGGCGCCCGTTCGGGCGGATCGCCGCGTGTACGAAGATCTCGCGCCCCGCCAGCGCGAGCTGTTCATGACGTACGTCGAGAGCTACAACGCTGCGCGCGGAAGCCGCCTCACCGCCGAGGAGACGTTCGAGCGGCTCACGGTCTCGGAGCAGACCACGTTCTACGGCGTCACCCACGCGCTGCTGCACTCGCCGCTTACCGACGCGCACGGCGCGCCACTCGGCCTGGCGATCGATCGCGTGGACGCAGTCGATCGGATTGCGGGCCAGTACGAAGGCAAGGGCGGCGACGAGCAGTTCCGGCTGTTCGTGCGGGTGAAGCCTGACACGCGCACGGTGCTCGAATCGAGCCGGGAGTTCTTCCGCGATCGCGAGAACTCGGTCTATCACATCGGCTACCCGCACTCGTACCGCCAGGCGGGCAAGGAGCCGAACATGCAATTCTCGATGTCGGAGGATGGGCTGAAGGCCGACATCGACGTGGACTACCGATCGAGCCGGAGCCCGCAGGCGCTGTTCAACGGTCACATGACGTCATCGAACTCCGACGTTCGCGCCGGGGACAATCCGACAGTTCACAACGACCGGTGGCAAGGCCTCGTGCAGTGGTGGCGGGACATCTTCGGGAGCGTGACGGAGGCGCTGCCAACGAGGACGGACGTGATGGGCCTGGATCGGCCGGACAGTCCGCCCACGCCGCTGCCGCCCGACCGTCCGATCGATGCCGCGCCAGACCGCATCGAGGACGCCGCGCAGGAGTTTCTCACCGATTGGCTGGTCCGACGTCAGTATGACCAGGCGCTCGCGATGCTGTCGTCGAGGTCCTACGCCTGCCTGACGCTCAAGGACGACGCGAGGGGCGAGCCGCTCGACGCGGCCGGCGCGCGCCGCGAGTTGCGGCGTCTGATGGAGTACTCAATTCAGAAGCTGGGCCCGCATACGGACCTGACGAGTGTCATTGAGGCGTTCACACCGCGCGATCCGAATCGCGTTGTCGTGGATCATCCCTTCCGTCGCGAGTTCCTCCTCACGCCGCTGACCGAGGCGGAGGCACAGCAGTATCTGTGCGACGCCTCCAAAGCCCCGCCATCGACCGGTGAGTACTACGGCGTCGTCTTCACGCTGCGGATCGAGGGCGGCGGGACGCTCGGCCTGCTGTGGACCCGCGAAGCGGGCAAGTGGAAGATCGTGTCCTACCAGTTGCTGAGCCAGTAGGCCGTCCGACCGCGCTGACGCGACGTGCCCGGGCGGGCGTAACCGCACTTCCGGCCGCCTCCCCGGCAGCGCCCCCCGGCCCCCCGAAACTCCGGGATCTCGGAGGTGAGATCGGCGCAGTTGTCTCGTCGCTTCAGCAGCGCCAGCGACCGCAGTACGGAACCATTATTGCTTCGGGACAGGAGTGGGGAGAGGCACATGACATCAAGACGCATCGTCACTACCGGTGCGGTCCTACTGGCTCTGGCAGCGGGGCCCTATGCGCAGAACACGACGACGACCAAGCAGGCGGGCGCCGCCAAGGTCACGACCGAGCAACTCAAGGGGGAGGTCGTGTGGATTGACGGCAATCTCCTGGTGGCCAAGCTGCTGCCGAGCGGCTCCTACCGCGTCTTCAACATGAAACCGGGCCAGCACTTCATCATCGACGGACAGACCAAGCTCATCGGTGAACTCAAGCTCGGAACGGTCCTCACGGCCACGGCCACGACGACGACGCGGCCGGTCACGGTACGCACGACGACCGTCCTCAATGGCACCGTGGCGTGGGTCGCGGGCAACTACGTCGTTCTCGCGCTTCCGAGCGGTGAGGACAAGGGCTACACCGTGCCCGACTCGTTCAAGTTCGTCGTCGAGGGAAAGGAAGCGTCCGTCCATGATCTGAAGATCGGTATGAAGGTGACGGCCACGAAGATCGTCGAGGATCCCCAGACGGAGATCTCGACGAAAACGGTCATCACGGGGACGGGCCCCAAGTAGCAAGGCAGGACGAGCGTTGGCTCCAGGGCGGCGCTCCAGCCGTCCTGGGCTCGACGCGGTTCCCGCAATGAGCGTCACCGTTCGAGCCGACAAGGAAGGCCACCGGGCGCGCCTCGTCCCGGCCGGTTCATTCGATCTGGCCCACCTGACGGCGGTGGCGCAGGTCGTCGGGCGGGCTGAGGCAAGTCTGCAGGGCTGCCGCACGGTCGAGGTCGATCTCGCAGAAGTGGATCGCATCGACGGGGCGGGGGCCGTCCTGCTCGCGCGCTGCCTCGATCGACTGGACGCCAGCGGGTTGAGCACGCGGGTGATCGAGCAACGCAACCCCGACGCCGCGCGTCTTGTCGCCCTCTATCGCCGGTCGCGGACGGCTGGTGGTGTGGCGGCGCATCCCCAGGCGATGAGCACCTTGGCGCGACTCGGTGTCGCCGTCGCGGCGCTGCCCGGCACGGTCACTGCTGCGCTTGATTTCGGCGGTCGCTTCGCTGCCGCGGTGCCGAAGACGATAGCGTCGCCGCGTTCGGTCGATTGGCGATCCCTGCCGAGGCTGCTCCAGGAGGTCGGCGCAGACGCGCTGCTGGTCACGGGCGCCGCCAATCTGCTTGTGGGCGTCATCATCGGGCTCCTCGGCGTCTCGCAGCTCGGGCGATTCGGCGCGGTCTCCTACGTTCCGGAGCTTGTGGTCGTTGCGCATTTCCGAGAACTCGGCCCGTTGGTCACGGCAATCGTCGTGGCTGGCCGGTCGGGCGCCGGCCTGGCGTCGGAGATCGCCACGATGAAGGTGTCGGAGGAAATCGACGCCCTGCGAGCCATGGGGTTCGACCCGGTCAGGTGGCTCGTGGTGCCGCGGTGTCTCGCGCTCGTCATGATGGTGCCGCTACTGACCTGGATCGGCGACGTGCTGGCCCTCGTCGGCGGCCTGACGGCCACGGCTGCGATCACTGACATGACGCCGCGGGCCTATGTGCTCGCCACCGCGCACGCCATCACCGCCGCCAACTTTTTCGGAGGCCTCGCCAAGAGTCCGTTTCTGGCGCTCGCCATCGGGTTGATTGCCTGCAGCCAGGGGCTCGCCACGCGGGGCGGCGCTGCGGCGGTTGGTGCCCGCACCACGACGGCTGTGGTACTGGCCATGTTCAGCGTGATCGTGCTCAACGCCCTGTTCACCTTCTTTCTCGCGTTGTTGGGCATCTGACCATGGTGTCCTCCAAGCCGCACATCACCGTTGAAGACTTGCGAATCGGGTGGGGATCGCAGGTGCTGATGGAGCACGTCAGCTTCCAGGTCGAACGCGGCACGACCTTCGCGATTCTGGGTGGGTCCGGGAGCGGCAAGAGCACGCTGCTCCGGTATCTGATCGGCCTCGAGCGGCCGCAAAGCCGGCCGGATCGACATCGACGGCGTTGGCGAGCCGCATCTCCATGACGGCGTGCCGCCGTTCGGCGTGCTCTTTCAGTCGGGCGCTCTGTTCAGCTCGATGACCCTCGCCGAGAATCTGCGCCCTTCCGCTGACCACCTGGACCTCCGTACGCGGACCGGCCGTGCAGGAGCTCTGTCAGGCGAAGCTCGACCTCGTCGGCCTTGGTCCGTTCGGCGAGCACCTGCCGGGCGAAATCTCCGGCGGCATGAAGAAGCGCGCCGGCATTGCCCGGGCCATGATGCTCGAGCCCGATCTGCTGTTCTTCGACGAGCCGTCGGCGGGCCTCGATCCAATTACGGCGGTCGAGCTCGACCAGCTCATCATCACGCTCAGCCGCGACATCGGCATCACCGTCGTCATCGTGACGCATGAGCTGCCGAGCATCTTTCTCGTCGCGGACTCCTGCATCGTCCTGGACAAGGCCGCGAAAGGGATCGTGGCGCGTGGCGACCCGCGCAAGCTGCGCGACGAGTCGGCCATCCCGTTCGTCCACGGTTTCTTCACACGAACGTCTCCCGCTTTGTCAGGGACTCAAGGAAGGTGACTCATGGCCGTCGAAAGAAGCTACGCGCGACTCGGCCTGTTCCTGGTCGTGGTGTTGATTGTCGTCGTCGGGACGACGCTCGTGTTCGTACAACGGTTGAGGAGCCGTGCCGTGATCGCGTTCGTCACCTACACCAACGACAATGTCAGCGGCCTGGACGTCTCGAGTCCGGTCCGGTACCGGGGGGTGCCGATGGGCCGGGTCGTGGACGTGCGCGTCGACCCGCGAACCGGCCACGTTGAGGTCGATTTCGAGGTGTTCCTGGACCGGCTCCTTTCTGTGGGATTCGACGTGGCCCGGGTCCAGGCCACGGCCGGGGTTCGGCGTCTTCGACAAGGTCCGGGCTCAGGTCATCGGCAACCCGGTGACCGGAGAAGCGTACCTGCTGCTGCGATTGACCAGCGAATCCTCCACCGCCGATGGCGCTCGGGTTTACGCCGACCCGGGCCTACGTGCCGTCGATGCCGACGACGCTGTCGACGATTGCGGACCGGATGCCCGCGCTCCTGGATCGCGCGGAAAGCACCCTGCGGACCCTGACGGAAATCATCGACCGGGTCCCAGGCAGCCTGGACCGGAGCGACCGGTTCTTCACCAACGTCGAACGCATCATTCGAGAGAGCGACCTGCCGGGGCTCAGTGCCGATTCGCGGAAATTCTTTTCGGCGACCACGGCGCAGATCGAGGAGGTGACCGCCAACATGGACAAGCTGATCGGCACCGGGGGGACGCTGGCCAAGTTTACCGATGACGCGCGTGCCGCGATCAACGCCGCAGAATTTCCGGCCGTCAGCCAAGTCCGACGCGCGATGCCATGGACCAGACGAGCCTCGCAGCCGACGATCTTCGGCGCTCGCTGCCGGCGATCCGAGAGTCGCTCGAACAGCTCCGCGAGCTTGCGCGACTGCTTCTGGACCAACCGGAGTCGGTGGTCTATGGCGCGCGCCCCCCGAAAGGGAAGGGCAAATGAGTTGGGTGACCCGGTCCGGGTTCGCGTGGCTCGTGGTGATCGTCTGCGCGGTGGGTGCCGGCTGCCAGCTCCGCCGTCCTGACACGATCCCGAGCCGCATGATCGAGCCGCAGCTGATCGAACCGCAGCTGACCGAGCCGCCCGGTCAGCGACCCGATACAGCCAAGGCCGCCCCGGTTCGCCTGCTCGATACCCAGACGCGCGCACACATCGGCCGCCGCCTCCTTCACCAGGAGCCCGCCGGCGAGCTGAGCGAGGACCCCGTGTGGGTGTGGTCGTCCGCGCCTGACCGGTATCTGGACACGGCTCTGCGCCTCGAACTGGCAGCGAGTCCGGTCTGGCGGCTGGTCGATGCCGCCAGCGCGCCGGTGCTGGCGGCAACGCTGCTGGCGTGGAATCTGGACGCCACCAACGGGACACAGCTCGTCGGGGCGGTCGAGTTCCAGCTCACGGGTACCGACCGCGTGGTCCACACGCTGGTCGTGCGCGGAAGCGAGCCCGTCTCGGGGGAGCTGCCCGGCGATCTCGCCGCCGCGGCGGGCCGGCTCCTGCACCGCCTCGCTTCGGACGGTCTCGCGCGCGCGGCGGCCGGCCGATGACGGCCTCCCTCAGGCGATCGCTCGGAAGGGGACGAAGTCCCCCCGCCTAGAACTTGAACCCGAACGCGTTCGACCACCCGTAGTCGTTCTTGGAGAATCCAACCGGCGGCTTGTTGTCGTAGTTGTCGAAGAAGCCGATCCGCAAGTACCAGTCACCAGGCAGGTTGAAGTCGAAGTCGAACCGATAGGCGATTCGCTGCCGGCCGGAAATCGTCAGGCTGGGATAGGACGTGAACCGGGTTATGAAGTCGGTGACCTTCAGCTTCTCGGTCATGAATTCCGTCCCGAAATACGCCTCGGCGGAGTCCTTCGCGGGCAGCGTGTCGTCCGTGTAGTTCTCATTTGTCCATGCAATGCCGGCGCCGGCGGCCAGGTGCTGCGACGAGGATCGCATCAGGTACAGGCCCGCGCCGCCGCCGATCGTCGTCCGGAGATCCAGCCCCTGTTCCTCGCTATTCAGGAAGTCCTGGGTGGTGTTGACGTACCACTTCGCGCCGAGCAGACGGCGGAAGTCGTTCGAGAGATCCCAGCGCTGCGTCGTGGGCGCGTTGTCCTGCGAGCTGCGGAAGACGTTGGCGAAGAGCGTATCGGCATGGTGCTCGTCCCGGTACGAGAGGTTGGCGCCGAGCGAGAGCTGCGTCGCCGAGTTGGCGCGCGTCATGCTATAGCCGAAGTCCAGGCCCGACTCGAACCGCGACCAGAACTTCATCTCGAACGGCTGGACCGTCGACACCTCCGAGAGCGCCACGGTCGTCGCGCCAATCTGCACCTTCTTGTCCGGGCTCGGCGTCAACGAGCCCGACAGACGCCTGCCGTCGAACGTCTCCACGATGAACTGCCGCTGGCTTTGGATTGAGACGACGTCTTCCCACTTGATCTTGAAATCGACATCCGAATAGGGCGGTGAGAGCGTCAGCACGTCCTTCCCGACGTTCTTGATCTCGCCGACGAGTCTGTCTCCGTTGGTCGTGACCACGACGTCCTGGGCCGACGCGACGCCGGCGGTCGCCATGAGCGCGGCAAGGCACACGAGCGTGACTGCGATGACCCGTGTAGGCATCTGTCCTCCGTCGCGTCTGTCGTAATGGGGAAGCAGGCCGATTCTACTCCGGCATCCCCCGGGAACGAGCGCTGGGATTTGGGGCTACAATCAGCCGTGTTTTCGGCCTCCACAAATCTTCAGGGAGTCTTCAGATGAGACGACATGCGTTTCTCTTCGTGGTCATGAGCGCGCTCTTCACGTCCGCGGGACTCGCCTTCCAGGCCGGCACCGACGGCCCGTACAAGGTCCTCAAGACCGCGAGGGTCGGCGGCGAGGGCGGCACGGACTACATCTACGCAGACACGGTCGGCCGGCGGCTGTACATCACGCGCGGCGCGACGCAGGCGCAGGCGGCGACCGAGACGAGGCCGGAGGTGCCGGCCTTCGAAAAGCGACTGACCATCTTCGACCTCGACACGCTTGAACCGGTGGGAGCGATTCCGGGTGTCGGCGGCAACGGCGCGACGGTGTGCCCGAACACGGGCCACGGCTTCACCAGCGACCATCCGCAGCCCTCGATGTTCGACGTCAAGACCATGAAGTTGATCAAGACGATCGAAGTGCCGGCAGGGATTCAGCGCCGACGGCATCTACTGCGACACCTCCAACGATCGCGTCTACATCGGCAGCCATCCGACCAAGAGCCTGATGGTCGTGGACGCCAAGGACTGGGACCGTGCTCGGGAACATCGATCTCGGCGGCACGCCGGAGCAAACCGTCGCCGACGGCAAGGGCACGATCTACCAGGTCCTGCAGGATCGGCCGGGCGGCGTCGCGGTGGTCGACGCCAAGACGATGAAGGTCACGGCGACCTATCCGTTCGGCGACAACGGCGGGTGCAACGGGCTCGCGATCGACGTGAAGAATCAGATCCTGTTCGCGGCGTGCAGCGCCGTCGGCCCGGCCCCGGCGCGGGGCACGCGCGGAGAGCCGCGCCGGCGGACCGCCGCCGCCGCCCGATCCCAACGCCAAACCGCCGCAGACGTTCGTCATCCTGAGCGCGAAGGACGGGAAGATCCTCGAGAGGCTGCCGCTCGCCGGCAGTTCCGACGGCGCGGCGTTCAACCCGGCGACGATGGAAGCGTTCAGCACGCAGGGCAACGGCACGATGACCATCGTCAAGGAGAAGAGCCCGACGAGCTTCGAGGTCGAGCAGAACCTGAAGACGTGGCCGTCGAACGGCGCGCGCACGATCGCGTTCGACAGCAAGACGGGCCATCTGTTCGCGATGGCCTCGGAGCCCGCGCCGCCACCGCCGCCTCCGCCGGCAGGGGCGCCGCCACCGACCGGCCGCGGCCGTGGCCGCGGGCCCGGCGCGATTCCCGGTTCGTTCACGATCATCATGGTCGGCATCAAGTAAGCGAGGCCTCTCGCCGATGTGGTGCGGCGTGTTGATCGGTGCCCTTGCCTTCGCGTCGTCCGGCGATCATCAGGCGCGCGCGGCGGGGCGGTCCTCGCCGTGGCTGCTGGTCCCCCTGGTGGCGTCCAATCCGAAGCTGGGCACAGCGATCGGGGCGTTCGGAGCGTACCTGCACGAGTTCGATCCCGACAGCCGCGTGTCGCTGTTCGGCGTGGTGTACGAATACACGTCGACGCAGTCGACGATTGCTTCGGCGTTTGCCCGCACGTCATTTGGAGCCGACCACCACCGCATCGTGGGCGTCGCCGCGTTCGGGTACATCAAGAACGATTATCAGGACTATCTCGGCTCCGGGCAGCCGCTCCAGACCAACGATGACCTGAAGGGCGGCGTGGGCCGGTACCTCTACCGAGTGACCGGGGATTGGTTCCTCGGCGCGCAGGGCACGGCAACAAACTATCAGGTGCTGGGCGAGTCCGCCGAGGACGACCTGGTGCTCGAAACGCTGGGCCTCAGGGGATTCAAGTCGGCCGCGCTCGGTGCGGTCGTCATGCACGACTCGCGCGACAGCGAGGACATGCCGACGCGCGGCTGGTTTCTGAACGTCAACAACCTTGCCTACCGCGAAGCGCTGGGCGGCTCCGCGGCGTTCGACGCCTACCGCCTCGACTTCAGGACGTTCTGGTCGCAAGGCGGCGGGCACGTCCTCGCCGTCCGGCAGAACAACTGGTTGACGCACGACGCCCCCGGGGTCGCTCAGGCCACCGTGGTGCTGCGGGGCTACAAACTGGGCCAATACCTGGCGCCCTACATGTCATCGCTCGAAGCGGAAGAGCGCCTCTCGCTCGCTTCCAGGTGGGGTGTCACGGTCTTTGCCGGCATCGCCGACCTCTACGGCGATCGCGGCGCCGCGTCGGCCAACCGCCATCTCTACCCGACCTGGGGCGCTGGCCTGCATTTCATCGTCAAACCGGCCGAGCGCATGCTGGCGAATCTCGAGTACGCGCAGGGCATCGAGGACAATCACGGGTTCTACCTGAAGTTTGGGTACGCCTGGTAGCGACCACCCGTGCTCGACGCAGCACAGGGCAGGACAGCGGGGTGGCCGGCAGCCCGCAGCTGACTGCCTACGTTGTCGGAACTTTCCCGGCAGCGACGTGCTTGCGCACGAGCTTGGGCGACGTGTCCTTCCGCTTGGGTCGCGCGTGCTTCTTCGCGATGTGCGTCGACAGCACGTTCATCCCGATCTGCTCGCCGCAGAATCGGCACAAGGCCTTGCCTGGTGAAATGTAGACGTTCTGCACTTGCTACCAGCATGAGGGCGCGCGGCCCCTGGCGTCAAGGAGCCAGCGGCGCCCGATTGCTCTGACGAAGGGCGGCACGCCGGAACCTATTGAGTGAGCACCAGCCTCACGGCGTCAAGCGTCCTCGTCATCGACTCCTTCGCCGTGCTGTCGATCAACGGCCCCACGACGTATCGCACCACCGCCGGGACCGTGCGGCTCAGGCTCACCGACTCGCACTCGATGATCACGCCGCCGCTGACTTGCTCGTACCGCCAGTAGGCGTTGAGCTTCCAGAGAAAGCCGCGGTCTTCGCGCACGGGCAACTCGCGCTCGCGCGGCGTGTTGGGCTCCTCGAGCTCCGCGATCTTCGTCGCCATGCTCTGGCTCGTGGCGCGCGTCGGTGAGACACGGTAAACGTCACGACGTGTTCGGTGTTGAAGACGACGGTCACGATCTTCGAGCGCTGCAGCTTCAAGTAGACCTTGAGGCTGCCGGGAGCGCGCTCGAGGATCGTCGACTTCAGGACGTCTTCCTGCTGGGTCAGGAGTTCGCCGCTTTGGAGCTTGGTGAGAATCCGTCCACCGTGGCGCGAGGCACGAAGACCGCACCCCGCCAGTGATGAATGAGCGCCGACGGGATGTCGATGGTCTCGCCCGACGCACCCAGGCTCTCGACGCCATGCACGACGACATCGCCGCGGAGCAGGGCGCGGCGGTCAGCCGCCGTCGTCGGGGTGAAGTCGAGCGCCAGAAACCGATCGTGCGCCGCCAATTCACCCGCGATCCGACCCTCCGTCGCCGTGACGTACTTCGTCCAGGCGGTTTCGGCCTCCGGCTTCAGGCGCGCCGCGACGACGGTCGTCGTGGCCAGCAGACACAGGGCGAGGACGAGTGGGGTCTGACCCCGATGTGCCATACCAGGGAATGCGTCAACCGCGAGCAGAAGGGCTCAATCCCGCGGGATGAGCCCGAAAAGCGTCGGGTGTCGCATTACCGGTCAGGAGATCGTTGTGAGCTCCGCTGCTCGTCGCGCACTTCATGCGCACCGCTGAAGTGCACCTCGCCGCCCGCAGCCTCGGGACCTTCAAGATGAGCGACTTCAAAGGTGGGGCCGCGATCGGCGGGCTGCTCATGACGCGGTCGTTTCGGCCCTCAGCAACGAGGGCGCTCTACCGAATCGAACCGATGCCGCCCAGGGAGGCGTGACGTGACGAGACCAGAGTTGGAGGAGATTGTCCGGCGGGTGTGGCCAGCCACGTATCTGGCGAGCGCCACGCAGACGCAGGACGTGTGGGAGGTGGAGCTCAAGAGCCGTGGCGTCCTGACCCACCATCGCGTCGACAGCAACGGTCGCCCCACCTGTCACGACGCGTGTGCGGATCGCGAGGCGAACCTCGAGAACAGCGAGCCCCGCGACACGCCCTACGCCCGTGAGTTGCGGACGAGTCGAAGAGGAGAGAACAGAATCGAGCGTCTGTTGATCAAGTCTTCGGGTCAGGAAGAGATTCGGCTCTCGTGGTGGCCAGAGGGACAGATGGCCAATCGGCCGATGGACGTCCCGGAAGACGAGTTCATTGCGCTCCTCGCGCAAGGCGTCACCCAGGGTGTGTTGAGCTCACGATTCGTCTTCAGACTCATTGAGGCCATCAAGACCACGGCGCCATCTGCGAACGGCGCGGCTCGGTCAGATGTCCGAGGTTGAACTTCAGAACGTCGCTGACGGTGCGTCACGTGCGTCCACGAACGCCGCGACGCCATTCTGGCCGGCGAGGACGAGCCGCAGACGCCGTCCTGGCAGTGCAAGAACAGAGACAAGGAGGCGAGGCCTAATGGCGACCGACCCGACAGACGTGGCCGCCGCCGTCGAGCTGCTGAGCAGCGCACCGGAAGTGCATTCGTGGGAGATGTTCGACGCGTCCAAAGCAGCGGGCCAGTCCGCGAAGCGCGATGGCGCGGTTGGCGTGACCGTGCTGCACTGGCGCAAGGGGCACACGTTCCCGATTCGGCTGTTTGAGACGGCCGGCGGCGATGTGGCCGTGCGCTCGGCGGCGGAGCGGCTGCTGGACCGGCTGCGCCGGAAGTTGCGGGCCACGCCATGAGCCCAGACGAGCAGGATCGGATCTTCCGGCAGATCGACGATCGGCGGCAGGCGGCGGTCCAGGCGGCGGAGTGGCGCGAGTTGCAGGACTTGGTCCAGGCCGGGGTGCCGTGGAAGGATGCCGACGAGATCTATCGCTGCTGGCGCGAGGTGGCGCGGCGCGGAGGACAGACGCTGTGGCAGGCCGGAGCCACGGCACGGGCGCAATTGCGCGCCTGGATTGGCTCGAGGAACGGGAGTTAGTTAGCTCGCTGCGAACGACGCTCCCGTCGCCAAGTCCCGCCACCTCTCGTCAGCGCGACATCAGCACCTGACGATCGTATAGCGGTTGGGTCGGCCGCGCGTTGCGCGGAATGGCCTTGCCGAACGCATCAGCCTGGCTCTGCGAAATCGGCTCGGGCGTCTTCAGCACGAACCACGTGACGTTCTCAGTGCACGGCGGTGTCGTGAGCGATCCGTCGAACGAATAGTACCCGTGGTTCAGCGGCAGCAGCTCCGCGACGTCGATCCGCGCATCGTCGAACTGCTGTTCCGGTCCCTCGTGCGCGGGCAGGTGCTGCCAGACACTGGCAATCAACGGGTTCGCGGCTCCGGCGTCGAGCAGCACCGCGACGACCGCGAGCGCGCCGTCCGGCGCGGCGTGCACGAGATGCGCCACCATGGCGAAGCTCTTGCCGTTGATCTTCTCCTCGCTCGGATGATGGAAATGAAATTGCTTCAGCTCGTACCGCTTCTCACCCACGGTGAGGTAGCTGCCAGCCGTGTAGTTGACTTGAATCGTGTGCCCGTTGTTGACGATGTGCAGCGGTGTGCGCTGATAGGCGAACCCAAGCGGTGGCAGGTCGGCAGCCTTGGGGGCTCGAATGTCGATCGGGGATTGACGGTGGCCCATCTGGCACGCGCTGAAGCTCGGGTCGAGTGCGCCCCAATGATCGGGACCGTCGTTGCCGCCGTAACTCCAATGCGGTCCGGTGTGTTCCTGAGCGAGCGGCGCGCCGACGACGAGCGCCAGCGCGGCGAGCATGCCGGAGATGAATGAGAATCGTCGAGAGATCATCGGGTCCTCCGTGATTGCTTCTCCCTCAGGATATGCCGTCGGCGGCGCGATTGGACGCGCGAATGGCGACGAACGCCGAGGCGGTCATAAGATACGAGAACGTCGGGAAGTCGGAAGAGGACGTCAGCGCCGGTACGCGAAGTAGTCGCCAACCTCCTTGGCGACGAGCCCGATGGCGTTCTCGAGCGTCTCACCCGAGCCGTCGTGATCGCCTGTGAAGATCGAGAGCACGATCGTCCGGCCCTGCGCTTCGAGCACGCCGACGTCATCGCCGACGTACGGCAGGAAGTCGCCGGTCTTGTGCGGAATGCGGTATCCGGTGAGGTAGCGCGGGATGCGCGTGCGATACACCTGGCCGCGCATGATCTGCAGCATCAGATCGGACGACGGCTTGTCCACGAGCTGGCCGCGCTCCATGAGCTCGAGCAGACGGCCCATCTCGCGCGGTGTGGACAACCCGAACGGCGTCTTCTTCGACCGGTAGAACGCTTCGGTCGACGCTGCCGCGTTGAGCGCGGCGAACCAGTCCTTGCCGATGGTCATCGCGCGCGTCTGGGTCAGGCCCAGCGCGGTCATGCGCGCGTTGACCGCCGGCGGGCCGCCCACCATCCGGTACAGCGCGTCCGTCGCCGTGTTGTCGGAGACGATGATCATCAGCGTGAGCAGATCTTTGACGGTCAGGACCGCGCCGGGATCGAGGCGCTGGATGATGCCGGTACCGGGCCGGATGTCGTCTCGCGCGAGCGTGTACTTGTCGCCGAGCGCGAACTTGCCGTCTTTGATCTGCTGCAGCGCCTCCACCATCAGTGGGATCTTGATGGTGCTCATCGTCTCCATCTGCCGGTCCGCGTCGAGCGCCAGTTCTTCGCCCGTGTCGAGCGACTTCAGATAGATGCCCCAGGTCGCGTTGATGCTCTTGGTGACGCGCTCGATCGAGGCGCGGAGACGATCGATGGGCTGAGGCTGCGTCGCGTTCTGGGCCGTCAGCGCGACGGCGCTGGCCGCCAACAGGAATGCGACGCAGACTCGGGTCACGAATGCAAGAACGCTACTCCCAACGCACCGAATTCGCAAGTCTGTCGCTATAATTCCGCCCGGCCCCAGGAGCGAAGGACGCGATGACGATGACGGTGAGTGACGCACCACGGGTTGTGCGATGACGCCAGACGCCATCACGGCGATGTTCGCGAAGCGGTCGGCGGCGTTCGCCAGCCGCGATGTGGACGCGCTCGTCGCAGACTACGTCGAAGACTGCATCGTCGACACCCCGACGTTCGGGCCGATCCGCGGGCGGTCCGAGGTGGCGCGCGCCGAGCGCCAGACGTTCGCGGCGTTTCCGGACATCGTCGTCGAGGGGGAAGAGCTGGTGATGACCGGGAATCGCGTCGTGCTGACGGCGACGGTCAGTGCCACGGACGTCGACGGCCGGGTGACCTCGGCGGGCGCGCAGCTGCGCGTCCCGATGGTGGTCGTGTACACGCTCGACGGCCCCCGCATCGCTTGCGAGCGCCGCGTCTGGGATTTCAGCGGCATCCTGCTGAAGCGCGTTCAGAAGGACTTGAAGACAGCGGCGGAGGTGCAGCAGTTCCTCTTGCCCGCGGGCCGGTTCACCGGCGAGGGCTTCGAGATCGCGGCGGCGTCGGTGCCCTGTCGGGATCTCGGCGGTGATTTCTTCGACTACTTCATGCTGCCGGACGGCGGGTTCGCGTTCTCGCTCGGCGACGTCGCGGGCAAGGGGCCGCCGGCGTCGCTCCTGAGCGCGTCGATTCAAGCCGTGCTGGCCGTGCACGGCCAGTCGGGCGGGGCGGCCGCCACGCTCGCGAACGCCAACCGCGCGATGCTGCGGCGTCCGGTGCCCGCGCGATTTGCGACGGCCGTGTACGGCGTCCTCTCGAGCGACGGGCGGCTGACGTACAGCAATGCGGGTCACAACCCGCCGCTGCTCGTCGGTCGATCCGGCGTGCGCTGGCTCGGATGCGGGGGCATGGTGCTCGGCATTCTCGACGCCGCGGCGTTCGACGAAGAAACGTTGCAGCTCGACGCGGGCGATGTGCTCGTCGCGTTCAGCGACGGCATCACCGAAGCCCAGAACCGGGCCGGAACGGAATTTGGCGAAGACCGGCTGCGCGCCTGCGTTGAGGCCAATCGCCGTCTGGCGCCGGAAGCGATCGTCGGCGCCGTGATGGACGCCGTGCAAGAGTTCGCCGCCGGCGTCCGCCAGGGTGACGATTTGACAGTGCTGGCCCTGTCGTACCGCGGGCGGTGAGGGACATGGCGCGAGTGTGACCAAAGATGCGCGCGGCGTTTGGTCCGGACTGTCCGCGCGGGCGTTATGATGATCGCTCGTCCTCATGGCGCCCGTCGCCCCGGCGAAGGCCCGTGTCAAGAGCTTCAAGACGGAAGCCGCGTTCGAGGCGTGGCTGTCGGCGCACCACGATCGCGAGCCCGAGATCTGGATGCGGATCTGCAAGAAGGGCTCCGGCATTGAATCGGTGACGCATGCGCAGGGGCTCGACATCGCGTTGTGCTGGGGCTGGATCGACGGGCTGCGCAAACCGCTCGATGCGCAGTCGTTCCTGCAGCGGTTCACTCCCCGCAAGCCGAAGAGCCTCTGGAGCCAGAACAATCGCGACCACGTCGCGCGTCTGACGGCCGCGGGGCGGATGACGCTGCACGGGCAGCGGCACGTGGATGCGGCCAAGTCCGACGGGCGCTGGGACGCCGCATACGCGCCGATCCGCAGCGCGAGCCACGCGACGATCCCGGCCGATCTGCGCGCGGCGATCGACGCGAATCCACGCGCGCGGGCTACCTTCGCGACACTCAGCCGGCTGAACCTGTTCGCGCTGGCGTTCCGTACGAACAACATGAAGACCCCCGAAGGGCGCGCGCGGAAGATCGCGCAGCTCGTCGCGATGCTCGCGCGCGGCGAGACCATCGTGCCCGAGCGCCGGCCCCGGCCGTCCGTCGCCAAGCGCGAGAGCCAGAGATCGCGACGTGGCGCAACGCGCGTGTGAGCCCGGCGTGCGCGTCGATCCGCTGGTCGCGCCTTCGAACGAGCAGTCGCGGCTCATCTCGGTCTCGGTAGCCGCGCCGACCTTGATGGCCGCGACGCCGCCCACGAGCTCGGCCAGGGTCTGACAAGCAGCGTTCTGTCCACTGGAAAGGCCGCTCATGCGGACTATCGGCAAGAACGGTCAGCGCGCCTCCGCTTCCATCAGTGCGTAGCGCATCTGCTGCGCCTCTTGGTCGGTGAACGCTGCCCGGGTCCAGTCGATAGGCCGGGGAGACGCCTGCATCAGGCCTACCGGGCTATGTGCCGGTCCGAGGAGAAGATGACCGATCTCGTGCGCGATCGCGCCAGCGAGCAGGATCTCTTCGGGTGTCCGCAGTCTGTCCACCGCATCACGGATGCAGTCGACGAAGATGGTGACGAAATGCGCCGTCCCGGTCGCCGGCAAGATCGCCACACCGCACGCATGTATCGACGTGACGGGCGGGCCGGCGACGAGCCTGACGAGCGCTTCGGTCGACTCAGGAGCGTCTCCGCAGGCCGCAGCCGGGGTGGCCGAGCGGCGACAGTCTCGCCAGACCACCTGAATCCCAACGCGGTGGAAGATGGCCACGACCCGCGTCTCGCTGCGATTCATCGGCTCGATCGGGATTCCGGGCGCGTCATAAAGCCGGATGCGCATCGTCAGCGGGTCCTCCGCCCTCACGTGCCTCGAGCACACTGAAATCAACGCGAGACCAAGCACCGCCGCGATCGTTCGTCTTGCCATGAGCTGCCGCCTTTCGGCGGCACTCTCCGGGAAGACTCGCGCGGCATAAATGCACGGCGGGTCACCTCGAGGTCATCACTGAGTCACGTCGTATCTCCCTCGCTTGGCTGAGGTTGGCGGCCTGGGTGACGGAGGTGCAGTTGGGGTAGACTTCGCGGCGACGGACAGGTCCCTGGAGCATCCCGATGCCTGATCCATGCAACCGGCCGCGCATGGTGCGTTTCGGCGTCTTCACAGTCGATCAGCGCACGGGCGAGGTGCGCAAGGCCGGCGTCCGCGTGCCGCTCCAGGAGCAGCCCTTTCGCGTGCTGACCCACCTGCTGGCGCACGCCGGCGACATCGTCCCGCGCGAGGAGCTCCAGCGCGAGCTCTGGCCGCAAGACACGTTCGTCGATTTCGAACACGGGCTCAACGTCGCCATCAAGCGGCTGCGCGACGCGCTCGGAGACGACGCCGACGCGCCGCGGTTCGTCGAGACGCTGCCGCGCCGTGGCTATCGTTTCATTGCTCCGGTCGCCACGGACGAGCGCCGGGCCGAGCCGGTGTCCGGCGCAATGGCGGCGCCGCCACCGGCGGCTCGGACTCGCCGGCGAGTGTTGACGTGGGCGGCTGCCGCCGCGCTTGCGTTGGCCGGCATCGGCGCGGCCGTCGTAGTCCTGCGCCGCCCGCGGCCCGCACTGGCCGACCGCGGCACCGTCGTGGTCGCGGATTTCGTCAACACGACCGGCGACGCGGTATTCGACGGATTGCTCCGGCAGGGGCTGACGGTCGAGCTCGCGCAGTCGCCGTCGTTCGTGGTCGTCTCCCGGGAGCTCGTGCGCGAGGCGCTCACGCGGATGACGAGAAGCCCCGACGAACCGGTGACTGGTCAAGTGGCGCGCGAGGCGTGCGAGCGCGTCGGCGCGAAGGTGGCGGTCTCCGGGAGCATCGCCCGGCTCGGCGAGCAGTACATCATCGGCCTCGAGGCGATCGATTGCTTCTCCGGCGAAACCGTCGCGACCGACCAGGTCGAGGCGACTGGCCGCGAGCGCGTCCTGAGTGCGCTCGGCGAATCAGCATCCAGAATCCGCAGACAGCTGGGCGAGTCAATCGCGAGCCTCAGGCAGTTCGACGTCCCGCTGGAACAGGCAACGACGTCGTCGGTCGATGCCCTCAAGGCGTACACGATTGCCGAGGACCTGCTGCTCCGGACCGACGACACGGATGAGGCGGTTGCCTTCCTGAAGCGCGCGCTGGAGCTGGATCCGGACTTCGCCATGGCCTACGCGCGTCTCTCGAGCGCCACCTCGAGCCTTGGCCGGCGCGACGACGAGGTGACGTACGCCCGCGAGGCCTACGCGCGACGGCAGCGCGCGACTGAAGCCGAGCGTTTCTACATCGAGGGCCGGTACTGTGTCACCGAGCGCGACTCGACCGCACGCGACGACTGCTTCATGAAGGTGTATGGGCTCTGGAAGCGCACGTACCCGAACGACTGGCTGCCCACCAGCAACCTGGCCTCCGGATATCTGGCCCGCGGCCGGTATGCCGAGGCGCTTCAGTTCGGCCTGGAGGCCGTGCGGCTGAATCCCAATGAAGGCTTCGGGTACCAGAACGTGATCGATGCGAACATGGCCCTGAACCGCTTCGACGACGCGATGCGCGCCACCGACGCGGCCATCGATCGCCACATTTCCTGGGGAGAAATTCGACTCTACAGGTTCGAGCTGGCGTTCGTCGCGAACGACGGGCCCGCCATGGCGGCCGAACGGAAGGCTCTGGCTGAAACGGAAATCGAGCCCTTCGTGGTCGAGGACGAGGGCGCCATCGCAGCCTTTGGCGGACGCCTGCGGCAGGCACACGCGCGATGGACGGAAGCGGATCGGCTCGTGGACAAGTATCCGGTAGCCCGTGAGCGTATTCAGAGTGTTCGCGCGATGGCCGATGCCGCAGTCGGCCTGTGCGCCGGAGCCGCCCACATCCCGGTGTCCGGGCCTGACATCGCTCGAACCATCGCTCGAACCAGGCTAGGCATCACGGCGCTGCTGTGCGGGAACCGGGTCCGTGCCGCCGCGTGGTTGAGCGACGATGCGGCTCGGAAGGAGACCGCGCCCCTCGTCATCGCCGCACGCGCACTCCTGGCTGCCGACACCAACGACCCGTCGGCGGTACGGCAGTTGTCAGAAGAGCCCGAGACCACGTACGCAGGGTTCGAACAGCACTACGCTCGCGGACTCGCGTACCTGCGGCTCCACGACGGCGCGTCTGCCGCCGGCGAGTTCCAGTGGATCGCCGACCATCGCGGCATGGACCCGACCTCGGTGTTCTACCCGCTCGCGTACCTGCAGCACGGACGCGCGTCGGTCCTTGTGGGCGATGTGTCCGCGGCGTGGCGCGATTACGACACGTTCCTGCGCTTCTGGAAGGACGCCGATCCTGACGTTCCGATCCTGCGGCAGGCGAAGAGCGAGTACGCCGCGCTTCAGTCCGATCGGCGCTGACGCCTTCCGAGCGCGCGAGCGTGGAGGACTGCAAGAACGCCCGATCAAAATACTGACGGCCCGGCTGGCTCCTCGCCAACCGGGCCGTCCGCGTGATCTTCCGAACTTCCAACTTCTGGCTTCGAACTTCGAACTTGACGGGTGTCTTAGTACATCCCGCCCATGCCGCCGCCCTGGGGCATCGGAGCTTCCTTCTTCTCTTCAGGAATCTCCGAGACCATGGCTTCGGTCGTGAGGAGCAGCGACGCAATCGACGACGCGTTCTGGAGCGCCGAGCGCACGACCTTCGTCGGGTCGATGACGCCGGCCTTCACGAGGTCCTCGTAGGTGTCGGTGGCCGCGTTGTAGCCGAAGCCCGTCTCCTTCGACTCCTTCACCTTCTGGACGACGATCGAGCCTTCGACGCCGGCGTTGTTCGCGATCCAGCGGATCGGCGCTTCAATCGCGCGGCGGACGATGTCGGCCCCGACCTTCTGGTCATGGTCGAGCTTCAGGCTGTCGAGTACCTTGACGCAGCGGAGCAGCGCCACGCCGCCGCCGGGCACGATGCCCTCTTCGACGGCCGCCTTGGTCGCGTGCATCGCGTCCTCGACGTGGGCCTTCTTCTCCTTCATCTCGGTCTCGGTGGCCGCGCCGACCTTGATGACCGCGACGCCGCCCACGAGCTTGGCGAGCCGCTCCTGCAGCTTCTCCCGGTCGTAGTCCGAGGTGGTCTCCTCGACCTGCGTCCGGATCTGCTTCACGCGGCCCTCGATGCGCGACTGGCTGCCCGAGCCTTCCACGATCGTGGTGTTGTCCTTGTCGATCGTGATCTTCTTGGCCTTGCCGAGGTCTTCCATCTGGTGGCAGCCAAGCCGGACCTCCTTTGCGAAGGTGGTTCATCATTTCGGGCTGAAACTCGTCGTCCATCTGGTACCCAGCGCGAGTACTTGACAAACGGGGGAAGGGGGGGGGCTAGACTGGCGCCTCCCGAGCTCAACGGCCGCTGGAGAACTCGTATGGCGGAGTCCCGCTCGCGGTCGATCTTCGACGCCCTCAGCATGGGCGTCATCGTCGTCACCTGCGCTGTGCTTCTTTGGCCCAGGCTGGTCGCGACTTCCTCGAGGGGGATTCCTCCTCCGGCCTCTCCTGTCCAGCTTAGGCTTGCCCCGACTCTCGGCAATCGCGCCGCACCGGTAGCGGTACCTCAGGTACACGGACTACCAGTGCACGTACTGCCGCCAATTCGAGGTGCAAATCCGCCCTGAACTGGAGCGCTCCTACATCGCGCGTGGAGAGCTCTTGTTGGCGCTTCGCCACCACCCTCTTGAGGTCATCCATCCGTATTCGGCGCGCGCAGCATCGGCCGCCGTCTGCGCTGGCCAGCAGAACAAGTTCTGGGGGATGCACCGTCTGTTGTTTGAGGGTCAATTGACGCTAGCGGATCCGGTTGTGGAGGGAATCGCCCGCAAGCTAGACCTCGACCAGGGCCAATTCGCCGCCTGCTGGTCCAACGACGCCACGATGGACGAGGTCTATCGCGGTATCGCTGAGGCTGACCGCTATGGCCTGAGCGCCACGCCGGCATTTCTGATTGGCGCATTGGACACCGACGGTCAGCTGAGCGTAACTGACGTCCTGAGCGGAGCGCACGCGTTTGCCGATTTTGCGCAGATCATCGATCGACTCCTCTCCCGGGATCAGAGCAACCAGCAAACAAGGAGGGCAAAATGAGAATCAGAGCTGTAAGAAACTTGGCGTTCGCTGCTCTCGTCGCCATCGCTGCCGGCAGTCGGACTCCGGTTGTCGCGCACACGTCTGAGTGCGATCCGGACTGTTTTCCGTACGCGTGGTCGGATCTACTCGGCTCGTGCGTCCCATGCGACTGGCCCGGAGCTGAGTGTTGCAAGAACGACTGTGAGGGGTCCGGGTTCTGCGGCACACCTGGGCGTTAGCTCCCTGCGGGCGCTGTCAGCCGCCGATTTTCTGACAGCGCCCGCGATTCGTCTTAAACTGTTCGTGGTACCTCCAGTGTGGGTGGGTGCAGGACACCGTGAAGCTCCTCGCGTGCCGCGATCAGAGCGCTGGATCACACTAGCGGTCGGTTCCGCGCTGGTTCTGGTTTCGATGCCTACTGGGGCGGGCCAAGCCCCACCGGGCCAACCGGTTTTCAAATCTGGCGTTGAGTATGTGGCGGTCGATGTCGTCGTCACCGACAAGCGCGATCGCCCAGTCATGAACCTCCAGGCCGGGGACTTCGAAATCCTCGAGGCAGGCCGTCGGCAGGCCATTCTTGACTTCGATCGCGTGCTCGTGTCTCCGACCGAACGGTCGGTTGATCTTCGCGCCAAGACTGTGCCTCCACCTGATGTGGCGTCGAATGCGCGGCCGCCGCACACGAGCCGGGCATTTGTCTTCGTCGTCGATGACGGGGCGGTCAGGGCCGCCGACATCGTGCCGCTCAAAGGGGTGATGACCCGGTTCCTGGAGACCCTTACGCCGGACGATCGAGCGGCCATCGCCTACATCAAGCGGTCGGATCTGGGGCAGGACTTCACAGGCGATTTGGGAACACTGATCCGGGCTGTCAATCGAATCAACACGGCGGTGGGCTGGAAACAGGACGCGCGTGCAACCCACGAGGTACTCGAGAACGTCATCGCCACGCTTCAGAAATCTCCGGAGGTCCGTCGTGCCGTAGTCTACGTCAGCAGCGGATTCACGGTCGACTGGACCAATCACGCGATTACGCAAGGTGCACAATGGGCAGTCGACAACCTGCGTGCGCTGCTTGACCACGCCGCACATGCGGGTGTGCCAATCTACACGCTTGATCCGCATGGCTTGAGTTCGGCGGAGTCTGTCAATGGCCTTGCCGGGCACCTGGAGGACCAGACGCCAGAGAACCGTGCCGCTCAAGTGGAGGAGATCCGCAACTCCCAAGATTTCATGTGGGTCCTGGCGCAGAACACCGGCGGCCGGGCTTTCGTCAACCAATCGAACCTACAGGGCGTCGTCGACCAAATCGTTGCCGACAACGCTGGCTACTACGTAATTGGTTATTCGCCTTCGCCCTACCAGGCCGACGGACGGTTCCACCCGATAAGCGTCAGGCTGACCTCGCGGCCTGATCTCAGAGTGCGATTCCGCCAGGGCTACGTCGCGGACCTGCCTTCGGCGGATCAGACATACGAGGCTCGATTGAGCGGCGCGCTATCGGAGGGACAGCCTCGTTCTGGCCTCCAGATGCGTGCCTTTGCTGCACCGATTGCGCGCGTAGGAAAGGTTGTCACCGCGATAGTCACGGTCGACGTTTCCTACCCAAAGACAACTGATCGCGCTCTAAGGACCGATGATGATCTCGACCTTGAGATGCTCGGGCTCGATCCTGACGGTCGTATCCTGGCGTCCCAGAAGCGTTCCCTTCACCTGAAGTTGCCGCCTGAACGGGTGGACGAGTTTACGGTGTCGATTGATGATGCGCTCGACATGCCGAAAGGTGTGCGCTCTCTCCGACTGGGTGCCCTGAGTCACTCGCTGGCCACAGTGGGAACCGTGCATATGCCGCTTGTTGCATCAGAGATCGGAAGCGCGAAAGTAGCGGCAACTCCCCTGGTTATTGGAGTGATCGGCGGTCCCCGCAACATGGTGGCGAGACCGGAGGCAATCGCGAGTCTTGTCCCCTTCCAGCCGACGACACGTCGGGCCTTCACCAGGAACGAGGAGATTGGCGTCTTCGTTCGCGTCTTTGCTTCGAGTCTTTCGGCCGCGTCCGCACAACTCGCAGTGAAGAATGGCGAAGTGACTACGGAGTCAGTTCCGCTGCGCATTGTCAGGACCCTTGCGATGCAGGATGCCTGGGACTGCGACGGGATTGTCCGATTCGGAGAGCTACCGAGCGGTGATTATGTTCTTGAGCTGACTGTTGGCATGGCCGGAGCCGGCCCGGCGATAGTCCGCAACGTGCCGTTGCGCCTGCAATAGGCGTCGGGTTGTCGTGTCCGCTCGCGTCGTCAGGCCGAAAACGGCCCGACTGGCGTAAGCCAATCGGGCCGTCAGCGTGATCTTCCGAAGTTCTAACTTCGAAGTTCCAAGTTCGAAGTTTCTCTAGTACATCCCGCCCATGCCGCCGCCGGGCCGCCGGCATCGGAGCTTCCTTCTTCTCTTCCGGAATCTCCGAGACCATGGCTTCGGTGGTGAGCAGCAGCGACGCGATCGACGAGGCGTTCTGGAGCGCCGAGCGGACGACCTTGGTCGGGTCGATGACGCCGGCCTTGACGAGGTCCTCGTAGGTGTCGGTGGCCGCGTTGTAGCCGAAGCTCGGCGTCCTTCGACTCCTTCACCTTCTGGACGACGATCGAGCCTTCGACGCCGGCGTTGTTCGCGATCCAGCGGAGCGGCGCCTCGATCGCGCGGCGGACGATGTCGACGCCGACCTTCTGGTCGTGCTCGAGCTTCAGCGCCGTCGAGCACCTTGCGCGCAGCGGAGCAGCGCGACGCCGCCGCCGGGGACGATGCCCTCTTCGACGGCCGCCTTGGTCGCGTGCATCGCGTCCTCGACGCGCGCCTTCTTCTCCTTCATCTCGGTCTCGGTGGCCGCGCCGACCTTGATCACCGCGACGCCGCCGACGAGCTTCGCGAGCCGCTCCTGGAGCTTCTCGCGGTCGTAGTCGGAGGTGGTCTCCTCGATCTGCGTGCGGATCTGCTTCACGCGGCCCTCGATGCGCCGACTGGTTGCCGGCGCCCTCGACGATCGTCGTGTTGTCCTTGTCGATGGTGACCTTCTTGGCCTTGCCGAGGTCCTCGATCTTGATGTTCTCGAGCTTGATGCCGAGGTCCTCGGTGATGGCCCGGCCGCCGGTGAGGATCGCGATGTCCTCGAGCATGGCCTTGCGGCGGTCGCCGAAGCCCGGGGCCTTGACGGCCGCGACCTGCAGCGTGCCGCGCAGCTTGTTGACGACGAGCGTCGCGAGCGCCTCGCCGTCGACGTCCTCGGCGATGATGACGAGCGGACGGCCGCCACGCGCGACCTGCTCGAGCAGCGGCAGCAGGTCCTTCATCGAGCTGATCTTCTTCTCGTGGATGAGGATGACCGGGTTCTCGAGCACGCACTTCCATGCGCTCGGGGTCGGTCACGAAGTAGGGCGAGAGGTAGCCGCGGTCGAACTGCATGCCCTCGACGACGTCGAGCGACGTCTCCATCGAGCGCGCTTCCTCGACCGTGATGACGCCGTCCTTGCCGACCTTCTCCATGGCCTCGGCGATGATCGTTGCCGATCGTCTCGTCGCTGTTGGCCGAGATGGTGCCGACCTGGCCGATCATCTTGCCGCGTGACGGGCTTCGACAGCTTCTTCGAGCTCCTCGATCGATGCGCCTCGACGGCCTTCTCGATGCCGCGCTTGAGCTCCATCGGGTTGGCGCCCGCGGTGACCATCTTCAGGCCCTCGCGGTAGATCGCCTGCGCGAGCACCGTCGCCGTCGTCGTGCCGTCGCCGGCCGTGTCCGACGTCTTGCTGGCGACTTCGCGCACCATCTGCGCGCCCATGTTCTCGAGCGGGTTCTTCAGGTCGATCTCCTTGGCCACCGTCACGCCGTCCTTGGTGATGGTGGGGGAGCCGAACTTCTTGTCGATGACGACGTTGCGGCCCTTGGGGCCGAGCGTCACCTTGACCGCGTCGGCCAGCGCGTTGACGCCGCGGAGGATCGCCTGGCGCGAGTCCTCGCCGTACACAATCTGCTTTGCCATTGCGGAATCTCCGTTCGAAAGTCTCGAACTCCACGTCGACGCGTCGAACGCTACTTCTCGATCACGCCGAGGACTTCTTCCTCGCGCATGATCAGGTATTCGTTGCCGTCGATCTTGATTTCCTGCCCGGCGTACTTGCCGAAGAGGATCGTGTCGCCCGCCTTGACGTCGAGCGGCGTGACCTTGCCGTCCTTCTCGATACGGCCCTTGCCGACGGCGATGACCTTGCCCTGCTGGGGCTTTTCCTTGGCGGTGTCCGGAATGATGATGCCGCCGACGCGCTGTTCGCCTTCCTCGAGGCGCTGGACGATGATGCGATCGTGAAGCGGTCTGACGTTCATGGACTGTCCTTTCATCGGGCCGCGCCGGCGCCTGGATCCGATCAGACGGGCTGCCGGCCTTGCGAACTGGCTGGGGTCGGTGCCTGGCAGTCAGCCTCTCTGACTGTTAGCACTCGATACGACCGACTGCTAAATATATGCAAGGGGGGGAGGGCAGTCAAGGGGGGTTCCGGGGTTCCGGGGTTCCGGGGTTCCGGGGTTCCGGGGTTCCGGAGTTCCGGAGTTCCGGGGTTCCGGGGTTCACGTCACGATGTCGGCAAAGGTCAACCTCGCCGGCAATCGAACCCCGGCACCCCGGAACTCCGGAACCTACGCGGTCTTCTTGATCTTGTACGCCGTCATCTTCCGGCTGAGGGTATTGCGGTGGAGGCCGGTCATCTTGGCGGCCTTGCAGACGTTGTAGTTGGTCTTGACCAGCGCGCGGGTGATGAACATGCGCTCGAATTCGCGCTGGGCGTCGTCGAAGAGGATGCCGCGATCGATCATCTGCTGGACCAGCGTGGCGAGATCGTCTCTCATCATACGAGTGCTCGGTGCCAGGTGCCGTGCCAGGTGCCGTGCTTGGTGCCGTGCTGGGTGCCGTGCGTCGTGCCGTGCCGAGTGCGTGCCGACTGCCGCGCCGGGTGCCTCCGGCCAGTGCCTAAGGCCTACTGCCCAGTGCCTGATCCAACGCGCGCCCCGTCAGTCGCGTGAAGGCCTCGACATATTTCTCTCGGGTGCGCATGACGACGTCGTCGGGCAGCGACGGCACTGGCGGTTGTTTGTTCCAGCCGATCTGCTCGAGATAGTCGCGGACGAACTGCTTGTCGAAGCTCGGCTGACCCTGGCCGGGCGTGTACTCGGCCTTCGGCCAGAAGCGCGACGAATCCGGCGTCAGCACCTCGTCGATGAGCAACAGCGTCGTCGCCCACGAGCCCGAATTCGAACTTGGTGTCGGCGATGATGATGCCGCATGTCTCGGCGTGCGCCACGCCGCGGGCGTAAATCGCGAGCGTCAGGTCGCGAAGCTGGCCGATGCGGTCACGACCGACGATGTCGCCGGCGACGCGCTTCGCTGATGTTTTCGTCGTGCCCCGACTCCGCCTTGGTCGCCGGCGTGAAGATCGGCTGCCGGCAGCCGGTCCGACTCGCTGAGGCCCGGCGGGCAGCGCGATGCCCGCACACGGCGCCGGTCTTGCCGTATTCCTTCCAGCCCGAGCCGGACAGATAGCCGCGCGCCACGCATTCGACCGGCAGCGGCTGCGGTCTTGCGCACCAGCATCGATGCGGCCGCGCAGCGCGTCGCGATGCGGCCTCGTGACCGCCGGGAACTCGATCGACGTCGACCGAGATCAGGTGGTGGCGGCGTCAGCCCCGCCGATCTTCTCGAACCAGAACGCCGAAAGCTGCGTGAGGACCTTGCCTTTGTCCGGAATGCCCGATCCGAGCACGTAGTCGAACGCCGAAATCCGATCAGTGGCGACGATGAGCAGTTGATCGCCGAGATCGTAGACGTCGCGGACTTTGCCGCGGCGGGCAAGCGTGAGACCGGACAGATTCGTATCGAGAACGACCGATGCTGACATGGACAATGCCGTAAAAGATCGGCAAGGGTATCACTTCGCTTGACGAATCACAATGCCGCCGCGCGCAATGCGGAGCGTGACCCGCGGCGACGTCGGGCCGCCGAGCGCGAGGCTGCAGCGCTGCTCGCCCTCCGACGACTTGACCGGTGCGTCGAAATCTTCGACGTGAATGCCGCCGCCTTCAGACGCGGCCGCGTCGATGTTGACGGCGGGACGGCCTGCCAGCGTCAGACGCAGCGATTCGTCGGTGGTCAGCAGCGTGACCGGCACCGCCGCCGTGAGCGTCGCTTCGACGTCGGTCCGCCGGCAATCGACCTTGACGTCGGCCCGTGGATCGTCGATGAGGACGTGCCCGCCACTGCCGGTGACGCGGACCGGACCCATCGAGTGGTGGATCGCGGCTTCCTGGCTGGTCTCGTCGAGCTCGATCGGGCCGTGGGTGTCGGTGATGTCGCAGCGCCCGCCGCGGTTGTTGAGCAGCACCTCGCGCGCGATGTCCGCGAACTTGCTGCGCGAGCTGACCAGGTTGAGGTCGACGCGTCCGGCGTGGGTGACGGTGAGATCGCCGTTCCGGTGCGTGCCGGTGACCGCGCCCGGCACATCCCGCACGGTCACGCTGCCCGAGAGGTCCAGGTACACGTCGGCGACGCCCGAGGCCTCGGCGCCCCCGCTGCCAGCCAGCCGGACGGACAGCCGGGCCGGCACGTGGAGGACGAGCGCAGCCCACTGGTTCCGCTCCTTCGGGTACGCGACCCCCAGCGAGAGGCTGGATCCAAAGGCATCTTGCTTCAGTACCGTCTTCTTCGCGAGATCGAGGGCGGTGGCTTCGTCCGGACCGTCGGATTCGGTGCGCAGCTCGTAGGCGACGGTCTTGCGGCTCTCCCCGAGGATCTTGACCCCGCGATTGACGCCCTCGACGCGCAGCTCGGTGACGCTGCCGGCCAGATCGATCTCGCCGCTGACGGTATTCGAGGCGACCGCGGAATTCCCCCGAATGCCGCGCCGCGCGTTCTGAAAGAAGCGGGAAAGCGAGAAGCCGCGACCCTGCGGTGCAGGCGGGGCCGTGAGCTCGAACGCCACGGCGCCGGCCGCCACGAAGGCCACGATGATTAGTAACTCTCGCTTGCCCATGGACTTGCCGAGAATCTTATAGTAGGAACAGTCCTGCGCGCGCTCATGTCACCGTTGTCGGCTCCCCGCATCCCCTGGCACGCGCTGGTCATCGGCGCCATCACGATCGCCCTGCTATGGTGGTTCTTCCACAATCTGGACTTCGCGGAGGTCTGGCGGTCGATCGAAGGCGCTGACCTGCGGTTGATTGCTGCGGCCGTGGCCGTGACGGTGATGACATATGTGCTGCGGGCATTCCGGTGGCAGGCGCTGCTGAGGCCGATTGGGCACGCGCGGTTTCGCAACGCGTTCCGGACGACCGTGATCGGCTTCACCGCGACCTTTCTCCTGCCCGGCCGGCTCGGCGAGGTGTTGCGGCCGTATTTGCTCGCGCGCGCCGAGGGCTTCAAGATGGCCGCGACGTTCGCGACGGTCATCATCGAGCGCGTGATGGACCTGGCGAGCGTGCTGCTGCTGTTCAGCTGGCTGCTGCTCACCGACGACCTCGACGTCGGCCGGGAGGTCAAGGTCGCGGGCGCCGCGAGCGCCGCCCTCGCCATTTGCGCCATGGCCGTGCTGCTGGCGAGCGCGGGGCACCCGGAGCGGCTGAGCCGCTGGGCGGGCTGGCTCGTCCGGATCCTGCCGGCGCGGCCGCGCGACGCCGTGACCCGGTTCGTCCACACGTTTGCGGAGGGACTCGCCGTGATGCGGCGGCCCGGGCCGTTCATTGTGGCCATGCTGCTGTCCATCGCGCTGTGGCTGTCGATCGGGTTGGGGATTTGGCTCACGTCGCAGGCATTCAATTTGACGTTTTCCTATGTCGGGTCGTTCCTGGTGATCATGTTCCTGGTGGTCGGCGTGTCCGTGCCGACGCCGGGCGGCGTCGGGGCGTTCCACAAGATGTATCAATTTGCCGTCACGACCTTTTTCGGCGCGGCGGCGGAAGTGGCAGCCGCATGTGCGATCGTGCTGCACGCCGTCTCGTTCGTGCCGGTGTCGCTGATGGGCCTGTGGTTCATGGCGCAGGATGGACTGACGTTGACCAAACTGCGGGGCATGAAGTCCCGCGCCGAGGCCGTCGAATGAGCCGGGGCGGAGAGCGCGTGTGAAGTGTCCGTACTGCGGGAATCTGGGCGACAAGGTCGTGGACTCGCGCGAGAGCCGCGAAGGCGCAGTGATCCGCCGCCGCCGCGAGTGTCTGGACTGCGGCCGCCGCTTCACCAGCTACGAGCGCATCGATGAGATTCCGTACATGGTCGTCAAAAAAGACGGCCGGCGGGAACGGTTCGAGCGGCAGAAGCTGGTGGCCGGGCTCCTGAAGGCCTGCGAAAAGCGGCCCGTCCGCGTCTCGGCGCTCGAGGCGGTCGCCGATCGCGTCGAGGCCGCGCTGCAGGAAAAGCCCGATCGCGAGATCAGCACCGAGGACATCGGCGCCGCCGTGATGGCGGAGCTGCGGGGCCTCGACAAGGTCGCGTTCGTCCGGTTCGCGTCGGTGTACCGCAACTTCCGGGACATCGACGAGTTCAAGAACGAGCTGAACGATCTGCTCAGGTTGAAGGAATGACCACGCGGCTGACACTGGGAGTCGTCTCGCTGGCCGGCGTGCTGCTGGCCGGCAGCACGGACATCACCGTCACGCCGGTCGTGACCGAAGGCCGCGTGGTGACGTCGATTGCCGCGCCGGCCACGACCTTCGACGACGCCAAGGACGCCATTCAGAGCGGCGTGCTGCTGACGTTCACCTATGCGGTCGAACTGCGCCGGCCCTCCGCGATTCTGGTTCGACCCGACGCTGGCCGAGACGTCCGTGGCGGCCTCGGTGAAGTTCGACGCGCTGACCAGCGTCTACCAGGTGTCGAAGCTGCGCGACGGCCGCGTGGTCTGGTCGGAGCGCACGGAAAAGGACGGCGACGTGCGCGGGTGGATCACGACGTTCGACCAGATCGCGCTCGAGCCGGGCGAGCCGCTCGAAGCCAACGCCGACTACTACGTCCGCGTGCGGCTGCGCGTCAGCCCCCGCCGGACCTTTCTGTTCTGGCCGTGGGGGCGAGACGACGCCTCCGGCCGCAAAGACTTCACGTTCATCCGGTAGCCATTCCGCGGGAGACAGCTGATGTTCGACTCGCCGCCCGCTGCCGCACCTGAGACCCGCCGGCGTCCGCTCGACAACCCGCGCGTGCTGATCGTCGTGGGCCTGCTGCTCGTCGCGGTGCTGGCCGGCTTGTTCTGGCTGTCGAATCGCACGACGCAAATCCCCCTCCTCGAGCTCAACGACGTGGTCCTGTACGCGCTGCTGGCCGTCGACCTCGCGCTGCTCGTGACGCTGTGCTTCGTGCTCGTCCGCAATCTGGTGAAGCTGTGGGTCGAGCAGCGGCAGGCCGCGCCGTTTGCCAGGTTCCGAGCCAAGCTCGTCGGCGCGCTGCTGGCGATGACCATCGTGCCGGCTGTGCTCGTGCTGTGGAGCGGCAGCGAGATCATGCGCAGCTCGGCGGCGCAATGGTTCAGCGAGCCCGTGGATCAGGTGCTCGGCGCGGCCCAGTTCATCGCCAGCCACTACTACCAGGATCGCCAGGAGGCCACGGCCGTCCGCGCCGCGCGGCTCGCCCGAACCCTGCCGGCCAAGGAAATCGCCAGCGCGGATCTCGCCGCCCTCGATCCGCTCGTGAAGACGGAGCTGTCGGTCATGCCGTCCGGCATGGTCGAGGTGTATCGGGCGGTGGTCGGTCCCGATGGCCAGCCCGACGTCGAGTTCCTGGTCGCCGAACAGGCCTCGTCGCTGCCGCCGGACCACGTCCGCGCGAAGGCCGACCGCCTGGCGTCCCGGGCGGTGGCCTCCGGCCACGACGAGCAGACCCAGGACGACCTCGACAGCGGCGGCGTGCTTGTGCGCACGGCCTCGCCGATCTTCAACGCCGATCGCACGGCCGTTGGCGCGGTCGTCGTGTCGGAGCACCTCGAGGGCGACGTCAAGGTGCAGGCGCGCCGCGCGACGTCGGCCTACCAGAGCTATCTGCAGCTGCGCGTCTACAAGGAGCCCATTCTCGGCGGCTATCTCGCCATCTTCCTGACCGTGACCCTGCTGATCCTCGTCAGCGCGACCTGGCTCGGCCTGTACCTGGCGAAGCGGATCACGCGGCCCGTGCAGATGCTCGCCGAGGGCGCGCGGGCGATTGGCGCCGGACAGCTGGATTTCCGGCTCGAGCCGGAGACGAGCGACGAGATGGGCGCGCTCGTCGAGGCGTTCAACATGATGGCCGCCGAGCTGCGCACGAGCCAGGAGAAGCTGGAGCAGTCGCGGCGCGATCTCGAAGGCAAGAACATCGAAGTGGATGCGCGCCGCCGGTACATCGAGACGATTCTCGACCGCGTCGCCACCGGTGTCATCTCGCTCGACGCCGCGGGGAACATCTCGACGGTCAACGGCGCCGCGGAACGGCTCCTCGGCCTCGGGCAGGGCGTGATCGGTCAGCCGGCCGCGGTCGTGCTGGCGCGCGAGGATCTCGCGCCGCTGCTGCCGCTCGTTCGCGCGACGTGGCGTCGCGAGCCCCGGAACGTCGTCGAGGAGATCACGCTGGCCCTCGAGGATCGCGAAATTCACCTCGCCGCGGCGTCCACCATGCTCACCGGCGAGGACGGCCAGGCCGAGGGCGCGGTGATCGTGCTCGACGACGTGACGCCGCTGATTCGCGCGCAGCGCGTGGCGGCCTGGCGCGACGTCGCGCGCCGCCTCGCGCACGAAATCAAGAATCCGCTGACGCCGATCCAGCTGAGCGCGGAGCGGATGCGGCGCCACTTTGCCGGTGCCGCGCCCGCCACCTGGACGCTGGTGGACGAGTGCACCGGCGCCATCGTCACCGAAGTCGAAGCGCTCAAGGGGCTGGTCGACGAGTTCGCGCAGTTCGCGCGCCTGCGGGGGCCGCGCATGCTCCCGGTCGATCTCAATCGACTCATCGACGAGACACTCCGGCTGTACGCGGGCGTGCTGCAGCACGGCAGCGTGCGGGTCGAGCGTGAGCTGGCCCCGAGCCTGCCGCCCGTGCGCCTGGACGCCGAGCAGATCCGGCAGGTGATCATCAACCTCGTGGACAACGCCGTCGAGGCGATCGGCGGGCCGGCCGCGCCCCGGCGTCCCGATGGGGAGCCGCCGACGATTCGCGTGGCGACGACCGTGGACGATCGCAACGCCGTGGTCCGACTCGTGGTGACGGACAACGGGCCGGGCGTGCCGCCCGCCGATCGCGAGAAGCTGTTCATGCCCTACTACTCGACGAAGGGTCGGGGCAGCGGGCTCGGCCTCGCGATCGTCCGGCGCATCGTCGTCGAGCACGGCGGCGGCATCGAAGTCGGTGAAGCGCGACCGACGGGGACGATGTTCACGGTCGAGTTGCCCGCGGCGTGATCCATGCAATGGGCGAATGGGTGAACGGGTGAATGGGCGAGGGCCCAACGGCCCAGTGGACCATCGGCCCAACGGCTCCACGCCCCAACGCCCAGTGCCCAATGCCTAGTGCCTGACTGATGTCATCCATCCTGATCGTCGACGACGAAGCGGGCGTGCGGGCGTCGCTCGGGGCCGTGCTGCGCGACGAAGGGTATCGTGTCGACGCGGTCGAGAGCGGCGAGATTGGTCTGGAGCAGGTCACGCGGCAGGCCTACGACGTCATCCTGCTGGACATCTGGCTGCCCGGCATCGACGGGCTCGCGACGCTCGAACGTCTGCGGGAGCGGCAGGTCGAAGCGCAGGTGATCATGATTTCCGGGCACGGCGAACATCGAGTCCGCGGTCCGGGCGATCAAGCTGGGCGCGTTCGATTTCGTCGAGAAGCCGCTGTCGCTCGAGAAGACCGTGCTCGCCGTGCGAAACGCGCTGCGCCAGCGGCGCCTCGAGGTCGAAAACCGCGCGCTCCGCGCGCGGGTCGACCGGCGGTCGCAGCTGATCGGCGACAGCGTCGCGATGGTGCAGCTGCGCGAGCAGGTGGCGATGGCGGCGCCGACCAACGGGCGCGTGCTCATCTCCGGCGAGAACGGCACGGGCAAGGAGCTGGTGGCGCGGCAAATCCACATGCTCAGTCATCGGCGCCTGGCGCCGTTCGTCGAGGTCAACTGCGCGGCGATGCCGGAAGAGCTGATCGAATCGGAGCTGTTCGGCCACGCCAAGGGCGCGTTCACCGGCGCGGTGGCCGATCGGCGCGGCAAGTTCGAGACCGCGACGGCGGCACGATGTTCCTCGACGAAATCGGCGACATGAGCCTGAAGACGCAGGCGAAGGTGCTGCGCGCGCTCCAGGAGCAGACCGTCGAGCCGGTCGGCGGGCAGGGCAGCGTGCGCGTGGATGTCCGGGTGATTGCCGCGACCAACAAGGATCTCGCCGAGGAGATTCGAAGCGGACGCTTCCGCGAAGACCTGTTCTTCCGACTGAACGTCATTCCGATTTACGTGCCGCCGCTGCGGACGCGCGGCGACGACGTCGTGCGCCTGGCGGAGCATTTCCTGGCCGAGTTCGCGGCCGAATACGGCCGTCGCGCGAAGCGCTTCGCGCCGGAAGCCGTGGCCGTGCTCAAGGCCTATCCGTGGCCGGGCAACGTCCGCGAGCTGCGGAACGTGATCGAACGGCTGATGATCATGGTGCCCGGCGAGGTCATCACCTCGACGGACCTGACGTTCCTCGAGATTCCGGATCGACCGGTCGCGACGGGCTCGACGAACGTGTCGCCGCTCTACGAGGCCCGTGACGCCTGGGAGCGGGCCTATATCCTGGGCGCGCTCTCGGCATTCGAAGGGAACATGTCGCGCACGGCCGACGCGCTGGGCGTCGAACGCAGCAACCTCTATCGCAAGATGCGTGGCCTCGGCATTCCGTCCGGGCGGAAGGACGAAGAAGAAGATCTTGCGGGCCCGCGGTAGCTCGCCAAGATCAACGCGAGCTGGTGGACCGCAGCTTGTTCTCGAGGACTTGATCGTCGCTGAAGGTGTCGGCTTGGAGGTACCAGGCCGCCGACGCCGTGAGCGCCGCCGACGGGATCAGGCCGACGATCTCGCTTTCGAGCACCGACACGCCGTAGCGCGCCGCCTCGCGCTTGACCAGCTCGAAGACGCGGAAGACCGGCGTCTTCTCGTAGTTGGTCAGGTTCATCGACACCTGGACGATGCCCCGGTCGGCCAGGTCCACGCCCATGGCCTTGACGAAACGCAGACCGCCGGAGCTCTGTCGCACGGCGGCCGCGATCTTCTTCGCGACGTCGAGGCGATTGGTCGCCAGGTTGATGTTGTAGGCGATGAGAGGCATGCGCGCGCCGATCACCGACGCGCCGGCCGAGGGGTGCGGCTGGGCCGGCCCGAAGTCGGGCCGCCACTCCGGGTGCTGCATCTTTGCGGCCAGGCCCTCGAACTCGCCTCGCCGGATGTCCTCGAGGTTGCGCCGGCTGGGTGTGGAGGCGGCCTCCTCGTACAAGTAGACTGGCAGCGCGTGCCGGCGTGCGACCTCCGCGCCCACCTCGCGTGCCAGGGCGACGCAGTCGGCCATCGTGACGCCCTCGATTGGCACGAACGGCATGACGTCGACCGCGCCCAGCCGCGGGTGCTCGCCCGAATGCTGGCGGAGATCGACCAGACCGAGCGCGGTGTCGAACAGCGCGAGCGCGGCGGCCTTTACCGGCTCGCGGTCGCCGGCAAAGGAGTATACCGTGCGGTTGTGGGCCGCGTCGGGCTTGACGTCCAGCAGGTGGACGCCGGCTTCGCGGATCGCGCGCGCGCAAGCCTCGAGTACGTCCGCCCGGCGACCTTCGCTGATGTTGGGAATACACTCGATGACCGGCATGGGCAACGTTCTACCACAGGTCGTGAACGCCCCTGGCGCTAATGGCGCCCGCGGCGTCAGACGATAGGAGAGAAGAGGCTTGTACTCCACGCGAGCACTCGCTATAATCCGCCGGACCTGAAACGTGGCCGATCCGAAACGCCTCGACGCACAGACCTCCGAGGCTGCCCTCCGCGACAGCCGGACCGAGGCGTTGCTTGTCGAGGGACTCGACAAGTACTTCGCCGGGCAATACGAGGCGGCCATTCATCTCTGGACCCGGGTGCTCTTCCTCGACCGCACGCACGCGCGCGCCCGCGCCTACATCGACCGCGCCCGCACGACGCTGGCCGAGCGTCAGCGCCAGGGCGAAGAGATGCTCCACGCCAGCCACGCGCTGCTCGAACAGGGGCGCACGGCGGATGCGCGCCATCTGCTGACGGAAGCGGTGGCCACGAGCGGCGACGATGACCGGGCGTCGGCCCTCCGCGTCAAGCTCGAGCGTCAGGAACGCCTCGACCGCGCCGATCGCGATGTCCGTGGCGGCGCCAGCCTCGGTCGCCGCGCGGGCGACACGCCAGGCGCCCGACGGGCCGATGCGCCGGTCGCTTGGCGCGCGCGCGCCGCCGCGCGCGGCTGGCTGGTGCTGACGCTGGGCGCGCTCGCAATCGCCCTGATCGTGCTGGCCACCAACGCGCCCGTGCTGGAATGGCTCGGCGCGCGCTCCCCGTCGGATCAGCTGGTGGCGGCCACCGCGGCGTCGCGCTGGCCGGCGGTGCTCTCGAGCGCGGACGTCGCGCTCGTCCGCGCTCGCAATCTCTACAACCGCGGCCGTCTCGCCGAGGCGCTCCAGGCTCTCGAGCGAATCGACGAGCGGAGCCCCGCGCGCGGGGCGGCCGACAGTCTGCGGATCGACATCGAACAACTGCTCCTCGCCGGTGGACCCGATCATCCCGCTTCGAAGGTGGACCGACGATGAAATGTCCGAAGTGCGCATATCTGAGCTTCGAACCCGAGCCGCGCTGCAAACACTGCGGATACGACTTCTCGCTGTCTGATCTCGACCTCGACGTCGAAATCCACGCCGAGTCGGAGAGCATGGACAATCCGCTCGCTGATTTCCGTCTCCACGACGACGACCCGCCGCTGTCGCCCGTGACGCTCGGCCCGATGCGTCCGGCTGCTGCCCCTCGGCCATTCGCCGCCGTGTCTGGCGCCGTGGCGATGACGCTCGATCCCTTGGAGCTGTCACCGGACTTCCCGGCCGAGACTCTGCGGCCGCAACCAGTCACCAAACCCCAACCGGTGCCGCCGCTGTCTCCCCCGGTCGCGCAGGCAGCGAGATCTGCGCATGTCACCACGGAGTTGCCGCTGTTCGTGAAAGGCCTGGCGGAAGCCGAGGCGCGGTCGGGTGAGACCACCGCGCGCGAGGCCGGGGAACCGTCGCGCTCGGTCGAGCCGATCGCCAGGATCGGCGCGGTGCCCGATATCCTGCCGGACGAACCGCCCATCAAGGTTCCGGCCGCGCCGCGCCCGCCGCTTGCGGTCCGCCGTCAAACGGACGTCGCGCGTCCCGCGGCGCAGGAACGCGCCGAGGCCCGACCGGAACGCAAGCTGGGCCCCTTCGATCGCGACCTGCTCGAGGATCTGCAGCGCATCGAGGCGAAAGCCGCGGGACGTCCGTTGCCGCATCGCGAAAGCGGGCGAGAAGCCGGCGAGGCGATGCGCCGTCTTGGCGCCGCCGCCATCGACCTGGCGTTCCTGGCGGGCATCCTGGCGTCTGTCGTGTCGTTCACGCTGCGCCAGTGCGACCTGCCGGTGTCACGCTTGGGCGAGATTCCGCTGGCGCCGCTCGTGGCGTTTCTCGCCCTCATCGTCGTCGGTTATCTGTTCCTGTTCACGGCCGCCAGCGGCCAGACCATCGGCAAGATGATCGTCGGACTCAGGGTGGTCGGCGCGCCGGATGAGCCGCGCGCCGGGACGCCGTCCTTGCGGCAGGCGACCTATCGCGCGCTGCTGACGGTGCCGTCGGTGCTCGTCCTTGGCGCCGGCTTCCTGCCCGCGCTCGTCGGACCCGGTCTCGCCCTGCACGATCGGCTTGCGCATACCCGTGTCGTGCGCGCATGAGGCGTCTGGCCGTTCTGCTGGCGACGTCCGCCGGCGCCGGCTACGTTCCGATCGCTCCGGGCACGGCGGGATCCGCGGTCGGCGTTCTTCTTTATCTGCTCACGCGTAACGCGTCGCCAGCGGTGCAGATCGCACTGCTGGCGATCATCGCCGTTGTCGGAATCTGGGCGGCCGACGAAGCCGCGCGGCACTTCGGCCGCGACGATCCTGGTCCGGTGGTGATCGACGAAGTCACCGGCCAGCTGTTGACGCTCTTGCTCACGGGCGCCAACGTGTGGGGCGCCGTCGTGGCCTTCTTCCTCTTTCGCGTGTTGGACATCCTGAAGCCGTGGCCTGCGCGCCGCTTCGAGGCGCTGCCCGGCGGCCTCGGTATCATGGCGGATGACGTGATGGTCGCGATCTACGGCAATCTGCTGATGCGCCTGCTTCTGCTCAGCGCGGCGCGGAGCGTGCTCGCGGGGACGCCGTGAGCCGCGCTTTGCGCACGGCGGAGATTATCGCCATCGGCAGCGAGCTGTTGACGCCGCACCGCCTCGACACGAACTCGCTCTGGATCACCGCCAGGCTCAACGAGCTCGGGATCGACGTTCGCGGCAAGTCGATCGTCGGCGACGATCGCGACGACCTGCGGGCGCGACTGACGGACGCCCTCGCCCGAGCGGACGTGATCGTCACGACCGGCGGCCTCGGGCCAACCGACGACGACCTGACGCGCGAGGTCGTCGCGGCCGTGCTCGGCCGGCCGCTCCACGAAGACGCGGAGATCGTCGCGAGCCTGCGCGAGCGCTTCGCGAAACGAAACATGACGATGCCGGAGATCAACCGCCGGCAGGCGATGGTCCCCGAAGGCGGCACGCCGCTCGCGAACGCCACTGGCAGCGCTCCCGGGTTGTGGATCGAGGCCGACCAGCGGGTGGTGATCCTGCTGCCGGGGCCGCCGCGCGAGGTGCACTCGATGTTCGAGGCGTCGGTGGCGCCGCGCCTCGCGGCGCGAACGGGCGGACGCCAGATCCGACGGCGCGTGCTCAAGATCACCGGCCGGTCGGAATCGCACGTGGACGAGATCGCCCAGCCGATCTACGGGCCGTGGCGCCAGGCCGCGATTCCGATTGAAACGACGATCCTCGCGGTGTCGGGACAGATCGAGCTGCACCTGTCGGCGTCAGGGGCGGATCTGCTCGCGGTGGACGCGGTGCTCGACGCGGCGGTCGAGTCGCTGCGACACGCACTCGGCTCCGTGGTCTACAGCGTCGACGGGCGGCCGCTCGAAGGGGTCGTCGGCGCGCTGCTCGCGGAACGCGGGATGAAGATCGCCGCGGCCGAGTCATGCACCGCCGGCCTGCTGCTCGGGCGCCTGACGGACATCCCCGGTAGCTCCGGCTGGGTCATCGGTGGCATCGTCGCGTATGCGAACGACGTCAAGACTCGCGACCTCGCCGTGCCGGCGGATTTGATTGCGACGCATGGCGCCGTCAGCGAGCCGGTTGCGGTGGCGATGGCGGAGGGGGCGAAAGCCCGATTCGGCGCGGACGTCAGTGTGGCAATCACTGGCGTTGCGGGTCCGGCGGGCGGGACCGAGGCCAAGCCGGTCGGCACGGTCGTCATCGCGGTCACGGGTCCGGCCACAACGGTTCGCACGTTCACATTTCCCGGCGATCGACAGATGGTGCGCTACCTCTCGACGTCGGCGGCGCTCGACCTGATTCGCCGCCTGCTGCTCGGCCTGTGAGGTCGTTCGTCGCCGTCACGCCCGACGAGACGTCTCGCGCCCGGATTGCGACGCTGCGCGTCGCCCTCGAACACGCCGTCGGGGATGCCGCTGACGCTCTGCGATGGGTGGGGCCTGCCGAAGCGCACATCACCCTGCACTTCCTGGGCGACATCGAGGACCGGAGGGTTGGGGAGATCGCGGCGGCACTGGGCGAGCGCGTCACCCTGGCGCCGTTCGTCATGGGCCTCGGGGCGCCCGTCGTGTCGCCGCGACATGGGCCGCCACGGGTCGTCTGGCAGGCGATAACCCAGGGTGAGTCTCCGCTGAAGGCGCTGCAGGAGGAATTGGGACGCCGGCTCGTGTCGGCCGGCCTGACCGTCGATCCCCGTCCCTTCACGCCGCACCTGACGCTCGCGCGCGTGCGCGAGCGGCAACGCCGGCAGGCGCGCGATCTCGGCGCCTGCGTCCAACGCGTCGCGAGTCCGTCGATTTCGTGGCGCATCGGCCGCGTCGAGTTGTACGAAAGCGACCTTTCCGCCAGCCGGCCCCGCTACCGAGTGCTCCACGCGACCACGCTGACGGGCCCGTCGGCCGACTAGAATTGGGGAGCATGTCTTCGGAGGGCAGTCGTCGTGCCGCCGTGCTGGGCGCGGGCAGCTGGGGCACAGCGTTGGCCATACACCTCGCGCATGTCGGCCACGACGTCACAATCTGGGGGCGCGATCGCGCCCTGTTGACGGAGATGGCGACACGACGCGCCAATCCAACCTATCTGCCGGACCTGACGTTCCCCGATCGCGTCCGGCCCACGACGGCGCTCGCGGACGCGCTCGCCGGCGCGACGTGGGTGGTCGTGGCCGTGCCGTCTCACGGCCTGCGTGTGGTGGTCCGCGAGGCGGCCGCCCACCTGCCAGCCGGCGCGATCCTGGTGAGCGCGACGAAAGGCATCGAAACCGACACGCTGGCTCGCATGTCCGAGGTGCTGACCGGCGAGACCCGCGGCGCGCATCCTGTCGTCGTGCTGTCCGGGCCCAGCTTCGCGGCGGAAGTCGCCCGCCAGCTGCCCACCGCGCTCGTCACGGCGTCCACGAATGCGGACGCCCTCCGGCTCGTTCAGGAAGGATTGCGCGGGCGCTTCTTCCGGCTCTATGCGTCCGACGACGTCGCCGGCGTGGAAGTCGGCGGCGCGCTGAAGAACATCATCGCCATTGCCGCGGGCGTCGTGGAATCCATGGGGCTCGGGCACAACGCGCTGGCCGCCCTCATCACGCGGGGACTGGCCGAGATCTCGCGGCTGTCCTGCGCCATGGGCGGACGCAGGGAGACGCTGGCCGGCCTCAGTGGCCTCGGCGACCTGGTGCTGACGTGCACCGGCTCGCTCAGCCGCAATCGTCATGTCGGCATCGAACTGGGTCGCGGACGATCGCTCGACGCCATTCTCGCGAGCATGCGCATGGTCGCCGAGGGCGTGAACACGACGACCGCGGCCCTCGCGCTCGGCGCGCGTCACGGCGTCGAGCTGCCGATCGCGGAGCAGATGGCTGAGGTGCTTGCGGGCCGCAAGAGCGCGAACGACGCCGCGGCCGACCTCATGTTGAGACGCCAGCGCGAGGAGTTCGGCGGCGAATAATGGCGTCCCTGCTCGCTCGACTGAAAACGGGCCTCGCCAAGACCGCTCAGCAGATTCGCGAGCGGCTCGGCGAGGTCGCCGGCGGCCAGCCGGAATCGCCGGCGACGCCGGCCGGGTCCGCCACGCCGGGCCGGGCGGGGGTCACGATCGATCGCCTCGAGGCGATTGAAGATGCACTCATCGCGGCCGACGTCGGCCTCCCAGCCACCGAGCGCATCATCGAGCTCGTGCGTGCCGAGAAGGACGGCTCGCTGCGCGATCGCGTGGCGCGCGTGATCGCGGGGCTGTTCGCGAGCACGTCCATTCCCGCACAGGCGGCGACCAAACCGCACGTCGTCCTCGTCGTTGGGGTCAACGGCACCGGCAAGACGACGACCGTCGGAAAGCTGGCGCACTACTACCGTGAGCAGGGGCAGTCGGTGATGGTCTGTGCCGCGGACACGTTTCGCGCGGCGGCGGTGGAGCAGCTGGCGGTGTGGACGGAGCGGGCTGGCGTGGATCTCGTGCGGGCGCAAAGCGGCGCCGACCCCGCGGCCGTCACGTTCGATGCGGTCACCTCGGCCCGCGCGCGCGGGCGCGACATCGTGATCGTGGACACAGCAGGGCGGCTGCACACGCGCGCCAACCTGATGGCCGAGCTCCAGAAGATCCGGCGCGTCGTCGGTCGGGCCATCGAGGGCGCGCCGCACGAAACGCTGCTGGTGCTCGACGCGACCGTCGGCCAGAACGGGCTCGTGCAGGCCCGGGAGTTCCTCGCGGCGAGCGGCGTGAACGGCATCGTCCTGACCAAGCTGGACGGGACGGCGAAGGGCGGCATCGCGGTCGCGATCGCGTTCGAGCTCAAGCTGCCGATTCGATTCGTGGGCGTGGGCGAGGGGCTCGACGACCTTCTGCCGTTCGACGCCGACACCTACGTGGACGCGCTGTTCACCGACAAATGGTAGAGACGACCGACGCCGTCCTGATGGAGCGCGCGTTCCTCGTCGGGGAGCGCGGGCGCGGCCGCACGGCGCCCAATCCTATCGTCGGCGCCGTTGTCGTGTCGCCCAAGGGCATCGTGGTGGGGCAGGGCGCGCACCTCGAAGCCGGGGGACCCCACGCCGAGATCTTCGCGCTCGACGAGGCGGGATCGGAAGCGCGCGACGGCACGCTCTACTGCACCCTGGAGCCGTGCTCGCATGTCGGCCGGACCGGTCCCTGCGTCGAGCGGATCGTCGGGGCGCGGATCAAGCGCGTCGTGTTTCCAATCCGCGATCCGAACCCGCGGGTCGCCGGCGCCGGCGCCGCGTTCCTCCGGGCTCACGGCGTCGACGTCGTCGAGGGCGTCGGCGTCGAGGAAGCCGAACGGTGCAACGTCGCCTTCCTCACGTGGATCACCCAACTCCGCCCGCACGTGACGATCAAAGCCGCCGTGTCGACCGACGGCTTCGTGGGCCGCGTGGACAAACGCATCAAGTTGAGCGGACCGGCCGCCGACCGGTACCTGCAGCGGCAGCGTGCCGAGGTCGAGGCGATTGCCGTCGGGTCGGGCACGGTGCTGACCGACGATCCGTGGCTCACCGCCCGCGGCGCCTATCGGTACCGCCCGCTGACCCGCCTGATCTTCGACTGGGGCGTGCAGTTGTCGCCCAGCGCCCGGGTGTTCTCGACGCTCGAGGCGGGGCCCGTCATAATGGTGGTCTCGGCCCGTGCCGCGGCCAACAACCCCGTGCCGCTGGTTTCGCTCGAACGGCGTGGCGTCATGGTCGATCGGCGGGAGGATCGCTTGCTGGCGCCGCTGCTCAAGTGGCTGGGCGCGCGCGGCGTCACCTCGCTCCTGGTGGAGGGCGGACCGACGCTGCAGCGAGCCTTCGTCACCGAAGGACTGGTGGACCGGATGCAGCTCATCGTGACGCCGGAGATGCTCGGACACGGCGTGCGGCTGACGCTCGGCGCCGGCGAGCGGCTGGCGTGGACGCATCCGCCGCGAACGAAGATGTTGGGCGACGACTTGTTGATGGAGATCGATGTTCACGGGGATCGTTGAAGCGACGGGGCGCGTGCGCGCGCTGGAGCCGACGGCCGCCGGCCGCCGTCTACGCATCGCCACGGGCCTTGGCGCGGAACTGCAGCCGGGCGACAGCGTCGCGGTGAACGGCGTATGTCTCACGGCCGTGGCGGTCGATGCGGAAGGATTTGCGGCGGACATCTCGTCCGAGACGATGCGCGTGACGGCCCTCGGTGGGTACCGCGAAGGGCAGACCGTCAATCTCGAGCGGCCGGTGCGCGCCGATGCGCGTTTGGGCGGCCACTTCGTGCTCGGCCACGTGGATGGCATCGGACGCATCACCGCGTTGCGGCCCGACGGCGGCGGCTACTGGCTCGAGATCGAGGTGCCGGCGTCTCTCGGCCGGCTCGCCATCTCGAAGGGCTCGATCGCCATCGACGGCATCAGCCTGACCGTCGCGTCGCTCGATCGCGGCCGCGTGGGTGTGGCGATCGTGCCCTTCACGCTCGCGCGCACGACGTTGGGGACCGCGGCGGTAGGCGACGCCGTGAATCTCGAGATGGACGTCCTTGGTAAGTACGTCGCGAGGCTGCTCGATGAACGGAGCGCGCACGCCGGGCCGCTTTTCGCGGTGCCGGGGCGCGAAGACTGATGACTTCACGATTGCGTCTGGCGTCTGGAAACCGGCGCCGCCCGACGTTCGACACCGTCGAGCAGGCCCTTGCCGCGGTGAACGCGGGCCGAATGATCATCGTCGTGGACGACGAAAACCGCGAGAACGAAGGCGACCTGACGATGGCGGCGTCGAAGGTGACACCCCAGGCGATCAATTTCATGGTCAGGCACGGGCGCGGGCTCGTGTGTCTCGCCATGACCCCCGATCGTCTCGACGAGCTCGAGATTCCGCTCGAAGTCGCGGAGAACTCGTCTCGTCGCGAGACGGCGATGTGCGTGTCCATCGACGCCAAAGCGGACACGACCACCGGCGTGTCGGCGGCGGACCGGGCGGCCACCATTCGGACGGCCATTGCGGCTGAAAGCCGCCCGCGCGATCTGGCCCGGCCCGGCCACGTGTTCCCGCTCCGCGCTCGACCGGGAGGCGTGCTCGTTCGCGCCGGGCACACCGAAGCCGCCGTCGATCTCGCACGCATCGCGGGGCTCAACCCGGCGGGCGTGATCTGCGAGGTGATGAACGAGGACGGCACGATGGCCCGCGTGCCGGAGCTGCGCAAATTCGCGCGCAAGCACGACCTGCTGATGATCACGATCGCGGATCTCATCCGCTACCGGATGCGGACCGAGAGCCTGGTCCGCAAGGTCGCGCGCGCGGTCCTGCCGACCGAGTACGGCGCGTTCGAGATCCACGTGTACGACAACCTTGTGGACGGGCAGACGCACGTCGCCCTCGTCTGCGGCGACATCAGCGACGGCCGCGACATCATGGTGCGCGTGCACTCGCAGTGCCTGACCGGCGACGTCTTCCACTCGATGCGGTGCGATTGCGGCGCCCAGCTCGACACCGCGATGCAGCGAATCGCGCAGCAGGGCCGCGGCCTCCTCCTCTACCTGCACCAGGAGGGCCGGGGCATCGGGCTCGCGAACAAGCTTCGGGCCTACGAGCTTCAGGACCAGGGACTGGACACCGTCGAAGCGAACGAGCGGCTCGGCTTCAAGGCGGACCAGCGCGACTACGGGATTGGCGCCCAGATTCTGCGCGATCTGGGCGTGCGGACGATGCGCCTGCTGACGAATAATCCGAGGAAATTCGTGGGTCTGGAAGGGTACGGTTTGTCGGTGGCCGAGTCCGTGCCCCTCGAGGTGACCCCGGTGGTCGAGACCACCAGGAAGTACCTCCGCACGAAGAAGGAGAAACTCGGGCACAAGCTGTCGTCGGTGTAGGCAGCGACGCGCGTCGTGGCTCGTCGTTGCTTCATGGCGCACCGTTCGTGTACCATAACTGATTGCGCTGGAACCGGTTAGCCGCAGAGAAGAGCGGCCAGCCGGGGCCGGCAGGTCGGCCGAATGCTCGAGTCGCTCAGCCAACGTCTGCAGGAGGTGTTCCGGTCGCTGCGCGGCGAGGCGCGGCTGACCGAGACGACCGTCGATTCGGCGCTGCGCGAGATTCGCCTCGCGCTGCTCGAAGCCGACGTGAACTTCCGGGTCGTCAAGGCGTTCATCGACCGCGTGCGCGCGAAGGCGGTCGGTGAAGAGGTGCTGAAGAGCCTGACGCCCGCGCAGCACGTCGTGCGCATCGTGCGCGATGAGATGCTGGCGCTCTTCGGCGCCGCGCCGGGCGGCTTGTCAGCATCGACGCGTACGCCCCGCGTGGTCCTGATGCTGGGGCTCCAGGGCTCGGGTAAGACGACCAGCTCGGCGAAGCTCGCGCGCTGGATCGCGTCGCAAGGACGGCACCCGATGCTGGTGTCCACCGACGTGCGGCGCCCGGCGGCCATCGAGCAGTTATCGGTGCTGGCGAAGCAGGTGGGCGTGCGCGTCCACGCGCCGGCCGGCGAGATGGACCCGGTGGCGCGTGCGTCCGGCGCCCTGGCGGCGACGCGCAATCTGGGGTTCGACACGTTGATCGTCGACACCGCGGGGCGCCTGCACATCGACGACGAGCTGATGGGCGAGCTCGAGACGATCAAGGCCGCGGTCGATCCGACGGACCTGCTCTTCGTTGCCGACGCGATGACGGGGCAGGATGCCGTCAAGAGCGCGGGCGAGTTTCATCACCGCGTCGGCGTGTCAGGCGTGGTGCTGACCAAGCTCGACGGCGACGCGCGTGGCGGCGCGGCGCTCTCGGTGGTCGGGGTCGTCGGCGTGCCGATTGCGTTCGTGGGCGTGGGGGAACGGCCGCAGGACCTGGAGCCGTTCCATGCCGATCGGCTGGTGTCGCGGCTGCTGGGCATGGGCGACGTGCTGTCGCTCATCGAACGCGCCGAGGCCGCGATCGACGACGAGAGCCGGGAGCGGGTGAGCGAGAAGACCCTCGAGAACTTCACCCTCGAGGACTTTCGAGATCAGCTGCGGACCCTCAAGAAGATGGGCCCGCTCGAGCAGGTATTGGGCATGATTCCCGGGTTCGGCCAGCTCAAGCAGCTCAACGAGCAGCGCGAGCAGGTCGACGACAAGCAGTTGGCGCGCGTCGAGGCGATCATCAGCTCGATGACGCCGCGCGAGCGCCGGAATCACGGGATCATCAACGGCAGCCGCCGCAAGCGCATCGCGCGCGGCAGCGGCGTCGGCGTGGACGAAGTGAACCGCGTGCTTCGCCAGTTCGTGGAGATGCGGAAGATGCTCAAAGCGATGACCGGCGCGGCCGGCGGCGGCCGCAAGGGCCGCCAACGCCTGATGGGCATGCTGGGTCGGGGGTTCCGATGAGCAAGGGGTCTGACCCCGTTCGGCGCAAGCCGGGGTCTGACCCGTCCGCGGGTACGTCGAAGTGAGCAAGGGGTCTGACCCCGTTCGGCGCAAGCCGGGGTCTGACCCCCTCCGTTCGTTCGGAGCAGTACGGTGTATGAGAGGTGACAGATGCTAGCGATCAGACTGCGGCGCGCGGGCTCGAAGAATCGCCCGTTCTACCGCGTGGTGGTAACCGAGACGCGATCGGCCCGCGATGGACGGTTCGTCGAAGTGCTGGGGCACTACAACCCGCGCACCAAGCCTGAGACGATCGATCTCGATCGCGAGCGGCTGGCGCACTGGCTGAAGTCGGGGGCGAAGGCGTCCGACACGATTCGCACGCTGGTCGATCGGATGCCGCCGGCGCCGCCGGCCGTCGAGACGCCGGCCGCGTCGTGAGCTGCGCTCGCGACGTCGTCGAAGTCGTCGCGCGCGCGCTGGCCGGCCGGCCGGAGGCGGTCCGCGTGACCGAGTCCGAGCGCCGCGGCCAGACGGTCGTCGAGCTGGCGATGGCGCCGGGCGAGCTTGGTCGCGTGATCGGCCGGCAGGGGCGAACCGCCGCAGCCGTCCGCACGCTGGCGGCCGCTGCTGGAGAGCTCGACGGCCTGCGCGTGATGGTGGACTTTCGCGACGAGTAGCGATCGCGTTCGTTCGATCGCCTGGAACGGCATGGACTGGTCCGCGTTCGTCACCGTTGGCCGCGTCGTCCGGCCGCACGGCATTCGCGGCCACGTGGTGGTCGCGCCGGAAACGGATTTCGGCCCCGAGCGCTTTGCCGTCGGCCAGGTGATGATGGCCGACGCAGGCGCGCGAACGCTGATCGTGATCGCGAGCCGCGAGCACCACGGCCGGTGGATTGTCGGCTTCGAGGGAATTTCGACCATCGAGGAGGCCGAGCGTCTGCGCGACGCGGATCTTCGGGTGCCGCCCGGGGAGCTGCATGCGCTCGGAGCCGGGCGGTACTACGTGCACGACCTGGCCGGATGTGAAGTCATGACCGCGGGCGGCGAGACGCTCGGCCGGGTGGACCGCGTCGAGCTTGGCACCGGGACGCCCCTGCTGGTCGTGGCCGGAACGCGCGGGGAGATCCTGGTGCCGCTGGCGGAGACGATTTGCCGCCGGGTGGACGTGGCGGCGAAGCAGATCGTCATCGAGCCGCCCGACGGGCTGATCGATCTGAACGTGACACGGGCGCGCACCGACAGGCCAACGCGATGAGGATCGACGTCATCACGATTTTCCCGGCCATGGTCGAGGCTGGCCTGGCGGAGGGCGTCGTCGGTCGGGCCCGGACCCGCGGGCACGTGGACATCCGCGTGCACCACCTGCGGGAGTACACCGACGACCGCCATCGGACGGTCGATGACGCGCCGTTTGGCGGCGGACCGGGCATGGTGATGAAGCCCGAGCCGCTGTTTCGCGCGGTTGAGGCGGTCGCGGGCGAGGGCGCGCCGCCGGACGCCGTCGTGCTGATGTCGCCGCAGGGCCGCCGGTTCACTCATGGCGAGGCCGAGCGGCTGAGCCGCCTGGATCGGATCGTCGTGATCTGCGGGCGGTACGAGGGCGTGGACGAGCGCGTGGCGGAGGCGCTCGTCACCGAGGAGATCTCGATCGGCGACTACGTCCTCTCGGGCGGCGAGCTGCCCGCGCTGGTCGTGATTGACGCGACGGTCCGGCTGGTGCCGGGCGTCGTCGGCGACGCCGGGTCGGTGGACGCGGACTCGTTCGTGCGGGGCGAGCTCGATCACCCGCACTACACACGCCCCGCGGTGTTTCGCGGGATGGCCGTGCCGGACGTGTTGGTCTCCGGCCACCATGCCGAGATCGAACGGTGGCGCCGCGAGACGAGGCGACGGCGGACGGCGGCGCGGCGGCCCGACCTGGCGGCGGCCGGCGAGGCGGACGGCGCCGGGATTCGAGGCAGCGACCAGCCAGGCGCGACGCGCGCCGGCGTGACAGGCAAGCTCAAAGGAGAAGAGGGATCATGAAAGCCATCAGCACCGTCGAACAACCGCATCTGACCGAACGGCCGGCGATGCGGGCCGGCGACACCGTCCGCGTGCACGTCAAGGTGCGCGAGGGCGACAAGGAACGCATCCAGGTCTTCGAGGGCACGGTTATCGGCCTGCACCGGGGCGGCGCGAACGCGACCTTCACGGTCCGCAAAGTGTCGTTCGGTCAGGGCGTCGAGCGGATCTTCCCGCTGCACTCGCCCACGATCGACAAGATCGACGTCGTCCGCGGCGCGAAGGTGCGCCGGGCGAAGCTGTACTTCCTGCGCGATTTGAAGGGCAAGGCCGCGCGCATGAAGGGGCAGAAGCGCGCGACTACCGAGGCGCCCAAGGCCGACAGCAAGTCCACCGGCGTCTAGCCGCCAGGCCCCGCTCGCACCGGAGCCATGACCCGCGCTCGCGCCACACGGTCGGTCGAGAACGATCTCCGACGGCATGGGTATGTGCACGTGGCGGGCGTGGACGAGGTCGGGCGGGGCTGCCTGGCGGGCCCCGTCGTCGCGGCGGCGGTCATCCTGCAGCCGGATCACTACGTGGCCGGGGTGGCCGACTCCAAGCTCCTGACCGCCGACGATCGAGAGCGGCTCTATCCCGACATCACCGGCGCGGCGGTCAGCTGGGCGGTCTCGGTCGTCTCGGCGGAGGAGATTGACCGAATCAACATCCACCGCGCGTCGCTGCTGGCCATGCGCCAGGCGATTGGCGCGCTGGTGCCGCTTCCGGGCTTCGTGCTCGTCGATGGTTTTCGGATTCCCGAGCTCGTGATGCCGCAGCGGCCGATCGTCGGCGGCGACCGGCGATCGACGGCCATTGCCGCCGCCTCGATCCTCGCCAAGGTGACGCGCGATCGATTGATGGTGGAGCTGCACGCCCAGGATCCGCGGTACGGCTTCGACCGCCACAAGGGCTACGCGACCCGAGAACACCTCGACGCGGTCGGCCGCTACGGCTACTCGGCCGCGCACCGCCGATCCTTCAGGCCGCCGTCGCTCTTTGATACGATCGCCCCCTGAGTCAGTCCATCGGAGTCACCTCATTCGCGCCGTCACGCGCCTGCTGATCGCTGCTTACCTGATCGAAGCCGGACTGGTGCTGGTCATCACGCCGTGGTCGGCTGTGTGGCGTCGAAACCCATTCGGCGAGCGTGTGGCCGTGGCTCGGCCCGGTCGTCGCGAACACGTTCGTGCGCGGCGCGGTCACCGGCATCGGGCTGATCACCCTCGCCGCGGGGCTGCGCGATCTCCTGTCGGTGTCGTTCGCGGGCCGAGCGGTGCTGCCGACTCGATGACGACCATCGGCTGTGACCGGCACGAGCGCGCCGTGGATTTGTCTCGTCACTGACCGGCGTCAGGCGGCGCCCGACGCGCGCACGATGGCCGACGAGCTGCGGACGCTGGACCGGTGGCTGGACGACGCGCTCGCGGCCGACCTCGACCTGATCCAGATTCGCGAGCGCGACCTCGATGCGCGCGTCCTGTTGTCGCTTCTCGAGCGGCGTCGTGCGCCGCCGGTCCGGGGCGCGCCCGTACATCGTCGTGAACGAGCGGGCCGACCTGGCGCTCGCGGCCGCCGCGGACGGCGTGCATCTGCGCGCGGACGGGCCAGCGACGATCGGCGTGCGCGCGCTTGGGGCGCCCGGTTGGATCGTCGGGCGATCCGTGCACACGCAAGACGAGATCCGGCGCGAGACGGATGCCAGCTACCTGCTGTTTGGCACCGTGTTCGCGAGTCGTTCGAAGGATCGCTCCGCGCCTGTCCAGGGCGTCGACGCGCTGGCGGCGGCCGTGGCGGCGAGTCCAGCGCCGCTGCTCGCGATCGGCGGCATCACCCCGGTCACCGCGGCCGCCGTGCGCATCGACGGGCATCGCGGGCGTCGCGGCGATCGGCGTGTTCCTGCCGGCCGGATCCCGACCGGATGCGCTTGGCCCGCAGGCCGGCGCCGCGGCGTTGCGCGCCGCGCTTTTGCGTTCGTGACGCAGCCCCTGGTACAGTAGTCGTCCGCACGCGCATCATGGAACAACTCGGCGCACGCTTGAAGGCGGCTCGGGAGGCGCAGCGGCCGATCGCTCCGCGACATCGCGGCGACCACGAAGATTTCCGTCACGGCACTCGAGGCCGTCGAACGCGACGACTACTCCCGTCTGCCGGGCGGCATCTTCGGACGCGCGTTCATCCGGGCGTATGCCGTCGAAGTCGGCCTGGATCCCGAAGCGACGGTACGCGATTTCGTGGCGGAGGTCGACGCCATCGCGCGGCGCGCCGCCGAGAACGTCCGCGCGCCCGAGGTGACCCGGGAGGATCGGCATTTCTCGAGCGCGCAGCGGCTGGCCGCTCGGATTCTCCGCATCGCGATTGCGGTGCTCGTGCTGATAGCCGTGGCGCTCGCCATTTGGCGCCTGCGCGGTGTCTGGTCGGGCCCGCCGGCGTCGCCGCCAGCGGTTGCCGCGGAGACTCCGGTTCGCGCCAACGATCGTCCGCCGCCGGCGGCCATGTCGATGGGCGCTCCGATCGCATCGCCGCCGCCCGGCGGCGCGCCCGGTGCCGGCGCGGTGGCGCCCAGGCCGACGCCCACGCCCGCGCCGGATCGAACGACCGAGAGTGCGCTTCGTATCGAATTCAACGTGACGTCGGACTGCTGGGTGCAGATCAGGGCCGACGGGCTCGTCGTGTTCGAGCGGCTCCTGCACGCCGGCGAGCACCAGCAGTTCTCCGCCGAGCACGAGGTGGCGCTCGATGTCGGCGACGCCGGCGCGTTCGCGTGGTCGATCAACGGCCGTCCGGCCAAGCCGCTCGGCAAGGCGGGCGCGCACAAGCAGGCGCTCGTGACGCTGGCGACCGTCAGCCTCTTCCTCCAATAGCCGGCTAGCGGCGTTTCTTGCGGCGCGCGGGCGAGGCGGCCCACTCGGAGCGCATCTGCGACAGGCCGTCCATGTACACGGCGGCTCGCTGGCGTCCTCCTCGTCGGGCATCCTTGAGGAGCGCGACCGCCCGGGCGAGGTCGTGCTCGATCGTCGCTCGCGTCGTCGTTGAAGTAGAGTGCCTTGATTTCCTCAGCGGGTCCACGCCAGCTAGCTCCGATGCGCGAGGTGCAGACCCGTGGGTCTCGATGTGACAGGGCAAGCACGGTCGCGCCGTCTTGCGGCGAGCGCGGCGCTGACCGCCGGCGTGGCGATCGGGCGTCGACGAGACAGAACAGGCAGCCGCCGCCGCCCGCGCCGCACACCTTGCCGGCCAGCGCGCCGGCCTCGGTCGCGCGCGCGAAGCAGCGCGTCGATCGCCGGGCGTCGTGACGCCAGGCGCGAGCGCGTTTGCGGTGCGTCCCACTCGGTCGGCGAGGCACCGTGCCGCCCGCCGGCCCAGTCGCCGTGCTCGAGCGCCTCGCGCATGCCGACCGCCGCGTCGCGGATGGCGTCGAACGCCGCGCACGACCTCCGCGTCGCCGTCGATGTGCCGCTTCATCACGTCCCAGTTGTTGATGCCCGACTTGCGCGACGCGCCCGTGTACGCGAGGACGATCCGGCGCTCGAGATCGTCGGCGTCGACGGCGAGAGCGCGACGCGGCGCACGCCGGCCAGGCCCAGTCTCGACGGCGGAGACGCCGCCGTAGAGCGCCGGCCGGTAGTCCTGGACGCCCGTCGGCACGCCGATCACCTGCGCCTCGACGTTCATCGCGAGGCGCGAGCAGGGCATCGTCGCATCGAGGTCGCGCCCGGTCCACGCGGCCAGCGCCGCCGCCGATGGCGACGTTCAGCGCCGACGACCCGGCGATGCCGGCGCCGACCGGCGAGTCCGACGCGTCGTGCGCACGTCCACGCCGCGCGCGCCGAAGTGGTGCACCAGTCGTCGCGACGAGCGGCAGGTCGTCGATCGGCAGCGACTCGGGGCCCGCGGCTTCGAGCTGCTCGCCCGTGTCGTCCGATGTCAGCGACGACGCGTGCAGTCCGCTCGCGACGTCAGCGTGCAGTGCGCGCGCAGGCTGATGGCGGCGTTGATCGTCTGCGCGCCGTCGTGAAAGAGATACAGCGGCCAGATGTCGAAGGTGCCGCCCGCGAGATCGATGCGGGTCGGCGCGGACGAGACGATGCGCACGCGCGCATTATAATGGCGCGAACGAATGTCGGTTCGCGAGCTTCGCCGCCACGTCGGCCAGCTGGCCATCGTCGGATTCGCCGGTCACAGCGTGCCCGACGAGCTCCGCCGGCTCGTCGCCGCGTTCGATCTCGGCGGCGTCATCTACTTCGCCCGCAACATCGTCGAGCCGCGGCAGGTCGCCGAGCTGTCGCGCGAGGTGTCGTCGCTCGCCGTCGACTGGCCGCTCTGGGTCAGCGTGGACCAGGAGGGCGGCCGCGTCGCGCGCCTGAAGCGGCCGTTCACCGAATGGCCGCCGATGATCACGCTCGGGCGGAGCGGCGACGACGCGCTGGCCGAGCGATTTGCGCGCGCGCTCGCCGCCGAGCTGCGGCGGTCGGCATCACGCTCGACTACGCGCCGGTGCTCGACGTCCACACCAATCCCGCGAATCCCGGTCATCGGCGATCGCGCGCTGGCCGAGCGCGCCGACGCTGGTCGCGCGGCTGGGCGCGTCGTCGATTCGCGCGCTGCAGGGGGCGGGCGTCGCCGCCTGCGGCAAGCACTTTCCCGGGACACGGCGACACCAGCACCGACTCGCACGACGAGCTGCCGGTCGTCGAGCACGACCGCGATCGGCTCGAGGCGGTCGAGCTCGTGCCGTTCCGCGCGGCGATCGCGGAGCGGCGTCGCGACGCATCATGACCGCGCACGTGCTGGTGCCGGCGCTCGACGAGCGAGCGTCCGGCCTCGCTCTCGCCGGCGCATCGTCGACCGGCCTGCTGAAGCGACGACTTGGACTTCGAGGGCGTCGTGCTCAGCGACGACCTCGGGATGAAGGCGATCAGCGCGACGCAGCGCGCTGCCTGAGGCCGCTGGTCGCGGCCATCGCCGCCGGCTGCGACGCCGTGCTCATGTGCACAGCACGATCGACGAGCAGGCCGCGGCGCTCGAGGCGCTCATCCGCGCCGTCGAGGCCGGTCCTGATCCGCCAGACCCGCCTCGACGACGCGCTTCGCGCGGCAGCGCCGGGCGAAGGAGCGACTTCCTCGGCCGAGGCGCCGCCGCGGCCGCGGCCATGCTCGGCGTCGGTGCGGATGCGCCGAGCACTCGGGCCGTCGCCGACGAGATGGCCGCGTTCCGATGATGCCGCGGACCGCGGCCGGGCTGGTCAAGTTCCGGCCGCTGCGCGCCGGGCAGCCGCGTCGCGCTCGTCGCGCCGGCCAGCCCGTTCGATCGCGAGGAGTTCGACGCCGGCGTCGCCGAGCTGCGGCGGCTCGGGTTCGATGCCGGTCTACGACGATCGCGTCTTCGCGCGGCACGGCTTCGTCGCCGGCACGGCCGAGACGCGCGCGGGCGCTGATGCGCGCCTGGCGTGGCACGACCCGACGTCGCCGCGATCATTGCCGTGCGCGGCGGCTACGGCAGCGTCCAGATGCTGCCGCTGCTCGACCGCGACGAGATGCTGCGCGCGCGCACCGCGTTCGTCGGCTACAGCGACCTGACGTCGCTGCTCACGCTGCTCTGACCTGTCGGCGTCGGCCTCGCGTCGCTCCACGGCCCGATGCTCGACGGCCGCCTCGCGCGCGGCGCGTCGGCCTACGACCCGGCGACGTTCCTCGGCGCTCGGCACCGAGCCGCTCGGCGAGTTGACCGCCGCCGGGCCTCGAGTCGTCCGCGCCGGCGAGGCAGCGGCCGCTTCTCGGCGGCACGCTGACGCAGCTGCTGGCGTCGCTCGGGACGCCGTTCGCGTTCGATCCGCCGCGCCGGCCACGTGCTGTTCCTCGACGAAGTGGGCGAGCGGCCGTACCGGCTCGATCGGATGCTCACGCAGCTGCGCTCAGCCGGCCTGCTGGCGCGCGCCTCGGCGGTCGTGATCGGCGAGCTGCCGCGGTGCGACGAGCCCGGCGGCGCCGTGACCGCGCGCGCCGTCGTCGCGGACGTTCTGTCGGAGTTTCCCGGGCCCGTGCTGTTCGGCTTTCCGTCCGGCCACACGACGCCGGCGCTCGTCACGCTGCCGCTCGGCGTCCGCGTGCGCGTGGTCGCCGCGCGGCACGCGGCGGCGCTCGTCATCGAAGAGGCGGCCGCGGTGCATGAGCGTCGATGAGCGAGTCCACCTCATCGGCATCTGCGGCACCGCGATGGCGACGCTGGCGGCGATGCTCAAGCGCAAGGGCACGACGTGCAGGGCTCGGATCAGGACGTGTACCCGCCGATGAGCGACTTTCTGGCGCGCGAGGGCATCCGGGTGTTCGACGGCTACCGCGCCGAGCACATCACCGGCGACCTCGACTCGTCGTCGTCGGCAACGCGATCTCGCGCGGCAATCCCGAGCTCGAGGAAGTGCTCGACCGCAAGATCCGCTACTGCTCGCTGCCCGAGGCGATTCGCGAGCAGTTCCTCTGGGGCGCGCGGTCGATCGTGATCGCCGGCACGCACGGCAAGACGACGACGACGTCGCTGGCCGGCTGGCTGCTGACGCACGGCGGGCTCGACCCGAGCGTGCTCGTCGGCGGCATCGCGCGCAATTTCGGCACGCGAGCTACCGGCTCGGCGGCGGGCCGCGACTTCGTGATCGAGGGCGACGAGTACGACAGCGCCTTCTTCGACAAGACCGCGAAGTTCCTGAAGTACCTGCCCGACATCGCGGTCATCAACAACGTCGAGTTCGACCACGCGGACATCTATGCCGACTTCGAGGCGGTGCGCTGGCGTTCCGGCGGCTGGTGAAGCTCGTGCCGCGCCGCGGCCTGCTGCTCATCGGCGCCGACAGTCCGGAGGCCGTGCGGCTGGCCGCGCACGCCCGCTGCCGGTCGAGACGTTCGGCATCGCCGCCGACGCGGACTGGCAGGCCACGACGTCTCGCAGACGGGCAGCCGATCTGCCGGTTCGACGTCACGCTACGCGGCGAGCCGTTCGGCGAGTTCGAGGTGCCGCTCTTCGGCGCCCACAACGTGCGCAACGCGCTGGCCGCGATCGCCGTCGGGCAGGCCGACGGGGCTCTCGCCCGACGAGCCTGCGCGCGGGCGCTGGCGGCGTTCGAGGGCGTGAGGCGGCGGCTGGAGTTGCGCGGCGTCGACGCGGGGCGTGACGGTCTACGACGACTTCGCCCACCATCCGACGGCGATTCTCGAGACGCTGCGGGCCGTGCGCGCGGCGCATCCCGGCCGCCGCATCTGGGCGCGTCTTCGAGCCGCGATCGGCGTCGTCGTGCCGGCGCGTGTTCCAGGACGACTTCGCGCGGGCGTTCGCGAGCCGGCGCCGACGAAGTCGATGCTCGCGCCGGTGTTCCGGTCGACGCTGCCCGAGGCCGAGCGGCTGTCGGTGGAGCAGCTCGTCGCCGACCTCGGGCGCGCCGGCAACGCGCGCCCGGCGCCTCCCGGACGTCGACGCGATCGTCCGGACGATCGCCGCCGAGGCGCGGCGCCGGCGACCTCGTCGTCATCATGTCGAACGGCGGCTTCGACGGCATCCACGGCAAGCTGCTGCGACGCGTTGCGCGGCTGACGGACGGATCCGATCTGCGGCCGTGTCGCAGCGGCGCTGCGCGAGATCGTCGACCGGCCGCGTCCAGGCCGACGCGCCGCTCGCGCCGCTCACGACTTTCGGCGTCGGCGGACCGGCGGACTGGCTCGTCGACGTGCACGATCGAGGAGGTCGAGCGCGCCGTGGCACTCGCCGCGGGCGACGGGCGTGCCGGTCACCATCCTTGGCGGCGGCTCGAACGTGCTGGTGCGGACGCGGGCGTGCGCGGCGTCGTCGTGCGGCCGCACGCTCGCAGGGCGTTGACGCCGATCGGCGCCGGACACGGTGCGGGCCGAGGCCGGCGTCACGATCAACGGCCTGGTGCGCTGGACGATCGGGCGCGGGCTGGCCGGGCTCGAGGCCTGGGCCGGCACGCCCGGCACCGTCGGCGGCGCGATCTACGGCAACGCGCATTTCGGCGGCACGAACATCGGCGATGCTGGTACGGCGCGTGGCGCTCGTCGATCGCCGGGAGGCGCGTGCGCGAGGTGCCCACCGCCGAATGGCGTTCGCGTACGACTCGAGCCGGCTGCAGCGCACGGGCGAGATCGTGCTGTGGGCGGAGTTCGGCGTCAGCCGGCGGCGACCGGCGGCGCTGCGCGCAGATCGCGCGCGCGTCGCTGGCGTATCGCAAGCGGACGCAGCCGCTGGCGCTCGCCGAGCGCCGGCTGCGTGTTTCAGAATCCCGATCCGACGCGCGACCGCGTGCCGGTGGGCGTGCCGGCGTCGGCCGGCGCGCTCGTCGATCGCGCGGGCCTGAAGGGCGCGAGCGCTGGGCGGCGCGCGCATCTCGCCGACGCACGCCAACTTCATCGTCAACGACGGGGCGCGCGACGGCGGCCGACATCCGGGCGCTGATCGAGCTGGCGCGCGAGCGGCGGTGCGCGATCGATTCGGCGTCGAACTGAGCGACGAGATCGTGTTCCTGGGTGAATTCCCCGAGCCGCACACGGTAGGCTCCTTGCCGCGTCCTCACGAGGCTCCCATGTCCAAGCTGCTCATTCACGGCGGCCGACGGCTCTCCGGGCGCCTGACGGTCGAGGGCAACAAGAACGCGGCGCTGCCGCTGCTGGCCGCGTGCCTGCTGACCGACGAGACGTGTGAGATCCGCAACGTGCCGCGCATCCGCGACGTCGCGGTGATGATCGAGCTGCTGCGATCGCTCGGCGCGGACGTCGAAGGGCAGGGCAGCTCGACGGTGCGCGTCACGTGCCGCGCGGTGACGTCGTCGGAGCCCGACCCGACGCTCGTCGGCCGGCTGCGCGGCTCGGTGCTGCTGCTCGGCCCGCTGGTCGGGCGACGGGCCGCGCGCGCCTCGCGCCGCCCGGCGGCGATTTTCCCGCGCGCCGCACGATCACCACGCACTTGCGCGCGCTGCGGACGATGGGCGCGCGCGTCGTCGAGTCACCGGCGGCAGCGCCTCGAGGCGCCGGACGGCCTCGCGGGCGCGTCGATGTATCTGCTCGAGGCGTCGGTCACCGGCACCGAGACCGCGCTGCTGGCGGCCGCGCAGGCGAAAGGCGTCACGGAGATCCGCACGCCGCCTGCGAGCCGCACGTCGTCGAGCTGTGCGAGTTCCTGCGCGGCCATGGGGGCGGGCGTCCAGGGCATCGGCACGTCGACGATGCGTATCGAGCCGCCGGGCCGGCTGCACGGGGCGGCGCACACGCTCGGCGGCGACTACATCGAGGCGGCGTCGTGGGGCGTCGTCGGCGGGCGTCACGGGCGGCGAGGTGGAGGTCCACGGCGCGCGCGCGACGACCTCGAGCCGATCACCGCGGTGCTGCGGAAATGGGCCTGGTCATGGACATCGAGGACGGCCGCTTTGCCGTGCGGCCGTCGAAGCTGATGCGGCGCCAGGCGAATCACGACCGGCCTGTGGCCCGGATTTCCGAGCGACATCGTCAGCCTGGTGACCGTGCTCGCGACGCAGGCGGAGGGCAGCACGCTCGTGCACGACTGGATGTACGAGCTGCGGCTCTTCGCGCTCGAGCAGCTGAGCGCCATGCGCGCCGACCTGTTCCTGTGCGATCCGCACCGGATCATCGTCACCGGTCCGACGAGCTGCGCGCCGCACGCTCGACAGCCGCGACATCCGGTCGGGCATGGCGCTCGATCGCCGCGGCGCTCGCGGCGGAGGGCGAGAGCACGGTGCTCGAGATCGAAACCGTCGAGCGCGGCTACGCGGATCTCGTCGAGCGCCTGCGGTCCTTCGGCGCCGATGTCGAACGCACAGGCTAGGACCTACTCGAATCTCAATGCTTCAATCGGATCGAGCGCGGCGGCTTTGCGCGCCGGATAGAACCCGAAGAAGATGCCGACCGCCGCCGCGAAACCGAACCGCGATCACGACGACGTTGGCCGGAATCAGCGTCGGCCACTGCTCGGTAGCGTCGCACGAACTCCGAGACGCCGAAGCCGAGCGCCGATGCCGATGGCGCCGCCGACGAGGCTGATCACGACGCGCCTCGACCAGGAACTGCAGCAGCACGTCGAAGCCGCGCGCGCCGATCGCCATCCGCAGGCCGATCTCGCGCGTCCGCTCGGTGACCGACACGAGCATGATGTTCATGATGCCGATGCCGCCGACGAGCAGCGAGACGGCCGCGATGCCCGCGAGCAGCGACGTCATCGTCTGCGTGGCCTGCGTCCGCAGCGCGATCATGTCTTCCTGCGTCTGGACGCGGAAGTCGTCGTCGTCGCCGGGCTCGATCTTGTGCTCGATGCGGAGCTGGCGCCGACACCGCTTCCGACGTCAGGTTGATCTGCGTCGGCGGATCGCGCGCCGACCGAGGATGTAGTTCAGGAACTGCGTGCCCTGGAGCTTCTTCATCACGGTCGTGTACGGCGCGAAGACCTGATCGTCCTGATTCTGGCCGCTCGACGACGCGCCTTTGGGCGCCATCACGCCGAGAACGTGGAAGATCTGGTTGCGGATGCGGATCTCGGTGCCCGTCGGATCGACGTCGGGTCCGAACAGGTTTTCCGCGACGTTGATGCCCAGCGTGCACACCTTGGCCGCCGATCGGACGTCCTCGTCGGTGAAGAAGCCGCCGTACTTCATCGGCCACGACTTGATTTCCGTGTAGTCGGCGTTGACGCCGACGATGTTGGTCTGCCAGTTCTGGTTGCCGTAGATGATCTGCTGGCGGCGTCTGCAGTGCCCTCGGACACGATACTGCACTTCGGGCAGGATGCGCAGCGCCTTGGCGTCGTCGGGGACGAGCCGGCTGGACGTGCCCTGGCCCTGCTTGACGCCCCCGTGTTCAGCGCTGCCGGGGAAGATCGTGATCATGTTCGTGCCGGCGCCGCGGATCTGCTCTTCGATCACCGCCTGCGCGCCCGATCCGAGCGCCACCATCGTGATGACCGCGGCGACGCCGATGATCATGCCGAGCATGGTCAGGGCCGTGCGCAGCTTGTTGCGGCCCAGCGCTTGCAGGGCGATGCGAAAGATCATCAGCACAGACATGGCGGGCTAATTCTTGATCGACTTTGGGCGGCGCCGCGACGGGCGCTTCCGGAAGGCCGGACGGCCACCCCGACGTGACCGGCAGGCTGGGCGGCCCGCCACCGCGGCCGTTGCCCGGCGCCACCGGACTGCCGAGCGGGCCGGGCCCGCCCTCACGGATGATGGGCGGCGGCGCTTGAAGCGGGGCGCCTTCGATGAGCGCCGGGCCGCCTTCGCGCGGCACGCGCAGCGGACGAAGGTCGCTCTCGCTGAGGTCCAGCACGCGGACGATGTGCGGCGTCAGCATGACGACGACGTCGGTCTCGGTCGCCTCTTTCGTGGTGTGCGTGAAGATGTGCTCGAGGCCCGGCAGGTCGCTCAGGCCCGGAATGCCGTCCTTCAGCGATACCGCTCGTCGTCGCGGATCAGGCCGGCCAGCATGTTGGTCTCGCCGTCCTTCAGTCGGATCGTCGTCGTCGACGTTGCGGTTGCCGAACGTCGGCAGGCCGCCGAAGCCGCGTGCCCGTGCTGGCTGCTGAGCTGCGATGTTCAGTGCGAGCGTGACGTCGTCGTTGTGCGTGGGTCCGCGGCGTGATGTCGATGTTGACGCCGATGTTCTTGTAGGTGAACGACGTGCTGCGGCTGGATGTTCGCGCCCCGTCTGCGCGATCGGCGCGAACGTCGTCACCGGGACGGGCACGTCCTCGCCGAACTCGGCGAGCGCCGTCGTGCCGTCGGTCATCCGCAGGTGCGGGTTGGCCAGCGTGCGCGTGTTCGTGTCGATCTTGAGCAGGCGGTAGTAGAGCGCAGGCACGGCCGAGACGATGACGTCCGAGGCGCGTCAGGTTGCGCAGATCTCGAGCGTCAGGCCCGTGGCGGTTGACGTCCAGGCTGCCGTCGATGCCCGGCGAGCCTGGCGACGCGAACTGCAGGCCGTATTCGAGCAGCTTCGTCCGATCGACTTCGAGGATCTCGACGTCGACGACGACCTCCGGCCGCGCCTTGTCGAACGTCGCTGATGAAGCGTCCAATCGCCTGAAGGCGTTCGGGCGTGTCGCTGACCGCGATCGCGTTCGTGCCGGTGATCGGCTGCGATCGTGCGCAGGTCGCCGACGACGCGCAGCGCGTCGATCGTCTCCTTGAGATCGGCGTTGCGGAGGTAGAACGTCTGCAGCACTTCCTGCGTGTATTCGCGGCGTTTGGCCGGCGTGTCCGGAACGACGACGATGGCCGTCGGGCCGGTGACCTGGTAGAACGTGCCCGTCGCGCGCGCCACCGCGTCCAGCGCCTGGCGCAGCGTCATGTTCGCCAGCAGGCTGGCTTGTGTGGGCACCTCGCGGAAGGTCGAGTCGAACGTCACGCTGAGATGTTCGCGAGCGTCGCGATCATCAGATACAAGTCGCGGCTGCTGACCTGACGGCCGGTCGAGATGGTCCCCAGCGTGATGTTCGGCAGTTCCGCGCCCGCCGCAGTGAAGTCATGCGATCGGTCGAGCAGCGTCTCGAGCTGCGTCTTGCCGCCCTCGGGCACCGATAGCCTGGTGCGCAGCGCCTGGCGGACCGTTTGGACCGCCTTCTCCGCGTCGGGGTTGGTCGGGTTGAGCTCCGCCGCGATCTGCAGCTCGAGCAGGGCGTCCTCGAGCTTGCCCTGGTCGTAGAGGCGGCGGCCGGCGATCAGGTGGGCATCCGAGGCCCGCAGCTTCGCGCGTTGGAGGCCCGCCTTCGCTTCCTGGTTGTCCGGATGCTCGCGCAGTGCCTTTGTGTATTGCGCGACGGCCAAGTCGTAGTTCTGCGTCATGTCCGCCTGGCGCGCCTGCGTCAGCGCGTTGGTCGCACACGCGCCGAGGAAGACAATGCTCGTCAGGGCGAGGACGCGTGAGACCAGCGGGCGGATGGCGTTCATCGGCGGATGACCTCGATGTCCTTCGGCAGCTTGCTCATGTTGAAGACGAAGTCGGCGTCCGAAAGGCCGGCGTTTTCCTTCATGTTGCTGAACGTGTATGTCGTCACGCCGTTGGCTTGGTCGGTCGTCACCAGTCCCTCGAGCGCCAGCGTCGTCGGGTTGACGACCAGCGTCAGCGACGTGAAGTCGGCCTGCGGCGTCTGGGGCGCGAGGATGAGCCGCCGGGCCCCCGTCTGGTTGTCGCCAAGCGACGGGGTGAAGTCCCGCAGGATGTCGCCGCGCCCGGTCAGAAACAGCATCGCCGTGGAGGCCTGGTTCGGACCCGGCATGCGCGTCACATAGACTTTTCGGTCCGGCGGGATGTAGGTGTAGATCTCGGACCCGTCGGCGACGACCTGGATCTTGTCGTTCGTCCGGTAGTCCCACCACATGCGGCCGGGCTTCTTGATGCGCACTTTGCCGGCGTCCCGGACGGTCTGCCGGACGACGCCCCCCTGGTAAGTCTGCGTGAAATCGGCCGAGAAGTCGCGGACGGTCGCGTAGTGGGCCTGAACCTCCCGGGCAAGGTCCGCCGCCGGGGGGGCCGCGGCCTGGGGCACCAGGGCGACGCCGCCGAGGGCCAGAAGAGCGACAACACGCATGGCCATGATCTTAGCAGCGGGCAGTCGTCTGGCCGCGGCCGCCAGGCCGGCGGAGGCAGGGGGCAGGCGGCCGCCGCCGCCGGTTCGTTACTCAGTTCAGCCGGCAGCTGCCGGGGCCACGCGGGTCGCCGCACGTTCCGCAGGGCTGTGGCGCCGGCTCGGGCTGGCCGGACCGTGTCGAGACGGCGAACACCGACAACTGCTTGTCCAGCGTGCGACCCTGACAGCTCGGGCAGGCCGGCTGCCGCGAGGCCGTCACGAGCGTTTCGAACTGGTGGTGACAGTCGCGGCAGATGTACCTCAAAAATGGGCACGACGCCATCTTACCGAGATCGCGCCTGGAGATGCACGAATGAGCGATGCCAATGCCATCCTGGCTTTGAAGAACGCGTGGAACAGCGTGATTGCGACCTCCGACCGCGTCCGGGAGCTGGCGCCGGCCGTCGAGGCACTGTCCGACGGCAGCAGCCTTGCCGATCTCGACCTGGAGACGTATCACAACGTCGCCCTCGCGCAGGCCAATGCCGCCATGGCGCTGCGGGGCCTGGTCGAGCAGCTGCGCCGCCTCCGTGAGCGCGAGAGCGGCGACGCGCCCGCCGCCTGATCGACGGGGACCCGTGTCTCCGGTCTCGACGTCCAGCTCGATCGTCGTCTACGACGCGCTCAAAGCCGCCGGCGTGCGGTTGATCTCCGCGCTGCCCGAGACATGGCTCGTGCATCTGATCCGAATGGCCGACGAGGATCCAGAGATGACGCTCGTCCGCCTCGCCAAGGAGGAGGAGGGTGTCGGCATCTCCGCCGGGGCGCACCTGGCGGGCGTGAAGTCGGCGATGCTGATGCAGAATCATGGTTTTCTCGCCTCGATCAACGGCATCGTCTCGTGCGCGCAGCTGTATCGAATTCCGCTGCTGATGCTGATCAGCCATCGCGGCGCGTTCGGCGAGCGTGATCCGTGGCAGACCGAAGGCGGGGCCGTGACCGAAGACCTGCTGCGCGCGCTGCGCATTCCGTTCGAGCGTCTCGACACGCCTGGGCAGGTCGCGACGAAGATTGCCCAGGCGCAGACGCTCGCGTTGTCGTCGCTGAAGCCCGTGGCGCTGCTCCTCATGCGCGACTTGATGTGGGAAGAGCCGGCGCCCGTTCCCGGAGGCCGCGCGTCATGACCCGTGCGGACGCCCTGCGCGCGGTCTATCCGTCGCTCGCCGACGCCGTGGTCGTGACCATCATGGGCGCCGTGGCGGCGGAGCTTCAGGCAATCGGTCACCGGCCGAACTTCTTCTACCTGCAGCACGCCATGGGGCTCGCCTCGTCGATGGGGTTGGGCATCGCGCTCGCACAACCCGAACGCCAGGTGATCGTCTTCGACGGCGACGGCTCGGTGCTCATGAATCTCGGCGGTCTCACGACCCTCGCGCGCTACCGGCCGCGCAATCTCGTGCATGTCGTCTTCGACAACGAGAGCCTGCTGTCGGTCGGCGGATTTCCCACGGCGACGTCGGCGGGCAGCGACCTTGCCGGGATTGCCGCGGCGGCCGGCGTGCCGCGCACGGCCACCGTGCGGACCGTCGACGAGTTTGTCGCGGCATTTCATGACGCGCAGGCCGCGCGCGATCTGACGACGCTCGTGGCGAAGGTAGACGCCGTCGGGCCGTCGGCGTACGTCACCGGGCTCGCGCTGCTCGAGAATCGGTTCCAGTTTCAGGCGTATCTGGCTGGCCGGCGGTAGCGGCCGAGAAGAGAGGGTCGATGGCGTCCACGCTCGAGCAGCTCGTCGCCGATCTGGCGGCCGGCCGGCTGAAGGTCGTCGATCTCACCCAGCCGCTCGGGCCGGAGACGCCGGTGATCGCGCTGCCGCCAATGTTCGCGGCGTCACCTGGCGTGAGCATCGAGACGCTGTCGCGCTACGACAGTGGCGGCCCGGCCTGGTACTGGAACACGCTGCGCTGTGGCGAGCACACCGGCACGCACTTCGACGCGCCGATTCATTGGGTGACGGGTCGGGATCTGCCGGACAACGCCTGCGACACGATTCCGGCGAGCCGCTTCATCGGGCCGGCGTGCGTGATCGACGTCACGGCCGAAGTCGAGCGCAATCCAGATTTTCTGCTGACGGTCCCGCAGCTCGAGGACTGGGAGCGCAGGCACGGGCGGATCCCGCCGCGCGCGTGGGTGCTGCTTCGCACGGGCTGGAGCCGCCGGAAGGACGCCGCCGCGTTCCTCGGCATGACGACGCCGGAGCGCGGCGAAGGACCGCACAGTCCGGGCTTCGACGCCGAGGCTTCGCGCGTGCTCGCGCACGATCGCGACGTGCTGGGCGTCGGCGTCGAGACCATTGGCACCGACGCGGGGCAGGCCGGCGGCTTCGCGCCGCCGTTTCCCAACCACGCGATCATGCACGGTGCGGGCAAGTTCGGTCTCGCGAGCCTGTGCCGTCTCGACGAGCTGCCGCCCACCGGCGCCATCGTCATCGCCGCGCCGCTCAAAATCGTCAATGGCAGCGGGAGTCCGCTCCGCGTGATCGCGATCGCGCCGGCCTAGCGGCCGCGACCCGGGCTCGCCCGGGCGGCGAGCCGGCAGCAGCTACTGGTCTTTCCGACGGTAGTAGGTGATGTGCCAGTCGCCGGCGTGCTCGGCGAAGTGCCCCTTCAGCTGATCCATTGGCACGATCGTCCAGGGTGCGAGGCTGAAGTAGCCGTTCTTCGTGAACACCAGGTTGTCGGCCAGATACACCGCGACGTGAAAGATGTTGAGGTGCTGATCCGAGATCGCCACGATGTCGCCGAGTTGCAGCTCGTCCTGGACGATGAAGTAGTTCTGCTTCAGCTGGGCGACCGCGACCTTGGGATCGACCAGCCGCTCGTCCGGTTCCTCGTTGAAGAAATTGAGCGCCGTCCAGAAGCAGTTGACGAGCTGCGGTTGCCCGAGCTCCGCGAGGCTCACCTTCTGGTAGCGGTACAGGAGCCGCCGCGCCTCGTCGGGCAGCAGGTAGGCGATGTCGACCGCGTGCGCCGCTCCCGGCGTGGCCGCGGACTCGAGCAGCGGCCGGATGTCCGTCCGGCGCCCGCCGCGTCCCCAGGTACTCGACCAGGTCGTCGACGTCCGACGGATCGGTGACGTCGAGCGTCACCTGCACGGTCGACTGCGCGAGCAGCCGCTTGATCAGCCGCTGGAGCGCCGGGCCGCTTTCGATCGCCGACCGTACGGACTCGAGGTCCGCGAGGAGCAGAAAGTCTCCGTCGCGATAGATCAGCGGGTCGACGAGCTTCCGCGTCTCCGGCGGGATGTTCGGACCGAGCCAGGCGTCGATCGACGACCCAGGGAACCGGAAGGCCGAGAGCTGATCGAAGTTCAGGGGGCTCATTGCCGCGAGTTGGGTGTACAGGCGGCCGCGGACGTCAGGGGCGATGGCCCGCACGAACGCGGGATCCGGGGCGATGACGAAGCCGTTCGGCGGCTCGGGGTGCGCGGCGTCCACCAGCTGGGTGACATCGGCGGCGGCGAATCCCGCGGCCGCCAGCCGGGTCGCCAGCGCCTCCCGGGTCGTGGAGGGGAAGTGCCATTGCGGCGCCCGGATGGGGCCATCGGTCGCCGGGATGTACTCGAACGGCGGCATGATGACGATGGGCGTGACCGTGAGGTGACCCCACCGGGGCAGGGGCTTGGACGCCACCGCAGCAGCGTGCGGCGTCGCGCCGTCGAGGACGCCGACCGCGGCCAGCGACACCACGAACCACACCGCGATGCGCGCGGGATCCGCGCGCGGCCGGGACGGATTGCCGTCTGGGGTCTTCGCGAATCGCGACGAGCAGAGGGCGTTCTCGAGTCGTGTCGCCACCCCGGTCCATGCCATCTGGCTACGGATACGTCCGATCCCGGACGCGCGTTTCTCTTCACGTGCGAGCGAGGGGTGGCGTGATCGTGCTCGATCAACGGCAAAACACTTGACGTGAGTATCAGGATCACTGTGCTCTGTACTCGTGTGGAGTGTGCTCCAAAACGCACAGCGTGATGCCGAGCAGCATGAACAGCGGCGTGCCTCCACGCCTCTCGGCCACGAGCGCGGGCTGCGCCGCCATGATGGGCCGCGGTCGGTCAGGTGAGCGCCAGCCAGCTCCGCAGAGCCTCGTCGGTGGCGAGGGCTGGGCAGCGATTGTCAGGCGGGCGGCGTGATGAGTGGGATCGCCTCGCGCTTGTTCCGGCGGTAGACGCGGAAGTCACTCCGATCGGTCGTAATGACGCTATGGCGGGGGTACAGTTCGCTCATCCGAATCAGGCACAGGTCGGCCAGGTCCGGATGCCGATCGGCGTAGCGTTTGGCGAGCGCCGTCAGATGCGGCAGGTGATCGCGGCAGTTGAACGACGGCGTGATGAACCCGTCATCGATCATCGCCAACACCAGGCTGGCGTCCTGCAGGTGAAACGCGCTCTCGGCCAGGACCGCTTCGCACGTGAGCAGCGGTTCGCTGACTTGCGCTGCGACGCTCATGGCCCAGTCGTGGTGCTGGTCGCCGCGGTTGGCAAACGCCACGAGCAGGCCAGTATCGGCAATGCCCTTCATGACCGCGAGAATCCCTTGCGCGCGGACAGGTCGCGCGGCCCTTTGACCGCGCCGCCCAGCCGCATGAACGGCCGCCCGGCCCCGCCGGCCTTCGCCTTTTCCAGTTGTTCCCGAACGATTTGGCCCTGCGACTGCCCGGTCTGCGCGGCCGTGCGCTCGAGCCACTCGGCCAGCCGTCGTGTAAGGCGAATGGTAAGTGTCTGACTCATATAGACAAAGTGTAACACATCGAGGTCGATGGGCGCGGAGGCGGACGTGCCCTCACGAAGGCCGCTCATCCCGGATCAGTGCCTCACCCTCGAAGCGCGTGCGCCGCGCCGGATCCTTTCGCTGCGCGTCGGACGCCGCCGGTGGGCGTCACGGGCGAGGCGTCGCTCGAGCTCACCCAGAACACGGATGGTGAGCACAGCGCCGGCCGGGGATCCGGTCGATGTCATCATGAGGAAGGCGCGCGCGTTCAGCATCGAGCAATTCGGGAGACGACCGGGGGTTGATCTCCCGTTTGCGCGCGGCGTCGCGGTGGTGACGCCCGAGGACGCGATCCTGTCGAAGCTCGAGTGGGCATCCAGAGCGGAGCAGGACTGCACCATCCATTGACGAAAATGCGTCACCCCACAGAGGGACGTTGATGCGACGTCCGACGAAATCACCGGATTGCGCGGGCCCGGGGAACGAGCGCCCGCGGCTGAAGCGCCGTTAGCCGCACCAGGACCGCCTGCTGGCACCGACACGCCCTGCTGCGTGCGGCCACTGGAGTGAGCCACTGCGACAATGAGCCAATGAGTCAGTGCGCGCCCGCGCTACACTGCTGAGCGCATGTCCCTGGCGTCCGGCGCCCGCCTCGGCGCGTATGAAATCCTCGGCCCGCTGGGCGCCGGTGGCATGGGTGAGGTCTATCGCGCACGAGACACGCGTCTCGGCCGGGAAGTGGCCATCAAGGTGCTGCCCGCCGACGTCGCCGCCGATCCCGAACGCCTGGTCCGCTTCGAGCGCGAAGCCAAGGCCGTCTCGGCCCTGAATCATCCAAACATCGTCACGCTCTATGAAGTCGGCTCGAGTGACGTTGGGCCTTACCTCGTGCTCGAGTGCGTCGAGGGGCAGTCGCTACGCAGCCTGATCGAGGCTGGCCCGCTGTCAATCAAGAGACTGCTCGATCTGGGCGCGCAGATTGCCGCGGGTCTCGCCAAAGCGCACGCGGCCGGTATCGTCCATCGCGATCTGAAGCCGGACAACGTAATGGTCACGAGCGATGGATTCGCCAAGATCCTCGACTTCGGTCTGGTGCGTTTGGTCTGGCCCGACGAGGGGCTCGGTGACGCGGCAGACACGGCGACATTCGTCAGGCAGACGGCATCAGGCGTCATCCTCGGCACGCTCGGATATCTCTCGCCGGAACAGGCCGCGGGAAAGCCCGCAGACTATCGCGCCGATCAGTTCGCGTTCGGCGCGTTGCTCTACGAGATGGCCACCGGTGCCCGGCCATTCAAGCGCGACACCGTGCTGGATTCGCTCGCGGCCACGGTTCGCGACGAGCCGGAGCCCGCGAGAGCCAGGCGCGCCGATCTCCCGGCGCCGGTCGCCTGGCTCATCGAGCGATGTCTCGCGAAAGCGCCCGACGATCGATACGCGTCGACGAAGGATTTGGCGCGAGACCTCGCCGAGCTGCGAGATCGCTTGTCGGAAATCTCCAAGGTGCCGGCGGGGGAGGCGTTCCAGGCCACGCCTCAGGTCGTGCGCTCGCCGTGGATGCGCCGAGCGATCGCGCTTGCGGTGGTGTCCGCGCTGATGGCGGCGACGTTTGTGGTGGCCAGACGCACGGCGCGGCCCGCGCTGCCGTCCTTTCGCCCGCTGACGTTTCAACGCGGGCTCGTGACCGGCGCACGGTTCAGCCCGGACGGCCGCACGGTGTACTACAGCGCGGCGTACGGCGACGGGCCGTCACGCGTCTACGTGACCCAACTCGACCGGACGGAGTCCAAACTGCTCGATTTTGCGCCGCCCGGTTTCCTGTTGGCCGTGTCGTCGAAGGGTGAGCTCGCGCTGCTGCTGACAAGCGATCGAGGGGCCTACAGCACTCCCGGAACGCTCGCGCGCGTGCCCGCGATCGGAGGTACGCCGCGCTCGCTCGTCGAGAACGTGACCTACGCCGACTGGGCCGCTGATGGGGAGCGTCTTGCGATCGTCCGGCAGAGCGGGGATTGTGCTTTCCTCAATGGACCGGCGATCGCCCCCGATTGCGGGATGTTGCGCGTCTCGCCCGTGAACGACGACGTGGCCTTTCTCACTGACAGCGGCATCGAGGTTCAAAGCGCCGCAGGCAAGCGGTTGGCCGCCGCCGAGATGCCGCTCATTTTTGGTTTGGCGTGGTCTCGCGACGGTCGGGAGGTCTGGTTCTCGGGTTCGGAAACCGGCAGTTCGCACGATCGCGCGATCTACACGCTCTCGCTCGACGGCCGAACGCGACTCGTCGCGCGCGCGCCCGGTGCCCTGACCGTGTTCGACGTGTCGCCCGACGGCCAGAGCGCGCTCATGACAACAGGCGCCGGCTGGTTCGGCATCAACGCCAGCACCGAGAACCACGACGAACGCGCGCTGGATCTCAACGGCCGGACGGCGATTGCCGGTCTCTCGAACGACGGACGTTGGCTGCTCCTGAATGAAATTCGAGAGGTCGGGACCGGCGCCTGGCTGCGCTCCACTGACGGGACCCAGAGCGTGCAACTGTCCGGAGACGTGGCACGCGGCTTGACGCCCGACGGGAAGTGGGCGTTGATTCAGCGGCGCGGCAATCCGACGCGGCTCGTGTTGCAGACCACCGGCGCTGGCGAGCCTCGGGACGTGCCCGTGCCCGCAGGGTTGGAAGGATCGCCGGCGGACGCACATGCGGCGTGGTCCAGCGACGGGCACCGCTTGTTTCTGCCGCTGCACCAGGTGGGCGCCGAGGCTCGAACCGGGCGGATCTACGTCCGCGAGGGCGACGGGCAGTGGCACGCCGTGACGCCCGAAGGCATTGCAAGTGCGTTCGCGGTGTCTCCTGACGGTCGTCTGGTCGCCGCGAACGATGGCGCGAGCGTCACGCTCTACCCCATCGACGGTAGCGAGCCACAGCACCTGGTGGGCGAGGGCGGACGGCCCGTCCACTGGAGCGCGGACGGACGCCAGCTGCTGCTCTCCGCGCCGGACACATTTCGCGCGCGCCTTTATCACCGCGACCTCGCCACCGGCCGGATCGAACCCTGGCGCACCGTCGCCCCGGCCGATCCGACGGGCGTCTTGAGCGTCATGCAGGTGCTCGTGGATCGCGACGAGCGGTCGTACGTCTACCAGTACAACCGCGGTCTGAACGACCTGTACCTCGCGCGCGATCTGCGCTGATCGACCCGCACAAGGCTCATCGTGCCGGCGGTGCGCACAAATTGCGCACACGACGCGGCCGACGGCGGCGCCACGCCAGGGAGATCGCAGAATTGGTCAGGAATGTGGTGGACGGCGCGAGGCTCGAACTCGCGACCTCCGCGTTGCGAACGCGGCGCTCTCCCAGCTGAGCTAGCCGCCCACTCAAACGACTCGAAGCATAACATGCGGCCCGTTGGCCAGTGCCGCTGATGCCGCCGCGACAGCTGGCCCGACTACACTTGAAGGCTGCCTCATGACACGTGTCAAGCGCATCGGCGTTCTGACGGGCGGCGGCGACGCGCCCGGCCTCAACGCGGTCATCCGGGCGGTGGTCAAGTCGGCGGCCAACGCCGGCATCGAGTGCATCGGCCTCGAGGACAGCTTCGACGGCCTCATCTTCCCCGAGCGCTCGCGCGTGCTCACCACCGCGCGACGTCACCGGCATCCTCCGCCTCGGCGGCACGATCCTCGGCACGACCAATCGCGGCAATCCGTTCGCGTATCCCGTGCGAGTCGTCCGAGGGACCAACGGACTACTCGGCGCGCTGCATCGAGAACTTCCAGTCGCTCGGCCTCGACGCGCTGGTCGTCATCGGCGGCGACGGCACGCTGGCCATCGCGCACCAGTTCCACCAAGCGCGGCATGCCCATCGTCGGCGTGCCCAAGACCATCGACAACGACATCGTCGGCACGACGATGACGTTCGGCTTCGACACGGCGGTGGCGTTCGCCACCGACGCGATCGACCGGCTGCACACGACCGCGGAGGCGCACCACCGCGTCATGGTCGTCGAGGTGATGGGCCGCTACGCCGGCTGGATCGCGCTGTACGCCGGCGTCGCGGGCGGCGCGGACGTCGTGCTGATTCCCGAAGATCCCGTTCGACCTCGACAAGGTCGCCGAGCGGATCCGCGAGCGCGACAGCTGGGGCGCGCGCTTCAGCATCGTCGTCGTCGCGGAGGGCGCGCATGCCGGTCGGCGGCGCGGCGATCCGTCGTCGCCGGCGGGCACGGCGCATCGGTGGAGCGGCTCGGCGGCATCGCCGAGCAGATCTCGCCCGGAGATCGAGCAGCTGACCGGCAAGGAAGCACGGCACGTCGTGCTCGGCCACCTGCAGCGCGGCGGCCCGCCCGACGAGCTACGATCGCGATGCTGGCGACGCGTTTCGGCTGCGTTCGCCGTCGAACTGCTGCTCGAGGGACGAGTTCGGCGTGATGGTCGCGCTGCACTCGCCGGACATCGTGGCCGTGCCGCTCGAGGCGGTGCGTCGGCCGGACGCGCACGGTCCCCCTCGGCGGCGACGTCATCCGCGCCGCGCGGAGCATCGGCATCTGCGTTCGGCGACTGAGCGCGGTCAGGCGTCCGCAGGGCTGGCCCCAGTCGGTCAGGATTTACGTTCGCTGCGATCCAGGCGCGCAGCGGGCAGCCTAGCACGACCATCTGCAGCAGCCGCGCCTTGGCGCCGGAAGGTCGCCGGCAAGAATCGCGCCGGCCCTGCGCGAGATCCAGGCCGCCGCCGTCATAGCCGTAGCGGGCGCTCACGCGGCCGGCGAGCGCAGCGCGACGAGACCGTGACGAGCGACGCCGGCGTCGCGACCGCGTCCCGGATCGCCGGCACGATCGCCGGCGGCACGTTGCCGCGCCCGAAGCGCCACGACCGCCAGGCCGCGCGCGCCGCTCGTCGGCGACGCGCTCGAATGAGACGATCGGTCATGCCCGTGTAGGCCTGCACGAGATCCACGCGCGTCTCGATGCGCCGCACGCGCAGGCCCGGCTCGGCCTCGGCGATCGCTGCCAGGCCGGTCGGGGCAGCAGGCCGTCGCCGGAACACGACCGCGCCCGCCGTCGACGACGCCGAGCGGTCCGAATTCGGGCGTCGGCGAACGCTCCGGACGACTCCGTGTGGAATCTTGCGGACTTCGCGCGCCGGGAGAGATCTGCTCGTCCATCGACGACCAGCACGCCGTACGCCGCGGCGCCCCGGGTGACGCGGCTACGCGCGCGGCGGTGAGCAGGTTGGCGGGCCCGTCCCAGCTCGCGATCGGAAACCGTGCGCATGGCGCCGACCAGCACGACTGGCTTGTCGGACGCAGCAGAGATCGAGCAGGAACGCCGTCTCCTCGATCGTGTCCGTGCCGTGCGTGATGACGAGGCCGTCGATGTCCGGCCGCTCGAGCCAGGCGGCCGCGCCGCCGCGCGAGCCGCCACATGTGCTCGGGCGTGACGTGCGGGCCGGGGAGCCGCGCGAAGTCCTCGACCTCGAAGTCCGCGATCGTCGGCGAGCTCGGGCACCTGCGCGACGATGTCGGCGGCGCCAAGCGCGGGCACGGCCGCCCCGGTCGCGGGGTCGAGCTTCATCGAGATCGTGCCGCCGGTGAAGAGCAGGGCAATCATTTGGTCCAGGGTCCAGGGTCCGAGGTCCAGAGTCCGAGGTCCGGGGCCAGTGCCCAGTGCCTAATGCCCAGTGCCTGACGCTAACACGTCCAGGTACTTCAGCGCGCCGCCGGTGTTGAACACCACGACGGTGTCGTCGCGCCTTGATGCGGCCCTCGTCGACGAGCACGCGCAGCGCGTGCACGGCGGCGCCGCCCTCGGGCGCGGCGCTGATGCCTTCGAGGCGGCCGAGGTCCCGCATCGCCGGCGACCATGTCGTGCGTCGGAGACGGCGACGGCCGCGCCGCCGCTCTCGCGCACCGCGCGCAGGACCAGGAAGTCGCCGATCGCGCGCGGCACGCGCAGGCCGTCGGCGATCGTCGCGGCGTTCTCCCACGGCTCGCGCCTTCTCGTCGCCTGCCTCGAACGCGCGGACGATCGGCGCGCAGCCCGCGGCCTGCACCGTCACCATGCGCGGCCGCTTGCGCGGCGTCGATCCAGCCGAGCGCGCTCATCTCGTCGAACGCCTTCCACATGCCGACCATGCCGGTGCCGCCGCCGGTGGGATAGATGATCCAGTCGGGCAGCGTCCAGTCCAGCTGCTCGGCGAGCTCGTACCCCATCGTCTTCTTGCCCTCGATGCGGTACGGCTCCTTCAGCGTCGAGACGTCGTACCAGCCGAGCGGCTTGCCGCCGGCTCGGCCGCGACGCGGCCGGCGTCGGTGATCAGGCCGTCGACCAGCGTGACGTCCGCGCCGTAGAGCTCGCACTCGCGGATGAACGGCGTCTTCACGTCCTTCGGCATGAAGACCTTCGCCGTCGAGTCCGGCCGCGGCGGCGTAGGCGGCCATCGCGTTGCCGGCGTTGCCGGCCGTCGGGACCGACAGCGTCTTCGCGCCGAGGTGCGAGCGCGCGCGTGACCGCCGCCGACAGGCCGCGCGCCTTGAACGAGTTGGTCGGGTTGAGCGATTCGTCCTTGATGAACAGGCGCGTCGAGGCCGAGCGCCGCGCCGAGCCGCTGCGCGTGGAATCAGCGGCGTCCAGCCCTCGCCGAGCGTGACCGGCTCTTCGCCGTCGAAGAGCGGCATCAGCTCGCGGTACCGCCACATGATCGCCTCGCGGCCGGCGAGCGACTCGCGCGACCAGGCGCGCGGCCGCCGTCGAGATCGTAGCGGGCGAGCAGCGGCGCGCCGCACGTGCACAGGTGATGGATCTCGCGCGGGTCGAGCGGCCGGCGCCCCGCAGGGCACCGAGCATTCGAGATGGGTGAAGATAGGACGTCACTACTTGCCCGAGCAGCTCCTGCGTCCTTCTTCTTCTGCAGGTCGTCGATCAGCTTGACGTGCTGGTCGGTGAGCTTCTGGACCTCGTCGAGCGCCCGCCTTTCGTCGTCTTCCGAGATCTTGTGGTCCTTGAGCAGCTTCTTCAGCCGGTCGTTCGCGTCGCGGCGGACCTGGCGGACGCCGTTGCGCCCTTCCTCGGCGTACTTGTGCACGAGCCGCGACAGCTCCTTGCGGCGCTCCTCGGTCAGCGACGGAAGCGGAATGCGGACGACCTTGCCGTCGTTGGCCGGGTTCAGGCCGAGGTCGGCGCTGCGGATCGCCTTTTCGATCGCGCCCGAGCAGCGACGGGTCGAACGGCTGCGCGACGATCAGCGTCGGCTCGGGGATCGAGAGCGACGCGACCTGGTTGAGCGGCATCTTCGAGCCGTAGGCCTCGACGTGCACGCCGTCGAGAATGGTCGACCGACGCGCGGCCGGTGCGCACGCCCGCCAGTTCGCTTGCGGACGTGCTCGATCGCGCCGTCCATCCGCTTCTTGACTTCGGCGTACAGGCCTTTCAGATCGTTGACATCCATGGCGCTCGTCCTCGATCTACGGCCGTCACCGTGCGTGCCCGATCGGCTCGCCGATGATCGACGCGCCGGAGGTTGCCCGGCGTGCGCAGGTTGAAGACGACGATCGGCAGCTTGTTGTCCATGCAGAGCGAGATCGCGGTCGCGTCCATGACCTTGAGCCGCTGCTCGAGCACCTGCGAGGTACGAGATCGGTCGTAGCGCTCGGCCGTCGGGGTCGAGCATCGGGTCGGCGGTGTAGATGCCGTCCACCTTGGTGCCCTTGAGGATCACGTCGGCCTTGATCTCCATCGCGCGCAGCGCGGCGGCCGTGTCGGTGGTGAAGTACGGGTTGCCGGTGCCGGCCGCGAAGACGACGACGCGGCCCTTTTCGAGGTGGCGGATCGCGCGGCGGCGGATGAACGGCTCGGCGACCGCGCGCATCTCGATGGCGGTCACGACGCGGGTGGTCACGCCGATGCTGCTCGAGCGCGTCCTGCAGCGCGAGCGCGTTGATGACCGTGGCCAGCATGCCCATGTAGTCGGCGGTCGCGCGGTCCATGCCGCGCGCGCTGGCCGCGAGGCCGCGGAAGATGTTGCCGCCGCCGATGACGACGGCGGTCTGGACGCCCAGCTGCTGGATCTCGGCGATGTCGCTGCGCGATCTGCGTGGCGACGGCCGGGTCGATGCCGAACGGCTGCTCGCCCATCAGGGCTTCGCCGGAGAGTTTGAGGAGGATGCGGTGGTAGACGGGCGTGGAGGGCACGGAGACGTGATTATAGCCACGGCCGAGTGCTGGGTGCTAGGTGCCGACGGGCTCGGTGCCTGTGCCTGATGCCGTGCCAGGCGACCTCGCACCAGCACGCGGCACTCGGCACGCAGGCACTTGCTAGTCTTCGCCGAGCTTGAAGCGCGCGAAGCGGGCGACGCCGATGTTCTCGCCGAGCTTGGCGATGGCCGCCTGGACGCATCTGGCCGATCGTCGTCTTGCGGGTCGCGGATCGACGGCTGATCGAGCAGGACGACCTGCTCGTAGAAGCTCCCGAGCTTGCCCTCGACGATCTTGTCGATCACGTTGGCCGGCTTGCCCGAGCTCTCCATCTGCGCGCGGTAGATCGCCCTCTCCCTCTCGAGCACGTCGGCCGGCACGTCCTCGCGGCGGACGTACGCGGGTTGGCCGCGGCGATCTGCAGCGCGAGTTCCTTGACGAGGGTCTGGAAGTCGTCGGTGCGCGCGACGAAGTCGGACTCGCAGTTCACCTCGACGAGCACGCCGATCTTGCCGCCCAGGTGGATGTAGGCGCCGATCAGGCCCTCGCTGGTGGAGCGGCCGGCCTTCTTCGCCGCCTGCGCGAGGCCGCGCTTGCGCAGGATGGTCGTTCGCCTCCTCGAAGTCGCCGTTGGCCTCCTGCAGCGCGGCCTTGCACTCCATCATGCCCGCGCCGGTCTGGTCGCGGAGCTGTCTTCACCAGTGCTGCCGAGATGTCGATTGCCATGAGTGCTCCTCGCGTGAAACGTGCGAAGTCGGCGCCAGACGCGGAGTGCCGGCGCCGCCGGCTGCCGGCGTAGCGACCTCGAGCGCTGGCCAACTGCTGGCCGGACGCCGGACGCCGCGGCCGCGCTGCGGCGCGTTAGGCCGCGCGCGGCGCGTCGCGGCCGGGCGCGGCTTGGCGTCGGCGTCGTCGTCGGCGTCCGCGGCGTCTCGGCGTCGCGCCGACTCGCGCATGCCGCGGCCGGCGAGCACCGCGTCGGCGATCCGCGAGGCGAACAGCCGGATCGACCGCAGCGCGTCGTCGTTGCCGGGAATCACGAAGTCGACTTCGTCGGGATCGCAGTTGGTGTCGACGACGCCGATGACCGGAATCTTCAGCTTGCGCGCTTCGTCGACCGCAATCTGTTCCTTGCTTGGTGTCGACGACGAAGACCGCGTCGGGCAGGCGCGACATGCCGCGGATGCCTTCGAGGTTCTTCGCGAGCTTGCGCCGCTCCTTCTCGTTCCGCGCGATTTCCTTCTTCGAGAGCGTGTCGTAGCGGCCGTCGGTCGCCATCGCCTCGAGGTCGCGCAGCCGCGCCGAGGCTGCGCTGGATGGTCGCGAAGTTGGTGAGCAGGCCGCCGAGCCAGCGCTGGTTCACGTAGAACATGCCGCAGCGCTGCGCTTCCTCGGCGATCGACGTCCTGCGCCTGGCGCTTGGTGCCGACGAAGAGGATCGTGCCGCCCTCGGCCGCGAGGTTCGTGACGAACTCCTCGGCCTCGCGGAACAGCTTCACCGTCTTGCCCGAGGTCGATGATGTAGATGCCGTTCCGCTCGCCGAAGATGTATTCCTTCATCTTCGGGTTCCAGCGCTTCGTCTGGTGGCCGAAGTGGACGCCGGCCTCCAGCAGATCCTTCATCGCGATCGCGGCTCAAGCTGATCCTCTCCTGCTCGTGCCGATTAGCGTTTGCTGAACTGGAAGCGCTTGCGCGCTCCGGCCATGCCGTATTTCTTGCGTTCCTTGGCGCGCGCGTCGCGCGTCAGGAGGCCTTCGTTCTTCGAGCCGCTTGCGCAGCTCGAGGTTGTACTCGACGAGCGCGCGCGCGATGCCGAGGCGCACGCGCGCCGGCCTGTCCCGCCACGCCGCCGCCGGCGACCGTCGCGAGGATGTCGAACTTGTCGGCGGTCTCGGTGAGCACCAGCGGCTGGCGGATCTGGGTGCGCAGCGCCTCGGTGGGGAAGAACGCTTCGAACGCGCGGTGGTTGACGGTGATGGCGCCCGGTGCCGGGCCGGAGGAACACGCGGGCGGTGGACGTCTTGCGGCGGCCCGTTCCGTAATACTGCGTCTGCTGCCACGTTACGCGACCTCGAGCTTGCGAGGGTTTCTGCGCCGCGTGCGGGTGATCCGGCCCGGCGTAGACCTTCAGCTTGCGGTACATCGCCTCGCCCATCTTCGTCTTCGGCAGCATGCCGCGCACGGCTTCTTCGACGAGCCGCTCCGGGTGCTTCTGGCGCACGACCCTCGCGCGCTCTTCGCGCAGGCCGCCTTCGTAGCCGCTGTGCTGGCGATAGATCTTCTGCTCTTCCTTGCGGCCGGTCAGCTTCACCTTCGCCGCGTTGACGATCGACGACGTGATCGCCGGTGTCGAGAACGGCGTGTAGGTCGCCTTGTGCTTGCCCTGCAGCAGCCGCGCGGCGGACGTGGCGACGCGGCCGAGGACCTGGCCGTCCGCGTCGATGACGTGCCACTGCCGCGTCACCGCCGGCCGAGGCAGCCTTACGCCGAAACCATGCCTTCCCTTTCAGCCGGATCAAAAGACGGCAAACCGAAATCATAGGCAGCCAGTGAAGAATTGTCAATCTTTTCAGGCGTTTGTGGCCGATCGACCTGCCGCGGGTCGCGACCTCGACAAATCGTTACCGCCCTAACATTCCTGTATTCGACCGGCAAAACCGCAGCCCGACCGGCCCTGCCGCGCCCCGCGGATCAGCCCGATTCTGCGCCCGGACCGGACAAAACCCCGCACTCGCACACTTGGCATCAGCCTTGCCCTTCAGAGTGCCGCTATGGGTCTGGGAGCCGCATTCGGATCAGTGTTCCGTCCACCGCTCGTGGGCCTCGACATCGGGTCGAGCGCCGTCAAGGCTGTGGCGCTCAAGCGCGGTCGCGCCGGGTGGTCCCTCGTGGCCGCCGGCGAGGCGCCGATGCCTGAGGCAGCATCGAAGACGGCGCCGCCGCCGAGCCCGAGGCCGTGAGTGAAGCCGTCAGCCAGGTCCTCGACTCGATGAAGATGCGTCGAGCGCGAGTAGCCGCGGCACTCTCCGGCCACGCCGTCATCGTCAAGCGCCTGTCGCTGCCGGCGATGACCGAGGCCGAACTGGGCGAAGCGATTCCCTGGGAGGCGGAGCAGTACATCCCGTTCGACCTCAGCGAAGTCCAGCTGGACTATCAGGTCGTCAACACTCCGCGCCCACCAGCGACGCGCAAGGCCACGCTGGACGTGCTGCTCGTGGCGGCGAAGAAGAGATCGCATCGACGATCCGCGGGCGTCATCGCGCAGGCCGGCCGCGCGCCGGTCGTCATGGACGTCGAGGCGTTCGCGCTGGCGAACGCCTACCAGGTGAACTATCCGGAGCGGACCGATCCGTTCTCCGCGCTCATTCACGTCGGGCAGAACGTCACCATCGTGTGCCTGCTCGAGCGCGGCGAGCCGGTCTTCACCCGCGACATCTCGATCGGCGGGCAGGTGCATCTCGAGGCGATCCTCCGCGAGCTCAGCGGCTCGGGCGTGGACGAGATGGCGGCCCGCCGGATCCTGAACGGCCAGTACCCGCAGGACGTCAGCCCCGAGCAGGTGGCGGCGATGCTGCGCGAGGCGAGCGGCCAGCTCGTCCTCGAGGTCCGCAAGACCATCGACTTCTACCGCGCCACTGCCCCCGTCGAGCGGCTGAGCCGCATCGTGCTGTCGGGCGGCGCCTGGCAGGCGGTCGGGCTCGTCGACATGCTGGCGAGCGAGTTCGGCGCGCCCGTGGACGTGTTCAATCCGTTCCGGCGCATCACGCGTCCGAGCCGGGGCATCGGCGTGGACGTCGTGGGCCCGGCCTATGCCGTGGCCGTCGGTCTGGCCATGCGACAGGAGGGCGACAAGTGATTCGCGTCAATCTTCTCGCCACGCCCGTCGGCGCGGCGCCCAAGCAGGAGTTCCTGCCGCGCGAGCAGCGCTCGGCCGCCATCGGCCTCGTGCTGCTCGTCGCGACGACCATCGGCGTGTTCGGCTGGTGGTGGTACCTCCGGCACGAGCGCAGCGATCTCGACGTCAAGATCACGACGGCGCAGAACGATCTCACGCGGCTCAAGTCGGTCGCGACGCTCGTCGATCGCGCCGCGGCCCGCAAGGCCGAGCTCGCCGAGCGGCTGTCGCTCATCGACCGGCTGCGCTCCGTCAGAAAGGGCCGGTCAGCCTGCTCGAGACGGTGAGCGGCAGCATGCCCGACGGGCTCTGGCTGGTCGAGTTCAAACAGACGGGCCCCATGGTCCAGATCGAGGGCCGCGCGCTCTCGCTGACGTCGGTCACCGATTTCACCGAGCAGATGCAGAACTCCGGGATGTTCAAGCGTCCCGTGGAAATCGTCACGACCACGACCGAGATGGTCGAGGAGACCCCCGTCGTCCGCTTCGTCGTGAAGGGCGAATCGACCGCCGCGACGTTGCCCGAGGAACCCCCGCCGACGCCGCCCGGCAAGAACGGGCGTCCAGCGGTCGCGACACCGGCGAAGTCGAGCGCCGGAGTGGAGTAGGGGCCCGATCATGGCGAAGAGCTTCCACGAACTGTCTTCACGCACCCAGACGATTGTCTTCGGCCTGCTGGCCGGTCTGATGGTCGTCGGCGCCTGGACGATGCTGATCGGTCCGGCCCAGGAGGAGCTGTCGTCGCAGCGCGCCAAGCTGGCGGCGGTCCAAGGCGACGTCGCGCGCGCGCAGGCAACGGCGGCGAAGCTGCCGCAGCTGCAGCGCGAGGTGGCGCAGGCCGAGGCCGCGCTCCAGCAGACGACGGCGATCCTGCCCGACGAGAAGGACCCGCAGGACGTGCTGCGCAACCTGCACGACATGGCGAGCGAAGCGGCGCTCGACATCGAGACGTTCACGCCCAAGCCGATCGTGACGCGCACGCAGTACTCCGAGTGGCCGATCTCGCTCGGGCTGCAGGGCACCTATCACAACCTCGGCCGGTTCTTCGACCGCATCGCCACCATGACGCGGCTGATGTCGGTGTCCGAGCTGCAGATCAAGGCGATTCCGAAGGCCGGCGTGGGCGGCACCATCACCGCCAGCTGCGTGGCCACGACGTTCGTGTTCAAGAAGGACATGGCGCCTGACGCCGCCGGTGCGGCGCCGACGCAGGGCGCCGCGCCCGCGAATGGAGGCAAGAAGTGAAATCTCGACACCTGATCCTCGCCGCGTTCCTGCTCGTCGCGATCCCCGGGGTCGCGCAGGCGCAGATCCAGGTCGGTTCGCGTGTTGGCGACGCGCCGACGCCGTCGGGCTACGACGACGGCGGGCGTCGGGATCCCTTCGTGAGCCTGATCCTGCCCAAGCGGCCGCCGATGTCGCCGCAGAGCCAGCTGCGCCCGGCGCTCGGCCTCGCCTCGATTTCCATCACCGACGTGGTCGTCACCGGCGTCGTGCGCGCCGGCGCGAAGATGACGGTCATCCTGCAGGGCCCCGACAAGCAGTCGTACATGGCCAAGCTGCAGGATCGCCTGGCTGACGGCACGGTGAAAGCGATTGACACGGAAGGCGTGCTGTTCGTCGCCGAGCAGACCGACGCGACCGGCGCGGTGAAGGGACACGAGGTCCGGAAGACGCTGCACTCCGCAGCGGAGGTCATCCGATGAAGAGCTCACGCTTGTGGACGCTGTCGTTGGTTCTCGGGGTCGCGACGACGCTCGCGACGCCATTTGCGCAGGCCCAGCGGCCCGCCGGCGGCGGCCCCGCCGATCAACTGCCTCTGCAGAATCCGGCGGCCGCCCAGCGGGCCTTCACCGGCACGCCGATTGACGTCGACTACCAGGGCGCCAACCTGCGGACGGTGCTGCGCCAGCTGTCGGACATCGGCGGCGTCAACCTCGTCATCGATCCGAGCGTGCCGCTCAACGCGCCGGTCGATCTCAAGCTGACGCAGGTGCCCTGGGACCAGGTGCTCGACGTCATTCTCAAGACGACCCAGCTGACCTACCAGGTGGACGGGCCCGTCGTGCGCGTCATGACGCGCGCGGCCCGGACGCAGGAGCTCGAGGACGAGGCGCGCCAGAAGAAGGCGAGCCAGGCCGCGCCCGATCTCGCGATGGCGCGTGTCCGCCTGAACTACGCCACGGCCACCGCCGTCAAGAAGCTGCTCGAGCAGGGGCGCGTCATCACCGACCGCGGCACGGTGGACGTCGATGAGCGCACCAACATGCTCATCATCCGCGACACATCGCAAAACATCGACGAAATCCGCCGCCTGCTGACCGACCTCGACAAGGCGGAGCCGCAGGTCGAGATCGAGGCCAAGATCATCCAGACCAACCACGACACCGCGCGCCAGCTCGGCGTGCAGTGGGGTCTCAACGGCCGCGTGTCGTCCGACATCGGCAACACGACGAACCTGGCGTTCCCCAACAACGGCTCGGTCTCCGGCCGCACGACGCAGCAGGGACCGGTGACGCAGGGGCCGACCGACCCGCGCGGGTCCGACCAGCAGCGCACCGGCACGGCCGTCAACCTCGGCGCGACCGGCGCGACCAGCGCGATCGGCCTCTCGCTGGGCGCGATCAACGGCGCGTTCAACCTCGACGTGGCGCTCTCGGCGCTCGAGCACAAGGGCCAGCTCAAGATCCTGTCGACGCCGCAGGTGACGACGCAGAACAACCAGGAAGCGGAGATCACGCAGGGCTTCCAGATTCCGATTCAGATCGTCGCCAACAACACGGTGACCGTGCAGTTCAAGGACGCCGCGCTGAAGCTGACCGTCACGCCGCAGATCACGGCGGCCAACACGGTCATCATGCGGATCGACCTCGAGAACGGTCAGCCCGACTTCAGCCGCGCGGTCAACGGCAACCCGTCGATCAACACCCAGCGCGCGAACACCCAGGTGCAGGTGGCCGACGGCGTGACGACCGTCATCGGCGGCATCGTCCAGAGCACGGAGACGACGGCGAAAGACACCGTGCCCGGCATCAGCAAGATTCCGCTCCTTGGCTGGCTCTTCCGGCACGACTCGAACGAGAGCACCAACCAGGAGCTGTTGATCTTCATCACTCCGCGAATTCTCCACTGAGGATGGCCATGATGACTTCCGCGCGTTGGTTCTTGACGATGACTCCCCGGCTGGCGGGAGGGCGGGTCGCGAAGAGCGCGGCCCTCGTGGGCCTCGGCTTGTTGCCGATGATTGCCGGCTGCACCAAGCAACAGCAGCAGGGCACCGGTTCTTCGTACCTGATCGTCAACTCGCTCGAGGCCGCCTCGGGCGCGAAGCCGACGGAGTTCTCCGGCGCACTGGCCTCGGACGTGGTGACGCTGGTCAAACAGACCGACGCCGATGGCAACTCCGTGTTCGTGCCGACGATCTACGACGACCCGGGTCAGGTGTCGTTCAGTCTCGGGCTGAAGGACCCGGGCTCGGCGGATTCCCCGACGTCGCCGACGTCGGCCAACTTCATTACGGTGAACCGTTATCACGTCGAGTTCGTGCGTGCTGACGGCCGGAACACGCCGGGCGTGGACGTGCCGTACCCGTTCGACGGCGGGATGACCGTGACCGTCGCCGGCTCGCGCAGCCAGGGCGCCTTCACGCTGGTGCGCATTCAGGCCAAGGAAGAAGCGCCCTTGCGTGCGCTCCGCGGCGGTGGGGGCGCGCAATTCATCTCCACGCTCGCGAGGGTCACGTTCTACGGAACGGACCAGACCGGGCGTGAGGTCAGCGTTACGGCGACCATTGGCGTTGACTTTGGCGACTTCGGCGACCCGCAGTAGGGCAACGCCATAACCAGGATTTCAGTCATGCGGACACTCGGTCACAGGAGCTGGGGTGCCAACGTGGTAACGAGACGATTGTTTGTGGTGGCGGCGATCGCGGCCTTGACGGGCTGCACGCTCGACAAGCAGACGGCGCCGCCGCTGGCGGGCCCGTCGGAGCTCGCGCTGTCGATAGCCATGTCGGTGACCCCCGACATCCTCACGCAGGATGGGCAGTCGCAGGCGACGCTCACGATCACCGCGCGCGACGCGTACAGCCAGCCCGTACGCGGCCTGACGCTGCGCGTGGACATGGTCCAGAGCGGCGGCGCCGTGCAGTTCGGCACGCTGTCCTCGACGACCGTGTCCACCAACAGCGACGGGCGCGCGACGCTCAGCTACACGGCACCCCCGCCGCCGCCGTCCACGGCCGGCGACAGCGTGCTGATGGACTTCGAAGCGACGCCGGTGGGCAGCGACTACGCGAACACGCAGCACACCTTCACGACGATCAAGCTCGTCCGTCCGGGCGCGCCGCTCGGCCCGCCGCCGACGCAGTTCGCCGCGTCGTTCATCTTCTCGCCGGGCTCGCCGCATGAGGGTGATACCGTCCAGTTCGACGGGTCGGCATCGACCGACGATAGCGGCGCGATCACGAGCTACGCCTGGAACTTCGGGGACGGCGGCACCGCGTCCGGTGTCCGTGTGACGCACACCTACGACCTCACGGGTCAGTACTCCGCGACACTCACGATCACCGACAATCGCGGATTTTCGACGACCTCCGCGCCGCAGACGATCAGCGTCGGCACCACCGCTACGCCGGTGCCGGTCTTCGTCTCGTCGCCGACCACGCCGATTGCCGGCACGCCTGCGTTCTTCAACGCCTCCGCGTCGAAGGCGGCGAACGGCCACAGCATCGTGTCCTACGATTGGGACTTCGGCGATGGCACGACCGCCTCGGGCGTCACCGTGTCGCACACGTTCGCTCTGCCTGGCGGCTACGCCGTCACGCTCGTGGTCACCGACGACACTGGCCGCACGGGCAGCATCACGCAGACCGTGACCGCCGCGACGTCCAACCCGACGGCCAGCTTCACCAGCGCGCCGTCGCCCGTCCACACGACCGACATCATCTCGCTCGATGCCACCGCGTCGTCCGCGGTCCTCGGCCGGGTGATCGTGACGTATCAGTGGGACTTCAGCGGCGCCTTCGTGGGCACGGCCAGCGGTTCGACCGTCAACATCGGTCCGATCGGCGGCGCCGGCGGCACGCTCACCGTCAAGCTGACCGTGACCGACAGCGGCGGCCAGATCGGCATCCTGACGCGCACGATCACGATCCTGCCGTAGGCGCGGGTCGGCTGGCGTGACTGCATGACTTGGGCCGGAGGAGTCCGGTGACTCCTCCGGCCGTCTCTCTTCAGACGAGGCTCCGTGTCAATTGCCCTCAAACGCAGCCGGCAAGTGCCCGCCGACGAAACTCCGGCGTTTGGCGGCATTGCCGAGCGATTCCGGCGTGCGGGTGACCTCGAGCGTGCGGTGGCCCTCTGCCAGGACGGCCTGAAGAAGTTTCCGGATCATCTCTCGGCCCGTGTGACGCTCGGATGGGCGTTGCTCGATCTCGGCCGATACGACGAGGCGCAGGCAGCGCTCGAGCAGGTGCTCAAGCGGGCCCCGGACAACCTGGCGGCCATCCGGGGCCTCGCTGAGCTTCACGAGCGCGCGGAAAACGCGGTCATCGTCCCAGAGGACGATCAGGAAGTCGCCGAGGTCGCGCAGGCATTCGAGGTCGCCAACCAGGCCGGTGCGGCCGCCGACGTCGTTCCGACCGCGGAACTCGCGTCCGCCGAGTCCACGCACAAGCGTGCGAAGGCCGAGTATGCGGTCGAGCCGGCAAAGTCCGCCTCCGCGCAGCCCGACCGCGCGGACCAGGAAACGCCCGCTCCTCTCGGGGAGGCGGCGACCCCCCCGAGCCTTGTCGATCTCAGCGCGGAGTTCAGCGCCGCGGCCGCGGCCGATGTTCCAGTCGCCGAGTACGCGGTGCCGCCCGCCGACGCGAGCCCAGAGCCGCGCGAGGACGACCTCACGGTCGCGCCCGAGCCCCTGCCGGTTGTCGAAGCACCCCCGGCCCTGGCCGAGGACTTCGTTCAGGCCTTCGAGGCCGACGCCGCGCTCATCGCCCGTGGTGGCGTCGCTGACGCGCCGGACGCAGATCTGCCGATTGTCGATTTCGCCGCGGATGTCGCCCCTGCCCCGACAGCTGCCGACGAGTCGCTGCAATTGGCGCTTGCCGCGGCAGAGGCCCAGACCACCTCAGACGCCCATCCCCAGCCGGACGTCGCTGAGCTGCTCGCCCAGCTGGCTCAGGACGGTCCGGAACCGCCGCCCGTCATGCTGGCACCGGAGGAATTCTCGGCGGGCGAGGCCCATCCGGAGCCCGCCCTGCCGGACCTGGTCGCCGATCTCGGCGGGGGAGCCGGCCAGCACGGGATCGTCGGCGCTCTTCGCACTCGACGCCCTGCTCGAGGCGGCCGATTTGCACCCCGAGCCGCATGTGGGCGATGCGTCGCCGGCGCCGGCGGCAGGGGCCACGGCCGACACGTTCGAACACGAACCGGCATGGTCGCCGGCGACGCCGGATTTCGTCGCAGCCATGGAAGCGCGCGAGCAGGCGGCGCCCGCCACTCCGATAACCGCGGCCGCCGAGTCGGCAGCCGAGGAAACCGGACCGGTGTTCGAGCTGTCAGGCGATCTGCCGCCGGCCGCGGACCCAATCGCTGATTTCGTGCTGACAAATGAGTCGCTCCTTGAAATCGAAGCGGCCGGCGAGCAACTGTCGATCCTCGACGAGGCGCTGGCGGAAGTCGACCTGGGCGCGGCCGGCGTGGACGCGGACCTGGCGCCGGTCCTGAACTTCGAGGCGGCGCCGGAGCCGGTCGTCGAGGCTCCGCCTCCTCCCGCACCGTTGCCGGTCGCCGAGCCGGATCCGGTTGTCCCGCCCCCAGCGGCGGCCGCGCCGCCGGTGGCCGCTCAAACACCCGCGGCGTGGACGGCGACCGTCGCGCCATCGTTCCGATCGAAGCCCGCGCCACTTGGCACACCTGTCGCGGCCGCTCAGGCTGCCGCCGCCACGCCTGTGGTGGCCGGGACGCCGGTCGTTCCCGCCGCGCCCGCGGTGTCGAACTCCGCTCGGACCGTCGAAGCACTCGAAAAAATGCTGCGACAAATCAATTCGCGGCGGCTCGAGCTCGCGTCAGAATATTCGCCGAGCTGATCGACCTGATGGCCGACGTCCTTCGCCCGGACTGGTCCGGGCGCCTCGAGATCCTTCAAGACACCTGCCGTGCGCACGAGTGGCACGCCCTGGTCGTCTCCACGTCCGCGAATCTCCGGTATCTCACTGGCTTCGCCGGATCGGCTGGCCTGCTCGTCGTCACCCCCGAAACGGCGACGCTGATCCTCGACGGGCGCTATGCCGGGGCGGCCGCCGAGGCCATGGGCGGCGGCGCCGTCGCGGCCGTGGCCATCGAGCGTGTGGAACAGCGCTTCGATCAGACGCTGTCCGCGGTGCTGGCGCGCACGGCCGCCCGCCGGGTCGCATTCGAGGCCGGCCAGGTGACCGTCGCAACGTTGCGGCAGTGGGAAGTCACGGGCGTCAACCGAGAGTGGTTGCCGACCGAGCGCCTCGTCGAGCGTCAACGGCTCATCAAAGACGACGTTGAGATCGGGATCCTTCGTCGCGCCGCTCGCAAGCTGTCGGATGTGGCGCGGGGATTGGCCGACATCGTGGCGGCGGGCCGCACCGAGCGCGAGATCGCTCGGGCAATCGACCTCGAGTTGGAACGGGCGGGGTTTTCCGAGCCAGCGTTCCCCACGATCGTGGCGTCCGGGCCGAACGGCGCGCACCCGCACGCCCATCCGGGCGACCGGCGGCTCGCCACGGGGGACCTGGTCGTGCTGGACTTTGGCGGCATACTAGACGGATACTGCGTCGACCTGACCCGATCGGCCGCGGTCGGTCAGGCAAGTGCCCGTGGGCGGGCACTTTTCGAGGCGGTCCATGAAGCTCAGGCCGCCGCGATAGCTGCCGTGCGGGCCGGCGTGACCGGAAGCGCGGTGGATGCGGCCGCGCGGCGCGTGCTCGACGCACGCGGCCTGGCAGAAGCGTTCCTCCACAGCACCGGCCACGGGCTGGGCTTGGAGGTACACGAGGCGCCTCGGCTGTCGCCGGATCGTTCCGGCCCGCCGGAGCCGCTGGAGGCCGGGATGGTCTGCACGATCGAACCAGGGGCGTACCTCGAAGGGTTCGCTGGGGTGCGGTTGGAAGACGACGTGCTCGTGACGACTGACGGATGCGAGGTGCTGACCGACGCACCGCGGGATCTGCTGGTCGTCTGATCCTATGAACCTTGACGACATCAATCAGATTCTCGACCTCATGCGCGAGCACGACCTCGCCGAGTTCGAGCTCGAACGCGACGGTCTGAAGCTGCGCGTCCGCAAGGGCGGCCAGCAGGTGGCGATCGCGCCACCGGTGATGCCGCCCGTTCACGCGGCGGCCATGCCGGCCTCGGCGCCGGCCCCGGCTCCCGTGCCGGCGGCCGCGTCGGCTGGCGTCGTCCCGCTCGACGCCGAGGGGGTCGACCTGGCGGTCATCAAGTCCCCGATCGTCGGCACGTTCTATCGCTCGTCCGAGCCTGGGGCACGCCCCTTCGTCGAAGTCGGCGACGTCGGTCAAGCGGGCCAGGTGCTCTGCATCATCGAAGCGATGAAGCTCATGAACGAGATCGAGAGCGACTGCGACGGCGAAGTGGCGTCGATCTACGTCGAGAACGGCAAGCCCGTGCAGTTCGGCGACCGGCTGTTCGCCGTCGAAGGTCAGGACTAGCCACGCATGTTCAAGAAGATTCTGATCGCCAACCGCGGGGAGATCGCGCTGCGCGATCATCTGCGCGTGCCGCGAGCTGGGCATCAAGACCGTCGCCGTGTATTCGGAGGCCGACGAGCACTCGCTGCACGTCCGCTTCGCCGACGAGGACGTGTGCATCGGTCCGGCGCGCAGCGCTCGACAGCTATCTGAACGTGCCGGCCATCATCAGCGCCGCGGAGATCACCGGCGCCGACGCGATCCATCCGGGCTACGGGTTCCTTTCCGAGAGCGCCTATCTCGCCGAGGTGTGCGAGGCCTGCCACATCAAGTTCATCGGGCCGTACCCGAACGTCATCCGGCTGATGGGCGACAAGGCCCGGGCGCGCCGCGCGATGAAGAAGGCCGGGCGTGCCGGTCCTGCCCGGCAGCGACGGCCCGGTCAGCGGCGAAGAGCAGGCGATCAAGGTCGCCAAGGAGCTCGGCTATCCGGTCATCATCAAGGCGGTGGCCGGCGGCGGCGGACGCGGCATGCGCGTCGTCCGCGCGGCCGAGGAGCTCGGGCAACGCGCTCAAGACGGCGCAGCGCGAGGCCGAGGCCGCGTTCGGCGTCGGCGACGTCTACCTCGAGAAGTACGTCGGAGTCGCCGCGCCACATCGAGATCCAGGTGCTCGGCGACCATCACGGCGCACGTCGATCCACCTGGGCGAGCGCGAGTGCTCGATCCAGCGCCGCCATCAGAAGCTGATCGAGGAGGCGCCGTCGGTCGGCGCTGACCGAGAAGCATGCGCCGCAAGCTGGGGGCGACGGTGGTCGATGCCGCACGCGCCGTCCAGTACACGAACGCCGGAACGTTCGAGTTCCTGATGGATCCGGGCGGGCACTTCTACTTCCTCGAAGCGAACACGCGCCTGCAGGTCGAGCATCCCGTCACCGAGTTCGTGACGGGCGTCGACATCGTCAAGGAACAGATCCGGATTGCGGCGGGCGAGCGGCTGTCGGTTCAAGCAGGGCGACATCGACGATCACGGGGCCACGCCATCGAATGCCGCATCAACGCGGAGGATCCGGAGACGTTCGTGCCGCGCCCGGGCGTCATCCACGCGTTCAGCGTGCCCGGGCGGCCCCGGCGTGCGCGTCGACACCTACGCGCACTCGGAGTGCATCGTGTCGCCGTACTACGATTCGCTGATCGCGAAGATCATCATGTACGGCCGCGACCGCCAGGAGGCGATCGCGCGGATGCGGCGCACGCTCGAGATGACGGTCGTCGACGGCATCAAGACGTCGATTCCGCTGCACCTCAAGATCCTCGCCGAGCCGGACTTCATGGCGGGCAAGCTGAGCACCAGCTTCATGGAGCGCTTCATGAAGGAAAAGCCGAAGAAGCCGGAGAAGCTGGCGGATCTCGGCGTAGCCGCAGTCCCCCTTTGACCTTGCCCTCCCGCCTCTATGCGATCCTCGATGTCGAAGCGGCGGCGGCGCGGGGGCTCGACCCTCGCGCGGTCTTTGCGGGCTGGATCGACGCGGGTGTCCGGCTGATTCAGCTGCGAGCCAAGGCGCTCGCGAGCGGGCCGCTGCTCGACCTCGCGAGTGACTTCGCCACGGACGCCCGAGCCGTCGGCGCCACCTTCATCCTCAACGACCGTGCGGACCTGGCGCGCGCTAGCCGGCGCCGGCGGCGTCCATGTCGGCCAGACCGATCTCCCCCCGCGCGATGCGCGAGGGATTGTTGGGCCGGACGCCATCGTGGGCGTCTCGACACACAACGCGCAGGAGTTGCAGGTGGCCATGTCCGCGCCGGTGGACTACGTGGCCGTCGGGGCGATATTCGAGACGACGATGAAGGGGCCGGCCCACCCGACGCTGGGACTCGACCTCGTCGGACCGGCCGCCGCGCTTGGCCGCGAGCGCGGCGTGCCGATCGTCGGCATCGGCGGCATCACCCTCGAACGCGCGTCATCCGTGCTCGCGGCGGGCGCTTCGTCGGTGGCGGTGATTACGGATCTGCTGGTTGGCGATCCGGCAGAGCGGGCGCGGGCGTTCCTCGCGGCGCTCGACTGATCGGCGGCGCGCGGCGGGTCTCACGTATAATGCGCCGGCCAGTGACTCCGCGGCCCCGGGGCCGCACCTAGACCCTCTGAGGAAGGACGAGCCCTGATGTCACTTTTCGCAACCAAGTCTATCGAGAAGCTGAAGGCCGAAGCGGCTGCGACCGGCGAGCACAGTCTGAAGCGCGTGCTGGGTCCGGTCAACCTGGTGACCCTGGGCATCGGCGCGATCATCGGCACCGGCATCTTCGTGCTGACGGGGCAGGCGGCGGCGCAGTACACCGGGCCGGCCATCGTGCTGTCGATGATCCTGGCCGGCATCGCGAGCGGTTTGGCGGGTCTCTGCTACGCCGAGTTTGCCTCGAGCGTGCCGATCGCCGGCTCCGCGTACACCTACGGGTACGCGACGCTCGGCGAGTTCTTCGCGTGGATCATCGGCTGGGACCTGATTCTCGAGTACGCGCTTGGCGCGGCGACGGTGGCGGTCGGCTGGTCAGGCCATCTCGTCAGTTTCCTGCACGATTTCCTTGGTATCTCGATTCCCGCGGCGTGGGCTGCGGCGCCCTGCACGCGTCGTCAACGTCGCGGGCTGCAGTCCGGAGGCGATCCTCAACCTGCCGGCGGTGTTCATTACGCTCGCGGTGACGGTGCTCATCGTGGTCGGCGTCGCGCGAGTCGGCGAATGTGAACTCGGCAATCGTCATCGTCAAGGTCGCCGTGGTCATCATCGTCATCCTGGGCGGCGCCGCGTTCGTGAACGCTGGCGAACTGGCACGCCGTTCATCCCGGCGAACACCGGCAACTTCGGTGAATACGGCTGGAGCGGCGTGCTCCGCGGCGCTGGCGTGATCTTCTTCGCGTACATCGGCTTCGATGCCGTGTCGGTCGCGGCGCAGGAAGCCAGGAATCCGCAGAAGGACATGCCGATCGGCATCCTGGGGTCGCTCGTCGTCTGCACGGTCCTCTACATCCTGGTGTCCGGCATCATGGTCGGCCTCGTGCCGTACAAGCAGATGCTCGGCTCGGCCGCGCCGATGGTCGTCGCGATTCGGGCGGCTGAGGCCGCGTCGGGCGGCAGCGCGCTGTTGCATTCGATGACAATGCTGGTCGAGGTTGGGGCCATTGCGGGCTTGAGCTCCGTCATGGTCGTCATGATGATGGCGCAGCCACGCATCTTCTACTCGATGGCCAATGACGGCTTGCTGCCGCCGTTCGCCAAGAAGATCCATCCGAAGTTCCGGACGCCGCACATCACGAGCATGATCACGGGCGTCGTGGTCGCGATCGCGGCCGGCTTGACGCCAATTGGCGCGCTCGGCGAGCTCGTGAGCATCGGCACGCTGCTCGCGTTCGTCATCGTCTCGGTCGGGGTAATCGTGCTGCGGAAGAAGCGGCCTGACCTCGAGCGGCCGTTCAGAGTGCCGTTCGTGCCGGTGGTCCCGGCCCTGTCGGTGCTGGTGTGCTTCGGCCTGATGGCCGGGCTGCCGGGCGAGACCTGGCTGCGGCTGGTGATTTGGATGGCGATCGGCCTCGTGATCTACTTCGCGTACGGGTACTCGCACAGCGAGCTTCGGAAGAGTGGCCGGTAGAGCACGACGGCTCGACGGCGCGGCATGCGCCGCGGCGATCCGGGAGGAGTTGGCTCCAGAGATCGACGCGTTTCGTCGTGAGGCCGGGCGGCCGCCAAGCCTGCACATCGTGCTGGTAGGCGACGACCCGGCCTCGCACGTGTACGTGCGCAACAAGGAGAAGACGGGCGCGGCGTCCGGTCTGTCGGTCGATGTCCACCGCCTGCCCGCGTCGACGGCGCTCGACGCGGTCCTGGCGGTCGTCCACTTGCTGAATCGCGACGACCGGTGCGACGGCATCCTGGTGCAGGCGCCTCTGCCGGCGTCACTGGGAAAGCGTCCGACCCAGCAAGTGTTCGACGCGATCGATCCGGCCAAGGACGTGGACGGCTTCCATCCGACCAACGTCGGGCTGCTGGTCCAGGGGCGCGCCACGCTGACGCCCTGCACGCCGACCGGCGTCATGGAGCTCCTTCGCCGGGAGCAGCTGCCGATTGCGGGCCGCCACGCCGTGGTCGTCGGCCGAAGTGAGATCGTCGGCAAGCCGATGGCGCTTCTGCTGCTGCAGCGGGACGCCACCGTGACCATCTGTCATTCGAAGACGACGAATCTTCCAGCGATGTGCGCCAGCGCCGACATCCTGGTGGCGGCCATCGGCCGCCCGGGCTTCGTGACGCGCGACTTCGTCAAGCCAGGCGCCGCCGTCATCGACGTCGGGATCAACCGTGTCGCCGATCGCGATCAGGTCGCGCGGCTTTTCGGGGCGGGCAGTTCCAGACTCGCAGACTTCGACCGCCGCGGCGCGATCGTGATGGGCGACGTCCATCCTGAGGTCGCCGAGGTCGCTGGCGCGCTCACGCCGGTCCCTGGCGGCGTGGGGCCGCTCACGATCGCGATGTTGCTCAAGAACACGCTGACCGCGGCCCGGCATCGCCGGGCGGCGGGGTAGAGCCCGCGAGCCGTCGCGGCGGCGGCGGCGCAGTCAGCCTCGTCCAGCTTCCGACAGAATCCGGTCCCAGATTTCCGACACCTGGCGGTCGGTCCCGGCGTGCGTGCCCGATGTGTCAATCACGAAGTCAGCCCGCCTGGACTTCTCGCCGATGGGCAACTGGGCCGAGATGCGCTGCCGTGCGTCGGCCTCGGTCAGCGCGTTGCGGGCCATCAGGCGCTGCAACTGCATCTCGGGCGGGCACGCGGCGACGATGACGCGGTCGAAGGCGCCGTCCTGGCCAGTCTCATAGAGCAAGGGGATGTCGGCAATGCCGACGTGCGGCGTCCGGGCCGCGGACTCGCCGCGCTCGAGAGCCGCGAACCAGGTGTCGACAGCGCCATAGACCGCAGGATGCACGATGGCTTCGAGGTCGTGTCGCGCCGACTCGTTTCCAAAGACGATGCGCCCGAGTCTGGCTCGGTCGATCTCTGGTCCGTTCGTCGAGTCCGATGCCCGCCCGGGGTCGGGTTCTTGCGAGCCCGACTGGAGGATCGCGGTGCCGAACCGCTCGATTACAGCCCGATAGCCCTCACTGCCGGGCGCGACGGCGCGATGCGCGAGGACGTCCGCGTCGATCGTGGGCGCGCCCCGCTCGGCGAAGCGCGCCAGCACGTAGGACTTGCCCGTGGCGATGCCGCCGGTGAGCGCGACGCGCAGGATCGGTCCTCTCACGAGGCGCTGGCGGCGGGAATCTCCGCTTCGGTGTCAGTGGCGGGAGTGATGCGCTCTTCGACGAAGCTGTTCCACTCGTGGCAGTGCGGGCACTGCCAGAGCAACTCGGTGCTGCGGTACCGGCAGCGCACGCACACGTGCGGGTCGAGGTAGAACACGGACTCGCGCGTGATCTCGACGTAGCGGGCGACCAGGTGCCGCGGCAGATCGAGGATCGACAGCGTCTTCCATACGGCCTGATGGATCGCCAGGGCGTGCGGGTTGTGTTCCAGCGCTTCGAACAGCACGTCGAGCGCTCGCGCCGGCTGTCCGTGCGCGGACAGGTAGCGGGCCATGGCCGCGCGCGCCCGCCATTCCCGGGGAGATGCGGCAGTCAGCCGACGGCACAGCTCGACAAACCGTTGCTCGGCGCCCAGCTCGGAGTACGCCGGCTCCAGCTTCTCGAGTGCGAGGTACGCCCGATCGGGCGACACCTCGATCGACTGCTCCCAGATGGCGACCGCGCCTGGCAGATTGCCTTGCTGCAGCCGCACCTCTCCCAGGTGCAGGTAGGCCGGGATGACGCCCCGGTCCAGCTCGATGGCCGCTTCGAAGCGCCTGGACGCCTCTGGCAGGTCGCGTTGCTTGAGCGCCTGCAGGCCCAGCTCGTTCTCGAGGAACGCGAGGATCGACTGCGATCGAGGCTGCTCAGGCGGCCCGGCGATCTGGGCAAGTCGGCTCCGTGTGACGTAGGCCTCCTGCCACTGGTGCTGCTCTTCCTGCAGCTTCTCGAGATTGACGAGCGCCGCCTCGTTGTTGCTGTCGAGCTTCAGCACGTCGGAGAACGCGGAGACCGCGCGATCGACGAAGCCGCCGCGCCGGTAGTCCAGCCCCAGGCAGAGCAGCACGTTCGCATGCTCGATGCGGTTGAGCCGAGGCCGCTGCAGCAGCGTCTGATGCTCCTGGATCGCGCGGCCGACCTGACCCTTCTCGCGGTAGAGATTGCCCAGCACGAGCCGCAATTCGAGCGCACCCGGGTCGATGGTCGATGCCTTCTCGAGCTCGGCGATGGCCAGATCCACCTGCCCGGCGACGAGATAGTTCAAGCCGAGAATGAAGTGCGGCGACTGGCGCACCCGGCGGCGATCAATCCAGTGGCCCTCGATGAGCTTGTAGCGCTCCCACGCCTTGCCGGCTGCCAAGCCGACCAGCAGCGAGATCAGCGCCGCGACGAGGACCCAGTAGCTCTGCATCGTCTCAGCTCGACAGCGTCCGGACGAGCGCGTCCCACCGGCCCCGGCCCTTGAGCAGGATCTCGATGAACTCGCGGATGGCGCCCCGCCCGCCGGGATACCGGCTCATCCAGTGCACCGCGCTCTTGACCTCTTCGGCCGCGTCGGCGGGCGCGGCCGACAGTCCCGCCCGGCGCAACACGGTCAGGTCGAGCAGGTCGTCGCCCATGTAGGCGACTTCGTTGTCGGCGAGGCCGCGGTCGCGCAGGATCTGGTCGAAGGTTTCCTGCTTGTCCGAGCCCGCGTTGGCCACGATCTCGACGCCCAGCTCCGCCGCGCGCCGGTTGGTCGCCTCCGACGGACGACCCGTCATCAGCCCGACCGGCAGTCCGCAGCGCTGCGCCCAGACAATCGCGGCGCCGTCGCGAATCGAAAAAGCCTTCGCCTCGCCGCCGTCTCCGCCCATGATGACCGTGCCGTCGGTCATCGTTCCGTCGACGTCGAGCAGCAGAAGCCTGACCCGACGGGATCGCGACTCGATCTGGTGAATCGGAAGGATCACGGTGTCCTAGATCATCTGCGTTTGCCACAGATCGTGCAAATGGATGACGCCCTCGACCACGCCGCGGTCGTCCACGATGACCAGTGACGTGATCTTCCGCTCTTCGAGAAAGCGAAGGGCTTCCACGGCGAGGATCTGTCGCTTGATGGTGACGGGTCGGCCCGTCATGACGTCCGCCGCCCGGCGATCCAGCAGATTGGAGCCGGCGACCATGTGCCGTCGCAAGTCGCCGTCGGTAACGATCCCAATCAGCCGACGGGTTTCGTCGACGACGCACGTCATCCCGAAGCGCTTGCTGGAGATCTCATGAATGACGTCCGGCATGGGCGTGTCCGGGCGAACGGTTGGGACCTCGGCCCCTGCATGCATCAGCGACTCGACTCGCATCAGCTTCTTGCCCAGCAGGCCGCCTGGGTGCAAGTCCGCGAACCGGTTGGCGTCGAAGCCTTTGCGCCGCGAGAGGACCAGCGCCAGCGCGTCGCCGAGCGCGAGCGCGGCCGTCGTGCTGGCCGACGGGGCGAGGTTCATTGGGCAGGCCTCCTCGGCGACGTGACAGTTGAGTGCCACGTCTGACGCCTGACCCAGCGTCGACTGCGGGTGACCGGTGATCGAGATCAGTTTGGCGCCAATCCGGCGGATGGCTTCCAGCAGTCGCACCAGCTCTTCGGTCTCGCCGCTGTAAGAAAGCGCCACCACCACGTCGTTCGCCTGGACGACGCCCAGATCGCCGTGCACGGCCTCGGCCGCGTGCAGAAAGATTGCGGGCGTTCCAGTGCTCGAGAGCGTTGCCGAGATCTTGTGAGCAATGATGCCGGACTTGCCCATGCCCGTCAGGATCACCCGCCCCGTGCAGCCCTGAAGGAGGTCGAGCGCCTTTTCGAAAGAGCCGTCGAGCAGCGCGACCAGCCCGCGAATGGCGTCGGCCTCGGTTTCGAGTACCTTCCGCGCCAGTTCGAGCTCTTCGGCGATCGAGGGGGATCGTTTGGCCATGGTGGATGCAGGCTAGCCCATCAGTCGTCTAGCGTGTGACGACGGATCGAGCCTTGGCGATGGCATTCAATTGGACCAGAGTGTCGAGCAGGGGACCCAGGCGATCGAGTGGCAGGGCATTCTCGGCATCGCTCTTGGCTCGGCTTGGGGCCTCGTGGACCTCGAGAAAGATGCCGTCCACCCCGGCCGCGACACCCGCGCGACCAAGCGGCTCGATGAACTCCGCCTGCCCGGCCGTCACGCCGTTTCCGGCGCCGGGGAGCTGCAGCGAATGCGTGATGTCGAACACGACCGGGCTGCCGAGCCCGCGGATGATCGGGAACGCCCGCATGTCCACGACGAGATTGTTGTAGCCAAAGGTCGCGCCGCGTTCGGTGACGAACACCCGCTCGTTGCCGGCCGCGCGCACCTTGTCAATCGCATGACGCACGTCGAGCGGCGCCAGGAACTGGCCTTTCTTGATGTTGACGACCCTGCCCGTCTGGGCCGCCGCGACGATCAGATCGGTCTGGCGCGAAAGAAACGCGGGAATCTGGAGGACATCGGCCACTTGCCCAACGCGCTCGGCCTGATCGACCTCATGGATGTCGGTGAGCACCGGGACGCCGACTTCCTGCTTCACCCGGTCGAGCACCGCGAGGCCGGCCTCGAGCCCCGGGCCGCGGAAGGACGTGCCTGACGTCCGGTTCGCCTTGTCGAACGACGCCTTGAACACGTACGGCACGCCAGCCCGACGGGCGATGTCCGCGATGGCTTTGGCCAGGAACAGGGGGTGCGTCTCGCTTTCGATCACGCATGGCCCGGCGATCAGGACGAGCGGGGCGTCGCCCAGGACGACGCCCTCGGCCACGGGAACCCTGCGCACCGCCGGAAAGGCAGGTTGCTCGGACACGTGCCGTCAATTATATGGGCGTCCCTATCCGCTGGCGCGGCGGTCGCTGATGGCGGTGACGTTCACCGCGATGCCTTGCAGGGCCATCTTCCTCTTGAAGGCCGCCATCACGAAGCCGGCAAACAGCGGATGTGGGCGCAGGGGCTTGGACTTGAACTCCGGGTGGAACTGGACGGCCAGGTACCACGGGTGCCCTGGCAGCTCCACGATTTCGACGAACTTGTTGTCGAGCGACCGCCCGACAATCCGCAGCCCGGCGTCCGTCAACGGCTTTTCGTACAGGCAGTTGAACTCGTACCGGTGGCGGTGACGCTCGTGGATGATCTCTTCTCCATAGAGACGGAAGGCGAGTGAATCGGGCGCCAGCCGGCAAGCATAGCTGCCGAGGCGCATCGTCCCGCCCATGTCGTCCACGCCCAGGAGATCCCGCAGCTTGTAGATCACCTTGTGCGACGGCTCGTCCACGACTTCGGTCGAGTCCGCGCCTTCGAGGCCCGCGACGTTCCGGGCGAATTCGACCACGGCCCATTGGAACCCGTAGCAGATGCCAAAGTAGGGGATCTTCCGATTCCGGGCGAACTGGGCGGCGGCCATCATCCCGCGGCTGCCGCGGTCCCCAAAGCCCGGTGCCACGAGGATGCCAACCGCGTCCTCGATTTGGCGGAGTCCGTCGGGCTCCTCGAGGGCTTCTGCCTCGATGTATTTGAGCTTCACCTTGAGGCGGTGGCGGAAGCCCCCATGGTACAGCGCTTCGTTGATGCTCTTGTACGAGTCCTCGTATTCCACGTACTTGCCGACGAAGTGGATCGTGATTTCGTCGATGGGATTCCGGATACGATCCACCAGATCCCGCCAGTCTTCCATCCTCGCTTCGGTCTCGGGCAAATGCAGGCGGGACAACAGGATCTGGTCCAGCCCTTCGATCGCGAGGTTGAGCGGCACTTCGTAGATACTCGAGACGTCGCGCGCGGTGATGACGGCTTCCTCGTCGACGTCGCAGAAGAGCGCGATCTTCCGCTTCAAGTCCCTGTCGAGGTCCCGTTCTGTCCGGCACAGCAGGACATCCGGCTGGATCCCGATGGACCGAAGGTCGCGCACGCTGTGCTGCGTGGGCTTCGTCTTCAATTCGCCCGCTGATGAAATAAACGGCACCAGCGTGAGGTGGATGTAGAGCGTGTTCTCCTTCCCGACGTCCTGGCGGAACTGGCGGATCGCTTCGAGAAAGGGCAGGCTTTCGATGTCCCCGACCGTGCCGCCGATCTCAACCAGCAGAACGTCTACATCTTGGGCGGCCGACCGAATGCTGTCTTTGATCTCGTTGGTGATGTGCGGAATGACCTGGACCGTGCGCCCGAGGTAGTCGCCGCGGCGTTCTTTCTGGATCACCGACAGGTAGATCTTCCCGGTCGTCCAGTTGTTGTTCCGCGACGCGACCATTCCCGTAAACCGCTCGTAGTGACCCAGGTCGAGGTCCGTCTCCGCACCGTCGTCGGTGACGTAGACCTCGCCGTGCTGATACGGGCTCATCGTGCCCGGGTCGACGTTGATGTAGGGATCGAACTTTTGAAGGGCGACCTTGTAACCGTGGCCTTCGAGGATGCAGCCGATGGAGGCGGCCGCCAGACCTTTGCCGAGGGAGGAAACCACACCACCGGTCACGAAGATGTATTTCACGGGACGCTGTCGCTCGGTCTGCGCCATTGGGGTTGCTTTCATGAAGGGGCGCCGGCCAGTCGCCGCCGCACGAGTTCGAGATCCTCCGGCGTGTCCACGCCGATGGTGTCCGCCGTTGTTTCCACGGTCGCGATTCTAAATCCATGCTCGAGCACCCGCAGCTGCTCGAGGCCTTCGGCCAGCTCGAGCGGTGTCTGCGGCAGGCGCGCGATGTCGAGGAGGAACGTCCGCCGGTAGACGTACAGGCCGAGGTGACGCCACATCGTGGGTACCGGCTGCCCTGGACGCACGAAGGGTAGGGGCGACCGGGAGAAGTACAGGGCGTGCCCCTGATGGTCGATGACCAACTTCACGATACTCGGATTGTTCAGGTCGGCCGGGTCGTCGATGCGCTTTCGGAGTGTGCCCATGAGTTCCCCGGTGTTGGCGAGCAGCGGACTGATCGCTTCGTCAATCGCGGTCGAGGTAATCAGGGGCTCGTCGCCCTGGACATTCAGGATGAGATCGCACGTGAGCGCGGCGGCAACTTCGGCGAGGCGATCGGTGCCGGTTGCGTGGTCACGCGCGGTCATCACCGCTGTGCCGCCGAAGCCGTCGACGACGCGCGCGATTTGCTCGTCGTCGGTGGCGACGACGACGGCGTCGACCGAGCGCGCGTCGGATGCGCGACGCCACACGTGCTCGACCATCGGCCGGCCGTCGATGATCGCCAGCGGCTTGCCAGGCAATCGCGTCGAGCGATACCTGGAGGGGATGACGGCGACGACTCGGGCGTGGTGAAGGGAACGTGCCAGTTCCGGCGGGAAAACAACGGGCACGGCAAATATTAGCACGAGTTGCCTTGCCCCGATCGGCGGCTGGTGGTACGATTTCGCAGGCTGCGAGGCCGACATGCACCGGGTTGCTCCGCTCTTGTTGCTGTCCGGCGTAGTGCTGCTCGTGTCGTGGGCCGTGGCGCCCGCGGCACCGTCACCTTATGGCGCGCCCGCGCCGCCGTCGATGTCGCCACTCGATCAGGCGGCGCCGATTCTCGCAGACATGTCCGCTGAGCTCGACCGTCTGAAGAGCCGATTGGATGCGACAGAAGGATTTGCGCCACCCGTGCGCGATCCTTTCCGATTTGGCGCGAAGCCCGAACGCGTGCGATCGACACCGAAGCCCACGGTGGTCGAGGCGGCTCCGACGCCGCCCGCGCCGGAGCTGCCGAAGCTTCTCGCGATTGTCGCCAATGACGAGCAAGATGGAGCGACCGTTCGCAGCGCGGTCTTCGCTGTCGGTGACGCCGTGCACGTGTTGAAGATCGGCGACGCCGTGGATGTTTTCGTGATCCGATCGATCGCCGCGGATTCCGTCGAGCTCGTCGAGTCCGCGACCGGCGCGTCGCATCGGCTGTCGCTGCGTTAGCGCGCGTCGTTCCGGCAGGCCGCTTCACCTTATATAATGTCTCGGTGACTTTCCGCACCAAGTTGGTGCAAATCGCTCCATCGTCAGGAAAGTCGCGGTAAACCTCCAGATTCCTGGGAGTTTTCCACACGGTTTTCCACAGTTTCTGTGAAGATCTCGTGACGTCCGGTGGGGACGTGACCTAAATTTGCGTCGCCGCGCGATGACGAGAGACGAGCGGTGACAGGAGTGAAGAGCGCGCATGGCTGGCACCTCAATGACACGCACCGCGGGACGTCTCGTCGTTCCGGATCATCCGATCGTTCCCTTCATCGAGGGCGACGGCACGGGACCAGACATCTGGCGAGCGAGCGTGCGGGTGTTCGACGCGGCCGTGCAGCGAGCGTACGGCGATCGTCGGAAAATTGAATGGCTCGAAGTGCTGGCCGGCGAAAAAGCGTTTAAGCAAACAGGGAACTGGCTGCCCGAGGAAACGCTGACGGCGTTTCGGCAGCATTTGGTTGGCATCAAGGGACCGCTCACCACACCGGTCGGTGGCGGCATCCGGTCGCTGAACGTCGCGCTGCGGCAGGAATTGGATCTATACGTCTGCCTGCGTCCGGTACGCTACTTCAAGGGCATGGAGACGCCCGTGAAGCGGCCGGACCTCGTGGACATGACGATCTTCCGCGAGAACACGGAAGACATCTACGCCGGCATCGAGTTCCGCGAAGGGACGCCAGAGGTCGACGAGTTCAAGAAGCTCTTCGCGGTCGCCTTTCCAAAGCTGTACAAGAAGGTTCGCTTTCCGGATACGAGCGGCATTGGCATCAAGCCGATCTCGCGTGAGGGCAGCGAGCGGTTGATCCGTGCGGCGATCGAGTACGCGCTGGCGAACAAGCGCACCAGCGTGACCCTCGTGCACAAGGGCAACATCATGAAGTTCACCGAGGGCGCGTTTCGCGACTGGGGCTACGACCTCGCCAAGCGCGAATTCGGCGCCGTCGAATTCGACGGCGGTCCCTGGTGCACGCTGCCTGGCGGGGTGGTGATCAAGGACGTGATTGCCGACGCGTTCCTTCAGCAGATTCTGACCCGGCCCGACGAGTACGACGTGATTGCGACGCCGAATCTGAACGGCGACTACATTTCCGATGCCCTGGCCGCTCAGGTGGGCGGCATCGGCATCGCGCCGGGCGGCAACATCAACTACGTGACCGGTCACGCCGTGTTCGAGGCGACCCATGGCACGGCGCCGAAGTATGCCGGCCTGGACAAGGTCAATCCCGGATCGGTCATTCTGTCGGGCGAGCTGATGCTCCGCTACATGGGCTGGACCGAGGCGGCAGATCTGGTCATCTCGTCGCTCGAGAAGACCATCGCCTCCAAGACGCGTGACGTACGATCTCGCCCGGCTGATTCCAGGGTCGACGGAGCTCAAGACGTCGGAGTTCGGAACGGCGATGATAGGCAACATGTAGGCCGGGTGCCGCGTGCTGGGTGCTGGGTGCCGTGCTGAGTGCCATGCTGGGTGCCATGCTAGGTGTCATGCCAGTGTAGTGCTCGGTGCGGTGGCGGGTGCCCGAGCCAATGCCCAATGCCCAATGCCCAATGCCCAATGCCTGATTTCCTAGGAGACAGAGCATGAACCGGAAAGTGACAGTCGTGGGAGGCGCCGGCAACGTCGGCGCCACGGTGGCGCGGGCCATTGCCGTCAAGGAACTGGCCGACGTCGTGATCGTGGACATCGCGGCCGAGAAGGCCGCGGGCATCGCGCTCGATATCTTCGAGGCCTGCCCGATCGACGGGTCGGATACCCGGTTGGTCGGGACGTCCGACTACGCCGCGACCGCCAATTCCGACGTCGTGGTGATTACTTCAGGCGTGCCGCGCAAGCCGGGGATGAGCCGGGACGACCTGCTGCAGGTCAACTACAAGATCATGCAGGCAGTCACGGCCGAAGTCGTCAAGCACTCGCCAAATTGCATCATCGTCCCCGTTGCCAATCCGCTCGATGCGATGTGCCAGGCGGTCTATCGGCTGAGCGAGCTTCCCGCGGGAGCGGGTCATCGGCATGGCCGGCATGCTCGACTCCGCCCGGATGCGGACCTTTATTGCGATGGAATTGAACGTCTCGGTCGAGAACATCCACGCCTTCGTGCTCGGGGGCCACGGCGACACGATGGTGCCGCTGCCGCGCTACTCGACCGTGGCCGGGATTCCCATTACCGAGCTGATGTCCAAGGAGAAGATCGACGCCATCTGCGCCCGGACCGCAAATGGCGGCGCGGAGATCACCAAGCTGGTCGGGACGAGCGCGTGGTACGCGCCCGGCGCGGCGGCGGCCGAGATGGTCGAGGCCATCCTGAAGGACAAGAAGGCGATCATGCCGTGCTCGGTGTTCCTGCGCGGCGAATACGGGGTGAACGACCAGTTCCTCGGCGTGCCGGTGAAGCTGGGGAAGGCCGGCCTCGAGGAGATCATCCAAATCAAGCTGACCGCCGACGAGCAGGCGGCGCTGATGAAGTCCGCCGCGGCAGTCAAGGAATTGACGACCGTCATCGGCGTCTAGCTCCCCCGAGTCAGACCGGCCAGGAGTGCCGGTCTGACCTCTAAGACACGCCACGACAGTTGTGTACAGACGCGGAGACGGAATTACCGTCGTGCGCGGACGGCGTTCCGGATGCCCTTCACGATTTCAGCAAGTAGCGCCCAAAGTTGATCCTTGGTGAAAATCTCTCTACGGTACGTGGCTTGCAGTGGTACCATGCACATCCCCATGGAAGAGGGGCGGGTTACATGGCACCGTTTGTGAGCGTCGTTGGTTGCGTGCTGATCGTCGTCGGACTTTGGGGCTCAGTTGTGAGTCTTCGCCGAGACGGTCCGCGTTTCTGACGCACGAATCTGTTCGTCGTCCTTGTCCTTCAGCTCTCCAGATACAAATCTATCAGTACGTCTGAAGATCTTAGAGTGATCCCGAATGAAGTGACGGCCTCATACTTCCTGTATGGGATTGTTCTGGGACCTCTATCAACAGAGCCAGATCTCTTCGCATGGGGATCGTACTGCCACGCTCGAGCAACGCGTCGAACGCCTCGAGCACGAAACACGCCGGACGCAGCACCTCCTTCATGCGGTGATCGAGCGGCTCGAAAAGCGCATGGGCGCTGACCTCGACGGCGACGGCCGGATCGGTCAGTAGTCCCACCCGCCGATTGCTCCTCGTCGGCTATTGCGAGAGCTCGGTCGGCGAAGGAGATGATCCAAGGATCGAGTCGACGTCCCGACGCGACTCCGAAATAGTCCACGAACCTTCGTAGATTTCCGGACTTGCCGCAACCAGGGCGCCGGCCAAATCGTCTTTCTTTTCTGGCACCCGTTGTGCCCTCTGCAGCTGTGCATGCCGGAGCAAGCTATTCCCCAAGCAGTGAATCGGCGATGAGGAGAGTCATGTCAAAGAGACTGTGTGTTCTGGTGGCCGCGCTCACGTGCCTGAGCACGCCGGCGTGGGCGCAGAAGGCCGAGGTGGGCATCTTCGTTGGCTACTCATTTCTCGACGGAGTGAGTGGCACGGCGGTCATCGCCCCGGACGGCAACACCTACAACCGGATCGACCCCAAGGATTCGTTCAAGTGGGGGATCGACTTCGGCGTCAACATCAACGAGAACGTCGAAGTCGGCTTCCTGTTTACCCAGGCCCCTTCAAAGCTCGAGCTCGGAGGGACGTCGAAGCTCGAGATCGGCAACATGTCGGTCCAGACGTATCACGGCTACTTCGCCTACAACTTCGGTCCGTCTGACGCCAAGGTTCGACCGTACCTCCAGGGAGGGTTCGGAGCCACGAACTTCGGTTCAGTGGACTACACGAGACCGTTCGCGGGCGGCTCGGGCACGATCAACGGGCTGACGAAGTTCTCGAGCACGTGGGGCGCCGGCGTGAAGGCCTATCCGACGGCCAACCTGGGCGTGCGCGTCGGGTTCGGCTGGACCCCGACCTACATCAAGACCGACGCCGGCGGCTGGTGGTGCGATCCGTACTGGGGCTGCTATCTGACCGGCAACGCCCAATATGCAAACGCGCTCGATTTGACTGCCGGCATCACGTTCCGCTTCGACGAGTAGCCCGCCAGCGGGCGCGGCGTGCGCCGGCTCGTGTCCGCGCGGTCTCAACACACGTGCCCCGGCCGGGATTGGGTCCTCCAATCCCGGCCGGGAGCTTTCTCCCCCAGCCCCTGCCGGGGCAGCCTGTTTGGTGCTCTCCGGCGAGGAAAGGCGGCGTGATGACCGAACAGCGCGCACGGGAGTCTCGAAGGTCGGTCGCGGCGATCGGCGCATTGCTCCTGACCCTGCTGGCCGGGGGTCTGGTTGCGCAATCACCCACGCCGCAGCCTCAGGTCGTCAGGTCGTTCGCCGAGCTGGTTGCCAGCGCGCGTCCCGACGTTCCGGTTACTCTCACCTTCGCCAACCGAGACATCGTCGTCCTTCGCGCGTCGATCTTGAATCGAAGCTCGGGTGATCGCATCGACGGCGCGCGCGCGCTTCTCAATCAGATCGCGGCCGAGGGCGGTCCGATGCGCGCCGCGGCGCAGCCGCTCGAGGGCGCCATCCTCATCCTCGTGAACAATCAGAACGTGTTCGCGATCCTGCCGGCCGACGTGGACGAGCTGGCTGGCGAAACGCTCACGTCGAAGGGCGCAACAACGGTCGCGCGGCTCCAGCAGGCGCTCGACGAGACGGTGGAAGCCCGGTCGCCCCGAATCCTGCTGCGGGGCGCGCTGCTCGCGGCCGCAGCGACGATTTTCTTCCTGGCCGTCGTCTGGGGGTTGAGGGGACTGGATCACGTCTTCGGTCGATGGCTGACCGTCACGACCGAGCGGCGGATCTCATCGCACAGCGCCGCGGCCACGGTGCTCCGTCAAGCGCGCCTCGTGCATTACCTGCGGCGGCTGATGGACGGCGGCGTCGTTGCCCTCGCTCTCCTCGTCGCCTACTGGTGGCTGTCGTTCGTTCTCCGCCGGTTCCCGTACTCGCGGCCATGGGGCGACGCGCTGCGAGGATTCCTGCTGGATCGAATCCTCTGGCTCGGCAGCGGCGTCATCCGTGCCATTCCCGGCGTGGCGACCGTCATGCTCATCGTCATCGTCGCGAGAGTGCTCGTGCGCCTTTCGGCGACGTTCTTCCAGGCGGTCGAGGAGGGTCGCGTCACGCTGCCCGCGGTCTACCCGGAAACCGCGGCGCCGACGAGGAAACTGGTGACGGCGCTGCTCTGGCTGTTCGCCCTCATCGTCGCGTACCCCTTCCTGCCAGGGAGCGGCACGGACGCCTTCAAGGGCGTCTCCGTCTTTCTCGGATTGATCATCTCGCTGGGGTCGACGGGTGTCGTCAACCAGCTCATGAGCGGCTTGACCGTGACCTACGCGCGGGCGCTGCGCGTGGGCGACTACGTGCGGGTCGGCGACACCGAGGGAACAGTGAGGCATCTCGGCACGCTGGCGATGAAGGTCGAGACGCCGTGGCACGAGGATGTCACGATCCCGAATGCCGTCATCATCGCGCGTGAAGTCACGAACTATTCCCGGAATCCTGAGGGCACGGGCGTGCTCGCGACGACGTCGGTGACCATCGGCTATGACACGCCGTGGCGCCAGGTCCACGCCATGCTGCTGCGGGCGGCGGATCGCACGGACCATGTCAAGAAGACGCCCGCGCCATTCGTGCTTCAGTCGGCGCTGGATGACTTCTACGTGAAATACGTACTGGCCGTCAGCCTCGACGATCCGACGCTGCGGGTGACAACGCTCGGGGACCTGCACGCCAGCATCCAGGACGAGTTCAACGAGTTCGGCGTGCAGATCATGTCGCCTCACTACCTGGGAGACCCGTCGTCGCCGAAGGTCGTGCCGAAAACCGGCTGGGCGCCACCACCGGTCGGGGACGGCACGGGCAGGAAGGCCAGACAGGAAGGGTAGGAAGACGACCGGGCGAGTCGAGCTGGTTGGAGCCGGCGCGACCCGCCCGGCGTTCAGAACCGCAGGCCAAACGTCAGCGCGAAGTACTGGCCGTTGGCGTTGCTGTCACTCACGCCCGGCGGCAGGGTGCCGCCCTGGACGAACGACGAGGCCTTCGGGCCCCAGATGTAGTGGTACCGGGCCTCCGCGTAGAACTGGATGGCCTGGCTGCCGACGTTCACTCCGCCGCCGAAGTTCATGCCGAAATCCGTGCTCGACCGCTCACCGAGAATATTCGTGACCGGGACGGCGACCGGATAGCAGATGTACCACCACGGATCGCACACTGTCACGAGGCCCGTCCCAGGGGACGTCAACTGCACGACGCGATTGTAGATGCCGCCGCCGACGATCCCGTACAGGCCGGACTTTCGCGTCCGTCCCGGCGAACCGGCCGATGGCGTTGAACGTGTACTGGTGCATGTGATGCCCGGCGGAGATCGGCGCGTTGTCAGGCGAAGGCGTCACGTACGGGATGTCGACGATCTTGTCGCCGACGGGCGTGTAGCCGTACTCGAACTGGACGCCGACGCGAGGGCTGGGGTTGAACGTGATCCCGAGCATGAAGTTGCCGCCGTCGCCCAGGTGGTTATGCACTTCGCCCGTCGTGGCGGTGTAGCCGCCGCCGATGTTCACCTGGATCTTCTTTTCCTGAGCGAGCGCTGGCACCGCGGCGACGAGCATGCCGAGCGTGATTGCCAGTCCGTTCACACACCGACGCATACAACTACCTCCTCAAGAGCTTCCATCTTCCACTCATTCGCTCATTCGCTCATTCACCCACTCTTGCACGGCCGGAGGCGCGGCCTGGCCTGACGGTGGAGCGCGCGTCGGCCGGCCGGATGCCTGCCCCTCGTCAGGACTGGCTTTCCGGCAGATTCCCACGGCCGCGCCGGGCGCCTCCGCCGCGGGACGCCCCGCCGCTTGGCCGGTAGCTCCCCGTGCGTGGTGTCGATCCGCTGCGAACGCTGCCCAGATCCTGCGTGCGCTGCGCGCCGTCGCGCCGTGCCGCTGAATCGCGGTCGAGCTGACTCATCGTGGGCGAACTGCCGCTGGTGGTCGCGGGGCGATTCGCCGAGGCGCCGGTCCGGCCGGTTCCCGTCGTTCCGGTCGTTCCGCTCGTTCCGGTCTGGCCGGCGCGCTGACCGGTCCGATCGGAGGGGCTCGGCGTGTTGACGTTGTTCCAGCCGCCGTTGTCGTACTTCTGCCAACTGCCGCCGTCGTTACGATAGACGTTGCCATCGCGCCCGGCGTAGACGTCGCCGCTGCCGGTCTGGCCGACGAACCCGCCGCCCGGCCCTGGGGTGTTGCGGCTGACGCTCGTGCCGCCGCCGCTGCCTTGCGTGACCCGCGTGGTGTTGCCCGTCCGGTTATTGGTCACCCGAGACGTCGTCGCCCACTGGTCTCCGCGCTGGACGGACGTCGATCCCCAGCTGCCGTAGACATTCGATCCTTGACGGGTCTGGGCGTACGTGCCCGTGCGCGGGTTGTACGCTTCTGCGACGCCACGAGCGCCGTAGGGTCCGTAGGCCGCCGCGCCGCGCGCGTACGTCCCGGTGGTGGGGTTGTATCGCGCGCCGTAGCCCGCACCGCCGTACGGACCGTAGGCACCGACGCCGCGTCCGTACGCGCCGGTCCACGGGTTGTACCAGGCGCTGTAGCCGTACGTCGGGTAGGTACGGACGGTAGTAGCCGCCGTAGTGGTAGGGCGGGTAGTACCAGCCCGAGCCCCAGACCGTGCAACCCCAGGCGATCATCACGCCCGTGTACATCGCCGCTGCGGCAAACACGACCCATTCGTCGTTGTCGTCCTCGACCGTCACGTACGTGACGTTGTAGGCCGGCGAGCTGACGGGAATCTCGTAGATTTCCTTTGGTACCTGGCCGGTCACTTCCCAGGGACCCGTCGGCTCCTTTGACATGAACCACACGCCCTGAAAGCACATGTAATAGAGGTCGCCGACCTTGAAGATGTCCTTCTCGGTGTTGACCGCGCGCGAAATCGTCGTCTTCTCAATCGGCTCGAACTTCGGATCCCCGCTGTATGAGACGTCCGGTGCCTTCAACGTCTTCTTGTTGACGCGCGCCGTCTGTGGAATGCTCGCCAGCATCACCGCTTCGGCCGCCTGTGGCGTTCCGGGTACGCTGGCCAGCACGCGCGAGCGCTCGTGTTCGAGCGGGATCTTCTTGAAGTCGGCGGGCAGGCTCAGCGACACGAACGTCCAGGGCCCGGTGAAGTCGGGCGCGGCGAACCACCGCCCGGCGACCAGGTAATAGACCATCCCGGTCTTGCCGGCGCGGAAGACGTCGCTCTCTGTGTTGCTGACCCACTCCAGCGACGTCCCTTCAACCAGTTTGTAGGCCGGCTCGCCCTTCAGCAGGATCATCTCGGCAGGCACGGTCGAGACGAAGACATGCGGTGCGCTGGCGGCCGAGAGCTTCTTGCCCGGCACGGCTGCGCGCACGTCCTTCCAGTTGTCGTCGGCGGGAAACTTCTTGAAGCTGTCGGGCAGCGACGCCACGGGCGTCCACGTGCCCTTGAGGTCCGATGAGGTCAGCCAGGACTGATCGCTCCGAAGATAGAACGCGCCCGTCGTGCTCAGCTGAAAGAGATCCCAGTTCGTATTGACCGCGAACTTGAGGTCCGTGCCGGTCACTGGGCTCCAGATCGCGTCGCCATCGAGGTTGACCAGCACTGCAGGCTTCTTGCTGAAGAAGACCGTGGGGGGCTCGGCTTTGACGCCCTCGATGTTCTTCGGAATGATCTTGCTGGTATCGATCGACGCCAGGACGCGGTCGAGCGCGATGACGCGCTCCGCTCGCGGGAAGCCGTCCGTGATCTCCTTGATGATTTCCTGCGACTGCTCCTTCTTGAGGGTCGGGAAGTTCACCTCGGTGATTTGGAAATCCGCGAAGCTGACGAGGCGCTCGGCGGTCGAGACCTCCGTGTTCGCTTCGACCTTGACGGTTCCAAGGTCGGGCTTCGAGGAGGTCGGCGCCCCTTTTGGCGTGTAGGCGACGGCCGCGTAGGCGACCATCCGCTTCTGCTGCTCCCAAGTCGAAATCTGCGGCTGATAGACGATGAACGCCGCGCCGCTGTCGGCGGCATACCCGCGCGGCCAGCCGCCATCGGGGTCCGGGGCGGCCGCGGGGGCAGCGGGTGGCGCTGTCGACTTGGCCGGCGCGGCTGGCGGCTTCTGCGCGCTTGCCGCGGTCGTCTGTCGCGCGTGCATGGCCGGGAGGACGGATGGAGGAGCCACGAGGCAGCAGGCCATGACCCAAGCCACGGTCTCGCGCACCCGGTTGGAGCGCTGTCGTAATGTCATTTCACTTCCTCCGCGCGTCTGACCACGTCGTGGGTCGGATTCGCAGTTTCTGGTACTAAAGCAGGCCGCATGCCAATGGCGCGTGGATGTGGTCGAGCGTGGTTGACTTCGCCGATCTGTATCGTCCGTGGTCTTCCGAGGCCCTTCAAGTGATCCGTGGATCAGGAGCGAGCGGATCGTCGTACCGTCGAGTCCTGGTCGTCCCTCCGAACTCCGGGATTTTCTCCGAGGCTCGGGATTTTTCCGTGGGTGCCTCGAGGGACATGATCCTCGCCGGTCCGCCCTGAGCGTCGGCGCTGGACTCCGTCTCTGGCACGCAAGGTGCTTCGTAGCGTCCCAGGATCGCGAGCGCCAATGCCGTGAGGGCCGGTCCGAGCAGTCGGGGGACATGGGAAGGCAGGGCCTGATGGCAGATTCGGACAAGAAGCTCAAGCGGAAGGACTACGACAAGCGGCTCGCGAAGCTGCATGGCGAGCTCGTAAAGCTGCAGGAATGGGTCATCCACAAACGTCTCAAGCTCTGCATCGTCTTCGAAGGCCGAGATGGCGCCGGTAAGGGCGGCACGATCAAGGCGATTACCGAGCGGGTGAGCCCGAGGATTTTCCGGGTCGTCGCCCTGCCGGCACCGACCGAACGCGAGAAGAGCCAGATGTACGTCCAGCGCTACCTGCCGCATCTTCCGGCGGCGGGCGAGATCGTCATCTGGGATCGGAGCTGGTACAACCGGGCTGGCGTCGAGCGTGTCATGGGCTTCTGCACCGAAGAGCAGGCCAAGGAATTCCTGCGGGTGGTACCCGCCGTCGAACGCGCCATCGTCGCGTCCGGCGTCCTCCTGCTGAAGTACTGGCTGGAAGTGAGTCCGGAAGAGCAGACGCGCCGGCTCGAGGGGCGCATCAAGGACCCGCGGAAGATCTGGAAGCTCTCGCCCATGGATCTCGAGTCCTACAGCCGCTGGTACGACTACTCCCGGGCGCGCGATGAGATGTTCGCGGCGACCGACACGAAAGACGCGCCGTGGTTCGTCATCAATTCCGACGACAAGAAGCGCGCGCGCCTCAACCTGATCACGCACTTGCTCAAGCAGATTCCGTACAAGAAGGCGCCGCGCGAGAAGATCAAGCTGCCGAAGCGACAGAAGGCGCACGGCTATAAACCGTCGAAACACCGGTTCAAGTACGTCCCCGAGGTCTACTGACGCTCTGAGGTGTTCCCAGGAGCAGGCCCGTGCGTCATTGGCATGTAACGTGCTGCCTTCACACGCGAGGACGCGATTGCGTCTCAGTGGCGATGCCCTGGTCTTCTTTCGTTGTCCGACGCGCACCACGACTGCTGGGCCAGGCCATCCTGATGGTCCTGGTCCCCACGATGGCGTGGGCGGCTCCCGAAACTGCCGGCGGACATGGCCTTTCGCAGAAAGCCCTGGATCTGGCCCGGCCTCTGGGCATTCCCATCACCAACTCGATGGTTGCCACGTGGATTGTCGCCGTCGCCCTGGTGGTATTTGCACGGTTCGCCATGCGCGACATGAAGAAAGTCCCGGGTGGCGCGCAGAATTTCGCGGAATGGCTGATCGAGGGACTCTACAATTTCCTGGCCGAGATCCTCGGTCCACACCTCGTCGAGCGGACCTTCTGGCTGTTCGCGACGGTCTTCATCTTCATCCTGGCGGCCAACTGGCTCAGTCTGGTCCCCGGCGTCGGCGCGATCGGCTGGGGGGCGGAGACGCCTGACGGGTTCCGCCTCGAGACGCCCCTCCTCCGCGGCGCCAATGCCGACGTGAACTTGACGCTCGCGATGGCGCTCGTGTTCTTCGCGTTCTGGATCATCTGGGCGCTGCGCGAGATAGGGCCCGTGGGATTTGCCAAGGAGCTGTTTGCACCGAAGGGCGAGAGCAGCGGGGCCTTGCGGGTGCTGCTCACGGTCGTGTTCCTGGCGGCCGGCTGCCTCGAGGTGATCTCGATTCTGTTCCGGCCCGTGTCGCTCAGCTTTCGACTCTACGGCAACGTCTTCGCGGGCGAGACGATGCTCGAGACGATGGCCGCGATGCCGCGCATCGGCTGGCTGGTCCAGATTCCGTTCTACTTCCTCGAACTGCTCGTGGGGCTCGTGCAAGCGCTCGTGTTCATGCTGCTCACCGCCGTCTTCACGCTGCTGATCTGTCAGCACGAGGAGACCAGCCCCGTGGCGGCGGCAGCCCATGGGGGGGACTGAAGCGATGGTCGGCAACATTCACGTCGGGTTAGCGGCATTTGGCGCGGCCATTGCCGTCGGCATCATCGGAATGAAGGCGTCGGAGGCGGTCGGCCGCAATCCGGGCGCGTCGACGAAGATCATGGTCCAGGCGATTCTGGCCATCGCGTTCGCGGAGGCGATCGTCTTCTACTCGCTCTTCCTGGTCCGCTGAACGAGGCTGGTCATGTTGGCCTTGATGCTCCTGACCGAATCGCAGGGCGAGAGCCAGGTGGCACAGATCGCGCAGACGTTCGGCGTCGACTGGCCGCACCTGCTGGCCCAGACCGCGAGCTTCAGCATCGTGTGCGCGCTGCTGTACTGGCTGGCGTACAAGCCCGTGCTCCGGATGCTGGCCGCTAGGCGGGAGCAGATCGCGCAGGGGCTGGCGAACGCCGAGAAGATTCAGGCGGAGCTCGCCAGGATCGAGAGCGAGCGGCAGGCGGTGCTGGGGAGAGCCAACCTCGAGGGCGCGAAGCTGATCGAAGACGCGCACGCGGCGGCGGCGCGCGTCGAGGTGCTCGAAACGGCAAAGGCGCGCGCGTCCGCGGAACAGATCATCGCCAAAGCGCACGAGGCGGCCGAACAGGATCGCCTGCGCATGCTCGCCGAGCTCAAGCGCGAGGTGGGACGGCTCGTCCTGTACACCACGGCGAGCGTGACCGGCAAGATCCTGACGCCAGAGGATCAGCAGCGTCTGGCGGAGGAGACGGCCAGGCAGCTCAGCGCCTGAGGGACATCATGCAGGCCAGCAAGCGTCGGATCAGGCGGTCGGCGCGCCAGCTCTTCCGCTTCTGCCTCGTCGGCGGGCAGCTCGACGAGGCGCGCGCGAGCAAGGTCGTCGAGCGGGCGGTCGCGTCGAGACGCCGCGGGGTGATCGCGATGCTGACCGAATTTCAGAGGCTCGTGCGCCTGGACCGGCAGCGGCATTCCGCCCGCGTCGAAAGCGCCGTGCCGGTCAGCGACCGGGTGCGCGGCGAGATCGTCACCGGCGTCGCGAGCACGCACGGGCCGGGCATCACGACGTCGTTCGTGGACAACCCCGCGCTGATCGGCGGAATGCGGATCCAGGTCGGCAGCGACGTCTACGACGGCAGCATCCGGGGACGACTCGACGCCATCGAGTCGAAACTCTGACGACCATTTGCGGACGAGGCACGGGACATGGCTGACCTGGTCAAGGACATCGAAGCACAGATCGCCGGCGCCAAGGCCGCGATCACCAAGCAGAGCGTCGGCACGATTCGCGAGATCGGCGACGGCGTCGCCCGGGTCGAAGGGCTCGGCGACGTGATGCTGAACGAGATGCTCGATTTCGGGCACGGCGTCACCGGTCTGGCCCTGAACGCTCGACGAAACCGAAGTTGGCGTCATCATCCTGGGCGACTACACGCAGCTCGAGGAAGGCGGCGAGGTCCGCGACTACCGGCAAGCTGCTCCAGGTCCCCGTCGGCAAGGGGCTGCTCGGCCGCGTGGTCAACACGCTCGGCGAGCCGCTGGACGGCAAGGGTCCGATCGCCAGCGACACGATCGTACCCGGTCGAGAAAATCGCGCCCGGCATCATCCGCCGCAGACCCGTCGGGCAGCCGGTGCAGACCGGCATCATGGCGATCGACGCGATGATTCCGATCGGCCGCGGCCAGCGCGAGCTGATCATCGGCGACCGGTCGACCGGCAAGACCACCATCTGCATCGACACGATCATCAGCCAGGCGCGGATCAACAAGCGCCGCCGAGGCTGCGGGAGACAAGGACTACCGCCCGCTGTACTCGATCTACGTCGCCATCGGCCAGAAGCAGTCGACCATCGCCCGCTCGATCGCGGTGCTCGAGGAAGCCGGCGCGCTGCCGTACACGATCATCGTCGCGTCGCCGGCGGCCGACTCGGCCGCGAGCCAGTATCTCGCGCCGTTTGCCGGGCGCCGCGATGGGCGAGTGGTTCATGGATCAACGGCATGGACGCGCTCATCGTCTACGACGACCTGTCGAAGCACGCCGTCGCCTACCGCCAGGTGTCGCTCGTGCTCAAGCGCCCCTCCGGCCGCGAGGCGTATCCGGGCGACGTGTTCTACCTGCACAGCCGGCTGCTCGAGCGCGCCGCGCGGGTCGGCGAAAAGTACGGCAACGGATCGCTCACGGCGCTGCCGATCATCGAGACGCAGGCCGGCGACGTCTCGGCCTACATTCCGACGAACGTCATCTCGATCACCGACGGGCAGATCTTCCTGGAAACGGACCTGTTCTACCAGGGCGTGCGCCCCGCGATTTCGGTCGGGCATCTCGGTCTCGCGCGTCGGCTCGGCCGCGCAGATCAAGGCGATGAAGCAGGTGGCCGGGCAGCTCAAGGGCGACCTCGCGCAGTTCCGCGAGCTGGCGGCGTTCGCGCAGTTCGGCTCCGACCTCGACGCGACCACGCAGGCGCAAGATCGATCGCGGCGGGCGCATCGTCGAGCTCTTCAAGCAGCCGCAGTACAACCCGATCCCCGTCGAGATCCAGGTGGCCGTCATCTGGGCGGTCCAGAACGGCTTCGTCGACGACGTGCCGGTCGAGCGGATCAAGGAGTTCCAGGCGAAGCTGACGGACTTCCTGACGACGCGCAAGCCCGAGGTGCTGGAGAAGATTGCGGCCGAAAGGGCGCTGAGCGACGCGCTGACGGCCGAGCTGAAGGCGGCGGCCGAGCAGTTCAAGCAGACCTGGACGAAATGAGCCATGCAGAGCCCACGCGAGCTTCGCCGGCGGATCAAGTCGATCAGAGCACCGCGCAGATTACCCGGGCGATGCAGATGGTGGCGGCCTCCAAGATGCGCAAGGCCCAGCAAGCCGCGCTGGCGATGCGGCCCTTCGCGCGGGAGTTGTACCAGATTCAGCGCCGGGCAACCAGCCGCGCGGCGGAGTTCAAGCATCCGCTCCTCGAGGTCCGCGACGTCCGCAAGCGGGCCGTCATCCTGGTCGCGGCCGACAAGGGACTGTGCGGCGCGCTCAACACCAACATCTTTCGTGTCGCGTCGACAGTTCGATCCCGCCTCGACGGTGTTCATCACGGCCGGACGCAAGGCGGGGCAGTTCGTCGCGCGCACGCAAGCGCGCAGCTGATCGCCGAGTTCCCGTACGGCGACACCCCGCGCTACGGCGAATCGCGGGCCATCGCCGCGCTGGCGCGCGACATCTTCCTCAAGGGCGACGTGGATGAGGTGAAGATCGTGGCGACGCGCTTCGTCAACACGATGACGCAGCAGGCGGTGACGATGGAGCTGCTGCCGATCGGCGCGATCACGTCGGTCGCGGTGCCGGGGGCGGGCCCGACGAAGAGGACCTGGCCGCCGACACCGGGAGCAGCCTGTTCGAGCCGAGTGCCGGCGAGGTGCTCGGCTATCTGCTGCCGCACTATCTCAATCTCATCATGTACTTCGTGCTCCTGAACGCCAAAGCGAGCGAGCAGAGCGCCCGGATGGTGGCGATGAAGAGCGCCACCGACAGCGCCGAGGAGCTCATCGCCGACTTGAGCCTCGAATACAACAAGCTGCGGCAGGGCAACATCACCAAGGAGCTGCTCGAGATTGCCGGCGGGCAGGCCGGATGAGGCGCCGCCCAGTCCCGGCGAGGACATTACGATGAACACGGGCCGAATCGTTCAAGTGTCGGGTCCGGTGGTCGACGTCGAATTCCACGAGTCGCTGCCGGCCATCAACAACGCCCTGACGGTCGAGTTCAAGGTGCTCGGCGAGCCCGTCACGCTGACGCTCGAGGTGCAGCAGCATCTTGGCGACCGGTGGGTGCGCTCGATTGCCATGTCCGGCACCGAGGGCCTCAAGCGCGGCTTCGAGGTCGTCGACAGCGGCGGACCGATTTCGATGCCGGTCGGCGACGAGCGTGATGGGCCGGATCTTCGACGTCACGGGCCATCCGGTCGACGAGCGGGGGCCGGTCGATGACCGAGAAGCGCTATCCGATTCATCGACCGCCACCGCCGCTCGCCGATCAGTCCACCTCGCCCGAAGTCCTGACGACCGGGATCAAGGTGATCGACCTGATTTGTCCGTTCCTCAAGGGCGGCAAGGTCGGCGCGTTCGGCGGCGCCGGCGTGGGCAAGACGGTCGTCATCATGGAGCTCATCAACAACATCGCGAAGCTCCACGGCGGCGTGTCGGTGTTCGCCGGCGTCGGCGAGCGGACGCGCGAGGGCAACGACCTGTACCACGAGATGTCGGACGCCGGCGTCATCAACCAGCAGGATCTCGGCGCGTCGAAGATCGCGCTGGTCTACGGTCAGATGAACGAGCCGCCAGGCGCCCGGCTCCGCGTCGCGCTCTCCGGGCTCGCCATCACGGAGTACTTCCGCGACGAGAAGAACCAGGACGTGCTGCTCTTCATCGACAACATCTTCCGGTTCTCCCAGGCCGGCGCGGAAGTCTCGGCGCTGCTCGGGCGCACGGCGAGCGCGGTCGGCTACCAGCCCACGCTGGCGGCCGAGATGGGCGCGCTGCAGGAGCGCATCACCTCCACCAAGAAGGGCTCGATCACCTCGTTCCAGGCCGTGTACGTCCCGGCCGACGACCTCACCGATCCGGCGCCGGCGACGACGTTCGCGCACCTCGATGCGACGATCGTGCTCGACCGCGCCATCGCGGAGCTCGGAATCTACCCGGCGGTCGATCCGCTCGCGTCCACGTCGCGCGCGCTCGCGCCCGACATCGTCGGGCAGGAGCACTACGACGTCGCCCGCGGCGTCCAGCGGGTGCTCCAGCGCTTCAAGGACCTGCAGGACATCATCGCGATCCTCGGCATGGACGAGCTGTCGCCGGAGGACAAGGTCACCGTCTATCGCGCGCGGAAGATCCAGCGCTTCCTCAGTCAGCCGTTCAGCTCCGCCCAGGTCTTCACCGGCCGCGAGGGCCGGCAGGTGGACGTCAAGGACACGATCCGCGGGTTCAAGGAGATTCTCGAGGGCAAGCACGACAGCGTGCCGGAAGGCGACTTCTACATGAAGGGCGCGATCGAAGAGATCACGCAGGGGTGACCGCATGGCGCCGACGATGAAGCTGCAGATTGTCACGCCCGAGGCGGTCGTCTACGACGAGGACGTCCTCATGGTGACGCTGCCGGCCGTCGAGGGGCAGATTGGCGTCTATCCCATGCACGTGCCGCTCATCACGCAGATCGTGCCGGGCGAGATCATCGTGCAGCGCAAGGACGGGCAGGACCAGTTCCTGGCGGTGGGCGAGGGGCTCATCGACATCGAGGCCGATCGAATCTCGATCGTGACCGACATGGCCCTTCCTGCGGACAAGATCGACGAAGTCAGGGCGGAGGAGGCCAGACAGCGTGCGGCCGCACGCCTTCAGGAGAAGTTGTCGGACGAGGAAGTCGCGTCGGTGAACGCCTCGCTCGTGCGATCGCTGGCGCAGCTGCGGGTGAAGCGGCGACATCACCCATAGTCCTCCAGTGTTTCGTGCTGGCTCCGGCCCCTCGGAGGCGCGTCGCGTGGCGCCCGCGCACGTCCGCGAGACTTTCCAGGCCCCCCGGCCTTTTCGCGATGAAGTGCGTGCCGGATTGGTGGCACGAGACGTGCTCGGGAAACCGGTGAGGCAGCGCCACCAGCCGGCCGGCGCCGAGGAGCCCGATTTGATTGTCGAACCTGCCGCAAGAACGTGTTCCCTGCTCTTGGGCCTCGGAATGATGCCCGCCATTGCCGGTGCTCAGACGCCGATCGGAACTGCCGTCGCCTCCTCGGACCAGGCGACCCCACAAGCCGAGTCACGACCCACAGGGCTACCGGCCAAGATCAACTGGACGTTCAATTTCGACGCCGGGTGGGGCACCTTCGGGTTCGCCAATTCCTTCTACGACAATCCGCACAATCCGGGCTTCCAGCAGAATCTGAGCGACCAGTGGTTCGAGGGCTACGCGAAACCGGCGCTCTCGGGCACGTTCGAGACGAAGGCCGCCAGCGAGTTCTACGGCAAGCTGAGCGCGGTCGGTGAGCGTACGTATGGTGAAGCGCCCGGCTCTGTCGGTCCGGATGTTTCGTCGTTCGGCATCGATGACCTGGCGATCGGCTGGCGGTCGGGGGATGCGCTCAAAAGGCTGGGCGAGAATGCGATTGACATCTCCGTCGGCCGGGTGCCCTACAAGCTCGGCACCGGCATGCTGATCTACGACGGCGCGGCGGAAGGCGGCAGCCGCGGCGGATACTGGACGAACGCCCGCAAGGCGTTTGCGTTCGGCGCGATCGCCCAGTTCAACCCCGGGTCCCACAAGGTGGAGGCCTTCTACTTGAAGCGGGACGATCTCCCGGAAGACGACACCGACAATCGGCTGTGGGGCGCGAATTACGAGTTCACGCACGGCGACGCCAATACGTTCGGCGTGACGTACTTCCACACCCTGGCCAACCCCGATGTGCGGCCCGACCGAGACGGGCTGGATGTCTTCAACGTGCGCGCCGACACCGCGCCGGTGCCACGACTGCCGGACCTGTCGTTTGCGTTCGAGTACGCCTCGGAGCGCAATGGCGATTTGCGCGACGCGAACGCCTGGACGGTGCAGGGCGGGTATCACCTGAGCAAGATGACCTGGCAGCCGAGGCTGTCGTACCGCTATGCCTTCTTCCAAGGCGACGACCCGAGCACGCCGAAGGACGAGGCAGTCGACACGCTGTTCAGCGGCTTCTCGGACTGGGGCTCCTGGTGGCAGGGTGAGATCGCGGGCGAGTACTTCCTCGTCAACTCCAACCTGATCTCGCACCAGGTGCGCGCGCACGTCGAGCCGCGCGACTCGATCGGCACCGGCGTCATCTTCTACGACTTCCGCATCGATCAGCCGGCCAGCTACGGGCCGCGGGTGACCGACAACCATGCGGCCACCGAGTTGGACTGGTACACCGACTGGAAGCTGAATCAGAACTTTTCGATCAGCGTCGTCGTCGCCTTCGCGAATCCCGGCAAGGCCGTGGAGCAGGCGACGGGGCGCACGAAGAACTTCAGTTACGGCATGGCCTACGTCGCGTACAGCTTCTGAACGGGGCGAAGGGCAGCGGCCATGCGAGCTCGAGCCACATGAGAAGATGTCTTCCGCTGAGACGTGCGCAGTCTGGGGTGTCCGAAGGATCAGTTCGGACCGAAGGTGGAGATGTCGCCGGCGTGGCGATCGGAGGTTGTGAAATGCGTTCGAACGTCACTCCCAGCCGGCGTGCCGCCTGTCTGTCGATCACGATGAGGCTTGGCGTGGCCGCCTTTGCCGCGGCGGTCGGCATGGCCTGCGAGAAACCGGCGCCGCCGCCAGCCCCGCCGCCCCCTGAGGTGTACGTCACTGACGTCGTCCAGCGCGATGTGCCGGTCTATCTGGACCTGATCGGCCAGACGCAGGGCTATCAGGACGTGGACATCCGCGCGCGCGTCGAGGGATTTCTGGAGACGGTCAATTTTCAGGAAGGGACGTTCGTCAGCAAGGGCGCGCTCCTGTATCAGATCGATCGAAAGCCGTTCGAAGCGGCGCTCGCCGGCGCGAGAGCGGATCTCGCGACGGCGGAGGCGCGCCTCGAGAAAGCGAACAACGACGTCAACCGCTACCGGCCGCTGGTGGTCAAGCAGGCGGTGAGCCAGCAGGAGCTCGACAACGCCGTCGCGGCCCAGAACGCCGCGACGTCGCAGGTAGAGGCCGCGAAGGCGGCCGTCGAGAAGGCGACCATCGATCTCGGATACACGAGGATCGACTCGCCGATCGCCGGGCTGGTGGGCACGACGCAGGTCAAGCCGGGCAATCTGGTCGGCCGCGGCGAGCCGACGCTGCTCACCACGATCTCGCAGATCGACCCGATCATCCTCCGCGTCGGCGTCACGGAAGCGGACTACCTGCGGCTGGTCAAGCGGCGCCAATCGGCGCAGGCGGCGGGCGCCAAGGACTTGGAGGTCGATGCTCACGCTCGCCGACGGGACGCAGTATCCGCACAAGGGCCGGCTTGGGCCCGGTCGAACGCGCCGTCGATCCGACGACCGGCACGCTCGGCGTCCAGTTCATCTTTCCGAATCCCGGTCCCGTGCTCCGGCCCGGCCAGTACGGGCGCGCGCGGATCGCTGCTCGACGTCAAGACCGGCGCGCTGCTCGTGCCGCAGCGCGCCGTGCAGGAGCTGCAGAATCTCTACAGCGTCGCCGTCGTCGGTCGCCGACAACAAGGTCGCGTTCCGCAACGTGAAGGTCGGCATGCGGGTCGACAGCCTCTGGGTCATCGAAGACGGCCTCAAGCCCGGGCGAGCGGGTCGTCGTCGAGGGCATGCAGCGCGTGCAGGACGGCATGACGGTCACGGCCAAGCCGGCGCCCGCGCCGGGGCGCCGGGCGGCGCCCCGGCCGGCGAGGCGAAGTAGGTCATGGCTCGCTTCTTCGTCAATCGCCCGATCGTCGCGATGGTGCTCTCCATCATCACGGTGCTGCTCGGTCTCGTCGCGATGCAGGGGCTGCCGATCGCGCAGTATCCCGAGATCGTCCCGCCGATGGTCCAGGTGACGACGACGTTCATCGGCGCGAGCGCCACCGACGTCGAGGCCTCGGTGGCCACGCCGCTCGAGCAGCAGATCAACGGCGTCGAGAAGATGCATCTACATGAAGTCGACCAACGCGAACGACGGGACGCTGACGCTGAAGGTCTCGTTCGAGGTCGGCTCGAATCTCGACATGGACAACGTGCTCACGCAGAACCGCGTGTCGCAGGCCATGCCGCAGATGCCGCAGTCGGTGAAGAACTACGGCGTGACGGTGAAGAAGGCGCTGGCGTTTCCGCTCCTGGTCCTCTCGATCAAGTCGCCGAAGGGCACCTACGACAACAACTTCCTCTCGAACTACACGACGATCAACATCAACGACGCGATCGCGCGCATCCCGGGCGTCGGACAGATCAACCTGTTCGGCGGCAGCGACTACGCGATGCGGGTGTGGCTGCGGCCGGATCGGATCGGCCGGCTCGGGCTCACGATCCCGGACATCGCCAACGCCATCTCGCAGCAGAACCAGCTGACGTCCGGCGGGGCAGATCGGCGGGCCGCCGGCCACGTCGGGCACGGAGTACACCTACACCGTCCGCACGCAGGGCCGGCTGCTCAACGAGGAGGAGTTCGGCAACATCATCCTGCGCACGAATCCTGACGGGTCGCAGGTGCTGCTGAAGGACGTCGCCCGGCTGGAGCTCGGCACGATGCTCTACAACGCCGTGGGGCGCCACGACGGGCAGCCCGCGGCGGTGATCGCGGTCTTTCAGATTCCGGGCACGAACGCGCTCGAGGTCGCCGACCGGATCAAGGCCACGATGGCCGACCTGGCGACGCGCTTTCCGCGCGACATGGAGCTACCTCGTGTCGCTCGACACGACGCTGCCGGTCACGGAAGGCATCAGCGAGATCGTGCACACGCTCTTCGAGGCCGTGGCGCTCGTGCTCATCGTCGTCTTCGTCTTCCTGCAGAACTGGCGCGCGACGCTCATCCCGCTGATGACCGTGCCGGTGTCGCTGATCGGCGCGTTCATCTTCTTCCCGATGCTCGGCTTCTCGATCAACGTCCTGTCGCTGCTTGGCCTCGTGCTCGCCATCGGCATCGTCGTCGACGATGCGATCGTCGTGGTGGAGGCGGTCATGCACCACATCGAGCACGGGATGACGCCGAAGGAGGCGACGATCAAGGCCATGGAGGAGGTGTCCGGGCCGGTGATCGCGATTGGTCTGATCCTGAGCGCCGTCTTCGTGCCGGTCGGCTTCATGGGGGGCATCTCGGGCCGGCTCTATCAGCAGTTCGCGATCACGATTGCGCTGTCGGTGCTGCTGTCGGTCGTCAACGCGCTGACGCTCAGTCCGGCGCTGGCGGGGCTGCTGCTCAAGGCGCCCACGGGCAAGAAGTCGCCGCTGTCGCGGCTTCTACAACTGGTTCAACACGCGTGTTCGGCTCGACGACGGACCGGTACGTGAGCTTCGCGGGCGTGCTCGTCCGGAAGATGTTCCGCAGCCTGGTCTTCATCGGCGTGCTGATCGCGCTCATGGTGGTCATCGTCCGCCGGATTCCGGGCGGGTTCGTGCCCGAGGAGGACCAGGGCTACCTGCTCGTCAACGCGCTGCTGCCCGACGCCGCCTCGCTCGAGCGGACCGACGCGGTGATGCGGAAGGCGGAGGCCGATGCTCGAGAAGAACGAGGCCGTCGAGGGCTTCAATACGATCAGCGGCTACAGCCTGCTGACCGGCGCCTACTCGTCGAACATCGGCTTCTTCTTCATCCAGCTCAAGCCGTGGGAGGAGCGCAAGACGCCGGAGTCGCATGCGAGCGGGGTGGTCGCCGCTCTCAATCGCGCGTTCGCGCAGCAGATTCCCGAGGCGACGGTGTGTGGCGTTCGGCCCGCCCGCCATTCCGGGCCTTGGCACGGGCGCCGGCTTCACGATGGAGCTGCAGGATCGCAGCGGCGGCACGCCGGAGTATCTGGCGGAGCAGACGCAGAAGTTCCTCGTTGCGGCGCAGGAAGCGGCCCGAGATCGGCCGGATCGCAACGCTCTATCGCGCGAGCGTGCCGCAGGTCTACGCCGACATCGATCGGAGCAAGCGCGCAGAAGTCGGGCGTCCAGTTGAGCGACGTCAACACGACGCTCGGCGCGCTGCTCGGCAGCGCCTACATCAACGACTTCAACCGGTTCGGGCGGGTCTACAAGGTGTACATGCAGGCGGAGCCCGAGTTCCGGAAGGATCCGAGCCAGCTCGGCCTGTTCTTCGTTCGCGGCGCGAAGGGCGGCGATGGTGCCGCTCGACTCGCTCGTGACGACGAGGCCGGCCTCCGGTCCGGAATTCACCAACCGGTTCAACCTGTTCCGGACGGCCGAGCTGACCGGCGTGCCCGCCGCGGGGTACTCGTCCTCGCAGGCCTTGAACGCGCTCGACGAGACAGCCAAAGCGGTGCTGCCGGCCGACATGAGCCATGACTGGGCGGACATGTCCTTCCAGGAGCGGCGCGCGCCCGGCGTGGCGCTGACGTTCGCGCTCGCCGTCCTGCTGGTCTTCCTCATTCTCGCGGCCCAGTACGAAAGCTGGGGACTGCCGTTCAGCGTGCTGCTCGGCACGCCGTTCGCGGCGTTTGGCGCCTACTTCGGCCTCTGGCTGATGCGGCAGTTCTCGCCGAGCTACGTCAACAACGTCTTCGCCCAGATCGGGCTCATCATGCTGATCGGTCTGGCCGCCAAGAACGCCATTCTGATTGTCGAGTTCGCGAAGGTCGAGCACGAAAAGGGCATGGACCTCGTGGAGGCGGCGCTGGTCGCCGCCAAGCTGCGCCTCCGGCCGATTCTGATGACGGCGTTCGCGTTCATTCTCGGCGTCGTGCCGCTGCTCACGGCGAGCGGGGCGGGCGCGGAAGGCCGCAAAGTCATGGGCGTGACGGTGTTTTTCGGCATGCTGATCGCGACGATCCTGGGCGTCTGCCTCATTCCGATGCTGTACGTCGTCGTCGAGCGGGTGACGGGCGGAGGCGCGAAGCACGCGCCGGCGCCGGCGTCCGGCACCCTGGCCTCTCAGCCGCCGCCGGCGACGCCGGGCGGGCCGGGAGGACACTGACGTGGCGCGGACGGCCTCACCCACGCGACTGCTGCTGACGCTCGCCGGCGCCGCGATCCTGGCCGGCTGCACGGTCGGGCCCGACTACAAGCGCCCGCAGATGCCCGCGCCCGCGCAATACCGCTTTGTCCAGGGAACCGATCAGGCCCAGTCCATGGCCGACCTGCCCTGGTGGCAGGTCTTCGACGACCCGGCGCTGCAGGTGTTGATTCGCGAGGCGATCGCGAACAACCTCGATCTGCGGGTCGCCGTGGCGCACGTCGAGGAAGCGCGCGCGCAAGCGGGCATCGCCAAGTCCTTCCTGTATCCGCAGGTGGACGGCGTCGCGGCCTACAACGTGCGCCAGGCATCGAACACGCCGACGACGCCGGACAATCCGAAGGGCGACAGCGTCAACCAGAGCGGCACGTACGGCTTTCAGCTCTCCTGGGAGATGGATCTGTTCGGGCGGTTGCGGCGCCAGAACGAAGCGGCGTTCGCGGTCTTTCTGGCCACCGAGGAGAGCCGCCGCGGCGTGCTCGTGACCCTCGTCGGCGACGTCGCTACGAACTACTTCCTGCTGCGGGAACTCGACGTGCAGCTGCAGATCGCGCGCGACACGCTGCGGCTGAACGACGACACGGTGACGTACTTCCGCAACCGCCTCGACGGCGGCGTGTCGAATCGCCTCGAGCTCGACCAGGCGATCGCCAACCGCTCGCAGACGGCCGGCTCGATTCCGGATCTCGAGAATCAGATCGGCGCGGTCGAGAACGCCATTTCGATGCTGCTCGGCCGCCCGCCCGGCCCGGTCACGCGTCCGACGGGCCTGCTGCCGGATCTGCCGCCGCCGATTCCGGCCGGTCTGCCGGCGACGCTCCTCGAGCGGCGGCCCGACGTGGTCGGCGCCGAGGAGCTGCTCGTCGCGGCCAACGCCGATATCGGGGCGGCGAAAGCGCTCTTCTTCCCGTCGATCAGCTTGACCGGGTTTCTCGGCGGCGTCAGCGGCGATCTGACGACGTTTCTCGGCGGCGAGGGGGCCGTCTGGTCGGTCGGCGCCGGCCTGCTCCAGCCCGTGTTTCAGGGCGGCCGGATTCGCCGGAACTACGAAGCCATGCAGGCGCGCTACACGGCGGCGGTGGCCGAGTATCAGAAAGCTGCACTGAACGGCTACCGTGAAGTCGCCAACTCGCTGCTCACGATTCAGAAGCTCGCGGAGATTCGCGTGGAGCTGCAGACGGCCGTCGGCGTCCTGCAGGACGCGGCCGACCTGTCACGCGAGCGTTACGACTCCGGGCTCGCGAGCTACATCGAGATTCTGATCGCCGATCAGTAGCTCTTCCGCCAGCAGCTGCTCCTCGCGCAGACCCGCGGCGCCGAGCTCCGCGCGCGCGCGGAGCTGTACCGCACGCTCGGCGGCGGCTGGCTGCAATAGGCTGGGCCAGCCGTTGGCGGTAGAGTAGGCGCGTCATCGTCAATCCCCTCGCGGAGGACTGCCATGCGCGCTCGACGACTGTCATCCCTGCTGCTGCTCGCTTTCCTTGTCTTCGTCATCGCTCCGGCTGGACAGGCCGCCCGGCAGGCCAACGACGTCCCGCAGTACGGGCCGGCGAAGGGCTGGCTCGTGATCATCGGCGGCAACATGCAGGACGGATCGGGCCTGGCCCAGAAATTCATCGATCTGGCCGGCGGCAAGGACAAGAACTTCGTCATCATCCCGACCAACAACGGCAATCGGCAGGCCAACGGCAGCCTTCGCGTGTATGACGAAGCCACCGTGCTGGCGCCGTGGGTCAAGCGCGGCCTGACGCACGTCAAGATGCTGCACACGGCGGATCCGAAGGTCGCCGACACCGAGGCGTTCGTCGCGCCGCTTCGTGAGGCCGATGGCGTGTGGTTCGACGGCGGGCGTCAATGGAACGGCGTCGACTCGTACATGAACACGCGCGCGCTCGAGGAGTTCCGGAAGGTCCTCGACCGCGGCGGTGTCATCGCCGGCAGCTCGGCCGGCGCCACGATCCAGGGTGAGTACCTGGTCCGCGGCGATACGAAAGGCCCCGACATCGTCATGACCGACGAGCCGGCACACCAGCACGGCTTCGCGTTCCTGCGGCGTTCGGCGATCGATCAGCACATCAACGCCCGCAATCGCTGGGACGATCTCATCCCGGTGATCAAGAAGTATCCCGACCTGCTCGGCATCGGTCTCTCCGAGGACACGGGCATCATCGTGCACGGCGATCAGTTCGAGGTGATGGGGAAGTGGAAGGTCGCCATTCACGACAGCACGCGCCCCTACCAGCCTTGGGAGAAGCCGTATTTCGTGCTGTCCGCCGGGGATGTCTACGACATGAAGGCGCGCCGTGTGGTGAAGTACGGTAACGGCGTTACCGGCCGGGGCCGGGGCGGCGGGGGTGGCGCCGCGCGGCACTCGCGCGGAGCTTCTTATAAAATGTCCGCGCGATGAAGATTCACGAGTATCAGGCCAAGGCCATTCTGGCGAGCTACGGCGTGCCCGTCCCGAAGGGGGCCGTGGCCGCGACGGCGGATGAGGCGCGCGCGGCGGCGGAACAGCTCGGCGGCGGCACGGTCGTCGTCAAGGCACAGATTCACGCCGGCGGGCGTGGCAAGGGCGGCGGCGTCAAGGTGGCCAAGAGCCCGGGCGAGGCCGCGCGATCTGGCCGCCAAGATGCTCGGCATGCAGCTGGTGACCTACCAGACCGGCCCGCAAGGCAGCAAGGTCAGCCGCGTGCTCGTCGAGGAAGGGCTCGCAGATGACGCGCGAGCTGTACCTTGGCGCTCGTCATCGATCGCTCGACGCAGCGGCCCGTGATGATGGTCAGCTCCGGAAGGCGGCGTCGAGATCGAGAAGGTCGCCGCGGAGACGCCCGATCGCATCCACAAGGCGTTCGTCCATCCGGCAATCGGGCTGCAGCCGTTCGAGGCGCGCCGGCTCGCGTTCGCGCTCGGCCTGGCCGGCGACCAGGTCGGCAAGGCCGTCAAGCTCATGATGGCGGTCTACCAGGCGTTCGTCGCGACCGACGCGTCGCTCATCGAAATCAACCCCCTCGTCGTCACCGCCGCGGGCGACCTGCTCGCGCTCGACGCGAAGATGAACTTCGACGACAACGCGCTGTACCGGCACGCGGACATCAAGGAGCTGCGCGATCTCGGCGAGGAGGAGCCGCTCGAGATCGAGGCGTCGAAGTTCTCGCTCAACTACATCAAGCTCGACGGCACGATCGGCTGCATGGTCAACGGCGCCGGCCTCGCGATGGCGACGATGGACATCATCAAGCTGGCGGGCGGGGAGCCGGCGAACTTCCTCGACGTCGGCGGCGGCGCCAACGCCGAGCAGATCAAGAACGCGTTCCGGATCCTGATGTCCGACACCGCGCGTCAAGGCCGTGCTCATCAACATCTTCGGCGGCATCCTGCGGTGCGACGTGCTCGCCGCAGGGCGTCATCGCGGCCGTCAAGGACCTCGGCGTGCCCGTGCCGATCGTGATTCGCATGGAAGGCACGAACGTCGAGCTCGGCAAGCAGATGCTGCGCGAGAGCGGCTTGAATTTCACGACGGCCGACACGATGCGCGAAGCGGCCGAGCGCGTGGTCGCGGCGGCCTCATAGTGTCTCGGGCGACCCCGTCACCCAGTCACCCATTCACGCGTTCGACCCATTTCCAGGAAGGGTGTGGAGAGAGAATGGCCGTTCTGATCGACAGGAAGACCCGCCTCATCGTCCAGGGCCTGACCGGACGCGAGGGCACGTTTCACGCCAAGCAGGCGCAGGCGTACGGCACGAACGTCGTCGGCGGCGTCACGCCCGGCAAGGGCGGCACGACGCACGAGGGCTGGCCGGTCTTCAACACGGTCGCCGATGCCGTCCGCGAAACCGGGGCCAACGCCTCGGTGATCTTCGTGCCGCCGCCGGGCGGCGCGGACGCCGTCATGGAAGCGGCCGACGCCGGACTGCCGCTCGCCGTGTGCATCACCGAGGGCATTCCGACGCTCGACATGATGCGCGCGCTGACGTTCCTCGAGGACAGGCCCGACGCGCCTGATCGGTCCGAACTGCCCGGGCTCGATCTCCGCGGGCCGGGCAAAGGCGGGCATCATCCCCGGGCACATCTGCCAGGAAGGGCCGCGTCGGCATCGTCTCGAAGAGCGGCACGCTGACCTACGAGGCCATCCACCAGCTGACCGGCCTCGGGCTCGGCCAGACGACGTGCATCGGCATCGGCGGCGATCCGCTGATCGGCACGTCGTTCATCGACGCGCTGACGCTGTTCGCGGACGACCCGGAGACCGAGGCCGTGGTCATGATCGGCGAGATCGGCGGCAGCGCGGAGGAAGAAGCGGCCGCGTACATCAAGGCCTCGTTCAAGAAGCCAGTCGTGGGATTCATCGCGGGCCAGACGGCGCCTCCGGGACGCCGCATGGGCCACGCGGGCGCCATCATTGCCGGCGGCAAGGGCACGGCGGCGGAGAAGATGGCGGCGCTGTCGGCGGCGGGCGTGCGCGTCGTGAAGAGCCCGGCGGACATCGGCCGCGCGGCCGCGGACGCCCTGAAAGCCAGCTGACTCGGGATATACTCGACCATAAGTGTGAGCACACCACTTCCTGCCGCAGAACGCGAGCGCACGCGAGGCGCGCTCGCAGGTCGTCAACGACTTCAGCATCCAGGTCGCCACGGTCAACGGATCGGGCAGCCAGACGGCGAACCTCGTCCTGCTGCGCTCGATCTTCCAGATGGGCGTGCCGGTGTCGGGCAAGAACCTGTTCCCGTCGAACATCGCCGGCCTGCCGACCTGGTACACCATCCGCGCGAACCAGCGCGGCTACATCAGCCGGAAGAAGGAAATCGACTTCCTCGTCGCGATGAATCCGGAGACCGCGCAGGAAGACGTCCTCTCGCTCGAGCCGGGCCGCGCCGTCGTCTACGACGCGCCGCTCAAGCTCGACGTCCTGCGCAGCGATCTGATCTTCTATCCGGTGCCGTTCGACAAGATCGTCGCCGAGGTCTGCACCGGACGCGAAGCTTCGCCGTCTCGTCAAGAACATGATCTACGACGGCGTGCTCTCGCAGCTGCTGTCGATCGAGCTGGGCGAGATGGAGAAGGCGCTCGGCAAGCAGCTCGGCAAGAAGCCGAAGGCGATGACGCTCAACATGGGCGCGCTCGAAGCGGCGGAAGGCGTACGCCGCCGAGCACCTCGAGAAGCGCGACCCGTACCGCGTCGAGCGGATGGACAAGACCGCCGGGCAGATCCTCGTCGAGGGCAACGCCGCGGCGGCCATGGGCTGCATGTTCGCCGGCGTGACCGTCGTCGCCTGGTATCCGATCACGCCGTCCTCGTCGCTGCCCGAGACGCTCATCGGCTACATGCGGAAGTACCGCATGGACAAGAGACGGGGAAGGCGACGTTCGCGATCGTCCAGGCGGAGGACGAGATCGCCGCGCTCGGCATGGTCGTCGGCGCCGGCTGGGCGGGCGCGCGCGCGATGACGTCGACGTCCGGGCCGGGCATCTCGCTGATGTCCGAGTTCGCCGGGCTCGCGTACTACGCGGAGATTCCGGCCGTCGTGTTCGACATCCAGCGCGTCGGGCCGTCGACGGGCCTGCCGACGCGCACGGCGCAGGGCGACATGCTGTTCGTCGGCGGTCAACTCGCACGGCGACACGCGGCACGTGTGCTGCTGCCGGCGTCGGTGCGAGGAGTGCTACGAGATGGCGATGGAGGCGTTCGACCTGGCCGAGCGGCTCCAGACGATCGTCTTCGTGATGAGCGACCTCGACCTCGGCATGAACACGTGGATGGCCGAGCCGTTCACGTATCCGGAGCAAGCCGCTCGACCGCGGCAAGGTGCTCGACGAGGCGAAGCTGCGCGAGCTCGGCGCGACGTGGGGCCGCTACAAGGACGTCGACGGCGACGGCGATTCCCGTGGCGCACGGTGCCCGGCACCGGCATGCCGCGCGTTCTTCACGCGCGGCTCCGGCCACAACGAGATGGCGCAGTACACCGAGCGCGCCGGACGACTACGTCAGCGAACATGGACCGGCTGCGCGCGCAAGTTCGACACGGCGAAGACGCGTCGTGCCGGCGCCGGTCGTCGAGCACGACCCGGCGGCCACGGTCGGCATCATCGCGTTCGGCTCGAGCCACTGGGCGGTCGAGGAGTCGCGCGACCAGCTGCGCGAGGAGGCGGGCCTGCGGACGTCGTACCTGCGCCTGCGCGCGTATCCGTTCACGGCCGAGGTCGACGAGTTCATCCGCGCGTACGACCGCGTCTACGTCGTCGAGCAGAACCGCGACGCGCAGATGCTGAGCCTGCTGCTGCATGGACGGCGAGGCGGCAGTTCGCGCACGCGGCTGCGCAGCGTCCTGCACTACAACGGCCTGCCGATCGACGCGCGCAGCATCACCGACGACATCCTGGCGCAGGAAGAGGTCGCGGCCGAGCGGCGCAGGTCGCGCCTGCGCCCGCGGACCAGTCGCAGACCAGAGGACTCATGAGTGACGGCCCGGCTGCGACGAAGCGCACCAACCGCATCGGCCTCGACGTGTCGAGCTACCGCGGCAGCAAGACGACGCTCTGCGCCGGCTGCGGGCACAACGCGATCTCGGAGCGCATCATCGACGCGTTCTTCGAGATGGGCGTCGATCCGAAGCGCGTGCTGAAGCTCTCGGGCATCGGCTGCTCGAGCAAGAGCCCGGCGTACTTCCTCAACCCGTCGCACGGCTTCAACTCGGTGCACGGCCGCATGCCGTCGGTGGCCACCGGCGCGATGCTGGCCAACCAGCAGCATGCTGGCGATCGGCGTCAGCGGCGACGGCGACACCGGCGCCATCGGCATCGGCCAGTTCGTGCACCTCATGCGGCGCAACCTGCCGCTCATCTACATCATCGAGGACAACGGCTGCTACGGCCTCACCAAGGGCCAGTTCTCGCCGACCGCCGACGTCGGGCTCGAAGGCGAAGAACGGCGTCGTCAACGACCTGCCGCCGATCGACACCTGCGCGCTCGCGATCGAGCTGGGCGCGTCGTTCGTCGCGCGGTCGTTCTCGGGCGACAAGAAGCAGCTGCTCGTCGGTCCTCAAGGCCGCGATCGCGCACCGCGGCACGTGCGATGATCGACGTCATCTCGCCGTGCGTCACCTTCAACGACCACGAGGGCTCGACCAAGAGCTACGCCTACGTCAAGGACCACGACGAGCCGCTCGGCGAGATCAGCTTCGTCCCGTTCTTCGAGGACATCAACGTCGACTACGAGCCGGGCTCGACGACCGCGGTCAAGATGCACGACGGGTCGCACCTGCTGCTGCGGAAGGTGGCCGAGGACTACAACCCGTCGGACAAGATCGCGGCGATGCGGCTGCTGCACGAGACGGCGCGCCGCGGCGAGTTCGCGACCGGCATCCTCTACATCGAGCCCGACAAGGACGACTTCGTCGACGACGCTCAACCTCGTCGACGAGCCGCTGGCGTTCCTGCCGCCCGAACGGGTCCGGCCGCCGAAGGCGGTGCTGGACGAGTTGATGGAGAGCCTACGGTAGGGGTGCCGGGTCCGAGGTTCCGAGGTTCCGAGGTTCCGAGGTGCGCAGGACGGAGCCGGTGATCTTCGGACTTCGGAACCCCGGAACCCCGGAACCTCGGAACCCCCTGGAACCGTACCCGACCGGGATACCCCCCGGCCGTCTCAATGCCGGAGGCTCCTTATGGCGTCACGGCTGCTCTCATTCGCCGGCGTCGTCTCAATCGCAATTGCGTCGTTAGCGTCAGCAACCGTTTGCGCAAACCACAGATACGTTCGGTCAGGGGGCATTGAGCCCTGGGAACGGGATCCGGCACCGCAAGTCGTCAGACAACTCGAGCCGCAGTACACGTCGACGCCTTGCACCGGAAGGTTTCTGGCGACGTCGAGGTTGAGGCCGTCGTCATGAAGGACGGGACGGTCGGCGCCGTGCGCGTCGTGAAGAGCCTCGATCCGGGTCTCGACGCCGAAGCCATCAAGGCGGCGCGCCAGTGGCAGTTCAAACCTGGCACCGATTGCAACGGCAACGCTCAGCCGGTGATCGTCACGCTCATCCTCAGCTTCAGGACGGCGCAGACGCCGGAGGACGAACTTCGCCAAAGGGATGTGCCGCGCGCCGTCAGAGGGCACGAGCCCGCCGAAGCTCCTCCACCCGGTCGAACCCGAGGTACACCTACGACGCGCTGCAGGCCAAGATCGAAGGCACCGTCGTCGTCGAGGCCGTCGTCAACGCGGATGGCACGGTCGCCCGCTCACGCGTCAAGCAGTCGCTGGACACGACCTATGGGCTCGACACGGAGGCGCTCAAAGCCGTCAGCCAGTGGACGTTCGAGCCGGATTCGGGCAGGTGCCAGGGAGTCCCGGCGCCGGTGCTCGTTACCTTGCAGCTGAGCTTCCGGGTGCACTGAGGACTCGTTATAAGATCGACGGGATATGACCGTCGAGCGAACGTTTGCCATCATCAAGCCGGATGCCGTGAAGGCGCGGAAGGCGGGGCGCATCCTCGCCCGTATCGAGAACGCCGGCTTCACCATCCGCGCCCTGCGCTTCACGCACCTCACCAAGGCGGAGGCCGAAGGCTTCTACGCCGTGCATCGCACGCGGCCGTTTTTCGCGAGCCTCACCGACTTCATGTCGTCGGGCCCGTGCATCGTCATGGTGCTCGAGGCGCCCGACGCCATCAAGACGTGGCGCGCGCTCATGGGCGCGACCGATCCGGGGAAAGCCGACGCCGGGACGCTGCGCAAGGAGTTCGGCGCGTCGATCGAGCACAACGCGACCCACGGATCGGACGCGCCCGAGACGGCGGCGTTCGAACTCAGCTATTTCTTCAGAGGAATGGAACTGTGAGAAAGTTCGAAGTCAGAAGCCAGAAGTTAGAAGTACCGAGGATCACGCTGACACCGTGCGCGTCCGAACTTCTGACTTCTGGCTTCTAACTATTGACTTCTCACGTGTCAAGAATCCTGATCGTCCTCGGCGTGCTCTTGATCGCGGCAGGCCTCGCCATCAAGGCGGGCCTGCCGCTCGGTCGTCTGCCGGGCGACATCGTCGTGCACCGCGGCAACAGCACGTTCTACTTTCCGATCGTGACGTGCCTCGTCCTGAGCGTGGTGCTCTCGATTCTGGCGGCCCTGCTGCGCCGTTAGCGAACCGGCGGTGGCACGATGTTGAACGCTTGCTCGAGCTTTCCGAGCGCCGTCTTGATACCGGACCAGGATGCGGCGGTAAGCGGCACCGGATGCGCCGTGGAGAACGCGTCGAGCTTCGCGACTTGATCGACGACGATTCTCATCTCTGCCGTCGCCGGCTTGCCATCGGACACGCGTGACTTGAGCGTGTCGGCCGCCTTGGACAACGCTTCAGCGCTCTTCTTCCCCGCGTCCTTGTCGGCCTTGGTGAGTGTCTTGTCGTCATCGAGCTGCTTCTTATACTCGTCGGCGGAGTTCTCAATGGCTTCGGCGGCGGCCGCGGTTTCCTTGTCGTTCATGCGCCGGACGGTGGCGCCCTCCGGAAGCGGGAAGGTGGTGGCATAGACGCCAGCGAGGCTCTTGAGCGTGGCGGCCAAGTGGTCCCATTCGCTGCGCCCCTTGGTCACGCCGGGATTGCGCTGCATGAAGCTGTCGATCGCGGTGCCCTGCTTCAGCACGACTTCCACTTCGGCGCTGGCCGAGTAGTCGTCCGTGAATCGATCCTTGAGCTTCTTCGTGCTGTCCTGGAAGTCCTGAAGCGCCCCGGACACGCTCCTCTCGCCCGTCGCGTTGCGGATCGTCGAGTTCTTCAGTGAGTTGTCCAGGTTGCCTTCGAACTTGTCCCGCGCGTTATCGACCTGCTCGAGGAGCGCCTTCACCGCGCTGTCAGACTGCCGGTCGGCCGTGGTCTGCGCGAGCGTCGGAAGGGACCACAGCGCCAGGACGCTGGCGAGAAGAATGGCGGGCGCGCTCGTGGTGCGCCGCCGACGCGATGTCGTGTATGGCGTGAGACTCATGGGAACCTCCGGGGCCTTTCGCTGCGGTGACCGCGAGTAGAGCAGGACGTTTGCGGGGGAGCGAGCGTTGCTGGGCAGGGGTGGCCGTCGAGGCCGCGAGTGCCTGGGCGAGATCGAGTCTAGCATATTGATAAGATGGCCCGCCGCTCCGTGCGGCGGGACGAGGTATCGGACGTGGCAATCAAGGCTGACAAATGGATCCGGCGCATGGCGCTCGAGCACAGGATGATCGAGCCGTTCGTGGACACGCAGGTGCGCGAGGGCGTCGTCTCGTACGGCGTGTCGTCGTACGGCTACGACATCCGCGTGGCCGACGAGTTCAAGATCTTCACGAACATCAACACCACCGTCGTCGACCCCAAGCAGTTCGATCCGCGATCGTTCGTCGACATCAAGGGGGACATGTGCATCGTCCCGCCGAACTCGTTCGCGCTGGCGCGGACGGTCGAGTACTTCCGCATCCCGCGCAACGTGCTGACGATCTGCCTCGGCAAGTCGACCTACGCGCGCTGCGGGATCATCATCAACGTCACGCCGTTCGAGCCCGAGTGGGAGGGCTTCGTGACGCTCGAGATCTCGAACACGACGCCGCTGCCGGCGCAAGATCTACGCCAACGAGGGCATCGCCCAGGTGCTGTTCTTCCAGAGCGACGAGGAGTGCGAGCTGTCGTACGCCGACAAGAAGGGCAAGTACCAGAAGCAGCAGCGGCGTCACGCTGCCGAAGATCTGACGCCGCCCCCGATGTCGGCGGCGGCGATGACCCGCCGCGCTACTTGACGTTCGCGCGCTCCCACTCCCGGACGCGCCGGCGTCCTTCGTTGAAGATCCGCTCGTAGTTGCCCTTGCGCACTTTGAGGCTCGCCTCGGCGTCAGGAGCCGCCAGACCGGGTCCCACATGTCGAACACCGCGTAGTACGGCGCCGCGCTCGGCGGGCGCGACGGTGTCGGTGCCGAAGAGGAATCGATCCGGGATAGGCGTTCAGCATCGCCGCGGCGCGCGCGATCGTGTCGCGGCGACGCCACCGCGTACTTGGCCACTTCGTCCCACGAGATGTCGAAGTTCACGTGGCTTGAGCGTCGGATCGGTCAGCATCGCTTCGACGATCTCCACGTGATTGGGCGCGCGCTCCGCCGGCTCCGCCGAGACCTGCGCGGGGTGCACGACGCGCCCGAGGCCCGATGTGCGCCCAGATGATCGAGGTCTTCGGGTGGCGCCTGAGCAGCGCCTTCATCTGCGTCAGGTACACCGGTTCGGCGTCCGCTTCGGCGAACGGCATGTCGATGTCGTTGTGGAGGATGACGACCAGCCCGCTTCGGCGGCGAAATCGAGGATGCGGTCGAGCGCCGGATTGGTCAGGCTCGCCGTCTCGCCCGAGATCTTGGCGGAGACGAATTCCTTGTGGATGCTGAACTCGCCGATGCCCGTGAAGACGCCCGGGAACGTCTGCAGCACGCGGCGGATGTGATCGGCGCGCGTACATGTCCGCCGGGTTGAAGCCGGTGATCATCGGATCGAAGCGCGCCTGCTCCGCCGGCGTCAGCGACCTTGTAGACGCTGGCGATGTAGGCGTCGGTGAACGAGTAGTAATAGAGCGGCGCGTCGGTCTGCAGGTAGTACGTCGGCGCGAAGTCGCCCGAATTCGCGTACGACCACTGCTGCTGCAGCGGGATGCCGAACAGCGTCGACCGGCCGACGCGCGTGCCCATGATCTGCAGGAAGTCGCGCGGCGTGATGCCCTCCTGGACGTAGTTCGTCAGGTGAAAATGCGAGTCGTAGAACTCGCATTGGCCGCGGCGCCTGCGGCGCCGGCGCGACCGCGGCGGGCGACGCCGCCGCCGGGCCGCCTCGTTCCGCGGAGACGCGCGGCGAGGAACACGCCGTCAGGACCAGGGCGATGGACAGCAACGACGCGGAACGGCGGAGCAGACGATGTACGGTCATAGAGGCCATCATAAGCCTCCTCCCGGCCCGAATGCGGGCAAACGACGTGCTGGCTACCCGGCGAGGGCCGTGAGCACGTCGCCGGCGCTGCCGCGGATCGAGACGTCCACGAGATCCGACGCCGGCGTCGCCTCCGGGTTGATTTCGACGGTGAAGGCGCCCTGCCGCTTTGCGCCCTGAATCAGGCCGGCCGCGGGATAGACGACGGCGGACGTGCCGATGGCGAGGAAGACGTCGCACGACGTCGCGGCGCCGGCCCGGGCGACGACCGCGGGATCCAGCGGCTCGCCAAACCACACGACCGCCGGGCGGAGGTGCGCGCCGCAGTGCGGGCAGCGAGGCGGCAGGTGGGGGAAGGGCGTGGTCTCGTCGCGCCAGTCCGTTCCGCCCGCCGCGCAGGGCTGCGAGCAGCGAACGTGCCAGATCGATCCGTGCAGGCGCAGCACGCGTTCGGCGCCCGCCTTCTCGTGCAACCCATCGACGTTCTGCGTGATGAGCGTGAAGTCGGGCCGCTCGCGAGTCCAGCGAGCGAGGACGTCATGCGCGGCGTTGGGCACCGCGTTCATGATCATCCCGCGACGCCAGTCGTACCATTCCCAGACGAGCTTCGGGTCGTTTTCGAAGGCTTCAGGCGTCGCGAGCGTTTCGGCGCGGACCTTCTTCCAGAGGCCGTCAGGCCCGCGGAACGTCGGGATGCCAGAGGCGGCCGACACGCCGGCGCCCGTCAGGGCCGTGATGCGCATTGCGGCGCGCAGGCGCTCGGCAACCGTCGCGACGAGGTCCATCACGACAGCCTATCGCGCTTCATTCCTCGTCGGGCGGGCCGCCGCCGGCTTTCGCGACGTCGTCCTGCTTGACCTTCTCGACGTTGAACTTCTGCGCGCTCGCCGTGATCTTGTCGAAAGCGTCGTCGAAGTCGATCGTCGGCGACTTCACGAAGCGCGTGTAGTTGACGCGTGCGACGACGAAGGCCTTGAGGTAGGGACTCGTCAGGCCCTTCGCCTTCAGCTTCTCGACGACCCCCACGACCGCGTCGTCGAGTTTCAGGACCTTCCTGGCGCGGCGTTCGCGCTCTTTCAGCGCCGCGGCGATGGGCTCGTCGCGAAACGCGTCCGTGCGCTTCAGGATGGACTGATATGCCCCGCCGCTGAAGCGCGGCCGATCCTCGTAGCAGAGGCCGAGCGTCAGGAATGACGGCTGTTCGAACTCGAAGGCGTAGCTCGACTCGTGGGCGTCGCGGTCCGTGGCGAGCGCCCGCGCCATGCGAATCGTCTCGAGCGACTTCTCGCGCAGGTTGTGGGCTTTCTCCGTGTTGAGCGCGAGGATCTTGAAGGCGACGTCGGCGTCGGGCACCACGAGCGCCGTCACCGTCGCGGTAGCCGAGCTTCCTCAGGGCCTGCAGGCGATGGTTGCCGTTCGGCGTCCAGTAGCCCTGGTCTTTGTGGACGACGATGATCGGGTCGAGGAAGATGCCGATTTTGTCGATGACGGCCATCAGTCGCTTGACGTGGGCGTCGGAGGCATCGCGCTTGGTACGGCGTCGGCTCCACGCGGTCGATTGGGAGGCAGGCGAGGAGCAGCGGCTTGCCGCCCACCGGGTCGCGGTACTGCGTCAGGACGGCGCCGCCGTCGCCGGCGATTGCGGCTGCGAGGGCCTTGAGGGTGGCCGAATCAACCGTGGCGGTCTCCGGTGCCGCGAGCCCGAGCGAGGCGGCAGCGACCTTCTTGCGGCGAGTGGTGGGTTTGCGAGACGGCATGGGTCGCGGACATGTTAAGATGGGAGTTCGTTCGCCGCACCAAGGTTCCGAGAGCGGCATGTCGCGGGGTGGAGCAGTCCGGTAGCTCGTTGGGCTCATAACCCAAAGGTCGCGGGTTCAAATCCCGCCCCCGCAACCAATTCCAAAAGAAGGGCTTCCAGAGATTCTGGCAGCCCTTTTTTCTTGCGCACATCCAGTGTGCATCATGAGGCGGTGTGCGGATCCGACGACGAACCCGCCGCCGCACGCGCCGCACTTCGTCAGGCCGGAGAAGAGGTAGCGCGGGCGGTTGGCGAGGCCAGCCGGCCGGTCCTGGCGATCGCGTGACGAGTGACCGCTTGACGTTCCTTCGCCGCGTTCCAGGCGTCATCGGAAACGATGCGCTGCGGCGGCACGTCGGTCGCGATCCACTCGGCTCGCGGATTGAGCCTGGACACGCGCTTGCCCGTGTCCGGGTTCTTCACGTACCGCAGCCAGTTCCACACCATGCGCCGGACTGTACAGTTCGTTGTTGAGGATGCCCGTGCCGCGCTTGGCGTTGCCGTAGATCGTGCTCGGACTCCACTTGCCGCCACACGATCCGGCGGCGCCTCGCGGTTCAGCACCTTGGCGATGTGCTTCGGTGAAAAGCCGGAGATGAAGTCTCCGAAGATCCGCTGTACCGTCCGGGCCTCCGCCTGCTCGATCTCGCGGTCGCCGGTCGTGACCTCGGCCCCCACCATGGCGCGCACGCCCCGATACCCCAAGCACAGCCCGCCGCCGGCCTTGTCGATCTCAACGCGGCCGCGCAACCCTCGGCGCGTCTTGTCAGCCAGGTCCTGCAGAAAGAGAGCATTCATCGTGCTCTTGAAGCCGATGTGCAGGTGCGTGATGTCACCCTCCGCCAGGGTCACGATCCGCACCCCCGCGAATGTCAGGCGCTTGAACAGGCTGGCGATGTCTTCCTGATCGCGGCTCCGCTTGGCTCCGGGTTTGACCCGGTTCCAGCCCGACCTGAGCAGAATTCGGCCCAGAACGGCGCAGCGAGACAAATGGGCGGGGTTGATGACGGGTCGGCGATGGGGTCGATGCCGGGGGTCAACGGTCCCCTCAGATGGGCCCGCCGGGGGCGACCCCGCCGAACGGGTGTGCACACCGCGGGGCGTGTCACCCGCCTTCGCGCGCTTCGAAGTTGCGCCAGACCACGGCCGCAGTCACGCGTCGTTGTCGCGATTCTCCCGCTCGAGCTCCTTCAGTCGCTGGCGCTCGTCGGTCGTCAGGCCGAGCCGACGCCCATGATCGCGTTCGTCCTGCCGGACCCAGCGGCGCAAGGTCTCAGCCGTGCAGCCCAGCTTCCCGGCCATCGATTGAATCGCTTGCCACTTCGAGCCGTGCTCGGTCTCGTGCTCGTGCACCATCCGGACGGCGCGTTCGTTCACCTCAAGTGAGGACCCACTTGGTCGTCCCATGGGCTCCATCCTCTCAACAAATGGGCCCTCCCATGAAGCCGGTACGATTCAGCAGAAGGAGAGCCGCTATTTCCACCCACTCGGCTTGCGTGCGGGTGGGGGAGACGGGGCGGGTTCGTTTTCGGGCGCCGGGCCGGCGGCCGCGGCGATTTCCTTCTCGAGCTCTTCGTCGTTCGGCAGGCCCGCGAACTGATCGACGAACATCAGCGAGTGCTGCGACGGGATCTCGAACCGCTTGCCGCAGCTCTTACACACGACTTCGTCGTCGAGGCGGATCAGGTAGTCACGCAGCTTCTCGAATTTGGCGCGGTCGCTCGCGTCGGCGCCGGGCGGCAGACGCTCTCTCTTCGAGCGCTGCATCCACCGGATGCTGTAACTCGTTGGTCCGCTTGCACCGCGGACACTGGTACCGGCCGGTTCGGTTCTGAGGTTTGTCGGAGAACAGTTCCTTCTCGTCAAGGGCCATACCTAACAATAGCCTGTCCGCGGTGCCTACGGCAGGCCCACTGTCTTCACGGCCGCGGTGAAGCGCGGATCCGTGCGCATGCCGTTCCAGACCGGGTCGGCCTTCAGGAACGTAGCGCCCGGATCCCGAACGTCGAACGCCTCTGCCAGATGGCGGAGCGTCTGGCCACTTCAGCGTCTCTCGGAGCGCTCAGCTCCTCGGCGCCTACTCGCCGACCGGCGCGGCGCTTCTCCAGCCGGCGGGCGCAACCTGGCCGCGGAGAGCGGCGGCCGGCTCGCGCCCGCCACGACCAGGCTCGTCGGCCACGCGGATCCAGGCAGGCGTTTAGCCAGGCGGTCAGATCACTTGTCAAACAGAAGCGGACAGATCACTTGTCAACAACACTTCGGCAGAGCCCTAATCCCGACTATCAGCGACGGCGTGATCACGATGCCATCGGCAAGGCCGGTCTTGCGCCCGCGGTTGTACGAGAGAATCGCATGCGAAATGACGCGTGTCGGCGTGTATTCGTCTCGCCCGGCGAGCATGACGTCCACGCCGTTGGCCGCCAGGACCTCGAGTGCGCTCGCGAGCGCCGGCACCGAGAGCGCATGCGTGTCCTTCCCAAGAAACAGCGGGCCGTCGATCCGGTGCTGCTTTCGGTACAGGCAAATCGCCTGGCTGATGGCCAGGATGTGCCACTCGTTGAATGTGCGCTCGAACGCCGAACCGCGGTGCCCCGACGTGCCGAACGCGACCCGTTCTGCCGCGACCGAGGGATCGGGACGCTCCGCGTAGTACGCCGTCACGAGCCTCGGGACATCGACCAGCATCGAGGCTGGAGCGGCTTTGCCGGCGAGAGGACTGACCTTCATCACATCTCTACCCACTCATAGGTGCAATCGGATCACGAGACATGCGGCCTCCATCTACTGTGCGAGCCGCTTCCGGATCGCCCGCAGTTCCCGCCGGCGCCTGGCGTCAGGCGTGGGGTAGGCCATGCGCAGCCCTTTGAACGCGTCAAGGACGATCTGCGACACGATCAGCCGTGCGTTGTCCTTGTCGTCGGCCGGCACGATGTGCCAGGGCGCGTGACGGGTGCTCGTCGCGCTCAGGCAGGCCTCGTACGCCGTCATGTATCGCTTCCAGTACTTCCGCTCGTGAATATCCGAGGCGCTGAATTTCCAGTTCTTGTCGGGCTCATCGAGACGCTCGAGAAATCGCTTTCGCTGCTCGGCCTTCGACACGTGGAGGAAGATTTTGACGATCCGTGTGCCGTTGCGGTGGAGATGCTCCTCCAGGTCCACGATGGACCGGTACCGCTCCTGCCAGATCTTCTCGTCGTCGAGCAACTCATCCGGAAGGCCCTGGCCGCGGAGAATCTCCGGATGCACGCGCACGATGAGGACCTCCGCATAGTAGGAACGGTTGAAAATGCCGATCCGGCCGCGTTCCGGCAGACAGCGGGTCGTGCGCCACAGAAAATCGTGCTTCAGCTCTTCGGCACTCGGCTGCTTGAAACTGAACACTTCGCAGCCTTGCGGATTCACGCCCGACATGACGTGCCGGATGGCACCGTCCTTGCCGGCGGCGTCCATGCCCTGAACAATCAGCAGCAGGGCATAGCGGCCGGATGCGTAATGGAGGCTTGCAGGGCGCTCAACGCCTCCACGTGTTGCCCCAGGAGCTTGTGATACTGCTTCGTCGACTTGAAGACGGGCTTGACGCTCGTCGGCCACCTGCCGAGCGCGACGCTGGCTCCGGGATTCACGCGGAATTCCTGTGAGTGGATCTTCATCGTCACTCCTTCGGCGCGGGAGTCATGCCCCGGCGCCCGATTTATCGCGGCGCGATCAGCGCCTCGAAGCCCGAGACGACGTCGAACAGTTCTTCATCGATACTGCTCTGACGCACCCGGTGGAATGTGCCGTGGAGCGTCTCGAGCAGGTCGTCGATGTTCTTGTCGGCGCGTTCCATGGCGGCCAGGCGGCTGGCGTTTTCGCTCGCGAGCGATTCGGCGCACGCCCGGAAGAGCGAGACGAAGAGATATTCGCGAATGAGCGCACGCACGGCCGACGCGCCGGCGCCCATGACCTCGGGCACCTGTTTCGTCGGCCAGGGACGCTGGGCCAACTCGCGGCGCCAGCGTTCATCGAGCGGCAGCAACCGTTGACTGACGGGCGTGTACCCCGATTCGGACGTGGGCCGGTTGTGGATGAGGTAGAGCTCGGTCATGTCGCGACGGGACTCGGTCTCGATGAGGATTTGGCCGACCAGCGCGGTGATTCCGGAGGCCGCGCCCGGCACCGGGAACAGCCCGACGAGCGGCAGGCCCGCCTCGGCCAGGCGGGCGTGCACGCGATCCCCAACGGCCCACGCCTGGGCCTTGCCGGGCAGCGCCGCGAGCGTCTTGATCGCGTAGTCGGTCACGACATCATTGAACTGGCCGACGAGTCCCTGGTCGGAGCCAAAGACCACAGCGCCGATGACGATCGCGTTCGGGCGTCCTTTCACCTGCACGGCGGTTACAGGCGGGTCGCCTTCGTGGAAACACGCGCTCAATCCCAACTCGACGGTTCGAGCGTAGTCAGCCAGGGCCTGCACTGACTGTTCGTACTGGCCGATGCTCGAGGCCGCCAGACCCTTCATCGTTCGCACGACGGATTGCAGATCGCCGGCGCGACTGATCTTTCGGCGAAGGCTCGCCGTGGAATTGCTCATGGTGCGACTCTCACAGTTGACGCAGGCAGGTCAGCCCCGCGCTCCCCTGTGGCCGTGGACCCGCCCGAGTGTGCTTTCGATCGCGTTGTTCAGCTTTTCGGCCGCACCATCGACGGCCCAGTCCAACGTGTCCGCGTCGTGCGTGACCGCAATGGGCTGGCGGCCTTCGAGACGGGCCTCCAGCATGCAGCGCTGGCTCAGCGTGCTCTCGATGACGCCCCTGACCTTGGCGGTGAGCGCTTCGTGACCGGCGATGTTGTGGTCGGTATTCACTTGAATGTGCATGATGCTCTCCTGCGGCCATCGTCTAGCTCGTCACTTCGTGTGGGGCGTCGGAGTCGCCTTCGCCTCCGGCTTTGGCGTCGGGTTCACGGGAGCAGGTCCCGGGGCCGCCTTGGGCTTGGGCGTGGGGATAGGCGTGGGGTTCCGATGCGGGACTGGGCTTCGGCTGGAAGGGGGCCAGCGCCGCACGGGCGAGGTCGACGATCGTCTTGCGATCCGCGTCGCTCAATTTGTCGGCGGTCGTCAAACGCGCGGAGACCTCCGCCGGGATCTTCGCGGCCGCCTCCTGAACGGCCTGCTCGGCTGTGGCCATCTGGTCGAGCGGCACGGTGTCGAAGAGTGTCTCCGTCAGCGCCAGCAGGATGGCGATCTGCGCGGGCACCGGCACCGGCGCGAATGCCGCCTGCTTGAGGCAGGCGCGAATGCGCTGTCCGTGCGCGATGATCGTGCGCGTGTCGTCATCCACGCGGGCGCCGAATCGGGCGAATGTCTCCAGCTCCTCGAACTGCGCGTAGGCCAGCTTGAGGTCGCCCGCGACCGCGCGGTACGCCGCGCGCTGGGCCTTGCCGCCGACGCGCGAGACGGACTTGGCGACGTCGACCGCGGGCAGCACGCCCAGTTCGAACAGCGACGGCGAGAGGTAGATCTGACCATCGGTGATCGAAATCAGATTCGTGGGAATGTACGCCGAGATGTCCTGCGCCTCGGTCTCGATGATGGGCAGCGCGGTGAGTGAGCCGCCGCCGAGTTCCGGTGTGAGATGGGTGGCCCGTTCCAGCATTCGCGAGTGGATGTAGAAGATGTCGCCCGGGAACGCTTCGCGGCCGGGCGGCCGGCGGAGCAGGAGCGACAACTCGCGATACGCGCGGGCGTGATGCGTGAGGTCGTCGTACACGATCAGCACATCGCGACCCGCCTCCATGAAGTGCTCGGCGATGCTGGTCGCGGCGTACGGCGCGATGTAGGCGAGCCCGGGCGGATCGTTGCCCTCGGCCACGATCACGACCGTGTACGCCATCGCGTGTGCGGCGCGGAGGCTGGCCACCGCCTTCGCCACTGCCGACCCACGCTGGCCAATGGCGCAATAGATGCAGACGACGTTCTGGCCGCGCTGGTTGAGAATCGTATCGATCGCAATGGCGGTCTTGCCCGTTTGCCGGTCGCCGAGAATCAACTCGCGCTGGCCGCGCCCGATGGGAATCAGCGCATCGAGGACCTTCAGTCCGGTCTCCAGCGGCACCGTGACCGGCGCCCGGTCCATGATGGGCCGCGCGGGACGTTCGATCGGCAGGCGCTCGGTCGATGACACCGGTCCGAGGTCGTCGAGCGGCTGACCGAGCGGATCGATGACGCGTCCCAGCAGGACGTCGCCGACCCCCACGTCCATCACGCGGCCCGTGCGCTCGACTTCATCGCCGGCGTGCAGATGCCAACAGTCGCCGAGCAACACGACGCCGATGTCGTGCTCATCCACATTGAAGGCGATGCCGAAGACGCCGCCCGGAAACGCGAGCAGCTCGTCGTAGCCGGCGTTGGGGAGGCCGGAGACCCTGGCAATGCCCGTCGACACACTGGTGATCGCGCCGACCTCGCGCGGCGTCAGGTGCGGCGTGAAGCCGGCGCACACCTGACTGATGCCCGCGAACGTGCGGTCGAAGACGTACGCCAGGTCGTGAGGCGCGGTACTCATGGGGTCTTGGTGCCAGGTGTCGCGGCGTCAGGTTTCCGGGCCTCGGGTTTCGGGGCTTCAGGTTTCGGTTCGGCCTTGGCGCCCGCTTTCTCTTGCTCCTTCATCAGTTCATCGACGCCCTTTTCGACCGACCTGAGGTAGTCCGAGATGCTCCACGAGACCTTCTGCCCGTTGGTGGTGAGTTCGATCCCGCTGACCAGATCCGGCGCGGTCTCGAACCGGACTCGCACGTCAGCCGAGACCGTCTCGTTGAGCGCGTTCTGAATCGCGGCGCGCTGCTTCGGAGGCAGGTCAAATGCGCTGCGCACGATCGCGGGATCCGCGGAGGCCTTGAGGGCCTGCCCGAGCGCGGCTTTCGCCTTGTCATCCATCTGTCGCAGGCGGCGAGTGAAGACCTCGCCCAGGCGCTCTTCCAGACTGACGGTGGCGAGATCGGTCAGCGCTTTGCGCGCGATGGCGAAGACTTCCTGCTGCGTCCGGCGGCGGATCGCCTCATTGAGGTTCTTCGCGTCATTCCTCATCGCTTCCTGCCGCTTCGCACTCAACGCATCAGCCGCCTTGCGGGCCTCGCCCAGGAGCCGCTGGCGTTCGGCATTCGCATCGTCGGTCGCCTTGGCCAGGAGCGCGGCGCGCTGTTGATCGAACTCCTCGTTCTTGTGCTGGAACTCGTCGCGGTCCTTCTGGGCGTCGGCCTTCCTGGCGGCGGCGTCGGCGAGCTCGGCGGCAATCTTCTTCTCGCGCGCGTCGATGGCGTCGAGTATCGGGCTTGTACAGAAAACGCCGCAGCAGCCAGACGAGGATGAGGAAGTTGAGCGCTTGCGCGCCGACGGTGAACCAGTCGATCAGCACAGCGTCACTTTCCGGTCACTTGCGCGATGGCGTGATTCCAGAAGGGATTGGCGAAAATCAGAATCATCGACACCACAAAACAATAGATGGCCGTGGACTCGATCATCGCCAGCCCGACAAACAGGGTCCGCGTGATGGTGGCGGAGGCGTCGGGCTGCTGCGCCAGCGCGGTGAGGGCCGTCGCGACCGACCGCCCCTCGCTCAGCGCGGGCATCATGCAGCCGATGCCGGTCGTGAGCCCGGCGGTGGCAATCGAGGCGACGGCGACGAGAGTCATGCTATCCATGGCGTGTCCTTTGACTGGGGCATCGTGCTGTTGACCTGTTTACGTGGCAGGCGCCGGCGTCGGCTTCGGCTCACGCGCGCGCGTAGCGGCCGCGATATACACGGCGGCCAGGATGCTGAAGATGTACGCCTGCACCATGCCGGTGAGCAGACCGAGCATCGTCATGACGATCGGAAAGACAAACGGGGTGATCGTGAGCAGGATCGCGACGATCATCGCGCCGCTCATCATGTTGCCGAACAAGCGGACGGCCAGCGCCAGCGTGCGCGACAGTTCACTGATGATGTTGAACGGCAGCATGAGGACGGTCGGCTTCATGTAGGAGTGGAGGTAGCCGCCCAGGCCGTCGGCCTCGATGCCGTACAGCGGCACGGCCACAAACACGCAGAGCGCGAGCGCCACGGTCGTGGACAGCGAGGCCGTCGGCGGAGTGTAGCCGGGGATGACGGAGCCGACGCTGGCCGTGCCGACGAACAGAAAGAGCGTGCCGAGAAAGCCGAGGTACTTCTTCGGATCGCGGAGACCAACCTCGCCGATTTGCGTTTCGATGCCGGTGACGATGATTTCCAGGAGATTCTGCCAGCGCGATCGTGCCAACCCGGTCGAGAGGTTGCGCGTGATGAGCCGGGAGCCCGCGGCCAGCACGAACATCAGCCCCCAGGTGAACACAATGGTGGCGTTGAGTGTGAAGACGCCGTGTTGCCAGAAGATCAGTTCGTCCGGACTAAGGCGCATGGTTGGCCTCCTGAGTCGGACGCATGTGAAGGCGTCCCAATCGTCGCGACGAACACGGTCACGATCAGGCGTGCCGTGACAAATCCGAGGAGGCAGGCCACCATCCGCTCCCAGTGACGGCCCGAGACCCAGTACAGTCCAGCGAGGGCAACGCCGGTTCTGAGCAGCAGGCTGCCGGCAAACCACAGCGCCGGCTGTGAGGCAGACGACGGCCTTCCGAACCGTCCACCACAGTCCGCCGAAGAACAGCGCGCCGAGGCCGATCCCCGCTGCCCACGCGACCACCAGAGTCAGCGCGTCATTCATCGCCATCCTGCTGCTCCTCCCGCATCGCCGCGTCTTCCTTTGCGACCCACCGCCACGCGTTGAAGCAACCGAGCGCGAGCCCGGCCACCAGCAGCGCCAGCGTCCACGAATGGGTGCCGGGATGGCGTGCATCGAGCCAGATGCCGAGCGCGGCGCCGGCGAGCGTCGGCACGACGACCGACCATCCGATGAGTCCCATCATGCCGAGACCGAACCAGACACCCGGCGTCGGGGTGGCGCTGCGCCTTGAGCTTGCGCGCCGCTTTCTGGCCGACCGCTTCGGAGAAGGCGGACTCGCGTGTCGGCGTCGTCCTGGCCGGATCGTCAGTCATGCTGCAGACTCGCAAAGCGACGCAGGAATCCCGCCTCCAACTTCGTCATGACCACGCGCATCGCTTGCTCGTGCTCGTCCAGCGTGAGGAATTCCCGCTTGACCGCGTCGCGCAAGTGGCCGAGGTCCGTTCCACCCAGTGCCCGGCGCACGGACACGAGCACGTCCGGGCCGGTCTTGACGAGCACGCCGTGATCCACGGCCACGTACACCTCGCCATCCGCGGCGGTTTCGTAGATCAGAATCCCCGGGGCGATCGCCGCCGCGCAATCGAGCCGGTGCGGCAACAGTCCAAACAATCCCTCACGCGTCTCCGCGACGATGCGTGAGACATCGGTCTTGTCGGCGAAGACCTGAAACGGCAGCAGCACTTTAAGATGCATGAGCGTCGCTTGCGGCATGTCCGACCTCCGGTTCAGGTGTCGTGCTGGGGTTGCGGATCGGACGTCGAGCCGCCTTTCGCTGCCGGCGTCGCCGCGGGTGTGGCCTTGGCGGCCGGTGTCGCGGCTGCGGGCTTCTTCGCTTCGTCGATCGTCCCGATCATGTACAGCGCACGCTCCGGGTAGTCCTTGAATTCATCGCGCAGGATTCGCTCGCAGCCGTCCAGCGCGTCCTTGAGACTGACGAGCTTGCCTGTGAGGCCGGTGAACTGCTCGGTCGTGAAGAACGGCTGCGTGAGGAAGCGCTCCAGGCGGCGGGCGCGGACGACGACGCTGCGATCCTCCGGCGCGAGTTGCTCGAGACCGAGCATGGCGATGATGTCCTTGAGTTCCGCGTATTTCGCGAGCGTGCGCCGGATCTCCTGCGCCAGGTCGTAATGCCGCTGCCCGACGATGCCCGGCGTGGCCATCTTGGAGTTGGATTGCAGGGGATCGATGGCCGGGTACAGCCCTTCGCCCGCGCGCTTGCGTGAGAGCACGATCGATGCCGAGAGGTGGGAGAACGTGTGCACCGCCGCCGGATCGGTGAAGTCGTCGGCCGGCACATAGACGGCCTGGATGGACGTGATGGCGCCGGTGTTCGTGTTGGCGATGCGCTCCTCCAACGCCGACAACTCGGTCCCCATCGTGGGCTGATAGCCGAGACGCGATGGCATCTGGCCCATCAGCCCGGACACCTCCATGCCGGCCTGAATGAAACGGAAGACGTTGTCGATGAGCAGCAGCACATCGCGGCGCTCGTCGTCCCTGAAGTATTCCGCCATCGTCAAGGCGGCGAGGCCCACGCGGAAGCGGCTGCCGGGCGGCTCGTTCATCTGGCCGAAGACCATCACCATGTGTGGCAGGACGCCAGCGTCCTTCATGCCCTGGTACAACTCTTCGCCCTCGCGGCAGCGTTCGCCGATGCCGCAGAAGATGCTGACGCCCTGCTCGTGGCCGATCATGTTGTGGATCATCTCTGTGAGCAGCACGGTCTTGCCGACGCCCGCGCCGCCAAAGAGCCCTGCCTTGCCGCCGCGTTCGAGGGGCATGAGCACGTCGATGATCTTGATGCCCGTTTCGAAGATCTCGGACTTGGTGGATCGCTCGACCAGCGGTGGTGGCGCGCGATGGACCGAACGCCACCGGACGTCGGACAACACCGCGCCGCGATCGATGGTGTGGCCGAAGACGTCGAACATCCGCGACAGAATCGCTTTGCCCACCGGCGCCTTGAGCGGCCCGCGCGTATCGTCCACCGCCATGCCGCGTGCGAGACCTTGCGTGGGCGTCAGCGCGATGCCGCGCACCGAACGCGCGTCGCGCTGCGCCAGCACTTCGATGACGATCTCGTGTTCGGCTCCCGCGCGCAGCAACGAATAGATGGGCGGCAAGTACCCGTCGAACCGGATGTCCACGACGCTGCCACGCACCGCCTGAACAACGCCGAGATTCGCCGGCGTGCTTGCGTCGGTAGGCATCGAGTTCCTGAACCTCCCCTATTCACCGCGCCCGTCGAACGCGCGGCCAGGACGCCGAACGGGTCCCTCGGTCCGGTTCGCTGTCCGCCACCGCATCCCGCCCGACCAGATCACAAGTTCGCCGGTTCGATTCGGCAGCCTCGAGTCGGCTTTGCGTGTCATGATCGATCTCCATTCTGCATCGGCCACACCACCGTTTCGAGCGCGCGCACTTGTGCCAGTCGCCGCTGGTGCCGCAGAGCCATAGGCTGCGTGTGGTGAATGGAGCGGGGGTGCGGCATGGTCCGACGAGGGGCGGCGGCGACGCACGCCGGTGGAGCGTGGTCGACACCGGTCTCCCAACATCTTGCGCGTGCCGCCACGGCGGAAGGTGTTCACAACAGCACAGCCGCCCCTGACGAGAGGCCGGTCAACCTTCGGGCGATGGAGGGCCCTGACACAAGACCGCGCTCACACGCACGCCGCGCCATCCGGTGCGCTGGTGCGGTTCGGTGCGAGGGGCGATCCGCATGAATGGGTCGTGGCGGACCTTTCACGCATCATCGGACCACCGCCGATGTTGCCGGTGAGCCAGAGGAACAACAGGATGATCACCACCAGCGCGAGAGAAGCACCAGGACCACGATCACGAGGATCAGCTGACGGCACCTTTCTCTGAGTGAAGGGGAGCGGGCGGCAGAGCCCTAAACTAATCCCGACTGAATCCCGACTATCAGCGAGGGGCGGGTGCGCGTGGTGATCTCCGGCTCTGCTCGACGCGGCGGACGCGGAGGACGTCCGACACGGGCGCCTCCAGGGAACGATCAGCTTGCGCGGCGCTTCGCCAGGAGCGCTCGGACCGCCGGTACAAGCTTGACGGGGATCTTCATCGCGGTCGATGTGGTCGATTTGTACGCGGCCTCGTCTTCGGCGACGGCCTCGTCCTCGTTCTGCTGCTCATAGTGCTCGACGACGCGTCGTACTCGAGCCTTGGTCCACCCACGCGGCAATCGGCGCTTCCTCATGATGGTTTCCGTGACCGCGCCTTCCGTCGCTGCCGTGCCAGGACGTCCTCGACTTCCTGTTCCTGAACGTCGTGCCTGTAGATGTGGGGCCGGCCCGTGGCGTCGACGTAGTAGCGGACGTTCACCGACCGATTCTACGTCCGGAAGGCCGACCGACTGCGGGACCGCCCACTCCGACGCGCGGACCTCCCAGTGCTTCTCCAGCCATCCGGACGGCGCGCTCCCGCACCTCTGGCGAGAGACAGGTCGGGACGTCCCGCCGCCTCCGTCTTCCCAAGAAATAAGGTCTCCGAGAAAGCCGGTACGATTCACGAAGCGTTGTGCCGGATGATCATGGAGGGTGGTGCGTGCATGGAGATGGCCTATCGAGAGCGGTGGGAGGCGGAGATCGCGGAGATGCGGCGGGTACTCGCCGGCTTGGCGATGAAGGAGACGCCTGGGCGGCAGAGGAGCTACCTGCACCACTTCGCCGCGGCCAGGCAGTCGGCGACGCGGGTGGCGCGAATCGAAAAGGCGAGGCCGGCGATATTCGAAGGCAGAGGGTTTCTGGAGAGACGCTGAGCAGAGGGCCTCCCACATGCCCGCGACGTCTCCGACTCCTGTGGACCCGAACCCCGCCGGTGAGTGGGTCGGCGGTCACGGCGACCATGAACGCCGATCACACGGGGGCGGAGTGCACGTACACCGGCACCATCCAGGCCGACCACGTGACGCTCAACTCGACGTCGTGCACGGAACCGATGACGCTGGCGCTCTCGTGCACGAGCGGCGATCGGCGGGATCTGCGGCCGATCTCCGGCAGCCTGATCCTCGCGCTCAACGCGTCGCCGCTCCAGGGCGTCTTCATCGAGAACGATCACGTCCTCGAGTCGGACACCATGCGCCATGTCGACACGCTCTCCGCGATCGGCCGCGTGACGCTGACACGGCGGTAGGTGATCGACGCGGCGATCGACGCGCCGCCTCCGGGGCGACCGTCCCGGAACAGGCCTGCTATTGTCTAAGGCGTCCTCTCGCGCATCTGGCGTTCGGCATCATTCTCGGCGCTTTCTACACGCTTCCTCCAGCACGATGACTGCCGGCCGCTCGAGATGACCCCTTGTCACGGTCTGCGCGCCAGGGCGGCGAACGCCTCGTAAAACACATCATCTGGACACAGCTCCGGCGTGAGGATCCGCTGCATCACCAGTCCTTCGATCAGCGCGTGAATCACGACAACCAGATGCTTGGGCGGCATCGGCAGCTCACGCGGGTCGAACGCGCCGAGCCACTCGGCGCCGAACTCATAGCTCTCCTTTGTCGCCTGCTGCACGCGGGCCCGCATCTCGGCGTTTCTCAGCGTGTAGGCCAGTCCTGTCAGCCGGCCGATGACTACTGGCGCACGCTCGTCGGCCGCCACGAGCGTGGTCGAAGCCATCGACCGCATCGCCTGCGCAAATGTGGCGCCCGGCGCGATTCGCGGCTTGACCGGTGCCCAGTAGGCATGACCGAGCGCGATGAAGAGGTCGGCGCGGTTCTTGAAATTTCCGTAGATCGCCCCGGTGGTCATGCCGGCTCGCCGCGCCACCTGCTCGAGCGTGGTCCGTTCGTACCCCTTCTCACGAATGAGCTCGCGCGCCGCCTCGAGCAGCGTGGCACGCGTCCGTTGACGTTTGTCGCCTTTCGGGGCCGCCCGTTTTGAGTGAATTTCGCTTGCCATCGTCCAAATTATAGTACATCTATTTTATAGAATGGCTACAGAACAGCTGATGACCCGTGAACAGTCGGTTGAAAATGCGATCGCGCCCCTGGTCGCAGACGGCCAGTTGGCCGGAGCGGCCGCGCTCATCTGGCGGGACGGCGCCGTTGCGGAAACGGCGGCGATCGGGCGCCGCGACCTCGTCTCGGGGGCACCCGTCGAACGCGACACCCTCTTCCGCATCGCCTCACTGACGAAACCAGTGACGACCGTTGCGGCGCTGTCGATGCTCGACGAGGGGCGCTTCGCCCTCGACGACTCGATCGTGGCATGCGCGCCCGAGTTCGCGCGGCTGCGCGTCTTGCGCGATCCCGATGGACCCCTCGATCAGTCTGACGACGCCGCGCGTCCGATCACGTTCAGAGATCTGCTGACGCATCGCGCCGGTCTGACGTACGGCGAATTTCATCGTGGCCCGATCGGCCGCGCCTGTGCGGACGTGCTCGGCCCCCAGACGATCGACAATCCGCTCACGCCGGACGAGTGGATCGCACGCCTCGCGACGCTGCCGCTGATCGACGAGCCGGGCGCCGGCTTTCACTATGGGCACTCGACCGACCTGCTCGGATTTCTGCTGGCGCGACTCGACGGTGTGTCCCTGGGCACGCTGCTCGAGCGGCGGGTATTCACGCCGCTCGGCATGCACGACACGGGATTCACCGTGCCGGCGGAGAAGCGTGATCGGCGCACGGCATTATGTGGGTTCGACAGCGAGGGCCGCCTGACGACGCTGACGAATGCGCCCGGTGGTCATGCGCTCGCCGAACGGCCGGAGGCGATGACGTTCGAATCGGGTGGTCAGGGCCTGTGGTCCACGCTTGACGACTATCTGGCGTTTGCCCGGATGCTCATCGGCGACCATCCGCTCGGCACGCCGCTGCTGCGTCGCGAGACCCTGGCGATGATGACGTCGAACCAGTTGACGCCGGACCAACGCGCCAGGACGCGCATGTTCGGACAGCCGATCTTCGCCGCCGGCCATGGCTACGGCATGGGCGTCGCTGTCGTGACCGATCCTGAGACGGCCGATCCGCTCCGCGGTCGCGGCGGTAGAGGCACGATCGGCTGGCCGGGCGCGTATGGCAGCTGGTGGCAGGCGGATCCGACCGACCGATCGGTGCTGATTTTCTTTTCGCATAGCATGGTGGATCTGCCGCAGATGGCGCGCGGGATCGGGCTGGGCGTTTGGGACGCGATCGGCCGGTTCCATCGGGTCGCGACGTCGTGAGGGAGTGTAGGGAGTCGCGACGATTGAGGCGCGCATCCCGGTGGACGGCGGCACGACCGGCAGTGGGACTGGTGCCGCGGCCGCGGATCAATCTGATCCTGTATTTTGGCGTCCTCGGCCCGCGGGCGGCCGCCCGGAAGTGGTGGGGCCCCGCTGTTCCAGCTCCATGACCCAGGCCACCACCGCCGAGAACGGTGAGCCCGCGTCTGGCACCTCCGAGCCGTCAACGCCCCCAGGCCGGGACAACCGGTCGTGGGCGACCCCGATGCAGCGGGCGTTCGGCCTCGATGTGTTGGCCTGTCCGCGCTGCGGCGGGCGACTCCGGCTCATTGCGCTCATCGAACAGCCGGCGGTGCCTCGGGCGGCGCGACCGCCGCCCGAGCAGGCTAATCGGCGTTGCGTCAGCGAGAGAACCTGACAGGGACAGGACGGGGCCTCCGGGGCGAACGTCCCGGAACAGGCCTTGTATTCTCTAATGCGTCCTACTCTCGGCGAGTCAAGCGGGCGCCGGATCGCGGATCATGCGTGGGCAAGTACACGGTCGGCCGCTCGCTCACGAACTGGCGGATGGCCTCGAGCGTCCGGTGCGCCACGTCGTCGTCGGGACTCACGCCGTCGATCGCGCCGGCAAGCATCAGCCGTTCGTCGTACGACGTGTCGCCCGCCAGAAAGTACGACGTCTCGCCGTCCTGGACGATGACGGAGAGATGATCCGCCGTGTGACCGGGCGTCGCTACCGCGACGACGTCGCCCGCGCGAGTGAGGCGGCGGCTGGCGGCGAACGGACCGAAGGGGTCAGGCGGCAGAGCCCTAATCCCGACTATCAGCCGCCTGACGTCACGACTCGCTGATAGATCTTGGCAGCCTCGTCGTTGCCGAGTTTCTGGTAGCACCCCGCCAATCGCAGCAGCGCCTGCGCTGCCACCGCACGATCGCCGCTCTCGGCAAGCTTCTTGTAGGCCTCGATCGCGCCGGCCAGATCGCCGAGCACCTCTTCCTGGTGCTGCGCCGCCTTGAGCGCGGCCTCGGCTTCGCGCGATGACTGCGCCTGCACGAACCCGCGTGCGGTGACGACGCAGGCGGTGAGCGCAACGACGAACACGGCACGGTGCTCGTCCGCCGGAATGCCGACGCCGTGCCCTACCCGCTCCACGGATACGCTGACCGTCGAGTTACTTCAGCGCTTCACCCGTTCGATGGCAACGAGCAGATGCTGCTAGAGTATTGAGCCCGTGGGTGCTTCCCGCGGATTGGCCGTTGCGGGCCCCGCGGCCCCGTTCGTGCCGTGTTCGCACGCGATGATGACCTCGACCGTGCGCCTTGCGACCTCGGAGCAGCACAGGTCTGAGGTACTTCGCACGCTGCGCGTGCTCAGGGGGCACGCTACCGCCAAAGCCGGATGCGCGGCGTTCTCGATCTCGCAGGACGCGATCAACCCGGGGATCGGTGACACCTCCGGAGATCAGCTTTGATGATCTCGTGCACCTCGATGGTCTGGAGCTGGTGCAAGCGTTGCGGGACCCGAAGCTCGTGGTTCGGAGGACGGACCGGAGATGAGAATGAGAATCGGAGAGCGTTCGCAGATCGCGACGGCCGCCGGGCAGGTGATGCCTCGCGTCGTTGTCGTGGTGCTGGCCATCGTGGCGGCCGCGTCGTGCGCTCGAGAGAGACAGGCGGCCCCGGCCGCGACGCCCGCTGTGGCTGCCGCGCCTCGAGCCGACAGCAAGACCGATGACGCGCCGCTGCCGGATGTGGCCTCGCCGTACGATGCCCTGCCGGAATCCATGCGGGGCGTCGTCCTCAACCCGTTCACGGGTGACCTCGACGAGATGGTCAAGCGCCGCGTGATTCGCGTCGGCGTGACCTTCAACCGCACGCACTACTTCATCGACAAGGGCCAGCAGCGCGGGCTGACCTACGAGTCGATCAAGCAGTTCGAGGACGATCTGAACGCCGACTTGAAGACCGGCAACCTCAAGGTGCACGTCGCGGCCGTGCCGCTGTCGCGCGATCAGCTGGCCTCCGCCCTCTTGACCGGCAAGGTCGACATCGTCGCCGCGATGGTGACCGTCACGCCCGAGCGGCGAGCCTCGCCGCCTTTTCGGAGCCGACGCGAACCAACGTGAGCGAAGTCGTGGTCACCGGGCCTGGCGCGCCGCCGATCGCGACGCTGGACGACCTGGCCGGCCAGGAGGTGTTCGTCCGCGAAGCAGAGCATCTATGCCGAGAGCCTCGCCGCGCTGAACGAGCAGCTGAAGGCGCGCGGCAAGCCGGCGGTGACGATCACGCCGCTCCCGCATCGTGCTCGAGGACGATGACGTGCTCGAGATGGTCAACGCCGGCCTCGTCCCCATCACGATCGTGGACGACTACCTCGCCCAGTTCTGGAAGAAGGTGTTCACCGGCCTGACGGTGCACGCCGACGTCGCCGTGCGGTCCGGCGGCGAACTTGGCCGTCGCGGTGCGCAAGGAGAATCCGCAGCTGCTGAGAGGCCGTCAACACGTGGATCCGGAAGCACGGCAAAGGGCGACGCGTTCCGAAACACCATCGAACGTCGCTATCTCGACAACGTCAAGTACGCCGAAGAACGCCGCGTCCGAGGCCGAGCGCAAGAAGTTCCTGGCGGTCGTCGAGCTGTTCAAGAAGTACGGCGCGCAGTACCACGTCGACTACCTGCTGATGGCGGCGCAGGGCTACCAGGAATCGACGCTGGACCAGAGCGTCAAGAGCCCCGTGGGCGCGATCGGCGTGATGCAGGTCATGCCCGCCACCGGCAAGGAACTGAAGGTCGGCGACATCACCGAGATCGACGCCAACATCCACGCCGGCGTGAAGTACATGCGATTCATGATGGACCAGTACTTCAAGGACGAGCCGATGGACAAACTGAACAAGGTGCTGATGACGTTCGCGTCGTACAACGCCGGGCCGGGACGCATCAGGCAGCTCCGGCGCGAAGCGGAGAAGCAGGGGCCTCGACCCCAACGTGTGGTTCGGCAACGTCGAGCGCGTCGCGTCGGAGCGGATCGGCCGCGAGACGGTCACCTACGTCAGCAACATCTACAAGTACTACATCGCCTACAAGCTGGTCATGGCAAATGTGGAACGACGCGACGCTGCGAAGGCGAAGGTCGGACGGAATCAGTGAGGACTGCATTGCAGAAGCATCGAGAACGCCTGATGAAGTCAATGAGTTCGCACGTGCTGCACGCAGCGTGGGTAATCGTCGCAATCGGAATCGCCATTCCCGTCGCAGCCCAGTCGGTGAGTCCCGGCGTTGTGGTGTGTGGGTCGAAGGCGGGAGAGCGACAGACCTGCGCGGCAGACACGACGAAGGGCGTCACGCTCGTAAAGTCCACCGGCACCGTCGCGTGCGTGCTGGGCGCGAATTGGGGAGTCGACGAGAAGAGCATCTGGGTGCGTGACGGCTGCAGCGCCGAGTTCTCGCTCGGGGCGAAAGCGCCGACGGGCCATGGGTTCGGCACGTATACGCCCGGCCGCGGCTTCAAGGTGGCCGATACGCCGTCCGGGGATCTAAACATTCGTCTGTACGCGTACGTTCGCTACTTGAATCAGCGAGGGCTGGACTCCACCTATACCGACAGCTTCGGGAAGACCAGCACGATCAAGCAGCGGCAGGACATTCAGATCAACAAGGCGCTCGTGTTCTTTCAGGGCTGGCTGATGAGCCCGAAGTTCCGGTACAACGCTTACGTCTGGACCTCGAACACGTCACAGGGATTGCCCGCCCAGGTCGTGCTCGCGGGCTTCCTGGCGTACTCGTTCAACCCGCACGCCACGGTCGGGTTGGGCATCTACGGCCTGCCCGGCACCCGAAGCACCGAGGGGCAGTGGCCGTTCTGGCTCGGTGAGGACCAGCGGTTGATCGCGGATGAGTTCTTCCGGCCGTCCTACACGACCGGCGTGTTTGGACGCGGCGAGATCACCAAGGGGCTCGCCTACAACGTGATGTGGGGCAACAATCTGAGTCAACTCGGCGTGGATGCGGGGCAACTCGGCAACGACATGAAGACGGTTTCCGGCGCGCTGATTTGGATGCCGACCACCGGCGAGTTCGGCGCGACCAGCGGCTTCGGTGATTTCGAAAGCCACGACGCAGTGGCCACGCGCGTCGGCGTCCACTACACCCGCAGCGACGAGGACCGGCAGAATCAGCCCGGCACGGAGGCCATCGACAACGTGCAGATCCGCCTCTCGGACGGCAACATCGTGTTCACGCCGGAACTTTTCGGAGCGGGCATCACCGTGGAGCACGTCGTCTATCAGATGGAGTCGCTCGATGCGGGCGTCAAGCACCGCGGGTTCGCGCTGGAAGGCGAGTATTTCTGGCGCCGGCTGAGCAACTTCCGCGGCGCCGCCGTCGACACGCTGCCGTTCGACCACCAGACAGACACCGGCTTCCAGCTGCAGGCGTCGGCGATGGTCGTGCCCAAGACCGCGCAGCTCTATTTGTCGGGCTCCAAGATCTTCGGCAACTATGGCAATCCTTCGGACGTGCGTTTCGGCGTCAACGTCTTTCCGTGGAAGAACCAGGTCGTTCGCTGGAACTCGGAATTCATCTACCTGCGCCATTCACCGGTGGGCGCCTTGAGCCTCCCCTATACCGTCGGCGGCGACGGTCCGGTGTTCCACTTCAACCTCGAAGTGAATTTCTGAGGGCACCAGGCAAGCCCATTCGCGAGGCCCGACGACCACTACAGATCGTGCCGCGTCAGAGCTGGAACTGAATACGGGACTGGAAGTACTGCGTCTTGCCCACGACATTGAAACGATCGAGCGAACTGTAGCCGTAGACGAACTCGAGCCGGACGTTGCCGGACATGTGCCAGTTGACCATCGGCGTGAGCCGCCAGAACGTGCCGCCCTGGATCGGACCGCTGTCGAGATCGCTGTAGGAGAATCTGACGACGAGCTCCCAGGCGCCCGGGCCGCCGGCGAAGACCGATCGCGCGGGTGTGACTCGCTCGAAGTACGCGCCGCGGGCGTTGTAGGGCCTCGTCTCGCCAGTCAGAATGTACGTGCCGATGACTTCGCCGCCGTGGAAGCGCGGGTTGTCGGACGCCGGGGCCTTGACGTCCGTCAGAAAGTACTCGGTCCCCACGAGCAGCGGTCCGCGGCGATAGTAGGTCTCGAAACCGTAGCTGTTGGCGTAGTCGGCGGCAAACTTCCCGGTGTCGATCGCGTACGACTGCGCCTGGAACGACTCCGGCTTCGACCGGTACTGCAGCATCCCGTCGTCCGACAGGGCGTGACGTGCCTGAAACGCGATGTGAAGCAGATTCCTGTTGTTGCGCGCGAGCGGCAGCCACACGCCGCGCGCGACATAGTGATTGTCGTGCTTGTTGAAGGACTCCGACTCGGATTTCGAGTCGCCGAAGAAGCCAACGTTGTAGACGAACCTGCCGTTGGGGATGGTCCCGCTCCACTTGATGCCGTCCGCGAGAATGGGAATCAGCGCGTCGTTCATGGTGGCCCGTTCATTCGTGAACCCCTGGTAGCCGACCATGATCTTGTTGGTGGAGAAACCCTCCTTCGTCCGGCCGACGAAGACATTGCCCGAGAGCTTGGGGACGTCGACCATGATGCCGGTCTGGCGGAACCGCCACCCGTCGTTGGCCTTGTCGTACATGTATCCGAGCGTGTAGGTCACGTACGGAATGGGCAGCCGACCCTTGACCAGTACTCGGAAGTCGCGCAGGTCGTCCTTTGGGGACAGCGACATCTGCGCCTTGCTGTCCTCCGTCTGATCGTACGTCGCGTAATCCCAGAGAAATCCGCCGCCCCACCGCAGGCTGAAGCGCTTGAACTCGTATTCGTTGACGCCGCGGATGATCGAGTCCTTGGGCAGATCGCCGTCGGATTCCGCGGCGTCGATGGTGTCGGTGATGGTCGGATTCTGAGCGGACGATCCGCCGGACTGCGCCTTGGAAGCGGCCTGCGCGAACGCCGGGACGGGTGCTGCGAGGAACACCGCAGCCGCACTTGCGGCCAGAATCGCCAAGCAGCCAGCAGAAGATCGCGTCATGCCCGTGTGTCCGTCGGCGGGGAGCAGGGGACACCGGACCTCGCGGAGGAGGAGGCCGCGAGGCCCGGCAGGGAGCATCAGTAGGTCATGAAAAGCGTCTGCAGCTCTTTCGGCGTGTGCGGCTTGAGCAGCGCCAGCGTGAGCAGGATTCGCGCTTTCTGCGGGTTCAGCTCGTCTGACGCGATGAAGCCCAGTTCATCGTCGTTCAGCTCGACGTTTCGCCCGACGAGGCCCGAGACCACCCGCGAGCTCCGCACGACGACAACGCCTTTCTTGACGGCGTTGGCGGCGGCGGTGACCGACGCCTTGTTCATGTTGCCGTTGCCGACGCCGGCGATGACGATCCCCTTGGCGCCGCCGTTTGCGGCCGCGTCGATCAAGGCGGGCGACGTGTCCATGCCGATGAAGATGATGTCGACGCGGGGCAGCGACGTGACGTTCGTGATGTCGAACTCGCTCTGCGTGGTGTGCTTCCAGGGCGGGTTGTTGTAGAAGTCGTTCTTGCCGTAGCTGGCGACGCCGACGACGCCCCGCAGTGGCGACAGGAAGGTCTGGACGGCGGTCGTGCTCGTCTTGGTCAGCGAGTGGGCGGCGTGAATCATGTCGTTCATCACGACGAGTACGCCGCGGCCCTTGGCATTCGGATCGGCGGCGACGCCGACCGCGTTGTAGAGGTTGAGCGGGCCGTCCGCGCTGACCGCCGTGGACGGCCGCATCGAGCCGACCAGGACCACGGGCTTGTCGGTCTTCACGGTGAGGTTGAGGAAGTACGCCGATTCCTCCATCGTGTCCGTGCCGTGCGTGATGACAATGCCGTCGACGTCGTTCGATCGCCCCAGCTCGTTGATGCGTTTCGCGAGCTTGAGCAGGATGTCGAAGCTCATGTCCTGCGATCCGACGTTCGCGATCTGCTCGCCCTTGATGTTGGCGAGGTTCGTGATCCCCGGCACGGCGGCAATCATCGTGTCGATGCCGACGGCGCCTGAGGTGTAGCCCGACTGCGTGCCGGTGGCGGCCGCGCCGGCAATCGTTCCGCCGGTGGCCAGGATGACGATGTTCGGCTTTCTGGCCTGTGCGGAGACGACAGGCGCCGCAAGCAGGCATGCGACGGCGGTCGCGGTCGCCGCAAGCCGGAGTGTGCGAGAGTGCGTCATGGCAGGCGTTCCCTTCTGCGTCACTATTTCTTGTACTTGCTCTTGTCGAGGTTCGTCAGCTTGACCGGATCGAGCAGGTCCTTGATCTGGGCGTCGGTCAGGAGCTTCTTCTCGCGGATGATCTCGAGGATGCCCTTGCCGCTCTTGTAGGCCTCGTCGGCCAGCTCGGTCGCCTTCTCGTAGCCGAGCACGGGATTCAGCGCGGTCACGATGCCGACGGTCGTTTCCATGTAGTGCTCGAGCACCTTCTCGTTCACGGTGATGCCGTCGACGCACTTGGTGCGGAACGCGGTCGACGTGTTGTAGAGCAGGCTGCTGCGATTCCATCATCGCGAGGCCTTCGACCGGCTCGTACGCGTTGAGCTGGAGCTGGCCGGTGTGCGCCGCGAGCGTGACGGTGAAGTCGTTGCCCATCACGCGGAACGCGACGAGGTTCACCAGCTCCGGAATCACCGGGTTCACCTTGCCCGGCATGATCGAGGAGCCGGGCTGGAGCGCCGGCAGGTTGATCTCCGCGAGGCCGGCGCGCGGTCCGGAGGCGAGCAGGATGAGATCGCTCGCGATCTTCGACAGCTTGATCGCCACGCTCTTCAGCGCGGAGGAGTAGACCACGAAGCCCTGCTGATCCCAGGTGGCCGCGAGCATGTCGTCGGCCGGCACGATCGGCTTGCCCGTCAGCTTGGCCAGCTCGGCCGCGCACTTCTCCGCGTAGCCCTTCGGCGCGTTGAGGCCGGTGCCGATGGCGGTGGCGCCCATGTTGACCGTGTAGAGGCTGCTTCTCCGCGTCGCGGAGCACCTGGATCTCGCCTTCGAGCGACGCCGCGAAGGCGTGGAATTCCTGCCCCACGGTCATCGGCACGGCGTCCTGCATCTCCGTGCGGCCCATCTTCACGATCTCGAGGTACTGCGTTGCCCTTCGCGCGGAACGACGCCGACGAGCTGCTGCAGCTCCGCGATCAGCTTGTCGTTGCGCAGGATGCAGCGCGACCTTGATCGCCGTCGGATAGGAGTCGTTCGTCGACTGCGACATGTTCAGGTCGTCGTGCGGCTCGAGGATACTGGTACTCGCCCTTCTTGTGGCCGGTCAGCTCGAGGCCGATGTTGGCCAGCACCTCGTTGGCGTTCATGTTCGTCGACGTGCCGGCGCCGCCCTGGTACCAGTCGACGATGAATTGATCGTGGTACTTGCCCGTCATCAGCACGGCCTGGCGGCCTTCTCGATCGCGGCCAGCTTTTCCGGCTTCATCGCGCCGACGTCGGTGTTGGCGCGCGCCGCGGCGAGCTTGACGATCGCCCAGGCCTCGACGAATCCGGGATAGTGGTTGATGGGGATGCCGGAGATCTGGAAGTTCTCGAGCGCGCGCGCGGTCTGCACGCCGTAGTAGGCGTCCGCCGGAACGGCCTTCTCGCCGAGCAGGTCGCGTTCCACGCGGGTGGCCCCGGCGGGCTGGGCCGGGGCCGCGGCCGCCGGCGCCGACAACGCCGGTGTGGCGTCGGCGGGGGTCGAGGTCGTTGAATCCGATGCGGTGCATGCCCAGGCGAGTGCCAGGGCGAGAAAGGCCAGCCCCGTGCGCGCGCGTCGTACGTGCATGGACCGCGTCTGAAATGGTGATGCGGCAGTCATCGCGTTCTCCTGGTGCCCTCGGATCAGCACGATGTGTGCCAGGGTGCAGGCGCTGGCCGCGTTGCCGAACCCAGCCGATCCGGGCGCCGCCGGCGGTGCGCGCTTTCGGCCGGAAATGAGTGCTGGCGGGTGGGTCAGGAATTGTTCGCGTCAACCGGGGACCTTTCCGCGTCTGACCGTAGATCTCATGCGCCTCCAGAATGTCGGGCTTGCGCCCGGGATTTCGGGGGATGCGGCCGCGTGCGCTGGGCGAAGGATCCATTGCGACGATCGAGCGTCTGCGGGGTTGTAATGTAGCGGGCGATCACGTGTGAGCGACGCCAAGACCGCTTTTGCCGCGCACCGCGACGAGGTCCTGCGGTACCTCACCCGTGTCGTGGGGTGCGGGGCGCTTGCGATGGGCTTGCAGATCGAGGCAGTGCCGCCCGATCGGGACACCCTGGCTCCTGGGATCACCGGTCAGGTGTCGGCAGCCTCCGGCCGGGAATTGCGCGCGCGCGTCACCGGCACCCTTCGCGTCACGCCGCTGCTTGACGACAGGATGGGCGCGGAACTCACCGTGCGTGAGGTCCTCCTGGAAGGAGGCCAGGCGCGTGGGAGCAGCAGTTCGACGCGGAGAATCACGACGCAGGTAGGTGAGGTGACCGCGCTCGAGCTGCCGACGCCGGGCAGGCCGCGAGACGCCGGTCCCGATCCCGCCGGCGCGCTGTCCCTTCGCCTCCGGCTGCGCCGGATCTGGTGAACCCGTTCTTCCTTCACTCACCCATTCACTCATTCACCCCATTCACCCACTCACCCCATTCACCCACTCACCCCATTCACAATGTCACGCAGTCACTGTGTCCCCTTGCACTTCGACAACAGATCGCCTACTCTTGTCGAAGCACAAGGGGAGAGACCATGGGGGAACGCCGGCTGGACCTGCCGCAGGGAACGCTCGACCTGTTGATTCTGCGCACCCTCGCCCTGAAGCCGCTCCACGGCTGGGGCGTGTCCGAACGCGTGCAGCAGATGTCCCGCAACGTCCTCCGCATCCAGCAGGGGTCGCTCTATCCGGCGCTCCATCGGCTCGAGCGACGGGGCTGGATCCGCGCGCGCTGGGGCACGTCCGATCAGAACCGGCGCGCGAAGTACTACGAACTGACCGCCGCGGGCCGGCGCCAGCTCGATACCCAGCGGAACGACTGGGCAAAGCTGACCGCCGCGGTCGCCCACGTCCTTGGCGGGAGCTAGACGCCGATGTTCTCCGATCTCTTTGTCCGTCTGCGGTCGATCGTCCGGCGCCGCGTCGTGGACGCGGAACTGGACGATGAGCTCCGGTTTCACCGCGACCGCCAGCTGGAATCCTACACTCGGGCGGGCCTGTCACCCGACGAGGCGCGCCGTCGGCTCGCGCTCGACTTCGGCGGCCTCGATCAGACCCGCGAGGCTTGCCAGGACGCGCGCGGCGTGTCTGTCTTCGATCATCTGATCCGCGACCTGCGGTACGGCTTGCGCTCGCTCAGGAAGGCCCCGGCGTTCACGGTGGTCGCCGTGCTCACGCTGGGTCTCGGGCTTGGCGCGAACACCGCGATCTTTTCGGTCGTGTACGGCGTGTTGATCCGGCCGCTGCCGTACGCCAATCCGTCGGCTCTCGTCGTCCTGAACGAGACGACGCCAAAGGTCGGCCTGGTCAGCGTCTCCTATCCGAACTTCCTCGACTGGCGATCGGCCAGCAAGACGTTCGCGTCGATGGCCGCCGTGGTGGACCTCGACGTCGATTTGGGCGGCGTCAGTCAGCCCGAGACGATCACGGCGCACGCGGTCTCGTCGAACTACCTCGAGATGCTCGGCGTCCGGCCGCTGCTCGGGCGGGACTTCACGGCGGACGAAGACCGAGCCGGCGCGGCCCCCGTCGCGCTTCTGGCATATCCGATCTGGCAGAGCCATTTTGCCGGCGATCCAGGCGTCGTCGGTCGAACCATCAGCCTCGATGGCCGTCCCGTCACGATTGTCGGCGTGCTGCCGGCGGCCTTTCGCGCGACGGAAGACATCGCGCTGCTCGAGCCCGTCGGGATGTGGCTGACCGGCAACGAGGCGGCCGGACAGCGGGGCAGCCGCGGCGACACCGTCGTGATCGGCCGCCTGGCGCCCGGCGTGACGATCGACCGGGCGCGGACGGAGATGGAGGGCATCGCGGCGCGCCTGGCGAGCGTGTATCCTGCCAGCAACGACCAGTTCGGCGTGTCGCTGCAGCCCATCCGCGAGGTCTTCGTCGGCGACGTCCGGCCAGCCTTGCTCGTGCTGTTTGGCGCGGTCGTATGCGTGCTGCTGATCGCCTGCGCGAACGTCGCGAATCTCTCGCTGATTCGCGGGGCCGGTCGCACGCGCGAGATCGCCTTGCGCATGGCCATCGGCGCCAGCCGCCGGCGCATCGTCGCGCAGCTGCTCGTCGAGAGCGGGCTGCTGGCCGCGCTCGGCGGCCTCACCGGGCTGGCGTTCGCGTTCGCGGGCAGTCGAGCCTTGGGGCGCTTGATCCCGGCGAGCGCGCTTGGCGGCACAACCGTCACGTTGAACGCCGCGGTGTTCGCGTTTGCCGCCGCGGCCGTCCTGGTGTCGACCTTCGTCTTCGGCCTGACCCCCGCCGTGCAGGCGGCGCGTGCCGAGGTGGCGACGGATCTGAACGAGGGTGGCCGGTCGGGCAGTCCCAGCCGCCGGCAGCAGCGCTGGCGGGCGTTGCTCGCTGTCGCGGAGATCGCGCTCGCGCTGGTCTTGCTCGTTTCCGCCGGCCTGATGATGCGAAGTCTGTCGGGATTGCTCGCCGTCGATTCTGGATTCAAGACCGACCGCGTGCTCACGGTGGCCTTGGGCCTCCGGTCCCAGCGCTACGAGAAGGACGCCGCACAGCGTCAGTTCTGGGAGCAGCTCCTCGATGGCACGCGGCGGCTGCCGGGCGTGGAGGCGGCGGCACTTGGATCTGGAGTGCCGCTGACCGGCAACCACTCGCGGCGCGACATCTCGATCGAAGGCACGGACTACTCGACCGGCACGCTGCCGCACCCGGACGTCCACATCGTGACGCCCGCATACCCCGCGGTGCTCGGTATTCGCTTGCTGCGGGGACGCGTGTTCGACGAATCGGATGCCGGGCGCGCGCCACTCGTCGGCATGATCAACCGGACGCTCGCGGATCGGAACTTCGCCGGCGCCAATCCGATCGGCCGCCGTTTTACGTTTGGCCGTGCCAGCGCCGGGACCACGTCGTGGATCACGATTGTCGGCGTCGTCGAGGACACCCGCCTCTACGGGCTCGACAACCCCGCCCGGCTCGAGGTCTACCTTCCACTCGCGCAGTCGATGCGCGAAGGGATGACGCTGGTCGTCAAAGCGACGACGGACCCGTCGGCGCTGACCGCCCCGATTCGAGCCGTCGTGTCCGCCATCGATCGCGATCAACCGCTGTCGTACGTGGCGACGATGAACGAGCTGCGTGACGAGTCGATCTCGACGCGCCAGGTGACATTCGTCCTCCTGGCGCTGTTCAGCGCGCTGGCGGTGGCGCTGGCCGGCGTCGGCATCTACGGCGTGCTTTCCTATGGCGTGGCGCAGCGTGTCAACGAGCTGGGGATCCGCCTGGCGCTTGGCGCGAAACCGGCTGATCTGCTCAAGACGGTCGTGCGACAAGGGGCGGTCATCGCCGGCACGGGCATTGCGATTGGCGTCGCGCTCGCGCTCCTGCTGACCCGGGTCATGAGGACGCTGCTCTTCGCGGTGAGCGCGGCCGATCCGCTGACGTTCCTCGCCGTGGGTGCGGGCGTCGCGCTCATTGCCGTCGCCGCGTGCGTCGTCCCTGGCGCACGCGTGCTGCGGGTCGATCCGCAGATTGCCTTGCGGCGCCAGTGAGGCCGACCACTTCTGTCGGCCAGAGCTCCTACGGAGCTTGTCTTCCAGCCGTTCGATCTTCTTGCGCAGGCGATCACATGGGGTAGACTCTCGCGTCATGCTACCGATGAAGCGCGGTCGTCAATGCCGAAGAGACAGATTCACTGGTACTCGCGATCATTGGCGTCATCGCATCCGCATGGCTGCACGCGAATGGTCAAACGACCGCACCGGCGATTGTCACAGCAATCCGCGCGGATCGAATGCTCGACGTCCGGAGCGGGACAATCATCTCGCACGCTGTCGTCGTGATCGAAGCAGATCGCATCAAGGCGGCGGGGGCGGACATTGCCATTCCGCCCGGTGCGCGCCTGCTCGATTTGGGTGACGTAACGCTGCTGCCCGGTTTGATCGATGCGCACACGCATCTGCTGCAGGGCTTCCCCGGAGGGCGTGAGCACCTTGACGACGCAACCGTGCGCGAAGTCCGGCGGTGGACTACCGTTAATAAGGTTCTGGTTGGCGCGGCGACGGCGCGAGAGGACCTGGAGGCCGGTATCACGACAGTGCGAGACCTCGGAAGTTCCGGCATGAACGGCGATGTGGCGTTGCGCGACGCCATCAATCTCGGGGTGGTGCCTGGACCGCGCATGGTCGTTTCAACACGAGCTATTACGATACCGAGCGGAGAGCCGGCCGGGCCGACCACGGAGCCGCAGATCGTTCTTGTCACTAACGCAGATGACGCACGGCGCGCCGTTCAGCAGGCAGTGCAAGCCGGCGCGGATTGCATCAAGGTTCTGGTGAATTCCGGGCGACAGGTGATGTCCCTGGAGTTGCTGTTGCCAATCGTGGATGAAGCTCATCGCAGCGGCAAGAAGGTTGCGGCCCACGCGGTCGGCGAACAAGCGACGCGCATCGCGGCCCAGGCCGGCGTGGATTCCATCGAACACGCCTATGCTCATTTTCAGCAAGCGGTCGGCGTCGCGGCGCTGCCCGACGATGTTCTGAAACTCATGGCTGAGAAAGGGATCTTTCTCGTCCCGACGGATGCCACTTTGCAGGCGGTGATGGAGACAAATTATCGCAATGAACCGCTGGAACAGCGCGTCGTCACCGAGACGAGGATCCGCGGGTTAATGGAGGCTGACCGCAGCCGCTTGCGTCGCGCCATCGCTGCGGGCGTGCGTATTGCCGCAGGCTCCGACAGCTATGCGTTCCGTCCTGGTATGACGCGCGGCGAGGAGAGCTTGGTGGTGCTGCAGGCTTATGCCGAGGCAGGTATGCCAGCGCTGGAAATCATCCGCGCCGCGACTGTGAATGGAGCCGAGCTACTCGGCTTGAGCGACCGCGTCGGATCGATTCGCGAAGGCAAGCTCGCCGACATCATCGCTGTCAAGGGCGATCCGTTGAAGGATGTCACTGTGCTCGAGAGAGTTGCGTTCGTGATGAAGGGTGGGCGCGTCTATAAACCGATGACCGCCCAGTAACCTGGAGCCATCGGTGACCCGCTAGACAAACACACCGAGGCTTAGGTGACCGGGACCCAAGCCGAGCGCGCCAAGACGAACGCGGTGCTCATCACGCCACCCTCGACCAAGAATCATCCGCGAGCGCCATCATGCCACTGCCCAACTCCCACGCCGCTCGTTGACGCGCGCGATAGAGCAGATACGAGCCGGTCACGAGCGTCATGGCGATCACGGCCGGCAGCCACATGGCCGGGCCGTCGCCTACTGACAGGTGGGAGTACAGGGCCCCGGCGACGTCGATGAGCAAACCCGCGTACGCCCATTCGCGGAGACGGGGGAGGCCCGGAATGAGGACCACCATCACGCCAAGTGTCTTGGCGGCGCCCAGGAAGGGCAGCAGGTAGCCGGGATACCCGAGGTGCCTGAAGATCGCGGCGGCTTGGGGATCGCGGAGCAGGTCCGGCACGGCGGCGAGTGTCATCATCGCGACCATCAGACCGGTCACCACCCAGTACGCACGCGTATAGAACTTGAGACTCATCCTGTCCTTCCTTTTCTCTCGTTGTGTCCGTCTGCAATCAGGTTGGCAATCAGGTCGGTGTCGTGACCTTCGCGGTGTCCGCCAGCGCGGCGAGCGCCGACGCGAGCAACCCCGACAGCTCTGCGTGCCGGACGATGCCCTCGGCATCGAGCCCCTGGCCTTGCACCGGAATGGCGATCGATGCCTCTTGCACAAGACGCGCGGACATCACGGTCAGCGTCTCGGCGAGCGAGGCCCACGCGTAGGTTGCCCGCGGTGACGCATTGACGAGCGCGACCGGCTTGTCGACCAGCTCGCCGCTCCCCACGACCCAGTCGAGCGCGTTCTTCAGAACGCCCGGGACTCCGTGCGCGTACTCCGGACTCGAGATCAGGACGGCGTCACACACCTGCAACATCTGTCGCCAGCGCGTGACCGCCGTCGGCGGGTCATGGTCCAGATCGGGCACGAACGGCGGCAGGTCCGCGAGCTCGCGGTAGATCGATACGCGGGTCGCTGGCGGCGAGAGCTGCGCCGCGGCCTCGACCAGCGCCGTGTTCGAGGAGCCTTGGCGAAGGCTGCCGGAAATCGCGAGCACGCGAACGATTGCGTCGTGAGCCACGACGGTGTGATGGCCGCCGGCGCCGGAATTATTCCGACGCCCCGAGGGAATAAACCGCAGCCCGGAAGGCCTCTTTCACCTAGGAGTCCAGGCAAGGGTCAACAAATCAGAAGAAAGGGTGAGGAGATGGTGAAGAAACTAATCGTGGCGGGCGCGCTGGCGCTCGCGACTGTCTCGAGTGTCATGCTCGCGGCTGAACCTGACCAGACGCTGGTCGTGACGAGCTCGAATGCGGCGGCCAATCAATTGCTGGTGTACGACTCGACGGGCGCGCTCGTCCAGGCGCTACCGACGCAGGGGCAGGGTGGCGTCGGCGGGAACGCCGGCGGTATCGCGACGGGCTATGGACTGCTCGCCGTCGTGAATTTCGGGTCGCAGTCGGTCTCGATCTTCTCGCGCGGCGACAGCGGTTTCGAGCTGCGCGACGTGCTGCCGACGCTATCGCAGCCGGTCAGCGTCGCGTTCGGCAAGGATCACCTCTACGTGCTTGGCGCGACGCTCCTTGAATCGCACCGACTCGAGCGCGGGAGTGTACGGCCGGACGCCGACGGCTTCGTCGCTCTGCTCGCGGCGGACGGCTCGGCCGCGCAGGTGGGGGTGACTGGCGACCAGCTCATCGCCACCGAGAAGAGCGGTGCCGTCGAAGTGGTCCAGCTCCGCGACGGCGCCGTGGCCGGGCCGCCGACGGGCGTCGCGCTGCCGAACGATGTCCGCGACACCCCGTTCGGGCTCGTCACCCGGGGCGCAAACGCGTACGTGACGATTGCGCACTCCGACGTCATCGATCTGATCAAGAACGGCGCCATCGTGGGTGCGGCGGCGACGGGCAGCAACTTCCCGAGCGGACCGGGCCAGCAGGCGCCATGTTGGATCGCGCTGGACGGGCCGTTCCTGTACACGTCGAACTCGCCGAGCCATAGCATCTCGCGCCTGGTCGCCGGCGGACGCAGCCTCGTGCTCGACCTGCCGGTCGTCGCGCAGACGAACGGCGCGCCGATTGACATCGCCGCGGGCAGCGGGCGACTCGCCGTTGTCGAGTCGGACGGCGCCAGTGCCTCGCACCTGACGCAGTTCAGGATCGACGAAGACGGCAACCTCACCCAGATTGCGTCCACGCCAATCGCCAGCGCGGCGAACGGCGTGGTGGTCGTCCCCGGCAAGTAACGAACACCCGGAGCGCGGCTGGTGAGCGCTCCTCGAGGCATTGGACCAAGGTCCAACTGGCGCGGGAGGCCTGTCGCGTCTACCCTGAGGCGGCTCCCACCAAGTAACTGGTTTCTGGCGTTCGCGGTGGCCCGAGGCGAAGCGATAGCGATGAAGACAGTCTTGTCCCGGCTGACGAGCCGGCTCGTCGAGCGGTCTGCATGGCTTGCCGGCGTGGCGTGTCTTGTCGGCGTCGTCGGGCTGCGCGTCGGCGGGACGTGGAGTGCCGCACGCGAAGTCGCGCGGTTCGAGGCATCGCAGCATGCCCCGGCAGGAGAGGCGCGCCCGGACATGTCGCTGTGGTCGCCCGTGCGGATTCGCGCCTGGGAGGAGTCGCGCGCCCGCGCGGCTCCAGGCGCATTGGCGGTGCTCCGCATTCCCAAGATCAACCTCGAAGTGCCGGTGCTCGAGGGCACCGACGACTGGACGCTCAACCGCGCCGTTGGCCACATTGAAGGCACCCCGCGTCCCGGTGCGGTGGGCAACGTTGGCATCGCGGGACATCGTGACGGGTTCTTCCGCGGCCTGAAGGACGTCGGCGACGGCGACGTCCTCGACCTCGAGACCGGTGGCACGACGACGCGCTACCGCGTCGAGCACGTCTGGATCGTGAGACCCGAGGACGTCTGGGTGATCGACCCGACGCCCGTGCCGGCGATCACGCTGGTGACGTGTTACCCGTTCTATTTCGTCGGCTCGGCACCGCAGCGGTACATCGTCCGCGCCGTGCCCGTGGCGCGGTGAGCAGCGGCTCACTCCGAACTTCTACGCTTCGAACTTCCAACTTCTGACTTCTCTTCCGGTGTCGCACGTCCTCCACGATCATCGGCAGCACCGAGACGAACACGATGGCGATCGTCACGAGCGAGAAGTTGTTCTTGACGCCGGGGATGTTGCCGAAGAACCAGCCGGATCCGACGCACAGCAGCACCCACGCGCCGGCGCCAATCGCGTTGTAGAGACCGAACGACGCCGGCGTCATGGCCGCCGCGCCCGCGACGAAGGGCACGAACGTCCGGACGATGGGGACGAAGCGCCCGAGGATGACCGCCTTGCCGCCGTACTGTTCGAAGAACGCGTGCGCGCGGGTCAGGTGCCGCCGGTTCAGCAGCCGGTGCATGAGGCCGACCGTGTCCGTGGCCTGGAAGACGCGCGGTCCGACCGCTCGCCCGATGGCGTAATTCACGGCGTTGCCGCTGAACGCGGCGGCGGCCACCAGGCCGAGGACGTACCAGACATTGAGCGCGCCGGTGGCGGCGACGGCGCCGGCGGCGAAAAGCAGCGAGTCGCCCGGGAGGAAAGGCGTGACGACGAAGCCGGTCTCAGCGAAGACAATGCCGACGAGCAGGGCGTACACCCAGACGCCGTACTCGCTGACGAACTCGAGCAGATGCCGGTCGCTGTGAAGGAGGAAATCGACGAACGCGGACACTACTTCGACGGGGCCATCGGCGAGGTCGGCGGCGCGTTGTGGATGATGATCAGCGTCTCGCCGGGCCGCACCAGCCCGAGCTGGCGCCGGGCGGCTTCCTCGAGCGCCTCAGGATCGTGCTTCAGGCTCTCGATGTCCTGCAGCATCTTCTGGTTGTCCGATCGCAGGCGCCCCACTTGCTCGGCGAGCGTGCCATACTCCTGTCGCATCCGCACGGCCGCCAGGTACCCGTGATCTCCGAACAGGCCGTTGATGAGGAGCACGAAGGATCCGAAGACCAGCGCCCACGCCACGAGGCGGCGGCGGCGTTCGCGGATCTCGTGCACCGGACGCACCCGTCGCCGCGAGCGGGCCGGGGTGGTCTCGGCGGGCTCGTGTGACGTGACGACGTCCTGTCGCATGCGAGGCACCTTTGTATCAGGTTTTCGGCAGCGGTACAAGGAGAAAATAGAGGTATGAGCGAGATCGTGCTGGCCCTGACGACCCTTCCCGGCGATTACGACGCGACAAAGCTCGCGCAGGAGCTGGTCGGGTCGGGGCTCGCCGCATGCGTGAACATCCTGCCGGCCGTCAAGTCCGTGTACACCTGGGAGGGCTTGCCGCAGGTCGATCAGGAGCAGCAGTTGTTCATCAAGACGACGATCGATCAGGTGGACGCCTTGTGGGAGGCGCTCCGGCCGCGCCACCCCTACGACGTGCCGGAGTTCATCGTCGTGCCAGTCATCGACGGCAGCCAGGACTACCTGCGCTGGGTGGAGCGGAGTATCGGGCCGAAAACCGAGTCGTAGCGCCGGCGTCAGCGGTGCTCGAGAGCCTGCTCGAGGTCTTCCCGCAGGTCGTCGATGTCCTCGATGCCGGCGGAAATCCGGATGAGGCTGTCGCTGAGGCCGATGGCGGCCCGCCGTTCGGGCGGGACCGAGGCGTGCGTCATCGTCGCCGGATGGCAGACGAGCGTCTCGACGCCGCCGAGGCTTTCGGCCAGCGTCATCAGCTTGAAGCGATTGAGCACCGTCCGGGCGTCCTCGAGCGACGCCACTTCGAAGGACAGCATGCCGCCGCACCCGTCGGGCATCTGCTTGCGGGCGAGCGCGAACTGCGGATGGCTCGACAGCCCGGGATAGAAGACGCGCTTCACGCGGCGGTGCGTGGACAGGAACTGGGCCAAGGCGACGCCGTTGGCGGTGTGCTGGGCCATGCGTAAGGCCAGCGTCTTCGTGCCACGCAGGACCAGCCACGAATCGAACGGGCTGAGGATAGCGCCGGCCGCGTTCTGGATGAAACGCAGCCACTCGATGTCGTCGTCGCGCGTGGCGACCACGACGCCGCCAATCGAGTCGCTGTGGCCGTTGAGGTACTTGGTCGTGCTGTGCACGACGAGATCGGCGCCGAGCGCGAGCGGTCGCTGCAGGCACGGGCTGGCAAACGTGTTGTCCACGACGAGCGTGGCGTGGCGGTCGTGGGCGAGCCCGGCGATTGCGGCGATATCCGTCAGCCGAAGGACCGGATTGGTCGGCGTCTCGACGAACACCATCTTCGTCTGCGGCGTGAACGCACCCGCGGTGGCGTCGAGGTCGGACGTATCGACGTAGGTGAAGGTCAGGCCGTACCGCCGGAGCACCTTGTCGAAGAGGCGGAACGTGCCGCCGTAGGTGTTGTCGGTGACGATGACGTGATCGCCCTGGGACAGGCGCGCGGTGATCGCGCCGATCGCCGACATGCCCGACGCGTACGCGAACGCCGCGCGCCCGCCTTCGATGGCCGCCAGGTTGGCTTCGAGCGCGCTGCGCGTCGGATTCTGGGTCCGCGCGTACTCGAAGCCCTTGTGCTGGCCGAGTGCGTCCTGTGCGTAGGTCGACGTCTGAAAGATCGGCGTGATGATGGCGCCCGTTGACGGATCGGGCGTTTGGCCGGCGTGCAGACAGATTGTGGCAAATCGTGCGCGATCGGTGAGCTTCATTGCGAGCGGGTGCTAACGATAGTCTGTTATGATGCGTTTTGCAATTTCCAACACCTGTGAGCCCGCAGGAACGTCCGCCCAGCACGAGCTCGTCGTCGCCTGACTCGTCGTCGCTCGCACCCGCGGGCGTGATGACGCCGCCCGAGCGACATCTCAACTTTCACCAGACGCTGCCCGGACGGCTGTTCCTGCTCTCCGGCGCGCTGCTGCTGGTGCTCGTCATCGTGCAGCAGTTCGTCGAGCTGCCGATCCTGCTCAGCCTGTTTCGCAAGGTCGTGTCGCTGGCGTTCCTCGGCGCGGGCGTGTGGCTGCTGGTCGTCGCCATTGCGCGAAACCGGCGGCGGTTGTTGTGGCGCGTGCGCCGCAAGCTGATCCTGTCCTACATCTTCATCGGCTTGTTCCCGGTCCTGCTGGTCGCCATGTTCGCGTTTGCCGTCGCCGAGGTGTTCTACATCGACGTCTCCGCGTACATGTTTCACGAGGGCTTCAACGACCTGACCAGCAACGTGCAGCAGTTCGCCGAGACGTCGGCGATCGAGGTCGCGCGCAGTCCGACGGCGATCGAATCGGGGATCGAGCGGAAGGTCGCGAATCTCGAGTCGCAGTTCACGGAGCTGTCGATGGCCGTCGTGCCGGTGCGCGGCGGCGGCGCCGTCGTCGCCGCCGGGCCATGGCAGCACGCGTCGCCGCCGGCCGCCATGCCGGGGTGGGTGGTCCTGGCGCGCAGCTTCCACGGTGTCGTCCCGCTGCTCAGCGACGGGAGCCACGATCCCCGTCTCGTCATCCGCGCCGTCGCGCTCACGGCCGACGGCACGCGCGCCGTCGTGGCGGACCTGCCGATCGACACCGACGTCGTCGCGCGGCTGGACGACCGCACGAGCGCGCGCGTGCGTGGTATTACCGTCAAGATGAACGACAACGCGTCGGAGATTCCGATCACCCCGGGGGATCCGGCAACCGGCGGCGGCGTGTGGTCGGTGTTCCAGCGGACGCAGGTCTACATGGACTGCGTCGACTGGGAAACGGGCCGCGCGGGCCGGGTCACGATCGCGCTCGACGCGCCGCTCGGCCGCTTGTACGAACGGCTCGCGGCATCGCAGTCGCTCGGCGGGAGCGCCGCCAGCCGCGGCCAGTGGGCCAACTTCCTGAAGGTGCTTGGCATCGTGGCCGTGCTGTTCCTGATCATTCAGGGGTCGGCGCTCTTCCTCGGCGGGACCCTCGCGCACATGATCACCTCCGCCGTGCACGAGCTGTTCACGGGCACCGAGCGCGTCCAGCACGGCGACTTCGCGCACCGGATCAACATCACCTCCCGCGATCAGCTCGGGGATCTGGCCGATTCCTTCAACCGGATGAGCGCCAGCATCGAGCACCTGCTGCACGTCCAGCGCGAGAAGCAGCGGCTGGACGACGAGCTGCGCATCGCGCGGGAGATCCAGAAGTCGCTGCTGCCGGTGCAGCCGCCGCGACTCGAGGGCCTGGGCGTGGCCGATCTCTGCGAGCCCGCGCGCGAAGTGGGCGGCGACTACTACGACTTCTTCGAGGTCGGCCCCCGCCAGCTCGGCGTGCTCATCGCCGACGTCTCCGGCAAGGGGACCTCGGCGGCGCTGTACATGGCCGAGCTCAAGGGCGTGATGCTGGCGTTGAGCCACACCGAACGCTCGCCCCGGCAGCTGCTCATCGACGTCAATCGCCTGCTGGCGGACCACCTCGACAACCGCAGCTTCATCACCATGACCTACGCCGTGCTCGACCTGGACGCTGGCACGCTGACCTCGGCCCGGGCGGGCCATCACGCCGCTGATCGTCGTCGTCGAACGGCACGTCGGAGGTCGTGATGTCGTCGGGGATGGTGCTCGGGCTGCGGCTGCCCGGGGCCAGCGAGCGCTTCGAGGAGATGCTCGAGGAGCACACGCGATCGGTGGCGTCCAGGCGACGTAATCGTGCTGTATACAGATGGCATCACCGAGGCGATGGACCGCGACGGCGAGCTGTTCGGCGACGAGGCGCTTCGGCGCGCGTCGTGACGGCCCACGCGAAGCTGGACGCTGCGGGGATCCGCGAGCGCGTCCTGCGCGAGGTCAGAGCCTTCGTCGGCGACGCGGAGCCGCACGACGACATGACGATGGTCGTGCTGAAGATGACCAGGAACATGCCTGACGCGTCCGCGCCCGCCGCGCCGCGCCTCCGGGTCACCCGCGATTATCTTCCGGAGCCACTCCTCGATCGAAGCGGAGGTCGTCCGGGGCCTGCTGGACGCGCACGGGATCGAGTCGCACGACCTCGTCGGCGCTGGCGCGCCTCGGTGTTTCCCCTCCGATTCGACCAGACGGAGTTTTGCGTGAGCGTGCCGTCGCAGTCCGCCGGCCAGGCGCGGGATCTGATCGCGCGGGCATCTCGACGAGGCGGCCGCCTCGGAGGTCCGGCGGCTGAGCGACACGCTCGGGTCGCTCGAGGAGCGCATCGGCTACAGCTTCCGGGATCTCGGCCTGCTCGAGCACGCCCTGACGCACCGGTCGCGCGCGCACGAGGACGCGTCGGGCGGCGTGATCGACAACGAGTCGCTCGAGTTCCTGGGCGACGCCGTGCTCGGCTTCGTGATGGCGGACATGCTGTTCCATCGCTACCCGACGCACAGCGAGGGCTACAAGTCGAAGGTCAAGGCCTCGATTGTGTCTGCCGCGGCGCTGACGCGCCTGGCCGAGGAAATCGATCTCGGGCGATTCGTGCTGCTCGGGCGGGGCGAGGAGAAGACCGGCGGCCGCCAGAAACACGCGATCCTGGCCGACAGCTACGAGGCGCTCATCGCGGCCATCTACCTCGACGGCGGCGTCGAGGCGGCGCGCGCGTTCATCGTGTCGCAGTTCGGCCCGCTGATCGCGGCGGCGGGCGATCGCGCGGCGGAGGCCACGTTCACCGCCGACTGGAAGTCCGCACTGCAGGAGTGGCTGCAGGCCGAGGGGCGCGGGCTCCCGCAGTATCGCGTCGCCGCCGCCGAGGGCCCGGATCACCGGAAGCGCTTCGACGTGGAAGTGCTCGTCGGCGGCGCCGTGTACGGCCGCGCGGAAGGCCGCTCGAAGAAGGATGCGGAACAGCACGCCGCGCGCGCCGCGCTCCTGAGTTTCAAGAAGAGCTGACGCCTCATCGCACGACCACGCCGACCTGCCGCAGCGTCCTGTCGCTGGGCGTCCGGTCCGCCATGTTGACGAGCACGCGATAGGCGCCGGGCGCCAATCCGTCGAGCGAGACCACGGTGTCGACGCCGGCGGCCGCTTCCGGACCGACCGTCCATGGCTGGCTGGCGACCACGCGATCGGCCGCGCTGAGCACCGTGATCGTTCCGCGTACCACGGCCGACGGCTCGCGGCGCCAGACCGGGACGAACACGCGCAGCGTCGATCCCGGGGCGAACACGCGATCCAGCGTCGGATCGAACGGCAGCTCGAGGTTCGCGAGCGTCGAGCGATCGACGACGGGTGCGGCCGAGTGATCGACGCCAAGCACCACGCCGCCGAGAGCGGCGTCATCATGGTTGGCATCGGGCACATCGACCATCAGGTACACGCTGCCGGACTTGGCCGCGACCGTGCTGGCGGCCGACGCCCGCAGCTGGTAGCGTCCCGGCTTGAGCGCCAGCGTGGTCATGACGAGGTAGCGCGAGCGCGGCGAGCCGGTCTGGTCGGGCGGCAGCCGCGCCGTCAGCTGATGTTCGACCTTCAGCCTGGCCTTCTCCTGGCCGACGGGGATCGCCATCATGCCGACGCCGAGGTGGTCCTCGGCCGGCCGGGCCGCTTCGGGCGCCGCGTCCGACCCGCAGTCGATTTCGAGCGCGACGGCGACGGCTGACGCGCCGCCTGGCGTGAAGTACGGCGCGGCAAACACTCGCAGCGGCAGGTCCGTCACCGGGGTCGGATACCACGCCAGGTCCATCAGCGGCGTGTTGCCCTTCGACAGCTTCGACGATCCGCCGTGTACGTAGCGTCGCCGCGCCCGGATGTTGACGCCGGGGCGCGTGACGCGGACCTCCAGGTCGTGCGGCTTGCCGTCCGCCTTGTCGCCCGGGTAGAAGCCCAGCAGGTAATAGTGATCGATGTCGTCGGCGAGGCGTTCGAGGCCGCTCTCGAGGGCCTCGGTGCCAATCGCGAAGCCGCCCGTGGCCGCGGCGAGATCCGCGAGCGGGTGCTCGTCTCCCGGGCCGCCTGGATCGACGACGTAGGTGACAACGTTCGTGCGCAGAAGGACCGGGAGTGCGCGCGCGCCGTCTTCCTCCACCGAACTCCAGAAGCGCCTGCCAATCAACACGCAGACGGTCCGGCGCTCGCCGGCCTTCTGCAGCGACTGCGCCATTTGCTGCAGCTTGATTGTCGACGAGACCGGCGACGCGACGATCGTACGGTTCATCAACGCGAGTGCGCGCTCGATCTGCGCGGGGTCTTCCGTCGGCTCGACGCCCGCGCGGCCCGAGGTCGTCGCGAGCGCGAACGACACCGGCGGCGAGATCGTCTCGACGAGCCGGCGCACGAGGTTGACGACCGTCGGGTCCGACCCGCCGCGCCCGTCCGAGAAGGCATCGTCGATGAGGAAGATGACGAGCGCTTTCGCGTCCGCAGCCACACGGTTGTCCGATACGTCCCGGGGAAGCAGGGGAGGAAAGAGCGGCGCGGTCCGCGCGCGCCCGGAGACCTCGGCGAAGGTCGCGACCTGCTGCGATCGGCCGCGATCGAAGACCTGAAAGTCGCTCTGTCGCAGGCCGGCGACGGCATCGCCGTGTTCGTCGGTGACGATGGCGTGGACCTGCACGGAGATCGACGGCGGCGTGAAACACCGGCTGCGGCGCCCGCGTCTGCGCAGCGCCCGCCGCGGTGAATGCGGCAGCCAGGACGAGAGCCGTGAAGCGTGGACGCATGGCAAGCGTCAGAGGCAGGCTGGCTCGTCGATTATCGCCCGCGGCGTCGACGGGCCGCAATCGTGAGACTCAATCGATCTCGATGATGCCCGTGCCGTGCGTGTCGGCCGATGGCTCGGGCGCGGCTCCGGCCGCGACGGCCACGGGCTCGGGCATCGCGGGCAGGCGACCCTTGCGCGTACGCCCCGACCTCACGAACGATCACGTCATCGGACGGCGGGACTGGCTGGCCATAGAGGCGGACGAAGAGGCGCAGCACCGGATCCTCGAACGCATACCGCTTGCCCTGGAACGTGACGAGATCGACGTCTTCGAGCCACGAGAGGTAGTCCTTGGTGGACCCGGGCGTCCGGTGCAGGTGGTGCGAGATCTCGGTGAGGTTGAGCGGTTCGTCGATGGCGAGCACGCCGAGGATGGCCTTGAGCGCGCCGTAGCCTCGCGCGCGCTGCAAGCGGTACTCGTAGCTCTCGCGGCATCGGGCGGTCAGCCGACCGTCGGGGGCGAACAGCGCGGCCAGCGCCGCGACCGGGTCGATCGCCGGGCCCATCGTGCCAGCGCCTCGAGCAGCAGGTTGACGTAGGCGGCCCGGCCGCCGGCCAGCGCCACGACGGCGGGCGCGAGATCGGCCGCGCCACTCGCGGCGGCCGCCGTCGAATGCGCGAGGGCCAGCGCGGCGGTCTCCTCGGCGTCGAGCGGCGGGACGTGAATCACCTCGAAGCGCGCCGGCGCGTCGCGCAGCAAGCGATGCGCGCGCTGCGTGAAGCGCGACGCCAGCACGAAGCGGCGGCACTGGCGGCCAGCCGGCTGACGAGCTCGCGCTGCACGTGGCGCAGGCCGGGGAAGTTCTCGAACGTCCGGACGTCCAGGAACTCGTCGAGCAGATACGTGGCCGGCGCGCCGTCCGGCGCCGGCTCGATCGAACCAGGCGAGCATCGCCTCGAACGCCGCGCGCGGCCGAGGCGGGCGTTTCGACCGGCGTCGCGCGATCGACCGAGCGTGTTGACGGCGTAGAACGGCGGCCAGGCAACGCTCGGGCGTCGTCGCGGCGGCCGAGACGTCGAGGTACTGCGCGCGATCGACGCCGAGTCGCGCGGGTGAGGCGCAGCAGCATCGAGGTGCGGCCGGTGCCGCAGCCGCCGAGCACCACGGGAATGCGTCCGGCCTCGAGCGAAGCCAGCACACGGCGTTCGAGCGCGGGACGTTCGACGATCATCGCGGCGACTCCGGCGTGTCGCCGAGCATCGGCATGTGGATGCCGTGGCGCGCGCGCGGTCTCGATGGCTGTCAGGATAGCCGGCGTCGGCGTGGCGCACGACGCCCATGCCCGGATCGCACGTCAGCACGCGCTGCAGCTTCTCGTCCGCCTCTGCGCGTGCCGTCGGCGACGACGACCATGCCGGCGTGCAGCGAGTAGCCGATGCCGACGCCGCCGCCGTGATGCACCGACACCCACGTCGCGCCCGACGACGTGTTGAGGAGCGCGTTGAGGACCGGCCAGTCGGCGATCGCGTCGCTGCCGTCGCGCATGCCCTCGGTCTCGCGGTTGGGCGACGCCACGGAGCCCGCGTCGAGATGGTCGCGGCCGATCACGATCGGCGCGCGCACGACGCCGCGCCGCACGAGGTCGTTGAGCGCCAGGCCGAACTGCGCGCGCTCGCCGTAGCCGAGCCAGAAGATGCGCGCGGGCAGGCCCTGGAACGCGACGCGCTCGCTGCGCCAGCCTGAATCCACCGGCAGAGCGCCTCGTCGTGCGGCGAACATCTCGAGCGCCAGCACGATCGGTCGCGTGGATGTCCGTCGGGATCGCCCGAGAGCGCCGCCCAGCGGAACGGGCCCTTGCCTTCGCAGAAGAGCGGCCGCACGTACTCGGGCACGAAGCCGGGAATGTCGAAGGCGTTGGCGACGCCGGCCTGCTCGGCCTGCGCGCGAAGGTTGTTGCCGTAGTCGAACGTCACCGCGCCGCGCGCCTGCAGCGCGAGCATCGCGCGCACGTGCTCGGCCATCGCCGCCATCGACGCGGCGCGACGTACTCCTCCGGAGCTCGGTCGCGAAGTCGTCCGGCTTCGGCGAGCGTCAGGCCGTTGGGCACGTAGCCCAACAGCGCGTCGTGCGCGGACGTCTGGTCGGTGAGCACGTCGGGCGTGACGCCCGCGCGCGACGAGCGCGGGCAGCACGTCGGCGATGTTGGCCTCGAGGCCGATCGATCGGGCCGTGCCCGCTTCGCGCGTACTCGTCGGCGCGGGCCAGCGCCTCGTCGAGCGTCGGCGCGCGTCTCGTCGAGGTAGCGCGTGGCGAGCCGCCGGGCGATCCGCGCCGGATCGACCTCGACGACGAGCGCCACGCCCTCGTTCATCGTGACGGCGAGCGGCTGGGCGCCGCCCATGCCGCCGAGCCCGGCAGTCACGGTGAGCGTGCCGCGAAGCGACCCGCCGAAGTGCCGGCGCGCGAGCGCCGCCAGCGTCTCGTAGGTGCCCTGCAGGATGCCCTGCGTGCCGATGTAGATCCACGAGCCGGCCGTCATCTGGCCGAACATCGTCAGGCCCCTGATCCTCGAGCTGGCGGAAGTTCTTCCAGGTCGCCCACGCGGGCACGAGCAGCGCGTTGGCGATGATCACGCGCGGCGCCCACGGATGCGTGCGGAACACCGCCACGGGCTTGCCGGACTGCACGACCAGCGTCTCGTCGCGCGTCGAGCGCCTTGAGCGACGCGACGATCGCGTCGAACGCTTCCCAGCTGCGCGCCGCCTTGCCCGGATCCGCCGTAGACGACGAGGTCATCGGGCCGCTCGGCGACGTCCGGATCGAGATTGTTCATCAGCATCCGCAGGGCGGCTTCCTGCGGCCAGCCCTTGCAGGCGAGCGTCGTGCCCCGCGGGGCGCGTACGAGACGGGAGGTCACAGGCATCGCGTTCAACGGCCAGCGCGTGTTTCGCATCATGACGAAACGCGCGAGCCGGCTGGGGAAGTCGCCACTCTAGATTCGCCGCGCGCGGCTGTCAACAATTGACAAGCGGCCCGCAGTGCGCTTGGCGCGGCGCGCGACGCGATTCGGCTTGCGCTCCGCGCACGTTTCTTCGCACAATTCAGCCGCGCGCGCCGCGCGGCGGCCGCTGCCGGTCGCCGCCATGGGATTTTCACTGCTCGATTACGGCGTGCTCGTGCTGTATCTCGCGGGCATCACCGCGTTCGGCACGCGGTTTCGACGCGCCCATCAGACCGTCGCCGACTACTTCATCGGCGCGCCGGAACATCTCGTGGTGGGTGATCAGCCTGTCGATCGTCGCCACCGAGACGAGCACGCTCACGCTCGTCGGCGTTCCGGCGATCGCGTTCTCCACGTACGCGCGGCCCGAGCAGGGCGGCAACCTCACGTATCTCCAGGTCGTCGTCGGCTACATGGTCGCGCGCGTGCTGATTAGCGTGCTGTTCATCCCCGCGTATTTCGCCGGGCAGATGCTGACGGCCTACGAGCTGCTCAATCGGCGGTTCGGGCCGCTCGTCAAGCACGTCGACGGCCTCGCTGTTCCTCATCATGCGGCCGCTCGCCGAGGGCGTGCGCGTGTTTGCGGCCTCGCTGGTGTTGAGCGCCGGTCATTTCCGCGAGCCTGCCGTGCGCTGCCGCACCTCTGGCTGTGGTCCATCGTGTCGTCGGCGGGCTGACGCTCGTCTACACGTTCGAGGGCGGCATCACGGCGGTGATCTGGACGGACGTCGATCCAGCTGGCCATCTATCTGGCCGGGTCGATCGTCGCCGCGGTACGAGCTGCTGCAGCTCATTCCCGGGCGGCTGGGCCACCGTCGTCGCCGAGGCCGGCGCCGCCGGCAAGTTCCAGGTGCTGTCGTTTTCGCTGGGACTTCACGGTGCCGTTCACGTTCTGGGCCGGCCTCATCGGCGGCACGTTCCTGACGATGGCGTCGCACGGCACCGATCAGCTGCTCGTGCAGCGCCTGCTGACCTGCCGCTACGCGCGCGACAGCCAGAAGGCGCTGATCCTGAGCGGCGTCGTCGTCTTCGCGCAGTTCGCGCTGTTCCTGCTGCGTCGGCCTGATGCTGTACACCTTCTACCGCTTCAACCCGCTGCCGCCGATCGTCGACCAACGACGAGATCTTTCCGGCCTTCATCGTCCGCAGCCTGCCGCACGGGATCTCCGGGCTGGTGATCGCCGCGATCTTCGCGGCGGCGATGTCGAACCTGAGCGCGTCGCTCAACTCGCTGGCCTCGACGACGGTCGATCGACTTCTACGTGCCGCTGGCGCGGCGGACGCCGGACCGCCGCGGCGCTGCTGCGGCTCTCGCGCTGGCTGACCGCGGCTGGGGCGTCGTGCTCGATCGGCATCGCGATGCTCGCGCGCGGCTGGGGATCGGTGTTCACGACGGGCCTGACGATTGCGTCGATCGTATACGGGCCGATGCTCGGCGCGTTCCTGCTCGGCCGTCTGTCCGCACGCGCCGACGCAGACGGGCGCGCTGGCCGGGCGTCGCCGGCTCGCTGGCCGCGATGATCGCGTCAGACTCGCGACGCCGCTCGCCTGGACGTGGTACGTCCTCCTCGGCACCGCGATCTGCATGACGATTGGCTACGTGGTCAGCTTCGTGTCTCCCGCACGGGCCGCCGCGTCGAGACCCTAGCGGAGATCGACGCCGCCGCGCGCTCGATCTCGCCGCGCTCGATGAGGTCGACCAGGCGATCGACGTCGACGGCGGGCGATCGATCGACGGTCGAGGGGCGGCACGACCGCGCGCACGGCGCGATGCACGCGCTGCGAGCGGCGCCGACGTCTCGAGCGGCGCGAGCAGGTCGAGGCCCTGCACGCCGGCCAGCAGCTCGATGGCCAGCACGTAACGCGCCAGCTCGACGACGCGCGCGACCTTCAGCGCGGCGCCCATGCTCATGCTGACGTGATCTTCGCGGCCCGCCGACGTCGGAATCGTGTCGACGCCGGCGGGATGGGCCAGCGTCTTGATCTCCGACGTCAGCGCCGCGGCCGTGACGTGCGCCATCATCAGGCCGGAGTTGAGGCCGGATTCCGCGATGAGGAACGCCGGCAGGCCGCTTTCGGCGCGGCGTCATCAGCCGGTCGTGCGGCGCTCGCTGATCGTCGCCAGCTGCGCGACGCCAATGGCGAGCGTGTCGGCGGCGAGCGCCACCGGCGCGCCGTGGAAGTTGCCGCCGGAGACGATGTCGCCGGCGTCGGCGAAGACCATCGGGTTGTCGGTCGCGGCGTTCATCTCGATCGTCGACCAGCCGGCGCGCGAAGCCGAGCGCCTCGCGCGCCGAGCCGTGCACCTGCGGCGCGCAGCGCAGCGCGTAGGCGTCCTGCACCTTGCCGCAGTCTGGCGTGCGACGCGTTGATGGCGCTGCCCTCGACGAGCGCGACAGATTGGCGGCCGACGCGGCCTGGCCGGGAACGGGCCGGGCGGCGTGGATGCCGCGCCTCGAACGGGTGAATCGACCCGCGCAGCGCGTCGATCGACATCGCCGCGGCGATGTCGGCGGCGCGCGACGAGCCGCGTCGATCGCCGAGCACGGCGAGCGCGAGCACGGCCGTGCTCGCCTGCGTGCCGTTGATCAGCGCGATGCCCTTCCTTCGGCGCGAGCGTGACCGGCGCAGGCCGGCGCGCGCGAGCGCGTCGGCGGCCGGCCGAACGCGGTGGGCCGCGCCGCATCGCCGATCGCGACGTCGCCCTCGCCGACGACGGCACGAGCGCCAGATGCGCGAGCGGCGCCAGGTCGCCGCTGGCGCCGACCGAACCCGCGGGCGGGCACGCGCGGGTGCACGCCCGCGTTGAACAGCGCCACGAGCGCGTCGAGCGTCTCCAGGCGGATGCCGGAGAAGCCCTTCGCCAGCACGTTCGCGCGCAGCGCCATGCAGCGCGCGGACGACGGGGACGTCGGCAGCGGCTCGCCGACGCCGGCGGCGTGGCTGCGCAGCAGGTTGAGCTGGAGGGCCGACAGCTGATCGGGCGGGAATCGCGACGTCGGCCAGCGCGCCGAATCCGGTATTGATGCCGTAGACGGCGCGTGCCGCGCGGCCGCGTGCCGATCGACCACCGCACGAGACGCGCGCACGCGCGCGCGGCGTCGGCCGACAGCCAGCACCGGCTCGGCGCCGTGCGCGATGCGGTCCGAGTGCGTCGAGGGTGAGTGACGATCCGTCAAGATCGATCATCGTCAGCGCCGCGATCGTGACCGGCTCGCGGCCACAACGGTATCATGTCTACCCGCATGAATCTGTGCGTGCTCGGCGCCCAGTGGGGCGATGAAGGCAAGGGCAAGATCGTCGATCTGCTGACGCCGCAGTTCTCGGTCGTCGCGCGCTATCAGGGCGGCCACAACGCGGGGCACACGGTCTACGTCAGCGGACAGAAGTTCGTCCTCCACCTGATTCCGTCCGGCATCCTGCACGCCGGCGTGATCTGCGTCATCGGCAACGGCGTCGTCGTCGATCCGCACGCGCTGTTCGCGCGAGATCGACGAGCTGGCCGGGCTCGGCATCGACGTCGACGGCCGGCTGCTCGTCAGCGACAAGGCGCACCTGATCCTGCCGTACCACCGCGAGCTCGACGTGCTGGCCGAGGCGCGCCGCGGCGAGCGCAAGATCGGCACGACGTCGCGCGGCATCGGGCCGGCCTACGAGGACAAGATCGCGCGCCGCGGCGTCCGCGTGGGCGACCTCGCCGACGTCAGCAACGACGGCGCACTCGCGAGCGCGGTGCGCGAGAACGTCGCCGCGCGGAACCGCCTCGTCGGCAACGACCGACATGAAGTGGCAGGACGTGCTGCGCCGATCTGCGCGCGGTGTGGCCGCGGCTGCGGCCGCTCGTCGCGCGACGTGTCGCTGTATCTGCACCGCGCCATGGCCGAGCGGCCGGGCGCGTGATGTTCGAGGGCGCGCAGGGCACGCTGCTCGACATCGATCACGGCACGTACCCGTTCGTCACGTCGTCGAACGCGACCGCCGGCGGCGCCTGCGACCGGACTTGGCGTCGGCCCGGCGCGCGTCGGACGGTCGATCGGCGTCGCCAAGGCCTACACGACGCGCGTCGGCGAGGGGCCCGCTGCCGACCGAGCTGACCGGGCGCGATGGGCGAGCGGCTCCGCGAAACGCGGCCAGGAGTACGGCGCGTCGACCGGGCGCCCGCGCCGCTGCGGCTGGTACGACGCCGTCGCCGTGCGCTACGCGCGCGCGCGTCAACGGCCTCGATGCGCTGGCGCATCACGAAGCTCGACGTGCTCGACGGCCTCGACGAGCTGCAGCTCTGCACGGCCTACCGTGCGGCACGGCGATGCTGACCGAAATGCCGGGCGACATCGCGCAGCTCGCGGCGTGCGAGCCGGTCTACGAGCGCCTGCCGGGCTGGACGAAGCCCACGCGCGGCGTGACGCGCTTTGCCGACCTGCCGGAGGAAGCGCAGCGCTACATCGCGCGACTGGAAGAGACCAGCGGCGTGCCCGCGTCGATCATCTCGACCGGATCGGAACGCGATCACACGATCGTCCGGGATCTGGCGACGGTGCTGGGACGGCGCTGATCGAAGCCCCGCGGGCCACGAGGCTTCGATCGCGTCAGGAACGGCGGGTCAGCGGCTGCCGACGACGGGAGCGTTCGCGCAGTACTTGTCGAACGCCAGCGTGAGCAGGTCCGCGATCATCGGAGCGGACCGCATCTCGATGTCGCGGCGCTCGATCATGTAGAGCAGCTTGCCGTCCTGCAGCAGCGCAATGGACGGCGACGATGGGGGAAAGCCCGTGAAGGCCTCGCGCGCGCGCTCGGTCGCTTCCATGTCGGCGCCGGCGAACACGGTGCCCATCACGTCGGGACGATGGGTGTGCTGAAGCGCCATTGCGATGCCCGGCCGGGCTTTGCCGGCCGCGCAGCCGCACACGGAATTGACGACCATCATCACGACACCCTTCGATGTCAGGACGTCGTTGACGTCGGCGGCGGTGCGGCATTCTCGAATGCCCAGGTCGGTCAATTCCTGGCGCATCGGGGCGGTGAGGTACTCGGGATAGGGCATTAGGCCTCCGTAAAGATAGTGCTGGGTGCCGCCAGTGAGCACCCGGCACTCGGCACCAGGCACCCAGCACTAATATTATGTCCTGATGACGCGGCGCGCGTTCTTCCAGGTTGCTTGCGCTCCACTCATGGTGGCAGCCTGGCCACGACCCAGCCGGGCGGCGGCCCAGGGGCTCGATCGATTCACGACGCCCGGCGTGGCATGCAAGACCGAGACGCCCACGCCGGCCGTTCGCGACGATCGGTCGTTCCGGGCCGGGGCGCCGGCGCGCACGAATCTGCGTGCGGCCGGAATCGCCGGCACGGCCCTCACCGTGTCTGGCGTGGTCAAAGGGCTGGTGTGCGGGCCGATCAAGGGCGCGCGCATCGATTTCTGGCAGCCCGATGACAAGGGCGTGTACGACAGCAGCGGATTTCGGCTGCGCGGTTATCAACTGACGGACGAGAACGGACGGTACCACCTCGAGACAATGGTCCCTGCGGATCGCGCGGGCGTCGTCCAGCGCCTCAACGCGCGGGTTCAGGCGCCAAACAGAGCCCCGCTCACGACGGCGGTCTTCCTGCCGAATCGCAAGTCCAACGCGACCGATCCGCTCTTCAACCCGGACCTTCAGATGACGGTGACGTCCGCGCCCGGCGAGGCCATCGTGGCGACGTTCGATTTCGTCCTCGACGCGTGATGGTCCAGCCCACACGAGTCCTGCTGAGCGACCTCGACGACACCCTCTTCGACCACGCGCACGCCAGCCGATCCGCGCAGCGGGCCGTGGCGGCCGCGACGCCCGCGTTCGGGGTCTGGTCGCCCGACGAGCTCGAGCGGCGTCACCGCGACCTGCTCGACTTGCTCCATCTGGAAGTGCTGGCCGGGCGCCTGTCCGTGGACGACGCGCGCATCGAGCGATTTCGACGGCTGCTCGAGGCGGCCGGCGCAGAACACGCCGCGCGGCTGGCGATCGACGTGGCCCGCGCGTACCGGCGTGCTTACGAGACCTCGTGGCAACCGGTGCCGGGCGCGCTCGCACTCTTGCAGCAGGTCCGCCGCGTGGGACTCCCGGTCGTCATCGTGACGAACAACATCGTGGACGAGCAGAAGCAGAAGCTGGCGCTGACGGGCCTGGAGGCGCACGTCGACGTGCTCGTGACGTCCGAAGAGGCGGGCATCGCGAAGCCGGCGCCCGAGATCTTCCACGGCGCGCTCGCGCGCGTCGGTGTGGCGGCGGCCGCCGCAGTGATGCTCGGCGATGCCTGGAACACCGACATCGCCGGCGCGCTCGCGGCTGGCATTCGGCCCGTCTGGCTCAATCGTTTCGGACTGACGGCACTGGATCCCGATGTCGAGACGATCGGCTCGCTGGAACCCACGAACGAGGTGATGCGGATTGTCGTCAGAAGTTGAAGGTCCAAGGTCGAAGGTCCAGAGTCCGGAGTCCAGCGCCTTCACTTCTTACTTCTGGCTTCTCACTTCTGACTTTCCGCTACGGTCCTGCGTGCGACCGCGTGTGGAAGCCGGCGGTCTCGAGTGCCTGGCGGAGCTCGTCGAAAGCGCGACGAAGATCCGGCGCGTTGCCCGCCGACGTGATCATGCGATCGACGCTGTACATCCGGAAGCGGATGGCCTCGATGTGAAAGGCCGCCACCGCGCGCGTGAGCGCGTCGGTTTCGTCGATCAGCTGCGTGCGGAACGGCGAGGCGGGCAGGGCCGTCACCAGGGGAATCAGCGAGTCGAGGGCGGCAAGCGCGGGGGCCGTGCGCTCGGACATGTGCTCCACGATACCGCAGGCCGGCTATTTTCGGTGCCAGGCCGGGACCACTGTCAGCAGGACGCCCGTCGTGACGAGCGCCGTCGCGCCGAGCAAGCGGCCGGTCACCGACTCTCCCAGCACCGCCACGGCACCGAGCGCGGTGATCACCGGCACGGACGTCTGCACGACGGCCGCCCGCCACGCCGCCAGCGACGGCAGCGCCGCGTACCAGAGAGTGTAGGCGACCCCTGACGCGAGCGATCCGGAGACCACCGCGAGCAGCAGGCCGCTCGTCGTCACGTGCCGGGACGAGAGGGAGGCCGCCGCGAAGACGGCCACCGGAATCAGCGCGCGGCCGAAGTTCGACGCGGTCGCGGCTAGCGGATCGCGCGACGTCCGTCCGGCCAGCGAGTAGACGCCCCAGCCGGCGCCGGCGCCGGCCATGAGCATGGTGCCGACGGGATCGGGCGCCGTCGCGCCGGGCACGGTGAACACCAGCAGGCCGGCGACTGCGAGGCCCACGCCCAGCCAGTCGACGCGAGCCGGGCGCTCGCCGCGCGCCAGGCCGGTGCCGATCATCGTCACCTGCACCGCGCCAAAGAGCACGAGCGCGCCGACACCCGCATTGATACGGTCGTACGCGAGCGTGAAGAGGATGGCGTACCCGGCGAGCGCGCCAGCGGCGGTCCACGATCCCCGGTCGGCGGCCGGTCGGTTGCGGGCTCGCGCCAGCACCAGCAGCGTCACGGCGCCCGCAAGGACGCGGACCAGCGTGAACGACGGGGCGTCCAGGCGATGCCCGGCGAGGGCGCCGCGCGTGAGCAGGGAATTGGCCGCGAACCCGATCAGGGCAGCGGCGGTGAGCGCGGCAGTTCGCACAGCCGCTCCCCATAGTAGGCGATCTACAATCCGCCGGGGTTTCCATGGCAGAGACGACTCCCGAACAGGCGCGGGCATTCATCGCTGACGAGCTCGACAGCGCGGCGCTGTACGAGACGTTGGCCGAGGTCGAACACGACAAACGGCTGGCATCCGTCTACCGGCGGCTGGCCGCCACCGAGCGGCGTCACGCGGATCACTGGGTGGCGACGCTGAAGGCGCGCGGGATTGCCTTGGCGCCGCACCGGTCCGGCTGGCGCACGCGCGCGCTGCAGTGGATGGCGAGGCGATTCGGCGCGGCGACGGTGCTGTCGGTCATCGCCAATCAGGAGATCGCGGACGCCCAGCGATACGCGTCCACACCGGATCGCGCGCCCGGAATGGACGCGGACGAGCGCGGCCACGCGCGGGCGCTCCGGCTGATCGTCGGCGACCAAGGCGCGGAAGGCCCGTTCATCGCGCGCCTCGAGGGGCGACACCGGACGACCGCGGGCAACGCGCTGCGCGCCGCCGTGCTTGGCGCCAACGACGGGCTCGTGTCGAATCTCAGCCTCGTCATGGGCGTCGCCGGCGCGAGCCTCGCCGGACGGGAAATCGTCATCACGGGCCTGGCGGGCCTGCTCGCCGGCGCCGGATCGATGGCGCTTGGCGAGTGGCTGTCGGTGACGAGCTCGCGGGAGCTGTACGAGAAGCAGATCGGCGTCGAGCAGCAGGAGATCGAGGCGAACCCGCAGGAGGAAGCGGAAGAGCTGGCGCTCATCTACGAAGCGAAGGGGCTGCCTCCCGATCAGGCGCGCGGCGTCGCGTCGCGCCTCATGCAATCCGAGTCGTCGGCGCTCGACACCCTGGCGCGCGAGGAGCTCGGCATCGATCCCAAGGAGCTGGGTGGGTCGGCGTGGCAGGCCGCCGGGACGTCGTTCGTGCTGTTTGCCATCGGCGCGGTTCTGCCGGTGCTCCCGTTCTTCTTTCTGTCCGGCGACCGCGCGATTGCGGCCAGCCTCGCGACGAGCGGGGTCGGGCTCTTCGCCATCGGCGCGGCCATTACGATCCTCACGGGCCGCAGCGTCTGGTTTTCTGGGATGCGTCAGGTGCTCGTCGGCCTCGGCGCCGCGGCGCTCACGTTTGCGATTGGGCGGCTGATCGGCGTGTCCCTCTCGTAGCGGGCATCATTCCGCACGCAGCAGCTCCTTGGGATCGATGCGCCGGGCGCGCAGCGCCGGCGCCGCGACGGCGAGGATCGCCACGAGCGCGACCGCCGCCGGCGCGGCAGCGAACGTCAGGGGATCGAGCGGCGTGACTTCGTGGAGGAGACTGACGAGGTACCGCGTCGCGCCCGCAGCCGTCGCGACGCCAAGCGCTGTGCCCAGGCCGATCGGCCAGGCGCCATCGCGCACCATCAGCCGGACGACCTGACCCGGCTCGGCGCCGATGGCGAGACGAATGCCGATCTCGTGGGTACGCTGCGTGATGGCATGCCACGTGACGCCGAAGACGCCGACGACGGCGAGCGCGAGGGCGAGGCCAGCGAGCATGCCGAACAACCACGCGTAGAACTCGGGCTGCGCGACCGAACGCCGCATCTCGTCCTCAATGAGGTGAGGCGTGATTGGATTGCGTTGAGCGGGAATGAGGCGCTGGATCGCGCTGCGAATGGCGTCGGCGATGTCTGGAGAGCCCGAAGCCGTGCGAACAAGCAGCGTGAGGTTGCCCGACATGAACTGAGAGGGCGAGAAATAGACGCGGGGTTGGGGCGGCTCCGTGAGCGTCTTCTCGCGGACGTCTTGAACGACCCCCACGACCGTGCAGAACCTGCTGGCGTCGGTCCAGGGAAGAATCGTTGTCCTGGCATCCGGGTGAAGGTTGCCCATAGGCGGAAGTGGCGCGCCGGCTCGCGAAGCGAGATCGATGCGGTGGCGCAGGGGAGATTCCCTGGGCCAGATCGATCGCGCCAGCGACTGATTGACCATGACTTCGCACGGGTCCACGCGCCAGCGGGCCGTGTCCGACAACACTCGTCCCTCGACGATCGGGATTCCCATCAGGCTGAAGTAGTTCGACGTGACGTTCTGAACCGGGACCCTCGTCGCCGGCTCCCAGCCGGCGCGCGTCTCCACGTCGAAGTTCGTGCCGATGGTTAGTCCAAGGAAGGGCGGCAGCGTTGAGAGGGCCGCCGCGGTGACTCCGGGCAGCGCGCGAACTTCTGCCAGAAGTTGAGGGAGGACGATGGCTTCCTGCTCTGGCGAGCCGGCTCGCGAAAAGACGTAGGCGGTGATTCCGCGCGGATTGAAGCCGACATCGATTGCGAGCAGCGAAACGAGGCTGCGCGTCAGCAGGCCCGCGCCCGTGGCAAGCGAGACCACGAGGGCGATCTGCATCGCGACGAGCCCCGACTGGCCGCGCCGGCCTCGCAACGGGCTTCGCGCGCCGAGCGTCACGAGCCCGCCTTCGCGTAGGGCGACGCTATCGGAGGCCGTCCACGCGCCCGTCGCGGGCAGGAGGGCGACCGCCAGCGCCGCAATCAGGGCCGTGACGGCGACGATCGCCACGGCTGGCAGATCGACGTGAGCGTGCTGGATACCCGGAATGGATCGCGGTCCGAGGGCGCGCAGCACGCGGGTCTCCCAGACGGCGAGGCCGAACCCGATCGCCGCGCCGACGGCGGCGAGCGTCACCACCTGGATAGCCGCTTCACGGAAGAAATCGAGGCGGGTCGCGCCAAGTGCGCGTCGGATTGCCGCCTCTCGGTGTCGCACGGCCTGACGAGCGAGCAGGAGCGACGCCACGTTGACGCACGCGATCAGGAGAAGCAAGGAGACGGCGCCGCCGAGAATGGCGATCGAGCGGGCGGCTGATCCGACGATCTGGTCGCGCAGCGCCGTGACGGAGAAAACGACACCGTCGGCGACGGGAAACGTGTCACCGGTCTGCAAGAAATCGTTGAGCTCGGTCGCGACCTGTTCGAACGTGATCCCGGGCCGCGGACGGCCGACCACCGACTGATCCCGCCCAGACGGCAGCGACCCGTCGTCCGGGAGGGCGCGATACAACCAGATCTGACCGTCGACATCGGGAACGTTGAAGCCCGCCGGCGCCACGCCGACGAGCAGGCACGCCTGGCCATCGACGTCGATGGTGTGACCGATCACGGCGGGCTCGCGATCGAAAGCCCGTGCCCAAATGTCATCGCTGATGACGACCGTGCGGTCGCCGGCATCCGATGCCGAGAACCATCGGCCGCGCAGCGGCGAGACGCCGAAGGCCTCGAAGAATCCCGACGAGGCCGAGACGCGCGCCGCCTGCACCGATCGGCGGCCGCTCACCGTCGACGTGCCGGTGGGCGCGTAGGCCGCGACGTGTTCGAGGGTGTGGGTCCGCGACTTCAACGCCGCCGCGTCGGCCAGCGACAGGCGCGAGCGGAAGGTGGGGGACAGCGGCGACGTGAAGGCGAGCACCGCGACCCGGTCGGGCCGCGGCCCGGGCACCGCCCGCAGGACGACCGCGTCGAACACGCCCCAGGTGACACCGACGGCCGACAGCGCGAGCGCGAACGTGGCGATGACCGCGGCGCCCACGGCCGGCCCGCGCCGCAGGCTGCGAATCGCCAGGCGCAGGTCACGCCCCATCAGAGCGCTCGCGACCGGCTAGGCCGCCTGGTGCATCCGCTGCAGGCGGTGCGTGGCCACACGCGCGAGGATCGAGCACAGCGTCACGAGCACGACCAGCACGAGTGCGCCCGCCCAAGCCTGGCGGTGCCAGTCGTCGTAGGGCGCGATGGCGTAGTTGTAGACCTGCACCGTCAGCGACGCCACGGGCTGCATGAGCGACCGAGACCAATACTGGTTACCGAAGGACGTGAACAGCAGGGGCGCGGTCTCGCCCGCGATCCGTGCGAGCGCCAGGACGACGCCCGTAATGATGCCGGGCAGCGCGGCCGGCAGCACGACCGAGAAGACGGCCCGGCCGCGGGTCGCACCGAGCGCCAGCGCGCCCTCGCGCAGCGACATCGGCACCAGCCGCAGCAGTTCCTCGGTCGTGCGGGCGATGATGGGAATCATCATGATCCCGAGGGCGAGTCCGCCCGCGAATCCGTTGAACGTCTTGAACGGCAGCACGGCAATGGCGTACACGAAGATGCCGATGACGATGGAGGGGACGCCGTTGAGGGTGTCTGCAGCGAAGCGCGCCGCGGAGGCGAGCGGCGTCCCCCCGGATTCGACGATGTAGATGCCGACCAGGATGCCGATGGGTACGGCAAACAGGGCGCCGAGCGTGATGAGCATCAACGAGCCGAGCACGGCGTTGCCCATGCCCCCGCCGACTTCGCCCACCGGCTTCGGGAGCTGGGTAAAGAAGTTGAGATCGACGGCCGAGATGCCGCGGGCGATGACGAAGAACAGAATCATCGCGACCGGCACCAGTGCGACCAGCACCGAGGCGAGCGCCAGGCCGCTCATGATGGCCGACACGCCGCGGCGACGCCGGTCGCGTCCCGTCATGCTCATGCCGCAGACTCCTCGGCCGGCACGGCGGCCGTGATCGCCTTGCGAGATCCGCGTTCGCGGGTCATGCTCCAGATCAGCAGACGCGACGCGGCGTTGACGACGAGTGTGATCACAAAGAGCACCAAGCCGATCTCGACGAGTGCATGCAAATGCAGCTCCTCGACGGCTTCCTTGAACTCGTTCGCGATGACCGCCGCCATCGTGTACTGCGGCGCGAACAGCGACCACGAGACCTGCGCGTTGTTGCCGATGACCATCGTCACGGCCATGGTCTCGCCCAGCGCCCGACCAAAGCCCAGCATGACCGCGCCGACGATTCCGACGCGCGCGTAGTGCAGGGCGACCTTGGTGGCTTCCCACCGGGTGGATCCCAGCGCGTACGCCGCCTCCCGCTGGGCCAGGGGCACCGACTTGAGCACTTCGCGCGCCACCGACGAGGTGAACGGCACGATCATGATCGCGAGGATCACCGCCGCAGCCAGCATGCTGACGCCGACGGGCGGGCCGCTGAAGAGCGGCAGCGCGCGCATCCACTCGGGCAGGCTCAGCTGCAGCGCGCGCACGGCCGGCACGAGCACGAAGATGCCCCAGAGGCCGTAGACGATCGACGGAATCGCCGCGAGCAGCTCGGTCAGAAAGACCAGCGGCGTCCGCAGCCAGTGCGGACACAGTTCGGAGAGGAACACCGCGATCCCGATGGCGACGGGGGTCGCGAGGATGAGCGCGAGGATGGACGAGTAGAGCGTGCCCCAGATGAACGGCAGGGCGCCGAAATCCCCGGCGACCGGGTCCCAACGCTTCGTCACCCAGAACTTGAAACCGAACTCCTTGATCGAGAGGATCGACTCGTTCCAGAGGACGACCGCGATGCCGACGACGATCAGAATCAGGATCAGCGCGAACGAGCCGGTCCCCAGACGGAAGAACCGATCGTTCGCACTGGTCCGAATCGGCGCCATGCCCGCGGACTACTGTACCTTGATCTTCGCCAGGGCCTGCCATTTCGAGCTGGACGACCTCCGCCGGAAGCGGCGCGTAGCCGAGATCCGCGCAGAACTTCTGGCCGTCGGTCAGCGCCCACTTCATGAAGTCCACGATCGTCTTGGCCCTGGCCTTGTCTTTCGGGTTCTCGTAGTAGAGCATCCAGGTGAACGACGAGATCGGATACGCGTCTTTCCCCTCCGCGTTCGTGATCGACACCCGGAAGTCCGCCGGCATCTTCGATCCGGCGGCGGCGGCCGCCGCGGCGGTCACCGACTGCAGCGTCGCCTTGACGAACTCGCCGGCCATGTTCTGCACGACGCCGTATGAGATGTTGTTCTGCAGGGCGTAGATCAGCTCGACGTAGCCCGATGCGCGCCGGGCGTCTGCTTGACCAGCCCGGCCACGCCCTCGTTGCCCTTGCCGCCGAGGCCCACCGGCCAGTTCACGGAGGTGGCAACGCCGACTTTCTGCTTCCACTCGGGCGACACTTTCGAAAGATAGTCGCACCCAGATGTAGGTCGTGCCGCTGCCGTCCGACCGGTGCGCGATGGTGATCGTCGTCGCGGGCAGCGTGACGCCCGGATTGATCTTGGCGATCGCCGCGTCGTTCCACTTGGTGATCTTGCCGAGGAAGATGTCGGCCAGCAGCGGTCCCGTGAACTTCAGCTGGGTGCTCACGCCCGGCAGGTTGTAGGTCGGCACGACCGCGCCCAGCACCGTCGGGAAGTGCAGCAGTTTCCCGGGCGCCGCCGTGAGCTGGTCGTTGGTCATCGGTCCGTCGCTCGCGCCGAAAAAGACGGTCTGATTCTGTGATCTGCCGGATGCCGCCGCCCGAGCCATCGACTGATAGTTGATCTCCACGTTCGGGTGCAGCTTGTTGTACTCGCTGAACCACTTCTGGTAGATCGGATTCGGGAACGTCGCGCCCGCGCCGTTGATCTGCATCCTCTGCGCGGCGACGCCGGCGCCGAGCAGCGCGGTCGCGCACGCTCCGGCCACTGCGCATTCGCCAGCCGCGCGTCATGATCTCAGTCATTGCTCAGTCTCCTTGTTCTTGATCCTGGTCCTGCGGCTCGCGTCAGAAATTGATCAGACCGTGGACGGCCCACTTCTGGTTCTTCGGGCGACGTTGGTCTGCGTGAACCGCCGTCGTAGTCGAGCATCACCGCCGCCGTCGCGTTGCCGCCCGGATGCGGGAACCAGTAGGCGAAGCCGACGATCGTGCGCTTCTGTTCCGCGTCGCGTCGCCTTGTTGGCGTGTAGTCGTCGTAGCGGAACAGCATCTCGGGGCCGTTGCCCTTCTGCTTGAAGAACGGCGTCACGTAGACCGACCAGCCCGCCTGGTTGACGTTGGTCGAGCTAGCCAGTGGCTGGTCATTCTGCGTCGAGATAGTCGTAGCCGAAGGTGAAGTACTTGTGCTCGTAGGTCAGCTCGAACAACGCACGATCGCGGCGACCGTCGTTGATCGGCGCGTCGTTGGTCCAGAAGCCGGTGAGGCGCAGGCCGCGGGCTTCCGGCTTTCCCGTCGCCGAACGGCCGCAGCGTGCCGCGGAACTCGAAGGCCTTCTGACGTTGTTCGTCTCGGCGTGGTTGTAGCTCTCGCCGTTGTAGAAGCCCACGTGGAAGTCGCCGTAGTTATTCGGCAGGTTCGTGTGGAACGACACGCCGGCGTCGGCCGAGCTCATCGAGCCCCGCGCTCGGCGAACGTCGTGCCCTGGAACCGATAGCGGTAGATGCCTTCAGTGTAGTCGATGAACGGCGTCTGCTGCATGGCCCATGCGCACCCAGGTGCCGTGCCAGCTTCCCGTGTACGAGTCCAGGTTGAACTGCGCGTAGCGCGTACTTGAGGCGGAAGACGAGATTGCCGTTGAGGGCCGCGTCCGCGGCGTTCACGTCGCGAACGATGTCCGGCGTGATGCGGAAGCTCACGAGGTGCGAGATGTTGCCGGTGATGTTGATGTAGGTGCGCTGGACCTGGAACGCACTCATATGCACGTCGTTGCCTGCGGCGTCCTTGATCTGTGGGCGACTGCTGATACGTGTAGTCGTAGAAGATGGTGGCCCCGACCGAGATGCTCTGGGCGTTGTTCGGCGGGGTGGACCCCGCGGCGGGCGTCACCTGCGCCGCCGCCAACCGGGGGAGTGTCAGCAGCGCCAAAATCGTCAATGAGAACCGAAACCGTCGTGTCACCGAAGCCTCCTCGCGCCCTAGCGCGGTCCGAATGCCGGGGCACAGGCTACTGACCGGGTGTAACGGGCGCGGATCGCTCCTGTTTCACGAGCGTTAATTTGCGCTCCGGGTGCGCTAACCCCCGTTTTGGTGCATACTTGACCGGCACGGGTCTTATGAGGGGGCCCGTTTTATCCCCAGGTTCGAGGAGGCATTCCAACATGAAGCTGCAGAGCAAGTGGGTGGTGGCGGCGTTCGCGTTCGTGGCCTTTGTGGCCGTGCAGACGGTTAGCGCCGCACCGGAAACCTGGACGGGCAAGCTGTCCGACGCCATGTGCGGCGCGGATCATGGTGCCAACGGCGGCACGATGCAGAAGGATCACGACTGCGCCGTCAAGTGCGTCAAGGGCGGCAGCACGTACGTGTTCGTGAACAACGCGGATCACAAGATCTACAAGATCTCGAATCAGAAGTTCGCCGACCTCGAGAAGCACGCAGGCCATACGGTGCTGCTGACGGGCGAGATGAAGGACGGATCGATCACCGTCTCGAAGATCGCCATGCCTCCAGCCAAGTAGTCCGTTCCATCATCGGGAAGTGACCGAACGGACCGTTCGCGTCACTTCCCGATACGCCTCTCTCGGGCTCCTCCCGCATTCACCCATTCACTAATTCACTAATTCACCCATTACTACTTCAAAGTGGGCGGATGCCGTCGGTGCGTGCGCTGTTCGTATCCATACGCCAGCCGGAAGATCGTCATCTCGTCCCAGGCGCGGGCGAGAATCGTCATCCCCGCCGGCAACGTGTTGCCCCGCGTGAAGCCCATCGGCACGTTGATGGCGGGGAAGCCGGATGTCGGTGAGAAAACCTGGCTGTTGTCGCCGGCCTGTGTAGTCGCCGACTCGATCGGCCTCGGAGGAAAGCTCCACGTCGGATAGACGTACGCGTCCAGCGTCAGGGCATCCATCGTCTTCGTGATCGCGGCGCCGAACGCTTCCCGGTACGCCGCGTCGGCCTTGCAGGCGTCGCTGCCCGGGCCTTGTCCGAGGCTGCGCCCTGCCTGTGTCGCGCGCTGCGCGACCGACGGCGGGAAGGACGCGAACGCCGGCGACGCCAGAATCTCGGCCAGGCTGTGCGCGGGCGCCTTCTGCCCCCGCGCGGCCAGGTAGTCGTTGAGGTCGGTACTGGAAGCCGCGGCAGCCGCCCGTGCCCTGCGGGCGCTGCGGCAGCTCGATGCGGGCGTCGTCGACGACCGTCGCGCCGCCCGCGCGCAAATCGGCGAGGGCCTGCGCGAACACGCTCGCGACTTCGTCGTCGATGACGGGCGGCGGGCTCGCATTCGCGTTGCCTGCCGCGTTGGGCGGCCGGTTGCGTTCCCACGCCTGGTGCAGGACGCCGATGCGGGCGCCTTTCAGGCCGTCCTTCTTCAGCGCGTCGGCGTAGCGCGGAATCTGACGGCCGTGGCTGCGCGCGGTCATCGGGTCCTCGGGATCCTCGCCGACGATCACCTGGAACACCGCGGCAGCATCCTCCACCGTGCGCGTCATCGGACCCGCGACGTCCGCGAGATAGGAGAGCGGAATCACCCCGGCGCGGCTCGTCAGGCCCATCGTCGAGCGAATACCGACCAGCGCGTTGTGCGAGGACGGACCGCGAATCGAATTGCCCGTGTCGGAGCCGAGGCCGACGAGGCCGAAGTTGGCCGCGACCCCCGCGGCCGTGCCGCCGCTCGATCCCGCGGGCACTTTCGTGAGGTCGTAGGGATTGCGCGTCGTGCCGAGCAGCGAATTGACCGTCTCGTTCGGGCTGAACGCGAATTCGGCCATGTTCGACTTCGCCAGGACGATGGCGCCGGCGTCCTTCATGCGTTTGACGAGGAACGCGTCCTTGTCGGACACGAAGCCCTTGAGCGCCAGCGATCCGTCGGCGCTCTGCAGGCCGATCGTCTCGAAGTTGTCCTTCACGATCGTGGGCACGCAGTGGAGCGGGCCGACCGGGCCGCCCGCCGCGTAGCGGCCGTCGAGCGCGTCGGCCTCGGCCAGCGCGTTCGGGTTGACCATGACGATGGCGTTGAGCGGCGCATCCTTCTTGTCGTAGGCCGCGATGCGGTTGAGATAGGCCTCGACGAGCGCGTGGCAGGTGAGGCGCTTCGCCTTCATCGCGGCGTGCACGCTGGCGATCGTGGCTTCTTCGATCTGAAAGGACGCAGACTGCGCGGGCGCGGTCAGCGCGAGCGCGAGAGGCCACAGCACGAACGGGAGAACGCGGGCGGTCAATCTCATGGGCGTCGGTGCCTCATCAGGCCAGTCCACGATTGGGACAACGGCGAAGGTGTTGCCGGCCGGCTCGTGGCCGACGTCGTGTAGATGAAATCGCCGAGCGGCGACGCGTCGTCATTCGCGGCGTTGCCGGCGACGTGAAAGATCACGCGCGCGGCGGCCGGCGCGGGCGCGGTCCACGACACGCGCCATCGGCCCTCGTCCGGTCCGGCCAGGTCCGATCCCGCCTTGTTGTGCTGAATGTACCGCACCGATTCGCCCGGTACCGGACGTCATCTGCGTGCGGACGTCGGTCGGTCCGAGCGTGCCGGCCTGGCGTCCCCGACCCGCGCCTTCGGCGAAGCGGGCGGCCAGCTCGAACCCCGCCCGCTTGATGCCCGAGCGGCGCACGACCACGGTGATTTCGTACTGGTGTCCGGGCACGTACCTCGCGGGCACGCCCTCGAGACGCAGCACGCCGGCGTGGTCGTTGATGGGATTGTCGAAGTGGCAGGTGTGACAGTCCTTCTCGCCGAAGCCACCCGTCATGGCGGGCAGCGGCCCTTCCTTGTAGGCCAGCGCCGTGATCGGCGGCAGGGCCAGGAGCGCCGCCAGGCCGACGAGGGGTGTCACTTGGCGCACCGTGGGAGTATAACAACGGCATCAGGAGGAGTTTATGACGCGTCAACTCGCCGGACGGTGGGGCGGGACAGCTCTTGCCGTGCTGGCTTCGATCGTGATGGCCGCCGGCTCACTCGCCGTGTTCGTGACAGCGGACGCGCGGATGGCGGTGACCGTGGAGTTCAGCGAGTGGCTCACGCCGAGCACGCCGCCCTATCCGCACGACCCCGCGTACACGCCGGACGGCAGCGTCTGGTACACCGGACAGCGCGCCAACGTCATCGGGCGGCTCGATCCGTCGACGGGCACCTTCAAGGAGTGGCCGCTGCCGACGCCGAATTCCGGGCCGCACGGCCTCACGCCCGATCGCGACGGCAACATCTGGTACACCGGAAACTCGGCCGGACTCATCGGGAAGCTCGACCCGCGCACCGGGAAGATCACGGAGTACAAGATGCCGGATCCGCGCGCGCGCGATCCGCACACGCCGATCTTCGATACGGACGGCATGCTCTACTTCACGGTCCAGGGCGGCAACTTCGTCGGCCGGCTCGACCCGCGAACGGGGCAGATCACCCTGAAGCAGCCGCCGACCGCCAACGGACGGCCGTACGGCATCGTGCGGTCGTCCACCGGGCTGTTCTACTTCGACGAGTTCAACTCCAACCGGATCGGCGAGCTCAATCCGAAGACGATGGCGATCAAGGAATATCCGCTGCCGAATGCGGCCGCGCGACCGCGGCGCATCACGATCACCGCCGACGACATTGTCTATTACGGCGACTACGCCCGGGGCTTTCTCGGGCGGCTGGATCCGAAGACGGGTAACGTCGAGGAGTTCGCGTCTCCGGGCGGACCCGACAGCCGTCCGTACGCGATTGTCGTCACCGCCGACGGCATCGTCTGGTACTGCGAGACCGGCGTGGACGACAAGAACATGCTCGTGCGATTCGATCCGGCGACCAAGCAGATGCAGTCGTGGGCGATTCCGAGCGGCGGCCAGACCGTGCGCAACATGGTCGTGGGCAAGCCCAACGAACTGTGGCTCGCCGAGAGCGGCAACGGCAAGATCGCCCGCGCCGTCATCAAGTGACGGCGCGGGTGAGCGAGCGGCGGCTCAGCGTGCCTTGTCCAACGCCTTGATCAGCGTCGCGTCGAACGTCGCGTCGAGCTTGGCGCCGCCCGACGCCGAGTCGTCGAAGGTGACCTTGCCCGCGAGGTGGGTGGCGGTGTTCGCCGCGAGCTGAAGGGCCGACGGCGCGTGCGTGCCCGAGTCACTGCACGAGGCCGTCGTTCAGCACGAGCCAGGTACTCGAAGCGCGGCCCGCCGGTGATGTCGATTTCGATGCCTTCGGTCAGGTCGTCATCCGTGCAGTCCATCGTCTTGCAGGCCGTGATCTTGGACGTCAGGTCGGTGGTCGAGAGGATGAGGCGCTTGATCGTCGCTTTCGAGTCCATCGCGTCCGGACCGGTGACGAAGTGTGCGTACTTCAGAGCCACGGCGAAATCCTTGGACTTGCCCTTGTAGTTGAGCGTGCCCTTGGCATCGCCCGCCGCGCTCAGGGCGCCAATCGCCAGCGCGAGCATCAGAACGGTGGATCGCATCCTCAGCCTCCTCGGTGTGGAATCCGGTCGGGCGAGTGTATCGTTCTTTTGGTATCGTAGAAGGTCGTCCGCGCGTCCCCATCGTCCAGAGGCCCAGGACGTGGCCCTTTCAAGGCTAAGACACGGGTTCGAATCCCGTTGGGGACGCCACCAAAAGTGCAGTGCCGACGCTGCCGGTCGATCTCGGCGTGATCCTCGTCGCCGGCCACATCGCGGCCTGAAGTCTCGCGGACGGAAGAAAGCGTCCCGCATCTATTTAGATTGACGTAATGTCATGTCTTGACGTAGTATCATTCCACATTGAAGGAACCGCTTGCGGCGATTGAGGCCGAAAAACTGGTTCGAGGCATTATCGAGCACGGCTCTGTGGTGCTCAGTCGCCACGCTGAAGCGGAAATGGAGAAGGATGGCCTATCGTTGGTCGATGCCACCAACGTTTTGCGGGGCGGAACGTGCAGACGGTTTGACTTGGAAAGAGATAGTTGGCGCTATCAGATAACCACTCAGCGAATCTGCGTTGTCGTAGCCTTTCGGTCGGAACGGGAACTGGTGATTGTGACGGCATGGAGAATCAAGCGATGACATGCACTGAATGCGGTGCCCCAATGACGATTGACCGTGCGCGGCCCGTGCCCTACACAATGGGTGGCCTGTCTCGCGTCATTCTCCGCGGCGCTGAGGTTCGCACTTGTCGCAACGGCCATGAGGAAGTGGCCATTGCGCGCCTGGCGCAACTTCATCGCGCAATTGCGCGACTCCTCGTCCGTAAGTCGTCGCGGCTCGCGCCAGAAGAAGTCCGTTTCCTGAGAAAGCACCTCGGATACTCCCAAGCTGATTTTGCCGATCGGATGGGAGTTGCCGCGGAATCAGTTAGTCGCTGGGAATCGGGCGCTGTTGCGATGGCCGCGACGGCCGAAAGGCTGCTTCGTCTCATGATTGTCACGCAGGAACCGATCAAGGATTACTCGCTAGATACCCTGGTGAAGCTCAAGAGCAGCCTGAAACCTGCGACCATGAACTTCAAGAGCACGTCCGACGACTGGCTCGCGATACCTGCCTAGGAGTGGCCAGTTCCACGGGGAACGCCAGTAAAGCAAGAGTTCCCTCGCCGTCGATTTTCTCTCGAGGACCGTCACGCGGAGGCGGCCGTGAAGCAGGACCCTGACCATTTACGCTGGCTCGCCGAGATCGAGCCCCGCCTGGCCGCGATCGATACACACGCGCGCGCGGTGGGCGGCGCACGCGGACGCGCCGCCCAGGATGCGCTTGTGGGCGCCCGGGGCGCCGCGATGGCCGGCGACCTCGGCCGGTATGAACACTTCGCGTCCGTCGCCCGGGCCTGGCTCGATCCCGACGCGATCGACCGCCAGCGCATGCGCGATCGACGCCGCGCCACGTCGTACCAGCGCGGGCTCGGCGATCCTGACAAGAACGTGCGCGCGGCGGCCGCCACGCGGGACCGCGATCAGCAGCTCTGCGACGCGGCCCGGCGGCACTGGCGGCGCGACCCCGATGCCCCCGCGGCGGCCGTCGCCCGACGCTTGGTGCAGACCCATCCCGCGGCACAGAGTCTCTCGCCCGATCGCGTGCGACACATCATCGCGGCCGTGCGCCCCCCTGGTTAACCCTTAACGACTGACCAGAACTCCCCGCACGATGGTCCTACGGCCTCAGCACGAGGCCCGGAGGACCTGATGAAATCCGCCCGCCCCGCCAAAGTCAAAGTTGCGACGACGCTGCCCGCGCGGGTCCTGCCCGAGCTGCGCCACCGCGTGGAGCGCGACGCGTCCACGCTCTCGGCCGTCGTGCGGCAGATCGTGGTGCGCGAACTCTCCGCCGGGCCGCGCGGGGGCGACCAATGAGCGACGATCGCGGGCGCGATCCTCACGCGGCGCGAGTGGCTCCGTCCAGGGGCGACGCGTGAGTTCTCCCGACATCACGCCGCGCGCCGAAGAAATCTTCGACGAATCGCCGGCCGAGCAGGCCGAGCGGCTGGTCGATGAGCTCGAAGCGCACATGGCCGGTCGTACTGCGAGCAACGTCAATCAGCTCGACGCGCTCACCCTCGAACTGCAACTGAAGCACGAGCGCCGGCTGAAGCTCGTCTATCGCGCGATGACCACGCAGCTATTGGCCATGCTCCACGAGGAGCGCGAGAAGGCGAAGCGCCGGTGACCCTGACATCCGCCGAGATTGGCGCGCGCGTCTTTGAGATCGTCGAGCCGGGCGTTTGTTATCGCCTCAGCGCCCCTGGCGTCGAAGTCGTGTTGGAACTCGACCGGTGTAGTTGGCATCGGCACGAGCTCTACGCCGAACTTGAGGTACGGACCTCGCTCGCGGGGACCGACGCAATCGACGGCGTGCTCTCGGTCGGGTACCTTCAACGTGTCGAACCCGAAGGCCCGAATCGAGCGAGCCGCGCAGCTCGAACGTCAATCTCGGGCCCCGGACCTTCCGTGGAGCCTCCTGATCGAACATCTGTGCCAAGCGACGCTGCACGCCGAGCGCACGGGCGACTCGGCCGTGGCGCTGCGCGACATTGCGCGGCTCGAGGCGTCAGGCCAGACCGTGCGGGTACTCGGGTTCAACCTGCCGACCCGGCATCCAACGATCGCCTTCGCGGACGGCGCCGGCGGGAAGTCCACAATCGCCGTCAAGGTGGGCGGCGACCTGGCCGCGGCCGGATATCGCGCGCTCTACCTCGACTGGGAACTGACCGGCGAAGAACATGCCGAGCGATTCTGGCGGATGTTCGGCGAGGACCGCCCGGGCCATCTGTTCTACCGACGATGCACGCGACCGCTGATCTACGAGATCGACGCCATCAAACGCATCGTCAGGCAGGAGGGTATTGACTACGCCATCTTCGATTCCATCGGTTTCGCCGTCGCCGGCCGACCCGAAGACGCCGAAGCCGCCTTGGCCTACTTCCGATCCGTGAACGCGCTGCGAATCGGTACGCTGCACACCGCTCACATCAACCGCAGCGAGCACGGCGACCAGAAACCATTCGGCAGTTCGTTCTTCCACAACAGCGCCCGGTCGACGTTCTTTCTCAAGGCTAGCGAGGCCGACCAGGACACGCTGAACATCGGCGTCTGGAATCGGAAGTGCAACCTCGGCCGCAAGCAGCCGCCTTTCGCCATCACGATCCGCTTCGAGCACGACCTGATCAAGTTCTCGCACGGCGACATCACGGCGGTCGATGACTTCGCCCCGCAGGTGCCTATTACTCAGCGCGTGAACGCCCTGTTACGGGCGGGCTCGCTGACCCGGGAGGAAATCGAGGCCGAACTCGACGCCAAGCCGGAAACCGTGCGCCGGACCATCGACCGCGGCATCAAGAACGGGCATCTAGTGAAGTTCCCGAGCCTCAATGGACCCGAGCGCATTGGGCTGAAGGCGAGGGCCTCATGAAGCCTCGGACACTTGTCCGGACATCCAGGACATCCGTCCGGCGGACAACAGGGGGATATGTAATATCCCCTGTCCGACGGATTGTCCGAACCCCGAACGGGGAAGAGATCAGAGCACAGCGCACTCAACCTCAGCCGCTCTCAGTATTGGGCAAACGGCCTAAATGCGAGGCCGAACTCGACGAAGCGCAGCGCGCTCATGGCGATCCCGTCTCAGCCGCAGGCAAACGGTCTGAGCTGCCGGCCGACGTCGTCGAGGCGATCGCCTCAGCCCTGGCCGATGCGCTCATCGCGGACCTGTATGAGCCGGCGCCCAGTCTGCCGAGCGCATCTTCGCAGGATGGGCGTGTCCCGCTGGGGCCTCGCCCATCGGCCGGCGTCGTGCGATGGCCCGCCGGCCAGCCGATCCAAGAAATCGGATCCGCTGGGCCAGAGGTCGGGGTCTAGGCATGCCCCATCCGCCGGGCCTTCTCGCGCGTGTCGCCAAGACGGTCGAAGGCGACTATCCGCTGGGGCCGTACCGCTACGCCTTTGAAAAAGCGCTGCCTGGCACGCGGCCGCGGCTGTATCCCGACATTCTCGTGACGAGCACGACCACTGGGGCGGCGGTGTGTGCGGTCGAAATCGGCTACACCCGGCCCGAGAAGTTGACGGCATATCGCCGCGCGCACGGCATTGCCGACGTGCGCTGGTACGACAAGGCGGGCGGCTTGCACATCGAGCACCTCAAGCCCTCGGTCACGTATCAGGTGACCTGCGAGCCGAGCGGGTCGTTCGACGTCTGGACCGCGACCGAATCATGGGCCATTGAATGCCCGGTCTGTTATCGCGCGCAACTCGACGATCGTGATCTCGACGCGCCGGCCCAGGCGTCGCTGCCCTTGGACGCCGACGCGGATGTCCTCGAGGAGCAGGCGGCCAGCCTCCGTGCGGCTGAAGACGAAGACGCGCGAAGCGTGGCGGCCCAAGACGTCGTGACGGTGCTCGTCACGGATGGCGCCTCGGCCTGGGCCATATCGTTTTGCGACAAGTGCGGCGGCCCGACGTTCGATCCGTTTGTTGCAGAGGACTGCTGGCTCGATCTCCCGGACGCCGAGGCCCTGTGCGACGACCCGAGGAGTTTTGGTTTCACCCGACGGCGGCGCGGGAGTTGGGCGGAGTGTCTGCGCTACGCGACGAGCATCGACGCGGGCGCCCTGCTGTTCGGAGTCTCGCCGGAGATCTCCGACGTGCTCGGATGTGACGGCCATTTCGCCGACTGGACGCCGGTGTACAGCGACGGCGTCGGCCAATTACAGGCGCTGCGATATCGCCTTGCGGACCAGCGGCCGGAGGCGACGCCATGACCGACCAGGCGCGCGTGTGCTCGAAGTGCGGGACCGAGGCATCGGCTGATGTCCAGCAGTGCTCGAATCCGAAGTGTCGAGCCGCGCTGCGGGGCAACAAGTTGGCCCGGAAGCACGACGCGTACGCGCGGGTGCCGAATCCCGAAGTGCGCCAGACCGCGGAAGAGTTGCAGGCGGGCATCGTGAGCGACTTGGGCGGGCTCGACAACATGAGCGCGCTCGAACGCGCGTACGCCAGCAAGTTGCACGACACGTGGATTCTGGCGAGCGTGCTCGCGGGCGACCTCGTCCGGCATGGCGTGCTGACGCCTGGCGGCGGGAAGGTCCGCGCCCCGTTCGATGCGTTGATGACGGCGCTGACCGTCTTCGATCGCTACGCGACGCGGATCGGCCTGAAGCGACGCCAGAAGCACATCGATCCGATCGAGGCCCTCCAGCAGGCCGTCGAGGAAGCGAACCGCGCATGAACCTGCTGGAGTTCATGAACCTGTTCACGGACTTGCGGGCCGCCAGTTGGGACGGTTGGCGCGCGCAGCTCGCGCGCATCACCGACCGGGTGCGCGAGGTCTACGGCATCGTCGGTCGCGGAGCGGGGAAGAGTCGCATCCTGGCCGCGCTCGCGGCGGTCTTCAAAGCCACCCGGCGGTACGCACTCGCGCCCGGCGAAAAGTATTTTGTCGGCATTGCGGCGCCCGACCGGAAGCAGTCAACGGTCACGTTCGGATACATCCGCGGGTTTCTGCACGCCGTGCCGGCGCTCAAGGCATTGATCGTGCGCGAGACGCGCGAGACGATCGAGCTCAGCAACGGCGTCATCATCGAGGTCTTCACGGCGTCGGGCGCGGCCCCACGTGGCCGGGCGTACGTCTGCTTCATCATCGAAGAGGCGGCGTTTCTGCCGACCGGCGACAGCGCGAACCCCGATCTGGAACTCGTGCGGGCGGTGCGTCCGGCCTTGGCGCGGGTGCCGGGCAGCCTGCTCGTCGTCGTCTCGTCTCCGTACGCGCGGCGCGGCGTGCTCTTCACGGCGTTCGAGAAGTACCACGGCCAACCGGACGGCGACGTCGTGCTGATTCAGGCGACGACGGCCCAACTCAATCCGACGTTCGACGAGCAAGCGATCGCGCGCGCCTACGAAGAGGATCCGAGTTCCGCATCGGCCGAGTATGGCGCCGAGTTTCGATCCGACGTGGAGGCGCTCTTCATGGCCGGCGCGATCGATCAGTGCATCACCGCGGGCCGGCTGGAGCTGCCGCCGCAGGCGAACATCGTCTATCGCGGGTTCGTCGACTTTGCCGGCGGATCGGGATCGGATTCGGCGACGTTGGCGATTGGGCACACGGAGGGCGATCGGCAGATCGTCGACTGCGTGCGCGAAGCGCGGCCGCCATTCAGCCCGAGCGAGGTCTGCCGGACGTTTGCCGAGACGTGCGCGCGGTACGGTGTCACGCGGCTGCTGTCCGACCGCTGGGGCGGCGAGTTTTCGGTCGAGGGCATGCGGATGCATGGCGTCCATGTCGAACCAAGCGCGAAGGCGAAGAGCGACCTGTACCGCGACCTGCTGCCCCTGCTCAACAGCGGTCAGATCGAGCTGCTCGACGTGCCGCGCTTAAAGGCGCAGCTCGCGGGGCTCGAGCGGCGCGTGGCGCGTGGCGGGCGCGATTCGATTGACCACGGCCCGGGCGGGCATGATGACGTGGCGAACGCGGTCGCGGGCGTGCTGACGATGGGGCTCGTGCAGCGGCCGGCGCCGTCGTTCGCGATCCCGGGCCTCTCGCCGGTGGAGGCTGAGACGCCCAAGGCGACGCGCGCGCGGATCGACGACGAGGCCGACCGGTTGCGCGAACAAGTGATCGCGGGCGGCGGCGTGTTTAGCGAGACGCGCGGCGCGGCGGACGATTCGTTCCTGGTCGGCGTGGGCGACGAGTGGGCGTTGTTTCGACGCTAGAGGAGAACCGATATGAGTGCCTATCTCGCCTGGGCCGCACAAGCGACCGCGACCAGGATCGTCCTCTGGGAGCAGCAGGCCGGCGAAACATTGCGCAATTGGACCGCGACCGGCAGCGGCAGCTACTACACCGCGTACTAGCGCGCTGGACGCATTCCAGCGATCAGCGTGCGGACCTGGGCCTCTATCGCGGCCTCGACAGCGATCTGGATCGACGGCACGGATGCGGGGCTGACGCTCGCGACGTCGGTCGCCAACTGCGATGCGACGCCCGACACGTACTTTCTCGACTCGAATCGGTCAGCGCCGAGCGCTGCTCTACGTGCATCACGGCAACCCGGCGAATTGTTCGCTCGTCGAAGCGCGCTTCACGCTGCGCCTCGCGACCGATCCGGTGACGTTCACCGACCAGCCGCCGTATCTGGCGGCGCTCTCGGGCCATTCGCTGCCCTCGATCCAGACGGAGCAGGCGGATCCGCTGCTGGGCGTCAACGTCTTTCCGTCGGGATCGGTGGAAGCGGTCAACGCGGACGGCCTCTTTGACTACCCGGCGGTCGCCTACAACTGGGCGAATCGCACGGCCACATTCAAGCTCGGCGGGGGGTCGCTGGCCTACAGCGATTACGAGACGGTCGCCTTGATGCAACTGACGCAGCCACCCGGCGTGAAATCGGGCGTCGCGATCTTTCAGTTCCGGTCACTGTCGAATGCGACGGACACGGCGTTCCCGATCCATACCTACGGCGATGACGTCGAGCCGATCGCGAGCTACATCCTGCAACCGGCGGGCGCCGCGATCCCGTCGAGCCGGTATCTCCCGATCCTCTGGGGCTCGGTGACGAACGTCCCGCTGCAGCGGCTCGACATCGTCGGCAAGACGACGGCCGTGTTTACCCGCTGCCAGGCGTGCGATCCGCTCGTGCTCGACACGTGGCCGCGCACAATAATCTCGCCGTGCTCGGCGGCCGCGTGAAGGACAAGACGACCGGAGAGATTACCGAATTCTCGGCCGGGACCGACATCCTGGCCTTCGGCGACACGAACGCGGAAATCCTCGTGCTCGACGACCTACGATCCGGACACCTACGATTTCTTCGCGGACCTGCAGACCGTGGACAGCGGGGCACGCCGATCTATCAGACCTTCGGATCGATCGCGACGCAGATCCTGACGTGGTGCAACGTGCCGACGGCGCTGATTGACACCGCGGCCTTCACGCAGGCCGACACGGACGCGCCGCAAACGCTCGGCCTCTACATTCCCGGTAGGCGATTCCGCCGATCCGGCCGTGCTTACGACGGGGCAAGAGCTCCTCAATCGGCTTGAACGATCGGTCTTGGGGAGCGTGCATCTCTCGACGGCCTACACCTACACGTGCGCGATCTGGTCGCCGTCGATGGGCACGATCACGGATCTGACGACGGTGACCGAAGCGGACCTGCTGACCTTCGAGGCGGAGGATGCGGTGGTCGAAGACCTCGCGCCGACCGTCATCGTGCGGTACCGGCAGAATCAGGCCAGCGGCCTCTACGCCTCGGCGACCAGCGCCACGACGACGGAAGCGTCCGCACGACTGAACGTCACCAGGACGACGAGCGTCGAGACACTGCTCTACGACCAGGCGGACGCGATCACCCTGGCGAATCGGCTGCAATACATCGCCTCGCACCCGACGCATCGCTACCGCGTCACGGCGCCGCCGATCCTGATGACGCAGACGGCCTGGGACAAGATCCGCGTCCAGCGGTCGCGCGGGCCGAGCCTCACGCCGGAGAGCTTCGACGTCGTGCTCGAGGCCGTCTCGCTCAACAAGTCGCTGGGCGACGTCCTGCTCTCGGGCATCTACGGCGATCAGCGGGGCGTCGGCAACGCCTCACGCGTGGTCGGCGCCGACACCGTCCCGGCGTGGGATTCGGCCAACCGCAATCAACAGCTCGGCATCGCGTTCGTCCAGGACGACACGACGGAGCGCGCGAGCGCGAGCGATCCGACGAGCCGGCGCGCCGGCATCGTGTGGTAACGAGGAGACGACCCATGCGCATCATCGACGACATCAGCAACGATCCGCTCCGGCCGACACCGCGCCGCGCGGTGGCCGAGACGGGCGACGACGGGCGCGCGCTCGACGCGTGGCAGCGGCGCGGGCTCGATGCCGAAGATCTGGCCGAGCTGCACGACGCGATCCACGCCGCGGTGCGTCGCGCCATGACGCAGGCCCGTCGCGGCGATTGGCGGGCGCGGCCCGCCGGACGCACGGCCCGGGCGCGGACGCTGGCCGCGAGTGTTGTCACCAAGTCGAAGAAGGAGCACACCACATGACCGAGATCGTCGATCCCGTTCGACTCGTCGCGCGCCGCCGGATTCCGGCGGGGGCGATCCACCGATTTCGCCCTTGCTCAACGCGGGCGAACTGTTCGCCGCGGCGCCCGCCGTCGCGGCCGATCTCGGTGCGGCGCGGGCTGGCCGTGCGCGACGGCGATCCGCTCGACGTCGCGCCGGACGCGACACCCACGACCGTGTACGTCACGGTGTCCGGCCTGTTTGCCAACCAGATGCGCTCGCGCGGCGAAACGCTTACGCTGCCGAAGCACGACGCCGATCGGCTGCTCGCGGCCGGCCGCGTGTCGATTGAGCCGATCCCGATCGACGCGGCGGCGCCGAGTGGCGGCGAACTGCTCGACGACGTGCGTCGCGTGGCGCGCGAGATTCTCGACGCGAATCAACAGTTGGAAGGAGCCCGACGATGACGAAGACGGCGACCATGACCGCAACGACCGTGCTCGACCACACGCAAGCCTTGATGACGGCCGCCGGCGCGGCGACCGATCGGCTGCGCGCCGCGGAGGCGACGATCGCTCGGCTCGACAGCGTGCGCCCCGATGCGGACGGCTATCGGCTCGCGCAGCACGCGCGGCCGGCCGCGAAACTGGCGCTCGATCTGGCCGTGCGCGACGAGCAGGCCGCGCGACGATCGCTCGACGACGCGCGTCGCGTGGCGCGACAGGCGATGCTCGCTGAGGCCGCGGCGGAGTGGCGCGCGCGCACCGCCGAGGTCGACGCGGCGCTCGAGAAGCTGCGCGAGAGGAACGACACGTTGATCGCGTTTGAAACCGCGCTCGCGGCGCGACTCGATCAAGGCCAGGTGCCGAGCCGCGCGTTTCCGTTCGCGAGCCCGCAGGCGCTCGCCGATTGGCGGCGCGCGATCCGCGACGCGTAACGCGTTTGATCTGGGCCGGTGCGCTGGGGAAGGCCCGGCGGGCCGGTCGGGGCGGGCGGCGTGCGCAAAGTCTTGGCCGACCCGAGTGCGCTGCTCGCCCCATTTTTGCGTGGCGCCGTGATCGTGCCCGCGCGCGAATGTCGCGCATGCCGATCGCGTCCACGCGCCCCGGTGGCGTCGCGACGGCGTTGACTCCTTTGCCCGTCGTGGCGCGCGCCGGGGATCTTGCGATGAGGGACCATGAGTCAGTACGCCCGCGGGGCACGCGCCGAACGTCGCACCCAACGCGCCTGTGAGCGCGAGGGCTTCGTCACGATCCGCGCGGCGGGCTCGCACGGCCCGATCGACGTCGCCGCGTTCGATGGGCGCGAATTGGTACTCATCACCGTGAAGTCGGGCCGCGGCCGGCTCTCGCCCGCCGAACGCCGTGCCCTGGCGCGGCTGCCCGTGCCGTTGAACGCCCGACTCGAGTATTGGCATTGGCCGCGGGGCGCGCGGGCGCCGCGGATCGAGGTGCTGGAGACACGCGCATGACCAAGGCGGAGCAGGAAACGATCTATCGGTACGACCAGGACGAGCGCCAACTGTGGCTCTACACCGCCTATGCGGCCGACGCCGAGCGGTGGCGCCGGCTGGGGTTCACGGTCACCGAGGACGGGCACGGGTGGCGGGCGCGCGGGCCGGTGGAGGCGCTGAAGCTCCGACGCCTGGGGCCGAACGGCCAGGTCCGCAAGCGCCGCCAGGCGCCCACCGTGGGCTTCCGCCCGCGTGCCCACATGCGATCGGACGATCGCTCGGCCTCCGGGGCGGCCGCTGGCCCGGGCGGGACGGGATCGGGCCCCGATCGGGCCTCCTAGCCATGGTCTGGCGCCCCAGCCCCGACGCGCCGCGTCAGCCCGCCCGGGTCCGCTGCCGGGCGTGTCACGCCATGTTCACGGTCGCGCCCGCCCAGCAGCGGCAGGCCCGCTCGCACCGGCGCCCGGTGCGGTACTGCCCGAGCTGCCGCGCGGCCCGGGAGCGTGACCTGGCCGGTCACACCGATTCGGCTTGACGAGGTGTAGCAGCGTATGGCAGACTCAGGACTCGTGACGGGACGGAAACGCTACACGTTTTGGATTGAGCCGCACCAGATCGCGGCGCTGGACACCCTGCGTCAACGCGACGGGGTGCTGCCCAGCGAAACGATTCGGCGCGCGCTCGATGCGTGGTTCGCTCACCGTGGCGTCACGGAGAAACAGACGGGCCGCCGGCGCGCGCAAACGCGCCGACAGCCCTAACCACCGGAAGCATGCGTCAACATGCCGCCAGGGCTGATCGATTGTAGCGCCCTCGCGGCCTCAACGGAGGCCGATCATGCCCGTCAATGAACGCGAACGCTTGATCACGGCGCTGACCGACGCGATGCGCGCGTCGGAGCAGAGCCTGCGACTCGCCCGCCAGATGCAGCACGATCTGCAAGTGCTGCTGCACTTCCAGGCGATCGCGCAAAACTCGCTCGAGCGCGTCAGTATCTCGACGGCGCTGCTCCCGCCGTGGACCGACGGCGGTGCGCAATGACCGCCGCGCTGTTTCTGCTCGCGCTCGTCGCGTCGGGCCTCGCGTGGGGGCTGGGCCGCCACCACACCGATCGCCTGATCCGCCGCACCGTGCGCCGCGGCGTGCCGATCGTCTCGATCGTCGCCGGGATCGGCTTCCTCGTCTCGTCGGTCCTCGTCGTGCCGGCCGGCGCGATCGGCCTGCTGTCGCTCGGCGCCGAGACGTGGCGCGTCGAGCCCGGCCTGCACCTACTGGCGCCGTTGACGACGACGCGGATCGTCAGCGCCGGCCAGCAAACCCTCGCGATCGCCGTCACGTCGCCGAGCCGCGAAGGCGTGCCGATCGTCTTCTCGCTGCATGTGCGGATCCAGCCCGAAGGCGACGCGATCGGCGTCGATCCGCGGGCGCGGCTGCAGGAGGCGCTGCTCGATGCGCTGCCGAGCCTCAGCACGCTCTACACCGCGCGGGACGTGGCGACGACGGCCCGGCCCGGCCTCGCCCGCCTGCTGACGGCCGCGATTGCGCCCGACCTGCAGCGCGACGATCTGACGCTCGTGCATCTGACGATCGCCGACGTCCAGCCGCCGCCCGCGACGGCCGAGACGTGGCGGCTCGCCGCGCGGCATGCGGAGCGCGAGCCATGAGCCGCCGCCGGCCAACGCCGATCGTCCCGTTCCGCCTCGTCAGCGGCGCGGGCCCGACGCGATCGCCGGAGGGACAGCGCGCGCATGACCTGCTCGACGACTTCGCGCACGATCCGTACACGGTGCGCGTGATCCTCGACCTGCTCGAGGGCTTGCGCATCGCGACGATCGCCGGGGCCTCCAATGGCGCGCACGCGCCCGACGACGACCCGCAGGACGGCTGACCCCTGGTTTCAAGTGAGGCCCATGATGATCATCGCCATTTACGCGAGAAAAAGCACCGACCAATCCGGCGTCGCCGACGAGCAGAAGTCCGTCGCGCGCCAGATCGAGCACGCGCGACAGTTCGCCGCGAGCAAGGGCTGGACGGTCGCCGACGAGCACGTCTATACGGACGACGGGATCAGCGGCGCCGAGTTCGACCGCCGTCCGGGCTTTCTGCGGCTGATGAACGCGTTACGGCCGCGCGCGCCATTCGACGTGCTCATCGTGTCGGAACTCTCGCGCCTGGGCCGTGAGCAGCTTGAGACCGGCTACGCCGTGAAGCAGTTGTCGGTCGCGGGCGTCACGATCTGGAGCTACCTCGAAGGCAAGGAAGTACAGATCACGTCCCCGACCGACAAGTTCCTGATGTCCGCGGTGAACTTCGCGGCCGAGATCGAACGCGAGAAGGCGCGGCAGCGCACCGCCGACGCGCTCGATCGGAAGGCCCGCGCCGGATTCATCACGGGCGGCCGCACGTTCGGGTACGACAACGTCCCCACGCCCGCCGGCAAGGTGCGCCGCATCAACGAGGCTGAGGCGCACGTCATCCGGCGGATCTTCACGATGGCCGCGGCCGGGCGTGGCGTGGCCGGCATTGCCAAGCGATTGAACGCCGAGGGCGCGCTGGCGCCCCGCCCGCAACAGGGCCGCCCGGCGGGCTGGGCGCCCTCCTCGGTCCGCGACGTGCTGCGCCGGCCGGTGTACCGTGGGACGTTCATCTACAAGCAGACGCGCAAACGCGATGCCTGGGGACAGAAGAAACCGTCGGCGCGGCCGACCGCCGAGCAGATCAGCGTGACGAATGACGAGTGGCGCATCGTGCCCGAGGATCTCTGGCAGGCCGTCGAAGCGCGCCGCGAGACCACGCAGGCGACCTACCTGCGGGGGACCGGCGGGCGGCTGCACGGCCGCCCGGCGACGGGCGTCGAGTCGAAGTATCTGCTCCCCGGGCTCGCCCGCTGCGCGCAGTGCAACAGCACGATGATCGTCAAGACCTACGGCCACCACGGCCGGCACCGGCATGCCGTGTATGCCTGCGGCGCCTACCATCGTCGCGGATCGGCCGTCTGCCCCAACCATCTCGAGACCGCGATGGCCGCGACCGACCGCGCCGTGTTGGCAGCGATCACCGACATCATCGCGCAGCCGGCCGTTGTGACGCGGGCACTCACGTTGGTCCTCCAGCGGCTGCGTGAGCAGGCGTCGACGGGCGAGGCCGCCGACCAGCTCACGCAGGCTGAGCGCGCCCGCGAGCGCGTCGAGCGGGACATCACGCGATTGACGAATGCGATCCTGGCCGGCGGCGAGCTGCCGTCGATCGTCGAGGCCCTCCAGGCGCGCGAGAGGGAGCGGCGCCAGAATCCAGCAGGCGATCGACTCGGCGCAACAGCGTCAGGCGCGCGCCCAGGTCGACGTGGCGGCCCTCAGCGCCGCGTTCGTGGCGAAGTTGGAGGATTGGGCCGGCCTGCTCGCCCGGCGCACGCCGCAGGCCCGTCAGGTGCTCAAGAAGTTGCTCCAGGGACCGATCGCGTTCACGCCAAGCGACCAGGCGTATCATTTCCGCGCGACCGTCTCGGTGGGGCAGTTGCTGCACAGCTCGATTCCGGGCGGAACTGCGGCCGTCCAGCGTCGGGCGCACGCTCTTGGGGACGCCACCAAACCAAGTTCGAAGTGTGAAGTTCGAAGTTTGAAGTCAGACGTTCGAAGTCAGAAGTTCGACACACATTCATGCGAATCGCGGTGGTCGGCAGCGGCGGTGTCGGCGGGTACTTCGGGGGAAGGCTGGCGGACGCGGGCACCGACGTCACGTTCATCGCCCGCGGCGCGCACCTCGATGCGCTGCGGTCGCGCGGGCTCAGGATCGTGAGTCCAAAGGGCGATCTGCACCTGCCGCGCGTGACGGCCGAGGCCTCGCCGGCAAGCGTCGGGCCGGTGGACGTCGTGATGTTCGCCGTCAAGATGTACCGACGCCGATCCGGCCGCGGCCACGCTGGCGCCGCTTGTCGGACCCGAAACCGTCGTCGTGCCCTTCCAGAACGGCGTCGAGAGCGCCGACATCCTGCTGCGCCATCTGCCCGCGAAGCACGTCGCCGCCGGCGTCGCATACGTCGCGGCGGTGATAACTGAGCCTGGTGTGATCCGCCACACGTCGATGGACCAGCTGATCTTCGGTGAACTGGACGGGCGACGGTCCGCGCGGCTCGAGGCGTTTCTGGCCGCGTGCCGGAAGACGAGCTTCCAGGCGATGCTCAGCGAGCACATTCAAACGGATCTCTGGTCCAAGTTCGTCCGGCTGACGACGTTCAGCGGCCTCACGGCGGCCGCGCGATCGCCGGTGGGCGTGATCCGCGCCGATCCCGACCTTGCCGCGATGACCGAAGCCGCGTGGCAGGAAGGGCTCGCCGTCGCGAAGGCGATGGGGGTGATGCTGCCGCCCGAGGCGATCGACGAGATGCGCGCGATGTGGAACGGGATGCCGCCGGCGGCGAAATCGTCGATGCTCGAAGACCTCGAACGCGGGCATCGTCTCGAGCTGCCATGGCTGAGCGAGGCGATCGTCCGCCTCGGCCGGAACGCCGGCATCGAGACGCCCGTGCACCGCTTCCTCGCGGCCGTGCTGCGGCCGCACGTCAACGGCCGCGCGCACTGAAGACATGCGAGCCGGATGTGTCGCGGTCCTGATCGGTCTCCAGCTCGCCGCGTCAGCGGCGCGGCAACAGACGAACGCGCCCTCGAAGGAGCCTCCGCTCGACGGCGCGAGCGTCTCGGTGAAGGCCACGACACTGACGCTCACCAACTCGAGCGACGATCCCTGGTTCGCGATGCGCATCGCCGTGACCGACGAGGACAAGTTCGACGAAGCCAGGGCGTACCTGTGCTGGGGCGATCGTCTCGACGCGGGGCAGGCCCTGCAGACCCGGCTCGATCAGTGCACCGACATCCGCGGCAGGACCTTCGGTGGGCGCGTGGCCCGTCTCGTATCGGTCTCCGCACACGTCCCGGGTCGAGGCACGCGTCGCACCATCTTCACGATCGCGATTAAGTAGCGACGTCATCGTCATCGCACCCAGCGCTGTGTGGCATCGTGCCAACTCGAGGCGATCCTTTCATCACTGAGGGCAACAAGTTCACGGCTGCGACCTTCACGCGATCGCTTGATGTCCGTCAATTGGGCGTTGGCCGTTGGCAGCAAGCTTGCCACTCCTTGCACATTCCCCGGCACTCAATCTGTCGCGGCGCCGGACCGGTCCACCGGTCGTGGATGCGCGACATCGAGAGGTGCCATGCGACATTGGCTCTTGGGACAGGCAGCAGCCCTGATCTTCCTGACGGCGCTTCCAGCTTCCGCGACAACCATTGGGATCGTCGGCGGATCGTCGGCCGTGTTGTCCCCGGGGCCCGAGGTTGACGTCCCGGCGCCGCTGGTCGAGACGTGGACGGGGTATTTGGCGGGGGGCGCAACGCTCGCGACCTTTGACTTCTTCACGGGCGAGGCCCAATTCAACGACAGCGTGAACGCACCGCCGGACAGTCAGCTCGAGCTCGTCGACGACGGGACGATCGCTCGCGCTCTGGCACCGACCTCGACGCCGGTGACACCCGACACCCCTGAGACCGCAGATCAGCGCCCGGACATGTTCGCCAACTGCACCTCGATCAGCAGTGCGCCTGGCACGTTTTGCGACCTCGCGTTCGTCCTCCGGGCCAATCGCACCGGCGTGGGACTGGCACCCGCAACCGAGATGTCGCGCCCGCCAGCCCGGACCTCACTGGCGCTCGTCGTCGTCGCGATCGCGGCGGGCGGCGTGGTGTTGGTGGGGGGCTTGGTGCTGCTCGGCGACAGTGCGGCGGCGCGCCGACGGCGACGCCGCTGGCGCGTTTTCCGGAGCAAACTGCTAAATAGTCTGTGACGGCCAAGGAGTCGGTGTGCGCACCCCGATCCTCGGATGCCTGGCGGCTTTGCTGCTCGGCGTCTGCAGTGCCAGTGTCGCCCGCGCGGCGCCGGGCGCCTCTCGCGAGACGCCCGGCGTCGTGATGGACCGAACGACTGTCTAGAGTCCGGCGCCGCGGCGCTCGGCCATCATCGCCTTGATCTGCGCGACGGTGTTGCGGATGCCGATCTCGGCGACATCCTTGCCGATCTCCTTGGTCGCCGGTCGAGGATCGCCGCTGAGGCCGTTGTCCACGCGCGGTGGGGCGTTGGGATCGGCGGCGCCTCCGCCGCGGTTGCCGCCACCGCCGCCGCGACGTCCGCCGCCACCAGCGGCGTTGTTGCCGCCGCCGGCACTTGCGGGAGGCTGTCCCGCCGCCGCTGCCGCCCGCGCGGCCATCTGGCGATCGTGGTTGGCCTTCCACACTTCAGGATCGGTGTTGACGGGCGATCCGACCGTCGTCTTGTAGCTCGGCCGCACGTACATGCCGGGCGTCGGCTCCCAGTACAGCATCTCCGACGTCTCCATCATCGCGCCGTGGCCGGCGATCGGCAGCTTGTGCTCGTACATGTACATGTCGATGTCGTCGTGCGTCTTCTGGTAGAAGTCCGACACGTAGTAGACGCGCACGCCTTTGTCCTTGAGCTTCGCGTCTTCTTCTTCCACGGCCTGCTGCATCTGCTGCTGGCCCCCGCCGTGATCGCCCATGACGAAGATGTCCTTGAAGCCGTTCATGGCCATGCTCTCGATCATCGCGAGCTGGACGCTCTTGAAGACCTCGGCAGGCATCTGCACGCCGCCCGGCTGGGTTGTGTTCTCGCGCAGACCCGTCGCCGACACGGCGATCGGCAGCACCGGCGCGACCAGCGTCTTGCCGAGCCGGCGGGCGATTGCCGCGGCGCGGTGGCGGGACATGATCGTGTGGCCGCCGAGCACGTCCTGCGGCCCGCGTTCCTCCGTCCCGCCCGTGACGACGAGCACCGACGTGAAGCCCTGGTTGTGGATCTTGTCGTAGACCTCGGTATGCGTGAGCAGTTCGAGCTCCACGATGTCGTTGACGTTGACCGGGGTCTGGGCCCGGACGAGCGGAATTGCAAGGACCGCAAGCGCGCTGATGACGAGGACGGACGTCTTCCTCATACTGCCTCCAAGCCTCCGGGGCGTGGGAATTGAGCTGAACTCGGGCGGGGGCTACTGTAGCACCGCTCACGAGGGCAGGGGCGGGCTTATTCGCCGCGCAGCGCGAGAAACGGATCTCCAGTTCGAGCCGCATCATGGCGCCCGGCGCCTCGCGCCCATCGAGGCCCAGATTGCCAGTCGAGAAAGTGTGCCCAGAGTCCTAGCCCCTTGGTCTGGGGCGATTTTGTGCGCGCACACCAGGTCGAGAGCGCCTTATGCTCTTGGACATGCCGTCGCTGATTTCGTTCGGCTTCACGACACCACCGGATGGTCGTCAAGCCCCGCGATGGACGACTCGCGGCCTCGAGAAGGATCTGCAAGCGGCAGCCAAACTGGGCGCCGCCACCGAGGCCTGATGCCGGCGGATCCCCACGCCAATCAGCCGGTCCTGCACGCCGGCGTCGATCCGGCACGCGCACGTCTGCATGTCGTGCTCGTCCACGGCCGAGGGGGCAGTGCGGAAGGCATGTTGGATCTGGCGCACGAGCTTCGTCTCTCCGACACGTCGTTTCTGGCGCCCGCCGCGGCCGGCCACACGTGGTACCCGCTGTCCTTCCTCGCGCCGATTCCGCAGAACGAACCGTGCCTCTCCTCGGCGCTCCGCGCGCTCGAGCGGGTGGTGGCCTCGATTGAAGCCGCGGGCGTGCCTGCGGCACGCATTGCCTGGCTCGGCTTTTCGCAAGGTGCCTGCCTCACGCTCGAGTTCGTGGCTCGCCACGCGCGACGGTACGCGGCCGTCGCGGGCCTGAGCGGCGGCGTCATCGGTCCACCGGGAACGCCGCGGGAATACGCCGGGTCGCTAGACGGCACGCCCGTCTTCCTGGGCTGCAGTGATGCCGACGCGCACATCCCGCTCGAGCGGGTGCACGAGACGACGCACGTGTACCGCGCGCTCGGCGCGGTCGTGGACGAGCGCATCTATCCAGGCATGGGGCATCTCGTCACCGCCGAGGAGATCGATCGCGTGCGCGTGTTGCTGGAAACGGGCCAGTAGAACGAACGGGGCAGCAGAGCGATCAGTCGGCGGCGAGCAGCGCGGCGGCAATCGCGCGCCATTCGTCGCTGGGCGATTCGGTGGCGGCGGGGCGGCCGGCCCGCTGATACCAGTAGGCCGCGTTCGCCGCGTCGCCTTCTTTCCGGTGCAGGTACGCGTGGACCCACGCGCCCTGGGCGTCCTCGACGTCCTGCGCGACGCGGTGGGCGTGCTCCCAGTCGCCGCGGCCGTCGTACCACAGCGCGAGCAGGACGGGGCCCACCGCCGGAGGCGCCGCGGCGCTCAGCGTCGCGATGAAGTCGGCAAGCGTCATGGTGAGGAGTCCCGGCTGGCCGATTATCCGGCATCTTGACTTGTATTATTGTTCTAGTACAATAGGTAACACATGGCGTGGTCGATCTCGCTGGATCACCGGCATCCGATACCCCTTCACGCGCAGCTCGAGCAGGGCATCCGCGGGGCCATCGGGTCGGGCCGCCTGGGCCCCGGCGCCCAGCTGCCCACGGTGCGCCAACTGGCGGTCGATCTCAAGGTGAACGCCAACACCGTCGCGCGCGTCTACGCGGACCTCGAGCGCGCCGGCGTCCTCGAGACCCGGCGCGGCGTCGGCACGTTCGTCGCGGCCGCTCAGCCGGCGCTGGGATCACGGCGCGAACGCGAGGCCGAGCTCAAGGCGCTCGTTCGCCGCGCCGTCGATGAGGCAGCGGCATACGGATTTTCCGTCGACGACGTGCTCGACGTGGTGAAGAGCTACGCGTCGAGGCCGGGAGGGGATCGTGAGACCAAGGATCGCCGCTCGCCTTAGCGAGGAGATCTCAGGAGGAGACATGCGCAGCAACATCGTGGCTGTCGTCGCGTTCATCGTGCCGGTGGGCCTGGGCGTGCTGGCGACGCTCGTGACCAGCGGGCCGTTCGGGATCATCACCGGCGTCGCGATCGGCCTGGTGGCGATGCAGTCGCCGCGGATCGCGCGCCAGTGGGAGCGCGCCATCGTGCTGCGGCTCGGCAGGTACGTCGGCCTGCGCGGGCCGGGCCTGTTCTGGATCGTGCCGTTCATCGACACGCGTGCACGTCTGGATCGATCAGCGCGTCGATCACGACCGAGCTTCGCCGCCGAGCAGACGCTGACGTCCGACACCGTGCCGGTCAACGTCGACGCCGTGCTGTTCTGGATGGTGCACGACCCGGAGAAGGCGGCGCTCGAGGTGCAGGACTACGCGCAGGCCGTCAGCTGGGCGGCGCAGACCGCGCTGCGCGACATCATCGGCCGCACCGTCGCTCACCGACCTGCTGCGCGGCCGCGAGCGGATCGAGGAGGAGCTGCAGACAGCTGATCGACGCGCGCTCGAATCCGTGGGGCGTCACCGTCCAGTCGGTCGAGATGCGCGACGTCGTCATTCCCGGCGCGCTGCAGGACGCGATGTCGCGCGAGGCGCAGGCGGCGCGCGAGAAGCAGGCGCGCATCATCCTCGGCCAGGCCGAAGTGGAGATCGCGCAGCGCTTCGAGGAGGCCGCGCAGGTCGTACCACGAACAACCCGACCGCGCTGCACCTGCGCGCGATGAACATGCTCTACGAGGGGCTGAAGGAGAAGGGCGCGCTGATGCTCGATCCCGAGCAGCGCCGTCGAGTCGATGGGCATGGGCGGCCTGATGGGGGCGGCCGCGCTCATGCAGGCCAAGCTGACCGGGCAGTCGGAATAGGGCAATGGGTGAATGGGTGAGTGGGTGAGTGGGTGAATGAGCGTCGGCGATCCGCGGGTGGCAGAAAGGACAGGCGCCATGACCAAGGGCGATATCGACAGCAGCAGGATTCCCGTCGACGGTGTCGGTGGCTTTGGCTTGCTCGCGATGGCCGCGATCCTCGTCTACTTCGTGCCGCCGCTCCGCGCGGTCGGGATCCCGACCGTGCTCGGCGGTGTAGTCGCGGGTCTCACGCTGATCGCGATTCGCAACCGTCGTGTGCGTACGCCGGCCGTGATCGGCGCGCTCCTGGCGGCGGCCATGTTCGTCGTCGCAGTTCTGGAAATCGTGGGTCGCTGAGGCCAGCTGGCGCGCGCTATGATTCGCGTGTGAAACTCGAACCCTTCCTGCTCGAGCGCTGGATGACGCGCCACGAGACGCACGTGAAGTACAACATCGCGGAGAGCGGGATCCTGCCGCTGTCGATGAGCGATCTGCTGGATTTCGAGCCGGCGGGCGAGCGCGCCGCGACGCTCGAGCGGCTGCAGGCGCTGCCGCTGGGTTACAGCGAGGCGCGCGGGACCGAGACGCTGCGATCGCAGCTGGCGGCGACCTACGCGCGCGGCGACGCGGATCACATCCTCGTCACGACAGGCGCGATCGAGGCCAATTTCCTGCTTTTCAATGTGCTGCTCGATCCGGGCGATCACGTGATCGCGCCGTATCCGGCGTACCAGCAGCTCTACACCGTGCCGAAGGCGATCGGCTGCGACGTTTCGCTGTGGCACGTCGGACCGGACACCGGCTACCGGTACGACCTTCAGGCGCTCGAGCGGCTCGTCACGCCGCGCACGCGCGTCATCATCGTCAACACGCCGCACAATCCGACGGGCGCAATGCTCGCGCCAGACGCCGCACGGCGCGTGTACGAGCTGGCGGAATCGGTCGGGGCGACGGTGATCGGCGACGAGGCGTATCGATGGCTGGCCGTGCCCGCTGGCGATCCGTTTGCGCCGCCGATGTTCGACCTGGGCGAGCGCGGCGTCAGCGTGGGCACGCTGTCGAAGCCGTTCGGCCTGCCGGGGCTGCGCATCGGCTGGATCGCGGGTCCGCCCGATCTCGTGCGGGCGTGCTGGAGCATGCGGGACTACATCACGCTCAGTCCCGGCAAGCTGAACGACGCGCTCGCGCAGCTGGCGATGACGCATCGCGAGCGGATCGTCGAGCGCAACCGCCGCATCATCACGGCCAATCTCGAGACGGCGAGCCAGTGGATGAAGGATCGCGCCGCGATGGTCAGCTGGACGCCGCCGCGCGGCGGCCTGCTCGCGCTCTTCGAGTACGACCTGCCGATGCTCTCGCTCGAGCTCGCCGACAAGCTCGCCACCGACTACAGCGTCATGCTCGCGCCCGGGTCGGCCTTTGGCTACGAGCATCACCTGCGGCTGGGCATCGGCCAGCGGCCGGACATCTTTGCGGCGGGACTCGAGCTGGCGGGGAAGTGCTTCGACGAAGTTCGAAGTTCGAAGCTGGTCTGACCCCGGCCTCAGCTCGAGCGGGGTGGCATCGAATGCCGAGATCTGCCCCCACGAGGGCACCAGCGCCAAAGAGGTGACCGACGAAACCCAACTCGTCATCGACAAGGCGCGCAAGTCTGGAGTGTCGGTCTACACCGTCAATCTCGTCGAGGACAACAGCAGCAGATCGCACGCCGGGAGATTCGCGATCATCGGCACGTCCTGCGCACGCTCGCGTTCACGCCGCGACCATCGTACGCGCGAGGACTCCAACGACTCGCCTGCGTCAGGAGGGCGTCCTACGCTGGAAAGGCTCCCCGACGTCGCGAGACGAGACCGGCCAGTCCGAGTGCGACCAGTCCAATCGTCGCTGGTTCGGGAATGACCGAAGTATCGCGAACGTCCGTCGGCGGGGGCGGCGTTGGTGTTGGGGGCGGGGGCGATGCCGGGGGCGGAATCACGTCCCCGAGACGCGTCAGCGTTCCATACGCGTCCTGGTAGTCGCAGTCACAGCGCCCCATCTGGATGTCTTCCAGGCCCCACATCCACGTCGAGGAGGCCACGGTGGCGAACGCCCACTGCGGTCCGGTCGACTCGGCGCGCCAGAGGTCCGGGGTGGTTCCCCAAAGCGTCCACGGATCGGTCATGATGATCGTGCGCGTCGTGCCGCTGTCCACGGGGCCGGGCCTGAACAGCACCTGGTCGCCGGCGCCGATCGTCGTCAGATCGCGCCAGGCCGTCACGCCGCCAAGCCACGTCACGCTGTACACGCCGGAGCTGAAGGCGGGCGCACCGAACATGAAGGTCGTCTGGCCTGATAGGTCGGCGAGTGTCCCGGGCGGCGTGCCATCCCAGGAGATCGCGGTGATCGACCCGGCTGCGCACGGCCGGGGCACCAGCATCAGGGCCGCGACCGCGGCCACGGACAACGAACCTACGCACCAGCCTATACGGGACGGCACACTTCCAGCCATGGCCACGGGGTCTCCCTGACCCGATGCACTCGATCTGAGCAGTTTCACGAAGGGAGCGTGAAGCCCACGCCTCCTCGGTCTCACTCAGCTAATGCGCAAGATGGCCGTGGAAAGGCTCATTCTTGTCTGGGTCAGGGCCCCTCTCGGTCAACGGTGATGATCTTCTTCGGTGTTGGAACCGCGGGCCGCGGCTGATCGTCATTCTTCACGTCAACGGAGGCACGCGTCGATGCGAACACTGTTGCAGGACCTGAAGTTCGGGGCGCGGCTGCTGGGCAAGGACCGCAGCTTCACGGCAACCGTGCTGCTCACCCTTGTCGTGTGCGTCGGCGCCAATGCCGCGATGTTCAGCATCGTCCGCTCGGTCCTGCTCAAGCCGCTGCCGGTGCCGGATGCCGGCCGGCTCGTGGCGCTGTACAACAGCTACCCCAATGCGGGCGCGCCGAAAGCATCGAACAGCGTGCCGGACTATTTCGATCGGCAGCGTGACCTGACGGCGCTCGAATCGGTGGCGATGTACCGCCGCCAGGGGCTCACGCTGGGCGGCGTCGAAACGGCCGAGCGCCTCTCGTGCGTCCGTGCGACGCCGTCGTTCTACCGGATGCTTCAAGTCCAGCCGGCGAAGGGCAGGATTTTCACCGAGGACGAGGGCGAGACCGGCAAGGACGACAAGGCCATTCTGAGCTACGCCACCTGGCAGAAGCGGTTTGGCGGTGATCCCGCCGCCGTCGGCAAGAACATCCGGTTGAGCGGGACCGACTACCAGATCGTCGGCGTGATGCCGGCGGATTTCCGGTTCCTGTGGAACGACATCGACGTGTGGGTGCCGGCGTCGTTCACCCCGGAGGAGAAGAGCGACGACTCGCGTCACAGCAACAATTGGGAGATGGTCGGACGGCTGAAGCCCGGGGCGACGGTCGTGCAGGTGCAGCAGCAGCTCGACGCGCTCAACGCGCGCAACGACGAGCGCTTCCCGCAATTCCGCGAGATCCTCAAGAACGCCGGGTACCACAGCATCGCCGCACCGCTGCAGGACGAGGTCGTGCACGACGTGCGGGCGATCCTGTATCTGCTCTGGGGCGCCGTGCTGTTCGTGCTGCTCATCGGCTGCGTGAACATCACGAACCTGGTCGTCGTGCGATCGACCGCCCGCGGGCGCGAGCTCGCGACGCGGCAGGCCATCGGCGCCGGGTTCGCGCGCCTCGCGCGCCAGCTCGTGACCGAGACGATGCTGCTGTTCCTCGTCGGCGGCGGCCTGGGCATGCTGGCCGGCTGGTGGGCGCTGCGGTCCCTGCCGGCGCTGCACATCGACCAGCTCCCGCGCGGCTACGAAATCGCGCTCGACCCGGTGTCCGTGGCGGTCGTGCTCGCGCTGACCGCGCTCGTGGGCGTGCTGGTCGGGCTCGTCCCCGTCGTCCACCTCGCACGTCTCAACGTCAACGCCGCGCTCCGCGAGGAGGGGCGTGGCGGAACGACGAGTCGCGGCACGAATCTGCTGCGGCGCGCCCTCGCGACCGCGCAGGTGACGATCGCGTTCGTCCTGCTCATCGGCGCCGGCTTGCTTCTGGCCAGCTTCCGCGCGGTGCTCAATCTCGATCCGGGCTTCGACCCCAGCAACGTCGTCACCACGGCGATCTCCCTCCCAACGAAGGTCTACAAGGACGATGCGTCCGTGCGGATCTTCCTCGACCGGGCACTCGCGGCGGTTCGCGAGCTGCCCGCGGTCGAGCAGGCGGGCGTCACGACGCAGCTGCCGTTCGGCGGCGATCACAGCGACAGCGTGATCATCGCGGAGGGCTACGTGATGAAGCCGGGTGAGTCGCTGATCTCGCCGACCCAGTCCCTGGTGAGCGCCGGGTACTTCCAAGCGATGCGCATCCCGCTCGTTGCCGGCCGGTACTTCGACGCGCGCGACACGGCCGAAAGCCCGAAGACGGTCATCGTGGACGAGATGCTCGCGAAGAAGTTCTGGGCCGGTCGCGACCCGATCGGCCGGCGGATGTACCTGCCCCAGAGCGCCAAGGAGGTGCTGACACCCGGACCCAAGACCAAATGGATGACGGTCGTGGGCGTCGTCAAGACCGTGCAGATGGCCGATCCGTCGAGCACGTTCATCCCGGTTGGCTCCTACTACATGCCGGTGACCCAGGACTCCGCGCACGGCCTGATGCTGGCGATTCGGACGCGCACGGATCCGGGCTCGGTCATGCCCGCGGTGCGGCAGAAGATCAACCCGATCGACCCGGACCTGCCGCTCTACGGCGTGGCGACCATGCGGTCGCGCATGGACGATCAGTTCACGGGCCGGCGCGTGCCGATGCTCGTCGGCCTCGGCTTCGGCGTCGCGGCGCTGCTGCTCGCGGCCATCGGCATCTACGGTGTGCTGGCGTACGGCGTGGCCCAGCGCCGCCGCGAGATTGGCATCCGCATGGCGCTCGGCAGCACGGCGCGCGACGCCTTCCGCGTCGTCCTGGCTGACGGCGTGCGGATCGTCGGCGTCGGCCTCGCCCTTGGACTGGCCGGCGCGTACTTCGTCGGGCGCGCGATGCGCAGCCAGCTGTTCGGCGTGCAACCGACCGATCCCCGCGTCGTGGCGCTCGTCGTCGCGGTGCTGGCGGTCGTCGCGCTTGCGGCGATGATCGTGCCGGCCCGCCGCGCCTCTCGGGTGAACCCGCTGATCGCCCTGAACGACAACTGACACGCCCGCGCGTGGCGACGCTCGGGGCGTTCATCGCCGGCCCCGAGCCGGGCAGCTCGGAGGTCGTAAGTGAATGCGTGAATGAGTGAATAAGCCGCCGCTGGCCAGGCCCAATCGCCAAATAACCGATCGCCGATTTCGATCGCCAATCGCCAATCCCCAATCGCCAATGTGATTACGCCGGCTTGTCCAGGTACTTGATGAACACGACCTCGTTCTGCGCCTCGTTGTAGATCAGCTCGTCGACGTTCGCCTTCACCATCAGGAGCCCGAAGCCGCCCGGGCGAAGCCCCTTCTTCTCGCGGACCAAGACGTGCTCGATCGGATCGCCGGGATGACTGATCGCGGCGTGCTCGAGGTCCGCCATCTTGAACCCGGGGCCGGGATCGGCGATGCGATAGAGCAGCATCCGCTTTGCGCGGATATAGGAGATCCGGACCTTGCGCTTCGGATCCAGCTTCCCTCCCCACTCGACGGCGTTGAGCAGCAGCTCGTGAAACGCGTAGCTCACCGACTCGCGCACGTCCTCGGGCAGATCCGCCTCGAGCCGGCCCATGACGCCGCGCAGGCGATCCGCCGCGCCGCGCGTGCACGGCACGACGAGCTCGACCCAATCGGGCCGGGCGGACACGACTTCGATCGGCGGCTCGGCGCCGGCCTTCAGCGCCCCGGTCACGATCGACACGAGCTCGGCTGGATCCACCGGCTTCTGCAGGTACTGGTGCGCCTGCTGCCGGATGGCGCCGAGGATCGTCGCCGGCGTCTCATCCGACGTCGTGACGATGACGATCGGCGGCGGGCGCTTGAGACGCTTCATGCGATCGAGCACCGCGAGGCCGTCCATCTTCGGCATCCACACGTCGAGCAGCATCAGGTCGAACGCCGCGGTCTTCAGCTGCGCGAGCGCGCGCATGCCGTCGCCGGCTTCCTTGACCGTGAAGCCGGCTTTGGCGAGCACCGTGCGCACCAGCAACCGCGTCGCGCGGTCGTCGTCGACGACGAGAATCCGGGGTGAGGGGCGGGCGCGGCGCGGCATGTGGCAGACCTACCGCCGGGCGCGTTTCGCGCGCCCTCGAGCCGACGACACTCGCGCCCGCGCGGATCGCGGCCGCTGTTGGGGACGAAGCGGCGCCATCAACTCGTCGAGCTGTCGGAGCTGCTCGTCGAGCGTCTCGACCAGCGGCGCGGCGTGGGTGAGGTCGCCCTCCTGCGCCAGGAGCTCGAGGCGCCGCGCGGTTTCCGCCACCCGCGGCGCGCCGATCGTCCCGAGCGACCCTTTCAACGCGTGTGCGTTTCTGCGGAGCCCGTCGGCCTCGCCGTCCGCGGCCGTGCGTCTGATCGCGGCCATCAACGGACGCGCGTCCGTCCGGAAGATCCGAATAAGCTGCCTGAGCAGCAGACGATCGCCGCCGAGCCGCGCAAGCGCCTGCTTGTGATCGAAGAGCGACCCGTTGCCGCCCACGGGAAGCGCGGCGGCTGGCGGGTCCGGCTGGCTGGCGGGGCCTCGCGACTCCCGCGCAGCAATGCGCTCGACCGCGGCGATCAGATCCGCCGGCCGGATCGGCTTCGAGAGGTAGTCGTCCATACCGGCCGCGAGACACCGCTCGCGGTCCCCGGTCATCGCGTGCGCGGTCATTGCGACAATGGGAATGCGCCCGCCGGACGCGCGCTCGTGCTGCCGGATCGACACCGTCGCGGACAAACCGTCGAGCTCGGGCATCTGCACGTCCATCAGCACGAGATCGAAGGGCGCTGACGCGTGCGCGATCCGATCGATCGCTTCGCGCCCGTTGACCGCGCTGACGACTTCGTGGCCGCGCTTCTCGAGCACGCGCGTCGCGAGCGTGCGGTTGACGTGGTTGTCCTCGGCCAGCAGGATGCGCAGCGGCCGCGCGGGCGGCGCCGCCGGCATCGCCCCAGACGCGTCAGGCTCGCTTCCGTGGCGGGCGAAGAGCGAGACGATCGCGTCCAGCAGATCCGACTGCTTGATCGGCTTCGTCACGTGCGCCGCGATCCCGAGCCGGCGGCACTTCGAGGCATCGTCCGGGCGCACCGCCGACGTGAGCATCACGATCGGGGTCGGGGCGAAGCGCCGGTCCGCCTTGATGCGCTGGGCGAGCATGAACCCGTCCATCTGCGGCATCTGGCCGTCGACGATGGCCAGCCCGAATGGACGGTTCTCTCGATCGGCGTCCTCCAGCGCCGCGAGGGCATCGGCGCTGCTCGCGACGACGGTCGGCGTCATCTTCCAGGTGTGCAGGACACCCTGCAGAATTCGTCGGTTGGTCTCGTTATCGTCGACGACGAGCACGCGCAGGTCGTGCAGATCGGCCACGACCCCGCCGCCGGACGCCGCGGCCGGCCGATCGGCGTCCCGCTTCAGGCGCGCGGTGAAGTGGAACGTGCTGCCGGCACCGACCTCGCTTTCGAGCCAAATCGTGCCGCCCATGAGCGACACCAGCTCGGAGGCGATCGCGAGCCCCAGGCCCGTCCCGCCAAACGTCCGCGTCGTCGACGTGTCCGCCTGCGAAAACGCTTCGAAGATCATGGCCTGCTTGTCGGCCGGCACGCCGACGCCCGTGTCGGTGACGGCAAAATGCAGCGCGACCGCGTCGGTCTCGATCGCCTGCGGCTCGACGTGCACGACGACCTCGCCCCGCTCGGTGAACTTGATGGCGTTGCCCACGAGGTTGGTGAGGACCTGCCGCAGCCGGCCGGGATCGCCGATGAGCGCATCCGGCACGTCGGCGCGGATGTTCACGGCCAGCTCGAGGCTCTTGTGCTGCGCGCGAATCGCGAGCACCTTCATCAGATCCTCGACCGTGTCGCGCAGGAGGAAGCCGACGTGGTCGAGCTGGAGCTTCCGCGCTTCGATCTTCGAGAAATCCAGGATGTCGTTGACGACGTCGAGCAGCGACTCGGCCGATCGCGCGATCGTGGTGAGGTATTCGCGCTGCTCGCCGGTCATGTGTGTCTGGAGCGCCAGGTCGGCCATGCCGATGATGCCGGTCATCGGCGTCCGGATCTCGTGGCTCATGTTCGCGAGGAACTGCGCCTTGGCCTGCGTCGCTTCCTCGGCCTTGGCCTTGGCGGCGCCAAGCTCGCGGACGAGCTGGGTGAGTCGATCGGCGTTCTCGGCTTCCGCTTCGCGCGCTCGATCGAGCGCGCGCGCGTACTGCGAGACCTGCTCCTCGGCTTCCTTGCGCTTCGTCACGTCGTGGGCGACGGCGAAGATCAGCTGCTCATCGGCGTAGGGCACGGCGGTCCAGGAGAACCAGCGATAGGTCCCGTCGCGGCACCGGTAGCGATTCTCGAAGCGCAGCGCGACCGCTCCGCCCGCGATCTTGCCCGCCTCCGCCAATGTCTTCTGGCGATCGATCGGATGGACGAAGTCGAGGTATGGGCTGGCGTACAGCTCGGCCTCCGTGTAGCCCAGCGTGCGCTGCCACGCCGGATTGATCCGACGGAAGTAGCCGTCGAAGCCCGCGATGCACAGCATGTCGAGCGACAGCGCGAAGAACCGGTCGAGATCTTCTTCCGCCCGGCGCCGCTCGATGAACTGACCGATCTGGCGGCCGATCGTGTCGAGCATCGTGAGCAGTTCCTCATCCGGCTCGCGGATCTCGCGGCTGAAGAACTCCATGACGCCCAGTACGTCGCGCTCGAGCACGACGGGGAACCCGAAGGCGGCGTGCAGATGCTCGCGAGCGGCCGCAGGCGCGCGCGGAAAGTTCACGTCCTCCAGCACGTCGGGAATGAAAGCCGGCCGCGCCGTCGCCCACACCCGGCCTGGAAGGCCGACGCCGCTCGCAAACGACGTCTCCCGGCTGAGGGCCTCGAACTCCGCGAACCCGGTGTCCGGCATGTGCCAGGCGCCGATGAGCCGCAGGACGTTGCCATGCGGATCCACCCGCCACAGCGCGCCGTAGTCCCACCCGAGCGTCCGGCAGATCGCTTCGAGAATCTGCGGCATCGCTTCGGAGAGGCGCGCCGATTCCGCGAGGACGCGCGCCGTCGCATACTCCGCCGCGAGACCGCGGGGAGTCAGACTCCCATGAGCAGGCGTGGCGCCAGGTTCTGCCGGCATGGGCCGAGAGGGCTATCTTAGTCCCGGTTTGACTGCAAACCGGAACAGCTTGTGCCTAGCTCGAAACGGGCCCAGGCCGCAGACTGCTTGAATGGCTGTAAAGATTGGTGGGCCGCGATGGGATCGAACCATCGACCCTCTGGTTAAAAGCCAGGTGCTCTACCACTGAGCTAGCGGCCCGCAGAGCGATCCTAGTCAACTTGGAAGTGGGAAGCCAGAAGTTCGAAATACGAGCGCGCGCGAACTCTGTACTCCGAACTTCATACTTCTAACTTCATACTTCTGACTTCTGGCTTCAAACTTCTCTTAGATGATCCGCATCCCCAGCGCCGACAGCGCCAGCTCCGTCCCCAGAATCGCGGTCTGATTCTGGGAATCGAGGATGGGGTTGATCTCCACGAGGTCGAGCGCGATCAGCCGTCCGGAATCCGCGGTCATCTCCATCACCATGTGCGCTTCGCGGTAGTCGAGTCCGCCCTTGACGGGCGTGCCGACGCCGGGCGCGATCGTCGGATCGCACACGTCGAGATCGAACGACACGTGGATGCCGATGGTGTCCTTACCCGCGATTGCCAGCGCGCGCTTCATCACCGCCGCGATGCCGTGCTTGTCGATGTCCTTCATCGTGAAGACGTGGACGTTCGCCGCGCGGATCTGTTGCTTCTCGAGGACGTCGAGATTCCGGATGCCGATGAGCACCGTCTTGTCGGCGCGAACCTTGGGCGACCGCACGCCGATCCTCGCCAGCTCGGCCGGCTCGTTGCCGAGCAGGGCGGCGAGCGGCATGCCATGGACGTTGCCGCTCGTGGTCGTCGCCGGGGTGTTCATGTCGCCGTGCGCGTCCACCCAGAGCAGGCCGACCTCGCCGCCGCGCGCCGCCGCGAAATCGGCGCTCGCTCCGACCGACCCCGCGGCGAGGGAATGGTCGCCGCCGAGCACGATGGGCAGCGCCCCCTCCTCGAGCGAGTGATACACCTGCTGGTACAGCCGCTGGCACACGCGGGCGATCTCCCGGATGTACTTCTTCTTCGGGTCGCGCTGGACCTGGGTTTCGGGAATGGGCGTCGCCACGTCACCCCGGTCGCTGACCGCCATGCCGAGACCGGCCAGCCGCTCCCCGAGCCCGGCGATCCGCACGGCCGACGGGCCCATGTCCACCCCCCGCCGCCCGCCGCCCAGGTCGAGCGGCACGCCGTGGATGTGTACGGCTCGAGGCTTCTTCTCGCTGGCGTCCTTGTCCATGCCCCTAGTCTCGGTCAGCAGCCCCGGCCGTCCCGCCAAGCAGCATGTCGGCGAGGGCGGACAAGTCCGCCATCCAGAGCGGCTTGTAACGAATAGTGGCCCCAAGGGCGCTGATCTCCGCCAGCACGTCGTCCTTGAGGAAATAGTCGCCCGTCACGATGCCCACCGGCAGGTGTCCCAGCCGCGGATCGGCGCGCAACCGCCGCAGAAAATCGAGCCCGCCCGTCCCTGCCATGCGCATGTCCAGGATGACCGCGTCGGGGACCGTTTCGCCGACCCGGACCAGGGCCATGGCCGCCGAGTCGACCGTGGTGACCTCGTGGCCGTCCAGCCGCAGCATCCGGGCAAACGTCTGGCTGACAGCCAGGTCGTCGTCCACGATAAGAATAGTGGCCACGGGTTTGGATTATGGCATCAGGGAGAAAGTGTTACGATACGGCGACGTTATGTTGCTGCGGCCACGGCCTTTGTCCGTTCTGGCGAACAACCTAACGCTTGGGAGGCTGGGTGTCGCCCATCTTCGTTCGACCGGTCCGAGAGCAGCTCGAGCACGACCGACTCATTCGCTTTCTTCAGGCCAAGTACAAGCGGAAGTTCGAAGCCGCGATCAACGTCGGCGATGAGCAAGTCGCGCCGCTGAAGATTGGCGCGACGACGTTCTTCCCGGATCTCGTGCTGACCGCCGGCAAGAAGCTCGCGGGCGTGGTCGAAGTCGAAAGCGGCGAGTCGGTCAACAACCTCGAGGCGATGGCCGAGTGGGTGCATTACGCCCGCGCGCGTGTGCCGTTCCACTTGTATGTGCCCGTGCCGGCGTACGATGCGGCACGCCGCCTTGCGGAAGCCAATCACGTGTCCGTCGCCGAGCTGTGGACCTATCGCCCGACGGCTGACGGATTCGATCTCGTGCGGATGCTGCACGACGCGTCGGCTGCGCCCGTGGTCGCGCCGGAGCCAGTGACGAAGACTCCGCCGGCGAAGCCGCCGGTCAAGCCGGCCGCGGCAAAGCCGGCCGCGACAAAGACGGCCGCGAAGAAGCCGGCACCCAAGCCCGCCACGGCGGCGAAGCCCGCGAAGAAACCTGCGGCCAAGGCCAAGCCCGCGGCCAAGCCCGCGGTCAAGAAGACCGCGAAGCGATCGAAGAGGTAAGTCCAAGTGCCGTTTATTCGCGTGACGCGCGACAAGCGTGGCTACGAGTCCACGCTCGTGATGCACGCCTATCGCCCGAACGGCGGCGGCCAGCGCGGCCGCGTGCTGTATTTCTTTCGGACGCCGTCGAATCTGCAGATGGGGCGGCGCGCGCTCGACGCCGAGGTGATGGAGGCGCTCGAGCACACGCACCCCGATCTCAGCTTCGATTGGACGACGCTGCTGCGCGACCCGGCGCTGCGGAGCGCCGGGGGACAGGAGGGCGAGTCGCGGCGGCCGCGCGAGCGGCGGCAGCCGTCGCCGCGTCAGACGGCGGCGCGCCCCTGCGCCGACGGTGGTGGTCGTCGAGGATCACTCCGTGCTGGGCGAAGCGCTTGGCGCCGAGCGGGCCGCGCGCCTGCGCGCGCTGTACGCTGACCTGCTCCAACGCATCGCGCGGCGGGCCCGCACTCCAGAGGAGCGCGACCGGCTGACGGAGCGTGCGACGCGTCTCAATCCTGACGGCTGGGCTGACGAGCCGGCGGTGCGCGCCGTGGCGGGCACGGTGGAGTTGGAGTGGCAGTCGATTGCGGCCGAGCTGCCCAGACGGCGCCGGGGGCGCCGGGGCGGCCGGCATGCCCAGGACGCCCGGGGACGCGCTGAGGGGGCGCCGTCGTCAACTTCCGCCGCAGAATCCAAACGGGGAACGCCCCCGGAGCGGTCTGGCATAATTGACGAGAGTGGGCTTGCGGAAGGCAGGAACGAGCATGCGGTGGCAGACTTCGACGGCGTGGGTGATGAGGACGGCGGTCGTCGCGATCGCAGCGACGACCATCGTCTCGGGCCAGGGCCAGACGGGGTCGGCGCAGCAGAAGCCGGCGACGCCCCAGAACCCGGGCCAGGAAACGGTTTTTCGGACGACGACTAACTTCGTCAGCACCAACGTGCTGGCCCGTGACGACAAGGGCCAGTTCGTGCCGGACCTGCGCCAGGACGAGTTCCAGGTGTACGAGGACGGCGTGCTGCAGAAGATCAGCTACTTCAACACGTTCGTGGGCGGCCGCGCGCTGGCCGCGCCCACGGTCTCGGTCGCGGCGCCGACGAGCGACGGCCTGATCCTGCCGCGCCACGTGCCGCCGCCTGACGCCTCGGGCCGGATCTTCATCATCTTCATCGACGACCTGCACCTGCAGCCGAACCAGACGCCGAAGACGCGGGCCATCCTCGAGCAGATTCGCGACACGCTGGTGAAGGACAACGACCTGGTCGGCTTCGTTTCGAGCGGCTACTCGTCGATTGCGACCGACATCCAGTACGACTACCAGCACAAGCGCTTCAACGAAGCCATCAAGAAGACGATGGGCGGCGGGCAGACGCCCGACGAGCTCATCAAGGCGCCGGCTTCGCAGGACGGGCCGTCGGGCATCCGCTATCTGGCAAACGTCGCGTTCAGCACGGCCCATGAGATCGTGCAGAAGGCCGAGAAGATCACCAACCGTCGCAAGTCGTTCATCTACGTCAGCAGCGGCTACGACTTCGATCCGTACAAGGACTCGCGGCTGAAGTACCAGCAGGACCTGTACGGCATTCCCGAAAAGGATCCGAACGGCGGCGCGATCACGACGAGCACCGACGCGCACAACTACAACGATCCGTTCGCGAATCAGAGTCAGAATTTCGCCGAAGCGGACTTGATCGCCGAGCTCGCCCAGCTGATTCGAGAGGCCAACCGCGCCAACGTCACGTTCTACACGGTCGATCCGCGCGGGCTCGAGAGCATGATGGACATCAACGAGAACCTGACCTACGAGGAATGGCACGACCACCTGCTGACGACCGTCACGTCACTGCAGGTGCTCGGTGAGCAGACCGGCGGGTTCTGCGTCTGCATGAACAACAACTTCAAGCAGGCCTTCGCGCGGATCGACGCGGAGACGAGCGACTACTACATGATCGGCTACAGCTCGTCGAATCCCGATCCCCTCAAGTACGTCCGAAAGATCGAGATCCGCGTCACGCGCCCGGGCGTGCGCGCCGAGAACTATCGCCCCGATTACACCCTGCCGCGGCCGAACCGCAAGCAGAAGTAGCCCTGCCGGCAGCCGCCGGCGGGAAATGTTACGGAAGTTTTGCGTGGCGCCAGGCCACCCCTGGGAGCCTGTACGCTATACTCCCGGCCGACCGGCTGTGCCCAGGTTCTCTGTCAGAACCCTCGCCAGTTCTTCCCGTCCTCGGGTCCCCGAATCTTCAATTGACCTCCTCGAGAAGCGCGAGTGTGGAACTCATAGAGCGGATGGGACTTCGGTCTGATTCAAAGCGGCATGAGAGTGGGAGAGTGAGTGATGACGCGCTTGTGGAAAGGGCTGCTCGTTGCGGCAGGACTGATGGGAGCGCTCGCCGGTGGAACGATCCGGGCTTCGGCCCAGGTGATCACGACCGGCAACATCTCGGGGACGTCGTGGATAAGCAGGGCGGAGTCCTGCCGGGCGCGACCGTGCTCGCGACACACACGCCGACCGGCACGAGCTACCAGACGGTGACGCGCGCCGACGGCCACTACGCGATGCTTGAACGTCCGCGTCGGCAGCTACACGTGTCAAAGCGAGCATGTCCGGGTTCAGAGACCAGGAAGAGAAGGGCATTGTCGTCGCGCTTGGCGAGGAGCGGCCGTGGATTTCAAGCTGCAGCTGGCGCTCGATGACGGAGACCGTGACGGTCACGGCGGAGACGCCGCCGATCGACGTCTCTCGCGCCGGGCACGGCCGACGAACATCTCGAACGACGTGAAGGAAAACCTGCCGACGATCAGCGCGCAGCCTCACCGACATCGCGCGCATCAATCCGCTGTTCAACGTGTCCGGCGGATCGGGCGCGGGGCGACAGGCGCGCCGGTGCTGTCGGTGGCCGGCAACAGCTTCCGGTACAACTCGCTCCAGATTGACGGCGCCGACAACAACGACCTCTTCGGCCTGGCGAGCTCCGCGGGCGCGCCGGGCGGCGCCGCCGAAACGCAGCCGGTCAGCCTCGACGCGATTCGGGAGATTCAGCTCGTCGTCTCGCCGTACGACGTGCGGCAGGGCGGCTTCTCCGGCGGCGGCATCAACGCCATCACCAAGAGCGGCACCAACGAGTTCCACGGGACCGGCGTTCTTCTACGGCGCGCAACCAGGACTGGGTCGGCAAGGGCATCACGGGCACGCAAGATCGCGACGTTCAAGGACAAGCAGGGCGGGTTCAGGCATCGGCGGCCCGATGGTGCGAGAACAAGGCGTTCTTCTTCGCAACGCTCGAGTGGGCGCGCAAGATGCGGCCGACCGGGTGTTTCCGTGAACGGCACGGGCGCGCACGTTCCTCCAGCCCGATCTCTTCGACCGCTACATCGAACGACCTGAAGACGCTCTACAGGTACATGCCGGGCGGACGACCCCGGGCGAGTTCTCGAAGGCGACCAACAGCGACAAGTATCTTCTTCCGCGGCGACTTCAACCTGGCGCCAAGGGCCACCAGCTCGATGATCCGGCACAACTACATCGACGCGTCTGAACGGACATCGGCGTCGCCCTCGACGACGAGCCTTCCGGCATGCCGGACGCGTTCTACCGCTCCAGTCAGCAAGACGAACTCGACGGTCGGCCAGTTGAACTCGGCAGATCGGCGGCGGCGTCAACGAGCTCCGCGTGGCGTATACCACCGTGCGCGACCACCGCGGCGAGCAGCCGTTCGGACAGCACGCCGTTCCCGCAGGTGACGGTGCGCTGGCCGGCGTGAACCGTGGTCGCGGGCCGCGAGCAGTTCTCGAGGCGAACCAGCTCGACCAGGACATCATGGAGCTGACCGACGCGTACACGCTGCTCAAGCGGCGCGCACACCTACACGCTCGGCACGCACAACGAGTTCTTCAACTTGCCGAACCTGTTCATCCGGGACAACTTCGGCACCTACCGCTTCTCGAGCCTCGCGAACTTTCGAAGCGGGTCTCGCCCAGCAGTACGACTACAGCTTCTCGGCCACGAGCGACCCGCAGCAGCGCGGCGAAGTTCAAGGTCCGCCAGTGGGGCTTCTACGCGGGCGACCAGTGGCGCGTGCGGTCGCAACATGACGATGACCTACGGCGTGCGCTGGGACGCGCCGCGTGTTTCCGGAGAAGCCGCACCGCGAATCCGGTCGCGCTGTCGAACTTCGGCTACGCGACCGACGTCGTGCCGCAACGACGTCGAGTGGTCGCCGCGCGTCGGCTTCAACTAGGATCTGTCAAGGGCAACGGCACGCGAGCAGATCCGCGGCGGCATCGGGATCTTCGCCGGCCGTCCGGCGTACGTCTGGATTTCGAACCAGTATCGGCAACACGGGCATGGACTTCACACGCATCGGCGCGTCGAACAACGCGAGCAACCGCATCCCGTTCGTCGCCGACGCGAACAACCAGCCGACGTCGGTGACCGGCGCCAGCGGCTCGTCGTTCACCAACGAGATCGACGTGATCGATCCGAAATTCAAGTACCCGGAGATCTGCGCGGCAACCTCGGCTACGACCAAGCGGCTGCCGTGAGGGTTCTACGGCACGGCGGAGATTCGTCTGGTCGGCGGTGATCCAGGACATCAAGTACCAGAACCTGAACTTCGCGCCGTCCGGCGCCGTGCAGAGCATCGACGGCCGGCCGTTCTTCCAGCGGGTCTATTCGTCCTTGAGCGACGTCATCTTCCTGACGAACACGAACAAGGGCCATGCGTGGACGATGAGCTTCGAGTTGAAGCGGCCGTTCGCGAACGGCATCTTCCTGGCGGGGTCCTACGCGTACGGGCAGGCGTTATCGATCATGGACGGCACGTCCGACCAGGCGGCGTCGAACTGGGGCAACGTGTACGTGCCCGGCAACCCGAACGACCCGCCGCTCACGCGCTCGAATTTCGATCCGGGCCACCGCATCAACCTGACCGCAACTACACCTTCAACGCGTGGAAAGGCCTCGGCATCACGTCGTCGGTCTTCTACAGCGGCCAGTCGGGCCGGCCGTACTCGCTGACCTACACGAGCGGCACCAACGGCGACGTCAACGGCGACAACCGCAACGGCAACGACATGTTGTACCTGCCGGCCAGCGCGAGCGAGCTGACGATCACGGGCGGCACCTACCAGGACCTGCTGGACTTCCTGTCCGCGGAGAACTGCACGGCCGACCAGCTCGGCCAGATCATGCCGCGCAACAGCTGCCGCTCGCCGTGGGTGAACACGCTGGACGGCCGCTTGGCGTTCAAGCTGCCGATCAAGAAGGTGGGCGTGGACATCACGCTGGACGCGCTGAACCTGATCAACCTGTTCAACCGGACGGCGGCATCGTGCAAGTACACGTTCGTTCCAGCAGATCACGTCCTTCACGCCGATCAAGACGGGCAGCCAGGTGACGGGCTGAACATCTCGACGATCAACCTGCCGACCTATCAGGCGGTTCTTCCGCGACGACCTGCGGTCGCGCTGGCAGCTGCAGCTGGGCGCGCGGGTGCGATTCTAGAGGAAGACGCTATTTATCCGCCTGCGCCTTGATGCGCTTGACGGCTTCTTTCAGGTAGTGCTCGTCCATCTCGATGCCGACGAAATCGACGCCGAGCTTGACGGCCGCGATCGCCGACGATCCGAGTCCGAGAAACGGATCGAGCACCACACCCGCACGGTCGGTCCCGTGGAGCCTGAGGCACTGCTCGGGGACCTTTGGCGGGAACGACGCCGGATGCGGCCGATCGCGATCGCGGCTCTGAATCGTCTCGTAGGGAATGAACCAGGTGTTGCCCCGGCAGCGCAGGCCGTTGCCCGCCGCCGCCCATCGCGTGATGTTCGACCGATCCTGGTAGGGCACGCCCACGGCACGCCGATCGAGGCGCGTCTGGCCGGCGGGCGTGAAATGGAAGATGAACTCGTGGCAATCGTTGATGAAACGGTCGCTGTTGATGGGCTTGTAGTGGCCGACGGCGACGTCGCGGTCGAAGCCCGCTGACGGTCCGACGGATTCACGATCGATCGCGATCGACTTGACCCAGTGAATCGTGTTCTGCAGCCGGAAGTGCCGCCGCGCGACCTGCGCGACCTCGAGCGGAATCCACGGGTCCGTCGGCTTCGCCCCGACGTTCAGGAAGAACGAGCTGCGCGGAGCAGCGACCCGGGCGACCGCGCGAATCCACCGATCGGTCCAGTTCAGATACTCCGTGCGCGGGAGGTCGTCCTGATAGGACCGGTAGCGCACGCCGATGTTGTACGGCGGGGACGTGACCACCACGCCGACCGACTCCCGGTCGAGGGCCGGCAAGACCGTCAGGCAGTCCCCGAGGTAGAAGCGGAGATGAGAAGGGCCGATGGAGAACTCGAACCTGGGCCGTAGGGGGCGGTCGGAGACCAGCGCCAGAGCCATACGCAAAGGCTTCTCGGCTGGAAGGGCGGCGGAGTACAGAGTTGAAAGGGTGCTGGGTGCCGGGTGCGCGGCGCCGGAAGCCGTCCGGCCCCAGTGCCTAATGCCCACGGCCCAGTGCCCGCTCTTACGATGCGCGGACGACGTCGGCTGGCCCGAAACCGTGGGCGACGCGATCGGCGCTCACCGGCTGATTTCGCTGGTGGCCGGCGTCGGCACACGACGCGCCTTTCTCCTCGATGTAGGTGATCTCCCGGCTCGAGCCGATTTCACGGTACCTGCCGGAGACACACCCGCATGCGAGCGTCGTGAAGCCCAGCAAACGGACGAGACTCATCGAAGCATCCTCCTTGAACAGCTTTGCAAGCGGCGTACCGTTTCTGGAAGGATTTGCCAGGAATGCGGACCCACAGTTTTCCTAAGGTACCAGGCGGGTGTGAAGATTGGATTGCAGAATCGTGACCGAGGCGCGGAAAGAACTGTGTCATTCCTACGCCGTTGATGGATTCAAGTCACCAAGGAATTGGATTGGTCGGCGTCCTGGAGAAGCTCGGACTTCGTGCGAAAAAGTCAGGGGTTGATCTGTCGATCTACGTCCGTCGCGTCGATCGCGCGCGCTGCTCGGCGAAGAGCGAGAGGTCGCGCTGGCGCTGCGCGGCGGCGAACCGTCGAGCGGAGAGCACCCGGCCGATGAACAACGCGTGCAGGACCCCAAGCACGGCCAGCTCGGCAGCCGTCGCTCGAGCGGCGAGCAGGCCGCCGACCACCAGGTTGAGCAACGTCCCGCTGAGAAACAGGATGGCGAACAGCGCGTCGATGCCGCTGCCGGCGTTGCCCCCGATCGCCATCGCGACGTGTTCCCAGCTCGGCAGGTCGCCCGCGTCTGATTCGAAGTAGACCTGGATGTACCGGCCCACGCGCTCCACGCCGACGTGCAGCGCAAATACGACCTCGAAGCCCGCGGCGAGCACCAGAAGCGGGATGAGGCTCAACACGGGATTGGGAACCAGGCCGGGCACGAGGAGCGACATCGGGGCCCATGCCACGAATGTAAGCGCCGCGACAAACAAGCGCAGCGATCCGCGCTCCCGGATTGTGGCGCGAAGCGCCCGGTATTCCTCGACAGCCAGCGGCGATAGGTCGGTAGGCATGAGTCGCAGGGGATCCTAGCGAGAATACCGCCAAACTCCGATACTTTTGATACCGCCTAGGCAGACTCCCGGGTCGTGTTGCGACTCGCTGCCGGCCTGGTGAGGATGGCACGGACCTTGATGTCAGGGTAATTGTTGCGGGCGAAGAACTTGTGGTGCTACGATGCCGGCCAACTGCACGGTCGGCGTCCAGTGGACGCCCCACCCGAGTGACCATCTGTGTCGGGGAGAAGTCAGCGTGGGAATTGACTGCCGTCGTTTCGTCCTAGCCGCCGTTGCCGGCGCCTTCCTGGTAACCGCGCCGGGGACGGGCATCGCTGCCGCCCAGTCCAAGTCGAAGACCGCCACGAGCAAGGCCTCGACGACCAAATCGACGAGCAGTAAGACCGCCGCCGCCCGCGCGCGGGCCGCCGCTCGGGCCCGCGCCGCGGCGCAGGCCGCACGGGTCCAGCAGGAGGCGATGACCGCGCACTTCAAGCGCGACCTGCTCGGCAACCTCGTGCCCGACGTCCGTGCCGCCGCGGCAATCATCTACAACCCGCAGACCGGCGAAGTGATCTGGGAAGAGAACTCGCACGAGGAGCGCTCGATCGCGAGCCTCACGAAGGTCATGACGGCGGTCACATTCGTCGCCGACGATCCCGATCTCACGCAGCGCGTGGCCGTGACGCGCGCGGATCTGATCGGCGCCTCCACGACCTATCTGCGCACCGGCGAACTGCTGTCCTACGACGAGCTCCTGCACCTGGCGCTCATCGCCTCGGACAACGCGGCGGCACGGATTCTCGCCCGGACGTCTGAAGGCGGCACGGCCGCGTTCGTCGCGCGCATGAACGAGATGGCCGAACACCTCGGCCTGGCCAACACGCACTACGCCGATCCGTCGGGCCTCAACCCGGACAATATCTCGTCGGCGTACGACTTGTCGCACCTGATCGCATTCGCGTCCACCGACGAGCGGCTGGGGCCGATCATGCGCACGCAGGAATACGAGGTGCAGACGAGCCGCCGGACGATTCCGATCCACAGCACGAACAAGCTCCTCGGCACGGACGTGGACGTGCGTGCCGGCAAGACCGGATTCATCTCCAAGGCGGGCTACTGCCTGGCGACGCTGCTCCAAGTGCCGCAGGGCAGCCAGATCGCCGTCGTCGTGCTTGGCGCCGCGAACAGCACGACGCGATTCTGGGAAGCCCGACACCTGTTCAACTGGGTCGTCAGCCGCAGCCAGGGCATCGTGGGCGGCGATCCGCAAGCGCCCGAGAAATAAACCTCGAGCCTCCCGTAATCAGCAGGCGATAGACTGACCCCCGGTGGATCAGTCGTCGCCCACGTCCGCGCCGTTTGCGGCGCGCCGCATTGCCGGACGCGCGCCGCGCATGCACGTGTGCATGATCGCGTCCGAGATGACGCCGTTCGCCAAGACCGGCGGCCTGGGCGACGTCATCGGCGCGCTGCCGGAAGCGCTCGAGCAGCTCGGCCATCGGACGACGGTGGTGCTGCCGAAATATCGAACGGTCACGCCGCCACCCGGTGACGTCGTCGCCCGGCGCGTGCGCGTCGGCGCCGTCGCCCGGGAGGCCCGATTGCACGTCGCGTCGCTGTCGGGCCAGCGGCGCGTCGTATTCGTGGACATTCCGGCGCTGTTCGATCGGAACGAGCTCTACAGCGAGGGCGGCGCCGACTACGCGGACAACGCGGAGCGCTTTGCCTTCCTGGCGGCGGCCGCGCTCGAGGTCGCGCACGCCGGCGGTCCGCGCGACTGGCCGGACATCCTTCACGCCCACGACTGGCAGGCCGCACTGGTGCCGGTCTTCGTCCGCGCCACCGATCGCTGGCCGGCACTGGCGGCCTGTGGGCTGGTGTTGACGATTCACAACCTCGCGTACCAGGGGTCGTTTCCGCGCAACATCGTGCCGGCGCTGGGCCTGCCGTGGGACGTGTTCACGATCGACCGCGGCGAGTTCTGGGGACAGTTCAGCTACCTGAAGGCCGGCATCACGTCCAGCGACATGGTGACGACCGTCAGTCCTACCTATGCGAGGGAAACGCGCACCAAGGAGCTGGGCCTGGGGCTCGACGGCGTGCTGAGGGCCCGGGGCGACCGGTACGTCGGCATTCTGAATGGCATCGACACCCGGGTCTGGAGTCCTGAAACGGATCGCTTCCTGCCCGCATCGTTCTCCGTCGAGCGATCTGGCCGGGAAAGCCGAGTGCAAGCGGGCGCTGCTGGCGCGCTTCAGCCTGCCCGTCGGCGACGACGCGATGGCAAGACCGTTGATTGGAATGGTCTCGCGGCTGGTCGACCAGAAGGGGCTTGCGCTCATCGATGAGGCGAGCGAGGCGTTGATGGCGATCGACGCCACGTGGATTTTCCTCGGGACCGGCGATGCCCAGCACGAGCGGGCGCTGCGGTCGCTGGCGAGCCGGTATCCGGCGCGCGTCGGGGTGTTCATCGGCTTCGACGAGACGCTGGCGCATCTGATCGAGGCCGGATCGGATGTGTTCCTGATGCCGTCGATCTTTGAGCCGTGCGGGCTCAATCAGATGTACAGCCTGCGCTACGGCACGGTGCCCGTCGTTCGAGCGGTGGGCGGGCTGCACGACACGGTCCAGCCGTACACGCTCGCGCGCGCGCCACGCGAACGGCTTCAAGTTTCGGGAGGCGAGCGCCGACGCGCTCGTGCGGACCCTGCGTCAGGCGCTGCGCGTGCGCCAGGATCGAACAGCATGGCTGCGGCTCGTTCGTCAAGGGATGGCCGAGGATCACTCGTGGCAGACCTCGGCACGGGAATATGTCAAAGTGTATCGACGGGCACGACGCGAAGCGGCCGCCAGAGCGGCATTGGTCGCGCCGGGCGCTGGTCACAACTAGAGAGGGCAGAGGACGAGATGGCTTCCGAACACGTGCAGACTTTCAATGACGGGGATTTCGACACGACCGTGCTTCAGTCCGGGACTCCGGTGCTCGTGGACTTCTGGGCGGAGTGGTGCGGCCCGTGCCGCGCCATGGAGCCGGCGATTAACGCCGTCGCCAGCGATTATGTCGGCAAGGTGACCGTCGGCAAGCTCAACGTGGACGACAACCCGGCCGTCACCATGCGCTACATGGTGCGCGGCATCCCGACTGTGATCCTCTTCAAGGGCGGCAAGATTGTCGACCAGATCGTCGGTCTCGTGGACAAGGGCTCGTTGAAGCAGATGGTCGACAAGCACCTCTGAGGCATGTCCGACGCGATTCGCAAGGTCGCCATCATCGGATCGGGCCCAGCGGGACTGACCGCCGCGCTGTACACGGCCCGGGCCAACCTGAAACCGCTCGTCATCGAAGGACTCGACGCCGGTGGCCAGCTCATGCTGACCACGGCGGTCGAGAACTTCCCGGGTTTCGCCGACGGCATCATGGGCCCGGAGCTGATGGCGGCGATGCGGGCCCAGGCGGAGCGCTTTGGCGCGGAGTTCGTCCGCGGCAACGTCGAGCGCGTCGAGCTCGCCTCCGCCCCGTTCCACGTCGTGACCGCCGACGAGGCGATTGCCGCACGCACGCTGATCATCGCGACCGGCGCGTCCGCGAAACTCCTCGGGCTGCCGTCCGAGCGCCAGCTGATGGGCCACGGCGTGTCCACGTGCGCCACGTGCGACGGCTTTTTCTTCCGGGGCAAGCGAATTGCCGTGATCGGCGGCGGCGACTCGGCGATGGAGGAAGCCGTCTTTCTGACGCGCTTTGCCGATCACGTGACCGTCGTGCATCGGCGCGACACGCTGCGCGCGTCGAAGATCATGCAGGACAAGGCGCTCGCGCACCCGAAGATCTCGTTCGAGTGGAACAGCGAGGTCCTCGACGTCCGCGACACGTCACTCGGCGCGGTCAACGGCCTGCGCCTGCGAAACGCGGTGACCGGCGAGGAAAAGGACCTGCCGGTCGAAGGCGTCTTCGTGGCGATCGGCCACACGCCCAATACGTCATTGTTCAGGGGCCAGCTCGAGACCGACCAGAACGGCTACCTCATCGCGCGTGACGGCGCCAGGACCAGCATTCCCGGTGTTTTCGCCTGCGGCGACGTCCAGGATCACGTCTACCGCCAGGCCATCACCGCCGCGGGATCGGGCTGTATGGCCGCGATCGACGCGGAACGGTACCTCGAGCATCACGGACATTGAACAGGTTCGACGGGTTCGGGCTCCCGCTACTGCGAACTTCTACTGCGTTTTCCGGTTGCGCGTAGCACGCCGGGCCGCCCTCCGGCTCGACGAGCCGGAAAAACGGCGCGGCACCGCGTTCGTCTTGGCGCGCTCGGCTTGGGTCCCGGTCACCCAAGCCTCGGTCACCCGGCTCCGCACCGTTTTTCGAGCGGCGGGGGTCGGCTCGCTCGATGGAATGGACTCCTCCCAGTACCGGCTCCCGCAGAATGGGTGCATTGGACTGAGTCACATCAGTTCGCACCAGGAGGAGACCGTGATGAATACTACGACGATTGCCGTTGACCTCGCAAAGCACACGTTTGAAATCGTGATCGCCCCAGGCGGCGGCGCGGTCACTCGACGCCGATTGAGCCGGGCCCAGTTTGCGAAGTTCCTCCGGACCCAGCCGCCCGCGCAGGTGGTGATGGAGGCCTGCGCCACCGCGCACTATTGGGGCCGGGTCGCGCAGGCGTGCGGGCACCACGCGGTGTTGATGCCGGCCCAATATGTGACGCCCTTCGTGCGACGACACAAGACCGACCGCACGGATGTGGACGGCCTGCTCGAAGCGCACCGCGTGGCTCGGGTCGCCGCCGTCCCCGTGAAGACCGTCGCCCAGCAAGAGGTGGCCAGCTTGCATCGCCTGCGCGAGCAGTGGATGACCACCCGCACGGCGCGGATCAACGCGCTGCGGGCCCTGATGGCCGAGTTTGGCGTGATCGTCCCGCCCGGCGTCCGACGCGTCTGCCCCGCCGCCCTCGCGCTGCTCGATCCGCTCGACAGCGCCGTGCCGGCGCGCCTGCGGCGCGTGCTGACCGACGTCGTCGAGGAGATTCGGGCGCTGGAGACGCGCGTGGCCGCCTGCGAGCGCGAGCTGCAGCGCCTCGCCGACGCGGATCCCGTCCTCGCGCAGCTGCAGACGATTCCCGGCGTGGGGTTGGTGACGGCGACGGCCCTGGTGGCGGCCGTCGGGCACATCGCCGGCTTTACCCGCGGGCGCCGATTTGCCAGTTGGCTCGGGCTGACCCCCGGGAGCACTCCAGCGGGAGTCGTCGCCGCCTCGGAGCGATCACCAAAGCCGGCAACCGGTACCTCCGGAGTCTGCTGACGCACGGGGCCCGCTCCGCGTTGTTTGCGGCGCGGCGGGCCGCGCGCGCCGACCGGCCGCTGAGCGCGCTGCAACACTGGGCCCTGGCGGTCCTCGATCGCCGCGGCGCCAATCGCGCCACGATCGCGCTCGCCAATAAACTGGCGCGCATCATCTGGGCCGTGTGGACCCGGGGGGTCCCCTACGCGGCCCGGCCGGCGGCGGCGTAGCGCCGCCGACCGACGGCTTCGATCTTTCCCGACGAGGTGCTGAGCGAGTGATCATTCCGATGGCCCACGCGCCGCGCGCGCGCCCGACCAGGCCGGCGACTGTGATGATGTCGATACATCGCTCGCTCGATTGGCCCCGGGTGCAGCGACTGTCCATCATGGCCCGGAGCCTTCGCAGCTCCACACCAAGGCCGGATATACGACTGCACCGGTGCTCCGCTGTCGCGCGATGATCACTCACTTGACCCCTGGGAGGAGTCCATATACGCAGTCGGGCGCGCCCGACGTACTACGCCCAACCGGAAAACGCTGTACTCTAACTTCGAACTTCTAACTTCGAACTTCCCCTATCCACCCTCCGCCGACCACCTCGTCGCCGTCATAGAAGACGACCGCCTGGCCTGGAGCGACGGCGATTTGTGGCTCGTCGAATTGAAGCGTGGCCTGGGAGTCGCCGCCGGCCACGACCGTCGCGGGCGCGTCGCGGTGGCGATGCCGGATGCGGGCGCTGACGCGCCGCGGTCCCTCGGGCGGGACCCCGGAAATCCAGTTGACACCGGTCGCGACGAGGTCGGTCCGCCCGAGCTCCGCGCGGGACCCGACGGTGACCTCGCCCGTCGCCGGCTCGAGCTTCAGCACGTACATCGGCGCGCCGGTCGCCAGGCCCAGGCCCTTGCGCTGGCCCACGGTGTAGCGGTGCAGGCCGTGGTGGCGTCCGAGCACGCGACCCCCTGAATCGACGATCGCGCCCGGCCGCGGCCGTGCGTCGGCCAGCTCGCGTTCGACGAAGCCGGCGGCATCGCCGTCCGGGACGAAGCAGATTTCGTGGCTGTCCGGCTTGTCGGCGACCGCGAGGCCGAGCCGCGCGCGCGTGCGCGCGCACCTCCGGCTTCGTCAGGGCGCCCACGGGAAACACCGCGTGCGCGAGCTGGTCCTGCGTCAGCGAGAACAGGAAGTACGACTGGTCCTTGTCCGCGTCGGCGCCGCGCAGGAGCCGTATTGCCGCGCGGTCCTCGTCGTACGCCACCCGCGCGTAGTGGCCCGTCGCGACCCAGGCGGCATCGAAGCCGCGGCCGCGCTCGACGAGCGTCGCGAACTTCAGGTCGCCGTTGCAGTGCACGCACGGAATCGGCGTGCGGCCGGCCGCGTACTCGTCGACGAAGTTGCGGACGACCGTCCGCCGGAACTCCGCCTCGAAATTGACGATGTAGTGCGGGATGCCGATGCGCGCGGCGCGACGCGGCGGGCGTCGTGCAGGTCGTCCAGGCTGCAGCAGGAGCCGAACGGCGTCGGGCGCCTCCCGCTGGTCGTAGAGCTGCATCGACAGGCCGACGACCTCGTGGCCGGCCTCGGCGAGCAGGCTCGCCGCGACCGACGAATCGACGCCGCCCGACATCGCGACGACGACGCGCATGGCTCAGCGAAGGGCCGCGGCCGTGCGTGTCAGGCGCGCGGAGCTTGGTGACGAGGCGCGGGCAGGACGCCGAGGACCGCGTCGACCTCCTCGTCGTGTTGTCCGGCGCCGAGGCTGAAGCGCAAGCGAGTTGCGCGTGCGCGCGTGCGACAGGCCCATGGCCTTGAGCACGTGCGACGGCTCGAGCGAGCCGGACGAGCACGCCGATCCGGTGGACACGGCAATGCCCTCGAGGTCGAGCGCGATCAGCAGCGACTCCGCCTCGATGCCCGTCGAAGCTGATGTTGGTGGTGTTGGGACACGCGCCGCGACGGGTCGCCGTTGACAACGGTGCCGGGCACCGACGCGAGGATGCCGCGCTCGAGGCGGTCGCGCAGCGCCGTCGGCCGCACGCCGGCCGCGAGCTTCTCGCGGGCCGCGCGCGCCGCGACGCCAAGGCCGGCGATGGCCGGAACGTTCTCCGTGCCGGCGCGGCGGTTGCGCTCCTGTCGGCCGCCCGTCATGAAGGGCGTCAGGCGGACGCCGCGCTTGATCCAGAGCGCGCCGATGCCCTTCGGGCCGCCGAACTTGTGCGCCGAGAGCGACAGCAGATCGACGCCGAGCGCGCGAACGGCCACGGGGATCTTGCCCGCCGACTGCACGGCGTCGGTGTGGAAGAGCGCGCCATGCGCGTGCGCGATGGCCGCCAGGGCCCGCACCGGCTGGATCGTGCCGATTTCGTTGTTGGCGTGCATGACGGACACGAGGGCCGTGTCGTCGGTCGATGGCGGCGCCAGCGCCTCGGGCGCGACGACGCCGTCCGAGCCCACGGGGAGGAGCGTCACCGTCCATCCGCGCCGCTCGAGGGCCGCCAGGGTGTTGAGCACGGCCTCGTGCTCGATGCGGCTCGCGATCAGGCGGCGCCGGCCCGGGGCTCGAGGGCCTCGGCCGCGCCCCGCAGGGCGAAGTTGTCGGATTCGGTGCCGCCGCTGGTGAAGACGACGTCGCCCGGCTCCGCGCCGACGAGCGCCGCGACGTCGACGCGGGCGTCGTCCACGAGGGCTTTGGCGCGCTGGCCGAACGCGTGGACCGACGAGGCGTTGCCGAAATCGGTCGCCATGAGGCGCGCGATCGTCTCGGCCACGCCTGGCGCGGGCGGCGTCGTCGCGTTGTAGTCGAGGTAAATGCGCACGACTTCACATGGTAGCACTGGCCCCCGCGAGGCCGCGGAGTTGGCCTGCGTTTTGGCGTGGACTCTTTCTCCGAGCGGTCGATATACTTCTCAGCCTGTCTCCCCGGCTGGCGACATTGGTCTGACTGCCGGCAACATCCACAGGCGTGCTGTCGGCGTGGAGATCGACATGTGGAAGCGAGATGAGTCCGTCCGACCGGCTCAACCGACGAGTCCAGCCCTGCGGCGAGCGCGCCGGACGTGCCGCCACCGCGCGCCCCGAGGGCGCTCGTCAGCAAGCGAGGGACATGGTGAACATCGGCAAAAGCGTCGTCATCAAGGGCGAGCTCAGCGGCAGCGAGGACCTGACGATCGAAGGCCAGGTCGAGGGCAAGATCGAGCTCGAACAGAACGTGCTGACGATCGGACCGAACGGCAAGATCAAGGCGCAGATCGTTGCCAAGGCGGTCGTGGTGCAGGGCGAAGTGACCGGCAACATCACGGCCACCGAGAGGGTCGACATCCGCGACAACGGATCGGTGGACGGCGACATGTCCGCGCCGCGCGTGGCGATCGCCGAAGGCGCGCACTTCCGCGGCAGCATCGACATGCAGAAGCAGGCCATGAAGCCGGGGCGACCAGCGGCCGGCGGAGAGCAAGCCCGCGGACGTGCGGCCCGCGACGTCTTCCACCCCGGCGCCGGCGCCCGCGGGCGTCGCGGCAACGCCGGCCCGGTAGCGCGGCGTCGCGATTCGCGACGCCGAGGTCCGCTGTGTCCGGTCTCTTCAACTGGGGCGCTCGCAAGACCGAGGATTCGTCAGCGGATTCGGTGTCGGTGGCTCCCGCGCCGTCCCCGCCCGACACGCTGACGACCTCCAAGGTCTTTCCACGCTTCATGACCGCGATCGGCAGGAGAGCACGCCGACGCTGCTCGACCTGGGCCCCGTGGTCGGGCGTCAACATCACGTATCTTCGGCGAGCGGCTCGCGTGCAAGATCTTCGTCGAGGATCTCTTCGCCGACGTCGAGTCGCACGCGCGCGCGGACACGCGCGATCAGCTCGCCGTCGATCTGGTCGCCCGGCTGGCGCACGATCCGGCGAGCGTGGACGGCATCCTCTGCTGGGATTTGTTCGACTTTCTCGACAAGGCGGCGGGCAGGCCCTCGCGACGAGCTCATGCAGCTGCTGCGCCCCGGCGGCGCCGTCTACGGCTTGTTCGGCACGACGCCCATCGAGCTCGACGCACTACACGCGTTTCAGCGTCGAGGGCGACGACACGCTGCGGCTGCGCCCGTACCCGGCCACGCCCGCCAAGCGGAACGTGCTGCTGACGCGCGACATCATCAGGATGTTCGACGGCCTCGCGTGGCCGAGTCCGTTCTGCTCAAGACCAGCACCCGCGAAATGCTGTTCCGCAAGAGCTAGGCGCCGGCCGTCCCGCCGCCTGTTAGGGTTGCGGCCAGAGTGTGGAACACTAGTGCGATCTCAAGGAGCTCAGGCGCGCGCCGATGAGACCTGTCATTGCCCTGCTCAGCGACTTCGGCACCCGCGACCACTACGCGGGCGTCATGAAGGGCGTCATGCTCGGCATCTGCCCGGACGCGACGCTGGTCGACATCTCGCACGATCTGCCGGCGCACGACGTCGCGACGGCGGCCCGCGAGCTGGCCGCGACGTACAAGTTCTTTCCGCCGGCGACGATCTTCCTGGTCGTCGTCGATCCGGGCGTCGGCACCGCGCGCCGCGGGATCGCCGCCGAGGCGGGCGACTGGCGGTTCGTCGCGCCCGACAACGGCGTGCTGACCGGCGTATTCCAGCGAGACACCGCCGAAGCGCGTGGTCGAGCTGACCGAACGGCGCTACGCGCGGCCGACCGTCAGCCGGACGTTCGAAGGGCGCGATCGCTTCGCGCCCGCCGCCGCGTGGCTGGCGCGGGGCATCCAGCTGACGGCCCTCGGCCGCGCCGATCACCGACTATCAGACGCTGGAGCTGCCGAAGCCGGAGTTCGAGGCGACCGTGCTGCGCGGGCGGGTGGTGCGCGTCGACCGCTTCGGCAACCTCGTGACCAACCTCGACCGGCGCTCCTGCGAGCGCGTGACCGAGGGTGGCGCCGACGTGCAGCTCACGGTGGGCGATCAGGTCGATCGCGCGTATCGTCGTCGACCTACGCGGATGGCGCCGGGGGAAGTCGGCGCGCTGTTCGGCAGCACCGAGCATCTCGAGTGCGCGATGCGCAGCTCGGCCGAGCGCGGCCGAGCGGCTCGGCGGTCAGCGTCGGCGATGCCGGTCGAGCTGCGACCGGTACCCTGACGGCCTGACGAGAGGACAGCGACGGCATGATGGATTTCGATCTGACCGACGAACAGCGCATTGCTGGAGCAGACGTGCGCGACTGGGCGGGCACGCGAGGTCGCGCCGCGCATCCGCGATCTCGACCGCGAGCACCGCTTCGACCGCAACATCCTGCCGCAGATGGCCGAGCTCGGGCTGCTGGGCGTCTCGGTGCCGGCCGAGTACGGCGGCGCGGGCATGGACTACATCCGCCTGGGCCTGGCGAGCGAGGAGCTCGAATACGTGGACACGTCGCTGCGCGTGATCATGTCGGTCCACGCCGGCCTCAACTGCCTGACGCTGCTCACCTGGGGCACCGAGGACCAGAAGCAGCGCTACCTCGTGCCGCAGGCGCAGGGCACGGAAGATCGCGACCTACGGCCTGACCGAGCCCGCCGCCGGCAGCGACGTGCGCGGCATCCAGACCGTCGCCGTCAAGAAGGGCGATCGCTACCTGCTCACCGGCGAGAAGATGTGGATCTCGCTCGCCGACGTCGCCGACAACTTCCTCGTGTTCGCGTGGACGGACGCTCGAGAAGAAGAAGCAGCGCGATCCCGTCCGGCATCAGCGCGTTCATCGTCGAGCGGCGCGTTCAAGGGGTTCTCGAGCGGCACGCTGAAGGACAAGTGGGGCATCCTCGCGGGCAACACCGGCTTCTTCAAGATGGACGAGGTCGAGGTGCCGGCCGAGAACCTCGTGGGCCGCGAGGGCGAGGGCTTCAAGATCGCGATGTTCGCGCTCGACCAGGGCCGCTACACCGTGGCCGCCGGCGCCACGGGCCTGATCCGCGCCTGCCGCGACGCCAGCGCGAAGTACGCGCTGGAGCGCAAGACGTTCGGCGTCGAGATCGCGCGAGCACCAGCTCGTGAAGGAGATGATCGCGCAGATGGAGTCGGACTACCAGGCCGCGCGCCTGCTCTGGCTGCGCGCCGGGCTGGCTGAAGAACGCGGGCCGCCGCAACACGCGCGAGACCGGCCTCGCGAAGTGGTTCGCCACGGTCGCGTCCGAACGCGCCGCCGGCGACGCCGTGCAGGTGCACGGCGCCAACGGCTACTCCGACGAGTATCCCGTCGGCCGCTTCTATCGCAACTGCAAGGGCGCGGTGATTTACGAGGGCACGCGCGAGATCCACACGCTGATGCAGGCCGACTACGTGCTCGGCTACCGGCAGGACAAGCCGACGCGCTGCGAGCTGCCGCCCGTACCCGGGCCGACGGTGACCGACGGAGCCGTCACGACCATGGTCGATCGATCTCTCGCTCGAATTCCTGCGCGTCGTCGAGCAGGCGGCCATCGCCTGCGCGCACACGATGGGTCAGGGGGACCGCCACGAGTCCGACCGCGCCGCCGTCGAGGCCATGCGCGCGCGACCTCGACGACGTGCCGATCGACGGCACGATCGTGATCGGCGAAGGCGAGCGCGACGAGGCGCCGATGCTGTTCATCGGCGAGAAGGTCGGCCAGGCGCGCGCGACGGCCAGACGCGGGCTCGTGCCGGCCGTCGACATCGCCGTCGATCCGCTCGAGGGCACGAACCTCTGCGCGACCGGCGCGCCGAACGCGATCGCCGTGCTCGCCGCCTCGAGCAAGGGCGGCCTGCTGCACGCGCCGGATCTCTACATGGAGAAGCTGGTCGTCGGGCCGCGCGCGAAGCACGCGGTCAGCCTCGACGCGCCGGTGAAGCGAGAACCTGCGGGCGATTGCGCAAGTCGCTCGAGCGCGACGTCGACGACCTCGTCGTCATGGTGCTCGACCGGCCGCGGCACGAGCGGCTGATCGACGGAGATCCGCGCCGCCGGCGCCCGCATCCGGCTGATCGGCGACGGCGACCTGTCGGCGGGCATCGCCGCCGCCGTGGACGGGTCGCGGCGTGCACGCCGTCATGGGCACCGGCGGCGCGCCGGAGGGCGTGCTGACGGCGGCGGCGATGCGCTGCCTGAACGGGGAGATCTACGCGCGGCTCGTCGTGCAGCACGCCCGAGCACGAGGCGCGCTGCCGCGCGATGGGGATCACGCGACTTCAAGCGGATCTACACGTCGGCGGATCTCGCGTCGGGCGACGTCCATCATCTTCGCCGCGACCGGCGTCACCGACGGCGCGCTGATGAAGGGCGTCCGCTTCTTCGGCGACGGCACGCGCACCAGCTCGCTCGTCATGCAGAGCGACCCGCACCAGATCCGCTTCATCGACACGCATCCACGTCGCATCGCACGGATGACGACCGTCCGCATCCGGTTCTGAGCCGCGGCTGCGGCGATCCGGCCATGGCGCCGGAACCAGGTGGCGGTGACGGTCGCCGTCGTTCATCGGCTTCACCGGCTTCACGCTGGTGATGCCGTTCCTGCCGCTGTTCTTCGAGCAGCTGGGCGTCACGACACCGGCGCGCTCGCCATCTGGTCGGGCCTGAGCCTCGGCGTCACGCCGGCGATGACGGCCCTCGCTGGCGCCGGTCTGGGCCCGCCTCGCGGAGCGCTACGGCCGCAAGTCATGGTCGAGCGGTCGCTCGGCCGCTTCGTCGTCATGATGGCCGCGCATGGCGGTTCGTGCGCGGCGCCATGGCATGTGTTCGCGCTGCGCGCGTTCAGGGGCTTCTTCGCCGGCTACGGGCGCGATTGCGCTGACGATGGCGGCGGAGTCGGCGCCGGAAGGAGCGCATGGCGCGGTCGATCGGGCTGGTGCAGACCGCGCAGCGACTCGGTCCGGCGCTCGGGCCCGTCATCGGCGGCGTGGTGGCGGCTGCGGTCGGGCTTGCGCGAGACGCTTCTTGTCGCGGCCGCGCTCTATCTTGTCGCGCTCGTGCTGGTGTTCGTCGGCTATCGCGAGGAAGCGCCTGCGCGGCGCCCGCGGACGGTGAGGCCGCCGCCCGTCACGTTCGGCGGCCGTGCGCGTCATTCGCGCACATCTTCCTGTTCCTCGGCTCGTCTTCGGGCTGCAGTTCGTCGATCGGAGCTTCGGGCCGGTGCTGCCGCTCTACCTCGGCGCGATCGGAGTTTCCGCGGCGCGTGTCGCGCTGCTGAGCGGCGTCATCTTCACGATCGCGGCCGGCGCCGCGGCGCTGGGGCATCACCTGCGCGGCAGCTGCTGACGCGCTGGCGCGGCCGCCGTCTCGTGGCGATGGCGGCCGTCGTCGCCGCGGGTCGGCGCCGGGGTGTTCGGCCTCGTGCCGCCCGCCGCCGTGGCTCCTCGCGGCTTCTGTCGTGTTCGGCATCGGGATTGGCGTGGCAACGACGGCGATCTACACCGCGGCCGGCCAGCGCCATGCCGGTCGCGCAGCGAGGCGTCGTTTTCGGGCTACCTGACGACGGCGTCGCTCGTCGGCCTGGCCGTGAGTCCGGTCGTTGCCGGTTTCCTCGGCGCGCGGAGCATCCGCTCGGTCTTCGCGGTCGACGGCGGCCGGACTTGCGGCCGTATCGCGCTTGCGGTCGCGACGCCGGATGGCGTGACGTTTCGCCGATGCGCCAGCCTTGCGCGTCAATCGAGCCGCTGCGTGTCGTCCCGAAGATCTCGCCGATGCCGTCGACTGGCTGCGCGCGGGCCGCGTGGTCGCGTTTCCGACGGACACGCTGTACGGCCTCGCGGTCGACCCGCGATCGGACGAGGCCGTGCAGCGGCTGTTCGCGCTCAAAGGGCGGCGCGGCGCGCGCGGCGCTGCCGCTCATCGCCGCCGAGCAGCCGGCAGGTCGAGGCGCGTGCGGGCCGCTCGACAGCTCGGCGTCGCGGCTGGCCGCGACGTTCTGGCCCGGGCCGCTCTCGCTCGTGCTTCGACGCGCCCGGGATCGGTCGCGTCGCGGTGCACGGCGGCAGCCGGTCGCTGGCGATCCGCGTGCCCGATCATGCCGTCGCGCGCGCGCTGGCGGAGGCGTCGGGCAGTCCGGTCACGGCCACGAGCGCGAATCAGCGGCGCGGAGCCGGCGACGCGACGTCGCGTCGCTTGGCGCTGCTCGCGGCGCTCCCCGGTCGTCTCGTCATCGACGGCGGGCCGACGCCGGGCGGCCCGCCGTCGACGATCGTCGACGCGCGCGGACCGCGGCTGCACGCTGGTGCGCGAGGGCGCGATCGCGTGGAGCCGCGTGCTAGAATCGCTGGACAGCATGACCGTCGCCGGCATTTCCACGCGAGCCGCTGCGCGAACGCGCGGCGCTCGTCGGTCTGCAACGTCGCCGACCCGCCAGCATCGATCCCGAACATCTCGCTCGACGAGCTCGCCGGCCTCGCCGCGCGGCGGGCGCGGAGGTCGTGCTGCGCGATGCTGCAGGAGCGCGCGACGCCCGATCCGGCGACGTTCCTCGGCAGCGGCAAGGCGAAGCGCTCGCCGCGGCCTGCGACGAGGCCGGCGTCACGTGGTCATCTTCGACAACGAGCTGACGCCCGGCGCAGCTGCGCAATCTCGAAGAGCGCGCTCGGCCGGCAGCGTCATCGATCGCACGCAGCTCATCCTCGACATCTTCGCGCGCCGCGCGCGGACGCGCGAAGGCAAGCTGCAGGTCGAGCTCGCGCAGCTCGAGTACCTGCTGCCGCGCCTCGTCGGGTCGAGCGCGGCGCTGTCGCGGCTGGGCGGCGGCATCGGCACGCGCGGCCCCGGCGAGACGAAGCTCGAAACCGACCGCCGCCGCATCCGCCATCGCGATCGCCAGACTCAAGCACGAGATCGACGCGGTCGCGACGCCGGCGCGGGCAGCTGCGCGAGCGCCGCCGCAAGCCGACGTGCCGACCGTCGCGCTCGTCGGCTACACGAACGCCGGCAAGACGACGCTGTTCAACGTGCTGACCGGGGAGCGGCGCGTCGCGTCCAACGCGCTGTTCGTGACGCTCGATCCGCTCGTGCGCCGCGTGCGGCTGCCGGACGCGCGCGCGAGCTGCTCGTGTCGGACACGGTCGGGTTCATCGATCGCCTGCCGCACTCAGCTCGTCGCCGCGTTTCGCGCGACGCTCGAGGAAGTCGCTGAGGCGCCGATCTGCTGCTGCACGTCATCGACGCGCTCGGCCGCGGATCGCGAGCGGCGCGTGGCCGCCGTCGAGTCGGTGCTCGAGGAGGTGGGCGCCGCGCGCGTGCCCGTGGTCGACGTCTTCAACAAGATGCGACCTGCTCGGGCGGGGAGCGCATCGACCCGCGTGGCGCCGACGCACCCCGAGGCGGTGCTCGTGTCGGCATCGCGACGGGCAGCGGGCGCGAGCGAGTTGATCGAGGCTGATCGACGGCCGGCTCGCCATGGACATCGAGCGCGTGCAACTCGAGCTCGACGCGCGCGCGGGAGAGCGATCGGCAGCCTGCTCGCGGAGCTCTACCGCGCACGCGCGCGTGATCCGCCACGACGGCCGACGGACGGCCGGCGTCGCGATCGAGGCCGACGTGCCGCGCCGGCTGCTCGAGCGGTTTGGACGCGTCAGGCGTGCCGGCATGAAGCGGCTGGGTGGCACGCGGTCGGATCGCAATCGCTCGCGGTCGCGCTCGCGGCCGGGTGTGTCGAGCCGAACGCGCCGCCGCCGGCGGCGCCGGCGCGCCGCGCTTCCCGCAGTACCCGGCGCCTGATGTGCCAGCGGCCCTGCGGGCGACGCCGGAGCGGCCGCCGCGCGAGCAGCCGCGTGGCGATCTGCTGCAGGCGGGCGACGTCCGCGCCGCGCAGCGGGAATTCACGGCCATTCTCAAGACGCGCCCCGGTTCTACCCGGCCGAGACCGGCCTCGGCTTCGCGCTGCTGGCCGACACGCCAGACCAAGCCCGCGGCCGCGCACTTCGCGTCCGTCGCTGCGACCAGAACGCTCGCTATCTGCCGGCGCTGCGCCGGCACAGGCGGACGCGCAGCTGGCGCTGAACGACGACGCGGCGGCGATCGCGGCGTTCGAGCGCATCGCTGGCGATCGATCCGCACGCAGGAGGCGGTGCGCAGCCGCCTCGATCTGGTGCGCTTCCGTCAGGTGCAGCCGCAGATCGAGGCCGGACGCAAGGCGCGCGACGCCGGCCGGCTCGACGAAGCGCAGACGCAGCTTCGAGCAGGCGCTGACGCTGTCGCCGACAGCGCCGTGATCTCTATCGCGAGCTGGCCGGCGTCGAGCGCCGCGCGGGGCGCTGCGATCAGGCCGAGGCGCACGCCCGGCGCGCGACGCAGCTCGACAACGGCGATCGCGGACGCCTTCGCGATGCTGGGCGCGGTCCTCGAGGCCCGCGGCAAGCCGCGCGACGCGGCGAACGCCTACAGCGCAGGCGGTGAAGCTCGATCCGCCGGCCCGCCTGGCGTGCGAAGGTCGACGCGCTGTCAGACGAAGGCCGCGATGGCCGGCGTGCCGGCCGAGTACACGAACATCGAAGGCGCCACGCGCTGACCCGCGCGCAGCTCGCCGCGCTCATCGGGATCCGTCTCGAACCGGTGCTGAAGGGCCGCGGGCCAGCGGGTGAGCGCCGTGGCCACCGACGTCCGCGGACACTGGGCCGCGCCGTGGATCCTGCCGGTGACCCAGGCCGGCGTCATGGACGTGTACCCGAACCACACGTTCCAGCCGGCAACACGATCCGGCGGACCGACCTGGCGCGCGTCGGTCTCGCAGCTGCTCGCGGTCATCTCGAGCGAGCGCCAGATCGATCTGGCGTCCTGGCGGTCGGCGCGGCCGGCGTTTCCCGACCTGCCGCCGACCAACGTCTACTACCCGTCGGCGGCGCTGGCCGTCGCGTCCGGCGCGATGACGCCGGTCGAAGGCGAGCGTTTCGCCCCGACCGCGCCGGCAACCGGCGCCGAACGCCGTCGCGGCAATCACTCGCCTCCAGCGACTCGCGGGCGCAGGCCATGACCGTGCTGCTGACCGCCGCGAACCAGCTCACGCTGCTCCGGATGCTGCTCGTGCCGGTGTTCGTCGCTCTGCTGCTCTACGGCTAGCCCGGCTGGGCGCTCAGCGTCTTTGCCACGGCAGGCCTCACCGATGCTCTCGACGGCCTGATCGCGCGCCGGACCGGCCAGCAGACGACCCTCGGCGCCTGGCTCGACCCGATGGCCGACAAGCTCCTGCTGGTCACGATGTTCGTGATGCTGACGCTGCCGGGTCTCGACCTCACGAACCGCCTGCCGCTGTGGCTGACGGTGCTCGTCATCAGCCGCGACATCGCGATTGTGCTGACGGTGGCGGTCGTCAACCTCGCCGTGGCGCGACGCACGTTCCGGCCGTCGATCCTCGGGAAGTCGGCGACGGTGATCTACGTGGTCACCGGCGTCATCGCGCTCATCGCCAACTACCTGCGCGTGCACTCCGTCGTGGTGACGATTGCGATCTACGCGTCGCTCGCCGTGACGCTCGCATCCGGATTCGACTACATCGTCCGGCTTACGCGTTTTCGGGCCGCGGAGGCGAGCGCGTCGGGCGACGTCGGCCGCACGGGGAGCCGAGCCGCGGGATAGGCCGCCCTCGGGTCGCCCTACGCTTCATCTTCGTCCTGAAGTACTCGATCGTCGCGTCAGCCCCTCCTCGAGCGTGACCTTCGGCTCCCAGCCGAGCAGCGTGCGCGCGCGGGTGATGTCGGGCTGGCGGACCTTCGGGTCGTCGGTCCGGCAGCGGCCGGTAGACGAGCCGGCTCGTCGAGCCCGTCATCCGTGATGATCGTCCGCGCGATCTCCTCGATCGTCATCTCGTGCGGGTTGCCGATGTTGACCGGGTCGTTCGTCGTCGGACTCCATCAGGCGAGGATGCCGTCGACCAGGTCGCTGACGTAGCAGAAGCTGCGCGTCTGCGTGCCGTCGCCGAAGACGTGACGTCCTCGTTGCGGAGCGCCTGGCTCATGAACGCCGGCACCGCGCGGCCGTCGTTGAGCCGCATGCGCGGGCCGTAGGTGTTGAAGATGCGGACGATCTTGCGTGTCGAGCGCCGTGGTAGCGGTGGTAGGCCATCGTCATCGCCTCGGCGAAGCGCTTGGCCTCGTCGTAGACGCCGCGCGGGCCGACCGGGTTGACGTTGCCCCAGTAGGTCTCCTTCTGCGGGTGCTCGAGCGGGTCGCCGTAGACCTCCGACGTCGAGGCGAGCACGAAGCGCGCGCCCTTGGCCTTGGCCAGGCCGAGCGCCTTGTGCGTGCCGAGCGCGCCGACCTTCAGCGTCGGGATCGGCAGCTCGAGGTAGTCGATCGGGCTGGCGGGGCTGGCCCAGTGCAGCACGGCGTCGACCGGGCCCTCGACGTAGATGTAGTTCGTGACGTCGTGCTTGATGAACGTCGAAGTCCCGGTCCGGCCAGGTGCGCGATGTTCGCCGATGTCGCCGGTGAGCAGGTTGTCGATGCCGACGACCGAGTAGCCGCGGTCGAGCAGCGTCTCGGACAGGTGCGATCCGATGAAGCCGGCCGCGCCGGTGATGACGATGCTCATGGAGTCGGGATGGCTCAGTCAGGCGTGCTTCTGGAAGCCCGCGGACGACGGTGAGCCACATGATCTTGAAGTCGAGCGCGAGCGACCAGTTCTCGATGTAGTAGAGGTCGTACTCGATCCGCTTCTCGAGCGAGGTGTTGCCGCGCCAGCCGTTGACCTGCGCCCAGCCGGTGATGCCGGCCTTCACCTTGTGGCGCAGCATGTACTGCGGGATGCGGTGCTTGAACTGCTCGACGAAGAACGGCCGCTCGGGCCGCGGGCCGACGATCGACATGTCGCCCGCGCAGCACGTTCCAGAACTGCGGCAGCTCGTCGATGTCGTGCCGGCGCAGCCACCGGCCGATCGGCGTCGCCCGCGGGTCGTCGTCGCGCGCCCAGACCGGTCCGGTCTCGTCTTCGGCGTCCACGGGCATCGAGCGGAACTTGTAGACGGTGAACGCCTTGCCGTCGAGCCCCATGCGCTCCTGCTTGTAGAACACCGGGCCCCGGCGAGCTGCGCTTGATGAGCGAGCGACGATGAGCGCCGAAGGGCGAGCGCCGACGACGCAGACGCCGCAGCGAGATGCGCGACGTCGATCGCGCGCTTCAGCACGCTGTTCAAGCCGCGCAGCGGCACGTCGTTGATGCTGATGATCGGCAGGCCGTCGAGATCCTCGAGGCGCGCGCGCAGGGCGATGAACTGCAGCAGGTCGGGCACCACGTGGACGTCGACGCATTCGCGTGCTGGCGACCTCGACGAGCGCCGAGCATCTTCACGTGCTCTTCGAGCGGCAGCGCGACGTAGATCTCGTCGATCCGTCTCCTGCGCGCAGACCTCGGGGGCGTCGTGCGAGCGTGCCGAGCAGCGGCAGGCCGCGATAGCCGATGGCGTCGCCGGCGCCGGCGCGATCGTCGACGAAGCCGACGACCTGGAAGCCGAGCTCGCGGTGCTCGAGCAGCCGGTCGGCGACCATGCGGCCGAGATCGCCGGCGCCGGCGATCGAGCACGCGCTTGAGGCCGATGCCCGCGCGCCAGCGCCGCTCGCAGCAGATCGCGGACGATCTCGCGCGAGCGCGTACGTGAGCAGCACGTTGAGCGCCGAGGAACAGCACCCAGACGCGCCTGCGACACCTCGTAGTAGCCGACGCCTTGAGCTCGGGCGTCGACGTAGTAGGTCTGCACGTACGAGCGTGCCGACGACGCCGACGATCACGGCGAGGATGGTGCCGACGAGCACGCCGAAGAAGTCGTCGACGCGCGTGCGGCCGCGCCGCAGCCGGTAGAGGCCCTGATCTGGAAGGCGAGCGGCACCAGCAGGGCGATGAACGGCGCGATGCACAGGTACTCGCTGAACGGCGGCGATGGCCCTTGCGGCGATCGGCAGATCAGGCCGCTGTCGAAGCGGAGCAGGTAGGCGAGCACGAACGCGGCGAGCGCCGCGAGGAGGTCGGCGGCGACGTAGAGCGCGACGAGCAGGCGGTTGTAGCGTTTCAGCATCGGCAGGCCGCGCGAGCGGCGTCAGCGAGCGCCGCCGTGATCGACGTCTCGAAGCGTTCCACGCTGAAGCGCTCCGCGCTGGCGCGCGAGCGCGCGCCGGATCGCAGACGCGGTGCGCCGACTCGCGCATGCCGTCGGCGAAGGCCTCGGGCGTCGCTTCGTCGACGAGCAGGCCCGTCACGCCATGCGCGACCGTCTCGCGGCGCCGCCGCGCCCGAGCGCGACGACCGGGCGGCCGCAGGCCAGCGCCTCGACCGGCACGATGCCGAAGTCCTCCTCGCCGGGCAGCAGCACGCGCCGGGCGGCCGCGGTACAGCGTCGCGAAGCGCCGGCTCGTCGAGCGTGCCGAGGAACTCGACCGTCGGTCCGGCCATGCGCCCGCAGCCGCGCTTCGTCCGGGCCGCTGCCGACGATCTTGAGCGGACGCCCAGCCGGTCGGCCGGCGTCGATCGCGAGATCGAGGCGCTTGTACGGCACCAGGGCGGACACGACGAGGAAATACGGTGCCGGGCGGCGTGCGGGTCGGGCGTGAAGAAGGCCGTAGTCCACCGGCGGATACAGGACCGACGCGTCCCGATTATAGTACCGGCGCGATCCGGCCCGCAACGTACTGAGAGTTCGCGACGAAAGCGGTCGCACGCGGCGGGCGGTGTCGCGCGTCCCAGCGGGCCAGCCCGGCCATGACGCGGCCGGTAGAGCGCGCTGAGCGGCCGGCCCGACCCGGGCCGGGCCCGAAGTAGGCGTCGAACTGGTCCCAGGCGTACCGCATGGGCGAGTGGCAGTAGCAGACGTGCACGCGCGCGGCCGGTCGGCACCACGGCCTTGGCGGCGCAGTGGCTCGTCGAGATCACCAGATCGTAGTCGTCGAGGTCGAACAGCTCGATCGCGGCCGGAAAGAGCGGCAGGTAGTGGCGGTACGCGCCGCCGGGCGCCCGGCAGCCGCTGGACGAACGACGTGCGGATGCGCCGGCGCTCGATCGCCGGCGAGACGCTGCCGGGCACGTGGACCAGCGTGATCAGGTCGGCGCCGCGGAAAGAGCCGGCAGATGCGCCTCGAGCACCTTCTCGCCGCCGCGCATGCCGGTGAGCCAGTCGTGGACGAGCGCGAGCGCGTCGTCCTTCGAGCGCGCCGCCGGGATCGCGCGGACTAGCCATGAGCGGCCGGGCGCGCGACCTGCGCGTACACCGCGTGCGTCCTGGCGGCGGCGTCGTCCCACGAGAAGGCCTGCACGCGCTCGAGGCCCGCGCCGAATCAAGTCCGCGCGCAGCGCGTCGTCGGTGAGCACCCGGGCCATGGCGTCCGCGATCTGCGCCGGCGTCCAGCGGATCGATCAGCAGCGCGGCGTCGCCGACGACTTCCGGCAGCGACGAGACGTTGGACGTGATCGACCGGCGTGCCGCGCGGCCATGGCCTCGAGCGGCGGCAGTCCGAAGCCCTCGTAGAGCGACGGGAAGACGAAGACCGACGCGAGCCGATAGAGCGACGGCCAGCGTCGCGTCGGGCACGAAGCCGAGGAAGCGCACGTGCTGGTGAAGCTGATAGCGGTGCACGAGCGCGGCGCAGGTTCGGGTACTTCGAGATCTCGTCGCCGATGATGAGCAGCTTGACGTCGAGATCGATGCCGCTGCGCGCAGCAGCGCAAAGGCCTCGATCAGCCGCTCGAGGTTCTTGTGCGGCTTGATGTTGCCCGCGTAGAGCACGAACGGCGCCGTCAGCTGGAAGCGCTCGCGGACGCGCGCGACTTCGTCCGGCGTCGGCGCTTCGGCCAGCCGGTCGTCGAGCGCGTTGTAGATCACCTCGATCTTGTCGGCGGGCACGCGGAGGTAGTGCAGGATGTCCTGCTTCGACGCCTCCGACACGGTGAGCACCCGCCGGGCGCGCCGCGCCGCCGTCGACATCATCGCCTGCGCGTAGAAGTAGGCCGCGCGGTTGGGCAGGTACTGCGGAAACCGCAGGTGGATGCAGTCGTGGATCGTCACGACGAAGGGGCACGGCGTCAGCGGCGGCACGCACGTAGTGCGGCGCGTGGAACAGATCGACCCGCGCGCGCCGCCAGAGATCGAGCGGGATGCTGAACTGCTCGCGCACGGAGTAATTGCCCGAGTCCTCGACGAGGGCCTCGAAGCGCGGGCCGAGTGACTGGACGAACTCGCGGTCCGCGCGCGGGCAGAGCAGCACGTACGTGTCGTCGGTCTCCTGACGCGCCAACGCCCGGACCAGGTTGCGGACGTAAGTGCCGATGCCGAAGTCGTGCAGCTTGCGCGCGTCGATGGCAATGCGCACTCGGTGGGAGCTCCCGCCTGATTCTACCGGATCGATCGTCCGCGGAGCCGCAGCCAGGCGCGGAGAACGGGCGCCCAGCCGGGGCGGTGCTTCTCGTAGAACGCCAGGTGGCTGCGATCGTAGTGCGGCCGAGTCTGGCGGCCGAGCCGGCGGACGATCCGGAGCGCCCGCGGAGGTGCGTGATGGCCGCCGCGGCGTGAACAGGATCCGCCCGCCCGCGGCGCGGAGCGCGGCGCAGAAGTCCACGTCCTCCTCGTACAGGAAATAGCGCTCGTCGAAGCAGCCCGGCCGCCGCCGCCGCGTCGCGCCGGACGAGCAGGCACGCGCCGCTGACCCAGTCCACAATCCGCTCCTGGTGGACGAGGCGGTCGACATAGCGCCGCGCCCAGCCCGCAGACCTGGCCGCCAGCCGCACGCGCAGCCGCTGACGCCACTCGGTCAGTGGCGACAGCATCGAGCCGAACGACACTTCGGGCCGGCCCGCGGCGTCCACCAGACGCGGGCCGGCCGCCACCGCGCCCGTCGCCTCGAGCCGCGCCACGAGCGCGTCGATGGCGCCAGCGGGCACGACCGTGTCGCTGTTGAGCAGGAGCACGAGCGGCGCCGTCGCCTGTCGCAAGGCGACGTTGTTGGCCGCGCCGAACCCGACGTTGCGCGGCAAGGCCACGACGTCGACGGAGGGAAACGCCGGCGGATCGCCTCGACTGATCCGTCCGTCGAGGCGTTGTCCACGACCCACGTCCGGACCAGTTCCGCGGGCGGAGCGTCGAGCAGCGAGCGCAGGCACGCGAGCGTGTCCTCCCGCGTGTTGAAGCTGACGATGACGACCTCGAGGGGCGTGGACCGATCAGCGCTCACCGCGCGGCCTCCTCGAGGGCTCCGCGGATGAGGTCGGCAGTCCGCGCCCAGGAGAACTGCTTCATGCGGCGCCGGCCAGCCTGCGCGAGCGAGACGCGTGCCGGCTCGTCCTGGAGCAGGTGCAGCAGCGCGGCGCCGATGGCGTCGGGAGCGGCGGCCACGAGCCGCGCGGCGTCGCCGTAGATCTCGCGCGCGACCGGCGTATCGAGCAGCACCGGCGGCACGCCGTGGGCGATCGCCTCGAACGGCGTCATCGCAAACCCTTCGTAGTCCGACAGGAACACGAAGACCCGCGCCTGCGCGTAGAGCGCTGTCAGCTCGTCGTCGCTGACGTACTCGCGCCAGCTCACGCGATCGGCGACGCCGAGCGTCCGGGCACGCTCGACCGGATCGATCGCCGGCCGCGTGCGGTTGTCGCCGACGAGCACCAGCCGCGCCTCGGGGGCCGCGCCGCGCGACGCTGCGAAGCCTTCGAGCAATTCCGGAATCCGGCGGCGATTGAACAGCGAGCCGACGTACAGCACCAGCGGCGGCCGCGACGGCGAGTCCGCCGCGGCCATGAGAGGCGGCGCGCCGTTCGGTGCGACCACGACACGCTCGTGCGGCACGCCGAGCCACCGGACGATCTCGCCCGCCGAGAACGTCGAGACCGTGATGATGCGCCGCGCCCGACGAGCCGACGCCCGCGTGAGCCAGCGCCGGCGCAGGCCTTCGCGCGCGCTGAACCACTCCGGGTGGGCGAAAAACGAAACGTCGTGCACCGTCACGACGGTCGGCACGTTCAGACGAAGCGGCGCCGTGTATGCCGGGCGCGAGGAAGACGTCTGGAGCCGACGCCTTCGCCACCCGGGCGAGAGTCGTCTGTTCGAACCAGGTGCCCGTGGACGTGGCGGGCACCGTCCGCCACGTGAACCGCGCCGCCCGGGCCGCCGGCCATCGGCGGCGGCGAGCCTGGGACGATGATTGTCAGCCTGTGCGGGAAGGACGGGTCGTCGGCCCAGGCGCGCAGAATCGATTCGAGATAACGCCCGACGCCGGTCGGCCGCCCGACGAGCTCTCGGCCGTCCACGACGATGTGGAGCGATCGATCACCCACGGCGGCGCCTCCGGGCGGCCCGGGCCTGCCCCCAGGCGTTGCGCACGCCCTCCGCGGCGGCGCGCCAGGAGAAGCTCGCCGCCTGGGCGAGCCGGCTTCGCTCATCGATCGGCGTAGCGCGGCATCGTCCACGACGCGCGGCGATCGTCCCCGCCAGAGCGGCGGCGTCGTCCGGATCGACGAGGAGTCCCGCGGCGCCGACGGCTTCCGGCAGGGCGCCCCGGTTCGCGGCGATGACGGGCACGCCGGCGGTCATCGCCTCGACCGCGGGCATGCCAAAGCCCTCGGTATGCGACGGCAGGACGAACGCCAGCGCCCGCTCGTAGAGAGCCGCGCGCTCGCCGGCGGCGACGTACCCGGCAGCTCGACGTGTCCAGCGAATGGGGCGGCCGTCGCGCGCGCGATGATCGCTGCGGAGTCGTCAGCGGTGCCGCCGGCCAGAACCAGCGGCGGCACGGTTGGACGCCGCGCCAACAGCTGCCCGTACGCGTCGAGCAGGGTCCCGAGATTCTTGCGGGCGGTCGAGCGTGCCAAGGAACAGCAACGGCGCCATCGAGCAGGCTCGGACGACCGGCGGCGTCCATGCCGGCGCGCCGGGAGAGCAGACCGAGATCTTCTCGGGCGCGATCTGAAAGCGGCGCGCGATTTCGGCGGCCGTGTGCCGCGAGATGGTCACGATGTGATCGGCGCGTCTCGCATGGGCCTCGGCCAGCGCAGGGTAGTCGCGCCGGATCTCGGCGTGGGTGCGCTCGGGGTGATCGAGGAAGTCGAGATCGTGAATCGTCACGACCTGCGCCGCGTGCTCGGTGGGGATCAGCAGCGGGTGCGCGGCTTGGACGACGTCGAAGGTGCCGGTCGCCAGCTGTTCGACGGGCGGCCACCCGAGCCGATGCCAGGCGAAGTTGAGGAGTCGCCCGGGCACGCGGCGATCGAGAACGGCCGCGCCGGGCACGGCGGCTGGCGACAAGCGGTCCGCGAGCGACGACGAGAAGAGCGTCAGCGACTCGCCGGCCGGCGCCGTCTGCGACGAGCGCACGTGCGAGCTCGTGCACGTATTCGCCGACGCCCGTTCGCTCGCGGAGCGCCGGTCGGTAGTCGAGCAGGATGCGCACGGGCGAAGCTTCGCGATGCTATCATGCGGCGCCTCGCGGGCCGGGTCAACGGCGCAAGTCCTTACGACTCAATCGATTGACACAATTTCGAGCCGCATGTTACCGTGAGGAGTTTTAGCCGGGGAGGCCGCGCGTTCATGAAGATTGCCGTCATCGGCACGGGCTACGTGGGACTGGTGGTGGGGGCGTGCTTCGCGGAAACGGGCAACGACGTGATCTGCGTCGACAAGGATCGGCAGAAGATCGCGATGCTCCGCCGCGGGCAGATCCCGATCTACGAGCCGGGCCTCGAGGAGATCGTCCGGCGCAACCGGCAGGAGAAGCGGCTGGCCTTCACGACGACGCTGCCCGACGCGGTCCGCAAGTCGGACGTCGTGTTCATCGCCGTCGGCACGCCGACGGGCGAGGACGGGTCGGCCGATCTGCAGCACGTGCTCGAGCGCGGCGCGCGAGATCGGCCGCGCGATGAACGGCTACAAGGTCATCGTCGACAAGAGCACGGTGCCGGTGGGCACGTCGGAGCGCGTGCGGCGGACGATTCGGCGCGAGACGACGCACCCGTTCAGCGTCGTGAGCAACCCGGAGTTCCTGAAGCAGGGCGCGGCGGTCGACGACTTCCTGAAGCCGGATCGCGTCGTGATCGGCGCCGACCGACACACGGGCGGCCGAGGTCATGACCGAGCTGTACCGGCCGTTCACGCGCACCGGCGCGCCGATCATGATGATGGATCCGGCCAGCGCCGAGCTGTGCAAGTACGCGGCGAACGCGATGCTCGCGACGCGCATCTCGTTCATGAACGAGATCGCCAACGTCTGCGAAGCGTTCGGCGCCGACGTGGACAAGGTGCGGCAGGCGATTGCGTCCGACAAGCGCATCGGCCCGGCGTTCCTGTTCCCGGGCGTCGGCTACGGCGGCAGCTGCTTTCCGAAGGACGTGAAGGCGATCATCAAGTTTTCGGCGGACAAGAAGTACCGCTTCCGGATCCTCGAGGCGGTCGAGGCGGTCAACGAGAGTCAGAAGCAGCGGCTCCTGGGAAAGCTCGACGCGCACTTCGGCAAGTCGCTGCAGGGCCGGACGATCGCCGTCTGGGGGCTGGCGTTCAAGCCGCGGACCGACGACATGCGCGAGGCGCCGGCCGTGCCGATCATCGAGGGCCTGCTGGCGCGGGGCGTCAAGGTCCGCGCGTACGATCCGGAGGCCCGGGCCGCCGCGGCGCGGATCTTCGGCCGCCGCATCCACTACGCGCGGCACGCGTACGATGCGCTCACCGGCGCCGACGCGCTGCTGGTCGTGACCGAGTGGAACGAGTTCCGCGAGCCGGACTTCGGCCGGATGAAGGCGCTGATGAAGGAGCCGGTGATCTTCGACGGCCGGAACATCTTCGAGCCGCGCAGATGCGGGGCCTCGGCTTCACCTACAAGTCGATCGGCCGTCCATGAGTACCGGTGCTCGTGACCGGCGGCGCCGGCTACGTCGGCAGCCACGCGGTCCTGGCGCTGGCGGCGGCCGGCGACGACGTCGTGGTCTACGACAATCTGTCGGCGGGGCATCGGCAGGCGGTCGCCCGCGTTCAGGAGGCGTTTCCCTCGCGCCGCATCACGCTGGTCGAAGGCGACATTCTCGACGGCGCGCGCGTGCGCGCCGCGCTCGAGGAGTCTGGCGCGGCCACGGTGATGCATTTCGCGGCGCGGCTGCTGGTGGGCGAGTCGGTGGCGCCAGCCGCTGAAGTACTACCGGACCAACGTGACGGCACGCTGACCGTGCTCGAGGCGATGGCGGCGGCGGGCGTCGCGCCGGTTCGTCTTCTCGTCCACGTGCGCGACGTTCGGCGAGCCGCAGACGGTGCCCATCGACGAGCACCATCCGCAGCGCCCGATCAACGCGTACGGCGAGACGAAGCTGGCGATCGAGCGCGCGCTGCCGCACTTCGAGCGGGCGACCGGCATCCGGTGGATGGCCCTGCGCTACTTCAACGCGGCCGGCGCGGACCCGGACGGGCGGATTGGCGAGGACCACGATCCGGAGGAGCACCTGATTCCGCGCGCGATTGCCGCCGCCAACGGCGGGGCGCCGCTGACGCTGTTCGGCGACGACTACCCGACGCCCGACGGCACGTGCCTCCGCGACTACGTCCACGTCGCCGACCTGGCGGACGCGCACCTGGCCGCGCTGCGGGCATTGGCGGCCGGCGCGGCGTCCGCGGCCTACAATCTGGGCAACGGACAGGGCATGTCGGTGCGCGAGGTGATCGACAGCGTCGCGCCGGATGACCGGCCGCGAGGTGCCGCACACGATCGGCCCGCGGCGGCCCGGGCGACCCGGCCCGGCTGGTGGCGTCGAGCGTCGCCGCACGGCGCGCCCTGGGCTGGACGCCCACGGTTTCCGGAGCTCGACGATATCGTGCGCACCGCGTGGCGGTGGCACGAGACGCATCCGCGACGGCTACGACATGGACGGGACATGGCGCGGCTGAAGGGCGTCCTCGACAGATCCGCTCCTGTCGGTCGTGATGCCGGTCTACAACGAGCGGGCGACGATCGAGGAGATCATCCGCCGCGTGTTCTCGGCGTGCCGGTTCGTACCGAGCTGATCGTCGTCGACGACGGCTCGACGGACGGCACGCGCGACATGCTGACGGCGCTCAAGCAGGCGCACGCTTCAAGCTGGTCCTCCAGCCGAAGAACGCCGGCAAGGGCGCGGCGCTGCGGCGGGGCTTCCAGGACGTCACGGGCGATCTGGTCGTCATCCAGGACGCCGACCTCGAGTACTCGCCGGAGGAGTATCCCGACCTGATCGAGCTGATCTGCGACGGCCGCGCCGACGTCGTCTACGGCTCGCGGTTTCTCGGCCGGCACCGCGTGTTCCTGTTCACGCACTACCTCGGCAACCGGCTGCTGACGCTCGCTCACCAACGTGCTCTACAACACGATGCTGACCGACATGGAAACCTGCTACAAGGTGATGCGGACCGAGGTGCTGCGGTCGATGACAGCTGCAAGTCGAACGGCTTCGGCATCGAGCCGGAGCTGACGGCGAAGATTTTCAAGCGGGGCTACCGGGTGTACGAGGTGCCCATCACCTACGACGGCCGCGGCTACGACGAAGGCAAGAAGATCACCTGGCGCGACGGCATCGTCGCGCTGTGGGTGCTGCTGAAGTACCGGTTCACCGAGTGAACGCGCTCCTACGGCTTCTCCGCTACGCCACGCCCTACCGCGGGCGGCTCGTCGTCGGCGCTCGTGCGCGATGCTGGTGTACGCCGCCGGGTCGGCCGGGCTGGCGTCCAGCTCATCAAGCCCATCTTCGACAACGTGCTGCTCGCGCAGCAGGACGTGCAGCGCGTCGGCGCTGGGCTGATCCTCGGCGTCGTACTTCGTCAAGGGCCTCGGGGCGTACGTCTCGTCGCTACCTGATGGCCGACGTCGGGCAGCGCGTCGTGCGCGACCTGCGCAACGCGCTGTACGCGCACATCCTCGGCCAGTCGGCCGGCGTTCTTCGCGCGGCGGACGACCGGCCAGCTGATGTCGCGCATCACCAACGACGTCGGCCAGGTGCAGCAGGCCGTGTCGGAGACGGTCGGCGATCTCGCGCGCGAGTCGCTCGCGCTCGTCGGCTACGCCGGCGCTGCTGTTCTACTACGACGCGCGGCTGGCGCTCGTCTGCCTGACCGGCGCGCCGCTCGTCGTCTACCCGCTCGTGCGGCTCGGCCAGCGCGTCCGCCGCACGACGCGGCGCAGCCAGGAGGCGCTCGAGCAGCTGTCGCACATCACGCCGAGGCGTTCACCGGCCACCGCATCGTCAAGGCGTTCGGCGCCGAGCAGCACGAGGCCGACGAAGCTTCAGCCGCGCCGGCCATCAGCTGTACCGCACCAACATGAAGGTGACGGCGCGCGCTGTCGAGCCTGCCGCCGCTGATGGAGTTGCTCGGCGGCGTCGCGGCATGGCGGCGGCGCTCTGGTACGGCAGCGCAGCGAGATCGCGCGCGGCCGCCTGACGCCCGGCGAGTTCGTCGTCGTTCATCGCGGCCGCTGTTCCTGATGTACGGCCCGGCCAAGAAGCTGAGCCGCGTGAACGCGAACCTGCAGCAGGCGATCGCGGCGTCCGAGCGGATCTTCGAGATGCTCGACACGCCACACCGAGGTCGCGCGAGCAGCCCGGCGCGCCGGCGCTGCGCGCCGTTCCGCCGACGCGATCGAGTTCCGCGACGTCGGCTTCGCGCTACGACGACGCGCCCGATCGGCCGATCCTGCGCGACGTGTCGTTCACGGTCCGGGCCGGCCAGATGGTCGCGATCGTCGGGCGCAGCGGCGCCGGCAAGACGACGCTCGTCAACCTGCTGCCGCGGTTCTACGACGTGACGGCCGGCGCGATCCTGATCGACGGCGTGGACATCCGCGACGTGACGCTGGCGTCGCTGCGCGCGCAGATCGGCATCGTGACGCAGGAGACGGTGCTGTTCGACGACACGATCGCCGCGCAACATCGCGTACGGCGTCGCCGACGGCGCCGCGCGAGGCAGATCGAGGCGGCGGCGCGCGCCGCGCACGCGCACGAGTTCATCGCGGCGCTGCCCGAGCGGCTACGACACGCATGATCGGCGAGCGCGGCCAGCGGCTGTCGGGCGGACAGCGCCAGCGGCTCGCGATCGCGCGCGCGCTGCTGAAGAACTGCGCCGATCCTGGTCCTCGACGAGGCGACGTCGGCGCTCGACGCCGAGTCCGAGCTGCTCGTGCAGGAGGCGCTCGGCGAACCTGATGCTGAACCGGACGTCGTTCGTCATCGCGCACCGGCTGTCGACCGATCCGCCGCGCCGACGCGATCGTCGTGCTCGAGCGCGGGCGCGTCGTCGAGATCGGCACGCACGACGAGCTGCTGGCGCGCCCGGACGGCGTCGTACGCGCAGCTGTATGCGCTGCAGCTGTTCGACGAGCGTGCGACGAGCCCGGATCGCGATCCGGACTGCGCGCCGGACGCAGACGGCGCAGGTGCCGTCATGATCAAGTCGATGACCGGGTTTGCGTCGCTGACGCGCGAGGACGACGGCGCCACGATCGCCGTGACGATGCGCGCGGTGAACCACCGCTATCCTCGATCTGCAGCTGCGCGATGCCGCAGTCGCTGGCGCCGATCGAGGGCGCGCGTCGCGCGCTGGTCGCAGCAGCGCGTGGCGCGCGGCCGCGTCGAAGCTGAGCGCTCGTCGCTGCAGCTGCGCCAGCCGCCCGCGCGTCGAGGTCGAGTTCAACGAGGCGTTCGCTGGCGCGCTCGTCGAGCGCGCTCGAGCGCGCGCGCGAGCGCGGGCTGGTCAGCCGGCGCGCTGACGCCGGGCGATCTGCTGCGGCTGCCGCAGGCGCTCGACGATCCGCGAGCGCGCAGCCGAGGCAGACGAGCGGCGCTGGCCGACGAGCGCCGCGCGGCGCTCGTCGAGCGGTCGTGGCGAGGCGCTCGAGCCGATCTCGATGCGATGCGCGCCGCGAAGGGCGACTCACCTGCGCGCCGATCTCGACAGCGCGGCGCGCGGCGCTCGCCGCGATCTCGTCGAGCGCATCGCCGTCGCCGCCGACGAGCGGGCCAGCCGCGCTCGAGGCGCGTCTGCGCGAGCGCGTCGCCGAGCTGCCGCCCGAGCTCGCCGGCAGACGACGACGGCCGTCGCGCAGGAGATCGTGCGCATCGGCGGCGCGGTCCGACATCAGCGAGGAGGTCGCGCGCTTCCGCGGCCACGTGGCGCACTGGCGCGCGCTCGCCGACGGCCCCGAGCCGTGCGGCCGCAAGCTCGATTTCCTGCTGCAGGAGATGAACCGCGAGGTCAACACGATGGGCTCGAAGGCCGACGGCGCTGCGCGTGTCCGAGCTCATCATCGCCGCCAAGGCGGAGCTCGAGAAGATGCGCGAGCAGGTCCAGAATGTCGAGTAGCGGACCGTCCGGCCGGCGGCTGCTGTTCGTCGTGTCGGCGCCGTCGGGCGCCGGCAAGACGACGCTCGTCGAGCGGCTGGTCGAGCAGTCCGCCGCGGCTCGTCAGCTGTCGCGCTCGTACACGTCGCGGCCGGCCCGCGCCGGGCGAGACCGACGGCGTGGACTATAATTTCGTGAGCCGCGCGCGGTTCGAGGCGATGGTCGCGGCGCGGCGAGTTCCTCGAGTGGGCCGACGTGTTCGGCAACTCTACGGCACGAGCCGCGCGACACCGAAGCGGCTGCTCGCCGGCGGGCGACGATGTCGTGCTGGTGATCGACGTCCAGGGCGCGCGGCAGGTGCGCGCGCGCGGCGTCGGACGCGTGGCGTCTTCGTGCTGCCGCCGTCGTTCGAGGTGCTCGAGCAGCGGCTGCGCGGCCGCAGCAAGGACACCGAAGACGCGATCCAGCGGCGGCTCGAGATGGCGCGGCGACGAGGTCGCCGCGTTCGCCGAGTACGACTACGTCGTCGTCAACGACGAGCTCGAGCGCGCGTCGAGCGGCTGCGGGCGATCGTCATGGCCGAGCGCGCGCGACTGCGACCGCTGCATGGCCGCGATCGCGCCAATCGTCAGGACTTTCGTGAGCGAGTGACGTTCCCAACTGGAGCGACCGATGTCAGAACATCCGCGGCCGACCGCGCGGCCAAGAACGCGTTCGAGTTCGTGACCATCGCGTCCGCGCGCGCGCGCCAGCTCGTCGACGGCTGCGTGCCGAAGGTCGAGGGCTCGCCGAAGCCGGCGCGCCGGGCGCTGCAGGAAGTCGCGACGCGGCGCCGTCGATCCGCGAGCAGCGACGCCGACGAGTCAGCGCCATGGCCCTGCATCGCGCTCGGCGTCACCGGCGGCATCGGCGCCTACAAGGCCGTCGAGGTCGCGCGCGGGCTGCAGAAGCGCGGCCACGACGTGGTGGCGGTCATGACGCGCGCGGCGCGCGGTTCGTCGGGCCGGTCACCTTCGAGGCGATCACGCGGCGCCCGGTCATCACCGATCAGTTCGCGCCGGGCGCGAACGCCGACATCGAGCACATCGCGCTCGCGTCGACGCATCGATCTGCTGCTCGATCGCGCCGGCGACCGCCAACATCATCGGCAAGCTCGCCAACGGCATCGCCGACGACTTCCTGTCGACGCTGTATCTGGCGACGCGCGCGCCGGTGCTCATCGCGCCGGCGATGAACACGCACATGTTCGAGCACGAGGCCGTGCGCGCGAACCTCGATACGCTCGCGGCGCGCGGCGTGCGGTTCGTCGAGCCCGGCGAGGGCTATCTGGCGTGCGGCTGGATCGGCAAGGGCCGGCTCGCCGAGCCGGACGACGATCGTCGCGGCCGCCGAGGCGATGCTGCGTCGCGGCCGGACGGCCGCTCGCGCGGCACGGCGCGTGCTCGTCACCGCGGGCCCGACGTACGAGGACATCGATCCCGTGCGCTTCGTCGGCAACCGATCGAGCGGGCGGATGGGCTACGCGATCGCCGCCGAGGCGCGCGCGGCGCGGCGCGCGCGTCACGCTGGTCGCCGGCCCGACCGGCGTCGAGCCGCCGCCGGTGCGACGAGATCGTCCGCGTGCGCAGCGCCGCGCGAGATGCACGAGGCCGTCATGTCGCGCGTGCGGCGCGGCCGACGTCGTCGTCATGGCCGCGGCGGTCGCCGACTACACGCCGGCCGACGGCGGCGCCGGAGCAGAAGATCGACGAAGGCGGCGACCGCTGACGCTGGTGCTCGAGCGGACGCCGGACATCCTCGGCCGAGCTCGGCGCGACGCCGGCGGCGACCGGACGCGGACCGGTGCTCGTCGGCTTCGCCGCGGAGACCGAGCGATCCCGTCGCGCGCGGCCGCGGCGCAAGCGCGCAGCGAAAGCACGTCGACCTCATCGTCGCCAACGACGTCTCGCGCGCCCGACGCCGGCTTCGACGTCGACGACCAACGCGGTCACGCTCGTCGTCGGCCGACGGCGACGAGCCGCTGCCGCTGCAGCGAAGAGCCGCGGTCGCCGCCGACCATCCTCGATCGCGTCGAGCGCCTGCTGGCGTCGCCGCGCCGTGCTCGTCCGGGTCGCGATGAGCCGGTCGCGATCAGCTCGCCGAACATCTCGCAGTTCTTCGCCGAGCTCGGCGTCGCCGGCGTGAGCCGCGATCCGGCGTGGCGCGACGCGTGCGGCGGCGCAGGTCGCGAGCGAGCCGCCGCCGGCGAACGCGCCCGCAAGCGCAGCGATCGGGGACGCCGCGCAACGGCCGACGCCGGCGACGGTCTCGAGCGCCGCCGGCGACGCTCGCCGCGCTTCGCGCGCGACATCGGCGACTGCACGCGCTGCAAGCTGCACACGCTGGGCCGAAGCAGATCGTCTTCGGCGTCGGCAACCCGGACGCCGACCTGATGTTCGTCGGCGAGGCGCCGGGCGCCGACGAAGACGTGCAGGGCGTGCCGTTCGTCGGCCGCGCCGGCCAGCTGCTGACGAAGATCATCGAGGCGATCGGTCTGCACGCGCGAGACGTCTACATCGCCAACGTCATCAAGTGCCGGCCGCCGGAGAACCGCAACCCGGAGCCGGACGAAGTCGCGACCTGCGAGCCGTTCCTCTTCCGGCAGATCGACATCGATCAAGCCCGAAGGTCATCGTCGCGCTCGGCAAGTTCGCCGCGCAGACGCTGCTCGAGACGGACGAGCCGATCTCGCGCCTGCGCGGCCGCGTCTTCGACTACCGCGGCGCGCAAGCTGATCCCGACGTTCCATCCCGCCTATCCTGCTGCGCAGCCCGCGATCGCAAGCGCGACGTGTGGGAAGACATGAAGAAAGTGCGTGCGCTTCCTCGCCGACCGCGACTGATCGGCTCGACCGGGTGTGACACCTCCGATTGCATCGTCCAGTCGCCGTGCCGGTTCCCGGTCTCGACCTGCTGACCTATCGCGTTCCGACGGCGACGCCGCTGCCGGCGTGGGCGCGCGCGTCGTCGTGCCGCTCGGCTCCCGCATCGGTCGACCGGCATCGTCGTCGAGCCGACGCACGCGGCGCTGCCGACGCCGGCGGTACGGCGCGCGACATCAGGCGCCGTCGCTCGACGCCGACGCCGTTCCTGCCGCCGACGTCGTGGAGCTGGCGCTGTGGGACGGCGAGTACTACGCGGCCGGCCCCGGCGACGCGCTCGGCCGTTGCCTGCCGCCGACGTCGCGCGGCGGCCGCGCCGGACGCGTTCCGGACGGACGCGTGTGGCGCGATACTGGCCGCGGGCGCGCCGAGGCGACGCAGCCGTCCGCGGACGCCAAGCAGCGCGAGGCGCTCGGCACTGCTCGCGGCAGCGCCCGGACGGCATCGCGCTCGCCGAGCTGCTCGCGCGCGAGGCGTCGAGCACGGCCACCGTGCGGTCGCTGGCGAAGCAGCGGGCTCGTCAGCCTTCGGCGAGCCGTCGTCGAGCGCGATCCGTTCGCTGGCGAAGCCGGCGCGGGCGGACGCTGGACGATCGAGCAGCACCCTGGTCCGGAACGTCACGCTGACCGCCGAGCAGGCGGCGGCGCTTCGCGCGGCTCGAGGACGCTGGCCGCGGCGCGCGCGTTTCGCACGGCGCTGCTGCACGGCGTGACCGGCAGCGGCAAGACCGAGCTCTACCTGCGGCTGGCGGCGCACGTGTCGCGAGCGGCCGGCGCGTGCTGATGCTCGTGCCGGAAATCGCGCTGACGCCGGCCGCGGCGGCGCTGTTCCGCGCGCGCGTTCGGCGAGCGCGTCGCCATCCAGCACAGCGGCCTGTCCGACGGCGAGCGCCACGACCAGTGGCAGCGCATCCGCCGCGGCGACGATCGACGTCGTCGTCGGCACGCGATCGGCCGTGTTCGCGCCGCTCGAGCGATCGGCCTGATCGTCGTCGACGAGGAGCACGACGCGTCGTACAAGCAGGAGGAGAGCCCGCGCTACCACGGCCGCGACGTCGCGATCGTGCGCGGGCGCAGCGAGCAGGCGCGCTGGTCGTGCTCGGATCGGCGACGCCGTCGCTGGAGATCGCGGCCAACGCGCGAGCCGGCCGCTACGAGCGCGTCGTGCTCGAGCGGCGCGTGCTCGATCGCCCGCTGGCGGCGGTCAGCGATCGTCGACATGCGCGAGGAGTACGCGGCCGAAGGGCCGGACGTCATCCTGAGCCGCGCGCTCGTCGACGGCGATCGGCGATGCGGCTCGACCGGCGCGAGCAGGCGCTCGTGCTGCTCAATCGCCGCGGCTTCGCGACCGTCGTCTTCTGCCGGCAGTGCGGCGCGCACGATCGAGTGCCCGCAACTGCAGCGTGTCGCTGGTCGTCCACGGCGCGGCGCGCGCCGCGCGCGCGTGCCACTACTGCAACTACTCGGCGCGCGTGCCGCGCCGCGTGCCCGCTCGTGCGGCGGCGCCGTATCTCGAGCAGATCGGGCTTCGGCACCGAGCGCGTCGAGGCCGAGGTGCGCGCGCGCGTTTCCCGCGGCGCGCGGGTCGCGCGCCTCGATCGCGACACCGTCCGGCGCAAGGGCGCGATCGCCGCGCGTCCTGCGGCAGGTCGCGCGCCGGCGAGATCGACGTGCTGGTCGGCACGCAGATGATCGCCAAGGGACACGATTTCCCGCGCGTGACGCTCGTCGGCGTCGTCTCGGCCGACGTCGGGCTCGGCCTCGCCGACTTCCGCGCGTCCGAGCGGACGTTCCAGCTGCTGACGCAGGTCGCCGGGCGCGCGGGCCGCGGCGAGCACGCCGGGCGAGGCGATCGTGCAGACGCTCTACCCGGACCACTACAGCATTCAGCTGGCCGTGCCGGCAGGACTACGACGCGTTCTTCGAGCGCGAGATGCGAGTTCCGGCCAAGCGATGCGCTATCCGCCGGTCGTCGCGCTCATCAACGTCGTCGTCCGCGGGGCGACGCTCGACCGCGCGATGGACGACGCGGGCGACCTCGTCAAGCGCGTGCGGCGTGCACCATCCGCACGGCCGGGTGCTCGGACCGGCGCCCGCGCCGCTCGCGAAGATCAAGGACGAGCATCGCGCGCAGTTCTTCATCAAGGGCACGCACCGCAAGGCCATGCGCGACGCGCTCCTCGCGGCGCTCGAGGCCCGGCCGGACTTGCGGCGCCGGACGATCGTCGACGTCGATCCACTCTCGGTGATCTAGCGCCGCCTCGCCGCCCACGCGGTATACTCGCGTCGCCAGCCCCGCCTCTCAGGTTGTGTCGATGTCACGTTCGGCAGTGGTACGTGGCCGCCGGATCCGCGCGGCCGCAGTCGTGGCGGCGGGGGCAGCGGTCCTGTGCCTGCACACCAGCGCCCAGACGCCGGCCCCGCAGGATCCGCCGCCGCAGCGTCAGGTGTTCCGCGCCGGCGCCAACTTCGTCGTCGTTGATGCCTACCCCACGCGCGACGGCCGGGTCGTCGACGACCTCACGATCGAGGATTTCAAGGTCTACGAGGACGGGAAGCTCCAGCGCGTCGAGCAGTTCGAGTTCGTCCGGGGCGTGCCCGATGGGCCGGACGCCGTCCCCCAGCCGACGCGTCTCGAGGCCGCCGAGCGGCTGGTGGCCGATCCGCGGCGGCGCGTGTTCGTGGTGTTTCTCACGGGCTATCGCGTGTCGCCGGAAGGCGCCGCCAACACGCGCGCGGCCATGGCGGCGTTCTTCGGGCAGTCGGTCGCGCCGTCCGATCTCTTCGGCATTCTCCGGCCGCTCGAGCCCGCGACCAATCTCGTTCTCGGCGAACAACCCGAGCAGCTGATTGACACGGCCATGACCTACTGGGATTGGGCGTCGCTGCCGCACCCACCCGGCTTTCCGCGGATGCCCGCCGAGCAGGACGTCTACAACTGCCTGTTCGCGCACCAGTCCGCGGGCGGCGTCGAAGCGCTGATGGACGTGTGGCGCGTCGACAAGGTGCTGACGACGCTCGACGAGCTGACCGTGCGGCTCGCCGCCATGCGCGAGGCCCGGTCCAACATCCTGATGTTCTCGGGGGCCATGGGGCTCTCGTCGATTCGCCCGATGATGGGCGCCGCGCCGCCGGGACTGGGGCCGGGCGGCCGCGCCGTCACGGCGCCCTTGTCCGCCTGCGATTTCGAATACGAGCGCCTCGCGGGCGCCAGGCTCGCGGACCGATTCCAGAACATCATCGACACCGCGGAGCGCGCGGGTGTGTCGATCTCGGTGATCGATCCCGCGGGCCTCAGCGCGTACGACCAGGACATGAGCGCGACGCGCGGACGAACGCTCGGCAGCATGACGGCTCGCTGGGACACCCTGCGGACGCTCGCGTCGGCCACCGGCGGCACCAGCATCGTCGGCGCCGCCGAGATTGGCCCGGCCCTGATCAAACTCGCGGCGGGGCAGTCGGGGCACTACGAGCTGGGGTACTACTCGAGCAACAACAAGTTCGACGGCAAGTTCCGATCGATCTCGGTGAAGGTGAATCGTCCGAGCGTGAGCGTCGTCGCGCGGAAGGGCTACCAGGCGCCGACGGCGGCGATGCTCGAGGCCAGCGAGGACGCGGCCGCGCGTGCCGGGACCGAGCCGCCGCCCCCGGCGCCAGCCGAGGTGGCGATTGCCGAGCTGGGCCGCGTGGACCCCGAGGCCGACGTCTACACCTACGCCGCCCGCCGGGGCGACCGTCTGGCCGTCGTCGCCGAGATCGCAAGCGGAGAGGTCGAGCTGGGCCACTGGTCCGACGGCGCGGCGGTGGACGTGGCGCTGTCAGAGGGTGGCGCGGCAGGCGCGACGGGTCACGCCGACATTCCACGCGGGGCCAGGTCCGCGCTGATTCTGCTGCCCTGGAAACCCTCGACCTCGAGGCAGAGCGTCGGCGTTCGAATCACCGCCGAGCGCGGCGAGCTGGCCGATCGCATCGACGTGCCCGCGGGCGCGACGTCGCTGCTGGGCGATGCCCTGGTCTTCCGCGCATCCACGCTGCCGAACGCGCCCCTCCACGCCGTCGCGGATTTCGCGTTCAGGCGGACAGAGCGCATCCACGTCGAGTGGCCGGTCCTCGCGGCGCTCGATCGGCGGCTGGCGCGCCTGCTCGACCCGCACGGCCGGCCGCTGACGGTGAACGCGAGCGCGATGGAGACGACTGACGCCGGCGCGATCACGCTCGCAGCCGACGTCGTGCTGAACCCGCTCGCGCCGGGTGAATACGTGCTCGAAGTCGTCGCCGGCGGCGGCGCGAAGACGGAGACGCGCCTGGTGGCCTTCAGGTTGGTCCGCTAGAACAGTCGCTACTTCCCGAAGAACATCTGCACCGGCACCGACGTGAAGCAGAGGATGAACATCACCAGTCCGAACACCGCCACGGCCTTGCGGCGTCCGTCGAGCGGCGTGTCCTCATCGAAGATCCGCGGGTGACGCACGCCCAGGAAGAAGGCCATCACCAGCATCATGATCGTGACGGAAATCCAGCTCGGCGATTTGAGCGTGAGCAGCATCGCTGTCGCCACGGTCGCGATCGAGACGTAGGCCGCCCGGCGTCCCAGCACCGAGTAGACGATGTGCCCGCCGTCCAGTTGGCCGAACGGCATGAGGTTGAGCGCCGTCGCGAGCATGCCCCACCAGCCGGCAAACGCCATCGGCCCGATGTAGACCTCGGACCCTGCAGGAATGGATCCGAAGTGCAGCCACGAGAACGCCTTGAAGAGGAGCGGCTCGCCGTACTCCAGCACGCCCGTGCCATGCTGGACTGGCCCGATGGTGGAGTGCGTGACGCCCCAGTAGAGAAACGGCAGCAGCGCGACGAATCCGGCAATCGGGCCGGCGACGCCGATGTCGAAGAGGGCCTTCTTGGACGGGAACGCCTCTTTGATGCGAATCACCGCGCCGAGCGTGCCGGTCGGCGGCAAAGGCAGCGGCAGATAGTAGGGCAGCGTCGCGTCCACCCGGTGAATCCGGCAGGCGACGTAGTGCCCGAACTCATGGCAGCTGAGGATCACCAGCAGCGGAATCGAAAAGGAGAGGCCCGCGAGGATGATTTGCGGGTTGAAGAACAGCGTCAGCGGATGCGGTCCCGCCGCGATGCCGCCCGTCATCCAGGCGAGGGTGTATTCCAGGACCTGGTTGTACGTGGTCGTGAACAGCGTCAGCAGGAACAGGACGATGTGGACGCGATACTTGTGCTGGAAGCGCCGCCGGGGCGGCGGGTACAGCGGTATCCACACGTCGGGGCGATCTGACTCAGCGATCTCCGCGGGAAGAATCTCGGTCGGGGGCAGCGCGCGATTCGGGTCCGAACTCACTCCAAGGGCTCGCCAATATTCTGCAGTTCTTTGCCGGGCTTGAAGCGAATCGTCCGGCCGGGGGGAATCTTCACTTCTTTGCCAGTCCTGGGGTTGCGGCCGATGCCGCGCTTGCGGGGCTTCACCTGGAACACGCCAAAGCCGCGCAGCTCGATCCGCTCGCCCCGCATCATCGACGTCCGCATGGCGTCGAAGACGGCATCGACCGCCACCTCGGCCTTGACCTTGGTGATCTCGGCGAGGCGCGACACCTCGTTGACGATGTCGACTTTGATCATGACTTAGCGGCCCGATGCTGCCTGTAAGTGACAATAGGAAAATGCACTTAGCGTGTCAAGTGCGGGCCTAACTGATCGACCGATCCGGCCCGAAACCGCCGATTCGTTGATAGACTGCGCCGATGCCCACCCGCGAGCGCGGTCCGGCGGTCGTGCTGGTCGGGCGGCCCAACGTCGGCAAGTCCACCCTCTTCAATCGCATCACCGGCACCCGGCGGTCCATCGTTGCGCCGGTCGCCGGGACCACGCGCGACGTCCTGGCGGCGCCGGCCACGTGGGGCGACCGATCCTTTCGACTCGTCGATACCGGCGGGCTCTTCGGCGCGACGAGCGACCCGCTGCACGACCTCGTCGTCCAGCACGGGCTGAAGGCGCTGGATGACGCCGACGTGTTTGTGTTCGTCGTGGACTCGCGCGAAGGGCTGGTTCCCGGCGACCAGGAGATCGCCCAGCGCCTCCGCGTGGTGGGCCGGCCCGTCCTGGTCGCGATCAACAAGACCGACGACCGCCGCGGACGCAGCCGGGCGATGGAGTTCTATCGCATGGGCTTCGAGCCGGTGTTCGAGGTCTCGGCGGAGCATGGCGACGGCGTCTACGAGCTGCTCGACGCCGTCGTGCAGCGCCTGCCGGCGCGGAAGGGCAGTGCCGAGACGGAGGAGACGGAGATCGCGGTCGCGATCGTCGGGCGGCCCAACGTCGGCAAGTCCTCGCTCGTCAACCGGCTGGTCAAGGAAGAGCGCGTGATGGTGAGCGAGCTGCCCGGCACGACGCGGGACACGGTGGACGTGCTGCTGCAATGGCACCGGCAGCGCTTTCGCATCGTGGACACCGCGGGGATTCGACGCCCGGGGAAGGTCGCGCGCGCGGGCGAAGTGGAGGCCGTCAGCGTGGTGATGGCCAAGCGCGCGATCGAGCGCGCGGACGTCGTCGTGCTCGTCGTGGACGCCACCGAGGGCGCCGGGGATCGCGAAGCCGCGATTGCCGGCGAAGCGGCCGATGCCGGATGCGGCATCGTCATCGCCGTCAACAAGTGGGATCTGGTGAAGGGACGAGGGCAGGAGTGGGTCGAGGCGTTCGACGACAAGCTGAGGTTTCAGCTCAAGTTCCTCGACTTCGCCCCGATCGTCCACCTGTCGGCGCTGACCGGCGATCGCACGCCCAAGCTGCTCGAGGTGGTCGATCGCGTTGCGACGGCGCGGCAGCAGCGGGTGCCCACGGCCGAGCTGAATCGCTTCCTCGAGGCCATCACGAGCACGCATCCGCCGTCGAGTCCGACGCGGCGCGAGGTGCGGATCTTGTACGGGGCGCAGACGGGCGTGGCGCCGCCCGCGTTCGTGCTCTTCACCAACGTCGCGACGGAGCTGCATTTCTCGTACGAGCGATTCCTGATGAACCGGCTGCGGGAGTCGTTCGGCTTCGAGGGCTCGCCGATCCGCCTGAAGGTCCGTCGCCGGGCCGGCCGGACATCGAAAAAACGGGCCTGAAGGGCATGTGACCGAGCCTGCGGGCGGGTCGCCGTCTGTTATACTTTCCCGCGCCGAGCAACAGTTGGTGACGAGCCCCGCGATTCCCAACCGTCCGGTCTTCCGCGCTCAGGAAGTCTGCGACATCGTCCAGGTGCAGCCGTATGTGCTGAGGAGCTGGGAGGCGGAGTTCCCGGATCTCGGCGTCGCGAAGACCGCCAACGGCCCGCGCGTGTATCGGCGCGGGGACGTCGAGCGGGTGCTGCGGCTCAAGCATCTGCTGTTCGTGGACGGTTTGACGCTCGCTGGCGCGCGCAAGCGGCTCGTCGAGGAAGGGCAGGCGCCGGTCGACGAGACGGTTGACGATGCCGATGTCGCGGCGATGCTCGACGAGCAGACGCGCGACGGGCTGCGTGACGTCAAGCGCGGGTTGCAGTGGATTCTGGGCGTACTGTCGGGCGGCGGCGTGACGCCCGAAGATCGTGTGTTGATGGCCGGACCGCCCCCAGCGCGTCCGGCGACGAAGAAGGTAGCGGCGGCGTCGCGCCATGGATCGCACGCGAAAGCGGGGAAGAAGGGCACTCGGAGTCGGAAGCGACGGTAAGCATTGCCGATCGAGCGATTTCTGATTGAAGAGTGCATCTTCAATTGCCGATCGAGCGATCACAGTTTCGATTGATCGATCATCGATGGCTCTTCGATCGCCGATCATCAATCGCCAATCGCCGATAGTTCTATCGGGATGTAGCGCAGTCTGGTAGCGCACTTGACTGGGGGTCAAGGGGTCCCGGGTTCAAATCCCGGCATCCCGACCATTCAATACGCGGGTGAAATGGCCGGCTTCCAGCCGGCCGTTTTCTTCTGGGTCCACTGTGGGTCCACGGATCGGGCGCTACCCTTCTCTGCAGACCGCTCTTTCCTGTTGCCTGTCTAACTATGACGTGTCACAATCCTGTTGTCTGTCAACAGGGAGGATGACCTCATGCCCGACGCCCCATCCGACGTGCCCTATGGCACGCTCGACCTGATGGTGCTGACGACCGTCGCCACGATGGGGCGGCTGCACGGCTACGGCATCGCCCGCCGTATCGAACAGGTCGCGTCGGGCGGGCTCACGCTCAACCAGGGGACAATCTATCCGGCTCTGCTCCGGCTGGAACAGAAGGGGTGGATCAAAGGCGACTGGGGCCTGAGCGAGCGCAATCGCCGCGCGCGGTTCTACGCGATCACGCGCGCTGGCCGCAAGCAGTTGACCGCCGCGACGAAGAACTGGATCCGGACCGTGGACGTCCTCTCGCGCATGTTGGGGCAGGAGCCATGACCTTCCTGCGCGCGTGGCTCGCTCGCTTCGGCGGTCTCTTTCGCGGCGCGTCCCGCGATCAGGCGCTCAGTGACGAGATACAGGCGCACCTCGACCATCTCGCAGACGATTTGATGGAACGCGGCATGTCTCGTACGGAGGCTTTGGCCGCAGCACATCGGGCGTTCGGCGGCGTCGACCAAATCAAGGAGGCGTATCGCGACCAACGCGGCTGGCCACCGGTTGAGCAATTCGCAGGCGACCTGCGCCTGGCCCTCCGCCTGGTAGCGGCACGTCCGGGCGCGGCCGCGCTCGCCGTGATCAGCTTGGCGCTGGGCATCGGCGTGAGCATGGCGTTCTTCACCCTCTTCAATGCGATCTGCTTGCGCGGTCTGCCGATTGACCGTCCAGATCGCGTGTTGTTCCTGACCTCGCGCGATGCAGAGGCAAAGCCGAGCGGCCTGTCGTACGCGGATTTTCGGGATCTCCAGAGCAGCGCGCAGTCGTTCGTCGGCTTGGCCGCCTACGCGCCGGCGCTGTTCAATGCTGCCGACGATCGCGATCCGCCGGAGCGGATCGCCGGCTCCTACATCTCATCCGAGGCCTTTCGCGTGCTCGGGGTGTCACCGGCGATCGGCCGCGAGTTCACTCCCGCAGATGAACTACCTGGTGCGCCATCGGTCGCCGTCATTGGCCATGCCGTCTGGCTCGCGAGGTACGGCGGCGATCCGACCGTCGTCGGCCGCGCGCTCCGACTGAACGGTAGACCAGCCACCGTTGTCGGCGTGATGCCCGACGGATTCCGGTTTCCCGCTCAGGCAAACCTCTGGCTGCCGATCATCGAAATGCCGGGCCTGAAGACTCAGCCGCGATCGATCCGGGGACTTGCCGTGTTCGGCAGGCTGACCGATGCCTCCAGTCTGCTCAGCGCCGGCGACGAGCTCCAGGCGCTCGCCGGACACTTCGAAACGCAGTATCCGGCGACGAATCGCGGCATTCGCTTTTTGACCGTGCCGATCGATGAACGGTTCAACGGCAAGGTCACCGACCCGGGGTGGCTCGCCTTTCTGACCGCCGCGCTGCTCGTCCTGCTCGTGGCCTGCGCGAATGTGGCGAGCCTCCTTCTGGCGCGACTCGGCGCGCGATCTCGCGAGGTCGCCCTGCGCGTCGCGCTCGGGGCCACGAGGAGGCGAATCCTGCGCCAGTTCCTCTGCGAGAGCGTGGTGCTGGCCGGGCTCGCCGGCGTCGTCGGGCTGGGCTTTGCCATCGCCGCTGTTCGGCTACTGGCCTGGAGCGTGCCCAGCGCGGCCCCGTTGCCGTACTGGATTTCGTTCACGGTTGACGACCACGTGCTCGCCGCGCTCGTGGTCACCTGTATGGCGGGTGTCATCCTCGTGGGCATCGTGCCGGCAGTGCACGGGTCGAGAATCGACGCGAATGAGCTCCTTAGAGACGGCGGCCGGCAGGGAACGGGTGGCCGACGTGGGCGGCTTTGGAACGCCACATTCCTGGCGGTCGAGTTCGCGCTCACATTCGTCCTACTGGCCAATGTGTCAATGCAGCTCTTGACGAAGGATCCAGGCTTGCCCATTGACCCTGCGCCGCTTTTGACAGCGGGCGTCACGCTGCCATCGGCGTCGTACGCCACTTCCGACGATCGCCGACGGTTCTACGAGCGGCTAGACGTAACAGTGGGGCGACTCGACGGCGTCGTGTCGATGACCACGACGCGCCAACTGCCGCCTGATCCTGGCCAGCCAGGGCAGCTCGTGCTCGCCGGTCAGACGCTGGGCCCTGGCGAAGAAGGCCAGCACATCTCGGTCGCCTCGGTCGGCCTCCGCTACTTCGAGACGCTGGGCGTAGGCATGGTGGCTGGTCGCGACCTCACAACGGCAGATGACGCGGCCGGGCACGAAGCAGTGGTCGTCAATCGGCGTTTTGCCGACAAGTTCTTCGCCGGCCAAATGGCGATCGGCCAACGGATCCAGATCGTCGGCGAGGCGGCCAAGACGGCGCCGGTATGGCGCACGATCGTCGGCGTCGCACCCGACCTTCGCCAGGGACCGCGGCCAATGCCAATGGCCTATGTCTCTGACCGCGAGACGGCGCCCGCGACCACGATGCTGCTCGTCAGGGCCGCCGTACGTCCTGACGTGCTTGCGCCAATTGTCCAGAGCACCGTGGCCACGCTAGATCAGGACCTACCGCTCTACCGCGTGGCACCATTGGCGGTGGCGAGGCATGAGCAGAGTTGGAACGGCCGCGTCTCGTCCGACATCATTCACACCATTTCCATGATCGCGTTGCTCCTGGCGGTAGTGGGCCTGTATGCAGCAACGGCGTTCGCGGTGGTGCAGCGCACGTACGAGATCGGCATCCGGGTCGCGCTTGGCGCGCGGCCACGCGCCGTAACGTGGCTCGTGCTGCGGCGCGCGCTCAGTTACGTCGTGGTCGGCCTCGCCGCGGGCCTGCCATGTACGGTACCTGTTCGAGCGACAGTTCATCGATACGACGACGAGCCATCCCCTGACCGCTCCGGCGAACCTCGGGCTGGTTGGCGGACTCATTCTCGTGGTGACGGTTGCAGCCTGCTTGCGCCCCGCCGTGCGGGCCGCCCGTATCGAACCGGTGACCGTTCTACGGCAGGGGTGAGAAGACTCTCGAGTCGGGCCGGGCGCCGGCCACGGGCGCGCACCGCGAGTCCGAACGAGCAGCACCATGCTCGACGTCCTCCTGTCACTGGCCATGGCCCTGCTCGCGTGGGGCGGCGCCCCTCCAACCCTGCCGGGGCCGGCCACGCTCGCGCGGCCGATCCAGCGCGCCACCGGCGGCGACCTGCTCGATGTCCGCGCGAACTTCTGCAACCTGACCGACGCTCGAGGGCGCGTGATCTTCACGCCGTTCCTGGCATCGCTCTGGGACGATGGCGACACGGCTAGCGTTGAGGATTGGCTCGAGCGCCAGCGTGCCGCCGGCTCGACGCACATCGTCGTCGCGCCGCGATACCGCTATGCGGAGTCGCCAATTCGCGCCGCAGATTTCCGACGCGACCCCGCACGCTTTCGCGCGTTTCTGGAGTTCCTGCTGGCGCAGCCGTCGGCCGACGGCCAGGGGTTTCGGCCGGTCGTCGTGCTCGCTGACCACTTCGATGAAGTCGGGGAGTATTGGCCCACGCTGCTGCCCGCGGTCGCCGATTTGCAGCCGTACGTGATCTTCGTCCCGGCGTGGGAGCCGGTCGGACACGGCTGGTCGTCCGCGATGTTTGCGCAAGCGCTCACGCGACTGTACGCGCGCCTGCCCGACGCGCACGTCTTCTATCACGGCGGCCCGGATCGATCGACGTTCGCGAGCGATCCAGTCGAAGATGACGATCCCTGGCACGGCGACCGCATCGCCGCCTGGAAATCACACGGCGGCGAACGGATCGAGGGCTTGCTCTTTCAGACGGGCCACGGCGACTACGTCGAACGACCCGGCTGCGCGCGAAATGTGGACGACGGTCGTGGTCTCGGGCTCAAGTACGGGGACTGCTGGGCGCGGCGCTGGGATGAGGTCGTGGCGCGCCTCGGCGCCGGCCTCTGCACCGACGACTACGGCCGCGGCCAGCCGTGCGGCTGGAGAACAGTGCGAGTGGTCCTCTTCGAGACCGTGGCGTACCAGGTACTTTCGCGGCCACTCCGACACGGCAACGGCCAACCGCATCGCGACCGAAGGGGAGGCGATCTGCCGGCACTACGGCGTGCGCTGTGGTTTCGGCAACGGCCAGCCAGACCACTGAGACGCGCGGCGCGTGTTACGTCATGGCCGCGGCGAGCCAGCGCGTCATCTGCGCCGCCGGAGCGACACCGGCGTGCTGGAACACCACCTGACCGTTCTTGAGAATGATCAGGTTGGGGATGCCTTCGACCCGGTACCGTGCCGCCAGGTCGGGGTGACGCTCGGTATCGACTTTCAGCACGAGCACCCGGCCGGCCTGGTCGGCGGCCACGCGCGCGACCTCGGGCGCTACCATCCGGCACGGGCCGCACCAGGCCGCCCAGAAATCCACGAGCACGGGCAGGGGCGACTCGCGCAGGGCCTCGTTGAACGTCTCGGGATCCGCCTCGATCGGCCGCGCCAGAGGTGTGAGGGCCGTCTTGCAGGCGCCGCAGCGGACCTCGCGCTCCAGGTCGGCGGCCTTCAGCCGGTTCTTCTGTCCGCACTGGGCGCAGGCGACGATCATGCCTCCTAAGATAGCGCGACCGCGAGCGATGGGCGAACGCGCGAGCCGATAGCGGGTCGCGGGGGCCGGCGTTATGCTGGGACGGATCGCGGATCACGCCGATTCCCTTCCATGCGCGGGCACGAGTGCTGGACCACGACCGAGGCGGCGCTTACTCGGGATCTGTCCGAGGACCTTCGCGACGCGTGGGAGCGTCTGCGCGAAACGGTCGGCGAGTTCGGCGACCAGCGCGTCTACGCCTCGCACCACTCGATCATGTTCGCGCCGTCACTTGCCCAAGTGAATCTCGAGCGGATACCGGAACTTCACCGGCTGGCCGTTCTTCGTGGCCGGCTTGAACACCCACTGCTCGGCCGCTTTGACGAGCAGCGGATCGTATGCCGCGTTGATGCTGCGCGTCACGGCCGCGGAGATCACCGTGCCCGTCTCGTCGATGACGATCTCGAGCGTCCCGCGGAAATCGCGAAGCTTGTCCACCGGATTGGCCGGATTCCACGCCGGCATCATCTGTGACACGGGCACTGGCTTGGTGACGCCGGCCTCGCCGAGCATATAGATCTTGATCGCGTTCGCCTTCGCACTGTTCACGGCTGGCGTGGTGTCTGGCGCGGGGACGGCTGGACCGCTCGGTTGTGGCGTGGGCGTCGCTGCGGGCGGCGGGGGAGCCGGCGCCGGAGCCGCAGCGGCCTTGCTGAGATCGCGGAATCCCGAGGCGAGCGTTCGCAGGTCGCGCAGGCTCTGCTCGGCTTCGTCGCCCATCTCGTCGATGAGCGCGATCACCTCGTCGAACTGGCCGGTCGCCGCCGGCATGTCCTTCTTGGCAAACGCGTCCTTGCCCTTGGCGTAGGCGTCGCGAATCACGTCGGGCAGCATCGGGCGCCGGACGCTCTCGTAGAACTGCCGGACGCGCGGGGAGACCTGGGCGTCAGACGGCTGGTACAGCGGGTCGGTACGGACGATGGCCTCAATCGCGCGCGTCGCGTCGTCGCTTCTTCCGAGCGCGACGAGGCAGAACACCTGATAGGCCGCGACCTCGGTCGAGTTGCCGGCCGGCGAGTCGTGCAGCCGGTCGAGCACCTGGAGGGCTTCGTCGTAGGCCGCCGACGCGTAGTAGTCCTTCGCCTTCACGAGCGGATCCTGCCCGAAGACCGTCGCGGTGGCGGCGGTCATCAGCCAGGCAAGCGCGACCGCCCAGCGCTGACTCGTACGAAGCGTCATGGTCGCTCCCTCACTCATTCACCCATTCACCCGTTTCACTCATTTCCGCCGCTCACTCATTTCTGCAAGACAGCACTGACGCGCGTCAGCCCATCCACCTTCACGGTGATCGTCTGATGCTGCTCGCCGAGCTGCGGATGCCTGAAGACGACGTCGTGCTGGCCGATCCGCAGCGCCAGGTTGGCGAGCGGCGTCTGGCCGGCCGGGTTGCCGTCAATCGTGACGTCGGCCCAGGGGACGGCGTTGATGCTGACGCGGCCGTCGGGCAGCGGGACGTTGATGCTCGTCATCTGCCCGGCTCGCACGGTCACGGCTCGCTGCGTGCGGAAGCCGAGCGTGTCGTTCACGAGATCGAGCGTGTGCGCCCCCTCATTGATTGCGATCGGCCCGGCGGTCGAGCCGAGCAGGGAAGTGCCTTCGAATACCTGCAGCTCGATCGGGCACGCAAGCTTCACGCCGCCAAACCGCGAGCCGGACGCCGCGGGCGCGGCGGGCCGCTCCGCTGGTGCGCCGTCGGGCCTGGCCGCGGCCGCAGCGTCAGCGGGTTTCCCGGCGGCCGCTGCCGCTGGCTCGACCGCCGCCGGCGTGGTCGTCGGCTCCGGAATGTTGATCACCGCCGGCAGCTGCGTCGCGAGCAGCGTGGCGCGAGGCGGCGGGGGCGCAATCACGACCGACGTCGGCCGCGTGAACAGACCCGCGATCACGAGCCCTTCGCCAATCGCCACCAGCGCCAGCACCGCGGCGACCCAGCGGACGACGGTGGCGCCCCGGCCGGACTTCCACTGCTTCGGGGCGTTCGGTGCGATGTCAGCCACGTCGGACTCCTCCGTCGATGCTTCTGGAGCTGCGGCGGGGGCGGCCGGAGGCGCAGGTGTCAGCTGGACGTGCACCGCCGGTGTGTGGTTGACCGGAAGCGCCGCGGGCTTTGCCGCGACCGCCGGCGTCGGCGCCGCGCTCGCGGCCGGCGCGGCCGCCACGTCGCCGGATAGTGTGTCGAACGCGCCCATGGCCTGCTCGGCGTTGTCGAACGGCATCGCGCCCATCTGGAGCGCGCGCTCGAGCCAGGGCCGCAGCCGCATGGAGTTGCCGGGGTCAGTTCGGGTGAATTCGTCGAGCAGCGCCGCCGCGTTCGCCGGATACTCCGAGGGATCGAGCCGTCGCCCGAGCAGCAGCGACATCGCGACGACTGCCAGCTGGATCACGTCGAGCCGCTGGTTGAACGCAACCGGATCGGCGTCGGCGGGCACGGCCAGGCCGAGGTCCGCGCGCACGCGGACGGCCGGGAATCGGAGAGACGCCAAGGCCGACGCGAGGACGTGCTCGACGAGCACGAGCCGCCCTTCTCGCGTCACGATGACGCGGTCGGCCGTGATGGCGCCGTGGCACAGACCGGCGCCCGACTGCTGGAGCGCGACCACGGCCGGTCCGAGCTGGCGGATCAACTCCATCGCGAACTGCGCGCCGCGCGCGTCCTTCAGGATCTTCGGAGAGGCGCCGGCCCGGCGTCTGAATCGACACGAGGGCCACGCCGTCCGGGTCGCCCAGCCGCTCGATGCCGCGCACCGAGCCGACGGCCGTGTGGCGGAATCGCGCCAGCTCGTCGATGCGCTTTCTGAGGGCCGCCTCGAATCCCGGCGCCTCGCCGAACACTCGCTTGAAGCGCAGGAGCTCGAGCGACGAGGCCGTGCTGCTGTCGAACGTGAGCAGGCGATCGCCGAGCGGGTCCGGGGGACCCGGCGTATACACCCTGGGCCGGGAGCGGAACGTTTCAGGCGACGGGGACGAATCGGGGAACGGGTTGGGTGCTGGGCTCATACGGCGTGAGTCATTTGTCAGTACGCGCGAAGCCGAAAGTGCAAGATTCGGTCCACTCGAACACAAAAGAGACAACCGTGCGCAAAGCCGTCACACGCGCGGCGCACCGACAGATTCGTAAACACTGGCCCGGATGGGCACAGAACTGTTCCGCCGGAGCCGGCGGCGGTATCCTAGCGTCACGATGCCGCTCTTCGATTTCCGCTGTCGGGCTTGCGGAGAGACGTTCGAGGCGCTGGTACGCCCCGGGCACCCGCCGGCGTGTCCGGCGTGTCAGGGCACCGACCTCGAGCGCCAGCTCTCGACGTTTGCAATGACGAGCCGCGAGCAGACGCAGGCCCGGGCGGACGTCAAGCGGAAGAAGGCCGCGCACGAGGGTCGCCGCGACACGGCCGCCATGGACCGCGAAATCGAGCGGCATCGCGTGGAAGATCACTAGATTTCACGCTTTTTCACGCCTGCCTCAGGACGCCGGCGCCGCTCGCGTCGTACCGTGGCTCAGTGCAATCCCGAGGAGGCCCCATGACAGCCACTGAAGATCTCATCGACTTCGTCAGGGCGGCGCTTGGACGCGGCATCGCACGTGCGGACGTCGCCACCGTCCTCGCCCGCGCCGGCTGGGAGCGCGGGCAAATTGGCGCGGCGCTCGCGGGCTTTGCGGACCTGGAGTTTCCGGTGCCCGTACCGCGCCCGCGGCCGTACCTCGATCCGCGCGATGCGTTTCTCTACCTCGTGCTCTTCGGCACGCTCTACGTCAGCGCGATCAACCTCGGCACGTTGCTCTTTCAGCTCATCGACCGCGCGTTTCCCGATCCCGCCACACCGGCCCGGATCGTCGAATGGTCACGCGAAGCCACCCGCTGGGCGGCCTCGTCGCTCATCGTCGCGGTGCCCGTGTTTCTCTTCGTGTCGCGCGTCGCGCAGCGGGACGTGCGGCGCGATCCCGCAAAGCGCGCGTCGAAGGTCCGACGCTGGCTCACGTACGTGACCATGGCGGCGGCCTCGGCGATCTTGATTGGCGATCTGATTGCGCTCGTCAACGGCGCGCTCAGCGGCGGCCTCGTGGCGCCCTTCCTGCTCAAGACCCTGACGGTCGGCGCGATCGCCGGGGCCATCCTCGGATACTACCTGGCCGATCTCCGGCAGGACGAGCGCGCCGGTTGATCGAAGCGCGCATGGTAGACTCGGCGGCCAATGGCCGCGCCGATCGCTGCTTCCGATCACCGTCACGCCGTCATCGCGGGTTTTCTCGGCTGGACGCTCGACGCGTTCGATTTCTTCCTGGTCGTCTTCGCGCTGACCGACATCGGCAAGGAATTCTGCACGCGACGAGCGCGCAGATGGCGTTCGCCATCACGCATGACGCTGTTCATGCGGCCGGTGGGCGCCTTCATCTTCGGGCTCATCGCCGATCGCTACGGCCGCCGGCTGCCGCTGATGCTCGACCTCGTGTTCTTCTCGATCGTCGAGGTCGCTGTCGGGTCTCGCGCACGAGCTACACGACGTTCCTCGTGTTGCGCATGCTGTTCGGCATCGGCATGGGCGGGGAGTGGGGCGTCGGGGCGTCGCTGGCCATGGAGAAGGCGCCGCGCGATCGGCGCGGCTTGCTGTCCGGGTTCCTGCAGCAGGGCTACGCGACGGGCTATCTGCTGGCGGCCGTCTGCTACCTGTTCGTGTTTCCGCACTGGGGCTGGCGGCCGATGTTCTTCATCGGCGGGCTGCCGGCGCTGCTGGCGCATCTACGTGCGCATCGGCGTCAAGGAATCGGAGGTCTGGGAAAAGACGCGGCGCGCAGGACTGGTCGCATCTCGGCCGGGCGATCGCTGGCGCACTGGCAGACTGTTTCTCTACATCTTCGTGCTCATGACGGTGATGAACTTCGTCTCGCACGGCACGCAGGACATGTATCCGACGTTCCTCAAGACGTACCGCGGCTTCACGCCGCAGCGCGGTGTCGTACATCGGCGATGTTCTACAACGTCGGCGCGATCATCGGCGGCCTCGTCATCGGGCGCTACTCGGACAAGGTCGGGCGCCGGCGCGCGATGGTTACCGCCTTGCTGCTCGCCATCGTGCGTCGATTCCGCTCTGGGCCTACGCGCCGCAGACGGTGCCCCTGCTCGTTGGCGCGTTCCTGCTGCAGTTCATGGTGCAGGGGGCGTGGGGCGTCGTGCCGGCGCACATCAGTGAGCTGTCGCCGGACACGGTCCGCGGGTTCCTGCCCGGCTTCGCGTATCAGTGCGGCATTGCCGTCGGCGGCTGGATCACGGTCGTTCAGGATGCGCTCAAAGACCACACGAGCTACGCCAACTCGATGGCCCTCACGGCCACCTGCGCGTTTGCCGTGGCGGCGCTAATCGTGGCGCTCGGCCGCGAGCAGCATTCCGTGGAATTCGGCGTCCTCAAGGCCGGGTAGGGGATAGGAGGCCAGGTAGGGGATAATCGGAAGCGCCAGCGCCGGAGCGTTACCGATGTCCATCGTTCGTCGCGTCGTCGCGGCGCTTTCCCTGTCCGCGTGTGCGGCCGGAATCCTCGCCGCGCAGCAGACGGCGCCGCCCCCGCCGCCGCAGAATCCGCAGCAACAGCCGGTCTTTCGGGCCGGCGTCAACCTGATTACCGTCGACGCGTACCCGCAGCGCGACGGCAAGATCGTGTCGGGCCTGACGCAGAACGACTTCGACGTCTACGAAGACGGCAAGCTGCAGAAGGTCGAGACGTTCAACTTCGTCCGGATCGAGCCGACGCCGGTCGTCACCGAGCGGCGGGATCCGAACACCGTGCGGGAGTCGCTGGCGCTGGCCGCCGATCCGGCCAATCGCGTGTTCGTGCTGTACCTCGACATGTACCACGTCACGGTCGCGGGCTCGCACGACATCCGCAAGCCGCTCGCCGACATGTTCGCGCAGTTGATGTCCCCGAACGACCTGTTCGGGATCATGACGCCGCTGCTGCGGCCCAGGGATCTCGCCCTTGGGCGCGTGTCGCTCGGCATCGAGGATCAGCTCCAGCGCTACTGGTTCTGGGGCCAGCGCGATCAGATTCAGAAGGGCCCCGAGGACGCGCTGCTCGATCAGTGCTTTCAGACGGATCCGAGCACGGGCCAGCCGTGGTTCGTCAACGACGGCCCCGTCCAGCGGATCCTGGCCGACGTGATGATCGCGCGCCGCCGCGAAGAAGCGACGATGGAAAGCATCGAAGACTTGATGTCCTACCTGGGCGCGATTCGCGAGGGCCGCAAGGCGATCATGCTGATTTCCACCGGTTGGATTCTGTACACGCGCGACGACGCGATCCTGGGCCAGATTACGTCCAATCGAATGGCCTCCTCGCCCGGGTTCGCGCCGTGCATGCAGGCCGCGCAGACGCTCCTGTACATCGACGACCAGCAGAAGATGCGGGAGATGATCGATCGCGCCAACCGGGACAACGTGACGTTCTACCCGATCAGCCCGACGGGCCTGCAGACGCTCGACACCCCCATCAACGAAGCGATGGGCACCAACCCGCTCTCGTCAGGATCGGTGCTCTACAACGAGTTGAGCCGCACGCGCGCGCGGTCGTCGAGTGATCGCACGCTGGCGGAGAACACCGACGGCATCGCGATCGTGGACACCAACGACCTCCGTACAGGGGATTCAGGAGGTCATGGACGACATGTCCGCGTACTACCTGCTCGGCTACTACTCGACGAACACCAAGACGGACGGCAAGTACCGCAAGATCGAAGTGAAGGTGAAGGCGCCGGGCGTCAAGGTGAAGGCGCGGCGGGGATACGTCGCGATCACGCCGGAGGCCGCGGCGACAGCGAACGCCGCGGCAGCGAAGCCGCCGGTCGCGTCCGGGCCCTCACCGGTGGACGCGGCGCTCGGATCGCTGGTTCGCCTCGACAAGGAACCGTCGATCCTCACCTACGGCGTCGCGTCGGCGACGGACCTGACCGTCGTCGTCGAGATTCCGGCGGATCACGTCGGGCGGGCGACCTGGGCGCAAGGCGCGGACGTGCAGGCGATCTTCTCGGACGCGGCGGGCGCCGCGCTCGGCACCGTCAAGGGACGCGTCGATCCGACCACGCCGAGCGTCCGCCTGCAGACGCCTCTCGGATTTGGCGCGGGCCCGTGGAAAGTGCTGGTCCGCGTGGACAGCCGTGAGGACTCGTTCGACGATCGGCTGGACATCAAGCCCCCCGCGGGATCCGTGCTCGGCGACGCGCTGATCTCGCGCGGCACGCCGGCCGCGCAATCGGCGCTCAAGCCCGTCGCCGATCTCGAGTTCCGGCGCACCGAGCGCGTGCATGTCGAGTGGCCGGTGCTGGCGGGCCCGCTCGATGAGCGGACGGGGCGGTTGCTCGACCGTCGCGGGCAGCCATTGCCGCTCGAGGTCGCGCTGACCGAACGGAGCGCCACGAGCGGCCCGGTGCTGGCCGCCGACGTCAATCTCGGTCCGCTGGCGCCGGCCGACTACCTGATCGAGGTCACGGCCGGCCACGGCACGGACACCGAGCGCAAACTCGTGGCGATCCGCGTGATTCGCTAGCGCCGATCCGGCTGATGCCCGTGCTCGGCGACGTCGAGGCCGCGGGTGCCGTTGAACGCGGCCCACGCGACGTTCGCTCCGCTGTCGTCGGCGGCGTTCCAGACCTGCGTCAGTTCGTACCGGCCGTCGTCGAGCTTGCGAAACACCAGCTCGCTCTTGGCCAGCGGCTGGTTGGGCGGCGGCGCGGCATCAACCTCCATCAGGACGACCGTGCGACGATCGTTCGTGAGCGCGAGGACATCCGGCGCGCTCGAGGTTGGCGCAATCGAGTACGTGCCGGCGGGCAGAATCATTCCTGCAGCGACAAATGAGAAGGGCGCGGTGAACGTCAGGCGATTGTAGACCTGCGCCGACGCGGGAACGCTGAGCAGCAGTGCCGCGACGAGCAGGAGGCTTGTCCGAAAGAGGGACTTCATTACACATACCTTTCCGGCGGCCGCTCCTCCGGGACAGCCGCTCTACGCCCCAAACGTGCAAGGCTGATGCCGGTGGCCGCGCGCGGCGATCGGCGCGATCGAACGGTTCGCCCGCGCAGTGCTGTCGCGATGCGCGGACAGCGTGCGATCGAGTGGACAGCAAGCATTGCAGGAACGAAAGGAAAGCGGCGTCGAACGCCTCGAAGGTGCGGCGGCTCAGGTGGGCTACAGTGGACCGGGACATGAGCGCCAGGCCCAGGCGGATCCTGATCGTCACGCCCTACTACCATCCGGTTGTCGGGGGCGTCGAGACCCACGCGCGCGAGTTGGCCGCGGGGCTGCGGCGCCGCGGCCGGCGCGCGTTCGTCCTGACGACCCGCACGGCCAGCGGATCCGCCCGGTCGGTCGAGCGCCTCGACGGCGCCGCCGTCATTCGTCGCCCTCCGTCCATCGGCCGCCAGCGGTTCACGAAGTGGCTGTTCCTGCCGCCGGCCTTCCTGACGATGGTCGCCCTGCGCCGCCGTGTCGACGTGCTGTTCTGTCCCGACTTGCGCGGCGTCGGGCTCGCCGCCGTGGGGGCTGGACGCCTCCTGCACCTGCCGGTCGTGCTCCAAGGCGCAACGCCCGGCGCGTACTCGCTTTCCCATTGGACCGCCAGCCTCGCGCGCCTTCCGGTGCCCGTGCCGGCTTTCGTGGTGACACTCGCCAGGCGTGCGGTGCTGGCCGTGCACCGGCGCGCGTCGGCCGTGGTATGCCTCACCGCCGAACACGCGGCCGAGGCACGCGCCGCGGGCATCGCGCCGGACCGCATCCGGTACCTGCCGCACGGCGTGGACCTCCAGCGCTTTCGTCCGGCTCGAGCGGGCGAAGCCGCGAGCGTGCGACGCCGCCTTGGATGGCCCGACGGATTGACGGTCCTGTACCTCGGCCGGCTCAGTGCCGAGAAAGGCGTGCTCGAATCTCCTCGAGGCCTGGCGCCGCCTGGCGCCGCCCGCGCACGTGCGGCTGGCAATCGTGGGTCCCGACATGTCCGGTCATGACCTCGACGCGGGTCCGGCCGGGCGGGCGTTCGTGGATCGTCACGGCCTTCGAGACTCCGTGACGTTCCACGGACCCACGGATCTGGCGCCCGAGGTGCTGCGCGCGAGCGATGTCTTCGTGCACGCCTCGCACTACGAGGCGTTTCCCATCGCGGTGCTCGAAGCGATGGCGTCGGGGCTGCCGGTCGCCGCCACGTTCGTCGGCGGTCTCCGTGACTATCTGGAAGACGATGGCAACGCGCTCGTGTGTCCGCCGGGGGATCCGGACCGGCTCGCTGCCATCCTCGACCGCCTGATTCGAGACCCCGCCCTGCGCCGCCGGTTGGGCGACGCCGGGCTGGCCACCGTGATCGAACACTTCGACGTCGAGCGGTCGCTGGATCGCTACGCAGCGCTCTTCGATGACGGCGCGGTCTCGTCCACCGGTCGGAGCACTTGACGGACTGAGGTCCATCCGGCACGATCCGGTGCCTGGGCCAACGCGACCGCTCGACACCTCCACGCCCAGACCGGAGGGGTCTGATGCCACTGACACCCGGAACCCGGCTGGGGGCCTACGACATTGTCGGTCCCCTCGGCGCAGGAGGGATGGGCGAGGTCTACCGAGCCCGCGATCCGAAGCTCGGGCGCGAGGTCGCGATCAAGATTCTGCCTGGCCAGGTGGACGCCGGCGCACGGGCGCGGTTCGAACGCGAAGCCCGGGCGGTGGCCGCGCTGAACGATCCTCACATCGTCACGATTCACGAGATCGCGGAGATCGACGGCCGCGACTTCATCGTGATGGAGCTCGTGCCTGGCCAGTCGCTCGATCGACTCATTCCCGGCGGCGGTCTGCCGCCGACCGAAATGATCAAGGAGACGCTGGCGTGGCTGGATGACACGCTTGGGCCGATCAAGCGCTGACGCCGTGTTGCGGCACCGGGGGTGCGCGCAAGAAACTCGTCACGCCACGGTCGCCCGACGTCAAATTGTCTGGGTGCGGGCATCCCGGAGGGGGCTGCCAGGAGGACACATGGGTCGCGCGACCGTGCATCTCATCATCACGTCGGCGATCGCGGTCTCGATCGCGCTGCCAGCCTCGCACGCCCAGGATGAGGCCGCGCGCCGGGTCCAGGGCGAGCTCTCCGAGCCTTTCAGTTATTTCCGGGCTCCCACGGATCAGCTGGGGTTCAAAGACTCGCCGAAAGCCATCATCGTCACCTACGATGGCGCGTTCGTGAGCGCGTACGGCGAGCTGTCCTTCTACGCTGGCGCGCCCCGGTCGATGCGCCCGATCAGCAAGCGCGTCAAGACGCTCGTGGACGACTACCTCCCGGTGATCCAGTTCGGTTTCGATCGCGACGGTCTGCGGTACAACTTCGAGGCGTTCGCCGCGCCGGCCGGCATGAACCCGCGCGCCAATCTGATTGCCTTCGTGCAGTGCACGGTGCGCAATACGGGCCAGATGGCGCAGGCCGGCGTTCTCGGCGTCAACTACGGCGACATCGAGTCTGACATCAACCACGATCCCGAATACGACTGGTTCACGGGCCAGCGGCAGGCCCTCAAGCGCGCGCTCAGAACGCAGCGCTCGGACTGGCACAGCAAGCTGTTCATGGACGAGGACCAGTTCACCGCCGGCAAGGCAGACGTCGCATTCGAAGCCGGAAAGATGGCACAGGGCGGCCACCTGGTCTTCACCGGGCCGGCGGCTGGCGCGATACCCGGCATGCCCGGGTTCGCGGGACCGTCGAAGGAAGCGGCCATCGAGTACCACTTCGCGCTCGCCGGCGGCGAGACGAACGTGTTCCACTTCGCGATGCCCGCCGTGCCGACGCTCCTCGCGAAGTCTGATGTGGTCGCACAAGTGGCCGACGCCAGGTACTCGGACTACCGCGCGCGGGTCATCGACTTCTGGAAGTCACAGGTCGCTGCCGCTGATCGTTTCTCGGTGGCGGATCCGAAGGTGATGAACACCTTCAAGACCAGTCTCGTCAACGACCTCATCGCCCGTGAGATGAATGACGATGGCCGCGTGTACCAGCGGGTGAATCGGATCCACTACAACTACTTCTGGGTCCGTGACGGGTCGTACTTCGTCCGCACGTACGACATGCTCGGGCTGCACGACATCGCGCGTCAGACACTCGATGCGTTCTTCGTCTGGCAGGACGGCAAGCCGATGAGCTTCTTCAAGCCGCGCGCGCCCCAGCCTCCGGGCGCGCGCCTGTCTGTACAGGACGACTACTGGGGCCAGGTGCTCTGGGCGGTTGGCGCGCACATCCGGACCACCGACAATCGCGCGCTCCTCGATCTCGTCTACCCCCTGCTCGGCCCGCACGTCGACGACTTCGTCGCCAAGTGCGCCGCCAATCCGCGCGGACTCTGGCCCGTCGCCGGCCCCTACGACAACGAGGCCATCAACGGCCATTACACCGGGCACAGCTTCTGGGCGCTGCTCGGTCTCAAGTACGCGGTGTTCATGGCCAGGGCCATGGGCCGTCCGGCAGACGCCGATCGCTGGCAGAAGATTCACGATGACTACCAGGCGAACTTCCTGGCCCAGTTGCGCCAGCTCGCCGCCAAGTCGGACGGCTACATTCCGCCAGGCATGGACAACGTCACCGATGGCAACGACTGGGCGAACGCGAGCGGCGGGCTCTATCCGTTCGAGGCGCTGACCAAGGACGATCCCCTCGTGCGCCAGACGCTCGAGACCGTGCGCGGCAGCAACTATCAGGAAGGCATCATGACCTACGGCGGCAACGCGTGGGTCGCGAAGCAGCAGAAGCAAGGCGGCAACACGCCACCGCACGGCACGCTGCATCACTACGAGACGTTCTACGTGACCGAGAGCAACACGATTCTTGGCGAACAGCAGAAGGTCATCGAGGATCTGTATTCCATCCTCGCGCACACGAGCAGTACGAACGCCGGCTTCGAGTTTGGCATTCCGGCCTGGGGCACGCGCGACCCCAAGGGCAACTTCACGCCGCACGGCTGGTTCGCCGCGCGCTACCTGGCGCAGATCCGCGATCTGCTCGTGCGCGAGGAGGGCGCCGAGGTTCACCTCACCTCGGCGCTCGCTCCGCTGTGGGTGCGACCGGGCCGGCAGGTTCGCGTCGACGACGCGCCGACGTTCTTTGGCTCGGTGAGCTACACGCTGGACAGCCGGCAGGATGGCGCCACGCTGTCGCTCGACAATCGGTGGAAGACGAACGCAGGCCCGACGGCCGTGGTGTTTCATCTACCGTGGTTCGTCACGGCCACGTCAGCGACGGTGGACGGACGGCCCGCGTCGATCACCGGTGGCGCGATCGTGGTGTCGCCAACCGCCCGCAGTGTCGACGTGCAGTGGCAGCGGGCGCCGGAGCCGAATCTGACCTACGACGAGGCCGTGCGCCTGTACCTCGAGAAGTATTATCAAAGGCCCGCGGGTGCGAACTACGACTTTCTGTTTCCCGTCGTGAAGCGCTGACGAGGCGAGCCGCTCCGCGCGGCCGTTGACGCCTCAAGTGCGGCGTCCCTGACGATGTTCCTGCCGGCGCGGTTCGGACGCCACCGTACGTCTGCTCGCCGCGTTCGTTGCGGCCCTCGCGCGACCCCTCGCGCGACCCAGTTGACCGCTTCGGGCGAGCGGAGCACACTCTTGTCACCATCAGGCCCAGGAGTCACCCATGCGTCACGTACTTGCCGGTCTCTGCATGCTCGTTCTCGTCAGCACGAGCGCCCACGCGCAGCGCCGCGGCGGCGGCGCCGGCGCGCCGAGCGACGGCGGCCCAAACGGACTCGGGGCGCTCCACTTCCGAGCCCTCGGCCCTGAGGGCAATCGCGTCGCGTCGATCACCGGCGTTCCCGGCGACGCGATGACGGTCTACATCGGCGCCGCGGACGGCGGCATCTGGAAGACCTCCGACGCCGGCATCAGGTGGCGGCCGATGTTCGACGACAAGGACGTCTCGGCCGTCGGCGCGCTCGCCGTCGCGCCGTCGGCGCACGACACGGTCTGGGCCGGCACGGGCGAACCCTGGATGATTCGTCCCTACTACACGCTCGGCGACGGCGTGTACAAGTCGACCGACGCGGGACGCTCGTGGCAGCACACGGGCCTCGACGCGACCGGCCACATCGCGCGCATCGTGATCGATCCGGCCGACGTGAACAGCGTCTACGTCTGCGCGATCGGCCAGGCGTTCCGCGCGCAGAAGGAGCGCGGCATCTTCCACACGACCGATGGCGGCGCGACCTGGCAGCAGGTGCTCGCGGTGGACGAGAACACCGGCTGCTCGGATCTCGCGATGGATCCGCACGATTCGAAGACGCTCTACGCGGGCATGTGGCAGCTGATCGTTCACCGCAACGACCTGCACAGCGGCGGTCGGGGCAGCGGCGTCTACGTCACGCACGACGCCGGCGCGACGTGGAACAAGATCACCGGACACGGCCTGCCCGAGGCGGATCATCCACTCGGCAAGATCGCTGTCGCAGTCGCGCCGAGCAATCCGAGCCGCGTGTATGCGCTCGTGCAGGACGCGCCCGCGCCGGGTCTGTACCGGTCGAACGATCGCGGCGCGACCTGGCAGCTCGTCAATCAATCGCATCTGCCGGCCGAGCGCGCGCCCTACTACACGCGCATGGCCGTCTCTCCCGACGACGAGAATCTGCTCTACTTCCCGTCGGTCGCCTTCACCATGTCGCTTGACGGCGGGACGACGGTGTTCCAGGCCGGCCGCGGCGGAGGCGGCGGCGGCCGCGGAGGCGGCGGCCGTGGGCGCGGCGCCGGAGCCGGCGGCGCGGAAGCCGCGGCGCCAGGCCCTGCGCCGATCTCCGCGCCGGGCGGCGACAATCACGATGTCTGGATCGATCCGACGAACGCGGATCGCGTCCTGGTCGCGAATGACGCCGGCGTCGCGATCAGCGACAATCGCGCCGCCTCCTATCGGCATTTCCTGCTGCCGATTTCGCAGGTCTATCACGTCATGGCGGACAACGACGTGCCCTACAACGTCATGGGCAACATTCAGGACAAGTCCAGCTTCCGCGGGCCGAATCGCATCAGCGGCGGGCGCGGCGGGATGGGCGTCGGCAACTGGACGGGCACCGGCGGCTGCGAGGACGCGTTCGCCGTGCCCGACCCGGCCGACCCGAACATCGTGTGGTCCGGCTGCGACAACGGTCGCATCGTCCGGATGGACTACCGGCACGGCATGGCGCGGGACGTGAGTCCGTGGCCGATCACGAGCTACGGCTGGGCGCCGGCCGATATGAAGTACCGCTGGGATTGGATCACGCCGATCGCGATCTCGCCGCACGATCACAATCGCGTGTACGTCGGCGCGCAGGTCGTGTTCATGACCACCAACGGCGGCCAGAGCTGGAAGGTGATCAGCCCCGATCTGACGACGAACGACAAGTCACGCCAGGGCAATTCCGGCGGCCTCTCGTCGGACAACCTGACGACCTACGACGGCGCCACGTTGTACGCCATCGCGGAGTCGCCGGTGAAAGCCGGGGTCATCTGGACAGGCAGCACGGACGGTCAGGTGAGCGTCACGCAGGACGCGGGGGCGCACTGGACCAACGTCACGAAGAACATCCCGAACTTGCCGCCGTGGGGTACGGTGTGGAGCGTCGCGCCGTCCAGCTTCGACGCGGGCACGGCGTACGTCGTCGAGAATCTGCAGCACGAGGGCATCTACGACGCGCTGGTCTACAAGACGACCGATGCCGGCGCGACGTGGAAGCTCATCTCATCGAGCGTGCCCAAGAGCGTCAATTCGAGCGCGCACATCATCGTCGAAGATCCGGTGCGGAAGGGGATGCTCTACCTTGGCACGGACAACGCGCTGTACGTCACGTGGGACGACGGCGATCACTGGACGCGCCTCAGGAATGACTTGCCGCCGGCGCCGGTGTATTGGATGCAGGTGCAGCGGACGTTCAACGATCTCGTGATTGGCACGCACGGTCGCGGGGTGTACATCCTCGACGATGTGACGCCGCTCAGAACGTGGGACACCGCGCAGTCGGAAGCCATGCACTTGTTCTCGCCGCGGCCCGCGTACCGGTTCCGGTCCACCGCGGACGGACGCGAAAGCGAGCCGGACGCGCATGTCCAGGGCGAGAATCCGCCGTACGGCGCGGATATCGACTTCTCACTCAAGGCCATGACGCCGGACGTTCAGATCTCGATCACGGGCCCGGACAACACCACGATTCGCACGCTGACGGTCGCCGGACATCCGGGACTGAATCGCGTCTGGTGGGACCTGCGCTACGACAGCGGCTCGACCATCACGATGCAGACGCCGCCGCTCCACGAGCCGTGGGCGCCGGCGCGCCGGCAGTACGCGGCGTACGGCACGCGCATTCCGCCCGCGGGGCCCATCGTGCCGCCGGGGACGTACACCGTGCGCCTGAAAGCGGGATCGACTGAACAGACAGCGCGGCTCACGGTGCTGCCAGACCCGAAGTCGCCGGGCACGCAGCAGACGATCGAAGCCCAGGTGGCGTTCTCGCGCGACGTGCTCGCGGAAATCGATGAAGTTGCGCGCATGGGCAACGCGCTGGAGTCGATGCGCAAGCAGTCACAGGATCTGATGGCGACGCTCGCCCAGGATCCGCAGAAGGCGGCACTGCTTCAATCGGTGAAGACGTTCGAGTCGAGCATGAGCACGGTGGAAGCGAAGATGATCGACCTCAGGAACACGGGGCGAAGCGAGGATGCCTTCCGCCAACCCGTGCAGCTGTACGAACGCATCAGCTGGATGCTCGGGCAGATGGTCGGCACGCCGGGCGGCGGCTCCGGCGGCGGCGATCTCGGACCGACCGATCAGCAGGTCGCCGTGAACAGCGGATTCAAACAGGATTTGGCGGCCATCGCGGCGGAGTACAAACAGATCACGGACAAGGATCTGCCGGCGATGAACGCGCTGCTCAAACAGAATGGGATCGCGGTGGTGATCACGCCTACGGCGCGCGTGTCGTCCTCGGTCACCGACCGTTAGCGCGTTGGCCGGTTGGGCGTAGTACGTCGGGCGCGCCCGACTGCGTATATGGACTCCTCCCAGGGGTCAAGTGAGTGATCATCGCGCGACAGCGGAGCACCGGTGCAGTCGTATATCCGGCCTTGGTGTGGAGCTGCGAAGGCTCCGGGCCATGATGGACAGTCGCTGCACCCGGGGCCAATCGAGCGAGCGATGTATCGACATCATCACCGTCGCCGGCCTGGTCGGGCGCGCGCGCGGCGCGTGGGCCATCGGAATGATCACTCGCTCAGCACCTCGTCGGGAAAGATCGAAGCCGTCGGTCGGCGGCGCTACGCCGCCGCCGGCCGGGCCGCGTAGGGGACCCCCCGGGTCCACACGGCCCAGATGATGCGCGCCAGTTTATTGGCGAGCGCGATCGTGGCGCGATTGGCGCCGCGGCGATCGAGGACCGCCAGGGCCCAGTGTTGCAGCGCGCTCAGCGGCCGGTCGGCGCGCGCGGCCCGCCGCGCCGCAAACAACGCGGAGCGGGCCCCGTGCGTCAGCAGACTCCGGAGGTACCGGTTGCCGGCTTTGGTGATCGCTCCGAGGCGGCGACGACTCCCGCTGGAGTGCTCCCGGGGGGTCAGCCCGAGCCAACTGGCAAATCGGCGCCCGCGGGTAAAGCCGGCGATGTGCCCGACGGCCGCCACCAGGGCCGTCGCCGTCACCAACCCCACGCCGGGAATCGTCTGCAGCTGCGCGAGGACGGGATCCGCGTCGGCGAGGCGCTGCAGCTCGCGCTCGCAGGCGGCCACGCGCGTCTCCAGCGCCCGAATTTCCTCGACGACGTCGGTCAGCACGCGCCGCAGGCGCGCCGGCACGGCGCTGTCGAGCGGATCGAGCAGCGCGAGGGCGGCGGGGCAGACGCGTCGGACGCCGGGCGGGACGATCACGCCAAACTCGGCCATCAGGGCCCGCAGCGCGTTGATCCGCGCCGTGCGGGTGGTCATCCACTGCTCGCGCAGGCGATGCAAGCTGGCCACCTCTTGCTGGGCGACGGTCTTCACGGGGACGGCGGCGACCCGAGCCACGCGGTGCGCTTCGAGCAGGCCGTCCACATCCGTGCGGTCGGTCTTGTGTCGTCGCACGAAGGGCGTCACATATTGGGCCGGCATCAACACCGCGTGGTGCCCGCACGCCTGCGCGACCCGGCCCCAATAGTGCGCGGTGGCGCAGGCCTCCATCACCACCTGCGCGGGCGGCTGGGTCCGGAGGAACTTCGCAAACTGGGCCCGGCTCAATCGGCGTCGAGTGACCGCGCCGCCGCCTGGGGCGATCACGATTTCAAACGTGTGCTTTGCGAGGTCAACGGCAATCGTCGTAGTATTCATCACGGTCTCCTCCTGGTGCGAACTGATGTGACTCAGTCCAATGCACCCATTCTGCGGGAGCCGTACTGGGAGGAGTCCATTCCATCGAGCGAGCCGACCCCCGCCGCTCGAAAAACGGTGCGGCGCCGGGTGACCGAGGCTTGGGTGACCGGGACCCAAGCCGAGCGCGCCAAGACGAACGCGGTGGAGCACCGTTTTTCCGGCTCGTCGAGCCGGAGGGCGGCCCGACGTACTACGCCCAACCGGAAAACGCAGTAGCGCAGCGGGTTGGCCGCGGCCTCACTTGCCGCGCCAGTTCAGGATCACGGTAATCGGCGGCGTCGTGAGATCTTCCAGGACAGCGTCGACCAGGAACTTCTGGCCATCCGGCGCCGGATCGAATGTCGAGCCGGCTCGCAGCGCGAAGAGCGCAGTTGGCGCGCCGTGCTCGACGACGCCGGTGGCGGTCGCCGGCAGCGTCACATTCACGGCCATGAGATGGTTGTCCGATCCGAGGTAATAAATCTCTCGGCCGTCTTGCCGCCACCTCGGCGCCGTGCCGCCGCCAGTGGAGATACGCCATTCGCGCCCGGGGCCGGGGAACGGCCGTACGTAGATCTCCGAACCGCCGCCCGCGACGTTCGACTGGTACGCTACCCAATGCGTGTCGGCAGAGAACCGTCCAAGGGGTTCATGGTACGGTCCGCTGGTCACCTGGATGGGCGAGCCTTGGCCTCCCAGCGGAAGCGCCCACAAGTCGCGCGCAACCTGCTGGCGGCCCTGCACCGTGTAGAGGATGAATCGATTGTCGCGCGACCAGTCGGACACCACGGTGTTGTCGGGCGATTCCAGCAGAACGGTCTCAGCGCCGGCGTTCCCGAGCGTCGTTTGATACAGGCCGTAGAAGCCGCCGCCGCGGCGCGACGAGTAGAACCCGATGTGGCTTCCGTCGGGTGACCAGGCCGGCCCGAAATCGTTTGCGGGATCGGAGGTCAGTCGCTGGAGCGCTCCGTGCTCCGTGTTGTCTATCGTCCACAGATCCGTATTGCCATTCACTCGCCGGGCGAGTGCGATCGTGCGTCCATCGGGAGACAGCCGAGGTGCGCCGGTGACCTCGGACGTGTCGATGTCGCCGACGCGGCCGACTTCGCGGCCGGACCGATCGAACCAGAGCAGCCGGTGCCTGGGAGCAACGCGTTCGCGGTACGCGAGCGTCCCGGCGGCGGACACGGCCAGGGCCAGACTGCCGAAGACGTTGGCCTGCTGCAGCACGTTGCCGGCGATGAACTGCGGCTCGCCAAGCGCTTCCCAGGTGTCGGCGTTGACGCGCTGGGCCAACAGCGCATCCTGCCGGCCGAAGAGCACCCAGTCGGGCGGCAGGAACTGCGCCAACGTGTCGCCCAGTACCGAGCAGGCGCGCGTCCTTCGAGTCGAGCGTCCCGACGTAGATGCCCTGAACCCTGGCGGGGCCCGTGGCGAGGAACAGGAAGTGCCGGCCATCGGGCAGGAAGAAGGGGAACCGGTGCCCCACCTGCGGCGCGACGACCCGCGTCGCCTCTTCGGGCGCGCCGCCTCCTGCGCGGATGCGGTAGATCGGCGCGCCGTTCGCGGGTGCGAAGAGGACCGTGCCCTCGGCGTTCGGGGATGCGCCGAAGCCGCCGAGACGATCCGGCAGGACGTGTGGCGTCCCGCCGCCACTCGGGATCTCCTTCAGCAGCGCGGCATCGATGAAGAAGAGGGAGCGGCCATCAGACGACCACCAGAGCCCGCCTCCCGGGGAGGCCACGTCCGCCCCTGGCAGGGGACGCGGGCCTTCCGCGTCGAGCGGCCGCGTCCAGATCTCCGTCTTCTCGTCGGTCGTCACCAGAAACGCCACGGTGCGGCCATCGGGTGACACTGCGAGCAACATCGGATTCCGCGTGGGTGGCGTCACGATCTGCAGCCGTGTTTCGGGCGGCGGGGATGGCGCGGGTCGGATCCACCACACAATCGCCGCCGAAGCCGCTGCAGTCGCGCCAAGCGCGGCGATCCAGAGCCATCGCTCGCGGCGCGGCATGGCCGCGACGGTGGGCCCGGGTGCCGCCCGTGGCGCCGTCAGCGCCTCGTCGATCTCCACCCGCGCGTCCGCGATGTCGTGCAGGCGCTGCCGGGGATCGCGCTCGAGGCAGCGGTGGAGCAGCCGCAGAATCGCCGGCGGCGTGGAGGCCGGCAGCGCCTGCCAGTCGACGTCCTTTTTCAGCACTTCAGCCAGCGTGTCCGAGACGTCCTCGCCGCGGAAAAGACGACGACCCGTGAGCATCTCGAAGAGCACCACGCCGAACGACCAGATGTCGGCGCGCTTGTCGACGGTCTTGCCCTTCGCCTGCTCGGGCGCCATGTAGGCCGCCGTGCCCAGGATGACGCCGAGCGCCGTCGCTCGATTCGTGAGCGTCGGCGAATTGGCCATGTCCGACGCGGCACCGGTCGCGTCCGCACCGAGCGCTTTGGCCAGGCCGAAATCCAGCACCTTCACCGTGCCATCGTCGCGGACCTTCACGTTCGACGGCTTGAGGTCGCGGTGGATGACGTTCTGCTCGTGGGCGGCCTCGAGCGCGAGCGCGATTTGCCTGGCGACCTGGAGGGCGTCGGCGAGCGCGAGCGGCCCGTGAGCCAACCAATCGGCCAGCGTGGGGCCTTCGACCAGTTCGAGCACGAGGGCTGGCGACGGACCGGCGTCCTCGAGACCGTAGATGTGTCCGATGTTCGGGTGGTTGAGCGCCGCCAGAACGTGCGCCTCGCGGCGGAATCGGGCAAGGCGCTCCGGATCGAGCGCGAATCCCTCGGGGAGCGTCTTGAGCGCGACTTCGCGGTTGAGCTTGAGGTCACGCGCGCGGTAGACCTCTCCCATGCCGCCGGCCCCGATGGCGCCGATGACCTCGTAGGGCCCGATGCACGTGCCGGCGGGGAGCGCCACGCAGCGGCATCATAGTGCTATGACCGGCGACTGGACAATCGCGTTCGACCGCAAGATCGCACCCGCCGCCGCGGCGCAGTCCCGCCGTCGCGCGGCAGGAGCCGAGGATTGTGGATGAGCCGCACGGGGCCGAAGTGGCGGAGATCGAATGTCGCGATGTCGGCGCGCAGGCGTTCGGCCGTCGCCAATACGACCGCATCGACCAGTCCCATCTCGAGGGCGGCGTAGCGCTCGACGAGGGCGCGCGCGGCGGCGAGGTCGCCCGCGCCTGCCCATTCAATCGCGAAAGCGCCCCTGGCGAGGTCCGCGAGCCACGCGCGTTCGGCGGCGGCGCCCAGCTCACGTGCGATCAGATAGCCGACTTCAGGCAGGATGGCCCACGGCAGCAGCCACTCGTCGGGATTGGCGGCGAAGAGCGCCCGCACATCCGCGTGATGCTGATCGTCTTTGTCGATAAGCGCGACGATGACGCCTGTGTCAGCGACGATCACGAGCTTTCGGCCGTGCGGTGCTTCGCGGCAGCCGCGTCGCGTCGTGGTCGTCACGCGGAATGGCGGGCTCGCCGAACCCGTCGAGCAACTCCTCCGCCCGTTCGCCGAGGTCCCCGCGTCCGCTGCCGAACGCGCCGACGCTGGCCGGCAGACTGGCATGGCCGTGACGCGTCACGTACTCGGCGATGGCTTCCCGCACCAGCGACGCGGGGGACTGTCCCTTGTTTGCTGCGATGCGTTTCAGCTTTCGGTAATCCACTGCCTCGAGATACAGCGTCGTCTTGTCCATGCCATATATGGTAGCACGTATGGACGTGCCGCTCGGCGTCGGCTAACTCACGCATCCCATGGCCCGCACGAACCTGACCAGCCGTCTGACCAATATTGCACAGACGTATGCGTCTTTCTTCGGCATGCTTGCTGTCTGCATGAAAGCGTCATTGACGGCTCTCCGGACTGAAGTTCGATTGACAGGCCAAAGCGCCGCCGTCCTTGCCATTGAAGACGAGATCGACCGGGCGGCCCGGTCCGACGCGAAGGTGCTGATCACCGGCGAAACGGGCGCCGGCAAGGAAGTGATCGCGCGGCTGATTCACCATCGAAGCGCGCGCGCTTCGGCGCCGATTGTCACGCTGAACTGCGCCGGCCTGCCGGACTCGCTCCTCGAATCTGAGCTCTTTGGACATGTCCGCGGCAGCTTCACCGGCGCGTACCGGGACAAGCTCGGGCTGGTCGAGCTGGCGTCGAACGGCACCCTGTTCCTGGACGAGGTCGGCGAGATGAGTCCTCGGATGCAGGTCGTCCTCCTGCGCTTCGTCGAATCGGGCGAATGCCAGCGCATCGGGTCCGACCGCTCCCAGAGCGTGAACGTCCGGCTCATCACCGCGACCAACCGGGACCTCGAAGTGCAGATCGCGTCGGGCGCCTTCCGCGAGGACCTGTATTTTCGTCTGAACGTGATTCCCCTGTTGATGCCGCCGTTGCGGGCGCGCCGGGAAGACATTCCTCTGCTTGTGGAGTTCTTCCTCCGCGCCTACGGCCAGGCGCACAACGTGGCTCCGCTGGCGGTCTCGCCCGCCGCGTCGCAGGCCCTCGCCGCCTATCGATGGCCCGGGAACGTTCGCGAGCTGAAGAACGTCATCGAGCGCGTCGTGCTGAGAGCGCCGGGACCAGTCATCGATTCGGGTGATCTTCCCGCCGAAGTCAGCGGCATTGGCGCGGTTCGCCCAGCGACGGCCCTTCGGGTGGACGCCGGGCACCAGTCGGCGGCGCACGCGGCGTCGCCAGCCGAAGCCCTGTCGATCGCGATGATCGACGGCCGCGATTCGTTTTGGTCCGCCGTCCATCCACTGTTCATGACGCGCGATCTCACGCGCAACGAACTCCGCACGCTGATTGAGATCGGGTTGGCTCGCACCAACGGCAATTATCGACAGCTCATCGAGCTCTTCAACATGCCGGCCGAGGACTACAAACGGTTCTTGGCCTTTTTGCGCAAGCATGATTGCCATCTGCCGTTCCGTCGCTTCCGCTCGAGGCCGAGCGGGTCTGGCGCCTCTCTCAACGAAGCGACGGGCAGCTGAGGCGTCCGACAGGGTCGGTGTGCAATCCTGAACAGCGCTCGCCACGAACTCCGCGTTACCGTGAGGGATGGACTATCCAGCGGCCTGGCCCGATTCGGCGGCGGTTCATGCCAAGTACCGCTCGCTGCACAAGTACTTGAAGGATCGGTATGCCGACGCCGTCGTGTTGACGTTTGGCCAGATTGAAGACCTCCTGGGCCTCCGGTTGCCGGACGCGGCCCGCCTCGAGTCAGCCTGGTGGACGCACACGGACGCGGATGGCACACCGTCGCCACAGTCTCATGCGTGGATCGACGCCGAGCGCACCGCAGCGCCGAACCTTCTGGCGCGAACCGTGAGGTTCGAGCGCACTTCGCCCTAAAGCGCGTTCGCAAGGGGTGAGCTTATGCTTGTCACCGGCCTGTTCATCACGGCGCTCCTTGTCATCCTCCGCGTCGGGCTCCGCGGATGGAGTGAGAAGAGGCGCCGTGCAGATCTTGGCTGGGTGAGCCAGCAATGGCTCGCGGAGTACCGCGCGTCACGCCCTTCGTAAGGGCACGCGGGCTGCGGGAATCGAACCCGAGAGTCCCGCATTTCGGTAACTAACCACCTCGGATCCAGGTCGAGCGGCGATTCGAGCCGCGCCATGCCCTGGCGGGTTCCCGGGACGCGTACTGCCGGAAGCATCAGGCGGCGCTCGAATCGAGCGGCGGACAAAAGACCCCGACGATGTGATCGTCCGCATTACCCGCCCAGCCGCGCCGCCACCTGCAGCATCCCGCGGCGCCGCGCCCAGTCGGCGGCCGTGCGGCCCTGATCGTTCTTCAATGTCGGGTCGGCGCCGGCGGCCAGAAACAGATCCACGATTTCGAGCGCCTGGTCCTCGTCGTCCGGGATCGCCCAGAGCAGCGTGTCGCCGCCGTCGCGGACCTGGCGGGCGAGCGCGGAATCCTCGGCGAGGACCTCGCGCACGCGATTGACGAACCCGCGGCGCGCGAGCCCCCAGAGATCGCGGCTGCGCGCGGCGAGCAGGTTTAGCACCGCGAACTTGTCGCCGTGCGCGGCCCAGCGGAATGGCGTGCCGCCGTAGGTCGTCTCGCGCGCGTCGACGTCGGCGCCGCGTTCGACGAGGAGCGAAGCCGCGGCCGCCGCATCGTGCGCGGCGGCTTCGTGGAGCGGCCGCTTGTGCGTCCGGTCCTCGACGTCCGGCGAGTACCCGAGATCGACGAGCATCGCGAGGACGTCGGCACGATTCCGCTTGGCCGCCTCGAACATCGGCCGTGGGGAGGCGAGCCCTTCGGGGTGCGCGCGCAGCGCGTCGCGCACCGAATCGCGGTCGAGCCGAAAGCACGCGTCGAGAAAACGCTCGTCCTCGTCGAGTCTCGGCGTCGATCGCACGGCGCCGTTGCGGGCGAGTAGTTCGGCGAACTCCGGCCGGCCCTCGACGAGTGCGAGCTCGGTACAGGCTGCGCTTGGGAAACCGCGGGTCGCGCGCGGGCGTGGCGTTCGGGTTGGCGCCGTGGGCGAGCGCCCATTCGGCGAGATCGATCCGGCGCGTCTTGATCGCCGTCTCGAGGACGAATCGCGCGCCAGAGCCGTACGCACCCATGTCGAACATCGGCCACTCGGGGTCGCGCCACGCGTCACCGCGCGGCGTGCCAGTGGTGCGCGCGTGGACGAGCTCGAGCCACCAGCGCATGTCGCCGCTGAAGTGCGTGTTGTAGAGGATCTGGACGTCGAACGGCTCGGCGCCGCGCGCCAGCAGCAGATCGAAGAGCGCCGCCGCGTACGGCTGCCTCGGCGCGTCCTGCTCGCCCTCGCCCGCCACGCCGGTGAGCACGCTGTACTGCCCGTCGCCGGCCATGTAGAAGTCGTCCGGATTCGCGCCGTGATCGAGGAGCAGCCGCGCCATCGCGAGCGCATGCTCGATGGTCGGCGGATGCGTGAATCGCGCGTACGCGAGATAGAGCAGCGGCGTCCAGCCCCGAGCGCCGCCGCGGGAGCGCGCGGCGTCTGGCCGTTCAGCGAGCCGCCGCGCCGCCGCGTCGGCCTCGCCGCAGACGATCGCGGTGTACAGATCAGCCGCGGCGAGCGACGGGTCGTTGCGCAGCATGCGCTGTGCGGCGCGGTCGAACATGCGGTGGTCGCTTCGGCCGTGGACGGTGTGATCCCAGCAGGCCGCCTGCAGGAACGCGGCGACCTCAAGAGCGCGGCGGACCTCGTCGGCCGGACGGTTCCGTGCACCGCGCCTCGTCAGCACGTCAATGGCGCTGGCGCGGTTCTGTTTCATCGCCCAGTCGAGCGGCAGATCGTCCGGCGCCGGTCGATCCGCGTCATCGGGCGTGCCACAGGCGGCGTACGCGCCGAACGACCGGTCGATCGCACCGGGATCGGCGTCGAGAATCGAACCGATGCGATCGCCGCGATCGAACGACACGGCGTCGAACAGATCGATGTCCGCGGCGAGGATCCGGTTCGCCACGGCCGTGTGGCCAGCCGAGGCGGCCCAGGATGCCGGCGTGCGGCAGTGCGCCGCGTCGCGAAGCCGGGGATCGGCGCCGTGGGCGAGCAGCACGGCGACCGCGGCGTCGTTGCCGTGGAACGCCGCGGCGTGGAGCGGGGTGGATCCGTCGTTCAGGGTCACGTTGACGACCGACAGTCCCGCACGCAGGCGCGAGAGCGTCCGGAGCAGTGCCTCGATGACGCGGCCGGGCGCGCGCCGCGTTGCATGGGCGAGGAGTCGCGCCCACCGGCGCTCGTTCGTCATCGAGACGAGGTCCGGCCGCTCGCGAACGAGCCGGTCGACGTCATCCGCCCGCTCGAGTGCTATCGCCCCCGGGAGCGTCATCCGAGCGCCCGCGCCGAGCAGCGTGCGCACCGACGCGTCGGCGCCGTCGAGCGCCGCCTGGTCGAACGGCGTCAGCCCGGCCTGGTCTTCGACGTTCGGATCCGCGCCGCGTGCGAGGAGCGCGCCGACGACGTCGGCGTGCGCTGCGGCGAAGTGGAGCGCGGTCCGCTCGCCGTCGAAGCCGGCGAGGTGCCCGCGCTCGTTCACGAGCCGAGGCTCCGCGTCGAGGAGGGCCGTCACGGTCGCCGTCTCGCCGCGGTAAGCGGCGAAGAGGAGCGCGGCCAGCGGCGTTCCGGCCTGCTCGGCCGCGAGCGCGTTGGTGAGCGCGTTCCAGCTCTCGTGTCCGTTCTCGCGGGCGAGTGCGTGCTGCACGTCGCGGAGCGTCGGGACGCCAGGCGCGCCGGGATACGCCCGATCGAGCCGCGCACGTGCGTCGGGATCGCCCGAGCGGAGGGCTTTGAGCCAGCGCTTGGCGGACTTGCGGAAATTGTCGAGGGTGGCAGACACGGAGGCCTCCTTCCGATCGATGCCTGACGTCCGCTTGGATCAGGCCGGAAGAAGGTTCGGTTGTCGTCACGAACCCGAATGGGTGGGAGCTGGCTCCCTTGCCGCGGACAGGAGGCGCCCCAAAGCGCGCTGGACGCCAGTCTGAAGAAGGGCGGCCGGGATTGTCAACTGCCCGCACGAAGTAGAACTCTCACCAGTCTTGACCGGCGTCAATTAATTGCCGTTTTGAAGTGTCTGCCGAGGCGCAACAACCACCATTGCACGCCACCCGCGCGTACGGACCTGGCGGCAGGCCCATCGAAGCTCCTGACTGGCTGCGGCACCGACGCGAATTCGTAGCGGCATCAGACTCCCGGGTCGAATGAAGTCGGCCTGTCCCGACGTCTCGCGGAGGCGGCGACGTCGGCGACGGCTCGAGCGAATGACGCGGCGTCGATTGCTGGAAAGCGATAGAGGCGCGGTCGAATCGCCTCAAAGTAATCAGTGAGTTGGTCCACCTCCACCAAGCCACGTCCGATCAATTCGCCAACATCGCGCTGATCCGTGGCGTGTCCGCGCTCGATCTTGGCGAGCGCCTGCGCGTACAGGTCGAAGTGATGGAACGACAGCAGACCTTCTTGCCGGATGAAGGGACTGCGATCGGCCCATCCGTCTTTGACCGGAATGAAGTCATCCGGGGAGGCGAGCTCGACGTTCAGATGGAGCGATTCTTTGAGGTCGGGAATCGCGCGCAGCAGGGGATCCGCGTCGGGCACCAGTTTGATGTCCACGTCGATGGTGGCAGCGCGCCAGCCATGCAGGACCGCCGTGGCGCCGCCCGTGAGATACACCCGGCCGGGTAACGTCGCCGCCCGCGCGAGCGCGCGCATGAACGCGTTGATCCGCTCGGCGTCGGCTAACTCACGCATCCCATGGCCCGCTCGAAACTGACCAGCCGTCTGACCAACGCGTTGTATCGCGCATGTGCGCTTGCCGGAGACTCGAGGGCCAGAAGGCGATAGAGACCATGTTCGGGACGTTCCGTGGTTGAACGGACGACGATGCCGCACTGTCGTAGCCGCGGTGATCCAATTTCGACGAGCAGCGAGGCGATTGTCTCGCGCCCGGCGTCGAGGTCCCGCAGGCCTTCGGCGATCAGCTCGCCGCCCGGCAACGCCAGGAATTGCTCGACGGTCATGGAACCGATTATAGGGGCTTGTTACGGCTATGCGAGGTCGATGACCCAGATGCCGGATCCATCACGAACAGGTCGTGGCTGTTCGCGGCAACGAACGACGTCACCGAGTGCCAGGCGAACCCGCGCGCCGTGTGCGTCCAGGTGATGCCGCGGTCGGAGCCGGCGCCATGCTGCCACATGCAAGCGGAGAAAGGGTCGCCGTCAGCACGACACACGCTGCAACCGGGACAATGCGCACGCGTCGAACCCCTGAACGTCAAGGCGGGCTGGCGACGGGAGTATAGCGCGGGTTCCAAAGTGGATCAGCGCGAGTGAGCGGCAGCTCGCGAGCCCGGCGGAGCGGCCCGGCCGTCGCTCACGCGCGCTGCGCGCGCAGCTACGGCGGCAAGGCGCGTTGGGAGGTGCACGGAGGCACGAGGCGAGCGAGCGACGCGAGCGAGCCCACGCGAACGGAGTGGGGAGGAAGGGGCCCCCGCGAGTGAGCGTGTAAGGGAGTCCGAGGGACGAAGTCCCTCGGATTGATAGTGGAAAGCGGGCTACGGGAATCGAACCCGTCTAGCTGGCTTGGGAAGCCAGAGCATTACCACTATGCTAAGCCCGCGTCCGGCGACTGCCCATCATAGCAGCCGCCCAAGTGCTACGGCGTTTTCCGGTTGCGCGTAGCACGTCGTGCCGCCCTCCGGCTCGACGAGCCGGAAAGACGGCGCTGCACCGCGTTCGTCTTGGCGCACTCGGCTTGGGTCCCGGTCACCCAAGCCTCGGTCACCCGGCGCCGCACCGTTTTTCGAGCGGCGCGTGTCGGCTCGCTCACAGTCGGGCGGGCCCGACGTACCACGCCCAACCGGAAAACGCTGCTAGCTTTTTCGAATCACCGCCAGCACTTCGTCGCGCTTCGCGGCCATCAACTCCGGTGTCTTGCCCTCGAGGTTGAGCCGGAGCAGCGGCTCGGTATTCGACGGCCGGACGTTGAAGTGCCAATCCGGAAACTCCGCCGAAAAGCCGTCGATTTCGTAGGTGCGCGTCGCATTACCGTAGTGCCGCTTCAGATCGTTCAGCCGCGCGTCAACCGCGGCCATGTCTCCGACCTTGGTGTTGATCTCGCCCGAGATGAAGTACTTGGCGCGCAGCGGCGCCAGCAGCTCGGCCAGCGTCGTCTTCTTCTTCGACATCAGCTCGAGAATCAGGAGCGCAGGGATGAACCCGTTGTCGCAGTAGTAGAAGTCGCGGAAGTAGTAGTGTCCGGTGACTTCGCCGCCGAAAATCGCGTTCTCCTGCCGCATGCGCGCCTTGATGAACGCGTGGCCGACACGATTCATCAGCGCCGTGCCGCCCGAGTCGTTCACCGTGTCCTTCACCGCGTAGCTCGCGCGCAGGTCGTAGACGATCTTTTCGCCGGGGGACTTGAGCAGGAAGGCGTGGGCGAGCAGGGCGGTGATGAAGTCGCCGGAGACGAACTCGCCGTGGCCGTCCACGAAGAAGCACCGATCGGCGTCCCCGTCCCAGGCGATGCCGATGTCGGCGCCGGTCGCCTTCACGCGCTCGACGATGTCCCGGCGGTTGGCCTCGATGAGCGGGTTGGCCTCATGCGTGGGAAACGATCCGTCAATCTTGAAGCACAGGCGCGTCGTCCGGCACGCGAGCCGATCGAACAGCGGCGGCGCGACGAGCCCGCCCATTCCGCTCCCGGCGTCGAGGATGACGTTGAACGGCGCGATGGCCTTGGCATCGACGAACGACAAGACCTTCTCGATGTAGTCCGGCAGCAGGTCGCTCGATTCGAGGCCGCCCGGCTGGGCCGGCGGCGCGGGAATCGTGCCCTTGGTGACCATCGCCGAGATCTCACCGATGCCGGCGTCGCCCGAGAGGGGAAAGGCTTCGCGCCGGACCATCTTCACGCCGTTGTACTGCTTGGGATTGTGCGACGCGGTGATCTGGACGCCGCCGTCGAGCCCGTCGCGGACCACGCCGAAGTAGAGCATGTCGGTCGCGCACATGCCGTAGTCGACGACCGTGGCGCCCTGCTTGCGCGCGCCGTCGATGAAGGCCGCCGCCAGCGTCGGCGACGAGAGCCGCATGTCGCGCGACACGCCAATCCGCCTCGCGTTCAGGTAGGCGACGTAGGCGCGCCCGATATCGTGGGCGCCGCTCTCGTCGAGCTCAGTCGGGTAGAGACCGCGAACGTCGTAGGCTTTGAAGATCGATGGTGTCATGGAAGATCGGGCACTAGGCACTGGGCATTAGTTCAGGCACTAGGCGGTGGGCACTGGGCACTGGGACGGGCACCAAGCACCGCACCAAGCACCGCACCTTGCACCGGCACCTTGCACGTGGCACTTGGCACCTGGCACCGTGACTAGCACCGTGAGAAGTCCGTGACCACCGACTTGTCGCCAAACAGCGTGTCGCCGATCGTGGCGTTCCTGCCGAAGTGGCACGACCGCCCCGCGAGCGTGCCGGTGAGGCGCGCTTCGCTGTCCACCCAGCAGGTCGGCCACAGAATCGTGTTCGCCACAACGGCGTCCTCGGCGATGTGACAGTGCGGGCCGATCACGCTGTGCGGACCAATCCGCGCGCCTCGCTTGATGGTCGCGCCGGCCGCGACGAAGCACGGGCCCTCCAGCGTCACGCCGTCCTCGATCCGCGCCTCGGACGACACCACCACGGTCCCCGCGCGTCCGGCGAACGGCTCGACCGCGAACCGTCCATCCATGATGTCACGATGCGCCTGTCGATACTTTTCCGGCGTGCCGATGTCGAGCCAGTAGCCCGGGTCGATGTGCGCCACGAAGCGGGCCTGCTCCTCGATCAGGGAGGGAAAGTAGCTCCGCTCGATCGAGTAGGCCGTGTCCCTCGGCACGCGGTCGAGCGTGTCCGGCTCGAGCACGTAGATCCCCGCGTTGATGGTGTTGCACCGAATCTGGTCGGGCGAGGGCTTCTCGAGGAACGCCAGGATGTTTCCGGCCGGGTCCGTCTCGACGAGCCCGTAGGCGGCGGGATTGTCGACCGGCGTGAGCACGATCGTCGCCTTGGCCTCGCGTTCGCGGTGCAGCCGGATGACGGCGGCCAGGTCCACGGCCGTCAGCACGTCGCCGTTGAACACCACGATTGGCTCGCCGAGACCGGCGCCCGCCGCAAACCGGATGGCGCCACCGGTTCCGAGCGGCGTGGGCTCGACCACGTACCGCAGGTGGAGGCCGAGATCGCTCCCGTCGCCGAAGACCTCTTCGATGCGGCCGGGTTGATAGTTGAGGCTCAGCACCACCTCGTCGATCTCCGGCACCTGGCGCAGCAGGTCGATCTGGTAGCGCAGAAACGGGCGATCGAAGATCGGGACGATGGGTTTGGGCGTGTTGAGCGTGAGCGGCCGGAGGCGCGTGCCCTTGCCACCGGCGAGCAGAATAGCCTTCATGTCAGCCGACCATCATAGCAAGCGCCGACTCGTTTTGCCCTACAATTGGACAGGGCGACCGTGAACCTGCCGAACGCGATCACGCTCGGACGCATCTTCCTGGTGCCGCTCCTGGTCGTCGTGCTCCTGACGGCCAAAGGTCAGCCGATTCTCGGGGTCAGCAAAGAGCTGTTGGGCGCCGGCATCTTCGCGGTGGCGTCACTCACCGACTGGCTCGACGGATATCTCGCTCGACGCCGCAAGCAGGTAACGGGATTCGGGCAGTGGATGGACCCGCTGGCCGACAAGCTGCTCGTGACCGCCGCACTCGTCTCGCTCGTCCAGATGGAGCTGGCGCCGGCGTGGATGGTCGCGGTGATCCTGGGCCGGGAGTTCTCGGTGACGGTCCTGCGGAGCATCGCGCACGCGCGCGGGCAGTCGCTGCCGGCGTCGCCCATCGGCAAGGTCAAGATGGTCGCGCAGGTGGTCGCGATTCTGGTGCTGATCCTCGGGCGCGGCCAGATGCAGGAGTTCTTCATCGTGGGGCAGATCGCGCTCTGGGTCGCGACGATTGCCGCCCTCGTCTCGGCCGTGGACTACTCCCGCCGTTTCAACGCGATGCTCGCTCGACCGGCCCCGCCGGCCGGCCCGACGCTTGCCGCCAGCCGCGGAGAGCCCGATCGAGAGCGAGAGCGCGACCGCGTCAGTGCCTGATCTTGATCGTCGCGATCCGCGCTTTGGCCTTCTGCAAGTACTCGCTCTTCGGATACGACTCGACGATCTTCGCGTAGTTGGGCAGCGCCTCCGCTTCCTTCAGCCCCTTGTAGAACGACTCGCCCAGGTAGAAGTAGACGGCGTCCATCCGTGAGAACTCCGGATCGTCCTTCAGCAGCCCCTGCAAGCGCATGATCGCGCCAGGGTACCAGCGCTGGTGGAAGTAGCTGAGGCCGACCTCGAACTCGTGCTCGGACAGCCGGTCGCGTGCGACCCGGCGGACCTTCTCGACTTCCGGACGCAGCTCGCTGTCGGGATACGTCGTAATGAACGCGTCGCAGTCCCGCAGCGCTTCGTGCGTCGCCGTCTGGTCGCGCTGCGGCGAGAGCATCTGTCGCGAGTCGGCGAGGCAGATCTTGTATTGGGCGTAGTCGGCCCGCGGGTTGAGAGGGAAGAGCTGCAGGAACTCCCGGAACTCGTTCACGCCCAGGACATAGGAGTCGGAGTGCCCCTCGCCGAGGTACGAATCGCCGACGCCGAGCTTCGCGTCCGCGCGGTACTGGCTCTGCGGATAGGTGTCGATGATCTTCTTGAAGTACTCGCGCGCCTCGAGCCACTTCTTCTTGTCGAGCGCGGCGGTTCCGCGATCGAACAGAAATTTGTCGGCATCGACCGACCCGGCGGCCGGCAGCGTCGGGTCCGCCTTCTTGCCGCAGGCGGAGGCGGCCGCGAGCCCAATGGCCAGGACAAAGCCGATCGTGCGGCGCGGCGGCCGCGTCGCGAAAAACAGCCAGCTCATGTCAGCGTGTGCTCGTCGGAGGCATGCGCGCCAGCCACTCGTATTCGGCCTGCAGGCCGTCCTCGAGGGTGTGCGCCGGGCGGAAATCGAGGTCCTCGCGGGCTCGGGTCGTGTCGGCAAACGTATCGCGCATGTCACCTTTCTGGGGGGCCTCTCGGCGGATATCGAGCGCGCGGCCGGTAATGCGGGCGAGGCGCTCGAGCACCGAGTTGACGGTGACCCGACTCCCCCCGCCGATGTTATAGACGGCGCCGGGGCGTCCGTGGTCGCCTGCGTCCGCCGTCGCCCGGGCCGCATCGGCGACAAAGGTAAAATCCCGGGTCTGCTCGCCGTCTCCATAGATCGTAATCGACCGCCCGTCCAATGCGGCCCGAATAAAGCGATGGAACGCCATATCCGGACGCTGGCGCGGGCCGTAAACCGTGAAGTACCGCAGCGAAACCGTCGGCACCTGGAAGTTCACGTAGTACAGCGAACAGAGGTGCTCGGCCGCGAGCTTCGTGACGCCGTACGGCGAGACGGGGTGGAGCGGTGATTCCTCGCGCATCGGGATCGCCGCCAGGTCGCCGTAGACCGACGAGCTCGACGCGTAGACGAAGCGGGTAATGGGCCGGGACTTGACGGCCTCGAGGAGCAACTGCGTCGCCTCGACGTTGTGCGACGTGTAGACGGCAAACTCCGTCCCCCAGCTGCGCCGCACGCCCGCCTGCGCCGCCAGATGGAAGACGTGCGTCACGCCGTCGAGCAGGGCGTGCAGGTCGACGCTCTGCAGCGCGCCTTCGACGAACCGAAAGCGCGGCACGCCGGCCAGCGCCGCAAGGTTGGCCTCTTTGATCTCGCGCGCGTAGTAGTCGGTGAAACAGTCCAGGCCCACTACGTCCGCGCCACGCCCGGCGAGCACGGCGGACAGATGCGATCCGATGAAGCCGGCGGCGCCGGTCACCAGCGCCTTCATGCGAACGCCTCGCGAACGCGCGCCGGCAGCCGGACCGGACGGCCGGCCGCGTCGAGCGCCGCGTGCACCGTCCGGCCGACGGCGCAGACACCGCGCTGACCGCACACGGAGACTTCGTACTCGAACATCATGCGAATCGGCGAGGTCAGGAGGCCGCTCGGTGCGGATTTCGATCTCATCGTCGTACCGCGCCGGGCGGCGATATTCACAGTGCGCCTCGATCACGGGCAGGAATACTCCGGTCTCTTCCATTTCGCGGTACGTCCAGCCGAGGCTCCGCAGCAGGTCGGCGCGCGCCACCTCGAACCAGACGAAGAAATTCGCGTAGTAGACGACGCCCATGCGGTCCGTCTCGGCATACCTCACGCGCAGTGTCGTCGTGGACGAGGGCATCGGGATTCAGGCGGCCGCCCCAGCGGCCCGGCGAAGCGCGCGCGTCGCTTCGGCCGCGTCCGCCGTGCCGAACACGGACGCGCCCGCGACGAGCACCTGCGCGCCGGCCCGCACGACCGCCGAGGCGTTCTCGCGGTCGATGCCGCCGTCCACCTCGATCACCGTCTTGCCGCCTGCTCTCGCGATCATGTCACGGGCCTCGGCGATCTTGGTGAGGGAGTGCGGGATGAACACCTGTCCCCCGAAGCCAGGATTGACGGACATCACCAGCAGGTGATCCATCTCGGCGATGACGTCGCGCGTCATCAGGACCGGCGTGGACGGGTTGATCGCCACGCCGGCCTTGGCGCCGAGCGTACGAATGTGCGTCAGCGTCCGGTGCAGATGCGGCAGCACCTCCAGGTGCACCGTGAGCATCGACGCGCCGGCCTCGACGAACGCCTCGAGGTAGCGATCGGGATCGCTGATCATCAGGTGCACGTCGAGCGGCAGCGACGTGACGCGCTTGAGCGCCGTGACGACGGGCGGCCCGATCGTGATGTTCGGCACGAAATGGCCGTCCATCACGTCGACGTGCACGAGATCGGCGCCGCCGGCCTCGATCCGCTCGACGGCCTCGGCCAGGCGCGCGAAGTCTGCCGACAGGATGGACGGAGCGATCCGCACGCTCACTTGCTGACCTCCAGCGAGATCAGCTCACGATCGCCGATCTGAAAGCCGGCCTGCGGCGTCTGCCGGATCACGACGCCCGGCGGAATGCCGGGATACGGCACCGACGCGGAAATCGTCACGCGGAGCCCGCGCTTTCGGAGAAGGTCCTGGACGAGCTGGCCCGGCGTGCCGATCAGATCGGGCATCACGTAGCTGGCGCCCATCTCGCCGCGATTGATCAGCAGCGTGATGCCGGCGCCACGCGCGCGCCCCGGAGGATCCTGCGCGACGATCGTGTCGGCAGGGTAGTCGCCGGTGCGGATTTCATCGCGGCCCGTGATCTGCACGCCCTCCTGGACGAGCGTGAGCTCCGCCGTCCGATCGGGCTGGCCGAGCACATCCGGCAGCACGGGTGCCCGCTGCCCGTCGCTGACGCGAATGCGGACGGCGCGCTGACTCCGGAGCACGGCGCCCGGCTCAGGTTCCTGCCAGAGCACGTGATCGGCCGGAATCTTCGGATCGGGCCGGCGGGGCGGCTCCTCGCGAATCAGCAGGCCGGTCTTGGCGAGAACGCTCGTCGCCTCGGCGACCGTCCGCCCGCGCACGTCTGGCACTTTGACTTCGCGGGCGCGCGTCGCGACGCGAACCGCCGTGAGAAAGAACGCAAAGAACGTCGCGGCCAGCGCGGCCACGAGGATGAACCGCGTGCCGGCCATCCAGACGCGATGACGAATCGGGTGCCTGACCGCGGAATCGGGTCGGCGCACAGCGGAACGGCCCGCCTTGGGTTGGCCGATGGGCATCGTGTCGAAAAAAGTGTACTACGCCGCTTGCCGCCTGACCAACAGCGCGGCGTAGAACGCGTCGAGGCCGTCGCGAAACGGCAGGGTGCACAACGAACCGCTTTGGTCGAGGAGGTGTCCGCCGTCCACGACGGCGGGTCCAAACCGGATTGGCGCCTGCCGGAACTCCGCGTGCGCCTCGAGGAAGGCACGGACCACCTCGGCGTTCTCTTCCGGTTCGCTCGAGCACGTCGCATACAACAACCGGCCACCGGGCCGGACGGTGTCCGCGGCGCGCGCCAGCATGGCGCCTTGCGCGGTCGCGAATGGCACGAGGTCACGCTCGCTGCGCGCCCACTTGATGTCCGGATCGCGCCGCAGCGTGCCGAGGCCCGAGCACGGCGCGTCGAGGAGGACGCCGTCGAAGACCGGACCGAACGGGAACCCGCGCGCTGCGTCCAGCTGCACGACGGGTACCTGGACGGCTGCGTGCTGTAACGCCGCGCGCAACAGCCGCACGCGCGCGGGCCGCAGATCGGACGCCACGAGCTGGCCCGCCCCGGCCAAGCTGGTCGCCAGAACGACGGTCTTGCCGCCGGGCGCCGCGCACGCATCGAGCACGCGTTCACCTGGGCGCGCGCCCAGCGCGTGCGCGACAAGCTGCGATCCCTCGTCCTGGACGACGATCTCGGCCGGCAGGCCGCCTGGCATCCGGCCGCTCGATCCAGGAGGCAAGACGACCGCATCGGAGAGCCAGCGGGCCCGGACCGGCGTGAGCCCCGCGCGTTCGAGCACGTCGAGCATCGCGGCGGCGTCCAGGCGCCCCGCCGACCGCAGCGTGACATTCGGCGCGGCGTTGTTGAACTGACACCACGCGGCGGCGGCCTCGAAGCCGAACCGGGCCAGCCAGCGCTTCACGAGCCATGCCGGATGTGATCCGACGATGGAGAGGTAGGCCGTCTGCTCAGCCAGGGAGCTGGACGGCCCGGCAGCCGGCGGCAGCGCGCGATCGGACTGCCCGGCCGCGACGCGCCTCAGCACGGCGTTGACGAAGCCCGCGGCGCGCGGGCGACCCAGCGCGCGTGTCACGTCGACGGCCTCGTGCACCACGGCGTGTGCGGGAATGCGATCGAGATGCGTGAGCTGATACACGCCCAGCCGCAGCGTAGCCCGCACGGCGGAATCAAGCGCCTCGATGGGTCGGTCGCTCACCACGCCGATCCTGGCGTCGATCTCGTTTCGCCAGCGCAGCGTGCCCGCGGCAAGCTCCAGGAGCAGGCCGCGATCCCGTTCGTCGTCGATGCCCGCTCGCTGGGCGTCGATCTCGGCAGCGAGCGTCGTTCGGCCGCGATCGATCGCCTGCAGGACGCGGGCCGCGGCCAGCCGTGCCGGCGTCACCCGGGGCCCTCGGACAGCGGGACGAGTACTTCCCCCATGGAAATACGCCGGCCGTTGAGAAATGCGGCGACGGTCATCGGCGCGCGTCCGGCTTCCTGCAGGTGGAGAATCCGCACGCCGCCGGGTTGCGCGGCGACGGTGAAGGATTCGCCGTCCACGTCCACGATCGTCCCGGGAGCGGCGGTCGTCGCCTCGCGGCTGGCGACGGCAGATCGAAGGAACATCACGCGCCGCCCCTTGAGCAGCGCGCCAGCCGCCGGCCACGGCAGCGTGCCACGAATCTGGTTGTGGACGACGTCCGCGGGACGCGCCCAGTCGATGACGCTGTCGCGCCTGGTCAGCCTCGACGCGTAGGTCTTCAGCGCCTCGTCCTGCGGCGTTTCGGCGACGGGTCCGGCGGCCAGTTGATCGACGACCGTGCCGGCGAGCGCGGCGCCGAGCGTCGCGAGTCGAGCTTCGAGCTCGGCACTGGTCTCGTTCGGGCCGATGTCGGTCTCGGCCTTCGCGATCATCGGCCCGGCGTCGAGCGCGAGCACAACGCGCATGATGGTGACGCCCGTCGATCGATCGCCGGCCATGATCGCGCGGTGCACGGGCGCGGCGCCGCGCCAGCGCGGCAGCAGCGACGCGTGCACGTTGATCATGCCGAGGCGGGGGAGATCCAACAATTCCTGCGACAGCAGTTGCCCATACGCGGCCACCACGCCGAGGTCCGGCTGGAGGGTCGCCAGGGTGCGCAGCCACCGCGCGTCGCTGGCCCGGTCGGGCTGATGAACCGGCAGCCCGCGCTCGATCGCGGCCACCTTCACGGCCTCGGGTCGCACGTGCTGGCCGCGGCCGCGCGGCCGGTCGGGCTGGGTCACGACGGCGACGATGCCGTGGGGCGACGCGAGCAGACGCTCGAGCGTCGGAACGGCGAAATCCGGCGTGCCGAAGAACACCAATCGCAGCGGCATCACCACTTCCCGAGCCGCTGGAGCTTTCGAATCTTGCGGACGATCAGGTCGCGCTGGATGCCGCGGAGCCGGTCGAGGAAGAGCAAGCCGTCGAGGTGATCGATCTCGTGCTGCAGCGCGCGCGCCAGCAGGCCGGTGCCCTCGATGACCCGCTCGGCGCCGGTTCGATCCTTGGCACGAACCACCGCGCGTAACGGCCGCGCGACCGTCGCGGTGAAGCCCGGGAGGCTGAGGCAGCCCTCGTCCTCGAGCTGCATGCCGTCGCGCTCGACGAACTCGGGGTTGACGAGCGTCAGCAATTCGCCGCCCCGCTTGCCGACGCTGAGATCGATGACGGCGACGCGCAGCGGGACGCCGACTTGCGGCGCGGCCAGACCGACCCCCGGCGCCGCGTACATCGTGTCCACCATGTCGTCGATGAGCCGCTGGAGCGACTCGTCGAACTCGGTGACCGGGGCGGCGGGACGATTGAGACCGGGCTCGCCGTAGCGCACGAGGCGCCGCAGCATCAGGGGCGCTCCGTCGGACGGGTCAGACGCCGGCTCAGCGAGTCGGCCAGGCGCGTCCAGGCGGCGTCGATGTCCGCGACGTTGTCGGCGCCGAGCTTCTCGAGCAGCGCATCCGCGAGGACGAACGCGACGATGGCTTCGCCGACCACGGCCGCGGCCGGCACGGCGCAGACGTCGCTTCGCTCGATCGTCGCGGCGGCATCGGCCATCGTGGCGAGATCGACCGACCGGAGCGGCTTCATCAGCGTCGAGATCGGCTTCATCCAGCCGGTGACGCGGACGTCCTCGCCGTTGGTCACGCCGCCTTCGAGGCCGCCCGCGTTGTTGGTGGGGCGGGAGAGGGCCGGAATCGTCCCGGTCGGCGAGCCGGCGGCCGGCACGATCTCGTCGTGTACCTGCGAGCCGGGCAGGTGCCCGACCTCCGGACCGCGACCGATCCCGACGGCCTTGATCGCCGGAATCGACATCACCGCCTGCGCCAGCCGTCCGTCGAGCTTGCGATCCCATTGCACGTAGCTGCCGAGTCCGGCCGGCACGCCATGCGCGATGACTTCAAACGCGCCGCCGACCGTGTCGCCGGCCTCTTTGGCGGCGTCGATGGCGCGCCGCATCGCCGTCGGCGACCCCCGCATCCACACAGCGCACGTCGTCGTCCGCGCGCAGGGCCAGCGCCTGCACGAACGTCACTGCGCCGGGGTCGGGGAGCGCCGCGCCGCCAATTTCGACGACGTGGCTGGTGATGTCGATGTGATAGCGGGCGAGCAGCGCGCGAGCGATCGCGCCAGCCGCGACGCGCGCGGCGGTTTCGCGGGCGCTGGCGCGCTCGAGCACGTCGCGCAGATCGGCGCGATCGTACTTGAGGCCGCCGGCGAGATCCGCGTGGCCGGGCCGCGGCCGCGTCACCGGCGCGCGCCGGGCGCCGGGCAGACTGTCGTCCGGCGCGGCCTCGACCGACATCGTGTGCTGCCAGTTGACCCAGTCGCGGTTTCTGATCATCAGAGCAATCGGCCCGCCGAGCGTTTCGCCGCGCCGGACGCCCGAGAGAATTTCCGCGCGATCCTGCTCGATCGCCATGCGGCGCCCGCGCCCGTAGCCGAGCTGGCGGCGCGCGAGGTCCGGGAGCAAGGCCTCCGGCGTCAACGGCAAGCCCGCCGGCATGCCTTCGACGATCACGACGAGTGCCGGACCGTGAGACTCCCCGGCTGTCAGGAAACGCAGCATCGGCGGGCCATTCTATCGAACTTTCTGCAACGCCCAGGTGGGAAGGCGCGCCAGTCGAAACCAAGTCGCGGTGCGCTTTTTGCACCAGATGAGGTGTTGATCGACGACACTCCGGATCACTTTGTCCGCGAGCGCGCGCTGGCGGCACACATCGCCCGGCTCGCTGGCGGGCGCATGGCGGCGACGCGCGTGGTTCACATCCCGTGTCCGCCGGAGCTCGACGTCGGCGTGGTCGTTCGTCACGCGAGGCAATTGCTCGAGACCAGTGGCTTCGCGTGCGTTGCCGCGACGGATCGGCTCGAGCGTTTCGACCGCCGGCGGCACTCGGCGATGTTCGTCCGGACTGCCGGCGAGGCGAGCAGCGCTTGCGATCTTGTGCGTCGGCTTGCGCGATCGGGCGGGCGCGCGCACCTCGTCATCGACCTTCGGCCCACGCCGGGCGGGCCCTCGCGTCCCGCCGCCATCGCACACGTTCGAGAACGCTCGCCGGCCTATCGGCGATCGATCACCGAGAACGCCGGCGAAGACGACGCCGGTGCGCGCGACGTGCGGCTGTCGCGCGCTTTGTCCAGCCTGGCACGACGCCGGGGCGCCGCCGGCGAGCGATGGCTTCGTGCTGCCGTGGAAAGCGCGCGGCGGCGGGGCGACGACCTGGCGGCGGGGCGGGCGGCGCAGCTCCTGAGCCGGACGCTCACGCGCCGGAACGCGTGGAGCGAGGCCCGACGTCTGATGCGTTCCGTGGACGCCCATATGCAGCGCTGGGCGGCCCGGGTGGCCACCGGCACGGAGCTGGCGCGGATCGCGGTGGCGATGGGTGAGCTTTCCGCAGCGGAGTCCCTGCTCGCCGGCCTGGCGGCCGAAGCGCGCGTTCGCAGCGGCGAGGTGCCGGCCGCTATCCGTCTTGGCAGAGCCGAGACGCTCTTCTGGCAGGGCCGTTTCGAGGAAGCGGCGACGCATCTCCCTCCGGGTCGTTCGTCGGCGTCCGAAGGGCTACTCGTCGCCGGCCTGGTTGCCTGGGCGATGGCAGATGCCGAAGTACTTGCGCAGCTCGTCCATGGCGGGGCTGACGCCATGGCGGGCGACACTCGAGCCAGTCAGGAGGACGTCGTAGACGCTCTGGGCGGCCTGCTCGACTCGCTCGGCGGGCCGAGGCGTTGGACGGCGATAGCGTCGGACGTCGGCGCGGGCGAGGCGCGCGGCGAACGCAAGGATCTCGGCCCGCTCCTTCGCGCCTGCCACGCGGAGGCGCTGCTCGCCGCCGGGCGAAGCGAGGACGCTCGCGTATTGCTGGGCGATCCGGGCGCTCACGGCTCGGAAGCCGCGCTCTACGTCGCCTTGTTGACGAGGCTGCGTGCCGCGGCGACCGGCCCCGGCGGCGCGACCGCGAGCCTGCGTGAGTTCGTCGCGCGAACCGGGGCGCGCGGGCTCGAACGATGGGGAATGAGGAGGACGGGCGTGCACCTACTTCATGCGGTACCGGCGTTGTTGCAGATCGTTCACGACGCCGAGGACGAGCACGCTGCGCTCTCGAGCGCTTGCGCGTGGGTGCGGCAGCAGGCGCGCGCCGACGGCGCGGCGCTCGTCGCCACGGACCAGGCGCCGCGACTCGTGGCGGGTGAGGGGCTGACGGAGGCGGACGTCTCGAGACCCGTGGTCCATCCCCTGATGTCAACGGAAGCGGTCCGCGTGATTGGGTACGGGACCGAGGCCTGGGCGGTCGCTCCTGTCCGGTCCCTCGGCACGCGGATTGGCCTTGCTGTCGTACGGGGATCGGCGGAGCTGGGCGGCTCCCTGGCGGAAGCCGCCAGCCTGCTGGCCGCGCTCTGCGCGCCGGCGCTGCGGGCGCGGCTGGATCAACTGGCACTCGCGACGGCGGGCCGGACGCTCGCGCCGGACATCCTTGGCGAGAGCCCGGCCATCGCGGCCGTTCGCGAAGCCATCGGGCGGGCCGCCGCGACGAACTTTCCCGTGGTCATCGAGGGGGAGAGCGGGACCGGGAAGGAGCTCGTGGCCCGCGCCCTGCACCGGCTGAGCGCCCGCCGGGACCGGCGGATGTGCGCGATCAACTGCGCCGCGCTCACCGACGACCTGGTCGAGGCCGAGCTGTTCGGCTACGCACGCGGCGCGTTCACGGGCGCCATTGGCGCCCGCCCCGGAATCTTCGAGGACGCGCACGGCAGCAGCCTGCTGCTCGACGAGGTCAGCGAGTTGTCGCCGCGGGGCCAGGCGAAGCTGCTGCGTGCGCTGCAGGAGCGCGAGATCCGGCGGCTCGGCGAGAACGTGCCCCGGCCGGTCGACGTCCGCGTGCTCGCGGCCACGAATCGGCCGCTGGCGGAGGAAGTCGGGCAGGGCCGATTCCGCGAGGACCTGCTGTTCCGGCTCGCGGTCGTCCGCATCCAGATTCCGCCGCTGCGGGCTCGGGTCGAGGACATTCCGCGACTCGCGCTGGCGTGCTGGCGGCGCATGCTCGACGAGGTGAACAAGCACGCGACGCTCGGACCGGACGCGCTCGGCGCCCTGGCGCGCCACGACTGGCCGGGCAACGTCCGCGAGCTGCAGAACGTGATCGCCGGGCTCGCGCTGCTCGCGCCGGTCCGAGGCCGGGTCGGCGAGCGCCACGTGACTCAGGCGCTCGCGGGACGAGACGCCGCGGCCACGGGGCGATCCGTTCCGCTCGACGTCGCCCGGCGCGCCTTCGAGCGCGACCTCGTGGCCGCGGCGCTTGCGCGCCACGCGGGACGACGCCTTGCGGCGGCGCGCGAGCTCGGCCTCACGCGACAGGGACTGTCGAAGGCGATGAAGCGACTGGGCGTCGACGACGTCAGGCCCGATGCTGTAGGTGTTGCGTAATCGGCCGCGTTGCGGACATCATCCGCCGAGCCGTGACGCGCTACGTCATCAAACGCCTCGTTCTCACGCTGCCAGTGCTGGCCGGCGTCGCGACGCTCGTGTTCGCGTTGATCCATCTCGTGCCCGGCGACCCGGCACAGACGATGCTCGGCGACTCGGCCTCCGCCACGGATGTGGCGGAGCTCCGGACGAAGCTCGGGCTGGATCAGCCGCTCGCCGTGCAGTACCGGCTCTTCGTCTCGCGCCTGATACGCGGCGACCTCGGCACGTCGTTTCGGTACGGCACGCCGGTCTCGGGCGAGATCGCCCAACGGCTCGGGCGCACCGCGGAGCTGGCGACCGCGGCGATGGCGGTCGCCATGCTCGTCGCGATTCCGCTTGGCGTGCTGGCGGCGCTCAACCGCGATCGGGCGATCGACCGCGCGGCCATGGCGGCGTCGCTGGCCGGGATTTCGATGCCGAATTTCTGGCTGGGCCCGCTGCTGGCGATCGTGCTCGCCATCAAACTGGGCTGGCTGCCGGTCTCCGGCACCGGCTCGTGGCGCAACCTGGTGCTGCCAGCCATCACCCTCGGCGCCGCCCTCGCGGCGATTCTGGCGCGGATGACGCGGACGAGCCTCGTCGAGGAATTGCGGGAGCTCTACGTCGTCGCGGCGCGTGCGCGCGGGCTGTCCCGCGCGCGGGCGGTCGTGGTCCACGCGTTCCGCAACAGCCTGATCCCGGTCGTGACGATCGTCGGCCTGCAGTTTGGCGCCGTGCTCACCGGAACGATCATCACCGAGACGATCTTTGCCTGGCCGGGGGTCGGTCGGCTTCTCATCCAGGCCATTTCGTTCCGCGATTACCCGCTCGTGCAGGGCTGCATTCTGTTCATCGCCGTGACCTACGTCGCGATGAACCTGCTCGTGGACCTGGCGTACGCATGGCTCGATCCCCGGATCCGGTATCAATGATGCGCCGCCTGGGGATTTGGATCGTCGCCATCGTTGCAATCGCCGCCGTGGCGGGGCCGTGGGTCGTGCCGTACGACCCGGCGGCCCAGGATCTGCCGCAGCGGCTGCTCGGCCCGACGTGGGCGCATCCGTTCGGCCTGGACGAACTGGGCCGCGACATCCTGGCGCGCCTGCTGATCGGGGCGCGCATTTCGTTCCTCGTCGGACTGGCCGTCGTCTCGATTTCGGCGACCGTCGGCACGGTCATTGGCGCGGTTGCGGGCTACGCGGGCGGCGCGGTCGATCAGTCCCTCGGACGCATCATGGACGTGCTGATGGCGTTTCCGGGGATCCTGCTGGCGATCGCGCTCGTGGCGGTGCTCGGCCCCTCGCTCGGCCACGTCGTGCTGGCGCTCGTGCTGATTGGCTGGGTGGGCTACGCGCGGCTCGTCCGCGGACAGGTGCTGAAGGTGCGCGAATTCGACTACGTGCAGGCGGCGCGTGCGCTGGGCGCCTCGCCTGCGCGCGTGCTGCAGCGTCATGTGATTCCCGCCACGCTTCCGGCGGTGGCCGTGCAGGCGACGCTCGGCATGGCCGGCGCGATCATCGCGGAGGCGTCGCTGAGCTTCCTCGGCCTGGGCGTGCAGCCGCCGACGCCAAGCTGGGGCACGATGCTCGACGCCGGACGATCCCACCTGTTCGACGCGCCGCACTTGACCGTGCTGCCAGGGCTCGCGATTGCGGTGCTGGTCCTCGGCTTCAACTTCGCTGGGGATGCGCTGCGCGAGCGCGTCGATCCGCGCGCTACTTGATCGTTCGCGACAACCGCACCACGTCGGGAGCATGCGGGTCCAGTTCGACCGCCCGGGCCAGCGTCGATCGCGCCCGGCCGGCGTCGCCGCTCTGCCAGCAGGCGTCGGCGAGCTGCGCCAGCGTCGCGGCGTCGGTGTCTCCAAGGTCCATGGCCTGGCCGAGATAATCGACGGCGCGCCGAGGATCGCCGGCCCTGAGCGACAGCGTCCCGATGCGTCGAGTGCGGGCGGCGCGCACGGCGACCGACGCCGTGTCGCCCTCGAGTGCCTCGAGGTTGATCAGGGCGTCCCGGGCGTCCACGATATCGCCCTGACGCTCGCACGCGTCGGCGAGATAGCCGAAGGCCTCGCGGTCGACCGGCGACGTCGCGACAGCTTCGCGCAGCACCCGCTCGGCTCCGGTATAGTCGCCCGTCAGGAACAGCGCCCTCCCGTACAACGCCAGTCCCTCGCTGCGTCGCGCCGAGCCCGCCAGAGCCTGGTCGAAGACGCCTTGTGCACGACGGGCCCACTCGGGATCGAGCGTTCGCTCGGCCCGGGCGAGCAGGATGCGTCCGCGCGCGAGCAGGACGCGCGAGTCGTGGGCGCCGCCAGGCGTCACGTCATCGAGGGCGGCCAGCGCCGCGTCGAACTGGCCGCGACGCGCGGCGGCGAGTGCGATCGCAATCCGGCGGTCGTCGTTCTGATCGAGTGCCGCCAGATTCTGGAGTTCCGCCATCTCGTCGGACAAACGGCCCTGCGTCCGGAAGACGTCAGCCAGCTCCTCGCGGGCCGGCGTCAGCGTCGGCGCAATCTTGATGGCGTGCTGGAGCGCCTCGATCGCCTCGTCGATGCGATTGGTGTCGCGATAGACCAGTCCGAGCAGGTAGTACGTCTGGGCAACCGAGTCGTTCCGCTCGATCGCGCGCCGCAGCGGCTCGATCGCGGCGGCCGGTGACCCGGCACGATACCTGGCGAGGGCAAGCGCGTACAGCAGCGCTGGATCCGCGTCATGGAGCCGGTCGGCGGCCTCGCCGTACCAGCGCGCGGCCTCGAGCGGCTCGCTGCGGCTGTCGTACACCTCGCCAAGCGCGACCAGCGGCTGTGCGGAGTCCGGGGCCAGGCGGCTGGCCTCCCGCAGGTCGCGGATGGCCGAGTCGTCGTGGTGATCGGCGTGGTAGGCCTCGCCGCGCCGGTAATAGGCGACCATCGAGTCCGGCCGGAGCGCCAGGGCGCCGCTGAAGTCCTCGATGGCGGTGTACGTCTTGCCGACCTGGAGCGCCTGCTCGCCATCCGCGAGCAGCCGCCGGTACTGCTGGTCGCGCTCGACGCGTTGCAGGACCACGACCCCGCCCGTGGCCAGGGCGACGACGGCGATGAGCGCCACCATCCACTTCACGTGCCTGATCTTACGCCGGTCGGGGCAACCTGGAACCTTCCCGTCCTGTCGGGGTCTAAGGCTTCAGGAACGCCTCCCGCCGGGAGTGTTACCATGGCGGTTGAGACCAGTGTGAAGCCATTTCGCGCTCTCACGTGGCCAGACGCTGCAAGCGCCGACTGGGCGTTGGTGCAGCAGTGTGCCGCGGGTGACGAGAACGCGTGCACGCGGCTGGTGACCGATCACCAGCGGATGGTCTATCAGCTGGCCCTGCATCTGCTCGGCGATCCGCAGGAAGCGCTGGACCTTTCGCAGGAAGTCTTCCTCCGGGTCTTCCGGACCCTGGGGCAGTTCCGCGGCCAGTCCACGCTCCGCACCTGGATCTACCGCATCGTCGTCAATCAGGCGTCGAATCGGCAGCGGTGGTGGAGACGGCGGCGACGGGCGCAGCAGGTCGCGCTCGAGGATCACACCGCGGCCCACGGCGAGTTGCCGGAAGTCCGGCTCTCGGCCCAGCCCGATTCGGTGCTGGAGCAGCGGGAAGCGGCGCAGAAAGTGTGGAGCGCCTTGGACACGTTGCCGTTCGATCAGCGCGCCGTCATCGTGCTGCGCGAAATCGACGGCCTGAGCTACGAAGAGATCGCCGCTTCACTCGGCGTGGCGGTTGGAACCGTCAAGTCCCGGCTGGCTCGGGCGCGCGAGTGCTTGCGGCTGGCACTGAGGCCTGTATGAAGGGCGAGGCCTGCCGGAGACATCGTCTCGGAGCGTTCGTCGACGGCGAGCTGTCCGGCGCCGAGCGGCTCGGGGTGTCTCGCCACCTGGTGACCTGCGAAAGCTGCGCCGCGTACGTGCGCGAGCTTGAAGAGGTCGGCGGGTCGCTGCGCAACGCGGCGGAAACGACGAGCGCGCCAATCGAGCTCGACGGCCTGGCGGGCGGCGTCATCAGCCGGATCCGCGCCGAGCGCGATCAGTCGTGGCGCGGATTCGTCGAGCGGCTGCTCGACGACTGGCACTACGTCATCGTCGGCACCGGCGCCGTCGCGGCGGCCTTCGTCTCGATTGCGATCGTCTCGCTGATGCTCGAGTTCGGACCCCAGCCCGAGCGCGAAGACTCGCTGGCGGCCCTCATCAGCAACCTGAATACGTCCGCGGGCACCTTGTTCGTCGAAGCCACGCCGCTCAGCGGCCGCGATCGAAGCTCGATGCTGATGCAGGTCAACAACGACCTGGTCATGCCCGACGATTCGCTTCCGGGCGGCGTTGTCCCGATCGTGCTGCGCTACGCGACTGAACAGGAATTCGTCGGCGCGCTCTCAGACGCGATGACGCGAGACGGGCGTCTGCTCGAGCTGCGATCGATGTCCGCCCAGCAGCGCCGCTACACCGAGAGCCTGCTCGATGCGATTGGCCGGCTGCGCGCCGGCCAGACCGGGTTCAGCTCGGCCGGATCGCTCAACGTCCACAGCCTCTGGCTCGTCACCAACACCGGCGTGACGGCCAAGGGCATCTAGCCTCGTCCGCCCAGACCGTCGTTCGAGCTCACCGCACGACCGCGGCCTGCGCCGTCACGTTCTGAAGGGCGTCGGTGGCGCGGATCATCACGCGGGCGGCATCGGCCTCGTTCTGCAGCGGCAGTTCATAGCGCTCATCGGGGGAGTCGGCGAGGCCGTCGACCGGTGACACGAGCACCCAGGGCTGACCGCCACGCGAATACTCGACCTTCTGAATCGCGCTGTGAGCGTCGTGGACGTGGATCGCAAGCCGGACCGTGCCGCCTTGCCGCTGAATATCGGTCGTAATCACCGGCGGGGTGTTGTCCACTTCGATGGGATCACTCTCGCGCTCGTCGACCAGCGCGCGATCGGTGGGGTTCGACGGGCTGTCCGAGGCGAGCACGTTGATGACATATCGGCCGTCGGCAACGGTGGTCGTGTCCCACACGAAGATCAGGTCCGAGAGGCCGCTTCGCAGGTCGTGCCACGTGGTCTCGCCCTCGCGGCGGTACTGCAGGGCGTAGGTGAGATGGTCGCCGTCAGCGTCCTCGGCCTTCCACGCGAGCGTTTGGAGCCCTTTCTGGAACATGCGACGTCCGGGCGCCGGCGGCGTCGGGCCCGAATCGCCGGGCGGGCGCCGCGCGTCCGCCGTGGCATCGTCGAGCCCGGCAATCGCGCCGTCATCGCTCGAGAACGGGCGCTGAAAGACGACGCCCGGCGGCGACGGCGTGATTGACGTGATATCCGGGCGAGTGTTTCGGGGCAGGTACGCCACGGTCACGGACGTCAGCTTCGGTGCGGTCGTGGCGGCGGTTGCCATCGTGAGTGTCGCCTTCCACTGCACGAACCGGGCGGGCGGGCTCTTGATGGCCTCGCCCTCCGACCGGGTGTACGGACCGTCCCACGGACTCCATGAGTCATCAGGTGTCTCGGTGTTGCCCGACCGCGTGTAGAGCGTGACGCCGGCCGTGGCTTCACAACGAATCAGCCCCCAGGTAGACACGTTCTTGGTGTCGCGTACCGGTGACACGTACGACGCGGGCGTCGCGGTCCCGTTGCCCAGCGCGACAACCCGTCCGGGATTGGCTGCGGCAAGCGCGGCGGGGAATCCGTCCGGCCGGCTGCCTGGCAGCAGCCGCGTGATTTGCTTGGCATCGACGCCGCCAACCAGCTGCACCTGCCGCGCGCCGTTCAGCCGATACAGGCGCGCCTCGGGCCCCGTGGCCGCGACGACGCCGTCGCCCGACGCGGCGAGGTCGTACACCACGTCGGGCGTCTCCCAGAACGACTCATAGCTGCCGGACGCGTCCACGCGATAGACCACCGACCGGCGCGAGGGCGGTGACGACGACGTCGAGGTCGTGCCGGGGGCGGGTGGCGGGGCAGACGCGAGCGCGACGGTGGCGGATTCCCCGGGCGACGAGGATTCCTCTCCGCGTGCAATGGCCGCCGCGTAGATCGCGCCGTCCGAGCCCACGGCCACGGCCGACAGTTCCGTGAGGCCCGAGTCGATCAGGACGAACGGCCGATCGTTCGCATCGAGCCGATAGAGCCGGCCTGGCGTCTCGGTGCCGGCCAGCAGGCGGCCTTGCGCGTCACGCGCCAGCGCGACGACATGGGCGGCGGGCGGATGGTAGATCGCCTGGCCGGTGCCGTTCTGCTCAACACGGTAGATCACGGCGGGATTGCCGGCGCCAATCCACAGCCGTCCCGTGGCATCGACGGCGAGGGCCCAGATGTATTTCTCGTCCGGATCGAAGAACACGCGCGGCGCCGCCGTGCCGTCGATTACGTAGACCTTGCCGTCGGGCCCGGTCGCGAAGTACACGCGGTTGCCGGCAACCGCGATCGCGAAGATGTTCTTTTCCTCGGCGGTGTAGATCGTCTCCTCGGGCTGCCCCGGCCGGATACGAATCACGCGGCCATCGCCGCCCGTGCCGGCCCAGAGCGTGCCGTCGCTCGCGGCCGCCAGGCTCCAGACCTGCGCCGGCGTCGTCGTCAACCGCGGCGTCATTTGCGGTCCCGCCGTAATCGCGCCGTCGACGTCGACGATGACGCCCGTGGACGTGCCTTTCAGCAGCTCGGCCGACGTCGCGATGGTCCAGAAGACCGGACCGGAGGCGAGAAGGGCGGGCGTCGCGATGGTGAGAGCCGCGACGATCAGGACAGCACGAAGAGAACGTGTCATCAGCACCCGGGAAAGAATCACTTGTCGGAGGACAGCGTAATGGTGAGCTCTCGCGATCCGCGGACAACGCGATCGAAGCGCCGATCCCAGGCGCCGACCACGACCTTCGAGACGTCGGACGACGCGACGGAGGGATCGGCGTCGAGCACGGCCCGCACCGTCGCTGGCAGCGCGGGCAAGGTCTCGCCGCCGACCACCGTGCCACGCCCGGGGCTGATGAGCCGCACGTAGAGGCGGTTGTTGTGCGGCGTGTTGTTGAGCAACGCGAGCAGCGCCGGCCAGGACGCCGCCTTGCCGGGCCGCAGGTCGCGCTGCTCGAGCGAAAGCAGCGTCGGGGCGTCGCCGACGACGAGCGTCAGCGGCCCGCTGGCTTGCGCGGGCATCGTGATCGGCAGGGACACGGTCTGCACGGCGCCGCGGTAGTCGCGGAGCTGCACCTGCAGCGAATGCGTCGCGCCGAACTTCGGCTTGGTCGTATCGAGCCAGGCGCGATCGATGGTCAGGCTCTCCTGCGTTTCGGAGACGCGCAGGTTGAGGTCGAGTTTGTCGGGCATCGCCGGCCGGAATTCGTTGGCCACGGCGGCGCCGATGGGCGCCGTCAGCGTGGTCGCCGCCGCGCCGAGCGCGGTGTCACCCGTGAAGGCGTCGTCGATCGCGACCTGCCCGTCGCTGCCGAATGACAGCGTGCCCGTCGCCGAGATCGACATCGCGCCCGCCTGCCGCTGGTACGACGTCAGCGCGTTCAGGATGGCCACATAGCTGAACAGCGGCGTGAGCAGCTGGTCGTGCAGCACGTAGAAGGTGAACGGCCGGCTCGGCGCGCGCGTCCCTGACAGCGTCAGCGTCACCGCCAGCTCGCGCGGACCCGCGCCGAGCGTCCCGCCGATCGCGGTCGCGCGATCCTGGCTGACCGTGCCGATCACCTGGCCGAGCGTCGCGATCTTCAACGACGCGTCGAGGCTGGGCAGCACGGTGACGACGTGCGCGCGTGTCATCGCCAGCGAGGTCGGCCCGAGGTTGAGGAACGGATGGCCGAACGCGTAGACCCTGGCCCCGTCCACGTACGTCACCGTGCCCGTCGCGCCCATTTCCAGATCGCCGCGGATCAGGCTCACGCCCACCGCGTCACCCGGTCGCAGCGGCACACCGCCATCCGCGGGGCGCGTGGGCTGCGACGTCCGATCGACCGACCCGGCGGGCGCGAGCGCTTGTCGCAGCTCGCGATCGACGTCGGGCTCGAAGCCGCTCACCACCATGGCGGCGCCGATGGGCCGCAGCGCGGGCGCCAGATCGGCGAGCGCCGGCGGACCGACGACGCCAATCGGCCCTCCCGACGAACGCAGCGGCGCGGCGGCGCGCTCCGCGAGCGTGTTCAGCCACGCAAAGGCACTCGCCTGCGTGGGCGGCCACGCCAGCTGTGGGAGCGGGGACCCGGTCGCCCGTGACGCGGGGCTGTTCACGGCGGTCGTCATTTCCTCGATCGGCGTGATGCCCGCGAGCGGCTCGCGCGGGAACGAGCCCGAGCGCGTACGAGATTGCGCCGACCAGGCGTCCGTCGATGTAAGACCGGGCTGCCGCTCATGCCCGCGATGACGCCCGTGGTCGCGAGCGGTCCCCCCTCGAGCTTGGCGAGGATGAGATCGCGCTGCGGTCCGATCACGTTGTGGAGGACGCCGAGGATGTTGACCTTGAACTCCTCGATGGCGTCGCCGGCGAAGACGGTGCGGCCGACGCCGACCATGCCCGGGCCGCACATCGCCGATCGGATAGAAGGCGGACTGGGCCGGCAGGGCGGCGACGAGCACGCCGCACAGCAGGACGCCGACAACCGCCGGGAAGCGTTTCAGCATGCGTGGTCCGCTGGGTTCGTTATAACACGCGTTGGACACCGGCGATTTGACCGCCGGCTGCCGGTCTGGTACGCTCCCGATGATTTCGATGTCGCTCTCTCCCAGTCACGCGCGTGCGCACCTCGGCCAGCGAGTCGTATTGGTGGTGGTATGCCTGCCATGGCTGAGGAGGGCCGCGCGCGCTAGAGTACGCTAGACGACGCGCGAGGATTTCGGGCCTCTTCAGTCGATGCTGAAGAGGCTTTTTTGTTTGTGCGCGACAGGAGGTCTGATGGGCACGCTCGTTTGTGAAACGGTGACGGCCAGAACGATGGCGGAGCTGCGCGCCGCGCGCGACGCGGCCCGCGACGCCGATCTCGTCGAGGTGCGGCTCGACGGCGTCGCCGATCTCGACGTCGCTGGCGCGCTGCCAGGGCCGCCGCCGCCGGTCATCGTCACCTGCCGCGCCGCCTGGGAGGGCGGGCGCTTCGAGGGCAGCGAGGCCGAACGGCTCGACGGTGCTCGCCGACGCGATCCGGCTCGGCGCCGAGTACGTCGACGTGGAGTGGCGGGCCGACCGGCGGCATGCTGCCCGCGGATGAGGCGCACGCAGCTCGTCCTGTCGCACCACGATTTCCACGGCGTGCCCGCGCGATCTGGCGGACCGAGTGCGGGCGATGCGCGCCGAGCGGCCCGGCCGTGATCAAGATCGCGGTCATGGCGGAGCGGCCTGCGCGATTGCCTCGCGCTGCGCGATGCCGTCAGCGGCGGCAGCCATCACGTGGCGATCGCGATGGGGCCGCCGGCGCAGCTGACGCGCGTGTGGCCGGCGTGGTTCGGCTCGGGCTGGACCTACGGCGGGAACGGCGGCCCCGGGCCAGCTGCTCGACGCGCGACGCTCATCGAGACGTATCGCGTGCAGACGCACCAGCGCGATCGACCGCGCGTCTACGGCTTGGCGGGCGTCGCCGCTCGGCCATTCGGCGTCGCCCGCGATGCACAACGCGGCGTTCGCCGCGCTCGGCCTCGACGCGGTGTACGTGCCGCTCGAGACGGCCGACGCGGACGAGCTGCTCTGACGGTCGCCGAGCGAGATCGGTCCGCGGCGTCAGCGTGACGGCGCCGCTCAAGGCAGCCTTCGCCGACGCGGTGCACGATCGCGGACGACGTGGCGCGCGGCATTGGCGCCGTCAACACGCTGCGTCGCGGACCGGCGCAGGGCTGGGAAGGCCGCAATTTCGACGTGGCCGGCTTTCTCGCGCCGCTCGAGCGGCGCGGCGTCGCGCTGCAAGGACGCCGGCGCGGTCGTGCTCGGCGCGGGCGGGGCGGCGCGCGCGGCGGCGTGGAGCGCTGAAGTCCGCGGGCGCGGCCGTGTGAAGTCTGCGCGCGCGGCGGCCGGAGCGCGCGCGCGCCGTGGCCGCCGCGCTGGGCGTGCGCGCCGTGGCCTGGCCGCCGGCGCCGGGCTGGGACGTGCTGGTGAATGCCACGCCGGTCGGCACCTGGCCGACACGTCGACGCCACGTGCGTGCCCGCGCGCCGGCGCTGTGCGGGACGCCTCGTCTACGACCTGGTCTACAACCCGGAGAGACACCGCTCTGCGTCGGGCCGCGCGGCCGCCGGCGCTCGACACGATCGGCGGGCTCGAGATGCTGGTCGGCCAGGCCGGCCTGCAGTTCGAATGGTGGACGGGCAGCAGGCGCCGCCCGTGCCGGTCATCGAGCGCGCCGCGCGCGCCTATCTTGGACAGTCGTCGGAGGGTGCCCTCGCAGGGAGCCATGAAACAGACAACGTTCGACGAATTCGTCGCGCTGTCGAAGCGCGGAACGTTCGTGCCGGTGTGCCGCGAGATCATGGCCGACCTGCTGACGCCCGTGTCGGCGTTTCTCAAGATCGCGGAGCACTCCGACTACGCCTTCCTGCTCGAGAGCGTGGAGGGCGGCGAGCACGTCGGCCGGTACTCCTTCCTCGGCAAGGATCCCGTTCCTGGTGCTGCGCGGCCGCGGCGGGCGCACGACGATCGAGCAAACCGGCGTGGAGACCGACGCGCGACGAGCCGTTCATCGACGTCCTGCGCGGTCTGATGGCGGAGTTCCAGCGCGCCGGTCGTGCCCGGACCTGCCGCGCTTCACGGGCGGCGCGGTCGGCTATCTCGACTACGACGCCGCCGAGTGGTTCGAGCCGGCCGTCCGGCTCGCCAAGCCGCCGGTCGATCGCGACCAGGCCGGCTTCATGATGTTCGACACCGTGCTGGCGTTCGACCACGTCAAGCACCGGATCCTGGCGATTGCGAACGCCCGGCTGCCGGCCGGGCGACGGACTCTGCGCGCGCTCTACGATTTCGCGTGCGCCAAGATCGACTTCCTCGAGCGCGAGCTCGAGCGCAACCTGTCCCGGCCCGAGCGCGCGCGCCGGCGCGACCGCTCGAGGTGCGGCCGAATCAGACGCGCGAGGCGTTCGAGCGCGGCCGTCCGCCAGATTCAGGAAGACATCGCCGCCGGCGAGATCTACCAGGCGGTGCTTTCGCAGCGCTTCGACGACGACGACCGACGCGCCGCCGTTCGACGTCTACCGCGCGCTGCGGCACATCAACCCGTCGCCGTACATGTTCTTCATCCGGATGGGGCAGGACGCGATCATCGGCGCGTCGCCGGAGATGCTCGTGCGCGTCGAGGGCCGCCACGTCGAGACGCATCCGATCGCCGGCACGCGCCGGCGCGGCGCCGACGCCCGACGAGGATCAGCGGCTGGCCGACGAGCTGCGGCGCAACGAGAAGGAGCGCGCCGAGCACGTGATGCTCGTCGATCTGGGCCGCAACGACATCGGCCGCGTCTCCGAGATCGGCAGCGTGCGCGTGCCGCAGTTCATGGCGCTCGAGCGCTACTCGCACGTCATGCACCTGGTCTCGCGCGTCGAGGGCACGGCTGGCGGACGATCGCGATCGGCTCGACGCGCTCGTGGCGACGTTTCCGGCCGGCACGCTGACCGGCGCGCCGAAGATCCGCGCGATGCAGATCATCGGCGCGCTCGAGCCGACGCGGCGCGGCCTGTACGGCGGCGCCGTCGGCTACCTGGACTTCGCGGGCAACCTCGACTTCTGCATCGCGATCCGCACGATCGCGATGCGCGACGGCGTCGCGCAGCGTCCAGGCCGGCGCCGGGCATCGTCGCCGATTCGAGCCCGGCGGCGGAGTACGAGGAGACGCGCGACAAGGCGCGCGCGCTGCTGCAGGCGCTCGAGATGGCGAATCGGGGGCTGTGAGTCGTGGTCCTGCTGATCGACAACTACGACTCGTTCACGTGGAACCTGGCGCATCGCCTCGGCGAGCTGGGCGCCGACGTGCGCGTCGTGCGCAACGACGCGATGACGCTCGACGACGATCGACGCGCTGCGCCCGACGCGCATCGTGATCTCGCCCGGGCCGGGCCGGCCGGAGACCGCGGGCGTCTCGGTCGAGGCGCTCGCGGCGCTTCGCCGGACGCATGCCGGTGCTCGGCGTGTGTCTGGGCCATCAGGCGCTGGCGACGCCTTCGGCGGCCGCGTGGACGCGCGCCGGCGCCGATGCACGGCAAGACGTCGCAGCGTCGCGCACGACGGCACGCGACCTGTTCGCCGGCCTGCGCGAGCCGTTCGAGGCCGGCCGCTACCACTCGCTGGTCATCGCCCGCGACGCCGTGCCGGCCGGACTTCGTCGTGACGGCCTGGACAGGGCGACGACGACGATCATGGGCGTGCGCCACGCGACGTGGCCGGTCTTCGGCGTGCAGTTCCATCCCGAATCCGTGCTGACCGCGGTCGGCCATCGGATCCTGCAGAACTTTCTGGAGATGCGCTGACGATGTTCGCCGATCTGCTCGAGAAGCTGCGGCGCCACCAGGACCTGTCGAGCGACGAGGCCGCGCGCGCGATGGGCGCGATCATGGACGGCGAGGCGCAGCCGTCGCAGATCGCCGGGCTTGCTGATGGCCCTGGCGCTCAAGGGCGAGCGGCCGGCCGAGATGGTCGGGCTTCGCGACGCGCGATGCGCGAGCGCGCGGTGCGCGCTCGCCGCGCGACCCGTGCCCGACGTGTTCGACACCTGCGGGACGGGCGGCGACGGCGCGCACACGTTCAACGTCTCGACCGCCGCGGCGCTCGTGCGTCGCCGGCGTGCGGCGTGCGCGTCGCCAAGCACGGCAACCGCGCGGTCGTCGAGCCGATGCGGCAGCGCCGACGTCTTCGAGGCGCTGGGCGTCGACCTCGAGGCGCCGCCCGACGCGCGTGGCTCGCCGCGCTCGACGACGCGGGCCTCGCGTTCTTCTTCGCGCCGGCCTGGCATCCGTCGATGCGGCACGCGGCGCCGACGCGGCGCGAGCTGGGCGTGCGCACCGCGTTCAACCTGCTCGGCCCGCTCACCAACCCGGCGCGGCGCGACGCCGGCAGCTCGTCGGCGTGTCGCAGCCCGAGCACACCGAGCTCGTCGCACGCGCGCTCGGCGCAGCTCGGCTCCGAGCGCGCCTGGGTCGTCCACGGCGCCGACGGCCTCGACGAGATCTCGACGACCGGCCACACGAAGGTGTCGGAGTGCCGCGACGGCACGGTGAACACGTTCTACGTCCATCCGGCGGACGTCGGCCTGCCGCGTCGGCCACGCTCGAGGATCTGCGCGGCGGCACGGCGGCGGAGAACGCGGCGCTGATCGAGCGCCTGCTCGCCGGCGAGCCGGGCCGCGGCGCGACATCGTCGTGCTCAACGCCGGCGCCGGCGCTGCTCGTCGCCGGCCGCGCCGAGTCGCTTCGCGAGCGGCGTCGGACTGGCGGCGAGCGACGATCGACAGCCGGCGCGCGCGCGGCGAGTCGCTGTCGCCGGCCTGCGAGAGGCCTGCGCGCACATGAGCGCGCGACCTGCTCGCAGGCGATCGTCGCCGCGCGCGCCGGCGCGTCGGCCGAGGCCGCGCGCGCGCGACGCCGGCCCTGGCGCTCGAACGACGCGGCGCGCCGCGCGGCCCCGCGGCGCGCGTTCGCGCGTCAGCCTGCGCGTCCCGGGCACGCGCGTCATCGCGGAGTGCAAGCGCCGGTCGCCGTCGCGCGGCATGCTGCGCGCCGAGTACGACCCGGCGGCCATCGCGCGCGGCTACGAGGCGGCCGGCGCCGCGGCGATTTCGGTGCTGACCGAGCCCACGTTCTTCGACGGGTCGCTCGACCACCTGCGCGCCGTGCGCGCCGCCGTCGCGATTCCGCGTGCTGCGCAAGGACTTCATCGTCACCGAGTACCAGGTCGCTCGAGGCGCGCGGCCGCCGGCGCCGACGCGGTGCTGCTCATCGTCGCCGCGCTCGACGACCGCGACGCTGGACGACCTGCTCGCGCCGCGCCGCGCGATTGGCCTGGCGGCGCTCGTCGAGGTGCACGACGCGCCGAACTGGACGGTCGCGCTCGACGCCGGCGCGCGCGATCGTCGGCGTGAACAGCCGCAATCTGCGGACGCTCGACGTGCAGTCGGCGACGCTTCGACGAGCTGGCGTCGCGGCATTCCCCGCAGACGTGGTCGCGGTGGCCGAGAGCGGGCTCGCAGACGGCCGGCGATCTCGCGACGGCTGCGCGGCGCTGCGGCTATCGCGCGTTCCTGATCGGCGAGCGGTTCATGACGCGAAGCCGATCCCGGCGCGCGCGCTCTGACGCGTCTGCTGCGCGGACGCGGAGGCGCGCCCGATGACGGCCGCGTGAAGATCTGCGGCATCACGCGCGTCGAGGACGCCGCAGCTCGCCGTGCGACCTCGGCGCCGACGCCGTCGGTTTCGTGTTCTGGCCCGGCGAGCCCGCGCGCGGTCGACGCCGACGGCGGCCGCGCGACATCGCGCGCGCGCTGCCGCCGTTCGTCGCGCGGGTCGGCGTGTTCGTCAATCACGTCGCCGGACGACGTCGCCGACGTCGTCGCGCGACGTCGGGCTCGACGCCGTCCAGCTGCACGGCGACGAGGACGTCGCAGGCCTATCGCGGCGTCGCGCGCGCGGATCGATCAAGGCCGTCGCCGCTCGAATCCGACGACGACGTCCGGCGCGCGCAGTCGCGCTGCCGCCGGCACGTGACGCCGCTCGTCGACGCGGCCGATCCGCGCGCGGCGCGGCGGCACCGGGCCGGCGCGCCGACTGGGACCGCGCGGCGCGGCTGTCGTCGCGTCCGGCCCGATCATGCTGGCCGGCGGACTTGACGGCCGACAACGTGCCGCGGCCGTCGCGGCACGTGCGGCCGTGGGCCGTCGATGTGTCGTCGGGCGTCGAGGATCGGCGCCCGGCGTGAAGAGCGCGGAGCGACTGCGCGGCGCTTCTTCGCCGCGGTCGCGGCCGGCGCGGAGGGACACGTGACGATGCATCGAGACTGACACGCCGGGGCCGGTGTTCGGCCGCCGCGATCCCGACGCGCGCGGGTACTTCGGCGAGTTCGGCGGGCGCTTCGTGCCCGAGACGCTCGTGGCGCCGGTCGAGGAGCTGACGGCCGCGTACTTCGCGGCGCGCAGCGACCCGGCGTTCGTCGCGACGCTGCGCGCGGCTGCTCGCGACTACGTCGGGCGGCCGACGCCGCTCTACGAGGCCGAGCGCGCTGCCGGCGGCCGCCGGCGGTGCGCGCATCTTCCTCAAGCGCGAGGACCTGGCGCACACCGGCGCGCACAAGATCAACAACGCGCTCGGCCAGGCGCTGCTCGCGCGCGCGCATGGGCAAGCGGCGCATCGTCGCCGAGACCGGCGCCGGGCAGCACGGCGTCGCGACCGCGACGGCGTGCGCGCTGCTCGGCCTCGAGTGCGTCGTCTACATGGGCGCCGAGGACATGGCGCGCCAGGCGCTGAACGTGTTCCGCATGCGGCTGCTCGGCGCGACGGTCGAGCGCGTGGACGCCGGCAGCCGCACGCTGAAGGACGCGATCAACGAGGCGATGCGCGACTGGGTCACCAACGTCGACGACGACGTACTACCTGCTCGGCTCGGTGCTCGGCCCGCATCCGTATCCGCTGATGGTGCGCGAGTTCCAGTCGGTCATCGGCCAGGAGGCGCGCGCGCAGATCCTGCGAGCCGACCGGCCGGCTGCCGGACGTCGTCGTCGCCTGCGTCGGCGGCGGCAGCAACGCGATGGGCCTCTTCGACGCGTTCATCGACGACGCCGGCGTGCGGCTGGTCGGCGTCGAGGCCGGCGGCCGCGGCATCGCGCCCGGGCGATCACGCGGCGCGCTTCGCGGGCGGCAGCGCCGGCGTGCTGCACGGCACGCGCAGCCTCGTGCTGCAGGACGACGCACGGCAACATCCTGCCGACGCACTCGGTCTCGGCCGGGCTCGACTACCCGTCGGTCGGGCCCGAGCACGCGTGGCTCGCGCGCGCGCGGCCGCGCCGAGTACGCGTGGGTCGACGACGACGGCGGCGCTCGACGGCGTTCGAGTGGCTGGCGCGACACGAGGGCATCCTGCCGGCGCTCGAGTCCGCGCACGCGGTCGCGTGGGTGCAGCGGAGCTCGGCGGCGCTGCCGCCCGGACCGCGTCGTGCTCGTGAACCTGTCGGGGCGCGGCGACAAGGACGTGGAGACGGTGCGGCAGCTGCGGGACGCGCGAGGGCAGCGCGTGAGCCGGCTGACGTCGACCGTTCGCGCGGCTGCAGCCGAATCGGCCGGCCGGGGCTCGTGACCTACGTCACGGCCGGCGATCCGGACCTCGCGCGATCGCGCGGACGTGCTGACGGCGCTCGCCGCGGCGGCGCCGACGTGATCGAGGTCGGCGTGCCGTTTTCGGATCCGATCGCCGACGGCCCGGCGATTCAGCGCGCGTCCGAGCGCGCGCTCGCCGCCGGCAGCCATCTCGGCGCCGCGCTCGAGCTGGTGGCGTCGCGTCCGCGCGAGATCGACGCGCCGATCGTCCTGTTCACCTACGTCAACCCGGTGCTGCGCATGGGCATCGAGACGTTCGTCGCGCGCGCGGCGGAGGCCGGCGTGGACGGCGTGCTGCTGCTCGATCTGCCGATCGAGGAGGCCGGACGCGCTCCGGCGACGCGCTCGACGCGCGCGGCATCGACCAGATCTTCCTCGTCAGCCCGACGACGACCGACGCGCGGCTTCGCGAGGCGGCGCGACTCGGGCGCGGATTCCTGTACGCCATCTCGCGCCTCGGCGTGACCGGCGCGCGGGACGCGCGTGGCGTCGGCACCGCACGGCCGCTCGTCGGGCGCATCCGCGCAGACGACGGACTGCCGCGTGGCGCTCGGCTTCGGCATCTCGCGGCCCGAGCACGTCGGCGAGGTCACGGCGTTCGCCGACGCCGCGGTCGTCGGCAGCGCGCTCGTCGACGTCGATCGCCGGCGCCGGCGCGCGGCCGACGATCCGGCCGCAGGCGGCGGAGCGTTCGTGCGCTGGCTGAAGGGGCGCGTGACCGTGGAGCAGATTACGGACGCTTCGCAGCGCGCATCGACGTGATCGACGAGCAGCTGGTGCGGCTGCTGAACGCGCGCGCGGCGTGCGCGCTGCGAGATCGGCCGGCTCAAGGAACGGGCGCGGCGAGCCGATCTACCAGCCCGGCGCGCGAAGCGGAGGTGCTGGCGCACGTGCGGCCGCCAACCAGGGCCCGCTCGACCGACGATGCGATCGCGGCGGCTGTTCGAGCGGATCATCGACGAGGCGCGGCGGCTGGAGCGGCTGGCGGCGGCCCGGCGGGCCAGCGACGGCACGCCGGACGAGCGATAGAATGCGGAAGGTACGGAGCGAACGCACATGGTTGTCGTCATGCAGGAGCGGGCGACCGAGGCGCAGATCCAGGCGGTCATCGCGCAGCTGGTCGAAATGGGCTTCGACGTGCATCGCTCGACCGGCGCGACTCGCACGGTGCTCGGCGCGGTCGGGCGGCGGCGCGGGCGACCCGCAGCTGCTCGAGGTGCTGGACGGCGTGCAGGAGGTGCTGCGGATCACCGAGCCGTACAAGCTCGCGAGCCGGACGTTCAAGCCGGAGAACACCGTCGTCACGATCGGCGACGTCCGGATCGGCGGCGACGAGGTGATCGTGATGGCCGGCCCGTGCTCGGCCGAGACCGAGCAGCAGGTCGAGTCGACGGCGGCGGCGGTGAAGCGCGCCGGCGCGAAGATCCTGCGCGGCGGCGCGTTCAAGCCGCGCAGCTCGCCGTACAGCTTCCAGGGCCTCGGCGAAGACGGGCTGCGGATGCTGCGCGCGGCGGCCGACCGCCACGACCTGAAGCTCGTCACCGAGGTGATGGAGATCAGCCAGATCGAGCTGATCGAGCGCTACGCGCGACATCCTTCAGGTCGGCGCGCGCAACATGCAGAACTTCTCGCTGCTGCGCGAGCTCGGCCAGTCGCGCAAGCCCGTGCTGCTCAAGCGCGGCATCTCGGCGACGATCGAGGAGTGGCTGCTCTCGGCGGAATACATGCTCGCCGGCGGCAACATGGACGTGATGCTCTGCGAGCGCGGCATCCGCACGTTCGAGAGCTACACGCGCAACACGCTCGACATCTCGGCGATCCCGGTCGTGCAGAAGCTCAGCCACCTGCCGGTCATCGTCGATCCGAGCCACGGCACCGGGCCGCCGCGACAAGGTGGCGCCGATGGCGCGGGCGGCGGTCGCGGCCGGCGCCGACGGGCTGCATCATCGAGGTGCACTGCGATCCGGACCACGCGCATGTCGCGACGGCGCGCAGTCGATGTTCCCGGCGCAGTTCGAGCGGCTGATGGCCGAGCTGCGCATCATCGCGCCGGCCATCGGCCGCAGCATCTGCGTCGAGCCGGTGGCGCGCCGCGGCTGGAGTCGCTGAGGCCATGGCGGTCGACGCCGCGCACGGACCCTCCCTTCGTCGCGTTGGCATCGTCGGGCTCGGCCTGATCGGCGGATCGATCGCGCTCGGCCTGCGCCGCGCCTGGCCGGGACGTCCATCACTCGGCGTCGATCGACCCGACGTCGCTGAGGCGGCGCGGCGCCGCGGCGCCGATCGACGAGACCGCGCGACGCGGCCGAACTCACGCGACGCTCGACGTCGTCGTGCTGGCGACGCCCGTCGTCCGCATCATCGAAGATTGGGAACGCTACGGGCGCGTGCAGCCCGATTGCGCGGTGACCGACGTCGGCTCGACCAAGCGGCACATTCGTCGCCGCCGCCGCCGCAGCGGGCGTGGCCACTGTTCGTGGGCGGCCATCCATGGCGGGCGGCGAGCGCGTCGGCCTCGATGCACGCGCCAGCCGTCCTGTTCGCCGATCGTCCGTGGTTTCTGACGTCCCCGCCGGCGGTCGCGCCCGCCGCGGTGACCCGCGTCGAGCGTCTCGTCCGCGGCGCTCGGTGCGCGTGCCGAGCGCGATCGATCCCGACACGCACGACCGGCCGATGGCGTACGTCAGCCATCTGCCGCAGTTGCTCGCGGGCGCGACTGATGACGTGCGGCCGCCGAGTCGGTCGGGCGATCGCGCGATCGACGCACGGTGGCCGCGCGTTCGACGAGATGACGCGCCTGGCGGCGAGCCCCGCGAGCGTGTGGGAAAGCATCCTGGCAACGAAGCAGGACTTACGTCGCCGAAGCGCTCCACGCGGTGCAGACCGCGCTGGCCCGCACGGCCGCGTCGCCGCAGGCCCTCCGGGAGAGCTTTCGACCGCGCGAATCGATCGCGCGGCGCGGCTCGAAGCGCTTCGAGGGACGCCGCAGGGATGACGCCGCTCTGGCAGCCCTCGGCCGATCGGGTCGCCGGGACGCGGCTCACGGCCTTCCTGCGGTTCCTCGAGGCGCAGCGGGGCTGCGGCTGCGCGAGTTTCGGCGATCTCCATCGATTCTCGGTCGAGGACAAGCCCGGCGTTCTGGGACGCCGTCTGGGACGTTCGCGGGCGTGCGGGGCGAGCGGGGCGCCCGAACGGCGGCCGATCTCGATCGGATGCCCGGCGCCCGGTTCTTTCCCGACGGCGCGGCTGAATTTCACGGAGAACCGTGCTCCGGCGTCGCGACGACGAGCCGGCGATCGTCGCCGACGAGCGAAGCGGGCCCGGACCGCGTGCTGTCCTTCCGGCGAGCTGCATCACGAAGCGATGCGCGTGGCGGCGACACTGCGACGACGAGGGCGTCGAGCCCGGCGACCGCGTGTGCGGCTTCGTCTCCAACGTGCCTGAAGCGATCATCGGCGGCGCTGGGCGCGGCGGCCATCGGCGCCGTGTGGTCGTCGTGCTCGCCGGATTTCGGCGTGCAGGGCGTGCTCGATCGCTTCGGCCAGATCGACGCCGACGGTGCTCATCGCGGTGGACGGCTATCAGTACGCGCGGCAAGACGTACGACTGCGTGGCCAAGGTGCACGCGATTGCCGCGGAGCTCGACAGCGTGCGGCGCGTCGTCGATCGTGCCGGCATCGGCGCCGCGAACGAGCGCCGGGATCGAGAACGCCGTGACCTGGGACGACTGGCTCAGCGGCCGCGACGCCGGGCACGTGCCCTCCGTGCCGCTGCCGTTCAATCATCCGCTCTACATCCTGTATTCGTCGGGCACGACCGGCGTGCCGAAGTGCATCGTGCACGGCGCCGGCGGCACGCTGCTGCAGCACCTCAAGGAGCACCAGCTGCACTGCGACATCCGGCGCGACGATCGCGTCTTCTACTTCACGACGTGCGGCTGGATGATGTGGAACTGGCTGGTGACGGCGCTCGCCTCCGGAGCGACCATCGTGCTCTACGACGGCTCGCCGTTCCATCCCGACGCGCACGCGCTGTTCGACCTGGCCGACCGGCTGGGCATGACGCTCTTCGGCACGTCCGCGAAGTTCATCGACGCCGTCGCGCAAGAGCGGCATCGTGCCGGCAGGACTCGCATCCGCTCCGCGCGCTGCGGACGATCACCTCCACGGGCTCGCCGCTGGCGCCGGAGAGCTTCGACTTCGTGTACCGGGCGCATCGAGGCGGACGTGCATCTGGCGTCGATTTCCGGCGGCACGGACATCGTCAGCTGCTTCGTCGGCGGCAACCCGAACGGGCCGGTCTGGCGCGGCGAGATTCAGGGCCCGGGACTCGGCATGGACGTGGACGTCTTCGACGAGCAGGGCCGCTCGATCAGGGGCGAAGCCGGCGAACTGGTCTGCAAGTCGCCGTTTCCGTCGATGCCCGTCGGCTTCTGGAACGATCCCGACGGCGCGAAGTATCGCGCGGCGTACTTCGAGCGATTTCCGGGCGTGTGGTGCCACGGCGACTGGATCTCGACGACCAGCCACGGCGGCTACGTGATCTACGGCCGCTCCGATGCCACGCTCAATCCCGGCGGCGTCCGGATCGGCACGGCGGAGATCTATCGGCAGGTCGAGCAACTGCCCGAGGTCGTCGAGAGTCAATGGCCGTCGGCGCAGCGCTGGCAGGGCGACGAGCGCATCGTGCTGTTCGTGCGCCTGCGCGCCGGCGTGGAGCTGGACGACGCGCTGCGCGAGCGCATCGCGCGACGGATCCGCGCCAACACCTCGCCGCGCCACGTGCCGGCGCGCATCCTCGCCGTCACCGACATTCCACGGACCAAGAGCGGGAAGATCGTCGAGCTGGCCGTGCGCAGCGTCATCCACGGTGAGGACGTCCGAAACCGCGAGGCGCTCGCCAATCCAGAGGCGCTCGATCAATTTCGTAACCGGCCGGAGCTGCGGGTCTGACGCCTGAGATATGATCGCGGGTCGCGTCAGTACGCGCGCATCCCAGGAAGGAGTCCGCCCGGCCCATGGAACGTACGAACAGCGGAGGCACCGAGTTTGTCGGCGTGTCATCTCCGGCCGCCGACGTTGCGGCCGCCGTGGTGTTCGTGCCGGTCTTCGGCGAAGACGATCGGCTCGACGATGTTCCCGGGATTGACGAGGCGACGGGCGGCGAGTTGAGCGCGGCGCGGGCGCGACGCGAATTCCGCGCCCGCGAGTACAACATCTTCCTGACCGGCGTCCTGCGCGAGGGCTGGCGCGCGGGGCGTCTCGCGTTCGTCGGCGCCGGCCGACGCGAGGATCTCTCGAGCGAGCGGATGCGGCGCGTGGCGGCGGCGTGCGGCTACTTCGCACGGCGGCGCCGGATGGCGTCGATTGGATTCGTGGTGCGCGGAGCCGCCGATCTCGCGCGCGCGGCCCAGCACGTGGCGGACGGCATCTCGCAGGCCGACTTCGTCACCAGCACCTACAAGGAGGACGAGGCCGCGGGCACGCCGCCGGCCACGGTCGTCATCACCGCGCCGACCGCCGACGCGGCGAGCATGGCGGAGGCCGTGCGGCGCGGACGCATTGTCGGCCGTGCGTCCAACTTCGCGCGGGCGCTGGCCAACGAGCCTGGCAACGTTCTGACGCCGCCGGAGTTCGCCGCGCGAGTCGCGCGCGCGCACACCGACGCCGGCCTCGCCGTGGACGTCCTCGACGAAGCGCGCATCCGCGAGCTCAAGATGGGGCTGCTGCTCGGCGTGGCGCAGGGCAGCGCCGAGCCGCCGCGCCTCATCGTCACTGCGCTACGAGCCGGCCAACGCGCCCACGACGCCCGTGCTCGGGCTCGTGGGCAAAGGCGTGACGTTCGATTCCGGGCGGCATCTCGATCAAGCCGGCCGAAGGCATGGATCGGATGAAGGACGACATGTCGGGCGGCGCGGCGGTCGCGGCCGCGATGCGCGCGATCGCGGAGCTTGGCGCCCCGTGCCGCGTGATCGGCGTGATTCCGACGGTCGAGAACATGCCCGGCGGCGCGCGCGATTCGCGGCCGGGCGACGTGCTGACCGGCGCGAGCGGCAAGACCGTCGAGGTCATCAACACCGACGCCGAAGGCCGGCTGATCCTCGGCGACGCGCTCTGGTACGCGCAGCCAGCTCGGCGCGACGCATCTGGTGGACGTCGCGACGCTCACCGGCGCGTGCATGGTCGCGCTCGGGCGAACCGTGTCGGGGCTGTTCGGCGCGCCGGATCAGTGGGTGGACACCGTGGCCGGCGGCCGCCGCGCGCGCCGGCGATCGCCTGTGGCCCATGCCGCATCTACGAGGAATACCGCGAGCAGCTGAAGAGCGAGATCGCCGACTTCGTCAACTCGGCGGGGCGGCGGGGCGGCGCGGTCACGGCCGCGGCGTTCCTCCGGGAGTTCGCCGGCGAGCGGCCGTGGGCGCATCTCGACATCGCCGGGCACTGCATGGGCCGAGACGAAGGAGCCGTATCAGCCGAAAGGGCCGACCGGCGTCGCCGTCCGAACGCTCATCGAGCTTGGGATGACTCGCGGCGCGTAGGGTCCACCACCAGCGGGCTGATGGGCGGCATCCGGCTCTCCTCGGGCCGGTGGCGCCGATGCCAGATCACCAGCACCCCCGCGAACACCACCGCCATCACCAGCGACGCGATCACCAGCGCGCCGGTCAGCCCCAACGCGCCCAGGACGACATCGCCAAACGACGCCTGGTGCGTGGGTGCCGGAATCGGCACCACGATGAAGGGTTTCGAGTCCTGTACCGCCAGCAGGAAGGCCAGGGACATTGCGGTCCTGGCCTCCAGTCTACCGCCCGCCGTCCCGCGACGCGACGGTCGTGACCTTCTTGAGCGACGCCTGGTATTTCATGACCGCATCGAAGAGCGCCTGCGCGATTCGCTGCCGGTAGCTGGCCTGCTTGAGCAGGGCCGCCTCGCTGCTGTTGGTCACGAACGAGATCTCGGCCAGCACGCTCGGCATCTGCGCGCCGATCAGCACGACGAACGGCGCCTGCTTGACGCCGAGGTCCCGCACGGCCTTGTTCTGCGTGCTGCAGACGGCGGACCATCGAGGTCTGCACGATCGTCGCGAGCTCGCGCGACTCGCCGAGCTTGTTGTTCAGCGCGATCGCCTTCACGATGTCCGGCAGGGTGCCCATCGTCTGGCGCGCTGCCGGCGTTTTCGCGCGCGGCGACGGCCTCGGCCGTCGGGTTGGTCGCGAAGTTCAGGAAATAGGTCTCGACGCCGTGCGCCGACGACTGCCGGCTCGCGTTGGCGTGAATCGAGAGGAACAGGTCGGCGCCTTCGCGGTTGGCGATGGCCGTGCGCTCCTCGAGCGGGATGAACTCGTCGCTGCTCGCGCGTCAGGACGACCTCGACGCCGGGCTGTCCTTCGCAGCAGCGTCTGCAGCCGCAGGGCGACGTCGAGCGTCAGCTCCGACTCGTCGATGCCGTTGCCCTGCGCGCCCGGATCGTGCCCGCCGTGGCCGGCGTCGATGACGATGCGCGACACGCCGAGCCCGAGCTGCCGGGAGAGCGAGTAGTCGCCGCTCCGGTTGCTGCGGCGGCGGCACGGCGGCGAGCCGGCGGCGGGTCGCGTGGCTGCTGGGTCTTGAGCGCCGCCGGGGCGGGCGACGAGCCGGTCGTCGCGCGACCGGCTGCGGGCGTCGGGCGCCGGCGCGGAAGCGAGCCGACGGCGGGCCGGGACGCTGCCGGCGGTCCGTGCGTCTCGACGTCGATCACAAGCCGGTACGGCCCGTACACCGGAAAGGCGCTGTAGCGCGGGCTGCCGGCGAGCTCGAGAACGACGCGCGTGACGTCCGGCGCGTGACGGCCGACGCGGACCGCCTGACGAGCGTGCCGCTCGGCGTCGGCAGGTGATCGTCAGCGACCCCGCGGCGTTCGCGTTCACGAAATCGAAGAAGACGCGGTCGGGACCGTCCACGCGATCGCCGCGGTACGCGACCTCGCGGCTGAACTCGATCGTGATCCGCTCGCCATGGGGAGCGGCGGTGTCCGTGATGCTCTTGATGACCGCGCGGCGATCCCGACGAGGCCGCGTCGCTCGGCGGCGGGCATCGGCGCGTCGGCCTGCGGCGGTGCGCTCGAGGCTGGCGGGTGACGCGGCGGGCGGCTGCGCGAGCGCCTGGATCGCGCCGTCCACGCGCTTGACGAACGCGCTCGCCGGATACTCCTCGTCAGCCACTGCAGCAGCCGTTCGCGCCTGCGCGCGGTCGGCGGCGTCGTTGGACCTCTGATAGGCGGCCGCGTACAGGCCGGCGGCCTGCCAGAGCGCGTTGTCGCTGTAGCCGCTCGTCGGATAGCGCAGGACGATGGCTTCGTAGCTCGCTGGCCATCTGCGCAGCGCGTCGGGCGACGGCGAGCCGTCCGCGCGGGCCGCCTGTTCGGCGGTCTGCGCCTGCGTGTAGAGCGTCCCGGCGGCCGACGGCGCGGCCACGCGCACGGGCGCGAGCGCGCACAGCGCGGCAATCGTCAGGCCAGCGGCGGGCAGAGGACTGAGCGAGTGGGGCGAGAGATTGATCGCGCATGGCTATCGCAGTTGCGCATCCACTTCCTCGAAGTAGTGCTGATCGACGAGCACCTCGCGCTTGCCGTTCGGCGGCCGGCGAGACGATGCCGTCCATTTCCATCATGTCGATCAGCCGCGCGGCGCGGCTGAAGCCGATCCGCAGGCGCCGCTGCAGGTACGAGATGGACGCCTGCCCGCTCGAGACGACGATCCGCGCCGCCTCGTCGTACGAGCTCGTCCTTCTCGAACTCGACGCTTCTCGGCCGCGTCTTCTCCTCGGCCGTGATCGTCGTGTCGTACGACCGGCTTGCCCTGCTTGCGCAGGAAGCTGCACAGCGCGCGCCGTCTCCTGCTCGGAGATGTACGGGCCGTGGATGCGGACGAAGCGCGACGAGGCGGGCGGCAGGTAGAGCATGTCGCCCTTGCCGAGCAGCTGCTCGGCGCCGTTGCCGTCGAGAATCGTGCGCGAGTCGATCTTCGACGCGACGCGGAACGCGATGCGCGCCGGCAGGTTGGCCTTGATGAGGCCGGTGATGACGTCGACCGACGGCCGCTGCGTCGCGAGGATCAGGTGGATGCCGACGGCGCGCGCCATCTGCGCGAGCCGCGCGATCGACTCCTCGACCTCCTTGCCGCCGACCATCATCAGGTCCGCCAGCTCGTCGATGATGACGACGATGTACGGGCAGCGGCTTCAGCTCGTCGCCGTCGTCGGTCGTGTGCGCCTTCGCGCTTCTCGGCGATGCATCGCGCGGATGTTGCGGTTGTACTGGTCGATGTTGCGCACGCCGTCGGCGGCGAGCGTCTTGTAGCGCTCCTCCATCTCGCGCACGGCCCAGCGCAGCGCGTTCGCGGCCTGCTTCGGATCGACGACGACCGGCGTGAGCAGGTGCGGGATGTCCTCGTACATCCCGAGCTCGAGCCGCTTCGGATCGATCATGATGAAGCGCACGTCGTCGGGCGTCGCGCGGAAGAGGATGCTGCGTGATCATCGCGTTGACGCTGACCGACTTGCCGGCGCCGGTCGAACCCGGCGATGAGCAGGTGCGGCATCGTCGGCGAGATCGCTCGACGAACGGCTCGCCGTGAATCGTCTTGCCCAGCGCCAGCGTCAGCTTCGACGTCGGAGCGCGTGTAGGCGTCGGACTCGAGCAGCTCGCGGAGCGTGATCGCCTCGCGGTTCGGGTTCGGGATCTGGATGCCGACCGTGGACTTGCCGGGGATGCGATCGATCAGCACCGACTCGGCCTGCATCGCCAGGCAGAGATCGTCGGCGAGCCCGGTGATGCGGCTGTATTTCACGCCGGCGTCCGGCTTGAACTCGTAGGTCGTGACGACCGGGCCCGGGTGGATCTGCACGACGCGTGCCCTCGACGGCGAACTCGCGGCACTTCTCCTCGAGCAGCCGCGCGGCTTCCATCAGCTCGCGCTCGTCGATCTTGCGCTCGATCCTTCGGGCGCGTCGAGCAGCGTGACCGGCGGCAGCGTGTAGCCGCCCTTGCGTCGCTCGACCGGCGTCTTGGCGGCGGCTCGGCGTCGTCGAGCGGGAGCGAGGGCGTCGTCGGCAGGGCGCGCTCGACGGCGGGCGGCTTCGACGGCGCGGCGGCCGGCGGCGATGGCGCGCGTCCTGCTCCGCCGCTCGTCGCTCTTCGTCGTCGTCCAGGTCGCGCGGAGCAGCCTCGCGCGCGCGGCCTTGAGCGTCGCCGCGGCGTCCGCGACCTTGCGTCGGCGATCTCGGGCGCCCGTTCCTTGCCGGCCTTCTTGACGTGCTTTTCGATGATCTGCTTGCGCTCCTGCTCGCGCCGGCGCTCCTCGCGCCATGCGCGCCAGCGCGCGATCAGGCCGCGCTGCCCGCGGACGCGCCGCGGCGAGCGCGCTGAACGCGCGGCCGAACGAGAACTGCGTGGACAGGATGACCGCGAGGCCAGGAAGCGTCAGCAGCAGGATCGCGGCGCCGGTCCGGTTCGAGATACGTCGGCGAGCCCGCGCGCGATCGCACTCGCCGAGCAGGCCGCCCGGCGCGGAACGGCCGGCGCGCCGGTGTCGAAGGCGCTCGAACGCCAGCGCGAGCAGGCCCGCGACGCAGAGCGAACAGCAGGCCGGCGCCGGGGACCTTCGTGTACGCGCGCATCGATGCTCGTGGCACCAGAAGTAGTGCCAGCCGACGATCGCCGAGAAGCGACCGGCAGCAGGTACGCGGCGTAGCCGCAGGAGCTGGAACGAGACGCTCGGCGAGGAACGCGCCGATGCGGCCGGCGAAGTTGGCCGGCGTCAGCGGCGGCCGCGTTGTTGAAGAACCACGCCGGATCGTCGGGCGAGTAGCTGACGAGCGAGATCATCCAGAGCAGCGCGGCCGCGAACAGGGCCACGCCGACGAATCTCGCTCAGCGCGGCGGGACACCACCGAATCCGTCAACGAGTCAGCTCCTCAGACTTCCATCACGACCGGCAGCACGAGCGGCCGCCGGCCCGGCCCGCTTGCTGAACATGCGCTGCAGCTCCACCCGGATCCGCTCTTTGAGCAGGCCCGGATCGGTGCGCTCCTCGACGCGGCGCACTCTCGATGGCGCGCGCGAGCAGGCCGGCGCTTCCCGCAGCAGCGCGTCGTGGCGCGCGTCGACCGCCAGCCCGCGGGTGATGAGCTCGGGCAGCTGCTCGAGCGCGCCCGTCTGCCGGTTGATGGCCACGACCGGCACGACCAGCCCGTCGCCGGCCAGGTGCCGGCGGTCCCGCAGCACCTCGTCGCCGATCTCGCCCGTGCGGGTGCCGTCGATCAGGACGCGGCCGGCCGGCACCCGGTCGGCCATCCGCGCGCCCGCCGGCCTCGAACCGGAGCACGTCGCCGTCCTCGGCCATCAGCACAGTCGTGTCGGGGCAGACGCAGCGTCGCCATGCGGGCGTGCCGGGCCAGCTGCCGGTACTCTCCATGTATCGGCACGAAGTACTGCGGCTTGACCAGGGAGAGCAGCAGTTTCAGCTCTTCCTCGCTGCCGTGGCCGGACACGTGGACGTGCCTTCTGGCCGTCGGCGACGACCTCGGCGCCGCGCCGCGCGACGTGGTTCATCACCCGGCCGATCGCCTTTCTCGTTGCCGGGGATCACGCGCGCCGAGAAGACGACGACGTCGCCCGCGCTCGAGCGTGAACGTGCCGATGGTCGTCGATGGCGATGCGCGGCAGGGCCGCCAGCGGCTCGCCCTGCGACCCCGTGCACAGGCACAGCACGTCCTGCGCCGGATAGTCGCGGACGTCGCTGTCGCGAATCTGCAGGCCCGGCGGGATCCGCGAGGTAGCCGAGCCGCTCGGCGATCTGCGACGTCTGCTGCATGCCGCGGCCGACGAACGCGACCTTGCGGTCGAACTGCTCGGCCAGGTCGACGAGGATCTGGATCCGGTAGACGCTCGTCGAGAAGGCGGTCACGACGATCTTGCCGGCCGCGCTGCTGAAGACTTCCTCGAACGCCTCGAATGACGTCGCGCTCCGAGCCGGTGAAGCCGCGCCGGTCGGCATTGGTGCTGTCGGAGAACAGCGCGAGCACGCCCGCCGCGCCCAGTTCGGCAAAGCGGTGGAAATCGAAGGCCTCGCCGTCGAGCGGCGTCTGATCGATCTTGAAGTCGCCCGTGTGGACGATCGTGCCCGCCGGCGTGTGGATGGCCAGCGCGACGCAGTCGGGCATGCTGTGCGTCACGCGAAGGAACTCGAGGCGGAACGAGCCGACGGTCACGCTTTCGTGCGGCGCGCACGGCGATCAGCCGGCCTGCGCGTCGATGCCGTGCTCGTCGAGCTTCGGCTCGACCAGCGCGAGCGTGAAGCGCGTCCCGTAGACCGGGCCGTCCACGGATCGCAGCACGTGCGCGACGGCGCCGATGTGATCTTCGTGCCCGTGCGTCAGCACGAGGGCCACGAATGCGCCCGCGATACGGCTCGAGGACGTCGAGGTCCGGGATGACGAGATCCACGCCGAACAGCTCGGGCTCCGGGAACATGACGCCGGCGTCGATGAGGACAGCCGTATCCGCCGCAGGCGATCGAGCATCATGTTCATGCCGAATTCGCCCAGCCCGCCGAGAGGAATGACATCCACCACCGGGGCGCGTTCAGCGCCCGTCGACGTCATTAGACGTGGACCTCGACCAATGTCTCCGGACACGTGCCCCGGACGAGCGAGCGCTCATCCAGGCACAGGCTCGGCGCGGGCGCGCCGTCAGTCGGCCCGAGGTGTCCGGTCTGTGGGGTCGCTGGGAAGGACCCGTAAAACAGGCAGGAAAACGGCCAAACTATAGCACAGGCCCGCCGTTTGACCGAAGCAAATAGCTCCGCAAGCCTTGCGATTTCTGTGACTTGCAGGGTCTCGGGCCGCCGCCGGCCGTCGAGCCCCGAAATCGCCAGCACGGCGCCCCCCGTGGGGTCGAATCGCTTAAGGGCGTTCGCCAGAGTCTTGCGGCGCTGAGAGAACAACGCTTTCACAAGCCGCTCGAAGGCCCGGTCGTCCACCACCCGGGCCGTCGGCGGGCCAAACTCCATCCGGACCAGGCTCGACCGGACCTTGGGCGGCGGCCTGAACGCGCCGGGAGGCAGGTCGAGCAGCCGGGTGGTTCTTGTGTGCAGTTGGACGAACACGGACAACGACGCCGTAGTCACGCGTTCCCGGGCGCGCGACGAGCCGGTCCGCGACTTCCCGCTGCAGCATGAGCGTCGCATCGGCAAACAGCCCCGTCGTGCGATGGAGCTCGATCAAGTGCCCGAAACAGAATCGGCGACGAAAGGTTGTAGGGCAGGTTGCCGACGACGCGGAACGCGTCGCGGCGGCGCCGACCGCTGCCGTGTCGGCCGGACGCTGGGGTTGCAGACCCGTCAGGAACGGCAGCACGTCCGTCGCGAGAAAGTCGCCCGTCAGCACGGTCACGTTGGGCGGCAGCGTCGGCTGCGAGGCGCGCCGCCAGATCGCGGTCGATTTCAACGGCCAGGATCGGGGCGCCCGTCGCCGCAAGCGGACAGCGTCAGGGCGCCCGTGCCCGGACCAATCTCGAGGAAGACGTCGCCGGGCGTCGGCGCGATCGCGGCGACCACCTTCTGCGCCCAGGCCGGCGCCAGAAAATGCTGGCCGAATCGTTTGCGCGGCACGTGCCGCGGCCCGCGCTCACGCGCCCGGGTCGTCGTCCGCGTCGTCCTCGATCTCGTCATTGCCCCGCCAGTACCGCTCTTCGATCTCTTCGATTTCCTCTTCGGACAGGCCGAAGTAGTGCCCGATTTCGTGAATCAGCGTCTCGCCGATGGCGACGACCAGGTCGTCTTCGTCGTCGCTGGCGTCCTCGATCGGTTTCTGAAACAAGGTGATCTTGTCGGGCAGGACGTTGCCGTGCGCCCATTGGCGTTCGGTGAGCGGCGTGCCCTGGTAGAGGCCGAGCAGCGTGTCTGGCGGCTCGACGCCGACCTCGTCGAGTTGCTCCCGTGTCGGCTCGTCCTCGATGACGATCGCGATGTTCTGCATCGCGTCCCGGAATCCTCGCGGGATCGTCTCGAGCGCTTCGTCCACGAGCTCGCGGAACCGGTCGCGCCTCATCGGCCGGCTTCCGGCGCGGCCTTGGCGCCGAGCCCGCGGAAGTACGCGCAGGCCGATCGCGCCGCGCAGCGATCGCACAGCGGTTTCGGGCGGCAGATGCGGCGTCCGTGAAGGATGAGCGTGTCGGACGCGCGCGTCCAGCGCTCGGGCGGCAGCGCCGTGTTGAGCGCGGCCTCGACGACGACCGGGTCATCGGACCGGACCAGGCCGAGACGATTCGCAACGCGGAGAACGTGGCGATCGACGGGCAGGCCGGGGACGCCGAGCGCGTGGCCGAGCACGACGTTGGCCGTCTTGCGGCCGACGCCCGGCAGCGCGGTCAGCGAATCCATCCGCGCGGGAATCTCGCCGCCGTGCTCGTCCACCACGGCCCGCGCCATGCCGACGAGGCTGCGCGACTTCATCCGGAAGAAGCCCGTGGCGACGATTTGCGGTTCCAGCTCTTCGGGCTCGGCCCTGGCCAACGCCGTCGCGTTGGGATAGCGCGCGAAGAGCGCCGGCGTGACCTGATTCACGCGGGCGTCGGTGCACTGCGCGGAGAGGATCGTCGCGACCAGCAGCTGGTAGGCGTCACGAAAATGAAGCTCGGTGAACGCGTTTGGATGCTGCGCTTCGAGCTTGTCGAGCGTGCCGGCCACCTGCGCCGCGGGTACCAGCAGGCGTGCGCTCGACCGCGCAGCCTTCCGCCGCACGCGCGCTGCGGGCGCGGCCGTTCGGGCTCGTGGTCGCTTGATTGGCCGGCGCGCCGCCATCGGCGTGGCTTAGTGAAGCGGGCCCTTGGGCCAGCCTTCGGCTGTCTCAGGCGGTTGCGCTTCCTGCACCGCGCGCATCTGTTCCTGGAGCGCGGCGATCAGTCCCGGGATGACGGAAAATGGCAGCGCGATGCGTGCCACCACCGGCGCCCGCACCGTCTGGGACGCCTCCGCCTGCTGGATGTCCTTGGCTGACAGCGGCCGCACGTCGCAGAACGTCATCGTCAGGTCGAACGGCGTGTGGGCCACGGCGCAGAAGTTCGCGTACTCGCGCTTCGCGCGACCAGGATCGTCGGGATCCTCCGGCACGATCGTGAAGTTGATGTGCTTCGGACATGACGCTCAGTATTTTCTCATCACGCCGACCACGACGCCCTGAATCTGCACCTGGGCCGCGTCGACCAGCAAGCGGCTGCATCGCGGGGTTGGCCGGCTGGAGACGGATGCGGCCGTTCTCCCGGTAGAACTTCTTGAGCGTGACGTCCGAGCCGCCGATGAGCGCAATGACCATTTCGCCGTTCTCCGCGGTCTTGCGGTCCTCGACGATGACGAAGTCGCCGTCGCGGATCTGCTCGTCGATCATCGAATCGCCCTTGACCCGCAGGACGTAGGTCTCCCGCTTGCCGACCAGGTCTTCCGGGACGGCAATGGTCTCCGCCGACACGACGGCTTCGATCGGCGCGCCGGCGGCGACAAAGCCGAGCAGCGGCAGTTCCACCGCCCGCTGGCCGGTCCGCGCGGACATCAGTTCGACCGAGCGGCTGCGGTTCCACGACCGGCGGATGACGCCCTTGTCCTGGAGATTGGTGAGGTGCTTGTGAACCGTCGCGAGCGAGGACAGGCTGAAGCGGCGGCCGATCTCCTCGAGGCTGGGCGCGTAGCCGTGCTGCTGGATGAATTCCTGCAGATAGTCGAGGATTTCGCGCTGCCGCTTGGTCAGAGGTTGCACGCGCTCTGCCTCCGCTCGAAGAAACTGGCTGGACTATACGCAAAGAAAAGGCGAAGATCAAGTGGCGCGCCGCGCGGCCGCGCGCGCAAAGGCTGGCCGCACAGCGGGTTGCGGCGCGATAATGACATTGAATCGCGTGTAACGGCCAGCCCGGCAGCCCGGTCTAAGCCTTCAGGACCACCCGGAGCGGGGGCGGGCTGGAGCGGCCGGCCCGGATCGCTCGGAGCATGGACATGCGAGTCGGGCCGGACTCAACTGTCATTCTTGACTGGATGCCGACGCCGGATGGCACGATGACGCGGTCAGACGCGCCGGCCGAGCCGTCCGCGCAGACCGCCGATCTGGTCGCACTCGACGACCGGGCGGTCGTCGCGGCCTTTCTTGCGGGACGCCGTGAGGCGTTCGACGTCATCGTGACGCGCCATCGCCGGGCCGTCTATCAGGTTTGCTACCGCTTCGCCGGCAACCACGAAGACGCGTCCGATCTGGCGCAGGACGTCTTCGTTCGGGCGTTCAAGGGACTGGCCAAGTTCAAGGGCGATTCGACGCTCTCGACCTGGCTGTATCGCGTCGGCGTCAACACGTGCCTGAATCGGGTCGCGGTCAAGCGGCCGCCGACCGAGTCGATCGACGCGACGCCGCGCATCGACGAGCGCGCCGACAATCCGCTCGATCTGGTGATGCGCGACGAGCGGGCCGGTATGGTCCGGCGCGCGATCGAGCAGCTGCCGCCCAAACAGCGGGCGACGCTCGTGCTGCGCGTCTACCAGGAGTTGTCGCACGAGGAGATCGCGCAGATTCTCGGCAGCTCGGTTGGCGCGGTCAAAGCCAATTTCTTTCACGCGCTCGGCAATCTGAAGCGCCTGTTGCAAACGCCATGACGCACCTGACACCCGAACACGTCGTCGATGCCGCCGCCGACCAGACGCTCGATCCGCGGGCGGCCGCCCATCTCGAGCAGTGCCCGTCGTGCCAGTCGGCCGTCGCCGAATGGCGATCGCTCGTCGAGGACGTGGCGGGTGCCGGCGCGGTGCCCGAGCCGTCCCCGTTGTTCTGGGATCATCTGAACCGGCGCGTCCGCGACGCCACGGCCGCCGAACCGGCGCCCGTGCCGGTCCCCTGGTGGCAGCAGCTGTGGCGGCCGGTGGTCGCCGCGAGCGCGCTGGCGGGCGCGATTGCGCTCGTGGTGATCGCGCGGCATGGTCCGCCTGCCGCGCCGCTCGCCGTGCCGGACAGCGCGCCAGCCCTTGCCGCCGAATCCGCCGGCAACGAGGACATCGCGCTCGAAGTGATGACGGCGGCCGTAGGCGATCTGTCGTTCGACGACTTGCGGCAGGCGGATTTCGTGCCCAGCCGGGCGGCGATTGATCTGGCCGTGTCTCGCTTGAGCGATGCGCAGCAGCGCGAGTTGATGCGCCTCGTGCGCGAAGAATGGACGGGAGTGGAGTAGATCGCCATGCGTGCAGATGGATCGTTGGCAGTGGTTGTCGCGCTCTCGGCGGCGCTCGCGGCACCGGCCGTCGCCTCACCGGCGCGCGCCGAACGCGCGGGCGCGGTGCAGCAGCAGACGCCGCCTCCGCCGCCGCCGGCGGCCGGAACCGAAGTGCCGGCCCAGGGGCGGGGCGCCGGCCGGCAGGGCGGGCCGCCGATGAGACCGGGCGCGGCCGACCTGGCCAAGCTTGCCACCGTGCAGGACCTGCTCGAAGGCCTCGAGATTTCACAGGCTGACAAGGTCCTGCAGGTGGACGACCAGCACTACGCCGCGTTCACGCAGCGGCTGCGCAACCTGCAGCGGCTGCGCCGGCAACACCAGAATCAGCGCCAGCGGCTCGTCGGTGAGCTGCGGCGCCTGGCGAACCAACAGCCGCCGGTCGAAGACGCGCTGCTCGAAGCGCCGACTACGCGGCTGGACGAGTTCGATCGCCAGGCGCTTCAGGAGATGCAGGCGGCCCTGGCGCAGATCGACGAGGTCCTCACCATCCGGCAGCGCGCGCGCTTCCGCCTCTTCGAGGAAAACATGGAGCAGCGCAAGCTCGAGATCCTGGCGCGCGTGCTCAAGTCCGGCGCGCCGGCACCGAGGCCAGCCGCGGGCAGGTAGCGGGCAGATGGCGGGCCGATAGCGCGCGAGACCTGTCTCACGCGGTCGGGGTTAGAATCGAACGATGAGGCAGTTGGCGGCGCCGCTCGTGGCGTTGTGCCTTGCCGCCTGGCCGGCGGCGACGCTGGGCGCGCGGCAGGACGTGACGCGCGGCGACGCGACCACGATGGAGCAGAAGCTGCTCGGCGTGCTCGCCCGCGGCAGCGTGGCCTCGGACACTGGTCGGACCCCCATCCGGACGTCCTTCACGGAGCGCGAGGTCAACTCCTTCTTCCAGTTCAGCGAGTTGCTTCACCTGCCCGTGGGCGTGAAGGAGCCGCGCCTGACGATCGCCGATGGCGGGCGTCTCGAAGGTCGAGCGGTGGTCGATCTCGACGCCGTCCGGAAGTCCCAGGAGCGCGGCGTGCTGGATCCGCTGTCCTACGTCTCCGGCGCCGTGCAAATCGCCGCTAGGGGCACGCTGCGCACCGCGAATGGGCAGGGCGTCCTCGACTTGCAGTCCGCGACGCTCAACGGCATCGCGATCCCGAAGAGCCTGCTGCAGGAGCTGGTGACCTACTATTCGCGGACGCCCGAGACGCCGTCGGGCTTCGACCTCGACAAGCCGTTCGTGCTGCCGGCCGCGATCCGCGCGGTCGAGTTCCGGCAGGGCGCGGCAACGATCATCCAGTAGTGATGGCCGACCCGCTCACGACCGCGCTGCGCTACGTGCGTGGCGTCGGGCCGCGACGCGCCGCCGATCTGTCGCGCGTCGGCCTGGAGACCGTCGAAGATCTGTTGCTCCGCTTTCCGCTGCGATACGAGAACCGGGCGGAGCTGCTGTCGATCAGCGCCTTGAAGCCCGGCCAGACGGCGACCGTCGCCGGCGAAGTGCTCTCCACCGGCTTGCGCAGCACGCGCCGGCCCGGCTTCCGGATCTTCGAGACTGATCGTGCGCGACGCGACCGGAGTGGTCCGCGCGGTGTTCCCGAATCAGGCGTTCCTGCGCGACGTCTTCCACCCGCAGCAGCAGGTCGTGCTGTTCGGGTCGCTCGAGTTCGCGGATCGAGCGGGCTGCAGCTCACGAATCCTGAATACGAGATCATTCGCGGCGACGCCGACGACGCCGACGATGCGACCGTGCACACCGGGCGGATCGTGCCGATCTACGAGAAGGCCGGCGCGATGACGCCGCGGATGCAGCGCACGCTGGTTCATCGGCCTGCTCGCGACGCTGCCGGCCGCGCTCGTCGATCCGCTCCCTGAGCCGGTGCGGCGCGGCGCGCCAGCTGCCGGATCGTCGGCAGGCCATTCAGCGACGCGCACTTTCCGCCGCCGGCCACCGACGTCGCCGCGCTGAACGCCTTCGCGACGCCGGCGCAGCGCCGGCTGATCTTCGAGGAGTTCTTCCTGTTTCAGGTCGGGCCTGGTGCTGCGCAGCGGCGCCGCGGCCGCCGAGCGCAAAGCCGCGGCCGATGCGTCGTGGACGACCGGATCCGCGAGTCGGCGCGCCGCGTGCTGCCGTTCAGGCTGACGGGCGGCCAGAAGACGGCGCTCGAGCGAGATCGTGACGACATGCAGCGCCCGCAGCCGATGAACCGGCTGCTGCAGGGCGACGTCGGCGCGGGCAAGACGATCGTCGCGCTGCTGGCGCGCCTGGTCGCGATGGAGAACGGCCTGCAGGTGGCGTTCATGGCGCCGACCGAGATCCTGGCCGAGCAGCATTACATCAACATCCGCCGGCTGCTCGAGCGCGTCGCGCTTTCGCGTCGCGCTGCTGACGGGCAGCGACGCCGGCGGCGCGGCGGCGCGAGATCCTCGCCGAGCTCGCGAGCGGCGCGCTGCATCTGGTCGTCGGCACGCACGCGCTCGTGCAGGGGGACGTCGCGTTCCACGACGCTCGGCCTCGTCGTCATCGACGAGCAGCATCGGTTCGGCGTGCTGCAGCGCGCGACGCTGCGCGCGAAGGGGCTGCATCCCGACGTGCTGGTGATGACGGCGACGCCGATTCCGCGCACGCTCGCGCTGACGGTCTACGGCGATCTCGACGTGTCGGTCGATTCGCGAGCTGCCGCCCGGACGGCAGCCGATCACGACGACTGGCGCAAGCCGGAATCGCGGCGCGACGAGGTCTACCGGCTCGTGCGGCAGCAGCTCGACGCCGGCCGGCAGGCCTACGTGATCTATCCGCTGGTCGAGGAGTCGGAGAAGGTCGACCTGCAGGCGGCGACCGAGATGGCCGACCACCTGCGCAGGAGGTGTTTCCCGGACTACGCGTCGCGCTGCTGCACGGGCGGATGAAGGCCGAGGACGAAGGACCGCGTGATGGCGGCGTTCGCGCGCGGCGACGTGCACGTGCTCGTGTCGACGACGGTCGTCGAGGTCGGCGTCGACGTGCCGAACGCGACGGTGATGGTCGTCGAGCACGCCGAGCGGTTCGGGCTGTCGCAGCTGCACCAGCTGCGCGGCCGCGTCGGCCGCGGCGCGCACGCAGTCGTACGTGCGTCCTGCTGTATCAGTCTCCGCTGACCGACGCGGGACGCGCGCGGCTCGAAGGCGATGGCCGAGACGACCGACGGCTTCGAGATCGCCGAGCGCGATCTCGCGCTGCGCGGGCCCGGCGATTTCTTCGGCACGCGCCAGTCCGGGCTGCCGACGCTGCGCGTGGGCGATCTGCTGCGCGATCATCGCGCTGATGGAGGACGCGCGGCGCGACGCGGTCGGCTGGCTCGACGAGGCGAGGCGGCGGCGCAGCCGCTCGTCGCGTATCTGTCCGCGAACTGGACGGCGCGCTTCGGCCTGGTGGGCATCGCCTGACGTGCGCATCATCGCCGGGACGCTTCAAGGGACGGCGGCTCGAGGCGCCGGACGGGGCCGGGCTGCGGCCGACGTCCGACGGGCTGCGCGAGACGCTGTTCAACGTGCTCGGGCCGACGCGTCGACGGCGCGCGCGTGCTCGACGGGTTCGCCGGCACCGGCGCGGTCGGGATCGAGGCGCTGAGCCGCGGCGCGGCGCACGTGACGTTCGTCGAGCGCGATCGCGCGCGCGCTGCGCGTGCTCGACGCGAACGTCGCGCGCTGCGGCGCGGCGGACGCGTGTGCTATCATCCGCGGCGATTTCTTCGAAGTCGATCCGCGCGGCGCGCCCGAGTCGATTCGACGTGGCGCTGCTCGATCCGCCGTACGATCGAACGGATCTCGACGCGGCGTCGCCGCGCGGCCGCGCCGCTGCGCCGCCGGCGGCGCGGCTCGTGCTCGAGCACAGCCGCGGCGGCGTGCCGCCCGACGCGGTGCGGCGGCTGCGCGCCGGTACGCGCACGCTGGTCGCCGGCGACAGCGCGCTGTCATGTTTCCGCAGCGCCGTAGCAGGGCCGCATCGACGATGGCACACTCGCACGCTCGCGATCTATCCCGGCTCGTTCGATCCGCTGACCAACGGCCACGTCGACATCATCCAGCGCGGCGCGCGGCTGTTCGATCGCATCATCGTCGCCATCCTGGTCAACGCCGCGAAGCCGCCGCTGTTCACGCGTCGGACGAGCGCGTCGCGATCGTGCGCGAGGTCTTCGCCGGACGCGCCGACGTCGAAGTCGACACGTTCGACGGGCTGCTCGTCGACTACGCGCGCGCAGCGGCAGGCGCGCGTGATCGTCCGCGGGCTGCGGCGCGGCTCGGACTTCGAGTACGAGATGCAGATGGCGCTGATGAACCGCCACCTGAAGCCGAGGTCGAGACCGTGTTCATGATGCCGGCCGAGCACTACACCTACGTCAGCTCGCGTCTCGTCAAGGAGGTCGTCGCGCTCGGCGGGATCGCTCGCCGGCCTCGTTCCGCCGGCCGTCGAGGCCCGGCTCGCCAGCCGGCGCGGGACAGCCACCATGCGTCGCGCATGAGCACAGACACTCTTCGTCTCGCCGAACGCATGCGGCACATCGCGCTGTCGCCGACGATGAAGGGCACGATCGAAGCCGAGCGGCTGCGGCGCCAGGGCGTCGACGTCGTCGATCTCGGCGCCGGCGAGCCGGACTTTCCGACGCCGGCGCACATCGCCGCCGCGGCGCACGCGCGCTCGACGCGCAACTTCACGAAGTACACGGCGAACATGGGCGATCGCGGAGCTGCGCGAGGCCGATTGCCGCGCGCTACCGCGCCGACTACGGCGTGGAGTACCGCGCCGACGAAGTGCATCGTCACGGCCGGCGGCAAGCAGGCGCTCGTCAACGCGGCGCTCGCGCTGTTCGGCCCGGGCGACGAGGTCATCACGCACGCGCCCGGCTGGCCGACGTCGTCGAGCAGATCAAGCTGGCCGACGCGACGCCGGTGATCGTGCGCACGCAGCGCCGAGGACGGCTTCGCGCTGACCGCGGACGTGTTGCTCGTCGGCGGTCACGCCGCGCACGCGCGGCATCGTCATCAACTCGCCGGGCAATCCGACCGGCGCGCTGATGGCGGAGAGCCGAGGCGCGCACGCTGGCGGCCGAGGCGGCGCGGCGCGGATCTGTGGGTCGTGCTCGACCTCTGCTACGAGCAGCTGATCTACGACGACGTGCCGCACAACCTGCCGGCGATGTTCGGCGACGCGATGCGCGATCGGCTCGTGCTCTGCGGATCGGCGTCGAAGGCCTACGCGATGACCGGCTGGCGCTGCGGCTGGGTGCTCGGCGCCGAAGCCGGTGGTCGAGGCGGCGAACGCGCTGCAGAGCCACTCGACGTCGAACGTCAACTCGATCACGCAGAAGGCCGCGATCGCGGCGCTGACCGGGCCGCAGGACTGCGTGGCCGAGATGCTGGCGCGAGTACCAGCAGCGGCGCGATCAGATGCTCGCGTGGCTCGCCGCCGATCCGCGGCTGCGGTGCGCGGTGCCGCAGGGCGCGTTCTATCTGTTCCCGGACGTCAGCGAGTTGCTGTCGCCGGACGGCATGCCGCACGTCGCTCGACGTTCGCCGAGGCGCTGCTCGGCAGCGAGCACGTCGTCGTGACCGCCGGCGAGGCGTTCGACGCGCCGGGCTTCATCCGGCTCTCGTACGCGACGTCGCTCGACCGGCTCCGCGAGGGCGTCACGACTGATCCGATGCGGACGGGGCTTCTTCCACAGTTCCGGCCCGCGGAGGCAGGTCGGTGCCCGAGCTGCCGACCTCGTCCCCGAGGGCCGGATATCTGCGAACGCCGACCCCTCGTCGCATCGTCGGCCCCGACTTCGTCCGGACCGACGACGCGTCGCCGGCGCGCAGTACGGCACCGACGCGCTCAAGCGCGGCCATCCGGCCGACGTCGTCGTGCTGCCCGGCGAACACGGCGGAGATCGCCGCCGATCGCTGCGCTACTGCGACGACACGCGCACGCCGCTCGTGCCGCGCGGCGCGCGGCACCGGTTACACCGGCGGCGCCGTGCCCGTGCGCGGCGGCGTCGTGCTCAGTCTCGAGCGGCTGAACCGCATCCTGGAGATCGACGAAGGCAATCTGCTCGCGGTCGTCGAGCCCAACGTCATCACCGGCGACCTGCAGGACGCCGTCGAGCGGGTCGGCCTGTTCTATCCGCCCGATCCGGCCAGTCTCGCGCCAATCGGCGATCGGCGGCAACGTCGCGGAGTGCGCCGGCGGACCGCGCGCGTTCAAGTACGGCGTGACCAAGCAGTACGTGCTCGGGCTCGAGGCCGTGCTGCCGACCGGCGAGAGTGATCCACACCGGCGGCAAGGTCGTGAAGAACGTCGTCGGCTACGACCTCACGCAACTGCTGGTCGGATCGGAGGGCACGCTGGCCGATCCTCACGAAGATCATTCTGCGGCTCGTGCCCGAAGCCGCCGGTGCAGGCGACGATGCGCGCGACGTTCCCGAGCGTCGCGCACGCCGTCGACGCCGTCATCCGACTGATCCGCGCGCGCGTCGTGCCCGCCGCGCTCGAGCTCGTCGACGGCGACTGCCTCGACGCCGTCGCCGCCTACCTGAAGGTCCGGTCGCTCGCGCCCGCGGGCACCGCCGCGCTGCTGCTGATCGAGGTGGACGGCTTGGCCGAGCCGTCCGCGGCGAGGCCGCCCGCGTCGAACAGGCGTGCCGCGACGCCGGCGCCACCGAGTTCCTGCGGGCCAGCGACGACGCGCGAGCGCCAGGAGCTGTGGCGCGTGCGCCGCGAGATCTCGCCGTCGCTCAAGATGATCACGCCGCTCAAGTTCAACCACGACGTCGTCGTGCCGAAGGGCCGCGTGCCGCAGCTCTTCGACCTCGTCGGACGCATTGAAGCGCCGATTCCGGCTGCGCATCCCGTGCTTCGGCCACGTCGGCGACGGCAACATCCACGTCAACATCATGGTCTCGCCCGACGACGCCGACGAGATCCAGCGGGCCCACGAGGCGGAGAGGCGAGCTGTTTCGCGGCGTCGTGGCGCTCGAAGGATCGATCAGCGGCGAGCACGGCATCGGCTTCGCCAAAGCGCCGTATCTCGCGATCGAGCTGACCGCCGGAGACGATCGCGCTGATGAAGCGCGTCAAGCGCGCGTTCGATCCGCACGGGATTCTCAACCCCGGCAAGATCTTTCCCGACGAGGTGGCGCTGTAGTCAGGAGGGCACATGGTCGATTTTCGGTACGCGGTGCTGAGTCTCATGCGCTCGCGCTGGTTCACGGCAGGCGCGGTCATCACCTACGCGCTGGGCATCGGTGCGAATCTCGTCGTCTTTGCCGCCGTTGATCAGATGCTCTTGCGGCCCCTCCCGTACGCGCGGCCGTCGGATCTGGTGTGCATCGTGTCATCGAGCGGCGACCGGCTCTACTCACGGACACCCCGGCCCATCGTCACAGACGCCCTCGCGGCCACCGAAGTGTTTCAAGGTGTCGCGGTGGCTGGACAGGCGAGCCGTGTCGTCGTCGGCCCGGCGAACGAGGACGCGACGATCCGCCTCGCGGAGGCGACCTACCAACTGCTCGGCGTCTTGGGCGTCAGGCCCGCGCTTGGCCGGAGCTTCACGCGCGAGGACGCGAGCTCGAAGGCGCGCGTCGCGATGATTCGGTACGAAACCTGGCAGCAGCGATTCGCAGGGCAGTCGGACATCATCGGCCGGCAAGTCGGCACCGGGTCGGGCGTCTATGAGATCGTCGGCGTCCTGCCCGCGGGATTTCACCCGCCGACGACGTTCCTGGGCGCGACGGACGGGCTGCGCCTCGATCCGGATATGTTGGACCCCGGACGATTGCAAGACGGCGTCTGGCCTGCGATCGCGCGGTTGCGGCCGGGCGTCACGATCGCTTCGGCGCAGGCCGTGCTGAACACCGTCGCCTCGCGCACGTCCACGGCGCTCGGCGCTCCGGCCGACCGACCGATCCAGGTGCGGGTGCTGCCGATCCGAGACGCGATGTTCTACGGCTATCGCACGTACTTGTGGCTGGCCGCCGCTGCCGCGACGACGGTACCTACTCATCGCCTGCGCGAACCTCGCGAGCCTCTTGCTCGTGCGCGGTCGCTCGCGGGAGCGCGCCACCGCGCTCTCGGTGGCGCTCGGCGCGTCGCGCGCGCGGCTGGTTCGGACGGCGTTCTTCGAATGTCTGGTGGTCGCGGCTGCGGGCGGTGCGGTGGCGGTGCTGATTCTCAGCGCGCTCGGCCGCTCGGTCACGGCGCTCGTGCCTGACGCGCTGCGACCTTACACGGCGACCGTCGGCGACCTCCGCGTGCTCTGCGCCGCCGCGATCATCGTCGTCGTGAGCACGATGGTGGCGGGCGTCCTGCCGGTGCTGCGAGCCGCGCGGGTCGATCTGCAGGCGACGCTTCAGCTCGGGACGAAGAGCGGCCGCCGCACGAATGTCGCGGGGTCGTGGGGTCTGCTCGTCGTCGAGTCCGCCTTCGGGATCCTGCTCGTCGCAGGGGCGATTCTGACCGGCCGCAGTTTGATCGGGCTTCTCGATCGGGAGCTCGGATTCGATCCCGCCGGTCTCGCGATCGTGAACGCGAGCATTCCGTTCAGCGAGCCCCCGGCGCTTCGCGCCGCGTTCTACGACTACGCTCGCGTCGTCATCGAGGCGCGGCCGGAAGTCGCCACTGCAGCCGGCGTCGACGGCTTTACGATCGGCGGCGGTACCGGCATGCGCGCCTTCCCAGGCACGCAGCGCGTCGCGGACGGCGGGTTGTCCAGATCGCCGGCCGGTGCCTTCGACACGATCGGCGCGCGCGTGCTCGCCGGTCGCGCGATTACCGACGATGACCGCGCGGCGCGCGCGCCGGTGGCCGTCATCAGCGAGCGCGGCGCCCGGCTGCTGTGGCCCGACGCGCCGGCATCGGACGCGCTCGGACGCGTCGTGCGTGTGCCGAACGAAAGCGACCGCACCATCGTCGGCGTGGTTGCGGACCAGCGCGCGTCGTCGGTGCGGACACCCGGCGCTGCCCTGTTCGTGCCGTTCGGCCAGGCGGATCCGAAGTTGGCCGATCGCGTGATGTGGATGGAGTTCGTCGTGCGGCAACGCGCCGGGATGGCCCTGCCGGCCGGGCCGCTCCGGGCGCTGTTGCGGCCAGGTATCCGTCGGCCTCAGTGACAATCAGCGCGGCCCAAATGCTGCTGGAGCCGGCGCTGCAGCAGCCGAAGGTGCAAACCTGGCTCTTCGGGTCGTTTGCGTTGATCGCGCTCGCCTTGGCCGCCGTGGGCCTGTTCGCCGTGGCAAGCCTGAACGTCGCTGAGCGACGCTATGAGATGGGGGTTCGATTGGCGCTCGGCGCGTCGCCGGGCCGCCTGCATTGGCGCGTCGTAGCCGAGTCGATTGCACCCGTGGCGACTGGTGTCGCGGTCGGGCTCGTCGGAGCGTGGTGGTCATCGTCTTTCCTGGAGGCGTTCTTGGTCGACGTCCGCGCGCACAACCCGATCCTCCTTGCCGGGGCCGGGGCCACGCTCGTGCTCACCGGTATGGCCGCGGCCTGGCTCCCGGCCCGACGGGCGGCACAGACCGATCCAGCGGTCGTGCTCCGCGCGCAGTGACGTCGGCTGCGGAGTCCGTCATGCCCATCGTCGCAGTCATCGGCGCTTCCACCAGCCGCGGCAAGTTCGGCAACAAGGCCCTGCGGGCCTTCCGCCAGCAGGGCTACACGGTCATCGCCGTGAATCCAAACGCGCACGAGGTGGAAGGGGAGCACGTCTACGCCAGCGTGCTCGATTACCCCGGGCCGATTGACGAGGCGACAATCTACGTCCCGCCTTCGGTAGGCGTGCGCGTCATGGACGAGCTCGCGAAGAAGGGAATCAAGGTCGTGTGGCTCAATCCGGGTGCAGACGCCCCGGAAGTCGTGGCTCGCGCGCGAGCGCTCGGCCTCTCCCCTCGGGTCGCATGCTCATCCTCGGCATCGGGGAACGGCCCTCGGACTACTGAGCGCCGAGTCTCCGCCGGGTCGGACGCCTGGGTGCTCTCGAGATCGGGGCTGGCTTTCGCGGCACCCGTGCTATACTGCTTCCGTCTAACCGCAAGCGCGTCCAGTTCGGGTGCCGCGCGTTCCGTTCCACGTTCCAACGACAACTTCAACTTTGTTCCGTAACCACTGCATGGCCAATCACCAGAAACGCTCATCAGGGCGGCAGCCTGCCGACACGACGGTCGCTGAAGCACGACAAGAACAACGGCGGGCATGACCGAGGCCGCGGCGCCGGACACGGCGTCCGCTCCCGCGCCCGCCAATCAGCAGGGCGGCGACGCCCCGCGACCGCAGGGCAAGTCCGCGCCGGCCCTGAACATCAACGACCTGAAGGACATGAGCATCCAGAAGCTCACGCAGATCGCCAAGGATCTGAACGTCGCCGGCGCGACCGGCATGCGCAAGCAGGAGCTGATCTTCCAGATCCTGAAGGCGCAGACCGAGCAGAGCGGCTTCATCTTCTCCGAAGGCGTGCTCGAGGTGCTGCCCGACGGCTTCGGCTTCCTGCGCGCGCCCGACTACAACTACCTGCCCGGCCCCGACGACATCTACGTCTCGCCGTCGCAGATCCGCAAGTTCGATCTGCAGACCGGCGACACGGTCTCCGGCCAGATCCGGCCGCCGAAGGACGGCGAGCGCTACTTCGCGCTCATCAAGGTCGAAGCGGTCAACTTCGAGGCGCCCGACCAGGCGCGCAACAAGCTGTTCTTCGAGAACCTGACGCCGCTCTATCCGCAGGAGCGCCTCAAGCTCGAGACGACGGCCGACAACCTGTCGGCGCGCGTCATGGACCTGATGACGCCGATCGGCAAGGGCCAGCGCGGCCTGATCGTCGCGCCGCCGCGCACCGGCAAGACGATGCTGCTGCAGAGCATCGCGCAGTCGATCACGACGAACCATCCCGGAGGTCTACCTCATCGTGCTGCTCATCGACGAGCGGCCCGAGGAAGTCACCGACATGCAGCGCTCGGTGCGACGGCGAGGTCATCTCGTCGACGTTCGACGAGCCGGCGCAGCGCCACGTGCAGGTCGCCGAGATGGTGATCGAGAAGGCCAAGCGCCTCGTCGAGCACAAGAAGGACGTCGTGATCCTGCTCGACTCGATCACGCGCCTCGCGCGCGCCTACAACACCGTCGTGCCGCCGTCGGGCAAGGTGCTCTCGGGCGGTCTCGACTCCAACGCGCTGCAGAAGCCGAAGCGCTTCTTCGGCGCCGCGCGCAACATCGAGGAGGGCGGCTCGCTCACGATCATGGCCACCGCGCTCATCGACACCGGCTCGCGCATGGACGACGTCATCTTCGAAGAGTTCAAGGGCACCGGCAACATGGAAATCCACCTCGACCGCAAGCTCGTGGACAAGCGCGTCTTCCCGGCGATCGACATCATCAAGAGCGGCACCCGCAAGGAAGAGCTGCTCATCCCGAAGGACGACCTCAACCGCATCTGGGTGCTCCGCAAGGTCCTCAACGCCGCTGTCGCCCGTCGAAGCGATGGAACTGCTCCTCGACAAGATGGGCAAGACCAAGACCAACGCCGAGTTCCTGGCGGCGATGCAGAAGATGGGATGACGCATTGGCGATTGGCGATTGAGCGATTGGCGATCGCATTGGCGATTGGGCGATCGGCGATTCGCAATTGGCGATTGGGCGATCGGCGATTCAATTGACCGACTGAAGATTGCTCATTGACGCTCTGCGCGCGCCGGCCGATGATGGGCGGCATGCGCAGGGCGTTTGTCGTTCTCCTGGCCGGCGGCCTCGGCGTTTCGGTGGCAGGACAAACGCCCGCTCCCGCCGGCCCGCCGACCTTCCGCCTGTTCTTTCTCGGGCCACGAGATCGGCGCCGAAACCGACACGATCACGACGATCACCGGGGCACGCCGGCTCGACGCAGTGTTTCAGTTCACCGACCGCGGCACGGCGGTCGATCTGACGGCCGCGCTGGAGCTCGGCACGCCAAGCGGTGAGCCGCAGCACCTGACCGTCAAGGGGCGGAACTACCGCCTGTTCGCGTCGGACTCGGAGGTCACGGTCGCCAACGGGCGCGCGCACGTTCGCGATCTGCAGAAAGAACGCGACGTCGATCTCGCCGGCAAGCCGTTCTTTCCGATCGACAACTACACCCCGATCGGCGTGCAGGAAGCGCTGATCCAGGTACTGGTCGAGCACGGCCGCCCGGCAGAGACTGCGTCGGCGCCGTCTGGTCCCGTGATTCGCATCGTCTCGCGCGGCAAGCAGACCATCGGTGGTCCCGGCGACGTCGTGACGGCGATCCGCGCCAGAACCAGGTGCAGCGCACGCTGGAGCGCCTCTCGATCGACGGCGTCGTCTGGGGCCGAAGCCGCGTGGATCACGGCGTCGCCGCGGCGGTTGGCGAACGATGCGCGGCAGCCGGCGCGACGCACCCTCGCTGGTCGCGCTCACTACCTGGGCCGGCGCGCTGCCGTTCGAAGCCGTGCGCAACGGCTGGGAGTCGCAGCAGCGACTGGTTCATCAAGGAGGCCGTCAAGGACCGCATCGCCGATCTCGAACAGCTCACCGCGACCACGCCGACCGTTCGGCGGGGCACGTTCGCGCTCACGGGCGCGACGGTCGTCACCGGCACTGACGCTGCGCCAATTGCAGACGCCACGATCGTGATCCGCAACGGCCGCATTGCCGCCGTCGGCCCGTCCGCGACGACGCGCGTGCCCGATGGCGTGCCCATCGGTCGACGTGCGCGGCATGACGATCGTCCCCGGCCTCTGGGACATGCACGCGCATGCTGGGCAGGCCGACTGGGCGCCCGTGTATCTCGCGAGCGGCGTGACGACGATCCGCGACATGGGCGGCGAAGAGGCCTTTCTCGTCGCGATTCGCGACGCGATCGCATCGGGCAAGGCCCTTGGCCCGCGGTATCTGCTCGCGGGCCTCGTCGACGGACCCGGTCCGCACGCGTTCGGCGAGGTCGTCGCGGGCACGCCGGCCGAGGGCGTGGCCGTCACGCGCCGCTATCACGACGAACACTTTCAGGAGATGAAGCTGTACCTGGACGTGAAAGACGACGTCGGCAAGGCCATCATCGCCGAGGCACACCGTCTTGGCATGACCGTGACCGGCCATGTGCCGACGGACATGACGAGACGGTCCCGGTGGTCCCGGACCGGCGTCGTCCTCGACGGCTTCGACGGCATCGCGCACATGCAGTTGCGCGGCGCGTCGGGCTCGGACGCCTCGAAGGCGCAGATCGCGTTCTTCAAAGCGCACCACACGGTAATGGATCCGACCGAGTCGTGGAACGAGCTGAGCGGACACCCGGCGAACATCCCGCTCGACGACTTGCTGCCGGGCGTGTCGCGCCTCCCCGCGCCGCTCGCGCGCATGTTCGCGAGCATGTCGTGGCGTCAGGGGGACCCGGAGACGTACCGGCGCCAGCAGCGGGCGTCGCTCGCGCTGCTCAAGGACGCCGTCGACGCGGGCCTGCTCGTCGTGGCCGGCACGGACAAGGGCGTCCCCGGCTTCAGCCTGCCGCGCGAGATCGAGCTGTACGTCGACGGCGGCATGACGCCGCTTCAGGCGATTCAGGCCGCGACGATCATGCCGGCGCGCGCCATGCGGATCGACAAGGACGTCGGCACGATCGAAGCCGGCAAGCGCGCGGACCTCGTCGTGCTCACCGCCAATCCGCTCGACAACATCCGCAACATCCGGTCGGCGCGCTGGGTCGTGGCCAACGGCCGGATGTACGATTGCGACGTGCTGTGGCGCGCGGCCGGATACGGACCCGTCGATCGCACGCCGCGCCGGGAGCCGTGATGTCCATCGATCATCCTGACGATCTCGCGGGCATGCGGCGCGCGGGCCGCGTCGTCGCCGACGCCCTCGCAGCGATGCGGGCGGCCGTACGTCCGGGCCTGACGACAGGCGAGATCGACGATCTCCGCGGCGGCGGTGTTCAACCGTCACGGCGCGCGGTCAGCGCCGCAGCTCGTGTATCAGTTTCCCGGCGCGACCTGCATCAGCGTGAACGACGAAGCCGTCCACGGTGTGCCGGGCGCGCGCGTGCTGGTTGACGGCGACCTCGTCACGCTCGACGTCACCGCCGAAGTGGGCGGCTACATGGCCGACGCCGCGGTGACCGTGCCGGTGGGGGAGGTGAGTCCCAGGCCGCGGCGCTCGTGCGCGCGGCCGAAACGGCGTTCGATGCGGCCGTCGCCGTGGCGCGCCCGGGCCTGCGCCTCCGCGATCTTGGCCGGACGATCGAAGCGCACGTCGAAGGCGCCGGATTCCGGGTGCTCCGGGAGCTGTGCGGCCACGGCATCGGCCGGACGATCCACGAGAAGCCGGACGTCATGAACTACGACGACCCGCGGGCCACCGACGCCCTGACCGACGGCCTCGTCATCACGATCGAGCCCATCATTGCCATGGCCACGCGCCGCACGCGGTCCCGTCCCGACCGCTGGCCCGTCGTGAGCGCTGACGGCAGCCTGACCGCCCACTACGAGCACACGCTGGTCGTGCGGCCGGGCGGGTGCGAGATTCTGACGGCCGCCTGAGGCGTCGAGCCGGGACGGAGCCAACCTCGCGCCGGCTCGTCCCGTCTATTTGTATGATTCAATCATTCATATGCCCCCCCGCAACAGCCTCGGCGAACTGGAACTGGTCATCCTGCTGGCGCTCGTCCGCCTCGGCGACGGCGCCTACGGCGCCGCCATCCGCGACGAGATTCGCGCGCGAACGGGCCGCGATCTGACGCCCGGTGCGATCTATCCGACGCTCGATCGGCTCGAGCGAAAGCACCTCGTGCGTTCGTACTCGGGCAACCCGGTGCCCGAACGGGGCGGCCGGGCGAAGCGGCACTACATGGTCGAGCGGGCCGGGCTGGCCGAGCTGCGGCGGACCTGGCGCCAGTACGCCGCACTCGCGGACGGCGTCGAGCAGGCGTTGCGGCCGGGACGGGCGCGATGAAGCGGCCACCACTATCGGTCAAGTGGCTGGCGTGGGCCATTCCGGTCGAGCATCGCCAGGCCGTCGTCGATGATCTGCTGGAGGCGTACGAGCGCGCGCGGGCCGGCGGGAGGGCCCGACGCGCGCGCATTCGTCTGACGATCGATCTGCTGCGCAGCGCGCGGGATTCACGCCGGCAGGCCCGGCTCGATCGCCGCACCGACAGGCACGACAACGCCGGCGGTCGCGTCCGGCCGGTGACGCGACGTCTCTCGGAGACGGTCGCCGACCTGCGCTTTGCCTGGCGGCAGCAGCGCGCGCACCCGGCAGGCACGCTCTCGGCCGTCGCGACGATCGCGCTGGCCATCGGCGTCAACACCGCGCTCGTCAGCGTCACGCAGGCGGTGCTGCTCAAGCCGCTGCCGTTCCGCGACACCGGCCGGATCGTGTTCGTGTGGGACGACCGTGCCGGCAACGCGGGCCCGTTTGCCCCCGCCCGCGCGCTCGACGTCCGGCGTCGCGCCGGCTCGCTCGAAAGCGCCGCGCTCTTGTCACACTTGTCGGTGACCGTGACGGGGCTGGGCCCACCGGAACGTTGGGCCGGCGCCAGCGTCTCGGCGTCGTTCTTCGACGTCCTTGGCGCGCCGGCCGAACTCGGTCAGGCCTTCCACGACGGGGACGCCGGCCGCGACCTTGTCGTGCTGAGCCATCGACTCTGGGTCACGCGTTTTGGGGGAGATCGCGCGGTCATTGGCCGCACGATCACGATGGCCGGCCGCCCGCGAACGATCGTCGGCGTCATGGGCGCCGATTTCTTCTGGCCGACGATCACGGCGGTTCCGGCGGAATTCGACGGCCCGACGTTCTGGTCGACCGGCTCGACCGACGACGTGCCGGAAGTGCCGAGCGGATTGAATCACGGCCTGGCGACCAATCGCACCGCCGGATTCGCGCGGATGGTGGCGCGGCTCGCGCCGGGCGTGCGACGCGACGCGGCGGCGGCCGAACTGTCCAGGATCGCGGTGGATCTCGGTCGCGAGTACCCGGCAACCGACGGCGGCCACGGGCTCGTGCTGCGCAGCGTTGACGATCAGTTCTTCGCCGGCGTGCGTCGGCCCGTATGGTACCTGCTGGGCGCGAGCGCGCTCGTCCTGCTCCTCGCGTGCGTCAACGTCGCCACGCTGCTCCTGATGCGGCTGCCGGGCCGCGCGCGCGAGCTGGCCGTGCGCGTCGCGCTCGGCGCAAGCCGCGCTCGTCTCGTGCGTCAATTGATCGTCGAGGCGTTTGCACTGGCCGCCGCCGGCGGCCTCGCGGGCGTTGCCGTCGCGTGGGCGAGCTTGCGCGGCCTCGTGACGCTTGCGCCCGGCGGCATCGCCCGGCTGGAGGCGGTCGCGATTGATCTGCCCGTGCTCGTCGCCACGGCGGCCGCCGTGGGCGCGTGCGGTCTGGCGCTCGGGGCGCTGCCGGCGATCATCGTCTGGCGCGCGCGCCCGATGCTCGAGCTGCGCGCCTCGGGCGCCTCGCTCGACAGCAAGCCACGCCTGCGCCAGACGCTCGTCGCGATGGAAGTCGGACTGGCCGTCACGCTCGTCGTCGGCGCGGCGCTCTTCGGCCAGAGTCTCGTCCGGCTGCAGCGCGTGGACGTCGGCTTCGACACGCGGCGGCTGCTCACGTTCGACGTCGCCCTCGGCGGCGATCGCGCCGACTTTCAGGCGCGGCAGCTTGCGTTCTACGAGCGCATGTTCGACGCCATCCGCAGCCTGCCGGGCGTCGTGTCCGTTGGCGGCGCGGTGACGCTGCCGATCGGCGGCGACGACTTCGCGGCGCCGCTCTACGCCGAAGGCGAGCCGCTGCCGGCGCCTGGCGCCGAACGGCATGTCGGATATCAGGTAGTCGCCCCAGGCTGGTTCGAGACGCTTGGCGTGCGCCTGGTCTCGGGCCGGGAGTTCCTGCGCACCGACACGCGCGGGCAGCCTGAAGTGGTCATCGTCAACGAAACGCTTGCGTCGCGGTTGTGGCCCGGACAGGACGCCGTCGGCAAGCGCGTGCGCTTGTCCGCCAACGACCCGGACTGGCTGACGGTCGTCGGCGTCGTCAGCGACATCAGGCATCACGGCCCCGCGTCGCCGCCTCGGCCAGAGTTCTATCGAGCCGTACGCGCAGCAGTCGTTTCCGTTCATCGCGGTGGCCGTACGGACGGCAGGCGACCCGCTGGCGCTCGTCGGACCGATTCGCGCGGCCGTCGCCGCGCTCGATCCTGGTCAGCCCATCTCCGGCGTCGGCACGATGTTGGACTACCTGACGCGCGCGTACGCCGACGAACGCTTTCTCGCGTCGCTCACGCTCGGCTTCGGCGCGCTCGCGCTGCTGCTGGCCGTCATCGGCGTGTATGGCGTCGTTGGATGGTCCACCGCGCAGCGCGTGCGGGAGTTCGGGTTGCGAACGGCACTGGGCGCGACGCCCCGAAGTCTGTCGGGTCTGGTTCTGCGGCAGGGGCTGACGCCGGTCCTGGCCGGGGCGGTGGGCGGCACCGCGGTCGCGGCGCTGCTGGCGCGTGCAATTCGCGGCCTGCTCTTCGAAACCGGGCCCGCCGATCCAGTCCTCTATGCCGCGGCACTCGGGGTGGTCACGCTCGCCGCGGGTGTCGCGTGCTGGCTGCCGGCGAGGCGGGCCGCGCGCGTGGATCCGGTGCGAACGCTCAGCGGCAGCGCCTAGCGACCGGCCGAATCGTCGCCGGCCTCGGCGGGCTCGGCGGCCGCAGGTAGGGCGGGCGGCGTGCCGGGGCCGGAGAGGATGTGGCGCAGCTCGTCGCCCTCGATGACTTCCTTCTCGAGGAGCCGTGCCGAGACGGCGTCGAGCGCCTCCCGTCGTCCATGAGGATCCGGCGCGCGGTGGCCTCCGCGCCGTCCACGATGCGCTTCACCTCGGCGTCGATCACCCGGGCGGTCTCTTCCGCGTAGGCTCCCCGCTCCGGTGCGAACGGCGACTCGATGAAGGGTCCCCGCCGGCGGCCTTCGTGGTTGACCGGGCCAATCGCGTCGCTCATGCCGAATTCGGTGACCATCGCGCGCGCGATGTCGGTCGCGCGCAGGAGGTCGTTCTGCGCGCCGGTCGAGACTTCGCCGAAGACGATCGATTCGGCGGTGCGTCCGCCGAGCAGCACGGCGAGCTGGTTCTCGAGGTCGGTCTTCGACATCAGGTAGCGATCCTCGAGCGGCAGCTGCATCGTGTAGCCGAGCGCGCCGAACCCGCGCTGCACGATCGAGATCTTGTGCACCGGGTCGAGACCCGGCAGCACGGTCGCGACAATCGCGTGGCCCGATTCGTGGAACGCGACGATGCGGCGCTCACGCGGGCTCATGACGCGCTTCTTCTCGAGGCCGGCGACGATGCGGTCGATGGCCTCGTCGAAGTCGTGCAATTCGACGGATGTCCTTGTCGCGGCGCGCGGCGAGCAGCGCCGCCTCGTTGACGAGGTTGGCGAGATCCGCGCCGGCAAACCCCGCGGTGCGCGCGGCGACGACCTTCAGGTCCACGTTCGGCGCCAGCTTCACCTGCCTTGACGTGGATGCGCAGGATCGCCTCGCGGCCCTTCACGTCCGGCTTGTCGACGAGCACCTGCCGATCGAACCGGCCGGGGCGCAGCAGCGCCGGGTCCAGCACCTCGGGCCGGTTCGTGGCGGCCATGATGATGACGCCCTTCTTCGCGTCGAAGCCGTCCATCTCGGCCAGCAGCTGGTTGAGCGTCTGCTCGCGCTCCTCGTGGCCGCCCATCGGCGACTGCATGCGCACCTTGCCGAGCGCGTCCAGCTCGTCGATGAAGACGATGCACGGCGCCTTGGCCTCGGCCTGACGGAAGAGATCGCGCACGCGCGCCGCGCCGACGCCGACGAACATCTCGACGAACTCCGACCCGCTCAGGCTGAAGAAGGGCACGTTGGCCTCGCCGGCGACCGCGCGCGCCAGCAGCGTCTTGCCGGTCCCCGGCGGGCCGACGAGCAGGACGCCCTTCGGGATCCGCCCGCCGAGCGTCGTGTACTTCCGCGGGATTCTTCAGGAACTCGACGATCTCCTTCAGCTCGTCCTCGGCCTCGTCCACGCCGGCGACGTCGTTGAAGCTCACCTTGACGTCGTCCTCGGCGTAGATCTTCGCGCTCGCTGCGCGCGAACGACATGATCGCCGCCCTCGGCGCCGCCCATGCGCCGGAAGAAGAGCATGCCAGAAGCCGACGATCAGCAACGAGCGGCAGCAGCCAGCTGAGCACGAGGTAGGTCGAGTCGACTCTGGACCTCGCCCGAGAAGCGCACCTTCTGCGCCTCGAGCTGCTCGACGAGCTTCGGGTCGTCCACGTGCACGGTGGTGAAGGCGACGTGGCTGCCGTCGGCGTCTTGGTACCTGACCGCGGATCGTCTCATCGGACAGCGTCACTTCGACTGACGCGCCCCTGCTGGAGCAGGGACTTGAACTCGCGAGTACTCCAGCGCCTTGCCGCTCTGCAGCAGCGTCGAGACGAGGTTGACCAGCAGGAACGCGGCAAGAACGACAGCGTCAGCCACATCGGCGAGAACATTCGCCGCGGCGGCTTCGGGGTGGGTCGTCGCCTCAACGGCGACGGGCCATTCGGATCTGCACTCATGCCTTCACCGGCGCCTCGCGTCGAAACACCAGCGCCCCTTTCTCGACGTCCGCGCGAATCACGTCGCCCTCCTTGAAGTCGCCCTGCAGCACGCCGAGCGCCAGCGGGTCGAGCACCCGTCGCTGGATCGTCCGCTTCAGCGGCCGCGCGCCGTAGACCGGATCGTATCCCTCTTCGATGAGCAAGTCCCGCGCGGCGTTCGGTCAGCTCGAGGTGGATCTTGCGGTCCTCGAGCCGGCGGAGCAGCCCGTGCAGCTGGATGTCCATGATCTTCCGGATGTCCTGCCGCGACGAGCGCGTGGAAGAAGATGATCTCGTCGACGCGGTTGAGGAACTCCGGCTTGAAGTGCTGCGCGCAGCGCGTCCATGCAGCTGCCGCCGCACGCCCTCGTCAATCGTCGTCTCGCCCTGGATGCGCGCGCTCCGCGATGAACTGGCTGCCGACGTTGGACGTCATGATGACGACGGTGTTCTTGAAGTCCACGGTGCGGCCCTTGCCGTCGGTCAGCCGCCCGTCGTCGAGCAGCTGCAGCATGACGTTGAGGACCTCGGGGTGCGCCTTCTCGATTTCGTCGAACAGGACGACCGCGTACGGCCGCCGGCGCACGGCCTCGGTCAGCTGGCCGGCCTCCTCGTAGCCGACGTATCCCGGCGGCGCGCCGATCAGGCGCGAGACCGTGTGCTTCTCCTGATACTCCGACATGTCGATGCGGACCATCGCCTGCTCGTCGTCGAACAGGAACTCCGCGAGCGCGCGGGCCAGCTCCGTCTTGCCGACGCCGGTCGGTCCCAGGAAGATGAAGCTGCCGAGCGGCCGGTTCGGATCCTGCAGGCCGGCGCGGGCGCGGCGGATCGCGTTCGCCACCGCGGTGATCGGCGTCGTCCTGACCGACGACGCGCTGGTGCAGGCGCGTCCTCCATCTGGATGAGCTTCTGCACCTCGCCCTCCATCAGCCGGCTGACGGGGATGTGCGTCCAGCGCGACACGACTTCGGCGATGTCTTCCTCGTCGACCTGCTCCTTGAGCATGGCGCGTCGCCGCCTGCACGCTGGCCAGCCGCTGCTCCTGATCGCGGATCTGCTTCTCGAGCTCGGGGATGCCGCCCGTACTGCAGCTCGGACGCCTTCGCGTAGTCGCCGGCGCGCTGCGCGCGCTCGATCTCCGCGCGCAGCGTCCTCGAGCTGCTGCTTGACCGTGCGCGACGCCCTGGATCGCGTCCTTCTCCTGCTGCCACTGCGCCGCGAGCCGCGTCCGCTTCTTCCTTCAGGTCCGCCAGCTCCTTCTCGAGCTTCGTCGAGCCGCTCGCGCGACGCCGCGTCGGTTTCCTTCCGCAGCGCCTCGCGCTCGATCTCGAGCTGCATGATGCGGCGCTCGACCTCGTCGAGCTCCGCCGGCATCGAGTCGATCTCCATGCGCAGGCGCGACGCCGCTTCGTCGACCAGGTCGATCGCCTTGTCGGGCAGGAACCGGTCCGCGATGTAGCGGTTGGAGAGCACCGCCGCCGCGACGAGCGCCGCGTCCTTGATCTTCACGCCGTGGTGGATCTCGTAGCGCTCGCGCAGGCCGCGCAGGATGCTGATCGTGTCCTCGACGGTGGGCTCGCCGACGAGCACGGGCTGGAAGCGGCGCTCGAGCGCGGCGTCCTTCTCGATGTACTTGCGGATACTCGTCGAGCGTCGTCGCGCCAATCGTGTGGAGCTCGCCGCGCGCCAGCATCGGCTTCAGCAGGTTCGAGGCGTCGATCGATCCCTCGGCCGCGCCCGCGCCGACGACCGTGTGCAGCTCGTCGATGAACAGGACGACCTGTCCCTGCGGCGTCGGCGATTTCCTTGAGCACGGCCTTCAGCCGTTCCTCGAACTCGCCGCGGTACTTGGCGCCCGCCACGAGCGCGCCCATGTCGAGCGCGACGATGCGTTTGTTCCGCAGGCCTTCGGGCACGTCGCCGCGGACGATGCGCTGCGCCAGGCCCTCGACGATGGCGGTCTTGCCGACGCCGGGCTCGCCGATGAGCACGGGATTGTTCTTCGTGCGGCGCGCCAGCACCTGGATCACGCGCCGGATCTCGTCGTCGCGGCCGATCACCGGGTCGAGCTTGCCCTTGCGCGGCGATCTCGGTCAGGTCGCGGCCGTAGCGCTCGAGCGCCTGATACTTGCCCTCGGGGTTCTGGTCGGTCACGCGCTGCGATCCGCGGACCTGCGTCAGCGCCTGCAGGATCGCGTCCTTCGTGACGCCCGTCTTCTTGAGCAGCGTCGCCGACGGGCCGCGGCCGGACTCGGCCGAGAGCGCCAGCAGCAGGTGCTCGGTGCTGGTGAATTCGTCCTTCAGCCGCTCCGCTTCCTGTTCCGCGTGACGAAACACGGTGCGCAGCCGGCTCGACAGGCCGGCCGTCGTCCCGCCCTGGACGTGCGGCAGCTTGTCGACCAGCGCTTTCACGCTCGACGCCACGTGCGCGGTCGGCGACGTTCATCTTGCCGAGCACCGCCGGCACGATGCCGTCGGTTTGTGCGATCAGGGCGAGGAGCAGGTGCTCGGGCAGGACTTCCGGGTGCCCGGCCCGTTCGGCGAGCTGCTGCGCCGCGAGGATGGCTTCCTGGGCTTTTTCGGTGTAGCGATTCAGAGTGTCCGATCTGCGTGCCGTCCAGCTCTCTCAATGCTTCGATAGTGCCGGCGTTCGTCCGGCGTCAATGTCGTGGGGATCTGAATGTCCACGGTCGCGTAGAGATCGCCGCTTCTCCTCGGGCTTGCCGACCGTCGGCATGCCATGCCCGCGCAGGCGGAACACGCGGCCCGATCCCGTGAGCTCCGGCACCTTCAGCCGCAGCGTCGATCCCGCAAGCGTCGGCACCGTGGCTTCGCCGCCGAGCACCGCGGTCGTGACCGGGACGCGCGATCTTGACGTACAGGTCCTGGCCCCGGCGCTCGAACCGGGAGTGGGGCAGGAGCCGCACCGTCAGGATATAGATCGCCCGCGCGGCCGCCGCCGCGGCCGGCCTCGCCCTCGCCCGCGGCGCGCACGCGCGCGCCGTCCTTCACGCCGGCGGGAATGCGGACGTCCACCGTGCGCTCCTGGCCGTCGCGCGTGGTCACCAGTCGTCGCGTCGTCCCGGCGAAGGCTTCCTCGAGCGTCAGATCGACCGGCTGCTCGACGTCCTGGCCCCGCTGGCTGCGCGTCGCCAGCCGGCGCGCGTCCCCGCGGCGCCCGCGCCGCCGAAGAACGTGTGGAAGAAGTCCGAGAACGGATCGTCGTCGTCGCCGAACAGGTCCCGCATCTCCTCGGGCGTCATCGTCCGGTACGTGTCGTCCGCCCCGCGGCCGCCGAAGTTCGGCGACCAGCCGCCGGCGCCGCCCGCCGGCGCCCGCCTGCTCGTACTGGCCGCCAGTTCGCGCCCAGCTCGTCGTACTTGCGGCGCTTCTCCGGATCGCCCAGCACCTCGTTGGCTTCGTTGATCTCCTTGAACCTGGCTTCGGCGGCCTTGTCGCCGGGATTCAGATCCGGATGGTGCTTGCGCGCGAGCTTGCGGTAGGCGCTGCTTGATCTCCGCGTCCGTGGCGGTCTTCGACACGCCGAGGGCAGCGTAGTAGTCCTTGAAATCCATGGCGCTCAGTCCTCCTCCGGAAGGCCGAGCAGCCGGAAGAGCTCATCGAGCTCGTTGGCCAGTTTCCGCGCGTCCTGTCGCGTCCGCCGCTCTTCTTCGAGCAGCGGCCGCAGGCGGCCCGCGACTTCCGCAATCGAGAGCAGCCTCTGCACCCCCGCCAGATTGATGCCCGCGTCGTCCACGAACGCCTTGATTTGGCGCAGGCGATCGAGCTCCTCTCGCGTGTACACGCGCATGCTGCCGAGGGTCCGGGGCGGCCGCACGAGCCCGAGCCGCTCGTACTTGCGCAGGGTCTGCGGATGCATGTCGAGCAGTTCCGCCGCCATGCTGATGAGGTAGAACTCCGGCGCTTTCCTCATAAGATGCTACGCATCGAGTATAGGCATTGATACGACTTGTGTCAAGCCTGCCGGGCCTCGCATTCTGGCGCGCTGCCGCGGCGCGGGGGCATACTGGAGGCGACCGATGTCCGCGGACGTCGTCACGATCGGGCTCCTCATCGTCCTCGAAGTGCTGCTGAGCGCGGACAACGCGCTCGTGATGGCGCTCATCGTCTACCAGCTGCCGACCGAGTGGCACGGCCGCGCGCTGACCTACGGCCTGGCCGGCGCCTTCGTCCTGAGAATCGCGGCGACGCTGCTGGCGACCATGCTCATCCAGGCCGCGTGGATCCGTCTGCTGGGCGGGCTCTACCTGCTGTTCCTCGCCGCGCAGCACTTCCTGAGGAGCGACCGGAACGCCCCCGAGGCCGCTGACCACCGGACGTCGGCCTTCTGGCGGACCATCATTCGACTCGAGGTCACGAACCTCACGTTCTCGGTCGACTCGATTCTGGTCGCCGTGGCGATGTCGCCCAAGCGGTGGGTGGTCTTGGCCGGCGGGCTGCTGGGCGTGGCCGCGATGCGGCTCGTCGCGGCTCGGATGGTGGTTATCCTGCGACGCTGGCCGGCGCTTGGCGACGGGGCGTTCGTGATCATCGCGTGGGTGGGCGCGCGCCTGATCCTCGACTACGCACATCAGGTCGGCTGGATCGCGTGGGAGGTGCCGCAGCCAGTGTCGCTGTCCATCACGGCCGGCGTTCTGCTGCTCACCATCGTCTTCGCGTGGTGGACACGCCCGCCCACAGGTGAGAGCGCCTAGTTCTTACACTTCTGTTTCTCGGACTCGTGAAATGACCTCGGAAGCACGTGCGCAGCGGCCCGGCTCGCCTGGCGGCCGCGCCTCGTCGACGGGTTTCCTCAGGGAATCCGCCGAAAACCGCCAACAAATCTGCACGTGGACCTCCGTATCACTCTGGTACGCGCGTTGCTCAAAGTGAGACCGCTCGCCGATTCAGGGCCCACGTGGCCACGGGCGAGATACGCCTTGTCGAGGAACGGAGCCAGCGTGCACCTGACCGATCATCTCGCCGTCGCATCGCCCCACCCCGCGGGTCTTCCGACCGTGGCGGCTGCGGAGGCGGTACGGCCGGGACAGTGGTTTGCCGTCTGGACGCGATCGCGTCACGAGCAGATGGTGCGGCAGCAGCTCCAGGACAAGCGAATCGAAGCGTTCCTGCCGACCTGCACGCGCTGGAGCCGGTGGAAGGATCGCAAGAAGAAAATCGACTGGCCGCTGTTCCCTGGGTACTGCTTCACGCGGATCGACCCGTCGGAAACGCTGCCGGTCCGCACGTGCTCGGGAGTCGTCGGGCTGGTCTCGTCGAACGGCCGCCCGCTGGCGATTCCCGATCACGAAATCGACGCCATTCGCGCGCTGCTTGCGAGCGAGCTCCGCTACGACCCGTGCCCCTTCATTGCCGAGGGCGCACGCGTCGAGGTGGTCTGGGGGCCGCTGCGCGGCGTGGCGGGGCGACTCGTCCGCAAGGGCGCGCACGCGCGGTTGGTGCTGGCTGTCGACCTGATTGGTCAGGCGGTCAGTGTGGAAGTGGACGCGGCCGACGTTCGGCCCTGTTAGCGCGACGCGTCCGTCGGCCCGTAGCCTGCGCACTCGTGGTCTGTGAGTGACGGGGCGAAGCTGCATCCAGCGTCCAACGTGATTCGCGATCTGAGAGCTCGGGCACGCCCGCCGCGGGCCCTGCGCCTGGCCGCCGGCCTGACGCTGGCAATCGGGGCCGTCGTGTGCGGCGGGGCGCCCCCAAACGCGCCGGCGACGTCCGGGCAACCTGCCGCCTCGACGCCGGCCACCTCGCCGACCGCGAGCTACAACGAGCAGAACGGCAAGCTGTCCGAGCTCGACTTCGACCGTAACGGCGACGGCAAGGTCGACACCCGCGCCTATATGGACGGCGTGCTCGTCAAGTCAATCGAGATCGACCGCGACGGCAACGGCAAGACCGACCGCTGGGAATACTACGAGCCGGTGATGTCGGGATCGGCGCCGGCCGGTTCGCCCGACGGCCACAGCGTCATCGTCCGCGCCGAGGAAGCCAACGCGAAGAACGGCAGGGTCAACCGCCGCGAGTTCTACTCGCAGGGCCTCATCGCCAGGGTCGAAGAGGACACCAACAGCGACGGACGGATCGACAAGTGGGAGACCTACACGGACGGCCTGGTGGCCACGGTCGACCTCGATCTCAAGCATCGCGGACGACCCGAGCGGCGGCTGGTGTACCGCCCGGACGGCTCGCTGGAACGCGTCGTTACCAATCTCAAGGATGCTCCGGCTTCTACCAGCTCCCTCCCGGCGTCGCCAGCGAAAGGCGCCGGGCGCTCCGGCCAGGCGGCCTCACCGAACGGAAAAGGCGGCGGATCCACGCCATGAGCACATCATCTACGTCTCCTTCTTCTGACGCCATGCCTTCGACGATGCCGTCGAGCCATCCGCGCGATCTTGCCGCGCTCGGCGCGGTGCTCTTCGTCCCGGCCGCCTCGCGCGAGCGCATCGGCGTCCGCGATCGGCTGGCCCGCATGGGGTTGTCGCTGACGACGGTCGTCAACGTCACGGACGCGCTGCGGCTGCTCGGCAGCCGGACGTTCGCGTTGTGCCTGGTGGATCTGGCGGACGACCGCACCGCCCTCCCCTCGATTCGCGTCGTGCGGTCGCAGCACCCGCACGTGCCGATCGCGGCGATCGTCGATCCGTCGAACCCGCTGGTCGCGGGCGACGCACTGCACCACGGCGCGGTCGATCTGCTGCCCTGGCCGTTCGACGTGCGCGACGTGGCCACGCTCGTCGCCAACGTCGCCGATCGGCGCGCCGCGGCCGGGGTGGACCCCGCGGCCAACAGCGACCTGCTCTTCGCGCACTCGGCGCCAATGCGCCTGGTCATCGATGCCGTGAGGCGGGCGGCCGAAACCACCGGCGGCGTCAGCCTGTTCGGGGAGGCGGGCACGGGGCGCGAGCGCATCGCGCGGGCCATTCATGCGCAAAGCGCGCGGTCCGCGGGGGCCTTCGTCGCGGTCGACTGCGCCAGCGCGGGCGCCGAGGAGCTCGAGCGTCGGCTCTTCGGTCAAGGCATCGAGCGGCGTCAGACGCCGCGAGGGACGGCGGTCGAGCGGCTCGGCATGCAAGGCGCGATGTACGCGGCCCGCGGCGGGACGCTGTATCTCGCGAACGTCCGGTACGCCCCGGCCAGGCTCCAGGGACGCATCGCGCGCATCCTCCGCGACGGGGAAGGCCACCTGGTGGAGCGGCGCGAGATCGTCGACGTGGACATCCGGCCAATGGCGACGAGCGAATCGGCGCTCGAAGATCGCGTGGCCGACGGCCATCTCCGCCCGGACCTCTACGAGCGGCTCGTCGCCGTCCGCATCGACGTGCCGCCGCTGCGGCGGCGGCGCGAGGACATCCCGCTGCTGGCCGTGCATTTCCTGCGCCGCGCCTGCCTCACCGCCGGGGTGCCGCCCAAAGGCTTGAGCCGGTCGGCGATGGCCCTGCTCTCGGCGCTGCCGTGGCCGGGCAACGCGCGCGACCTCCGCGCCCTCGTCGAAACGTTGATGCACTCGGTGCCCGGTCCGGTTATCCAGATCGAGGATGTCCTGGCGCGCGCGACGCTCGACGGCGCCTCGGCGCGCCTCGACGCGGGCGTGTCGCTGCGCGACGCGCGCGCCCGATTCGAGCACGATTGCATCAGCGCCGTGCTCATCAAGCACCACGGCCGGGTCGGCGACGCCGCGAAGGCTCTCGGCATCCAGCGCACGAATCTCTACCGGAAAGTTCGCCAATTGAACGTCGCGCGGTCGCTTCTCGCCGCTCGCCGCTAGTGTGTATCGAACGAGCGACAGCATGTGCCATCTCCGATACGACAATCGGCCGGGCGTCCTTGACGGTCGCGATCCGGTGCTCGACAATCACGTATTGGTGGGTGTGTCTTCATTCTGGTCCGAGGCGGCGTAGCGCGATGTCCGTTCAACGACCTCTCGCGATCCTGCTGAGCGCCACGCTGATCCTGGGCGGCCCGACCGCCTGGGCCGCTCAGCCGAGTACCGGTCCGCTCGTCGGCCGGATTAGCGATGAGTCCAAGCGGCCGTTCGTGACGTACGCCGTGCAACTGCGCGACACCTCATCGGGCAAGCTCCTCACGACCGAAGCCATCGACCCGCAGGGACGCTTCGTGTTCAAGGCGGTCCCGATTGGCGCGCCGTACCTGCTCGAGCTCGTGCGCGTGAAGGACAGCCGGATCGTCTGCACCGCCGGTCCGTACGTCGTGAACAGCGACCCGAAGTTGACGCCATCCGTCGATCTCGACTGCGGGCGGACGCCCGCGGGGTTCTGGGTGCTGGCCGCGGCGGCCGGCACCGCGGGCCTGCTGGCGATTGCCGACCGGTCCTTCTGGCAGGGTGGGACTCCCAGCCCGGTGGCGGCGACTCAGCGCTCTTCGGGGCGAGGTGTGAGTCCCAGTCGGTAGCGGTCGGCAGCACGTTCGCGTTCGTTTCGTTCTCTTTCCTTCACCTGCAGACGCTCATTCCCATGCGTGCTTCTACACGTGCGTGTCTCCTCGCGTGCCTGCTGGCCGTGTGTCCGGCAAGGCGCGCCGCGGCCCAGGACATCACGCAGAATCCCGGCGCCGACGCGCAGATGCATTTCGGCCCGCTTGCGCTCACGCCGCGGATGGGGCTGCGTGACGTCGGCGTCGACTCGAACGTGCTCAACAGCTCCGGCACCCCGCAGCAGGACCTGACGGCGACGTTCCTCGTCGGCGCCGATTCCTGGCTGACCGTCGGGCGCTCGCGCCTCACGTCGAAGACCCAGGGCGGCTGGATCTACTACCGCGATCTGGTGGGCCAGCGCTCGGTCGACTTCGAGGAGCGGGCCCGCTTCGAGCTGTTCATGACCCGGCTGATTCCGGTACGCGATTGGCGAATACGAGCGCACACGGCAGCGCCCCAACTACGAGATCGACGCACGTGCCCTGCACACGCAGTCCTCGGCCGGCGGCGGAATCCTGCTGCGCCCCGACTCACGCCTCAGCTTCGATGTCGGCGTGATTCGGCGCCGGCTCTCGTTCGACGAGGACCAGACGATCGAGGACGTCCGCCTGGCGACCGCGCTGAACCGCACCGAGGATCTCGCCAACGCCGCGGTCCGCGTCTCGCTCACGCCGCTGACGACGTTCGTGCTGCTCGTCGGCGGAGAGCACGATCGGTTCGAGTTCTCGCCGCTGCGTGACAGCGACAGCATCCGGGTCCAGCCCGGCGTCGAGCTGAAACCGTACGCCCTGATCTCGGGCAAAGCTTCCGTCGGGTATCGCCGCTTCAACGCGCTGGCGGCCGGCGTGCCCGACTTCACGGGCGTGGTCGCGGCCGTGGACGTCAGCTACACGCTGCGCGAGATGACGCGCTTCGCCGTGGCATTCAACCGCGACGTCGACTACTCGTACGAGCCGACGTCGCCGTACTACGTCTCGACGGGCGGGACGCTCACGCTGACACAAGCGATTGGGACGTCGTGGGACGTCGTCGCCCGGGCCGGCCGGACGCGGCTGGCCTATCAGGCGCTCACCGAGCTGGACGGCCCGATCGGCGCCCGTTCCGCGCGGAACGACCGCGTGTTCATCTACAGCGTCGGCGCGGGTCGGCACATTGCGTCGGACATTCGCGTGGGCGTCGCCGCCGACTGGATCAAGCGGAGTTCGCCGATTCAGGCGCGCACGTACACGGGTCTCAAGATCGGGGGTTCGGTGACCTATGGCTTCTAGATCGATGGCCGCGTGGATGGCGGCGTGGGCGTTCTCCTGCGCGGCCCTCCAGGCGCAGCAGCCGGTCGCGCACATTTCGCCACGCGATCAACTCAAGGTGACGGTCTTCGGCCTCGAGGGCCTCTCCGGCGACTTTCAAGTGGATGGCGACGGCACGTTCAAGTTTCCACCGCTTGGCCTGGTCAAGGCTGGCGGGTTGACGGCGCGCGAGGTCGAAACGCTCATCAGCACAGGGCTGGTGAGCGGCGGCTATGCGATTCGACCGCCGCAAGTGACCGTCGCGGTCCAGCCGGTCGCCAGCAAGTCGGTGATCGTCTCCGGAGAAGTCAAGGCGCCGGGGACCTTCACCTATGCGGGGGAGATGACGCTCTATCAGGCACTGGTGAAAGCCGGACTGCCGACGCCGGCGGCGGGGGATCAGGTACTCGTCGTCCACGACACTCCCGCGGCAGCCTCCGGTCAGGCGGGGGATCAGGACGCCGACGACATCGAAACGCGGTCGTTCCGCGAGCTCGAGACGGGCAACCGCACCGCCGACCTGGCGCTTCGCGATGGCGATCGGGTGTTCGTCAAGAAGGCCGGACAGGTCTACATCGGCGGCTTCGTCCGCAACCCGGGCGCCTACACGATCGAGAGCAGCGGCGTCACGCTCCAGCAGGCGCTGACGCTGGCGGGCGGAGTGACCGAACGCGGGTCGGAGAAACGGGTCGAGATCCTGCGCAAGGAGACGGGCAAGGAACCCCAGAAGCTGAAGAACGTCACGCTCAACACACTGGTCAAGCCGCAAGACACGATCACGGTGAAAGCTCGGATCTTCTGACCGCCACCTCCATGCCGACTCAGTCGTCCGCCCGTTCCTCCGGTTCGGCGCACCACCTCACCGACTACCTCCGCATCCTGCACAAGCGGCGGTGGTGGGCGCTGCCGACGTTCCTCGTGGTGTTCGTGTCCGGCGCCCTCAGCACGTGGCGTACGACGCCGATTTACGAGGCAACCACACAGCTGATGATTCGAGAAAGAGGCGCGTCGCGCCACCTCCATCACCGGCGTCCTCGACGATCAGTCAGCCTGGATGGACGACGACTTCTACCCGACCCGGTACCAAGATCCTGCAGAGCCGGGCGCTGGCACTCCGGACGGCCGAGACCTTGGAACGGGACGGAGCCATCGAGCACGTGCCGCCAGCTCGGGTGTCGTTGAGCCCGGGCGCGCTCTTCGACCGCGCGGTCGCGTTCGGCAAGCCGGAGGCGGCCTCGGCCGCGCCGGCAGCCGACACTCGCCACGACGACTCCGCGAAGATCGACGGGTTTCTCGGCGGGCTGACCATCACGCCCGTCCGCAATTCCCGGCTGGTGGACATCAACTACCAGTCGCCGGACCCGGCGTTCGCCGCCCACGCCGCGAACGAGCTGGCCGCGCAGTACATGCGGCAGAGCCTCGAGTTCCGCCGAAGCGCGTCGGTGAAGGACAACACGTGGCTCAGCCAGCAGCTGGTGGAGCAGCTGGCGAAGGTCAACGCGAGCGATGCCGCGCTGCAGCAGTACAAGGAAACGCACAACGCTCTGGCCGTCGACGACAAGTCGAATATCGTGCTGCAGAAGCTGAACACGCTGAACAGCCAGGTCAACGAAGCACGCCTCGCGCGCATCGACAAGGAGGCGGTTTACCAGCAGATCACGCGCATGCAGGGGAGCGGCGAGCCGCTCGACTCGGCTCCAGCCGTCCTCGCGGACGAGATTGTCCGCCGCCTGAAGACCGAGATGGCCGACGCTCGCGCGGAGCAGGCGCGCCTGACCGCGCAGAACTACGGCCCCAACGCGGATCAGCAGCGGGCGCAGACCGTCAAGATTGAGGCCGCGAAGCAGCAGCTCGACTCGGAGGTCCGGAAGGTGATCGGGTCGATCGAAGCCGAGTACCTCACCGCGAAGGCCAAGGAAGACGCGCTCGAGAAAGAACTGAACGACCAGAAGGCCGAGGCGCTGAAGCTCGACCGCAAGGCGATGGAGTATGCGGGGCTCGAGCGCGAGGCCGACAGCAACCGCAAGCTGTACGAAGACCTGCTCCAGCGGACCAAGGAAACGAGCGTCACGGGCGACTACCAGGGCACGAACATCCTGGTCGTCGACCGCGCGGAGGTGCCGCAGGCGCCGATCCTGCCCCAGACGCGCCGCGACCTCATGTTCGCCGCGATGAGCGGCGCGTTTCTCGGGCTGCTGCTCGCGTTTGGGGTCGAATACCTCGACAGCCGCCTCAAGTCGCCCGACGAGCTCAAGGCGCACCTCGGCGTGCCGTTTCTGGGGCTCGTGCCGGTCCTGGACATCAAGGATCGGGATACGAGCGAGGCGCCGATGCTACAGACCGCGGTGCCGCCTGCCTTCGCGGAAGCCATCCGCGGCTTGCGGACGAGTGTGCTGTTCTCATCGGCCGACGACGGCGCGCGCACGGTCCTCGTGACCAGCACGGGACCCCACGAAGGCAAGACGGTCATCTCCAGCAGCCTGGCCATCTCGCTGGCGCAGGCCGGACAGCGGACGCTCGTCATCGACGCCGACATGCGACGCCCGCGGATGCACGAAGCGCTCGGCCGCGCTCAGGAGCCGGGCCTGTCGAACGTCCTGGTCGGGGACACCAAGCCCGCCGACGCTCTGCGTCTGACATCGGTGCCGAATCTCTGGCTGATTTCGGCGGGGCACATTCCGCCCAATCCGGCGGAGCTGCTCGGATCGAAGAAGTTCGACGCCCTGCTCAACGCGCTCAAGGACCGGTACGACTGGATCGTCATCGACGCGCCGCCGGTCATGCCCGTCACCGACGCCTCGGTGCTCGCGCACCTGGTCGGCGGCGTGCTGTTCGTCGTCGGCGCCGAGATGACGCCACGCCGGGCCGCGGCGGCGGCGATCGAGCAGCTGCGAAGCGCGCACGCGAAGTTCTTTGGCGCTATCCTCAACCGCGTGGACGTCCAGCGGCACGCCTACTTCTACGCGCCGTACTTCCGGAAGGAATACAACAAGGACTACCAGAGCTCAGCTCACCAGGCATCGGCGGCGCGTCGATGAGCTCCGCCGCCGTCCGCGTGTCCGACCTGTCGGTGCAGACGATTGCGCCTGCCTCGGGGTGGGTGCCGATTCGTCTTGGCGAGATCTGGGACTTTCGCGAGCTGCTCTTCTTCCTCGTCTGGCGCGAAGTCAAGATTCGCTACAAGCAGACCGCGCTGGGCGTCGCCTGGGCCGTGCTGCAGCCCGTGCTCACGATGGTCGTCTTCAGCGTGTTCTTCGGCCGGCTGGGGCACATGCCGTCCGAGGGCCTGCCGTATCCGGTGTTCGCGTTCAGTGCGCTGGTGCCCTGGCAGCTGTTTGCCTTCGCGCTGGCGGAATCGAGCAACAGCGTCGTCGCGAACCAGCGGCTCGTCACCAAGGTGTATTTTCCGCGTCTCATCATGCCGATGGCGGCGATTGGCGTCGGCCTCGTCGATTTCACGCTGTCGCTGAGTGTGTTGCTGGCACTGATGGTGTACTTCGGCGTGAGCCCGTCGGCGGCCGTGTGGACGCTGCCGATCTGGACCGCGATGGCCGTCGCGACCGCGCTGGCCGTGGGTGTCTGGCTCTCGGCGCTGAACGTGCGATACCGCGACATTCGATATACGCTGCCGTTCCTGACCCAATTGTGGCTGTTTGCGACGCCCGTGGCGTATCCGAGCTCGATCGTCCCGCCGGCCTGGCGGGCGCTCTACGCGCTCAATCCCATGGTCGGGGTGGTCGATGGCTTCCGGTGGGCGCTCCTTGGACGCGCGGCGGCGCCGCTCGCGACCGTCGGCACGTCCTGTCTCGCCGTGACCGCGTTGCTGATCGGCGGCCTCTTTTACTTCCGGCGGACGGAACGCACGTTCGCCGACGTGATGTGACCGATGAGTCTCCCCGCGAGCTCCGCGATTCGTGCCGACGGCCTGGCCAAGCGTTACCAGCTCGGCACGCGTGAGGCGTACGGCGCCATGCGCGACGTGCTCGGCCGCGCCCTGCGCGCACCTGCCCGGCTGGCCAGCCGCCTGGGCGGGCGGCCCGGCCACAACTCCCGACTACGTCTGGGCGCTCGACGACGTCTCCTTCGAAATCGGGGCGGGCGAGGTCGTCGGTATCATCGGCCGAAACGGGTCGGGCAAGAGCACGCTGCTCAAGATCCTGTCGCGAATCACCGAGCCGACGCGCGGCCAGGCGCTGGTCCGCGGGCGGGTGGGATCGCTGCTGGAGGTCGGCACCGGGTTTCACCCCGAGCTCACCGGGCGCGAGAACGTCTTCGTCAACGGCGCCATCCTCGGCATGGGACGGCGGGAGCTGACCAGAAAGTTCGACGAGATCGTCGAGTTTGCCGGCGTCGCGAGCTTCATCGACACGCCGGTCAAGCACTACTCGAGCGGGATGCAGATGCGGCTCGCCTTTGCCGTCGCGGCGCACCTCGAGCCGAACATCCTGCTGGTGGATGAGGTGCTGGCCGTCGGGGATGCCGAATTCCAGCGCCGGTGCCTCGGCAAGATGGAAGACGTCAGCCGCGAGGGCCGCACCGTGATCCTCGTCAGCCACCAGATGGGACAGATTCGGCGGCTGTGCGGCCGCGTGCTTTGGCTCGATAAAGGACGCGTGCGCCACTTCGCCGACGCTGGAGCCACCATCAACGCCTACGAAGCGGCGACGCTGCGGCGCGACGAGAGTCTGGGATTCGGCCAGTGCTTCAACGGCTGGACGCTCTCGGAGGGCGCCCACACGCTCGAGGACACGAGCCGGCCGTTCACGCTGCAGATCGACCTCACCCTCGCCAAGGCGGTGACCAACGGCCATCTCGGCGTCAGCGTCCTCGACGCCGACGATCGCGTCGTCGTCGGCTGGGCGTTCGAGCCGGTGGCGCTCCAGGCCGGCCGCCAGCGACTGGACGTACGGGTTGCGCAGCTGCCAATCCGGCCGGGTACCTACCGGCTCAGCTTCGCGCTCTTCGACCAGGGCAACAACCTCACGGGAGGCAAACTCGTCGAGAAATGGACGGCCGTGCCGGCGCTGCTGGTCGACACCGCGCCGGTCGCGCATCCGCAGGACGAATGGGCGGGCGTTCTGAACGTCCCGGCCACGTTCGACGGCGCGCGCGGCGAAGCGGCGACGGCGGCCTTGAATCGCGAGACACTGACGGCGACAGGAGCCGGGCGATGACGTACGATCCGCGGCTCGTCTCGGTCGTCATCCCGTGCCACAACGCCGAGGCGTGGATTGGCGAGACGCTCGCGTCAGTCGCGGGGCAGCGCGACGTGCCGCTCGAAGTCATTGTGGTCGACGACGGGTGCACCGACAACAGCGTCCGCATCGCCGAGTCCATCGGCGGTCGCCGCTTGCAGGTGATCCGCCAGGCCCAGCAGGGCGTCGCCGCGGCGCGCAATGCGGGGACGACGGCGGCCCACGGCGCGTTCGTGCAGTACCTCGACGCCGACGACGTCCTGGCCGCCGGTGCGGTCCGGGCACGGGTGACCGCGCTCCAGACCAGCGGCGCCGACGTCGCCTACAGCGACTGGGTCCGCTGGGAAAGGCAGGCGGACGGGACGTTCGCGCTCGGCCGCTTCATGACGCGCAAGCTCGGCGCGCGTCCCGAGGTCGAGATGCTCCGCGACGCCTGGTGGCCGCCCGGCGCGCTGCTGTATCGACGCACATTCGTCGATCGGATTCTGCCGTGGCGCGTGGACTTTCCCATCATTCAGGACGCGCGCTTTCAGCTTGACGCCGCGCTGGCTGGCGCCCGGTTCGTGCATGTCACCGGCGTGGGCCTGAAGTACCGCGTGCACGGCGGCACGTCGCTGTCGCAGCGCGATCCCCGGGCCTTCACCCTCGATTGCTTCCGCAACGCCGCGGAGCTCGACGACCGCTGGCGTCACGAGGGACACCTCGACGAGGAGCGCCGCCGCGTGCTCGTCGAGGTGTACGCGAACGTCGCACGGACCGTATTTCCGTGGGATCGGTCACAGTTCGGAATCGTGGTCGCGCGATTGAAACAGCTCGAACCGAAGTTCCGCCCCTCTCGGCCACCCGGCCTGCGAGCCCTCTCTGGCGTCGTGGGCTATCCGGCCGCGGAGCAGATTGCGCTCTGGTGGCGTCAACTGAAGGGCAGCGCGGGGGCGCGTCCATGAAGCGCCGGCCATCGCCGCCCCTGCGCGTACTGCTTGGCGTCGCCTGGTATCTGCCGGAATCGATCGGCGGCACCGAGAGGTACGTCCGCGGCCTGGCGATGCGGCTGCGCGCGCGCGGCGTGGACGCGGCGATCGCCCTGCCGAGCGCCGCGACGACGACGGTGGCCACCGACGTCCAGGACGGCATCCGCGTCTTCCGGTTTGCACCGGCGGAGACGCACGACTTCGCGATCGACGCACCGCCTCCACCGCGCTTCCTCGACGTGCTCGAGATGTTCTCGCCGACCGTCGTGGACGTCCATTCGCTCACGAGCCACCTCGGCCTGGCGCACCTGAAGGCGGCACGGGGCGCCGGCGCCCGGACGGTCGTCACGGTGCATCTGCCCGGCCTCGTGTGCGCGCGCGGCACGCTGCTGCGGTTCGGCCGCGAGCAGTGCGACGGCGATCTCGCGCGGCAGCCGTGCACGGCCTGCCGGCTCGAAGCCCGCGGCGTGCCCGCGCCGGTCGGCGCCCTGCTGTCCGAGATTCCCGACAGCCTCGAGACGCTGCTCGAGAGAGTGCCGATGCCCGGTGTCGCGCGCCGGGCCATTGCCGCCGATGACGCGCACGAAGCGCGCGTGCGATGGATTCGCGCAATTGACGAGCATGCCGATCGCCTCGTCGTCGTCTCCGGCTTCCTGAAGAGCATGCTCGAACGCAACGGCATCGCGTCGGACAAGATCGCCGTGTGCCGTCACGGCGTCGATCAGATAACGCGCCGGCGCGGACGCCGGGAACCCGCGAGCCGGACACCCTCAAGGTCGGCTTCGTCGGGCGATTCGACCCGGTGAAGGGCCTCGACGTGCTGCTCGACGCGGTGGAGCGGCTGCCGCCGCATGCGCGCATCGAAGTGCACATCTGGGGCGCCGCGCGCACGGCCGAGGCGAAGGCCTATCAAGCCTCGCTCTTCCGGAATCTGCACGGCATGCGCCAGGTCGTCTTCCACGGCGAGGCCGTTTCGCTCACGCCGTATGACGACGTCGATCTCCTGGTCGTGCCGTCGGTGTGGGCGGAGACCGGGCCCTTCGTCGTGCTCGAAGCGCATGCCGCGGGCATTCCCGTGATCGGCTCCGACCTGGGCGGCATCGCCGAGCGCGTGATCCCGGGACGCAACGGACTGCTGTTTCCTGTCGGCGACTCCAGAAAGCTGGCCGAGATTCTCTTCGAGCTGTGGCGGGACCCGATGCAGCTCGAGCAGCTGCGGCCGCGCGAGCCCATGCGCACGGTGGACGACGTCGCCCGCGACACGCTGGACACCTACACCAGCCTGATGTCGGCAGGAGCCACGGCGTGAGCCTCGGCCAGGCAAGGCGGATCACACGCCGCCACATTCTCGTCGGCACGGCCGCGCACAACAGCCACGTGCAGAACATGGTCAAGGCGCTGTACGAAACGGGCGGGCTCTACGCGGTACTTCTCCGGAGGCGTGGACGTGTGGCGCGGCGCCACGCTCCGGCGCGTCCGCGAGTGGATCGGCAATGTGCCGCCAATCGGACGCGAGCTCTCGCGCCGGCGCGTGCGCGGTATTCCCGAGGAGCTGATTCAGCCGCGCTGGCGCTGGGAGCTGCCGCGGGCCATCGCCGGACGGTTCAGCACGGCGGGCCGCGTCGAGGATTGGCTCTGGGAACGCGGGGAATTCGACCTCGATCGGGTGTGCGCCGCCGTCGTGCGCCGGCCGGAGGTCGGCGGGTTCTTTGGCGTCGAGCACGGTGCGCTTCGCGCGATCGAGGCCGCGCAGGATGTCGGCAAGCCCGCCGCGGTCGCGTTCCTCAGTGCGCACCGCCAGACGCGCGAGCGCTGGGTCGACGCCGAGTTCGTTCGTCACCCCGAGCTGCGGCGGCCGAGAGCCGCCAGACTGGAATATCTGGCGGCCGACCGCGACGAACGCCGGGACGCCGAAGCGCGGCGCGCGGACTGGATTGTCAGCGGTTCTTCGTTCACGACGCGGTCGCTGGTTGACGCGGGCATCGACGCCGGCAAGATTCTGACCGTCCCGCTCGGCGGCCCCAATCCGGTGCCGGTCCATGCGCTGCCGTCGTCGCCCTCGGACACGTTCCGCATCGTCTTCGTCGGCGGGATTTCCGTGCACAAGGGTGCGCACTACCTGCTCCGCGCGTGGCCGCGCCTGGCGGGATCAGGTGTCGAGCTGCATTTCTACGGCAGCAACTGCTGCCCGATCGAATTGATCGCCGCCGCGAAGGCCGCGCCCGGGGGCGACCGCCTGTTCTTTCATGGATCCGTCGCGCCGAGCACGCTCGAGCGGGTGTACCTCGATTCAGACCTGCTGGTGCTGCCGACGCTCTGCGACGGCTTCGGACAGGTCATTACCGACGCCCTGGCGCACGGGCTTCCGGTACTGACCACAACGAACGCCGGCGCCGCCGACTGCGTGGAGGACGGCATCACCGGCTTCATCATCCCGCCGGCCGACGAAGCCGCGCTCGAAGCGCGGCTGGCCTGGTGCCTCGCGCATCGGCCCGAGGTGTTCGACATGCACGCCGCAGCCCGCGCGGCCGCCGCCAACTGGACGTGGGCCCACTTTCGCCGCAAATTCGCGGCCGACATGTACACCGCCGTCGGGGCGCCAACCGAGATGCCCGCGCTCCGCGCGCTGGCCTGAGCCGTGAGCCACCCTATGCGCATCTTCGTGACCGCCGATCCCGAACTTCCGGTACCGCCCAAGCTCTACGGCGGTATCGAGCGCGTGATTGCGCTGCTCGTCGACGGTCTCGTCGCCCGCGGTCACGACGTGACGCTCTTCGCTCACGCCGACTCGAAGGTGTCGGCCACCCTGGTGCCGTATCCCGGACAACGCAGCGGATCGACCGCCGACACGATGATCAATGCCGCGCAGATCGCGCTGGAAGCGGCTCGCCGGCATCCGCATGTGATCCACAGCTTCGGCCGCCTGGCGTATCTGCTCCCGGTGCTGCCGCTGCCGATTCCGAAGGTGATGAGCTACCAGCGCGCGGTCACACCGCGCAGCGTCGACCTGGGCCTGCGGCTCAGCCGCGGCACGCTCCACTTCGCCGCCTGCAGCCAGCAGCTGACCAGGGACGTGCAGACGACGCGCTGGGACGTGATCTACAACGGCGTCGCCACCGAGCGTTATCAGTTCGAGCCGGCCGTCCCCGCCGACGCGCCGGTCATGTTCCTCGGCCGCATCGAGCGCATCAAGGGAACCCATCTGGCGATCGAGATCGCCAAGAAGGCCAAGGCGCGCCTCATCATCGCCGGCAACGTGCCGGAAGGCGCGGAGCATCAGGCGTACTTCAAGACCGAGATTGAGCCCCACGTGGACGGCCGGCAGGTGATGTACGCCGGACCCGTGGACGACTCGATGAAGAGTGAGCTTCTTTCGCAGGTGCGCGCGCTCCTCATGCCGGTGCTCTGGAACGAGCCGTTCGGCATCGTCATGGCGGAAGCGCTCGCGTGCGGCACGCCCGTGATCGGCTTCGCCCGCGGGTCCGTGCCCGAAGTCGTCGCCGACGGCGTGACCGGATTCGTCGGCGAAAGCGTCGAGGCCCTGGCCGACGCGATCGGCCGCCTGTCGCGGATCGATCGACGAGCCTGCCGCGAGGAGGCGGAGCGCCGGTTCAGTCGAGCACGCCGTCGTGGACGGCTACGAATCGCTGTACCGGCGGATCGCGCGGCCAAGCGGCGCGTCGGTCGAAACGGCCGAAGTCCGGCTCGGACGAGAGGGATGACGCGGGAATCTGGCAGGAGACCATGACGATGCGAGTCTGTCTGGTCACGACGGGGCAGCCGGCGTCGAATCCGCGCCTGGTGAAGGAGGCGGACGCGCTCGCCGACGCGGGCTACGACGTCCACGTCGTCGCGGCCTATTCGGGCGACTGGGCGGTCGATGCCGACCGGGCCCTGGCGCGCTCGCGTCAGTGGTCGCAGACATTCGTGGACTGGCGTCTCGCCTCGGCGCCCTGGGTGTTCTGGGCGTCGAGGCTGCGACACCGCGCCGCGCAGCTGACCGCGCCCTGGGTGAACGCGCCGACCGCTGCCGACGCGGCCGTGTCGCGCGTGTCGTCCGAGCTGGGACGCGCGGCGATGAGATGCCTCGCGGATCTGTACATCGCGCACAACCTCGGCGCGCTTCCGGCGGCCTGGCGCGCCGCGCGCCGCCATGGCGCCAGGCTTGGCTTCGACGCCGAGGACTTCCACTCGGGACAGCGCGCGCGCGGCGACCGGATGCGGGCCGTGATCGAGCGCGTCGAGCGCCGGTACCTGCCGGAGTGCGACTACGTCACGGGTTCGTCTCCCGGTATCGCCGACGCGTACCGGGAGAGCTGTGACGTCGCCGCCCCACAGGTCGTCTTGAACGTCTTTCCGCGATTGCTTCGCCCGTCAGCGCCGCCGCCCCGGTCGCTGTCGGCGCCGGTCACGCTGTACCGGTTCTCACAGACGATCGGCCCGGGTCGGGGTCTCGAGGACATCGTCCGGGCGCTTGGCCGCGTCCCGGCGGGTCGCGCGGAGCTGCACCTGCGCGGCCACTGGGCGTCCGGTTACGAGACGGCCATCAGGCGTCTGGCCGCGGCGAGCGGCGTGGCCGACGAGTTGATCGTCGTGCATCCGATGGCCGCGCCGGACGAGATGGTCCGCCGGAGCGCGACCTACGACGTTGGCCTCGCGCTCGAGCCTGGCGACACCGACAACAACGATCTGTCCGTCTCCAACAAGCTGTTCACGTACCTGCTCGCGGGCCAGGCGCTGATCGCGACCGAAACACGCGGGCAGCGCTGGCTGCTCGATCAAATTCCGGGTGCGGCGCTGAGCTACGCGCCAGGCGACGTCGAGACCCTGGCCGCTCACTTGCGCCGGTGGATCGAGTCCCGGGGAACACTGACGGCGGCCCGCCGCGCGGCCTGGCTGGCCGGAGAGACTCGGTTCAACTGGGACGTCGAGCGCGAGGCGTTTCTGAACATCGTGCGCCGGACGTTCGAAGCGCGCGACGCGAGGCGGCAGCTCGCCTCCGATGCCATCGCGTCGGCCGGCCCGGAGGCCGCGGGCGCCTGATGAAACGCCTCCTCATCGTCGCGCCGCATTTTCCGCCAGTGAACGCGGCGGACATGCATCGCGCGCGGGTCAGCGCCAGCCATTTCAGTGCCTTCGGCTGGAAGCCGCACGTGCTCACGGTCGCGCCCGAGTCTCAGGAGATGCCGGTCGAGCCGCGGCTGGTCGAGACGCTTCCGGCCGACCTGCCCGTAACGCGCACGGGCGCCTGGTCGCCGACCTGGACGCGTCGCTTCGGCATCGGCAGCGTCGGCCTGCGGGGCTTCACCCATCTCTATCGTGCCGGCGCCCAGGTCATCGCCCGGGAGTCGATCGACCTCGTCTACTTCTCAACCACGGAATTTCCAGTGATGGCCCTCGGCCGGATGTGGAAGCACCGTTTCGGCGTGCCGTATGTGCTCGACATCCAGGATGCCTGGCTCAGCGAGGACCACGACGACAAGCCCGCTTCGGCGCGGCCGCCAAAGTACGGGTGGGCGAGGGCGCTGCACGCCACGCTCGAGCCATGGACGATGAAGGCGGTTGACGGGCTCATCGCGGTCTCGCCGGCCTACATCGCCACGCTGCGCCGCCGGTATCCGTGGATCTCCGAGGAAATGACGCGGACGGTGCCGTTTGGCGCCTCGGCCCGGGACTTCGACGTGGCCGGGCGGCTGCCGTGGCGCAACCCGGTCTTCGACGCGACCGACGGCCAGTGTCACGGCGTAGCGGTCGGTCGCGGCGGCGACGACATGCGTGTGGCCGCGACAATCCTCTTTCGCGCCCTCCGCACGCTCGCGCGGGTGCGCCCCGAGCCCAGGATCCACCTCTCGTTCGTCGGTACCGACTACGCACCCGCGGATCGCGCCCGGTCGACGATCGCGCCCGTCGCGAAAGAGGAGGGGCTCGCGGATTCGGTCACCGAGCGTCCGGCACGGGTGCCGTACTTCGACGGTTTGCGCCTGTTGCTCGACGCCGCGTTTCTGGTGGTCCTCGGATTGGACGACCCGGAGTACAGCCCGTCGAAGCTCTATCCGTACATTCTGGCGAAGCGTCCGATCGTCGCCGTGCTGCACTCCTCGAGCCCAGTCGCCGATCTGCTCACGCGAACTCGCGCTGGGATCGTCGTCACCTTCGACGGCGAGGCGGACCTCGCCGCCGCCGCGGAGCGGCTCGCCGCGCGCCTGGTCGAGCAATTGCCGGCGAAGCCGACCGAGCCGGACACCGACTGGACGGCATTCGAACCGTATTCGGCGCGCGAGCTGACTCGCCGCCAGTGCGAGGTCTTCGACTCCTGCGTGCGCCAACAGGCCGCAGCCGCGGAGGTCCCATGCCCGGGATGATGCGCGTCGCGGTCGTGACGAGCCATCCCATTCAGAACCACGCGCCGTGGTTCCGGGCGCTGGCCGAGGCCGTCGATCTCGAAGTGCTGTTCTGCCACCGGCAGACCGGCGGCGGGCAGGCCGCCGCGGGATTCGGGCGTGCCTTCGACTGGGACGTGCCCCTGCTCGAGGGGTATCGCCACGGCTGGCTGGACAACATCTCCGCGCAGCCGAATGTCTCGTCGTTTCGCGGCTGCGATACACCCGGCGTCGCCAAGGCGCTCCGTGAAGGCCGCTTCGACGCGTGCATCGTCACGGGCTGGTACCTCAAGAGCTACATCCAGACCGTCCGGGCGTGCTGGCGGCAGAACGTGCCCGTGCTGATGCGAGGAGACTCGCACCTGGGCACGCCGCGAACGCTGCTGACCACGGCCGCGAAGTACCTGCCGTATCGCTGGATGCTCGGACGGATTGACGCGCACCTGTACGTCGGGCAGGCCAATCGCGCCTACCTGCGACACTATGGCGTGCCGGACTCGCATCTGTTCTTCGTGCCGCACTTCGTGGACAACGATCGCTTCGATCGCGCTGCACGCCGGGCGCGCGAAGATGGCACGGCCGCGCGATTCCGCGCGACGATCGGCGTGCCGCCCGACGCGACGGTGTTCCTGTTCGCCGGAAAGTTTCTGCCTGACAAACGCGCCAGCGACTTCATCCACGCCCTGACGGGCCTGCGAGCGTGTGGCCGGCTCGTCCACGGTCTGATGATCGGCGCGGGCCCGGAGGACGCAGCGCTGCGCCTGCAGGCCGACTGTACTGGACGCGCCCGTGGTACCTCTCGGGATTCCGCAACCAGAGCCAGATGCCCGCCGCCTATGCGGCGGCCGACTGCGTCGTCGTGTCGTCGGCTCACGAGACGTGGGGTCTGGTGGTCAACGAGGGCATGGCGTGCGGCCTGCCGGCGATCGCGAGCGATGCGGTCGGCTGCGTCGAGGATCTGATCGTGCCAGGAAAGACCGGCTTCGTCTTTCCGGCCGGTGACGTGCCTGCCCTCTGGGACTGCATGTCGCAGTGCGTCGACGCACTCGAGCAGGATCGGAGTCGGTTCGAGCCTCAGGTGCGCGCCCACATCGCGCGCTATGGAACGGACGCGGCGGTCGCCGGCACGCTGGAGGCGCTGGAGGCCGTGACGCGTGGCGAGCCGCGTGACGCGGCCGACTCGGGGGTGGCGACGCCGCTGCCGCAGGAGCAGCAATGGTAGGCCTCGTCGCTGGCGGGAGCAGCAGCCTGACGGTCTTTGCCGTCGTCTGGATGATTGTCGCGACGCTGCTGGTGCTCTGGCGCTGGCAACTGGGACGCGGCGTCGGACTCGTCGTGGCGTTCGTCGTGAGTCTCAGCTCGCTGCACTTCCTGGCGGCCGCGCTGTACGTGTTGCCGTGGTACGCCGGCATGGACCGCGAGTTCGTGCAGGGCGGCTTGTTCATCGCCCTCGAGGGCCTGCTGGGTTTCGCGATTGGCGCCGTGCTCATGTCGAGGCGACTGCAGGCGCAGGCGCCGGAGCTGGCCGCCGAACCCGCGACGCAGACGCAGGCCGGCTGGCTCTATCTGGGCTTTGGCGTGGTCCTGTACACAGTCGTTCGCGCCGGCGTCAGCGGCATCCCCTCGGTGGGCGCGATTGCCGCGGGCGGGTCGAGCCTGGTGATCTTCGGCCTCTGCCTGCAGTGCTGGCAGATGCCGCGGCAGCGTCAGGTCGCGTGGCTGCTGGCCGGCGCGCTGCTGCCGTTCATCACGATTCTCACGCAGGGCTATTTGAGCTACGGCATCGCGGCGCTCGTCGTCGTTTTTGCGTTCGTGGCCGAGCACGCCCGCCCGCGCTGGGCGCTCGTCGCCGGCGGCCTCGTGGTCGGCTTCGCGACGATGTCGTTCTACGTGACCTACATGCGCGATCGTCATGCGATTCGCGATGCGGTGTGGAACGGCGCCAGCGCGCAGCAGCGCATCGCGGTCGTCGGGCACACCTTGTCGACCGTGGAATGGTTCGATCCGTTCAACCCCGACCACCTGGCGCGCGTCGATGATCGGCTCAATCAGGACTATCTCGTCGGCCGGTCGGCCGCGTGGCTGGCGGAACGGTACGTGCCCTTCGGCGGCGGCGAGACGCTGGCGGATGCGGCGCTGGCCCTCGTCCCGCGCGTCGTCTGGCCCGACAAACCGATGTCGGCCGGCAGCGGCGACCTGGTCAGCCACTACACCGGCATGACCTTCGGCGCCGACACGAGCGTGGGTATTGGCGTGATCATGGAGCTCTTCGTCAATTTCGGATCGCCAGGGGTGTGGATTGGGATGGCCGTCTTTGGCGCCCTGCTGGTGCTGATCGACGAGCGTGCCTGCCTGCACCTGGCCCAGGGCGACCTCCGCCGAAGCTGCCTGCTGTTCGTCCCAGGCCTGAGCCTGCTGCAAGTTGGCGGATCGCTCGTGGACGTCTCGCTCACTGCGGGCGCCGGACTCGCCGTCGTCCTGCTGGCGAACTGGACGCTCGGCACGCTCCTGCGCCTGCGCGCCTTCGAGGTCATCGCCGTTGGGGACGGCGGCATGGCCGAGGGTGGAGTGCAGTGATGGCGACGCCGACGCTGGCCGCGGTGACGCTGTCGGAAACCGGCGGCGGCGTGGCCGCCGTGTCCCGCCTCATCTGGGACGTGATGGGCGACACGTGGGGCGACCAGCGACAGCTCATCACGCTGGATCCGACGGGCGATGACGGCCGGCCCGGCGTGCTCCGGCGCCTGGCGTTCGGCGCGCGCCTGGCGAGCCATCAAGCCGGGCACGCCGACAGCTGGATTCTGTTCACGCATCTCGCGCTCGCGCGCGCGCAGGCGTATCTGCCGCTGGTGACGCGCCGGCCGTACGCCGTGTTCCTGCACGGCATCGAGGCGTGGCGTCCGTTGCGATCGGTCGAGCGGGCCGTGCTCGCCGGCGCCGCGCTCCGCATCGCGAACTCGCAGTTCACCGCGCGGCAGATCGCGCTCGCCAATCCGGGGCTTGGCTCCATCGAGTCGTGCGCGCTGGCGCTGCCGCCCGCGTCGCGCGCGCGGCGGTCGCCGCTCGACCCGACACTCGCGGATCGGATGGGGCCGGAAGCCGTCCTCCTGGTCGGGCGGATGGTCGCCGGCGAGCGGTACAAGGGGCACGACGAGTTGCTGGATGTCTGGCCCGCGGTCGTGGCCGCACGGCCGAACGCCCGCCTCGTGTTCGCCGGCGACGGCAACGACCGCGCGCGAATGCAGACGCGCGCCCGCACGCTGGGCGTCGCGGATCGCGTGGTCTTCACCGGCTTCGTCTCGGACGCGGATCTCGATCAGCTCTACCGCTCGGCGCGGCTCTTCGCCATGCCGAGCCGGGGCGAGGGCTTCGGCATCGTCTACCTGGAGGCGATGGCGCATGGTCTGCCCTGCATCGGGTCGATTCACGACGCCGCCAGCGAGATCATCGAGCACGGCGTGACCGGGTACCTGGTCGATCAGTCGAACGCTCGGCACCTGGCCAGCCAGCTCACATACCTGCTGTCCGATCGCGAGGCCTGCCAGCGAATGGGCCACGCAGGACAACGGCGCGTCGCGGAACGCTTTACCTACGCGCGCTTTTCGTCGCAGCTCGTCTCGCTGCTTCAGCAGGCCGTTGGCCGCACGGCGCCGGCGTTGATGGCGGAAGCCCGGGGGATCGACTGAGATGGCCCGCCGCGTCCTGCATGTCGTCCCTGCCGTCGCGCCGCGGTACGGAGGGCCCAGCGTCGCCACGTTCGGCATGTGCCGGGCGCTCGAAGCCCACGGTGTGTCCACGGTCGTCGCCACCACTGACGCCGACGGCCCAGACCGGCTCCCGGTCGAGACGGGGTCCATCCAGAAACATCGTGGCGTGCCGGTGATCTTTTTTCCGCGCGCGTTCAGCGAGTCGTTCAAGTGGTCCGGTCCGCTCGCGTCGTGGGTGAACGAGCATGCCAGCGCGTTCGACCTCGTCCACATTCATGCCGTGTTCTCGCACTCGTCGCTCGCGGCCAGCCGCGCCTGCCGCGCGCAGCGGGTGCCATACGTGATTCGACCGCTCGGCACGCTGGATCCGTGGAGCCTGAAGCGCCACAGCTTGCGCAAGCAGGTGCTGCTGCAGCTTGGCGCCAGGGAAATGCTGCTCCGGGCCGCCGCCCTTCACTACACGAGCGACGCCGAGCGCGACCTGGTCGAATGCGCGATTCCGGGGTTGCCAGGGGCGATCGTCGTTCCGCTGGGGGTCGAAGACGAGTGCTTCACGAGCGAGGCCGCGCGGACGCCGGGCAGGATGCTGCTCGTGCTGTCGCGCCTCCACGTCAAGAAGGGGCTCGAGCTGCTGATCGACGCGTGTCACGCGGTCGCCGCGGAGGGCCGGTTCGAGGGCTGGTCGCTCGTCATCGCCGGCGACGGCGACGCTCGCTATGTCGCGCACTTGAAGCGCCATGCGGCCGGCGGCGTCGCCCGCGGTGCCATCACATTCCGCGGGTGGGTGAGTGGTCAGGAGCGGCGGAACCTGCTGCGGCAGGCCTCGCTGACGGCCCTCCCATCCCATCAGGAGAACTTCGGCCTCGGGGTCGCCGAGGCGCTGGCGGCCGGCGTGCCCGCGATGGTGGCCCCTGGCGTCAACCTCGCGAACGAGATCGAGGCTTACGAAGCAGGTTGGGTCGTGCCACGAGATCTTTCGTCGTGGATCGCCGCGCTTCGAGGCGCGCTGGCCAGCCCTGACGACCTCGCGCACCGCGGGCGGCACGCCCGCGCGCTGGCCGACCGGTACCGCTGGACCACCGTCGGCCGCCAGCTGAGCGACGCCTACGAGTCCCTGCTCGACCGGCAGACGACGATGTCCCCGGTCTCGCTGCCGGCACCACGGGCGCGGTGGACGGCCCCGGCCCCCGGCGGCCCGACGGAGCGCTGACGCGATGTGTGGCATTGCGGGAGCGGTGTACTGGGACGCGGCGCCGGCGCCGCGCGAGCATGAAGCGCTCGTCGCCCGGATGGTGGACGCGCTCGGACATCGAGGTCCCGACGGGCGAGGCGTCATGACCTGCTCGACCGAGGCCGCCCGCGGCCCGCGCGCGGTGCTCGGGCACACACGCCTGTCGATCATCGACTTGTCCGAGCGGGGCCGGCAGCCGATGGCGTCGCCGCGGCGGCCGATCGTCGTCGCGTACAACGGCGAGATCTTCAACTTCGCGGAGCTGCGCCGCACCCTCGAGGCTCACGGCCGGACGTTCCACTCGGACTCGGACACCGAAGTGCTCCTGCACGGGTACGAGGTCTGGGGCCCGGCGGTGGTCGAGCGCCTGCGCGGCATGTTCGCGTTCGCGATTTGGGACGACTCGTCACACGAGCTGTTTCTCGCCCGCGATCGCGTCGGCATCAAGCCGCTCTACGTCTATCAGGACACGCGGCGCCTGCTGTTTGCCTCGGAGGTGCGCGCGCTGCTCGCCTCGGGCGTCGTCGACCGGCGGCTCGACAGCGTGGCGCTCGATCAGTATCTCGGCGTACCAGTCCGTGCCGGCGCCGAGGACGCTCGTGCGCGGCATCTCCATGCTCCGCCCGGGGCGGTTCCTCGTGGCGAGTGGCACGCGACGCGTCGAACGCGAGTACTGGGATCCGTTGACGCACGCGGCCTCCGGGCTCGAGGGGATCGCGCCCGCGGCCGCCCGGCAACGCGTGCACGAGCTGCTCGACGAATCGATCCAGCTGCATCTGGTCAGCGACGTGCCCGTCGGGGTGTTTCTGTCGGGCGGGATTGATTCGGCCGCGATCGTCTCGCTGATGCGCCAGCGGGGCGTCCAGGCCCGTACGTTCACGGTCGCCAGCCCCGGCGCGCTGACCGACGAGGGCCCCGAGGCCCGCGAGGTCGCGCGCGTGCTCGGCACGACGCATACCGAGCTGGCGCTCACGACGGAGGACATCTGCGCCACCGTGCCGGGTGGACTCGAGGGCGTGGATCATCCGACCGGCGACGGCCTCAACACCTACGTCGTCGCCCAGGCCGTGCACCGGGCGGGCGTCAAGGTCGCCTTGTCCGGATTGGGCGGCGACGAGCTGTTTGGCGGCTATCCGTCGTTCCGCCGGCTTGGCCGCGTGGCGCCGCTGGCGCGCGTCTGGCAGCGATCGCCGCAAGGCGTGCGGCAGGCCGCCGCCGCGGCGGTACGAACGTTGGGCGGTCACTCGGTGTCGTCCACCAAGACCGCGGCGCTGCTCGAAAGCGACGGCACGCTGCCGCAGATGTTCCCGGTGCTGCGTCAGATGTTCACGGCCAAACAGCGGGCGGCGCTGCTCGGACCCGAGAGGACGGCGGTCTCGCGGGCATCCGGCGACCCGTACGTCGAGCTGCTCGAGGCGGCTGAAGGCCGCCGCCAGGATGCCGATACCCTGGCGATGGTCGCCTTTGCCGAGACGCGCACGTACATGCACGACGTGCTGCTGCGCGACACCGACCAGATGAGCATGCGCCACGGACTCGAAGTCCGCGTGCCGCTGCTCGACCATCGGCTGGTCGAGCTCGTGATGGGCCTGCCCGACGCGGTCCGCGCCGGCGGCAACACGCCCAAGCCGCTGCTCGTCGAGAGCCTGGGCGCGCCGCTGCCCGACGCGTGCCTGCGGCCCAAGCGGGGCTTCGTGCTGCCGTTCTGGGACTGGATGCGCGGGCCGCTGCGCCCGTACTGCGAGTCGCGCCTCGGCGACGCGGGTCTCGCAGGTCGCGGCCTGCTGGACGCCGCGGGCGTGCAATCGATCTGGTGGTCGTTCCTGGCGGGCGAGCGGAGCACGTCGTGGTCCAGAGTCTGGACTCTGATTGCGCTCGACGCCTGGCTCGCGCAGACCGGAGTCACGTCGTGAAGTCTCGGCCCGCGCCGGTATCGGTCGTCGTCCTCACCAAGAACGAGGAGCGCAACCTGCGCTGCTGCCTCGAGAGCGTCACTGGCTGGGCGACCGCCGTGTTCGTCGTGGATTCCGGGAGGTACGGACGCGACGTTGATGATCGCGCGGCAGTTCGACGCGCACGTCGCGGGGCATCCCTTCGACACGCACGCGCGCCAGTGGAGCTGGGCCTTCGAGGAACTGCCGATCACGACCGAGTGGGTCCTGGCCCTCGACGCCGATCAGCGGCTCACGCCGGAGCTTCGCGAGGCGATCAGCGCCGCGCTGGCGTCGCCCTCGGCCGACGGCTACTACCTCTGCCGGCGCCAGGTGTTCCGCGGACGCTGGATCAAGCACGGCGGCTACTACCCGAAGTACCTGCTGAAGCTCTTCCGGCGCCGCGCGCTGTCGATCGACCACACGGATCTGGTGGACCATCACTTCCACGTCGCCGGCCGGGTGGAGAAGCTGAAGGGCGATCTGATCGAGGACAACCGCAACGAGGCGCGGATCGCGGACTGGACGGCCAAGCACAATCGCTACGCGGTGCTGCAGGCGCAGCAGGAGCTGGCGGCCGCCGGCGGCCCGCTCATCAGCCTCCGCGCGGTCCTCGGGTCGCCCGACGACCGGACGCGGTGGCTCAAGCACATCTGGACGGGTCTGCCGCTCTACGTCCGTCCACTTCTGTACGTGTTGGTACCGATACTTCCTGAGGCTTGGCTGGCTCGACGGCAAAGAGGGATTCATCTTTCACGTGCTGCAGGCGTTCTGGTACCGGCTGCTCGTGGACATCAACCTCGACGAGCTGCGCGCTGCCAGCCACTCGACGGCCGCGGACGTCAGTCGCGGCCGTTCGCCGGGCCGCGTCGTACCGGAAGGCGACGCCAGAAAACTGTAGGGACTCCCCAATGTTCATCCTGGGCCTCAACGCGTATCACGGCGACGTCTCGGCGGTGCTGCTTCGCGACGGCGAGCTGATCGCGGCCGTGGAAGAAGAACGCTTCCGCCGCATCAAACACGTCGCGGGCTTTCCCCGCGAGGCCATCCAGGCCTGCCTCACCATGGCCGGCATTCGCGGACGAGATGTGGCCCACGTCGCCGTCTCGCGCGATCCGCGCGCCAACTTCGGCCGCAAGGCCTGGTATGCGGCGACCGTGATGCCCACCGGCCGCCTCCTCAAGGACCGCGCGGCGAACTACCGCCAGGTGGGCAACGTGCCGGAGACACTCCGCGAAGCCCTCGATCTCGCGGCGGGCGATGCCGGACCCAAGATCCACTGGGTCGAGCATCATCCCGCGCACTTGGCGAGCACCTTCTTCGTATCGCCGTTCGAGACCGCGGCGGTGTGCGCCATCGACGGGTTCGGTGACTTCGTCAGCACGTCGTGGGCGATCGGCCGGGGGTCGTCGCTCGAGGTGCTCGAGCGTACGTATTTCCCGCATTCGCTCGGGATGCTGTACCTGGCCATCACGCAGTTCCTGGGCTTCATGAAGTACGGCGACGAATTCAAGGTGATGGGGCTGGCACCGTATGGCGCGCCCGACTACCTCGATCAGATCCGGCCGCTCGTGCACCTGCTGCCCGACGGCCGCTTCGAGCTCGACCTGTCGTACTTCCGCCACTGGACGGGCGAGTGCTCGATGACCTGGACGGACGGCGAGCCGCAGCTCGAGCGCGTCTGGAGCGACAAGCTCGAAGCCGTGCTCGGCCCGGCGCGGCCGCCGCACGAGCCGCTCACGATTCGGCACGAGAGTATCGCGGCCTCTTTGCAGCTCGTCTTCGAAGAGGCGGTGTTCCACGTCCTGAACGGGCTGCACGCGGCGACCGGCGTGTCGTCGCTCTGCCTCGGGGGCGGTTGCGCGATGAACAGCGTCGCCAACGGGAAGATTCGTCAGTACACGCCCTTCACCACGGTCTACGTCCAGCCGGCGGCCGGCGACAACGGCACCGCGCTCGGCGCGGCGTTCTACGTCTGGAATCACGTGCTCCAGCAGCCTCGGCGATTCACGATGCAGCATGCGTACTTTGGTCCGTCCTTCGATCGCGCGTCGATCGAGGCGGCCCTGAATGCCCGCGCGCTCGAAATCCAGGACCGCGGCTGCACGATAGAGCGGCTGGACGACGAAGGCGCGCTCTGCGAGGCCACGGCGGCGCGGCTGGCCGACGGGCAGGTGGTCGGCTGGTTCCAGGGGCGCATGGAGTGGGGCGCGCGCGCGCTCGGCAACCGCAGCATCCTCGCCGACCCGCGTCGTGCGGACATGCGCGAGATCATCAACTCCAAGATCAAGTTCCGCGAGAAGTTCCGTCCGTTCGCGCCCTCGGTGCTCGAGGAACGCCACGACGACTACTTCGTCGGATCGGCGCCCGATCCGTTCATGATTCACGTCTATCCCGTCCGCGACAGCCGCAAGCGCACGATCCCGGCCGTCACGCACGTGGACGGATCGGGCCGGCTGCAGACCGTCAGCCGTGCGACGAATCCGATCTACTGGCGGCTCATCAAGGCGTTCGAGACGCGCACGGGCGTGCCCGTCGTCCTGAATACGTCGTTCAACGAAAACGAGCCGATCGTTCATCGTCCGGCGGAGGCGCTCGACTGCTTCCTGCGGACGAAGATGGACGCCATCGTGCTGGGCGAGTACGTCGTCGCCAAGCCCGTGGCGCCCCCGACGGGCGCGGCCACGACGCCCGATCTCGAGGCGTCAGTCACGAAGCGCTGAGGCGCGTCGCGTGCACATCGCGTTCTTCAATCGCTCGTATTACCCCGACCAGACGGCCACCGGCCAGCTGCTGACCGAGCTGTGCGAGCACCTTGTAGGCGATCACGGATGTCGCGTGTCGGTCGTGGCCGGCCTGCCGCTGCAGCCGCTGCCAGGCCAGGAGGGCGACGTCCGCGGCTTACTGACACGCGAGTCCCGCCATGGCGTCGAAATTCTCCGCGCGCGCGGCACGCGATTCGCCAAGCGGCGCTTTTCCGGCCGCGCGATGAACTACGTCAGCTACTTTCTGTCCGCCTGCTATGCCGGCTTCAGCCTCGACAAGCCGGATGTCGTCGTCGCGATGACCGATCCGCCGATTGTCGGCCTTGCCGCCACGCTGGCGGGACTGCGGTTCGGGGCGCCGCTGGTCATGGCGTTCCAGGACATCTTTCCGGAGGTCGCCGTCCTCCTGCAGGACTTTCACAGCGAGACCGTCAATCGCGGGCTCCAGGCGGTCAACAAGTTCCTCGTCCGCCGCGCGGCGCGCAGCATTGTGATTGGCGACACGATGCGGCGCCGGTTGATCGAGGCCAAGGGCGCGTCGCCGGACCGTACCGTCGTCATCCACAACTGGGCCGACACGACGGCGCTGCAGCCCGGACCGCGTGACAACGATTTCCGGCGGACCCACCAGCTTGGCGACAAGTTCGTGGTCATGCACTCCGGCAACCTCGGGCTGTCGCAGGGCCTCGAGACGCTCGTGGAGGCCGCGGCGCTGCTGCGTGAGGCGCCCAACGTGTGTTTCGTGTTCCAGGGTGACGGCGTCAAGAAGGCCGAGCTAGAGCAGCGCGTCCGGGACCTGGGCCTCACCAACGTGATGTTCCTGCCGTTCGTGCCCAAGGAAACGCTCGGCAGCTCGTTCGCGGCCTCCGATGTGTTCATCGTCTCGCTCCAGCGGGGCCTCGCCGGGTACATCGTCCCCAGCAAGCTGTACGGGATCCTCGCGGCTGGTCGGCCGTTGATCGCGGCGGTCGAAGAGCAGTGCGAGGTCGCGGAGCTCGCCATCACGCACGACTGCGGCGTCGTGATCCCGCCGGGCGATGCGCGCGCGCTGGCCGGCGCCGTCCTGCGGTGCCGCGCGGATCGTGCGCGGCTCGCGCAGATGGGCGTCAACGCGCGGCGCATTGCGACCACGTTCGATCGGTCGTCGCAGGTCGCGCGATACCTCGAGGTATTCCGCAGCGTCACGCCGGCGGCGCCGACGCCGCGGCTGGCGCCGGCGACAGAAGAGGCACATGTCGGTCGCGGCTGATCCGGCTCGCGCCGGGGCGCGTGCCGCGCTGCTGCCGGGCGCCACGCGGACGCGGCCGGCGACGCCCGCCGCGAGCGATGCCGCGAAGCGCACGTTCGACGTGGCGTTGTCCGGCCTCGGCCTGCTGTGTTCGTGGCCCGTCTGGCTGATCGTCGCCACGGCCATCTGGATCGACGACGGCGGGCCCGTGTTCTACTCGCAGGATCGCGTGGGCCGCTTCGGCCGCGTGTTTCGGGTGTGGAAGTTCCGATCAATGATAGCCGACGCCGATCGACGATTCGGCGCCCGGCAGGCCACCGCCGGTGACGCGCGCATCACGACGGTCGGCCGGTGGCTTCGCGCGACGGCCGCCGACGAGCTGCCGCAGCTCTGGAACATCTTCCGGGGCGAGATGAGCTTCGTCGGCCCGCGTGCGCTGCGTCCGGGCGAGATCGAAGTCGGCGGCGACGGTCGGGAAGAGCGGCTCGAGGACGTGCCCGGGTTCGACGCGCGGTGCCAGGTCCGGCCCGGGCTGACCGGGATCGCCCAGATCTACGCGTCGCGGGATCTTCCCCGGCGCCACAAATTTCGGTACGACCGGGTGTACATTACGCGGCAGTCGTTCGGCCTCGATCTCCGGCTGATCGCACTTTCGTTCTGGATCACCTTCCGCGGGGCCTGGGAGACACGAGGCGGCAAGTTCTGAGTCAGCGAGCACGATCGGGCGCCGGCTCGGCGAGAGGAGAATACCTCACGTGCGTGATGTAGTCGTCATTGGCGCGGGGCCGGCGGGATCGATGACGGCCCGGCTCCTGGCGGAGGCCGGCCGGGACGTCGTCGTGCTCGAGGAGCACGCGGCCATCGGGTCGCCCGTGCACTGCACCGGACTGCTCGGCTTCGACGCCTTCGACGAGTTCGACCTTCCACGGCACCTGATTCTCGGCCGCGCCGGCGCGGCGCGGTTGTGGGGCGCGTCAGGCCGGTCCGTCATGGTGCACAGCGAGCGCGTCGAGGCCGCGGTCATCGACCGGTGTCAGCTCGACGCCACGCTCGCGCGGCGGGCGCAGCACGCCGGCGCCGACCTGCTGACGGGCTGCCGCGCGGAACAGGTCACCGTCGGGCCCAGGAGCGTCACGGTCACGGCTCGCGGGCTCGATGCGCCGATCGAGGCGCGCATGCTCGTGCTCGCGTGCGGGGCGAACTACCGGTTGCACCGCCAGCTCGGTCTGGGTCTGCCGTCAGTGTTCCTGCAGAGCGCGCAGCTCGAGGCGCCCTGTCCGGACGTGCCGCAAATCGAAGTACGGTTCGGGCACGCGGTGGCCCCGGGCGGCTTTGCCTGGCTCGTTCCGCTTCAGCGGGCGGGCGTGCCGTACGCACGAATCGGGCTGATGGCCAACGCCGGCAGCCGCGACTGCTTCGGCGGGTTCCTGTCGTGGCTCGCATCGGAGGCTGGCCTGGCGCTGCCGGAGGCCAGGCCGAATTTCAAGATGCTGCCGCTCGGTCCGGTGCCGCGCACCTACGGCGACCGCGTGGTCGCGGTCGGCGACGCCGCCGGGCTGGTAAAGCCCACGACCGGCGGCGGCATCTTCTACGGGCTGGTGAGCGGCTCGCTCGCCGCTCGCGTGATCGACGCCGCGCTGGAGCGGAACCGGCTGGGCGCGTCGGATCTGCGGCGATACGAAGTCGCCTGGCGCCGGCGGCTCGGACAGGAGATCCGCATCGGCCTGGCGTTCCGGCGCGTCGCGGCATCCCTCAGCGACGAGTCGATTGACGATTTGATCGAGCTCGCTCGCGTCAACGGCGTCGTGCCGCTGCTGCAGCAAACCGCGTCGTTCAACTGGCACCGCAAGGCGGCCATCGCGCTTCTGGGCCATCCAGCGTTCCGCAAGATCGCGTTCAAGTCTGTGGTTCGCGAGCGTGGATTCATCTGATCGCGCGCACACGATATTGACGCGCGCGCTGGCGCGACTGCTCGAACACCCGCGCGACCGAACGCCACCCGACGCACTTTCGTGCGACCCGGCGGCGCTCTGCGACGCCGCGCTCCACCACGGCGTGCTGCCGCTCATCGCGGACCGGCTCGCCGGGGATCCGCGCCTGACGCCGGCGCTGCGCGATCGGCTCGACGACGCCGCGCGCCTGGCGGTCGTCGACGACCTCGTGCAGTCGTACGAGCTCGCACGGCTGCTCGCGGCGACGGCTCGCGCGGGCCTGCGTCCAATCGTGATCAAGGGCGCCCACCTGGCGCACGCGTACTACCCGCGCCCGGACCTGCGCCCGAGGGTCGACAGCGATCTGCTGATCGCCCCCGAAGACGACCCGGCGGTGGCGGCCGTACTGACGTCCCTCGGCTACGCGCGCGTTGCGCAGTCGGACGGCGGCCTCCTTTCGTATCAAACGACCTGGACGCTCGCGCGCGACGGTGCGCCGCGCCACGTCGTGGATCTGCACCGGCGGCTCACCAATGCCGGGCCGTTCGGAGCGGCGCTGTCGTACGCCACGGCGGCGGCGGAGGCCGTGCCGGTTCCGTCGCTCGGCGAGCACGCGCGCGGCCTGGCGCCGGCGCACGCCCTGCTCGTCGCGTGCGTCCATCCAATCGCGCATCATCCGGACGACTGGCGCCTGATCTGGGCCCATGACATCCGCGAGATCGCGCGCCGGCTGACGCCCGCGTCATGGCGCGCGTTTGGCGAGGCGGCACAGTTCGGACGCGTTACCGCCGCGTGCCGCACGAGCCTGACGCGAACGATGGCGATCTGGACGATCGACGTCGCCCCGCATATCTGGACATGTCTGACGACAGCGAACGAGACGGACGAGGGCCCGTACTTGCAGGCCGGCCGGCGGCACGTGCATCGGATCTGGGCCGATCTGCAGGCGCAGCGATCGTGGCGGGACCGGGTGCAACTGCTTCGCCAGCACGTCTTTCCTCCGGCGGAGTACATGCGGCAAGTCTACGCGCCGTCGAGCCCGGCGCCGCTTTCGTGGCTGTACGCCCGTCGAGCGTGGCGCGGCGCACAGAAGTGGTTCGCTCGCCCCTGATGCCCGGCTTTTCGGCGGCCCTCGTCGGCACCCTGGCCTGGGGCGCCTTCTCGTTTGGCGCCGTCTATCCGTGGGCCTACGGACCACTCGCCGTGGCGCTGACGGGCCTCGGCCTCTGGTCCATCGTCGCCACACGCGCCTGGCGGGATTTCCGCGTGCGCGCGCTCGCGTGGGGGCTGGGCGCCGTCGCCCTGGCCATGGCCGTTCAGCTGATTCCACTGCCGCGTACCTGGCTCGGCGCGCCTGTCGCCCGGCGTGATGCACGTCCTGGCGAACTGGACGCTCGGGTACACGCCGCCGCCGGTGCATCCGCTGTCGATTGATGCCGGCATGACGTTCGTCACACTCGGCCTGTTCGTCGCGCTGACGGTGTTTCTGCTTGGGCTCATTCGCGGCGTCCGCGGCGCCGGCCTCGACAGGCTGGTCTCGGGCCTCATGGGGCTGGGTGTCACGTTGGCGGTGTTTGGCGTCATCCAGGCCGCCGCCCTCGACAAGAGCAATCCGCTCTTGTATGGCTTCTGGCGGCCCCGATACGGCGCAACACCGTTCGGCCCGTTCGTCAACAAGAACCACTTCGCCGGATGGATGGTGATGGCGATCCCGGTCGGCCTCGGCGCCTTCGTCGCCCGCGTGACGGTCGCGCGGCGCTTGCGGCTGCGCATCGGTGACGCCCGCGCCGCCCGACTGGCGGCGCGGGCCGTCGTCCTGGTCGTCATGTGCCTCACGGTGGTGCTGACCGGCTCCCGGTCAGGGATGGCGAGCCTGGCACTCGCCGTCGCATTCGTTGGCGCGGTCGCGTGGGTTCGTCCCGAGACCCGGCCCTTCCGCACGAGCATCGCCGCCGGCCTGGCCGGGCTCGGCGCAATTGCCCTGTTGTGGGGCGGCGTCGGCAGCACGGTGGCGCGTTTCGCCGACAGCACGGTCGGCTTCCAAGGCCGCGCAGGCGCCTGGCGCGACACGGCCCGCATCATTCACGATTTCCCGCTCTTCGGCACGGGGCTCGGCACCTACAGCGAGGCCATGCTCGTCTATCAGACCGTCGATCGCACGTCGATGTCCGATCAGGCCCACAACGACTACCTGCAGCTCGCGGCTGAAGGCGGAGTGCTGGTTGGAATTCCCGCGGCGATCGCGGCCGCACTCGTCGTGGCGGGCGCCTGGCGTCGCTTTCGAACTTCGGAGGACGATCTGACGACGCGCTGGGTGAGAACCGGCGCGATCGCCGGCCTCTGTGGGATCGCCGCGCAGTCGATCGTAGAGTTCAGTTTGCAGATGCCGGGCAACACGGCGATGTGCGCCGTCCTGATGGCCATCGCCCTGCATCGCCCACATCGCGAGAGTACCGATGCGCATCGCGTTTGACATGGACGGCGTGCTCGCCGACCTTCACCAGCCATTCGTCCAGGCGGCGATCCGCCTGTTCCCGGAGCTCGATCCGGCGACGATCAACGCCCCCGACGTCGGCGCGTCGCCGCCAGACGACCCGCCCGAGCCCGAAGGGGAGGCTCCGGACGCGCCAGCTGCCGCGCCTCTCGCGATCTCGAATCGTCAAGCCGACGCCGTCTGGAAATACCTCGGCACGGTCGACAACTTCTGGGAAGGTCTCAAGGAGCTCGAGCCGGGCGCCATCGCGAGGCTGGCCGCGCTGGCCGACGAGCGCCGCTGGGAAGTCCTGTTCATCACGAGCCGGCCGCATTCGGCCGGTCTGACGGTCCAGCGTCAAACCCAGCGCTGGCTGCAGCGTCTGGGCTTCCCGCTGCCCAGCGTGTTCGTCGTCCATGGATCGCGCGGCCGCCTGGCCGAAGCCCTGAGGCTCGACGTCGTTGTCGACGACCGCCCGGACAACTGCCTGGACGTGTTGCTCGAGTCGAAGGCTGGCGCGATCCTCGTGTGGCGCGGCGACGAGCGCGCCGTGCCGGCCTCCGCGCGCCGGATGGGCATCGGCGTCGTCCCGACCGTCGATGCGTGTCTCTCGGCGCTCGTTGAAGCCGAGCGCGACACGGCTGGCAACGGCGGCATGATCGACCGGCTCCGCCGGCTGCTGGGCCTCTCCGTCAAGTCCAAGCGCGGCAAAACGCGGTAGGCAGCCCGGCGCGGGAATCCGAAGCACTACACGCGACTCGAAAATGGTCTTGCAGTCGCGCTTGCAGGGGTCGCGAGCGTCCCGCGCTCATCGAACCAGAACAGAGGCGCGTAGCCGTCGTCCTCGCTCGTGGCCACGCCGTCGGCTTCGACCCACGCGTGGATTTCCACCTGCGGCCCGTCTCGACGCACGCCGACGATCAATTGCGGCCTCGTCACCCGCGGCACCGAGTTCCCGATACAGCACCAGCGCGGCAGGAAGGCAGTCGCCGCGGTGCGCCCCCAGGACTTGGCGCAGGCGGGTGACGCGGGCCCTCGCCCGGCCGGCACGTACGACGTCGGGCTCGCCCTCGGGCGCCCGCCAGGCGGCGCGTGCGACGGTCGGCAGGGGCAGAAGGCGACGAAGCACGCTGAAGGCCGCGTACGCGGGTAGCAGGCGCGCGACGCCAAGCGCCGAGCGGAGGCGCCGAAGGGCGGGCGAGCCGGGTGCGTCAGCGACGGCGGACATTGACGAGCGCTGGCGTCTGGCCGACGGCGGGCTCGGCTGACGAGACCACCGCGTGCAACAGCTCCGGCAGCCGCTCGAGATCGGGCGAGAACGTGAGCGTGAAGACGGGCACGTCGTGCGCGAGCGTCAGGTAGTCGCCGGTGAAGGACCGCGCCGCTTCGACCTCCGCGACGTCGAAACAATGGGCGTGCGGCAGCAGCGCGGGAAAGGCTTTCGACGGCGGCAGCCGGACGACCGCCGGGGCCCGGTCGCGGCCGGTGCGCTGCTGGAGCAGATAGATGGCCTGGATCCGTCGAAGGCCCTCGCCAGCCGGCTGCACCGACTTCGGCGCGGCCGGTCCCGCCAGATGGACCTGCGCGATCGACCGGAGGCGCGGCGTGAATGGCACCTCGATCATCTGCGGGCAACCCGCCTCGACGCGCCAGATGACCTGATCGTCGGCGACCTGACGCCAGCCGATCTGGCCGAACGCGAAGGCCGTCGTGGACTTGCCGGCGCCCGAGGGACCGCAGAAGAGCAGGGCCCCTTCGGTCGTGAGCGCGGCGCCCGCGTGCAGCGCCTGCCACCCCTGTGCCTGCATCACGATCGATCGCAACATCCGATCGAACTCCACCTGCACGTCGTCGAGCGTCACGCCGTCGGCCGGCCAGACCTGGACCCGCGGCGATTGATCCGCGAACGCCAGGACGCCCACGCCAAACCAGTCGAGATAGCGCGAACGGCGGTCGATATACGACCGCCCGCAGACCTGTCCGTCGACGTCGGTCCACGTCGATCCCTCGCGCGCCCCCGTCAGATCCGGACACGCGGTGGCCAGCTCGAGCCTCAGGTCGGTCACATCGATCTCCGTCGGCGCATCAGGCGCACGGGCTGCTCGGGTCGTATCGTCTGCGGCCGCCGCAATCCTGGTCACCGCTCTTCTTCGGCGTGCGCACGAGGTCGGCCACGGTGCCCATCAGCTGAATCGACGGCGACTCCCAGGCCTCCCGCTCGGTCGGGGCGTGAGCCTCGCTGCCTCTGTCCGGGCGCTCGTCGCGCCGATCAACAGTGTCCATATCTCTCATCTCTCCTGGGCGCTACACGTGGGCGCGCGCCCATGCCTCCAGATTGATCAGGTCCCAGGCTCGCGACACGTCGGCGTTCGACGCGGTGTCGTGCAGCACCGTCTCGGCGCGGACGCGATCGACGACGCCCAGCGCGTCGAGCGTCGCGAGCGTGCCCACTTCGGCGATCGCGCTCGCGCGACCGTTCTCGAGCGTTTCCCGGAAGAACTGCGTCGCCAGCACCTTCGGTCGCCGATCGACGTCGAGGCGGGGCAGGCGCGCCGCGATCCGTCGCCGCTGGATGCCGCGCCAACGATCGCCGGCGTGGACTTCCGCCGGCGGCATACGCGACACGAACGCGACGACGTCCGGGTCGAAATAGGGCACGAGAACCCGCGCGCCGGTCATCCGGCCGACGAAATACAGCTCGTCGAACAGCTGGGCGGTCGACGGGTCGTCGAGGGTCGCACGCAGATCGGCGTCGCGGAAACCGCGAGGCGGGCGCGCGGACCCGAGCGCCAGGGGCGCGCGCCGGCGCTGCTCGGCGCGAATCGCGGGATCGGGCGCAATCCATTCCGGGTCGCTCGAGAGGAGCCGCGCGGTCCGGCGACGATCCCACGCCTCGGGCGCAAAGCGCGCCGCCGCGCGACCGAGGAGCGGACGCACGCCAAAGCGCCAGCCGAACATTCGCCAGGTCGATGCGCGCCGTTCGCCCGTCTGCCAGAGTCGCGCGAAGCGATGCCAGCCGGCGAGATCCCCACGCGCGAGAAGATCGGCGGCGTAGGTCGGCGCCGTCGCCAGCCATTCATCGCCGCCTTCGCCCGAGAGGATGGTCGCGGCGCCGTGCAGCACGCCAATGCGCGCGAGCGCCATGTAGGCCGGCGTCCACGCGTTGGCGAGCGGCGCGGGCAGGCGTCGGGTCAGGTCGAGCGCTTGAGACAGCAGTGGCCGCCGGCTCACCGCCCTCGAGAACTCGAGCGAGTGCTGGGGAAGAGCCAATTCACGGGCCACTGCTGTCTGAAGCGCTCGCTCGTCACACTCCGGTGACGGCAGCTCGAGCGTGAGTGCGAGCGGCGCGGGCGCGGATCGCGCGCGCGAGAGGTCGGCGGCCGCGGCGGCGAGCAGCGTCGAATCCAGCCCGCCGCTCAGAAACACGGCGGCCCGGCCGAGCCGGGGCAGCGCGCGCTCCACGGCACGGTCCACGACGTCGTCGAACTGCCGGCACTCGCGCGAGGTCAGCCATTCGCGCCGGCCGTCCGGCAGCGGATTCCACGAGCGCTCACATCGCAGCCGCCCGTTGGCAATGACCAGGTGGTACCCAGGCGCCAGCCGGCGCACGGCGGCGAAGAAGGTGTCCTGGGCGTTGACGGCGCGACGGCAAAGGAAGTCCGCCATCACAGGCAGATTGAGGGCCCGCGAGATGCCAGGCCGCTCGATCAGCCGATCGGGCGACGTCGCGACGTGCAGGGCTCGGGCGCCTTCCGCAAAGAACAGCGGGTGGGTGCCCATCGGATCGTGCGCGACGATGGCGCGCCGGCGGCGCCGGTCGACGACGACGGCGGCGAACCGACCGCGGAGCCGGGCCGTGGCGTCGTCACCCCACTGTTCGGCCGCGGCGAGAACGAGGTCGGCATCTGGCTGAGCGACGCGCACGCCGAGCGCGCGTGCGAGATCGACGCGGTCGAAGAGCTCGCCCTCGAACAGGACGGCAAGCGGACCGCGCAGCACGGCCGGCAGCCCCGCCGGGAGCACGCGCCCCGGCGCCTCGAGCGACAGCGTCACTATCCAGTCGTCAGTGGCGTTGTCCTCGAAGGTGGCCGGGCCGCGAGCGGCGCTCGCTGCGGTGGCCATCATGGCTCGAGCAGACCCTCGTGATCGAGCTGCCCGAGCAGGCGCGCCAGTTCGCGGCCGAGCGCCGACTCGTCCACGGCGAATTCCCGTGCAAGGCTCGAGACGATTTGCGTCGGGGTGAGCGAGCGGCTCAGCAGCTCCCAGACGCGGGCGGCGGTGTTGTTCATTTCGAAGATGCGGCTCGTCCGGAGATCGACGAGGACGCCAGTGCGTCCCATGCGACGCGCCACGACATCGGCGCGCGGGCGTCTGGGCGTGTCCGGGGAGGTGACATGCGCCATCATTGGCAATCCAGTCTGGTCGGGTGCGAGTCCGCAACCACTGTAGGGACCGGTGGCGCAAACTGTCAAACGCGAGTGTCAGCGGGCGTGACACCTCGTGACGCGATTGATACACCGCGTCAAAGTGCCGCGAAAATCAGGTAGGTGAGACCGCTCGCCACGAGGCCGAGGAAGTTGGGCGCGGCCCAGCCATAGCCGGCGCCGCCGGTCGTGAGCGTCGTCACGACGAGCGTCGCGAGGCCCACAGCATGGCGGCGAACGCGCCCCAGCGGCCGCCGCGCGGCAGGAACAGGCCGCCCAGGATCGGCGCGAACAGCGTGACGACGAGGACTGAATAGAACTGCGACGAGCGCGTCGCGACGGTCGGGTAGACGAACGTCAGAGCGAATCCGAGCAGCGCCGCCGAGGAGCGCCGACCAGCGCGCGACGCTGAGCGACGTGGGCGTCGCGGCGCCGCGGGCCGCACGAAGCGCGGTACAGGTCTGCGCGCGCCCGACGTCGAGAGCATGAAGAGCACGGCGTCGGCCGCGCTCATCTCGGCGGAAAACACCGCGGCCAGCGCCAGCCCGCCGACGGCCAGCGGCACGCGTCCGAAGCACCGTCGGCAGCGCGATGTCGGCGTCGCGCCAGGTCCGGGATACATCGCGCGCGCGGACAGACCGAGCAGCGACGGGGATGAACGCGAACACCATCAGCGCCGACGCCGTTGAGCGCCGACGCCGCGTGTGAGCGCGCGCTCGTCGCGCGCGCCGTAGGCCTTCTGCATCAGCCCGGGCGACAGGAAGAACGCCGGGCCCAGCAGGAAGCAGGCGCGGCCAGCCGGCGACCGCCGACGTGCCGCGCCAGAACGTCGCAGCCGCGCCGGCGTTGAACGCCGCGCATCGTGCTCCCAGCCGCCGGCGCCGCCGACGGCGAGCGGCGTCGGCGAGCAGGAAGCCGGCCAGCTTGACGAACAGCTGGATGCCGTTGACGCGCGCCGCGCTGGCGAGCCCGCCGGCGACGAAGTAGGCGGTCATCACGGCGGCGCCGATGAGGCAGCCCGCCGCATGCGGCACGCCGCCGGCCTGTTCAGCACGGCCGCCGCGCCGTCGAGCTGCGCGCAGAGCACGAGCAGGCTGCCGAACCAGATGATCAGCGGCCGCGACGCCGCGGACGCCGCGGCCGAAGTGATGCTCGAGGAAATCGCCGACCGTGAGCAGGTTGAGCCGCTTCGCCTCGCGCCAGATGCGCGGGCCCGATCCAGAACGCGAGCACGAGCGATCCCAGTCCGGCGCTGCCGTTCCACCACCAGGCCGGCCAGGCCCTCGCGGTAGGCGAGCGGCAGTGGCGCCGACGGTCGAGCCCGCGCCGATGTTCGGCGCGAGAAACGTCGCGAAGATCGAGGCCGGCGCCGAGCGAGCGACCGCCGACGAAGAAGTCGCCCGTGCGCCGGACGCGGCGGCCAATCCACACGCCGACGACGATCAGCCCGAGCGCGTACGCGAAGAGGAGGACGAGCAGCGGCGTCACGAGGCGCAGGGTCGTCACTTGCATGTCGGCGACCGCCGGGGATAGCCGGGCAGGCCTGTTGCGCGGCGCGAACGGCGCGCAGGATGGCGTCGCTCATGGCTTCGGCCGCGAGCGCGCCGACGCGGCTGACGTCGGCGTCGCCGACGCTGCCCGGTGGCGAGCGCGAAGAGCGTGTCGCCGTCGCGACGGCGTGTGCGACGGGCACGATCGCGCGGGCGAAGCCGTCGTGCGCCATCTCCGCGACCCGCTGCGCCTGCGCCTTCGTCGAGGCGCGCGTTGGTCGCGACGACGCCGATCGTCGTGTTCGCGCCGCTGCCGGTCGGCGCCGATGCCGCCGACGCGACCAGCGCGAATGGATCTTCGAGCGACTTGCCGTCCGCGGTGCGCACGCCCGCCACGGGTTTGCCCGTGCGCGGATCGACCATCGGTCCCGACGGCGTTGACGGCGACGATGCGCGCCGACGACGAGGCCGTCGGTCGTCGCGAGGGCGGCCGTGCCCGATGCCGCCTTTCATCGCGCGAGCCGGCCGCCGAACTTGCCGACGGTCGCGCCGGCGCCGGCGCCGACCGATCCTTCGTCGACCGGGCCGGCGGTGGCGCGCTGCGCCGCCTGGTACCCGCACGTCGGCATCGGGCCGGATCTCCGGATGGCCGCCGACGTGCAGGTCGAAAGGATCGCGCGCCGGAACGATCGGCACGTACGCGCCGCCGAACGGGAATCCGACTTGCTGCTCCTCGAGAAACTTCATGACGCCGGTCGCGCGCGTCGAGGCCGAAGGCGCTGCCGCCGGAGAGCACGATGGCGTTGACCGTCTCGACGAGTGTTGTCGGGACGGAGCAGGTCGGTCTCGACGCGTGCCCGGCGCGCCGCCGCGGACGTCGACGGCGCCGACGGTGTTCGCCGGCGTCAGGATCACCGTGCAGCCGGTCGGGCGCGTGTCGAGCGTGACTTGGCCGACGCGGATTCCCGCGACCCTGGTGATGCCGCGCGGCCGAGGCGGCAGGATCGTCGCGGCATCTGGCCTTGCGCGAAGGGATACCAGCACTCACCGACCAGGCCTGCGACCAGCAGGGCGAATGACGATCGCGTCATGCGTATTCCTCGGTCCTGCAATCTTATACCGGCGGGCGGATTCGCGGCCGCCGCGCGCAACCTGCTAGAATCGAGAGTCTGATGCGACGCATTCTGGTCACCAATGACGATGGCTATTTCTCTCCGGGCATGCAGGCGCTCGCCGCCGCGCTCGCGCCGCTCGGCGAGGTCACCGTCGTCGCGCCGCAGATCGAGGCGAGCGCCGTCGGCCACGCGCTGACGCTTCGGCGCCCGCTGCGGCTCGAAAAGGTGGGCGAGCGGGTCTACTCGGTGGACGGCACGCCAACCGACTGCGTCAACATCGCGATCGACGAGGTCTTCGAGGCGCCGCCCGATCTGGTCGTGTCCGGCATCAACAAGGGCCTCAACGTCGGCGACGACGTGACCTATTCGGGCACGGTGGCGGGCGCGCTCGAGGGCGCGCTGCTCGGCTATCAGGCGATCGCCGTGTCGCTGCAGTTCACGCGCGGCGAGTGGAACTTCGGCCCGGCCGCGGCCATCGCCGCCTCGCTTGGCGCGGCGCTCCTCGAACGGCCGCTGCCGACCCGGACGTTCCTCAACGTCAACGTGCCGCAGGGCGATCCGAAGGGCGTGCGCGTCACGGTGCAGGCCAAGCGCAACCACATCACGAAGGTGGACCGCCGCATGGACCCGCGGCAGCGGCCGTACTTCTGGATCGAGGAGGCGCAGGACGACTGGGAGCCGCACGACCGTTCAGATCGACAGGCGATCACCGATGGCTTTGTGTCGGTGACGCCGCTCCAGCCGGACCTGACCGATCACGCGGCGCTCTCGATCGTCGAGGCGCTCACACAAGGCGTCACGGGCGCGGCGCGGAAGTAGGGCGCGCGTCCGGCGGCACCCATTCGCTCATTCTCAAATTCACGCATTCCAAGTGGAACGCCCGGCGGACTCCGCGGAGCCGAGGCTCGAAGGTCGGCACAGCGCGCCGTCCGGCGGCGTCTTCGCACGACGGACTCCGCGGAGCGACGCGCGAAACGCGGCCGCGCACGCCGTCCGGCGGTGTCTTCGCGCGGCGGACTCCGCGGAGCCGACGCTCGAAACTCGCGCCTTCACCGATTTGTCCGTTGTCCAGGCGCGTGGGGACCCCCATCCCCACGCTGTGTCACCCGGTTGCGGCGCGAGTTTCAACCTTTCCCGTCGCGTCGCTCCGAGTCGCCGCCGCGCGAAGACACCGCCGGACGGCGCGCCGCCACCGCGGATTCACCCATTCACCGATTCGCTGATTCACCCATTGCCCTTGCCGCGCCCCTTGGTCTTTTGGGTGAGGCCCTGTAGACTTGGTAGGTTGTCGGGGCGTGGCTCAGCCTGGTAGAGCACTCGGTTCGGGACCGAGGGGTCGGAGGTTCGAATCCACTCGCCCCGACCAACTTTCAAGTTTTTCCTAGCAAATCCACACAATCAAAAATTCGATGACCGGTCATGGCCAGCGATGTTCGGCCATTTTCGGCTGCAGATCATTACGCTGACATTACGCCAGCGCTCCGCGAAAACCGCTGAAAAGCACTGAAAGACTGCCGTACGCGAGAGCCGCTTCCTTGCGAGTGCCGCAAATCATTACGCTGGACACTGAAGAACCATCGACAAGACGGACCTCGATTCAGATTCATTTCGCCGCGCTGCTCGGAATCGGGAGGTGACGTCGCGCCTCAAGTCGGTTGACCGCCGCGGTGGATGTCGACTTTCTTCCAATGGCGTCAGCATCGGATCGGGTCGCGTAACACTAGTCCTTGATCGTACGGGACCTGCTCGATTGCGAGCGTGAGATCACCATGAACCTTCACGTCGCGTTACTGGTCGAGGCGCATCGGCGCAACAGAATCCTGGAGTTGCTCAATCGCGTTGATCAAGACGCGAAACCCAGCTCGGTCCGCCTCGATGAGCAGGGTCTCCGCGCCCTTGAAGTCGTCGAAACGGCTGATGCGAATCCAAGCCACACTGATTGTCCGGCTAACGCCAGACATCAGCCGCGGCGGCCCTGATACTGCCAGCGCCGTCGGCGGCATGCCGTGTTAGACGTCGGCGCTGAGTACCTCATGACGGACACTCTGAAAGACGCGCTGATCGGGCAGCCGTATCGCCGTCAGCACACCGTGTGAAATCGTGTCGATTCCGATGGCGCGTCCCACAATCGTCGGCGCCGGCCATCCATCCACATTCAAGGTGGCATTATTCCGGTGCCCGTACACGATGACCTCGGCACCGTCGTACCCGCTCGGAAAACTGCCTGCTCCCCAGATTAGAGCGTCGCGCGCTTGCTCACTAAGCCCCGCGACGCGCGGATCGATCCCGCCGTGAGTGCACACACAATCCGCACTGCGATGATACAGACGCAGGCTCTCAAAGAATCGGATATGGCCTGCGGGCACGCAATCGAAGAATGCCCCGTACGGTAACGCGCACTGCCCTAGGTATAGCTGGGCCCCGGCGTTCGCCACCGCCTCGCGGAGCGTCGCCACGGCGTCGACTGCGTAGCTTCGAATCGTGGCGAAGGCCTCCATGCCAAGCAGCCACGAGTGTCGACGATAATCGTGCAGCGTTCGAAGGAGCCAGTCTTCGTGGTTCCCGAGGAGGCAGACGACTTCGGCGTCGACCTCGCGTTGAAACCCCAGAATCGTATCCACGCAAGCTTTGGAGTCAGGACCCCGGTCGATGTAGTCGCCCAGGAAGACAATCGTGTCACCACGGCCAGTCTCGGCGTGAATCTGGTCGAGAATGTCATTAAGCGCCGCAAGATTGCCGTGTATATCGCCGACTGCAATGGTAGCCATGCTCTCTGTGCGATCTGGAACGAAGGTGGTTCCGACGTCTAACAGATATTGGACCTGCCGGACCCAAGTTCGCTCGTTACGAATTCTCTCTGGGACACTCCGACCTGCGAGATTTCGCGGCCGGCCTAAGCTTAAGCTAATGTGCTTGAACGGAAGAATCCTAGCACTGGCGTGCGGCTGGACAATCGCCTCGCTGCCGGGCCGAAGTGAAGCTGCTGCTCGACTTCCACAGCGACGAGCAGGCGGCCCTCCTGATCCTGCCGTGAACCGGATCGTGATGCTGAGATTACGCTGCTCTGAATTCTCGCAAGATCCCACGCGGAAGCTAATTTTCGAAATCGGTTCGTGACCGACGGATCGGTGGTTCGAATAGACTCGCCCGGACCAACTTCTCGTTGCTGATCCGACTCGGCCAGGTTCGTAGCAGTGCTGCACTCACGTTTGCCGCGGGCGGCTGACGCGCGCCCGCTATCGGACCTGAGCTGTGGGCAGGTGCTCGACGGTGATCCGCTGCTCGGCGTCCAGCTCGAAGCCCCGCCGGTCGATTGCCAGCAACTCGTCGGACCGCCAGGTGGCCCGCATCAGGCCGTGCGGCGTGTGGAGTTTCGACTTGAGAAGATAGTGGCCAAGCTCGTGCGACAGCGCGCGGCCCAATGCCCGCCCCACGAGAATCTCGTGTCCGATGACCGTGGCGTCGCCGACGCCTGTGGCGCCGCGAATCAGCGCCTCGACGTTGGCTCGAGACAAGTGAATCGACGGCGCTGGACCGTTCGGTGTGAACGGGATCCAGCTCAACGCATTCTGCCGGTCGGGAGTGACTCGCCGCTGATCGTCGATCGTCACGGCCAGCTGCTACGTGGCACGCTCGGCCGTCGAGGTGATCGGGTGCCAGTCCAGCTCGATCCCCGCCGGTCCCCAGATGGCCTCCGCCTCAACGAAGATTCGCTTGACCAGCGATTCCGGGACGTCCGCCGCCGCGAATACGCCAATGGAAATCGGCATCACGTTGATCGACGTGACCGACACATTCCGCCTGTTGACCGCCAGGGCGTCCGCGTGCAGTGTCACGCTCGCGCCCGCCAGCACGAGCGGCATCAGGAATCGCACCATCTCATACCTCGTCCGGCTGCCCGCGGCGACAAGGGTCTCGCGATGTCGCGCGTCAGCCCGCACGTCTGAATGACTCGGCGTGACGCCGCACTATTCCGGCGGGTCCTGGCCGGCGTGCCTGGAATATGTTCAGGCCGGCGTGAGTCTATTCGATCAGGCGCGCTCGGGACCGCGCGCGTTACTTCCAGGTCCTGCTGGATGAACGACAGGGGATTCGGACGCGTATTCTGTCGTCCGATGAAGCACTGCGCGGAGTACTTCTTCGCTTCGGTCGTCGCGACGGTGGCATCGGCCTGCGTCTCGAGCAGCAGCAGCTGCTGCGCGCCGTCCGTCACCGCCCAGCCATTGGTGCCAAGGCTCGTGATCTGGAGGGCCGCGGGGGAGTACGGCGTGCAATCCTCGGGGCTGATGCTCGTCGCGACGCCCGTGTCGCCGTGCCAGAAATTGACGATATACGCCAGGCGGTTCGAGCGGACGTTGTTGCGGCCGATGTAGCACAGAGACGAGTAGCGTCGAGCCAGCGCCAGCGCGTTCAGGGCATCGGTGAACGTATCGAGCGACAGCATGCTCTGCACGCCGTCAGAGAGTAGCCAGGAATCGCCCGCCTGCACGACCGATAGATTCGCGGTGTTGTACGGAAGGCACACTTCCGTCGGAAAGATGGTCAACGCCCGCGAACCGGTCGCCCCCTGATAGGTCGCGCTGATCGTGACCGAGCCGTCCGCCAGGGCCACGGCGAGTCCCGCGCCCGACACCGTCATCACGCTTGGGTTCGAAGACTGCCAGGCAGCCGCGGTCGTGACATTGGTGGAGCTGTTCCCGGCGACCGCAGTCATCTGCACCTGCTGTCCGGCGGAAATGAACGCTTGCGCCGCGGTCACCGTCACCGTCGGCCCGCGACGACGGCGCGGTCGACGTCGATGACGACGACCCGCACGCCGTGGCGAGCCCGGCGAATGCGCACGCCAACGCCAGTCGAGACGCCTGAGGTCGAGTGTCCACCGAGAGAGGATTCTAGCCGGCCCGAGCTAACGCGCGGCGGAAAACCGCTGGCGGTGTTCGGCGACGGCGCTGTAGGGCAAGGCGCGCAGCAGTTCCTCGAGCGTCGTGCGTCCGCTGACCAGACGCGTGTGCGCGTCCTCGGCCATGCTGATCGTGGTCCGCGCCGCGCTGGCCGCCACCTCGTCGATCGGCGCCTGCCGCGTCACGAGCCGGAGGTCGTGCTCGTCCGGTACCCAGAGATCGACGATCAGCGTCCGTCCCTTGTAGCCGCTGTACCCGCACGCCGCGCAGCCGGCACCCCGATAGAACGTGAAGCCGTCGGGGACCGCGCTGAAGAATTCGCCGATCAGCTCCGCCGGCGGCGTGTCCGCGCGCCTGCAGCCTTCGCAGATTCGCCGGACGAGCCGCTGGGACATCACGCCAATGAGCGACGACCCGACGAGCGATGACTCCACCTGGAGATCGAGGAGCCGCGGGAGCGCCGCGAGGGCGCTGTTGGTGTGCAGCGTGCTGAGCAGCAGGTGGCCGGTCTGCGCCGCGCGAAACGCCATTTCCGCCGTCTTCTCGTCGCGGATCTCTCCGACCATGATCACTTCCGGGTCGTGCCGGAGGAACGAACGCAGGTAGCTGGCGAAGGTGTTGCCGATGAGCTCGTTGACCTGCGACTGGCTCAGCTCTTCGTAGACGTACTCGACCGGATCCTCGGCGGTCAGGATGCGAATCTCCGGGCGGTGGAGTTTCATCAGGCACGAGTACAACGTCGTGCTCTTCCCGAACCGGTCGGCCCGGTCACCAGGAAGATGCCCGTCGTGCGCTTGAGCACGGCGTTCAGCCGGTCCAGCACGGCCGGCGAAAGATCGAGATCCTCCAGCCGGCGCGCGGCGCGCGATCGGTTCAGGATGCGGATGACGATGCTCTCGCCATAGTAGGTGGGGAGCACGGAGACGCGCAGGTCGATCGGCGTCCGCGTGCCGCGGTGCTCGAGCGACACCTGAAAGCTGCCGTCCTGCGGCCGCCGGCGCTCGGCGATGTCGAGCTTGGCGAGAATCTTGACGCGCGAGGCGATCTCGCGCGGCGACTCGTCGAACGCGTTCTGGAGATCGCCGAACTGCGGCCGGCGCAGCACGCCGTCGATGCGGAAGCGGACGTGAAGGCCCGTCGGCAGCGTCTCGAGGTGGATGTCGCTGCACCCGGTATCGAGCGCCTGCGCGAGAATCTGTCGGAACAGCTCGTCCGCGGCGTGCGACGTCAGTTCCTCGGGTTGCAGGAGGTCCTCGCGGGGCTCTTTCGCCTCCATGATCGTCGCGCTCGTCGAGCCCGCGTCGTCGTACAGCCGGCGGAACGCGCGCTGGATCGCCCGGCTCGACGACGTGACGACCGTGACCGTGAAGTGGGTGAGCCGGCCGAGATCGGCGACGACGTCGAGCGCCGTGGGATCGTCCATCACGACGGTGAGCAGCGTGCCTTTCCGCGCAATCGGCACGAGGGCGTGCCGCTTCGCGAAGCCGCGATTGATGACCCGCGCCAGGTCGCGATCGAGAATCATGTTCTCGAGATCCACATACGGCACGTTCAGCTGGCGCCCCAGCGCCTGCCGCACGACCTCGTCGGAGACGTAGTGCAAGCGGGTCAGCACCTGCCCGAGCGGCCGCCGCTGGGCGACGTGCTGTTCGAGCGCGTGATCGAGCTGCTCCTGGGTAATGCTGCCGTCAGCGAGAAGGATTTCGCCGAGCCGGGACCGGCGCAGCGCGGCAGGCGAGTCGTCGGAGTTCGACACCAGTCGCATTATACCGAGCGGATCGGATGGGCTGTCGCGCGGGTCGGCCGGCCGGCGTAGAATGCTCCAGCTCCGCACATGCGCGATCTGACGACCGGCCCGGTTCGCGGGCACATTCTGCAGCTGTCGACGTTCATCGCCCTCACGACGCTGTTCCAGACCCTGTACTTCCTGGTGGACCTGTACTTCGTCGGCCGACTGGGAAAGGAAGCCATCGCCGGCGTCGGCCTGGCCGGCACACTCACGATGGTGGTCGTCGCGCTGACGCAGTCGCTCGGCGTCGGCGCGACCGCGCTCATCGCGCAGACCCTCGGCCGCCGCGACGGCCCGCTCGCCGAGCGCTTCTTCAACCAGGCGCTCGTGCTGTCGAATCTCGTCGGCCTGATCTTTGCCGTGGCGATGTTCTCACTGCGCCATGCCTACAGCACCTGGCTGTCGGCGGATGCGGCCACGGCGGCGCAGAGCGCGCGGTATCTCGACTGGTTCATTCCCGCGCTGTTTCTCCAATTCGTGCTCGTCGCGATGGGCGCCGCGCTCCGCGGGCTCGGCGACCTGAAGATCCCGACGCTGATCCAGATCGGCACCGTCGTCCTGAACATCGTCCTGGCGCCGATGCTGATGTTCGGCTGGGGAACGGGGATCGTCATGGGCGTCGCGGGCGCCGCCATGGCGTCGTTCGTCGCAATTGGCCTGGGCTGCCTGGCGTTCGTCGCCTACTTCGCGCGGCCGTCGAGCCTGCTGCACATCCGGCCGTCGCAATGGACGCCGCACGTGGGACAGTGGTGGCAGATGCTGCGGGTCGGCCTGCCGGTCGGCGCGGAGTTCCTGCTGATGTCCGTCTACCTGACGCTCGTCTACGACATCATCCGGCCGTTTGGCGCGGCCGCGCAGGCGGGCTTCGGGATCGGCGTGCGCGTGATGCAGGCGCTCTTCCTGCCGGCGGTGGCCATCGGCTTCGCGACGGCGCCAGTCGCCGGTCAGAATTTCGGCGCCCGGCTCGGTCCGAGAGTGCGCGAGACGTTCTACTCGGCCGCCCTGCTGAGCAGCAGCGTCATGGTCGTGCTGACGGTGATTGCGCAGACCGCCGGGACCGGCCTGGTGCGAATCTTCAACGACGACCCGGCCGTGGTGCGATTCGGCGCGGAGTACCTCCACATCATCAGCTGGAACTTCCTCGCTACCGGAATTGTGTTCGTCGCGTCCAGTCTGTTCCAGGGCATGGGGAACACGCTGCCGCCGCTCGCGAGTTCGGCGCTGCGGCTGGTGATCTTCGCCGTCCCGGCGTACGCGATGGCCCAGCGGCCCGGCTTCGAGATGCGCGTGGTGTGGTGGCTCTCGGTCGCCTCGGTGCTGGTTCAGGTCACGCTCAGCGTGTACCTGCTGCATCGCGAGTTCAATCGACGCCTGACGTTCGAGCAGATCGCCGCGGAAGCCGCAGCACCGCTGCCGGAGCTGTAGTCGCGGGGCCCGATCGGCGAGGGCCGGAGGGCTGGATCCCTGGCGGCTAGTGCTCCGGCGTAATCGTCGCGCCGAGCACCGGGGTGCGCGTCGGCGGATCGCTCGCGGGGAACGACTCCATCTCGGATTCGTCCACGAGATCGGACAGCAGCGTCGCGCCGCGATCGACAATCAGATCTCGATACTCCGGATGGTCCTCGAGGTAGCTTCGGACAAACGGGCAGATGGCCACCACGCGGCGGCCCGCGGCACGCGCGTACTCGAGGGCGAACTTGGCAAGCTCGCTCCCGATACCACGGCTCTCCAGGGCCTCCGGCACCTCCGTGTGGATCAGCACCAGCGCGCCGTCAGAGGCATCCCGATACACCAGCGAGGCCGCTTGGCCGCCAATACGCGCTTCGAACCGACGGCCCGCCTCGTTACGTTCGATGGAGATCATCACATCCTCGATCTCCTCCATTGTCGGTCCGCGTTCGCACATGCGCAACCGTCCCGACCGTTCCGGTCCGATATCCACAACAGCGGAGTTGAAGGTCCCTTCCGGGTCGGGTACGCTCGTTAGGCTCTGGCGGCCTTTGTGGGTCGACTCGCCGGGGAGCGGAGGAACCCAGCAATGACAGCATTACAACGTCGCGTCAGTTTCGTGGTCGTCGTCTGCGCTCTGGTCGGTGCAGCGGGCGTCCTGCACCTTGGCGCGCAGGGATGGGCGACGAGCGTGCCGGCCCAGCCGGCCTGGGTCGATGGTCTCTTCTATCGTCCGCTGACGATCTTCAGCCGCGGCGGACGCGTCACGGCGGTGACCGGCGTGCCGTCGGATCCGCAGATGTACTACATGGGCGCGGCCGGCGGCGTGTTCAAGACGACCGACGCCGGCGCGACGTGGCAGCCGGTGACCGACGGCCAGATCGGCGTCGGCAGCATCGGCGCGATCGCCGTCGCGGAATCCAATCCCGAACATCGTCTACGTCGGCACCGGGATCCGCCTGACCCGCGCGGCAACGTCTCGAACGGCGACGGCGTGTACAAGTCCACCGACGCCGGCAAGACGTGGACGCACATCGGCCTCGACGAAGGCCGGCCTCATCGGCCGCATCCGCATCCATCCGCAGAATCCGGACATCGTCGTACGTCGCGGTGCTCGGCAACATCTTCGGAGCCGAACAAGGAGCGCGGCGTCTATCGGACGAAGGACGGCGGCAAGACGTGGGAGCAGGTGCTCTCGGTGAGCGAGCAACACCGGCGCGATCGATCTCTCGATGGACCCGAAGAATCCGAACGTCGATCTTCGCGTCGATGTGGACCGTGCGCCGCCAGCCCTGGTCGATCGACTCGGGCAGCACGGAAGGCGGCCTGTTCCGCACGACCGACGGCGGCGATCACTGGACGAAGCTCACGAACGGCCTGCCGACCAAGGTGATGGTCGGCAAGATCGCGCGTCTCGGTGTCGCGCGCCGACTCGAAGCGCGTCTACGCGCTGGTCGAGGCCGCCGACGACAGGGCGGCGTGTTCCGCTCCGACGACGGCGGCGACGACCTGGACGCGGACCAACGCCGACCGCAACCTGCAGCAGCGCGCGTTCTACTACACGCACATCTTCGCGGATCCGGTCGACGTCGACACGGTCTACGCGCTCAACACCGGCGCGTTCAAGTCCACCGACGGCGGCAAGACCTTCGACGCGGCGTCCAGCGCCCGCACGGCGACAACCACGATCTGTGGATCAACCCGACGAACAACAAGACGATGATCGAACTCGAACGACGGCGGCGCGGCCGTCATCGCTCGACGGCGGCGCGACCTGGTCGACGCAGGACAACCAGCCGACGGCGGAGATCTACCGCATCGAGGTGGACACGCCGCTGGCCCGTACTGGGTGTACGGCGCGCAGCAGGACAACGGCAGCGATCGGCGTCGCCGAGCACCAACGTGGGCGAGCCGTTCATCAGCGCCGGCCCCGGCGAGGCCGGCTACATCGCGGTCGATCCGCGCAACCCGAACATCATCTACGCCGGCAACTACGGCGGCACGCTCCAGCGCGCATCGATCGCATCGAGCGGTGTCGACGAGAACGTGCGCGTCTACGCGGACTCGGAGACCGGGCAGCGCGCGCTGGACATGAAGTACCGCTTCCAGTGGAACGCGCCGATCCGGCTGTCGCCGCTCAACCCGGACATCGTCTACACGACGTCGCAGTACGTGCACCGCATCGAAGGACGGCGGCCAGACCTGGGAGCGGATCAGCCCGGACCTCACGCGCAACGACAAGACCAAGCAGGACTTCTCGGGCGGCGAGGGCATCACGCGCGACAGACACGGGCGTCGAGGTGTACGACACGATGTTCGCGTTCGAGGAGTCGCCGGCCACGCCCGGCCTGCTGTGGGCGGGCAGCGACGACGGCCTCGTGCACATCTCGCGCGACAACGGCAAGACGTGGCAGAACATCACGCCGCCCGGGCTGCCGGAGTTCAGCACGATCAACGTGATCGACCTCAACGCCGAAGAACGCCGGCCGCGCGATCGTCACCGCCTACCGCTACGAGCTGAACGACTGCACGCCGTTCGTGTACGAGACGAACGACTACGGCAAGACGTGGAAGCGCATCGCGGACGGCACGAACGGCATTCCGGCCGGTCACTCCGATCCGCGTCGTGCGCGAGGATCCGGACCGTGCCGGGCCTGCTGTTCGCCGGCACCGAGTACGGCATGTACATCTCGTTCGACGACGGCGCGCACTGGCAGCCGTTCCAGTTGAACCTGCCGGCCGTGCCGATCATGGACCTGCAAGTGTCTACCGCCACAACCTGATCGTCGCGACCGAAGGCCGCGGGATTCTGGATCCTCGACGACCTGCCGGTGGTCGAGCAGCTCAAGCCGACCGGCGGTCCCGGCGCGGCTCTGTTCAAGCCGGTGGACGGCTATCGCAAGCCGGCGGCGGCTGCGGCGGCGGCGGCGCGGCGGCGGCGCGCTCGCCGACGTTCTATTACTGGTTGCGCGATGAGCCGACGTCGCCGGTCACCGTGCAGGTGATGGACGCGGCGGGCACGGTCGTCTACAACGCCACGGGCCAGCCTGGCACGGGCACGCGCCCGAGCGGCCGGAGGCCTACGCGCAGCCGAGACGCCGGCGGCCGGCGCCGGCGCGGGCGGAGGCGGTGGGCGCGGCGGCCGCGGCGGTGGGCGAGGCGGCGGCGGCGGCGGCCGCTGAGCCGCAAGGCCGCGGCGGTGGCGGCGGAGGACGGGGACGCGGCGGCTTCGGCAACGGCGCGCCCGCTCCGTTTCGCGCACAAAGGGCTGAACTCGACGACGTGGATCCGCAGCTGCCGTCGCCGTTCACGATCGCCGCCGGGCATCGATGATGTGGGCGCTGGCGGCGCCGGCCCGATGCCCATGCGGCGCCGGGCAGTCTACACCGTCAAGGTCAGCATCGGGCAGCTGGTCGCAGACGCAGACCTTCCGTCTCGACAGCGATCCGCGGCTGACGCCGCCGATGACCGACGCCGAAGGCCAGGCGCAGCTGAAGATGGCGAAGGAAGTCGGCGGCTGGGCGAAGCAGCTGTACGACAAGCTCGCGAAGATGCGCGACGCGAAGCAGCAGGCCGCCGCCATCGCCGCGAAGACGCCCGGCGCTCTGCCGGCGCGGCGAAGACGTTCAACGACAAGCGCCGAAAAGGTCGAAGGCGACATGACGCAGCTGCGGGGCGAGGCGGATCAGGACGCGCTGAACTTCCCGGGCCGGCTGGACAACCAGATCGTCGTGCTCTACGGCGACATCGTCGGCAGCGAGCGGAAGCTCGGGACGGCGGATCACCGAGCGCTACGCGGACTATGAAGCCCGAGTTCGAGAAGCTGATGCAGCGCGCGCACGGCGATGGTGCGACCACGGAGGTCGCGACGTTCAACGCCGCGGCCACGCGCGCAGGCGCGGGCGGGGATCACGATCAAGTAGAGCGAAACTCAGAAGTGCGAAAGCCAGAAGGGCGAAGTGCTCGCACGTTGCCGGTCTCTCGCCTTCCCACTTCTGGCTTCACTCTTCTAACTACTCGTCATCCGCCCGGCGGACGAACAACACCACGACGACAATCGCCGCGGCCGGCATCAGCGCGGACCACCAGCCCGAGATCCCGACGCCGGCAGCGCGCGTCGGGCCGGCGTACGCCACGACAGAAGGAGCGCCGCCGCCCACGCGACCGCCGAGACGACGTTGAGCACACTGAACTTGAGCGGCGGGCACATCCGCGTAGGCGCACGCGGCGGCCAGTCGCGATGCGCAGGCCCGGCGAGAAGCGGAACATCAGGACGGTGAGCGACCTCGTGGCGCGGACGCGTGGCGTGAAGCGTGGCCCAGCCGTTCGATGTTCGGGGCCAGCGATTCAGCCAGCGGTGCGGCGCGGCCGCGAAGCGCATAGAAGTAGAACTGATCGCCGCCGCGGCGCCGAGCGCGCCCGGCAGAGCAGCACGGGCATGGCGGATGAGCCGCCCTGGCTGACCAGCGTGGACGGCGCCGACGAAGACCACTTCGCCTTCGAAAACGCCGCGACCGACGACGAGCAGGTAGGCGAGAGGCCAGCTGACTTCCGGAGATCATTACACGCGAACAGCGGCTGCGACCGGGCTCTGCGCCTGACGCTCGGCGACATTCCGAACGACGGTCGCCACGCGCGCCACTTCGTCGGCCGTCAGCGATTCGTAGACCGGAATCTGCAGGGCGTCCTCGGTCTCCTCGGCGCCCGGCGCCGCCGCCGCGAAACCGCTCGAACAAGTCCAGCTTCGTGCAGACGTCTACGTGCAGCGTCTCGAGGTCGACGCCGCGCCTGAGGCACTGCGAGCACGATCTCGTCGCGTCCGGCATGTACGCGCAGATACTGATAGAACGCGTGCGTCCGATCCGGCGGCACGACCGGCAGCCGGACGCCGCGGAATGTTCGGAGCGCGGCGCTGATGCGCCGCCGCGTGCGCCTGGGTCGCGGCGGTCCACTCGTCGAGCTGCTCCAGGATTCGAAGTCCCGATGGCGGCCTGCACGTTGGCTGTACCGCTCGCGGTAGTCGGGCGGCAGCGGGTCGAGCGGACGGATCTTCTCCCACAGGTAGACGTCCGGATTGGCGCTCGAGAATCGACGCACGTCCAGAGGATCGGGAAACAGCGTGCAGTGAACACGCGCGGGCGGATCGAGATGCGCTGGACGCGCCCCTGGAAAGGTGCTTGCTTGACCATCTCGACGGTCGGCGCCGGCTTGGCCGCCGCGAGATCGCGCGATGCGAGCGGCCAGCGACCGGGTCGCGCGCGACGGCCATGCCGCCGCCGTAGGTGTTGAGCGGCTTCAGCGTCTGAAAGCTGAAGAGCGCGGCGTCGCCGAGCGTGCCGACCGGCCGGCCGCGGTAGCGTGGCGCCGAGCGCGTGCGCGCAGTCTTCGATGACGGCGAGCTTGTGGCGCGCGCGCGACGGCGAGGATGTCGTCCATGTCGCACGGCAGCCCCCACAGGTGCGTCGGCACGACGGCGACGGTGCGTCGGCGTGATCACGCGCCGGAGCGCGTCGGGCGTCATGTTGAACGTCGCGGGATCGACGTCGGCGAACACGGGCGTAAGCCCGGCGACGCGCGCGATCTCCGGCATGACCCAGAACGTGAGCGCCGGAAACACGATTTCGCTGCCGGCCGGGAGATCCGAGCGCCTGCAGGATGTAGTAGAAAGGCCATGCGGCCGTACGACGCGGACGCGGCCCGCACGCCGCCGAGGCGCCGCTGCGAACGCGCGCTCGAACTCCGCGATCTGCGGGCCCCTCGATGAACTCTCCGCGCGCCTCCACGCTCCGCGATCAGTTCCTGCGTCGTGGGGCAGGACGCGGGCGCCGTACCGGGAAATCGCGGTCAGCATGACAGCCAGCCGCGAGATGTCCGCGTCCTCGCGGCGGCGTGTGCAGGCGCGAGACGCGGGCGTCGAGCCGCTCCACGACACCGCGCACGTGCGGCGCCGTGATGCGAAGGTAGTTGGCCAGATACGACGGCCGCATGTAGAAGCGAGTATACGCCGCGCCCAGCAGGAACTGCAGCTCGTCGCTGCGTGAGAGTGGGATGATTGAACGTCGGCGTGAAGCCGTCGAAGCGCTCCCAGTCGTGTCTCGGTCAGCAGCGGCTCCATGCGCTTGAAGAGCGGCGTGCCCGGATACGGCGTCAGGATCTTGAACTGCGCGACCGTCGAGCCGAGATCCACGCGTACTCGATCGTTGCGGTAATCGACTCCCAGCGTGTCTTCGAGGAACCCGAGGACATAGAACGCGGCGGTGACGATCGCCGAGCTGCCGGCACGTGCCGACGATGGCGCGCTGGTGCGATTCCGGGATCGGCCGCCGGCCGACCTTCTTGAGCGTCGACGGCGGACACGGCTTCGACGCCGAAGCTCATCGCCCGCAGACCGGCCCGGTGCATGACCGTCGAGCAGCTCCTCGTCGAGCCGGTCGAGCCGCGTCTCGCATTCGAACGTGAGCTCGAGGCCGCGCGCGGCAATGCCGTCGCAGAGCGCCAGCACGCGGTCGCGGTCCTGGGTGAAGAGCGGGTCGCGAAACACGACGTATGGCGGCCGCGGCGCGGCCTCGCAGAGGAACGCGAGCTCGTCCAGGATGTTGCCCACCGATCGCGCACGGTAGGTCGAGAGAATGCGATGCGGGCAGTAGGTGCAGAACTCCGGACAGCTCGCGGCTCGCCAGCAGCGGGAACGACGCCGCCGGTCGGGCGCGCCGCGAGCGGCACGCCGGAAGCGCCGGCGCCGGTCGCGACATGAGGTCCCAGCGGGGAAACGGCAGCGAGTCGAGATCGTCGACCTGCCGGGCTGTCCACGCGACCCGCGAGCGCTTCGCCCTGGAACAGGCAATCGAGCACCGACTCGGGCTCGCCGATGACGATGAAGTCGGCGGAGTCCTCGAACAGATGCGGCAGCTTCGACGCGGCCAGACCGACGAAGCCGACACGCGCGCCGCGCGCCCGCATCGCCGCCGCAAACGCCGTCTCACGCCGGTAGTCGACGAGCGACGAGAGCACCAGCGCGACATCGCCGTCCACGACCTCGCCTCGCGACGCGACCACCTCGTGGCCGGCGCGCGCGGCTTGCGCCGCCCGCGTACGCGAGCTGCACGCTCGGCAGGTCGTGGAGGCGTTGCTTGAACGCGCAAATGACGCTGGTGACTTTGGAGAACGGCCGCAGCCGGGAGCCGTAGCCCCCGGCGACGGTGTCTTTGCTGACAAATCCATCCGCAGCCTTCAAATCAGCTAGCACGATACGCATGTGGTCCCTCAGGCCCAGGCAGACGCTCAAACACCACCGGACGCGGCAGGTCGGCGACGCCGACACCATGTCCGAACTCGCGACGATGGGTGGTCAGGCCTGAGGGGGCGGAGGTCGACAGCCCGCGGGATCGTAGCGGCGGTCGAGAACGACCGGCGCGTCTGCGGCGCGGAGGCGGACGCCGATGAGAACGGGCCGCGCCAGCCCGGTGGCTGGCGACTCGCCCGAAGACTTCACATTGCTGCCGCTGCTGTTGCTCGGGACGTCCGCGGAGTCGGAGGATGGACCATCCAGCGATTGCGTGGAGGAAAACGTGAACGGCGCGGGACGCCTGGGCAGAACGCGATGCAGGCGCCCGCTCTTGCCCTGACGCCACACGTGGAGCCGCGCTGAGGTGTCCGAGGCGACGATCTCGGGACGGCCGTCGCCGTCCACGTCCATCGCGGCCACCCGGAAGATCGGCCGGGGCGTGTGCAGCTTGCGGAACGTCTGGGTCGCGGAAAACCAGACCTGCAGAATCGAGCGCGACGTGTTCGAGACGCTGAGCACGTCGCGAATGCCGTCGCGATCGACGTCCGCGAAGATGGTCTGGGCGCGCGCGACACCAGGCACGGCCAGGAACGTGGCCGCGAGAGCCACCCGACCGGCGAGCCGCCCGATGCCGAGGCGACGGAGCATATCCATCCGCAGTATACTCCCGCCCCTCCAGCGCCCTGCGCCCGCCGCGGGGAGTCCCCGGTTGAAGCGGCGAAAGTGACTCGGATAGGCTGGCCGAACCTGCATGACCGCGTATTCGCAGTTCATCAATTTCATCAACGGCCAGTTCGTTCCCTCACACGGTCGGGGACAGATCGAGTTGATCGATCCCGCAACCTGCACCGTCATCGGCACGTCCGCCGACGCCGATGCCGAGGACGTCGCCGCCGCCGTCGCCGCCGCGCGAACGGCCTTCGACCGCGTGTGGCGCCGAACGCCCGCGCTCGAACGCGGGCGTGTGCTGCAGCGAATCGCCGGCGTCCTGCGCGAGCGCGCGACCGAGCTCGCTGCGCTCGAGACGCTGACCTGCGGCAAGCCGATCGTCGAGTCCGAAAGCGACGTGGCCGACGCGGCGACCTGCTTCGAGTACTACGCCGGCCTCGCGACCAAGATCCAGGGCGACGTCATTCCCGTGCCGGACGACGCGATGGTGCTGGCCCTGCGCGAGCCGGTCGGCGTCGTCGGGCAGATCATTCCGTGGAACTACCCGTTGCTCATGGCGGCGTGGAAACTCGCCCCCGCGCTCTGCGCCGGATGCACCGTCGTGATCAAACCGGCGGAAGAGACGCCCGCCTCGCTCCTCGCGCTCGCGCAAAGCTTTGCCGACGTGGGGCTGCCGCCGGGCGTCGTCAACATCGTGACCGGGCGCGGCGAGACCGCGGGCGCGGCGCTCGTCGCGCATCCCGGCGTGGACAAGATCGCGTTCACGGGCAGCGTCGAGGTCGGCAAGCAGGTGATGGCCTCGGCCGCCGCCACGCTGAAGCGCGTCACGCTCGAGCTGGGCGGCAAGTCGCCGACGATCATCTTCGCGGACGCGAACTTCGAGGCGTCGCTGCGCGGCGCGCTGTTCGGCGTCTTCCTGAATCAGGGCGAGATGTGCTCGGCGGGCAGCCGAATCCTCGTCGAGCGATCGATCTACTCGAAGGTGATTGACGCGATGGTCGAGCAGGCGCGCGCTATCCGCCTGGGCCCCGGCGCGGACCCGGACACGCGGATGGGCCCGCTCGTCAGCCGGCGGCAGTTCGATCGCGTGCGCGCCTATCAGGATCTCGGCCGCCGGGAAGCGAAGCTCGTACTCGGCGGCGGGCGCGCCACCGGACCGCGACTCGATGCGGGTCTCTTCGTCGAGCCCACGATCTTCGTGGACGTCCCCAACCACGCCCGCATCGCGCGCGAGGAGATTTTCGGACCGGTCGCGTGCTTGATGCCGTTCGACGACGAAGCGGACGCCGTGGGGATGGCCAACGACTCGCCGTTCGGACTGGCCGCCTCCGTCTGGACGCGCGACGTGTTTCGCGCGTTCCGGCTCGCCCGCGACCTGCGGTGCGGCGTCGTCTGGGTGAATCACTCGCAGCCGGCGCCGGTCGAAGCGCCGTGGGGCGGCGTGAAGCAGAGCGGCATCGGACGCGAGCTTGGACGCAACGGCGTCGACGCGTACCTCGAAACCAAGCAGGTGTACGTCAACCTCGACGAATCGCCGATCGACTGGCCCTGACGACTACGGGCGCGCCGCGGCCGCGGCGCGCGCCCCGAGGCGGAAGGCCTGCGCCAGACCGTGCCCGCCGTAGCCGCCCGCCCAGACGACGCCGGCCGTGTGCGGATCGCGCTGGACCGACGGCACGCCGGACGCGTCGCGCGCGATTGGACCGGCCCAGACGCGATGCACGCCAATCTCCGCCAGGGCCGGGTGAAGCCCGCGCAGGCGCGCGGTGAGCCGTGCGCCGGCCTCCGCAATCGATTGACGCCACGCATCAGCCGGCAGGTCCGACACCGGCAGCAGCTCGCGGCCCATGAGCATCGCGCCGTTGTCGAGACTCCGGCCCCAGAGCAGCGGCAGCTCGTTCGTGTAGAAGGGCAGCCGGTCGTGCCAGCCGATCGCCCGGGCGACCGCGTCGGGCACGACGTCGGTCTCGAGCGCCACCGTCAGCGAGCGCTCCGTCCAGAAATCATCGGGATCGCCGCGGCTCGTCGCGTCCACGGCCATCACGACGGCACGCGCGCGCACCGGGCCGACGGCGCTCCGCGCGATCACGACGTCGCCGTGCGCGTCGCAACCGTCAATCGTGACGCCTGTGGTCAACCGAACGCCGCGCGCGACGGCGACGCGCGCCAGGGCGCCGACGAGCGCCGCCGGATCGAGCGTGCCGCCGTCGATGGCCCGGCGCAGCCGGACCGTGCCGGCGTCGGTCCAATCGATCGGTGTCGGCGCAAGCGAGGCCGAGCGATCCAGCTCGAGGCATCCGTCCCAGCGCAGCCGGCACTCCGGCGCGTGATCGCGGACCCAGTCGCGCAGGTCGATCTCGCAGGTACTCGAAGCCGGGAGCCGGTCCGATCAGCGTGTCCCCGACGATGATGCCGCCCGAGCGGGGCGAGGCGCCGGCGCCGAAATCCCGATCGACCACCTGGACCGCGCGGCCCGCCTCGAGCAGCGAGAGCGCGCACGACCACCCGGTCACGCCGGCGCCGACGACGAGCACGTCGCAGGTGGCTGGCAGGGGAGTGATCGCGGGCAGGCGGGGCGGCGTCCACGGCGGACGTCCAAGCGCGATCCATGGCACCGAAGCGGCGGTTCGCATCACACGCGGCCCGCGCCGGCCGCGGTCGCGATTATACTGATGCGATGCTCACGGCTCGGCGGTACATCGTGAGCGGACGCGTGCAGGGCGTGGGCTTTCGGTTCTTTGTGGTCGAGGCTGCTGAGGCGGAGGGCGTGTCCGGTTGGGTCAGGAATCGGCCCGACGGACAGGTCGAGGTCCTGGCGGAAGGCGACCGCGAGGCCGTCGATCGTCTCGAGGGACGGTTGAGAAATGGCCCGCCCGCCGCGCGCGTCGAACGCGTGGATCGCCAGGACGAGACGCCGAGCGGACGGACCACGGGCTTTCGCATCGCGTGAGCGCCGTGTCATGACTGAGGACGAGATGGACGCATTGAAGAAGCGCATCCGGCACGTGCCGGATTTCCCGAAGCCCGGCATCCTGTTCTACGACGTGACGACGCTGATGAAGGATCCGGAGGGCTTCCGGCAGGCGGTGGATGCCATGGCGGCGCCGCACCGCGAGGCCAGGATCGACGTGGTCGTCGGCATCGAGAGCCGCGGCTTCATCTTCGGATCGGCCGTCGCCGACCGGCTCAAGAGCGGATTCGTCCCGGTGCGAAAGCCCGGCAGGCTGCCGTCCAAGACGCGCCGCGCGGCGTACGCGCTCGAGTATGGCAGCGACGCGCTCGAAATTCACGAGGACGCGGTATTGCGCGGTCAGCGCGTGCTCATCGTCGACGACTTGCTCGCCACCGGCGGCACGGCCTCGGCGACCGTGGGGCTGGTGCGCGATCTGGGCGGCGACGTCGCGGGCGTGCAGTTCCTGATCGAGCTGCTCGCGCTCGGCGGCCGCGAGCGGTTGAAGGGCGAGCGCATCGACGCCGTCCTCGCGTACTGAACGACAGGAGTTCGCGCCCGTAGCTCAGACTGGATAGAGCACCGCCCTCCTAAGGCGGGGGTCGCGCGTTCGAATCGCGCCGGGCGCACCAGCATCACCAATCAGGTCGGCGATCGCTCCGCCGCGGCGAACGCCGCCCCCAGGGCGATCGTCAGGAAGGCGATCGCCGCCGCAGCGCGCAACCAGCGCCGCGCGGTCATGACGCCGCGCCCTGCGCGCCACCGGGCGCGCGCTGCGCGGCCAGGGCCGCATACATGTCGAGCAGCGTCCCCCAGCCTCCCGGCGAGCTGACCGCCTGCCGCAGGACCTCGCCCCCTTCGCCATGCCGCTCGAAGTACCGGTGCTCGAGACCGACCCTGGTGCCGGCGCCCTCGGGCGTGAACCGCACCTCGACCTCGCTGGCCTTCGCCATGTCCGGCTCGTACCCCCACTGATGCGTGATTTGCCAGGCGAGGACCAGCCGCACGGGCGGCTCCCACGCGAGCACCGTGTCCCAGTCGCATTCGGTGCCGTCCTGCTGCTCGGAGTAGCAGCGCCCGCGCACGCGTCCTTCGATGACGCCGCGTGTCATCGGCGACCTGCCGATGTGATGCGTGCGCGGCCACCAGGCGTCGGATCCCTCCGTGAACAGGCGAAAGGCATCGTCCACGGGGAACCTGACGATCACGGAGCGTTTGACAGTGGGCTGGGTGGCGTTGGTCATCGAGTCCTCTTCGGGCTGCGTCGGGGGGCCCGGGAATGCGGCCGGTCGGCCACGGCGTTGGCGTGGCGCTGGAACGCGAACAGCGCCTGCGTCCAGAACTGGTCGAAGGTACTGCTGCAGGAGATGGAATCCGCGCGGGTCCAGCTGGTAGACGCGGCGGGTGCCTTCCGGGTGGTCCTGCACGAGCTGCGCGTCCTTCAACACGCGAAGGTGCTGCGACACGGCGGGGCGCGTGACGTGGAACTCGCGCGCGATGTCGCCGACGGCCATGGCCCCGTCGAGCAGCAGCCTGGCCAGAATGGCCCGCCGCGTGCCGTCGCCGAGGGCGTCGAGCTGCGCATGTTCGTAAGTCATCACTAACGGTAAGTATATACTAACGTATTAGGACGCGCCAGCCCGACCCGCCGCCGCCCCTGGAGTGGGCAAGGGCGGCCAGGATCTACTACGATGTGTGTTTGCCGAGCGCGGCGGGAGGCGGGCCAGTCGCGCTCCGGAGGCGACGAGAAACGACCGATGAAGGCACACGAACGACATCAGCTCAAGCAGAACGAGTTCGTCATCACGACCCGGAAGGTCGTCGAGACCGTCAAGACCCATCGCGACCGCGTCGTGATGGGCTCAATCGCCGCCGCCGTGGTCCTCGCCGTGGGTGGGGGCTACTGGTACTGGCACAAGCACACCAACGACGAGGCGAGCGCCCTGCTCGGGATCGGCATGTCGATCGCCCAGGCGCCAATCGCGCCGCCGCCGACCGTGCCCGGCGCGACGCAGTCGCCCGGCACGTATCCCTCCGATCAGGCGCGCCAGCAAGCGGCGCTCCAGGCCTTTCAGCAGATCGCGGCGCAGTATCCGTCCACGAAAGCCGGCCTCACGGCCCAGTACCAGGCCGCCATCGCGCTCGTCGCGCTGAACCGGCTGCCGGAGGCCATCCAGGCGTTCGACGCCGTCATCGCCAAGGGCGGATCGTCGCTCTACGTCCCGATGGCGCGCCTCGGCCGCGCGGAAGTGCTGGGCGACCAGGGCAAGTACGACGACGCCATCAAGGCGCTGACCGACCTCGCCGCCGACCGCGACAGCGTCCTGCCGATTGACGGCGTGCTCATGCAGCTCGCGCAGACGTGCCTCAGAGCCGGCAAGACGCAGGAGGCTCGCGCCGCCTTCAAGCGAGTGGTCGACGAGTTCCCGGATTCCGGCTACGTTGGCGAAGCCCGCCAGCAGCTGACCGCGCTCGGCTAGCGTTTTCCGGTTGGGCGTAGGTACGTCGGGCCCGCCCGACCGCGAGCGAGCCGACACCCGCAGTTCGAAAAACGGTGCGGAGCCGGGTGACCGAGGCTTGGGTGACCGGGACCCAAGCCGAGCGCGCCAAGACGAACGCGGTGCAGCGCCGTTTTTCCGGCTCGTCGAGCCGGAGGGCGGCACGACGTGCTACGCCCAACCGGAAGACGCAGTAGGCGGACGGGCCGACTGAGATTGGAGCCCGAGCCTGTAGGTGAGCAGCTTGTAGACGAGCTTCGCCGCGATGAAGTTCGGCGAGGCCAGCCCTGGAATCGGGCAGAGCTCGACGACGTCGCAGGCCACGACGTTCCTTCGTTCGAACGTCCGGCGCAAGCAGCGTCGTCAGTTCCCGCCATGACAGGCCGCCCGGCTCGGGCGTCCCACCGCCGGCATCGTCGCCGGGATCCAGGCCGTCGAGATCGATCGTGATGTACACGGTGTCGGAGAGCGCGTCAACGACCCGGTCGATCCAGCGCGGCGTCGTCGCGCATGTTCCAGTCGTAGAAGATCGTCGTCTCGAGCGACGGCAGGGCCGCGCGCTTCTTCGTCCGAGATGTTGCGGATGCCGACCTGCACGAGCGGCGCGAAGTCGAGCGTGCGCCGCATCGCGCACGCGTGGCTGTGCCGCTGCGACTGATAGACGTCGCGCAGGTCGGCGTGCGCGTCGATCTGCAGCACGCGACAGCCCGGGGTGCCGCGCGGCGGCAGCCGCGACGAGCGGCGACGTGATCGAATGCTCGCCGCCCAGCGTGACGAGGAACTTGCCGCCGTCGAGCAGGTCGCCGGCGGCCCGGCCTCGATCTCCGCCGATCGCGGCCTCCATCGAGGCGCCGTCGACAGGTCCATCTCGGGCAGCGTCACGATGCCGCGGCTCGTGGACGTCGACGCCGAGCTCCTCGTCCCACAGTTCGACCTGCGCCGACGCCAGCAGCAGTTCGCGCGGGCCGTTGCGCGTGCCGGGCACGTACGACGTCGTGCGATCGAGCGGCACGGGCAGGATGACGGCCGCGGCGCCTCGTACGCGGGCGATCTCCGGAAGCGCCCCGCCGAACTGCGGCGGCTGCGGGCGGTCGTACTCGAGCGACGGCGCATCAGGACTCCTGGTAGCGATTGTCGGCGAGCGGCTGGCCGTTGACGACGAGGACGCGGCCCGACGGCGTCGAACTCGGGGCGCTTGCGCCTGCGCGAGCGCGTCTCGCGCACCGTGCTTCGAGCGCGCGTCACGAGCATCGGCAGGGCGAGCGTGACGTCGGCGTGGACCGTGACCTTCTCGGACTCGATCGACAGCTTGCCCCAGCTCTGGGCCTCTTCGAGGCTGCGACCCGCTGGCGCCGCCGAAGTGCGGCACGTCGGTCACGATCTGGATCGCGAACTTGTGGCCGCCGACGCGGTCGTCGTAGAACTCGGCCTGCACGCTGGCCTGGTTGATGAAGTTCTTCGGCGTGCCGCCGCCGAGGACGATCGACGCGGTCGACGGCCGGCGAATCACGATGTTGGCCGACTCGATGATGTCGCCGATCACGTCGATCGTCGCCGGCGGTCTGGTCGCGATGCCGGGCCTGCGACACGCCCATGCCAATCGACGAGTCGGCGATCGCCGGGCAGAAGATCGGCACGTTGGCGCGGATACGCGGCGGTCAGGATGCCGTCGATGCCCCGTCTCGTTCCACAGGTGCTCGCCGAGCCGGTACAGGAACTCCCGCGTCGTGTACGGCCGCCGCTCGAGCTTGAGCACGAACGCGGCGATCCACTCGTCGTTCTTGCAGAACTCGTCTTCGCTCGCCAGCGTGTCGTAGACGCGATCGATCCGCTCGGCGGCCAGCGCGGCGTCGTCGAGCGTCGGCGAGCCGATGAAGTGCCGGCGGCCGCGCGTCTCGTGCAGGTCGTGGTACAGGTTGGCGCCCGTCGAGACGAGGCAGTCGATGTAGCGCTGCTCGATCAGATGCGCGATGATCAGCCGCATGCCGCCGGCCGACAGCGCGCCGGCGGTGCCCAGGAAGATCGTCGCGTCGCTGGCGAGCATCTTCTCCCAGATGCGGCGCGCCGACCCCGAGGTTGCGCCCCTGAAACGAGATCCGCTCCATGCGCGCGAGCACGTCGTCGGCCGAGAGACCCGGCCTCGACGACGAACGGCTCGACGGGCTTGCGCAGGAAGCGCGACTTGCGACGGCTCATGCGCGCGTCATTCTATCGCGCTATCGCGACAGACGCCGCGACACGTTCTTCAGAAAAGCAAAGTCGGCGGTCGGCGAGAGCGCGATGCCGTCGAGCGACGGCTGCGCGACGGCGATATTCGTCTTGTACCAGAGGCTGACGACAGGTACGTCGTCGGCGATCGCGCGTTGCGCGTCCTGGTAGAGCGTGCGACGCGCGGTCTCGTCGGTCGCCGCGGTCGCCTCCTCGATCAGTCGATCCACCTCGGCGCTGGCGTAGTGCCCGCGGTTGAAGCCGTCGGGCGGCGTCTGCGTCGAGTGGAAACGCCGGCGCAGCATGTCGGGATCGGTGATGCCGACCAACTGCAGCGTGTAGAGCTGCACGTTGCCGCGGAGGACGTCGGTCGATCAAGCGTCGGCGAACTCGTAGCGACTGGACGTCCACGCCGACGCCGACGGCCGCGCAGGTCTTCCTGGATGACGGCCGCCTGCAACCGGTAGCGTTCGTCGGTGGACGTCTTGAGCGTGAGCGTGAGTCGCGGTCGCCGGTCCCGCGCCGTCCGGGTCGCGGTAACCCGCCTCGTCGAGCAGCGCACGGGCCTGGTCGGGATCGTGCGCGAAGCCGGAGCACGTCGGGTGCGTAGGCCCACGACATGGGCGGCACGATCCCGGTCGCCGGCGTCGCCAGACCGCGCCGCAGGTACTTGACGATGGCACCCGGTCGATCGCGTACCCGATGCGCCAGACGCACGCGGCGATCCCGCAGGATGGGATCGCGCAGGTTCATGCCCATGTAGGCGTAGTCGGTCCCCGGCGATGTCACGACTGTCGAGCCGCCGTCGCGCTCGCAGGCCGGCAGCGAGGTCCGGCGACAGGTCGTTGACGACGAGGTCCGCGCTCCCTTTCCGCAGCTCGAGTCCGCGCATCGTTTCATCGGGGACGACGTTCGAAGACGAGGCCCGCGTTGGCCGGCCGGCCGCCGTAGTAGTCCGCGAAGGCCGACAGCGTGACGTGGTCGTCGGGCACGAACTCGGTGAGCCGGTAGGGACCGCTGCCGATGGGCTGCGGGCCGGCTTCCGGGCCGGTGCCGTCGGGCACGATCCCCATCACCAGATTGATCGGGAACGACACGGCGGCTGTCCGGAGGTGAAAGGCGACGGTGTACCGGTCGAGCGCCTCGACCGACGCCAGGTTGCGGTACGCGCCCTTGCGGCCGGACACGAACGCCGGATCGAGGAATCGGCGGAACGTGTACACGACATCCGCGGACGGTCATCTCGCGGCCGTCGTGGAACTTCACGCCGTGCGGGATCTCCGCGACGTACGTCCGGTCGTCCGGCGCGTCGAACCGCACGGCGAGATCGGGCACGACGCGCAGGCGAATCGTCGATCTTGAGCAGCGAGCTGAACAGCAGCTGGTGGAGCTTCTGCGACGCTTCGTCGAGGCCGACGCCGGGATCGAGGTTGGTCGGCGAATTGGCCGTCGCCACGACGAGCACGTCCGGCGGCCGGCGGGCGGGTCGCGCGCACGCCGACCGCCAGCAGAGCAGCATCAGCGCGGCGAGAGGCGCGCGGACCGCTCACGTGCCGGCCTCGCGCTTCAGCTCGGCCAGCAGGTTCAGCGCCTCGAGCGGCGTCAGGCGGTCGAGATCGAGCGGCGCGCAGCCGGTCGACGACCGGGTCCGGGTCGCTCGGCGCGGCTGAAACAAGCCCAGCTGCTGCTGCGTCGCCGGCGGGGCGCCGCTCAGGCTCGGCCGGCCGCCGCGCGCCAACTCGTCGCTGCTCGAGCGACGTGCAGAATCGCCGCCGCCCGCCGGACGACGGCCGGCGGGCAGCCCGGCGAGCCGCGCGACCTGGATGCCGTAGCTGCGATCCGATCGCCCGGGCACGATCTTGTGCAGGAAGACGATGTCGTCGCGGTACTCTCGCGCGGCAACGTGGTAGTTGACGACGCCCGGCAGCGCGTCGGCGAGGTCGGTCAGCTCGTGGTAGTGGGTCGCGAAGATCGTCTTGCGGCCGGGCGCGGTCGTTCGACGCCAGGTGCTCGGCGACGGCCCACGCCAGGCTGAGGCCGTCGAACGTCGCGGTGCCGCGGCCGATCTCGTCGAGAATCACGAGGCTGCGGCGAGGTCGCCGCGTGCAGGATCGCCGCCGTCTCCTGCATCTCGACCATGAACGTGGACTGGCCGCGGGCGATGTTGTCCGACGCGCCGACGCGCGCGAAGATGCGATCGACGATGGCCAGCTTGGCGCTGCGCGCCGGCACGAACGACCCGGCCTGCGCCGAGCACGCGAGAGCAGCGCGGTCTGACGGAGATAGGTGCGACTTGCCGCCCATGTTCGGGCCCGGTCAGGATGACCAGCTGGCGCTCGCGCCGCGTCGAGCTGCACGTCGTTGGGCACGAACGCCGTCGTTGACGTGGCGCTCGACGATCGGATGCCGCGCGTCGACGGCTTGAATCTCGTCGCCGTCGTGCACGTGCGGCTTGATGTAGTTGTAGACCGCGGCCGCGTCGGCCAGCGCCGCGAGGACGTCGAGGCACGCGACCGCGCGCGCCGTGTCGAGCAGGCGCGGCGCCTCGGCGGCCACGCGCGCGCGCAGCGCTTCGAACAGCTCGAGCTCGCGCGTCGAGGATGCGCTCGTCGGCGCCCAGGACCTGATCCTCGTAGTCCTTGAGCGCGGGCGTGATGAACCGCTCGCCGCCGGCAATCGTCTGCTTGCGGATGTAGTCGGCGGGCACGCGCGCCAAGATTCGACTTCGAGACCTCGATGTAGTAGCCGAACACGCGGTTGTAGCGGACCTTGAGCGAGCCGATGCCCGGTGCGCGCGCGCTCGGCCGTCCTCCATGGCGGCGATCGCGCTCTTGCCGCCGCGGCTGATCGCCGCGCAGCTCGTCGAGCTCGGATCGACGCCGTCGCGGATGACGCCGCCGTCGCGGGCGAGCGCCGGCGGCTCGTCGGCAATCGTCGAGTCGATGGCGTCGCGAACGTCGGCCAGCTCGTCGATCTCGGCCGCGCAGGCTCCTGACGAGCGGCGCCTGCAGTCAGGGCGGCGCCGGCGCGCAGGCGCGGCAGCAGCCGCGAGCGACTGCGCCGAGGGCGGTCAGGTCCCGCGGGCCGGCCGTGCCGAGCGAGATGCGCGCGACCAGGCGCTCGATGTCGTGGACGCCCCGCAGGGTCTCGCGCAGCTTCGCCGCGATCCGCGGCGTTGAAGGCGAGAGTCCTCGACCGCGTCGAGGCGATCCTGAATCCGCTCGAGCGCCACGAGCGGCCGCAGCAGCCACTGGCGGAGCAGCCGGCCGCCCATCGGCGTGACCGTGCGATCGATCGTCGTCGAGCAGCGACCCCGCGCGGCCGCCGTCGGCGCCCTCGACGACGTTCAGGTGCCGGAGCGTGACGGGATCGATGAGCAGCGCGTCGGCCGGCACGCGCAGCGAGATGTCGCGCACGTGCGTCAGATCGCGCCGCTGCGTATCGCGCAGGTAGGCGACGATCGCCCCGGCCGCGGCGACGGCGCCGCGTGCGCCGTCTCGAGGCCGAAGCCCCGCCAGCGACTGCGACGCGCAGCTGGTCGCACAGGACGCTGTGCGCCCGCGCCGTCGTCGAACGTCCAGTCGTCGACACGCGTGAGTCGGGGCGACGCCAGCGGCGAGAGGGCGCCGTCGATCTCGGCGTGCTCGGCGGCGAGCAGCTCGCGCGGCCGCAGGACGGCCAGCTCGGCCGACGAGCGCCCCGGCGGCGCCGGCGCCGCCGAACTCCGCCGCCGCGAACTCGCCGGTCGACACGTCGAGGAACGCCAGCCCCCATGGCGCCGAGGCCGACGCCGGCGGCGCAATCGCCGCCAGGAACGCCGGCTCGCGGGCGTCGAGATACGCGGCGTCGGTGAACGTGCCCGGCGAGACCACGCGCGTCACCTCGCGCCTGACGATGCCCTTGGCCTTGCGCGGATCCTCGACCTGATCGCAGATCGCCACGCGATAGCCCTTGCGCACGAGCCGCGCCAGGTACGTCGTCGAGGGCGTGGAACGGCACGCCGCACATCGGAATCGCCACGCCGCCGGCGTCCTTCGCGCGCGAGGTCAGCGTCAGTTCGAGCACGCGCGCGGCGGTGAGCGCGTCCTCGTAGAACATCTCGTAGAAGTCGCCCATGCGGAACAGCACGATCGCATCGCGGTGCTGGCGCTTGGCGTCGAGGTACTGCCGCATGGCCGGCGTGGCCGACGCGGGCAACGGAGACGGCGCCGACGAAGAAGACGAGGAAGAACTGGTCACAGGGCGGGGCAGCGTGATTCGGACCGGCCGCAGGTCGAACTTGCCGGAGTATAACATTGCGGCATGCTCGTGCTGGCGATCGAGACCGTCACGCGCGCGGGAAGCGTCGCGGTGTTCGATCGCGACGGCTGCCACGCGACGCACGGCGATCCCGCACGCACGCACGGCGAGCGCCTCCCGCAGGACGCCGTGGACTGGCTCGCGCGTTTCGGACACACGCTCGCCGATGTCGAGCTCTTCTCGGTCGTCGCCGGTCCCGGCTCCTTCACGGGTCTGCGCGTCGGGGTGGCGGCCGTGCAGGGATTCGCGCTCTCGCGCGGCCGGCTCGTGGTGCCGGTGCCGACGCTCGAAGCCATGGCGCGCGGCTGGCTCGATGACGCGTCGCCCGGCGAGCCCACGCTCCTCGTCCCGTGTCTCGACGGTCAACGGGGCGAGGTGTTCTCCGCCGGGTGGGACGTCCGCGCCGGCGGCACCTTCGAGACCGCAGACGTCGCGTTCGATCCACGCGTCGGCCGCCCGGAAACCCTCGCTGCCGATCTGCGGCGCCGCCAGGGCGCGACGCCCGCCGTGGTCGTCGGCGACGGCGCGCGCCGGTACGCGAGTCGCGATCGACGCGCCGCATCTCGCCGTACGCGTCGCGGATCTGTCCGTGCCGCTGGCGGGCGTCGCCGCGCGCGTGGCCGCCGCCGATCCCGGCCGCGCGGTCGCGCCGCACGCGCTGCGGCCCATTTACATCCGGCGGCCCGACGCCGAGCTCGCGCGCGAGCGGGCGCACCGCGCCGCGAATGGCGCCGCGACCCTTGCCGTTCTCGCATCACGCGCGCGTCCGGCCCCGACGACGTCGCCGACGTCGAAGCGCTGCAGCGCCGCACGTTCACCAACCCGTGGGGCGCCGAGGCGATTCGGCTGGGAGCTCGAGAACACCGACGTCGCGCGGCTGTACGTCATGCGCGCGCCGCGACGGCACGCTCGTCGCGTACTGCGCGTGCTGGATGGTGTTCGACGAGCTGCACATCAACAGCCTGGCCGTCGACGACGCCTGGCGTCGCCGCGGCGTGGCGCGCCGGCTGCTCGAAACGTGCTGCAGGAAGCCGTCGCGGCCGGCGCGCACCGCGGCGACGCTCGAGGTGCGCCGGTCGAACGAGGCGGCGCGCGCGCTGTACGAGGGCCTCGGCTTTCAGGTGGACGCCGTCCGCCGCGACTACTACCAGCAGCCGCGCGAAGATGCGCTGATTCTCTGGAATCGCCACCTGCCGGTGTCCAAGGCATGACGGCCAAAGGGCAGTTGTGGTAGGGTGCGCGTACCCGGGAAAACCGCCCGGGCGTGGTCTTCTCTTCCGGGCCGACCGGCCCGCAACGACAAAGGAGGCGGAGCATGGCTGACGCTCAGCTCTCGACAAAAGACGACGTGAAAGCCTCACTGCTTCGGACCGACGAAGCCTTCCGGCAGTTGGTCACGGAGCATCAAGCCCTCGACGAACGGATTCGCACACCTCTCCACCCTGGCCCACCTGACCGAGCAGCAGCAATTCGAAGAAACGTCGCTGAAGAAACAGAAACTTGCGCTCAAGGATCGCATCGAGCTGGCGATGCGGCAGCCACTTTGCGCCGCCGCCGATGCCACAGCACTGACCGCCGGCCGACCTGGGCGCAGATGCTCGCGACCGGCCGGCTGACCTCGGTACAATCGAACGCGTGAGTATCGACCGGGCCGCGTGGCCATTCGTTGCAGTGGCCGCGGTGCCGGCCGCCGGCGCCGGCCTCGCTGGCGCAACGAGCCTGGCCGTTGCGCTGCTCGCGCTGCCCGTCGCGATCGCGCTGTTCTTCCGCGACCCCGATCGGGTGCCGATCGCCGACCCGCGCGCGGTGCTGGCCCCGGCCGACGGGCGCGTGATGTTCGCTGGCGACGCCCCGGCCGCCGATGCGCCCGCGGGCTCGTGGCGGCAGGTCACGATTTTCCTGTCGCTGCTCGACGTGCACATCAATCGCACGCCGGTCGCGGGGCGCGTCGCGCGCGTGGCCTACGTGCGGGGCAGCTTCCTTCCGGCGTATCGCGAGGCGTCGAAGCGCAACGAGCATTCGGAGATCTGGATCGACCACGACGGCGAGACGATCGTCACGCGCCAGGTGGTGGGGGTGCTCGCGCGACGGGTGGTGTGCCGCGTAAAGGCGGGGGATGAGCTCGCCCCGGGCGCCCGGATCGGGCTGATGAAGTTTGGCTCCAGAATGGACGTCTTCATGCCACGATCAGTCGAGCTCGCCGTGGCCGCGGGCGACACCGTCAGGGGGGGCGAGACCGTCATCGCCCGCCTGCCGTCTGGAGGCGAATGATCGAGCACTTTGACCTGCGCCGCACCCCGCATGAGCCCCGCAAGCGCCGCGGGGTGTTCCTGCTGCCCAGCCTCTGCACGGTGGGCAACATGTTCTGCGGCTACGCGTGCATCGTGTACGCGATGCGCGGAGACCTCGTCACGGCCGCGCCCTTCATCGGCTTCGCGATCGTGCTGGACATGCTCGACGGGCGCCTGGCCCGGCTGACGGGCACGACGAGCGCGTTCGGCGTCGAGTTCGACTCGCTCGCCGACGTCATCTCGTTCGGTGTCGCGCCTGCGGTGCTGGCGTTCGCCTGGGGGCTGTCCGAGCTCGGACGCGTCGGGTGGGCCTCGGGTTTCCTGTACGTCAGCGCGGCGGCGATGCGCCTGGCGCGGTTCAACACGCAGTCCGCGCAGCAAGTGGACAAGCGCTACTTCATCGGCATGCCGACGCCGGCGGCCGCGGGCGTCGTGGCCGCGACGGTCTTCGCGTGGCCCTATCCGGTCACCGGCTATCCCGGCGCGGCAACGGTGATGGTCGTGCTCGTGCCGGCGGCGTTGATGGTGAGCGCCATCCGGTTCCGCAGCTTCAAGACCATCAACCTCGGCTGGGGCCCATCGTATCTGCCGGTGCTCGGCTTCGCGCTGTTCATCGCGTTCATCGCCACCGAACCCCGGCTCACGCTGCCGGTCCTCGCCTACGGGTATCTGCTGTCGGCGTTCGTCGAGTGGCTCATTCTGCGGGCGCGGAGTCATCGCGGACAGCCGCCACCGGCAGCCTCAGCGTAACGGTCGTTCCTCGCCCCGGCGCGCTCGCGAGCGTCATCGTCCCTCCGCACAGCTCGACGTTGCGCCGGGCGTTTGCCAGGCCGAGTCCGGACCCGGCCGTCTTGGTGGAGAAGTACGGTTCGAATGCCCGGCGGACCGCCTCGGCGTCCATGCCGACGCCCGTGTCGGTGACCTCGATCTGCAGCATCCTGGCGGCGAGCGCGCCGACGATTCGCAGGCGGCCGCCGTCCGGCATCGCCTGCAGCGCGTTTTCGATTACGTTGGCGAGGGCCCTGGCGATGAGCGTGCGATCGATCATGGCCGGCGGAAGATCCGGTGCGAGCTCGACCTCGACGCGGTGCCTCGTCCCCGAGGCCGGGCAAGTAGGCGCTCACGACGTCGTCCACGAGGGCCGCGACGGGGACCGGCGCCACGCGGGCGATCGGCTCCGCGGCAAACGTCGAGAACTCGCCAGCGATCTGCCGGAGCAGGCGCACCTGACGGAGGATCGTCGCCAGGCAGTGGTCGAAGACCTGGCCGAGCGGGCGCCCGTGATCCTCGTGAACGCGCTGGAGGTGCTCGGCCGACAGCTGGATGGGCGTCAGCGGATTCTTGATTTCATGCGCGACCTGCCGCGCCATTTCCGCCCACGCCTTGAGCTGATTCGTCCGGGCGAGCTCGGCGCGCTGCGACGCGAGCGTCGCGGTCATCGTGTTGAAGTCGTCCACGAGCCGCCGCAGCTCGTCGGCCGTATCGGCGACGACGCGGACGTCGAGCCGACCCGCCGCGATCTGCCGGGCCGCGCGCGTCAGGCGCGCCACCGGATCGGAGATGCGCCCGGCCACCGACGCTCCGAGGCCCGCCGCCAGCAGCACGACAATCACCGCGCCGACGAGCACGCCGCGATAGAGCTCGTCGATCTCGCGCTCGATCTCGCGCTGGCGCAGCGCCAGCGGAACGCTCAGCACCGCGTCCCGCCCGCGTGCCGGCACGGGCGCGGCGGCCACGAGGTACTGGAACGGGCCGAGCCGGTCGGGCACGACGAACGTCGGCGCGCGGTTGAGCGCAACGGCGCGATAGGCCGCGGCTGGGGTGCGAACGGGAAGAAGCCCCGACTCGAACAGGTCACGCTGGCTGGTCGCGACGAGCCGGGGACCGTCGAACAGGTTGACATCCTGGCCGATGACCTGACCAATCCAGACCATCGCGTCGTCGGTTGGCGCCGTCTGGGACTGATCGGGACGCTGTTCGGCGACGGCCAGCTCTTCGAACACGCGGCGCGCCACGGTGACGACGCTGGCGGCTTCTGACTCGACGTCCGCGCGGAATTTCGTCGTCATGTAGGCGCCAAAGGCGAGCGCCAGGAGGAAGACCGGGCCTACGGCCGCCAGCACGAAGAACAGGAAGAGCTTGCGGTAGAAGCTCGTGCGGATCTCGTGCAGCAACGCGCGCAGCGGGAGGTCGCGATTGCGCCGGAACGGCGCGTAGACGGTCGCGCCAATCAGGAAGACCAGGAAGATCGCGGCGACGAGCGCGGCGCCCTCCGAGAGCCGCGCGGCGTGCTCGAACGGCGTGGGCACGGGGTAGCCGAGCGCATAGACATGGCCCCGATCGCTGGCGAAGTGCACGCGGTAGGTCCGGTCGCCGGCGGGAATGGTCGCCCAGAACGGATCTCGCGATCGCGTCAGCTGGTCGGCGAGATCGCGGCTGATGGGCCAGGCCACGCGACCCGACGCGAACACCGGATGCAGACTCCAGCCATAGACGACCACCTGCAGGTCCGCCACGCGCGATCCCTGGGACGAGGCGTCTGGCAGGCCCAAGACGTCCGAGTACGGATCGGCCGACGACACGAACGGCAGCGATCGGTAGTCGGGCGCGATATGCACGACGACCGCGCCGACCATTCGCCCGCTGGCGTCGCATAGCGCGCGCTCGGCGTGCAGCAGGTTGCGGTCCTCCGCGCCGAATCGCTTGACCTCGCCGAAGACGTCCCAGGTGCAGTCGGTGCCGGTCCAGGTCTGCGTCGCCGCGCTGTAGATGTATTCCGGGAGATTGAGCGCGAAGCGGCTGCGCAGCGATCGATCGGCGCCGTACAACTCGACATCCGACGTGATGCGCCCGCGCGACAGGCTCGTCTGGCTCCAGACGCGGAAGGCCTTGTGCGAGGAGACGAGGCCGGGCGCGGGCGCGGGAGCCTCGACGAGGGCGGCGAGCTCCGGAATGTGGTCGAGCTCCGTCTGAACAATCATGAGTTGCGTCCGGAGATCCTCGAGATAGTGCGCGGTCGCCGGCGCGTAGACCTGCTCGACTGACGCCCGTGTCGTCGCCTCGGCGTAGAAGGTCGCCAGCGGGTAGAGCCCGACGATCGGCAGGAACAGCGCGGCAAAGGTGACGACCAGACGCATCGCCTGCGTCGTGTGCCGGTAGTACCCGCGGAGCGACGCCGAGGCGAGGGCGAACACCCCGGCGATCACGCCCGCGCCAAGCGCCGCGGCCACGGGCAGCGGTTGCGCGCGCGATTCGACGATGAGCAGGACCAGAGCGGGTGACAGCCACAAGGCGAGGGCGAGCAGCGCAAGCCCCGGACGCCGCCAGCTCAGGCGCCACCGCCCGGCAATCAGCGCCAACACCGTCGACGCCGTCCAGAACACGGCGAGCTGAATCAGGATGAGCGCCGCCAGCGCCGCCAGGCTCACTGGCTCCAGGGGGAACAGCGGAAACTGCCAGCGGTCGAGCGACTGGGCGCCGATGCGATCGCGGAAGACCCGCACGAGCAGCAGCAGCGCGCCGGCCGTGAAGACACCGGCCAGCAGCTGCTCGATCACGAACCGCGCCATCCGCTGCTCGGAGTGGTAGCGCGACGCCCGCCGCCACCACCACGCACCTGGAAAAATTGCCATCAACGCCAGCGCCGCCAGGGCGTCGATCAGACTCGACAGAGGCGCCGGCGCGCCCACGAGATCGGCCAGCCCGCGTAGAACCATCGCGGCGGCCGCGACGATGGCGCCGGCTGCCGCCGACCACGTGAGGAAGTCGCCGAGCGTCCGCGCCCGACTGCGGCGGTCGAGCAGGAACCCGGTGCCAAGCAGCGCCGCGACGACGAGCGGCAGCGCGGCGGTCGCAACCACGCGGCGCCGGAATGTGTCGCGCTCGGCGGCCAGGGCGTCCAAAGACACATGCGCCTCGAGCAGGGGCTGTCCCTGCGCGTCCTGCACGACGAACGACGGCGAGGGTGGAAGCGCCGGACTCGCACCCGTGCCAACCAGCCTCGCAGGCGTCACCGAGACCGGTCCGAAGACGGTGGTCAACTGCCAGAGCGGCGCGGCGGAGGCCGCGTGCACGGCGGGCGCAAGGATGGTCTCGGCGGCGGCGGCGCCGATTCGCTTGCCGTTGAACTCGATCGGCTCGACGGCAATGAGCCGCAAGCCACCGAAACCCTGGGCCGGAAACAGCGCGCTCGGTCCGGCGAGGCGATCGGCAGGCAGATCCTCGGCGGCGCCGCCGCTCCATGCCAGCACGCGGTACGAGCCGCGTGGACCGGCGGCCACGTACGCCGTCGCCGAGATGCGCTCCGTGCCGTTGTCCTGCACCAGATCCATCAGCCGGTCGAACAACGGCGTCAGCTGATCCCGCTCGGTGCTGGCGTTGTCGACGAGGGCGCCCTCGCGGGCGACCCGCGCGGCGAGCAGCCGCACTTCACTCGATCGCGCGGCGACCGCCGCGCGGACGACGCTCTCGAGATGGCGCGTGGCGGCCTGATCGGTGGACCCGAAACGGACGAACTCCCACCCAAAGCCGACGGCGGTCACCACGACCGCGATCGCCAGGGCCGTGCCGAAGAGTCGTCGCGGAGAGCTGCGCACCGGATCGTCGTTACCGCGTGCGGGCGGGCATCGCGCTGAGGATACCAGAAAGGCGGATGCTATACTGGCCGGCTGAGACCGCCCGACGAGCCACCACTGATGGCCTCCACGTTGCCGCTGCGAGCCGCGCTGAAGCACGGCGCGCTCATCGTCGCCGCGAACTGGCCTGTCGTCCTGATCGAGTTCGCGCTCGAATCGCTGTACAAGTTCGCGCTCGCTGTGCCCGTGATTGGCGGCGCCGTGATGGTGGCCGTGCTGCTCGGCGACGACGTCACGACGATCTTCGGACAGGACACGCGAACGGCCGCGGACCTGATCGTCAGCGCGCTGTGGGGCGCCCCCTCCGCGCTCACCACGTTCTTCACGGCCGTGGGCCTTGTGGCGGTCGGCGGCAGCCTGATCATGTACGCCGTGAAAGGCGGCACGCTGGCGATCCTGGTGGACGGGGAGCGACGCGGCGCGGACATCCACGAGGGCCCAGTCGATCTCGAGGCCCTGCGGCGCGGCTTTGCCTACGATCTGGCGGGGGTCGTGGAGGCCTCTCGGCACTTTGCGCGCCGATCGATGCTGCTGGCGGCGGGACTGAGCGCCGCGTACATCGCCATCGGCTGGGGATACGTCATGGCGCTCGGTGGCGCATTGCGGGTGGCCGGCGAGACGACCTGGGCGCCAGCCTGGCCCCTGCTGGTCCTGCTGGCCACGAGCACGGGCGTCGTGGCCGTCACCGCCGTCAACCTGGTCTTCGACTTGCTTCGGGTGATTGTCGTCTCCGACGACTGCCGGATCGCGACCGCCTTCTCACGGCTGCGGGCGTTTCTGGTGGCCGACTCGCGGCAGGTGCTCGGCATCTTTGGCGTGATCGGCGTGGTCGTCAGCCTCGCGATGATCGTGTCAGTCGTCACGACGGCGGGGCTGACGTTCGTCGCGTGGGTGCCGTTTGCGTCGCTGATCGCCATCCCGCTGCAGATCGCCGCCTGGATCGTCCGCGGGCTGGTGTTCCAATACGTCGGGCTGACGGCGCTCGCAGCCTATCAGACGCAGTACCGGCGGTTTGCCGCGCCCGACCGCCGGCCATTTTCGACTCCTCTCCGGATGCAACGCGCATGACCAACTACGACAGGTTCTTCTCTCGCGCCGGGCAGGCGATGCGCGAATCGGCCATTCGCAAGATGGGCGCCGTGCTGGCCCAGGCGCACGACATGATTTCGTTCGCGCCCGGTTATCCCGCCGAAGACGCGTTCCCGTGGGAAGCGTTCAGTCAGATCGCCCGCGAGCTGCTCTCGGGCGATGACGGTTCGGTGCTGCAGGTACGGGCCCACGCGAGGCTACCGGCCGCTCCGCGACGTCGTCGCCGGACTGATGAAAGAGCGGGGCATCACGGCGTCGGCCGCGCAGGTCGTCGTGACGACCGGATCGCAGCAGGGGCTCGACCTGATCGCGCGCGTGCTGTTCGACCCGGACGACGTTGTCCTCGTCGAGCTGCCGAGCTACACGGGAGCGATCACGGCGTTTCGCAGCGCAGGCGCCGCACTCGTCGGCGTGCGGCAGGATCCAGACGGCCTGAATCTCGACGAGCTGGACCGGACCCTGCTCGAGCAGCGCGCCGCCGGCCGCCGCGTCAAAGCGCTGTATGTCGTGCCGAATTTCCAGAATCCGACCGGCCTGCTGATGGGACTGGCGAAGCGAGCCAGGCTCATCGAGTGGGCGGGCCGCCGCGACGTCCTCATCATCGAAGACGACCCGTACCGCGATCTGTACTTCCCCGACATGGCCGCCGAATCGGATACGCGCCCGATCGCCGCCGACGACGCGGACCGCGGGCGCGTGATCTACCTGAGCAGTTTCTCCAAGACGCTGGCGCCCGGGCTCCGCGTCGCCTGGATGCACGCGCCCGAGCCGATTGCCGCGAAGCTCGAGATTGCCAAGCAGGCGGAAGATCTCTGCACGGGCGGACTCGATCAACGCGTGGTGTACGAAGCGTGCCGCCGGGGCGTGCTGGCGGCCAACCTCCCGAAGCTCCGCGCGCATTACCAACACAAGCGCGATGTGATGGTCAAAGCGTTGCGCCAGCACCTCGACGGGCATCTCACGTGGCCCGATCCGCGCGGCGGGTTCTTCCTGTGGGCGCGCCTCGCGGGTACCGTCCTGACCGATCAGCTGCTCGAGCGGGCGCGCGAGCGCGGCGTGATCTTCGTCGCGGGCTCAGCGTTCTTCGTCGACGGATCGGGCGAGCAGTACCTGCGTCTGTCGTTCTCGGCGCCCGCGCCCGACCGCATCGAAGCCGGCGTCGCGCGGCTGGCGGCCGCGATGGCCGACGTGCTAGCGGCGGCCGGATCCGCCGGCACGGCCCGCCCCAGCTGACGTCCCGCCGGTGAAATCGAGGGCGGTCACGGTGCGCTCGTCGAGGAAGGTCGTGGCCGCGAGGAAGATGCGGCTCGCATCCGCCGTCGCCGCGACCGACTCCATCCGGTAGAAAAAGCCGGGCGGGGCGTCCGCTGGCTTGGGAAACGGCACCGTCCGGATCGGCCGGCCCTTGGTGGCGTCGGCCACGCCGACCTCCGCCGACGTCAGCGGCACGACCAGCACGTCCTTTCGCAGGACCATGCCTGGCAGGATCCGCGACGCGAAGACGAGCGGCCAGCGCAACGTGCCGATGCCGGCATCGAGCACGCGCACCGTGTTGTCGAGCAGCGCGACGAACACATGCCCGGTGTCGGCGACCGGAGCGCCGACGATGCCCACGCGGGCGCGATAGCCCCAGGGATCGGCGGTTGGACGCCGCTGATCGTAGGCATAGAGCGTCCCGTCGTCGCCTCCGAAATACACTCGTGCGTTTGCCGCGAGGAGGGGCCCCGGCACCACCGCCAGCGGAATCGTCCACGTAATGACGTGGGCGTTGATGTCGATCGCGACGATCGACCGATTCGCGAGCGCCAGGTACAGGCGATCGCCGTCGACGACCGGCGGCTGGGTCGCGGCGGCCGGGAGAGGCATGTCCCACAGTCGCGTGCCGTCGGCCGCGCGGTACGCGCGAGCCATCTCACCGCTGGCAACGAAGAGCCAGCCGGCGACCGACACTGGCGCGCCACCGGGCGCCGGCAGATCGTCGTGCCAGCGCGTCACGCCCGTCATCTCGTCAGCCGCGGTGATCTGCGTGCCCGACAAGAAGAAGACGAGTCCTCCGGCGCCCGTCGGCGGGGCCGTCGGGGCCTCTTCCCGTTTCCACAGTTCCACGCCGTCCTCGACCGACCGTGCGACGAGACTGGGCGCGCCGCCGCACACCAGGAGCACGCGGGCCGTCGCGACGAGCGTCAGCGGACCCGCGGTGCCCGTCGAGATCTGCCAGCGTTTCGCGTACGGCGGCGCGGCTGGCGCCGGCGACGCAGTGGGCGTCGCTGAGGGAGGCCTTGGCGTCTGCGTCGGCGGTGGGGTCTGCACTGGTGGCGGCTGCGCCGGTGGCGGCGTCTGCGCAGCCGTTGGCGCGGGCGTTGGTGTCTGGACGGGAACGATCGGGCCTCTAATCCCATGGTCAGTGCGCGCGGCGGGTAGCACAAGGCCGAGGCAGAGAAGCGCACCCCAACATCTTGTGGTCGGCGCCGAAGGCACCCGCTTATAATAGCGACAATTCTCTGGAGGCTTCGGCCTCCGCTTTGCTTTCAGGTCGCTCACATCCGACCGCCCGTGACACATCAAACAATTGTCGTCCTCGATTTCGGCTCGCAATACACGCAGTTGATTGCGCGCCGATTGCGCGAGCTTTCCGTCTACACGGAAGTCGTGCCGTTCAACACGCCGGTCGCGGAGATCGCGCGCCGGCACCCCGCCGGGATCATCCTGTCGGGCGGGCCGAGCAGCGTGTCCGAAGCCGGGGCGCCAAAGTCAGACCCGTCGCTGCTGACGCTCGGCACGCCAACGCTCGGCATCTGCTACGGCATGCAGCTGATGACCGAGACGCTGGGCGGCAAGGTCGCGGCTGCACCCAATCGCGAGTACGGCCACGCGAGCGTCACGGTCACCAACGGCTCCCGTCTCTTCCACGACGTGCCGAAGTCGCTGAACGTCTGGGCGAGTCATGGCGACCTTGTCGCCGGCGCGCCCGAGGGCTTCACGGTGACCGCCACGTCGCCGAGCGCGCCGGTGGCCGGCATCGAAGACACCCACCGCGGGCTGTATGGCCTGCTGTTTCACCCGGAAGTCGGGCACACCGAGCATGGCGCCGACATTCTGCGCAACTTCGCGTTCGAGATCTGCGGCTGCCGCGGCGACTGGACGGTCGCGTCGTTCGTGGACGAGAGCGTCGCGCGGATCCGCGAGCGGGTCGGCAGCGGTCGCGTCGTCTGCGGCCTGTCGGGCGGGGTCGATTCGACCGTCGCGGCGCTGCTGATTCACCGTGCGATTGGCGATCGATTGACGTGCATCTTCGTCGACAACGGGTTGCTCCGGCTGGACGAAGCCGCGCAGGTCCGCGCCCGATTCGAGCGGCTGGAGCTCAACCTCGAGTTCGTGGACGCGACGGATCTGTTTCTCGACCGGCTCGCCGGCATCACCGATCCCGAGCAGAAGCGCAAGATCATCGGTGCCACGTTCATCGACGTGTTCGAGCGGCGCGCGCGTGAGCTGGGCGGTTTCGAGTTCCTCGCCCAGGGCACGCTCTATCCGGACGTCATCGAGAGCGTGTCCGTGAAAGGCCCCGCGGCGATCATCAAGAGCCATCACAACGTCGGGGGCCTGCCCGAGCGCATGAACTTCAAGCTCGTGGAGCCGCTCCGCGATCTGTTCAAGGACGAGGTCCGCGCCGTCGGCAAGTCGCTGGGGCTGGAGGACGAGTTCGTCTGGCGGCAGCCGTTTCCGGGCCCGGGCCTGGCGGTCCGCATCGTCGGCGCCATCACGCGCGAACGGCTGGACCTGCTGCGACGGGCCGATGCCGTCGTCGTCGACGAGGTCAGGAAGGCCGGGTGGTACCGCCGCGTCTGGCAGTCGTTCGCGGTGCTGCTGCCCGTTCAAAGCGTGGGCGTCATGGGCGACGGCCGGACATACGAGTACACCGTGGCCATTCGCGCGGTCGAGAGCAAGGACGGCATGACCGCCGACTGGGCGCGGCTGCCGCACGAATTGCTCGCGGCCATCTCGTCACGCATCGTCAACTCGGTGCGCGGCATCAACCGCGTCGTGCTCGACATCAGCTCCAAGCCGCCGGCCACGATCGAATGGGAGTAGGGGAAATGGGTGAATGGGTGAGTAGGTGAGTGGGTGAGTGGGTGGCTGAGGGAGGGCGTGAGAGGATGAAGGGTGACGCCTGTCGCGGCCGGGGCAGCGCAAGACGTGACGACCCATGAGTGAGTTCGTTCATCTCCACCTGCACACCGAGTTCTCGCTGCTCGACGGCGCCTGCCGCATCGGCGAGCTGCTGGATCGCGCCGCTGAGCTGAAGATGCCGGCCGTGGCGGTGACCGAGCACGGCAACCTGTTCTCGGCGGTCATTTTCCACGACGAAGCCCGCAAGCGCGGCATCAAGCCCATCCTCGGCTGCGAGGTGTACGTGGCGCCGGGCGATCGCACCAGCCGGTCGGGGCAGCCGGGGGAGACCGCCAACCATCTCGTCCTGCTCTCGGAGACCGCGGAGGGCTTCCACAACCTGATCAAGCTCGTCTCGTCCGGCTACACCGAGGGCTTCTACTACAAGCCGCGCATCGACAAGGCCCTGCTCGCCGCGCACGCGCGGGGACTCATCGGCCTGAGCAGCTGCCTCAAAGGGCGAGGTGGCGACCGGCCTGCGCACGGACCAGGCCCGCAAGGCGCTCGAGGCCGCAGCGACGTATCGCGACATCCTCGGCGCCGGAAATTTCTTCCTCGAGATGCAGGATCAGGGCATCGACGAGCAGCGGATCGTCAACACGGGGCTGCTGCCCATTGCGCGGGATCTCGGGCTGCCGCTCGTGTGCACCAACGACGTGCATTACCTCCGGCAGACCGATCAGACATCCGCATGACGTGCTGCTGTGCATTGGCACGGGCAAGAGCGTCGGCGACGAGAAGCGGCTGCGGTACCACGGCGACCAGTTCTTTCTGAAGACACCGGCTGAAATGGCCAAGGTGTTCGGCGACTATCCGGAGGCCCTCGGCAACACGCGTGCGCGATCGCCGAGCGGTGCAACGTCACGGTGCCGAACGGCGAGTCGCACCTGCCGAACTTCGCGGTGCCGCCCGGGTACACGATCGACACGTACTTCGAGGCGGTCGTCCGCGAGGGCTTCGCGCGGCGGCTGCGCGCGGCTGCGAGCAGCTGGCGGCCCGCGGCGAGCTGCGCCGGCCGCTCGCCGACTACGAGGCCCGCCTCTCCTACGAGATCGACCTGATCAAGCGGATGAAGTACCCGGGTACTTCCTGATCGTCTGGGACTTCATCCGGTACGCTCGCGATCACGGCATCCCCGTCGGGCCCGGGGCGCGGGTCGTCGGCCGGCAGCCTGGTGGCGCTACTCGCCTGCGGATCACCGACGTCGATCCGCTGCACTTCGACCTGTACTTCGAGCGCTTCCTGAATCCGGAGCGCGTGACGCTGCCCGATATCGACGTCGACTTCTGCGAGCGCCGGCGCGGGGAGGTCATCGGCTACGTCACCGAGAAATACGGGCGCGAGAACGTCGCGCAGATCATCACGTTCGGCACCATGAAGGCGCGCGCGGTCGTCCGCGACGTCGGGCGCGTGATGGAGATGCCGATCTCCGACGTGGACAAGGTCGCCAAGCTCATTCCCGAATCAGCTCGAGATGACGCTCGACCTCGCGCTCCAGGAGATCGCCGGCGCTGGCGGATCTCGACAAGCACGACGACTCGCGTGCACGAGCTGCTCGAGGTGGCCCGGCGCCTCGAAGGCATGACCCGCCACGCCTCCGTCCACGCCGCCGGCGTCGTCATCGCGCCGAAGCCGCTGACCGAGTTCGTGCCGCTCTATCGCAGCCAGAAGGACCAGGGCGAAATCACCACGCAGTGGGCCATGAAGGAGATCGACCGCATCGGTCTCCTGAAGATGGACTTCCTCGGCCTCAGCACGCTGACGCTGCTCGACGACGCCGTCAAGCACATCAAGGAGACGACGGGCGAGACGATCGACCTCGCGGCCGTGCCGCAGGACGACGAGCGAAGAGCTACCAGATCTTCCAGAACGGCCAGACGCACGGCGTCTTCCAGTTCGAGAGCTCGGGCATGCGCGAGACCCTGCGCAAGGCGAAGCCGCAGTGCCTGGAGGACCTCATCGCGCTCAACGCGCTCTACCGTCCCGGCCCGCTGCGCGGCGGCGTCGTGGACGACTACATCGCGCGCAAGCACGGACGCGTGGAGGTCAAGTACGAGCTGCCGCAGATGGAGCCGCTCGTCAAGGAGACCTACGGCGTCATCGCCTATCAGGAACAGGTCATGCGCCTCGCGAGCGAGCTGGCCGGGCTTCACGATGGGCCAGGCCGACGAGCTCCGCCGCGCGATGGGCAAGAAGGACGCCGCCAAGATGCAGGCGCAGCGTGACCGCTTCATCAACGGCTGCAAGGCGCGCGGCATCGCCGAGAAGAAGGCCACGAAGATCTTCGAATACATGGAGTACTTCGCCGGGTACGGCTTCCCGAAAGCGCACTCGACGACCTACGCGCTTGCTCGCGTACCAGACGGCGTATCTGAAGGCGAACTACCCGCGCCACTTCATGGCCGCGCTGCTCACGATCGAATCGGAGAACTCGGACAAAGTCGCCCTCTACCTGGCGGAATGCCGCGAGCTGGGCGTGCCGGTCCTGCCGCCGGACATCAACAAGAGCCAGCTGGCAGTTCGTCGTCGAGCCGGAGGGCGTCCGCTTCGGCCTGGGCGCCGTCAAGGGCGCGGGCGCCGGCGCCATCGACTCGGTGCTCGCAGACACGCGCCGCGCTGGGCGGGCGGATCACGTCGCTCTTCGAGCTGGCCGAGCGCGCCGATCTTCGCCTCGTCAACAAGAAGGTGCTCGAGTGCCTCGTCAAGGCCGGCGCGCTCGACTCGATCGCCCCGAAGGGCCACGACGAGTATCTGGCCTGGCGTCCCCGGGTGGTCGGGGCGCTCGATCGCCTGCTCGATCACGGCGCCCGCCATCAACGCGACCGCGAGCAGGGGCAGTCCGTGCTGTTCGGCGGCGAGCGAGGATCCGGCGACGCCGACGACGATGCGCGCTGCCCGACGCCCGCCCGTGGTCGGAGACCGAAGCGCTGGCGGGCGAAAAAGAAGCGCTCGGCCTCTACATGAGTGGCCATCCGCTGCAGCGCTATGCGAGCGTGCTCGCGGCGGCGGGCGCGAAGCGGCTCGCCGATCTGCCCGCAGGCCACGCCGACGTGCGCGATCGGCGGGCGTCGTGACCGGGCATCCGGCAGCTGAAGACGCAGGCGTGGCGATCGCATGGCGGTCTTCATGCTCGAGGACGACGCCGACAAGGTCGAGGCCGTCGTCTTTCCGGAAGCCTTTGCGCAAGTACGGCGGCTTGATCGCCGACGACGCCATGTTGCTCGTGCGGGGCAAGTACGAGCGCGACGAGGAAACGAGCCGGCTCGTCGTCGCCGAGATGACGCCGCTCGACGTGGTCCGCGATCGCGCGGTCCGCGAGGTCGAGATCCGCCTGTCCGCGGCCATGGCCTCGGCAAGCGAGGCCATGCGGGCGCTCGTCGGCGTCTCGATCGCTACCCGGGCGATCGTCGCGTCTCGTTCGTCGTCGAGCTGAACGGCGGCCAGGCGCTTGCGCGTCAGGACCGGCATCGCCCGCCGCATCAGGCCGAGCGACACGTTCGTGCGGGACGTCGAGGCGATGTGCGGCTCGGGATCGGTCGTGCTCAAAGTAGGATGACACGATGCCCGCTGACACCCTGGACTTCGAAGAGCCCGTCTCGGTGCTCCTCAAGGAAATCGAGGCGATGCGCCTCATGCCGCAGACGCCCGACCGGCGCGCGGCCATCGTCCGGCTCGAAGACCGCGCGGCGGAGCTGCGCGCCGAGATCTACGCGCACCTGACGCCGCTGGCAGCGCGTGCCAGGTCGCGCGGCATCCCGAGCCGTCCGTACGATGCTCGACTACATCGAGCGGCTTTCACCGATTTCACCGAGCTGGCCGGCGACCGGCGTTTCGCCGACGACAAGGCCATCGTCACCGGGCTCGGCTACTTCCACGATCTGCCGGTCGCGATCGTCGGCCACCAGAAAGGCGGCGACACGAAGCAGAAGATCTACCGGAACTTCGGGTATGCGCAAGCCCGAGGGCTATCGCAAGGCGCTCCGCGTCATGCGGCTGGCCGAGAAGTTCCGCCGCCCGATTCTGGTGTTCATCGACACACCGGCTGCCTATCCCGGCATCGAGTCCGAGGAGCGTGGGGTCGCCGAGGCCATTGCCTACAACCTTCGGGAGATGACGCAGCTCGACGTGCCCATCGTCGTGGTCGTGTGCGGCGAGGGCGGCAGCGGCGGCGCGCTCGGCATCGCGATCGGCGACCGCGTCCTGATGCAGGAGTTCAGCGTCTACAGCGTGATTCCGCCAGAAGGCTGCGCCGCGATTCTCTGGCGCGACGCGGCCCGCAAGGTCGAAGCCGCCGACGCGCTGAAGATCACCGCGCCGGACCTGATTCATCTGGGACTCGTGGACGAGATGATCAAGGAACCGCCTGGCGGCGCGCAGACGTCGCACGCCGAGGCCGCCGCGCTGGTCGACGAAGCGTTGTGGCGGCACCTCGGCGAGCTGCTCGCCGAACCGCCCGCAACGCGCCTGGAGTCCCGCTATCGCAAGTTCCGCGCGATGGGTCAGCTCGGCCAGGCGTTCGCCGACGATGGTCCCGCCACGCTGCCGAGCCCGGACTCGGAGCCGGGCGCCTGATGCACCGCCGTGTCTGGGAAGACGTGCCAGCCGACGATGCCAACGTTCGCCTCACGGCGACGGCGCTGGGCGTCCATCCCGTCATCGCCAGGCTGCTCTGTCAGCGCGGTCTCGACCGACGTGACGGCCGCGCGCCGGTTCCTCGACCCTGCGCTCGATCAGCTCCACGATCCATTTCTGCTGGCCGGCATGCGCGAAGCCGTCGACCGCGCTGCTCGGCGCGATCGCCCGGCAGGAGCGCATCGCGATCCACGGCGACTACGACGTGGACGGCATCACGTCGACGGTCATCCTGCGGCGGGCGATCGAGCTGCTGGGCGCGAACGTCGCGCATTTCGTGCCGGATCGGCTGCGCGATGGCTACGGGCTCCAGCCGGCGACCGTCGAGCGGCTGCACGAAGCCGGCGCGCGCCTGATCGTGTCGGTCGATTGCGGGATTCGCGCCTCCGAGGCCGCCGTGCGCGCGCGCGAGCTGGGCGTCGATCTGATCATCACGGACCACCACGAGCCGGAAGCGACCCTGCCGCCGGCGCTGGCCGTCATCAACCCCAAGCGGACCGACTGCGCCTATCCGGACAAGTATCTGGCGGGCGTGGGCGTGGCGCTGAAGCTGGTGCAGGCGCTGCTGGCCGGGAGCGAGCGCGGCGCCGAGCTGCTGCCGCATTTCATCAAGATTGCGGCCATCGGGACGCTGGCGGACGTCGTTCCGCTCGTCGGCGAAAACCGCGTGATCGCGCGGTACGGCCTGGCGGGGCTGTCACGCGGGCCGCATGGCGCCGGCGTCGAGGCCCTGCTCGAGGAGAGCGGGCTGCTCGGCCGAACGCTCGACAGCTTTCACGTCAGCTTCGTCCTCGCGCCCCGGCTCAACGCCGCGGGACGCATGAGCTCGCCCGATCTCGCGGTCGATCTGCTGCTGCTGCGCGGCCGTGAGGACGCGATCCGCCAGCGCGCCCGGATGCTCGCCCGGCAGCTGACGGAGGAGAACACGCGGCGACAGGCGCAGGAAGCCGAAATCCTGGCCGACGCCCGCCGCACGATCGATCACGACCCGGAGATCGGCGCGCAGAACATCCTCGTCGTCGTCCGGCCGCGGCTGGCACCGCGGCGTCATCGGCATCGTCGCCTCGAAGCTGACGGAGCTGTATCACAAGCCCGCCATCGTGCTGGCCGAGGAGGACGGACTCGCCCATGGATCGGGGCGCAGCATCGCGGTGTTCGACCTGCTGGGCGCGCTCGAGTCCTGCGCGGACGTGTTCCTGCGATTCGGCGGGCATCGCCAGGCGGCGGGCGTCACGATCGAGGCCGCGCGGATTGGGGAGATGCGGCGCCGCCTGGCGACCATCGCCAACGAAGTGCTGGCGCCGTCCGATCTGGTGCCGCGGCTGCAGAATCGACGCGCCGCTCGGGCTCCGCGAGATCTCGGGCGAGGTCATCGAAGGCCTGGCGCGGCTCGGCCCGTTTGGCGCCGCGAATCCGCAGCCGGTGTTTCGCGCGGCGCCCGTGGACCTGATGGAGGTCCCGCGGCGCCTGAAAGATCGACACCTCGCGCTGCTGTTCAAGCAGAACGGACGCGCGTTCCGCGCGATCGCGTGGCGGGCGATCGATCGCGAAGCGTATCTGACGACCCACCGGTTCGGACTGGAGCTGGCGTACTCGCTCGAGCAAAGCGACTATCGCGGCGAGCGCGTCACCGAGCTGCGCGTGGCCGATGTGCGCCTGCCCGAGGTCGTCGCCTCGTGACCTGGCAGCGTTGGGCGCGGCTGCTGGTCGCCGCCATCGGGCTTGCGTGCGCGGCGGCGCTGATTGTCTACACCCACAAGGGGCCCGCGCCGCCCGCCTCGCCGCCGGCGCGCATCGACGTCGATCCGCGGGCAACCGTGCAGGGCGGCGCCGGGCGACTCGTGCGACATCGGGGTGAGCAGGAGCTCGGCAGCATCGAGTATCAGGCCACCAAGACATTCGCCGACGGCCGGATGGCGTTCGAACAGCCGCACATCATCTCGTCGGACGAGCGAGGCTTCGAGGCGTGGGCCGACCGCGGCGAGACGAAGGGAAAGTCGGTGAATGCCGATAATCCCGACGAAATGGAGTTCACGGGCCATGTCCGCGTGAAGACCAAGGACGGCCTCGAGCTGCAGACCGGGTCGGCGACGTACAACGACACGACTGGCGGAGTGAAGATCCCCGGCCCCGTCACGTTCGTCCGCGGCCGCATGACGGGGCAGGGCGTCGGCGCGGACTACGACCGCGCGCAGGACGTCCTGACCGTGTTCGATCAGGCGCGCGTCACCGTGACGCCCGAGGCCGATGGCAAAGGCGCCATGTCCGCGGTGTCCAAGTCCATGGTCCTCGACCGGCTGCACAAGCTCTCCCGGCTCGATCAGGGCGCCATCATCACGCATGACGAGGAGACGCTGGCGGGCGACACCGCGATACTCTACTGGACCGACGACGAACAGCAGCTGCGGCTGATCGAGCTGCGCGGACACGCGAGCGTCACACAGGCGGCCAACGCCGCCCCCGGCGGTCCCCCCGACATGCACGGCGAAAGCATCGATCTCACGTTCCACCCGGATGGGCACTCCGTCCACCTGGCCTCGCTCACCGGCGGCGCCGGGCCGGCATCGATCGATCTGGTGGATGCGACCGGGCGCCGGTCGATCACGGGATCCAAGGTCGACGTGGCGATGGCGCCCGACGGCACGACCGTCACGAATCTCCAGGCGCAGCGGCCGGTGAAGGTCACGCTGCCCAGGACGGCCGACGCGCCGGCCCGCGTGATCACGTCACAGACGCTCGTCGCGCAGGGCAACGACAAGGAGGGGCTGAAGCAGGCGCGCTTCGATGGCGGCGCCGAGTTCGTCGAAACCGTCCCGGGCGAGAAGGGTGCCAAGGACTCCGTGCGCACGGGCAAGGCGCGCACGCTCCTGCTGGGGCTGAACGGCAAGATCGACGCGATCGATCGCGCCACGTTCAGCCAGGACGCCAGCTTCACCGACGGCGACGTACGCGGATTGGCGGACGAGGCCCAGTACCAGGCGGGGGCGGGCACGCTGCTGCTGCTGCCGGCGGCGCGTGGTCCGAAGAAGTCCCCGCAGGTCGTGGACGCGAATCTGCAGGTGCAGGCGACGCAGTCGATCAAGGTGAACGTCAACACGCACGACCTCGACGCCGCGGGGGACGTCACGACCGTCAGCCGGCCCGCCGCCTCGAGCACGCCGCCGCCGCAGAAGTCGGCGCTGTTCGACTACGACGATCCGAATCGGCCCATCTACGGCGCGGGCGACACCCTGCGCTACACGAGCGACGCGGGCCGTGCGAGGTACACCAGCAAGGCCGGCGCACAGGCCCAGGTCTGGCAGGATCAGAATCGCGTGCAGGGGGACGAAGTCACGATCGAGTCCGAGACGCACAACCTGCGCGCGACCGGGCACGTCACGTCGCGGTACTACCTCACGCCCAAGCCTGCGGCCGGGGAGCGCGCCGGCGCGCCGCCGCCCAAGCCCGTCGAGTATCGAGGCGAGTCAGACTCGCTCGACTACCAGGACGCGAAGCGCGTGGCGGTCTACGTGGGCGTGCCCGCGTCACTCAAGAGCGTGGACGGCACGACGACGGCGCCCCACATCGACGTGCTCTTTACCGAGCAGGGCAACGACATCGACAAGCTCGACGCGACGGGCGGCGCGTATGCGCTGATCGAAGGCGGCCGCGAGGCCGTGGCCCAGCGGCTGGTCTACAGCGCGGCGACCGACACCTACACGCTGACCGGGTCCACCGCGGAGCCCGCTCGCGTCAAGCTGCCCAACGCCGATCGCACCGAGTGCACGAAAGCGATGGGGGAGAAGCTGACGTTCACCCGTCAGAGCGGCAGCGCCGACGGCGCCCGTTTGAACGAGAAACTCGCCAGCTGCTCGATTTCCATCAAAGATCCCGTCAAATAGATGCCGACCCTGCACACGCAAGGCCTGACCAAGACGTACGGCGGGCGCACCGTGGTGCGCGACGTCGCGCTCGACGTGTCGTCCGGAGAGGTGGTCGGCCTGCTCGGCCCCAATGGCGCGGGCAAGACCACGACGTTCGGCATGGTCGTCGGCCTGGTCGGCCCGGACGCCGGCCGCGTGCTGCTCGACGAACGAAGACCTCACCGACGCCCCGATGTACGTCCGGGCGCGCAAGGGCATCGGCTACCTGCCGCAGGAACCGTCGATCTTCCGCGGGCTGACGGTGGAGCAGAACATCCTGGCGATCCTGGAGACGCTGCCGATCGACGCGGCGACACGCACGACGCGCCTGAAGGACCTGCTCGACGAGCTGAGCCTCACGCCGCTCGCGCGATCGAAGGCCCATACACTCTCGGGTGGGGAGCGCCGCCGGGTGGAGATCACGCGCGCCTTGGTCAATTCGCCGAAATTCATGCTGCTCGACGAGCCGTTTGCCGGCATCGATCCCATCGCCGTGAACGAGATCCAGAAGATCATTTTCCACCTCAAAGCCAGGGGAATCGGTGTCCTCGTGACCGATCACAACGTGCGGGAGACCCTGCGAATTACAGATCGCGCCTATATCGTGCACGACGGTGTCATTTTTCGCAGCGGCACGCCCGCCGGCCTGGCCGCCGACGATGACGTCAAGCGGATTTACCTCGGAGCCGATTTCCGGCTGGACTAAGATTGAAGGCGGCACCCGGGACTGATGGCGATTCACCAGAAGCTCAGCGCGCGCCTCGTTCAGAAGCTCATCCTGACGCCCTCGCTGCAGCAGGCGATCAAGCTGCTGCCGATGTCGACGCTGGAGCTGGCCGAGCTGCTCAACCAGGAGATGGTGGAGAACCCCATGCTCGAGGAGGTGCCGGCCGAGGACGCGCAGCAGACCGACACCCCGCAGACGCAGGAACAGGCCGAAGCCGCCAAGACCACGGACGAGCGCAACGACACGTGGGACGACGCCGACTACGAGTACTTCTTCGGCGAGTATCTCGACGACGGCTACCGGCCGCGCCAGCCGCAGGAGGTCAAGGAGCTTCCGCCGATCGAGAACACGCTGTCGACGAAGAGCTCGCTGGCCGATCACTCTGATGTGGCAGCTCAACCTGCAGACCAACGACTCGACGGTGCGGGAGATCGGCGCCGCCATCATCGGCAACATCGACGAGGACGGCTACCTGGTCGCGTCGGTCAACGAGATCGCGGCGCTGGGCGAGCTGGGACGTCGGTCTGGTCGAGCAGGCGCTGGAGCACGTGCAGTCGTTCGATCCGATTGGCGTCGGCGCGCGCGACCTGCAGGAGTGCCTGCTGCTGCAGCTGCGGCACCTGGGCCTGGCCGGCACGCCGGCCGAGGTGCTGGTCCGCGATCACCTGCGGCTGCTGCAGAACCACCGCATTCCCGAGCTGGGGCGCGCGCTGAACATCGAGCCCGAGGAAGTGAAGGCGCACATCGAGCTCATCAAGGGCCTCGACCCGAAGCCCGGCGTCGCGCTACAGCCCGGCCGACTCGCAGTACGTCATCCCCGACGTCTACGTCGTGAAGACCGACGACGGCTACAAGGCGATGCTGAACGAGGACGGGCTGCCGCAGCTGCGGATCAGCCCCGTGTACCGCCGGCTGCTCGACAAGGGCGGCGAGACGACCGACGAGACGCGCGCCTACGTGAAGGACAAGTTCCGGTCGGCGCTCTGGCTGCTGAAGTCGGTGGACCAGCGCCAGAAGACGATCCTCAAAGTCGCGACGAGCATCATCAATTTCCAGCGGGACTTCCTGGACCGCGGCATCGAGCACCTGCGGCCGCTCGTGCTGCGCGACGTCGCGAACGACATCGGCATGCACGAATCCACGGTCTCGCGCGTCGTCAACAACAAGTACATGCACACCCCGCAGGGCGTGTACGAGATGAAGTTCTTCTTCCACAGCGGCATCAGCAGCTCGTTCGGCGAGAGCGTGTCGTCGGTCACGATCAAGCAGCGCATCCGGAAGATCATCGAGGCCGAGGATCAGCGCCGCCCGCTCAGCGACTCGAAGATCATGAACATCCTCCAGAAGGACGGGCTCGTGCTCGCGCGCCGGACCATCGCGAAGTACCGCGAGGAGCTGAAGATTCCGACCTCGAATCAGCGCAAGGTCCTGTACCTGACCCTGTCGCGGAGCCGGGACATGAAGCTCATCGTCACAGGCCGTCACGTGGCCGTCACCGAGGCTGTTCGCACCAATCTCAACCGGCGTCTGGCGCGGCTCGAGCGCGTCCTCAACAGCGCCGCCGTGTCGGGGCAGTGCGTCATCGGGCGCGAGCGCGAAGTGTTCGTCTGCGAGCTGACCGTGCACGCGCGCGGCGACCACATGCTGCACGGCGTCGGGCGCGACCCGCGCCAGGCCAACGCCATCGCGCAGGCCGTCGACAAGGTGGCACAGCAGGCCCATCGGCTCGCCGACCGGTGGAAAACCCGGAAGCGCGCGCCAGCCGGCGCCGCCGCGACCCCGGCCGCCCCCGCCGCGGAAACCCGCGCCACGCCGCGCGTCGTCCGATCGCGCGATTACGCCGTCAAGCCCATGAGCGTCGAGGACGCCGTGCTCGAGCTGTCCGCCGGCGCCCGCCCGTTCCTCGTCTTCCGCCAGGCCAGCTCCGAGCGGGTGGCCGTCCTGTTCCGCCGTCCTGACGGGCACTTCGGGCTGATCGAGCCCGAGGCCTGAGGTGACGGGCGGCGTCACGGTCGGCGCACTGCTCGGCGCCCGCGGCGCGGGCACCGGCCTCGACCTGGACCTGCTCGCCGGCGCCGCCGGCCTCGACCGCCGCATCACGCTCCCGTACATCCAGAAGACCGGCCTCGCGCTCGCCGGCTTCGACGAGTATCTCCGGTCCGGCCGCGTGCTGGTGTTCGGCGAGAGCGAAATCCGCTTCGTCGAGCGCATGGAAGCGCCGCTGCGCCTGCATGTGCTCCGCAAGCTGTTCGCCCGCGACTTTCCGTGCGTGCTGATGACGATGGGCCTGGACGGACCGCCGGAGCTGGCGGCCGAGGCCGAGCGGGCCGGCGTCCCGCTCGTGCGCACGGCGCTCACGACGCCCGCGGCGATCGCCCGGCTGACGGCGCTGCTGGAGGATCGCCTCGCGCCGCGTGAAACCCGTCACGGCGTGCTGCTGGACATCCTCGGCCTCGGCGTGTTCCTGACCGGCGAGAGCGGCATCGGCAAGAGCGAGTGCGCGCTCGATCTCGTCGTGCGCGGCCACCGGCTGGTCGCCGACGACACCGTCGAAGTGCGATGCCGCGAGCAGTCCGTGCTGATCGGCAGCTGCCCGGAGCTGACGCGGCACCATGTGGAAATCCGCGGCCTCGGACTGGTCAACGTCACGGATCTGTTCGGCGTATCCGCGACGCGATCGTCGAAGCGCATCGAGCTGGTCGTGCATCTCGAGCGGTGGGAGAGCGGCCGGGACTACGACCGGCTCGGGCTCGACACCGAGACCATCGAGTTGCTGGGCGTGCGGCTGCCGCTGCGTGCGGATGCCGGTCGCGCCTGGCCGGAACCTGGCGATGCTCGTCGAAGTCGCCGCGCGCAATCAGCTGCTGCGCAGCCGCGGGCGGCACGCCGCCCGGCTGCTCACCGAACGGCTCGAGCGGCGCCTCGAGCGCCTGGCCGATCGCGATCCGGACGATCCCGAGGCGGAGGACTCTGTGACGTCCCGCCGCCGGCCGCGACCGCGCGGGCTCGGACGCCGCGCCGCCAGGTTCGTGGTCGTCACCGGCATGTCGGGCGCCGGCAAGTCGCAGGCGATTCGGGCGCTCGAGGACCTCGGCTACTTCTGCGTGGACAACCTGCCGGTCGCGCTGATTCCGACGTTCGCGGATCTCACGCTCGCGCAATCAGGGCGAATCCGGCGGGCGGCCGTGGTCGTGGACGTGCGCGAGGGCGAAGCGCTCGCGCGCTTTCCGCTCGTGTATGGCCGGCTGAAGCGTCGGGCGGCGCACAGCGTGCGGCTCGTCTTTCTGGACGCGAGCGACGCGGCGCTGCTCCGGCGCTTCAGCGAAACGCGGCGCCCGCACCCGCTGGCCGCCGATCGGCCCGTCGCCGAGGCGATCCGCGAAGAGCGCCGGCTGCTGCAGCCGATTGCGCCGCCTCGCCGACCAGATCCTGGACACCAGCACGTTGAACGTGCACGACCTGCGCCGGCGCATCCTGGAGTCTGACCGGCGGATCGGGCACGGCGGCGCCGCTCATCGTGAACATCCTCAGCTTCGGCTTCCGCCGCGGCGTGCCGCCCGACGCCGACCTCGTGTTCGACGTGCGGTTTCTGCCGAATCCGCACTTCGTCACGGCGCTGCGTCCCTGGACCGGCCGCAGCCCGCGCGTCTCGCGCTTCGTGCTGCGCGCGCCGGCGGCGCCGCCGGTTCCTCCAGCTGACCGCGGCCCTGCTCAAGTTCCTGCTGCCCGCAGTACATCGCCGAGGGCAAGACGTATCTGACCGTCGCCATCGGCTGCACGGGCGGCCGGCACCGGTCGGTCGCGATCGGCGAAGCGCTGGGCCGGCGCCTGAGGAGCACGCGCGGCATCGAGGTGCACGTCCGGCACCGCGACGTCGCGGAAGGGTAGGATGCGGTTGTGAGCACGGCAGATCGATCGCTCGGCGTCGTCGTCGTCACGCACGGCCAGCTCGCCAGCGAGCTGCTGAATGCCGCCGAGATGATCGTGGGCGACCTGCCCGGGTTCACGGCCGTGTCGATCGGCTGGCAGGATCCGACGTGGACGTCGCCGAGGAGGCGATCGCCCGCGCCATCGCGCGCGTCGACCGCGGCGGCGGTGTCCTGCTTCTGACCGACATGTTCGGCGGCACGCCATCGAATCTCGGACTGACGTTCCTTGAAGCTGGGCCGCGTCGAGCTGGTCACCGGCGTGAATCTGCCGATGCTCATCAAGCTGGCCAAGGCCGCCGACGCGACGGACCTGCGCGCGCGGGCGCGCGATCTCTGCGAGCACGGCCGGGCGGCCATCCGCGTCGCGTCCGACCTGCTGCGGGTCGAGCCGGACGCGGCGGGCCACGAGGGCTGAGTGATTGCGGAACGGGTGACGATCGTCAACGGCCTCGGCCTGCACGCGCGTGCGGCAGCGAAGTTCGTCCAGCTGGCCGGCGCGATTCGCGCAGCCAGATTCGGGTCACGCGCGGCACGCGCACGGTGGACGGCAAGAGCATTCTGGGTCTGCTGCTGCTCGCGGCCGCGCGCGGCAGCCAGATCGACATCGTCGGCCGACGGGTCGGACGAAGCCGCCGCCGTCGGCGGCCCTGCGCGATCTGGTGGCGTCGCGGCTTCGAGGAAGCATGATCAAGCTCACCGGCCGCGGCGTCTCGTCGGGCATCGCGGTCGGCCGCGCCGTCGTCGCGGTGCGCGACGCGCGGCACGTGCGCTACCGGCTCGCGACGAGCGGCGTCGATCGCGAGCGGCAGCGCCTGCGCGCGGCGCGCGAGCGCACGCGCGTCGAGCTCGAGGAGATCTCGTCGCGCGTCTCGCGCACCGTCGGGCCCGGCGCAGGCGGCCATCTTCGCCGCGCAGCTGCTGATGCTCGACGACCCGCTGCTCACCATCGCGCGCCGACGAGCTCATCCGCACCGAGCGCATCAACGCGCGACTGGGCGCTCGAGCGCGCAATTGCCGAGCTGCACGAGGTGTTCGCGCGCGAGGGCGACGCCTGGCTCCGCGAGCGCGTCGGCGACCTCGCCGACGTCGGCGGCCGGCTGCAGCGCAATCTGCGCCCCGGCCGCGATCCGCTCGTCGAGCTGATCCAGGAGCTGGAGCCGCCGCTCGTCATCGTCGCCGACGAGCTGTCGCCGTCGCTCGCGGCGCAACTCGACTGGATCGCGCGTGCGCGGCCTGGTCTGCGACGTGGGCAGCCCGACCCATCACACCGTGATCCTCGCGCGCTCGCTGGGCGTGCCGGCGGTCGTCGGCCTGAGCGGCGCGACGCAGCTGATCGCGCCGGGCCAGACGCTGGCCCTGGACGGCACGACGGGCGAGGTGGTCGTCGAGCCCACCGACGAGGCGCTCGCGCGCTGGCGCAAGCGTGCGGAGCTGGCCGCCACCGCCTGGCGCCGCCTCGACGAGCTGCGATCGCAGCCGGCGGCCACGGCCGACGGCGTGCGCATTCGCCTCGAGGCCAACCTCGAGATCGCCGAGGACGTGGGCCGCGTGCTGCGACGTGGGCGCCGAGGGCATCGGGCTCTACCGGTCGGAGTTCCTCTCGACGCGCTGCATCCGGACTCGGCGTCGGAAGAGGCGCAGACCGCCACGTATCGCGCGCTGCTCGAAGCGATGCGGCCGCGCCCGGTCACGATCCGCACGTTCGACGCCGGCGAGGATCGGTGGGCGAGTCTGTCGCGCGGCGGCGGACACCGCGAGCGCTTCGGCCTGCGCGGGATGCGCGCGGCGCTCCAGCACGACGAGCGATTCCGGCTGCAGATTCGGGCGCTGCTGCGCGCGGCGCCAGCGGGCACGCTCCGCATCCTGCTGCCGTTCGTCACGACCGCCGACGAGCTGCGCCAGACGCGCGCGCTCATCGCCGGCATCGCCAGCGATCTGGGCGTCGGCGACAGGGTGCCCGTCGGCGCGATGATCGAGGTGCCGGCCGCCGCGCTCACCGTGGATCACCTGGCCGCGCACGCGGACTTTCTGAGCGTCGGCACCAACGACCTGATCCAGTACACGCTCGCCGTCGACCGCACCGACGAGCGGCTCGCCGGCCACTACGAGCCGCGCGCGCCCGCCGTGCTCCGGCTGCTGCGTGCGATCGCGGTCGGGCGCCGGACGCAGCGGCTGCGACCTGTCGGTGTGCGGCGAGATGGCCGCCGATCCGTTGCTGGTCGGCGCTGCTCGTCGGCCTGGGGTTCCGAACGTTCAGCATGACGCCGGCGGCGATTCCCATCGTCAAGCGCGGTCTGAGCGCGCTCGACAGCCGCCAGACCGCCGCCGTCGCCCGCCGCGCGCTGCGCGCCGCGTCGGTGGATCAGGTGGACGAGCTGCTCGCGCCGATGGCCGACGCGATGCACCGCGCCGCCGTCGAAACGTCGGCGACGACTTTCAGACGAGGACCGCACATGAGCGACGTGACGCGAGTGGAGAAGCCCTGGGGCTACGAGCTGCACTGGGCGAAGACCGATCGGTACGTGGGCAAGGTCATCCACGTCAACAAGGGCCACGCCCTGAGCCTGCAGTACCACAACCGTCAAGGACGAGACGATCTTCCTGTGGTCGGGCAAGCTGCTGTTCGAGATCGACGTCAACGGCACGCTCGAGAAGCGCGAGATGCGGCCGGGCGAAGCCGTCCACGTCACGCCCAAGACTGTTCACCGGATGACGGCGATCGAGGACTCGGACATCCTCGAGGCGTCCACGCCGGAACTGCACGACGTGGTGCGGCTCGAGGATCGGTACGGGAGGAGTGGTAAGACTTAGGGGTTCTACAGGTTCTACAGGTTCTACAGGTTCTACAGGTTCTACAGGTTCTACAGGTTCTACAGGTTCTACAGGTTCTACAGGTTCTACAGGTTCTACAAGGCCTGGCGGTTCTACAGATTCTAGAGGTTCTCCAGGTTCGATTGGTCCTAGAGGCCCCGTAGAACCCGTAGAACCTGTAGAACCCGTAGAACCCCTGGCTAGAACGGAATATCGTCGTCGTTCGGCGCGTCGACGTGCGCCATGTCGCCGACCGGCTCGGCGGCTGTCGCTGCTGGCGCGACGTCGCGCGGCGGGCCGCGCGGCCGCGCGGCCTTCCGCCGCCGCCGCCGCCGAGCAGCACGACGCGGTCGGCGCGGATTTCGGTGTTGTACCGATCCTTGCCTTCCTTGTCCGTCCACTTGCGCGTCTGGATGCGGCCCTCGACGTAGATCTGCTTGCCCTTGACCAGATACTCGTGCAGCGCCTCCGCCGTCTTGCCCCAGATCACGACGTCGTGCCACTGCGTGTCTTCGCGCTTCTGGCCTTCGCGGTCAGTGAAGCGCTCGGTCGTCGCGATGCGGACCGACGCGACCGGCGCGCCGCCGGACGTGTAGCGCAGCTCGGCGTCGCGGCCGAGATTGCCGACGAGAATGGCCTTGTTCACGCTGCCCATGGGGAGTCCTTCCCGAAATCGTCCTTGATGACGCCGAGGCGCTTCAGCGCCTGGGTCGCCGAAAGCGCGGCGCTGCTCTGGTCGGACCTGCTTGATGATCGGTTCGTACACCCGAATCGCCTCGGCACGCTGGTTCAACAGTTCATAACACATCGCCTGCTTGAAGTAGGCGTCGGGCACGCGCGTCGAGTCCTTGTAGTTGGTCGACACCGCCGTATATGCCGCCAGCGCCTCGCGCGTCTTGCCGCCCTGATAATACGACTCGCCGATGAAGAACTGCGCGTCGGCGGCGTCGGGCGACGTCGGAAACTTGCTGATGAAGTCCTTGAACGCGTCCACGGCGAGGTCCCACTGTCCGACCGCGTAGTAGCCCATCGCCGCGTTCCAGTACGTGCCGGGCGACGGGGGAATCGACGCGCTGCCGCTCGCAGGCGGCGGTCCCGCCGTCGCGGCGCCGGCCGGGGCCCCGCCCGCCGGCGGCGGCGCGGCGTTCGGATCGGCCGGGGTCATCGGCTGCAGCTGCGCCGCGATCTGCGAGATCATCTGCTGCAGCATGTTCAGGCCGTCGCGCAGCGGCGGCAGCTCCTGCGCCAGCTTGGTCACCTGCGCGCTGTTCGACTGCACCTTCTGCCCGAGGGCCTCGACGGTCGCCGACAGCTCGCGCACGAGCTGAAGCTCGTCCGCGTAGTTCTTGCGCGCGGCCTCGGCCTGCGCGTCCAGCCGGCCGTTGGTGGCCTTCGTCTGTTCGACGAGCGTGTTGACCGCCGCGCGCAGCTGTTGGACCTGCTCCTGCAGGATGCGCAGGTCCGCGAACACCTGCTGCTGCTCCCGGCTTTGCGCCCACGCCGGCGTCGGCACGCCCGCCACGTTTACGGCGACGAAGAGAACGAGTGCTGAAATCCTGATCATGCCTTCGCCGGACGACACGCACCCGGCCCTCGCTGTCGAAAAATGGACGCTGACACCGCCGGCGCTCGGCCGCTATTGCTTGGCCGTCACCATGAACTGCGCCCGGCGGTTCTTGGCCCACGAGTCTTCGGTGTGCCCGGGATCGAACGGGAACTCCTTGCCGTAGCTCACGGTGCGAATCCGCGCCGCGCTCACGCCGAGCGACAGCAGGTAGTTGCGCGCCGCCTGCGCCCGCCGATCGCCCAAGGCTAGATTGTATTCGGCCGTGCCCCGCTCGTCACAGTGGCCCTCGATCGCGATGACCCACGCCGGATAGTTCTTCAACACTTGCGCGTTGTCGTTGAGCGCCTGGCGCGCCACGTCGTCGAGCTCGTCGCTGTCGAAAGCGAAAAAGACGGGCTTCAGCGGCGAGTTGGAGTTGATCTCCTCCGGCGTCTTGGCGGCCAGCGGATCGCTCGTGACCGCGCCCGTGGTGTCTGGCACCGGCGGCGGGGCCGGCGGGCGGTCCGGCGTCGACGACCCCGTGCCGCTGCCGCCACCGGTGCCGGGGAACGGCGTCGGGGACGGCACCGACGTCGTCGGCGCAACCAGCGGTGGCTTCTTGTTGGAACAGCCGGCTGCCGCCACCACGGCCGCCAGACAAATCAGCACGATGCGTGTTCGCTGCATGTTGTGTCCTCGTCCAATCCTCACTGGCCGCCGGGAGTCCGCGACCAGTTCGGGTACCGGTTGTTGCCCGCCTCCGTCAGCCGCCGAAGCGTGTCTTTCTTGCCGGTGATGGCGATTGTCGCCACCTGCTCCTTGCCCCAGCGCGTCGTGACGAAGGCAAGATGTCGTCCGTTGGGCGCGAACGTCGGGCTCTCGTTCGATCCCTGCCCGTCGGTGATCTGAATCGTCCGGTTGTTGTTGTTCAAATCGAGGGCATAGATGTCGTGGCCGGGCCCCGCGCCGGCCGTGTACCCGATCACGTTCAGCGACGACCACGTCGGCCGGTCGCAACCCTGGCAGCCGAACGTCACCTGCCGCAGGCCGACGCCGTCCGCGCCGACGATGTAGATCTGGTTGCTGCTGGTGCCGGTGCGGTCCGACGTGAACGCGATCTGCGCGCCGGTCGGCGACCACGTCGGCGCGTTGTCGATCGCGCGCGGGTAGTTCGTGATGTTGCGCAGGCCGGTGCCGTCGCGGTTGACGATCCAGATGTCCCAGTCGCCGCTGCGCGTGGACGAAAACGCGAGCTTCGTGCCGTCCGGCGACCACGCGGCCAGGCCGTTCTCCACGTTGTTGTCCGAGCCGGCCGGACGCGTCGGCGGCCGCGCGTCGTACAGGCTGCGCAGGTAGACGTCCATGAAGCCCGACACCCACGACGTGTACGCGAGATCGCGGCCGTCGGGCGACCAGGCCGGCGCCAGATTCAGATTGCGGTTGGCCGTCACCGGCATCTGATTCGCGCCGTCGTAGTCGGAGATGTAGATTTCCTTGCCGGGCCCGGAGGCCTGGATCGGCGCCCGCTCATCCGCGCGCCGTCGCGGTCGGACGAGAACGCCATCTTCGTTCGCGCCACGCCGTCCACGCCGCGCGGCTTCTTGTGGAAGTCGTCGGAGATGAAGTGCGCGCAGAAGCGCGCGTTCTTGATCGCGCAGCCCGATCCCCCGTAGTGCCACTTGAAGACCTCGCTGCCCTGAACGGACTGGCCGGTCGCGTTGCTGCCGCTGCCGACCGCCACCAGCCGGAACTCGATGTCCAGGTTGCCCGCGACGTTCTTCACGTTGCCGACGATGACGAACTCCGCGCCAATCTCGCGCCAGCGATCGAACGGCAGCGCCTGCGGGTCGGCCACGACCGGGATCGACGCGCTCGCCTTGCGCGGGATCAGGTAGTACTCCTGCTCGAAGTCCAGGTCGGCCCAGAGCACATCGACGAGCGTCGCCACCGCCTCGGACAGATCCTTGTCGCCAGGCTCGACGGTGAAGTCCGGCAGGCCGACCTTCGGCTGGTGCCCGACGCCGACGAGCGTCAGGTTGAACTCCGTCGGTTGCTGCGGCGGCTGCGGCGTCGGCTGCTGGTCCAGCGGCTCGCTGATCCAGGCCGCGACGGGCCGCGTGGCGGGCGTCACCGCGAGGACGATCGCCACCGCGCACGCGCCTGCAAAGGATCTGCTCATCGTTCTGCCCCTAGTAAGGAAAGCTCAAGTGAATGGTCAGGTGATCGGGCCTGTACTCCGCGGGCAGGGGATTGAGGTGCAGCGCCGCGTCCATCAACGTCGCCTTCGACAACCGATCGAGCAGCGAGCTGCCGCTCGACTTCTCCTGCGTGATATCGGTGATGCGCCCGTCGCGCTGGATGGTGAACACCATCACCGTCGTGCCGTGCTCCGGCTGCGCGCTGCGCCAAACGGAGCTGATCCGCGTGACCACATCCTGCAGGTACGCCGGGCAGCAGAAATCCGAGTCCACTTTGAGCTGCGCGCCGCCGCCCCCGCCGCCCACGGTCAGGCCCGCGCCGATGCCCGCGCGCGCCGGTCTCGACGGCCGACGTGCCCTGCTGAATCTCCCGGCCCGTCGTCGGCTTCGGCACGGTGGGGGAGGGCAGCTGCGTCGGCGTGGTCTTGACCTCCGGCTTGGGCTTCGCCGGCGGCTTGGCGGGCAGCGTCATGACGTCCGGCTTGGGCGCGGCCACGGGTATCGGCTCGGCCGCTTGGGCTCGGGCGTCACCTGCTCGACCGGACGCGCGGACGACCGGCGTCATGCCGCTCGACCGCGGCCCCGGCGTGCCGCCGAGGCTGATCGTCATCAGGGGCGCCTTGGGCTCGGGGCGCAACAGCCAGGTGCGCGGCAGCACCAGCAACAGCGCCAGTACCACGATGTGCACGCCAAACGACCACGAGATCATCTTCCGCAGCCCCTGGGGGTCCTGCGCGCGAATCGCGATGACGTCGTCGATCACGGCTCTCACGGTCGGCGTTCCACCGAAGCGGGCGGCTGCGGTCTGGATCGCGACCTTGGCGACGCCGCCTTCAATCAGCTTGTCGAAGACACGGACCAGCTCCTGCAGCGTCACCGTGCCGTCGCCGGCCAGCACGACGTTGGGCGACGGACTCGTCGTCGAGCGCCTGTCGCACGCGCTCGGCCAGCACGTCGAGCGGCACCGCTTCCTTGTCCAATCTGTACCTTGCCGTCGCGGCGGAAGCTCGCGGGCACGGTGACCGTGATCGGCTCGCTCACCGCGGACGACCGTCCGCGACTCCGGCAGGTGGACGTTGAAGCCCTGCTGCATCATCGGCGCCGCGACCATGAAGATGACGAGCAGCACGAGCATGACGTCGACGAGCGGCACGACGTTGATCTCGGCGAGCGACTCGACACCCGCGCCGCGCGCGCCCGGCGGGCGCCGAGCCGGCCTGGCGAGTTCGGCAGCGGCTCGAGCTTCGGCACGTCGGCTCCTCACGTGAAGTTGCGCTCGGCGATCGTCAGAAACTCCATCGAGAAGTCCTCCATGTCGTTCGCGGAGCGCTTTCACGCGGCTCGTCAGATCGTTGTAGAAGTACACGGCCGGAATGGCCGCGAACAGACCCGCCCGCGGTCGCCACGAGCGCCTCGGCGATGCCCGGCGCAACGACGCCCAGGCTCGTCGAACCGGCGCCGGCGATCGCCTGGAACGACGTCATGATCCCCCACACGGTGCCGAACAGGCCGATGTACGGCGTGATGGACGCGGTCGTCGCAAGAAACGGCACGCGATGTTCGAGCTCGCGCGACCTCCGTCGTCGACGCGCGCAGCAGCGCTCGATCGACCGCCTCCAGGCTCTTGAGAGTTGGACGCGGCGCCGGCGTCCCCGGCTTGGCGGCCTCGCCGGCGCCGCGGCAGCTGCGCGTTGAGCTCCGCGTAGCCCGGCCTGAAACAGGCCGACGAGCGGGCTCGCCGCTCAGGCTGCCGCACACCGCGTGCACTTCGGAGAAGCGACTGCTCTTGCCGAAACACGTCGAGGAACGACGCCGTCTGCCGCGCCGCTCTGCGGAACTGCAGTTGCTTGTAGACAATGATGCCCCACGACGCCGCGGAGAACGACAGCAACACCAGCAGCACGAACTGCACGAACGGACTCGCGTGCAGGATCGAGCGAGATGATGTCTGTGGGAGGCGGTGTGGCTTCGGCCGTCGCGGCAGGCGCCTGACCGATCGCCAGGACCAGAACGATTCCAAGCGCGCGCAACGACACCTCCAGTAGAGCTGGTCGGTGCGCCGCTGGGAAACAGCGCGATTGCGCGGTAGCGTAGCACGCGACCAGAGGGCTGTCAAAGGTCTGATATCATGGGAGTTCCGGCTTCGACATGCTCCGCTTCCTGAGCGTGCGCACATCTGGCGGTCATCGACCACCTCGAAGTCGAGTTCGAGCCCGGTCTCAACGTCCTGACCGGCGAGACCGGCGCCGGCAAGTCGGTCGCTCGTCGAAGCCATCGACCTGCTGATCGGCGGGCGCGCCAGCGCCGACCTCGTCCGCACCGGCGAGGAGCTCGCCACCGTGCAGGCGATCTTCGAGCGTGCCGGACGGCCGCGAGGTCATCGTGCGCCGCGAAGTCTCGCGCGCAGGGCCGCAGCCGCGCGTTCATCGACGACACGCTCGCGACCACCGCGCGCGCTGCGCGAACTGGGCGCCGGCCTGGTCGATCTGCACGGCCAGCACGAACACCAGGCGCTGCTCGATCCGCTCGAGCACCTCGATCTGCTCGACGCGTTCGCGGAACACGCCGAAGTCGTCGCGAACGTCGCCGCACGATTCGACGCGTGGCGCGCCGCGATCGCCGCGCTCGACCGCACGCGACTCGACGAACGCGAGAAGCGCGCGCGCATCGAGCTCGCGACGTTCCAGCTGCAGGAGATCGACGCGCGTCGCCCCGGACGCCGGCGAGGACGAGGCGCCTCGCGGCCGAGCGAACCGTGCTCGCCAACGCGGACCGGCTCGGCCGATGGTCCGACCGAAGCGTACGCGGCGCTCTACGAGGGCGACAGCGCCGCGCTTGAGCGCGCTCGGCGTCGTCTGGAAGCGCGCTCGCACGATCTGGCCGCGCTCGACGCTCGCTTTCGCGCCGTACCTCGAACAGCGCGACGAGATCGAAGTCGCGGCTCGAAGATCTCGCGTTCTTGCTGCGCGTCGTACGCGGCGGATCTCGAGGCCTCGCCCGATCGGCTGCAGGCGGTCGAAGATCGGCTCGCCGCGATCGAGCGGCTGAAGAAGAAGTACGGCCCGACGCTGGCCGACGTCCTCGCGCGCGCGACGGCGCTGCGGGACGGAGCTGGCGGCGCTCGACGGCCGAGCGACGAACGCGCCGCGGCACTCGACGCGCGCGAGCGGGACGCGCGCGACGCGCTTCCTCGACGCCGCCGCGGCGCTCTCGCGCGCGCGCCGCGCGGCGGCCCGCAGGCTCGCGGCCGGCGCTCGAAGCAGGCGCTCGCCGAGCTGGCGATGCCGCAGTCGCAAGGTGGACGTGCCGGCTCGACGACGTGCCGCGAGCCCGACCGCTGGACGGCGCGCGGCATCGACAGCGTCGAGTTCTTCCTGTCGCCGAATCCCGGGCGAGGACGTGCGGCCGCTCGCGCGAATCGCGTCGGGCGGCGAGCTGTCGCGCATCATGCTGGCGCTGCGTCGCTCGCCGTCCGCGGACGAGCCGGGCCGCACGCTCGTCTTCGACGAAGTCGACGCCGGCATCGGCGGCGCGCGCCGCCGACGCCGTCGGCGCGCGCCTCCAGGCCCTCGGCGCGCCGCTACCAGATTCTGTGCGTGACGCACCTGCCGCAGATTGCCGCGCGCGGCGGACGCGCACTTTCGATCGACAAGACACGTCCGCGGCGGCCGGACGATCACGTCGCTCGCGCGGCTCGACGACGCCGGGCAGGGAAGGGGAGCTGGCGCGAATGATTGCCGGCGCGGCGGTCTCGCCCAAGGTGCTGGCGTCCGCGCGAGAGTTGCTGGCGACGCGTCGGCCAGGCGAAATGAAAGCAAAAGGCGAAAGCGAAAGCGCCGCCAAGGCGAAAGGGCATCGGCGTGGCGCGTAAGTACTTCATCGAGACGTTCGGCTGCCAGATGAACGTCCACGACTCCGAGCGGCTGGCCGGGCTGCTCGAGCAGCGAGGGCTACGAAGCCGTCGCCGACGACCGGCCGACGCCGACGTCGTCGTCGTCAACACCTGCAGCGTCCGCGAGCGCGCCGAGGACAAGCTGTACACGCGCCTGGGCGAGATCCGGGAGGCGTCGGCCGGACGCGGGACGACGCCCGTCATCGCCGTCACGGGCTGCGTCGCGCAGCAGGAGGGCCGCGCGCTGCTCGCGCCGCAGCACGCCCATCGACGTCGTCGTCGGCACGCAGGCGCTCAAGCAGCTGCCGGCGCTGGTCGATCGCGCGATCGCGTCGCGCCGCGCGCAGATCGACATCCACCCGCACGACGACGTGTCGTTCCCGCTGGGCGTGGTGCGGCACGGCGGACCCGGTTCGCGCCTGGGTCACGATCATCGAAGGCTGCAACGAGTTCTGCGCGTTCTGCGTCGTGCCGTACACGCGCGGTCACGAGCGGATGCGGCCCGTGGCCGACATCCTCGCCGAGGTCCGCGCACGCCGCCGAGACGGGACATCGTGAAGTGCAGCTGCTCGGCCAGATCGTCAACCACTACCAGGCGCCGGACGACGCGCGTGCGACTTTGCCGGTCTGCTCGAGCGCGTGTCGGAGGTCGAGGGCATCGAGCGCATCCGCTTCGCCAGCCCGCATCCGCGTCACGTGACGCGACCGGCTGATGGCCGCCATGCGGGACCTGCCGAAAGTCTGCAAGCACCTGCATCTGCCGGTGCAGTCGGGCTCGAATGCCGTGCTCAAGGCGATGCGGCGGCGCTACACGCGCGAGGAGTACTTCGCGCTGGTCGATCGCGCCCGGCGGGAGATTCCGGACGTCGCGATCTCGACGGACATGATCGTCGGGCTTTCCGGGAGAGACCGCCGAGGACTTCGCGCTCACGCTCGATCTGGTCGCGCGAGTCCGCTTCCACGCGATGTACTCGTTCAAGTACTCGCCGCGCCCCAACACGCTCGCGATCAAACGGCTGCCCGATGACGTGCCCGAGGTGGAGAAGACGAGGCGGATCCTGGCGCTGCAAGGGCGACAGGCCGAGATCCAGATGGACTGGCATCGCGCGGCCGTGGGGCGGGTCGAGGCCGTGCTGGTCGAGGGCTCGTCGAAACGCCGAGAGTGGGAGCTGACGGGCCGGACGTCCGGGTAACACTGTGGTGAATTTCGCGGGCCCGGTGCAGTGGGTCGGGCGCATCGTGCCCGTGCGGGTCACGTCGGCCGAGCCCCACAGCTTGCGCGGCGAGGCGATCGCGGACGTGGCCTCGGGAGAAGTAGCACATGCTCGTTGAAATGGCCATCAAAGGTCTGATGATGGACCCGGTGACGAACCTGCCCATCGTGCTCCTGCGGGACGCGGCCGGGGATCGCGTGCTGCCGATCTGGGTCGGCCCGGTTGAAGCCAACGCCATTGCGCTGCAGGTGGAAAACGTTTCGGCGCCGCGGCCGATGACCCACGACCTGCTCCGAGATGTCCTGGCCGAGCTGGGCGCCACGCTGACGCGCGTGGTCATCACGGACCTGCACGACAACACGTTCTTCGCGTATCTCGAGCTGAAGCGGGGCAGCGAGGTCCACTTCATCGACGCGCGGCCGAGCGACGCCCTTGCGCTGTCGATTCGCACGCGGACCCCGGTCTTCGTGGACTCCAGGGTGCTCGACCAGGCGCGCACGGTCGAGGTCTCGCCGGAGAGTGCGGATCGGGAGCGCCTGCAGCAATGGCTCGAAAGCCTCGATCCGCGACGATCTTGGCTACAAGATGTAGCGTTAGTTTGTTGACAGGCCCCAAGACCTCTCCCTAGAATGGGCGCAGCCGGACAGCCGGCTCGCGTTTCATGATCATCGCGATCGCCAACCAGAAGGGCGGCGTTGGCAAAACCACAACGGCCATCAACCTGGCCGCGGCCTTTGCCCTCCGGAAGAAGAAGACCCTTCTCATCGACCTGGACCCCCAGGCCAATAGCACGATGTCCTACGTGGACATCGCGGGCGTCGAGCGCTCCGTCTACGACGCGATCGTCGATCCGCACATTGCCTTTGGCGACGTCATCAAACCCACGGCGCAGCCCAATCTCTGGGTGGCGCCTTCCCGCATCGCGCTCGCCAAGCTCGAGGGCCGGCTGGTGGGCGAGCTCGACTCGCACTTCCGGCTGAAGGATCGGCTGGGCGCCGTGCTCGACCAGTTCGACACGATCGTGATTGACTGCCCGCCGGCACTGGGCCTGCTGACGGTCAACGCGCTCGTGGCGGCCACGCACCTGCTGATTCCGATCCAGTCGTCGTACTTCGCGCTCGAAGGGACCGATGACCTGCTCGAGACGATCGAAAAGGTCCGCACGCGCGCGAATCCGACCCTCCGCATTCTGGGCGTCGTCATCACGATGCACGACAAGCGGACGGCGCTGGCGCGGGACATCCGGATGCAGATCGACAAGGTCTTCGGCAAGAAGGTGTTTCGCACGGTCATCACCAAGAGCGTTCGGCTCGAAGAGAGCCCGGCCTACAAGGAATCGATCTTCAAGTTCGCCCCGGACTCCTCGGGCGCGACGGAGTACTACCGCCTCTGCGAGGAGGTCATGGATCGTGTCTAAACGTGGACTGCCTATGTCGCTGCGGATGCGTCACGACGAGCACTATGTCGAGGCGCTGGCCGCCTCTGCCGGATCGCCTATCGGACGCCTCGTGCCGATCGAGCACATCGACCCCAATCCAGATCAGCCGCGGCAGGTCATGGGGGACCTGTCGGAGCTGATGGCATCGATTGCCGAGAAGGGCGATGATCGAGCCGCTCATCGTGCGGCAGCGCGGCGGCCGCTATCAGATTGTGGCGGGCGAGCGCCGCTACCAGGCATCCGTGCAGGTGGGCCTGCGCGAGCTGCCCGTGGTGATTCGCGACGTCGACGACACGGAGATCATCGAGGTCGCGCTCGTCGAGAACCTGCAGCGCAAGGACCTCGGACCGTTCGAAGAAGCGGAAGCGCTCGCCAGTCTCGCGTCGCGATGCGGCTACACGCATGAGGACCTCGCGAAGCGCCTTGGCAAGTCGCGAACCTCGATCACCGAGTCGCTGGCGCTGGCCGACATGCCCACCGAGGTCCGAAATCTCTGTCGGCTGGCCGACATTTCGTCTAAATCATTGCTTCTGCAGGTAGTTAGACAGCAGACGCCACAGAAAATGATCGCGCTCGTCGAGCAACTCACGCGCGAAGGCCGCACGGGCGGCATCACGCGGGAGCAGGCGCGCAAGGCGGTCTCGAAACCCAAGGCCGGTCGCCCCAAGGCGTTTGTCTTCCAGTACCGGCCGCCCACCAACGCCTTCAACTTGCGGCTTCAGTTCAAGCGCAGCGAAGTCGATCGCACGGAAGTGATTGCCGCGCTCGAGGCGATCATCGCCGAGCTTCGCAAGGCTCGATAGGACGGTCACGTCTCGCGCGCGTCGCCATGCTGGATAGAAGGAGGGACGAAGGGACTCGCGCGGCGCGGACGTCCGGGGGACGGCAGGGCGACGGAGTCGCCCGCCTGACTGGCCGCAAGCGTGGGCCGTCCGGCCCTGACGACAGGGCCACGACGGGCCTGGCTTCGGCGGCGTCCGGCAGGCAGAATCGAACGAAGCGGCGGGGGACGCGCGAACCGGAGGCTGCGCCGCCCGCGGACCCGCACTCGATGGCGCGGGGCCTGCCAGCTGAGGACGCGAAGCCTTCCATGGCATGGCGATGCCGACCAACACGCGTCGTCGCAAGACGCCGCCCACGAGGTAGGCCCATCGCGCGGCTGGTGTCCAAGGACCGGGCCGGGCACGAGCCACGCCATGAACGCCGGCGAGGTCGAGCAAGCGAACGCCGACGATTGGCGGTGCGGCAGCGACGCCCGGCAGGGTTGCCAACCGTGCGTATGAATATGCGATGCGGACCTCGGGCGGTGAATACGTATTCAGTTGCACGGATGGCGAGTCCTGACTGAAATTCACGCCTGGGCGCGCGCGAGGTCGAGCCAACGCGCAACGATCAGAGATTGCGCCGGCACTGCGTGCGTGGCTGGCAAGATGCGAAGGGGAGTCTGGGCGGCGCCTGACTGGCGGCGCCTGACGAGCGGCGATTTCCAGGCTCCCGGAGCCCCGGGACGCCCTGAAGTAAACATAACATATCTTATCAGACGTTACAGAAATGCTTAGAAAACACGGCCTGTGGAAGACCTGTGCGAGCCCCGCCCGGCCCGCAGACCCCCGCGGACCCGCTGGCGTCCGAACGGACGCGGCCGATACCCGGATCGCTCGCTGCTGATGCGCACGCTCGACCGCTACGTCCTTCGCGAAATCCTGGCGCCGTTCTCGCTGGCGCTCGGAGTGTTCACGTTCGCGCTGGCCGTCCAGCCGATGCTGAACTACGCGCAGAATCTGCTGGCCAAGAACGTGCCCCTGCCGACCGTCGGGTTTCTACTGCTGACGCTGCTGCCGCAGTCGCTCGGCGTGACCATCCCGATGGCCCTGCTGGCCGGCCTGCTCATGGCGCTCGGCCGGCTCTCCGGCGACCGCGAGGCCGTCGCGCTCCTGGCCTGCGGCGTGAACCCCCTGCGCCTGCTGCGCCCCGTGGCCCTGTTCGCCATCCTCGTCGCGGCGGCCGACCTCTACGTCATGGTCGAAGGCGGTCCCCGCCGGCAACCAGAAGTTCCGCGAGGTGACCTTCCACCTGCTGGCCCAGCAGACCGACACCGACGTCAAGGCCGGCGTCTTCTACGAGGGCTTCCCGGGCAAAGTGCTGTACGTCCGCGGCAGCAAGCCGGGCGGCGGCTGGTCGGGCGTCTTCCTGGCCGACACCAATCAACCCGGCCGGCCCACGGTGACCCTCGCCGAATCGGGCCGCCTGGTCCTCGACCAGCGAGAAGCACGAAGTCGATCTCTGGCTCGACCAGGCGCGCCGGTACATGCCGGGCCAGGACCCGACCGTCTACGACGTCTCGGAGACGAGCGAGCCGCTCCGGATTCAGATCCCCGCGGATTCGGTCTTCGGCTCAGGCAACCTCGACCGGGGCCTGCCCGAGATGTACATCGCCGACCTCAAGAAGCTCATCGACGAGGACCGGCGCCATGGCGGGACGGCGCGTCAGGCCGTGATGTACCTCCACCAGAAGTTCTCGTTCCCGATGGCGTGCCTGGTCTTCGGGATGATCGGCCTGGCGCTCGGCCTCCACACGCGCAAGGAAGGCAAGCTCGCCGGCCTCACGCTGGGGCTGATCGTGATCTTCGTCTACTACGGGCTGCTCGAGCTGGCGGAGGGACTCGTCAAGGGCGACCACTTCCCGCCCGTCTGGGCCCGCTGGTTCCCCAATATCGTCCTGGGCGCGCTCGGCATCTGGCTGCTCTGGCGGCGCGAGCGATCGAGCGGGGCCGCGCTGACGATCCCGATTGGCCTCGATCGGCTGACGCAGCTGCTGACGCGCCCGCGCCGCCGGACGGCCGACGGCGACACGCCGGGTCCGCCGCCGCGCGTGGTGCTGGTGATTCGCGTCCCGGAGTTCACGCTGCCCCGCCCGCGGCTCCTGGATTTGTACGTCAGCACGCAGTACCTGCGCGTCGCCGCGCTCGCGTTTCTGGCGTTTCTCGGCCTGTACTACATCGGCACCGTCATCGACCTCTCCGAGAAAGTCCTGAAGGGGCAGGCGACGATGGGCATGGTGGCGCAGTATCTGTGGTACTCGACGCCGCAGTTCGTCATCTTCGTGGTGCCCACCGCGACGCTCGTGGCCGTGCTGGCCACCATTGGCGGCCTGACGCGATCGAGCGAGCTGACGGTGATGCGCGCGTGCGGCGTCAGCCTCTATCGCGCGGCCATCCCGCTCCTCGCCCTTGCGCTTCTCTGGAGCGGCGTGCTGTTTCTCGTCCAGGAGCGCGTGCTGCCGGACGCCAAGCGGAAGGCCGACACGCTCAACGACCTCATTCGCGGCCGCGCGCCGCACACGGTGGACGTGGACAACCGGCATTGGTACGCCGCCAGCAACGGGCGGATGTACTACTACCTCGCCTACGAGCCGCGGCGCGCGACGTTCTACGACGTCTCGGTGTTCGAGACCGCCACATCTCCCTACCGCCTCGCGTCCCACACCTTCGCGACGCGGGCCGCGTTCCGGCGCGGCCAGACGTGGCAGGCCGACAAGGGATGGGTGCAGCGCTTCCGGAAGACGCCATCGGGATCGCACGAAGCGTTCACGGCCCGCGCGATCACCCTCGGCGAACCCGGCGATTTCAGCGCCGCGCAGGTCGAGACCGAGATGATGACCTTCGGCCAGCTGCGCGACTACATCTCGCGTCTGAGCGGAACGGGGCTCAGCCTGTCCGAGCAGCGAGTCGGTTTGCAGAAGAAGATCGCGCTTCCGCTCGTGACGCTCGTGATGACGCTGCTCGGCGTGCCCTTTGGGGTCACGACCGGGCGCCGCGGCGCGCTCTACGGCATCGGCCTGGCGCTGGTACTGGCCGTGGGCTACTGGCTGCTGCTGACCGTCTTCGTCGCGATGGGCGCCGCGGCGGTGCTGCCCGCGGCGCTTGCCGCCTGGGCAGCGAACATCCTGTTTCTGGCCGGCGCGGCCTACCTGATACTCACCGTTCGAACCTGACCGCGCCCGCGCCGCCATCTGCCGGCGCTTTGTTCAGCGTGAGGGCCTCGATCGTCACCGTGCCTTTCGTTCCCGGCAACGCATTGAGGGTGTCGACCACCACGAGCAGGCTGCGGATGCGAGCCGCGGTGGGCCGCAGAATGCCTTGAGGATCCACGGGCTCGAAGCTCTGAAGCGGCACGGTCACGGTCCGCGCGGTCCCATCCAGGTAGACCGATTGCCGCCATCGCCGACCGCTGATCAGCCGGAGCTGCAACGACACGCGCATCGGACGGTCCGCATGGGCCCTGAACGTCACCGCGTCGATCGCCTCGGCGTCCGGCACCTCCGTGACGGCGGCCGCGTACTGCCCGGCCGGCTGGCCGCCGCCGAGAGCGTACGTCAGCATGAGCGCCTGCGGTGAGGAATCGAGCGTGGCCGTGGAGGTGCGGTCGAGCTCGGTCCGCCAGCCGGTGCCGAGCGCAATCGGCTCGGGAGACTGCGCGACGGGCGGCGGCACGACGACGGACTCGACGGGCGGCGCGCCCGCGTAGATCGGATTCGCCACCAGCCAGGGCACGCTGAAGCCGGGAAAATACGCCTCGGCGCGGTACGCGCCGGGTGAGGGCGCGCCGGTGATGGACGCCTCCCCCTTCCCTCTCGCGATCACCGTGCCGTCTCGCAGCAGCAGGACGTCGGCGTCCGGCACGCCAGGCACGGCCGCAACGAGCTGCATCGGGCTCATGTCCGGCAGCCGGCCGCCCATCCGCGTGATGCGGCCGCCCTGGTCCGCCGTGACCGACATGAACGCCGGGGCCGCGAAGGCGCGCACGATCGAGAACGTCTGCCCCGCTTCGATCGCCCGCAGCAGGCGGGCGGCGTCGCCCGGCGCGTCGCTGCCGGTCAGTGGCGCGTCCAGCCACACCCCCTGCGCGAGCGTCCTGAACATATCCTCGTATCGCGGCCGCGCGATCAGCGTCCGCGGGCGCGGCTCGGTGTTCCGCCAGTCGAACCGCGCGTGCGCGTCGACGGCGGCGAGCGCCACGACGGCGCGCGCCTGGTTGGTCGCGTCCCACCGCTGCAGCGTCCGACTCGGCCGCGTGAACAGCGACGCGACCGACTCCGCTGGCCGAACCACGCTCCGGAGCACGGTCCCCGCGAGCGTCATCGGCGAGTCGTCGCGCCACTCGGAGTCCGCGTTGATCCACTCAACCGCGTCGTAGGGCACGCCCCACGCCCGCCAGCGCAGGTCCGGATTCGGCGAATCGGGATGCGCGACGACCGTCCAGCCGCCCAGACGGTGCGCGTCGTCGACGACATCGATCGCCTCGCCGGCGAGCGGGTACGGCGCCGGCTGCGCCAACCCGAGGACCACCAGATGTCCGGCAAACGTGTTGACCTCGACGCCGTCGAGGCACAGCACGCCGTGGCGGTACGCCGGAGGGTCGGGCGTTCGCGTGCCGTTACCGTGGTCGGTGACGATCACGAACGCCAGCCCGGCGCGCGCGGCCGCGGCGGCGATTTCGTCGGGCGTGCCCGAGCCGTCCGATCGAGTGGAGTGGATGTGATACGCGCCGAAGACGACGCCCGGCGGCGGCGCCACGGAGAGCGCGACCGCGCGTGGCGGCAGCGTGACAGCGATGTAGCACGCGACGGCCGCGAGGCCGGCCGCCGCGACGAGGAACACCGAGCGCAGGAATCGCGGCACGTCGTTCAGTTAGACCCGGGCCGCGGCGATTCGGCCGCCGAGCCCGTCAACAAACAAGAGACTAGAGGCCGGCGTCGGCGCGGAGCGCGGCTGCGCGATCGGTACGCTCCCACGTGAACTCGGGCTCCGTCCGGCCGAAGTGGCCGAACGCCGCCGTCTTCCGGTAGATCGGCCGCCGCAGGTCGAGCGTCTCCATGATGCCGCGCGGCGTCAGCTTGAAGTGCCCGCGCACCAGCTCGACGAGCTTGTCGTCAGCGACGCGGCCCGTGCCCGACGTGTCCACGAGAATCGACACGGGGTCGGCCACGCCAATGGCGTACGCCAGCTGCACCAGCGCACGCTCGGCCAGCCCCGCCGCGACGATGTTCTTGGCGATGTAGCGCGCCATGTAGCACGCGGACCGATCGACCTTCGTTGGATCCTTGCCCGAGAAGGCCCCGCCGCCGTGCGGCGCCGCGCCGCCGTAGGTATCGACGATGATCTTGCGGCCGGTGACGCCGGCGTCGCCGTGCGGGCCGCCGGTCACGAACCGGCCGGTCGGGTTGACGTAGATTTTCGTCTTCTTGTCCATCAGCTCGGCGGGAATGACCTTGTGCACGATGCGCTCGATCAGGTCCTCGCGAATCGCGTCCTGCGTCGCCGTCGGGCTGTGCTGCGTCGAGAGCACGATCGCGTCGACGCGCACCGGGCGCGTGCCCTCGTACTCGACGGTGACCTGCGACTTGCCGTCGGGGCGGAGGTAATCGCACGACGTTCGAGCGCCGCAGCTCGGACAGACCGCGCACGAGCTTGTGCGCCAGCATGATCGGCAGCGGCATCAGCTCCGGCGTTTCCGTGCAGGCGTAGCCGAACATGAGGCCCTGGTCGCCGGCGCCGCCGGTGTCCACGCCCTGGCCGATGTCGCGCGACTGCTCGTGAATCGACGAGAGGACCGAGCAGGTCTCGTAGTCGAAGCCGTACTTGGCGCGGGTATAGCCGACGTCCTTGATCACCTCGCGGACGATCTTCTGGAAATCGACGTAGCAATTGGTCGTGATCTCGCCGGCGATGATCGCGAGCCCGGTGGTGACGAGCGTCTCGCACGCGACGCGGGCCACCGGGTCCTGCGCGAGAATCGAATCGAGAATGCCGTCGGAAATCTGATCGGCGATCTTGTCGGGATGACCTTCCGTGACTGACTCGGACGTGAACAGATGGCGGCCGTTGCGCCCCATGAAGCGACTCCTTACAGGCGGGCCTGACACGCACCCGCAGAACAGCTAACGGTACCAGACGGTGCGCTGGGCGGTCAATCGCTCGGCCAGCCATTGCTCGGCGTACCTCAGGCGCGCGGGTGAAAGCGGTCGTAGACCTGGCGCAGGCGCGCCTCGAGTACGTGCGTGTAGATCTGCGTCGTGGAGAGGTCGGCGTGGCCGAGCATGGCCTGAATCGCGCGGAGATCCGCGCCGCGCTCGAGCAGGTGCGTGGCGAACGAATGGCGCAGCACGTGCGGGCTGAGCCGGCCGCGGACGCCGGCGCGCCGGCCGTACGTCTTGAGCAGCTTCCAGAAGCCGAGCCGGGTGAGGCGGCCGCCGCCCCGGGCGTTGACGAACACCCAGGGTGTCTCGCGGCCGTGCGTGAGCGCGGGGCGCGCGGTCGCCAGGTATTGCCGCAGCCAGCCGGCCGCGGCGTCGCCAATCGGCACGAGCCGCTGCTTGCTCCCCTTCCCCGTGACCTTGATGAAGCCCTCGTCGGTGCGCAGGTCGTTCACCCTGAGCCCGACCAGCTCGGACACCCGCACGCCCGTCGCATACAGGACCTCGAGCAGCGCACGATCACGCAGGCCCTTCGGGCTCGACGCGTCGGGCGCCGCGATCAGCGCGTCGACGTCCTCGATCGACAGCGCGTGCGGCAGCGACGTCAGCATGCGCGGCGCGCGGAGGTCGTCTGCCGGATTCTGCGCGACCTCGCCAATCAGGCGCAGAAACCGGTAGAAGCCGCGCACGCACGCGACCAGGCGCGCGGTCGAGGTCGGCGACAGGCCGCCGGCCATCATCTCGCGCACGAACGCCTCGAGGTCGCCGCGGTCCAGCGCGTCAACCGAACGCTCGCGCGACGCCGCAAACGCGGCCAGCTTCGACAGGTCGCGGCGGTAGGCCTCGAGCGAGTTCGCCGCGAGACGCCGCTCGACCTCGACGTGCCGCAGGTAACGGACGATGGACATCGGCGGGCGGACGGCATCCGCCGGGGCGGCGACGCGCGCGGCGCCGGCACGCGGGCGCGGGGGCGACTTGCGCGGTTGGCGTGGCACGACGCGACGATCACACCACCAATGGCGGAAATTCCCAAGCGGCTTGCGAAGTCATTGCCATCGCCCGGGTATCCGAGTACGCTAGGCAGCCTTCAAGGCGCGTCTGGCATGCCGTACCATTCGAAGTGGCAAGATCTTCCAACCGAAGCCATCAATCCGGCCACGCTCGGGATCGACCGGATGTCCGTCCTCGACATGGTGGACCTCGTGAGCAACGAGGATCGCCGCGTGGTGTCCGCGGTGCACCGGGAACGCGAGCGCATCGCGCACGGCGTGGACATCATCGCGAACGGGTTGCGCAAAGGCGGCCGGCTGTTCCTGGTCGGCGCCGGCACGAGCGGCCGGCTCGGCATCGTCGAGGCCGCGGAGATGCCGCCGACGTTCGGCACGCCGCCCAAGCTCGTGCAGGCGATCATGGCGGGCGGACAGGAGGCCGTCTTCCGCGCGCGCGAGGGAGTCGAAGACAACTTCGAAGAGGGCGCGCGCAGCATGTCGCGCCTGCGCGTGTCGAAGCGCGACGTCGTCATCGGCGTGTCCGCCAGCGGTATCACGCAGTTCGTGCGCGGCGCGCTCACCGGCGCGCGCAAGAAGGGCGCGCGGATCATCTTCGTCACCTGCTGGCCCGGCACGGAGCTGCAGAACTTCGTCGATCTGATCATCGCGCCGGCCGTCGGGGCCGAGGTCATCGCCGGCTCGACGCGCCTGAAAGCCGGCACCGCGACCAAGATGGTCCTCAACATGCTGACCACGCTCGCGATGATCCGCATCGGCAAGACGTACGGCAACCTGATGGTGGACGTGCAGACCGGCTCGGAGAAGCTCAAGGATCGCGCGCAGCGCATCGTCGCGATGGTCACCGGGATCTCGCCGGACGAAGCCGCGGAGGTACTGCGCAACGCCAAGTGGAACGTCAAGGCGGCCATCGTGATGAAGAAGGCCGGCTTGTCCTACGCGCAGGCGCAGCGCCGTCTGCGCCGCGCCGACGACTCCATTCGCGAGGCGCTCGGCGAAAAGCTCGAGCCGAGCATTCGGAAATTGCTGACGGCGAAGACACCCGAAGACGGCGAGGGATAGCGCGCGGGTCGGATGCCGCCGCCTCCGGCGTCTCGGTGTGCCTGCACTCAGATGTCGGCGGCCGCGTCCCGGTCGAGCACGACCAGCGTGCTCGGATGCAGCTGAAGCAGCGACGCGGGCACCCGCGTCGTCACCGGACCGGTGAGCGCGCGGCGCACGATCGACGCCTTGCCCGGACCGGTCGCGAGCAGCACGACGTGCCGCGCGCTCAGGATCGTCCCAATCCCCATGGACAACGCGTGCGTCGGCACGGCGCGCAACACGCCGCCGAACAGCCACGCGTTGGCCCGCCGCGTCGCCGCGCGCAGCGTCACGCGGTGCGTCCGCGGCTCGAGGGCGGCGGCGGGCTCGTTGAAGCCCAGATGGCCGTTGTGGCCAACGCCCAGCACGACCACGTCGAGTCCCCCAATGGCCGCCAACTGCCGTTCGTATCGCGCCGTCTCACGCCGCCAGTGCCGCGCGCGCCCGTTGAGGAAGTGAATCCGGCCCCGGTGGAGGTTGACGCCGCCGAAGAGATGACGCTGCATGAACGCCCGGTAGCTGCGCGGGTCGTTCGGGGCGAGGCCGACGAATTCGTCGAGATTGAACGTGGTCACCCGACGGAAATCCGCCCGGCCCCGCTGGTGCAGCCGCACGAGCTCCGCGTAGAGCGGGACGGGTGTTCGCCCGGTCGGCAGACCGAGCACGATCGACGGCTGCCGCCGGATGGCGCGCGCCAGGGCTGCGGCGAGGCTGCGCGCGGCGGCCTCCGCCGTGGGCTGGATGACGATGCGCATCACGCGATGGCGTCCATGTAGGCGGGCACGACGGCCTTGCCCGCCGCGACGGCCAGCGCGAGCCGCACGGCGCCCAGCGCCGGCTCCACGTCGAGGGACCGGATCGTCGCCTGCGGAAGCGCGGCCTGCAGTCGATCGACCACGGCGGCGCGAAGGCGGGGCACGCCGCGGAACATGCCGCCGGCGAGCACGATGGGACACGCGCGCAGGCCCAGGCGGGACGTGACCGAGAGCGCCGCGGCCGCCAGCTCCGCGGCGCCGCGTTCGATGAGCCCCCCGGCGACGGGATCGCCGTCCTCCGCGGCGGCCTGCACGAGCGATCCGAGCGTCGCGAGCGCCCGTGGCCGCGCGCCGCTGTAGTAGATCTCGTGCACGAGGTCCTGCGCGCGCCGAACGCGGTAGTGATCGAGCACCCGCGCGGTCAGCAACGTCTCCGGCCCGCGCCCATCTGCCGCGCGGACCACCGCCTGCAGCGCGTGGCGGCCGAGCCAGTACCCGCTGCCTTCGTCGCCGAGGACGTGCCCCCATCCGCCCGCGCGCGCCGCGCGGCCGCGATCGTCGCGCCCGTAGGCAATCGATCCGGTGCCTGACACGACGACGACGCCCGCCTCGCCAGGCGCGCCGGCCTCGAGCGCAATCAGCGCGTCGTTGACGATGAGCAGATCGGCGTGCTGCCCGATGCGCGTCAGGATGGCGCGAATGGTCGCGGTGTCCTCCGGGCGATCCACGCCCGCCATGCCGCAGCAGATGGCGCGCGGCACGATCGCCCGCTTCCCGGCGAGCACGTCGGACATCACGCCGTGCAGCACCTTCTCGACTTCGAGCTCGCCGCCGACCTGCAGGTTCGCCCCCGGCCCGCGCGCTTCGGCCAGCACGCGCGCGTGCTCGTCCGCGAGCTGACACACCGTCTTGGTCCCGCCGGCATCGAGGCCGATGACGAACATCCGTGAATGAATCTATCGCATTTTCCGTTGACACCACGCGGACGCGCTGCGTACGCTCGTGTCGATCGCATGCTTCGCGTGTCTTGCGCGGTCGCTTGGCTCGGCCTCAGTTTTCTTGCCCCCAGCCTGACGTCGATCGCCCCGTCCGGTCGTCCTGCGGGCGGCGAAGTCCGCGCGCTCTGGGTGGAACGCACCGCGCTGACGTCGCCCGAGAAGATCGCCGAGATGGTGCGGACCGCGCACGACGGCGGCTTCAACACGCTGCTCGTGCAGGTCCGCGCGCTCGGCGAGGCCTACTACACGAGCGCGATCGACCCGCGTGCGGCGGCGCTCGCGGACCAGCCGGCCGCGTTCGACCCGCTCGCGACGACGATCGCCGCGGCGCACGACGCGGGTCTGCGTGTGCACGCGTGGATCAACGTCAATTACGTCGGCAGCGCGACGACCCTGCCGAAATCCCCGCGCCACGTCGCCGTGCGCCATCCCGAATGGCTCATGGTGCCCGGCGCGCTCGCGTCGTCGCTGAAACACGTCGATCCCAGATCCCCGCGCTACGTGGACGCGATTGCGCGATGGACGCGGCCGACCAACACCGTCGAAGGTCTGTACCTGTCGCCGGCCACCGACGCCGCGCAAGCCTACCTCGAGCAGGTCGTCACCGAGATTGCGACGAAGTATCCCGTGGACGGCGTCCACCTGGACTACCTGCGCTTCCCGTCCGACGCGTTCGACTACAGCGCGACGGCGCTGGCGGCATTCCGCGCCGCGCACGTCGCGGGCCTGACGGCCGAGCGCCAGCGCCTCGACGCGCGGGCGATCAAAGACCCCGCGGCGTGGACCACGTTTCTTCCCGAGGGCTGGACGAAGTTTCGCCGCGATCGGATCACGGCGCTCGCCACGCGGCTCGTGACTGCCGTGCGGCGCGTGCGCCCGGACGCCGTGGTCTCGGCAGCCGTCGGCAAGAGCGCCGACGAGGCCGTGACCTATCGCTTCCAGGACTGGCAGGCCTGGGCGTCCGCGCGGCTGTTCGATGCGCTCTGCCCGATGATCTACACGCCCGACGCGCGGGAATTCTCCGACCTGCTCGCCAAGGCGCGAGGCTCGGCCGGCACGACCGCGCTCTGGGTCGGCGTCGGCGCCTATCGCCTGCCGGTGGACGCGACGGCCGATCGCCTTCGCACGGCCCGCCGGATGGGCACGGCCGGCTTCGTCGTGTTCTCCTACGACAACCTCGCGGGCTCGCGCGACCACCCCGCGACGTACTTCGCCGAGCTCCGGCAGGCCGTGATCGAACCCCCCGGCGGCGGCACCCGCTGAGTCATGCCGTTTGACACGCCGCTCGCGGCCGATGCCTCGCGCCTCGGCGCCGCACGCGACGTGCTGCGCGCCGGGGTGGACGCGCGCGCCTTTCCCGCCGCGGTCGTCGAAGTCGGCCGATCGCGCGGTCCGCTGTGGCGCGAGCCGTTCGGCAAGCTCACCTACGACCCCGGCGCGCCGGTCACGAGGCTCGACACGATCTTCGATCTCGCGTCGCTGACAAAAGTCATCGCCACGACCTCGCTCGTGATGCGCGCGATTCGCGAGGGCCGGTTGACGCTCGAGACCACCGTCGCGAGCCGCCTCAAGAGCTGGACCGGCGCGGACCGCGCGAGCGTCACGATCCGCCAGCTGCTCGATCATTCCTCCGGCCTGCCCGCGCACGCCAGGCTCTGGGAGCACGTGCGCGGCCGCGCGGACGTCGAGCGCGCGATCGTCGCGCTGCCCCTCGAGCGGCCGCCGGGCACCGCGTCGGTCTACTCCGATGTCGGCTTCATGCTGCTGGGCTTCGTCCTCGAAGACAGCGCAGGCTCGCCGCTCGATCGGCAGTTCGCGCTGCTTTCGTCCGGCCTGAGCGGCGACATCCGCTATCGCCCGCCAGCGGAATGGCGCGCGCGCATCGCGCCCACCGAGGCCGACGCGTGGCGGGGCCGGGTGCTGCAGGGCGAAGTGCACGACGAAAATGCCGCGGCGCTCGGCGGCGTGGCCGGACACGCCGGACTCTTCGGCACCGCAGGCGTCGTCGGCCGCTTCGCCCAGCTCGTGCTCGCGACGTTCCACGCGCCGACCGTGCTCGGACGGCCGGACGAGATTCGCAGGTTCACGACGCGAACGAGCGTACCCGGAAGCTCGCGCGCCCTCGGATGGGACACGATGCTGCCGACGTCATCGTGCGGCACACGGATGTCGGCGCGCGCCATCGGGCACACCGGCTTCACCGGCACGTCGCTCTGGATTGATCCCGAAAAGGACGTCTACGTCGTGCTGCTGACCAACCGCGTGCATCCGACCCGAGCCAACGACGCGCTCATTCCGCTGCGCCCCAGGCTGCACGACGCCGTGATGGCGGCGTTCTCAGGTCCGACGCCGTGATATCAGTGCAGGCTTCCGCCGCCGCCTCCACCGCGGCCTCGACCGATGATCGGTCCAGGGCCGGCGTCGCGGCCTCGACCGGGAGCTCCTTGCCGGCCGGGACCGCCGACGCCTCGACCGAAATCGGGGCCGCCGCGGCCGACGCCCCGTCCATCCACGGGACCGCCCCGACCCGGTTGGTTGACGCCGCGCCCCGGTCCTTGATTGGCGCCGCCACACTGCGGCGTCTGCCCCATCTTCTGCAGCTGCGACTGGTAGACGAACTGCCAGCCGTTGTAGGCCTGCTGGCCGTTGTAGATCATGATCGACGATGCGGTGCTCTTGCTCATCACGCCGGCGATGCCACCGCCGCCCAGTGTCGAGCCGCTCTGGCCAGGAAAGCCGGTCGAAGGCGCGCCCGTCGAGGGCGCACCCGTGCGGCCGGTGTTCTGACCGCCCCCGATCATCGGCGGCGCGCCCGTACCGCGCTGCGGGTTGTTGATCGGCGGCCCGCCTCGGCCGGTGGTCCCCGGCGCGCCCGTCTGGCCCGGCTGCGCTCCCGGAATGAGCACGAAGTCGTCGTCGGTGATCGGGTCCTTCCACTTCTTGCGAAGGAACTTCCGCGAGACCAAGTCATCGACATTGGTCGGCAGCGTGCAGCTGTTCTTCAGGTAGTAGAGCGCGACCGCCCGGGCGTACTGCTCGCCGCGGAATATCAGGTCCTGCTCCCGCTGGCGCTGGGCTTGCTGGCGCCAGGCAGGAAGTGCGGCGCTCATCCAAACTGCAGCGATGGCCATGCCGATAAGAAGGACGGCCAGAATATAGCCGTCATCGTCCAACCGAGAGCCATTTGGGCGAGGACCAGCGGAGGCGCCTTGACCGGCTAAGTCCATGAGACTATTATACTTATTCGTCAGCATGATGTTCACTTCCGCCCGCCGCCGCGCCTGGACGTATGCGGCGTCGGTCGGAGCCGCCTCTCTGCTCCTCGGATTATCGGGCGCGTCGTGCAACTCGATGCCGCTCACCGCGCCATCGGGCACCTCGATCACCCTGATTGCCTCCACCGTCACCCTGCCGGTCAACGGCACCACCGATGTCACGGCCGTCCTGATTGAAGGCGGCGTCACCGGGAGCGGCACCGACCAGACCGTGACACCGGGTGTCGGCACGCCGGTCGCCAACGGCACGTTAGTCTCCTTTACGACGACGCTCGGGCGTCTGGAGCCGTCGGAGGCGCGCACGGACGGCGGCAAGGCTGTCGTCAAGCTCCACGGCGACGGACGTTCGGGCAAAGCGACCATCACGGCAATCTCCGGTCCGGCGTCGAAGACCCTCGACGTCGCCATTGGCGCGGCCGGGGCCACCCGCATCGCGGTCACCGCAAATCCGCAAACGGTCTCGGCGGGGGGCGGCAGTACCACAATCATCGCGTCCGTTCAGGACGCCCAGGGCAACGGCCTGCTGGGCGTGCCGGTCAGCTTCACGACGACCGCCGGCACGCTTTCGGCCACCACGGTCGTGACGAACGAAGGTGGAAACGCCTCGACGACGCTCACGACGAACGCCGCGGCCACGGTGACCGCGAGCTCGGGCGGCGCCAGTGAGGCGCTGACCGGCTCCGTCGACGTCACCATGAAGAGCAAGATCAGCCTCACGCTCAGCGCACCGACCAGTCTGACGGTCAGCGTCCCCGCGAGCTTCACCGTGGGCGTGACGGCCACGGGCGGCGGCACCCCGGTGGTGAAGAACGTCGTCGTCGATTTTGGCGACGGCAGCACGCCGGCGCAGCTCGGCGAGATTTCCGGCAACACGCCCGTGCAGCACCTGTTCTCGGGATCGGGCGCGCTGACCATGAAGATCACGGCGACCGATCCGGACGGCCAGACGACATCGATCAACTCGCCGATTGTCGTCGCGCCACTCAGTGCCGTCGGCGTCGCCAACCCAGCGAGTGTGGCCTTGGGCGGGTCAATCCTGTTCACCGTCACGCCCACAACGGGCGCGCTGATCGACCACTATGTCTGGGACTTCGGCGAAGGCGATCCGCCCATCAGCTCGGTGAGCAACGCGCAGAGCCACGTGTACCTGTCGAAGGGCGGGCACACGGCAACAGTGACGGTGTTCCCGCAGGCGGGACCGGCATTCACGCTGACCGTGCCGATCGTGATCAACTGAGCGTCGGTCCCGAGACGAATCTCGCCTGGAATCTCACCAGTCGGAGTAGCGCGAGCCGTCGAGCGCGCTGAGTGGCGATCCGCTCTTCACCTCGTAGATCCCTGGGGACGCGGTCGTCGTCGTTCCCGGCGGCGCGTCGGCTTCGGTCGTCTGCCAGGTCGTCGTGGAATCCGTGAAGGGATCTTTCGGGACCGTCCGGAGGTAGTTCTCAGACACGAGGGTGTCGAGGGAATCCGGGTACTTGCCCTTGTCGGCGTAGTACTGGTCGATCGCGTCTCGCATCAGGAACAGATCGGAACGCAGCGCGGCTTCCTTCGCGCTGGTGATCGAGTTGCGATACGACGAGAGCGCGACCGCCGAGAGGATCATGATCAACGAGATCACGACCGTCAGCTCGATGAGCGTCCAGCCGCCGTCGGTGCGCGCGCGAAGTCGTTGCATCATGGCTACCAGTCCTTGTACTTCGTGCCGTCGAGGCCCTTGCCGTCGGCCTTCGAGTAGACGTCGTACACGTTCTGCCCGCCCCAGGTCGTCGAGCCCGGCTGATCCTGGTACGAGCGCAGGCCCCAGTCGGTCGAGTTCGTGATGGGATCGATTGGAATCCGGCGCAGGAACTTCATCTTGCGGCCGCTCGCGTCGTTGTTGAGCGCCACGCCGTCCACGAGCTGCTGCAGCGAGGTCGGATAGTTCTCGCTGGCGAACTGGACCTCCGTCGGCGCGATGCGGCCGGCGTCCGCGTAGTCCTTGAACTTGTCGATCGCCGCGCGCATCTGGCGGAGATCGGCGCGCAGCTCGGTCTCGCGCTGCCGGCGGATCGAGATCCGCACGAGCGGCAGGGCCGCCGACGCGAGGATCATGATGACCGCCGTCGCGACGACCAGCTCGATGAACGTGAAACCGCCGGACGAACGGCGCATCCAGCGCATGGCGCTTCCCCTACTTCACAGTAATCGATGCCGGGGCGATCTGCACGGCCACCGGCTGTCCGGCCGCGTTGAGCACCACCGCGGTCACGGTGATCGGCGACGTGCCGGCCGCGACGGGCTGGAACAGGATGCCCGCCAGCAGCCCGGTGCCTGACGCGCCGGACTCGTCCTTCGTCCGCGCAATCGCGATGTCGACGCGGCCAGGCGTGTCCAACTTCTGCGAGAACGTCGGCTGGTTTCCGCCTTGTTGCATGAACAGGCCCTGCGACACCGAGACGGCGCGCACCACCTTCGGATCGTACGTGATCGTGATGGACACGGCGGAGACCTGCGACACGCCGGTGATCGTGAGCGGCACCGTGCCCGGCACGCCTCCCACGGTCAGCGGCTGCGTCGGCACCGTGACGACGACCTGGGCCGGCGGCGCCTGTGGTGCCGCACCCGCCGGCGCACCGGTCACGGGCTCGAGCGGCACGATGGTGGGACGCGGCGGCGCCTCGCCGCGACCGCCCGCCGGCGGCGTCACCCCGGCCGGCGGCGTCGTCGGATTCGCCGGCGGCGTCGTGGGCTGCGTGGGGGCCCCACCGGCGCCCCGGCCGGTCCCAGCGGCCGGCGGATTCGAGACCGTTCCACCCGTGACGCCCGCCGGCTCAGGCGGCGGTGGCGCTCCCGGTGGGAACAGGGACGGCGGCGTGCCGGCGCCAAAGTTCTGGCCCGTGCCGACGTAGAGCGGCTGCACGTCAGCGGCGGTCAGCTCGTGCGACCGGACGATGTGCGGTGTGACGATCATCACGACGTCGGTCGTCGCATTTTGCGAATTCGTGTTGCCGAAGATCGACCGGAGCACGGGGATCTGCATGATGCCCGGGAAGCGACGTGAGCGTGTTGGTGTCTTCTTCTTTCAACAGTCCGGCGAGCAGGTTCGACTCGCCGTCGCGCAGCCGCAGCTCGGTCGTCGCCCGGCGGGTGACGAAGCTCGGCAGGCTCTGGCCGGCCACGTCCACGTTCTGGCCCTGGCCGCTCTTCTCGACCATCAACTGCAGCACGATCTCGTCCTGATAGGTCACGCGCGGCGTGATCTGCAGGTTCACGCCGACCTGCCGGTACGTGTACGACACCTGCGGCTGCGTCGCGACGCCGCCAGCGGCGACCGGCAGAAACGAGGTCGTCGGCACCGGGATTTCGTCGCCGAGGTTGAGCGTGATCTGCGCGTTCTCGCGGCCGCGAATCTGCGGCTTGGCCAGCAGCTTCGTCTTCTGATCCGACTCGAGCAGCTTGATCTGCGCCGACGGCACCGTCATGTAGAAGTCGGCCGGGCTCACGCCGCGGCTGATCGTGTTCAGGTTGAAGGGCGGCGGCGTCCCGGGTGGGAACGTGCCGGCCGTGTTGGGCGGCGCGACTTCCGGTGAGAACGAGAAGCCGAGGGCGTAGTTCGTCAGATCGAGCCCGAGGTCCTTCGCGCGCGTGCGGTCCACTTCGAGGATCTCGACGTCGATCATCACTTCCGCGCGCGGCTTGTCGTTGGCGGCGATGATCGACGCGATGATCTGCATGACCGGCGCCGTCGCTTTCACCTCGACGGCGTTGGCGGTCTTGTTCGGGAAGATCAGCGGCCGCACGGCCGGACCGCCCTGCGTGCCGATGACCTGCGTGACGATCTGCACGATTTCAGCGGGGTCGGCGTTCGAGAGATAGAAGGTCTGGACGAACTGGTCTTCGTATTTCTGTCGATTGCCCGCCGTGTCCGCGTACACGAAGATGCTGCGCGGGCCCTGCACCTTATAGGTGATCGTGTTGGCCGTCATCACCTGGTTGAAGGCGTCCTCGAGCGTCGCGTCCTGCAGGTTGATGCTGTACGGGCTGTTGAGCGTCGGGATGGGCGTCTGATCGTACGTGATGTTGATGCCCGCCTGGCCCGCGATGGTCGACAGGATGTCGCGGACCGCCGTGTTCGTGAAATTCAGGGTGACGTGCACGCGCGGGTCCAGGCGCGGAATCGGCGACGTCTGCGCCTGCTGGCGCAGGTCTTCGATGCGCGGGCGGGGCCGCGACGCCTCGATCTGATCGCGAATCTTCTTCTCGATCTCGAGGGCCTTGGTCAGCGCCAGCGTATTGCCGGGGTCCAGGTCGGCCGCCAGCCGGTACTCCGCCGCCGCGCCGCTCAGCTGATCCTGTGACTCGAAGGCCTTGGCCCGCTTGAGATGCTCCGCCGACGCCGTGCGCATCGTCCGTTCGAGCGCGACCTTGATGTCGATGCGGCTGGGATCGCTGTTGAGCGCCTGGCGGTAGTACGCGACCGCCGAGTCCCAGTCGCCGCGGTCCGCGGCCGCCTGGGCGCTGTGCATCGCCTTGCCGGTCGCACAGGCGGACAGCACGGCGAGTGCCGCAACCATCGCGCTGCCCTGGAAGATTCGTCTCAGCACCAGTGCCTCGTCTCCGTCCCCTTGCGCCCGCTATCCGCCCACCGGGATCGTGCGCTGCCCGGTACCATCCAGGTACGCCACGACGACGGACTCGTTCCCAATCCTCACCAGACGGTATCGGCCGTCCACGATCTGGCCTTCAAGCGCCTGGAACAGCGCGCCGCTCGCCGGATCCTTGAGCGTCGCCACCTTGCCGATGTCCGGCCGTTCGATCCAGCCGAGGAACTTGAGGGCAATCGGCGGCGGACCTGGCGGCGGTGGCGGCGGCGCCGGCGGCCCGGGCTTCGTGACGGGCATCGACGGCGCCGGCGGCGGCGGATGGACGCCAAACCGGAACAGGTTTCGCCCTGGCGCCGGTTGTTCGGTGCTCGCCCCGAGCTCGTCCAGCTGGACGGGATCGGGGAGCGCGGTGGAACCCTGGGCCGCCGCGGCGGTCGTCCTCGGATTGGACGCCGCAGCGCGCGGCGCAGCCGGCTCGGGCCGGCCGAACTCGTACCACGCCAGGGCCCCGACGACCCCGACAAGCACGATCAGCCACGTCAGCTGGCGGCGACGTTCGGGGCCCGGCGGTGGCAACAGCTTCACCGCTCGCCTCCGACGTAGTACGTGGCCACGTCCAGGCCGACCTCGAGCAGCCCACCCGCGTTCGACATCGTCGTGCCTTGCTGCGCCAGCTCCACCTTCTCGACGACGACGAACTGCTGCGCCGTTTCGAGGTCATACAGAAAGCGGCGAATGTCCTGGTAGTCGCCACGAAGCGTCAGGTGGGACGAGACCTTCGACAACGGGCTGTCGTGCAGCGGCTGATCGTCGGCCTGGCTCGACTCGAACTGGACGCGGGCATCGCGCGCGGCCTGCCCGACCCAGAACAGCACGAGCTTGACCGCGCTGGCCTGATCGGTCGGCAGCACCTCGGCGTAGAACTTCTTCAGCTCCTGGTCGGCCTCTTCCTTCCGGGCCTTGGCGGCGGTCGCGGCGCGATTCGCGTTCCGCGCCTGCCCGAGCCTGATCGTCGCGTCGCGCGCGTCGTTCTCGTACCCGACGACGCTGTGTCGCAGCGGGAACACCGCGAAGGCAAGGATCGCGATGTTGGCGATCAGGAAGATCACGAGCGGCAGCATCACACGCCGGCGCTCCTGATAGATGCGGCTCCAGAGCTTCATGGCCGCCCTCGCCCGCCCGCCTTGATCGGCTGGGGCGCGCCGGCCGGCGGGTTGTAGAGCGACACGACGGTCGCCGTGAGCGTGCCGTCGTCATTCTGCTGAAACGCGCTCGGCAGCACGTCATAGAAGGTGCCGTCGGACTGCAAGGCGTCGTCGAACGCCGCGACATCGCCTGGCGTGCGGGCGACGACAATCATCGTGACGGTGAACACGCCTTTTTCAACCTTCGGCGACACGGCCACGAGACGCGCGTCAATCGGCAGCTTCTTCTCGATCAGGCCGAAGAACACCGTCCACGAGAACGTCCGCTGATCGATCAGGCTGTTGGCCTCGTGCGTCGAGACGGCGAGCGCCTTCAGCGTGTTGTTGTCCACGGTGCGCCCCAGCGCCGCCGTCTCGTCCTGAATCTTGCGCGTCTCGGCGGCGTCACGCGCGATCCGCGCCGTGAGGTCGCCGCGGCTGCGCGACAACGCGACCAGCTGGGAGACGTTGAAGGCGGCCAGCGCCAACGCCACGAGCGCCACGAATCCAATCGCGAGCGTGCCAATCCGCTCGTTGTAGAAGGGGCGCGTGGAGAGGTTGCCTCTCAGCATCGTGTCCTCACGCCGCCCGCTCGCGGAGCAGCACGCCGACCGGCGCCGCCAGCGCGTCCATGATGTCCGGCAGGGGCGACACCTGGCTCGGCAGCGCCGCCGCCGGCCGCACGTCCACGGCTTCGGCCGGCACGTTCAGGCGGTCGGAGATCTCGCGGCGCGCCTGCGGCGCGTTTCCCCCCGAGAGGGACGCACCGGCCAGCCAGACGCGGGCAAACTTCGTCCCGGCCAGGCGATCTTCGTGATACATCGCGGTCTGGTGCACGAGCGCGCTGAGCGGCTCTTCATCGACCGCCGTCCGATGGCGATAGAACATCAGATTGTCGCCGCGCATGATCGCCAGCGTCGTCGCCTCGGCCGCGAGCGACACGAGCAGCCAGTCTTCGGCGGGTGCGGCGCCGGCGCCAATCACGGCGTTCATGATGTTGAAGCTGGCCAGGTCGACGATTCCCGCATGGATGCCCAGCCGGCTGGTCACCGCCTCGGTCCTGCGCAATGACGTCACGGCGCGCCACGACCGCCGCCAGCGTGACCGCCGTGCCGATCGTGCTGGCGCGGAAATGACTGACCTGCGCGTCGTCGATGGGAAACGGCGTGGCCTTCCGCAGCTGCCAGCGAATGAGCTGATCGAGATCGTTCGCGCGGCTCGGCAGCTGCTCGAAGTTGCAGCAGCGAGACGCGGGCGACGCTGTCGGGAACCACGAGCGCCGCGCGCCGGGGCGAGCCCAGGCCGGCCCGCGTCAGCGCGCTCTCGAGCGCGGCCGCCACCTGCTCGACGTCCGCAATATTCACGCCCGTCAGGGCGGGCACGACCGCGCCAGCCGGCAGTGACTCCGAGGCAAACGCCGAAACGACCGTGCCGCCCGAGCCGCCCGACAGCTCGGCGACGGTGACCCGGCCCGCGGCGACTTCAATCGCCACGGTCGGTGGAACCGGCGACAGCCACCCCGATCGACGTGCCGGCCTGGCGCTCATTCGACGAACGTCACCTTGTTGATTTCGCGGAGCGTGGTCGTGCCGTCCAGGACGCGCGAAACCGCGCACTGGCGCAGGAAGCGTCATGCCCTCGTCGCGCGCGGCGCGCTTGATTTCCGAGGTCGGCCGGCGGTCGAGAATCATGTCGCGGATGCGATCGGTCAGGTCCATCAGCTCGCAGATGGCCGTCCGGCCCTTGAAGCCCGTGCCGCCGCACTCGATGCACCCGGCGCCCTCGGCAAACACGTGCATGTGCGCGAGCTCCGGATCCATGGCCGACTCGAGCGAGCTGCTCGCGGGTGACCGTCGCCGGCCGGCGGCAATGATCGCAAATCCGGCGCACGAGGCGCTGCGCCAGCACGCAGTTGAGCGCCGACACGAACTGGTACGGCTCGACGCCCATGTTCAGGAAGCGGCCGAGCACGTCGATGACGTTGTTGGCGTGCACCGTCGTGAACACGAGGTGGCCGGTGAGCGCCGACTGGATCGCGATCTGCGCGGTCTCGGGATCGCGGATTTCGCCGACCATGATCTTGTCCGGGTCGTGCCGCAGGATCGACCGCAGCCCGCGCGCGAACGTCAGGCCCTTCTTCTCGTTGATCGGAATCTGCGTGATGCCGCGCAGCTGGTATTCGACCGGGTCCTCGATCGTGACGATCTTGTCCTCGACCGTCTTGATTTCCGACAGCGCGGCGTAGAGCGTCGTCGTCTTGCCGGAGCCGGTCGGACCGGTCACCAGCACCATGCCGTACGGCTCGCGGATGTACTTCCGGAAGCGCCGCATCTCCTCTTCCGGCCAGCCGAGGATGTCGAGCTTGCAGCTCGGTGAACTGCTCGCTGATCGACTCCTTGTCGAGGATGCGAATGACCGCGTCCTCGCCGTGCACGCTCGGCATGATCGACACGCGGAAGTCGATCGCCTTGCCGCGGACGCGCAGCTTGAAGCGGCCGTCCTGCGGCACGCGCTTCTCGGCGATGTCGAGCTCGGCCATGACCTTGATGCGCGAGATGATCGTGCTGTGGAAGCGCTTGTCGATCGGGCGCATGGCCTGCTGCAGCACGCCGTCGATGCGGTACTTCACGTGCACCGCGTCGTCCTGCGTCTCGATGTGGATGTCCGACGCGCGCCGCTGGAGCGCGGTGAACACCATCGAGTCCACGAGCCGGATGACGGGGCTGCCGTCTGACGTCAGCTTCTCGACCGTCAGGTTCTCTTCCCCGCTCTCGTCCTCGCGCAGGATCTGGATCTGGAAGCCTTCGGTGGCCTCCTCGAGGACGCGCGTCGAGCTCTCGCTCTTCTTCAGGATGCTCTGAATCGCCGACGGCGTGCCGACGCAGACGCGGATCGGCGCCCCGAGCTGCACGCCGACTTCGTCAATCGTCTGCAAATCGCTCGGATCGGACACGACGATGAGCAGCGTGTGGCCGTCGCGGCGGTAGGGCACGAAGCCGTAGCGCAGCATCAGGTCCGCCGGAATGCTCCGGAACAGCGCGTGGTCGATGTGGAAGTGGTCGAGATCGACGAACTCGAGCTGGTAGCGGCCGGCCAGCCGGCGAGCCTTGAGCTCTTCCGCGGCGCGATCGGCCGGCGGCGGCGCTGCCGGCTCGGCATACAGGGCTTCGGTCGGCGGAGGCATCGGCTCAGGCATGCATCACCCGGCGACCGAGGAGAGATTGAAGAGCGGCATGTACAGCGACATCAGCAGGCCCGCGATGACGAAGCCCATGATGATCAAGCAGCATCGGCTGCACGAGGTTGGAGAAGCGCGTCGAGGCTCGTCTCGTTTTCCTCGTCGTAGAAATCGGCCACGCTGTTCAGCATATCCGCCAGAGCGCCCGTCGATTCGCCGACTTCCACCATTTCCACCGCGACGTGCGGGAAGATGTCGCGCTCGGAGAGCGCCGCCGCGAGGCTGCCGCCCTCGCGCACCTGGCGCGCGACGCCGCCGAGGCTCTCGGCCATGAACCTGTTGCCGACCGCCTTCGCGGCGATATCGAGCGAGTTCACGAGCGGAATGCCCCCCGCCAGCAGCGTCGCGAGCGTGCGCGAGACCTGCGCCGTCACGAACCTCCGCATCAGCGGACCGAAATACGGCAGCCGGAGCACGGCGGCGTGCAGCCGCCGGCGCTGCGCGGGCTGACGGAACCAGAGCACCAGCGCGGCCACCGACGCGACAATGCCCGCGATGATGACGCCGGCGCTGCCAATCAGATTGGTCGAGATCGCCACGACGATCCGCGTGGACAGCGGCAACTCGGCCCCATGGCCGACGTCCTTGTAGAACTCCGCGAACTCGGGCACGACCTTGAACACGATCAGGGCGACCACGACCGAGGCCAGCAGCACGAGCACGACTGGATAGATCAGCGCGGACACCACGTGGGACCGGACCGAGTTCAGCACCTTCACGTGCTGGACGTACCGGCGGATGACCTGCTCGAGGCTGCCGCTCTTCTCGCCGGCCATCAGCGACGCAGTGTACACGCCGGAAAACATCCGCTGCGCCTCGAACGCCTCGGAGAGCGCCGACCCGGCGCGCACTTTCTCGTAGATGTCGTCGAGCGGCGGCCCGGAAGACCGGATTGGGCACGCGCCGCCGCAGGATGTCCAGCGACTGCACGAGCGGGAGCCCGGCCTTGAGTAGCGTCGCCAGTTCCTGATTGAAGACCAGAAACTCCGTCGTGGGAATCGTGCGGCGCCGAGGAAGGCCGAGATGCAGCTTGCCCAGCCGCAGCCCGCCAGCGCCCTGGACCGACAGCAGGTACAGGCCCTTCTCCTCCAGCTCCATCCGGAGGCGAGCCTCGCTCTCGGCGATGTAGGTAGCCTCCATCACCTGGCCCGTTGTCGTCGCGACTCTGCAGCGATACTCCACGCCTAGGTGCCCTCGCTAGCTTCTGCAATTAGACCGCGCCGCGGCGAAAACGGCTGACGTCTCCGGACAGCGCCGCGGCGTCACTGCCGCCGCACGAGGGCCAGGACGCGCTGCACGTAGTCCTGGGTTTCGCGGTACGGCGGCACCCCGCCATACCGGCTCACCGCGCCCTCTCCCGCGTTGTACGCCGCCAGCGCGCGAAGGCTGTCGTTGCCGTAGCGAATGAGCAGGCCGCGCAGGTGCCGCATCCCGGCTTCCAGATTCTTCTCGGGGTCGAACGGGTCTGCGAGCGCGTATTCCTGGGCGATCACCGGCATGATTTGCATGAGGCCCATCGCGCCCTTCCCGGAAACCGCCCGGATGTCGTAGTTCGACTCGACCTGCACCACGGCCCGCGCCAGGCGGAGGTTGAGCCCGACGCGCGCGGCGACCCGATCGACCATTTCCCGCAGCGCCTCCGCCGACGGCCGGGGTCCCGCCGCCGTCAGGGACGCCGACAGCGCCTCGAGCGCGTAAGCCATGGCGTGCGGCACCTCGTCCGGCATCACCTCCGCGACAAGACCCTTGTCGCCGCGCACCTCCCCCCCGCCATGGAACACGATGATCACGGTGTCCCCGTCGAAGCGGACGGTTTCGACCGAAATGACCCTGCCGTTGTTCAATCGCACGAGATCGGCCTGCGCGGGCCTCGCAAAGCCTAATACTAGGGCAAAAACCAGAAATACCACGAGAGACACGATTCTCGCCACACCTCCAGTTACAAAAGTGCCGTAATCCGGCGCGATGCGGACGTCTCCCGTATCCATCTTCCCTTACGACCTACTTATCGGGCCTCGAAGAAGGCGTGATAGACCCGCAGTCCGAGCTCCCGATCGTCCTTCCCGCCAGCTGCCAGCCTGCTTGGCACGAACGTGCGGTCGACGTCGATCCGCACCTCGGCCATCTCGGCGTCCCCGAGCTGCGCCGCCGTGATCGGCATGCCGCTTGAGGACGGGCCCACTGTTGTCTGCCGGGAAGGTCTGCACCGCCTGGCCCGCTGAATAGACGGTGACTTGCTGCGGATGGTCGCCAAAGACGTCCGGACGGGCGTCGAACTCGCAGGTAGAAGATGACGTCCTTGCTGGGGGTTGCGGAAGGCAAGCACGGCCGATTTCTGGGTCCACTGCCAGTCGAGCGCCGGATTGTCGGCACCGAACTCGGCCTGGTGCCACCCGCTCTTCTTGATGACGAAGATGTTCTCCGACGGCGGCAGCAATTGGAGCGTGCCGACCTTGTAGGTGCGGCTGGCGGCGTTGGGATCGTTCGGATCCGGACCGGCCAGCGGCAGCCGCTCGTTGCCTTGATACAGCCCGACTTCGACGGTGGCCTCGCCGAGGTACGGCAGCGATCGGCACGAACACCGTGCGCGTGTACTCGATCGTCTGGCCGGGCTTCCATTGCGACGTCGGGGGCTTCGGATCGTGATCGTCGTTCCACGCGAGCGGCGTGCCGTTCGTCGTCCACGACGTGGACGAACACGCGGTAGTCGCCGTCGATCGTCGCGCCGGGCGCGACGACGAAATCGATAGGTCAAGTCGACGGGGCTGCGCCGAGCGGCACCCGCGTCTTGCTGGCGGCGAACGTCACGGTGGCGACCGGCGCGGCGGTTTCGCCCTTCGAGCACGCCCGCGAGCGCTGACGAAGGGCTGACACCAGCGCGATCCCGAGGCCGATTCGACAGATGCGCGCGTGCGAACTGCATCACAACCGCGCGATGGTACCGTATTGCCGCATGCTGTTCAATATGTTAGCCTTGCGCGCGTTTTCGCAAGGCGACTCCTCATGGCTGCTGACGCACTCGGCATGATCGAAACGCGCGGACTCATCGGCGCGATCGAGGCCGCCGACGCGATGGTGAAGGCCGCCAACGTCGTGCTGATCGGCAAGGAATACATCGGCGCGGGCTACGTCACGGTGATGGTGCGCGGCGACGTCGGCGCCGTGAAGGCCGCCACCGATGCGGGCGCGCGCCGCCGCGCGGCGCGTCGGCGAGCTGGTGTCGGTGCACGTCATTCCGCGGCCGCACGCCGAAGTCGAGCGCGTGCTGCCCAACGAGTCAGACGGTCCACGGTCGAAGTCGTCGAGCTCCAGGTCGCGTCCGGAATGACCGCCTGACGCTGACCCCGACCGACCGATCGTGCCCTGGACATCCTCGCCTGCCCGATCCGACCGCGATCTCGCTTCGATGCCGAAGCCCGCGCGCTGGCGCGGCGCGCGAAGCACGCCGCGCCCGGCCCTCGCCGAGTTCAGCCAGGAACAGATCGACGCGCATCGTCGACGCGATGGCCGCGGCCGCACGAGCCGCACGCCGAGGCGTTCGCGCGCCTCGCCGTCGAGGAAACCGGCTACGGCGTCGTCGCCGACAAGGTCCAGAAGAACCTGTTCGCGTCCGAGCGGGTCTACGAGTTCATCCGGCCGATGAAGACCGTCGGCGTCGTCGCGCGCGACGACAGACCGCAAGGTCGTCGAGATCGCCGAGCCGTTCGGCGTCGTCGCCGCGATCGTGCCGTCGACGAATCCCGACGTCGACGGCGATCTACAAGATCCTCATCGCGCTCAAGGCGCGCTGCCCGATCGTCCTCAGCCCGCACCCATCCGCGGCGAGCTGCATCACGCGCGTCGCCGAGGTGATGGACGACGCGGCGCGCGACGCCGGGCGCGCCGGACGGCGCGATCAACTGGATGACGACGGTCACGCTCGAGGGCACGCAGGAGCTGATGAAGCACCGCGACGTCGCCGTGATCCTGGCGACCGGCGGCATGGGGCTGGTCCGCGCCGCGTACAGCGCCGGCAAGCCGGCGTACGGCGTCGGGCCGGGCAACGCGCCGTGCTTCATCGAGCGTACGGCCGACGTCACGAAGGCCGCGAGCGACATCATCATCGGCAAGACGTTCGACAACGGCGTGCTCTGCTCGTCGGCGAACTCCGTCGTCGTCGACGAGGCGGTCGCCGACGAGGTGAAGCGCGAGTTCCAGGCAGCAGGGCGGGTACTTCCTGACGCCGGCCGAGGCGGACGACGCTGGCGACGGTGCTGGTGACGCCGCAGCGGCTGCCGAATCCGGCGCTCGTCGGCAAGTCGGCGACGCTTCATCGCCGAGAAGGCGGGCTTCGCGGTGCCGCCGGACACGCGCGTGCTGATCGCGCCGCTGACCGGCGTCGGCCGCGACTATCCCGCTGTCGATCGAGAAGCTCTGCCCCGTGCTTTCCTACTACGTCGTCAACGACTGGCGCGAGGGCTGCGAGCGCTGCAAGCAGATCCTGCGGTACGGCGGCATGGGCCACACGATGTCGATCCACTCGCAGAACGAGCAGGTCATTCTCGAGTTCGGCCTGCAAGAAGCCGGCGTTCCGCATCGTGCGTCAACACGCCGACGACGCACGGGTCGATCGGCCTGACGACCGGCCTCGATCCGGCGATGACGCTCGGCTGCGGCGGCTACGGCGGCAACATCACGTCGGACAACATCTCGCCGCGCCACCTGCTGAACATCAAGCGGCTGGCGTACGAACTCCGGCCGGCGATCGGCAGCTCGAGCGCGCCACGGCGCGCGGCGGCGCCGCACGCCGCGCGGCGTCGCCGCGCGCTGCCGCAAGGCCGCGCGCGCCGCCTCCGGCGTCCGGCCTCGACACGGCGATCGTGCGTCAGCAGGTCGACGCGGTGCTCGGAAGCGGACCGCGCCGACACCACGCGCAGACGATCTCGGCCGGGCGACCGTCGTCCAATTCGTGTGCGAGGACGACGTGAGGCAGGCGATCGAAGCTGGGCCGCAAGATTCTGATTGGCGAGCGGACGATCATCACGCCGTCCGCGCGCGATCTGGGCAGAAGCGCAAGCGCGTTTTCGTAACGGCCGGGTGGCCCCGCCCGTGACCGCCAGCCGCACCGATCTTCGTTTTGTCGGGCACTTCAGCGTTGCCGACGGTCGCCGGCCGATGCTACCCTACCGGGCACTGAACTTGCAGTTCCTCCCTGAGCTGCTTCGAGATCCGATGCACGCACCGCAGCCGACTGTCTCGTCGTCGCTCGCCGCAGGCGCACTCCTGGCCGGGTGCGGCTCGCACGCGGCGCCGGCCGCTGCCGCCGCCGGCACCGGTCGCTGCCCGGTCACGCCGTTCGCCGAGTCTGCCGCTCCCGGTCGTTCACGCTCGCGCCCGATCCGGTCGCAGCGGTACATCGCGCGCGCCGAAGCGCGCGTTCGCCGCCGGCCAGAGCGAACTCGACCGCGGGCCATCTGGTGGCGGCGCGCGAGCACTTCGATCGCGGCCGTCGACGTGCTGCTGACGGCGCCCGGGGGCGCGCGCGGCGAACCCGCGCCTCTCGGCCGAATTCGACCGGCTGCTCGATCGCATCAGCGCGCTCGACGTCATCGCCCTGCGCGACGGCGACGGGTTCACCGAAGCGCGCTCGGAACCGGCCGTCATCGACGAGCTGCTCGGCGACGCGGCCGACGAGCCGACCCGCGCCGACGCTGAGCGACCGAGGAAGCGGTCGACCGCCGATCTCGCGCAGACGCCGCACGACCTGCCGATCACGATCAACGAGAAGGTGCTCGGCTACGTCGAGCTGTTCCAGGGCCGCCTGCACGACTTCATGAGCACGACGCTCGCGCGATCGGCCAGTACCTCCCGATGATTCAGGACGTCTTCAAGCGCCGAGGGCATGCCGCTCGATCTCGCCTACGTGCCGCTCGTCGAGAGCGCGTTCAAGCCACGGCGCTCTCGCGCGCGAGCGCCAAGGGCATGTGGCAGTTCGTGCAGGGCACCGCGACGGAGAACGGACTGCAGCAGAACTGGTTCATCGACGAGCGCTCCGATCCGGAAAAGGCGACGCGCGGCGGCCGCGAAGTACCTCAAGACGCTCTGCGACGATGTTCGACGGCGACTGGAACCTGGCGCTGGCCAGCTACAACGCCGGCCCTGGCCGCGTCGCAGCGCGCGATGCAGGCTGTCGAAGACCGACGACTACTGGAAGATCGTCCGCGTCGACGCGCTACCTGCCGCGCGAGACGCGCGAGTACGTGCCGATGATCCTCGCCGCGATCATCATCGCCCGCAACCCGGCGCGATACGGCTTCGACGTCGGGCCGCCGACGCCGCTGGCGTTCGAGCGCGTGACGGTGCCCGGCGCGCTCGACCTGCGCATCATCGCGGAGTGGGCCGGCACGACGGTCGAGCGATCCAGCGATCTCAATCCCGAGCTGCGCCGGACGACGACGCCTTCGACCGCACATGAGCTGAAGGTGCCGATGGGCACGGCGGCGACGCTCGAGTCCAGGCTCGCCGCCGCGGACCCCTCGCTCTTCGCGACGTTCAAGTTCTATTCGGTGCGGCGCGGCGACTCGATCACGGGCATCGCGCGCAAGTTCAAGGTCACGACGTCCGAGCTGCGCGCCGGCCAACGATCTCGGAAGAGTCCAGTCGCGTGCGCTCGGGTCAGACGCTCATGATTCCGCAACCGCGCGCGAGCGCGTTGCCGGCCCGGCCGACCGCCACCGCGTCGGCGTCGGGCCCCTCGGCCGCGCCGGTGTCGGGTCAGTTGGTCACGTACCGCGTTCGCCGCGGCGACACGCTCTCGAGCATCGCCCGGCAATTCGACACCACGGTGAACAGCCTCAAGCGGCTGAACCAGCTCTCCTCGGACGCCATCAACGTCGGCGACCGGCTGACCGTGCGCCGGTAGTCTTCGTCAGCCCGGCCGGGGTCCGCCTCGGCAATTCCTCCACTGCGACCCGACGCGGCGACCCACCGCAGTTCCTGCGATCGCTGCCGCCGATCCACCGCAAACGACGGACCGCGCCGCTGGCGCCGCTCTTGCGGCGATGCGCGGCATGCTCGCGCGGTTGACCGCGGCCGCGGTCGTCGGCATCGACGCGCTCACCGTGTCGGTGGAAGTCGACGTCTCGCCCGGACTGCCCGGGGTCACGATGGTCGGCCTGCCGGACGCGACGGTGCGCGAGAGCCGGGATCGCGTGCGAACGGCGATCCGCAACTCCGGCTTCCCGTTTCCGCCCGACGCGCGTGACGGTGAGCCTCGCGCCGACCGACGTGCGGAAAGTCGGCGCCGCGTTCGATCTGCCGATCGCGCTCGGCATCCTCGCCGCCGTCGGGCATGCTGCCGCACCGCGACGCGCCGGCGTACACGATCGTCGGCGGCCTGTCGCTCGACGGCGGCATTCCGCCGATGCAGGGGCTGCTGCCAATCGCCGTCGCCGCGCGACGCTCGCCCGCCGCGGCGCTGATGTTTCCCGTCAGGCAACCTGCGCGAGGCCGGCATCGTGCCGGGACTCGCGCTCTACCCGGTGCGGTCGTTGTTCGAAGCGGCGCAAGTGCTGTCGTCGGCCGTGCCGCAGTCTACGCCGGCTCCCGCATCGCCCGAGTCGCCGGCCGTAGTCGCGGAGGATCTCGCCGACGTGCGCGGACAGCTCGTCGCGCAGGCGCGCGCTCGAAATCGCCGCCGCGGGCGGCCATCACGTGCTCTTCTGCGGCCCGCCAGGAGCCGGCAAGACCATGCTGGCGCGCCGGCTGCCGGGCTTGCTGCCGCCGCTCAGCTTCAGCGACGCGCTGACGGTCACGACGATTCATTCCGTGGCCGGACTGCTGCCTCCGGGCGTCGGACTGCTCACCACGCCGCCTTTTCGCGCGCCGCACCACACCTGCTCCGACGTCGCGCTCGTCGGCGGCGGCGGAGTGCCCCGGCCAGGCGAGCTGAGCCTCGCGCATGGCGGCGTGCTCTTTCTCGACGAGCTGCCGGAGTTCAGCCGGCGCGTGCTCGAGAGTCTTCGCCAGCCGCTCGAACAGGGCGTCGTCCACATCGCGCGCGCGAGCCGGTCCGTGATCTTCCCGGCGCGCGTGCTGCTCGTTGGCGCGATGAATCCGTGTCCGTGCGGCTATTTCGGCGATCACCGGCGAGCGTGCCGGTGCCCGGCGGCGGCCGTGGAGCGCTACCAGCAGCGATTGTCCGGTCCGCTGCGCGACCGCTTCGACCTGACCGTGGCCGTCGCAGGCCGTGCCATGGGAGGACGTGCGCGACCGGGCCGCCGGCGAAAGTTCGGCGGCCGTGCACGAGCGCGTGCTCGCGGCGCGCGCGTCGTCAGATCGCGCGGCAGGACATGCTCAACGCCCATCTCGAGGGCCGGCGCTGCGCGCGCACTGTGAGCCGCGCGACGAGCGCGCCAATGCGGTCCTGGCGGGCGGCGCGAACCGCCTGGGATTGAGCGTCCGGGCCCTGACCCGCGTCAGCCGCGTGGCCCGCACGATCGCCGACCTCGAGGCTCGGGAGGCGGTAGAAGCCGGCCATTTGGCAGAGGCCTTGCACTTTAGATGGGCAGATTCATGACCAAAGCGTAACAATCCTGGCGTCCGCTTCGTAGAATGTGCTAGATTTCGGCGGTTCCGGCCGGACTGCGGCCGACGTCCGAGGGAGATCCAAGAATCCGCATGCGGTCGCCGCGTTACACAATTCTCATCGCGAACCGAAATTCGGGGGCTGTTCGCCGCCTCAGCTTGGCGCGCCTGCCCCTGATCCTGGCGGGCGTGGCGGCCGTGGGCGTGCCGATTCTGGTCCTGCTGATGGGCTTCGGCCTGCGCCAGGCCAGCCGGCTCGAGGTCGAGTCGCTGCGGTCGAACAACGAGACCCTGAAGGTCGAAAACGACAGCTACCGCGAAGCCACGGGCGAACTCGCGATCCAGATCTCGTCGCTGCAGGCGGCGCTCGCCCAGTTGAGCGAACAGTCGCAGCTCGATCCGGCGACGCGCGAGGCCATTCAGAAACTGCCGGCGATGATTCGCTCGCGCGCGGTCGGGGGCGCCGCGGTGCCGGCGACGCTGACGCCATCGACGCAGGCGCAGCCGGGCACGCCGCAAGGCACGTTCGGCATGCTGAAGGGCATGCTCGGCCTGATCGAGAACAGCCTCGAGTCCGTGAAGACGAAGGTCGAGAACGAGCAGGCGCTCGCCCGCGCGACGCCGTCGATCTGGCCGATCGCCGGATGGCTGTCGTCTGGCTTTGGCAACCGGTCCGATCCGTTCACCGGCCAGCCGGACTTCCACGCTGGCCTCGACATCTCCGCCGACAAGGGCACGCCGGTCCGCGCGACCGCGGATGGCGTGATCGAGACGGCCGGCTACAACGGCAACTACGGCAACTCGATCTTGATCTCGCACGGCTTCGGCATCGAGACGCGCTTCGGCCATCTGTCCGCGTACGCCGTCGGCGTCGGCCAGCACATCAAGCGCGGGGACATCATCGGCTACGTCGGATCGACCGGCCGCGCGACCGCGCCGCACCTGCACTACGAGATCCTGCTCAACGGGTCGCCGATCAATCCGCTGCGCCTCCTAGCGCGGCCGTAAAACTCCCGCGCGACGCTGCGGCCATGAGCCGCCGGCGCCAGACACTGAGCGCCAGGCGCTCAGCACCAGGCATTTGGCACCCAGCAGTCATGTGACACTGCAGGTGACACTGCGCGGGACGCCGCACCCGGCACCGCCACCGCACCCAGCACCGCACCCAGCCGCACCCAGCACCGCACGGGGCACCCTGCACAAGGCACCCTGCACATAGCTTGGGCCTCCCCCACTCAAGGTTGACCCCGCGCGCGCGCTTCCCTAGAATCGTACGAATCCCCGCTCGACGAGCGGCGCGACCGTGGCAACCGGTTCGCGTCGAGGTCAGGGCGGCCCCCGCATGATCAACACCCTTCTCGCCAAAGTGATCGGCACGCAGAACGAGCGCGAGCTGAAGCGTCTGCGCCCGATCGTCGGGCGCATCAATGAGCTCGAGTCGTCGATTCGCGCCCTCAGCGACGCCGAGATGCGCGTCAAGACCGACGAGCTACGACGGCGGGCCCGCGGCGGTTCGCCGGACGCCGCGAACGGCGAAGCCCTCGAGGACCTGTTGCCCGACGCGTTTGCGCTCGTGCGCGAGGCTGGCCGGCGCGTCCTCAACATGCGGCACTTCGACGTGCAGCTGATCGGCGGCATGGTGCTGCACGGCGGGAAGATCGCCGAGATGAAGACGGGCGAAGGCAAGACGCTCGTCGCGACGCTGCCCGCGTATCTCAACGCGCTCCAGGGCAAGGGCGTCCACGTCGTCACCGTCAACGACTACCTCGCCCGCCGCGACTCCGAGTGGATGGGCCGGATCTACCGGTTCCTCGGCATGTCGGTCGGCGTCATCCAGCACGACTTGAACGACGCCGAGCGCCAGGGCGCCTACCGGTCGGACATCACCTACGGCACGAACAACGAGTTCGGCTTCGACTACCTGCGCGACAACATGAAGTTCGATCTCGCGCACTACGTCCAGCGCGGACACCACTTCGCGATCGTGGACGAAGTGGACAGCATCCTCATCGACGAGGCGCGAACGCCGCTCATCATCTCCGGGCCTGCTGAGGAGTCGACGGACCTCTACTACGAAGTCGATCGGATCATTCCGAAGCTCGCGCCGGGCGCCGTCACACAGGGCAACGTCAAGGCCGAGGATCGCGAGAAGCTCGAGACCACCGGCGACTTCCTGGTCGACGAGAAGCACAAGACCGTGCAGCTCACCGAAAGCGGCATGGCCAAGGCCGAGAAGATGCTGGCGCATCGGATCGTGGCCGGGTCGGGTCTCTACGATCCCGCGAACATGCCGCTGCTGCACCACATCCAGCAGGGCCTCCGCGCGCACGCGCTGTTCAAGCTCGACGTCGACTACATGGTCAAGGACGGCCAGGTGGTCATCGTCGACGAGTTCACCGGCCGGCTGATGCCGGGCCGGCGCTGGAGCGACGGCCTGCACCAGGCGGTCGAAGCCAAGGAGAAGGTCAAGATCGAGCGCGAGAATCAGACGCTCGCGACCATCACCTTCCAGAACTACTTCCGCAAGTACAAGAAGCTGTCGGGCATGACCGGCACGGCCGAGACCGAGGCGGAAGAGTTCGCCAAGATCTACAACCTCGACGTCATCGTCGTGCCGACGAACCGGACGCTGCAGCGGAAGGAAGAACCGGACAGCGTCTACCGGACGGAGAAAGAGAAGTACGAAGCGATCCTCAAGGACATCGTCGAGAAGCAGGAGTCGGGGCGGCCGACGCTCGTCGGCACCGTCTCCATCGAGAAGTCCGAGCGGCTGTCGGGCATGCTGAAGCGGCGCGGGCTCAAGCACGTGGTCCTGAACGCGAAGTATCACGCGCAGGAAGCCGAGATCGTCGCGCAGGCCGGGCGGCGGGCCACGGTCACGATTGCGACCAACATGGCGGGCCGCGGCACGGACATCCTGCTCGGCGGCAACCCGGAATTCATGGCACGGCAGCAGAGCCTGGCCGATCAAGTCGCCGAGCGGCTGCCGAAGGGCCAGGAAAAGTACGTCGACGACGACGAGTTCGTGTACTTCTACCACCTCGAGAACTTCTACCGCGTGCCGCGCGTGGACTACGAGCGGATCTACAACGGCTTCAGGACGGACACGGACGCGCAGCACGACGAGGTCATCAACGTCGGCGGGCTGCACATCATCGGCACGGAACGGCACGAGGCGCGGCGCATCGACAACCAGCTGCGCGGCCGCGCCGGCCGTCAGGGCGACCCGGGCTCGTCGCGCTTCTACCTCTCGCTCGAAGACGATCTGATGCGCATCTTCGGATCCGACCGCATCGCGGGCCTGATGCAGCGCCTCGGTATGGAAGAGGGCGTGCCCATCGAGCACGGCATGGTGACCAAGGCGATCGAGCGCGCGCAGAAGCAGGTCGAAGCCCAGAACTTCTCCACCCGCAAACACCTGCTCGAGTACGACGACGTGATGAACAAGCAGCGCGAGAGCGTGTATTCGCTCCGGCGCGAGCTGCTCGAAGGCCAGATCACCGTGGACGACGCCGGCGAAAAAGAGACCGTCGACACGCGCGGCTACCTCATGATGCTCGCGGAAGATCTGGTGGACAACCTGGTCGACACCCACGCGGGCAAGGACGCCAACCCGGAGGAATGGGACGTGGGCGCGCTGCGCCGCAGCGCCGCCGACGTATTTGGCCTCGAGCAGAAAGAGGTGGACGACCTCGCGCTCGAGTCGATGTCCGCGCCGGAAATGAGCGAGGCGCTCCGCGGCCTGGTGCTTGCGAAGTACGCCGAGAAGGAACAGCTGGGCATCGAGCCGGCGATCCTGCGGCGCGTCGAACGCGACATCATGCTGCAGATCGTCGACGCGCAGTGGAAGGACCATCTCTACAGCCTCGACCACCTGAAGGAAGGCATCGGCCTGCGCGGCTACGGCCAGCGCGACCCGCTCGTCGAGTACAAGAAGGAGAGCTTCCAGCTCTTCCAGGCCATGCAGGGCCGCGTCGAAGAGGACATGGTTCGGTACCTGTGGCGGCTGCGTCCCGTGGTCACGGGACCTGACGAGGCGCCCGCGCCGCCGCCCGTGCGCCCGGCGCCGAGGCGCCCGCCGCAGATCACCATGAGCGGCAGCAGCACCTCGACCGCCGCCATGGCCCCGCCGCGCGCGGCCGCGTCGGCCACCGCGATGCCCGGCGGGCCCAGGCCCGCGCGCACCGGCGGCGACGATGCGGTCATCAGGACCGTGCGGCGTGAGGAGCCCAAGATCGGCCGCAACGACCCGTGCTGGTGCGGCAGCGGGAAGAAGTTCAAGAAGTGTCACGGAGCTTGACCGGGTTCGGCAGGTTCGGCAGGTTCGACCCAGGTCGGCGAACGAACGCCGTGAGTGAGCCCGGCGGAGCGGCGTGGGGATCGCGGGGCCCCACGAGCGACGCCGTCGGGGGGTGCGCGGGGGCCGAAGCCCCCCGCGGCGAACGAACGCCGTGAGTGAGCCCGGCGGAGCGGCGTGGGGATTGCGGGGCCCCACGAGCGACGCCGTCGGGGGGTGCGCGGGGGCGAAGCCCCCCGCGGCGAACGAACGCCGTGAGTGAGCCCGGCGGAGCGGCGTGGGGATCGCGGGGCCCCACGAGCGACGCCGTCGGGGGGTGCGCGGGGGCCCGAAGCCCCCCGCGGCGAACGAACGCCGTGAGTGAGCCCGGCGGAGCGGCGTGGGGATCGCGGGGCCCCACGAGCGACGCCGTCGGGGGGTGCGCGGGGGCCGAAGCCCCCCGCGGCGAACGAACGCCGTGAGTGAGCCCGGCGGAGCGGCGTGGGGATTGCGGGGCCCCACGAGCGACGCCGTCGGGGGGTGCGCGGGGGCGAAGCCCCCCGCGGCGAACGAACGCCGTGAGTGAGCCCGGCGGAGCGGCGTGGGGATTGCGGGGCCCCACGAGCGACGCCGTCGGGGGGTGCGCGGGGGCCGAAGCCCCCCGCGGCGAACGAACGCCGTGAGTGAGCCCGGCGGAGCGGCGTGGGGATCGCGGGGCCCCACGAGCGACGCCGTCGGGGGGTGCGCGGGGGCCGAAGCCCCCCGCGGCGAACGAACGCCGTGAGTGAGCCCGGCGGAGCGGCGTGGGGATCGCGGGGCCCCACGAGCGACGCCGTCGGGGGGTGCGCGGGGGCGAAGCCCCCCGCGGCGAACGAACGCCGTGAGTGAGCCCGGCGGAGCGGCGTGGGGATTGCGGGGCCCCACGAGCGACGCCGTCGGGGGGTGCGCGGGGGCCGAAGCCCCCCGCGGCGAACGAACGCCGTGAGTGAGCCCGGCGGAGCGGCGTGGGGATCGCGGGGCCCCACGAGCGACGCCGTCGGGGGGTGCGCGGGGGCGAAGCCCCCCGCGGCGAACGAACGCCGTGAGTGAGCCCGGCGGAGCGGCGTGGGATTGCGGGGCCCCACGAGCGACGCCGTCGGGGGGTGCGCGGGGGCGAAGCCCCCCGCGGCGAACGAACGCCGTGAGTGAGCCCGGCGGAGCGGCGTGGGGATCGCGGGGCCCCACGAGCGACGCCGTCGGGGGGTGCGCGGGGGCGAAGCCCCCCGCGGCGAACGAACGCCGTGAGTGAGCCCGGCGGAGCGGCGTGGGGATCGCGGGGCCCCACGAGCGACGCCGTCGGGGGGTGCGCGGGGGCGAAGCCCCCCGCGGCGAACGAACGCCGTGAGTGAGCCCGGCGGAGCGGCGTGGGGATCGCGGGGCCCCACGAGCGACGCCGTCGGGGGGTGCGCGGGGGCGAAGCCCCCCGCGGCGAACGAACGCCGTGAGTGAGCCCGGCGGAGCGGCGTGGGGATTGCGGGGCCCCACGAGCGACGCCGTCGGGGGGTGCGCGGGGGCGAAGCCCCCCGCGGCGAACGAACGCCGTGAGTGAGCCCGGCGGAGCGGCGTGGGGATCGCGGGGCCCCACGAGCGACGCCGTCGGGGGGTGCGCGGGGGCGAAGCCCCCCGCAACAGGGAGGATGGATGGCTTCGCCGGGTTCGCTGACTGATACCCTCAATGCCGCGGCGCGAGTCGCCGCGGGGCTGAGCGAGGCGCTCACCTTCGACGACATCGTGCTCGTGCCCCGCGCCTCGCAGGTGCTGCCGAGTCAGGTGGACATCAGCTCGCGCCTCACCCGCCGCATCCGCCTCAACGTGCCCATCCTCAGCGCGGCGATGGACACCGTCACCGAGAGCCGCCTCGCCATCGCGATGGCCCAGCAGGGCGGCATGGGCGTCATCCACAAGAACCTGACCGTCGACGAGCAGGCGTCGGAAGTCGATCGCGTCAAGCGATCGGAGAGCGGCATGATCGTCAACCCGATCACGCTCTCGCCGACGAATCGCGTCTACGAGGCGCTCGAGCTGATGAAGAAGTACCGCATCAGCGGCGTGCCAATTACCGACGACGGCAGCAAGGAAGGCCGGCTCGTCGGCATCCTGACGAACCGGGACCTCCGCTTCGAGACCCGCGTCGATCGCGCCATCGACGACATCATGACGAAGGACCATCTCGTCACCGTGCCGGTCGGCACCACGCTCGACCAGGCGCGTGAGATGTTCCATCGCCACAAGATCGAAAAGCTGCTCGTCGTCGATTCGGCGTTCAGGTTGAAGGGGCTGATCACCGTCAAGGACCTGCAGAAGGTCGTGAAGTACCCCAGCGCCTGCAAGGACTCGCTGGGCCGGCTCCGCGTGGGCGCCGCGATTGGCGTGAGCCAGGACACGATGCCCCGCGCGGACGCGCTCGTGGCGGCGCACGTGGACGCGCTCGTGATCGACACCGCGCACGGTCACTCGCAGGGCGTCCTGGACATGATCGCCCGCGTTCGCGAGCGGCATCCCGACGTGGACCTGATTGCCGGGAACGTCGCCACGGCCGACGCGACGCGCGCGCTGATCGAGCGCGGCGTGGACGCCGTCAAGGTGGGCATCGGCGCCGGGTCGATCTGCACGACGCGCGTGGTCGCGGGCGTGGGCGTCCCGATGATCACGGCCATCGCGTCGTGCGCGCGCGCGGCCGCGGAACGCGACGTCCCCGTGATTGGCGACGGCGGCATCCGCTACTCCGGCGACATCGTCAAAGCCATCGCGGTCGGCGCGAGCTCGACGATGATCGGCAGCCTCTTCGCCGGGACCGACGAGAGCCCGGGCGAGATCATCCTGTACCAGGGACGCAGCTTCAAAGAGTACCGCGGGATGGGATCGATCGGCGCGATGCGCAAGGGCAGCCGCGATCGCTACTTCCAGGACGAGTTCGATCTCGACGCCGGCGGCGACGCCTCCGACAAGCTCGTGCCGGAAGGCATCGAGGGACGCGTCGCCCACAAAGGCAGCGTCGCCGCGATGATCCACCAGCTGATCGGCGGCCTGCGCGCGGGGATGGGCTACTGCGGCTGCCCCGACGTGCCGGCGCTGCACCGCGACGCCGAGCTGATGCGCACGTCGCCGGCGGGCATGCGCGAAGGCCACGTCCACGACGTCATCATCACGAAGGAAGCGCCGAACTATCGCGTCGAGTAGCCCGGGCGGCCGCGGCCCACGGCCGACCGCGCGCGCCGGTTAACGCTTCCCCGCCCCTGGCGTCTGTTCGGTGTGACAGGTGCTCGACCGGACCGCCGAGCATTCGCGCGCGCGCGTCATTGTCTTCGCGAGATCGACGAACTCGCGCTCCGCGCCACGGGGGAGAACGTCTTCTGACCAGCGTTGCGGGGCCGCCCGACGCGTCTCACGACGAGATTGCGGGATTGGTGCGCGCGGCCCAGGCCGGCGACCGTGAGGCGTTCGGCGTGATCTACCTGCGCTACGCGCGATTCGTGCACGGCATCCTGCTGGCGCGACTGTCCTCAGGCGACGCGGCAGATCTCGTCCAGGACGTCTTCCTGCTGGCCTTCCAGCGCCTGTCCTCGTTGCGCGATCCGCGGGCGTTCGCCGGCTGGCTCGCGGCCATCGCCCGCAATCGGGCGACAGACGCGATCCGGTCGCAGCCGCCGCTCGTGCCACTCGAGGATCGCGCGGCCGTGGGGACCAACCCCGAGGCGCACGCGGACGCCGAGCGCGCGCTGGCCGCCATCAAGCATCTGCCGGAGGCGTATCGCGAGACGCTCGTGCTCCGGCTGGTCGATGGCCTCACCGGACCCGAGATCGCGCGGCTGACGGGCCTCACGCCCGAATCGGTGCGCGTCAACCTTCATCGCGGCTTCAGGCTCCTGCGGGAGCGTCTGGGAGTGACGTCATGACCTCGCCTGGCGACTCGGTGCACGCCGACTACCTGTGGGACCCGGCGGCGCCGCCGGATCCCGACGTGCGAGACATCGAAACACGCCTCGCGCCGCTGGCATTCGATCCCGCACGCCGCCCGCTGGCCCTGCCCGCGCCCGCGCGCCGCAGTCGCGTTCGGCTCGTCCTGGCCGGCGCACTGGCCGCCGGCGTCCTGCTGGCGGCCGGCCTCGGCTACTACCGCTGGCGGCTGGAGTGGCCCGCAGGCCAGCCGTGGTCGGTCACGGCGCGTCCGGCCGACGCCAGTCAGCCTGCCGTCTCGCAGCAGCTCGCCGTCGGCCAGACACTCGACGTCGCCGCGCCACTGGTATCGGCGCATGTCGACGTCGCTCGGCTCGGCACGATTGACGCTGCCGCAGGTACCCGGCTCACGGTCGCGTCCACCACGGCCCGGCGCCACCGCCTCGAGATGACGAGCGGCACCGTGGATGTGCGGCTGTGGGCGCCGCCCGGCACGGTCGCCATCCACACGCCGGCCGGCGATGTCATGGACCTGGGCTGCATCTTCGAGCTGACGGTCGAGGGCGAGCTGGCACGACTGTCGGTGCGGACGGGGTGGGTGCAGCTGAACAACGGCTATGGCGAGTCGCTGATTCCCGCCGGGGCGTCCAGCGCCATGACGGCCGACCGCCGCCCGCTCGTGCCCGTGTACGACGACGCCGCGCCGGACTTTGCCGAAGCCGTTCGCGCCCTCGAACGCGCGGACGGCAGCGCGGTGGACCCTGTGGCCACGATCACGCGCGAGGCGCGCCCGCGCGACGTGCTCACCGTCCTGCTGCTGGCGATACGCGAGCCACCGGATGCGCGCGCGTCGCTCCTGGCGCGAGCCGCGGCGCTCGCCCCGCCGCCGGACACGGTGGATCTGGCGGCGGCCGCGGCGCGCGACAACGACGCGATCTGGCGCTGGATCGACAGCCTGCCGCTGCCGCCGGTGAAAAGCTGGTGGCGCAACTGGCGGGATGCGCTTCCGCGCTGGCAGTAGCGCCGGCGGACGTCAGCGGCGATCGATCGTGATGCGGCGCGTCGTGTGATCCAGCGGCACGAGGCGCACCCGCACGGCCGTCTCCGGCGCGTCGCGCCAGCGGTCCGGCCACTCGACGGCCATCACCGCGTCTTCCAGCAGGTCGTCGAGCGCCAAGTCGTCCACTTCGACGGGCGTGAGCCGGTAGAGATCGACGTGCTCGAAACGGACGGCGCCGCGGTATTCCTGCACCACGGTGAACGTCGGACTCGAGACGTCCTCGCCGTCGCAACCGACACCCTCGACCAGGCCGCGCACGAACGCGGTCTTGCCGGCGCCAAGCGGTCCCTCGAGGAGCACGACGGCACCCGCGGCGAGCCCGCGGCCCAGCTCTCGGCCGAGCGCGACGGTCTCCCCTTCTGAATTCGTGACGTACGTGGTCACGACCTGGGCGGGGCCTTCTTGCGGCGCGCGGTGAGATCGAGCACGGCGTCGCCCAGCCGATCGACGAGATCGCCGGCAATCATCGCGACCTCGCCCTCGTCCGCCTCGGCAAGATCGCCGGCGAGCCCGTGGAGGTAAACGGCCAGCTTGGCGGCCGCCTCCGCGTCGAGAAACTGCGCGAGCCACGCGCCCACCATTCCCGTGAGCACGTCCCCCGTCCCGCCGGTCGCCATGCCCGGGTTGCCGGTGAGGTTGATGAACGTCTTGCCCTCGGGCGTCGCGATGACCGTGCGGTGCCCCTTGAGCACCACGTGCACGCGATGGGTCGCCGCGAAATCCCTGGCGACGTCGAGGCGATGGGCCTGCACCTCTTCGATCGACACGCCCGTCAGCCGCGCCATCTCGCCCGGGTGCGGCGTGATGACGATGTCGATGCCGTCGCGGCCGACGAGGCGATCAGCGTCGCCGGCAAAGGCGTTCAGCGCGTCGGCGTCAATCACGAGCGGCACGCCGGCGCGCTCGACCAGCGCCTGGACGAACGCGGTGGTGTCCGGCGTGCGCCCAAGCCCCGGGCCGATCGCGATGACGTCCGCGCGCACTTCGAGGACGCGGTCGATCGCCTCAAGCGCGACCGTGCCCTCCTCGGTTTCGTCGAGCGGCGTCGTCATGTACTCCATGCCGAGGGCGGCGAGGGCGGGCAGCGCCGATTCCGGCGTCGCGATCGTCACGAGCCCGGCGCCGGACCGGAGCGCCGCGTGCCCGGCCAGCGCGGCGGCGCCGCTCTTCCCGCGCGACCCGGCGACGATCAACACGTGGCCGTAGTCGCCCTTGTGCGAGTCCGCGCTGCGGGGCTCGACGAGCTCGCGCATCGACTCGCGCGTCAGGATCTCCACCCACGGCCCCTCGAGCTCGCGGATCACCGCCTGCGGGATGCCGATGTCCGCGATGACGAGGTTGCCCGCGAACGCCTCGGCCGGCGGCATCACGAGCGGCAGCTTCGGCGCGCCGAGCGTCACGGTGACGTTGGCGTGCACGGCCGGCCCGGGAACGTCCGGGCCGTCCGCCGAGAGTCCGCTCGGCAGATCGATCGAGACGACCGGGCGCGCCGACGCGTTGAGATCGGCGACGACGGTTTCCGCCAGACCCGACAGCGGCCCGCTCAGCCCGGTGCCGAACAGCGCGTCCACGATCAGATCGGAACCGAGCACGTCGGTCCCGTGCAGCTCCCACGCGGCGGCATCGCCGATTTCCACGATGTCCATGCCGACGTTGCGCAGGACGTCGAGGTTGACTCGCGCGTCGCCCTTCACGTCCTCGGCATGGCCGACCAGATACACGCCGACGTCGAGATGCCGCTCGAACAGCGTGCGTCCCACGACGAAGCCGTCGCCGCCGTTGTTGCCGCGCCCGCAGAGCACTGCGACCCGCATCGACGCGAGCGCCTCGAACGCCGACTCCATCGCCGCCACCACTTGCCGCCCGGCATTCTCCATCAGCACGATCGACGGCAGGCCGATGTCCTCGATCGTGCGGCGATCGGCTTCGCGCATCTGTTGTGTCGTGAGCACGCGCATCATCGTCCGTCGGGTCGGCCGGTCCGGTGGCCGAGGGCGAGCGTACCTCTTGTGCTAGACTCGCGCAACTTCGCGGGCCGCGGCCGGCGCCGGGTCCGCCACGCTCGCGGCCGAGGTCCCATCCCGCATGCATGCCGTCGTGTACGTCAATGGCACGATCGCCGACGCCGACCGCGCGTCGGTGCCCGTGTTCGATCATGGCTTCCTGTACGGCGAGGGCGTCTACGAGACGCTGCGCACCTACCGCGGCGAGCCGTTCCTCTTTGGGCAGCACACGCGCCGGCTGCGCAACTCCGCGGCCATGCTCGCCCTCGACGTGCCGATGGACGACGCCGCGCTGCTGGCCGCCGTCCGGCAGACGATGGCCGCGATGCCCGGACTCGACGAGGCCTACATCCGGATCCTGGTGACGCGGGGCGTCGGCGAGCTGAGCTATAACCCGAGCGCGTGCCCGCGGCCGACGCTGGTGATCATCGTCAAGCCCTTTCCGGGCCAGCCGGGGCGGACGTTCACCGAGGGGATCAGAATCGCGCTGGTGGCCATCCGCCGGAATCATCCCCAGGCGCTCAACCCGATGATCAAGAGCAACAACCTGCTGAACAACGCGCTGGCCATGCAGGAGGCGCTGTCGCGGCAGGGTGAAGAAGCGCTGATGCTCAATCAGGCCGGCGAGATCGCCGAATGTGCCCAGTCGAATTTCTTCCTGGTCAGGGATGGCGCGGTGCTCACGCCGCCGCTCGCGGCTGGACTCCTGCCCGGCGTCACGCGGGCGTTCGTGATTGATCTTTCGAGGGAGCTTGGCCTCGACACTCGTGAAGCGACGCTCCGTCCCGACGATCTGCGATCCGCCCAGGAAGCCTTCATCACCGGCACGACGCGTGAAGTGACGCCGGTGGTCGCGGTCGACGCCGTGACCATCGGATCCGGAACGCCCGGGCCAATCACGACGCGCCTGCTGGCGGCGTTTCGAGCGCGCGTCGCGCCCTGACGTCGACGCGGCACCGCGCGCCTTGGCCCAGCCGCTCGCGCTACTGCGTTTTCCGGTTGGGCGTAGCACGTCGTGCCGCCCTCCGGCTCGACGAGCCGGAAAAACGGCGCTGCACCGCAGTCGTCTTGGCGCGCTCGGCTTGGGTCCCGGTCACCCAAGCCTCGGTCACCCGGCGCCGCACCGTTTTTCGGGCTACGGGTGTCGGCTCGCTCGCAGTCGGGCGCGCCCGACGTACTACGCCCAACCGGAAAACGCGCTAGCTCTTGACGACCTCGCTGTAGGCTTCGACCGGCGGACACTCACACACCAGGTTGCGGTCGCCGAACGGGTTGTCGATGCGCGACACTGGCGGCCAGAACTTGCGCGCGCGAAGACCGGGCACCGGGTACACCGCCTGCTCGCGCGTGTACAGGTACGTCCACTCGCCGGCGAGATCCTCGGCCGTGTGGGGCGCGTTCTTGAGCACGTTGTTGCGCGGGTCGGCCTGGCCCTCCGCGACCGCCTGGATTTCTGCCCGGATCGCGATCATCGCATCGCAGAAGCGATCCAGCTCTTCCTTGGGCTCGCTCTCGGTGGGCTCGACCATCAGCGTGCCGGCGACCGGGAACGACACCGTCGGCGCGTGAAAACCGTAGTCGACCAGACGCTTCGCCACGTCCTGCTCGTCGATGCCGGTGCGGGCCTTGAAAGGACGCAGGTCGAAGATCAGCTCGTGCGCGACGCGCCCCGTCTCGCCCGCGTAGAGCACCGGATAGTGCGGCTCCAGGCGCGCCTTCAGGTAGTTGGCGTTCAACATCGCCACGCGAGTGGCGTCGGTCGCGCCCTGCGCGCCGAGCATGCGCAGATAGCCGTGCGAAATCAGCAGGATGCTCGCGCTGCCCCACGGCGCCGCGGACACGGCGGAAATCGCCGACGGTCCGCCGGTTGCCACGACCGAGTGGCCGGGCAGATACGGCGCGAGGTGCGCGGCGACGGCGATGGGCCCCATGCCCGGACCGCCGCCGCCGTGCGGAATGGCGAACGTCTTGTGCAGGTTGAGATGGCAGACGTCGGCGCCAATCGCCGCCGGGCTCGTCAGGCCAACCTGCGCGTTCATGTTCGCGCCGTCCATGTAGACCTGTCCGCCGTGGTCGTGGACGATCTGCGCAGATCTCGCGGATCCCGCCCTCGAACACGCCATGCGTGCTCGGATACGTCACCATCAGGCACGACAGCTCCTCGCGGTGCGCGGCCGCCTTCGCGCGCAGATCCGGCAGATCGATGTTGCCGCGCTCGTCGCAGGCAACGACGACCACCCGCATGCCGGCCATGGCGGCGCTCGCCGGATTGGTGCCGTGCGCGGACTGCGGAATCAGCGCGACGTCGCGCCGGGCCTGGCCGCGCGCGCGGTGATACGCCCGGATCACGAGCAGGCCGGCGAACTCGCCCTGCGCGCCGGAGTTCGGCTGCAGCGACACGGCCGGCAAGCCCGTGATCGCGCCGAGGGCGGCCTCGAGCTCGCGGAAGATCTGCTGGTACCCGGCCGCCTGCTCCACCGGCGCGAACGGGTGCATCCGCGAGAACTCGGGCCAGCTCACCGGCAGCATCTCGGCCGCGGCGTTCAGCTTCATCGTGCACGAGCCGAGCGGGATCATCGCGGTGTCGAGCCCGAGATCCTTGCGCTCGAGCGATGCGGATGTACCGCATCATCTCGGTCTCCGAGTGATGCGTGCCGAAGACCGGGTGCGTGAGGTACGCCGTCTGCCGGCGCAGGGGATCGCCGAGCGCCATCTGCGTCCCTGGCGCGGCAAGCGCCGGCGCGGCCGCGCTGCCCGCCTCGGCAAACGCCGCGACGATGTCGGCCAGATCGGACTCGTTCACGGTCTCGTCTAGCGACAGCTGCACGACGCCGTCGGCCGGATAGCGGAAGTTGATGCCGCGGGCTTCCGCCGCCTGGCGGACGGAGGAGGCGTCCGCGGCGCCGCGCTCGAGGTGAAGCGTGTCGAAGTACGCCTGGTTGGTCTGCCGCCAGCCAAGCGTCGCGAGCGCCGTGGCCAGCCGCACGGCCTGATCGTGCACGCGCGCCGCGATGCCCCGAATGCCGTCGGGGCCGTGATACACGGCGTAGAACGCGGCCATGTTGGCGAGCAGCGCCTGCGCCGTGCAGATGTTGGAGGTCGCCTTCTCGCGACGGATGTGCTGCTCGCGCGTCTGCAGCGCCATGCGATAGGCGCGCCGGCCGCGGGTGTCCACGGACACGCCGATCAGCCGTCCCGGCATCTGGCGCACGAACTCCTCGCGCGCCGCAAAGAAGCCGGCGTGCGGTCCGCCGTACCCCAGCGGCACGCCGAAGCGCTGGGCGTTGCCGACGACTATGTCCGCGCCCGCTTCACCGGGCGGCGCGATGAGCGCCAGCGCGAGCAGGTCGGACGCCGACCGCCACGCGCGCGCCCGCGGCCTGCGCGCGCGCGATGAGCGGCGCCAGGTCGCGCACTTCCCCGCGATCGTCGGGCGACTGCACGTAGACGCCGAAGACCTCCGGCCCGAACGCCGTGCGTTCGAGATCTTCGAATCGCACCGTGATCCCGAGCGGCGCCGCGCGCGTGAGGATCACCTCGCGCACCTGCGGGAACACGCGCTCGGAGACGACGAACGTCGTCGCTTCCGGCCGGCGGTGCACGCGCAGCATGAGCGCCATCGCCTCGGCCGCGGCGGTCGCTTCGTCGAGCAGCGACGCGTTGGCGACGTCCATCCCGGTGAGATCGCCGACGACCGTCTGGAAGTTCAGCAGCGACTCGAGGCGGCCCTGGGCGATCTCGGCCTGGTACGGCGTGTAGGGCGTGTACCAGCCGGGATTCTCGAAGACGTTGCGCTGGATGACCGGCGGCGTGATCGTGTCGTAGTAGCCGAGGCCGATGTAGCTGCGGAACACGCGATTGCGCGCCGCGATGCCGCGAAGCCGGCGGTGGTACTCGAACTCGGTCTCCGCCGGCGGCAGCTCGACGGGGCGCGCCAGCCGGATGTCGGCTGGAATGATGTCGTTCGTCAGCGCGTCGAGCGAGGGCGCGCCCATCGCCTCGAGCATCTGCTTCACGTCCGCGTCGCGCGGACCGATGTGTCGGGACTGAAAGGAATCGTTCATCTGCGTTACTTCGCCAGCTCCCCGTAGGCCTGCGCGTCGAGCAGCGTGTTGGCTTCGTCGGGCGCGCTCGGACGCAGGCGGATCATCCAGGCATCGTGCGGCTTCGTGTTGACCAGCTCCGGATGCGCCGACAGCTCCGGGTTGATCTCGAGGACTTCGCCCGAGACCGGCGCAAACAGCTCGGACACGGCCTTGACCGACTCGATGGTGCCGAACGCCTCGCCCTGCGTCACCTTGCGCCCGGCTTCCGGCAGCTCCACGTACACGATGTCACCAAGCTGACGCTGGGCAAAATCGGTGATGCCGACCAGAGCGTCCGTGCCCTGGAGCCGTACCCACTCGTGGTCGCGCGTGTACTTCAGATCGGCTGGATACATGACGGGCTCCTGTTACGACCGCTGTGGGCGCTTGTAGAACGGCTCGGGCACGACCTCGGCGCTGAGCCTTTCGTCCTCGAATGTCGATGTCGAGCGGCGTGCCGAGGGCGGTCATGTCGACCGGGACCATGGCGAAGCCAATCGCTTTCTTGAGGAAGGGGGTCTGCGTGCCGCTGGTCACGATGCCGACCGGCTGGCCGTCGGCGCCGAGCACGGCGTGGCCGTGGCGCGCGATCGCGCGCTCTTTCATCTCGAATGGGACGAGCCTGCGGGTGAGCGCGCCGCCCTTCTGCTCGCGCAGGCGGCTCGGCGCCGAGGAAGTCGGCTTTCTTCCAGCCGACGATCCAGCTCAGGCCGGCCTCGACGACCGAGACCTGCTCGTCCATATCGCTGCCGCAGAGCCGCATCGCGGCCTCGAGGCGGAGCGTGTCGCGGGCGCCCAGTCCGCAGGGGATCAGGCCGTCCGCGCCTCCGGCGTCGAGCAGGGCGCGCCAGAGCCGCTCGGCGGCCGCCGGCGGCACGAAGATCTCGAAGCCGTCTTCGCCCGTGTAGCCGGTGCGCGAGACGGTGGCGCGCAACCCGGCCACCTCACCGGTCGCGAACCAGTAGTACTTGATCGCCCCGAGATCAATCGCGGTCAGCGTCTGCAGGATCTTCTGGCTCTCGGGGCCCTGCAACGCGAGCAGCGCGTAGCGGGAGCTCGAGTTGACGACGGAGACGTCCCCGCCGCGCTCGCGGACCCGCCCGTTGATCCACTCGTGGTCCTTGACGATGTTTCCGGCGTTGACCACCAGCAGGTAGTGATCCGGACCCATCCGGTAGACCAGCAGGTCGTCGACGAAAGTGCCGGCCTCGGTCGTGAGCGCGGAATACTGAATCTGCCCAACGGCCAGCCGCCCGGCGTCGTTGCTCGTGATCCACTGGACGGCGTCGAGCGCGCGGGGGCCGGCCAGCTCGATTTCGCCCATATGGCTGACGTCGAAGAGGCCCGCCCTGGTGCGAACGGCGATGTGTTCCTCGGAGATGCCCGAGTACTCGACGGGCATGTCCCAGCCGCCGAATTCGACCATCCGGGCGCCACTGGCGCGGTGCGTGGCGTTGAGCGGAGTCTTCTTGAGTTGAGCCGGCGAGCTCGACGACATGTCTCGTGGAGACTCGCCGCCAGACGTGCCTGACGTGACCGGCGAGCCGCATACAACGTACTATCCCGCTCGCAGACGGGTCAAGACGCGAGGGTCGCCGGGCGCCGCCGGGTGTCAAAGCTGGCGGCGCCGTGCCAACCGGCCAGACGGCCCCGCGCCCGGTCAGCGCTTGTGCCTGGGCCAGACGAGGCGGACCAGCACGAACGTCAGCGCGGCCACGCCAATCGCCAGCGCGGGGCCAAGCGAGGGGCTTTGGGCCGCCGGGACACTGACGAGCAGGACCGGCATCAGCGTTGCGGCAACAACAAAGCTAATCAGGATCTGAATCACGACCGCCACTCCACGCATCGCCTCCTCCAGTCCCGCCCGTCAGGGCCCGGCCGCTTCTGCTAGACGTCGCTGCCCCGCAGCCCGACGCAGCTCACCCACCACGAGAACGCGCCAATCGCCCGCATGTCGTAGATCGCCGCGCATTCAGCCACGCCGATCACGTCGTACCAGGCCTTGTTGTTGACGCAGTCCTCGTACTCCTGGTACGCGGCGATGGCTTCCTTCGCGTACTCGTTCCAGCACTCGTCCGGGCCAAAGCGGGCCGGCGTGATGGCCGTGACCTGCAGCGCGGCGCGCGCATGGCCGAGGACGGCCGCGGCCTCGTCGCCGCGGCCCGCGGCCGACAGCAGGAAGGCTCGCGTCAGCGTCAGCGTCTGGCCGACCGGGGACGCCGCGCCGAGATGGACCCGCTCGAGCAACGCGGCCGCCTGCCCGAGCGCGCGGGACCCGCGCAGCAGCGACGCGACCTGCGCCGCCCCGTCCGGGTGATCCGCCGACACGACGACACGGCGCGCGCCGCTGGTCACCGACAGGCCCTTTCGATCCAGAACGAACGTGACCGACTCGCGTCCCGCCTTCACCGTCGTCCGCAGCTGGTCGCGCGTCAGCTCACGGCGGACGCTCACCGTCCGATCGCCGACCTCGACCGCGACGTCGCCCGGCCGGCTCTGCTGAATACGCACGCCGATCCCGGTCGCGGGATCGGTGAATGTCCGCACGATGCCCTTGGGCGTGCTCGACGCGCGCTCGGCCGCGCGCGCCGGCGTCCCTCCCACCATCGTCGCGGCCACGGCCGCGACGGTCGCAATGCCCGTTGCACTGATTCGCATGTGACGTGTCCTCCGTCTGCTCTCCGGCGATCCGGCCGGGCGGCGACCTCGCGTGTGTGATGGAATCTGCGGCGCCTCACACCGCACGCGGCGGGGCGGCGACGTCTGCTGCGACGACGACCGGCGGCCTGAGCTCGAAGCCTGGCGAGCGGCCGGTCTCGTACGCGAGATGCGCCTGCAGCGTGTGGTAGCTGATGTCCAGGACCTCGCACGCGCGGCGCTTGTTGCCGTTGCAGCGCTCGAGAATCAGACGCACGTAGCGGCTGCACCACGCCCGCAGCGTCTCGTCGCGTCCGGACGTGGCGCCCACCAGGTCCTGGTAGTCCTTGGAGATCTCCGGCGGCAGATCCTCGATCTCGATCGTCGGGCCGGCCGCCAGCGCCATCGCCCGCTCGAGCACGCGCACGAGCTGACGCACGTTGCCCGGCCAGTCGTGCGCCACCAGCGCGTCGAGCGCGCGGACCGAGAGCGTGACCGGCTGCATGCGGCGATATCGACTGACGAAGTGCTCGACGAGCAACGGGATGTCCCCGCGTCGCGCGCGCAACGGCGGCACATGCACTTCGACGCCGGCCAGCCGGTAGTAGAGATCGGCCCGGAACCGTCCGTTCTCCACCAGGCCGCACAGGCTTCGATTGGTCGCCGCAATCACGCGCACGTCCACCTGGCGCGCGCCGTGTCCGCCCACGCGTTCAACCGACAGATCCTGCAGCACCCGCAGCAACTTCGCCTGGGCCGCGGGCGATGAGGTCGGCGACCTCGTCGAGGAACAAGCTGCCGTGATCCGCCTGCTCGAACTTTCCGCGCCGACCGCGCACGCCGGTCGCCGTGCGCTCCTCGATCCCGAACAGCTCGGCTTCGACGAGCGTTTCGACCAGCGCGGCGCAGTTCACCGCGATAAATGGTCCGCCCGCGCGCGGACTGGCTGTGTGCAATTCGTGCGCGACCAGTTCCTTGCCCGCGCCGCTCTCCCCTTCGACGAGCACGGTGAAGTTCGTTCGCGCGACGCGGGCCACGCGCACACGCAGGTCCTGCATTACGGCACTTCGTCCAACCAGCATGTGAAGACTCTCCTCTGAGCCGCGGATCAGCGGATCAACACCGATGCCAAGGGTTCCCGAGCTAAAAACCGGCGTGTGACGACCGGCGTCCACGCCGAGACACGGGTAGTTCATTCCCCAACGGGCCCGCCCGGACCCGTGCCGTACGGCCGCAGCCCTGGCTAGACTTCGATCCAGGCGTTCGCCGCCGGGTCGTACCGCAGGATGCGCGTTCGACCGGTGGCGCCGGCGACCCGGACGGCGTATTGCGCGCCCTGGGGCGACCTCAGATAGACGGAGCCGGCCGTCGCGCTGCCAAGGGGCGAGAAGCTCGCGATTGCCGCCGATCCGAATCGCACAGCGTTGGGTGACGGCGGCTCACCCGCCGGGCCAGGGAGCGTCGGGTCCACGTCGATCTGCACGCCTGGAAACAACGCGGACAGATCGTAGGGACCGTCGGGACAGGGATCCACCGCAGCCGCGATGTCCAGATGCCGGACGCCATTGCCGTTGCCATCGATGCACACGCGAAACGTCCAGCCGGACGGGCCGGGATCGAACACCACGCCGACGTGGCGGCCTCGGGCGACGGCCTCGAAACGCACCTGGCGGAATCGCGAGGCCATCGAGCCGGCGGCCTGACCTGCCCGGCTCGCGTCCACCACGTTTGCGATCGTCGGGACGGTGAGCGCGAGCACCACACCGCAGACGGCAAGCGCGACAAGCAGTTCGATGAGGCTGAAACCGCCCCGTCCGTCGGGCCGCGGGCCGTGCGACCGGCCCGCGACCATCACATTGGGCGCCATCACTTCTCGGCGAGCTTGGGCGGCGCCACCGAGACGAGCGGCTTGAGCTTGAGGAACGACTTCTCGCCGATGCCGCGCACGTTCATCAGGTCCTCGATCTTCTTGAAGGCGCCGTTCTTCTGGCGGTATTCGATGATTCGCGCGGCGGTTGCGGGACCGATGCCCGGCAAGGTCTCCAGTTCGGCGACCGTGGCGGTATTCAGGTTGATCGGCGTCGACACGCCCTGCTGTACGACCGGCTTCTTCGGCGACGTGGCCTGCGATTCCTGCGCGCGCGCGATGCCCAGCGTCCAGGTGAGGATCACCAGCATCGCGATTCCTGCGATTGCACTGCGTCTCATGAGCACTCCTCCTCGTCGCGCGGCGGGAGCGCCGCGCTGCTGTGGGCACCGAGACGACCGCCGCGCGTCCAACGCGAGGTCGGGGTGAGACGAACGGACGATCGTTCGGGCCCTGCCGACCTTCAGGCAATCGGCAGGCCAGATTTCAGGTCCTCTTCAGTCGTCGTCGGAACGCGGTGCAGGCAGGAGAGATGTCGGATCGGGCCGCACGCGTCGACACGTGACCGCGGCCCGGCCACAGTGGAAATGACGCCTGTAGTTGACGCGTCGGCGAGCGGGTCCGCGTGCGTCGAGGCGCTATGCGCCCGAACTGGTCGCCGCAGCCGCGGTGCGGAACCACGCGACCGTGCGCTTCAGGCCCTCGTCGAACGGCACGTTGGGCTCGAAGCCGAGCAGCTGGCGCGCCTTGAAGATGTCGGCCTGCGAATCGCGCACGTCGCCTTCGCGCGTCGGGCCGAACGTCCGGTTGCGATGTCCTTCTGAGTAATCGACCTGCAGCGCCCGGATCAACTCGCAGCAGCGAGACGCGCCCGCCAGCCGCGACGTTGATCACCTCGCCGGCGCACGTTCGGCGCCTCGCAGCAGCGCAGCACGCCGTCGACGACGTCGGCGACGTAGGTGAAGTCGCGCGTCTGCCTGCCGTCGCCGTAGATGGTGCGGCGCGCGTCCCTCGACGCAGCGCGCTGATGAAGAGCGAGATCACGCCCGAATACGGCGAGCCCGGATCCTGCCGCGGCCCGAACACGTTGAAGTACCGGGTCGTGACGGTCTCGAGGCCGTAGAGCTGCGTGAACAGCTGGCAGTACTGCTCGCCGACGAGCTTCTGCAGCGCGTACGGCGACAGCGGATTCGGTCGGCATGTCTTCGCGCTTCGGCAGCACCGCGGTGTCGCCGTAGACCGACGACGAGCCGGCAAAGACGACGCGCTTGACCCGCGCGTCGCGCGCGGCCACCAGCACCTGCAAGCGTGCCGTCGACGTTGGCGCGGTGGGACGTGACGCGGGTCCTGCACCGACCGCGGCACGGACGGAATCGCCGCCTGGTGCAGCACGAAGTCGCACGCCTGCGACGGCGCGCGTCGGCGACGGCCGGATCCGCGACGTCGCCTTCGATGAGCTCGACGCCGCGCCCGGTCGGCAGGTTCTCGCGCTTGCCCGTCGAGAAGTTGTCGACGACGCGCACCGACTCGCCGCGCCGCAGCGAGCTCTTCGACCAGATGCGATCCGATGAAGCCGGCGCCGCCGGTGACCGAGATACAGTGCCATGCGCGTTCACCTCCGTCGGTCGTGCTCTCCCGCACGACGAGCGCGGTCAGGAAAAGATCCGCCGCAGCCAGCCGTAAGCCGAATTCTGTCCGCCTTCGACCGCCGCCTTCCGCGGCGCGCTCGGCGGTGACGACCATTCCTCTAGGCCCGCCATCACTGGCGGGCTCAAGCGGCCTACCCGGAGGCTTCGGACGGGCCGTCCTCGAGCGCCTCCCTATTTGGCCTTGCTCCGTGCGGGGTTTTGCCTGCCATCCGCCTTACGGCCGACGCGGTGCGCTCTTACCGCACCTTTTCACCCTTACCCTTCGACTCGCCCCTTCGGGGCTCGCTCAGGGCAGCCCGCTGACGCCACGCGTCTGCGGCGGGCCTGTCTCGAGCGAGCCTCGGAGAGGCGAGTCGAGAGGCGGTATATTTTCTGTGCCACTGTCCTTCGAGTTGCCCCGACCGGGCGTTACCCGGCGCACTGCCCTCTGGAGTTCGGACTTTCCTCGGCGCCGTCGCGCTTGCGCGCGCTCGCGCGACGCGGTCATCTCGGTCCAGCTGCGGCGGACTCGAGCACATGAGATGTCATGGGTCCAGGCCGCGGCTGGTCCAGGGCCAGTCCGACTCAGGTCCGCGCCATGTCGGCCCATCGCCCGCGCTACCCATCGGTCTCCTGCTTGATGTTGTACTGCTCGAGCTTCTTGTAGAGATTGCTGCGCGGCGTGTCGATGACGTCGGCGGTCTTCGAGATGTTCCAGCCGAGCTCGCGCAGCTTGTCCACGAGGAACGCGCGCTCGGACGACTTCCTTGAACTCGCGCAGCGTCGCAGGCCTGGCCGGCGCCGGCCGGCGCGGCGCCGGCGTCGCGCGGCGGCCGGCCGGCCGGCCGCGCGTCCGCCGCGCGCCGACGCCGCGCGACGTCGTCGGCCTCGATGACGTCGCGGTCGCTCATGATGAGCAGCCGCTCGACGACGTTCCGCAGCTCGCGGATGTTGCCGCGCCACCGCGCCTGCTTCAGCGCCTCGAGCGCCCCGGCGAGAAGCGCGCCGGCCGCCGGTTGTTCTCGCGGCTGAACTGCGCGACGAAGTGCTGGACGAGCGCGGGAATGTCCTCGAGCCGCTCGCGCAGCGGCGGCACCGATGATCGGGATCACGCTCAGCCGGAAGTAGAGATCCTCGCGGAAGCGCCCCTCGGCGATCTCCTCCTCGAGATCCTTGTTCGTCGCCGCAATGACGCGCACGTCGACCTTGATCGTCGCGCGCCGATCCCAGCCGCTCGACCTCGCCCTCCTGCAGCACGCGCAGCACCTTGGCCTGCGTCTTGGCGCTCATGTCGCCGACTTCGTCGAGGAAGATCGTCCCGCGGTCGGCCTGCTCGAACTTGCCGGTCTGCTTCTCGGTGGCGCCGGTGAACGCGCCGCGCTCGTGCCCGAACAGCTCGGACTCGATCAGCTCCTCGGGAATCGCCGCGCAGTTGACCTGCACGAAGCGCTCCTTCGGCGCGCAGGCTGTTGCGGTGGATGGCGCGCGCGATCGAGCTCCTTGCCGACGCCGCTCTCGCCGAGGATGCAGCACGGTCGCGTTGGTCGGCGCGGCGCGCCGGACCTGCTCCATGATCTGCTTGAGCGCGGCGCTCTCGCCGACCAGCTGGTGCCGCGTCTCGAGCGCCGACTCGCAGCTGCGGTTCTCGCGCCGCAGCGTGCCCGAGCTCCAGCGCCCTCGCGCACGGCGTCGAGCACGTAGTCCTTCGACAGCGGCTTCTCGATGAAGCGGAACGCGCCGAGCCGGCCGGCCTCGAGCGCCGTCGCGGTCGTGCCGTGCGCCGAGACGATCACGACCGGCAGCGCCTCGTTGGTGCCGCGCAGCCGGCTCAGCACCTCGAGGCCGTCCATGCCCGGCATCTTGATGTCGAGAAAGACGAGGTCGGGCGACTCGCGCTCGGCCATCGGCAGGCCTTCCTGGCCGGACCCGGCGAGCAGGACGTCGTAGCCCTCGTATTCGAGAATCATCCGCATCGTGTCGCGGATGGCCGGCTCGTCATCGACGACCAGGATCCGCGGCTTCATGATCGGGATCGATCGTGATCGAGTAGATCGCGCGCTGCTTGAGCGACGGGTCGTAGACCAGCAGCGGCCACGGCGTCGCCCGGCCGCAGCGTCGCGAGGATCGCGCGGAACTCGGCCGCCGTCGCCACGCGCTGGCGGTTGATCTCGATCAGCACCTGGCCGCGGTGAATTGGCGTGACGCCGGGCCGGACCCGCCGGATCGACGTCGACGATGACGACGCCCGCCATCGCGTCGGGCAGCGAGAGCCGCCGCGCGTCCGCGACGTCGCAGATCCCGCACGGCAAACCCGAGCAGGCCGTCGTCCCGGCTCGCGGGCTCGACGCCATTCGCGCTCGACTCGCGCGACGGCAGCGCGGCGAGCACCGGCCGCTCCTCGAGCTTCACCGAGAACGGCTGGACGCCGCCGTCGCGCCAGACATCGAGCGCCGCGACGCCGCCCGGCTCGCGTGCGGAGATGTAGCGGATCAGTTCCTCATCCGATGCGATCGGGATGGCCGTCCGCCGCCACGATCACGTCGTACGTGCGCAGGCCCGCCTGCTCGGCCGGCGTGTCCGGCGAGACGTCCTCGACGAGCGCGCCGTGCTGCGGCTCGAGCTTGAGCGCGCGCTGCAGGACGGGCGTGACGTTGGTCAGGCCGATGCCGATGTAGCCGCGCGAGACGCGGCCGCGCTCGCGAAGCTGCGGCAGCACGGCCACGACCTGGTCGATCGGCACCGCAAAGCCGATGTTCGCCGCCTGCGCGCTGATCGCCGTCGTGATGCCCACGACCTGCCCGCGCTCGTTGATGAGCGGCCCGCCGCTGTTGCCGAAGCTGATGGCCGCGTCGGTCTGAATCAGCGCGTCGAGGCTCGGGTCGAACACTTTCCGCCCGAGGAAGCTGACGACGCCGACGGTGACGGAATGGTCGTAGCCGAGCGGGTTGCCAATGGCGCACACCCACTCGCCCACGCGCAGCGACTCGGACTTGCCCAGCGGCGCCACCGGCAGCGGGTCGCGCGCGGCAATCTGGAGCAGCGCGACGTCGATCGCCGGGATCGACGCCGACGACCTGCGGCGCGGAACATCCGGCCGTCGCTAAGCGTGACGGTGAGCCGATCGGCGCCGTCGACGACGTGATAGTTGGTGAGGATGTAGCCCGCGGGATCGATGATGAACCCGCTGCCGGACCCTTCGCGCGGCCGCCGCCCTCTTCCGGCCAGCGTCGAGGAGTGACCACACGGGAACGGTCGTCCGTGCTGCGGGCGACGGCGTCCACGTTGACCACCGCGCGCGTTGAGCCTGCGCGGCGACGGCGGCGAAGTCCGCGCCCCGCATGCCAGGCGCGGGCGCGGCGGCTGGCAAGGTGGTCACCGTCACCGGCGGGCTGGCCGCGGCGATCCGGACGCAGCGGATAGGGTGGCGCCCAGGACCGCGTGCGCGATCCGGCGGCGACCAGCCCGAGCAGGAAGCTCACCAGCGCCGTCAGCGCCACGAACGGGAACGCGGATCGCCTCATGCCGTCAGCCGGATGCTTTCATTATAAGCGCCAGGAACCCGGCCTCATCGAGGTCGGGCACGCCCAGCGTCCGCGCTTTCTCGAGCTTGCTGCCGGCCTCGCGCCCGCGACCAGCCACGTAGTCTTTCGGCTGACCGAGCCGACGACTTTGCCCCCAAGTGCCGTCGATGCGCCGCGTCGCTTCCTCGCGGCTCATCGACGCGAGCGTGCCCGTGATCACGAACGTCTGGCCCTGCGAGGGCCGTCGCGCGGCCGGACTGCCGGCCGGCGGCTCCTGCTCCATCCGGACGCCCGCGCGCGCGAGGCGGTCGAGCAAATCGGCGTTGCGCGGCTCGTCGAAGAACGTCCTGACCGATCGCGCCACGACCGGCCCGACGTCCGGAACCGCCTCGAGCGCGTCGACGGCGCGCCTCGCGCAGCGCGGCAATCGACGTGGAACGCCGCCGCCAGCGCCCGCGCGCCGCCCTCGCCCACGTGCCGGATGCCGATGCCGTGCAGCAGGCGCCACAGCTCGGCCTGGCGGCTCTGGTCGATCTCCGCGACGAGGTTGGCCGCCGACTTCTTGCCCATCCGCTCGAGCGCGGCCAGCTGATCGCCCGGTCAGCGCGTACAGGTCCGCGTAGTCCGCACCAGCCCGCGCGGTCACGAGCTGATCGACGAGCGACTCGCCCAGGCCTTCGATATTCATCGCGCGGCGCGAGGCAAAGTGCAGCAGGCCGCGACGGATGCGCGCCGGGCAGGACACGTTCTCGCAGCGCCAGACGACCTCGTCATCCGGCTTGACGAGCGCGCTGCCGCAGAACGGGCAGGTCGTCGGCATCCGCCAGGGCGCGGTGCCGCGGCGGCCGCTCGCTCAGGATCGGCTTCGACGACCTTCGGGATGATGTCGCCGCCCTTCTCGATGAGCACCGAGTCGCCGGTCGCGGATGTCGCGCCGGGCGACTTCCTGCTCGTTGTGGAGCGTCGCCATCTGGACCGTCGTGCCGCTCAGCCGGACCGGCTCGAGCACCGCAAACGGCGTCACGGCGCCGGTGCGTCCGACGTTGACGTCGATCCGCATCAGCCGCGTCGTCGCCTGCTCGGCCGGGAACTTGAACGCGATGGCCCACCGCGGGAACTTCGCGGTCGCGCCCAGCGTCGGCCCGCAGCGCCAGGTCGTCGAGCTTGACGACGACGCCGTCGGTTTCGAAGTGCAGGGCGCGGCGCTTCTCGCGCCAGTCTTCGGTGAACGCGATGACCGCGTCGATGCCCTCGCACCGCCGCCAGTGCGGCTCGACGGGACAGCCCCAGTCGGCGAGCAGCTTCAGCATCTCGGCGTGCGAGGCCGCGGGCGGGCGCGCGCCGCCGGGCATCACGAGCTGGTAGGTGAAGGCGCGCAGGCCGCGTCGCGCCACGGCCGCCGAGTCGAGCGTGCGCATGGCGCCCGCCGCGGCGTTGCGCGGGTTGGCGAACACCGGCTCGCCCGCGGCGGCCCGTTCCTCGTTCATGCGCTCGAAGGCCGCGCGCGGCAGGTAGACCTCGCCGCGGACTTCGACGTCGTCCGGCGCCGCGGTGCGCAGCCGCAGGGGAATCGCCCGAATCACGCGCACGTTCGGCGTGACGTCCTCGCCCTGGACGCCGTCGCCGCGCGTCACGCCGCGCGCGAGCCGCCCGCTTGACGTAGGTCAGCGCGATGCTCAGGCCATCGATCTTGAGCTCGGCCACGTAGGAGAGCACCGCCGTCTCGGGGCGCTCCAGCGCCCGGCAGATGCGTGCGTGGAACTCGCGCAGCTCGTCGTCGCTGTAGGCGTTCTCGAGGCTGAGCATGGGCGCGGCGTGGCGCACCGTCTCGAAGCCCTCGGCCGGACGTCCGCCCACGCGCTGCGTCGGCGAATCGGGATCGGCCAGTTCGGGATGCGTCGGCTTCGAGCGCCTTCAGCTCGCTCATCAGCGCGTCGAATTCGGCGTCGGAGATCTCCGGATCGTCGAGGACGTAGTACTGCTCCTCGTGATGGCGGATCAGGGCGCGAAGCTCGTCGACGCGTTTCGAGACGTCAGACATGGAGATCGACAACCGACGTGACGGTCGATTATCGGTGAAATCTAGCGGTCGCGGCTGAGGACGTAGTCGACGAGCGCGAGCAAGCCCGTCGCGCTCGGGTGAGGGGGCAAACGCGTCACGCAGGTGGGTGCGCGCCTTGTCGCCGTAGGACAGCGCGCGGGTGAACGCCTCGTCCACCGCGCCCTTGCGTCGTCAGCCCGTCGTGAATGACGCGCCACGCCTCGGGCGTGACGGTGCCGCTCGCCACGACGTCCTGGACGACCGCGAGCATGTCGGCGCCGGCGCGCTGCAGCAGCAGGATGACCGGCAGCGTGACCTTGCCCTCGCGCAGATCGCCGCCGATGGGCTTGCCGAGCGCCGACTCCTCCGCCGTGTAGTCCAGCACGTCGTCCACCATCTGGAACGCGATGCCGAGATTGAAGCCGTACTCGCGGAGGGCGACGCGCTGCTCGGGCGAGCAGTCGCCCAGCAGCCCGCCAATCTCGGCGCACCCGGCAAAGAGGTGCGCGGTCTTGCGCTTGATGATCTCGAAGTGCTCTTCTTCGGTCACGTTGACGTCGCCGGTCTTCGTGAGCTGGTAGAGCTCGCCCTCGATCATCTTCAGCGTGACGTCGCAGAGCAGGCGCACGATTTCCAGGGTGTCCTGCGTGAGCGCCATGGCCATCGAGCGGATGTAGAGATAGTCGCCGAGCAGGACGGTGACGTCGCTGCCCCACCGCGAGTGAGCCGCCAGGCGTCCGCGGCGCGTCTCCGCGCCGTCGATGATGTCGTCGTGCACGAGCGTCGCGGTGTGGATGAACTCGACGACCGCGGCGTTCAACACGGCCCGATCGCCCGTGTAGCCGCAGAGCCGGGCGGCCAGCAGGAGCACCGCGGGCCGGACGCGCTTGCCGCCGCTCATCTGGATGTACTTGCCCATCTGCGGAATCACGTCCACGCGCGATTCCAGGTGACGGGCGAACTCGCGCTCGACGCGCGCCAGTTCATCGCGTACGGGCGCCAGAATCTGCGAAAGATCTGGAACCGTCGCGGCGGATGCATTCACGGAAAGCGGTCTCGCCTGAGGACTCACGGGGTGACAAAACCTGCGGGCATCAGACCATAGGATTGACGGGGTGTCAACGCGAACACCACGTTTTGCGGTGCAAAGTAATCCGATCGATCACGTCGTCACTCCCGTCAGCGCAGCAAAGTTCGCGGCGATCCGATCGGCCAGCGCGGCCGGCGACTGGCCCACGAGCCCGGCAAGCACGGCGAGCGTCTCGACGACCCAGGCTGGCTCGTTGCGCTTGCCGCGGTGCGGCACGGGCGCGAGAAAGGGCGCGTCCGTTTCCACGAGCAGGCGATCGACCGGCACCGCGCGCGCAACCTCGCGCAGGCTTCCCGCTTTCGGAAACGTCAGGATCCCGGCGAGCGACAGATAAAAGCCGAGGTCCAACGCGAGCCGGGCCTCCTCCGCCGTGCCGCTGAAGCAGTGCATGACGCCGCGCACCGCGCCGGCCCCGGTTTCGTGGAGGATGGCGAAGGTGTCAGCCGTCGCTTCGCGGGTGTGGATCACGACGGGCCGATCGAGCCGGCGCGCCAGCTCGATCTGCGCGGCAAAGACCTCACGTTGGACGTCGCGCGGCGCGAAATCGTAGTGGTAGTCGAGGCCGATCTCGCCGATCGCGACCGCCTGCTGCGCCTCCAGGGCTCGTGCCGTGGTGTCCGCCGCGTCCGCCGCGCGTCCGGCGTACGCCGCCGCCCGGTGCGGATGAATCCCGGCGCTGAAGGCCACGGCGGGCCAGGCCTCGTGCACAGCGCCGGCACGCGCCAGTTCCTCGGGCTCGTCCGCGGACAGGATGCACAGCACGCGCCCCAGGCCCGCGGCCCGCGCGCGCCCTACAACAACGGGCAGATCGGCGGCAAAGACTTCGTCGGCGAGGTGACAGTGCGAATCGACGATGTGCACGCCGCTACCGGACCCGGGTGCCGGCCGGCGGCGTCTGGTCGAACGCCACGAGCATCGGCTTGCCGCCGTCCGGGCTGGCCGCCAGCACCATGCCGTTGGACTCGATGCCCATCAGCTTCGCCGGTTTCAGATTGGCGACGATCGCGACGTGACGGCCGACGAGCGCGTCGGCCTCGTAGGCTTCGGCAATCCCGGCGACAATCGTGCGTTTCTCGACGCCCAAATCGACTTCCATCTTCATGAGCTTTTTCGAGTTGGGCACGCGCTCGGCGGACAGCACCCGGGCCACCCGCAAGTCGATCTTCATGAAGTCGTCGATCGTCAGGCGCGTCTCCATCGGCCAGGCCGGCGTCACGGGCGCAGGCGCCGGTGCCGCCGCCGGCGGATCGCCGGCAGCGGTCGGAATGGCCGGCGGGTTGGGATTCGGTTGATCGGTCACGCGTGCCTCCTTCGTCGTCACGTTGGTCCTGGTGTCGCTCGCTGCCGGGGCTTCGAGGCGCGGCCAGAGCAAGGCGCCTTGCTGCAGCGTCCGCTCGCCCTCCACCCGCCACGAGGCCTCCCGGTCGAGGCGCAGCGCTTTGACGTCGTGATCCACGCCCAGGCGCCGCAGAATCTCGGCGCTCGAATCCGGGCATGAATGGCGCGAGCAGCACGGCGGCCACCCGCAGCGCCTCGCTGGCGTTCCACAGCACGGCGTCGAGGGCGCGATCGTCGCCGGCCTTGGCCAGCTTCCAGGGCTCCCGCGTCGCGATGTGCTGGTTCGCCTGGTCGACGAACCACAGCACCTGGGCGGCGCCGCGCGACAAGTCGAATCGCGCCAGGGCGGACGAGTAGCCGCGGACGACGTCAACGGGGCCGCGGATATCGTCGCACGGCACGCCCGGTCCCTTCAGCACGCCGCCGCGATATCGGTGCGCCATCGACGTCACGCGGTTGACGAGATTGCCGAGGTTGTTCGCGAGGTCGGCGTTGTACGACTTCTCGAACAGGTCCCACGAGAAGTCGCCGTCCTGACCGAACACGACCTCGCGCGTCAGATACCACCGCAGCGGGTCGGGTCCGAGCCGCTCAGCCGCGTCCAGCGGGTCGACGACGGTCCCGAGCGTCTTGCTCATCTTTTCGCCCTTGAAGGTGAGCCAGCCGTGGCCGAACACCTGCTTCGGCAGCGGAGCGCCGACGCTCATCAGCATCGCGGGCCACACGACGCAGTGAAAGCGCGTGATGTCCTTGCCGATTACGTGCAGATCCGCCGGCCACCAGCGCTCGAACAGACCGGTGGTGCATCCGTAGCCGACGGCCGACGCGTAGTTGATGAGCGCGTCGTACCAGTACGTACACCACGCTCGACGGATCGAACGGCAGCGGGATCCCCCAAGACTGCCCCGCGCGGCTGACCGAGATGTCCTCGAGGCCGGCGTCGAGCAGGCGCAGCATCTCGTTCCGGCGCGATTCCGGCACGACGAAGTCCGGCTCCGCCGCGTAGTGCTCAATCAGCCGATCGCGGTACTTCGACAGGCGGAAAAAGTAGTTCTTCTCTTCGATCCAGTCGGGCCTGGTCTTGTGAATCAGGCACAAACCGTCAGGCGTCAGGTCCCTGTCCTGTTTGAACGACTCGCACGAGACGCAGTACCACCCTCGTACTCGCCCGGATAGATATCGCCGGCCTCGTACGACCGTTGAATCATCGTCTGGACGGATTTCTTGTGGCGCTCCTCCGTCGTCCGGATGAAGTCGTCGTACGAGATGTCGAGACGCGCCCATACGCTCTTGAACGCGTCGGCCATCTGATCGCAGTACTCGAGCGGCGGCAGGCCCATCTCGCTGGCCTTCCGGAAGACGTTCTGCGAGTGCTCGTCGTTGCCCATGAGGAAGCGCACGTCGAAACCTGCCAGGCGCTTGTAGCGCGCGATGACATCGGCGGCCACCTTCTCGTAGGCGGTGCCAAGATGCGGGCGGCTGTTGACGTAGTCGATGGCGGTCGTCAGGTAGAAGCGCGGCATCACGGGCAAGAGGACATTCTATCGGTACGGGAGGTCCGGGAACCTTCCGCGGCGAGCCGAGCTACTGTGCTTTCCGGTTGGGCGTCGCACGTCGTGCCGCCCTCCGGCTCGACGAGCCGGAAAAACGGCGCTGCAGCGCGGTCGTCTTGGCGCGCTCGGCTTGGGTCCCGGTCACCCAAGCCCTCGGTCACCCGGCTCCGCACCGTTTTTCGAGCTGCGGGTCTCGGCTCGCTCGCCGTCGGGCGCGCCCGACGTACGACGCCCAACCGGAAAACGCTAGCCTCGCGGCCAACGCAGCAGGAGCACAAGCGGTCGAGGTTGATGTGCGCGAGCCTGAACCGCCCGCATCGATTCAGCACTCTCGCTTGGTGCTGGCGGACAATCCGCCGACAGCGGCGAGGCCTTCTTGTGCGGATCGCCCTTGTCCGGCCGGAAGTCCAACCTCCCAAGGTTCGGACGCGTGGGCTCGGGGTTCGAGGCAGGCGGAACGAACGGACCACGCGCGACGCCCGATGGGGACGGCGAGGGCGTTGGAGTCTGCGCGAGCAGCACCACGAGGACCGCCGGAACGACGCCTAGAGCTGCCATCACCGACCTCCACCCGCAATGCTAGCACCGACAATCGCGCCCGTGATCAGCTCAAGAGCCACAAGGTCCGGAAGAGCGACGAAGTCCGGACCTCAAGTGCGCTTGAGGGTACTCGCCCATCGCTTCGGCCTGAACGTCCTTGACCGGGCGGCCGGTGGCGGTGCCGATTCTGAGACAGTCGTCGAACTCGGGCGAGGCGTTGAGGACTTCGCCGCGCCGGCCCGACACCTTGATGCGCACCGTGCCGCCGGCGACCGCGACCTCCACCCAGCGGCGCTCGAGCGTCTCGCGCCGCATCTCGACGAACCGCACGCCGATCGTCGTCGTCTCGCGGAACAGCAGATCGCAGAGCGCCTCGCGCGCATCGATCGGCCCCAGCACCGTGACGAGCGTGCCCGGCCGGCCCTTCTTCATCTGCACTGGCGTGAGAAACACGTCCAGCGCGCCGGCCGCCGCGAGCCGATCGGCCAGCGGGCCGAACAGCTGCGGGTTCATGTCGTCGATCTCGCACTCGATCTGGGCGATCGTCTCGACTGGTCCGCCACTCGACCCGGTGGCAACGGCCGTGCGCTCGCCGATCACCGCGCGCAGCACGTTGGGCGATGTCGCGAAATCCTTGGTGCCGGCCCCGTAGCCGATCGCGCGGATCGTCATCGCCGGCAGCGGGCCGAAGGCCTTCGCATAGTCGGACACCACGAGCGCGCCGGTCGGCGTCACCAGTTCGGCCTGGACGCCCGAGCTGTAGACCGGCACGCCGGCGAGCAGCCGCGCGGTCGCGGGCGCCGGCACCGGAAATCGTCCGTGCGCGATCTCGACCGAGCCCCCGCCCACGTTCAACGGCGACGCCACGATGTCGTCGATGCCGAGCCACTCGAGCGCGAAGACGGCGCCGACGATGTCAATGATGGAGTCGACGGCGCCCACCTCGTGCAGGTGCACGTCATCGATCGACATCTGATGAATCGCGGCTTCTGCCTCAGCCAGCCGCCGGAACAGCGCGACCGCTCTGGCCTTGCCTGAAGGAGACAGCGCCGAGTGACCGATCAGGTGCGCGATCTCGGCGAGGGAGCGGTGACCGTGCTCGTGTGAATGGGTGTGTGAGTCAATGGCTGAATCGGTGGATGAGTGAACGGGTGAGTTGCCGTGCCCATGCTGATGCTCGTGCCCAAGCTGGTGCTCGTGCTTGTGCTCGTGCGAATGCGACGTCTGCCCCGTCTCGATCACCTGCACGTGCGTGGCCGAGAGGCCGGCGCGCACGACCTTCGTCACGCGCAGCTCGTGGCCGACGCCGAGCGTGCCGAGCGCGCGGCGCAGTTCGTCCACGGGCAGGCCGGCGTCGATGAGGGCGCCCAGGATCATGTCGCCGGCCGCGCCGGAGAAACAGTCGAAGTACAACACGCGGCTCATGGCTGGTCCCTCGCCCGCGCGATCAGCGAGCAATACTGCGCGTCCGCCAGAATCAAGTGATCCACGACCTGCACGCCGACGATGTCGCCGGCAGCGACGAGCCGCACGGTCAAGTCCACGTCGTCGGCGCTGGGCGTCGCATCACCGGACGGGTGATTGTGAAACGCCACCAGCGCGGACGCGCCCGCGCGCACGGCCTCGCGAAACACGTCGCGCGTGTCCACCACGCTCGCATCCTGCGAGCCCACGGTCAGCAGCTGCGCGCGGATCACGCGCATCTTCGTGTCGAGCAGCAGCACGCCGAAGCGCTCGACCGGATACGCGCCAAACCGCGGCAGCAAGAGCGCGGCCGCGTCGCGCGCGCTCTGGATCCGCTGACGCACCGGCGGCGCCGTGGCCAGCGTCCGCCGACCGAGCTCGACGGCCGCCAGCGTCCGGCAGGCCTGCACCGGCCCCATGCCCGGCACGGCCGCCAGCTCGTCGAGTCCGATGCGCGTGAGTCCGTGCACGCCGCCGGCGACGCTGAGCACGCGGTTCGCTACCGTCAGCGCCGTCGACCCGGTGCGGCCGTGCCCCAGCACCACCGCCAGCAGCTCGTTGTCGCCCAGCCCGCCCGCCCCGGCGCGCCGCAGCTTCTCGCGCGGTCGATCCTCGAGCGCCAAGTCGTTCATGCTACCAGACCCCTTTTCGAAACACAGCGGCGCGAACCCGCTGCGCTATACTGGCCGCCCGATGCTTCGTCGCTTCGCGCTGGCTGCGGTCGTTCTCGCATTCGCGGCCGGGTGCTCCGAGCCTCCAACCAAGGAACACGAGCAAGCCGAAGCCGCCGTGGCCGCCGCGCGCGCCGCCAACGCCGCGACCTACGCGCCCGACGACCTGCAGGCCGCCGAGGCGGACCTCCTGAAGTACGACGAAGCCGTCGCCCAGCGCGACTACCGCCAGGCACTCAATCTCGCGATCGAAGCCCGCGACCGGGCCTACGAGGCGGCCAGAACCGCCACAACGGCGCGCGACGCCGCCGAGGCGCAGGCAACGCGTCTCGCCGACGAAGTCGACCGCCTGCTCAAGACCGCGGCCAGCCGGCTCGACGGCACGGCGACGCCACGCGTGACCGGAACCGCGGCGGAACGGCTGCGCGCCTCGGTCCGGTCGGCGACTCAGGCCTTGCAAGAAGCGCGCACACTCATCGACCGTCGGGATTTTCGCGGCGCGATCGTGCGCCTCACGCCCGCGGTCGAGGCGCTGCGCCGCGAGCTGCCGTCAACGAGCGCACCGGGCCGGCGCGGCCGCTAAATCAACCGGGCAAGAAACTCAGCGAATCGCGTGTCGGGCGCGGCAGAATCTGCCACGTCAGGACAACCACCACTCGACCGTGCCGATGACCTCGGCGTCACCCGTGAGGTAGAGCCCGTCGTCGGTCCACTCGACGCGCTGGGTCCCGCCCGGTGAGGCGACCTGCACGTCGCGGGCGGCGCCGCCAAACGCGGCCGCCGCCACCGCCGCGGCGCACGCCCCCGTCCCGGACGCCTCGGTCGGGCCGACGCCGCGCTCCCAGATGAGAATTCGGACGAGGTCGGAGCGCTCGACGCTCGCCAGCTCGACGTTGGTGCCCGCGGGGAAGAACGGATGCACGGCAAGTCCGGCGGCCATCGAGTGAAGACGCGCGACCGTCGGCGACTCGAGCACGACGCATTGCGGGTTGCCAACGCGCATCACCGCCGCCGTCACGCGCTCCCCCGCGACGTCGAGGGCCACCTGCCGGTACGCCCTCCGGCGGCCCCATATTCGCCCGGAACGTGCAGCAGCACTCGGTGGCGCCGAGGAACGTCAGGACCTTGAGCCCGGCCCCCGTGCCAATCGTGACGACGTCGCCCGCCGACAGATCCCGCGCGAAACCCAGCCAGGCGCCAACGCAGCGCACGCCGTTGCCCGACAGCTCGGACCGGCTCCCATCGGCGTTGAACAGCTCGGTGGTCGCACCCTCGCTCGTTGGCTCGATGACCATCACGCCGTCGGCCCCGATGCCTCGGTGACGATGGCAGACAGCGCGCACGAACTCAGGCAGCCGCCCGACCGACTCGAGCTCAGAACGTTTAACCAGCAGGAAGTCGTTGCCGTAGGCGTGCGCCTTGGTCAGCGTGATACCCACGTGCCCCTACTTTCGGCAGAAGGCCAGCAGATGCCAGCCGAAGCGTTTGACGAGCGAGCGCGGCAGGACGTTGAACGCGCCGACGAAGCACGTGTTGTAGAGCGTGCCCTTCCATCCCTTGTGAAGACGGCTCTTCACGGGAAAGCGCTCGGGCACGATGTCCACGGACGTGAACCCCGCCAGCAGACCGCGGAACTCGGCGATGCTGTAGCGCTTCAACACGGGCGCGTCCTCGTGCTCGAGCGGCACCTTCATCACCTTCGACAGCACGTTCAGCCATGACAGCCGGTTGTAGACCTGGAAGATGGCCAGACCGCCGGGCCGCAGGACGCGGCGGCATTCCTCGACGAGACGGCGATCCGACGTCGTGTACTGCATCACGCCGTGGGCGTACACGAAGTCCATCGAGGCGTCCGCGAACGGCAGGGCCTCGCCGTCAGCCACGGCCACGCCGGCGCGCAGCCCGTGCTGCCGGAGGTTGTCGCGGGTCAGATTGGCCGCGCTCTGGGCCAGATCCACCCCGACAACTCGCGCCCCGCCGCGGGCAAACCGCACGACCTCAACTCCCGCACCGCAACCCACGTCTAATACGTCGCGTCCCCCCCAGGCGTCGAAATCCACCAGCCGCAGCAGGTGGTGGAGCTTCTCGAAGTGGTAGGCGTCGAGATCGGCGAAGAACCCTGGCGATCCCGGCGGCTGTGGGGAGACCTCGAGGTCGTGGATGTGCGTGTTCCAGTAAGCGCGCACGCGCGCGTTCGAGGACGGCGGCATCGTCGAAATACTATAGGGGACGCCACGCGCTATGCCGAGACAGGTCGAGGAACTCGCACGCGGCCGGTACGACCTGCTGGTCGTCGGCGGCGGCATTCACGGGTTGTTCGCCGCGTACGACGCTGCGGCCCGCGGGCTCGCCGTCGCCCTGGTCGAGCGGGCGGATTTCGGCAGCGGCCTGTCATTCAACCACCAGCGCACGATTCATGGCGGGCTGCGCGCCATCGAAGGGGGACATGTCGGCAAGAGCCTGCGACAGATCCACGAGCGGCGCACCTGGGCGCGCATCGCGCCGCACCTGCTCCGCCCGCTGCCCTTTCTGATTGGCACATACCGCTGGACGCGCCGATCGAAATGGGTCATTCGGGCCGGCTTCAAGGTCTACGACCAGATCGGCCGCCGCCGCAACGCGGGCGTCTCGCCGGAGCTGCACCTGCCGAGGGGCCGGGTGGAATCCGCCGCGGCGACGACCCGCCTGTTTCCGGGCGTCGCGCCCGCCGGGCTGACCGGCGGCGCGATCTGGTACGACTACCAGACGCATCACCCCGACCGGCTCACATGGACAGTGGCGCTCGCGGCCGAGCGCGCCGGCACGCGGCTCGCCAACTATGTCGCGGCCGTGTCACCGGTGACGGCCAACGGTCGCGTGTCGGGCGTGAACGTCCGCGATGAACTGACGGGCGCGACCTACGCCATCGAAGCCCGCGCCACCCTGCTTGCCGTCGGCGGTCATCTGCCGGCGACGATGGCCGCCTTTGGCGTGGACGGCGCGCCGCCGATGGTGCGCGCCATGAGCCTGCTGATTGATCGGCCCGCGCGCGACATCGCCACCGCGGCCCCCGGACCGTTCGGCCGAATGCTGACCTGCGTGCCCTGGGGCGGCTTCATGCTCGTCGGCACCACCCAATCCACGACGCCCGTGACGACGGCGGAGACCGCGCCGCCGGCAGAAGCCGTCGAGGCGTTCCTGTCGGACATCAACGCGACCTTCCCGAGGCTGCACGCCGAGCCGAAGGACGTACGCATGATCCATCACGGCCTGACGCCCGGTGTGCAGCGCGGCGGGCGCCTCGACCTGCTTCCCGAGTCCGCTATCGTCGATCACCGAAGCGCGGGCGCGGCGGGACTGATTTCGATGGTTGGCGTGAAGTACACGACCGCGCGCGAGACCGCCCAGCGCGCGGTGGACGCCGTCGGACGGAGTCTCGGCCGGGCGGGCACGGCGTGCCGCACGATGACGACAGTGCTGCCGCACGCGGGGATCGCGGATTCCGAGGGGCGGCTGATTGAAGCGGCACGCGAGCTCGGGGTGCGCCTCGACCGCGACGTCATCGAGCACCTGACGAGCTGGTACGGCACCGAGGCGCCGGACGTGCTGCGGTACGGCGCGGCGATGGGCGATCTCGATCGCCTGGGGGATCGCACGACGGTGCTGGCGGCCGAGATCGCCTACGCGGTCGATCGCGCCGGCGCGCTGCGCCTCACCGACGCCGTGCTGCGCCGCACGTCGCTCGGCGCCGCCGGTCACCCGGGCGCGGCGACGCTCGCGCGGGCGGCGGAGGTCATGGCGTCGCGCCTCGGCTGGCCGCCCGAGCAGACCGCGGCCGAGCTTGCCGCGATCGACGCCGTCTACCCGGCTACTGCACGTCGAATGCCTTGAACACCCAGGTGATGCCCGTCGTGAAGCCCCATTCGGGGTCGAGCGAGGTGATGCCGAACAGGAACGCCGCGTCCACCCTGACCGGGCCGCGGGTCAGCCGCGCGCCGACCCGCACGGCCGATCGGCTCTCGGTGCCCACCGGCGGCGTGCCTGTGCGCGTGTTCTGACGCCCGTTCACCTCGCCGACCAGCTCCACACCGGTGCGCACCGCGCGCGCGACGGAAATGCCGTAGTTGAAGACGTCATTCTGGTCGTCTCCGCGGACGGGGTCGCCCAGGATGCCGAAGCCGATGTTTCCCACGATGCGGACCGACTGGACCGTCTTGCCGATGTTCAGATTGAAGTTGAAATCGGTCGTATCCAGACCGAGGCCGCTCTCGTTGCCGGCGTTCGGCAGGCGGGTCCAGAAGCGCACCGCCATCGCCGGCCGGCCGGTCGTCTCGCGCACGAAGCGGACTTTCGCCCCGATCGTCAGGTCCTCGAAATCGCTCGTGTGATCGTCGGTCACCGTCAGGTACGGCGCCAGCGGCGCCGGCTCGAACTTCGTGATCGCCAGGAAGTTGTGGACGCCGCCGTCGAGCTGGATCTCCGCGATCGAGCTCACGCCAAAACTCAGCCCGAACGTCCCGACGCGCCAGAGATTCCCGGTGAGGCCTGACGCCGGATATTTCACCTGGTGCTGGTAGTCCAGGCCGGCTTCGAGCAGGATGTGGCCCGACGGCACGGTCTCGGGATCTTCGGTGACGAGCGGGCGGGATTGCGCCGCGACGGGCCCCGCCCAGGCGGCCATGCCGGCGATGAGCGCCAGCGTCGTGACTGTCTGCTTCACGCACTGCTCCTTTCGAGCACCTCGGTGCTCACAGCAACCGCCGGCTGTCGACCAGGATCGTCACCGGCCCGTCGTTCACCGACTCGACGGCCATGTGCGCCTGGAACACGCCGGTCTCAACAGGGAGCCCGCTGGACCGCAGACGACCGACCAGGTCGTCGTAGAGTTGCCGGGCGACGTCGGGAGGCGCCGCGGCGTCGAAGCCCGGCCGCCGGCCGCGTCGCACATCGCCCAGCAGCGTGAACTGCGAGACGATGAGCACGGCACCGTCCGCTTCGACGACCGAGCGGTTCATTCGGCCGTCCGCATCCGGGAACACGCGCAGCTCGCGAATCTTCCCCGCGGTGTAGTCGATATCGGCCGGACCGTCGTCCTTCGCCACGCCCACGAGGACGAGCAGACCCTTGGCAATGCGTCCGACGATCTGTCCGTCGATGGACACCGACGCGGACGACACACGCTGGATGACGGATCGCACTCGAGGCTCCGCGTCTCCGCGCGCCGTTACGGGCGGCCCGCCGCCGCCATCTCGCCGATTGGATTGAGTCGGGTGTCGAGCAGGTGGCGGGGGGCGACGTTGCCCAGCGCCTTGATCATCGAGTGCTTGATCTCGGGGTGCTCCAGCTCGAGCTCGGCGATCAATCGCTTCAGCCGCTGGCGCTTGAGGCTCAGGTCGCCGCAGGCCGGACAGCAGCACCCGATCACGGGCAGGTCGCATTCGCGCGTGTACTCCCGCGCCTCGGCCTCGGTCACGTAGACGAGCGGCCGGATCACGACGTGCCGGCCGTTGTCGGAGACGAGGCGCGCCGGCATCGCCTTCAGCGCGCCCTGAAAGAACAGGTTGAGCAGGACGGTCTCGACGAAGTCATCCAGGTGATGCCCGAGCGCGATCTTGGTCGCGCCGACTTCGGCCGCGAGTCGATACAGCACGCCACGCCGCAGCCGCGCGCACAGCGAGCAGGGCGTCTCGCCGTCGTCGAGCACATCGTCCATGATGGCGCCAATCGTCGTGTGCTCGACGCGGCACTCCCAGCCGCGCGCGGCGCAGGCGTCGGTGACCTGCCGGTGCTGGAAGTCGGCGTAGCCGGAGTTCACGTTGACGCCGACGATCGAAAAGTCGATCGGCGCGCGCTCCCGCAGCACGTGCAGCACCTGCATCAGCGCCCAGCTGTCCTTGCCGCCGGACAGACCGACCATGATGCGGTCGCCGTCCTCGATCAACCCGAACTCGGTGATCGCCTTCGTGGCCTTCTTGGCGAGGCGCGCTTCGAGCGGCGTTCGGTAGCTCACTCCGTGGACTCCTGGGTCGTAGGATAAGGCAGAAGTGTGAAGTTCGAAGTTCGAACTTCCGTCAGAGAAACCGCGTCCGCTCGTCCGGCGTCGGGACGTAGCACGTCTCGCGCTGGCCGAACCAGCGATAGCGGCGCCGCGCGAACTGATCGTACGCCCAATCGCGGGCTGCGCGCGGCACCAGGCGCAGCGCGACGGCGGCCGACCATGGCCCACCCAGCCGCCGCGCAATCCGGATCACGGCGTCGGATCGCTCGTAGCGGCGGCCCTCCTCGATCAGGATCAGGCTGTCGGCATCGGCGGCCGGCGGTCCAAGCCGCGCGCGCGCGACGTCCGAGTCGAGCGGAGCAAAGCGAAAGAGGCCCTGTCGATCGTGCCGAATGACGAATCGCACCAGGCCGCTGCAGACATGGCAGACGCCGTCGAAGAAGATGACCGGCGCATCAGGCCCTCGACCCACCGCGCCTCACATGATGACCAGCTGCTTGACCGTTTCGGCCCAGGTCAGGCGCGCGATGTCCTGGCGGCCCTGTTCGCCCAGTCGTCGCGCCAGGTCGACGCTGGCGTTGACCTGCGCCAGCGCGCGCGCCAGCCCGGGTGGATCCGGCGTCGAGATCAGGCCGTTTTCGCCGGAGCGCACGAACTCGAGCGGGCCGCCGCTGTCGGTCGTCGTGATGACGCCCTTGGCCGAGGCGAAGGCTTCCACGGTCACGAACCCGTAGTCTTCGTGCTTGGGCACGAACACCACGGCCCGGCAGCGGGCGAGATGGCCGACCAGGTCGTCGTCGCTCAGGCGCCCGGTAAACGTGACCCGCGATTCGAGGCGCAGCTCGCGCGAGACGCGCTCGAGCCGGACGCGGTCCTCCCCTTCTCCGCCGATCACGCACTTCACGGCCTGCGCCTCGGGCTGCGCCAGCGCCTGCAACAGGAGATCGGCCCGCTTGAGCGGAGATAGGCGCGAGGCGAAGAACACATAGTCGCCGTAGCCGTCGCAGCGGTACGCGCGCTGCGGCGGCGGCGGATGCAGCACCTGCGCGTTGACGCCGTTCCACTTCACCAGGCGGTCGCGGACCGCGCCGGAAATCGTGAACAGCTTCGAGACCTGATGCTTGAAGCAATACGAGTCCGCGGCTCGAATCAACGTGCGGCGCGCGATCTCCTTCACCTTCGCCTGCGGTGACAGCCGGCTGGAGAAATCGTCCCACAGGTCGTAGTACTCCCGCATCGTGTGCACCAGCCAGCAGACGTGCTTCGGATGCCGCACGGCGTACGCGGGGAATCGCAGCGAGATCACCTGGTCGACCCGCTCGCCCGTGCCCGTCATGCCGACGTCGGTGAGCCAGTTCGCCAGATAGGCTGGGCCCTGCCGGCCGAAGCGATTCGACGGCGTCGTCACGATGCCCGCGCGATGACCGGCGTCGGTCAGGGCGCGCTCGAGCGCGCGCGCCAGGACGAGATGGCCGCCTTCGGTGAGCGGCGGCGCGGAGGTCACGATCGTAATGACGGCCATGCGGCGTCAGCTCTCGCGGGATCCGCCGATCGGACGCGCGGGCACGCCGACGACCGTCACGCCAGCCGGCACCGCCTCGCGGACGACCGCGCCCGACCCGACGATGCCGCGATCGCCCACGGTGACGCCGTCCAGGAGTATGGCGCCGGCGCCAATCCACGCGCCGTCGCCGACGGTGATGCCGGCGGAGACGCGCGGCTGATCGAGCACCGCTTTGTCGCGGTCGCCGAACTCGTGATCGCCGCCGACCAGGTAGGTGTAGGCGGCGATGAGCGTTCCGCGGCCGACGCGCACGCGGCTGGCTGAAAAGATCTCGCAGTTGAAACCGATATTGGCGCCGTCCGCCAGCTCGATGTCGCCGTTCTTGCAGGACAGGATCGTGTTGCGTCCGACGAAGACGCCCGAGCCAATCCGGATGCCGGCGTTCGCGTCGCCCTTCGCGTCGAGCAGGCACTGATCGTCGATCACCACCTGATCGGCGATGTGAATCTTGTGAGGATGCCGCAGGACGACGTTCTGGCCGAACACGACGTTGCGCCCGCAACTGCCGAGCAGCAGCGGATAGAGCCACTTGCGCAGCAACAGCCCGAACGCGCCCGGCGCCCCCTGGGCGACGAACACGACGAGCTCGTGCTTGATGAGCGCGCCCCAGCCGGGACGCCCGACGACGAGCTGGCTGTACTTCACGCGGGCGCTGCTGCCCGAAAACAGCTGGTCCTGCGCGCGGGGAATCTCGCGGGACGTCATGTCGTCAAATCCACCCGTGCTCCCGATACCACTCCAGCGTCCGGCCGATGCCCTCTCGCAGCCCGATGCGGGGAGCGAATCCCAGTTCCTGCCGCGCACGGCTGATATCGAACGCGCGGCTCTTGCGGAAGAAGTCTACACGTCGCCGATAGAGCGGCGGCGAGATCCCGAACGGCGCGCAGACAAGCTCGCAGGCGGCCCCGGCGAGCCAGACCGGCCACACGGGAAACGCCGTCCGTGGCGGCGGCACCTTGGCCACCTCGGCGGTCACGTCCACGAGCTGGCGAAGCGTCGGCACCTCGGCGCCGCCGAGGATGTAGGTCCGCCCGGCGGCAGCCGCCACCGAGCCGCAAAGCATGAAGCCCTCGCACAGGTCGTCGATGTACGTGACGTGGTAGAAGTTCCGCCCGTTGCCGAGCATGACGAAGCGCTTCTGCGCCACCGCCCCGAACACCTTGAACAGGCGGCGATCGTGCGGGCCGTAGATGCCGGTCGGACGTGCGATCACGAGCTCGATGCCCACGCGGGCCGCGGCCTCGCGTCCAATCGTCTCGCCTTCGACCTTGGTTTCCTGGTAGACATCGCCCGGACGGATCGGCGCGTCCTCGTTGGCGGGGGGATGCTCGATGTCGCCGTGCACACCCACCGTGCTGCAGTGAACGACGCGTCGCGCGCCCGCGGCTTTGGCCAGCTCGACAATCTGGCCGACCGCAACGGCGTTCACGGCGCGATACTCGGCGGCGGGACGCCCAGCCTCGCGGTACAGCGCGGCGATGTTGTAGACGAGGTCGGCGCCGTCGAGCGCCCGGCGCAGGCTCTCGGCATCGAGGAGGTCGCCGCACACGGGCGTCGCCTGCAAGCGCTCGATCCAGGGCGCGCGGGTCGTCGGGCGCACCAGGGCGCGGACGTCGTGTCCCGCACGCACGAGGTGACGGACGAGATGGCTGCCGGTGAAGCCGGTCGCACCGGTGACCAGCACCCTCACCGCTCGGCCACCAGCGTCACCGGCGATCCCAGCAGCCGGAGCAGACCGGCGCCGCGCAACGCGCCTTCGACCGCGCGGGTGACCGTCGCACGACCGATCGCCTTGTGGAGCGCAATCGGCAGCACGAACTGGCGCCGGACCATCACGACACGGAAACCGCTGGCGCGAAACGCCCGCTCGACGTCGCGCTCGGCGATGACACGATACGCCTCGGTGCGCGCACCCAGGGCGTTGGCGAGCCGGCGCCCGCCGCTCTCGAGCGCGGCGAAGCTCGCGCGGGCCGGAAAGTCCACGACCACGCGCCAGCCGGCGACGCGGCACAACTCCGCAACGCATTGACGCCAGTCGAGGGTGTGCATCAACACGCGCAGGCTGACCGCCGCGTCCACGCTGCGATCGGCCGCCGGCAAGGCATGGGCGTCGCCGCGCTCGAACGTGACGGTTACGCCGGCCGCCGTGGCGCGCGCCCGCGCCACGGCCAGCATCTCCGCCGACGCGTCCACGCCCGTGACGACCGCGCCCGCGCGGGCCAGGCCGATGGCCGCACGCCCGGTGCCCGTGCCGACGTCGAGCACGCGGCGTCCGGCCAGGGGACCCAGCGCATCGAGCAGGACGGCCTCCTGGCTCTCGAGCAGGAGCTGGCCAATCGGCCCGCCAAACCGCAGGTGGTCGAAGCCCTCGGCGACGCCCGCGTCGGCGTAGTGCGTGTAGCTGTAGTGATCGGCGTTCGGATCGTTCGACGGCGTGGGTGTCGCGCTCACGCGATCCCTCCGGCAACCTGCGCGCGGCCGTCTTCCGCGAGCAGGCCGCACGCCGTGCGGGTCTTGGCGATGAAGGCTTCGTCGCTGTATTTCGTCTCCGCCATCGCCTTGGCGCGGCGTCCCTTGTCGGCGGCGAGGGCGGGCGCGCTGATCGCTTCGAGGATCGCCGCCGCGAACGCCTCCGGGGTGGGATCGGCAAGGAACGACGTCTCGTCGGACAGGACCTGCGTATGCGTGCGGAGGTTGGTGGCGACGATCGGCCGGCCCGACCGGAGATACTGGTAGATCTTCAGCGGCGTGTTCGTGCCGGTCGATCGCGGCGAGGCCAGCACCGTCGCGGCGTCGAGATACGCCGGCACGTCTTCGGCCGGCCGCTGCCCGGTGAACACCGCCGCGCCCGTCAGGCCCAGCGCCGCGATCTGCTGCTTCGCGGCCTCGACCTGCGCCGGCTCGCCGCCCACCATCACGAGCTTCGCGTCGGGTCGCGCGCGCACGGCGATCCGCATCGCCTTGTAGAGCAGATCGAGCCCTTGATACGCCTCGAACGTGCCGGTGTAGAGCACCACGGGCACCTCGGGCCCGAGGCCCAGCGATTCGCGGATGGCCGCGCCGCGTCCGGCGGCGCCGAGATCGCCCGAGCCCGGCGCGTTTTCGATCAGCACCGTCGGCACGGCTGCGTCGATGCCGCGCACGGTCGCTTCGAGATCCTGACAGATCACGATCACGACCCGCGACCGGCGGATCATCAGGCGCTCGAACCAGCCCAGCGCGCGGGTCAGCGAGGTCGCACGCCCGTACCCGAAGTTCGCGACCTGCTGCGGCAGGCTCGAGTGCATGTCGTAGAGGTGCGGCACGCCCAGCCACCACGCCAGCAGGACGCCAATCACGCCGCCTTCCTCGTGCGAGTGGACCGCGTCGTACTTGCGCGTCAGCGCGAGTTTCGCGGCCGAAACCGCCAGCGACGCGTCGAGCGGCACCTTGGCCCAGGACGGCCCGATCCGCACGCGCCGGATGAACGGCGGCCGCAGGCAGCGATGGATGGTGAGGCCGCGCATCTCGACCGACCGTCCGAAGGGGTAGGTCACCAGATCGACGGTATGACCGAGTGTGGTGAGCGCCCGGATGCGGTGAAACTCGGAGAAGGGCGTGCCCCGGGGCTCGAAGAACGGCTCCGGCGCGATCATCAGAATGTGCATGCGGGTGGGCCCGATCGCGCGGGCAGCTTCACGAAGCCTACATGCTACACTACGGCGCCTGCCGCCGCCGGCCACTATCGATGTCTGATTCTCCATCGACGACGCCGCCCCACACGGGACGCCAGGCGCTCATCTGGATCCTCAAGATTGCCGTCAGCGGCGGCCTGCTGTACCTGCTGCTGTCCCGCGTGGACACCTCCCGCCTCTGGACGCTCGCGCGCGGCGCGTCGGTGCCCTGGCTGCTCGCGGCGCTCGCGCTGTACCTCGTGATGATCCTCGTCAGTGCCTGGCGTTGGGATCTGCTGCTCCGGGCGCAGCACGTCACCGTGCCGTTTGGCACGCTCGTGAACTCCTATCTGGTCGCAACCTTCTTCAACAACTTTCTGCCATCGAACATCGGCGGCGACGTCGTCCGCATTCGCGACAGCGCCCGGCCTGCCGGCTCGAAGACCCTGGCCACGACGATCGTGCTGGTGGATCGCGGCATCGGGCTGATGGGCCTGATGTTCGTCGCAGCGGTTGGCGCGACCCTGGTGGCGCGGGGATATGCACACATCGGTCCGGTTGGCCCGAGCCTGCTGTGGGGCCTGCTCGGCGTCGCGCTGGCCGTCACCATCGCGATGGTGCTGATGCCGCGTGGCGTGGCGGCCATGCTGCGCCCGCTGCGGGCCATCCACCAGGAGTGGGTCGAGGTCCGCATCGAGCGGCTGACGACGGCGCTCGGCAAGTTCCGCGACGCGCCATGGTCGCTCGTCAACGGCTTCGTGGCGTCGGTGCTCCTGCAGGCGATCATCGTGGGCTTCTACTCGTGCATCGCCCTCGCGCTGCACGTCACCGTGCCGGCCGAACACATCGCCGTCGTCGTGCCGCTGTCGTTCATCGTGCAGATGCTGCCGGTGTCGGTGAACGGCTTCGGCGTCCGCGAGGCCACGTTCGGGTATTACTTCACGCGCTTCGGGGAGCCGCTCGAGACCGCGCTCGCGCTGTCGTTCGTCGGCGCGGCGCTGATCATGGTCTTCTCGATTTCCGGGGCAGTGGCGAATGTCACGCGCCGCCGGGTGATCCGGACCGAGCGGGCGGAAGAGGCTCCCCACGCAGGCCGTACATGAACGCCAGACGCACGAACACCCCGAGATAGCGGTCGTCGGTGGCGCCAGGGTCGGTCTGCGCCGGCACGAACCCGTTGGTCGCGGAGAGGTGCAGCACGTACGGGAAGCTCTCGTGCACGTCGATCTGATCGCGCGGCGTCAGCCCCACGTCCGCCGACCCGTGCGCGGGTAGCGTCACCCGCGTCGATCGCCCCGCAAAATCCACGGTCACGACGTTCGGCACGCGCGTGCTGATGTCCAGGTCGAGCCGCGTGAGCGGGCGATCGGTACGCAGCACGATGTCGGTGGACGCGCCGCCCCGAATCCAGAAGCCCTGCCCTTCCGCGAAGTACATGTTGGCGTCCATCGCATAGGTGAAAACGGTCGGGTCCTTCACGAAGAGAATCCGCCCGCGGCTCTGATTGAGCCGCACCGGCAGTTCGTCCATGATCGTCAGCTCGATCGGCAGCCAGCGAAGCGGCGCGCGCCCGACATTGCGCCACGTGTCCGCCGTCGCGGCAAACGGACGGACGACCATCGCGCCGGTGAAGGCCGTGCCCACCGCCGCGACGATCGCGGCGAACGCCGCGGCGCTGGCGGCCGGCAGGAGGAACAGCAGCGTCGGATACACCGCCAGAAAGTAGCGATTGCCCGGCGGCCCGCCGGCGCCATTCCAGGTGAACGGAAAGTAGATCAGCAGCGCGAGAATCGATCCGACGCACGTCAGCAGCAGCGTCCACTGCCACCACGACGATCGTCGCAGCCGCGCCAGCCACAGCGCGGCGATGGCGACGCCCGGAAAGTAGTACGGCACGAGGCCGGCGTCGCGGCCGACGAGGAAGTACCGCGCGTTGGTCGGCAGCAGCCGCATGGTCTCCGACGCGAACACCATGCCGGCATCGATGTCGTTGGTGGACATCTGGCTGCCGTAGGCGTCGAAGGTCAGCGACGTCCCGCTGTACGGAAAATCGCCGTAGAACGACTTGCGATCGCCCCCCTGGAAGTTCCACTCTCCGGTGACGAGCGTCGTGAGCGCGAAGAAGCCCGCGGCCGTCAGGAAGAACGCGGCCGCGACCGCGAGGAGGTGTCGCCGCGACCACTCGAACACGCCGGCCATGAGCAACGGCGCGATGAGGATGCCGGGCTTCGAGTACGTCGCGATGCCGATCAGCACCGCCGCCGCGATGTCCGTCCGCGGCGAGAACAGCGGGCCTTCGCCGTGCGCGACGCGCTTGAAGAGCCAGAGGAAGTAGGCGACCAGGACCATCGCGAAGTTGAACGTCTCGGACGTGAGGAACGCGCCGTACACCGGGACGACCGACGCGAACACAAAGGACACGCCCAGCAGCGCGCCCAGCCACCGCCCGACGCGCGCCTGGCAGAAGCGCACGGCGCACCACGTGGCGAGTGCCAGCAGCAGCGCGTTGAACAACAGCAACCCGCCTAGACCACCGAGCGCGGCAAACGGCGCGGCGAAGAGCGGATACGCGAACGCTTTGGCAAACGACAGGCTCCGCGTCGTGGGCACTGATGTCCGGATGACGCGCAAGGGCGGCCAGGCGGCCTGGACACGCACGCTCAAGTGCGACGAGCGCTTGAGAAAGATGCCCTCGGGACCCTGCCGGTAGACCTCGCGGAAGCGCGCGAGATCGCGTGCCTCGTACTTCAGGTCCCCGTCGTGCGCGAGGCTCAGGGCCATGGCGACATAGGTGGCCTCGTCGCCTTTGACCCCACCCGCCAGGCTCGGCACGTCGATCCACCGGGCCGCCAGCGTCAGCACGGCCACGGCCAGCGTGCCCGCGATCCACCGGGCGTGCCGGTGTTCGCGCGTCACGGGCGGCTCCCGCCGGGCGGCCACGAGACGATCTCGTACAGCCAGACATCCTGATCGGTGCTGAGGCGGCGCAGGTTCGACGCGTACGGCGGAAACCGCGCGAGCAGGCGCTCGCGCGCCTCGCCCTGGTACTCGTCGAGGTGAAAGACGACGTACTTCACGTGCAGCTTCTCGAGCAGCGCGAACGACGCGCCATCCGGAAAATTATTGATCGGCACGGCCATCGCTTCGAAGTCCGGCGGAATCAGGTCGCTGTAGCCGTTGACCAGGGGCTGCCAGTGCACGGTCGAGTTGAACATCGCGTGCGTCTGATTGTGGAAATCGGACGACTTGTAGTTGAACAGGAACTCCACCACCGGACCGCGCGGGAGCGTGGCCAGCAGCGTGTAGGCCTGAGGCACGGGATCGCGCGGGACGAGCGGCCAGGGAATCGCCGAGAGTTCCGCGACGACGGCCACGAGGAGCACCGGCCCCAGCCAGCGCCGTCCGCGGATCAGCCAGGCCGCGCCAAAACCGCCGGCCACGACCAGACAGAGCACGGTGACGATGCCGAGGCGGACGGGCGCGCGCAGGAGCGAGGCCCCGGGCAGGACGTACAGCAGTTTGTACAAGCCGGCCGAGGGGCCGAACGACGCCCACACGGCCAGCGCGGCCACGACCAGGTATCGCCACACCGCACCACGCGCCCGGACATCGGCCCCGGGTCGCCGGCTGCTCCACCAGCCGACGCCGGCCAGGCCAAGTGTGATGATTCCGGGGAACGCGCACTCGGCGGCGCCCTGGTTGAGCCAGCGATGAAGATGGGCAGGCGACGTCACGTAGTCGCCAACCGTGGCCGCGTACGCGTTGCCGTTCGGGCGACTCATCGATTCGACGGCGCCTGACGCCGCGCGCGCGCGCGCATAGACGACGAGCACGGGCGCCGTGACCACGGCCGTGACGGCGAGCGCGACCGCCAGCCCCAGCCAGTACGCGCGATCCCGGCGCGCAAAGAGCAGCGCCGCCGCAGCCAGCGCGGCGCCGCCATACACGCCGTAATAGGCGCACGAGAGGCCCATCACCGCGACCGCCAGTCCCAGTGCGACGCCTCGCGCGATCGTCGGCTGTTCGCGCAGCCGATCGAACGCCAGGAACGTCAGCGGAAGGCAGAAGATCATCAGCAGCTGGATGTGCGCCGTATGACATTGCACGAACGGACAGAACGTGAACGCCGCCGCGGCGATCTCGCCGGCGGGCGCCGATCCGGTCAGCCGCCGTACGAGCGCCCACGTGCACACGAAGCTGAGCGCGAGCCCGAGGAGAACCGCGAAATTGACCGCCGCGATCGCGTTGTGCGTGACGAGAAACGCCGGCAGCCCGAAGACCCCGGCCGCCAGGTTCAGCTCCGAGTACGCCAGCGTGCCGGTGTGTGGATAGAAGATGTTCGCGTCGAGCAGATGCGCCGGATCGGTCACGAGCGCGTGATCGATCCAGCCGACGTTCCAGATGCTGAAGCGTCCGTCGCTGGTCTCGAGGCGCCCCATCGTGCCGAGGCCCGGCACCGTCGGGTACGTGAGGAGCGCCACGAGTGCGACCGCCAGCCCGACTGCGCGCGTCCATTCCCACGACGAAGCGCCCGAGCGCGTCGCAATCATCCGCGACGCGATTCTAGCGCGGTTCGTGCGGCGGCCTCGCGCGGAACCACGCGTCGCCGCCGGATCCCGATGGTATGCTGACCGCGCATGCCGCGCGTGCCCCGTGGCGCCCCGTTCAACGAGCGAGGCAACCGCCTCCGCGGCGTTCTCGACCTGGCAGCCGGGCGCTATCCCGGATTTCTGTTCGGCCGGCCCGTGGGCGAGATCGTTCCCGTCTTTCACTTCCACGAGACCACACCCGAGGCCCTCGAGCCGGCGTTCGCGTACCTTCGGGAGAACGGCTACCGCACGATCGGATCGGACGCGCTCGCCGATTTCGTCCGCACGGGGCGCCATCCCGGAGCGGGCAGCGTCATGCTCAACTTCGACGACGCGTGGTCGAGCGTCTGGCTCGTCGTGGGCCCGTTGCTCGCGCGGTACAATCTGACGGCCGTCACCTACGCGATTCCCGGCCGCACGATGGACGCCGCCGCGGTCCGGCCCACCCTCGCCGATGGCCCCGTCGATCCGGCCGCGGCCGACGCCGCCCCGCACCCGTTCGCGACCTGGCCGGAGCTGCGCGCGCTCGCGTCATCGGGACGCCTCGAGGTGCAATCGCACTCGTGGTCGCACGCGATGGTCTTTTCCGGGGATCAGCCGATTGGCGTGGTCGGCCCGGACTTCGCGTCCGAGCCTGTGCTGGTGCGGCCGCGGCTCGGCGCCGAGCCTCCGGCCGTCTTCCTCGATCCGGAACGACTCGGCCATCCGCTTTTTCCGCGACGATCCCGCCTCTCGAGCGCGCGGCGATTCGTGCCTGATGCGAGCACGTGCGCGGCGCTCGAAGCGTTCGTCGACGCCCAGGGCGGCGCGGCGTTCTTCGCGCGGCCCGACGCCGACGTCGTCCTCGGTCCCCATCTCGCGAATCTCGGCGGAACGTGGGAGTCGCCGGCGGCACGCCTGGCCGCGATCGAGGACGAGCTCGTGCGCGCGCGTGACGAGCTGCAGACGCGGACGGCCGCGCCGGTCAACCACATGGTCCTGCCCTGGGGCGTCTCGAGCGCGGACACGCGCGCCGCGCTGGACCGTCTCGGGTTCGCCTCGGCGTTCGCCAACCGCCCATCCGGCCGGCTGGCCGTCGCCGCCGGCGACGACCCCTTCTACCTGAAACGGCTCCACAGCCGGCACATCTTCGCGCTGCCGGGACGGGGACGCCGGGCGTTCGTCACGCTCGCATGAACCAGCCTGCCCGCGCGGCGGCCGTGGTGCCGCAGTTTCCTGACGATGTCGAAGTGGCCGTGGTGGCGTTCAACGCCCGCGACACGCTGCCGCGCCTGCTCGCGTGCGTGCACGAGAGCGGCGCGCCCGACGATCGGATCACGATCTACGACATGGCGAGCACCGACGACAGCCCCGCCTGGCTGGCGCAAGCGCACGCGGGCGTCCGCGTCGTTCGCCTGCCCGTGAACAACGGCCCGGACCCGGGTCGCAATCTGGCGCTGCGGTCAGCCACGCGACCCTATCTGCTGCTGCTCGACGCCGACGCGTACGTCCGTCCCGACGCCGCCGCCAGGCTGCGCGCCGCGCTGGATCCGGCGAAGCAGGTCGGCGCCACGGTACCGGTCGTCGTCCACACCCACGATCCCGAGACGCTCCAGTACGCCGGCGGATCGATGCACTTCATCTGCGAGGCGATCAATCCGTTCCTCGACCAGCCGCTGGCGAATCGCGGGACGGACCGGCGCGACATCGGCGCCGCGCCGGGCGTCGCGTATCTCATCGACGTCGCGGTGTCGCGTCGCATCGGAAACTTCGACGATCGCTACTTCATCGGCAAGGAGGACGGCGACTTCTGCCATCGCCTCGTCATGGCCGGATACCGGCTCGTCGAGGATCCCCTGGCGATCGTCGAGCATCGGAGCAAGCCGCGATCGGCGTGGCTCTTCCCGTGTCAGATTCGCAACCGCTGGCACTTCCTGCTGAAGAACTACGAAATCCGCACGCTGCTGCTGATCGCGCCAGCCCTGGCGATTCACGAGCCGATGCAGCTCGTCCTGCTCACACTCAAGGGGCACCTCGGGGCGTACCTCAAGGCCGTACGCGGACTGCTGCCGTGGCTGCGGACGCTTCCCGAGGAGCGGCGCGCCATCCAGGGACGGCGGGTCGTGCGCGATCGGAATCTGTTCATCGCCGCGCCGCTGGTCGTGCGCCAGGATCTCGTGGGCGGGCCGATCGGCCGCGGGTTCAAGCGGGCCTACGACGCGTGGCTTCGAAGGTACTGGCGGGTGGTGCGGCCGCTGCTCTCGTGAGCCCGGCCGCCGACCGCGCGACGGCCGGCATGCGGCGCAACTTCGGCTTTGCCGCGGTCGCGGCCGCGAGCGCCGGCCTGCTGTTCCTGCTCAACGCCGTCGCCGGTCACCTGCTCGGCGAGGACTTCGGCAAGTTCAGCTTCGCGCTGCGGCTCGCGACCATCGGCGAGGCGCTCGCCGATCTCGGCTTGCACCAGATCACGGTGCGCGCGATCGCGCGCGACCGATCGCGCGTCCCGCATTTCCTCCACAACTCCCTGGCGCTCAAGCTGGTCACCGCGTCCGCGATGTACGCGGTCATGGCGGCCGTGTCGTTCTGGCTCCGGCCCGAGTGGGACGTGCGGCTGGCCTGCCTGCTCATGCTCGCGTCGGCCATTCTGCGGTCCTACATCCTGACGGTCCGCGGCATCCTGCTCGGCCTCGAGCGCTTCGGGAGCGACGCGGCGCTGGTCGTGGGCGACCGCGCGCTGCTGTTCGCGGGCGGCACGGTCGTGTTGCTGCGCGGCGGCGGGCTCATCGCCCTGGGGGTGACGTTCGTCGTCATGCGGCTCGTCACGGCCGCCGGCGCGCTGGCCCTGGCGCGGCGTCTGGTCGGCCGGCTGACACTCACCTTCGACGTCGTCGTCTGGCGCGATCTGCAGCGCACGGCGCTGCCGCTCGGAATGTTCCTGATCGCCCAGGTGTTCTACTCCTACATCGACACCGTCATGCTCGGCCGGCTGAGCACCTGGGCCGACACCGCGCTCTATTCCGGGGCGTTCGGCATCTACGAAGGCCTGAGCTACGCGCCGGCCGTGCTGTCGTCGGTCCTGACGCCGCGGCTGTCACGCCTGTGGCTCGAGGATCGCGCCGCCTACGTCCGCCTCGCACAAAGAGGCCTCGCCGGGGCGATCGCGCTCGCCGCGGTGATGGCGCTGGCGATGTGGTGGCTGGCCGAGCCCGTTCTCGTCCTGGCGTTCGGCAGCACCCCGCTCGACTACGCGCAGGCCACGACAGCCTTGAGGATTCTGCTGGCGGGCCTCGGCTTCATCTTCGTGACGTGGCTGCTCCAGGCCGTGGCGACCTCGGCATTCAAGGAGCGGCTGCTGCTCAAGACCACCGCCATCGGCGCGGTCTTCAACGTCGTTCTGAATCTGTTCCTGATTCCCGCGTACGGCCGAAACGGCGCCGCGATGGCGACGCTGGCGGCCGAGCTGCTGACGGTGGCGATCCTGCTGGTCACGCTCCGTGACGCGCTGCGCGGGCGCGCCGCGACGGCGTAGCGGTCAGCGCCCGGTGCGGCGCGCGGTCGTCGTGGTGCCAGGCGGCACTTCGAAGTTGGCGACGATGGCCGTCAGAAACGCCTGCGCCATGACCTGGCCGCCCTGCGCCGTCGGATGAATGCCCCCGACGCCAATCAGCGTCGAACGCGCGCCGCCAAGCGCCGTGTAGCTGTCCACGAGGACGACGTTCTCGCTGGCCGCGAGCGATCGAATCGCGTCGTTCATGTCCGGCACGAGGTCGCCGCCGAGCGCGAACTCCGGCGGTAGCGTCGACAGAAATATCTGCTGCACGCCCGCGGATTTCGCGTAGCGGATATCCGCGCGCAGGGCCTCTCTCACCTTGGAGACGATCGCCGGATCCTCCGCGTGCCCGTTCAGATCGTTCGTGCCTTCGAGCAGCAGGAGCGCGTCGAATGAGCCCGCCGCCTGCAGCCGCGCGCTCGCGTCAATCGTCGGCCCGCACGGCCCGCCGGCCAGCACGGATTTCAACCGGTTCGTGTCCTTCGTCGCTTCCTCCCCGTACTGTCCGCAGTTCGTCATGCTGATCGTGTGCGCCGTGTAGCGGGCGCCGAGCAACTGAGCCAGGACGGTCGGGTACGACTGGTCGGGCCGATACTCGAACAGCGAGGTCGGCGGCGCGACTTCGCCGCCCGTGATGCTGTCGCCGAACGCCAGAAACCGCGTGCCCTCGAGCTGGGCGCTGAACGTGACGGTCACGTGGAACACGCACGAGGACTGGCGGCTGATTGCGTCGGTGGCCGTGCAAATCACGTCGCTCGTCCCGATCGGAAACGCCGAGCCCGAGGGAATCGTGCACTTGGTCTCGACCGGGGACTTGCCGCCGCTGGTCGCCGGGGGCGCATAGGTCACAACGGTCGGCGTCGGCGCCCCGGCCTGCACGGTCTCGTCGGAAGGGCACTGCACGCTCGGCCCGGGAACAGGCGCCGGCGTCGGCGTCGGAGCGGACGAGTGGCCGCCGCAGGCGGCCAGCACGACCAAGCCCGCCACGGCGAGCGCTCTGGGGAGGCGACAGCAGATTGGCACAAGACGCGCAAGACAGGTGCAGGACCCGACCCTTGCCCGAGCCATCGAAAATACCGGCCCGCCCGGCCCGTCGTCAAGGGCGGGACCCGGCGCGCCTGATGGACCTAGCGAATCCGGCGGCGGAAGGCCGCGCCGGTGGGCGGCACCTCGAAGTTGGCCCGGATGGCCGCGAAGAAGGCGTCCGCCATCACCTGGTAGCCGGCCGCGGTGGGATGGATGCCATCGACGCCGATGAGGGTGGACGACTCGCCGCCGAGCGCGGTGTAGACGTCCACGAGCACGACCTTCTCGCTCTCTGCCAGCGCCCGGATCTCGTCGTTCATCGCCGGCACCAGCTCGCCGGTCCTGTTGAACTCCGGCGGCAGCGTCGCCAGCAATACCTGCTTCACGCCCGCGCTCTTGCAGTAGCGAATGCTCTCGCGAAGCCCCTCGAGCGCGTGCGCGATCTGATTGCTCGAGTCGTCGTTCAGGTCATTGGTGCCCTCGAGCAGCAGGACGGCGTCGTAGGGCGCGCCCGCAAGCGTGCGCAGACCGGTCGTGCCCGCCGAATCGCAAGAGTCGCCGGCCAGCACGTCCCGCAGGCGCTTGGAGCCTTCCTGCGCGTGCTCGCCGGGATTGCCGCAGTTGGTGACCGTTGGCATCTGCGACACATAACGCGGGACCAGGAGGCGCTGCAGGTCGGTGGGATAGGACAACTCCGGCCGGACGACCAGAAGGAAGCTCGGCGCGGTGATCTCACCCGCCGTGATGCTGTCGCCGAACGCCAGGATGTTCGCGCCCAGCAGGACGGGCTTCACCTTGATGGCGATGTGAAACACGCACGCGCCCTGCCGCCCGACGGCGTCCGTCGCAGTGCATGTGACGTCCGCGATGCCGACTGGCAGCGTGGCGCCCGACGCGGGCGCGCAGGTGGTCGTCACCGGCGGCGTGCCGTCGGTTGTCGTCGGCGCCGGATAGGTCACGGTCGTCTGCGACGTCGTCGTCTCGATCACTTGATCGGCGGGACAGATCACCCGCGGACTGCCAACTGGGGGCGGAGGCGGCGTGTTGCTGTTGGGGTGACCGCAGGCGGACCCGACCGCACCGACGCTGACCAGCGCGAGGAGGCGAAGGAAGAATCGAATGCAGGACACAGATCTGCAGGCGGCGCGAGCGTCTCCCGGCTCAAGCCGCCTGCAGCGCTCTGAAGGTACCGGCGGACGCGCGATGCGTCAAGCGCCCCGCCGGTCGCCTGCCTACTGCCCCCACTTGACGAGCACGACGTTGGTCCGCTGGTCCAACGTACTCATGTCTGGCCAGGCGCGTGCCGGCGTGGACGACATCAGGCCGAACGTCTCGCCCACTTGCGGCACCCAGGAGCGCAGCGGCTCCCAGGCGGGGTTGTAGAAGCCGTCAGCGCCCATCGACGCGGCCGTCACGTCCTTGCAGGCCTGGCCGGGGCGATACCAGTCGGCGGCCCCGCCGTACCAGCGGCCGTTGATGTTCGCGAACACCCACTGGTTGCCTTCGACCTGCGTGCCCGGGTCGCCGTAGAACGGCGTGGACGGCCACTGGCCGAGCCTCGTGTGACTGATGCAGAGGTTGTGCTCGACCTGCGTCGTGCTCGTAATCGTGGACGTCACCGGCCACGACGCGACGTTCGGCCCCAGCACGATCGTGACCTGGCTCAGATCCAGCTGGTCGCCCGGCCCGAGGCCCGGCCCGGACGACGGCGGCGGCGGTGCCGTGGGCGGCGTCGGTGTGCTGGCCGCCGGCGTCACGAACGTGGCCGTGACCGACCAGGGACTCTCGTGTCCCGGATCGGTGGCCTTGACGCGCCAGTAGTAGCGCGTGCTGCCCGCGAGGTCGGTGCCCGGTGTCCAGCTCGTCGATCCGGAAGACTCGGGATACTCCACGGAGATCGCCTTGTTGCCAAAGGCGATGTCCGTCGCGACCTCGAGCACGTACGAGATCTGGCCGACGGGCCCGGTGTGCGAGGCGTTGCTGACGGTGAACTTCGGCTTGGTGGTCGTGGTCGTACTGCCATCAGCCGGCGCGGTCAGCGTCGGCGCCTGGATGACCACCGGCGTGAACACCTTGAAATTGGCCGCGGCGGCGTAGTCGCCGACGTTGGCGCCATCTTCAGCCCGCGCGCGCCAGTAGTACGTCCGGTCGGCACTGAGCGCCGAGGGCAGCCGGAAGCTGGTCTGACCGCTGCCGCCCGCGGCGACGCCGGTCTGGGTGAAGAGCTTCGTCCCGAACGTGGAGTCGGTCGAGATCTCGAAGACGTAGGTGAGCGGCCGAACGCCGCTGGTCGTGGCGTTCGCGACCATCAGCGTGATGGGCTGCTGCTCGAAGGACACCTGGGCGCCGGCCGAGGGCTGCAGGAGTTTCGGCGCGGAGATCGTGACCCCAGAGATGGGCCCGGCAATCGACGGGCTCAGGGGGTTGGAGCTTTTGGCCTCCTCGCACGCTGCAAGTAGCAGAATCGGCAGGAGAAGCGCGGTCGAACGACGGCAGTGCACGCGGACCATAGACCAACCTCTGGGTCAGGCACGACCCGGGGCGGGGCCTTCCCGACGGAGCGTCTTATCGGTCAACCGCGAAACTGTAATTAGTGACAAAAAGGCCGAGCGCGCGTCACCGCACGCCCGGCCTGCCGCCCCGGCTGGGGCCTAGGTACACGACGAACACGACGTTGCTGCGGTGGTCGAGCGTCCTCGACTCCGGCCAGGTCCGCGCCGGCGTGCTCACAGCAACAGCAAAGACGTCCCCGGCGTGCAGCACGACCGACGAGATCGGCTGGATGCCCTGGAAGCCGTCAATGAAGTAGTTCTCGTCGACCTCGGGCTTGCAGTTCTGTCCAGGCCTGAACCAGTGGCCGGCCGCGCCGTACCACTTGCCGCCGATCTGGACGAAGTTCCACTGGTTGCCTTCGATCTCCACCGACGGATCGAACGGGAACGGCGCGGCCGGCCAGTCCTCGCCGTCCCAGAAGATGCACAGCTGATCGCCGACATGGTACGCGTCGCTGATCGTTCGCGTTTCGGGCCACGAGGCGATGTTCGGTCCGAGCAGGTAGGTCACCGAGTTGAGATCCAACCCGGTCTTGCGCTCGAACGACGCGCCCGACGGGAAGTTGCTGTCGACGCTGTTCGACAGATCCCGCGCGCGCGCCCGCCAGTAGTAGTTGCCCTCGGGCAGGTCGGCGTTCGGGGTCCAGGACGTCTGGCCCGGGGTCTGCAGGACGGTGGCCGACGCGATGAGTGAATTGAACGACGCGCTCGTCGAGACCTGGAACTCGTAGGAAATCGTCCCGGGCGACCCCGTGAAGCTCGAGTTGACGACCGTGAACGTCGGCCGCGGCAAGCTGACCGAGGCGCCGCTCGCCGGCGTCAGCAGCTCCGGCGGATTGAGCACGAAGTTCGGCTTGACGAAGAAGCTCTGCGCGCTCGCCGCCTCGCCGGCAACGCCGCCGACCGCCGCGGTCGAGCGCCAGTAGTACGTCGTGCCGCCTTTGAGCACGTCGATCTGCACGCTCGTCGTGCCGCCGGATCCTTCGGGAATGCCGTCGCGCGTGAACACCCTGTTCGAGAAGCCGGCGTCGGTGGCGACTTCAACTGAATACGTGACGGGGTCCGATCCCGTCCGCACTGAGTTGGTAATCGAGAGCGTCAGCGGCTGCTGGTTGTAGTTGTACTGGACGCCGTTGGCGGGCTGCTGCGCGAGCGGCGCGACGAAGCTCATGCTCGGCCGGTCGGGGTTCGACGCCGAACACGCGTAGAGCGCCGTCGTGACCGCGAGCACGCCGACGAACAAAATGCCTGGCTTCACTTTCATCATGGCGATTCTTTGCCTCTCGAGTCTTGTGGTGTGCCGTGACCTAGAACTTGTAGCCGCCACCGAACACGACGCGGGTGACGTTGGTCTGCTGCCCCGAAGTCGCAATGCTGACGAGGCGGACGCCGACGTCGCCGTAGAACGACCCGAAGGCGCGGACGAGGCCGACGCCCGGGCTGACCGTGAAGTCGTTCGACTTCCCCGTGAGATCCGAGCCGAGCGTCACGCCGTACTGCGGCAGCGAGTTGGTCACGTCCGCGCCGCCGAGCGTGAAGGTGGACTGGATGTCGGTGTGCGTGCCGCCGAAGGTGACGATGACGTACGGACGGAAGTTCGCGAACGAGACGTTCTCGAACACCCAGCGCGCGCCCAGGCCCGCGTAGAACGCCGGCACCTTGACGCTGCTCGAAGCCGGCTGGCCCTGCGTCGCCTCCAGGGCCCCCGCGATGATGTTGGCCTGATCCACGGTCGAGCCTCGAACGACGTCGGTCATCCAGGTCAGCTCGCCGACGAGATCCAGGTTCTTCCACACGCGCGCGCCACCCTCGACGCCGAACGCCCCGCCGACGTGCTCGACAATGCCGAGGCCGGCGGTGCCACCGATGTAGAACAAGTTGACCGAGGGACTTGCAGCCGGCGGCGAACTGGGCGTGGGGGTCTGAGCGGCGGCAGACAAGGGAACAAGCGTTAGGGCGCCGGCGAGGGCGGCCGAAATCCAATGCTTCATCAACGATCCTCCGCCCTGGGCTGTACAGTCACGTCCACCGGGTTCGGGCAAGACACGGCGATCCGACCGATTCTATCAGAAGACCGCACGCCACCCGGTCAACAATTGTCGATTTTCGATCCTCGATTCTCGATCGTCGATCTTCGATCTCCAATCGTTAATCGTCAATCTTCCGTCGGCGGAAGCACCTGGCGGATGACGTAGATGGGCTTGTCCTGGGACTCGTGGTACGTGCGGGCCTGCATCTCCGCGAGCAACCCGAGCGTCACCAACTGAACGCCCGTAAAGACCAGCAGGATCCCGAGCAGCACGGTCGCCGTGCGCTCGGTCAGTGACGCGTAGCCCAGCAGGCGGCTGATCCCCAGGTAGCCCAACAGGATGGCACCGAGCAGCCCCATCGTCAGTCCGAACAACCCGAAGATCTGGAGCGGCCGCGTCGAGTAGCTGACCAGGAACTTGACCGTCATCAGGTCGAGCACGACCCGAACCGTCCGCGAGATCCCGTACTTCGACCGGCCGTGCACGCGGGGCCGATGGTTGACCGGCATCTCCGCGATCCGCACGCCCATCTCGCTCGCCAGGGCCGGCAGGAACCGGTGCATCTCGCCGTACAACCGCAGCGGCTTGACGACCTCCGCCCGGAATACTTTGAGCGAGCATCCGTAGTCGTTCAGCCGCACGCCGGTCGCCGACGAGATCAGCCGGTTGGCCAGCATCGACGGCAGCCGCCTCGAGAGGAACGGGTCCTTCCGGACCTTCCGCCACCCGCAGACGATGTCGTACCCCCCGTCGATCTTGGCGACCATCTGCGGCAGATCCCTCGGGTCGTTCTGCAGGTCGCCGTCGGACGTCGCGATGAGGCGGCCCTGGGCCATGGCAAACCCGGCCGCAAAGGCGGCGGTCTGCCCGAAGTTGCGCCGGAACTGGACGACGCGCACCGAGGAGTCGCCCGACTGCAGCCGCCGCAGGGTCTCGAAGGAGTCATCGCTGCTGCCGTCGTCCACGAAGATCAGCTCGTACGGACGGCCCCAGCCGCGCAACGTCTCGGTCAGCTCCCGGTAGAGGGGCTCGAGGTTGAGCGCTTCGTTGTAGATCGGAATGACGACCGAGAGCTCGGGGGCCACGGGTGGCGTCAATTCTACGACGAGCCCGTGCCGGCGCGGCGCCGCCAGACCACGATCGCCGCGGCGACGACCAGGATGACGGCCAGCCACACGGAGACCTGCACGAGGTTGTGCTGGATGTAGTCGATCGCCCGCGCGCCGTAGAAATACGCCAGGAGCGCTTCCCCGGCGTACCGGAAGCCTCGGCCCAGCGCGAGCGCCGCCAGGAAGGTGGCCGGCCTGACTTCGGCCACGCCCGCGAGCAGCACGAAGATCTTGAACGGCATGGGCGGAGGCAGCAGCGAAGGCACCACGATCGCGAGCAGCCCGTGCTTCTGAAACGCCCGCAGCCCCCAGTCCACGCTGCGCCCCGGGACCCGCTTGCGCAGGAAGTGCTCGCCACCGCTGCGCGCCAGCGCGTAGAGGACGTAGCAGCCCGCCACGGAGCCAACGGTGGACATCAGCGCGTAGTACCACCAGCGCGAGGGATGCTGCACCACCAGCCAGACGATCGCCAGGTCGGCAATCTCGGGCAGCGACAGGAACGAGGAATCGAGGAACGTGACGAGCGCGAGACCCGCGCCGCCCAGGCCTTGCGCGAGCGGCTGGAAGAAAGCGACGAGACGATGCATGTGCAGCGGGGCCGCGCGACCGCGGACACGCGGCCGTCGTCAGCCCGCTGATTATACGGAGTCCGGGAGGCGAAACCGCCTCCCGGACGAACGGGTCAGAAGCGAATCAGAAATGCAAAGTTGAGGGTGCCGCCCGACAGATCGATCTTGTCGCCCAGAAAGCCCTTGGCGATCCCGCCGGTGTCGCCGCTCACCCACTGGTAGCGATACTCGGTCGAAAAGCCGTAGATGTCGCCCTTGATCGGAATGCGAACGCCGCCCAGGACGACGGGCCCGACGGCCGTGCCCGTGGCCGTGTAGCTGTGCGTGAAGACGCTGAAGTCCGAGGGATCGACGAACTGGCCCGATTCGCTGTAGCGGAAGTTGAACGCGCCGACGCCGACGCCGATGTAGGGCTGGACGTTGGCCTGACCGCCGAACGGCAGAAACCGCACGACGCCGGTGATCGGCACGATGCGCAGCCGGAGATCCTGGCGGATTTCGGATCCGATCCGAGTTCACGAGGTCGCGATAGACGCTGTGGACCGTGCTCTGGTAGTAGCCGATGCCGGCGCCGACTTCGACGTGCGGACCGAACGACACGTTCCACTCGCCCAGCACCTGCGCGGAACGAAAATCGCTGATGACGAACAGCAGCGGATTCTCGTCGGTCAGGTCCGCCACGAGCGTGTCGCCCACCACGCGCGTGTCGAACCCGCGCGGGAAGAAGGCGCCGATGCCGATCTGCACCGACTGCACGACCTGCGCGGACGCCTTCGGCGGACCCGCGAGCGCCACGCCCAGCACCGTGCCAGCGATAACGAAGCTCCGCACGATTCTCATTGTACGCACCATGAGTTCCCCTTTCGGTCAGCCACGGCCCGCGCAGCGTACAGGAACAGCGTGCCGTCCGTCGCTTGTCAGGGGAGCATGAACGATGCCAAGCAGCAGCCGGCATCTGGGCCAGAATTGCCGGGATCGGCGCCGCGGCTGTCCACTTCCGAGTGCAGCCCGCTCACCTTGGCCGGATCCTACTGAGGACGGGACGAGCTTCGGCCCAGCGCTTCGCGGATCGTCGCGAGCATCGAGTCGTGCAGCACGTGATTGGACGCGACGATCTCGCCGCGTGTGAGCACCGTGGGCGACCCGTCGTAGTCGGTGACCATCCCGCCGGCCTCGGTCACGACCAGGCCGCCCGCGGCGATGTCCCAGGGATGCAGCTGCTCTTCCCAGAATCCATCGAAGCGCCCGGCCGCCACGTAGCAGAGATCGATCGCGGCCGATCCCAGCCGCCGCACGGCGCGCGCCTGCTCGAGGAACGCCGAGAAGACGTCCACCTGCTGCTGGCGGCGGCCGCCGTGGCTGTAGGGAAAGCCCGTGCAGACGAGCGCATCGATCATCGCGGCCCGCGCGGACACGCCGAGGCGGCGGCCGTTGAGCCGCGCGCCCTCGCCGCGCTCGGCGGTGAACAGCTCCCCCGCCATCGGGTCGTACACGACGCCGAGATCGACGCGGCCGTCGATCTCGAGCGCAATCGACACGCGAGAATAGCGCCAGGCCGTGCGACGAAGTTCGTGGTGCCGTCAACGGGATCGACGATCCAGCGATGGCGCGCGCCGCTCGGGGCCGCGCGCTCGGCCGTTTCCTCGCCAAGGACGACGTGCGACGGAAAGCGTTCCGCGATGAGCGCGCGAAACGCGCGCTCGACCTCGAGGTCCGCGGCCGTCACCAGATCGATCGGGCCTTTCTTGACGACGTCGAGCGGCTGGCGAAAATAGCGCCGCTGCGTCCGGCCGGCAGCGAGGGCCGCTTCGACGGCGGTGGCGAGATAGAGGGGGTCGAGCGCCAATCAGGACAATCTCTTGCTCATCCTGACGGCCATGCCGCCCTCCGGCCGCCGGCTGATCGAGACGTCGTCCATGAAGCTGCGCATGAAGAAGATGCCGCGGCCGCTGGCCTTCAGCACGTTCTCGGGATCGAGCGGGTTGGCGACGTGGTCCGGATCGAACCCCTCGCCCTCGTCGAGCACCTGGACTTCGAACTCGTCGGGCTTGACGCGCGGTCGCAGCTGGAACTCCACGGTCACCCGCTTGCGATGGTCCTCGCGGTTGCCGTGCTTGATGGCGTTGATCACCGACTCGCGGACCGCGACACTCACCCAGTGGGTCGAGTCCTCGTCGAGGCCCGCCAAGACGGACATCCGGTCGCTCAGGATCTGAACGAGGTCGAGCAGGTCGAAGGAACTCGGCAGAACCAGCCGAATCAGGTGGCCGTCGGCTACCATGCGCCCGGAGTAAGTAACATAGGTGACAGACGTGACGCAACGTCAGCTCGTGATCCGACCGGTCCGACACGTGCGGGGCACGCTCCGTGTGCCCGGCGACAAGTCCATTGCCCATCGCTACGCGATGCTCGCGGCCATTGCGTCGGGCACGACCGAGATCGGACACCTGGCCCCCGGCCAGGACGTCGCGACGACGCTCGCGTGCGTCGCGTCGCTTGGGGCGGCCGTCGAGCGCCGTGGCCCGCTGGCCGTGCGCGTCACCGGCTGCGGCGCGCGCGGATTCCGCACGCCCCCCGGCGCGCTCGACGCCGGCAATTCCGGCACCACGATGCGCCTGCTCGCCGGCCTCGTGGCCAGCTACCCGGTCCGCGTGACGATGACGGGCGACGAGTCGCTGTCGCGCCGGCCCATGACGCGGGTGATCGAGCCGCTCACCGCGATGGGCGCGACGATTCGCTCGGCCAACGGTCGCGCGCCGCTCGACATCACCGGCGGCGACCTGCAGGCGATCAGCTGGCGCCCGCCCGTCGCCAGCGCGCAAATCAAGAGCTCGCTGCTGCTGGCCGGCCTGCGCGCTCGCGGCACGACCATCGTCCAGGAGCTGCTGCCGACACGAGATCATACGGAGCGGGCCTTTCCCACGTTCGGACTCGACATTTCCGTGATCGGCCAGCAGGTCCAGGTCTCCGGCGGTCAGGTGGCGACGGCGCCAGGCAGCGCGCTCGTCGTGCCGGGCGATCCCTCTACCGCGGCGATGTGGGCGGCCGCCGCGGCGGCCCTGCCAGGGTCGTCGGTCCGCCTCGAAGGCGTGGGCCTCAACCCGACTCGGCTCGGCTTTCTGCAGGCCCTGCGCCAGCTCGGCGCCGGGGTCACCGTGCAGGCCACGGGCGACCAGGCCGGCGAGCCGGTGGGGACGATCGAGGTCGTCCACGGCCGTGGCGGCGCCGGACTGATTGTCGCCGCCGACGTGCCGGGGCTGATCGACGAACTGCCGGTGCTCGCGGCGTGCGCGGCGCTGGGCGGCCGGCTCGACGTCACCGGGGCGGCCGAGCTGCGCGTCAAGGAAAGCGACCGCATCTCCGCGCTGGTTTCGGGCTTCCGCACGCTTGGCGTGGACGCCGTCGAGCGGCCCGACGGCTTTCTGATCGACGGCCGTCGCCGCCCGACCGGCGGACAGGTGGACGCCGGCGGCGATCATCGGCTGGTCATGGCCTTCACGCTCGTCGGGCTGGGCGCCTCGGCGGCCGACGATCATCGACGGCGCGGACGTCGTCGGCGTCTCCTACCCCGGGTTCGAACGCGACATGGCGGAGCTGGTGGCGTGACGACCGACAAGATCTACCTGGTCGGCTTCATGGCGAGCGGCAAGAGCACGATTGCCCGCGGGCTCGCCGCGCGGCTGCGCTGGCGGGCCGAGGACGTGGACGATCTGATCGAAGCGCGCGAGCACCGGACGATCAGCGAGATCTTCGCGCAGCAGGGCGAGGCGTACTTCCGATCGGTCGAGCGCGAGATCCTGCGCATCGTCCGGCCCATGCGTAATCTGGTCGTCGCCACCGGCGGCGGCACGTTCGCGGACCCTGACAACCGGCAGCTCATCAACCTCGACGGCGTGTCCGTCTGGATCGACCTGCCGCTCGCGGACCTGATTCCGCGCATTCCGCTCGACGGCCGGCGCCCGCTCGCCGCGAACCGCGCGCAGCTCGAGCGGCTGTACGCGTCGCGCGTGGAAGCCTACCGCATGGCGCACGTGCGCGTGGCGGCCGCGCGAGTCCCCGTCTCTGTCGTCGTCGATCGTGTGCTCGACGCCATCCACCAGCTGCCGCCGATCTTCGAGCGCGCGTTTCCGGACGCCTGACGCGTGCGCTACCTGCTGCTGAGCGATCTGCACGCGAACATCCACGCGCTCGACGCCGTCCTCGACGACGCCGCCGGGCTGGGCTACGACGCGACGGTCGTGCTCGGCGATCTCGTGGGGTACGGCGCGGATCCGGCGGCCGTGATCGCCCGGACGATCGCGCTCGAGCCCGTCGCGATGATCCGCGGCAACCACGACAAGGTCTGCGCGGGCCTGGAATCGTCGCTGCTCTTCAACGACGCGGCGCGCCAATCGATCGAGTGGACGGCCGCGCAGCTGTCCGCGGCGGAGCTGCAGCTGCTCGCGGACCTGCCCAAGGGCCCGCGCCTGGTCCTGCCGGACTTCGAGATCTGCCACGGCGCGCCGTTCGACGAGGACTACTACGTGTTCGACGGCCACGACGCGGCGCGGGCGATCGAATCCGCCGAAGGCCGGCTCTGCTTCTTTGGCCACACCCACCTGCCGGCGCTCTTCGCCACGGCCGAGGATCCGATTCGCACGCGCGCCGACCTTGCCGACGACGAACTGGCGCTGCCGGAGCGCGGCGCGGCGCTCATCAACGTCGGATCGGTCGGTCAGCCGCGGGACGGCGATCCGCGCGCCGCGTACGGCATCCTGGACGTCGATCGCCAGGTCCTGCATTTGCGGCGCGTGCCCTACGACGTCGCGGGCGCGCAGGCGCGCATTCGCCAGGCCGGACTGCCGGCCTGGCTGGCCGTGCGGCTGGAGCGGGGACAGTAAGCGAAGGCGGTACGCTGCGTTTTCCGGTTGGGCGCAGTACGTTCGGGCCTGCCCTCCGGCTCGTCGAGCCGGAGGGCGAATCCGAAGTACTACACGCAACTCGAAACCGCGTTAGGACTGCGGCGGCGGTGCGTCGCGTGCGACCTTGCGCTCGCGCTTCCGGAGCTCGGCCGCAAACGCGTCGCGCGCGGCACGCGTGCCGAGGATCCAGCCGATGACGACGCCAACCATCAGCACGCCCGGGATGAAGATGAAGTGAGTGGCGGGCACGAGTTCAGCCCCGTCTGGACGCCTGCAGCCTCGCGTTGACGTCGGACAGCTCGCGTTCGACCTTCGACAGCCGCCGCCAGAGCAGGATGACGTACGCCGCGAGCGCGACCCACACGAAGCCGTACGCGGTGAACACGAGCGGGGCCGCCGGGATCGGCTCCTGCATCTGCCCGGGCGTCACGGGCAGGAACTGGCCCTGCGGCTCCTGGGCGAGCACCACGGCCGCGGCCGACCAGATCAGCGCGAGGGCCGAACCCGCCCGGGTCATCCACTGTCTCACCATCGTCGTCCGCCTTCCGCGCATGATCGTCGCCCCGACTCGAGCTCAGTCTTCGAGCGCCACGAACGCTTCCTCGAGCGCCGCCCGTGAGGCTTCGAGACGGACGCGCACCAGCAGCAGCGCCGTGTACATCAGCAAGAACCCGGTGACGCACCAGCCGAACACGGCCGCCATGTCGGGCGGCAGCGAGATCACGACGTTGGTCGTCGGGTGCAGCGTGCGCCACACGTTCACGGACCAGTAGACGAACGGCACGAGCACCGCGCCGAACAGCCCGACGGCCGCCGCGAGCACTTCCGCGCCCGCGCCACCGAACCGGCGCAGCAGCAGGTAGCCCACGAAAATCATCCACATGATCAGCGTCATCGTCAGACGCGCTTCCCACTGCCACCACACGCCCCAGGCCTTGCGCGCCCACAGCGGCCCGGTCACCAGGACGATGAGCCCGAAGACGACGGCGAGCTCCGCCGCCGCCAGCGCGAAATGATCCGCGAGCGGGCTTGCGCCGAATCAGGAACACGACGCTCGCGCCGCCGCAGACGAAGGCGGAGAGAAACGTCATGATCGCGGCCGGCACGTGGAAGTAGAAGATCTTCTGGATCAGCCCCATCGTGGACTCGTACCGGCGCCGCGTCGATCATGAACGGCGCGCGCACGAAGAACATCACCGCCGCGACGACGAGGACCGGGACGAGCGTGTTGGCGATCTTCATAGACGTGATCGGCGGGACGCTGCCCTCACTCGCTCATCACCGGACCGAACGTCCAGAGCGCGAGCGTCACGAACACCGCGTCAAAGAATACCAGCATCGAGAGCCACGCTGCGCGCCATGCCGAAGTCCGGCTCCGGCGCGAAGATCGCCGCCGTGCCGAGCACGCCGGCGATGACGACGGGGACCGCGATGGGATACAGCAGCACGGGCAGCAGCACGTCGCGCGAATGCGCCCGGACGAGCATCGCCGCGAACAGCGTGCCGACGCGCCGCGAAGCCAATCGTGCCCGTCGACGAGCAGACCGGCGAGCAGCCACGGCGCGCGGCCGATGGGCGCGTCGAACAGCAGCGCCGACAATCGGCACGATGACGACCTCGACGCCCGACATCAGGAGCAGCAGCGCCGATCAGCTTGCCGAGGTAGACCGCCGGCCGCTCGACCGGCGCGAGGAGCAGCGCGCGCAGCGTCTCGCCCTGGCGCTCGCGCTCGAACGCGCGGCTGAGGGCGAGCGTGCCGGAGAACGTCACGGTCACCCAGAGAATGCCCGGCCGCGGACCCCTTCGATCGCCGCGCCCTTCACGCACGAAGCTGAAGGCGAAGACCAGCATGCACGACAGCGCGAAGAACACCGTCGTGTACGACCAGCTCGCGGCTCCGCGCCTCGACGACGAGGTCCTTCCGCGCGATCAGCCAGGCGGCGCGCGAGGATGCTCACGGCTGCGCTCCCGCATCGCGGCGCGATAGCGCGCCCGCAGCGAGCCGCCGCCCGGCGGAATGGCCAGGACGCGGCCGCCCGCCAGGCAGAACGCCCGGTCGACGAGGCCGTCCGCGCTCTCGAAGTCGTGCGTCGCCATCACGCACGATCGCGCCGCGGCCGCGGAGGCGCACGCAGCCGGCGCGACCAGCAGCGACGCGGACTCGTCGTCGAGGCCCGTGAACGGCTCGTCGAGGAGGACCAGTCGCGGGTCGTGAACGAGCGCCCGCTCGAGCGCGAGGCGCTGGCGAAGCCCGCGCGAGAAGCCACCGACCCGGTCGTCGCCGCGATCGGTCAGTCGCGCGTCCGCGAGCGCGGCCTCGACACGCGAGCCGACCGAACGTGCACGCCGTGGAGGCGCGCGAAGAACTCGAGGTTCTCGCGCGCCGTGAGGTCCGCGTAGAGGAACAGGTCGTGGCCGAGAACGCCGATCGCGCGCCGCGCAGCCGCTCGCCCAGATCGCGCGCGCGCTGGCCGCCGTACCGCACTTCTCCGCCGGACGGCCGCACGAGCGTGGACAGAATGCCGAGCAGCGTGGACTTGCCGGCGCCGTTCGGCCCGAAGCAGGCCCACGACCTCTCCGGCGCGCAGGCGTGCAGCTGACGTGCGACAACGCGCGCCGCCGCCCGAAGTGGCGCGAGACGTCGTCCACCTCGACCTGGTCGAAGTCCCAGACGGCGCCGGCCGCGCTCGCTGCGGTCACGCGGCGCGGCGGCGCGAGCCAGGTCCGAAGGCTGTCCAGAGCCCGGCCGAAAGAATCAAGCCGGCGAGCGTGAGCGCCACGTAGCGCGGCCAGAGCGCGTGGTGCGGCAGGTTCAAGATCTCGAATCGACATCGGCTTGCCGGCGGGCAGCCGGCGGACCGCTGCCGAAGAGCAGGGCCTGCCCCTGATCCGTCACGTTCTGCTTGGTCGTGACCTGCGGCGATGCCAGGTCGAGCCCGCCGCTCTGCACGACGAGCACCACGACTTGTTCGAGCGTGGCCGGCCACACCTGCTCGAAGCGCGCGATTGACGTGTCGTACGGCCACTCGAAGCCGACCTGGACCTTCGTGCTGCCCGGCGCGAAGGGCCCGATGATCGTGATCGCGTCCGCCGGTGACGCGTGGCCTGGAACGACGATCCTTCCGCCAGCGACGCGCCGCGCGCGCCCTTGGCGGAGATCGACGATCAGCGGCCCGCCCGGATCGACCGGCGTGCGCGCCGTGTTCAGCACGTCCAGGACGTAGAACACGTTGAGCCGGTCGTCGGCGAGCTGGGCCACCACGCGGGACTCGGGTCCGAGGACGACGGTGCCCTTCACGGCTGGACCGGCGGCCAGCCTGGCATCTTCGGCCGCGCGCTTCTCGGCCTCGGGATCGACGCCGACCAGCACGACGCGAAAGCCGCTGGCGCCGATCGTGATCTCCTGCGACTCGAGCCGCGTGCCGTCCACGACCGTCGCGGCGCGGACATTCGTGCCCGGCTTCAAGCCCGCTCACGAGCACCGCGGCCCTGGTCGTCGGTCTTCTTCGTCTGCGTCTTGCCGTCGATCGTGAACTCGACGGGCTGGTTCGTGACGTTGTTGGTGAACGCGCCGCGCATCACGCGCACGGACACGCGTGCCGGCCGGCACGTCGGCCGCGGGCAGCGGCACGCCGGAAATCTCCTTCGGATTGGGCATCTGCTGCGCCAGCGCGGGGCTGGCCGCGAGCAGCAGCGCAGGTGACGACGGTCCAGAGCGGCGTCTCACAACTTCGCTCCGCAATGCTTGCAGAAGCTGCGCGTCGGCGTCGTTGGCGCGCCGGCAGCTCGGGCACGTCGCGGTCTTCACCGGGGCCGCAGGCCGCCGGCTTCGTCTTGCGCCGGCGGCGATCGGCCGGCTCGGCCGCGCTCGATGTCCTGCATCAGCGCGAGCGCGCGCGCCCGCAGCCGCGCGCTGATGTCCGCGAAGTCGGCCTCGGAGACCTTGCCCATCGCGTGATCGAACTCCAGTTCCTTGATCGAGCGCAGAATCAGCGCCTTGTCGCGGACGAGGCCGTCCACGGCGCGCTCGCTTGGCGGCGGCTCGGCGTCGCCGAGGCCGCAGAAAACCCGAGATGCTGCGATGCAGGGCAAAGCCGATCAGTCCCGCGGCGAGCACGGCCGCGCTCAGCAGCAACAACGCGACCGGGTGCGTGTTGCGCGCCAGCATCACGGCCACCGTGGCCGCGGCCATTCCGGCGATGAGGTAGAAGTGCGTGGCCTGAATCCGTGCCGGACTCGGCGCGACGTTCAGTCGAGGTCTCTGAGCTCATCGTCGAGTTGCTGCTGGAGCGCGGGCGACGCGGCCGCCTGCAGCGGCGCCGGCGGCTGCGGGCTGTCGCGCCCGCCGCGACCACCGCAGCGCGATGCCGCCGACCACGGCGACGCCGACGGCGCCCATGCCGTACGGCAGGAGCCACGCGAGGCGGTTGAAGCCGCGGTCGATCGGCTCGGCCAGCGGCTTCCTGGCTGCCGTACTTGGCGACGAAATACTGGATCACCTCGTCGCGCGTCTTCCCCGCCTTGACGAGCTTCGCGATCTCGTCCCGCTTCGGCGGCGGCGACCGGGCACAGTGCACTCGCCCACGCGCTTGCGGCCGCAGTCGCCGCACATGCAGATGATCGCGCTCCGCAGGTCCTTCTCGAGCGGCGACTCGGGCGGCGACGACGACGGTCTGCGACGACTCGACGTGCTGCGCGCGCGCGACCGTCGGGCTCCCGAGCAGGATCAGCCAGGACGACGAGCAACGTCGTCACGGCCGCCTCGGGCACCGTGCTGGCCGCGAACGCGAACGTCCGCTCCGGCAGCAGCGCGATGATCGTGCCGATGAGCATCACGCCGACGCCGAGCCAGATCCAGTTGACCAGCGGATTGACGATCACCTTGAACTGTCGCCGTCTGCGTCGACGGCTCGTAGCCGGCCAGCACGAGATACAGGTCCTCGGACAGCGTCCGGCGGAGCGCGACCTCGGTCGTCGGTTCGTTCTCGTGATTGCGGAAGAACCAGCGCGCCGGGAACATCTGATCGAACGGCTTGCCGTCGCGCAGACACGGTCATCTGCGCGGTGACCATCTGCTTCTGGCCGTCGTCGGTCACGCTCAGCTTGTCGTAGCGCACGGTGTACCGGCCGACGTCGGCCTGCTGGTTCGGCTGCGAGCGGACACTTCCTGCTCGCGCTGGAACGCGTTGCCGGCGAAGCCGAGGAAGGCCAGCACGATGCCGACGTGGATGACGTAGCCGCCGTAGCGGCGCCGCGACCGCGCGAACAGGCCGACGAGCGCGGTGAACAGATCCGTGCCCGTCGCCTTGCGCCGCACGCCGCGCGCCGCGCGAGAACTCCTGGAGGATCGTGACGGTGACGAACGCGCACAGCGCGAAGCAGAGGCCCGACGCCCAGACCGGCACGCCCAGCGCCCGGACGATGCCGCCCACGGTCACGATCGCGGACGAGCGTGGGCCACAGGAACTGATCGCGCAGAGGTTGGCGATCGACGACTTGCCGCCACGCGAGCAGCGGCCCGACGCCCGTGAGGAAGAGCAGGACGAGCCCGACCGGCGCCATCCACTTGTTGAAGAACGGCGCCGCGACGGTCAGCCGCTCGCCGCGGATCGGCCTCGCTCAGCGTCGGGAACATCGTCGCGAACAGCACGAAGAACGCCGCGAACAGCAGCACCCAGTTGTTGGCGAGGAACGCCGCCTCGCGCGAGATCCACGAGTCGAGCTCGTTGCGCGCGCGCAGCAGCGGCAGCCGATAGATCACGAGCGCGAAGCTCAGACGCAGCGTCAGGACCATGAACGACCGTGAACATCCACGCGAGCTGCCGGTCCTCGCCGAACGCGTGGACCGACTGCACGACGCCCGATCGCGTCATGAACGTGCCGAAGATCGTGAGGAAGAACGTGACGATGACGAGCGACACGTTCCAGACCTTCAGCATGCCGCGCCGCTCCTGCACCATCACGGAGTGCAGGAAGGCCGTGGCCGTGAACCACGGCAGCAGGCCGGCGTTCTCGACCGGATCCCAGCCCCAGTAGCCGCCCCAGCCGAGCTCCTCGTACGCCCACAGCGCGCCGAGCGTCAGGCCGACCGTCAGGAACAGCCACGCGATCATCGTCCAGCGGCGCACCGCGCGCAGCCACGAGTCGTCGAGCTGGCCGCTGAGCGAGCGCGGCAATGCCGAACGCGAACGGAATCGTCATCCCGACGAAGCCGAGGTACAGCATCGGCGGATGGATCGCCATGTAGAAGTTCTGCAGCAGCGGGTTCAGGCCCTGCGCCGGCCGCCGGCGCGCTCGTGAGGAACGTCTCGAACGGGTTGTTGTGGATCACCATCAGGAAGAGGAAGAACATCTCCACGACGGCGATCGACGGCGACGACCCACGGGATCAGCAGCCGGTGGCGCTCGCGGTTGACGTCACGACCGCGACGCTGCCGAAGATCGCGAGCAGCGTCGACCCAGAACATGATCGAGCCGTCGAGCCCGCCCCAGTAGGACGCGAGCTTGTAGAAGAGCGGCTGCGACGACGTCCGAGTAGTGCTGGACGTACTTGATCGAGTAGTCGCTCGGTGACGAACGCGTGGATCATCACGGCCGAGGCCATGAGCAGTCATGCGCCGTCGACGGCGTGGAACAGCCCGATGCCGCCGTCGATGAGCGGTGCGCCGGCGCAGACGGCCGCCGGCGAGCGCCGCCGCGAACGCGCCGCTCGCCATAACGAACGCCGCGAGAATCAGAAACGTGCCGAGCGAGGCCATGCGCTTACGGAGTGCGCGGCTTGCCGGCCGGCGCCGCGCCTTCGTAGCTCGACGGACATTTCGCCATCACGCCGTCCGGCTCGACCTGGAAGCCGTCGGGCCCGAGCGTGCCCTTGAGCACCACCTCCGAGCCGTCTTTGAACGTGTCGGGCACGATGCCCGTGTAGGTCGCCGGCACCGATCGCAGTCGCCGTTCTTGATCGAGAACTGGTAGTCGAGGCTGTCCGGCCGCTGCAGGATCGAGCCGTCGACGACGAAGCCGTGGAGCTGCATCGGCTTGCCGTACCAGGGCGCGGGATTGGCCATGACCTCGTCCACGTGCTTGTAGTACGGCCGCGTCGTTCGACGAGACGGTGACGAAAAACAGCAGCGTCAGCGCCCCGGTCAGGACCGCGACCGACAGCAGCACCCGTTTCGTGGCTTTTCGCCATGTGGACCTCCCCGCGCGGCGGCACGTACTCCGCCCTCAAGAATACGGCATCCGGCTCGCCCGCGCCAGAATCAACTCTGCGAGGCCGTGCCGCGCGCCCGTGGCCAGCAACTGGACGCACGGTGGCGACCGGCAGGCCGACGACGTTCGAGTAGGAGCCCTCGATCCGCGGAATGAACCGGGAGGCCCAGCCCTGGATCCCGTACGCGCCCGCCTTGTCGAGCGGCTCGCCCGTCGCCACGTACGCGGCGATGTCGTCATCGGTGAGCGCGCGTCATCCAGACGCGCGTGCGATCGACCTCGGCGACGATCCCGCTCGGCCACGCGAGCGCGACGGCGGTGAGGACGTCGTGCGCGCGGCCGGACAGGCGCCGCAGCATGCCCGCCGCGCTCGGCCGCGTCGCACCGGCTTGCCGAGCACGTCCTTGCCCTGCGACGACCGCGGTGTCGGCGCCGAGCACGACGCGTCGGGCGCGCGCGCCGCGCCGGCGGCCGCCTTCTCGTCGCGCGAGCCGCTCGACGTACTGCGCGGCGCCTTCGCCTTCGAGCGACGCTCGTCGACCTCCACCGGCGGCGACGTCGACGTCGAATCCCGCCGCGACGAGCAATTCGCGGCGGCGCGGCGAGGCGGAGGCGAGGACCAGGCGCACGCGCGGATGATACGATAATGCGGTGCTAGGTGCCGGGTGCCAGGTGCAGCGTGCCCGTGCATAGTGCGGTGCGTAGTGCGGTGCACAGTGCTCTGTATAGTGCTCTGCTCTGGCTAGTGCCCAGTGCCGAGTGCCCAGAGCCTGCCCTACAGTGCCCAGTGCCTGCCTCTACCATGCAGTCCATCCGTGACACGGCCACAGAAGCGTTGCGTCTCGCTTGAGCGATCAGCCGACTACGGCCGCCAAGGTCGACCTTCGCCTGGCGCATGGCGGCCGGCCCGGCGCTTGGCCCGCGCGGCGCAGGTCACTGGGTCGCCGACCGCCGCGCGCTGCGCCTGCGTCCGCGCCGACGCGGCGTGGCGCCGCGAGCTGCAGCGGGCGCGCCCGATGCTGCTCGACCGGCTGCAGCACCTGCTCGGCGGAAACGTCGTCGAGTCGATCGTCATCGAACGTGAGGAAGACGGCGGAGAATCGGAGCGACGTGCCCATGCGTGAATCAGTCATCGTCAGTGCCGTGCGGACGCCGACCGGCAAGTTTCTCGGCGGCCTCAAGGATTTGAAGCGCGACCGCGCTCGGCGCGCTCGTCGTGCGCGAGGCCGTGCGCCGCGCCGGCATCGACCCGGCGCGCGTCGACGAGTGCATCATGGGCAACGTCGTCAGCGCCGGGCTCGGACAGGCCCCGGCGCGCCAGGCGGCGATTCGCGGCGGCCTGTCGGACGGCGTCGGCGCGCTGACGATCAACAAGGTGTGCGGCTCCGGCCTCAAGGCCGTGATGCTCGCCGCGCAGGGCATCGCCACCGGCGACATCGACATCGCCGTCGCCGGCGGCATGGAGTCGATGAGCAACTGCCCGTACCTGCTGACCCAGCGCGCGCGAGGGCCTGCGCATGGGCGACGGCACGCTCGTCGACTCGATGATCCACGACGGCCTCTGGGACTCGTTCGACAACGTCCACATGGGCCTGACCGGCGAGCACGTGTCCGAGCGCTATCACGTGACGCCGCGAGGAGCAGGACGCTTACGCGGTCGAGAGCCACCGGCAAGGCGGCGCACGCGACGCGCGAGGGCTGGTTCAAGGACGAGATCCTGCCGGTGTCGATCCCGCAGAAGAAGGGCGACGCCGGTCGTCATCGACCGCGACGAGTCGATCCGCGAGGACACGACCGCCGAGGCGCTCGGCCAGGCTCAAGCCGGCGTTCAAGAAGGACGGCACCGTCACCGCCGGCAACGCGCCCGGCGTCAACGACGGCGCCGCCGCGCTCGTCGTGATGGCCGCCGAGGTCGCGCGCAGCAGCTCGAACGTCAAGCCGATCGCGCGCATCGTCGGCCAGGCGACAGCGGCCTCGAGCCGAAGCTCGTGCTGATGACGCCGGTCGAAGCCGTGCGGAAGCTGCTGAAGAAGACCGGCTGGACGCTCGAGGACGTCGACCTCTTCGAGCTCAACGAGGCGTTCGCCGTGCAGGGCGTCGCCGTGACGCGCGAACTCGGGCTCGATCCCGGCCAAGGTCAACGTCGCACGGCGGCGCCGTCGCGCTCGGCCATCCGATCGGCGCGAGCGGCGCGCGCATCCTGACGACGCTGCTCTACGCGCTGCAGCCGCACCGGCAAGAAGCGCGGCATCGCGACGCTCTGCCTCGGCGGCGGCAACGGCGTCGCGCTGGCGGTCGAGCGCTTCTAATCTCAGTCTCGGGCGCCCGCGCGACGCTCGCGCCAGCAGCTCCCGTACGAACCCGTAGAACCCGTAGAACCAGTAGAACCCCGACAACGAACTGAGGCCCGATCCGTGATCAAGACTGTCGGCGTCATCGGCGCGGGCACGATGGGCAACGGCATCGCGCAGGTGTTCGCGCAGGCGGGATTCGACGTGCGGCTGCACGACGCCGCCGCCGGCGCGATCGACCGCGCGCGAGCGACGATCGAGAAGAGCCTCGGCGAAGTTCGTCGAGAAGGGCGAAGCTCACCGCCGCGGACCGCGACGCGACGCTCGGCCGGCTGCACGCCGCGCCGTCGCATCGACGCGCTCGCCGACGTCGACTACGTCGTCGAGGCGGTCGTCGAGAACGCTCGACGTGAAGCGCGAGATCTTCGCGACGCTCGACGCCATCGACGCGACCCGACGTGATCCTCGCCTCGAACACGTCGTCGATCTCGATCACGGCGCTCGGCGCCGCGACGAGGCGGCCGGACAACGTGCTCGGCATGCACTTCATGAATCCCGTGCCGCTGATGACGCTCGTCGAGCTGATCCGCGGGCAGGCGACGTCCGCCGACGCCATGCAGTCGGCCGTCGAGCTCTGCAAGGCGCTCGGCAAGACGCCCGTCGAAGCCGCCGACTACCCCGGCTTCATCGCCAACCGCATCCTGATGCCGATGATCAACGAGGCGATCTTCGCGGTGATGGAAGGCGTCGGCACGCCGGAGGCGATCGACACGGTGATGAAGCTCGGCATGAACCACCCGATGGGACCGCTGACGCTCGCCGACTTCATCGGCCTCGACGTCTGCCTCGCCATCCTCGAACGTCCTGCACGACGGCCTCGGCGATCCGAAGTACCGCCCCTGCCCGCTGCTCCGGCGGATGGTGGCCGCCGGCCAGCTCGGCCGCAAGACCGGCACGGGCTTCTACAGCTACTAGCGTTTTCCGGTTGGGCGAGTACGTCGGGCCGGCCATCGAGCGAGCCGACACGCGCAGCTCGAAAAACGGTGCGGAGCCGGGTGACCGAGGCTTGGGTGACCGGGACCCAAGCCGAGCACACCAAGACGAACGCGGTGCAGCGCCGTTTTTCCGGCTCGTCGAGCCGGAGGGCGGCACGACGTGCTACGCGCAACCGGAAAACGCTGGAGCTCCTATCTCACCTACGCCTGTCTGAGCGCCGTGACCGGATCCACCTTCATCGCGCGCCGGGCGGGGAAATAGCAGGCGGCGGCCGCGGCGGCCACGAGCACGGCAGGAGCCGCGACGAACGCCAGCGGGTCGTGCGCGGACACCTGGAACAGCAGCGACTGGAGCCACCGCGTGCCGGCCAGTCCGGCGAGCACGCCGACGCCGACGCCAATCGCGGTCAGCCCGAGGCCCTGGCGGAAGACGAGCCCCATCACGCCCAGCGGCGACGACCCTAGCGCCACGCGCACGCCGATCTCCTGCGTCCGCTGCCCTACCGCAAACGCGACGAGCCCGTAGACGCCAATCGCCGCGAGCAGCAGCGCGACAATCGCAAACCCGGCGAGCAGGGCCGTCGTGAATCGCCGGGGGCCGACCGAATCGGACACCACGGCCTGGAGCGCGCGCGCGGCGGGCACGGGCAGATTCGGATCGATCTCCCGAACCGCGTTCCCGAGCGCGGACGTCAGGCGCTCCGGATCGGCGGCCGTCCGCACGATCAGGCTGCCGGCGCCGAAATACGCATGCTGCGAAAGCGGCTGGTAGATCTGCAGCGTCATGTCGGCGTCCAGCCCGTACCTGCTTCACGTCGCCCACGACGCCGACCACCTCGCTGAGCTCGTCGCGCGGCCCCTGGCCGACCTTCAGGCGCTGGCCGATCGGATCCTCGTTGGGAAGATACCGGTCGGCCATCGTCTTCGAAATCACCGAGACCATCGGGCCGCTTCGAGACGTCGGTCGGCTCGGGCTCGCGGCCGCGCAGCAGCGGGATGCCCATCGCCGCAAGCAGGTCCGGGCTGATTGCGTAGAAGTTCGTCGTTGGCCGCTCGGACGGGTCGTCGGACGTCTTGCCCGGAATCGTCAGGGTCGAGACGAAGTCGCCCATGAACGGCACCGTCTGCATCACGCCGGCGTGCTCGACCCCGGGCAGGGCCTTCACGCGCTCGGTCAGCGTCTGCCAGAACGCGGACCGCCGGGCATCGTCGCCGTACCTCGAGGTCCGGGAGCTGGAGCGGCACGACGAGGGCGTGCGCGGCCTCGAAGCCTGGCGAGACGTCGATCAGGCGTTCGAAGCTGCGCAGCAGCAGCACCGATCCCGCGACGAGAACGACCGCCAGGGCGACCTCGGCAATGATGAGCGCGCCGCGCATGCGGGCGCCGAGCGTCGAGGCGCCCGATCGCCCGCCGCGCGCGGTCATTGATGCAAGATCGGCGCGGGAAATCTGGAGAATCGGAAACAGCCCGAACACGATGGGCGTGGCGGCGGCAAGCACGAGCGCGCAGGCGAGCGTGGGTCCGTCGAGGGCGATCGTCTCGAGCCGAAACAGGCCCGCGGGCTGGCTCGAGACGACGAGCCGCAACAGCCCCCACGCCAGCGCGATGCCGCCGGCGCTGCCGAGCACGCCGAGAAGCGCATTCTCGACGAACAACTGCGCGGCCAGCCGGCCGCGCGTCGCGCCAAGCGTCGCGCGGACGCCCAGCTCCCGCACCCGTCCTGCCCCGCGCGCGAGCAGGAGATTGGCGATGTTCGCGCAGGCGATCAGCAGGACGAGACCGACGGCACCGGAAAGCACCCACAGACCCGTGCGCACGTCCGACACGTAGTAGTCGAGCATCGGAACGAGCCGGGTCGTCCATCCCTTGTTGCCGCTGTCGATCGTCTCGATTTCACGCGACGCGCGCGCGAGATCGTCTCGCGCCTCGCTCACGCTGGTCCCGGGTTTCATGCGCGCGAAGCAGAAGAGATAGTGGCTGCCGTACCGCTTTCGCTCGTCGGGCGTCAGCCGCTTGATGAGCCACATCTGCATCGTTCGGTTTGGAAACGCGAAGTCGGGCGGCATGACGCCGACGACCGTCGTCGGACGGTCATCGAGCAGAATCGTCTGCCCGACGATGTCGCGCGAAGCGCCGAAGCGGCCCCGCCAGAGCGCGTCGGACAGCACCGCGCGATCGGCCGTGTCGGCCTCGTCAGCCGCGCCGAAGACCCGACCGAACGCGGGCGGCACACCCAACACCTCGAAGAAGTTGGTCGAGACCATCGCGCCACGCAGGCGCTCGGGGTCGCCCAATCCGGTCAGGTTCACGTTGACGGCCTGCGAGATGGCGACGCCGGCAAACGCACGCGTCCGGGTCTGCCACTCGAGGAAGCGCCCCGGCGACACGGAGAAATCCGGGAGCTTCGGAATCCAGGCGTCGCGGATCACGACCAGGCGGTCGGAATCCGCGTATGGCAGCGGGCGAAGCACCACCGCGTTCAGCACGCTGAAGATCGCGGTCGCTCCGCCAATGCCAATGCTCAGGGTCAGGACGGCCACCAGCGCAAAGCCGGGATGCTTGCGCAATGTCCGCCACGCGAATCGTACGTCACCCATGTCGTGGCTCCTGCTGGCGGATTTGACGCGCGGAAAGAACGGCAGGTTGTCTCAGGCGCGGTGCCAGTCAGCGAAGCTCCAAGGCTTCACCACGTAGGACACGTAGGCTGGCAGCGCGACGGTCATCAAATCAGGCCGGGTTACAGCGTTTTCCGGTTGGGCGTAGTGACGTTGGGCGCGCCCGACTGCGAGCGAGCCGACCCCCGCCGGTCGAAAAACGGTGCGGAGCCGGGTGACCGAGGCTTGGGTGACCGGGACCCAAGCCGAGCGCGCCAAGACGACTGCGGTGCAGCGCCGTTTTTCCGGCTCGTCGAGCCGGAGGGCGGCACGACGTGCTACGCCCAACCGGAAAACGCAGTGACTTGCGGCAGGCCTGACGCCGCCGGGCGGTCAGATCGACGGCGCCGCGGCCAGCCTACGCGTCCTACCTGGTAGCCGAGTCGTTTGTGTTCAACCAGATCGCGAGGGTTTCAACCGCGGACGCTCGTGGAGAGCCGAACGCAGGCGCCAGACCAGTACGTGATGGGCGCCAGGATTGCCACCTCTCGAATCACGGCAAGCACATCGTGCGTAATCGCACGCATCGATCCCGGGTTGCGCCAGATGGGCAGGAAGACTGACAGCCCCGTCAGAAAGTACCTGCGTCGAGATCGGCCAGAACGCCATGACGCCGAGCGGCGGCGAGGTGTCTGGCGCGAGCGCGTCGAGGAATGGATGCGTGGCCCAGGCTGCAAACACGGCGGTAGCGATGCGCATGCGCGTCGACGCCACGGGCCAGCGCTGCCAGGCCGCGACCGCACCAGCGATCGCGGCGGCCCCGAGACTGTGCGTCGGCCCGCTGTGCCACCCCACGATCAAATCGAGATCGGCCGCCATGCCGAGCGCGGCAAGCGTCACGACCTGACGCACCAGCGCGCGGCGATCCCGCGCGACCCCGGCGACGGCCCACCCCGCCGAGATGCCGGCCAATCCATGACCGAGCGGCGTTGGCACCCGTTCATCCTACGTGCGGACGCCACTCGCGCGTGTCCTGCCCTGTCACGGCGGGGCGGCAAGATCTGCAGAGATGCGCGCGGCAGGTCTTGCAGATTTTGCCACGGCCGGCCGTGAGGCGAAAGTGGCAGCAGGTGCTAAGCCATTACTTTTCCAAAGGATAGAGACACATGTCGATCGATTTTCGCTTGACTTCCCCCTGGCACGTTCCTAGAATCGCTTTCGCTCCTGTCGCTGCCGCTCCTTTCGGCAGCGCGTCCACGAGGAGTCCCATGGCCGCACCAGAAAAAGCTGAGAGGTACGAGAAAGTCGAAAAATTCGAAAAGATCGAAAAGATCGAAAAGATCGACAAGGTCGACAAGATCGACCGCAGCGACCGCGAGGAGCGTGTCGTCGACAAGGAACGCGCTGAAGGCCGTCGAGCTGGCCGTCGGCCAGATCGAGAAGCAATTCGGCAAGGGATCGATCATGCGGCTCGGCGGCAAGGACGCCATCGCGCCGATTCCGGCGATCTCCACCGGATCGATCAGCCTCGACTGGGCGCTGGGCGTCGGCGGGCTGCCGCGCGGCCGCGTCATCGAGATCTTCGGGCCGGAGTCGTCGGGCAAGACGACGCTCGCGCTGCAGACGATTGCGCAGGCGCAGAAGACTCGGCGGCGTGGCGGCGTTCATCGACGCCGAGCACGCGCTCGACGCGCAGTACGCGCAGAAGCTCGGCGTCGATCTCGACAACCTGCTCGTCTCGCAGCCGGACAACGGCGAGCAGGCGCTCGAAATCGCCGAGGTGCTCATCCGCTCCAACGGCGTCGACGTCGTCGTCGTCGACTCGGTGGCGGCGCTCGTGCCGCGCGCCGAAATCGAAGGCGAGATGGGCGAAGCGCAGATGGGCCTGCAGGCGCGGCTGATGTCGCAGGCGCTGCGCAAGCTCACGGGCGTCGTCTCGAAGTCGAAGACGTGCCTGATCTTCATCAACCAGCTGCGCGAGAAGATCGGCGTGATGTTCGGCAATCCGGAGACGACCACCGGCGGCCGCGCGCTGAAGTTCTACTCGTCGGTGCGCATCGACATCCGCCGCATCGGCGCCATCAAGGACGGCGATGCCGTGGTCGGCGGCCGCACGCGCGTGAAGGTCGTCAAGAACAAGGTCGCGCCGCCCTTCCGCGAGGCCGAGTTCGACGTCATGTACGGCGAAGGCATCTCGCGCGAAGGCGACCTGATCGATCAGGCCGCGGAACGCAACATCGTCGAGAAGAGCGGCACGTGGTTCTCCTACGGCGGCGAGCGCCTCGGCCAGGGCCGCGAGAACGCGAAGACGTTTCTCAAGCAGCATCCGAATGTCGCCGCGCAGATCGAGCAGAAGCTGCGCGCGGCGATGGGCCTCGCCGAAGCGCCAAACGCGTAGAAATCTGTTCGCACAGAAAAACTTTTCTGTTAGAGTGCTCGCCGCGTCACGGACGCACGCAGGATCGTCATCACACGATACTGCGTGCGTCGAAGAAAGTTTGAACTGCGAGTCTGTCCCCCAGCCTCGAACGCAGAACTGAACGACGCACAGCAGATCGGTAGCTCCCCGGCTTCCGGCGGGATCTGTAATCGATCCGTCCGGCTCCCGTAAACCAAGGCGTTTACAGGGGTTCGACAGACCCGGTGTGGCGGCGGGGGTGTGCCTTCCGCTGGCATATCCCTTGCGCGAAGACGTCCCCGTGGATCCCAGACACGGCTGGCGACTCGGCCAGGCGTGCACGCTGAGATCACGGTGGTGACATTCTATGCCGCGCACTGTTCGCTCGCTGCTCTCCGATGTGTTCGCGCTCACGATGGGTTTCGCGATCGCGACATGCTCGACGACGGCTCTGGCTGCCGCCCGTCACGACTCCGGCATGTTCGTGCCGAGCGTGTGGCTGCTGTCGCCCTCGAGCGGCCAGGCAGTCAACGGGACGGTCACGGTGTCCGCGACCGCGAGCCAGGACACCATCGCGCTGCAGTTTCAGCTGAACGGCACCAACCTCGGCCCGGCGATCACCTCCGGCGCGTGCAGCATGAGCTGGAACACGGCCGCGGTGACCGACGGCAGCTACGCGGTGACCGTCGTGGCCTATGACAGCAACGGCGGCACGGCGACGTCGTCACCCGCGAACGTCGCGGTCGAGAACACGCTGCCGCAGATTTCGAATGTCGCGCGCGTCTGGAATCACCGGCACGTCCGCGATCATCACGTGGACGACGAATCAGCTCACCTCGACTGGTGTCGACTACGGCCCGGCTACGTACACCAATAGCACGCCACTCAACCTGTCGCTGACGACCCAGCACGCGGAAACCATCGTCGGCCTCGCGCCGGGCACGCTCTATCATTTCCGCGCGACGTCCTGGAACGGCGTCGGCGCCCTCGCGACTTCGCCTGACTTCATCTTCACGACCGGATCGAGCTCGTCTGCACCATCGTTCTCGACGACTCCCTCTTCCTCCTCGTCCCCGCCTCCCACGACCGTGTATCCGGGCGGCTGCACGACGCCCGATCCGTTCGTGGCGATGGGCGGCGGGACGTGCGTCAATGGCGGCTGGCTGCCTGCGGGCGTGACGTCAGTCACCTCGACCGTGACGCCGACGCCACCGACCAGCTCGTCGGGCTGCCTCACTCCGGATCCCTTCGTCGCGATTGGCGGCGGCACATGTCTGAACGGCGGCTGGCTCCCGAGAGCCGTTGTCGTGCCGCCAGCGCCGACGACGTCGCCCGCGCCGGCAGTCGCTCCGCCGGCGCCGACGCCAAATTACGGCGGTTGCCAGACTTCCGATCCGTTCGTCGCGCTTGGCGGCGGCACCTGCTTCAACGGCGGGTGGTATCCGCCGGGCATGCTGCCGGCGCCTGGCAACGTGACGCCCGTGGCGGCACCGCCGCCGACCCAAGGGGCGCCGGCCGGCTGTGCCACGCCGGACCCGTTCAGCAGCATCCCGGGCCTGCGGGGCGTGTGCTTCAATGGCGGGTGGTATCCGGTCCGGGCTGGGCACTGAAATCTTGACAGACCCGCGTCAACGAAATCGTGGAGTTCTTTCCAGCTTCGTGGCGTCATTGCGGGGACCTCGGTCCGAAACCCGCGTAAATCAGACGACCGTGTAACGGCGAAGATTTTGCAGATATATTGCCGCATGGCGGTCCGTCCCCAGCTTGACGATGCGGCTTCGCCGTTCCGGCGATCGCGCACGCGAGGGCCGTCTTCTGTGGTTGCCCGTGCGGGCGCCTACCTGATTTCCCGCTTTCCCGGTGCGCCTGACCGCCTTGTCCACCCGGAGCGCCTCCGAGCCGGTCTAGATGGCCGTGCGGTGACGGTGTCCGGGCACAGCTGGCGCGTTGAGGTCTACAGTGTGCTCGATTGCGCGGGGCGCCGGTGGGTCCAACTCGCCCTCGAAGGTGAGCCGCATTACATGCTGACGCTCAACCTGGTGATGGGTGCCGGTGTCCAGCGGGCGTTGCTGGCCCTGGCTTCCTGCCTTGCCAACCCGTCGGATCCGACGGGCACGCTGAACATCGCCTGAGATCTAAGGTCAACGACTCGGGCCGGAAGTCGGCTCAGGTGCAATAGTTTCGGCCTTTGCAGAGTAATGTCCGCTCGCCCGAAGACAAGCTGGGGCCAGATCGCGCAATAACCTCAAAAACGTCATTCTGCAACGGGAACGGCGCTTGCTGTTAAGTGCCCGTTGTGAACATCCGGTTTACATCGACGTTAACACCGGAGGACGAGAACACCGTTGCCCCCGCCGTCCTGCGGGCGCTATCCAGCATTCTGGATCTCTTTCCCATTGCCTACGTGATTCGGATCGATACCACCGACTCACAGGTTTATCTGCACAGCCGGCCGACCGAAGACGCCGCAGCCGTGGAGGACCACTTCCGGCCACCCTCCCCGAGCGCGGCCTCCTTTGACTCCTAGCGGTTCGGGAGGGCCGTCCGGCCTCTTCGTCCGATGGCTGCTGGTACGCCCGACATTCGCGCGGGCGCCTGGCCACTAGTAGACGAGTGTCTTGAGCGTCCGGCGCGCTTCGACCGCGCCGTCGAAGTTGGGATTCAGGCTGAGCGCCTTTTCGAGCGACTTGCGGGCCTTGCCGTCCTCGCCGGTCTGGGCATAGGCCATGCCGAGGTGGTAGTGGTAGACGGGATTCGTCGCGTCCTCGTCTAGGGCGAGCTGGAAATAGTGGGCGGCGGTCTTGCCCATCTTCTTCTTCACATAGACCCAGCCCAGCGTGTCATTGATTTCAGGCTGCTCAGCCAGTTTCGCTTTGGCGATCAAGGCCAGCTCGAGCGCCGCGTCGAGGTTGGTGCCGCTCTCGGCGTACAGCCAGGCCAGGTTGTTCGCGGCGGCGGCGGACTTGCCGTCCAGCTTCAGGGCTTGCTCCCACCAGGTCTGCGCGGTGGCGCGATCTCCGGTCGCATAGCAGAGCACGCCGAGCAGGGTCGGCGCCGCCACCGAGCGCGGCTCGAGCCGGACGACCTCCGTGAACTCCTGCTTGGCCTTGTCCAGGTTCCCCTGAGCAATGTAGAGCTGCGCGAGCAGCCCGTAGGGCTCCGGATTGGACGGGTCGCTCTCGAGGGCGCGGCGGAGCGTCGCTTCTGCTCTGACAACGTCACCGGCCGAAAACGACACCTTCGCTGACATCACCAGCAGAGCGGAAGCGTTGGGCGCTTTTTTCAGCGCGGCGTCCACGTGAGCGCGCGCGTCGGCAAAGTTCTTGTTCGTCAGATCGATCGCGACGACGCCAGCGAGTGCGTCCGCCTGGAGGGGGTTGAGCTCGAGTGCGCGAGCGAACGCGTCGCGGGCCGCCGCGGGATTGTTCTCGCTCAGCAAGTACGCGCCATGCATGCTCAGGACGTCCGCCGAGGCCGGGTAGCGCGCGAGCAGCGCGCGCAGTTCCGTCTGCGCGCGGACGTGGTCCTGGTCGCGCACGAGCAGCGTTTGAACCAGATCCAGGTGCGCGGGCAGACTGTTCGGGTGCGCGCGAATCGCCTGGTCGGCAATGTCCGCGGACGTCTCGAGCTCTCCGCGCTGACGGTGGAGATCGACGAGCTCGAGCTCGGCCGGCAGGTAGTTCGGCTCGTTCGTCAGCGCCTCGTTGAACGACCGGCGGGCGCCTTCCACGTCGCCTTCGGCCATCAGCACGCGGCCCAGCGTGAGATGAGCCGACGGCAGACGAGGGTCCAGGTTGAGCGCGGCACGGACCCGCTCGTGTGCTGGGCCGATTTGACCGTCGGCCAGGAGAAGGCGGGCCTTGAGCGTCATCGCTTCGGGATTGCCCGGCTCGCGCGCCAGGACGGCATCGATGGTCTCGTGAGCCGATCGGCGATCGCCGGTCGAGGTACCTGATCGATCGCGATCCGCGTCCTGGCCTCGGCGAAGCGTGTGGGATCGCTCGAAAGGCCGTCGAGCGTGGCGATCGCATCGGCGTGGCGTCCCACACTCGAGTAGTAGCCGGCCAGCTCGAAGCCGGCGCTCGCGTCGCTCGAGAGCGCGACGGCCGCCTTGAGGTACGGCTCGGCCTCCGCGGCGCGATTCGAGTCGACGTACAACGCCGCCAGTGCCTGGTTGGCCGCCACGCTTCTCGGATCGACCAGGAGGGCGTGCCTGATTGCTCGTTCGGCCTCCACGGGCCGCTGCTGGACCCGATAGAAATTTCCGATCCCCAGATACGCTTCGGCGGACCCCTTGCTGACCTCGATGGCCTTGTGAAACGTCGCCTCGGCTTCCTTGACGTCGCCGCGAGCCATCTCGAGCACCGCGACGTTGGTGTAGGTACCCGCGCGCTCAGGATCGACTTCGACCGCGCGCCGGAGCACGCTCACGGCTTCGTCGATGTTCTTGAGGCCAGCCATGGCGTTGGCCAGGAGCAGCATCGCCGGCACGTTCGACGGATCCTTCGTGAGCGCCGCGCGCGCGCGCGTTCTTGCCTCCTCGAACAGGCCGCCCTTGAGCAGCAGCGCCCCCGCCTTCAACTGGGCGGGGACGTCATCGGGCAGCAGGTCGGCCGCGCGGACGTATTCCGGCAGCGCGTTGTGAATGCGGTTCATCGCGAGGTAGGCGTCCGCGAGCTTCAGGTGCGCCTCGCCGAACTGGCGGTCCTTGTTGATGGCGTTGGCGTACTGGATGACCGCGTCGCTGTACTTGCCCTGTTGGGCATACGCATCGCCGCTGGCGACGTACCGCCGCTTGGCGGCGTCGGGGTTGCCGCGGCACGACGCGCCGAGCGCCAGCGTCACCACGGCGACGACAGAAATGAATGACTTCAACGATTTGTCTTTGCGGCCTTCCCCACCTGGAGTCGAGAGGCATGCCGCCCAAAGCGGCACACGGCCCGCTGCGCCGCGGGACGCAGGGGCGGCGCGTCGAGAGTTCGACCTCGCCGGAATCTCTATCTACGGGCGCGCCGGTGTCGGCGAACCACCGCCAGGAGACCCGTCCCGAGCAGCACCAGGCTCGTGGGCTCAGGCACGACGCTCTGCTGCGTCGGTCCCGTCAGGATGGTCAGGCTGATACCGTCGTTGAAGAAGTGACAATCCGGATCGAGACCGATGGCAATCGTCCCGTAGTTGTTGATGTACGCCAGCAGCGCGTCGTCCTGCGCCGACGTAAAGGTGTACGTGTAGTCGTACAGCGGATGGCCGTTCTGCGACCCGCTCGGCGTAACGGTCCATCCAGGCGAGTTGGTGTCAGGTCCGGGGTCGCCCGTGACCGGATTCGCGCCGAGGGGACTGAACGACCGCTGCGTCAGGAACGTGTCGGCGGTGTTGCTGGCCACGAGCCAGGACGGATTGCTGTGATAGCGGGTCGCGACGAAGTCGTCGAGCAGGTTCGTTACCGTGCTGGCCGTCTCATCCTGGAACGACCTCACGCCCAGGTACTTCGCCGTATCGAGCAGATGGATGAACAGGTCGTTGGCGCTGGAATCCCAGTTGTACATGTGGGTGAACGTCAGCGTCGCCGACGTCACCTCGTTCCCGCTCGCAATCGTCGGCATGCCGGTGATCTTCCACGTGTACAGCGTAGTGGTGATCCAGGTCACCCATGTCCGCCGGACTTGGCGTGTAGACCGTCGCCGACGCCAAGGCCGGAAAGCCCAGGACCATGCCAACCAGACCGCCCACCAAGCTCGCCCTGCGAAGCCACCACCAGTTCTGCACTGCCCCTCCGAATCCTGCGGTTACGAGCGATACACGCTTCCGCTTCGAGCAGTCCTGTGTACTCAAGTTACCTGCCAGATCATTCAAGGCATCGGGGAGACGTCTTGCATCCAACTGATTCTAAAAGGGTTAATGCCAATAGATTCAGGGCAGTCCATCATGATCTACGGGCCAATAGGTCTCCGTGTGGCTGACTTTGATCTGCCTGTCAGCATCGGCCATGGGCGTTGATGCCCGGGCCGATAGTATGCTCAGACATGCGCTCGTTCCCCGCCCGTGCAGCGATCCTGCTGCTGACCTTGGCTTGGCCTGGAGCCGCCGCCGCCCAATCCGCGGATAACGTGCTCGTTGTCATCAATGACGCGAGCCCGGAATCGATCCAGATTGGCGAGTACTACGTCCAGAAACGCGCCGTCGCGCAGGATCATGTCGTCCGGCTCAAGACGGCTGTCACCGAAGGCATCAGCCGGCCCGAGTACTCCCGCACGATTGAGCAGCCGGTGAGCCAATGGCTTGCGCGCAATGACCTGCAGGACAGGATCCTCTACATCGTGCTGACGAAGGGCGTGCCGCTGCGCATCGACGGCACCGGCGGGTTGCAGGGCACGATTGCCAGCGTTGACTCGGAGCTGACGCTGCTCTACCGCCGCATGGTGGGTTCGCCCGCGGCGCCGGTGACGGGCCGGCTGCCCAATCCGTATTTCCTCGATCAGAAACCCATCGCGGACGCCAGGCTCCTCACTCGATTCACGTCGGACATCTATCTCGTGACCAGGCTCGATGGCTACACGGTGGACGATGTGCTGAAGCTCATCGATCGGGGGGCGGCGCCGGCGACGGAAGGCAAGGTCGTGCTGGACGAGCGCGCGACCCTGCTCGACGCAGGCGGCGACAAGTGGCTGCAAAACGCGGCCGATCGACTTCGCGAATCCGGCGCCGGCGATCGCGTCGCGCTCGAGATGACGCGCTCGGTCGTGAGCCAGGACGGCCCGGTCATGGGCTACTACTCGTGGGGATCGAACGACGCGTCAAATCGTCTGCGCCACTTTGGAATGCAGTTCACGCCCGGCGCGATCGGCGCGATGTTCGTCAGCACCGACAGCCGCACGTTCAAGGAGCCCCCGGCCGACTGGGTCCCGGGCGGTACTGACCAGCGCGGCTACGGGTCGCAGTCGCTCACCGGCGACCTGATCAGAGACGGCATCACTGGCGTCGCCGGACACATCACGGAGCCCCTCCTCGACGCCACGATTCGACCGCAGATCCTCTTCCCGGCCTACCTCGCCGGGTTCAACCTCGCCGAATCGTTCTACCTCGCCATGCCGTTCCTGAGCTGGCAGACAGTGGTCGTGGGCGATCCGCTCTGCACGCCGTTCCCTCGTCAGACGCTGACGGCGGATCAGATCGCCAAGGGCATCGACCCCGGCACCGAGCTTCCGGCGCTCTTCGCCGAACGCCGCCTCGCGTTTCTGACGACCGGAGGGCTCAATCCCGACGCAGTGAAGCTGGCGCTGAAGGCGGAAAGCGCTGACCGAGTCGCGGCAACAAGTCCGATGCCGAAAAGGCAATGGAGGACGCCTTCCGGCTCGAACCGCGACTCTGGGGTACGGCGCTCCTGCTGGCCGAGGCCTATGACGCTCGTGGCGACCACGCCAAGGCGATCGAGACGTATCGCACTGCCGTGGCGGCCGTCCCGAACAACGCGGTGCTGCTGAACAATCTCGCCTACGACCTCGCCGAGTACCAGCACGACCCGACCGACGCCCTGCCCCTGGCAGAAAAAGCCTACGGCCTTGCGCCGGCGCCGACGATTGCCGACACGCTGGCGTGGATTCACCACCTGCTCGGGGAGGACCAGCTGGCGGCGCCCCTGGCCGAACAGGCGGTCGCCGGCGACAAGGACAACGCGGACGTGCAGCTCCACGCAGCGTTCATTCGGGCGGCGCTTGGCGACAAGGTCAAGGCGCAGGCCGCACTCGATGCGGCCCTGAAGCTCGATCCGAAGCTGGCCGATCGCGACGACGTCAAGGCCCTAAAAGAGAAGCTCAAGTAGCAGGCAGCGTTGTGCCCTCCAGGGGAGAAGACTGCCTCCGGGCAGAATAAGGTCGGGATGGACGCGGACCGGACGGCCGTCCTCCGGTCGTAGAGCAGCGACAGCCTGAAAGATAAGTACCTGATCTATCAAATAGTTAGAGACAAGAGTTGTTCCCGGCCGAGATGCGGCACCGAGCTTGCGTATTGGGAGCCGAACCCGCGCATTCTGGCGCAAATTCGGAGGGCAAACAGTTATGAAGAAGATGCTGGTCTTGGCCGCGGTTGCGGCCGTCGCCTTCGTGGCGACTCCATCGACGGCGCTTGCGGCGCCTATCAGTCCGTTCATGCAGTGCCCGGGCGTCGGGCTGAATCCGACGGGCTGTGAGTTCCTTGTGGTCTTCAATGCGGACGGGTCGATCTCGACCTACCAGAGCACCACGGACCTCGGGCCCTATGATGGCGTCGAGGACACGCTGGTCGGTGTCCAGAACGACACCAGTGGCGTGATCGCCTCGTTGACCCTTGGCCCCGCCGTTGGCATCAACGGCCTCGGGCCGTTCGGGTTCGATGGCGATGGCGCCTGCGCGACGATCGGTTGCCCCAATGTGACCGACACCTCGGGATACGGTGGATTGGTCCATGACGCGGCCGGCGGGAATGCTGGCGACGTGTTCTTCTCCAATATTCAGAGCATCAACGTATTCGCCGACCTCGGCACGGTGAACTTTGGCCCGAACGGCATCCCGGCCGGCGGCTCGGCGTGGTTCTCGCTCGAGGACAGCTTCACGCTGAACACGTTCCCGACCAACGCGGTGCCGGAGCCGGGTTCGCTCGTGCTCCTCGGCACGGGGATCCTCGCGGTCGCCCGTCGTCTGCGGAAGGCGTAGTATCTCTCGTTCGCGCCAGAATCCGACGCGGCAGGGACGACTTCCCTGCCGCGTCTTGTTCTGTACGCCGATCAGCTGTACGCCGATCAGCAGCCCGACATCCAATACAAAAGTCTTCTCCAAGGTAGACTCAAGTCGGCCGCCCGTTCACATTTCTGTGGACTCTGGAGACTAAGCTCAATCGAATCAATGATTTGAGCCGCCTGCCAGGATCGGGCCGCGCGCGGATGTAAACTTGCTATTGATCTCAAGGCCGATGTCATCGACGAATCGAACACTCGACTCCAGGGCCATCGTCGTCGCCGGACTGATCTTTGCCGGGCTTGCGGCGGTTTACTGGAAGGTCTTCGTCCGGTTGATTGACGCCTGGATCATGGACGGGAACTACTCCCACGGCTGGCTGATCATCCCTATCGCGGCGTACTTCGCCTGGGAGCGCCGCGCCAAGCTCGCGGCCGCGCCGCTCCGGCCGTCCTGGTTTGGCCTGGTGGTGTTTGCCGGCGGCATTTTCGTGCTCCTGGCGGGCCTGCATGGGTTCGGAGCTGTTCCTCAGCCGGGTCTCGCTCATCATCACGCTCGCGGGCATCGTGCTGTTCCTGTTCGGCTGGGCGCACCTGCGGATTCTCGCGTTTCCGCTGGCGTTTCTGCTGCTGATGATTCCGATTCCCGCGATCGTGTTCAATCAGATCGCGTTTCCCCTGCAGCTCGCTCGCGTCGCGCTTTGGCGAGTCGGTCATCTCGGCGGCCAACATCCCGGTGCTTCGCGAGGGCAACGTCCTCGTGCTGGCGAATACCTCGCTCGAGGTCGCCGAAGCGTGCAGCGGGATCCGGTCCCTGGTGTCGCTCATCACGCTCGGCCTTGTGTTTGGCTACTTCGCGGATCCCCGCGGCTGGGTGCGGACACTCATCGTCGCCTCGACGATCCCGGTGGCGATCGTGTCGAACGGCGCGCGCGTCGCCGGCACCGGCATCCTGGCGCACTACTGGGGCCCGGCAGCCGCCGAAGGCTTCTTCCATGAGTTCTCGGGCTGGATCGTGTTCATCGCCGCCTTTGTGATGATCCTGGCGATCCAGCGCCTCATCCTGCGCCTCGCGCCGAAGCCACACGTCGCGACGCCGGCACCCGCCTGAGAGACAGAGCTATGCAAAAGCGCGTTGTCGTCATCCTCGTTGGGCTGGTGCTGGCCGCCGTCGCGGTCGCGCGCGCTGATCGCGCGGAGCGGATTCCCCTCCGCACGTCGTTCGCGGCGTTTCCCATGCAGGTCGGCGACTGGACGGGCGTGCAGGAAGCGCCGCTCACTCAGCGCGAGATCGAGGTCCTGGGCGTCAGTGACTATCTGGTGCGCGCGTACTACCTCGCCGCAAGCGCGCGGGCGTCGGCCTGTACATCGGGTACTGGGAAAGCCAGCGGCAGGGGTCGTCGATCCACTCGCCGCAGAACTGCCTGCCCGGTGCGGGCTGGGAGCCAGTCTCCCAGTCGATCATTCCGTTGACCGACCCCCGCGCTCCCGAGGCGGGCCTCCAGGCAAACCGGTACATCGTTCAGAAGGGCAGCGACCGTGTCCTGGTGCTCTACTGGTTCCAGAGCCACGGTCGAGTCGTGGCCAGCGAATACTGGAGCAAGTTCTACCTCGTCGCCGACGCGGTGCGACTTGACCGGACCGATGGCGCGATCGTGCGGCTCACGGCGCCGATCGGCGGGCCGGGACCGGAGGCCGAGGCGCGGGCCGAAAAGGACGCGCTGGCCTTCGCCGGCGCACTGCTGCCGAAGCTCGACACGTTTCTTCCCAAGTGAGGTACTGGATGTCTCGCCCCTTTTCCCATCTCGGCCGGCTGTGGCTGGTTGCGCTCGCGCTGGCGGTCGCGTGCAGCAAGCCCACGGCCGACGAACACCTGAAGAAGGCCGACGACTACATGGGCGCGTCCCAGGTGGACGAAGCCATCATCGAATACCGGTCGGCGCTCGGCGTCGATCAGAAGCGCGGCGACATCTGGACGAAGCTGGGCGACGCGTACATGCAGAAACGGGATGCGGGCAACGCGCTACCGCTCCTACATTCGCGCGGCCGATCTGCTCCCCGACGACGTCGCCGCGCAGATCAAGGCGGGCAATTTCCTGTTGATGGCCCGGCAGTTCGAGGACGCCAAGACGCGCGCGACACGCGCGCTCGAAAAGGACCCGAAAAACGTCGACGCGGAAATCCTGCTCGGCAACGCCCTCGCCGGCCTGCAGGATTTCGACGCGGCGCTCGCCGAGTACCACGAAGCCACGACGCTCAACCCGGCCGAGGATCGCGCCTACTCCAATACCGGCGTGCTCCAGGTGATGCGGGGGCAGAACGAAGAAGCCGAGGCGAGCTTTCGCAAAGCCGTGGACGTGGCTCCCAAGTCGATCGCGGCACGCATGGCGCTCGCGAACTTCCTCTGGAGGAGCGGCCGCGCGCCCGAAGCGGAGAGCACGCTGAAGGCGGCGCTCGACCTCGATCCGAAGAACCTCGACGCGAACCGCGCGCTCGGCACGTTCTACATGGCCTCGGGACGGCTGAAGGAAGCCGAGCCGTATTTCCAGGCGATCGCCCAGCAGTCGAAGACCAGCGAGGGTGCCATCGCCCTCGCGGACTACTACGTCGTCGCGAAGCGCAATGACGACGCGCGCAAGGTACTGGCACAGCTGGCGACCGACCCGAAGAACTTCGCCGTCGCGACCACGCGGCTGGCCGCCATCGATGCGACCGAGGGCAGCCGCGCGCAGGCCCACGAGAAACTGCGCGAGGTCATCGACAAATACCCGAAGGACATGTCCGGCGCGCCTGATGGAAGCCCGGCTGCTCGTCATGGACGGCAAGCGCGAGGACGCGCTGGCCAAGGCCACGGCCATCGTGACCGAAGAGCCGACGGCGGCGGAGTCGGCGCAGGCCTACATGCTCATCGGCGGCGTTCAGGCCTCGTTCGACAAGTTCGAGGACGCGATCAAGGCCTATGAGGAAGTGCTCAAGCGAGAGCGGCAGCCCATCGCCGCTCAATTGGCGCTCACCGCGCTCTACCTGAAGGCGCGTGACTTCGACAAGGCTCAGACGTACCTCTCGCAGGCCCAGGCCCTTCAGCCATCAAATCCCGTGGCGCGCTCGCTCAAGGTGCGGCTGCTGATGGTCCAGCGCAAGACCGCCGAGGCCAGCGCTGAGCTCGCCTCTCTGCAGAAGGCCTATCCGAACGCACCGGAAGTACTGGTCCTGCTCGGCGCGCAGCAGTTGTCGCAGCGTCAGTTCGAGGCGGCCCGCTCGTCGTACACCAAGGCGCTGCAGGCCTCCCCGAGCAATATCGAGGCGGCCACCGGCCTGGTCGCGACCGATCTGGCCAGCGGGAACACGGCCGCCGCCGTGAGCCGCGTCGAAGCCGGGCTCAAGAGCGCGACGCCGTCGAGCGATCTCTTATCTGCTGGCGGCGCGCACCTACGCCGCCGCCCGCGACAAGGCCAAGACCGAAGAGGTACTTGAACAAGGCGATCGAGACCGATCCCAACCGGCTCGAGGCCTATGGCCTCCTCGCGTCGTTCTATGCGAGCCAGGGCAAGCTGCCGGATGCCACGGACCAGTATCGAAAGATTGTTGCCCGATCCCCCGACTCCGTTGCGGCCAACACCGTGCTCGGCATGCTGCTCGAGGCCCAGAAGCTGCTGCCCGAGGCCGAGAAGCAGTACCAGAAGGTGCTCGGTCTGAATCCGCACGCGGCGGTGGCGGCGAACAACCTCGCCTGGCTGTACGTCTCGAGCAACCGGAATCTCGATGAGGCGCTGCAGCTCGCCCAGACGGCGCGGCAGCAGCTCCCGGACGAGCCGCACGTCGCCGACACGCTGGGCTGGATTACTACCGGAAGGATTCTCGCGTCCCAGGCCGTGCCGCTACTGGAGTCGAGCGTTCAGAAGAACCCCAACGACCCCGTGGGTCACTACCACCTGGGGATGGCCTACGTCCGGGCGGGCGACATCGACAAGGGCAAACAGGCCCTCGAGAAGTCTCTCTCGTTCAAGTCTGAGTTCGACGGCATCGCCGACGCGCGCAAGACCCTGGCGCAAATCGGCGGCTGACGGTCGATCGACTCGAGCGGCCGCGGGAGTCCGCCCTTATCCCTGAAGCGACTTGAGGACCGCGCGGGCATCCTCCGCGCCCTCAAACGTGGGGCTGATCTTCAGGGCCTGCTCCAGCGAACTGCGAGCCAGCGCTCTGGCGCCGGTCTTCGCATACGCGAGACCGAGATGATAGTGATAGACGGCGTTCTGCGGCTGCCGCGCGACGGCCTCCCGCAGTGCGGCCACGGCGAGGCTCCCTTGCCCCTTCTTGTAGTAGATCCAGCCGAGCGTGTCGCTCACCTCGGGGCTGTTGGGCAGTTGCTGCTTGGCGGTTTGCGCGAGCTGCGCCGCCACGTCGAGGTTTCCGCCCGTATCGACGTAGATCATCGCCAGGTTGTTGGCCGCAATCGCCGCCTGCTTGTCGATGCTCAACGCCTGCTGGTACCACTTGGCGGCTTCCTGCCGCTTATTAGTCAGCTCGAGGAGGATGCCGATCTGAGTCGGGGCGGCGACCAGGTTCGGCTTGTGCCTGGCGACCTCTTCGTACCTCGCGATCGCCTCATCCAGGCGGTGCTGCGATGCGTACAATTGAGCGAGAAACATATACGCTTCGAAACTTGACGGGTCGCGCTCCAGGATTCGGTTTGCCGTCTGCTCCGCCTTCGCGTGGTCGCCGAGGGTGTTGTAGGTTCTGGCCGCCAACAACAGCAACGGCGTCGAATTCGGCTGCTTGGCCAGCACGGCATCAATCCTGGTCCGGGCGTTCTCGCCCTTCTTTTCCGAGAAATCGAGCGCGGTCAATTCGTTCAACGCCTCGAAGTTGACCGGATCGCTCTTGAGCGCCCTCTCGTAGGCTGCGCGTGCCGCGTTCAGATCGTGCTTCTGGAAATACAGCGTACCCAGTTGGGCCTGGACCGTCGGAGAATTCGGGAAGCCGGTCGCCAGCAGTTTCATCGGCTCCTCGGCTGCGGTGAGATTGCCCTGCATCATCAGCGCACGAGCTTTGTACAGCACCGCGTCAGCGTTGCGTGGTTCTGTCGCCAACACGTTCGCCGCGAACGACAGTGCGTCGGCCAGCCGGCCGGCGAGGAGGCTCAAACGCGCCAACTCGAGCTGGGCTGGCATGTACTTGGGCGCGAGCTTGAGAACGTTGTTGTAGGCCGTGATCGCTTCGTCGAGTTCGCCGCGGGCCGTCTGAATGCGGCCGATGGTGAGGGGCGCGCCAGGCGACTGCGGATCACTCTCGGCCGCGGCCTGCGCCAGTTTCAACGCCTGGTCGAGGTCGTGGTCGGCTAACAAGAAGGACGCTTTTTGAAGCAGCCCCACGGAGTTCCTGGCGTCTTTCTTCAGGACTTCCTCGACGGTGTCGTAGGCTTCGCGCTTCTGACCGCTCGCGTACAGGATCGCCGCTTTTCGCGCGCGCGCCACGGCAAACGTCGTAGGATCCGCAGCCAGTTCGTCCAGAACCTGGAGCGCGAGCGGTTGGCGGCCGCTTGCACGGTCGTACTCGGCGAGGAGCAGGCGGGCGTTGGGATCCTTGCTCTTTTCGGCGACCAGCTTGAGCGGCGCCTCAGCTTCCGGGCCGCGGTTCAGCGACACGTAAAAGTACGCAAGCTGCCGATTGACGGGAACGTCGCCGGGAGCGAGGACCAGCGCCTCCTTCAACGTCTGCTCGGCCAGATCCAACTTTCCGCTGATCCAGTAGTAGTTGGCCAGCGCGAGGCGCGCCTCAGGCGATTTCGGCGCCAGATCGATGGCGCGCTTGAAGGCCTGCTCGGCCTTTTCGCGGTCGCCCTGGGCCAACTGGAGAACGGCCAGGTCCGAATAGGTCAAGCTGTGTTCTGGATCTTATCTTCATCGCGGCGTTGACCTGGGCAACGGCCGCATCGATATTCTTCATGCCGGCGAGCGCCCTGCCTCTCAGCAGGTAGGCGTCGACACTACCGGGATTCAACGCGAGGGCTTTGTCGGCTCTTGTACGGGCGTCCTCGAACTGACTCTCCAACAGGAGTATTGCGCCGGCCTTGATTTGTGCGTCGATGTCGTTGGGCAGCAGGTCCGCGGCACGGAGGTACTCCGTATAGGCCCCCTGGGCGTTGCCGGACTTGCTCAGAGCGTCGGCCAGCCTGGCGTGCGCTTCCCCGAACTGCGGGTCGACTTGGATCGCATTCCGGGACTCGACGATGGCCTCCGGCAGCTTGCCCGCAGCGGCGTAGTCGTCGCCGCTCTTGAGAAACTGGACTTTGGCAGTTGCCGGGTCTGTTCCGCAGGCGAGCATCGAAAGGAGCAGTGCGACGGCGAGCAGAGCGCGATTGGAAGGCATAGGCTTTTCTCGCGGCGACCGCGTCCAGAGAGCAAGATCCGCTCCAGGAGCCAACCGGGCCCGACCACCGCACAAATCGTTCCTGGATAGACACTTGGCCTCGGCAGGATACCACTGCGCGGCCGTGGCAGTCTCGAAGTCCGGATTTGAGGTGACAAAAGTCTAGCGGCGTAAAGCGCTGGCGGCGGGTTCGTCCCTGGCGTGGCCGAGAGAGAACACTGGGGAAGCCGAGTTGGCTTCCCCAGTGTTGGGGTCGATATTCGAGAGAGGGCGCGTTACTTGCGCTGGCGGCGGCGAGCCGTTCGGGCAAGGCCGACGAGGCCCGTGCCCAGCAGAAGCATCGAAGCCGGCTCCGGGACCGCCTGTGTCACGATGGAGGCCGCGGATTGAGCAACCTGACCGTTGGCGAGCGTGAACCCCTGGATCCCGTTCAGGGCAAAGTTGCCGATTCGGACAAAACTGTTCGTCGGGCCATTGGTCGAGCAGGAGTTCGTCGCCGGTGCCGCCAACGTTGCGCAGACGGGCGTACCAGCAGCGATGCCGCTACCGATTGCTAGCGTGTTGCCCGCATTACCCCACCCGGTGAAAGTCGACGCCACGGCCGGGCCGATGACGTTATTGAACGTCTGGGTGGAGTTGAAGGGGATCGGGCTTCCGGTCGGAAGCGAGAAGTCATTCTCAGCGAAGCCGAACGTGATGGCCTGGGCGGAGCCACTGTTATTCACCATGCCAAAGTTTGCACCCAGGGTAATCGCCGCGCCGGATCCTTGGCCACCGAGTACACCTGAGTTCGAGAAACTCACACCGTTGACCGTCCCAACGAAGCTGATCGTCACGTCGTTAGCGAGTGAAGTGAACCCCGCGCCGCAGTTGGTGGCAGTGAAGGCAGCACTGTTGTCGCACGACACGGTAGTGCCGCCGACGTCGATGCTGAGAAACGCGCTCGCCTGCGCGGACGAGGCGACGGCCACCGCCGCTGCTGCCAAAATTCCAATGAGTGTTTTCTTCATACTTTGCCTCTCCTGTAACCGGTTGATGCTCTCGACCCCACGTAACTGGCCGTCCAGAGTGCCGGAGCCACAATGCTCCGTCCCAATGCACCCCAAAGTAGAGCAAAGTCGGTGCCGATTACGTCGAGTGACGGTCCGGGCGCAACGCTGGCGTGACATGAGCCATAAACTTCTACGGTTCTATAACTTACACGCCACTAGATCAGCCGTCCTTTGCCGGGCTCGCAAGGCACTCCCAGGAACTATTCTTCCGCAGGGCTGAATCTTCTCTTCCCCTCGGTAGCCGCGAGGACTTCCAGTCACGAGGGCTCGACCGCCAATCGGCGCCAGTGCCTCCCGGCGTAAGCTACCCCCGTGAGCCGCCGGGCCCTATGGGTAATTTTCTGCCTCTTCATCCTCTACGGCGGGACGATTCCGTTCCATTTTACCGGCGATCTCGCCGCGGTGCGCGAGCACCTCCAGCGCGTCAGCGTCAACCCCTTCGTGTCTCCCGCCACCGGCCGCCGCGTGTCGATTCCCGACGTCGTCCAGAATGTCCTCTTATTCGTGCCCTTCGGAGTACTGGGGATGTTGGCGAGCCGAGTCCGGGGGACGGCGCTCCGCGTCGTGTGGGTCACCCTGCTGGGCGCGGCTCTCAGCACGTTTATCGAGGCCCTGCAGCTGTTCACGCTCGATCGGGTCAGCGCCGTCTCCGACATCCTGACGAACACGATAGGTGCGTTTCTGGCGGCTTTGGCGGCGAATACCGTCGATCGTGCGGGCCGGCGTTTCGCCCAGGCGGCCCGGCATGCGGGGCTAACCCAGAACCATGCCTTCTCCCCCCTCATTGCCGCCACGGTGCTGGTCGTCATTGCGGCGTGGGAGCCATTTGACGTGACGCTGGAACTCGGTACCGTAGCCTCGAAGCTCCACGCCCTCCGTCACGACGTCTGGCAGGCCGGCGCGCTGACTGACGAGGGCATCGCCTTCGTCCACTATGCCCTCTTTGGGCTAGCCACGTGCTTGTGGATCGACGCCGCCGGCCGCCGCCGCGCCGCCTTGTGGGGGGCGGCGATTGGCGTGACGGCGGCGGTCGGACTGGAAGCGGCGCAGGTCGCGATCACGTCCAGGATGCCGGGCCTCGAAGACGCGGTCGTCCGGGCCGCCGGCGCCCTGACCGGCGTCGCGCTCTGGCCTCTCACGCGGGCCTTTCCGGCCCGCAGGTTCTGGCTGGCCCTGACGGTTGCGGCCGTGGCGGCCGGAGCCGCCATGCAGCAGCTGAGCCCCTTTGAGATCTCCGCAACCTACCACCCGTTTGGGCTGATGCCCTTCTTCAGCGACTACGCGCACACGACCGTCGAGACGCTCAGTCACGTCATCGAGCTGGTGCTGCTGTATGCGCCGCTGGGGTTCGTCTGGAGGCGCCTCGGCGGCTCGAGCCGGCGCGGGGAGCACCCTCGCGGCCCTGGCCGTGACGCTTGCCATGGCCTGGCCTGTCGAGTATTTCCAGGGATGGGTCGTCGGGCGCTACCCCGATCTGACGGACGTCGCGCTGAGTCTGGCTGGCTGTTGGGTGGGAATTCGTGCCGCCGAGGCCTCTTGTCAGCCGGTCAGATGACTTTCTCGCTATTGGCGCGGATTTCGGCACGAATCGCCAGACTTTTTCGGCAGTCGAATTGCATTCTCCTTGGCGCGGACCTTCCGAGCGATCCGCGCTGTCTGCGGTACAATCTAGCGCTGGCCGATATCCCTGGTAACCCTATGAAAAGTTGGAAGTTAGAAGCCAGATTTGAAGTGAGGAACCCGTGTTTCGTGCTCTAAGGGCAGATGTCACTGAGATGATTCGGGAGCAGTTCGACTTTTGGGAATTGCTCTACCAGATGACCCGGCGTGACTTGATGCTCCGCTACAAGCAGACCGTCATGGGGTTCGGCTGGGCGGTCTTCATGCCCCTGCTGAACACTCTGATCTTCACCTGATCTTCACGAAAGCGGCGCCCATCAACGTGGGAATGCCGTACCCGCTCTTCTCGTATTCCGGGCTGCTTGCCTGGAACTTCTTCGCCTCGTCGCTCCGGTTCTCTGTGAACTCGCTGACGGGCAACATCAACCTCGTCGCGAAGGTGTATTTCCCTCGCGAAATCTTCCCGTTCTCGGCAGTCCTCGTCTCCACTGTCGATTTCCTGGTGGGCGGCATCGTCCTGGTCGCGCTGATGGCCTACTACCACAAGGACATTCACCTTACGTCCACCATCGCGTTCCTTCCGGTGCGTGATCCTCGCGGAGATCGATCTTTGCCGCCGCGGTGAGCCTCCTCCTGGCCATGGCGAACCTCTTCTATCGCGACGTGAAGTACCTCTCCGACGTCGTGATCAACCTCTGGATGTTCGCCTCAGCCGTGGTCTATCCGACCGACAAGCTCGGCAGTACACTGCAGACAGTCCTGTCGCTGAATCCGATGACGGCGATCGTGAACGGCTACCGGGACGTCCTGATCAAGGGCACCATGCCCGACATGGTCACGCTCGGGATCGCCGCCGGCCTGTCGCTCGTCCTCCTGGCGATCGGCTGGATCACCTTCCACCGCTTGGAGTATCAGTTCGCGGAGTACGTCTGACATGGTGCGCGCTCCCTTCGTCTGGATCGGCCGGCGCGTGCTCGTGACGGGCGCGACGGGTATCGTGGGCTCCTGGCTCGTGAAGCGCCTGCTTGACGCGGGCGCGTCGGTCGTGGCGCTCGTCCGCGACTGGGATCCGCAGACCGAGCTTGTCCGCAGCGGCGACGTCATGCGCACAAGCGTCGTCAACGGCCGGCTCGAGGACTACGACACGCTCGAACGCGCGATCAACGAACACGAGATCGACACGGTCTTCCACCTCGGCGCGCAGCCGATCGTGACGACCGCGCTGCGCAATCCGCTCCCGACGTTCGAGGCGAACATCCGCGGAAGCTACAATCTGCTCGAGGCGTGCCGCGTGCACCAATCGCTCGTGAAGCAGGTGGTGGTCGCGAGCAGCGACAAGGCCTACGGCGACGCGCCGGCGCTGCCGTACACCGAGGACATGCCGGCCAACGGCCGCCATCCATACGACGTCAGCAAGAGCTGCACCGATTTGCTCTCGCTGGCCTACGCCCACACTTACGGTCTTCCGGTGACGGTGGCGCGCTGCGGCAACATCTACGGCGGCGGGGATCTGAATTGGAGCCGCATCGTCCCCGGCACGATTCGCAGTCTCCACCAGGGCGAGCGCCCGATCATCCGCAGCAACGGCCTGTTCACGCGCGACTACATCTTCGTCGAGGACGTCGTGGACGGCTATCTGCGCCTCGCGGAGCGCTGCACGGACGAGGGCGTCAGAGGCGAGGCCTTCAATTTCAGTCCCCAGACGCGCCTCAGCGTGCTCGAGATTACAAGAGTCATTCAGCGACTCATGGGCCGCGAGGATCTCGAGCCGGTCATTCTCGATCAGGCGCGCGGCGAAATCCGCGATCAGTATCTGGACTCGAGCAAGGCAAAGCAGCGGCTGGACTGGACGGCGCACCACAGCCTGGAGGCCGGGATCGCCGAGACGATCCGATGGTACGAGCGGTACTTCGAGACGAGTGGGCGGACACCGGTCCCCGACTCGGCCTTGAGGACCGGACAGGGATGCGATTCACTGAGACACCCGTGCACGGCGCCTATCTCATCGACCCGGAGCCGCGCGCTGACGAGCGCGGATTCTTCGCCCGCCTGTGGTGCCGGGACGAGTTTGCCGCGCGCGGGCTGACGGCGGCGTTCGTGCAGTGCAACGACTCGTTCAGCGCGCGCCGCGGCACGCTGCGCGGCTTGCACTACCAGGCGCCGCCGCACTCGGAGGTCAAGCTCGTGCGGTGCGTGCGCGGCGGCGTCTTCGACGTCCTCGTCGATCTCCGGCCCGACTCGCCGACCTTCACGCGCTGGTTTGGCGCGGAGCTCACGGCGGCCAACCGCCGGATGATGTACGTGCCCGAAGGCTGCGCGCACGGCTACCTCACGCTCGAGGACGAAAGCGAAGTCGTCTATCCCGTCTCGCAGCCCGTACCGGCCCGAGGCCGAGCGCGGGATCCGCTGGAACGACCCGCGGTTTGCGATTGCGTGGCCGGCGGTGGAGTCGCTGACCCTTTCACCAAAGGACCGGCAGTGGCCGGATTATCAATACGGGGCCGCAACGAGTAACTACATAACCATTTGTGTTCCAGTTCAAAGTGCCCCGGAGGGC
>CAWADF010000009.1:0-453836 GCA_963780855.1 uncultured Acidobacteriota bacterium
AGCCTTCGCGAACCGCTCCCTTCGGTCGCAGCTGCGACTTGCAGGCTAGGCGAAGGCTGTCTGGTGAACGCCGAGTCACTGGCACGTCTCGAGCTTCGGCACCCGCGGCGTACCTCTCCCTTGATTGTGACTTCGGAGACCGCTGCCCGCCCGGCAGCTCGCCGGAGTGTCAGCCACTCACTCTCGCCTCGAGATTGACGTCCGGAGCGCGCAATCGAGTGACTTGACCAACCATCGACACGCACGAACCCCTCACCGATCAGACGCCGCGCGTTCCGGAAACCTTACGGGCACAGGAGCGAGTGAGGGAATGGCGGACCCGAGCGCGCAGTAGCGGGATGAGCGCGACCGAGACGGCGTGGAGGCCGTGAGCGGCCAGCCGAGCGGGCCGAACGGGACGAGGGCGCCCTGACTTTCTGCCACGCCGCGGACGCGCCGGATTGCAGACGTTGCTGCCGCTGGTTCGTCGCCGATCCGCAACTGACTGATCCGATGGCCTTTAGCGCGTTGACGCCCCGGGTACGCCTTGTGCGCCGCGTGTGACCGTGGCGTCGGCCGACTATCGCCCGCGTACACCCGAGCGCGCAGTCCTGCATGCGCTCGTGCGCGACCACATGGAGACGTTTCTCGCCCGCGCGGCAGCGCGCCGCGAGGAGCGGCTACCCGCGTTCATCGAGCGGGAGTTTCGGGCGTTCCTGACGTGCGGGAGTGTCGCGGGGGGCTTTGCGCGGTTCCGCTGCCAATCGTGCGGCCTCGATCGCCTCGTCGCGTTTTCGTGCAAGGGACGTGGCTTCTGTCCGAGCTGTGGCCCTTCGACCGGGCTCAGGGCCACCCCGAGCATCGTCGAGGGGCGGCGGCCGGCGCATGACCGAGCGCGCTGCGCATCCGGTGTTGTCAGGCCGAAGGTCTGGTCGGGGCAGGCTGCGCGGGGCCGCTGGGCTTGACGCCCGCCTCGACCGAGCGGATCATCGTGCAGCATCCTGGCCTGCGGCCCAATGTGCGTCCGCGATCTGGAGTCAGCGTCTCAGAACGGGCGTTCTGTCGACCTGGGAAAAGCCGCTAATGCGGACTGAATGCGACACACTCAGGAGTTGGCCATGTCCAGCCCCAGTCTGACCATCACCGCCGAACCGAGCCAGGGCGGAGCGATCCACTACCTGCCCCTCTCGCCGAGCACCGCGGGCGGAACGGCGAGCGTGCAGATCAATCTGTATTTGAAAATCAAGAACACCGGCGCGAGCGCCGTGCATGTGACGCAGATCCTCTTGTCGCTGCCAGGCGCGGCGACGTTGCCCAAGGCCTTCGCCACCGACATCACGATTGCCGCCGGCGGCACGGGTACCTGGACGCAGCCCGACGACTATGTCGCCGTGCTCGGCCGTTCGCCGTCCATGACGCTGCAGTTCAGCGCAGATGGGTTCAGCAGCCCGGCGACCATCAGCATGCCGATGTTTCCGCACGCCAATCCGACGCCCGATGGCTGCTATCGCTTCTGGGCAACGGTGGACGACCTGAGGGCCGACGAATACTGGCGTGTTCACGGTACGGATCACGGACAAAGCAACCCGGCGCAGCTGTTCGCCCACGACGTGGTCGTCGCCGCGTACGACGCCAACGCGCCCGACAAGTACACGACGCTGCTCCCAGGAACTGACGGCAGTCAGAATTCTCATCACCGCATCTGGGGCAAGCCAATCAGAGCGATCGCGTCGGGCGTCGTCGTTGACTTCCGCAACGACTTCCCGACCAATCAGATTCCCGGCCAGGTGGACCCGGGCGCGCAGGCCTATTGGGGAACCAAACCGATCCGCGATGGCAACGGCAACTTCTTCACCATCTCCGGTGGCGGCGAGACCGTTCTCTATGCGCATATGCAACCCGGCTCGCTGAATCCCAAACTGCTCGTCGCCGGTGCGGCGGTGCAGGCCGGAGACTTTCTCGGTCTCGCCGGCAACGCCGGCGCTGCGGGCGGACCGCACCTGCACATCCATGCCAATCAAACGGGCTCGGGCGGCGAATCGTGGACCGGCAATCCACGGCCGTTGTTATTTAAGGATGTGTGGGAGGTCGTGTTCACCGCCCATGGCGGCCATCCGGAAACGGCACCGTGGGTGAAGGTCGATCGTCGCGGCTTCGCTCCGGCCTATTGCGCCGTGTGGCCGGCGTCGGCGAAACCCGGCGCGCACTACAGCATCGCTTTGCAGCATTTCGCGCTGTCGTCCGACGGCCAATTGTGGACGTCCGATGTGATGGGCCATGTGCGCACCACAAGCGCGAAGATGCCGTCGCGCGGCGTCTACCTGGACGTGGGTCCTGGTGGCTCGGCGTTTCGCCTCGCCGTGTACGGGAGCAAGCCTTATCTGATCGGTGCGGACCATCGCATCTGGGAAGGCAAACCCGACGGCTGGTTCCAGGTGGCTGGCAGCCCGTTGTGCACGAGACTCGCCATCGATCCCGCAAACGGCACGCTCTGGGTGGTGCGCGATGATCGGCACATCCTGCATTTCGATCCCCGCGGCAGGACCTGGATAGAGCATCCCGGCGGTGGGCTGGCCAAGGATCTTTGCGTTGCGAGCGCCAAGCCCTACGTGATCGGCATGGACGATCGCATTTGGAAGAGCGCGGGGTCCGCTGGCTGGTCGCCTTTGCCCAGTACGCAGACGGCAGTGCGGATTGCCAGCGACGCGACAACGGGTACGCTGTGGTTGCTGGACTCCGCCGGCGCGGTGTATTGGGGCAGCGGCGACGGTTCCTGGAACGGCTATCCAGGCGTCCCCGGGACGCACGACATGGTGGTGTCCACTGAAATCGTCGCGCTCGACAGCTTCCCGTATGTGATCGGCCCTGACAAAGGTCTGTGGGTCGGCGAGGCCAAATGGGGATGGTGGCGCATCGGTCTGGTGACTCCCAGCACTTGAGCGGCCTGTGGCTCGAGTGCCGGGCCCCCCGACTCGAACCAAACCACCACCCCAGTGATGTGGACCTTGTTGCCAGTCAATGTGATCGACGCGCCTTGCCTGCGATCTGGAGTCAGCGTCTGAGAACGGGCGTTCTGTCGACTGAGAAAGGCCGCTAATTCGGACTCAATCCGGACTATCGGCCGACAGCAGCTTCTAGCATTTCGCTAGGCCTAAACTAGTCAATCAGGCGTCCAGGTCCGCGATCCTCGGCTGTTTGAACCGAGGGGGTCAGTCGATCGCCTGCCGATAGCGCTCCGAGCCTCTCAGGCGGACTGCCACGAGCAGGTGAAGTTGATCGTCGCAGCTACGATCGTCTCGCCGAAGCCGCTGTCAACGCAGCGAGCGTTCGGCGACGGCGGACCTCACCCGCGAATCGCTCGCAAGAACTCTGGTTGCGAAGCAGGGCCGACGTTAGCTGCGGCCGCCGCAGCCATGGCCGTCCGGCCAAACGCTGGCCGCTCTGGTAGGATTGGGCCATTCAGGCAACATGGCAAGACCGAGCGTGCGAGCCATCTTGGCAATTCCGCTGTGCGTGCTGCTGCTGGTGGTGGTCGTGGTGTTCGCGTTCGGTAGAAGGCCCACGTTGTTCGTCCCATCCGCGCCTGGCGCGCTGACCACATCCCAGTCACCGTCACCGTTACCGACGCCGCCGCGCCAACCGCAAGCGGGCGCATCGGCTGCTCCATCGACAGCGGGTTTGGCCTGCATCCAGGATGCTCTTGGCGGTGTCCAAGTGTTCGCCGGCGTGGCGTCTCTTCGGATCGTTGGGAGCACAAGAGTCATGGCGACCACCGGTATGCGTCCCCTTCCCAACAAGCGAGAGATCGGCGTCGTGTTCCCGGATCGATATAAACAGACCAACGTGGAGAAGGATCCGGCCCCGGGCTACACGCCCTTGGGGAGCCTCGCCGGATTCAATGGCAACGACTTCCTGATGAGTCTGAGACCGCCAGACGACGCGGTCCTAGCCAGGTGGCAGCTCGGCATACGGCTGGGGTTCGTGCGGGAGATGCTGATGCGACTGCCTCGCGAGCTAGCCGACGTGCGTTTGTCGCAGCGGACTACGCTGGACTCGGGGCAGGAGCGACTCGCCATCGAGGCTTCCGGTCTGGATCACCTGGACACCACGTTGTTGGCGGACTCACGAACGTGCCTGCCTGTCGCGCTCGAGTACCGCCAAGCCTCCACCACAACGGCGGGTTCGACGGACACCTACCGCGTTGAGCTCTCGCAATATCGCCGATTTGGCGGCATCCTGGTTCCCACGGTCCTGACAACCACGAAGAACGGCGCGCCCTGGGAAGAGGAGTACGACTCAGAGATCCAAGTGAACGCGCCGCTCAGTGACGAGTATTTTCGCAATAGCGGGCGATAGTGGTGCGCCTTCCTTTGCTGTCGCGGCCGTCGGGTCCACTGCTTGGAGCGATCAGCGTGATCGCTGTTGGCGTCGGGCTTGCCGCCATGGTGTTTGCGTTGGCGGATCCTGCGCTCAGAAGCCTCCCGTACGCGGACCCGGATCGATTGGTGTCGATCAGTTTCAGTCTGCCTGACCCTCGCATGCCGGCAAACCCCGCTGACGTGCCGTCTCTCGCGAGCTGGCAAGCGCGCACGGACCTCTTCGTGGGTCTCGCAGCGTTCCGGGACCAGGGTTGGTTGAGGGTCCGGCTGTCGGATCGGATGCTGCCGCTTCGAGCCGTGGCCGTGTCCGACAACCTCCTCGAGGTTCTTGGTCTGCAATCACGATTCGCCGACTCGGATCCGGCGGCGGCCTGGGTATCAACTCACGTGGCCACGCTCGCAGGCGGAGAGCTGGAGCCCGGACGATCCGTGCCGATCGTGCCTGAGGGCGTGCTGCGCGTGCGAAGCATCCTCCCTGACTCGTTCCTCTTGCCTGAGGTCGATCGGACGGCGCCCGTTGATGCGCTCGTGAATCTGCCAGCGGGTCCAGTGATCAAGATCCAAGGCATGTCGTCCCAGGCGCTGGATCTCGTCGCGCGACTGCGTCCAGAGGTCACGCCGCAGATGGTCGAAGCGGCGCTGAACGCCACGATGGCGCCGGTCGGCCGTCGCGTCTCGGTGGTGCCCTTGTCGATGGCGCTGAACGCGCGCCTGCGTGGGCTGGCGATTGGCGCCCTGCTCGCGAGCGGTCTCGTCGTCCTCGTGTCCTGGACGAACCTGTTCGGCATGGCCGTGACGCGCGGCCTCTATCGAGCGCCTGAGATCGCGACCCGGACCGCGCTGGGCGCCACGCCCGGCCGCATCCTGGCCCTCCTCGCGGGAGACGCGCTGAAGGTGGCGGCGTTTGGAAGCGCCACGGCTCTGGCGGCGACGTGGCTCGCGCTCTCGGCTGTTCTTCCCGCGCTTCCGCCGCAGTTTGCGACGCTCGGCGCGCCGTCGGTGACCACGCGCGTGGTGCTCTTCGTCGTCGTTGGCGGCGGCGTCGCCAGCGCGTCTTGGTGCGTCGCGTCAATCCTGGCCTGGAAGCTCGGTGCCACGCGCCAAAGTCTCCATGTCGTCAGCCGGGACGGTCGAACGATCCGCCTCGTGCGGTTCGTGCTCATCGCGGGACAGCTCGCGGCCGCGAGTGTGCTCCTCGTGGCGAGTGCGTTGCTGGGGCGCTCGTATCTGAACCTCATGAGCGTCGACTCCGGACTGGACGTTCGGACGGAGACCTTGACCGTCGCGCACGATCCCAACATTCCGGAGGCCCTGCGGCGCGACGTCGTCGAGCACACGCTGACGGCGCTTCGAAGAGCGGGCGGAGTCGCGGTCGCCGGTGCAAGCTCGAGCCCGCTGTTGAACGGGCGGTTTGATGCCGGTGGCAGCGCGATCGGCGGTCGATATGTATTCCCGCCCCCGGATCTGACCTTCGTGGTTGGTGACTACTTCAACGCGATGGGTCTGACGTTCGTCGCTGGCGGCCCTCCCGCGCCCGGCGACGCGGACGCCGCCGTGATCACCGAGGGCACGGCTCGGGCGTTTCTTGGCGAGCGCGCCGCGGTCGGCACCGTGCTCACGCGCGATCGCGATTTCCGCATCGTGGGCGTCGTTCGCGATGTTCGCTCGAGGAGCCTCAGCGCGCCCGCGAAGCCGGTTGTGTACCTTCAGGCTGGCGGCTGGACCGGCCCACAACCCCAAACGACGTACCGTACTGCGAGCCGCTGACAATTCGCCGCCGGTGGCCTCGTGGGAACGGATCGTGCACAGCATTGATCCGCTGGCCGTGGTCCTGGATGGCGGAACGATTCGGGAGCGGCTGGATCGCACGGTTCGCGATCAAACCTTCGCCACAATCGTCATCGGCTTGTTCGCGCTCTCGAGCCTCCTCGTCGCGGCTCTGGGATTGGCGGGAGTCGTGGTGTACACCGTGGTCAGGCGTACGCGAGAGATCGCGATTCGCCTGGTCCTCGGCGCAACGGTCGGGGGCGTCACGACGCTTGTGGTCCGCGACGCCCTGACGGCAGCGACCTGCGGCGTGGCGGGTGGAGTCATCGCGTCCGTCTGGTTGTCCCGTGCGCTGGAAAGCCTGTTGTACGGGATCCACGCTGCGGATCCGATCACGCTCGTGTTGACCGCGGCGAGCCTGCTTGGCGCGGTGCTCGCGGTGGCGGCGCTCCCCGGGATCCGAGCCGGTCGCATCGCGCCCGCGAGCGCCCTTCGAATCGAGTGACCACGACAAGCGAGCCGCGCGAGCGAGCCGCGCGAACGGAGCGGGGCGGGGCGAGCGGGGTCCCGGTGAGTGAGCGCGTTGGGGGCCGGGGCGAAGCCCCTCGGAGCAAAGATGGTCGAAGGCGTCCTCAGACGGTTGCCGGTTTCACGACGTGTGATTACACTGTAATCACATGACCGCCAAGACACGGATCGTACGGATCGGCAACTCGCGGGGCATTCGCGTGCCCAAGCTGTTGCTCGATCAGGCGGACCTTCCGGATGACGTAGAGCTTCGGGCCGAACCCGGCCGCCTCGTGGTGAGCGCCGCGGCCCGTCCTCGGGCGGGCTGGGCCGCCAAGGCTCAGTCGATGCATCGGCGTGGGGAGGATGCGCCCGTGGAGGACGGGACGCCCACGGTCTTTGACGCAACCGAGTGGCGGTGGTGATGACGCGCGGCGAGGTGCACCTGGTTCGCCTCGATCCGTCGCTGGGCAGCGAGATTGAGAAGACGCGCCCTTGCGTCATCGTTTCACCGGACGAACTCAACGTGTACCTCCGTACGGTGATCGTCGCGCCGATGACGACCAGCGGTCGAGCGTATCCGTGGCGAATCCGGTGTCGGTTCCAGCGCCGGTCGGGATTTGTCGTCCTCGATCAGCTGCGAACCGTCGATCGAGAGCGGCTGGTCAAGCACCTGGGCGCCTTGCCGGTCGAAACGATGGCCGACGTGCTTGGCGGATTGCAGGAAATGTTCGCGGAATAGTGACCCTGACTGCGGACCAGCCGCCGACTAGCCGGCCGGATGGCGCCGCGCGATGAGCCGCTTGGTGCGCAAGTGCTCCTCGCGTTCGCGCTCGCCGAGCGTGCGTTCGATGCTGGCGATGTCCGCCTGCAGCCCGACCGCCACGCGCTGTTCCAGCGTGTTGACCAACCGCGTGGTCCGGGCCAGGGCCTGGCCAAGCCGGCGCATGACGTGCTCCTGCGGGGCGACATCCAGGAGGTGCTCCACGAGTGCTTCGAAGTGCCCGGCCGCTTCCTGGCTCGCTGCTTCTGCCGCGCCCGGCACGACGCCTCGCGCCGCCAGGCTCCGGACGAGCGTCGGTCGGCGGCCGAGCTCGGCGACCTTCAGTCCCCACAGTTCGAACACCGTCAGGTCGACGTCGATTTCGCGTGTAGGCCAGCCGAGCGGCGTCACGCCGGCGCTGCCCTGGGCCGCGAGCGCGATCCACAACGAGCGCCACGCGCGACGCGCCTCTGTCTCGATAGCCTGTCTCGACGTGACGGCCGACCGCGCGCGCGCGAACAACTCGTCGACCAGCGCCTGTCGTTTGCGCTTGAGCAGAAGCGTGCCGCGGTTCACTTGCGCCAGGCGCCGCTCGGCGCGCAGCAGGTTGGATCGCGTGGCGGCCGCGCGGGTGTGACGCGTCATGACGCGGCCTGGGCGGCGCGACGCTCGACGGCGCGCCCGGCGAGAAGCTCGACACCGAGCGTGAGCAGATCCTCCGGCGGCAGGCGATCCAGCAGCCGCCATCCGGCGGCGATCGTCTCCGCGATCGTCCGGCGTGCCGCGCCCTGATGGAGAAACGTCCGCTCGAACTCGTCGGCGAACGCGAGCGCCCGCCTCTCGCCCGGCGCGAGTCCCGCCTCGCCGACGATGGCCGCCATGAGGCGCGCCTCGCGCCCGCGCGCATAGACGGCGTAGAGCTGGTCGGCCCACTTGCGGTGCCCAGGGACGGTGTGCGCGGCGCCGATGCCCGCATTCATCAGCCGCGAGAGCGACGGCAGCACGTCGATCGGCGGATACACGCCGCGCCGCTGCAGGTCGCGACTGAGCACGATCTGGCCCTCGGTGATGTAGCCGGTGAGATCGGGGATCGGGTGCGTGATGTCGTCGTCGGGCATCGTGAGGATCGGCAGCTGCGTGAACGATCCCCGGCGAGCCCTCGACGACGCCCGCGCGCTCGAAGAGGGATGCGAGGTCGGTATACATGTAGCCGGGATAGCCGCGCCGGCCGGGCATCTCCTCGCGCGCCGCCGCCACCTCGCGCAGCGCTTCGCAGTAGTGCGTCATGTCGGCCATGACCACGAGCACGTGCAGCCCATGCACGAACGCGAGGTACTCGGCGCACGCGAGAGCCGCGCGCGGCGTGAGCAGCCGCTCGATCGTGGGGTCCTGCGCTTGATTCAGATACAGCACGCTGCGCTCGAGCGCGCCGCTGCGCTCGAAGCGATCGAGAAACCGGCGCGTCTCGCGCTCGGTGATGCCGATGGCCGCGAACACGACGGCGAACGGTTCGCCGCGCGGGGCCCGCGCGTGCTCGACGATCGTGGCGGCCAGATCGAGCGCCGGCAGACCGGGGCCGGAGAAGACAGGCAGCTTCTGACCGCGCACCAGCGTGTTCATACCGTCGATGGCCGAGATGCCCGTCTCGATGAAGTCGCGCGGCGGCACACGGCGCGTCGGGTTGATCGGCGCGCCCGCGAGCGGTCGGCGCGCCTCGCCGATCGGCGGCGGCAGGCCGTCCTTCGGCTCGCCCAGCCCACTGAGCGCGCGCCCGAGCAGATCGCGCCCGACCGTGACGCCGGCAAGTTCGCCGGTCAGCGTGATGAGCACGCGGCCCGGCACGAGACCCAGCGTGTCGTCGAGCACCTGGACGACCGTGACGTCGCGGCCGGCGTCGATGACCTGACCGCGCGATGTCCGCCTGGCCGGGCGATCGGACGGTGACCCACTCGCCGAGCGCCACGCGCTGGGCGCCGGCGAGGTAGAGCAGCGGCCCCGCGGCCGCGCGTGCGCCGCGGTACGTGCGGGCGACGCTCACTGACCGCGCTCCGCCTGCGCGCGGCGTCCGCATTGCCGGCGCCAGCGGCCTCGATCGCCGAGTCAGCGTCGCCGCCGCGGCTCAGGTCCGCCTCCGTTCCGCCTCGGGCGCATCGCGCAGCCGCGCCAACGCGCGGCGGACATCGTCCAGCGGAAGATCGCCGAAGGCGCGCCCGCGCGACAGCGCCTCGAGGCCGCTATCGAAGGCACGCACCGACTGCGCCCGGGCCAGCGCGAACGTCTTGGCCGGCGGCGAAAGGGCGTCGTTCGGATCGAACGCGCTCTGGCCGAGCACGAGCTCGCGCATCGCCGCGGCCGACGGCCAGGAGCAGCCGGTCGCGGTCCTCGCAGCGCCTCGGGGCCGACGACGCTGGCGATCTCGCGCAAGGTCGGCGTCGCGCTGGAGCAGATCGACGGCGCGTGCGCGCGTAGCCGACCAGGCGGCGTCCACCGTGCGCGTCGAAGACGCCGGGCCATGCCGTCGGCGTCGAGGCTGAAGCTGGTCTCCCAGTCGACGGCGGGAAACTGCCGCTGGTGCGCGAGCGCGGCATCGAGCGCCCAGAGCGCGCCCGTGACGCGCAGGCACGCCTGCGTCACCGGCTCCGAGAAGTCGCCGCCCGGCGGCGAGACGGCGCTGATGAGCGTCACGCTGCCCGCTCGGTCCGGCCGCCCGAGGCAGCGCACGCGGCCGGCGCGCTCGTGGAGCTTGGCCGAGCCGGCTCGCGAGCGAGGTCGGATAGCCCTCCTCGCCCGGCATCTCCTGCAGCCGCGCGCCGATCTCGCGCAGCGCCTCGGCCCAGCGCGACAGGCTGTCGGCCATCACGCGCCACGCGGTAGCCCATGTCGCGAAAGTACTCGGCGATGGTGAGCCCGAGGTAGACCGACGCCTCGCGCGCCGCCACCGGCATGTTGCTCGTGTTCACGACCAGCACCGTGCGATCCATCAGCGGCGCGGCCGCTGCGCGGGATCGACGAGCGTGCGGGAACTCGTGCAGCACCTCCGCCATCTCGTTGCCGCGCTCGCCGCAGCCGACGTAGACGACGACGTCGGCCTCGGCGTACTTGGCGAGCGACTGCTCGATGACCGTCTTGCCCGTGCCGAAGCCGCCCGGCACGCGACGGTGCCGCCCTCGGCGACGGGAAACAGAAAATCGAAGACGCGCTGCCCGGTGAGAAACGGCCGCGCGGCCGGCGACGCGCGTACGCCGACGGGCCGCGGGCGGCGCACCGGCCAGCGCTGCATCAGCGAGAGCGCGGATCGCCGGCCTCGAGCGTGACGACCGCGTCGGCGACGGTGACGTCGCCCGCGCGTACCGCGCGCCACCGCGCCGGCCGTCCCCGGCGGGACGAGGATCTTGTGCTCGAATCCGCCGCGTTCGTCGACCGACGCCGAGCGACGTCGCCCGGCTCGACGCGGTCGCCCGGCGCGCACACGTCGGCGTGAATCGACACGCGGCGCTCGCGGTCGAGCGTCGGCGCCGCGCGCGCCCGGCCGGATGAAGTGCCCGCTCAGCTCGGCGAGCCGGCCGAGCGGCCGGCCAATGCCGTCGATGACGCCGCCCAGCAGTCCGGGCCCCAGCTCGATCGTGAGCGGCGTGCCCGCAGCGCGTCACCGGCTCGCCGACCGCGAGGCCGGTCGTGTCCTCGAACACCTGCAGCGTGGCGATCTCGCCCGCGCACGCGAACGACCTCGCCGAGCAGAGCTGCGGCGCCCGACGCGCACCAGCTCGTTCAGCGCGACGCCGTCGCAGGCCGATCGCCTCGACCAGCGCACCGACGACGCGCGTGAGCGTGCCGGCGGTCACCGCGGCCTCACCCGATAGCCGATGGCCTGCCGCAGGATGTCCATGACGTACGCTTCCGCGACGCTGCGTTCGTCCCAGGCCGGCGCGGGCACCGGCGCGAGCATGGGAAGCGCCGCCCGGTCGAGCCGCGCCACGACGTCGCGCGGCAGCGACGCGATACAGCTCCTCGTCCACGAGGATGATGCCGACCTCGGGGTCCGCGACTCCAGAGGCGAATCGTCTCCACCGCGCTCGGAGGCCTCCGCGGTGCGGGCGACGGCCAACCCTGCGAGCGCGAAGCCGGCTGCCGCGTCTGGCCGCAAAGGACGCGCACGGTCATGGCGGTGTACCAGCTCCTGGCGCCGCATGGCGTGCGGCGTGTCCAGCGCGGCGCCCCAGGCGAGCGCGCGCACGTCGCGGGTCTGGGCCTCGAGCCGGAGCAGCATCGACAGGAGCGCGGCGGAGCTGAGCGGCTCGCGCCGTGCCGCTGCGGCGGACCGATCGCGCGGCGACCAAAAAAGCCCGCTCCAGCCGCGCCGCCTCGCGGAGCGACGGCGCAATGACGAGGCAAGCGGCGTACGCAGCGAGCGCCGCCCGGAGCAGCGTCAGCGCCGCGTCCGCGCGACGCCGGTGCGGCGGCGGCGACGAAAGGTGCGAGCGTTTCAGCCACGCGCCGCCATGCGACGAAGCAGCTCGCCGGGCGGGACATCGCGCGGCCCGCCGCCGCGAGCAAAGCGCATTCTGCGCGTTGCCGAGGTCGATGCGATGCGCAGACGAAACGCGCAGGCGTCGATCCCGTCGAGCGGCGGCGACGCGCGCGGTCCGCAAATCCCTGAAGCAGGGCGGTCTCAATCGCAACGAGATCGGGTGCGCCTGTCGGGCCAGCGGCAACAGGCGCGGCCCGTCGGGGTGACGCAGCCGAGAAGCTGTTTCACGAGCGCTGCCGGCCGAGGGCAGCTGCGCCAGCACGGTCAGCGCGCGCAGCGGCAACGAGGACGTCGGCACGGAGTCCGTCGAGGCGGGCCGGCGGCCGGCGCGCCTTGCTAGAGTGCCGCGAAAAGCGCCCGCAGTCGCACGGCGATTTTGGCCGGCGGCAAAGACGTCGAGCATGCCCGGCTGGCGCTGCCGCGCAGCGAAAAGCGTCTGCAGGTGCCGCGCCGGCGGTGCGCGCGAGCGGCGGCGTCGATGGCGGCGGCGTCGGCGGACTCGCCACCGGGTCGATGGCCGGTCCCCAGGCGCCTCGAGGCGCGCGACGAGAGGCCGCGACGCCGTCGGCCTCGGCGAGACGCTCGAGCGACCGCCCGCGACGAGAGATGGGTCGCGAGGCCTGTGGCGCGCGGCAGCAGGGCGAGATCAGCCGCGGCCATGGTCTATCTCCGCGAAGAGATCGACGGCCAGCTGCGCTTCGATCCGCGACAGCCGGCCGGCGAGCGTGTTGTCCACGATCACCGATCCGTCGGCCGCTTCCACGATCACGCCAGGCCCGACGGCCTCATCAACGACCAGCTCAGCGCCTTCGTGCCGCGCGACGATGCGGACCGAGGACCGGAACGAACGCCGACTGACAGCGCACGCGCGGCCGCAGGCCGTGGAGGTAGAACAGCGCCTCTTCGAGATGTGACGGCAGCGCCTGCAGGTACGCGTCTGAAGCGGCGATCTCCGGCGCGAGCTCTCGCGCGCGTGTCAGGATGCGCGCGAGCAGCGCGTAGCGGGCGCTGAGCTCGCGGGCACGCGCGTTTCTGCGGGCGAGCGCCAGCTCGCGATCGTGAACGCCCTGCCGTGCGTCATGGCGCTCCGCGAGGTAGCGCGCGGCTGCCTCGTCCACGGCGCTGTCGGCGTCTGTCTCGATCGCGCGCACGTCGGCGTCGGCCTGCAAGGCGATCGCACGCACTTCACTTGCGGCGTCCTGCTCGAGCCTGGCGATGAGGTCGGAGAGCGCCATGGCCGACGAGTCTCCCGGCTACGCGCCAGCGCGCATCAGGATCATCACCGCGATGACGAAGCCAAGAATGACCATCGTCTCGGGAATCGCGATCAGGATGACGGCGGTGGTGGACAGCTCGGGCTTCTCGGCCAGACTCGCCGCGGCGGCGGGGCCGATGCGACCCTGAGCCCAGGCGGTGGCGAGGGCCGGCACGCCGATGGCGAGTGCGGCCGCGAGTCCAAGTAACGCGATCTGCATGACGGTCCCCCTCGTGAGCTACGACGAGTGACGCCAGTGGTCGAGCGGCCGGTACGCGGCGCCGCCCGGACTGAAGAACTGGCCGAAGAACTCGACGTAGTGCAGGCGCAGTGCGTGAATCGCGGGACTGAAGACGCCAATGGCGAAGTTCACCAGGTGAAAGAGCAGCGCGAAGACGACGCCCACGAGCACGCTGCCCATCGCGCCCACCATCTGATTGGCGACCACCGCCATCATCACCGACGCCATGCCGATGGCCATGATGCGCGCGTACGAGAGCATGTGGCCGAACGTCGAGAGCAGCTCGATCACGGCCACGACGCCCTCGAGCGCGACGAGCACGATGAAGGCCACCAGGATCGCGATGACCATGGGCGTGAAGAGCCGCGCGGGCAGCACTTCCAGGGCGGCGAGCAGCGAGAGCGCCGTCAGAATCAGCATGACCAGCGCGACGCTGCGTCCCATCGCCTCGCGGCGGTGACCTCGTCGCCATGCGCTGACGCCCGCGAGCGCGAGGCCCAGCAGGATATGCACGCCGCCAAGCGCGACGACGAACGCGAGGAAGGGCATCATCGCGTGCTCGCGGTCGAAGAAACGTGGCAGGCCGATGACGGCGCCCATCGATCCGAAGAGCTCGCCAAAGATGAGGCCGAACACGATTGCGCTCGACGCACAGGCCAGCATCACCGAGGACACCGAGCGCAACGGTGTATCCGGCGAAGACTTCCGGCGCAGCCAGCCAGCCGAGCGCCGCGAGCAGCAGGCCATATCCCACGTCGCCGAGCATCAGCCCGAAGAAGGCGGGAAAGAAGATCGCGACGAATGGCGTCGGGTCGATCGTGCCGTACTTGGGCAACGGCAGCGCACGCGTGAGCACCTCGAACGGCCGGAAGAGCCCGGGTTGTGCAGGGCGACGGGCGTGGCCTCGACGCCCCAGTCCTCGGCGCCCAGCGCGGAGACGACGACTTCCGGGCCGAGCGCGCGCTGGATGCGCGTCGTCGAGGTCCTTCAGGCGCCTGGCCGGCAGCCAGCCTTCGATGATGAACAGATGCTCGGCGCGACGTAGGTCGCACGCCTGCGCATCGAGACTGCAGGAGACGGTCGCGCAGGAACCGCGCAGCGGCGCCGAGCCAGGGGCCGTCAGTCTTGGCGAGCGCCTGTCGCTCGACGTCCAGGCGCCGCGCTCCACTGGGATCGCCGGAGCCTCGCCTTGATGGCCGGCATGGCGCGCAGCAGGTTCGTCTCGCCAATTCCCGCCGGCGCCGGGAGCTCCTCGACGCGCGCCGCCGACAGCAGTGCGGACACCTTGGCGGCGACGTGCGACGACGCGAGAATCAGGACGGCCAGCTCGCCGCTCGACAGCTCCCGGTGCAAAAGCTCGATTTCGCCATCGAGCGCGGCCTCGAGACTTCGCTGCAGCTCAGTGAGCGCGCTGGCCGCGCCCTTTCGCAGGACGACGTAGAAGGCCTGTCCGTCCGGCCAGGTCAGCTCATGCCCGACGAGCGTTTCGAAGACCTGGAAGAATTCACGATACCGGAGCAGCATGCTGCGTTCGTCGTCGAGGCCGGCCTGCGCGACGGCCAGCGCCTCAACGCGGCGTCGTACACGGCGCGCGTGATGCGCCGCCCGCGCCAGCGACACCGGCGCCTTGGGCGTGACCTGCGTGCTACCCGGCGAACCGAGGCGCTCGAGGGCCGCTTGCACGTCGAGCAGGCAGCGCTCGAGATGTCGCCGCTCTCGAATCACACGCCGGTCCGGACCGGGTCCGTCCGGGACATGCGGACGATCGACGTGCAACACCCCGAGATCCTGCAGCAGCGTCAGCGTCGCCTCGAGCTGCGGTCGGGGCCCGGCGATCCGCACGCGCAGCATCCGGACGATCACCGCAGACCTCCCGTGAGGTCGATCGCCCGAGCGAGCGCCCGGCGCGCGAGCTCGTCGATCCGGGCCTCCGGCAGATCCGCGATGGCGGTGAGGGTCGAGCGATGCGCGGCCTCGATCGCCGCCAGGGCTTCGGCGTGCGCCTGTTGTTCCGCGCGCGCCCGGTCGCTGTCGGCGCGGGCTGCACTGTCCCTCGACGTCCTCAGCCGGCGCTCGCGCTCCTCGTGCGCGGCCGCGACTCGGCGCGCGGCGTCATCTCGCGCGGCCTGGACGGCCTGCTGGAGGCGCGCCTCGACATCGAGCAATTGTCGCAACCTCGCGTCGGCTGGTTCCTCGGGCGACACTCGCGTCATGGGCACCACTCGTCTTCACGCAAGGGCGGTGCCTGAACGGTGAGGCGGGTGACATGCGCGCATTGTCCGGGTGGGCGCGCGAGACCTGCTGCGGCTGCCGGAAAGTCCGCACCGGATCGGGGATTTTCCCCGATTGAGCGCGGGCCGAAATGCCATCCGTCGGCCGGCGGACTCCGATAACATCAGCCCACCATGTCGCGGCCCCCAGCCACACGACATCCTTCCCTGCACCTGCGCCGCACCACGACTCCCGTGAGGCGGCGATCGTGATCGGAGAGACCATCGGCCCCTATCAGGTCGTGGCCAAACTGGGCGAAGGCGGCATGGGCGAGGTCTATCGTGCTCGGGACAGCCGCTTGAACCGCGACGTCGCCATGAAGGTCCTGCCCGAGCTGTTCTCGTCCGATCCCGACCGCCTCGCCCGCTTCACCCGCGAGGCGCAGACGCTGGCGGCGCTCAATCATCCCCACATCGCCGCCATCTACGGCATCGAGCAATCGAGTGGCGTGCGCGCGCTGGTGATGGAGCTGGTCGAGGGCGACGACTTGTCGACGATCATCGCCCGCGGCCCAGTGCCGCTCGCCGAGGCGCTGCCGCTCGCGCGCCAGGTCGCCGACGCGCTCGAAGCGGCACACGAGCAGGGGATCATTCATCGCGACCTCAAGCCCGCCAACATCAAAGTCCGCGCCGACGGCACCGTGAAGGTCCTCGATTTCGGCCTCGCCAAAGCCCTCGACCCGAATGCGTCCGGCGCGACGCCGGGTGACGCGATGAACTCGCCGACGCTCACGGCGGCCGCCTTCGCGCACGGCTACGGCGGGCCAGGCACGCAGCTGGGCATGATCATCGGCACGGCGGCTTACATGGCGCCCGAACAGGCGAAAGGGCGCGCCGTCGACAAGCGCGCGGACATCTGGGCGTTCGGCGTCGTGCTCTACGAGATGCTCGCGGGCCAGCGTGCGTTCAAGGGCGATGACATCTCAGAAACGCTCGCGTCGGTCCTCAAGGACACGCCGGCGGTCGACGCCCTGCCCGACGGCATGCCCGCCCGCCTGCGCGATCTCGTCGCGCGATGCCTGCAGAAGGATCCGCGGCAGCGCCAGCGTGACATCGGCGACGTGAAGCTCGAGCTCGACGCGATCGCCGCGGGTCGCAGCGACGCCACGCCGGTCGCACCCACGGCTCAAGCGCGCACGCGCCCCTCGCTCATGCTCGTCGCGGCCATCGGCGTCGTCGCAGCCGCGATCGGCGTCGCGATCGGCTGGGGGCTGACGCGGAATCCAGCCGCAGCGGCTGGCGCGACCACGCGTTTCATCGTTGACAGCCCCCCGGGCCCCGATCCGCAGGGCCCGCTGCTCACGCCGGACGGACGCGTCCTGATCTTCGCGGCGGACCGCCTCTACAAGCGCGACCTTGCCGCCTTCGCGGCCACGCCGATGCCGGGCACCGAAGGGGCAACGACGCCGATGATCTCGCCCGACGGACGCTGGGTCGCCTTCTTCGCGAACGGCAAGGTCAAGAAGGTCTCACTCTCAGGCGGTGACCCGACGACGATCGCCGAGGTCAACGGCGCGATCCCGGGCGCGGTCTGGGGGCCGGACAACCGGATTCTCTTCTCGAGGGGCTGGGCCACGGGGCTCTTCTCACTAGAGGTGGAAGACGGCCAGATCCGTCAGCTGACCGAACCGGATCGCAAACTCGGCGAGCGCGGCCACTGGCGCCCGCGCCTGCTTCCTGGCGGGCAGCAGATCTTGTTCACGATCTGGATGACCGGCTCGGGCGTCAACGACGCGCGCATCGGTCTGCTCGATCTGAAGACACTGCAGCATCGCGCGCTGTTTCCCGGTTCGGACGCCTTCTACCTTCGGTCGGGACACATCTTGTATTTCCACGCGGGCGCCTGGCACGTCGTGCCGTTCGATGCCTCGGCTGGAAAAGTCAGTGGTGATCCGGCAACCGTGCTCGACGACGCGCTGGGGGTGTCGCCTGATGGCGGAAGTTCAACCCACACACTGTGGGTGGCCGACAACGGCACACTGGCGTACCAGCCGGGCGACGTACTTCCCGAAACGGGAGTTCGTCTGGGCCGATCGTTCCGGCCGGATCGAATCGCTGGGATTGCCGGTGCGCGCGCTGAACGACGCCGCGCTGTCTCCTGACGGCCGCCGCATCGCGGTCGGTCTGGTGGAAGGCGGCTCCTACGAGCTCTGGATGGCCGACGTGGCGCGAAAGACGGAGGATCGGCTCGACATCAAGGGCAGCAACTTCGGCGCGGTCTGGGCTCCGCGAGGCGACAAGATCGCGTTCGGCTCAGAACGTAAGGGTGAATACGACACGTACACGGCGCGCCCCGACGGCAGCGACGTGCAGCCGCTGCTGACGAAGGACGTCGACGAGCTACCGCTGGCTTGGACGCGCGACGGTCGCCGGCTGGTCGAGAAGGAATGGCGCCCGGATGGTTCGAACCCGGTGAGCGTGATCGACCTGGACAGCGGCCCGGACTACAGGGGAGAAGTCCTGATTCCGACGACGGCCAGCGGTGCGTCTTACATGCTCTCCCCGGATGATCGCTGGATCCTGTTCGGCGGACTCGCGTCGGGGCGCCGAGAGGTCTACATCCAGCCGCTTCGCGGTCAGATGGTTGCCACTCGAGTGTCCAGCAGCGGAGGGACGCAGGCGTTCTGGTCGGCGAGTGGCAAGGAGATCGTCTTTCACCGTGGCGACGATGTCGTCTCCGTGTCCTTCCGTCAGGAGGGCGAGCGGCCCGTGATTGGCAGTGAGACGCCGCTGTTCCGCCTGCCTGCATCGTCCGTGCTGCTCGGCGTCGCGCCTGACGGCCGCTTTCTCATCGGCCGCCTCGCCGAGCCCGAGCCAACGCCCGGCATTCGCATCGTGCTCAACTGGTTCGAGGAGCTGACGACGCCGGGATCGATTCCCCGATAGGATTCTGACCCGGCCTGCTCGAAGTCGGCTTCTTTCGGAGGCCCCCGCCCCGCCGGAGGCCAGTCGTGTGTCCTCCGTAACGCGCCCGCGGGAGGCGTCCTCGCAAGCCATACCAGTTCAACCAGTTAGCCGCCTCTCCGCGGGACCGCGCGATTGGCTTGCAGTGTGCTCTAGGACGCCAGGATCGGGACCGAGTCAGGAGAGCCCATGGCGACGAAGGAGCACGCTCGATTGGAACAAGCCCGCACGGGAAGCGCCGCGTGGAAGAAGTGGGGTCCGTACCTGAGCGAACGCCAATGGGGCACGGTGCGCGAGGACTACAGCGAATCTGGCGACGCCTGGAACTTCTTCACCCACGACCACGCCCGCTCCCGCGCCTATCGGTGGGGCGAGGACGGCCTCGCGGGCATTTCCGATGACAAGCAGCGCCTGTGCTTCAGCGTGGCGCTCTGGAACGGGAAGGATCCGATTCTCAAAGAGCGACTCTTCGGGTTGACGAACAGCGAAGGCAACCACGGCGAGGACGTGAAGGAGTACTACTTCTATCTCGACAGCACGCCCACGCACTCGTACATGAAGTACCTCTACAAGTATCCCCAGGCGGCCTATCCCTACTCAGACCTCGTCCGCACCAACCGCGCGCGCAACCGCAACGACATGGAGTACGAGCTCCTCGACACCGGTGTCTTCAACGACAACCGCTACTTCGACGTGTTCGTGGAGTACGCGAAGAGCGCGGCTGAAGACATCCTCGTGCGCATCACGGCGGCCAATCGCGGACCCGACGCCGCCGAGCTTCACGTCCTCCCGACGCTCTGGTTTCGGAACGACTGGTCGAAGTGGATTGCCCAGTCCAACCGGGCGACCGGGAAGCCGCTGCTCAAACAGGTGGAGGCGCCGGCGGGCGTCGCCGCGGTCGCCGCGGCCCATTCCCTGCTGGGCTCATACGTCCTCTCATGCGACGGCGACGTGCCGTTGCTCTTCACCGAGAACGAGACCAACCACGTGCGGCTGTTCGGGACCAGCAACGAGAGTCCGTACGTCAAGGACGGGATCAACGACCGCGTCGTGCAGGGCCGAGGTGACGCGGTCAATCCCGGTAAGCAGGGCACCAAAGTCGCGGCGCACTACCGGGTCACGGTCGGCGCCGGAAAGAGCGCGGTCATTCGGCTGCGGCTCGCGAGCGGTGCTCCCGACCAGAAGGGCCAGCCGTTCGGCAAACCGTTCGACGCGCTCTTCGATCAGAGGCTTCGTGAGGCCGACGAGTTCTACACATCGGTCACGCCACCTTCCGCGAGTCCAGACGCCGCCAACGTCATGCGTCAGGCCGTTGCCGGCATGCTGTGGAGCAAGCAGTTCTTCTTCTTCGACGGGGACACCTGGCTGGACGAACACCACTCCAACCCGCTCCACAGCGGCTATCGAAACGCGCGCAACTCGGAGTGGTTCCACATGTTCAACGAGGACATCATCTCGATGCCCGACAAATGGGAGTACCCGTGGTACGCGGCCTGGGACCTGGCCTTCCACACGCTCCCGCTCTCGATAGCCGACCCCGATTTCGCCAAGGAGCAGATGCGCCTGATGCTGCGTGGCTCCTACCAGCACCCGAACGGGCAGATGCCCGCGTATGAGTGGAACTTCAGCGACGTGAACCCGCCGGTCCACGCCTTTGCGACGCTGTTCCTGCATCGCACCGAGCTGGCGCTCGGTGGCGACGTGGACGTGGATTTCCTCAAGGCCACCTTCAACAAGCTGCTGCTGAACTTCACCTGGTGGGTCAACCGCAAGGACCGCTTTGGCAAGAACGTGTTCGAGGGCGGCTTCCTCGGCCTCGACAACATCGGTGTCTTCGACCGCAGCGCCCCGCTTCCGACTGGAGGTCACCTCGAACAGGCGGACGGCACGGCGTGGATGGCACTTTTCAGCCAGAACATGCTCGAGCTGGCGATCGAGCTCGCTGCGTACGACCCCACGTACGAAGCCATGGTGTTCAAGTTCGTCGAGCACTTCTACTACATCGCCGCGGGAATGAATCGGCCTGGGCCGAACAGCATGTGGGACGAAGAGGACGGCTTCTACTACGACCTGCTTCGGCTCCCCGATGGCCGCGCCACGCGTCTCAAAGTGCGCTCCATGGTCGGGCTGCTTCCGCTGTGCGCGACGACGGTGATCGAGAAGTGGCAGCGCGATCGCGTCCCGACGACGATGAGCTTCATCCAGGAGCGGTTGCGCCGGATGCCCGAACTGCTCGCGACGATGCACCCGACCGGCCAGAAACATCTGGGCGTCGCGGAGCGGGGCGTGCTCGCCCTGGTCAACCCGGACCGGCTCCGCCGGATCCTGACGAGGATGCTCGACGAGAACGAGTTCCTGGGGCCGCACGGCATCCGGGCGCTCTCGAAGTTCCACGAGCGGCACCCGTACACCTTCAACGTGCACGGGCAGGAATACCGCGTGGACTACCTGCCGGCCGAGTCGAACAACGGGATGTTCGGCGGCAACTCCAACTGGCGCGGGCCCGTCTGGATGCCGGTCAACGTGATCCTGATCAGGGCGCTCCTCAATTACTTCACCTACTACGGCGACAGCTTCAAGGTGGAATGCCCGACGGGCTCCGGCAGGATGATGAATCTCTTCGAGGTCGCCAAGGACATCGCCGACCGCCTTGCGGGGATCTTCCTCAAGGACACGGCCGGGCGACGGCCGGTGTACGGCGGCACGGAGAGGTTCCAGACCGATCCGCACTGGCGAGATCACATTCTGTTTTACGAGTACTTCCACGGCGACAACGGTGCGGGCCTCGGCGCCAGCCACCAGACGGGATGGACGGGCGCGGTCGCGTCGCTGATTCAGCTCTTTGGCAGGCTCGACGCGGGAAAGCTGCTCGCGGCCGGCAAGGCCGGCGCGTTCACTCGTGGAACGTCCCAGGTGAGCTGACGTGGGCACGCCGCGCCAGCGCTCGCTCTACCAGATCAACACGCGCGTCTGGCTGACGGCGCTGGCCGGGTCCCTGGGCCGGCCCGCCACACTGGACGACATCCCGGACACCGAGCTCGACGGCCTGGCCGATAGCGGCTTCGACTGGATCTGGTTCCTGAGCGTCTGGCAGACGGGCCTCGCGGGACAGCGCGTCTCGCGCGCCAACCCGGAGTGGCGGCGCGAATTCCAGGAGACACTGCCGGACCTCCGCGAGGAAGACATCGCGGGGTCTGGCTTCGCCATTACGGGATACGACGTCCACGATCGGCTGGGAGGCGACGCGGCGCTTGCGCGCCTGCGCGCCCGGCTCCGCGCGCGCGGCCTCCGGCTGCTGCTCGATTTCGTCCCGAATCACACAGGTCTGGATCACCCGTGGGTGCAGGCGCACGGCGAGTACTACGTCCAGGGCACCGACGATGACCTCGCGCGCGCCCCGCAGAATTACACCCGGCTCCAGGACGCACACGGCTGTCGCGTGTTCGCCTACGGACGCGATCCGTACTTCGCCGGGTGGTCCGACACGCTGCAGTTGAACTACGCGAATCCCGCTACACAGCAGGCGATGATCGCGATGCTCGTGAAGATCGCCGGACAGTGCGATGGCGTGCGCTGCGACATGGCGATGCTGGTGCTCCCCGACGTGTTCGAGCGGACGTGGGGCCTGCGCCCGGAGCCCTTCTGGCCGCGAGCCACCGCGCGCGTGCGCGACGAGGTGCCCGGCTTCTGCTTCATGGCCGAGGTCTACTGGGATCTCGAATGGACGCTCCAGCAGCAGGGATTCGACTACACGTACGACAAGCGTCTGTACGACCGGCTCCGCGACGGGCACGTCCGGCCGATCCGCGAGCACCTCCACGCAGGCCACGATTACCAGAACAAGATGGTCCGCTTCCTGGAAAACCACGACGAGCCGCGCGCGGCCGCGACATTCCCCTCGGGCGCCCACGAGGCGGCGGCCGTCATCACCTTCCTGTCGCCTGGGCTGCGCCTTTTTCACCAGGGGCAATTCGAAGGACGCATGAAGCGGATCTCTCCGCACCTGGTTCGCGGTCCGGTCGAACCCGTGGATCGGCGCCTGCAGCAGTTCTACGACCGGCTCCTCACAGTCCTGAGGCTACCGGCGGTGCGCGACGGCGGCTGGCAGCTGCTCGAGTGCAGGCCGGCCTGGGCGGGCAACTGGACCTCGGACTGCTTCGTCGCGTACGCGTGGCAGAGCCCCGACGGCGCGCAAGTCGTGGTGACGGTGAACTACGCGCCCCATCAGGCCCAGTGCTACGTCGCCCTTCCTCTCGGCGATCTCGCCGGCGCCGAGTGGCGGCTCGCGGATCAAATTGAGGGGGCCGTCTATGACCGCGACGGCGGCGACCTTCAGAGTCGCGGGTTGTACGTGGACGCGACGCCGTGGCAGGCGTCCGTGTTCACCCTTACCCGAAGGCCTTCAGGAGCCTGAGGCGCGGCGATCGGACGCAGCGCATGGGACACGAGGAAATCATCCGACGTGCCCCACGTGCTGGAGCCGCTCGAGGTCGTCCTACTTCGCCGGCTCGACACTAATGGCGAGCGCCTGCGTGTAGGTCACTTCCACCTTGTCACCGACCTTGTAACCGGCCAGGTTCTTCGGGTCAGCCACCTTGGCCGACAGCCGATGTCCGTCCTCCATCCGAATCGTGACCGAGCCCACCTTCTCGTCGATGGCCTCGAGCGTGACGACGGCCGTGTACTGCTTGGCGATCGTTCCACCGGGCTGCGTGCCAGGAGTGCGCGTCACGGCGCTGGAGACCGCCGGCTTCGGCGCGGCGCCCGGCCGCTGGATCGCCGACACCATCGACTCGTGGTACCGGAAGGTCACCTTGTCGCCAACCTTGAGTGCATCGAATCGCTGCACTTGAGGACCGCAGTAGATGTCCTGCGTCGTGCCGTCGGCCTTCTTCAACGTGACCATTCGCGACGTGTGGTCGATCGCTTCGATTGTGAACGTCGCCGTGACGACGTCCGCGACGCTGACGGGTTTCTGCGCGGCCGCCGGAACGGCCAGCAGCGAGACGAGTGCCGCGCTCAGGATCGTGTGCTTCACCATGTGCCTCTTCTCTCCTCGTTAGTGCGCCTCGAGGCCGGCGTTCCGACAGACGGCGCACGCCGCTGCGGTATCGGCCTCGGTCCGCCGCTGGGTTGTTCCCAGTGTATATCGGGCTAGAGATCTAGACAGTATGGAATGACCGGCTCGCGATCGCGATAACGTCGTCGTGCTGCGAAGCACGCGACAAGGAGAAGCCCTGACGGGTCTCCGAGATCGCGGGTTAATGCCGAGGCATCAGAGCCGCAGGCGAAAGGAGCCGGTCATGAGCGAAATTATCACGTACGTCGGAGTCGATGCACACAAACGCGAGTTGCACGTGGCGAGGCTGATCGGTGCGGCCACGGCGCCGATGGCGTGGACGGTCGCGAACGAGCCGAAGGCCGTTGACCGCTTGCGGCGCAAGCTCGAGCGCGAGGCGCCGGGGCCCGTGCGCGTGTGCTACGAGGCGGGGCCGTGCGGCTATGCGCTGCAGCGGCAGCTCACGGGCGGCGCGATCAGGTGCGTCGTGATCGCGCCGGCGTTGATGCCGCGGAAACCTGGCGACCGGATCAAGACCGACAAACGCGACGCCCGAAAGCTCGCCGAGCTGCTCCGGGCCGGGCTGCTGACCGAAGTTCGTCCACCAACGCCCGCCGAGGAAGCGGTCCGCGATCTGTGTCGGGCCCGCGATGACGCGCGTGAAGACGTGCAGCGCGCGCGCCATCGCCTTGGCAAATTGTTGCTTCGTCGGGGCCTGCACTTTCCAGGGCGCAAGAACTGGACGAAGGCGCATCGGCGATGGATCACAACGATCGAATGGGAGCATGCGGCGGAACGCGCGGTCGTCGATGACTACCTGCTGGCGATTGAGCAAGTCGAAAGCCGGCTGGTGGAGCTCGATGCTCGGTTGGCCGAGACGGCGCAGACCGAGCCGTATCGAGAGCCGGTGGCGTGGCTGCGCTGCTTCCGGGGCATTGACACGTTGACGGCGATGCTCATCCTGGCGGAGCTGCATGACTTCCGCCGATTTCCGACCGCGCGCGCGCTGATGGCCTATCTGGGCCTCGTCCCGAGCGAAGATTCCACGGGCGACCGGCATCGTCGCGGCCGAATTACCAAGACCGGCAACAGCCTCGTGCGTCGCGTGCTGATCGAAACGAGTTGGCATTATCAACATCGGCCCGGCGTCGGGCCGGCGTTGGCTGGCCGCCGAAAGAGCCAACCCGCGCGTGTCATTGCGATCGCCGACAAGGCGCAACAGCGTCTCTGTCGGCGCTTCCGTCGGCTGCTGGCTGAGCACAAACCGGCACCGAAGGTCGTGGTGGCGGTGGCGCGAGAACTGGCCGGCTTTATCTGGGCGGCGTTGCAACATCCCACCGCGGCCTGAGGGGCCGCGCGTGGCGAGGTGTGAGTGAGTGAATCAGTGATCGCGTCGCGAAGGCGACGGATGGACATCGGCACGAATCAGAGGATCGGCGACCTAACAATGCGATACGGATTTCCATCCCAACTCGCGCGCTTAGACTGCATGTCCTCTCGACGAAGCACCGTCATGTGTGCTCTGCTGCGGGCAACCGGAGTAACCACCGAATATCAGCGTGACTCGTCGTCGAAGCGCCCGTTGTCGTCCGTCGTCTTGGCGGCGCGATCCCCGCGTGAGGAGAGGGCCAGGGCAACGCCCCGCCGGCTGCGGGCGCCGCCCTGGCCCTCTCCTCACGCTTGTTGTTGACAACCGGTCATTCCATATCAGAGATTAGGTCGCGATTTCCGATCGTGCCGGACGAGGCAGCCCAGCGGACCGCCGCGGGTCACGACGGTCCGCGCCGCGTCGGCTCGATGCCCGGCACGCCGCTCGCGATCATGACGTTGAACATCTGCTCCCAGCCCCCGACGGTGAGGAACTTGCCTTCGGGCGAAATCGCGAGCGTTTCGGTGGAGTTCTCGAGATCGAATCCGCCCAGCTGTGCGCCGGGTCGCCGTGGTGTCGCGCCCCGGCACGAAATCCTGGACGAACACGCCGTTGACGCCGCGCTCGTCCTGCCCGACGAACGCGACCGCGCGACCGTTCGGCATCCAGCGCGCGCGGCCCAGCGTTGCGGTCGTGTTCGAGCGCCGGGCGACGTCGATCTCAAACGGCAGCACCTGCCCGTTCTGGAGTTGTACGAAGCGAATCTTGGCTGCCAGCCCGTCCACGAACAGTACCGTCTGGCCGTCCGGTGAAATCTCCGGCAGTTGAAGGGAGCCGGCGACGAGCCGAACCGGGTCACGACCGTCGGCCCGCATTCGCCAGAGCCCCGGGCGTGAGGATGTGGTGTTCACGTAGATGATCCACTGGCCGTCGGCGGTTTCCTGCGGATTCTGCGCGAACGCGCCGTCGTGCGTGAGCTGCTGCGGCGCGCTGCCGTCAGGGTTCGCGGCCCAGATCTCGTACGGGCCCGATCGGTTCGATCCCCACAAGAGGCGGCGGCCGTCGGGCGAGTACGACACGTCCCAGTCGTCAGCCGCGTCGTCAGTCAGACGGCGCACGGTGCCGCTGGCGCGGTTCACGGCCCAGAGGTCCAGGTTGCCGCCGCGGTTCGACGAGAACGCCACCCACTGACCATCCGGTGAGTACATCGGCTGCCGATCGGTGGTGTTCCCGCGCGTGAGCCAGCGCGCGCGCGCCTGGTCGCCATCAAGCGGCAGCTCGCGCAGGTTCTCGCGCGACGACCGCGTGTCGAGCAGCAGCCGTCCGGGGCCGAGCACGTCCAGTGTCAGACTGTGGTTGGGCATCCAGAGGAGCGTCCGGGCGGCGCCGGTGTTCACATCCTGGCTCACAACGCGTGCGCTGCTGCCGGAGTTCCACCCCGCAATCGACTCCGCCTCCGAGTAGATGATCGTGCGGCTGTCCGCCGACCAGAGCACGGAAGAAAGCCGCATGTTGGGAAGGACCGACGGGAGGAGGCGCGATCCCGAGCCTCGCGAGATCCACGAGGTCGATCCCGAGGCCGGCCGCCACGCTCCCCAGTCCATTCACGGCGGCAAGCATGTGAGCGTTCGGCGACCAGCGGGGCGTGATCAACGAACGGCCCGACACGAACGCGACTTCACGCGCCCCATTTCCGTCTGCATCCGCCACGCCAACGACCGAGCCCGCACGGTCGCCCGAGACCCAGCGCGTGAAGGCGAGCTGCTTTCCGTCGGGAGACCAGTCGGCGCCCGCGACGTCACTCAGGATCTTGTGCGGGTCGCCGCCGAGCAGCGGCACACGATAGAGCGCGGTGCCCTCCGGCGTCGTCCTGATGAAGAGAATGGTGGACCCGTCGGGCGAGAAGCGCGGGAAATCGTCGCGTCCCGCGGTGAGGGCAAGCTCTCCCCCGCCCGCCAACTGCTTCAGCCAGATCCTCGGCACGCCGTCGCGATCGGACGAGAAGGCGATCGTCTTGCCGTCGGGCGACGCCGCGGGAGCACGATCGTGACCCGAGTACGTGACCGTCTCCATCGTGGGCGACTCCGAGACGGGGGGCGTGGCGAAGCGCCGATGCAGCAGCGCGCCGGCCGCGCTGGCGACGATGGCAATCGCGAGCCACGAGAGCACGCGCGAGAGTGTCAGCCGGGGGGGCGCTGGCGGCGCCGCCGCGATCGCCGCGGCCCCGGATCCTGACCCCGCCGCAATCCATTCGAGGGCCAGACCAAGATCCCGCGCCGACTGAAAGCGCTCCGCGGGATTCTTCTCGAGACAGCGGCTGACGATTCGACCGAGCGCGGGAATCGACTGCAGCGCGGTCGCGGGCAGCTCGGGCGGATCCGCCTCGAGGATGGCGTGCATCGTCTCCACGGCCGACGCACCGCTGAACGCGCGCTTGCCGCTGAGCATCTCGTAGAGGACCGCACCGAAGGAGAAGATGTCGGTGCGGGGATCCGTCTTCTGGCCGCGAACTTGCTCAGGCGACATGTAGCCGACGGTGCCCATGACGACGCCTGTGGCCGTGAGCGATTGCACTTTCGTCGCGTCGGTGTCCTCCTCGATCGCCGTCTGTACGGCGAGCCCGAAGTCGAGGATCTTGACGCGTCCGTCGGTCGTGACGAACACGTTCTCGGGCTTGATGTCGCGGTGGGTGATCCCCTTCTCATGCGCGGCCGCGAGGCCCGCCGCGATCTGCCGGGCGAAGTCGATCGCCTTGGAGGGCGGCAATCGCGCGGTCTTCGAGCCGCGCGCGGAGCGATTCGCCCTCGAGCAGCTCCGACACGAGGTAGGGGGCGCCACCGTGCCGTGCCGACGTCGAAGACGGCGAGGATGTTGGGGTGGTTGAGCGCGCTCGCCGCCTGGGCCTCGCGGGCGAAGCGGCGCAGCCGTTCGTCGTCGGCAGCGAACGACGCTGGCAGCACCTTCACGGCGACATCGCGGTTGAGGCGCGTATCGCGCGCGTGGTAGACCTCACCCATTCCGCCTTGGCCCAGCTTGTCGAGGATTCGATAGGGACCAAGGGTCTGACCGATCACAAGTGCGCCGGATCATATCGCGCCGCGGCGCGACCGTCACACGCGCGTCTGACCCTCCCATGCCGTTCAGGCTGCGCCCGTCACGGTCCGGACGACCCGCCGCTTGTGCCCGCCGTGCCGGTCGAGCGCAAGCTCGACCTCGTCACGGCGCCATCTGACGCGCAAGCGAACCTCGGAGCCTCGGAACCTCGGAACCTCGGAACCCCGGAACCCCGGAACCTACTGGGTCTTTCTAATCGTAGTCGTCACCGTCCCCGTCACCGCCCCCGCCTCCACGACCGTCGCATGAATCAAGTACGTCCCGGGCTGCAGGTCGTCCACTGGCAGTTCGGCAATCGCCTGACGCGTCGTGCCGAGGAGCGCGGGCGTGATTTCGCGCTCGATCAGCGCGGTCTCGCTGCCGGGCGCGGTGACCGTGAAGCGCACGACGACGTCGGGCACGGTCGCGCTATCGGGATAGAGCTCGAGCGATGCGCCGACAGTCTCGGCGCCCGCAGGCAGGCGCTCGAGCGCCAGAAATCGCGGTTGAGGATCCGCGCCGGCCCACATCGTGAACAGATCGCTCACGCTGAACGAGCCGAAGTGCGCGAGCCCCGCCGTGACGCCGTGCTCGACGCTCCCGATGTTGCCCTTGGCATCGGCCACGACGAACCGCAAGCGGTACTTCCCGGTCTCGATCGGCACGGGAAACGCAAGTTGATAGTCTTCGCCGGGGTCTGGCGCCGGCACATCCCGGCGTCCGGCCTGTTTGATCTCACCCGCCTCGTTGACGAGGCCGAACATCGTCACGAGCGGTCCTTGGACACTCGATGGCACCTGAACATTGACGGCCAACTGAAGCGTGTTGCTGGCCGGATCGCGCCGCTGCGCGGTGCCGAGCGCGATGGGCACGCCAAACGCGACGCCGCCCTGCGCGAGCGTCGTCTTCAGCTGTTCCTCGATAGGTACGGCCTCAGGCGCGACCGACGCCAGCAGCGCTTCGCGATTCACGCGCACCGTCGCCCCCGACGTCTTCACGGACACCTTGGTCGTGAGATACCGGCGCTTGTCGGTGAGGATGGGGGCCTCGACGCCCAACCGGTAGAATCCCGAGGTCTCGGCCTCAATCCGTTTGAAGAACCGATCGGCCTGACCGACGACGAGGAACGCGGTGCCGCCGGCGTTTTCGGCGACGGTTTGCGCACCGGAATTGAGAAACCGGCCCTCCTGCTTTCGTGCGTTGGCCCGCGCGACGCCGGTATCGCGCATGTCGATCTCATCGGGAAGCTCGCTGAGCGCGTAGAACTGCACGCCGTTCTCCGCGGCCGCCCGGCCGAGGGGCGCGAGCTGCCGCTGGAAATCCAGCTCAGTGCCAAGCGCGACCCCACCCGACAGCGCAATGATGACTTTGGGCGCGGGCGCCGACTTGAGCAGCTCCATCAGCTGCTGGACCGCGGCGAGCTGCATCGCCGTGCGATGGGTCACCTGCTGCGCGTACGCCCGCCCGGCGCCCTCCACCATCGGCGTGCACTGGTCGATTGGAATACCGATCTCGGGGCATTCGCGAGCCGCGACCATCTCCAGGGTCTCGCGCGGCAGGCCACGGTCGATCTCGATCGCCTCGTCAATCGCGATGTAGAACGGCGCCGTGATGTCGTCGTTGCGCCCGATCATCTTCTTGTCGTGCAGCGCAGCGATGAGCGCCGCCCGATCGCGCGTCGGATTCACCGTCGGCCCCAGTCCGCTCGTCGTCGTGATCCCGATCAGGTCGTCGACGTCGAACGCGCTGAGCATTCGCTCGGCCGCCACGAGGAGTGCCTTGCCCGGACCTGGCTTGTAAGACAGATCGTCGAACAGCAGGACGACGACGCGTCCGCCCCGCCGGGCGGGCTGGGCCTGGCCGGCTTGATTGGTCGTCTGCCGGGCCTCGGCCGTCGAATCCAGCCGCGCTTCCGAACTCGAGAAAGTCGAGCGCGCGTACCGGTCGGGGTTGTTTTTCGAGCGTCACCACGAAGTCTTCAGGCTTGAGCCCGCGGACCGGCTTGCCGTCCTTGTCGACGACCGTGACGTCCAGCGTGACGAGATCGACCCCGCCGCGGAAGACCGGCTGCTGCGTCGTCTGCTGCGCCGGAAGCGTGACGGCAAACACGACGCACGTGCTGATCGAGAATCAAGACTGCTCGGCGCATTGGGGGAACCATGTTATAGGTTCCGGGGTTCCGGGGTTCCGGGGTTCCGGGGTTCCGGGGTTCCGAGGTTCCGGGGTTCCGAGGTTCCGGGGTTCCGAGGTTCCGGGGTTCCGGGGTTCCGGGGTTCCGAGGTTCCGAGGTTCCGGGGTTCCGAGGTTCCGGGGTTCCGAGGTTCCGGGGTTCCGAGGTTCCGGGGTTCCGAGGTTCCGGGGTTCCGAGGTGCGCTGGCCGCGACCTCTTGATACTCGCTCAACGTTGCTTGGGCTGGCCGGCCGTCCACGCGCAGAGTGTTTCAACATCCGCGGGCGCCAGGCGCGCTTCCGGATGTAGTGGGCGGTAGTACCAGGGCGGCATCTCGCCATCGCGGACCTGCTTGCACACCTCGTCGAAGGGCGAGCCCTCGTGGCGATGTCGTTGCTCCCAGTCGGAAAAGTTCAGGTGACTCCGGCCCTCATTCACGTCGTCCACGACGAGCCATGAGACCGGCGCGATACTGCTGTACCACGGCCAGCGCGTGTTGTTCGAGTGGCAGTTCGCGCACGCGCGCGTGAGGATTGCCTCGACGTTTGGCGGCACTTGGACCTGCGTCTGGAGCGTCTTCGATGGATCGACCGGTGGATTCGTCCGGGCCGGGCGCACTACTTGAATCGCGATGAACAGCAGCAACAGCGTCAGCAGGGATTTCGTCGCCCGATTGGCCATGATGCTCTCATCTTGGCCTATCGCACCGGCTCATGCCACACAGAGTCCGACAGTCGGTCCACATTGACCGACGGGCGGTTGAATCGGCGACGGCGGCCTCGAGTCATCTAATGGCGCGATCCGCCCAGTCAGCGCCTCAGGACAATCGCGCGTCTGTTGCGTACCTGTAGACTGCTGCCGTGACCACATCACGCGTCAGTATCATTGCGGGAGCCGGCACCGCGCTCCTCGTCGCGATTGGCGCGGTCGTCTTTCTGACTCGGACACCGCACTCGCCGCCCGCACCAACTCCGGACGCGACCGTGACGCCCGCAGGCTCGCCCGTCGCCGGCTCGCCGACGCCGTCGGCGCCGGCGCCAACGACGCGGCCGAAGACGCCCGCGTCACGCCCCAGCCCTGCGCCTGAACCTGCGTCAGCTCCCGCTGCGCCGACGACGGGCACGCTCCGCATCGAGAGCGACGTGTCCGACGCGAGCGTGTTCATCGATCGCAAGTTTCTCGGCACGGCGCCGGTGACCGCGACCGATCTCACCCCCGGCACGCATCATCTGAACATGTCCGTCAGCGGATACGACGGCGTGTCGCAGGACATCGACGTACAGGCCGGGACGCACGACCTTGCGATCAAGTTCAAGGAGATCCACCTCGACGCGAAGATCGCCGTCGTCCACAAACACGCGGTCGGATCCTGCAACGGCACGCTGCACGCAACACCGCAGGGCCTGCAGTACGAGACTACGAAGGCGGACGACGCGTTTTTGGTGCCGCTCACCGACATCGAGACGTTCGAGGTCGACTACCTGAACAAGAACCTGCGCGTGAAAATCCGCCGCGGCAAGACCTACAACTTCACCGACCCTGAAGGCAACGCCGACCGGCTGTTTGTCTTCCACCGCGACATCGAGAAGGTGCGGCAGCGCCTGCTCGCCGAAGGGCGCGGCGGCTTCACGCCATCTGTCGCGCGGCGCGGATCAGCCCCACGCCGAGACTCAACACGCCGCCCGCGAGGAACAGCGCCCCGACGTACGCGAGATTGATCAGCGCTTACCGCTCGCGGATGTTCAGCGATCCGTTGCTCGTGCGCAAGCGCAGTGTCGGGCCGCCCTTGCCGAGATCGGTGTCGATCTCGCGGCCGATCCGCCCGGTGACGGTGATCGGCCGATCGACGTTGAGCGAGCCGTTGCCAGTCCGCGCGGTGAGATGCGCGGAGTAGTCGCGCGGCATGTCCACGCGCAGCGAGCCGTTCGACGTCGTGGCCTCGAGGCCGGCGCCCGACCAGGTGTTGCCCGCAAGCGCGACCTCGAGCGAGCCATTCGACGTGTTCAGCCGCACGTCGCCCGCGAGATCGCTCGCATGCACGCTGCCGTTGCTCGTGTCGGCGCGCAGTGTGCCCTCGAGACCGGTCAACGTCACCGAGCCGTTCGACGAGCTCGCCGTGGTGTTCTGAGTCTTCGGGGCCTGGATGCGGAAGCTGACCCACCAGCCGCGGTGGTCCGACGTGCGCGGCCCATCGGCGCGGACGCGCCCGCCATCGGTGAGGATCTTCACCTCCTTGGCGAGCGCCTTGGCGTCATCGATCGTGTCGCCCTGCGCCATGACGCGGGCCTCAATCATGACATCGCGCCGCGCGGAGCCGGTCACCGCGATGCTGCCGTTCGATGTGTCGACGTCCAGCGTCGACGGCGCGGCAATCGTCACTGGCCGGACCTCGCAGAACTGCTCGTAGCGGCCATTCCGGTTGCCCGCATCGCGACACCAGTCATCGGAGGACGTCGGGGATTGTCCGAATACGAACGACCGCTCGGCCCGCACGGGCCCCACGACGAGCAGTGAGAGGGCAGCAATCAGCATCAGGCGCGTCAGCTTCACGGGTTTCTCCATTCACCCGTTGGACGGCGCGCTCCCGTCCAGCGTTGCCCATTCGCCCATTCACCCATTTCGTGGAACAAGCGACGCCGCGGCTATCCGGCGATGCCACTTGACGAAGGGCGCCCCAACGATCAAGTTCACGAGGAGATACAGCAGGATCGTCCCAGCGAACTGTTCGTCGGGAAAATTCGCGGACGCGATTGCCAGCGCAATTGCGGGATGCCGGCAGGCACTCGACAGGCCCAGCACCGCCGACCGATGGGGATCGGGTCGGCCGAGCACCTCGCCCACCAGCAGACCGACGGCCACGAACACGACAATGGCCGCGACCGCGCCGCCGCCGATCGCGTCCCAGATGAGACGCCAGGCCACGGCGAGCAGCGCCGCGACCGCAAGCAGCAGGAGGATCTTGGCCGCGGGGGCGACGACGCGCTCGAGGCGATCAGCCCAGGGCGCGCTGAGCGCGCGAATCGACACGCCGACGACGAGCGGTGCCACGACCGCCACGAGGACGACTTTGGCGATTGGCCCCGCCGTCACTTCCAGCGGCCGACCGGAGAGCCGCTCCAGCGCCTCGACCCAGAGCGGCACGGTCACGATCGACAGCAACGCCAGCGTGGCCATCAGCGACAGCGCGTACAATCGATTCCCCGCGGCCGTCCTCTCCCGATTCGGCAGCAGCGGCGGCACGGGTGAAATCGCGAGCGCGAGGATCGTGGCCGCGGTGACGTGTCGAAGGTCGAACACGCGGACCATCAGCACCGCGACGAGCGGCATGATGACGAGCATGGCCAACAGCGACTTGGCCAGGAGCGTGGGACGCCGGACGAGATACAGCAAGTCGTCCGCGGTGGCCTCGAGCCCCAAGCCCAGCACGGTGCCAACGATGCTGACCTGAAGCGCAAGCACGACGAGCTGTTTGAGGTCCATTGCGGCGGCGCGATCTGCCTGTTTGTGCGCGACTGGGACGACAGCGTGAGCTTCGCGACCGTGTGGCGCTGCCCGTACTGCCGGCGCGAAGACCGGGCCAGCCTGCAGGGCGTCGCTGAGCGTGTCACGACCGCCGGGCCAGTCGTCACCGATACGGCCGATTTCGCGGCCCGCGTTCATTAGGCGGCGGACGCGCCGCCGCGGACTAGCTTCCGCTCAGTTGCGGCTCAGCCAGTTCGAACCGCTGGAGCGCCCGCTCGACGCGGTGCCAGTCGAGGTATGTCTTGCTCCGGACCACGCGCCCATCGCGCTCTTCCCGAACTTCCCAGCCGTTGGTGGTGGAGGTGATGACCACTCGGTCGTTGTGGCCGTCGGTGTGCCGTTCCTTCGTGAACATCGCGCGTCCTTCCGCGTGGTCGTTTCGTCGCTCTCAGTTGGGACAATCGTAGCACGGCCAGGGGACGGTACCCGCGGTACATCCCGCATGTACCTGATCTGATTGAATTTACACGAACGTTCCAGCATCGACGCGCGCTGATCATATCCACCTGACATTCTGCGGGCGCCGAGTCCCGGGCCCCGACGGTGGCCGCCGAGGGATGACGCGACCGTCGGCCGGATGGCCGGCGCTCTGCGTCATAGAGCGCCCTGGCGTCCACCGCCGCGGTCCGCGGCCTAGCGTGACGTCGTTGTCCGAGCCGTGGTCACGTACCGCTCGAATCGACTGCAGAACGGTCGCCACCCGGTCCCGCCGCCCAATCGAGGCAATGTACCCGTCGGGCCGGACCAGACACACGGTGTCGCGACTCAGGCCGTGCTCGGCCATCGCGTCCTGCCACGGGAAGGCATGAAGCGGGACGCGGCGCTCCTCGCACGCCGGACCCAACCCGGCCGGCACCGCGCCGTACACGTGAACCTGCCAGTCGCGCGTCGTCAAGGGCGTGAAGTTGCTCGTCGCAACGTCGCCGTCCAACGGCACCCACGGAAGACGGTCGCCCCCGTGGATTCCGCCCACGCGGCCCTCGCTGAGCGCGCTCTCCCGGTAGTTGATCGTCGTCTGTGACACCGTGCGAAACATGAAACGCCGTGCGGCCTCCGAGGCAAACAGCGCGGGGACGACGAGCGGAATCACCCGCAGGCGGACGAAGCGGGCCAACGCGCTCGAGCTGGTCACGGCCGTAAACGCGCGATCGGTGGTGTCCACCAGCCGCTCGGCAAACGCGACGCGCTCGGGCTCGAAGCTGTCGAGGAGGGACGCGGGCGCGTGCCGCCGCAGCACGTCCACGAGCCGCCACCCGAGATCCACGGCGTCGCCGATGCCGGTGTTCATCCCCTGCCCGCCGACCGGGCTGTGGATGTGCGCCGCGTCGCCCAGGAGAAACGCGCGGCCCGACCGAAACCGATCGGCGACGCGGTGATGCACGTGGTACGTCGAGAACCAGCGGACGCGGTCGACGTCAATCTTGATCCAGCCGAGCACGCGGTGGCTGACGTCGTCCCACGACAGATCCCGTCCGCCGCGCGTCGCGGCCGCCTCACGAACGGTCCCAATCAAGCGGACGTGGTTCGATCCCTCCAGTGGAAACGCGATGAGGAAGTCTTCACGGTCGAGGGCGACATGCACTTCGGCGTTGAGCACGTCGCCGTGGCCGTCGACGTCCGCGACATAGAACACGTGCTCGTACGTGCCGCCCGGAAAACCGATGTGGAGCTGCTCCCGCGTCGTCGAATGCGCGCCGTCACATCCGGCGAGATACTGCGCCTGACAGATCTCGGTCCGGCCGTCGGCCAGCCTCAGCTCCGCGCTGATGCCGTCCGGCTGCTCCGCGACCCGCACGAGCGACGTCTCGCGCTCCACGACGACGCCCGATGCAGCGAGCTGCTCAATCAGAAACCGCTCGTGCTCGTCCTGCGGGAAGATCAGGACAAACGGGTACGGGCTGAGGCCCGCGCCAATGCCGCCGAAGCGCGCGTGCGCGACGCGGCGGCCGGCCACCCACAGGTTGATCCCCGTGGCGCGGCGGCCCTGCGAGACGACGGCGTCGGCGATGCCGAGCTGCGCGTAGAACTCGAGCGTCCGGGCGTGCACCGCGAGGGCGCGCGACGTCGTGCCGGCTTCCGTGGCCTGGTCCACCACCCGGACGCGGACACCCCGGCGGGCCAGCCAGAGCGCCAGCACCAGGCCGGTCGGACCCGCGCCGACCACGAGCACTTCGGGATCCGCCATGGTGCCCGTACTCTAGCGTGCGCAGCGCCTCGCACGAAGCGACATCGTGGCACTGTCATTGCTCCTCGTAGTCGAAGGTGGCTCACGCTGCCAGAAAGGACTTCCCCATGACGACATTCCTCGGCTGGATTCACGGCACGCTCGGTCTGGACCTGCCCGCGAGCCAGCTGACGTTCGTCGAGATCGCGCTGCGCGCGGCGGTCGTCTTCGTGGCCGCGCTCGCGGCGGTGCGCATGGCCGATCGGCGCCGCGTTCGGTCAATCGATGAGCACGGCGCGCGCGCTTGTGGGCATCGCCGCGGCCATTCTGTCCTTCCGGCGTCGCTTCCTGGCGCCGTCGTCGCCAGCGAGTCGCGAACATCGCTGGCGCGGATGTTGCTCCTCAAGCCGGCATGACGCGCATTCTCGTTCTCACGCTCTGCGCGGGACTGTTCGCAGCCTGCGCACACACCACGAAGTCTCCCGACGTGAAGGACAGCATCCGGACGTCACTGGATCAGGCCGGGCTCAAGGACGTGTCGGTCGATCAGGACCGCGACAAGGGCGTCGTCACGTTGACCGGGCACGTGATGGCGGACGCCGAGAGGGTCCAGGCGGAAGCCATTGCCAAGGATCACGCGCCCGGCCAGGTCGTGGCCAACGAGATCGTCGTCACGCCTCCGGGCGCCGAGGCCGAAGCCAAGGACATCAGCGAGGCACTGGACAACGGGATCGAGCAGAATCTGAAGGCCGCGCTGGTCGCCAAGGGTTACAAAGACCAGGTGGACTACCGCGTGAAGGCCGGCACGGTGACGTTGACCGGCACAGTTGACAGTCAGGACAAGCGGGCGGTCATCGCGAGCGTCGCGTCCAACGTGCCGAACGTCCGCGAGGTCGTCAACGAAATCCAGGTCAAAGGACAGAAGGCGACGGCCAGGGGCGGAGGGCGGCGCTAACGCGCGCGCGGCGAGTTTGCCGAGCAGCGCCCGGCCAGATTGAGTCGCGCACGTCGTCTTGAGCCAGGGCTCGAGCGGCAGGGTCCATCCGGCGGGACCGGCCGGCGCCGATGAGGGATCGTGCGTGGCGCGGAAAGGACGCGAGCGCGCGCTCGAACATCGGGCGGCTCCGGCGGCGTCGCCCGACTCGAGGCAGAGAAAGCCGCGCGCGTCGCAGGTGTCCATCGCGAACTCCGCGGCAACGAGGCTGCTGCCGGCGCGCGCCACTTCGCGATCGAAGGCCGCCGAGGCCGCGGCGAGATCGCGTCTCAGAGCACGCCCTTCGATCAACCCTCCGTCGACCTGCAGCGACGCGCCAGTGATGTACCGCGCGGCGTCGGAGAACAGGAACACCGCGGCCGTTGGCGAACTCCTCCGGCGCGCCGTACCGGCCGAGCGGGATGGTCCTGTCGAGTAGCTCGGCGCGTACCTCTTCCGGCCGACGCGCCCGTGGCCTTGCCGCGGAGCGTGTCGAGTTCGCGCACGCGGTCGGTGTCGATGCGGCCGGGCAGCAGATGATTGACGCGGATGCTGTCCGCGGCCAGCTCGTTCGACAGCGTCTTGGACATCGCGGCGACCGACGCGCGCACGACGTTCGACAGCGCCAGGTTCGGAATCGGCTCCTTCACCGCGGAGGACGTGGACACGACGATCGCGCCGCCGCCGCGCGCCTTCATCGACGGCACCGCCAGCCGCACCATCCGGACGGCGCTCAACACGAGCAGATCGAACGCGCTCGTCCACGCCTCGTCGTCGAACGACAGCGCCGTGCCCGCCGGCGGGCCGCCGGCGTTGATGAACAGCAGGTCGACGCCGCCGAACTTCTCGATCGTCGTCGCGATGCCACGTCGGTAATGGACTCGGCCGACGTCACGTCGCAGGCGCGTCGCGAGCGTCTCCATGTAGGTCTCGGCGGCGATCCGCCTGGCCGCGTCGCTGACCGCCGACTCGTCGCGCGAGCGATCGAGACCTTCACGCCCTCGGCCGCCAGCGCGCGCGCCACGGCGTAGCCGAGGCCGCGGCTGGCGCCGGCGACCATCGCGACTTTGCCCTTCAGCCCAAGATCCATGACGCGCCCTCCTGCTTGGCCGTCCACGCGAGCACGCGATCCAGCGCCGCGCGCGTGCTCGTCGTCGAGCACCGGCCCCGGCGCGCGCGTCGACCGCGTCGGCGAGCGCGCCGCGACGCCGGAACACTTCCTTGCGGATCGCCATGCCGATGCCTTCCTGGAACTCGAAGCGCATCAGCGGCACGAAGCGGATAGAACGACGTCCGCCGCCTCGTCGACCTGGCCGGCCTTGTAGAGCGACACGACCTTGACGAGCACCTCGGGGAACGCGAATCCGGTCATGACGCCGGCCGCGCCGGCGAGCAGTTCCTCGATCAGGAACACGCCGCCGAGGCCGCCGAGAATCGCGACCTTCGTGTCGCCGGCCGCCGCGAGAATGCGCGCCGTCTTGAACGGCGTCGGCGGATCCTCGAGCTTGATCGTCCGCGCGCGCCGGCACCTCCTTCGCGATGCGCGCGAGCAGCGACGCCTCCATCGCAAATCCGGAAATCGGCGGATAGTCCTGCACGACGATCGGCAGGTCCACGGCCTCGGCGAGCGCCTTGTAGTGGTTGACCACCGACTCGCTGTTCAGCTTCAGCGCGCGCGGCGGACTCACCATCACGGCCGACGCCCCGAGCGCCTTCGCCGCTTGCGGGTGAACTCGATGCACGTCCGCACGCCGTCGGCCGACGCGCCGACAATGACCTGCCGCGCGGCCGTTGACCTGCCTTGACGACGGTCTCGACGATCACGCGCGCGCTCGCGTTCGGTCAGGCGCGAGACTTCGCCGGTCACGCCGAGCGCCGTCACGCCGTTGACGCCCGCGCCGACGATCAGGTCGACGACGTTCGCGATGCACGGCACGTCCACGTCGCCGCCGGACGTGAACGGCGTCGGCAGCACCGAATACACCCCTTCAAACACTCGACTCCTCCATCCGCCGTCTCAGGTGAGACGCAAGCCTGAAGAATTTATCAGATGCGCCGCGTACAATGCCTCGAAGCCTTATGGAGGCTGCGGTATGCTGATGTCAGCGTCCCCCAGGGCGGGCACAACCGGGTGGCCATCGACAGGCTCATGCTGATGACGCTGATTCACGGTCTGGCGCGACAATAGGACGATGGCCGACACGTCCGTCATCCGCCGCCTGACCGTCCCCTCCGAACAGCCGGAGGGGCGCAAGGACGCGCGCGCGGCGACGACGCTCGATACGTGGTCGCAGTTTCAGTGGTCGGACGGCGTCCAGATCGACCGGCTCGCGCCGCTTTCCGCCATCGACTTCCGCACGCGCAATACGCTCTATCGGCTGACGGTGCTGGACGGCGCGTCGGGCGAGGTGCTCGTCACCGGGGGCCAGTACTTCCCCACGGCCACGCGGGCGCGCCTGAACGGCTGCACGGCCGGCGGCTCGTGCCTCAAGTGGCGCGGCGTCTACCGTGGCTTCCGCATCGAGTTCCAGATCGGCACTGACGTCGTCGTCACCACCCGCGTGGCGTCGATCGAGCTGGTCGAGCGCCCGGCCGGCGCGACCTCGGTGCACTGAGCGTCACTTCAGGACGTTCACCGTCACATCCACTCTCACGACCTCGCCGGTGATCTTGTCGGTCGCCGTGGTGTACTGGGCCGTCTGGCCGTCGCGGAGAATCACGTTCATCGATGATGTGAACGACTGAAACGACGGCAGTCCCGAGGTGCTCACGCCGAGCTTGGCTGGATCGCTGAAGACCTGCGAGTCCTCGATGGTGAGCATCATCGCAAAACGGGCGTCGTCGAGCGACTGGGCCGTGATGTCGATGTTCGTGCCGATGTTGCGGTAGTTGTACGATTGGCGCCGCCGGGCACGGGCACGCTCTCGGACATGCGCAGGCTCGTGCCATGGCAATCGTTCGCGTTGACCCAGAGCGTGAACGGCAGGCTCGCCGTCTTCTTCTCGCCCAGGACGCGCGAGATCAGGACCGTGACCTTGAGCGGCACCATCGTCTTGGTGTCCGCCGCCTGCGCCGGCGCCGACTTGACCGGCGTCGTCGATTCCTGCGCGACCGGTCCCGCGACCGACATCGTCGCCAGCACCGCCGCCGTCGCGCATCCCGCTGCCCATCGTGCGAGTGTCATCACTGCCTCCCTGCGACGTCTCGACGGATGATTTCGCCCGACGGCGCCGATTGCCCGCCCAACGCGCCCACGACGATCGGATTAATCGTGACGGGGCGGAGGGCGATTTCGCCGGCCGCGCTGTCTGGCGTCGTGCCGCTCACCGGCGCGTCGATCTCCTGCAACCCGGCGGGCTCGGGACCGACGCGCTGCCAGAGACGGGTGAGGATCGCGCCCTGGCTCGTGATCACTTCGAGCGCCGGCTCGCGCCGGGCCGGCGACGCGGAACGGATGGCGCGACCTGGTGCCGGCGCCCGCGGTGGCCGGATCGCGGGCGGTGCGGCGATCATCGATTGCTCTGCGACGCGCGGCGCGGGACTCGCTGGATGCTCGGCGCGAGGCCAGAGCACGACCGTCAGCGTCGCGGCGACGGCAAGCACAATGCCGGCTGGCAGGCCGATCCGCCACGGCAACGGCCGGCGCGGCGCGCGGGACGCCACATGCGCCCGCACGCGGCCCGCGAACGCCGGCGACGGCTCGACGTCCAGCGCGGCGCCGAGTTCCGCAGCAATTGGTCCACGCGGTCCTCAGTCATTGGTCAGCATCTCCCGCAAGCGAGCGCGCGCGTCGAAGAGCCGCGATTTCACCGTGCCCTCCGGGGCGTGGAGCAGCACCGCGACGTCGGCGACGCTCTGGCCTTCGATCGCCGAGAGCACCACCACCAGACGAAGTTTGGGCGGCAGCTGGTCGATCGCCGGCCAGAGACCGCGCGGCGACTTTGACCGTCCGCCACGGACTCGCCATCGACGAGGCCGGGCGGGCGCGCGGCGGAGTCCTCGCGCCGCCCGGCGGCGATCGGCGAGCGCCTGAAGTCCAGGGCGAGGCGCCACGTCATGCGGACCACCCAGGCGCGGAACCGCTCGCGGTCGCGCAGGTCGGCGAACCGCGGTAGCGCGGTCGAAGGCCTCCTGCGCGACGTCCTCGGCGTCCTGACGATGCCGCAGCACGCTGTAGGCGACGCGGAACGCCAGCGACGACGAGTCCGCCAGCCGCGCCTCGAACTCGCGCGCCAGCTCGTCGGCGGCGGTCACGAGGCCGGCGGCCAGGGTATCGGCAAGCTCATGCATTGGCGCTCACCAGCTAGACGCCGCGGGCGGGTGGGGGGTTGGATATCGTGCCGGGTGCCGACTGCCAGGTGCCAGGTGCGTGTGCCGGGTGCAGTGCGGTGCGGCGGGCCGTGCTGGTGCGGTGCTTGTGCTGGGTGCCGTGCGGCGTGCGCTGCACGTGCTGGCTGCCGGCACCTCACGCGCAGTACCCACGCATCGCATTGTGCAAGACGCCCTACGCTACGGCACCGGGCACTGCACGTAGCAGAGCACCTTGCACCGCACTCGGCACCGCACTCGGCACCGCACTCGGCACCGCACTCGGCACCGCACTCGGCACCGCACCAGGCACAAGCACCAGGCACCCTGCACTCGGCACCTGGCACTCGTCGGTCACCAATTTCTGGCCGGCAGCGGGACCACCTGGAACGACTGCGGCTTGCCGAGCGGCGTCACCTGATCGCCGCTGAGCCTGCCCAGCGTCCCGGTGTAGCGGCCCGACGGCACCATCGGCACCGCCGCGCCGCGGCCGCCGAAGCCCCCGCCGCCACCGCGCGCCGCCGGCTGTGCGTTGGCGTCCGCCCCGGCACCGATCGGCGTGCAGGCAATCGCGCCGCCGCCGCCCCGGCCGCCGCCGCCAGCCCCGCCACCACCGCCGCGGCCTCCGCCGCCGCCCGGCTGGGTGATCCGCAGGTTCCACGCGACGCGATGCAAGCCCTCAGCCTCAGGCACGTCCATACGGCACGACTCGCGTCCTCCCTCCTGGGCGATCGTCAGCACGAGGTTGCCGGAGAAATTCGGCCCCACCTCATACGTGAAGACCGCACCGTTGGGCGGGTTGGGCGTCGTGTAGTTGCCCCACGCCGCCTGCGGGTAGCCCAGCTCGTCGAACGCGTAGGCGCTTGCGCAGCGGGAAGAGCTCCGCCTCGCTCGCCAGCGCCTCGCCGTCACCTCGCGCAGCGGGCTGTAGTCGTCGAGCACGTAGAAGCCGCGGCCGAACGTGCCGAGCACGAGGTCGTTCTCGCGCTGCTGAATCGTCGAGGTCGCGCACCTGGATCGTCGGCAGGCCGCCCTTGAGCTGCATCCAGTGCTGCCGCCGTCGACCGTGAAGAACAGGCCGAACTCGGCGCCCGCGAACAGCAGGTTCGCCGTTGACGTGATCCTGGACGATCGACCAGACGTCCTGGTCGGTCCGGCAGATCGCCGGTGATCGACTTGAACGTCCGGCCGCGGTCGTCGCTGCGCACGAGGTACGGCTTGAAGTCGCCGCGCTGCCAGTTGTTGAGCGTGACGAAGACGACGTTCGCAGTCGCGCGGCGACGCGCAGCACGTCGCGTGACGTAGATGCCGTCCGGGAACGTCCGCGAACTGCGTCCGTCTTGCGCCAGTGCTTGCCGCCGTCCTCGGTCACCTGCACGCAGCCCGTCGTCGGTGCCGACGTAGATCAGCCCTTCGAGCAGCGGCGACTCGTCGATCGACACGATGTTGCTGAGCGGCGTCGTCGCGTTGTTGTACGCGACGGTCGTCGGCCGGGTCCCACACCTTGCCCATGATCGGGATCACGCGCGGATCGAGATTGCGCGTGAGGTCCGGGCTGATCGGCGTCCAGTGATCGCCGCGGTCGTCGCTGCGATAGACGCGGTCGCTGCCCAAGTACAGGCGCGTCGGCGAGATGCGGGCTGATGATGTACGGCGCGTCCCAGTTCGTGCGCTCGCCGCGGCCGCCGCGGCCGCCGCCGACCGCCGCCCTGCGCCGCGCGCCGCCGGCGGCGCGGCCGCCGGCGGTGCCGGCGTCGCTCGGCTTCGGACGTGACGTTCGCGCCGCGGCCGGGCGGATCTGCTTGTTCTCGCCCGTGCGCAGGTCGAGCCGCGCGATCGCCGCCCGTACTGCGAGCTGCGTGTAGACGATGTTCGGATCGCCGGGCTCGATGCGCGACTGGAAGCCGTCGCAGCCGCCGATCATCCACCAGTCGCTCATCCGGATGCCGACGCGGTTCATCGTCCGCGACGGGCCGCACTGCGATTCGTTGTCCTGCGCGCCGCCGCAGACGTTGTAGAACGGCTGCGCGTCGTCGACGGCGACGCGGTAGAACTGCGTCACCGGCAGGTTGTCGAAGTGCCGCCAGGTCTTGCCTTCGTCCCACGTCTCGTACGCGCCGCCGTCGTTGCCGACCAGGATGTGCGTGCGGTCCTTCGGATCGGCCCACACGACGTGGTAGTCCACGTGCACGCCGTTCATGTCGGGCACGCGCGACCAGCGACTTGCCGCCGTCGCGGCTCCACTCGAGGTTCGTGTTCGCGGACCAGATCGTGTCGGGCCGGATCGGATCGACGAAGATTTCCTGGTAGTAGCCCGGGTCGCCGCCGCAGTACGCGCCGACGGCGCAGCCGCCGCGACCGCCGCCGCGTCCGCCGGCGCGCCCGGGCGCGCCAGCGGCACCAGCCGCGCCGGCGCCGCCCGCCGGCGGAGTGGCCGCTCCGCGCGCCCGCGCGCGCCGCCGGCTCGTCCGCCGGAGGTGTCGCGGCCGCCGCCGCGCCGCCACCGCGGCGGCCCGCGGGTTGTCGCACGGCGACGCCGTCTCCGGCGCGCCCGGCTTGCCATACGGCGCGCCCATGCGCTCGAAGGTCGCGCCCGCGTCGTCCGATCGGAAGAAGCCGGACTCACCCGCCAGACCGTTGACAAGCGCGTAGACGCGCGTCGGCTTCGCCTTCGGATCGACGCCGAGCGCGATGCGGCCGACGTCGCCGGCCGGCAGGCCCTTGGTCAGCTTCGTCCACGTCGCGCCGGCGTTGGTGGACTTGTACAGCGCCGCTCTCCGGGCCGCCGCCAATCATCTGGCCCGACGCCGCGGCGGCGCTGCCACATCGACGCGTAGAGCACGTCCGGGTTGTTCGGATCGATCACGAGGTCATTCGCGCCGGTGTCGGCGCTGACCGTCAGCACCGCTTTCCAGGTCTTGCCGCCGTCGGTCGTCTTGTAGACGCCGCGATCGCCGCCCGGCCGACCAGAGCGGCCCCTGCGCGGCGACGTATACCACCTCCGAGTTGCGCGGATCGATCATGATGTTGCCGATGTGCTCGGATGTCGTCGAGGCCGACGCGCGTGAACGTCTCGCCGCCGTCGGTCGACTTGTACAGGCCGTCGCCGTACGTCGAGCTGCGCGGATTCGGAGTTCTCGCCGGTGCCGAGCCAGACGACGTCGGAGTTCTTCGGATCGACGACCACGCAGCACATGTTGAAGGCGCCGCCGTTGTCGAAGACGGAGTGCCACGTGTTGCCGCGGTTGTCGCTTTTCCACAGGCCGCCGACCGCGGACGCGACGAAGTAGCACGTCGGGTTGATTGGGATCGACTGTGATGTCGGCGACGCGGCCGGTCGCTGAGCGTCGGACCGAGGCTCGCGCAGCTCGAGGCCCTTGAACGCGTCGGCGGTCATGCGACTGGCGCCGGGCGTCTGGCCCGCGCCAATCGCCACCGCGAGCACGACGCACGCGACGAGCAGAACGATCTGCACACGTTTCATCGGTGTCACTCCAGGTCAGACACAGTCTTACCTTCCCTATCGCTCCGCTCCCGGCAGCGGCGCCACCAGGAACGACTGCGGCTGGCCGATGACGGTGAGCTGACCGTTCGTCACGCGGCCGATGGTCGCCGTGTACCGGCCGGCGGAGACCATCGGCCCGCCGCCACCACGCCCGCCGCGCCCGCCACCGGCCGGCGCCGCGCCACCGCCGCCCTGCGGCGCTTCGCGCAGGTTCCAGGTGATGCGATGGATCCCGGGGCTCGTCGCGAGCGTCAGGCGCTGCACCTGGTTGCCCGTGCCGTCGGCAACCGACATCGCCAGCTCGCCGTTGAATCCGGGCGCCACGTTGTACGTGAAGGTCGCGCCCATCGGCGGATTCGGCGTCGCCTCGTTGCCCCACGCCGCGCGCACGTAGCCGTGCTCGTCGTAGGCGTACGCCGTGCGCAGCGGGAACAACGCGGCTTCCTGCGAGAGCGTCGCCGCGGTGACTTCCCGGAGCGGACTGTAGTCGTCGAGCACGTAGAAACCGCGGCCGAACGTCGCCAGCACGAGGTCGTTCTCGCGCTTCTGGATCTTCAGGTCACGCACCTGCGCCACCGGCATGCCGCCCTTGAGCTGCACCCAGTGCGTCGCCGCCGTCACGCGAGAAGAACAGGCCCCACTCGGTGCCGGCGAACAGCAGGTCCGGATTCACGTGATCCTGAAGCGACCGACCACACGTCGTAGCGATCCGGCAGATCGCCCGCCACCGACTTGAACGTCCGCCCGCGGTCGTCGCTGCGCAGGAGGTACGGCTTGTAGTCGCCGCGCTGCCAGTTGTTGAACGCGACGAAGACGACGTCCGCGTCCCGCGGGGAGGCGAAGACGTGCGTGAGATACGTGCCGGCCGGGATCCCGGGGAACGACTCGATCTTGCGCCAGTTCTTGCCGCCGTCCTCGGTCACCTGCAGCAGGCCGTCGTCGGTGCCGACGTAGATCAACCCTTCGAGCACCGGCGACTCGTCGATCGCCACGATCGTGCTCAGCGTCGTCGTCGCCTCGTTCCACGAGACGGTTTCGACCGGATCCCAGAGCTTGCCCATGATCGGGATCAGCTTGGGATCGAGCTGCCTTGGTGAGATCGGGGCTGATCACGGTCCAGTTGTCGCCGCGATCGTCGCTCCGATAGACCTTGTCGCTCGCCCAGTAGAGGCGCGTCGCCGAGTGCGGGCTGATGATGTACGGATCGTCCCAGTTGGTGCGATCGCCACCGCCGCCGCGTCCGCCGCCGGCACCGCCGCCGCCGGCTGCACCAGCGCCGCCACGGCCGCCCACCGACTCCGGCGGGCGGATGCCCTTGCTCTGGCCCGTGCGCAAATCGAGGCGCGTGATCGCGCCGTTCTGCGAGGAGGCGTACACGTAGTTCGGATCCTCGGGGTCGACGGCCGAGAAGAAGCCGTCGCCGCCGCCCGAAACGAACCAGTCGCTCGTGCGGATGCCGACGCGATTCACGGTCCGGCTGGGCCCGCACATCGAGCCGTTGTCCTGCGCGCCGCCGCACACGTAGTAGAACGGCTTCGACTCGTCCACCGCGACGCGATAGAACTGCGTGATCGGCAGGTTCGTGAAGTGGCGCCACGTATGCCCGTCGTTCCAGGACTCGTACAGCCCGCCGTCGTTGCCCACGAGGATGTGGTTGCGATCCTTGGGATCGGACGCGACCGCGTGGTAGTCCACGTGCACGCCGTTCAGACTCGGGACCTGCGACCACGTCTTGCCGCCGTCCTGGCTCCACTCGAGATTCGTGTCGGTGGACCAGATCGTGTCGGGGCGAATCGGGTCGACGATCAGCTCGTTGTAGTAGCCGGGGTCGCCGCCGCAGTACGCGTCGCCGCCGCCGCGGCCCGCACACGGGCCCGCGTTCGGCACGACGCCGGACGCCGTGGCCGCAGCCGCGCCTCGAGCCGGAGGTGTCGGGGGCGGATTCTGTGCCGCGCCGCCGCCGCCGCGCCGGCCGGCCGCGCCGCGCGCCGCGCCGCCACCGCCACCGCCGCGTCCGGCCTCCATCACGCCCGTGCGCACGAACGTCGCGCCGGCGTCGTCCGATCGGTAGAAGCCGCGCTCGTTGCCCAGCGCGTTCGCGAGCACGTACACGCGCGTCGGCTTCGCCTTGGGATCGACGCCGAGCGCGATGCGGCCCATGTCGCCCTTCGGCAAGCCGTTGGCCAACTTCGTCCAGGTGCCGCCGGCGTTGGCCGATTTGTAGACGCGGCTCTCGGGGCCGCCGCCGACGAACTGTCCGACCGCGCGCCGCCGCTGCCACGTGGACGCGTAGAGCACGTCCGGATTGTTCGGATCGATCACGAGGTCATTGCCGCCCGTGTCCGGGCTGACCTCGAGCACGGCCTTCCACGTCGCGCCGCCGTCGGTCGTCTTGTAGATGCCGCGATCACCGCCGCTCGACCAGAGCGGCCCCTGCGACGCGACGTACACGACGTTGGAATTGCGCGGATCGATCTGGATGCGCCCGATATGCTCGGAGTGCTCGAGGCCCACGCGCTTCCACGTCGCGCCGGCGTCGGTGGACTTGTACAGGCCGTCGCCAATCATCGCGCTGCGTGGATTCGAGTTCTCCCCGGTCCCGAGCCAGAGCACGTCCGAGTTCTTCGGATCGACGACGATGCAGCACATGTTGAAGGTGCCGCCGTTGTCGAAGATCGGCGTCCAGCTGTTGCCGCGATTCGTCGGTCTTCCACACGCCGCCGGCCGCTGAGGCCACGTAGTAGACATTCGAATGATTCGGGTCGATCGCGATGTCGGCGACGCGTCCGGTCGTCAGCATCGGCCCGAGGCTGCGCAGCTCGAGGCCCGTGAATGCCTCCGCCGTCATCCGATCGCTCGAAGGTCCCTGTCCAAATCCGGCCGCGGTGGCGAGGACCACCAGCGCGACCACGAGCACCGCGTGCGTGCGTTTCATGTCGTTCTCTCCAGGCTTCGTCTAACGCGTTGTCCCGGTCGTCAATAGTTCTTGGCGGGCAGTGGCAGCACGCGGAACGTCTGCGACGGGCCGATGGCCGTCACCTGATCGCCCGTCAGCTTGCCGAGCGTCACCGTGTAGCGGCCCGGCTCGGCGAGCGGGCCCTGTGCGCCAAATCCGCGGCCGCCGCCGGCTGGTGGTCCCGCCGCGCCGCGTCCCGCGGCCCCTTGATCGCCGCGCCCCGCACCCGCGCCGCCGGCCGCACCCGCGCCGCCGCCTCGGGCGCCGCCGCCGCCACCGCGACCGCCGGCACCGCCGCCACGGCCGGCGGCATTGGCGGCCGGCGCCGACGGATCGCCGCGCAGGTTCCAGACGACGCGCCGAAGTCCCGGATCCTTCGAGACGTCGAGGCGCCGGACCTGCTTGCCCGAATCGTCGGTAATCGTGAGCACCAGGCGCGTGTCACCCGGGAGCGCGGCGCCGACGCTGTAGGTGATGACCGCGCCCACCGGCGGGTTGGGCGCCACCCAGGTGGGCTCGGCCGCCTGCGACTCGCCGACGGGATTGAACGAGTACGCGTCGCGCAGCGGGTAGACGCGTCCTTCGGCGGCCAGCGTCTCGGGCGTCATCTCGCGCAGCGGGCTGTAGTCGTCCAGCACCCAGAAGCCGCGGCCGAAGGTGCCGAGCACCAGATCGCTCTCGCGCTTCTGCACGGCCATGTCGCGCACCTGGAACGTCGGCGCGCCGCCCTTGAGCTGCGTCCAGTGCGCGCCGGCATCGACCGTCGCGAACACGCCGAACTCGGTGCCGGCAAAGAGCAGATTGCCGTTGACGTGGTCCTGGATGACGGCCCACACGTCGTGCTTCTCCGGCAGGTTGCTCGCGACCGATCTTGAACGTGCGGCCTCGGTCGTCGCTGCGCAGCAGGTACGGCTTGTAGTCGCCGCGCTGCCAGTTGTTGAACGCGACGAAGACGACGTTCGAATCACGCGGCGATGCGAACACGTCGCTCACGTACGTCCACTTCGGCACGCCCGGGAACTCCTCGACCTTCCGCCACGTCTTGCCGCCGTCCTCGGTCACCTGCAGCAGCCCGTCGTCGGTGCCGACGTAGATCAGGCCTTCGAGCAGCGGCGACTCGTCGATCGAGACGATCGTGCTCAGCGCCGTCGTCGAGGTGTGCAGCTCGACCGCGCAGCCGTCGAGCGGCCAGACCTTGCCCATGATCGGCAGCGTGCGCCAGTCGAGATTGCGCGTGAGATCGGGACTCACGCGCTGCCACGTAATCGCCGCGATCGTCCGATCGATAGAGATAGTTGCTGCCCCAGTAGAGGCGCGTGCGCGGTGCGGGCTGATGATGTACGGCGCGTCCCAGTTGGCGCGATCGGCGCCGGGTGCGCCGAAACCGCCGCCACGGCCACCGCGGCCGCCGGCCTGCGGCGGACCCGCGCAGTCCGGATTGGGCGTCGGCTCGGGCGCAGGCGCAGCGGCACCGCGCGGAGCCGCCGCGGCTGCCGCCGCCTCCGCGCCCGCGCCCTGCGCGCCGCCCACGGGCTCGACGGTGGGCGCCTGGACGTTGCGGGGACGGACGTTCTTCGTCGTGCCGTTGCGCAGGTCGTTGCGGATCAGGTTGCCGTCCTGCGACTGGCCGTAGACGATGTTCGGGTCGTCGGGATCCGAGCGGCTCTGGAAGCCGTCGCCGCTGCTCACGTAGACCCAGTCGGTCGTGCCGGATGCCGAAGCGGTAGGTCGTGCGCGACGGCCCGCACACCGAGAAGTTGTCCTGCGCGCCGCCGCACACGTGGTAGAACGGCAGCGCGTTGTCCACCGACACGCGGTAGAACTGCGTGATCGGCAGGTTCGTGAAGAAGCGCCAGTGCGGCCGCCCGTCGTCGTAGCGTCTCGTACAGGCCGCCGTCGCTCGCCACGAGGATGTGGTTGCGATCGACCGGATCGAACGTCACGTCGTGGAAGTCGACGTGCACGTACTGCGCCGGCGACGCCGACGTTCGCCATGTTCGGCACCGGCCGTGAACGTCTTGCCGCCGTCGCGGCTCCACTCGAGCGGCGTGTTGACCGACCAGATCGTGTCTCCCGCCACGGGATCGACGAAGAGCTCCGAGTAGTACGCCGGGCCGCCGCCGGTGTAGCTGTTGAGCTTCGTCCACGTCGCGCCCTGATCGTCCGAGCGGTAGAAGCCCTTCTCGGCTGGTGACGGCGCTGACGATCGCGAAGACCGTCTTCGGCTTCCGCGGATCGATCGCGAGCGCGATGCGGCCGACGTCGCGCTTCGGCAGCCCGTTCGTCAGCTTCGTCCAGGTCTTGCCGCCGTCCTTCGTCTTGAAGATGCCGCCGTCGGGTCCGCCGCCGATCATCTGGCCGACGTGGCGCATGCCGCTGGTACGTGCCCGCGTAGATGATGTCCGGGTTCTTCGGGTCGAACGCGAGTCGGTGACGCCGGTGTCGTCGTTGATCGTGAGCGACGCGCGTCCACGTCGCGCCGCCGTCGGTCGTCTTGTAGAGCCGCGCTCGCCGCCGCCGCCTTCGGTGAAGAGCGGTCCCTGCGCGGCGACCCAGACGACGTTCGAGTTGCGCGGATCGATCATGATCTGCCGATGTGCTCGGACGTCTCGAGGCCGACGTGCTGCGAAGGTCTTGCCGGCGTCGGTGGACTTGTAGACGCCGTCGCCGAAGTGCGCGCTGCGCTGGCTGGCGTTCTCGCCGGTGCCGACCCAGATGACGTTCGAGTCCTTCGGATCGATCGACGACGCAGCACATCGTGAACGCGCCGTAGTGGTCGAAGATCGGCTCGAACGTGATGCCGCGGTTGACTGGTCTTCCAGACGCCGCCGAACGCCGCGGCGACGTACCAGACGCTCGGGATTCTTCGGATCGATCGCGACGTCCTGGACGCGGCCCGTGTGGATCGTCGGGCCGATGATTCCGGAACGCCAGGGCCTCGAGCGCGTCGGCCGGCAATGCGCCGTCCGTCCGTCCCTGCCCTGCCACCAGGCTGCCGCGCGGCCACAATCACCGCGACCGCCGCCACACCGATTGCTCGTCTCATGGGATGTCTCTCCGCGAGGCTCGGAACGCTTCGGCGCGCTGGCATCCGCCGCTCCGGGCGGGACAATACTACCGCAGGCCGTACGCTGAGGCGGTACATCCGCCGCCCCACGCCGTTTTGCGTTTCGGCGCGCCCGCTGACACACACTGGATCGCACACGCGTATGGCCTCTCGCTCTCGCCTTGCGATCGCACCGCGGCCGTGCTCGGCGCGCTGGCACGCGGGCTGGTGCTGTCCGCGGCGCGCGCAGTCGACCGGGCCGGTCGATCCGGCACTGCTCGCCGAGCTGCACTGGCGCAACATCGGCCCGTTCCGCGGCGGACGGACCAAGGCCGCGGCCGGCATCCCGTCGCAGCCGAACGTCTTCTACGTCGGCGCGGTGAACGGCGGCGTCTGGAAGACGACCGACTACGGCCGGACCTGGACGCCGATCTTCGACGACCAGCCGACCGGCTCGATCGGCGCCATCGCGATCGCGCCGTCCGATCCCGAGCGTCATCTACGTCGGCAGCGGCGAGGGCCTGCAGCGGCCCGACCTCTCGATCGGCGACGGCATCTACAAGTCCACCGACGCCGGGCAGGACCTGGACGCATCTGGGCCTGCGCGACGGACAGCAGATTCCGCAGATCGTCGTCGATCCGCACGACCCGAACCGCCTGTTCGTCGCCGTGCTCGGCCATCCGTACGGCCCGAACGAGGAGCGCGGCATCTTCCGATCGACCGACGGCGGCCGGACGCTTCCAGCAAGGTGCTGTACAAGGATGCCGACACCGGCGCGCGCCGACGTCGTGCTCGATCCCGCGTCGAGCGACACCGTCTACGCCGTGCTGTGGCAGGCGCGGCAGGGGCCCTGGGAAAACGGCGCCTTCACCGGGCCGGGCAGCGGCGTCTTCAAGTCCACCGACGGCGGCACGACCTGGCGTCCCATCGTCAGCGGGCCTGCCGACGTTCGCCGACGACGGGCTCGGGCCGCATCGGCATCGCCGTCGCGCCGAGCCTGCCGTCCCGGCTGTTCGCGACCGTCGAGGCGACCAGCCGCGGCGGCCTCTATCGATCGGACGACGCCGGCGAGCACTGGACGCTCGTGAACGGCGACCCGCGCGTGACCGAGCGCGGCAATCGACTTCGCCGAAGTGAAAGTCGATCCCAAGAACACCGGATGTCGTCTACACCGGCGAGCGTCGTCGCCTGGAAGTCGACCGACGGCGGCCGGACGTTCACGGCATGGCGCGGCGCGCCCGGGCGGCGACGACTACCAGCGGCTCTGGATCAACCCGAACGACCCGAACATCATCCTGCTCGCGCGGCGATCAGGGCGCGATCGTGACGGTCAACGGCGGCGCCGACGTGGAGCTCCTGGTACAACCAGCCAACGGCGCAGTTCTACCACGTGAGCACGGACAACGCGTTTCCCTACCGCGTCTGCGGCGGCCAGCAGGAGAGCGGATCGGCGTGCGTCGCGAGCCGGGGCGCCGAGCGGACAGATCACGATGCGCGACTGGCACGCCGGTCGGCGCCGAGGAGTACGGCTACATCGCCCCCGACCCGAACGATCCGGACATCGTCTATGGCGGCAAGCTGACGCGCTACGACCGTCGCACGGGCCAGGCACAGGACGTGATGCCGCCGCGCGGTGCCGAGCTTCCGCGTGCTGCGCACGGCGCCGGTGCTCTTCTCGCCGACCGAGCGCGGCACGCTGTTCTTCGCCGCGAACACGTTGTGGAAGACCACGAACGGCGGGCAGCCGCTGGACGGCAGATCAGCCCCGATCTCTCGCGCGGGACGCTGGGAGGTGCCGGCGACCGTCGGCGTCTATCGCGGCACGCCGGCGGCCACGCCCACCCGGCGCGGCGTGATCTACACGGTCGCGCCGTCGTCCATCGATCCGCAGCATGATCTGGGCGGGCACCGACGACGGCCTGATCCACGTCACGCGCGACGCCGGCACGACGTGGACCGACGTGACGCCGCCGCCGCTCGGCGCCGTGGGCCAAGGTCTCGATCCTCGAGGCGTCGCACTTCGACACGAACATCGGCCTACGCGGCCATCAACACGCTGCGCCTCGACGACCTGCGCCCGCACATCCTGCGCACGCGCGACGGCGGCACGACGTGGACGGAGATCACCAACGGCCTGCCGCCCGTCGGCGTGATCAACGCCGTGCACGAGGACACCGTACCGGCGCGGCCTGCTGTTCGCGGCGAGCGAGCTGCGCGGTGTACCTCTCGTTCGACGACGGCGAGAACTGGCAGTCGCTGCGCCTGAACATGCCGGCGACGTCCGTCCGCGACTGACGATCAAGGACGACGACCTGGTCGATCGGCACGCACGGCCGCGGATTCTGGATCCTGGACGACATCACGCCGCTGCGGCAGATCACGCCCGACATCGCGCGCGCGCCGGCGTTTCTCTTCCGCCCCGGCACGGCCTGGCGCGTGCGCGGAACATGAACACGGACACGCCGTTGCCGCCCGACGAGCCGGCGGCGCCCAATCCGCCCGACGGCGTGACGATCAGCTACCTGCTCGGGCCGCGACGCCGGGACCGGTCACGCTGGAGATCGTCGAGGGCGCGACGGGCGAGGTGATCCGCCACTATTCGGGAGCGACGATCCGATGGACACGCCGGTGCCGGGCCGCAACATTCCCGACTACTGGATTCGGCCCGCCGCGACGCTCTCGACCGCGCCTGGGCTGCATCGCTTCGTGTGGGACATGCGGTACGCGCCGCCGCCGGTGGACGCGTTCACGTACCCGATCGCGCGCCGCGCCGCACGACACCCCGAAGGCGCCGCAGCGGCGTGCTGGTGCATGGCGGAGCGTCTACCAGGTGCGGCTGACGGTCGGCGGGCGTGTCTATCGTCAGCCGGTCGTCATCAGGATGGATCCGCGCGTGAAGACGCCGCCGGCGGATCTCGCGCTGCAGTTCAAGCTGTCCAAATCCATCGACGGCGCCATCCGCGACACGGCGGCGGCGCGCACGGCGATTCGGGCGCGCCTGGCAGGCGCGACGCCGGATGTCGCGGCCCGGCTCACGCCGATTCGCGACGGGCTCGACGCCGCCGCGGAGCCGCTGCAGCGTCTTTTCGAGACGCTGCAGGCGGCCGACGCGCGTCCGACCGCAGCCGCGGAAGCGGCAGTCGCGGACGCCTTGCAACACGTCAGCGCGGCCTTGGCCGCCTTCCGAAACGCCCAGTAGACGCGGCATCGCGCGCGTCCTGCCCCACACGCTTGACCCGACCCGCCGTCGTCGCATCTACTTCTTGCCGCGCATGGCAATCTATCTCGGCGTCTTCCTGATCACGCTGTCCGGCCTCATCTTCGAAATCGGCCTCACCCGCATCTACTCCGCGACGATCTGGTACCACTTCGCGTTCGTCGCCATTTCGGTCGCGCTGCTCGGCTGGGGGCTGGGCGGCATCGTGCTGCACCTGGTCAAGCGCTGGGTGACGCCGACGCTCGACAAGGCCGCGGCGTGCTGCCGCTGCTGTACGCGCTCGGCGATTCCGCTGGCGCTGTGGGTGCATCGTGCTCGTTTCCGTTCCGAGCTCGAGCGGCTGGCGCTCTACTTCATCACGCCGCTGCTGCCGTTCTTCCTCGCCGGCATGGCGCTGTCGATGGTGTTTCGACCTGAACGGCGCGACGATCGCGGCGTCGCTGTACTTCGCCGATCTGCTTGGCGCGTCGCTCGGCGCGCTGGTCGTGACGTTCCTGCTGCAGTGGCTCGGCGGCGAGGCGACGCTGTCCTCGTCGCGGCGTCCTGCCGCTCGCTGGCCGCGGCGGTGCTGTCGCCGCCGCGTGGCGCCGCTGGCGCTGGTCGGCGCGGTCGCCCTCGGCGGCGTCGGCGGTGGCCAACGAACGCACGCGAGCTGTTTCGCGTGACGCCCGGCGAGATCAAGGCGATGCACCGCCACATGACGCGAACCCGGGCGCGCACGTCGACGCAGACCGGCTGGAACGCCTACTCGCGCATCGACGCCGTCGAAGGCTTCGCGCCGCCGTACCTCGCGCGTCTCTACATCGACTCGGACGCGTGGACGAACGTGCTCCAGTGGGACGGCAATCTCGAGGACGTGCGCGGACTGCAGCGACTGGTACCGCGCGCTGCCGTTCCGGCTGACGCCGAACAGCCGAAGACGCTCGTCATCGGGCCGGGCGGCGGGTCGGACGTGCTGGTCGGCGCTCGCGTCGGGCAGCCGGAAGGTGACGGCCGTCGAGCTCAATCCGCTGATGCTCCAGTTCGTGCGCCACTACGGCGCGCGCGCGGGCAACATCTACGACCGGCCGGACGTGGAGGTCGTCCAGAGCGAAGGGCGCAACGTTCATCAGCCGGACGCGATCGCAAGTTCGACGTGATCCTGCTCGGCTTCGTCGACTCGTGGGCGTCGGTGGCCTCGGGCGGGCTGTCGCTGTCGGAGAACTACCTCTACACGATCGCAGGCGTTCCGCGCCTACTACGACCACCTGACCGACGACGGCGTGCTCGTCGATCCTGCGCTGGGACGTCGGACATTCCGCGCCTCGTGTCGAACTCCGTCGCGCTGCTCGGCGCCGAGCGAGGCGGCCAAGCGCGTCGTCGTGCTGATCGAGAAGCGGCGAGCGCCGCGACGGACGACCCGCCGCAGATGATCTTCATGCTGCGCAAGCGCCCGTTCACGCCGGAGGAGACGCGAGGATCGTCAACGACTGGACGATCGCCGCGCCGCTCATCGTCCCGGGCCGCACGGCCGCGCGCGCCGTACGACGATCTCCTGACGGGCCGCAAGACGCATGGCGCGAGTACGCCGGCCGAATCGCCGCGGCGCGTCGAGCCCGTGTTCGACGACAGCCCGTTCTACTTCGCCGTCGAGAAGCCGTGGGGCATGCCGCCCGGCATCGCGTCAGCGGACTGTTCGGCGCTGCTCGCGCCGGTCGCGCGTGCTGCTGCGTGCTGTTCGTCGCGTTCGGCAAGCCGCGCGGCGAGCGCGTCGGCGCCGTACGCCGCGTCGGTCGTCTATTTCGCGTGCGCTCGGCGTCGGGCTTCATCGCCGTCGAGCTGGCGCTGCTGCAGAACCTGACGCTGCTGGTCGGCCATCCGATCTTCACGCTGTCGGTGCTGCTCTTCACGCTGCTCGCGTTCGGCGGCATCGGCAGCGCGCTCAGCCGCGCGCGTGCCCACGCGGCGTCGCGTGCCTGGCGGTCGCGGTCCTCGGCGTCGCCGACGCGTTCGTGCTGCCGCGGATCGTGCCGGTGCTGCTGCCGCTGGCGCTCGCCGCGCGCGTCGCGGTGGCGATGCTGCTCATCGCGCCGCTCGGCTTGCTGATGGGCATGCCGTTTCCGCAGCGGGCTGCGCAGGACGGGCAGCGGCCCGCTGCCGGCCGCCGCCGTTCTACTGGGGCCTCAACGGCATGATGTCGGTCATCGGGTCGGTCGGCGACGGTGTTCGTCGCGCTGCAAGCGGGTTTCCACATCGCGATGATTCTTGGCGCCGGGTGTTATCTCGTCGCGGCGATGGCGTCGATGGGACTGCCGAAGAGCTAGTGTCCTGTCACAGTAGATAGTGAAACATATTGCGCGGTCCGTTCGTACTGCTCTACATGGAGGCGAGCATGCGAACAGGACGACGCAAGGCGCCGTTGAGTCTGACCGTCGATGAACAGCAACGATTGGAGTCGCTCGCGCATCGATCGCGATCGGCGGCCGCCCTGGCGCGCCGGGCGCGCATCATCCTGGCGTGTGCCGAGGGCACGGACGGCAAAGTCGTGGCCCGACGGCTGCATGTCACGCCGGCGACGGTGTCGAAGTGGCGCGGCCGGTTCGTGCGTGAGCGTCTCGACGGTCTGTACGATGAACCGCGTCCCGGAGCCAAGCGAAAGATCACCGATGAACAAGTGGAAGCCGTCGTGATCCGCACGCTCGAGACCAAGCCGCAGGGTGCGACCCATTGGAGCACACGCAGCATGGGCAAGGCGATGGGGTTGGATCGGATGGCGATCAGTCGCATTTGGCATGCCTTCGGCTTGCAGCCCCATCGCAGCGAAACGTTCAAACTGTCGAACGATCCGTTGCTCGTCGAGAAAGTGCGCGACATCGTCGGCCTGTACTGGACCCGCCGCAGCATGCGGCGGTGTTCTGTGTCGATGAGAAGCCGCAGATTCAAGCGCTCGATCGCACGCAACCCCTGCTGCCCATGCAGCCTGGACAGATCGAGCGGCGGACGCACGATTACAAACGGCACGGGACGACCACGTTGTTCGCGGCGCTGGACGCGAAGACCAGCGAAGTGATCACCCAGTTTCACCAACGCCATCGGTCGGCCCAATTCCGCGAGTTCCTGGATCTGATCGACCGCCAAGTGCCGGCGTCGCTGGACGTGCACATCATCATGGACAACTACAGCACGCATAAGACACCGCTGATTCGGAACTGGTTCGCGAAGCGGCCGCGGTTCCACGTGCACTTCACCCCCACGTACGGGTCCTGGCTCAGCCTGGTCGAGCGCTGGTTCGCCGAGTTGACCAACAAGCAACTCCGGCGCGGCGCGTTCAAAAGCGTGCCTCAACTGAAAGCGGCGATTCTCGAATTCATTGCGGCGCATCAAGCCGATCCGAAGCCGTTCGTCTGGACCAAGAGTGCCGACCAGATTCTCGCGAGCATCGCCCGATTCGCTCAGCGGACCGCTAACCTGCGGGCCGCGCAATATGTTTCACGAACCACTGTGGCGGCACACTAGGGGGTTCCGGCGTTCCGATGTTCCGGGGTGCTGCGGAGAATCGTGGCCGCGTTGACATCAGATGCGTGATGCGTGATGATCGATCCCTGATGCGCACGACCCTGGATCTCGATGCCGACGTCCTGCAGGCCGCCAAGGAGTTGGCGGCTGCCCGAGGAAGCACCGCGGGCAAGGTGTTGTCCGAACTGGCGCGCAAGGGGCTCGAATCGCCCAAGGCGCGGCCGCGTCCGCAACGGCGTGCCGCTCCTGCCGCGACGTCCGCCCGGCGCGCCGCGGCCCACGATGAAGCTCGTCAACGATCTGCGCGACGAGCCGTAGGCCGCGCCGGTGGCCCGCGTCGCCCTGCTCGACGTCAACGTGCTGCGTGGCGCTGTTCGACCCCGATCACGTCCACCACGACCTGGCGCACGATTGGTTTGCCGCTCATCGCGTTCACGGCTGGGCGACATGTCCGATCACCGAGAACGGCTTCGTGCGCGTCGCCTCAAACCCGCGATACCGGCCGGATGCCGAGCGCCCCGGTGTATTGGCGGATCAGCTGCGACGATTCTGCTCCAGCAGCCATCACCACTTCTGGCCCGCCGCCGTCTCGCTGCGAGACCGTGACCTCTTTGCGGCCGACGCCACGTGGACGCATCGGCAGCTGACGGATCTCTACCTGCTCGGCCTGGCCAGGAAGATGGGCGGTGCGCTCGCGACGTTCGATCGGACGATCCCGACGAGCGCCGTCAAAGGCCTCAGGCGCGACCAGTTGGCCGTCATCGCGCCCAGCGCCAGCTGACGCTCCCCATTTCCCCATTTCCCCCATTCACTCATTCACGCACTCGACGTCCGCGCGCCGCCGGTGACGAACGACGCCGGAACGGGCGTGCTGTTGACTGGGAAAGGGCCGGCATTGCGGACTGTCAGCAACGAGCGGTACAAGGTACGACGTGCACAGTGTCGAGCAGCCCGGACGGTTCCTGCCGGCTCCCACGCCCGCCGCGCGGTGGCGGTGGACGAGCGGGCCGGTGCTCCCGCAGCTGGCGCTGCTCATCTATATCGAGGTGGTCGAGTGGGTGCCGACGGTGGGGCGGGCGGCGTGGCTCAGTTGCCGATCTGGTTCAGCACCCGGCGGCCGTCAATGACGCTCGTGGCGCGGACGGGAAATGCCGAGGCGCTCGTCCCTCACTGCTTCGCGCCGTGCTCGACCTCGATCCCCGCTTGCCCGTCTACGGCATCCAGACGATGGATGAGTACGTGAGCCAGCAGGTCGAACAGCCGCGCATGAGCGCGACGCTGCTCGGCGGCTTCGCGATGCTCGCGCTCGTGCTCGCGGCGATCGGCGTCTACGGCGTCCTGTCCTACATCGTCTCGCAGCGCACGCGCGAGATTGGCGTGCGGCTGGCGCTCGGCGCGAGCCGCGGCGAGATCGTGCGCCAGGTCGTGCGGCAGGCGCTCATGCCTGCCGTGATCGGACTCGCCGTCGGGCTCGCAAGCGCCGTGGCGCTCACGCGACTGCTCAGGACGATGCTCTTCGGCGTGTCGCCGACCGACGTGACGACGTTTGCGACTGTCGCGATCGTGCTGGGCATTGTCGCCGTGTCCGCCGGTCTGGTTCCGGCGCGGCGCGCGTCGAACGTGGATCCGCTGGTCGCGCTCAGACAGGAGTAAACGACACGTCTCGAGATCATTCCGCTCATCGGGTCTTGAGGCCGACGGCGTAGCCGGTCAGGAGGCCGTGGAAGAACGCCTGGCGATCGCGGCGGCGCGCTGACGCGTAGTGACGCATCGCGTCTTCGAGCGCCCGCCACAGGCGCTGTTCGTCCACGCTCCGCGAGCCCCGCGGGTGCTTCAGTTTGTCGAGCAGGACGCGCACGGCGTCGTCGCTCGCGATCGTGAAACGGCGCCGGTGGCCGGGTGACTTTCCTGCCATGGGCTCACTCCTCGGGGAGACTTACACTTTAGATGCGGTCGGCGGCGCGATGGTCGGCTCGTCCTCAGACGTGGTCCGGACTCGGGGCCGTGGCGCGGCGCATGCTCTCGGTGAAGATCGCTCCCGAGAGGCCGGACCCCCCAGTGGGAGTAGCATTCGGGATCATCGGGGGTGCCGACCATGCGCAATCAGGCCTCGTCCGTACTCGCTCTCGCGCTGCTCCTCGGGCTGCCGGCTGTCGGCAGCGCCGGGCCGATCCTCCAGGACTTCTCCAACGAAGCGCGCAACATCTTCCCTCTAGTCGGCCAATCGTTCACCGCCGAAGACCCGCTTATCGACGTGGTGGGCGCCTTCGTCGTGGACTTCACATTCGCGAGCGTCGCCACCGACACCACGATCGATTACCAGCTCTACGCCGGGTTCGGCAACGGCGGCGCGCTGCTCGGCACGCGCACGTTTTCGGGACTGGTCGACGGATTCGCTGGCTACGCCGACGTCTCGTTCGCGGGAATCCCGCTCGTCGTTGGATTCAACGTACACCCTGTTCCTGACGAACGACACGACCCAGTGGGGCGTCGAATCCGCGTTCAGCGCGAACGGCGCGCTCTACCCGAACGGCGCCGCGCTGCTGCCACCCAACTTCGATCCCGGCGTGCCCCCGCGGGATCTCCGGTTCCACGTCCTGCCGCAGGCGGTCCCGGAACCGGCGACCATCGTGCTGATCGGGCTGGGCGTGGCGACGGCGCGGGCGCGCCGGTGGCTGGCGGCGCGTTGTGGCAAGACTGATCAAGTTTGAAGTTCGAAGTCAGAAGTTCGAAGTTCGGAGCACACGCGGTCGCTCCGAGCTTCAAACTTCGAACTTCAAACTTCTAACTTGACGCGTTTCTATTCCCCAAACGTGATTCCCTGCGCCAGCGGCAGCGCGTCCGACCAGTTGACCGTGTTCGTCTGGCGGCGCATGTAGGCCTTCCAGGCGTCCGATCCGGACTCGCGGCCGCCGCCGGTTTCCTTCTCGCCGCCGAACGCGCCGCCGATTTCCGCGCCCGACGTGCCGATGTTGACGTTGGCGATGCCGCAGTCGGATCCGCGCGGCGAGAGGAACTCTTCGGCGCGCCGCATGCTCTCGGTGAAGATCGCGCTCGACAGGCCCTGCGGCACGTCGTTGTGCATGCGCAGCGCCTCGTCGAACGTGTCGTACTCGATGCACGTAGAGGATCGGCGCGAACGTCTCGTGCTTGACGATGTCGGTCTGCGCCGGCATCCGAACGATCGTCGGCTCGACGAACTACGGCCCGAGCTCGGCCCGGCGCTTGCCGCCGCAGAGGAGTTCGCCGCCCTGCGCGCTGCGCCGCGTCGAGCGCGGCGAACATGCCGTCCACGGCCGCGGCGTTGACCAGCGGACCCATCAGCGTGCCCGGATCCAGCGGGTCGCCGATCGGCACCTGCCCGTACGCGCGGACGAGCCGGTCGATCAGGCTCGAGGAGACTTCCCGATGCGACGATGATCCGGCGCGTCGACGTGCAGCGCTGCCCCGCGGTGCCGACGGCGCCGAACAGAATCGCGCGCGTCGCCAGATCGAGCCGCGCGTCCTTCGGTCACGACGATGGCGTTGTTGCCGCCGAGCTCGAGGATGGTGCGGCCGAACCGCGCTGCGACGACCTCGCGCGACGCGTCGGCCGACCGCCGTCGAGCCGGTGAACGAGACGAGCGGCAGACGCGGATCGTGCCAGCATGCGCTCGCCGACCACCCGGCCCGGCCCCGACGAGCAGCGAGAAGATCCCCGTGCACGCCGTGGTCGGCCATCACGCGGTTGGCGATGTGCTGCACGGCGACGGCGCAGAGCGGCGTCGGCTCGGCCGGCTTCCAGACCACCGGATCGCCGCAGACGGCCGCGATCGCCGCGTTCCACGCCCAGACCGCCACCGGGAAGTTGAACGCCGTGATGACGCCCACGGGCCCGAGCGGATGCCACTGCTCCATCATCCGGTGGCCCGGCCGCTCGGACGCGAGCGTCAGACCGTAGAGCTGGCGCGACAGGCCGACGGCGAAGTCGCAGATGTCGATCATCTCCTGCACTTCGCCGTGGCCTTCGGCGCGGATCTTGCCCATCTCGAGCGTGACGAGATCGCCCAGCGGCTCCTTCTTCTCGCGCAGCGCATTCCCGAGATCGCGGACCAGGTCGCCGCGCTTGGGCGCCGGCCGCTCGCGCCAGGCGTCGAAGGCCCGCGCGGCTCGGGCGATGACGGCCTGGCAGGCGTCCGCCGACGCCAGGCGCACGGCCGCGATCGGCTCGCCGGTCGTCGGATTCACCGACGCGAGCGGCGTCGCCGACGACTCGACGATCCACTCGCCCGGCCCCGAGCACGCACCGGCGTTCACCGCGTCGATCTCGAGGTGGCGAAGCAGGACGCTGATGTCCCGCACTGGACGATTCGACGCGGACGACGTCGACATTGACCCTGTACGATAGCACGCGGGACTGGTATCCTTCCGCCGTGCTTGGAGCCTTCTGGACGGTCACGATCGCGCTCGCGCTGCAGGCGTCACCCGCGCCTCGACGGGCGCCCACGCCCGCCGAACTCGCGCGGGCGTGGCCCGACGACAAACCGATCTCCCGGCTTCCGCAGAATCTCGTTTCCGATCTGGCGGCAATGCCGACGGTGCGCTCACTGGAGATCACGGCCGCCGGCACCGCCGCATCGCTCCTGCTCCACCAGGTCGATGACGAAGCCGCTGACCGCGCTCTCGACGCGAAGCCGACCTCGTACGCGGTAATCGGCGACGTGCTTGGCGATGGCTGGGTGCAGGGCGGCGCCGCCGTCGGCGCCTACATCCTGGGACGATCGATCCATCACGCCGAGCTGACGCACATCGGCAGCGACCTCACGCGCGCGCAAATCCTGAACGGCGTGCTCACTGGCGTCATCAAGATCGCGGTCGATCGAGACCGTCCGAATGGCGGGTCCCACTCGTTCCCGTCGGGTCACACGTCGGCGACGTTCGCCACGGCGGCCGTCATGCAAGCGCACTACGGCTGGAAGGTCGGGCTGCCGTCGTACGCGTTTGGCGGTTTCGTCGCCTGGTGCCGGGTCCGCAGCCGGGCGCACTGGGTCAGCGACACCGCCGCCGGCGCGACCATCGGCATCGTCGTCGGGCAGACAATCGCCGCGGGCCACCGCCAGCGGACGTGGCAGGTCCTGCCCGCGAAGACGTCCGGAGGATTTGCCGTCTACGTCGTGCGGGTGAAGTAGCCCTTACCGGCCGGTCGCGCCAAAGCCGCCCCGCGACGGCGCCGCCGGCGGGCGCTCTTCCCACGTGGCGCGCACGAACGGCAGCACGATCCCCTGGGCCAGCCGATCGCCTTTCCTGACGGTGACGGGCGCGGGCGTGAAGTTGAAGACCTCGATCTTGATCTCGTCCGCCGGCCCGCAATAGTCCGAATCCACGACGCCCACGCCGTTGGCCACCATGAGCCCGCGTTTGAGCGGCGTGCTGCTGCGCGCGAAGATCGCGAGCAGGTGGCCCGCGGGCACTTCGATCACGAGGCCCGTCGGCACGAGCGCGACCGCACCGGGCGCCACCACCATGTCTGCCGACGCCGCGAGATCGAACCCGGCCGCCCCCGGCGTCTGGTACGCCGGCAGCGGCACGGAGGGATCGAGACGATGAATTGCGACCGTCGTGGTTCCGGGGTTCCGGGGTTCCGAGGTTCGCGGGGTTCGGATTCACGGAGTCCGCCAACGCTGACGCCAGCACCGCGGAACCCCGGAACCCCGGAACCCCGGAACCCCAAGTCACTTTCCGCCCCCTTTGCCCTGGCCCGCCGCCGGATTGACCACGCGCTTGAAGAGCGGGCTCACGTCCCGCGTGCCCTTCTCGCAGGAAGGGCACGCCCTTGTCCATCCACTCGGGGCGCGGCTTGCCGAGCAGGTAGTGATCGAAGAACTCGTCCATGTGCACGGTCCAGTACTTCTGGTTGTCGCGGTTGCCCAGCCCGTGGGGCTCGCCGTTGAACGTGAACATGTAGGCTTCCTTGCCGAGCCGGCGCATCGCGGTGTTGAACTCGATACCCTGCTACCACGGCACCGCCGTCGTCCGCGTCGTTGTGGATGGTCAGGTACGGCGTGTGGATCTTCTCGATCCAGAAGATCGGCGAGTTCTCGATGAACTGCAGCGGGTCGTCCCACGGCGGCGCGCCGATGCGGCTCTGCGTCTTCTCGTACTGGAACTCGCGCACCATGCCCGGTGCCCCAGCGGATGCCGCCGTACGCGCTGATCATGTTCGACACCGATGCGCCGGCCTCGACGGCCGCGAAGATGTTGGTCTGCGTGATCATGTAGCGTGATCTGGTACCCGCCCCACGAGTGGCCCTGAATGCCGATCCGCTTCGGATCGATGTAGCCCTGCGCGACGACGGTGTTGATCGCGGGGATGACGCACTTCATCGCGCTCGGCCCCGGGTAGCCGGTCTCGTACACGATGTCCGGCTCGAGCACGACGTAGCCGTTGCTCACGTAGCGCGTGACGTTGATGCTCGTGCCGACGTTCGGCGCGTGGTACCCGTTCAGGCCCTCGGACAGCTCCTCGTAGATGTAGACCATCAACGGGTACTTCTTCGACGGATCGAAGTTGTCCGGCTTGATCAGCATCGCGGACAGCACCTTGCCGTCGCCGTTGATGTACTTGATGCGTTCGGCCTTGCCCCAGACGAACTCGGACTGCTGCGGGTTGGCGTTCGACACCTTGCGCGGACTCGCGAAGTTCGAGTCGCTCGCCCACAGGTCGGGAAACTCCTCGAACGTCTGCTCGGTGAACACGACGACGTCCGCGTTCTTCGCCTTCGTCGGCGCGCCGACCTGCTTGTCGATCATCATGATCTTCTCGGGCGCCGCCGACGAGGCGAGCGTCGTGCGGTAGAACCCGGACGCGCGCGTCTCGTCGTTGGTCGTCGCGAGCAGCAGCGGCTTGGTCGGCGAGATCGGCGCCGATCCCGCGCCCGCGCCGCCGCCGCGGCCGCCGCCCGGTCCGCCACCGGCCTCCGCATCGAGCGCGCGATAGCGGAAGACGAGCCCCTGTTTCCGGCCCTCGCCCGCCGTCACCATGCGGGCGCCGCTGCCGTCAGGCTTGATCTCCCAGATGTCGAACTGGTCGTTCAGGAGCACCGATTTGTCGCCCTCGGTCCAGCCGGCGACGCCAAGCGACGGCGGCGCGTCCGGCGAGTCGTGGCCCTCGTCGTAGAACTTCACCGGCAGGGTCGCGGTGAGGTTGACGCGCGTCCCGTCGGCGACCTTGTACGAGAACCACTGGCCCTTCGATTCGTCGAAGTAGAGCACGTAGTTGCCGCCAGGCGAGAGCGTCGCCGTCGCGCCCCAGTGCTCGAGGATCTTCTTGCGCAGGCCCGACTTGAGATCGACGAGGTAGACGTCGTTGTACGTCTGATCCCAGGAGATCTGCTGCTGGTACGGCACGTCCGATGTGCCGAGCGCGCGGACCGGATCGTCGCCCGGGTTGACGTTCGGCAGATCCGGGCTGGCGAGCTGCATGAAGCGCTTGTCGGCCAGCTGGACGACCGCGCGGTAGTTGCGCGTCCGATCCTGATTGGCCCGCACCTGCTGCATCGGCTGGATCTGCGCATCCTTGTAGCTCCACAGATCCACGCGCGTCGGGGCCGGCGCGTTCTCGTCGCGCGGCGGCTTCGGCGCCGGCGCGGTGCCCAGATACAGACGCGCGTTGTCCTCGCTGAACCGCGGCGCGAAGTTGTCGCTCACGACGAAGCCCTGCGGCATGCCGCGCGTGCCGGCGGCCACGAGCTCGGTCGCGGCGGCGTCCCCGGTCTTCCAGTAGTAGAGCCGGTACGGCGAGACTTTCTTGTCGTACTCGGCCTGGTCGCTCAAAAACGCCAGCTGCCGGCCGGCGTCGTCGAAGGCCGGGTTCTTGTAGTTGCCCTTGCCGGTGTGCAGCGTGATGGTGGACTTGTCGGCGGTGCGCCGCACGAACGCGCCGTCCCTGGCGCCATCGGCCGACGACACCGTGTAGGCGATCTGCGCGCCGGTCTTGTCCCACGCGAAGTCGACGACATCGGGAATCGTCGTGTCCTCGCCGGTCGCGAGGTTACGAATCGTCAGATCCGTGCCGGGATCCTTGCGCTTCTCGCTGGTCTGCGCCGCGTTCTCGCCTTCGGCACCGGTCTGCGCGGGCTGCGCCGCCGGCGTGGCGCCGGCGCGGCCGCCGCCACCGCCCGCGCGTCCGCCGGCACGGCCGTTCCGCCCGCCGCCCGCGCGGCCCTTGTGGAACGCGAGCCACGTGGACGACTCCTCCGGCAGCCGGAACGTCGCGATCTGTTCGACCGTCGTCACCTGGCCGCCCGGCAGGCTCATGATCCCCATCGAGTTGCGCGCGTTCTGCCCGCCGCCCGCGCCGCCGGTGCGACCGGCGGCCGCCGGCGTCTGTTCCGCGCCGGCGCCCCGACCGCGGTTGGCGCGTTCGTCATCCGCCTTCGTCGGCACGATCGTGAAGATGACGAACTTCGCGTCGGGCGTGAAGACCGGGGTGGTTCCGCGGGGCGATCGCAGCTCCTGGTTGGTCTTGAGGTTGCGCACGACGAGCTCGCCGTCGTCGCCCGGCGCCGTCAGCGCGTACGCGAGCCACTGCCCGTCCTGCGAGAGCTTCGTGCCCTGAATCGAGCGCCAATAGTCCATCACGTCGTAGGACACGGGGCGCTTGGCCGGGGATTGCGCCGCGACCGGACCAAACGAGAAGACCACTGCCAGCGCGAGCGCGCTGGCGCCCGCGACCATGATTCGCCGCGACAATTGCCGAGTCATTGCGTGCCTCCGTGATCCATCCGCTGTCGAGTCGATGACGCCGCGAGTGTCGGGCCCGATTATCATGGCATCCCATGGCGGCACACAAGGCTCGAGTGCTTCTCGGCGGCGCGGCGGCGCTGGCGTCGGCGGCCCTGGTCGGCGCGGCGGATCGGCCCCGCGCGCGGGATCTCGGCATCGCGCCGGGCGCCGGCACCCCCGGCGCGCTCAACGCCATCACGGACGTGACGGGCGTCAAAGTCGGTCAGACGACCGTCGTCGAAGGCGCGACCGTGCGAACGGGCGTGACCGCGATCCTGCCGCACGGCGGCAACCTCTTCCGGGACAAGGTGCCCGGCGCGGTGTTCGTCGGCAACGCGTTCGGCAAGCTGGCCGGATCGACGCAGGTGGACGAGCTCGGCACGATCGAAACGCCGATCGTGCTGACCAACACGCTGAGTGTCGGGACGGCCGTCGAAGCCGTCGTGAGATGGACGCTCGATCAGCCCGGCAATGACTCCGTCCGGTCCGTCAACGCGCTCGTCGGCGAAACCAACGACGGCACGCTCAATGACATCCGCGGCCTGCACGTCACGCGCGAGCACGTCATCTCGGCCATCACGAGCGCCGCGAGCGGCCCGGTCGTCGAAGGCGCCGTCGGCGCGGGCACGGGCACGATCGCGTTCGGCTGGAAAGGCGGCATCGGGACCTCGTCGCGTGTCGTGCGCCAGCAGGCGGAGACATGGACCGTGGGCGTCCTCGTCCAGACCAATTTCGGCGGACGACTCACGATGGCCGGCGTACCGGTCTGGCGCGAGCTGACGCCGTCGAGCGCCGGCGGCGCGCTGCCGGCCGCCGACGGCTCCTCGACGGATCTCGGAGCGGGCTCGTGCATGATTGTCGTCGCCACCGACGCACCGCTCGACGCGCGCGACCTGAAGCGCCTCGCCGCGCGCGCAGTCTTCGCGCTCGCGCGCACCGGCTCGACCTATTCCAATGGCAGCGGCGACTTCGCGATTGCCTTCTCGACCGCGGCCGCCAATCGAGTCACGGCCGCCAACGGCCCGCAGCCGCGGTCGATTCTGCCGACTGACGCGGTGTCGGGGCTGTTCGAAGCGGCGCTCGATGCGACCGAGGAAGCGGTGTACAACTCGCTGCTCAAGGCCACCGACACGGCGGCGAACGGACGCACCATCAGGGCCCTGCCGATCGACGCGCTTCGAGACGTCCTCCGCAAGTACGGACGGTAGGCATCACCGTGGGTCCGCCCGGCTACGACGCAATCATCGTGGGCGCCGGCCCGGCCGGCTGCGGGGCGGCGCGCCTGCTGGCGGCGTGGGGCCATCGCGTCCTGCTCATCGACAAGCCCGGCGGCCAGAGCCGCACCCTCGCGGAGTCGATCCCGCCCAGCGCGCAGAAGATCCTCGCGACGATGGGCCTGCTCGCCGCCGTCGAGGACGCCGGCTTCGTCCCATGGCGCGGCAACACGGTGTGGTGGGCCGGGGCGCCGCCGCGCGTCGAGCCGTTCGCCGCGGGCACGACGGGCTACCAGGTGGCGCGAGGTCGATTCGACGACCTGCTGCGCGCGCTGGCCGTCGAGTCGGGGGCCGAGGTCCGCACCGGTGTCGTGCGCGAAGTGAGCATCCCGAGCCTCACCTCGCCGGCGATCGACGACGGGCCGTCGGCGGTCATCGACACGGATGGACACACGACGCGCGTGACCGGGACGGTCCTGCTCGATTGCTCGGGACGCGCGGGCGTGATCGCCCGGCGCGGACTGCGCGACGCGGACACGGCGCCGTCGACCGTCGCACTGAACGGCGTCTGGCAGAGCGCCGGAGAATTCCGCGACGTCGACGCGACGCATACGCTGGTCGCGTCGTACGGCGACGGCTGGGCGTGGTCGGTGCCAATCGCGCGCGGCGTCCGCCACGTCACCGTGATGGTCGATCCGGAACGCACGGCGCTTGCGCGCGGCGGCTCGGCGGTCGAGGTGTATCGCGCCGAGCTCGACAAGGTCGCGCCGTTTCGCCCCATCCTGAACGACGCGCGGCTGACGGAGGGTCCGTGGGGCGCGGATGCGTCAATCTACGTGGCCCACCGGTACGCGGGCCCGGAGTTCTTTCTCGTCGGCGACGCGGGCACATTCATCGACCCGCTCTCGTCGTTCGGCGTCAAGAAGGCGCTGGCGTCAGCGTGGCTCGCGGCGATCGCCACGCACACGATGCTGCGCACGCCGTCGATGCGAGAGGCGGCCGTGGCATTCTTCGATCGCCGCGAGCGCGATGTCGCCGCCGGCGCCCGGCGATCGGCGAGCCACTTCGCGGCGGACGCCGCTGCCACCGCCCCGCGCCCGTTCTGGCTCGCGCGTGCCGCCGGATCGGAGGAGACCGACAGCACCAGTAGCGAAGACGCCGCGGCGCTCGCGAGGGACCCGGCGGTGACCGCGGCCTTTCAGGATCTGCGCCGCCGGCCGGGCATCCGGCTGCGTCATGGACCGGCCGCCACCTTCACGCGGCGGCCGGCGGTGCGCGGTCTGGAGATCGTCCTGGACGAACACCTGCGGCTGCCGGGCTGGCCCGACGGGCTTCGCTACCTACGCAACGTCGATCTCGTCTCCCTGACACGGCTCGCGCCGGACTTCGCGGACGTCGGCACCCTCTATGAAGCGTTCGTGCGAACCAGTCCGGACGTGATCCTGCCGGACTTTCTCGGTGCGCTCTCGCTCCTCATCGCGCGCGGCGCGCTCGAACACGCCGACTAGACGCGAATCCCGCGTTGCAGGCCGTCAGGCAGTGTGATACAACCGCCGCGACTCCCAATGAACCGCCCATTCCTGGTCGGCCTGAGTGCCTCCGCGCTGCTGGCGACGACGGTCGGATTGCAGGCCGTCCGATCGCAGACATCGATCGAACAGACGCCGACACCGGCCCCGCAGGCCTCGCCGACGCCCAAGCCCGATGACGACGACGGCGGCATCCCAATCACGAGCGAGGCGGTCAAGACCGCGTGCGGCGACTGCCACAAGATCGACGACAAGCAGCGCATGTCGCGCATTTCCTACCGGCGCACGACGCCCGAAGGCTGGCAGGAGACGATTCGCCGGATGGTGACGCTCAACAAGGCGCAGCTCGAACCGGAGCAGGCGCGCGAGGTGCTCAAGTACCTCGCGGATCACCTGGGACTGGCGCCCGAGGAATCGAAGCCGGCGGCGTTCGAGGTCGAGCGGCGATTGATCGACTTCAAGTACACGGGCGACGCCGAGACCGAGCGGGTGTGCACGAGCTGCCACTCGATCGGCCGCGTGATGCTGCAGCGGCGCTCCGCTCAGGAATGGAACCTCCTGATCGCGATGCACCGCGGATACTATCCGCTCGTCGATTTCCAGGTGTTCCGGCGCGGTGGCCCGCCCGACACGGAGCCCGGGCCCGACGGCCGACCGCCCGACAATCGTCAGCCGTACGAGAAAGCGGTCGCGTATCTGAAGTCGGCGTACCCGCTGAAGACGCCCGAGTGGGCGGCATGGTCCGCGACGATGCGCAGCCCCCAGCTGGCGGGAACGTGGGCGCTCAAGGGCGAGGAACTCGAGGCGGGACCGTTCTACGGCCGCCTGACGCTCGCGGCCGGCGCGACGCCTGACGATTTCACGACGACCATCTCGTACACCTACGCGCGCGGCGGTCGCACGGTGACGCGGCAGGGCCGCGCCCTGATCTACACCGGCTACCAGTGGCGCGGCCGATCGACGGTCGGCGGCGACGACGCGACGTCGCTGCGCGAGGTCATGACGGTGGATCGCGAGTGGCGGACGCTGTCGGGCCGCTGGTTCACCGGCGGGTACGACGAGCTGGGCGTCGACGTGGAGCTCACGCGCGTCGGGCGCGAGCCGGTCGTGCTGGGCCTCGACCGCGCGTCGCTGAAGACGTCGTCGACGGGCCAGACGATCCGCATCTACGGCGAGAATCTTCCGGCGACGATGGCGCCGCGGGACATCGACTTCGGCCGGGGCGTGACGGTGACGCGCGTCGAGAACGCGTCGCCGACGCAGGTGACCGCGGTCGTCGACGTGGCCGCCGACTCCCCCATCGGCGCGCGCGACGTCGTCGTCGCGGGCGTCGTCTCGAGAGCGGCAGTCGCGGTGTACGACAAGGTGGACTACCTCAAGGTATCGCCGGGGTGGAACATGGCGCGCGTCGGCGGCGTGGTGTTCCCCAAGATGTTCGCGCAGTTCGAGGCGATTGGATACAACAACGGCCCCGACGGCAAGCCGGACACCAAGGACGACCTCGCGCTCGGTCCCTTCGACGCGACGTGGACGATCGAGGAGTACACGGCGACTTACGACGACGATGACGTGAAGTTCGTCGGCGAGATCGACGGCCAGCGCGGGCTGTTCACGCCGGCGCTGGATGGGCCCAACCCGGCGCGGCCCGGCAACCGCGACAACGTCGGCGACGTGTGGGTGGTGGCCGCGTCCACGCCCATGCCGGGCGCCGCGCCCATGCGGGCGCGCGCGCATCTGGTCGTGACCGTCCCGCTCTACATGCGGTGGGACTTCTCCAACCTGGGCCGGCGATGATCGCGCTTCAACCCGGCGACTGCCACGCGTTCGAGGCCGCCGGCCGGCGCTTCGTCTACCTGGCGCCGAGCGCCGCCGTGATGGCGATCGACGACGCTTCGGCCGCCGTGCTCGACGCGGTGGCGACGCGGCCGCACTCCCGCGACGAGCTGGTCGCGGCGCTGGCCGGACGTCACACGACCGACGACATCGACGGCGCGGTCGGCGAGCTGATCCGCGTCCGCGCGCTCGCGCACGTCGAGTGGCCGCACCGTCCGGCGCCAAAAGTGCTGCCGCTCACGCCGATTCCCCTCGCCACGCTGGTGATGAACGTCACCAATCAGTGCAACCTGAGCTGCGCGTACTGCTACGAGTACGGCGAGGACAAGATCGTCCAGACCGAGAACGGCAGGCAGCCCAAGTGGATGACGGAGGACACGGCCCGCGCGAGCGTGGACTTCCTGCTGCGCGAGTCCGGCCGGGTGGCGCACCTGACGTTCTTCGGCGGCGAGACGCTGCTCAACTTCAAGGTCCTGAAGGGAGTCGTGCCGTACGCGAAGGCGCGAGCGGCGGAGCTGGGCAAGGAGATCGACTTCTCCCTGACGACGAACGCCACGCTGCTGACGCCGCCGATCATCGAGTTCCTGGCCGAGCACAATTTCGGCGTCACGATCTCGATCGACGGCCCGAAGGACCTGCAGAACAAGTTCCGCGTGTTTCACAACGGCGCCGGCAGCTACGACCTCGTCGCCCCGAAGATCCGCGCGCTGATGGCCCGGCATCGCGACCGGCCGATTGGCGCGCGGGTGACGCTGACGCGCGACACCCTCGAGGTGCGCCGCATCTACCGATCACCTCACCAACGACCTGGGATTCTGGGAGGTCGGCTTCGCGCCCGTGACGTCGGCGCCGGGCCGGTCGCACGCGCTTGGCGACGGCGGCTTCGACGCCGTCCTCGAGCAGTTTCGCGATCTCGCCTGGGACTACCGCGACGCGGCGGTGGCGGGCCGTCATCACGGCTTCGGCAACGTGCACGAGACGCTCGGCGAGATCCACAAGGGCGCGAGCAAGGCGTGGCCGTGCGGCGCGGGCTTCGGGCTGCTCGGCGTCTCGACCGCGGGAGACGTCGCGCTCTGCCATCGCTTCGCCGGATCGGACGACCACAAGCTGGGCGACGTGCGCGGCGGCGTCGACCGCGGCGCGCAGGCGGCGTTCCTCGACACGCACCACATCGCCAACAAGACCGACTGCCAGACGTGCTGGGCACGGCCGGTATGTGCCGGCGGCTGCTACCACGAAGCGCACACGCGCTACGGCACCACCGAACGGCCCAACCTCCACTACTGCGAATGGATTCGCGGGTGGACCGATACCTGTCTTCGCATCTACGGTGACATCGCGGAAGCGAATCCCCGCTTCCTGGAGCAATTCGAGGCGACCTATGAAGCACCTCAGCCCAGTTAACGCCAAGGCGCGGCGCCTGACGCGGGCGATTGAGCCTGCCGCCGCGTCGCCGGCGTCAGACAATGCGACCGCGGACACGAGTCTCGCCGCAGCGTCGCTGATGTCCAGCGACGCGAAGGCGGATGTCGTCGCGCTCCAGCAGCGCCCGCCGCAGCAGCCGCCCGGCCCGCACATCCCGCTCGGCTGCGCGACGATCTTCTCGCCGGGCTGGGAGGTCGACCGCACGGGCGGCACGGCGGGCCTCTGCCAGCCGGTCGAGCGCGATCTGTTCGACTGTCACTTCGGGTGCTACTGGCCGGCGCAGGTCCCCGACCAGCTCAACCACGCGCCGACCTGGACGGGCAAGTGCGCCGCCGCGCAGAAGGACTGGCGCAAAATCGATCTCATCTTCCCGTGATCGATCGTGGCGTCATCGACGAGGCCGTGGCTGACGAGACCCGGTGAGACCGGTGAAACAACGATGCGCGTGATGAGCACACTTCGACAGCGGGTGGCCGTGGGCGCCGTGGCCGCCTGCGCGGCGCTGGTCCTGGCGTCGGCGGGCCTTCGCGGCCAGGGACGCGGCGCGCCGGCGCCGATGGTCCCGGGCACCGGCACGTTCTACATCGGCACGTACGCGGGATCGATCGCCATCCTCGACGAAGCAACCGAGAAGGTCATCGGCCAGATCCCGTCGAAGATCGGCATCCCGGGCGATCTCACGCTGTCGATGGACCGGTCGCGGCTCTACGTCAACGACGCCTCGTTCGAGAAAGTCGAGATCATCGATCGCGTGAAACGCGAATCGCTGGACACCTTCACGCTCAGTCACGACCGGACGAAGACGCGCATCTGGGACTTGCAGCCTGATCCGCACGATCGCTACCTGATCCTGCAGGTCAAGGACTACACGCTGCTCAACGACCGGTGGGACGTCGGGCAGATGAAGCTCGTCCAGTACGATCTGGCGACGCACAAGATCAGCCGGACGATTCCGTGGCCGGACAACCAGGAGCGTGACGGCGTCGGCGTGATCTTCTCGCCCGACGGCAAGCTGATGTACATGTTCGGCGACGAGGTCCTGATCTACGAGACCGAGAACTTCACGCAGGTGGACAAGTGGGACGTCTCGCGGCCGATCGAGGAAGGCGCCGGCCCGGTGAGCGTCGGCGGCCTCGACCCGTTCAGCGACGAGCCCGGCTTCTACACCGGGCTGTTGACGATGAACGACCGCCTGCAGAACCGCCGCATCATGGGCATCGGCCGCGTCGACCTGGCCAACAAGAAGATCGCCTTCCACCCGATTGGACCGGCGCGCGGGGTGTCGTTCAGCATCGCGCCCGATCACAAGAAGGCCTATGGGCTGCTGCGCGATATCGGCGAGTACGAGTTCTGGACGTTCGACGTCGAGACCGCGCGCGTGGCCTCGCGCACGCCGTTCCGCGGCCGGCCTCGCATGGGGCTGCGCGTCAGCAGCAACGGCAACGTCCTCTACATCTATCAGGCGGGCAACACGATCGATCTCTACGACGCGGCGACGCTGAAGCCGCTGCGCACGATCACGCTGGACGGCGACATGACGCGGCTGATCCTCCTGCCGCCGCCACGACCGGGCGCGGCTCGCCACTGAGGCGCCGCCCGTGACGGGCCGGGCCTTTCGCTACATCCTGCCGTACTGGCGCCGGCTCACCGGCGTCCTGATCGTCAGTCTCGTCAGCACGGCACTCTCGCTCTGGCTGCCGTACCTGACCAAGGCTCTGGTCGATCAGGCGCTGCTGGCGCGCGATGCCGCGGCGCTCGAACACTTCGTCGAGCTGTTCGTCGTCGTCGGTCTGGTGGGCTTCGTGCTGAACGTGGTCAGCGGGCTGCAGTACACGCGCGTGTCGGCGGACATTCTCTTCGACATGCGCCGCGAGCTGTACGAGCACCTGCAGCGGCTGTCGCCGCGCTATTACGCGACGACGCGGCTCGGCGACATCGTGTCGCGAATCAACAACGACATCAGCGAGATCCAGCGCGTGGCCGCGGAGACGGCGCTCGCCTGGGTCGGCAACGTGCTGTTCCTCGGGGGCAGCGTCGCCGTGCTCGTCTGGCTCGACTGGCGGCTGTTCCTGGTCGGGATGGCCACGCTGCCGGCAAGCGCGTGGGCGCTGGTCCGGTACCGGCGGCAGCTCGAGACGCGATCGGCCGAGCTGCGCCAGCGAAGCGCGGACATCGGCAGCTTCCTCATCGAGACGATTCAAGGCATGCGCGCTGTCGTCACCTCGAACGCCGAAGCGCGCGAGGTCGGACGATTCACGCGGCTCAACGACGCCTTCATCGCGACCCTGATGGGCCTGCAGCGGGTGCATTACGTGGGTGGCGGCGTGCCCTCGCTGCTGATCGCGGCCGGCACGACGGCGGTCTTCTTCTACGGCGGGTGGCGGGTCGTGCAGGGCACGCTCACGCTCGGCACGCTCGTCGCGTTCATGGCGTACCAGGCGCGCGTCGTCGCCCCCGTGCAGGCGCTGATGGGCCTGTACGGCGCGCTCGCGACGGCGCGCGTGTCGTGGCGGCGGGTCGCCGAGATCCTCGACACGCGTCCCGACGTGGTCGAACGGCCGGACGCCGTGCCGCTCACGACCGTCCGCGGCGCCGTCGAGTTCGATCGCGTCTCGCTCTCGTACGGACGCGGCGGCGCGGTGCTCGAGTCGGTGAGCTTCCGGGCGGCGGCCGGCGAGGTGCTGGCCATCGTCGGCGCGAGCGGCAGCGGCAAGTCGACGATCGCCGATCTGCTGGTGCGATTGCTCGATCCCGACGCCGGCACGGTGCGGCTCGACGGCCTCGATCTTCGGACGCTTCGGCTCGGGGATCTTCGCCGGCACGTGCAGCTGGTGGACCAGGATCCGGTGCTGTTCCACGCGTCGATCGACGACAACGTCCGCTACGCGAGCCCGGAGGCCAGCGAGCCCGCCGTCGCCGCCGCCCTCGACGCCGCCGGCCTGTCCCGCTTCGTCGAGGCGCTGCCGGATCGGGGGCGTACGATCGTCGGCGATCGCGGGCTGGCGCTCTCGGCCGGCGAACGGCAGCGGATCGCGCTGGCGCGCGCGTTCCTGACGAGCCCGTCCGTCCTCGTGCTCGACGAGCCCAGCGCCGCCCTCGATCCCGTGTCCGAGCGCGCGGTGATCGAGGGCTACCGGCGCATCATGCGCAGCCGCACGACGATCGTCATCTCGCACCGGCTCGACCTCGTGCGGTCGGCCGATCGCGTGGTCGTCATCGAAGGCGCCCGCGTCGTCCAGTTCGGCGATCCCGCCGCGCTCGAACTCGCTTCCGGCCCGTTCGCCAGTCTGTTCGGCGTGGCACCGCCCGCGCGGGCCGGACGCCGCGATGACTGATTTCGTGCTGTCGCTCGCCTCAGTGGCCGGTCGCACTGGCCGAGGCGTCCGCATCGCGATCGTCGACAGCGGCGTCCATGGCGCTCACCCGCACGTCGGCGGCATCGACGGCGGCGTCGCCATCGGCGCGGCCGGCCCCACCGACGGAGATCTGGTCGATCGGCTCGGCCACGGCACGGCGGTCGCCGCGGCCATCCGGGAGAAGGCGCCGGAGGCGGCGCTCCTCGCCGTCAAAGTATTCGACCGCGCGCTCGCCACGAACGCGGCGACGCTGGCCGCCGCGATTCGCTGGGCCGCCGCGCAGTCGGTCGACCTGATCAACCTGAGCCTCGGCACATCCAACCCGGACCACGAGGGCATCCTCGCGACCGTCATCGCGGACGCCAACGCGGCCGGCGCGATCGTCGTGGCCGCCGCACCCACACGGGAGACCGTCTGGCTGCCAGGCGCGCTCTCCGGTGTCGTGGCGGTCGAGATGGACTGGACGTGCCCGCGGGACGCATGCGTCGTTCGAAGCGGACCAGATGGCCGCCTGCAAATCGTCGCGTCTGGATTCCCTCGCCCGATCCCCGGCGTGCCGCCAGAGAACAACCTCAAGGGCCCGAGCTTCGCGGTGGCCAACGCCACAGGCCTGCTGGCGCTCGCAATCGAGGGCCGGCCCGTCCGATCGATCGCCGCGCTCATCGAACGGCTCGAGGCGCTGAACGATCGGACGCGCGTGCCGTAGTCCGCGGATCGCGCACTCGTTCACGCCCTCCCGGGCGATCAGCTGCCCGATTGCATGATGGTGACGATTCGATCTCGCACGCGGATGGTGCCGGTCCGCCCCGCACCGGTGCTGTTTGGCGCGACCATGAAATGGACGGGGTTGTCGCCTCGAGAGTTACCGACCGGAGAGGTGACGGTGATCCACGGCACGTCGGTCGTGGCACTCCACACGCAAGCGTCCTGCAGCGGTCCGCCGCAGGTGATCGGATCGCTCTGCTGCAGGACGTCGAACGAATCCGATCCGCCTGCCGCGCCGAACGTGATTGCCGTCTTGCTGACGGCGTACACGCAGCCGGCTTGCGCGACCTGAACGTTCTGTCCCTGCGTCGGCGCCGGCCAGCGGACCATAACCACGCCGCTGCGCGGCGGATCGTAGTTCTCGCCCGCCGAGACGACGATGGCGCCAGAGCCCGTGCCCGACCCACCAGACGTGATGTCGAGCCAGGAGGCGCCGGCCGTGACCGTCCACGGACAAGATGCGCCCGTGTTCACCGACACGGTGAGCGTCGTTGCCGGCATGCACGGACTGAACGACACCGGCGCGACGGAGTACTGACACAAGTTCACGTCACCCGACTGCACGACCTGAACGACGACGCCAGCCACATGGATCGCACCCACGCGGGCGTCGGCGCTCTCCAGACGCGCCGCGGCGAAGCGGACGGCGCCGTCGCCCTGCCCGTCGCTGCCTTGCAGGATCGTCAGCCAGGAATCGCTCGCACTCGCGGACCACGCGCAGCCGAAGGGCGCGGCCACGTTGACCGTCGCTTCGCCACCGTCCGCGCTGAACGCCGCGCTTTGGGGAGAGACAACGAACGAGCAGCCGGGCGCCGCCTGCGTGACCTGGACATCCTCTCCGGCGACGCGGACTACGCCCGTGCGCGTCGCCGCGCCGGCGTAACTCGCGACGACCACCGTCACGACGCCGGGGCCCTGGCCGCTCGCGCCGTTGACGACCGTGATCCACGAATCGACCGCCGTGGCCGTCCACGCGCACGCCGCCGTCGTCGACACCGTGACCGTGCCCTCGCCGCCGCCGCTCTGGAACGACAGGCTGAGCGGCGACACGTCGTACGCGCAGGAGCCCAGTCCGTCCTGCGTCACACGATGAGCCTGACCGCCGATCACAATCGAGCCGGAACGCGCCGCGTCAGCCGCGTTGAGCGCGATTGTGTACGTGACGACGCCAGGTCCCGTGCCGCTCGCCCCGGACGTGATCGTCGCCCAGCTCATGCCGGCCGTTGCGGACCACGTACAGGAACTGGCCGCCGACACCGCCACCGTGCCGGTGCCGCCCGCGCTGGTAAACGCCTGGCTTGCCGGATCGAGCGTCACGACGCACGTCGGCTCGACGGGATTCTCGTGATGGCAGGCGGTGAGTCCGCCGGCGACGAGGACGGTCAGACACGCGGCGAGAATCGTGGCTCGAGACGACATAGCGACAGACATTCAGGCAAGAACCTGGCCAGGCGTCGAACCTCAGAGACGGGGGAATTGGCAGGGGCGCAGGTGCCTGGAGGCGTGCCGAAAGCCGGGAGTTCCGCAGCACTGCGAGTTTTTTCGCGACCGTCGTGGCCGCGGAGCCTACCAGAGATGCAGCGTCGAGAGCACCCGGCGCCAGCCGGCCGGCTTGTCCCCGCGCTCGAAGCGGTCCAGCCCGCCGATTGGCCGATTGTGCCAATCGCTATCACGACGTCCGCCGCGCCAGACCTTGCGGCGGTCAGGCGTCCGCCGCCGGTCGAACGCCAGCGCGGGCGGCGGCACGTCCGTGGACTCGTGGACGATATGCTTCATGATTTTCCCGTATCGGCCGCAGGCCGCGCGGTCAGCAGGGCTCAGGAGGTGCGGATCCCGGCAGGGCCGGACGCCGCGCTCTCGACGAGGGTCTTCAATCGGCGAAGGTCGGCTTCGAGCGCCGAGCGCATGGGGCCCTCGACCATCGCCGCCGGCAGAAACCCCAGGACGTTCGTCTCGCCGCGATTGACGATCCGGACAGTCGATCCCGTCGCCGATCGCTGAATCGAGTAGGTCATCGTGCCGGTGAACGGACCGTCCACGACGCGCAGCGTCAGCGCGTGCGGAAAGTGAAACGACTGGACCTCAGTCGTCCACGAGATCTCGCGGCCGACGAACGATCCGGTGTGGCGCACGCGCGCGCCGGGCTTGATGGCCTTGTCGATCACCTCGACGGCGGTGATCGCGGACATCCACTCGGGCTCGCGATGCGGGTCGAACATCACCGACGCGACGTCGGTGGGCTCCGCGGCGATCTCGGTTTCGACGCTGACGTTGACGGCGGACATCCTTCCATTCAAGCACAGTTGCGGGACGGGACCTTGTGCCAGAATCGGCCGGTGAGCGTCGCCCCCCTTCGCCCCCCCGCCGAGTCCGTTGTCAGCCGGTTCCTGCGATACGTCCGGATCGACACGCAGTCCAGGAGGGCGCTCCCGCGGTGCCGAGCACACCAGGCCAGTGGGAACTCGCGCGGCTGCTGGCCGACGAGCTGCGCTCGCTCGGCGCGGAACAGGTGCGGGTCAGCGACACCTGCATGGTCTACGCGCCGATTCCGGCAAACGCCGGCGACGCGGGCGCGCCCGCCGTCGGTTTCATCGCCCACGTCGACACGTCGCCGGCGGTGAGCGGGGCGAACGTGCGTCCCATCGTCCACGCGAACTATCAGGGCGGCGACATCGTGCTGCCCGGCGACCGAGCGCAGGTCATCACGGTCGCGCAGCAATCCGGTGCTGCGCGAGCTGATCGGCGACGACATCATCACGACCGACGGCACGACGCTGCTCGGGTCGGACGACAAATCCGGCGTCGCGGCGATCATGACGATGGTCGACACGCTGGCGACGAATCCGCAGATGCCGCACGGGCCGATCGCCGATCGGCGTTCACCGCCGACGAGGAGATCGGCGTCGGCATCGAGAACGTTCGACGTCGAGCCGGGTTCGGCGCCGACTGTCGCGTACACGGTGGACGGCGACGCGATTGGCGAGATCAACGACGAGACGTGGAGCGCGCGGCTGGCCACGGTGACGTTTCACGGCGTGAGCGCGCATCCGGGCACGGCCAAGGGCGTGATGGTGAACGCCGATCTACGCGTTCGCCGATTTCCTGTCGCATATGCCCGGCGACATGCGCCCGGAGACGACCGAAGGGCGCGTCGGGCTTCGTCCATCCGTACGCCGGCACGCTCGACGTCGAGACGTCGTCGGTCAAGGTCATCCTGCGCGATTTCGACGTGGACGGGCCGTCGGGCCTCGACGCGAAGGAGCGGCTGATGCGCGAGCTGGCCGCGGACGCGGCCGCGCGCTGTCCAGGCGTGCGCGTCACCGTGGAGGTCGTCGAACAGTATCACGAACATGAATGAAGTGCTGCAGGACCACCCGCAGCTCGTCGAGCATCGCGTTCGAGGCCGCGCGGCGCGCGGGACTCGACCCGGTCACGCGGCCCGATTCGCGGCGGCACCGACGGATCGAAGCTCACGTTCCGCGGCCTGCCCTGCCCGAACATCTTCACCGGCGGGCACAACTTCCACAGCAAGCTCGAGTTCAACTCGCGTCGCGGGCTGGAGAAGACGACCGAGACGCTCGTCCACCTGGCCCAGCTGTTTCTCACGATGCCGATTGGAGCGCGTTGACGCTCGCCGAGCCGGCCGGACGCATCGGGAGTAGGCTAGGCGCATGACATTCAGCCACTCGCTCTCGGCGACGGCGTTGCTCGCCGTTCTCGCCCTGCCGCAAGCCGGCAAGCCGGCCTCCCAGCCGCTCACGCACGTGGACGGGCTTGGCAGCATCAGCTTCCCGAACTCGGGCGGCGCGGCCGCGCAGGCGCCATTCATCCGTGGCGTGCTCCTGCTGCACAGCTTCGAGTACGACACGGCGGCCGAAGCATTCCGCCAGGCGCAAACCGCCGACCCCGGCTTCGCGCTGGCGTACTGGGGCGAGGCGATGACGTACAACCACCCGCTCTGGCAGCAGCAGAATCGCGAGGCCGCGCTCAAGGCGCTCGCGCGGCTCGCGCCTTCGGCGGACGCGCGCGCGGCGAAAGCGCCAAACGACCGCGAGCGGCAGTACCTCGGGGCCGTCGAGACGCTGTACGGCACCGGAAGCAAGCACGACCGCGATCAGGCGTACATGCGGGCGATGGCGCGGCTGTCGGACACCTATCCGGAAGACATGGAGGCGCGGGCCTTCTATGCGCTCTCGATCCTCGGCAGCCGCGACGGCGTCCGCGACTTCGCCACCTACATGCGCGCCGCGGCCACCGTCCAACCCGTGTTGGACGCCAACCCCGACCATCCGGGCGCCGCGCACTATCTCATCCACTCCTTCGACGACCCGGTGCACGCGCCCCTGGGGCTGCCCGCCGCGCGGAAGTACTCGTCGATCGCGCCCGGCGCCGCGCACGCGCAGCACATGACCAGCCACATTTTCCTGGCCATGGGGATGTGGGACGACGTGGTGAAGGCGAACGTCCGGGCGAGCGAGGTCCAGGACGCCGAAGCCGTCAAGCGCGGCGGCCGCCCGGGCGTCTGCGGGCACTACACGTCGTGGCTGCAGTACGGGCTACCTGATGGAGGGCCGGGTCGCCGACGCCGAGGCGATGATGACGAACTGCGACGCGAGAATGAGCGACAAGCCGTCGCCCGGCGACATCGGGTACTTCACGAACATGCGCGCGCGCCAGATCTTCGATACCGAGCACTGGACCCTCGCTGATCGGTGGACGCACGATGCCACGGCCTTCGCCGCCGTCCCGCGTGCGGAGTACGCGTTCACGAACGCCTTCGCCGCGCTCCAGCGCGGCAACGCGTCGCTCGCGCGCGCGTTCGTCGCCGGTCCCGAGCCGTCCGATCCCGCGATTCGCCTGTACCGACAGGAACTGCGCGGGCTGCTCGCCATCGCCGACGGCAGGACCGACGACGGTCTGCGCGAGCTGCGCGCGGCGGCCGACGCCGAGGACGCGCTGCCGTTCGAATTTGGTCCGCCCGCGATCGTGAAGCCGACCGCCGAGCTGCTCGGGCAGCAGCTGCTCAAGGCCGGACGGACCGCCGACGCGCACGCCGCATTCAATCGGGCGGCGCAGCGCACGCCCGGCCGCGCGCTCGTGGTGGCCGGCCTGAAGGCCACCGAGGGCGCGGCCGCCACGGCCGCCCAGGCTCCGGGCGGGCAGAACCCCGCACCGTCTTTGCCGGCGTGCACCGAGCTGGCGGCCGCGGTCCGCGGCGCTGCAGCCAACGACGCGCGCCTCCGGGACTGGCCCAACCTCGCGCGCTACCGCGACGCCAATCGCGATGCGGCGGCGGTCGACGTCGTGTTCCTGGGCGATTCGATCACCGACAGCTGGCAGCAGCCGCGATTCGGCGGATTCTTTCCCGGCCGCCGGTACGCCGATCGCGGCATCAGCGGGCAGACGACGCCGCAGATGCTGGTGCGTTTCCGTCCTGACGTCATCGCGCTGCACCCGAAGGCGGTCGTGATCCTCGGCGGCACCAACGACATCGCCGGCAACACCGGTCCGATGACCGACGAGCAGATCGAGGGCAACATCGAGTCGATGAGCGAGCTGGCCGCGGCCGGTCACATCAAGGTCGTGCTCGCCAGCGTCCTGCCCACCGGGCAGTACCACGTGGCCAATCCCAACGCGACCCCGCAGACGACGCTGCGCCCGATGGACCGGATTCGGGCGATCAACGCGTGGATGCGGAAGTACGCGTCGGCCCATGGCCACGTGTACCTCGACTATTTTTCCTCGATGATCGACAGCGACGGGCTCTTCAAAGCCGAGCTGAGCCTGGACGACCTGCACCCGAACGCCGCCGGCTACGCCGTGATGGCGCCCCTCGCGCAGGCCGCGATTGACGCCGCGCTCAGGTGAGTCGGAAGTGAAGAGCCAGCAGTGAGCAGCCGGGCTTCCGGCTCTCACTGCTGGCGCTGTCTTCCTCTTTCAAACTTCGGACTTCAAACTTCTGACTTCAAGCTTCGAACTTCAAACTTCTCTTCAGAACTGGAACCGCACGCCGATCTGCGCCTTCCGCGGCGAGTAGCTCGTGTTGTACCCGGTCAGCAGCAGGAACTGTGACGAGGCCTGGTTGCCCGTCGGGCCGGCGAAGTTCGCGTGGTTCGTCAGGTTGAACAGGTCCACCGACAACTCAAGCCGGCGCTCGGAACCGAGCGGGAGCCGGTAGCCGTACCGCATGTCCAGCTGGAAGAAGCCCGGCCCGCGGGCGCCGTTGCGCTCGCTCTTGTAGCCCTTCACCGTGTAGGCATTCGCGCCGCTGCCGCTGTAGTCGCCGGCGGCCAGGGGCTCGGACTGGATCCCGTTCTGGTCCGGGTCGAGGTTGCCGTTGGTGAGACTGAACGGATTGCCGCTCAGCGCGCGCATCACCCAGCTCACGTTCAGACCGCCCGTGCGCGGCACCAGGACCGTGCCGCTGAACGTGAAGTTGTGACGGATGTCGAAGTCCGTCGGCCCATGGTTCAGATCGAGCCGCAAGTCGTCGTACAGCTGGAACGGGCTGGTTGCCGTGCCGCTGCCAGACGTGTTCCCGCGCGCGTTGCCGTAGGTGTACGACACCTGCGCGCTGTAGTTGTGGCTGTAGCGCTTCCGGAGCTGCAGCATCACCGAGTCATAGTCGGTGCGTCCGGCGTTGACGTATTGGATCACGTTCGTCGTGAAGGGCGCGAAACCCGGGTACTTCTGCGCCAGCTCGGCCTCGGCGGCCGTCAACGTGTCGCTGCCGACCCGTGTGAGCGTGGACGCGTTGACGTTCGGATTGGACCGGACCTGCGGGTTGAGGTTGAGCGCCATCAGCAGGTCGCGATTCCGGGAGTGCACGTAGTCGATGCTGGCGGCGATGTCCGGGGCGAGCTGGCGCTCGTACCCAATCGACGCCTCGTCGGAATACGGCGTGCGTCGGTCCGGGTTGTCCCAGGTCGCGCCCGTGTTCCGCAGCAGCTCCCCGCCCGGGTACATCTCGTCGAGGAGCGCGCGATTGACGACGGGACCGTTCACCAGGAACGGATCCGTCGGGAAGTTCCCGTTGCGCGGACCGAGATCGGGCCCCGACGTCGGGAACGTCGCCGTGAACGAGCTGGTGAACGGCGTGCCGGTGTAGAGACCGCCGACCACCTCGAAGTGGGTCTTGTCGAAGAACCGCCCGTAGCCGGCCCGCAGGACGCCGTGCTGATCGAGGGTGTAGGTCAGCCCGATGCGCGGCGCGAAGTTGTTGCCGTCAACCGGGTACGAATCGACGAGCGGGTCGTCCGTCTCCGGAATCGGCAGCACCTCCAGCTCGTACCGCAGGCCGAGGCTCAGTGTCAGGTGCTCGTTGAACCGCCACTTGTCCTGCCCGAAGAACGAGATGTAATGGGCCGTCTCGGTAAAGTTGCTGGCGCCGCCGACGCGCACCGAGAACCGGTCCGGATACGTCGACGCGATCGCCGGGTCGAACGGCGTGTCGTTGCGGCCGAACGAGAACGTCCCGTTCAGGTTGCCCGGGTTGGTGTTCCAGGCGTTGATGAACTCGTACTGCCCGCCGAACTTCACGTCGTGGTCGCCGCGATGGTGCGGCAGGAACCAGCCCAGCGTCTCCTCGAGCTGAATCCCGTCGTCGATGCGCGCCTGGGCGACGTTGCTCTGCTGATCGGTGTAGTTCTGGAACGCGAGCGTCGGCTCGCACTGCGTCATGTCGCGGCCGTTGGTGTTGTAGCAGTGGTTGGCGAACGCCACGTTCTCGCGGGTCCAGGTGAGGCGGGTCGTGCTGATCTTCGTGTTCGAGAGCACGCGGTTGAACGACACCGCGAGCGTCTGGTCGACGTCCGACTCCTCGCGCGCGGCCGCGGGCGTCACGCTGCCGATGATCTGGTTGGTCTGCGGCGAGGTCTCGCGCAGCCACCGCACGCCGTAGGTCGTGTCGCCGTTCACCTGGTGATCGCCGCGGATGATCGTGTTCCACACGCGATCCTTCGTCAGCTGGGTGCCGTTCAGCTCGGGCCGCGCGGCGATGTTGATGACGTTCGGCCGGTCGATGGCGAACCGCTCGAGGCTGCCGAAGAAGAACAGCTTGTTCTGCACGATCGGGCCGCCAATCGTCCCGCCCCAGCGCCGGTACTTGGTGTCGGCCTTGGGATCGCCCCGCTGCGCGCTGAAGTAATCGTTTGCGGTGAGGCTGGTGTCCTGAAAGAACCCGAACCCACTGCCGTGCAGTGCGTTGGTGCCCTGCTTGGTGACGGCGTTCACGATCGCGCCGGACGTCCGCCCGTACTCGGCGTCGTACTGGCTCGAGATGACCTGGAACTCCTGCACGGCCTCGATCGGCGTGCGCGCCTGCATGCCCGCGCGCTGCCCGATGACGTCGTCATTGTTGTTGCCGCCGTCCACCATGTAGTTGTTGTTGCGCGGATCCTGGCCGTTGACCGAGATCGAGTCGCTGCCGAACGACTCGGTGGAGATCGACGGCACGATCCCCGGCAGCAGCCCGACGAAGCCGATGAAGTTGCCGTTGACCGACGGCAGCTGCACGAGCGTCTCGGACGTGATGTTCCCGCCGATCTCCTTCGACGTCACGTCGACGAGCGGTGAGGCGGCCGTCACGCTGACCGTCTCCTCGAACGCGCCCACCTGAAGGGTGAGATCGATCGAGGTCGTCTTGCCGACCTCGAGCCGCAGATCCTGCCGCTCCACTTTCTTGAAGCCCTGCAGCTCGGCGACCACCTTGTATGTGCCCGGCACCAGCCCGCTCGCGATGAACGTGCCGTCCGTCCCGGAGACGGTCGTGCGATACATGCCGGTGTCCTGATTGGTGACGGTCAGCGTCACACCCGGAAGCACTGCTCCCTGGGCGTCGATGGTTCGGCCGCGCAGCTCGGTCGTGCCCTGCTGCGCCACGGCGGGCGAGGCGACGAGCAACGCCGCCACGGCCCATCCCGCTACTGCTCGCATCATGAATGTCCTCCGATGCCGTGCTGTCAGTGACGAGCCGTACGCAGGCGGAAGAACAGCGGGGAACCCCTGGCCGCGCCGGCCCGGGGACGTGTCATGACCGGACCGCCCCCTGAGGCAGTTAATACCCGCACTCAGTAGGTGTCTATCCTGTCTTTTGAGGAGAGATGCGGCTGGTTAGGCAGGAATTGCGCGTCATGAACACTGGATAACGGCCTGTCAGTCGGCCGGTCGATCTGCGATGCACCCGTCGAATAGGTAGATGTGCCGATGGGCCATGGCGATGTACCGCGGGTCATGCGTCGCGATACAGACGGTCGAACCGCTCGCGTGCAGCTCCCCGAGCACCTGCATCACGGTGTCCCCGCTCGCCGAGTCGAGGTTGCCCGTGGGCTCGTCGGCGAGCACGATCGGCGGCTGCCCCGAGATGGCGCGGGCAATGGCGACGAGCTGCTGATGGCCGCCCGACAACTGCGAGGGACGCTGGCGCGCGCGCGCCGACAGCCCCACGCGGTCGAGCGCCGCGGTCACGCGCCGCCGGCGCTCGTCAAGGCCGGTGCCGCGAAGCGTGAGCGGGTACTCGACGTTCTCGTACACGCTGAGATCGCCGAGCAGGTTGAAGCTTTGGAAGACCAGGCCGATGTCCACGTTGCGCAGGCGCGCGCGCTCGCCCGGCGACAGCTGATCGACCGCGCGGCCCGCGAGCCAGTACCGGCCGCTCGTCGGCGAGTCGAGCAGCGCGAGGATCGACAGGAACGTGGACTTGCCGCAGCCTGACGGACCGCTGACCGAGATGTACTCGCCGCGGTCGATGTCCGCGGTGACGTCCCGAAGCGCGACGGCCGGCTCATCGGCGTCGCCGTCGAAGATCCGGGTGACCCGCTCGAGGCGGATGAGCGGCATCTCGCCCGTGGCCGCCGGCGGCGCGGCGCTGCGCGGCTCCCGTCTCCACCAGGCCATCGGGCTGCTCCTCCGGATTGGACGAAGAAACCGCCGCGAATGTTGGCCGCACGCACCGCGGCCCCGGCCGGCGGGCTACTTGTCGGGCGCGCCGTCGAGCAGCGGCTCGAGCTTGTCGAACCGGCCGCCCTGCTCGTCGCAAATGGCGTAGGTCAGCGTCCCGCCCGGGTTGTACATCGTGACGCCCGAGTGCTCGCCGCTCTTCGCCAGGATGTAGAAGTTGACGTTGAAGTTCGGCAGCCCGCGCGGATTGAGCAAACGCTTCTCGATCGTGTTCTCCTGGATGCGCTTGAGCGCCGTCATACCGGCGTCTTTCGGCCGTGCGCCGCGACGCATCTCGTCGACAATCAGGAAGGAACACAGGTTGTAGAGATTGGCCTCGCCGCGGCCGGTCGATCCGGCCGCGCCGACGTCGTTGTCGACATACAGGCCCGCCCCGAGAATCGGCGAGTCCCCTACGCGACCCGGAATCTTCCACGCCAGCCCGCTCGTCGTCGTCACGCCGCAGACGTCGCCGGCGGCATTGACGCCGTTGCAGTTGATCGTGCCGTGCAGGTGGTTCGCGTTGATCGAACCCGGCCGCGACCATGTCGAGCGTGACCTGCCGGATGGCCGCGTCGCGCGCCTCGGGATCCTTGATGTAGTGGAGCGGGTCGGTCGCCTGCTTCCACTTGAGCCACTTCTCGCGCGAGTTCGGCGTGTTGAGGTCGGCGACGATTTCAAAGCCGAGGTTGCGCGCGAACGTCGTCACGTCCTTGCCTGCAATCAGATGATGGTCGGTGCGTTCCATCACGGCCTTCGCCACGAGCGACGGCGTCTTGACGTTCTCGCTCGCCGCCGACGCCGCCGGCCTGCTTCCTGGGCCCGTGCATGCAGCACGAATCGAGCTGCACGACGCCGTCCGCGTTGGGCAGACCGCCGAAGCCAACGCTGTCGTCGAGCGGATCGAGCTCGACGATGTTGACGCCGGCAATGACGGCGTCGAGCACATCGCCGCCCTTGGCGATCATCTCGAACGCGGTTTCGACGCACGTCTTCGTGCCGCCGTTCTTGAAGCGATGACCGTTGCCCGAGGCGATGACGACCGGCCGCGACGCACGCGCGATGACGGTCGGACCTGAGGCCGCGGCCAGCGGGCGCGCGGCCGCCGCCAATCCCGCCGCGGCCGTCGTGGCCATGAAATCTCGACGATTCATATCTCTGGACATAGTTAAATCAGGCATTGGGCGTTGGGCACTGGGCATTGGGGGCAGCACCGGGCACCTGGCACCGCGCCGGCACTTTGTTCCCCGCCGAGTCTACCGCCGCCGCCGGTAATCCGATACGATTTCGTTCGCCCGCATGCGCCGCGTCTCCATCGATACCGTCCGCGCCGCCGCCACACGCGTGTATACCGTGGCCGCGAGGACGCCCCTGGTTCGACTCGACCCGCTTTCACGCTCGACGCCCGAGATCTTCCTGAAGCTCGAGATCTTTCAGCCCATCGGCTCGTTCAAGATTCGCGGCGCGATGAACGCCATCGCGCAGCTGCCGGCCGAGGCGCTCAGGGACGGCGTCTGGACCGTGAGCGCCGGCAACGCCGCGCAGGGTGTCGCGCTGGCGGCGCGCGAAGCGGGCGCGCGCGCCTCCGTCCTCGTCATGGACGGCGCCCCGGCGACCAAGCTCGCGGCCATCGAGCGTCTGGGCGCGTCGATCGTCACGGCGTCCTTCGACGAAGCCTGGACGGCGGTCGAGACGCACCACTCGGATCGCATGACCGGCCGCATGGTCCATCCCTTCGACGACGACGACTTCATCAGCGGGAACGGGACCTGCGGCCTCGAGATCCTGGAAGATCTGCCCGACGTGGACGCGGTCGTCGCCCCGATGGGCGGCGGCGGCCTGCTCTCGGGGATCGGCACGGTCATGCGTGCGCTGCGGCCGGAAGCGCGCGTGTACGCCGCCGAGCCGGAAAACGCCGCGCCGCTGCGCGTCTCGCTCGCAGCCGGCAAGCCGATGCGGTACGAGAACTGGAGCCGATCGTGGGTGGACGGCGCGGGCGGCCAGTCCGTGCTCGCGACGATGTGGCCGATCGTCGCCCAGAACGTGGACGAGGTCGATCGTCGTGACGCTCGACGAGGCGGCGAGGGCGATGAAGCTCGCCGCGGAACGGTGTCACGTCATCGCCGAAGGCGCCGCCGCCTGCGCCATGGCTGCGGCGCTCTCGCCGAAGATGCGCGCGCGCGGCCACAAGCGCGTCGTCGCGGTCGTCTCCGGCGGCAACATCGATCTCTCCCGCTTTGCCAACCTCGTGGGTGCCTGCGCGTGACTACTTCCCGATGATTCCGTCGCGCCTGTCGACGACTGCCTGAACTGGCGTACGACCTGTGGTGGACGTGGAATCCGGCGCGCGGACGTCTTCCGCCGGATGGACTACACGCTCTGGCGGCCGACCACCCACAACCCGGTGCTGATGCTGCAGCGGATGTCCACCGAGGCGCTCGAGCGCGCGGCGGCCGATCCCGGCGTTCCTCGCCGCCTATGACGCCGCGCTCGGGGCGATGGACGCCGACGCAGCGCGGCGGCGTCCTCGCGCCGTACCTGGTGGAACAGCGTGGTGGACGCGCCGCCGACGCAGGTCGATCGCGTACTTCTCGGCGGAGTTCGCGCTGCACCAGTCGCTGCCGATCTACGCCGGCGGCCTCGGCGTGCTGGCGGGCGATCACTGCAAGGAGGCCAGCGACCTGGGCGTGCCGCTCGTCGGCGTCGGCTTCATGTATCCGCAGGGCTACTTCCGCCAGCGCATCATCGGCCGACGGCTGGCAGGAAGAGGTCTACGAGCGGCTCAACTGGACGCAGGCGCCCATCGTCGAGGCCCGCACCGTGGACGGCAAGCCGTGCGTCATCCTCGTGCCGCTCGCCGAGCGCAGCGTGCTCGTGCAGGTGTGGGAGGTCCAGCTCGGCCGCGTGCGGCTGTTCCTGCTCGACACCGACCTGCCGCAGAACCGCCGAATGGGATCGCGAGCTGTCGGCCCGGCTCTATGGCGGCGGCAAAGAGACGCGGCTGCAGCAGGAGATCGTCCTGGGCCTCGGCGGCGTGCTGGCGCTGCGCGCGCTCGGTCTGCAGCCGGCGGTCTGGCACCTCAACGAGGGCCACGCGGCGTTCGTCATCCTGCAGCGGATGCGCGACTATCTCGCGTCCGGCTTCGGCTGGGAGGACGCCCTCGCCGAAGTCCGGCGGACGACGATCTTCACGACGCACACGCCGGTGCCGGCCGGCCACGACGCGTTCCCCTTCCCGCTGGTGGAAGAACAACTCTCCGCCTGCTGGGGATCGATGAACGGCCACGGCGAGATGTTCATGGCGCTCGGCAGCTACGACGCCGGTCAGGGCAGCCAGTTCAACATGACGGCGCTGGCGATGCGGTCGTCCGGCGCGATCAACGCCGTGAGCCAGCTGCACGGCGACGTCACGCGCGAGATGTTCGCGCCGCTCTGGCCGGACACGCCCGTCGACGAGCGGCCCGTCGCCGCGATCACCAACGGCGTGCACGTGCCGACGTGGGTCTCCGGCGAGATGTCGCGTCTCTACGAGCGTCACCTGAGCGCCGCGTGGCGCGACCAGTACCGAAGACGCGGCCATCTGGTCGCGCATCCTCGACATCCCCGACGAGGACCTGTGGGCGGCGCGCGAGCGCGTCCGCGCCTTCATGTTTCAGTTCATCCGGGAGCGCGTCCGGCAGCGCTGGACGGGCGATTCGGCGAGTGCGTCGCGCGTCATCGCGGGCGGCGCCATGCTCGACCCGCACGCGCTCACGATCGGCTTCGCGCGGCGCTTCACGGCCTACAAGCGGCCCGATCTCATCTTCCGCGACGTCGATCGGCTCGTCGAGCATCGTCAACGCCGCGGACCGGCCGGTGCAGATCGTCTTCGCCGGCAAGGCGCACCCGGCCGACGAAGGCGGCAAGTATCATCTGCAGCGCGTCTTCCGCCACGCGCTCGACCCGCGTTTCGGCGGGCGCGTGGCCTTCGTCGAGGACTACGACCTGCACGTGGCGCACCTGCTCGTCCAGGGCTGCGACGTCTGGCTCAACACTCCGCGCAAGCCGCTCGAGGCCAGCGGCACCAGCGGCATGAAAGCGTCGATGAACGGCGTGCTGCACCTGAGCATCGACGACGGCTGGTGGGCCGAGGGCTACACCGGATCGAACGGCTGGCGGATCGCGGGTGCGGCAGGCGACGCCGATGCCGCCGACGCGGCCGACGCCGACGCGCTCTACGGCCTGCTCGAACAGCAGGTGGTGCCCGCCTACTACGAGCGCGACGCGCGCGGCGTGCCGCGCCGCTGGCTCGCCATGGTGAAGCAGGCGATGCTCACGATCACGCCGCGCTTCTCTGCGCGCCGGATGCTCAAGGAGTACGTCCAGCGCGCCTACGCGCCGGCGTTCGCCTCGGGGCGCAAGGCCGTCCGGCTATAATCGGGAGCTTATGGCTCGCAAGGTCGCCGAACCCGTCGGATGCGCGCTCTGCGGCGCGAAGGAAGTCTCCGAGCCGCGCGGCGACGAACGGTATTGCCGCGACTGCTGGGACAAGAAGATCGCCGTCGAGGACATCGTCGCCCGCGAGTTCACGCTGAAGCGGTACATCCGCGCGCACAGCGCCGAAAAATACCTCGTCTATCACTCGACGCAGAAGCGCCCGGTCGGCCAGCTGCTGGTCGTCGACGACGGCTACGATCTGTTCCTGACGCTGCTGCTCTACCCGAACTTCGTCTGGGACGACGAGGCGTATCACCTGGAGAAGGATCCCGAGCACCGGACGCTACGCGGAGATCCTGATCGACGTCGTCGCCGCGGACGTCATCGAGCCGTGGGGCGGCGGCAAGTGGCACCTCGACGTGTTTCGCTCGACCGCGCCGGAAGCGGAAGAGTGGAACGGCGAGATCTAGGCCGGGCCCCGCCGAACACTCCGCCGGGGTGTCCCCGAATGGGCAGGTAAAACTTTCACCCCCCCTCCGTCGTCCAACGACCAGACGGCTATACTCGGCGGATGCGGCTCGATATTCCTGCCATTCAGAAAACGCTCGCCATGGACACGGTGGACGGCTGGCTGCTCTACGACTTCCACGGCTCGAATCCGATCGCCGACGGCGCTGGCGGGCCTGACCGGCCAGCACACGACGCGCCGCTGGTACTACTTCATCCCGGCGACGGGCGCGCCCAAGAAACTGGTCCACGCGATCGAGCCGTTCGTCCTCGACGGCCTGCCCGGCGAGAAGACCTCGTACGCGGGCCGGCGGCAGCTCGAGCAGGGCGTCGCGGATCTGCTGCGCGGGTCGAAAGTCGTGGCGATGGAGTACTCGCCGGAGTGCGCCATTCCCTATCTCTCGCGCGTGGACGCCGGCACGATCGACTTCGTCCGCCGGCACGGCGTGCGCGTGATCTCCTCGGGCGACCTCGTCGGCCGGTTCGAGGCCGCCTGGGACGCGGCGGCGATTGCCACGCATCGCGCGGCGTCCGAGAAGCTCTACCAGATCAAGGATCGCGCGTTCGAGTACGTCGGCGCGAAGCTCTCCGGCGGGGACGCGCTCACCGAGTACGAGGTGCAGCAGCAGATGGTCGGCTGGTTCAGAAAGAGGGCCTGGTCGCCGACGCGCCGCCGATCGTCGGCGCGCAGGAGACACGCCGGCAACCCGCACTACGCGCCGTCGCCGGAGCGGTCCCGCGCCATCCGGCCGAACGAAGTGCTGCTGCTCGACCTCTGGGGCAAGCTCGACCGGCCCGGCGCGGTATACGCCGACATCACCTGGTGCGGGGTTCTCCGGCGAGGCGCCGGCCGAGATCGCCAAGGCCTTCGGCGTGATCGTCGCGGGCCGCGACGCGGCCGTGACCAAAGTGCAGGCGGCGGTCGGCCGCGGGTGAGCCCATCTACGGGTACGAGGTCGACCGCGCGACGCGCGAGGTGATCACGGCCGCCGGCTACGGCGCGCAGTTCATCCATCGCACGGGGCACAGCCTGGGCGAGGAAGTGCATGGCAACGGCGTCCACATGGACGACTACGAGACGCACGACGACCGGCGGCTCGTGCCCGGGACCGGCTTCACGATCGAGCCGGGCATCTACACGCCGACGTTCGGCGTGCGCACGGAAATCAACATGGTGGTCGGCGAGCATTCGGCGGAGGTGACGGGTCCCCGCCAGCAGACGTTGGTGCGGATCGCGACGCGCCGCTAGACCGCGGGTCTGGCGTCGAGACGATAGGTGGATCGCGAACAGCCGGGCGCGCGGCGCGCGACCCTTCGGAGCGATGAACATGTCTGGTCGGAAATCGACGTTTTTCTACGGAGTCCTCGTCGCCTGGCCTCACTCGTGGTCGGCATGGTGATCGCCGTCGCGGCTGGACCTGGCGCCGGCGTCGTTCGCCGGGACGCTGAGCGTGCCGGCGACCAACAGCGCGCCGCTCACCGGCGCGCTCGACGCGACGACGTTCCGGACCATCGCGCACAACGCGAGGCCGGCGGTCGTGAGCATCGTGATCGAGGGCACGCGGCCGTCTCGATCGATCGAGGACTTCTTCGGCATCAATCCGTTCCAGGGGCGGCGGCGGCCGGAATCGCAACGCAGCAGCCGCCGCAGGAAGAAACCGTGCAGGGCGCCGGCAGCGGCTTCATCATCGACAAGCAGGGCTTCATCCTGACGAACAACCACGTCGTCGACGACGCGAAGCGCATCGAGGTGTTCCTGGACGGCATGGACGAGCAGCTCGAGACGGGGCTGCCGGCGAAGGTGGTCGGCCGCGACGAGCTGACCGACACCGCGCTCATCCAGCTGACCGAGCTGCCGAAGGACGCGCTGCTCGGAAGCGAAGTTCGGCGACTCCGATCGCAGCTCGCGCCCGGCGACTGGGTCATGGCGATCGGCAATCCGTTCGCGCTGTCGAACACCGTGACCGTCGGCGTCGTGAGCGCGGTCGGCCGCGACCAGCGCGCCGGCGCGGTCGGCGGCGGCCGCAGGATGATGATTCAGACCGACGCGGCGATCAACCGCGGCAACTCGGGCGGCCCGCTCCTCAACATCCGCGGCGAGGTCATCGGCATCAACACGCGATCGTCACGCGACTCGGGGCAGCGGCAACGTCGGCATCGGGTTCGCCATCCCGATCAACACGGTGCGCGACATCCTGCCGCAGCTGCGCGAGGGCAAGGTCGTCGCGCGGCCGCATCGGCGTCTCCGTGCTGCGCGCGCCGCTGCACCAAGGACGTCGACGACGAGCTACGGCCTGCCCGGCCTGTCGGGCGCGATCGTCGGCACGGTCACGGGCGGCGGCCCGGCCGACAAGGCGGGCATCAAAGTCGAGCGACGTCGATCACCGAGTTCAACGGCAAGCCGGTCAAGGACAACAACGAACTCGTCGACATGGTCATGCGCACGGCGCCAGGCACGATCGGTGCCGGTCGAGATCTACCGCGACGGCAAGAAACCCATGACGCTCAGCGTCAAGGTCGAGGCGCTGGATCTCGCCGAGGAGCAGGAGCAGGCGGCCGGCGACGAGCTCGCGCCCAACCGGCAACGCGCGCCGCGCAACGAGCCGAAGGATACCGACTTCGGCATGCAGCTGCGGGAGATCACCCCGGCCATCGCGCGTGCAGCTGAACCTGCCCGCCGGCACGCGGCGGCGCCGGTGATCAGCGCCATGGATCCGGTGGCGGTGCGGCCGCCCGGCGCGGGGCTTTCGCCCGGCGACGTCATCCTCAGCCGTCGACGGCGCAGGCGATGTCGAGCCTCGATCAGGTGAGCAGCGCGCTGGACAAGGTGCCGATCGGCCAGACCGTCCGCATGCGGTACCTGGCGCGACGGCCAGGAGGGGCTCGTGCTGGTGCGCAAGCGGTAGCGCCCGCCGAACGGCATCGCGCAGCGGTCGAGCACGAAGTCAAGCTGCGCGTTCGACAGCGTCGAGGCGGCGCGCCGCGCGGTGAACGCCGCCGGCGGCCGCCTCGACGTGTCTCGGCGGCTGCTCGACGATTGCCTCTTTGACACGCCCGACCGCGCGTCTGCGGGCGCGTGGCGCCGCGCTCGGCTCCGCCGCGACGCGGGCCGCGCGCTTCTGACATTCAAAGGCCCCGTCCAGCCCGGCCCCGTCAAGAGCCGCGAGGAAATCGAGACCGCGGTCGGCGACGCGGACATGGCCGAGCGGATCCTCACGTCGCTCGGGTTCCGGCAGTGGTTTCGCGGCGAGAAGTACCGCGAGGAATACACGATCGGCGACGCGCGCGTCACGATCGACGAGACGCCGATCGGGCGTCTTCGTCGAAATCGAAGCGCCACCGGCGGTCATCCAGGAGTGGCGCTCCGCCTCGGCCGATCGCGCGTCGACTACCGAGCTGGAATCCTATCCGCGCTCTATGCCGCCTGGTGCCGCGCGCAGCGGCGGCCGCCGGCGACATGCTGTTCGAGTCCGCCCGGAAGCCCTCGTAATCTTGCGTAAGATGGGGAGCGCATGCTCCCGCGCCCTGATTCTCGCCGCCGGCACGGGCACGCGGCTCGATCCGCTGACGCGCCTGGTCGCCAAGCCGGCGGTGCCCGCTCGCGGGCCGAACGCTCATCGAGCGCGTGCTCGACTGGCTGCAGGCGGCGGGCGTGACGCGACGTCGTGATCAACCTGCACCATCGGCCGGAGACCATCACGGGCGTCGTCGGCGACGGCTCGCAGCTGGGCCTGCGCGTGCGGTACTCGTGGGAGCCGGAGATCCTCGGGTCGGCCGGCGGGCCGCGTCACGCGCTGCCGCTCCTCGCGTCGGGCACGCTGCTCATCGTCAACGGCGACACGCTCGTGCGACTTCGCGCTGGCGCCGATGATCGAGCAGCACGAGGCGCAGCGGCGCGGACGTCACCATGGCGGTCGTCCCGAATCCGCGCGCCCGACCGCTACAACGGCGTCGAGGTCGACGCCGACCACCGGGTGACGGGCTTCGTGCCGCGGGGATCGCCTCGGCGGCAGCTGGCACTTCGTCGGCGTGCAGGTCGTCGGAGCGGAGGTGTTCGCGCCGCTTCCGGACGGCGTGCCGGCGGAGACCGTCGCCGGCCTCTATCGCGATCTGGTCGTCAGCCGAGCCGGGACGCGCTCCGCGGCTATCCGGTCGGCACCCGCTTCTCGACGTCGGCACGCCGCGTGACTATCTCGAGGCCGCGCTGCGGCTGGCTGAGCGACGACAGCGCCATCGAGGCGGGCGCGACGGTGGCCGCCGGCGCGCGCGTGCGCGCTCGGTCGTCTGGGCCGGGGCGGATCGCCGCGGCGGACGGACGCTGGACGAGTGCGTGGTCGCGACCGGCGTCCGCGTGCCCGCTGCGACTGCGCGCTTCGACAGGCCGGTTCTGCTGCCGGCGTCCGTCGCCCGCGCCGGGCGATCGGATGGACGCTCCGCGGCGCGATCGCCGGGCTCGCCGTAGAGCTGTCTGCGACTGCTGCACGTGACCGCCGCCGCCGATTCCCGATCCGGTCGACGGCTATCTCGACGCGCGCCGGCGAGCCGGACGCGCGCGTCGTGCCGCTCACGGGCGACGCCTCCGATCGCCGGTACTTCCGCGTCCTGCCCCGGACGGCGATTCCGTTCGTGCTCGCGGTGCACGCCGCGCCGTTCGACTACGCGACGCTGCCGTTCGTCAACGTGCACGCGCTGTTCGCCGCGATGCCGGTGCCCGTGCCCGCGCATCCTCGGCCACGCCGACGACCTCGGCGTCCTCGCGCTCGAGGATCTCGGCGACGTCACGCTGCAGGCGCACGTCGGCACGGGGCCGGCCGCCGCGCACGCCGCGCTCTACCGTCAGGCGATCGATCGTTCATCGTGATGCTTCAGCGGCGCGGGCGCGAGCTGGCCGACGCCGCGGTACCTGCCGTACGGCATGGCGTTCGACGTCGAGAAGCTCACCTGGGAGATCGACTTCTTCATGAAGCACTTCCTCGAGGGCTATCGCGGCGCCGGTCTCGCCGGCGGCGCCCGCGCGAGGCGCTGCGGCGCGAGTCTCGGCGCATCGTCGAGCGAACTGGCGGCCGAGCCGCGCGTGCTCTGCCACCGCGACTATCACAGCCGCAATCTGATGCTGGCCGGCGGCCGGCTCTGCATCATCGACTTTCAGGACGCGCGCATGGGACCGGACACCTACGATCTCGTCTCGCTCCTGCGCGATTCGTACGTGGACATGCCCGGAGCGGTCGTCGACGAGCTCATCGCGTACTTCCTGGCGCTGCGGGGGCGGACGCGGCGCGAGCGGCGGCAGTTCCGCGCGCGCTTCGACCTGATGGCGCTGCAGCGCAATCTGAAGGCGCTCGGCACGTTCGGCTACCAGGCGATCGGCGCGCGGCAATCCGGTCTACATTCAGTACATCCCGCGCACGCTCGAGTACGCGCGGGAGAACCTGCGCGACGTACCCGCGGTTCGCGCGGCTGCGCGAGCTGCTCGCGGCTCTACATCGAGGAATTCGATGACCGCCATGCGGTTCGGCCTGTCGACGCACCTGTTTCACGGCGAGCGGCTGAGCCGCGCGCATCTCGAGGCGATCGCGTCCAGCGGCTTCGACCTCGTCGAGCTGTTCGCCACGCGCACGCACGTCGACTACCACGACGCGCGGCACATCGACGAGCTGGCGGGCTGGCTCGACGCGCTCGGCCTCGAGGCGGGCAGCATGCACGCGCCGATCTGCGAGGGCTTCACGGACGGCGACTGGGGGCGCGCGTACTCGAATGCCGCGAGCGACGCCGCTCGTCGCGACGGAGGCGCTGGCGGAGACGCGCCTGCCTTCGAGGCCGCGCGGCGCCTCGGCTGCGGGCGCGATGGTCGTCCACCTCGGCCTGCCGAAGTTGCAGGCCGATCCCGCCCGGCGACAACGACGCCGCCTCGCGCGGCGCAGCGTCGAGGAGCTCGCGGACATCGGCAGACGCCGCCGGGGTCCGGCTCGCGCTCGAGGTGATGCCCAACGAGCTGTCGACGCCCGACGCGCTGCTCGAGTTGCTCGACGAGCCTCGACTCTGGACGCGGGCGTCTGCCTCGACTTCGGCCACGCGCATCTGATCGGCGGCGCGCCCGAGGCCGCCGAGGCGCTGTCGGGCCACGTCATCGACGACGCACGTGCACGACAACAAGGGCCAGCTGGACAACCACCTGGTGCCCTTCGAGGGGACCATCGACTGGGCCGCGACGTTGATGGCGATGTCGAAGATGGGCTACGCGGGCCCGCTCGTGTTCGAGGTCGCCGACCACGGCGACGCGCCGGGCGTCCTGGCGCGCACGGTTCGCGCCCGGACCCGACTTCAGGCCATACTGGATGACTTGGCCGCGCCCATATCGTTCGAATCATGAAAGGCCCAGTCACCCGTTTCGCCCATTCGTCATGAACGCAGATGCACGCATACATCGAGGACATCGCGAAGTACGACGGCCAGCCCGTCACCATCAAGGGCTGGCTGGCCAACCGCCGGTCGAGCGGCAAGATTCATTTTCTGCAGGTCCGCGACGGGTCGGGCTTCATCCAGGCCGTGATGTCGAAGGCGGCCGTCGGCGACGAGACGTTCGCGCGCGCCGATCACCTCTCGCAGGAGAGCGCGATCGTCGTGCACGGGCACGGTGCGCGCCGACACGCGCGCCCCGGGCGGCTACGAGATCGACGTCACCGGCCTCGAGGTCGTCGAGCGAGGCGCACGACTTCCCCATCACGCCGAAGGAGCACGGCGTCGATTTCCTCATGGACCGCCGTCACCTCTGGATCCGGTCGGCAGCGCCAGCAGGCGATTCTGCGCGTGCGCCACGAGGTGATCGACGCCGTGCGCGACTACTTCAACAGCCGCGGCTTCATCCTCGCCGACACGCCGATCTTCACGCCGTCGGCCTGCGAGGGCACGACGACGCTCTTCCCCGTGCAGTACTTCGACGACACCACGGCCTACCTGACGCAGAGCGGCCAGCTCTACAACGAGGCCAACGCGATGGCGCTCGGCCGCGTGTACTGCTTCGGCCCGACGTTCCGCGCCGAGAAATCGAAGACGCGCCGCCACCTCACCGAGTTCTGGATGGTCGAGCCCGAGGTCGCCTACGCGACGCTCGACGACGTCATCGAGCTGGCCGAAGGGCTCGTCGTCGACGTGGTCGCGCGCGTGCTCGACCGGCGGCGCGCGCGAGCTGAAGGCGCTCGAGCGCGACACGACGACGCTCGCGAGCCGTCACGCGCCGTTCGCGCGCATCACCTACGACGACGCCGTGAAGCTGCTGAAGGAGAAGGGGCTCCCGTTCGAATGGGGCGGCGACTTCGGCAGCCCGGACGAAACGGCGCTCTCCGAGCACTTCAAGGGGCCGGTGTGCGTGACCGGTTACCCGAGCGCGATCAAGGCGTTCTACTTCAAGCCGCAGGACGGCCGGCCGGACGTGACGCTGTCGGTCGACGTGCTCGCGCCCGAGGGCTACGGCGAAATCATCGGCGGCGGCCAGCGCATCGATGACTACGACCTGCTGCTGCAGCGAATCGACGAGCACAAGCTTCCGCGTGAGGCGTTCGAGTGGTACCTCGATCTCCGGCGCTTCGGCAGCGTGCCGCACGGCGGCTTCGGCATGGGCATCGAGCGCGTCGTCTCGTGGATCTGCGGCCTCGAGCACCTGCGCGAGGCGATTCCGTACCCGCGGATGCTGCACCGGTTGTATCCGATGATCCGTACCCGTCACGTGCTTTTCACATGAAACTTGGCTTCCTCTCCCTCGGCTGCCCGAAGAATCTCGTGGACGGCGAGGTCATGCTCGGGCTGGCGCGCGACGCGGGACATGAAATCACCGCCAACGCCGAGGACGCGGACGTGATCGTCGTCAACACGTGCGCCTTCATCGACAAGGCGAAGGAAGAATCCGTCAACGCCATCCTCGAGATGGCCCAGCTCAAGCGCGACGGCCGCGCGAAGCGCCTGGTCGTGACCGGCTGTCTCGGCGAGCGGTACCGCGATCAGCTCAAAGCGGAGATCCCCGAAATCGACGTCGTCCTCGGCACGGGCGAGGTGCCGGAGATCGTCGGCGCGATTGGCGGATCGACAGGCAGCAGCACTCCGACGGGCTCACCGGTCAAGCTCTTCAGATCGCCGTCTGAGATTACTGGAACCTCGGAACGCCTCGCCCCTCGACAAGCTCGGGGCGCCCTGAGTTCGTCGAAGGGCGGAACCCCGGAACCACCGACGTACCTCTACGACGCGAGCACTCCCCGCTTGCTGACGACGCCTCGCCACTACGCCTACGTGAAGGTCGCCGAAGGCTGCGACTACACCTGCGCGTTCTGCATCATCCCGACTTTGCGCGGCGCGTACCGCAGCCGCGACGAGGACTCGATCGTCGTCGAGGCCGAGCGGCTCGCGGCGCAAGGCGTGCGCGAGCTCCTGCTGATCTCGCAGGACACGACGTTCTTCGGCATCGATCGCGGCGAGCGCGGCGCGCTCGCGCGGTTGCTGCGCCGGCTGAACGGCGTCGACGGCCTCGTGTGGATCCGCCTGCTCTACCTCTATCCGACGACGATCACCGACGATGTGCTCGACGCGATGGCGGAGTGCGAGAAGGTCTGCAAGTACATCGACCTGCCGCTCCAGCACGCGTCGGCCGACGTGCTGCGGCGAATGCGCCGTCCAGGCAACCGCCAAGCCTACGACACGCTGATCGCGCGCATTCGCCAGAAGGTCCCCGGCGTCACGCTGCGAACGACGTTCATCGTCGGCTTTCCGGGTGAGACCGAGCAGGATGTCACCGAGCTGATCGACTTCGTTCGCGACACGGGCTTCGATCACGTCGGCGTCTTCACCTACTCGCACGAGGAAGGCACGCGCGCCGAGGCGCTCGACGACGACGTGCCGGCGGACGTCAAAGCCGCGCGACGCGACGCCGTGATGAAGCTGCAAAAGCACATCGTCGCGAAGAAGCACAAGGCGCGCTTGGGCGACATCGTGCGCGTCATGGTTGACGGTCCGTCGCCAGAGTCGGCGCTGGTATTGCAGGGGCGGCTCGAGGGCCAGGCCCCCGACATCGACACCGTGGTCTATCTCTCCGACTGCGACGCGACCCAGCTCGAACTGGGTCAGGTGACCACCGCCAGGCTCACGGGCGCCCGGGGCTACGATCTCGTCGCGTCGGTCATCCGCTAGCCCCGACCGGCCGCACGCCCAAAGACGTCGAGGCTGACTGTGCTGTTCCGCACAGCCCGGCTGTGAGGGACGCGTTAGCCTGGGAGCAACGACCCTTCATGACGACAACGCTGGCGCCGATCGTTGGTTTCATCCTTCTCGTCTTCTTTTTTCGGTTCGTCAGGTGCGTCAGCATCCTCCGAGAGTACCGAACGGGCGGTTGGGTTTCGGCTGGGCCGCGTGCTCGGAAAAGTGAAGGGGCCGGGGCCGCTCGACCTGCTGGCAACGCCATGAGAGTGACCCTCACGTCCCCTGCGCACGTGGTCGTCGAGGCCACGTGCGCCTCATGCCACCGCCTCTTGGACCTCGAGTGCGCGGGGCTCCAGGGCTTCTACGGCTACCAGACGTCCAGACGAGTACTTCTGTCCGCTCTGCGGCAAGCAGGGGCATGCGCGGACGCCGGGCGCCATCGTGTCGGTTCAACCGCGCGGCTGACCGCGTCGCGTCTTCAGCCAAGGCGTATTGCCCGACGTTTTTTGCGCGGGCTGTGGCAGCACTCGTGGCCAGCGACCCCTGCGCTGCACGACGGCTCGGACCCTCGGTCCGGCCCGTCGAACGCCACAGCCTGCGTGGTCGCGGCTAGCGCTTGACGATCTCTTCCGGCGCGAGCGCTTCGGGTCGGGTGGTGGGCCGGTCAGAGTTGCTGAAGTCCCCTTTGGTCTCTCCAGTCGAGGCGATGTCCTCAGCACCCGTCTGCTCGAGAATCTGCTCACCTTTGCTCGCCCATTGCTGGTCGTCGGCGTGCACCGACAACAGAATGCCGCCCTTTCTCATCCGGCCCTCGTAGCGCTTCGCCTGGTATTCCGGCCTGCCCTTGCCGACGAGCGCGCCGGCCGCGCCGCCGATCACTCCACCGGCGCCCATCCCCGCGAGGGTCGCCACGATCGGACCGGCCGCGATAAGCGGCCCGAGGCCGGGAATCGCCAGCGTACCGATGCTGCTGAGCCAGCCCAGCGCACCGCCGATAACCGCGCCGGCTGCGCCGCCCGCGACGGTGCCTTCCGCGGCTTTCGTGCCTTTCTGGTGGCCAAATTCTTTCGATCCGGTGTTCTGGGGATACAACACCGACACGTCGGTGTTCCGAAACCCTTTGGCCCGCAGCACGGCCACGGCCGCGTCCGCGGTGTGGTGACTCGGGAAGATTCCAAAAACTGATGTGTTCTTGCCAGACATGTCGCCTCCAATTGTTGCCGAGATCCTGCTCTCAGTACGCTACGCGCATCGGCGGCCAGCGTCTGTTCACAAGGACACAGGCGCGAAACGCGGGGCGGCGGGAGCTCGAGGCTAGAAATCGCGGTAGAGGATGCCCGCAGCGGCCAGTGGAGTGACTCGGCCTGCCCCACGGTCCAGGGTGACGGCCTGCCCTTCCCGAAGGTCGCTGAACTGAGTGCCGTGGCAGCCCGACTGGTGAAAGAAATACTCCCGACCGTCTTCAGCGGCGATGAACCCGAATCCTTTGTCGCTCACAAGGCTTTTGACCCTGCCATTCACTGTGGACATTTCCGCTCCCGATGTTGCGTACAGACCAGAGGTTAGTTGGCCTCTGGACCCTTAATCTCTGGCAGGCCCCGAAGAGTCCGCCGCATCTCTTCGACGAGCTTCATGTGTTCGAGTGTGGCCTGCAGGGCGTCGGCAGTCGCGCGCACGGCATCCATCGCGGCGTGACGGGCCGCCTCGCCTGCGGCGCGCGCTTCCTCGCTTGTGCGGCCCTGGCCATCTCGCCAGCCTCGCGCACGCGCTCGCGGTCCTGTCGAACGGTCTCGAGTGCCTCGCGATGCTGGTCGCGCCGACTCCGCGGCCATGCGATGGCTTTCATCCCGCTCGCGGTCCTGCGTGGGCGGAAGAGGGGGCGTTCATGACGGTCCGCGCTCGCCCTTCCCCGACTCGTTGTAGGGTGCGTGCTTCTGGAGCACGTCCACGAGCGCGCGGCCGGAGGCCGGCACTCGCACGGTCGTTCCCGTGATGATCGATCGGGCACTCATCCGGTGCCCGTACACCTGTTCCGTCGCGTCGTCGTCCGGGCGGAGCGACGAACCTTCGAGTGAGACGCCGGCGAAGAGGCCGCGTGAGCGTGAGTAGCTGAGGATTTCAGCGCGCATCGTCGCGTCCGTGGAGGCTTCGATGTGTCGTCCCTTGGGTCCAGCCGACGCCGAGGCGTCGCCGCCGAGCTTGACCGTGCTCCCGAGCAGCGCTTCTACGCCGCGCGAGTTCATGACCATCAACACGACGTCGGTCGATTCCCCGCCGAGCTGCAGGCCGACGCTGCCGCCTTCGATCGTGTACATCGCCGGCGATCCCCACGCGCCATTGAACGTCTTGCCGGAACGACACACCATTGCGCCGCGACCGTAGCTGCCGCCGAGGCCGACCGCGACCTTGGTCATCGACGGAATGACGATGACGCACTCGGCTTTGTCCAGAACTTCCTGCGGAACATTGTCCGGGACGTTCAGGATCTCCGACATCACCACGCCGCAGTTGGCGAGGCGGTCCTGTTCTTTGTTCTGATCGGTTTTCTTGACTTGCGCGCCAACCGTAAGTGACGCGGCGGCCAGGCACGCAACGAGACTGAGATAGCGATGAGACACCGTGGTACTTCTCTTTGAACTTGGGTGACCGATGTTGTTCCAGGCGGCGGCGCGGCTAGGCCAGGCGTCGGCCCTGGAAGACCCGAAGAAGGACGACCACGATCGCCAGAACCAGCAGAACGTGAAGGAACCCGCCCATCGTGGTCGACGTAACCATTCCGAGCAGCCACAGGACGACGAGAATGAGAGCGATTGCTTGAAGCATGATGTTGTCCTCATGAACACGCTACTCGCTCGTGGCGGCGCTGTCTGTCCACTTGAGGACGTCGGCCTCTGCACTATGGAACAGCGCGCGAGAATCCGAGTGCGCTACCGTCTTATCTGTCGTAGCCTCTCATGTTCATCAGATTCACGCAGAACGTCCTGATACCGGCCTGGATCCTTGGATTCGGACTCGGCCTCCTCATCGCCCCCCCGTTCGACGTGGCTGCCAGCCTTTCGCTGCTGGTCGTGGGGATCTTCGTCGTGCCCGCGCTCATGCTGATTCCCTGCACGGTTCGTGGAATGGGGCCTCTCTCTCCATGGCGAATGCTTCGACGCGACCAGAAAGCGCGATAGGATGAAGCGGTAGCATCAATCGGTCGGCATCCTCGCAACTGAAGTCGGCTTCGGATTCGCTACAGGGATCACGCATGAAGGTGAACCAGCAAGCCAAGTTCGACGCCCAAGCCTTCCTGGACTCGGCGGGCATCGACCGGCGGGTTGTGGAGTACCGGCGAGGTGACGTCGTGTTCGCTCAGGGCGATCCCGCCGATCAGGTGGTGTACATCCAGAAGGGCGGCGTGAAGCTGTCGGTGCTTTCCAAAGCGGGCCGACAGGCGGTCGTCGCGATGCTGGGCCCGGGCGAGTTCTTTGGCGAGGGATGTCTGGCGGGTCAGGCCGTCCGCATGGGAAGTGCGACCGCGACCACGGACAGCACGGTGCTTCTCGTGGACAAGGAGCCGATGGCGCGCCTGCTGCACGAGCAGCATGCCCTGTCGGATCGGTTCATCGCCCACATGCTGGCGCGCAACATCCGGATCGAAGAGGACCTGATCGACCAGCTCTTCAACTCCAGCGAGAAGCGGCTGGCTCGGACGCTCTTGCTGCTGGCGCGGTACGGCAAGCACGACAAGCCCGTGCGGGCGGTGCCGCCAGTTTCCCAGGAGACGCTGGCGGAAATGGTCGGCACGACGCGATCGCGCGTGAATTTCTTCATGAAGAAATTCCAGCGACTCGGATTCATCGACTACCGGAACGGGCTCAAGGTCAACAACTCGCTGCTCACCGTCGTGCTGCACGATTAGCGACTCCCCGACGGACGCGCTCGTCGATCACGGATCCGGCAGACGCGCTCGGTGTCGATGTCGCCGTCGAAGCGCTCGGCGTACCGGCAACCTTCGACATCTGTCAGTCCATCGTGGCGCCCGGAGGCTGTGCTCTCTGTACAGATCCATGACGTGACCGCGTGTCATCCTGAGCCGCATGGCACTTGGCAAGACGAGCTGCCGACGGACGATCGCTTCGCCGTTTGACGTCGAGGCGTTTCTGGATTCCTCGGGAGTTGCGAAGACGAGTGTGAAGTACGCCCGCGGCGAGAGCATCTTCGCGCAGGGGGACGCGGGCAACGACGTCCTGTACATTCGCACAGGCGGCGTCAAACTGTCGGTCGTGTCGAAGACTGGCCGAGAGGCGGTCGTGGCGATGCTCGGCCCCGGCGACTTCTTCGGCGAGGGGTGTCTGGCGGGTCAGCGAGTCCGGATGGGCAGCGCCACCGCCATCACGCCGAGCGCGATCGCGTCCGTCCAGAAGGACAAGATGGCCCGGCTGCTGCACCGCCAGCATGCGATGTCCGACCGGTTCATCACGCACATGCTGTCGCGCAACATTCGGATCGAAGAGGACCTGATCGATCAGCTCTTCAACTCGAGCGAGAAACGGCTGGCGCGGACGCTGCTGCTGCTGGCCCGGTACGGGAAGTGGAACAAGCCCGCCCGGTGGTCCCGACGATCTCCCAGGAGACCCTGGCGGAGATGGTCGGCACCACGCGCTCGCGCGTGAATTTCTTTCTGAACAAGTTCAGGAAACTCGGCTTCATCGAGTACGACGGCGACCTCCCGCATCACGATCAACAGCTCCCTTTTGAGCGTCGTCCTGCACGACTGAAGCGTCCCCAGACCAGCCCCTCCGCCGTCTGATATACTTGTCGGTGGTCTTAGCGGGAAAGGCTTGCTAAGTGGGCCCGTGCCCACTTTTCGTGTTTTAGGGCCTGCCTCGACGAAGCGCCCGGCGCGAAGTCGGGGCCTGCCTCGACGAAGCGCCCGGCGCGAAGTCGGGGCCTGCCTCGACGAAGCGCCCGGCGCGAAGTCGGGGCCTGCCTCGACGAAGCGCCCGGCGCGAAGTCGGGGCCTGCCTCGACGAAGCGCCCGGCGCGAAGTCGGGGCCTGCCTCGACGAAGCGCCCGGCGCGAAGTCGGGGCCTGCCGCGGGAGGCAACGTGGCGCCGGTCCCCGAGGAAACGCTGGCCCGCTTGCGGGCCGCGGCCGCACGTATCGCCGCAAGCTACGGACTCGAGATTTTCGACCTCCAGTTCCGCCGCGAGTCGATTGGCTGGGTGCTTCGGGTCATCCTCGACCGAAACGCGCCGGCCAGTGCAGGCCCGGCTGAAGACGGGGTCACGATCGACGACTGCCGGCACGTGAGCGTGGACCTGAGCGCGTTGCTCGACGTCGACGACGACCTGACGGCGGGCATCGACCGGAAGTACACGCTCGAGGTGTCGTCGCCCGGGCTGGATCGTCCGCTGCGCGGCGAGGCCGACTACCGTCGGTTCACCGGGCGGCTGGCGAAGATCGTGACGAGTGAGCCCGTGGATGGCCAGTCGCATTTCGCGGGCCGGCTGTCTGGCGTCGACGATGGCGTCGTACTCGTGGCCGAGGGCAAGCGCACGCATCACGTGCCGCTCGCGGCCATCAGCCGGGCGAGATTGGAAGTGGAGTTTTAACCGATGGCAACGACCGAACTGCAGCAGATGATCGACGTCGTGGCGAAGGACAAGGGCATCGACCCGACCATCGTGATTGGCGCGATCGAAGACGCGTACCTCGCCGCGTCACGCAAAGTCTTCAAGGGCGACGAAGACCTGCGCACGCGCTTCAATCTCGAGACGGGCCAGGTGGAGCTCTACGCCGTCCGGCTGATCGTCCTCGAGGTGACCGAGCCCGGCGAAAGAGATTTCGCTCGACGAGGCCCGCGGGCTCTACGGTGACGAGGCCGAGGTCGGGATGGAGATCGAGTTCCCGAAGGAGACCGAGAAGCTCGGCCGCATCGCCGCGCAGACCGCCAAGCAGGTCATCGCGCAGCGCGTGCGCGAGGCGGAGCGCGAGAAGATTCACGGCGAGTTCAGCCAGCGGATCGGCGAGGTCGTCAACGCGACCGTGAAGCGCTTCGAGAGCGGCGACATCATCGCGGAGATCGGACGCGTCGAAGCGCAGATTCCGCGCAAGGAACAGTCGCGCGCGGAGAACTACGCCATCGGCGACCGCGTCCGGGCCGTCATCAAGGCCGTCACGAAGAACGCCAAGGGCCCGCAGGTGATCCTCTCGCGCACCGACCCGGCGCTGCTCATCAAGCTCTTCGAACAGGAAGTACCGGAGATCTACGACGGCACCGTGATGATCCGCGGCGCGGTGCGCGAGGCCGGCGACCGCGCGAAGGTCGCGGTCTTCTCGCGCGAGCGCGACGTCGACCCGGTCGGCGCCTGCGTCGGCATGCGCGGCACGCGCGTGCAGGCGATCATCCGCGAGCTGCGCGGCGAGAAGATCGACATCGTCGAGTTCTCGGAAGATCCCGTCACGTTCGTGACCAAGGCCCTCTCCCCTGCCCGCGTCCAGCGCGTCACCATCGTGGACGACGAGCAGAGGGTGATGGAGGTCATGGTCGAGGATCGCCAGCTGTCACTGGCGATCGGCAAGAAGGGCCAGAACGTCCGCCTCGCCGCGAAGCTGACCGGCTGGAAGATCGACATCAAGAGCGAGGAAGAGAAGCGCAAGGAAGTCGAGGCGCAGCTGGCCGGCATCGACTTCGGCACCGGCGCGGAGACCGCCGGTCCGCTCGTCCTGCCGGGCATCCACGACGAGGTCGTCGCACAGCTGCGCGCGGCCGGGTACGACACGATCGACAAGTTGCTCGAGGCCAGGCCCGAGGACCTGGCGGCCCTGCCGAGCTTCGACGCCGAGACTGTCGAGGCCGTGCGGACCGCCGCCGAAGGCGAACGTGCCACTCGAGACGCCGCGGCGTCCGCCACGGCGCTCGCCGCCGACGAGCCCGCCGCCGACGAGCCCGCCGCCGACCAGCCCGCTGCCGACCAGCCGGCTGCCGACGAGCCCGCCGCCGACGAGCCCGCTGAGGAGGGGGCGGAGGGACAGTAGGAAGTTCGAAGTTTGAAGTTTGAAGTTCGAAGTTTGAAGTTCGAAGTAGACTGAAGTTTTTGACCCGGGGGAATTTTGTCCACTGTCCGCATCTATAAAGTCGCCGAACTGCTGGGGATGTCGAGCCAGGACGCAATGACCCTGCTCAAACAGGACACCGGCATCGACGTGAAGAGCGCCTCGAGCTCGATCGAGGAAATCGTCGCGCGGCAGTTCGTCGAGCGACACGCGAGGAAGCGGAACATCACGCTGCCCAACGGCCCGCTGTTTGCCGATACGCCCGCGACGAAGAAGGGCGGCGGCAAATCGAAGGCGGCGCCTGAGCCGCCGCGTCCAGCGGCGGTGACGCTGCGCCCCCGCCTCGTCAAGACGATTCGCCCGGCCGCGCCCGCTGAGCCTGCGGCAGACATTGAAGGCGCGCCAGCCGTGGAAACACCCGCGGCCGCAGCGGACTTCATACCGGCCGCGCCTGCCGCCGCAGCGCCGTCGCCGGCCGAACCGGCCGCCGCGCCGGTCATGGAGGCGCCGCGCATCTGTGGCCGAGTCGGAAGCGCCGCCAGCCCCGGTCGTCGCTCCGGCCGCGGAAACTCCGGCCCGGCCCCAGGTGGCGCGACCGGTGGCGCCGCCGCCCGCGCCCGTCGCCCCGCCGCGCCCGGCCGGGCGGCTCGTACCGCCGACCCGGCGCCTGCGCATCGAAGATCCGCTTACCGGCGAAGCCCCGGCGGCGCGACCGATCCCCGCGCGGCCGGTCGTCCGGCCGCTGCCGTCGCCACCGGCGCCGACCCGTCCGGGCCTGCCGCCGAATGAGGTCCGGCCGGGCGGCGGCCGCCCGTCGATGCCGGCCGCTCGGGCGCCGCTCGGCGGTCCGCGACCGCTGCCGTCGCAGCCGATCCGACCGGCGTCCCCGTCCTCGCCGGGACCGCGTCCGTCGGGGCCACGTCCCCAGTTCCGACCCGCGGGGCCGCGGCCCAGGACCGTTCGCCGCGAAGACCGGCCGGCCACCGCGATGGTGCAGGAAGCGCCGCCGCCAATCACCAAGCTCATCACGCTCGCCGAGGGCATGACGGTGCAGCGACCTCGCCGACAAGCTGGACGTGAAGGTGAAGGACGTCCTCAAGGAGCTGATCGATCGCCGCATGATGATGACGATCAACTCGACGCTCGACGCCGAAACGGCGCAGACGATCGCGCGCGACTTTGGCGCGGAGGTGCTGATGCGCAGCTTCGAGGAGGAGCTGGTCGAGGTGGAGGCCGAAGCGTCGAAGCCGGAAGACCTGAAGCCGCGCGCGCCCGTCGTCACGGTCATGGGCCACGTCGACCACGGCAAGACGTCGCTGCTCGACGCGATCCGCGAGACGAAGGTCGCCGAGCGCGAAGCCGGCGGCATCACGCAGCACATCGGCGCGTACTCGGTCGAGATCAACGGCCGCCGCGTGGTGTTCCTCGACACGCCGGGCCACGAAGCGTTCACGATGATGCGCGCGCGCGGCGCGCGGGTCACCGACATCGTCGTCCTCGTCGTCGCCGCCGACGACGGCGTCATGCCGCAGACCAGGGAAGCGATCGACCACGCGAAGGCGGCCAACGTGCCGATCGTCGTCGCGATCAACAAGATCGACAAGCCGGACGCCAACCCCGAGCGCGTCAAGCGCGAGCTCTCCGACCTCGGCCTGATGCCGGAGGCGTGGGGCGGCACCACCGTCACCGTCGAGGTGTCGGCGCGGCAGCGGAAGAATCTCGATCAGCTGCTCGAGATGATCCTGCTCGTCGCCGACCTCGCGGATCTCAAGGCGAATCCGACGCGCAACGCGCAGGGCACCGTGCTCGAGTCGAAGCTCGATCGCGGCCGCGGTCCGGTCGCGCTCGGTGCTCGTGCAGGACGGCACGCTCAGCGAGGGCGACCTGTTCATCGCCGGGCACGGTCGACGGCAAGGTGCGCGCGCTGTTCGACCACCTCGGCCGCAAGGTCAAGAAGGCCGGCCCGTCGACGCCGGTCGAGGTGCTCGGCCTCTCGGCGCTGCCCGCGCCGGGCGACACGTTCCAGGTCATCGACGACCCGATCAAGGCGCGCCAGGTCGTCGCGTACCGCCAGGCGCAGGCCAAGGAGAAGGCGCTCGGCGGCAAGGGCGGCCGCCTGACGCTCGAGTCGCTGCAGCAGCAGATGGCCGAGGGCGGCATCAAGGAGCTCCCGATCATCATCAAGGCCGACGTGCAGGGCTCGGCCGAAGTGCTGGCCGACACGCTCACGAAGCTCAGCGACGACAAGGTCAAGATCCGCATCATCCACACCGGCGTGGGCGCGATCAACGAGTCGGACGTGCTGCTCGCCACCGCGTCGAACGCGATCATCATCGGCTTCAACGTGCGGCCCGATCGCAATGCCGCCGAGGTCGCCGATCGCGAGAAGGTGGACATCCGCCAGCACTCGATCATCTACAACGTCACCGACGAGATGAAGAAGGCGATGGCCGGCCTGCTCGAGCCGACGATCAAGGAGACGCGACTGGGCGCGGCCGAAGTGCGGCAGATCTTCAAGACGCCGAAGGTCGGCACGATCGCCGGCTGCATCGTCATCGACGGGCGCATCACGCGAGCGGGCGAGACCCAGGCCCGCCTGCTGCGCGACAACGTCGTCGTGTGGCCGGGCAAGCTCGCGTCGCTGCGCCGGTTCAAGGACGACGTCAGCGAGGTCAAGGCCGGCCTGGAGTGCGGCATCTCGCTCGACCGGTTCAACGACGTCAAGGTCGGCGACATCATCGAGGTGTTCACGGTCGAGCGGATCGCGCAGACAGGGTGAAGACTCCAGGAAGTTCGAAGTTTCAAGTATGAAGTATGAAGTTTGAGGTTCGGAAGAATCTCGAGGTTCACGAATGCGCCGTGCAGCACTTCGAACTTCAAACTTCCTACTTAGCACTTGATCACATGACCGTCGCGCTGCTCTCCCTCGAGCTGTACCTGCCGATGTCGCAGTCACTGAAGGACAAGCGCATGGTCCTGCGACGGCTCAAGGATCGGCTGCAGGCCTTCAACGTCGCCGTCGCCGAGGTGGCGCACCAGGACCTCTGGCAGCGCGCCGGGCTCGGCGTCGTGACCGTGGCCTCGTCCGACGACATGGCCGAGCAGACGATGCGGTCGGTGGTGGACGAGATCGAGCGGCTCGAGCCGGGACTCGTCACCCGAAGCCAGGTGGAGTACCTCCGCTGACATGCAGGGATCACGTCCGGACCGCGTCGCCGAGCAGATTCGCCAGGAACTGAGCCAGATCCTGCTGAGCGAGGCCCACGATCCCGGCATCGGCCTGATCACGCTCACGCGCGTGAAGGTCTCGCCCGATCTCCAGGTCGCCCGCGTCTACTACACCCTGATGGGCGACGAGAAGGCCCGCGCCGAGACGAAGGCCGCACTCGGCCGCGCCACGCCGTTCCTGCGCCGCCAGATCGGCAGCCGCATCCGTCTGCGCCGGGTGCCCGAGCTGCAGTTTCAGTTCGACGAGAGCGTCGAAGCGCAGGACCGGCTGGAACGCATCCTGCTCGACCTCGAGGCGGAGCGCCAGGCCAGAAAACCCGAGGACCCAGAGTGAACGCCTCGGCCGCCGACGTCGCCGCCGCGCTCCGCACCCGGCAGTCGTTCATCCTGACGTCGCACGCCCGGCCCGACGGCGACGCCATCGGCTCGTCGCTGGCGCTGGCGTTCGCCCTCGACGCGCTCGGCAAGCGCGTGCGCGTCGTGAGCCATGACGCGGTGCCCGCACCGTACCGGGCGTTTCCGGGCACCGACCGCATCGAGATCACCGACCGGGCCGAGGGCGCCGCCGACGCCGCGGTTCTCCTCGAGTGCAGCGACCTGGGGCGGCCGGAAGTCGCGGGGCTGGATCGCGCGTTCGTCGTCAACGTCGATCATCACGTCGGCAACGGGATGTACGGCACGGTGAACTGGTTCGACCCGTCGGCGGCCGCCTGCGGCGAGATGGTCGCTGACATCATCGACGCGCTGGGCGTGCCGTGGACGCGCGAGATCGCCGCGCATCTGTATCTGGCGATCTCGACCGACACCGGCAGCTTCCGGTACGGGCCGATCACGGCGCGCACATTCGACGCGTGCCGGCGGATCGCCAGCACGGGCGTGGACCTGGCGCGGCTCTCGCGCCAGGTCTTCGACAGCTTTGGCGTCGGGCGCGTCCGCCTGATGGGCGCGCTCCTCAATGGCATGGACCTCCACCACGGCCAGCGCATGGCCCTGCTCTACCTCGACGACGCGCTGCTCGCCGCGTGCGGCGCCACCGCGGATGACGTCGAAGGGCTGGTCAACCTGCCCCTGGCGGCCCAGGAGATCGTGAGCGTCGCGCTCTTCAAGCGCCAGGCCGGCGACACCTATCGCGTCAGCCTCCGGTCGAAGGGCGACGTCGACGTGCGCCAGGTCGCCAGCCGCTGGGGCGGCGGCGGACACAAGAACGCCGCTGGCTGCACGCTCACCGGCGACTACGCCGAGCGCGCGAGCGCGATGGTGGACGCCGTCGGCGAGGCGATTGCCCAGGGGGTCGTCGCGGGTTCAGGTGCGTGAGCGCGCCCAATCCCCAATCCCCAATCCCCAATAACAATCGCCAATCCCCAATCCCCAATCTCCAATTTGTCATGGACGGTGTCCTCCTCCTCGACAAGCCTGCCGGTCCGACGTCTCACGACGTCGTGGCGCGGCTGCGCCGAACGTCCGGCGAGCGAAGCATCGGGCACACCGGGACGCTCGATCCCCGTGCGACAGGGCTCCTGCCGCTGGTCTTCGGACGTGCCACGCGCCTGGCCGCCTTTCTCACGGGCGCCGACAAGACCTACGACGCCACCCTCCGTCTCGGCTTCGCCACCGACACCGATGACGCCGATGGCCGCGTGCTCGACGAGCCGGTCTCGACCCTCCCGAGCGACGCGGCGATCGACGAGGCGCTGGGCCGGTGTACCGGCGCCCTCGAGCAGACGCCGCCGTCGCATTCGGCGAAGAAGGTCGGCGGCCGCAGGGCCTACGAGCTGGCGCGGCGCGACGAACCGGTCGAGCTGAAGCCCGTGCGCGTGACGGTCCGCTCGCTCGAACGGCTCGAGCGTGGCGGCGATCGGCTGCGGATTCGCGTCACGGCCACCGCCGGCTTCTACGTCCGGGCCCTCGCCCGCGACCTCGGCCAGGCGCTGGGCTGCGGAGCGCACCTCACGGCGCTCCGGCGGACGCACAGCGGGTCGTTCGATGTGGCGGACGCGATTTCGCTGGACGAGGCCGAACGGCTCGGCCGGGACGTGGCAGACCGGCTCCTCTCACTCGCCGACGCTCTCCCCGACCTGCCCGCGGTCCGGCCGAATGAGGCCGGGATGAAGCGGGTCTTGCACGGAAACCCGGTGGGGCCCGAACATCTCACGGGCCGGTGGGTGCCGCCGGCCACCAACCCTTTGCCGGTGCGGATTCTGGCCGCCGACGGCCGCCTGCTGGCCCTGGCGCGGTCCCGGGGCGGCGCTTTGCATCCAGTCGTCGTACTCGGCTAACATTTGTACCTTGTGGCCTCGAACGGTCGGGGTCACTGTATGACGGCGGTCCGGTCACGCTCCCCAGCGCGCTCTGGATCGTTCGTGGAGGCTCGAAGTGCTCACCAACGAACGCAAGGTCGAGGTCATCGGTACGTATCGCACACACACGTCCGACACCGGCTCTCCTGAGGTGCAGGTGGCGCTGCTCAGCGAGCGCATCAACTACCTGACGGAACACTTCAAGACCCACGTCAAGGACCACCACTCGCGGCGCGGTCTGCTCAAGCTGGTTGGCCAGCGGCGGCGGCTGCTGGACTATCTGAAGCGCAAGGACGCCGACCGGTACGGCGAGTTGATTCGCAGGCTCGGCATCCGCAAGTAGGAGATCTCGATCGACGGCGGGGCGCCGGCCGTGGACGGGCGCCAGAGGCCGCGGCCCGCACCCGCCGGCCGCCCCTGACTTGGCCCATTGCCCGCTGACCCCTTCATGATTCCCACAACTCATCGACGCGACATCACGCTTGGCGCCCGTAGTCTCTCCATCGAAACCGGCAAGCTGGCCAAACAGGCCGACGGCGCGGTGGTCGTCCGGTCGGGCGACACGATGGTGATCGTCACCGCCTGCCACGCCGCCAACGCGCGCGTCGGCATCGATTTTCTTCCCCTCACGGTCGACTACCGCGAGTACACCTATGCGTCCGGGCGGATTCCCGGCGGATTCTTCAAGCGCGAGGGCAAGCCGGCCGAGAAGGAAGTGCTGACGAGCCGGTTGATCGATCGGCCAATTCGCCCTCTCTTCCCCGGCGGGTGGTTCTACGAGACGCAGATCGTCGCCCTGCTCATCTCGGCCGACGCCGAGAACGACTCGGACGTGCTGGCCATCACGGGCGCGTCGGCCGCGCTGGCGCTCTCGTCGATTCCCTTCCAGAAGACGATGGCAGGCGTGCGCGTCGGCCTCGTGGATGGGCAGTACATCATCAACCCGACCTACGCCGAGCGCAAGCAGGGCAGAATCGACCTGGTCGTCGCCGGCACCTCTGAGGCGATCGTGATGGTCGAGGCTGGTGCGAAAGAGGCGACCGAAGAGGAAATGATTGGCGCTCTCGACGCCGCGCACCAGGCCATCAGGAAGATCGCCGCGGCCATCGACGAGCTCAAGCGCGCGCACGGGAAGCCGAAGAAGGTGGTCGCCACCAAGGCCATTGCGCCCGCGTTCCTGCAGGAAGTCGAGAACAAGGCCTACGCCCCGCTCGCCGACGCGATGCGGATGAAGGACAAGCTCGAGAACTACAAGCAGGTGGACGCGGTGCTGGCCGATCTGGTCGGGGCGATTCCCGAGACGGAAGCCGAACGGCGCGCCGATGCCAAGCAGATCTTCAAGGACCTGAAAGAGAAGGTCATGCGCGACGAGATCCTCGACCGCGGCCAGCGGCTCGACGGCCGGCGCTTCGACGAGATCCGGCCGATCTGGATTGAAGTCGGCGTACTGCCGCGCGTCCACGGCTCGGCCGTCTTCACCCGCGGCGAGACGCAGGCGCTGGTCAGCGCGACGCTCGGGACCGAGGACGACGCCCAGAAGATCGAGATGGTCGAGGGCGAGACCTACAAGCGCTTCATGCTCCACTACAACTTCCCGCCGTTCTCGGTGGGCGAAGTGCAGTTCCTGCGCGGCCCCGGCCGGCGCGAAGTCGGCCACGGCGCGCTCGCCGAGCGCGCGCTCGTGCCCCTGCTGCCGTCGCCGGAAGAGTTTCCCTACACCCTGCGCGTCGTCTCCGACATCCTCGAGTCCAACGGATCGTCATCCATGGCGTCGGTGTGCGGCGGCGCGCTGGCGCTGATGGACGCGGGCGTGCCGCTCAAGGCACCGGTCGCGGGCGTGGCGATGGGGCTCGTGATGGACGAGAAGACGGGCAAGTGGGCCGTCCTCACCGACATCGCGGGCGCCGAGGATCACTACGGCGACATGGATTTCAAGGTGGCCGGCACGCGCGCGGGCATCACCGCGCTGCAGATGGACATCAAGGTCGGCGGCATCACGCTCGACATCATGCGCAAGGCGCTCGAGCAGGCCCGGCAGGGCCGCCTCGAGATCCTCGACGAGATGGCCGCCGCGCTCGCCGGGCCGCGCTCGAACATCTCCGCCTACGCCCCGCGCATCATCACGATCCGGATCCCGACGGAAAAGATCCGCGACGTCATCGGACCGGGCGGCAAGACGATCCGCATGATCATCGAGAAGACGGGCGTGAAGATCGACGTCGAGGACGACGGCCGGGTCAACGTCGCGTCCGCCGACGAAACCGCCGCCCAGAAGGCGATCGCGATGATCCAGGAGCTGACCGCGACGCCCGAACTCGACAAGTCGTACCTCGGCCGCGTGGAGCGGATCACCGACTTCGGCGCGTTCGTCGAGATCATGCCGGGCGTGGACGGGCTGCTGCACGTGTCGGAAATCGCCAACTACCGGGTGAAGGACGTGCGGGACGAGCTCAAAGAGGGCGAGCAGATCATGGTCAAGGTGATCAACATCGATCCCTCGGGCAAGGTCCGGCTCAGCCGCAAGATCCTGCTGGCGCCAGACGAGGGCACCGCGCCGCGCGATCCGCGTCCCGTGCCCGACGGGCCGATCGACGCCGGCGGTGGCCACGGCGGGCACCGCGAGCACGGCCATCGCGAGCATGGGCACGACCGCGGCCCGCGCCGCGATCGCGGACCGCGCAGACACTGAAATATTGGCGATTGGCGATTGGCGATTGGCGATCGGCGATCGGCGATCGGCGATTGAAATCGGCGATTGAGTGATCGGGCGATCGGACTTGGCGATCGGGCCTGGCGATGGCGATCGGGATCTGGCGATCGGACCTGGCGATGGCAATCGGGCCTGGCGATCGGACCCGGCGATGGCGATCGGGCCTAGCGATCGTCGACTTGGCGATCGGCAATCGGGCAGTGGAGTCGTCGAATCCAGCAATCGGGTGATTGGCGATCGAATGCGGCGCGCCGCATTCACCCATTCACGCATTCACCCATTCACCCATTCACCCATTTCTTTTCCGGTTAGCCCAGGACAGTCCCTGGGGCACCGCTTCGCGCGAGCGCCGACTTCAATCGTCCGTCGATCGCGCGATCCGTCCGATCGTCGACGTCAATCGCCCGATCGCCCGCCCGCCCGATCGCCCGCCCGCCCGATCGCCCGATCGCCCGATCGCCCGATCGCCCGATCGCCCAATCGCCCAATCGCCCAATCGCGCAATCCACCCGATCGTCAATTTCGATCGCCGATCGCCCAATCGCCAATTTCGATCGCCTATCACCAATCACCCGATCGCCCGATAGTTAGTCCGACCGTTCTGCCGTCGAGGACGTCAGACGGTCAGGGAGGGGTCGTGTCAAGCCTGTCGAACCGCCTCGTGCCCTCACGCCTGCAAGTCGTTCTGCTGGTGGCCCTGGGTCTGGCGACCGCCGCCGGCGTTCTGGCCACCGCCCAGAGCAAGCGCGAGTTCTCCGTCACCGCCTACAAGTACGGGTATCGGGTGTCCGGCTCGGACAAAGCCGAAATCCGCGTGCACGTGGGCGATCTCGTCCGCATCGCGTTTCGCGCCGAGGACGTCGCGCACAGCTTCACCCTCGACGACGACCACTACCGGATCAGCCGGCGCGCCGAGCCGGGCAAGGCCCCCGTCATGTTCGAGTTTCTGGCCGACAAGCCCGGCCGCTTCGAGATCTACTGCAATCTGTCGGACGACCCGCGCTGCCAGCGCGAGACGCGTGCGGTGCTGATCGTCGAGAAGTAGCGCGCGGCCGCGAGCGGCCGGCCCTGTCCCGCGCGATCTAGCTGCTGGCGCCCTTCACCTGCCGATAGGTCTCGGCCATCGCCAGCCGCTCGGCGACTGTCGGATGCCGGTGGAAGAGCCAGCGCGTGATGGGGCTGGGTCGCTCCTCGGAGAGATGCTGCGCGCCCAGCCGGCGAATCGCGGAGCTGAACGCCTCGGCGCCGCCGGTCACCACGAGCGCAAAGAGGTCCGCTCGCCGTTCCTGCCGGCGGGACTGCGCGTGACGGACAGGCGTCGCGGCGAGCCACACGCCGCCGGCCACCAGGGCCACGAGCGGCAGCGTCGCGAGCGCGGCGGGCGATCCGGCGTCGGGCCGCCAGGCCACGACCGCCGCCGCCATGCCCAGGCCGCACGAGAGCACGGCCGCATCGAGGGCCAGCGTGCGCACGAGATCGTGGTACGCGTGATGGGCGAGCTCGTGCGCGACGACGACGGCGATCTCGGTGTCCGACCAGTCGCGCACGATCTCGGCGGAAATGACGATGCGGCGCGTGCGGCCGATGCCGGTGACGAGCGCGGCGGTCGGGCCGGCGCCGCCCGTCTGCCACTCATCGATGCCCGCGACCGGGACCCGCGCGCGCGCGGCCAGGTCAGCCAGCCGCGCGGCCAGCGCCGGACGCGACACGGGCCGCAGGTCGGCGAAACGCGCGAGGATCGCGGGCGCGCCTCGAAGCGCCGCGCCGAGGGCCGCCGCGAGCAGCACGCCGGCGACCGCCCACCAGAACCGACCGGCCACCTGGGCCGACACGGCGACAATCGCGCCGGCCGCCAGCGCCGCCGGAAACGCCACGAGCGTCGCGTGCGCCTGCGCCGCCAGGATGTCGTCGACCGTCGCGCGCCCGGCCTCCAAGCGCCGGTCGGCGCGCCGGCCGAAATACAGCAGGGACGGCAGCGCCGCCAGTTGCCAGAGCGCGACGATGGCCGCGACGAACAGCGTCAGCGCGGCGGCGGACCCGACGACGGCCGGCAGCGCGCGTCCGATGCCCGTCGCCCACGCGTCGAGCGCGCGACCCGCAGGTGCGGACACCATCACCGCGAGCATCGCCCCGCCAGACGCCACGCCGATGGTCTGCGCCCGCCGGCGCAGCCGCTGATAACGAGCGGCCTTCGTTTCGTTCATGGAAGATCAGGCATGGGCACTAGGCGTCAGGCATTGGGATCAGGCGTTGGGCATTCGGCGTTGGGCGTTGAGATCAGGCATTCGGCATTCGGCCATTGGGTCCCAGGCGACCCAGGGCACGCCAGGTCGCTCGGACTCGGCGCCTCGACCCCGGACCTCAGTTCAGCTGCAGCGAGATCAACTTTGAGACGCCCGGCTCCTCCATCGTCACGCCGTACAGCCTGTCGGCGATTTCCATCGTCTTCCGGTTGTGCGTGATGAGGATGAACTGCGTGTGCCCCTGCATGCTCTGCAGCATTTCGACGAATCGTCCGATGTTCGCGTCGTCGAGCGGCGCGTCGATCTCGTCGAGCAGGCAGAAGGGGCTCGGCCGGTGCTGGAAGATCGCGAACATCAGCGCCATGGCCGTGAGCGCCTTCTCGCCGCCCGAGAGCAGCTGGACGTTCTGGAGGCGCTTGCCCGGCGGCTGCGCGATGATGTCGATGCCGCTCTCGGGATCGTTCTCGATGTCGATGAGCACGAGGCCGGCGCGGCCGCCGCCGAACAGCGTCGTGAACGTCGTCTCGAACTTCCGGTTGATCGACTCGAACGCCTCCGCAAACCGCTCGCGCGTGGTCTTGTCGATCCTGCGGATCGCCTCGCCGGTCTGCGCGATCGAATCGAGCAGGTCCTTGCGCTGCGTGGTGAGGAACGTGTGCCGGGTCTCGAGCTCGTCGAACTGCTCGATGGCCATCATGTTGACCGGGCCAAGCCGCTCGATCTTCCGGCGGAGGTCGGCGATCACGTCCTCCGGGCTCAACGGCTGCGAGTCGTCGAGACCGCGATCGGCGGCGGCGTCCGCGGCGGCCGCCGCGGGCGTCGCGTCGGCGCCCTCACCGGGAGTCGCTTCCTCTTCGTCCTCGTCGGGCGCGGCCACCGCCGCGACGCGCCGGGCCGGCGCGACGAGCTCGCCCGCTTCCTCCATCCGCCCAACGGCCGTGACGACGTCGTCGATCGACAGGCCGACGGCCTCGACGCACGCGGCCGTCAGGTGCGTGAGATCGGCAGCGGCGGTCGCGCGCGCCACCTCCGACTGCATCAGCTCGGTGCGCACCGCCTCGAACGCGTGACGCGCGCCGCGGATGTCGTGCTCTCGCGCGCTGAAGTCCGCGCGCATCGCGGTGACCCGCTCGTCGAGCTGGCGGACGTCCTGTCGCAGGTGCTCGAGCGCGCGGACGTCCTCATCGAGCAGCGTCTCGGTCTCCTTGATGGACCGCCGATGATCCTCGCGGCGTGACGCGTTGCGGCTGACGTCATCGTTGCGCGCGGCGATCCGCGTTTCCAGATCTCTGGCCGCTTCGTCGAGCCGCAGCACGTCCGTGTCGAGGGCGGAGGTCCGCTCGACGAGCCCGGCCTGCGCCGCCCGGGCCTCGGTGAGCTGGCGCGTGCGCGTTTCCGCGGCCTCGCGCGCCTGCTGGAGCCGCGCCGCGACGTCCTCGAGCCGGCCGGCGACGCCCTCCTGCGCCGTCTCGTGCATGACGATGGCCGCCGCCGATTCGTCGCGACGGCGCTCGGCGGCCTGTTCTTCTTCCTGCGCGCGACTGCGGTCGACGCGCACGACGTGCAGGCGGCGCATGGCGCGGGCGGTGTCCTCCTCGGCGCGCGCCACCTGCGCTTCGAACAGGACGGCGGCCTTCTCGTGCCGGTGCAAGTCGTCCACGGCGGCGGCAATGGCCGCCTCGCTGGACGCGACGGCCGCGTCGAGCGACGCGGCCTCGCCGGTCATCCGTTCGAGCTCGCTTCGTGCGGCCGACACCTGCTCGCGCAGGCGCTGGGCCTCGCCGCGGGTCTCGAGGATGCCGCGTGCGTCCTGACGCGATCCGCCTTCCACCAGGCCGCCGCCGCGAAACACCTCACCCGCCAGCGTCGCCACGGGCACGTCGACCGTGCGGGCCACGGCGGCCGCGACCTCGAACGAGCGGACGATGAGGGCCTCGCCCACGAGCCGGGCCAGGGCGTCGGCGTGCGGTCCGTGTGCGCGTACGACCGCCGAGAGCGCCTGCGCCGCGGCCGGCACGGGGACGGCCGGGGGCGCCGGCCGCGTGCCCAGCTCGTCGACGACGACGAACGCGCAGTGGCCTGCGCGATGTTCAGCCGCGAAGGCGAGCGCCCGGTCCACGTCGGCGACGCGATCGACGATCACGTGCTGGAGCAGATCGCCCAGGAGCGCGTCCACGGCCCGCTCGAACGACGGCTGCACCTGCAGATAGTCGGCGACCGCGCCCTGCTGGCGCACGGCATCGCCGGCTTCGGCCAGCAGGAAGCGCGCGCCGTCGCCAAAAGTGGCGCGGCTCGCGTCGAGCCGCTCGAGCGACGCGAGGTGCGCTTCGAGTCCCGCCAGCTCGCGCTCGCGCGCGGTCAGCGCGTTCGCGAGCGCGCCGCGTTGCGCGCGCGCGCTGGCGAACGCGGCCTCGGCGGTGGCCCGCGCCCCGGCGGCGAGCCCGATCGCCTCGCGGGCGGCGGCGATCGACCGGGCGGCCTGCGCGCGGTCCGCTTCGGCCCGCGAAGCTTCGAGCTCGAGATCGCGCGCCTCGACGTCGAGCCGCTCGCGCTCCGCGGCGACGCGGTTGCGCGCCGCGGCGGCGTGCTCGCGCGCCTGGCGCAGCGCCGACAGCGTGGTCGTCGCCGCCAGCGCCGCCGCGCGGGTCTCGTCGCTCTGGCGCTCGGCATCCTGGACGACGGCCAGCGCGTCGCGATATTCGGTCTCGCGCGCTTCGACGGTCCGCCCCGCTTCGTCGAGCGCTTCGCGCGCGCGCGCGGCGGCTTCGCGCTGGACCTCGATGGCCAGCCGTGCCGGATCGCGGCGCGCGATCAGATCCTGCAGCTCGGCCGCGAGCGCGTCGGCCTGCCGTCCCAGCTCCTCGATCTGCTGCTTGTCGAACTCGATCTGCTGCTGGCGCCTGCCGATCTCGAGCTCGCGGGCGTGCGCGGCCTCGCGCGCCTCGGTCGCGCCGGACTCCGCGCCCGTGAGCCCGAGCCGGACCGTCTCGAGTGCGGCCTCGAGCTCGGCGACGTGCGCCGACGCCGCGGCCTCGCGCGCGCGCGCGGCCTCGAGGCGCGCGTCGGCGGCGTCGATGTCCCGAGCCAGCGCCTCGTACTTGCGCGCGAACTGCACCTGCTCCCAGCGGCGCAACTCCTCGCGCAGCCGCTTGTAGCGGCGCGCGCGCGCCGCCTGCCGGCGCAGTGCCCCGCGCTGCTTTTCGACCTCGAAGATGATGTCGTCGATGCGCGTCAGATTCTGCTGCGCCGCCTCGAGCTTGAGTTCCGCCGCACGGCGGCGCGACTTGTACTTGGTCACGCCCGCGGCTTCCTCGATGAGCGCGCGCCGCTCGCCCGGCCGCGACGACAGGATCTGGCCGATCTTGCCCTGCTCGATGACCGCGTACGCCTTCACGCCGAGGCCCGAATCCATCAGCAGATCGTGGATGTCCCGGAGCCGGCAGACCTCGCCGTCGATCAGGTACTCGCTCTCGCCCGATCGATACAGCCGGCGCCCGATCTCGACGTCCTTGGTCACGATGGGCTTCAGGTCGAGCAGCGCGTCCGGCGCCGGCCCGCCGCCGCCCGCCGCGGGCGCCGTCGTCGCGTCGGTCATCGCGGCGTGCGCGACGTCACTCAGCTTGAGGCGGACCTCGGCGGCCGCCGTGGGCTTCCGCGCGTCGCTGCCGCTGAAGATCACGTCTTCCATGCGCTCGCCACGCAGGCTCTTCGCGCTCTGCTCGCCCAGCACCCACGTGATCGCGTCCACGACGTTGCTCTTGCCGCAGCCGTTGGGACCGACGATCGCGGTGACGCCGTGATCGAAGCCAAGCTCGGCCCGATCCGGAAAGCTCTTGAAGCCAGCGATGTGCAGCCGTGAAAGTCTCATGTGCGTCCTGGACCCGTACACACAAACAGCCGCTTCGGTCGACACCCGCGCATCGACGCTCAAGCGGCTGGGAACGCTCGCCTCGGCGTGATCGTTCGCGCTGTGGCTACTGCCGTCTGCGCCTGCCGGCCGCCGGACCGTCGATCGCCGGCGGCGGTCGGACCGCGCCCCGTTCAGGTCCGACTGGGCGCAAGTCTAGCAAGCACCATGGGATGGAGCAAGCAGGAAACCGGCCCCCAGGAGTGGTGGCCCGGTCTATTTCTTGGTGAGATCGAGCAGCTTCTTGGCCTCGTCGAAGTAGCCCAGCGCCGCCTGCGCCTGAGGATCGACCTTGGTGATGTTCCGCCGCGCCTCTTCGACGGTGAACAGGTCATTGTCCACCTCGAAGTGAATCATCGCCTTGATGAACGCGCGATCCGCCGTGAGCGCGGCGTCGTCGATTCTGACGCCCTGGTCCAGGAGGAACTGCCGGAACTCATTCACCATCGCGTCGGTCACCTCGAATCCGGCCTCAACCTTGTGGGTGGCCGCCGACGACTGCGCCGCGGGGCGCGTGTCGCCCTCCTTGGTGAACCGCTCGGCAAATGCGACGAAAAATCCGCGCTGGTTGAGTGCGCGCGTGAAGTTCGAGACGTTGAAACCCTCGACCGCGCCCGCGATGAAGTGATCCGGCTCGATGCCGCCGCCGCCGTACACCTTCCGGCCGCCGTCGGTGTACTTCAGCTCGGACGCCGGGTGCGAGCGATTGGCGGTCTGATCCCGCAGCGTAGTACATGAGGTACTCGTCGAAGCTGCCGTCCCACGGACGCTGAATCAGCCGCCCGCTCGGCGTGTAGTAGTGCGCCGTGGTGAGGGCCAGGCCCGCGCTGTCGATCGAGTAGACCGATTGCACGAGCGCCTTGCCGAACGTCGTCTCGCCGATGACCAGACCACGGTCGTGGTCCTGCATCGAGCCCGGTCACGATCTCCGACGCGCTCGCGCTCTGCCGGCTGACGAGCACGATCAGCGGGACGTCGGTGAAATTTCCCTCGCCCACGGCGCGGTAGTCGTCGTCGGAATTCTCGACGCGGCCGCGCGTGTAGACGATCATCTGCCCCTTGTGCAGGAAGTGATTCGCGACGGCGATGGCCTGATTGAGCGGCCCGCCAGGATTGTCGCGCAGGTCGAGGATCAGGCGCTGCATGCCGCCGGTCTTGAGCTTCTTGAGGGCCGCGCTCAACTCCGTGTCGGTCGTCTCCGAGAAGTCCTGCAGCCGGACGTAGCCCGTGCCGGGCGCGATCATGAACGCGGTGCTCACGCTCGTGATGTTGATCTCGTCGCGCTCGACCGTCAGGTTGATCAGCCTTCGGCACGCCCGGGCGCCGGATGGCGATGTCGACCGTCGTGCCCTTCGGTCCCTTGATGCGCTTGACGACCTCGTCGGTCGCCCAGCCCTTGGTGCTCTCCTGGCAGACGCCGGGCTTCGTGCCGGCGTTCGCGACGTCGGGCTTCTGCGCGGCGCCGGGCAGGCACGGCACGTACGCCACGATGTCGCCGCGGCGGATGCCCGCCCGATACGCGGGCGAGCCCTCGAACAGCGAGGAGACGGTGATGTCGCCGTCGATCGACCCGATGCTGATGCCGATGCCGTAGTAGTGGCCTTCCTGCCGCTCGCGCATCTGCGCGTACTGCTGCGGCGTGAAGAAGGACGAGTGGGGATCGAGCGTGCGGAGCATGCCCTCGATCGACCCGTAGACGAGCGGCGTGGTCTCGACCGGCTCGACGTACTGGCTCTCGACGACGGCGAGCGCCGCGGCAAACGACCGCGTACCGCTCCGTCTCGCGATCCCCGGTCGCCAGCACGCGCGACCCCAGCGCGCCGCCGGCCAGCGGCCGACAGCACGACCACTGTTACCGCGACAGCCGTCGTTCGATTGCGCATGACTCTTTCAATCCTAGCACCGACCCGCCGGCCGGGCGCTCGTTACGTTTCTGTTTCTTTCGGCCGTTTCTTGCCGAACAGCCAGGCCACGCCGATGCTCAGGACGTAGAGCACGATCATGGGCGCCGCGAAGATGGTCTGGTTCACCGGGTCGCCCGAGGGCGTCACGACCGCCGCGATGATGAAGATGATCAGCACCGCGTACTTGAACTGCTTCGCCATGAACTTCCACGTGACGATGCCGAAGCGGGCCAGGAAGAACACCAGGATCGGCATCTGGAAGACGATGCCGAATGCCAGGACCATCTTGATGTAGAAGCCCGAACGGCTTCCTTGATCGTCGGGAAGAACTGGACGTGCCCGTTCTCGAACGACGCGAAGAACTGGCACATCGACGGAAACGCGACGCGGTGCGAGAACCACACGCCCGCCGCGAACAGCGTCGTCGCGAAGACCACGAACGGCAGGACGACGCTGCTTCTCGCGCGTGTACAGCCCCGGCGCCACGAACAGCCAGAACTGCGCGAAGACGAACGGCGACGCAATCAGGAACCCGGCCAGCAGGCCGAGTTTCATGCTCGAGCATGAACGCCATCGGTGAGCCCGGTGAAGATGAGCTTGCCGCCGAAGCGCCCGAAGTACGCCATCATGTACCGCGTACAGAGCGGTCGAGGAAGAAGAACGAGACCGCGCAGCCGCGCCAGGACCGCGTAGAGCGAGTAGAGGATGCGGCGGCGGAGCTCGTCGAGGTGCTCGAGGAAGCTCATCCTCGAACGATCGCCTGCGGCCGGGCCTTCGGCCTCGTCGTCGAACGCGTCGTGGGTCGCGAGGTCGGAAGTCTCGGACGACATCGACTTACGGCCTCGTCATTGCAGAAGCGGTCCAGCGGCTCGTAACGGAGGCGCTACGAGCCCTGTTCGCCCCGGGCGACGGTTTCCGGCGCCGCGGGCGACGGCGAATCGAGGGATCGGTCGGCGGATCGGCCGACGCGGGCGGATTGAGTGCGGCGGGGCGGCGCCGACTGCTGCGGCGGCGCGCGCCGCTCCTCCACCGGATCTCTTCGTCGAGCGTGCTGCGCAGCTCGTTCGAGGCGCGCTTGAACTCGGCCATGCTCTTGCCGAGCGACCGCCCGAGCTCGGGCAGCTTCCTCGGACCAAAGACGATGAGGGCAACGACGAAAATGATGAGCAGCTCCGGAACACCAATTGGACCCATGACGGACTCCTGCCCGGAGGGTAAGACGTACCCGATCCAAGTATACCGCGACGTGCAACGAACCGGCAGCGCATACGACTTTGGTGCAGTATCCAAAAGTCCAGTGTTTGCGTTGACTTGCGAACAGTCGCGGCAGTACAGATTGCGAGGTGCATCCGGAGGCTCCAACACGATGCACATCGACACAGCGGGCCGGCGGAAAGTCCTCGTGGCCGCTCAGTCTGGGTGGACATATGAGACGACTCCTCACGGCGAGTGTGCTGGGCGCGATCGCTCGTGGCGTCCGCACGCTCGATCTCCCCACAGTCTTCGGCAGCCGCGTCGCAGACGACCGAGACGCGGTCTGCAACGGCGACGACGTCAGGCGACACGGGATGTGGTTCGTGCCGACCGGCGAAGTGCTGCCGCAACAAGAAATGGTCGCGTCAGCTTCCAGCGGACGAACATCGACGACGGCCAGGGTTTCGCGGACATCTCGACAGTTCCCCGCGACGTTCGGCGTCGGCGTCGGCGACCGCGCCGAGGTGTTCGGCAGCTGGGCGCTCGTGACGCGCATCGACCGCGACACCGCGCCCGCTGTTCTTCACGAGCGCGCCCGGATCGACGGCCACGGGCACCGGCGGCGGCCTGCTCGTCAACTATCCGCTCGACCGCGACGGCGTGGACGGCAACCAGCTCGGCGATTTCTGGCTGGGCGCGCAAGTTCAATCTCCTCTCGCAGGCCACCAACGAGGCCGGCCGATCGCCGTCGCCGTGCGCGTCATGGTGAAGCTGCCCGACGGGCAGCGACGGACCGAACGGCACGTCGAGCGGCAAGGCCGACTTCGCCGTCGACGCGATCGTGTCTCAAGCAGAACGACGCGGTCGTCGAGTTCTCCGGCTACGGCGGGCCTGATGGTCCGCGGCAATCCCGGCGGGCTACAAGCTGACGAACGGCCTGCGCTGGGGCTTCGGCGCCGCCTTCCCGCAGACGCTACAGCTTGGGTTCGCAGTCACGACCGAATCTTCGGCGAGCAGTACTTCGACAACACGATCACGGCGCCCGCCGGCCTCGCAGGCCGAGGACGGCTCGTTCGTGCCGACGTCGACGCACGATCAAGAGCCCGGTCGTCGTCGCCCTCGGGCTGACCTGGCAGGCGCCGAAGGGCTTCTTCATCGGCGTCGCCGCGAGCTGGAACATGCACATGTCGGCGCGCGACGAAGCGATGCGCGCGGGCTGCGCGGCCTCGCCGTACACGTCGACGCCGAAGGACGACAAGGGACTTCAGGTCCGGATCGGCTTCCATCCGGGCGTCCTGCGCCAGTACCGGAGCCCGCCGAAGTGGCCCGCCGCCGCCGCCCGGGCCGCCCACCGCCGCCGCGCCACCGGGCGCGCCACCCGGCGGCGGCGCGCAGCCAGCGCGCCGAACCGGCCGCCGACCGTGCAAGGCTGCCGTGCGATCCGTGCACGGTCGAGGTCGGCAAGACGTCGACGGTCACGGCCGACGCGCAGGATCCCGACGGCGATCCGCTGACCTATCGCTGGACGGCCGCGCGCGGGCACCGCTCGCAAGCCCGACCAACCGCCAGACGCCATGGACGGCGCCGATGACCGAGGGCCCGGTGCCGCGTCACGGTGACGGTCAGCGACGGCAAGGGCGGCACGGCGAGCGACACGGTGACGATTCAGGTCGTCAAGCCGGCGGTCAAGGAATACACCTTCGAGGACGTGCACTTCGACTTCGACCGCTACACGCTGCGGCCCGACGCGCTCACGCGTGCTCGACGACGCCGTGGCGGCGATGCAGGCGAACCCGAGCGCTGAAGATCACGATCGAGGGCCACACCTGCAACATCGGCACGGCCGAATACAACCTGGCGCTCGGCGAGCGCCGCGCGCAGCGCCGTCCGCGACTACCTGATCAGCCGCGGCATCGGCGCCGACCGGCTGACGACGGTGAGCTACGGCGAGGAGCGGCCGAAGTACGACAACTCGCGCGAGGAGACGCGTCGGCTCAATCGCCGCGCCGCGCTGCACGGTCGAGACTGCAGCTGCCATAAGGGCAGGCACCAGGCACTAGGCACGAGCATCAGGCGGTCGTAGGCGGCGGCGGGCTGAAGCCCGCCGAGCAGCCGCAGTGCCTGAATGCCCGATGCCTGCTCTCAGTAGGCTTTGGCGAACCAGGCCTTCACGTCGCGACGGGCCGTTGCACTTGATGCACTGGCCGTCAACGCGCGGCGATCCGAGCGGGAATGTTGCGCAAGCGTCGCCTGCGTCTCGGCCTTGATCTGCGGCTTCGCAGTCGGCGCTGCCGCACCAGCGGCGCGATGACGAAGCCGGGACGGCCTTCCATGGCGCGCCCGAACTCGTCCCAGCGTCGAGACCTCGGTCGTGTGCTCGTCGCGGAACTGGCGGGCGCTCGCGCGAGCAGATCTGGCTGGATCTCGCTCGAGCAGCGCGGGCACGCGCGTGCGCGAGCTCGGCCATCGGAATGGCCGCCTTCTCGCGCGTGTCGCGCCGGGCCGAAAAGACCTGGGCCTTCTCGATGTCCTTCGGTCCGATTTCCAGCCGCAGCGGCACGCCGCGCAGCTCCCACTCGGCGAACTTCCAGCCGGGCGAGTTCTCCTCGGTCGCGTCCAGCTTCACGCGCACGCCGCCGCGCCGCAGCTCGTCGCGGATCGCCTCGGCCTTGGGCAGCACGGTCTCCTTCCAGTTGCCGCGCGGAATCGGCACGATCACCACCTGGTAGCGGCGCGACGTGGGGCGGCAGCACCAGGCCGCTGTCGTCGCCGTGCGTCATGATCGACGCCGCCGATCAGGCGCGTCGAGACGCCCCAGGACGTCGTCCAGGCGTGCTGCAGCGTCTTGTCGCGGCCCTGGAACTTGATGTCGAACGCCTTGGCGAAGTTCTGGCCGAGGTTGTGCGACGTGCCCGCCTGCAGCGCGCGGCCGTCGCCCATCAGCGCCTCGATCGAATACGTCCGCGAGGCGCCGGCGAACTTCTCGCTGTCGCTCTTGAGTCCGTCGACGACCGGCATCGCGAGCTCGGTTTCCGCGAACGTCCTTGTAGAGCGCGAGGATCTTCAGCGTCTCCGCTTCGGCCTCGTCGGCGGTCTCGTGCGCGGTGTGCCCTTCCTGCCAGAGGAACTCGGTCGTGCGCAGGAACGGCCGCGTGACCTTCTCCCAGCGGACGACGTTCGCCCACTGGTTGATGAGCACCGGGCAGATCGCGCCACGACTTGATCCACTTCGCGTACATCGTGCCGACGATCACCTCGGAGGTCGGACGGACGATCAGCCTCTCCTCGAGCTCCTCGTCGCCGCCGCTGCGTGACCCAGGCGACCTGGGGCGCGAAGCCCTCGACGTGCTCCTTCTCCCGCATGAGCAGGCTCTCGGGGATGAAGAGCGGGAAGTACGCGTTGACGTGTCCGGTGGCCTTGAAGCGGCGCGTCGAGCAGCCGCTGGATGTGCTCCCAGATGGCATAGCCGTACGGGCGGATGACCATGCAGCCCTTGACCGGCGAGTAGTCGGCCAACTCCGCCCGACGAACGACGTCGAGATACCAGCGCGAGAAGTCCTCGGACCGGGGCGTGATCTCGGTCACGAACGCGTCTTTTTTGTCAGCCAACGGGACACCACTCCGTGTGAGCGCGCCAGACCGGCGGACCGGGCGCGTGTGGGAACGATCAGTTTACAACGAGCCGCGGCGACGCCATCGGAGGCCTCCGCCGGAACGGGTCGCCCGTGCAGGCGCCTACCGGCTGCACGCCGCGGACGCCTGCTATCCTACTGAGCGTCCGCATGCCTCGCGTCCGTTTCGACATTCACACCAGCGGGGAGCCGTATCACGTGGCCATCGGTCGCGGCCTGCTCGAGCAGCTGGCGTCGCTGCTCGACGAGCGCGGCCCCGGCGGCCAGCGGATCGTCGTGACCTGCCCGCCGGTGTGGCGGCGCCACGGCAAACGCCTGCGGGGCCTGCTCGAGGGCGGCACACCCGTCGTGATCGGCGACGGCGAGCGGGCCAAGACGCTCTCGACGGTCTCGAAGATCTACGACGCGATGATCCGGCGGCGTCTGGACCGATCGGCCACGCTCGTGGCGTTCGGCGGCGGGGTCGTGGGCGACGTCGCGGGATTCGCGGCCGCCACGTATCTGCGGGGCATTCGCCTCGTGCAGGTCCCGACGACCTTGCTCTCCCAGGTGGACAGCGCGATTGGCGGCAAGGTCGGCGTCAACCTGCCCGCCGGCAAGAACTTGATCGGGGCGTTTCACGCGCCGGCCGTCGTCGTCTGCGACCCGGACGTGCTCGCGACGCTCTCGCCGCGGGAATTTCGCGCCGGGCTGTACGAGGTCGTGAAGTACGGAGTGATTGCGTCGCGCCCCCTCTTCGATCGTGTCGCCGCGCGGCTGCCGGCCGTGCTGGCGCAGGAGCCGGCGCTGCTGCAGGACATCATCGCCGACTGCTGCCGCATCAAGGCGCGGGTCGTCGAGCTGGACGAGCGCGAAGCCGGTCCACGGCGCGTGCTGAACTTCGGGCACACGATTGGGCACGCGCTCGAGGCCGTGACGCGGTACCGCCGCTTCCGCCACGGCGAGGCCGTCGCGTACGGGATGCTGGCCGCCGCCCGGGCGTCGGCCGAGCGGGGCTTGCTCGGCGCCGACGAGGAAGCGCGCCTTCAGGATCTCATCCGGCGGATGGGCCGACTGCCGCCGGTCGCCGATCTGTCGATCCGGCGCGCCCTCGAGGCCATGACGCACGACAAGAAAGTCGTCGGCGGGCGCCTGCACTTCGTCCTCGCGCGGGGACTGGGCGCGACGGCGATCGTCTCGGACGTACACACCCGGGAGCTGGCGGCGGCGATGCGCAGCCTCGGCATGGCGCGGTAGCGCCACGACCGCCCGGGATCGCCTAGCGAATCCAGGCCGGCGGCACGCCCTGTTTGCGCGCGTCGTCCTGCAGCGCCGCAATGTCCTTCTGGTCCTGCTCGATCTGCTTCTGCAGCCGGGCCAGCTGGTCGATCGCCTTTTGACGGTCGTCGGCGACCTGGGCTCGCTGCGCCGGATCGTCGCGGCTGGTGAAGTCCGCGGTCAGCGCGCTGATGCGGCTCTGCAGCGCGATGACGAGATTCTGATCGTCCTGCAGCTTGGAATGAGCCGCCGCGGTGCGATCGCGCCACCACTGCTCGTCGTGTGTGGTGGAATCCGGCGTCGCGGGCGCGCCGGGCTTGGCCGCGTCGGTGGCCGCGGCGTCGGTGGACGTCGCAGCAGCCGCGCGTTCGGCCTCGGCCGCCGCCAGTGTCGCCTCGGTGATGATCGCGCCGGGCGGCAGGTTGAGATTGGTGAGCTGGCGCGTCGGCTTGGGCGTGAGCTGCCGGCGCAGCGCCTCGCGGCGCGCGGCGTCGGCGAAGCTCACCGGCGTCGCCGTGAGCCAGGTGATCAACGCGACCACCACTACTGGTGCTTGCCAGAAAGACATTATTGAACCTCCCGCCATGCGATGACCGAAAGACCGGGCTGTCCTGCAGGCACCCCGGCCCTCGTCACGGTTACGTCGAGCGCGCGCGTCCGCCCGCCCGATCCCACTGCTTCTCCGTGGACCAGCAACACGTCGTTGGTGTCCGCGAAAGGATTGCCGTCTGTTTCCGACGGATCGTCAGCGACCCAGACGACGAGGTACGCTGCGCTTTCGACTGAGGCCGGACCGGCGACATCAGCGAGCCGGCCGCTCGCGAGAACCTGCCAGTGCGCGGTGTTCCCGCCGAGCGGCGGGGTGGAAGCCTGAAGCTGAGCCGTGCGTGCCGGCACGTCGAGCAGGCCACCGCTTGGCAGCACCGGGATGGCCACCGGATCGAGAAATGACGACGCTTGAATGCCGACGAGCAGGTCGTCCCAATGCGTGGACTGCCGGACGTCCTGCAGCGCCCGCTCCACCCCGGCTTCCGCCGCGTACAACAGTTCGCGGTCGATCCGGAGCGTGGTCGCGACCGACGCGTCCACGTTGGCCGTGACGGTGACGGCCGCGCCCAGCGCGGCGAGCAACGCCGTCACGACGAGCGCGATGACGAGCGCCGATCCCCGTTCCGAATCCGCGGGCCGCCGGCGAATCGAGTTCGAAGACATCAGCATCAGCCCTACCGCTTGAGGTTGAGATTCCGCGGCGTCACGTCGTACGCCAGCGAGATGTCCGACAACGCGCGCCAGGCACTCGTCGCCGTGCCCAGGTGCGCAAACGCGCTGCCCTGCCCGCGGAACGACGCTTGCGTCGCTTCGACGCGAAGGGTGACGCGCACCATGCGGACGCGGAGCAAGTCCGCGTCGAAGCGCGCGCCGCCGCTGCCGCACCACGGACCATCGCCAAACATCGTGAGTGGGAGTGGCACCAGTCCCTGTCCGCCTGACGGCAGCACGGTCAGGGTCGAGTCCAAATGACCCGCCGCGTCGTACAGACAGTTGGCAACGCCGGAAGGTGGCTGGGGAGCCAGAGGTGGATTCGGATCGCCGAAGTACGAGAACGCGAGTCCCGCCACGCCGTCCACGACCGGCGCGTCCGTCTGCCAGCCGTCGTAGACGCGAAGCTGACGCTGCATGGCATCGAAGTAGTAGGTACGCGACATCGCCTCCGCGACCGCGCCTCCCTGAAGGAACGCAGGCACGGGAGCGGTGTCGTGAGCCTGAATCGCCACCGTGGGCCCAACGACCTGCTGCGTCGTCGCGGTCATGACGTCTGCGGTGTCGTCAAAGACGAACACGTCCGTGCCGGCGCCCAGGCCGCACGCCGGCGACGCCGGACAGCTTGGCGCCTGGGCCACTGTCAGCTGGAGGGGCGCGGCCAGGAACGCCGTCAGCGTGGTCTGCGACTGCGTGTCGGGCACGTAGCGAATCGTGAGGGCGTCGGCGCGGACCACGGTGTAGGCATCCGCACCAGTCAGACCCATCCGTCGCGGGACGATCGGCGCAAACGACTCGACGAGCGGTCCCGGATGGGCGCCCGTCGTCGTGCCGGCGCCGGCGCGCGAAAGATCCTGGAAGAGCACGTCGCTGGCAACGCGGACTCGCTGCGTCTGATCGATCGCCTCGGAGAGCGACGATGATGCCGAGAGTTCTGGTATCGCGAGCGACACCACGGCGCCGGTGAGCGTCATGGTCACGACGCCCGCCACGAGAACTTCAGCAAGAGAGAAGCCGTCGTCGTGCATTGGTGGTCCTCAGTCCAACGTCCTAGGTCCAGAATCCTCGTCCGGTCTTACCTCGACGTGCGCGTGCGCACGGTCGCCAGGAGCGCCTCGCCAGCCCGTCGCGCTTTGGAGGTGGTGCCGACCACTGGCCGGGCCACCGGCGTCACGAGGACCTGCAAGACGAGCGTGTCACCCGGACTTGCCGGCAGCGGCTGCACCATCCAGCGCCGAACGAACACCGCGTGTGGCGGCGGCTGGATGCCCGTCCCAGCCCAGCTGCCCGCCGCGTCGAGAAAATCGACAAAGCCCGGCGTGTTGCTCGACAACGAGCCCGCTGGCGACGCCGTCAGCCCGACACCTCCAGGGCCTGGGGGATCGCTCGTCAAATCCGTCGTCGTGTCTGTCGCCGGCGTGCCGAGCCCGAGGTCGTCGGCGCTCCACTCGAGCGACCGCAGCTGCTCGAGCTTCTGTGACGCCAGCACGACCGCCAGCGACTCCAGTCGCGCATCACGCGCGAGCGCCACGGCGACCGTCACCATGCCGGCAGCCGCCACGGCCGCGGGGAGAATGACGACGAGGGCCACGAGCACCTCGACCAGACTGAAACCCGACTCGGCATCGGCGGTGGATGGCGATCGCATGGCGCTTCACAGAGCAACCGGCGATCCACGTCCAACCCGCGGTTTTCCGGCGCAATCTCGCGTGGCGTGCCGGAAACTGCGTACGCCCGACCCGACTCCCGTCGCAGTTTCTGCAGACGGGTCCGGGGCTCAAAGCGCAAGGATCGGGCCAGACGCCGCGGGTCGGACTGCGGGAAAACCTTCGCAGATCGCGCGGACGCCGTATGCGGAGCGGCTCAGATTGGGGGCAGTGTTACGGAACTGTAAGGCCCGCGGCCACGGCCGGCCGTCACTGGTAGAACCCGAGGTACCAGCCGAGAAGTCGCTCGCCGAAGAGCGACGCCGCAAACGCCGCGAGCGCGAGGAAAGTGCCGAACGGCAAGCGGGTCTGCATCGAGCGTCCGCCGCGCGCCGCGAGCGCGATGCCCACGATTGCACCAGCGAGGCTGGCGAGAAACAACACGACCCAGACCTGACGCCATCCGAGAAACGCGCCGATGCCCGCCAGCATCTTCACGTCGCCGAGGCCCATGCCGTCCACGCCGCGAAGGCGGCGCCACAGCCAGCGCACGGCCAGCAGCACGCCGGCGCCGGTCGCCGCGCCAATCAGGCTCGCGACGAGCCCGGGCGGCGTCCAGATGTTGAACAGGACGCCGATGACGATCGCCGGCTTGGTGATGACGTCGGGCAGCCGCTGCGTGTCGAAGTCGGTGCCGAAGAGCACGATCAAAATCGACGTGAGGACGAGGCGCGACGCCAGCAGCAGCGGCTGATCGAGAAAGACCGCGGCCTGCACGCCGAACGCGATCGCCGTGATCCCCTCGACGATCGGATAGCGCAGGCTGATCGGCGCCTTGCACGTCCGGCACTTCCCGCCCAGCAGGACGTAGCTGAGGATAGGAACGTTGTCGTACCAGTTGATCTGCGCGTTGCACCGCGGACAATGCGACGGCGGCGTGACCACGGACTCGCCGCGCGGCAGCCGGGCGATGCACACGTTGAAGAAGCTGCCGAAGATCAGCCCGACGATGCCGATGACGCCGATGAGGAAGAACGGCGGCAGCGTCACCGGGATTTGAACGTCTTGGGCAGTGGATTCAAGGTGGACGACGGCGACAGACCGACCTCGTGCGACGCGGGATTGTAGACGTACCGCTGCCCGGTCGGATCGGCCGGAATGCCTGCGACACCAGACGCGCGCATCAGTTCCGCGAGATTCGCCGGATAACCGCCCGTACGCGCGTGGAACTGCTCGACCAGGCGCGCGAGTTCGTCGAGATCGTCGAGCGCCTTCAACTGCGCCAGGCCGCGTGTGGCCGCCGCGCGCACGTAGCGCTCCTCCGATCCCTGCAGCTCGTGGAGCATCGCCCGGGCGTTGACGCGATCGCCGCCCTCGACGAGCGTGGCCGCCGCCAGGGGCCGAATCCACGACGGCGCGCCCGGCATGTCCGCGGCCTTCGCGAACCACGCGGCCGCTTTCGTCTTGTCGCCGCCGTACCAGGTACTCGATGAACCCGATGTCGTGCGCGTACTGCCACCGCGTCGGATTGGCGGCCAGGCCTTTCTCGAGCAGCGCGATCGCCTGATCGGGGCGCGCGGGTCCGTTCGGCGGCTCGAGCGACAGGAAGATCGCGCCAAACCGGTACGCGATGTTGAAGTGCGGATCGAGCGTCGTCGTCAGGTCGAGCAGCGGCTGCAGGAGATCGAAGCGACCGCTGCCGCGGAGCGACTTGCGCTCGCTTCCGTAGTGCTGGATCGCGCGAATCCAGTAGATGTCCGCGGCGACGGCCTTGAACGACAGCATCACGCGATCCGCGACCCTGCCGGACCGCAGATACAGCAGATGCTCGGCCGTGCCCGGGAGCGTGTAGTGCTGGTCGCGGCCGTACAGCATCAGTGAGGCCAGCCCGATGCCCGCGGCCACGCCACACGCCGCAAGGACGCCGCGCAGCCGGCCGGTCACTTGAACTCCCGGCGCGAGAAGATGGCGATGGCCGCCAGGATCGCCGCCGCGATGTAGAACACGGCGTAGAAGAGCGTGTGCAGGACGAAGCCGAACGGCACGGGAATCCCGTGCACGACCTGCATCTTGACGTCGAAGGCGGAGAAGGCCGGAACGACCCAGCCGATGGCCGACACGACGTGCGCCATGATCGGGGCATCCACGATGTTGCCGAAATTGCGGAGGTCCTCGCTCTCGAGGCCGGCAACGAACAGGCCGAGCGTGAAGACGACCGACCAGAGCGCGCTCGACGAGAACGTCGAGAAGAACAACGCAATGGCCGTGAGGAGCGCCATCTCGGCGAAGATCAAGAGGACGGAAATCAGCAGACGGACGTCGATCGCCGGCGCGTCCCACGAGTGGCGCACGTTGATCGGCGACGTCCAGTTCATCCAGGCCAGCATCACGTAGAGCGCGGCGGTCATCGCCGCGATGTTGACCAGGACGGTCAGCACGAGCCCCAGGTACTTGCCGACGACGAACTCCCACCGCGGCAGGGGTTTGGCGAGCAGGCTGTAGATGCTGCGCCGCTCGATCTCGCGCGACACCAGACCGACGCCGATGAAGACCGTGATGAGGATGCCGGCCAGCTCGATCGTCGCCAGCCCGAGGTCCTTGATGATCTTGACGTCCTGCCCCGCCGTGATCTGCCCGATCAGCACAGACGCCGCGACGAGCAGCAGCGCGAAGACGCCAATCGCGTAGAGCACGCGGTCGCGCACGGTCTCCTTGAAGACGTGCCACGCGACGATGCCGATGCGGCGGGCGGTCACGAGCGACTCCCTCGGTCCCCGGTCCGGGGTCCGCGGTCCAAGGTCCGCTGGGCGCCGAGCGCCTTGAGAAAGACTTCCTCGAGCGTGGTCCGCAGCGGCGACACGGACACCAGCGTGGCGCCGGCGGCCGCCAGGTCCGCGATGAGCGGCTCGGGCCGCATCTCGGCCGCCACCTCGAGGCTGTAGCGGCCCTCGGCGATGGCCGTCACGCGGCGGGCGCGCGGTGCCGATCCGCTCGGCCACGGCGGCCGGCAGACCGGCCACGACGATCTCCCAGCCCCGGCGGCTGTCGTCGCTGACCGCCGCCAGCTCGGCGACCGGCCCCGACGCGACGAGGCGGCCCTTCGCGAGAATGCCGACGCGGCTGCACAACAGCTCCGCGTCCGACAAAATGTGCGAGCTGAAGAGCACCGTCCGGCCCTCGTCGCGCAACGTGAGAATCAGGTCCCGGACTTCGCGCCGGCCGATTGGGTCGAGGCCGGACATCGGCTCGTCGAGGACGACGAACTCCGGATCGTTGACGAGCGCCTGCGCAAGCCCGACGCGCTGGATCATGCCTTTCGAGTACTGCCGCAGCGGACGGCGCCGATCGGCGCCCAGGCCGACGAGATCGAGCGCGTGCGACGCGCGCGCCTGGCGGTCGGCGCCGCGGTAGCCGAAGAGGCCGGCAAAATAGACCAGCAGCTCCTCGGCGCTCAGATGGTCGTAGTAGGTCGGGTTCTCCGGCAGAAACCCGAGACGGGCGTGCGCCCTTGCGTCACCCGGCGGCCGGCCGAGAATCTCGGCGTTGCCGGACGTCGGCCATAGCAGGCCCACGAGAAGCTTCAGCGTCGTGCTCTTTCCCGCCCCGTTCGGGCCGAGCAGTCCGAAGACGCCCCCGGCGGGAATGTCGAAAGAGAGGGCGTCGAGCGCCCGGTGCGGCCTCGGACGCCAGAAGCCGGTCGCAAAATCCTTGGTGAGTCGCTCGGTTCGAACTACCGTCGCCATGCGCGGCTATTTGGCCGTGCCCTTGGCAATCTCCAGCTTGAGGGCCAGATCGAAGTACTGCGCCGGCAGGAAGTTGCCGTTGCCGTCGCGCGGCGCGCACGCCGTTGACGAAGTACGTGGGCGTGGAAAAGACGTTGAGTGCACCGCCGTCGGCGACGTCCCGTCGGATGTCCTGCAGCTTCGCGGCGTACTGCGTGTCCCAATCCTTGATGCCCAGCACGCGACTCCGCGCCCTGACGCACGGTCTGCGCCGCCGGGCCATTCGTCAAGCCGAGCTCGTCGATGCGCTGCTGATTGGTGAACAGCCAGTCGATCATCGCCTCACGGGACTTCAGATCGGGCGCCATGCGCACGGCTGCTGCCGCCGCGCACGCTCCCTCGTGCCCGTGGATCGTGCTCGTCACGCGGAAATTGCATTCCGAGTTCCACGGCCAGTCCTTGATGACGAGCTTCACCGCGCCGGGATCTTCTGTCTGGTACTTCTCGAACACCGGCTTGTAGGAGATCTCGGCCGCCTTGCAGGCCGGGCACAGCCAGTCGTTGAATTTCACGACCACGACCTTCGCCCCGTCCGCCGGCACGCCCAGATCGACCCGGGGCTGCTGCGCCCAGGCGTCGGCGAAGAGCTTCTCCATGTCCTGCGACACGGGCTTGGGCGGGGCCGCGGCCGCCTGCATGCCTTCGCGCGGGAAGAAGGCGACGAGCGACGCGGCGCCGGCCAGATAGAGGATCGCGACCATCAGCAGCGCGGGCTTCGACAGCGCCGCGCGCAGGTCGCCAAGCAGGCGTCCCGGCAGCTGGGCCAGGCCGGTGTTGGTCGAAATCCCCGACGTGACGAAAATGCCAATCACGCAGGCGTAGGTGCCCATGCAGAGCACGCACGCGTGCTTGAGGATGAAGAAGGACGCGTAGCCGAGGTACAGGATGCTCGCTAGACCGATCGTGGCCAGGGCGAAGACGTACGCGCCGGACAAGTTCGACAGGTTCGACGCGTTCGGCACGTTCGGCCCCGCCGGGCGGGCAAACCCGGCCACCAGCGCCACGAGCGCGAACCAGATCACGCCGCCAATCGCCACGGGCACGCCGTAGAACGATCCAAACCGGCTGGTGTAGACCTGCGTGCAGTTGAACGTGGTGTTGATGTCGCACGGGCTGACGTACGTCGGGTCGGTCAGCACGCGGTAATGGACCCACGCGGACGCGCCGGCAAACGCCAGGCCGACCAGGGCAAACGTCAGCACAATCCAGCGAGCGCGCGAGGTCATTTCAGACACAGTATATGCGCGTTGACCGCCCTCAGGAGAGCGCCGGGGGACCCTGGCCGCACATTTTGGCTTTCCCCTCTTGCCCTCACTAGCGGTTTCAGACCGCCCGTAAACGCAACCCTGAACTCTCATTCGCGCGCGATGCTCGGCGCTCCCAGAAGCGTCGGCAGCCCGAACTGGCTCGTCAGGAATCCTCGGGCGAACGGCTATCCGATCGTGCAGCCTATTCGACTGACCTCCACGAAGTGAGTCCCCCCACTGACCGTTGTCCAGACTTCAAGGTCCAGTTGAGCCGCGACGGTGCCCGTCGGAACGTGTGAAGAGGTCGAGATTTCGGTTCCTCCGTCAACCGAAAAGTAGACCGTCGAGGCGACCTTTCTAATGCGGAGCGCGTACTTTGTGCTTGCCGCGATAGTCGCGCCACCGTTGAAGCCTCCGACAGTCGCCGCAGTTGCGCCATCTTGGCAGAATCCCTGCCAAAAAGTATCGCCCGCCGGTTCTGAGTATCGAAACCCTATGACATTGGCGCTTCCGCTGAAAATATCGTTGTTACCCATTCTTGTGTTCGTGTCGTAGAGCACAAACCAGACCCTTACGTTCGTGACGGATGAGCCAGTTCGCACAATCAGCGTCAAGTCGAAGTCCTGGTCAAAGAAGACATTATTCAATGTGTTCGACGGCGTCGCGTTCATGCTGACACACGCTGCCCCATTCCCAGCCGTTGAACCGGACAGCATTTTTTGGTACATGCCATCAGCGTGACTTTCGTTGGTCATGCTCCCAAACAGGTTGGTAGTATTCCTAACTCCGAGCCCGGAACCCAGCCCGCCTGAATGTCCAAACCAGTACTGCCACTCCGACGTGTCCTTGTCGACCACAAGTCACCTCATCTCGCTAACCGACTGTGCAGCCCAGCCTGCTGATCTCGATGGAATGCGTTGCCCCCGAGCTCGTCGTCCAGACCTCTATCGTCAGGCCGGCGATGCCAGTTGACGGCACGTGACTTGCGGTAGAAACCTCCGTGCCCCCGTCCACGGAGAAATACACCGTGCTTCCGACCCTCCGGATGCGGAGAACGTATTTCGTGCTTGCAGCTAGCGCTGAACCGACTGATGTCGTCGAAAAGTTACCTCCGGCGCTTGACCCGTCCTGACAGAATCCCATCCAAGTTGAGTCGCCGCCTGGCGCCGAAAATCTCCATCCGATAACATTCGCCGTGCCCGAGAAAGTATCGTTGTTACCCATCCGCGTTCCCTGGTCGGAAAAAGCGAGCCAGATCCGCAAGCTCGTGATCGCTGCGCCCGTTCGAACGACGACCGTGACATCGATGTCCTGATCGAAGGTGAAGTTGTTCGCGTTCGTGGAAGGTGTCGCGTTGAACGCGACGGCAGTAGCACCATTCCCAGCCGTTGAGCCCGCGGTCAAAGTCTCGGTACTGGCCGTCACCGTAGTGCGCCGCGCCAAGCGTTCCGGTGAGGTTGCTCGCATCGGGGATCCCCACGCCTTTTCCAACCGATGTGTGGCCCCACCAATATTCGAAGTACGACGTGCTCGGCGATATTGCGGTCATCATGTCACCTGTGCCTAGTGCGCTCGGGCCAGACGTCTTGACGAGCTAACCAATGGTGCAGCTCGCTCGGCCAACCTCAATCGAATGACTGGATCCTGCACTCGTAGTAAAAACCTCAATACTCATTTCCACTGCGGTGTTGCTCCCCGGCACATGCGTGGTAATCGACTGCTCCGTCCCACCATCAACGGAGAAATACACGGTTCCGGTGACTTTCCGGATCCGAAGTAGATACTGAGTCGAGGCGCTCACGGTAGCTCCAGTGACTGCTACCGCTGTGAAGTTACCACCACCGCTCGAGCCGTCCTGACAGAAGCCGGTCCAGAGGGTGTCACCTGCCGGCGCAGAAAAACGAAATGCTATCGCCTTGCCCACTCCCGAGAATGTGTCGTTGTTGCCCATCCTCACGTTCTGATCAACGAACGCGATCCAAACTCGGATGTTTGTGACGTCTGATCCGGTCCGCAGCACAATGGCGAAGTCAAAATCTTGATCGCAGAAGAAATTGTTGGCTGTACCTCCCGGGTTCGCGTTGAACGCAGAAATTGCGCAGCCGTTACCCGCACCAGAGGCTGCCGTCAACGTCTGATAGGGTCCGTCCGCGTAATGCGAGCAGCCCATAGATCCCAAGGTATTGACAGGATTCGAAATCCCTATACCGTGGCCAGTGGTTTCGTGGCCAAACCAGTACTCCCAATAGGACGTTGATCCATCGATCATCGTCGCACTCCTTTGCTCAACCTCGCCCTCAGAGCTGGGCACTGACCAGCTGAGCGCACTCGCAGTACGCCATCGCACAATCTCGTGATAGCAAGACTCCCGAGGTCCCCTCATGCGAAGCGACACGCACGGGAATGGATCGCGTGCGTTCAGTTGTAGAGAGCGAGAAAAGCGTCGCAGAATTGCGTGCTGGCTGTCAAGAATTATTGCGGTGCTCGTGCATTGTTTACTTATTTGAGATACGGCGCAGGCTACGGTGGAAGACTAGCGCTCGGACAGTACAACATCGAGGCTCCGAAGCGGAGAGCCGAACTCTCGCGTCTCGGAACCTCGATGGCAAGTGGTCGATTCGATCGTATCTACTGGATCGGCGTATCGCCGTTTGCAGTCGCAAACGGAGACTGGGGCGCCGCCGGTGAGTTGTTCTGCCAGATCGTGTTGCCGGCGTTCACCGCGAACGAGCGCGTGCCCGTCGTGCCGAACGTCTGCGGGCATCGCCGGAGGCGTACCACGCCGTGATCGTCGCCGTGCCGTTGCAGTCGTTCGGACCAGCCTGCGAGCCCTGGCCGGCCTGCAGGATGAAGTTGTATCCGCTCTTCTGCGGCGGCGGCGCGGGTCACCGAGGTCCTGCGAAATGAATGCCTCGGTCGTGCCGACCGGGGGCGTGCCCAGGACGGCGTAGGTGGCCGCGTAGCCGCCCGATCCGCACGACGCGGAGTAGGCGACCTGCGACGACGTGGTGACCTTCAGCGACGCAATGGCCGACGTCTCGTTACCCGTCATACGCGCACGCAGAAGCCCCGGCACCGCAATCGCGGCGATGATGCTGATGATCGCGACGACGATCAACAGCTCGATAAGCGTAAATCCCTGCTCAGCTTTGCCTCTCATGTCAGTTCATCTCCTCAAAGTGACACCGAACCAAGCCACATCGCGGACACGCCGCCAGGGACTTTCGCGCACCTGGATACCGGTCTTCGGCACTGCCGCCGGGAGCTTACAAAGCAACGCCGGATACCAACTCACACGCGGCCCTTGTAATCTCTCCTAACGTTCTGCCCTGCAACCACTTACCGCTCTATCCAGGGTCGGGCGCCGCCAGCGGTCGAATCGCACCCCACAGGAATCGCCGCCCCGCCCCACACTTTTGACAGCCCCACCCCCCGTTTAGTCGCCGGTTTCGTCACTGCCGCGCACCGACCCTTTTAGTGGTGCGTCGACAACTGGTTGATCAGGTCGAACAGCGGCAGGTACATCGAGATGACGATGCCGCCGACGATGACGCCGAGCACGCAGATGAGCGCGGGCTCGAGAATCGTGAGCAGGCCGGCGACGGCGACGTCCACTTCTTCCTCGTAGAAGTCGGCGATCTTCGCGAGCATCGTGTCGAGCGCGCCGGTGCTCTCGCCGGCGCCGATCATCTGCGCCACCATCGGCGGGAACACGCCGGTGGCGCGCAGCGGCTGCGGCGATCGTCTCGCCGCGCTCGATCTGCGCGCGCACGCTGCTTGATCGCGTCTTCGATGACGCGTTGCCCGACGTCTTGGCGGTGATGTCGAGGCCGTCGAGAATCGGCACGCCCGAGCTGAGCAGCGTCGCGAGCGTGCGGCAGAACCGCGCGACCGCGACCTTGCGGAAGATCTTGCCGACGAGCGGCGTCTCGCAGCAGGATCGCGGTCGACGCGCATCGCGGCCGTTGGTGGTCTGGTAGTACCGGCGGAACAGGTACGAGACCGACGAACAGCCCGCCGACGACGAACGGCATGCGCGATGATCGTCTTCTTGCTGAGCCAGATGACGACGCGCGTCGGCAGCGGCAGCTTGGCGCCAGGCCCTCGAACAGCGCCGTGAACGTCGGGATGACCTTCCACAGGATGATCACGACGACGATCGCCGCGATGCTGAGGACGGAGATCGGGTAGATCATCGCCGACCGGACCTGCGACTTCAGCTTCGCCTGCTTCTCGATGAAGGTCGCCAGCCGCTTGAGGATGACGTCGAGGATGCCGCCGGCCTCGCCGGCGGCAACCATGTGCGTGTAGAGCGCGTCGAACGCGTACGCGCGCTTCTGCATCGCGTCGGCGAGCGAGCGCGCCGGCTTCGACGTCCTCGCGGACGTGGTCGATCGCCGCCTGGCCAGCCGCTTGTCGGGCTCTTCCTTGGCGAGCAGCTCGAGACACTGCACGAGCGGCAGGCCGGCGTCGATCATGACCGAGAACTGGCGCGTGAAGATCGCCAGGTTGCGTCGCGGCACGCGGCGGTAGCGATTCCTCCTTCTTGGCCGCGGGCCCGACCTTGGTGACCGAGGATCTGTTCGCGCCGGAGCGCGGCGGTGAGCGCGTCGCCCGACTCCGCGGCGCGCTCGCCGCTGACGATCTGTCCGGCGCGCGTCCGGCCGACCCAAGCGTACGTCGTCATTTACGGACCTCCTGCCGCATCGGCGGGCGCGGGCGCTGGCCCGCCAGGGCCGCGCCCGGCTGGCCGGCGCCGCGTTCGAGAATCGTGATGAGCTCGTCGCGGTTCGACGAGATCGCCGAAGCGCCGTGTCGCGCGCGATCAGCGCGCTGCTCGACCAGCCGCGCGAGCGCCTGGTTCATCGTCTGCATGCCGTACTTCTCCTGCCCGGTCTGCATCGTCCCGTAGATCTGGTGGATCTTGTCGTCGCGGATCAGGTTGCGGATGGCCGGCGTGGCGACGAGGATCTCGAGCGCCGCGACGCGGCCCTGCCCCGCCGGTCTTCGGCAGCAGCGCCTGACAGACGATGCCCTCGAGCACGAGCGAGAGCTGCGTGCGGATCTGCGCCTGCTGGTGCGCCGGGAACGCGTCGATGATGCGCGTGATGGTCTGCGCGGCCGAGTTGGTGTGCAGCGTGGCCATCGTCAAGTGGCCCGTCTCGGCCAGCTTCATCGCCGCTTCCATCGTCTCGAGGTCGCGCATTTCGCCGACGAGCACGACGTCCGGGTCTTCGCGGAGCGCGGCGCGGAGCGCCATCGTGAAGCTCTGCGTGTCGGCGTGCAGCTCGCGCTGGTTGACCAGCGCGCGTCTTGTGCTGGTGCAGGTACTCGATCGGGTCTTCGATCGTCAGGATGTGCGCCGGCCGCGCCAGGTTGATCCGGTCGATCATCGCCGCGAGCGTCGTGGACTTGCCGCTGCCGGTCGGCCCGGTCACGAGCACGAGCCCGCGCGGCCGGTCGGCCAGCTCGGCCAGCACCGGCGGCAGCCCCAGCTCCTCGAGCGGCGCGGATCTGCTCGGGAATCAGGCGGTAGACGGCGCCGACCGCGCCCTTCTGGTTGAAGACGTTGCAGCGGAAGCGGCCGACGCCGCGGAGGCCGAACGCCAGGTCGAGCTCCCAGGTCTCTTCGAACTTCTTCTTCTGCGCGTCGGTGAGCACGCTGTAGGCGAGCGCCTTGGTCACGCTCGGGCGTCAGCTCCGGCAGGTTCGAGCCGGCGCAGCTCGCCGTCCACGCGGACCTGCGGCGGCGACCCAATCGACAAGTGCAGGTCCGAGCCCCCGAGCTCGAGCGTCGCCTTCAGCAGATCCGGCAGGTTCATGCTCATCCTACATCGTCTCCCGGACGCACTTCTTCGATCGTCGTCATGCCTTCGCGCACCTTGCGCAGGCCGCTCTGGCGCAGCGTCACCATGCCCTCGGCGATCGCCAGCTGTCGGAGGTCGATCACCGGCGCGTTGGCGATCACGCAGCTCCCGCAGCGGCTCGGACATCTCCATCACTTCGAACAGCCCGACGCGGCCCTTGTAGCCCGTGCCGCCGCAGCGGTCGCAGCCCCGGCCCTGCTGCGCCGGTGACGTACGACGGCCGTCGGTCGGGCCGTCGCAGCCCGCCTCGACGCAGCTTGGCCGTCGGCACCTGCTTGCGGCTCCTTGCACTGCTCGCAGACGCGCCGCACGAGGCGCTGGGCGCAGACGAGGTTCACCGAGTTGGCGACGAGAAACGGCTCGACGCCCATGTTGACCAGCCGGTTGACGCTGCTCGGCGCGTCGTTGGTGTGCAGCGTCGAGAGCACGAGGTGGCCGGTGAGCGCGGCCTTGACGGCAATCGACGCCGTCTCGCCGTCGCGGATTTCGCCGACCAGGATGATGTTCGGGTCCTGCCGCAGGAACGAGCGGAGCGACCGCCGCGAACGTCAGACCGATGCTCTCGCGGACGTGCACCTGGTTGACGCCCTGCAGGTTGAACTCGACCGGGTCCTCGGCGGTCATGATGTTCACGCCGGGCTGGTTGAGCTGGCGACGAGCGCGGAATAGAGCGTGTTGGTCTTGCCGCTGCCCGTCGGCCCGGTCACGAGCACCATGCCCCAGGGCTTGCGGATGGCCGCATCCAACCGCGCGAGCGCGTCGGGCTCGAAGCCGAGCATGCGTCATGTCGAGCCGAAGCTGGCCCGAGTCGAGGATACGCAGGACGACCTTTTCGCCGAACAGCGTCGGCATGCACGACACGCGGAAGTCGATCTCGCGCAGCTTGCTCTGCGTCGTTGAAGCGGGCCTTGATGCGGCCGTCCTGCGGCAGCCGCTTCTCGGCGATGTCGAGCCGCGCCATGATCTTGATGCGCGAGATGATCGCGATCGCGGTACCTGAGCGCCGGCGCCATCACCGGCTGCAGCACGCCGTCGATGCGGAACCGGATCCGCATGTCCTTCTCGTAGGGCTCGACGTGGATGTCGCTCGCGCCCTTCTGAATCGCCGAAAGCATCAGCGCGTTGACGAGCCGGATGATCGGCGCTTCGCCGCTCTGCCGCTCGAGCGAGGCCGCGTCGATCTCCTCCGCCTCCGCCACGACCTCGACGAACTCGCTCGGTCGCTGTTCGTGCCGAAATCCTCGAGCGCGCGCGAGACGATGTCGCCCGACGCGGCTTTCTGGCCGGCGCTCGTCACGGAGACCTTGCCGAAGTACTTGGCGACCGCATCGCGGATCGCCGTCTCGGACGCGACCACCGGCTCGACGTGCAGCCCCGTGATGAACTTGATGTCGTCCATCGCGAAGACGTTCGTCGGGTCCGTCATCGCCAGCGTGAGCGTCGTGCCGTTGCGGCCGACGGGAATCAGGTTGTGCTTGGTCGCGGTCTCGCCGGGCACAGCCGGACGACCGCGGGATCGAGGTCGTACTCGATGAGGTTGATCGAGGGCACGCCGTACTGGCGGCTCAGGATCGACGTGATGTCCTCGTCGCGGAGAATGCCGAGCTTGACGAGACTGGCAGCCAGACGGCCGCCGTTGGCCTGCTGGTGGTTGAGCGCTTCCTGCAGTTGGGCAGGGGTGACGCGCTTCTCACGAAGCAGCAGTTCCCCGAGGCGGACGCCATGTGTCATCAGGCACACGACGATCCCGGGAGCTAGTAGCCGGCTCGGAGTCCGATGCCGAAGCCGCGGTCCTCGTGGACCTGCCCCTGGGTGTAGTACCCGTCAACCCAGAAGCGCGATCGCAGGCTCACGCTGGCGCCAAACGCGCCGACGGTTTGATGGTCTCCTTTGAGATTCCATCGAACCCCGCCGCGCAGGGCGACGCGCGAGCCCAGGCGGGTTTCACCGCCCAGAGCGATCATCCGACGAAGGCCGTCCCGGAGGTCGACCGTGTCCAGGTCGACATCCATAGCAAGGGTCAGGCCAGCCGTCGGCAGAACTGCCAGGCCTGCCCGCGTTTGCCGTTCGAGGCGGATCGCGTTTCCTGCACGATCTCTGAAACTGCGGTTCTGTCAGATTTCGCGAGGTCACCCCCACGCGGACCTTCGACATGTCCACCATCAGCCCGGCGTCCAGGTCGAACTTGTTCTGGCCGGACCCGTCGGCGCTGCGAATGGCCTCGAGCGCATCCCCGGCGGTAAGGCCCGCAGACGGGCCTGTAACGAAGGTTCCGCGCAGGTACCCTGAACGTCCCGCCCAACACCACATGGTGGACGAGGGTCTGGAGAATGGTCCCGCCGAGGTGGAACACTTCCAGGTCCTCCGCCCCCACCCCAGCCGTCGTGTCCGAGACCAGCGACGTGGTCCTGAGGCGGCCGTACGAGATGCCCAGGGGCCACGTGCCCAGACTGACGTAGGAGCCGGTTCTGAGGCTCGCTCCTGGCGCCGGTGGGGCCTTCTGGTTACCAGTTTGAAATCGGTTCCACTCTACTGTCATCCCGGCGGGCACGCCGGAGGCCAGGCCGGCAGGATTCCAGAAGGTGGCGGTGGCGTCATCGGCCACGGCAGTAAAGGCCCCGGCCATCCCTAGGGCGCGCACCCCAACCGACTCGAAGACCAGCTGGGCCCGCGCGGCGGTCGGCAGGGCCAGCACGGCGGCGAGCCCGGCGGCCAGAAAGACGTGCAAGCGCATGGCGTAGGAGCCTATCAGGAGTCGCCAGTCACCGGGAGCGCGGCCCGGAACCTTCCGCCCCACTGCCCTCGTAATCTGTTCGCGGGCGGTACAATGAAGAGATGGCCGCCCGTGCCGCGGCCTCCCCCGAGGTTCCCAGCCATGACCGAGCCCAACGTCGCCCCGCCCGCCCCGGAGCTGGGCCTGTTCGCCCGTGCCATCGGCATCGTCACCTCGCCGCGCCGGACCTTCGAAGCCGTCGTCGCCCATCCGAAGCCCGTCGGGATCATGTTCGTGGTGGCGCTCGTCGTGGCGCTGGCGACGGGCCTGCCGCAGTTCACCGATCGGGGCCGCCAGGCCGCGCTCGACATGCAGGTCCAGCAAATCGAGAAGTTCACCGGCCAGCCGGTGACCGACGAGATGTACGCGGCGATGGAGCGGCGGAGCCAGTACAGCGGGTACCTGACGGTCGGGTCGGTGTTCATCTTCACGCCGATCGATCTCGCTGGTGATCGCGGTCATCTACTGGGCGGTGTTCAACATCGCGATGGGTGGGACGGCCAGCTACAAGCAGGTACTGGCGATCGCGACACACTCGGCGGTGATCCGCGGGCTGGGGGTCGCGCTCGGGGCGCCGGTGCAGTACCCTAAGGGCACGATGTCCTCGACCGGGCCGTTCAACCTCGGCGTGCTCGCACCGATGCTGGACGAAAAGAGCTTCCTCTCGCAGTTCCTGGGCTTCATCGATCCGTTCACGGTCTGGGGCATCATCGTGGTGTCGATCGGGCTCAGCGTGCTCTACAAACGGAAGTCGGGGAGCATCGCGACCATCCTGTTCGTGCTGTACGGGCTGATCGCGGGAGGCTTCGCCGCCTACTTCAGCAGGTAACGTCGGATGTCACGAAACAAGAAGATTCTGATTGGCGCTCGTCGTCGTCGCGCTGCTCGGCGCGATCGTCTACGCGAATCTCGCCTTCAAGCGGACGACCGGGATGGACGTCACCGCCGAGAAGATCGAGCAGCGCGACCTCGAGGCGATCGTCTCGGCCAGCGGCACGATTCAGCCGCTGCGCCAGATCAACATCGGCGCCCCGGCGGCCGGCAACGTCGTCGACGCTCAACGTGCGCGAAGGCGACGAGGTCAAGACCGGCCAGGAGCTGATGCAGATCGACCCGCGCAACCTGCAGATCCAGGTGGACAGTCAGACGCAGAGCCTGGCGGCCTCGCGGTCGCAGCTCGAAGAGACGCGGCGGTCGATCGAGAGCGCCAAGGCGGCTCTGGCGCAGGCGCAGGCGAATTTCGAGCGGCAGCAAGGCCTGATGAAGAGCGGGCTGACCTCGCGCGAGCAGTTCGAGACCGCGCAGCACGATCTGGCGATGCGCCAGGCGTCGGTCGAACAGGCCGAGCAGTCGATCAAGACGCAGGAGACGCGGATCAAGCAGCAGGAATCGCTGCTGCAGAACGCGCAGTACGACCTGAGCAAGATGCGCCTGACCTCGCCCATCGACGGCGTCGTCACCAAGCGGAACGTGGACGTCGGCGAGATGGTGAGCGGCAACGAGTACCAGACCGTGGCGCTGCTGACCGTGGCCGACATGTCGGTGATTCGCGCGGAGATCGAGGTGGACGAGACCGACATTCCCACCGTGCGAGATCGGCCAGCCGGCCAAGGTCACGATCGACGCGCTGCCCGGACCAGACGTTCTCGGGCAAGGTCACCGAAGTCGGCAACAGCCCGATCGTCGACGGCCGGGCTCGACGACCACGCGCGCGACCAACTTCAAGGTCGTCGTGACGATCGACGGCAAGGTGCCGAACGTCCGGCCTGGCTTCACCTGCACGGCGGTCATCACCACGGCGACGCGGCAGAAGGCGATCGTCCGTGCCGATTCAGGCGATGACGCGTCCGCGAGATCGTCGTCGACGCGAGGGCCAGATCGTCCACCCGCCGCCGGACAACGGGCCGGGCGGGGCGCCGCGGCGGCCGGGCGCGGCCGACGATCCGCTCAAGCCGGGCCAGACGCGCAAGGAGGTCGAAGGCGTCTTCGTCATCCGCGACGGCCAGGCCATCTTCACGGCCGTCAAGACCGGCATCGCCGGCGAGAAGTACTTCGAGGTCCTCGACGGCCTGAAGGAAGGCGACGAGGTCATCACGGGACCGTTCGCGTCGGTCCGGACGCTGAAGGACGGCGACGCCGTGAAGATCCACGACGGCGGCGCCGCGCCCGCACGTAAGCGCGGTCGATGCAGCAGTTCCTCGAAGCGGCTCAGATCGCGCTCCAGGCGATCTGGGCCAACAAGCTTCGATCGCTCCTGACCGTGCTCGGCAACATCGTCGCGGTGACGTCGATCATTGCGGTCGTGTCGCTGGTCCAGGGCCTGAACGTCGAGCGTCAAGGACGCCATTCAGTCGCGGCGTCGGCGCCGACGCCTTCAGCGTCAGCCGCGTCGGCATCACGCTCACGGACGACGAGCAGCTGCGCGCGCAGAGCAACCCCCGCGTGACGCTCGACGACGCCGCCGCGATCCGCGCGCTACAGCCCGTCGGTCGGCGCTGGTGATGGCCGAGGCGGACAGCCGCGCGCAGGTCAAGTACCGCGACCAGACGCTCGACAGCATCCAGATCCAGGGCGTGACCAAGGAATACATCGACCTGCCGACGACGAACGTCGAGACGGGGCGCGGCCGATCGGCCACCGAGTTCGACGCCGGCCGGCACGTGACCGTGCTCGGCTGGGACACCGCCGATCGGCTGTTCGGCGCGCTCGACCCGATCGGCAAGGACGTGAGATTGCCGGCGTGCGCTTCCGAGGTCGTGGGCGTCGCGGCGAAGAAGGGATCGATCTTCGGCTCAGTCGCAGGACGAGTACGCGGTGATTCCGCTCGACGCCTTCCAGCGGCTGTTCGGGTCGCGGCAGTCGCTGCAGCTGACCGTGCGGCCGCGCGACCCGTCGCTCGTCGGCACGCCGCCATGGACGAAACCACGGTCGCGATGCGCGTGCGAGCGCCGGCTGCGGCCGAGCCAGCCGGACAACTTCGGCATCGTGTCGTCGGACACGCTCCTCGACATCTACAACTCAGGCGACGCCGGGCATCTTCGCGATTCTCATCGGCGTCGTCAGCCTCTCGCTCGTGGTCGGCGGCATCGTGATCATGAACATCATGCTGATGGTCGTGACCGAGCGGACGCGCGAGATCGGCCTGCGCAAGTCGCTCGGCGCCAGGCGTCGCGACGTGCTGTGGCAGATCCTGACCGAGTCGATGACGCTCTCGACGTTCGGCGGCGTCGTCGGCACGGCCCTCGGGTTTTTCGTGGCGTGGATCATCAGCAAGGTGAGTCCGCTGCCCGCCATCATCGAGCCGTGGTCGGTGGTCCTCGGCATCGGGATGACCGTGGGCGTGGGGCTGTTTTTCGGCCTCTACCCGGCGATCGCGCGCGGCGTCGCTCGACCCGATCGAAGCCCTGCGGCGGGAGTAGCACGTGCGACGAGGCCTGTTCGGCGAAATCGTGGCGATGTCGTGGGACACGCTGCGCAGCAACAAGCTGCGCTCGGGGCTCACCGTCCTCGGCGTCGTCATCGGCATCACGTCGATCGTCGGGATGACGTCGCTCATCCGCGGCTTCGACCAGTCATTCCGCGACCTGATTCGCGGCATCGGCCCGGACACGATCTTCGTCTCGAAGTTCTCGGGCGTGAGCCTGAGCGTCGGGCGCCAAGCTGCAGGACCTGCTCAGCCGGCCGAACGTGACGCATCGACGACGCGGACGCGATCGCCAAGGCGCCGTCCATCGAGGTGGTGGACATCACGCTCGGCGGCGGCGGCTTCGGCGCGGCGCAGCAGCGCATCTACTACCGCGACCAGCACACGAAGCCGATCATCGTCTTTGGCACGACCGAACGGTGGCCGTTTGCCGTACGCCTGGAGGTCGAGCAGGGACGGTTCTTCGCCGGGGCCGAGGTCCAGCATCGCCGCAAGGTCGTCGTGCTCGGTCAGACGCCGTACGCGGCGCTCTTCCCCAGCGAGGATCCCATCGGCAAGACGGTCCGCATCGGCCTCGAGGACTACGAAGTCATCGGCGTGATGGCCAAGCGGCCCAGTCCGGGCGGTTTCTCGCTCGGGCAGGACGACTTCGTGATCATTCCGTACACGGCCTACGAGAAGCAGTTCGGCGTGCGCGCGAACGACGCGGCCCGCGGGCAGCTGCGCAGCGTGCAGATCTCGGCCGTCCCCCGCGAGGGCGTGCCGCGCGAGCAGGCGCTCAACGAGATCGAGCAGGTCATGCGCGTTCGGCACGGGCTGCATCTCGACGAGCCGAATGACTTCGACATGGTCACCCAGGACGCGATCCTGCAGATCTGGGACCAGATCAGCCAGGGCGCGTTCCTGGCGCTCGTCGTGCTGTCGTCGATCGCTCTCATGGTGGGCGGCATCGGCGTCATGAGCATCATGACGATGAGCGTGACCGAGCGGACGCGCGAGATCGGCGTGCGCAAGGCGCTCGGTGCTCGGCGCGTCGAGATCCTGTGGCAGTTCCTCATCGAAGCCGTCGTGCTGACGCTGGCGGGCGGCACGCTGGGCATCGCGTTCGGCAGCCTGATCGGCGTGCTCATTCACGCGTTCACGGCGTTTCCCGTCTCCCTCCCCTGGTGGTCGTTCGCCATCGGGATCGGCTTCTCCGCGTTTGTCGGCGTGTTCTTCGGCATGGTGCCGGCGATTCGGGCGTCCCGGCTGGATCCGATCGAGGCGCTCAGATACGAGTAGTGCGGGCACTGGGCGTTGGGCATTACTGCGTTTTCCGGTTGGGCGTAGCACGTCGGGCCGCCCTCCGGCTCGACGAGCCGGAAAAACGGCGCTGCACCGCGTTCGTCTTGGCGCGCTCGGCTTGGGTCCCGGTCACCCAAGCCTCGGTCACCCGGCTCCGCGCCGTTTTTCGAGCGGCGGGTGTCGGCTCGCTCGGGCGCGCCCGACGTACTACGCCCAACCGGAAAACGCTCTGATATGCGCACCCGGCGGCACCGCACGGGGCGGACGGCACTGAGCGTGCGGTCCCCGGCACGGCACGCGGCACGACACGCGGCACCGCACCCGGCACGCAACACCAAGCACGCAGCACCATAGATTCGGTATGATTCCGCCCGAGATCGGAGGGCCCCCTGTATGAAGGTCTTTGACGCGGCCGCCATTCGCAACGTGGCGCTGGTGGGACACAGCGGCGCAGGCAAGACGCAGCTGACCTCGGCGCTGCTGTTCGACGCCGGCGCGGTGAACCGGTTCGGCAAGGTAGACGAAGGCACGACCGTCACCGACTACGACGACGAAGCCATTGCCCGCAAGCACACGCTCTCCGCCTCGCTCGCCTACTTCGAGTGGAACAAAGCGAAAGTCAATCTGATCGATACCCCCGGGATGGGCAACTTCATCTGCGAGGCCCTGGCGGCGCTGCGCGTGGCCGAAGCGGCGCTGGTGGTCGTGGACGCCGTCGGGGGCGTCGAGGTCTCGACCGAAAAGGTCTGGGCGGCCGCCGAGGAGCTGCAGCTCCCGCGCCTGATCGCGCTCAATCGTCTCGACCGCGAGCGCGCCAGCCTCGATCGCGCGCTCGAGTCGATGCGCATCGACGCTCGGCCGCGGCTGCGTGCCGGTCCAGCTGCCGATCGGCAGCGAAAGGGACTTCAGCGGCGTCGTCGATCTCGTCGCGATGAAGGCGTACACATTCGCCGGCGACGAGTCGGGCAAGATGACCGAAGGCCCGCTGCCGGACGCGTTGTCGGCCGCCGCGGCCAGCGCGCGCGAGACGCTCACCGAGATGGTGGCGGAAGCCGACGACGCGCTGATGGAGAAGTTCTTCGAGGCCGGCTCGCTGACGCAGGAAGAGCTGACCGCCGGCCTGGCGCGCGCGATGCGGATGGCCAAGCTGTTCCCCGTCTTCTGCGTGTCCGGCGCCCGCAACATCGGCGTGCAGCCACTCGCCGACGCGCTCGTGAGCTACGTGCCGCCGCCGAGCGAGCGTCCGGTCTCCGGCCGCAACGCGGCGGGCGAGGCCGTCACGCTTACCGCCCAGGACAGCGACCCGCTGGTCGCGACGGTGTGGAAGACGATTGCCGATCCGTTCGCCGGCCGAATCACGCTCTTCCGGGTGGTCTCGGGCGTCCTGAAGTCCGACGCGACCGTGCACAACGTCACGCGCGACAGCCCCGAGCGCATGGGCCACCTGCTGGCCCTGCAGGGCAAGACCCAGACCCACGTGCCGGAGATCCACGCGGGCGATCTCGGCGCGGTGGCCAAGCTGAAGGACACGCACACGGGCGACACGCTCGGCGACAAGGCCGCCGGCTTCACCGTCACGCCAATGGTCTTTCCCGAGCCGGTGCTCGTCCTACGCGATCGAGCCCAAGAGCCGAGGCGACGAGGACAAGATCGGCACCGCGATGCAGCGCCTGCGCGAAGAGGATCCGTCGATCAGCTACGACCGCGACCCGCACACGCACGAGCTGCTGCTGTCCGGCCAGGGCCAGCTGCACATCGAGGTGACGGTCGCCAAGCTGCGGCGACGATTCGGCGTGGAGGTCAACCTCAAACCGCCGCGCATTCCGTACCGCGAGACGATCACGGCCAGAGTCGAGGCGCACGGCCGGCACAAGAAGCAGACCGGCGGGCACGGCCAGTTCGGCGACTGCAAGATCACGCATGGAGCCGCTCCCGCGCGGCGCAGGACTTCGAGTTCGTGAACGACATCTTCGGCGGCGCGATTCCGCGGCAGTTCGTGCCGGCCGTGGAAAAGGGCATCCAGGAAGCGCGCGTGCGCGGCTACCTGACGACGCTATCCGGTCGTGGATTTCCGCGTGACCGTGACCGACGGGTCGTACCACGACGTCGACTCGAGCGAGATGGCGTTCAAGCTCGCCGGCCGGCTCGCGTTCCGGGACGCCATGTCGCGGGCCAGGCCCACGATTCTCGAGCCGATCATGAACGTCGAGGTCTACGCGCCGTCGGACTTCGCCGGCGACCTGATGGGCGACCTCAACAGCCGGCGCGGCCGCATCGCCGGCATGGACACGCGCGGATCGGCGACCGTCATCAAGGCGACCGTGCCGATGGCCGAGATGCTCACCTACGAGCAGACGCTGACGTCCACGACGGGCGGCCGCGGGTCGTATCACATGGAGTTCTCGCACTACGACGAAGTGCCCGGCCATCTGCACGCGAAGATCGTCGCGGCGTCGAAGGCCGAGCGCGGCGAGGTCAAAGAGGAGGACGAGTAGCGCGGCGCCGAGCCGGCGCGTGCTCCGAAGCTGTCACTCGCGGCTGTCTCGAAGAACAAGAAGAGCGGCACCACGTAGGGCACGTAGGCTGGCCGCGTCGGCAACCGCTCGATTTGGCGTCGAGCCGGTCTCTGAGCCTGTTGGCGCGCCGTCGATTTGACGGCCGCCTCCGGCGGCCACGGCGCGGGTCGCGGGACGAGCCCCAGCCTTCGTGCCCTACGTGGTCGAGCCGTTTCCGCCGCCGCAGTCTTCACGCTTCTGCGCGTACGTGCCTGCTGCCCTTCGTGGACGTTGCCGAAAAACAGATTGCGGTTTCCCCTCGGCCGCTTGAGGATTGAACTGAGTATGCGATTCGCGATGGCCAGCGCGCTCGCGGCCTGCCTGTGGACGGCGGGTCCCGCCGCGCGGCAGGACCCGACGCCGCCGGCGCCCACGCCCGCCGTGTCGTTCGAGGATTGGCTTGCCGCCGTTCGCGTCGAGGCGCTCGCCAAAGGCATCAGCCAGGCGACGCTCGACGCCGCCTTCGCCGACCTGGCGCCCGATCCGGTCATCGTCGGCTCGCGACCGCACGCAGCCCGAGCAGACGCAAAGCCTCGACGACTACGTCACGGCCCGGCTCAACCCGAAGACGCTGGCCCGCGGGGCCGACGCCGCGAAGGCGCAGCGCGCGCTGATCGCCCGGGTCGAGTCCGCGTACGGCGTGCCGGGTCCGGTGATGGTCGCGATCTGGGGCATGGAGTCGAACTTCGGCCAGTTCACCGGCGTGCGGCCCGTCATCACCGCGCTCGCGACGCTGGCCTACGACTCGCGCCGGCCGGCACTCTTCCGCGGCGAGTTGTTCCAGGCGCTCGCCCTCGTGGACAAGGGCGTGGTCCAGCTACCCGACTTCATCGGGTCGTGGGCCGGAGCGATCGGTCAGCCGCAGTTCATGCCGTCGAGCTTTCTCAGGTACGCCGTCGATTTCGACGGCGACGGCAAGATCGACATCTGGACGTCGCCCGCCGACGTCCTCGGCTCGATGGCCAACTACCTGAAGGTGTCGGGCTGGACCGAAGGGACGCGGTGGGGCCGGGAGGTCAGGATCTCGAAGACCGTCATGGCCAGGATCGAGAAGGCCGTGCCGATGCGTTCGAGCGGCTGCCGCGCGCGGCGCGAGATGACCGAAGCCCGTCCGCTCAACGAGTGGCGCCGGCTGGGCGTGCTCGCCGCCAACGGCGGCCGGCTGCCGACGGCGACGCTCCCGGCGTCGCTCGTCCGCGGCCAGAATCGCAATTTCCTCGTTTACCAGAACTACCAGGCCATCATCGAGTACAACTGCTCGAACGCCTACGCCGTCAGCGTCGGGCTGCTGTCCGATCGCGTGGCCACAAGATAGAGCTCCCGCACACGCGGCCCGCTGCAACGCGCGCTGCGGCCGTCACTGGTCTTCTGGATGCGCGCTATTTCTTGACGCGCACGTTGGTGAGCCGCACGGGCTCGCTCGACCAGTTCTCGATTTCGATCGTCTTGTCCTTGTCGTTGCGCGTGATCTTGGTGGCGAGCGACAACTTGCCCGTGCCCGTATCGTCCTTCGTCATGTGGATTTCAACCAGCGTGAACGGATAATCCATCGTCCGCGCCTGCTGCTGTGCTTCCTCGTAGTTGATCGGGCGATCGGTGAGGATCACCAGGCGCCAGCCGCCGTCCTCGAGCGGGGTCCGGCGCGCGAACTTGAGGTCTGTACGCGAGCCTGTTGGGCAGCTTGATGAAGCCGACTGGCGGCTTCACGTCCTGGACCGCGTCGAGCAGCTTGGCCGGCCCCTTCTCCGTGAACGTCCGGATCAGCCCCTCGCGCTCGGCGTCGGTCGACCAGCGCGTAATCCGGATGTCAACGGTGGTCGCCGTTCCCGGCGCGACGTTGCTCATGTTAATCATGTTGGCGGCGAGATTCAGCGGCAGCTGGTCCCCCTGCGCCAGCACGCGCGTCGCTCGTGGCGCGACGATTGCGAGCGCCATTGCGCCGACGAGCAGGAACCGAGTGTTCTTCAGTGTCATAACGGTCATCCTCCCAGAAGGCCACCGGTCCGTCGGACCGCCAGGCCAAGCATCAGACGCGAGAATCCGGTCATCAGCAACGTGACGCCGACGAGCGAGCCAATCGCTCCAGCACGGCTTCGACGAATAGTATGGCCGCAAGATAGAACGTGAGCGAGCCCAGCCCGAGCTGCCAGCCGCGTCACGTCACTGATCCTTGGGACGAGTGACGAACCCGGTCCGCACTGTTGTGCAGAAGCGGACAGCAGGTCTCATGCCAGCCGGTGCCTCGCTGAATGCGATCAAATCCCACGCAGAGGCTCAGCTTGCGCCGATTTCGCGTGTCTTGCTTGAAATGCGCCTCCAACGCGCCGGAGGCGAAGCCCCGAGATCGCGGAGGAATCCAGACGACACCGCGGTAATTTCCTCGGCGAATGGAAAAATCCCTACGATTCTCCACATGGGTCCCGAACGCCGACTGGCATTCTTTGTGCTCATTGGGGCGGGGGACATGGGCGACGTCCGTCAGGAGGCTCGAATCGTGCGAGGCCGCTGGAAAGTTGCTGTAGGGCTGATCGTGGTCTGCCTTGCGATTGGCCACCCGGTGCCGACCAGCGCGCAAACCTCCTCGAGCAGCGGAGCGATGGCGGGCGGGACCCCGGCCGCAGCAGCCCCGCAGAACGTGCCTCAATCCGCCACGGTCACCTGCGAGTCGCGCGGGCCGGAGCGCCAGCACTGCAGCGCCAACACGTCATCGGGCGTGGTGCTGCTGCGCTCGTTTGGCACGGCGGCGTGCCTGCTCGGCAAGACCTGGGGCTACGACGACACCGGCGTCTGGGTCTCGGAGGGCTGCAGCGCGGACTTCCTCGTCGGGCAGCCGACGACAGCGCCGCAGACCGCGAAGGTCAAGCCACCCGAATACGTGCCGAACGCCGGCTTCCTGTTGTACGACGGCGATCGCGGCCAGATCTATTTCCGGCTCTTCAGCTACGCGCGCTACCTGAACCAGCGCAACATCGACGCGAGCTACGTCGATGCGTTCGGCAACAGCCACGAGGTGACGCAGCGGCAGGACATGCAGCTGCAGAAGTTCTTCGCGCCGTTCTCGGGCTGGTTCATGACGCCGAAGTTCCGGTACTACCTGTACGTGTGGTCGGCCAACACGTCTCAGGGCGATCCGGCGCAGGTCGTGGGCGCCGGCAATCTGAGCTACAGCTTCAGTCGGTTCCTGACGTTCGGCGCGGGGATCACGTCGCTGCCGGCGGTGCGCAGCACCGAGGGCCAGTTTCCGTACTGGCTCGGCGTCGACGATCGGCTGATCGCCGACGAGTTCTTCCGTGGATCCTACACGACCGGCGCGTGGATCAAGGGCGAGCTCGCGACGAAGTTCAAGTACATGGCGATGATCGCCAACAACCTGAGCACGCTGGGTGTCAGCGCCTCGCAGCTCGACAACACGTTCAATACGCAGTCGTACATGCTGCAGTGGCTGCCGACGACCGGCGAGTTCGGCCTGTACGGCACGTTCGGCGACTACGACTGGCACGAGAAGGTCGCCACCCGCCTGGGCGTCCACTACTCGTTCAGCCGCGAGGAGAAGCAGAGTCAGCCGGGCGCCGACGCGATCGAGAACAGCCAGATTCGCCTGACGGACGGCAGCATCATCTTCACGCGGAATCTGTTCGGTGAGGACATCAACGTCGACAGCGTGCGCTATCAGATGCTCAGCGTCGACGGCGGGTTCAAGCACAAGGGGGTCTCGGTCGAGTCTGAGTTCTACTGGCGGCACCTGAGCGATTTCACCGGCCAGAACGCCGACGGACTCCCCACGATCAACGACACGGGCTATCAGCTGCAGACGTCCGCCATGGTGGTGCCGAAAATCCTGCAGCTCTACGCGAGCGGCTCGCAGATCTTCGGCGATTACGGCAATCCGTGGGAGGTCCGCGTCGGCGAGAACTGGTACTTCATGAAGGATCGCGGCCTGCGATTCAACGGCGAGTTCATTCACGTGCGCAAGAGTCCGGTCGGCTACACCGCCTATCCCATGCCGGTCGGTGCCAACGGCAGCATCTTTCATTTCAACCTGGAGATGAATTTTTGAGTCATTCACATGGGTTTTCCAAGGAGCAGTGCAACATGCAGTTGACACGTTCGTTGCAAGGCCCGGTCAGCCGGGGGGCGGTTCTCGCCCTCCTCATGCTGGCTGGCGTTTCGACGGCCGCCCGGGCACAGAATGCGACTCAGCCGCCTGCGCCGCCGGTTCCCCTGACGCTCTCCCCGACGTCATGGCCAGAGGCATCGCGCGCGTCCGCGGCGACGCCGGCGACGCCCGTGGCGTCGCCCGCCACGCCCGCCGCCGCGCCTGCTGCACCCGCGCCGGCCGACACGCCCTCGTCCGCGACGATGCCGAAAACGCGGGCGGCCTGGGAAGGGTACGGGTTCCTGCAGCCGGCCGCCGCCCAGGGCACGCTCGAGGTCTACGGCTTCGGCCAGGCCGACGCGATTGCCGATTTCAAGCAGAACGACCCCAACTGGTACGACGTGAACCGCGCCACCAAGCTGCCCGCCTTCGAGAATCAGTTTGGCGACAACGGCCGCTTCTACCTGAGCCCGCGGCAGAGCCGGTTCGGCGTGAAGGGCTCGCTGCCGACAGCGGACGGCGACGTCAAGGGCCAGTTCGAGTTCGACATGTTCGGCGTCGGCAGAGACGCCGGGCTGACGACCATCCGCCTGCGCCACGCGTGGGGCCAGTGGAAACACATCGGCGCCGGGCAGACGAACAGCCAGTTCATGGACGTCGACGTGTTTCCGAACATCCTCGACTACTGGGGACCGATCGGCATGCTGTTCTTCCGCAATACGCAGGTCTTCTATGAGTTCGTCAACGACGACAAGTGGCAGGGCGCGGCGGCCATCGAAGCGCCGGGCGCGAGCGCCGATGCGGGCAACTATGCGGACCGCGTCGAGCTCCAGAACGTCAAGCCGCGGTTCCCGCTCCCGGACTTCACCGGGCACATCCGCGCGAAGGCCAAGTTCGGCTACCTGCAGCTCGGCGGCATCCTCCGCAAGATCAGCTACGACGATCTGCTGCAGGACCAGTTCGACCTCAGCGGCAGCGTGACGGGCTGGGGCATCAGCATCAGCTCCAACGTCAACGCGACGAAGAGCGACGTCCTCCGTCTCCAGTACGTCTACGGCCACGGCATCCAGAACTACTTCAACGACGCTCCCGTGGACGTCGGCGTCAAGAACAACTTCAACGATCCAGTGACGCCGGTCGTCGGCGAAGCGCTGCCGATTCAGGGCCTGGTGATCTATCCTCGACCACACCTGGAACGACAAGCTCACGTCTTCCGCGGGATACTCCCGCGTGGACATCACCAACAGCGACGGCCAGTCGGCCAGTGCCTACAAGGATGGCCAGTACGTCGTGTTCAACGTGCTGTCGACCCCCGTCAAGAACGTCATGATGGGCGGCGAATTCCAGTGGGCGCACCGTGAGAACAACTCGGACGGCTTCAAGTCCGATGACGTCCGCCTGCAGTTCTCGTTCAAGTACAGCTTCGGTATGAAGTTCGGAGGCTAGATCATGACTGCACAGACACGTTTCACTCACCGGCGGGCCTGGCTGGCCGCGGTGACCGCGGCGGCCGTCCTCGCCGTGTTCTCCGTCTCGGCCCGGCAGGCGCCCGATCCACAGGCCGCGGTGAACGCCGCGTTCAACAAGTACAAGGCGCTCAAGGAAGGCAAGAACGCCGACTACATCCCCGCGCTGGCGAAGGTCAATCCGGACCTGTTCGGCATCGCGCTCTACACCGCCGACGGCAAGGTCTACACGGCGGGCGACGTCGCGACCGAAGTCTCGATCCAGTCGATCTCCAAGGTCTTCACGATGGCCCAGGTGATCAACGAGCAGGGACCGGACTCGGTCGAAAAGCGGATCGGCGTGGACGCCACGGGCATGCGCTTCAACTCCATCGTCGCGGTGGAGTTCGCGGAGAAGGCGCTCGGCGGCCCGGAGCTCAACCCGCTCGTCAATCCCGGCGCCATCACGACGACGAGCATGGTCACGGGCACGACGGCGGACGCCGTGTGGAACAAGATCATCGGCATGCACAACGACTTCGCCGGCCGCCAGCTGAAGGTCCTGCAGGACGTCTACAAGTCCGAGTCGGACAGCAACCAGCGCAACCAGGCGATCGGCATGCTGATGTACGCCTACGAGTTACATCAAGTCCAACCCGGCGCAGGCGACCGACCTCTACACACGGCAGTGCTCGATCGGCGTCAACGCGAAGGACCTGGCGACGATGGCCGCCACGCTGGCGTTCGGCGGCAAGAATCCGATGACCGGCAAGCAGGCCATCGAGGTCAAGAACGTCCCGTACGTCCTGGCGGTGATGGCCACCGCCGGGTTGTATGACGACTCAGGCAAGTGGCTGTACCACACCGGCCTGCCGGCCAAGAGCGGCGTCGGCGGCGGCATCATCGCCGTTTCGCCGGGCAAGTTCGGGATCGCGGTCGTCTCGCCGCCGCTCGACGACGCCGGCAACAGCGTGCGCGCGCAGCGGGCGATCACCGACATCTCGAACGCCCTCGGCGGCAACCCGTTGGCCTCGAAGCCGCGATAGCGGCGTTCCCCGCACCGACGGCGGCGCCAGGAGTCACGACCGCGCCTGACTTCTGGCCCGCCGCCGGACTCCCCTCAGGCAACACGCCCTCACGACCGCCGCGCCTTCGGGGGCGGGCCGGATCAGTCGGCCCGCAGCGCCTATGACCCGGAAATAATCGCTGGCCGACGAGGCGCGTGACCAACGACGGCTGCTGGCCGGACGGCAGCGGCCGCCTGGCTACCTCGAACGTCGTCGTCGTCAGCGTGCCGCTCAGCGGGAGCGGAAACACGGTACTCGCGGCCTGCACGCCCGGCATCGATCGGAGTTCGGCGACGAGGCGATCGTAGAACGTGGCCACCTGGACGGGCTGCGGGAAGGAAGGAGGAAGGAAGGAAGGAAGGAAGGAAGGAAGGACGGAAGGACGGAAGGACGGACGCGAGGCGAACCAGTGCCAAGTCCGATCCAGCGCCGTCAGTTCCAGCGCAGGCCCTTCAGCTGATCGAGATTCACGTTGCCGCCGCTCAGGACGACACGCGACTTTGGCTCCGGCCGGCGCCTTGACGAGGCCGTGCAGCAGCGCCGCCACCGGTGCGGCCGCGGCGCCTTCGGGCACCAGCTTCGCGTAGTGCATCGTCCAGACGACGGCGTCGAAGATCTGCTCGTCCGGCAGCGCGACGATCTCGTCCACGTACTGCCGCACGACCTCGAACGTCTTCTCGCCGACGCGCTTCACGCGCAGGCCGTCGATGACGCAGTCCACGCGGTCGAGCGTGCACGAGCTGGCCCTCGGCGACGCTGCGCTGCATGCCGGGCGCGCCGGACGACTCGACGCCGATGATCCGGATCTCGGGTTGATGCTCTTGGCCGCCATCGAGATGCCCGAGATGAGCCCGCCGCCGCCAATCGGGACGACGACGACGTCCACCTCCGGCCAGTCCTGCACGATCTCGAGGCCGACCGTGCCCTGCCCCATCATCAGCTGCTCGTCGTCGAACGGGATGGATGTAGGTGTAGCCGCGCTCGGCGACGAGCTGCTTCGCCTTCTCGTTGGCCTCGTCCCAGATCGAGCCGTGCAGCACGACCTCGGCGCCGTAGCCTTTCGTGGCTTCGATCTTCGACGGCGTCGCGTTGGCCGCCATGCAGACGACGGCGTGGATGCCGTGGATCCTCGCGGCCAGCGCCACGCCCTGCGCGTGGTTGCCGGCGGACGAGCAGATCACGCCCCGCCGCTTCTCGTCGTCGGTGAGGAACGTGAACTTGTTGAGCGGCCCGCGGATCTTGTAGGAGCCCGTGCGCTGGAACAGCTCGGCCTTGAGCCGCACGTCGAAGCCGGTGGCCTCGCTCAGCATGCGCGAGGTCAGCAGCGGCGTGTGGTAGACGTGCGCGCCGATGCGGGCGCGCGCCTCTTCGAACGCACGCGTCGTGGGCAGGGTCATCAGGGCCATCGACTCCGGATGATAGCACCCGGCCCTGTTCCGGATTCACCACGTAGGGCACGTAGGCTGGCCCGGTCGAATCGCGTGAGAACTCATCGTTCGACGTGCGTCACGACGAGCGAGAAGACAAGCGCCCTTTCCCCACGTACGCTGGCGCGCTTGCCTTCTCGTTCGTCGCGACGCACGCCTGGGCGCCAAAGGCGGCCGTCAGATCGACGGCGCCAAGGCCAGCCTACGTGTCCTACGTGGTCAGCCCTCTTTCCGGGATCGCCTGCCGCCGTGGGCAGACTTCCCGCGTTGCGCTACGAGCCGCCGGCCTTCCGCGGCGTGGTGCTCTTCTTGCGGCGCGCCCTTGGCCTTCTTCTCGACCTTGCCGCCGCCGGGCGCCTCGTCCTTCTTGCCGTCGACCGCAGGGCGCCGCGCAAACGCTCGCCCATCGTCTTCTTCTTCGGCTTGTCGGCGCGGCCTCGCCGCGACTTGTCACCGGTGACGGCGTTCGGGTCGAACTCGCTGCCGATGCAGCTCGATCTGGGCCATGTCGGCGGCGTCGCCGCGGCGGATAGCCGAGGCGCAGCAGCCGCGTGTAGCCGCCCGGCCGCTCCACGAACCGCGGCGCGATCGACGTCGAACAGCTTCTGCACGACCTCGCGGTCGGCGATGTCACGCGCCACGATGCGCCGCGCGGTCACGCCCTGCGTGCTGCCTTCCGGCGCGTTCAGGCTCCGCTTGGCGATCGGTGATGATGCGTTCGACGAACGGCCGCAGCTCCTTCGCGCGCGCCACGGTCGTCTCGCATGCCGCTCGTGCTCGATGAGGGCCGAGGCCTGGTTGCGGAGCATCGCGATGCGATGCTCCGTCGACCCGGCCAAGTTTTCGATGTGCAACTCGATGACGCATGGGGAATCCTGAGTCTCTCCGAAATATCGAGCGATCGGGCGAATCGGGTTATCGGGCTATCGCCCATTCACCCATTCGCTCGTGTGACAGTGTTCACTCACTCGCCGCCGGCTGATCGAGCCGCATGCCGAGGCTGAGGCCCATCGTCGCCAGGATGTCCTTGATCTCGTTGAGCGACTTTCGGCCGAAGTTCTTGGTCTTGAGCATCTCGCCTTCGGTCTTCTGCACGAGCTCGCGAATGGTGCGGATGTTCGCGTTCTTGAGGCAGTTGTACGACCGCACGGAGAGCTCGAGCTCCTCGACGCTCTTGTCGAGGTTCTCGTTGAGCCCCGACGGCGGGCGTCGTCGCCGACGCCCTCGAGCGGCTGGTCGCCCGCCTCGTCGAGGCCGACGAAGATCGTGAAGTGGTCGCGGATGAGCTTCGCCGCGAGCGACACGGCGTCGCGCGGCGTCACCGCGCCGTTGGTCCACACCTCGAGCGTCAGCTTGTCGTAGTCGGTCGTCTGGCCGATGCGCGCGGCTTCGACGACGTAGTTGACCTTCTTGACCGGCGAGTGGACCGAGTCGATCGGAATCCAGCCGATGCCGAGGTCCTCGTCGAAGTTCTTGTCGGCCGACACGTAGCCGCGGCCGCGCTTGATGCGCAGCTCCATCTCGAGCTTGCCGCCGTCGCTGACCGTCGCGATGTGGGCGTCCGGCTCGAGGATCTCGACGTCGGCGTCGGCGACGATGTCGCGCGCGCGCACTTCGCCCGGCTTGGTCGCCCGGAGCGTCAGCGTCTTCGGCTGATCGGTGTGCACCTTGAGCGGGATCTGCTTGAGGTTGAGGATGATGTCGGTCGCATCCTCGACGACGCCCTGGATCGGCGAGAACTCGTGCAGCACGCCCTCGATCTTCACCGCCGTGACCGCCGCGCCCTCAATCGAGGAGAGCAGCACGCGCCGCATGGCGTTGCCGACCGTCGTGCCGAATCCCCGCTCGAACGGCTGCGCGTAGAAGCGGCCGAACCGGTCCGTCAACGTCTCGCGCTCGAACTCCAGCCGCTTCGGCCGCTGAAAACCCTTCCACAACATGTCGTATCGTCCTTTCGCCCGTCCGCCTGCGCCGCGCATCGCGGGCTCGGCGCGACCAGACCTGCGTGATGAGTCGCCGGCCTCCCGCCGCAGGTCTGAAGAGCTGCGGGCCGGCGACTGGCATCACTGCCAGTCGGGCGACTTCGCCCTCTACTTCGAATACAACTCGACGATGAGCTGCTCCTGCACGGGCAGGTTGATCTGCTCGCGCGTCGGCAGCTGCGAGATCGCGGCCCGACAGGCCGGTCGGCGTCGAGCGTCAGCCACTCGGGAATGCCGCGGCCCTTCACTTCTTCCATCGCGTGCTGGATCGTCGGATTCTGCGCCGCTCGTGCCGCGCACGGCGACCGTGTCGCCCTGCGCGCACGGCGTACGACGGGATGTCCACCTTCCTGCCGTTGACCGTGAAGTGGCCGTGGCGCACGAGCTGCCGCGCCTGCGGCCGCGACGTCGCGAAGCCCAGCCGGTAGACGACGTTGTCGAGCCGGCGCTCGAGCATCTGGAGCAGCAGCTCGCCCGTGATGCCCTTCTGCCGGTCGGCCGCCTCGAAGTAGCGGCGGAACTGGTTCTCGAGCACGCCGTAGGTGCGCTTGACCTTCTGCTTCTCGCGCAGCTGCATGCCGTAGCCGACCATCTTCGCCCTGCGCGCGCGGCCGTGCTGCCCGGGCGGCACGTTGCGCTTCTCGATCGCGCACTTGTCCGTGTAGCACCGCTCGCCCTTCAGGAAGAGCTTCATGCCCTCGCGCCGGCAGAGCCGGCAAACCGGTCCGATATATCGCGCCATGTCAGTGATCCCTCTGAACTCAGTCGTACGCTGCTCGACTCCGACCTTCGCGACGTCTAGACCCGGCGCCGCTTCGGCGGCCGGCAGCCGTTGTGCGGAATCGGCGTGACGTCGCGGATCGACTTCACGTCGATGCCCGACCGTCTGCAGCGCGCGAATCGCCGACTCGCGGCCGGCGCCCGGTCCCTTGACCCGCACCTCGAGCGACCGCATGCCGTGCGTCTTGGCCGCGTTGCCGGCGGCCATCGCCGCCTGGGTCGCCGCGAACGGCGTGCCCTTGCGCGATCCCTTGAAGCCGATGCCGCCGGCGCTCGACCAGGCGATCACGTTGCCGTCCGTGTCGGTGATCGTCACGATCGTGTTGTTGAACGACGCCTGGATGTGCGCGAAGCCGTGGTGCACGACGCGCTTCTCGCCGCGCTTCTTGAACGTCTTCTTCTTCTTGGCCGGCCGCCTTCTCCGGCGTCCGCGCCTCGGGACTGCCGCTCGCGTCCTGCGGTCTGTGTCCTTGGCCATCGGTCGTCCTACTCAATCTTCTTCTTGGCGATCGCGCCCTTGCGCGGGCCCTTGCGCGTCCGCGAGTTGGTCCGCGTCCGCTGCCCGCGCACCGGCAGGTTGCGGCGATGCCGCGATCCGCGATAGCTGCCGATCTCGACGAGCCGCTTGATGTTCATCGAGATCTCCTTGCGGAGGTCGCCTTCGACGCGGCCCTGCTCCTCGATGACGCGGCTGATCTTCCGGACGTCGTCTTCCGACAGGTCCTTGACGCGGATGTCGCCGCTGACGCCGGCGTCGCCGAGGATGTCGTTCGACCGCTTGCGGCCGATGCCGTAGATGTACGTGAAGTCCGATCTCGACCCGCTTCGTGCGCGGCAGATCGACGCCTGCAATGCGTGCCATGTGAGTCCTCCGGGAGCTTCGCCACCGCGCGCTCACTCGCGACCTTGCCGAATGTCTATCCCTGCCGCTGCTTGTGCTTCTGGTTCGGGCAGATCACGCGCACGACGCCCCGCCGGCGCACGATCTTGCACTTGTCACAAATCCGTTTCACTGACGCTCTGACCTTCATAGTCCCTCGTCCTCGAACCTCCGACTCTCGACCGCGAGCCTCGGATCTCGACCCGTCGACCTGAACCCGTCGAACGAATCCGCGACCCTCGATCCTCGAATCCGCGCGGCGACATCACGCGCCGACAGCGCATCACCCGGTCGCCGACGACGAGCCGCACGAAATTGCGGCCGGCACCGCCTGGCGCGTGCGCGATGATCTCGTGCCCGCCGTCCATCGCCACCCGGTAGAGCGCCCGCGGCAGCACTCGCCGCACCGTCCCGGTCGGCGTGACCGGCGCCCGCGCTCGTCGTCCATCGCGCCTCGCGTCCGACGCGGCGCGACTCCGCGCCGGCGTCGCGCCGCGGCCGCTGCCGCGCCGTCAGCACGAGCGGTCCGGCCGCCGTGACGCGCCACCGTGTGCTCGAAGTGCGCCGCCAGGCTGCCGTCGCGCGTCACCGCCGTCCAGCCGTCGCCCAGCACCCGCGTCTCGGGCCGGCCCATCGCGACCATCGGCTCGATCGCCAGCACCATGCCCTCCGCCAGCTTCGGGCCGCGGCCGGGCTGCCCGTAGTTCGGGATCTGCGGCTCTTCGTGCAGCCGCTCCCCGATCCCGTGGCCGACGAACTCGCGCACCACCGAAAACCCGTGCGCCTCGACCCAGTCCTGAACCGCGTGGCCGATGTCCGACAGCCGCCCGCCAACCTGCGCCTGCGCGATGCCCGCGCTCGAGCGCTTCGCTCGTCACGCGCAGCAGCTGCGTGCGTCGCGTCCGGCACGTCGCCGACCGCCACCGTCACCGCCGAATCGCCGTAGAACCCGTCGAGCTTCACGCCCATGTCGAGCGAGACGATGTCGCCCGTCCGCAGCACGCGCGCGGCCGACGGAATGCCGTGCACGACCTCCTCGTTCACCGACGCGCAGAGCGTCGCGGGATACCCGCGATAGCCCTTGAACGCCGGCTCGGCGCCGCCCTCGCGCACCAGCCGCTCGGCCAGCCGATCCAGATCCGCCGTCGTCACGCCCGGCGCCACCGCCGCCTCGAGCTCGCCGAGCACCTCGGCGACGAACTGATTCGGGCGCCGCATCCGCTCGATCTCCGCCGCGGAGCGGCACACGATCATCGCGCGACCTCCCTGCACGGACGCGACGGCCGCCGCGATGTCCGCCGCGACCGCCGACTCGGCGTCTGATCGCCGTCCACCGACCGGAACGTCGGCCGCCGGCGGTAGAACTCGACGAGCGGCTGCGTGTCGCCGCATGTACACCCGCAGCCGCTCGCGCACGACCGTCGCGGTCGTCGTCGCGCCGCTGCACAGCGTTCCGCCGCAGCGCGCGCACTCGTCGCGCCCGGCGCCGCGCCAGCCAGCCGCACGCGCTGCAGATGCGCCGGCCGCTCAGCCGTTCGACGAGCGTCTCTTCCGGCACCTCGATGTCGACGACCACGAGCGGCGCCTCGCCGTCCACCAGCCCGTCGAGCGCGCTCGGCCTGCGCCACCGTGCGCGGAAACCCGTCGAGCACGAACCCGGCCTCGGCGTCCGGCCGTCTCAGCCGTTCGCTGCACGATGCCGATCATGACGTCGTCGCCGACGAGCCGCCCGGCGTCCATCACCGCCTTGGCCGCCCGTCCGAGCGGCGTGCCGGCCTGCACGGCGTCGCGCAGGATGTCGCCCGGTCGAAATCCGCGGAATCCCGCGCTCGCGCGCAAACCGCTCCGCCTGCGTGCCCTTTCCCGCCCCCGGCGGTCCGAGCATGACCAGCCGGACCGCGCACGCGCCAGCTACCCGCGCCGCCCGCGAACCCGCGTCTTCTTCATGAAGCCGTCGTAGTGCCGCATGATGAGCTGCGACTCGACCTGCTGGACGGTGTCCATGGCGACGCCGACGATGATCAGCAGCGACGTGCCGCCGAAATAGAACGTGCACGTTCAGGCCCTCGGTGATGAACCGCGGCAGCGACCGCGTCGAGCCGATCGCCGATGAACGGGATCGGCTGCACCTTGAAGCCCGTGAGCATGAACTCCGGCAGCAGCGCGATGACCGCCAGGTAGACCGCGCCGGCGAGCGTGATGCGCGCCAGGATCGCGTCGATGTGCTCGGCCGTGCGCTTGCCCGGCCGGATGCCCGGCACGAAGCCGCCGTACTTCCGCATGTTCTCCGCCACGTCATCCGGGTTGAAGATGATCGCGGTGTAGAAATACGCGAAGAAGATGATCAGCGCGACGTAGAGCAGGTTGTAGAGCGGGTACCCGATCGACAGCTGCGTGATCACCCGGTCGATGAACCCGTTCGGCCGGGAACATCGGCTTCAGCGTCTGCGGAAACGCCAGGATCGACGACGCGAAGATGACCGGCATGACGCCGCCGGTGTTGACCTTCAGCGGAATGTGCGTGCTCGCGCCGCCGTACATCCGGCGGCCGACCATGCGCCGCGCGTACTGCACGGTGACCCGCCGGTGGCCGCGTTCGACGAACACGACCGCGCCGACGACGGCAATCATCAGCACGATCAGGAGGACCAGCCGCAGCGGGCCCATTTCGCCCGTCTGCAACTGGCTCAACGTCTGCACCGCGCCGTGCGGAATGCCGACGACGATGCCCGCGTAGATGAGCAGCGACATGCCGTTGCCGATGCCGCGCTCGGTGATCTGCTCGCCGAGCCACATCACCAGCACCGAGCCGGTCGTCAGCGTCAGCACCGTCATGAACCGGAACGCCCAGCCCGGCTCGTAGACCAGCGGCAGGCCGCCGGTGGCCTTCGTCAGCGTTCTCGAGATAGAACGCGATGCCCGAGCGCCTGCACCACGCTCAACAGGATCGTCCCGTAGCGCGTGTACTGCGTGATCTTGCGCCGGCCCAGCTCGCCCTCTTTCGAGAGGCGCTCGAGGTACGGCCAGACCACCGTCAGCAGCTGCAGGATGATCGACGCGCTGATGTACGGCATCACGCCCAGCGCGAATACCGTCATCTGCGACAGGTTCTGCCCGGAGAACATGTCGTAGAGCCCGAACAGGTTGCTTCGCGCCTGCTCGGTCAGAATGCTCAACGCCTGCGCGTTGATGCCCGGCGTGGGGATGTGCCCGCCGACCCGGTAGACCGCCAGCAAGCCGAAGGTAAAGAGCACCCGCTTGCGCAGCTCCGGAATCGCGAAGATGTTCTTGAGACTATCCATAGGGACGTTTCTGAAGTGATCAGGCGGCGTCATGCGGAAAGTGGCGGCGCATCCCGCGTCGCCACGTCGCACGACCCCGCGTCACCACTTCATCACTGACTCGCTTTCTTGCTGTCCGCCTTTCCGGTCTTCCCTTCCGTCCCGCTCGCGGACGAGCGGGTTTCCAGCGTCTCGGCCTTGCCGCCGGCGTTCGCGATCTTCTCGGCCGCCGATCCGCTGAACTTGTGCGCCTTGACCGTCAGCTTCTTGGCGATCTCGCCGCGTCCGAGCACCTTGATCGGCGCGCGCGACTCGCGCACGAGGCCGCGCTCGCGCAGCAGCTCGGGCGTCACGGCCGATCCGGCCTCGAACACCTCGGCGAGGGTATCGAGATTGACCACCGCGTACTCGACGCGGAAGGGGTTGTGGAATCCGCGCTTGGGCACGCGCCGGTGGAGCGGCATCTGGCCGCCCTCGAACCCGCGCTTGAAGCGGAAGCCCGATCGCGACTTCGCGCCCTTGGTCCCGCGCGACGCGGTCTTGCCGTGCCCGCTGCCCGGGCCCCGGCCGACCCGCTTGCTGCGGGTGCTTGGCGCCCTTCGGCGGCCGCAGATTGTCAACGACATCGTCAGGTCCTCGCTACTCGGTCGACGGCCACCAGGTGCCGCACCTTCGAGAATCAGCCCGCGCGTGCCCGGCGTGTCCGGCACCTCCACGGTGTGGCGAATCCGCCGGAGCCCGAGGCCCCGCAGCGCCAGCGTCTGCTTCTGGTCGAAGCCGATGCCGCTGCGAAGCTGCGTGACTCTTGAGTCGTCTTCGCCTTCTGCTGCCTTCTTGCGCCATCACGCGCCGATCAACTCCTCGAGGTCCTTGCCGCGCAGCCGCGCGACCGCGGCCGGATCGCGCAAGCTCGCCGAGCGCCGCGAACGTCGCCCGCACGACGTTGTGCGGGTTGGCCGATCCGAGCGACTTCGTCAGCACGTTGTGGATGCCGGCCGACTCGACGACCGCGCGCACCGCGCCGCCGGCGATGATGCCCGTGCCGTCGGGCGCCGGCTTCAGCAGCACCGACCCGGCGCCGAACTGGCCCAGCACCGGGTGCGGAATCGTCGTCCCGCGCATCGGCACGCGCACGAGCGCCTTCTTGGCCGCCTCGATCGCCTTCTTGATGGCCGACGGCACTTCCTTCGCCTTGCCGATGCCGAAGCCGACCACGCCGTGCCCGTCGCCGATCGACGACGAGCGCGCTGAAGCTCAGGTTCTTGCCGCCCTTGACGACCTTGGTCACGCGGCTGATGGACACCACCGTGTCCTTCAGCTCGAGCTCGCACGGATCGATCTTTTCGCGTCAGCATGCGCCAGCGCCCCTCAGAACTCCAGCCCGGCTTTGCGCGCCGCGTCGGCGACCGCGCGAATCCGCCCGTGATACAGGTTGCCGCCGCGGTCGAACACGACGCTGCGTGATGCCCTTGTCCTTCAGCCGCTCCGCGATCACCTGGCCGAGCGCCTCGGCGCCCGCCAGGTTGCCGCCGCGCACCTTGCCGCTGAACATCGTCTTCAGCGCCGGCTCGGTGCTGCGCCGCCGCGGCCACCGTCGTGCCCGCCATGTCGTCGATCACCTGCGCGTAGATGTGCCACGCCGAGCGGAACACCGCCAGCCGCGGCCGCTCGGCCGTGCCCGTGATCCGCTTCCGCTGCCGCAGCTGAATGCGCTCGCGACGATCCTTCTTGGTTCGAATCTTCATGGCCCGTCTCTTCGAATTGCGGCCCGATCGGCCCGACGTCTACGCCCCCGTCTTGCCGACCTTCTTCTTCAGCACCTCGCCCGTGTAGCGCACGCCCTTCTGCTTGTACGGGTCGGGCTTGCGCAGCCGGCGGATGTTGGCCGCCACCTGGCCGACGAGCTGCCGATCGATGCCCGTCACCGTCACGTGCGTCTGCTTGTCCACGGCGATCTCGATCCCCGCCGGAATGTCGAACACGATCGGGTGCGAGTAGCCGAGGGCGAACACGACCTGCTTGCCCTTGACCTCCGCGCGGTAGCCGACGCCGACGATGTCGAGCTCCCGCTTGAAGCCCTGGGTGACGCCCGCACGGCGTTGGCCATCAGGCTGCGCGCCAGGCCGTGGAACTTGCCCAGCTCGGCATCCTCGCGCACGGTCTCGGCCACGAGCTCGGCGCCCTTGACCTCGAACTTCACGCCCGGCGGCACGCGCTGCGTTCAGCGCGCCCTTCGGCCCCTTGACCTCGACGGCATCGGGCTTGACGCGTGACGGTCACGCCTTTCGGCACCGGGGATGGGTTTCTTGCCAATTCGCGACATCGTTCGATCGCCTCTCTACCAGATGTTGCAGAGCACTTCGCCGCCGACGCCGGCCTTCACGGCCTCGCGGCCGGTCATCACGCCGCGCGACGTCGTCAGGATGCTCGTGCCGAGGCCGCCCATGACCTTCGGCACGTCGTCGCGGCCGAAATAGACGCGGCGTCCGGGCCGGCTCACCCGCTCGAGACCCGGTGATGACGTTCTCGCCGCGCGGACCGTACTTCAGGACGATGCGGATCACCGGGCGCGTGACGTCGTCGCCGGCCGTCGACCATCTTGAAGCCCTGGATGTAGCCTTCCTGCTCGAGGATGCGCGCGATCTCGGCCTTGAACCGCGACGCCGGCACGTCCACGCGCTGGTGGCGCGCGTGCACGGCATTGCGGATCCGCGTGAGCATGTCTGCGATCGGATCGGTCATAACCCTCTACGTCCTTCTCTGATCTCGAGTCGATCGGGTGTCGGGCCGTCACCCATTCACGCATTCGCCCATTGACCGCAAGCGCTTACCAGCTGCTCTTGATCACGCCGGCGACCTCGCCGCGCAGCGCCAGCTCGCGGAAGCACAGACCGGCACAGCGCGAACTTGCGCAGATAGGCGCGCGGGCGGCCGCACTTGCGGCAGCGGTTGCGATGGCGGACGCCGTACTTCGGCTTCCGCTCGGTCCTTGACGATTTTCGCCGTGGTCGCCATAGCTCGTCGTTCGCTCCCTAGTTCTGCCGGAACGGCATGCCCATCAGCTGGAGCAGCCGCCGCGCTTCTTCGTCGGTCTTCGCGGTGGTCACGACGGAGATGTTCATGCCGCGCGCCCTTGTCGACCTTCAGGTAGTCGATCTCGGGAAACATCAGCTGGTCGCGCAGGCCGAGCGTGTAGTTGCCGCGGCCGTCGAAGCCGCTGCGCCGACACGCCGCGGAAGTCGCGGACGCGCGGCAGGGCGATGGCGATCAGCCGGTCCAGGAACTCGTACATCCGCTCGCCGCGCAGGGTGACCATCGCGCCGATCGGCATGTTGCTTGCGCAGCTTGAACTGCGCGATCGACTTCTTGGCGCGGGTGATCGCGGCCTTCTGGCCGGTGATCTTGCCGAGCTCCTCGGCGCCCGTGTCGACGATCTTCGCGTTCTGCGTGCCCTCGCCGAGCCCCATGTTGACCACGACCTTGATGAGCCGTGGCACGGCCATGACGTTCGTGTAGCCGAACTCCTTGCGGAGCGCCGGCACGACTTCGCTCGTGTAGCGCTCGTTCGCAGGCGGTTCATTTGTCCACTACTCCGTTGCACTTGCGGCAGATGCGCACGCGGTGGCCGTCGTCGAGCAGCTTGCTGCCCGATGCGCGTCGGCGCGCCGCATTCCGGGCAGACCAGCTGCACGTTCGACGCGTGGAGCGCCGCTTCGCGCTCGACGATGCCGCCCTTGATGTTCTCTGCGGGTTCGGCTTGCGTGTGGCGCTTGATGAAGTTCACGCCCTCGACGACCACGCGCGTCTTGTCGGGCAGCACGCGCAGCACGCGCCCGCGCTTGCCGCGGTCGCGGCCCGTCGATGACGACCACGTTGTCGTTCTTCCGAATGGATGCCGCCAGTCGATGCATCGTGTTGCCTCATGGCGGTCAGAGCACCTCCGGCGCGAGCGAGATGATCTTCATGAACTGCCGCTCGCGCAGCTCGCGCGCCACCGGACCGAACACGCGCGTGCCGATCGGCTCGCCCTCGTTGCTGATCAGCACCGCCGCGTTCCGGTCGAACCGGATGTAGCTGCCGTCCTTGCGGCGCAGCTCCTTGCGCGTGCGCACGATCACGGCCTTGACGACCTGCCCCTTCTTGACCGTCGCGTCGGGCGTCGCTTCCTTGACCGACGCCGTGACGATGTCGCCGATGCGCGCGTAGCGCCCGGTCGACCCGCCGATCGGGTTGATGACCGCGATCTTGCGCGCGCCGGAATTGTCGGCGACGTCGAGAATCGAGCGCATCTGAATCATGATCCGTTCCTCCGCTCGCGGTCCGTCAGACCGTTCTGGCCTTCTCGACGATGCGCGTCACGACCCAGCGCTTGCGGCGGCTGAGCGGACGGGACGGCACGAGCGCCACGCGGTCGCCGACCTTCGCCTCGTTCTTCTCGTCGTGCGCCATGAACTGCGACGTCAGGCGCTGCTGCTTGCCGTACATCCCGTGGCGCACCTGGCGCTCGATCGTCACGACGACGCTCTTGTGCCATCTTGTCGCTGACGACGAGGCCGACAATCTCCGCTTTCGCCATACGCCTAGTCCTTGATCGCCCTTCTCGCGCAGCACGGTCTTCACGCGCGCCAGCTCCTTGCGCAGCGGGCGCATCTTGTTGCCCGACTCGGCCTGCCCCATGGATCGCTGGATGCGCAGCGCGGAACACCTGATCGTCGAGATCCCGCGCCCGCTGGCGGCAGGTCGTCCGCCGTCAGGCCGCGCAGATCGGTCGAGCTGCTCGATCGACCTTCATGACACCTGCTCCTCGGCGAAGCGGATCGCAACCGCGTCTTCATCGGCAGCTTCGCCGCCGCGAGCCGCATCGCCGCACGCGCCTCGGTCGCCGACACGCCTTCCATCTCGAAGAGGATGCGGCCCGGCTTGATCGACCGCCACCCAGCGCCTCGGGCGCGCCCTTGCCCTTGCCCATGCGCGTTTCCTGCGGCTTCTTGGTGATGGGCTTGTCCGGGAAACACGCGAATCCAGACCTTGCCGCCGCGCTTGATGCCCGCGTCAGCGCGACGCGCGCCGCCTCGATCTGCCGATCGGTCAGCCAGCACGGCTCGAGCGACATCAGGCCGAAGTCGCCGAACGACACCGTCGAGCCGCGCCACGCCAGCCCGCGCATGCGGCCGCGCTGCTGCTTGCGGTACTTGACCTTCTTCGGCATCAACATAAGGACATCTCACTCAGGCACTGGGCATTGGGCACTGGGCCTTGGGGCAGAGCACCCGGCGTCGCACTTCACGCGCACTTGGCACCGCGGCTAGCACCGCACTTCGCACCTGGCACCCGGCACCCTGCACGGCTACTGCCTCATCCCCCGATCGCCCGACGCGCGGCGCGGCTGCCGGTACTCTTCCTCGCGGCCCACGCGCGGCGTCAGCCGCTCGCCCTTGTAGAGCCACACCTTCACGCCAATCGCGCCGTAGGTCGTGAACGCCTGCGCGAACCCGTAGTCGATGTCCGCGCGCAGCGTCTGCAGCGGCAGCTGGCCGTGCAGATACCACTCGGACCGCGCGATTTCCGCGCCGTTCAGCCGGCCGGACACGCGCACCTTGATGCCGCGCGCGCCGAACCGCAGCGCCGACTCGACCGCCTTGCGCATCGCGCGACGGAACGCCACGCGCTTCTCGAGCTGCATCGCCACCGACTCGGCGATGAGCTGCGCGTCGAGCTCGGGCTTCTGAATCTCGAGGATGTTGATGAACACCTCGCGGCCCGTCGCCTTCTGCAGCTCCTGGCGCAGCTTGTCGACTTCCGTGCCCTTGCGGCCGATGATGATGCCCGGCCGGGAGGTGTGGATGTCGATCTTCAGCTTGTTGGCCGCGCGCTCGATGTCGATGCGCGCGACGCCGGCGTGCGCGAAGCGCTTCTTCAGCTCGTCGCGCAGCTTCGAGATCCTCGTGCAGGAGCTTCGCGTAGTCCTTGTCGGCAAACCAGCGCGACCGCCAGGTCTTGTTGAACCCGAGCCGGAAGCCGTACGGATGAACTTTTTGACCCATCGTGAATCCTTCCAGCTACTCGGACTGGCCCTGTTCGGCCGTCTTGGACTTGGTGGCGCGCCTGGGCTTCGCCGTCTTGGCGGCCGGTTTGGCCCCGCCCGCCGGTGCCGCCGCCTTCTTGGCCGGCCGCTTCGGCCACGCCCACCGTCAGGTGCGCGGTGCGCTTGACGACGCGGAACGCGCGGCCCATCGGGGCGGGGCGGATGCGCTTCATGCTCGGCCCCTGGTTGGCCCACGCCTTCACGACGACCAGCCGCTCGACGTCGCCGGCGAAGCCTTCCTGCTGCTGCGCGTTGGCGATCGCCGACCGCAGCACCTTCTCGATGTCGCGCGCGACCATCTTGCGCGAGAACTTGCAGCGTCGCCAGGGCGCGCGTGACGTCGCGGCCGCGAATCTGATCGAGCACGAGCCCCGCCTTCTGGGCCGACGTGCGGATGTAGCGCGAGGTCGCGTGTCCTCGATCATCACGCGCCTCCCTTGGCGGGCGCTCCGCCGCCCGCGGCGCCGCCGCCGGGTGCCGCGCCGCCGCCGACCGGACCGGTCGGGACGCCGCGGCCGCCATTTGCGCGGCCTTCTCGGCCTTCGTCGTGTGGCCCTTGAAGAAGCGCGTCGGCGCGAACTCGCCGAGCTTCTGGCCGACCATGTTCTCGGTGATGTACACCGGGATGAACTTCTTCCCGTTGTGCACGGCGATCGTGTGCCCGACCATCTCCGGGCATGACCGTCGACCGGCGCGACCAGGTCTTGATGACCTTCTTCTCGTTCTCGCGGTTCATCGCCTCCACCTTCTCGAGCAGGTGCACGTCGATGAACGGTCCCTTCTTCAGTGATCTGCCCATGTCAGCCTCTTACTTCTTCCGCCGCTCGACGATGAAGCGAGTCGAATCGCTTGTTGCGGCGCGTCTTGTAGCCCTTCGTCGGCTGGCCCCACGGCGACACCGGATGGCGGCCGCCCGACGTCTTGCCTTCGCCGCCGCCGAGCGGATGGTCCACCGGGTTCATCGCGACGCCGCGCACGTGCGGCCGCCGGCCCATCCACCGTTTGCGTCCGGCCTTGCCGATCGACACGTTCTCGTGGTCGATGTTGCCGACCTGGCCGACCGTCGCGAAGCACTCGATGTTGATCAGCCGGATCTCGCCCGACGGCATCTTCACCGACGCGTAGAGGCCTTCCTTGGCCACCAGCTGCACGGCCGACCCGGCCGATCGCGCAATCTGTCCGCCCTTGCCGCGCTTCAGCTCGACGTTGTGGACCATCGTGCCGAGCGGGACGTTCTTGAGCGGCAGGCAGTTGCCCGGCAGGATGTCCACGTTCTCACCGGTCAGGATCGTGTCGCCGACCTTCAGCCCCACCGGATGCAGGATGTAGCGCTTGTCGCCGTCGGCGTAGGTCACGAGCGCGATCCGCGCGGTCCGGTTCGGGTCGTACTCGATCGTCGAGACCTTGCCCGGGATGTTGAGCTTGTCGCGCTTGAAATCGATGATGCGGTAGTTGCGCTTGTGCCCGCCGCCGCGCCACCACGAGGTGATCTCGCCGCGGTTGTTGCGGCCACCGGACCGATCGAGCGTCTCGACGAGCGGCTTGAACGGCCGATCGGTCGTGATCTCGTCGAACGTCTGGACGCTCTGGAACCGCCGGCCGGCCGACGTCGGCTTGTAGTTGCGAATCGGCATGCCTTACGCCCCTTCCAGGAATTCCGGCATCTTCTGCCCGTTCTTCAGCCGCACCCAGGCCTTCTTCCAATCCGAGCGCTGGCCTTCGAACCGGCCCTGCCGCTTGAACTTGCCGTGGCCGATCTGCGTGCGGACCGAGGCGACCTTGGATCCGAACAGCTTCTCGACCGCGTGCTTGATGTCCACCTTGGTCGCGTCGGTCGCGACCTCGAACACCATCACGAGGCTGCCCTCGCGCGCCCGCGTCGTCTTCTCGGTCACGAGCGGACGCCGGATGACGTCGGTGACTTTCATCCGAGCACCTCCTGCAGCCGCTCGACCGCCGCGCGGGTCGCGATGATGCGCGTCGTGTCCATCACGTCGCGCGCCGTGAGCTTGCCGCTGGCCACGAGCTTCACGCCGGCGATGTTGCGCGCCGACGCGTTGAAGTTGTCGTCGAGCGCCACGTCCACGACGAGCGTCTTCGAGGTCGCGCCGAGCTTCCTGAGCAGCTCGGCCGTGGCCTTGGTCTTCTTCTCGGACGCCTTCAGCTCGTCGACGACGACGAGCACGCCTTCCTTGACTTTGGCCGCCAGCGCCGAGCGCAGGGCGCCGCGCTCCACCTTCTTCGGCAGGGTGTAGGCGTAGCTGCGCGGCTGCGGGCCGAACACCGTGCCGCCGTGCCGCCAGAGCGGGGTCCGCGACGACCCGACCTGCGGCCGGCCCGTGCCCTTCTGCGCGTACGGCTTCTTGCCCCTGCCGCTGACCAGCGCGCGGTTCTTGGTCATGTGCGTGCCGCGCCGCTCGGACGCGTTCTGCCGCACGACCGATTCCCAGATCACGTCGGTCTTGACCACGCCCGCAAACACCGCGTCGTCGAGGTCAACCGAGCCGACCTTCTGGTTCTCCCCGTTGATGACGTCAAGTTTCATGACTGACTCCGACAATGCCCGCCCTACTTCTTGCCCTTCTTGGGCTTCTCGGCCTGCGGCTTGGGATCCGGCTTGCGCGCCACGGCGCGCCGCACGACCACCACGCCGCCGGGCGCGCCCGGCACCGCGCCGCGCAGCACCAGCAGGTGCTCGTCGGCGTTCACACTCACGACCTTCAGGTTGCGGGTCGTCACGCGATCCGCGCCCATCCGTCCAGCCCCGCGCATGCCCTTCACGACGCGCGATGGAAACGACGAGGCGCCAATCGATCCGGGCGCGCGATGGAACATCGATCCGTGCGTCGCCTCGCCGCCGCCGAAGTGGTGCCGCCGGACGACGCCCTGGAAGCCCTTGCCGCGGCTCGTGGCAATCACGTCCACGCGCTCGCCGGCGGCGAAGATGCTCGCGAGCACCTGGTCGCCGACCTTCACCGGATCGCCGCCCGGCGCGACCTTCAGTTCGCGCCGCACGCGGGTCGCGGGCACGCCGGCCGCCTTGTAGTGGCCCGTCATCGGCTTATTGGCCTTCACCGGCGTCGGATCGACGAGGCCGAGCTGCACGGCTTCATAGCCGTCGCTCTGCGCGGTCTTCGCCTGGACGACCACGCACGGGCCCGCCTTGATGACGGTCGCCGGCACGACGCTCCCGTCGCCCTCGAACACCTGCGTCATGCCGACCTTGCGTCCAATGATTCCTGTCACCATCGTCGTCATCCTGCTGGTTCCGTGGTTCCGCGGTTCCGTGGTCCGTGGTTCCGCGCTTCCGTGGTTCGTGGTTCCGCGGTTCGCGGTTCACTCAGCGAGCGCACCCCGGAACTCCGGAACCCGGAACGCCGGAACGCCGGAACGCCGGAACGCCGGAACCTACTTGTGTTCTTTCCCAAACGCCTTGATCTCCACGTCCACGCCCGCCGGCAGGTCGAGCTTCATCAGCGCGTCCACGGTCTGGGCCGTCGGCTCGAAGATGTCGATCAGCCGCTTGTGCGTGCGGATCTCGAACTGCTCGCGCGACTTCTTGTCGACGTGCGGGGACCGCAGCACGGTCCACTTGTTCTTTTCCGTCGGCAGGGGCACGGGACCCGCCAGCCGCGCGCCGGTGCGCTTCGCCGTGTCGACGATCTCCGTCGTGGACTGGTCGAGCACGCGGTAGTCGTACGCCTTCAGGCGGATTCGAATCTTTTCGCTGAATGGTGTCGCCATAATCTGGTCACTCACTACAAACGTCGGTCATCGTCCGTGCACCTTCGCGACGACTTCCTCGCTCACCGACGCGGGCGCCGGCTCGTAGCGATCGAAGTGCATCGAGTACGACCCGCGGCCCTGCGTGCTGGATCGGAGGTCGGTCGCGTAGCCGAACATCTCCGACAGCGGCACGCGCGAGTTGATCACCTGCGACCCGCCGCGCACTTCCATCTGCTGGATGTGGCCGCGCCGGCTGGTGAGGTCGCCGATGACGTCGCCCATGTATTCCTCGGGCACGACGACCTCGACGCGCATCACCGGCTCGAGCAGCACGGGATGCGCCTTCTTCGCCGCGTCCTTGAACGCCATCGATCCGGCGATCTTGAACGCCATTTCGATCGAGTCGACGTCGTGGTACGAGCCGTCGTACAGCTCGATCTTCACGTCGTCCATCGGGTAGCCGGCGAGCACGCCCGTCGTCATCGCCTCGCGGATGCCCTGGTCGATCGGCTTGATGAATTCCTTCGGAATCGTGCCGCCGACGATCTCGTTCTCGAACTCATAGCCCTCGCCCGGCTTGCGCGGGATGAGGCGAATCTTCGCGTGGCCGTACTGGCCGCGGCCGCCGGTCTGCTTGATGTACCGGCCTTCGCCCTCGGACGCCCGCGTGATCGTCTCCTTGTAGGCGACCTGCGGCTTGCCGACCGACGCCTCGACGCTGAACTCGCGCTTCAGGCGGTCGACGATGATCTCGAGGTGCAGCTCGCCCATGCCGGCGATGACGACTTGCGCCGTTTCCTGATCCGTCTTCACGCGGAACGTCGGATCCTCGGCCATCAGCTTGCCGAGGCCGATCCCGAGCTTCTCCTGGTCGGCCTTCGTCTTCGGCTCGATCGCGAGCGAGATGACCGGCTCCGGGAAGTCCATCGCCTCGAGGATGACCGGCTTCTTCTCGTCGCAGACCGTGTCGCCCGTCGAGACGGACTTCAGGCCGACCGCTGCAGCGATGTCGCCGGCGTAGACTTCTTTGATCTCTTCCCGCTTGTTCGCGTGCATCTTGAGCAGGCGGCCGATGCGCTCGGTCTTCTGCTTGGTCGCGTTGTAGACGGCCATGCCCGACGTCATGACGCCGGAGTAGACGCGAATGAACGTGAGCTGGCCGACGAACGGGTCGGTCATGATCTTGAACGCCAGCCCCGCAAACGGCGCGTCATCGGACGCCGGCCGCTCGGTGGTCGCGCCCGCCGCGCCGTTCGGATCGATGCCGATCATCGCCGGAATCTCGAGCGGCGACGGCAGATAGTCCACGACGGCGTCGAGCAGCGGCTGCACGCCCTTGTTCTTGAACGCCGATCCGCAGATCACGGCGACGAACGGCGCGCCTTCCTGGCGCACCGACTCGATCGCGCGCTTGCGCAGCGCCGCCTTGATCCGGTCTTCGGGAATGTCCTGCCCGTGCAGGTACAACTCGAGAATCTGATCGTCGACTTCGCTGACCTTCTCGATGAGCTGTTCGCGGTAGGCGCGGGCCTGGGCCTGCAGGGACGGCGGGATGTCTTCGACGACGTAGTCGGCGCCGAGGGTCTCGTCTGTCCACCGAACCGCCTTCATCCGGACGACGTCGACGACGCCTTCGAACTTGTCCTCGCTGCCAATCGGGAACTGAATCGCGACGGGGTTGCCCTGCAGCTTGGACTTGATCTGCTCGAAGGTCCGCTCGAAGTTCGCGCCGATGCGGTCCATCTTGTTGACGAAGCAGATGCGCGGGACGCGGTACTTGTCGGCCTGGCGCCAGACGGTCTCGGACTGCGGCTCGACGCCGGCGACCGAGTCGAACACGGCGACCGCGCCGTCGAGCACGCGCAGCGACCGCTCGACTTCCGCGGTGAAGTCCACGTGCCCGGGCGTGTCGATGATGTTGATGCGCTGGTCGCGCCAGGTGCAGGTCGTCGCCGCCGACGTGATCGTGATGCCGCGCTCCTGCTCCTGCTCCATCCAGTCCATCACGGCCGTGCCTTCATGCACCTCACCGATCTTGTAGGTGATGCCCGTGTAGAAGAGGATGCGCTCAGTCGTGGTCGTCTTGCCGGCATCGATGTGGGCCATGATGCCGATGTTGCGACAACGATTGAGGGGAACGGTGCGCGCCACGGTAATTCGTCTCTCAGTTCAGTCTGTGTCTTTCGTCGGGCCCTGGGCACTTGGCGTTGGGCCCAGTGCCTGATCTCTACCAGCGGTAGTGCGCGAAGGCCTTGTTCGCCTCGGCCATGCGGTGCGTGTCCTCGCGCTTCTTGACGGCGCCGCCGCGCAGGTTCGCCGCGTCGAGCAGCTCGTTCGCCAGCTTCTCCTGCATGGTCTTGCCGTCGCCGCGATCACGCGCGTAGCCGGCGACCCAGCGAATCGCCAGCGACAGGCGGCGGTTCGGATTCACCTCGACCGGCACCTGATAGTTCGATCCGCCGACGCGGCGGGACTTCACTTCGAGACTCGGCTTGACGTTCTCGATCGCCTTCTTGAAGACCTTCAGGGGATCGTCGGCCGCCTTCTCCTTCACGATGTCGAGCGCCTTGTACATGATCCGCTCGGCGGTCGACCGCTTGCCGCCGCGCATGATCGTGCTGATGAACTTCGTGACGAGCGGACTGTTGTAGATCGGGTCCGCCGGGATCTCACGCTTCGCAATCTCTCGACGTCGTGGCATGGCTCAGATCCTGTCGGGCACTAGGCATTGGGCACTAGGCACTCGGCCCTCACGCCTTCTTCGGCCTCTTGGCCCCGTACTTCGATCGTCCCTGCATCCGGCCCGCGACGCCCACGGCGTCGAGCGTGCCGCGCACGACGTGATAGCGCACGCCGGGCAGGTCCTTGACGCGGCCGCCGCGGATCAGCACCAGCGAGTGCTCCTGCAGGTTGTGGCCGACACCGGGAATGTAGGTCGTGACTTCGATGCCGTTGGTCAGGCGCACGCGCGCGACCTTGCGCAGCGCGGAGTTCGGCTTCTTCGGCGTCTGGGTGAACACCCGCACGCACACCCCGCGCTTTTGCGGGCTGCTCTGCAGCGCCGGACTCTTCGTCTTGGTCAGGACCTCTTCCCGACCGCTGCGCACCAACTGGCTGATCGTCGGCATACCGCACTCACGTGAAGAAACGAAATGGAAGCGCAGCGCGCTCGCGCAACGCGATTCCGCGTCTCGAGCCTAAGAGCCGAAGCTCGGCGCCCGAGACAAACCCCTATTGCTGTTCGCTCAGCATGGCGACCACCACACGACGTATGACACGTCGTGCCGATCGCGCGGAAACCACCAGGAAGCGGACGGCTTCGGCTGGGAGCAGGCCCAGATAGGGTGTCCTAGGCCCGAATAACCTTGCGAGGTTATCACGCGCGTCAAAACGGGGTCAAGGCTGGCGCTTGCTCACCGATCCGGCAATTGGGGAAATGGGGGAATGAGTGAATGCGTGAATGGGGGAATGGGAGGGATTGATAAGATTGGTCGAATAACCAAGACTGCCGGTGCCGCTCACGCCTTCCCCCATTCCCCCCTTCCCCCCTTCCCCCATTCCCCCCTTCCCCCATTCCCCCCTTCCCCCATTCACCTATTCACCTATTCACCTATTCACTGATTGGCTATTTGAGGCGAGCCGCACGCCTTCGTTTCCTCGACCATATCGCCGAGGCTCGACACGAATCCTCCACCCCGCCCGTAGCCCCGCCCCCCGCTGGCCGATCGGATGAACGTGCTGCCGGCGTCGAGCGGCAGCGTCGCCACAGACCGGCAGAACGCCGTCCATTTACCGTCCTGGACCAGATACTGCTCGACATTGGAGAGGTAGAACGCCCCGACGGTGCCGCCATGGGACTTGAGGTACGCCCCGACCGCCCGGATCGCCTTGGGACCGCCGAAGTCCCCGACCGCCGGCACGACCAGGTTGCGGCTCTCAAGGTCCTTCAGAAACGCAAAACTCTCTTCGGTGGCCAGGTAGCTGCGGCCGACGCCGGCGGCGTCGGTGGCGGTCATCAGATCGGCGTAGGTCGGCGACGCGCGGACGGCGAAGCCGCTCCAATAGAAGGCCTGATAGACCGCTTCGAGGCCCGCGATGTCGTCTGCCGGCAGCGGCAGGATGTGCGTCTTCGTCAGGTGCGTCTCGATCGCCGCGAGGTCGCGCCGGTAGAGCGGCTCACTCGTCGCGGAGCCGCCGAATGCCGCAAACAGCTCCCTTGCCGTGGACGAGGTCGTCAAGCCCGCCGGACGCGGTTTCGAGAAGAGCATGGACACGAAGTCGGCGCGATCCTTCGACAGCTCGAAGATCGCCTTGTACAGGAGCTGCAGGTCGAGATTGCCGCGCCGGATGTCGAAGATAATCGCCATTTTCGGCCGGGTCGCGGCCATGTAGGTGTAATTCTGCTCGGGCCCGACGCCGAGATAGACGGTTCCAGGTTTCACGCGGGCGACGAGATCGGGAATGACGTACTGGAACCAGAGCTCGTTGGAGGTGAGGTTGGTGATGTTCTCGCCGCGGAAGTACCCGGCGGGCTCCGACACGCTTCGACTGAGCGCCCAGAACTCCTGATCGGTGAGCCGCTCGGGAAGCCGGCCTTGCGCAGCGGGGATGACGATCAGGGCCGCGGTGGCCACCGCGGCCGCCATTCCTCTGATCCGCAGCCGGAATGGGCGCGCTTCCCGAGCCATGCGTGATCTCACGGTGTGCAAGCCTCGGCAGATCTCTAGCAGCGGCCTGGCCAGAGGTCAAGCGCCTCGCGAGAGCCACGCCCCGATCGTGGCGTGTCGCGGGTCGAGCGTGTAGCATGCAGGCGGAGTACCCGCGATGCGTCGATCGATCACCGCTCGTTTCGTCACCGCTGTCGTCCTCGCGATTGGCTGCGCCGCCGCGGGGGTGGCGGCACACCAGCCAACGGGCGCTGGCCCACGCGTCACCATCACGTTTCCCGCGTCCGCGCACGCCGCGCCGATCACCGGGCGGGTGTACGTGGCGATCAGCCGGGTGAACGACCGACAGACGCCAATTCAGCAGGCGGGCCCGACCGGCGTGCCGCTCTTCGGGCGCAACGTCGAGGGGCTTGCGCCAGGCACCGCGGCCGCGATCGGCCCCGACGATCTCGGCCATCCGGTCGCGAGCCTGCGCGACATCCCCGCCGGCGACTACTGGGTCGCAGCCGTTCGTGAACATCTACACGAAGTTCGCCCGCGCCGACGGCCACACCGTCTGGCTCCACATGGACCAGTGGGAGGGCCAGAACTGGAAGCGCTCGCCGGGCAACCTCTACGGCGATCCCGTGCAGATCCACTTCGATCCCGGCCTCGGCGGCGCCGATCGCGCTCGTCGCCGACAAGGTCATCCCGCCCGTCGCGGTGCCGCCCGACACCGACGACGGTCAAGCGCATCAAGATTCAGAGCCAGATCCTCTCGCAAGTGGTGGGGCCAGCCGATCTACCTCGGCGCGATGGTCTCGCTGCCGAAGGACTACGACGAGCATCCCGACGTGAAGTACCCGATCGTCTATTCCGAGGGCCACTTCTCGCTGAACCCGCCGCGGCGGCCTGCTCGGACCGAGCTCAGGGCTGGTCGACGCCGGTCGCCGCGCCGCGCGTCATCTGGGTCTCGCTGCAGCACCCGTCGCCCTACTACGACGATTCGTACGGCGTGAACTCGGCGAACAACGGCCCGTACGGCGACGCGATCATGCAGGAGCTGATGCCGGCCGTCGAGTCGCAGTTCCGCGTGATCGCGCGAGCCCTGGGCGCGCATGCTCACCGGCGGCTCGACCGGCGGCTGGATCGCGCTCGCCAACCAGATCTTCTATCCCGACTTCTACGGCGGCATCGTTCGCGCTCTGTCCCGACGGCGTCGACTTCCGCTACCACCAGATCGTCAACATCTACGACGACGCCAACGCCTACTGGGTGGACCACGGCTGGATGAAGGTCGAGCGGCCGGACACGCGCCGGCCCGACGGCAACATCACGTCGATGATGAAGGACGAGAACTGGTCCGAGCTCGTGCAGGGCGACCACTCGCGCTCCGGCGGGCAGTGGGACATCTGGGAGGCGACCTACGGTCCCGGTCGGCGCCGACGGCTACCCGAAGCGGATCTGGGACAAGAAGACCGGCGTGATCGACAAGAACGGTGGCGGAGTACTGGAAGGAGCACTACGACCTGCGCAACATCCTCGAGACGCAACTGGGCCACGCTCGGCCCGAAGGTCGCCAACAAGATCAACGTCTACGTCGGCGACGCGGACACCTACTACCTCAACATGGGCGTCCACATGCTCGACGACTTCCTGCGCAAGGCCGACAACCCGAAGTGGACCGGCGAGATCGTCTTCCAGCCGATGGCGCCGCACTGCTGGGGGCCGCGCGGTCCGGAGCTGCTGGAGAAGATGGTCGCGCAGATCGAGAAGGTACGCGCCGGCGGGCGCGGACGTGAGGAGCTGGAAGGTACTGAGACATCCCCGGGTGAGTTGAGAAGTCTGGGGTGAGTTGCGAAGTCCGGGGTGAGTCGAGAAGTCTGGGAAACTCGAGACGTCCAGGCGACCTCAGAACGAGCCAACGAGCGCGAGCGAGTGAGCCGCCGGAGGTGACCGGCGATTCGTGGGGCCCCGTGAGTCCGCGCGTAGGCGGTCGCTGGGCGGGGAAGCGCCCGCCCTTCTCGAGCGGTCAGCCCGCGAAGATCCGAGCCACCGGCAGCGTCACGCCGGGCAGGAGCGGCGCGGTCAGTTCGTCGGGCATGGCGGGCGTCGTGCGGATCGGGTCACGTGGTCGTCACGCCGCGGCGCACCGCACGCTGTGTGTGTGTGTGTGTGTGTGTGTGTCGGCCCAAGCCTGTCATGAACCTGCCGCCTTGCCAGGCCGATCAGGAAACGCACTCGCGGTTCGGAGATCCCGAGCGCGGTGCGCAGCTCGGCCGGCGCCCACCCGCGCAGGAAATGCAGCACCGCGACCACGTGCAGACGCCCGGGCAGCGCCGCGATGGCCTGATTGATCTGCAGGCGAGCGTACTGATCTCCCTCGATGGCAATTCCCTCCCGGGTCCATTCATCGTCATCGAGACTGTAAGCCAGCGCCACATGGCGCGCTGCTTCACGCCGCCAGTAGTCGGCCGCCTTCGCGCGCGTGATGGTCCAGAGCCAAGCCAAGAACGGCGCCTTGCCCTTCAGCACGAACCGGCCGCTTTGGAGTCGCTGAAGCGCTCCGTACAGGATGTCTTGCTCGACGTCCTCGACATCGCGCGTCGGCACACGATGACGGTGATGCAGTCGCCGCCTGACGGCAGGCCCGAACCGCCGCACGAACTCCGCGGCGGCGCTCTCGCAGTTGGCGCGGCAGCGCTCGAGAAGGGCGAGATCGTCCACAGGAGACCTCGGTGTTGACTGTTTTTCGCTGGGGAGCGATCAGAGCGGGGGGATTCTACGATTTATGTCAACGAGGGTTCAATCCCCAGGCGAGAGGGACCATGACCTCGGCGAAGGATAGGCGGGTCTCGGCCCGACCACCTTGCTTGTTGTGGCGGCGGCGCGGTGACACAAGGCTTGAAGGAGACGGCATGGCATCAGGGACTTGGCCTCGGCTGTTCATTGTCGCGATCGCCGTCCTGGTCACACAGGCGTTTCACCCAGGCACCGCCAGTGCGCAGGACGGAGACCTGACGTATTCGTATTCGTGCTCGGCTTGGATCAGTGGGTCCGGCCTGCACCTCGGAATCCAGATCCAGACGTGGGACGCCCACGATGACTTCTCCACTGATGACTGGGTCGAAGGCTGGGATTACGTCGAGGCGGGCGGCGGTGGCGGAGTGCCGGCGCGGCTCGACGATCAAGATGCCTCCTGCCAGGCCTGGTATGTACGTGGACTACTGCTTCGAGTGCTACCTGCCAGCCGAGGGGAATTCGCTCCACTCTGGCCCGTCGGAAGAGCCAACGCGGGCGTTCGACAGCGATTGGGAGCTCGTGGACATCGAAGAGTGGTCCACGACCTTCCCCGGCGCGGGGCCGTCAAACGTGGACATTCATGCCGATTTCTTCATTCCCGACGAATGGGTGACCAGCCCGATCAATTCAGATTTCATCTTCGCCGGCGACTACCGGGAGTTTGGATTTGAACGCGCTGCGAGAATCACACTCAAGGCGACAGCAGCAAATACCGCGATTACGAGCACGAACTGGGTATCATCGCCGAACGCATTTGCCGGTCTATCGAAAGAGTATTCCGCGAGTGATCTTGTTGGCGGTCACATTCGAAACGATGCGACTCCAGTGGCGACCGATTATGCGAGTGTATCCTCGTCGGTATGTGACTCGTACGAACGGCTAGGGTCGCAGTTCGGCGTCAACACGTCGAGCGTTCGCATTCACTGCACCGTGACAGGATCGGATCCTCTTATTCCGTTCAGTCCCCCAGCCACCATGACGTTCACTTGGACCATGACGTTCGGCAATAACAGCGTCGCCATGGACGTGCAGGGTTGCCACAAGGTATACCCAGCGTATGAGATTTACCTGAACACCGGCAACGACACCGCGCTCAATGCGCCGAAGGAGAGCGAGGACCCGACATCCCTGTTCGGCTCGTGCAGTTCGTCTTTCCATTGGACCGGATCTCGATAAGGGGCCCCCAATGCGCATGCAATCACTCGGACTACTCAGCGTCTTTCTGACGCTTGGGGTGGCTCCTGGCGCCACCGATTACGCAGAGTGTCAGGAACCGCAGTCGGTCATATCGTCGCAGGCTGACTGGAAGGAGGCGAGCTCGGACCGTCGACTTCAGACTCTCAATTCAATTGTTGTCGGAAAGACATCGATGACACCTGATGCGCTGGTCGAGCTTCTGAGGCTCGGCCTAGACGACTCGGACCCGGCGGTCCGCGCGGCGACAGCCGATTGTGTCGCAAGCCGAGGGTACTCAGCGCGCACGAGCCAGGCGGGAGCGGCCCGGTGGCGTGAAGAGAGACCCGTTCTGCTGCAGTTGAAGGGCCGGCTGCTGCAGCTCATCACTTCGGATCCCAAACAGGAAGTCAGGGTCAGCGCCATCGTCGCCGCAGGGAATCTGGAGTTCGACGGCAGCGGAAAAGGCATCAAGCTAAGCAACGAGCTGACTGACGTGCTCGCAAGGCAATATCGGGTCGACCCAGCGACCGTTGTCAGGTCCGAAATTGTCAAGTCACTCGCGCTTTGTGACTCCGACTCCGGCGCACTGATCGACACGCTGACATTGGCCCTGTCCGACCCTGATGCTATCGTCATACAACGCGCCTTGCACGGAGTGTCACGCCACCAGATGCTTGAGTCCTTGCCCAAAGTGATCAGCTTGCTTGAGACCGACGACAATCCAAGGGTTCGGGAGGCCGCCGCAAATGCCGTCGGTGATTTTGGGAAGGCAGCAACGGCGTACCTGCCGCGGTTGACGGCTGCTGCTGCGAGCGAATCGGATGTCGCTGCTCGATCAGCCTTGATGCGAGCGGTCGACAAGATAAAGGTCAAGTAGCGAAACACTGGCGATGATCGCAAGTGCCACCTGGCCGAGCCCTTGATCTTCTGAGGTTCGTTGGCGCCGTGTGCCTCGCCGGCGTCGTGGCCTGGGCGTCGGGGGTTCTGGCGTTCGGAGCCGTCCTCCTCTTTCACCTGGTGCCAGATTGGAGCATCGGTTGGAATTGGCGGACATGGAGCAGGGCTGCGTTGGAGATGGGATTCGTGATGCTCTTCGCGTTCCCGCTCGTTTACGTGCCGACCCTAGTCTGGCTCGACGCTCGAAGGTGGCCGTTTCTGCTCCGTGCCGGCGTCCTCGCAACGGCGGGGTTCGTGACTGCTGAGTTTGTCGTCGGGTTGCTCGGCGGCCGTGCGCTCTGGAACCAGGCCGTTCTCATGTTGTGGGTGATTTTCGGTGTCGCGGGCGTCGTCCTGGCGGCGCTCCAATGGGCGTATGAGAGGCGAAAGTGAATTGATGCGTCGTCGTGTCCGGCGAACCTCTCGTTGCCCCTCGGGCGTGGCATGATCCGGAGACCAACGTCCACGCCTGTTGCATGCGCCGCCCTCATCGCGTGGTTCGGCGCCGCAGCTCTGCTTGTCGGGACAACGCCGCAGCAGGAGCGCTTGACCGTCCAGCTGCCGGCACCGCTCCAGGCGGCTGTATGCCGGACCGTGAACGGCGCCGTCACGGAGGAACAAACGGGCCCAGCACTGACATTCGCATGTCCAGCGGCGACGGGAACCGTGTCATGCGACGGTCCGGGTATCGAGCCCAGGGACATCGCCCTACCGACTGTCTGCCGGACGCGATCGCTCGGTTTGACTGCCGCGGCGACGGGCCTGATCTCTGCGCGGTCCGAGCAGATGACCGTGACGTGGCTCGAAGCCCAAGCCGACGGAAGCTTCGCGACCTTGGCCAACCGAAGGATCGCCTTGCGTGAGGGCACCGAGATCGCCGTCGCTGCCTCCCCGACGCGTTTCGTGAGATTTGCCCGGTTCGGCGCCTCGCCGGTCACCGTCGCCAGCGCCGATTTGCTGACGGGCTCCCCGTGGAACCTGCCCAAAGCCGTCGTCGGCGGAGAACTGCTCGTGCATCTGCTCGATGCTCCCATCGCCCCCGAGCCTTCAGACTGGATGGTCCGGTGAGTGTGACGGCCCGCGTGTCAACCCACCACTACGTCTCTCAGGTTGGTCTGCCAACGGGCAAATATCAGGTCGTCCCGCTGTACCAGGGCGGCGCCAAGGGCGAACCGATGCACGTCGAAGTCGTCGAGGGCGGCGCGACGGCAATCTCATTCGGGGCGGAAGCGGTAGGCGGCGCCGAGATTCGCGGCGATCCACTGGAATGCGCCGATGCAGACCACCTGTCGCTCTATCACATCGAGGCCGCGGGATCGCTGACACTGGTCGCACGCAACCCCTTGATGGCGAGCTGCAGCTGGGCCATCGAGGGCTTGCGCCCGGGGCAGTCCCAGGTGGCCTTGCAGGGTCGCAGCGGGTCTGGTGGACGCCGCGAGTTCACCGTCCGCACTCAGAGCGTCAGTGCGATTGTTCTTGCCCGACCGGAGGTGACGGTCTCGGGCCAAGTCATCTACAACGGCCGCCCACTGGCCGGCGCAAGGCTGGAGGCCTTCCTGACAACCAACCGCGCTGTTCAGCCCGACGTCGTGACGATCGACGCCCAAGGTCACTATCGGATGCAGTTGACGGCGCCCGGCAAGTACACGTTCGGCATCGCCGGCGAAACTGGTCGTCGGATGCCACAGACCAAGACGTCCGAGCTCGCCAGCGGAGCGAACACGCTTGACTGGTCGATCCGCGGGGGCAGCATGACCGTGCATCTCGTCGGCGCCGATCCGGCGGCTGCGACGCGCATCGTCGTCACAAACCAGACTGCGACGTTCAACGAGATTGCGGGGCCGGGCGTGACCACGGTACACCGCGAGGGACTCGAGTTCGGCCAGTCCTTGGTGTACACGTCCCAGGATGCTCGGCAGCCACGGGTCTCGCTCGGTGTTCAGGTCGCCGGGCTCGGCGAGCAGAACCCGGAGTCGCACGTCGATCTCGCCATGGGAACGAACAGCGCGACGATCGCCGTCCGTGGGCCTGCGGGTGAACGCGTTGACCTCGAAATGACGACCTCCTCACGACCGGGGCGGGCGAGCGTCCAGACCGGGCTCACACAAGGTCCCCGGACCGATCTTTCCAAGGCCGCCGCCGGATCGGCACGCGTCGTTTCGCTCGCGTCGGTTCCCCCTGGCCTTCCCGTTCTGCTCCGACCTCCCAAGGCCTATGTGCCAATCTGTCGGGTCGCTCCCCGGGACGCTGCGTTCGATCTGACCGCCACGACAGGCAAGTCGGTGGATCTGCTCGTCACCGTTCCGCATCTGAGAGCGTTGTCGCCAGTGCTGGGCGGCCTCATCGGCGTGGAAGGTTCGGACTGCCCGGTGCCGCTTGCCCAATTCGACGCGACTCCTCTCTCCGGCTACGACGAAGCGTACTCCGCGTTCCGGATTCACAACTTCCCGCTCGCGCAGAATCTCGTGTGGCAGGTATTTCGAGGACGGGACGAGTTTCGGCTGCCGGTTCACGAATCGCAGACGGCAATGGTGGTGCTGACGTTCCCGAGATAGTGGGTGCACGGCCGCAGGACTCATCAGGACGCAGGCCTCTGGACCCAGGACCGCAGGCCCAGCGCCCTACCTCGACCGCGCGTTGACGTCGTAGTAGCTGCGAATCCGTCCCGCGAGGAAGTCGCGCACGAAGTCACGAATCGGATCGAGGCCGCTCGCGCGGCCGTCCGGGCCGATCCCGCCGCCGCCGTAGCCAAACCGCGTGGACACCGAACGGATGAACGTGCTGCTCGCGTCCACCGGCAACGTCGAGACGTTGCGCGCGAACTCGTCGAACAAGCCGTCCTGGAAGAGGTACTGCTCCACATTGGAGACGTAGTACGCCTTGATGACGGTTCCGTGCGCGCGCACGTACCGGCCGATCGCGCGCAGCGCTTTCGGCCCCGCGAAGTCGCCGACGACCGGCACAATCAGGTTGCGCTCCTCGAACGCCTTCATCCAGCGGAAGTTCTCTTCGCTGGCGAGGTAGGTCCGGTTGGCGCCGTCCATGTCGGTCATCCGGGCCAGGTCTTCGTAGGTCGGGAAGCTGCTGTTGAAGCCGCCGCCGCGCCCCACCCAGCCGAGGCCGCGCACGCCGGCCGGAAACGCCGTGTACCGGATGTTCGGACCGTCCCAGAAGAACGCGTAGTAGATCTGCTCCAGCTGCTGAAGATCCTCGGACGACAGCGCGAACCCATGGCGCTTGGTCAGGTGCGCCTCGATCTCGTCCAGGTTCTGGCGGTAGAGCGTGTCGTTCGTCACCTGCTGGTCGAACGCCGCGAAGAGATCGTCGACCGTCGATTTCGGGCCCACGGCGTCTGGCCGCTTGCGGCTGAACAGCCGCGACAGGAACTCGGCGCGGTCGGCCGACAGCTCGAAGAGCGCCTTGTACATCAAGTGCTCGAGCAGGTTGCCGCGGCGGATGTCGAGGATGAACGCCATCGCCGGCCGCAGCGCGAGCATGTAGGTGAAGTTCTGATCCGGCGCCACGCCCAGGTACACGCCGCCGGGCTTGGCCTGCCGCTGCGAGCGCCGGCACGGGTACTGGAACGTGTCGCTCGTTGGAGACCAGGTTCTCCGAGCGGAAGAAGCCGTTCGGCTCGGACAACTCGGTCGATGAGCCGCCAGAACTCCTGATCGGTCAGCCGCGCGGGCAGCGGCTCCGCCTTGGCCGGAGCGTCTGGTCGGGCGCCATCGGCAGCACGCCCGGCGTCGCAGACAGCACGAACGCCGGGACGAGCAGCCACAGCTTCAGCCGGCGCACGATCGAGCCGGGCGGCAGCAGCGCCATTGGTAAATCTTAGCGCGCTCTAGCGGGATGCGCCAGAGCACATCTGCAGTAGGTGCGAATCTTGCCATCGTGGAAGTCCCGCAGAAGACCGGGCATCGAATCGAGCAGCATGACCGCCCGCGACGCGTAGGTCGAGGCGCATCCGTTGAAGCACGACCGCACGAACGTGCTCGCGTCGTCGATCGGCAGGGCCTCGACGTTGCGCGCGAACTCGTTCCACTTCCCGTCGCCGAACAGGTACTGTTCGACATTGGACAGATAGAACACGGACACCGACGCGTCGTGCGCTTTCAGGTAGGCGGCCACGGCGCGCAGCGCTTTCGGTCCGCCGAAGTCGCCGACGATCGGCACGAGCAGATTGCGCTCCTCGAAGGCTTTCAGCACGCGGAACGTCGCCTCGGATGCCGAGATACGAGCGATTCTGACCCGCGCCGTCGTTCGCCGTCTGCAGATCCTGGTACGTCGGATACCGCATGCCGCGGCCGAGGCACGTTGCCCTGCGCGTACGAGAGGTACGGCCCCGCGCCGAAGAAGTTTTCGTAGACGTACTCGATGCCGGCCAGGTCGTCGGCCGTCAGGCGAAACGCCGTGCTTCTTGCATGAGCAGGTCCTTGATGGCCTGCAGGTTCTCCTCGTACAGCGCGCGATTCGGCTCGGCCTTCCCGAACGCGGTGAAGAGCTCCTCGGCGCTCGACGCCGCGTCGAGTCCGACCGGACGGCGTCGCGAGAAGAGCCGCGACAGGAACTCCGCGCGGTCCGCGGACAGCTCGAAGAGCGCCTTGTACATCAGGTGCTCCTGCAGGTTGCCGCGGCGGATGTCGGTGATGAACGCGATGCGCGGCCCGAGCGCCGCGATGTACGTGAAGTTCTGATCCGGTCCGACGCCGAGGTACGCGCTCGCCCGGCTTCACGGTCCGCAGCAGCGTCGGCAGGACGACCTGCAGCGTGTCTTCGTTCGACACGAGGTTGTCCGACCGGAAGTAGCCGTCCGGCTCGGAGAAGTCGTCGATCAGCTTCCAGAATTCCTGATCGCTCAGCCGGGCCGGCAACTCGACGCCGGCAGCGACGAACGTTCGGGCCGGCGCCGCGCGCCAGGACGATGGCGAGCGCGACCGAGAGGACGCGTGGCGCGGACGCCGGCGCATCACCGCGGCGCCGACCACCGGGCCAAGCGGAAGGCTCGGGGCCGCGCAGCCCCGCGTCTCCTCCGCATCGCAGCCGAGGTAGCTCATCAGGCCGCCGCCGCCGTCGCCACGACCCCCGCCCTGGTCGATCGGATGAACGTGCTGTGCTCGTCGAGCGGCAGGGTCGCGACGTTCGCGCAGAACTGCTGCCAGATCCCGTCCTGATTCAGGTACTGCTCGACGTTGGACAGGTAGAACGCGGCCACGGTCGCCTGGTGATCCTTGAGGTACTTGCCGACCGTGCGCAGCGCCTTCGGTCCGGCGAAGTTGCCGACGATCGGCACGAGCAGGTTGCGCTCCTCGAGGTCCTTCAGGACCTGGAAGTTCTCCTCGATGGCCAGGAAGCTGCGGTTGATGCCAGCGCCGTCGGTCGCCGACATCAGGTCCGCGTAGTTGACCATGTTCCGCCGCGGCAAGCCGCCGTTCGACGACGAGTTGTAGTTGATGCTCGGACCGAACCAGTAGAAGTTCCAGTAGACGGTATTGCGATCCCGTCGAGATCGGCCTGCGAGAGCGGCAGCGCGTGCTTCTTGGTCAGCAGGTTCTGGATGGCCTTGGCGTTCTGCTTGTATACGTCCTCAGAGCTGGTCTGCGACGTCCCAGAACGCGTTGATCAGCTCGCTGCCGGTCGACTTCGCCGTCAGGCCCTCCGGCCGCTTCTTGGTGAACAGCCGCGACACGAACTCGGCGCGATCGGCCGACAGCTCGAACAGCGCCTTGTACATCAGCTGCGTCGTGCAGGTTGCCGCGCCGGATGTCGGTGATGAACACCATCTTCGGCTTGAGCGCGGCGATGTACGTGAAGTTCTGCTCGGGGCCGACGCCCAGGTAGACGCTGCCGCCGCCTTTCGTCCGCTGCAGCAGATCGGGGATGACCGTCTGGAACCAGATCTCGTTCGAGAGCAGGTTGTCCGACCGGAACGTAGCCGTCCGGCTCGGAGAAGTCTGCGATCAGCTTCCAGAATTCCTGGTCGCTCAGCCGCTGCGGCAGCGTGTCTGCCGCGGCGCGCGCCCGGACCGGCGCCGCCGCGCCTCCCACGACGAGGATCAACGCGAGCGTCGCCACGAACAGCGATCGGAACTTCGTCATCATGGTCGTTGTCGCCCCTGCCCTCTTGCGGCCGTCGCCGGACCGCGCTTATCGACCCTGTGCCCGTTGAATGGCGTCCCGCAGCGCCTGCATCGTCGCCTCGGACCCGGTGAACAGCCCCTCGGGAAACCGCGTGTACTGCAGCATGTCCGCGTAGATCGGCCCGCTCTGGTAGAGGTTCAGGCCCATGCCGGCCAGGTACTGCAGCCGCAGGTTGCGGTCGTGGTTGATCTGCGCGTCCTTGAGCCACGGCGCCAGATCCGTCGCGTTGCCGGCGTAGGTCGAGAACAGGTCGATGGCCGAGTTGAAGCCGATCTCGCGCAGCGACTGCGCGACCTGCGCGTACTGCGGGCTCGTCGCAGCTTCGCCTCCATCGCGTCGAGGTCGATCTTGGTCGGCTCGACCTGGCCGATCAGCACGAGGTCGTAGCCCTGGCCGTTGTTGCGTGTTGCCCCAGACGACGCCGTTCGGGAACGCCTCGAAGAACGTGCCGATCTCGCTCTTCACCGCCGCCGTCGTTGCTCTCGTAGAGCTGCACGAACAGCGTCACGACGCCGCCGGGATTCAGGTGCTGCTTGACGACCTCGAAGAACTCCTGCGTGTAGAGCGTCGCCGCGCCCTTGACCCACGGGTCGAGCGGATCGGACGTGACCGCGTCGAACTTCTCCTTCGTCGTCAGCAGGAAGTGCCGCGCGTCGTCGATGTGCACGTGCACCTTCGGGTTGTTGACGACGTCGAAGTTGTGCTCGCCGAAGTACTTCGACACGACGTCGCGGCACCAGCGGCTCGATCTCGGCGATCGTCTCGTGCTCGACCGTCGGGCCGATCGACACCGCGCCGGCCGTCACGCCCGCGCCGCACCCGATGACGAGCACGTTCGTCGGGTTGGTCGGAATCAGCGTCGTCAGGTGGCCGAGCATGCGCTGCAGCCGCATGTCCTGCGGCTCGCTCGACGCCTGCACCTTGCCGGCGTTGTGATAGTTGCGCACGCCGCTCGGCAGCTCGCGACACGGCCACCGACGCGTTCAGCCCCTCGCCGACGTAGATGATGTTCGCTCAGGCCCACCCACGTCGCCGAGTACCGGCCGTACGCGACGAGCAGCCCGGGCACCTCGGCGACCGATCGCGCCAGCAGACCCGCGCCGCCCGTCGCGAGCGATGAGCGCAATCGTGCCGGCCCACTGCAGCCGATCCCTTGCTGCCCTCGCCGGCCACCGCCGGCGCGAGCATCAGCAGCGCCGCCAGCGCGCGAGATGCACGATCAGCAGCTGCTGCGCGTGCTGCGTGCCGAGCCACGACGACGAGCAGCAGGCTGGCCACCGAGCGAGCCGACGATCGCGCCGACCGTGTTGGCCGCGTAGACGCCGCCGACCAGCCGCGCCGGATCCTGCCCGGGCTCGGCGACCGACGCGAGCGCCAGCGGGAAGCTCGCGCCCCACAGGATCGCGCCGGGCAGCACGACCCAGAAGCAGCGCACGAGATCGAGCTGGAAGTTGAACCACGGCGATCGGTCGAGAGATCGACGGGTTGATCGGCCAGTACGGCAGCGACTGCGTCGAGCTGATAGGCCGCCCACGCCATCGCGCCGCACAGCAGCATCTGGCACCAGCCGAGCGCCACGCGCGGCCGCGACGCTTCGCGCGCGAGCGTCGCGCCGATGCTGCTGCCGATGCCGAGGCCGACCAGGAACACCGCGAGGATCAGCGAGAACGTGTAGACCGTCGCGCCGAACAGCAGCGACAGCAGGCGCGTCCAGATCACTTCCGCCGCGAGCGCCGTCATGCCCGGACAGCGCGATCGGCGACGTAGACCGCCGCGAGCCCGGCGCGCGGCTTCGGCCGGCGCCGACGCCGCCGTCGGACGGCTCGTAGCGTCGTGCGTCTTCGCGAGCAGCAGCGCCGAGTGACGCGACCGACGACGTTGAGCGCGACCGCGACGAACGTCGCGATCGGCCATGTCGTACACGCGCAGCAGGTAGAAGCCGGCGAGCAGGCTGCCGAACACCGCGCCGGCGATGTTGCCGCCGTAGAAGAAGCCGAGCCACGACACGCCTTCGGGCGTCGTCTCGACCCAGCGCGCGATCGCCGGCAGCGTCGCGCCCATCATGAGCGTCGGCGGCAGCAGGCAGATGCCGGCGACCAGCCCGCGCAGCGACGAAGCCCGACGAATCCCGATCCGCCCACCGCGGTGTAGACGCTCGCCGACGAGCGGCATGCCGAACAGCAGCAGCAGGCCCATCGCGCCGATGCCGAGCTCGAGCACCGCGTACACGCGCAGCGGGTGCTGGTCGGCGTCGACGTAGCGCGGCAGCAGCAGGCTGCCGAGGCACATGCCGCCCATGAACGTGCCCGAGCAGCACGCCGAGCGACACGGCCGACGAGCCGATCACCAGCTGCAGCAGCTGGAACCAGACGATCTCGTAGATCAGCGCGGCGCAGCCGCTGCCGACGAACAGCAGCAGCAGCACCGGCAGATATTGCCGAGACGTCTCTTGAGCGGCCGAAGAACGAGCAGCCATCGTTGGGGAATCCTATATCAAGGGTCTGGAGAAAACGGGTCGAAGGAAACGCGGGGTCAGGTCCAGCCAGGCGCCTCGGGCTTGCCTGCTCTTACGACAGCGGGCCGGCCGGCGTAACAGCCTCGCCGGCTCCGGGCAGCGGGCCGTCCAGCACCAAACCATAGATCACTTCGTCCACGAACTGCCCGTCTTTGTAGACGTGGGTCCGCCGGACGCCTTCCCGCACAAAGCCGCACTTCTCGAGGACGCGCATCGACGCCCCGTTTCCCTCGAACACTTCTGCCGCGAAGCGCCGGAATCCGAAGGTGTTAGCGGCCCAGGGGACGAAGTGCCCCACAGCCGCCGTCGCCAGCCCCCGCCCCCAGTACACCCGGCCCAGCCAGTAACCGATGGTGCCGGTGTACCGATGGACGTCCTCGCCGGGCACGACCCCAATCCCGCCGGCCGCCTGCCCGTCGACATCAATCGCCAGGGCCGTCGGCGGGTCCTGGATCGACGCCATCTCCAGCCAGGCGCGTCCCGCCTCCACCGTGTACGGGTGCGGAAAGCGGTCGCGCAACATGCGGGATACGTCCTTGTCGTCGGCGTGCCGCACGAGGGACGCCAGGTCGTCGTCTCGCCACGGACGGAGGAGGCAGAGGCCGCAGTGGATCATGAAGGGGTGCGACGGGTTCGACGGGTTCGGAGCCCTGATCTTAAATCAGGCGCCGGATGAGCTGAATCTGCCCAGCGTGATAGAGGTCATGCGCCGTGACGCCGGCCACGAGGTCGGCGACCGAGTGCCGGCCTTTGGCCCGGCGCGCGAGGTCGCGAGCGCCGAGCGAGGCAATCTCCGTCCGCAGCTGCCGGTGCATCCGATCGAGGCGATCGACGTCCGCGCGCCAGAGACGCGCGGCCGGCCGGGGAGGGCGCCCGCGAGCAAGCGCCACACGGCGTACTCCAGGTACGCGCAATGGACGACCTCTTCATGGATGTTGTGTCGACCGGGCGCGGGACGCCGCGTCGCCATGACCGGCGTCACGCCGCGGATCGCCCCACCGCAAGTTCGTGCCGTGCCACGACGCGCGGCTGTACGCCTGATCGTAGGCCGAGAGCAGCTGCTGGACGACGGCATCATGGCGTGACATGGGTGATCGGCAGCGGCGTGTTCAACGCACGCGGAACACGAGGTCGCGCCTGACCGGCGGGCCGCCCGGCGCGCGCGCCGTGACGCTCACGAGGTACGGCCCGTGGTCGAGCTGCTTGAGCGGCAGCGCGAACTGGAAGGCGGCGGCCCGCGTCTTCACGAACGCGTCGGCCGCGATCTCGGAATCGGCGTTCACAATCCTCCGATCCTTCACGTCCAGCACCTGCACGTTCATCGAGATTGGCACTGGCGGCGTGGTGCCGCCCTGGAAGACGCGCAGGAAGGCCGCGACGTCGTCACCGGGGGCAAAGTCGCGCGCGGTCGTCGGCGAGATCGGCAGGAGGCCGGCGAGCACGTCGGTGCGACGATTCACCGGCTGCATGCCGAGCACGAGATTCGACATCGCGACACCCGGTCGCGTGAAATCCGGCACGTAGATGTCGGGAAAGACCGAGCCGCTGCGATCGGTCAGCTTGCTCGTGGCGTTGAGGCGCAGCTGGTAGCGGCCCGGCGCCAGTGACAGCCGCCAGAGCACGTCGTATCGCAGCTCATCGCCGGTCGACGGCTGCAGCGAGAGATTCAGCTTGTCGACGACCGGCGGGCCGGGCCGGCCCTCGCCGTCGTAGAGATTCCGGACGACCGTCACCTGCTCGTCCACCGGCCCGCGCGGCGACGGCAGCTCGACGGTCAGCACCACCGCGACGTCCGCGTCTCGACCCTGTCCCGTCAGGGCGATGGGCACCGCGGTCGCCCGCAGCGGCAGCGCCGTCCCCCGCATCATGCCCACCATGTTGAGGTCCTGCGACGAAGGCGCGTCCTTGGCGTCCCTGGTGCCGCCTGTCTTCGCCGCGAAGTACCCGGCGCGCGTCCGCACGGTGAATCCCGGCCGGTTCACCTTCACCTCAATCTTCCGGTACCGGCCGTCGGGCTGGCCGTTGGACGTCTGGTAGCCCACGAGGTAGTACAGCGCGGCTTCGCTGAAGATGCGGTCGATGCCCGGGGCGACGTCGTCGCTGTTCACGGTGGCGGTCGCGCCCGTGTAGTCGGCCATGGTCTCGAGGAAGTCGTGGCGCAGACGGGCCGCCGCGCGCGCCTGATTCGGCGAGTCGGTGGACCACGCGGGACGCCCGCCCCGCCGGATGGGATTCTCGAGGTACCGCGCGTAGCCGTCGTATCCGGCGGGATCGATGCTGTAGATATTGATGTTGGCGCGAGCCGCCCTGGCGAAGACATCGAGCATGCGGTCCTTGAACTCGACTGCACACCCGGTCCGCGCCGCGAAGTCGATCGGCGCGCCGGTGCTGACGAACACGATGGTCTTGCGTCGATTCGCGACGGTCGCCATGCGGCCCACGACCGCCTCGAACGCGGGCACGACCGGCTGCGCGCGATCGCAGGTCGATCGCCCCATGATCGGACTGGACCGCATCGTGTCGCCGCCGTACGACGGAAACACCGGCGTGAACGAGTTGTAGACGTCCGGCTCGCGCGGATCGAAGCGATCGATCGCCGAATCGAGCTTCTCGCGGTCGTTGGTGAAATCCTCGGTGCGCCCGCCGTCACGCGGAAACACGACGGCGGCGACGTCAGACGGCGCGAGGTGGTCGATCACGTCGCGCGCGATTACGCGGGCGTTGTGGATGATGTCCAGGTCGTCCCAGGGGACGTTGACGTCGTCGAGCACCAGCGCAAACAGGCGGCCGTCGGCGATCTGGTCGGAGAGGTTGTTGTAGGCGATATCCGACGGAACGTGGCGCATCCACGCGGTGGGCTCGGGATCGTTCGCCGTGACGTCGATCTCCGACGCCGCGACCACGCGCTGCGGCTTGCCGTCCTCGAGGACCGTGAAGTCGTCGGCCGTGAGGCCGCGCACCGGCCGCCGGTCCTTGTCGAGCACCGAGACGTCCAGGCGGATCACATCGGCGCCGGCGCGGAAGACGGGCTGCTGGTCCGGCGGCGTCGAGGATTGCAGGGTCACCGTCGGCGGCGGCGACTGCGGCGGCGCCTGAGGCGGCGGCGTCTGCTGCGCCGACACGACGAGCGCCATCGACGCGGACACGGCAACGACGGCGGCCGTCCGCATATATCCACTATGACGCCGGGGCGCGCGTTGCGGTCACCGCAAAACGCGTCCCGGCTGAGTTTTTACACGCTAGGGCGTGGGGTGCTTCAGATGCCAGGTCGTGTGCATCTGATACTGATGGGCGACGGACAGGATCTTGTCGTCGTTGTAGAGGTTACCGGCGATCACCGCGCAGATCGGTTGCGGCTTGCCCGGCTCGGCGGGCGGCGCCGGCGGTGCGGCTTGCCGTCCGGCCGCTGCCGCATCGGGTGCGGCGCCGCGGCGGCCGGCGCCTCCGCGACCCGGCGGGGGCGCCTCGAACTTGTACGGCACGACCACGCAGGGATGACCCGTTTGCGCGTGCAAGCCGACGTCGTAGCCGCCGTCCGGGAATGTACATGTCCAGATCTTTCAGCAGCGCCGCCATGTCGCTGATGAGCTGATAACGCCGCCGCTGCTGATTCACGAAGTCGAACCCGCGCGGGAACCGCCCGTTCGTCCAGCGTGTGAGCGCGGCCATGCCGGTCGGGTTCCCCGCATCGCCGCGCCCGCGCCCGCCGCCGCCACCGGAGCGCCGGCCGCGCCCGCAGCCCCGCCCGCCGCGCCAGCAGCCCCGGCCGCGCTAGCGGCACCCGCAGCCCCGCGCGCCGCGCCGGCGTCACCGCCCGCTCCGCGCGCGCCTCGGCCTCCCCCGCCGCCGCGCTGCGGCTCGGGGATCGTGGCGAGGTCGATGCCCAGCTCCTTCGCCTTCCAAATGCACGTACGAGTCGAACGCCGCGGCCGACTCGGCGCCGAGCCCGCCGCCGCCTCCGGCAGCTGGGGCGCGCGGCCGAATCGGTCAGCTTCGCGCCCAGCTCGCGCAGCTGTCCACGAACTCCTTCGGCGCCGTCGGCGTCGACGCCGATGCGCAGCGACGCGAGATTGATGTTGCGGATCGAACTGGAACGGCATCGTCACCGTGGACGGATCCTTCGGGTCGACGCCGTGGATGACGTTGAACACCATCGCGCAGTCCTCGATCGTGCGGCAGATCGGTCCGACGCGGTCCTGCGACCAGGCGAGCACCATGCCGCCGTACCGGCTCACGCGGCCGAACGTCGGGCGCAGCGCGCTGAGGCCGCACTCGCGCGCCGGCGAGACGATCGAGCCCGACGTCTCGGTGCCGATGCCGAACGCGACGCATCCGGCCGCGGTCGCCGACGACGGTCCGGCGGATGACCCGCTCGATCCGCGGCGGATGTCCCACGGGTTGTTCGTGCGGCCGCGATACCACTGGTCGCCCTGCGCGAACAGACCCGTCGCGAGCTTCGCGATCAGCACCGCGCCCGCGTTGCGCAGCCGCACCACGACCTCGGCGTCCTCGTCGATGATGCGGTTCTCGAAGTCCTTCGATCCCCACGTCGTGCGCACGCCCTTGGTCGAGAACAGGTCCTTGACGCCGTACGGGATGCCGTGCAGCGGAGCCGCGATACTTGCCGGCCGCGATATCGGCGTCGGCCCGCGCGGCTTCCGCCAGCGCCTGGTCGCCATGATCGTGACCGCGCACAGCAGCGTCGGATCGAGGCGCTCGATGCGGTCGAGGTAGATCTTGGTGAGCTCGACGGACGTGATCCGCTTGCGCCTTGATGAGCGCCGAGAGCCGGTGCGCGGGCAGAAACGCGATCTCGTCGGCCGAGGTCGGCACCGCGCCGGTCCACGGGCGCGGGGGCATACGCGCCGCGTTGAAACGCCGCGGCGCCGCGCTCGCGGACGAGTTTCTCCATGCAGCGCGCCGGTGCCGCCGGGATACGGCTGGAACGTCCACGAGACGCTGTCGCCATTGCCGAGCGGCAGTGCGGCTGGCGCGGCCGGCTGGGGCTGGCCCGCCGCCGCGGCCCCGCCCTGTGCGGTCACGTCAGCGCCAAGGCCAAACACGCCGGCCGCCGCGGTGACGAGGGACATGAAGACGAAATGCCGTCGATCGATTCCGGTCAGGGCCTGCTCGTCGGCGGACTGCTCCGCCTCGACCTGAGCCTGGTCGAGCAGATCCAACTCGTCGCGAAAGTTCATACAGCCTCCGCAGTGATCCGGGAAGAAGAGCGGCCAATGATACCCCGGGACCTCCCCCGGCGGGAGGTCAGCCGCAGGCCGTGCAGCGACCACCGGAGAACGTCAGACGCCGCGGCGAGACCCGCCGCCCGGCACGACCGTCCAGGGACCCGTCACCGTGACGGTCGCGCAATTCGGCGTGCCGTCTCTGCCCTTGCCGGGGATTCTCACTTGGAGCGTGCGGCCCGGACGAGCCGTGACCTCCCGAACGAGCGTGGCGCTGATCCCGCGCAGCGGAATCTTCATGCGGCGCGACCACGGTGAGTCCTTTTCTCCGGCGAAGGTCCCGACGCCAATGTAGACGAATCGATCGTCCGGCGTGCCTTGCGCGAAGGGGCCCTGGAATCGTGGGCGGGCGTTCGATCGACCGTCGGCCAGCGTCAGCGAAAAGTCGAAGGTGATGTCGCCGCGCATGCGGCGCTGGACCAGCACGCTCTCGAATCGCGCGCCCTTGCCGCGCTGAATGCCGAAGGCCACGTCTGGCGGCGGATCGACGAGCACGAAACGTACGGGAAGCTCCATTGGACTCGACGGCGGCGCCGAGCCTGCGTCGCCTTCGCTAGTGTAGCTGCTGGCGGACGAGCGGGATCGGTTTCGGCTCGGGAATGCCGCTGCCCGCCAGTTCCCGGCGAACGTCGTCGCCAAGCAGGAAGCGCAGCTCCGCGCGGCCCTCGCCAGTCAGCCGCAGCTCGAAGCGGTCGATGTCCGTGCCGTCCCGCCGGGCAAACGTCAGGACCGCATCGCGCGCGCTGACGTCGAAGATCGGCGTGAGATCTCTGGGTGCCTCGCCGACTCGTCGGGGCGCGCCCTGGCGATCGACTTCGATGTCGCCCAGGCTCATGCCGCCCGTGACGGCGCCGCTCGAGCTCTGCAGCTCCAACCTGATGAACGTGTGCCCCTGGAATTGCGCGGACCAGGAGCCCGCAACCGGCGGCGCGCCCGATTGCGCGTTCAGGACGCCAGTCATGCAGACGGCAAGTATCAGACGCGGCATCGCGGATCTCCTTGTCCTGCTCTTAGACGACCGCGTGAGCAATCCAGCCGGACGGCGCCGGCGCGGCCTCCGGTGAGTCAGCCACCCGCGCCCACTGACCGCACCATGAGGAGACCCGGACCAAAGCGCGTGGCATGCGTGCCGACGCGCTCGAAACCGCAGGCACGATAGAAGCACTCCGCGTGAGGAGCCCTGCCGCCATCGCAGCCCTCGCTCGGTCACGAGCGCTCGGCGAATCACGACCGCGCCAGTCATGGACGTGCGTGTGGACTCGACCGTCGCGGCAATCGCCCGCCGGCCTGCCACGTGTGGAGATCCCGGATGGCACCGCTCGAGACGAGATGGATGTAGAAGTCGGTGAAGGCCACCCACACGAGGCTGACCCACGCGAACGCCATGTGGCGCGCGTTGAACCACGTCGAGCTCTTCCACGGTCGATGGCGGGTCGTGACGTGGCCGTCACACGTCATGCAGTCCATGTTCCCGCCGACCAGGTGTCGCCAGCTGTGACAGCCGAACGTGTAGCCGCTCAGCAAGGCCGCGTTGATCAGCATCACGACAGTGCCGACGCCGATGCCGAAGCGGCTCTTTTGAATCTCGCAATGCCTAACGATTCTAGTACGTCCGGCTGCCTTTGCGATGAGCCGTGCCCGATACGGACCCGCGATTGTCCGCATGGCTGGCGCGGTTCTCTGGCCGTCGTGGATGGGGGCCGCTCGGGCCGCTGAGATCCGCGATCATGTCGGCGCTCTGGTCGCAGAGTCCTGCTACCGTGCGCGATTTGCGTCCGCACTTCCCGTCGGCGGCGTATACGACCCTCATGACGACGCTGGATCGGCTCTACAAGAAGGGACTGCTTCAGCGGGAGCAGCGCGGGGACCTGCCGTTCTGACATGCCGGCAAACGGCCTCAGAACCACGTCCGTCGCTTGTAGTCGCGATAGGCGTCGCCGAACTTCGCCTCCAGGACCTGCTGTTCTTTGCGTACGCGGAACACCTGCAGCGGGATCAAGGGCACCCAGATCAACAGCCACCACGGGCGATGAGCGAAGATAAAGATTCCCACGCTCATCAACCCGCCGAACACATAGATCGGGTTGCGGATGCGTCCATAGAGTCCCGTCGTCACGAGGGTAGTCGCCTTCGCTTTGACACTGAACGCACGCCCCAGCTCGATGCGTGCGAGCACAAACAGCAGGAACGCCGGGACAAAGATCGCCAAACCCACTATATGCCAGGGCGTCCACGCCAGCTTCCCGGCGTACCGGAACAGGAGGAAGCCAAGAACGACGACCACAAGAAGGAGGGTGCCGAAATTCAGTTTCAACGATTGTCCCCAAACGTCGGTAGTGTCTCAGTTTGCATTTCAAACTGACACGCTACCACGGGGCCGGCGGGCAACTCAGGGACTATCCTACACGGCTTTTGTCGATTCGGACGCGATGAGCAGGTCCACGAAATCGGCCACGTCCCACAGCCGATCCGTGACCCCGGCCGCCATCGCGGGCGACATCCGCAGCGTCGCGTGAATCTTGTGCGTCACCGGACCCGAAGGTCCGGTGACTCGATCGCGTACTCCTGGAGGTCCGGCTGCGCTGCCGCCGGCACGGGCGATGGGTCGGGCGCCGGTTCCGGCGCCGGCGCGTTGGCCGATGTGCCCCAGGCTTCGACTTCCATCACACGGCTGTAGTTGCCGAGCGAGCTCATGACGTAGACGCGGATCCGCGTCGTCGTCACCGGCGCGAACGTGAACTGGCGCCAGACGAGCTTGTTGTTCGTCACGGCGCCGCCGGGCACGTCCACCCAGGCCGATCCGGTCCAGTACCTGCACTTCGAAATTCTTCAGACCGTAGAAGTTGAACGTCATCGCCGGCGTCGGCGCGAGCGGCGCGGTGTACGTGTCCTGCATCGTGAACACGTCCACCTCGTCAATCGTCTTCAGGCCAGCGAAATCCACCTCGAGCCAGTCCGGCCACGTATTGGACGACCCGTCGCACCAGCCGCCCCCGCTGCCCCAGCCCACGCCTTTCCGATCGCCGTTGATGGCACCTGTCGTCGGATAGCCCGAGTTGAAGACCGAGGATGCGAAGGCCATCGCGCCGTTGGAGGCCAGCGCCACATTCATGCGCACCGCGACGGCGTTGACCGTCACCGTCACGCTCTGCGACGTCGCCGTCGCGCCGTCGTTGTCGGTCGCGACGGCGGTCAGCGCGTACGTGCCGGCGGTCACGCCGGTCCACGTCATGCCGTAGGGCGCGGTCGTGTCGGTGCCAACAAGCGCGCCGTTCCCGTAAAACGCGACCTGCGTGACGCTGCCGTCGCTGTCGGCCGCGCTGGCGCCAAGGACGATGCTCGCCGGCGACGTGAACGCCGCGCCGTCGACCGGCGCCGTCAGACTCACGACCGGCGGCGCGTTTTGCACGACCGTGAGGTGCACGTCGCCCGACACCGTCATGCCGTAGAGATTGTCGACGGCCACGGCCGTCAGCGTGTACGTGCCGAGCGGCAGATTGCCCAGCGTGAGGCGGTACGGACTCGCGGTCGCCTTGCCGGCATACTGGCCGTTCACGTAGAAGACGACGTGCCGGATGGAGCCGTCGCTGTCGCTCGCCACGGCCTCGATCGCAATCGTCGCCGGCACCTTGGGCGTCGCACCCTCGAGCGGGCTGACGATCGCGACCGTCGGCTTCGCGTTGTCCGCCGGGCTGGCGGCGTTGGCCGCGCGGCTGGCGTTCAGCCGCCCGCCCGATCGCACCATGCCGCTCCACGCCGGCAGGTGGTCGACCGTGTCGAGCAGGATCGACTTGACGTCGGCGACCGAGAGGTTCGGATTCATCTGCGCCACGAGCGCGGCGACACCCGCGACGTGCGGCGTGGCGACGCTCGTGCCCGACATCGCCTGGTAGCCGTCGCCGAGCCACGTGCTCAGCACGTTCTCGCCCGGCGCGGCGAGGTCCACCGACGTGCCGCCGTAGTTGGTGAATGGCGACCGGCCATCGTTCGGGCTCGACGAGGCGACCGAGACGATGCTGGGCGACGGATAGCTGGCCGGATCGAACGCCCACACGTCGTCGCTCGTGCCGGCGTTGCCGGCGCCGAACACGTTCAGGACGCCCTCGTCGCCCGCCGCGTCAATCGCCGCCCGGAGGATCGCGGAGGGCGCGCCCGATCCGCGCGACTGGCCCCAGCTGTTGCTCGTCACGCGGATGTTCTCGCCACGGTTCCTGAGCATCAGGAGGTAGTTGAAGCACTCGATCGCGCCGGCGTCGGACCCGGCGCCCGAGGCGTCGAGGAACTTGCACGCCAGCACCTTCGTGTTCCAGCTCACGCCGACGACGCCAAGGTCGTTGTTGCCGACCGCGGCGATCGTGCCGGCCGTGTGCGTGCCGTGGCCCTGGTCGTCCATCGGATCGCCCGAGTGCGCGAGGGCGTTGATGCCGAACACGTCGTCCACGTAGCCGTCGTTGTCGTCGTCGATGCCGTTGCCGGGGATCTCCATCACGTTGCGCCACATGTTGGCGGCAAGGTCGGGATGGGCGTAGTTGACGCCGGTGTCGAGGCTCGCCACGACGACGCTGCCGTCGCCGGGCGTCAGGTTGGTCCACACCGGCTGCACGCGAATCTTCTGCAGGTTCCACAGGCTGCCACTCGTCCAGAACGGATCGTTCGGCGGCGACGGCATCTGGATCTCGTGCCGGACGTAGTTCGGCTCGACGAGCTCGACCCCGCGCTGCGCGCGGTACGACTGTAGGGCTGCCCGGAGCGGCTGTCCGGGCGGAAGCTGCACGAGGTCGATGCCCAGGGCCTCGAAACGCCGGACGCGCGCGCCGGCGGTGCCGCGAAGCACGTCGTCGCGCTGCCGCCCAGGCAAGCTCGTGTTGAATTTCACGAGAATCTCGCCTGGGACGTACTCGCCCGACGGTTCCGCTTGCCGTTGCGCGCTCACGCCCGCACCCAGCAGCGACAGAGCAGTCACCAGCACTGAAGCCGTTGACCACTTCCTCATGGCGCTGACCCCTCGTCTCCTCGGAAACCAATCGGGGTTTCCGCATCCCGCCGTACAGCCTCGTCAGATCGCTTACGCTTTCGTGGCTCGGCGGCGCACGCCGCCACCCGTTCGCCTGAGCACGCCGCGTGCCGTCGGCAAGTCCCCGCAAGTGACAGAGCCACAACGAAAAACGATCCTGTGGCAGCGGTTTTTGGTGAGCGAAGGCGGCGAGATCTTTCCTGGCGTCCGCGGAAGGGCTTTCAAATTTGTCGCTGATCAGGGCGGCCGCCCTACAGAATTGTGGCTACTCCGAACGGACGGACGCTCGGAGAGACGTCAGGCTTCGAGCAAATAGAACACGTCGGTGCGAATTCGGGAGGGATCGGCGTTCCAGGCCGGATCCCAATGGCCGTAGATTTCCCAGCTTGGTCCCGCCAGTCGATGTCCGCTCGCCGCGCACCACGCCTGGATCGCATCGTGCGCGCCGCGGAGCGTGTGGTAGGGGCCAAAGTGGGTCGCGGTCGCGACAGGCCCGGCCGGCGTCGCGGACCGAACGACGTCCCCGTCCTCGACAAACTCCCCGGCGATCTCGGCTCCCGCCTCCAGCCTGATGCTGGCGTCCCAGTAAATCGCAACGTGGCGGCCGCCCTTCGTTTGCTGGCGCCGCAGCACCTTCCACACGGCCCCGCAGTCCTGGGGGACGATGCGCGCCAGATCGCCGGCACTCGCCTGACGGCGGATGACCGCCACGGGCACGGCGGGCAGGTGCTGAACTTCGACGGTGTAGTTCACCATGACGTCACTAGTCGGCGATGCGTGTGAACTGCACGGCGGGTCGATCGAGCCACCGGACGAGCCGCATCACGCGGGGGAACCCGATGCGGCCGCCGTTCGACAGATTCGTCAACATCCCCGGCGTGAAGCCGCCGATCTCGCGCGCGGTTTCCGACCAGGTCAGACCTCGCGCCTGCCGTTGCGCGTCGATGGCCTGAAAGAGTGCGTGCGTATCCCAGCGCAGGATCTGGCCGGTCGTGAGCTCGGGCAGCTGGAAGGATGCCGCGTCCGCGCCGGTGCGGCCGGGCACGAAGTCTTCGGGCGCGCGGCCGAGCCACAACAGCATCTGCAGAATCCCGTCGCCCTCGCCCGAAGCCTTGTCGCGCAGCCCCACGATCGTCGAAACGGCAATCGGCCGCCGCGTCGTCCGGTGGCGGTTGACATGGGCGGCGACCTGCGCCCAGGTCAGGCCCAACTCGTGGCGCCGTACGTCCATCGCGTCATACAACGCGCGCAGATCGAAGTCGCCAGCCGCCATCGCGATCCCTCAAGCCGTGTCAGTCAAGGCGCCATGCTTGTCGCCTGCTTCTTGATCGGCGTCGCCCAGGCGTCTTCGTCCGTCTTCCACGCGCCGCCTTCCTTGACCATCGTCACTTTCCCGGTCGTCGCCCGTCCGTCGCCTGTCTTCGCGGAAAGTTCCAGCACGGCCTTCGTCGCGTCCACCTTCTGGCTGACGATCTTGATGTCCGTGAGCTGCTCTTTGGCAATGCTCATCTTGAGCATCTTGGCGACTTCCTCTTTCGGCGCGTTCTTCAGCATGCTCTGGTATTCCTTCGAGATGAACGGGTAGAGCGCGTCGGGCGCCGTGGCCCTGCTCGCGGCGTCCAAGTAGGCCTTGTACGCCTCGAGCGGACCCGGCGTCTGCGCGGACAGATGGACGGCGACGACAGCGACGGTCAGGCACGACACGAATGTGGCAATCGAACGCAGGTGACGAGTGGCCATGGGGCCTCCCTTGGCGAGGTGTGCGACAGAAGAGCACAGTCGGCCGACCCGATCAAGCGGCGGCGGAATCGGCAGGGCAACCAGTTGGCATGAGGCGTGCGTTGGTCACACCCTAGGGGGCTGACTCATGAAGACCAACAAGAAGCTGCTCGATGCTTTGAACGACCTGCTGGCAGACGAGCTCACCGCGATCAGCAGTTATATGGTGCAGTCGGAGCTCTGCGAGGAGTGGGGATACGGCAAGCTGCACAAGGCCCTGAAGCACCAGGCGAAGGACGAGATGCGGCACGCCGAATGGCTGGTGGAGCGCATCCTGTTCCTCGACGGCACGCCGACCATGTCCAAGCTCAACCCAATGAAGATCGGCAGGAATGTGCCCGAAATGCTGGGTGGGGACGAAGACGACGAGCTGCGCGCGGTGCAGGCGTACAACAAGGCGATCGCGCTGGCGCGCGAGTTCAGCGACGAGGGCACGGCCCATCGGCTGGGCAAGATCCTCAGAATGGAAGAGGAGCACATGGACTGGGCCGAGCGACAGCGCCTGCAGATTGAGCAGCTGGGTTTGCAGAACTACCTGTCCCGCCAGACGAAAGGCGCGACGGGCTGAATCCAGCGAATTTTTACGGAAGGTACCGGAAAAATCCCGGGTCAGCCCCCGGGATGGCCGACCGGCAGGTGCGCCGCGGCGATGGCCCGCCGCAGCGCGTCCATCCACGACGCATCCGCGATGAAGAGATCGTCGATCAGCATACGAGCGCGATCGACGTCGCGGTACATGCTCACCCGCTCGTCGGCATAGCGGCCCAGCCCGGCGATGTACTGCAGGCAGAGGTTGCGGTCCCGGTTGATACGTGCGTCCTGCAGCCAGGAAGCAAGGCCGACCTTGCCTCCAACGTGTCCCGAGAAGAGCGTCAGCGTGGACGGAATGCCGATCTCAGCGAGCGACGCTCTCACTTGCGCGTAGGCCGGGCCATTGAAGCGCGCGTTGAGCGCGCCAACGTCGATGCGCATCGGCCCTGCTTCTCCCAGCATCACGACATCGTCGCCGAGCCGCCGGACGTTGTGCGTCCACGCGGAGCCCTCGGGAAACACATCGAAGAACGTCGCCATCTCGCTCTTCACCGCCGCGGCGGTGCTCTCGTAGAGCGGCACCCACTGGGCCATCACGCCGCCAGGCCGAAGGTGCGCGCGCGCCAGCTCGAGATACTCCTTCGTGTAAAGGGTAGCCGCACCCTTGACCCAGGGATGAATCGAGTCCGACGTGATGACGTCGAACGTCTCCGGCGTTGTCAGGATGAAGTGCCGTGCGTCGTCGTACACGATCTGCACGCGTGGATCGTGGAGAACGTCGTAGTTCTCCTTCTGGAAGAGCGGCCCGACGTTTGGCGGGATGAGCGGCTCCAGCTCGCAGACAACGATGCGCTCGATCTCCGGGTAGAGCGTGAGAGCGCCGGCAGTGACGCCAGCCCCGAAGCCCACGACCAGGACCGACTTCGGGTGCGGATGTACGAGCGCCGGGAGGTGACCGAGCAGCCGCTGGACGCGCATGTCGCCGGGCTCAGAGGACGCCTCGATCTTTCCGCAGATATGGAACGTCCGCAGGCCGTACGGGTACTGGCACACGGCAACCGACGCGTTTATTCCCTCGCCCACATAGAGGACATCGGGCAGTTCCTCTTTCGTTGCGAGTTTCGTTGCGAGCGAATCGCCAAACGCCACCAGGCCAGGCGGCACCGGACCGATTTCGATTACCGCGGCGACAGCCACGGCTGCCGGCAAGGCGAGCACGACAACGGCACGCCGACGACGACGCATCGCATTTGGCGACGGAGGGCTCGCCGGCACGAGCGCCAGGACGCCGGCTGCGAAGGCGCACACGACCAGTGCGCGCTGCGCTTGCTGCGTGCCGATGACTGGAATAAGGACGACGCTGAAGACCAGCGCGCCGGCAATGGCGCCCAGGGTGTTGGCCGCGTAGACGCGCCCGACCAGTCGGCCTGAATCCTGATCGTTCGACGCGAGGGAGGCCAGGGCCAGCGGGAAGCTCGCGCCCCAGAGCAGCGAGGCCGGCAGCAGCGCCCGAAGCGAGCGCGCGAAGTCCACAACGAAGCGAAGCCACGGACTCTCCAGAGCGGCCACGCTGAGCGGCTCGTACGGCAGCGACCGTGTGACCTCGAACGCGCTCCAGGCAATCGCGGCCGGCAGCAGGAACTGCACGACGGCAAGCGACACGCGAGGGCGAGAGAGCCGGCCTGCGAGCCAGGCGCCGCCGCCGCTGCCAATGCCGAGCCCGACGAGGACGACGGCGAGGATGATCGAGAAGCTGTAGGTCGTCACGCCGAGGAGCAGCGAGAGAAGACGCGTCCAGATCACCTCGGCGCCGAGGGCCCCCAGGCCGGACAGCGCGATGGCGGCGAACACGGCCCACGCGCCGCGCGGAAACCCGGCGGCACGTTGGACGGTCGGCTCGTCGTGCGGAACGTAGGGCATCGACGTCGCGAGCGCCCAGGCCGCCACCGCGACTGCCACATTCGTCGCGACCGCCGCGAGACTAGCCGTGACCATGTCGTACACGCGCAGCAGGTAGAAACCCGCGAGCAGACAGCCCAGCACGGCACCCGCGATGTTGCTGCCGTAGAAGAATCCGAGCCAGCTCACGCCGTGCGGCGTCGCGCGGACAAAGCGAGCGATGGCCGGAAGCGTCGCGCCCATCAGGAGCGTCGGCGGCAGGAGGCACGCGCCGCACGCCAGGCCACGCAGCAGAACGCCGCCGGGACCCGGTCCCCCGTACGCGGCATACATCCGCGCAACGACCGGCACAACCACGAGCACTAGCAGGCCCAAGGCACCGATGGTGGCTTCAATCACAGCATAGACGCGCAACGGATGCCGTGACGTGCGGACCACACGCGGCAGGAGCAACGAGCCGAGAGACATCCCGCCCATGAAGGTCGCGAGCAGAATGCCAAGCGAGACGCCGGTCGAGCCGATGACGAGCTCCAGCAGCTGGAACCAGACGATCTCGTAAATCAGCGCGGCGCAGCCGCTGCCGGCGAAGAGCAGCAGTAGCCACGGCATCTTGCGGCGCGTCTCGTCCGTCGTCATGAGAACGTCCAGCCCGCGGCGATCGCTGGGGCGCGCGAGTCTAGCGAGTATTACCCATTCTTGACGCACCTTTAGCTTAGGGCCGTTGGCGCCCGGGAGTACGCGCAGGTTGGCGCAGGCGCGACGAACGGCAGCCGGACCGGGGATCGTCCGCAGGCGATCCCCGGCCCGGTCATTGACAGCAGCCCTATCGCGGCCGGCCGACCGAGTCGCCCGGCAGCGGCGGCGTGCTGGCCGGCGGACGACGGTTGAGCGTCACCTGCTCGTAGGCGTAGGCGAGCGCGATCAGACGCGGCTCGGAGAATGCGGGCCCGCTGAACGTCACACCGGACGGAAACGGGTTCGCGATCGGCGGTGAGGGCGGCAGGAACCCGCCGGGCACCGTGATACTCGGATAGCCTGCCTTCGCCGGCGTCGAGGCGAAACTGTTCGCGGATGCGAGAATGGCATCGAAGTCGTCGGCCGTGCCTTTCACGTCGTCGGGCCCGTCGTACACGTCGTCCAGTGCGCCTCGAGAAAGCGCGCGGTCTTCCGCGAGGTCCGACAGGTAGCGTGCGGTGTCGGCGCTTCCCGTGCTGGTGTCGAGCTGGTCGGCCGCGATGAAGATGTCCTGCCCGTACTTCATCGGCGGGACGTAGGCGGCGTTGAACGCGATGATCTCCGACAGCGTGTGGCGCGGTGCACCCGGTGTGGCCGCGAGGTACGCGTTGAGGTCGCGCTTCTGTCCGTACATCAGCACCGTGGAGCAACCGGCCGGCGGCGGGTAGCTGACACAGGTGCCGAGCTGCGCCGGCAGCGACGGGATCTGCTCCACGTAGGCTCCCTGCGCGCGGAGCACTGCCATCGCGGCATTCATGATGGCGGCGCGGCTGCCGGGAAACGGCGGCACGGCAATCCGCGCGCCCCGGAGCGCGTGCTTGTCGAGGAACTGCGTGTAGTCGCTGAAGCAGTTCCCCGGCGTGAGGCACGCGGCGGTCGCGGGATCGGCGGCATCGAAGCCGGCGAGCACGCCGAGCATGAGCGCGGCGTCCTCGACGGTGCGCGTGATCGGGCCGGCGGTGTCCTGATCGGCGGTGATCGGAATGATGCCGTCGCGGCTCACGAGTCCGACCGTCGGCTTGAGGCCGACGACGCCGTTGGCGCTGGCAGGGCTGAGAATCGATCCCGACGTCTCGGTGCCGACGCCAAGCACCGCAAGGTTGGCGTTGACCGCAATGCCCGGCCCCGAACTCGATCCTCCGGTCTGCAGGACGGGCCGGCCGTCGCCTCCCGGCAGCGGACGCGGGTCGTATGGGTTGAAGCCGAAGCCGCCGAGCGAGCTGTAGCCGGTGGGCATGCCGAGGGCGATGAAGTTGGCGAACTCCGTCAACGTGCCCTTGCCGAGGATGATCGCCCCCGCGTCGCGCAGTTTCTTCGTGATGAACGCGTCGTCTGGCGGGATGGAGCCTTCGAGGGCCACCGAGCCGGCGGTGGTGGGCATGTCGAAGGTGTCGATGTTGTCCTTGAGGATGACGGGGATGCCTTCGAGCGGATGACGGGCGATGCCCGGGTGCCTGAGCGCGTCGGCCAGTCGCGCCTCGTTCAGCGCGTCCTCGTTGAGGTGAATGTAGGCGTTCACGGCGGGACCGGTATCCTCGTAGGCGGCGATGCGATCGAGGTACATGCCGACGAGCTGCTCGGTGGTCAGCAGCTTGGTCTGCAGGGCCTTCTGCAACTGACCGACGGTGGCTTCGACAAGCTGCAGCCGCGCGGATCCAGCGCCGTTCTGGTCGGCACCGACCGGCAGCGTGAGCGAGCCGACCAGAAGAGCGGCGAGTGAAACGGTCAGGGGTAGTCGTTTCATGTTGAGCCTCCATTGCGGAGAAGCGAGACGAGTTGGGGGCCACGATGATCCTGCCGTCCGCCGGCCGAGTCAAGGCTGGAGTGGAACGGGTCGTCCTTCACTCGACGTCACCGGTCGCCGAAGGCCGCAGCGAAGCAGGAAGTGCTCCATGATCCCGCGCGCTATTCCGGCAATGATAGACTCGCACGGTCGTGGTTCGACCAGTTCTCGCCGCCATCCTCGCCGCCGTGTCGGTCGCCGCGCACGCGCAATCGGCAACAGCGCCGCTGATCGTCACGGCCACCGTCGTCTCGACCTGCAAAGTGGACGTTCCGCAATCAACGGACGCCTCGATCTTCGCGACCTTTCCGGTCACCGTGACCTGCGCGCGCCGCGGCACCACGCCGCGCGTGCAGCGTCCGATCGCGCCTCGCCGCAGCGAAATCCGGGACGCGGTCCTGACCATCGATTTCTAGATCGACGTTCCGCGCGCAGTTCTGAGCGCCGGAGGGCGCCACACGGGCGCCCTTCGAAGGTATGTCGCGGCCGAGTCGATTTGACGAATGTGGGTTTGGGATAATGCCGGTATGGCGGACCGGTCGTCCGACGGAGCGTCCAGCCTGACCTTCCTGCAAGGCGGGGGCGAGATGGGCGCGCGCATGCGCGACCTGGACTGGCGGAAGACGCCGCTCGGCCCGGTGGACGCGTGGCCGCAAAGCCTGCGCAGCACCGTCAGCATGTTGCTCCCGTCCAGGGCGCAGATCATCCTGTTCTGGGGGCCGGATTTCACCGTGCTCTACAACGACGCCTACCGTCCCGTCTTCGGAGCGAAGCATCCGGAAGCCCTGGGACTTCCGGGCCGCGCGGCGTGGAGCGAGATCTGGGATGACATGCTGCACGAGCTGCTGGCCGGCGTGGTCCGCACGGGCGAAGCGTTCTGGGCGAAGGACCTGCTCTTCGAAGTCGAGCGCTACGGTTTCCTGGAAGAGACCTACTTCGACGTCTCGTACGATCCCGTTCGGGTCGAGTCCGGCGAGGTCGGCGGGGTGTACTGCATCGTCACGGAAACGACGGAACGCGTCGTCGGCGAGCGGCGCCTGGCGTTGTTGAAGGACCTCGCCGAACGCAATGCCGCCGCGCGTACCGTGCGCGACGCGTGCGTCCTCGCCATGGACACGCTCGGCGCGAAGCCGCAGGACGTGAGGTTTGCGCTCGCGTACCTCGGCGACGATCTCCAGAGCTGTACACCAGGTGCCGCGGACAAGCTGGCGGAGTCCCGGCCCGAGTTGGTCAAGTAACCTCGCCCTCGGTTCACCCAATCCGGAGGCGCCCGCCGGCAGACTGGTGGTCGGCCTCAACCCACGCCGGCCCTTCGACGCCCGGTACCGCGCATTCGTTGACCTCGTCGCGGACCAGCTCGGCACGGCTCTCGCGAATGCTCGCGCGTACGAAGAGGAGCGAAAGCGCGCCGAGGCCCTGGCCGAGCTCGATCGAGCCAAGACGGCGTTCTTCAGCAACGTCAGTCACGAGTTCCGCACCCCACTCACCTTGCTTCTCGGACCGCTCGAGGACGGGCTGGCGGATGCGGCGACGCCGCTCGCGCCCGTGCATCGTGAGCGCCAGGAAGTCGCGCACCGCAATGCGCTGCGACTGCTTCGGCTCGTGAACACGCTTCTGGATTTCTCCCGCATCGAAGCCGGGCGCATCGACGCCAACTACCAACCAACGGATCTCGCGACGTTGACGACGGAGCTCGCGAGCGTGTTCCGATCCGCCGTTGAACGAGCTGGCGTCGCCCTGGTCGTCCGTTGCGATCCCGCTGGCGGATGCCGTGTACGTGGACCGGGACATGTGGGAGAAGATCGTCCTGAATCTGCTGTCGAACGCCTTCAAGTTCACGTTCGACGGCGAGATTCGCGTCGAGCTGCAGTCGCGCGGCGATCACGTCCGGCTGCGCGTCGCGGACACCGGCGTCGGCATTCCCGAAGCCGATCTCCCCCGCATCTTCGAGCGCTTCCATCGGGTCACGCACACGCGAGCCCGCACGCACGAAGGCACGGGCATTGGCCTGGCGCTCGTGCAGGAGCTCGCGCGCCTTCATGGCGGGGGCGTCACGGTGGAGAGCCAGGAAGGGCGGGGAACGACCTTCACCGTGACGATTCGCACGGGCACCTCGCACCTGCCGCGTGAAAAGATCGCCGCGGCTCGGCGGTCGGCGCCGACGACCATCGGGGCGGCCCCGTACGTCGAAGAGGCGCTTCGCTGGCTGCCCCCGACGGACGAGTCGAGCACGCAGGCGGTGACGCCTGCTGGCGGGGAATCTCGATCGTTCGCCCAGCCGCCGCCCACGGCGCCGCTGGTGCTCGTCGCCGACGACAACGCGGACATGCGCGAGTATCTCCGTCGCATCCTCGGACAGAACTATCGCGTCGAGACCGTCGCCGATGGCGCTGTCGCGCTGGACCGCATCCGCAGCAGCTCGCCGGATCTCGTGCTGACGGATGTGATGATGCCGACACTCGACGGATTTGGCCTGCTGACGGCGATCCGCAACGACGACCGCACCCGTTCGCTCCCCGTCATTCTGCTCTCCGCGCGCGCGGGCGAAGAAGCCAGAATCCAGGCGCTGAAAGCGGGGGCCGACGAGTATCTCGTCAAGCCGTTCAGCGCGCGCGAACTGCTCGCGTCAGTCGGCTCGCAGCTTCAGCTGTCGCGCATGCGGCGCGAGACGTTCTCGGCCAAAGCGCACCTGGCCGCGATCGTCGACTCGGCCGAAGACGCGATCATCTCGAAGGACCTCAAGGGCGTGATCCAGGCATGCAACGCCTCGGCTGAGCGCATGTTCGGCTATGCGGCCGACGAGCTGGTCGGACGGCCGGTCCGAATCCTGATCCCAGCCGAGCGGCAAGCCGAGGAAGACGACATCCTGGCGCGCCTGCGGCGGGGCGAACGCGTCGAGCACTTCGAAACGGTGCGTCTGGCCAAGGATGGGCGGCGCCTGGACGTCTCGTTGACCGTGTCTCCCGTCCGCGATGATCGCGGCACGATCATCGGCGCGTCGAAGATCGTCCGCGACGTGACGGCGCTGAAGAAGATTGAAGCCGAACGGCTGCGGCTGCTGCAGGAGAACGCGACCGTCACGGCCACGCTGAACGACGTCGGCGCCATCGTCGCCTCCGATCTGGACCGGACGCGAGTCCTGCAGGCGGTGACCGACGCCGCCACGAAGCTGACGACCGCCGAATTCGGCGCGTTCTTCTACAACCTGGTGAACGCAAGCGGCGAGTCGTACATGCTCCACACGATTTCCGGCGCGTCCGCGGGAGGCGTTCTCGCACTTGCCGATGCCGCGAAACACGGCGGTGTTCGAGCCAACCTTCAAAGGCACGGCCATCATCCGGAGTGATGACATCACGGCTGATCCGCGCTACGGCCACAACGCGCCGCATGACGGCATGCCCGAGGGTCACCTGCCGGTGCGAAGTTATCTGGCCGTGCCCGTCAGGGATCGATCGGGCGAGGTCGTCGGCGGTTTGTTCTTCGGCCATCAGACCGTCGGGCGCTTCACCGAGCACCACGAGCGCCTGGCGGAGGGCATCGCGTCGTGGGCATCGGTCGCGCTCGAGAACGCCAGCATGTACGCGAGCGTACAGGAGGCCAGCCGCATCAAGGATGATTTTCTCGCCAGCCTCTCGCACGAGCTGCGGACGCCGCTGAATGCGATCCTCGGCTACGCGCACATGCTGCGCTCGGGCCTCGTGCCATCGGACAGGCGGGACCGAGCCATCGAGACGATCGAGCGCAACGCGGCGTCCCTCGCTCAAATCGTCGACGATGTGCTGGACGTGTCGCGGATCGTCGCCGGCAAGATTCGACTCAACGTGCAGCCGGTCGACCTGCCCCAGGTCGTCCGCAATGCCGTCGACGCCATGACCCCGGCCGCCGACGCGAAAGGCGTACGGATCGAGACGGTCATCGATCCGGAGGCCGGGCCGATCTCAGGCGATCCGGAGCGCCTGCAGCAGGTGCTGTGGAATCTCGTCTCCAACGCCGTGAAGTTCACCAATCGCGGGGGCACGGTGCAAGTGCGGCTCGCGCGGGTCAACTCGCACGTCGAGATCGTGGTCAGCGACACCGGCATCGGGATCGCACCGGAGTTCCTGCCTCATGTCTTCGAGCGGTTCCGGCAGGCGGACTCTGGAATCGCCCGGGAGCGGGGCGGACTGGGTCTGGGCCTCTCAATCGCCCGTCAGCTGACCGAGATGCACGGCGGCACCATCGACGTCTCCAGCGGGGGCGTCAATCAAGGGACGACGTTCCACGTGAGAATCCCGGTGATGATCGTCCATCCTGTCCGCGACGACGTCCCACGAGTCCACCCTCGCGCGACGGGGGGGGCCCGAACGTTCACCGTTCCAGACCTGCGCGACGTCCGCGTGCTGGCCGTCGACGACGAAGCCGATGCGCTGTCATTGGTGTCCGAGGTGCTCCAGGCCGCGGGCGCGCACGTGAGCACCGCTCACTCCGCGGAGGAGGCGCTCACCATCCTCGAGGCCGAGGTCTCTGACGTCGTCGTCGCCGACCTCGGCATGCCGCACGTCGACGGCTTCCAGTTCATCGACCGCGTCAGGCGGCATCACAACCGGCTCGTCCGTGAGGTGCCGGCCGCGGCGCTGACGGCGTACGCGCGATCCGAAGATCGCACGAAGGCGCTCCGGGCCGGATTTCAGATCCACCTGGCCAAACCGATCGATCCGGCCGAGTTGGTCACGACGATCGCGTCGCTGGCAAAGCGGTTCGTGGTCAGAGGCTCGGACCGTTCGGACTTGGCCTAGCCGTCAGAACAGAATTCTCACCGGCACCTCATCGGCGTAGGGCCCGGGAAGTACATCCTGCCTGCCGAATATGCGCCCAAACGCCGGCACGATCACCGGTGTTCGGTTCGGAGGGTGCTGATCGATATAGACCAGAGTGGGGCCCTCGCCCGTGCCCCAGACCTGGCGGCGGGTTGCGTCGAGGTAGATGTTGTACTCCAATTGGTCCCCCAGCCCGTGCATGCGGCGGGGCGCGAACGAGTTCCCGGAGCCCTGCGCCATCTCGATGCGGATGCCCTTTTCCTCCGGCTTAGCTCTTGTCCCCGGTCCGTTGCCGCCACCGTTCTCGCAGGTGTAAATAATCTGGCCTATCGCATCGACGTCCGTCCCTTCGAGCGGATCGTAGGCGCCAAAACTCAGCGGGCGTGTTTCGATCGTGCAGGAGCGTGACGGCGCTCTCGGGTCCGCAGAGGACAACAGGCCGCGCGGAAATTGTTCGTCCCCGGCAATTGGACGGGCGCCGGTCAGCAGGACCACTCCAACAACCGCAATCAACAGCGATCGCACCGGCCTCATCGCCGCTCCTCCACGCATGTGACGACGCCGGCATTGGTCATCGATGGCGCCTTGTCCGGCATGTGAATCGTCGCCCGGCACGAGCGGCCGCTCCAACTGGCAATGCCCGGATGATCGCCAGGCGGCAGATCCTCAAAATAGAACTCGCCGTTCGCGTTCAGCGGCGAACTGAACTCGGTAGTGCCCACCGTCACCACCAGCGTGCCATATTCTGGCGCCTTGCCGGCGACGTCCAGACGGCCGGTCAGCGCGTGGATGACGCTGGCTTCGAAGACCACGACGGCGCCGCCGCGATACGGGACTGCGATGTCCTGCGCGATGGCCCCCAGCTTCATTTCAACGGGCAGATCATCCTGACGATCCCGATCGGGCTCGACAGGTACGAACGCAGGTCGGGGACGAACAGCGATCCGCGTCTTCCCGTGCGTCCCACAGACTGATTATTCGCGAGCACGCGCACGCCCCTCGAGTTCGGCACCTTCACGAGCGCAAACCCGTCGTCCACCGGCCGCGACAGCAATACTTCGCCGCCGATGGCGACGATGCTGCCGGCGAGGTTGATGGTGCCGGTCGTCTTCTCGTCTTGAGAACCGTCAACGCGCGCGCCAATGATGCCGCGCCGGCCCTGCACTTCGAAGATTCCCGACGTCCGGTACGGCTCCTGGGTATCGGCGTCGACGCGGAACCCGAAGCCAGGCCCCAGCGGCAACGATCGCTGTACGTTGACAGACGTCGACGCCTCACCGTCCGGATCCACCGTCGTCACCGTGCTGGCGACCGTGCGCCAGCCGAGCGTCAGGGTCAGGGAGGCAAAGCCCTCCCACGTCGCGGCTGGCGATCCCGCTTTGTCAACGCGTGTCGCGTTCAGCGACAGCTGTGCGCGTGACGTGACATTCACGGAGTAGCCAAGTCGCAACAACTTATCGTGCTGCGTCGCGAGTGCATCCTGCAGCTTTCTCTTCAACTCTTCGGGGAGGCGTCCGATGAGATCCGGATCGATTTGCGAGATGCGCGCGGTGAGCGCCTCGGGACCGCCCAGCGTCCCGCCGACGGTGAGTGAACCCAACCGGCCGAGCGAAGCGCTGGCCGACGCGTCGGCGCTGACCTGTTTCTGGTTGGCCGGTGAGAGAAACAGATTCTGGAACTTCGGGCCGATCCACGTCCCGCGCATCTCGGTGCTGAACCAGTTCGAGAGGAAGGAGTAGACGCCGGTCGCGGCATAGCCTTGTTCCTTGTCGGCGGTCTGGCTGGCCAGTCCCTCCGCACCAAATATTCCCAGCCGCCAGACCCTGGCCTGAAATCCGGCGCCCTCCATCGCCAGGTCTTTCGCGCCTTCGGCCTGGAAGCCGACCGTCAGCCAATCGGCGAGGCCGATGTTGTGGACCGCCGTGGCCATCGCGCGTCCGTACTCGACGCTGGTGTCAGTCGACGTTCGTTCCAGGCCGGCGACATACGAATAGTCCTGCTCACCCTTCTTCAACAACTGGGTCGAGAGATAAAAGCCCAGGTCGATCGACTGCTGCCGGCCGAAGACATCGCGGATGATCACGCGCACATTTCCGAGGCCGGTTTCGATCGGCAGATCGCTCAGCGTAAATCGTCCGGGCGGCAACCGTACCGACGAGACGAGGCGGCCGTCAACGTAGACGTCCGCTGTCGACGGCGTGCGCACGGCACCGTTGATCTGCGGCGCAGGATAGATGGTGTAGTACGGATCCAGGTCCTGTTGCGTCGAGACACTGAAACCGCCGACCACGGGCGAACTGCCGAGCGTCGTCGATCGCCCGATCGTGTCACCGAGGACCCAGCGGCGCCTGCTGCGAACCTGATCGAACGTCAGGCTGGTCAATCCGGGTGTGACCGCGCCGGTGTCGTCGATGCTCGCGGCCGTTTCGAAGAGCGCGCCGAAGAGATGCGCGCCGACCTCGCCGTAACCGGCGGCCGTGTCGTCGGACGACCAGTTCGTGGAGTAGTTCAGGAACACTGCGTTGTTCGAGCTGACCTTCCATCCGGGTGGGCGTGGGTTGGAGATCGCCAGCTCGGTCGTGCTCAACAGCGCCGGGTCCACTGAGACGATCAACCGAATCTCCGCTTCGTCGAGCGTGAACGTGATTTGTGGCGCGAGTGAGGCGAGCGACACGCGCGAAATCGTGTCCGGCGCGAACACTTGTCGCCGGCCTTCGGGCACTTTCCGCACGCCAGCGGCGACGAGCGCCGCGGGATCGACCCACGGGCCCTCGGCCGTCAGCACGATCTCGATGTCGCCCTTCGGTTCGTCGTTGACGACGAGGGCCCAGATCGAGCGCTGCTGCGCGAACGCCGGCGTGGCGACGAGCAGCGCCACGGCGACAATCGCTCCTAGGGACCGCACGCAGCCGGCGACACCTGGCTTGCGCCCTTGAGCGATTTGTTGTGCCCGAACACTTCGACGGCAACGGAGGTCGTCGACTTGCATTCCGTGGCCGTCATCGGCACTTCAAAGATTCGCGTCGCGCCTGGCAGCACGTACCAGCCGGGTCCTTCCTTCGTGAACGTGGGGGCGGCCGATCCACCAGTGCCTGTGACTGAAATGGTATCGACGCTGACGTGAAGGTTGCCGGTGTTGTGAACACGCACCAGCACCTTGCCCTTCTCAACCGAGACGCCATCGATCGCCGCGGACCGCACAGGCTTCGCCGGCCGGACGAACACCGGGATGCCAAGCTTGGTGCGCAGGGCCACCGCGTTGGCCTTCGGCGCCGACTGATCCGGGAGCTCCTCGATGAACAGGCGAAACGATTGTTCGACGTCGCGGGCCAGGCCGGCGTTGATGCCGACGCGGATGTTGCGCGACGCGCCGCCGACGAGCTCGACCAGTTTGGGAAAGAACGTCACGTCAGAAGACGGGGTCAGCGCCATCTTCCCATGCTCGTCTTCGGACCAGCTGAAGACGGTCACCTCGAATCGGAGCGGCGACTTGCTGCCATTGCGCAACGTGACGAGCGCGCTTGTGGCCGACGCCGAGAGGTCGATCTCCGTCGGCGTGACGGTGAAGTTGGATGCGATCACGGCGTGAGATGCCAGCAGCAACAAGACGACCATGGCGGCGATCAGGTGACGTCGCATGATTTCGTTCCTCTTAGAAGACCACCGTCGCCACAACGGTGTCGGTGTAACCGCCGACCGTGGCGTCTTGAGCCTGGGCCACGCGTCCGTAGACGGTGAAGGTGCGCGGGTTTCGATTCGGCGCCGGAGGGATAGTCTGCGGGTTGTTGCCGAGATCTCCCCAGACGGTGGAATGTGAGGGGTCTGTGTAGAGCTCGTAGAGCAAATACGCCGTGCCGCCCTGGCTCATCCGCCGCGTGGTGCCCTGGGCGTTGCTGCCGGGGTTCAAGGCCAGCGTGACGCCCGCCCCTTTTGTGCAGGTGACCGTGATGCTGCCGATGCCGTCGAGCGGCGCCGTGGCGTTGGCGGCCACCGGGTCGTAGGCGCCGAAGTTCACCGGCGCGGTCGTAATGGTGCAGTTCTTCGTCACAGTGGCGTTGACCGTGAGGGACGACGACTGCTGCTGGCCGCTGAGCCGGCTCTCCGCCGCGATCGAGATGGCGGCGAGACCGGCGAAAACGAGCAAAATCCGACGCATTCGAACCTCCAACTGGCCCGCCGGCTCCCAGCGCCAGCGAAACGCCACCGTAGCGTAGACAACTGATGCGACGCACCGGAGCGTCCGTCCAGAGTATACCCGGACCTCGAGAGGCCTCCCCTTTCTGTCAGGTCATTCGTTCACGCACGTTTGTCAGGTGCTCGAGAGCAACGACGGGACGCGCGAGGCCCGGTCTGGCGCCGACGACGGGCCGGCCCCGTCGGCGCGATCGCCATCGCGCTCGTCACGCCGATGATCGCGGGCGCGTCGGGCGCCTCGATTCGCGTCGTGCTCGACTGGGCCGTCGGGTGACGCGCACGTTCGCCATGTCGACCCGACAATCGAGATTCCGGCGATCAAGCCGAGGTCTCCGATGGAGTAGACGCGAAAGGCGCGCTTCATCGGTCGACGCCCCTTAGTCAAAAGAGTAACCGGTACTCGAACCGAAGGATGTCGTCGTACCATTTGGCGTCGGTCAATGCCTTGCCGTAGCCGACGTAGAACGACGAGTAGTCCTTCCAGCCGATGCGCCCGCCGAACTTGAGGTTGACGATGTTCGTGCCGGAGGCGTCCGCGGAGACGTCGGTCGGGCCCGGGAGCGTCACAAAGCCACTCAGGACGTCCAGCCCGTGAACTCGATGACGGGCGAGACGCTGAACCCACCTGAACGATAGACCTCGACGCTCGGCCCGATGCCATAGAAGAGCACATTGCCGGCGAACTTGCCGTCCGCGGCAATCGGCACGGGCGCCGATCCGCCCAAATGGCAGCCGCACCGACAGCTCGCCCTCGATGACGACACGCTCGGAGGCACGCTGATAGATCAGAAGCGCGGGCTCGAGGCTCGCATGATTGGTGCCAAGACCTTTTCCGAGTCGCCCGACGGCAGGAAGAACTGCACCTGCACGGACGCGACCTGCGTGTTGGTCGATGAAAGCGCGAACTTCGCGCCGGTCTTGAGGTCGCCGAGTCCCGACGAGCTGGAGAATCCGGCGGCGCCGCCCGCGAACGCCTGAGGCTGGAGCCAGCGCAATGGCAGTTCGCCGAAAATGGACACGCGCGGGCTCAGCGCGTACTCCGCCTGGACATAGAACTGCTGGAAGTTCAGATCGATCGCGACATCCGGGCGCGGCCCTGGTGCGTCTGGATCGAAAAGCCGGGTTCCCGACCAGGCAGGGATCGCTGTAGCAGCCGCACTTCGCGTAGAAGAACTCCGCCCGGTCGGGCCTGTCGATGTTCATGCCCGTGTCGAATCGGATCCGGACTTTTGTGCCGACGGTCGCATCGTCGATGTAGCCGATCATGCTGCCGGATCGCACTGGCGGAGGCGGCGGAGGCGGGGCCTGGACCGGCCGGGGCTGGACGCCTTGAGACGGCGCGACTCCGGCTGGGGCCGCGTCGGCGGCAGAGAGCGTTGCTGCCGCGGCGAGGCTGGTGAGACGAATCCCGGGCGGATCCTGGGCGGCGCTGGCACGCGCCGCGCCGACCAACAGCAACGGCATCACTATCAGAGACACGGTCTTCATGGGGCCTCCAGTCGTCGTCACGCTCAGGCAAGGGGGGGAGCGGATGGCCCTCGCTTCTGCACTCTCGTCTTCAGGTCTTCGATCACGCGCGTGGCGCTGGCGCGGTCGCGCGGGCTCATGTACGGCAGTGCTTCAGACAGCGTCGCAATGACTTGTTGTGTTTGTTCCGGATGTCCGGCCGCCAGGGCGCGGCCGCCGATCGCCGCGTAGGTGGTGACCGCCGTGCCGAGCAGCGTCGATCGCTCGGCAGAAGGATGGCTCGCGGCCTGCCACGCCAGTTGGTTGAGCAGATCTCCGAACCGCCGGTGGAAGTCCGGCAACCCGGAGGCGTTGGAGCCTCGCGCCAGGTCGTCGAAGAGCCGCAGCGCCTCTCTGTAGGCAGCGATCGCGGCCTGGGCGCTCCGGGCCTCGAGGATGCGTCCCTGCAGCGTGTGCCCATCGGCATGCTCGATGCCGGTCGAGGGGACGGGCTGCGACAGGTCGTCGAGCAGATCCAGCGCCCGGCTGTTGTGTTTCTCGGCCTCGTCGTTTCGTCCGAGCGCTTGCAGGTGGTCGGCGAAGTTGTCGGAGAACGTGGCAAGCTCCACTTTGTACTCCCGGTTGTCCGGGTACGCCGCGACCAGGGCTTCGTGAAGATCGATCGCTCTCTGATACAACGGCGCGACCTCCGGCTGTCGGGCCGCGACGTGATCGAGCAGACTGGCGAGGTTGTTGGACGCTCTCGCCAGATCCTGCGCGATGCTCGGGCTGGGCGTCGCGGCGTTCAGGGCCTCGAGCCGTCTCAGCGCTTCGCGAAAGCTGGTTTCCGCCGCCTGAAACGATTGAGGGCCCGGCTCGGATTCGGCCGAGAGGATGCCCTGGTTGTAGTACGTGCGCGCCAAGGCCTGCTGGTAGCTGGCGTTTGCCGGCGCCTCCTGCACCAGCGCGGTCTGTATTCGTAACGCCTTGTCGTAGGCGATCGCCGCGTCACTCGGACGCTTGGCCTCGGTCAGCGTGATCCCAAGCCAGCTGTACGCGTCGGCCTGCGCCTTCCTGAGGGAGGCATCGGCCGGTGTGCGGCGGATCAGGTCGTCGGTACTGAGCGATCGCGGCATTGAACTGGTCGATCGCGTCCTTCGGGATCTGGAGCGCGCGATTGATGAGTCCGAGCTGGTAGTACGCGTTGGCGAAGTCGGCGCGCACGGTGTCCGCATGAAGCTGCCCGCCCGTCAGGATTCCGTAGAATTTCTGAGCCTTGGTGATGAGGGCCCGGCGGAACTCCTGCACCTGAGGCGTGTCGGCGCCGAGGTCGGCAGGGTCCGGCACGGTGACGAGCAGCATCTCGTCGACGGCATCCCTGGCGGACCGCTCGCTCTTTTCGGCACGCTGCTGCTGTTCGTTCGCCGTGTGCGCCTCGAACGCCATGACCAGGACCGCGATGGCCAGCAGGCCGGCCGTGCCCCACGCGTAGATGAGGCGACGAACGCGGAACGCGTGGCGTGCGGCTCGCTCCCGGGCCCGCTCCGCCCGACTGCGTTCGAGAAACCCCATGGCACGGTCGAACGACAGGTCGTACCGGCGCGCCCACGCGGCCGTCGGCCGATTGTGCGTCTGCCATCGCGTGCCGAGCTGCACCTCGACGTCGCCCCAAAGCCCGGCCTGGCCCCGCGAGTAATAGGCCGCGTCGTGGGCGAGCCGCACGTACAGCTCTGCGGCTTCTCTTTCATCACGCGCCCAGCCCACCAAACGACGCCACGACCGCATCAGACTCTCGTGAGACAGATCGATGATCGTGTCCGACGTGAGGGGGATCGGCGCGCGGCGGTGTGAGGAACGATCGTCCCGGCCGGCGAAACACGTCGACAACGCGGACGACGTCCGCTTCGGAGACCCCGCAAATCGCGGCAAGCTCGGCGACCGACGTGGGCCGCCGGATCCCTCTCGGATCGGAGTAGGTATCGGTCAGTGCGCGGAAGATCCCTTCGGTCGCGTCAGGCGGATCGTGCGGTCCAGCTTCGGCATAGGTTTCGTCGGCGTGTGCGGAGAGCGCCTCGGCCAGCGTGCCAATGGCTTCGTAGTCGCTCAGATCGATCGGCTCGTGGCTCTGTCCACGAGCCGCCCAGTGGTCCCACGTCCGCATGAGCGCGTGCTGGAGCACCGGCAGTTCGTCCTGGTTGTCCCCAAGGTCGTTGAGCAGGCGCGCCACGAGCCGAGACGCGATCGTCGCATTCGCCACCGCGACCGGTCCCGTGATGGCGCGCCGCAGTTCATCGCGCGTCAGGCGGCGAACGAGGTATTGCCCGCCGTTCAAGGCCTCGGGAAGCCCCGGCACCTCCATGCACTCTCCGATGAAATCGGATCGCATCGTGATGACGACGTAGATGGGCATGACGCGCTGGGCCGTGGCCTCGAGCAACAGCTTGACGAACGCCACGGCGTCGTCGCGGGCCCTCTGGTCGGACGCGTCGAAAGCGAAAGAGCTCCTCGAACTGATCGACCAGAATGAGGACGTTGTCGTCCGGGGGAATCTGCGCCTCTCGAACCGCGTCGACGAGGCCGAGCGTGCCCCGGCGAAGCGAGGCGTCCAGCATCACCCGCCCCGTGCTCGCCAGATCGCCACTGGTGAGTCCCAGGATGCCGGGAGCATTCAGGGCGAGGGCAAGCTGCCCGATCGGATTGCCACCCGGCCGCATGGTCGCAATTCGCCAGGTCGAGCCGGCGTGGGACATCAGCCCGCTTTGAAGCGCCGGAATGAGGCCGCACCGGACGAGCGATGATTTGCCGCATCCGGAGGTGCCCACCACGGCCAGGAATCGTTTGGAGCGGAGTTGGCGCAGCAGTTCATCGGTGTCGCGCTCGCGCCCGAAGAACAGATGGTCCTCCTCGGGCTCGAAAGGGCGCAGTCCCGGAAACGGATTCCAAGGTTTAGCCGACACTGGCCGGCCCGCCCCCTCCCCCTCCGGCCACCCGCCCGACAAATGGCTGCCATGCGTCGGGCGCGAGACCGTCCCACTGCGGGATGAGGAGCGCTTCGTGCGTGCGGAACTGTTCCTTCTCCGGCGTTCGCGGCGCGATCAGACACAAGCCAATCACCGGTCGCGGTTTGACGCGGCCGTACCCGACGCTCTTTTGCACTTCACGCAACTTGCGGCGCAGCCAGACTTCGGACGCCGAGCCGTAGAAGATCACGACGGCGTCGCAGGACCGCAGGCTCTCCTCGTGGTACTCGCGGATCTCTGCTTCCTCGCCGTCGAACAGGCTCTTGATCACCTCGGTCTTCCGGTCGAACAGAAACGCGGACCAGGGCGCGATGGCCTCCGTATCGCGACGGTCGTAAATGAGATAGACCGAGGGTGTTTGGGATTCGCGCGGCGGACCGGCTGGTGTCGGGGCGGGCGTCGTTGGACTGAGACGAGCATGGACCAACGTTCGAAGGGCTTCGAGCGGTGTTTCGAGCAGGTCCGAGCCGTCCTCGTGGCGCGGATCGAGACGCAGGCGGTCGACCAGCGCCCGTTGGCGTTCATCCGCGATCTCGAGCGCTGGTGGAATCCACACCAGCCTCGAAAACTGGCCGGCGTTCGCGCGGTCGATCGCGAGCTCGTTTTGAAGATCGATGACCGACACCTCGCTGCCCTCGGGCACGAAGCTGAAGGCTCGGCCGACCAGGTGGATCGAGAGGCGACTTTCCGACAGATACCCCCGCACGGCGGCCGCGAGATCGGACGCCTCGACGGGGAGCGGGCGATCGGGAAGGACCCTGAATCCGTGCTGCTGCAGATCGCGGCGAAGGGCTTCGCGCTCGTCACGCAGGTCTGTGGTCGTCTCCGCGACATACACCGCGCCTTGCGCTGGTGTCCCGGCGGCAGCCGTGTCGTCAAATGGGCGCACCAGTTCGAGCGCATGCAGAAGGGCGCAGACGTCGTGCGCGAGGTCGTCGAGCTTGAGCCAGAAGTCGCGTTCGGCATCGGCGCCGAAAATCTCGTCAAGCTCACGAACTTTGCCGGTCGAAGGATCGATCTTGTAGAACTCGTAGCCGAGCATCGCCCGGAGCTCGGGCGGCTGCTCCTCCAGCGGAACATCGGTCTTGAGGACCTTGAAGATTCGCGCCTTGTCCTGCACGCGCACGCCGCCTTGCCCCTGGGCAGCGAGACAGAACTCGTGGACCTCTTTCAGTCCCCATTCGGACCGGACGTACCGCGGCGTCACGACCGACACTAGCGCCGCGACTCGGCGCAATCGATCGACGAGCGTGACGTCGAAGACGTCGTTGCCTTGAAGCTTCTGGTCCCACCAGACGCGAGCTTCCTTGCCGAGTTTCTGGGCCACTCGCACGGCGAGCGCCCGCTGCAGGTTCGCGACCCAGCCCTTGTGGCCTTGCGCCAACTCGACGTTGTCGAGATGGGCGTAGCTGATAAATGCGTCCGCCTCGAAGTTCATCGGCGTCGCCTCGCGGGGAGTGCGGCAATTGTACCGCCATTGGCGTCCGGGCGTGGCCGCCGGACCGCGCGTCAACCAGGCCTTCGGACCGGTCAGCGTGCGCCAGGAAGGGCGCGAATTACGGAATCGTTCGGCGGACCGCATCGGCCAGCCGGTGACCGCTCCCCGGCGTTGCCGGGCGGCCGAAGCGTCCGCGCTCAGACAGTCGCGGGCTGCCAACGCGCCTGGTCCTTGACGTTCTTGTCGAGTGACGTTGACAGGTTCAAGGCCCTACGAGATCCAAGCCCCTATCGGTGCGGGCGGACTGGGCGAGGTTTATCAGGCTCGCGACACCCGTCTCGGCCGCGAGGTGGCCATCAAGGTCTCGGCGTTCCTCTGGCCGACGCGGTCGCCATTGCCCGCCAGATCGCCGAGGCGCTCGAGGCCGCGTTCTCGGTGTTAACGTTCTGCGCCGATCCTCGTCCTCTCTTCAGCCGCACGCTGGCTGGAGGGAAGGCACAATGCGCACACGATGGCTCTCAATCGTCGCAGTTCTGCTGCTGGCGATCGCCTCCGATGTCCTTCGCACCGACGTGACAACAGCGGCCGCGGGACCTGCGCCGCCGCGTATGGCATCACCGGCCGCCGCGGCGGAATGGCCGATCGACCGCGCGCACAGTCGAGTCACGTTCACCGTCACGAAGTGGGGTTTTGTCGACGTCGAGGGGCGTTTTCTCGACTTCGCCGGCACGATTCACTACGACGCCGCACGGCTCGAAGCATCGCGGGTCGATTGGCGCGTCCGGGTCGCCTCGGTCGAAACCGGCGCTGTCAACCGTGACAAGTCGCTGCAGGCAGCCGACTACTTCGACGCCGCGCACCATCCGGAGCTCCGGTTCACCTCCGAGCGCGTCACGCGACTTCCAGCCGATCAGATCGAAGTCCAGGGTACGTTGACGATGCGCGGTCAATCACGGCCATTGACGATTCGCGTGGCCTGCGGCGGCGTTCATGTGGTTCCTGGGGAGGGTACGTTCGAGATCTTTCAGACTGAGTTCACGGTCAATCGGTACGACTTCGGCATCGACGGCGGCGCGGTGCTCGGGCCGGCGATTTCGAAGGACGTGCGCGTCAAGATCATCGCGGCGACCAACCACCGGTGAGAGAGAAAGGACACGGGCATGAAGAGAAGAACATTTCTCATCGCGCTGCCGGCTATCGCCGCGGTGCTCCGGACCGAGGTCGTGGCGGCGGCGCCCCAGGATGTCGAGTTCGTTCGCGCCTGGGAGCGCGCGCAGCAGCTGCGCCCGAAGATCCTGACGTCGCGCGCGCGCATCGCGCCAATTGACGAACCCGGCACGCCACTGATCATTGCGGGCTGCCTGTTCGCCCGGGACGGGCGCTCGCCGTCGCCCGGTGTCACCGTGTTCGCGTACCACACCGACGCGCGCGGCATTTACGATGAACGCACGAAGGGCCCGCATTCATGGCGTCTCAAGGGCTGGGCGGTGACGAACGCCGACGGCCGGTTCGAATTCGAGACGATCCGGCCGGCGCCATATCCCAACCGGACGACGCCGGCGCACGTCCACCTGAGTCTCGAAGGACCCGGCCTCCAACGCCGATGGGCCGGACTGATGTTCGAGGACGACCCGCTGGTCCCGGCGGACGAGCGGGCAAAGTCAGCGAGGGCCGGACGGTTTGGTTCGGTGCGACCTGTCGTCATGCGTAACGGCGTCCAAAACGTCGAGCTCGCAATCAAGATCACGGACGAGGGAGTCTTCTAATCTTAGGGCATCACTCGCTCCGCGCTACGAGAAGACGCGGCGACGTCGGCCGAGAACTCGGCGCCTCTTGAGCCATATACTCGGCACATGGGCTCGGCTGACACGGGGAATCCGTTTCCCATCGTCGGCGTTGGCGCCTCGGCAGGCGGGATCGACGCGATCACACGTCTGTTGACGGGCCTGCCCCACGATCCCGGGCTCGCCCTGGTCGTCGTCCAGCACCTCGATCCCCATCACGAGAGTCAGCTCAGCGCGATTCTCAAGGGCCGTTCCTCGCTGGAGGTTGACGACGCCACGCATGGCCTCAAGGTCCAGCCCAACCATGTGTACGTGATCCAGCCGAACACGAACGTCGCGATTGACGACGGCGTGCTGTCTGTGACGCCGCGGCCCGACAATCGTCGCCCGCACTACCCCATCGATCACTTCCTGCGCTCGCTCGCCGCGGTCCAGGGCCGGCACGCGGTCGGCGTGATCCTCTCGGGCACGGGCTCGGACGGCACGCTCGGTCTCTCGGAGATCAAGGCGGTTGGCGGCGTCACGTTTGCGCAGGACGATCAGAGCGCCCAGCATCGCGGGATGCCGCAGAGCGCGATCGCCAGCGGCGCCGTGGATCTGGTGCTGCCCCCGGAAGGCATCGCGCAGCAACTCGCGGCGCTTCCGGATCATCCGTACCTGACCGACACAGACGCGGCGCGCCCGGCCGGGGACGGCGACGAGTTTCGTGATGTGATCGCCGCGCTGCACCACGTGAGCGGCGTGGACTTCAGTCAGTATCGCGACACCACGATCAAACGGCGGACCGCCCGCCGCATGCTCCTGCGGGGCTTCAAGTCCCCGCGGGAATACGCGCAATTTCTGACGCGGGATGCGGCCGAGGCGGATGCGCTGTACCGCGACGTGCTGATCAACGTCACCAGCTTCTTTCGTGATCCTGAGATGTTCGAGGAGCTGAAGCAGGTGGTCTTCCCGGAAATCCTGAGGAACAGAACCGAGGCGCAGCCCATTCGCGTCTGGGTGCCGGGCTGTTCGACCGGCCAGGAGGCGTACTCGCTCGCCATCGCCCTTCTCGAGTTTTTGTCCGAGCGCAAGGATCCGCGGGAGATTCAAGTCTTCGCCACGGACCTGGGCGACCCGGCGGCGCTCGACCAGGCTCGCAACGGCCTTTATCCGGCCAACATCGAGTCGGAAGTCAGTCCCGAGCGGCTCGCGCAGTTCTTCACCAAGACCGACCGAGGCTATCGGATCCAGAAGAGCGTGCGCGACCTCTGCGTGTTCGCGCGGCAGAACATCACGGTCGATCCGCCATTCTCCCGCGTGGACCTGATCAGCTGCCGCAACGTCCTGATCTACATGTCGACGCCGCTTCAGGAACGGCTGCTGCCGATGTTCCAGTTCGCGCTGAACCGCGGCGGGTTTCTCGTGCTGGGCGAGGCGGAGACTGCCGGGCCGTCGGGTGACCTCTTCGAGCCTGCCAGTCGGACGCACAAGATCTACCGTCGCAAGGAGACACGCCGGCGGCCGCAGCTGACGTTTCTCGTCGAGCAGTGGCTGCCCGGGGCCGGCACGCGACGCGCCGACGTCACCGGGCAACCCTCCGACGTGCAACGCGAGGCCGATCGGTTGACCTTGAGTCGCTATGCGCCGCCTGCCGTGCTGGTCAACGGACAGTTCGAGGTCCAGCAATTTCGCGGGAGGACGGCGCCATTTCTCGAAGCGCCCGCGGGGCAGCCAACGACGAACATCCTGCGGATGGCCCACGAGGGTCTCTTCGCGGAGTTGCGCAGCGCGCTCGAAGAGGCCAAAGTCACGAGTGCGCCGGCCATCCGCGAACATCTGCACGTCTCGGAGGACGGTCACGACCTCATCTTCACGCTGCGCGTCCTGCCCGTGAAGGCGCCGGCGTCAGACCTGTCGCTGCTCGTGGTCTTCGAGAGCGAGGGGCCGGGGCCCGCGTCGCCCGCCGTTGCGTCTCGAGCGATCGACGCGCGAGGCGAGTCCGACGTGAACCGGTTGCGCGAGGAGCTCGACGCCAGCAAGGAGTACCTGCAGTCCATGCTGGATGCGCAGGACACTGCGAACCAGGAGCTTCGCGCGGCCCACGAAGAAGTGCTCTCGAGCAACGAGGAGCTGCAGAGCACGAACGAAGAGCTCGAGACGGCGAAAGAAGAGCTCCAGTCGGCGAACGAGGAGCTCAGCACCGTCAACCAGCAGTTTCAGAACCGCAACCGCGAGCTGGATATTCTCGCCGACGAGTTGTCGAATTTCATCGGCAGCGCCGACGTGCCGATGGTCACCGTGGGCCGCGATCTCATCATCCGCCGGATGACGACCGCGGCCAATCGGGCGTTCAACCTGGTGCCCTCCGACATCGGACGATCGATCGAGCACATCAAGTTCGTCCTCGAGGTCGGCGACATCGGCGGCATCGTCGAGCACGTCATCGACTCGATGGAGTCGCGGGACAGCGAGCACCAGGACCGCGACGGCCGCTGGTGGATCCTCCGAGTCCGGCCCTACCTCACGTCCGACCAACGGATCGACGGCGCGACGCTGGTCGCCGTGGACGTCGACGCGATCAAGCGGCATCACGACCTCCTCGAGGCCCGCGACTACGCGCTGGCGATCGTCCAGACCGTGCGGGAGCCGCTCGTGGTGCTCGACGCGGAGTGTCGTGTTGGTCTCGCGAACGAGGCCTTCTACCAGTTGGTCGGGGACACGCCGGAGCAGACCGAAGGGAAGCTGATCTGGGAGACCAGCCACGGCATCTGGAATGACGCCAGGCTGCGCCGCACCCTTCAAGCCGCCTGCGAAGGAGAAGAGCTTGTCGGCCATGAGATCCAGCGTGTCGTGCCGCAGCGCGGGTTGCGAACGCTCGTCCTCAACGCCCGCGCGATCACGAGAATCAGTCGGCCCGGCCTCCTGCTGTTGTCGATCGACGACGTGACGGATGCCCGTCTGTCGGAACATCTGCGGGTCGACGCGGAGACGCTCCGGATGGTGGACCGCCGCAAGGACGAGTTCCTCGGCATCCTCGCGCACGAGCTCAGGAATCCGCTCGCGCCGATGCGCTTCGCGCTCGAGCTCATGCGGCAGGGCGGACCGGCGGAGGTCGCGCGGGCCCGGCAGGTGCTCGACCGGCAGGTCGGGCACATGGTGCGCATCGTGGACGACCTGCTCGACGTCTCCCGCATCGCTCACGGCAAGGTGGAGCTGCGCAGGGAGCCACTGCAACTCGCGAGCGTGGTGAATTCGGCGATCGAGCTGTCGCGGCCCGCTATCGATGCCGCGAGCCACACGCTGACGGTGTCCCTGCCGGACGAGCCCGTGGCGATCAACGGCGATCAGGTGCGGCTCACGCAGGTGTTCGTCAACCTGCTCAACAACGCCGTCAAGTTCACACCGCCGGGCGGCCACATCTGGATCATCGCCGAACGGACTGGCGAAATCCCCGACCGTCCCGACCAGGTGCGCATTCGCGTGCGCGATACGGGCATCGGCATTGCGCCAGAGCAGCTGCCCACGGTGTTCGACATGTTCATCCAAGGCGACCGCTCGCTCGAGCGCACGCGCGGCGGCCTCGGCGTCGGCCTGACGCTCGTCCGCAATCTCGTGGCACTGCACGGCGGCAATATCGATGTCTGGAGTGACGGCGTCGGGCGAGGCAGCGAGTTCGCGGTGACCCTGCCCATCGAGCTCGCCGCGGAGGCAAGCCCGCCGCCCGCCCGTCCCTCGGTCGCGCGCAAGTCGCGCCCGCTCCGCATTCTCGTGGCCGACGACAGCGACGACGGCCGCGAGATGCTCGCCTTCCTGCTCACGCGGGAGGGACACACCGTCGTCACCGCCGAGGATGGTGAGCGCGCGCTCGAGAAGCTGGCCACGTTCGATGCCGATGTCGCCGTGGTCGACATCGGGATGCCTGGACTCAACGGCTACGACGTCGTGCGAACGCTTCGCGCCGCCCGCCAGGATTCGCCGCCCTTCCTCATCGCGCTGTCGGGTCTTGGCCAGGCGAACGACAAGGCACGGGCGATCGAGGCCGGGTTCGATCAGCACTTCACGAAGCCCGTCGAAGTGGGCAGCTTGCTGAACCTGCTCGCGCAGCGATTCCCGTAGTCAGGATTCGGCGGCTGTCATCGCGAGCGGTGTTCGTCGCGGAAAAGACCTGGAGGCGAAGGACTCATGGCCGTTTCCCGGCCGGCGCCCCGCAGTTCTGAGCCGGGCCCAGCATCGACCGCAGCGCGGCCTCGTGGCCGCGCACCGCGTCACTGGCGCGGGCCGCCGACCAGCTCCAGCCGCGGACCGACAGATCCCGGTCCGGCGGCCAGCGTCGCAGCAGGTGTCGCGCGAGCGGACACTGGACGTCCGGCGGCAGCGTGGAGAGCGCGTCGATCAGCACAGGCACGGCGTCCGCACTCAGCGAATTCGCGTACGGGACATCGAAGGGGACGGGCGCGTTCGCCGTCGCCATCCGCGCCACATTCGTGCGCGCGACGATCGCGTCCGGGTTGATGACGAACAGCAGCGCCACCGTGGCGAGGCCGGAGGCCAGCGCGCCGAACGCAAACACTTCGCGGCGACCGCGCAGCACGGTGGCGGCCAGCCAGAGCAGGATCCCGCCGGCCCAGATCAGCAGCACCATCGCGTAGAGCCGCGAGTCGGTGAGGCCGTAGGTCGCGTGGTACAGGCGAAGCCGCTGGAGCGCCGACGCGGCGATCACGAACACCAGCCCAATCTGCGCGCCGGCGAGCCCGCGGAACACGAGGGCGTCGCGCCGCCGGCGCTGGTCGAGCAGCCAGTCGGCCGCGAGCAGGACCGGGACGACCAGGGCGACCGCGACGACCAGCTCGAAGAAGCCGCGCCGCGCGTATTCCGCGTACGTCAGGTCCGGCGTGATCTGGACGAACGAGTCGGCGCCGAAGAGGTATCGGAACTGCACGATCACGAAGACCAGGAACAGCAGGTCCATCGCGCCGAGCGCCGTCGCGACTTCCGTGATGCCGAGCACACGCCACGTCGACGCCGGAGCGCCTGCCCCGCCCGGTCGCCGCGGGGGCCCGGCGGGCGGCAACGGGGCCGTGCCCGTCAGAAAGCCGCGCAGGTAGCCGGTCGAGAGCCACGCGAGGATCGAGAACAGCAGGACGTGGCCGGCGATCTGGTCGAAGTCGATGCGAAACACGCTTGCGACCAGGTTCGCGAAGACGGCGTCGGCCGACACGAACAGCGCTCCGAACACGACCAGGAGGGGCGCGGCGATCGCAAGACCGCGCGCGACCGCGGCGGTGCGCCGCCATCCCCCGGCACGACCGGGTTCGACACGCCGGGTGGACCGCAGGGCATCCAGCAGCGCAAGCACCGTGGCCGTCCACGCGTGCAGGGCGCCCAGCGCCAGCGCGGCGGCGTATCGCAGCACGCCCGCGCGGCGCACCGAGGCCGCGGCGAAAGGATGGGCCGCGAGCGCGAAGGTCAGGGTCGCGCAGCCCAGGGCGAACAGCTTCAGCAGCGGCGCGTCGCGCCACGCGAGGCCTGCCGCGAAGGCGACGCCGATTCCCAGCCACGCGATCCGCCCACGGTCCAGGCCGAGACCCGCGCGGCGGTACAGCACGAGCGCGGCGGCCGCGACCGACGCGATCCACAGCGACAGGCCCAGACCCGGCGCGCCTGGCGCGCGCAGGAGTCCATCGCCCACCGCGCCGAGGACTGCACCCGCCAGGAGCAGCGCCACGACGGAACCCGGAGGCGCGGGATAGAGTCGGGCGACCCCCGCGAGCATCTGGCCAATGACGCCAGTGTCGGCCTCCCCGGGCCTCGAACTCCCGTCGTCACTCATCGCTCGGCCTCCTGTCGTGCGCCGTGGTGGATTTGGGGGGTGACGCCGCGCTTGGCGATACTGTTCATTGCTGTGCCATGAACTTTACAATACAAAGTTGTCGCCGTCAACCCGCGGACGCGCACCGGGGCTGACCAGGCGAGTGGCAGCGTGATCGTGTCCTGTCAGGCTCTGCGGGCTTCGCAAAGCCGGGACGACCGCTTGCCATCGATGCGATCAGCGGGTCCGAATGAGGCCCGGATCACACGTGGGCGTCGGGGACGGAGCCCCTCGCGTCGGCTCGGGTCTTGCAACGCCAACGGGTTGTGTCGGTGCTCACCGACCTCCGGCAGGCTGCCCGAAGCTACGCCCGCTCGCCGGGTCTGACCGCGACGCTCGTGCTGACGGTGGCCGCCGGCGCCGGCGGCAACGCGGCGATTCTCACGTTCATCGGCGGCTTTCGCACGCACCTCACCGCCGTGTCCGAGATGGCGGACGCGGGACAATTCGCGCGCGTCACGCTCCTGCTCTTGTCAACGTCGGCGATGGTGCTCCTGCTCGCGTCCGCGACAGTCGCCGGACTGCTGCTGTCGCGCGCGTCCGCCCGGACGCGCGAGACCGCGATCAAAGTCTCGCTTGGCGCCACGCGTCGCCATCTCGCGTGGCAGTGCGTCGCGGAAAGCCTGCTCATCGCGCTGGCCGGCGGCCTGATAGCGGTGCTCATCGGCTGGTGGACGTCGCGTCTCGTTCCGATGCTGCTCTTTGCCGAAGACGCCGCGCAGATGACATGGTCGCCAGACATCCGCTGGTTGATCGCCACCACGGCGGTCTGGATGATCGTCATCACGATCTGCGGTCTGGTCCCGGCCATCGGCGTGTCGCAGCAAGCGCCGCTCGGCATCCTCAAGGACGAGGCCGCCAACCTGTCCCGTTCGGGCGGCCGAGTCCGCCGGTACCTGGTCATCGCCCAGATTGCGCTGTGTGCGCTGCTCGTCGAGGGCGCCAGCATCATCGGCGAGGATCTCCATGCGACGGTGCGCACCTCGCGCGGCCAAGCCGTAGGATCGCTCCTCATCGCCGAAGTCCGGGCATCGGCGGGATTTGGCGATGAGGCCGGCGGCCTTCGGTACCTGGCGGCAGCCAGAGACAAGGTCTCGACGATCCCCGGCGTCACGGCGACGTCGTGGATCGCGACGCTGCCGGCCAGCCGCGCGGCGGCGCAGGCCTTCGTGGTCGAGCCGGCGTCGGCCAACTGGCCGGAGATCCGGCTCGACGTAGGGACGCTCGCTTCCTCGGACCGGGGCCGTGGTCGTCTGAACGCGGTTTCCGGGCGGTTGTTCGCGGTTCGCGACGGTCCCGACGCGTGCCGGGTCGCCGTCGTCAATCAGGACGCCGCCAATCGGTATTTCGCGGGCGACGCGGTGGGCCGCGCGCTGGAGGGCGCCGATGGCCGATTCGTGCAGATCATCGGCGTCCTGCCGCCCGCCGTGGAACACCGGCCCGAGCGCCCCTCGCTGTACTACGACGACACGCAGGTTCCCGGGAACGGACGCGTCAGCCGCGACATGCTGTTCTATGCGTCCTCGATCGGCGCGAGGCCGCCTCCGGTGACCACGGACGTCAACGTCGTCTCGCCGGACTACTTCACCGTCTTTGCGGATCCGCCGGTCGAGGGACGAGTGTTCACCAGGGCCGATGGGCCCGATGCATGCCGCGTTGCGGTCGTGACGTCAGCCGCCGAGCGCACGGTCTTCGGCGGACACGCCGTTGACGGCGCGGTCGTCGATCCGAACGGCAATCGGATCGACGTCGTGGGGGTGGTCCGCGCCGAAGCGCTGGGCGCCGCCGAACGCGCCCCGTCGCCGGAGGTTCTCATGCCGCTCGATCAGGCCTACGCGCCAATCATGAGACTGGCCATCCACACGACCGATACCTCGCCCGCCTTTCGCGCCCGAATCGAGGACGCTCTCCGCGCCGTGCCGGGCGGCTCGCTCTGGTCTCCGGTGGAGACGATGGAAGCGACGCTGGCTCGCACGTCGCTCGCGCCCGAGCGCATTGCCTCCGCGCTCGTCGCCGCGTGCGCCATCCTGGCGCTGGTCGTCTCACTCGCTGGCGTCGCCGCGGTGATGGCGGACCAGGTCGCGCGCCGCCGCCGCGAGCTGGCCCTCCGCGTCGCGCTTGGCGCGCGCTCCTGGCGGCTCGTCGGCAGCGTCGCCCGCGAGGGCCTGCGACTGACGGTCCTCGGGCAAGCGGTCGGCATCGTGGTCGCCCTGGCCTCCGCCCCGCTGCTCCGCCGGATCGTGGTGCACTCCAGCTTTCCGAGTCCGCTGGCGCTGGTGATCGCCGCCTCAGCCGTCGGGGTTCTCGTCACGCTCGCCGCGGCCCTGCCCGCCTGGCGGATCGTGCGGGTCGATCCTCGGGAGATGATCCAGGGCGGCTGAAGAGACGCCTCAATAGCAGGTCGCGAGCTCAGCAACTCGTAGTTCGGAGTGACCGCGTGCCCTTCACTCCCTGACCCACAACGGCTTGAGCGTCGTGGGCGATCCGCATTTCTCGAACCACTCGACGCCCTCGCTGACCAGATCGAACTTGAGCGTGTAGCGACCCGCCTGCGGCACGGGCGGAATCTCGAGCGCGATGTCCACCGTCTGGCCGGGGCCGAGCGGCCCCGGGAGTCGCGCGCGGGCGAAATCGCGGTTGATGAGCGCGCCGTCCGGCCCGCACAACTGCGCGCCCAACCGCACGAGACGACGGCCGTAGGTCGCGTCGGCCGGAAACGCGCGCGTCGACTGGTTGTGGACGCGCGTTCGCACCGTGAATGGCCGCCCGGACTTCGCGATCAGCGGCAGCCGCGCGAGCCCGGGCAGCGGCGGCCTCACGTCAATCTGGGCGCGCGGCGTCGCACCGGGAATCGCGTTGCCGAGATTGCTGTCGTCCCAGGTCTCGCGACGAATCGCCTCGAGTTCGACCGACCCCGCCACGAAACGGCGCGAGAAGGCGTCCTCGGGATGATCGGTGATCTCCCAGCACAACCGATCGACGCCGATCTCCACCGCACGCCGCCGAGCCTCGCGCATCTCCTCGTCGCTGTCGTTCCACTTGAAGAGGATGTATCGCCAGTTGAGATACGGCAGGTCCCGTCCGCTCTTGCGCTTCTCGTCGGCCATCGCCCGCAGGTTCCGCATGGCGATCGTCGAATTTGCCGCGCTGCCGATACTGGATGTAGCTCTCCGGCCGCGCGCCGTCGATCGAGAACGTCACCTCGTCGATGCCCGGAGTGCGACGAGCCGGCGCGCCTGCTCCTCGCTGAGCGCGGTGCCGTTCGTGCTGGTGTAGAGATAGATGTGCGGATACCGGCTCTTGATGTACTCGCACATCTCGACCGCCCGCTTGTGCAGGAACGCCTCGCCGTAGTTGAAGAAGTCGATGCGTCCGAGCGTCGGTCCCACCTCGTCGATGACGCGGCGGAACAGGTCGACAGTCGAGCATGCCGGCTTCGCGCGTGCGCGTGATGCCGGTCTCCGGCGCGCAGCACGCCTGATTGCACGAGATGTTGCACGCCGCCGTGCACTCGATGAACATCCGCCCCGGCAGCGCGCCCGCGTCGAGTGATCGCACGGTGGGCGCCTCGTGCTCGCCAAGCGGCCGCTTCAGCGCGCAGTCGCCGCAAAAGGCGGAGCCGCCGCCGTTCATTTCACCGCGAAGGGTCGTGATCGTCGGCCCGGTCCAGACGTCGTGCACCGTCGCCTTCCGCAGGTCACCCAGGACGCGCGTGGCGTACGGGTCGGCGCATCCGCAGACGATGCGGCCGTCGCACAGCATGACGAGCATCTCCCAGGGCCACGTGCACTGAAAACGAGTCGCGAGGAAGTTGAGGGACATCGCCGGCGCGCTGCCTGGATGATAGCGCAGAGTGCGCGGCCAGGACCTCGCGTCTACACCGCAAGTGCCCGAGCGCGCCTCGCATGGGCTGCGCTCTTCATGGCGAACGCGTGGTCGTGACCGGCCCGAGGTATTTGTCCGACCAGGCCTGCACCTCGCGGATCACCGCGGCGCGCCTCGGCCAACGTCGTCGCCGCGGTGCGCGCCGGGCGGGTGCGACTGTCCGTCCACTTCTACAACCTCGAGGACGAGATCGATCGCGTCGGCGAGCTACTCGGACCCGCTTAGGCGGGACGGCGTCGCCTCGGCCTTCTCGAACCATGGCCCCCATCACGGGCCGATGATTTCGTAGGGACCGAAACGCGCGCCAGAACTGAGTCTCGTGAAGGCGTCGCCATCATCAGCAAAGCGCGGCGTTGACTGTGAGCGTCGGCGCGCTCGCTCGTTCAACGGATGCCGGTGGCGAGATAGACCTCGGACAGCGTGCGCTCCCAGGGGCCGGCCCGCGCAGCCCGAGGAAATCGCGCCGGCGCACGTGTTCTTCGCGTCTGACGCCGATTCGAGCTACACCACCGGCGAGGTGCTGACGCTGCTCGGCGGTGAGACGACTGCGGCCTGAGTCACCCTAGTCGGCCGCATCCTGGGTCGACAGAAACCGCCGGTCGGCGCCACGAAGGACAGCGCGCAGGCGAGCGTTCATTGCTTCATCTTCATCAACTGCATCAACGCCGGCCAGTTCTGGACGACCACCAGCCGTCTCCCTTGGGCAGGGTCGGGCCCGACCCGTTTCCACATGAGGAAATGACGACCGTCGGTTGAGACCGCGTAGCTGCTGAGCGTCGGCCCATCTGGCTTGGTGTCGTCGAACAAGGGCATCGCCGCGCCCAGTCTGATGGCCGGCGCCAACGTCAGTGGCGCCGTCATGAACACGCCTTTCGGCCGGCCGCGCTCGTCGACCGCGCCCTTCACGTAGAAGAGCTCATGCCCGTCGTGGGAGAAGCGCGGCTGGCTGCCGCCCTCCGCGACCAGCCATTGGCCTGCGGCGTCCAGAAAGCCGGCAAGGAACACGTTCGTCTTCCGGTTCGTCGATCTCGCGGTGTACGCAATCAGCCGACCATCCGGCGATAGACTGAAGTCGGCTACGTCTGGCTCCGGGTCGGTTCGAAGCGCGGCCTGCGCAGGTCCGAGGCTGCCATCGCGGCCGATCGGCGCCTGACGCAGATGCCGTTGTCCGCGATCGTCGATCGCGAACAGGAGGGTCCGTCCGTCCGGCGAGATGATCCCCTGCTCTCCCTTCGCGAGCTCCTGCGCCACACCGGCAACATCCACCCGGTGCACCAGGAGCTTCGTGGCCTCGACGTCACCGGTCGTCACGAGGACACGATCGCCCTGCGGAAACCACGCCGGAGCGAAGGTTTCGGACCAGGTGCGTCCCGTGTCGTCCGCCTTGTTGAACGTGAGTTGGGTGTCCGCGCCGGTATCGAGGTCACGGACAACGAGATTCGCGGCTGGTCCGGAGCCGGCGACGAACGCCACATGACGGCCATCGGGCGAGACCGCCAGTGGCACCCGCCGCGCGGACGTCTCGATCGGACCGCCCGCGACCGACGACGTCGTGCCGGAACGATCCACCCACACGAGCGACGCCATGTACGGCGCGGGCAACGCGAAGACCAGTGTGCCGTCGCTCGCGACACCGAAAGCGGTGGCGCCCGGCTGAATCAGCGTGGCCTTGGTGAGGTCGAGCGGACCGCCGGTGAACGGCACGGCCCAGAGTCCCGCGTTCGGGCCAGTGCGTAGGAACAGCAGCACCCCCGGCGCTGCGTAGTCGAACCCTACGGTCGTAGGGTCCGTGGTGAGAACGGCGCGCCGCTTACCGTCGAAGAGCTCGGTCGTGCCCGAGTCTCCCTGGCGCTCGTGCGTCGCCACGATCAACCGGCCGTCTGGAAGCGTCGTGACCTCATGAAAGTCGATCTCGGTGGCCGGATCGATGGCGAGCGAAACCACGGGCATGCCGCCGGCGGCGGGCACGGAGTACAGGCTGTCGCGCCACACGGAGAACACGATGTTTCCGTTCGCGAGCCAGGTGGCGCCCATGATCTGGCCGGACGCCGGAATCCTGCAGATGACGAACATCGGACCGCCACCCGCGGGCACGGATCGAATCTCGGCCTCCGAGGTGAAGGCCACCGTGCGGCTGTCGGGCGACCAGAAGGGCTGGCCACTCGAGACACGGACTGGTCCCAGATCCTGCGGATCGAGCGCGTCCAGCGCACGCACGTACAGGTGACCGCTGGCGAAGTACGCGAGTCGAGTACCGTCGGGCGACAGCGCCCAATCGGAGCTGGCAGCAATCGACGCGGGCAGATCGAAGCGGCGGAGCGGAATGGCCGTCGCCGGTTTCAGATGCCACGCGGCGGCGCCGGCGACAGCCGCGAGCGCGATCCCGCCGACAACCAGGAGTGCCGCACGGCGGCGCGGCGCGGGCGCGCGATCGGCCGCCGCCGCGGGTTCGAGCGCCTGCGCCAGGAGGATGCGGGCTTCGCCGATGTCACGCAGGCGCAGCTTGGGATCGCGTTCGAGACAACGCGCGAGCAGGCGCCGGATTGCCGGCGGCGCGGCCGTCGGCAGTCGATCGAGCCGCGGCTCGTCCCTCATCACCGCCGCCAGCGTCTCGGTCACCGTTTCTCGCGCAAAGAGCGTCTCGCCCGTGAGCATCTCCCACAGCACGACGCCAAACGCCCAGATGTCCGCGCGCTTGTCGGCGGCCCTGCCCCTGGCCTGCTCGGGCGCCATGTAGGCGGCCGTCCCGAGGATCGTGCCGAGCTGCGTCGCGCGCGCCGTGAGCGTCGGGGAATTGGCGAGGTCCGGCGTTCCAGGTCCGGCGTCCGCAGTCAGCGCTTTCGCCAGCCCGAAGTCCAGCACCTTCACCGCGCCGTCGTCGCGGACCTTGATGTTGGCGGGCTTGAGATCGCGATGGACAATGCCCTGTTCGTGGGCGGCCTCGAGCGCATTAGCGATCTGCCTGGCGATCGGCAAGGCGTCGGCGAGCGCCATTGGCGCGTGGGCCAGCCGGTCGGCCAGGGTGGGCCCGTCGATGAACTCGAGCACAAGCGCGTGCGTAGCGCCGCTGTCCTCAAAACCGTAGATGGCGCCGATGTTCGGATGGTTCAGCGAGGCGAGCACCTGCGCCTCACGGCGAAAGCGGGCCAGCCGATCCGGATCGGCCGCGAATGCCTCAGGCAGGATCTTCAGCGCAACGTCGCGATTGAGCTTGGCGTCACGCGCGCGGTAGACCTCGCCCATTCCGCCCGCGCCGAGCGGCGACAGCACTTCATAGGATCCAACCCGGCTGCCTGCGGCGAGGGCCATCGGAAAGCCCGTGCATCATATCGTGCCCGCCGACGGACGATGGCCGCGAGCACGCGGTGCCGTTACAGAGACGGCTCGCGTCGTTGAGCCACGACGCGACGTGGCAGCCCAAGCCTACCAGCGCCGGCCCCTCGGGAACACCGGAGTCGCTGCGGGGCCAGGGCGGCACCCTCGAACCGGCGCTGCCAGGCAGCAGCCTCGTACAGATAGATCTCACCCTGGTTCTGGCGTCCGGCCGCACTGGCCACGACCGGCTGCGCACGTTGTGCTCGAAAGGATGACCTTTTGGGCCTCAGGAGGGAGAATTCCAGTCCGGCGATTTGGCATTCGTCAAGACAGGTTGAATGCGGCCAGAGGCACTCTTCTTGCGACTCCCGCCCTTCGGATTATGCGACGCCTGATCATCTTGGTAGCGCTCTTACTCGCGATCGTTACGGGCCTTCCCGCAACGAGCGACGCGTCCTCGTTCAGCCAGCTCATCGCGTACGGTGACAGCTTGTCAGACAATGGCAATCTCTTTGGCCTGTCGGGCGGGACGTTTCCACCTCCGCCCTACGCGCAGCGGCTGTCGAACGGCCCGGTCGCCGTCGAGTACATGGCCGCGATGCTTGGCCTGCCGCTCATCGATCTGGCGGTCGCCGGCGCCACAACCGGGACGGCGAACGTGAACAGCGCCGCGCTGCCCGGCATGTTTCAGGAGCTGCTCGGGGGGCCGCCGGTCGATCCGACGGCGCTCTATTTCGTCTGGGGTGGCGCGAACGACTTTCTCTCCCTTCCGCTCGATCCAGTCACCGCCGTTACGCAGTCGGTGAGCAACCTGATGTTCATCGTTGACGCACTCAACGCCGGCGGCGCGCACGAAATTTTCGTGCCCGGTCTGGCGGATTTGAGCCTCACGCCAAGAGGCCGTGCCTCGGATCCGCTCACGCAGGCCGGCCTGCACCAACTGACGTTGTTTTTCAACGGCCTGCTCGCGAGCCAACTCCAGGCCCGGCCCCACACGATCTACTTCGACACGAACGCGCTGCTAAACGGGATCATCGCCAATCCTGCCGCGTACGGCTTCACGAACGTGGCCGATGCCTGCAAATCCCCATCGGCGGCCGGTGTGCCAGGCTCGGTTTGCGCGGACGTCGACACGTACCTCTTCTTCGATGACGTGCATCCCACGACGGCGGGTCACCAGGTGTTGGGGACACAGTTCGCCGAGACTGTCGTTCCCGAGCCGTCCACCGTCATCCTGGTCGCGGCGGGACTCGCTGAAGTCGTGCGCCGGCGCGGATTCCGCGTGAGGCGGTAAGCCACACGGAACGCTCACGAGTTCGATCTGAAATTCGCCGGCTGAAATCAACAGCACGGAACATCGGCGAACCGCTCCAGTCCCTCGGCCGATGCCGCCTGCCTTCGCGACGCTGGCGTCGCTATTCCTGCCGGAGTGCGCCCAGCGGGTCGGCACGCAGGCGTCGCAGCGCCGGCGCGATCGCGGCGAATGCGCCGGTGAGCGCCAGGAGCCCGACGGCCGCGGCGTAGGCGGCGGGGTCGCGGAACTCGAGATAGAACGGGGCGCCCGCGAGCGCCCGGGTGAGCACGAGTGCGCCCGCCGCGCCGAGCGCGAGCCCCAGGCTCGCGGCCCACATCATCGGCCGCAGGAGAATCCGGACGATCTCAGCGCCGCGGGCGCCCAGCGCGAGCCGGATGCCCACCTCCCTCGTGCGCAGCCGGGCGCCGTGGGACACCACGCCGAAGATCCCGAGACACGCGAGCACCAGTGCGACCAGCGCACTCGCGCCGGCAATCGCGCTGGCCAGCCGCGACGATTCGAGCGAGCGATTCAGAATCGTCGCGCATCAGGCGAATCTCCGGAATCACGCGAGAGTCCCCGGCCCGTGAGGCCTCGCGGAGCGGTGACAGCAGCCGGCCCGGATCTCCGTGCGCGCGCGCAATCAGACTGGCGCCGGTGACGTCCTCGCCGAGCGGAAAGTACTGCTCGCCCGCATCGGTGGCCTGCAGGTTGATGAGATGCGCATCGCCGGCCAGGCCGACGATCTCCCATCTCGGCTCGCCCTTCGGGTACCGCCGGCCGATCACATCAAGGGTGCCGTACATCGCCAGCGCCACGCGCCGGCTGATCACGACTTCCATGCGGGCCGGGTCACGGGATTCGAAGATGCGGCCGGCCAGGATCGGAATCTTCATCACCGCGAAGAACGCCGGCTCGACGTGCAGGTTCGTCACGCGCAGCTGCGGCGCCGCGTTATACCGCGAGTTGTTGCTCTGGCCGCTGAGCGGCGCATACGAGATCAGGGCCGCGGCCGCCGTCTCGGGTCGGCCCGCGATCGCCTCACGCACGGCGCGCCAATAGCCGAGCGCGGCGTCGCGCGTCAGCCCGTAAGATCCGAGCGACGGATCGAGCACGACGACGTTCGCGTATTCGAACCCGACGTCGGGCGCAAGCGCGCGCTGCAGGCTGCGGACGAGCTGAGCGGTGAACACCAGAAGCAGGCAGCTGCCGGCGATCTGCCCGGCGACGAGCCAGTAGCGCAGCCGCGCGCGCTGAAGCCCGCTCGACAACCGTTCGCCGCCGTCGCGGGCGGCGCGCGCCAGATCCGATCGGCCCAGCTTCCAGGCGGGCAACAGCCCGACGACGACGATCGCCAGCAGCGCACAGCCGAACATCGCCAGGCCCACGCGCCAGTCCGGCGCCAGATCGAGCCGGGCGAACGGCGTCTCCAGTCGGACGAGCACCTGGAGGGCCGCCTGCCCGAGCGCGAGCCCGCCAGCGGCCCCGAGACCCGCGACGATCGCGCACTCGGCGAGCAGATGCCGGACGATGCGCCAGCGGCTCGCGCCGAGCCCGACGCGAATGCTCAGCTCCCGCACGCGCGAGAGCGCACGCGCCAACGCGAGGTTGCTGAGATTGAGACAGGCAATGATCAGCACGAGGACCGCGAGCACCATCAGCACGAGCACCGTGCTCCGCAGCTGCTGCGCCGTACTCGGACGAAGAAAGTGTTCGGTCCCGAGATAGGGATCCAGCCATTCGTCCGGGCCAACGTGCTCCGGCTCCAGCCGCGCCAGTTCGCCCATCGCGCTCTGAAGACCTGCCTTCGCCGCATCGCGCGAGACGCCGGGACGCAGGCGCGCGTACATCTCGCTGTCGGCGCTCCAGTCCGTGCCGACGCGGCTGCCCGGCACGAAGTAGCCGATCTGCGGCAGCGGCAGCCACATGGAGAGATCGTCGACCTGGACGTCGGGAAACTCCGCCGAGGCGACGCCGACGACGACCGCCGGCCGATCGTTGATCCGCAGGCGCGAGCCGACGACACCGGATCGGCCGCCCAGCGATCGGCGCCAGAAGCCGTAACTCACGACGACGGGGGCGACATCGACCGCGGTGACGTCGGCGGGGCCGAGCAGCCGCCCCAGGGCCGCCGTCGCGCCGAGCTCGGCAAACCAGTTGGTCGACACGAACGCGACCCGCACGCGCTGATCGCCGCGGTCGCTCCACGCGACGGTCGTGCCATAGCGGGTCAGAACCGACGACAGCACGCGGCTGTTCCGTTCGACGAAGTTTGCGATCGGAAACGCCACCCCTGTGGAGGTGAAGTGCGGTCCTCGCCGATAGAGCCGGACGAGCGTCGACGGATCCTTCAGCCGCGGCGGCTGGATCAGCGCGGCGTCGACGATCTGGAAGAACGCGAGGTTCACGCCGATGCCAAGGCTCAGGACGAGCACCGACGTCGCGGTGAAGACCGGCGAGCGGCGCAGCGCGCGCACGCCAAACCGCACGTCCCGTCCCAGATCGTCGAGCCAGTTCCAGCCCCAGACGTCGCGCGCCTCCTCCCTGAGCCGCAGGACATTGCCGAACCGGCGCGGATCGCCGAGGGCGGCGCGGTGGGCATCCATATCGCGCTGCAGCGCAGCTTCCAACCGCCTGCGGTTCAGGAGGTACCAGACACGGCGGCCCCACGTGCGAATCGTGTTCATGGCAGCGCTCAGGCGGTTTCGAGGATGGCCAGGATCGCCTTCGACACGCGCGCGTACTTCTCGCGCTCCGTTTCGAGCTGCTTGCGTCCGCTCGGGGTCAGCCGGTACTCGCGGACCTGGCGTCCCGTCTCCGAGATGGCCGGCGCGGCCTTCACCCAGCCGCTCAGCAGCAGCTTCTGCAAGGCCGGGTAGAGCGACCCCTCCTCGACGCTGAGCTCGTCCTTCGAGAGCTGCGCGATGCGCCGCGCGATCGCGTAGCCGTGCAGGGGCTCTGGGGCGAGCACCCGAAGAATCAGCATGACGAGCGTCCCTGGCGGCAGGCCGTCTTCTCTAGGCATAGGTTACATAGGCATAGTTCTACTGTGACTGTGCGTTGTCAAGGTGCGTCTCTGGATATGCCGCTTCGGCCGGACCGGCTTTACTCCTAGCGGCGCTGGCCGCATGGGGAATAGAGGATAGAGGATAGAAGGAAGCACTAGCCAGTTCTGCAGGATTGTCTCCGGCTCGCGTGCGCATGATCTTGACCGAAACGAAACACAGAATCATGGTCGTCTTGGGTAAATAGGGGCTCGACTGCGGAAGGCGAAAGCGGGCTCTTGCACCGGGTGGTGGCTTTCACTGGATCGTCGATGTCGGCGAGGGCCTGCGGTCGTCCGGCGGCTCGCTTCGTGCGCAGGAACTTCTCGCGACCGAGATGGTGTCGACCAGTAGGCTCCCGAACATGCTCACCGCGCGCGTGTTCCAGGCGTCTTTCGAACGTCACGCCATCTTCTGCTGCGCGTCTTCCTTTGATCCAGGGCCCCGGCCCGGAACGCCGCGGAGATGAACGAGGCGGTCGAGAGCGACGCCTTCGAGATGCACTAATTCAGACGGGACGCGGGCGGCCGTCGCGCCGGATGCTCAGCGCGAGCGGTCGACGTTCGCGAAGAGACGCTCAAGTGTGTCCAGTCCTTCCGGCACGGCTTGGCCGACCGCCGCCTTCAAGAACTCGCGATCGGCCCCAGACTCGATGATGGCTTCAATGTCCGCCAGATCCTGCGTGCGCCCGGCCAGCAGTTTCATGATGACGACGATCTCGAGCGGCGCAATCGGCACACCGTCGCTCCGCGGCGCCTGGTTGAGCGCCGCCTCGATCACGCGAAGGGCATTGACGAGGGGTACCTGGTCCACAGCGACGCCCTCGAACTCGATGACGGGCACGCGCATCGTCACGAACCCGCCGGCATGGGCCTCGAACGCCTCGTCGCCGACCAGAAAGGCGATGTCCTCGGTCGTTCGGGGCCGCGCGCGATACGCGTTGGCGGCCAACGCGCCCACGAGCAGATGCCGAATCCCGGCCTCCGTCAGCATCCGTGACACTTCCTTCACGGCGCGTTCGTAGGTCGGGACCGGCCGCAGGGCGCGCTTCAGGTCCGGCATTCGGCCCGCCGCCATTCCCCGGCTCCTTCGGACAGCAATCTGCGGTCGCATCGCGTGGGCGCAGCGCCCGCTATTCGTCGTCCTTGAAGTTCATATCAAGGTCCGCGTAGTCGTCCATCTCCCGCTGCGCCTCGAGCTCCTCAGGCGACGGCGGCGGCGGTGGCGGCGGCTCGTCGGCCGGAATCGACACGTGCTTGTACCATTCGAAGCCCGTGCCGGCCGGAATCAGCCGGCCCATCGTGACGTTCTCCTTCAGGCCGCGCAGGTAGTCGACCTTGCCGGAGATGGACGCCTCGGTCAGCACGCGCGTCGTCTCCTGGAACGACGCCGCGGAGATGAACGAGTCGGTCGAGAGCGACGCCTTCGTGATGCCGAGCAGCAGCGGCCGGCCCTTCGCCGGCAGGCTGCCGTCGGCGAGCACGCGCTCGTTCTCTTCCTGGAAGCGGAACTTGTCCACCTGCTCCTCGATCAGGAACTCGGTGTCGCCGACCTCCTCGACCTTCACCCACCGCATCATCTGACGGACGATGACCTCGATGTGCTTGTCGTTGATGCCGACGCCCTGCAGCCGGTAGACCTCCTGGATCTCGTTCACGAGGTACGCCTGCAGCTCCTTCTCGCCGAGTACCGCGAGGATGTCGTGCGGGTTGCGCGGCCCGTCCATGAGCGGCTCGCCCGCGCGGACGCGGTCGCCTTCCTGGACGTTCACGTGCACGCCGCGCGGCAGCGAGTACTCCCGCGCCTCGGCGCCCTCGTCCGGGACCACGAGGATCTTGCGCAGCCCCTTGACGATGCCGCCGTGCCGGACCGTGCCGTCGATCTCGGAGATGACCGCCGTCTCACGCGGCTTGCGCGCTTCGAACAGCTCGACCACGCGCGGCAGACCGCCCGTGATGTCCTTGGTCTTCGTCGTCTCGCGCGGGATCTTCGCGAGCACGTCGCCCGGGATGCACTTCTTCGTTGTTGGCCACCATCAGGTGCGCGTTCGACGGCATGTGGTACTTGTGCACGCATCGTGCCGTCCGGCGCCGACGATTTCAATCGCCGGCTGCTTCTTCTCATCCGGCGAGTCGACGATGATGAGCCGCGAGAGGCCCGTGATCTCGTCCACTTCCTCGTGGACCGTCACCTTGTCGATGATGTCCTTGAAGCGCGCCGTGCCGCCCGCCTCGGTCAGGATCGAGAACGTGTACGGATCCCACTCGACGAGGATCTGCCCCTTCTCGACGTGCTGGCCTTCGCGGACCTTCAAGTGCGCGCCGTACACGACCGAGTACCGCTCGCGGACGACGCCCTTGTCGTCCACGATGTTGATCGAGCCGCTGCGGTTCATGACGATGAGCGGCTTGGTCGGACCCGCGGCCGGGTCGCGGGTCTCCTCGCGGCCCTCGACCGCAAGGAGCCCCTCGAACTTGACCGTGCCCTTGTGCCGCGTCTCGAGCGTGGACTGGTCGGCGACGCGCGACGCCGTGCCGCCGATGTGGAACGTGCGCATCGTCAGCTGCGTGCCGGGCTCGCCGATCGACTGCGCGGCGATGACGCCCACGGCCAGGCCCAGCTCGACGAGCCGGCCGGTCGCGAGGTCGCGGCCGTAGCACTTGGCGCAGCACGCCGCGGCGCGAGGCGCACGTCAGCACGGAGCGGATCTTCACGCGCTCGATGCCCGCGTCTTCGACCCGGTCGGCCAGCGTCTCGTCGATCTCGCCGCCGGCGGGCACGATCACCTCGCCCGAGGACGGGTCGACGATGTCCTCGAGCGCGACGCGGCCGATGATGCGGTCGCTCAGCCGCTCGACGATCTCGCCGCCCGAGTCGATGATCGCCCGCGCCTCGAGGCCGTCGAGCGTGCCGCAGTCGATCTCCGAGATGATCACGTCCTGCGCGACGTCGACCAGGCGCCGCGTGAGGTAGCCCGAGTCGGCCGTCTTGAGCGCCGTGTCGGCGAGGCCCTTGCGGGCGCCGTGCGTCGAGATGAAGTACTGCAGCACGGTCAGCCCTTCGCGGAAGTTCGACGTGATCGGCGTCTCGATGATTTCGCCCGACGGCTTCGCCATCAGGCCGCGCATGCCGGCGAGCTGCCGGATCTGCTGCTTGCTGATCCGCGCGCGCCGGAGTCGGCCATGATGTAGACCGGGTTGAAGCTCCGGCCCGACTTGTCGAGCGCTTCCATCTCGCCGAACATCTCGTCGGCGATCTTCTCGGTGACCTCCGACCAGATGGCGATGACCTTGTTGTAGCGCTCGCCGTTGGTGATCGCGCCGTCCTGGTACTGGCCTTCGACCTTGATGACCTCGTCGCGCGCCTGCTGCACGAACTCGACCTTCTTCTCGGGGATGATCAGGTCGTCGATGCCGATCGACAGCCCCGATCGCGTCGCGTAGGTGAAGCCGACGTGCTTCAGGCTGTCGAGCATCTCGACGGTCTTCTCGAGCCCGTGCTTCAGGTAGCAGTACCGCACCGCCTGCTGCAGGCCCTTCTTCTTCAGCAGGCCGTTGATGTACGGCATCTCCTTGGGCAGCGCGCTGTTGAAGATGACGCGGCCGACGGTCGTGTTGATGATGCGGGCGTCGACCACCTGCTCCTCGGCGTCCATCACGTCCTGCGAATCGCGCGCGGCCGTCAGATCGACCAGCCGGCCCGTGTAGCGCAGGCGGATCGGCGAGAGCGTCTCGACCTCGCCCGCGTCGAGCGCCAGCATGCACGTCGTCGACCGACGCGAACGCGCGGCCTTCGCCCTTCGCGCCCGCCTTCGACTTCGTCAGGTAGTAGCAGCCGAGCACGATGTCCTGCGACGGAATCGCGATCGGCTGCCCGGACGCCGGCGACAGGATGTTGTTCGACGACATCATCAGGACCGACGCCTCGATCTGCGCCTCGGGCGACAGCGGGATGTGCACCGCCATCTGGTCGCCGTCGAAGTCGGCGTTGAACGCCGTGCAGACGAGCGGGTGGATGCGGATCGCCTTGCCCTCGACGAGCACCGGCTCGAACGCCTGGATGCCCAGCCGATGCAGCGTCGGCGCGCGGTTCAGCAGCACGGGATGCTCGCGGATGACCTCCTCGAGGATGTCCCACACCTCCGACCGCTGCTGCTCGACCATCTCCTTCGCCTGCTTGATGGTCGAGACCAGGCCGCGCTCTTCGAGCTTGTTGTAGATGAACGGCTTGAACAGCTCGAGCGCCATCTTCTTCGGCAGCCCGCACTGGTGCAGCTTCAGCTCCGGCCCGACGACGATGACCGAACGGCCCGAGTAGTCGACGCGCTTGCCGAGCAGGTTCTGGCGGAACCGGCCCTGCTTGCCCTTGAGCGTGTCCGACAGCGACTTCAGCGGGCGGTTGTTCGCGCCGCGCAGCACGCGGCCGCGGCGGCCGTTGTCGAAGAGCGCGTCGACGGCCTCCTGGAGCATCCGCTTCTCGTTGCGGATGATGACGTCCGGCGCCTTCAGCTCGATCAGCTTCTTCAACCGGTTGTTGCGGTTGATGACGCGGCGGTAGAGGTCGTTCAGGTCCGACGTCGCGAACCGGCCGCCGTCGAGCGGCACGAGCGGACGCAGCTCCGGCGGAATGACCGGGATGACGTCGAGAATCATCCACTCCGGCTTGTTCGTCGACCGGCGGAACGAGTCGACGACCTTCAGGCGCTTCGCGAACTTCAGCTTCTTCTGCGCCGACGTCTCGTGGCGCATCTTCTCGCGCAGTTCCTCGGCGAGCCGCTCGACGTTCACGCGCCGCAGCATCTCCTTGATGCGCCTCGGCGCCCATCTGCGCCTTGAACTTGAAGCCCGAGGCGCTCGCGCTCCTGGCGGTACTGCTCCTCGGTGAGCAGCTGCTTCTCCTTGAGGTCCGTCTCGCCGGCGTCGATGACGACGTAGGCCTCGAAGTACAGGATGCGCTCGAGGTCGCGCAGCGACAGGTCGAGCAGGTGGCCGATGCGGCTCGGCAGGCCCTTGAAGAACCACACGTGGCTCACGGGCGTGGCGAGCGGCGATGTGGCCCAGCCGCTCGCGGCGCACCTTGGCCTGCGTCACCTCGACGCCGCACTTGTCGCAGATCACGCCGCGGTGCTTCATGCGCTTGTACTTGCCGCAGAGGCACTCCCAGTCGGTGACCGGGCCGAAGATCTTCGCGCAGAACAGGCCGTCGCGCTCCGGCTTGAACGTCCGGTAGTTGATCGTCTCCGGCTTGGTCACCTCGCCGTGCGACCACTGCAGGATGCGCTCCGGCGACGCGAGGCTGATGCGAATCGCGTCGAAATCGGACGTCAGCTGGCCTTTGTCGTGCAGGTTGGGTCTCATCGATTCGTCCTTCGCTCTCTCTCAAATAACGCATCGCTTCGAACGCACCGAGGGGGTCAGCCGCTACGCCCCCACCGGCGCCGGCGGTGTCGGCTCGACCGCCTCCTCCTCGGCCGGCGGCTCGGTCGCCGAACGGGGCTTCGTGCGCATCAGCTCGACGTCCAGGCACAGCGCCTGCAGCTCGCGGATGAGCACGTTGAACGACTCGGGCAGGCCCGGGCTGGAACGACGCGTCGCCCTTGACGATCGCCTCGTAGATCTTCGCGCGGCCCGTCACGTCGTCCGACTTGGCCGTGAGCAGCTCCTGGAGGATGTGCGCCGCGCCGTAGGCTTCGAGCGCCCAGACCTCCATTTCGCCGAAGCGCTGGCCGCCGAACTGCGCCTTGCCGCCGAGCGGCTGCTGCGTGATGAGCGAGTACGGTCCGATCGATCGCGCGTGGATCTTGTCGTCGACCAGGTGCGACAGCTTCAGCATGTAGATGTAGCCCACCGTCACGTCCTGCTCGAACGGCATGCCCGTCATGCCGTCGGCGAGCTTCGTCTTGCCGCCGCTTGCGGCAATCCGGCTTCCTCGAGCCACTTCTTGATCTCGCTCTCGGTCGCGCCGTCGAAGACCGGCGTCGCGAAGTAGAGGCCGAGCGCGTGCGCGGCCCACCCGAGGTGCGTCTCGAGAATCTGGCCGACGTTCATACGCGACGGAACGCCGAGCGGGTTGAGGACGATCTCGACCGGCGTGCCGTCCGGCAGGTACGGCATGTCCTCTTCGGGGAGGATGCGCGCGATGACGCCCTTGTTGCCGTGGCGGCCGGCCATCTTGTCGCCGACCGACAGCTTGCGCTTCATCGCGACGTACACCTTGACGAGCTTGATCACGCCCGGCGGCAGCTCGTCGCCGCGGCGGATCTTCTCCTTCTTGTCCTCGAACTCGCGCTGGATGACGTCGACGCGCTGCGCCGTGCGGTCTTCCATCTGGCGCAGCTCGTCCTCGAAGCCGAGGTCGTCGGTCTCGATGCGCGCGCGCACGAGCGCCGCGAACGGCACGTCGGCCATCGCCTCGGGCGTCAGCGCGCGCGCCCTTGCGGAGCACGCGCTCGCGGCCGTCGGCGTCGAAGAGATCGGTGCGCAGCGTCCGGCCGTTGAGCAGCTGGACCAGGCGCTTCTTGGTCTCCTCGTGCAGGATGCGGATCTCGTCCTGCAGGTTCTTCTCCATCAGGTCGAGCTCGTCCTGTTCGATCTGCTTGGCGCGGTCGTCCTTCTCGATGCCCTTGCGCGAGAAGATGCGCACGCCGACCACGATGCCCTCGATGCCCGGCGGGCACGTGAGCGACGCGTCCTTCACGTCCCCGGCCTTCTCGCCGAAGATCGCGCGCAGCAGCTTCTCTTCCGGCGTGAGCTGGGTCTCGCCCTTCGGCGTGACCTTGCCGACGAGGATGTCGCCGGGCTTCACGTAGGCGCCGATGCGGATGATGCCGCTCTCGTCGAGGTCGCGGAGGTACGTCTCCGAGACGTTCGGGATGTCGCGCGTGATTTCCTCCGGCCCGAGCTTCGTGTCGCGCGCCTCGATCTCGAACTCCTCGATGTGGATCGACGTGTAGTAGTCGTCCTTCACGAGCCGCTCGGACACGAGGATCGCGTCCTCGAAGTTGTAGCCGCGCCACGGCATGAACGCGACGAGCACGTTGCGGCCGAGCGCGAGCTCGCCCAGCTCGGTGCACGGCCCGTCGGCCAGCACCTGGCCCTTGGTCACGCGCTGGCCCACGCGGACGATCGGGCGCTGGTTGATGCACGTGTTCTGGTTGGAGCGCTTGAACTTCGTCATCGAGTAGATGTCGGCGCCCATCTCGCGCGACAGCCCCTCGCTCTCGCTCCCCTCCACGCGCACGACGATGCGCTTGCTGTCCACGTAGTCGACCGTGCCCGACCGGCGCGCCACGACCACCGCGCCCGAATCGCGCGCGGTGATGTACTCCATGCCGGTGCCGACGAACGGCGACCGCGCCTGGAGCAGCGGCACGGCCTGGCGCTGCATGTTCGACCCCATCAGCGCGCGGTTCGCGTCGTCGTTCTCGAGGAACGGGATGAGCGAGGCCGCGACCGAGACCAGCTGCTTCGGCGAAACGTCGATGTAGTCCACCTTGTCGCGCGGCGACAGGATGAAGTCGCCCGCCTGGCGCGCGTTGACGCGCTCGCTCTTCAGGTAGCCGTCCTCGTCGATCTCGACGTTGGCCTGCGCGATGATGTACTGGTCCTCCTCCCACGCCGACAGGTAGAAGCAGTACGGCTCGAACTCGACGCCCTTCTTCTTCGACTGCCCGCTCGCGCCGATCAGGTCGTCGGCCTCGACCACGTCGCCGACCTTGTACTTCGGGTTGCCGCCGGCGTTGGTGACGATCACGTAGTCCATCACCCGCCCGTCCTTGACCTTGCGGTACGGCGACTCGATGAAGCCGAAGTCGTTGATCCGCGCGTAGGACGAGAGCGACGAGATGAGGCCGATGTTCGGACCTTCCGGCGTCTCAATCGGGCAGATGCGCCCGTAGTGCGTCGGGTGGACGTCGCGGACCTCGAAGCCCGCGCGCTCGCGCGAGAGCCCGCCCGGCCCGAGCGCCGACAGGCGCCGCTTGTGCGTGACTTCCGACAGCGGGTTGGTCTGGTCCATGAACTGCGACAGCTGCGACGACCCGAAGAACTCGCGAATCGCGGCCATGACCGGCTTCGCGTTGATCAGGTCGTGCGGCATGGCGGTCGCCATTTCCTGGTAGACCGACATCTTCTCCTTGATCGCCCGCTCCATGCGGACCAGGCCGATCCGGAACTGGTTCTCGAGCAGCTCGCCGACCGACCGCACGCGGCGGTTGCCGAGGTGGTCGATGTCGTCGATGAGCGCCGGGTTCTTCCGCAGCTTGAGCAGGTACTTGATGACCTCGTAGAAGTCCGCCGGGTGCAGCACCTTCTCGTCGAGCGGCGTGTTCAGCTTGAGCTTCGTGTTCAGCTTCAGCCGGCCGACGCGCGAGAAGTCGTACTTCTGCGCGTTGAAGAACATGTTCTCGAAGAGATTGCGCGAGCTGTCGAGCGTCGGCGGATCGCCCGGCCGCAGGCGCCGGTAGATCTCGATGAGCGCCTCTTCGTGCTTCTGAATCGGGTCCTTCTTCAGCGTCTGCGACAGCACCGAGCCGATCTCGTCCTTCTCGGGGAAGAACATCTCGATCGACTCGACGTTCTTCTCCTGCGCCATCGCGATCACGCGCTCGGACAGCTCCTCGTTGGCCTCGAGGATGACCTCGCCCGTCGACGGATCGACGACGTCGTGGCAGGCGAACGCGCCCTCGCGCTCGGTGTCCACGAGCTCGACGGCCTCGACGCCCGCCTTCTTCAGCGCCTCGACCTGGTCCTTGCGGATCTTCTTGCCGGTGTGCAGCGCCAGCTCCGAGCCCGGGATCGGCAGCTCCGCCGCCGACCGCCGGCCGACCAGGCGCGTCGGAGACCTTCCACAGCACCTTGCCGCCGCGGAGCACCAGGTCGTCGCACGGTGTAGAACGCGCGGAGGATCTCGTCGGCGCCGCGCAGGCCGAGCGCGCGCAGGAAGACCGTCGCCAGGAACTTGCGCTTGCGGTCGATGCGCACGTACAGCAGGTTCTTCGCGTCGTACTCGAACTCGACCCACGAGCCGCGATACGGGATGATCTGCGCGACGTAGAGCGTCTTGTCTTCCGTGTGGAAGAACGCGCCCGGCGAGCGGTGCAGCTGGCTGACGATGACGCGCTCGGTGCCGTTGATGATGAACGTCCCGTGGTCGCCCATGAGCGGGATGTCGCCGAAGTAGACCTCCTGCTCCTTGATGTCGCGGATCGTCTTCACGCCGGTCTCGGGATCCTTGTTCCAGACGACCAGCCGGATCGTGACCTTGAGCGGCACGGCGAACGTCATGCCGCGCTCCTGGCACTCCTCGACGTCGTACTTGAGCTTCATCGGGACGGTCGTGCCGCACAGATCGCAGACGTCGCCGCGCGCCTCGTTGGCGCGGCCGCACGTCGGGCAGATCACGGCGCCCTCGCCGTACGGATCGGCGACGAGCACCGTGCCGCAGCCCTCGCACTTCTTGCGCAGGTGCTCGAGGCCGATCAGCCGGCCGCACTTGCACTCCCAGTTGCCGATCGAGTACTCGATGAACTCGAGCGACGAGTTCTCGCGGAAGTCGCTGATCGGGAAGACGCGACTTGAACACCGACTGCAGCCCCACGTCCTCGCGCTCGGCGGCAGGCGGTTCATCTGCAGGAACCGCTCGTAGGACTTCTTCTGGATCTCGATCAGATTCGGGATCGGAACGGTCGTCTTGATCTTCGAAAAATCAATGCGCTCGCGGTAGACGTTCTTGGGCAGGCTGTACATTCAATCAACCTCGCGGCTGCCTACGGATGAATCAGACTTGGCGCCTTTCGGGCGCCAACATGTAAAAACCCAGATGGTTCCGGGGTTCCGCGGTTCACGCGGTTCCGCGGTTCGCAGCTCCGAAGTCAGGCATGACCTGACGCCGAGGCGATTACCTTGGAACCCGGCAACCTCGGAACCCCGGAACCCCGGAACCCCGGCACCTACTTGATCTCGACCTTCGCGCCGGCCTCTTCGAACTTCTTCTTGATGGCGGCCGCCTCGTCCTTGTTGACGCCTTCCTTGATCGGCTTCGGCGCCGACTCGACGAGGTCCTTGGCTTCCTTGAGGCCCAGGCTGGTGACTTCGCGGACCACCTTGATGACGTTGATCTTGTTGCCGCCGATGTCGGTCAGCGTGACCGTGAACTCGGTCTTCTCCTCGACCGCCGCCGCGCCGCCGGCGCCCGCCGCCGCGCCCATCGGCATGACCATCGGCATCGCCGCCGCCGCCGACACGCCGAGCTCCGACTCGAGCGCCTTGACGAGCTGCGACAGCTCGAGCACCGAGATTCCCTTGATGTATTCCACCACCTGCTGCTGCGTCACGTCGGCCATTACCTGTCTCCCTCAAGAAAAATCAGAACCTGATCAAGTTCGAAGTTAGAAGCCAGAAGTGCGAAGTGATTGAGCGCGTGCCGCGTCTCCCTCTGAACGTCTAACTTCCGGCTTCACACTTCTAACTTGATCCCTCATTCTTCTTCCGCTCCGCCGCCGCGAGCACGTTCATCAGGTCGCGCGGCACGGCGGACAGCACGGTCACCAGCTGCTGCATCGGCGCCTGCAGCACGAACAGCAGCCTGGCGTACAGCTCGGGCTTGCCCGGCAGGCTCGCCAGATCGTCCACCGCCGCCGCGGTCACCGCGCGGCCCTGCACGACGGCGGCCTTGATGCTCATCGTCGGCGCCGTCTTCGCGAACGTCGTGAGCGCCTTGGCCATCGCCACCGGATCCTTCGTCGTGTAGACGACGGCCGTCGTGCCGGCGAAGTGCTAGTGAGCGCCGACAGCGACGTGCCCTCGGCGGCGCGCTTGGCGAGCGTGTTCTTGACGACCCGGTAGCTGCCGCCCGCGGCGCGCACCTGCCGCCGCAGCTCGGTCACCTGCGGCACGGTGATGCCGCGGTAGTCCACCAGGACCGCCGTGTCGGCCTCTTTGAACGCCACCTCGAGCTGTCGAGCTCGGTGTCTTTGTCTGCTTTGCTGACTGCCATGCTCGGAATCCTCGTCAGGCATGTGGCAATTGGCACTCGGCACTGGGTGATGCCCAGGGCCCGTGGCCTGATGCCTGGTCTAGTGCTTCACCAACTCGTCGACGTGCGACGTGTCGATGTCGACGCCCGGCCCCATCGTCGACGACATCGTGACGCTCTTCAGGTACTTGCCCTTGGCGGCCGCGGGCTTCGCCTTGACGATGTTGTCCATCAGCGCGTGCGCGTTGGCGACCAGCCGCTCGGGCGCGAACGAGATCTTGCCGATCGGCGCGTGCACGATGCCGGCCTTGTCCACGCGGAACTCGACCTTGCCGGCCTTGATCTCCTGCACCGCCTTCGCGACGTCGAGCGTGACCGTGCCGGTCTTCGGGTTGGGCATCAGGCCGCGCGGGCCGAGCACCTTGCCGAGCCGGCCGACGGCGCGCATCATGTCCGGCGTCGCGACGACGGCATCGAAGTCCATCCAGCCGCCGATGATCCTCTCCACTAGCTCCTCGCCGCCGATTTCGTCGGCGCCGACTTCCTTGGCTTCGCGCTGCTTCTCGGCGTTGGCGATGACGAGCACGCGCTTGGACTTGCCCAGCCCGTGCGGCAGCACGACGGTGCCGCGCACCATCTGATCGGAGTGCTTCGGATCGACGCCGAGGCGCACCGCCATCTCGACGGTCTCGTCGAACTTCGTGTACTTCACCTTCTGAAGCAGCGGAACGGCCTCCTCGATCTTGTGAGGCCGGTTCGGCACCTGCTGCCGAGCCGCCTGGTACTTCTTGCCGCGCGTGCGCATGGTTATTTGTCTCCGTGGTCATCACGGGCCGAAGCCCTCCCACCTCTATGGGAAGCATGAAGTTGCCCCTAGTCAATCACGTCCAGTCCCATCGATCGCGCCGTGCCGCGCACCGAGCGCATCGCCGAATCGATCGTGTCGCAGTTGAGATCGGGCAGCTTCAGCTTCGCGATCTCCTCGACCTGCTTCGCGGTCACGGTGCCGACCTTGGTCTTGTTCGGCTCGCCCGATCCCTTGGCGATGTTCGCCGCGCGCTTGAGCAGCACGGCCGCCGGCGGCGTCTTGGTGATGAACGAATAGGACCGGTCCGCGTAGATCGTCACGACCACCGGAATGATCAGCCCGTCATCCTTCGCGGTCTTCGCGTTGAAGTTCTTGCAGAAGTCCATGATGTTCAGCCCGTGCGGACCGAGCGCGGTGCCCACCGGCGGCGCGGGCGTCGCCTTGCCCGCGGCAATCTGGAGCTTCACTTGTGCCGTTATTTTTTTCGCCATGTGTCAATCAGCGTTCTGCTTCTCACGCCGGCTGCGGGGACAGGGCTCCAGGGCGACCCCTGTCACTCTCCACCCGCGTCCTTCCCACAACACCGGCTGCGGGGACAGGGCTATGGAGCGACCCCTGCCCCCTTCTCAGTCCACGTACCTACAGTTTCTCCACCTGCAAGAAATCCAGCTCCACCGGTGTCGCGCGACCGAAGATCGTCACCATCACCTTCAGCGTGTTCCGATCCGTGTTCACGTCGTCGACGACGCCGTTGAAGCTCGCGAACGGCCCCTCGTTGATCCGCACCTGGTCGCCGCGCTCGAACGTGTACTTCGGCTTCGGCTTCTCGGCCGCGACCGTGACCTGATGCAGGATCTGGTCCACTTCCTCGCGCGAGAGCGGCGACGGCTTCGGGCCGGCGCCGACGAATCCGGTCACCTTCGGCGTGTTCTTCACGACGTGCCACGCGTTGTCGGACATGTGCATCTCGACCAGGATGTAGCCCGGAAAGAACCGCCGGGAGCTCTTCACCTCGCGCCCGCCGCGCTTCTCGACGATGTCCTCGGTCGGGATCAGGATCTCGCCGATCTCGTCCTGCAGCCCGTACGCCTGCACCCGCTGCTCCAGCGACTCGCGCACCTTGTTCTCGAACCCCGAGTACGTATGGATGATGTACCAGTGCTTCGTCTTGTCGTCGGTCACGGTCGTCATCTCTAGGCCGCCCCAAGCCGCCGGAAGATCCAGTCCATGAGCGCCGACAGGCCCAGGTCGACCACGAACAAGTACAGACCGAACACCGCGGATACGAGGATCACGACAATCGTCGTCGCCCAGACTTCGCGGCGCGTCGGCCACGTCACGCGGCCCAGTTCGGCCCGCACGTCGATGAGGAACCGCCGGAAGCGGCCGACCCAGCCGAACGCCTGCTCCGGAGACTCCTTGAGGTTTTCCAACATTGATCGCCCTACGCCGCCCTCTTCCAAACATTGGCAGGCCAGGAGGGACTCGAACCCCCAGCCCTCGGTTTTGGAGACCGATGCTCTGCCAGTTGAGCTACTGGCCTAAATTTGGCCGGGGGACTTCGTCCCGCCGGACCCCTCTCGCGCTTCACTCGCGGGGACCCCTCGAATCCCCGCTCCGTTCGCGCGGCGCGCTCGCGTTCGCTCGCGAGTCTTCCCTTCAAGCGCCCAGCGACGGCGCTTCGTTTACTTACTCTCCTTGTGCGCCGTGTGTTTCCGGCAGAACCGGCAGTACTTGCTCAGCTCCAGCCGCTCGGAACTCTTGCGCCGGTTCTTCGTCGTGCTGTAGTTCCGGCGCTTGCACTCGGTACACGCCATCGTGATGATTTCGCGCATAAAGATTCAGGCATCAGGCAGTTGGCATCGGGCACCGGGCCTCAGGACTCGCTGATGCCGAGGGCCCAACGTCCGATGCCTGCTCTGCTGTCTACTGAACGATCTCCGTGATCGTGCCGGCGCCCACCGTGCGGCCGCCTTCGCGAATCGCGAACCGGCTGCCCTTTTCGATCGCGACGGGCACCATCAACTCCGCGGAGATCGTCGTGTTGTCGCCGGGCATCACCATCTCCACGCCCTCCGGCAGATGGAGCGAGCCCGTCACGTCCGTCGTCCGGATGTAGAACTGCGGACGATAGCCGTTGAAGAACGGCGTGTGGCGGCCACCCTCGTCCTTCGACAGGATGTACACCTCGGCCTTGAACTTCGTGTGCGGCGTGATCGAGCCGGGCTTGGCAAGCACCTGGCCGCGTTCGACATCGTCTTTTTCCACGCCGCGCAGCAGCACGCCAATGTTGTCGCCTGCCACGCCCTCGTCGAGCAGCTTGCGGAACATCTCGACGCCGGTCACGACCTTCTTCTCCGTCGGGCGGAAGCCGACGATCTCGCAGTCCTCGCCGACCTTGATCTTGCCGCGATCCACGCGGCCGGTGACGACGGTGCCTCGGCCCGAGATCGAGAACACGTCCTCGATCGGCATCAGGAACGGCTTGTCCGTCTCACGCAGCGGCAGCGGGATGTAGGTGTCGAGCGCATCCATCAGCTTCAACACGCCCGCGACGCCCTCGGCGTCACCCTGCAACGCCTTGAGCGCCGAGATGCGGACCACCGGCAGATCGTCGCCGGGGAAGCCGTAGCTCTTGAGGAGGTCGCGCACCTCGAGCTCGACCAGGTCGAGCAGCTCGGGGTCATCGACCGCGTCCACCTTGTTCAGCGCGACGACAATGAACGGCACGTTCACCTGCTTGGCGAGGAGCACGTGCTCGCGCGTCTGCGGCATCGGGCCGTCGACCGCACTGACCACGAGGATCGCACCGTCCATCTGCGCGGCGCCCGTGATCATGTTCTTGATGTAATCGGCGTGCCCCGGGCAGTCGACGTGCGCGTAGTGCCGGTTGGGGGTGCCGTACTCCACGTGGCTCGTCGCAATCGTCAGGATCTTCGTCTCGTCGCGGCGGCCCTGAGACTCGGAGGCCTTCGCCACCTCGTCATACGGCACGAACTTCGCCCAGCCCTTGTCGGCGGCCACCTTGGTGAGCGCCGCCGTCAGCGTCGTCTTGCCATGGTCGATGTGACCGATGGTGCCCACGTTCACGTGCGGCTTCGAGCGATCGAACTTCTCCTTCGCCATTGCTGTAGGTCTCCGTGTGTGACGTCTTCTCTAGGTTGTGCTCAGCGCCGCTCGCTCGCCGGGCTGCAGGCGCCCTCGTCGCGGGCTTCGCGGTCTTCTCTTGGAGCCGATGACCGGGATTGAACCGGTGACCTCGTCCTTACCAAGGACGCGCTCTGCCAACTGAGCTACATCGGCGGTCTTCTTTTCCTGGGGGGCTTTGCCCCGCCAGACCCCCCGACGCGCTCGCTCGCGGGGGCTCCTGATTCCCCACTCCGCTCGCGCGGCTCACTCGCTCGCGCTCGTTCGCTCCGTTCCATCACGACCAGCACCGCGAAGCAAGCTCTCCAATCTACTCGCCTTTCCGCCCCAGCGCGCCCGCCGGAGCGGCGCGGGCGTCGGGGCCCCGCAAGCGACGGCGAGAGGGGGTTACTTCGGTCCGCCTCCGCGCTTCGCGCTTCGGCGAGACAGCCTTCGCCGACATGGCCTGCCTAGCCGCAGCTCGCCACAGGCCATCGAGCGAAGGCTGGAGCGGGAGACGGGGATCGAACCCGCGACCAACAGCTTGGAAGGCTGTGACTCTACCACTGAGTTACTCCCGCCTTCGTTACCGCTCGCTACGCTCGCAACTTCGGCGCGGCCAGCTCCGCCTTCCCTCAAACGTCCGCCACTGCCCCGCTCGCTACGCTCGCAACTTCGGCGCGGCCAGCTCCGCCTTCCCTCAAACGTCCGCCACTGCCCCGCTCGCTACGCTCGCAACTTCGGCGCGGCCAGCTCCGCCTTCCCTCAAACGTCCGCCACTGCCCCGCTCGCTACGCTCGCAACTTCGGCGCGGCCAGCTCCGCCTTCCCTCAAACGTCCGCCACTGCCCCGCTCGCTACGCTCGCAACTTCGGCGCGGCCAGCTCCGCCTTCCCTCAAACGTCCGCCACTGCCCCGCTCGCTACGCTCGCAACTTCGGCGCGGCCAGCTCCGCCTTCCCTCAAACGTCCGCCACTGCCCCGCTCGCTACGCTCGCAACTTCGGCGCGGCCAGCTCCGCCTTCCCTCAAACGTCCGCCACTGCCCCGCTCGCTACGCTCGCAACTTCGGCGCGGCCAGCTCCGCCTTCCCTCAAACGTCCGCCATTGCCCCGCTCGCTACGCTCGCAACTTCGGCGCCGCAAGCCGCCTTGGCTCAAACGTCCGCAACTGCCATCTGCCCTTCGAATCACTTCGTTCGCTCAGCATTCGACTCGGCCTGCCATGAACTCGGCCCGCCATGAGCGAGGCCGCGAGGCCGAGTCGAATGGTGGCGAGGGAAGGATTCGAACCTTCGAAGCCCTAGGGCGACAGATTTACAGTCTGCTGCGTTTGACCGCTTCGCTACCTCGCCGAACTGTCTGCCCCCGCTTCTCGCTCAGCTCCTGTTCATCTGACGCGCGCGCCCACTCGACTCCCGCAACCCGCATTGAGGGCATTCCCCGATGTCGCCTACTGCTGTGTTGCGTTTCGATTCCTTACGCTGCGTTTGTGGGGCGAGGCCCGGAACTTGGAGCTGGCGAAGGGATTTGAACCCCCGACCGGCTGATTACAAATCAGCTGCTCTACCGGACTGAGCTACGCCAGCCAGACAAAACGGAAATGGTAGCACGCTCCGTGCCAATCGAGCAACCGTCTCAGACTCCACGATCGGGCATTCGGCCGCCGTTCGGGCCCCGGCCGGACCGGCCAGATCCCGGCCCGCGGCGTGTGAGGCCCCCGCACTCACCTTGCCCGGCCCCGGCGCTGTCTGGCGGCCTCGAAGAGCGCGATTCCGGCCGAAACCGACACGTTCAGGCTGGAGACCTCGCCCGCCATCGGGATCGACACCAGTCGATCGCACGTCTCCCGGACCAGCCGCCGGAGGCCCGTCCCCTCCGCCCCGAGAACGAATGCGGTGGCCTGGCTGTAGTCTACCTCGTCGTACCGCTCGGTGGCCGCGGCGTCGAGGCCGACGCTCCAGACGTTCAGCGCCTTCAGTTCTTCAATCGCGCGCGAGATGTTCACGACAGTCGCAATCCGGACGTGGTGCACGGCGCCCGCCGAGGCCCGCGCCGTCGCGCCATCGAGCCGCGCGGCGTGCCGCGCCTGGCGGATGACGCCATCGGCCCCGGCGCCGTCAACGCTGCGCAGAATCGCCCCGACATTCTGCGGGTCCTCGATGCCATCCAGGACGACCAGCAACGGCGGGCCGCTCGCGCCGCTCACCAGCTCCTCGATGGTGTAGGCCGCCACGGCCTGAACATCGCCGGCGACGCCCTGATGCACGCCGCCATGGGTCAGCTTGTCGAGCACGCGCCGATCGACGGTCTCGACCGGGATGCGCAGCTCCTCCGCGCGCGCGACAATGGCGTCGATTCGTGGACCGCCACCCCGCACACGAACGAGCCTGGCGAGGCGCCGCGCCGCCAGCGCTTCTGAAACCGCATGGACGCCGTAGATGAGGGACATCCGGTTAGATGGCCGCCTGGCCCTGCAGGTGTCGCACGACCGCCGTCATCCGATCCGCGCAGGAGCGAATGGCGGCCAAGCCCGCGGCGGAGCCGAGCGCCGCGCCCCGATCGATGGCCGGCACGGCCAGGTCGAGCTCCGGGCCGGACTCGGCGGCGGTGAGCGCCACGCGAATCGGATGAAACAGCGCGCGGCCCTTGAGGCCGGTGGACTCACGGGCCCGCTGCGCGGCGGCGCGAAACGACTCGCGATCGAGCGCGCCGGCCCCGGCAATCTGCTGGCCAAACGCCGCAGCCGCGCGCGCCCCGTCGGCCTCGGCGCGCACCAGATCGGACGCGCGCGCGGCATCCCACTCGAACACGAAGGCCACGCGGTCGGCAATCTCCGGCAGGCGATCGACCGATCCGACCGCCATCGGCAGCAGCGATTCGACGTAGTCCATCGACTCGTTGGTCCCATGGGTGATGTAGCCCGCCCGGGCGAAATACGGCAGCGCTTCGCGCGCCAGCCGCGCGGGCGCCGCGTCCTTCATGTAGTGCCGGTTCATCCACGCGAGCTTGGCCATGTCGAACACGGCCGCACTGTGCGTCACGCGCGCCAGGTCGAAGCGCTGCGCCATGGTCTGGATCGGGACGATTTCGCCGCCCTCGCCTGGCGACCAGCCGAGCAGCGCCAGGTAGTTCACGAGCGCCTCGGGGAGGAACCCGCGCTCGCGGAACTCGGCGACGCTCGTCGCGCCGTGTCGCTTCGACAACGGCGCGTGATCCGGGCCCAGCACGAGCGACAGATGCGCGAACACCGGCGGCGAGGCGTCGATCGCCTCGTAGATCAGGATCTGCCGGGGCGTGTTCGAGATGTGGTCCTCGCCACGAATCACGTGCGTGATTGCCATTCGCACGTCGTCGATCACGACCGCGAAGTTGTAGGCGGGCCGGCCGTCGGACCGGACGATGACGGGGTCCCCGATGACGTCGGTATTGAACGTCACCGTGCCGCGCACGGCGTCGTGAAAGGTGATGTCCCGTCCCGCCGGTACCGCGAATCGAATGGCGGCGGCGGCGCCGCTGGCGACGCGCGCCGCGGACTCGGCAGCATCGAGCGCGCGACAGGTGCCGCGGTACTTGGGGGCTGACCGGCCGCGAGCGCCGCCGCGCGCTCGGCGTCGAGCTCGGCCGGCGTGCAGAAGCAGTAGTACGCGAGCCCGCGGGCCAGAAAGTCCTGCGCCACGGCGCGGTACTCGTCGAGCCGTTCGGACTGCCGGTACGGCCCGTACGGCCCGCCGCGATCGGGCCCCTCGTCCCAATCGAGGTCGAGCCAGCGCAGGTCCTCGAGGATCGACTGCGCTGCCTCGAGCGTCGATCGCCCGGCGTCGGTGTCCTCGATGCGGAGCACGAACGTCCCGGACCGCCCGCGCGCGAGCAGCCAGTTGAACAACGCCGTGCGCGCGTTGCCGACGTGCAAATGTCCGGTCGGACTCGGCGCGAAGCGCACGCGCAGCGGCGTCATCGCACGCGCTCCGGCACGAGGACAGCAACCGCATGCGCGGCGATGGCCTCGCCGCGGCCGACCGCGTCCGCGCCTTCGTTCGTCTTCGCTTTCACGCTAACGCAGTCGACGGCGACCGCGAGCGCGCGCGCGAGCCGCTCGCGCACCTCCGCCACGTACGGCGCGAGCCTGGGCCGCTCGAGCACGATGGTCGCGTCCACGCTCGCCACCGAAAAGCCGCGCGTCCGAGCCACGTCGACCGCCCGGCCGAGCAGGTCGAGGCCGGGCGCGTCCTTCCACCGCGGATCGGTATTGGGAAAATGCTGGCCGATGTCGCCGGCGCCGGCCGCGCCAAAGATGGCGTCGGCGAGGGCGTGACACAGCACGTCGCCGTCCGAGTGCCCGTGCGGCCCGCGGTCGAAGGGCACACGGAGCCCGGCCAGCACGAGCGGCCGTCCCTCGACGAGACGATGCAGGTCGAAGCCCGTGCCCACTCGCGGGGCCACGATCGCGCCGCGCGCGGCCGTCAGGTCTTCCGGCGTGGTGATCTTCACGTTGCGTTCATCCCCTGGCACGATCCGCACCGGATGTCCCGCCCGCTCCGCCAGCATCGCGTCGTCGGTGGCCTCGACGCCGCGCTCGCCGGCGGCGATGGCGTCGAGCAGCACGTCGCGGCGGAAGCCCTGGGGCGTCTGCGCCAGCCAGATCTCGTCGCGCGGCAGCGTCTCGACGACGACGTGGCGGTCGAGATCCATGCGCTTGACCGTGTCGCGGGCCCGCACGGCCGGCACGGCGGCGCCAGTTTCCACCGCCGCGGCAATCACACGGTCGATAAGCGCGAGGTCCGCGAACGGCCGCGCCGCGTCGTGTACGAGCACGGGATCCGCCGCATTCGACAGCCCGCGCATGCCGAGCCGCACCGAGTCCTGGCGGCGCTCGCCCCCGGCCACGAACCGGCAGGCACGCGACGTCGCCCCGACCAGCGCCGGTCCCTGATCGACCATCGCGGCCGGCAGCACGACGACGATCTCGCCGACGCCCGGATGGCGAGCGAACGCGGCGACGCTGTGCTGGAGCATCGAGCCGCCGCCAAGATCGAGCAGCGGCTTGGGCACCGCCGCGCCCATGCGCGTGCTGCGTCCCGCGGCGACGATGATCACACCGGTCGGCATTGGAGTGATTTTATAGGTACGTCGGGTACACGGGTACGCGGGTACGTCGGGTCCCAGGAACCTGCAATCGCATCATCTTTCTTGGTAAGGGCTCTTGAACTGAAAAGTTGACAAGCGTCGAGCCTGTCAGAAATCTTGTCTGTGAGGCATAGGATGGGGAGGTCTGTGCCACGCAGACGGAAGGGCGAGACGCGAGACGCCGTCACCCGGCGCTTTAGGAAAGCCATCATCGGGCGCGCGCTCGGCGCGGAGCTCAGCCACCATCTCAGGTATCGCCAGGGCGAGAGCAAGCCCGACGCCGGCACCAATCATCGGCACGGGACCAGCGGTAAGACCGTGCTGACGGACGGGTACACAAGTACACGGGCACGTCGGGTCCCACGAACCTACATTCGCACCATCCTTCTTGGCTGGCGCTTTCCCACGAACTGACGCAGGCTCACGCTCTTTCCTCGAAACGAGTTGACGAAGGATGCAGGTTCCTGGGACCTGACGTACACGCGTACCCGCGTACCCGCGTACGACACCCATCAAACGCAGTACGTCTCGATCCGCGCCTTCGTCGCCTCCAGCGCCCGCGCGGCGGTCGCGGCGGGCACGGCGGCGGGCGCGAAGATGACGACGAGCGCGCGAGTGGTCGCGGGCGTCACCATCGTGCGTGCCGAGTCGGACGTCGGATTGCCGAACGGCCCGTCGGCATCGGCGAGCGATCAGACGCCCCGCCAGGTGCACGACATCCTTGCGGATGCCCGGATATTCCTCGCCCGCCGCGCCAAGGCGCAGCGTGACGTCACCCTGAATGCGATCCAGATCGTACAGGCCGAACGGCAGCTGCGACTCGAGCGAACACCAGTTGATGACGTCCACCAGGCTGTTGATCCGCGGCAGCTCGTCGCCCTTCCGCACGCGCCGCAGCAGGGCCTCCGACGACGGCCGCGTCTTCGTCGGGATCGATGCCGACCTGCTTGTACATCGTCCGAACGGCGGCGGTGATTTCGGCGGACTCCGCCCGGGTCCGCATGGCCGCCGCGGCGTCGCGAAGCGGCTGATCCTGTCTGGGCTCGTGCGCCACGACGCGCACGGGCTCGACCGCCGCCCAGACCGGCCTGACGATCGCGGCGACGTCGGCGCCCACGTGCACGTGCATCTCAGCCCTCCCGGCCCAGTCCCTCGGGCGACGCCACGATGGCGCGCACGCGATCCGCCAGACCGCGCGCGTCGTCGCGCGAGAGCCCGGTCGTCCGAATCGGATCGTGCACGATCAGTCGAACGGTCGCCGGACACGTCATCAGCCGGCCAGCGGGCATCACGTTGCGGTTGCCGACGATGCTCAGCGGGACGACCGGCCAGCCCGTTTCGATCGCCAGCAGAAACACACCGCCCTTGAACTTCTTCAGCCGACCGGTCCGCGTGCGGGAGCCCTCCGGAAACACCAGCAACGACACGCCCTGCGCCGTCAGCCGCTGCATGCGCTTGAAGATCGACGCGCCTGGTTTCGCGCGATCGACCAGCAGGTGCCCCGACCACCGCAGGTGCCACCCGATGAACGGCACGTACCCGAGCGCCGCCTTGGCCATCAGCCGCAGCTGATGCGGCAGCGTGCCGAAGATGACCGGAATGTCGTAGAAGCTCGCGTGGTTGGCGACGAAGATGCAGCTCTCGGTGGGCGCCGGCGGCGTGCCTTCCACCTCGACGACCACCCCCGTGGTCCCGAGAATCGCCTTTCCCCACCACTGCGCGCAGCGGTGCGCGAACGTGCCGGCGCGATCGAACGGCCGCGTGATGAGGGACAGAAACCCCAGGACGATCGTGTAGACCCCGATCGTCGGAATCAGAAAGAAGACGGTCCGCCACCAGTGCCAGGGCGGCAGGGTCACGCTTGCGCGGCCGAACGCGGTCGGCGTCCGGAGTCCTGCCCGATCCGAGCTGGCGGCCGAGGCCTCGGTCAGCCGTCCGAAGATCATCCGGCCGGCGGTCGTCTGCAGCACGCTCGTGACGACGATGTCGAGGTTGCGGCCGATCTTGCTCCGCGCGTTGTCGACGACGACCATCGTCCCGTCATCGAGATAGGCGACGCCCTGGTTGTATTCCTTGCCTTCCTTGGTGACGAAGACGTTCATCTGCTCGCCGGGCAGCACGACGGGCTTCAGCGAGTTCGCGAGCTCGTTGACGTTCAGCACGTCCACGCCGCGCAGCTGCGCGACCTTGTTCAGGTTGAAGTCGTTGGTGACGATGCTGCCCGTCAGCGAGCGCGCCAGCTCGATCAGCTTGAGATCCACTTCCTTGACGGCGGGAAAATCGGCATCCGAGATGATCACCTCGACGCCGGCCATCTTCTGGATGCGGTGCAGGATGTCGAGACCGCGCCTGCCCCGGTTGCGCTTCAGCGGATCGGAGGAATCGGCGACGAACTGCAGCTCCTTGAGCACGAACTGCGGCACGACCAGCGTGCCTTCGAGGAAGCCGGTCTCGACGACGTCGGCGACGCGCCCGTCGATGATGACGCTCGTGTCCAGAATCTTGTAGCGCTTGAGCGGCCGCGCATCCTTGAAGAGCGACGCGAACTTGGCCGGCTCGAGCCACTCGCCCTTGCGCGCCCCGAGCACGACGCCCAGATACGGCAGGACCACGAGGATGAGCATGTGAACGAACTTGACCTTCGTGTTGGTCGTGTCCGCCCAGGAAAGCCCGTTGTGCACCGAGTTGGCAATCGCGAGGCCGATGCCGCCGCCAATCAGGCCGCCGAGGACGTTGGTCACCGCGGCGTCGCGCAGACGCGCCTCGATCATGACGATCAGCAGCGCGAGCGAGAGTCCTAACGCGATATTGAACGCGATGTGCCCCTCGACGGGTCGAATGAGGGTCGCGATATAGACGAACACCGCGACGAAGACCACCCGCAGCAGCACGTAGCCCTGCATGGCGTCATTGTATCGGGCGGATCGGCGTTTTGGCTAATGACGGTTCTGTCGTCACATCAGCGCGTCGAGCGCCTCGCCCACGGTGCGGACGCCGACCACGGACATCCCCGGGGGAATGTCCGCGGGCGCGACGTTGTTGTCGGGCACCACGCAGCGGCGGAAGCCCAGCTGCGCCGCCTCGCGAACGCGTAGCGGCGCCTGCGCGGCGGCGCGGATTTCACCTGCGAGCCCGACCTCGCCGAACACGACGACGTCGGCGGGAATCGGCCGGTTGCGCAGACTCGACGCGACGGCGGCGATGACCGCCAGGTCCGCGGCGGGCTCGGCAATCGTCATTCCGCCGGCGACGTTCACATACACGTCGTCGGTCGCAAGACTGAGGCCCGCGCGCTTGTCGAGCACGGCCAGGAGCAACGCCAGGCGGTTGTGATCGAGGCCGCTGGCCGTGCGGCGCGCGTTGCCGAAGGTCGCCGTGCCGACCAGCGCCTGCACTTCCACGAGCAGCGGGCGCGACCCCTCGACCGTGCACAGCACCGACGACCCGGGCACGTTCTTCGGACGCTCTGCCAGGAACAGCGCCGAGGGATTCGCCACCGGCCGCAGTCCGCCGCCCGTCATCTCGAACACGCCCAGCTCGTTCGCCGCGCCAAAACGATTCTTGACCGCGCGGACGACGCGATGCGCGTGCTGCTGGCCGCCCTCGAAATAGAGGACGGTGTCCACCACGTGCTCGAGCACCTTGGGCCCCGCCAGGTTGCCGTCCTTGGTGACGTGACCGACGAGGATCGTCGGCAGCGTGCGGCCTTTCGCCGCGAACAGCAGGTCGGTCGCCGCCTGACGGACCTGCCCGACGCTGCCCGGCGCCGACGGCAGCTTGAGTGAAAACACCGTCTGGATCGAGTCCACGATGAGCAGCGCCGGCTTCCGCCGCGCGACTTCCTCGAGGAGACGTTCGACGCACGTCTCGGCCAGCAGGTAGAGCGGCACGTTGCCGACCCCGAGCCGTTCGCCGCGCAGTTTGATCTGATGTTCGGATTCTTCGGCCGAACAGTAGAGCACCGGCCCGACGTGCGACGCGAAGTGCGCGGCGGCCTGCAGCAACAGCGTGGACTTGCCGATGCCGGGCTCGCCGCCGAGCAGCACGAGCGATCCCGGGACGACGCCGCCGCCAAGAACGCGGTCGAACTCGCTCACTCCGGTGCCGAGCCGCTCGGCGACGACGGTGTCGACGTCTTCGTACAGATGGGACTTGCCGCCGCCGAACAGGGGCGACGCGGCCCGGGCGTCCGGCGCGGCCAGCTCTTCGACGAACGAATTCCAGGCACCGCAGTCCGGACAGCGACCGAGCCACTTGGGCGACTGCGAGCCGCATTGCTGACAGGAGAAGACGGAGCGGGGAGGTTTCATGGAAGTTTGAAGTTAGAAGTCAGAAGTTAGAAGTTTGAGACCGAACGAGCCCTGGCGTGTTCATTGCACTAGGCTAGCCCATTGCCCATGCGACGACATGCCGATGTCTTTCCAAGACCGAAGTTTTCGGTTCGCGCTCGCAATTGCTCAATCTTTACCGAACGCTGTCCCGCGAGACGAATACCCCGCGCTACTTTCTCGACCAAATGCTCAGTGCAGGAACTTCAACGGGCGCCAACGTCGAAGAGGCAAAATCTGCGTCTTCGCGGCGCGACATGGCCGCCAAGTACGCGATCGGTGCTCGCGAGGCGCGCGAATGTCACTACTGGTTGCGTCTCATCAAGGCCGACCAGCCCCAATTCACGCCACAGGTCGGACGAACTCCTTGATGAGTGTCGCCAGTTGATCGCCACGCTGACGCCCGCCATTCGAAAACTCCGCTTCGCGCAAGGGGTCGCAACGGTACTCGTCGCGGCGATTGCGACAGCCACGGTCGCCTCGGTATCGTGTCTGCTGGCGCAGTGACCAGAAACATCGCACTTCCAATTTCCAGCTTCTTGCTCTTCTTACTTCGAACTTCACACTTCGAACTTCATACTTCGAACTTCATCCTTTCTCTCCCTGATACCTCCTCTCAATCCTCGCCCCCAGCCGGCACAGGATCTCCCACGGGATCGTGCCGATCGTCGCGGCCACCTCGCGCGCGGTGATCGCGTCCCCGCCCTGCCGCCCGATCAGCACGACGTCGTCGCCAGGCGCGACGTCGAGACCGGTGACGTCCACCGAGATCATGTCCATCGACACGGCGCCGACGATCGGGACGCGCCGGCCCCGGACGAGCACGAAGCCGCGCCCGGAGAGCCGCGTGTCCAGACCGTCGGCGTAGCCCGCCGGGATGATGGCGATCGTGCGCGGCCCGTCCGCCGCCCAGCGGTGACCGTAGCCGATGCCCTCGCCCGCCCGGATGCCCTTCACCGCCACGATACGGCTGGTGAGTGACAGGGCAGGTCCGAGCGCCACATCGCCGGCCGCGAGCGGTGGAGGCACCAACCCGTAGAGCAACAGCCCCGGGCGAACCCAGTCGTACCACGTGCGCGTGTCGCGCAGCAGCGCGGCCGAGTTGGCCGCATGCCGTGCGACGCCGCGCAGGCCCAGCGCGCCAAGCGCGGCGGTCGCCCGCTCGAAGCGCGTGCGCTGCTCCTCCAGAAACGGCGACTCGGGCACGTCGGCGAGGCCGAAGTGCGTGTAGATCGCGTCGATCCGGAGGTGCGGACTCGCCAGGACCTCGGGCATCGTTCGATGCAGATTGTCGTGCCGGAAGCCGAGGCGGTTCATGCCCGTGTCGATCTTGAGGTGACAGCCAAGCCGCATGCCGGCGCGTGCCGCGGCCGCCTCGAGCGCGCGCGCGGCGGCCGGCGTCGAGACCGTCGGCGTCAGCCGGTGTGTGAAGACGCCGTCAAGATCGCTGACGCTGAGCGCGCCAAATACCAGGATGGGAATCGTGACGCCGGCGTCGCGCAGGAGCACGCCCTCGTCGATGTCCGCGCAGGCGAGCATCGCGGCGCCCGCCGCTTCGAGCGCCGGCCCGACGCGCGCCGCGCCATGACCGTACGCGTTGGCCTTGACGACGGCGATGATCCCGGTTCCGGGGTTGCGGGGTTCCGGGCCGGCGTTCCGCGTCGGGTTCCGGCGTTCCGCGGTTCCGGGGTTCCGGGGTTCCGGCGTTCCGGCGTTCCGCGGTTCCGGGGTTCCGGGGTTCGCGCGCCGCGTGCAAGTACGGTCCGGATGGCGCGGACGTTGGACTGGATCGCGGCGAGATCGACGGTGGCGACCGTCGGCCGGATCACAGGTCCGAGGCCTCGTGGTCGAAGCCCGATCCGCGCGCCAGGTTTTCAAAGCGCGTGAACTGCTTCAGGAACGCCAGGCGCACGGTCCCGGTGGGCCCGTTGCGCTGCTTGCCGATGATGATCTCGGCGACGCCCTCGGCTTCGGGGCGCGGGTCGCCTTCGTTCGCGTACATCTCCTCGCGGAAGATGAACAGCACGACGTCGGCGTCCTGCTCGAGAGCGCCAGACTCGCGCAAGTCCGAGAGCTGGGGCCGATGGTCGCCACGCGCCTCGGGCGCGCGGCTGAGCTGGCTGAGCGCGACGATCGGCACCTCCAGCTCCTTCGCCAGGATCTTGAGCGCGCGCGAGATCGAGGCCAGCTCCTGCTGCCGGTTCTCGAACCGGCCGCGGCCCTGCATCAGCTGCAGGTAGTCGATCACGAGCATGTCCAGGCCATGCTCGAGCTTCAGCCGCCGCGCCTTGGCGCGCATCTCGAGGATCCCGAGCGACGGCGTGTCGTCGATGAAGACCTTCGCGTCGTGCAGGCGGCCGAATGCGTCCACGAGCCGCGCGTAGTCCTGCTCGCCGAGGAAGCCGCCGCGGAAGCGATGCGCGTCCACGCGCGCTTCGGACGTGAGCATGCGCAGGAACAGCTGCTCTTTCGCCATCTCGAGGCTGAAGATGCCGACGGTCTTGCCCGCCTCGACCCCGCAGTTCATCGCGGTGTTCAGCACGAAGCTCGTCTTGCCCATCGACGGGCGCGCGGCCACGATGATCAAGTCGGCCTTCTGAAAGCCGGACGTCAGCGCGTCGAGGTCCACGAAGCCGCTGGGCACGCCGGTGACGAGCCCGCGATGCGCCTGGAGCTGTTCGATCAGCTGGTAGCCGCCGGCCGCGAGCTCGCCCACGTGGATGAAGCCCGTCCGCATCCGGTGCTCGGCGATCTGGAAGATCGACTTCTCGGCCTCGTCGAGCAGGTCGTCGGCGTTCTCCTCGGCGTCGTACGCGCGGCCGAGGACGTCGTTGGCCGACTGGATCAGCCGGCGCAGCGTCGACTTCTCCTTGACGATCTTCGCGTAGTACTCGACGTTCGCGGATCGCGGGACGCCGTCGGTCAGCGAGGCGATGTACGCCGGCCCGCCGACCTCGTCCAGCTCGTTGCCGCGCGCCAGCTCGTCCTTGAGCGTGACGAGGTCGACCGGCTCGCGCCGATCGACCAGGGCGACCATCCTGTCGAAGATGCGACGATGGGCGTCGCGGAAGAAATCCTGGGCGTCGATGACTTCCGACGCCTGGTTGAACGCGTGGTTGTTGATGAGGATCGCACCAAGCACACACTTCTCGGCTTCGAGGTTGTGAGGCAGGGTGCGATCCATGCGAACTCCGTGCTAGGTGCCGCGTGCCTGGTGCTGGGTGCCGTGCCCAGTGCAGTGCCCAGTGCCTAGTGCCCAGTGCCCAGTGCCTGACCAGTGCCCAATGCCCAATGCCCAGTGCCTGGTCTTACGACGCGGCCACGACCTTCACCTTCAGCGGTACGGTGACCTCGCGATGCAGCTTGACGGGCACTTCGTGCTCGCCGAGCGTCTTGAGCGGTTCGGCCATCTGGATCTTGCGGCGATCCACCGTCTGCCCGAGCGCCGCCAGCGCCTCGGCGATGTCGGCGGCGGTCACCGAGCCGTAGAGCGCGTCCTGCTCGCCGACGCGCCTGGCGATCGAGACCTCGACGGCGGCGAGCTTCGCGGCCTGCGCCTGCGCGTCCTGCAGCTCGTCCGCCTCGCGCGCTTCGGCTTTCGCCCGTTCGCGCTCGATCTGACGCTTGTTCTCGGCAGTCACGGCGAGCGCCAGCTTGCGCGGAAACAGGTAGTTGCGCGCGTAGCCGGCGGCCACCTTCACCACCTCGCCGCGATGGCCGAGGTGTTCGACGTGTTCCTTGAGGATGACTTCGATGGACATGTCCGTCGCCTCGCTCAGTCGGTGACGTACGGCACGAGCGCGATCTGTCGAGCGCGCTTGATGGCCGTCTGCAGCGCGCGCTGGTGCGTCGCGCAGGACGCCGGAAATACGCCGCGGCTGGATCTTGCCCCGCTCGGGGATGAACGGCGCCAGCAGCTTCACGTCCTTGTAGCTGATGTAGTCGATCTTCTCCGCGCAGAACTTGCACACGCGCCGGCGCCGGAAGAACGTGCGGCGTCCGCCGCCCTTCTCCCCGCCCGCGCTCTTGCCGCCGCTGCGGCCCCCGCGATTGTCACGCTCGAAGTCGCTCATCGGTCGCCTCGCTCTCCGCGCTCGCCGCGATCGCCGCGCTCGCCACGGTCGCCGCGGTCGCCGCCGCGGAACATGTCCCCGCTCTCCGAATCGTCGTCGTCCTGATGGCGACGGCTCAATTCGCTCTCGGTCGGCTCGGGTGGCAGTCCGCGCTTCACGCGGCGCGCCGCCATCCGCGTCTTGCGCCGGGCCTTGGCACGCTCGGCGACGGCCAGCTCCTCGTCCACGCGGACGACCATGTGACGCATCACCTGATCGATCACCCGCAGACGGCGATCGAGCTCGGCCATCATCGGGCCCGGCCCGTTGATCAGCTCGAGGACGTACACGCCCTCACGCTGGTGGTTGATCTCGTAGGCCAGCTTGCGGCGGCCCCAGTTCTCGGTTTTTTCGATGGTGCCCCCGAAGCGTTCCGCGACGGCCGCGACCTGCTGGTGCAGCTCGGCGAGCGCCTCCTCGGTGATCTCCGGGGCCGTGATGTAGACGAGTTCGTACTGCCGGACGGTGCTCATGTGTCTCCTTCTGGACATCAGGCCGCCTTCTTCGTGAAGGCGGCAAGGAGCCTGGGTTACGTATTGTCTTCCGTGCGATTGAACGTGTTCATCACACGCGCCAGCCCGTCCGAGACCCACGTCTCCACGCGTCGGCCGCCCGGGCAATCGCGTCTTCAATCCCGGGCCGTTCGTCAAACTCGAACCTGGCGAGCACGTGGTCGGCCAGGTCGCGCCGCAGGTCACCGCGGCCCACGCCCACCCGCAGCCGCGGGTAGTCGATCGTGCCGAGGACGTCGGCCACCGATCGTAACCCGTTGTGGCCGCCTTCCGATCCGCTCGCGCGCACCCGCAGGCGTCCGAGCGGCAGGTTCACGTCGTCGGCCACGACGAGCAGGTCGACGGGGGCGATCTTGTAGAACTGCATCAGCTCGCCGACCGCCCGGCCGCTCAGATTCATGAACGTGAGCGGCTTGACCAGCAGCACGTCGTCGTCCGGACGCCGCCATCGCGTCTCGATCGAAGGGCCGTCGACCCGTGCCGGCCAGCCGAGCCCGTGCCGGCGCGCGAGCAGGTCCAGGACCTCGAAGCCGACGTTGTGTCTCGTCCCGACGTATTCGCGGCCAGGATTGCCGAGACCCGCGATCAGCTTCACGCCCGCAACTCCTCACCCAGCTCGCGTTCTGCCGACGCTCCAGCTTCGAACTCCAAACTCCAGACTTCGAACTTCGAACTTTGCTACTTCTCGTCCTCTTCCTTCTCGACCTTGCCCTTCTTGATGACCTCGGGCTCGGCCGGCGCCGCTGGCGCCGCGACGGCCGCGGCGGCATCCGCCGGCGCCGGCTCCGCCTCGGCCTTCGGCGTCACGACATGGACGATGAGCATGTCCTCGTCGCTCACGGCCTTCCACTTGTCGCCAGCGGCAGATCGCGCACGCGCACGCCGTCGTGCAGCATCAGTCCGGTGACGTCCACAGTGATGTGCTCGGGGATGTCGGCCGGCAGGCACTCGATCGCCAGGTCGCGGTGCACGAAGTCGACGAGGCCGCCTCTGTCCTTGACGCCCTTGGCCTCGCCCGTGAGGTGCACCGGGACCGTGACGCGCAGCACCTTGTCCATCGCGACGCGATAGAAGTCGGCGTGCAGCAGCTTGTGCGTGACCGGATCGAGCTGGTACTCCTTGACGAGCACGCGCGTGTCGCCCGCGCCGTCGTACTTGAGCGCGATCAGCGTGTTGACGCCCGACTGCGAGTGCAGGATGCGCAACAGCACCTTCGGATCGACCGCGAGCGACTCGGTCTTGCCGGTGCCGCCGCCGTAGACGACCGCGGGAATCCGCCCTTCGCGGCGAAGCCGCCCCGCTTCGTTCCGGCCGAACTGATCTCGTTGGACTGCTTCCAGAACTGCTTCCATGACTCAAGCCTCAAGAAAAAGTGTCGGGCATTGGGCAATGGGCACTAGGCACTGGCCAGGCAAATCGCGCTTCGGCCCCATCACCCAGTGCCCAGTGCCCAACGCCCAGTGCCCGATCTGCATGCCCAGTGCCCATTGCCCAGTGCCTGCTCTACACGAACAACTTCGACACCGACGTCTCTTCGTGAATGCTGCGGATCGCCTGCGCCAGCAGGCGCGCGACCGACAGCACGACGAATCTTCTCCGACGCGGCCTTCTTCTCGTCGCTGATCGGAATCGTGTTGGTCACGATCAGCTTGTCGATCGGCGCCGCCTCGATCCGCTTCAGGGCCGGGCCCGACAGCACGCCGTGCACCGCGCTCGCCAGCACGCGCGTGGCGCCGTTGTCCTTGAGCGCCTGCGCCGCCTTCTGAATCGTCCCCGCCGTGTCGATGATGTCGTCGGCAATCACGCAGACGCGCCCCTTGACGTCACCGACCACGTTCATCACTTCGGCCGACCCGTCCTCGCTGCGGCGCTTGTCGATGATCGCCAGGTCGGCGTCGAGGCGCTTCGCGTAGGCGCGGGCGCGCTCGGCGCCGCCCGCGTCGGGCGACACGATCGTCATCGGCCCGAAGTTCTGCCGCGCCAGGTGATCGATGATGACCGGCGCGGCGAACAGGTGGTCGACCGGGATGTCGAAGAACCCCTGAATCTGCGCCTTGTGCAGATCCATCGTCAGCACCCGGTTCGTGCCGGCCGCGCTCAGCAGGTTCGCCACCAGCTTCGCGGAAATCGGCACGCGCGGCTTGTCCTTCCGATCCTGCCGCGCGTAGCCGTAGTACGGCATCACGGCGGTGATGCGCGACGCCGACGATCGCCGGAACGCGTCGATCATCACGCACAGCTCGATCAGGTGCTCGTCCACCGGCGCCGACGTCGGCTGCACGATGAAGACGTCCGTGCCGCGGATGTTCTCGTCGATCTGGAACGAGACCTCGGTGTCCGGAAACCGATGCAGCCGCGCCGCGCCCAGCGGCAGCGAAAGATGCTCGGCGATCTCCCGCGCGAGCGCCGGATGCGCGGACCCGGAAAAGATCTTCAGCTGGCCGTGGCTCATGGGCGATGAAACTGGTTGGGGCGGAAGGATTCGAACCTTCGAATACGGGATCCAAAGTCCCGCGCCTTACCGCTTGGCCACGCCCCAGTTTGTGGGCGCGCTCCCGACCCGCACGGCAGGGCGATCGGGCCCGTCCGCAAACCCGGAAGTCTATCACAGGCCCAAGCGCCGCCCGGCCTCGCGGCGGTTGAGCGTGCGGCTGACCAGCACGAGCCAGTCCGGGCGCCGGAGCCTGCGGGCCGCCTTGACGGCATGGGCCTCGGAAAACAGGCCGAAAACGGCGGAGCCACTGCCGGTCATCGCCGCCCCGACCGCCCCGGCCCGGCGGAGCGCCTCGACAATCGCCGTGATTTCCGGGTGCCGGCGCGCCACCGGCGCTTGCAGGTCGTTGGCCAGCGCAATCGGGCCGACGTGCCAGCCCAGATCCAGGTCGCGCGCCGGCGATGCCTCGTCAGGTACCTCGGCCGCGCGATCCTCGTCGAGCCAGCGATACGCGTCCGGCGTGGACACGCCGAACGACGGCTTGATGACGACGACGCCAAACCGGCGGACGTCGTCCACCGGGAAGACTTCATCGCCGCGGCCCGTCGCGAGCGCCGTGCCGCCCTGAAGGAAGAACGGCACGTCGGCGCCCAGCGTCGACGCGAGCCGGACGAGATCGCGGCGCGTGCGGCGTCCGTCCCAGGCGGCGTTGAGGCCGACGAGCGCCGCGGCGGCGTCCGCGCTGCCGCCGCCGAGCCCGGCCGCCAGCGGAATCTGCTTCACGAGCTTGACGTGCGCGTCGCGCGGCGTCCCGTCCCGGCCGAGGTCCCGCCAGAGCGCCAGCGCCGCGCGCGACACCAGGTTCGACTCGTCCACCGGCACGCCAAAGCCCGACGACACGAAGGCCAACGGCCCCCGCCGCGCGGCGACCGTCAGCGTGTCGCCGAGGCCAATCGACTGAAGCAGCGTGCGGACGTCGTGATAGCCGTCGCGGCGCAACGCGCCCACGCGCAGGGTGAGGTTGATCTTGGCCGCCGGCCGAAGGACGAGCGTGCGTGCCATGGCTTTGGTCTCATTTCCGGTCGCGAAGCGGCCCGTTCGCGCGGAGATCCTCGAGCGTGATGGGCGTCACGTCAGCACCGGGCGTGACGACGAAGTCCTTCGTGTCGTGCGGCACGTTCACGTCGATCTGCTCGAGCGTCATGGACAGCGACACCACGGGCGTTCGACCCGTCTCGGTCGTCACCCGCACGGCTCTGGGCCAGTCTCCCTGCGAGTCACTGTACTCGACGATGAGGCCGGAGGCGAGACCGCGCGTGATGCGCCAGCGTCCGTCGCGCCGCTCGACGAACAGTCGCCCGTGGGCGGTCGTGATGGCGCCGAGCTTCCCAAAGAGCGCGCTGTCGGTCATCGCGCCGACGTCGGTGACGCAGCCGGAAAGGAGGTCGAGCAGCGCGCGCGGCCCCAGCCGCAGGCCCGTCAGCGCCTCCACGATGTCGTCGGCGGGCGCGACGAGCACCCGCTTGTCGCGCGCCAGCCACAGCGTCGCGCGATCGGCCGTGCCGCCCAGGATGAACGCCGGTGGCCCGAACATCACCGGCAGCGACAGATAGATCTGATTGGCGCGTGTGACGAGGCCGAGGATGGTCGCGTTCAGTCCTTCGCGGCCGACGTGGCCGTGCACGTGAATGGACGCCGCGTAGGTGGACGCGCCGGCGCAGGCGCGCGTGGCCTCGGCCCAGGCGCCCGCCGCGTCAGGAAACGGCTCGCCCGGCCCGGCTGGCGGCACGAACACATGGGTGGCGCACGCCGACGCGAGCAGGGCGCACGCCGCGGCGAGCCGGCGCGCACGCCATCGGCGCGGCCTCCGGGCGTCCACTACTTCCCCGCGAGCTCCCGTGCCCGATCCCGACGCTTGGTGACGGCCGCGACGTCGAGGTCTTCGCGATCGCCGGAAAGCGCGCGGTCGAACGCGGACGCCGCGTCGCGATACTGCTTGAGCTGGAAGTACAACTGGCCGAGGTGATCCTGGATGACGGAGACACGCGGCAGCGCGGTCGCGGCCTTCTCGAGCGGCGTGCGCGCCTGATCGAGCTGGTCGAGGCGAAAATACGCCCAGCCCAGACTGTCCAGATACGACGGGTTGTCGGTGTCGATGGCGAGCGCCCGCTGGATCAGCGACAGCGCCTCGGGCAGCTTGCGGCTGTGATCGGCCAGCATGTACCCCAGATAGTTCAGCGCCTGCGCGTTGATCGGGTCCTTGGCAATGACCGCCCGGAAAATCGTCTCGGCGTCATCGACCTGACCTGCGCGATCGTACGCCGCTCCCAGCTCGAACTGCAAATCCGGATCGTCGGGGACGCGACGGCGCGCGCCTTCGAGGACCTGCACGGCGCCGGCCTTGTCGCCGGTCTGCTGCAGCGCCGCGGCGAGGTCACCGACCATGCGCCCGTAGAGCCCGGCGGTGACGTCCGCGTCGGTCGCCGACGCGACGCGCGGCCGGAGCGTCGCGACGACGGCGGCGTAGTCGCCCCGCGCCGCCTGCGATTCGGCCAGCGCCAGCGGTCCGCGCGGGTCGGTCGGATCGATCTGCGCGATCTGCTTCGCGGCGTCCTCGGCCCCGGCGGCGTTCCCGGTGCGACGCTCGACCTGCGAGAGCAGGTACCACAGCGAGATGTCCCGCGGCGCGAGCTTGGTCAGCTCGAGCAGCTGCGCGCGGCCGCCTTCGACGTCGCCGGCGTTGACGAGCGCGGTCGCCTGGCGCAGCCGGTACGACCCGTTGCGCGGATTGGCCGCCGCGAGCTTGCCCCACGTGGCCGCGGCGTCGTTCCAGCGGCCGAGCTTCTCGTACAGCTGGCCGAGCCAGAGCCGCGCCTGGAGTTGATTGGGCTGCTGCTCGACGACCTGTTCGAGCATGTCCACCGCCTCCGCGGGCCGGTTGGTCGCGTCGTACGCCTGTGCGAGCAGCATCACCGCGTCTGGATAGTCCGGCTGATCGAGCAGAAAGAGCTGCAGCGTGGTGATGCCCTTTTCGTAGCTCTGCGTCTCGACGTACAGCTGGCCGAGCGTCAGCTCCGACAGCGGATCGCGTCGATCGGGCGAGACAACGCGCTCGAGATGTGTGATCGCCTCGGTCATCAGCGAACGCGCGCTGGTCGGCGACGCCGCCTGATGCGCGAGCGCGGCCTGGACGAGCCCGAGGATGCGGTGCGCTTCGAGGTCGTCCGGGTCGAGTGCAAGCGCGGCCTGCGCCTCGGTGATCGACTCGCTGGCTTTGTTCTGCCGGGCGTACAGTCCGGCCAGCTCCGCGTGGATCTCGGCCGCCTTCGGCACGAGCTTGAGCGCCTGCTGGTAGGCGGCGATCGCTTCGGCGACCTTGCCGTCGGCTTCGAGCGAGCGTCCCTGCAGGAACAGGAAATACGCGTCGCCCACGGCGGTGCCGGTCGGCGCCGCGGCCGCCGCGGGCGCCTGGGACCACAACGTCAGGGCAAGCCCGAGGGCCGTCAGCGTCATGAGCAGATGGATCGATTATAGTCCCCTCATGGCCGTTGACCCCGCGCTGCTCGAGATCCTGGTCTGCCCCGAGTGCAAGGCGCCGGTCCGCCTCGTGAAGGACGGCACGGCCCTCAAGTGCGACAAATGCCATCGGGTGTATCCGATCAAGGACGACATCCCGGTCATGCTGATTGACGAGGCGACGATCGAGAAGTAGGCCCGGCCGCGACTTGTGCACATCCTTCTGCTCCGGCTGCGACTCATCGGCGACGTGGTGTTCACGACGCCGGCGATTCGAGCCCTCGCGCGGCAGTTCCCCGGCGTGCGGCTGACGTATGTCGTCGAGACGAGCGCGTACCCCGTCGTCGCGCACAACCCCTATCTCACCGACGTCATCAGCGTGCCGCGCTCGCAGGGCTGGCGCCGTCTCGCCGATGACGTGCGGCTGGCGCGCCGGCTCCGCGCGTCGAAAATCGACGTCGCGGTCGACTTCCACGGCGGTCCGCGGAGCGCCTGGCTCGTCTGGGCCAGCCGCGCGCCGGTCCGAGTGGGCTACGATGTGCAGGGCCGGACGTGGATGTACACCAACGTCGTGCACCGTCCGCGCGAGTTGCGCGCGCGGCACTCGGTCGAAAACCAATGGGACCTGCTCGCCGAGGTCCATCCGGCGCTCGCGCGGCCGGCCGACCCCGCGATCGATCGCGTGGAGATGCCGGCGGACGCCGACGCGCGGGCGACCGTCGATCGCCGGCTCCGGGAGCTGGGCGTACCGGCCGTGGCGCGCGTCATCGTCATCCACGTCAGCGCGGGCAATCCGTTCCGACGCTGGCCCGAGTCGTCGTTTGCCTCGGTGGCCGCGGATCTCGCGTCGGCCGACGACGCGCGCTGGGTCGTCCTGGCCGGCGGACCGTCGGATCATGACGCCACCACGCGCGTGCTGGCGTCGGCGCGATCGCGGGCGGGACGCGCGGCCGATCGCGTGGTCGACGGAGAAGGCCTGTCGCTGGCGGAGTTGCGGGCGTTGATGGACCGCGCCGCGTTGTTCATCGGCGGAGACAGCGGCCCGCTGCACGTCGCGTCCACGTCGGACGTGCCGATTCTCGGGCTCTACGGCCCGACGCTCGCGGCGCGATCCGCGCCCTGGCGCCCGCGCACGATTCCGACCGAGTCGGTGGACGCGGGCGTCCTGCCCTGCCGCCCCTGCGACCAGCGCGTCTGCGCGCCGGGCGACTACCGCTGCCTGTCGGGCATCTCCTCGTCGGTCGTCCACGCCGCGGCGGAGCGCCTGCTTGGAGCGTCGCAATGACGAGGGCGATGACGAACGTCGAGCGCTCGGCGTTCGTGGCGCTGGCCGGCTGCCTCGGATTGATCCAGCTGTCGATCGCCGGTGCGGAGATCCTGCTCGACGTCGCCGGCCTGCTCTGGCTGGTCGTCGCGTTCAGCGAGAGCCGGCGACCCGACGTACCGCGCTTCTTCTGGCCGCTCATGGCGCTGGCCGCGTGGACGCTCGTCAGCTCGGCGTTTTCGATGGATCCGTTCGAGAGCTTCAAGCGCGATCGGCAGCTGCTGCTCTACGCGGTGGTGCCGATGACGATGCGGCTGGGACGCGGCCCGAGGGCGATGGCCATCATCAACACCGTGATTGCGCTGGGCGCGGCGGGCGCGCTGGTCGGCATCGTGCAATACGCGGCGCTGGGCTACGACAACCTGCACCAGCGGCCCCACGGGCTGCTGGGCCACTACATGACGTACTCCGGCGTGCTGATGCTCGTCATCTGCGTCGCCGCGTCGCAGCTGCTCTTCCGCGAGCGCGACTGGGTCTGGCCCGCCGTCGCCGTGCCCGCGCTGCTCGTCGCGCTCTACGCGACGCAGTCACGCAACGCATACGTCGGCGTCGTGCTTGGCATCGGCGTCCTGCTGATGCTGCGCCGGGTGTGGAAGCTCCTCATCGTCGTCCCGGTGCTGGCCACGCTGGTTGTGGCCCTCGGACCCGCGGGCATCCGCCATCGCGTGCTCTCGGCCATCGATCTGAATGACGCGACCAACCGGGATCGCATCGCGATGCTGAAATCCGGGAAGGCGATGATCGCGGATCACCCGCTGACGGGCGTCGGCCCCAACATGGTGCCGAAAGCGTACATCGAGAAGTACAAGACGCCCGACGCCGTCGATCCGGTCGACAAGCCGGGCGACACACGCGCGCACCTGCACAACGTGCCGGTGCAGCTCGCCGCCGAACGCGGCCTGCCGGCGCTCGGGGCGTGGCTCTGGTTCGTCGTCGTGGCCGGACGCGACCTGCTCGGCGGCTTCCGCGCGGGCCGGGCCCGAGCGCTGGCGGCGGGCGGCCTGGCCGCGCTGGTCGCGGCGTTGGCCGCCGGCCTGTTCGAGCACAATTTCGGCGATTCGGAGTTCCTGATCCTGTTGCTGGGCCTGATCACGCTGCCCTTCGCGGCCGCCAGCGCCGATCCGGCCCAGCCCCTCGAGCCGGCCGACGCGCCAGTGCCGGTGCCGGTGGCACGGACGCACGCGCGATGACGACTCCCGTCCCGCTTGCGTCGAGGCTCTCGGGCCGCCGCGTCGCCGTGATCGGCGACGTGATGCTCGATCACTTTCTCTTCGGCCGCGTCGATCGCATTTCGCCCGAGGCGCCGGTTCCAGTCGTCCGCTTCGATCGCGAGGAGTATCGGCTGGGCGGCGCCGCCAACGTGGCCCGCAACGTCGCCGCGCTCGGCGGGCGCGTTTCGCTCGTCGGGCTCGCTGGCGCGGACGCTGCGGGCGAGCTGCTCCGAAGCGAGATCGACCGCGCCGGATTCGAGACGTCGGGACTGGTGCACGACCCGGGGCGCCCGACGACCCGCAAGGTGCGCGTGGTGACCGCGCGCAATCAGCAGGTGGCGCGGATCGACTACGAGGGCGACGGCGAGCCCGATGGCGCGGTGCGCGCTGACTTACTGCGCCGCGTTGGTCAGGCGGCGCGCGGCGCCGAAGTGGTGGTGCTCTCCGACTATCGCAAGGGCGTCGTCTGCCGCGACGTGATCGACGCCGCGGTTGCCGCGGCGCAGACGACGGGTGTGCCCGTCCTGGTCGATCCGAAGATCCCGCAGGCGGACCGGTACCGGGGCGCCACGCTGCTGACGCCCAATCATCACGAAGCCGAGCAGATGACGCAGACGGCAATCCGGACGCCGGAAGACGTCGGCCGCGCCGCCCGGCTCATCCACGATCGCTCGGGCGCCAGCGTGCTCGTCACGTGGGGCGAGCTGGGCATGTGGATGCTCGACACGAGCCGCACGCCGTTCGAAGAGGCGCACTTCCCCGCGGCCGCGCGCGAAGTCGCCGACGTGACCGGCGCCGGCGACACGGTCATCGCGGTCCTGGCGTTGGGCCTGGCCGCCGGCGCTCCGCTCGCGGAAGCCGCGCGCCTGGCGAACATCGCGGCCGGACTCGTGGTCGCGCGCTTCGGGCCGGCCACCGTCTCGATCGACGAGCTCGTGACGGCGGCCGCCGCGACACGCTGATGCGGGCGCGGCTGCTGTCGCCGCGCGACGGCGTCACCTGGATCCTCGCGTTCCTCGCGGTGGCGGCCATCCTCGTGGCGACGCGCTTCACGAGCGCGGACCCCGACTCGGCTCTCTACGCCTCGATCTCGGGAAGACTCACGCAGGAGCCGGCGTCTCGGTGGATCGCGCCCGAATGGTGGGGATTCTGGCCGGAGACGAAGATGGAGGGACTGTTTCGCGAGCACCCGGCCGGCGTGTTCATCGTGCCCGCGGCCGTCGCGCGTCTCGGCATCCCCGGCGAGCAGGCCGCCTACGTCGTCGGCGTCGGGTACGGGCTGATCGCGCTGCTGCTGCTGGGCGCGATCGTGTCGACGCTGACGACGCCCGGCGAGGGACGGGCCGCGCTGATCCTGCTGCAGCTGATGCCCGTCGCCTTCCTGTTCCGCATTCGGGCCAATCATGAATACCCGATGCTCGTCGCGATGCTGGTGACGCTCATCAGCGTCGAGCGGGCGCGGAAATCCTGGCGGTGGATCGCGGGCATCGCCCTGGGACTGACGCTCGGCCTGTTGGTCAAAGGCGTGTTCGTGGTGCTCGTGCTGATGGCCGCCGGGCTCTGGATCCTGCTCAATCCGACGCGCACGCCGGGCACGACCACGAGACTGCTCGTCGCGTGCGCCGTGGCGGCGGTGATCACCGCAGCGGTCGCGTGGGCCTACGACGTCGCGTACCTGCACGTCACCGGCGAGACATTCTGGGGACCGTACTGGCGGCGCCAGCTCGGGCCGGTGACGATCGCCACGCCGCTCGACAACGCCTCGACGCTCGCAGGGCACCTCGCGTTCTATCTCAGCCGCTTGATCTGGTTTCCAGCGCCGTGGAGCGTTGCGCTGCTGGTGGTCGCATGGCAGTTGGTGCGGCGTCCGGCGGGCACGCGCGTGGACGCCTGGATTCGCCTGGGACCGCCGGCACGGCGCGGGCTCGCGTTCGCGGTGGTGTTTTCGGCGGCCTCGGTGCTGCTGCTCAGCCCGTCGAGCCGGTTTGCCGAGCGGTATGCGTTTTCGGCGGCGTTCATGATCGGCGCGGCGGGCGCCGTCGCCGCCTACCGGATCTGGCCCGCGCTCAGGCTGAGACTCGACGCACTCGACGCGCGGCTGCCGGCGCTGCCGGCGCTCACCTGGCTGGCGCTGATGCTGGTGCGGCTGGTGCTGGGCCCGTGGCTGCCGCGGATTCCCTGACGCCGCAGCGATTGGTCACGAGCAGCGCGTCGGGCGGCGGCGTGCCGTGGACGATGTCGGTGAGCTTGGCGCTGTCGAACGCAAACAGCGCGTGCCGATCGACGAGGCACGCTCCGGCGACGCGGGCCTTGAGCGCGTTCCAGGTGTCCTCGTTCGTCACGAGCCACGCCTCGTCCGCACCCTCGAGCAGCGCCGCGGCCTCATCGGTCGACGCGAGCTCCGGCACCGGCCGGCGGAGGTAGAAGGCGAAGCTCGGCAGACTCATGTTGAACGAGGCGATCCTGGCGCCGGGCGTGGCCTTGCCGTCCAGCGTGCGCACGAGCGGCGGCACCGGCTTGAATCGCTCGGCGTCCGGCAGGACGCGCGTCACGAACAGGTAGTTGAACGCGATGAAGCCGGCGGCCAGCGCCCGGATCGCCAGACCACGCCGGCCCGCCAGCCACGACGTCCCGGCGACGAGTCCGGTCGCGACGAGAATGCCGGCCGCGAGCGGCGCGTCCGCCAGGGCGTAGGCGCCGCTCGTCAAGAGGCGCGCGACGCCGGCACCCAGACCGACGCAGAGCGCGGCAATCGTGACGAACAACACGCCGATCGCGCGCCGCCCTGGCGCGTCCGGCCGCGTGAGCGCGTCGGCGATGAGCGCCGCCGAGGCCGCGACAACGGGGAAGATGTAGAGGTCCTCTTTCGTCTGCGAGAACGAAAAGAAGACGGCAATCGAGACGATCCAGATCCACAGCAGGCGGCGAATCGAGGCGTCCGTCGCCGGCTCCTGCGGGCCTCTCGGCCGCCAGGCTGTCGCGAGCGGCACGAGCAGCAGCGGCGCCCAGGGGAAGAGATCGCTCAGCAGGACGGGCACGTAGAACGAGAAATCGCGCCCGCCCGGCGTCATCGCGGTGGCGAAGCGTTCCAGGTTTTCGCCGAACAGAAACTGCGTGATGTACGCGGGCCCGTGCTGAACGTACACGGCCGCGACCCACGGCAGCGCGATGGCGGCGACGATCGCCAGCCCGGGAAGAAGCATCAGGCGCCCGATCTCGCGCAGACGGCCGTCGAGCACCAGCCAGATGCCGCACGAGAGCGCGGGCAGCGCCAGCGCCACCGGGCCTTTCGTCAGGACGCCAAGTCCGAGGGCCGCGTAGGTGAGGAGGAGCCAGCGGCGGCGTTGCTCGGGAAAGCGCAGCGCGAGCACGAAGCCGGCCAGCGCGATCGACATGAAGGCCGTGAGGTACACGTCGATGAAGATGCGGCGCGCGTGCATCACGACGCGGGGGGCGGTGGCCACGACGAGCGCGGCGAGCACGCCCGTCTGCGTGGACCGGAGGGCGCGGCCGATGAGGAACGCGGCGACGACAATCGCGATCGCGCCGAGCGCGATGCCGAAGCGTTCAACGGCGACCGAGACGCCGAACGCCTTGTAGAGCCCCGCGACGATCCAGTAGCTCAGGACGGGCTTGTTGAAGCGCGGCAGGCCGTTGAACGAGGGGTTGATGTAGTCGCCGGTGAGCACCATCTGCCGCGGCGTCTCGACGTAGAACGCCTCGTTCGCATCCCAAATCGCATTCGCCCCCAGCCACAGGAAGAAGACGGGAATCGCGATCAGGAGGAGGGGGACGGGGCTGTTTTCCACAGAAACGGGCCCATCGGTGCCGGAGGTCGGGGCCACGTCACCGACCTCCGGCACCGATGGGCGCGTTTCTGTGGAAAAAAGCCCCGTCCCTCAATGCCGAAAGTGCCGTCATGCCGGTGAAGACCATGGCGAGGCCGTGCTCGTCGGCGGCGGCGATGACCTCGGCGTCGCGGACCGAGCCGCCGGGCTGCACGACCGCCGTCGCACCGGCGCCGGCCAGCGCGTCGAGGCCGTCACGGAACGGGAAGAACGCGTCGGACGCCGCCACCGACCCCGGCCAGCTGGCCTGCCGGCCTTCATCACCGCGGCCTTCACCGCGTCCACCCGGCTCATCTGGCCCGCGCCAATCGCGAGCGTGACGTCGCAGGCCCGTGAAGATCACCGCGTTCGACTTCACGTGCGCGGCGATCGCGCCATGCGAACCGCAGCGCCGCGCCACTCCTCGGCCGTCGGCGCGCGTCTGGTCACGACGCGCGGCGCGTCGCCGCCCGGCCACGGCGCCGCCGCCTCGGCCACGCGGTCGCGCGTCTGCACCAGCCAGCGCGCCAAGAATCGAGCGCACGTCGCGGTCGTCGTCGAGCCCCGTCGAACGACGCCGTCACGACGCGCAGGTTCGTCTTCGCGCCAGGATCGGCACCGCACGTCCTCGCCCGCGATCCCCGGCGCGATCGACGGCCTCGATGAACGTCGCCGTCAGCGCGCGCGCCGTCTCGACATCGATCGGACGGTTGAGACCGACGATGCCGCCGAACGCCGACAGCGGGTCGGCCTCGCGCGCGCGCACGTAGGCCTCGGCCGCGGTCGCGCCCGTCGCCACGCCGCACGGATTCGTGTGCTTGATGACGACCGCCGCCGGCTCGTCGAACTCGAGCGCGATTCGCGCCGCCGCGTCCAGATCGAGCAGGTTCGTGAACGACAGCTCCTTGCCCTGATGCACGACGGCGCCGGCCAAAGCCCGGCGCGGCCGCGGCCCCATCTGGCGCGTACCAGGCGCCGCGCTGATGCGGATTCTCGCCGTAGCGCAGATCGCGCAGCTTGCGCAGGCGCGGCTGCCAGATCGGCCGGCAGCGCGTTCGGCGATCCGCTGCGGCGCCGCGCGAAAAGGCGCCGCTCGCGCCGTCCACGCGTCACGCCCTCGAGCGTCGCCGCAATCATCCGGTCGTACGCGGCCGTGTGCGCGAACGCGCGGCGCGCCAGGTCGAAGCGGAACGCCAGCGACGGCCCCTCGGGCGACGCGATCGCCGCGATCACCCGTTCGTAGTCCTCCGGCTCGACGACGACGAGCACGTCGCGGAAGTTCTTGGCCGCGGCCCGCAGCAGGCTCGGTCCGCCGATGTCGATCTCCTCGACGAGATCGTCGAACGGCAAATCCGGCCGCGCGGCCGCCTTCGCAAACGGGTACAGGTTGACGACGACGAGATCGATTGGCGTGATGCCGTGCTCGGCGAGCGCCGCCAGGTCGTCGGCCCGATGCCGGCGCGCCAGGATGCCGCCATGCACCCGCGGGTGCAGGGTCTTGACCCGGCCGTCGATCATCTCGGGAAAGCCGGTGACATCCGAAACGCCGACGACCGGCAGGCCGGCGGCCGCCAGGGCCCGCGCGGTCCCCCCGGTCGACACCAGGTCCACCCCCGCGCCGCCAGGGCCGAGGCAAAGGGCACCAACCCGGTCTTGTCAGAGACACTCAGCAGTGCACGCATGAACACCCTGTGTTTGCCGGGGTCGCCGGGCGCGGTCCGGGCCTCCCCCCAGCTCCAACTTGACAACGTCCCCCCTCCCCACTAGCATTGCCGGCTGACGTTGAGGCGGGCCGGCGTCGAAGTTGAGACCGCAGGTAGCGGCTCTTTTTTTGTACCCGGTCGCGCCCGCAGACGATGCGACCGGGGGCAGGGCGGCGGATTCCGCCGCGTATCTCGCAAGGCAGGCAAGGGCATGCGTATCACCGGCAAGGTCAAGTGGTTTAACAACGCAAAGGGCTACGGATTCATCGAGCGCGAGGGAGGCAACGACGTCTTCGTTCACTTCTCGGCGATCCAGGGCTCCGGCTTCCGGACGCTCGAAGAAGGCCAGCAGGTCGAATTCGAGATCGTCGACGGTCCGAAGGGACCGCAGGCCGGCAACGTCACGAAGCCGAGCTAAACCACCTTGGGGGACCGGAGCACGCCGGTCCGGTCCCTCACCTCCCGCCGCTCGTTCCGCCTCCGCCCGACCGTCGCTTCCCTCGCACGACCCGCTCATCGAATCAGAAACCACACCAGCGGCAGCCAGAGCTCGCGCGCGTACGGCATCGGCTGATCGTCGACGAGCACGTCGCAGCCACGACACGGGATCGACGATCTCGAACAGATCGCGGAGACGGACCGGCCGGTCAGCCGGGTAGAAGCGCGCGCGGTGGCGCAGGACGCCGTCCACGTGCGATTCGGAATACTCGTCGGATGCCTTCGCCAGCTCGAGCGCGCGCGCGTACTGCTCGCCCTCGAAGGCGGGAAAATCGACCGAGATGGAAAACGGCAGCGGCGTGTCGCCGAACAGTCCGCGGCGCAGATCGGGACGGATCGCCGCCAGCTCCTCGTCCGTCGGCTGCTCGGGCAAGTCCGCGTACGGCCAGAATCGCTCGAGCGGCCGGTGCGTCGGCGCTTCAGGCAGCACGCGATCGGTCGTCTTGGTCTCCGACATCGCCGGGTCGCGATGGTATCCTGTTCGTCCGTACGCCGCAACCGCGCGATGCACACCGGGCCTCGGCTGATTCCCTCGATTGACGCCGTGCTGCGGCGCGACGCGCTCGTCGAGGCCGTCGATCGCCACGGCCGCGCGCGCGTCGCCGACGCGGCGCGATCCGCGACCGCGGATTTGCGCGCGATGCTCACCGACCAGGCCCAGAACGCTCCGACCAGCGAAGAGGCCGCCATCCGCGTGGATCGAGGAACGCGCCGTGGCGGCGCTCGCCGCGGGCGCGCGCACGTCGCTGCGGCGGGTGATCAACGCGACGGGCGTGATCCTGCACACCAACCTCGGCCGCGCGCCGCTCGCCGCGGAAGCGATCGCGCACGCCGCCGCAGTCGCCGGCGGCTACTCGAATCTCGAGTACGACCTCGCGACCGGCGGCCGCGGACACCGCCACGCGCACACCGAGCGGCTGATCGTTCAGCTGACCGGCGCCGGCGCCGCCGCCGTCGTCAACAACAACGCCGCCGCGACACTCGTGATCCTGTCGGCGCTGGCGGCCGGCCGCGAGGTCATCGTCTCGCGCGGCGAGCTCGTCGAGATCGGCGGCGGGTTCCGCGTCCCGGAAATCCTGGCGCAGTCCGGCGCCGTGCTCCGCGAGGTCGGCACGACCAACCGCACGCGTGCGATCGACTACCTGGCCGCCGCCAGCGCGCGCACGGCGCTGATCCTGCGAGTGCACCCGTCGAATTTCCATGTCTCAGGCTTCACCGAGCGTCCCGGCATCCCGGAACTTGCCGACGTGGCGCGCCGCGCCAACGTGCCGCTCGTCGAGGATCTCGGCAGCGGCTGGCTCGGGCTCGAAGACGAAGTCGTCCCGGCGCTCGCGGGCGAGCCTTCCGTCCGCGCGGATCTCGCCGCGGGCGTGGATGTCGTCGCCGTGAGCGGCGACAAGCTGCTCGGTGGGCCGCAGGCCGGGATCATCGCAGGGCGCGCGGATCTCGTGCAGCAGATCCGCCGCCACCCGCTGATGCGCGCGTGCCGCGCGGACAAGCTCATTCACGCCGCGCTCGAGGCGACGCTGCTGCTCTGGGCCGAGAGCCCCAGCCGCGGCGCGATCCCCATTCGACGCATGATGGCGCTGACCTCCGGCGAGATCGAGCGGCGCGCGCTGGCCATCGTCCCGGCCGTCGGCACGGCGCGCGTCCGAGCGGAGATCATCGACGGCGTCTCGACGATCGGGGGCGGCGCCGGTCCGAACGTCACCTGGCCGACCCGGCTCATCGCGATCGACGCGGCCGGCCTGTCGCCGAACGCGCTCGAGGCCAGGCTGCGGGCGCAGGATCCGCCGGTCATCGCGAGGATCCAGGACGATCGCGTCGTGATCGATCTGCGGACGGTGCCCGCCGAAGACGACGCGGCCCTGGCCGACGCAATTCGCGCGGCGAGCGCTCCGTAGAAACGACTCTCCGGGAGAACGTCTAGAAGATCGACGCCGCCGAGTCGGCGGCAATCGACAGCAGCCCGCCGGGCAGCACGCCCAGGTAGAAGACCGCCGCGACCGCGATGAACAACCCGGCCATCGCCAGCCGCGAGACCGCGGGACGGTAGCCGGGCGCCGTGTCGTCGCTCATGTACATCAGCACGACGATCCGCAGGTAGAAGAACACCGAGACGACGCTCGTGAGCACGCCGAGCACCGCCAGCGCGACGAGATTCTGCTGCAGCGCGGCGTTGAAGATGTACCACTTCGCGACGAACCCGACGGTCGGCGGAAAGCCGCCGAGCGAGAGCAGGAAGACGGTCAGCAGGCCGGCGAGCACCGGCCGGTCGTGCCACAGCCCCGCGAAGTCGCGGATGTCGTCGTGCTGGCGATCCGGCGTCGAGAGCGCGGCGAGCACGCCGAACGCGCCGAGATTGGTCACCGCGTACGCGGCGAGGTAGAAGAGGATCGCGGCCTTCCCGGCCGAGTTCAGCGCGACGAGGCCGACGAGCAGGTAGCCCGCGTGCGCGATGCTCGAATACGCGAGCATGCGCTTGACGCTCGTCTGCGCGACGCCGACGACCGTGCCGAGAATCATCGTCAGGCCGGCAATGCCCGACAGCACCGGCACCCAGTGCACGTGCAGCGGCTCGAGCGCCGAGAGAAACACGCGAACGAACGCGGCAAACGCCGCCGCCTTCACGCCCGTGGACATGAAGCCCGTGACGAGCGTCGGGGCGCCCTGGTAGGCGTCCGGCGTCCACATGTGGAACGGGACCGCGGACACCTTGAAAGCGAAGCCCACGAGCAGCAGCAGCATCGCGATGATCAGCAGCGCGCTCGGGCTCGCGCGCAGACCCGGCGACGCGCATCGCCCAGCTCGTCCAGCTTGGTCGTCCCCGCGACGGCATACACCATGGCGATGCCGTAGAGGAAGAACGCGCTCGAGAACCCGCCCAGGACGAAGTACTTGAACGCCGCTTCGGCGCCCTCGGCGCTGGCGCGGCGGAGGCCGGTCAGCACGTAGACGCCGAGCGACATGATCTCCAGCGCGACGAAGACGATCGAGCAGGTCGCGCGTCGAGCCCATCAGCATCATGCCCGCGATCGAGAACAGCATCAGCCCGTAGTACTCGCCGAGCGGCAGGCCGTCGCGCTCGGCCGATCCCGACGACAGCAGGATCATCAGCAGGCCGATCGCGCAGATCGTGATGTTGAAGAAATTCGTGAACTTGTCGACGATGATGACGCCGAAGCCGAGGATGTGCTGATCCCACAGCATCACCGACGCCGCGATGGCGCCGATGAGGCCGATGGCGGCGAAGCCGCCGAAGCCGGGCGCCGGCAGCGGCTGATCCGCCGGGCGGAACGCCTCGGCGATCAGCACCATGCAGGCCGCCAGCGTGACGACCAGGACCGGGACGATCGGGGCGATGAGCTGCAGCACGGTCGACAGCTTAGTCGGCTCCCGGAATGTGACGAAGCGTGCCGGTCGCGGGCGACTGCCCGCCCGCCGGTCGATCCGCGGCCGCCGGTGCGCCAGGCGCGCTCGATGTGGCCGCGGGCACGGCCGGAACAAGGGCCGCCCCGGACTCACCCGCTGGCGGCGACGCCGGCACCCGCCGCTCGGTGTTGACCGGCAGCGAGGCCTGCGGGCGGATGTGCTCGACGTCCTCCGCACCGCCGGCTCCATCGGCTTCAGGAACACGCCGGGGACGACGCCCATGAAGATCGCCATCGCGCAGATCGGCGCGATCACGAACCACTCGCGCACGCTGAGGTCGCGCAGCCCGCGATTCTTGGGATTGGTCACGACGCCGTAGTTCACGCGCTGGAACATCCAGAGCATGTAGACCGCCGACAGGATCACGCCGGTCGCCGCGATCGGCCGTGTAGACACGGCGCGTGGTCGAAGAAGCCGGCGAACGCGCCGAGCAGGATCAGGAACTCGCCGACGAAGCCGTTCATGCCCGGCAGCGCGATCGACGCGAGCGTCACGAGCAGGAACGCCGCCACCAGCTTCGGCATCACGCGCCTTCAGCCCGCCGAACTCGGCGATCAGCCGCGTGTGGCGCCGATCGGACAGCATGCCGACGATGAGGAAGAGCCCGCCGGTCGAGATGCCGTGCGCGAGCATCTGATAGACCGCGCCCTGCGCGCCGTTGACGTTGAGCGCGCAGATGCCGAGCACGACGAAGCCGAGGTGGCTGACCGACGAGTAGGCCACCAGCTTCTTCATGTCCGGCTGCACCATCGCCACGAGCGCGCCGTAGACGATGCCGATGACCGCCAGCGCGGCGATGTACGGCGCGAACTCCTGCGCCGCCTGCGGGAAGAGCGGAAACGCGAAGCGCAGCAGGCCGTACGTGCCCATCTTCAGCAGCACGCCGGCCAGGATGACCGAGCCGGCCGTCGGCGCCTCGACGTGCGCGTCGGGCAGCCAGGTGTGGAACGGGAACAGCGGCACCTTGATCGCGAACGCGACGGCGAACGCGAGGAACAGCCAGGTCTGCAGCCCGCCGGGAATGTTGAGCGCGTACAGGTCGGCCAGGTCGAAGCTCGGCACGCCGTCGACCGCCTGGTGGTAGTACGCGATCCAGATGATCGCGACGAGCATCAGCACGCTGCCGGCCATCGTGTAGAGGATGAACTTGACCGCCGCGTAGATCCGCCGGTCGTAGCCCCAGATGCCGATGAGGAAGTACATCGGGATCAGCATCGCGTCCCAGAACATGTAGAAGAGGAACAGGTCGAGCGAGACGAAGACGCCGATCATCGCCGCTTCGAGCGCCGAGCATGAAGAACGAGAACTCGCGCACGCGATCCTGCGATCGACTCCCACGAGCACAGCAGCGCGATCGGCGTCAGGAACGTCGTCAGGACGACGAGCAGCAGGCTGATGCCGTCCACGCCGACGTGGTACGAGATGCCGAACTCCGGCAGCCACGCGTGCCGCTCGACGAACTGGTAGTCCGCCGACGACGGGATCGAACTTCACCACAGCACGCAGGCTCACCGCGAACGTCGACGAGCGAGACGCCGAGCGCGAACTGCGCGCACGAGCTGGTCGCGGCCCGCGGCCCGAGCAGCAGCAGGAGCGGCCGCGCCGGCGAGCGGCAGAGCGACGAGCGAGCGTCAGGATCGGAGATTCATCGCGTCCATCATCGCCACAGGTAGTACCCGACGATGACGACGACGCCGATGAAGCAGCGACATCGCGTACGCGCGGACCGAGCCGGTCTGCAGCCGCCGCAGCACCGCGCTCCACCCGCGCACCGACCAGGCCGACGCCGTTGACCGTGCCGTCGATGAGGCCGGCGTCGACGCCGCGCCAGAGCAGCCCGTCCGACACGCGCTTGATCGGCTGCACGATGGCGGCGTCGTACAGCTCGTCCACGTAGTACTTGTCCGAGCAGCAGCCGGTGCACGCCGCTGAAGCGCTCGGCCATCGCGTCGGCCGCCGCCGGCCGCTGCCGGTAGAAGAACGATCGCGACGCCGATGCCGGCGAACGCGACGACGGATCGAGACGCGCCATCAGGCCCGAGCTCCTCGGCGGTGTCCGCCGCGATCCGGCGGCCTCGGCGGCGCGGCGCTCGCCGCCACGCGTCCGCCTCGGGCGCCGCGAAGCTCGGCGCCAGGAACTGTCTCGATGCGATTGCCGCCCGACGCGAGCACGTGCGGGCACGCCGACGTAGCCGGCGACGACCGACCCGATCGCCAGCACGACGAGCGCAATCGCCATCGCCGGCGGCGCGTCGTGCAGATGCGCCGGCACCGTGGTGCGTCGTGGCCGGCATGCACCAGTGCCCGTGGCCGGCGCCCGTGCCGCGTCCGGCGCCGTCCGCCGCTCGCCGAAGAACGCGAGGTACAGCAGCCGGAACATGTAGATCGCGGTCAGGAACGCGGTGAACACGCCGATCGCCCAGAGCACCGTGTGCCGCTCGCGAACGTCTGCCAGAGGATCTCGTCCTTCGAGAAGAAGCCGGACAGCAGCGGGACGCCGGCAATCGCCAGCGTCGCCGATCAGGAACGTCCAGTACGTGATCGGCAGGTCCTTCCGCAGGCCGCCCATGTTCCGCAGGTCCTGCTCGCCGTGCAGCGCGTGGATCACGGCGCCGGATCCGAGGAACAGCAGCGCCTTGAAGAACGCGTGCGTGTAGAGATGGAAGATGCCGCCGGCGAACGCGCCGACGCCCATGGCCAGGAACATGTAGCCGAGCTGCGACACGGTCGAATACGCCAGCACGCGCTTGATGTCGTTCTGCACGAGCCCGATCGTGCCGGCCATCAGCGCCGTCAGGCAGCCGACGACCGCGACGACGTCGAGCGTCATGCGGCGCGTGGCTGAACAGCACGGCGTTGCGCCCGATCATGTACACGCCGGCGGTGACCATCGTCGCGGCGTGGATGAGCGCGGAGACCGGCGTCGGGCCCTCCATCGCGTCGGGCAGCCAGACGTAGAGCGGGATCTGCGCGGACTTGCCGGTGGCGCCGAGGAACAGCAGCAGCGTGATGCACCGTCAGCAGGCCGAACGTCGCCTCGGCCGGCAGCAGCGCGACCTTGCGCGCGCGACCTCCTGGAAGTCCAGCGTGCCGAACGTGCGCGAAGATCGCCAGCATGCCGAGGATGAAGCCGAAGTCGCCGACGCGGTTGACGACGAACGCCTTCTTGCCGGCGTCGGCGGCCGACTGCTTCGTGAACCAGAAGCCGATCAGCAGGTACGAGCAGAGGCCGACGCCCTCCCAGCCGATGAACATCACGGGGAAGCTCGCGCCGAGCACGAGCACGAGCATGAACGCGGCGAAGAGGTTCAGGTACGAGAAGTACGCGCGCGTACTCGCCGTCGGTCTCGTCGTGCATGTACGCGGTCGAGTAGAGGTGGATCAGCGAGCCGATGCCGGTGACGACGAGAATCATCACGCGCCGACAGCGGGTCGAGCCGGAGCTCGAGCGGGACGTTCAGGCCGCCGGAGGCGATCCACGGTAGACCACCTGCGTCGATCGCGCGGACGCCGTCCGACCGGCGGCTGGCCGGAGCAGCCGCAGCACGGCCGCGACCGCGACGCCGAACGACAGCGCCATCGCGCCGACCGCGACGGCGCCCGACACGCCCTTCGACAGACGCCGGCCGAGCGTCGCGTTGACGACGAAGCCGGCGAGCGGCAGGAGCGGAATCAGCAGCAGCACGCGGTCACCACTTCAGCGACGTGAAGGCGTCGGGGTTGAGCGTCTCCTTGTGCCGGAACAGCGCGATGACGATCGCGAGGCCGACGGCGGCCTCGGCCGCCGCGACGGTCATGACGAAGAACACGATGATCTGCCCGTCCACGCGTCCCGAGATGCCGGTCCGACGGCGACGAAGGTCAGGTTCACGGCGTTCAGCATGACCTCGATCGACAGCAGGATCGTGATCAGGTTGCGCCGCAGGAACACGCCCGCCGTGCCGATCGCGAACAGGACCGCCGACAGCACCAGGTACGAGTTGAGCGTCGGCTCGGGCAGCACCGGCTCATGCAGCGGCTCCCTGCGCGCGAGGACGATCGGCGCCGACCATCGCGACCAGGATCAGCACCGACGTCGCTTCGAACGCGAACGCGTAGTCGCGGAACAGCCGCAGGCCGATGTCGTGGACCGTCGTGACCGGCCGCGCGTCGCCGCGTCGGCAGCGGCGCGCCGGCCGCGCGCTGGCGCGAGCGCCCAGCACGAGCTCGACGACGAGCAGCAGCGACAGCACCGCGCCGAACCGCCGCGGCCCGGCGCCGCCGAGCAGCCGCGCGTGATAGCCCGTCGGCCGGGTCCTCGGTCGGCACGTTGAGCAGCATGACGACGAACAGGAAGAGCACCATGATGGCGCCGGCGTAGATGATGATCTGGATGGCCGCGACGAACGGCGCGCCGAGCAGCACGTAGAGGCCCGACAGCGCGCCGAACGACACGATGAGCAGCAGCACGCTGTACATCGGGTTGCGCTGCCCGATGACGAGCAGCGACGCGATGACCGCGACCGCCGACAGAATCCAGAAGCAGAAGCGCGTCCATGCCCGTCACCAGCCCATGTAGACGACGACGCCCGCCGTCACGAGCAGATTGACCACCGCCGCCGGCAGCAGCCACTTCCAGCCGAACTCCATCAGCTGGTCGTAGCGGTAGCGCGGCAGCGTCCAGCGCATCCAGATGTAGAAGAAGAGCAGCGCGAAGACCTTGAGCAGGAACCAGATCCAGCCGAGCCGACTCGGGCAGGAACGGCCCGTGCCAGCCGCCGAGGAACAGGTCGGTCGCCACGGCCGAGACCGTCGACCATGTTGATGTACTCGGCCAGGAAGAACAGCGCGAAGCTCATCGAGCTGTACTCGGTGTGGTAGCCGGCGACCAGCTCCTGCTCGGCCTCGGGAAAGTCGAACGGCGCGCGGTTGGTCTCGGCGACGCCGGCCGTCAGGAAGATGAGGAAGCCGAGCGGCTGCACGAACACGTACCACTTCGGGATGAAGCCGAGCCAGTAGCCCGCCTGCTGGTCGACGATGTCGCGCAGCGACAGCGAGCCGGCCAGCATGATGACGGCGGCGAACGACAGGCCGTACGACAGCTCGTAGCTGATCATCTGCGCCGACGAGCGCAGGCCGCCGAGCAGCGAGTACTTGCTGTTCGAGCTCCAGCCCGGCGAGCACGATGCCGTACACGCCCATCGACGTGATCGCGAAGATCACGAGCAGGCCGACGTTGACGTCGGCCACCGCAGGTGGATCGGCTCGATCGAGCAGGCCGAAGAACGTCGTGTCGGCGCCGAACGGCACGACGGCGAAGGCCGCGAACGCCGCCGTCGCCGAGATGATCGGCGCCAGCGTAGAAGAGGATCGTGTCGGCCGCCTTCGGCCGCAGCTCCTCCTTGAAGATCAGCTTGAGGATGTCGGCGAGCGGCTGCAGCAGGCCCTTGCGGCCCGACCAGGTACGGGCCGTACGCGCTGCTGGACGAGCGCCGCGACCTTGCGCTCCATGTAGACGAGCACGGCCGCCGAGATCTGCAGCGCGAAGAACACCGACCACGATGACGGACGAGGTGCGCGATGAGCTGCGCGCGAGATGCCGAACGGCATGCGTCAGTGCGCCGCGCAGCGCGGCGCGCGCGCGCGCCAGGCGGCCGGCACCGTGCAGCGGCCCTCGCGGATGTGCGCCTCGTACTCGCGCGCGGAACGTCTTGATCGTCGACAGCACGGGCGTCGCCGCCGCGTCGCCGAACGCGCACAGCGTCTTGCCGCGCGATGTTGTTCGCAGATGCGACAGCAGCAGGTCGAGGTCGCGCATCTGCCCGTCGCCGCGCTCGATCTTGCTGCAGGATGCTTGTGCAGCCAGTCGCCGCCCTCGCGGCACGGCGTGCACTTGCCGCACGACTCGTGGCGGTAGAAGTGCAGCAGGTTCTCCGCCGCCCACACCATGCACGTCGTGTCGTCCATGCACGATGATGCCGGCCGAGCCGAGCAGCGAGCCGGCCTTCTGCGATGCCGTCGAAGCTGGCCGGGATGTCGAGCTGGTCGGGCAGCAGCACCGGCACCGACGAGCCGCCGGGAATCACGCACTTGAGCGCGCGGCCGTCGCGGATGCCGCCGGCGAACTGCTCGTCGTAGATCAGCTCGCGCAGCGTGACGTCCATCGACGCCTCGTACACGCCCGGGCGCTTGCACGTGGCCGCTGACGCAGTACAGCTTCGGCCCGCCGTTCTTCTCGGGGCCGAGCTTCGCGAACCACTCGGCGCCGTGCTCGATGATGAGCGGCACGTTGCAGAGCGTCTCGACGTTGTTGACCGCCGTCGGGCAGCCGTAGAGGCCCGACGACGGCCGGAAACGGCGGCTTGATGCGCGGCTGCGCGCGCTTGCCTTCGAGCGACTCGATGAGCGCCGTCTCCTCGCCCGCCTCGTACGCGCCGGCGCCGCGGTGCACGTAGATCGTCGCAGTCGAAGCCCGATGCCGAGGATGTTCTTGCCGACGAAGCCCGCCGCGCGCGCCTTCGCCAGCTCGCGCCTCGAGCACCTGCTGCACGTGGTAGAACTCGCCGCGGATGTAGATGTAGGCGACCTTCGCGCCGATCGCGTAGCAGCGCGATCAGCGCAGCCCTCGAAGAGCAGGTGCGGGTTGCGCTCCATCAGCACGTGATCCTTGAACGTGCCCGGCTCGCTCTCGTCGGCGTTGCAGCAGATGTACTGCGGCTTCGGCGACTTCTTGTCGACGAACTGCCACTTCATGCCGGTCGGGAAACCCGGCGCCGCCGCGGCCGCGCAGGCCCGACGCCTTGACGGCCTCGATGACCGCGTCCGGCGTCATCGCCGAGCGCCTTCCTCAGCGCCTCGTAGCCGCCCGTGCTGCAGGTAGAAGTCGAGCGTGAAGCCGTTCGGCTCGCGGACGTGTGCGGGTGAGGAGGGGTTCCATGCGTCACGCTGCGCTCCGATCTCTCGTCGCGATCGCTTCGCAGATGACAGCCCGTCAGCGCCGCCGCGCCGCGCGCGCGCAGGTCCGTCGACGAGCGTCGCGCGCGTCCTCCGGCCGCTGGCACTCGTGCCAGTGCGTCGTTCACCACCACGACCGGCGCGCGGTCGCACGCGCCGAGGCACTCGACCTCGAGCAGCGTGAACGTCGCCGGTCGCGTCGGTCTCGCCCGGCTCGATGCCGAGCGTCTGCGACAGCTCCTCGGTCACGCGCTCGGCGCCCGTTCAGCGCGCACGACAGCGTGCGGCAGACCTGCAGCACGTACGTCCCGACCGGCCGCGTGTAGAACATCGTGTAGAACGACACGACGTCCTCGACGTCGGCCGGCGTGCATGCCGATCAGCCTCGGCGACGTGGCGCATCGCGTTCGCGCGTGATGTAGCCCTGCTGGTCCTGCGCGAGATACAGCGCCGGCAGAATCGCCGACTTGCGCTGGTCCGGCGGATACCGCGCGCACGATCTCGTCGAAGCGCGCGCGGTTCTCGGCCGTGTAGGCGAACGCCGGGCCCTTCGTCCGGCAGCTGCGCGCGCCGACTTGTGGAAGCGTCGCGCCGTAGTCCATCGTCGGATGAAACTCAGCCCGTCCACGCGGATCATCGATCACGTCTCCCATGACGACGTCGATCGAGCCGATGACGGCGATGACGTCGGCGATCAGGCCGCCGACGATCATCTTCGCGAGCGCCTGGCACGGCGAGGAACGACGGCGCGCGCGACTTGACGCGCACACGGCCGGTTCGTGCCGTCCGACACGACGTAGAAGCCGTGCTCGCCGCGCGGCCCTTCGACCGGCACGTAGGCCTCGCCCGCCGGCACGTTGAAGCCCTGCGAGTAGATCAGGAAGTGCTGGATCAGCGCTTCCATCTCCGTGTAGACGCGATCCTTCGGCGGCGGCACGATGCGCGGAGTCGCCGCAGTCGTAACGGCCCGGTCGGCGTGATCCGCTCGAGCGCCTGGCGGCAGATCTTCACGCTCTGGCGCATCTCCGCGATCTCGCACCAGATAGCGCGCGTAGACGTCGCCGTCGGTCTGCGTCGGCACGTCGAAGTCGAACGTCTCGTAGCCGAGGTACGGGAACGCCTTGCGCACGTCGTAGTCGGAACGCCGACCGCGCGCGCGATCGGCCCGACCAGGCCCATACGCCATCGCATCGTCCTTCGAGAGCACGCCGACGCCCTGCGTGCGCTTCAGGTCAGATCTCGTTCTTCGTCAGCAGCTCCTCGTACTCGTCGAGCTTGCCCGGGAACGCGATCGAGGAACGCGCGTGACCGCCTCGTGGAAGCCGCGCGGCAGATCCTCGCGCAGGCCGCCGATGCGGATGTAGCTCGGGAACATCCGGAAGCCGGCGAGCATCTCGTTGATGTTGAGCAGCAGCTCGCGCTCGCGGAAGCAGTACAGCATCACCGAGACGGCGCCGACCTCCATGCCGTGCGTGCCGAGCCAGACCAGGTGGCTGTTGATGCGCTGCAGCTCGGCGATGAGCACGCGGATGTCCAGATCACGCGCTCGGGAATCGCCTCGAGGCCGAGCAGCGTCTCGACCGACAGGCAGAACGCCAGGCTGTTGGACTGCGCGCTCAGGTAGTCCATCCGCTCGACGAGCGGGATCACCTGCTGCCACTTCTTCTGCTCGGCGGTCTTCTCGATGCCGGTGTGCAGGAAGCCGATCGTCGGCGTCGGCCGAGACGATCGTCTCGCCGTCGAGCTCGAGCACCAGGCGCAGCACGCCGTGCGTGCTGGGGTGCTGCGGCCCCATGTTGACGGTCATCGTTTCGGTGCGGATCTCAGGCATCGTGTCGTCGCGCCTCGGCAGCCAGGGCGTCAGGCTCCGTGTCTCGTCCGGCGTCAGCGCGGTCGCCGCTGTCCGAGCGTTCGCGCGGAACTCCTCTGCGCGTGACCTGCAGCGGCTCGCCACGACTGCGGCGTCATGCCGGATCTGCACCGGATAGTCCTTGCGCAGCGGATAGCCCTTCCCAGTCCTCGGGCATCAGCAGGCGCCGCGGATCGGGATGGCCGTCGAAGGCGATGCCGAACAGATCCCAGACCTCGCGCTCGAGCCAGTTGGCCGCCGGCCAGACGCCGCTGACGCGTCGCGCACGTGCGCGATCGGCGCCCGGCAGGCGCACCTTCACGCGCGCAGCGCGCGGCGCGGCTGCTGCGATGCGACGACGCAGCAGGTAGTACACGAGCTCGAAGCGCGGCTCGCGCGGGCAGATAGTCGACGGCGGTCAGCTCGGCGAGGAACGCGAACCGGAGCGCCGGGCGATCGCGCAGCGCGCGCGCAGACGCCGAGCAGATGCTCGCGCGCGACGCGTAGACGTCGGTCTGCAGATCGACGCGCGGCGCCGCGCTTCGAGCGCGGCGCCGGGCACCGCCTGCTGCAGCGCGGCGATCAGCGCAGCGGCGTCCATGTCGTCCATCACGCGCAGCTTCTGCTGCGTCGATCTTCCGCTGGAGCTGGACGATGCCGTAGATGAGCGACTTCGGGGCGCGGCGGGCAGCCGGGCACGTAGACGTCGACCGGCACGATCTGATCGACGCCCTGCACGATCGCGTAGTTGTCGAACACGCCGCCGATCGACGCGCAGGCGCCCATCGAGATCACCCACTTGGGCTCGGGCATCTGGTCGTAGATGCGGCGCAGCGCCGGCGCCATCTTCCGCGACAGGCGGCCGGCGACGATCATCAGGTCGGACTGGCGCGGGCTGCCGCGAAACACCTCGGCGCCGAAGCGCGCGATGTCGTAGCGCGAGCAGCTCATCGCCATCATCTCGATCGCGCAGCACGCCAGGCCGAACGTCACCGGCCAGATCGACGACCGGCGCGCCCACTGCACCATCTTCTCGACGCGTCGTCGTCAGGACGGGAATTTCGAGCTTCGAGTCCCATGCATGCCAGCATCGCCGTTCGCTGCGACCGTCGGCGACTCGGCATTCTCGCTGCCCCAGTCGAGCGCGCCCTTGCGCCAGACGTAGACGTAGCCGGCGAGCAGCAGCAGCGAAGAACGAGCACGATCTGCACGAAGCCGGCCCAGCCGAGGTCGCGCGAGCGCCATCGCCCACGGGTACAGGAACGCGACCTCGATGTCGAACAGCAGGAAGATCATCGCGACCAGGTAGAACTTGACCGACTGGCGCTCGCGCGCGTCGCCGACCGGCGGCATGCCGCACTCGTACGGCGCGGACTTCTCCGGCGTGGGCTTGCGCGGGCCGAGAAACTGCGACAGCAGCATGTTGCCCGGCGGAAAACCCGAGCGCCGAGGCCAATCATGATGAGGATGGGGACAAACCCTTCCATAGACGCTCGTTCGCTTGGTTGCGGAGCACGACGGGCGCTTGTGCTCCGGAGGATCAAGCAACGATAGCGGACACGTCAGGGCAAGTCAACGCGCGGCGGGCGTCGTCGTCAAAGCGCGGGCGCCGTTGTCAAAGCGCGGGCGCCGCGGGGGCGCGGGCTAGCGCGCGACGGCGACGCCGCGTGTGTTGACGAGGGCGTCGGTCTGATGATCGAGGAACCAGCGATACGTGCTCGCGATGCCGTCGGCGCAGCTCGATGCGGTGCGTCCAGCCGAGCGCGTGCAGACGCGAGACGTCGAGCAGCTTGCGCGGCGTGCCGTCGGGCTTGGTGGCGTCGAACACGATGCGCGCCGCGGGATGGACGATCGTCGCGGACCATCTCGGCGAGCTCGCGGATCGTGCAGGTCCTCGCCGGTGCCGACGTTGATGTGCGCGGTCGTCGTCGTAGTGGCGCATCAGGAAGACGCAGCGCGTCGGCGAGGTCGTCGACGTGGAGGAACTCGCGCCGCGGTGCGCCGGTGCCCCAGACGTCACCGTCGCGCTGCCCGGCGTCTTCGCGTCGTGGAACTTGCGGATCAGCGCCGGCAGCACGTGCGAGCTCGTCAGGTCGAAGTTGTCGTTCGGGCCGTAGAGGTTGGTCGGCATCGCCGAGATGAAGTCGCAGCCGTACTGCGTGCGGTAGGCCTGGCACAGCTTGATGCCGGCGATCTTCGCGATCGCGTAGGCCTCGTTGGTCGGCTCGAGCGGGCCGGTCGAGCAGGTACTCCTCCGTCATCGGCTGCGGCGACATCGCGCGGGTAGATGCACGAGCTGCCGAGGTAGAGCAGCTTCTTGACGCCGTAACAGGTGCGCGGCGTGCACCACCGTGGCGTGGATCATCATGTTGTCGTAGATGAACTCCGCCGGCCGCGTGGAGTTGGCCATGATGCCGCCGACGGTGCCGGCGACGAGGAACACGTACTCGGGCCGGTTGGCCCGGAACCAGTAGTTCGACCGCCGCCTGGTCGCGCAGGTCGAGCTGGTCGCGCGTGGCGGTCAGGACGTGGCGGAAGCCCTCGGCCTCGAGGCGGCGCAGGATGGCGGAGCCGACGAGGCCGCGATGGCCGGCGACGAAGATGCGGGAGGCGGGGGTCAGAGGCGTCATAAGAGTCTAGCTCTCGGGCTGAGTTATCGGTGGTGCCACGACCTCACGTTAGCACCGTCCACGCTCACAAGGAGAACCCGGCTTTCTGCGCGTCGGCGTGGAACATCTTGACCGTGTCGAGCGAGAATTCGTCGAGGTCGTTGCCCACCAGCGTCAAGCTTCTTCAGGATGTCGTGCGTGACGGTGATGATGTGGCAGCCGATGGCGTCGGCCTGGAAGATGTTCAGCAGCTCGCGCGGGCTCGCCCAGATCAGCTCGGCGCTGCGGCGCGGCGCGCAGGAGCTCGACCGCCGCGGCCATGAGCGGCACGGGATCGCGGCCGGTGTCGGCGATGCGCCCGGCGAACACGGACACGCACGCCGGCGCGCCGCCGCGCAAGCGCGTCGACGACCTCGCGCACCTGCTCCGAGCGTCAGGATGCGCGGTGACGTTGAGCTTGATGCCCGCGTGCGACAGGCGCGCGGATCAAGCGCGACGCGGACTCGCGCCGCGTGTTCGTGACCGGAATCTTCACGTAGACGTTGTCGCCCCACGTCGCGATCTCACGCGCCTGCCGCTCCATCTCGGCGAACTCGTCGGAGAACACCTCGAAGGAGATCGGCCGATCGGGAATGGCCGCCAGGATCTCCGCGCGAACGCGCGGTAGTCGCGTGATGCCGGCCTTGCGCATCAGCGTCGGATTGGTCGTGAAGCCCTTGATGTAGCGGCTTGCCGTACAGCGTCGAGCATGCCCGGCAAGCTCGGCGCCGTCCGCGAAGATCTTGACCGTGCAGATCGTCGCATCTGTCGTCATCACGCCGCCTCGAGACCGCTTCGAGAATCCAAGGCACGGCGCTCCGCTAGCGACCGCACACGCGCAGCGTCCGGTGCGGCCGTTCCGCTTCGTCGTACCGTAGTCCACGAGAATCGTCGCGGGCACCCGGCGCGTTGCCGGCCTCGACGTCGCGCCAGCGGTCGCCCACCATGCACGCTGCGCGCCAGATCGATGTCGAGTGCGCGCGGCGTCGAGCAGCATGCCCGGGGCTTGGGCTTGCGGCACGCGCAGTCATCGCCGTCGTCGTGGATAGCAGACGCGGAATTCGTCGATCGGCAGCTCGGCGGCGAGCCGGGCGTGAATCGCTTCGACGCTGCGCGGCGCTGACGTGCCGCGGGCGACGTCGGGCTGATTGGTGACGACGACCAGCGCGAATCCGGCGGCCTTGAGGCGCGCGAGCGCGTCGGCCACGCCCGGCAGGATCTCGACGTCGTCCGACAGCGTCGGGCGGATACGGCCGGCCGTCGCGGACGATGGCGCGGTTGATCACGCCGTCGCGATCGAGGAAGACCGCCGCGCGTTCACCGCGCATCGATTCCCATTTGGTCGGATGGCCTTGAGCTTCGGATGCGAGACGAGCAGGTGCCAGACACCGGCCTGAAACGCCTCGGAGTGCGGCGTGACGTGTCTCGGGATTGACCGTCGGCACGATCACGCACGCGTCCGCGACCTTGCGCCGTGTAGCCGCCGTCGCGGCCGACGACGCCGACGATGCTGCGCGCCGACCTGCTTGGCGTAGTCGAGCGCGCGCGACGAGATTCGGGCTGATGTTCTTCTCGAGGCTGCCGCCGCCGACCGAGAACACGAACACCGCGTCCTCGGCCGCAGGCGGCTGCCCTGCGAGCCACGCGACGAACACCGTCTCCCAGCCTTCGTCGTTGGTCCGCGCGGTCAGCTCGGACACGTTGTCGGTCGGCGCGTAGGCCTCGAAGCCGGCGATCTTGCGGAAATCGTTCACCGCGTGCGAGCAGTTGCCCGCGCTGCCGCCGACGCCGAGAAAGAACAGCCGGCCGCCGCGCGCTCGCAGGCGCCGCGAGCATCGTCGGCCATCCGCTCGATCGGCCGCGGCGTCGATGCGCCGCGACGATCTCGCGCGGCCTCGTCCAGGTGCTGCGCGGCGTAGCTCATGTCGCGTGCCTCGTGCGCGCGACAGTACGCGCCGCGTGTCCTCGAGCCCCTCGGGCGAGCCGATCTCGTAGAACCGCTCGACACCTCGTAGCCGGCGAGCTCGCCGCGCGCGACCAGATCCTGATAGACGTCGGCCAGGTCGAACGGCGTCGTCCGCCGGGCAGGCTCGCGAACGCGCGCGCGCGTGAGGACGCCGAGGCCGTAGTCGATGTGGTGCATGCTCGGTGTCGCGCTCGCGCTTGTCGTACCGGACGATGCGGCCGTCCGTCGTAACTGCGACGTTGCTGCGGTCCCAGCGATCGTCGTTGCGCAAGACCGTCATCAGGCCGTGCGCTTGCCGGCTCGCGCGAAACGCGCGCTCGACGGCGCCGAAGTCGCAGTCGAGGTACGAGTCGCCGTAGAGCACGAAGAACGTCGTCGCCGAGCAGCGGCAGCGCCGCGCAGCGCGCCGCCGGTGCCGAGCGAGCGTCGGCCGTCGAAGACGTACTCGAACGTCGCATGCCCCAGCGCGCGCCGTCGCCGAGCGCGCGCCTCGACCTGTTCGCCGAGATGGCCGAGGCAGAACACGACGTCGCGCACGCCCTGGCGCGCGCAGCAGCTCGAGCTGATGCTCGGCGAACGGCTGGCCCGCGACCTCGATCAGCGACCTTCGGGAGCTGCTCGGTGAGCGGCCGCAGCCGCGTCGCCAGGCCGCCGGCCAGGATCGCGACGGGCAGGCGTCACGCGAACACCACCTTGGTGCCCTCGAAGTCGAAGCGGAAGCGCACTTCCTCGAGCCCGGCCTCGCGCATCGCCTGGCGCAGCCGGCCGCTGATCCTCGGCGTAGAACATCAGGAACCCGCCGCCGCCGGCGCCGACCAGCTTGCCGCCGATCGCGCCGTTCTGCGCGGCCGAGCTCGTACCACTCGTCGATCTGCGGGTTGCTCATGCCGCCGCGAGCGCTGCTTCTTGTGCTCCCAGTGCTCGTGCATCAGCTCGCCGAAGCGGCGCAGGTCGCCGCGCCTCGAGCGCCTCGCGGCTGCGTAGCCCGAGCTCCTTGACGTAGTGCAGGTTGCGCGAGCATCTCGGCGTCGCTCTGCTGGCGTGCGCGTGTTCTGGTCCTTGAGGATCGTCGCCGGCGCTGCGCGAGAAGCCGGTGAAGAACAGCAGCAGGTTGTCCTCGAGGTCGAAGCAGCGCGTCTCGTGCCGAGTCGCCAGCGGCTCGGCCTCGACCGTGTCGTCCGGCGTGGAAGGTGAAGCAGGTGACGCCGCCGAACGCGGCGATGTACTGGTCCTGCTTGCCGATCGGCTCGCCGAGCCGGTCGATCTCGATGTCGCAGGCGAGCTCGGCGAGCTCGCTCGGGTGGAGCAGTCGCCGGCGATGCGTGTAGAGCGCCTTGAGCAGCGCCGTCGTGAAGCTGCCGGACGAGCCGAGGCCCGGTGCCGGCCGGGATGTCGGCGAGCGTCGTGATCTCGATCTGCGGCGTGCCGAAGCTCGAGCATGCGGAGCGCCTCGCGGATGATCGGATGCTGGACCTCGTCGACGCGGTCGACGTGCTCGAGCTTCGAGTACTTCAGGATAGATCCCGGCGCGAACGGCCGCATGACCGTGACGTAGACGTACTTGTCGATGGCCGCCGCGATCAGGAACCCGCCGTGCTCGCGGTAGTAGGACGGCAGGTCGGTGCCGCCGCCGCCGAGCGTGATGCGCAGCGGGCTGCGCGTGATGATCATCGGCGCGTGGCCTGCGATAGATCGTGCCGACGACTTCGAGCGCCGGCGAGCGCGTCGCGCGAGCCCGAGGCCGGCGTCCGGCGACCGCAGGCGGATGTCGTCCACGAAGTCCGCGAACTCGATCGTCCCACGACTCGTCCGGCGCCGGGATATTCCCAGACGTGCGTCTCGGGCGGCCCCATCTCGCGGCAGCATCTGGTAGAACGTCAGCCGCTCGACGCCGTAGCTGCCGCCGAGGCCCGTCGATCTGCAGCTTGCCTGTCCGGCCGTAGATCTCGAACGAGAAGATGTTCTTCCACTCGGTGCAGCTGACGTGCAGCGAACGCCGTCTGGCCGTCGGCCGTGCGCAGCAGCAGGAACGCGTTGTCGTCGACCGGCATGTCCCAGAAATAGGTGGCGGCGAAGCCCTCGACCGGCGTGAAGTCGCCGAGGAACCAGCGCGCGAGATCGATCAGGTGCACGCCCTGGTCGATGAGCTCGCCGCCGCCGGAGACGCGCCGGGTCGGCGCGCCACTCCTTGTCGTAGCCGATGCGCCCGCCGTGGCCGTAGCGGCCGCGCACGAACATCAGCGGCCCGAGCGACGCCGCGTGTCGACCAGCTCGCGCGCCTTGCGCAGCGCCGGATGATAGCGATGGTTGAAGCCGACGCGCACGCAGCGCGCCGGTCCGCCGGCTCGCGGCGATGAGCCGGTCGAGCTCGCGCAGATCGTCGAGTGCGCGCGCCGGCTTTTCGACCAGCACGTGCTTGCCCGCCTCGACGGCGCCGCGGCGTCACCGGCGCCAGCGCGTCGTTGCGTCGTCGCGACGATGACGATGTCGACCGCCGGGTGCGTCGACGGCGTCGCGCCAGTCGGCGGTCGCCCGGCGGCCCGGCGCGACCGGCCGCGAGCGTGCTCGGCGCGCTCGAGGTCGCACGTCGGCACAGGCCAGCCAGCCTGCGCAGCGCCGAGCGCCCGCGCGCCGCTTGCGCCCGATCAGCCCGCAGCCGACGATGAGCGACGCCTCGGCGCTCATGAGGCGTCGGCCCCACGACAGGTCCGCGATCCTTGGGCACGATGCGCCGCAGCGTGTAGATGTCGCTCTCTGTCGAGATCGGCGCGGTGCGCGGGCAGCGTCCCGCCACGGATCCCAGACGGCGCTGATGCAGCTTGCCGGTGATGCCGTCGCTCGCGCGCCGAGCCGAGGAACACCGCGAGTTCGGCGCCGACTGAGAGCGGCGTGCACCGCCCTGCTTCGGTCTTCGAGCGCCCGCTCGTAGAAGCCTCGCCCGACGCGCTCGGGCCCGGCCGCCAGCACCTCGTCGAGCAGGCGCGTGTTGAGCGCGCCCGGCGCGATCGCGTTGACGTCGATGCCGGCGGCCGCGCGCTTCTTCCGCGAGCGTCTCGGCGAAGCGCACGATCGCGGCCTTCGACGCCGCGTAGGCGCTGACGACGCGGCAAGAGGATTCGTGGCGCCGCCGCCGGAAAGCTGGACGATCTTGCCGTAGCGCATGCCGCCGGAAGTGCGGCAGCGAGCGCGCGGCACGGCAGCACCGATCCGAGCAGAGATTGATCTCGATCGCGCTGCACCCAATCGCTCCAGTCGACGTCTTCGATCGCGCCCATCGGCCCGTAGACGCCCGCATTGTTCACCAGCACGTGGATCTGCGGGAACGATCGAGCCTCCGCGCGATCGACGAGCCGTCTGACGTCGTCTTCATTGGATACGTCAGCCGGCATCGCGAGCACCGCCTGTCCCGACGGCGCCACATCGTCGAGCGGAGCGGCGCGCCTGCTCGATCGCGTCGGCGTCGCGCGCGCACATGATGACGCTCGCACCGGCGGCGACGTAGGCGCGCGCGATCGCGAGCCCCAGCCCCTGGCTCGCGCCCGTGATCGCCGCCGCGCGCCCCTGCAACGGCAGCGTCATGCGTGTGGCTGTCCGACGGCGACGAGACGAAAGCGGGCGTCCTGCCCGAGCGTCTTCGCCAGGAATCGATTCGCGTCGAGCACCAGACCCTTCGGCATGCGCGTGGCCAGCGCCTCGGCCGCGACCTGCCGGTACTCTGGCCACTCGGTGGCCACGACGAGCGCGGCTGCACCCGAGCGCGGCATCGACCGGGATGCGCACGGACTGCTCGGCGGCCGCCGAGTTCAGGCGGCAGGACGCGCACCGCGGGATCGTGGACGCGGACGCGCGCGTGCTGGCTGAGCAGCCACCGGCAGAACTCGACCGCGCCCGACCGCCGAAGCGTATCGGTGCCGGGCTTGTAGGTCAGACCCCACACGGCGACGGTCGCGCCATCGAGCGGTGCCGAGCTCGGCGACGAGGCGCTGCTGCGCCCACTGCGCGATGCGCCTCGTTGCTCGCGACCAGCCCGTCGAGGAGCGGCTCGGCCGGTGTGCGATCGCCGAGGCCGCGCAGAAACATCACGTCGCGCGCGAGCGTGCCGCCGGCGAACGCGCCGCCCGGCGAAAGATACGCGCCCGGACCGATGCGCATGTCGGTCTTCAGGCCGCGCTCGACCTCTTCGGCATCGGCGCCCACGGCCTCGCAGAGCGTCGCGATCTCGTTGATGAACGTGACGGACGTCGCGAGGAACGCATTGATCGCGTGCTTGGTCATCTCGGCCGACTCGATCGACATCCACTCGAGATCCGATCGGTGAACGGCGCAGCAGGCGTCGCAATGCGCGGCCGTCGTGCCGCGCGTCGCGCACGCCAACGACGACACGATCGGGATGGGTGAACGACCTCAATCGCCTGCCCAGCCGGAGATTCTCCGGCGAGCATGCGAACTCAATGCCGGATCGCTGGACGCCTTCGGACACGGCTGCTCGAGACGCGCCGCACGTGCCGACCGGCAGCTGAGAGGAGACGACGACAAGCCGTGCCGGTTCGGAGATGCGGGGAACAGCGCCTCGATGTGTTGAATCACGAGTCGACGTCGGCGCGATCGTCTTCATTGACCGGCGTGTCCCAGGCAAATCCAGAGGACGTCGCGGAGTCGACGCGCGCCGCCAGGATCGGTCGTAACCGCAACAATCCGCGATCGACGCTCTCGACGCACGAGAGCGTCGAGCCCGGTTCGGAGACCGGCGGCGGCCTTCGGACAGCGTCTCGAACCGCGGCCGCGTCGCGATCGAGCCGGTCACGCAATGGCCGCGGCTCGCCAGGCAGGCCGCGGTGACCGTGCCGAGATGCCACAGCCCCAGGATGGTGACGTGCATTGCGCTCGCAGCCGATAGGGTATCACCGCCCCGACGCGTGGTTGCGCGGCGCGCGCGGCGCGTAAAGTGCGCGCGATATACTGTGGCGCCGTGCGACAGCGTCTTCCGCAGCACCTGCCTGGTCGCGGCGGTCGGCTTGCAAGCAGCGTGGCTGGCGCAACCGTACCCGCTTCCGGCAAAGATCGTTCAGCTCGTCCTGCTTTCGATCGTCATCGCGTCCCCGGCCAACGGATTGCTCACGCTCGCGGGGCTCGGGCCGATCGCATACGACATCTCGACGCTCGTTTCGGTTTCGACGCGCGGCCCGCACATCCTCGAGGGCATGGTCGTCGCCGTGATCACCGGCGCGCTCATCCGCTGGCGGCCAGCTGAGCCGGCGTCGCGCACAGCCACGCCGGCGGCGATCGTCGCCGCCGTCGCCGCGGCCTCGGCGATCACGCTGATGCCAACGCGGCTGCTGATGGCCGGCGAGGGCGGCCTGACCGCCTGGCAGCGCGTCACCAATCTCTGGCGCGATGGGTTGAGCATCGCCTGGCTGCCGGCGATCGCGGCGATCGCCGTCGCGGAAGGCATGGCGCTCGTCTGGGCGGCGGAACGATCGTGCGCCGGACGCCTGGGCTCGCGCGGCGCGCGGTCGGCATTCTCGCTCATCGGGTACTCGGCCGCCGGCCTGCTGAACCTCTACCGTGTGTTCGCGGCCGCGATGCGCGGCGGTGCGTTCCTGCAGGCCGCCCCGGCGCTGTTCCTGAACACGCGCTACAACATGTTTTACGATCGGAATGCCGCGGCGTCCATGTTCGTGCTGGTGACGCTGGCCGGCGTGGCGCTCGTCACCCGGCCCCCACGACGCGCGGCAGCGGTGAGCGTGCTGCTCGTCATCATGCTGGCGACGCTATGGCTGAGCGGTTCGCGCATCGCGGTGCTGGCGACGGTCCTCGTGGGTGCGGGCGCGCTGACGATCCGGCTGGCGCCGAGCGGCCGCGTGGTCTGGCTGGCGGCCGCGAGCGTGGCGATCGCGCTCGTCGTTGCGGGCGGGCTGTACGCGCTGCTCTATCCCGCCGGCCGCAGCGATGTGGTCTCGTTCTCGATTCTCGGCCGGCTGTCGATGGCGAAAGTCGCCCTGCGAATGGCCCGGACCGCGCCGGTGTTCGGCGCTGGCATCGGAACGTTCGCCGAGCGCGCCGTGGCCTTCGGGTCGCCGTTTGGCCCCGAGAACGCGCACAACAACGCGCTGCAGATCCTCGCGGAGGAAGGCCTGGCCGGCCTGCTGGCCGTGACGGCGCTCGTCGGCCTCGTGCTCGTCGCGTCGGTTCTCGCAGAGGCGCGCGAACGATCGGCGGTGCGCTTCTGGCTGGTCGCCGGGCTCGCGGGATTCGGCCTGACCGCGATGACGGGCCACCCGCTGCTCCTGCCCGAGGTCGCATGGCCGTTCTGGATGACGTTCGGCGTGCTCGCGGCGCTGGCGCCGCCGCCCACACGCCCGACCTGGCAGCGGCCGCTCGCCGCGGCCGCGTGCGTGCTGCTCGCGATCTCGGTCCCGTTCCGCGCGGCCGCGCTGCGCGCGCAGGCGGACCTGGAGTACCAGGGCGTCGGACTCTCCGGCTGGCGCACCGGAGGTGACATCCGCTTTCGCGAAGCCGAGCCGGACGTTCTCGCTGTACCTGCCGATCGATCGCACATCGATCGTGCCGATTCGCCGGGCCGGAGCCTCGCCCGACCCGCTGTCGGTTCAGGTGCGCGTGGGCGGCGAGCTGATTGCGACCGTCACGCTCTCGGGCGCGGACTGGCAGAGGGTCGAGCTGCGGCCGCCCGATCGCGGGCGCTGGTTCGAGCGCGTCGACTTCTCCGCCACCGGACCTGGCGATCCGTCAGCGATCCGCATCGAGGTGGGCAAGCCGGACGCCAAGTAGCGTCGACGCTCACGCGCGCGCCGCGAGCAGCCACTCGTTCTCTCGCAGGTAGTCGACCGTGCGGATGACGCTGTCGCGGATCGACAGCGACGGCGTCCAGCCCGAGCGCGCGCATTCTCGAGCAGTCGAGAAAGATGAACGGGTTGTCGCCGATCCAGCCGCGATCGCCGCCGGAGTACATCAGACGCGGTGTCAGGCCGAGGTGCCCGGTGATCCAGCCGATCGAATCGTGACTCGGCAGTACTCGTCGGTGCCCGAGATTGAAGATCGCGACGCGCGGCGCCTCGGCGTCCGATCGCGAGCAGGATCGCGTCGATGCAGTCCTGGACGTAGAGATACGACTTGCGCTGCTAGCCGTCGCCGAGCACGCGCAGCTCGTCCGGATGGTCGCGCAGCTGCTTGTAGAAATCGAACACGTGGCCGTGCGAGTAGCGCTCGCCGAGAATCGACACGAACCGGAAGATCCAGCGCCGAGAACCCGAAGCCTCCGCGTACGCCGCGATCAGCCCTTCGCCCGCCAGCTTCGACGCGCCGTAGAGCGACGTCTGCACCGGAAACGGCGCGTCCTCCGGCGTGGGAATCACGGCCGCCTCGCCGTAGACCGATCCGGTGGACGCGAACGCGATTCGCGTGACGCCGGCGCGCCGCATCGCCTCGAGCACGTTGAACGTGCCGATCGTGTTCTGGTCGAGATCCTTGCGCGGATGCTCCGGACCGAATCGCACGTCCGCGTTGGCGGCGAGATGATACACGGCCGTGCAGCCGCGAAACGCGTCGACGAGCGGGTCGAGCACTTTCACGTCCGCGCGCACGAGCCTCGCGTGGGGATTGGCGAGTGGCGTTTCGGCGAACTCGAGCTGGCCGGTCGACAGATCGTCGACGATGACCACCTCGTGGCCGCGCGCGAGCAGCCGCTCCGCCAGATGGCTGCCGATGAAGCCACAGCCGCCCGTCACCGCGACACGGCTGCTCATGAACCGGTGCCCGCGACGACGGCCCACGCCGTGCGCGCGAGAATCCGGAAATCCAGCCAGAGCGACCAGTTGTCGATGTACTCGAGGTCCATCCGGACCCACTCGTCGAAGCTGCTGATCGTGTTCCGCCCGTGCACCTGCCAAAGGCACGTGATGCCGGGCCGAATCGAGAGCTTCCGCTTCTGCCACAGCTCGTAGCCGGCGAGCTCGTGCGGAAACACCGGCCGCGGGCCTACCAGGCTCATATCGCCCTTGAGCACGCTCCAGAGCTGCGGCAGCTCGTTGAGGCTGTACTTGCGCAGGAAACGCCCGATGGGCGTGACGCGCGGATCATCCTTGATCTTGAACACTGGTCCCTGCATCTCGTTCAGGTGCATCAGCTCGGCGCGCTTGGACTCGGCGTCCGCTTCCATCGTCGTGAACTTGTACCCCACAAAGGGACGTCCCTTGTAGCCGATGACGCGCCACCGGTAGAAGACGGGCAGCTTCGGCGTCGTGAGCTTGATCGCGATCGCGATGAGGAGGAACAGCGGGCTGAGGACGCACGAGCAGCGCGAGCGACGACACCGTCGATGAGCCGCTTGAGGAACAGCGCGTCGGAGTCGATCCGCGCCGGCTTGAGGATCGTGCTCGGCAGCGCGAGCGGATCGCCGTGGAGCGGCACGTGCAAATCGACCAGCGCCGGCGCCATCGTGAGCAGCGCCTGGATGATCTGCACCGAGACCTTGAAGTAGTCGCGCGCGCGCGGAGGACGTCGGGCAGCCAGGTCGCCTCGTTCTCGGGCTGGATCACGACGACGAGATCGATCGGCGTGTGGACGAGCGAGGCCGGCAGCGTGCTGACGTGGCCGAGGTGCGGAAACATCAGGTCGCTCACTGGCGGCGTCGAGTGCGACAGCCCGAAGAAGCCCACGAGCTGGTAGTGCGCTTCGAACTCCGGCGCCTGCAGCTTGGCGACGAGCCTGTCCACTTCCTTCGGGGCCCCGACGAACGCCACGGCGCGCGCGTAGCGCCCGTGGACGAGGCGAGCACGCCGTTTGTACGCGCGCAGCACGCCGCGATAGCCGAACAGGCCGGCGAACGTCAGCACCGTGTAGGAGAACACGAGCGTGCGGCTCCACCACGTGCTGTTCAGCGTAAACACGAGCAGGGTGAACCCGCTCAGCGCAAGGATCGGGGCGAAAAGCGTGCTCAGGACCAGCCGCGTGCGCGACTGCCGCTCGACCGGCCTGTAGCCGCCGAGGGCCTGCATCGCGAGAATCGTCACCGGCACGAGAAAGCCCAGCGCGGCCACGACGTCCCCGACGGGATGGCCACGCCGGACGTCGGCGCCGCCGGCAACGCGACCAGGCGATCCAGCCAGGCCAGGTGCAGCCATCCGCCCGGCATTATGAAGCGCTGCAGCGCTGGCGACACCGCGTGCGCGACCAGAAACGACACGACCATCGTCGCGGCGTCGATCGCCCAGAGCAGGCGGCGCGGTATGACCGATTCGAGGTGCGCGTCGTGGCTGGTGCCGGGGAGAACCGGCGTCGACGCGCCCGTCTTGCTGCGAGAGCCATCGGGCTGAGCGCGAGCATTGTACCGCGCTTTGTTTCGGCGCTGACGCGCTTTCGCTTCAGAGCCGGTTCAGCCCGGCGCGACCCGCGCGATCGCGAGCGGGTCCTCGCCGGTGTTGATCGGCAGGGCCCGGCGGAGCAGCCTCGGCGGCAGGGCACGGCGCAGCGGCCGGCCGGGGGTCCCGAGCCGGGTGAGCAGCCAGTCGGCGGTCATCTGGTACGGCACGCTGCCCGATTCGAGCACCGTGAACCCAGTCTTCGTCAGCATGCCTTCGAGCGACCGGCGGTTGAAGTACGACCGATGCCCCCGGTAGAAGTGGCGATGGCGGGAGCCGAGGACGCGCCAGGGCAGGGAGTCGAAAAACGGCACCTCCACCACGAGCAGGCTCTCCGGGCCGAGCAGCCCCCGCGCCGCGCCGAGCTCCCCGACGGGATGCGACAACGTCCTCGAGCACGTGAAAGTAGCTGACGACCCCGAAGCGCCGGTGACGCAATCGCGGCAGCGCGTCGGTAAGCGGAACCTTGTGCACCGGAATGCCGAACCGATCCGTGATCAAATCGGCGGACGGACTGAGCTCGATGCCTTCCGCCTCGAAACCGGCTGCCGCCACGCACGTGAGCATGCCGCCGCCGCCGCAGCCGACGTCGAGCCACGCGCGCGGCGACGGCTGGTGCTTCTCGATGCGCGCGAGCCAATCGCGATACATCGCCTCGCGCCGTTGTGACTCGACAACGATGTCCTCGCCCCACGAAAATGCCGTGGTCTCCGGACCCTGGTCGAGATCGATGGCCCACGCGAACGTGCAGCTCGGACACCGCACGACGAGCCACTCGGGCGAGGTGAAGAATGGGCGAGCCTCCGCGACAGCGCCGCAGATCGGACAGCATGCCGGCGCCGGACTAGCCGCGAGGCGGGATCGAGTCATGGTCACGTTCGGCGTCAATCTGTTCGTAGAGCTGCGCCACGCGGCGGCGCGCGACGTGATTCCAGACCGGCATCGTCGCCAGCGGCAGCGCGGCGAGCGCCCAGGCGACCAGTCCCTGCCAGCGCGGCACGTAGGTCACCACGCGATCGTATTCGATAGCCGCGAGAATTCCGCGCGCCACGGCATCGGCGTCCATCGCCTTCCGGCCGGCGCGCCGGTACGGATCGCGCCGGCGGAAGGTCGGATGGTCGTGAAAGTGCGTCACTGTGAAGCCGGGACACACGACGTTGGCGGAGAGACCAAAGTGCGCGACCTCGTAGCGCAGCGCTTTCGTCCACGCGACCAGGCCATGCTTGGCGGCGCAGTATACGGCGTTGGGGGTGATGATCGTCTCGCCGCCAATTGACGCCACGTTGACGATTCGGCCGGACCGCCGCGCAATCATCGCCGGCAGCACGGCTCGCGTCACTCGCATCGCGCCCGTGAGGTTGACGTCGACCAGGTCGACAATCTCCGCAAGGTCGCTTTCCTCGAACGGCCGGTAGACGGCATAGCCGGCATTGTTGATCAGGATATCGACACGTCCGTGCCGGTCGAGAATCTGCTGCACGGCACGCTCGACGTCGTCGCTTTTCCGTACGTCGAAGGCAACCGCCTCGACGGTGGACGACACGCCGTGCAGATCCGCTCGAGCCTGCTCAAGCCGGCTGGCGTCATGGCTCGCGATGACCACGGTCGCGCCCCGCTCGAGCAGGCGACGAGCCGTCTGCTTCCCAATGCCGCTCGATCCGCCCGTGATGACGACGACGCGATCGCGGAGCGTGGCGTCACGCATGCCGGGCCGCCATTCTCTCGAGCGCCGCGGCGAACGCCGGCAGCACCACCGTGCCCGCGAATTGAGCTTCGACCTGCGCGCGCCCGCGCCGGCCCATGTCCGCCGCGCCGCCGCGCCGCAGCCGCAGGATCGCCTCGGCGAGATCGTCCGGCTGCTCGGGCCGCGTCACGACGCCGACGCCGGTCGCCGTGATGAAACGGCCCGTCTCGCTGTCGCCGCTCACGGCCGCGAGGATCGGCCGGCCCGCCGCCATGTAGTACAGGAGCTTGCCCGGAAAGACGACGTCGCGAATCGTCGGGCGCTGCGTGATGACGAGCGCGTCAGCCGACGCGAGCTGCCGCGGCAGGGTCTCGCGCCGCTGAAAGGGCAGAAACGCCACGTTGGCGAGCGCCAGGACGCGCGCCTTGTCCTTGAGCGCCTCGAGCGGCGGCCCCTCGCCCACGATCGCGAACTTCACGCCGGGCTCGTTGCGCAAGCGATCGGCCGCGTCGACGAGCAGCTCGAGGCCTTGCTTGAGCGCGATGCTGCCGGAGTACATGACGAGGAAATCGTTTGCGCGCGCGCCGAGCCGCGCGCGCAGCGCGTCGTCGCGCGGGCCGGTCCGCATGAACTCGAGGTCGATGTAGTTCGGCAGCAGATCGATCTTCTCCGCGGGCACGCCCTTGGCAAGGAGATTCGTCCTGAAGCCCTCGCAGATCACGCCAATTCGCGCCGCACGGCGATAAACAAACCGCTCGAGGCGGCGCGCCAGGCGCAACATCCTGCTGCGTTCGTCGATCAAACCGGTGGCGACGGCGGCGTCCGGCACGAGGTCCTGCAGGTGGAGGCAGACGGGCGCGCGCTTGAAGAGGCTCGCGATCCACGCTGTCACGCCGAGCTGCAGGGGCGGCGAGATCGCGAGGACGACATCCGCGCCGCCGCTCGCCAGCGCGCCGGCGAGCCCGGACGCGCTGAACGAGAGGTCGTACAGCACGCGCTTCAACGCCCGCCGCGGATCGGCCGGGACGTAAACGTACGTGCGCAGCACGCGGACGCCGTTGATCACCTCGCGCCGCCACCACTCGCCGCGGTAGCCGTCCCAGATACGCCACTGCGGCGCCATCGGGAAGCTCGTGACGACCTGCACGTCGTGTCCACGCTTCACGAGGAATTCCGCCAGGTCCGCGGTATACGGCCCAATCGACGCGGACTCAGGCAGATAGTTCATGCCGAGGACGAGGATGCGCATGCGACGCACGTCGGCAAGCTACCGTATCACGACGTTCGTCGCCGGTCGGCTCGAGCGGCTGCCTCGTCGTAGACACGCTCGACCGTCTCGGCGGTGGCCGTGAGTGAAAAGTGGCGCTCGACCCGCTTGCGCCCGGCTCGACCGAGCTCGGCGCGCAGGTGTGGCGCGTCGATCAGACGGGAGATCGCATCCGCCAAACTCGCCGCATCCGCTGGGGGCACAAGAAGCGCGGTCTCACCCTCGACCACCTCTTCAGGAATCGCACCGACACGCGTGCCGACCACCGGTCGCGACATCGCCATGGCTTCGAGCGGCGCGCGCGGCCCCGCCTCAGTCAGCGAGGGCTGTACCAGGACGTCGAGTGCGGCCATCACGGCTGGGACGTCCGAGCGCGCCGGAACGAACTGCAGGCAGCCATCGAGTTCCAGGGCACTCGAGCGCGCGCGCAACAGGTCCAGATACGATCCGGGCGCCGCCGGAGCGCCCTCCGTGTGGCCCACGACTACGGCTCTGAAGAGAGGATTGCGGCGACGAAGCAGACCGCACGCGTCGACAAAATAGACCTGGCCCTTTCGCTCGTCGATCGAGCCAACCGTCCCGGCCAGCACGGCGTCGAGCGGAATGCCCAGCTCGCGACGCACCGCGTCCCCTGAAACGCCCGGCGAGAACCGGTCGAGATCCACGGAACTCGGCATCAGCGACAGCTGTTCGTCGGTCACCCCCCAGCCGCGGAAGACCTGCCGCACCACCTGCGAGACGCAGATGATGCGATCGGCGCTTCCGGCCAGGAGCCGCGTGTTGACCCGGCCCGCCCATGCGGGCGAGGCAAAACGCAGCCCGTGGACGCTCACGACCAGACCTGCACCAGTTCGTCGCAGCCCACGCAACACCGACCACATCGTCTCGTGCACGCCATGGACGACGTTGATGGCGTGGCGCTCGACGAGGTCGCGGACGACCGCCGTGACCTTGCGGGTTCTCGCCAGGTACGACACGAGGTGAAGCGGTGAGAGCGACCGCGGAAGCGTGGAAAGCTCTGGAACGACGACCACCGTTGCCCCAAGTCCGCGAAGCACCGCGGAGAGCGGTCGATCGATGCCGACGACGACCCACGCCTGCCATCCGCGCAGCCTCAGAATCTTGACGACGTTGGTGACGAACGTGTCCGGACCGCCGACGTGACGGTAGGGATGAACGATGACGGCCCGCTTCATGCGGCCGGCCGCGGCTGCGAGTCGCGGCGCTCGTCCGATTGTGCAACGTGCAGGACGGTGACGAGCATCGCCATCTGGTTGTACTCCCACAACGTGCCGGGCATTGCGACCATCGCGACTTGCAGGGCCACCGTGCAGGCGATCATCACGCCAAGAAGGAATCGCATCTCCGCATCGACCCGAGCCCGGAGCCGCCATGCGCGCCAGAGCGCCCATCCGACAAAGCCGAGATACATCGCGAGTGTCGGCAGGCCGCTCTCAGCGGCGATGAGCAGCCAGCGGTTGTGAATGGTGGCGCCCACCGTGATCGGCCGCCAGCGCTTCACATCGAAGACCGACACTTTGACCGGTGATTGCGCCTCCCATTGCGTGAGTCCCAACCCGATCACCGGATGCTGCCGAATCGTTCGCACCGCGGCGCGATCGAGGACGAGCCGCTCATCGATCGTCTGTTCAAACGTGTCCGATGGCGTCTCCAGTTCATCTCCTAAGGCCTCGAACGCGGCGCTCATTCGCCCGGGCGTCAGCGACCGCAGCGCCCTCGCAGACGTCAGTTGCACCTGCGAGGGCAGCGTGAACCACACAATCGTGCCGAGCGCCAGCAGAGTCCCGACCTCCAGCACGACGCGCCGCGTCCGGACGAGCACGGTCATCAGGCCCATGGTACCGACCAGCGCAACCAGACCCGAGCGGGAATACGTCAACGGCCAGGACACCACGGACAGCACCGCGACCACGATCGCGAGCCTTCGGACCCGCGGTCGCGTCCAGTTCAGGTGAACCGCGACGAACGATACGGCCACGGCAAACGCGAGGTAGGTCGCATATTCGTTCTTCTGAAACTGGATCATCAGCACGGGTGGCAGAGCCGGCAAGCCAAAGTCGCTGAGCGCCGCGCCCAGAGTGAGGCCCACGAGCACCACCGCTTGAAACAGCATCGCGGTGACGAAACTTCCCGAGCTGCTGCCGATTGGTCACGACCGAAGGCAGCAGAAACACGGTGATCCATCCGAGCCAGAACCGTCCGAGCACCGTCACGACGGTCCGCATGTTGTCTGCAAAGAGCGCGGAGGCCGACGTCAGCACCATGAAGGCCACGAGCCAGTACGTCCCGACGGGGCGGACGAACGTCTTGGATCGCGCCACCACATCAGCGCGCAGCTCACGACCGCACAGGCCTCGAAGATTTCGAACGGCGCGATGCCAAACGACCCGACGTGAAAGAGGTACGCGACCGGCGCGATCGACGTCCAGATGGTCAAGACGACGAAGACGTAGGGCCAGCGAACTCGACCAGCGGTGTCCCGGCTACTCACGCGCGATATCCTCGTACAGGCGAACGTACTCCGCCACGATGGCCCCCGCCTGAAACCGGCCGTGAATCGTCGCGCGCGCGGCTTGTCCCATGGCGCAGCGTTCGGTCGGCGACGTCAGGAGCGCCAGGCTCGCGTCGACCGCGGCCTCGATCGGATCCCGGAGGCACCAGGCGCCCCGACACGCCGTCCTCAATCACGTCGACGATTCCGCCGACGCCGGTCGCGACCACCGGCGTGCCACACGCCATGAACTCGAGCAGGACGTTCGGCAGCGACTCGGTGGGCGACGAGATAACACCGACATCGATCGCGTGCATCAAGGCGATCGATGAATCGACGGCGCCGGTCAACGTGAACCGGCTCGCCAAGCCTGCGGCACCGATTCTGCCTTCGACCGCAGGTCGTTGTTCGCCATCCCCCACCATCACGAATCGCGCGAGGTCGGGGTGGCGCGACGCAATCGTCGCGGCGATCTCGACGAAGTCAAGGGCGCCCTTGTCCGGCGACAAGCGACCGACAAAGCCAAGAACCGGGCTGGCACCCCAACCATACTGGCGACGCAGCGCGCGGGCTTCGTCTCGTGCGGCGTCGACCTCCGCAAGGTCCACCCAGTTGGGAATGACTATCGCCTTCTGTTCGTCAAATCCAGCGGCCGCTGCGGCCGCGGCGCCCGCGCGAGAGTTGGCGACGAGCGCGCGCGCCGTGCTGAACGTCAACCGACGATCCAGCCATCGCCGGAATCGCCACGACGGACTCGTATGGTCCGGGGCCAGGCGATCGCCACGCTCGGAACTGATCACGTGCGTGAAGCCAGCGAGGCGCGCGGCCAGGGCGAGCGTAATATCGGCGCGCCAAAGGAAGCTGTGAGCCACGTCGAATCCACCCGATCGCAGCGCGCTCACCAGCCACGAGATGACGCGGAGGTGGCTCGCGCCGGGCGCGAAGCGAACGTCCACGCCAGCATCGGCGAATTCCGGCGCCAGGCGGTTCGCCGCGCCGTGCGCGAGCACGAAGACGACGGGATGAATGCGAGACGTCCGGAGCGCCGACGTCAGTTTCAACAGATGACGCTCCGCGCCACCATAGTCGAGCGACGGGCAGACGAGCGCGACGCGCAGGGGGCTATGCGGCACGATACTTCTCCGCCCACATCTGGTACATCAGCAGCACCCACACCCGGTCGTGCCCGATGTCGCCTCGAACAAAGCGATCGACGACGGCGCGGACCGCGGTCGGCTCGAACAATCCTTCGCGGCGCAGCCGATCGGCCGACAGGTCCTGATCGAGCATCCACCGCAGAGGTCCGCGCAGCCACGCGTCGAGCGGCACGCCGAATCCTTGTTTGGGTCGGTCAATGAGCGCCGACGGCACGTACTTCGCCAGGACCCGACGCAAGAGGGCCTTCCGTCGGCCACCCTCGACGCGGAAGTTATCGGGCAAGCCGACCATGAACTCCACGACGCGATGGTCGAGCAACGGCACGCGCGCTTCGAGCGAGACGGCCATGCTCGCGCGATCGACCTTGGTCAGGATGTCGTCCGGCAGGTACCGTTGCAGGTCGCTCAAGCTGAACGTCATCAGATGGGTCGCGGCGCGATCGTCGAGGCGGCCCGCTGGCAGTCCGGGCGCCGGCGGCAGATCTGGCGCCAGCTTGGCGAGCTCCATCGGCCGCCACAAGCTTGTGAAGTAGTCGAAGAACGCCTCCGTCTGCGCGGCCAGGGGCAACGAGACGAGCGCGCGTTGGGCGCGAGAGTGCCGGCTCGTGCCCGCTGCCTTGGCAATCCACTCCCGCGCAAAGCCAGGAATGCGGCGCGCACGGTTCAGGCGACGCTCGACGGTCTCGTAGTGCCTGTACCCGCCGAATAGCTCATCGCCTCCGTCGCCAGAAAGTGCGACGGTGACCTGCTGCCGGGCCAGCAGACACACCAGATACGTCGGCAACGCGGACGAATCCGCAAATGGCTCGTCATAGTGATCCGCCAGGCGAGGGATGAAGTCGAGCGCCTGCTGCTCGGTCGCATAGAGCTCGGTGTGATCCGTGCCGAGATGCGCCGCGATCGCTTTCGCGAACGGGGCCTCATTGTGCTCGCGCGCCTCGAAGCCGATCGTGAACGTTCGCACCTTCGAGTCGGCGACCTGAGCCATCAACGCGACGACAGTGGACGAGTCGAGTCCGCCGCTCAAGAACGCGCCGATCGGCACATCGCTGACGAGGCGCAGCCGGACGGCGTCTCGAAGCAGCCCGTCGAGCGCTTCAGTCGCTTCGTCCATCGACGGTGTGTCCAATCTCGCTCGTCCGCGATCGTACGCGGCGATTGGGTCCCAGTACCGCTCGATGCGAACTCCCCCACGCGAAGCCGACCACGTCAGATGATGGGCCGGTGGCAGACTTCGGGCTTCGGCGTAGATCGTCCTCGGCGGCGAGACGTAACCTCGGGCGAGGTAGTGCCAGAGCGCGGCCTGGTCGATCCGCTGTGGCCCGCCTGGCAGCGCGACGAGCGCTTTCAACTCCGACGCGAAGCGCACGCCGTCCGACGTTTCCTGGTAGTAGAGCGGCTTGATGCCGAGACGGTCGCGCGCCGCGAAAAGCGTCCGCGCATCTTCATCCCAGATCGCGAAGGCGAACATGCCCACGAATCGGTCGACGCAGGCTTCGCCCCACTCTTCGTACCCGTGGAGAATCACTTCGGCGTCGCTATGCGAACGGAATCGATGCCCAGCGCGTTCCAGCTCGGCCCGCAGCGTGGGGAAGTTGTAGATCTCGCCATTGAAGACGATCCAGCGCCGCTCGTCTTCGTTCGCGAGCGGTTGGTTGGCGACCGCCGACAGATCGATGATCGACAGGCGGCGAAACAGCAGCGCGGCCTCGCCGCACGGATTGACGTACGTCCGCGCGTCATCCGGCCCGCGATGCGCCAGCGAGTCGCGCGCCGCCTCGAGATCGGCGCGATCGGGCAGGCCCTTTCGGTCGACGATGCCGGCGATGCCACACATCGATGCGTCAGAGGGCCCGCGCCATGGCCGACCCGCGGCGGGATCCTTCAGGGGAAAGGCCGCTCATGAATGCATACGGTGCAAGGTAGGCGCCGCTCCGAGGGCAACCGAAGGGACGCAGCGGTTGCGACACGGCGTAGTCGATGATGAAGCCGGCTTGTGACAGCACCCGCACGGCCGCCGATGGCAGCCAGTCGATGTGGCTGAAGTTCAACGCGCTCAACCGCGGCGCGCCCCCGACATACCCCGTCTCGACATCGATCAGTCCGGCATCGCGGGCGTGGGCTGACAGCTCCAACGCGCCAAGCACGAGGTGCTGCCTGAGCACTTTGGCGTCGACGAGCTTCTGCATCCGGCCGTAGATACCGCCGAGATTCGGCACGCTGGCGAAGAGCACGCCACTCGGCCGGAGCAGCGAACCCATCGACCGAAGGACGCCAGCCACGTCCTCGAAGTGCTCGATGAGTCCAAACGACATCACCAGATCGAACGGTGCCACGGCGCGCTGGCGGTATCGAAGAAATCCGCGCACACGATCGAGCCCCCGCACCCTTCCGCCGCGAGATTCTGCCGCGCCAGATCGCATCCGCGCTCCGAGAAATCCACGCCGGCCACGTCCGCGTGCGCTTCACGGGCCAGAAAGGGCAGCCAGATCGAATTGGCGCAGCCGATTTCAAGGACGCGAACGGGCCGGTCGTCCTGTTTCGCTCGGTCGACGGCGCGCAGGAGCAACTGCCCGAACTGCCAGTCGAGCGCCTCGAGCCGGCGCAAGCGCTTGACGCGGCGGCGTCCGGCGGAGGCACCGCGCCAGGAGTGATCCCAATACGTCCGGGTGGTCAGCCGGCCATCGACGCCTGGCGTCTCCGCGCGATCAGTGCTCACGACGGGGTCCCGCTCGAGCGCAGCCAGAGCGGCAAGCCCGCGCGGTCTTCCGCTGAACAGCCAGACGCCGGCGACGTACATCAGCGTGCCGACACCGCCGGCAAGGAGCAGTCGGACGGGTGCGGTCGACGCGGCGGCACTCTTCGAAACCGCAACTGTGGTCACGGCCATCAACGCCCCAGCCGCGACGATGCGCGCGAGAGCCGGCAGCGACGCGCGGAGATCGATCCCGCTCAGTCGTCCTCGCAGAATCACGCCATGGTCGCGCCAGTGGCGATATACATGAAGGAGGTCGCCAGCGCAAAACCCGGATAGCCGACCAGGGGCACGAGGACCAGGTTGATCGCGATCTTGAATCCGAGGTTCAGGACGCCGCTCAACGCGACGAAGCTCGCAAGCTGAAGAGCGTTGAACGCACGCGGCAGGACCTGGAGCACGCCCATGAACAGCAGACCGACCGCGAGGCCCCGCAAGGTCACGGCCGTCATCTGGGCCTCCTCGGGACCAAATGCGCCGCGCTCGAAAATGACGCGAACGACGTCGGCAGGCGACACCAGGAGGACGACCGCCGCGGGAACCAGGAGCGCGGCGAGCAAGCGAATCGAAAGACCCAGCGTGCCGCGCAGCCCAGCCACGTCTCCGCGGGCCGCCGTGCGCGAGAGCAGCGGAAAGGTCGCGGTCGTCACCGCGGTCGCAACCAGCGTCATCGGAATCTGCACCACACGATCGGCATAGGCGAGCGCTGAAATCACGCCGGAAGGAAATCGCGACGCCATGTAGCGATCGACCACGGGGATCGCCGACATCGCGGCCACTCCGCTCAACAGAACCGCCGTGGCGCGTGCCACGGCTCCGACGTCCTTATTGCGCCATTCGAGCGACGGGCTCGTGCCAGGGAGACGGCCAACGATGATCGGCAGGTACACCGTCAGCCAGGCTCCCATCATACCGGCGGTATAGCCAATCGCAAGCGACGTCACGCCGAGCGATCGATGGCCAGCCACCATCACGACAATCATGACGATCGCACTCAGCGCTGGAGCAAGAGCCGGCCACGTGAACCGATGCTCGGCGTTGAGCACGCTGCGACCCAGTCCGTACAGGCCGGCAAACAAGATCGACGGCGTCGTCCAGTATGCCAGTGATTCGACAAGGTGGATCTGACTGAGAGGAAACCCTGGCGCCTGAAGCGGCAACAGCACACGCACCAGCAGAAGCAGGATCGCCGAACATGCGGCCCCGCCGACGAGGAGCCAGAGAAACGCCGCCCGTGTGAACTTTGCAGCCCGTTCGGGAGCGTCCGCCTGACAGGAGAGGTAGACGGGTACGACGGCCGCTTCGAGGGTCGACACGAGGCTCGTGCTCACAAGAAAGGGCACGGCTACCGCGACGAGGTACGCATCGACGGCGGCGCCGCCGCCAAACGCCCCCGCTTGGACCATCTCTCTCGCAAACGCCGCGACGCCGGCGACGCCGGCGAGCACCGACAGCCACGCCGCGGCGCGTACGACGACGTGCGGGAACTGATCCACCGTGCGTAACGTGGTCACGCAGGTCCCTTCGGCTTCAGGCCTCGACCGTAGACGCCGTTGTAGCCGATCCCGACGTCGACCGACTGGAACCCGGACGTCTCGAACCAGCGGCGCACCTCGGCGACGGTCTGCGGAAAATCGTACAGTCGGCGAGAGCATGTCGAACGTATCGAGAATCGCCCACTCCTTCTGAGCCGCGTCAGGCAGCGGATACACACCGCGATAGTCAGCGATCACGAGCGCCTTGCTGAACGCCCGGCTGCCGGTCAGCTTGACGATGGCGCCTGTGACGGGCCACCAGGCCGCGACCCACGCGCGGCAGATCCGGTAAAGCGTCGCGGGCGGCAGCCGACGCGCGATCGGCCGGACCCAGTATTTCGTCCGCCACATCTGCTTCCACCAGGGCCAACGAATGTAGACATCGACGACGAGGAGGCCGTCGGGCTTGACGACACTCGCCAACTGCATCGAACGAGCGCCTCGGATCCGGCGTGTGCTGAATGACGCCAATGCACACGACCTTCGGGAAGCTCGCCGCTCGGAAGGGCATCGCATACAGGCCCGCCTGCACGATGAGCAGATTCGGCAGATGCCCGTTCTCGCGGTAGTTCGCGTCGACGGCATGGCTCAAGTCGAAGCTCACGATCTGCGCGCCGGTCGATGCCGCAATCCCGGTGAAACGCCCCGCGCCGGACCCGGCTTCGAGGATCACGTCATCGGCCGGCAAGCGGCGCGGCCAACCCGTCGATCCGAAGAACCGCTCGTCCGAAATCGGCACACCAGTCACGTGGTCGTACTGCGTGCGTGTGTGGAGATTCCACTGGAAGCCGAAGGTGTCCGCGTACGTGGTGTCTGGAACGAAGCGGGGAATGAACTCGCGAATCGGAAACGCGGACTGACACGGGCCACACCGGAGCTCACCGGAGCGGACGCGTCCGTTGACGACATCCTTCGGCAGCATCAACAGATCCGCGTGGCAAGTTGGACAGACCAGGAACTTGAGGTGCGCGGGATTCATGAACGAGCAGGACGCCGAGCATTATACGGCCCGCCCTGTGACAGCAGTGGCAAGCCGCTCGACTACAATCGCCCAGTGCCCCAAGGTTGGAGCCCGAAGGCTATGATCACGGAGACCTCGGGAGCTGCCGCCGATCACGGCCGCTACACGGAGTCTCGGCTTGCGCATTGGGAGGCCGTTGCGGCACGAGAGCGACGCGCGGACGGCGGCCGGTACTATCGACGCCGCCTGCGTCAGGTCTTCGCCGCGCATGTTCCAGGCGGCCAGCGGGTGTTGGAGATTGGCTGCGCGACCGGCGAGTTGTTGGCCGCCGTAGAGCCGTCGCACGGCGTCGGCGTAGACTTCTCACCGCTGATGGTGAGCGAGGCCCGCCGCCGCCATCCCCACCTCACGATCGCCGTCGCCGACGCCCACGACCTCTCGGGCATCGAAGGGCCGTTCGACGTGGTGATCCTGTCCGACCTCATGAACGACGTCTGGGACGTGCAGAAGGTTCTCGAGGAGGTCGCTAGAGTCTGTCACGCAAGAACACGCGTCGTTGTGAACAACTACAGCCGCCTCTGGGAGGCGCCGCTGTCGATGGCCGCAGCTCTCGGGATCTCACGGCCACGCCTGCAGCAGAACTGGCTGACCGTCGAGGACGTAGCCAATCTGTTCCACCTGGCCGGGTTCGAGGTCGTGCGCCGCTGGCCCGAGGTGATCTGGCCGCTGCCAACGCCCGGCGTTGCATCCGTTGCGAACCGGTATTTGTCGAAGATTTGGCCGTTCCGTCTGTTTGCGCTCACCAACGTGATGGTGGCCCGGCCGCGCCGCCTCGCCATCCCAGGCGGAACGGGCCTGGTTTCGGTGATCGTCCCGGCCCGCAACGAAGCTGGCAACATCGAGCAGATTTTTGCGCGCACCCCCGAGATGGGCGCGGGCACTGAGCTCGTGTTCATCGAAGGGCACTCCACGGACCACACCTACGAGGCGATCCAGCGCGCAATCGCCGGCCATCCCGAACGGCGCGCGAACCTGGCTCGACAGGCAAGGAGCCGGCAAGGGCGACGCGGTTCGCCTCGGCTTCCGGATCGGCCACCGGCGAGGTGTTGATGATTCTCGACGCCGACCTGACCGTACCTCCGGAGGATTTGCCTCGCTTCGTCGACGGCACTGCGTCGACAACGGCGCCGAGTTCGTGAACGGCGTGCGGCTCGTGTATCCAATGGAGAAGCAGCGCGATGCGTTTCTTCAATTTGATCGGCAACAAGTTCTTCAGCCTGGCGTTCTCGTGGATGCTCGGCCAGCCGATCAAGGACACCCTGTGCGGCACCAAGGTGCTGTAGCAAGGCGAATTACGAGCGGATCGCGGCCAACCGTCAGCTATTTCGGCGACTTCGACCCCTTTGGCGACTTCGATCTGCTGTTCGGGGCGGCCACGCCTGTCGTTGCGGATCGTCGACATGCCCATCCGATACCGCGAGCGGACGTACGGCACCACCAATATCCAGCGCTGGCGCCATGGCTGGATGCTGCTGCGGATGGTCGCGTTTGCCGCGCGGCGTCTGAAATTCGTGTAAAGCCATGGCACCTCGCTGGCTCGAGCATCCACTCACGAAGGGGATGCCGCTCGACAGTCCGCTGACCACCGAACGGCGGCGCGCGATTGTTGCCGGTAAACCGTTTCTGCGGCGGATCTACGACGAATGGTATCGAGCCTTGGCGCAACGAGTCCCTTCGGGGTCTGGACGGGTCCTTGAACTCGGCTCAGGCGCTGGATTCTTTGAAGAGTACTTGCCGGACGTCATTCGATCCGAGGCGTTCCACTGCTCAGACGTAGACTTGATCGCCGACGCCTGCCAGCTGCCGTTCGCGACCGACAGTCTGCGGGCAATCGTCATGACCGACGTGTTCCATCACGTGCCAGACGTTCGCCGGTTCTTGCGTGAGGCGTCGCGCACAGTTCGCCACGGCGGGGTGATCGCCATGGTCGAGCCATGGTCGACGGCATGGTCCCGCTTCGTTTACAGCAGGTTCCATCACGAACCCTTCCGGCCCGACGTGACGCGGTGGGAGTTCGAGGCCGTTGGACCGCTCTCGTCGGCCAATGGCGCATTGCCGTGGATCGTGTTCGCGCGCGATCGTGAGAGGTTCGAACGCGAGTTTCCGCAGTGGACGGTGGAGGAAATCACACCGGCCATGCCGCTGCGCTATCTGCTATCCGGAGGCATCTCGCTGCGCACGTTCATGCCTGGATGGACATTCGCCGCGTGGCGCGGGGTCGAGCGTCTCATGATGCCGCTGATGGGTGACGTCGCCATGTTCGCGACGATTACCTTGCGGCGTGGCGACGTCCCGTGATGGGCCGCGTGCGTCAGGCGCTCCTAGCCAAGTGGGGCATTCGCGTCCTGTGCCTGGCCATGCTTGTGGGCATCTTCATTGCCACGCTGACGGTCGGCTGGCCGGAGTGGGTGCTGGCTCGCGCGGTACAGCGGCGGTGGTCTCGTCATTTTTACGGCGGCGCTGACTCTCTGGCTGGCACATACACGGCGCGGCTGGTTCGGAATCCTATTGGGGCTGGCAGTCACGCTGGGGCTCTTTGCGCTGGCGCTCGCAGCGTTGTGGCAGGACGTCGCGTTCCACTACAACGCCATCGGCGGCTTGTTGCCATGGTCCGACGCACAGGGCTACTACTTCGATGCCAACCGTCTGCTCGACGGGCACCCGCTGGAGTGGTCTGCGCGGCGGCCGCTGTTTCCGGCGTTTCTCGCGGTGCTGCTCGCAGTCACGGGCTCGCTCTCCGTCACCGTTGCCGTGATGGTGGCCCTGAATGCGATTGCCACGTTTCTCTTGGCCCGCGAGGTCCGCCTCAGCTTCGGATTCGGTCGCCGCGACCGCGGCCACGCTCATCCTGTTCGCGTTCTACCGCCGCGACGGCGGTACCGGCTTGGTTTTGACAGAGAATCTTGGATTCCTGCTCGGCACGGCGGCCTTCACCGCACTGCTCCGTGGCGTGCGGCTTCAGAACATTCGGAGCTACCTATCCGGCGCGGTACTGCTCACCGCAGCGTTGATGGCGCGAGCCGGCTCGTTCTTCGTGCTGCCCGCGCTGGTGGCCGTTGCTCTCGTGTCTCTAGGGCAAAAAGGCAGACGACGGAGCCTGAACATGAAGCCGGCCCTCGCCACCATGGGCGCCGTCGTAATCGCCGCGGCGGTGTTCCTGACCTGGGGCAAAGCGGTGTCAAACGCTGCGGCTGGCCATGCCGCCTTCTCAAACTACTCAGAGGTACTCTACGGGCTCGTCGTCGGCGGGAAGGGTTGGGATCAGGTCTACATCGACCATCCGAACGCCAAGGAGGGCGCCGAGATCTATGCGCTGGCGTATCAGGCATTCCGCGCCCGTCCAAGCGGACTGATCGAAGGCCTAGCCAAAATGGCCCGGGCTTATCTCTGGCCGAGCGAGCCGGACCACGCCTTCGCGTTCGTCGAAGACGGCCCCCGGACCAGGATGCTGCAGGGTATCTGCTACGTGCTCGCTCTCGTTGGCCTGGGTGTCTGCATGTGGAGATGGCGCGATCCCGTACACGCGCTTGTTCTGGCTGTGGCCGCCGGCCATCTCGCCTCGATCCCATTCGTACCGCCGATCGATGCGGGTCTCCGTGTCTATGCGGCCACGACGCCAGTACCTGGCTCTGCTTGTGGCGGCTGGGATCGCGCTCCCCAGAGAGCTGCTCGCCAGCTTGCGGCGTGATCGCGCGAGCGGAACCGCTCCGTCACAGGTCGTTGCCGACGTGACGAGCCGGCTGCCAGAATCGGCTGCCCTGATCCTGCTTGCCGTCGTCATGGGAGCGTCCTGGACGCTGTACGCGGTTGGTAAACCGGCTTTACTCACCCGGCCGTCCTGTCCGAGCGGCAGCGAGTCGCTCGTCGTCCGGGTGGATGATGACGCGGTGCTGCGGATCGACGAGGACCGGGCCCCGCGGGGAATCTCGCCTACGGTGCTCAGGCAAGGCGAATTGCAGCGGACATGGGGCGTGATTGAGATGAAGGGCCCCAACATCCGGGCCGGCATGAGCCTTCTCTTCACGTACGACCCCGTGGACGGCCGGAGCGTGTGGCTTGTCGGCGAGACCCGGCGTCTCGAGACCCGCTCGGGATGGCTTCAGATCCTGCGGCCATTACTCGCAGGATAAGACGGCCCGCCACTACGGATTGATGTTTGTCGACGAGGCTTGGGCCACAGAACCCGCGCGGTCACGTTGAAGGTCTGCTCATCCGCCGATGTGAGCAGCGAGGCCAAGCAAGAGGCCAGTGATACGCTTTCTTGATGCTGAGCACCGCGACCAAGGTCGCGATCTCGCGCGTGATTTCCAGGTCGCTCGTTCGTGCGGGCGTCCGAACACACCGTCAGATTCGGAGGAACGGCCTGGTCTTCGAAGTGGACATCCGCGAGGGCATTGACCTCTCGCTCTTCCTCTTCGGCTCGTTCGAGCGAGACGTGCTGGCGACGGTCAAGTCTCTCGTTCCCCGCGACGGCGTTGTCATCGATGTTGGTGCGAATGTCGGGGCCCTCACGGTGCCCGTCGCAAACTACCTGGAACGAGGTCATGTCTACGCCGTCGAGCCAACAGACTTCGCCTTTGCGAAGCTTCGGAAGAACCTCGCACTAAACCCGGCACTCTCGGCGCGCGTGACGACGATCCAGTCCTTCGTCGCGTCCGAAGTCGCGGCGGTGTCTGACCTTGTCGCCTACAGCAGTTGGCCTGTCACAGGCGAGGCACAGCCCGGGCAGCATCCCGTGCACAAGGGCGTGCGACAGACCGCTTCCTGCGGGCAAAGCACCCTCGACGGATTGATTGCGGCGCACGGCATCCGGACGGTTTCCCTCGTCAAGATCGACACAGACGGTCATGAATTCTCAGTGTTGAGTGGCGGGACCGATTGTTTGAGACAACTTCGACCTGCCGTCGTTTTCGAAGCCTGCGAGTACCTGCTCGTGCCGCCGCACCCGACGTTCCAGGACTTTGCGCAGCTGTTCGAGTCGCACGACTACGCGATTTGCGAGCGCGCTCGCCTGCAACCTGTCAATCATCAAGATTTTCTTCGGACGTGTCCGCCGGGCGGCGGCCTTGATCTTCTGGCGCTGCCGAACGAACGTCTCGAGATCGACCGGTCGGGTCGACCAAGGCTGGTCGGCGTTTGAGCTCCACGCGAGGTCGACGACGATTGAGCGCGGTGCGCTTCGCCCAGCCAGGAACCGCAGACCCTGTCGGCGATCGAGCTCGACGGACATGGCTCCGCACTGCCCTCGGACCGTGGACTACACTGGCGTGATGCGCCTCGCGTGGTTCTCGCCCTGGCCGCCGCAGCCGAGCGGCATCGCCGGACGGTCGGCCGAGGTCGTGCCTCAGCTGGCGGCGCGCGCGCACGCGATTGACGTCTTCGTCGACGAGGCGGCCGTCGCGGTCCCGGCGCGCCACCCCGACACGCCGCCCACGTCCGGCGAAGCGCGCGTGTCGAGCGCCCACGACTTCGTCTGGCGCCACGCGCGCGACCCGTACGATCTGGTCATCTACCAGATCGGCAACTCGACCCTGCACGAATTCATCTGGCCGTACCTGTTCCGCTGGCCCGGGCTCGTCGTCCTCCACGACGCGCGCCTGCACCACGCGCGCGGACGCGCGCTGCTCATGCGCGGCCGCAGGCAGGCGTATCGCGACGAGTTCTACTTCGATCATCCCGACGCAGCCGACGGCGCCGCCGAGCTCGGCGTGCACGGCTACAGCGGCCTCTTCTACTACCAGTGGCCGATGGTACGTGCGGTGCTCGACGCGTCGCGCCTCGTCGCGTCGCACTCGAGGGGCGCCGAGGCGACGCTCGCGGAGGCCGGGTCGCCACGGCCGACTCAATACATCGCGCTCGGATCGGGCCGCCTCGAGCCCACACCACCCGCGCGCGTCGCGGAGGTCCGGACGGCCTGGGGCGCCGGCCCGGATCACGTCGTCTTCGGCGTGTTCGGCGGCCTGACGCCGGACAAGCGGATCGAGCCGATCCTGCGATCGCTTGCCGCGGCTCGGGCGAGCCTGCCGAACGCGCGGCTGGTGCTCGCCGGGGCGCTCGCGAGCGAGGTCGCGCTCGACGAGCTGATCGCGGCCCTCGGTCTCGGCGACGTCACGAAGCACCTCGGCGCGCTCGACGATGAAGAATTCGCCGACTCGATTGCGGCCGTGGACGTCTCTTTGAACATGCGCTGGCCGACTGCGCTCGAGATGTCCGGACCGTGGCTGCAGGCCATCGCCGCCGGCCGCCCGACGGTGGTCGTCGATCACGCGCACCTGGCGGAGATTCCGACGCTCGATCCGCGCACGTGGCACCGGCACGCGCCGGGCCTCCAGTCGATGGACGCCGACATGGAGGCCGTCGCCGTCGCGATCGATATTCTGGACGAAGAGCACTCGCTGCGCCTCGCGATCGAGATGCTCGGACGCAACGCGGCGCTTCGCGCGCGGCTCGGCGCGGCCGCGCGGCGCTACTGGGAACGCGAGCACACCGTGGAACGGATGACCGACGACTACCAGCGCGCGATCGCGCGCGCCGCCGCAATGCCCGTGCCGGACGTCAGGCTGCCCGCGCACCTCCGGCCGGACCCGCTCGCGTTCACCCGCGAGATCGTCGCGCCTTTCGGCGACGCGGCGCTCGCGACCATCGAGGAGCTGGGACGATGATCCAGGTGACGCTCAACGGCGAGCCGCGGACACTCGACGAGCCGGTCACCGTGCTGGCGCTCCTGCAGCACCTCGACATCGATCCGCGCGTCGTCGCCGTCGAGCACAATCGCGTCGTCGTCAAGCGCGAAGAGGTACGGTGAGACGACGATCGACGAGGGAGCGGAAGTGGAGATCGTCGCGTTCGTCGGCGGCGGGTAACGGAAATGAGTGAATGGGTGAATTCGCGAATGAGTGACTTCCAGAATGGGTGAGTTCGTGAACCTAATTGGAGGATCGCGGGACCTGAGGGTTGCACTGTGGGTCGTCGCGCTGGTCGTCGCAATGACCAGCGTGGCGGCTCGCGCGCAGCAGGCAGCGCCGGTGGCGACCTCGCAGGAAGCGCTGCTGCTCGCGCAGGGATGGGGCTATCTATCGAGCGGCGACAGCACGCGGGCGGCGGCGATCGCGGCGCAGCTGCTGGCCGCCTACCCGCTGAGCGACGCCGGTGTCGCGCTCGCGGTGGAAGCCGAGTTGCCCCGAAGCGGATGGCTGGGGGCGCTGAACGTCTATGAGCAATGGATGGGCGCGCGCCGGCTCGACAACGGCTACACCCTTCGGCGCATCGCGCGGGCCAGTTTGCACGAAGCACTGAAGAACGTCGCCACGCGACCGGCGGCGCTCGAAGCCCTCATCGCGGACGGCGATCCGGACGCCATCGCCCAGGCCACGGCAGCGATGGGTGCCGGCAAGTTCAGCGACACCCGTGCGCTCGCCGTGACCGGCGACGATAGGGCCGTCAAGGCGCTCATCACGCAGCTCGACTCGCTGCAGGACGGGCAGGGACCGATCATCGACGCCCTTGGACAGAGTCACAATCGGGTCGCCATCCCGCCGCTGCTGAAGCTGCTGAGCGACCCGCGGGACAACATCTCCGCCGCGGCGGCCGATGCGCTGGGTCGTCTCGGCTTCCCCGAGGTGATCGACAAGTTGCGGCCGCTGCTGGCCGAGGACCACGGCTACGCGGTCCGCTTCACGGCGGCGCGCGCGCTCGGCAGGCTCGGCGATCCCTCCGGCGTCATCTTCCTGCGTCAGGCCATGGACCGTGCCGCCGGCGCTCCCGGTGCCTCGCTGTTGCGCATTCAGGCCGCCGCCGCCCTCGCCGCCATCGGTCCCGACACGGGTTTCATCGACACCGCCCGGGCGTTGCTCAACGACCCGGACCCGTACGTGCGGACCCTGGCGGCGGAGGTCGTCGCGCCCTTCGACAACGCGTTGGCCAAGTCGACGCTCCAGGCGCTCGAAAGCGACCCCAACCCGGCGATTCGTCAGAAAGCCGCCCAGGTGATGGCCCAGCACGTCGCCGGGGATCTCTCCACGCTGCGGTCCCTGCTGCGGTCCGCCGACGCCGAAGCGCGGACTTTTGCCGCCGGGCGCATCCTGGAGCTGACCCGTTAGATCACGATTTTGTTTGGCATTTCGCGAGCATCCCCCCTAGAATCCTTCCCGACCTGGTGCCTTGCCCGTAAAGTCCCTGCTGACGCGGTCCGATAGAGGCCATATAACCCCGGATCCCGTCGGCGAGGCCGCCGGCGCGACCTGGCGGTACCAACGGTTCTAAAAACGATGCCAAACACGTTTCTCCCTTGCTTCCGTCCGCGCTCGACGGCGTTCGCGCTGGCTGCGCTGGGCGCGATGGCTTTCGCTGCCTCCCCGGCATCCGCCCAAATTGCGCGAATCAGCGCGAGCAACCAACTGATGGGCATGTCGATCCGGGGCAGCGCCTCTGGTTTCGACCCTGCCCACGGCATGTACCTCATGGTCGGCGGCAACTCCGTTGTCACCGGCGTCTGCACCAATGGATCGGGCATCCCCGTGTCCGGTCCGATCGGCATCATGTCCAACCCGGGTCTCTACGGCTCGTTCCCTCGGGTGCAGTTCAGTCCGAATTCACCGGACGGCGCCGGCGGCGCGGGCGCATTCCTGATCTCGTGGGTCGAAACGGACGGCCCGGGTGCGACCGCGGTGCATGCGCGCCTCGTCTCGTGCGCCCCGAGCGTCCTGAACGCGATAACCGGCGACGTGCTTGTTTCCGACTACCAGCAGGGCGGCGCCTGGTACGACGTCGCTGGGTCGGGCATCGCCTACTCCAAGACGAGCCAGCGTTTCGTCGTGGTCTTTCAGACGGTGTTTCGCGGGATTCAAGCGCGGTTCATCGACGCCGGCGGCAACCCGATTGGCGTCGTGATGCCGATCGCCAACCCCGGCGGCGCGCAGTTCCCAGGCGTCGCGTGGAACCCGGCCACTGATGACTTCGGGATCAGCTATGCGGGCTACTCGGGCTCCAACGTCTGTCCGGGAGCATTCGTCGGCTTCATTCGCCTGCGGGCATCCGACGGCTTCCTGGGCGGTCGCATTACCTTCGGCTGCAGCGCCGGGACCTACGTCACGGACATCGCGGTCAACTCCGGCAACGGCAGCTACGTGATGGACTGGTCGCCGGGCGGTGGCGTGCTGTGGCAGCAATTCGACGCGGCCGGCAATCCAACCGGCGCCACGGGCCTGCTGTCCGGCAGCTTCGGCGGGAACGACAATCTCAGCCTTGACTTCAACCCGGTCAGCGGCACGTTCCTCGGCGTTGGCCAGCACAACGCGTCCTACGAGATCGCAGGGGTCGAGGCCAATTCGAACGGTTACCCGATTAGCACCGCGTCGGTGTTGACGACCGGTGGCGCAAGCCCGGGATCGTTCTATCCGCGCGTGACTGCCCGGCCGGATGCCCCGCACTGGGCCTTCTCCTACGCCCTGCAGTTCGCAGTGCTGGTCGATCAGATCATCGGGACGTCCACGACCGGCGGCGGACCGGCGGGCCCGTCGCCTGCCCCCGCCCCTGCACCCGCACCCGCCCCCGCGCCAACGCCGACGACAAGCTGCGCGACGGCGGATCCGTTCGTGTCGATGGGTGGGGGCGTCTGTTACAACGGCGGCTGGTATCCGCCTGGCGCCGCGCCGGCACCCGCGCCGGCCCCGGCCCCCGCGCCAACGCCAACGCCGGCACCAGCACCGACGGCCGGATGCACGACACCGAACCCGTTCGCGAACTTCGGCATGGGCGTCTGCGTGAACGGCGGCTGGCAGTTCGCCGCCCCGGCCCCGGCCCCGGCGCCCGCGCCGGCGCCAACGCCGGCACCCACGCCGGCGCCCGCTCCGGCGCCCGCGCCAAGCACGGGCTGCGTGGGCGCGAATCCGTTCGCGAGCTTCGGCATGGGCCAGTGCGTGAACGGCGGCTGGATCTTCGCGCCGGCAACCAGTCCGGCGCCAGCACCAGCACCGACGCCGTCAAACGGCGACGGCACGTGCGCCACACCTGATCCATTCGGCGGCGGAGGCACCTGCTACCAGGGCGGCTGGTATCCACCGGGCACACCGCAGCTCTGCAGCGGCCTGCCCGATCCGTTCACGGCGATCGGCGGCGGCGTCTGCATCAACGGCGGGTGGCTGCCCAAGTCGGCCGTCGGCGGTCAGCCCTAGGGCTGACAGACCTTCAACGCTCGACCTCGTTGGGGTCGGATTCGGCGTCAGCGACGCGGAGTCCGACCCCAATGCGCGTACGCGGCACCCGTGCACGCATCGTGTGATTTCTACCCGCATCGTGGCCAGTGTCGGCAACGACGGACGGACGGGCACTCGCGGCGCCTGCGAATTCACTGGCGCAGCCCTTGCTTCGCTCCAGAGGTCCCCCGGTCTCCCTGTGCTCGCATGCGAGGTTGAATGACGATGACTCGACTGCTGACCGGACTGCTGCTGCTTTGTCTGTCCGCCTCCCCGGCGTCCGCGCAACTGAGCGCCGTGCGCCTGGTGTCAGGCCTGAGTGCGCCCATTGCGATGGTCCCGGTGCCGGGCCTTGCGAATACCTTTCTCGTCGCCGAACAGGGCGGGCGCATCCGCGTCGTCCAGAACGGCGCGATTCTCGCGACGGACTTTCTCAATCTGACCTCCCAGATCGTCTCGGGCGGCGAGCAGGGTCTGCTCGGCCTCGTGCTTGCGCCCGACTACGTCACGAGCGGCCGCTTCTGGGTGAACTTCACGAACACATCGGGCAACACGGTGGTCGCGCGCTTCACGCGATCGGCCGGCAACCCGCTGGTCGCGGACCCGGCGAGCCGGGTCGATCTGACCTGGTCCACCGGGCAGTGCGTTCATCGCTCAGCCGTTTGCCAATCACAACGGCGGCAATCTGACGTTCGGTCCCGACGGCTTCCTGTACATCGGGCATCGGCGACGGCGGGTCGGGCAACGACCCCAACAACAACGCGCAGAATCCGGCCTCGCTGCTCGGCAAGATGCTGCGCATCGACGCCAACGTCCCCGCGTCGGTGGCCGCGGGTTTCACCGTGCCGGCAACCAACCCGTTCGTCGGCGTCTCCGGCTATGCTGCCCGAGATCTGGGACGTCGGCATGCGCAATCCGTGGCGCTGGAGCTTCGACGATCCGTCGCACGGCGGGACGGGCGCGCTCGTCATCGGCGACGTCGGCCAGAACAACTGGGAAGAAGTGGACGACGAGCCGGCGGGCCAGGGCGGGCGCAACTACGGGTGGCGCAATCGCGAGGGCGCGCACGACAACGTCACGTCGGTCGCCCCGGCGTTTCTGCCGCTCGTCGATCCGATCTGGGAGTACTCGCATGTCGATGGCGCGGTGATCACGGGCGGCTACGTCTATCGCGGCAGCGCGCTCGGCGCGGCGTATCAAGGTCGATACTTCTTCGCGGACTTCGGCTTCGGCCGCGTGTGGTCGGTGGCGCTGACGATCGACCCGTCCACGCACGAAGCGACAGCCTCGGGACTCGTCGAACACACGAGCGAGCTGGGCGCGGCGGCGGCCAGCGTCTCGAGCTTCTCCACCGACTTTGCGGGCGAGCTGTACATGTTGGATTACGGCTCCGGCGAGGTCTATCAATTGACACTGGCCGCGTCGCCGACGCCCACGCCGGCGCCAAACGTAGGTGGCTGCACGACGCCGGATCCGTTCGTCGCGTTTGGCGGCGGCACGTGCGTCAACGGCGGCTGGTTTCCGCCGTCGGCGCCGTCGCCCACGCCATCGCCGACGCCCGCGCCGCAGGCGGGCGGCTGCCTGACGCCCGATCCGTTCGTGGCACTGGGTGGTGGCGTCTGCTTCAACGGCGGCTGGTTCCCGCCATCGGCGCCGCCTGCGCCGTCACCGTCACCATCACCCACGCCAACGCCGACGCCCACGCCGCAGGCGGGCGGCTGTCTGACGCCCGATCCGTTCGTGGCGTTTGGCGGCGGCGTCTGCTTCAACGGCGGCTGGTTCCCGCCGACTGTCCCGCCGGCTCCGACGCCGACGCCGACACCCATGCCGACGCCGACGCCGTCGGGGGCGTGTCTGACGCCCGATCCGTTTGTCGGAATTCCTGGTCTGCACGGCGTGTGCTTCAACGGCGGGTGGTACCCGGTCGGGGGTTAGACGCGTTTTCCGGTTGGGCGTAGTACGTCGGGCCCGTCCGACTGCGAGCGAGCCGACACTCGCCGCTCGAAAAACGGTGCGGCGCCGGGTGACCGAGGCTTGGGTGACCGGGACCCAAGCCGAGCGCGCCAAGACGAACGCGGTGGAGCACCGTTTTTCCGGCTCGTCGAGCCGGAGGGCGGCCCGACGTGCTACGCGCAACCGGAAAACGCCGTAGCAGGGTCCCGGACCCCGGACCCTGAACTTTGGACCTTGGACTGCCGCGGGGGTAAGCTGACTTCTTGATGTCCGACCCTCTTGTTCTGGCCGGCCGGTCATTCAGCTCTCGACTCGTCGTCGGCACCGGCAAGTATCCGTCCCACGCCGTCATGCAGGCGGCTCACCTCGCGTCGGGCACCGAGATGGTGACGGTGGCCGTCCGCCGTGTCGATCTCTCGGCGCGTGGCGAGCAGTCGCTGCTCTCCTGGATCGATCGATCGAAGATCTTCCTGCTGCCGAACACGGCCGGCTGCTACACGGCGGACGATGCGGTGCGGACGGCGCGGTTGGCGCGTGAAGCGGGCCTGTCGAACTGGATCAAGCTCGAGGTGATTGGTGACGAGCGCACGCTCTTCCCCGACAACGAGCAGCTGCTCGAAGCGACGCGCACGCTGGTCGCCGAAGGCTTTGTCGTGCTGCCGTACACCAACGACGATCCCATCGTCTGCCGCAAGCTCGAGGCGGCCGGCGCCGCGGCGGTCATGCCGCTGGGCGCGCCGATTGGATCCGGCCTCGGGATTCAGAATCCGGAGAATCTCCGGATCATCAAGGAACAGGCCCGCGTCCCGGTGATTGTCGATGCCGGCGTCGGCACGGCGTCGGATGTCGCCATTGCCATGGAGCTGGGCGCCGATGCGGTGCTGTTGAACTCGGCCATTGCCGGCGCCAGAGATCCCGCCATGATGGCGGCGGCCATGAAGCACGCCGTCGAGGCGGGCCGGCTCGCGTATCTGGCCGGTCGGATTCCGCGGCGGACGTACGCCACGGCGTCGAGCCCGACAGAAGGCCTCGTGACCCCGGGCGCTCCGCGGAGCGCGCGTGGCTGACGAACGGCTCGGCGACCGGCTGGTCCGGCTCGAACACGAACGCGAGGAGGCGGATCGCGTCTACAACGACGCGCTGACGGCCCTCGATCGTGTCATCGAAGCGCCCGTCGATCTGCCGCACCCGCCGCCGCCCTACGACGAGTCCAAGCTGACGACGGTGAACGAGGCATGGAACATCCTGCCGTCGGGCCCGCCGCCGATTGACGGCTCGTTCAAGGGTCGCGTCCGCGGGCTCGTCTGGCGGCTCATCGGCCCGCCGCTCGAGGCGCAGCGACACTTCAATGCGGCGCTCGTCGATCACCTCAACCGCAACGTGGAGACGCATCGCGAGGCGCAGAAGGCGGCGGCGTCCACTATCGCCGCGCTCGAGGCGCATCTCGAGCGTCAGATCCGCCTGCAGGCGCACCTGATTCAGTACCTGCAGAAGATCACGCTGTACATCGACTCGCGGGATCGTCTGGTCGCGGCCGAGGCCGAGGTGCCGCACGCCGGCATGCACGCGATCACGCAGGACTGGCTGAAGCGCTGGGAGTCGATGGCCGCGCGCGACGCCCGCGCCGCGGCCCGTCTCGCGACGCTCGACGAGGTACGCGAGACCGCCGTGCTCGCCCAGCAGACGGCGCTCTCGCTCAAGCGCGACGTCGAGCGGCTGCTCGCGCAGGGATCGGCGCTGGTGGCCGCGCCGGGCGCGGCGCCGCCCGCGCCGGGCGCGGCGCCGCCCGCGCCGGATCTCGATTCCTTCAAGTACCTCTCGTTCGAGGACCACTTCCGCGGATCGCAGACCGAGATTCGCCGGCGCCTGACGGAGTACGTCCCGCTGTTCGCCGGCGCGACCGACGTGCTCGATCTCGGCTGCGGACGCGGCGAGTTCCTGGAGCTGCTGCGCGACGCCGGCGTCGCGGCGCGCGGTCTGGACCTGAACCACGAGATGGTCGAGGCCTCGCGCGCGCGCGGGCTCGACGTGACCGAGGGCGACGCGCTGGCTTACCTTCAGGGCCTGCCCGACGACTCGCTCGGCGGGATGTTCGCCGCCCAGCTGGTCGAGCACCTCGACCCGGTCTATCTGGCCAGACTGCTGGAAACGGCCGGCCTCAAGATCCGCAAGGGCGGCGCGATTGTGCTGGAGACCATCAATCCGGCCTGCTGGGTCGCGTTCTTCGAGAGCTATCTGCGGGACCTGACGCACGTCCGCCCGCTCCATCCCGAGACGCTGAGACACCTCGTGCGCGCGAGTGGTTTTCACACGGTCGAGATCGAGTACAAATCGCCCGTCGCCGAATGGGACAAGCTGCGGACCGCGCCGAAACCCGCCGACGCGCCGGCGGCCCTGGCCGATCTGATCGAGGCCTGCAATGAAAACGCCGGCAAGTTGAACGATCGACTGTTCACCTATCAGGACTACGCGGTCATCGGCCGCAAGTAGACTCGCGGACGACATGACGTTCACCGAGACAAAGCTCGCGGGCGTGTTCGTGATCGAGCCAGACGTCTACCATGACGGGCGCGGTTCGTTCGAAGCGACGTGGCACCGGGACGCGCTCGCCGGCCGCGGTCTGGAGACGACGATCGCCCAGACCAGCCTCGCACGCAACGCGAAGCGGGGCACCATCCGTGGCCTGCACTTCCAGGCACCGCCCTTCGAGGAAGTGAAGATCGTCCGCGTTGTCGGCGGCGCCGCCTGGGACGTCGCGCTCGATCTGCGGGCGGGGTCGCCGACCTACGGCCAATGGTGCGGCGTGGAGCTGTCGGCCGACAATCGCCGGATGGTGTACCTGCCGCGAGGCATCGCGCACGGCTACCAGACGCTGGCCGACGACACCGACGTGCTGTACTTCGTGTCCGCGCCGTACACCGCCGATCACCAGCGCGGCATCCGCTGGGACGATCCGGCGTTCGGCATTTCCTGGCCGCTCGGACGTCCCACGGTGATGAGCGAGCGCGACCTGGCGTTCGGCGACTTCCGGTCCTGACCATGGCTCGCGACAAGGACAAGCACGAGCGACCGCTCGCCGACAACCGGAAGGCCTTCTTCGACTTCCACGTACTCGAGCACTTCGAGGCGGGCGTCGTGCTGGCCGGCACGGAGGTCAAGGCGATTCGCGAAGGCCGCGTCAACCTGCGCGACAGCTTCTGCCGTCTCGAACGCGGCGAAGCGTATCTGCTCGGCGTGCACATCGGTCAGTACAGCCACGGCGGCTACGCCTCGCACGACGCGACGCGTCCGCGCAAGCTGCTGCTCCATCGCGAGGAGCTGAACAAGCTGCTCGGGAAGACCACCGAACGCGGTCTGACGGTCGTTCCGCTGCGCATGTATCTGAAGCACGGGCGCGTGAAGGTCGAGATCGCCCTGGCCAAGGGCAAGAAGACCTACGACAAGCGCGAGACGATCCGGCGCCGCGAAGCCGACCGCGAGACGCGTGCGGCCGTCAAGTCGCGACGGGTATAATTGGGCGCGATGAAACGCGGCTGGCTCGTCTCGGGCGTCATCGCCCTCGTCGCCGCCGGGTTTGCGGTGTGGCTGCTGCGATCGGGCGGCGAGCAGCCGGCGATCGATCTCGTTCAGGAGTTTCCGCAGGCGACCATCAAGCGCCCCACGCCAGACACCTTCTCGATCCTCGACGCGACGATCGCCGGCACGACGCATCGCGCGGTCTACACCGCCGATCCGAGCCGCATCGGCTGGCACGTCACCGTCCCGCCGAATGCCTGGCTCAAGCTCAGCCTGGGCCTCAAGCAGGAAAGCTGGACGATGGAGGGCGACGGCGTCGTGTTTCAGATCGGCGTCACCAACGGCAAATCGTACGAGGAGCTGCTGCGCTTGCACGTCGATCCGTACCACGAGCCGGCAGATCGCCAGTGGAAGGATCTGTCGCTCGACCTCTCGCCCTACTCGGGCGAATCCATCGATCTCATCTTCAACACGCTGTCCAGCCTCGATCCTCAGCCGGGCCAGGCGGCCAGGGACGACCGCAACGGCGACATGGCGCTCTGGGGCGCCCCGCGCATCGTCGTCAGGTAGGAGCGCTGCTTCGCGCCATGACCACTCGTCCGGCCGCTGACGTCGCGGTGCCGCTGCTGGATCTCGTCGCCCAGTACCGACCCATCCGCGAGGAGATCCTGCAGGCGATCACGCGCGTGTGCGACAGCCAGCGGTTCATCATGGGCCCGGAGGTCGAGACGCTCGAGCACGAGCTGGCCGTGCTCGTCGGCGCGGAACACGCCGTGGCGGTCTCCTCGGGCACCGACGCCCTGCTGGTGGCGTTGATGGCGCTCGGCATCGGTCCGGGCGCCGAAGTCATCACGCCGACCTACTCGTTTTTCGCGACCGCGGGCTGCGTGGCCCGTCTCGGCGCCACGCCGGTGCTCGTGGACATCGATCCCGTGACGTTCAACGTCGATCCGGACTCGCTGCAGCGCGCATTCACGCCCCGGACGCGGGCGGTGCTGCCCGTGCACCTGTTCGGCCTGATGGCGGATCTCGATCGCATCCTGCCGACCGCAAGGGCGGCTGGTGTCCCGGTGATCGAAGACGCCGCGCAGGCGATCGGCGCCTCCGCGCCGAGTGGTCGCGCGGGCAACGTCGGCGCGATCGGCTGCTTCTCGTTCTTCCCGTCCAAGAATCTCGGCGCGTTCGGCGATGGCGGACTCGTGACGACGAACGACGCCCGGCTCGCGGACGAGATGCGCCTGCTGCGCAACCACGGCATGGAGCCGAAGTACTACCACCACCGCGTGGGCGGCAACTTCCGGCTCGACGCGCTCCAGGCCGCCGTGCTGCGCGTGAAGGCGCCCCACCTTGGCGCGTGGACCGACGCCCGGCGACGGAACGCCGATCGCTACCGTCAGCTCGTCAGCGAGTTCGGTCTCGACCGGACACTCGACCTGCCCGTCGAGCCCGCCGGATACCGGCACATCTACAACCAGTTCGTCATTCGCGGCGACCGGCGCGACGACCTTCGCGCCCACCTCACCTCCTGCAGGATCGGCACGGAGATCTACTACCCGGTGCCGTTCCACCGGCAGGCGTGCTTCGTGGATCTGCCGTCCGCGTCGGACGCATTTCCGCACGCGGACGCCGCGGCCGCACGGTCCCTCGCTCTGCCGATCTACGGCGAGCTGACCGAAGCGCAGCAGCGCCACGTCGTCGCGAGCATTGCCGACTTCTACGATCGGACCGCATGAGACGCCTGGTCCTGGTCGTCGGGGCGGGCGGTCAGCTGGGCAGCGCGATGACCGAATGGCTGGCCGGACATCACGAAGTGGTGGCGCTCAGCCACGCCGATCTCGACGTCGCCGACGCGGCGGCGGTCGAGACGGCCGTCCGCGGTGTCTGCCCCGACGCGATCGTCAACTGCGCAGCTTACACGGACGTGGATCGCGCGGAACGCGAGCCGCGCGAGGCGCTGGCCGCCAACGCGTGGGGACCGCGCGCGCTGGCCCGGGCGGCCGCGTCCATCGATGCCACGCTGATTCACTTCAGCACCGACTTCGTGTTCGACGGCGCGATCGATCGACCGTACACCGAAGACGACCCCCCCAACCCCCGCGGCGCGTATGCCATGTCCAAGCTGCTCGGCGAGTGGCTTGCCACGGAATCGCCGCGCCACTACGTGCTTCGCGTCGAAAGCGTGTTCGGCGGGCCGCGCGCCAAGAGCAGCATCGACCGCATCCTCGACGGACTGCTCGCCGGCAAGGAAGTACGAGCGTTCGTGGATCGCACGGTCTCGCCCAGCTACGTGGACGACGTGATCAAGGCGACGGCGGGCCTGCTCGCCAGCGATCAGCCGTACGGGCTGTACCACTGCGTGAACAGCGGCTGGACGACGTGGGCGGGGTTGGCGCACGAGCTGGCGCGAATCGTCGGATTGCCGGACGCGCGCATCACCGAGGTGCCGCTCGCGGACGCCGGCCTGCCGGTGCCGCGCCCGCGTTTCGCCGCCCTCTCGAACGACAGGCTGGCGCGCGCCGGCGTCGCCATGCCGACCTGGCAGGACGCCCTGCAACGCCACGTCTCCGGCATCCTGCAGCGCCACGACTGACCGGGGCGCGACCGTCGATCAGCGAAGCAACGCGGCCACCCGCTCGCCAACCGCCAGGCTCGACGTCAGCCCCGGCGAGTCCATCCCGGCGGCGTGGATCAACGCGGGCTGACGCGCGTCGCGGCGGATCAGAAAATCCGCAAAACGCTCGGACGCCGGGTGGAGCTTCGCGCGGATGCCGCTGCCGCCAAGGCGGAGATCCTGCAACGCGACGGCCGGCAGCAGCGCCTGCGTCGGCGCCAGAAACGCCTCGAGCGGCAGACGATCGCCCTCGTAGTCGGTCTTGCTGTCCTGATAGCGGATGGTCGGCCCGATCCACACCGCGCCGTCGAGCGTGCGTGTCAGATGGACGCCCAGCCCATGGCCCGAGGCGTGCGGCACGGGATAGACCAGCCCGCGCACGAGCGACCGCGCATGGGGTGCGAGCTCGGCATATTCCCCGCGACACGGATAGATCGTGAACGGCTCGCCGCCCGCCAGCCTCGAGATGTCGTCGGCAAACAATCCGCCCGCGTTCACCACGGCCTCGGCGTCGATGCGCTCGCGCGACGTCGCCACGGTCAGGCCGCCGGATGCGCGGGCCTCGATGCCCGCGATCGACGCGCCGACGAGCACGACGCCATCCGCGTGCTCGACCGCGGCGGCGAGCGCGCGAACGAGCGCATCCGCATCCACCCAGCCCGTGTCCGGCGACCAGAGCGCGGCGTCCGCGGCGACGTGGGGCTCGCGGGCCGCGACGAACGCCCGGTCGACGCGTTCGACCCTGGCGCCGTTGGCGCGCGCGGCCACTTCCACCTGATCGAGCGCCTCGACGTCGCCGCGCCCGGCGACGATCAGCTTCCCGCAACGGACGTGCGGTACGCGCGCGGCCTCGCAAAACCGATACAACCGCTCGCGACCCTCCACGCAGAGCTCGGCCTTGAGCGATCCAGCGGGATAGTACAGGCCGGCGTGAATGACGCCGCTGTTGTGCGTGGACGTCTCGAGCCCCGGGCGCCGGTGCCGCTCGACCACGCAGACACGCCGGCCCTGGCGGGCCAGCACCAGCGCCGACGCCAGGCCGATGACCCCGCCCCCGGCGACCACTATCATCCAGAGATTCTACGTGCGACCGCCGGCGCGGCCCGTCGTCAGCCGGCGAGCGGTGGTGATATCGTCATGGGTCGATGTCTGCGAAACGCGCCCTCGTGACCGGGATCACGGGCCAGGACGGCTCCTACCTGGCCGACCTGCTGCTCGAGGAAGGCTACGAGGTCTTCGGGCTCACCCGCCGGCTGTCGGCGAACAACTACTGGCGGATCGCCCATCTGCTCGATCGCGTCACGCTTCTGCCGGGCGACCTGCTCGATCAGCTGTCGATCATTCGCGTGCTCGAGAAGGTGCGACCGACCGAGCTGTACAACCTGGCGGCGATGTCGTTCGTCCCGGCGTCCTGGGATCAGCCCATGCTCACCGGCGAGTTCAACTCGCAGGGCGTGACCCGCGTGCTCGAGGCCGTGCGCGTCGTCGATCCGGCCATCCGCGTGTACCAGGCGTCGTCGTCCGAGATGTTCGGCAAAGTGCGCGAGGTGCCGCAGCGCGAGACGACGCCGTTCTACCCGCGGAGCCCGTACGGCGTGTCGAAGGTGTTCGCGCACTACATCACTGTCAACTACCGGGAGAGCTACAACCTCTTCGCGGTCTCGGGCATCCTGTTCAACCACGAATCGCCCCGGCGCGGGCTCGAGTTCGTGACGCGCAAGGTGACCGACGGCGTCGCGCGCATCAAGCTCGGGCTGGCCGCGGATCTCAAGCTCGGCAACCTCAACGCCCACCGCGACTGGGGCTTCGCCGGCGACTACGTGCGCGCGATGTGGCTGATGCTGCAGCAGGCGACCGCGGACGACTACGTGATCGCCACGGGCGAGGCGCACTCGGTCCAGCAGCTCGTCGAAATCGCGTTTGCACATGCCGGCCTCGAGTGGCAGCGCTACGTCAAGCAGGATCCGGCGCTCCTCCGCCCGGCGGAAGTCGATCACCTCATCGGCGATTCGTCGAAAGCGCGAAACGAGCTGGGTTGGATGCCAACGGTCAACTTCAAGGCGCTCGTCGAGATGATGGTGGACTCCGACTTCGAGCGGGTGAAGCGCGAAAAGGCCGAGGGACAGCCCGCAAACGCGCCCGCCCGGTAGACCGGCGCCGCGCGGCCGCGGAAGGGCGTGCTCAGCCAGCCAGGCGCGCGGCCAGCAGCACGGCCCCGACCAGACTGCCCTCGTCGGCCACACCTTGCCGGGCGATGTCGAACGCCGTGCCGTGATCGACCGAGGTCCGCACGATCGGCAGGCCGAGCGTGACGTTCACGGCCTGACCGAACGACAGCAGCTTCACGGGAATCAATCCCTGATCGTGGTAGAGCGCGACGACGGCGTCGAACTCGCCGCGGGCGGCGCGCAGGAAGATGGTGTCGGCGGGAAACGGTCCCGCGACGTCTACGCCGGCGGCGCGCGCCTCGGCAATCGCCGGCGCCACCACGGCGGCGTCCTCACTGCCCAGCAGGCCACCCTCGCTCGCGTGGGGATTCAGTCCGGCCACGGCGAGCCGCGGCGCCGCCACGCCGAAGCGCGGCAGTGACCCGGCGGTGAGCCGAATCGTGCCCGCGAGCCGCTCGATCGTCAGCGCGCGCGGCACGTCCGCCAGCGGGATGTGGACCGTGGCCAGCACGACGCGCAGGCGCTCCGACCAGAACATCATCGCGACGTCCGCCACGCCGCACAGGTGGGCCAGCAGATCCGTATGGCCCTTCCACGGATATCCGGCCAGGGCGAACGCCGCCTTGTTGATCGGCGCGGTGGCGACGGCCTGCACTCGTCCGGCCTTGGCGTCTTCGGTCGCCCGCACGATCGCCTCATACGCCGCGCGCGCGGCGTCCGCATTCACCTGCCCGACGGGAAAGCGCCGGATCTCGTCGTCGGTATGCGGCCCGTAGATCACGGGGCGGCACGCGGCGACGACCCGCGGATGCCGCGCCGCTTTGACCGCGATCTCCGGGCCGATGCCGGACGGATCGCCTGCCGTAATCGCAACCGTGGGCAGAGACATGCGACGAGCCTCCCTGCAATCGGAGTCAGACGTGCAGCGCCGTCCAGTCCGCGACGATCTTCGGACTGGCGTTGCGATCGAGCGCGCGCTGCGCGTGGGCGACGGCGTCGAACGCCGCGGCCACGCGCCGCAGATCGTACGAGGATCGCAGAGATTTCAGCTCGGATTCGAGATCCGTGTTGGCCAGCGGCGCCTGGGTACCCGAGGCCAGCGCGCCGAGATCGCGCAGCAGCGACTCGAGCACGCCGAAGCGCATGCCGAGCGCCTCGCGATCGCGGCGATCGGACCCGTGCTGCACCAGCCCGGTCGCCGCCTTGAGCCGGGCCATGACGCCGGTGTCCCGGCTCGCGGCCGCCAGCAGATCGAGCGCGGCCTGACGGTCTTCCGCCAGATCGCCGACCTTCTCGGCCAGCGCCTGCGCGACGCTGCCGCCCGACGCGGCGGCAAACCCCCGCGCCGCGGCGCGATCGACGCCGCAGCGCTCGACCAGCACCCGCGCGACCTCCGCCTCGGCGAGCGGGCCGAAGCGGAGCCGGCGGCACCGCGACTGAATCGTCGCCCGCAGCGTGTCCGGGTAGGCCGTCACGAGCACGATCAGCGCCGACGCCGGCGGCTCTTCGAGCGTCTTCAGCAGCGCATCCTGCGCTTCGCCAGTGAGCGCGTCAGCCTCGTCGATGATGTAGACCCGCCGCTCGGCCTCGAACGGACGGTAGCCGATGACCTCCAGCACGCGCTCGCGCAGGGTCCTGATCTTGATCGAGGCCTCGCCGCCGGTATCGAGAAGCGTCACATCCGAGTGACGACCGGCGGCAATCCGCTCGCAGGTCGCGCATTGGCCGCAGGCGTCGCCGTCCGCTCGATTCGGGCAATTGACCGCCTGCGCCAGCGCGACGGCCGTCGTGCGCTTGCCGACGCCGTCCGGACCCGCGAACAGCAGGCTCTGCGGCACGCGCTGGCGCCGCACCGCCTGGCGCAGCAGGTCCACGACGGGCCGATGTCCGACGACGGACGCGAAAGGCATCACGGGCATGTTACTGCGCTTCCGGGGCGCCGGCGCGCGCGCATCGTCCTGGCCTCGCGGGCCGGGCTCCACCGGCGGCCCCGCGGCCCTTGTGCTAGGATGGGCAGATGACTGACCGACCGGTCAGTCCAGTGAACTGAAAGGTCACACGTCGCCTGATGAGGAGCACCAAAGCCGCCGTCGTGTCGGATTTCCGCCGGGGCCAGATCGTCGACGCCGCCCGCCAGACCTTCGTGCGCCATGGCCTGGCCGGCGCCACGGTCAGCCAGATCGCACGCGCGGCCGACGTGGCCAAGGGCACGGTCTACTTGTACTTTCGATCCAAGGACGAAATCGTCCGGCAACTCGTGGACGACGCGCTGGCGGAGCTGCACCGCGATACGGTGCCGCTGCTCGCCGAGCCGGGCACCGTGGTCGACAAGCTCCGCCGCTTCATCGACGCCGAGCTGGCGTTCTTCGATCGCCACCGCGATTTTCTCGAGCAGTGCCACTTCGAGCTGACGCCGGAGATGCGCGCCAAGACGATCCAGAGCAGCGAGCGGATCTTCGCCGCTCAGATCCGCGCGTGGCGCGCCGTCCTGCCGAAGCGGATGCGGGGCGTCACCGCCCAGCACGCCGCCGCCGGCATCGTCAGCTTCGCGTACGGCCTGGGGCATCAGCGATTGAAAGGCTGGGTCCGCGGCACGCGCCAGGACACGGTGGACTGGGGCACCACGCTCCTGTTGAACGGATTGAGGATCGCATGACGACACGGTGGATCGCCCTCGCGCTGGGCGCGAGCGTGTTCGCAGCCGGGACGGCACACGCCCAGACCACGCCGGTGCCGGACCTGTTTCTGCACGGCGTGCCGGCCGGCACGGCCACGGGCCAGACGCTGGCGCTGTCGCTGGCCGACGCGATCACGCGCGGCCTCGAGCACAACCTCGCGGTGGTCATGCAGCAGTCGCGATCGAGCGACGCGGCGGGCCAGCGCGAGAAGGATCTCGCCGCGCTGCTGCCCCAGGTGAGTGCGGGCGTGCGCCAGTCCGCGCAGGTGGTCAACCTGGCGGCGTTCGGCTTTTCCGGCATCGGCGACTTCCCGCAGCTGATTGGCCCGTTCGGCGTCTTCGACGCCCGGCTGTTCCTCTCGACGCCGTTGTACGACGCGGAAGCGCTCGGGTCGTACGACCAGAGCAAGGCGTCGGTCACCGCCGAGTCGCACGCGGATCGCAACGTCCGCGAGCTGGTCGTGCTGGCCGTCGGCAACCTGTATCTGGAAGCCGTCGCCGACGAAGCCCGTGTGGCGTCCGCCAAGTCGGAGGTCGCCACCGCCGAAGCGCTCGCCCGACTGGCCGAGGATCAGCGCGCGGCCGGCGTCGTCGCCGGGATCGACGTGCTGCGGCAGCAGGTCCAGCTCGAGTCCGCGCGGTTGCGGCTGATCACGACCCAGAACGACCTGGAGAAGCAGAAGATCAGACTCGCGCGCGCGATCGGGTTGCCCCTCGACCAGACGTTCACGCTCGCCGATCACCCGGCGTACACGCCCGCGCCGACGATGTCGCTCGACGACGCCCTGAAGATCGCATACGCGACCCGCGAGGATCTGCAGAGCGCGCAGGCTCGCGTCGAGGCCGCCGAAGCGGCCCGGCGCTCGGCCCGGGGCAGCGAGCTGCCGTCGGTGCACGTCAACGCCGACATCGGCGCGCTCGGCGCGAACACGTCCACGCTCGAGAGGACCTATACCGTGGCGGCTGACGTGCGCGTGCCGATTTTCGACGGCGGGACGGCGCGCGGCAAGATGCTGCAGGCGGACGCCGATCTCGAAGGCGCGGCAGTCGGAGCTGGAAGATCTCCGCGCCGGCGTCCGCGCCGATGTGACCGCCGCCCTGCTCGATCTGCAGGCGGCCGACGCCGCCGTCCAGGTGGCGCGGAGCGCGCGGACGCTCGCGACCGAGCAGCTCACGCAGGCGCAGGACCGTGTGCGCGCCGGCGTCACCAACACCATCGAGCTCACGCAGGCCCAGGAAGCCGAGGTCCTCGCGAGCCAGCGGTACATCGCGAGCGTGCACGCGCATCTGCTGGCCAAGGCCGCCATGGCGCGCGCGCTCGGACAGGTTCAGCAGCGCTTCTTGCAGCTCGTCGGAGGGCAGCAGTAATGGCGATCGGACTCGTTCAACACGCGCGCCGTCCCGCCGTGCTCATCGCGCTCGCGGCGGTGCTGCTAGCCGGCAGCCTAGCCCTCTGGCTCTACTTCCGCGGCCGCGAATCGACCGACGACGCCCAGGTCGCCGGCCACGTGGGGCCCGTGGCCGCGCGCGTCGGCGGCACCGTGAAGGCCATCAAGGTCGAGGACAACCAGGCGGTAAAGGCCGGCGACGTCCTCGTCGAGCTCGACCCGCGCGACTACGAGCTGGCCGTCCAGAAGGCGGAAGCCGATCTCGCGGCGGCGCAGTCGGCCTCCAAGGCGGCGCGCGCCGACGTGCCGATCACGTCCACGACGTCGAAGAGCGGCGTGACGTCGGCCGCGGCGGGCACGAGCAACGCCCAGGCTGCGGTGGAGGCGGCCGATCGCGAAGTCGATGCCGCGCGTGCGAAGATCGAATCGGCGCAAGGCCCGGCGTATCGAAGCGATGGCCACGGCCACCCGCGCGGCGCAGGACCTGCAGCGCCTGAAGGCGCTCGTCGACAAAGACGAGATCTCGCGGCAGCAATACGACGCGGCGGTGTCCGCCGACGCGACGGCTCACGCGGCCGTCGCCTCCGCGGACGCCGCGATCCTCGAAGCCGAGGCGAATCTGAAGGTGGCCGAAGCACGGCGTGTCCAGGCCGCCGGCGGGCTGTCGCAGGCGGAGGCGCAGGCCAGGACCGCCAGCACGGCGCCGCAGCAGATCGCGCTCACCGAGGCGCGCGCGGCCAGCGCCGCAGCGGAGGTCCAGCAGGCCCAGGCCGCGCTCGACCAGGCGAAGCTCAACCTCGACCGCACCCTCGTCCGCGCACAGACCGACGGCGTCGTCAGCAAGAAGAGCGTCGAGATCGGCCAGATCGTGCAGGCCGGCCAGCCGCTGATGGCCATCACGTCGCTCGCCGACGTGTGGATCACGGCGAACTTCAAGGAGACCCAGCTCCACAACATGAAGACCGGCCAGGCGGCTGAGGTTTCCGTCGATGCGTTTGGCGGTCGAACGTACCGCGCGCACGTCGACAGTCTCGCGGCGGCGACGGGCGCCACCTTCAGCCTGCTGCCGCCCGACAACGCGAGCGGCAACTTCGTGAAGGTCGTGCAGCGCGTCCCCGTGAAGATCGTGCTCGAGCCCGGCCAGAACACCGATCACGTCTTGCGGCCAGGGATGTCGGTGACGGCGACCGTGTTCGTGCGATAGCGACCGGCACGTCGGGTCGGGGCCAGCGCGAGGCCCTCGTCCAGCGTGGTTCGGCTGTGCGATCCAACGGCCAGGGCGGGTTTCCTGCCCAAAAGGAGCAATGCCCTTCCATCACAACGCCGCTCAGGTGCGATCGGTCCGGTCGATCCGCGGCAGCCATCTTGCAGAAACGAGAGGCAGGAGGCTCGAGACAACCCGTGCCGATTCGACGTCCTGCCGTTTCGCTGCTGGCCATCTCCTGCGTGCTCGTCGCGCACGTGACCGCCGCTGACCGGTCGACCATGTTTCGCGCGAGATCCGCGCTGCAGAACGCCTCGCACGCGTCGCGCGTTTCGGCGGACGCGATGACGCTCGAGCTGCAAGTCCGTCTCGACCGCGCGGGGTTTTCTCCCGGCGAGATCGACGGACGAGGCGGCGTCAACACCACGCACGCTGCGCAAGCCTTCGCCGGGGCCCGGCACTTGTCGTCCTCGGATCCCGAGGCGATTCTTCGTGCCCTGTCCAGCGACACCGCGCCCGTGCTGACAACCTACGCGATTAGCGCCGCGGACCTCGCGGGACCGTTCACTTCGGAGATCCCTACGGACCTCGTGCAGCAGGCGTCGCTGCCCTCGTTGAACTACCGCACCGCCGAAGAGGAGCTGGGTGAGAAGTTCCACGCGGCGCCCGCGCTGATCGCGCGGCTGAATCCAGGTGTGCGCTTGGAGGAAGGCGCGGAAATCCAGGTGCCGAATATCAACTTCACGCCCGGCGACGACCCGACCGCGACGCCGTCCACCCGCGCGGCGAAGGTCGTCGTGTCCCGCAGCCGGTCGTCGGCTACCGCGTACGACGCCGATGGCCAGGTGATCTTCTACGCGCCGGTCACGAGCGGCAGCACGCACGACCCGCTGCCGATCGGGACGTGGGCGGTCACCGGCGTGCAGCGCCATCCGGCCTTCAACTACAACCCGGACCTGTTCTGGGACGCGAATCCGTCGCACACCAGGGCGAAGATTGCCGCCGGCCCGAACAATCCGGTGGGGGTCGTCTGGATCGACCTCACAAAGGAACACTACGGGCTGCACGGCACGCCGGAGCCGTCACAGATCGGCCATTCGACGTCGCACGGCTGCGTGCGGCTCACCAATTGGGACGCGTTGCGGCTGGCCGGCCTCGTGAAGGCCGGGACGCCGGTGATTTTCGAGGAATGACGAAAGCCCACTCGGATCGATCCGCCGGCATGCCACCGCTGAAGGCGGGGGCGGGCGCCGCGCTGGGCGCCGCGATTGTCGTGATCTGTCTGCTCGGGTGGCGGCAGTGGATCGGGCGGCCGCCAGGCGAGGTCGCCACCGGCCCTGGCGATGAGAACGGCGTGGCCGCGTTCACAGTGCCGGATGGAACGGCGCTCGCTCCACCAGTCGATCAGTCACCCGGCGCGCAGGCGAGACTCGCGCCCGATCCTGTTTCGGAGTTGAGGGCACGCCATCTGCGGATTCCTCTCGACGAGGTGAAGCCCAGGGATCTTCGCGACTCGTTCCGCGATGCCCGCGACAAGACCCGGCCGCACGAGGCGCTGGACATCCTCGCGCCACGCAACACGCCGGTGCACGCCGTCGAGGGCGGGACCGTGGCCAAGCTCTTCCTGAGCAAGGCCGGCGGCCTGACGATTTATCAATTCGATCCATTCGAGCGTTACGCGTATTACTACGCGCATCTCGATCACTACGCGGAGGGGCTTCGCGAGCACGACCACGTCTCGCGCGGACAAGTCATCGGATTCGTCGGCACATCGGGCAACGCCCCGCCCGACACGCCGCATCTGCATTTCGCGATCTTTCTGCTGACGCCCGCCCACCACTGGTGGCAGGGCACGGCGGTCAATCCGTACGACGTGTTCCGGTGACATCCACGACCGGACGACTGGGATCGCGCGGGCTCGCCGCAGAGGCCATCAGACCGCCGGCGACCGTCGCTGAGGCTCGACCAGGCGCTCCCATCCGGTCTGCTGGAAGAGCCACGAGAGCTCTGCGTGCCGCCGCACGGCCTTGGTCGCCGCCGTGAACGATTCGATCAGCGACGACGAGGCGTCCCAGTGCGGGAACACGCAGACCTCGTACCGACGCTGCCCATGCACAACGACATCGCAGGAAAGCGTCCGAGATCCGCGTCGGAGAATCGATTGCAGCAGATTCCAAGGAAGAGGTGCCTTGCGAGAGGAAGTCACAGGGTCTCTCTCAGCAACAACAGTGCCAGATAGGCCACTCACACTTCGTTGGGCCGACGGCACCCAAACTCTGGAAAATCTCGCTACGCCTGAGAAGTTCCCGCGTTCTTGACCGATCAAATGAACCATGCCGGCCAAAAGGAGCATCCAAATGACCAAAGGGCCTTCGGGTACGGAGCTTGCGTTGCATGGGGGCAGAGCGTTCTTTGACATGGCCGCGCATCGTTGCGTGGTCGGCCTGTCGCCGGAAGGCGCAAAGGGAGGGACGATATGGACACGAAGGTCTGCTGGGAGTCGTTCAAAGCCGAGGCGGCGACCGTGGCCGAGAAGGTGAAGACGCTGGTTCATGAAGGCAACGTGCGCCGGATCCTCGTCGAGCACAAGGGACATACCGTCGCTGAGTTCCCGCTGACGGCCGGCGTGCTGGGCGTCGTGCTGGCGCCAGTGCTGGCCGCGATTGGCGCGATCGTCGCGCTGCTCAAGGACTGCACGATCCACGTCGAGCGGACCGAGACCGCGGTCGCGGCGGCGCCCGCCGCTCCGAAGACCGACACTCGCACGCCCGTCGACATCGAGTGCTGATGCCGTCCAGGGACGCACCATGGCTCGACGGAGATCGTCAAGCTGGTTGTTCAAAGGTCTGCTGGCTGCGGGCGCGCTGCTCGCGCTCGCGCTACTCGCGCAGACCTTGGCGAGCTACCGGTACGTCACCGAGAGCCTGATCCGTCAGGAGGCCCAGCGCGCAGCGGAAGCACGCGTCCGCGGTTTCGAGCGTGCCGTCCGCCTCGCGCACGTGCAGGACGCCGATGCGTATCAGCGTCTGCTCGACGACTATCGTGACGACGTCTCCGATCAGATTGCCGCCATCCTCGTGTTGCGTGCTGACGGCACCGTGCTCGCCGCCAGCGGCGCGCCGATGGCAGCCCTCGCCCCGGAGGATCGCCGGGCATTCCTCACGACACGCGCTGCGCTGCCGACGAGCGCACAGATCGGCGGACAAGCGAGTCTCGTCGGGATCTTCGCGTGCCGGTGCGCGCCGCCGCCGCGTCCAGACAGCCGGGGCGACGGCTCGGATCGTGTGTTCGCGCAGATGGCCGTCTATCGGGACAGCCTGTCGGCGCCGTTCGCCCGGTTGCGACGGAACGCCGCGGTGAGCGCTGCCGCCGCGATCGCGCTGCTCCTCGCACTCGCCCTCCTGGCGCTCCGCGTTGGTCCCTACGTCCGCGGCAAGCAGCTCGAAGGTCAGTTGCTGCTCGCGCGGCAGGTGCAGCGTGCGCTGCTGCCTCCGTCCGCGGCCTGGCCCGCCGGCGTAGACGGTGGCGCCGTCTGCGTACCGGCCGCACAGATCGGCGGTGATTTCTACGAGGTGCAGCAGCTCACGAGCGGCCGCCTGGCGTTCTCGCTTGGGGACGTTTCGGGCCACGGGATCTCTGCCGCATTGCTCATGAGCATGATCCACGGTGCGATGGGCAACGGCGGAGGCCGCGCCGAGGATAGTCCAGACCAGGCAGTAGCCCGGCTGAATGGTCTGCTGTTGAAGAAGTCCTCAGGCGAACGATTCGCCTCGATGATCTCGTGCGTCTACGAGCCGCGCACCGGGCGGCTCGGTACGTGAACGCGGGCCATCCGCCTGGATTGCTCGTGCAGCGCAGCAACGGCAACACTCAGCGCATCGTGCGGCTGGCTGACGGAGGGCCGGTGCTGGGTGTCCTTCAGGATGCCGTCTATCGGAACGCCTCCATCGACGCGCATGAGGGCGATCTGCTCGTGCTCTTCTCAGATGGGATCGTCGAGGCGATGAACAGCGCCGACGAGTTCTTCGGCGAAGGCAGGTTGCTCGAGGTCATCGCACGTGACCGGCAGCAGCCCAGCGACGGCATCTGCCGGGCCATCCTGTCTGCCGTGCAGCAATTCTCCGGCCGGCGTCCGGCAGAGGATGATCGGACGGTACTGGTCATCCGGCTCTGGCGCGCGACCGGCGAGAGCGCCGGAGCCGTGTGAGGAGGTCGAGGCCGTGCTCCAGGATCACGGTGAGATCGCTGAAGTGGTCCGGGCCTTGATACGCTCACGCGATGGAGGGTCATCATGAAGCTCTCGATTCGGGCGCTCGCGATCGTTGCTGCCGTTCTCTGGGGCGGCTGTCTCTTGTTTGTCGGTGCGCTGAATCTGATATCAGCCTCATATGGCGCGGCGTTCTTGCAGGTGATGAGCTCGGTCTATCCTGGGTTTCACGCGTCGCGCACGTTCGGTGACGTTCTCGTCGGCGGCGCCTGCGGCGCAATCGACGGCGCGATTTGCGGCGCGTTGGTGGCCTGGCTCTACAACGCCCTGGCGCTCGGCCCGGCACAGCGTCGGGTGTCGTGAGGCTCGTTCATCGCGCCGCAGGCGTGGCCCGACGTGTCACAGACGACACGCTCGACGGCGGCAGGGTGACGCTCGGGGGCCCGCCTAGTTCTTCTTCTCCACGCCGCCACCGCTCAGCATCCAGGCGTCCGATACCTGCCTGGCGGTCGCTGCTTCCTGCGCTTTCGCGCCTCGCCCGACTTGTGCACGTCAGACGCCAACGGGTGCATGCGCGGCAAGCTCGCGCGCGATGTCCTCGTAGATCTGCCGTTTCGTGACGCGGCCGTCACGCAGCGTCCAGAACATCGCCCATTCGTTCTCGGTACACGAGACCGGTCTGTTTCACTTTGGCCCGGATCGAACCGAGGGCGATCACCCGGTCGCCCCGAACAATGAATTCCGTCGGCTCGAAAGTTTCGATCGCGAGCGACTCCCCGAGTCTCGAAAAGAAGCGCAGGACGTCCTCGCGGCCCGATAGCGGCCTGCGTGCGTGACCGCGGGCGGTCCGGGATCGTACCAGTCGACGTCGTCGACGAGCATGTTGAGAATCGTCGGGATGTCGCCGCGTCCGATCGCGTCGTAAAGGTTTCTGACCAGTCGTTCGTTTGCTTGTTCGCTCATGTAGGCCTCCGAGAGTGAGTAATCGGTGACCTGGACAACAAAAACCACGGCCTGGCTTTCTATCGCACGACGATGCCCGTCTCGCGCCGGGTAGAGGCGCTGCCGTCAGTGACGGTGATCCTCAGCCGATACGCGCCTGCAGGAAGTCCGGCGAGCGGCAGCTGAAGATTGGCGGGAATGCGCATGTCTGCACCTGACTCCAGGGCGTACCGGGACGATTGCACGGGGACGCCGTCTGCGTTGAGGAATTCGACGAGGGCTTCGGAAAGCGCCTTGCTGCTCGAGCGCACAACCTCGAAATACACGCGCAGTGTGGCCTGCGGTGAGAACTCCCGGTCGAGCGTGGGCGGAAACGGCAGGAGCTTCCGCGCCTGCGCCTCTGCCGCCGCAACAGGAATCGCCGCGGCGCCGAGAATCAGGGTCGTCATCGCAAGATTGCGGCGTCCAAAATCCGGAACATCGAGCGGGAGGTACACCGCACCCTCGAGTCCGAGCTTCTCGCTTCGGGCAGCCGCGCGAAGCTGGTATTGCCCGGGCAACAAGGCCAGCGACGTCATGATCGCATAGCGCGCCGACCCGTTTTCGGCACCAGGCCGAAACGACAACGCCGCGCTGGCCATGGCCGAACGCACCACTCGCCCGGTGTTGATGTCCACGGCGAAGACGCCGTAGTTCAGCTTGTCGCTGAAGGCCCCGCTCACCGCCGCGCCGTTGGATGGCGCGCGCACCTCGAGCGTGATCGCGACGTGGGCCTCTCTGGTCGAGCGGCTGCCCGACGGAAGCGGCGCGGCGAAGAGCCGCATCGGCAGGTCCGCCTTCGGCACCATCGACGTCACGAGCGCTGCCAGGGACGCCGCGCGCCCGGCTGCACCGGCTGCACCGGCCGGCGGCGCGACGCCGTAGCTCGGCCGATGGCGAATCGTCAGGCCCGGCCGCTTGACATTGACCGTCAGCCGATGCGATCCCGCATTCTGATCCACCGGATAGAACCCTAACAGGTAGTAATTGTCGATGTCCTGGACGATGCGGCGCACTCCGCCCGTCAGGTCGTCGTCGTTGACGACCGCGAATCCGCCGGATTGCCGGCTCACGGCCGTCAGGCTCCCGATCTTTTCTCGCGTGAGGATGTCCACCGGCACCGGACTCTCGGGCGTGAGGTGCCCGGTGCCGACCGGATCGATGGCGTACGTCACGACGCCGGATTGGTGCATCGCGTCGATGGCCGCATCGAAGTACGCCTTGGTCGTGTTCTCGCCGTTGTGCCCGGTCGGCGCGATGCCGGCAGTGCCGAACGGCAAGCCGTCAGAAATCCACACGAAGGCCTTGTGCCGCGCGTCCTCAGGCGCCAGCAGCCTGGCGGCGGTCTCGAGCTGTTGAAAGAGCGTCGAACTGTCGAGCTCCTGGCCGATATGGCGGAAGTAGCTGGCGGGATTGCACGGCTGTGTCGTCGCGGGCACCGGAACATGATTCAGGGTCCGGAACTCCGCCTCGCCCGGGGCCATCATCTCGGGCCGCCGCGGTTCGCTCGGATGCGGCAAGCCGCCGCAGCTCCCCGCCGGCATGATCAGCGCAATCCGGTTCTCGCGGCCCGACAAGCCGTCGAGTGCCATCAGGATCTTCGTCCGGTCGTCCGTGAAGTCGACCTGATACGTTCCCGAGGTCGAAAGCAGCGCCATCGTGGCGTCCGCGCCGACGTTCAAGACGAACTCTTTCGCAAGTTGCCTGGATCGATCCGCCCATTCCTTTCGGATGTGCAGGTCATCGAACAGGAGCACGACCAGGCGTCCGGTATCCGTGCTCACGTTGCTGCCGACGTCATGCGGCAGAAACGAGGACGCGGCCGCCGCTTCGTGTGACATTTCCTGGAACAGCGAGACCGGTTGGGGACGCCCGTTGTCGAGGATTTCGAAGTCCTCGGACTTGAGTCCTGTCACGGGCCGGCCATCCGCGTCCACGACGACGGCATCGACGCGCACGAGCTGAACGCTTGAGCGAAACGTCGGCTGCGGCGATCTCGGAGGCTGCTGAGACTGCTGCGCGGACAGGGCGACGCTGGCGGCACAAAGCGCCGTCATGAGCGCTCGCCGGGCGGCCCTGGATCGCATGGCTGTTAGAACATGATGTAGGTCGGGCTTATGGCGAACACCTGCCTTGGCGCGAGCAGCGACAGAACGGCCAAGCCGACCAGCCATGAGCTGTAGCGCGTGCGAACCATACGACCTTCAGAAAGGCGGTGTTGCTACAGTCTAACAGCGATAGCACCGTACGCTGGTGAGCGGAGTGGGCAATGAGGGGCGGCCCGAGCAGCGTCGAGGGCCGCGAGTGAGCGAGTCAGGGGTCCGGGGACGAAGTCCCCGAGTCGAGCGAACGAGTCGGAAGCGAGTGAGCCTCGCGAACGGAGTGGGGCGAAGGGGCCCCGCGAGTGAGCGAGTCAGGCGTCCGGGGACGAAGTCCCCGAGTCGAGCGAACGAGCGGAAGCGAGTGAGCCTCGCGAACGGAGTGGGGCGAAGGGGCCCCACGAGTGAGCGAGTCAGGGGTCCGGGGACGAAGTCCCCGAGTCGAGCGAACGAGTCGGAAGCGAGTGAGCCTCGCGAACGGAGTGGGGCGAAGGGGCCCCGCGAGTGAGCGAGTCAGGGGTCCGGGGACGAAGTCCCCGAGTCGAGCGAACGAGCGGAAGCGAGTGAGCCTCGCGAACGGAGTGGGGCGAAGGGGCCCCACGAGTGAGCGAGTCAGGGGTCCGGGGACGAAGTCCCCGAGTCGAGCGAACGAGCGGAAGCGAGTGAGCCTCGCGAACGGAGTGGGGCGAAGGGGCCCCGCGAGTGAGCGAGTCAGGGGTCCGGGGACGAAGTCCCCGAGTCGAGCGAACGAGCGGAAGCGAGTGAGCCTCGCGAACGGAGTGGGGCGAAGGGGCCCCACGAGTGAGCGAATCAGGGGTCCGGGGACGAAGTCCCCGAGTCGAGCGAACGAGCGGAAGCGAGTGAGCCTCGCGAACGGAGTGGGGCGAAGGGGCCCCGCGAGTGAGCGAGTCAGGGGTCCGGGGACGAAGTCCCCGAGTCGAGCGAACGAGTCGGAAGCGAGTGAGCCTCGCGAACGGAGTGGGGCGAAGGGGCCCCACGAGTGAGCGAGTCAGGGGTCCGGGGACGAAGTCCCCGAGTCGAGCGAACGAGTCGGAAGCGAGTGAGCCTCGCGAACGGAGTGGGGCGAAGGGGCCCCACGAGTGAGCGAGTCAGGGGTCCGGGGACGAAGTCCCCGGGTCAAGGAATGGCGGGGTCGACGGGGCTCGAACCCGCGACCTCCGGCGTGACAGGCCGGCGTTCTAACCAACTGAACTACGACCCCGCACAAGGGAAACCACACGCTCGAAGAGCGGGCCTGAAGCCGGTGGGCATCGGTCACTGGGCCGACCTACCGCTCTTCTGTCACGAGCCCGACTCACTCGATCGATCGGCCAATCGCCAAATCGACGATACGATCGCTCAATCGCTCAATCACTCAATCGCTCAATCCAAATCGCCAATCGCCAATCGCCAATGGATGGTGGGCGGTACAGGACTTGAACCTGTGACGGCCGGCGTGTAAGGCCAGTGCTCTACCACTGAGCTAACCGCCCCGACCGGCAGCAGATGATTATGTCACCCGGTCGGAAGCGGTGGCAAGCTCGCGGACAGGCACGTCGGGTACGCGGGTACGCCGGCACGTCAGGCGAGAGGAACCTGAAGCTTGTCAAATTCCCTTAAGGAGAAAGCAGACAAACGACAGCAGGTTCCTTGGACCCGGCGTACCGGCGTACCCGCGTACTGCGTACCCGACGGCCCCTTGACACCCGCAGACGAGTGGCGGATTCTGAGGGCGCTCGCGGATCGTCGTTTCGTCCGCGAGCCGAGACGATGCTCAACCTCGCCGCCCTTCGACAGACGCCGCTCGCCCGCGATCCCTACGATCACGTCATCGTCGACGGCTTCCTCTCGTCCGACGCGCTGCATTCGGTGAACCGCGACTTCCCGAAGATCGGCGCGACCGGCAGCTTCCCCTTGTCCGAACTCACGTACGGACCGGGGTTCGAGACGCTGGTCAACGAAATGCTCGGCCCCGAGCTTCAGGACGCGATGGCCGATCGCTTCCAGATGACGCTCGACCAGTACTTCCGCATCGTCACGGTGCGCGGCCGGGTCGGCTCGCACGACGGCGGCGTGCACACCGACGCGACCTGGAAGATCATCAGCGTCCTGCTCTACCTGAACGAATCGTGGGAAGACGCCGGTGGCCGGCTGCGGCTGCTCCGCGACGAGAACGTCAACCACACGGCGATCGAGATCGTTCCCAAGTGGGGCACGCTGCTCGCCTTCCGGCGCGCGGACAACTCGTGGCACGGCCACCTGCCGGCCGAAGGCGAGCGCCGCGTCCTGCAGCTCAACTGGGTGACGAGCCAGGAGATGGCCGACCGCGAAGTGCGCCGCCACAAGCGATCGGCATTCCTCAAACGGCTGCTCCGCCGCCCGGCCTGATGGTCGAGGCCTCGCCCGCGCGATCCGGCCGCCGCATCGCCATCGTTCGCTTCACGTCGCTCGGCGACGTCGTCCACGCGCTGCCGATGGCCGCGGCCATTCGGCGGCACGAGCCGGATGCCCGCGTGATCTGGCTGGTCGAGGAGCACGAGCAGATCCTGCTGAACGGCAATCCCGTCGTCGACGACGTCCTGCTGGTGCCGCTGCGCCGGTGGCGCGATCAGCTGACGAGCGCGAGCCGATGGTCGACGATCCGTCGCGAGCTTGGCGCGCTCCGGCGCCGGCTGCGGGAGCTGAAGGTCGACGCCGCCATCGACGTCCAGGGCTGGGGACACAAGACGTCGCCGTTCGTCTCGTTGACGCGCGCGCCGATGCGCGTGGGCTTCGATCGGCGCTACGCGCGCGATTCACTGTCGCCGTTCTTCACCACCGTGCACGTGACGCCGCCGCCAGAGGCCAGGCACGTCGTAGACATGAATCTGGCCCTCCTGGGCCCGCTCGGTATCCCGCGGCCGGAGCGGGTCGAGTTCCCCCTGCCGGCGTGGCCTGACGCGGAGAGCCGCGCCGACGCGTGGCTTCGCGATCACGCGATCCGCACGCCGCGCGTCGTCGCGATCCTGCCGTCGACGCGCGGGCCGCAGAAGCTGTGGCCCGTCGAGGCATTTCGCGAGCTGACCCGCCGCCTGCTCCGCGATGAGGGCGTCACGGTCCTGCTGCTCGCCGGCCCGGGCGAGACGGAAAGGCTCGAAGCCGTCCGCGGGGATCTCCCCGCCACGCGAGTGCTGACGTGGTCGGAAGGACCGATCCCGGATCTCACGGCCATCCTCGAGCGCACCGACCTGGTCATCGGCAACGATACCGGTCCGCTGCATCTCGCGGCCGCGCACGACGTGCCGTCGCTCGGCTTGTTCGGCCCGACTCGCGGCGAGCGCAACGGGCCGTACGGCCCGTTCGGCGGCTACGTGCAGAGCCGCACGGGCCGAATGTCCGACATCTCGGTGGACGAAGTGGAAGCCGCGGGGGCAGGACTGGCCGTCAGGCGCGCCGGGTCGGGCGCGGCGCGGCGTTAGCGCACGAGCATTCTGAGCGCCAGCAGCCCGAGCCCGACGCCGAATCCAAGCACCGTGCGCAGCTCACGGTTGACGGCGACGCGCTCGAAGGTGAACGCGCGCTCGACGACCGGCGCGCGGCCGGCGCGATACGCCTCGTATTCGCGGCCGAACTGCGTGACAAGCTCGGCTTCCTCCGCGCGCATGGCCGCGGGAATCGTCACGGCGAGGTACACGACAACCACGAGCGCTGGCACGATCGACCACGTCGCCAGCGCGAAACCCAGACCCACGATCGTGGACCCCAGATAGAGCGGGTGCCGAACGAAGCTGTACGGTCCCGAACTCGTCACCTCGCGGCCCTTCGTAATGTGCCCGGCAGCCCAGACGCGCAGAAGCTCGCCCGGCAGCGCGACGAGCAGGCCGGCGAAGATCGACCACGGCGTCGGCCGCGCGAGCCAGTAGACGCCGATGGCGAGCAGGAAGCCGATGGCGACACGCCGCCGCTGCAGGAACTTCAGCCACGGCGGCACGGGTGCGGATGTCGGCGCCGTAACGGCCGCGGCCGCTGGTGCCGTAACGACTGCGGGTGCGGGTGCCGCGACGGCCGGCGCCGCAGCGGCAGGCGCCGCGGCATGCTCGAGTTTCGTCAGCAGCGCCTTCGTCGAATGATCCTTCGGGTCGCCGACGATCGCGATGCGGCCGCCGTACGCGCGCACGACGTCGCGCTCCGGGACGGTCTCGACCGTGTAGTCCGTGCCCTTGCAGTGGACATCCGGCTTCAGCCGCTCGAGCAGCGTCGACACCGTCGGGCCCGAAAAGACGACGACGTAGTCGACGCCGCGAAGCGCGGCGACCAGCTCGGCGCGCGCGCCGGCGGGAAGGATCGGCCGGCCCGGACCCTTCAGCCCGCGCACCGACTCGTCGTCATTGACGGCTACGATCAGGCGATCGGCTTCGGCGTCGGCGCCCGCCACGTACCGCGTGTGCCCGACGTGCAGAAGATCGAAGCAGCCGTTGGCAAGCGCGATGCTCCGGCCTTCCCGCCGATCGGCGGCGACGAGCGCGTCGAGCTCTGCGTCGGTCACCACCCGGCCGGCGGTCATGGGGTCGATCGCTTCGCGCGACCGCGCGCGTCCTGTCCAAGGGCGTCGAGCAGCTCGCCAGCGGAGACCGTCGCGGTACCGCGCTTCATGACGACGAGCCCGCCTGCGTAGTTGGCGAGGCGCGCGGCCTCGGCGAACGTCGCGCCGGCCGTGAGGGCGAGCGTGAACGTGGCGATGACCGTATCACCGGCGCCCGTGACGTCAGTCACTTGATCGGATCCGACGATGGGAATGTGATCGGTAGGCGCGCCGGCTTGAAACAGCGCCATGCCCCGGCTCCCGCGGGTGACGAGCACCGCCGGGCACCGCAGCTGCGACAGCAGGCGACGGCCGGCCTGCTCGAGCACGTCGCGGTTGTCGTCGATGCGCACGCCGAGCAGCGCCTCGACCTCCGACTCGTTCGGCGTCGTCGCCGTCATCGTGCCGGCGTAGCCAGTGAGCCCGTGGCGCGAATCGACCAGCACGAGGGGCCGCGCCTTCGGTCCCGCCGCGGCCAGCGCCTTCTTCCAGATCCCCGGTGTGATCAGGCCGTAGCCGTAGTCGGAGATGATGACCGCGTCCGCGCGGCGAATCGCGCGAATGAGTGCCGCCTCGATGTGCGCGCGCACGGCCTGCGCGACGGGCGTGCCCGCGCGATCGATGCGCACCACTTGCTGCTTGGCGGAATGCACGCCGCCGGCGAGGATGCGCGTCTTCACGGGCGTGACGTGGCGCGAGGTCACGAGCACCCCGCGCGCGTTCGCCCCGCGGCCGAGCGACGCGAGCAGCCGCCGCCCGCCTTCGTCCTTGCCGACGACGCCGATGACGTCCACGCGTGCCCCGAGCGCGGCGGCGTTGTTGGCGGCATTGCCGGCGCCGCCAGGGACGACTTCCGTCGCGTCGTACCGGACGATGAGCACCGGCGCTTCGCGCGACACGCGTTCGATCTCGCCGTACAGGAACTCGTCGGCGACCAAATCCCCGACGACGGCAATGCGCGCGCGCCGGAACTCGCCGACGATCGATCGGTACCTCGCGAGCGTGCGGGCGGTCATGCGCCCCCGGCCGGATGACCGGCCTGGCCGAGAATCCACGAGGTCGCCTCCATGAGATCTGCGCCGACGTGCGCCGGCGGGTTGTCCGGACCGAGCCGCGCCAGCTCGGCCTCGCCGTAGCCGGTACGTACCAGCACGCCCCGCGCGCCGACCGTGCGGGCGAGACCGACGTCCGCCACCTTGTCGCCCACCGTGAACGACCGGCCGAGATCGATCGCGTAGCGCTGCTGCGCCTGCCGCACCATGCCCGGCCCGGGCTTGCGGCAGTCGCAGTCGACTCGCAGCGAGTCGATGACCGCGCGGGGATGGTGCGGGCAGTAGAACCAGCCGTCCACGCGACCGCCCGCGTCCACCACCGTCGCGTTCATTACCTCGTGCGTCGTCCGGACGAAGTCCTCTGGATAGAGGCCGAGACCGACGCCGCCCTGGTTGCTCACGACGAACACGAGGAAATCCGCGCGGTTGAGCAGCCGGATCGCATCGAGCGTGTACGGAAACCACTCGAGGTCGTCCAACCGGCTGAGGTAACCGACGTCGCGCACCATGGTGCCGTCCCGATCGAGGAACACCGCCGCGCGCATCGGCTAGCCCGCCCCCGGCGGCAGGCACCCGATGACCGCCTCGAACGCGCGATCGACGGAGATGCGCTTCATGCAGCGATGGTCGATGGGACAGTCACGTAGATGGCACGGGCGGCAGAACACCGGCGACGTCAGCACCTCGTGCGGCCCGAGCGGATGTGTCGCGTGCTCGTCGGTGGGGCCGAAGATGGCCACGATGGGGCGGCCGACCGCCGACGCTACGTGCATCGCACCCGAGTCGTTCGAGACGAACGCGTCGCACCTCGAGACCACGCCGGCCAGCACGCCAAGATTCGTCCTTCCGACGAGATCGACGACGTGCGGCCACGCCGCGGGCGCGTTCGCACGCAGCCAGGATTCTATCTCACGCGACGTCTGCCGATCGTGCGACGCGCCGACGATGACGGCGGTCGCCTGCCGTTCGGCGGCGAGCCGCGCCACGAGCGCGGCGACGCGCGCGGGCGGCCACTGTTTGGCCTGACCGTAGGCCGCGCCCGGGGCGAAACCCACGACGGGCCCGCGGCCAGCGCGCACGGCAAGGAGCGCGTCTGCGCGCGACTGGCTCGCGGACGTCGGTGAGATCGCCGGCAACTCGTCGGGCGGGACGTCGATGCCCAGCCCGGCGACCAGCGCGCGGAAGTAGTCCGCGTGGTGCCGCGGGCCCTTCGTCTTGGCGGGCGCGCTGCGCTTCGTCAGCAACGGGCCACGACCCGAAGTTCCGTATCCCCACCGGGCCGGAACGCGCGCCTGCCGGAGCTGCCAGGCCGATCGAAACGAGTTTGGAAACAGGATGCCGAGGTCGAACGTGCCGGACCGCAGGGCCGCGACCGCGCCCCGGTGAGCGTCGGGGAGATCGATGACCTCGTCCGGGCGGGCATTCGTGCCCTCTCGGTACAGCGCGGCGATCGACACCGGCGCGGCAATTGCGAGCGTCGCGTTGGGGAACGCGCGACGAACGGCGGCCATGGCCGGGAGCGCGAGAACGGCGTCGCCGAGCCAGTTGGGCGCGCGCAGCACAATCCGCGATGCGTCGGGCAGCCTCTGGCTTCCGTGGGCGCGCGTCTCGGTCATTCCGCGGGCCCCTCGCGATCGTCGGCCGCGGCCGCGGGAAACATGCCGGGCATCGCGGGTGTCGCGTCGCCCTCCGCGCGCCAGCGGCGGTGCATCCACAGCCAGAGATCCGGATAGCGGCGGACGTACATCTCGAGCACATCGGTGCAGCGCTGCGTCAGCTCGCGGATGGGATCGGGCGATCCGGGCGCGGGCAGATCGATCGGATGGTCGTAGATCAACCGAAAGCGTCCACCGGGGAGCGGCAGCGCGAACGCCGGCACGAGCGGGGCGCCCGTCCGGAGGGCCAGCGTCGCCACGGCCGCCGTCGTCGCCGCCGGGCGGTTGAAGAACTCGACGCGCACGGCGTCGCTGCCCTGGATGTGCTGATCGATCAAGATGGCCACGATCTCGTTGGCGTTGAGCGCGCGGAGCACGCGCCGCAGCGCGCCGCGGCGGTAGATCACGCGGTTGCCGGTGGCCGTCCGCAGGTGCTCGAGAAAGGCGTGCAGCAGCGGGTTGTCGAGCGGCCGCGCCAGGACGGACATCGTCGGCAGCACGAGCGGCTGCGCGAGGCCGTGCAGTTCCCAGTAGCCGAAATGGCCGGTGACGAAGAGCACGCCTTTGCCACGCGCGAGCGCGGCGCGCACGCGATCGTCGCCCTCGAACTCCACGCGCCCGCGGATCTGCTCGAGCGTGAGCGTGCTGAACTTCAGCAGCACGACGAGCAGGCGGCCGAAATGCGCGAACGTGGATCGCGCAATCGCCCGGCACTCGCTCGCCGTGCGCGTGGGAAACGCGGCCTGCAGCTGTTCAAGTGCCAGCCGCCGGTGCGATCGATCGATCGCGTAGAACAGCAGCCCGAGGCTGGTGCCGATGCCGCGCACGAGCGCGTCCGGCAGCACACCGACGACGGCGCGGACGCTCGCGACCGCGGCGTACTCGAGGCGGTGCCGCAGCTTCACGGCGCTCCCTTTCGCGCCTCGCGCAGGCGGTCGAACAGCCACTCGCGAAACTCGGCGGCGGGTTCGACGGTGGCGTCGAGCGGCACCGCCGCAATTGGCATCAGCAACGGGCGAAGCGGGCGCAATCGAATCGCGTCCTTCTCGGTCGTGAGCGCGCCGATCGCGCCGGTCTCCCGCACGCCGGCCGCGATGCGATCGAGGTCGGCCCGGCGGTACCGGTGGTGATCTCGGAACGCGATCATTCGCGCGACGCTCCAGCCAGCGGCGTCGAGCGAGGCGCGGAAACGCTCGGGGCGCGCGATGCCGGCGACGGCGACGACGGGGCCGCGGCCGGCGGGCCAGAGACGGTCGGCCTCGAGCGGGGCCGGCTCGCCGATGCGGGTCGTCAGGCGAAACTTGCGAAGGGCCGGGAACGGGACGTCGAACGGCTCGTTGCCGACGGCCACGACCGCGTGCGCCCGCGCGAGCGCCCGAACGGGCTCGCGGAGACGGCCGAACGGCAGCGCGCGGTCGCGCAGGTCGTCGGCCGTGAGCAGCACGAGATCGACGTCGCGATCGACCTGACGGTGCTGGAAGCCGTCGTCGAGCAGAATGACGCTGGCGCCGAAGATGCGCGTCGCGAGTGTGCGCGCGATCGCGCGCTGCTCGCAGACGAGCACGATAGCGCCAGGCACGCTGCGGGCGATGAGCAGCGGCTCGTCGCCGCTGCGATCGAGATCGGCGCGCAGGTGCGTGCCGTCGCTGACGACGACGACGCCGGGCTCGACGACGCGGCGGGCGTAGCCGCGGCTGAGCACGGCCGGCCGCTCGCCCGCGGCGATCAGCAGGCGGGCCAGATGGATCACGGTCGGCGTCTTCCCCCGTCCGCCCATGGCGAGGTTGCCGACGCTCAGGGACGGGGCTTTTTTCCACAGATCGGGCCGGGAGGGGGACGAAGGTCCACCGACCTCCGTCCCCACCTGGGCCCGATCTGTGGAAGAAAGCCCCGTCCCCCTAGCCACGCTTGAACGGCCTCACGACCCCGCGGCCGGCGGGGGGCGGGAGCAGACCCGAGATCGCGTCCAGCGTGCGCGGCGTGGCGCCGCGGTTCGCCTCGACCAGCGCCCGCGCCGCCGCCCCCAGCCGCGCGCGCTCCACCGGATCGCTCGCCAGCCGGAGCACCACCTCCGTCAGCTCCGCGTTCCCGGGCACCTGAATCGCCGCCTGGCTCTGCAGGAAGGTCGCGGCAATCTCCGCGAAGTTCTGCATGTACGGCCCGAAGATGATCGGCTTGCCGTGCACCGCGGGCTCGAGGATGTTGTGCCCGCCCTGATCCACCAGACTGCCGCCCACGAATACGATCGTCGCGACCTGAAAGAGATGCGCCAGCTCGCCGATCGTGTCGAGCACGACCACGTCCGCGCGCGGCTCGGCGTCCACCGCCAGCTCGGTCCGCCGCACGACGCGGAACCCTTCGCCGCGCGCCAGCGCTTCCGTCTCGCCGAAGCGCTCGGGCTTGCGCGGCGCGATGATGAGCAGCGCGTTCGGCTGCACGCGCCGCAGCGCCGCAAACGCCGCGAACACCGGCGCCTCCTCGCCCTTCAGCGTGCTCGCGGCCATGAACACCGGCCGGGCGGGCGACATCCGGAAGTACCGCAACACGCGGCTGGCGCCCCGCCCGGCCGCCATCGCCGGCGACTCGAGCGAGTCGAACTTCAAGCTGCCGGTGACGACAACCCGCGCCGGATCGGCGCCGATGTCCACGATCCGCCGCGCGGACTCCTCGCTCTGCATGCAGAAGCGATCGACGTCGCCGAGCACGTTCGTGAAGAACCGCCGCGCGAATCGGTACCGGGGATACGACCGCGACGAAATCCGGCCGTTCACCAGCATCGTCTTTACGCCCTGCCGCCGGCACGCGCGCAGCAGGTTCGGCCAGATCTCCGTCTCCATCATGATGAACAGTCGAGGACGCACCAGCCGCAGCGTCCGGCCGACGAACGACGGCAGGTCGAACGGCAGAAAGAACACGCCGTCGGCGTCCGACAAACGCGTCCGCGCCACCTGCTGGCCGCTCAGCGTCGTCGTGGACAGAAAGATGCGCAGTCCCGGATACCGCTGCCGCAGGTCCGGCAGCAGCGCGCGCGCCGTCAGTACCTCGCCGACCGAGACGGCGTGGATCCAGATCGACTCGTCGCCGTCGACGTTGAAGCTGACCGGCAGGTATCCCATCCGCTGCGACAGATTGCGGACGTACTTCCGGTACCGAATCGCCTGGTAGGCAAACCACGGCGACAGCACCACCGCCAGGATGACCACCGCGACGGTATAGAACGCGTGCACGTCAGGAATGATACCGGGAACCGCGGAAAGCGGACGCTCGTCGTGATCGAGGCGGGTGCCCCGCGCCGGCCGGGCCCGTCGTGGCGCCGGCTCGCCCTCTCGTCCCGGCGCGGCCGCCTTGGCGCGCTCTCGTGTCGCTCCGGGGTTCCGGCGCGCGCGGCTTTCTTGCTAAAATGGCGAGTTTCGATCGGCCGGGTTCGAGGCGTTCGAGAGGAGCGGACCGCATGGCACTCAAAGTAGGCATCAACGGCTTCGGAAGAATCGGGCGCAATATCATGCGCGCGGCCATGCCCTACGACGACATCGACATCGTCGCCGTCAACGACCTGACCGACGCAGGTACGCTCGCCCATCTGCTCAAGTACGACTCGATCCTGGGCAACCTCCACGCGGACATCCGCGCCGCGGGCGACCGCATCACCGTCGACGCCGACGAGTTCCAGGTCCTCGCCCAGAAAGACCCGGCGCAGCTCCCCTGGAAGTCGCTCGGCGTGGACATCGTCTTCGAGTCCACGGGCAAGTTCACCAAGCGCGACGACGCCGCCAAGCATCTCGCCGCCGGTGCCAAGCGCGTCGTCATCACGGCCCCGGCCAAGGGCCCGGACGTCACTGTGGTGATGGGCGTGAACGAAGGCGCGTACGACCCGAAGGCGCATCACATCGTCTCCAACGCCTCCTGCACGACGAACTGCCTCGCACCGGTCGCGAAGGTCCTGCACGAGACGTTTGGCATCCAGAAAGGATGGATGACGACGATCCACTCGTATACCAACGATCAGCAACTGCTCGATCTGCCGCACAAGGACCTGCGGCGGGCGCGCGCGGCGGCCCTGTCGATGATCCCGACGACCACCGGCGCGGCCAGCGCGCTCGGCGAGGTGCTGCCGGCGCTCAAGGGCAAGCTCGACGGCATCAGCGTCCGCGTGCCGACGCCAAACGTCTCGATGATCGATCTCTGCGTGCTGCTCGGAAAGAAGGCGACCGCCGAGGACATCAACGCCGCGTTTCAGAAGGCGGCCGGCGGCGCGTACAAGAACATCATCGAGTACGTCACCGCGCCGCTCGTCTCGATCGACTTCCGCGGCAACCCGCACTCCGCGATGGTCGACGCGCCGTACACCAAGGTGCTCGATGGTGACTTCGCGAAGGTCGTCGCGTGGTACGACAACGAGTGGGGCTACTCGAACCGCTGCGTCGATCTGATCCGCTACATGGCGACGCGCGGCCTCTGATCGTGGGACGACCGATGAGGACCATCCGCGACCTGACGCTCGACGGCCGGCGCGTGTTCGTCCGCGTGGACTTCAACGTCCCGATCGAGGCGGGCCGCATCACCGACGACACGCGCATCCGCGCCGCACTGCCGACGATCAAGTACGTGCTCGATCACGGAGGGACCGTGATCCTCGCGTCGCATCTCGGGCGCCCCAAGGGCAAGCCGAAGCCCGAGTTCAGCCTCAAGCCGGTGGCCGCGCATCTCTCCGAGCTGCTCGGCCGGCCGGTCGCGTTCGCTCCCGACTGCATCGGCCCGGCCGCGGCGGACGTCATCAAGGCCAATCCAGGCGGCGTGATCCTGCTCGAGAATCTCCGCTTTCACGCCGGGGAAGAGGCCAACGACGCCGGCTTCGCGAAGGCGCTGGCCGCCCTCGCGGACGTCTACGTCGACGATGCGTTTGGATCGGCGCACCGGGCCCATGCGTCGACCGAAGGCATGGTCGCCGACGTCAAGGACGTGGCCGCCGGCTTTCTGCTCGCGTCGGAAGTCGAATATCTCGGACGGGCGCTGCGCACTCCGGACCGGCCGTTCGTGGCCATCCTGGGCGGCGCCAAGGTCTCGGACAAGCTCGAGGTGATCGAGAACCTGCTCGGCAAGGTCGACGGGCTCATCATTGGCGGCGCGATGGCGTATACGTTCTTCAAGGCGCAGGGCCTGCCGGTCGGCAAGTCGCTGGTCGAGGACGACCTAGTGGACACCGCGCGCGATCTGCTGGCGCGCGCGAAGGCGCGCGGTCTGGCCGTCGAACTGCCCGTCGATCACGTCGTCGCGCCGAGAATCGACGCGTCCGCGCCGACCGCCACGCTGGATGTCGGCGACGAGGCAATCGGCGATCGCATGGGCCTCGACATCGGGCCGAAGACGATCGCGCGGTATGCGAGCGTCATCGGCCGCGCGAAGACCGTCGTGTGGAACGGTCCGATGGGCGTCTTCGAGGTGCCGGCGTTTGCGGCGGGCACGATTGGCGTCGCGCGCGCGGTGGCGGCCGTGCAGGGCACGACGATCATCGGCGGCGGCGACTCGGTCGCCGCGGTCACGCAGGCGGGCGTCGCCGATCGGATGACGCACATCTCGACGGGCGGCGGCGCGTCGCTCGAATTCCTCGGCGGCCGGGCGCTGCCGGGTGTGGAGGCGCTCGAAGCGCGATCGACGTGATGCGCACTCCCCTGCTCGCGGCGAACTGGAAGATGTACAAGACGATCAACGACGCGCGCGCGTTCGTGCGCGAGCTCGCATCGCTCGTCAAGGACGTCGAGGGCGTCGAGGTCGTGCTCGCGCCGCCGTTCACCGCCCTGGCCGCGACCGCGGAGGCCGTCACGCGGACGCGCTTTGGCGTCGCTGCGCAGAATCTCTACTTCGAGCGCGAGGGCGCGTTCACCGGCGAAGTGAGCGCGGCCATGATCAAAGACACGGGCGCGACGCACGCGATCGTCGGTCATTCCGAGCGGCGGCGTCTGTTCGGCGACACCGACGCGCTCGTCAACCGAAAGGTGCGCGCGGCGCTGGGCGCGGGCCTGACGCCCATCGTCTGCATCGGCGAGACGCTCGAGGAGCGCGAGCGTGGCGGCACGCTCGCCGTGCTCGATCGTCAGATTCAGGGAGGACTCGACGGCGTCGGCGGCGACGATCTGGCCAGCCTGGTGATCGCCTACGAGCCGGTGTGGGCGATCGGCACGGGCAAGAACGCCACGCCGGCGGAGGCCGACGAGGCGCACCAGCATATCCGCGGGCGGCTGCGGCAGTGGTTTGGCGGCGCCCCGGCGGATCGGACGCGAATCCTCTACGGCGGCTCGGTGAAACCGGACAACATCCGGGATCTGATCGGACTTGCGGACGTGGACGGGGCGCTGGTTGGCGGATCCAGCCTGGATCCCCGCAGTTTCGCGGAAATCATTACACGCGCGGGTGGCGGCCCGGCCGACTGACCGGCCGCCGGCGATATATACTGGGTTGCTTATGCTCTACTATCTGCTCGTCACCGTTTACGTGCTCGTGTGCTTCCTGCTGCTGGTGGTCGTCCTGCTGCAGCAGGGCAAGGGCGGAGACATCGCCGCGGCGTTCGGCGGCGCCAGCAGCCAGACGGCATTCGGCGCGCGGTCTGGCGCGACGGTGCTCACGCGTGCGACGACCGTGCTCGGCACGCTCTTCATGCTGAGCGCGCTCGGTCTGGGCATCGTTTCGAGAACGGGCGCGGGCGGATCGGTCGTGAGCGGCGTCGGTGGCCCTGCGGCCCCGGCCGCACCGACGGCGCCGGCCCTGCCGACGCTTCCGACCACGACGCCCACGACAACGCCAACACCTGCGGCGACGCCGACGACGACTCCGGCAGCGAGCCCGACACCAACGCGTGGCCGGGGCCGCGGCGGAGATGAGAGCATGGTGCCCGATGCGAAGGCGCCGGACGCGAAGGCCGCGGCCGCCAAGAAGGGCGTCGGCGGTCTGAGTTAGCGACGAGATCACACTGACGGGCGCGTGGCGCGCCCGGTCAGGCACGACACAGTCCCCTCCGACGCGGAAGTGGCGGAATTGGCAGACGCACCAGCTTGAGGGGCTGGCGCTCGCAAGAGCGTGGGGGTTCGAATCCCCCCTTCCGCACCACCTTTTAATTCAATAACTTACGAGTATTTTGAGAGCCCAGAAGTCGCCCTCGCCAGAGGGGCCTTCGGGCCGGTTTGTGCGAATCGTGTGCGAATCCGGCGGATTTATCCATCCGAGCCCGGCCTCGCTCCTGCCTCAAGCGAGTAAGAAAAGGCGAAGGGCGGCAACCTGCCGACTCCGATTTCCTGTGGTCTTGCGGCGGAGGGGCTGGCCAACTGCAGGCAGAACCGGCCAGGCCAGCACGACGAAGCAGTTGTTGCCCGACGTGACGTACTCCGAATTCAAAAAGAAGACGGCAGCGGCGGGTGCGACAGCGATGAAGTGGGTGCCAGAAAGTATTGCTAAGCGCGCGGCGTTCAAGACTGAAGGCTGCGAGCCCGTCCAGTGTCAGAGTAGTTGCGCGCAGCCGGGTTGCATTTGCGATCCTGCCGGTCATTTTTGCGTATGGGAGCGCGCTTCACGACCCGCTGACGTGCACTGGCCATCGACTGTTGCCTCCGCTCGCCGCTACTGCGGGTTTGGCGGGTTGGAGGCAAAGGGCCCGGAGTTCGTCAGTTGCGGCCGGCCATCCTGTACCTCGAAGTGGACGTGGAGCGTTCCATTGCTTGCCTGCCTGCTGCGACCAGCCAGACAGGAGGTGGTACGCGCATCGTCCCGACATACGCACCGACACAGAACCCTGCGCCGGCCAGGAACCATCCCTGCCGCGGGCGCAGCAGGTCGCGCCACTGCAAGCGGCTTAAGGATGTCCTGATTCACGTGTGAACTCCTTCAGTTGGGCCCGCGTGGGATTTACCGCGTTGTCCCAATTCGCCGACCTGCGATCACGGCAACTCGTTGATGTGCTTAGTGCCGGGGGTGGGGTCGAACCGACACGATCGTTTTGGGCTCTCAGGATTTTAAGTGCGAGGACGCCCCACCAGTTGTGGGGCGTTTTCGCGTTTTCCCGCGGGATTCTGATCCGGGGCGTGTGGCTGAGTGGGGCCGCCGTTAGCTGGGTTTGCTCACTGAAATCTCCTCCATCACGTCATCGGGCGAAGGACGACGGGCGCGCTCGTTGTCGAGGACGTCGTGATCTGCGTAGGTCCACAGGCATGTTGGGCGTCATAGATGGATCGATCCGGCGAGCCACCACACGCCCGCGATGAACGTTCCAAAGAACAGCACTTCGAGGAGCACCCACACGATCAACGTGGCCCAGGTCCACGGGCCCGCCTTCCCACCATAGCGAAGGATCGGGATGAACGTAAAGATGCTGAACCGGCTCAACACCAAGCCCACCACCCCGATCGCGGTGCACCACATCAGTCGGGTGACGCCGATCTCCACCTTGATGAAGTCCACGTGCAGCCGCGCCTGGTTGGCCGCCAGGATCGCCGGCACGAAGGCGATCGTCCCGATCGCCAGCGCCAGCATCTTGTGAACGTAGTCGATGTTGTGCGTGTAGAGCTTGACCATTTCTTCTACGGTCTGGTGCTGATCGCGCTGCAGCGATTCGCGCGCTTTCCAGGTGTCGTCATCGGCCATGCCGGTCCCCCGCTATCCAAAGTACGGGCCACCGCGGCCCACCTCGATGCGCCACTTCAGAAACTCGCGGCCACGAATCGTGATGTTCAGCACGCCGTCATCCTCTCGGAGAAGCGTTTGATTGAAGAGGAACTGCAGCCAGGCGTCGAAGGTCACGTGCTCAAACGCCTTGCCCCAGTACGCCGCGGCCTGGTCGTAGTACGGCCGAAGGTCCGCACGCGATCGGGGTCCCTGGCTCACCACTGTCAAGGCGGCCACCTGACTCGCGTAGATCGAGCGGTCGGCCGCCTCGAAGGTGTTGGCGATCATCTGCGCCGAGAGCGCTCGGGTGAGGCCCGTCACCAGGTCGGCATCCGCGAGACCGGTTTTCTTCAACTCGGCGGTGAGCATCGCGGTGTGCTCGACCACGAGTGGGTTCATCGACGCCTCGTTCATCTGCGCCAGCGCCGCGGGATCGGACTTCACCTCGGTGTTCACGACGTCGGTGGGCTGCGGGGGCGGGTCCGGGTGGGCGTCGAGCTTGCCCCTCCAGAACGCCAGGCTCTTCGTCCGATCGATCAGCCGCACCACCGGCGCCCTGAACACCAGCATCCCGGCCACCGCGATCAGCACGACCGCGCCTGGCCACGCCACGTACTCCACGTGCCCTCCTGGGAGAGGGCGCTACTGTAGCGCGATTCCAGGTCTGGAATCCGGAGCGCTCCTTTCGGCATCGGCCAGGCAGCCTTTCTCGCGTATGCAGAAGCGAATCCTAGCCAACTCCTTAGCAACCTCACTCTCGCCTGAGACAAGCACCTGGGACCGCAACGCCTGGAGAAGATTGCGGCGGCCGGGTCGGCCCCTGAAACGCAGCGGTGCCTGCGGCGACCCCGCTCCTTTCGTTGCCGTGCTCTTGGACATTCGGCGCGAGATTATAGTCGGTCAGCTTATCGGCTGGGAGGTTGTTTTCAACCATAGAGGGTCCCTACCGCCGATAAGAGCTACATGCCCAAGAGCCAAGGAACGCGGCCCCTCACCGCCGACGAGCGCGAAGGCATAATCCTGGCGGTCAACTCCGCCTTCCGAAAACTGAAGAACCTCTACTCGAAGATCGTTCCGATCTTCGGCGACTTCGGGTTCACGCCACCCTCAGCCGGAGTCATCGCACGCGATCTCTCAGAGAAAATCGAGAAGGCCATCATTCAACACTGCGAATCGTTCGTGAAGGGGAACGGACACTGCGATCTGCGCCGGTTTGACGAGGACTGGGAAGTGAAGATTTGCAAGGACTCGGGCCTCACGATCAACCAGTCGAAGATCATCAACGGCGAAAACTACATCGTCGTGAACTACAAGGCCAACTCAATCGTGAAGTCCGTTTGGATCCTTTGGGCGGCACAGGACCAGTTCTTCTCGCCCAAGCTCAAGAACTCCAACGCTCGCAGCCTCAATCGAGGTGCTGCCACCGCGAACATTGAAGTGATCTTCGAAGCGCCCAAAGCCAAGAATTGATCGCCATCGACCGAGCCTTCGCGGGTCGGTGTATGCTGCGCATCGCACCTTTATGGATGAGCATCCCGGCATCATTCCCTACGACCCGTATCGCGGGGCCGTCGATCTCGGGCGACTCTGGGCGCTGAAGAAGGGCAAGCAAGAACTCGCGCTATACCTGCACACGCATCCGCTGCCTGGATGGGAACTCCGGCTCTACATCGATGCTGAGCTGCGAGAGAGCAAGACGGTCCGCACCCACGACGCGATCTTCGAGACGTCCGACGAGTGGAAACGGAAAGCCGAGCGCGAAGGCTGGACGTCGACGCACTGAAGACCTCAGACCTCGGACAGCGCGACGTTTGTGATCGTCTCTTGCATCGCTTTCACTTCGTCCAACTCGCGCACTTTCGCCGCTGCCGTCGGGTTGCAACGCTCTGCTCGCTCCAAGATCGCGGCGTCGACAAAGCCGGGATCGAGCAGCGGTTGCCACGTGAGTCCCTTGCTTGACTTCTGCGGGACGCGTCCGATCTCCTGAGCCGCGCTCTCCATTTCGCGCCGCCGTGATTCGCTCGCTGAGTTGTAGAGAATGGGAATGTGGTCGGGCGCGAGTTTCGTGAGATGCGCTTTCGTCAGCTCGACGCGTTTCGCATCTGGTGCCGCGTCCATTTCATGCGCAATCTGCTGGCGACGGTGCCGCAGGTACGCCCGAGGCGATCGCGGCGGTCGTGCGGACCATCTTCGCGCAACCCGATCACGCGTCCGCGATGACGCAGCTGCGGAAGGTCGCCGACGGCCTACGGCCGCGGTTTCCGCGTGCGGCCACCGTCGTCGAGGACGCCGCCGAGGATATCTTGGCGTACCGGCACCTGCCGCTCGAGCATCAGCGGCAGCTACACAGCACGATTCCCTCGAACGCTTGAACAAGGAAATCAAGCGTCGGTCGAGCGTCGTGGGGATCTTCCCGAATCCCGCGGCGGTCATCCGCTTGGTCGGGGCGATCTTGCTTGAGCAGAACGACGAGTGCGCCGTGGCCGACCGCCGCTACTTCAGTGCGGAGTCGATGAAGCAGCTCACCACGCCGGCGTTGTCGAGTACGCGCACGAGATTCTGGCCGCGATTGCATAAGCGACGAACTCAGGAATCGAGTCGACGAATTTCCAACACTTGACCGGGCACTACCGGCAGCCGCCAGCTGTGGTGCGCCTCTACGCGGGTGACTTGAGTCAGTTCACGGTCTTTCCGGCATTCTCCGTGCGTGCACCGGCCACCTTCTGGTTGGTCTTCCGAGTCGGCCGGCCCGGATCGTGTCGGAGTCGCGCGGATCTTTCCATTCGAGCGAGGGCGCGTTCGAGGCGGACCGGCGTGCTCTGCAAGTAGCGGCTGGTCGTAGTGATCGCCGCATGTCCGAGGAACATCTGGACGTCGTGAAGGTCCGCCGACGACTCGAGCAGCCGACTTGTACCTTCGCCAAAACCCGATCGCCAGTCTACTCGGTTGATTTTGTCGTCAGGTGCACAGCACGATCAATCATGCTGACGGCACTCGTCGTGCTCCTTCGAGCGATCGGGTTGATCTGCCAGGGACATCGGGCGGTCGCGCTCGAAAATCTGGCGCTCCGTCAGCAGGTTGCTGCGTTGATGCGGACGGGCAAGCATTCACCGATCCGGACGAGGGACCGACTCTTTTGGATCCTCCTCGCCCGGGCCTGGCGGGAGTGGCGCACCGCCCTGCTCGTCGTGCGGCCCGACAGCGTCGTCCGGTGGCACCGCCAATGGTTCCGCCGTCGGTGGACGTGGCGCTCGACACGGACACGTTCGGGGCGGCCCAGCGCGGCTGCGAGCATTCGGGCGCTCGTCGGCACGATGGCCGCCGCGAATCCGCTGTGGGGCGCGCCTCGGATTCACGGCGAATTGTGCAAGCTGGGCGTCACGGTGTCAGAGCGGACGGTGTCGCGGCTCTTGCGCCGACCGCGGCGCCCCTCGTCCCAGACGTGGCGGACCTTTCTGACCAACCATGTCGCCACGCTGGTGTCGATGGACTTCTTCACGGTGCCGACCCTGACGGGCCGGGTGCTGTTCGTGTTCGTGCTGCTCGCCCACCAGCGTCGCCGAATCGTCCACGTCAACATCACGGAACATCCCACCGCGCCCTGGACGGCGCAACAAATGATTGAGGCCTTTCCGGACGACACGGCGCCGCGCTGGGTGTTGCGGGATCGCGACGCCATCTATGGGGACGCGTTCCGGCGCCGCGGTGCCGACATGGATATCGGCGAGGTTCTGTCGTGTCCGTCAAGCCCCTGGCAAAATGCCTTCGCGGAGAGGCTGATCGGATCGATTCGCCGCGAGTGTCTGGACCACGTGATCGTTCTCGGCGAGGGGCATCTGCGACATCTCCTCACGGCGTATCTCCGCTATTATCACGGGGCGCGAACGCATCTCTCCTTGGCAAAGGACGCGCCGACGCCCCGACGCGTTCACATGCCCACCGAGGGCCATGTGGTCGCGTTCCCGGAAGTCGGCGGATTGCATCGTCGCTACGAACGACGCGCAGCCTGAGGGTCTCCATCGATCCTCGATTCGGCCTCGATGTACGCCTACGCATCTGTTGAAAGCGGCCGGCCGGGCGCTTCCCGCGTCGATTGAAGGCGATCGCCTTCACGGCATCCGTTTGGGCGGCACCGGCGGCGTCCCGCAACGGTTTTGGCGAACGACAGGTCTCGAACCGGAGACCCCAGGAGCACGCCGAGGGTCGCCCGCCCTGAGACACGCGCCGGGGGTGGGGCCCCGGCGAGCTTCTGAAAGTTCGAGACCAGCCGGGCCCGGCCCTGGCGGTACGCTAACCTTCTCCCGATGCGCCTGCCTCGCTTGGCCGCGCTTGGCCTCCTGGCGGCGTGTCTCGCCATCGGCTGCTCGTACGCCGAGATCAGAGACGCGAAGCGGACCGTCGCCGCCCTGCTCCCGACTGGCGCGGGGACGAGCGTCGGCGCGAAAGACCTTGCAGCATTTCGCAACAGCAAGGGCGAGGGTGTGCTCGCGGTCTGCGCCACCGCCGCGGCCTGTCGTGACAACTCACTGTGGTGGCTCGTGCTCGATGGGGTCGCCTACGCGCTCACGCCAGAGACCAGGGCCCTGACGCCCGGCGCGGCGCGGCCGAGCGACCACCCGGCGGCATGGGCGCGCACGGGCCTCGACCTCGTCCATCCGCTGGACACGTTGTTCCCGCCAAAGTAGCCCGCCCGGCCCTGGATCCCGCTCACCCTTCAGCCAAGCGATCAGGAAGCGCCCCCCGGCAGGACCGCTCGAGCGCGCGCTTCCGCTGGCCAGCGTTCTCGCTCAGCGCCCGATCTTGAGACCCGCCAGCCGCTTCGAGATCAGCGCCAGATCCAGATCCGCCTGATCGGGACGATCCGGCGGGAATGGCTGGATTGGCTGATCCCGTTCCACGAACGTCACCTGCGCGGGATCTTGCGCGCGTGGGTCATGCACTACAACCGCGGGCGCCCGCACGCCAGCCTGGGCCCAGGGATTCCCGAGCGGTCACCGGCCCTGATTCAGCCGAAGCCCACCGGCCATCGCCTGCCCACGGGCGGGCGCGTGACCGCGACGCCGGTGCTCAACGGGTTGCACCATGAATATCAACTGGTCCGCGACGCCGCATGACGCCGAACCGACGGCGCGCATCGTTCTTGCGGACCACAGCGGTTGTGAGCTCATGAACGAGATTCCTAGCGCGGCTGTACGAGGTGCCTCACCGTGGGACGCGCCGTTAGAATCTGTAAGTTACGGATTCCACGTTGCCAGAGACGCCGAAGCCTTCACGGGGCGAACGTCAAGGCTCTTCGCCGACGCGCGCGGCGCTCATCGCCTGGTAAGCACTCGCTTGCGCGGGCGCAGGATGGCGCGCGAGAGCCGGGGCGATCAACGGGCCGTGTGCAACGTTGTGCAACGGATGGCGGTAGACGCGGCCTTGAGCGGCCGCGATCGGCAGCCGCGCCTGAAACTGGACCGCGAGTTTCCGGTCCGCCGCGATCGGCTTCAACTTTTGTCAGCTTGAGGGGCTGGCGCTCGCAAGAGCGTGGGGGTTCGAATCCCCCCTTCCGCACCAGTAACACATTTAGCATCAGCTAGTTGCAGCTGTTGTCGTTGACGCACTCGCGGAGCGCCTGGAGGCTGGTGCGTCCCCACGCGGCCCGGTCTCTGTTTTCAGCGGTTTACAGCCGTCGTGGAAGCACGAACGGATCGCTTGTGCGAATCGTATGCGAAGCCGGCGAATCTTCCGGCTCGCTGCGCTCGTTCCACGGCCCGGGTGCGCTCGGAGCGTGCCCCCTCGTGGCCGTGATCGCGGCCCGGCCGACGCTGGCGCCAAATCTGCACTGGCGGAGCTCGAAGGGGCCCAGGGTCTTCTCTCGCCCTAGAGTTGTTCCCCTTTGGCTGGCTGGCCTCGGAGCAGGAACGTCTTCGGATACGGTCCTTCGCCGCAGATCTTGAAGGTGCCGAAGTCCTTGTACCAAGGTCCATCGGGTGCGTCGGGTTCGGACGCCCTCCACACCTTCAGTTGGTACAGGTCCTCGACGGTAATCTTGCGCTCGCGGAGCCGCTCGAACAGGTGGTCACGAAGTGCCGGCGGAAGACCGGTCCACTGGATCTTCGGCATCAGCCACCGAAGGTCATACGCGCGAGTTCCTCCTTGAGGCGAGCCTGTTCTTCCGGGTCTCGGCTGTGCGAGAGACGGTCCGCGCACTCGAAGAAGTGCTTTTTCTCCTGTTCCCGCGCGTCGAGCCCGGACTCAATGAGATCGGCGATGACGCGGCTGGTACTCGTCTTGGTCGTCTGCGCCAGCGCCCTCACCCGCCGCGCGACGCGCGCGGGAAGATTGATGCTTCGGCGAACGGATTTGGCTGTGGTCGGCATACTACCACCATACACCACTGTGCACCACAATGCACCGTCATTACGTCATGCGGATGTCCCGGCCCGAGCGACGACGCGCCAGCAGAGCCGCTGACGACGAACGTCATTGGCTGCTCGGGGCGGTGCCTGCGGGCACGGTACTGACACTGACGGCCACGCCGGACGCGGGCGTCTCCTGGGTGGGTAGTGCGTCGTATAGCATTTGTGTCATGCACTGCGGGTGTTGAAGTGACAAAGACCTCTGATTTGAGCCGGATCGTTGACGAACGGGTGCGGGCACTCACTGATCTTGACCACCGCTCGATCGAAGCGCTCCCTGACTGTACGAATTTGTGCGAATCGAGGCGTCGCGAGCGTCACGTGCTGACCTCGCGCTCGCTGAACCAGGCCGATAAATACTGTCCTGATCCGATGTGACTTGGCTTGAGGAGTGCTTGAGGGGCTGGCGCTCGCAAGACCGTGGGGGTTCGAGTCCCCCCTTCCGCATTAATATCCATCGGGGGACTTCGTCCCTCGAACCCCCTTACTGGCTCGCTCATGGGGCCCCTCATGCCCCATTCCGCTCGCCAGGCTCACTCGCTCTCGCTCGTTCGCTCCTCGGGGGACTTCGTCCTGCGGCCTGCGGAGAATAAGGCCTTGATATACGCATTCAATGCGTATATTGCACTTGACTCTGCGTAGAATAAGGGTGACAATATACGCATTAAGTGCGTAGAATGACCCGCTATATTCATCAGCTCTCGGATTGGCCCACATTCCATTGGGACCAGGAAGCCCTTGCCGGCCCGCTGGCCGAGATCCGTTACCGTCAAGGCAGACTGCTGGGCCGCATGGAAAGCCTCGGGTTCACGCTCCAAAAGGAAGCCGAGCTGGAAACTCTCACGCTCGAGGTTCTCAAATCGAGCGAGATCGAGGGCGAAAAACTCGACGCCGCCCAGGTACGCTCCTCCATCGCCCGCCGCCTCGGCATCGAGACGGCAGGGACCGTCGTGGCTGAACGCGACGTCGAGGGCGTCGTCGAGATGATGCTCGATGCGACACAGAATTACGCGACGCCGTTGAGCGATGAGCGGCTCTTTGGCTGGCACGCGGCCCTGTTCCCGACCGGCCGGAGCGGCATGCGGAAAATCATCGTCGGCGCATGGCGCGGCGATGCTGATGGACCGATGCAGGTCGTGTCGGGTCCTGTCGGAAAAGAGAAGGTGCATTACGAAGCGCCGGCAGCGCCGCTGCTCGAAAAGGAAATGTCCGCGTTTCTCGCTTGGGCGAATGATTCAGGCGACAAAACGGATTTAGTGTTGCGCGCGGCGCTGGCGCATCTGTGGTTCGTCACGATTCACCCGTTCGATGATGGCAACGGCCGGATCGCGCGCGCAATCGCGGAGTGGGCGCTCGCGCGCTCTGAGAACAGCCCGCAGCGGTTCTACAGCATGTCGGCGCAGATCCGTCATGAGCGGAACGACTACTACGACATCCTCCAACAGACGCAGAAGGGAACGCTCGACGTTACGCCGTGGATGGAATGGTTTCTCGGCTGCCTCGGACGTGCGTTCGCCGGAACCGACGTCACGCTATCCGCGGTGATGCGAAAGGCGCGGTTCTGGGAAAAGTACGCCCGTGCACGTGTGAACGATCGGCAGCGGGATGTGATCAATCGTCTGCTGGATGGCTTTACCGGAAAGCTGACGACCACGAAGTGGGCGAAGCTCGAGAGATGCTCTCACGACACGGCCCTTCGCGACATTCAGGACCTCATCGACCAAGGGCTCCTGCAAAAAGACGCTGGCGGCGGTCGCAGCACGAACTATTCGCTGGTTGATGCGTGAGCGCTGCGCTGAATGGCTGGACGAGATTCGGACGCTGAGCAAGGGCGGGCGCAAGGGTGGCGGCGTGAGGGCCGATCGGCCATCGACGCGGACCTGCGGAATGGGGCGCAGCGCAACCGGTCTGTTTAGGATCCGCGAATCGCGAGGACGGGATTGACGCGAAGCGCGGACCAGAGCGGCCGGGCGGCGGCGATGACCGCAATTCCCGCGAGCACGGCGATCACAATCCCGAGGGTCGATGGATCCGTCGCGGTCACGCCATACAGCTGGCTCGTTAGCGCGCGGCCGACCATCCAGGCTCCGCCAATGCCGATCGCGAGACCCGTCGCAAGTGCCCACAGAAGTCCGCCAATGGTGATGCGGATGATATGGCGCCGCTCGGCGCCGATCGCGACGCGAATCGCGATCTCACGCACGTGCAGCGCCACGAACTGGCCGACGGACGCCGTGACGCTCTCCGCCGTCAAGAGCGCGACGATGACCGCGAAGCTCAATAGGAGCGCCAGAATCCGGCGCCGGTCCGCCGTCTTTGCCGAGAGCAGACGAGTGAACGTCTGCGGATCGCCGAGCACGACCGCGCCATCCACGACGGCCATCTCGCGGAGCACATTCGCAGCGACCGCGTCCGGCGTGCCCGAGGTGTGGACCACGAGAAAGCTCCACGTGGGCGGACGCGCGAACTGCACGAACGGCATGTACACGCTACCCGTGTCCGGCGCGTCGGTCGCGATAGCGTGCCGCATGTCGGGCACAACGCCGACGATCTGGAACGACGTCGATCCGAAGACGAGGTTCGACGCGAGCGGATCAGCCGCGGCGATGTACCTCTTCGCAAAGGTCTCGTCCACGATCACCACCGGCGCGCCGCTCGCCTCGTCCAGGGACGACAAGAGCCGGCCCTTCACGGGCGGCGTCCCGAGCGATTCGAAGAAGCCGGCCGTGATGTACTGCGCGCTCAGCCGGTCGAGCGTGTGTGATCCCGACGGCGTCCAGACGACGAGATTGCCGGACAGGACCACGTACACGTTGGCGAGCGGCGGCGATGAACTCACACCAGCGGCCTTCACGTCGGGCACGTGCCGAACGCGATCGAGCGTCTGCGAGAAGTACCGCGCCTGGTCCGTGCTCGTTGGATAAGTCGAGCGCGGGAGCCGCATCTGGACGACGAAGCCATGGTCGACGTCGAAGCCGTAGTCCACGGCGTTCAGATTCCGCATGCTCTCGACGAGGAGCACGGCGCCACCAGCCAGCGATGTCGCCGCGGCAATCTGCGCCGCGATCAGCGCGCGCGTCGTCCGTCGCCGGCGGCGACCGACCGACAGCGTGGTGCCGCCTTCGCGAAGTAGGTCGGCGAGATTGCGCCGCCGCAGCATCCAAGCAACCATGCCGCCGCCGGCCGTGCCTGCGACGACGGCAAGCGCGAGGCTCGCGAAGACAACGAGCGGACCGACATGTGGGGCCATCATCGGCGCCCCGGTGCCAGATGCGCCCCAGCGGATCACGTCGAGCGTCAGTTCGCCGAACAGCACGCCGACGGCCGCGCCCGGCAGACACCACACGATCGACCGCGCGAGCGCGGCGCCGGCCAGTGCGCTTCGTCCCGCGCCGAGCGCATACAGCGTGGCGAACTCCGGACCGCGGCGCACCGCCTCAGTCATCAGTAATCCCGCAGCGCCGGCGCACGCGACGAGAAACGTGAGCAGGCCGGCCACCGCAAGGATGGTCAAGAGCGACCGCAGATCGGCCGTGCGCCACGCCTCGAACGCCTCGTCGTGCATGCTGCGGTTCCGATTCGTCGTCGGGTACGCGGCGCTCAATCGTGCCGAGATCGATGACAGATCCCCGTCTGCCGCGGACGCAGACACGCCCGACCGGAGCCGGCCGACGACGTTCAGCCAGGGCGCATCACGCGTCCTTTCCAGAAACTGATTGACGCGCTCTGCTTCGCCGCCGAGGCCGCGGACGATGGGCGTGACGACGCACTGATCGCTGGCGGTCTTCTCGACGAGCGCGGTGCGAGGCTGGAGCACGCTCACCGCGCCGACCGGCAGCACGCCCGCGACGATGAAGGGCTGCTCATCGAGCATGATGGGTCGGCCAACTATCGACGGATCGGCGTTGAAGTTCTCGCGCCAGACGCCGTCTGAAACGATCGCAACGCCCGCGGCGGAGGCCACAAAGTCAGCGGCCTGCAGCAGCCGTCCTCGCGTCGGCTTCACACCGAGCACGTCAAGGGTCTGCGGCGTCACGAAAATTCGGCACACAGTGCGCGGACGATCGGCGCCGGTCATCACGGCAAGACGATCGTCGGTGAATCCACCGAGCGGGGCGAAGGAGTGCTGGGCGTTCGTCAGGTCGTTGAAGTCTGGCCCGGAGATCTGGGCGCTCACGATTCCTTTGGGCGCACTACCGGCGTCAAAGTAGAGGCCGGAGTTCTGGACGATGACAAGACGATTCGATTCCGGCAAGCGGCCGGCCGGGCGATATGCATCAGCGAGGAGCACCAGGACCGCGACCGTTGCGCCGATGCCGAGGCCGATCGTCAGACCCAGATTGGCGACGAGGCCGGGCGAGCGGCGAAATCCGCGGACTGCCAGGAACAGTTCATGCCACACGTCGCCAGTGTATGACAGGGCGCAGACGATCCGCTTGCGCCTCGGCCTCGCTCTTGCCGGTGATGCGTCAATTCGCGATCAAGACTGAAACGGTGATGCTTGTCGTTCCACTTGAACGCGAAGTGGCAGGAGGGCCGACACTTGGACCAGTTCTTGCGCGCTCACCCGCAGTGCTTGAGCGAACGAGAACGACCGCTAATTCTTCTACGACGGCACGAGTCAGCGCCAGGGCATGGTCAAGAGTTCGGACCGCGTCTTTCAGAGAGTGTTTGCCACGGCCAAGCCGGCGATCGCAGGCGGTCACGATCGAAATCGTCTCAAAACTTCTCGGCCACAGTTCCATCAAGGTGACGGAACGGCACTACGCGCCGTGCGTCAAGGCACGGCAGGAGATTCTGGAGGCCGAGGTGCGACGCATCTGGGATGCGGCCACCTGAGCCGAGCTTGTGCCGCGGTCTTGGATACCGCTTGAGAGATCCGTGTGACCTGCTGCCCAAGTTCATTCCTGGCCTGGCCGACGCGGCGAGGGCCGGCGGCCGCCAACGGACTCGCACAACCGCGCGCGATCAGAACTGGTAGGAGACCGAATAGATGAGGCCCCCGGTCCGCACGTCGATACGCGTGCGAAGCGGGTCGCCATTCAGGAGGTTTCGCACCAGGACGTCGCCGCTCGTGCCGACGCGCCAATTGAAGCCGAGGGCGAACTGGAACTTCGCCCACGTGCCACTCGCACCGACGGTCCACGATGTGAGGTCGACCTTGTTGAACACCTGATCGGCGTCACCTGCTGGCGAGCGGCTGGTGGCGAACCCCCCGTGCACCCGGAAGGCCCGGTTGCTGACAGGGCGGACGTGTCCGCCGACAGCCACGTTGACGACGGCATCGGACACAGAGGTCAGGCCACCGAACGGCCGCAAGACCACCGTCGGCAGATTCCCGGCGCCGGCGTCACCGTAGATCACCGTCGGCTGGTCGGTCGAGAGAAGTGAGTGTGCCGGGATCGACGTGTAGCCCTGAATGTCGACTTCGACCACAACGCGGTCGCGAATGTAGGCGGCACCACCCTCCAGTTCCCACGGCAGGCGATAGTCGAACCGCGCGTTTGTGTCGAATAGCGACGCGCCGAGCGAAGTGGAGCCAAGATCGAGGATGCTGTCGAGCGTCACCGAGCCGTCGCGAGAGATCGTCAGGCCGGGCGTGCGAATCGCGGCGCCGAAGTGGACCTGTGCTGTGTCGGTCCTGAACACCGCCTTGCGCGCGAAGCTGTCGCGACGATCCGGTGGCACGGGCGGCGACGATCAGCGTGTGCAGTCCGGTATTGTCAGCGACGCGGTCGCTGATGCCTTGCACCTGGCGCAGATTCACCAGCGAAAACGCGAGGCCTCCGCCCACGCGCCACGGGCCCCTGCTCTTGTATCCCACGCCAACCGCGGCCACCCGTTGCGTGAACGTTGAGTCGGCAGAATAGGCGAAGCGCTCCTGACCGTTTGGAACCGCGGTGACGAGCTGCGAGTCGACTTCCTGCAGCCATGAATTCGTGGTGAGGATTGCGGCCCCAGCTGTCAGTCTGCCGCGAACGTGGAAGGTGAAACCGACGTAGTTCGGCAACTGCTGCCCCGACCCGCCGCTGTTCGGGAGCGCCTGCGGTGAGACCACGGTCCACTGGTAGGCGCCGGCGCTCCCGCTAATCTGCGCCCCGGCCTCGCGCCCGAGGCCGGCGGGATTGAACCACGCTGCTGAGGGATCGCTCACGCGGGCCACATGGGCCCGGCCCTCCAGCCCGCCAAACGGCCCAACCGGCACGTTGTCGTAGTTGCCGAGCACGACGTTGGGCGGCACGGTCGCCACTTGATCGACGCTCTGCGCCGCCGTGGATACCGGCAGCGCACTTGCGGTGGCGATGATGACCGCACCGAAAAGTGTGCGCGCGCTGCGGGACTGGTCCGGCTGTCCGTGGCCAGAGACGCTTTCGATGTTCATGACGCGACGGCATGGCCTGCGGTCGACAGCGCCGAGCGGACGGCGCTGCCGTCGAGGCTCTCGGCTTTCAACAGCTCGGCCGAGAGCTGACTGAGCGCGTCACGATGCGCCGCGACGATGGTTGCGGCCCGTTCGAACTGCTCGCCGACAATGCGGCGCACTTCGGCATCGATCGTCTCCTGCGTCGCGGCGCTGGCGTCGCTGCCCTCGGCGACCGCGGTCCCGAGGTACTGCAGGCGCTGGCCCGCATACCGCACCGACCCCAGCTTGTCGCTCATGCCGAATTCCGTGACCATGCGCTTGGCGAGCTGCGTCGCACGCTGAATGTCGTCGACCGCACCGGTGCTGATGGTGCCGAGCATGACCTGTTCGGCGGCCCGGCCTCCCATCATCACCGCGATCTGATCTTTGAGCTCTTCGATGGAGAGCAGGTACCGATCCTCCTTGGGCATCTGCATGGTGTAGCCGAGCGAGCCGCGGCTGCGTGGGATGATGCTGATCTTGCTGACCGGGTCGCCGGTCGGGACCAGGCTGGCCACGATCGCATGGCCGCATTCGTGGTACGCGACGGTCTGGCGCTCCTTTGAATTCATCACCCGGCTGCGCTGCTCGAGCCCGCCGAGGACGCGCTCGATCGCCGCCTCGAAGTCGGCGAAGGTGACGCCTGCGCTCTGACGGCGCGCCGCAAGCAGCGCCGCCTCGTTGATCACGTTCGCCAGATCGGCGCCGCTGAAGCCGGGTGTGATGCGCGCGGCGCGTTCCAGATCGAAGTCCGGCGCGAGCGCGATCCTGCGGCTGTGGATCTGCAGAATCTGCAGCCGTCCCGTCAGATCCGGATTCCCGAGCACGACCTGGCGATCGAACCGGCCCGCCCGCAGCAGCGCCGGATCCAGAATCTCCGGACGATTCGTGGCCGCCATGATGATGACGGGGTTCGCGGCGCTGGTGTTGAAGCCGTCGATCTCTGCCAGGAGCTGATTCAGCGTCTGCTCGCGCTCGTCGTTCGTCATCAGACGGACGCCGCCGCCGCGGCTCTGGCCGATGGCGTCGATCTCGTCGATGAACACGATCGCCGGCGCCGCGGCCCGGGCCTGCTCGAACAGATCGCGGACGCGCGCCGCGCCGACGCCGACGAACATCTCGACGAACTCCGATCCGCTCGTTTCGAAGAAGCGGACCCCGGCTTCGCCGGCGGTCGCCTTGGCGATGAGCGTTTTGCCTGTGCCGGGCGGCCCGACGAGGAGCACGCCTTTCGGAATCCGCCCGCCCAGCTTCGCGAATCGCTGCGGCGCCTTGAGGAACTCGATGATCTCGCGCAGTTCGGCGATCGCCTCGTCGGCGCCGCCCACGTCCTTGAACGTGACGCCCACTTCCTCGGGTTTCACCTCGGTCGCCTTGCTCTTGCCGACGCCGAAGATGCCGCCCCCTAACATGCCGCCTCCTGTGCGCGCCGCAAGGCTGCGACCGGCGAGTGACCAGAGCCCCATCATGACAACGAGTGGCAACACCCAGCTGAGCATGAAGGTCGCAATCGGACTGGGCGGCGTCTTAGCGCGATACGTTACATGTGCGGCACCGAGCTCTCTGATGAGGTCCGGATCGCCGTCAGGCGGCGGCAGGGTCGCGAATCGGGTCGTCGCCCGCCCGGGTGTCTGGCCTTCCGGGTTCTTCATGACCCCCTCGATGGGTGTCCCCAGAGTCACGTCGGTGATTTGGCCCGCGGCCAGCTTCACCTTGAACTCGCTGTACGGGATCTCCGCCGCACGAGGAAGAAGCGGGGCGACCACCGCCTGCAGCAACCAGACGCCTATCAGTGCGGCTGCGGCGTACGGGAGCCAGCTGGGAATCTGGCTCTTGCGAGACGATTGATCGTCCGAGCCAGTGGGTCCTGCATTGGTCGCGCGACGATGCGCAGACGGCGGGTGATGCAATCGTGAAGCAGGCATTTGCGCTCCTGTCATGCGGCTACGGCGCGTGAAATCGCCGGCTCGTCCGGCGACTTCGCGCGCGTGCATTCCAGCCAATCGAACAGGCGTGAGACACGCCGCCGCAGCTACTTCTTCTCCGACGGTGTTGTGAACTTGCCCCTGAACTCCTCGAGCGATGCCTGGAATGCCACGATCGCCGCATCGATATCGGCCTTGGCGCGTGCGGCCTGCGCATCTCGCGTCGTCTTGAGGTTGACCAGCATCTGTTCGATGTTTTGCCTGGCGGTCTTCAAGCCATTGATCGCGGTGATTTCTGCCTGTGCCCGCTTTGGCTTCGCCTTCGACTCGAACTCGTCGATGCGGGCGTTCGCCGCATGGATCTGCGCGGCGATCTTGTCCTCGTAGGCTTGGAGTGTGGATCCGGTTCCCGGTTGTGTGTTTGGTGTCTCCATGTTCCTTCTCCTCGTTCACATCAGCGGTGAGCGCACGGTCAGCCCGGACGTCGGGCTTCGCCACTACAGCACGCAAGTGCTGTTCCTGAGAGTGCGCCTGAAGGAGACGATGTATGCCCTTCTCTTTCAGCAGGTTACGGACTCGTTGCGATTGGTGACAGGGGGCGAGCGTGACGAAATAAAGGCACGAGATCTATCCGCGTCACAGGGAGCGGGGTTCACGACCCGAACGAACCTGTGGCGACGCCCGTCAGCGGGCGCGAACGTCGCGATTCGCGCCCGCGTGTGGCTTTGGTCGGACAATGCCCAGGCGCCGCATCGTCGAGACGAGTGACGTGCGCTTGAGACCAAGTCGCGCGGCCGCGCCCTGGGTGCCGCCAATGACCCAGCCCGTCTGCTCGAGCGCGCGCAGGATATGGTCGCGTTCGGCGTCCTCCAGCGTCACGGGCGAGGACGTCGAGAGGCACGGGCGACTCGAACTCCGAGCGCGGCACGGTCAGCACCGTGCCCTGCGACAGGATGACCGCGCGCTCGATCACGTTCTGCAGCTCGCGGACGTTGCCGGGCCACGGCCAACGGCACAGCATCTCCATGCTCTCGCGGGAGATCGATTCGATGGGCCGGCGCAGCGCCTTGGCGAACCGCTGCGCGAAGTAGCGGACGAGCAGCGGAATGTCCTCCCGGCGTTCCCGCAGCGGCGGAATCCGGATTGGAAAGACGTTCAGCCGGTAGTACAGATCCGAACGGAATTCCCGCCTGGCGACCATCTCTTCGAGATCGCGGTTGGTGGCGGCGATCAGCCGAAAGTCAACGCGAATGGTTCGCGTGCTTCCCAAGCGCTCGATTTCGCGCTCCTGAAGGGCGCGCAGCAGCTTCGACTGCAGCTCGAGCGGCACGTCGCCGATCTCGTCGAGGAACAGCGTGCCCTGGTGCGCCAGCTCGAAACGGCCGATCTTCTGCGACAGGGCTCCGGTGAACGCTCCACGCTCGTGGCCGAACCACTCGCTCTCGAGCAGCCCCGCGGGCGAGGTGGCGCAGTTCACCGTCACGAGCGCCCGGCCCCGGCGGTCGCCCGCGGTGTGAATCGCCCGCGCGATGAGCTCCTTGCCCGTGCCGGTCTCGCCGAGCAGCAGTACGCTGGTGTCGGTCGACGCGACCGTGGACACCTGGCTCAAGATGCGTTTCAGCGCCCGGCTTTCGCCGACGATCTCTCCGAAATGCTGGGCGCCGCGGATCTCTTCTTCCAGATAGACGTTCTCGCGCGCAAGGCGATCCTTGAGAGAGGCAATCTCGCCGAACGCGAGCGCATTCTCGAGCGCGAGGGCGATCTGCTCGGCGATCTGCGCGACCCAGGCCAACTCGTCGCTCGTGAACGGCGTCGGCGTCAGGCGGCCGAGCGACAGGATTCCGATCACGCGGTGGGGTGTCGCCAGCGGCGCGTTGCAGATCCGCTGCACACCCGACGCCACGACGTGCGCGTGCAGCGCCTCCCAGCCGGTCGGGTCGGCGTGCGCAACATCCACGTCCACGGCGCGATCGAAGGGAGCGAGCCACGGTGCTGTAGGGTTCCGCATCGGGCCGGATCTGTGGCGCCAGGTCGTCGGGCCATGCCGAAGCGGTGGGATCGATCACGAAAGGTCCGAGCCGGCGTTGTTCGTCGATGAGATACAGGTTCGTGTGATCGTGCGGGACGATCCGCCGGACGTTCGGCGCGATGGCCGTACGCAGTGCGGTGACGTCACGCTGGGTGACGACCGCGTTGGTCACCTCGAGCAGCGTTCGCCAGTGATCGTGCTCGGCTTGCAGTTGCCGCTCACGCGTCACCGCCTCCTGCTGATGGCGTTCGTTGTCGATCGCCATGGCAACCAGCGCGCCGATGCGCCGCAAGAAACTGGTGTCGCACTGGCTGTACGTCCCCTCGCGCGACGACGCGAATGCGATCAGCCCCACCGGGCCCAGCGCCGTTGCGAGCGGCAGCAGACAGGCCGACTGCTGGCCGAAGCCGCGCAACGCGGCGATCACATCCGCCCATTCGGCACGCTCGTCAAGGCGGTCGAAAACCATCGCCGGGGAACCCGTTTCGACGAGGGCAGCCAAGCGCGCTTGATCGAGCGGCGCAACGGCCATTGACTGAACCTCCGCCGCCGTTGACGCGCCGCCAGGCGATTCAAGGCACACGGCGTTCAGCTGCGCTGTGCGCCATCCGTCATGCGGAACGAGCACGCCAAGCACGTCGAAGTTGGCGACCGTTCGAAGAGAGGCGGCCAGCGGCGGCAGGAACTGGCCAAGTTGAGAGTTACGACCGATCAGGTCGATCGCACGTGTTAGAGGCATGACATAACCTCAGAGCCAAACCGCTGAGCTGCCGCTCGGTACCAGTTGGAGTTTGTACTGGTCAGCATCGTAGCCTAAGGACCCGGCTGCCCACGACGGCGAAGTTTCCCCCGTGCCAGCGAGGTGACTGCGCCCAGGCCGGTGTGACGTCCAGGAAACCTCTGACTTCATTTCGCCACCGCCGCCCCGTTCGGGGTCATCGACGGCTGGCGTCAACCTCGTGACGGACAGGCAGATACCGCTACGGTCCGGCATTCGCGGGCGGGGTATCGATCTTGCTGCCAGGGTCACTGGAAAGACATGGGTACGACGACGCGCCGCAGTTCGCGGCGGACGTCGTCGCCTGGCAAGGGCGCATCAATGTTACGGGTGATTACCGAGAGGCAGGGAGACCGCTACACGCTCGATCTGCATGGGACGCTCGGCGGCGATTGGGTGGCGGTGCTCGAACGGCACTGGCGCTCCATCAAGGCCGACCTGCCGTCCGCGAAGGTGACGCTCCTGCTGTCGAACGTCGACTTCATCGATCGGAAGGGTGAACAGTTGCTCCACCGAATGGCTGACGACGACGTCACGTTCGTCGTGGCCGGGTGCATGAATCGATATGTCATCGACCGCTTGAAGCTGGGTGTGCCCGCGGCGGAAGCGAAGGAGGTGAGCCAGTGATTCCTCTCGGGGACGCCTCGAGAACGCCGGTCCGATTTCCGGTCGTCACCGTAAGCCTGATCGCGGTCAACGTGCTCGCGTTCATCTGGGAAGTCGGCAGCAACGATGCGGCAATTATCCGGTGGGCGGTCGTTCCGGCCGGACTCCCGCAGGGGCACGGATGGATGACGCCATTCACGGCGATGTTCCTGCACGGCGGCGTGATGCACATCATCGGCAACATGGTGTTTCTCGCGGCGTTCGCCCCGATGGTCGAGGACGCGATGGGCCGGGGGCGATTTCTCGTGTTCTACCTCCTGGGCGGGCTCGCCGCGACGGCGGCGCAGGTCGTCATCAATCCGGCGTCCACCGTCCCGCAGCTCGGGGCCAGCGGAGCGATTGCCGCCGTCATGGGCGCGTTCTTGGTCACCTACCCCGGCGATCGCATCAAGGTGCTGTGGTTCTTCGGGTTGTCCGTTCACGTCACCTACGTGCCTGCGCTTGCGTTGATTGGGCTCTGGCTGGCCACCCAGATGCTGAACCAGATGGGAGCGGTGGTGGAAGCAGATACGGGGGGAGTTGCGTACGCCGCGCACGTCGGCGGCGCTTTCTTCGGGATGTTGACCGCGCGTCTGTTCGAGGCGCGACGTGAAGCAGCCTGACGCCTGCGAGGCTCGTGCCTTGATTTCGTCACCACGCGACCGCGTCACCGCCGCGACCACCGCGGCAAGGCAATGCACGACAAGGGGATCGAGGATGTGCGTCCCGTTGGCTCATTGGAACGACGCTTGCTCTGTTGATGACGACGCTCGAAGTGAAACAAACCACTGACTGGAAGGAGACACCAATGACTGAACTGATCGTCGTCGGCTTCAAGAAGGACATGTACCGGGCGTCGGAGGCGCTCAACATGCTCCAGGACATGAACAACACGTGGATGGTGGACCTGAGCGATGCAGCCGCCGTCTATCGCGACTACGCAGGCAAGCTCCGCGTCGACCAGAGCTACCAGATGACCACCGGCGAGGGCGCTGGGTGGGGCGGGCTGTTCGGCGGCCTCATCGGCGCGCTGCTCGCGGCGCCCTTCACGGGCGGGGCGTCGGCTGCCGCGGCGGCCGGTGCGCTCGCCGCGGGTTCACTGAGCGGCGTAGCGCTCGGCGCCACGCTCGGCGCGATCGACGCCGAAGATTGGAAGGAAACCTTCGGCATCTCAGAAGACTTCGTCCAGCGCGTTGGGACGATGCTTCAACCCGGCGATTCGGCAGTCTTCGTGCTGGCGCGGACAATCAATCCGGACCTGGTCGCCGACGCCTTCAAAGGCTACGGCGGCACGGTGCTGCGCACCACGTTGAGCAAAGAGCAGCGGGCGAAGGTCGAAGCGACGCTGCAGAGCCGGTAGTACACCCAGAAAGGAAGAGGCATATGGACAAAGTAGTGGCAGTCGTATTCAACGATGAGAAACAGGCTTACGAAGGATTGCGAGCGTTTCGTGACCTTCACGCAGACGGCAGCATCACGCTGTATTCGAATGCGGTCGTCGAAAAGGACCCGAGCGGAAAGGTAGTAGTGCGAGAAACGAGTGAGGGTCCGGCGGGCACGTTCTTCGGTCTGCTCACCGGAAGCCTCGTCGGTCTCCTTGGAGGGCCACTCGGCGTGGCGGTCGGCGCGAGCACCGGGACGATGATCGGAGCAACGTTCGATCTGGCCCGGGCGGGCATCAGCGACGACTTTCTGCAGGAGCTGTCGGAGTATCTGCTCCCCGGAAAGGCCGCGGTGATCACGGAAGTCGATGAGGACTGGCAGGCGCCGATCGATACCAGGATGGAGGCGCTGGGCGGACACGTATTCCGGCGCAATCGGATTGAGGTCGAGGACGCCTACTACGAACGGCAGATCGCCGCGTACCGCGACGAGTTGAACGCGCTGGAGGCTGAACGCCAGAAGGCCTCGGCAGACCGGAAGGCCAGGCTCGAGGCGAGAATCGAGGACACACGCCACAAGCTTCAGGACAAACGGGATGAGCTCAAAGCCCGCATCGAATCGGTGAAGCGGGAGGGCGAAGCCAAGATCGAGTCGTTGCAGCAACAGTTGAAAACCGCGCGGGATGAGCGGAAGCAACGCCTCGAGAAGCGGCTGGCCGAGATCCGAGCCGATTACCGCGAGCGATCGGAGAAGCTCCATCAGGCGTGGGAACTGACGAAATCCGCACTCCGTTGAGCGTATGAAGTGCTGGCTCCTGCACGGCGGGCAAAACGCCGTGCGGAGGCCTGCTGGCCCTCTACATCGTAAAAGGAGCATGTTATGGCGAACTCGATGACGAACGCGATCACCGGCGATATCCACAAGGCGACGACGTGGTCGATCGTGCTCAGTGTGCTGATGATCGCCGCTGGTGTACTGGCGATCTTCTCGCCCGCGATCGCCGGCGTGGCCGTCACGGTCTTTTTCGGATGGCTGCTGATCTTCAGCGGTATCCTGCACCTGGCGTATGCCTGGCAGGCGGGCCGCCCCGCCGCCGTCGTCTGGGAGGTGCTGCTCGGGATTCTCTACGGCGGGATCGGCTTTTACCTGCTCGCACGGCCACTCGCCGGCCTGGAGTCGCTGACGCTGGCGCTGGCGTTCTACCTGGTGCTCGAGGGCGTGCTTGAGTTCGTGCTGTCGTTTCAGCTGCGGCCGGTCCCGGGCAGCGGGTGGTTGATGTTCGACGGCATCGTGACGCTGCTGCTGGCCGCGATGATCGGGAGAGCCTGGCCAATCAGCTCGGTCTGGGCGATCGGCACGCTCGTCGGCGTCAGCATGTTCTTCAGCGGCATCACGCGGCTGATGCTCTCAATCGGCGTGCGCCGGATCGTGGCGTAAAGGCAGGCCACGGCATTGCCGGTGGCTCTGCTGAAGCCGCAACGCATTGGAGGTCTCATGAACCGTCTCGCGCTGCTGCTCGCGCTCAGCCTGATTTCAAGCGCCATCATTCAGGCGGCGGTTGCCCGCGTTCCCCCGAAAATCTTCACGGACCTCGGGCTGACGTCGAAACAGATCGCGGCCATCGACGCCGGCCGTCCGGTCGCGAAGGTCCTCCCGTGGGGCGGTCCGTCCGAGGTGTACGTGTTCGGTGCGGTGCAGATAGCGGGGTCACCCGAGACGTACCTCGAGGCCGCGCGTGACGTCGGGCGGCTGAGCGGCACGCCTGGATATCAGGGGGCCGGCGAGATCCGCCAAGACGCGACGGTCGCGGATCTCAGTGCGCTCGCGTTCGACCCGGACGATGTGAAGGCGCTCAAGAACTGCCGCGAAGGCTCGTGCGACGTGCAGTTGCCGGCCAGTGGGATTCAACAATTTCGCGACGGCGTGGACTGGTCGCGGCCCGATGCGGCGGATCAGGCCAACGCCCTCGCCCGTCCGGCGGTGCTGCAACTGGTGGAGGCGTATCGACGCGGCGGCAACGAGGCGCTCGGCGAATATCGGGACAAGCAGCATGCCGCGCGTGTGGCCGACCAGTTCCAGACGATGATCGGCCGCGCGTCGGCGCTGCCCGACGTGCTGCCGGAGCTGCGCCGCTACCTCCTCGAATACCCGAACGCCGAGATCGCCGGCGCCGACAGCTTCTTCTACTGGGAGAAGGTGTCGTTCGGACTGAAGCCCACGATTCGGGTGAATCACGCCGTCATCTATCGCGGCCGCTCGCAGGACCGCGACGTCGGCGTCGTCGCGATCAAGCAGCTGTACGCGACACACTACTTCCATACCGCGCTGGACATGTCGGTGTGCGTCGATGACGGAGCGACGGTCGCCCCGCACGGCTTCTATCTGCTGACGCTCAAAGGCTCGGAGCAGGAAGGGCTGACTGGCGTCAAAGGCTCGATCCTCCGGAACGTCGTCGTCGACAAGACGCGCTCGGGGCTCGAAAGCGCGCTCGCCTCGATCAAGCGCTTCGTCGAACAGTCCGCGCCCCGTCGCTGACGTGGATGAACGTATGTCTGACACCCCACAACATCCCTCGACGTTCACACAGCGTGCGCTCAAGTGGGCAGTGTTTCTCGCCGCGACCGCGCTGGTCGTCTACTTCTGTCTGTTGATCGTGAGACCATTTCTGAACGTGATTGCCTGGTCGTCGGTCTTGGTGATCACGTTTCATCCCGTGTACCAGCGGCTCGTGCGGAAGACGGGACGCGTGTCGTTGAGCGCGTTCGTCTGCAGCGCGATGGTGGTGGTTGCCTTTGTCATTCCCCTCATGTTTGTCACGGCTGTGGCCATCAACCAGTTCCTGGCGCTGGGCGCGAGCGTGCAGCAGGTGTTCACGGACGACACCGGCCTCAAGGCCGGGGCGCCGCTGCGGCAGGCCTACGAGTGGCTCAGTGCCCGTCTGGGACTCGATGCCGCCGCAATTGTGGCGTGGGCCCGACAGAACGCGAGCGAGCTGACGCGTGTGGTGGCTGGATACACGCTGGCGGCCGCGCAAAACGTGGCCGGAGCCGTCGTCTCGTTCGTGTTCATCCTCTTCGCGATGTTTCTGCTGTTCCGCGACGGAGACCGGATCGTCGCGAGGATTCCCGATTTGCTTCCCTTCGAACGGGCACGAAGCGAAGCGTTGCTCGCTCGGGTACGCGACGTCATCTACGGCAGCGTGTATGGCGTCGTCGTCATCGCGGTCGTCCAGGGCGCGCTCTGCGGCGGGATCTTCTGGATCCTCGGGATTCCGTCCGCCGCGCTGTGGGGCATGGTCACCGTGGTGACGAGCGTGCTTCCAGTGGTCGGTGCGGCTGGAGTCTGGGCGCCCGGCGCCGTGTACCTGGCCGCGACCGGGCATTGGACGCGCGCGATCATCCTGGCCGTGTTTGGAATGGCCGTGATCAGCACCGTCGATAATTTCCTGAGGCCCAGACTCGTCGGCGGCCGCGTCGGGCTGAGCGAGCTGGTGATGTTTTTCTCGGTGCTCGGCGGGCTGCAGGTGTTTGGAGTGCTAGGCATCGTGCTCGGACCTGTCCTCTTTGCGATCGCTGCCGGGATCCTGGACGTCTTGAGCGACGAAACCGTCATGTCCGGCGGCGGTGCCAAGACACAGTCGGTCGATGCACGCTCCTGAACTGGCAGATCGCTGCTCCCGTGACCCTGCAAGCCCTCAAAAATAGAGCGCTCACGCTCGGGATTCCCGGGCTCTTCCTCATCTCCTTTCTGGATTCCGTGGGCGTTCCCCTGCCCGGCGGAGCAGACGTCCTGGTGATGCTGCTCTCCTGGCAGCGTCCTGCGCACCTCTTCCTTATCGCCGTCGTCGCCGCTCTGGGATCGCTTCTCGGCTCCCTCGTGCTGTACCAGATCGCCCGCACGAAGGGCGACGCGATCATGTCGCGTTTTCCCAAGGACAAGCAGGATCGGGTCAAGGAGAAGTTTCGCCGGAACGACATCCTCGCGCTCCTGGTAGCGATGCTTGGCCCCCCACCGCTTCCCACCAAGTTCTTCGTCCTCGTCGCCGGGGTGGTCCGCATGGACTGGCGGCGGTTCGTGGCGGCGGTATTCACCGGACGCCTCATCCGTTTCCTGGGAGAGGCGTACCTCGCCGTGAAGCTAGGGGACCGGGCCGCGGAGACCCTCAAGGAGCACTTCCCTTCGATCGCCGGCGCCCTCACCGTCGCAGTGGTCATTTTCCTTCTGCTGCGGCGACTTGGAAGCGGCACGTCCAGTGCAAGGGATAGGCAGGCGTGAGGATATGACGCTCCCAGCATCTGAAGACAAGGATGTTCTGCAACCGGCACACGAACCCTCGTGGCGCACGACGCTGGCCGCGTGGCTCTTTGGCTTGTTGCTGCTGGCAGCGGTTGTCGGCGTCGTGGTGCATTTCAGCGAGATCAAGGAACTCGGGAGGGTCGTTCGACGCCTACGGCTAGCCTGGCTGGTGGCGGGACTCGCGCTGCAAAGTCTGACCTACGTGATTGCGGCGAGAATCTGGCAGATCGCGTTGGCGCACGAAGGCCATCGCAGTCCTCTGCGGGTCCTGGTGCCGACGGCGTTCGCGATGCTCTTCGCCAATCAAGCCTTGCCGAGCGCCGGCCTGTCAGGAAGCGCGGTTGTCGTGCGGGCGCTCCGGCGACGACACGTGCCGGCGAACGTGGTGATGGGCGCCCTGCTGGTCGGCCTTGTCACCACCTACGCCGCCTATTTCATCGCCGTCTTGATTAGTGTGGTGCTACTCCGCCGCTATCACGCCGTGAGCGTCACCGTGCTTTTGGTCACGGGCATCTTCGCCTTGGCGGCGGCTGGCGTGCCGGCGGCCATCATCTGGTTTCGAGAAGACATCCCACCGAAGTGGCAGGCACGTCTGGCGAACATACCCAGTGTCGGCCCTCTCTTCGCCGCCATCGGCGCGATTCCCACGAACGACCTGCGCCATCGGTCACTCCTCATGCACGCCGCGGCCCTTCAGTTCATCGAGATTGTGCTCGACGCAGCCACATTACAGATCATGTTGATCGCCGTTGGCGCAGTCGTCGCGCCCACGGCGGTGTTTGGGAGCTTTGTCATGGCGTCCGCCGTGTCGAGGGTCGTGCCGGTACCCCTGGGACTCGGTACATTCGAGGGCGCGCTGGTCGCGTTGCTTCACGTGGTGGGCGTGTCGCTCGAAGCGGCGCTGACCGCAACCATGCTGCTGCGCGGATTCACGCTGTGGCTGCCGATGCTCCCGGGCCTCTTGTTTGCCCGTCGGGATCTGTGGCCGAGTGAGCGTTGATCCGGAGCGCGTGTCAAGCTCGGTGCCGCCTGCTTCAATTTGTGTTTCGCGTGTTGTAGAACCTGGATTCGGACCAGCAAGACCTTACAGATTCCACGTTGCCAGAAACGAGCGAACCTCAGAACTCTTCGCCGGCGCGCGCGCACGATGGCGACGCGGGAACCGGCGCGATCACCGGGCCGTGTGCAACGGTGTGCAACGGATGGCGCGAGACGCGGCCTCGAGCGGCCGCGATCGGCGGCTGCGTCCGACACTGGACCACGATTTTCCGGGGTCCGCCGCGATCGGCTTCAACTCTGGTCAGCTTGAGGGGCTGGCGGTCGCAAGACCGTGGGGGTTCGAATCCCCCCTTCCGCATTAATATTCATCGGGGGACTTCGTCCCCCGAACCCCCTTACTGGCTCGCTCATGGGGCCCCTCATGCCCCATTCCGCTCGCCAGGCTCACTCGCTCTCGCTCGTTCGCTCCTCGGGGGACTTCGTCCCCCGAACCCCCTTACTGGCTCGCTCATGGGGCCCCTCATGCCCCATTCCGCTCGCCAGGCTCACTCGCTCTCGCTCGTTCGCTCCTCGGGGGACTTCGTCCCCGCCGAGCCGCCCATCTTCATCAAATACTCTGGTGCTTGAGTGAGCCCATCAACAGCGCCGCTTGCGTGACACTAGTCGGCAGCCTCACGAGCCAGCGCTTCAACGACCGCGATGTTCTCCAGCAGCTGGCGCAGCGGGAGAAGCTGAACGCGCGCCTCCAGACAATCATCGACGAACACACTGAATCCTGGGGTATTTGCCGCTCAATCTCCTGGGTGGGTTGGGCACCACGTTCCGAGGGAGCGCGACCGGCTCGGCGAACGCACCACCGCCAAGCTCTAGTGTCGACCGCGGGGACTCGAACCTCTTTGCCTGCTATTCCGAAATCCGGAGTTTGGCCACGGATTGGGCACCAAGCCCGGTCCAGGTAACGTCGAACGTTCCCTCCACAGAGCAAGCATGGTTGTCAGAGCCAGGCCCCCCACGAGGAGCAGGCCCGCGCCCGTGGCAAACGTCATGGGCAATCCGGACAAGACCAGCAGCCCGAACACGAGGAACCACACCGGAATGATCGCCGTGCGGCTGATTGGCATCGACATAGTGGACCTACTTCTTTCTTGTTTCTTGCCTCGGCGCCGGGGAGGCGGGGAGGCGGGGAGGCGGGGAGGCGGGGAGGCGGGATGACTCGGCACCGCCTCCCTTGCGATGACTTACGCGGCGACGTGGACCTTGATCTGCTTCGCCTTGGCTTCCTCACGCATTGGCAGTCTGACCGTCAGCACACCGGCCTTGTACTCGGCGCTGACCTTGCCAGCGTCGACGGTGGGCGGCAGCGCGAACGTCCGCGCGAACGCGCCATAACTGCGCTCCATGCGATGGAACTGCTCCTGGGCGATTTCGCTGTCGAGCTTCTTCTCGCCACGCAGCGTGAGTGTGTTGTCTTCAACCGTCAGCTCGATCTCCTCCTCCTTCATGTCGGGCAGCTCGGCCCTCAGTACCAGTTCGTGCTCGCCGTTATTGAAGATGTCGACCGCCGGCACCCATGCGCCGCGGGCCATGTCTTCTTGGGGACGGCCGTAGAAGCCGGAGAACATCCGGCTCATCTGCTCTTCGCGTGCGGCCATGTCACGTAACAAATCCCAACGAACTATAGTCATGATGTTCTCCTCACCGGCCGTCATAAGTCACGACGGAACTTCTCGTCGATCTCACGGAATCGGGCGTCCGGTGGCCGCTGCCACCGGACCAACCGATCGTCTTGCTTCAGGCAGTCGCGCGAACCGCAGTCGTCTCGAGGGTCGAGTTCAACACGTCATACATCAGCACCTTCGGCGTGCCCTCTACCACTTGCTCGAGCGACTTGAGCACACCCGGATACGCGGCGCGGGCATACGTCTCGGCGTTCTCTTTCGAGTCCCACACGCTGATGCTGACGGCGTCCGCTCCGCCCGGGACGGCGAGCGAAATTGCGTGCTGGAAGCCCTTCTGCTTTCGGAGCAGCGGAATGATGTTCTGGTCGAGGAGCCGGGTGAACTCTGTCGTACGACCCGGCTTGAGATGAAAGGAGACATTGCGAGCAAACATGTCAACCTCCTGGGCTGGCGTGCTCTAAGAGGGGAAACCAGATGAACCTGACTTAGTTCAGATAGGTCTGAAGAATGGGCAGCTAGCCGCAATCTTGTTTACTATTATTAGTTAATTAATATGTCTTGTCAATAAATAACCGCCTGAGTGGTTCACTGACAACAAATAATTAAATATAATCAGTTAATATCAGGCCGTGACCATGGACTTCCGACACCTCATCCGACACCGGCTCAAAGAACTGGGAACCGAGCAGAGGGCTCTGGCTGGGGCCTCCCAGGTGACGGAGTCCTACATTTCCCAACTGCTGACGGGGAAGAAACTGCCCCCGGCGCCCGAGCGCACCGACATCTACGACAGGATGGAAAGGTTCTTGAGGCTGCCCGCCGGAAAGTTGGCCGCGCTGGCGGACCTCCAACGCACGGACGCGTTGAAGCGAAGATTGGCCGACCCGCCCGCACCGCTGTTCAAGGAAGTGCGCGAGTTGATTCTGAGCAAGTGCGAACCCGGGAAGGAGCAACCTCTACGTGCGATGTTCGAGAAGGAGCCCTTCGGCGCCCTCGAACGCCTCGTGACTCAGAAGCTGCTGGACGTCGTCAAGCGAGTGACGAAAGAGGAATTGGACGATGAAGACTGGCTTCGCCGAGTGGCTCGACTGACCGAACGAAGTTACGAGCAGATGCGAGTCATGGTGCTCGAGTTCCTGGAGGCGGATGTCTTCAATGTCACGGTCGAACACTGCGTCACGTTTCTCGATCCGCTGATCGAATCGTGGGACATCGACCTGGCGACGTTCGGGATGCAGGTCGTGCTGAACCGCCGCCTCGCGCCCGGGCACCCGAAGAGATTCGAGTTCGTCGAGCGGGAGCCCGCCCGAGGTCTCGACGAGGAGCCAGGGCTCCTGGCCTTCCTGCAGGATTCGTCCCTGAGAGGCGATGCGACCGCAGAGGAAATCGAGTTTCTCAAGAAGCTGCAGTTCACCCGAAAACGGCCGACGCCGCTCTATTACTACCGGGAACTGCAAAACCTGCGCGATCCGCTCCATTTTCACCGCGTGTCGGCGCGTTAACACTTCCGCCGGCTGCCGCGTCTTCACCGGCGTGAGAAGATTTCCGTCGGCACGCTTCGCGTTCCTCCTCGGTTTCCTCGCGGTTTCCCAACTCGAGGCCCGTCCCGTACGGCTGAAGACGCTGTCCCCCGGCAGGAAGAGTCGACCAGACCGGGTCGATGACCGTCGCGCGGGCGGCGCACACCGCAACCTTGCTCCCCAGCGGCAAGGTGCTAATCGCCGGCGGCATGGTCGGTAATGGCTCGTTTCTGGGCTCCGCGGAGCTTTACGACCCATCGACCGGAACATTCAGTGCGACGGCCAGCATGCATACGGCGCGCGTCGGCCATCAGGCAGTCCTGCTGCCAGGCGGACGCGTGCTGGTCATCGGCGGAGGATGCGCGGCCAATAGGACACTCGCCGAAATCTACGACGAGAGCAGGGCGCAATGGCAGGACGCCGGGTTCATTCCCGGCGATCTCATGGTCGTGCTGAACGATGGGACAGTGCTCATCTCCGGCGCGCGCGACAGCGCGCCAGGATTCCGATCGACCGACACCTACGACCCCACGACTGGAATCATCACGCCAGCGGGCAGGATAACGCCGCCGGCCTTTGACGTTCAGGCCGCTCGCGCCGAACGGTTCGCGGCATTTCGGGCGACCTCGATCAGCCGCGTCTCGCCAAACTGTTCCCCTCGACCATTGGGGGCTTCGGTAATGCCGTCTGATGGAGGACGAGCAGGTCCCCGCAGTGTGCGCGCGCCTGGATCGTAGCAGCACCAGAACAGCGACGCGAATCGCGCACCCGATGTCTTCGTCCTCAGGAGCTCATTCAGACGCCCGGTCGCGCGATCGGGATCCTCCGACGTGCCCCACCTGTTCCGGCAGGCGCGAGCCACGCAGCCGCGTGCCATCCGAGCCAGGGCAACGCGGTAAGCGGCGCCGCGGCGACGAGAACGAACAACGCCGCGAGCCTGATGGCTCCGCCTGGTATCCGGCGATTCTTCACGGTCAGTCACCCCGATTCTACTGACGAAGTTCACGCGGCAATCAGGAAATGGTCATGGGACTGTCAGGCGCCCGACGAATGTCGGCCGCTCTAGGTCGGCGAGGGGGCGTTCGAAATCTGACATCGACGGCGAGGGCCTCGAGCGGGGCGAATCGCGGATGGGACCGCGGTGTCTCCAATGACCGTGCTGCGCGAGCCACAAATTGACTTTTCCAAGCGATCATCCGACCGCTCGGAACAGTGCGAGTCACAATAGCCGCGTGTTATCTTGCCGACCCGACGGCGACCGCATCAAGGAAAACCGCAACGGCTGGAGTCCCGTTGGGGTTCGCATGGCCGCTGGCCAAGAATTGACCGTTCCAGTTCATCCGCCGACGCGCGATTCCGCGGGCGAGTATCTTCGGCCTCGCGTTCTTTCAAGACGGCCGTCTGCGACGGTCAGCCCGATTCAGAGCAAGGCCAAGAAGCGCTCCGGTTCACGTTCTGAACGATCGAAATGCCGTGAGCCGGTCGCGTTCGGCTCGTTGATGGGGGCCCACGATGTACGCAAGAGTCGCAGGTGTCGTAGCACTGGTGGCGCTCATCCCGGTTTCGACGACCGGTAAGGGCGCGTCGTGACGGCAAGGACTGTTGCCGGCGCGTTCTACGGCCGCGGTCCCAACCACGCCTATTTCGATTCGTGCTCGAACGGCGGTCGCCAAGGGTTGATAGAGGCACAACGCTATCCAGAGGACTTCGACGGCATCGTCGCGGGAGCAGCCCGACGCGGAACATGACGTTGACAAGGCGATCGAGCGTTGGGTCGAAAAGGGAATTGCGCCGGCGCAGCTCATTGCCACCAAGTACGCTGCCGGCCGCGACGGTGCGAATCGCGTCGTCCGTACGCGTCCGCTGTGCCCCTATCCGCAAGTCGCCCGGTGGACGAGAAAAGGCAGCACAGATGACGCGGCGAACTTTAGATGCGCGATCGACGCGCATCGCTCGGCCATCACGCACGGTGGAGAAAGCGCCGGATTTTCCCGAGCGACATCAACGAGAGCTGGGCCGTCTCAGCCAGATCGCTCGAGACGGGCGCCGGCCGGCCCACGGCCTCTTCGACCGAGTCGTAGGTGTCGAAGACGGTCAGAAGCCGAGTAATCACAACCAGGTCGTGAATCCGCTTCGTGATCGCCGCGAGCCTCAGGACCCCTCCCGCGGCCCGCATCGTGCGGTACGCTTCAACCAGCGCTCCGAGCCCGGCAAGGTCCACCGATGGAACCTTGCCGAGATTGGCGACTACGAGGCGCTGGCCCGCCTGACCGTGCCGCCGCACCGCCGAGTTGATCAGCGCGGCGGCCTTCCCGCCAGCCAGCGGACCGGCAAGATCCAGAACAAGTGCATCTCCGAACTGACGCTCGCTAATCTTCATGACCTTCTACTCCTTTCGAAGGGCCGTTCCAGTGACTCGCTCCTTTCAACACTGGTGTCAACGATGGCGGTCGCCGGTTGGAACAGATTGGTCGCTGGTCGTCGTGAGCGGTGCGCGAGCGGGTCAAACAGCCAGGGCCCAGCGGTCGAGCGCCGGTATCAGAAGTTGCCGGTGCGGGGAGGTGAGGGTGATGTCGAGATATTCGAGCGCCACCGCTCGTGTGGCCGTGTCATCGGCGCGCAGCGCCGACCAGACACAGGAGGGATAGCGGTTGGGGGCGAGCAGCGACAACAGCTTCGAGACGCGCTCGATCGCCTCCCGGGTTTCCCGGCGCTCATCGGCCGTCGAGCCGTGGCGTCGCGAGGCCGTCTCGATGAGCACCGCGAACCCGACGATTTCCGCGGCCAATGCGGTCAAGAGCAACTTTTCCTTGTGTCGTCGCAGCGGCCGGTGGTCGCGCCGCCGGCTCAGGCTCGCGAGGACCTGGAGCCGGATCGCCGGATTGGGATCGAGCAGCTCGCGTGGATCGAGCGCGCCCCGGTCGACTGATCGCACCTTTCGAAAATCCGCGATGCGGTTCGTCTCGGGCCCCGACGACTCCGAAAGGCGCTGCCGAAGCGTCTCGATCAGCCGCGTGCGATATCGGCGACGCGCGATCTCGGCCGCGGCAAACCAGGCCGGCAAGAGTCCGAGACTGATCATGCTGAGCCACGCGAAGCTCAGATGCAGGAACACGAGAGCCAACATTGCGAGAATCGCCCCGGCCGCATCCCCGAATCGGCACACAAGGGCGTCGATGAAGGTCTTGCCTTCGAAGATCTCGCGCTCCGGCAACGGCCGGTACAGGGATTCAATCGCCATCCGATCGACCGAATAGCGCAGAACCTGATCGCTGCCCTTCAGAAACATTGCGGCCGCGAGCGTTCCCGAACACAGCACGCTTGCGGACCCGGCCGCAAGCGCGCATGGCGCGACCGCCAGCGCGAGACCGAACCCGACGCGTCCGATGACCTGGCCGAGCAGCAGCTGCGCCACCAGCGCGAGCAGACCGGCGTGAAGGTTGAAGGATCCGAAGAAGGCCGCCAGGTGATCGGGACCGGAGACCGATCGGCTCGCGATCACTTTGAACTGAAGTCCTGCGATCGTGGTCACAGCCGACGAGACCAGCGCGAGCGCCGCGATCGCGCGAAGGTGCGGTGAGCTCCACACGAGCCATGCGCTCCGTCGGAGGTTGTGTCGCGTGCTGACAGGATCGGCCGAACGCCTCCCGGCGGGCGTCGGCGCGTCCTCTCGCCAAGCAACCGACACAATGGCCGGACAGACTGCCGTCAACAGACCGGCCACGAGCAGGAGCGACGCCGCGCCGAGGTGCGTGGAGAGTCTCGCGGTCACCAGCCCGCCGCCGATCCATCCCAGGATGGCGCCGGCGCCGACCAGACTGTAGAGCCCTTTGGCCTGACGGATTGAGAGGACATGGTTGGTGAGCACCGACGCCTGCGGCGCGCCGAACGACGCCTGCACGCCGATCCAGAGATATGCCACCCAGGTCAGCCAGCCGAGGTGCGATGTCGAGACCCCGATCCAGAGGCCGGCATCTCCGATCGCGAAACACAACGGCGACACCAGCAGCAGCCGCCTCATCGGAACCCGAGCGTTGAGCCGCAGCTGCACGGCGATCGCCAGCGCCACGGCGATCATCGTCATCAGATCCACGGCAGTCATCTGCAAGGCCGTGAAGCGAGTGAGAAAGATCGCGTCGCGGGCTGCCTTGCCTGTCACGATGCTAGCCGCGGTCAGAAACAGATGCGCGAACAGGCACACGACAGGAAGGACGTCCTCGCGGCCAATCCGCGTGGTCGAGAACATCGCGCCGATCCACGAGCGTCCTGGCCGGAACACGGCGCACCTAGTCTCCGGGCGGCAGCCGTTCGAACCCGACGAGCGTCCAGGACTGGACGGCATCCCGTCGCAAGTAGACCAACACGGGGTCTGCCCAGGAGGGATGCTGCGGATCCGACACGGCGAGGGCCGCTACGATGAAGGGCTCTGATGGCGGCACGTCGATCGGAACTTCACACGATGTATCCGCGACGAAGCGCCACGGTCCAAGCGGAGCCATGGCTCGCGTCGTGTTGTCGAAGACGAACCATCGGACCTGATAGACCGCTGGAGGATTCGACAGGTGGGCATCGACCGCCGCGTTGCGAAACACGAGTCGGCGTTCTCGATCGATCGAAGGACCGGCGATCGGATTCACGGCCGTCAGCCACTCCCGTCCAATCTGATCGCGGCGTTTGATCAGCACATCGGTCAAGTAACGCGTCGCGCCGGGATCGCTGAAGCGTGCAGTCGCGACCACGGCACGGATGGCCTCGTCGCTGAACGCCATGACCCGCTGCGCTGCCCAGAACAGGTCATCGCCGCGCGCGTTCGCGAAGGCCGGATTGGGCAACGTCGGCTTCCACCGCGCGGGCTGAAAACGGTCGCCCTCGATTCGGCCAACCGCCGGAAGATCCGGAAAATGGATCCGACGCCACCAGGGCGTGTGGGTGCCGAAACTGAGCAGCGCGAGCAACGACGTGCGGCCGTCGAAACCGGATTCAAAACCGTCGCGCCAGTCCTTCGGTCCGGTGCCGGCGCTTCCCAGGGCCGATCCGAAATCAATCAGGTAATGCCGCACGATGGTGCGGTCCTGCACAGCGACCAGCGCGTCGAGTGAGTTGTGGCTCTTCGTGTCCACATGATTGAGCCAGGCCGCAAACACGCGCAGACCTCTCAACTCACGGCGGTGCTCGTGGGCCACGACGTCGTTCGGGTCATCGGGGCGCGTGCCGAAGTACTGGAATGGCCCGACGATTCGCCCCTCGATTCTGAGACTGGCCAGCATCCGGTAGGACCCGTCGGCACGTCGTGCGACGTGCTGGAGCACCCGATCCACGTCCGCTGGACTCATCGTGCGCTTGCGGCCGTCGGGGCCTGTGAAGGTCGCTTCGGGGTCGATGGTCAACTGCTCGCGGCGAAGCGTCGCGATGTAGTTCTCCGGCACGTTGTAGCCGAGCGCGTACAGCAGCTTCGTCGCGATGACCTCTGCCCCGCTCGCCATCTCGGGGTTCGAGACCGGATCGAACTTCACGAAGAAACGGCGTCCGTCGGCGTCCTTCAATTGCAAACCAGGGGTCACGCCGTCGGTCTTGCCGGACAGCACGAGCCATGGTCCCGACAGCGGCTCGGGTAGCGTGTTTGGCCCCTGTGCGATGTCGCGGTTGGGGAGCGGGCGGGACCCGATTCGATTCGTGAACCAGCTCGAGTCGGGAACCTCGTCCTGTGAGTTCACGTTCGACGCCCGGCCCGCGCGGCGATCCCCGTGCCGCAAGATCGTGCGCAAACCGACGAGGACAGGAGAAGGCTCGGCGGCCCGCACGCCGGACGCATCCTTGAGCTCGAGATCGAACGGACGTGGATCGTCCGGATTGAACCGTGGCGCGTCAGCACGAGGATCACTCGTGCTGACGACAAGCGCCACCAGGGGCAGCATCACTTTGAGAAGCGAGAGCGAGTGTGGGAAATTCATGACAGCGCCTCCTCTTTGTCCGTTATCCGCGGCTTAGGGCAGCCGACTACCGCACGTACGGGATCACGCTGCGGCTGGCCACTCCGGCGAGGGCGGTCAAGCTGACCAGGACTCGCGTGCCTTCGGGCCCTCTGGCGATATCGATGCGGGCGAACGAGTTGGTGGTCGAGTGCACGCGAATTCCAAGACCGTAGTCGTGCTTGGGCTGCTCACGCCAGAGATCGCCGGCTTTCGGCGCAACCGTGCCGGCATCCACGAAGAGCGCGGCGTCCATCATCCGAAACACGGGCCACTGGTATTCGGCGCTGAGCAGCGCGCTATTCCGATCGCGGAACCGGTAATCGTCGTACCCGCGAAGGGAATCGCGACCACCGAGGGTCGGCATCAGATAGAACGGCACCTCATTGTCGGCGCCGGTCTGTGACATCGCTACGCGACTGCGAACCACGACGACCCAGTTCTTGTGAAAGATCGGGACGTACTGTGTGGCGTCGGCCTGGAATTGACGGAAGGAGTGGCCGGTGCCGTCGAGATCGATGTACGTTGCAAGATCGGCACTGTAGAGACCGCCGCTCGTTGGATTGCCTCGAACGTCCCGGGTGTCGGCGATAACGGCCACGTCTCCGTGACGAAAAGGAGTCTGGACGGTCAGCCCTGGGGCGGTCGTCTCGTCGAAACCTGTTTCGATCGACGGATGAAGGGTGCTGAGGCCTGGATGGATGCCGAGGCCGGAGATCTGACCGAAGCGGCCGCCCGCCGACAGCCAACCGCGCAGATGGACGGTGGCCGAGGCGGCGACATCGACGTTTCTCAGCTGATAGTCGGTCTGCGCGGACTCCACGCTGTCGGGGCCGCGGCCGAAGTAGTTGAGCTGCGTGAGGTTCTGGTATCTGACCTGCCCGCCGATTGACAGCCGATCGGAGAACAGCGCCGGCCACTCGATTCGCGACTGCACGATGGACGAGCGATTCCGGGACACAACGGCCCACGTATCCATTACGGCGGCATCTCCAAAGAGACGATGACGATAGCCTGGGCCGATCGAAATCAGGCCGCTGCCAGGAATCTGGCCACCGAGTCTTGCGTAGAAGCCGTTGCTGGTGCCTCCGCTCCGGCCGACCATCGTCATCGTCCAGGTGAAGCTCCGCTGCAGCTTCCCTGGTCCGGGGTCAGCAGGTGGAGACGATACGTCCTCCGCCTTCGGCACGCGTTCCTGAGACAGACTCTCGGTCCGGGTGTCCTGCGCGCGGGCCGGAACGGCGATCAGGGAGCCAACGAGAGCGACCGTACCGAGCTGAGACGGAAACCTGCCTGTCATGGGAGCCTCCCTTAAGGCGAGCGCGGCCGTGAGTTCGACACGGACGTTGGCGGGATGCCTTGGGCGTTCCGCGCTTGCTTCTTGGGGAGGTAAACGTCGGGTTACGGAGAATGGAACAACAGCCCGGGCTGAGCTGTGCGTCCGCGTATAAGGTGGCTGGGCTTGATCCGATGCGGTACGGAGGGGTTATGCCGCGTCAGTCGTCTATCGTTCGATGTGGGCGGCCCGGTTTTCAACGACCGCTGAAGACTGGCGGCGGTGGCGTGGAGCTCTTCGACTCAGAGGCTGACCACCCTTGCGACCGTTCCGACTGCGCGCCTTACCTTACTGATTGCGCCGCGAAGGTCGCAGCAAAGTCGTACACGAACTTCTTGAGGACCGGATGGCCGATCAACGTCTCGAATCCGTACTGCTTCATCTCCGCGTACGCCCGGTCGGCGGTCCAACCGTCCTTGGCGATGCGGTACACGGCTGTCATCGTGCCGGTCCGGTGCCGCCCCCCCTGGCAGTGAACAAAGACGGGCTGATGGGCGGGATCGTTCACGAGCTTCAGGAACTGCTGGACGGCAGCCTCGCTGGGCCGATCCCATGTCGTGAGAGGAATCCGATAGAACTTCATTCCGGCGCGCTCGACTAACCGTCTCTCGTCGGCTCGCCCGTCGTCGGTCAGGTCAATTACGGTCTTGACCCCCAATGTTGCGAGCGCCGGGTAGTCGCGAGCCTCCGGTTGCGCCCCGCGGTAGTAAGTTGCGTCGATTTGGCCAAAGTTGTGGATCCGAATCGACGCCGGCGGCGCCGGTGTCTGGGCATACGCCGATCCGACAAGGAACAGCACCGATGCCGCTGCGCCGCCGCTACGCAGGGCTTGCCTCGCGACATTCATCACCGATCACCTCATGAGGAAAAACCTACCCTTAGGACGTCGGCGGCTGCCAGGCGGTTTCTCCGGCGGCCGTGTGCGGTGTCGTTCACCAAAACAGTGACGGCTGACGGCGGCGGTCGTCCTACTGAAGGACTCCGGTGGCGGCGTGCCAGGCGGCGCCCAACGGGAGATGGCCCAAGTCGAACCCATGTGACCGCAGCGTATCCTCCGAGCGCGAGCACGGGCTCCCCCCGGTCGCCACCTGCTAGCGATCTGCTTGAACATGCCGTCGGCCAGCGCGGCACGCCGGTAGCCGTACCGGGGATACACGCCCGGGCTGCCCCGGCCGACTAACGTTTCGGCAACCGGGTCTGTCGCCGTATGAGTCGGCGTCGTCTTGGAAGTTTTTTCCGGCGGGGCGGGTACGGGAATTCGATGTCCGTCCGAAGACCTGGCCACTGGACCCACTGCCCGTCTCGGGACTTCGAGCCTACGCCAGCGGCGTACAGCAGGATTTCACGTGTGCCATCAATGCCGAGATCGCGCTCGATCCGCGAGTCTTCAGTGGCGATTGTGCAGAAGGGCGCCAGGTCGAGCCATGTGGCGACGAGACAGAACGTCTGGCAAAAGTGGCCGGCTTCGAGCAGCACTGCCCGGTACGATCGGTCGTCTGGATACCGCCACCAGACCCGTGGCATGACGGCCGTCATGAGTACAAGGGCTGAGGCGCGCCCAAACCATGACTGTCCGGCGAAGTAGGATACCGCGAGCCCGTCGCTTGCTCCGCGGCGGACGAGATAAAGCCGGCGCGTGCGCGGGGAGTAATGATAGAGGCCAGGAGCCACGCCCTGGACGCGTAGTGCAAGCACATACGCCTCGATCGGGTGGCACGCGCCGCCAGATGGCGAGGTGCGGAACAACACACGCACACCCTGGCGTGTGCCCGTCAGCTGGCAGCCAAACGTCAAGTCGAGCAGCGTGCCGAGCGCTTTTGCCGAAACCTTCCGCGCGCCGAACCCGCGCCACGTTCGGCGGGACAAGAGGACCGCGGGAAACTCGCTCGAGTACCGCGCACGAGGAAGCGGCACGCCACGCCCTGTGGTCTTCTTGAACGGCAGGGGCGGAGGCTCGGCGCGCGCACGACGCTCGAGGTCGGCATCGTACGCGTCAGCCTCGTTACCTTGCCGGATTGGCATATCCCGCGTGCCGTAGTGGTAGCTCGCGGCGAGCGCTGGCCACGACGCTCGAAGAGCGCGATCGCGAATCGTGCCCGGACGCGGACGCTTCACTTGGGCCGGCGGCGAGCGGGACGAACCGCTGGCGCCTCAGGCTGCGGCGGATGCACCTGGATGTTGAGGATGACTATGCCGCGGAAGAGCGTCTTGTTCGCACCTGCCGCTTTGAAGGCAGCATGGTACAGAATGCTGTTGTTGAGGTCCTTAAGGTTCGGCACGCACGACGCAGTCACAGTCTTGATCGGCATGGTCTCTCTCCCTATACGCGGCGCGATCTTCCCTAACTTTTGGCGAACAATTCAGGACGATCCCATTACCGCGGTGTCGGAAAGCGCATCGCTCGGATAATCGCCTGAAATCTCGGGTCGGACCGAATCGGCTCGAATCGCGGATCCACGTTCACTGAACCGAGCGTCGAGTCCTGCTCGGTGTGTGCCCGCTCCAGTTCGGCAACAGCGTTGTCAGTCTGGCCCAACGCAGTGTAGATCAACGCGAAATAGTACGGCGTCACATATTCATGCTGTGCGACACTGCGGAGCTCCGTCAGCGTCGCCCGCGCGTGCGGATCGCCGGCCGCGGCTTCGATGTACGCGCGGTAGCTCAGATAGGAGCCATTCGAGATATCTGTCCGCGCCCGCTCAACTTCCGCCAGCGCCTCGCTGTATTGTCGGTTCCCGGCGAGCGATCGCGCGAGCAGCGTGATCGCCGCCGTGTACTTCGGATCGCGGCTGAGCGTCTCGCGCAACTCCGCGATCGCGTCGGGATAGTTCGGTCGGCAGAACTCGATCCATCCGAAGTCGCGGTGAATCAGCAGCGACAACGGATCGAGCGATTGCGCCACCTGGAGCTCGCCTCGCGCCTCGTCGAAGCGGCCCATGTCAGTCAGATACATGGCGTACCAGTGGTGCGCGAGCGCGTATTGCGGGTTGAGCGCGATCGCCTGCTTGAAGCGCGACTCGGCCGCGGTCCAATCCCAGTCGTAGAGCTCGGCGCTCCACGCGAGCGACGTGTGCGCTTCGGCCAGATTTGGATTGAGCGCCAGCGCCTTGAGCGCGGCTTCCTTGGCCAGGCGTCGCGCGTCCATCGGCCGCAGAACGCCGAACGGAGGCACGCCGAGTGACGAATAGGCATCCGCCATGCCCGCCCAGGGCTCGGCATAGGCTGGATCGAGCTTCGTTGCCTCAGTGAAATACTCCAGGCTGCGCATCAGGTCCGCTTCCGTCCGGCGTTCAGCCATAAAACGGCCGCGCTCGTAGGCGTCGTAAGCGCGATAGTTCGTCTGATGAAACGGCGGCGGCGCTTCCGCCCTGAGCGACGAGCCCACCGCGCGCGCGACGTCACCTGCGACGGTTCTCGCAATCGCCGGCAGCTCCGCGTCGGGAACCGCGTAATCGTGCGACCAGAACGGCGCGGCCTTTGCCCGCCGGACCGCGACGTGAAGCATCGTCTCTGCCGGGCCCGAACGGGCGTCCGCGCTCAAGATCGCGTCGGACGCCAAGCGCCGGTCGATCTCCGCGCTTCCCGTCAGGACACCCGCGTCGGTGGCGTTCTGCACTTGAACATCGAACCGCTGGAGCTCGCGGATGACATCCGTCGATAGGCCTGCGATGAGGTGCGCTGTCTCAGCCCGTGCGGATCCGAACGGCAACACGGCAATCGATCGAATCAGTTCGTGGTGGGTCGCGCGCGAGACGACCACCACGATGCCCGCGGCGAGCGTCGTCACAATCGCCGCACCGATCGCGGCGACGCTCCACCATCGCCCGTCGCTCGCCTGCGCCTTGGCCAAGGCACGTTCCATGGCTCCGCCGGTCGAGAATCGCAATGCCGGGTCCGACTCCAACGCCCGCTCGATGCAATCGACGAGCGCGTGCGGAAGATCCGGGCGCAGATCGCGTAGATGCGTCCGCGACCCATCGGCGTGCATCTGGCGGAGCGTGTCGATATCCGCTGCCGAATGCGGATACGTGTCGGTCAGCAGGAAGAAGAGGAGCACGCCCAGACTGTAGATGTCGCTCTGCGCGGTCGGCGGCGCGCCCGCAAGCACCTCCGGCGCGAGATAGAGTGGCGTGCCGGCGACCGACGCCTCGGTGCCCAGCGCGCGCCCCGCCCCGAAGTCCATGAGGACGATTCGGCCGCCCGTCTCGCGCATGACGTTCTGCGCTTTGATGTCGTTGTGGACAAGACCGGCCGCGTGAACGGCGGCGAGCGCGCGGCATAGATCGCGTCCGACGCTGGCGGCCTCGCCGGCGCCAAATCGTCCGCGTGTGAGCATGATCGCAGCGAGCGTTTCCCCGCTGATGAGCTCCATCCATAGTCCGGCGCGTCTGTCGATTACGTCAGCGCCATGGATGATCACGACGTTCGGGTGCGATACCCGTGCCAGCGCTCGCGCTTCGGACAGCAGACGGGCCGTGGTCGTCTCGTCGAGGGGACGGCGAAGCAGCTTCAGTGCGACATCGCGATCGAGCCGCGGGTCGTGTGCGCGGTACAAACTGCCGAATGCACCGGACGCGAGGCGCCCGCGCACCTCAAGATACCCCCAGGTCCAGGTCTGATCGGGGATCTCCGGCTCGGTCGCGGCTACGTCGAGGGCAATGCCCGAATCGTCCTGCGACAACGTTCGATGGAGATCGGCGACCCGCGCAACCAGCCGGAGATTCTGATAGCGCCGCCGCTTCTGCTCATCATTGACGCCAGCTTCGAGGCCGGCCCAATCGACGGGCGTGCCGTCGGCGAGGGACGCGATGAGGTCCTCGTAGGTTTGAGGTTCAGGCCTCATGGTCCAATTGCTCCAGTAATCGTGCCAACGCGCGCCTTACTGCAACACGCGCCGCGTTGGCACCGGGTTTCCCGAGAATAACCGCGAGCTCCTCATAGTCGAACTGGAGCTCGAGGCGACCGATGATGGCTTCGCGATCCGCCGGCCGCAGCCGCTGCAACGCTGCCTCGTACCGGGCCACACCCTGCCGGCCGATCGCGATGTCGAGTGGCGACGCCGCCTCCGACGCATACGCCTCGTCGAGCTCCTTCGGTGCCGGGCGGCGCGCCACCCGACGGGCTTCATCTCTGATGCGGTTGAGGACCGCCTGTCGTAGGTACGCCTGAAACGCACCGGGGTGGCGGGATTCGAACTGATCGAGCCGCCGCAGCGCGCTGAGAAATGTATCCTGCACGAGATCTTGGGTGTCCAGTGCCCCGCGAGCGCCGATCGGCAGCCGTCCGCGCGCCCATCGTCGAAGCGTTGGCAGCAAACGGTGGCACAGGACCTCAAGAGCTTCGGTGTCTCCCGCCCGGGCACGCAACAGCAGTTCGACCGTCGAGTCCAGCGGCTGGTCGGCCGTTTGGCGGCCCGGGTCACCCATGGTCAGTCCAGGCCCGTCATGATACCCGCACTGCCCCTGCGTCGACGGGTTGCTTCGATGCCAGTCCGAAGCTGTCAGATTCAGGCCGATGGTGCCCACTACTCGAAATAAACGCCGAGAAGGGCGAAAGCGTACACATCGGATCCGCTTCGCGCGACACATGGCGTTCCAGCCCTTAGTGCTTGATCTCGGACCACTGAAGACATTGGTTAGAATTCCGGCTCCGCGTCCGTCTTTGTCGACACAGGTGCAGTGCCTGATGGCTGGACCTGTGCGCATCGGGCGTGTTTGTCGTTTTCCTGATGGACTGGAGGCAATCATGAGGAGTCGGTTGGTAGTTGTCGCCGCTGTGCTGTTCGGGCTCTTGGCGAGTTCCGCGTTTGCCGATGACACGCCGTCCAACGGCGTGCAGACGGCCCTCCCGTTTCACAAGGTGGCGCCGCCATGCAAGAGCAGCGTGAGCGTCAAAGACCTTCGGACGCACTATTTTTCGGATACGGCGGCGGTTGTGGCTGACTTCAACGCCATTCTCGGGGAATGCAAGAACGACATCCTGACTTCGAGCCCCACGAAGGAAGACCCGAACGGGGTTGAGGACGCCTGGGTGATCTTCATTCTGATGACGCATCCGACGGACGCGCCGGGCGCCGACCCCATCATCGTTCACTATATCGGCCATGTCGTGTCGTCGGCGCAGCCACCGGGAACAGTGACGCTTCCCGGCATATCCAAGGCAACCTGGGTCTACGTGACCGACAAGGAGGACGACGAGGTGGTCGGAACGGTGGTCTCAACGCCATCGGTCAACCCGGCGGTCGCGCAGATCGGTCCGCTCGTGGCGAAACTCGCCCCGCTCGCCGGCGGCGGAAAGAGCGCCGATCACAAGGCAATTATGGCGACGCAGTCGGCGCCGAAACCCCATGAACTGTACCTCTCGGTGGCGAAGGACGTGCAGCTGCCCTTCCGACGCGCGACGATCACTGAGAATGAGTTCATCAAGACAGCCATCGTCAAGGACCACAGCGCCACCTCGACGCAAGTTGCGGGAACCGAGACGCTCCTGAACGTGCCGCGGAGCTGGTACACCTTTGACGCCGCGGCGGGAGTCGTGACGTTCAAGGTGAAAGGGGCCCAGCAAGCAACCGTCGCCGCCGTGTCAGCCAATGGCAACACGGGGACGAGCGTCTATCAGACGGATCCTCTTTCCCGCGCCGCCACACTCGCGGGCGTTACGCTACACGCGCCGTACCGATTCCGATGACGCCGAAGGCGACGCCGAGAGAACGCATCGGACTGTCCATCGCGGGGATCATCACCCCGGCGGCGGGAATTGCCGTGGGCGGTTCCTACGGCGCTCGGGGAATTGCATTCAACGTCTGGTATGCGTGGATGTTCGTCTCCACGACACCATCGAACAAGGCTATCGGCGACGTCGTCGACCAGGACGCGAATCCGCAACTCGTGACGCGCACGGCACGTGCCTGGATCATCGGCGCGAGCTATACGTTCGGCGGTTCGTAGGGTGCGGCCCGCACAGGTAGGTCAGACCCGCTCGCTCCACGACTCCAAGGTAGCCTTCGAATTTGGCTGCGTGAAGGCTGACTCGCTGTCAACGCGGGTGGAAAACCCACCCACGTGGCGACTGCCACACTCTTCCTGTCGCTCGCTCGCTCGCGCGCGCGCGCGCATTGCCTCGTAGCACTCGCTGGCGCGGGCCGGATGGCGACGCGGGAGCCGTGCCGATCAACGGGCCGTGTGCAACGGTGTGCAACGGATCGCGTTACACGCGGCCTTGAGCGGCCGCGATCGGCGGCCGCGTCTGAAACTAGACCGCAATGTTTCGGCGTCCGCCGCGATCGGCGTCAACTCTTGTCAGCTTGAGGGGCTGGCGTCGCAAGACCGTGGGGGTTCGAGTCCTCCCTTCAGCACCATCTTTTCGTCCCATATTTGCTGGGCCAATCAGCATTTTGTCGGCGAGCATACCGACGTCTCGGTTGATTCGTGATAGCCTCGATTATCGCGGATTCTAGCGGTCGCGGAGTGGGCGCGCATCTCTGTCGCCGCTCGCTTGCCGGCCGGCATCGTGAGGCGAAGGTCGACGCAGCTCGGAAACGCTCTCGTTCCCTGTACCTATTACGTACCTGACGGCCCGCCTGCACCATCCCAATGCCGGTGAAGAAATCGCGAGTGGAGCGCGCTGCCTGGAACGCGCCCCTGCGCTGAACAGCACTAACGCGACGACCACCAAGACTCGCCGCGTGCACCCTCGCCCTGATGTGTCCTTTTGGTCTGGCTCGCCGTTGGGCTCAGTGCTTCATGTCCAGCTTCAAGCAGCCGAGCGTTCACCTGTCGAAAGGCGAGCAGCGAAAGCGCTTCCACGAGCGCATTGACGACGCGGACAAGAACTGGAAATTTGGCGCGACTGACGTGGCCGAACGAACGTGCTGGAAACGGGCCCGCCGGACGCTTTCGAAGTGACGGACTGTGCAATAGAGCACGGTGCGGTTCCCTTGCGGCGCGGGATCATCAGACGATGGAGGTCGTCGCCCGCACACTCGGCTGCCCGCTGAAGCCCGCCATCCGTCGGGCACTCGGGAAGACGACCACGGTCTTTCCGCCGGATACGAATGACCTGATCCGCGGCGACCTCTTCGGCATCGAGCGGCTCGAGCAACATGCTGGAAGCCTCGCGGCCGCGCAGCCCGTCGCCACCAGTAAGGGCGTGTGCCGGCGCCTCACCAGACGGTTGAAGGACAACGGCGAGACCCTCTTCGCCGCATTTCAACATGTCGCGCAGGCCGTCCGTGACGAGCGCGCCATTACTCCCGCGGACGAATGGCTGTTCGACAATGTCTACGTCGCGCAGGAGCAGATTCGGCAGGTGCGTCGCGATCTCCCGCACGGGTTTTGCCGGGGACTGCCGACGCTTGCTTCTGATCCGCTCGAAGGCGATCCGCGGGTTTTCGGACTTGGGTGGGCGCTCGTCGCGCACACAGACAGTCGGCTCGACCGAGAGACGCTGGTCCGGTTCGTAAACGCCTACCAGCGCGTCCAGCCGTTGACGATCGGCGAGCTCTGGGGCGTGCCGATCATGCTGCGCATCGTTCTGGTGGAGAACTTGCGACGCTCGGCCGACCAGATGGCCCGTGGGCGAGCGGCATGTCGAGAGGCAGAGGCCGCGGCCGACGCTCTCCTTGGCGTCGGCGGCCTGGCGGCCGAGGTGCCAGAGGCCGTGCTGAATCCGAGCGGCGTCACCCGCGGCGTCCTGAGAGTCTCGGTCGACGGGGCGATCCTGGAATCGAACGGCTCGCAGATTCTGTTGTCGGATGATGGGGCGACGCACACGGTCGAGGTCATGCTCGGATGAAGAACGTCAGCCCGCTCGCCGGGAAGCCGGCGCCGGCGTCCCTGCTCGTCAATGTCCCGAGGCTCGTGACCGCGTACTACGCGGAGCACCCCGATCCCTCCGTCGCGTCGGAGCGCGTCGCCTTCGGCACCTCCGGCCATCGCGGCTCGGCGTTCGAGCGCACGTTCAACGAAGACCACATTCTGGCCATCACGCAGACCATTTGCTCCTATCGGCTGGCGCACGCGATCACCGGTCCCCTGTTCATGGGCATCGACACGCATGCGCTCTCAGAGCCGGCCTTCGTCAGCGCGCTCGAGGTGCTGGCCGCCAACGACGTCAACGTGATGATCGACAAGGATCTGCGGCTACACTCCGACACCTGCCGTCTCACACGCCATCCTTCGATACAACCGGGGCCGCACGTCGGGTCTCGCCGACGGCATCGTCATCACGCCTTCGCACAACCCGCCGGAAGACGGCGGCTTCAAGTACAATCCGCCGACCGGCGGCCCGGCTGACACGACGATCACCAGCGCGATCGACGCCGCCGCGAACGCGCTGCTCGTCGACGGCCTGCGCGCCGTTCGCCGCGTGCCTTACGCGCGCGCGCGACGCGCGGCCACCACGCATCTCCACGACTACCTCACGCCGTACGTCGATGATCTCGGGACCGCGATCGACATGGAGTGCATCCGCAGTGCCGGCGTGCGCATCGGCGTCGATCCGTTCGGTGGCGCCGGCGTGCGCTACTGGGAGCCGATCATCGCGCGGTACGGGATCGACGTGACCGTGGTGAACGACGCGGTCGATCCGACGTTCCGCTTCATGACCGTGGATTGGGACGGCAAGATCCGGACGGATTGCTCATCGCCGTACGTGATGGTGCCGCTGGTGGCGGGGCGCGATCGCTTCGACGTGGCCTTCGCGAACGACGCCGATCACGATCGCCACGGCGTCGTCACGCCGACGTCGGGACTGATGAATCCCAATCACTATCTGGCCGTCGCGATTTCCTACCTGTTCACGCATCGGCCGGCGTGGTCGGAAGGCGCCGCAGTCGGCAAGACCATCGTCAGCAGCAGCATGATCGACCGGGTGACGAAGGGACTGGGACGCCGCCTCGTCGAGGTGCCGGTCGGGTTCAAGTGGTTCGTCGACGGGCTCCTCAACGGATCGATGGGCTTCGCCGGCGAGGAGAGCGCGGGCGCGTCGTTCCTGCGCATCGACGGCACGACGTGGACGACCGACAAGGACGGCCTCGTGCCCGGCCTGCTGGCGGCCGAGATCACGGCGACGCTCGGCCTCGATCCAGGTGCGCGCTACGCTGAACTCACGCATGAGTTCGGCACGCCGGTATACGACCGGATCGACGCGCCCGCGACGCCCGAGCAAAAGACATTGCTGACACAACTCACGCGAGACCAGGTCGATACCAAGGACCTGGCGGGCGACCCCATCCGCACGATCCTCACGGCCGCGCCCGGCAACGGCGCCTCGATCGGCGGCCTGAAAGTCGTCACCGACGACGGCTGGTTCGCCGTGCGGCCGTCCGGCACGGAGGAGGTGTACAAGCTGTACGCCGAGAGTTTCCGCGATCAGGCACATCTCGCACGCATCCAAACGGAGGCGCAGGCGCTCGTCACCGCGCTGCTCACGCGATGAGGACCGCCCGGCTGGCAGGTCGAGCAAGACCATCCCGGGAACTGCCCGAAGTACGGCATGACGCTCGAACGAAAGACGATCACGGCGGGCGCCGCTCCCGAGGACAATGGCGAGCTGCGGGACATGACGAGGCGCTTCTGGATTGGCGCCGTGCACGAGGGCCGGGTGCCCATCTATTTCGAGTCTGCCCCGGTGATCGTGGTGCTGGTGCTTCTCGGCCAGGTGCTCGAACTCCGTGCCCGGCCACCTGTTACGAAGGAGCTTGCCATGATGAACCAGAACGGCGGATGGATGTACGGCTGACCAGCAGCGTCGTCGCGGCCCGCGCGGTCGCGGTCTTCAGCGAGGACCTTCATGCGTGCGCACGGGCTGCTCGGGATGGTCAGCTGCGTCCTCCACGCCCGAGACGGTCTCGGCCTCGTAGGCCTGACCGGTGTCGGCGAGTTCCTCGACGCTCTCGTTGGCTGCGTCCGCCGCCTCGGACAGTCCCTGTGTGTCGCCCGATTGACCTCCACTATCGGGTCCAACCTGCCCGGGGTCGGTCCCGACTTCATCCATCTGAGCGTCGATCTTCGGCGCGTGACGTGTCATGACAATTTCCTCCGCTGTGCGTGAAGGACGGCCTTCGCCGTCTCGACGACCTGTGCCGGCGTAAAAGGCACACAACGGCACGACGCCGCCGTGAAGCGCCATGCCGGTGATGGCGGCCGCCATCGCGTGTTCACGAAGACCGAAGTGAATGTTGCGTCCAGCGTAGCCCCAAGTGCCCCCTGCCGTGCCCTGCGTCGGCAGCTCGCCTCCGGACTGGACCGAAGGGCGTTGATGCAGCGCTCCTCGAGGTCGCTCACCAGCGGCACCTCGCCACGTCGCCTGAGCATCGTCAGACTCCGGATCGCGGAACTGCGGCGGCGAGCTTGCCGAGGCCCCCAAGTAGGTCGAGCGGGAGAGGGAAGACGATCGTCGTGTTCTTCTCGACGCCGATCTCGATCAACGTCTGGAGGTACCGCAGCGTGATCGCGATGGGTTCGCGGTTCAAAACCGCGGCCGCTTGGGCCAGCTTCTCGGATGCCTGAAACTCGCCCTCCGCGGCGATGATCTTCGCGCGCCGCTCGCGCTCGGCTTCGGCCTGAGCCGCGATCGCCCGCTGCATCTCCTGTGGCAGGTCGACCTGCTTGACCTGCACCTGCGTGACCTTGATGCCCCATGCCTCCGTGTGTTCGTCGATGATCGTCTGGAGCCGCGCGTTGAGCTTTTCTCGTTGCGCCAACAGGTCGTCCAACTCCACTTCGCCCAGCACCGATCGCAGACTGGTCTGTGCGGCCTGCTCCACGGCAAACCGGTAGTTCTCGACCTCGATGATGGCCTTGGTCGCACTCGTCACGCGGAAATAGACGACGGCGTTGACCTTGAGCGAGACGTTGTCGCGCGTGATGACGTCCTGCGGCGGCACGTCCCAGGTCACCACGCGCAGCGAGACCTTCACGAGCTTGTCGATAGGCCAGAAGATGAGGACGAGGCCGGGGCCTTTCTCTTTCCTCAACACGCGGCCGAGGCGGAACACGACGGCACGCTCGTACTCCCGCATGATGTTCAGGCAGTTGAAGAGCCAGATCACGAACGCGAGCACAACGAATGCGGCGACGGGGAGAAGCGAGGAGGTCATAACACGCCGTGCCTTCGGGACTGCGCTTCGGCATCCGGGACCGCTCGGACAGTCCAGTAGCCGGAATGTCCGTAGTGGGCGTACATGGCCTTTTCGTGTTCACGGTCGAACGGCGCGGCGGTATCGTAGGCCGGGGCGTCCGTGATTGCCTGCCTGGTGAGGTCGACGACGACTTTGCGTTCCGACCAGTTCACGTCCGTAATCCAGTGTGGCGATACGAGCATCTGGTGACCGAGCCACCAGTTGCTGGTGTTGACGACCAGGTAGCGAATCTCCCAGGTGCGATCGTCGACGAGGAAGTCGTCGACATGACCGATGTCACCGTCCTTCGCGTGAATCGAATAACCGGTCACCGCCTTGCAGCTGCGGAGATGACAATCGTCCGAGCTGCGCATGGCACGCGACCGCCTCGTGCGCAGCTCGTCTTCGAATCGCGCTTCCGTGGTCATGCTGCCCGGGTAGGCGCCCATGCCCCACAGGCCGGCGCCGCCCCAGTAGGAGGGGTATCCGTAATAGCTGAACTGATCGGCTTCGTGCTGTCGTGTCACCGGCTTCCTGGTGTCAACCTCGGGGCTGCGTTCGACCTGCGATTTCGTGAGCGCGACGCGCAGTTCGCTCATCCAGTTCCAGTCGCGCAGCGCATGCGGGGTGATCAGCACTTTCCTGCCGGACAACCACTTGCCAGTGTCGACCACCACGTAGCGAATCGCCCAGTCCTCGTCGTCGAAATACAGGTCGTCGATCTCGCCGATCGCGCCGTCCGTTGCGCTGATCCCGTGGCCCCGAAGATTGCCTTTGACGTTGCGCAGCATGTCTGCCTCCCGGCCTAATCGAAGTTCCCGCTGTAGATCGCGAGCGAACAGTTCGGACGTGACGCGGCGGTCTAAGCAATCGTAGAACCCGGCCGGAAGTGGGGTCTGTTCCCTTTTGCACGTGCCGTGAAATCGTCCCGATGTCATGCTGCGGCTCACGAGCATGACGACCGCTTGGTTGCTGGTGCTCGTGCCTGGTTCGTGGGTGCTCGCCTACCCACCCCGGCGCCAGTCTTGACCGCGGCGCTGTTCCGGCGGTTCAGTTCCCGAGGTGAAGACGACTTCGCGGATCCCCTGCAGTCGGCGATGCGTTTTCCATTCGATGGGCATCTCGAGCGCCAGGCGAAACCGTAGGCTGTCGTTTCTTCGTCCTGCGGGACCTCAGTCCGCGTCATGGCCTCTGTCACTTGGAGGCCTTCCGAATGATCGGGTTGTGCCAGCCGCCGTCTGACGCGATGAGCGCGTCGGCCTCCTTCGGCCCCCAGCTCCCGCGCCTGTAGGGGCGCACCCGATGATGCCTCCTGAGGACGGGATCGACCGCCGCCCAGGCGGCCTCGACGGCGTCTTCTCGCGTGAAGAGCGCGCCATCGCCGGCCAGAGCATCGGTGAGGAGCCGCTCGTACGGCGCTTCCTCTCCTGGCCGGTCTTCGAACAGATAGAGCTCCTGCTGGGTTCCGACGAATTCCTTCCCAGTGCGTTTGACGCGAGCGGCCAGCGCGACGGCCGAGTCAGGAGAGATGCGGAAGCGCAGATAGTTGGCTCGGCCGGTCGTCGGCGTCGAGTCGGCGAAGAGTCTCTGCGGCGCCGGCTTCAACTGGACCAGGACTTCGGTCGCCGTGTCGGCCAGATACTTGCCGGACCGTAGGTACCACGGCACGCCCGCCCAGCGCCACGAGTCGATGAAGAGCCGCAGCGCGCAGAACGTCTCGACGTCGGAGCGCCTGGCCACGTCCGGCTCCTTCCGGTAGCCGGCGTACTGACCGCGCACGACGTCCTCGGGCGTGAGCGGACGCATGGCTTGAAAGACCTTGGCTTTCTCGTTGTGCACGGCGCCAAAGTCCCGGGCGGCCGGCGGCTCCATGGCCAGGAGCGCGACGATCTGGAAGAGGTGATTCTGGATCACGTCGCGCAGACAGCCGGCGGTTTCGTAAAACCCCCCACGGCCCCCCACGCCGAACTCCTCGGAGAGCGTCAGTTGAATACTGGCCACATAGTTGCGATTCCAGATCGGTTCCAGGAACGCATTGGCGAAGCGGAAATAGAGGAGGTTCATGATGGCCTCTTTCCCGAGGAAGTGGTCGATCCGAAAAATGGCGTCCTCCGGGAACAGCGAGCGTGCCACGCGGTTGAGAGCCCGCGCCGAGGCAAGATCGCGGCCGAACGGCTTTTCGACGATCACGCGTCCATGCGCGACCAAATGCGCGGCGCCAAGTCCTGTGATGACCGTCGCGAAGAGCGATGGCGGAATGGCCAGGTAGAATGCGGGGCGCGGGTGACTCCCCAACGCCTTCTTGATGGCCGTGAACGTGGCGGCGTCGCGATAGTCCCCACTGACGTAAGTGAGCTGGGACAGCAAATGATGGAGGGCCCGCTCGTTATCGACACCGCCGGATCGGCGAATGCTGTCGGTCACGCGCGTGCGTAACCGGGCCACGCTCCATTTCGGAGACGCGACGCCGATGACGGGCACGTTGAGGGTGCCCCGCTTCGCCATCGCGTAGAGCGCCGGGAAGATCATCTTGTGCGCGAGATCGCCGGTGACGCCGAAGAGCACCAGCGCACCCGCTCGGGAGAGAGCCATCAGAAATCGTAGAACCTGGTTCTCAGCCGCATCTGTTCTCTTCTGCACAGCCGCAAGACCTTACGGTTGTCATGCTCGATGACATGGCGACAGACACACGGGCGACGGCAACGACCCGTCTCCACGATCTCGGACAGAGTCTCTGGCTCGACAACATCACGCGGGGCCTCCTGACCGGCGGAACGCTCCGCCGGTACATTGACGCAGTGGTCGGTGACAGGGTTGACGTCGAACCCCACGATCTTCGATCACGCCATCGAGGGCAGCGATCTTTACGACGCCGCGATTCGTAATAAGAAGACGCAGCATGGCCTGTCGGGCGAAGCGCTGTTCTTCGAACTGGCGCTCGAGGATCTCACCGCAGCGGCGGCGCTCTTCCGCCCGGTCCACGAGGCGACCGGGGGCCTGGACGGCTGGGTCTCGCTCGAAGTCTCGCCGCTCCTGGCCAATGACACGGCGAGCACGGTGACGCAGGCGGCCGCGCTGCATACGCGCGCGAAGCTTGCCAACCTCCTGATCAAGATTCCCGGCACGCCTGAAGGCATCGCGGCGATCGAGGAATCGATCGCAGCTGGTGTGCCAGTGAACGTCACCCTGCTGTTCTCCAGGGAGCAGTACCTGGCGGCCGCTCAGGCGTACATGCGCGGCATCGAGCGGCGCGTTGCCGCCGGCCTCGATCCTCGCGTCGGATCCGTCGCCTCGATCTTCATCAGCCGCTGGGACAAGGCGGTGATGACCCGAGTGCACGCCGATCTTCACAACCGGCTTGGGATTGCCGTCGCGAAGCGCACGTACGCCGCCTATCGCGATCTGCTCGCGTCACCGCGTTGGCAGGCGCTATTGCGCGAGGGCGCGCAGCCGCAGCGCCTGCTATGGGCCAGCACCAGCACGAAGGATCCCAGCGCCTCCGATGTGCTTTACGTCGAAGCCCTCGCTGCACCGGAAACGATCAACACCATCCCCGAGGACACGCTGCGCGCCTTCGCCGATCATGGTCACGCGACGCAGACGATGCCGGCGGACGGTGGCGACGCGGAAAGCGCCTTGCGTGAGTTCGCCAAGGCCGGGGTGGACGTCGCGGCGCTTGCCAGACAGTTGCAGCGCGAAGGCGCGCAGTCGTTCGCAGACTCGTGGCATGAACTGCTCGCGAGCCTGGCCTCAAAGAGCGGCGGGCCAACGTAGGCTGCTCGAATCAAGGGCGAATCGTGATGTCGTCGGATGTCCCGGCCGTCGCACTCGGCAAAGCACTGGCATCGCGCTGGCGACTCGCCGCCTCGACGCGGCGGGGATTTGTCGTGGCTCGGCGGCAATCGTACCGGCGCGCCGTAGACAGAAATAGATCGCGCCGGCGATGATATTGCCGCCGCCTTCGCGCTACGAAGACGACGAAGCTGGTGTGGCTCTCCCGCCGACCGCCGGAATGGGCCAGGCGCCGACGGCGCGGAGGAATACGAGATCCTCGTCGGGAACGACCATGTCGAGGCGCGCAAGCACCGCCGCCGCGGCGCGGGCCTCGACGAGCGCGGCGCCGGAGTCGGCATCGCTGTGCAGGCGGGCCAGGGCGAGGTGCAGCTTGGCGCTGAGCGGGCCAATCTTGAGCGGCGCGCAGATCTCGAGCGCGCCTTCGAGTTCCGAGACGGCGCCCGCCCGATCGCCGGTCGCGATTCGGAGCCGCGCGCGCACGCAGGCCGCCTCGGCCGCGAACGCCGGCAGCTTCGTGTTGGCCACCCGCGCATCGAGCAACGCGCAGGCGGTCTCAGCAGCGGCCAGGTTGCCCCGGCCCAGTTCAGCTTCGACGAGGATGCAGAGAAGCGACACCGCGCGCGTCCTGTCCGCCCCGATGAGCCGTAGACCTCGCCGCGCCGTCGCCGCGGCGACATCGAAGGCGCCGCGCGCGAGGTGCAGGGTCGCGGTGGGGATGAGCGGCTCCATGAAGTCATCGTGCCCTCGCAGGAGTTCCTCGGCCTCGGCGAGACGGCCCTGTCTGATCCGCAGCTCCGCCAGACTGCTCAGCGGATGCTGCTGGCCCGCGTGGATCGTCGCGCGCGCATCCGCGATGGCGCGGGTCAGGGTCGACTCTGCCTCTCCGAAGCGACCGAGCCTGCACAGCAGCCCACCGTACACACTGTCGCAGTGGCTCGTGATGATCGGCGGTGCACCACTCCCGACTAGCCCACGTTCGCGGAAGACTCGGCTCCACGCATCGCAGCGCGCAAGGTCGCCGGTGATGGCCACCGACGTAAAGAACGAGCACAGTATCTGTGCGACGGCCACGGGATCCGCGAGCTGGCCCGAGGTCACCATCGCGAGCGCTTCATCCATGCGCGCCGCGCCTTCGTCGATTTCGCCGAGCTCGGTGAGCGCGCAGCCGCCATCGGCGAGCGCCTTCGCCTCGAGGTCCAGATCGCGAAACCGGCGCACCATCTCGAGCGCCACGTCGCAGTTCTCACGGAGCTCTTGTGGGTCGTCGGTGTTGCAGGCAATGTCGAAGATCGCGACCCACCCGCGCTCGACGCACGGTCCCTCGTCCCGGATCAACCTCCACGCGCGCTGGAGCCAGGGCCTTGCCGCGACGCGGTTGCCATCGCCCGACGTGTAGCTGGCGCCTACGGCGGCCGCCGCCAGCGCCGCGCGCTTCGGGAGTCCGGCGCTTTCGAATTCCTGCATCGCAAGTTCGAAGACCTGGCGGGCGGCGAGCGGATCGGCGACCAGGAGAAGTCAGCGAAGTATCCACGGCCACGAGCTAATCAGACTTCAGGGTCGAGCGCCGCCGTGTGCGCCGCGACGACATGCCAGCGGCCACCGCGCTTCATCCACACGTTCGTCGTGCGGTAGCGGTGGACGGTTTCTCGGCCTTCCTGTCGCACCGTGACGCCGAACCGGTAGCTCGTGACGGCGGTGTCCCCGTGGCGAACGCCGCGGACGTCGTCCTTGTCGTAGGACACGACGGCCGCTGACGGGGCGGCTCTCTGGCGTTCGGTCGCGCCGCGGCGCGCCTCGTCCATCAGGTTCGACTTGGTGCAGATGACGCCGGTGACGCCGGTGAACATGATGTCGTCGGCGTACAGTCGGTCCAGCGTCCCGATGTCCAGCGTCCGGGTGGCTTCCGTGAGCTGATCTTCCTGGGCGAGCACTTCGCGATCGAGAGGGTCGTGCATGACCGTTGCCTCCTCTGACGTGAGGACAGGGTCTCGCCACGACAGGCCGGGCGTCCTGTAGATTTTGTTAAGATTCGCCTAATTCGGGCGCGACCATGAATTGGACGGAGCTCTACAGGTTCGGCGAGTTCGCGCTCGATGTGCGCGAGCGGCGCCTCTCCGGCGCCGGCGGCGACGTACCGCTGTCGCCGAAGGCCATGGATCTGCTCATCCAGCTCATTCGCCGCGCGGGCACGCTCGTCTCGAAACGCGAACTGCTCGAGGCCCTGTGGCCCGACGCCTTCGTCGAGGAGGGCATCGTCGCCGTGCACATATCGGCATTGCGCAAGGCGCTCGGCGATCGCCGGCATCCCGCGATCTACATCGAGACCGTCTCGCGATCCGGATACCGATTCGTCGCCGGCGTGCGCGCCGAGCGCCGCGCCGTACGCGCGGGCGCGGGCGGCGGTACCGTTCTGCCGATGCTGACACCGTCCGGGCCCGACGTTTACGAGCTGGTCGGCCGCGGACGGGCAGCTCTGCTGGCGGCACGGCGATCGGATCTCCCCTCCGCGATCGCCGCGTTCCAGTCCGCCATCGATCTCGATCCGGAGTACGCGCCGGCGCACGCCGGCCTCGCGCTGGCGTACTGCGCGCAGGGCGAGTTGCGCAGTGTGCCGCCGGCGGATGCGTACGCGCGTGCCCGCGCGTCGGCGCTGCGGGCGCTCGCACTCGACGATAGCTGCGCCGACGCACAGGTCGCGCTCGGCGCAGTCATGTTCCATGACGACTGGAACTGGGTCGGCGCCGAGCGGAGCCTCGTGCGCGCGCTGGAGCTGAGCCCAAATCACACACAGGCCCGCCTCCTGCTCGGGCGGCTGCTCGAGGCGCAGGGCCGGTTCGACGAGGGGCTCCACATAAAGGTCGGCGCGCTCGAGCGGGATCCGTTCTCCCCGTCCGTGCACCTGGGCATCGCGTTGTCGTACTGGCACCAACGGCGATTCGACGAATCGCTGCGTTGGGCGAATAAGACGCTCGCACTCGATCCGCAGCACGCGCTGGCGCGCGAATTCCTCGTGGGCGCGTACTGGGCGCTTGGCGATTTCGATCGGCACATGGCGGAGAACCTGACACACGCCGCGCAGCACGGCGTACCAGCCGAGGCGCTTGAAACGCTGCGGCGTGCGTACGACGACGGCGGCCGGGCGGGCGTGCTGCGACTCGCCCTCGCGCAGGCGACAGCGCAGGCCGGTGCGATGCCGGACTTGCAGCTGGCGCTGCTCCACGGCGAGCTTGGCGATCTCGACGCGGCACTGCCCTGCCTCGAGCGCGCGGTCGACGCCCGAGATCCGTGTCTCGTCGATTTGGCGGTTGCTCCGCAGTGGGACATGCTGCGCGGCGATGCGCGGTTCGCGCGGTGCCTCGCGAAGATGGGACTGCGCGATCTCGCCGCCGCGGGCGTCGGCCGGTCTCTGACTAACGACCAAATCCTCTGAAGAAGCTGGCGTCGTTCCACTTCGGGCGGTCCGTGCGGTTCGCGATGCGCATGTCGAGGTTCGCGACAACGAACGCCTGCTTGCCGGCGGCTTCGCGATCGATGGGCCGATCGAGATCGTCCGAAAAGCTTGGAGCAGCGACGTCTTGCTCACGCCAATCTGGCGGGGCCCCGTTCTCGAACCAGCGAGACCGTGAACGAGGCCGCCGTATTCACCGAAGCGGCACTCGGTAGATGTTGCGTTGAATCGTTTCGCGCCTGAATGCGTAGACTTGTGCGGAATCGCCTGGATAGAGAAAACCGTCTAGCGCATACAGCACCCGCGAGCCAGCCAGATCTTTTTCCGATCGGATCCCTCCGGGCGGCAAGCGGGGCAGCGTCTCGTGGAGTCCGAGCGCCACGACCAGGGTTCGTGCTCCGTTCGAAGCGTTGTTGAGCGCGAGTCTGACCACGAAGGACCTGCCGTCGGCCGTCCAATCGGCCTCGCAATCGCTGCAGATTGGAACCGGTTTGTCGTGCGAGACCGGAAGGGCCACGACCGAGGTTCCCGAGGGAGCCGCGACTTGTGCCGTGAGCCACATCCCGTCCGGGGATGCGCTCATGAAAAATAGAACGGGGGTCTCGGTCGCTTTCTGCGGTTCGCTTCCGTCCATCTTGATCCGGTAGATGTAATTAGCTTGCGATGCCGTCTCGGTCACCCTGCAGAAGACATCATTGGCCGCGCCGAAACGGGGACTGTCGGCTTCGACTGGGGAAAGCCGCCGGGGAGGCACCTGACGATCCACACGACCGAGCCAGATGTGTGACTTTCCGTTCTCATCGAGGGCGGCGAAGGCGATTTCGCTCCCGTCGCGCGAGATGTCGTAGCCGATCACGTGGAAGCCAGGCAGCAACGATTCGCTGCGGACCGTCTCCAGCTCCGTCTCCCAGAGCTCACCGGATCGCTCCTCGGGTCCCATGAATCGAACCGCACCCTGGCGAACCAGATAGAACAGCTTGCGACCATCGGCTGAAAACGGCTGAGAAGTGCCGTTCGGGAGCGAGGGGACGAAAGCGTAGCCCTCTCTGGAGAGTTCGTGCTCGCCGCCGGCATCATGAATCCAGATGGCCTGCTGCCGGGTGCCCAGGGACGTCAGGAATGAGCGCCCGTCAGGCGCCATGGCGATCCCCTCCTCTTCGGTTGGGCCACCGGTGATCTGTTCGGGTAATCCGCCCGGAAAACGCTGCCGCCAGATGTGAAAGGCCCCACTGACGCTGGATGAGAAATAGATCCAGCCTCCGTCTGGCGACCACGCCGCCGATGTGCATTGTCCGTCTGGTCCGACGCGCTGGCCGATCGCCGACCCATCAAGCGGAACGATCCGGCACGGGAGCCAAACAGCCTTTTCCATTTCCGCGATGGCCACCCACTTGCGGTCGGGAGAAAGATAGGAGCGGTGAGCCATCCCCTGCAGATCGCTAGGCGTATAGACGGCCCGGACATTGTCGCGATTTTCGTTGGCGGTGACGACGTTCATGTGGAGGCCCGTCGGAGTCGCCAGTTCCGAAAACAACACCCGGTGATCGGGGATCCAGGTCAGGCCGCCCGCGTTGGTCAGCCACCGACTTGGTTCCCCACCTGACACGGACACGGCCCATGTATCCCAGGCAAAGTTGCCGCTCACGGTCGTATAGGCGATGCGTGAGCCCTCGGGGGAAAAGACCGGGCTCATTTTTTGGAGCCCGTCGCGTGTCAGTGGCACCGGTTCGCCGTCGGGAAGCACCTTGACATAGATCTCTCCGGGACCGAAGAACGTGTTCCCCCCTCGAATGAAGGCCATCATCCGTCCATCGGGCGAGAACGCCGGCGAGGTGGCCGAATCGGCGAAGTGCGTGACCTGTTCGTATTCAGGAGCGGCGGTCGGCGGCCTCTTCGTCACCCGCGACCAGATCCAGCCACTCGCGGCGAGGGCGAGCACCAGAGCGACGCCGATCGCCGCACGCCAGCGTCGACGCTGCCACCGCGTATCCATCGCCGACCGAGCTGATTCGATCTGTTGCGTCACTCGCTCAAGGTCGGCACCAACGTCCGACGCCGTCTGATATCGAGCTGTGCGCTCCCTCTCCAGGAGTCGCAGGATGACTCGTTCCAGCGCCTGGGGCACCGCAGGATTCACGCTTCGAGGTGACTGTGGTGTTTGGTGGAGAATCGCATCGACGATGAGCGTCTGCATGGCGCCGGGAAAGGCGCGGCGTCCCGTCACCATTTCGTAGAGGACAGACCCAAGCGAAAAAAGGTCTGTGCGCGCGTCTACGGGTTCGCCTCTCGCCTGTTCAGGCGACATGTACGCAATCGTGCCGATCACCGATCCCGCCATCGTCAGCGGTTCGCCAGCGACCAGGGTCGTCGAGTCCTGATGGGCGATATCGTCCGCCACGGCGGTGGCAAGACCGAAGTCGAGGAGTTTCACGACCCCGGCGGCGGTGACCTTGATATTTGCCGGCTTCAGGTCACGATGAGCGATTCCACACGCGTGCGCGGCTTCGAGGGCGCGAACGATCTGCTGCGCAATGGGCAAGGCCTCGCCGATTGGGATCGGCCCATGCGCGATCCGATCCGCCAGCGTCGGTCCCTCGACCAGTTCGATGACCAACGCACGAGTCCGGCCCGATTCCTCCAGGCCGTGAATGTGCGCGATGTTCGGATGATTCAGCGAGGCCAGCACCTCGGCTTCGCGCTGAAAGCGGGCCAGGCGATGATGATCGTCGGCGAAGATCTCCGGAAGCACCTTCAGGGCGACGTCGCGGTGGAGTTTCGAATCGCGCGCTCGGTACACGACGCCCATCCCGCCGGCGCCAAGGCGCGACAGAATCGTGTAGTGACCTATCCGGAGACCGGTGGAAAACGCCTCAGCTGACCGATCGCGCGCGAGCAGTCCCGTGACTTCGGAGTGCAGCGCCGTATCGGCTCCGCAGACTTCCGTCAGGAATTCCTCTCGGTCAGTTTCGTTTCGTTCGAGCGCGGCGTCATAGACGCGTCGGACTTCCCGCCAACGCTCAGGGTTGTTGGACATGAAAACTCGGTTGGCTCCGCCCGGCGTCCTGAGCCATGATCCAGCTGCCTTTTCTGCGACAAACCATGTTAGCCCTGCGGGCACCGCGCGTATAGCCCTATCGACGACGGTCTAAGAAGAGCAAATCCTGGCGCGCCAATTGTCCCGATTCATTTTGCGAGATGGGGCGAACGGAGAATAGATCACACCATGGAGCTGAAGGTTCGGACGGCCATGGCCGAAGTCGACCGTCGCAAGGTCGACCTGGCCGCGATTATCAGCCGGCGGTTTCCGGCCCCGTCCATCGCGTCACCGGGTTTTCCGACGTGGCGTTGTTCTGACGGGGGGGCAGACGCCCGGCGTCTTGGATGCAGCGCCGGTCGCATGCAATGTTCCCTGGCGGGACTGGTGCGGTTCCAACGGCGGCCGGCTGAGGGCGCCGCCCTCCCCTTCCCAGCCCGTATGTACCTGCACGCAATGGCCAACTCGTGCCGACCATGTTCGACTATCCGCACGGTGGCAATCGCTGCACTGTCCACCTGCCGGGGCCAACTCCGGAATGTCTTGAAGATTGAACCTGAATCGCGATGGACTGTCGCTCGATGGAGGAGACATGGCCACTGACGAGATCGCGCCAGTTAAGGCCGCCAAGGAAATGTTCCAAGACTTGCAGCACTTAGTCGAGGCCATCGATCGACGCGTGCCACATCTTGAGCGACTCGCCGAGACCGCCATCGCCCGAGATGCCGCCGACCTTCGCGAGCACGCCGTCGCACTGATGCGTGCGATCGAAGCGGCGGCGACCCGCGATTAGTCGCACGCCCTGATCCGGGTCGAGTCATGACTCCTACCGCGCGTCGCCCTTGCCTTCGCACCTCCCTTCGGTGATTAGCCTGCCGGGCGTGGCTGGCCTGTCGTCAAGAGGTCCCGAGCGCGACCCCGCCCAATATCCCCCGAGAGCCACCGCGACCCATGTGGCAAAGATCCCCATGCGACGGCTGTTGCGAGCGTCGCCCGCATGGCCTCGCTGCCAGCTGCGGGCGTCGGGGTGTGAACCAACACCGTCACCATACGCGATTGGCGGACTGTTGCCGACTTGCCATCCAGGGCCCGGGATGAGCATACGCCAGAGCTGACCGATCTTTGTCCTTCACCGTTGGCCGGATGTTGAGCGTGTTTGCAGCGGTCGCGTACCCAAGCCGTTGCGAACAGGTCGCGCCCGGCAATACGCGCCCCGGAGCCAGACGATAGCGGTTCGCCTGGGTAAAGAGGGCCTCACTCGTGGGATGATCGGCGGGAGATGCCGCCCAGGCCACTCCCGGTCCCCCCGACGCGGCGGGCGTTTGACGTTCAGGCGTTCCTCAAATCGGCGAGTGTGTCTCCGCGCATTGTGCGATTTGCGGCTGGCGCCGTCGTCTTCAGCCCAGGGAGCACAGGCGAACAGTGTCTTCTTTGTTCAGGAGGGCGGGATCAAGCTTTCAGTGCTGTCCTCGGCCGGCAAGGAGGCGGTCGTGGCCATGCTCGGCCCAGGCGATTTCTTGGGCGAGGGCTGCCTTGCCGGGCAGCCGTTGCGTATGGGGACGGCGACAAGCCGTCATGCGGACGGCTCTCCTGCGAATCCCGAAGCGCGACATGGTCCGGATGCTACACGAACATCCAGCATTCTCCGACCGGTTCCTTGCGCACATGCTGACGCGCAACATCCGAATCGAAGAGGACCTGGTCGATCAGCTCTTCAATTCCAGCGAAAAGCGGCTCGCCCGCACATTGCTCCTGCTGGCTCGATACGGGAAGGAGGACATGACACCGCGCGTCCTCCCAAAGCTGTCACAGGAGACGCTCGCGGAAATGGTCGGCACAACGCGCTCCCGAGTGAACTTCTTCATGAACAAGTTCCGAAAGCTCGGGTTGATCGAGTACAACGGCGGGCTCAAGGTGAACGGCTCGCTGCTCAGTATCGTCCTTCACGACTAGTCGATCGCCATAACTCCCACGGCTGTCACGAGTTGGACGTCGAGCAGGTCGGTTCGCCCGGCGCCGCCACCGTGCAATACGGTACAGCGGGCCCTGTTGCCGGTGGCTACACTCGTCTCATGTTCTCCGGGACGACGAAGACACTGCTGTTCATTGCCTGGCCGATTGCGGTCTTCCTTGCGGCGCTCGCGATCGGAATCACGTCCGTTCTGAACTGGATCGTTGTGGTCTGCGTGGCCGTCGCGCCGCCCTTGGTGGTGCGAAACTTCTGGCGCGCTCCGGAACAGACAATCTCCGAAAGTATCAACCAGGCTCGCAGGTAGAGGGATTGGCAATCACTATGACGAGCATTGACGACGACCGCGATCCGCAGATGCAAGAGCTGGAACGCATGAAGAATACCTTCCTCGTTGCGCAGCAGCGGCGTCGCGAGAGGGCCGCCGCTTCGCGCCGCGGCGATACTAGTGACGGTGACGGGCCACCAGTGGCGCGCCCTGTCGCCGACGGTCAGGTGGGCATCGCCGCCTTGCGACCCTGAGGGCCACGTCAATCAGACGGCTCGTGGCGCTTCGTCCTTCCAACTTCCCGACTTCAGGTTTCCCGCAACGCCCTCACCGGATCGACCCGTGCTGCGCGGCGGGCGGGCACGGCTGCGGCGGCGATCGCCACGCCGAAGAGCGCCGCGAGCGCTGTCGTCCAGGCCCGCCAGTCGTAGACGGACATCTGATAGAGGTACGCGCCAAGGAACCGCACCGCCCAGAGCGAAGCGAGCGTGCCCGCCGCGAGCCCGACGGCCACGCCCGTGAGCTGCTCGACGAGGACGAGGCGCACGACTGACGGCGCCGCCGCGCCGAGCGCCATCCGGATGCCGATCTCGCGCGTCCGGCGCGCCACCAGCGTGCCGATCAATCCAAGCATGCCGACGCCAACGATCGCGAGCGCGGCGAGCCCGAACGCGCCAAAGAGCCACCCGTTGAACTCGCGCTGACGCACCGAGCGACCGAGCGCGTCGCGCATGGTGTCCGCGCGGACGACGCGCACCGTAGGCACGTTCCGCGTGAGAGCATCGATCACCTGGCGCAGGCCGCCGTGCCCTTCCGGATCGAACCGGATGAACAGGTTGCTGACATACGGAGCGGCGTCGCTCGAGAGCGGCCAGTAGATCTCGCCCTCGGACGCCCGATCGAGCGCCACGTGCCGCACGTCAGGCACGACACCGACTACTTCGTACCCGACACCATCGCGTGTGAGCACTCGGCCGACCGCCGGTGCGCCGGGCCAGGTACTCGTCGGCGACCGTGCGGCTGACCACGAGGACGTGCGCGCCGCGATCCAGCTCGTCTTCCGTCGGAGCCCGGCCCGAGAGAGCGCGAAGGCCGAGCGCCTGCAGAACGCCGTGGGTAATGCCATACGCCTCGACGTCGCCCGGGGTCGCGACGCCGGGCGGCGCGTCGAAGGCACTCCCCTGAATCGCGCGCTCGAGGAACGCCCCGGTCGAATCCGCCGGCGGCGACGACGCCCGGCACGGCGCGAACCGAAGCCACGAGCGCCTGGATCGCGCCGAGATCGAATGCGGGCGGCACGTTGAGGCGCAGCCGCGCGACGTCATCGACCTCGAATCCGGTTGGCGCCGACCAGACCCGCACGAGACTGGTCGACACGAGCGCGCCGGCGACGGCGACGACCAGCGCAAGCGCCACCTGCGCGCCGACGACGAACGATCGCCGGCGCGACCGCAGGCGGTCGGTCGCACCGGCGGTTTCCGCGAGCGTGGACCGCGCGTCGCCGCCGAGCGCCGACTGCGTGGTCCAGAGCGTCACGAGCGCGAGCGTGCCCGCCCCGACGGCGGCGCCGAACACGACCACGCGCCAATCGAGCGCCGGCGTCTTGAACAGCACCAGGCCTTCCGGCATCAGCGAGAATCGCTACGCGAAGGAGAATGGCCGCGCCGCCCAGCCCGAGCATCAGCCCGGCGGCAAGGACGATCGCATGTTCGACGGCCAGCAGGCGCACGAGCTGCCAGCCCGAGCTGCCAAGCGCACGTCGCAGGACGAGCTCGCCGCGACGGTCCGCGGCACGAGTCGCCCCAAGGCCCGCAAGATTGACTGCCGCCAGCAGGAGCAGCGCCATCGTGGTCCAGAAAACGGCCCACGAGACGGAACGAGTTCGTTCCGTCAGGAAATCGGCCAGCGGCCTGAGGAGGACGCTGTCGAATGGTCCGCGAGTGATGCGGCGCGTGGGGGTCGCGGACGGATCGTCGGGCAGCGGCGGAAACTCCGCCGCCACGCGCATCGTCGCGGCCGTGAGCCGATCGGCCAGCGTCACGGGCGACATCCCGGCCGGCAGCCGCGCGATGAGCTGGAGCCAGCGACGCGTCGGCTGGCGTACCGATTGAGGCACGACCGATGGTAGCGGCGTCACGGCCTCGGGCCCGAACGCACCCATGTCGGCGGGAAACACGAACGTGCGCGGCAGTACGCCGGCGACCCGCATGCCGTCGCCCGACGAGGCGACGAACGACCGGCCGAGGATGGACGGATCGCCGCCGAACCGCGACTGCCAGGTCGAGTAGAGGAGGAGCGCAGGCTGAACTGCCGCCTTCCCCGCGAAATCCTGTTCGTCGAAGCCGCCGAGGAGCGGCTGGACCCCGACGAGATCGAAGAAGCGACGATCGACTTCGGCGGTGCGCAGATGATCGTTGTCGGCGATCGCGACCGCGTCGCCGAGGCTCATCGCGGTGAACGTCACAGCGGGCGCGGCCTCGCTCCATGCGGCAAGATCCGCGAGTGACACGCCGCTCATACGAAACGTGGCCGGCAGCGAGCGGAACCAGCCAGCCACGTAGTACAGCTCGCCCGGCCGGGCGTACGGCATGGGCGCGAAGAGCACGCCGTCCACGATCGCGAAGACGGCCAGGGCCAGGGCGAGGCTGAGCGCCATGACGGCAACGGCGGTGGCCGTGATCCACGGCGTGCGCGCGAGCGCGCGCGCCGCCTGGCGAATATCACCGCGTGTGGGCGCCGGGCGGAAGCGGCCAGGCCGGAGCGTCCGCCCCACCTCCCTCAGGCGCAGACCGATCGCGGTGACCAGCATCGCGCCGAGCGTCGCCCAGAACCACAGGGCCGCGGACCAGGGAGCGTGGGCGGCCCGGCGCGAGCGTTCCTCGCAGAGGTCCCCGACGATCGATTCGGCGAGCAGCGGATCGGCGACCCGCGCGAGGACGGCCGTCACGAGGCGCATCGCACGCGGCCGGTTCGGGTGCATCGTCGTCGTCAGTCGAAGGACAGTCCGGCCCAGAGCCGGCGGAGCGTGAGGCGCGACGCTTCGAGCGCCGCCGTGGCCCGGCGCGTCACGCGGTAGCACCGCCGGCGCCGGCCGCCGCGCTCGGCGGTCGGCTCGGTGAAGTAGGAATCGAGCAGGCCCTTCTTCTCGAGCCGGTCGAGGGTCATGTAGATCGCGCCGCGCCCGACGCGCCGGCCGGTGTGCCGGACGAGCTCGTCATGGACGGAGATGCCGTACGCGCCGGCGTCGCTGCGGGCGGTGCGCATTACCGCGAGCAGGACCAACTGTTCGAATTCACCGAGCGATTCCGGGGTGGCGCTCATCGCCCGCAGTTTACCAACAATGTTGGACAAACCACAAGGCCAGTGACGCCACGGCGAAGTGATGGCGGGAGCGCGTGTCAGACACGAAGCGGCCCCGATGGCAGGTCACTGGTGCGGCCACTGGGCTCGATCCGGCTGTGCCGCTCGCGCCACGTGGTTCGCGGCGCGCGTCCTCGAAAGTCGGCTGTACGGCGTCACCGCCCACGATCCATGGCTCTACGGCGCCGCCCGAGGTGCTGATGGTGATCCGTCGTTGCACTGGCCAGCGCATCGCCCACTCGCGCCGCCACTGGGGTCAACCCAATCGAGGTGCTCAGGAGTGAATGAGTGCAGCTCGACGGTTGTCTTCTCGCGGGACTTCGTCCCGGCTGTGCAAGTCACCGCCCCTTCGCCGGCCCGTACAAGACGCGGCCCGGCCGGGCCGCGGTCATCTCGCCGTTCTCGAAGACGACCTGGCCGTTCACGATGACGCACGAGAAACCTTCGGCGTACTGATGCGGCTGCGTGTACGTCGCCGTGTCGCGCACGGTCGAGGGATCGAAGACGACGATGTCCGCCTTGATGCCGGGACGCAGCAGGCCCCGATCCGTCAACCGCAAGCGATTCGCGGGCAGCGATGTCATCTTGCGGATCGCGTCCTCGAGCGTCAGGTCGTGCTTCTCGCGTACGTATACCCCGATCACGCGCGCGAACGTCCCGTAGCTCCGCGGGTGGGGGTTGGCGCGCCCGAAGATCGGCACCTCGCCGTCCGACGCGATCATCGTCGCCGGGTAGCTTGAGGATGCGCTCGAGATCGTCTTCGCTCATCGCGTGGAAGATCCCGGAGCACCCGCCTTGCTCGACCAGCCAGATCGTCGTTTCGGCGGCGTTCTCGACCGTGGGCTCGAGGCCGCGCTGCCGCGTGAGATCCGCGAGCGTCTTTCCCGCGAGCGACGCGTCGAAGCCGCAGCTGGAGAACTGCACGTTCTTCGGGATCGCCGCCGCCGCGCTCGTTCTGAATCAACGCGGCGATGGCGTCCTTGACTCTGGCGCGCGACGCCGGATCGCGAAGGCGCGCGAGTCGATCGTCGCGGCTGCCTTCCTGCGCCCACGCTGGCAGGAGCGCCGCGGACACGCTCGTCGCCGACGCCGTGTACGGATACTGGTCGAGCGTGACGTCCACGCCGCGCGCGCGGGCCTCGTCGACGAGCCGCAGGAACTCCACGCTGCGGCCCCAGTTCGCCGCGCCGATCGCCTTGGCATGGCTGATGTGCGTTGCGAGTCCGCCCTCTTCGCCGATGCGAATCGTCTCTTTGACGCTGTCGACGACCTTCGAGGCCTCGTCGCGCTGATGCGACTCGTGCATCCCGCCGTAGCGGCCCGCGACGCGCGCGAGCTGGATGACCTCCTCGGTCGGCGTGAACGTGCCCGGCACGTAGAACAGCCCGGTGCTCATGCCAAACGCGCCGTCCTTCATGCCCTGATCGACCAGCGCCTCCATCCTCGCGATCTCGTCCGCCGACGCCTTCCGATCGACGTTGCCGATGACGGCCGTGCGCACCGATCCCTGCCCGATGAAGGACCCGATGTTGATCGACTTCTTCAGCGCCTCGAGCTCGGCGAGGAATGGCGCCAGCGGAACCGGCGACGATCCATCCGGCCCTTCCATCACGGTCGTGACGCCCTGGCGAATGTAGTTCGGGGCCGTCGGCACCTGTGAAGACCGCGTCGCGCGTGCGTGTGGATGTCGATGAAGCCAGGCGCGACGACCTGCTCGGCCGCGTCGATCACGCGCGCCGCCGGTTCCTCGATGGCCGGCGCGATGCGCGCGATCGTGTCGCCGCGGACCGCGACATCCCCGCGATACCACGGATTGCCCGTGCCGTCGACGATGCGCGCGTGGCGGATGAGGAGATCGTAGGGCGTCGGCTGTGCGTGAAGGACGACAACGGCCGCGGCGGCGGCAAGAAGGGCGGCGACAAGCGTGGCTGGGCGCGTCACGAGGCCATGTTCTACGCCTTCAGGTGGAGAAAGAAAAGGGGTGGCCGGCCCCAACCGGCCCGGGCGGGACCCCACGGTCCACCCGACCGGTGTCTCGGACTATGATTCGCAACGTCGGCGGAGCATGCAGTGAATCCCGACAGGCGTGACTTTCTCGAGACGCTCGGCCTGGCCGCGCTGGCCCTGCCCCTTGCCGGCCGGGCGGCGCGGGCCCTGAAGAACTACGTGTGGCTGCGGCCGAATCTCAGCAAGACACCCGACGATTTGAAGCGCGACTTCGCGCTGATCAAAGCCTCCGGCCTCGCGGGAATCGTCGCCGAGATCTATGGCGGCAACACGGCGCTTTTCCACAGCACGCGCCTGCCGGTGCGCGCCGAGTGGCTGGAGACTGCGTTGCCGCTTGCGAGGGCCGAGGGCCTCGAAGTGCACGCCTGGATGTGGACGATGATCTGCACGCGGCCCGACATGGTCCGCGATCACCCCGACTGGTACAACGTCAACGCGAAGGGCGAGTCCGCGTCCGACAAGCCGGCCTACGTCGACTACTACAAGTTCCTCGACCCGGCACGTCCGGAAGTCCGCGAGTTCATCCGCGACACCGTAACCGAGATTGCGTCGATCCCCGGCGTCGCGAGCGTGCATCTCGACTACGTGCGGCATCCGGACGCCATCCTGCCTTCCGGCCTCTGGTCGAAGTACGGCATCGTCCAGGACAGGGTGTATCCGCCGTACGACTACGGCTACACCGCATACAGCCGGCGAATCTTCAAGGAGACGCACGGCATCGATCCGATCGAGCTGACGGACCCGGAATCCAACAACGCGTGGATGCAGTATCGCCTCGACAGCGTCGTCGATCTGGTGAACGACTACCTGGTGCCCGCCGCGCACGCGAAGGGCACGAAGATCACCGCGGCGGTGTTTCCGGGGCCGAGCCGCGCGCGCGTGATGGTCCGCCAGGACTGGGGCCGCTTCAAGCTCGACGCGTTCTTTCCGATGCTCTACCACGCGTTCTACGACGCGGGCCCCGAGTTCGTGAAGCAGTACACGCGAAGAGGCCGTGCGCACGGTCACGGCGCCGGTGCACAGCGGCCTCTACGTCGCGCCGCTCGACGCCGCCGAGTTCACGACGACGGTCGAGATGGCCATCTCGGGGGGCGCGGCGGGCGTGTCGGTCTTCGACTTCGGCGCGATGAACGACGCGCGCTGGCAGCTGCTGCGAAAGGCCGTCACCGCGTGACACGCGCGCTGGCGCTCGGGAGTGCCGCTCTCCTCTCCGCGGTGATCTCCGGCCAACCTGGCCCAGCCACGCACCCTCACCCCCGCGGTTACGTCGCCGCGCGCGTGTCCGGGCGGATCGTCATCGACGGCAGGCTCGACGACGCCACGTGGCGGACGGCCGCCTGGTCGGACGCGTTCGTCGACATCGAAGGCGACGCGAAGCCGCGTCCGGCCTGGCCGACGCGCGTGAAAATGGCGTGGGACGACGACTTCCTCTACGTGGGCGCGGAACTGGTCGAGCCGCACGTGTGGGCGACGCTCACCGCCCACGACGCGGTGATCTTCCACGACAACGACTTCGAGGTCTTCATCGACCCGGACGCCGACAACCGCAACTACTCCGAGCTCGAAATCAACGCCCTCGGCACGACGTGGGACCTGCGGCTTCCGAAGCCGTACCGCGATGGCGGCCAGGCCGACACGGCGTGGGAGATCGCCGGCCTGCGGTCAGCGGTGAGCGTCGACGGCACGCCGAACGACGCGCGCGATGTCGATCGATCGTGGTCGGTCGAGCTGGCGCTGCCATGGACGGCGCTAACAGCCGGCAATCACGTGACGACACCGCCACGCGACGGCGATCAGTGGCGCATCAACTTCTCCCGCGTGGAGTGGACGACGGAGCGGGCAGGCGCCGGATACAGAAAGACCGACGGCGTGCCCGAGCACAACTGGGTCTGGTCGCCGCAGGGCGCGATCGACATGCACCGGCCGGAGATGTGGGGCTACGTGCAGTTCTCGACCGAGCCGCCCGGCGCGGCGGCGTTCGTCCCCGACGCCACCTGGCCGGCACGCGCGTGGCTCTACGACGCGTACTACGCGCAACGGGAATTCCGGCGGACGCACGGCCGCTACGTGCGCACGCTCGACGAATTCGGGCTGGCGCTCCCGAACGGCGCCGGCCTCAGTGCGCCCGCACTCACCAGCACGGAGGCGGGGCGCTACACGATCTCCGTCGTACTCACGCTCCCTGGCGGTCGCCGCGTCCGGTGCCAGGTGGACCAGGACTCGGCGATCGGGCTGACGGCCCTCGCCGACGCAATGGTGCAATACTGCACCTCATGCGACCGGTCCTGATTCTGATCGCCGGCGCGCTATCGCTCGCCGCGTGGTTGTCCCAGGCGGTGCCGTCGCTGCCGGCGCCCAAGCGCGTCGACTTTCCGCCGTCGAACCCCACGCGTGACATCGCCGCGGCACTGCGCCAGGCGGCGCGGGACCACAAGTACGTCCTCCTCGACTTCGCACATCGACGTCGGCGAGTTCTTCATGGGCGGCGACGCGTTCAAGAACCGGAACGTCGCGCTCCGCTACGGCGTGACGGATCCCATCGACACCGGCGTGCCCGTGCTGGTCACGCTCGACGCCGACGGCCGGGTCGTGTATGGCACCTCGCGTGTGCGCTGGGCGAGCGCGCGGCACTTCACCCTGGCCGACGTGCTACCTGCGAATGACGCTGCCGCCAACCATGGTCTCCCGCCTCGAAACCTTCACCGAACACGGCGTACGCGTCGAGATCACGTTCGATCACGACGTCTTCGGCTTGAATTGGCTCTCGGCGAGGTTCGCGCCTACCGCCCCAGGATTTCAGCTCTACGGATCGAATCTGGTCCGAGGCGGCGTCGATGGCCTCGGCCGGCCGACGCGCTTCGAGTTGACGTCACCCGGCGGCGTGCGCGGGCGTGGCCAGACGTTCGAAAGCGTGGATGCCAAACCCGAGCGCATCGAGATCCTGAAACAGACATTCCCGATGTATCCGGCCGGACCGGTCGTCCTGCGGATTCCCATCACACCGCCGGAGCCGTCGGCGACGCCAACGGAAGTGTCGGTCACCTACATGGCGTGCGGTCCGAGTGGGTGTCTGCCGCCGGTCGAAGACAAGCGATTCAGATTCACGCTGAAGGGGCCACGATGACCGCGAGGCGTTGTGGCGCTCGAGGCATGTGGTCGACGGCCGTCACCGTCCCACGCGAATCGCGACGATCTGCCGCTCCGTCGCCGTGCCGCGGCCGGCCACGAGCTCGACGAGATAGTCGCCCGGCGCCATCGGCGCCAGGGTCAGATCGGCCGCCAGGATCGTATGACCCGCTGATTCGCGATCGGTGAGCGCGACGGCGATGGGCAGCGGCTGTCCCCTGCGGTCGAGGACACGCGCGGCGCGGGAGTCGAGCGGCTGGCGCACCGCCCACTCGATGTGGGCGCGCTCGAGGCGGGAGAACTGATGGTCCGCGACCGGCGAGAGCGTGGAGCGTGGCGACGGCGTCCCGCGAAACAGCACCGCGTCGCCAACCAGCGCCGCTGCGGAAGCGTGCGTCTCGGCGCGACCTCGCACTGAGTCCGCCTGGCCTCTCACGACCACGTCCGCCCGCCAGGGACCGGAGGTCGATTCAACCGGAAGCGTCAGCAACACACTTCGCAACCCGCTGGCGATCTGCCCGCGCATCATCCCCGCCGCATGGCCGTTCGCGTCGGTCAACGTGATGTCCACGTCTGCGCCCTGTCGCCAGTCGCCCATCCGTTGGCCGGCGATTTCCGCGACGACGCTGACCGAGCCCGCACCCGCCGAGGCCTCCGTGAAGATGTCGTTGGTCTCGTCGAGCCGCGCGAGCGCTGCCAGCGCCTCGTCGATGCCCGCCGGCTCGGCCGCACCTGCTGGGCGCGGGGCCGATCGTGCGCGCCACACGTCTTCCGTCGGCGCCAGATACCCCTTGCGCGCCGTCACCGTCACCCGCGGCGCCTTCACCTCGACGTCGATTGTACGGAACTTGCCGTCGAACTTCGTATTCGTCGAGTAATACGTCAGAAGGTAGTACCGACGACACCTCCTCGGCCAGACGATGGAGCGGCGTGCGGAGATCGTTGGTGCTGACCACGGCGAGCCCGCCGGTGTTCTCCGACAGCGTACGGAGCGTGTCGAGCTTGGGCTGCACGTCCATCTGCGTGATGCCGCGATTGACGCTCATGTCGAAATCGTACGCGCCCAGGCCTGTCGGGTCGATCGTGGAGATCGACATGTTCACACGCTTCGTGGCGGCGATCACCTCGAGGAAGCGAGTCCGGAAATCGAGGCTGGCCAGTCGGAACAACTCGGCGTCGCACGCGCTTTTGGCGGGTGCGCCGTCGTGCTCGCCGCTGGAGCGCAGCCGGCCGTCGCGGAACGCCGGCTGCGTTTCGGCGCCCCACGCGTACTGCTCGAGCGTCGCGTCGGGGCCGCCAAGCGTCCAGCCGCCGGACAGCAGGAGGACGTTCGTCCGCTCGTCGCGGATGTTGGCGAGACGACCCGCGAGTCCTTCGATGCCGTCGAGCACGAGGTCGAGCCGCCAACGCGCCAGCAGCTGCTTCACGATGGCCTCGTTCGCCTGCGCGCTTGACGTCCGGCCGATGTAGCACGTCTCGAGCATCTGCTCCTGGGCGGACTGCGGGTACGCCAGGCCCGATCCGGTCACGTCCGCGACCTGACGCCAGTAGTCGTCGATGGCGCGCTCGAGCGTTTCGAGCCGCTGTCCGAACATCAGCCGATCGGGCGGGACATCCGGCGTCAGCGCCGCGACATAGTCGGTCGGACCGATGACGCGCTCCAGAAAGTCCTTGACGGGCTCGCGCAGGTTCCGCGCGCCAAGCGTTGCGAGGTGATAGACGTCGAAGTACAGGACGAACGCCCGGTGGTGCGGGTCACCCGCGAGGCGGTCGCCTTCCTGCGGCGTATTGGGATCCTTCCGCTCGGAATCCGCGGGGTGGGGATCGACGTGGATGAACTCGAGGCCCTCGACCTGCTGCGGCGTCCCGTCTTCGTCGATCCTGAAGTCGGCGGGCGTGAGACCGCTCACGACCTGGCCGTCACGCGTCGGGTACACGTCCACGTAGACCAGCACCGACGCGCCGCGAAACACCTGACGCGGCGGCGCCTGCGCGACGACCGCGGCCAGCAGCAGCGCGAGAACGGCGCGGGGCATGGCTCGATGTCCGAACTCCAATCATACGCGCCCCGCGATCGCGTGACGCGCTGGCTCTACGGCCATCCTGATGACCCGACGTGCCATACTGACTCGAGTCGCTCGACGCCGTCCTGTCCATGGCCAAGAAGCGTCCATCTCGCCGAACGACGAGCAACAAGACGACGACCAACAAGAAGAACAAGAAGAAGAAGAGACGGTCGCTCAAGGCGCCGTCCAGCCGTCCGCGCCCGCGACGCCGCAAGCGGCGGCTGAGCCGTCGCGCAGCGGCCCCGACGCTCGTCGCGGTCCAGTTCGCGGGATTCGACACGGGCAGCTACCCGGGTGACGCCGCGATCAACACCTGGGCGATCCGAAGCCCCTATCACTTCGTCGGCTTCTACTTCGACGCGCCGTGCCACACGACACGAACCTTCAAGAGCTGGTCCGGCGCGTTTCCGGTGATCAGAGCGTCCGGACTTGGCGTCGCCATCGTCTACGTCGGCCTTCAGCAGGACGGCTGCGGCCGCGCGAATCTGTCGAGGGCGAAAGGGATCGAGCATGGCGAGGACACGATCGCCAAGTTCGCGGCGGAAGGCTTTCCGGTCGGCGCCATCGTGTTCCTCGACATCGAGCACTACAACGGGGCGCTGTCGCCGGCCATGGCCGACTACGTCCGGGGCTGGTTGAGCGCGATCCTCGATGGCAACACGATCGCGGCCGGAATCTACTGCCCCGCGAGCAAGATCGTGGAAATCAGAGCGGCCGCGGAGCAGGAGTTCGCGGCGCACGGGCGGCCAGGTGACGCGCCGGTCTTCTGGATCGTGAAGGTCGACCGCGATTTCGATCCGGCCGTCTCAGCGCCCGGCGGCAGCGGCGTAGCGTTTGCGAGTGCGTGGCAGGGTCGCCTCGACATCGGCGAAACGCACGGCGGCGTGGAGATCCAGATCGACCAGAACGTGGCCGACAGTCGCGACCCGTCGCGCGCGACGTAACGACGGGCCGCACGACGCCGTTCGCGCGCTATCCCCACACGACCGCGCCCACGATGGCGCCGGCGAGCACGAGCATCGGATCCGGGATGAAGCGCCGTGCACTGGCCACCAAGCCCCCGACGGCGACGATCGCTGAGAGACCGTCCGGAATCGCCTGAGCCGCAATCAACGGCACGGTACCTGCCAGCACGCCGACGACGGCGGCAGTGATGCCGCGGACGAGTCCGAGAAGCGCCGTCTGCCGACGCCAGCGGCGGAACGCCGGCGCCGCCACCATCGTGAAGAGCACGGCGGGTGTGAACATGCCCACCGTCGCGGCCACCGCGCCGCGTAGTCCGTCGACGAGATAGCCCACGAACGTCGCGGTGATCACCACGGGCCCCGGCGAGATGAGGCCGACCGTCACCGCGTCGACGAACTGCCGGGAGTCAATCCAATGGTGCTCAGCGACGACGCCGCTTTGCAGGAAGGGCACGATGACCAGGCCGCTGCCGAACACGAGGCAACCCGTCTTGAAAAAGAACCCAAACAGCGCGGCCGCGGGATTGGGCGGAAGCGCGGACGGCAAGGCGATCCACGCGGGCGCGGCCGGAAAATGGCGTTTCGATGCTTCGGACGAGACGGACACACCGGCCGGGCCGGCGGGCCGCATGAAGATCGCGCCGAGCGCGCCCGCGATCACGAACAGCAGCACGGGCTCGCGACCCGCGGCCCAGGTCAGCGTCAGCCCGGACGCCGCGATCGCCCACGCCATCCAGCCTCGATGCAGCGTCTTGCGCCCGAGCGCCCAGCAGGCGCGCGCCACCAGCGCGACGACGACCGGCGCCGCGCCATGGAACATGCCGCGCACGACGGGATTGACGTTCCATCGCGTGTAGGCCGCTGCCGCGGCGACGACGATCGCGAACGGTGCGGCCGCGAACGCCAGTGCGACGACGAGCGCGCCGCGGATTCCGTGGCGCGTCTCGCCGCAATACACCGCGAGCTGATAGGCGAGCGGCCCCGGACAGGCGGCGGCAATCGCCAGACCCAGGTTGAACTCGTCTGCGGTGATCCATCGGCGATCGCCGACGAGATCGCGGCGCATGGTGTCCGCCAGGGCCGCCGGCCCGCCGAAGCCGATGGCGCCCAGCCGGAGGAAATACCAGGCGATGCCGGCGAGTGAGCTGCCCATGTGATTCCGCCGGATCTATCGTTCGTTCAGCTCGACCCGCAGGCCGCGACCGCTCTCGCAGGCGCGCTCGTACACCAGCGCCGCAGCTCCGACATCCTGAAGCGCCGTGCCCGTCGAGTCGAACACGAACACCTCGTCGTCATCGCGGCGCCCGGGCCTTGCGTCCGTGACCAGTTGCGCGAGATCAGCGTGGACGTCGTCGCGCGTCATCAGGCCCGCGTCGAGGGCGTGATGCAGCTCGCCGCTGGTCGCGCAGTACTCCAGGACATCGACGACGAGCGCGTGCCCCGCGACCAGGCGTGGATCCAGCTCCTGCTTGTGGGGGTGGTCGGCGCCGACGGCGGCGATGAACGTCCCGGGGCGTATCTGATCGTACCGGACGACCGGCCGCGTTGCGGTGGTGCAGGTGACGCAGAGCTGGCTTTCGGCCAACGCCGTGTCGGGCGATCCGTTCGTCCGGACGTCGACGCCGAGATCCTCCGCGAGCTGGCGCGCGAGGCGCTCGGCTCGCGCGCGATCGAGATCGAACAGATGCACCCGACGGAGCGGCCGAACGCACGCGAGCGCGCGGACCTGCACGTCACCCTGCTCGCCAGCTCCGAACACGGTGGCAATCGAGGCATCGGCCCGAGCCAGCCGCTTCGCGGCGACGGCGGTGGCCGCGCCCGTCCGCAGCCGCGTGACGACAATCGAATCCATCACGGCCTGGACCGCGCCGGTCTCGCCGTCGAAGAGGGCGATCAGGCCCTGGATCGTGGGCAGACCGTTGCGCGCGGGATTGCCGGGGAAATTCGCGTTCGTCTTGGCGGCGGCCTGGAGCCGGCCGTTCGACTCGAGCCCGGCGGCCTTCACGTGGAAGCTGCCGAGCGGCGCCTCCAGCGCAAGCGTGGCCGGTCCCGCGCTGCGCCCGGCCGCGTGGAGCACGAAGGCCTGCTCGACGGCCATGATGCACGCCTCGAGGCTGAGGAGATCCGCGACGTCGCGCGCGCCGATGACGAGTGTGGGGCGCGCCACCCTAGCGCCTCTTCGCGCGCGACACCTTCGGCGACCGCCGGTGCGGGCCACGGGTCGCCTCCGCGTCATTCGTCGCCGCACGAAACGCGCGGTACATCGCTTCGAAGAACGCGATGCCCCTGTCGAGCAGCTCGGCGTCGCTGTCGTAAGTGCGGCGCAAGCCGTCCACGAGGGATTCGAACACCGGCGCCTCCGGAGCCGCAAAGCGCCCGTCCTTGAGAATCGACGTCATGGACGATGGCGGCGAGCCGGTCAAGGGCGGGGTCGTTCAGGCCAAATCGCCCCGTCAGCGTCTCGAAGGTGCATCGATTGGCGGCGTGACCGAAGTCCGCGCCATACATGTCGAAGGTGATCCGCCGCGTGCCGGACGGTCGGTCGGCGAAGGCGAAACGCGCGCGGGTGTCGATGAATCGTCGGATCAACCACGCCGACGCCATGCGGTCGATGCCGGGCCGCGGCCTGGTCACCCAGATTCCGGCCTCGATAGGCCTTCGGGTCGAGGTCGACCGAGCCGGCCGCCGCGCGCGCCGGCAGAATGGTCGAGCACCCGCTTCACGGCTTCGGTGGCTCGCCGCTGGTTCGCCGGCGGGAAGTGCGTGAGGGCGGCCAGGCGCTCCAAGCGGGTCTCGAGCTGGCGAGCGCGCCGGAGCCGGCTGCGACCGCCGCGTGCCTCGAGCAGCGTGCGGGCGTCCCGTTCGAGGGCGTCGTAGTCGGGCGCGCGCGCCTCCTGAAACGCACGAACGATCTCATCCGAGCCGAACGTGTCGACGCTGTCCGCGGTAAAGACCATGGCTGCTCCTCCCGCCTCGCGAATGGCCGTGCGCACCCAGTCAACGTCCTCACGCGCCTGGGCGGAGTCCGGCAACACCCGACCGCGCTCTTGAGCGCCACCGCCCCCAGGGCCTGGAGCCGCCGCCCGTGCTCACGCGCAGGTTCGACGGCCGCGCCGGCAGCGCGTGGACGAGGAGCAGCCAGGGGTTGTGAGGCTGTAACACTTGTTACATACTAGAGTAACATTTATTGCAAGCGCCGCGAGCATTCTCCTGACGCGTCGCGGCAGGCACCGCGGTGTGTGCTGTCCGCATCCGCACCTCAAATGAGATGATCGCGGGATGAAGCGCGCGGCGTGGATCCTCGTCGGTCTGCTCCTTGTTGGCACCGCCGTCTTGGTACGGCTCCGGTTTGACCTGACGCACGGCGCGCTGTTCGTGATGGTGGACGACGTCACGGACCGCGAGCATCCGCGTCCGGTCACCAAGGTCGACCTCGCCTTTCGCGACGCGAGCGGACGCGAACTGGCGCGCGCCTCTGCACGTGATCCGGCCGGCACGATCTTCATCGTGTCGCCGGCCGATACGCGTGTCACGAAGCGGAAGTGCTCGCGTCCGCCTCGACGCAGGCCCGCGAGGCCTGGGCCGCTGTTTCGACCGTCAGTCGCGGTGGCTGCCGCAGTGGATCGACGACGCGACGGCCGTCGATTTCAGGTCAGGCGCGTGCACGATTCCACGGCTCCCCATCGTCATGCACAAGTATCCGGATACGTGGTGGCTGTGGTGGGTGCCGCTCCCGCACATCGGCGGTCGGCCTTACACCAGCTTCAGCGTGTCGATTCTCGTCGATCTTTCACGCTGCCAGGCGGCGGCCATTCGCTCAGATCTCCTCCTCGAACAGACAGCTCGCCTGTCCGAGATTCGTGGAATCGATCTGGTAGTAAGCGGCCGTGCCCTGGCCGTTCGCACCGAGCGTGAGCAGGACAAACGCGTGGTAGTACATTCCCGTCGTGGTTCACCGAGAGCTGTGGGGCGCCGCTCAGCAGCGCCGGCGGCTGGCCGACCGGTGAGTAGTCGATCTTCGTGTTCACCTGATACGGATCCTGGCCGCTGAAGAGCGGAATCGCCGACGCGCCGGC